>NZ_CP158164.1:0-4544581 GCF_048270625.1 Bacillus haimaensis
TTTGGGTATGGCTCTGGGATTCTTGCTTGTAGCCGCTGCAGGAATCCTATATCGCCGGTCCTTGGCAGTTGGAAGAGGGTAGTCCATGGTCAAGCTTCGAATAGCATCTATCGTGATATTTATTATTGGGGCCGCTTTGTTCGTGGGAAGCGGTCTTTCCTATTGGCAAGGGTATTCGGCTGTGGAGGAATGGGATGAAGGTGATCTACAGGATAAGGAGGATGTAAAGAATCCCTGGGGGCAGATGGAGGTCGGAGATTTGATCGGTAACCTCGCCATTCCTGAACTGGAGGCGAGTATTCCAATCTATCACGGAGCCTCTGAGGCTGAGTTGAAAAAGGGAATCGGCCATGTTGCAAATAGCATGTTGCCAGGGGAAGATGGTAATATCGTGCTTTCAGGCCATCGAGATACAGTATTCCGCCGGTTGGGGGAGTTAGAGTTGGGGGATTCGCTTCACGTGGAGAATGGCGGGCAGAGCTATCATTATAAAATTAAGCGGATTCGCATTGTGAAGGCGGATGATACGACGGTCCTTGTGCCAAAACCAAAGGAAACCCTTACTGTGACGACGTGTTATCCGTTTCGGTTTATCGGAAGTGCCCCAGAGCGATATGTTTTGGAGGCAGTGCGGATTTACTAGCTAAAGTATGGAGAAGTCATATTATCTTTCTATAGTAATTAAAAGGGGTAAATTCACTTTGTGTATATGAAAGTATTGTTATTGCTCCATTATCCTAGCATTTAATCAAACGTTCGTTTAAAAATTACTATAATAAAATACTGTGTGAGTTACATCCTTTATCGGAGCGAATGCTAGCAAGTGAAGGTTAATTTGCGTTATGCACAAAAACTCATGGTTTCTGCACAAAAAATTAAATTTGCGCACAAAAATCGTGGTTTACGATGAAAAATCCTGATTTGCGCAAAAAAACGCATCATTTGCGTGCAAAAAGTCAATAAACGACAAATATCGCGCGTCATGCCAAACAAAGTAATCTCACCGCCACAAAATAAAAAAGCCAACCACCAAAGGTCGGCTTATTATTTTGACTTCTGCAATACAGGCTTCTCATTGATTTTCTCCTTGAAAGCCTGCAATAGTTCATCCCCGTTAAAGCCGCTCTCCACCAATGATTCCAAGAGCTTTTCCGGATAGTTATTGTTGCGGCGGAACAGTTCTCCTTCAAAGAGGATGCTCATACGCTCGTCCATCACAGCCACGTTCCTGATAACAGCTTCGAATGAAGCGGGATCATTGGTTGGTTTGGAGATGGTAGCTTGGACATGAACAGTTTGTTTATTTTCTAATATGGATTGATATTTTTCCGGATTTTCCTTTGGAAGAAGGGCTTCAATGAGCCAGTTTTCCTTGCCGTATTCTCTATTGATGATCAATCCGTCTTGTAAGTCTAACTTTTCAACGTTTTCCCCGTGTACGATGGACAATGCAACAAGTTTGAACGTTTTCATACTTTCCCTCCAGCGGGTGTTATTGTCGTGCCTGTACCAATTTGGTTTTATTATATCATATTGGTTCGGAAAGATACGTTCCCATTAATTTGATTTGTTGTGAAAATTTTGCCCGTGGATTTCCGCTGCAGGCAATTGCTTTCCGCGGGGCTTGAGAGCCTCCTCGGCTGCGCCTGTGGGGTCTCCATCTAAGCGCTGTCTCCCGCAGGAGTCAATTGCCTTCCGCTGCAATCCACTCACGGTTTTAAAGTTTTTAAATTCCACACCGAAAAGTGTCTCTCTAAAAAATCTCTCCCATGATGAAATTTCATCTATTAAGAAGAGAGTGCTATACGAAATGTGATTTTGATTACGGGAAACGACCATTTTCGACTCAAAACCTTATGAAAAAATTAATAACCTCCATTTTACCAGTATCCCCTCTTGCAGTTATGATTACGGAGCAAGAGACAAGAATACGAAAAAGGAGGGAAGGAACGTGATTAATCAAGTTATTCTCGTTGGGCGATTGACGAAGGATCCAGAACTGAGGTATACGAGTGATGGAACGGCATTGGCAAGCTTTCATCTCGCGGTAAACCGAAATTTCAAAAACCAGGATGGTGTGGTGGAGGCGGATTTTGTATCCTGCACCGTGTGGAGAAAGCTGGCAGAGACAACAGCCAACTATTGCAGAAAAGGTGCTTTAATCGGAATTACCGGAAGGATCCAGACGAGGAAATACGAAGGTCAGAACGGTACGACGGTGTTTGTAACGGATGTGGTCGCAGATAATGTGCGATTTTTGGAACGGAAGCCGCCTGCAGTAAAGGTGGAAAAAACAGTGCAAAAAGAATTGGAAAAAGTGGAGCTGCCATTTTAACCATCTCTTTCGCTAATGTTGAATTGTTAACCATTAAGCAATAGGGAACCCCTCCCATGATGCTTTAGCCTTTCTAATAAAAGGCAACTTTTCGAAACAAGCTGCCTTTTTCTTTTGCTTATTAACCTGGATAAGCCCTCTTAGAATCTTCACAGAGAAAATGTCCTCCCTGCTCTCCAATATTTGTGCCAACCTGTTTCGGGTTGGCTCTTTTCAGGAAAGGTCTTCAACGAGAGTTCGAAAGTTCTTTTCTATGGTTTTTTTGTATTTGACATTCAGTTTTGTATACATATGTAGAGATTTCTTGAATTTTGGATTCTTTTTTAAATAATCGACTACCTCAAGTACTTCGTCATCGGTTTTTTGTAATTGATAAAGTTATAAAAAGGTTTCCATATTTGGAAAAAAACGAAATAATAGAAGTGAACCAATTATGTAGGAATAGGGGAGTGAGAAAATGGTAGAGTTCCATTTATACAGTATTGCATTTCTTCAAAGGGTAAAGAATCCGATTCATAATCAGGAGAATTATTTTATTTATATTAAGGAGCCTACCTATTCTTACGCAAGTCATGGTTTTTCTTTCTATGATGCCTTGCAGCTCTGTGATAGGGAGAGTCATGAATGTGATGATTGCGATGTCAGAAGTATTGTCACAAATAACCATCAAGCAGTAGAAATACAATTCCGTTCAACGGAAGATATGCAGATCATATCCATAAAAGTATATCTTGAAACAAGCTCCATAGAAATTTCCTCCTATGTCTGGCAAGAACACCGCAGAGCTTTCATCCGGTTTGACGATCCTCAGGAACTTGACGAACCACTTATTATCAGCCTTCTAAAGAGAATTTCCATCAAGCACAAAGGAAAAAGCAGTTTTCTTTCCCTTCCGAGGGTGAGAAGTATGCATCAGTAGCGTATAGATAGATGAAAAATAGGACACACCGTTACTATTGAATCGAATAGTGGTGATCCTATGTTTTTAAAAAGAAGAAAATACTATTATCTCTTCCTTGCAATCGGATGGACGGTGCTTCTATTTCACCTTTCCTCCATGTCCTATGCGTCCCAGGATATCAGGCCATATCTGAGATTGCTGGTGCCGGAGGAAAGCCTTTTGGTGTGGCTGAAGGGATTTCAGCTGAACTTTGATGGGAGTGTAATCAGTGTGGAAACGAGTGGAGGTTATGCTCTTGTGGAATTTCTATTCCGAAAGGCTGCCCACCTGTTCTTTTATTTTATGCTAGGGTTCGTCATTGTCCGTTACTTCCGCAGTTTCTTACATAATCGGAGAAGGCGGGTGTTCCTGTTGAGCTGCTGCATGGTGCTTTTCATTTCCATGCTGGACGAGTATCTTCAGTACCTTCATCCTGACAGGAGCGGCCGCTGGATAGATGTGTGGCTTGATTGTACCGGAGGGCTGGTCGGGATAACAGCGGGCTACATCACTTCCAAAGCCTCATCCATAAGAAAAAGCGCGAGTCATTCGATGTGAATGACTCGCGTTTTTTTAACATTGGCTGTTTTCGCATAAATTGTTGCTTTTTCGAATACAATTAAAGCCCGTAATATTACTCATATTCGTGCTCTTTTTTACGGCCAAAAGCAACAAACTCTTAGAAAAGAGCTTTAACGTAATGTCAGAAGTTCCTTCAGATCTTCGTTGCTAAGCTCGGTAATCCAGCCTTCGCTCGTAATGATCTGGTTGTTCAGTGCCTGTTTGGATTCGATCATGGCATCTATCTTTTCTTCCAGTGTCCCGGTTGCAATGAACTTATGGACATGGACGAAGCGGTTCTGACCGATCCGGTACGCACGGTCTGTTGCCTGGTTTTCCACTGCCGGGTTCCACCAGCGGTCATAGTGGATGACGTGATTGGCGGCTGTGAGGTTCAGTCCTGTTCCGCCTGCCTTCAAGGAGAGAACCAGCACATGGAACTCCCCGTTCTGGAAGGAGGTGATGAGATTATCACGGTCCTTCTTCACGACACTGCCATTTAAAAATCTACCTCTTTCACCAAGTGCTTTCTCAATGGCTTCAATAATCATATTCCCCATTGCGATGTACTGGGTAAAAATAAGGCAGCTTTCGTTGCGCAGACGAATCTGTTCCACGAGCTCCACCAGCTTCTCCATTTTCGTGGAGCGCATCATCAGGTTGGTCGGCTCTTCCTCTTTTAAATAAAGGGAAGGGTGGTCGCAAACCTGCTTCAGCTGACCTAGCATCTTCAGCACGAGACCTCTGCGCTGGATGCCACCCAAGGACTCCACTTTTTCCAACGTTTCTTTCACAAGCTGTTCGTAGATGGATGCCTGTTCGATGGTCAACGGGCAGTATTCCTTCTGCTCCTGCTTCTCCGGCAGGTTGAGTGCCACCTGCTCATCCTGCTTGGTTCGACGGAGCAGGAAAGGCTGGATGAGCATCTGCAGCTGCTGGATTTTGCGTTTATCCTGATCTTTTTCAATAGGAAGAACAAATTGCTTATGAAAGGCTCCTAATGATCCGAGGTATCCAGGATTAATAAAATCAAAGATCGCCCATAGCTCGGACAAGCGGTTTTCCATTGGCGTACCTGTCAGGGCGATATGGTGAAGACCTTGCAGATTCCGAACTGCCTGAGATTGCTTCGTATCGGCATTCTTGATGTTCTGCGCTTCGTCGAGGCAAACGGTGCTCCAACGAACATTGGATAGTTCTTCTTCATCCAAATGAGATATTGCATAGGAAGTCAGTACGACGTCTGCTCCTTTTATCGAATCCAAAAAGCTGTCGCCCTTATTTCGGTTTGTTCCGTAGTACAGCATGACGTTCAGGCTTGGAGCGAACTTTTCCAACTCCTTCTGCCAGTTCCCTAGAACAGAGGTCGGACAGATGATCAGAACCGGTTCACGCTCTTGATTATCCTCGAGCTCCTTGCACGCAAGGAAGTAGGCGATAAGCTGAATCGTTTTTCCGAGTCCCATATCATCTGCCAGGCATGCTCCAAATCCATGCTTTCTCAAAAACAGTAGCCAGGCGGCGCCTTGCTCCTGGTATGGGCGCAGTTCCCCTTTGAAGGTTGATGGAGCTTCAAAATCAGGAAGCGCTTTTCCTTGATAGAGCTGCTCGACCAGGTTCTGAAGCGGACCAGTCATCTCATAGGTGATTTCACTCATGGAGTAGCTTCCCGTTCCCTCCTGATGCTCGTCAAAGTGGTTGGAGGCGTGGCTTTTCAGAAGATCCTCGATACGGATCCCGGTTTCTTCCGCCTGCTTCATCATAAGTTTTATTTCTTCAATAAATTGAGGATCTAAAACGACCCATTCCCCTTTGATTTGAACAATGCGACGGTTCTGCTCCACCAATGCCAGGAACTCCTCTTCTGTCAGCTCCGTGTTCCTGGTGGAGAAACGCCACTCGAAATTGACAAGTGATTGCAGGCCGACAAAGGAGGTGGAATGGGAAGATCCTTTTTTGGAGCTGTTTACCCGAGCTTTGATTTTCAGTCGGGAATCTTTTACAGCCTGCCACCATGATGGAAGCAGGATAAAGCTGCCGATTTCGAGCAGTCTTTCACTGCCGTCCACCAGGAATCGCCATGCATCCTCTTCGGTTAAGGCCTCTCGGATCTGACCATTGGAAAATAGGGAAGGAGTGACACGCTGCCACTTCTTAAAGCTGCGCTCGACTTCTTTTTTGAACTTTTTATAAGAGGCGGGAAGTTTATCCTGCTCCCAGACGTATAATTCCTCCGTCTTTTTATCTTTTAGGAGGGTCTCCAGTCTCCAGTCCGCATAGGCTTCCTCCGGTTCCAATAATCGCAAGCCGACTGAGAATGGCGTGGTGTCCTTCAACCATCCAATATCCTTAAGCCAATCCTCTTCATCCAGATAATTGGTGTGGCTGTCATAGGAAAGAAGAGAGGCTGAATTAGAGTACTCCGCCCAATAGGAGCGCAATGTCTCGGTCTTCTCATTTTTTATCCAGTCCTTCATGATTGATCCAATCCACTCTTCTATTTTTTCCCTATAGGAGGGGAGAAGCGGATTTTCCTGGACCAGTTTGTTTCCTTCATCCGTCAAAGAAAAGGAAAGCCTGTCGTTCTGCCACTCGGAAAAATCAGGCTGAAATGCTTTCTGATTGAAAATGGATGAAACGGTTGGTGCCAATAGACGATACAGCTCCGATTGGTCACACCATTCAAGCTGCAGAAAAGAATTCTCCGTATTGTTTGCAAAAAGCTCCAATGCATCCGCTGGAGAAATGAAGATACCCGTTTTCCCCTGAAAAGCGGACTCCTGGAAAAAGGAACCAAAAAAAGAGCCTTCATGCCAGGTGAATAACAGCGGGATGAAACGCGAAGGCGGCAGTACAGATGATTTCAGCTGCACATATAGGAAAAACCTGTTCGTTTTTTCATCGTATATCGAGTTGGCGGATAATGATCCATTAATCATATGTGAATCTTCCTTTTTTCAGTTCTTCTTGGAAGGAGCGGAGTCGTTTGGTTCCTTCTTTTATCTGAGAAATATACTCCACCCAGACATCTTCGAGTTTTTCCTTTTTATATAAAGAGTGCAGAGCCTTTAATAAACTTGTTGCTTCCTTGTAGGAGCTCTTGTTCCGCTGGCCGATCGCCTGCTGAATGGCAATATGATAGAGGGGAAAGAGGGCGTACGGATCGGCTTTTTTGATTGTCTTGATCTTATATGCCTCGAGACCGCTTAGTTCAAACCCCATCCAAAGCTGGAGCTCCACCCACTTCCGAAATTTTTTCGTTTCGAAAAGGTACCACTCGTATTCGCCATAGCTATAGGGCATCAAGCTCTTCATCGCCTCGATGTACATGGCATCATGCTTTGTTTCCAGTGCGTAGTCCGTCAAAAGTTTCAAAAGGTGCTTTGTGAGCTGTCGTTTGCGGTCATAGGTCGGCTCATCATGGATATAGCTGGTAACGATAGGCAATGCGGTTTGCAGCCAAATATCCAATCGGTCCTTTGCCTTAGAGCTCGCTAGTGCCTGAAGCCAATTGAACACATAAGGAGCGTACCGATTGGAATGCTTCTTTACTATATGCAGTGCTTCATCGTCCTTTTTTTGAAGGAAAAGGAGATGTGTTTTTGCTAATTCGGCTTGCAGGGTCAGGTCGTCTTCCAGCTCTTTCAATTCGGATGACATCCAGTTTCTGCGTTGAAACACGTCATTCCACATGAACTGAAAGCAATAGAAAACCTCACGAATAAAAGGCTCTTCCTGCTGCAGGAGCATGTGTCGGATCAACTCCCTGCTTTCCTTCAACAAGGAGTCGAGCTGGAATGCAATCGCACTATGAAATAATCCTTTCGCTTCCTCCTCGACTTCATCCACGAAACGGTGCAGGATATCAACTATATATTGATAAGGCTGAGAAGAATCATAGTTTTTCATCACCTCTTGCATGCAAAAGAGAGAGGCGTGCAGGAGGAAGAGCGGGCGAATTTCAGCCTTTTTGGGTGCCAATAAACGGAGCTTTGGAAAGAATGCATGTGTCAGACCGGTCAAATACGTTCTGGTTGAAGGGATGGAACGCTTATATTGATCATGCTGATGCTCCACAAAGTCCAGCCAGCTTGTAAGAGATGTATCTGAATAGCTATCCACTTTCTTCTTTTGGAAAAGGGGGAGCGGTTCGGATGCGGTATGAGGGGTAGCTTCCTTCCATTTTTCAATGAGCGATGCGATGGTTCTTGTCTGTGACCAAAAAGCTAGAAAGGTTGCGAGCTGATGGATGCAAAGTGAAACAGATCCACATGAACACCTGCTCAATTCATGGATGTCCATATCCAGCAGTACATGGCGGTGGCCATTATCCTGCACCTTCCCTGTAATGCCAGAACCCTCTTCAAGGGCATTTATCACGTTTCCTTGCCGGAAAAGCTGCAGGGCGCCTTTTAGAAGTACACGGTTCTTTTCCTCTGACAGCGGATATGTATTGATTAACCAAGTTGCAAACTGCTCCATTTTTGTCACCATCCAAAACGAATAAAAGGCCTACTTATCATATGTAGACCTTTCTTTTAGTTGATGTTCAAAAAGTCCGGTAAAAATAGCTTCGAATTTCTTCGTCAGCTTGTCTCTGTGCTCCTCGCGTATACAAACCATACGCTGCGGTGCTCGAGACTTCGCTTCCTCGAACTTCTTTGCTCTTTTTATCCTCCTTTTTGAACACGCACTTTTACGGTAAAATCTTCTTATTCCATTATAGGTTTTTTAACAAGGAGTTACAACCTTGGGGAAAACTTCCCTTCTTATTCCACGTTAAATGCTTCTTTGGCGGACGCTTGGAAATTTTGTTCTGTGAAGACGAACTCGATGGTGTATTCTCCTTTAGCCAGACCGGAGGCTACTTCTTCAAAGGATGCAGAATAGGAAACCGTTTCCCCGGGGGCAATGACTTCTTCCTTGATTGCTTGCGTGTACATCATTCCTTCCGATAACTTCTTGACTAGCTTACCTTCTGAATCGTACACCATATAATCATATTCCTGGCCAGAGGAAAATGTTATTTCCGCGTCTTTGCCAGTATCATTTTCTACTGTAAAGACGAAAGAGCTGTCCTTTTGTTCCAACGTGCTGGAGAGTTTCTGCTTGTTCGGGTCTTCTCCCTTTACTTCCTTATTTCTATCCGGTTTCTTCAAGCCGCTTTCTCCTCCTGGGCTGCCTGTCTTATTTTCCTCATTATTTCCATCTGAACTGTTTGTCGTTTCGTCTGGTGCCTCAGTAGCCGTGTTGTTCTCCTGGGCTGTACCGCATGCGGCCAAAAGAAGGGACATTGTGAGTAAAAGTGCGATTCTCTTCATCATCATTCCTCCATCTGTGCTATTTCATTCTGGGATATACCTTGTTTCCTACTCTATCAAACCGTGTTATGACCCATACGTCTCTTTGTAAGGTTAGACGCAAAATAATATAAAAGGTTACAGGGGTGGATGGGGCAGGTGCCTTGTTTAGTCAATTAATGACAGTGTGTGCATATCATACTAGTACAAAGAAACCAATATGAATGAGGTGGAAGGGATGAAGATTGTGTTAGATGCCGGTCATGGATATAACACACCAGGAAAACGTACACCAGATGGAATGAAAGAGTACGAATTTAATCGTGTTGTAGCGGAATTTGCCAGACAGGAGCTGTCAAGGTATCAAAATGCCGAAGTTCTATTTACTCATTCGGACGACCGGGATGTCCCTTTGCAGGAGCGTACAGATCGTGCAAATAGCTGGGGGGCTGATGCATTTGTTTCCATACATGCCAATGCTTATGGGGCAGGGGGTTGGAACACGGTAAATGGGATCGAGACATATACACCGACAGTTGCTTCCCCAAACTCCGATCTTCTGGCAAATTCGGTTCATAAAAGGCTGATACAGGAAACTGGCAGAAGAGATAGAGGGATCAAATCAGCAGATTTCCATGTTTTAAGAGAGACGAACATGGCGTCTATTCTGTGTGAATGCGGGTATATGACCTATTACCAAGAAGCGCAGCTATTAAGGACGGATAGCTATCGGGAAACATGTGCCCGTGCCATTGCAGAAGGTATTGCGGAACACTTCAATCTGGAGCTGAATACGACAGGTCTCCCATCAACCAATTCCTATAAGGTCCAAGTTGGCGCATTCAAGGCAAAGGAAAATGCAGATAACCTAGCAAAAGAATTGGATCGCAAAGGCTATAGCACCTTTGCTTTTCTAGAACAGGGACTGTATAAGGTCCAAGTTGGCGCATTTTCACAAAAGGAAAATGCCGACCGTCTGGCAGAACAATTGCGCAAGCAGGGATATTCGACGTTTATTAGTGCATAGGATATGGGGTGGCAGTTGGGAAAAGCGCTCCACCCTTTCGTGAGTACCCTGTCAGTTATGGTACTTCTAATAAAATTGTCATATAAAAATAATTTCATTTGTAATAAAAACAGGAAATTTGTCCCCATTTAGCGAAATTAATAGAAAACTTGCTAGAAAGAGAGAAAGGAGGCAGCACTCATGGGGAAAATCAAAATCGGACCAAAAACAAAGGCTATTATCAATTTCGTTTGCTTTGCATTGTCTTTGCTATTATTAATTTATAATATCAGTATTGTTGGTTTCTTCTATTTGCTGGTTACATATGGGGAAGAGAAAGGGACACTGATTTATTCCTTGATCAGCGTAACAGGAATCTTTTTGGTCGTCATTCCGTTGGTGTTCCGGATGGCAAAGCAGAGATTTTACCACTATACACTGATTGCCACACATCTTTTAGCAGCGTTCTTACCGATGGTTATGCAAAGGATGTCGGGAATTTTTAATGGGATACTATAAATAAACATTGAAGTTTTCTGATTTTTGTGTAAAATAGTACATATGAAATCGTTTGCACTAGTGGCTATTTACATACTATACGGTGCAGGCGATTTTTTTATGTCCAAATTCATATTCAGTAAAACGTTTTATCCAATGTAATTAATATGGAAATGAATAATCCATGTCTATATAATGAAGATAGAAAATATGTTGCATGCACTTTTCGGGGTGTTGGTCCGACATGAAAAGGAGAAGAGTGGATAGTGAGAAAAGGGATGATTCTGGCCCTCTTGTTTATTATAGGAGGGATTTCGTTTATCGGGTATGGATTGTATGAGAAGTGGACGTTAGATCGTAAAACGGAAGCTGCCCTTCAAGATGCGGTGGCGCTGACTTCCGGAGATCAGGAGAAGGAAACAGCTCCTAGTTCGGAAAAGGACAGAGAGTGGCCGACCAAGCCCGAAGATTGGGACCCGGCTGTTGGTGATGTAGTAGGCATCTTGCAGATTCCGAGGTTTGAAGCGCAGCTGCCGATTGTAGAAGGAACGGATCCCGATGAATTGGAAAAGGGAGTAGGTCACTACCGTGGTGCATCCTATCCAGGGGAGCTCGGACAGATCGTCTTCTCCGGCCATCGCGACACCGTATTCCTGCGTCTGGGGAATTGGAACTGGGGGATAAGTTTGTGGTTTCCCTGCCTTATGGGGATTACATGTATGAAATCTATGAAACAAAAATTGTCGACAAAGACGATACAAGCATCATTACCCTGCAGAAAGAAAAAGAAGAATTGATCCTGACAACCTGCTATCCGTTCACCTTAACTGGGCGGGCGCCTGAGAGATACATCGTGTATGCGAAGCCGGTTTTATAATGAGAAGAGGACACCTTTATGGGTGTTCTTTTTTATTTTCTTCACAGTAAATGTTTTAGAAAACAAAATTAGGGAAAAAGCCTTAAGATGGTTCCATATAAAGTAAAAACTGAGTAATGAAACTTTAAGACACAATAGTGAAGTAATAAAGAAATTATCTTACAAATTCCTTTTAAAAACGACAAAAAAAGGCTATTCACAGAATATTATTATTTTGTTAACATATACTATAGTTGTATGGTGCAAAAGTACTAACAGGAGGTTCTGTATGATAGATTTGAATTGTCACATACTCCCGTCTATGGATGATGGAGCTAAACATATGACCGAATGTATCGAAATGGCCCGAACAGCAGTGTCACAAGGTATAGAAATAATAGTGGCGACTCCTGCTATTTCACAGGGTTCTATTCAAGATATATTAGAAAAAGTCAATGTTCTAAATGAGAGGTTAAAAAATGAGTCCATTCATTTAACTGTTTTACCCGGTCAAGAGTGTCCAATTTCAGATGATTTTATGAGTAAATATGAAAATGGACAAATGCTGACAATTAACAATGCAAACAAATTTATCTTTCTCAGCTTTGAAGCTAGTCATGTACCTCACTATACAGAACAACTCCTTTATGATATCCAAATGAAAGGTTTAACCCCTATCATTGCTCATCCGGAAATGAATATAGAACTAATGGAATCACCAGACAAGCTTTATCAATTGGTGAAAAAGGGTGCATGTGTGCAACTAAATGCAGGAAGTGTGATTGGTAATAATGGGAAAAAGGTCAAGAGGTTTGTTAGTGAATTAATAGATTCCAATTTGGCTCATTTTATTGCATCAGATGCCCATGACAAAAAAAGCAGTTCTTTTTTGTTGCAAGAAGCGTATTCCACTATTGAAAAAGGTTTCGGATCAGATATAAAAGAAATTCTTCTAGAGAATGCAGAATTAGTGGTCGAAGGAAATTCCGTTATCAAAGAAGTTCCAAGTAGAGTGAAAAGGAAAAAACTGTTCGGTATTTTTAAATAGGATATGGAAGATGAGGGGGCACAATAAGGTGCCTTTTTTTAATTGGCTAAAGGATTCCATCAAGAGTAAAAAGCATTCAATCGAATCCTTCTTTGATTTCAATTGTAAGATAGAAACAGAAATCTACTTACTTTTTTGTAAGAAAATGTAGATATATGGTGACAACTCTTATATAATATCAATTGTATGTCAAGGAAACTAGATACTATATGTATTTAAATTAAATTTTGGAGGTTCAAATGGAAGAGACGATCAGCTTAAGGGAGTTATTTCAAACGTTGAAAAAACGTCTTTCTCTCATTGTTATTATTACGTTAATTGCAACTACTGTCAGTGGGGTAGTGAGTTTTTTCTTACTTACGCCAATTTATCAAACTTCAACCCAGCTATTAGTCAACCAATCCAGCAATAATGAGCAAAATATGTACAATGTTAATGATATTAGAACAAATATAGAATTAATTAATACGTACAATGTCATTATTAAGAGTCCAAGGATTTTGGAACTAGTACAAGAAGAATTAAACTTAGAACGTTCTACAGGTGCATTAAACAATCAAATCCAAGTTTCAAGCGAGCAGAACTCCCAGGTATTGTCCATTACTGTGCAGGATGAAGATCCAGCTATGGCGGTCAACATTGCGAATACATTGGCTAATGTTTTCCAAAGTGAATTAACGAATATTATGAATGTTGACAACGTGAGTGTTCTTGCAGCTGCCCAATTAGCTGAAGACCCTTCACCTGTAAAACCTAGACCAGCTTTAAATATGGCTATTGCTTTTGTAGTTGGCTTAATGGCTGGAGTAGGAATCGCGTTCCTTCTAGAATATTTGGATAACACAATTAAGACAGAGCAAGATATAGAGAAACTATTGGACTTACCAGTATTAGGTGCTATTCCTGTTATGACAGAAAACGACCAACGTGGAATGCCTGCAACGAGAGAAAAGCGCGGTTCTGTAAGGAGTGAGTCAGTTGGCTAAGAAAAAACAAGCATCATTAATGAGAAGTTTGATTGCGATGACTAACCCGAAATCACCAATTTCGGAGCAATATCGTACGATTCGAACAAACATTGAGTTCTCTCAAATTGATCGTCAAATCCGTACGCTGATGGTTACGTCAACAGGCCCTGGAGAAGGAAAATCTACTACTGTAGCTAACTTGGCTACGGTATTTGCCCAACAAGGTAAACAAGTACTTTTAATTGATGCGGATTTAAGAAAACCTACCGTTCATTATACTTTTCGCTTACAAAATACAACGGGCCTTACCAATGTATTAACTAGGCAATTAACATTAAAAGAAGCTGTATTCAAATCCAAGATTCCTAATTTATTCATACTTCCAAGTGGCCCGATTCCTCCAAATCCGGCAGAATTACTTGGTTCAAAAATGATGAGAGATTTGTTGGATGAATTAAAAGAAGAGTTTGATGTAGTTCTGTTTGATACACCACCTGTATTGGCAGTAACAGATGCGCAGATTTTGGCTAATAAATGTGATGGGACTATTTTAGTGGTATCAAGCGGCAAGACTGAAAATGAAAATGCACTTAAAGGAAAAGAGCTTTTAGAAAAGGCAAATGCAAATGTTATTGGTGTAGTGCTTAACAATAAAAAGCTTAAAGAAGGAAATTATTACTATTACTATGGGGAAAAATAGTCGTCTTGACTATCTTTCCTTTTTTTATTTTTCTATGATACTATTAAAGGTAGTTAATCAGGAATAAAGACCTAGGATGCAGGGAGGTACTAACATGATAGATATTCATTGTCATATCATTCCTAATATAGATGATGGTGCAAAGCATTTAACGGAAAGTGTAGAAATGGCAAATCAGGCTGTAAAAGAAGGTATTACTCATATTATTGCAACTCCCCACCATAAAAACGGTAAATACAATAATACAAAAGAAGAGATATATAAATATGTTACTCAATTAAACTCAGTTCTTGAAAGCAGACAAATTGATTTAACCATTCTGCCTGGACAAGAGACGAGAATTTATGGAGAGATTTTAGAGGATTATGACCGCGGAGAAATTCTCACATTAAATAATACTGGGAAATATCTATTTGTGGAACTACCTTCCAATCATGTACCAAGATATACTCAACAACTACTTTATGATATTCAACTTCAAGGCATCACACCAATCATTGTGCATCCAGAACGTAATTCCGAGATAATCGAAAATCCAGAGGTCCTTTACAATCTAGTGAAAAAAGGGGTTTGCACCCAAGTGACAGCTACTAGCTTAGTCGGTGGGTTCGGGAAGAAAATTAAGAAGTTTTCCTATGAATTAATTGAATCGAACCAAACGCATTTCATTGCCTCTGATGCACATGGACTAAAAACGAGAAACTTTAATATGCAGAAGGCTTTCACTTTAATAGATAACGATTTTGGCAGTAGCATGAGGTATTACTTTATGGAAAATGCTGAGTATCTGGTAAATGGTGAAGGGTTGATGATCGATCCTCCAGAACGAATAAAAAAGAAAAAGTTTTTAGGTATATTTTAATTGAAAAGACTACCCCATTAAATAATAAGGGTAGTCTTTTCCGTTTTCTATTGATTTTTTGCCACCGATTCGCCTTCGATGGATAAATGTTTTTTAAGTTGATTAGAAAGCTTCATTCTTTCTTCTTCTGTAACAATAAGATAGTAAATATCTTGAGTTCCGTTACTGATCATTTGACCTTGGCCTGAGATCTGGTGCTGCTGGAGCTCGTGTCTTGCCTCTTTATAATTTGCTTGAATGTCAACCATTTCGTCAAAAGTCAAGTTGGTTTTTACGTTGTTTCCTAAAATTTCTAGAATATCATCGAATTTTGTCACCGATGAGATGGAAGCACCTTTATTAATTACACCTTGAATGATTTCTCTTTGACGTTGTTGACGTCCAAAATCACCGCGAGGATCATCATAGCGCATACGTGAATATGCTAAAGCTTTTTCTCCGTCTAAATCCAATGTTCCTTTTGTGAAGTCAAATCCACTATGACTAAATACCAAGTTGTTTTCTACCGTTACTCCACCAACTGCATCGACGATATCTTTAAAGCTTTCCATATTTACTTGGACAAAATAGTCAATTGGAATATCCAAGAAATTTTCTACGGTCGCGATAGACATTTCAGGACCGCCAAATGCATAGGCATGATTTATTTTATCATCAAAGCCTTTTCCGATAATTTCTGTTCTTGTATCACGGGGTATACTAACCATTTGCATGGATTTATCATTAGGATTCACCGTTAAAACAATCATGGAATCAGAACGTCCACGGTCACCAGGTCTTTCATCTACACCAAGAATTAAAAAGGATAGTGGGTCTTTTTTCTTAAAATCTACTTCTTTTGGCCTTTTTTCAGATGCAGTTCGATCAAGAGGTGTATGCATAGAAGCGGCAGTATCCTCCAATGATTTATATACGGTAAAAGCAAAAACACCAACACCAATGGCACTAACACTTAAAATACTAATTAATATAACAAACCATTTCTTTTTTAACATGAAGTCCTCTTCCTTTTTCTTTAATCGTTACTATCATTGATTATAGGTTTTTATATAATCCAATACAACTACAATCGTAACATAAATTGTAGAAAAATATATGTAATGTATATTTATTACATATAGAGAAAGATATTTTAGTAGAATTTTCCGGAGATGTATTGAAGTTTTGGATAATAATAGTATATTAAATGAAGAGGTGATTTATATGAGAATATTAACTGTAATAGTAGCCTTAAGCTGTGTGGTGGCGATTGTCTTCGGAAGTATACACTGGAAGCAAAAAATCGCTACAGTATCAACTGAGGAAGTTATTGCAACTACAAACATAGAAAACGATAAGGATCCGAAAACCGATGAAAAAACAATGGAAACGAAGGATATTTCTATTGAAGAAATGACATCTTCTTTACCAGCTGAAGCAGCATCCAAGCTTATTGTCGCAAAAGAAACAGACGATACGGTTGAGATTGTTATTGTAGGTTCAGAAGCCAATACAATGGGAGACCGTATCTGGCCGGACATTTTTAAAGAGAAGATGAATGAAACGTATGGAGAAATGGTAAACATTACTGTATTTGATATTCAGAATGTCACCACAGAAATGGTAGTAAGTGATGAATTACATATGGAAGCTGTAAAACAAAATACGGATATCATAATTTTGGAACCATTTATGTTAAATGATAATGGTGCTGTAACTATCGACGATACCCTAGTGAATATTCAGACGATTATTGAAGATTTTAAGGCAGTGAATAAAGAGGCATATATCTTCTTGCAGCCAGCCCACCCAATTTATAATGCCACTTTTTATCCGTTGGAAGTGGAGCAGTTAAAAACCCTAGCTGAAAATGAAGGACATACTTTTATTGATCATTGGAAGAATTGGCCGGATTATCAATCTGAAGAAATAAAAGATTATATTTTATATGATAGTGCCAGCATTGCACCTAATGAAAAAGGACATGAAGTTTGGGCTGAATATATTACGGACTTATTTATTGCAACCAAGCAAGAATAATAGAAAAAGACTCCAGTGCATGAAGATTACACTGGAGTTTTTTTATAGCTGAAAAAGACAGATTATCCATGTGAAAAAAGAAGCGATTAAAATACCAATCATCGAGTAAGATGATCCTTTTGCGCGTTTTGAATTATCTCCTATATAGAGAAGATAGAGAGATGGTACCAAAAACCACGGCAATGCGATTAATAGAGCTAACAAATAGAAGAGGGGAATTCCGTTATCATAGCCGAATTTAAAAACGAATGCTGGAATTCCGAGAGCAGTTGAAGAGATGCAGGTGAATAAAATAGTATGTAGCCAATACGTTTCGAAAAAGGTTGCATATCTTTCTTTTTTGAATCTTATGGAAGGACGCTTGATGGCCGGAAAGACTTTTTTTGCAAACTCCATTAATAATTCCCCCTTAGTAATCTATCTACTTCATTATTTAAATACTACCCAACTAATCTGAAAAATATGCTAAATTATTCCTTTGAAAAATGAAATTTATATCTCTGTAGACCTCATTCCAAAAACTTCCACTACAAAAATCTATTAAAAGTTACATATTAATGAAATATTAGACAAATTACCTATTCATGCTCGTGTCATTTTTTTGGTAATATTGAAATTGTAATGAAATAATTGTCACTCATCATTAAAGGAGGAAAACTTTTGATTCAAAAATGTATTGTTGCTGTAAAGTTTTGTTTAGTGCTTATGTTATTAATGGCTGTAGACAAAGGCTTTGCCGAAATGGATGTTCAAAAACATCAAATAAATCCTATCGGTGATAACACGGTAGTCTTTGGAAACTATAAAATAAATATTTCGAACGGTGAAAACTCTTCTGTGAGCATTTATTCCAATGATAGTTTAATAGAAGAGTGGGTAGATGAATTTGCAGGAGTTACAAAAGTTTACACATGGATAAAAGATGAGAAGCATTATTTTCTGCTTGAAAATACAATAAGTGGAACTGGAAGTTTCACACGTTTTGTAATTTTTGAGCTAATTGATGATGAAATGAAACGCGTTTTTTTATCCAATGATTATCAAGCAGGTTCGATCGATATGGTAGAAAACAGAATAGAAGTGACATATCTAGACAGCAATGGAAACCATCTTGAAAGTAATAACTTTTTGAAGGATCTATACGTCCAGAATGATGAGGGGACTATTTCCTTAACAGAACAAGGAATAAAAGCGAATGTCAAAATGAATTCTTCTCCACAAGAACTCTTCTCCTTTCAATCAACAGGGGCTGAAGATGATTTAAAAGGGGAAAACCCGACTACTTCAGAATTAAACAATTTACTAACTCAAGAGGCGCTTAAAGCAGGTATTCCTCCTGAAATAATAAAAGCGATAGCGTGGCAGGAAAGCTCATGGAGACAATACAGAACAAATGACGATCCCAATGGGACTTGGGAGAAGGGCGACCCGATCGTTTCATTTGATGGCGGCATTGGAATCATGCAGATTACTGAGCCTAATATGACAGCGGATAGAGCTGTAAGGTTGAAAACGGATATTGTATATAATATACAAGAGGGTATTAGAATATTAAAAGATAAGTGGACTTACAGTAACTGGGGTAGAATACCGCAAATAAACGGAAATGACATGCAGATAATGGAAGATTGGTATTTTGCGATTATGGCGTATAATGGGATTTCAAGACGTAATGATCCACAGTACTACCCAAATAATACTTACCAAGATGTTATTTACAGTCACATTGAAAGATACTCGCAAATGGTAACGACAGCATTTCCGGTACAGCTATTAAGAGATGATATTTATTATACAAATTCAGGCTCCTTGCAATTCAGAAAACCTCACTATCATGTTAATGGGCCATATCAAACTTCTAAACACTTATTCAATAATGGGGATATTGTGAAGGCAACAGAAAGTGGAGTGCGTTTAAGAACAAGTCCAGAAGGAACTGAAGTTAGAAAAACCTTAGCTGGAGAAGCTTTGCAAATAGTTGGAGCTTATCAGGCAGGCACTAATAATTCAAACCACTTTGTATGGTATCCCGTAAAAGATATGCATTCAAATGAAACATATTATATTGCTTCAAGCTATTTGGAGAATATGAGAATTTCTGGTGTGAACCGGTATGCTACTGCTGTCAGTATTTCCAGAGCTGGTTGGGACAAGTCTGAAGTGGTTGTCTTGGCAAGAGGGGACAATTTTCCTGATGCTCTTGCTGGTACACCACTAGCATACCAACTTAATGCTCCGATACTACTAACTAAAAGCAATGAATTAGTAGAGGAAACAAAACAGGAACTTCTAAGACTTGATGCAAAGAAAATAATTATTCTTGGTGGTAGCAGTGCTATAACTCCTGGAGTGGAAAAAATTATCCGTGATCTGGGAATTGAAGTAGAAAGAATTGCAGGAACTACTCGTTTTGAAACAGCTAAACTTATTGCAAATAAAATGGGTAAGAGCTTCTCAACTGTAGTTGTCACGAATGGTTATGGTTTTCCTGATGCACTTGCGATAGCTCCTTATGCTGCGAGAAATGGCATCCCGATTTTACTTACTGAAAAAAGCTATATACCAGGACCGACTAAAACATTGCTCACAAACGCTTCAAATACTATTGTCGTTGGTGGTACGTCTGTAGTTTCTAATCATTTATTGAAATTAATGCCTAAAGCCGTACGCGTATCTGGATCAACAAGGTACGAAACAGCTTATAAAATTGGTACAGAATTTAACTTCTCGTCCAATACTGGATTAGTAGTAAATGGCCATGATTTCCCTGATGCTTTAACAGGTTCCGTTTTGGCAGCTAAACTTAATGCGCCGCTTTTACTAGTTAATCCTTCTTATCTACCTGTAGAAACTCAAAATCTAGTAGATGCTAAAGGTTTCAATCAGCTTTCGGTATTAGGCGGAACAGCTGCAGTGAAAAATGATAGTGTATTAAAATTAGTTAAATAAATTGGCTAAATGGGAGGACATGTACACTTATGGGTGCGTGTCCTTCCTTTGTTACATATATTTAATATTTTGGAAGATTTTTAAGTGTTATAATAGTTTCGTAAAACTTGTAATATTATGTAGAAATAGGAGGAAAAAATGTACAGTTTATTAGTACGGAAATACATAGTCGCAATGGTTTTTATGAGTATTGTAGTTCTTGCTTTTTTACCTTCCTCAACCGATGCCAGTAGTTCCAATGTAGATAGAATCAGTGGTAAAAATAGATATCAGACAGCAGTGGAAGTCTCAAAAAAAGGTTGGGATGGAGGAGCAGATACTGTTATCGTTACTGCAGGGGATAAATTCCCTGACGCTTTAACAGGCACACCATTAGCGTTCTCTTTAAACGCGCCAATTCTTCTGACCAACAAAGACTATTTACCGGGTGAAACAAAAAATGAGATTACGAGATTAAAAGCAAAAAATGTCATTATTCTTGGTGGAGAGAATGCAGTTTCTTCAAAAGTCATTCAGCAACTTGAGGCGATGGGAATATCCTTTGAAAGAATCAAAGGGGGAGACCGCTATGAAACAGCTGCAGAAATAGCTGAAAGACTCCCAAATAAATCAAATACTGCAGTAGTCGTCTACGGAAAAAATTTTCCGGACAGTCTATCTGTTGCTTCATATGCCGCTAGAAAAGGGTATCCTATTTTATTGACAGATACGAATACTTTGCCTGCCAGAACAAAAGAAGTGTTAGCTAACTATCAGAACACAATAGTAGTTGGGGGCGAAGGGGTAATTTCCAAGCAGGTTTTCAGTCAACTGCCAGGAGCGAAACGTTATTCAGGATCAGATCGTTATCTGACTCTCTCTAATGTAATAAAAGAATTAAACGTCACTTTTGGACCTAATCTATATGTAGCAACTGGTGAGAGTTTTGCAGATGCTTTGACGGGATCAGTTTTAGCTGCAAAACAGAATACTTCATTAGTTCTAGTAGGGAAAAATCAAATCCCAAGTTCTGTTCAGCAAGTGCTTACAACTGCCAATACTTCCAGTAAAACAATAATTGGTGGAACGAGTGCTGTATCGACAGATGTAGAAAAGCAACTGGGTTTTAATGTAACTGCATTAGTTAATACCGCAAAGGATTATATGGGAGTTCCATATGCATGGGGGGGGACGACTCCGTCAGGCTTTGATTGCAGCGGTTATTTAAACTATGTATTTAACAAGCATGGCGTTTCTTTACCTAGGACCACAGCAGACATTTGGGCGAAAGGGGTATCAGTATCCACGCCGGAAGTGGGGGACATTGTTTTCTTTGAAACCTATAAGGAAGGTCCATCGCACGCGGGAATCTACATAGGAAACAATGAGTTTATTCATGCAAGCTCTACAGCTGGAGTCACCATTCATAGCATGTCTAACAGTTACTTTTACCCGAGATATCTAGGTGCTAAACGTCTTCATTAATTAATAATCCGACATCAACGATGTCGGATTATTTTTATTTATGATAGCGACTTTCCTTCCAATCTTTGGCCTGTTCAAAATATTCAGGAACAGAGATTTTCCCTATTGAATAACTATTTGAAGCAGGTTCCCATTTTTCATATGCTTCTAATGCTTTTAAAAAGTACTTTTCATTGTTTTTTGTTTCTATTTTAACAATTTCATCGAACTTCATTTTATTATGTTCCTGGACAGGCAGGTAATAAAATCCATCATTAATTTTCCCGGTTTTTTCTAATTCGCGTAATGCTTTTCCTGTCATTGCATGATCCTGATGTGGATCCAAATCACTCATTACATGGTGAGTGACATCTCCTTCATACTTTTTCTCGTAATCAAGAATCACATCCATCATTTTTCCTTTTTCAATGTTTCCATCCGGGAGATCTAATATATGGATATTGCTCTCCTTAACTCCCAATTCACGAACAGAATTTTTAAATTCTGTTACTCTGGCGTTACCAAACTCTACTTCAGAAATAGGGGGTAGCTTTTCGGCTAATAGTTTACTATTAACTTTATAGATAGCTTTACTGGAGCGTCCATGAGAAAGGAGAACCACAACAACTTCTTTATTATCTTCAATAGAATGGATGATGGAAGCTCCCAGGCTAAGAACTTCATCGTCTGGATGAGGCGAATAGAAAACATCGGTTTTTGGGGAATCCTCCCCACCGCTACAGGCGCTTAAAAATACGGCAATGCAAAGCGTTAAGGCAATTTTTTTCATTATAGTTTTCCTTTCATGTAAGGTATATACAGTTCTTCATATTATGCTACAATTATTCTAACAAACATAGTACTAGAAAGTGTAGGCATATATCTATGGAAAAAAAAGCGGCTTCTTCTAAAAGATTTATATCTATTGACGTTACAAGAGGACTGATCGTCCTTATTGCAGTTTTTGTAAGTGCAATACCTTGGGGTGGCTATGAGTATCTTCACCATGCACCATGGTATGGATTTACAATTACTGATTTTCTCTTTCCGGCACTTTTGACTTTATATGGTCTGGGACTTGGACTTGCCTATAAAAATGGAGTCAAATGGAAAGGAGTTCTTAAGCGGTCTATCATGCTTGTTTTATACGGCCTGATTTTCAACTTCATTGTAGGGTGGAGTTTGGACCTAGGGAATCTGAGACTTACAGGGGTTCTGCAATTATTCGGTATAACAGGCTTAGTGGTTATGTTAATAACCAGGGCAGTGACGACTTGGAAATGGATATTGACAGTAAGTATACTTATCTGTGGAGCCTATTTGCTACTATTGCTCTCAACAAGTACCGGTTGTGAGGGAGGGGTGCCACAGACGGATTGCAACTTGTCAGGTATTATAGATAAGAAAGTATTTGGTGAAAATCATATTTATGCACAGGGTGAGAAGGGATTTGATCCGGAAGGAATATTAAGTATCTTTTCCTCCATCAGCAATGTCCTTATGGGGTATGCAGTAGGGACGGTCATATCACTCAAACAGAATGTAAATAGAAGGATTTTCGGTATCGGAATAATTTTGTTTACACTCTCCTTTGTTGTTTATCCCTTTATTGAATTTAACAAAAGATTATGGAGCCCTTCATTTGCGTTGCTGACAGGCGGTATGACCATACTGCTCCTTGCATTATTGTTTCTATTCTTTGATACAAGGGAGAGGAAGGGGAGAAAGATATCCAGCTTTTCTCTATGGTATTTAGAGGCGGTTGGACGTAATAGTCTATTGATATATTTCGGTAAAATGATTTTACTTGCTATTATTGGCAAGCTTCAGCTTGATTTTTTAAATAAGGAAGGATCGGTTGCCTCCCATCTCTTTGGTTATTTTGGAAGCATTTCGTCCTATCCGCACATTTTGTATGCCGGTTTCTTTTTTGTTGTCTGGTCTGTGGTAGCGATGATTTTACATTCTAAAAAATTATATTTCAAAGTATAAAAGACACATTTATTTGTGTCTTTTTTTGTTGACATTACGAAAATGTTACGGTGAGAATTGTCGAATTTAAGTGTGTAATATTACTGTGAAAATTGTAAAAAAACGCCCGTAATTATTTGACTATTTAGTATATTAGGACTAAACTAAAATAGTAAAATATTCAATCTTATGGGAGGGGATTGCTAGTAAGGTTGTTTGTGGTTTTCTAGTTAATTATTTACATTACATAGTTTTGTAGGTTATCAGAACTAGAAAGCGAAAAATGCGTAATTATTTTGATAGGGGGAGAAATATTGAACGTTAAGAAAATTCTAGCATTGTTAATGGTCTTTTTAATGGTGTTCTCAAACGCTGCTCTTGCGGCTTCACCATTACAGGCACCAGACAGAACAAAACCGGTCAAGACTAACACTAGCGAACTTGCATTCAATAAAGAAGAAGCTCAAAAAGAGCAGTATCAGCTGGATGATAAAGTTCGTGTAATTGTAGAGGTTGAAGGTGACCCTGCGATTGCCTATGCGACTAAAGAAGGTAAAAAATATGCAGACCTTTCTGAATCCAAAAAGACTGAGCTGCAAAACAAAGCATTAAATCAACAACAAGCAGTCAAAGACCAATTAAGCTCAAAGAGAGTGAATGTGGAATTCAAAGAAAGCTTTACTACAGCATTCAACGGTTTTAGTGGTGTTGTCGAATTTGGCAAGATTGCTGAAATTGAAAAATTAACAGGTGTTTCAAATGTAACGATTGCTACTGAATATGAGCGCCCTGTAGAAGAGCCGAATATGAAGTACAGTAAAGAGCTTGTGGAAGCGCAAAAAGCTTGGGACGAATACGGTTATAACGGTGAAGGCATGATCGTAGGTATTATCGACACCGGTATCGACCCAAATCACAGGGATTTTGTCCTAACTGATGACTCCAAAGCGGCTTTATCCAAGTCGGAAGTGGAAACTTTCATTTCTGAAAACGGCCTTCCTGGTCAGTACCATACAGCAAAAGTACCATATGGATACAACTATATGGATGAAAATCAGGAAGTGTTGGACCTTGGCCCGGATGCTTCCCACCATGGTATGCACGTAGCTGGAACAGCAGGTGCAAATGGAGATGAAGAAAACGGTGGAATTAAAGGTGTGGCTCCTGAAGCACAATTATTAGCTTTAAAAGTATTTGGTAATGATCCAAATATGCCATCTACTTGGGGAGATATCTATGTAAAAGCAATTGACGATGCGATTATCTTGGGTGCAGACGTTCTTAACCTAAGCTTAGGCTCGACTGCTTCTTTCGTGTCTCCTGAAGATCCGGAACAAAAAGCAATTGCTAGAGCTGTGGAAAATGGCGTGGTAATGTCCATTTCTGCTGGTAACTCTGCTCATTTAGGAAACGGATTCTGGAATCCTTATGCATCAAACCCTGATGTAGGTGTGGTAGGTGCTCCTGGATTATCTTATGATTCCTTACAAGTTGCGTCATTGGAAAACAGTTTCATGGATTTAGATGCAGCACAAGCTGCTTATGATGGTGTGGAAGCGGGACTTCACCCATTCCTATCAGCTAGTAGTGTTCACCCTAATAGCCTTGAGACAAAAACTCATAGCTTGGTACACGTTGGTGGCGGAGGTACCGGGGTGAAGGCTGATTGGGCAGATGGTGACTACACAGGTAAATTCGTTCTTGTAAAACGAGGGAATGCTTTTACTGATACAGCTTTCAATGCTCAAGACGCTGGCGCAGCTGGTGTTATCGTATATAACCATTCTGAGGGCTATGTAAACATGGCATCAGATCCAGGAATTAAGATTCCTCAATTGTTTATGTTAAAGGTTGATGGAGAAGCATTGGCAGCGCAAGTGGCTGCAGGCGTGAATGTAACACTTTCATTTAATGGAGAAGAGACTACTGCTCCAAATCCGACTGCAGGTAAAATGTCAGACTTCACTTCATGGGGTCTTACACCGAACCTGGATTTCAAACCTGAAATCACTGCTCCAGGAGGAAATATCTACTCTACGATTCAAAATAATGAATATGGTGTGAAGAGTGGTACTTCCATGGCAGCTCCACACGTTGCAGGTGGATCAGCAATCGTTCTACAACGGGTTGATGAAGAGTTTGACCTTGATGGAAAAGCACGTGTTGAGATGGCAAAAAATATCCTTATGAACACTGCAGCTGCTGTTAAGGATAAAGGAACAATTAATAGAATGTTTGGCTTTGACAATCCATATTCCCCACGTCGACAAGGTGCGGGATTAATGCAGCTACATGCAGCATTAAGTACTCCTGTTGTAGTGAAGGAAAAGAATTCAGGATTGGCAAAAGTTGCTCTTAAAGAAGTAGAAGATCAGATCAGTTTTACATTAGAAGCAACTAACTACAGTGATGAGGCTGTAAGTTATGATGTAGCAGCAAATGTTCAGACTGACTTAGCATTATTCGGTGAGTTAGGATACGCTGCAAATGAATTGGAAGCTCAAGAGTTGGCTGGTGCCGTTGTAACAATCAATGGCGGTAATAACTCTTTGGAAATTCCGGCTAATGAAACTGTTGAGTTTACAGTTGCAATCGATGTATCCGAAGCCCAAGTATTAAATACAAATGCAAGCGCGTATGTGGATCCTGAAACAATTTTCCCTAACGGATACTTTGTGGAAGGTTTCGTAACATTATCCAACGAAGCTCAACCGGAACTATCTGTTCCATATGTTGGTTTCCATGGTGATTGGAATGCTGCACCAGTTCTTGACGAGTTGGCTTACGATGAGCATAACTCTTTCTATGAGATGGCAGCAATGCTATATACAAAGGAAGACTCCTTCTTCTACCTTGGTTTCAATCCATTTACTGAAGGTAAGGAGCTGGAAAGAATCGCAATTTCACCAAATGGTGATGGAGAACAGGATCAGATTATTCCGATGCTGTCCTTCTTAAGAAATGCGAAAGAAGTTAAGTACAGTGTACTTGATGAGGATAAAAACCATTTACGTACAGTAAGATCTGAGAAAAATGTAAGAAAGCACTACTATGACCGTGGTCTTGGTGCTCAATATACAATTAAAACAGATTTTGCTTGGGATGGTACGGTGAACAAGCAAGTTGTTGAAGATGGTTTATACTATTATGAAATTGCTTCAACAATCGACTATCCTGGTAAAGAAGCTCAAAAGCTTCATGTACCTGTAATCGTTGATACAACAGCTCCAACAGTGGAAGCTGATGTAGATGGTAAAGTATTAACAGTTGACGCTGCGGATACTGGATCAGGATTATCCTATCTAGAGGTATTCGTTGATGGAGAATCACAAGGAATCGTTGAAGTTGAAGGCGAATCAACTGAAATTGAATTCCCTGAAGCATTGCCGGCAGGAACACCTGTAACTGTTATGGCTGTGGACCTTGCAGGGAATGCAACTGAATATAAAGTAGCTGGTGTCAACGACAACGAAAATCCAATCATTACAGTTACAACACCTGAAACATTCTCTATTCATAATACGAGCGATATTAAAGTGGCAGGAACAGTAACAGATCATACTGAAATTAAAGAATTCAGTGTAAACGGTCAAGAAACGGAACTGGTTTGGGATGCTGAGAAATCTATTTACACATTCGAGACTACTGTAACGTTTGAAGATGGCGCTAACCCTATCGAAGTAGTGGCAGTTGATGAAGCAGGAAACGAGCATTCTTTAACAAACAGCCGTACAATTTTTGTTGATACAACTGCTCCGGAATTATCTGCAGAAGTACCATCAAGAGTTAATAGCAATACTGAAACGGTAGAACTATCTGCTCTTCTATCCGATAATGCAGAAGAATTAAGATTCTATGTTAACGGAAGTGAAGTGTTCTACAATGAAATGCCTGGATATGCTATGGTTCCATTCAGTAAGGAAGTTACTACTGAATTATCTTTAAAACCAGGTGAAAACGTATTTGAATTAGAACTTGTTGACCTAGCAGGTAATACAACTACGGAAGAAGTAACGGTTTACCGTGCAGCAAGTGATGTGTACCGTCTAAAAGGCGAAACGAACCGCTATGATACATCCGTAGCGATCAGCCAAGCAGGTTTTGAATCATCTGATGTAGTAGTATTGGCTCGTGGAGATAATTTTGCTGATGCATTGGCAGGAGTTCCGTTGGCAGCAATGCATGATGCTCCGATACTATTATCACGTACAAACAAATTGGATGATGTGACAAAGGATGAGATTGCTAGACTAGGAGCTACTAAAGTTTATATTCTTGGTGGTGAAGCGGCAATCGGCTCTGAAGTTGTCGATCAAATCGAGGCAATGAATAGTGAAATCGAAGTGGAAAGATTATCCGGTAAGACCCGTTTTGACACTGCAGCTGTCATTGCACATGAAGTTGCTCCAGAAGGTTCGGATACTGTTGTAGTAGTAAACGGTATGAACTTCCCTGACGCACTATCTGTTGCTTCTTATGCAGGAACGAACGGATTACCAATCTTGTTGGCAAAACAAGACGAACTTCCAACTGCTACAAGCAAAGCAATCAAGGATTTAGAAGCTTCCAATACCCTTGTAATTGGTGGAAATGCTGCGGTTTCTGATGAAGTAGCTTCCAAATTGCCTGGAGCAGATAGAATAAAAGGTTCAAACCGTTATGAAACAAGTGTTGCAGTAGCTGAATATTTCGAGCCTAATACAGAGCTTGGAATGTTTGTAGCAACTGGCAAGCAATTTGCAGATGCACTATCCGGTGCAGCGTTAGCAGCTACGCTTGATAGCGGAATCCTACTTGTAGGATCTGACTTGGATGCTTCTGTTGAAAACTACCTTGTTGACAACAATGTAACAAATGTAGCGGTTCTTGGAGGACCATCAGCAGTTAGCGACTCTGTATTCAAGGAAATTGAAAGTATCTTACCATAATTTTCAAGGAAGAGTAGGGCAACAATTGTTGCCCTACTCTTTTTTTATTTGTAGGTGAATTTTAAAGACTAGGTGTTATAGAGCAATTTTTAATAAGGAAATACATAAAAATTGGGAAAAATTCACTATAAATAGGTCGCCAAAATTTTTCGACACAATGGTATAATATAACAAGATTCGATATTTTTTTCATTACTGGGAGGTTAAGTTTTAATTGTGAATTATTTAAAGGTTACTAGTTTGCTATTATTCCTGTTTTTTATTGCGCCATTTGTTTCTTTTGCAGAAAAGGTTATCGTTATTGATCCAGGTCATGGCGGTAAATTCTCCGGTACCTGTGGTTACACAGGAAACCAAACAGGCTACTGTGAAAAAAACGCTAATTTGGATGTTGCACTTCGATTGAGGGAAATCTTGAAAAGTAGTGATATTAAAGTGCATATGACCCGTGATTCGGATAAGGCTTTTGCATCTACATCGGCTGATGATTTAAAGGAACGTATGAAAGTGGCAAATGGATTTGTTCAGGGCAATAACGAAAACAGTCTGTTCTTGTCGATTCATCATAATGCTCATCCTACACAACCATTGGTAAAAGGGTTTGAGACATATTACTACGATGGTATCAACGAATATGAAGAAGATTATCCGCCAGATCCAATGCAATTACTGTTGGTAAATGAGAATAAAAGATTTGCTAATCTCGTACATAACGAAACTTTAAAAAGGATCGATATGCTAGATCGAAAGGTTCGAAACAACCAAGCATTCTTTGTAATCAGAAATGCTCAAATGCCTTCAGTACTTGTGGAACTAGGTTTTATGACAAATAGAGATGAAGAAAAATATATTAAAACTCCACAATTTCAACAAAATGCTGCGCAAGGTTTGGCCACTGCGATAATTAACTACTTCAAAATCTTTGAGGTGTATGATCAAAATAATAAGAAACTGGCAACCTATGATAAAAGAGAGGATGCACTAAACTATGCGAAATCTCAAACAAAATTTGTTAAGGTTCTTGATAAAGATAAGCAAGAAATCATCTATTCAAGTGATAAATTTAAGGTTTTTGATAAAATAAGTGGGTTGATGAATGAATTTTACACAGAAAAAGAAGCAATTAATTTTGCGCAAAAACAACCAGGCACAAGAGTAGTTCAAGATAAAACAGGCTATATTGTTTGGTCCAATTATATTACCAAAAAGTATGAGGTTTATAATGGGAGCGTTTTGGTAGGTCAATATCTTGATTATGACCACGCGTTAAGTATTGCTAAATCTTATTCTAAATCACAAATCACTTCCATTGGATTAAAAGAGGTTCTTTGGACTAATATCAGTGGAGTTCCTGTTGACAGAACGATAGCTATAGAGAGACTAAGAGGAACTGATAGATACATTACTGCTATTGAAACATCGAAAAAAATGTATCCAACCGGCTTTGCAGAAGATAAAGAAGAGAAAACCGTAGTTTTAGCAACAGGTGAACAGTTTGCAGATGCATTATCAGCTGGCCCTCTTGCCTCTAAAAGTGGAAGTGCTCCAATACTATTAACCAAGCCTGGAATGTTGAATGAAGCTTCTTTGGCTGAAATCAAACGATTAGGTGCAAATAATATTGTTATTATCGGGGGATATAGTGCGGTATCCCAATCCGCAGAAGATTTACTCGTTGCTGAAGGATTAAAAGTAACCCGTATTTCAGGAAAAGACAGATATGCAACGAATAGAGCCATACTGGGAGAACTTGGAGATTTGAATGGTATCTTTTTAGCATCCGGTCAAAATTTTGCAGATGCATTGGCAAGTGCACCGATTGCTGCTAAAAAAGGATGGGGTATCCTATTAACGGAGAAAAGCTGGATTTCCGAACAGGCTATGCCTTACCTAGCTGGAAAAGAAGTGGTTATTGTTGGAGGTACAGCCGCTGTTTCTGAGAAGGTTGAACATTCACTTATAGGAGCTAATAGTATTACAAGATTATCAGGTACGGATAGGTATGAAACTTTAGCAAGATTGCTATGGCACTTCGCTGAAGACTTGCAAGGTGAAACAATCCTTGTATCGACAGGTCAAAACTTCCCTGACGCACTCGTATCTGCACCTTTATCTGTTAAAAATAATGCACCTTTGATTCTATTGGGTAATACTCGAAATAGAAATGTGGAAGCTTTCCTTATGGCATACACAAACAACGCTCGTGTAAATAACATCCATGTTATTGGGGGAACAAGTGCAGTCGACGACAGCAAGGTTTCAATTATTAGTACAAAAATAAAATAACAAAAGAGAATCTCGATAGGAAAATTTCTTATCGATTTTCTTTTGAAAGGTGATTAATTTGCAAAAGTTCATTTTTTTACTCGCAATATCTTGCATAATGATAGTAGTTACTGGATGTGCAAAATCAGAGCAAAATGAAATGGCATCTGATACAGCTACTAACAAGAAAACGCAAGAGCAAGCTACACAGGAAGCCGATTCATCCGATATAAAAGAGAAAGAAAAAGATAATAAAGAGGATAAAAAAGAAAATACTGCCAAAGAAAATTCGGATGAAGGTCAGACAGATGAAACCGAGTCTACCGAAGTTTTAGGCTTTGAAGTTTATCTTCCTAAAATAGGAATGGAGAAGAAGTTTACCGATGGTGTGGAAATTCTTGTTTCTGAAAAAGTTGTCGCTCAAAGTGGCGACTTCATTCAAATGGCAACTACTATCGGCGGAAATACTTCTTTTCAGGTTTATAAGTGGACAAAAAATGAAATTACGCTTGTATTTGAGGAAAGTTCGGTAGAAAATCCAGCACAGAACATTCTGGATTCTTTCACACCTATGGATAATCCCCAAGTGATTATTACGCTTGAGGATGCTGTAACAGGAGAGTGGGAAATTATCGAAAATCAATCTGAAGTTGAAGTGCCATATGGAACATTTGAAAATGTTTATGTAGTCCAGAAAATTACGGATGAAATAGAGGGTGCAGATACTATTTATACTCGCTACTATGCACCAGGTCTCGGATTGGTCAAGGAGTCATTAGAGGTGACCGGGGAGAATGGGTATTCAGGAGAAACTGAATTGGCTACAGTAGAGAATTAATAAGAGAAAAAAGCATATTAGGGGGGAAAAGAATTGAAAAATATAATCATTGCTGTAATTGTTGCTTGTTTTATTTTTGTGCCTGGCTTTAATCAACCAGAAGCTTCTTCAATCCCGAATGAGGTTTCAGTTAAGCTTAAGTATCATCTGAAAGGGAAAAACGAGATTGCATTTAATTTTGTTGGATCCTATCAACTGGTAGGGGAAAACTCATTCCTTTTAAACATGGATAATGACTATCTGGTTAAAGTAAATAACCAACAAATAGATTTATATGAAAATAGTAGAAAGATTAAGAGTTTTACAGGGCCATTTGAAATTAAACCGGTCAAATACGGTGAAGACAATCACATTAGGTTACAGGGGAGACCTTACTTAGGGAATATCAAATTTACTCTGGAAAATAATAATGTTGTTCCAATCAACACCTTGCCTATGGAGGATTACCTCAAAGGTGTGTTGCCAAGTGAAGTGTTTCCGAGTTGGCATGTGGAAGCCCTAAAAGCTCAGGCTGTTGCAGCTAGGACTTACGCTTTAAAAAGAGTTAACCAAGTAATAACAGATGATGTTGGATCCCAGCGATATGATGGTTATATATGGTTGAATAAAACATCATATAAGAATACAAATGAAGCAGTCAATGCTACAAAAGGTCAAGTGTTAACATATAAGGAAAACTTAATTGATGCAGTTTTCAGCTCGAATAATGGAGGCTATATAGAGAGCAACATAGGTGCATGGCCTGGTGGAACACAGCTGGACTATTTAAAAGCTAAAGCAGACCCTTATGATCCAGCTTTTCCTTGGAGTTTAAAAATGAATCAGAAACAAATTGACCTAGAAGACCTGAACATGGAGAAGCCGGCTGAATGGTGGAATGTTACAAAAGAGTCGGGTTTGAAGGATACAACGGAAGCCAAAGTTATCAACAATATTAAAACCTATCTTAAGACCAAGATTCCAGCGTTAAAAGATCTGGAAATAAAGCTGACTAATATCGACAATATTGCAGTATCCGACTCACTCACACCAGGTCAAAGAAGAAATCAAGGGAGCTACAGCATTAAGTACCTCTTGAAAAATAAAGATGGCAGTTTTGTTATGGAAGAAGGGAAGATAAAGCTCCATTCTTTCCATGCGTCGGACACGGCTATCAGTAACTTGCGCACTATGTTCGGCATTAATGAATTTAAAAGTCATTTTATTGAGTCCATTACTCTTAAAGATGCTGTCTTTGAAATCAAAGGAAAAGGATGGGGTCACGGGGTCGGGATGAGTCAATATGGCGCAAAGGCGATGGCTGATTCAGGATTGTCCTATAATGAAATACTGTCCTTTTATTATGAAAATACAAACTATGAAAACTACATCTTTAATCAAATCAATACAAGTCTAAGAGGTTCTGATCGTTATGAAACTAGCGTCAGAATTGCAGAGTATGGTTGGAAAAATGGATTCCAGACGGTGGTAATTGGTCGTGGAGATAACCCTGTAGATGCATTAACAGGTAGTGTACTGGCGAAAAAACATAATGCTCCGCTACTACTGGTAAAAACCGATGAAATTCCAGCTTCAGTCCAAACGCTATTGCAATCTGTGACTATCGAGGAAATTCTGGTGCTCGGTGGAACGTCAGCAATTTCTGAGAAGACATTCAACAATCTTCAGAATTACTCTACTAAAGTGACAAGAATCAGTGGAAGTGACAGATATGATACTTCTGTCGATGTAGCTGGACAACTTCAACCAAAAGGAGAAGTAATTCTTACATCAGGCAGTTCTACATCTCCGGATGCATTATCTATCGCTTCATACGCAGCTTTGAATCAAATACCAATCTTGTTTACTAGAAATGATTCACTGCCAAATAGTGTTCAAAAATACTTGAATGATCATAATGTAGAAAAAGTTACGATCATCGGTGGAACTCAAGCTGTTTCAGAAAATGTGGAAATAAAGCTGAAAACATTAACAAAAGAGGTAAAGAGGGTGAGAGGGACTGATCGTTACGCAACTAGTGTGGCAATAGTCAACGAGTATGATTTGGATCCGCGTAATCTTTTCTTTGCTAGAGGAGAAGAGTTCATCGATGCTTTGCCAGGTTCTGTACTTGCAGCAAAAATGGGGGCTCCATTATTACTGACAAAAAAAGACTCTCTTCCGGATGAGGTGAGTGGGTTTATCAACGAGAACATTCATTATATTCCCCAAATTCACTATCTAGGTGGTACTGGCGCGATATCGGAATACACAAGAAATATGATTCAGCAAAGTATACTGGATTAATGATGAAAGCTGTCCAATTAAGGACAGCTTTTCATTTTCTACTAGAGAGTTTTAGTTAATTGGACTTTTATGTATAATATATGAAGTATAAATAGAATTGGTTTTCTTATAAAAGTGTAATTGATTAGTAGAGAAAACCTGGTGTTTTACTTGAAGAACCAGGGACTGAAGTGGAATATCACAAGATATGAGGTATCATGCGAATGAAAAAACATATTGCTTTCTTTATACCGGTTCTCACGTTTGGCGGAGCTGAAAAAGTCATCATAACATTAGCAAATGGTTTTGCAGAATTGGACTATAGAGTTGATCTTGTATTAGTTAATAAAAACGGACAATTACTGACAAGTGTTTCACCCAAAGTAAATTTAGTCGACTTAGGTGCCAAAAAAACATTTTTTAGTATATGGAAATTGCGTAGTTACCTTAAACATGAGGAGCCACATGTACTTCTTTCAGCGTTAGATAATGCTAATATTATTGCTAGTGCTGCCATAAGATTAGCCAAAGTGAAAACTCGACATATAATAAGTCTTCATACAAATTTAAAGCAATCTTATTTGAAGCCGAGAACAACCATGCATCATATTTATCCTGGATTAATGAGATGGCTATTTCCATATGCTTCAGGATATGTAGCAGTATCTAAATGCGTGGCTGAAGAATCAGGAGAATTTTTAGGGATTCCAAGTGGTAATATAGATGTGATTTATAACCCGGTCATTGATAATAGTATTACAAGTAATGCGATGGAGGCGTTATCGCATCCCTGGTTGGGGAACGATCAGTTTTTTACGATAGTTTCTGTTGGAAGGATTTTTGAAGCGAAAGATTATCCAACTCTTTTATATGCATTCTCAAAGGTGCATTCAGAAAGAACTAATGCACGTTTAATTATTTTGGGGGACGGGAAGACGTCAATAAAAAAAGAAATGCATGAAATTATCGATAGGTTGAAACTTCAGGATGTCGTTGACCTATATGGATTTGCACCCAACCCATATACATTCATTAAAAGAGCTTCCCTTTTTGTATTAACATCACGCTGGGAAGGTTTTGGGAATGTATTAGTGGAAGCACTGCATCTTGGAACACCTGTAGTTTCAACTAATTGCAAGTGCGGTCCCGAAGAAATACTTAAAAATGGGGAGTTTGGTAAACTGGTTGATGTAGGAGACCGAAATGGACTTGCTTCAGCAATATTACAGTATATGGAATCTCCCTTTGAGTTTGATAAAAATGAAGTTAGTAATCATTTAAGTCAAATGGAGAAGAGTAATGTTATAAGAAATTACGAAAAGATATTAGTTGGAGACTGTTAGAAGAAATGAAGGGTTAGGGTGAAAGCATATATGAACAAAGTGTCTGTCATCATCCCTACACACGATAGAGCGGAACTTTTGCTTCAATCTTTGGAAAGTATAAACGAGCAGATAGTGAGGCCGAGTGAAGTTATTGTGGTTATTGATGGTGCTAATGAAAAAACAGAACGATTATTACAGGGGTTTAAAAGCAAGGATTATCAATTACGTGTTTGTAAAATTGAGAACAGCAAAGGCGCTTGCTACGCTAGAAATCTAGGGGCAGGTCATGCTACAGGAAGTATCCTCATGTTTTTGGATGATGATGATACATGGGAGCCTGACAAGATCAGGAGTCAATTGGATGTCTTTGATAAGAATCCAGAAATAGGTTTGGTTTACTCGGGTAAATTAGTAGTATACAACACAAATCGGAAGAAAGTTGTACGGAAAATCCCTGCAATTAGAAGTGGCAACCTATATCCGAGTATATTTGAAGATAATCATATTGGAACCACTTCATCTGTTGCTCTGAAAAAAGAAGTGTTTGAAAAAGCAGGAGGTTTTGATGAGAATCTGCTTGCCATGCAGGACTATGATCTATGGATCAGATGCTGCAAATATACAAACATTGCCCATGATAATAAATACAATGTTCGATATACAATCGCAAAGAATGCTCAGAATCAAATCAGTGGTAAAAGCGAAAATCATCACCAGGCATTAAGATATTTATTCGGAAAATACAAGGATACGTTGGAAGCCTTTGACGATAAATATAAGAAGAGATTTAAATCGTCTCGCTTTTTGTATTTATCAAAAGCTGTTCATCGTACAAGGTACATCTATTCGTTGAAATATTCATTTAAGAGCTTTTACTATTATCCAAATGCAAAAGCAGTAGCATATTTACTGCCACCTTTTTTATTAGAAATAATCTCTGTTTTGCCGTTAAAACGAAAATAATTTTATAAATCAATCATTAATAATGCAGATGGTGAGGGCGATAAAGATGATTAGTGTTGTCATACCTACACTAGGAACCAGGGAAAAGGAATTGATAAGGTTATTTCAAAGTCTTAGTAGTCAAACGCTGCAAGATTTCGAAGCGATTGTAGTCTCGCAAGATAACCATGATAAAGTAAAAGAATTACTTGCACCCTATTCCTTTCCTATTCAACATATTAAACTTGATCAAAAAGGTCTTTCCCTTTCGCGAAATGTAGGGATCAAATATATAAAAGGAAACATAGTAACGTTTTCTGATGATGATTGCTGGTATAAGTCTGATGCATTTGAAAAAGTTCAAAGCTATTTTGATCAGCATTCGACTGGCATTGCCTGCTTTCAGATTTATGATCCGGAAAAAGCGGTTTACTATAAAGAATACCTAAAAGATCCCAGGGAGAAAGTTGGGTTTCTGGAATTATTTCGTAAATCCTCTATTGAAATATTCATCAATTTATCAGTCGTGGATAAAGAGAAAGTGACCTTCGATGAGGATTTTGGACTTGGGGCGAAATACCCGAGCGGCGAAGAAAACATCTTTCTTTACACGATGCACCAAGAAGGGTACAAGGCAAGCTATGTTCCGGAAGTGGTTGTGTATCATGCTAAGCCTAGTCTGGATACAAGGTTGAATAATAAAGCTTTTGCAAGTAAAGGACCAATGTTTAAACGAATCTTTAATACACCAATTGGGATAGCTTTACTAACATTATTATTTCTGAAGAAGCTAAATCATTTAGAAAAGCCTATTCCTTTTTATTTGAATTCACTAGGTGAGATGTTTCGATATAAAAAGAGTAGAAAACGTTAAAGTTACGTTTTCTACTCGATGTTTTCAGTAGTATCATAATCAGGGAAAACCAAGCTTTCCAATTTATACTCACCATCTTCTTTTTCCCAATCGGTGTAATAAATCATTTTTCCATTTTGATTAAACCTGTATAATTCATCTGCAACCATGATATACCTGGTTTTAGGGTTGGTTTCCAAAGTCACCTTTAATTGATCAAAGTCTTTTTCTTCAATTCCACTATCAGAAGAAATCATGTCTGAAAAATGTTTCCATTCTAGATTTTCTATATTGCTTCGGACATAATAATCTCCTTCTAAAGGAGTTCTGACTACGAGGACATTGTCCCCACAAGCAGTTAAGAGTATTAATAGTATTGATAAGATACATAAGAGTTTAGCCTTCATTGTCATCCCCCAGAAGATTTTTTTCATTTACGTACTATTTGTTACGGGACATGTTCAAGCAATATTATAAAGCTTTTTCCGCATAAATCAAATGAATCAAAGCAAAGTGGGTAAACTATTTAACGTTGGGAAGCACATATGTTATTATATCTAATTAGGTGAGTTGAAAAAAGAAAAGTAAAGGATTGGTATCATCAAATGGGTTATTTATTAACAGCATCTAAACAGCACAAGGATAAAATAATCCTGTTAGCTATGGGTCTATTTATGTTTTTGGCTCCTTTTTCAGTTTCAGGTATCTACCAGAAACTAACGCCTGTCCCATCTTCTGTGTTAGTAACATTTTTTACAACATGCTTGATGTTCTTTGTATTTCTATTACATATTAAAGAAAGAGAGAAGTTTGAAAAACTCAATAGGGAACAGAGATTTTATTTAAGCTCAATATACCTTCCGGCTGTTTTATCCGTTTTAGCAGCTTTTTTTAATTTAACATATATGCTATCTACTCAATATGTTGATTATGTTATGCAATCTATGCCAACTAGAATGATAAACCTAACCATGTACTTTGTTTTGTTTTATAGTTTCTTTAAACTTATTCGTTTTTTAAGTGAAAAAACACTTTTAACCATTACAAGATTCTATTTGTATGGAATCTTAGTTGTTGTAATTGTCGGCGTCTGGCAATTCCTTCATTTCATGATCGGATACCCAATGCTTGACCTTAACACACGTTCGTTTGTACACAGTGTAAAATCGGATGTTCTATTCAACTTCAGATTGACTTCTTTAACAGATGAACCAAGTTATCTTGTCCCATTTCTCATTGATGCCATCGTAATAGGATTTGTAGTATACAGCAAAAAAACTAAATACTTCTGGCAAGTACTTATTCCATCCTTGTTTGTATTATTGTTTTCATTTTCAGTCAGTGGATATGCCAACTTAATGATGTTGATGGCATTTATTTTTGTGGTTTTACTGACTACCAAGGTTGAGAATAAAAAGAAGATTTTCTTATATTCCCTGTATGCACTCATCCCTTTGTTGCTTTTAGCCCTTTTCAAATGGGATTTTGTATTGCAAGCATTACAGCCTATCCTTGGCAGATTTGACACCTTATTTGATATACAACGCCATAGTCGCCTGTATATGCTCGTAATGCCAATTGTATGGCTTTTTGACTACTCAATTGTAAATGGTATTTTTGGCTTTGGTCCGGGAAGTTATTGGTTTTTGAACCAAACAAAGTTTTTGTATCACCAAGGCCCTGTAAGTGCAACGTCTAATAATATCTATATTGATTTATTGTTTGAACATGGAGTTTTCGGATTCCTTTTCCTGATTAGCATGTTTGTATTTGTGTTCTATCGTTTGTTCCGACAGAGAAATGAACATAAGTACTTTCTATACGCCTTAATATTGTGGGTTCACCTTGGGATTACTGCTATGTATCGTGCTGATTTTGCATCTCCAAGATTTTGGGTGATGATCATTATTATTTTTATTTTTATGGAATTAGGGAAAAGAGGAATAGGAAAGAAATCAGCTATAAAATAATTGATTGAGGTGTAAGAAATGAAAGTAAAAAAGGCTATTATTCCAGCAGCGGGTTTAGGAACAAGATTTTTGCCAGCAACAAAAGCACAACCAAAAGAGATGCTTCCAATCGTTGACCGACCAACCATTCAGTACATTATTGAAGAAGCAATCCAATCAGGGATTGAAGAAATCCTTATCGTGACCGGTAGAGGTAAAAGAGCGATAGAAGATCACTTTGACCGTTCCTTGGAACTGGAAGAAACATTAATTGCCAAAGAGAAGTATGAACAATTAGAAGAAATAAAAATGATTTCAGAAATGGCCGATATTCATTATATTCGTCAAAAGGAACCTAAGGGATTGGGACATGCCATTTGGTGTGCGAGAAAATTCATTGGTAATGAACCGTTCGCAGTCATGCTTGGAGATGATATTGTTGTTTCCAAAGAAGAGCCTTGTCTAAAGCAATTAATCAATGAGTTTGAAATGAAAAATTCTTCTGTAATCGGCGTACAGGAAGTGCCGGATAGTGATCTTTCTAGCTACGGTGTAATCGATTATGATAAGAATGAAAGTGGCAAAGACTTGTTCAAAGTCAATGCATTAGTGGAAAAGCCTCCTCTTGAAGAAGCGCCATCAAACTTAGCGATAATGGGAAGATATGTGCTGACACCAGAAATAATAAATATACTGGAAACCATTGAACCAGGTAGAGGGAATGAAATTCAGCTAACGGATGCACTACAAGAACTTACGAATATTCAAGATGTCTATGGGTATCATTTCAAAGGAAGAAGATATGATATTGGAAATAAATTCGGATTCATCCAAGCTCAAGTTGAATTTGCATTAATGAGGGATGATTTAAGAGATCCTGTTTCAAAGCTGTTGAAAGATTTAGTCCGCAACATTTAGAATAGCGAGCGAGGGATAATTGATGAATATTTGTGTAATTGGTACAGGCTATGTTGGCCTAGTTTCTGGAGTTTGTTTTAGTGATATAGGAAATAACGTAACTTGTGTAGATATCGATGAAAATAAGATCGAAAATCTTAAAAAGGGAATAATCCCAATTTATGAGCCAGGTCTTGATGAATTAGTGTTGAAGAACATCGAAGAAAACCGACTGCATTTTACTACAGAGTTACAGACCGCAATGAGCGATGCGGAGGTTGTAATTATTGCAGTGGGGACACCACCAAAAGAAACTGGGGAAGCGGACCTTCGCTTTGTGGAGGCTGTAGCGAGATCAATAGGGAAAAACCTAACGGATTATAAAGTGATTGTCACAAAGAGTACGGTGCCAGTTGGAACAGGTAAATGGATTAAAGGAATCATTGCGGAAGAAGCAGGTCATTCAAATTTTGATGTAGCTTCTAACCCTGAATTTCTTCGTGAAGGCTCTGCCATTTATGACACGATGAATATGGAACGGGCAGTAATAGGAGTGGAATCAGATAAAGCAAAAGAGGTTTTATCAAAACTTCATGAACCATTCCAAACAAATTTGGTTATTGCGGATATCGAAACAGCTGAAATGATTAAATACGCTGCTAATGCATTCCTGGCAACAAAAATCAGTTTTATTAATGAAATAGCTAACATTTGTGAGTTAGTTGGTGCTGATGTTACAAAAGTGGCAGAAGGTATGGGTCATGATAACAGAATCGGAAAAGCATTCTTGTCTGCCGGCATAGGTTATGGTGGTTCATGTTTCCCTAAAGATACGAATGCCTTAATCAATATCGCTGAGAACGCAGGGTATAACTTGAAAATTGTTAAAGATGTCGAAAATGTAAATGCGCAACAAAGATATCGTGTATATGACAAATTGGTTGAAGCTTTTAATGGAAATATTAGCGGCAAGCGTATTGCAATCCTTGGATTGGCATTCAAGCCGAACACTGACGATATGAGAGCAGCGCCTTCCATTGATATCATTCCAAAGCTGCATAGTGACGGAGCAGAGGTTCTGGCCTATGATCCTGTTGCGATGAAAAACGCCAAAAAAGAAATTACAGATCTTCAAACAGTTGAATCTTACGAACAAGCGGTTCAAGATGCAGATGCTGTTATCATTCTAACTGATTGGAACGAATTTAAAGAAATGGATCTTCAAGACCTAAAATCCAAGCTTCGTCATCCAATTATAATTGATGGAAGAAACATGTTTTCTTTAGAGAAGATGGAGAATTTAGGCTTCTACTATGCTTCCATTGGTAGGAAAACAGTTAAAGCTGCTCAAGTCTAATAATGGGCGGTCCCATCGCTACTTAATTGATTTTGAAAGATGTGTAGTTACTTCTACACATCTTTTGGTTATGTAGAAATAAAAAATGCAATAATGACTCTCATTGAGGTGAATCAATTGTGAAAAATAATTGGAAAAAGATTGTGCTTGTACTGTTTGGAGTTCTTTTTATTTCCGGCTTTTTCTTTTTGGATAGTGGGGAAGTTTTGTATAACCAAGAAAAAGAAGAAGTTGATGAAGTAAGTATTGGGCAACAAAAGAATATTATGTCTTATATTGAAATCGCTAAGTTTAAATTCCATAACTTAACCATGTCAGAGGACTACCCTAATCCAGAAGATATGACCAAAGAAGAGATAGAGGATTACTTGTCTAATTATTTTTCCGATCCCATTCTCAGCAAATTGACTGCCTATTGGTCTGGAGAGAGAGACGAATTGGATGGACTTGTTGATCGGTTTCTTTCATTGAGTTCTGAAATCGAAGGCGCGGAATATGTCCCTCTGGAAGATCAAGAAGTTCGTGTGAACTGGTTCGATAAAAATCATTCCATAGAAGTTTTCCTTTTCGTTAAAAAGTCTGGAAACGGCTGGGTAATTACAGATATTGATTTTAAATAAGCTTTAGAAGTGAGCAACGGGGAGAAACAATGGCATGATAAAAATAAACAGAGCACTTCTTCTATTGAGTTTTGTTTGTGTTTTTTTCTCATTAGGTACAGAAGGAGCATTTGCGAACTCTGATGATAAAATGAGAATTATCGTAAAGTATAAAGAAAATCAAAAATCATCCTATGCTCAAAAAGAGAAGTTGGAGATAAAGGTTATTAAGAAGAAGGATTTTGAAAAAATTAAGAAACAGCTCGAAGGAAATACTGCCATCGATTACATGGAAGAGGATAGTAAGTATTACTATGCAGTAAATGATCCATTAATACATTACCAAGCGAATTATTTTGAAATATTAAATGTGGAAAATGCATGGTATAGTTCTAACCAAAATTCAACTCCGACTGTTGCTGTACTTGATTCGGGTATCGATCACATGCATCCTGACTTAAAAGATAGAATTGTTAAGCCTTTTAACGTATTGTCACCGGGAAGTATGCCAACAGATGAAATTGGACATGGTACCCATGTATCCGGACTTGTAGGTGCTTCAACAAATAATGGCATTGGTATAGCATCTATTGCAAGAGAGGCAAATATCATGCCGATAAAAGTTGGCGACAAAGATGGAGCCTTCGCTTCAGATATAGCAAAGGGGATTGATTTTGCGGTAAACAACGGCGCTGATATCATCAACATAAGCATTGCTGGACCAAATAAAAGTACCTTGGTTCAAACTGCAATTGCAAGTGCCATCTCCAAGGATGTATTGGTAGTTGCAGCTGCAGGAAACAGTGCAACACCTGAAGTGCAATTTCCGGCTGGCTATCCAGGTGTACTTTCTGTTGGAGCTGTTAATGGACAGAGAAACCTAGCCAGCTTCTCCAATTATGGGGATTGGGTTTCTGTAGCAGCCCCTGGTGTTGACATATTTAGTACGCATTTAACCACTTTTGCTGAAGGATATCAGTACATGGATGGAACGAGTATGGCTTCTCCAATTGTCGTTTCACAAGCAGCTTTCCTAAAAAGCATGGATTCTGGACTTTCCTCTGGCCAACTCTCACATATCATTGAAGAGTCAAGTGTGTATAAGGATGATTTGCCAGTAAAGCATGGCATTGCTAATGTCGAGGAAGCAGTTCAATACTATCATCAAAAAAATAGAATATCAGGGAAGAACTCCCTCGAAACCTCCGTAGCCATGGCACTTAATGGATGGACTACATTGGAAGAAAAAACATTATCAAATGGTACTAGGAATATAAAGGGAAAGTTTGCTTTGTTAGCCAGCAACCAAAATTTCGCAGACAGCTTAGCTACTGTTCCTTTAGCCTATAAATTAGACAGTCCTATCTTTTTAACAGAAAAAAACTACCTTCCACAATCATCCATTACCACGATGAAGGATATGGGAGTCGATCATGTTATTGTAGTAGGAGGAGAACAGGCAATAAGCAAAGAAGTTGAAAAGAAGCTTATCACTAATGGTATGATAACAGAAAGAATTTCAGGGAAAACAAGATATGATACAGCGGTAGAGATAAACAAGTTCCTATCCACAACAAGTGAAGATGTCATCGTTGTAAATGGCAACAGTTTTCCTGATGCATTATCCATATCTGCCTATGCAGCAACAAAGGGAATACCCATTTTATTTGTAGAAAAATCTTGGGTGCCGGATGCAACAAAACAGTTCATCCTGGATCATGATTTTAAGAACCGTTATATAATTGGTGGTACTGCAGTTGTGAACACAGCGCTGGAAGCTTCTTTGGATGCGAAAAGAATATCAGGTGCCAACCGGTATGCAACCAATATTGAGGTTTTAACTAGCTTCCCTTGTCATTGTGAAGGGTATAACTTTGCTACCGGAAAAGATTTTAAGGATGCCCTTTCAGGAGGATTACTGTCTGCGAAGCAAAATAAAGCATTACTATTAGTAAGGCCTGATGATGTCGATGCTACAACCGAGAAATATTTACTCAATCACCCAAAGAATAGCTTTAATATTTTCGGTGGCAGAAAAGCGGTCGAGTCTTCAGTCATTTGGAAAATAGATCGATTGCTATCTGAAAATTAGCCCAAGGACTTATGATATTTTCAAAGATTTGATGGCTATCGGCCTTACGATAGCCATTTGCATATTTATTGGGAATGTATTTAATTTTATTGTAAACATTATTAATATGATTGCATCATTGATGGCAGGAGGAAGAGAAGATGAACATTCAGACAGATGAACCTTTAGTCTCAGTCATTACCCCCGTATATAATGCTGCAAAATATATAGGAAAATCAATCGAATCCGTAATGGATCAAACATATCAAAATTGGGAAATGATACTAGTTGATGATATGTCGACTGATCAAAGTATTCAAATTATAAATGAGTATATGCGAAAAGACCAACGAATTAAATTGATTCAGCTAAAGGAAAATAGTGGGGCTGCAGTGGCGCGGAATACAGCTCTTGATGCTGCTGAGGGAAGATACATAGCCTTTTTGGATAGCGATGACCTTTGGAAACCTTCCAAGCTTGAAAAGCAGCTTGCTTTTATGAAGGAAAATCAATATGCATTTACTTTTACCCCCTACGAGCTGATGGACCAAGATGGCACAATTTTAGATAAAACAATAAATATGCCAGACAGCATCGACTATAAAGGATTACTAAAGAATACAATTATAGGGTGTTTAACGGTAATTCTTGATCGTGAGCAGGTTGGAAATGTTCGAATGCCGAATATCCGTACAAGACAAGATTTTGCCCTTTGGTTGTCCATATTGAAAAAAGGGCACCGAGCATACGCATTTCATGAACCATTGTCGATTTACCGCATAGTAGAAGGCTCTATTTCCAGTAACAAGCTAAAGGCAGCAAAAAGAAACTGGTATGTCTATCGTAAAATTGAAAAGCTGAACCTGATCTATGCCAGCTGGTGTTTTGTGAATTATGCATATACCGCCATTAAAAAAAGAGTAAAAGCGTAAATGCTCGACTATAAAAAATTGAAAAGAGGCTGTCCAAAATAGGAATTATCTTTGTTTTGGGGACGAGCCTCTTTATTATGCTAAAAAAATGAAACTTTTCAAGGTGTTTTACGTCTAACAAATTGGGTATTTAAAGAGTGGAATGCTTCAATTAAAATCTTGTCATAATTTTAATCAAAATATAATGTTATTGTTAGAATTATGTCGATTCAAGTTTGCTACAATGAACTAGAATTTATTCATCTTTTATTACAACAAATATTGGCTATTTAATTTTACATTCATTTTCATTTGTTTGTAAAAAATAAGAAAAATAAATGATAGGTGGTTGTAACAATGGACATAAAACTTTTACTAACATTTTTGGCTTCCTTTGCTACTGTCCTATTCGTTACTCCTTTGGTCATAAAGCTCGCTCATAAAATTGGAGCAACTGATAAACCTAACCAACGAAAAGTGCATCAAAAGATAATGCCAAGGCTTGGAGGATTGGCAATTTTTATCGGTGTAGCAGTGGGGTATCTGGTTTTTGGCCTTTATGATGAAAGAATATACGGTATCGTGGCTGGAGCAATCATAATTATTGTTACAGGCATTTTGGATGACATGTATGAGTTGAGTGCAAAGACAAAGCTTTTGGGTCAGATTCTAGCCGCGAGTACTGTCATATACTCAGGACTAACTATAGATTTTTTAACAATCCCATTTGTTTTCGATAGGTTTGATTTAGGATGGTTCTCCATACCGGTGACACTGCTTTGGATTATTGGTATCACAAATGCCATTAATTTGATTGATGGCCTTGATGGTCTAGCTGCGGGTATATCAGCAATTGCCTTTGCCACATTGGCAGTAATGGCTGGACTTGCGGGTAAAGAGCTGATTCTTGCACTTTGCTTAATTGTACTTGCAAGCACATTAGGATTTTTATTTTACAACTTCCATCCTGCCAAGATATTTATGGGCGATACAGGGGCTTTATTCCTTGGGTATTGTATCGGGGTTTTTTCATTATTGGGTCTGTATAAAAGCGTTACACTCTTCAGTTTTGTTATCCCTATCATCATCCTGGGAGTACCAATATTTGATACAGCCTTCGCTATTATAAGAAGAATACTTAATAAACAACCCATTTCTGCTCCTGATAAGAGCCATCTTCACCATCGCCTCTTAGAAAGAGGGATATCACATAGAAATACGGTGTTACTCATCTATGTATTCGGAATTTTCTTCAGTGTCTGTGCAGTACTGTTAGAATCAGCTACCTTTATTGGTGGAATCGTCATCATTATAACGTTGATTATCATCATCCAATTTACTGCAGAACTTGTGGGCATCATAAATGTTCGCTATAAACCGTTTATGCATCTATACAAAAAGGTCACAGGAAAAGAGTGATCACATTTTCCTTGGTCACTCTTTATTAATGAATTTTTAAATTCAAGGAGAAAAGTCGGACGAAACATATAAATATTCCCAGTTTTTTTAGTGTGAAAAGGTACAACTAGTTATTTCTTTTTTTGTTTATAAAATGTATACTAGTTTTTGTTGTGGTTTACGATTCATGATATAGAAATTTTTATTATTTTCCTTTTGATCTAAAAAGGTAGATATGCAGACTTATAGATTATTACGTAGCACTTACAGACACCATAAAAAAGGAGTTTTAAAACTTGAAAAACATTTTAGATGAAAAAGGAACGAGAGTTGCTTTTATAGTTGTTGATGTTGCTTTGATCACAATATCGTATTTTCTAGCTTTCTATATACGTTCTGAGACATATGATGCACGTAACTGGGATTCCTTTTTCTCGGTCCTTCCGTGGATCATGCTAATCAGTGTATTTTTCTTGTCAGTATTTGAAGTGAATCCTTCTCGCAGAAAGAGATTGTTTGATTACTTCGGAAGCATCATTGTCAGTACCACCTCAATCACGATTGCTACCATGGCAGTATCTTTCTTTTTCAGAGCTTTTGGATTACCACGTTCGGTAATTTTACTTTCATTTATTATTGGAATTGCCCTACTGACTATTTGGAAAGTTATTTTTTTGTATATAAGAAAATCTTCAAATCCTGAGAATGTACTAATTATTTCTAATCCTCAGGATAAAAGAAGACTTATGTATCAAGTGGAAGAAACATTTGCTTCAAAAATTAATTTGCATTTTGTAGACTACAATTCTCCTATAGAAGAAATATATGAAGCTATTAAAAATGCAGAGTCTGTTGTGATTGGCTCCAAGGATACGGATGAGAAAAAGAGCTCTATCATTTACTATTCCTTCAAGAACAGTAAAAACCTTTATCTGGTCCCGTCTTTCTATGACTTATTATTGTCTAAATCAGATATTACGCCATTTGAGGATACGATGGCACTCTCCATCAAGCCATTCGGTCTGTCGATCGATCAACAGATTATCAAGAGAACATTTGATTTAGTAGTATCCATTGTGGTACTACCATTCTTGATACCTATTGGAATTTTTGGTGCCTTATTAATAAAGTTGGAGAGCCCGAAAGGTTCCATTTTCTTCAAACAAGCTCGTCTTGGCAAAGATAATAAAGAATTTAGCATCCTAAAATTCCGTACGATGGTTGAAAATGCAGAAAGTTCTACGGGTCCAACACTTGCAAAAGAAAAAGATCCTCGCATCACTAAAATAGGTAGTTTCTTAAGAGCAACGAGAATCGATGAAATTCCACAAATTCTAAACGTTCTTAGGGGTGACATGTCTATCGTTGGCCCTCGCCCTGAAAGAAGCTTTTTCATTGAGCAGTTTAAAAAGGATATCAGCTCTTACGAATATCGTAATTCCGTGAAACCAGGTATTACTGGCTATGCACAAATCATGGGTAAATATACTACTGGTGTTCAAGATAAACTTAGATTTGATCTACATTACATCCGTAACTATTCATTGATGTTTGATATCATTATTCTATTAAGAACAGTGCTGGTACTTGTTGATAAATCGAAATCAGAGGGTGTAAAAACTCAACCTCAAGAAAATAACTAAAAAAACGAAACCGGGGAATTGACAATTTATACGTCAATTTTCCGGTTTTTATTTTGATCTTGAAAAGGAAACCCCCTATCGTATCATGACGATAGGGGGTGATATTTTTATTCCAAGTCCTGTTCAGGAGCTGAAATCTGCAAATGATTTCTTATTTCGCTTTTTATTTCTCCGACGCTTTCTTCATAAGGGACAAAGTAATAAACTCCACCAATATAGGAATCTTCACCTTCCAAGGTTATTGTACTAATGTCCTTGGAGTCGAAATTGGCAAATTGTTTTGTAAGTCCAATCCCTTCAGAAACACGTACATTGGTTTCAACATTTTTACCCAGTTCTTTTGAAATGTCATCAACTTTAAAAATATTCTTAGGTGAAACTAGTTCATCAATGAACGCAGCCATAATCTGGCGCTGCCTGTCGTTACGGCCAAAGTCACCTCTTGGGTCCTGTTTCCTCATTCTAGCGTAGGCTAATGCTTCTTCTCCGTTAAGGTTCATTTTTCCTTCATAGAAGCTTAAGCGCTTTTTTGTTTCATCGCTTGTTTCAGTAAAGTCAAACGGTACATCTACTGTAACTCCATCCACGATATTAATGATATTTTTAAATCCTTCAAAATTAACTGTAACAAAGTAATCGATGGGAACTTCTAGGAAATCTTCTACTGTTTCTATGGTCAGATCCTTTCCACCGTACACATGTGCGTGATTAATCTTAGTTTCTCCTTCCTCAGGAACTGTAACAAGAGTATCTCGAGGTATACTTAACATCTTCATCGTTTTCTTCCCTGGATCAATCGTTGCAACAATCAAACTATCTGTTCGACCATTCGTCCCCCCAGTAGAATAATCTTCAATACCCATAATAAGAACGGAGAACGGGTCTTTACTTATCTTTATTTCTTTATCTCTCAAGTCTGATTTGCCGCCCCGGTCAATCTCGGTATAAGCTCCATTGGCTGCTTGCAGTGTCTGGAAAATTACATAACCACCATAACTTAATCCAATTATACATATTATTAATAAGAACTTAAGAATGCGTTTAATGACTCTATTCTTGTTCTTTCTACGTTTTATTCTTGAATTGTTCAATGTTTGATCTCCTTCTAGGTTAAATAACCACTTCTTGCTCTCTATACATTAATATGCCTTCTTTTGTTGTATTTTTACCTTGGGTAAGCTCTATTATCCAGTTGAGGTAATCTTCTACTTGCTTTTCTTCGACTAAGATATCCAGTTGAACAGAATCTGTATACTGTATATCCTTAATGGAATAGTTGGATGAGCGAATTTCATTTTCAACTTTTCCTAATAAAGTATAATCGATGCTTGTATGCATCAGTCTAGTCAGCGTAAGCTTCACAATCCCCGTTGCCGCCAATCCTTCAGAAGTAGCCTTGCCATAAGCTCTAATCAATCCGCCGGCACCAAGTTTAATTCCACCGAAATAACGGGTAACTACTACTACCGTATCTTTTAGTCCTTTTTTCTTTAATACTTCCAGCATGGGTACTCCAGCTGTGCCACTGGGCTCTCCGTCATCGTTTGCTTTTTGGATAAGATCGTTCTCACCAATCAAGTAGGCGGAACAATTGTGCGTTGCATCCCAATGCTTTTTTTTGATTTCTTGGATGAAATCTTGTGCTTCATTCTCAGTCGTGGCTCTATTGATATAGGCAATAAACCTTGATTTTTGTATGTTTATTTCGTGCTCTCCGTACCCTTTAACGGTCAAGTATTGAGATAGCAATCGGACAACTCTCCTTCGTCTAACGAATGCGATGGGTATAGCTTATTACAAAGCCATACTTTATTTATTATAAGTCTATAAGGAGATGACATCAAATGAAATATAGTTCCAAATCCCTTATAATCGACAAAATAACCATTGTTTAATTGAATTGTAATGATATTGTTATACAAGTAAAACTTTTGTCCGATATAATTAGTAATGGACAATTTTCGACAATACCCCCACAAAGTGCAAAAATATTAAGAATTGTATACCGTGTAGTGTCTTTTGGTCTATTGGGTATAATGTACTATATAGAATGAGAAGTATTACTGATATTCTTTTAAGAATACAGGGTCTTTTGGAGGATGTCCTATGTCTCGGAAAGTTATAAACTCTAAACAATTAGACATGATAATTGAACAAATGGTGAAAACGGTTGAAGTGAGTAAAGATGAAATCTTCGAAATCGGGGAAAATTCCAGAAAAGAATTCGAGACACTGGCCAAGGAATTAAATTCGGTAAAGCTTGAAGTTGCACAGCTGATCCACAAGCAGGATAAACTGGAAATGCAGGTTCGAATGGCAAGAAACCGACTATCAGAAGTGAGCAGGCAATTTAAAAAATTTACTGAAGAGCAAATCAGGCATGCCTATGACCATGCGCATGAGTTGCAGCTAGAGCTTCATACTACTTCACAATTGGAAGTGCAGCTGCGTAATCGCCGCAATGAGATTGAACGCAGGTTGGTCAACCTCGAAGAGACGATTACAAAAGCGGATCGTCTTGTCAGTCAGGTGTCCGTTGTATTGAATTATGTGACAAGTGATCTGCAGCAGGTAGGTCAGATGATAGCAGATGCATCTGAAAAGCGTGAGTTCGGGTTTAAAATTATGGAAGCGCAAGAGGAAGAACGCAGAAGGCTGTCACGTGAAATCCATGATGGACCTGCGCAAATGCTCGCAAACGTAATGATGCGTTCGGATCTGATTGACCGGACCTTCCGCGAGCGGGGAGCATCAGAAGCGCTAAGTGAGATCCGCTCCTTGAAGGTGATGGTCCGTTCCGCCCTTTACGAGGTGAGACGAATCATTTACGATCTTCGCCCGATGGCACTGGATGATCTTGGGTTGATACCAACCCTAAAGAAATACATTTCGACAACAGAAGAATATCATAATGGACAGCCAAGCGTGGAATTCGTACACATGGGTTCCGAATCAAGATTGTCGGCAAATCTAGAGGTGGCAGTATTCCGTTTAGTCCAGGAATCGCTGCAAAATGCAATCAAGCATGCGCAAGCAAACCATATCCATGTAAAACTCGAATTAAAACCCACTCTTATAACAGTTATCGTCAAGGATGACGGAGTAGGGTTCGATACGACAGAAAAAAAAGAAAAGTCGTTTGGCTTACTCGGAATGAGGGAACGGGTAGAACTGATCAGTGGCGAACTAAAGATACAATCCAAGCCAGGGTCGGGAACCACGGTATTTATCCATATTCCACTAAGCTAATGAAAGATTTGGGAGGATGAGAGAAAAATGGATACAACAAAAATCGTAATTATTGATGATCATCAGCTTTTCCGTGAAGGAGTAAAACGCATTCTGGATTTTGAAGCCAATTTTCATGTAGTGGCAGAAGGCGACGATGGAATTGAAGCATTGGATCTGATGGAAAAGCATAATCCGGATGTCATCATCATGGATATCAATATGCCGAAGATGAACGGTGTCGACGCGACCAAGCAATTGGTGGAGGCAAACCCGGAAGCAAAGGTCATCGTCCTTTCCATCCATGATGATGAAAACTATGTGACACACGCCCTGCAAACAGGAGCACGCGGCTATCTGTTGAAGGAAATGGATGCAGATGCATTGGTTGATGCTGTGAAGGTTGTCGCTGATGGCGGGTCATACCTGCATCCGAAGGTGACGCATAATCTGGTAAGGGAATATCGACGCCTTTCCGAAAACGGCGCATCCAATGGCGGGGGTGCTGCGACGCTTGCGTATAAGCAAGTCGAAATTCGTCGTCCATTACACCTGTTGACACGCCGCGAATGCGAAGTACTTCAACTATTGGCAGACGGAAAAAGCAACAAGGCAATCGGGGAAGCATTGTTCATCAGCGAAAAAACAGTGAAGAACCATGTCAGCAACATCCTTCAAAAAATGAATGTAAATGACCGGACACAAGCCGTGGTAGTAGCAATTAAAAACGGCTGGGTAGAGGTCCGTTAGTCTTGGAGAGTAAAGAGCTCCAGGGCTTTTCTTTTTTTAATGGAAATTAAAAGCAAAGAGTTGGTGAAACTTATAGGGGTTTCATGTACAATCTAAATATAAGAAATAAGCTCTTTTCGTAAAGTCTGTTGCTTATGACAGTAAAAATCGGCTTTTGGATTTTTTACCGAGATTAACTACGCATAATATAAAAAGTAAATTATCTAATAATCCTGAAAAGAGCACGATGGTAGGTAAATTTACGTGTTTATGTTGTATACGTCAAAAGGAACAAGTCCTGCGAAACGCCAAGAAATATGGATTAAGGAAGGTTACTTATTATGAAAACGGCTATAGTTACGGACAGTACGGCCTACATCCCACCAGAAATTCGCGCAAAGCATCATATACATATGATTCCTCTCAATGTGATATTCGGCAACGAATCCTACCAAGAGGAGGTCGAAATCAAGGCCGACCAGTTTTATGAGGAAGTAAAGAACAAGAAGGAGCTTCCTTCCACTTCCCAGCCGGCGATCGGGGAATTTGTGAAGCTTTTTGAAAAGCTTTCGGCTAATTATGACGCTGTGGTGAGCATTCACTTATCAAGCGGCATCAGCGGAACGTTCCAGGGAGCGGTGGCTGCAGGGGACATGGTGGATGATATCGAAGTTCACGCATTCGATTCCGAAATCAGCTGCATGATCCAGGGGTTCTATGTGTTGGAAGCAGCGGAATTGGCGGCTGAAGGCAAGGGTCCGGAAGAGATTATTGCTCGGTTGAATGAGATGAAGAAGTCGGATCGCGCCTATTTTATGGTGGATGATCTTTCACATCTGCAGCGCGGCGGCCGTTTGAGCAGTGCGCAGGCGCTTGTAGGGAGCTTGTTGCAGGTGAAGCCTTTGCTGCATTTCGTGGATACGAAGATCGTTCCTTTTGAGAAGATCCGTACGCGGAAGAAAGCTTTGAAACGGATATACGATCTGTTCGATGAAGATGCTTCTTTAGGTGTTCCGATGCGGGCGGTTGTGATTCATGCGAATCGGGACGCGGAAGCAGAAGAGATGAAGATGGAGCTTGAGGGGAAGTATCCGCATGTGGAGTTTTTCATGAGTTATTTTGGCCCGGTCATTGGTACTCATTTGGGTGAGGGTGCGATGGGGCTTGGGTGGTATAAGAGGTAGATGGTTGTTGAGTTTATGTAGGGCGGAATGGGACACCACACTTGGAGTGTGGTGTTTTTTTGGTTTTGGGGTGGGGAAAGGAGGCGGAGTGTGTTCGTCCGGGCTGTCGGTCTCTAGCGGGCTGGAGAAAGTTGTCGTTTCTTGTTCAGATTTGCGTTAGGGCGAAAAATTAATTTTGCGGGCGAAAGCTGCTTGTTACCGGGCGCAAATATTCATTTTCGGGCGCAAACTCATGGTAATCGGGCGTATTTTCGAAATTCTGGGCGAAAACTGTTTTTTCGTAACCAAACCAATTTTCCATTTTAAAAATTATGCAGGATATTATAGTTTCTCTGAAGAAAGTTTGCCCTAGAACCCTTTAGGAGTGATGAAATGATCAAAAAACCAAGAGAAAAGTCTGTTAGATTGCTGACGGTAGAAGCCGGGAGTAGAAGAGTTCGGTCCGATCACCCGAAATATCCACTCATTGAAGCAGAATTGGGAAGACTTCAAGCAGGGTACCGGGGAGAGCAAGCGATGGACTACTACTTAACCTTTCTTCCAGCTGAAAATTATCAAATCCTTCATGGACTCCGGCTTGAGGACCATAAGAGTAGGTATTTCCAGATGGATACCGTGTTGCTGAGTCCTTCTCACTGCTTATTGCTTGATTCAAAGAATGTAACCGGAGAACTGGAGTTTGATGAAAAGTGCCATCAACTAAAGAGAAAAACCTTGAATGGCTACGAAGCATTAGGCGATCCGATATCGCAGGTGGAGAGGCAAAAACATCAGCTTGAAAAGTGGATGGAAAACCACATTGGTAAAAGCATCCCCATAATTTCGCAAGTGGTGCTAACCAATAAAAATGCTACTTTGTTGGGCAGCACAACCTCACTCATGAAGAAAGTGACCTTCCTTACCAATCTCCCAAACAGAATGAACACCATTCATGGAAATTTCCCTAACTCAATATTAGATGGGAAAGAACTACGTAAATTAGTCCGCACTTTAATTAAAAAGCATATACCAGACACCTTCGCATTATTTGACTATTACGATATCCCTGTGAGTGAATTCATAAACGGGGTAATATGCCCTGATTGCATGCACTCCCCTATGAAAAGAAGAAAGGGATTTTGGCTCTGTATTGAATGCGGATGCAAATCCAGAACAGCGCATGTGGAGACATTGAAGGATTATTATCTTTTAATCGGAAACACGATTACTAACAAAAAGGCCAGAGAACTTCTGCTTATATCTAGCAAATCATCAGTACTTAGAATTTTGCAAGCCTTGGATCTTCCTTGCAAAGGGCAAGGAAAAAACAGCGTATATACTCTTGATGGACTAATGAAATCATGAAGAATCCCTTTTCAATAGACCTCCACCAATTCCTCACCGGCAAACGCCTCCTCCCAGACGAACTTCCCTTTACAAACGACCTAATCCAACATCACCATCAAAACGGCTATCTACATTTCCACCAAGGTGTTAAAGACTTCACTTGCATTCGTTGCGGTAACAAAGACCTGGAGCTGTTCGCAAGTTTTCATTGTGCCCGTTGCCAGAAGGAATGCTGGTATTGCAGGAAGTGTATTCAGATGGGACGTGTGAGTGAGTGTACGCCATTGATCAGTTGGAGTGGTCCTAAATTAGAAAGTCATACTAATCATCGTTTGGAATGGAAAGGTAACCTTTCAAAGGGGCAGCAGCTTGCCTCCAAACAGGTAGTGCAAGCCGTGGAAAACAGGACTTCTCTTCTAGTATGGGCAGTTTGCGGAGCCGGAAAAACAGAAGTCCTTTTCAAAGGAATCGAAGCTGCACTCTTAAAAGGCCAAAGGGTGTGCATAGCCACCCCACGAACCGACGTAGTGCTCGAACTTGCCCCTCGCCTTCAGCATGTTTTCCCAGAAACGGAAATCGCGGTGCTTTACGGCGGAAGCGAAGAACGCACGAAAAATGTACCGCTCACGATTACGACCACGCATCAGCTGCTCCGCTATTACCGAGGCTTCGACACAATCATCATTGATGAGGTGGATGCTTTTCCCTACTCGATGGAACCGATGCTGCAGTATGCTGCAAATGAAGCAAGGACGGAGGATGGGGCAATTTTTTACCTTTCTGCCACTCCCTCCAAAGAGATGCAGCGTGACGTGAGAATGAAAAAGCTGGATAGTGTGGTCATCCCGGCGAGGTATCATGGCAAGCCTCTTCCGGTTCCAGGATTTGAATGGTGCGGTAAATGGCGTGCAAAGCTTGGAAAAGGAAGAATCCCGATCAATTTAAAGCTGTGGATACAACAACATTTTAAAGACGGAAAACCAATCTTTCTTTTTGTACCGGATATTGAACTCCTGGAAAAGGTTGTGAGGATCTTGCAAGAGAGCTATGGCGACGAGGTTGCGGGCGTTCATTCCAAGGACAATGAGCGAAAAGAGAAAGTGGCACGGTTTCGGGAGGGCAAAGTCAAAATTCTGGTGACGACGACCATCCTTGAGAGAGGGGTGACCGTGCCGAATGTGCAGGTGGGGGTGCTTGGAGCGGAGGATGATATTTTTACGGAAAGTGCTTTGGTGCAGATTGCGGGAAGGGCTGGACGGAATGCCAAGTTCTCCTTAGGCGATGTACGTTTTTTCCATTATGGCAAAACGGGTGAAATGAATAGGGCGAGGGATCATATCAGAAGGATGAATTACCGGGCAAAACAGGGAGGGTTCTTACATGAGTAAATGCCTGATATGTAAGGAGCTGGTCGCAGCGCATTTTGGATGGACCGAATATTTGGGGTTGGGCAAGGTAAAGCTGATTTGTACTGACTGTGAAGCTAAGTTCGAAAAAATCGAGGGAGCTCTGTGCAATGGCTGTGGTCGGGAATGGCCGGACAGTGTGTGCCCGGACTGCAAGAGATGGGAGAACACGGAATATAAAGGGGTATTGAAGTACAACCGGTCTATTTTTCACTATAATTCTTTTATGAAGGAAGTGTTGGCGCTTTATAAATTTCGGGGGATGCGGTGCTAGCAAACATTTTCAAGGAAGAGTTGAAAAAAATATTCAGCTCACATTTCCAAAACCTACTGGTTGTACCAATTCCATTGAGTGAAGACCGGTTATATGAGCGTGGCTTCAATCAATCCTTATTTTTGGCACGGCAGTTGAACGTGGAAATAGTGGAGGCTTTAGGCAAACATGAAACGGGAAAACAGTCCAAAAAGGGACGCTCAGATAGGGTTGCTGGAGAGAATCATTTTTACGTTGCGCAACCAGATGCTATTCGGGATAGAGATATTGTACTCCTGGACGATATCTATACAACAGGAACAACCATCCGTATGGCGGCCAAGCGTTTGAAGGATGCTGACGCAAAAGAAATCTCTTCCCTCACGCTTGTTCGAAGTTAACATTCCAGAAATCTATACGATATAAATAATAGAAGATTTCGGATGAAGGGGTGTTTCGCGATGTCACAACTTGATAATTGTCCTAATTGCGGACAGGTTTACATAAAAAATGCTTTTCGCGAAGTGTGCATGGATTGCTATAAGCAGGAGGAAGAGGATTACCAGAAGGTTTATAAATTTATCCGTCAGCGTGAAAATAGAACGGCAACGATGGAGCAGGTAGTGAACGGAACAGGGGTGTCAGAAGCGCTTATTGTAAAATTCATCCGCAAGGGAAAAATTCAACTTTCTCAGTTTCCGAATTTAGGTTACCCCTGCGACAGATGTGGTACATTAATAAGGGAAGAAAAGCTTTGTGTTTCCTGTAAAAAGGATATTCAAACGCAGCTAACTCAAGTGGTCAGGGAAGAAGAACGTCAGCTGGAACTGAAAAACTTAGGTAAAACCTACCATGCTGTAAATAAAAATAAGAGATAAACTTTTAGATGATGTTGCCGATATAGTTAGTAGAAAATTGAACGAGAAAGAAGGGATATGCTTATGAAAATAAATAATATTGGTCCTTCTGGAATCAATCCATATAAAAATCAGGCGAAGCAGACGATGAAAGCTTCGACGCATGCAAAAGCGGATCAAATTGAAATTTCCAATAAAGCGTTGGAGCTGCAGGAGCGTTCCAAGTTTGCGGAAGCCCGTCAAGAGAAGGTGGCGTCTTTGAAGATTGCTGTCGAGAACGGCACCTATCAGGTTGACCCTAAAACTGTAGCGAAAAATATGATTGATTTTTATAAAAAGTAAGGAGCGCTTATGTCCATTTCAGCCATAATCACGACTTTAGAAAAGCTGGCCACCCTCCACGATTATCAATATGAATTGACTGTACGGAAAGCGGATATCGTGAAAAATAACAGTTTGGAAGACTTGCAAAATTTAAATAAAGAAGAGCAGAAATTCCTGAAAGCCATTTCTCAGCTTGAACAGCAAAGGCTGGCTCTTTCGAACAATAAGACCATTACGGATCTAATGGTAGAAGCCACTGATGAGGAAAAAACTGCGCTATTGCAATTAAAAGAACGTTTATCGATAAGCATAAAACATATACAAGAACAGAACGAATTAAATCAACAGCTTTTACAACAGTCCTTGCAATTCATTACAGTAACCCTGAACACGCTAACACAGGAGCCTAGTGCGGTTACCTATGAAAAAGGTGCAAACATAAAAAAGAACACCAACACCCCGACACGCTCCATGTTCGATTCAAAAGCTTAGGAGGAAGATCCCATGCGTTCAACATTTCACAGTCTCGAGGTAGCGAGACGTGGTTTAGTCACACAACAAACGGCCCTTCAGACAGTCGGCCACAATATTGCCAACGCGAATACGCCTGGATATACAAGACAACGCGTGAACTTCACCCAGACGGAGCCTTATCCTCCTGCATCCATGAATCGCCCGCAAATACCAGGACAAATGGGAACAGGGGTAGAAGCTGGCAGCATTCAGCGTGTAAGGGAAAGCTTTTTGGATATTCAATATCGAAGCGAAAACAATAAAGTTGGCTATTGGGAATCCCGTGCTGATTCTCTGCAAAAGATGGAAGAAATTATGAACGAGCCATCTGAAACAGGACTTTCCACCACATTGGACCGTTTCTGGCAGGCATTCCAAGATCTTGCGGTGAATCCCACCAATGCAGGTGCCCGTTCGGTAGTAAGGCAACGTGGTTTGGCAGTGGCAGAGACGTTCAGTTACTTATCCGGCTCTATCACCTCTGTTCAGCAGGATATAAAGAATGAGATGGATGTTACCATCAAGCAAGTAAATTCTCTTACACAACAGATCAATAACCTAAATAAACAAATCGGGGAAACCGAGCCTCATGGGTATTTACCCAATGACCTATACGATGAGCGTGATCGATTGATTGATGAGTTATCCAAAATAGTTAATATCAAGACGACTCCGGTTAATAGTGGGGAAGCTCAAAGGAAATAGCTGACGGCAAGATGAATATTGATCTAGTGGATCATACTGGTCGCAAAATTGGTACATTAGTGGATGCAACGCGTCTCGTTTCCCATGATATGTCCTTGGAATTTCATCAAAATTCTGGCCTGGTGGACGGATTCAAGATAGGGGATTCTAGTTTTGGCGTTAACTCCTTGCAGTCTTCAGGAAAATTAAGAGGACTAATCGATTCCTTTGGGTTCATGGAAGGTCAAAAGGAAATGGGAATCTATCCGGATATGCTGAATCATCTGGACAATATCGCTTATGATTTTGCTCAAGAGATTAATAGGGTGCATAAATCCGGTTGGAGCGTTTCCAGTATGAATGAAGGAAAACATACTTCCTATGAATTCTTCTCTTTTACAAATACTGACGTCACAAGTGGAAATAAAAAGGATGCAGCCAAGCTCTTCACCGTTTCGCAGGACATAATGCGTTCACTTGATAATATAGCAGCTTCCGGCTATAACCAAGGTGTTATTCCGACAGGGAGTTTTCATGGCTACAACGGGAAAGATGCAGTGTCTATCACTTTACAGTCAACGCTGGATGCTGATGGTGTCCGACAGTTCACTTTTAAAATCTATGATATGACGCAATCGCCTAAAGTAGAAATGAAGACTTCAGGTACCTTTGCAAACCTGGATGATTTGGCGGCAACACTGTCAGAAGAATTTGTCGATGAGAATGGTAATCCTTCAGTAGCATTTGATACGGAATTAGTTCGCTTGGAGGATGTATCAGACGGAAACTTCATCACCATTGACATTCCACAAAAAGGTGAAGTGGCAGGCCGAATCGGGGACGGAAGCAATGCGGTCGCACTAGCTGAGGTAAAGTCACGTGCCTTGAAGCTAAATGGCGTTTCAACCACTTTCCAAGATTATTATGAAAGTGTAATCGGTGGATTGGCAGTAGATGCACAGGAAGCAAATCGTCTTTCCTATAACAGTGAAACATTAAAATTATCCGTGGACCAGCGCCGCCAATCGGTAAGCGGTGTATCCCTGGACGAAGAAATGTCTAATATGATCCAATTCCAGCATGCCTATAATGCCTCAGCCCGTATGATCACCTTGACCGACGAACTGTTGGACAAAATCATCAACGGCATGGGCATCGGCGGAAGGTAGGTAATATAAATGCGAGTAACACAAGGTATGTTAAGTCAGAATTCATTACGACAATTAAGTACGAGCTACGGCAAGCTGGGTAAGCTTCAGGAGCAGCTATCAACAGGTAAAAAAATCTCTAGGCCATCTGACGACCCAGTTGTAGCGATGAAAGGGATGTACTACCGTACGAATCTAACTGAGCTTGAGCAGTATAAGCGCAACCTTAGTGAATCCTATGCGTGGATGGAAAACTCGGAAGCGGCGTTGGATCATGTGCAGAGTGTGATGCACCGTGCGCGTGAATTGATGGTGCAGGGGGCGAATGGTGCCTTAGGACCTGAGGACCGCCAATCGATTGCGGTGGAAATTGAACAGTTAAAAGCGGATTTTGTTCAGGTTTCGAATACGCAGGTCGCTGGAAGATACATCTTTAATGGAACGGCAATTGATAAACCTAGAATTACAGATTCAAATGATCCTTCCTCTGTCAGTACAGAAAATTCACCTTTCACGATTGAAGTTTCCAGAGGTATCAAGCTTCAGGCAAATATCAATGTGGATAATGTATTCAATAAAGAGATGATGGAAGTATGGAACGGGATTCAAACAGCTCTTGAAACAAGTGATATGGATAGCCTGAAGGAATTTGCGGGACGTTTTGATCAGCAAACAGATCTTATTTCAGCAGAACGTTCTGAACTGGGGGCGCGCTATAACCGACTGGAAATGGTCGACAATCGTATCGGCTACCAAGAGGTTGTCGCAACACGCATTCTTTCCGACAATGAGGATGCAGATGTTGAACGCGTCATCATGGATTTGACGAGTCAGGAAAGTGTCCACCGAGCTTCTCTTGGAGTGGGTGCACGAATCCTTCAGCCATCATTATTGGACTTTTTACGCTAAAAAGAACTGTCTTAGGGCTGTCTGCATGACAGAGCTTTAAGGCAGTTTTTTTACGAATAGGAGGGGTTAAACCATGCTTTTTCCTCAAATAAGATTGGAGTCAACATTTGCGCAGACCGAATTGGCTATAAGAAAGCCGATTCAGGAAATCCAGCAGCCCAAGGCCGAAATGACATTCGAACAGCCTAAAGCGGAATTGACGATCGACCGAACCCCTTCCCGCTTAAGCATAGACCAGACCAAGGCAAGGGAAGATATGGACTTGAAAAGTGTTGGAAGGCGGATTGAAGAAGCGGCTCAGCAAGGCTATCAGGATTGGCTTGAGGGATTGGCGCGCGTTGCTCAGGACGGGAATGAAATGATGCGGATCGAGCATGGAGGCAGTGCCATTGCACGTCAGGCGAAACGCAATAGTGAGGGCCCACAAGATCAGTTCAATATTGGCTGGACTCCTTCCCACTTTAGTGTGAAAATTGACTATGATCCAGGCAAAGTGGAAATCCGCTTCAAGGAAAACAGGCCCAATATCCAAGTGCAGACCAATAAACCAATTCATGAATACACCCCGGGTTCAACAGAAGTAAATCTTGCAAAATACCAGTCATTAAAAATAGATTTCGAGAATCTGCGCCATGTAGGCACAGGCGGTTACGAACAAACTATATAAGGTTGTGAAAAAGATGAAAATAGAAACGAAGTATCATGGAGTTTTAGAAGTATCAGAGCAGGATGTCGTAACTTTTCCTAACGGCATACCAGGATTCAATGAAGAAAAGCAATTCACGGTAATCCCTTTCTCTGAAGATGGGGAATTTCAGATTTTACAAAGCGTAAGCACTCCAGAGTTAGGATTTGTGGTTACAAATCCATTTGCTTTCTTCTCGGACTATGATTTTAAGCTGGAGGAACAAACTGTCGAGGCTCTTGAACTTAATGCCCCGGAGGATGTGGAAGTGTTTACTGTACTGACTGTCCAGGAAACATTTACAAGAACAACGGCAAACCTGCAGGCGCCTGTTGTCATTAATAGAAAGAAAAAGCTAGGCAAGCAAGTCATCCTGACAGGTTCGTCCTATTTAACAAAACACAAACTATTCCAAGAGGCTGAATCAAAATAGAAAGGAGGAGACGATATGTTAGTACTGACACGTAAAAAAGACGAAGCAATTAAAATTGGCGATGATATCGAAATTAAAGTGATCGGCATAAGCGGTGACCAAGTGAAAATCGGAATTGAAGCACCAAAGCATGTGGAAATACACCGCAAAGAAATCTATCTATCCATCCAGGAAGAAAACAACGCAGCATCTCACTCCTCCCTGGACCTGCTTCAGGCCCTGTCACAACAAATAAAAAAATAATGTTAATTTTTCTCCAAACCCTATTAAACGTTGTCGACTCAGGTCGATATAAAACATGTAAGCAAATAGAATCAAAAGGCGGCCGACTTTTGACCTATCTGCAAATATAGTACCGATTACACAAGGACGTGAAATCGGCGACAACTCAAGGAGGAAAATTATAATGAGAATTAACCACAATATTGCTGCGCTTAACACGCATCGTCAGTTGAATAATGCATCTAATGCACAAGGAAAATCAATGGAAAAATTATCTTCAGGGCTTCGTATTAACCGTGCTGGAGATGATGCAGCAGGTCTTTCCATCTCTGAGAAAATGCGTGGGCAAATTCGAGGATTAGAGCAATCATCTCGTAATGCTCAAGATGGTATCTCCGTAATCCAAACTGCTGAAGGTGCGTTAAATGAAACTCATGCGATTTTACAACGTCAGCGTGAATTAGTTGTTCAAGCTGGTAATGCAGGAACACTTGAAGCAGATGACTTAACTGCTATTCAAGACGAAATTGCAGAATTAAATTCTGAGCTAGACGGAATTGCTGACCGTACAGAATTTAACGGAAAAAAATTGTTAGATGGAAGTTTTTCTGCAGATTTCCAAATAGGGGCTAATATTGGTCAACAACATACATTAACAATTGATTCAGGTGTAGCAGGAGAAGGGTTTACATCAACACAATTAACAGTTAGTGGAATAGCAGCTGATGGTACTTCATTTGATGCCGATGTTGCATTGGTAGATGCAGCAATCGCTAAAGTATCTGCTGCTCGTTCTAACCTTGGTGCCAATCAAAACCGTTTAGAGCATACAATTAGTAACTTAGATAACTCGTCTGAGAACCTAACAGCTGCTGAGTCTAGAGTACGTGACGTTGACATGGCGAAAGAGATGATGAATCAAACTAAAAATTCTATTCTTTCCCAAGCAGCACAGGCAATGTTGGCTCAATCGAATCAACTTCCTCAAGGAGTATTACAACTCTTAAGGTAAATTGATTGAAGGGCGTCTAGCTTGGTAACGAGCTAGAGTATAACTGGGTGAATTGCTGGAACATCCTAAAGCTTCTCAACCACAGTGTAACTGGAAACGGTAAACATGACGGTTTGAAAATGACGAAGATGTAACAATGGATAATCAGCAGCCAAGCTCCTGTTCTGAAAGGATGGAGAAGGTTCAACGACTAGGGAATACGGTCTAAGGCGAAAGCTATGACTATGAATCTCGTAGGGCAGCGAAAGCTGTTCGAAGTGCCCAGCTCCTATATGAATAGGATGAAGATATAGTCTATTCTATGATCGAAAGACATAGTCGCAAAGCAAGCGAACCAACAACCACAAGGAGTATTACAACTTCTTCGTTAATTTTCCTAAAAACCTTAGAGATCTCTCTAAGGTTTTTTCTTATCTATTTATTATTTTATTAAACTTAATTTTCTTAATCACTTAGTTTATATAATACAGACCAATAAGTCCTTCCATGATGTAAAGCTATTTCTCTGTCTGTAACCCCTTGACGTTTCAGTTTCACTAATGTTGAAATTTCTTCTTCTGAGTAGTTTTTATATCGATCTGAGCTACTTACTATTACTTCATAATCACAGTATCTATTCTTCCACTTGGAAATTTCGTACTCCAATCGAAAACTCCATTCAGTTTTATAATACATGGTGGGGCAGCTTTTCGTAATAGGGTTAATCGTATTTAAAAACTTCATAGTTTCTGCTATAGTCGTAGTTTTTAAAATAAATCCTGATCCATCTTTTCTGGAACTAAGTTTTAAATTGATATCAAAAGTGTATTGAATGTGTTTTTGTAAAATGACTAATTGATTTTTTTCGTAGCATTGAAGATATAAGTAAATATGTGGAAGAAGATATATTTTTTTGTTTCTGTGGTTCACTCTGTGAGAAATGGATAACGATCCATCGTCCATATAAAGAATGGCTAAAAAATGAGGATATGTACATAAGTGTAGAAAGTCTGAGGGTATTTGCTTGCAATTATCTTTATAGAATAGTGTATATAAGTTTGTAAATAAAGGTTGAGAAGCTGACCTGACAGTTTGACTGTTAGGGGTTAAGTAAAGGTGTTCTGGAAGAAACCCTATTTTCCATTTGCGGTATTCCTCTTGGGATTTCCCATAATGCTCCCTGTAGCTATTATTTTTTCGCCTACTACCTTTGTAAATTTTGGTGATTTCCCCATCACCTATAATACTTGCGAGCAAAACATTAACTTGAATATCTGTTAAATCAGATAGCATTCTACCACCTCCGAAAGAGAATGTATGTTCCCTATAATTATATGACAAATGGGATTAAGAAAACAAATAAAGAGCAAATTTCCTTCACTTTTCTATAAACTCTCCGATAATATCACTAGAGTATACATTTTGTCGGAGGGAACCCGTATGAACATAACAAAATTAGGGACCAGCATAGACAATACAACTAGATTACAAGGTCATAAGACAGTTTCGAATAAGGTGGAAAATTCAATTCAGGAAACAAAAGAAAAGCATCCCGAACTTAGCAAGATTCAAATGGAAAAAATAGTAGAGGGAATGAATGAGTTCGTCACTCCTGTCAATGTTTCAGTTCGTTTCGAGTTGCATGAAAAGTTAAAAGAATACTATGTAAAAGTAGTAGATTCTGCAACAGATGAGGTAATCCGTGAGATTCCTTCAAAGAAGTTTTTGGACATGTATGCAGCAATGACTGAATATATGGGATTATTTGTAGATAAAAAGATTTAGGTGGTGAATCCAATGCGAATAAGTGGTTTTGCAAGTGGGATGGACATCGATCAGATGGTCAGTGATTTAATGAAGGCAGAGCGGATGCCAATGAATAAATTCACTCAGCAGAAACAGTTGCTGGAGTGGAAACGTGACGATTATCGAGATCTAAATAAGTTATTAACGGATTTTAGAAACCTTTCATTTGATATGACTTTACAAAGAACTTATTCTCAGAAGCAGGTCACATCCAGTAATACGAAGGTTTCGGCTATTGCTTCTTCGACAGCTGCGAATGCTTCCTATACCATTTCAGATGTAACTGTGGCAACAGCAGCATCCAACTCAACTTCAGGATTCGTTACTTCTGGACAGACGTTAGAATCATCAAAAGGACTGTGGGAACAACGAAGCAAATTCACTAGCGGAGATGCAATGAGTAACATGTGGACTACAAAAACAGTTACTCAAGATGATATTACTATAGCTGCTGAGACAAATTCTATTAAACTGGCCAAAGGTGCGATAGATGCTGCAAGTATAAATGGTAATGGTGAAATCACAGTGAATATCGGTGGAATAGATAAGGTCTTTACTGTGACTACAGATACTTCTGAGGCTGATTTGACGGATAGCCAGGTACTATTGGATGAGAATACAGGGATACTGACATTTAAAGATCCTATCGCTACAGGTAGTACTGTTAAAGGATTTAACTACGATCACTTTGCATTTGAGTTCTCAATGACTACTTACAACCAACTAGGTGAAGCAGTTGATGAAACTTTTTCTCTTGATGGTACAGCTAGCATGGAAGATGTAATGTCCAAAATAAATGCTTCGAAATTAGGAGTTACGGCTTTTTATGATGAACAGTCTAATACTATGATGGTGACGAAAAGGGAGGCTGGCACATTTAAAGGCGCTTCTGCAACTGCTGAAATTGAATTTGGTGGTCTATTCTTAACAAGCGTTGTCGGATTGAATGAAACAAATGAACAAGGTGGAACAGCGGCGCAGGTTACTATAAATGGTGTTACTACCACAAGAAACTCCAATACATTCTCGGTTAATGGAGTTACATTCACTCTTAACCAAAACATGTCGGGTGAATCAGCAGTCATATCTGTCAATAACGATACTGACAAAACTTTTGATGCCATTAAGAATTATGTTGAGAAGTATAATGAGTTAATAACTAAAATAAATGAAAAAACTTCACAAGCTGTCTATCGTGATTACAAGCCTTTAACCAATGAAGAAAGGGAACCGCTATCAGAAAAGCAGATTGAACAGTGGGAGGAAAAGGCTAAAAGTGGGCTTTTAAAAAATGATTCGATTCTTACTTCCGGTATTGGGCAACTGAGATCGAATTTTTATGAGCCTTTATCAGGTGCAACTGGTGCATTTAATCAGCTTGCTCAAATTGGAATTTCTACAAGTGCGAATTATCGTGATGGTGGAAAACTAGTAATCAATGAAGTCAAGCTAAGAGAAGCCATCCAAAAAGATTCAGCATCCGTAATGGAACTTTTCACGGCAAACGGAGCAGATTCCTCGTCTCAAGGGCTAGCTAGAAGGTTAAGAGAATCTGTTGGAACAACAATTCAACAAATCGAAGCCCGTGCTGGAAATTCCATGCGAACGAACCAACAGTTCACCATCGGCCGAGAACTTTTAAATGTAGATAAACGTATCTCAACATTCGAAATGCGCCTCCAACAAAAAGAAGCACGCTACTGGCGCCAATTCACAGCCATGGAAAAAGCAATCAACGTATCCAACCAACAATCCATGCAATTAATGAGTCAATTCTACAACAATGGGTGACCGTAAAAGGAGTGTTCAATAATGGCAATCAATAACCCATACCAGGCATATCAACAAAATTCAGTCTCGACTGCTTCTCCCGGTGAACTTACCCTCATGCTCTATAATGGATGCTTAAAGTTTATGAGACTTGGGAAAAAAGGGGTTGAAGAGAAGAACCTTGAACTCAAAAATACTAATTTAATCAAAGCTCAAAAAATCATTCAGGAGCTCATGGTAACATTAAACACCGATCTAGAAGTCTCAAAATCCATGCTATCCATGTACGACTACATGAATCGCCGCCTGATCGAGGCAAATATCAAAAACGACTCCGAAATCATTGAAGAAGTCGAAGCCCTCATGACCGAATTCCGTGATACATGGAAGCAGGTCATCCAGACCAACCGCCAGCAGGCTTTCGCGCAGGGTGGACAGGCGTAATGACGGTAGTTGAGGATTTGGATAAGGTGACCACACATCTTCTTGCTTTATTGGAAAACGACCTTCCTGCAGAGGAGCAGCGTGACACGTATATTGCAGAAATCGACAAGGCTCTTCAGATTCGCGATGTACTATTAAAGAAGCTGGCTTCTCCATTTTCAGAGAGTGAGATGGCGCTTGGTCGCAGGGTGGCAGATAAGAGTCAGAGGATTACTCCGATGCTTGAGAGTTTTCAAAAGCAGATGAAGCAGGAATGGAGTCATTTACAGCAATCAAAGAAAACGGTGAAGGCGTATGGTCAGGCGTATGCGGGTGTTTCGATTGATGGGATGTATTATGACAAGAGGAATTAGGTGGCAAGGGTGATGCGTTTGAGCGAAGAGGAGTTCTTGGTGCTGCAGCAGTATAATGGGCTGTTGGAGTCTTTGGAAGAGGCTTTTCTTTATCTTTGTGATAATGCGGATCAGCCTGCATCAAATACAGCCAAACAGGTTAAAGAGGATAGCTACTTGGCCATCACCAAGATCGTGGAGACTCATGTTTTTATGGTGGATTGGTTTTCTGACCAGCAAGATGCCTTGAAGGTGATTACTGAGTTCGAAGGGTTCATTGATGAATTGGAATCATTAGGCCATTTCAGTGCGCATCCTATAAAAGAAAAAGAGGTCTTTTCCACTTATCTCATTCCTGCATTTGAGGAATGGAAGCTGGATATGCAGAAGCAACTTCTACCTCTATTGACACATTAACTCTCTTGAGAAATTCAAGAGAGTTTTTCCAATTTCGAGGCAAGTTTTACCTTTGTCCTGCATATACTTGTTTCACCCGTCAGAGCCATTGGAATAAAGAGATTCACATAATCTTCACATTTATTTTACGTTTAGGCAGGAAAGCTGTTGGGTATTGTAGAAATATGTTTACATAGCTTTAATAAAAGCTTAACTTTCCTAAAATTGGAAAGGTGTAGACGCATTGTTTGGAGGAAGTATTCCAAACAGTAACAAAAGGAGGAGTTCGTTTATGAAGTACAACGTTCGCGGTGAAAACATTGAGGTAACTCCAGCAATCCGAGATTATGTAGAGAATAAGATCGGAAAGATTGAGCGCTATTTTGACTCAACTGATAATGCAGAAAGCAAAGTCAACCTGAAAGTCTACAACAACCAACAAAAAATTGAAGTGACGATTCCGATGACAGGATTGGTACTGCGTGCAGAGGAAAGTCATGATGACCTATATGCTGCGATCGACCTGGTCGTGGATAAATTGGAACGTCAAATCCGAAAACATAAAACGAAAGTGAACCGTAAGCTTCGCGATACGGGTTCACCTAAATACTTATTCAATGAAGTGATAGACAACGGCGCCCCATCCCATGTAGCAGTGGAGGATGAGGAGGACGAAGCGGACTTGGTGAGAACGAAGCGCTACAATCTGAAGCCGATGGACAGTGAAGAGGCAATTTTACAAATGAACCTGTTAGGACACAATTTCTTCGTATTCCTGAACGCGGCGACAAACGAAACGAATGTCGTGTATAAACGTAACGATGGGAAATACGGTTTGATTGAATCCTATTGATGATAAAGGGGCCCATTTCGGGTCCCTTTTTTAAATTCGTGAAAAGGAAGGTTCGACAATTTTCGCTGGAGTGATGGGTTTTACTTACCGCTAGCCTCACCGCTTTGAGTTGTACCTTCCCCTAATAAGTGTTAAAATTTAAATATTATTGTAGGCTATTAGACTATAGGTACAGAGGAGCGTTCATATATGCTTGGTTTATTGAATAAAGTGTTTGATATGAATAAGCGTCAATTAAAACGTCTGGACAAAATGGCGGATCAGATAGATTCACTTAGCGCGGATGTTGCAAAGCTGACGGACGAGCAGCTGCGCGAGAAGACGGCTGAGTTTCAGGCTCGTTACCAGAAGGGTGAAAGCTTGGAGGACATGCTTGTGGAAGCTTTTGCGGTTGTCCGTGAAGCGGCAAAGCGTGTGTTGGGTCTTTATCCTTATAAGGTTCAGCTGATGGGTGGTATTTCCTTGCATGAAGGGAATATTTCCGAGATGAAAACAGGGGAAGGTAAAACGCTTACTGCGACCATGCCTGTTTATTTGAATGCCATTACCGGTAAAGGTGTTCACGTTGTTACGGTCAATGAATACTTGGCAAGCCGTGACGCGACGGAGATGGGTGAGCTTTATCAATTCCTTGGCTTGACGGTCGGTTTGAACCTGAACGGACTTTCCCGTGATGAAAAAATTGAAGCTTACAAAGCGGATATTACATATGGAACAAACAATGAATTCGGCTTTGATTACCTGCGTGACAACATGGTGCTGTACAAGGAACAGATGACACAGCGTCCGCTTCACTATGCCGTAATCGATGAAGTCGACTCCATTTTGATTGATGAGGCGCGTACACCGCTCATCATTTCAGGAAGTGCGCAAAAGTCAGCGGCACTTTACATCCAGGCGAATGCTTTTGCACGTACATTGATCCGTGACACGGACTACACGTATGATGTGAAAACGAAAGGAGTTCAATTGACGGAGGATGGGATTACGAAGGCGGAGAAGGCTTTTGGCATCGAGAACTTGTTTGATATCTCCCATGTTGCCCTGAACCACCATATTAACCAGGCGTTAAAAGCGCATGTAACGATGCACAATGACGTGGATTATGTGGTGCAGGAAGGCGAAGTGGTCATCGTTGACCAATTTACAGGCCGTCTGATGAAGGGCCGTCGCTATTCCGATGGACTTCACCAAGCGATTGAAGCGAAGGAAGGCTTGGATATTCAGAATGAAAGCATGACGCTTGCGACAATTACGTTCCAGAACTACTTCCGTATGTATGAAAAGCTTGCCGGGATGACTGGTACAGCGAAAACGGAGGAAGAGGAATTCCGCAACATCTATAACATGAGCGTTATTGCAATTCCGACGAATAAGGATATCGTGCGTGATGACCGTGCGGATCTTATCTATAAAAGTATTGAAGGCAAGTTTAACGCTGTGGCGGATGATATTGCAGAGCGTCATAAAAATGGTCAGCCTGTACTGGTAGGTACGGTTGCGATTGAAACGTCTGAAGTGATTTCCCGTCTTTTGACAAAGCGCGGCATTAAGCATAATGTCCTGAATGCGAAAAACCATGGACGTGAAGCGCAGATTATCCTGGATGCAGGGCAGATGGGTGCGGTTACGATCGCAACGAACATGGCTGGACGTGGTACAGACATCAAGCTCGGCGAAGGTGTGACAGAGGTTGGTGGTCTTGCGGTTATCGGGACAGAGCGCCATGAATCCCGCCGTATCGATAATCAGCTTCGTGGTCGTTCCGGACGTCAAGGAGATCCGGGGGTAACGCAATTCTATCTTTCCATGGAAGATGAATTGATGCGCCGCTTCGGTTCCGATAATATGAAAGCGATGATGGAGCGTCTTGGCATGGATGATAGCCAGCCTATCCAAAGCAAGATGGTTTCCCGGGCAGTGGAATCTGCGCAGAAACGTGTCGAGGGTAACAACTTTGATGCGCGTAAGCAGCTTCTACAATATGACGATGTACTTCGTCAGCAGCGTGAAGTTATCTACACGCAGCGTTTTGAAGTGCTTGATTCCGAGAACCTGCGTGAAGTGGTAGAGAGAATGCTCACTTCCTCTGTGGAGCGAAATGTCGGCCTTTACACTCCGAAAGAGGATCTTCCTGAGGAGTGGAATCTTCAAGGTATCGTGGATTATGTAGAAGCGAACCTGCTTGAAGAGGGTGCTGTATCGGTCAACGACTTCCGTGGAAAAGAGCCGGAGGAAATTTCTGAGGTCATCCTGGAAAAAGTGAAAGCCCGTTATGATGAAAAAGAGCAGGAGCTATCCGCTGAACAGATGCGTGAGTTCGAAAAGGTTGTCGTGCTTCGTGCCGTGGACAGCAAGTGGATGGATCACATCGATGCAATGGATCAACTGCGCCAGGGTATCCATTTACGTGCATACGGCCAGATCGATCCGCTTCGTGAATACCAGTTTGAAGGCTTCTCCATGTTTGAGAACATGATTGCCGCTATCGAGGATGACGTTGCGAAGTATGTGATGAAGGCACAAATCCGCAACAACCTTCAGCGTCAAGAGGTGGCAAAAGGCCAGGCGGTTGTTCCGAAAGAGAGCGGCGGCGAGCCTCCTAAGAAAAAGCCAGTAAAAAAAGTGATGGAAATCGGCCGTAATGACGCATGCATTTGCGGAAGCGGCAAGAAATATAAGAATTGCTGCGGACAGTAATTTTTTGAAAAGGTGGGGCTGCATATCGGCCCCGCTTTTTTCGTGCGATTGGAAAGAACTAGCTTCCCCCGCTTTTTTATTTTCATAAAATACGTTAGAATAGACTATTAGTGAGCAACAAACTATTTGTGCGAAATAAATATGAGGTGAATGATATGGAATTAGTAGAAATCAGACATGAATTAGAAAAAATGGCTAAGCGATTAGTCGAGTTTAGGGGGTCTCTTTGACTTAGAGGTCAAAGAACGACGCATCGCAGAGCTGGATAATGAAATGTCCAACCCGGAATTCTGGAATGACCAAAACGCGGCGCAGGTTGTCATCAACGAAGCGAACGCCCTGAAAGAGCCGGTCAGCCAATTTAATGAACTTAGTGAAAACTACGAAAATCTTCAACTGACTTACGATCTTTTAAAAGAAGAGCCGGATGAGGAGCTGCAAGCGGAGCTTTCCTCTGAGGTGAAAACTGTCACCGAGGACTTCAATAAATTTGAGCTTCAGCTTTTACTAAGCGGGGAGCATGACAAAAACAATGCCATTCTTGAACTGCATCCTGGTGCAGGCGGAACGGAATCACAGGACTGGGGTTCTCTACTTCTCCGAATGTACACCCGCTGGGCCGAGCGCAAAGGCTTCAAAGTGGAAACACTGGATTACCTTCCTGGCGACGAAGCAGGAATCAAAAGCGTTACGCTATTGATCAAGGGTCACAATGCCTATGGATATTTGAAAGCGGAAAAAGGCGTACACCGTCTTGTACGTATTTCGCCGTTCGATTCATCAGGCCGCCGTCATACTTCTTTCGTATCCTGTGAAGTAATGCCGGAGTTCGATGATAACATTGAAATCGACATCCGTACGGAAGATCTGAAAATTGATACGTACCGTGCGAGTGGCGCCGGTGGTCAGCATATCAATACGACCGATTCCGCTGTCCGTATCACGCATATCCCGACTAATGTAGTGGTAACGTGCCAGACAGAGCGTTCCCAGATCAAAAACCGTGAGCGTGCAATGAAGATGCTGCAAGCCAAGCTTTATCAAAAGAAGCTGGATGAACAGCAGGCGGAATTGGATGAAATCCGCGGCGAGCAAAAAGACATCGGATGGGGAAGCCAAATCCGTTCCTACGTGTTCCATCCGTACTCAATGGTGAAGGATCACCGTACCAATACGGAAGTGGGTAACACCCAGGCCGTGATGGATGGCGATTTGGATCCGTTCATTGATGCGTATTTACGTTCCAAGCTATAAAATATAGGAAACCTCCGGCCGGTTGGCTGGGGGTTTTTTTATTATTTAGCAGAAAGAGCTGGTTAATACTTATAGGGGTACGGGTATCACGTTCGGATTCGACCGATAACAGGTCTGTTTCGCCCGTTTTTTTGGATTTACGCCCGATAATAGGTTTTTTTCGCCCGATAATTTCAATTTGCGCTCCATTTGACATCCGTAGACAAATTTCATCCTCGCCGCCGTCTCCGATGGTGCCCTGCCTAAGTCTTCCTTTACTCCGCCCATCCTTCAACCCGCCTCATAAAACCCACCAAACTAACAAACACTACCACCAAACACCCGTCTATTTAACGCTTTACCACGTTATACCAATACCATTTACACCGCTACATCTGCGTGCTATACTCTTGCTCGTTGTGTGAATTTTTTTAATAGGGACAACTTTGGAGGGACAGTAAATTGAAACATCGCAATAGAAACGGTTATCAAGTAAATCCTGTTATGCAACGGGTAAAAGAATATACATATGTTATTTTGGGTTCGGCCATTGTGGCGCTTGCCTTTAACCTTTTTTTGCTTCCGAATCGGGTGGCGTCTGGTGGGGTAAGCGGGGTCAGTACGATTCTGGATGCCACTTTGGGCTGGGAGCCGGGTATTGTGCAGCTTTGCTTCAATATTCCGTTATTCCTTGCAGGCGTCATCCTGCTCGGAAAACAATTTGGTTTAAAAACACTGGTTGGGACGATTACCCTGCCGTTGATTGTACTTTGGACAGCTGGACTTGAGCCTGCGACAAAAGATCCGCTGCTTGGAAGTCTTTTCGGAGGGATTGGGGTAGGTCTCGGACTTGGACTCGTCTTCCGTGGGAGAGCTTCTACTGGTGGTACAGACCTTGCAGCACAAATCATCCATAAGTATACCGGGCTCAGCCTGGGGACATGTGTGGCAGCCATTGATGGACTTATAGTAATTTCTGCAGCAATCGTATTCGATCTGGAGCTAGGAATGTATGCACTCATCGGTCTTTTCGTGACAAGTAAAACGATTGATTTTGTTCAGGTCGGACTTGGGTATTCCAAAATGGCAATCGTCATTACGCAGAAGGAAGAAGAGGTCAAGCAGGCGATTTTGACGAAGATCGATCGTGGTGTGACAAAGCTTTCTGCTACTGGCGGCTATACGGAGGATGAACGTCCTGTTCTGATGTGTGTGGTCGATCAGACTGAATTCACAAAATTGAAACAAGTGGTGCGGAGCATTGATGCATCTGCGTTTGTGGTCGTTATGAACGCGTCAGAGGTACTTGGGGAAGGTTTTAAAAGGGAATAGAAGGGAATAGATAGGATATAATAATGTCATGTTGGTATATTTTACTTCTATCCTTAGGAGGACAACCTGATGAAAAAGTACTTTTTAGCATTCGTATTTGGAACGTCACTGCTCATGTTGGCTGCGTGTGGTGGCGGTGAAGAGAACAATACAGCCACTGATGCACCTGCAGAAGAGGGCGGCGGTGCCGTTGATACTGCAGAAGCGGAAAAAATCTTCCAGCAAAGCTGTTCAAGCTGTCATGGCGGTAACCTGGAGGGCGGATTCGGTCCAAACCTTCAAAAGGTAGGAAGCAAGTACAGCCAGGCAGAAATTGAAGAGATCATTGCAAACGGACAAGGCCAAATGAAGGGCGGCATCGTCAAAGGTGAAGAAGCGACTACGGTTGCTGCCTGGTTGGCGGAGCAAAAATAATGACAGAAAGGTTTCTTTTAGGGAAATACCCTTAGAAGGAATCTTTTTTATTTAACTAAAAATTACCAAATGTTTTTCTGATATAAAAAACACCCTATCTTTTATACTATTTTTTATTTTCAGAAAATAGTACGTTAAATCCATATTTAAAGGGAATAAATTACATATTACTCCTTCAATTTTCCCCTTTTTCTTTCATTCGCCAAAGGGATGGAAAATTATATTGAAAATTAAAATTTTTGTAAATATACTTTTATTTAGATTGTCGAATGACAATTTATGTAATGGTCTGCGTCTATAGTTCTGAATATTCAGAGTATAGCATGCTTTCATTAACTAAAAGTATGGGGGAGTGGGAGATTTGAAAAAGAAGTGGATGACAGCTCTTATGCCGTTGTTTGCGTTTGTACTGGTCTTTAGTACATTCTCTTCAAATGGTGTACAAGCTAACTCACAGGATTCAGAGGGTGAACTAGCTACATTACAAGGTGATTTCGATTTATCTTCCTCAAAAGCGGTTACCGTTCTTGTTGAATTACAGGAACAGTCCATTGTAGAAGCGAAGCACAATGGGAAAAAGCAAACAAAGCAAAACTTGAAAAATGCTCGTGATCATGTAAAGAGCGAATTGGATAAAAGGGTATCGACAAATAAAGTGAACCGTGAATACTACTATGTATTTTCTGGGTTCTCCGTGGAGCTTCCAGCGAACAAGATTCCTAGTCTGTTAGCGACTCCTGGAGTAAAGGCGGTCTATCCTAATGTGGAATACACCACAACAGAGGAGCTTATATCTGAAGAAGAATATAGCCCAGAGATGTTCGATTCTGCACCATTCATTGGAGCAAACGAAGCGTGGAATCTAGGATTTACCGGTGAAGGAGTAACAGTCGCGGTAATTGATACAGGGGTTGATTACACACATCCTGACTTAGCGCCGAACTTTGGGGAATATCTGGGGTGGGACTTTGTAGATAACGACAATGACCCGCAGGAAACTCCTAAGGGAGATCCGCGTGGAGCAGAGACGACACACGGTTCCCACGTTGCAGGTACCATTGCGGCGAATGGACAGATCAAAGGGGTAGCACCGGATGCAACCTTGCTTGCCTACCGTGTTCTTGGTCCTGGTGGAAGTGGGACCACGGAAAATGTAGTGGCAGCTATTGAGCGCGCAGTGCAAGACGGTGCAGACGTTATGAACCTTTCCTTAGGTAATTCCTTGAATGCACCGGATTGGGCAACCTCCATCGCATTGGATCAAGCAATGGCAGAAGGGGTAGTTGCGGTTACTTCTAATGGAAACAGTGGTCCAAATAATTGGACAGTCGGCTCTCCTGGTACATCAAGAGAAGCGATCTCCGTTGGGGCAACACAATTGCCGTACAATGTCTACAAGGCTACTACTACTTCATCGGACGGCGTATCCTACGCATCCTCCGCAGTGCAAGGATTCCCATCGGAAGAGGAATTGTTATCCTTGAACGGACAAGCTTTTGAACTGGTGGATGTAGGTTTTGGTGCGCCAGCTGATTTTGAAGGAAAAGATTTGACTGGTAAAATCGCTCTGATCAGCCGTGGAGCAGGTATCCCATTCGTGGACAAAGCAACAGAAGCGGCGAAAGCAGGTGCAGAAGGAGCCGTTCTTTACAATAACGTGGCAGGTACAATGCCGCTGATTCCAGGAATGGCAGTTCCGACAATCATGCTGAACCAGGCAGATGGAGAAGCGTTAAAAGCAAAAGTGGCAGACGTGACCGTAAGCTTTAATATTCAATTTGATAAAGCTGTGGGCGAAACGATGGCTGACTTCTCATCCCGCGGTCCTGTAATCGATACGTGGATGATCAAGCCGGATGTATCCGCACCTGGTGTGAATATCGTGAGTACAGTTCCAACATTCAACCCTGATTCCCCACACGGATATGGAGCGAAGCAAGGGACAAGCATGGCTTCCCCGCACGTCGCGGGTGCTGCGGCAGTAATTTTACAGGCTAACCCGGGCTGGGGTGTCTTTGAAGTGAAATCGGCATTGATGAATACAGCCGAGAAGCTGATCAACCCGGCAACAGGAAATGAATATCCGCACAACACTCAAGGAGCAGGAAGCATTCGAGTGGTGGATGCATTACAAGCCGAAACTCTAGTGAATCCTGGAAGCTATTCTTTTGGAACTTTTGAGAAGCCTAAAGGGAAGCAAGTGGAGAAACAGCAATTCGAAATTCAAAATCTGTCTGATGAAGCAAAAGTTTACTCTTCGGAGTTTACTTTCAAAAATGAAGTAGGCAAACATGTGAAAGTGACTACAAGTAAAAATCTGAAAGTTAATCCAGGCAAAACTCAAAAGGTCAATGTGAATGTACAAGTAGACGCTTCTAAATTAGCGGCTGGTTACTATGAAGGACATTTAATAGTTTCCGAGGGAGACACAGTAATCGAGGTTCCTACTATCCTATTTGTTGGAGAGCCTGACTACCCTCGTGTAACTCACTTTGGATTCACTCCAATAGGAGATAACAACTTTGAATTCTACTCCTACCTGCCTGGCGGTGCAGAAGAATTGCAGGTGTGGATTTATACGGCAACTGCAACGGGGGGACTTGGAACCTATGTTGGTGATGCTCTTTATGCAGGTGATCTTGGCAAAGGCTATAACTACCATGACTGGAATGGTACTCTAGTTGATGGTACAGTGTTGCCTGCCGGACAATATCGAGTAGCGGTATATGCAAAGAAGGGTGAACTTGATCGAGCTATCCTTGGTGCAGATGTATTGACTATTGAATAAAAATAACAACTAACAAACTTGGCCGGGGTTCTGTGAACTCCGGCTTTGTTTTTTCTCTTCTACAAAATTCCCCAGGAAAAGATAGATTTCTATTCCGATTAATCGACATTATCCACGAAAATTCCTTTTTTTTAGGAAAAAATAACCTCTATTTCCAACTATGACTCTAATTTGAAAAGAAACTGTAATAATTAAAACTCTGATTTTGTCGAAATAGATGTTATAATGAAGTGGTGAATTTATGCGGAAATTTGTGATAAATATACAAATCCATTTGTGGAGATAGCTGTCCCGCATTAGCAGCTACAGTATTTTATTAAGATTTCATCAAGTATTCTATTCAAATATTCTAACCCAATAGGTGATTAAATGATACAAATGCAAGACGTCTTCAAAAAGTATCCTAACGGCGTTCAAGCTGTTGATGGAATAAATGTAAATATTAAAGCTGGAGAGTTTGTCTATGTAGTAGGTCCGAGTGGTGCTGGGAAGTCCACCTTCATCAAGATGATGTACCGCGAGGAAAAACCGACAAGCGGTTCCATCATCATAGACGGTGTGAACCTATCCAAGCTGAAGGAAAGCAAGGTTCCCCTTTTAAGAAGAAATATCGGGGTGGTTTTCCAGGACTTTAAACTCCTCCCGCAATTAACTGTATATGAAAATGTAGCCTTTGCGCTTGAAGTTATCGAAGAAAGTCCGAAAAATATCAAGAAGCGTGTGATGGAAGTTTTAGATCTCGTAAAGCTGAAGCACAAAGCTCGCCATCTGCCGAATGAACTTTCCGGAGGAGAACAGCAGCGTATCTCCATTGCACGATCGATTGTAAACAGCCCTAAGGTAATGATTGCCGATGAACCGACAGGAAACCTTGATCCTGATACTTCATGGGAAATCATGAACATCTTTGAAGAAATTAACGACAAGGGCACAACAATAGTCATGGCGACGCATAACCGCGAAATTGTAAACACGATTAAAAAGCGTGTTATTGCAATCGAGAATGGTAAAATCGCGCGTGACCAAGCAGAGGGGGACTATGGATATGAAGCCTAGAACTCTTTTGCGGCATTTCAGGGAAAGTCTTAAAAGCTTGGCAAGAAACGGCTGGATGACATTCGCATCCGTCAGTGCCGTAACCGTGACGCTATTACTCGTCGGAGTATTCCTTGTACTCATGATGAACTTGAACAGCGTTGCGAATGAAATCGAAAAAGACGTAGAGATCCGGGTGCACATAGATCTTACAGCAACAGAGGAAGATCAGAACGCACTTCGTGATAAGATAGAGAAATTACCGGAAGTCGAAACGGTCGATTATTCATCAAAGGAAGAGGAACTGAAAGGATTGGTTGACAGTTTTGGTGAGGATGGTGGCGCATTTGAGCTGTTTGAACAGAACAATCCACTTTTCGATGTATTCATTGTAAAGACAGCTAATCCGCAGGACACGATCGCGGCAGCGAAAAAAATAGATAAAATGAATTTCACACATAAGGTCATTTACGGGGCCGAAACGGTGGAACGATTATTTAAAGTATTCGAGATTGCTAGAAACGTAGGTCTTGCCTTGATTCTTGGACTTGTCTTTACAGCCATGTTCCTGATCTCCAATACGATCAAGATCACCATTTTTGCCAGAAGAAAAGAAATCGAAATCATGAAGCTGGTTGGTGCAACCAATGGCTTTATCCGCTGGCCGTTCTTCCTTGAAGGACTTTGGCTGGGAGTGTTGGGTTCCATCGTGCCTATCGGAATCATTCTCACATCCTACTATTATCTGATAGATTTGGTAGAACCGAGAATCCAAGGCACATTCATTCAACTGCTTCCGTTCTATCCTTTCGCCTTCCAAGTCATTGGAATCCTGATTGCAATTGGTGCATTCATCGGTGTTTGGGGAAGCATGATGTCCGTCCGAAAGTTTTTAAGAGTATAAAAGATTCCATATTAATGGTCTACCCATAATAAAAAACAAAAAACCTGATGGGGATTGGTAATTAATCCCTATCAGTACATAAGATTTTAGGGGGAAACAAGGGATGAGAAGAAAGATTGGTACAGTCGCTATTGCTGCCGTTATAGGATTTTCTGGATTTTTCTCTACTGGCTTATCAGATACAGCTTCTGCAAATTTAAAAGAAAAGCTGAATGACGTACGAAATGAACAATCCAATAATGAATCAACAAGGTCCGGTAAGCAGGATGAAGTGAATCAGCTTCAAGCTGAACAGAAGACTTTAGCGGAAGAAGTAAAGCAATTAGATATAGCAGTTGGTGAAACAAAAGCGAAAATCAGTGCGAAAAAAGAAGAAATTGATGGAACAAGACAAGATATTACAAAACTACAAGAAGAGATTGTTGTTTTAAAAGAACGTATTGAAAAAAGAAATGAGCTTCTAAAAGATCGCGCTCGCTCTTTCCAACAGGGTGGAGGAGCCGTTAACTACCTGGATGTATTACTGGGAGCACAAAGCTTTGGAGATTTCTTAGACCGCGTTGGTGCGGTAGCTACGATTGTACAAGCAGACCGTGATATTTTAAAAGCTCATCAAGAGGACTTACAGCTTTTAGAGGATAAAGAGCTGGAACTACGTGAAAAACTGGCTTCCCTAGAGCAGCAGCTGACAGAATTGGAAGCGATGGAAGTAAAACTGAGAAATCAAATTAAAGAAAAAGATGCACTAATGGCGCAGCTTAAGAAAAAAGAAGAAGAAACGATGCATGAGATCCACGAGCTTGAAAATGAAGCGCAGATCCTAGCAGCACAAGAAAAAGCGATTCGCGCAGAAATTCAAGCTGCGGAAGAACGAGCAAGAAAAGAAGCGGAAGAGCGTGCAAGAAGAGAAGCTGAGGAAGCAAGAAGAGCGGAAGAGGCAAGAAAAGCTGCAGAAGCAGCGGCAGCGGCTGGTAAGCCGGCACCACCTGCACATGTTGTTTCTCCACCACCAGTATCATCAGGTGACTGGACACGTCCAGCTACAGGTTCTGTAACTTCTGGTTTTGGGGGACGTTGGGGTGGAAATCACTTTGGTGTTGATATCGGTAAAAACGGAAGATCTGGTGATGTACCAGTCGTGGCAGCAGCCAGCGGTACCGTATTCCAATCATATTACTCCAGTTCCTATGGTAATGTAGTGTTCATCACTCACTACATTGATGGACAAACATTTACAACTGTTTATGCGCATCTGGAGCGTCCGGGAGCACCAGCAGGTACATCTGTATCCAAAGGACAGCAAATCGGCGTAATGGGTAACACAGGCTATTCATTCGGAGCGCATTTACACTTTGAATTGCACAAAGGTTCATGGAACGGTTCCAAGTCCAATGCAGTAAACCCAGCTAACTATATTAATTTCTAAAAAATACACATATTATGTACAAGCACCACATATACTAGTTCTGACAAAAGGCATTACACTTTCAACGTGTAATGCCTTTTACTGCAACATTAGCCTACCTATTAGCGAGTGATTTTTTAAAACGATACAGCAGGCCGTTTACATAAGCGTTTTTAATTTCCAACCATGCAGGGCTGTGATACAATTGCTCATATATTAGTCGTTCGGTATTGGGTATAGGGATGAGGAGGAGCTTTCATGAATCGCAAAATCGTCACATTATTAATGGTACTATCCGTTTTAGTTGGGGCAGGAGGCACATATGCCGCTCTTACATGGCTTGGGTCGAACCCGGCTTCCGCTGTTCCTTCTCAGCAGTCACAGGATTTTGATATCACACTTGAAGAACCATCCAAGGAAACAGCCAAGGACCTGGACTCCCAAATGGCGAAGATCCAACAGGCATATGAAATGATATCCTCCAGATATGTGGAGGAAGTGGAATCCGAAAAGCTCATTCAAGGTGCCATCCAAGGTATGGTCGATACATTGGAGGACCCTTATTCCGTCTATATGGATAAAGAAACGGCCGACCAATTCAACCAGTCCCTTGAATCTTCTTTTGAGGGAATCGGAGCAGAGGTTGGCATGCAGAATGGGAAAGTGACCATCGTCTCCCCATTCAAAGGCTCGCCGGCAGAAAAAGCGGGATTGCAGCCAAATGACCAGATACTGAAAGTGGACGAAGAGGATATTGAAGGATTGGACCTTTATCAGGCGGTACTTAAAATCCGCGGTGAAAAGGGAAGCGTGGTTAAGCTTCAGATCCAGCGTCCTGGCGTACAGGATCCGTTCGTGGTCGAAGTGACACGTGATACGATTCCGATTGAAACCGTCTACTCGGAGACCTATGACCATGAAGGCAAAAAGGTCGGATACATTCAGATTACATCCTTCTCCCAAAATACGGGTGAGGATTTCAAAAAACAGCTAGCTGCATTGGAGGACCAGAACATCGAAGGGCTTGTTGTAGATGTCCGTGGAAACCCAGGAGGCTTGCTCGAGCAGGTGCAGATCATCGCTTCCGAATTGGTGACCAAGGATAAACCTTATGTACAGATTGAACAGCGTAATGGAGAAAAGCAGCGCTTCTTCTCCTCGATTACAGAACAAAAGCCATATCCGATTATCACATTGATTGATAAAGGAAGTGCCTCCGCCTCTGAAATTTTGGCAGGTGCCTTAAAAGAGGCTGGAAATTATGAAATCGTCGGAGATGCTTCATTTGGTAAAGGAACCGTCCAGCAGGCGGTGCCGATGGGCGATGGCAGCAACCTGAAGCTTACGCTTTACAAATGGCTGACACCTGATGGAAACTGGATTCATGAAAAAGGTGTGGAGCCTACGATTCCTGTGAAGCAGCCGGATTTCTTCTATGCGAATCCGATCAATCTGGAAAAAGAAGAACAGCTGGGCTATGATACGAATAGTGAGAAAGTGAAAAATGTTCAGCTTATGTTAAAAGGTCTGGGCTTTGATCCAGGACGCGAGGATGGCTACTTCAGTAAGGAAACAGAAAATGCCGTGAAGAGCTTCCAATCGAAAAATGAACTTTCCGCAACAGGGAAGGTTGATGGCAATACTGCAGAGCTTATCCAGTCCAAGCTGCTTGAAGCGGTCCGTTCCGAAAAGAATGATGTACAGCTTCAGGAAGCAATGAAAAACCTATTCAAATAAATTTTCAAGGCCGGCTTCTCCTATGGTGGGGGCCGGCTTTTTTGTGTTAAAATAATAGGAACAACAGATATTTCAGACGATGTTAGGCGGTGATTCGATGATAGAATCATGGTTATTGGAGTTACTGAAGGGTGTGGGTCGCTTATTCATCCATCCTGTTTTTTATGTAACCATGGCCGTTGCAGTGGTATTGGGTTATTTTCGTGTCAAGCGGGAGCGTCATGATTTTCACATCCGGGTGGAATATGGTCTCACTGAGTTGCAAAAAGCGTTGAAGACGCTTGTTTTGGGACTGGCTTTATCCATAATTACACTTGGAGCAGGAATCATCCTTCCATTTGGAACCATCTTTTTAATCAGTATTGTCACAGTGGTATTTACCCTGTTTATTAAGCCTCGCTTCCTCTCAACAGGCTACATATTCGGTTTTTCTCTTTTATTGGTTGTCCTGCTTCCGAAATGGACAACCGGTATAGCAAGTATGGATCGTTTATTTTCTTCTATATCGGAGACGCACTTGCCAAGCATGGCCGTCCTGATGGGGATTCTCATGATTGCAGAGGGAATGCTGGTTATTAGGCAGGCATCCACGCAAACGTCGCCTCAATTGGAGAAAAGCAAGCGTGGTCTTCCGGTCGGATCTCATGTTTCCCAACGTGTATGGGTACTGCCATTGTTCGTGCTGGTTCCCGGAGAGGCCCTACAAACCAGCTTTGAGTGGTGGCCGGTTCTTCAAGTCGGAGAGCAGTCGTTTTCCGTCTGGCTCGTTCCTTTCGCAATGGGTTTCTATTCAAGATTGAAAGCAAGCCTACCAAAGGAAACCGTTCCAATTACGGGGCGTCAGATGTCGGCGCTTGGGGTCTTGATTTTCGCACTGGCCATTGCAGGAGTTTGGTGGGAGACAGCTGCCATCCTTTCGGCTGTCCTGGCGGTGTTCGGAAGGGAATTTATCCACTACAGAGTTCGCACCCATGATGAAGAAAGCCAACCGATTTTCGTTCAACGAGATAAGGGGCTGATCATTTTGGGAGTGATTCCACAAAGTCCTGCAGAAAAAATGAATCTCCAAATCGGGGAAATCATTGTAAAAGTAAACGGAATCCCAGTTTCTACGGTAGAGGGCTTTTACGAAGCGCTTCAGCAAAACAGAGCATTCTGCAAGCTACAGGTCGTGGATGCGAATGGCGAAGACCGCTTTGCACAATGTGCGATCTATGAAGGCGATCATCATGAATTAGGACTGCTGTTTGTTCAGTACGGGAAGAAGTGGAAGCGTACGGAAGCGGTATAAAGTAATTTTCATAATTAACTGTAATCCGTTCAAAATTAGGCTGAATAGAAAAGGATAAAGCATCAAAGCTTACCGAATGGTGAGCTTTTTTTTTTCTATTATTTAGAACCAAGCTTTGGAGAGTAAATGAATTCCGATAATCGATAGAATCACAAAAGCAGATTTAATGAAAAAAGGGAAATTTCTTGTTAAGGTTTAATTGATATGAAAAAGGAGGTAAGGACAAAGATGACTACATTGCTCGAAGAAATTCAAGCTTATAAAGAAGCATTTAAGCAAAAGGCTCCTGAGGAAAAGCAAAAGTTAATGGCGCAAGCAACAAAAGAATTAGAAGAATCCGGAGTTGCACAAGGATTGAAAGAAGGAGATCAAGTACCGGATTTTATACTTCCTGACGCAAAAGGAAAAATGGTGTCCATTACTGAAGAGCTTACGAATGGACCGGTGATCCTGACATTTTATCGGGGTGGCTGGTGCCCTTACTGCAATCTTGAATTAAAAGCCTATCAAAGCGAAATAGATTCTATCAAAGACGCTGGTGCAACGTTAATAGCCATCAGTCCGGAGACGCCAGATGCATCCTTGTCTACAAAGGAAAAAAATGAGCTTGAATTCATTGTTCTCAGTGATGAAGGCAATAAAGTTGCTGAACAATTTAATTTGGTATTTAAAATGCCGGATTATTTAATTGAAATATATAAGGACTCTGGATTAAACGTTCCGGGATATAACGGGAACGATGATTGGGAACTTCCAAAGCCAGCTACATTTGTAATCGGCCAATCAGGTAAGATTGTATTTGCAGAAGTCGATTCTGACTACACAAAACGTGTAGATCCGTCTAAAGTAATTGAAATTGTAAAAAACATCTAACACAACGCACCTAGAATCAGGTGCGTTTCTATATAAGCAGAGAAATATATATGTTTTTCTTGTTTAAAAACCGGGAAGCATTTCTGAAAAATATAAATGACACTGCTCAACGATAAGGATCGATAATCGATTAATAACAAAAAATGGCTTGGGTGCATATTCTCAGGCCATTTTTCGTATGAAGAATTTATTCATTTATTTGTTGTTGAACCTGTTGGATTTTCTGTTGTGCTTTTTCAAGTTCGCTTATAGCAAAATAACATGCTTCTGATTCTATACTGTTTGAACTAACTTGTTTTAAATGATGATGTGCTTTATGTATAATATCTTGCGCTTCTTGTAATTCGCTTTTAAAGTTAATAGCAGTTCATCCTTTCATATGAGTGGTCTCATTTATTATGCGCAGTCTTGAGTGAATTACGCACATCCTATCATTTCAAAATGGATTATACTTATGCAGGACAAGTTAAGCACTTAAAAAATTCGTACTTGAGTGTTTGTTTGAATAGGTATAAACATAGGATGAAAAATAAGACGCAACCAAGCTTATTAAGATGAAGTTGGAGGAGGCAGCTACTTTTTAGGTAGCTGCCTCCTTTTTAGATTTCAATAATAATCGGCAAGATCATCGGTTTTCTTCTCGTCTGGGAGAAGATATGCTGCCCGACTGATTTTTTAATACTTTGTTTCATCACATTCCACTTCCGTACATTTTCCTCCTGAAGTTCGGTTACCGTCTTCGTGACCAATTTATTCACCTGTCTCATGAGCTGATCGGCATTCTGATCAAAAGAAAATCCTCTTGTGATGGTGTCTGGCCCGGAGAGGATACGACGGTCGTATTTGCTTAATGTGATGACAATTACGAGCATTCCCTCCTCAGACAGCACCTTCCGATCACGCAGCATGACCGATCCCATATCTCCCTGTCCCATGCCATCCACGAATATGTCACCGGAAGGGATGGACCGGGTTTGACGGGCAATGGAATTGACCACATCCACAACATCACCGTTTTTGATAATGAATATATTTTCTCTTTCCACTCCGATCGACTGTGCCAATAATCCATGGTGATGAAGCATCCTGTACTCTCCATGAATCGGAATGAAATAGGTAGGCTTCATAAGGGTGAGCATAAATTTCAGATCTTCCTGATAGCCGTGTCCGGACACATGCATTCCGGTGGAGCTGCCGGAGCCATATATGACATCGACACCTAGTTTGTACAGGTTGTCAATTATTTTTGAGACATCACGTTCATTACCGGGAATGGGGGATGCAGCGAAAACAACCATGTCATCCGGATAAAGGCTGACATCGCGAAAATTTCCGGTAGACAATCTTGCCAGGGCAGCATTCGGTTCTCCTTGACTTCCTGTACAAAGGATGGCGACCTTTTCAGGTGGCATCTGCTCCACTTCTCTCGCTTCTATGAGCATCCAATCCGGTATGTCCAAATATCCCCGTTCCATTGCCACTTGAACGACATTCACCATGCTCCGCCCAAGCAGTGCGAGTCTGCGGTTTGTCTTTTTTGCAGCATCGACCACTTGCTGCACCCTGCTGACATTGGAGGCGAAGGTCGATACAACCACTTTTCCCTGCGCTCTCAAGAATGCTTCTTCCATATGGGAGGATACCATTTTTTCGGAAGGGGATAACCCTTTACGCTCCGCATTCGTGCTTTCGGAAATAAGAACAAGCACTCCTTCTTTGCCGATCTCCGCCATCCGATGAAGGTCCGGCCGTTCATTATTGGCTGGTGTCAGATCGAATTTGAAATCCCCGGTATGGACCACGGTTCCTTCCGGCGTTTTGAAAACGATGCCAAGGCAGTCGGGAATGCTATGACTGACCTTGAAAAAAGAGACCTCCATGCTGCCGAGTTGCAGTGTCGTCTCCGAATCGATAGTAGTCAGTTTCGTGTCCCTCAACAGCTTGTGGTCTTCCAGCTTCAGTTCGATCAGCCCCAAGGTGAAGTGGGTCGCATAGATGGGGATATCGAGCTTTTTCATGATGTAAGGAATGCCACCTGTATGATCCTCATGTCCATGAGTGATAATCATTCCTCTGATTTTGTCCCTGTTTTCTTCCAGGTATGTAATGTCTGGGATGATCAGATCAATGCCAAGCAAAGTCTCGTCCGGGAATTTGCCTCCGCAGTCGATGACGATGATGTCTTCCTCGTATTGAACAACATACATGTTCTTGCCGATTTCATTGATGCCTCCAAGTGCAAAAATGGAAAGAGCAGTTTCTTTTGTGCTCATTTTAGGTCCTCCTGTAGTTCATTTTGAGTTGTTATTAGTATGTGTTGGTTGGGATGGAATTATTTAGGTGGGGTGTGTTTTGCTTGAAATAGAGTGGTATTTGGAGAAGGTTTTGAACAATGATGGATGTAGTCATGGTTTCAAAAGACGTCAGATGACACCTTGACTTGGACTCGGGCTCGGGTCAATTAGTAAGGGAATCAAAAGTATCAAATGTTACTATGACTCGGAGGAAAACGAGGTAGTGAAGGAATCAAAAGAGTCGGATGATACCTTGACTCGGAGGAAAGCGCGGTAGTGAGGGAATCAAAAGAGTCGGATGATACCTTGACTCGGAGAAAAGCAAGGTAGTGAGGGAATCAAAAGAGTCGGATGATACCTTGACTCGGAGGAATACGTGGTAGTGAGGGAATCAAAAGAGTCGGATGATACCCTGACTCGGAGGAAAACGTGGTAGTGAGGTAATCAAAAGAGTCGGTTGATACCCTGACTCGGAGGAAAGCGCGGTAGTGAGGGAATCAAAGGAGTCGTATGATACCCTGACTCGGAGGAAAGCACGGTAGTGAGGGAATCAAAGGGATCGGATGATACCCTGACTCGGAGGAAAGTACGGTAGTGAGGGAATCAAAGGGATCGGATGATACCCTGACTCGGAGGAAAGTACGGTAGTGAGGGAATCAAAGGGATCGGATGGTACCTGCGAAGCAGTGGAACTGCAACCTCCATTATTCCGACAAAACAAAACCCGCGTATCAAGCAATACCTCCTAAAAGGTACGCCACAACGCGGGCTTCACAACTCAACAAACTCAATTATACTCTTTTAACCGAAATAGCCTTCCGCACCTTCTGCAACGCTTCTTTCCCTTGCTCCTTCTTCGCCATCAACACATTCACATAAATCGCATCGATCATCGCGAGCTGGGCAATCCTTGATGCCAGTGCCTCGGAACGATAGTCGGTTTCTTCAGATACCGTATAAAGAGGAATGTCCACCTTTTGGCTCAAAGGCGATTTTGCAAAGTTGGTGATGCCGATTGTTTTGACGCTGTTATCTTGTACAACCTCCAACACATGCATCATGTCCTTCGACGCACCAGTGTGGGAGATAATGATCGCCACGTCCTGTGAGGTCAGCTGGCTTGCAGACATGAGCTGCATATGGGTGTCGGCTTGGACACTGACGGAAATCCCGGTCCGGATGAATTTGTGGTAGGCGTCCAATGCGATGACATTGGAGCCACCGCTTCCGAACAGCTCCACTTTCCGGGCGCCGAGGATGGCTTGTACAGCCTGCTTGAAGGACGGTTCATCAAGCACCTTCAACGTGTCCTCCAGTGTTTTTATATTGGAGCGGAACACTTTTTCCGCAACGGTTTTTTCGTTATCGTGCTCCATGATGTTCTCATGGATATCCTGAATCGGTTCCACAATTTCCGTAGCAAGCGCAATTTTCATGGCCTGGTAGCCCTTGAAGCCAATTCGCTGGCAGAAGCGGAACACGGTGGAGTCGGCAACGCCGAGGTCATCGGCAACCTGGTTGATGGTGCTATGGACGATTTTTTGGGGGTTATTGAGGATATAATCCGCGATGGCAAGCTCCTTTCCCCTGAACTTCGGGTAGTGGGAACGAATGCGCATCATGCAGTATTGCTTCTCTTGAGTGTTCATGGTGCGACCTCCAGAATTAGTAGTCTTACTATCTATCTTAATATGATTCAAAGAAAAATAAAATATTTTTTTGATAACGCTTGCAAAATGGAGAATTTTTTTTCATAATAGGAACATAACAAAAAATATTTTTCCTCAAACGAGAATAGAGATAGAATATTTTTCCGCATGCACAAAACATAGCAACAACATGAAGGGAGTTCTAGCAAATTATGAAACTTGCAATGATAGGTTTAGGCAAAATGGGGTATAACCTGACTCTTAACCTGATAGATAACAAACACGAGGTAGTTGCTTTTGACGTCGAGCGTGAAAACGTTGCCAAAAGTGAGAAGTATGGTGCAATACCTGCCTATTCGATTGAAGAGGCAATCGGAAAGCTAGAATCTCCAAAGGTGATCTGGATGATGGTTCCTGCAGGAGAAATCACGGAAAGTGTACTAAGTGAGATTAGTAGATTTTTAACGGAAGGCGACATCATCATCGATGGTGGAAACTCCAACTACAAGGATACGCTGAAGCGTGCGGCAGTACTTGCTGAAAAAGGCATCCACTATTTAGATGTCGGCACAAGCGGAGGAATGGATGGCGCACGTAACGGAGCATGCACGATGGTTGGCGGGAACGAAGCGGCATTTCGCCATGTGGAAGGGATTTTCAAAGATATCTGCGTAGAAAATGGATACCTGTATGCCGGAAAATCCGGAAGCGGCCACTTCTTGAAAATGGTACATAACGGAGTGGAATACGGCATGATGCAGTCCATTGCAGAAGGCTTTGACATTTTGGATAAAAGTGATTTCGATTTTGATTACGAAAAGGTTGCGAGGGTATGGAATAATGGCTCGGTTGTCCGCTCATGGTTGATGGAGCTGACGGAGAACGCGTTCAGCAAGGATGCAAATCTTGAAGCGATCAAAGGTGTGATGCACTCATCGGGTGAAGGAAAATGGACAGTGGAGACTGCGCTGGATTTGCAGACAGCAGCCCCAGTAATCACCATGGCACTGATGATGCGTTACCGCTCGCTTGAGACCGATACGTTTTCTGGAAAAGTTGTAGCAGCACTACGAAATGAATTTGGCGGCCATGCCGTTGAAAAAAACTAATTTGAGGAGGACACTAACATGTCAGGTTCTATGTTGATATTAATCGCAGCAGCAGCGATATTTTTGCTATTATTCTTGGTAATCCGTACAAAGCTGCATGCGTTCGTTGCACTTTTACTTGTGAGTTTACTGGTTGGTATTGCAGCAGGCATGCCACTTAATGAAGTTATCGCATCCGTTCAGAGCGGGATGGGAGGCACCCTCGGGTTCGTAGCGGTCGTGGTCGGACTTGGTGCCATGTTCGGTAAAATGCTGGAGGTTTCCGGCGGAGCAGAACGTCTTGCTCAAACATTGATGAAAAAGTTTGGCGAAGAAAAGTCCCAATGGGCACTGGGTATTACAGGTTTCCTAGTAGCAATCCCGGTATTCTTTGATGTTGGTTTCATCATTTTGGTTCCGATCGTTTATGGATTGGCCAGAAAAACAGGGAAATCATTATTGCACTATGGTATTCCATTGCTTGCAGGTTTAGCGGTAACGCACAGTTTCATTCCGCCGACACCTGGACCGATCGCAGTTGCAGACTTGATTGGTGCAGATCTTGGCTGGGTCATCCTGTTCGGTGTAATCGCTGGTATTCCGGCTATGATCCTTGCGGGTCCTGTATTCGGTAAGTATATCGGTAAAAAGATTCAAGTGGCAGTTCCGAAATATATGGAAATGGAAGAAAAAGAGTATGACAAAGATCTACCTGGCTTTGGATTGATCGCTAGCATCATTTTAGTTCCTTTAGTACTGATTTTGGTGAATACGCTTTCTACAGTGATTTATGACGAAGGTCACATTGTAAGGGAAATTACTACTTTTGTTGGTCATCCATTCGTGGCATTGACTATTGCAACACTATTAACTTTCTTCTTCTTAGGTACAAAACGTGGCTACAGCAAGCAGGAGATTCAAGACATTGCAACAAAAGCGTTGGAACCTGCCGGTATCATCATCCTTGTAACTGGTGCCGGTGGAGTCTTCAAGCAAGTACTGATTGACTCAGGTGTTGGTGAAGTACTTGGTGATATGATGGCTGGTTCTGCTTTACCGCCAATCGTGCTGGCGTTCCTGATTGCAGCAGCAGTACGTGTTGCCCAAGGTTCTGCTACCGTTTCGATGGTAACAGCAGCAGGTCTTATCACGCCGCTTATCGGCATCCTTGGTCTGGAAGGACCGGTACTAGGACTGATCGTTATCTCGATTGCATCCGGTGCGACCGTTCTTTCACACGTAAACGACTCAGGCTTCTGGCTCGTGAACAGATACTTCGGACTCGACGTAAAAGACACATTGAAATCCTGGACCATGATGGAAACGATTATCGGTTTAGTCGGTTTTGTGGTAGTATTTGTTATTGGAATATTTATCGGGTAGGGACTGATCCCTCGTCCCACTATGAACGGACAAAAGCGCTGATTAGGCGCTTTTTCCGTTGTCCCATCCACATAATTCAAAGACCAGAAAGACCGGCATAAGGAGGAAATCAACTTGGCTAAATACATGTTAGGTGTCGATATAGGAACGACGAGTACGAAGGCGGTGCTTTTTACAAAGAAGGGGCAGGTGCGCAGCCAGTTTGCTGTGGAATATCCTTTGTATACCCCAGAGCTTGGCGCGGCTGAGCAGGATCCGGATGAGATTTTGCAGGCGGTTCTGACTTCGATCAGGGAAGCGGTCCGCCTGGGGAACATCTCAGAAAACGAACTTTCCCATGTCAGCTTCAGTGCCGCGATGCATAGCGTGATTGCGATTGATGAAGCGGGCACTCTATTGACGAAAAGCATCACATGGGCCGATCAGCGCAGCGAAAAATGGGCGAAGAAGCTGAAAGAGGAGTGGAACGGTCACGAGATTTACCTGCGTACCGGAACACCGATCCATCCGATGTCTCCTCTGGCGAAGCTCATTTGGCTCCGTAATGACCATCCAATGGTGTTCGAAAAAGCAGCGAAATTCATTTCCATTAAGGAATATGTCTTACATAAATTATTCGGCGAGTATGTCGTGGATTTCTCCATCGCTTCTGCGACAGGACTGTTCAATCTGAAAAGCCTCTCCTGGGATGAAGAAGCTTTAGCGATTGCGGGAGTATCACCTGAGCAGCTTTCCCATATCGTCCCAACGACAGAAGTGTTAAGAGGGATGAAGCCGGAAGTGGCTACGGTGCTGGGAATCTCCGCTGATGTTCCATTTGTTGTTGGTGCCAATGACGGCGTACTTTCCAACCTGGGCGTTAATGCGGTTCAGCCTGGCGTGGTCGCGTTGACAATTGGAACAAGCGGTGCAATCCGTACGGTAACCGACCGTCCTGTGACAGATCCAAAGGGAAGAACGTTCTGTTATGCCCTTACGGAAAAGCATTGGGTTATCGGTGGTCCGGTCAATAATGGCGGCATGATCATGCGCTGGCTCCGCGATGAGCTGTGCGGAGAAGAGGCGGAGGAAGCAGGCCTTGCAGGAATGGATCCGTACGATGTGATCACCTCCAGAATTGCCAGCATCAAGCCTGGTTCGGAAGGGGTCATTTTCCATCCTTACCTGACTGGCGAACGTGCACCGATATGGAACGGAAATGCACGTGGATCCTTCTTCGGCCTTGGCATCCATCATAAAAAAGAGCATATGATGCGTGCCGTCCTGGAAGGAATCAACCTGAATCTCTATACGGTCCTGTTGGCACTTGAGGAGATCATCGGCATTCCGGATAAAATCCATGCGACAGGCGGGTTCGCCCGTTCCGAGGTATGGTGCCAGATGCTATCCAACATCTTCAATCAGCAGGTCAGCATACCGGAAAGCGTCGAGAGCTCATGTCTCGGAGCGGCGGTGCTCGGCCTGTATGCGTTAGGCGAAATCGACAGCTTTGACGTGATGGCCGAGATGGTCGGATCAACAAACAGCTACACGCCGGAACCGGAAGCAGTGGAAACATATAAAGAACTGACGCCAATCTTTATCCGCTTGAGCCGACTGTTCCAGCAGGAATATGATGAGATTGTGAAGTTTCAACAGCGATAAGGTTTTGTGCCGGAGAGTCTTAGTGCTCTCTGGTATTTTTTATGAAATATTTGGTGAATGTTCGATAGAACTGGAAAAAAGTTCGATAGAACGCAGAAAAAGTTCGATAGAAATTCAAAAAAGTTCGATAGAATGTTATAAAAGTCCGATAGACCCAAATCCCAGTGAGAAACTACAAAAAATAAAACAGGTATCCACTTTTGATGGAAGATCTGTCGCCAATCAATTAACAAAAAGGTTATGTTAAGCATAGTGTTGAACTAGCTGTTGATTGGAGCAATAGGCGAAGACTCCTGCGGGAGATAGCGGTAGGCTGGAGACCCCACAGGGCAAAGCCCGAGGAGGCTCCAGCACCGCCCCGCGGAAAGCGAAGCCTAGTGCGGAAATCAACAGCGGTGTTTAACGGAGCAAACAAAATAAAAGAACGACATCCTCTCTATCCATACCGTAGCGAGATTGTCGTTCTTTTTTATAGATCTTATTCAGTTTTTCTTTCTTCGTTTTCGTCATTTTTGTCGTCAGATTTGCCAGTGCGTAGACTCCCCGGCCGTTCTCCGGATTTCTTTTTCCTTCTCGTGCAAGCTTTTCTCGCAGCTTTTTCGCTTTGCTCTTTGCCATTTTGTTCACTCCTAACATATATTTACAAAGAGTATACAGGATAAACCTTGTATTGGAAATAGGTTTTCACATCTTTGCTATGTTTTATTGGCCTGTGTTTCTGCTATAATATCACTATTGTGTAATTTTTGAGAGGTAGGTACGGAAACTGTGAAAAATGAACTTTTAAATAAAGAGATAGACCGGAGAAGAACGTTTGCGATTATTTCGCATCCGGATGCCGGGAAAACAACGTTAACGGAGAAGCTCTTATTATTCGGAAACGTCATCCGTTCAGCGGGTACGGTAAAAGGGAAGAAATCAGGCAAGTTCGCGACGTCGGATTGGATGGAAATCGAGAAAAAACGTGGAATTTCCGTTACGTCCAGTGTCATGAGCTTTGAGTATATGGACCGTCATATCAACATTCTCGATACCCCTGGACATGAAGATTTCAGTGAAGATACGTATCGTACGTTGACGGCAGTGGACAGCGCGGTGATGATCATCGACTGTACAAAAGGGGTGGAGCCTCAGACGATCAAGCTTTTCAAGGTTTGTCGTATGCGCGGGATTCCTATTTTCACGTTTATCAACAAGCTTGACCGTGAAGGAAAAGAGCCGCTTGCACTCTTGGAGGAAATTGAAGAGGTTCTCGGTATCGAGTCCTATGCGATGAACTGGCCTGTAGGAATGGGGAAACGCTTTTTGGGCGTTTATGACCGCTATAATGAAGTGTTCATCCGTTACCAAGGGAAGGACGAGGAAGAGCGCATTCCTTTTAAAGAGTTGGATGGGGTAGAAGAAATCTCTACACACCCAACATTCGTTCAAGCAAAAGAGGACTTCGATCTTTTAGAGGAAGCCGGCAATGACTTTTCGATTGAAAAAGTGAAGAACGGATTGCAGACTCCTGTATTCTTCGGAAGTGCGATCTCCAACTTCGGGGTAGAAATGTTCTTCCGTACGTTCCTTGATCTTGCGAGTGAGCCGCAACCGCGTCAGACCTCCGAGGAAAAAATAGAACCGCAGGCGCCTGGATTCTCCGGCTTTATTTTCAAAATACAAGCCAACATGAATCCGGCCCACCGCGACCGTCTGGCATTCCTGCGAATCTGCTCCGGTGTGTTCGAGCGCGGAATGACGGTATCTGTAGCTCGTACCGGTAAAACCATAAAGCTATCACAGTCGCAGCAGTTCCTGGCTTCTGACCGTGAAACCGTGGACCATGCGTACCCTGGTGATATCATCGGAATCTATGATCCTGGTGTGTACCAGATCGGTGACTCTTTATTCGATGGCAACCAAAAGGTCGAATTCGACGAAATCCCTACGTTTGCTCCCGAGCTTTTTGTAAAAGTGGAAGCGAAAAATGTCATGAAAGGGAAGCAGTTCGGAAAAGGCATCACGCAGCTTGTCCAGGAAGGTGCAATCCAGCTGTTCCGTCAATATGGTACAGAAGCGTACATCCTTGGTGCGGTGGGTCAGCTTCAACTGGACGTATTCGAATACCGCATGAAGGGCGAGTATAATGTTGAGGTCGTCTATAACATGATCGGCTCCAAAATTCCTCGCTGGCTGGAAACTCAGGAAGTGGATACGAACCTATTTGATTCCCGTAACATCCTGGTGAAAGATAGAAACGACCAGTATGTGGCCCTGTTTGACAGTGACTTCTCCCTGCGCTGGTTCCAGGAAAAGAATCCGAAAATTGGCTTGATTGATATCATGGCGAATGAAAATGAATAAATAATGTGAGGTCCATGCAAAGAAATGCATGGGCCTTTTATACTAAAAACCACCTTTCAACCTACAAATGTCGAAATGTGTCTAAATTCAATGAGCCCTTTTGCCGATAAAAATAATAAAACATTTCGGATATGGGGGCATTTAGGTGGGGAACGAGACAACTCTGGATGAATTGGAAGCATGGGAAGGACTGTACCGCATCAGGAATTATGTGGTGGGAAGCATGACCATATTGAAAGTGGAGGGGAAGGAAGTTACAACCGGAAGTACCCCGATCTATCTGGATGAATTAAATGGGGAAAAGTTCCGTTTTGTCAGCAAGGTTCTATTGCCGGAGAATAAGGAAATTGTACTCGGGCTGCGATTTACAATATCTGAGAAGGTACTGGATTTTAAGGCGTATATTAAAGGTGTCAGAATCAATGAAAAGAAAAAGCGGTATACCTATCTTGTCGGCCTGGTCATGCAGGATGATAAAGAAATAATGAACGTTCTCTCTTTTGTAAATAAGATTCAGTTGGCAAACAAGCAGAAGAAATTAAGGAATGTCACACGGACGGCGATAGAGGTGGAGTAGAAGATTAGGGTCTCTCCAATAATAATTCGCTAGAACATCTCATACCTTGATGCAAACCATTGCAATCTATAGCTTCCTCGACCTCAATCCTGTTATAATGTGTATTAGGAAAAAGTGTCTGACAGGAAAGAGGTTTTGAGTTTGTTATTGGTGAAGGTTTTATTGGCAGTATTTCTGCCTGCGCTGCTTGTGGTGCTGTTCACCCGGGTCACATATAGCTTGTATGTGGGGACAGGGCTGACGATAGCGCTTTTCATAGGTTCCATGATAAAGGGGTATACCGAAGAATGGTATATCATTTTAATAGATGTAATTTCGATTGGTGTTGGCTTCATCTACGCAAGACAAATGGTGAAGAAATTCCGGTGAATTCAAATAGGAGGCAGACTTTATTCAGAGTCCGTCTCCTTTTTTGCGTTTTCAGCCGCTTGGCGGTATGCCTCCACAGCAGAACGTTCTTCCTCTGTCGTTTTCTCCAATCGAGCCGGACGGACAACCCACAATGGGTCCTTGCCATAGGTTTCCCCATAGCCTGTCAGCACTCCGGTGAAGGTCACGATATCCCCCACTTCTATAGGCTGCGATGGTGCATCCGAAACAGTAACAAGTATTGCTGGCAGGAGCGGTTCCTGTAGCTCAAATGTCCGGTCATCATCCACACGTATCACCGTCGCCGTCCAACGAACGGCCTTGTCCTTGTTCCTATCAATGAAATCGTGCACATACTCCCCATCAATTTCACTGTAGGTAAGTTCTTGAGACGGATTTTTCAGCGCTTTTTCATCTATGTATGAAAATTCTAGCGGTTCGGTGGGGATACTGTTCGAGCTGCAGCCTGTTATCCACATAAAACCGCATAAAATAATGATAAAAAGACTATTTTTCATCCCAATCTCCCTTAAACAGGTTTCACAATTCCTTTACAGGATAACAATAATAGAATAAGAGGCTAATATCAACAAAGATGGAATCATGAATAAAAATAATCGAATGTCAGTTCGTATTTTTGTTGTTTTGGAGTTGCTTTGTGGTAGAATATTGGTAGAAGTTTAGAACGGAAATGGAGGCTGTGTAGATGGATCAGTTTGAATTAGTGTCAGGATATAAGCCGGAAGGGGACCAGCCCGAGGCCATTCGTCAGATAGTGGAAGGGCTGAATGCCGGCAAAAAGCATCAGACCTTGCTTGGGGCAACTGGAACAGGAAAAACCTTCACAGTGTCCAATGTCATAAAAGAAGTGAACAAGCCAACGTTGATCATTGCCCATAACAAAACGTTAGCGGGGCAGCTATATAGTGAGTTCAAGGAATTTTTCCCGAACAATGCAGTAGAGTATTTTGTCAGCTACTATGACTACTACCAGCCGGAGGCCTATGTGCCATCCACAGATACATTCATCGAAAAGGATGCAAGCATCAACGACGAAATCGATAAGCTGCGACACTCGGCTACAGCGTCCCTTTTTGAACGGCAGGATGTCATCATCATCGCCAGTGTATCGTGCATCTACGGGTTAGGGTCGCCGGAAGAATACCGCGACCTTGTTGTTTCATTAAGAACAGGCATGGAAAAGGAACGCAACGCCCTGCTTCGCGATCTTGTCGACATTCAATATGCCCGCAACGATATTGATTTTAAGCGTGGAACGTTCCGTGTAAGAGGCGATGTGGTGGAGATTTTCCCGGCCTCCCGCGATGAACATTGTATCCGCGTGGAGTTCTTTGGGGATGAAATCGACCGCATCCGTGAAGTGGATGCCCTCACAGGGGAAATACTTGGAGACCGTAATCATGTCTCCATCTTCCCGGCATCCCACTTCGTAACCCGTGAAGAAAAAATGAAAAAAGCAATCGTGAATATACAGGCTGAACTGGAAGAGCGTCTGGTGGAGCTCCGGGAAAACAACAAGCTCCTGGAAGCGCAGCGACTTGAGCAGCGCACCCGTTATGACCTGGAAATGATGGCCGAGATGGGCTTCTGCTCAGGCATCGAGAACTACTCCAGGCATTTGACGTTAAGACCGGCCGGCTCGACCCCATACACCTTGATCGACTTCTTTCCGAAGGACTTTTTGCTTGTCGTGGATGAGTCTCATGTGACGATCCCGCAAATCAGGGGAATGTTCAATGGAGATCAGGCGAGAAAGCAGGTGCTTGTGGATCATGGCTTCCGTCTGCCGTCTGCAAAAGATAACCGCCCATTAAGATTTGAAGAGTTTGAAGAAAAAACAAGTCAAATCGTCTATGTTTCTGCCACACCAGGACCTTATGAAATAGAGCATACACCGGAAATGATCCAGCAGATCATCCGGCCAACAGGGCTATTGGATCCAACCATAGAGGTCCGTCCAATCAAAGGTCAGATTGATGACCTGATCGGCGAAATCCATAAAAGGGTGGAAAAGGATGAAAGAGTGCTTGTGACGACCCTTACGAAAAAGATGTCCGAGGATCTGACAGCTTACCTGAAGGAACTCGGCATCAAGGTTGCCTATCTCCATTCTGAAATAAAAACCTTGGAGCGGATCGAGATCATCCGTGAGCTGCGCCTTGGAAAATATGATGTACTGGTGGGAATCAACCTATTAAGGGAAGGACTCGATATTCCCGAGGTCTCCCTTGTCACCATTCTCGATGCAGACAAAGAGGGTTTCCTCCGTTCGGAGCGTTCCCTCATCCAGACAATCGGACGCGCTGCGCGTAACTCCAACGGACAGGTTATCATGTACGCCGATAAAGTAACGAAAAGCATGGAGATCGCATTAAGTGAAACGAAGCGGCGACGAGAAATACAGGAAGCGTATAACCTCGAGCATGGCATCACCCCGACCACGATCCAGAAGAAGGTTCGCGATGTTATCAAAGCTACTTTTGCGGCAGAGGATCAAGGGGAATATGATACAAAGGCAATACTACGACCAAAAAACAAAAAAGAGCGAGCAAAGCTCATAGAAGGTATGGAGCAGGAGATGAAGGACGCCGCAAAAGCACTCGATTTCGAACGGGCTGCCGAGCTTCGTGATCTCATCTTAGAGCTAAAAGCGGAAGGATGACGGAAGAATGGCAATGGATAAGATAGTAGTGAAAGGGGCCAGAGCCCATAACTTAAAAAATATCGATGTGACGATCCCACGGGATAAGCTTGTCGTTTTGACGGGTCTATCAGGTTCAGGGAAATCGTCCCTTGCGTTTGATACGATTTATGCAGAAGGGCAGCGGAGATATGTGGAATCCCTGTCTGCATATGCACGCCAGTTTTTAGGACAGATGGATAAGCCGGATGTCGATGCAATTGAAGGCCTCTCGCCTGCGATTTCCATCGACCAGAAGACAACAAGCCGCAATCCGCGTTCGACTGTAGGTACGGTGACGGAGATTTATGACTATCTTCGTCTGCTTTTTGCACGGGTGGGGCGTCCAACTTGTCCGAAGCATGGAATTGAAATCTCTTCCCAGACCATCGAGCAGATGGTGGACCGAATCCTGGAATATCCGGAACGGACGAAGCTGCAAATACTGGCTCCAGTTGTGCAAGGGCGCAAAGGTACGCATGTAAAGACGCTCGAAGACATCAAGAAACAGGGCTATGTCCGTGTTCGTGTTAATGGGGAAATGGTCGAGGTAACGGATGAAATAGAGTTGGAAAAAAATAAGAAGCATTCCATCGAAGTGGTCATCGACCGTATTGTCGTCAAAGAAGGTGTTGCGACGCGTCTTTCCGATTCATTGGAAACGGCATTGCGCCTAGGTGACGGTAAGGTCATTGTCGATGTGATGGGAGAAGAGGAATTGCTGTTCAGCGAGCATCATGCCTGCCCGCAATGCGGTTTCTCAATCGGGGAGCTTGAGCCGAGAATGTTCTCCTTTAACAGTCCTTATGGTGCGTGCCAGAAGTGTGATGGTCTTGGTACGAAACTCGAAGTCGATGTGGACTTGGTTCTGCCGAATAAACGACTCAGTTTGAAAGAGCATGCTCTTGCGCCTTGGGAGCCTACCAGCTCACAATACTACCCACAAATGCTGCAGGCGGTCTGCAACCATTATGGCATCGATATGGATGTGCCTGTAAGTGAAATACCAGATCACCTGTTAGACAAGATCCTATATGGCAGCGGAAAAGATGAAGTCTATTTCCGTTATGAAAACGACTTTGGTCAGGTTCGAGAAAGCTATATCCGTTTTGAAGGGGTCATTCCGAATGTGGAACGCCGGTACAAGGAAACAAGCTCGGATTACATCCGCGAGCAGATGGAAAAGTACATGGCGCAGCAGCCATGCCCTGGGTGTAAAGGGTTCCGCCTGAAAATCGAGAGTTTGTCCGTTCTAATAAACAAACTCCATATCGGAAATGTAACCAACTTTTCCATCGTGGAGGCTATTGAATTCTTTGAAAATATGGATCTCACCGAGAAGGAAAAGAAAATCGCCCACATGATTCTTCGTGAAATCTGTGAGCGATTAGGCTTCCTGAACAATGTCGGCCTGGATTACCTTTCACTCAGCAGGGCAGCTGGAACACTGTCAGGAGGGGAAGCACAGCGTATCCGTCTTGCTACCCAGATCGGTTCGAGGCTTACAGGTGTTCTCTATATCCTTGATGAGCCTTCCATCGGACTGCATCAACGAGACAACGACCGCCTCATCCAGACATTGAAGAACATGCGCGATATCGGAAATACCTTGATAGTGGTGGAGCATGACGAGGACACGATGATCGCGGCTGACTATCTGATTGATATCGGGCCGGGAGCTGGCGTGCATGGAGGGAATATCGTCTCTGCCGGTACACCTGAAGAGGTGATGAACGATCCTCATTCTTTGACAGGAAAATATCTGTCCGGGAAGAAGTTTATTCCGCTGCCTACTGAAAGAATAGTGGTCAAGGATCGCTTTCTCGAAATAGTCGGTGCGAATGAAAACAACCTGAGCAATGTTTCGGTGAAAATTCCGCTTGGCTGCTTTGTTGCTGTAACAGGGGTATCAGGGTCAGGAAAAAGTACGTTGATCAATGATATTCTTCACAAGTCATTGGCACAGCGATTGCATAATGCGAAAACAAAGCCTGGGGAGCATAAGGAAATCAAAGGCGTGGAACATCTCGACAAGGTGATTGATATCGATCAGTCGCCAATCGGGCGTACACCGAGATCCAATCCTGCAACCTACACTGGCGTGTTCGATGATATTCGTGATGTGTTTGCCTCCACGAATGAGGCGAAGGTGCGCGGCTATAAAAAGGGACGCTTCAGCTTTAACGTAAAAGGCGGGCGCTGTGAGGCTTGCCGTGGAGATGGAATCATCAAAATCGAGATGCATTTCCTTCCGGATGTTTATGTACCATGTGAAGTGTGCCATGGAAAGCGTTACAACCGAGAAACCTTGGAGGTTCAGTACAAAGGAAAGAATATTGCCGATATCCTGGAGATGACAGTGGAAGATGCAGTCAGCTTCTTTGAAAACATCCCGAAAATCAAGCGCAAGCTGCAAACGGTCTTTGATGTGGGATTAGGATATATCACCCTGGGTCAGCCTGCAACGACCCTTTCCGGGGGAGAGGCGCAGCGTGTGAAGCTGGCTTCCGAACTGCACCGCAGATCTACCGGCCGTTCCCTCTATATCCTGGATGAGCCTACAACAGGTCTTCATGTGGATGATATTGCGAGACTGCTTAAGGTTCTTCAGCGATTGGTGGAGAACGGGGATACGGTTCTTGTCATCGAGCATAACCTGGACGTCATCAAAGCGGTTGACTACATGATCGACCTCGGACCGGAGGGTGGCGACAAAGGTGGTACCATTATTGCAACCGGAACACCGGAGGAAATCATCGAAGTGGAATCTTCCTATACCGGTCAATACTTGAGACCGGTGCTTCTCCGTGATCGTGACCGCATGGATCAGAAGGTGCGAGAAGTTGAAACGGTAAGTAAAGGTTAAGATCAAAAACATAACAAAAGGGCTGAAGCCTTGATGGATAATCCGTCAAGGCTTCAGCCCTTTTTTCTATTTTACTACTATACGTATATTCGTCTGGTTGTTGGTGACTATTCCTTTGCCTGTTCCTCTTCCACTTTTTTCTCGATGATGTCCTTCAGAAAGCGGACATCCATTTCGTACGTTTTATCCTTGAAACGTACTTCGCCTGTATTTTCGTTGAGTTTCCCTTTGAGATGAAAAGAGGCGCTCTGCACGATATATTCCTTGGTGTCTTCATCATAGGTGAAATCCGCTTTGTCGATTTCGTTGGTCACGACAGGTCGGATTGTATTTTCCACGTAATTGGTGGAGGACTCCGTGAAGTCGGGGCCAAGAATACCGAAGAACACTAGTCCTACCAATACTAGTCCTATGATTACGAGCTTTGATAGGATGCTTTTTAGGAAGGGGATTACTACAAATAAAACAACCAGTACAATTATAATCGTTAATAAATGCTCCATTACAAAATCAAACATACTCTTCACTCCTTCTATCCTACTTACTACCCACTATACCCAACTATTATTCTACATTATACCATTCCAATGGTGTTACCTAAAACAGAGGGGTTAATTTTATTGCAACATTGAACACCGCTGTTGATTTCCGCACTAGGCTGCGCTTTCCGCGGGGCGGTGCTGGAGCCTCCTCGGGCTTTGCCCTGTGGGGTCTCCAGCCTACCGCTTTCTCCCGCAGGAGTCTTCGCCTATTGCTCCAATCAACAGCTAGAATTACGAAATAACAAATATAGGACTTTAACAAAATTGATATATATAAGCCTCTAGACGTAGTAGACAGGGAGTAAGAATACTGCTGGGGTCTGACCCCTAATACAGGAATTTATGCGACAATGAAGATAGGAAGTAATTAAAGGATAAAGAATAAGTGATAGGTTACTTTGTTGCTGTTATTACAGGAAAACTTGTTTAATTACTTTACCCCTATTGGTTGTAGCGCAGGGGGTGAGACTCCTGCGGAAGTAGCGTGTCGAGGGAGACCCCACAGGCGCTTTAGCGCCGAGGAGGCTCCCGAGGCCGCCCGCGGAAAGCGAACCCCTGGAGCGTAAACCAAGAGGGGAGTTTAAAGAGTATACAAAATAACCCGCTTTTTCAAGCAACAATCTAAAACAGAAAGTGTGAAACTTTTGGGGTTGGGTATGCGTATTAGTAGTAGTGGGATCCTGGCAGGTGTTGATGCCTGGACTTGAAAGGGAAGGAAGGTGGCTGTCTTGGGAAAGAATAATAAGGTTTTGTCGGCGTTATGTTACTTCAGTTTGTTTTTTGCACCGTTTTTGCTGCCGCTTGTGGTGTATTTTATAGCGGATGAACAGGAGGTGAAGGGGCATGCGATGTCATCACTGCTCTCACATCTGCTGCCTCTGATTGTCGTTCCCCTTTTTGCATTCGGTTTTGTAATGGACCAGGCAGCGGTACTATGGTTCATAATACTGATTATCATTGGTGCTGTTTTAGTAATAGGAACTACAGTTTGGAATATTGTTAAAGGAATTCAACTTTTAAAAGAATCATAAATGGCATATACATTGCCCAACTCATACAACAAAATCATGTTGGATATACTAAAGGAGGAAGAGAGAATGGAAGAACGTAAAAGAATTTTGAAGCTGGTGGAAGAAGGAAAGCTGACGGCGGAAGAGGCAATCATTTTATTGGAGAGTCTGGAAAAGAATAACCTGGAAAAAGATATGAAGAATGATGAACTGGTAACGGAGTGGACCAAAAACTCCAAAGCCTCTCAAGATGCAGAGAATGATATTTTTGCAGCATTATCATCGAAAATCTTTTCAAAGACCGGAACTGGCTCCCAACAGAGGGAAAAACAGAAAACGAAGAAAGACTACTCCTCCTACAGCAAGCAGGCTTCCTCTTTTAAAAATAACATCCTGGATTTTGTAGGAAGCGCCTTGCAGAAAATCAAGGATCTAGACCTTGATTTCAATTTTGGGCCGTCTACTTCCATCCAGCACATTTTCCAACAGTCGGATGTTTATCTACAGGACATTGATATTGATGTGGCAAATGGAAACGTGAAGATAGTGCCATGGAAAGATAGTGACGTAAAGATCGAGTGTGAGGCGAAGGTCTACGAAGTGGAGACACAGGACGAGGCCCGCAAGGCATTTTTATCGGAAGTGCTGTTTTCGATCGAATCCGGAAAGCTTCGTTTTTCCGTTCAGAAGAAGCAGTTGAAAGTGGACGCGACGGTGTACATCCCGGAGGCCGAGTACCATAACCTACATGTGCGCATGTTTAATGGCCGAATCGAAGGGGAAGGTCTACATGTAGCGACGATGAAGCTGAAGTCAGCCAATGGTTCGATCATGATTGACCGTGCAACAAGCTCCGATATGGAAGTGGAAACGGCAAACGGACATATCAAGCTGATTGATTGCAACAGCCGGGAACTTGAAGCCGAAACAATCAATGGAAAGGTCTTTGTTAAAGGAGACATTGAGAAGCTGGATATCCAGAGCTTTAACGGGAACGTAACCGGAGAACTGACTGGGGATTCCGTCCGCTCCGTGATGGCGAAAACAAAGACCGGCAGCATCGACTTATTTTTGCCTACCACAAACAGTGTAGAGGCGGAATTGAAGACCAATCTTGGCGGCTTTACATGTGAAATGCCGGGAATGGATGTAGTGGAAGAGAAAAATGAAGTGGTGCAGAAAGCCATGCACTTTAAAGTGAAGAAAGAAGATGCAGCGCTCACGCATATTTTAGCGGAGACAACGACTGGATCTATCTCCATCAAACCGTACGAGGTGAAATAAATTGAAAAAACTTATTCGTTCCAAATATGACAGAAAACTTGCGGGTGTACTTGGCGGACTTGCCAACTACATGGGAATCGATGCAACACTTTTACGTGTGATCTTCGTCATTGCCCTGTTCCCGACAGGTTTCGTACCACTGCTTATTACCTACTTTGTGCTCGTATTCCTGATGCCGAATGATGAAGGTGAAATGCGGTCATGAAATGGGCCGCAAGCATATTAGTTAATGCGCTTGTCCTGATCGTCGTATCCGGCTACTTCGATTCCTTCTACTTGAGCGGAGTCGGAGCGGCCATCATCGCGAGCTTGATTCTTGCAGCCCTGAACACGATTGTAAGGCCGATACTGGTGCTGCTTACATTGCCGGTTACCATTTTGTCGCTCGGTCTGTTCCTGTTTGTAATCAACGCCATCACCCTCATGCTGACCGCTACCCTGATGGGAGATGCGTTCAATATCGACGGTTTCGGCACAGCGATTTTAGCAGCGATTGTCATCTCGTTATTGAATCTACTGATACAGAAAGCAATTGTAGAACCTTTGCAGGATAAAAAGAAATAGGACAGCAAAGCCCGGAATCCACTTCCGGGCTTTTTATTTTCTCCCGATAAGTTTCTGTGCTTAATAATAAAGTAAAAAAGTGCTAAAATGGGAACAGGTTGTTTTTTAACATATGGGAAATAAGGTTTTTTACATAGTTAAGGAGGTTTTGGCCTTGCCAAAAGTTCGGACGAAGGATCTAATGGAAAAATTTAATTTTGAATTGATTGCCGGTGAGGAAGGGATCAATCGTCCCATTGCGACAAGTGATATTTCCAGGCCGGGTATTGAGATAGCGGGTTATTTTACTTATTATCCTGCTGAAAGAATTCAGTTGTTGGGAAAAACGGAGCTTTCTTTTCTTGATCAGTTGACATCTACTGAGAAAAAGGATCGAATGCAACAGCTCTGCACGGATATCACGCCTGGCATCATTATCTCTCGTGATATGGAAGTGCCGCAGGAATTGGTGGAGGCGGCAGAAAGGGAAAGTGTCCCTTTGATGCGTTCCCCATTGAAAACGACGCGTCTTTCCTCCCACTTGACGAATTATCTGGAAGGAAAGCTTGCTCCGACAACTGCGGTGCATGGTGTGCTTGTCGACATTTATGGTCTCGGCGTACTGATTACCGGGAAGAGTGGTGTCGGTAAAAGTGAAACCGCGCTCGAGCTTGTAAAAAGAGGTCATCGTCTTGTTGCCGATGATTGCGTGGAGATCCGCCAGGAGGATACGGATACACTTATCGGGAATTCCCCGGAGCTGATCGAGCATCTGCTGGAAATCCGCGGGCTGGGTATCATCAATGTGATGACCCTGTTCGGGGCTGGGGCTGTACGAAGCTATAAACGCATCACGCTTGTTATCAATCTTGAGCTTTGGGATAAAAACAAGCAATATGACCGTCTTGGACTGGAAGAGGAAAAGATGAAGATCATTGATGCTGAGGTGACAAAATTGACTGTTCCGGTTCGTCCTGGACGAAACTTGGCAGTCATCATTGAGGTTGCGGCGATGAACTTCCGCCTGAAGCGTATGGGCATGAATGCGGCTGAACAGTTCTCGAACCGTTTATCCGGTGTTATCGATGAAGGGGAACATGAGGATATTTAAATTATGGGAGTGTGGAAGAAATGTTAATGGGTAACATTCAGCCTTTGGATCCGATATTAATCAGCTGGCCCATCACCATTTACTGGTATGGGGCGATTATTGGAACCGGTGCGTTGCTGGGACTTTGGATTGCAATGCGCGAATCTGAACGCCGTGGATTGAATAAAGATATTTTTGTTGATTTAGTGCTCTTTGCCATACCGATTGCGATTATCTGTGCAAGGCTTTATTATGTAATCTTTCAATGGGACTACTATGGAGACAATCCAGGTGAAATCATCAAAATCTGGGAAGGCGGACTTGCCATCCACGGAGGCTTGATCGGGGCCATTGCGACCGGTGTTGTTTTTGCAAAAATACGTGGAATCTCGTTCTGGAAGCTTGCCGACATTGGAGCTCCAAGCATCATCCTTGGCCAGGCAATCGGCCGTTGGGGAAATTTTATGAACCAAGAAGCCCACGGAGGAGAAGTAACACGAGAATTCCTAGAGGGACTTCATCTGCCGCAATTCATCATCGATCAGATGTATATCAACGGAACCTATTATCATCCGACGTTCCTCTATGAATCAATCTGGAATTTCGTCGGCTTTGGATTACTGCTGCTTCTGCGCCGGGTGAATCTGCGCCGAGGAGAACTGTTCCTGAGCTATGTGATCTGGTATTCCATCGGACGCTACTTTGTGGAAGGAATGCGTACCGACAGTTTGATGTTGACGGAAAGCCTGCGTATTGCACAGGTCATTTCCATCGCACTTGTATTGCTTGCTATCGGACTGATTGGGGTGCGCCGCATGACAGGGCTAGCAAACAAGAAATATTTAGATACAGATACTGCTTCATAAAAAAGATAAACGGCCCCCGGATATGGTACGGCTTGTGTTGACAAAGGGGAGGGGAGCGCCTTGCTAGAGACGTTCAAACGAGGTCTCATGGTCGGTCTGAAGACGACCTGGACCTTAGGTAAAGTGATTTTTCCGGTGACATTGATTGTGGGGATTTTGCAGCATACCCCTATATTACAATTTATCATTAAAGCGATTGCGCCATTGATGGGGATTTTCGGACTGTCCGGGGAAGCGGCCATTCCCCTTGTCATTGGGAACTTTCTTAATTTATATGCCGGGATCGGTGCCATCCTGACATTGGACCTTACTGTAAAAGAAGTGTTCATATTGGCGATAATGCTGTCCTTTTCCCATAACCTCCTGGTGGAATCGACGGTAGCGGCAAAAGTAGGCTTGAAGATCTGGGTGATTCTCATCGTCCGCCTCGGCTTGGCGATATTCTCCGGAATCATCATCAACCTTGCATGGAACGGCGGGCAGGAGCTGGCACAATATGGGCTGGTTTCGAAGTCCGAGGAGGCTGTCTCCGGATTCTTTCCTATCATCCTTGATGCGGTGCAACGAGGCTTGATGGGAATCGTGCAGCTTGCCATCATCGTCATCCCATTGATGATCCTTGTGCAATATATGAAGGAATTGGGCTGGCTTGCCGTCTTTTCGAAATGGATGGCGCCTTTTATGAAAATGCTTGGCATGAAGGAAAATACCGCTACGACGATGGTTGCGGGATTGACGATTGGTCTGGCTTATGGAGCAGGTGTGATGATCCAAGCCGTAAAAGAGGATAATGTAAGCAAAAAGGACCTGACCCTGGCTTTTATTTTCCTTGTTGCCTGTCATGCTGTTGTGGAGGATACGCTGATCTTCATTCCGCTTGGCATTCCTGTCTGGCCATTGCTTGTGATCCGCCTTGTTACGGCTATACTATTAACCATTGCAGTAGCATTCATCTGGAAGAGAATCAAAGTTTCAAAAAGAAAGGAAGCAACCTATGAGCATTAACACCTTACTGTTTGATTTGGATGGAACATTGATCGATACAAATGACTTGATTATTGAGTCATTTTTACACACCTTGAACCACTACTATCCGGACCAATACCAGCGTGATGATATCCTCACGTTCCTTGGGCCGCCTCTCTATGACACGTTCGTCAAAATGGATGAAGCGCGAGTGGAGGAAATGATCACCCACTATCGCGAATTCAATTTGAGCAAGCATGATGAATTGGTGAAGGAGTTCGAAGGTGTCTATGACACGGTGAAGCTGCTTCATGAAAAAGGGCTGAAGCTCGGGATCGTCACAACAAAAATGCGCGGGACTGTTGTGATGGGTTTGAAATTGACCGGACTCGATGCTTTCTTTGATGTAGTGGTCTGCCTGGATGATGTAACGAATGCCAAGCCAGACCCGGAACCAATCCATCTTGCCCTGCAACAGCTTGGATCCACTCCGGAAGAGGCGATCATGGTCGGTGACAACTACCACGATATCCTTGCAGGGAAGAATGCGGGCACGAAAACGGCTGCAGTAAGCTGGACCATCAAAGGTGTGGAGTACCTGCAGCAATTTGAACCGGATTATGTACTTACACACATGGAAGACATTCTACCGCTCGTTGGAGTGACCAAGGGTGAGTAGAAGAACGACCCGTTATCCCGTGGAAGGCGCAAATTCCCTCTGGCATGTGTACAAAACGGTTCCCTTTTTAAAAGTAGTGAAAAATTTCGCCGTCATTCAGCTTGCGAGATATTCACCATTTCTCGGAATGAAAAATTGGCTGTATCGTAATTTTCTCGGGATGAAGGTCGGCGATCAGACGTCCTTTGCCCTGATGGTGATGCTTGATGTGATGTTCCCGGAGAAAATAAACGTAGGACGTAATACGGTGATTGGATACAATACGACGATTCTCGCCCACGAATATCTTGTAAAGGAATACCGCCTTGGAGATGTCGAGATCGGTAGCGAGGTCATGATCGGTGCCAACACCACCATCCTTCCTGGTGTCACAATTGGGGATGGAGCGATAGTTTCCGCCGGTACCCTCGTACATAAGGATGTTGCGCCCGGCGTCTTCGTCGGCGGCAACCCGATGCGCGTCATCTATACGAAGGAAGAGATGGCAGAGCGGTTGAAAATGTAAGAATGTTTTAATGCAGTCCACTCAATATTAAGGGTGGGCTGTTTTTTTGTGGGATGAAGGACCAAATTGTACTGCACCCCAACCATTCACGCTCCAGGTTAGAGTGTCTTTTTTTAGTCATAATAGGGTATAGGAGCGGTAACAGCATATATCCACCACATAGAATTCCTACATATCTAACTCACCACTTAACACTTGACCATCAATCATCAATTTGTTAGTATGTTACCATATTAGCGAACTAAAGGATTTAGAATTTATTCTACAATTTATCATTTCAGCAAAAGGCGGGCTGCCAGATGTCAAAACTGTTTATGTTTGAAAAACCATTGGGAATGCGGGATACGCTCCCTTCATTATATGAACCGAAGAAGATGGTCAAGGATACGATGACCACAGTTATCAATCAATGGGGCTATCAGTTTATGGAGACTCCGACCTTGGAATATTATGATACGGTCGGCGAGGCTTCTGCGATTTTAGATCAACAGCTTTTTAAACTGCTTGATCAACAGGGACATACATTGGTATTGCGTCCTGACATGACGGCACCGATTGCGAGGGTAGCGGCTTCAAGACTGGTCAATGAAGGCTACCCGTTGCGCTTGGCGTATTCTGCGAATGTGTTCCGGGCCCAGCAGAATGAGGCCGGAAGACCTGCAGAATTCGAGCAGATCGGGGTCGAATGCATCGGGGACCGTTCGATCAGTGCGGATGCGGAAATGATTGCCTTGATGGTTTCCCTTTTACAAAAGGTCGGACTATCCACCTTTACGATAGCGATAGGGCATGTCGGTTTTCTTCAAGAGATTTTCCTTGATATTGTCGGGAATGAAGAACGGGCTGCGACATTAAGAAGATACTTATATGAAAAAAATTATGTGGGGTACCGCGAGCATGTGAAAGGCTTGCCGTTATCCTCGATAGATAAAAAACGCCTGCTGTCTCTGTTGACCCTTCGTGGAAATTCTACGCAGATTCAGTCTGCAAAAGAGATTGTGGAAGGCGAAGCTGGAAGAAAAGCGGTTGAAGAGCTGGAGCAGTTATGGACGATGCTTGAAGCCTACGGTGTTCAGGATTTTGTGAAGCTTGATCTGAATATCGTCAGCCATATGAGCTATTACACGGGGATTGTATTCGAGGCCTATGCAGGAAATATCGGCTTTCCGATCGGGAACGGCGGACGATATGATCAGCTTTTCCAAAAGTTTGACCGGGATAAGTCTGCTACCGGATTCGGCATCCATCTTGACCGTCTTTTAGAGGCGAAGGATATGAAAAAGGCGACCGCTGCGATTCATGGTGTTCTTTTCAGCCAGGAGCGCAGGGAAGAAGCGATCGAGTTTGCGAGAATGAAAAGGGAAGAGGGGGAGAGAGTGGTGCTGCAGGATATCAGCGGGGTGGAAAATGTCGATGCATGCACCGGCTCCTTTCAAGAGGTTTCCTTTTTTCTCGGAAAGGCCAGAAAGGGGAATGAATCATGAGCGTACTGACAATAGCGATGCCAAAGGGAAGAATCTTTGAAGAAGCGGCAGCACTCCTAGTGAAGGCCGGGTACGAGATTCCACCTGATCTGGATGATTCCAGAAAGCTGATTATCGATGTACCGGCAGAGAATATGCGCTTTATTTTGGCAAAGCCGATGGACGTGACAACTTACGTCGAACATGGAGTGGCAGATGTCGGGATTGCAGGCAAGGATGTGATGCTCGAGGAGGAGCGGGATGTCTACGAGGTGCTTGATTTGAAAATTAGCCACTGTTATCTGGCTGTTGCGGGGCTGCCTGGGACAGAAATGCAGGATGTTGCTCCGAAGATTGCCACCAAATATCCCGGCATCGCCTCCCGTTATTTCCGTGAACAGGGGGAGCAGGTGGAGATTGTGAAATTGAACGGTTCGATAGAGCTTGCCCCGATGATCGGCCTTTCCGACCGGATTGTGGATATTGTATCCACAGGTCGGACTTTAAAGGAGAACGGATTGGTGGAATTCGAACGGATTGTGGATATCACGTCCAGATTGATTGTTAATCCTGTGAGTTTTCGCTTGAAAGACCAGCAAATTGATGAACTTGTGGATAGATTGGCGCAAGTTGTAGAGGAGGTCTAGCTCCATGAAAATAAAGAGAATTGAAGATAGCGTATCACTGCGCCGCTCGCTTGATCAAGGAACGGAAGAGCAGCGGAAAGCGGTGTTGGAAGTCATAGATGCAGTACGTACAAAAGGCGATGCGGGGCTGTTATCTTACACGGAAAAATGGGATGGCGCGAAGCTGGATAGCCTGCGGGTGACTAAAGAGGAGATTATCCAGGCATATGAAGCTTTTCCGACATCCATCAACGTGGTGATCCAGGAAGCGGCAGCGAATATCCGGGAGTACCATGAAAAGCAGGTCAAGCAATCTTGGTTATCCACAAAAGAGGATGGAACGATTCTTGGTCAGAAGGTGACCGCACTTGATGCTGTCGGCGTTTATGTGCCAGGCGGAAAGGCTGCATACCCTTCCTCCGTGCTGATGAACGTTATTCCGGCGCAGGTTGCAGGTGTGGAACGTATAGCGATGGTGACGCCTCCAGCTGCTGATGGTACTGTTCCGGCAGGTGTCCTCGTTGCAGCGGATATCCTCGGTGTGGATGAAATCTATAAAGTCGGCGGGGCACAGGCCGTAGCAGCTCTTGCTTACGGGACGGATTCTATAAAACCTGTGGATAAAATCGTAGGTCCTGGGAATATCTTTGTGGCGCTTGCAAAAAAAGAAGTGTATGGACTTGTGGATATCGACAGCATCGCCGGCCCAAGTGAGATTGTCGTGCTGGCAGATGAAACTGCAAATGCCCTTGAAGTGGCGGCAGATATGCTATCACAGGCGGAGCATGATGAGCGTGCCTCCTGTGTGCTGGTGACAACCTGTGGAGAACTTGCAGAGCGTGTGGCCCTGGAAGTGGAAAAGCAGCTGTCCGATCTGCCACGAGTGGAGATTGCACGGGCATCAATCAACGAATTTGGGGCCATCTATGTGACAGAGTCGATGGAGGAAGCGCTCCGGGTTGTCAATGAGTTGGCGCCTGAGCATCTGGAAGTGATGACAAAGGAACCGATGAATCTGCTGCCTTATATCAAGCATGCAGGTGCAATTTTTCTAGGAAGATACAGCTCGGAGCCTGTTGGGGATTATTTTGCAGGACCGAATCATGTTTTGCCGACAAATGGGACTGCGAGGTTCTCCAGTGGGTTATCTGTGGATGAATTTGTGAAAAAGTCGAGCATCATCATGTACAGTCAACAGGCGCTAGAGGATAATGTGGATAAAATTGCGGCGTTTGCAAGATTGGAAGGTCTTGAGGCGCATGCACGTGCAGTGGAAGCGAGATTTAAAAAGCGAGGGGAATTCTGATGACAAGAACAGCAAGCATCGAGCGGAATACAAGGGAAACACAGATAGATTTATCTTTTACGATAGATGGGGAAGGAGCGGCAAACCTTGAAACACCGGTTCCTTTCATGACACATATGCTGGACCTGTTCACCAAGCATGGCCAGTTCAACTTGGATCTCGTGGCAAACGGGGATGTGGATATCGATGATCATCACACTACGGAGGATATCGGAATCTGCCTCGGCCAGGCACTGAAAAATGCACTTGGGGATAAAATGGGGATAAAACGCTACGGCAATGCATTTGTCCCGATGGATGAAGCGCTGGCGCAGGTGGTTGTGGATTTGAGCAACCGTCCGCACCTTGAAATCAGAGCGGAGTTCCCGAGCCAAAAGGTCGGAACATTCGATACGGAGCTTGTGCATGAATTTTTATGGAAGCTGGCGTTGGAGGCAAGGATGAACCTGCATGTAATCGTGCATTACGGAAGAAATACACACCACATCATAGAAGCGATTTTTAAAGCATTGGGACGTGCCCTGGACGAAGCTACCACTATCGATCCTCGTGTAAAAGGAGTGCCTTCCACGAAAGGAATGTTATAGAATGATTGGCATCATCGACTACGGAATGGGTAATTTGTATAGTGTGAGCAAGGCGCTGGAACGGATGGATGTACCGTATGTGATCTCCTCGGAGCAAGAAGTTCTAGCAGAGACGGATAGCTTGATTTTGCCGGGAGTGGGATCCTTCCGTGATGCGATGGCTATTTTAAAAGAAACAGAGATTGATGCGTTTATTAAAGAAGAAGTGAAGAGTGGAAAAGCGCTACTCGGAATCTGTCTCGGCATGCAGCTCCTATATGGGGAAAGTGAGGAAAATGGGGTGACGGATGGACTCGGTCTGCTCGAAGGCAGGGTCGTGCGTTTTCCTGGGGTGACTCCAAATGGTGAGAGCTACAAGGTTCCTCATATGGGATGGAACAAGCTCGACTTTCAACAAAGGTCGCCGCTTTTGGAGGGACTTGACGATGATTTTGTCTATTTTGTCCATTCCTATTATGTGACTGGATTTGCTTCGGATGAATTGCTGGCAAGCAGCAGCTATGATGTGCAGGTGCCGGCTGTAGTAGGGAGAGGGAATGTGTTCGGCACACAGTTCCACCCAGAGAAAAGCAGTGATGCTGGACTTGCGATTCTCAAGAATTTTGTAGGCTTGACGGAAAAGGGGGAGAAATAGATGGCATTTACAATATATCCTGCAATCGATATGCGTGGCGGGAAATGCGTGCGGTTGCTGCAGGGTGATTATAGCAAGGAGACGGTGTATGGCGATTCCCCTTTTGAGATGGCGAAAAGCTTTGTGGAACAGGGTGCTGAATGGATTCATATGGTGGATCTTGATGGGGCTAAGACTGGTGCTCCTGTGAATCATTCGTTTGTTTTGCAGGTTGCTCGTGAGCTCCCGGCGAAGGTGCAAATCGGTGGCGGCATACGCAGTGCGGAGGACGTCGAGTTCTATTTATCGCAAGGTGTAGACCGCGTTATTTTGGGAAGTGCAGCAATCAACAATCCTTCCTTTGTAAAAGAAATGCTGGAGCGCTACGGGGAAAAGATTGCAATCGGCCTGGATGCGAAGGATGGCTATGTTGCCACTGAAGGCTGGGTGGAAACTTCCACAGTAAAAGCGACAGTTCTAGGACGTGAGCTTGCAGAGGCCGGCGCCAAGACCTTCATTTTCACCGATATTGCAACAGACGGCATGCTTTCAGGTCCAAATGTTGGGGCCACAGCAGAGTTGGCCAGTGTAACAGGTGCATCCGTCATTGCTTCAGGCGGAGTAAGCTCGATAATCGATCTGCAGGTACTAAGGGAGTTCGCCGGGCGTGGCGTAGTAGGAGCTATTGTCGGTAAGGCGATTTATACGAATAAAATTTCACTGGCTAGTGCGATTGAAGAGGTGAAGTGACGATGCTGACTAAGCGAATCATCCCCTGTTTGGATGTAAAAGAAGGACGTGTGGTAAAAGGGGTCCAGTTTGTAGAGTTGAGAGATGCGGGCGATCCTGTGGAGCTTGCGGCTTTTTATGATGAAGAAGGTGCCGATGAGCTGGTGTTCCTGGATATTTCCGCCTCCCATGAAGGACGTGAAACGATGGTCGAAGTGGTCGAGCAGGTAGCTGCAAAGCTTGCCATTCCTTTTACTGTTGGTGGCGGCATCAATACGATTGAAGATATGAAGCGGTTACTGCGTGCAGGAGCAGATAAAGTTTCGCTGAATACTGCAGCCTTGCTGAATCCGACGCTTATTCAAGCGGGAAGTGATTATTTTGGCTCGCAGTGTATCGTGGTTGCGATCGATGCTAAGTATGATGAGGAGCTTGGTAGCTGGCGAGTATATACGCATGGCGGCCGCCGGGAAACGGAATGGGAAGTGGTCGCCTGGGCGAAGGAAGCGGTTCGTCTGGGAGCTGGGGAGATTCTGTTGACAAGCATGGATAGTGATGGCGAGAAAAAAGGCTTCAACCTTGCTTTGACAAAAGCGGTCAGTTCGGCGGTTAGTGTACCGGTCATTGCGTCCGGTGGAGCCGGTGAGGCTACGCATTTTCTGGATGCTTTTGAGGAAGGTGCGGCAGACGCGGCGCTTGCTGCATCCATTTTTCACTATAAAGAAACGTCAGTCCGTGAAGTGAAATCATTTTTAAAAGAGAAGGGGGTGCTCGTTCGATGAGTGTGGAAATCAATTTGGAAGCGGTGCGTTTTGATGAGAAGGGCCTTGTGCCGTGTATCGTACAGGATGCCAAGACACGCGAAGTGTTGACGCTTGCCTATATGAACGGGGAGTCGCTGGTGAAAACCATAGAAACACGAGAAACGTGGTTTTGGAGCAGGTCACGCGGTGAACTCTGGCATAAGGGTGCCACTTCAGGCAATACGCAAAAGGTGAACGAAATGCGCTATGACTGTGATCAGGATGCGGTTCTTGTACTTGTGGAGCCGAATGGGCCGGCTTGCCATAAGGGCGAGGATACATGTTTTCATGAGGTTATGCTGAAGGACAGTGCGGTGGCCGGCGGTTCGGGATTAGGGATACTTTCGACTTTGGAACGTTTAATAGAAGAAAGACAGCAGCAGATGCCGGAAGGATCTTATACCACGTACCTGTTTGAAGAGGGTGTGGATAAGATTTTGAAGAAGGTTGGGGAAGAAGCAGCCGAGGTGATTATTGCAGCTAAAAACCGTGATAAAGAAGAGCTTACTTGGGAAGCTGCAGATTTGATGTTTCATTTGATGGTGCTGCTGAGGGAGCAGGATGTGCGTTTGGATGAGGTGCTGGCGGTTTTGGAGGAGCGGCATACGAAGAGTAAGTGATGTGGGAGTGTTTTTCTGGCAGGGTGTTTGCTGCTGGGGAGGCGCTTTTTTTTGTATGCGTGGCTTGCTTGGGTGGTGGTGCGATGCGATGTGATTCGATGTGTTGCGTTGCGATGAGATGCGCGCGAATTGTGTCGAAGGATGCGTTTTATCGATATCGTAGTGTTTTTCGTTGATATTTGTAAAAAACCGTTGATATAGGGTGCGTTTTCGTTGATAAGTGGTTTTGGGGGTGGGAAGTGAGCGTGTGTTTTTGGTGTTTTGCCGGTTTTTGGAGGTTTTGTTGGGGAGGGATGGCTTAACACCGGCGCCAGACCCCATAGGGTAAGGTCGTGGAGTTTAAAAAGTGCGCTAAGTTTGTTTAATTGGGGGAGGTTGTGTGGTTTTTGGGGTCAGGCCCCGGGCAGCCGTCGGGTTTTTAGTGGACGAATTCGTGGAGGGGTGGGTTTTGTTTAGTTTGTTTTGGAGGGGGAGGTTAGCGTGGTGTAGGGGAGCGAAGCGCTGGGGGCGCTTTGGCTTGCGGGGTTGGTGTGGTTTTGCGGTTTTTGGATTTTTGTTGTGGGAGGGATGCTTAAGACCGGGGCCAGACCCCATAGGGTGTGGTCGTTGAGATTGTGGGGTGGGCTTAGGTTGTTTGTTTTGGTGAGGTTGTGTGGTTTTTGGGGTCAGGCCCCAGGCGGCCGTCGGGGTATATAGGGGACGAAATCGTAGCGAAGGGTTGTTTTGTTTAGTTTGTTTTGGTGAGGGTGGTTTGCGTGGCGAGGGGGAGCGAAGCGCTGGGGGCGCTTTGGCTTGCGGGGGGGGTGTGTTTTGCAGCATTTTGTTGGAATATTGTTGATTAATTTTGCCATCTGTTGTGAGGGGGGAGTTGTGTTATACTACGAACGGTAAAGTATGTTTTGTTGGAGGCTATAATGGGAGAGAAACCGAATTTGAAGAAGAGTGTTACTAAGGTGATCCCATTTGCGCAGAATGGGGATTATTTTTATCAAAAGGGAATTCGTGCTTATCGGAAGCGGGATTTATATAAAGCGAGAAAATGGCTGCAGCGCGCGGAGGATTTGAAGCCGAGTGATGCGTCAATTATGTGCCAGCTGGCTATTGTGTTGACGGAGCTGGGTGATTATCAGCGTTCGAATGAGCTATTGATGGATATTGTGGAGAACTTGGAGCCAGAGATGTATGATTGCCATTATTTTTTGGCGAACAATTATGCGTATCTTGGATTGTTCCAGGAGTCCAGAAAACATGCCGAGGAATATTTGACCATGGAGCCTGATGGGGAGTTTGTCGAGGATACGGAGGACCTGATGGATCTGCTATCCATTGAGACGGATGAGCCTGAGGATTATGTGATGGGGCAGGATCATCTCATTGTGATGCAGGAGCAGGCGCGCAATCTTCTGGAAAAAGGCCAGCTCGATGAAGCGCTGGAGCTTTTGGAAGAGATTATCGAGGAGTATCCGCAGTTCTGGTCAGCGTACAACAATCTGGCGCTTGCTTATTTTTATAAAGGCAACCTGACACAGGCTCGTGATGTGCTGGAGGATGTTCTGGACAAAAATCCTGGCAACCTTCATGCATTATGCAATCTGCTTGTGTTCTACCATTATGAAAATAACCTGGATGAAATGAAAGTTCTTGCAGGAAGATTGGAAAAGGTGACCCCGATCCTGGTGGAGCATCGCTATAAGCTTGGTGCGACATTCGGCTTGATTGGTCGACATGATCTTGCTTACAAATGGCTGCGATCCCTGCAGCGCAACGGATTCCAGGGAGATGGCACGTTCTTTTTCTGGTTGGCAAATGCGGCCTACCATACGGAGCGCTATCAAGTTGCCGAGCAGGCATGGGCGAAAGTGTTGGAGATGAACCCTGAAAAAGCGGGCACGGAGCCATGGAAGCAGAATGATGATGTGGATCTCGAATTGGAAGAAGCAGAGCAGCTATTTAAGATTTTCACGCTTAGCTTTTCCAAGAAAACGACCATAAAGAATGTGCTCGACCAGCCATATGCCAGTTCCAGTGTACGTGATTTTGCCATGGCAGTTCTGCTCAAGAAAAAGGATGTTCCGCTTAGCATTGCAAACGGCTATGAGATAGCATCCCTGTTGAAGCTTCATTCGACAGATCAGGCAGTGAAGGAATGGTTCGTCCTTTTCGCCAGAGCGCAAAAAGAAGCGATAGCCTTCACGAATGCACCCGCGTGGGCAAGTGCCTTTGATTATGTATGGAGCAAACACAATGGCTATGCAGCCAAGCAAAAGGAATTGGCGGAGCAATACAACGTTTCTGTCAGCACCTTAAGAAAATACGTAAAAAAGGTAGAGGACCTCATGGACCCCACGCCTTAACAAGAAGCTAAGACAATATCACTGTCTTGGCTTTTTTGTTTTGCGATTTTTTAAAAGTAATTCATGTTACAATAATTGTAAAGAATCATGGTAGGAGAGGTAAACATGAGAAAGTACGTTATCTTGGTATTATCTTTGGTTATGATCTGTCTTCCTTTGTATGGACTCTATTATGAAAGTCAACCAAAAGTGGGGCCAATCGGTAATGGTGTCCAGAACACTCCTGGGTTTCTTGTTGTGTGGCCGATTATTGCGGGCCTGTGTTTTCTTACATTAAGCATCATAATGTTTGTCCAGGAACGAAAAACACACTAACGGATAGAACATGAGCAAAAAGTTGGACGTACAACTAGTCTGTTATATAGGATAGTAACTGGGAATACTTTTACTAGAAGTATTCCGAAAAACAGATAACAGGCTTCTTAAAAACACGATGAAAAACAAGGGTCCTTTCATAAAAATAACGACTGAAAGTATACAAAGGAGTGGACAACATGACAGAAGAGAAAATTTATGATGTGGTAATTATCGGAGCAGGACCGGCTGGAATGACAGCAGCAGTATATACCTCCCGTGCAAACTTGAGCACATTGATGATTGAGCGTGGAATGCCAGGTGGACAGATGGCCAACACAGAGGAAGTGGAAAACTACCCTGGATTTGACCATATCCTTGGACCTGAGCTTTCTACAAAAATGTTTGATCATGCGAAAAAATTCGGTGCGGAATATGCATACGGAGATGTAAAAGAGATTATTGATGGCAAGGAATATAAAACAGTCAATGCTGGAGGGAAATCCTATAAAGCCCGCACAGTTATCATTTCAAGCGGTGCGGAATACAAGAAAATCGGCGTTCCTGGTGAAAAAGAGCTTGGCGGCCGCGGGGTTTCCTATTGTGCGGTTTGTGATGGGGCCTTCTTTAAAGGAAAAGAGCTTGTTGTTGTAGGTGGAGGAGACTCTGCAGTGGAAGAGGGCGTATACTTGACCCGATTCGCTTCAAAAGTTACAATTGTGCATCGTCGCGATGAGCTTCGTGCCCAGAAGATCCTTCAACAACGTGCTTTTGACAACGAGAAGATTGATTTCATCTGGAGTCATACAGTGAAGGAAATCAATGAACTGAACGGAAAAGTTGGCAGTGTGACACTTGTCAGCACAAAAGACGGTTCCGAACAGGATTTCAAAACAGATGGCGTGTTCATCTATGTTGGAATGCTTCCACTGACTAAACCGTTCTTGAACCTTGGTATCACCAATGATATGGGCTATATTGAAACGAATGAGCGTATGGAGACGAAGGTGCCAGGCATCTTTGCGGCTGGAGATATCCGCGAAAAGACTTTACGCCAGATCGTTACGGCAACAGGGGACGGAAGTATTGCTGCACAAAGCACACAGCATTATGTAGAAGAGCTTTTGGAAGAGTTAAAAGCGCAGCAAGCAGAGAAAATCTGAGGGGTTTGTCGGTAGATGGAGGATTATGGGTAAACTTGTCGAAATATCCTCTTAATCAAATCGTAACTGCGCTTTAACCAATCTGTAACAGCTTTGAAACAATAATCGGTTATTATATAAGTAGTAATTGACCCCCTTTTATAAATATAGTTTGACGGCACGGGTTCCCTTTTTCCCGTGCCAATTTTTTTTGCTTCTTTTTACATCCTCTTCTACTTGACTTTGATCCATGCTACATATTGTCAGAAATTCTCACAGGCTTGTTCTATATGTATCCATTGGTATGCTATACTTATGGAAGTAAAGCGGTTTCACGAATCTGGAATCGATACCTTTTTTGAATACAGTTTCGAGCAAGCTCAATGTTCCCTAATTTGTAGAACTTTACTGTGTCTTATTTCATCCTTTTAAAGTAAAATAGAAATGATACACTTGGCTAGTTCTGAAAATCGAATAATTTTACAAAAGCCTTGCTTCAGTATGGAGAATGAACGTTCCTGCTGAGCTTTTCCAATAAAATTGAGGTGAAGAATCATGCAAAGAGTAACAAATTGTGTATTAGTGCGTGATGATCAAGTCCTTCTGCTGCAAAAGCCGAGACGTGGTTGGTGGGTAGCACCTGGCGGAAAGATGGAGCATGGGGAGTCTGTGAAGGATTCCGTTGTGCGCGAATATCGCGAAGAAACAGGCATATATTTAAAAAATCCTGCCCTTAAGGGTGTTTTTACTTTTGTGATAAAAGAAGGAAATGAAATTGTTTCAGAATGGATGATGTTCACATTTCTGGCGACTGAATATGACGGCCAGAACGTGTTGGAGTCGGAGGAAGGCAAAATCGAATGGCATAAGGCAGACAGTATAGCTGAATTGCCGATGGCTCCGGGAGATTTTCATATTCTGGATTATTTGATAAAAGGATCAGGGATGATTTTCGGTACGTTTACTTACACGCCGGACTTCGAACTGTTGTCCTATCGTCTGGATCCCAATTAAGATAGGAGAGGAAGAAGCATGAGTACAGGTACGAGCAGTGATGTGGAATTAGTCATAATTACTGGAATGAGTGGAGCCGGTAAAACCGTTGCCATTCAAAGCTTGGAGGATTTGGGCTTTTTCTGCGTGGACAATCTTCCCCCTACGCTATTGCCGAAATTTTTGGAGCTGATGGAGGAGTCCGGAAGCAAGATGAACAAGGTAGCCCTTGTCATGGATCTTCGGGGCCGCGAATTCTTCGATAGCTTGTTCGAAGCGCTTGACGATATTTCCGAGCTATCGTGGGTAACGCCTCAGATCCTGTTCTTGGATGCAAAGGATTCGGTGCTTGTCAGCCGCTATAAGGAAACAAGAAGATCGCATCCGTTGGCGAAATCCGGATTGCCGCTTGAGGGAATCGAGCATGAACGCGAGTTGTTAGAAGAGCTGAAAGGCCGTGCTCAGCTGATTCTGGATACTTCCAATTTAAAACCGCGAGAACTTAGAGAGAAAATCCTCAAACAATTTGCAACGCACTCCAAACAAACTTTCAAGGTGAACGTTCTTTCCTTTGGATTTAAGTACGGAATTCCGATTGATGCAGATCTTGTATTTGATGTCCGTTTCCTGCCCAACCCGCATTACATCGATCATATGAGGCCGATGACCGGATTGGATGAAGAAGTATCTTCCTATGTGCTAAAATGGTCGGAAACACAGAAATTCATTGAAAAGCTGACAGACCTCCTGACCTTTATGCTTCCGTACTATAAGCGTGAAGGTAAGAGCCAGATCGTGATCGCGATTGGCTGCACAGGCGGCCAGCACCGTTCCGTGACATTGGCGGAGTACTTTGCAAAGCATTTCAAGGATGATTATGATACGCTGATAACACATCGTGATATTGAACGACGAAAGGATAAACGCTGATGAGTCGTTCCAAACTTCCGAAAATCGTCATTCTAGGAGGAGGCACAGGTCTTCCTGTCCTGCTCCGGGGATTGAAACATTATGATGTGGACATCACAGCCATTGTAACAGTGGCTGACGATGGCGGAAGCTCAGGCAGACTGCGTGATGAGCTGCATATCCCGCCTCCGGGTGATGTCCGCAATGTACTCGCCGCCCTATCCGATGTCGAACCATTGGTGGAAGATCTTTTCCAGCATCGCTTTCAGGCGGGTAACGGGCTATCCGGCCATTCACTAGGCAATCTCCTGCTGGCGGCAATGACCACCATCACCGGGGATTTCGTCCACGCAATCCGCGAAATGAGCAAGGTATTGAATGTAAGGGGCAAGGTGCTTCCTGCAGCGAACCAGAGTGTCATTCTTCATGCGGAAATGGAAGATGGTACGGTCATATCCGGTGAATCTAAAATTCCATACTCCGGTAAAAAGATCAAGCGAGTCTTCCTGACACCTGAAAACGTGGAGCCTCTCGGGGAATCCGTGGAGGAAATCAGGAAAGCGGATCTGATTATTGTTGGGCCTGGGAGCCTGTATACTAGTATCCTGCCAAACCTGCTGGTACCTAAAATAGGGGAGGCGGTTTGTGAGTCTGATGCTAAAAAAGTATATATCTGCAATGTGATGACGCAAGCCGGTGAAACGTTGGATTACACAGCAAGCGATCATGTGAAAGCCTTGTATGACCATCTTGGGTGTCCGTTTATGGATACGATTCTTGTAAACGAAGAGGATATTCCGGAAGAGATAAAATTCCGCTATAAAAAGGAATATGCTACTCCTGTTGTATATGACATCGCAAAATTATCCGGAATGGGACTGAAGATTGTCCATGATAAGATTATCCGTTACGAAGATGGATATATTAGACATGACACACAAAAAGTGGCAGCGCTTTTATACTCGATGATACAGCAAGAAAAATAGAAGAATGCAAACGGGTGCACGTCTTAGGTGGTTAGAGATGAGGGGTTTTCCTATTAAACGGCTCATCGCTTCCCCAACATCTATTCACTGGGGGGTGATCAATCGTGTCCTACGCTTCTGAAACAAAGAAAGAATTAACAACGATTGAAATCAAGGATTGTTGCGTAAAAGCCGAGCTTGCCGCATTGATTCGAATGAATGGTTCACTCTCCTTTTCCAACAGGAAATTGATATTGGACATTCAAACGGAAAATGCTGCGATAGCAAGAAGAATCTATACGCTGACAAAAAAGATATATGATGTACGTGTCGAACTGCTTGTACGTAAGAAAATGAGGCTGAAGAAGAATAACGTCTACATTGTTCGCTATGCCGAGCAGGCGCACTACATCCTGGATGAACTGAAGATCCTGAAGGACGGATTTACCTTTGTCCGTGACATATCGCCGGAATTAATCGCCAAGAAATGCTGCAAGCGCTCGTACTTGCGTGGGGCATTTCTAGCAGGAGGGTCCGTGAATAATCCGGAAACGTCTTCCTATCATCTAGAAATTTTTTCACTTTACCATGAACATAACGAATCTTTGTGCGAACTGATGAATATGTTTCACTTAAACAGTAAAACGCTGGAACGCAAGAAAGGATTCATCACCTACTTGAAAGAGGCGGAGAAGATCGCTGAATTCCTAAGTATCATCGGTGCCCATCAAGCATTGTTGAAGTTCGAGGATATCCGCATCGTGCGAGATATGAGGAACTCCGTCAACCGTCTCGTGAACTGCGAAACAGCGAATCTGAACAAAACGATAGGAGCAGCCATCAGGCAGGTCGAAAACATCCGCTTCATCGACCGCACTGTAGGGCTTCATATCCTGCCCGATAAATTGAGGGAAATTGCAGAACTTCGCGTCAACTACCAGGATGTGACCTTAAAGGAGCTTGGGGAAATGGTGTCCAGCGGCACTATCAGCAAATCGGGTATCAATCACCGCTTGCGCAAAATTGATGAGATCGCCGATAAATTACGTGCAGGAGAAACGGTTCATTAATTTTAAAATATAAATAGATATAGAGGAGGAAGAATAATGGTACAAAAACAAGTAGATGTTCGTTTGAAAACAGGCTTACAAGCACGCCCAGCTGCCCTTTTCGTACAAGAAGCAAACCGCTTCTCATCAGATGTATTCCTAGAAAAAGACGGCAAAAAGGTGAACGCAAAAAGCATCATGGGCCTTATGAGCCTAGCAATCGGTTCCGGAACAACCATCACCCTGATAGCCGATGGCCACGACGAAGACGATGCAATTGCAGCATTAACCACATACGTACAGCAAGAAAATTAATGGAAAAGGATGCCGTTGATGGTGTCCTTTTTTTGTTTGGGGCGGTGGCTGTTGATTTAGTTTGGAGTTATTATACTCGAAATCCTTTTTTAAAAGTTAATTTGTTTGAGGAAGTTTTGCAGCGCGGGGTTGAGCGGTTTTGTGGAGTTGTGAAACAAACGTTTGTTTAAAAAATGGTATTTTGGTAGAGGGATTTGCTGGTTTTTACCCTGTTTGATGCGTTTTACGGCATTATACTGAAAATCCTTTTTTATAAGTTAATTTGTTTGGATAAGTTTTGCAAGGCGTGGTGGAGGGATTTCGGGGAGTTGTGAAACAAACGTTTGTTTAAAAAATGGTATGTGGGGATAATGAGTGATTTAACTGAAAAACATAGTTACACAGAAGATGCCGCCGCTGAAGAAAAGTGGAAGCGGGCGAAAGTGGCTTCTCTTCGGGCGAAAGGCAGTGGTTTTCGGGCGCAAAAATAAAAATTCGGGCGAAAAGTTCGATAAATCGGGCGAAAAATGAAATTTCCGGGCGAAAGTGGTAGTTTGCAGAAATCACGATTGAAATAAACAAGATGATAATACGTAAAAAAACCCCCGATCCATCCGAATCAGGGGTTCTTCAACTAACTATTAGTTATTTTTAATAACTTTATCAATCAATCCGTACTCAAGCGCTCTTTCAGCTGTCATGAAGTTGTCACGATCTGTGTCGCGTGAGATTACTTCGATCGGCTGGCCTGTGTTTTCGGAAAGGATGGTGTTCAGCTTTTCGCGTAGGAATAGGATGCGTTTTGCAGCGATCTCGATTTCTGTTGCCTGGCCTTGTGCACCGCCAAGTGGTTGGTGAATCATGACTTCAGAGCTTGGTAGCGCAAAGCGTTTGCCTTTTGCACCTGCAGAAAGTAGGAATGCTCCCATGGAAGCCGCCATACCTACACACATCGTGCTGACGTTTGGCTTGATGAAGTTCATTGTGTCGTAAATTGCCATACCGGCAGTAATGGATCCGCCTGGGCTATTGATGTAAAGCGAGATATCCTTTTCTGGATCTTCCGCTGCCAGGAATAGAAGCTGAGCAACAATGGAGTTTGCCACGTTGTCGTCAATTGCACTTCCAAGCAGGATAATGCGGTCTTTTAAAAGACGGGAGTAGATGTCATATGCACGCTCTCCACGGCTCGTTTGTTCAATAACTGTAGGAATTAAGTTCATCTCACTTTTCCTCCTTTAAATTAGGTAATAACCTGAGTTTTGCTAGGTTCATATGTATTAGATTCCGCAACAGAAAAAGTGTTACAGAAATCATTCGGGAACCTAAACCAATTAACAGGCATTTCTTAAACTTTATGTACTTTTATCATACATATAAGGTCAATAATGGTCAAATAAAAACCATCGCAAAAACCCCTATTTTTCTCCATGTAATAATGATATCCATTCTGGGAGGGAATTAAACTTCTGTTTAGACAGAAGGTGCTTTTATACTTCAACTTTAAATTCAATTCAAAGAGCACAACTTAAAATTAGTTAAGCACATCAAGCCCTTGCCAAATAGTAAAAATAATGAAGACTATAAGAATAATAAGAATAAACCATGAAAAGAAATGTTTTTTCCCCGAATGATGGAATAGGCAAAATAGGATAGAAGGCATACAAGACCAATGGCCATCAAGGCGTAAAGCAAATAAAAGAATATGTACAAAATAATCACCCCAATAAAAATATAGATAATCTTATACTAGTCTAATTTTAACATAGCTGTATATAATTGAAGGAAATAGATTTTGTAGCTTGCTTGAATTGTGGTTCCGAGCTATAATAGCATATGGACACAATCTAAATTAGCGCTCGTAGCTCAGGGGATAGAGCGGTGGTTTCCGGTACCACGTCATGCGGGGGTTCGATTCCCTCCGAGCGCGCCAACCTTACATACGGCTGGAAAAACTTACAGCTGGGATCAAGCAAAAACTTATGTTACGATATTACATGTAGCGGACAAGTGCCGTGAAAAACATTTAACTTTCAACCCAGTGTCGGCACACTGGGTTTTCTATTTGTTTACATAACAACAGGGGCCTGACCCTCAGCGCTTTAAAGCGCTGAGGGTCAGGCCCCTTTCTTTTATTACAATAAGATGTTATTTCCCGCTTCTCTGCATTGCCGCCTTGAAGTGGGCGTATAGTTATAGGGGGATGCAGGGCTTCCAACATTTTTCGATACAATTAATCGGGTTTCTCATGTACAATAAGTATGCGCTTACAAGAAGGTGGAAGTGATGAAAGGTGCCAGCGTCCGTTTTCTGACTGAAACACTGAAACCCAAGTGGGGCAACGGACGGTTGCACCTGTAGACTGACAAAATGAAAGTAAGGACAGAAGGGAGAATGGGAATGAAGCAATCTGTAAGTTTGTATCAGGAACAAACACTGAAGCTTGCGATGACGCAGGAGTTGAAGCAGGCCATTACGTTGCTGCAGTATTCTTCGCATGAGCTGCTTGATTTTCTGCAAGAGCAATCTCTGGAAAACCCCCTTTTAGAGCTGAAGGAATTGGAGGCTCCAAGGGAGTTTGCGGCTTCTCGCGTTCAGCGCCTGAGACAGCGCAGCAAACCAGGGGCAAAACAGGGCTTTTCGATCGAGAATTTCAGTAGGCATGGGGAAACCCTTCATCACCATATAGAGCATCAGCTCTTGGATAGCTGTTTGCCAGCAAACCAACTCCAAATCATAAAACGCATGATTGACTATATAGACGCGAACGGATACTTGCAGGAAGAAACCGAAACAATTGCACAGCAGCTAAGGGTTCCAACTCTACAGGTTGAACAGGCCATCATCAATATTCAAAGCCTGGAGCCTGCAGGAATCGGAGCAAGGGATTTAAAGGAATGTCTGCTGCTTCAGCTGAGACGATTACCAAAGCGTTCCCATTTGGCAGAAAGAATTCTGGAGGAAGACTTCACCCTTTTTGCTGAAAAAGCGTGGAAGACCTTGGCGAAAAAACATGAAATCAGTTTAAAGGAGATTCAGGAGGTCCATGATGAAATCGTGAAGCTCCATCCACGACCGGGGAATCTATATGAAACAACGGAAAAACCAAGGTATATCATTCCTGACTTGATTGTACAACAGCTGCATCAACAGTTCGTCGTTTCGTTGAATGAGGAGATCGTGCCCCAGATTGCGATCAACGAGAAGTACAAATCAAGTTTCTCTTCACAAACAGAAGTGGATGCCTACCTCCAGGAAAAGCTGCAGCAATGTCAATGGATCGTCAAGAGCATCGAACATCGTAAGCACACGCTAGTTAAAGTAATGGAAGAGATTGTATCGGCACAGCTGTCCTTTTTCCTGAACGGGCATTCCTTCTTGAAGCCGCTGACACTAAAAGATATTGCGGAGCGCCTCAACGTACATGAGTCGACGGTGAGCAGGGCGACAAAGGAGAAATACGTGCAGACTCCATTTGGACTGTTTGAACTGAAATACTTTTTCAGCCAGAGCCTGACTGGCAGATTTGATGAAGAGAAATCAACCAAGCAGGTGCAGCAGCTTGTGGAGGAACTGGTAAAGGCGGAGGATAAACAGAAGCCTTTGTCTGATCAACAGCTGACAAACCTGCTCCAAAAGCAGTATCATATAGCTATCTCAAGAAGGACGGTCGCGAAATATAGGGATTTATTGAACATCCCGAGCTCCTCGATGAGAAAACGCTACGATTGAGAAGGGTGTAAGAGAAGTGAACCTGAAATTTTATACAAAAGTGGACTGTCCGCTTTGCGAGAAGGCAAAAGCCAGGCTTCAGGAGCTGCAGAGCGAGATGGAATTTTCAATTGAAGAAGTGGATATCTATCAGGACGATGCATTGCTGGAAAAATATCAGATCATGATTCCGGTGGTGGAATTGGATGGAGAAATGCTTGGTTACGGTATCATAAACAAAGAAGAAATAAGAAAGCGTTTACTTGAAAAAATCCGATAGACCCTAGTTGCATAAGGGTTTCACCTTTGTTACAATCAACTTGTAGCAAGGGTGATTTTTTTTACCGCTACTGGGACATAATATGTCATAGCGGGACATTTTGAGTCCAACCAGGTAAAATTTGCACCTTAAAGGGGAAGCTATAATGAAGCAGATTATTGAAGTACAAAAGAAATTGTTGCCTGATCTTCTCTCCATTATGCAGAAACGATACGAAATACTACGTTACATAAGGTTGATGCAGCCGATTGGAAGAAGAAGTCTATCAGGCAGTCTGGGTTTGAGTGAGCGTGTGCTGCGAAGTGAAGTCGACTTCCTTAAAGCACAAAACCTGATTCATGTAAGTGTTGCCGGCATGACACTGACACAAGAAGGTACCGTTCTTTTAAAAAGCCTGGAGGAGATCATGAAAGAGGTTTCCGGTTTAAAGGTGCTTGAAGCGGGAATAGAAGAAAAGTTAGGGATTTCAAAGGTAGTCGTCGTTCCGGGAGACAGTGACCAATCCCCTTGGGTTAAAAAAGAAATGGGTCGGGCGTGCGTAAATACGATGCGGAAAAGATTCCATGACGAAAATATCATTGCAGTGGCTGGTGGAACAACTATTTCCTCCGTCGCAGAAATGATGAAGCCGGACGCGAAAAACCGTGAATTGCTTTTTGTCCCGGCACGTGGCGGGCTTGGCGAAAAGGTGCAGAACCAGGCAAATACGATCTGCGCGACGATGGCAGAAAAGGCGATGGGCAACTATCGATTGCTCCATATTCCGGATTCGCTCAGTCACGAGTCGTATCAGTCCATGATAGAGGAACCATCGATAAAAGAAGTGATTTCGCTGATCAAAAATTCTAGTATGGTTATTCATGGAATTGGAGACGCTAAAACAATGGCAGAGCGCCGTAAAACAGCACCGGAAAATATGCAGAAAATTGAACAGGCACATGCAGTCGCAGAAGCTTTCGGCTACTATTTTAACGAAGCCGGGGAAGTAGTGCATAAAGTTCAAACCGTAGGAATGCAGTTGGCAGATTTGGAAAAGATAGAATGTGTGATTGCAGTAGCGGGTGGCGCATCGAAAGCAAAGGCGATCCGTGCATATTTAAAAAAAGCTCCCCACACCATCCTGATTACGGATGAAGGAGCCGCAAAAGAGTTAATTAGGGAGTAACAACCCTTAATAATAAAAATTTCTTAGCATACTAAGGAGGAAATTAACATGGCAGTAAAGATTGGTATTAACGGATTTGGACGTATTGGACGTAACGTATTCCGCGCAGCATTAAAGAACTCTGAGGTAGAAGTAGTAGCAGTTAACGACTTAACAGACGCTAACATGCTTGCTCACCTTTTAAAATATGACAGCATTCACGGCAAATTGGCTGCTGACGTGAAAGTGGACGGCGACAACCTTGTTGTTGACGGCGTAACAATCAAAGTAACAGCTGAGCGTGACCCAGCGAAATTGTCTTGGGGCGAGCTTGGAGTAGACATCGTTGTTGAATCTACTGGTTTCTTCACAAAGCGTGCAGACGCTGCGAAACACTTGGAAGCTGGCGCGAAGAAAGTAATCATCTCTGCTCCTGCATCTGATGAGGATATCACAATCGTAATGGGTGTTAACGAAGATAAGTACGATGCAGCTAACCACAACGTTATCTCCAACGCATCTTGTACGACTAACTGCTTAGCGCCATTCGCGAAAGTATTGAACGACAAGTTCGGTATCAAGCGTGGAATGATGACAACTGTTCACTCTTACACAAATGACCAACAGATCTTAGACTTGCCACACAAAGACTACCGTCGTGCCCGTGCAGCAGCTGAGAACATCATCCCGACGTCTACAGGAGCTGCAAAAGCGGTATCCCTAGTATTACCTGAACTAAAAGGTAAATTGAACGGTGGAGCTATGCGTGTTCCAACTCCAAACGTTTCCCTTGTTGACCTTGTTGCTGAACTTGACAAGGACGTAACTGCTGAAGAAGTGAACGCAGCATTCAAAGCAGCGGCTGAAGGCGAATTAAAAGGAATTCTTGGCTACTCCGAAGAGCCACTAGTATCTGGTGACTACAACGGTAACCCTGATTCTTCTACAATCGACGCATTATCTACAATGGTAATGGAAGGCAGCATGGTAAAAGTTATCTCTTGGTACGACAACGAGAGCGGATACTCTCACCGTGTTGTTGACCTTGCGAAGTACATCGCTTCTAAAGGACTTTAATTCTAAAATATTTGGAATAAACCGCGAAAGCATTCTATAATAAGAAATGTGAAGTAGAGGGGGATTGGGGAACACACCCCCTCCCTCTTTTCATGTTTTTGAAAAACTACAAATTCCTTTTAAGGGAGGCCGTTTGAAGATGAACAAGAAAAGTATTCGTGACATCGACGTAAAAGGCAAACGCGTATTTTGCCGCGTGGACTTTAACGTACCGATGAAGGACGGACAAGTAACGGACGAAACTCGTATCCGTGCAGCATTGCCGACCATCAAGCACTTGGTTGATGGAGGAGCGAAAGTGTTGCTTGCGAGCCACCTGGGCCGTCCAAAAGGGCAAGTAGTGGAAGAGCTTCGCTTAAACGCGGTAGCAGCCCGTCTACAGGAGCTTCTTGGTAAAGATGTGAAAAAAGCGGATGAAGCTTACGGTGATTCAGTAAAGAACATGGTAAGCGAAATGAGCGAGGGAGACGTTCTTTTACTTGAAAACGTACGTTTCTATCCTGGTGAAGAGAAAAACGATCCGGAACTTGCGAAGGAGTTTGCAGCACTTGCTGATGTATACGTAAACGATGCTTTCGGTGCAGCTCACCGTGCACATGCTTCGACAGAAGGAATTGCTCAGCACTTACCGGCAGTAGCAGGCCTCTTAATGGAAAAAGAATTAGAAGTACTAGGCAAAGCACTTTCCAATCCAGATCGACCATTTACGGCGATCATTGGTGGAGCGAAAGTTAAAGATAAAATCGGTGTGATTGAAAACCTGCTGAACAAAGTAGATAACATCATCATCGGTGGTGGACTGGCCTATACATTCATCAAAGCAAAAGGCTATGATGTTGGAAAGTCCCTGTTGGAAGAAGATAAAATTGATCTGGCTAAATCGTTCATGGAAACAGCAAAAGAAAAAGGCGTAAACTTCTATGTTCCTGTGGATGTAGTGGTAGCAGACGATTTCTCTAACGATGCAAACACAAAAGTGGTTCCTATTGAAGAAATTCCAAGTGACTGGGAAGGCCTGGATGCTGGACCTAAATCCCGTGAAATCTACGCAGATGTCATCAAAAAATCCAAGCTTGTTATCTGGAATGGACCAATGGGAGTATTTGAACTGGATGCATTTGCCGGCGGGACAAAAGCTGTAGCAGAAGCCCTGGCAGAAGCAAAGGATACATACTCTGTCATCGGTGGAGGAGACTCAGCTGCTGCGGTTGAAAAGTTCAACCTTGCAGACAAGATGAGCCATATCTCGACTGGTGGCGGTGCGTCCCTAGAGTTCATGGAAGGCAAAGAGCTTCCTGGCGTAGTGGCGTTAAACGATAAGTAATACAGCATGATAAAATCTGGCTTTGAAAGGAAGGATACCATGCGTAAACCAATTATTGCTGGTAACTGGAAGATGCACAAAACGCTTTCTGAAGCGACAAGCTTTGTGGAAGAGGTAAAGGGACTTGTACCTTCTCCGGATAAAGTGGACGCGGTTGTATGTGCACCTGCATTATTCTTGGAGCGTCTTGTAACTAATGTAGAAGGCAAAGATCTTAAAATCGGTGCACAGAACATGCACTTTGAAGATAGCGGAGCTTTTACAGGAGAAGTCAGCCCTGTAGCATTAAAGGATATCGGTGTCTCTTACGTCGTTCTGGGTCACTCCGAGCGTCGTGAAATGTTCGCTGAAACAGACGAAACAGTAAACAAGAAAACTCTTTCTGCATTCAAACACGGTTTAGTACCAATCGTTTGCTGCGGAGAAACATTGGAAGAGCGCGAGTCAGGCAAAACCAATGACATCGTTGGAGATCAAGTGAAGAAAGCTTTAACAGGCTTAACTTCCGATCAAGTAAAAACGACAGTTGTTGCATATGAGCCTATCTGGGCAATCGGAACAGGCAAGTCTTCCACTGCTGAAGATGCAAACGAAACTTGCGCACATATCCGTAGTGTCATCGCTTCTGAATTCGACCAAGCTGCAGCAGATGCAGTCCGCATTCAGTACGGCGGAAGCGTAAAGCCGACAAACATTGCTGAATACATGGCGCAATCCGATATTGATGGAGCGCTTGTAGGCGGAGCAAGCTTAGAGGCACAATCTTTCTTACAGCTTTTGGAGGCAGGTAAGAATGAGTAAAAAGCCAGTAGCATTAATAATCTTGGACGGTTTCGCATTGCGCGGAGAAACAATGGGTAATGCCGTTGCGCAAGCGAATAAACCAAACTTCGATCATTTCTGGAATACGTATCCCCATGCTGAATTGACGGCTAGCGGGGAAGCGGTCGGACTACCGGAAGGGCAGATGGGCAACTCCGAGGTGGGCCATTTGAACATCGGTGCAGGCCGCATCGTGTACCAGAGCTTGACTCGTGTGAATGTGTCCATCCGTGAAGGTGATTTTTATGAAAATGACACCTTCCTGAATGCCATCAACCATGCAAAACAGAACGGCAAGAACCTGCACATCTTCGGCTTGCTTTCCGATGGTGGGGTTCACAGCCATATCCAGCATCTATTTGCCTTATTAAAACTGGCAAAAAAAGAAGGGCTGGAGCGCGTGTATATCCATGGTTTCCTGGATGGCCGCGATGTTGCACCTAAGTCCGCGCCTGAGTTCATCAAGCAGCTGAACGAACTGCTTCTTGATCTTGGAGTCGGGGAAATCGCAACAATCTCTGGGCGCTATTACTCCATGGACCGTGACAAGCGCTGGGATCGAGTGGAAAAGTCATACCGCGCCATGGTATACGGAGAAGGCCCGGCCTACTCCAATGCGATGGAATGTATCAATGACTCTTACAACAACGGAATCTTTGATGAGTTCGTCCTTCCATCTGTCATGACAAAAGAAGATGGAAGCCCTGTTGCCACCATCCAGGAGGACGATGCGGTAATTTTCTATAATTTCCGCCCGGACCGAGCAATCCAGATTTCCAACACGTTCACGAACAAGGACTTCCGTTCCTTCGACCGTGGACCGAAGCACCCGTACAACCTGATGTTCGTCTGCTTTACACATTTCAGTGAAACCGTGGACGGATATGTAGCGTTCAAGCCGGTAGGAATGGATAATACTCTTGGTGAAGTACTATCCCAAAACGGCCTGAAGCAGCTGCGTATTGCCGAAACGGAAAAATATCCACATGTTACCTTCTTTATGAGCGGTGGACGTGAGGATGGATTCCCTGGTGAGGAACGTCTCTTGATTGACTCACCAAAAGTGGCAACCTACGACCTGAAGCCGGAAATGAGTGCTTATGAAGTAACAAGCGCACTCCTAGCCGAAATAGAGGCGGACAAACATGATGCCATCATCCTGAACTTTGCAAACCCTGATATGGTCGGGCACTCCGGAATGCTTGAGCCAACCATCAAGGCTGTGGAAGTGACAGATGAATGCTTAGGAAAAGTGGTAAATGCCATTCTTGCAAAAGATGGTGTGGCCATCATCACCGCAGATCACGGAAATGCCGATGAAGTCGTCACGACAGAAGGCAACCCAATGACTGCACATACAACAAACCCAGTACCTGTGATCGTAACGCGCAAAGGCGCGGAATTACGTGACGGCGGTATTCTTGGCGATTTGGCTCCAACAGTGTTAGACTTGCTTGGAGTGGCAAAACCGAATGAAATGACTGGAACGTCTTTAATTAAAAAATAAATTTAACTCAAAGGAGAGTTTTACATGCCAATTATCTCTGATATTTACGCACGCGAAGTCCTTGACTCCCGCGGAAACCCAACAATCGAAGTAGAAGTTTACACAGAATCAGGTGCGTTCGGACGCGCATTAGTACCAAGTGGAGCATCAACTGGTGAGTACGAAGCAGTTGAACTACGCGACGGCGACAAGTCCCGTTACTTAGGAAAAGGTGTTCAGCAAGCGGTTGAAAACGTCAACGAGCACATCGCTCCTGAACTAGTAGGTCTTTTCGATGTTCTTGAGCAAGTGGCAATCGACGAAGCTTTAATCGAACTTGACGGAACAGAAAACAAAGGAAAATTAGGTGCAAACGCGATCCTAGGTGTTTCCATGGCAGTAGCACGTGCAGCAGCTGACTTCCTTGAAGTTCCTTTATACCAATACTTAGGCGGATTCAACGCAAAAACTCTTCCAGTACCAATGATGAACATCATCAACGGTGGAGAGCACGCTGACAACAACGTAGACATCCAGGAATTCATGGTAATGCCTGTTGGTGCGGAAAACTTCAAAGAAGCGCTACGTATGGGCGCTGAAATCTTCCACGCACTTAAATCAGTATTAAGCGCTAAAGGCTTGAACACTGCTGTAGGTGACGAAGGCGGATTCGCTCCAAACCTAGGTTCCAACGAAGAAGCACTTCAAACAATCATCGAAGCCATCGAAAAAGCTGGCTACAAACCAGGCGAGCAAGTAATGCTAGCAATGGACGCTGCTGCTTCTGAGTTCTACAACAAAGAAGACGGCAAATACCACCTTAAAGGTGAAGGCGTAGTATACACTTCTGAGGAAATGGTAAGCTTCTACGAAAAAATGGCAGAAAAATATCCAATCATTTCTATCGAAGACGGCTTGGACGAGAACGACTGGGAAGGCTTCAAGCTTCTAACTGAGCGTATCGGAAGCAAAGTTCAACTTGTTGGGGACGATCTTTTCGTAACAAACACAAAGAAATTGGCTGAAGGTATCGAGCGCAAAATCGGTAACTCCATCCTAATCAAAGTGAACCAAATCGGAACACTTACAGAAACTTTCGAAGCAATCGAAATGGCAAAACGCGCTGGCTACACAGCAGTCATCTCTCACCGCTCCGGTGAAACAGAAGACAGCACAATCGCCGACATCGCCGTAGCAACAAACTCCGGCCAAATCAAAACAGGCGCACCATCCCGTACCGACCGCGTAGCAAAATACAACCAACTACTTCGCATCGAAGACCAGCTTGGTGACACAGCGCGTTATGATGGGTTGAAATCTTTTTATAACTTGAAGAAGTAATAAGTTAACGGACTGTCATAAGTCCTTAAAATGAAAGAAGGAAGGAAAAACAATTAGTTTTTCCTTCCTTCTTTTTTATGGGTTAATATTGGTCCCACCTGATCCCTTCTTCTAATTTCTGTGGATTAATCCTTAAGGGAAAAATGGGAATTTCTTTTCCAATTAACCTGCCAGATCGTGTGCTTTTCCATTCTGATTGGTCTTTTTCCTTCTAATTTTACCCAGAATAAAGTTACGTATAAATTCAGTTTGAATTTCCGTGCCTTTTGAAAATAGATATGCAATGAAGCATATAGATACCACAAGAATTAATTCAATAATTACAGCGAATATATTTGGTTGTATACCGGAAAATCCATTACTAGCACCCCAATAATATACCGTATTTATGATTGGATAATGTATTAAATATAAACTGAATGAAAAGCTAGCGATTAGCTTGGAAAATTCACCAAACCAACTTAGGTCAATCGTTTTAATTCTGTCGGAAAGGACATGGAATAAGGTATAAATAAAAAACCCAATTGCTAGTCCCAGGAAAAGGTCTACTATGAACAAATTCTCTGTCCAAGTTTTGGTGAATAATCTTCCAGTCATAACAAGAGGTCTTATCATCATAGTAACCATCAGTATTAATAAAGCAAGTAGAGGCATATAACGTCTGTTCAATAAATTCAATTTTGGTAAAACAAGAACGAAAGCTCCTATTAACCAAATAAAAAAATACAAGTTCATTCGAAGTCCGATTGTTGTTATAATTACACATGCAATCACTAAATAAATAGCCTTATGTACTTTCCCATGTATATTAAAAAATATTAAATATTTTAGGAGGTCCTTCAGTAATAATCTTCTTTGTTCTTAGTGGACTTTTTATCTCCCGATCAATATTTAAAGCAATAAATGAAAACAGATGGTCATGGAAAGAGTATTTAATAAACAGGTTGACGAGATTATATGTAGTTTTAATACCATCATTGGTACTTACGTTTATCTTGGATAGAATTGCTGTGAATTACTTTGGAGAAAAAGGTTATACCGATGTCATCACCAATATACAAGGTTTTTTGGGAAACTTATTCTTTCTACAAAATATTTTTGTACCTGTCTATGGTTCCAATGCTCCTTTATGGAGTCTTAATTACGGTAGAGAAATTTAATAAAAAAAGTTGGGTTTTCAACATTTCCATATCCTACAAATAACCTTGAACTTAAATGTTCCATTAGTACTAAAATTGCAGATAGTCCACGGATAAAATCTAAAATCGTTGAGATGTTACCACTTAATAATCCATTGGCATAAGAAAAATTTAAAAATAGCTTTTTCAATTCATATTCCCCTTCCTCCACTTTCCGAAAATCTAAAATATAGATCTTTTAGTTTTCTTCTGTTCTTTATAAATTATAACATGTTCTTTATAAAGAATGAACCTTATTTTTCCTTTCAGCCAAATGACGCTCGTTTCATCAAATCGTCATTACAGAGATAAAACTGTACTGGATAGGGGAAGTGCATTTGAGAAAAATGAAATGTCGATAAAAGTCCGATTTTCAATGAAACAAAGAAATTTTTTTAATGAGGATGCGTAAAAAAGTTTGAACTGCCCATCGATCCTAACGATTCGCATTTCCTCTTGTCCCCCTTGTCATTATGTGGTACATTTAATGTAATGTTATATGTGCGTTCGCAGGAGGTGTAGGTTTCATGACGATCTTATTAACTGTCTTACTTATTATTGTAGCACTAGGACTTATCGCAGTTGTTTTACTTCAATCCGGTAAAAGTGCCGGTCTTTCTGGAGCAATCTCCGGAGGAGCGGAAACACTTTTCGGTAAACAAAAAGCGCGCGGTCTAGACCTTATTCTACACCGTACAACAGTTGTTCTTTCCGTGTTATTCTTCATCCTAACACTGACAATTGCATACTTCGCTTAATAAATAAAAACCACTTTCCAATAGGAGAGTGGTTTTTACTATTTTATAATAGGAAATGAAACCGTCACGTCTGTCCCGACACCTTCATGACTATCAAACGTAATCGTTCCATTATACTTTTTCACGATATTGAAGCAAATCATCAGACCAAGTCCGGTTCCTTTACTTTTCAAAGAATAGAACGGAGTACCAATTATCTGCAACTGTTCCTCCGTCATCCCTACCCCATGATCGGAAACAACAATTTGCACCATATCTTGCTCTTTTTTCACCTTGACTTCAATGGTATCCCCAGCTTTGGATGACTCAATAGCGTTCTTGAAAATATTCACAAAAAGCTGCTTGAACTCCAGCAGGCTGCAGGATATTTCACAGTCATCCTCCACGATAAGGCGGATTTGAATCGTTTCCATCAATGCATACGATTTAATCAAATCCAATACATTATGTAGTGATTCCTTTATATTCACAACCTCCGAATCCACATCACTAGGCTTTGCCAATGATAAAAAATCCGAGATGACTCGTTCCGCCGTTTTCAGTTCCTCGAGCATCAATTCATAATGCTTCCTTTTTTCCTGTGGCTGGTCGTTGCCATACAATTGCAGAAACCCCTGTACAACTGTAATCGGATTCCGGATTTCATGGGCAACCGCAGCGGCAAGTTGTCCGGTTGTCTTCAGCCGTTCATCCTTCTGAATCTGCTCATAGTATAGCTTTTGATTCTCAATGCGTTTCTCCAGTAGCAGAAAAATGAACAAAAGCATCACCTGACTAGCCAAGAAGTTGATAGCATATCCTAGCACGTCTTTATGAAATAGATAGTAAACTTCCCCTTTATCCACCAAAATAACATAGATCATGAACGATAAAACTACAGCAACATTTCCATACAATGAGAAGTAGAAGAGCTTTTTATTGAAAAATAGAATGGCAATCCCCGGAATGAAACAGATAATCAGCATAGGGGATAAGGTAAATGGATAAATCACAAACATCAGATAAAAATAGATTGCCAACATAACATTGATACTAGTTCTTATCAAAGCTGTCTGTTTTTTAGGATAAACCCAAATCAATATGGCATTTACCGCTACCACTACAGCATGGAGATAGAAGGAGATTCCTAAATGCTCCTGAGTAAAGAACGTAAGCAGAACGCCCAGAATCATTAATATAATTCCCGCACCCATTACAAGGCGATATACTTTTAAATTGGGTAACCCACTTAATTCCTTCATATAAAACATCCTTAAAAATAAATTATATGTATATAATACTAGAATTGGTGAAGGATTTATATGAATCCCTTTTTCTTTTCCTTTTTTGAGACAAAAAAAACCGGGATGTATGAACTGCTTAGTCAGCATTCATAATCCGGGTTTTATATTTCAAAATATTAATCCTTAATTATTGACTAATACCTCTCGAATTGTTGATTCCATAAAAAAATTCCTTATTTCCTCTTCTGTCAAACCTATTTCTTTAGCTTCAAGTATTAAATCGACCCATTCCGAATCTAAATCATTAGCCACTTGTGCCTTCCTCCTTACTACTTTTTTGACTGTACATTTGCCATTTTTGAAATTGGAGATAATCACGATATTTAACGAAGTCCTCTTTTGTCATACCTTCTCGGATGGCTTTCTGGATTAATTTTTTCCATTCCTCATCTACGATATTTCGGTTTTTTTCTACTTTAGCAAGTGATACCCCATCTAGTAGATATTCTATGTCTGTCCCTAAACTTAATGATATTTTCTGAAGAAACTGCAACGAAGGATTTGTTTGAAGATCCCGTTCTAAATAGCTTAAATATGATTTTGATACGCCAGCTTTTTCAGCAAGCTCGCTTAACGAATACCCCTTGCTTTTCCTTAGCTTTCTAATCCGCTCTCCTATCATTATCTATCTCCTTATTTTTATGTATAGCGTTCATTATATAGCACCACTTGTTCTTTGTGAAAAACGAAATATTTAGAAAACGAGCGAATAAAGAAGCTAATACACGAAAAGTATTCTTTATAATGAAAAAATGAACAGATTTAATGTTTTTTATTAAGAACAAAATGGTATATAATTCTTAACAAAATTCATTAAATAAGGATGAGAACCTCTATGTACATGAAAATTTGCGCCAGATGCAAGCATAACTCTTACAGTAGTTATGAATTTGGGAGTTGGGAATGTCCCGGTTGCAAATACGATCTTACTGAACAGAGCAATTCCATGGCAAATCGACATTTAGAGAGACAAAAACTGAAGGCTGTAAAGAAGAAACTTACACTTACACTAAGTAAAAGTGATTTTAATAGAGTAATTTGAAGAGAAGAGTAAATGTTCGTTGACACGTTCTATATAATGAACTATAATTTGGTTAAGTTTAATATTGTAAATTTTTTTACATGAGTTGTTCTTAATAAAGCATAATGTTTTTTCCACAAGAAAGTAGGCGAAAGTAATGAATACTGGGAGAGAAAAGGAAATAGAAATCAGTAAAATAATTAAGTTGCTTATAAAAAAGTCATGGATACTGATTTTAATAGTAATGATAACAACCGCCGCATCAGCATTTTACAATTCAATTTCCAAGCCGACACCCCTTTACCAAACATCCGCCAGTTTACTTATTCAAGATAGTTCAAGCTTTATTAACACTCTAATAGTATTTGTAAAAGAGCCTCCTGTGCTACAGTCGGTTATTCAGGAACTTGACCTGCAGAGATCCATGGAAAGCTTAAGTAATCAAATCAGTGTTCATACTGTAGAAAGTTCGCAAATAGTAAAAATAGCAGTAATTGACTCTGATCCGTATCGCTCAGCTGAAATTGCGAACAAAACAGCGGAAGTTTTTAAAACCCAAGTGGCGAGCACGTTGGATTTCAAATCAATTGAAATACTATCACCTGCAACTGTAAAGGAAAATCAGCAGCCGATAAATCCAGAATCCAACCGTTTAATACAAATAGGATTTGTGCTTGGTATCATTATAGGGATTGGATTCATTTTCTTACTGGACAGTCTCGATAACAAAATAAGATCCGAGCGTGATTTGGAAAATTTATTGGAAGTTCCTGTACTTGGAACTGTTTCAAAATATAAAAAGAAAATACTTTCCAACAATAAAGAGAAAAAAAGTGAATCCTATGTAAGAGGTGACGTCAGTGAATCTAAATCTATTTAAAAAAGGTTTTAAACGTAACATCAAACAAACACCTCAATCATTAATTGAAGAGATAGAAAGAATTAGGTTGAATGTCGAATTTTCATCCTTTGAAAATAAATGTAAAACGCTCATATTCACTTCCCCAAGTTATAAAGAAGGAAAGACGACCATCGTCACTCATCTGGCAGCTGCCTTAGCAGAAAACGGCCAAACTGTGCTTCTTATCGATACAGACATAAAAAAGCCAACCTTGCATAAGGTATTCAAAATAAAAAATACGATGGGCTTGACTAATATCCTGACTGGGCAAAAAACATTTGAGGAAACCGTCAACCAAACAAATATTGGTAGATTAAAAGTATTAACAGCCGGACCTATCCCATATAGTACAGAAAAAATATTCAAATCCACCACCTTGGATCAACTTCTTAAAGTGATATCAAGCTCCTTTGATTACATACTTATCGATTCAGCTCCAGCCCTAGAAGGAAATGATACGAGGATTTTTGCCAGTAAATGTGATGGAGTCATCCTCGTCGTTAAAAATGGTAAGACGGAAAATTCTCTCGCACTAGAAGCAAAGAAAGCTTTGGAAATCGCCAAGGCAAACTTGCTTGGTGTCATATTGAATGCGAAGCCTAGAGGATTACTGAATAAATTTTTTTAAACCTTTCGTTCTTAATTAAGAAACTTGAGTACTATATAACGGCGATGTCTCCTTGCCGGTATCAATGGAGGCACTCGATCATGCTGTGGGTGTAACAGCCTTAGACACAAGTTGTCGGTAGTGTGGTGTGAGGGCGGGTTGAATGCCCATGTTTAATTAAATTCCTTAGGAATGGAACCGAAGTAGTCTTCGATCTATCCTTAAGGAATTTAAACTATAACCATTTTCAGGAGGGAGGAAAGGAATTGACAGGTTTTATCAGATTAACTTGCTTATTGTTTACAGATCTATTATTACTTTTTCTCGCTATCATATTAGGTGATTTTCTTGCAACCGGTAGTTATATCGGTGGAAATAATCAAACTTTACTTTTTTCCATTATCTCTTTATTACTAGGGCATTCATTGATTTCTCACAAGTATAAGCTGTACAGGAAGGCATGGGAGTATGCGAGTGTGGGGGAATTATACATAATTATTAAGATTGTTACGTTAAGCACACTTATTACAGCTACAGTCCAACTTCTTATACTAGACGGAATCCAAACGCGATTTCTAATATCAACTTGGTTTATATACCTGGTTTGTGTTGGTGGATCTCGATTCGCTTGGAGGATAGTAAGAGACAGCTACCTAATTAAAAAGGATTCTGTAAAACGAACACTGATTGTGGGAGCTGGCGCAGCAGGAAGAATGGTAGCTAGACAGTTATTAAATAACCCCGCTTCTGAGTTACAGCCGGTAGCCTTTATAGATGATGATGTAAAAAAGAAAAATCTGGATATTTTGGGTATCCCTGTTGTAGGCTCTAAACAGGATATTGCAGATACAGTCGAAAATTTGGCAATAGATCATATCGTTATAGCTATACCTTCTTTGCATCAGAAAGAACTGCATAAAATATTCCTGGAATGTGGAAAAACGAAGGCAAAGACTCAAACACTTCCTATGTTGGAAGATCTAATGACAGGCAAGGTTTCTGTGAACCATTTCAGAGATGTGCAAGTGGAGGATCTGTTGGGAAGACCACCGGTAGAATTGGATATTAATAGTATTTCAGAAACCATCACTAATAGAGTAGTCCTAGTTACTGGGGCTGGTGGATCTATAGGGTCAGAAATTTGCCGCCAGGTTTCAATGTTTAATCCGGCCAAACTTATTTTGCTAGGCCATGGTGAAAATAGTATCTACTCCATTGAAATGGAACTAAAAGAGACATATAAAAATACAAAAATAGAATTCATCACAGAAATTGCAGATATACAGGATAGTAAGAAAATGAACACGGTGATGGAAAAACACTCTCCGTATATTGTCTATCATGCTGCAGCACATAAACATGTACCTTTGATGGAAAGGAATCCGGAAGAGGCCGTAAAGAATAATGTAATGGGAACAAAAAATGTGGCTCTTGCAGCCAATTGGAACAACGTCCACACCTTTGTCATGATTTCTTCCGATAAAGCAGTCAATCCTACGAGCGTGATGGGGGCAACGAAGCGATTGGCGGAGATGATCATCCAGGACCTTGATAAAAAGAGCACGACGAAATTCATTGCTGTACGATTTGGAAATGTGTTAGGTAGTCGTGGAAGTGTCATTCCATTATTCAAAAAGCAGATACTTGTTGGGGGGCCGGTTACGGTTACTCACCCTGATATGATCAGGTATTTCATGACCATACCCGAAGCTTCCAGGCTGGTTATCCAGGCAGGTAGCCTTGCCAGGGGCGGAGAAATCTTTGTCCTTGATATGGGGGAACCTGTAAAGATACTTGATTTGGCAAAGAATCTTATAAAGCTTTCCGGTCATTCCGTGGAAGATATCGGCATTGAATATTCAGGTGTCAGACCAGGAGAGAAACTCTTTGAAGAACTATTAAACGAAAATGAATTACAAGAAAAACAAGTCTATCCAAAGATTTATATCGGGAAAACATCCCAGTTATATATGAACGAAATCGAGGAGCTGCTTGAAACACTTGAAGAATCTGAAAGCCAGCATATCAGAGAGACATTACTGAGTCTGGCAAACAGAAAAGTAGTGGAGGAAGAGCAGCCAGTATCAAAAGTGATGTTATCGGTAACAGGATAAATGAGGGAGTGAGACTAGTGAAAGTAAGAAAGGCAATAATACCGGCAGCTGGCCTTGGAACCAGGTTCCTTCCAGCAACAAAGGCTATGCCAAAAGAAATGCTGCCAATCGTGGATAAGCCAACCATTCAATATATTGTGGAAGAGGCAATTGAGTCAGGAATTGAAGACATTATTATTGTGACAGGAAAAGGGAAAAGAGCAATTGAGGATCACTTCGATCATTCATTTGAGCTTGAGCAGAACTTATTGAACAAAGGGAAAGTGGAGCTGTTAAATGAAGTGCAGAAATCCTCGAAGATGGTGGATATTCATTATATACGCCAGAAGGAGCCAAAAGGGTTAGGTCATGCCATATGGTGCGCGCGGAAGTTTATCGGGAATGAACCGTTTGCTGTCTTGCTTGGCGACGACATTATCCAATCAGATACACCTTGTCTAAGACAGATGATGGATCATTACGATCGATTCAGCTCCAGTATATTGGGAGTTCAAAGTGTAAATCCGGAACAAGTATCCAGATATGGGATTGTAGATGGTAAAGAAATCAACAACCGCTTTTATAACATTAATGCCTTAGTAGAAAAACCTAAATTGGAAGAGGCGCCTTCCAACCTCGCCATCATGGGGAGATACATCCTGACACCAAGGATTTTCGACATCCTTGAAACACAATCACCTGGAGCAGGAGGAGAAATCCAACTAACAGATGCAATCGCCGCATTGAATCATTTTGAAGCGGTTTATGCCTATGAGTTTGAAGGAAAGCGGTACGATGTTGGGGAAAAGATGGGTTTTATTGAGACAACGATTGAATTTGCCCTTAAGCATGAAGATTTGAGGTATCCATTACTGGAGTTCCTTTCTGGTGTTATGAATAGGGAAACAATTAAATAGTGGGTGATGATAATGGCTAAAAAAATTCTGTTTTGTGCAACGGTCGATTACCATTTTAAAGCCTTCCATCTTCCTACGATGAGATGGTTCAAAGAACAAGGGTGGGAAGTTCATGTTGCAGCATCTGGGACCATCTCTTTGCCATTTACTGATCAGAAATACAATATCCCAATTCAACGATCACCTTTAAATGTAGGAAATATCCAAGCGTACAAGGAATTAAAAACTCTCATAGCTGAAAACCAATATTCTATTATTCACTGTCACACCCCACTTGGAGGGGTGGTGGCCCGTCTAGCTTCAAGGAATGCCAGAAAGGCAGGGACAAAAGTTATTTACACTGCACATGGTTTTCATTTTTGTAAAGGTGCTCCATTATTAAACTGGATCATCTACTATCCTATTGAGAAGTTACTGGCTCGCTTAACGGATTGCTTGATTACCATCAATACAGAAGACTACATCCTGGCAGTTGATAATCGGTTTAAAGCTGCCCGAATCGACTTGGTAAATGGAGTGGGTGTCGATACAACAAGGTTCCAACCATTCACAGTAAAGCAGAAAAAAGAGCGTCGACTCAAGCTTGGCTTCAAGCAGGATGACTTTCTTCTATTTTATGCAGGAGAATTCAATAAGAATAAAAATCAAAAGCTTCTCATACAAGCCATGGCAAACCTGAAAGACGAGCTTCCCAAAGCTCGTCTTTTGCTTGCAGGAGAAGGAAAACTATTGGCAGAATGTGAAAAGTTGGCTGAAAGACTTGGGGTATCGTCCCAAGTGGAGTTCCTGGGATTCAGAAAAGACATCGACCAGATCCTCCCAGCATGTGACGTCGCGGTAGGATCCAGCTTCCGTGAAGGCCTTCCGGTGAATATTATGGAAGCTATGGCTTGTGGGCTACCAGTTGTTGCGAGTGACAACCGCGGACACCGGGAACTGGTGTATGAGGAGTATAATGGTTTTTTGTTAAAAGAGAACTGCAGTAGACATTTTTCAGACGCATGGAAAAAACTCTATAGCAAAACCGAACAAAGAAAAATATTGGGTTTGAACGGCAGAAAGCTAATTCTAAACAAATTTAACGAAGAAGCGGTCCGTCTTCAGCTTGCCAATATTTACAAAAAGAATATGCAAGAACAGGAGGGGGTTCAATGGGAAGCCCGATAAGAGTACTCCACGCTGTCATAAACATGAATCGGGGCGGAGCGGAGACTCTTCTCATGAACCTATACAGGAATATTGATCATACAAAAATACAGTTTGATTTTCTGACTTGTAAAGAAGGAAGCTTTGATCAAGAAATTAAGAACCTGGGAGGAATGGTTCATCGAATTCCTTACGTAACAGATGTAGGACATAAAGGTTATATTAGGGAACTAAACAATTTCTTTAAAGCAAACAAACAGTATAAAATCCTTCATTCACACATGGATAAAATGAGTGGGATAGTATTGAGAGTTGCTAGAGAAAATAATGTACCTACGAGAATCGCGCATAGTCATAGTACGAGTAGTGAAGGGAACTCTTTAGCAAAACTATACAAATGGTATGTTGGAAAAGATATTTTATCATGTGCGACCCACTTTATGGCTTGTTCCGAAAAAGCAGCAAAATGGCTCTTCAAAGCAAACGATAAAAATACAATGATTCTTAGAAATGGTATAGAGCCTGAAACTTTTAAATTTTCTCCATTGTTGAGGAATCAGGTTAGGGAAGAATTACAGTTAGAAGGTTCCGACTTTTTAATAGGTCATATTGGGCGGTTTAACGCTCCCAAAAATCACCCCTTTTTATTGGATGTTTTTGCAAAAATAGCAGAACAAAATAATAATGCCTATCTCTTATTAGTTGGGGATGGAACTTTAAGGAAGGATATGGAAAAGAAGGTTAGTAATTTAAATCTTAATGAACGAGTCATATTCACAGGTATAAGAAGTGATATACCGCGCTTGCTCCAAGGAACTGATTTGTTTGTGTTGCCTTCCTTGTATGAGGGTTTACCTGTAACTCTAATTGAGGCCCAGGGTGCTGGAATTCCTTGTTTAATATCTGATGTCATTACAGAAGAAGTTGATATGGGGTTAGGATTGGTTAATTTCTTGCCATTGAAGGAAAAAGACCGATGGATTGAGAAAATAACGATGCAGATAAACTGTCCCTCCCCCCGTCGCATTGATTCAGCATCAGCTTTAAGTGTACGTGGCTATGATATTAAAAATACAGCATCCTGGTCAGAGGGATTCTACTTGGCTATATAAAGGTGGTTGGAGAATGAAATTATTAACGGTTTTTACACCTACATTTAATAGAAGTTACTGTCTCGGAAAATGCTACGAAAGCTTAAAAAATCAAACAAACAAAGAATTCACTTGGCTGATTATTGATGACGGGTCAACAGATGGTACACAAGAATTAGTCGACTCTTGGAAAAAAGAAAATCATATAGAAATAGTGTACATCTGGCAGGAGAATCAAGGCATGCACGGGGCCCATAATACAGCGTATGAAATCATTACGACGGAATTAAATGTATGTATTGATTCAGATGATTATATGCCTGATGATGCGGTTGAGAAAATAGTGAGATTCTGGAAGGGAAATGGAAGCGAAAAAGTTAGTGGAATAGTTGGGTTGGACCTTTTTACAAATGGTCAACTCATTGGAACAATATTACCTGAAAACTTGCAAACATCTACCCTATTTAACCTGTATAACAAGTATGGAGTTAAGGGAGATAAAAAGCTCGTGTACAGGACGGAATTAACCAAAAAGTATCCTTATCCCATTTTTAAAGATGAGAGATACATAGGCTTGGCCTATAAATACTATAAACTGGATCAAGAATATAAATTATTGATTATGAATGAGCCTCTATGTATAGTGGAGTATCTTCCGGATGGATCCTCTGTAAATATGTTAAAGCAATATAGAAATAACCCTAAGGGGTTTGCATTTTACCGTAAAGAGTTGATGAAACTGCCATTCGCCAGTTTCACATTCAAGCTAAGGCAAGCTGTTCACTATGTATCCAGCAGTTTAATGAGCAAAAACAAAGTATTTCTAAAGGAAGTGCCTAATAAAGCTCTTACTGCAATTGCATTGCCATTCGGTTTACTGTTGTATTTATACATAATAACAAAAACCAAAGTGGCATAGTAGGTCCTTTTTAGAAAGGGAAGTTGTAATGACCATACTTTATCTTAACCTGCTAGTAGTGTTTCTGCTGTCATTTGGGGCACGTTACTTTTCATCACCAATTCTTGCAACTACCATTTACTCGCCTGTTGAGATTAAACCAAATAGGTATATGACAATGTTGGCTACGTTGTCTCTGATACTGGTATCGGGATTACGTACTAATATTGGTGATACATATTTCTATAGGCATGCATATGAGTTACATGATTTTACATGGGAATTTGTAATAAGTCAAAAAGATAAAGGATTTGTATTTCTTCAAATGTTATTAAAAATGTTCTCAAGCGACCCTCAAATCCTAATTTTTTCTACAGCGCTGATTACAAATTTACTTATTGTCATTATCCTTTATAAATACTCAAGAATGATTGAAATGAGTCTCTTTGTTTATATTACTAGTGGCTTGTTCTTAGTCTCCATGAATGGCATAAGACAATTTCTTGCTGCAGCCATTATTTTTGCAGCGACAAAATACATCATGGATGGAAGTTGGAAAAAATTCATTGTAGTTGTCTTAATTGCCTCCACCTTTCATCAAAGTGCACTCATACTTATTCCTATTTATTTTTTAGTTAGGAGAAAAGCCTGGACCAAGTCTACATTTGCTTTGTTAGTTCTTGCTATGATTGTCGTGGTTGGGTATAACCAATTTTCAAGCATACTTTTTAGTGCGTTGGAAGATACCCAATATGGACATTACAGCGAGTTCTCGGAAGGTGGCGCCAGTATCCTAAGGGTAGTAGTTTATGCTGCGCCATTATTTATCGCGTATTTAGGCAGAGGGAAGCTTAGAGATATCTTCCCCAATAGTGATTATATTGTCAATCTCTGTGTATTGAATCTGATCTTCATGATAATTGCTTCGCAAAATTGGATATTTGCAAGATTTACTATTTACTTTGGCCTATACAATTTAATCTTAATTGCTTGGGTAGTCAGGTTAGTAAAAGAAAAAGATCAAAAATTCCTCTATTATGGGATTTTTATTTTCTACTTAGTTTACTTTTACTATGAACATGTCATCGCATTGGGTATTTTGTACAAGAGCAATTATTTATAAGGAGTCTAAATTATGTCTATAGGAGATAAATGCACACAAGAGAAATTACAAAACATTCTACTTTCCATCTATAAAAAAGGGCAGGAGTCGGAAGACATCAGTGTCCTTGAAATAATTGAAGATATTAAAATTGAGTTTTTGAATATAAATAGTAATGGAGATTAAGCCATTATAAAAAGGGGGCAAAGAAAATGAAAAGAATTGTAGATATCATCCTATCATTACTGGTACTATCATTACTTTCCCCAATCATCATAGTTGTTTCGATTTTAATTATATATAAGTTAGGATCTCCCATCCTCTTCAAACAGCAAAGACCAGGACAATACGGTAAACCGTTTATTCTCTATAAATTTAGGACTATGACAAATTCCGTGGATAAGTATGGAAGGTTTCTACCAGATGAATTGAGATTAACTTCTTTCGGAACATTCCTTAGAAGATATAGCTTGGATGAAATCCCTCAATTTATAAATGTGTTAAAAGGGGAACTTAGTCTTGTAGGGCCAAGACCACTGTTAATGGAGTATTTACCACTCTATAGTAAGGAGCAATTTAAGAGGCATCTAGTAAAGCCGGGAATCACAGGGTGGGCACAAGTGAATGGAAGAAATGCCATCTCGTGGGAGGAGAAGTTTGATTTAGACATCTGGTATGTCAAAAACTTCTCTTTTTTTCTTGATATGAAGATCCTCTTGTTAACGATCATAAAAGTCATAAAAAGGGAAGGGATAACCCAACCTGGTTATGCTACGATTCAGCCCTTTTCCAATGTGAAATCAAGAGTTGGTGGTGATGATAGATGACTAAAGTAATTATAGTCGGGCAAGGGGGACATAGCAAAGTAGTTAGTGAAGCAATTGCTCTTCAAGGAAACATAAGAATCAAGGGTTATTTAGATGATAACTATCATGAACTAAAGTATGAAAAAGAGCTATATTTTGGTCCCATTCGATCTACCAAAGAAATTCTATTACATGAACCCAATATTAAATTTATTATTGCAATCGGAAATAACAAATTGAGAAAAATGATTGTGGAAAAAATGGGATTGAAAGAAACACAGTATCTTAAAGTGGTTCACCCGAAGGCGTTAATCAGTGCCTCCGCAACAATAGGTGTCGGTGCGGTTATACTAGCGAATGCAGTGGTTAACACGGATGCGAAGATAGGAGCACATACGATTATTAACACAAGCGGTATTGTAGAGCATGATAATGTCATTGAGGACTTTGCACATATATCTCCTAATGCAACCTTAACAGGCACGGTTCATATCGAAGAAGGTGTGCATGTCGGTGCAGGAGCCAGTGTTATACCGAACATAAATATTGGGAAATGGTCCACGATCGGAGCAGGTGCAACGGTAATAAACCATATACCTGCATTTAGTACAGCGGTAGGTGTCCCTGCCAGGATAAAAGTGAAAGAAGGTGATGAGGTTGTCGCAAACAATATCCAATAAAAGAATCTATTTGTCTCCCCCTCACATGAGTGGAAGGGAAATGAAATACGTGCAAGAAGCATTTCAAACGAATTGGATTGCCCCACTTGGACCAAATGTCGATGCTTTTGAAAAAGAAATAGCTCAAAAAGTAGGAGTCAATGAAGCTATAGCAGTAAGTTCTGGAACTGCAGCCATTCATCTGGCTCTTTCATTATTAGGAGTAGGAAAAGGAGATACCGTCTTTTGTTCCACCTTAACCTTCGTTGCAAGCGCAAATCCGATACTTTATCAAGGAGCAGAGCCTGTTTTCATTGATTCAGAGCCGGATACTTGGAATATGTCACCAAAAGCTTTACAACGGGCATTACAGGATGCTTTTGTTAATGGAAAATTACCCAAAGCAGTTATTGTTGTGAATCTTTACGGGCAAAGTGCGAAAATGGATGAAATTGTCTCCTTGTGTAACGTGTATGAGTTACCTGTAATAGAAGATGCAGCTGAATCATTAGGGTCTTCCTATAAAGGAAAACCAAGTGGAACATTTGGTGTTATGGGGGTCTTTTCTTTTAATGGAAACAAAATTATTACTACTTCAGGCGGGGGGATGCTCATCACCAACGATAAAATCCTTGCGGAAAAAGCTAGATTTCTAGCAACTCAAGCAAGAGATCAAGCCATTCATTATCAACATAGTCAGCTAGGTTATAATTATCGATTAAGTAACATTCTTGCTGGAATCGGAAGGGGACAATTAGAGGTTTTGGAAGAAAGAGTCCAGGCGAGGAGAGATATATTTGATCTTTATTATAAGGATTTAAGCATAGTAAATGGAATACAATTCATGCCAGAATTAACGGACACGATATCTAACAGATGGTTGACGGCATTGTTAATAAATGAAAAAGAGACAGGAATCCATGCCAACGAAGTAATTGAAGCATTAGCAAAAGAAAATATTGAAGCAAGACCGGTTTGGAAGCCACTGCACATGCAACCTCTATTTCATGATTGCAAGTATTTCCGTCATAGTGAAACAGAAGATGTTGCTGCGTATCTTTTTGACAAAGGTGTTTGCTTACCATCAGGGTCTAACCTAACTCCAGAGGAGCAAAGTAGAATAATAAGCTGTATTAAACAACATACAAATGAAATGCTGGTCAAGGAAGGGTGAAACCGAAGTGACCCAACAAAAAATACCCAAGATCATTCACTACTGTTGGTTTGGTGAAAAAGAAAAACCAGCCATCGTAAAAATATGTATGGAGAGCTGGAAAAAACATCTTACGGATTATCAGTTTATGGAATGGAATGAAACGAATAGTAATATTCAGGAAAATAAATACGCTCATGAAGCTTACAAAGCAGGTAAATTTGCCTTTGTAAGTGACTATGTCCGAGTTAAAGCGCTGTTTGAATACGGTGGTATTTACTTGGATACAGATGTGGAAGTGTTCAAACCTTTTGATGACTTATTGAAAAATGAGTCTTTCTGGGGATTTGAACAAGAAAATTATATTGCTACAAGTACGATAGGAGCAAAACCTAAAAATAAACTGATTAAAGAATTTCTCGATCTTTATAAAAATAGGTCTTTCATTAATAAAGATGGCAGTCTGCATGTCTTAACTAATGTCGCGATGGTGACAGAAATGTTAGAGGATTTAGGTTTGATTAGAAATGGAGAATTTCAAACTATCCAAAATGTAGGTACTGTGTATCCTCAAACCTATCTCTCTCCATATGACTATATTAATTGTATCAATTTCACTACAAAGGACACCTATGCTATGCACCATTATCACAAAAGTTGGCTACCTTGGGATGCCAAACTCAAAGGAAAAATTAAGGCTACCTCTGCTTTTATTATCGGGGGACAAAACATAGCGAAAATTAGAAAAGCTCTAGCCAAGAAGTAGGAGGTTTCAATGAAGAACATACTAATTGCTTCATATGACTTAGAAATAGGAGGAGTAGAAAGAAGCTTAATAAGCATGTTAGAGCAGTTTGATTACGAAAACTATAGTGTAGATTTAAAGCTATATAAACATCAAGGTGACTTCATGCCCATGCTTACCAATAAAGTAAATTTATTAAAAGAAGTACCAGAGTATGCCACTTTTAGAAAATCAATTGTCACTTTATTGAAAGAAAAAAACTATTCCATTGCGACTTCAAGAATTTTAGCTAAGTTACAAGCAGACATTATCGGCAAAATAAAGCGCATTTCAGAGCCAGGCTATTATCAAATGCAACTAATGTGGAAATACGCAATGCCCTTCTTACCAGAAATCGAAAAAGAATATGATGTAGCTATTAGCTATCTTTGGCCTCATGATTTTGTGGCAGAGAAAGTGAAAGCTAAAAAGAAGATTGCTTGGATTCATACGGATTATTCTGCAATTGAAATAGACGAGGTTAGGGATATAAAGGTATGGTCGAAGTTCGATTACATTGTAGCTGTATCAGATGCGTGTAAAAATGCCTTCATAAGAAAATATCCTGAATTTAAGTATGAATTAATAGTATTAGAAAATTTAGTTTCTTATGATTTCATACAGGCCATGTCTACTGTAGATGTCCCAAACCAGTTTATTACTGACAGCAGATTTAAGATAGTAACTGTGGCAAGGTTATCTCATGCAAAAGGAATTGATATGGCAGTAAGAGCTTTAAAACTTCTAAAGGAAAAAGGATATGAAGAGATAGCTTGGTACGTGGTTGGTTATGGTGGTGATGAGGCAAAATTAATAAAATTAATAGCTGATTTAGAATTGGATAAAGATTTTATATTACTCGGAAAAAAATCCAATCCGTACCCATATATACAAGCTTCTGATTTGTATGTTCAGCCCTCAAGATATGAAGGGAAAGCTGTTACAGTAACTGAGGCACAAGTTTTAGGGAAACCAATATTAATTACAAACTATTCAACATCTGGTAGTCAAATAGAAAATGGTAAAAATGGACTAATATGTGAAATGAGTTCATTTGGAATAGCAAAAGGGATTGAAAACTTATACTTGAATCGACAAAAATTAAAATCTTTAAGTGATTATAATAGAAAATACAGTTTTGTATATGAAGGAAAACTAACCAAACTATACGACTGCATAGAGGTAGAAACCGAAGGTTTACAAAAAAACGAATTAATAGGGGCAATTTGATTTGAGAGAGAAAGTAAAGGTAAGTATCATCATACCTGTCTTTAATGCGGAAAAGTTCATATCTTTTTGTATTGAATCTCTGATTAAGCAAACGCTTCGAGAGTGTGAATTTATTTTTATTAACGATGGCTCTTCTGATAAAAGTAAATACTTGATAGAAGAATACCGTAAATTAGATCCTAGAATAATTTTATATAATCAAAATAATCAAGGTGTAAGTGCTGCTAGAAACGAAGGTTTAAGGAGAGCGAGTGGAAGTTACGTTGGTTTTGTAGATGCAGATGACTTTGTAGAAATAGACATGTTTGAAAAATTATACAATGTTGCCATTAGTCAAAACAGCGATCTACTGATGAGTAATCTTGAGTGTGAAATTGAAGGACACAAAGTTGTTATATCCCCCCCTTTTCCCGACAATAAAATTTTAGATGAAGAGTTTATTCAGGATGAAGTATTACCTTATTATTTAATGACTGACGACTTAAACTCTACATGCAATAAATTATATAGAAAAGAACTAATTGACAAATATAATTTGGAATTCCCTGTAAAAGTGGCTCTTGGCGAAGATTCACTATTTAATATGTCCTTCTTAAGTCGTGCTTCAAATTGTCTTTATTTAAATTATACAGGATATCATTACAGAGAGGTAAAAGGTAGTGCTACCAGAAACATTATTGAAAAAGATTATTTCAAAAATGCTATTGAAGTGTATAAAAGGGAAATTCCTAAAGAGATATTTAATGAAGGTGACTTTGGTAAGCTAAAAAAATATAAAGCCATTAAACTAATTGAAAGTGTTCTATCATACATACACTTGTATTTTTCTCCAAATACAGAAATTAGTTTTATTAAAAGATACTACTATATAAAAAGAATGTTGAAAAACGACTCAATTAAAAATTCATTACTCATTTATAAAGATGAAAAGAAATTGGAAATTGGGAGATATGAAAAGATATTATTAACATTTATTAAGTTGAATTTTACACTAGGCCTGTATGGCATTACTGCTTACAGCCGATTCAGAAATAGAAAACTGGAGTTGATAAAATGAAAATACTAATGTTTGCTCACGATGGAAGTCAAAATAGAGGGTGTGAAGCTATTGTTAGATCAACCACCAATATAATTAAGGAGAAGATTGAAGGCTCTAAAATATACTTAGCTTCTGGAAAACCTGAAACAGATTTAATTATTAATCAACTAGATGGAGTTTATGATGCATCACTAAATCAAATAAAGAGATTTTCTTTTGACTGGTTATTTTCCGCCATACACTTAAAGATATTTAAGAATGAATCCTACGCATTAGGAAAAATAAATGAGAAAATCTTAAAACACCTTCATGATATGGATGTATTTTTATCAATAGGAGGTGATAACTATTGTTACGGAGAGCAACCCAATTGGTATGAAATAGATAGAAGGGTAAAGGCCAAAAGAAAAAAACTTGTATTATGGGGTTGTTCTATAGGTGAAGAAGACATGTCTGAAAAAAAATTGGAAGATCTAAAATTATTTGATTTAATTTTGGCCAGAGAATCAATGACATATCAAATGCTAGTAGCTAAAGGGTTAAAAAATGTTCAATTATGTGCAGACCCTGCTTTTACAATGGAAAAAACAGAATTGCCCTTACCTTATGGTTGGAAAGTGGATGATACTATCGGATTAAATTACAGTCCCTTAGTATATAAAAAGAATCCTAAATCAAAAGAGGCGGTATGCGATCTAATCAATCATATATTAGCAACAACAGACTCAGTAATTGCACTAACACCTCATGTAATGCAAAATGAAAATAATGATTTTTCTATTCTTGAGGAAATTCACAATGAATTTAAGTCAACCCAGAGAATAATTTTGCTCCCTAGCCATCTAAACGCTACAGAATACAAAGGTTACATTGCAAGAATGAGATTTTTTATAGGGGCAAGAACTCATGCAACAATAGCAGCCTACTCTTGTTATGTTCCAACAATAGTTTTAGGTTATAGTGTGAAATCAAGAGGAATTGCAAAAGATTTGTTCGGTAAAGAAAAATTGGTTTTAAATATTGAGGACCTATCAGTAAGTGGAAAATTAATAATGAGTTTTAACCAGATGTTAAATGAGGAAAGTTTTATTATTCAATCACTAAAGTCTTCCATTCCAAGAATGAAAAAAATGTCTAGAGAAGCAGTGGTACATCTTGAAGAATACTTAAAAAAATGAGGTATCACATGTGAAGAAAAATATTTTATTCGTCATACCAAACTTGTGTGCTGGTGGAGCTGAAAAAAGTCTAGTTAATCTACTAAGTCATATAGACTATAGACTCTATAAAGTAGATTTATTCTTGTTTCATAAGAGTGGAACATTTACAAATTCTATCCCTAAAGAAGTAAATATATTGGATTCTTCTGAAAGATTTTCAGCCTTTTGTAATGGCTTTTTTTATTTTGTATTTTACTTGATTAAAAGGAGAGAATTAAAAGCGATTTTTCACAGAGTTATATTCACGTTAATCAATAGGTTAGTGAAAAATAAAAATCTGGCTGAACAATATACCTGGAAACAACTGAAATTCTTCATAGAAGGAATCGAAAAGGAATATGATGTTGCAATATCATACCTAGAGAAATCTTCATTATATTACACTGTGGAGAAAGTTAGAGCTCAAAAAAAAATAGGCTGGATACACACTAACTATACTAATTCAGGAATGAAGAATAAATTAGACAAAGAATTTTTAAAACAGCTTAATAGTATTATTACTGTATCAGAGGAATGTAGAGAATCATTATATAAAGAGTTTCCAGAAAATAAAGATAAAACATTTGTTATTAATAACATATTATCACCAACAGTTATCAATGTCCAAGCGGCAAAAGTTACAAATGACCTTTCAAAATTTGAAAGTGATTACTTAAATATTGTCACAATAGCTAGGCTCAGTTATGAAAAGGGTATAGATTTAGCTTTAAAGTCCTGTGTAAAATTAATCAAACATGGTTATAAAGTAAAATGGTTCATAATAGGTGAAGGTCCAGAAAGAAAATTGTTAGAAAAGTTAATAAAAATAAATAATTTAGAACAAAATTTTGTATTACTAGGGATAAAAGAAAACCCTTATCCTTATTTAAAGAAGGCAGATATATATGTTCAACCTTCAAGATATGAAGGGAAATCAATTGCTATAGAGGAAGCGAAAATCCTACAAAAACCTATAATAATTACCAACTTTCAAACTGCAAGAGATCAAATTCAAAGTAAGTATGATGGACTAGTTGTAAACATGGATGAAAAAGGAATTTTTGATGGAGTGATTTCGCTATTGAATAACATTTCTTTAAGAAAACAAATTATTAGAAACCTTAATGAGAAGTTTCATGGAAATGAAAATGAGATTATCAAATTTTATGAAATTATTGAGGGTGAAGTCCTATGAAAAAAAGTATTTTGTTTGTAATTAATAACCTTAATTGCGGAGGGGCTGAAAAGGCCCTTATTTCTTTATTGGAAACATTAGATTACTCTAAGGTTAATGTAGACTTATATTTGTTTAAACAAGAAGGAATGTTTTTATCTAAAGTTCCTATAGAAGTAAATATTTTAGATGAGCCGAAACTTTATGATATTTTTAACATGCCAATAAAGAAAGCTTTGTTTACTGCTTTAAGATCAGGAAGGTTATCTTTGGCTATTAATAGGTTGCTTGCGGGGTACGTATTTAAATATGAAAAAAATGGTGCAAAATGTGAACAAAGAGTTTGGAAATATAAGAAAAAAAGTCTAGATAAAATTCCTAAAGATTATGATTTAGCTGTGGGTTACTTGGAAAAAGGACCAATTTATTTTTGTGTTGATATGGTAAACGCGAAAACCAAAGTGGGATTTATTCATAACGATTATGTTGAGTTGGGTATGAAACCTAAATATGATCAAGAATATTTTAGGGAATTAGATTGGATATATACTGTTTCCAATGAATGTGCAAATGTTCTGGAACAAACTTTTCCACACTATAAACAGAAAATTAATGTTATGCATAATATAATTTCTACAAAAGTATTACATAGGTTGGCTAAAGAAGAATTAAAATTTAATCTTGAAGGAATAAAGATTTGTTCAATTGGAAGATTAAACGCACAGAAAGGCTTTGATCTAGCAATTGGAGCCTGCAAAAGGTTAGTAGATGAAGGAATAAATATTAAGTGGTATGTATTAGGTGAAGGAGAAGAAAGGGAAAAACTAGAGAAACTAATAAACGAAAATAATCTTTGGAATCATTTTTTTTTACTAGGTCTTAAAGAGAATCCTTACCCATATGTAAAAACAGCTGATATTTATGTTCAGTCATCAAGATTTGAAGGGAAATCAATCGCCATTGATGAAGCGAAAATTCTCCATAAGCCAATTGTAGTTACAAATTTTAGTACTTCAAGAGATCAAATAGACCATGAAAAGAACGGTTTGATAGTGGGAATGGGAGAAAAAGAAATAGCTGAAGGTATTAAGCGGTTGATAGAGGATAAAAAGTTGAAGGACAGTTTAGTTCAAAATTTATTAGAGCAAGATTTAGGGACAGAAACGGAGATAAATAAATTATATAGCATAATATAAAATGTTATGAGGGATTAATGTGATAATAATACTGACTTGTTTGATAATGTTAATTGGAGTTATAGTTTTGTTAGATGTTTTTCCTATATTCTGTACCTGGTTGGATAGGATTCATATTGGACGCTATAAGAATATGGCTATTTGGAATAAACGGATATCAAAAAAATGCCTTAAATGGCTAAATAACACCCCAAAATAAAAGTAACGGATAATTCAAGACTAATCTTTCTGGATGTGTTGAAGGGAAATTATACAAATAAAAATATACAGTATTGGCAAGAGGCGGCCATACTTTTAGGACTTTCAGAAAAAATGAAAAACCAAGAAGATAAAAAAATCAAAAAGGAAATTTTGAGATTTTTAGCTCGGAAGTTTGATAATACAGGAAATTGGATAAATAAACCAGAACATATAGATGTGGCTATTTTAGCGTATTCTGTTATGAAATTAAGTTTCATAGATGTAGAGAGGTATAGACTAGCTTTTGATTATACCTGGAAATTAATAAAAGACCATATTGGTGAAGATGGGACAGTAGGATATAGGAAATCTATGATGAACTACAGGTATGTAGATACAATAGGTTTTATATGTCCTTTTTTAATTGCTTACGGTGTCAGATATAAACAAGAAGAATGTATTAACTTAGCTCTAAAGCAATTGGATAATTATAAAAACAATGGTTTTCTCAACAATGTGTCAATTCCATATCATGCTTATACTATTAAAAAGAATGTTCCTCAAGGTTTATGTGGATGGGGTAGAGGTATGGGGTGGTATGCTATTGGGTTAATGGACTCTTGGAATGAATTGTCTGAAGCAAGTTTATATAAACCTGTACTTGAAAAAAATATTATAGAATTTTCAAAGATGATTATAAAATATCAGAACGAAAACGGCAGCTGGAATTGGACTGTAACAAGAAAGGAATGTAGACCGGATTCTTCTACTACTGCATCATTGACATGGTTTTTAATGAATGCCGAACAAATCGAGGCCATCTCTTCAGAATGTAAGGAAAGTAGTAATAATGGAATAAAATATTTAATAGGGGTAACTAGAAAAAATGGTGAAGTTGATTTTTCTCAAGGTGATACAAAAGATATTGGGGTGTACTCAACGCAGTTTAATATTCTTCCATTTACTCAGGGCTTTTGTCTAAGAGTAATAAATCTAAAGAATAAAAAAGAATTATATAAAGGTGAAATTAAGAGAAACATTAGTTAATTATAATGATCTAAGGAGAAACCATGAGAGTACGTCATTCATTGCTTAATATCGCCGTAGGCTTAGGAAATCAGGTAATTATAACTACATTAAGTTTTGTTTCAAGAACAGTATTTATTACTTATCTTGGGATTGAATACTTAGGGATTAGTGGGTTATTTACAAGTATCTTGGCTATGTTAGCTCTTGCAGAAGCAGGTATAGGCTCAAGTATAATGTATAGCTTATATAAACCAGTTGCGGAGAATGATCAGAGAAAAATAAATGCTTTGATGAGGCTGTATCGACAAGCATATTTAATTATTGCAATTATTGTGTTTGTGTTGGGTTTATCATTTCTTCCTTTTTTAGGGTTTTTCATCAATGAAACGAATGTAGATAATATTCATCTTATCTATTTTATCTTTTTACTTAACACAGTTCTCCCATATTTATATTTACACAAACACTCTTTTCTCAATGTATGTCAAAAAACTTATATTGTAACGGGAGTTTTTTCGATTTCTTCCATTCTTTCTGTCTTGTTGAAGATTGTAATTTTATTTTATACTCAAAACTTTATACTTTATTTAGTTGTGGAAAGTGTTATTGTTATTCTAACCAGTTTGTACTTAGCTGGAATTGTAAACCGAATGTACCCTTCTTTAAAAGAAAAAGTAGCAGATAAAATCGATGGTGAAACTAAAAACAACATTATTAAAAACATAAAGGCTATAGTATTGCAAAATATTGGAGTATATTTAATTTTTGGAACAGATAATATTATTATCTCTTCATTTATTAGTGTTACAGCAGTTGGAATTTACGCCAACTACCATATGGTAATTGAAATTTGTAGAACATTTATTAATCAGGTTTTCAATAATATTTATCATAGTGTAGGAAACTTGGTAGCAAAAGAAAGCAAAGAAAAAATATATAGTATTTATAAAGTCACCTTATTTGTGAACTTTTGGTTGTATTCTGTCTTCGCTATACTACTATTGGTAATGTTAGAACCTTTTATCTCTATATGGATTGGTAAAGAATATTTAATGAGTAAATATGTACTAATTATTCTGATGTTCATATTTTTTGAAAGAGGGATGAGAAACTCTATTACTACTGTAAAAACCACTTCGGGAATTTTTCACGAAGATAGGTTCGCCCCTTTGATCCAAGCAGCTATAAATTTAGTAATATCGATATACCTTGTGAAAAAAATAGGTATCCTCGGTGTTTTCATAGGTACGTTAGTTAGTTCTATATTAGTCCCTTTTTGGTTGACACCGTACCTAGTTTATAAAAAAATTTTTGAAAAGCCATTAATTAATTATTTCTTAAGATATATTTTTTTCGCAACTCTGACTCTTGTAACGTTTACTTTAACAAACTATATAGTGGGTTTAATTACTATTACGGGATTATTTTCTTTTCTAGTAAGTGGTGTAGTTTGTTTCATATTGCCAAATGTTGTTTATTCGATATTGTTTTATAAAACAAATGAATTTAAGTATTTGCTGAATATACTTAAGTTACTGAAAAAGAAGTTCAAACTTAGATTAGTTCATAAAACTAAGTCTGTAGCATAGAACGCAAAAAAGAAAGAAGAGATTATTATATCCTTCTTTCTTTTAATTTCAACTATTGGAAGTCATGGAAACGAAGTTTTCTGAAAGTTCAGATTCAGTTAACGCTCGATTGTAATAGGCAATGTTTTTTATTATCGTATTTGTGCTACCTAATACTAAAGGTAATGTTGATTGTTTAATACGGAAAGAGGAATTTAAGGTACTCTCTCTAACAATATTATTATTTACCAGCATAGTGACGGAATTATTATTCCTTACAATTACAATATGGTACGGTATAGTTTCGTCTGCATAATTAGGAGATTGAATAGAGAAGTTTGTGTTGTTTTCTCCCCACATATCAAATTTAAAGCTGCTATTTCCATCTCGATGAAACCTTAACTTATTTTGAGTTCCTCCAAGTTGATATTGCCCAATTAAATCCTTGTGTTTTGAAATAACTGTAGTAAAGGATAAGGTAAAGGGCTCATTCCCCAAAAAGTAACTATTAGGATTCGGAACTATTGTAGTATTGGGCAGGTTTTCTTGAAAGTAAATTAAACCATCTTTTACATAACTACCAACATTTGTTGCTGTTCTTACTTCTTGACTAACTCCATTTGATGAATTACCATTAGTATCTTTAGCTATAACGGTGATGGTGTAATTATGATCCGGTAAAAGCCCAGTTATACAGTAGTTACTGAAAGAAATACCTTCATCATACAATTCTCCATTTAAAAGTATCTCGTAACTTTCTAAATCTGAAGAGCTGCTAGCAACCCAAGTTAAGCCGATAGTACTGGAAGTGATACTGCTTGCTGTTAAGTTTGATATTTCAACAGGAGGCGTTGAATCTTCTGTAGTTGAAACAGTAATTGAAGTTCCATTTGATCGATTACCAGCTACATCTATTGCAACTATAGAAAAAGTATATTGTGTGGATGATAGCAAATCATCTACTATAAACGAGGTAGCGGTTGTTTGTGAAGATCCATTAAAAGTTAGGATTGCGTAAGTTTTTACATCTGAAGAAGAACTAGGATCCCACGATAATACTACACGATCGTTATATGGAACGGCTGTCAAATTCGTAACATCAGAAGGGGGTATTTTATCTATATTATATCTTATAGATTTTACCTTGCTTTGGTTGTTAAAACTATCTACAGCCATTACATTAAGTGTTGTTGAATCAGTTATTGAAATTGGAGAAGTATATACGTTACTTGAAACTGTAGGAGGTAATCCATTTAATGTGTAGTAGATGGTACTAGGTTTATCGGTATTGATATTTACCGACTGATTAAAATTGTATAATCCACCTATAGGATTAACTGTGATAGTAGGAGCAACTAAATCAGCTATTGATTCTTTAATATCTATGTTATCTATTAGAATGGTAGTGTCTGGATTTCTATTAATATTTGTCGTTACATTGTTGAAAGTATTTCTTGCAAAAGTATAGCTTTCTGTTTTCTCTAACCAATAAGCATCTATCGTTGATCTTTCTAAATAAGATTGGATTACTTGTGAAACTGAGATGTTATCGGACTTTGCTAGCCGCACATTATAAAATGAAGAATTACTTACAATGGAGTTAATTAAAATCACATCGATGTTTTTAAAAGAACAGTTCTTTATTTGTACTTTGTTTTCCATAAAAGGAACCTCACCAAACCTTAAATCAGGGCTGATTGATTTACTTCTATTCCGAATAAACTCACTATTTGTAATGTAACAGTCCCTGACATTACCACCACTATCGATTAATTTCAGACCATCAATTATTAGGGGGCGACCTAAGTAGATATTGGAACCATTCCCATTAATATTGATAAGATGATTCTTAATGGTCACATTTTTAATGACACAGCCTGGTGCAACAATTCCAAATCCTGAATTAGTTCCTCCCGTATTCCAATCCCTTTCTACAACAACATTATTGATATAACATCTTCCATACTCGTAACGATTTACGCTAAATCCCCACTCTCCTGAATCATAAAAGATAACTGGGTTTCCGTTCTCTGTTTCAGAGATTTGAAAGGTGTTTGCTGTACGGTTCGTTACATAGTAGATTTTATCAACACTAATACCTGTAGGAACTTTCCCTACCCATTGCTCGAATATTACTTTTGCTGTATTACCCATATTGTGGTTATTTACTGTAAATGTACTTGTTTCCACATTTATGGATGGTGATCCAAAATATCCATAATTAGCATTTCCATAAAATAAACCATTTTTGAGTCTTATATTTTGAATGCTAGCACCCCGAACATCCATAAGTTTAATATTGGAGTTATGACCTATAATACCGCTTACATAGTCATCTCCTTTAATTACCAATTCTGTATTAAGAAGTGTATTATCTAAATACATTATATACATATTGGTTGGATATGAACTAATACCTCCAACATTCCAACCTTCAAATATATTGTTTGAGACAGTAACATGATTGCCATCAGCATTTACAATGTGTCCTCTTTCGTTATGGAAAATATGATTATTAGAAATGAATATTCTAAAGTTTAACTCAAATCCATCTCTATTGTAATAAGGAAACTTATAAGGGATATTACTTTCCCCAACCATTGATTCTATATCAATGCCAAACATAGGGGGAATTCCACTTCTGAAGTTTGTGGATATTCCATCATCATCCTTCCCTATATGGTGGATTTTATTTTTGTAGACAATTACATCATTGGCTGCAGCAAGTGTAATTCCTTGTCTTCTGCAATGATGTAAATTACAATCATGAATATAAACATGGTTTCCCATTTGTTCTTGAGTATAATTATTTGGATTACTATGATATTTCAACCATCCAGTAGATATTGCATCTCCCGTACAATTGCAGATTTCTACTCTATCAATTTCAATATAGTTAGATCCCGCAATTTCAATGCCTTGCCCCCACTCGTGTGTGTACCTACCATTATCTACTTTTGCTTGGATGTTGTTCACTTGCTCTTCTGATAAAGGATTGTTTGAAATATCTATGGTAAAAATCATCTTATTATTAGCATCTATATCAGGCTGAAGAAGCCATCCTCTACCAGTAGGTGATAGAGGAGCAAATCCTCCATTATCTCTAAAACCTACAAAGTTATTTCTTGTTATAGTATCTTTATATTGGTAGAAACTGTATCCATTAGCTACATTTATCCCATTGATTTCCCATAACCTAAAATTATTTAGCAATCCTGGGTGGTCATACCTGTCAATAACATGGCTTCTGATATAGTTAGTGTCGTCATTCAATGAGCCATCCGGATTAATACCACCTCTTTCAAATCTGACTTCAAGTTCATAAAAGTGAGTTTTACGGTCTCCGATAATCTTTCCACCTGAAATTTTTACATTTCTTTTGCCTTTAATCTGGAAAATGCTATATCCGGGTGAACCATTACCTTCTAATTCTAAAATACATCCTTCTGCCATTTCAAAGTGCATATCTGAGACCATATTTATACAAGTAAAAGAAAGGTTTAACTCGTCTTCAAAAACAAACGGAATTAAATTTAATTTATAATACCCAATAGGCAAAAATACGTGATTAATTCCTTGCGACTTAGCCCAATTTATAGCATTGTTTATCCCGTTTGTAGTTTCTAATGAATTGGTTCCATCATTAAAAATATTCCACCTTGAAAGCTCAATTAAATAAGGGGAGGATAAATTACCTGTCGGGGGAAAGTTCGATTCGAATGGAGTAGGCTTCCAAAGTCCATTATTAAAAGAGAGTAAATCACCTTCAGATGGTGTATTAATGATCTCTACACCTTCTAAATCGCTTAGAGAATGGGTGTGATCTAACGAAGATTTTCCATTTAGAGAATCCAAAATCTCTGTATCGTTATATACTTTAGTTTCAAGATTATTTATTAAGATATTTCCATTTTGTTCACTTTCCTTAACAATAGGTATTAACATATACTTTTCAACTAAGTTATTTATCGCATTTACTAAACTACTTTTATCTTCAGTTAGTAAATCATTGAGTAAACCAATTTCCTCATTTGTCCCCAATTGCATGTTTCCATTAAAGGTTCCAACGAATAACTCCATTGTATCTGTACACAAACAAAATTCTCCAACATCTAACGCAGTTAATTGAGCTTTTAAACTATTTTTAATTTGAATTTTATAAGCCATTTCGACTCCTCCAAAACTTTTCTATTATATATAATTCAAAAGATATGAGAAGAGTTTGTACATTTTGGTAAGAAGTTAGTTGACTATTTTCCAAAAAAATGATAAATTTTAATTACGTTCTATATCGAGAACATTATGGTTCTTCAAAGCGCAAATTTTTTTAGTGGGGGCAAGTATGAGTGCAATAACTGGCATATTTAATACTAATGATTCATTTATACCTAAAGGGTTAAAACAAATATTAGAGAATAGTTTATCTATATTCCCTTCGGACAGAATACACTATTGGTCTGACAATAACGTTTTCATTGGATGTCATATGCAGTGGGTAACTCCAGAATCAATTAGTGAACAAATACCTTATTATAATAGTGAAAGGCGTTTAGCCATTACTGCAGATGCGATAATCGACAACAGAAAACAATTGTTTGATCTTCTACAAATTCAAGTTCAAATTAGAAAGTCTATAACGGATAGTGAATTAATTCTTCTGGCTTACCAAAAATGGGGAGAAGACGTTTCAAAGCATTTAATTGGTGATTTTGCATTTGTTATTTGGGATGAAAAGAACCAAAAATTATTTGCTTCAAGAGACTTTTCAGGAAGTAGAACACTTTATTATAGTCATAAAAATAACATGTTTTCTTTTTGTACGATTATGCAGCCATTGCTTTGTTTGCCATTTGTGAATGAGTCATTAAATGAAGATTGGTTATCACAGTATATAGCAATTTCTAGTGTAATTGATGTAGTAGACACTTCTTCTACTATTTATAAAGAAATCCACCAACTTCCGCCTTCGCATAATTTAATCCTCCAAAACAGTAAATTAAGATTAAGTCGATATAGCAATCTATATAATATAAAAAAGAGAAATTATAAAAATAAAAGTGATTATGTAGAAGAATTTATGGATGTATTCACTGAAGCTGTGAATTGTAGACTTCGAACCTTTAAAAATGTGGGTGCACATTTAAGTGGAGGCCTTGACTCTGGTGCCGTGGTTAGCGTAGCACAAGGATTGTTAAATGAAGAAAAAAAAAATTTACATACTTTTAGTTATCTTCCGCCGAATGACTTTCAAGACTTTTCTACTTCTAAGTATAGAATTGCCGATGAACGTCCGTTTATTGAAACAACTATTAATCACATTCCAAATTTAAAAGAAAACTTTTTAAATTTCGAAAACGATTGTCCTTATAATGAAATTGATGATTTTCTTGATATTATGGAGAGTCCCTATAAATTTTTCGAAAATTCCATTTGGCTTAAAGGAATATATGAACAGGCAGCAAAAAATGAAATTGGTGTCCTGCTAAATGGTGGTAGAGGAAATTTATCTATTTCTTGGGGACCGGCACTTGAGTTTTATGGTTTATTATTCAAAAGATTCCACTGGAGAAAGTTAAATAAGGAATTGAGTTTATATAGTAGAAACATGGAGGTTCACAAGTCTGAAGTCTTTCCTTATGTCCTGAAGTTTGCTTTTCCTTACTTTAAATCCCCGATTAATAATGTAAAGACACTTTCGTTAATCAATCCTAATTTTGCTAAAAGAACAGGTGTATATACAAAATTAGAGAGTTATGGGTTACATTACGATGCAAGTAAACTACCTAATATTTTTGAAGAAAGAAAGAAACATTTCGGTGAGTTATATCATTGGAATGCGACTAACACCTTAAGTTCAAAGCTCTCTTTAAGGTATGGACTTTGGAAGAGGGATCCTACAAATGATTTACGTTTGGTAAAATTTTGTCTTTCAGTTCCTGACGAAGAATGTGTAAAGGATGGTCTAGATAGGGCACTTATTAGGAGGGCTTTAAAGGAGAAGTTACCAGATACAATAAGGTTGAACCAACTATATCGAGGAGTTCAGGGAGTAGATTGGGTACACCGCATGAAAAATTCCTGGCCAAACTTTACCAATGAGTTAGAAAGTATGAAGAAAAATGGATATATATTCCAATATATAAATAAAGAAGTTTTAGAGGTTGCAATTAAAAAAGTAAAAGAGGGGCCAATCACTCAAAAAGCAATAGACCCATATTATCGAATTGCAATTAGAAGTTTAATCATTAATCGCTTTATTTCTAGAATTGAAGGGAGGTGAAATTATGAAGAAACAATGGGTAAAACCAAATGTAGAAATTCTTGATATCCAATCAACAATGGCATCAGGTTATGAGGGGTATCATGATGAGGCTTACGTAGGAGAGCCATCATATGGACCTCATCATAAATCATAAGTTTATAAGAATCAGAGCCCTTATGCATTTCGTGTAAGGGTTTATAAATTTATTTGACATGAAAAAGAAAAGAGATTAAAATTGAGTTGTATTCTTTATTAAGAACAATTTATAAGAGGAAAATTTTTTAACGACACTGTTCTTTATAAAGAACTAATTGTTTTTGTTTAAAGAAAACCAAGTAGGAGAGATCTCCATGAGCATTTCGTTAAAATTATTATACAAAGCGTTCGGATTTACTATAAAAAGTGAATATGTGTTCCCTGAGCTAACCAGGGCTGATTTAGGAACGGAGTTATGTGATATTTCCATCCAAGTAGGTAAACTAGAACCCAAATGGCAGTCTCTCTTTCAACAACCAAACCAATACTTCCACGTAAAGGAAAACCTCTGTATGTTCCATGTCCCTGGCACTGCCATCTTCCTCATCCAAAACGGCAACGAAATAAACGTCAGCCCGTATGAAGGAGCTGCAGAAGATCACATCCGACTCTACCTACTTGGTACGTGTATGGGGGCGATTCTCATGCAACGCAGGATTCTTCCACTGCATGGCAGTGCGATTGCCATCGATGGAAAAGCTTATGCAATAGTCGGTGATTCCGGAGCGGGTAAATCTACGACGGCTTCGGCTTTGTTAAAGCAGGGGTATGAATTGATTAGTGATGACGTCATTCCCGTTTCTTTCAACGAACAAGGTATCCCATTGGTGACTCCGGCTTATCCGCAGCAGAAGTTGTGGCAGGAGAGTATAGATGAGTTCGGGATGGAGTCGAGTCACTTCCGTCCGATCATTGATCGTGAAACAAAGTTTGCAATTCCGGTGTCATCACAGTTTTGTGACATGGCTCTCCCTTTAGCTGGAGTTTTTGAGTTGATTAAAACGGAGGGTGAAACTCTTACACTTTCGTCCGTTACGGGACTGGAAAGATTCCATCTGTTATTCCAGCATACATATCGAAATTTCTTTATACCAAGGGCGGGATTGATGGAGTGGCATTTCCAGACTTCAGCTAAGATGGTAAATAAGATGAGCTTTTATCGAATTCAGCGTCCAACGTCCTATTTTACAACAGATAAAATAACGGACTTTATTCTGACTAATATGGAGAGAAAGGGTGAAGTGGTTAATGGCTAAAGGGTTAGTTATGACAGATGATTGTGTATATTCTCAGGTGGAAGGAAACATCATCAGTGATATGGATGGAGAAAAAGTGATGTTTAGTATTGCAAACGGAAAGTATTACAACCTGGGCGAGGTTGGGGGCGCTATCTGGGATCTGCTTCAGGAGCCTAACAGCATTAATGGGATGGTTGGCCAATTGCAGGAGGAATATGATGTGGATGAAAAGACTTGTGAAATGCAGGTGATGGAGTTCATCGCGATGCTTCATAAGGAAGGACTTATTAAACAAAATTAATCTTCCGATGCGAAAGGACCATAACATGAGAAAACTGAAATTGTTATTGGAGGCTGACTGGTACACTAGGAGACTATTGGTAGAATCCTATCTCCATTTAGCCTGGGCCCGCTATTTAAAAAGCGTCCCATTTGCTACTGTAGCACCATCTTTGGGTGTGAATATGAGCGAGACAACCTTTGAACGACCACCTTTAGGAGATCAGAAGGTTCTTGCTGCGGTTTCCCAAGCTGTCCATATTATGAGTAAATACACGCTTTGGGAAAGTCAGTGCCTGGTGAAGGCGATGGCTGCCATGAAGATGCTTGAAAAGAGGAACATTGAGAGTACCTTGTACCTCGGTACGGCCAAGGACGAAAACGGCAAGCTCATTGCGCATGCTTGGTTGAGATCAGGTCCTTTTTACATCACAGGGGCTGAGGTCATGAATCAGTTTACAGTGGTGGGGAAATTCGCCAAAACAATTGGAGGGGAGCGGCAAAGTGAAAATAATGGATCTGGATTTAGCGAAAGTTCCTCATGAGCTCCTTTTCATCCTTCATGTATTAAAAGAAAAAAGAACAACAGCTTGGCACGATCAATATAAGCAACTGCTAGAAAAAGTAAACTGGGATGCATTCCTGCAACTTGCCAAACATCATCGCCTTTTCCCTCTCCTACACCAACAACTTAAAGGGATGGATGTATCCTGCATACCTGATTATGTTATACGTCAATTGAAGGCGATATATCAGCAGAATACTTTTCAGATGCTACATCTTACTGCGGAAATGAACCATCTTAACCAACAATTCCTATCAAACAATATTCGAACCATATTTTTAAAAGGTCCGGTACTTGCACAAGAGCTATATGGCGATATTTCTTTTAGAACATCCTGTGATTTGGATGTTTTGATTCCTTTAGAAAACTTGGGTGAAGCGGAAGCGTTGCTTATAAAACTAGGTTATGAGAAGGATGATTATATCGAGACCATACTCGGGGACTGGACGTGGCGGCATCATCACGTCACATATTTTCACCGGATAAAAGGGGTGAAATGTGAGCTACATTGGCGGTTGAATCCTGGTCCAGGTTTTGAGCCTGGTTTTGACGATCTTTGGAATCGTAAAAAGAAAAGCTCTCTTTTGAAAGAAACGGTGTATATGCTGGGGAAAGAGGATCTGTTCTTCTTTCTTGCTACACATGGGGCACGCCACGGTTGGTCAAGGCTTAGATGGTTAGTGGATATCCATTGCCTATTGGGCCATGAAGTAAACTGGCATCAGGTTGTCAATCTTTTTAAAAAGTACCACTTTCAAAAAATTGGTGGTCAGGCACTCTTTTTATCTATAAATCTGTTAAACTCTGAAATTCCTTTGGAAGTTAATAGTTTATTAGAAAAAAGGTCAAACCAGTTGGCCCAACAAGCCATCTTTTATTTACAGTCTATGGTTAATTTACATACTGATCCAGTTCCAGAGGATGTCTCGGATTACCATGGTAAACACTTGTTTTCACTTATGTCGTATCAACAAAAAACACTATATTTATTAAGCTGTTTGTTTCCGTTTCCAGAAGATGCTGAAACATTACCATTACCAAAACTTTTACATTTTTTGTATGTTCCCTTACGGCCATTTTTGTGGGCATGGAGGAAAAGTACGAAGCCACTATCTGTTAAGGTATTCAAAGGTTAATGTAAAGGAGGTGAATGTATTGAAAAGCGAATGGAATAAGCCTACGTTAGATGTTTTAGAAATTCGCCAAACCATGAAAGGCTGGAATCCAGGTGGAGGAGGCGGATCTGATGAAGATGATAATGATTGCGAACCTATAAGTGGAGAAAGTTAATATCAAATTGTAACCCTTTAACTTTTGGTGAAGGGTTACTTAATATACTTTGAATAGGCGGATTGTTCATGTATGAAAGAGTTGAAAATTTCCAACAACAGCAAGCCTTCGAGAGCATGTGGGAGCATATCTGCAAGAAAAATAAATGGATGAACGACCCATATGACCCACAAGGAATTCGTTATAATCTCCTTTTACTCCAAGATAAAATATTTCCTTTTTTCCACAAGAAAAAAATAATTGGGACCATAGAGTTTTTGCGTTACAATCCTGAAAGTCCATACTGTACAGTTGAAGGACCTGGTAAATACTGCTTTTCAGAACTAAAGGGAATAAAACAATACCAAGATCGAGTGTGGGAAATTGATAAATTATGTTTAAGTGAAAAGTTTCAGCATAAAGGTTATTTCACTGATTTTTTTCATGTGTTTGAGGACCATATTTTAACCTATCGGCCTAAATTTTATATAGGTCTCATGGAAAAGAAGTTTTTTCAGATGATGCAAATGAAGTTTGGTCTTGCAATAGAATCGAAAGCAGAAATGAAAGGACCTGGCACATCCCTAATGGCCGTAATCTTTGATGTAGAAAAGTTGATGAATGATACAAAGAAAGTAGAAACATTAAAAAAATTGGCGAGAATTTAAGGAGGTATATCAAATGAAAGTGTGGGAGAAACCGCATCTTGAAATTTTAGATATAAATGAAACCTTTTTTTGATGTTTACCCCCTCTCAGTGTAGGGACTGAGGATTTTAATTGTGAAAGCTGAAAAAAAAGGCCCTTAAAATGTCAGGAGGATTTACATGAAGGAGTTCCGCTATTTTCTCACAAAAATCCATCATTACGCGGGGAAGATCCTATATATTAATATGATTTCGATGGTTATCATCGGTTTGCTGGATGGGATCGGGATTCTTCTTTTAATTCCGATGATCAACATGACGGGGATCATTAATTTCCAAGCCGCAGGGACGCCATTAGGAGGTGTCCTGTCCTATTTAGAAGGTGTTGCTGCATTCTTAGGGTTGCCTGGGATACTGGCTATCTATGTGCTGATTGTTGTTGCCCATAATATTGTCCACAGGCAGATTACGATACGGAATGCAATTATCCAGCAAGGATTTTTTCGGCATTTGCGGGTACAAACGTATGATTCCTTTTTACATGCAAACTGGAATTTCTTCATCAAAAACCGTAAGTCAGACTTGATCAATTTTATGACGACGGAAGTTGCCAGAGCAAGTGCAGGCACGAGCTCCTTTTTGCAGTTTGCTTCTTCCTTGATTTTTACTGTCATTCAGATAGGTTTAGCTTTGATGCTGTCACCGACTATTACAAGTTTTATTCTGATTAGTGGAGTTTTTCTCGTACTGTTAAACAGAAAATTCCTGAAATGGTCGATGGAATTAGGGAAGCGTAACTATGACTTGGGCCGCAGCTATCTGGCTGGAATTACCGATCAGATTAATGGAATCAAAGATATTAAGAGTAATACATTGGAAGATTCGAGAATGGTTTGGTATCAGAATATCACCGAACGGATGCAAAATGAGCAGATTGAATATACGAGACTCAAAACAAAATCCCAATTGTATTATAAAATCGCTTCTGCTGTTCTGATTGCCGTTTTTATTTACCTTGGTGTGGTGCTCTTTAATGCACAAGTTACTCAATTGATGCTCATAATTGTCATCTTCTCCAGGCTATGGCCAAGGGTGGCAGGGATACAGGGCTCCCTTGAACAACTGGCTACCACTATACCTGCGTTTAAAGCGGTGATTGCCATCCAGAATGAGTCGAGAAATGCCAGGGAATTTACTGAAACTACTGATAATATTAGACCGATGGAAGTTCATACAAGCATGGAGTGTAAAGATGTCTTCTTTCGATACAGGAAGGACCAACCTGAATTTGCCCTCAACAACATTAACCTGCACATTCCTGGTAATCAGATGACAGCGGTAGTTGGTAAATCCGGAGCGGGCAAGAGTACATTAATTGATTTGTTGATGGGATTGAATCAGCCGGAGTATGGAGAGCTCTTAATAGACGGTATCCCGCTTACAAGCGACAAGCTTGTTTCCCTAAGAAGAGCAATTAGTTATGTACCCCAGGATCCATTCCTATTCAATACGACCGTCAGGGAAAACTTATTGTTGGTAAAACCGGAGGCATCTGTGGATGAAGTATGGGAAGCGCTTGAATTTTCATCTGCAGCAGAATTTGTAAGAAAGTTACCTAATGGACTTGATACGGTGATTGGAGACCGAGGTATTAAACTTTCCGGTGGCGAACGTCAGCGGCTTGTACTTGCAAGGGCCATTTTAAGAAAGCCGTCCATTCTGGTCCTGGATGAAGCGACAAGTGCCCTTGATACAGAGAATGAATCCAAAATCCAGCATGCATTGGAGATGCTGAAAGGGAAAATGACGATTATTGTTATTGCCCATCGATTATCCACGATCAGGAATGCAGATCAGGTTGTCGTGTTGGAAAATGGTTTCATCATCCAACGAGGCGAGTTTGGCCAACTTGCCGAAGAAAGAAAAAGTGTGTTTGGTAAATTGCTGAAGAGCCAGATGAAAGCCACTTACTAAAGGAATAAAAATATTAGCCACCGAGCAGTCTTTATGTTCTTAATAAAGAATTGGAGAGGGGAGGTGAGTTTATGAATGCCAACGAATATATTGCGCCAAAAGTTTTGCTGCATCAGCCAATAAGGTTTGAAACTTCGCAAAGCTGGAATGCAGCAGGTTGTATGGGAAAAGGGAATATTCCAGGTCCACCAGGTGATGGAAACGGAGGTCCGGTTGGGGGTGCTCCTCCACATAATAATGGATGTCCACCTGGCCAAACTAAAAAAAATAGATAACTCCATTTACAGAGTCAATTCTCCCTATTGGCTCTGTCATCATCTCAAAAAGGCGGCTTAACGATGAAAACATTGCATGTAAAAATAGGGGAGCACCATATTAAATTTGTCAGTCCCTATAAACATCTTCTAACTAAGTTTAGAGAGGAGTATGAGATTCTAAAGGGAAACAAACGAGTCAAACCACATCTATTAATCTATCTTGAAAGTGGTTATGGTACATCGTTTATAAACTATGAGGTGGATAACTTTCGGGAAAATGGAAAAATCATTTTCCGGCGGTCTGACTATCAAATAACCGTGGACAGCGATTATAAGGTGGCAAAACTTTACTTCCATGATGACCTCGCCTTGAAGCATGCCATGATGAACTTATATAGTTCCTTCATTGTTTATCACAATTGGGGGTTGTTGATACACTCATCCGCCGTAGTCAATGATAGTAAGGCCTTTATTTTTGCGGGACAGTCAGGGGCCGGGAAATCGACTTCCGCTATGCTGTCTATTCCGAGAACCATTCTTTCGGATGAAGCTGCCATCGTAAAAATTGATAAGGGGGTATCGACCGTTTATCATTCTCCCTTCCGAAGTGAGATTAAGCCTACCAATCTTACGGAATATTCACCTGTTGAGGGAATATATTTGCTCCACCAATCCTATGAAATTCACAAGCATGCCATCAAGAGATCAGATGCCTTCCTCCAGTTGATGGATAAGGTATTTTATTGGTCACGGGAAGCAGAGGATACGAAAAAAATAATAGTGCTGTTAAAAAAATTGGTAAACCTGACACCTGTTCATCACTTATATTTTCAAAAGAACGATAAATTCTGGGAGGTGATTTCTTGAGCAGGAAGTATATTCAAAATAGTGGTTGTGAAGCCTCGGAATTAGATGATGAGTGGATCATTTTAAATACGGAGAATTTTACGGTAACGAAAATTAACCAGGTTGGTGGCTTATGTTGGTCCATTCTAAGCGAAGCCCAGACTGTGGAGAGTATCGTGGAATCTGTAGAAAGGCACTTTCATGGTTCAGGTTTAGTGCAAAAAGAAGAGATAGAGGACTTTATCATGCAGCTTGAGAATTGTGGAGTTATCAGGAATGTTCCCTGAAGATAAAAGGATCGTCCCCATGGTAAGGGAGGTATTGCTTAAAAAAGGGTGGATCGACCTTCCCTCGCACGGTACGAGTATGTATCCACTCATTAAAGAGGGAGACATATGCAGATTCTCCTATTGTAATCCTTCCGAGCTGAAAAAAAGGGATGTCATTCTTTTTTCAACCCCTTCCAATTGCTTTGTTGCTCATCGCCTAATTCAAATAGATAATACCCGTTATATATGTAAGGGTGATGGTAATCTTGGGTTTGATCCACCTATTGAGCAGAGCCACATATTAGGAAAATTGATGTATATAAAAAGAAACGATAAGAATATACATCTGGACAATTTTTCTTTGAAAGTTTGGGGACATTTCGTTCAGTCAGTCCCTGTTGTCTCCTCTGTGATCAGACTATATTTGAAGCACAAAACCTCTGCCTGATTTGGAGTGATGAGATGAGCGCAAGTTATAAACAAAGGTTAATGGAACTAAAAAGCCAATACTTCTCGGTTAATGATATCAAAAAAATATTTGTACTTTTGTCCCCCTTTATCAAAAAAAATAAGAAAGCATATATAATTCTGCTTAGTCTTCTTATGGTTGATATTGGGTTGACCATCGGATTTGCATGGTTTTTTGGAAATATTGCAGATGCAGCAGTGCAAAGCAATTTTGATGATATTAGATGGTTGGTTCCGATAGGAATTTCCATTACGATAATTAGTATAGTTACGGGATTCATTTATATTTATTTTGAAGCGATTGCAACTTATGGAGTAAAAAAAGATTTGAAAAATCATGTATTTCAACATGTATTACGGCTTCCGGCTTCTACTGCATCAAACCGTTCTTCCGGAGAACTTGTTTCCCATTTTACAAATGATATTAATAGTATAGATGGTGTGGTTGGCAGTAATATAATCAATTTTATCTATCTTCCATTAATTTATTTGACCGTTTTTATATTTTTGTTCCAGATCAATTGGCAGCTGTCTGTGATCAGTTTGCTTGTTGCCCCGGCCGCAATTGTTTCCGGTGCCTTCTTTGGCATATTGCTACGGAATAATGGCAGGAAGATTCATTATTTAGTTGCCAAAATGAACGGCTTCTTAAATGAATCCTTTCAAGGCTTTTTGACTGTCAGGTCATTTACATTGGAAAAGCTGTTGTATAGGAATTATAGGAAACAAAATCAAGAATTGTATTCATTGGAAATGAAGAATGCCAAGCTAAGGGGCTGGTTTCATTCCGGCTCACAGTTCGTAAGTTCTTTAACATATATAGCTACCCTTTGTGTTGGTGCCTATTTCGTATCAACGGGTGTCATGACGGTAGGTTCATTGCTGATTTTTGTGACACTTGTGAATCATCTGGTCTATCCGTTGACAGAGCTGGCAGGGCAATGGGCCGGTTTCCAAAGGTCAATTTCTGCAGTGGAACGTGTTGTGACAGTTTTGGAGGAAAAGACAGATTGTGAAGAGCTGCCTTTCTATGTGAGGCAGGACGATAGGGGCTTGCAAGCTATCACATTCAAAGATATCCATTTCAGCTATGATGAACATATAAAAGTGGTTGAGAATTTCAATTTGCATATACCGGCCGGGCAAGTGACCGCTATTGTTGGACCATCGGGAGCGGGTAAATCCACTTTGTTTAATCTTTTACAATGCTTTTATAGACCACAATCAGGAGAAATCTCTATTGGTGGACGAAGCATTGAAGCGTTTACGATTGCGGAGCTAAGAAGTCAAATTGCCCATGTATCCCAGGATACTTTTCTTTTTCAGGGGACTATCAGGGAAAACCTAGTGCTTGCAAGGCCAGATGTAACAGAAGAGGAAATGGAAGAGGCAGCGAGGATTGCCAATATTGACTCGTTCATCCAATCCTTAACGAGAGGTTATGATACGGAAATCGGGGAACGGGGAATTAAATTATCAGGTGGCCAGAAGCAACGGATTGCCATTGCGAGGGCTGTGCTGAAAAACGCGCCGATTCTTTTGTTGGACGAAGCTACCTCGGCACTTGATAATGAAACGGAATATCAGGTAAAGGCTGCCTTGGATGTGCTGATGGAGGGCAGGACCACGCTTGTGATTGCTCATCGCTTATCTACAATCCAGCATGCTGATTTAATACTAGTAATGGATAAAGGTGAAATTGTCCAATATGGTCGCCATGAGGAGCTATTGGAGCAACCTGGTTTGTATAAAAAGCTTAATCACTCTTTTAAAGAGGAATCAAAAGATTTGCACTTAGTATAGGAAGAGGGAAGAAACTTGAGCATTTCTTTTATACAGAAAATATATGAAGGAAACAATCTTCCATTGCCTGAACAGGGAAACTACGAAAACATATTAAGTCTGTTAGAAAAAGATGGTGTCTCTCCTCAGGTATATTACTTATTAAAAGAAAGAGGCTTACTGGGGGACACCCCGATATTCTTCCAGGAAGGATTAAGAAGACTTTATCAGGAGAGTTTGTTTTTAAACTTATATATTAAGAATCAACAAACGAGAATCCTGGAGTGCTTTGAAGAGAGCCGTGTCGAGGTTATTCCATTAAAAGGGACTCTCTTTGCGGAAAAATATTATGGAGATCTTGGGGCAAGAGCAACATCTGATATCGATCTGCTAATAAAAGTACAGGACTTGACTGAAGCAGTTCAAATTGTGAAATCTTTAGGATTCTCCATGGACCATGTGCAAATAAAAAACCATTTTCACATCAGTTTATGTAAGGATATACCTGGATCTTCCATTCCCTTGACTGTTGAGTTGCACTGGGACCTTCTTTGGAAACGGACGGCAAATTTAAACATCAACGACTTCTGGAATCATGCTCTTGTAACCGGAGGATATCGGTATGTGAAAGAGTTATCAGGCTTTCTTACTTTTTATTTTATATGCCTCCACGGTTGGAGACATAATATGGATTCACCAAAATACTTTTTGGATATAATCCAAGTGGCTGAAGTATTAGGTAGTGAGATGGACTACCACGAACTTTTGACTGTCGCAAAAAAGCATCAAACCTTAAAGAGAATAATCCGTACTTTATCAATCGTTTCTTTTCATTTTCTAAATTTGGATCATTTCATATCACTTCCTAAGAGAAGAACGGCTATGTGGTGGGATGCCCACCCAGTTGTTAAGGATACTCAACCCAATAAAGTGAAAAGTTACTTAGATTTTATTGACTATCAATTTTTCAGTTATGATAAAGTGCATCATACAGTCCGGGAGGTTGTAAACTGGATTGGTTATGGTAGAGAGGGAATATCCCGGACGAAGTAAGGTTATTGGAGAGGTTTTATGAAAAGGGTTAAAAGGAAGAAAATGATTTTATTATTATTTGTATTTCTGATAGTGTTTATAGCTATTGATAATAACCGGATTAAAATTGTACATGAAGAAATTATAGCAGAGACCCTTACAAAGGACCTTGAGGGTTTTACTGTCCTCCAGGTCACAGATCTTCATGAAAAGGAATTCGGACATAATCAAAAAAGGCTGATCAAGAAAATTAATTCTATAGAATATGATGTAATTGTCTTTACAGGAGATATGCTCAACAGCAAGAGCAGTAGTAATTATGCCCCTTATTATAAACTGATTGAAGAAATCAAAAATAAGGAACATGCTCTTTTTGTCCCTGGTAATGCGGATCCGGTTCCCTATCTTATAAAACAAGACGAAATAGTAAAAAACGAGTTTGTCATAGGAATGGAGGAGAGAGGCGTCCAGTTTCTTGAGACTAATTATGCCATTCATCTTGGTGAATCGGTTATCCGGATCGTGGATTTCGAGAGCTCTATTATTAGTGAGAAAAGGATCGAGACATATAGGGATTCAAATGTGAATGGAGATTACTCTCCTTATATTAGATTGCAGCTGGAAAATTACAATGATAATTTGGTGTTGGACGAAGGGGACACGGATCTCTTGATTGCGCTGAATCATTATCCTGTAGTAGATCGCAGGATCGATTTGCTTAATAGTGATCCAAACTATAACATGAGGGAATTTGACTTGCTACTAGCTGGTCATTATCACGGAGGGCAGTTTAGAATCCCTTTTTATGGTGCGTTTTTTGTACCTGAAGCCTATTACGACAGAAATGGACTCTTTCCTCCTCAGGACAGGGTAAAGGGGCTTTGGGAATACAAAGGTATCAAGCAGTATGTCAGTACCGGATTGGGGAGCAGTGATACACTGCCTTTCATGAAATTCAGGCTGTTTAATACACCGGAATTGAATGTTATTACATTTACATCAAAAAAGTAAGTGCCAGGTTGGAGGGCACTTACTTTTTATTATCCTGATTAATTTTCCATTTATTAAATTCCAGGAAATCACGGAATTGATCTTTTGTTACTCCGGAATCCATTGCTTCTCTTACTAATGTCGCCCATTCACGATCAAGGTTTTCTTTTTCATCATTATCATGCAGAAGGGTATTCACCGACACACCTAAAACTGATGACACCTTTTCCAAGAATTGTACTGATGGGTTGGATTGTAAATTTCTTTCAATGGAACTCAGGTAAGACTTTGCTACGCCAGCACGATCTGCCAATTCTGACATAGACATTTTACGTTGTGCTCTATATTTTTTAATTCGTTCACCAATCATGGCTTTCACCTTCCTATCATGCATATTATAGCATATAACGAAGGGATTGTTAGATATTTAGAACAAAAATACGAAATAATTCCTACTATTTAGAGATTTTTATATGAAGAGGTAGTGTTATTATGCAGAAAATCTCTAATCTCATCCGTACTAATACCCATATCAAGGGCATTAGCAATTAGTTCCACCCACTCCTTGTCTAAATTTTCAGTTAAATTAAACACTATCTTCTCCATCCTTTTCCCTCCTAAAATACTTTGGTATTTCAGGCAGCCCAGCCATCCTAATAGTTACACAACTAAATTAGATCTGTTGACTTTGCGTCCTTGTTTTTCAACAAGTTTGCCTTTGACTGTTGTTTTGATATACAACTTTCGTATGATAAACTTTGTCCTTCTTATACTCCAAATTTATTATAAATTAACTTTTTATGGAATGTTGCTGATTGATGTCGAATAGGAAAAATTATTTTACAAAAATTCTTTAAGGAATATGAACTACGATTTTCAATAAAAGAGGGGAGAAAAGGATGATTTTGGATAGTAAAAATACGTAGTTTTAAAGGTAGAAAAGTAATTAAAATCTACTTTTTCTGTCGAAATTGAGAATAAAACAAACATTTTGAATATTTATTTTTGACACACCCTCGAAAAAACATTTTAGGATTCGAATACATTCCGTTTCCGTATAACCGTATAATAATCTCCCTCAAAAGCTATTCCCACACGTTTATGGTAAAATGTTCTTTCTAGACCAATTGTATCTGTTTTTTTAATAACAGTAGCATACTATAGATAGTATACATAGAAAGGATAGGTTTTGAATGAATGTGAAGTTGCCGAAGCCGTTTACTTTTGAGGGCGGCGAACGTGCTGTTTTAATGTTGCATGGATTTACGGGTAATTCTGCGGATGTACGGATGATGGGGCGTTTCCTGGAGAAGCGGGGGTATACGTGTCATGCTCCACAGTATAAGGGTCATGGTGTACCGCCAGAAGAACTAGTAAATACAGGTCCAGAGGATTGGTGGAAGGACGTCATGGAGGCGTATCAATTTCTGAAGGATCGCGGGCATGAAAGTATTGCTGTTGTTGGACTTTCGCTTGGAGGCGTATTTTCTTTGAAATTGGGTTACACTGTTCCTGTCAAGGGTATTGTGCCTATGTGTGCGCCTATGTATATCAAGAGTGAAGAGATCATGTATCGGGGAGTCTTGGAGTACGCAAAAGAATGGAAGAGACGTGAAGGGAAATCCGCTGAGCAAATCGAGCAAGAGATGAAGGAATTTGAAAAAACACCGATGGGCACGTTGAAGGCGTTGCAGGAATTGATTGCGGATGTGCGGAATAATGTGGATATGATCTACTCTCCGACATTAGTGGTACAGGCTCGTCATGACAATATGATCAACACCGACAGTGCTAACATCATCTACAATGAAGTGGAGTCGGATAAAAAGGAAATCAAATGGTACGAGGAATCCGGGCATGTGATTACGCTTGATAAAGAGCGTGATCAGCTGCATGAGGATGTATATGAGTTTTTGGAATCATTGGATTGGTAATACTAATAGTAGAGAAGAAAAGCGAGATTGCTTTTCTGTAAAGGAGGGACATATATATGGAAGAAATAATTCAGCAGCATGTGGATAAGCTTTTGTCCTATATGAAAGAAGAGGCATATAAGCCATTGACGACCCAGGAGCTGGAAGAGGCTTTTGGAATCAAGGATTCCGAGGAATTCAAGAATTTTGTGAAGGCTTTGGTTCATATGGAGGACCAGGGGCTTGTTGTGCGTACGAGAAGTAACCGTTACGGACTTCCGGAGAAGATGAACCTTATTAAGGGTAAGGTGATCGGCCATTCGAAGGGCTTTGCGTTTGTGATGCCTGAGGAAGGGGATATGGATGATGTATTCATTCCGCCTACCGAGTTGAATAATGCGATGCATGGGGATATTGTTCTGGTCCGAATCAATCGGAAAGCAAATGGTGATTCCCGCCAGGAAGGTACCATCATTCGCATTGTCGAGCGTGGAGTAAAGGAAATCGTCGGTACATATACGGAAAGCAAGAACTTCGGCTTTGTGATTGCGGATGATAAAAAGATTGCCAACGACATTTTCATCCCGAAAAGCGCAACGAACGGAGCGGTAGAAGGTCATAAGGTAGTCGTTAAGCTTGTGACGTATCCGGAAGGGCGTTTAAGTGCCGAGGGAGAAGTAATCCGAATCCTTGGCCATAAAAATGATCCGGGTGTGGACATCCTTTCCGTCATTCATAAGCATGGCCTGCCGCAGGAGTTTCCGAAAGAAGCATTGGATCAGGCAAATGCAACACCTGATGAGATTGACGAAAAGGATATCGGGGACCGTCGTGACCTGCGCGACCAGATGATCGTGACGATTGATGGTGCAGATGCGAAAGACCTGGATGACGCGGTTACGGTGACGAAACTGGATAACGGCAACTACAAACTTGGTGTGCATATCGCAGACGTTACACATTATGTAACTGAAGGCTCAGCAATCGATATGGAAGCACAGGAGCGCGGGACGAGTGTGTATCTCGTGGACCGGGTAATCCCGATGATTCCTCACCGTCTATCCAATGGAATTTGCTCCTTGAACCCTCAGGTGAATCGATTTACGATTTCATGTGAAATGGAATTGAACAATGCTGGGGAAGTCGTCAAACACGAAATTTTCCACAGTGTAATCAAAACAACGGAGCGTATGACTTATACCGATGTGAATAAAATCCTGGTCGATAAGGATGAAGCGCTGATTGAGCGTTATGAACCTCTGGTTCCAATGTTCCAGTTGATGGAAGAGCTGGCTGCTGTACTGCGCAAAAAGCGTATGCTGCGCGGTGCCATTGATTTTGATTTTAAAGAATCCAAGGTCTTGGTGGATGAAGAGGGAACTCCTACTGATGTCGTCCTTCGCGAGCGTTCCGTTGCGGAAAAGTTGATTGAGGAGTTCATGCTGGTGGCCAATGAAACGGTTGCCGAGCATTTCCACTGGATGAATGTGCCGTTCATCTATCGTGTCCATGAGGATCCGAAGGAAGAAAAGCTACAGCGTTTCTTTGAATTCATCACAAACTTCGGCTATGTGGTAAAAGGGAAAGGGAATGCGATCCACCCACGTGCACTACAAGAGGTTATCGAAGCAGTACAAGGAAAGCCGGAGGAAATGGTCGTATCTACTGTCATGCTCCGTTCGATGAAGCAGGCAAAGTATGATGAAGAGAGTCTGGGTCACTTTGGTCTAAGCACCGAGTACTATACGCACTTCACCTCTCCGATTCGTCGCTATCCGGACTTGATTGTCCACCGTCTGATCCGAACGTATTTGATTCAAAAGAAGATCGATCAGAAGACGCAGGAGAAATGGAGCGAGAAGCTGCCGGAAATAGCGGAGCATTCTTCTAACATGGAGCGCCGTGCAGTAGATGCCGAGCGTGAAACGGATGATTTGAAGAAATCCGAATACATGCTTGATAAAATCGGGGAAGAGTATGATGGAATCATCAGCTCCGTCACCAACTTCGGGATGTTCGTCGAGCTTCCGAATACGATTGAAGGACTGGTCCATGTCAGCTATCTGACGGACGACTATTACCGCTACGATGAACGCCACTATGCGATGATCGGGGAACGTACGGGCAAGGTGTACCGAATCGGGGATGAGATCTCCATCCGTGTCGTGAATGTGAATAAGGATGAGCGTTCCATCGACTTTGAAGTGGTCGGGATGAAAGGAACCCGCCGTCCTGATACGAAAACGGCACCAAGGGTCATTCAGAGTGGAGACCGTAAGAAGCCGACAAAGGGTCGCAGTCAAAAGCGTAAGCAAGAAAGCGACATCAATGATATTGAAATCGGTTGGAGCACGCAAGCTCCTGGCGGTAGCAGCAAAAAGAAGAACAAAAAGAAACAGTTCTTTGAGAATGCGCCTAAGCAAAAACGTACCAAGAAGAAAAAGAGATAATACCGGAAAGAAGGAGAGCCAGCAGTACGGCTCTTCTTTCTTGTACATAACCATGAATTTTGGTAAAATATTCACTACCGCAAGAAGGGGGAGAACGCTATGCCAAAAGGGGAAGGCAAGGTTATCAGCACCAACAAGAAAGCCAACCACGATTATTTTATCGAACAGACATATGAAACTGGCATGGTTCTGCAGGGTACAGAAATCAAATCCCTGCGAGCAGGACGCGCCAATTTGAAAGACTCTTTCGCACGCGTTCAAAACGGCGAAGTGTTCCTTCACAATCTTCATATCAGTCCATACGAACAAGGAAACCGCTACAACCATGAGCCGTTGCGTACAAGAAAGCTACTTCTCCACCGCAAACAGATCAACCAGTTGATCGGATTGACGAAGGAAGAGGGATATGCGCTTGTTCCTTTGAAAATCTATCTGAAAAATGGCTACGCAAAGCTGTTGATCGGTTTAGGTAAAGGTAAAAAGAAGTATGACAAGCGGGAAGACTTGAAGAAGAAAGAAGCAAAACGTGATATCGAGCGCGCATTCCGTGAGCGTCAGAAGGAATAGTATAGGATATTTTACAGTAACTTACAATTGCAAAGTTATGTGAGTATGCTATAATAAGGTTGTCGCTGAAACGGCGGCACTTTGATAATTGAATAGCTAACTTGTTAGCTCATTATCTTTCCCGTAGAACCTCGTTGTTGTTGACGTAAAATCTCAACAGACATTTATATCGAGGGGACGTTACGGATTCGACAGGGATAGTTCGAGCTTGGGTTGCGAGTCGGGGGGATCGTCCTCGTCAACAACGTCAACGCCAATAATAACTGGCAAAGAAAACAACAACTTCGCTTTAGCTGCTTAATAACAGTCTATAGCGGTTCCTCCCTCCATCGCCCATGTGGTAGGATCAGGGACTCACTCTAAGTGGGCTACGCCGGAGATCGCCGTCTGAGGTCAAAGGAAGAGAACAATCAGGCTAGCTGCCAGGATGCCAGTCAATAGGCGGAATGTCCAGCGAAATACTAATATATTGACTACACTCGTAGACGCTTAAGTGGCGATGTTTCTGGACGTGGGTTCGATTCCCACCGTCTCCATATTCTAGAAACTAGTAAAGACCTCACTTTTTAGTGGGGTCTTTTTTCGTATTTAAATATCCCGTGGCTTTGGTTTCATTTAGCATAGATTGTATAACTCTTGAGAAAACTTAAACTAATTCTTCCATTCCTATAACACATGTTCGTAGCTATGCCTATAATCCTATATTAGGACAAACAATTAGAAAAATTGGATTATCAAATTAATACCCTGTATAATGTGTTTCTATGGAATTCAGAGAAAAGGAGCTAATAATATGAATGCGAAACCTTTCTTCTCGGTTATTATTCCGACATATAACCGTTCAGATATTATGAAAGAAGCAATTGAAAGTGTTCTTCAACAAACATACAATGATTTTGAAATAATTGTTATCGATGATCATTCGACAGATGATACTGAAGCTGTCGTGAGAGGACTTGGTGACGACCGGATCATTTATAAAAAGAATACTCGAAAAAAGGGTGGCGGAGGAGCTAGAAATGAAGGCATCTTTACCGCATCTGGCGAATGGGTAGCTTTTTTAGACGACGATGATGTATGGGTTACGAATAAGCTCGATTTATTTTATAAAAAGATTAAAGAGTCTGATGGTGAAACCGGGTTAGTTTACTCTGCATTTACGTATTATGATTTCAAAAATAAGGTAGAACTTAAGACTAATGCATATGGGAAGAAGGGTTGGATCCGTAATGACCTTTTGTATACCAATTGGATTGGAACATATAGTGCTGTAGCCGTTCGCTCAGATTTATTACATAGTATCAACGGGCTGGATGAAGACTTTTCTTCCTATCAGGATTTAGAGTTGTATGTACGTATTACTGAAGTAGCCAAAGTGGAATACATTCCTGAATCTCTGACTCTATATCGAGTAGATAATCTGGATAATATATCGAAGAGTTTTGATAAGAAATTATCGGGGAATCTCAAATTTTACAGTAAATACAAAGAGGATATTCATAAGCTACCTAAGGTACACCACCGTGTAAGGTCGCAGCTGTTCTTAAATGCGCTTGGTGCGAAAAATTGGAAACTTGCCATTCAATCAGTACCTTGGACATTGGCGGGTATTGTGCTGGATCCCAAAAATATACTCATCACAACTAGAACGTTAGCAAAGAGACTGAGTTCTAAGTAGGAAAGAAAAAGGGGACCAGATAATGTTATCAAAGCATGCAGCTGCGTATTTACTATCCCATGGCGTACCTTCGCTGATAGGGTTTTTAAGTATTGCGGTATACACAAATTTGCTTAGCCCCGCTCAATATGGTGCATATGCGTTGATATTTGCCATAGCAGCAGTAATGAATTCCTTTGTTTTTGAGTGGTTGAGATTAAGTTTATTAAGATTTTACCCGAAGTATGGGCAAACACCACAAGTGATTGAGACAATTAAAATTTCTTTTATTGGAATCATGATTATTACTGCAATTTTAGCTGTGTTCACTCTTGTGTTTTTTGGGAATGAGCAGATATCTCCTGTATTTATGGGGTTTGTCCTGCTGCTTTCGTGGTCACAATCTTGGAATAGCATGAACCTCTCATTAGCTAGAGCGGAACTCAAACCGATGAAATATGGAGTTATTGCCTTTACCCGGGCGATACTTGGGTTTATTTTCGGAACGTCCCTTATATATTTTGGTTTTGGGGAGCATGGATTATTATTGGGGATAATTTTCGGTTTCTGGTGTGCGATCTTTTTTCCTACATTCAAAACCTGGAAATTCAAGCTGGATTTTAAAGAATTTGATAAATCAATGATTAAAGAATTTGCTCGATATGGTACACCACTTACGTTAACCCTTTTGCTTGGTGTCATTATTCATAATTCTGATCGTCTTATCATTGAATATCTACTAACAACAAGTGACACAGGAATTTATTCTGTAACATATGATCTGACGGAACAATCTGTATTTACGTTGATGATGATTATTAACTTGGCAGCATTTCCTATCGCAATGAGAATGATGGAAGATAAAGGGGAAGCTGCTGCGTATGAACAGGTAAAAAAGAATATTAGTTTGCTGTTCTTTATTGCCTTGCCTGCAGCCGGTGGATTTATTGTACTAGCACCTAACATTACAAATTTATTGTTAGGGGAAGCATTCCGAGCGGATGCATTACAGCTAATTCCATTTATAGTGGTCGGTGCATTGTTAAAAGGTTTCAAGTTATATTGTGTGGATATTATGTTTCACTTGAAGAAGAAAACTGCACTACAGATAATTCCGGTTGTTGTGGCTGCGGTTGTGAATGTAATCTTGAATTTCTTGCTTATTCCACACATGGGGATAGAAGGTGCAGCCGTTGCAACAGTAGCGGCATATCTAATTGCTGTAGCGAGTGCGTGGATTCTTGTTCATTATCAAATTGACCCAATCCCATTTCCCTTTGCAGATTTTATGAAAATACTTTTATCTACATTGATGATGGTCTTCGCACTCTGGTGGATGAGAGATTTCCTTGGATTGGTGATGATCATAGTTCAAGTTATTACAGGAGTAGTGGTTTTTATTCTTGCGGCTCTCCTATTCAATGCCTTGTCTATAAGGCAGTTAGTAATGAAACGATTAAAAGAAATGAACTAGATATTAATAATAGTCTTAGAGGGGTGTCTGAATTTTAGACGCCTTTTTTTGTTGCTAAAGAACTGATTTTTGTTTTTTTAAAAGACGCAAATTAGTCTGATATGCCTAATTATATTTTAAATATTTAAAATAAAAGGAAAATTTAGAAAAATGTCAAAATAATAGTATTGATGTTGAAAAAATAGAGGAGTGTGTTAAGTGAAGCGAAGGAGAAAAATTAGAAAGCCTTTGATTGCGTCGCTCTTATCCTTTTTCCTAATTTTTAGTACAATGATTGGTACTGTTGGGGCAAGAGGAGCGAATGAAGCCGAGATATTTCTAAAGTCCAAGGATGGAAATCAGAAAGTAACGGTAAGTGAAGAGGTGACAGAAGCTTTTAGGGAAAATGAATATGTCGAATTGTTAGTTGAAATGAAGGATCAAGTAGATACTACAGCAGTTGCAACCCAAGCGAGGGAACAGATGAAAGCTATACAACATGTTTCTCCCTTCCAACAAAACCTCCAGACTCGCTATGCAGTTGTTGACGCATTAAAATCCACAGCAGAAATCACACAAAATTCCTTACTTCAATCGCTAGAAAAGAGTGAACATGTAAAAGATGTGAAAAGCTTTTACATAATGAATGTCGTATACGTGAAAGCAACAAAGGACGTTTTAGAAGAGTTGAAAAATCATCCGGAGGTTGCAAGTGTCAGGCTTGACTCCAAGATTAATATTGATTGGCCGGAAATGTCTTCAAGCGAAATGGAAGAAAATATTCAGCAAGCTATGGACGAGAGTTTCATGCAAGAGGGCGATAGCAGTATAGAGTGGAACATCAATCAAGTAGAAGCCCCTAGAGTATGGAATGAATTTGGAATTGATGGTAGTGGGGTAGTAGTCGGGACGATTGATACAGGTGCCCATTGGTCCCATGAAGCCCTAAAAGAAAAGTGGCGTGGGTATAATCCTCTGGATCCCAATAACCCAAACCCTGTAGGAAATTGGTTTGATGCAGTTTCGAATCAAAGTATGCCTTATGATCTCGCTTCTATTCCACACGGTAGTCATGTTTTAGGGACAATATTAGGTCAGGATCCTGCCGGGAATAACAAAATTGGTGTCGCTCCAGGTGCCAAGTGGATTGCAGCTAGAGCATTCACGGAACAAGGTGGACAGGATTCCTGGCTGCTAGCCGCAGGACAATTCATGCTAGCGCCGAATGGAGATCCAAATTTGGCTCCTGATATTGTAAACAATTCTTGGGGAGGCGGAGCCGGCTTGGATGAATGGTATCGTCCGATGGTCCAGGCGTGGAGAGATGCAGGTATCCTTCCGGTATTTTCAGCAGGAAATGCGTATCCGAATAAAGTAAGTGCACCCGGGAACTATCCGGAAAGCTATGCTGTCGCAGCTACGGACAGTCAAAATAGGAGAGGAAGCTTCTCAAGTGTAGGTGCGGGCCCTTATGCGGATGATCTTAAACCAGATATTGCTGCACCCGGTGTTAATATTAGATCTTCCGTACCAACAGGGTATGAAGGCGGTTGGAATGGAACCTCCATGGCGGCTCCTCATATTTCAGGTGTTGCAGCGCTTTTACGATCAGTTGACGCATCTTTAACGGTAGATCGCCTTGAAGGGATAATCAATGAAACGGCGATTCCACTTACAGATAGCCAATATCCGACGGCGCCAAACCACGGATACGGGAATGGACTGGTAAATGCGTACGAAGCGGTTGCTTCTATAGCTTCCGGTATTGGTGGTATTTCAGGGCAAGTATTGAAGCAGGGAGTGGATGAGGAAGCTCCGGTTATCACGCACAAGCCTTTCAAGTTTGGTTATAAAGGTTTGGATGTCGTCCTTGATGCACAAATTACCGATAATGTTTCAGTCGTTCAGGCAGATTTATACGTAAGGCAGGATGAACAATCAGATTGGCAAATCGTGGAGCATACACGGACTTCCGGAGACTTTATGAATGGAAATTATCAAGTGGAAGTACCAATGGAATTTGTGAATGATCCAGGCTTTCAATATATGATCAAAGCGGTGGATTTCAGTGGGAATGAAGCTGAGACGGAAATATTCGATGTGGAAATCAGCTTTGGGATAAATCCGAATGAACCATTTGAATTTAATTTTGAACACTATTTAGATGGAATGCTGCTTTATGGTGATTGGGAATGGGGAGCGCCGACTGTTGGAACAACCCCAAGGAGTGGAGAAAATCTGGTAGCTACTAAGCTGACAAGCAACTACTCTAATAATTCGAATAGTTTGCTGCAGTTTCCACCAGTGGACATAAGGAACGCAGAAAATGCTGCGCTTTCCTTTAAGCATTGGTTTGATATTGAGTATACCTATGACACGGCTAAAGTGCTGGTTACAAACGATATTGAAAGTGACGAATGGTATGAAGCAGCTACATTTACAGGAAGGGAAAGAACATGGGAAGAACTTACGGTAAACCTGGATCAATTTGCAGGCTCTGAAAATCAAGTGTTTGTCGCACTACTATTCACCTCTGATGATAAGATCAATCATGCTGGTTGGTATATTGATGAGTTGTCCATCACTAGTAATACGGTAGAAGCAACAGAGCTGTCTGATACAAAAATAACCGTAGATAAGGCGAACTTCAAACCAATCCAGGAGATGGAAAATACCAGGGCGGTTACTAATAATCAGAGCGGATTGCCAGTTGAAGCATTTGTCACTGTTGTGGAAACAGGTAGAACCGTAAAGACTAGTTTGGAAGATGGATCCTACCATATTCTGCATCGACCTACACCTGAAGGAGAAACGTACACACTGCGAGTAGAGTCTTATGGATATTACAAGCAACAGGAAGAATTTGTGCTGCAGGAAGAAGAGATAATTGAGAAGAATTTCTTGTTAGCTGAGATTCCTAGAGGAGAAATTTCATTAAATGTGGTGGATATAAGGACACAGGAAGCCATTCATGGTGTTAAGGTAAAAGTTTTGGAGGATGGCAGACTTCCTGTGGCAGAAACCGATGAGAATGGAAATTATACCTTTGCGGATGTATTGGAAGGAACCTATACTTTAAGTTTATCCTTACCGAACTACCAGCATAAGAGTCTTACAGTGGAAGTTAATGGTGGAGAAAGCTCCATTGTGCCAGTGGAATTAACGCCATTTCCAGGTCAGGCTATTTCCTACGATGATGGAACTGCAGAAAATGCAAAGGCTTACTATAGTGCAGGGTATGGCTTTGCTACAAAGATGACACCTGAAAAATCAGCAAAATTAGCCGGCGTCAGCGTCTACTTATGGGAAGCGAACTGGCCAATGCCTGGAGGTAATCAGTTCTCCGTTGCAGTTCATGAAAGTAATGAAGATGGGAATCCAGGAAAAAGAGTTGTTGCCCCGACAACGGTCAACGGTGAAAGGGGTCAATGGAATTTTGTGGATTTAAGCGAATTCGATTATATGACCGATAAGGACTATTTTGTAGTCGTTCTTCAAACAGGTGACTTCCCAAATGTTCCGGGAGTGGGGATTGATGAAAGTTCACCTTTTGCAGATCGTTCCTATCAAATGGACAACACGGGTGTGTTTTCCAAATTAGGGTCCTCAAATGGAAACTTCATGATTCGGTCCCATCTGTATTATATGTTAAATGCACCGACTCTGAACGGATATCTTGAAAACGTACATTTAAATGAAGAAACGTATTCCATTTCTGGTACTGTTGAAGAGGATGGAATAGTGAATATTTATAATAACGACGTCCTGGTAACTACAACAGAAGCTGTTAATCAGGAATTTGAAGTGGAAGTGGATATAAATGAGGGAGAGAATAAATTTACAGCCACAAGAACAAATGGAGAAGTGGAATCTTCCCCATCCAACCCTCTAACAGTAATAAAAGACGCTGTAAAACCAAATGTTTCTATTGACTCTCCTGAAAATGGAATGTCAACAAATGAACAGAACATTACTGTAACCGGTTCTGTAATCGATACTTACCTTGATACAGTGTTCATTCAAGGTGAAGAGGTAACAGTAAATGAAAATGGCAGCTTTAGTCATGAAGTGCAGTTGAATGAAGGATTGAACGAAATCGTTGTGGAAGCAAGGGATTTAGCTGGAAATGAAGAGATGGGATCAATTGAAGTCTACTTGGATACAGTTGCCCCTGTAATAAGTGCTATAAGTCCTTCGGAAGACATTTACAAGTATCCAGGAGATAGCATAAAGATTTCCATCACAAGTGACACAAGAGGCGGTAAGGCTAATTTGATCATTAAAGATGAAACAAATACAGTTCTCGAGGAGTTGGTCATGGAAGAAGTGGAGCCTTTTGTATATGAGGTGAATTGGATGGTTCCGATTGATGCAAGCTTCTCCAGTGCCAAATTCTCCATGGAACATGAAGATGTTGCTGGGAATAAAACTAGTGTGGAAGCGAAAGGTTCACTCAACCTGATTCATGAGAGAGTGGATAGGCTAAGAGGAAAAACCAGGTATGAAACAGCAGTGGAAATTAGTAAAGAGGGCTTTGAGTCAGCAGATGTTGTAGTTTTAGCCAGAGGTGATTTCTATGCAGATGCGCTAGCTGGAATACCTTTAGCCCATGAGCTTGGAGCACCTGTTTTATTAACGAAAACAAATAGCCTAATTCCGGCTACAAAAGAAGAAATAGTACGTTTAGGAGCGGAAAGAGTAATTATCTTAGGAGGAAAGTCAGCTGTTGACGATAGTATAGCAGAAGAGTTAGATGGGTTAGGGGTAGAGGTGGATAGAATTTCAGGACCAACCAGGTACGATACTGCCGCCTTGATTGCAGAGCGTTTAGGATCTACCAATAAAAAGGCTGTTGTGGTAAGCGGTGCTAACTTCCCGGACGCTCTATCAGTAGCTTCATTTGCAGCAAAAGAAGGCACACCGATACTGTTAACACGTACAGATGAATTGCCTGAAGCGACAAGTAGGGTGATGGAGAAATTTAAGGTTGAAGAAACTGTGGTAATTGGTGGAACAGCTGCCGTTTCGGAAAAAGTGAAAAATTTGTTGCCAAATGCGGTAAGAGTGAGAGGCCGCGATCGATATGAAACGAATATTAAAGTATTTGAGCATTTTAAAGCAGGGGGAGATCATTACTTTGTGGCAACTGGTAAACAGTTTGCAGACGCTTTAACGGGTGCAACCTTGGCTGCAAAGAATGATAGTGGAGTGCTACTTGTGAACGAAATTGTTCCTTCTTTGATGAAAGAGTATATAAAAGATAATGAAATCTATCGCTTCACTATCTTTGGTGGAGAGGCTGCCGTTTCAAAAGAAGTAATGAGGGAGTTGGAAAATATAGTTAGGTAATAATGAAAGTGTGCTCCAAAAGATGGAGCGCACTTTTTTCTTATATAATCCAAATTTACCATTTATTAAATATTTTAAATATTGCATAAACTTTTAGTAGGATATTCTTTTCTGTTGTCGAAATAACAAGTTGAGATGAGTATGTTTTTCCTTATAGCATTCACCATGTAAAGTTTTTCTACAAATGAAGAGTTGTTTCTACATCCTGATTTGTCATCATTCTTCCTTTCAATCAACTAGAGCTAATAAGAGATTAACTGTTTTAGTTTAGCTGAGTGATGGAAAGGGGGATGCAGGAATCTAGTCTTCTTTTAGAAAAAATTGGGGGTGCGAAAGACTTGAGTACATATTACTCGAAGAAAAAACGGAAATCTATTTCACTGTTTATGATTTTTCTGCTCATTACCAGTTTATTATTACCGAACATGGTCGGAGCCGAGATTCCTAATGATTCCACCAGGTTGACTGTCGAACAAGAAAGGCAATTGGAAAAGGAAAGAGAGAAAAGCGTTCAAAATAATTCAGAAGAAACGAATGGGGAAGCTTCAGAAAATGGGATTCCAAGCCTGCTGGATGGAATCGACCTATCTTCTGAACCTGAATATGATGAAGATGATTTTGTAATGGAAGGGAAAGTAGAAACAGATATTATCAATGAACTAGATTCTGAAGGATCGGTCAATGTCATTATCCGTTTACAGGAATCTGTTGATATGAAGGAATTATCGACTACTGTTTCTACACTTGAAAATAAAACGGATCGCGTAGGTACAGTCATTGATGAGTTAAAAAGTGTTGCCAAAGCTTCTCAAAGCAAGCTATTGCAACAATTGCAAGATTTAGAGAGTAAAAAGATGGTAAGTAATATCCAATCGTTTTGGGTAATCAACGGACTCTCCGCAACCATCAATAAAGAGGCATTAGAGACTATTGCCCAAAGAGAAGATGTGAAGCGTATTACGTTGGATAGGGAATTTCAAGTTCCCGAAGTACTAGTGGAAGATTCCCCTCCGCGTCTACCGGAGTGGGGATTGGAAAAAATATTTGCTCCAAAAGTATGGGGGGAATATGAACTCCAGGGTGAAGGCGTTGTGGTTGGTATCATGGATACTGGTGTTGAAGGAGAACATGAAGCGCTCCAGCATAACTACCGTGGCCGTGATGGAAACCATCAATATTCCTGGATTGATTTATCAGGATCTGAATACTCTTCCCCGAAAGATGGCCATGGCCATGGAACGCATGTTGCCGGGACTGCAGTTGGTGGCGGAGCAGGGGAACCGATCGGGGTCGCCCCGGGTGCTGAGTGGATAGCTGCCAAGATCTTCAACGATTCAGGCGGTACAACTGCATCCGCCATTCACCAAGCATTCGAATGGTTTTTAGCTCCTGGTGGTGATCCAAGTAAAGCGCCTGATGTGGTCAATAATTCTTGGGGAAGTGCCGATACTTATCGTACTGAATTTTTAGAAGGGGTACGTGCATGGGTCGCAGCTGGAATATTCCCTCTTTTTTCTGCAGGAAATGAAGGGCCAGGCGCTCAAACCATAGGATCTCCGGGAAGCTTTCCCGAAGCTTTTGCGATCGGGGCATCCGATATAAATGATCAGATTGCTTCATTTTCAAGTAGAGGTCCAGTTTCTTGGCCAAATGAAAATGGAGAACAAGTGCGATACATTAAGCCTGAGGTAACCGCTCCGGGTCATCAAATATATTCATCATGGCCAGGTGGAGGCTATAACACGATAAGTGGAACATCCATGGCAGCTCCTCATGTTACTGGAGCGATTGCACTTATTTTACAAAGCCAGCCTGATTTGACCATTGATGAAGTTGCTGATCTTCTGGAAAGAACAGCGCGGACAGAAAGTCATATGGGTACGCTACCAAATGATAATTTTGGTCATGGTATTGTCAACGTGTACCAGGCTGTGACAGAAGCAGCGTACGCGGGAGAAATCCGGGGGACCCTGAAAGATAAAGAAGGCAATCCGATTGCAGGTGAGATCTTCCTTCCAGAAGAAGACTTGCGCATAGAAGTAAAAGAGGATGGCCAATTCAGCTTCAAGGTTCGCGAAGGCACGCATGACGTGGAAGTCGATTCCTTTGGGTTCCATGCTATAACAGAAACCCTGGAAGTGAAAAAAGGCGAGGTGCTGGATAAGGCATGGGCACTGGAAAAGGCAGAAAGATTCAATGTAGAGGGAACCGTTAAAAATACAGATGGTGAACCTGTCCCTTATGCTTATGTTCGAGTAATGGATACGCCACTGGAAACAGTAAGGACAAATTCAGAAGGAAAGTATCTGATTGAAAGTGTCCCGGAGAATGAATATACGATCGTAGTGACCGGTCAGGGGATTAAACAAAAGTCTGCAACAATCTTGGTAAATAAAAATACAACCGTTGACTTTGAGGTAGCTTCCACGAAAATCACCGCACTGGATGATTGGGCTACTTCCAAAAATAATTTCTCAAGGAATGCAGTGACCTCTGCGGAAGTCGATGCAGAGAAATTAGTATCTTCCTGGTTTTATGAGTCAAGTGGACAAGTATTATTCAGTTCACCTGTTATTGCGGAGGGTAAAGTAGTATTCACCACCGACCGCGGATATGTGGAGGTTGTGGACCAACGCACTGGGGAAGAATTATGGTCCATCAGGACAGGTAATACAAACCGTTCCACTCCGACAGTTGTCGATGGTGTCGTTTATGTGGCAGGTGGTTCGGATAGTAAGATTTATGCTATTGATTTAGAATCAGGCATGACAAAATGGACAGCGAAAGTTGATTTTCCGGCAATTTATGAAGCACCGATTTACCATGATGGGATCCTATACATCACTTCTTACATGGAAGCGGACGCAAAAGCAGTTGCGCTTGATGCGGAAACTGGTGAGATGGTATGGGAAAAAGCTGTAGGGGATGGGTCTTTCTTCGGCGGTGCCATAGGTGAAGGGTTGTTATATGTCGGAACGTATGAATCTAAACATTTAACCGCACTTTCGCTTTCAGATGGTTCTGAGCAGTGGAAAGTAGCTTTGGAAAAAGAAGGATTCGCATCGAGTCCGGTTTATGTGGATGGGGTTGTTTATGCAGTAAGCGTAAACTTCAATAATCAATCAGGTACATTAAATGCCTTCGATGCTGCCACTGGTAATAAATTGTGGAGTGCAGCAGATATAGGTGATACCCAGGCTGGTTCTCCAATTGTATATGATGACCTTGTCATCATCGGCTCTTCTGTAAAACCAGTTGTCAAAGCGTTTAACAAAACTTCTGGTGAGCTTGTTTGGGCTACGGATATCGGAAGTATGATGGTGAATAGTGGAGCAGTGTCTGGAAATGGCTATTTATTTGTCACAGATCTTTCTTCCAATCTCCAAGTGCTCGATGTATTTTCTGGAGAAAAACTTCAAACCTATAATCTGAAAAACGTAAGCACTTCAGGGGTTGCCATCACTGATGGCCAGATTGTGGTAGCAGATCATACAGGAGTATCAAGCTTTGAAGCGCCTGGTTTGTTATCCGGTTCTGTTACAAATGCTGACGGAGAAGGGGTTCCAGCAAAAATAACCATCGTTGGAACAGGAAAGTCAACTGAAGCAGATGAAAATGGAAACTATGCGATAAACATTCAACCAGGTACCTATGATGTGAAAGTTGCTTATTACGGACTCAAGCAGATTGTAGAAAAAGTTACATTTGTCACAGGCTATGACATTCAAAAAGACTTTGAACTTGAGCCGGCAGCACTTGGGTCATTTTCAGGTGATATTAAAGATAAGAGATCTGGACTTCCACTCGATGGTGTATCCATTAAAGTGAATGACACACCACTTGAAGCTAGTTCAGATAAAGATGGAAAATATAATTTTTCAGAAATATATGAAGGAACATATGATGTGCAATTCTCCTTGGCAGGGTATGTAGATCAAGTACTTCAAGTAACAGTCAAGGCAGGGGAAAATACAGCTGTACCATTCGAAATGACACCTGTGGACGTTGTCGTTTTGGATGACTACAATGGAGAAATTGTCCGCTTCTTGAACAATAATAACATCCCTGCTGAAGAGCGTGGATGGGATGTCATCGATGAAATTGGCAGCTATCAAGTTCTTTACATGAATGGTGCCTATACTTCGATGGGGGAAAGACCAACAGAAGAAAAATTTGAAGAGCTCGTTTCCGCAGCAGAGGAAAAAGGAGTCAGTGTTGTATTTGCAGATACATGGGGCATCAGTTATGGAAGCTTGAGACACCTTTGGGAGTTCAGGAATGACCCGGCACAATATAACTCAGATTACGAAAGTGCAACAATCCGTTTACGTGTGGATGAAGAGCATCCAATAATGGCAGGTTTGGAGAAAGACAGCAATTACGATATCCACTCTAACGGAGATTTTGCCTGGTTTAATCAATATTCCGGCCGTCACTTGGCAACAGTCGGAAGCACGAGAGTCGGATTTGTAGGGTCGGGTGTAGCGTATAAAGGCGTTTCAGTAGACAGTGCACATTTACTTCTTTCGACTCATGCAGCTTCTCCATGGGTATCTCCATTCAATGGTTGGTTGCCTACACAACAGCAAATCTTGTTGAACGGTATCAATTATGTGATGGATGCTGAATTTGGTGGGATTTCCGGTTCTGTTGTCGATGCAGACGGCAATCCATTGGAAGTAACCGTAGAGGTTGTGGAAACTGGTGTATCCACAAAATCAACCGATGGTTCTTTTGAATTGTTCCATGATGAAGGCTCATATACGGTTGCATTCCGAAAATCCGGATACGCCATGCAGGAAGCGACAGTCGAGTTCAAAAATGGAGAGCCGGTAATAAAAGATGTAACGATGGAAGTATCTAATAGTGGTACAGTTTCCGGACAAGTTACGAATAAAATTACTGGTCAGGCAATACCATATGTTGAAATCAACTTATACGACGAAGAGAACAACCTCGTCGCAGAAGAAGTAAGCTCCATCAATGGTGCTTATGAAATAACAGGTTTGAATGAAGCAGCATATACGCTGAAAATAGTGCTGCGAGACCATGTAACCTATACACAAACCATAAATGTTGCAGGTGAACCTATTCAGTTGGATATCGAGATTTATCCTTCACCTGAAGTAGGGATCATTGGGGATGGATCGTTTGGATCCTTGAGAGATTTACTGGCGGAGGACGGAATAGAAGCGACAAACTATTCTTCAATCAGTAATATCTTATCTGAATTGCCTAACTTGGATGTCGTATTCTTTAATGATCAATCCACAAGCAGTGTGACATTGGAAGTTTTGGAAGGATTCCTTGCAGAAGCAGACAAGCATGAAGTAAGTGTTATCTTTGGTGATAATTATTGGTCTGGATCAGGGTTGAATCATCTTGTGAACAGATTCAAGGATCCGGAGTCACGTACACAACATCGAGACTACAATAGCTCGGCAGGTTACGAAGTAATTGAAGAGAATCCTATTTTTGGAGACTTGAAGCCAGGGGATTTTGTTGACATCCTATTACCGAACCGCAGTGATGTTGCTTCTTTTGAAGGCTATTCAGGCTATCCTTTAGCATATATCAAGCACGAAGCACATGAAGATGTTCATGGCTTAGGTATTGGATATAAACCGAGAACAGCTACAAGCATGGAACTGTTAATGGGTGGGCATGGTATTTCCTTTACTCATGACAACAGGCATTACACGGAAAATGGAAAGGATATATTCGTTAAAGCCTTACTATGGGCAGCTTACGTTGAATACAATGCTATAGAGGGGTATGTAACGGATGAAGAAGGAAATCCTCTTCATGCAAATGTCAAAGTGAAGGGCGAAGGGTTAGGTTCTTGGACAGACCCTGAAACAGGCTTCTTCAGTATTGCGGCATTAGATGGTACCTATGAATTGGAAATTGAATCATTCGGCTACCAAACGCAAACAAAGTCTGTGACATTGGATGAAAACTTAGAGCAGTTTACAGTAGAAATGGCTTCACAGGAGAACAACGGCTCGTTAGAAGGGAAATTCTTCGATGAAAACACACTAGAAGGAATCCAGGGTGTCCACATTGAGGTAGAAGGATTACCGAGAGAGGCGACTACAAATGTCAGCGGAACCTTCACTATTGAGCATTTGGAGCCTGGTACCTATTCTCTGATTGTAAACAAGGAAGGATATGTCCTTCAGGAATTTGATGTAGAGATCAAAGACAAGGAAGCAACTGTTTTTGAACGAAAAATGAAGCCATCTCCAACAATCGGAGTCATTGTTGATGGGCAGATCTCTTCAGTTGTTGATTTGAAGGAGTATTTAACTCCAAGAGGGTATATAGTGGAGGATCTCTATTATACAGACCTGGACAGAATCGCTGATTATGATCTGATATTTGCGAATTCAGATTATAACAATAACTTAAATCCTGAAAAGCAGGTATTCCTAGACTTCATAAAAGAACTAGACCGGACTGAAACTCCTGTCATTTGGACTGGTAATGGAGGTCCAAGAGGAAGTATTCGTTTCCTAGTGGATTATCTGGGAGATCCGGCTATGGAGCATATGGGCAGTACACCGTCCTCACAGAAGGCATCGACTGTAAAGGTTATTGAGGACCACCCATTGTTAGATGGTGTCAAAACAGATGAAAATGGTCAATTCGAATTTGAAAGCAGATATTATCACGGATTTGAAGGATATACAGGGAAAACAGTAGCGACAGTATCCCATCCTGGCCAAGGGGAACTTGGAAGTTTCGTGGCTTATGGTGGACGTACAATGAACAGTGTGGAAGTCCTATTATCCAATATGACATTCGGATATGGTTTAACAGAGAACGGCGAACCGGATGAAAATCGTGGGCGTATCGTAAATAACGCTCTGACTTGGGCCCTCGATAATAAAGAGCCGTTGGTCGGGGAAATACATGGTCAAGTGAATAACAATTTTGACCGCAGTGTTTTCTCTACCGTTACCGTACAGGAAACAGGATATACATTCCAAACGGAACAGGATGGTTCATTCTTCCTGGCGCTTGACACAGGCAGATATACGTTGAATGTGGAAGCTTTCGGACATGAATCAGAAAGCTTTGTAGTGGATGTGGTACGTGGAGAAAGCAAAGAGCAGACATTCGTACTGACATCTGACAATGCCGGCCTCATTAAAGGGCAGATAAAAGCAGAAGACACAAACAGTGGTCTGGAAGGTGCGAAAATCCAGTTGGATGGAACTCCTTTACAGACAACAACAGATAAAGATGGGTACTATGAACTGCAAGCTCCAGCTGGCGAGTATCAGGTCCGGGTCACTGCAAACGGATATACTCCTCAAGTAGTACCTGTTGTAGTGGAAATTGATCAAGAAGAAACATTGAACTTCACATTAAGTATTTCCGAAAAGATTGCTGTAGTCGGAACAAGTCTTAATGCTGGCAGGTTCGTAACCGTGTTGGAGCAGCAAGGGTACGAAGCCATACCATGGGTTAATACAGAAACGGATCAACTAATGGAAGAATTAAGTGAATATGCGCTTGTAGTCTTTAATGATCGACATAGTTCGAGCATGCCGGAAGCTAAGTTTAAAGAGTTTGTAGATTTAGCTGACAGCTTCGGAATCAGTATGATTTTTACTAGCCAATATGCAAGTGGAACAATTCGTGAATTACGTGACTTTTATCAAGATCCAGTTTCGGTTACCCAAGGCTTTTCACCAGGACATGTTAATTACACTGTTTTGGAAGAGCATCCAATCTTTGCTGGATATGAAGTTGGAGATGTCATCCGCATTTTGGACAGGGGTGATGCGAATCAACAATGGTCCTATTTCTCCGAGTATAGCGGAACTAAAATTGCTGATTTAACGCATGATACAAACGGGACTATTGGTGGAGGAGTAGCTTACAAATTTAGAACTGCAAACAATGTTCACGTTTTATTATCCAGCATACATGCTGGAGCATACGGGAATCCAGAGACTTTATGGACAGATGATACAAAACGTATCTTTACAAACGCGGTTGACTGGGCAATTTCAGCCAGTCTAGGTGAAATCACTGGTACAGTCAAAGATAAGGAAGGAAATCCTATAGCTGGGGCGACCGTATCCATTGAAAGCGAAGGATTGAGCACAGAGACCAATGGAGAAGGGCAATATCGCCTGGGTGTAGGGGTAGGAAGCCATGAAGTGAAAGTTCAAATCCCTGGGTTCGTTCCACAGACTGGAACTGCATTAATCGAGGAACTTGGCCAAGCAGTCGAATTGAACTTTGAAATGGAAAAGACAGACCGCATGAGTGTCACCGGTAAAGTAACAGATACAGAAGGCAATGGACTGGAAGGGGCAAAAGTTACCCTGACAGAGAAGACCGGCCTTTATGAAGAAACAGTAGAAACGAACGAAGCGGGAGCTTATCAATTTGATGAACTTCTTGCCGGTGAATATGAAATTAAAATTGAAGTAAATGGCTATCAAACAGTTACACAAGAGATCATCGTTAAAGAAGGAGAAAATGTTGAATTAAACTTTAAGCTAAGTGACTTCAACATTGCCGTTCTGGGAGATATTCAAACTTCCATCACGGACTTCCTTGAAGAAAATGGCTTAGCTGCACAAAAACGTGATTGGGATATTGTTGACGATGTTTACAACTATGAAGTAATAGTAGTAAACACAAATACCGGAACGGAAGAGCAGCTACAAAAACTTATTGATGAAAGTAATGAAAATGAAACAAGCTTGGTGTTTGTAGATACTTGGGGTGTTGATGGCTCCATACAGCTACTGGAAAAAGCCTTTGGAAGTCCTGTTCGAGCAGAACACGGTTATAACGAAGGTGCCATCTATGTAGATAGACAAACAGATCATGAAATCTTCTCAGGATTAGATGAAGAAAAAATCAAGATCCATAGTGAGAAGAGCCCTTACGCTACATTCGAAAACTATGAGGGTATTACACTAGCGAATCTGGTTGTGGATGAAGAGGATAAGGGAGCGACGATCGCTTACGATTTCCAAAGTAAGAATCATATGCATCTATTACTCTCCACATACGCAGTAAACAATATGATCAGTCCGAAACAAGGATGGACTGAACAAGGGAAACAGTTATATCTTCAGGCAATCGAATGGGCAAGAGATGGAGTGCAAGAATTACCGGCAGCTCCGGTATCAGATGAAGAAGAAATCATCTCAACGGATGGAAAAGTGACCTTGACTGGTACAGGAGAATATCGAAGTACTGTCACGATCCATCACGGAGAAGAAGTGCTTGCAACAGTATTACCAGAAAAGGACGGCTCTTTCAGCGTAGAGATACTAGATTTGGTAGATGGCAGTTATGAGCTTGTTTTAAAAGCAAACAATTTTGCCGGGGAAGTGAATGCCGATAAGAAGGTTACTGTTATTGTGGATACAGAAGGCCCGCAGCTGGAAGTAACCTCTCCTGTTGATAACATGGTAACCGGTAAAGAAGTGGTAGATGTAAATGGAACTGCAACTGATGCAAATTTAGATCGGATTCTAGTAAATGGTGAAGAAGTAGAAGTGAAAGAGAATGGAGCGTTCTCTACTAGAATAGTTCTAGAAGAAGGAACACATACGGTTAAAGTGGAAGCTTTAGATTCAGTAGGAAATGTGACAACGCTGGAACGAACTGTAACGGTAAACCTAAGTTCGCCGGTGATTACAGACTTAAAGCCATCTTCGGATCTTTATGTAAAACCTGGAGACAAGGTGGAAGTATCCTTTAGAAGTGAATCTGAAGGCGGAACTGCAAGCTATTCCATTAAGCTTCCTTCCCATATCTCTACTCAATCTTCTTCTGGTAATGCAATGGAAGAAGTGGAACCAGGAGTTTACAGAGGAACATGGACCGTTCCAACCAATGTAGACCTACAAGGTGCTATTATTGAGGTGGTATTAACCGATGTGGCTGGAAACAAAGTAGTGCAAGAAGCCGCTGGTAAACTGTTTATCTCACAAGAGCAATTAGATCGTATTTCCGGTCAGACCAGATATCATACTGCAGTAGAAACTAGCCGCAACGGCTGGACATCCTCAGACATTGTAGTACTAGCTCGTGGCGACGACTATGCAGATGCATTAGCTGGAGTTCCGTTAGCTCATAAACTGGGAGCGCCGATATTGCTTACAAGAAGCGAACAATTACCAGATGAGACGATGGAAGAAATTATTAGATTGAGTGCTGGTAGGGTGATAATTCTAGGTGGAGGCAGTGCGGTAAGTCATGATATCTCTTCCAAACTGGAAAGTGAAGGGCTAGAGGTAACTCGAATCGCTGGATCTGACAGATATCATACTGCAGCACTAATCTCTGAGCAAGTAGCTCCAAATGGAGCAGATACAGTTGTGGTAGCAAATGGTAAAAACTTCCCTGATGCACTTTCTGTTGCAAGCTTTGCGGCAAGAGAAGGTTTGCCAATCTTATTAACGTCAGCTGAAAGATTATCTGAATTTACTACGGATGCAATCGATGCGTTAGGAGCATCAGAAAGCATTGTAGTTGGTGGATATGCGATGATCCCTGAAGAGATTGCCGATCAGTTGCCTTCGGCTAGCCGTTTACGCGGAAGAGATCGCTATGAAACAAATATAGAAGTAGCGAAAGCATTCGGGGTATCTAGTAAGCATATGTATGTTGCTACCGGAAAAGGATTTGCTGATGCATTGACTGGAGCGGTTTTAGCTTCGAAAAATAACAGTGCTATCATACTGGTTGGTGATGCTGTTCCGACTGTAGTTTCTAGTTATATGACAGAACAAGGAGTCAAGCAAGTAACTATATTTGGAGGACAATCAGCCGTAAGTGAAGCTATTGCAGCATCACTAGAAAAGATAATCGAATAACGAGCTAGACTTAGTGGGCCCATCTTCATGGAAGGTGGGTCTTTCTTTTTTCATAAATAGGGTGTGGATTAAACATTGCAGCAATAAAACAGAGAAACAATAAAAAGTTAAATCAAGAAAATACTATCTTTCAACAAATATTTTATTTCCACTTAACAATTAAATGGTAGAATCAGTAATAGAACACCAAAGGGGGAGAACGGAAAGTTGCTAGATGCTGTAATTTGTCGGAATATTCGTTATGATGTACAGGTGAATAAACAAAGGGAAGAAATATTAAATATAGATTCATTGATTGTAAATAGTGGAGATCAGTTAGCTATTATGGGTCCAAGCGGATCAGGAAAAACCACTTTATTAAGGCTGTTATCGGGATTGGTTTTGCCTTCAAGTGGAACCATTCAGCTGCTGGGTGAGGAGCTCACTGATAAATCGGAAAAAGAGCGGGATGAATTCCGCGGCAGGAATATCGGGATGGTATTTCAGGAGTTTCAGCTGTTTCCTGCATTGACAGCTGTGGAAAATGTTCTTGTTCAACAGCTGGCTAACTCTAGTATGGAAATAAAGACTGCCAAGGAAAAGGCCATCACTTTGCTTAAGGAACTGGGGCTGGAAAAGCGATTGCAGAACAGAGTAATGCAATTGTCACGTGGAGAGCAGCAGCGAGTTGCAATAGCCAGAGCACTTCTGAATAATCCAAAAGTGCTATTGGTGGACGAGCCTACAAGCAATCTTGATATCAAAACAGGTATCCATATCATGAATCAGATCCAGGAAATCAGTAGAAGCAATGGAACCACGCTGATCACGGTAACACATGATGTACATATAGCCAAGGGCTTTTCCAGGTTGATCACTATGGAGGAAATCAACAAATCCTACTCCGGTGTGTTGAAGGAGGTACTGCGATGAACGTCCTTCAATATACCCTGCTCAGCATCAAAGGGAGAAAGCTGAATGCATCGTTCACTGTTGTCGCCCTAACTTTGGCGGTTACCCTCACTTTCCTTGTTATCATGCTTTCTTCAGGTATTGAACAAGGAATTAAAAAGCAGTCTGCCACCTATGATCTGATTGTAGGGGCGGAGGGAAGTCCGACACAGCTTGTCTTGAACAGCGTTATGTACCTCGATGCCCCAATCGGTAACATCCCCTATCATCTCTATGAAGAAATGAAAGAGGATGAGCGGATTCTAAGGGCAGTCCCTTTGGCATTGGGAGATTCTTATTATGGGTTGCCGATTGTTGGGACGACACAGGATTTCTTTCTTCCGTATCGGGAAGGATTGGCCGAGCGGTTCCATTTAGCTGATGGGGATTGGTTTGAAGAGCCTGGGGACGTGGTGCTAGGTTCGTTTGTCGCGAAAGAAGCGAATCTATCAGTTGGTGATACTTTTAGCGGTAACCATGGTTTAGGTGAAAATGGTGACCTGCACGGTGATTTTACTTATAAAGTGGTTGGCACATTGGAGCCGACCGGGACGGCTGATGATAAAGGAATTTTTACACCGATTGAAAGTGTATGGCTTGTGCACGAAGAAGAGCACGGGGAGCATGAGGCCAATGAAGAGGCTGCTTCTGACCACGAAGAAGATGAGCATGGGCATGAGGAAGCTCATGAGGAAGATGAGCTGGAAATTACGGCATTAATGATAAAGCCACAACAGATCGGCCATATTCCAAGTCTGAAAGAGGAACTGGATTCCATTTATGAGGTGCAGGCGATATTCCCAGTTCGTACATTCAGACAGCTTCTCGAAACGTTTGACTATGGAAAGAATCTCGCATACTTACTGACGGGAGTGTCCATTGTTCTGGCTGGACTGTTTATTGTCTTTGCCATCATCAGCTCCATCCATCAAAGAAAACAGGAAACATCCATTCTCAGATCCCTTGGGGTAAACAGAAATAAGATTTTGGCTAATGTCCTGCTTGAAACATCCATCTTATCCGGTGCAGGAACCATTATTGGCATCGTGTTCGCTTACCTCATTTTTGCAGGATTGAAAATGGTCAGTCTTTCTCAATTCGGGCTGACGCTTGGAGATGTCGGATTCCCAGTTGAATATGCACTTTATGCAGGTCTCGTATTTGTGGGAGCAACAAGCATAGCACTGTTGCCAATACTGCCATCTTATCTAATTAAACGAAAAAGGGAGTTATAATATGTGGAAGAAAATGCTACTCGCCCTTGTGCTGGTTGTGCTGACAGCATGCTCCTCACAGGGCGCTGCGGATGATACAAACAAGGAAAAAGATGCGGGACAATCTACTGAAGGAACACTAACAGAAATCACATTTGATGACTTTTTTACGCAGTCTGATACAGGAGACGGAAGAATTACCGACAAGATGCTGGAACTTGAAGGAAAAAAGGTAGGAATCAAGGGCTATATGACGGAAATCACTCCACTGGAATATGGCTTTGTGTATTTAGTCCCGACAGCAGGTGCGGCATGTCCGTTCTGTTCTTCGGATAACCCGGAATACATTGAAGCAATTGCCGTGTTCCCGCCGGACGGGAAGCAGTTGGAGTTTACGGAAGAAGGTCTATGGGCATATGGTACGCTAGAGGTTGGAGAAGAAGTGGATCCGATTACTGGGCTGATCAGCATGTTTCGTCTGAAGGCGGACTCAATAGAACCTTATCAAACTAGGTAAAGAAATAAAGAGGCTGCCGAAGCAGCCTCTTTATTATTATAGTTGAAACACTCGCTCAATTACCCAATATCCGCCGATAAAAATGATAATGGCCGATCCGTACTTCAGTGTGCTTGGATATTGTTTCAGTTTTTGAAGCTTTGTCAGGAACGGAAGCACTAATGCAACCAATGCCACTTGGATGACCTCAATGCCAAGGTTGAAGCTTAGCAGTGAAACAGCAAGATGACTTTTTGGAATTGTCATTTCCGATAGCAATCCTGCAAAGCCAAGTCCGTGAACCAGTCCAAACATAAATGTTAGAATGTAGCGTTTTTTTACTTCTTTTCTGAGTATGTTCTCGACCGCAACATAGACGATGCTGAGAGCGATAACAGATTCCACTAACAGGGATGGCAGCTTCACAATCTCCAAATAACCAAGTGTGATTGTGATACTGTGGGCAATCGTAAACGCGGTTACCACCTTGATATGGTCCTTGAAGCTTTGTCGTGCCAGTAAAAGTGCGAATAAGAACAGCAGGTGGTCATAACCGGTAAGAATATGTTCCATCCCGAAAACGAAAAACTCCCACCAGCTTGTACCGGCTGTAGCTGCTCCTTCCATTGTCAAATCTGCTTCCCATGTACGGTCGTCGCCCTTGATGATTTTCTCTGAGAAGCTACCATCCTGTTCAATGGTCAGAAGCTGCGTGTATGTTGTATTGTCATTGGTATTTTTATAGAAGTTGTCCACTAATGTAATAGATTTGCTTTCATCAGCAAGCGGATACGTCAATGTGGTGGTTACCACATTTTTGTCGTTTCGCTGTTCACTGATCATTTCGCCTGTGCTCGGACGGAGTGCAACACCATCCACCTGCATGGTCAAGTTCTGCCCCATCCATTCCTCAATGGAGCTTTTTCCGTTATCTACTTCCTCTTGCGAAAGAGCGGCATCATTGTTTAGGTCAAGCTGAATATTTTCAATAACCGACAAATCATCAATGGAAAATGTATAGGTAATTTGACTCTCTTCCAGAACAATCTTCCCAAAGCTTGCACTTAGCGCATGTGCATGAGTAGCCGTTGGCTGTAAAAATGGCAGGAATACTATTAGTCCTACTAAAATGATATTTATTAATTTTCTCAAAGCGCTCATCCCCTAGTTTTTTATGTTCTTGTAATAACCATTAATAGAATACCATGTCTTTTTTAGAAATAATTCAAAATATCGGATAATTTTACAAAAAATTTATAGAAAATTGATATTTTTCTGCAAGGTTTTCTGTTAAATTAATAATGTACTACTTTACTAGGTTTATTTTTTTCATATGGGGGAAAATAGGGATTTTAGCATAGTTGATTTTTACATAGAAAGCGCTTCCATTCTGTGAATCTAGTAAAAACAAACAATTTTAAGGGGGAAAAAGATGTACCAGCTAGTTCGCAAGAATCAGAGATGGTTTTCGTTAGCGTTCATTTTTGTTCTGCTCATGGGAATGGTTCCGATGAAGCCGGCAAATGCGCAGACGAATATTGCAGATCATGTTGTTATCAGTGAGTTTTTCTATGATGAATCAGGAACTGATAATAATGAATTTGTGGAGATATATAACCCTACGGCAAATGCCATAGATATTTCAGGCTGGAAGGTAGAGCATTTTAACCAACTTGGCCAGTTACAGTCTAATACGGTAACCATTCCGGATGGCACTATGATTGCTCCATATAGCTTTTATTTAATCGGCGAGGTCAGTCCTCTGAATTCAGGGGACTATGGCAGCACAGACATTGTGCCTGATCTGGTTAGAGAAGGCGGAGACTGGCAAAATGGAAACTCTGACGGTATCGTGTTGAAAGATGCCGACGGGAACCCTGTAGATGGCCTTGAATATGGTACAGGCGATGGTTCGTCCACTGTAGGTGAAGGTACACCTGCTGTAGATGTAGGTGGAAAAAGCTTAGTCCGCAAAAGCAACGTAGACGGCTACACTCCTGGTTCAGGTAATGGCTATGATACAAATGATAACAGCGCGGACTTTGTAGAGGCTACTCCAGCTCCTCAAAACGCTGCATCTCCGGCTGAACAGCCAAATGGAGATCCAACAGATCCTACAGATCCAACTGACCCGACTGATCCATCTGTATCGACGATTGCAGATGTCAGATTAGGAGGAACAGGACAGCAAGATGTAATTGTTGAAGGGATCGTTACTACCGCTCCTGGTGGATTTGGCGGTAAATCCTTCTACATGCAGGATGCAACCGGTGGATTAATGGTATACACAAGCATTGAATACGCGGACGTTGCCATTGGCGCAAAAATTAAAGTAACAGGTTCAACAGAGGAATACAAAGGGAAATTCGAATTAGTCCCTACTGCAGTGGAAGTGCTGAATCCTGCAGCAGGTGAACCGGCTCCAAAAACTGTAACAGTAGAAGAAGTTGCAGAGAACAAAGAGGCTCAATTGGTTGAGCTTAAAAAAGTGACAGTTACAGAAATTCAATCAGATGACTATGATAATGGTTTAATTACTGTTTCAAATGGCACGACTACTGTATCTGTCAGATTGGACAGCAGAACAGGCCATGACAATACATCATTGACTGTAACTGTTGGTGATGAGGTAAACGTAGTAGGTGTAGTGGAACAAAAAGGGACTGGACCGGACACTTATCACGTATTACTTCGCACACCTGATGATATTGCAGTTGTACCTGAAGGACCGGTTGATCCGGAGGTATCGGCGATTGCTGATGCGAAAGTACAGGCAACTGGAACAGAAGTAACCATCCAAGGTGTGGTAACGCATGCTGAATCCAGCACAGCAATGTACATCCAGGATGCAACTTCCGGGGTGCAGATCAATACAACCGGTAAAGGAGTATCACTTTCCGACTATGTGGAGGGGGAAGAACTGAAGGTTGTAGGTAAGACTTCTACGTACAATGGAGAAATCCAGATCAGTGTGGAAGCAGCAGATAAGATTACAAAACTAGGAACAAAAGCGTTGCCTGTACCAACTGTCATTACGCTTGACCAGATCGACGCCCATCAGGGTGAACTGGTTCAAGTAGAAATGGCAAAGCTAACAGATGTTTCTTCAGACAACTATAGCTTCTTCATCGAAGATATGGAAAAAAATACAACGAAGTTATATTATGCAAAAGCAGACAACTTTACGAAATCTTCCTATAAAGATGGCGAGTACTACAACATCGTAGGAATCGCTGCTAAATTCAAAGACCCACAATTTAAGCTTCGTTTCGGAGCGGATATGGTGAAGCAGGATCCTCCTGAAACGGCGAAATTGCCGATTATTTTCGGTGTGAAGCCTGCAAAAATGGTAACAATCAATGAATACAAACCTGAAATCTCAGGTAAAATTGATGAAGCTGATGCAGCGATTGACTGGACGAGCTTCAAATTAATGGTAGACGGTGAAGAAGTAACAGCTCTGACAAATGAAGAAGAATTTACATTCAGCTATACGCCAGCAAATGACATGGCATTGGGAGAACATAGCATTTCTGTAGAGGTAGCGGACGTTGCAGGAGCTAAAACCTCCTACGTTTCTTACTTCTATATCCAGGAAGCGAAAGATGACAGTGACTACAACTTCTACTTCGGTGTACCACATGCCCATACAAGCTATTCCGATGGGAAAGGTACTCCAGCTGAGGCCTTTGAGATGGCATATGAGAATGACCTGGATTACTTGATCGTTACAGACCACTCCAACTGGTTGGATGGCGATGAATATGTTTCCGACCGCAAAGAATTTGTGGAAAAAGTCGGTTCTGAATGGCATGCAACAAAAGAACAGATGAATGCATTCAATACTGAGCACTCTGGTGAATTCCTGGCGATGCGCGGTTTTGAAATGACATCCTCCAATTGGGGACACATAAACGTAACAAACACAAATGATTACGTGGAAGCAAAGAAAACCGTAGTTGAACTTGGTGATTTCTATGAGTGGTTAACAACGGAGGAAAATGCCGTAGCAGCATTCAACCACCCGAACTGGCCAAGTGATTCTTTCAATGACCTTGCATATGTACCTGAAATCGACCATTTAATGGCGATGATCGAGGTAGGTAACGGGGCACCGCCTTACAGCTATGCACGTGCTGAAGAGCATTTCTTCCGTGCGATGGACAACGGCTGGCACGTTGGTGCAATCAATGGACAGGACAACCACTCCGCAAACTGGGGCGTTCCTGATAACATGACTGCAGTCGTAGCAGAAGATTTATCCAATGAGTCATTCATGGAAGCATTGAAAGCACGTCGTGTCTACTCCACAGAAGCCCGTGACACGAAACTTCGTGTGAAAGCGAACGGATACTGGATGGGTAGCACTGTGGATGTTCAAGATGGAACAGACTTGAATTTTGACATTTGGGTTCAGGATTCCGATAATCCAATCAGTGAAATCCAGATCATATCCAATGGCGGAAATGTTCTTGATTCCGTTATGGTCGGAGAAAAGACCGAATTTGCATGGACTCCTACTATCAAAGACGGAAGCGGTGCAAACTGGTATGTTGTAAAGGTTATCCATACAGACAGCAAATGGACAACAGCAAGCGCAATCTACACTTCCGGTGGAGAAAGTGATGTTAAGTTGACACTTCTTCAAGTGAATCCGGATCCAAGTGTTCCAGGATCTGAAACAGAATTAACTGCAACTGTAAGTAACATGGGTGTTCGCTCTGCAGAAAACCTGGAAGTGAAATTCTATCGTGGCTCTGTAAGTGAAGATAACCACATAGGTACAGGGACCATCCCGTATATCGGGCCTGGAAAACGTGCTGATGCAACAACAACATGGATCCCGACTGCATCCGGTCAGGACAAGATTATTGCTGTATTGACAGAAATTCCTGGTGTTACAACAGTAACTGAAATTACAAAATCGATTAAAGTAGTGGAATCAAACGGGCAAAAAGTGCTTGTTGACTCTGCACACAGCAACGCGGATGTGCCTGGCTCCATGAACAATTTCATGGAATTATTGCGACGCAGCGGATATCACGCGAAGTACAATTCCGAGGCTTACACAGCTGAAGTATTGGCAGGATATGATGTTCTTGTCATCAACGCACCTAACAAGGTATTTACAGATGCTGAAATGACAGCCATCAATGATTGGGTACAAGAGGGTGGCTCCCTGATGCTTGCATCCAAATCGAACTTCAACTTTGATAACAAAAAGCTGAATCCATTATTGGAAAAAATGGGCTCAGGAATTCGTATTAACTCTGATAATGTTTATGAGCCAAACACATCCGATAAATTCAGTGGTGGAATGAAGTGGTCCGTATATGCGCATACTGCTCCGGCTACAACGAGCGGCTTGAATGAAAACCTTGATGCCATCCGTTATTTCAGCGGTGCATCCCTGGTTGACGAAAATCTTGGCGCATTAACGAATGACCCTGAAACAGGATTGGAAATTCTAGTAGCAGGAAATGCAACATCATACAACTTCAACGTAGAAGAAGGTTACCACACATATAATGAAGCAATTGGTGGAGAAAATGATGCAGACCAAACATCTGGACCAAATGGGGAGTCCATTCCGTTAATCGCGAAAGAATATGTGGGTGAAGGACGGATCGTCGTAGCTGGTCGTCACTTCTACTCTGACTTCGAAATCGTAAATGATGTAAGTAACACATCCTTTACATTGACATTGATGGATTGGTTAGCTGATCACGAACGTATTCAGTCCATCGCGGATGTTCGTGCAAATGCACAGGACGGCGACATTGTAACAGTTAAAGGTGTGGTTACAGCACCTACAAACAAATTCTTTGATACCATCTATATCCAAGATGAAACTGGCGGTATTTCATTGTTCGGAGCTCAAGGAAGAGAGCTTCCGGTTGGAACAGTAGTAATTGCCACTGGTGGAATCACTACTTTTGAAGGGGAATTGGAGCTCGAATACGAGAACTTTGACATGGAAATCCTCTATGTCGGACCTGGTGAAGAAGTGGAAGCAAAAGAAGTAACAGCTCAACAAATCATTGATGGTACTTTCAACGGCCAGTTGGTGGGACTGAAAGGTACTGTTAAAGAAATAAACGATGAAGGAAGCTTCATGATTGTCAATGACGGCAAGAATGATGCACGAATCCATGTGGATGGCTACCTGCCATTGGGAGTGGATCGCTTCAAAGTGGGTGACTACATTTCTGTATCAGGTATCGCATCATCTGGTGCAGATGGAAACCGTATCCGTGTCATTTTTGCAGAGGATATGGAGATTACAGAAAAAATCACTAACATTACGATTCTTCATACGAACGACTCTCATTCACGTGTAACGGAGAGCAGCTCTTCTATCGGATTTGCCAAGCTTTCCACATTAGTGAAGCAATACAGAGAGAATAATAGCAATACCTTGCTTCTTGATGCAGGTGATACTTTCCATGGTCAGACGTTTGCTACACTGACTGAAGGTAAGAGTATTGTGGATATCATGAATGCAATGGGTTATGATTCCATGGCTGCAGGTAACCATGACTTCAACTACGGATATGAAAGACTTCTGGAGTTGACTGAAATGGCGAACTTCCCAGTCTTAAGTGCCAATATTATTGTGGATGAAACGGGAGATTATCTGCTTCCTCCTTATATGGTACAGGAAATTGATGGGATAAAAGTGGGTATCTTCGGATTATCCACACCGGAAACTCATTATAAAACGCATCCGAAGAACGTTGAGGGATTAACCTTTACAGATCCGGTTGAGGCTGCGAAAGATATGGTAGCTGAATTGGAAGCTGAAGGTGCGGATGTAATCATTGCACTTTCCCACTTAGGGACAGATGCATCCAGTACAGAAACAAGCATCAAGGTTGCACAAGGTGCACCTGGCATTGACGTAATCGTAGATGGTCACAGTCATACTGTGGATAACATCAACGAAAGCGGAACATTGATTGTAAGTGCCGGTGAATACACTGAAAATCTTGGTGTGGTTGAATTGAGCTTCAAAGGAAAAGAATTGGTAAACAAAACAAGAGACCTTATCACGAAAGCGGACATGGACGGCATCGAAGCTGATCCGGATGTTCAAGCGGTAATTGATGCTATCAATAAAGAACAGGAGCAAATCCTGAACGAAGTGATCGGTCATACAACTGTACATCTGGATGGAGCTCGCGAGCAGGTACGTGTCCATGAAACAAACCTTGGTAACCTCATTACAGACGCAATGCTGGAAGCAACAGGTGCGGATGTTGCCATTACTAATGGTGGCGGTATTCGTGATTCCATCAATGTTGGTGATATTACCATTGGTGAAGTAATTACAGTATTGCCATTCGGTAACTACATTGTGACGAAAGAAGTATCAGGTGCCGACATCAAGGCAGCACTTGAGCACGGTGTAAGTGACTATCCGAATCCAAAAGGTGCATTCCCGCACGTAGCAGGAATTATGTTCTCTATAGATAAGGACAAGCCTGCGGGAGAAAGAGTGCACTCTGTTAAGATTAATGGTGTGGCACTAGACTTGAACGAAATGTACACATTGGCAACCAATGACTTCATGGCTGCTGGTGGTGACGAATATTCCATGTTTGCTTCCTATCCGATCCTGAACGAATATGCAGGTCTTGATGAAGCAGTCATGGCGTACATTGCACAATTTGAGGCAATCTCACCAGTTGTGGAAGGAAGAATCAAAGTGGAAGCTACTTCTACAGGTGACGGCGATGGAGACGGCGATGGAGACGGCGGCAACAACGGCGGTAACAACGGCGGTAACAACGGCGGTAACAACGGCGGTAACAACGGCGGTAACAACGGCGGTAACAACGGCGGTAACAACGGCGGTAACAACGGCGGCAACAACGGTGGCAACAACGGTGGCAACAACGGTGGCAACAACGGTGGCAACAACGGTGGCAACAACGGTGGAAAACTGCCAAACACGGCAACTAACACCTATAACCTGTTACTCATTGGTATGTTAATGCTGGGTCTTGGTACTGGATCGTTCTTCTATTTCAGAAGAAAAGAATCAGCCGAATAAAAGTCTTCAAGAGACGCACTTCTAAATTGGAAGTGCGTCTCTTTTTTAGTGGTATAGGTGTTTTAAGTAGGCGCTTCTTTTGTATTCACGATTCCTACCCTGTATACTTTTCTCAAATCAAGAATACAGAGGAGGCATAAACCATGAACTTTCAAAACAAAGTCGTCATCATAACAGGTGCAGCAAACGGCATCGGAAAAGCAATCGCCAAGGAATACGCCCAAAAAGGCGCAACGGTTGTACTTGCAGATATGGAGGAACAGGCAGGGGCAAAGCTTGAAAAGGAACTGAAATTACAAGGCGCAGTGGCCCTTTTCATCCAGACTGATGTCCGCAAAGAAGTAGATATTGTCCATCTGATCAATAAAACGGTGCAACAGTATCAGAAAATAGACATTCTGATCAACAATGCAGGCATTTCCACCTTTACTTCTCCATATGAACTGACCATTGAGGACTGGGATAACGTCATCCAGACCAATCTTCGCAGTGTATTCATCGCTTCCCGCGAAGCGGCCAAAGTCATGAGGCAGAATGAAAATGGAGGTTCCATCGTCAATATCGCCTCCACACGTGCTACGATGTCGGAGCCGAATTCTGAGGCGTATGCAGCATCAAAAGGCGGAATTGTGGCAATAACCCATGCGATGGCAGCATCCTTTAGCCCTGATAACATCACTGTCAATGCCGTTTCACCAGGATGGATTGAAACAGGTGATTACGAAGAATTGCGTGTTGTAGATCATGAACAGCACCTCTCCAACCGGGTCGGAAAGCCTTCTGACATCGCAAGAGCTTGCCTGTATCTGACAGACAGTGAAAATGATTTTGTGACTGGGGAGAATTTGACAGTTGATGGTGGGATGACCCGAAAGATGATATACGAGCATTAAACAAAAAAGAAGCTTACCGACAATCGGAAGCTTCTTTTATCTTTTATTTTTGCAGGTTCAAGTCCCATGTGATACCAAATTGATCCTTCACTTTTCCGTAGCGAGCGCCCCAGAACGTGTCTTGAAGCTCCATCACGACTGTGCCGTTATCGGATAAACGGTTGTATAGCGTTTGGATCTCCTCTTCATTTTCAGGCTCAATTGTCAGGGAGACTTGGTCGCCAATTTCAACGGAGTGTCCAGGGAAAGCATCGGAAAACATCAGTGCAAAATCGCCTTTTTCGAATCGTGCATGCATGACCAGGTTGTCCGCTTCAGGGGGAGTAGGGAAGTCTGCTTCTCCGAATGTTTGGATTCCAACAATTTCACCTTCGAAAACCGTTTTGTAGAACTCCAGTGCCTCTTTTGCGTTTCCATTAAAAGATAAGTATGGTGTTACTTGCTTCATTTTGAACACTCCTTTTAATATATGTTAATCCAACATTTACATTATAAAATAAAAACCAATAAAAAGTAAAGAACATTTGTTCGTATGAATAAAAATATTGAAAGCGAATACATACTTCCTTTATACTGGTAATATTCGAAACGTTTCAAAAACTCTAGAGTATTAAAAAGGATGTGATTCCAATGGCACTGATCCAATGCAATTTTTTCTCCGAGGCCTTGCAGTGCTCCACCTCGATGACAGTCATATTACCGCAGACAACCTCTCATATCGGGGTGGAATCAAAAGCGGAGCAGAAGAAGCATCCGACCTTATATCTGTTGCATGGCTTGTCGGACGATCACTCAATTTGGGCCCGGTTTACCTCCATTGAACGATATGTCGCGCCACTTGGCCTTGCGGTTGTGATGCCTGCAGCCGGCAGAAGCTTTTATACGGATATGGAAAATGGCTACGATTATTATACATATGTGAGTGAGGAGCTGCCGAAGATAGCAAGGTCTTTTTTCAACCTTTCCGAAAAAAGGGAGGATAATTTTGTGGCTGGTTTATCGATGGGAGGGTATGGTGCGCTGAAAACGGTGATGCGAAATCCTGATAAGTTTGCAGCAGGGGCGAGCCTCTCGGGGTCGTTGGATATTGTGGACCGGATTCCTGCTTTCCCGCGTGACTTCCAGCATATTTTTGGCAATCGTCCGATTAAAGGGAGTGATGACGATCTTTTTCATGTAGCTGAAAACTTGGCCAAAAGCAATGGTCCGAGACCGAGATTGTATCATTGCTGTGGAACGGAGGATCATAACTATCAGGCTAATCTAAGATTTCGCGATCACCTGAAAGGGCTATCGATCGAGAGCACATTTGAGGATGGTCCAGGGGGGCATGAATGGGGATATTGGGACAAGCATATTCAACCGGTTCTGCAATTTTTGCAGCAACGATAAAAAGGCAGGCTCATCAGATATGAGCCTGCCCATTTATTATCCATTGAATTTTTCAGGTCGATAACGACGTTCCAATCGGTCTGCCGCCGCGTGTCGCTCCTGTTTGCGAAGCTTTGCCAAGTAACTGTCCAAGGCATCCCCACGAGTATGGAATGGTCCTCCTTCATGGATGACCGACCACATCGGGTCAATCGGTGAATCGGAAGATTTCATCTGTTCTGCCACCCACTGATCCAACAGTAGCAAACCTTTAGCGACAATTTCAGGACGCTCTTCTGCAAGGTTCACTGTTTCATGTGGGTCGTTTTCGATATCAAACAGCATGAGCTCCGGATATTCCTTCAGACCATCATGATATGTGCGGATCAGGATCCAATTATCAAAACGGGCAGAACGTTGGCAGCTCCATGCGTTTTGACTGACTACCAGATATGGTCGACCAGCGGATTCACCATCCGTCAGTGCAGGAAGGAAGCTTTGTCCATCCCATTTTCCGCTTGCTTTTGCGCCAACCAATTCTGAGAATGTAGGTCCGAAATCAATTTGGTAGTGGAAGTCTTCATCCACATGTCCTTGTTTGATTCCTGGCCCTGCAACGATACAAGGTATTCTGCTTGTAATATGGTCAGCGGTTTGATGATCACCGTAGACATTCAGCTCTCCCTGATTTTCACCATGATCGGCAGAAATGATGATGATGGTTTCATCGAGAATGCCTTGCTCCTTCAGTGCGTCCAGGATTTTTCCAACATGATCATCTACATGGCGGATTGCGGTATCATACCCATCTATCCAGCTCTTGAAGTCCTCACGGCAAGTGATTTCACTTGGAAGTCCAGCCCATTGGTTGCCGCGGGGGAGATCTCGTATACTCATCGGCCCATAGCTTTCCCGTTGTTCGGCAATAATCTCATCTGACAGCCAATCCGGAGCGGGGTCGTTTTTAAATGGATTGCCGTATTCCTCCGGTGTGCGATAAGGAGTATGCGGATCCCAAAAATTCAGATATAGGAACCAGTCCTCTTTTTCAGTGGCACGCTCTTTTATCCAGCGAAGTGCTTCCTTGGAAACATCACCAGCCGTTTCCCCTGCGTGCTTGCCCGTATCATAGGTTTCCAGGAACCCCTGTTGAACATGCCAAGCTGCATGGCGACCAGGGAAGGGACTGATCATGGCAGTATGATGGCCTTTGAATCGGAGCGTATCCACCCATGCCTGGTGTTCAGTATGGTGATAGTTGAATGGGCGGTCCGGTCCGATTGGACGCATATCTGCCTGAACGCCTCCGTGGTTGACAACGCCTGTGTGGATGCCAAATTTAGAACTGAAGAGCCCTGTACGAGAAGGGGCACATGGAGCGTCTGATGCATAGTAATTGGTGAAGCGTACTCCACGTTCCGCAAGCCCGTCAATATTAGGGGAAGTTTCACGATGGTAGCCGTAGCATCCTAAATGATCAGGACGCAGGGAATCAATATCAATATATAAAATTTTCATTTTTGTAACCTGCCTTTCAATTTTATTAATTAAATGTTTTAATTAATTATAGATGACAACCCTTCAAAATATCAATACAAATATTAAAGTCTTTGTTAAAGGTTAGTGTTTATTTATAAGAATCTAGCTGTTGATTGGAGTAATAGGCGAAGACTCCTCGAAAATCCAAGCATTTTCTTCGTGCGATGTATCGCTGCCGCAGCCTTCCTTGTCCTGAGGGAGGTAGCGGTAGGCTGGAGACCCCGCAAGGCGAAGCCTGAGGAGGCTCCAGCACCGCCCCGCGGAAAGCGCAGCCTAGTGCGGAAATCAACAGCGGTCTTTAATAGCACCGCCAAAATAATAAGATGATAGATCCTATTTATTTCTTTTCGATAAAAATCCCCTTGTAAACGAGGGAAGATAAACTATAATGTTAGATAAATTCAAACAATAAATTAATTAATCCGAAGTTTCGAAAATTAACCGTAAAGGTGGAGTAAGTCAAATATGCCAATAGTAGAAACGATTCCCGACAGGATTAAGCCCACGGGGAACATATTGTATTTTGCAAAAGCGGACATGAATGAGAATGGTAGTTTTGTAGACAGTTGGCTCGCCATTACAGAAAGTCATATTCTTGTCTATGCAGAGAATGGAAGCGCTATTAAATCGTTGGGAATATCAAAGCTGAATGGTGCGAAACTTGATTCCTACATTGGTGGAGGCTCACTGGTAGTGGATAGCGAAGATGGGGGAGTGGTTGTTGTTCGTTTTTCCGCTCCGTTAACAAGCAAGTTTACGGTTGCAGTGAAGGTGATTGAAAATCTGATAAACGGAAAACCGTTGCCTGTTTTATCGAAATATGACCTGCCGCGCCAGTGCCCAACCTGTCAGCGTCCGCTTCAGGATGGAACCAATGCATGCTCCGTCTGTGTGGATAGAAAGAAAGTAGTCGGTCGACTTCTTGCGTACACAAAGCCTTATCGTATGAAGATGGTCTTTGCGATGGTCATGCTGATTTTGGCAACCCTTTTGGAGCTTGCTCCTCCATACATTACGAAAATCATAGTGGATGAGGTACTGGAGCCAAAGGACATCGGCGGAGGTCTGCTTGTATTGGTGGCGCTACTCGGTGTGACGAGCATTGTCCTTGCGCTGATGCAGATAGTCAGAGGGATGCTCGGCGTTTGGATCGGAAGCAAAGTGATGGGGGATTTGCGTAAAGAGGTCTATCAATCGCTGATGCGGCTTTCCTTAAGTTATTTCGATCGCAGGCAGACGTCGCAGTTCATCGGCAGGGTAAACAGGGATGTGGAGGATACCCGTCAATTCTTAACTGATGGTGTCCTCTGGGTAGTAGGTCAGGCACTGATGCTGGTCGCGATTCTCGTTATGATGTTCAGCCTTGATTGGAAGCTGACCCTGTTCGCATTATTACCAACGCCGGTAGTCATACTCTTCTCTGTCATGATCTGGCCAAGAGTTCACCAGATGTGGTACAAGCAATGGCAGGCAATCAACCGGTTGAACATGGTAGTGGGAGATACCCTGCAAGGGATTCGGGTTGTAAAAGCTTTTGGACAGGAAAAACAGGAGCATTCCCGCTATATGAAGGGGAATGAAATATTGATGGCGCAGACAATTAAAACCGATGGTATGTGGCAGGGGGTGTTCCCGATATTTTCTTTCATCACAGGAACAGGTATGCTACTTGTCTGGTACTTCGGAGGCATGTCAGTGATCAGCAATGACCTCAGTTTAGGGACCTTGATGGCATTCATTGCTTATCTTGGTATGTTCTTCGGACCGCTTCAATGGTACAACCAGATGATCACTTGGTTCAGCCGAGCGATTTCATCTGCAAACCGGATTTTTGAAATCATGGACACCCCATCAGACGTGCCGGATAGCCAAAGAGCTGTTTCGGTAGAGGATATGGAAGGAAAAGTGGAAATCTCGAATGTGACGTTCGGCTATGAGAAGCACAGCCCTGTGATAAAGGACTTGAATCTTGTTGTACAGCCTGGGGAAATGATCGGTCTTGTCGGTCATTCAGGTGCCGGTAAATCTACCTTGATCAACCTGATCAGCCGCTTCTATGATCCGACAGAAGGGAGCATTTCGATTGATGGAATAGATTTGAAGGATATTAGACAGGAAGACCTGCACAAACAGATTGGGGTTGTATTGCAGGAGACGTTCCTTTTTGATGGATCCATCTCTGACAATATTGCGTATTCCAACCAGCAAGCAACTCCAGATGAAATCATGCGGGCTGCGAAAATAGCAAATGCCCATGAGTTTATCGTGAAAATGGCGGATGGATATGAAACGCAGGTTGGCGAGCGTGGCCACCGCTTATCAGGCGGCCAGAAACAGCGAATTGCCATTGCCCGTGCCATTCTGCATGATCCGCGGATCTTGATTCTCGATGAGGCTACAGCATCCGTTGATACGGAAACAGAGCACAAGATACAGGAAGCGGTCAGCAGGCTGGTCCAGGGGCGCACCACTTTCGCTATTGCACACCGCCTCTCCACGTTGCGAAATGCTAATCGTCTCGTTGTAATCGACAAAGGACAGATTGCAGAAATAGGGACACATGAAGAGCTTCTCGCTGAAAAAGGAATCTACTATAAGCTTGTGGAAGCGCAGAAGGAAATGTCGCAGATTAAAGGAGTAGAGGTTGGATGAGTGATTTATTTGAAATAACCTATATCAACCCTGGTGTTACGTCCTTTACCAGAAGTGCCGGCGGAATGCTTCAGATGGAAACGTCCGGTGATCTGTTTGCCGAGATAACAATAAGACGTACGTATCCGATGTCTAGACCCTACGAATATTTGTCTGTCTGGACCAAGGATGATAAGGAGATTGGAATTATCCGTAATATCAAGGAACTGGACGATGAAAGCAGGGAGGCGTTGGTAGCGGAGCTGAAACTTCGCTACGTCATTCCTGCAGTGACGCAGATCATTTCCATCAAGGCCGAGCCAGGACTGTGGACCTTCCAGGTGAAAACGGACAGAGGGGATTTGCAGCTATTGATGAGAAACATTCATGAGCATATCCAGTCGATTGGGGTGAATAGACTGATCATAACGGACATGGAAGGCAAGCGCTGTGAAATCAAGGACACCGAATCTCTTGATGCGGCAAGCCGAAAGCAGTTGAGTAAAGTCATTTAAAGGAGGAATTGGATGATTACATTAACCGGATTTGCAGATGAAATCTCCCCTGAACTCGACGTCCAGCTAGATGTCCTGGAGTCGCAGGGCATCCGGCACCTTGAGCTGCGGAGTGTGGGGGGGAAGAATGTTGCCCATCTGACGGATGAGGAGCTGTTGGCCATTAAGCAGACTTTGGATGCCAGAGGCTTTTCTGTCTCTTCCATTGGTTCGCCGATTGGGAAAATAGGAGTGTTGGAGGATTTTGACGTACATATGGAGGATTTCCAGCGGGTTGTGAATGCGGCTCATGTGCTGGGATCCCGGTACATCCGTATCTTTTCCTTCTTTATTCCGGAGGGAGATAACCCTGGTGATTACCGGGAAGAAGTGTTGAAAAGGATGCACAAGCTTGTCCGGGTCGCAGAAGCGGAAAATGTGGTGCTGCTCCATGAAAATGAAAAGGACATATATGGGGACAATGCAGAGCGCTGTCTTGATATTCTTGCAAGCTGCGAATCTCCCAATCTTCGGGCAGCTTTCGATCCGGCCAACTTTGTACAATGCGGGGTGAAGCCATTTACGGAAGCTTATCCATTGTTGAAAGGCTATGTAGAATATATGCATGTAAAGGATGCGCTGTTTGCTGATGGTCATGTGGTACCAGCAGGTGATGGAGATGGCGAGATGAAGGCATTGTATCATGCGTTGCTTGAGCGGAATTATGTAGGCTTTGCTTCCATGGAGCCGCATCTGGCGGCGGCCGGCCCATTTTCGGGATTCAGTGGACCTGATTTGTTTGTCACGGCTGTCGAGCGGTTCAAGGAGCTGCTTGTGGAAGTGGGGATGCCAGTGAACTGTTCGTCGAAGTCGAATTGTTAGAATGATTGACAATTCTGTTAGAATGATTGGGAAAGTTGTTAGAATCATGCGAATAATTGTAAGAATGTTCTTGATTTCTGTTGGAATCGAGTAAAAAAACACCGAGGAAAAAGTAAAAAACACCCACAACAGAGCAAAATAAAGAAAGATCATGCTCTAAGCAGTGTTTTTTGTACGGAATTTCCACTTTTTCATCTGAAAACACAGAAATAGCCCAGCACCGCTTCAAAAATATAACCAAACCAAAGGAGGACCCACCCATGACCAATACCCAAAACAAAGAACTACGCTTCGCCCTAATCGGCTGCGGCTCCATCAGCGCCACACACGCTGAACAGATCCAAGCTATACCCAATGCCAGATTAGTAGCGGTTGCAGACATAATAGAGGACCGCGCCAAAAACCTCGCATCCAAATACAACACAGACTACTACACCGACTACCTGGAGATGCTCCAAAGAGAAGATATCGATATCATCAACATCCTTACCCCAAGCGGTATGCATGCCGATATGGCAATCCATGCAGCCCAAGCCGGTAAGCACATCATTACGGAAAAACCGATGGACATCTCCATGGATAAAGCAAAAGCAATGATCAAGGCCTGCAGAGATGCCGGTGTCAAGCTGTCTGTCATCTCCCAGCACCGTTTCGACACGGCAACCATCCAAGTGAAAAAGGAAGTGGTTGAGGGCAATTTCGGCAACATGATCCTTGGTGAATGTGCAGTGAACTGGTATCGCACACAGGAGTACTATGACAGTGGCGAATGGCGTGGAACTTGGGCCCTTGATGGCGGAGGGGCGCTGATGAACCAATCTATTCATACAATAGATCTCCTTCAATACTTGATGGGACCGGTTGAAAGCGTGTATGCCAAAACAGCTACTCTTGCCCACGAGAGAATGGAGGTTGAGGATGTGGCGGTCGCGACGGTTACCTTCAAGAACGGAGCGCTCGGCACCATCGTTGGTACAACCAGTGCATTCCCTGGTTTAAGCTGCCGCCTCGAAGTATTTGGAACGAAGGGGTCCGCCGTCATTGAAAATGATCGATTGACCCACCACTTCCAGAAAACGCAAGATAGCAAGGGTGAGTGGTACAGTGGCGGCAAGGTGGAAAACCTGGCCCAATCCGGACAAACCGACAACGGAACTGGTGCGAGTGATCCGACTGCCATCTTCGGTGGTGCACACCGCATTCAGATAGAAGATATGATGCAGGCGGTCACCGAGGATCGCGAGCCTCTTGTTAATGGAGAGGAAGGACTGAAACCGTTGGAAATCATCCTGGCCATCTATGAATCTGCCAGAACAGGGAAATCTGTGACTCTATCAGATTAGGAGGAACAAATGATGATCAATTTTGCCATTGTGGGAGCGGGGGCGATTGCTCCAGTATATGCAGAGGCCATCACCCTGCATCTTGAAGCCACATTAGCCGCGGTCTGTGATAAGAACCCGCAAACGGCAGCAGGCTTCGTCAAACAGTATGCCACCAGCAAATTCTATACAGCATACGAGGATATGCTGCAAGACTCCTCCATAGATGTGGTCTGCATCTGCACTCCAAGCGGACTGCATGCAGACATGGCAATCCAAGCAATCGAAGCCGGCAAGCATGTTATCATCGAAAAGCCGCTTGCGATGACGCTTGAGGATGCGGACCGGGTTATCGCTGCGGCCAAAAAGTTCAAGGTAAAAGCAACCGTTGCATTCCAGAAACGCTACAATCGACCGATTCTTCAAATGAGGGAGAAGCTCGAAAATGGAAGCTTCGGGAAGATGATGCATGCAACGACCTCAGTCCGGTGGTATCGGGACCAAAGCTATTATGATCAGGATCCTTGGCGTGGAACTGCCGCAATGGATGGTGGTGCTTTGATGAATCAGTCCATCCATAATATCGATCTATTAAGATGGATGATGGGTCCGGTCCGAAAAGTCTCTGGGTTTACTGCTACAAGGCGCCACACGATGGAGATGGAGGATGTAGGGGTCGCGATTCTCGAGTTCGAGAGTGGGGCGCTTGGAATCATCGAGGGCTCGACGGCCATCTATCCAACTGATCTGGAAGCCTCTTTAAGCCTTTTCGGCACAAAAGGAACGGCGATTGTAGGGGGGAAATATTTAGATGAGATAAAAAGCTGGCATTTCCTGCACGAGGACAAAGAACCACATAAAGAACCTTCTATGATTTCAACAGCACAAGAAGGTCACTATCCAATCATAAAGGATCTGGTCCATGCCATCCAAAATGATAGGGAACCGGCAATTTCACTCGAAGACGGAAGAAGTGCTATAGAAATCATCCTCGCCATTTACGAAAGTTCAAAAAGTGGTAAAGATGTAAAAATAAAGCAATAAAGTAAATAGTAAGTAACGGAAGAAAACCTTACAAGAATCGAATCGATTCTATAGGCGTTTCTTCCGTTTTTTTATGTATTTCATTTATCATATTAGCAGGGCAAACGGTTGCCCTAACAATGATAATAGAGAATTCCCACTATTTCTACAAGAATCGAAAATTTTCTTCAAAAATGGAATTGTAATCGGTTTCAAGGTGGAGTATAATGATTTTAGTGAAACGTATCAATTAATTGTAAGTATTCAATCAATAGCTTTTTGAATCCAAGTGAATCTTCACTTTATTTTTTGAAAAGAAATTGAAACGTTTCGAAATCGGGAAAGGGGTTGTTGTTTCTTCTTCAATTGATGTAGTTAACCTCAGCTTCTTGTAATCTATCAGTCTTGTGGACAAGCTAACGCATTTGAGATCTAAACTTACAAAAAAGTTTTTATCTAATAAAACAAAAAATAAGGGGTGTATGAGATGAAATTGTTAAAACCTTGGATCGCAATTTTAACTGTTTTTATGTTAGTAGTTGGTTGCAGCAATGATGCTTCAAATGATGAGAAAAAAGACGATAAAGGGTCAGATAAAGAGCAAGTGACACTTTCTTTCGCTAGCTGGGCATTAGGTACGGAAGAAGAGCAAAACATCGAGCGTCTTCTTATTAAAGCATATGAAGAAGCAAACCCGAACGTAAAGATCGAAATCGATGAAAGCATCACTGGTGACTGGAACGATGCATTATCTGCAGCGGCAAGTGCTGGTACAATGCCGGACGTATTCATGCTTGCACAGGTTCCAACTGGGCTTGCTAACGACTGGTTATTGGATGTTACAGAATTCACGACTGAAGATGAAGATTTCGCAAAGATTGCGGATGTAGTAAAAGAATCTGCTACTTATGATGGCAAAGTATTCGCTATCCCGAGTGCACAGCATTTCTTGGGCTACTATGTAAACAAAGACCTTTTCAACCAGGCTAACCTGGATGTTCCTGAGTATGGAATTTCCGTTGAAGAGTTCACGGAAGCGGTTCGCTCCATCTCCAATGTAAACAATGGTGTTGTTGGTATGAACAATCCATTTGCAATTGTTGACTGGTACCCGACATCCGTAAGCGAAACAGCTGGTTGGTACACATATAGTGAAGAAGGCTACAACCTTGATAGCAACGAATTTATCGGTGGCGTCAACTTGGCGAGCAATATTGTAACAAACGGTTATTCTTATGAAAACCTGACAGATGAGCAAAAAGCAAACTTCAGTGGGGAAAACGCTGGTGAGGTTTGGGCGCAAGGCGGCCTTGGAATCAATTGGGATGGAACTTGGGCTGTAACGAACTTCACGGATAACCTTGAGTTTGAATGGGATTTCATCGGTACTCCTGGTGGAAGAACAGTTGTTGTTAACGACTTCATGGGAATCTCCAAATCTACTGAGCATGCAGAAGAAGCTTACAAATTCGCTAAATTCATGGGCTTTGGTAAAGAAGGATATTTAAAGCGTCTTGATATCGCAGTTGAGAACGAAAAAGCAGTGAACAACCTTCCTGTCATCAACGACGAAGAAGTATTGGATGCTTATTTTGAAATCCAGGATGTTCCTGGTCTGCGTACAGCGTATGACAACTTGGACAATGCAGTAATCGAGCCATTCAAAACGGTTCCTGGCTATGTTCAATCCAGATGGGAAGCTCCAACTGGCGTAGCGGTTGGTGACAACCCGAATGCAAACATCGCAGGTATCATTGATGCAAGTGTAAAAGGCGAAATCAAGATTGAGGATTACATTTCTCAAATCAATGAACTAGCTAACCAAAAGCTGCAAGAAGGTAAAGAAGCGATTGGTCAATAATTAAAATTTTCATAGTGAAGCGCAATTTGTGGTGAGGGCGGAGTCTTGCTCCCGACCGCTTGCGCTTTTCTTATAACTGTTGAGGGGGATAAATGATATGAAACGTAAGATGTTGTTCTGGCCGCTATTACTACTTTTATTGATTCCGAATCATATCGCTTTCGCCGATGAAAAGAATTCTCCTGAACAATTGGCCGAACAAGTCATTGAACCTAGCTATCTTTATATCCTGAAACAGTGGAAAGAAGTGGGAATCGATGGCGCGTCTCCTTATGAGCGTGCTATCAGTCCCACTGATTTTTTATCCGTTCCTGAAAGTGATTTACTGCCTTTGAATGAGAGTAAGGGGTATGAGGATCAAGTTTTCTCCTGGAAAGATCAAAAATCAATCACCGTTGAAGTGGATGTAGAAGAAGAAGGTCTATATGAGCTTGGCTTTGATTATTTTCCTTTAGGAGAAGGGATTGTACCGATAGAAGGTTCCATCAAAGTGAATGGAAGCTATCAGTATTATGAAAGTCGTCGAATTCTTTTTCCAAAAGATTGGAAAAGTGCATCGACAAAGTTTGAGAAAGATCGTTTTGGAGATGAAATCATTCCAAAACAACTGCCAATTGAAGAATGGCATTTTGTAAAAGCAGAGGATTCGAGTTATTTGCACTCTAGACCATTGAAGTTCCATTTGAAAGCAGGAAAGAACACAATCAAGCTTTCCAATCTTAGAGGTGAAATGCTACTTGGAAACGTTTATGTGGAGAGTGTGGGAACGATACCTTCTTATAAAGAATACTTAGAACAAAACAAGGGTGAGCTCATAGAGGATGCGATGCTGACGATTGAAGCCGAGCATCCAGCCAAGAAAAACAGCTCATTCATCAGACCTGTCAATAAACAGGACGCTTCGGTTGTTCCGTATAAAAGAGACAGCCGCCTCTTGAATGTAATCGGCGGAGAGTCATGGGAGAAGAGCGGGCAAAGCGCCACATGGAATATTGAAGTAGCAGAGACAGGGTATTACAACATAAGCTTAAAGGTTTTACAGGAAAAGCAAACAAGTTTCCCGGTATACCGTACCGTCATGATCAATGGGGAAATACCATTTGAAGAAGTGGAACATTACGGCTTCCAGCAGGAAAAGAACTGGAAGAACGAAACGCTTAGTGATGACAAGGGAGAGGCCTACTCATTTTATTTGAAAAAAGGGACAAATACCCTGACCCTGAAAGTAGATGCTTCGCCAGTCAATCGAACACTCTTTGAAATCGATCAGGTTATGCAGGGTATTGAAGAGCTTTCCTTATCGATTAAACAATTAACAGGTAACAGCCAAGACCGTTCACGTGGATGGAGAATAACGGAATATCTGCCGGATATCGAGGATCGCTTGCTAAACTGGGCAACTGCACTGGAAAAGGAAAGTGAGTACTTGCTTGAGCTGAGTGAAGGACAGGAAGCAGTGGAAGTTGTATCCTTGAACATTGCCTCCGAAAGACTTCGTTCCCTTGCAGAGTCGCCGGATGAAATACCTTCCAGATTGACACAGTTATCTGAGGGTTCCAGCTCTGTTGCACAGATTCTTGGAAATGCAATTTTGGACTTGAAAAAACAGCCATTATTTATGGATCGAATATATATTCATGGTGACGAAAAGTTGCCAAAAGCGGAATTGGGCTTTTTCGCAAAAACGAAAGAATCCGTCTTGAAATTCTTCCATTCCTTCCAATCGAATACGCTTGCCACGGAAGACGTGGAAGACGATGTCGTGGATATCTGGGTGAATCGACCAAGACACTATGTAGAACTGATGCAGAATATGGCCGATCAGCAATTCACTCCTGAAACAGGGATCAAAGTGAGATTTTCGATCATGCCATCGGAGCAAAAGCTTATCCTGGCAAATGCGGCGAATAGTCAGCCAGATCTGGCCCTTGGAATCAGTACGTGGCTGCCATATGAATTGGCAATACGTGGAGCTGCCTATGATCTTAGACAGTTTGATGATTTCGGTGAAACGGTCGGACGTTTCTCACCGGGTGCATTCCTTCCGATGATCATTGATGACTCCGTGTATGCACTGCCTGAAACACAGGATTTCTTTGTACAATTCTACCGAAAAGATATTTTGAATGCATTGGATGTACCGGTGCCGGATACTTGGGATGATGTGGTGGAAGTTCTGCCTGAGCTGCAGCGCTTCGGACTAAACTATTACACGCCTATTGCTGGTGCTGTCGCATTCAAGCCGTTCCAGGCCACTGCGCCGTTCATCTATCAGAATCAAGGTGACCTATACGTGGAAAACGGAATGGGAACATCCATTGACAGTGATGAAACCATCAAGGGCATTCAGTTCATGACAGACTTGAATACCATTTATAGCACGCCGCTTCAAGTGCCTAATTTCTACAACCATTTCAGATATTCGACCTTGCCGATCGGGGTTGCCAATTTCCAGACGTATGTACAGCTGACCGCAGCTGCACCTGAGATCTCGGGCTGGTGGGATATCGCTCCTCATCCTGGCGTGAAGCAGGAGGATGGCACTGTATCGAGATGGGCAACAGGATCAGGCCAAGCCGGCATGATCTTCAACGGCAGTAAAAATAAAGAACAGGCTTGGGAACTACTCAAGTGGTGGACCTCAACTGAGATCCAGACCGATTTTGCAACAACGCTTCAAATCATGTATGGACCTTCTTATATGTGGAACACCTCCAATCTGGAAGCATTTGCACAGCTTCCATGGCCGGAAGAGCATAAAGAAGTAATCCTTGAGCAATGGGAGCAGCTAATGGAGGTTCCTAAAACACCTTATACGTATATGATTGAACGTGAAATCAGTAATGTATGGAACCGGGTTGTATTCGATGGGGAAAATACACGATCTGCCGTGGATGACGCAGTGGTCACGATCGACCGCGAGATGCGCAGGAAAATGGAGGAGTTCGGTTATATGAAGGATGGCAAGATCATTAAGCCGTATCATATACCGACAATTGAACAAGTTGAAAGCTGGGTGGAAGAGAATGATGAATAAAGTCCAAAAGCATGCAGGAACATCTATTTTTCTTGCACCATACCTTATCTTTTTCTTTACCTTTATTATTATCCCGGTCGTGGTTGCGATCTTTCTATCTTTTACGTATTTTAATGCAATTGAAATGCCGACGTTTATTGGACTTGCAAACTATGTAAGTGTGCTAACGCAAGATCAGGTGTTCATGCAGAAGGTACTGCCGAACACCCTAACCTTTGCTGTCATCGTAGGACCAGGAGGCTATATCCTTTCCTTCCTGCTCGCATGGATGCTGGCTCAGATCTCCAGAGTACCAAGAACCATTCTGGCGCTTATCATCTACTCCCCTTCCATGACTGCGGGGATCGCAATGGCGGTAGTATGGACCATCATCTTCAGTGGGGACCAGACAGGTTACCTAAACAGTCTCCTTATTACGATGGGGGTACTGTTCGAACCGATCCAATGGCTGCAATCACCGGATCATCTTATGACGATCATGATTGTCGTGACACTTTGGGGAAGCATGGGAGTAGGATTCCTGGCGATGCTGTCAGGTGTCCTGAATATCAATAAAGAGATCTATGAAGCAGGTTATATCGATGGAATTAAAAATAGATTCCAAGAGATCATCTATATCACGATTCCATCGATGAAGCCGCAAATGTTATTCGGAGCAGTAATGGCCGTTGTAGGTACCTTCCAGGCCGGCGCTATCGGGGTTGCGCTATCAGGCGCCAACCCGACGCCGCAATATGCGGGTCAGTTGATGGTCAACCACTTGGAGGACTATGGGTTTATCCGTTATGAGATGGGCTACGCAGCTGCCATTTCCGTTATCTTGCTACTGGTTGTCTATATTTTCTCGAAGGTTGCTTGGCGATTATTCGGGGAGAAGGATTAACAAACGTCTATTAATCTTTTATACGTAAGGAGTGAACGATGTGTCGGCATTTCATGGAACGAAAATTAATCCAGACCGGTTTCACCGGAGTCAGTTAAAGTTCTATCTTTTTCTCATTCCGCTTGCCGTTTTTATGGCAATGCCCATAGTGTTTGTCTTTTCTCACGCATTCAAGCCGATAGACGAGCTCTTTGCCTATCCGCCCCGATTTTTCGTGGAAAAGCCAACATTTCAAAACTTTATAGATCTGATGAATAACACGAGCGCATCCGGGGTTCCGATGTCTCGTTACCTTTTTAATAGTATCGCCATTACGCTGATTGTAGTTTTCTTGACAGTATTGATCAGTACGATGGCAGGATATGCTTTATCGAAGAAACGATTCAAATTGAAGAAAACGATTTTTGAAATCAATACTCTTGCGTTGATGTTCGTATCTGCAGCAGTGGTTATCCCAAGGTATTTGCTGATTGAAAAGGTCGGATTGCTTGATACCTTCGTGGTACACATCTTTCCTTTGATTGCCATGCCGATCGGGCTATTCCTGGTTAAGCAGTTTATCGATCAGATACCGAACGAGTTGATTGAAGCGGCCCAGATGGATGGAGCGACAGACTTCCAGATCTTCCGCAAAATCATCATTCCGCTAGTAAAGCCGGCAATCGCCACCATTGCCATCCTTTCGTTTCAGGTGGTATGGAACAATACGGAAACATCCGAGCTATTTGTAAACAATGAAAATTTGAAAACATTCGCCTTTTATATGTCCACCCTTTCTTCTGCGACATCAGGTAATACAGTAGCAGGTCAAGGTATGGCAGCGGCGGCATCGTTGATCATGTTTATTCCGAATCTGATCATCTTTATCATTTTACAAAGCCAGGTAATGAACACGATGGCGCATTCAGGTATCAAGTAAAGGGGAGGAAAGAAAATGAAGCAAATCTTCATCGGCTTACTATGTGTTTGGCTACTGATACTCTTTCCAGCACAATCCTCTGCTTCGCTTTCTGTTCCTTACAAGACGGAGACGGTTTCATCCGAGGGGGATATCATAGAAACGCAGACAGCCTATATCCCTGTCAGTCTCTTTGGAAGTAACAGTGAGATTGTTAATCCAGAAGATGTTTACATTGATGAAAATAACAATGTGTATGTAGCGGATTCAGGAACGAAAAAGGTCACAAAATTCGATGAGAACGGCAAAAAGCTTCTAGAGGTCGGGGAAGGTCAGCTAGCCCAGCCAACAGGAGTGTATGTGGACCACAACCAGGAAATCTATGTTGCGGACTATAAAAATGAGAAGGTGTTCCGTTTCTCCCAGGAAGGCGAGATGATCCAGGAATATGGAAGGCCAGACTCTCCCTTGTTCGGAACAAGATCACCGTATAAGCCTCAAAAAGTAACCGTGGATAAGCGGGGGAACCTCTATATTATCGGGGAAGGTTCCAATAACGGTATTATCCAGATTGGGCAGGACGGCACATTCCTTGGATTCTTTGGAGTAAACCGTACCCAATCGTCCCTTATGTCTGTGGTGCAGGATGCACTTACGACAGAAGGGCAAAAATCAAGAATGTTCCTTAAGGTTCCACCGGCGCCAACCAATATAGCCATTGATGAAAAAGGGCTGGTATTCACCGTTACAGCCGGTACAAAATTTGAAGTAATCCGAAAGTTGAATATTGCGGGAAGCAATATACTCCCTTCTGACATCTCGGATACTACCAATCTGAGAGACATTTCTGTCGGGCCACTCGGAAACTTCTTTGTTCTTGAAAACAACGGCCGTATCTATGAATATGACAGCTATGGAAATCTTCTCTTCATTTTCGGTGGCAAGGATGATGGGACAAACCGACTCGGCTTGTTCAAGGATCCAACAGGAATAAGCGTGGATAATCTTGGCCGCCTTCTTGTAACCGATCGTGAAAGAGGAACCATTCAGATGCTTGAACCGACCGCATTCGCGGAAATGATGCATGGAGGGATTTCCCTATATGCAGAAGGGCTCTATGTAGAAAGTGGAAAGTACTGGAGCGAGGTTCTGCGCCTGAACTCTTCCATTGGTCTTGCCCATTATGCAATGGGAGAAGCCTACTACAAGCAGCAGCAGTATGACGAAGCACTTGAATCATTCAAGATCGTCAACAGCAAGGAAGGATACTCCAATTCCTTCTGGGAGATAAGAAACATCTGGATGCAGGAGCACTTGAGCAAGGTATTCGCAGTAATCATCGGCCTGTTCGCGATCCGGGCTTCTGTCCTGTATGTGGATAAAAAGAAGGGAATTCTTACACAGCCACGGAAAAGATGGAAGAGGATCAAAGCGAAAACGCTGATCAGCGAGCTTCTGTTCCTTGTGAACTTCCTGAAGAAACCGGTCGATAGCTTCTATTATGTAAAGCGGGTCAGAAAGGTATCCCTGCTTTCTGCTACTATTCTTTACTTTGTTCTATTCGTGGAATATCTCATGATGAAATATTTCACTGGCTTTATTTTCAGAGGGTCAAACGCAGACCAGATCAATTTTGCATTCGAGCTTGTGACACTCTTCCTGCCAATTTTGTTGTTCATCGTATCCAATTACCTGGTGAGTACGATCAGTGACGGAGAAGGAAGATTCCGGGACATCTACATAGGAACCATCTATAGCTTGGCTCCCTATCTGGTGTTCATCATTCCGGTCACGCTGTTATCCAATGCATTGACTCTGAATGAAGCATTCCTTTACACCTTCTCGATGCAGGTCATGATCGGCTGGTCGCTGGTTATCCTGTTCATCATGGTAAAAGAGATACATGCCTATGAATTCTTTGAAACAGTAAGAAACATACTGATCACGATATTCTGTATGATCATCATCGTGCTCGTGTGCTTCATCATTTACGTATTAATGGATCAAGTAGTAGACTTTGTCACAGCGATCATTCAGGAGGTGATTCTCCGTGTATAAAAAGATAATCCTGTTTCTGCTGATTGCCATGCTTCCCATCCATGTTATCGCGGATTCGCTGACAGATAAGGAAGAACTGGATGAGATTGAAGTGGAATCTGAGCTTGGAGAAGAGACGCTCCGATTTGATTCCAACCAATTTACGCAAACGGAAAAAGAGAATAAGCCACTTCCGGAAGGAACTTTAGAAGGATTTGAAAAGGTTACCGAAAACGAAGAGCTGGCTCTTTACGTAAACAGGGCATCCCTTGCTATCAAGATCCAGAACAAGAGCACGGGATATATCTGGAACTCCGGATTGGATCAGCCTGAAAACTATCGACTGAACAATACATGGACAGAAATGGTCCAATCGGCCATCACGATCGATTACCTGGACCGCAAAGGAAACGTGAAAACGGAAAGTATTCTGACATCCGAATCTGCTTCAGAGATCACGATGGAGGAAAACGGCTTCACTGCTGATATCGAATTCAAGAATTCGAGCATTGATGTTCAGCTGAAGGTGAGCCTCGAAGAAGACGATGTCTTAATCGAAGTTCCCGATGCAGGAATCAAGGATGGTAAGTACAACAAAATCGTTTCCATGAAAGTATACCCGTTTCTTGGAGCAGTCAATGAGGAAGACATCAGCGGCTATCTGTTCATCCCTGATGGAAGCGGCGCTTTGATGAGATTCGAAAAAAGCCCGTTCCGTTCCGACACTCCCTTCGTAGGCAACATTTATGGCACAGATGAAGGATTCACCCGTAATATCGAATCCCAGGATGACTACACCTATCCGACACAGGAAATATCCGTTCCTGTATATGGGGCGGTTCATGGAGTAAAGCAAAATGGATTCATCACCGCCATTGAAGAGGGGCAAAGCTATGGAAGCATTCTCGCTTATCCTTCCGGCGCTTCCACCGACTTTTTCTGGGTAACCTCCCAGTACCAGTACCGCTTCAGCTACTATCAGCCTACAAGTAAAAGCATGGGCGGCTTCAATGTCTATCAGGAGGAAAAGAACTCCTTTGACATCAAGCAGCGTGTCATGATCCTTGAGGATGAAGAAGCGGACTACGTAGGAATGGCAAAACGCTACCAGGAACGATTGGTGGAGACGGGCGGCCTTGAAAAAGAAGAGGATGCCGTCGATGTCCGCCTTGAATTCCTAGGTGGAGAAACAAAAAAAGGCCTGCTATGGGATACTGTTCTACCAATGACAAGAGTGGACGAGATCCCAGGCTATGTTGAAGAGCTTCAGAAAAATGAAGTGGACAATATGCACGTCGTTTACCGCGGCTATACAAAGGGCGGTCTGACAGGCACCCTGCCTGAGAAGTTCCCGCTTGAAGGCAAGCTTGGAAGCGATGCCGACTATGAGGAAACGATGAAGCAATTGAAGGACAAGGATATTCCTTTCTATTTCTATACTGATTTTACAAAAGCCTATGAAGGCGCATCCGGTTTCTCCGGAAGCAAGGATGTCGCGAAAAAGAAAAATGCACAGCCGATGACACAGAGAGAGTATGGCAAAATGAGCTACTATCTCAGCCCGGAAAAGACATTGGAAATTGCCAAACAAGATCAGAAAGACTTCAAGGAGCATGGTGTAACTAACCTTGCAGTCGATACGACCGGCTATACCCTGTTCTCTGACTTCAACAAAGGGATGACAAGCACGAGAACCGATATGATCCAAACATATCAAGAAACCTTCGAGCTTTTTCAGGAACAAATGGGAGGGTTATCCTTCTATAAGCCGAACGATTATGCCTGGGGCTATATGGACCGATACCTCGATATGCCGATGTATTCGTCCAGCTATATGTTTGTGACAGATACGGTACCATTCCTGCAAATCGTCCTAAAGGGCTACAAGCCATACTATGCAAGCTTTTCGAACTTCTCGCATAACCCGACAGAGGAAGTCTTGAGAATGATCGAATTTGGTGCTTATCCTTCTTTCTATCTGACGACGGAATCCTCCCAGGAGCTATTGAAAACTCCATCAAGAGGTCTGTACACTTCCGAGTTTGAAGTTTGGAAGGAACAAGTCATCGAGCAATACAAGGCAGTGAAGGAAAGCCTTGGAGAAGTGGAAAACATGACCATCACCGATCGCATTGTCCATAAAAAAGGAGTGGTCGAAGTGGTGTATGAAAATGGCGTATCCATCATTGTCAATTACACGGAAGCACCATTCAACGTAAAAGGTGTGGATGTGGAAGCAACATCTTTTGAAGTAGTAGAGGGGGGAAGATAAGCATGAAGCAGATGTCCATGAAATCAAAGAATACACTAACAGGCTTGATGTTTATCTCACCATGGATTTTAGGATTCCTGATTTTCACAGCGGTTCCCCTTTTCTACTCGCTGTTTTTGAGCTTTCAGCAAGTAAAAATTACGACACAGGGGATCCAGACGAAGTTTGTGAAATTAGACAACTTTGAATATGCTTTCACGGTGGATGCCCTATTTACCCAAAAGCTTCTGACCTTTTTACAGGAGCTGGTTCTGTCGGTGCCGATAATCATCGTATTCTCGTTGATTATCGCATTGCTACTCAACCAGCCTATCAAGTTCAGAAACTTTTTCAGAACGATCTTTTTCCTGCCTGTTATCATTGCAAGTGGTCCGGTTATCAATGAACTGATCGCACAGGGAGTGACAAGCATTCCATCCATCAAGGAATACGCGATTTTTGAATCGATGCTTTCCTCGGAAGGATTTTTCAGTACCGTACTCCTGTATCTGATGGACAACCTGATCATCATTTTATGGTTCTCCGGGGTTCAGTTCCTGATATTCCTGGCTGCCCTGCAAAAAATTGACCAGCAGGTATATGAAGCGGCAAAAATTGATGGCGCATCCAACTGGGAATGCTTCTGGAAGGTGACCCTGCCAAGCATCTTCCCGATGATCGTTGTCAATACCGTATATACAATAGTAATGTTCTCCGTCTTTTCTCTTAATCCGGTAATTGAACATATTCAGACGAATATGTTCCAGATAGACACTGGTTTCGGCTATGCCTCCGCCTTGTCTTGGATCTACTTCCTACTCATTGCGGCAGCACTTGCCATTTCAGTAGGTCTTCTAACGTTCAGAGGGAAGAAAAAATATGCATAAGGGAGGGAAGATTCATGGCAAGCTGGCTATCAACTAATCGGAAAAAAAGCATCCATCCATATGCAACGAAGCTAAAGAAAATGACATTCGGTGTTAAAGGGAATGACGGCTTTCTCTACAAGCTTTTCATCTATGGCCTTTTGGTCGGGATCGGATTCGTTTACCTATATCCGCTCTTGTATATGACATCCTATAGCTTGAAGAGCCTGGATGATATCCTGAATCCTTTGGTGAACTGGTTGCCGACACAATTGTATCTTGATAACTATGAAGCGGCCTATTCTGTTCTGAAGTTCATTCCGACCTTGCTGGAAACCTTGTATGTCACAGCGATTCCGGCCATTGTACAGACTGCGGTCTGTGCCGTGATCGGCTATGGGTTTGCTCGCTTTGACTTTCCATTCAAGCGTACGATGTTTGTGCTGGTCCTATCGACATTCATCATTCCGCCTCAAGTGACCGTCATCCCTCGTTATGTATTTTTTAACGAGCTAGGGATATTGGGAAGCATCCAGTCGTTCCTTTTCCCTGCGCTGCTTGGGCAAGGAATCAATAGCGCCATTTTCATTCTGATATTTTATCAATTCTTTAAAATGCTGCCAAAGGCTTTGGAAGAAGCTGCCCAGCTTGATGGAGCAGGCTTTCTGCGCATCTTTTTCACCATTGCGCTTCCAATGGCTGGTCCGGCAATCATCATTTCATTCCTTTTCTCGTTCGTATGGTATTGGAATGAAACGTATTTAGCTTCGATCTATTTCGGTAATGCCCTGACGACCTTGCCGCTCGAGCTGCAGAAGTTCGTTGCCACCTATCAGCAGATGTTCCCGCAGGAGGGTGACTCCTCAGAAATCAATGAGGGCATCAAAATGGCCGGAACCGTCATGACAATCCTGCCGATGCTACTAGTCTATCTTGTCACGCAGCGCTGGTTCGTTGAAGGTGTGGACCGTTCCGGTATTGCTGGGGAATAAATTTATGATGCTTTGAACTCCCTGTTGATTTCCGTTCAAGGCATTCGCTTTCCGCGGTGCGGTGCTTGAGCCTCCTCGGCTTGCCTGCGGGGTCTCAAGTCTACCGCTATCTCCCGCAGGAGTCTCATGCCTTGCACTTCAATCAACAGGGGCGACAAGTGACGCACAACGTCTTCACTGAATTTTTATTTTCATAACTTAAATCTTTTGCATGAAGATCATTGTCACAGTTTTGTGTTGATTTCAAGGTCGCTAGCTGTTGATTGGAGCAATAGGCGAAGACTCCTGCGGGAGAAGCGGAGTAGGGGAGACCCCGCAGGCGCAAGCCGAGGAGGCTCCGCACCCGCCCGCGGAAAGCGCAGCCTAGTGCGGAAATCAACAGCGGTGTTTAAAAGACTAATAAAATTATTTTCTTAACAAAGGGAAGGCGCAATTAAAATTGGGCATCGTATAGCTATTTATAGAAACGTTTCGACAAAATAACAGAATTTTACACAAAATATCTTAATTAATATAGGTTTATATGCATAAAAACGTTTCAGTACATGTAAGCCGAGGAGGGAACCATAATGGGGAAAGACGTAAAAGCTCTTTTAGAACAAATGACACTGGATGAAAAAATAGCGCAGCTCTTGCAATTGGCTACTTTTTTCTACAAAGGTGCTGCCGGAGAAGGCGAAATTACTGGTCCAATGGCCAATATGGGAATCAATGAGGACGTTGTAACAAATACCGGCTCCGTTTTGGGAGCATCAGGGGCAAAAGAGGTTCAGAACATCCAGAAAGAGCATTTGGCAGAAAATCGATTAGGTATCCCTTTGCTTATCATGGCTGACATCGTTCACGGATTTAAAACGATTTTCCCGGTACCACTCGCAATCGGGTGTTCCTGGAATATGGAGCTGGCTGAAAAAAGTGCTGAAATAGCGGCAAAGGAAGCAGCCGTATCGGGTGTTCATGTGACATTCGCTCCGATGGTGGACCTTGTTCGTGATCCGCGCTGGGGACGAGTGATGGAATCCACTGGTGAGGATCCATACTTGAACAGCGAGTTTGCTAGAGCCTTCGTACGAGGTTTCCAAGGTAATGACCTAACGAACGACCTTCATCGTGTAGCGGCTTGCGTCAAGCACTTTGCTGCTTATGGGGCAGCGGAAGGTGGACGTGACTATAACACAGTCAACATGTCAGAAAGACAGCTTCGTGAATCCTATTTGCCAGCATACAAGGCGGCTTTGGATGAAGGCTGTGAAATGGTGATGACGGCATTCAATACGGTGGATGGCATTCCTGCAACAGGAAACAAAAAGCTGATGAGAGAGCTTCTGCGTGACGAGTGGGGCTTTGACGGCGTCATTATCTCCGACTGGGGCGCAGTGAAGGAGCAGATTTTCCACGGTGTTGCAGCGGACGAAAAGGAATGTGCACAAAAGTCGATCGAGGCTGGTGTGGACATCGAAATGATGACCTCCTGCTATCCGAAGCACTTGAAGGAGCTTGTGGAAAGTGGGGATGTGTCAGAGGATACCATCAACGAATCCGTACTTCGCATCCTGACATTAAAAGAAAAACTTGGACTTTTTGAAAACCCATATCGCGGGGCATCGGAGGAGCTGGAGGCGGAAGTCATCCTGTCTGAAGAGCATCGTAAAGTATCAAGGGAACTGGCGACAAAATCTTGTGTTCTATTAAAAAATGAAAATGTCCTTCCTCTGAATAAAGAGCAGAAGATTGCACTGATTGGACCGTTTGCTTCAAGCGGGGATATTATGGGCGCATGGTCCTGGCATGGAAGACAGGAGGATGCGGTACAGCTGCAGACAGCATTCAGGACGAAATTGGATTCCGCAAACTTGACGGTAGCACAAGGCTCTGACATAGAGACTATTACTGAAGAGCAGATCCAGGATGCGGTAAAAGCAGCACGGGATGCTGATGTGATTGTCCTTGCTGTCGGGGAGAGAGCGGACATGAGCGGAGAGGCAAAGTGCCGCGCTGACATTCGCTTACCACAGGCACAGCTTGAACTGATCGAAAGAATGAAAGAATTGCACAAACCGATCGTTACCGTACTGTTCAATGGTAGACCATTGGATCTTCACGGTGTGATTGATAGAGTGGATGCCTTACTTGAAGCATGGTATCCAGGGACAGAAGGTGGCGCTGCCGTTGCAGATCTACTGTTCGGGGATGCAAACCCTTCAGGTAAACTGACGATGAGCTTCCCGTATTCCGTGGGTCAGGTTCCTGTCTATTACAATCACTTTAATACAGGCAGACCAAACAGACTGGATGCACCAGATCACTATGTGTCCAAATATCTCGATATTCCGAACGAACCGCTTCTACCATTTGGCTACGGACTAAGCTATACAAGCTTCACGTATGGTGAAATGAGCCTATCAAAGGAAACGGTAACACCAAACGAACCGATTACAGCGTCCATCCAGGTGACCAATTCCGGTCCAATGCCGGGAGAGGAAATCGTTCAGTTCTATGTTCGCGATATTGCCGGTGAAATCGTTCGTCCGTTGAAGGAATTGAAAGGCTATCAAAAAGTATGGCTTGCGCCTGGTGAAACGAAGGAAGTCAGCTTCACGATTTCGGAGGAAGCCCTTCACTACTACCAAGCAAACCTGGAGTTTACAAGTGATAATGGGGAATTCCATGCCATGATCGGACCAAACAGCACGGAGCTCACACTTCGTTCATTCAGACTAGAGAAATAGAAGAACTAAAAGGAGGAATTTCCATGCACACTCAAACTAGAAATGACGCTAAAATTAATATTCAGGCAGGAAACTATCGATTTACGTTTTTAAACAGTGGAGATATCTTCGAGGCTACTCATAAAGAAATCATGATCAACCAATGGATGTCCAACCCGGTAGACGGAGCGCTTAATAATATTTATTTACGCTTGCATCAAGAAGATGGGATAAAAGCATTTCCTCTTTTGGGCGTTCAATCTACAAGCAAGGTGAGCTATTCCGAATCCCGCATGGTCTGGGAAGGCACAGTGGAAAACGTTTCCTATCAGGTCATCTTCCACCTATCGGAAAAAGGCATCTGGTTCTGGGACGTAACGGTAGAGGGCCAAGGCCAGACTGTTGACCTTATCTATGGACAGGATGTCGGGATCGGAAGCAAAGGCCTAATCCGGTCCAATGAATCCTATCTATCCCAATACATCGACCACAAGGTGTTTGAAGAGGAGAGCAGAGGCTTTGTAGTCTGCTCCCGCCAGAACCAGCCGCAGCCGGGAGGATTCCCATATCTGCAGCAGGGCTCTCTGACAAAAGCGGTGGGGTATTCAACGGACGGGTTCCAATTCTTTGGTCTTTCCTATAAAGAAACAAACAAGCCGGAAATCCTTTCACAAGCATCTCTTCCGAATGAAGTGTATCAGTACGAATTCGCATACACCGGATTGCAATCAAAAAAGGTGACACTGGACGGCAGCAAGCAGTTCGTGTTCTACGGTCTTTTTAAAGAAAACCAGCAGAAGGCGGTAACAGCACTTGAGTTTACAGACGAAGTGGAGCAGGCTTGGCAGGAGGTTCTTCCAAGTGCAGCGGCTGAACTTCAGTCTATCGAAAAAATGAGCATCCTTCCGACAATCGGAGGAACCCTTTCTGGAAATGCTTGGACAAAAGAAGAAGTGGATGCGCATTATCCTGTCCGCCATCAGGAGGAATGGGAAGGTGATTCCCTGCTTTCCTTCTTCACCGACACACATGAGCATGTGGTGCTGAAAGAAAAGGAACAGCATGTGGAACGTCCTCATGGCCACATCATCATGTCCGGTAACAACGACAAAATGACGGAAAATGTTATTACTTCCACATCGTACATGTACGGAATTTTCAACTCACAGTTGGTGGTTGGGAACACAAGCTTCAACAAAATGATGACCAATGCACGTAACGCCCTGAACGTGATGAAAACTTCCGGTCAGCGCATCTATGTAGAGATAGAAGGTAGCTACAAGCTGTTGACCATGCCATCCGTGTTCGAGATCGGCTTCAACTATGCACGCTGGTTCTACAAAACAGCGGATGACACGATTATCATCACAAACTATACAGTTGTTGATTCACCAGAAGTTCACCTGACTGTAAGTTCAGAAAAAGGAAAAGCGTACCGCTACCTTGTAACGAACCAAATCAGTATGAACAATAACGAGCTGGACAAAGATTTCGGCATGCATGTCGATGGAAAAACTTTATCCTTCCATGCAGCAGAAGGCTCTGATTCGATTCATACGTATCCGAACCTCGCTTACAAGCTGACGATTGCTGGTGCAGACTTCACGGTGGAGAATGAGGGCAAGCTTGCGCAAAATGTTGTGCCAAATTCCGCTTCCCTAGTAGTGCTTGAGCTTGGGGCAACTTCCGAGTGGAACATGACTGTTCAAGGATTGCTTCACGGAGAAGAACTGCCATTTGTTCAACGTGACGTATCAGCGGAAATCGATCGTTACCGTGCATTCTTTGAAAATGTCATGAATGGCTTTAAGCTTTCCCAGAATGGCGAAGGAACCGAAGAACTGGAAAAAGTGAATGCATTGGCATGGTGGTACACCCACAATATGCTTGTCCACTACTCTGTCCCTCACGGCTTGGAGCAGTACGGTGGGGCAGCATGGGGAACTCGTGACGTATGCCAGGGGCCGACTGAATACTTCATGGCTACACAAAAATACGACAGCGTAAAGGAAATCATCAAGAAGGTCTATTCCCACCAGTACGAGGACACAGGAAACTGGCCGCAGTGGTTCATGTTCGATAAATACTTCCGCATCCAGCACGATGAAAGCCATGGTGATATCATTGTCTGGCCGCTGAAAGTCTTAAGTGACTATCTGACTATCACGAAGGACTACAGCATTCTGCAGGAGCAGGTACCTTACACAATCCGTAAGGCCTACCAGTTCACGGAAAATACAGCAACGGTTTATGAGCATGCGAAGAAAGAAATCCAGTTCATCAAGGACAACTTCCTGCATGATACGTATCTATCTTCCTACGGAGATGGGGACTGGGATGACACGCTTCAACCTGCTAACGCACAGTTGAAGCAGTACATGGTGAGCAGCTGGACCGTTTCCTTGACCTATCAGGTGCTGAACACATTATCCAAGGCATTGGAAGAAGTGGATCAGACTGAAGCGGCTGAATTGAAAGGCTTAGCGGAAGGAATCGAAAAGGATTTCAATAAATATATGCTTGGTAATGATGTGATTCCAGGCTTCGTCTACATGGAGGAGCCAGGAAAGCCTGAATTGATGGTACATCCAGAGGATACGAAAACAGGCATCCATTATCGACTATTGCCGATGACCCGCAGCATGATCAGTGAGCTGTTGACACCGGAGCAAGCGGAAGCGCATTATGGTGTCATCAAGGAAAAACTGTTCTGCCCGGATGGAGTAAGACTGATGAACCGCCCGGCAAATTACGCTGGAGGAGTAAGCACCCACTTCAAGCGTGCCGAGCAGGCAGCAAACTTCGGCCGTGAAATCGGCTTGCAATACGTACATGCCCACATTCGTTTCGTGGAAGCGATGGCGAAAATCGGTAAAACGGATGAGGTATGGAATGGCTTGAATGTCATCAACCCAATCAACATTCAAAACGCCGTACCAAATGCGGAGCGCCGTCAAAGCAATGCTTACTTCAGCTCCTCAGACGGACAATTCAATACGCGCTATGAAGCACAAGAAGGCTTTGATAAGTTACGCGACGGTTCGGTGAAGGTGAAAGGCGGATGGAGAATTTATTCTTCCGGCCCTGGAATCTACATGAACCAACTGATTTCCAACTGCCTCGGCATTCGCCAGCACGGAGGCGACCTTGTCATCGACCCTGTACTTCCGGAAAAGCTGGATGGACTGAACTTTGAATTCAAGGTGAACGGTCACGACGTAAGCTTCGTCTACCACCTGAACCAGGATGCGAAGAAGGTATCGGTGAACGGACAGGCTGTCCAAGCGGCTGCGTTATCGAACAGATACCGTGAAGGCGGATTTACAATCAGTAAGTCGGTGCTTCAGAAAGTGTTAACTGACGGTAAAAATGTGATTGAGATTTTTGTTTAATATTGATGTAACGGCTGACCCGAAAAGCAGATATGCTTTTCGGGTCAGTTTTTTTGTGCCTATTCCCGCATATTTTGTTGATTGATTATGCCTATTACAGTTATGAGTGGGACCCTGTGAAACAGAGAGTTCCCGATATAAGTTTAGAGCATTTAGTATGTAAAAAACATTCTGTGAAAAGAACTTTAAAAACAACTGATTTTTTATGATTTTTTCAAAGTTCGTGCCTAACTAGTAAGAGTTGATGCCAAAAACCATAGAGTTCGTGCCAAAGTCACTCTAGTTCATGCCAAAAAACAAAAAGTTGATGCCAAAATGTATGGTCTACCATTTAGCCTAAGACTTATTTTTCAATTATTCATGCTGTCTTATTGTAAAAGTATTTAAATAAAAATCGATGAATTATCCAAACTGCATGTTTTTGTTAATTGTCTCGGCTGTTCTTTTCAGTATAATTCTAGGAAAGAAAGTTTTTCAGAATATTCTAAACTGAAGTGAAGGGAGCTATGTTCATAACTGTATTCTCTTTTTAAGCGCATACTTTTCAAAAGTTACAGTCATCAGTTCATCCAAGTTACATTTCCAACATAGACCTGCATCATGTAGATTCTTTATCCTTAAAAATAAAATAATTTATTACATGGAGGTAAAAAGAATGAAATATACAATTGCATCTTATTCATTTCACGGAATGATGAATGAAGGGAAAATGGATGTTTTCGGTTACCTGGAAAGCGCGAAATATCGATATCACCTGAATTCAGCTGATATTTGGAACATGATGCTGGAAAGTTTCGATGTAGACTATTTGAAAAAAGTGAAAGAAGCCATTGATGAAAAAGAGATGTATCTGGCCAATCTCTGTGTCGATTGTGCAGAAGTATGGGATCCGAATCCGGAAGCGAAGGAACAGTGGTACCAGAATGCATTGAAGAACTTGAAGGCGGCTGAGATCTTAGGTGCCGAGACAGTCCGAATCGACATGGGTGGCAGGGATTTGGACATGACGGAGGAACAGTTTGAATATACCGTGATGCGATATAAGGAATATGCAAAAATTGCCCATGATTGCGGGTTTAAGATTGGTCCTGAAAACCATTGGGGAGCTTCTCGTGTACCGGAAAACATTAAGAAAGTATATGAAGCGGTTGACCATCCATCTTTTGGAATCCTGTTGCACTTTGACAACTGGGATGTCGACAAGGAAAACGGTGATAGACTTTGTGCACAATATGCTTTCCATACCCACCTGGCGGCCTGGGTTATCCCACAATGTGAGGAGAAATTAAGGATTCTCGAATCAGTTGGATATCAGGGACATCTTGGAATCGAGCATCACTCATCCAAAAATGAATACAGTCAGGTAGCATGGCAGCTTGCAACAGCGCGTAATACTTGGGAAAATATGAAAAATCAACAATTAAGAAAGATTGGTGTATAATCCTATGGAAAAAATACGAATCGGCGTTATCGGTGTCGGCATCATTGGTAAAGATCATTTGGATAAATACGCAAATGTGACCGGAGCGGAAGTTGTGGCAATCTGTGACATCAATGAACATGAACTGAGAAAGGTATCCGATCAATATAAAATCCCTGATACGTATTTAGACTTCCGTGAGATGTTAAAAAGAGAAGACATTGATGCTGTTGATGTCTGCCTGCATAACAATCTTCATGCTCAAGTGACCATAGAAGCGCTGAAGGCCGGAAAGCATGTGTACTGCGAGAAACCAATTGCAGGTTCATATGTAGATGGAAAGCGGATGTTGGATGCTGCAAAAGAATACGGGAAGAAATTGCACATACAATTGAGTTTCCTTTACTTAAAAGAAACAAAAGCTGCAAAAAAACTGATAGATGACGGTAAGCTAGGAACCTTATACCATGCCAGGTCCACCGGTTTTAGAAGGAGAGGACGTCCATATGTAGATGGATATGGAACAAAGGAATTTCTTCAGAAGAAGATGGCTTCAGGGGGAGCTTTGTTTGACATGGGAGTCTACCGCATCTCACAACTTCTTTATATCATGAACATGCCTAAAGTGAAAACCATTACCGGGAAAACGTATCGCGAACTGGATATGGACGAAAGGAGAAGACAAATCAGCGGATTCGAGGTAGAGGAACTTGGGGTTGGGTTTGTCAGGTTTGAGGGTGGATTAACACTGGACATCATCGAGTCCTGGGCCATTCATCTAAATGGCTTTGAAGGTAGCTATCTTGTAGGCAATGAAGGTGGTATCCAGTTCCCAGGCTACACCAACGGAGTAAGCACCCCATTCAGTTACCATACATCAATAAGTGGGATGGATATGGACGGAACCTTTGATTTAGGGGCAGCGGATTATCGCTGGCATCAGCTCGAGGAAAACACGGATGCCTACGACTCCTCCCAGCATCATTGGATTGCCGCACTCCAAGGCAGGGTGGAACTGTTGCCGACAGCAGAAATTGCCCTTCAGACCATGCTTGTCAGCGAAGGAATCTATCTTTCAAATACCTTGGAGAGAGAAGTAACGGCAGAAGAAGTCATTTCCATGTCCAAGACACAGGCTTTAGAGCCCAGTAATGTATATTGACAGTTTAGATAAAAAGAATTGTAACCGATTACAACGTGAAGTATAATAGTTTTATCGAAACGTATCAATCAGGTAATAATTCAATATAAAATATTTTTTTTGCTTAATAGAAAAACGTTTCGATAAACGCATGATTCTGTTATCGAGATAAGTAGTTTAGTAACTTTCCTAATAATTTTATTTCAAGTGTCTAAAATCTGAAAGTGTGTGTTCAGGAAGAAAGAGAAAGTTCTTGGAATAAGTGAAGACATAGGACCATACTTCATAGGAATTACTGACATCTTAAGATTCGGCCAAGAGTTTCGCATCCAATAGCATAAGGATTTTAAATCCATGCTGCAGGAAGATACATTCAAAGAAATTTTCCTTAACTTTTTGAACACCCTTTTATACCTAACAAACAAAGGGGTGCAGTTCATGAAAATGTTAAAATCCTTGGTGGCAATCTCCACCAGTATGATGCTTCTGATTGGTTGCAGTAATGATACTTCAACGGAAAAGCTAGAAGATAAGAAAGAGGTAACCATCTCCTATGCGAGCTGGAATCTTGGTACCGAAGAAGAGAGAAACCTGAATCGAATAATGATTGAGGAATTCGAAGCGAAATACCCTCACATCAATGTAGAGATCGATGAAACAGTCGTTGCAAGTAAGCAATGGAACGACGGCTTGGCAGCTGCAGCTAGTGCTAATAAAATGCCAGATGTCTTCTCGCTTGCACAGATTCCTCCTGGTATTGCAAACAATTGGCTATTGGATCTCACTGAAATGGCTGCAGATGATGAAGACTTCGCAAAGATTCCGGAAGTAGTGCGGGAATCCGCCACTTACAATGAAGTTCTATACGCATTACCTGCAGGACAGCAACTGTTAGGATACTATGTCAATAAAGACTTGTTCAATCAGGAAAACCTGGATGTTCCGGAAAATGGCTTTAGCATCGATGAGTTTGAGGATGCGGTAAGAAGTGTTACGAATATCAGCAAGGGACAGGTAGGAGTAAACAACCCTAACGCAATTATTGACTGGTATCCGGCGGCGGTAAGTGATACTCTCGGCTGGTATACATACACAGAGGAAGGGTATCACTTGGATAGCAATGAGTTTATAAGTGGCTTGAATTTTGCCAAAAAATTAGTCACAAACGGATATACGTATGAATCACTGACAGACGAACAAAAAAGCAGTTTTACTGGGGAACACCCTGGTGAGGTTTGGACTGCAGGCGGAATGGGACTCGTTTGGGATGGAACATGGGCACTCGCCTCCTTTGAGGAAAACCTGGATTTTGAATATGATTTCATCGGGATTCCCGGTGGCAGAACAGTAGTTGCCAATGATTATATGGGAATCTCCAAAACTACAAAACATGCAGAAGAAGCCTATCTGTTCACAAAATGGATGACATTCGGAAAAGAAGGATACTTGAAACGTATTGAAGTTGCAGTAGCTGAAGAGAAGGGCTTAAGCGGTCTGCCAGTTACAACAGATGAAGAGGTATTGGATGCCTACTTTGAAATTCAAGACCTGCCTGGATTGCGTATTGCTTATGAAAAGCTCGACAATGGTGTAATTGAACCATTCAAATTCGTTCCAGGGTACGTGCAGTCCAGATGGGAGGCACCAACAGGGGTAGCGGTGGAGGACAATCCAAATGCTAACATCACTACGTTATTGGAAGCGGGAGTTAAAGGTAAAGTAAAGATAGAAGATTATATTTCTCAAATCAATGATCTGGCAAATCAAATGCATCAAGAAGGAAAAGAATCGATCGGGCAATAAATATAGCATAATAATGCGGCGATCCTCGGGATCGCCGCTTTTATCATGTAAGATGGGAGTTTTAAAGTATGGAAAAAGTGAAGGTTGGAATTATCGGAACAGGAACAATCAGTGGCATTTATCTGGAGGCACCAAATAAATTCTCAATTTTAGATATTGTGGCAGTTGCCGATATTGATATCGAAAGGGCTCGTGCAAAAGCGGCGGAATACCAAGTGGAAAAGGTGTATTCCGTTGAGGAGATGCTCGCAGATCCCGAAATTGAAATGGTCATCAATTTGACTATTCCAAAAGCGCATATGCAGGTAACAATGGATGCTTTGAAAGCAGGCAAGCACGTATTTGTGGAAAAGCCTTTGACTATCGAAGTCGATGAAGGCAAGGAGATCCTTGAATTGGCTGAGAAAAAAGGTCTGAGAGTTGGATGCGCGCCTGACACATTTCTTGGAGGTTCCTTGCAGACATGCCGCAAGCTGATAGATGACGGCTGGATCGGAAAACCGGTTGCAGCAACTGGCTTCATGCTTGGCGCAGGTCCGGAAGGCTGGCATCCAAATCCTGATTTTTATTACCAAAAAGGTGGAGGCCCGATGTTTGATATGGGTCCATACTATATCACAGCCATGATTCATCTGCTTGGTCCGATTAGACGGGTGACAGGTTCTGCTCAAATCTCATTCCCTGAAAGAACCGTAACAAGAGCCGAAGACTATGGGCGAAAAATTCCGGTAGAGACGCCGACACATGTGACAGGTATTTTGGATTTCGAAGGAGGAGCGGTCGGAACCCTCATCACAAGCTTTGATGTAAAGGGAGGAACACAGCTTCCTTGTATGGAAATCTATGGAACACTAGGAACGTTAAGTGTACCGGACCCGAATAACTTCGGTGGGACGATCACCATCAGAAGAGCGGGGGAAAACCATTTTACGGAGGTGCCATTGGCATACGGTTACAGCGAGAACAGCAGGGGAATCGGTGCAGCGGACATGGCCCATGCCATCAAGAGTGGCCGCCCGCATCGTGCAAGCGGGCAAATGGCCCTGCAGGTGCTAGAGACGATGCATGCCATTCATGAATCCTCCCTTAACGGAAAGCATGTGGCAATCCAGCATGCCTGCGAACGTCCAGCGGCATTCCCTGTAGGATTCTCCCAGGACAGACAGGACCTTTTTGACAAGTAAAATCAATATCTATTGATTATTGTAAGTGTTTACATTATGCTATAGATAGGGTATTGAAACGTTTCAAAACAGTTGGATCCAGTAGTTTCAAAAATCTGAAACTACTCGTCCAGCTTGATATATAGGGGATAGAGAAAACATATTGGAGATGTGAAGAAGATGGCAACAATCAAAGATGTTGCAAAGCTAGCTGGAGTAGCGGTCTCTACAGCTTCTTATGCACTGAATAATGTAAACAAGGTAAGCCCTGCCACCATGAAGAAGGTGCAGGAGGCCGCACGTGAACTGAACTATATGAAAAATGGATTTGCATCCGATTTAAAGCGGACCAAGACCAATACCATTGCACTGATTTTAAAGGATCTATCAGGACCCTTCTATTCAGAACTGATAGAAGGTGTTCAAGAGGTCACCATCAGAAACGGCTATGATCTGATCGCCTGCAGCTCTGTCGGAGGCGCGCAATCCACAGCTGTTAAATTCCTGAAGGAAAAGCGCGTGGACGGTGCCATTATCCTCGCACATAACATCAGTGACGATATCATTCTCGAATCTGCAAGAGAAGGCTTCCCGATCGTCGTGCTGGATCGGAAAATAAAACATCCATTTGTCTATGAGGTGGAAGTAGATAATATCCATGGAGGCTATTTGGCTACCGAGCACCTTATTGATAAAGGACACCGTGAAATAGCGTTTGTCAGCGGACCAATGGATTCCCATGATAATACGATGCGCTTTGAAGGCTATCAGGATGCGTTAAGGCATTACGGAATCCCTTATCAATCCAAATGGAAAGTGTATGGCGACTTTACACGCGAAGGAGGCTACCGTGCAACAAAGATGCTGATTGCCCAACGCGACCTGCCGCAAGCATTCTTCTATGCGAACGATGAAATGGCGATCGGCGGCCTGCAGGCATTCAAAGAAAACAAGATTAGCGTACCAAACGACATTTCCATCATCGGCTACGACGATATCCAGCTTTCCGAATACGTCAGTCCTCCTTTGACGACCATCAGGCAGCCGAAATATGAAGTAGGCGCATTGGCCGTCCATGTCGTGTTCCAGGCCTTATCCAAAGAAAAAGTGGAACAGTCCTATAAGCTATCAACCGAACTCATTGCAAGAAATTCCGTCAAACACACATAGAAGCCATTCTTTCTTCCTATACTTTATGGAGAAGGAAGAGGGCTTCTTTTTTTTTTACCATTTCCAAAAAAAAGTCGGAATTATCCTATCCAGTTCGGACATTAACATTGAAAACGCTTTTATATCCATTTATAATAGAGTAGTATTTGTTGAAACGTTTCGTAGAAAAGTTTATGGAAACGTTCTCATATTGCAATCAATAGATGGGTATATTTGGAATCTGTTAAATAAAAGTGTAGATAAAATGAATCTAGCTGTTGATTGGAGCAATAGGCGAAGACTCCTGCGGGAGATAGCGGTAGGCTGGAGACGCCGCAAGGCGAAGCCTGAGGAGGCTCCAGCACCGCCCCTTGGGCCGCTGCGCCTAGTGCGGAAATCAACAGCGGTGTTTAACAGTGTCAATAAAAATCAGAAGCAGATTATATAAGAGAGGAGCAATTTTATCATGATAAAAGTAACCGTGTGGAATGAAAACCGTCATGAGCAAACGAATGAAAAGGTCAGGGAGGTCTATCCGGAGGGAATCCACGGTGCCATTGCCTCTTTCCTGAAAGAAGACAACTTTGAAGTAAGAACGGCAACCCTCGATGAGCCGGAGCATGGCCTTACAGAGGAAGTTCTGAACAGTACCGATGTTCTTGTATGGTGGGGACATATGGCGCATGACGATGTGAGTGATGAAATTGTGACTCGTGTAAAAAATAGAGTACTAGACGGCATGGGATTGATTGTCCTGCATTCCGGTCACTTCTCCAAAATCTTTAAAACCTTGATGGGTACGACTTGTGACCTGAAATGGAGAGAAGCCGACGAGAAGGAAAGAATCTGGGTGGTATCTCCAGGCCATCCGATTGCTGAAGGCATTGGGGAGTATATCGATATTGAAAGAGAAGAAATGTACGGCGAGCACTTTGATATCCCAGATCCGGACGAGCTCGTATTCGTCAGCTGGTTCGAGGGCGGGGAAGTGTTCCGCAGCGGATGCACATACAAGCGTGGAAAAGGAAAGGTATTCTACTTCCGTCCTGGACATGAGACATACCCGACATACTATCACGAAAAAGTGCAAAAAGTTATCAGCAATGCCGTGAAATGGGCAAAGCCGACGGAATGCGGTCATGTTCACTACGGAAATGCAAAACCATTAGAGGAAATCAAAAGCAAATAAATAGAGCATATCACTTAGGAGGTTTCTTTTATGAAAAAATTGAGAGTTGGAGTGGTAGGCTGCGGTAGTATCGCAAAATACCGCCATTTACCTGAATACCATGCAAACCAGAATGTAGAGATTGTAGCACTTTGCGATATCGTAAAGGATCGCGCTGAACATGCTTCTGAGCAGTATGGTGGAAAAGTATATACGGATTACAAAGAAATGATCGACCGCGAGGAATTGGATATAGTGAGTGTCTGCACACCTAACTATCTGCATGCACCTGTCTCCATCTACGCATCCAAAGCTGGCGTAAACGTATTATGCGAAAAGCCGATGGCAACATCCAAGGAAGAAGCGGATGAAATGATAGCAGCGGCTAAGGAATCCGGCAAAAAGCTGATGATTGCTCACAACCAGCGCTTTGTTCCTTCCCATCAAAAAGCACGACAGCTTATCGAAAGCGGCGAAGTAGGAAAAATCTACAGTTTCCGTACAGCATTCGGACACCCTGGGCCTGAGGGCTGGAGTGTAGACGGCAAGGACAGCTGGTTCTTCCGTAAAGAGGAAGCGTTCATTGGTGCGATGGGTGACCTTGGTGTCCATAAATCCGACCTGATGCGCTACCTTCTTGGAGAAGAGATTGTGGAAGTGGGAGCATTCATTGAAACGTCTGCCAAACAAAACACAGATGTAGATGACACAGCTGTTTGTGCACTTAAGACGGAAAACGGCATCGTTGGAACGCTTGCAGCAAGCTGGTCTTATAAAAGAGAGGACAACTCCACAATCATATACGCGGAAAAAGCGGTATTGCGTCTAGAGGACGATCCGACTTATTCATTGATTGTCCAATATGCAACAGGGGAAACTGTCCGCTATGAGCTAGGAAGAATTCAGAGCAACGAGAGCGGCGGCCAAACGGGATCTCAAGTAATCGACCACTTTGTGGCGAGCATCATCGAAGACACAGAAGTGCTTGTAGACGGAAACGAAGGAAAGAACTCCTTGATGGTCATCCTGGGAGCACTTGAATCGAACGAAACGAAGAAAATCGTCAACATCAAAAACGACTTGAACTAAGGGAAGGTGAATCTCAATGAAACTAGGCGTATTTACAGTGCTTTTTGCCAATAAATCATTTACGGAAATGTTGGACTATGTAAAAGCTGCAGGGCTTGATGCAGTCGAGATCGGAACTGGCTGCTACCCTGGCAACAACCATTGTCCACTTGACACGCTTCTTGAAGATGAAGGTGCACGAAATGCATACATGGAGGAGATCCACTCCCGTGGCCTTCAAATCAGTGCGTTCAGCTGTCATGGCAATCCAATTTCGCCAGATGAGGCTTTTGCAAAGGATTCCCACGAAACACTATTGAAGACGATTGACCTTGCAGCACTGACGGGTGTGGAAGTGGTCAACTGCTTCTCCGGAGTTCCTGGGGACAGCGAAAATGCAAAAGCGCCAAACTGGCCGGTAGCACCTTGGCCGAACGAGTACGGTGATGTATTGAAATGGCAGTGGGAAACAAAGCTGATTCCTTATTGGAAAGAGGTTGGAAAGTACGCAGAAGAGCGCAACATCAAAATCGGCCTTGAGCTACATGGCGGATTCCTGGTACACACTCCTCATACGCTATTGAAGCTACGTGAGCTGACTTCTCCTGCAATCGGCGCAAACCTGGATCCAAGTCATCTATGGTGGCAGGGAATCGATCCGGTGGCAGCAATCAAGATCCTTGGAAAAGCTGGAGCGATCCATCACTTCCATGCAAAAGACACTTACATCGATCAGGACAATGTCAACATGTACGGACTGACCGACATGCAGCCATATGGAGAAATCCAGACGCGTGCATGGAGCTTCCGTTCTGTAGGCTGCGGCCATAGCGTCCAGGAATGGTCTGACATGATGAGCGCACTCCGCACATACGGCTATGACTACGTGGTAAGCATCGAGCACGAAGACCCGATCATGTCCATCGAAGAAGGCTTCGCACGCGCGGTATCGAATCTTCAATCTGTATTGATCAAAGAACAGCCAGCAGAATTGTGGTGGGTATAAGTCTACAAAGTTGACCAGAAGGGGCAGGAATTGCCTCTTTTGGTTAGCTATTTTTCTATATTTTTAATTAAACTATTTAATTAATAAAAGATACATAGGGGAGGAAAAACAGATGGCAGAGTTAAAATTAGGGGTAATTGGAGCAGGAAACATTTTTCGTTATGTGCATGCACCTGCATGGAAAGAAAACAAGGATGTTGAAATTGTGGCAGTATGTGATACTGACCGCGAAAAAGCCGAAGCAGTAGCAAAGGAATTCAACATTCCACACGTGTACACAGACTACAAGGATGTATTGGCTCATGAAGAAATCAATATTGTGGACATTTGTACACCAAACCTTTTCCACTCCGAGTATTCCGTCGCTGCACTTGAAGCAGGAAAGCATGTTCTTTGCGAAAAACCGGATGCAGTAAGTCCGGAAGAAGCGGAAAGAATGGCAGCTGCCGCTGAAAAATCCGGAAAAACATTGATGGTCATGAGAAACAACCGTTTCAGCGCAGCATCAGGCTACATGAAGCGTTTTGTGGAAAAGGGCCATATGGGCGAAATCTACACTGGTCGCTGTGGCTGGATCCGCAGAAGAGGAATTCCTGGTAAAGGCGGTTGGTTTACCACAAAAGAACTTTCCGGAGGCGGTCCACTAATCGACCTTGGCGTTCACTTCATTGACCTTGCCATTTGGATCATGGGCAATCCAAAGCCAGTATCCGTGGTTGGATCCACTTACACAAAATTTGCAGACACAGATTTAGCGGATTCCGTTCATAGCCAATTCGGAACAAAGCAGGACGATGGAACATTCGATGTAGAGGACCTTGCAACAGGTTTCATCCGTTTTGATAACGGAGCTAGCCTGCAGATTGAATTCAGCTGGGCTTCCAACATCGAAGAAGAGGTGAACTTCTACGAGCTTCGCGGAACAAAGGCTGGAGCAAGCTTCAAAAACGGAAAACTGAAGATATTTACGGAAGTGGAAGAAAAGCTATGGAATGTCGAGCCGGAAATCGGGAACCATCATACTGGCGACCATGCGAATAATATCAATCATTTCGTCGACGTTGTTCAAGGTAGAGCGGAAGCGATCTTCACTCCGGAACAAGGTGTCGACATGATCAAGATCTTGGATGCGATCTACAAATCTGCTAAAACTGGCCATGAGGTAAGATTATAAAATCGGAGAGGCGTGAATAGGATGAAGCATAAAATTGCTGCTCAGCTTTATACGGTACGTGACCTATTAACAGATGATTTTCCAGGAGTGTTAAAAGAATTGAAGGAAATGGGTTATGCGGGAGTGCAGATTTCCGGAATGTTCGGACACGATCCAAAGGAAATCGCAGCTTTAATGAAAGAGCTTGGACTGGGAGCTGCGGGGATGCATGTCGATATGCGCAGCCTTCAACATGATCTTCCCAATTTACTAGAACAGGCGGATATGTTTGGAACAAAGGATCTGATCCTTCCTTACTTAGGGGAAGAGGAACGGACTGTAGAGCACTATACTTTCTTGAAAGTGGAGCTCAACAAGATTGCTAGAAAAGTACAAGCGGACGGCTACCGCATCAGCTACCATAACCATGACTTTGAATTCGAAACAGAGATTGACGGTGTAAATGCACTGGAATACCTGTTGGAGCCATCCGTTGATAATCTTCTATTGGCGGAACTGGACGTATACTGGGTGAAAAAAGGCGGAAAAGAGATTGTCAGCTTTTTGGAGACTTATGCCAACAGAATGCCAATCATCCATTTGAAGGACATGGCGAATGACGAGCAGAAGTCCTTTGCAGAGGTTGGTACCGGGTCCATCGACTTTGAACCGATCTTACGCTGGGGAGAAGAGAATGGTATCGAGTGGTACGCGGTGGAACAGGATGAATGTCCGGGGAACCCGTTGGATAGCTTGAGAGTAAGTATTAATAATTTGCATAGATTGATAGATGAGATGAAATAATTTCAATTGGGATGCCTTTGAAAGCCGGTTTTGATCCGGCTTTCGGAGGTTTTTTTAATTTTGTCCAGTTAGCTCATTGGGTTTTTTTCGGAATGCCTATTTGGGTAATAGGTTTCTCACAAGTGAAGGTTACTCAAAAAGCTCATTGTAAGAGTGATGAAGGGCATTTCGGCTGTGAGTGTTGCTCAAAAAGCTCATCATAACCTCTATGAAGGGCATTTCGGGAGTGAGTGCTGTTCAAAAAGCTCATCATAACCTCTATGAAGGGTATTTCGAGAGTGAGTGCTGTTCAAAAAGCTCATCATACCCTCTATGAAGGGTATTTCGCCAGTTAGATTTGCTCAAAAAGCTCATCATACCAACAACCCAAAGGTGAAATCTCCATAATGTACTAAAACTCGCTTTATGCAAATAAAAAACCAGATCGTAGCATCAACAGCAACGACCTGGTTTTATCTATATACTTATCAATCAAATCTCACAACAAGCTTGTCATCCACTTTCGCATGCTTCTTCGACGTTACAATCGTACGATCCCCATGATTCTCCACAGTATAATCATCGCTATCGACAACCGTACGCTCCGTAACAAGACAAATCGTATCCGCACTCTGGGTCAGTCTGAACTCTATCGCATCAGTAGCCACATCTATGATCTCAGCAGTGGAATAGGCAATCGTCACATCATGATACGTCACATTGACCGGAAGCATGACGCCATCCTTGCTTTGCAATGTAAGCTTTTTGCCATCCATCAGCTTCACACCATCATGAGTCAAATGGATGTCCTTATCAAATCCATCCAGGTTCAACAGGTGGATAAAGCGTTCGTCCCCATTGGAAACCGATGTTGAGAAAATACCATGGTACTCGCAGTCATGCGTCAAACCGACCTTTGCTCCCAGATGCTCCAATGCTTTCTTGAACAGATCAAGGTCACAACGATAAGCTGTTGAAAGTACGATTGCTCTACCTTTACCGACGTGCACATCGAATCCGCAGATCTCGTCTGTTTCTGTTACACGCATGATTGGCTGGACGTTTTCGCCAACTTTGAATGTCTGTGTAAAATACGTGCGAATTTCCGGACGTGGTGCTGCCCAGCCGTCTGCAGTCAGGGACATGTTATGCCCGTGCTTGTTGAATTTCACTTCAACTGGTTCCACGCCAAGTGCATCGGCAAGTGCCTGGAATGGCTTACCTTCCATATCAAACGTTGGCACCTCGCCATATAGGAGAACACCGCCACCAGACTCAAGATATTTCACAAGCTTTTCCTGTACCTCTCTATCCATGTATCTTGCAGAAGGGACGATGATGGAAGGGGTCACTTCAGGGTTCAACTCTTTATTTTGAATATCGACCGATCCGAATCGATAGCTCGCAAGAAGGATTGCCCGCGCCATGATCTCCCAAGCTCCTGCACCACGATGCATCGTGATGTTATCGATGATATCCTTCATTTTCGTGCTTGACGGATAGCGGTATTCGGTCATGTAGTAGTCAGGAATGAAGGCAAAGGATACCGCATCGCGATCTTCATCCATTGCTGCCAATTTATCTGATACGGCCATCATCGTCTTGATGGATCTCGCCATCCTAGGGAATGTGTAGTTCAGCTTCCCTTCCGGATTGACCGGTGCAGCAAAGCCGTGGCGTTCTCCAGTGGAAGCGATACGCCCATTTCCATCACCTGTCGCTTGATCTATCTGATAGTTGTAGCCGCCTGTAAATAGATAGTAGTTGATCAGACGGTTACCCTGAGCGACACACATCCGTGTCTTGAAATCCGCAGCGGAAACATCATAGCGTCCGCCATAGGTTTCCCCAAAGTTTCCGTCTCCGCAGTTGAATTCAACGGATGTTAGTGGCTGATCTGGATTGTGAACGGCATCCATGAAGCCGTTGATCAAATATAGGTCCTGGAAGGTAGACACATCCAAGTCGCCAAAATAGATGTCAGACCCGGACATATAGCCATCGTCCTGTGTATAGGATTCGTAAAGCTGGCTGATCCCGATTGGGTAGGTCAAGCCGCGCCCTCCACCTGTTCCATGGATATTGACGATAAACGGTACGTCCTTCACGCCATACTCCTCTGCATAGTCGCGCAAGACAGCTACATAGCGGGCAAAGCGGTTTCTCATATAGTGACCTAGATCACGCAAAAGCTCGGCAGCATATTCTTCCGATGGAGAACGGAAGCCTGAGACGCGATCCACGGGGTTGGTTAAATCAAATGGATAGCGTGATTCCAATGTCGCAGCATCGTATTTTTCCATAAGCCATCCGGAAAAGTCTTCGATCACATGCTCCGTCAAGTCCGGGCAGTTGCTTACCCAGGAAAGCATACCGATCTCGTTATCCAGCTGCACACCTATGATCTTCCCATTATTGGTGTAAAGGCGGGGAGCGATGACACCCATGATAGCCTTGTACCATTTCTTTGTCTCTGCTAAAAATCCTGGTGCAAGGTAGTCGATTGTCGGTGTGGTTGCGTCATTGCCGTCCCAGCCTACTGGAATGATTTCCGGATGCTTTTGGTATACCCAATAAGGGATTCCTTCGTTTTTCATCTCAGCCATGATGAATGGACCCGGACGAACGAAGAAGTATAGGTCATTCTCTTCACAAAGATCGATGAATGCCCCCAAATCAAGCTCTGGTCGTGTATGGCCGTCAAGATCGATCTGGCCTTCAACCGGCTCGTGGCAAAGCCAAGGAACATAGGTTGCAACTGCATTACAGCCTGCAGCTTTCAATTTATCGATTCGGTCCTGCCAATCCTTGCGTTCCAAACGGTAATAGTGAATTTCCCCGCACATGATCAATACAGGTTTTCCATCGATGATGATCTGCTTATTTTTAATTTCAATCATTTTTCTCCATCCCCTCAAAAATAGATTTAATTCATTTCCTATTCCCGCTCTGACCCTGAGCGGGACACCGGTATAACAGCGCTTACAAAATTAAATTTGAAACGTTTCGCGTAAAGATATCAAAGAGTAGACAAAAAATCCTTTTGTTACAAAGCGTTTAAATGAGTATTTACAGAGTAATAGTATCACATTTCATTTATTGTTGAAACGTTTTTATTGAAAGAAGTCAGCCTCACCTATAACTATTGCTAAGTAATGGAGGCTTTAATAAGATAAAATTATTATTGAGGATATTAAAAGGAAATGATATGCTTGAATTATAAATAAATTTAATGAATTAATCAATTAAACACTTTTTCTAAATCATACGGATTGAGGTGTACAGTCATGGGTTTAAGGATTGGAATTATTGGAACAGGCCAAACAATAGGTGTGGCTACGGACCATCTTAAAGGGATCCAGGCGGTTTCCGAGTGGGAACTGACGGCAATCTATGATATCAAGTATGAAAATGCCAAGCAATGGACGGAAAGGAACAATCTAACAGAGGGCATCATCTGTTCGAGCTTGGAGGAAGTCTTTGAAAAGGTGGATGCCATCACCATCTGTACCGATAACTTATCGCATGGAATCATTGCAAGGGAAGCAATGAAACGAAAGGTGCCCGTGTTATGCGAAAAGCCTCTCTCGATTGATTACTACGAGTCCAAGATTTTGGCGGAGGAAGCGGAAAAGGTTGGGATTGTAAATTATATGGGCATGCAGTATCGCTATCATCCCTATGCCCAGCTTATCAAGGAAATCATCGAGGAGGGAAAACTGGGAGAAGTCTTTTCCTACCGGCATAAGCTTGGAGGATGGAGAATCGGAAACCCCAATGTGGGACTGGAATGGCGGATGAAGAAGGAGACTTCGGGACCTGGTGCAGTGGCTGATTTTGGTATCCACCAAGTCGACCTGATTCATTTTTTTCTTCATGAAGCATGCGGGGCAGTTCAGGAGGTGCAGGCGGAGCTTGGAACATTCATTCCATATCGCAAGGGTGATAAAGGACAGGGGATGGTCAGCAATGATGACCTAGCTGCTGTTATTTTAAAACTGCAAAATGGTGCTATTTGTACATTAAATAATTCCCGTCTTTTGCCGCCTGAAGGAGATGGTATTGAAATCGTAGGAACTAAGGGAGCGGTTTCGATGAATCAGCAGGGGGAAGTCTTTTTCCGAAATAGGACAGAAGACGGGTCTTGGGCTGCCGAAGCGGTTCTAATGGAATTTCAGGAAAAACACAAATTTCCTGGATTGGCCCGAGGGAAGCAGTACCAGGAGTTTTATGAAGCAATTGCAAATGGCAAGGAACACGAGCTTTCCTTCGCCTATGGAGCAGCAATGGCAAGGGTGATTGATGCGGCAGTCCTTTCCAGCGAGCAAGGCAGAAGAGTGAAGATATCAGAAATCTAAATTGATGACAGTGAGGAGAATGAAAAATGGGGAAAACAGAAGTAATGACAAATCAAATTAAACTGGCACCATTATTTAATCCAGAGGAAGGGAAGGCTGTGGTGTCACCTCTTGGAACTGAAACAGGCTATTGGGCAGGTGCTCCGACCATTCTTTTTGATGAAAAGGATGAAACTTTCTATTTATATTATCGCTTAAGAAACCCACGTGGCCATGGAGAAAACGAGCGTGGCTTTGAAGTGAGAATAGCAAGCAGCAAGGACGGCGAAAACTTCACGGATGTGTGGAGTTTGCACAAAAAGCAATTGAATTCCAGTTCCATCGAGCGTTCATCTCTTGTAAAAGTGAATGATAATCTTTACAGACTGTATATCAGTTATGTCGATCCTGCTGACAACCGCTGGAGAATAGACGTCGTGGAGGCTGAGACGCCTGCAACCTTCGATGTGGATAAACGCCAAAAAGTGCTGACTGCTTCCGACCAAGAGGGAGTGGAGGGTGTCAAGGATCCTTACATCGTGAAGCATGATGATTTGTATTATATGTATTTCGTATACGCTCAAGGATTGAAGGGAGCGGAGGATAAAGGAATGCATGGAACAGGTGACGTCCATAATACCGGGCTTGCCGTTGCACCGACAGGTCTTGCGGTGAGCAGCGATGGTGTGAATTTTGAATGGAGCCAAACCGTACTGCCGGTAAGTGAAGCAGGATGGGACCAATACCAATCCCGAGTGACGACTATCATTCCTTTTGAAGGTACCTACACAGTCCTATGGGATGGAAGCATTGGGGTAGAGCAGAATTACGAGGAGAAGGTTGCGTTGGCGGTAACAGCCGACCTAAAAACTTTTGCAAAAATAAATGTTGATGGACCTGCTCTTGAAACAAGCCTGAAGAAGGCTGTCCGCTATGTAGATGCCATTATTCATGAGGGGCAAATATGGTATTATTATGAATATACAAGAGCAGACGGGGCACATGAACTTCGATTATGTAAGGTAGGATTATAGAAGGCATCATACTTGGCAGGTTAACTTTTCAAACCCCTGAGTAGTAGGAGTGCAGGAGCATGCCCTCCTTGCCGTATAAATCCGATCACAACCTTGAGCTACCGAGGAAAAGGGGATTTTGGAAATGTCATTTATAGGTCAGAATACGTTAAGAACGAAACAATTAAATAGAACGCTTGTGTTTCAAACACTACTGAGGCTCGAGTCGCCGACCAGGCAGGAAATTGCGGCCTTCACCAAGCTAACCCCTGCAACGATCACCAATATTGTCAATGAACTGATGGAGTACGGTTATGTGGTGGAGCTTGGGAACGGTGTCAGTGAACTGAAAAGAGCAGGCCGCAAAACGGTGGTTCTTGGATTAAATGAAGAGAAAAAAAGGGTCGCCGGCGTACATATAAGAAGTGACCGTGTGGAATTGGGCATCGTGACACTAAGAGGAAAAGTGCTGAAGTCGACAAGCTTTGATCTGCCTGAACCGATTAAGCAGGATGATTTTCTAAGGCTTCTGACGACCAAATTAGAAAGCTTTTTGCAAGAAAACAAAGCACTCCCCGTTTCTTGCATCGGTGTTGGATCTGTCGGCCTGGTGGATTATGAAAATGGAACGATACTGGAAGCGGAGCACCTTGGGTGGGAGAATGTTGAGATTGCGGCAGAGCTATCTAGATCGCTGAAACTTTCCGTCCATGTGGACCACCATGTTCGCGCCATGACCTTAGCCGAGAAGATGTTCGGAGCATGTAAAACCCAAACGGACTTTTTATGTGTCTATATCGGACAAGGGATAGGTTCGGGACTGTTTCTAAGAGATCAGCTCTATCGCAGTGAAACAACGGGTGCAGGTGAATTTGGCCACATGACCTATCAGCCGGAGGGAAGAGGCTGCTGGTGCGGCAACAAAGGCTGCTTGGAGCGGTATGCCTCAGAGGATGCTGTCCTACATGAGCTTAAAAAGGATTCCATAAAAAGTGTAATGGAAGCATGCCAAAATGGGGAAGCCGACGCATTGGAATCCCTTCGTGCCGCTGGTAACAAAATTGCGGTAGTACTCTCTTCCTTCATTAATATGTTTCACGTCCAGAAGATCGTCATTGGTGGCGACCTGGCACAGGAGGAATGGCCACTGCTTAAGGAAATCAGGGAAAAAGCAAACGCAAATTCCTTCTTGGCTAAAAAGAGGAAGGTAGAAATCATCACAACCGGATTGGGAGATCAGCAAGGAATAATTGGGGCTGCAAGTATCGCCTTATTGGAAAGCATCTTTACAGCTTCGATAAATAAATAAGTGAAAAAATAAATAATAAGTGATTTGTTAAAACGACGCTTAGCTGTTGATTGGAGCAATAGGCGAAGACTCCTGCGGGAAGCGGCGTTTCGTGGAGACCCCGCAGGCGAAGCCGAGGAGGCTCCACTAACGCCCCGCGGAAAGCGCAGCCTAGTGCGGAAATCATCAGCGGTGTTTACAAAGTCAAAAAATGAAAAAGAGTGATGATCAGATGAAACTCGGTTATTTGACGAATTCGATTGTGCATCATGGAATAACAGATATAAACAAAATAATAGAATGGTCACTAGAGCAAGGCTTTGGTCATTTGGAAATAGGACCGAACATACCTTTTGACCACTTGGAGAGAGTGGTTTCAGAAGGAAAGATCAATATTGCGGCATTGACATACTGCCGGAATTTTCTAAGTGAAGATGCGGAAATAGCTACCGGTCATCGAGAGGAACTGATGACGAGAATAAAAAAGGCGGGGGAACTTGGTATTCCGACGGTTGTCACTTCAACCGGCATCTCGAACAGTGCTAAGGGTGATCGCTATGACAGCTACGACGCCATCCGTTCCAAACCGGAGAATAGTTTAGATCAGGTGGAAGCCTTTTTTGAAGAGATTGTTGTCTTGGCGGAGAGGGAAAATGTAAAAATCGCGTTTGAGAACTGTCCTTTGATGGGGAACATTGCAATTTCACCTGAGCTGATGAGCCTCCTGTTTAAACGCTTGGACTCACCCAATGTCGGACTGGCGTATGATCCGTCACATCTAATTTGGCAGTTCATTGATCCTTATCTTCCTATTAAAGAGTTCGCTAGCAAAATCTTTCATGTGCATGCAAAGGATACGGAAATAAATACGGACCGCTTGAAGAGGGTAGGATTCCTGACAGACTTCAGCTGGTGGCGGTATCGTCTGCCTGGTCTAGGGGCTCTTGATTGGACCAAGTTTATATCAGAGCTCCAGGAAGCGGGATATAATGGGGTAATCAGTATTGAGCACGAAGACCCGGTCTGGGGCGGAGACTTGCAGAGAACCAAAGAGGGGATTTTGATTGCGAAGCGCTTTTTGGAACAGGTACCCGGACTCGTTAGCACAAGATAAAAAAGAGCGTCTTTCTCCAATCTGAAATGGAGGGGGCGCTCATTTTTATTTATCACTACTATTAGATCGATGCTGCTTCTGGAACTCCTTTAATGCAAAAATGATTTGTTCCTCAAAGGCATCTGAAATCATTTCTACCCCATACTGGTATGTTGGGTACACCTTTTTCTGCCAAACGATGTTCCCGATTACGGCGATTTCCCGACTGCCGATGGTCATATGCATCGTCAGCTCGACCTCCTGATTGGATGGGATGTCCAAGGAGGACTGCATTCTTAATCCACTTGGGCTGATGTCCAGCACCACGCCCTCGCCTTCGGACGATGCAGTGGTCTTCCCGTTGATCCTGCTGATATAGAAATTCACCCTCACTGGCATTCCAAATTCATATCGAAACGGCTCATTCCGTTTATACTTCATACATACGCCTCCACACTTAACGCTGTTTTCGAATAGATGGTTGTTTTTCGACTATTATCGCATCTACCTTCACAACTAGTCATCCTGCTCAATACCTATAAATAAGTAAATCCTGCACAAACAATCAATATCAAATACGTAAAGAGCCTACAAAAACATCGAGCATACAATCAAAATAACAAAAAGCCTTCGACGTGTAAATCAAAATTCCTGCCGGGGTCTGGCCCCTTATTTTACTCCCTTATTTTACTCCCTTATTATTATTCAAATCTCAGGTGTTGACAAAATACCTACGGGGGTATAATATAGGGGCATGTAAGTTGTGAGTGAGGGCAGACCTCATTCAAAGATTATTTTGGAGGTGTAAGGATTATGGAGTATAACTCTCAAGTGAAGAATCGTTTGAAACGGGCTGAGGGCCAGATTCGCGGGGTGCTTCATATGATGGAGCAGGGCGAGGATTGCCGCGATGTTGTAATGCAATTGAATGCAGCCAAAACGGCGATTGATCGAGCCATTGGCGTAATTGTCAGTACCAACCTGGAGGAATGTGTCCGCCAAAATGTACTGAATGGTGAAGACACAAGTGAAGTAGTTAAACAAGCTATTGATTTATTAATCAAAAGCAGATAAATAGCAAGCCAAAGATCGAATCGATAGTATACCTTCATGGGTATATTATTATCCCGAAAAATACCGTGCAGGGTATAAAAAATCGCTTTACAAAATACCCAATAGGGTATACAATGAACACAGATAATTTTTTTTACAAACTTTAATACCCCAGGTGGTATATATTTTTAACTAAAAACATACCCCGGTAGGTATATGATGATAAACCAACACTCAAGGAGGAAATGAAAAAATGAATGCAAACAAAGTATTAGATGTTAAAGGATTAGCTTGCCCAATGCCATTAGTAAAAATAAAAAAAGCTTTAAACGAATTGAACTCTGGTGAGATCCTGGAAGTAATTGCAACAGATAAGGGTGCTAAAACCGACCTGGCTGCATGGTCCAAATCTACAGGTAACGAATTAGTGGACATGAAAGAAGAGCAAGACGTATTTACATTTTATATCAAGAAAGCCTAAGGAGGAACTTAACCTATGACAATCGAAAAAAAGAAAACAACCATCGTATTATTCAGTGGAGATTATGATAAGGCAATGGCCGCTTATATTATTGCAACTGGTGCAGCAGCATACGATCATGAGGTAACGATTTTCCATACATTCTGGGGATTGAATGCCTTACGTAAGGATGAGCTTGTGCCTGTAAAGAAGAATTTTATCGAAAAAATGTTCGGGAAAATGATGCCGCGTGGAGCAAACAGATTAGGTTTGTCCAACATGCATATGGCAGGAATGGGTCCGAAAATGATCAAGGGAATCATGAAAAAGCATAATGTAGAGTCTCTTCCTAACTTGATTGAATTGGCGAAAGACCTGGACGTGAAATTGGTTGGATGCCAGATGACAGTGGACTTATTAGGCTTGAAGCATGAAGAGATGCTTGAAGGAATCGAATATGCAGGAGTAGGAGCATATTTAGCTGATGCATCTGAAGGTAATGTCAACTTATTCATATAGGATGTGAAACGATCGATGGAAATCATTCAATACGTTCTAATTGGAGCAATCATTGTATTTCTTTTATTGAAAATGAAACCAGCTTCCGGAGTAAGACAGCTTACAACAGCTGATCTGAAAAAGGAACTGAACGATAAGAACAAGCAGTTCATTGATGTACGCACACCGTTGGAGTACAAGGGAAATCATATTAAACAATTCAAGAACCTGCCATTGGCTACTTTGCACACAGAGACAGGTAAGCTATCGAAAGAAAAAGAGATCGTGGTCATCTGTCAAAGCGGCATGCGTAGCAATGCAGCGGTTAAAAAGCTGAAAAAGTTTGGTTTTACAAAGGTGGCAAATGTAAAGGGCGGCATGAACGCCTGGTAAAAAGAAAAGAAGGGGGAAATGTAATGAAGCAAATTTCTACAAAAGAATTAGAAAAAAAGCTGACTGCCGGTGAGGAAGTTTCGATTATTGATGTAAGAGAAGCGGAAGAGGTAGCTGCAGGTAAGATCCCTGTAGCAACCAACATTCCTTTAAGCTTATTGGAGTTCCGTACACAGGATATTGATAAAACGAAAGCGCATATCATCGTTTGCCGTTCAGGAGCAAGAAGTGCTCAAGCTACGATGTTTTTGGAAGCACAAGGCTTTGATGTAACGAATATGGTAGGCGGAATGCTCGATTGGGAAGGCGAAGTAAAATAATTCTGGCAAGGGAGCTGTTTATTGATGAAAGTAAATTTAACGCTTGATGCAAAGGGGTTGGCATGTCCAATGCCAATCGTACGTACAAAAAAATCAATCGACCAGATAGAATCTGGGGAAGTTCTAGAAGTATTGGCAACAGATAAAGGGTCCAAAGCGGATATTGCTGCTTGGGCAGAAAAAGTGGGCCATCAGTATTTAGGTACGATGGAAGAAGGCGATGTGCTGAAGCATTACATCCGTAAGGCTCGTTCTGAAGAAGAAAAAGAGGAAAAGAAGCACCCGCATACAGCAAGCAATGATGAGCTACAAGCAAAATTAAACGATGATGTAACAGTTATAGATGTTCGTGAGCCTGCAGAATATGCTTTTGGCCATATTCCTGGCGCTGTTTCCATGCCTCTTGGTGAATTGGAAGCACTAGCGGAAAGCTTAGATAAAACAAAAGAAACGTATATTATTTGCCGTACAGGAAGCCGCAGTGATCTAGCCGCTCAAAAGTTGACTGACAAAGGCTTTACTAATGTTATTAACGTTATTCCTGGAATGTCCAAGTGGGAAGGTCCTACTGCCTAAATTTTTTTAACTAAAATTATACCGTAGGGGGTATTTACTCATGTTAAACGCAATGACTGCTAAAGAAGTTACAAAGAAAATTTTAAACAATGAGCCATTATTTATTTTGGATGTACGTAATGAAGACGCATTTGCTGATTGGAAAATCGAAGGCTCTTCTGTAAAGCATAAGAATATTCCTTATTTCGATCTTATGGAAGGCGTGGAAGAGATCTTAGGAGATATTCCGCTTGAGAATGTTCTTGTAGTTTGTGCAAAAGAAGGCTCTTCTGTGTTCGTTGGTGAAATGCTGGTGGAAGCTGGTGTGAAGAATGTATCCTACCTAAAAGGTGGAATGAAGGCTTGGAGTGAGTACTTGGAGCCTGTGAAAGTTGCTGATCTGGCCGATGGAGGAACATTATATCAATTCGTACGTATCGGAAAAGGCTGCTTATCCTATCTTGTAGAATCTGATGGAGAAGCGATGATCATCGATTCCACTCGCATGGTTGATCAATATGTATCCTTCATCGTAGAAAAAGGATTAAAGCTTGTTCATGTTGCGGATACTCATTTACATGCCGATCACATCTCTGGAGGACGTTTGCTGCGTGAAGCAACAAATGCAACATACTGGTTGCCTCCGAAAGATGCAGAAGAAGTGACATTTGCTTATGAAAAGCTGGAAGACGGTGTAGAAATTACTGTTGGTTCTACAAAAGTGGCGGTTCAAGCTATCTATTCTCCAGGACATACTATCGGAAGTACATCTTTTGTAGTAGATAACCGCTTCCTATTGAGTGGAGACATCCTGTTCGTAGAATCTATTGGCCGACCTGATTTAGCTGGTAAAGCGGAGGACTGGGTGGCAGATCTTCGAGAAACTTTATACGCACGATACAAAGAACTATCAGAGGAATTAATCGTTCTACCTGCCCACTTTGGTACGATGTCTGAAGTTGGCGAAGGTGGATTAGTGGCAGCACGCTTAGGCGAACTGTTCCAAAACAACGCTGGACTGAACATTGAGGACGAAGAGGAATTCCGCAAGCTGGTTTCCGAAAACCTTCCTCCACAACCGAATGCATACCAGCAAATCCGTGAAATGAACATGGGTAAAATCAACCCATCAGACGACGAGCAGCGCGACATGGAAATCGGTCCAAACCGCTGTGCAGTTCACGGATAATAACCATAATAGCGATGTGATTTGAAAATATGGCAGATGATGAAATTCCTGAAAGGGGCCAGACCCCGGCAGGAATTTCATCCATCGTGTCGTACTGAAGGAGGGGAATGAATGATGGAGTTTGATTTAATGTGGATTGTGACGTTGTTTGCGATTGGGTTTGTAGGGTCGTTTGTTTCCGGTATGGTCGGGATTGGCGGGTCGATTATTAAATATCCGATGCTGCTTTATATTCCACCTTTACTTGGATTGACTGCTCTGACAGCCCATGAGGTATCCGGTGTGAGTGCGGTTCAAGTGTTCTTTGCAACAATTTCCGGTGTATGGGCATACCGAAAAGGTGGCTTCCTGAATAAGGAATTGATTATCTATATGGGTGTCAGTATCCTTCTCGGAAGTTTTATCGGTGGTTATGGCTCAGGCTTTATGAATGAGGATTCTATTAACGTGGTGTATGGAATATTAGCTTTGATTGCTGTTATTATGATGTTTATCCCTAAAAAAGGTATAGATGATATTCCATTCGATCAGGTGACATTCAACAAGGCCGTTGCAGCGATATTGGCATTTATTGTCGGGATCGGCTCGGGAATTGTTGGAGCAGCAGGTGCGTTCCTGCTTGTTCCGATCATGCTTGTGGTGCTGAAAATCCCTACAAGAATGACCATTGCCACTTCTCTTGCCATTACGTTTATTTCCTCCATAGGTAGTACGGTGGGGAAAATCACAACGGGTCAAGTGTTATTGATTCCGGCTATCGTGATGGTAGTGGCAAGTATCATTGCTGCCCCGATCGGAGCAAAGCTTGGACAGAAGATGAACACCAAAGTGCTGCAATGGACTTTGGCACTTCTGATTTTAGCGACAACCGTGAAGATTTGGTTGGATATTTTATAAAAATGAAGAAATGCCTGACCAGTTGACTGGTCAGGTTTTTTCATATTTCATTCACATCCCATCACTGTTTTTCCACAAACTCCAACACCAAGTCATGTATAATAAGTGTATCTAAAGGCATTTACTAAAGAGGGTTATCAATTTGATGTGGGAAATTCTGCTGTTTTTCTTATTCATAGTTCCATCTGTCCATCTGATTCATGAGATGGGTCATGTTCTTTTTGCCAAGCTGTTCGGTATCAAGGAAACGGAAATCGTTTTAGGTATAGGACCTGAATGGTTCCATTTTTCCCATGCGTCGATTCGGTACCGAGTTCATTACCTTGTGTTTTTAGGAGGATATTCCACCAATAGCAGGGAAGGGGTACTGTCTCCGGAAAAAGTGGCTTTCATCTCGCTTGGTGGTCCTTTGTTCAATATTGCCTCCATTTTTTTGGTTCTTCCACTCTTAAGCGAGTATGACCTTCTTCTTTTCCATTTATTTATCCTATTTAGCTCCTGGGTCGGCTTGGTAAATCTAATTCCTTTTAAAATGGGCAATCGCAGGTCGGATGGCTGGCAAATTGCCACTTCTTTATATAGACTGGTAAAAATAAGGAGGAATGAACGATGAACGTTTTTATTGTGACTGGCGCGTCCAAAGGCCTGGGTGAAGCAACTGCACAACTTCTTTTAAAGGAGAACAACGAGTTGATTTGCATTGCAAGAAACGATAACGAAGAATTGGTTCGGCTAGCTCAAGAGTTAGGGGTAGCGTTACAATTTATGAACGAAGATTTAAGTGAACATGAAAAGATTCCGGGCATGGTCATGAAAATCATAAAGTCCATCAATAAAGAAAAGCTGGAAGGGATATATTTTATCAACAATGCCGGTATGGTAGATCCCATCAAACCGGCAGGAAAATCAGATCCGGAATCTATGACGAAAAGTGTCCATCTGAACCTCCTGACACCAATGCTCATTACCAATGAATTTCTAAAGCTGACGGAAGATTGGGATTGTAAAAAAGTAATAGTCAATATCAGCTCAGGAGCTGCCAATCGTCCTATTTATGGCTGGAATACATATGGAACGACCAAAGCGGGGCTTGATATGTTCACAAAATCTGTCGGACATGAGCAAGAGACGGCGGCAAATCCTGCAACCATCATTTCATTCTCACCAGGAATCATGGATACGGATATGCAGGGGACCATTCGACAAGCGGATAAGGAAGACTTCACAAATGTAGAAGTTTTCAAGAACTACCACGAAAAAGGGGAGCTCCGTTCACCAGTCATTGTGGCACAAAAAATGCTGGATCTGGTTCTTTCTAGTACAATGGAGAATGGCAGAGTGTACGATATCAAAGAGTTTGTGTAAATAGGAGAACAAAAAAAGGAGGCAGCCATCGCTGTCTCCTTTTTACATACCTTCTTATTTTTCAAGAATGATTTTTTCAATGTCATCGAGCATCAGGTTAGCTGCCATTACACCACCTGCTGTATTCCATATTGCATCACTTACTTCGTGTACGTTTCCAGCTTTCGCTACTTCAAGATTTTTGAATAGAGGGTCTTCCAACCATTCTGCTTTAAGCTTTGTTGCGTCCCCTTCGCCAGTTTCATAAGAGAAGTGGAATAGAATGTCTCCGTCCATGGCTGGAATTCTTTCTTTTGTTGCGTTCTTTTCTGCAAAATCATTGACGTTTTGAGATTCAGGTCTAGCAAATCCTAATTGATCCAGGATAACACCAGAGAATGAGTCCTTGTGATAGATACGAACATCTCCAGCTGTAAAACGGACGATGGAAACTTCCTGTTGCAGTTTGTCTCCCGCTTCTTCACTGATGCTTGCAACACGTGCATCGTAATCATCCATTACTTTCTTGCCTTCTTCTTCTTTATTCAATGCTTTTGAGTAAAGTGCAAAGTTTTCTTTCCAGTCACCTTTTAACGTCTCAGCGAAAACAGTCGGTGCAATAGCATTCAGTTGCTCGTAAACGTCCTCTTGACGAAGTTTGTTACCGATAATAAGGTCCGGTTTAAGGGCAGCAATCGCTTCCAGGTTTACTGCGCTTTCCGTTCCGACAACTTCTACGCCTTCCATATCAGATTTGATATGATCGTACCAAGTGTCGCCTAACCATGATTGAACCGCTCCAACAGGCTTGACTCCCATCGCAAGAAGCGCTTCTGTTCCTTCGTTTGTTAATATAACCACTTTTTCAGGAGTGCCTTTGATTTCAGCGGTTCCCATTGCATGTTCCACTGTGTAGGATGTTTCTTCTTTAGGTGCATCCCCGTTTCCTTCGTTATCTTTGCCCGCATTATTGTTTCCGCTGTTATTGCCGCAAGCAGCCAATAACAATGAAGTAACGATGCTTAATAAAAATAGTGTGAAAAACTTTTTGTTCTTAAACATTATGTAATTCCCCCGTTAATAGTGATAATGATTTTCATTTACAAATATGATATTACTGGGAATGAGAATGGTTGTCAATATATTTTTTGAGAATGATTTTCAAAGTCATTGACACATTGGGTGTATTCTCCTAAACTTATAGTGGATATAAAAATGGTATATAGATAGAAGGTACTCATTATGTTATTACGGACAACAAGTCAAAAAATAATAGGGTTACTAGTGGGTTCCTTCCTATTATTTCTCTGTTTTGTTGCAAGCATTATTTATGGATATACAGATACAAGTCTTGGCTTGGCAATAGAAGCATTCAGAAATTTCGATGGCTCGAATGAACACATCATCGTTCAATCGGTTAGGTTGCCAAGAGCCATCATTGCTGCCATTGTTGGAGCCAGTTTGGCTTTATCGGGTTTATGGATGCAGGCTTTAACGAAAAACCCGCTAGCATCACCCGGTATTTTCGGAATTAATGCTGGAGCGAGTTTTTTCGTTGTCGTAGCGGTTTCCTTTTTCTCAGTTACATCTTTACAAACGTATACATGGCTGGCATTCCTTGGTGCAGCCGTTGCTGCCTTTGCCGTTTATTTTATTGGCTCGATCGGCCGTGAGGGCCTGACCCCGATGAAGCTGACACTTGCCGGCGCCGCTTTTGCCGCTATGTTCTCATCCCTGACGCAGGGGCTATTGGTAGTCAATGAAACTGCCCTCGATCAGGTACTGTTCTGGCTAGCCGGATCTGTCCAAGGGCGCAAGCTGGAAGTTGTCACTGCAGTAGGCCCATATATTGCGGTTGCGTTCATTGCCTCCTTGTTCATAGGCAAAAAGATGAATCTATTGGCAATGGGTGACGATGTGGCAACCAGTCTTGGTGTCAAAACGGGACTGGTGAAGCTTGTTGCTGCTGTCGTGATCATTTTATTGGCCGGCGGTTCCGTTGCAATAGCAGGGCCGATTGTGTTCATTGGCATCGTCATCCCGCATGTGGCAAGATATTTTGTTGGCACGGACCATCGCTGGCTTGCTCCGTACTGCACAATTTTAGGCGCGATCCTACTTTTGGTGGCAGATATCGGAGCACGTTACGTCATCATGCCTCAAGAAGTTCCTGTTGGTGTCATGACGGCCATTGTCGGAACTCCATTCTTCATCTATATCGCGAGAAGGGGGTTCCACGGGAAATGAAAAAGTATAAAACATTCAGGCTTTGGCAAAGTTCGGTTTCATTCTTTATCGATAAAAAAGCGATGCTTGCCATACTGGGATTAGCCTTATCGGTGATTGCCCTGTTTATTATCAGTACTGGAATGGGGGACATGAAAATCTCCCCCTGGAATGTAGTGAAGGTGTTTTTCGGATATGGAGATCAAATGGAGACACTTGTGGTCCAATCCTTTCGTTTACCGAGAATCATCATTGCACTATTGGTGGGAATATCCCTCGCGGTTGCCGGAGCGATTTTACAAGGCATAATTCGTAACCCGTTAGCATCTCCTGATATTATAGGATTAACGGGTGGGGCTTCTACTGCGGTCGTCCTTTTTCTTGCACTGTTCAGTGACAGTAATAATTCATTGACCGTCAGTATTCAATGGCTGCCATTAAGCGCCTTTATCGGTGCAACGGCGATTGCCATAGTGGTTTATACCCTTTCGTGGAAAAATGGTCTATCTCCCGTTCGCCTTGTGCTGATCGGAATTGGAATTTCCACGCTGATGCAGGCACTTACGACTTTATTTATGATACTTGGCCCGATCTATCGAGCAAGCCAGGCAAATATATGGATCACAGGAACTGTTTACGGTTCCAACTGGGATCACGTGAAAATCCTTCTTCCATGGACTATATTACTGTTACTAGTAAGCATCATGGTAGTAAGGCATCTGAATATTCAAGAGCTTGGGGATGAAATTGCCACAGGTGTTGGTGGAGCGGTTCATAAACATCGGATGGGGCTTTTATTCCTAAGTACAGCATTGACCGGAGGCGCGGTTGCATTTGCAGGCGGAATCGGATTTGTCGGCTTGATGGCTCCTCATATCGCACGCAGGCTTGTGGGCTCCTCATTCGGGGTATTGATTCCCACTTCAGCCTTGATCGGTGCATTCCTGGTCATGTTGGCGGACCTGATCGGAAGAACCATGTTCTCGCCACTTGAAATTCCTGCCGGCGTATTTACAGCATCAATCGGCGCACCATACTTTATCTATCTGCTTTATAAAACGAGAAACGCTTAACGAAAGGTGGAAAATACATGAACGCATTAGAAACAAAGTCCCTGACATTATCCTATGGTGATTCCATTATTATCGAGGAATTGGACCTGAATATCCCAAAAGGGGAAATTACCGTATTCATTGGAGGAAATGGTTGCGGGAAGTCCACTCTACTTCGTTCATTAGCTCGTTTGTTAAAGCCTGCTGAAGGGAATGTGCTCTTAGAAGGTAAGGCGATCTCCAAGCAATCGACAAAGGAAATCGCGAAACAGCTTGCTATCTTGCCGCAGGGGCCGGTCGCACCGGAGGGATTATCCGTCCTTCAGCTCGTCAAGCAAGGTAGATACCCTTACCAATCGTGGCTTAAGCAATGGTCAGATCATGATGAAAAAGTCGTATGGGATTCCCTTCGTGCAACCGGGATGGAGGAATTGGCGGAGCGTACAGTCGATTCCCTGTCAGGCGGGCAGCGCCAAAGAGCCTGGATCGCCATGACACTTGCACAGGAAACGGATGTCATCCTGCTCGATGAACCGACCACCTATTTGGACATGACACATCAGATTGAAATATTGGATCTTTTGTTTGAACTGAATGAAAAAGAAAACCGTACGATCATCATGGTCCTGCATGACCTCAATCTGGCTTGCCGTTATGCCCATCATATTGTTGCCATTCGTGACAAACAGATTTATGCCCAAGGGAAACCTGAGGAAGTCATCAACTGTGATCTTGTGAAAAATGTCTTTGATATGAGCTGCCAGGTTACCACTGATCCACTTTTCGGTACACCTTTATGCATCCCGCATGGCAGAGGCCGATGCATCGTACCAAATCTGGAAGGGTTAAGGGCATGAGGATAGTAACAACAAGCCTCACACAAGCTGAACAGAGGTTTTTGGAGGAGAATGGACGATTGGTGCTGGGCCAGGCTTCATCCACGAATTCGGTGAAGCTTGCCTCGTTATTGGTAGAGGGAGCGGTTTGTTCCTATCTGGAAACGATACGGGAAGATCTCGGTACCGATAAGAATGACGTTGCTGCATCTTTGATGATGAAAAGACTCGGTTTTCTTGCAGTCAATTGCTTCATGAGTATGTCAGCTTTTAATAAGACCCTGCAGATCGCCCCGGAGAATATTTGGCTGGATTCCTTCTATGACAAAGGGACTTGGCTACCAAAGATTCGATTCAATGAACTTGATGTAGAGGAGGCTCCATCAAATGGTCGTAGTGATTGGAGAACAAGGCATATTAGTTCACTTTTTCAGGGGCTGTTTGTTCCGTTAATCGAGCAAGTTGCGAAAGAAGCGAAAATTTCAAGGCAGACCTTATGGGAAAATGTCATGCTCTATGTGTACTGGCTGTATGAAACTATCCTTCCGAAATTGGATGTGACCGAACATGCAACTGAAGATTTTCAGGCGCTCTTGGATGCACCTGCCTCTTTATTCGGAATGAACCGGAATCCGGCAGCAAACTTCTACAGTGAGAAAGTGTTTGTGTTAAAGCATCAAGCGAATATAAGGGTGAGGAAAACATGCTGCTTCTATTACCAGACCAATTCTTCTGGAGCGCGTTGTTCAACCTGTCCACTTGAATGCAAAGTCTAGAGAGCAAGGTGAGGAGGAAATACGATGAATGAAAAATTGGAGCAACAGCTTGATGGATTACTTGAAAAATATACGGAGCTTCTTTTAGGGGAGTGCTCGGATGAACAAAAGGAGAACGTCAAGGCCTGGGTACTCTACACCTACATCGCAAAGTCCATGCCACCACTGGTAAAGCACTGGAACGAGCAATACCCGGATGCCAAACAGGACATGATGACCCTGATCAAAGAAATCAAAGAATTGAATGATGCGCACCGCGCGAAAAGTGCGAAAAAGTAGGACCGTCTTCTTTCTTGGGAGATAGTCCTTTTTTTGTTTTTTATGAGGAATGTAGATTGCGTGGAACACTGTATTACATAGGCTTTGTTAGCTGTTGATTGGAGCAATAGGCGAAGACTCCTGCGGGAGATAGCGCTAGAGTGGAGACCCCACAGGCGCAGCCGAGGAGGCTCCACCAGCGCCCCGCGGAAAGCGAAGCCTAGTGCGGAAATCAACAGCGGTGTTTAACAGTGCCACCCCAAAAGAAAAAAGCAGCATCCATCGCTGCTTTTCCTCACTTATTGCATCATGCCGTTATTTCCATAAGGAAACTGGTTTGTATAGCCCTGAAATTGCTGATATTGCTGCTGAAGTTTCTGCTGATCGGCCTGTTCCAAGGCATACCAACCCTTCTGGAACATAAGGTTGTACAATTCACGCTGGCAGTTCTGCGTCTCATTGAAGATTGCCAGTAAATCCGTATAAATCTGCTGATTGCTTGCTTCATTCAGCGTTGTGCTGTAGGAAGCGGTCATATATTTTTCCGTTGCGAGCATATCATTGATGAAATCACGGTCATTCATTTGTGGGGTTTTTGTTACTTGGCTCTCCGGGTTTTGAATCTTCTGCTGGTTCATTAGGATTCCCCTCCTTTATTGAAGTGGCTTTTGTTGTTGCTGCATTTGATTTTGACCCTGAACATGGGATAGTACTTTCTGGTAATGGCGCTGATGCATTTGCCCGGCCTTTTCAATGGCCTGCACCACTTCCTGGTCCTGACATTGACTTGCAAAGAAATGTGCCTTTTTCATCGCAAGCAGATTCCAAGAAAGCATATCTGCAAAATATAATGAGTCTTTGGTAGTGACAACGGCTGGGGGCTGTGGATAATAGCCTGTTTGCTGCGCAGTTGATGGCTGCTGTTGCTGTTGTTGTTGCATACAACGACCTCCTGATTTTCAATATCACTTGTATAATGTCCCAAATCAGTATTTCTATGTACGCAACCAGTTCTTTGTTGAAAAAAAGCTCCAATAATAAGCGACATAAATTACTATTTCCCGACAAATATTTTGTATTCAAATTTTAAAAAAGGTGATAAAATGAGGATGTAATTTAATTTGTCGCAAGAGTTGAAAGCGTTTACTGAGCTTTTCAGAATAATTTTACTAGGCTAACAGCTAAGGTTGATATAGAGAGAGCATCTAGAAGCAATGGGAGGAACAACATCATGGAACAAGTTATGCGCAATGCGTTTTTATTTTTATCAAAGAACAAAGCGTTAACAAAAATGGCGAGAAAATATGGCTTGCGATTCGGAGCAGGGCGATTTGTAGCCGGGGAAAGAATTGATCAGGCAGTTCAGTGCATCAAGGAATTAAATGGAAAAGACCTTTGTGTGACCATTGATTATCTTGGTGAATTCATTGATACAGAGCAGGAAGCAAATGAGATGGCAGACAACAGCATCGAAGCGATTCGTGCTATCGGAAGAGAAAAGCTTGATTCTCAGCTATCTTTAAAAATGACTAGCATGGGTCTGGACATTTCCGACGAGATTGTCATGAATAATATGCGCAGAATCCTTACTGCGGCCAAGGAAAACGGTGTATTTGTCACCATTGATATGGAAGACTACTCCCGCTGTGGCAAGACAATTGAAATCTTCAAGAGGCTGAAGGAAGAATTCGATAATGTAGGAACGGTTATCCAGGCATATCTTTTCCGTACTGTTACAGATATCGAGGACTTGAATCAATACAATCCAAATCTTCGTCTGGTAAAGGGAGCATACAAGGAGTCACCACATGTTGCTTTTCCTGAAAAGAAGGATGTAGACGATAACTTCAAAAAAATCATTGAAATGCATCTTTTGAACGGCAACTACACAGCAGTGGCCACGCATGATGATGCAATGATTGAGTTTACAAAAGAATTGGTCAAGAAGCACAATATCCCAAATGACCAATTTGAATTCCAGATGTTGTACGGAATACGTCCGGAGCGTCAGCTGGAGCTAGTAAAAGAGGGCTACAAAATGCGCGTCTACGTTCCATATGGTACGGACTGGTACGGCTACTTCATGCGCCGTTTGGCAGAGCGCCCAGCAAACGTGGCATTCGTCCTAAAAGGGATGATCAAAAAATAATCGTACAATGTAAAAGGGGGAGCGGACAATACGCTCTCCCTTTTAATATTATTCAGGAGAGAATTGGCTGATTAATCCTCCATATTCGCTTTCCCATACTGCTGGTTATTGCTCGTCTTTTTCCCGCTGTAATCCATCTCAACCGTCGGACCGGAATTTCCTTTCACGCTAGCTGCACTTTTAGCCGCATGTGAGGGCTGCTTTTTCATCTTTGCCATCCTTATCACCTCCGTCTTTCATATTTTTACCTCCAAGGAAAAACGGCATGCAGGTTCATCAAGTAAAATAAAATGGAAAAACCTTATTTATTTATTGCGAAAATTCTATAAATACTTTATTATTGAAATCAAAGGAACTCTTGTAAAGGAGATATTTTTTTGGAGTAAAAATGAATGAGTATTCATTCAACAAATGAAATCAAATCAAATTCAACTATCAAGGGGGAGGAAGAATGAAACATAGTATTAAAAAGGTTGCTGTCATCGGATCTGGTGTAATGGGGTCCGGAATCGCGGCACATTTAGCAAACGTTGGTATTCCTACAATCTTGTTAGATATCGTTCCTAACAAACTGACGAGTGAAGAAGAGCAAAAGGGCTTAACACTCTCTGATAAAGCAGTACGTAATAAATATACGAGCACAGCGCTGCAAAAATTACTCAAACAAAAACCGGCACCACTGACAACCAAATCAAACCTGCAATTAATCGAAGCAGGCAACCTGGAAGATGACATCGCAAAAATCGCAGAATGTGACTGGGTGATTGAGGTCATCGTGGAAAACCTGGAAATCAAAAAGCAATTGTTCGAAAAAGTAGATGCTCATCGTAAGCAGGGCAGCATCATCAGCTCCAACACTTCGGGTATTAGCATTGAAGCAATGGCAGAAGGACGCTCGGATGATTTCAGAAAGAACTTCCTTGGTACACACTTTTTCAATCCACCACGCTACTTGAAATTATTAGAGGTCATTCCGACACAGGATACAGACCCTGAAGTGGTAAGCTTTATCAAGACATTCGGGGAGGATGTCCTTGGAAAAGGAATCGTGCTTGCCAAAGATACACCAAACTTTATTGCCAATAGAATCGGAACATACGGTTTGCTTGTTACCGTGAAGCAGATGCTTGAAGGCGGCTACAGTGTCGGTGAGGTTGATTCTGTTACAGGTCCTGCAATCGGCAGACCGAAAAGTGCGACATTCCGTACATTGGATGTAGTGGGACTTGATACATTCATCCACGTTGCTAACAATGTGTTCGATAAGGTAGAGGGTGCTGAGAAGGAAGTTTTCCAAGTACCTGATTTTATGAAGAAAATGCAGGCGAACGGCTGGCTTGGAAGCAAATCCGGGCAAGGGTTCTACCTGAAGCAAGGGAAAGAGATCCTCGAGCTGAACGCTGAGACATTCGAATATGAGCAAAGAAAGAAATTGAAAACGCCGGCACTGGAAATGAGCAAGCAGGCAAAAGGCTACAGCAATAAAATGAAAGCGCTTGTATACGCGGACGATCGTGCAGGCAATCTCCTGTGGAATATTCTTGCGCCGGTACTCAGCTATTCGGCGGAACTGCTTGGGGAAATTGCGGATGATATTGTGGCAATCGACCAAGCGATGAAGTGGGGCTTCGGCTGGGACCGTGGACCTTTTGAGACATGGGATGCAATCGGAGTGGAAGAGTCTGTAATGAAAATGAAGGAAGATGGCATTCCGGTTCCAAAGTGGGTTGACGAGCTTTTGGCAAATGGCCACCGCAGCTTCTACAAAAAAGACAACGGAACCACTTCCTATTATGGAGATGGAACATACAAGTCTATGGAAGTGAACAAAAAGGTTGTTCACCTTAAAACCTTAAAAGAGACAAATGGTGTCATCAAAAAGAATTCCGGTGCAAGCCTGATCGATCTTGGGGATGATGTTGCACTCCTGGAATTCACGTCACCTAACAACGCAATCGGGCTTGATATCATCCAAATGGTCAATTACGCGATTGATGAAGTGGATAAGAATTATAAAGGTCTTGTCATCGGGAACCAGGGCAAGAACTTCTGTGTAGGGGCAAACCTTGCAATGATTCTGATGGAAGCGCAGGATGACAACTATTTCGAGATCGATATGGTGGTGAAGCACTTCCAGCAAGCGATGATGAAAATCAAATACAGTCCAAAGCCGGTAGTCGCTGCACCATTCGGCATGACACTCGGCGGCGGAACGGAAATCTGCCTACCGACAAGCCAGTTGCAGGCATCCAGCGAAACGTATATGGGCCTTGTGGAAGTGGGAGTAGGACTCATCCCTGGCGGTGGAGGTAACAAAGAGCTGTATATCAAGCACTTGAACAGCATGCCAGAGGGATTGGATTATGACCTGCAAAAAGTGGCAAACAAGGTGTTCGAGCAGATTGCAACTGCAAAGGTATCCACATCGGCTGCAGAAGCGAAAGATCTGCACCTGCTTAATAATAAAGATCAAATCAGCTTTAACGGCGATCATCTCATACACGATGCAAAGCAGGCGGCGCTTCATCTGTTTGAAGCAGGCTACACACCGCCAGTACGAAAAAAGATTCCAGTGACAGGGGAAACAGGCTATGCAACATTGATGCTTGGTGCCTATAACATGCAGTATTCAGGCTTCATCTCTGAGCATGACCTCAAAATCGCCAAAAAACTGGCACATGTTATTGCAGGCGGAAATGTACCATATGGCACGGAAGTAGATGAGCAGTACCTATTGGATCTTGAGCGCGAAGCATTCCTGAGCCTTGTAGGGGAAGCGAAGTCCCAGCAGCGGATGCAGCACATGCTTGTAAAAGGAAAACCATTACGCAACTAATTTTTCATAAAATACTAAACTACTAGAAAAGCGAGGGGAGCACTTTGAAAGAAGCGGTGATAGTTGCTGGTGCTAGAACACCAGTAGGCAGAGCGAAAAAAGGATCTTTGGCTACAGTACGTCCAGACGACCTAGGAGCATTGGTAGTAAAAGAAACATTAAGAAGAGCCGGCAATTACGATGGTCCGATCGATGACCTCATCTTCGGTTGTGCGATGCCGGAAGCGGAGCAAGGATTGAACATGGCAAGGAATATCGGTGGCTTGGCAGGACTTCCGTCCAGTGTCCCGGCCATCACCATCAATAGGTACTGCTCTTCAGGCTTACAAACGATCGCCTATGCAGCAGAGCGGATCATGCTAGGGCATTCCGAAAGTATCCTGGCAGGTGGAGCGGAATCGATGAGCATGGTGCCGATGGTCGGCCACACGGTGCGTCCAAACGCAAGACTTGTTGATTCAGCGCCAGAGTATTACATGGGTATGGGGCACACAGCGGAGCAGGTTGCGTCCAAATATGGCGTAAGTCGTGAAGACCAGGATGCTTTTGCTGTGAGAAGCCATGAAAGAGCGGCAAGAGCGATCCGGGAAGGGAAGTTTGTCGACGAAATCGTTCCGGTTGATGTAGCCGTACGAAAAGTTGGCGCTAACTACAAGCTGCAGGAATCAAGCTTCACCTTCAGCCAGGATGAAGGTGTAAGAGCAGGAACAACGATGGATGTTCTTGCGAAGCTTCGTCCAGCGTTTAATGTGAAAGGGTCAGTCACTGCAGGTAACTCATCCCAGACTAGCGACGGTGCGGCATCCGTCCTTGTTATGGAAAGGGAAAGAGCAGAAGCATTGGGCTTGAAGCCAATTGCAAAATTCCGTTCCTTTGCAGTAGGAGGGGTTCCACCGGAAGTGATGGGTATCGGACCGGTAGTCGCGATCCCTAAAGCGTTAAAGCTTGCTGGACTCGAGCTTTCCGATATCGGATTGCTTGAACTGAACGAGGCCTTTGCTTCCCAGGCGATCCAGGTTATGCGTGAGCTTGGGCTTGATGAAGATAAGGTGAATGTAAATGGTGGTGCCATTGCACTCGGGCATCCACTGGGTTGTACGGGATCTAAATTAACACTGACGCTGCTTCACGAAATGAAGCGCCGCAACGAGCAGTTCGGAATTGTCAGCATGTGCATCGGCGGCGGTATGGGTGCTGCTGGAGTGTTCGAATTATTAGCATAGAAAAACCATTTCAAGGAGGAAAATGATATGTCAAATACATTAGAAAATGTAGTCAAAGGCGGTAGCTTTCTACTGGATGATATTGCGGCCGAAAAAGTGTTCACACCGGAGGACTTCACGGATGAGCATAAACTGATTGCCAAAACGACTGAGGAGTTTGTGGTAAATGAAGTGGTCCCAAATCTGGAGCAGATCGAGCACCATAACTTCGATATCTCTGTAAAGCTTTTGAAAGAAGCAGGGGAGCTGGGACTTTTAGGCGCGGATGTACAGGAGGAATACGGCGGATTCGGTTTGGATAAAATCAGTTCTTCCCTCATCACGGAAAAATTCTCAAGAGCGGGCGGATTCTCTTTATCCTACGGAGCACATGTAGGAATCGGTTCATTGCCAATCGTCCTCTTCGGAAATGAAGACCAAAAGCAAAAATATTTACCAAAGCTTGCATCCGGTGAATTACTGGCAGCCTATGCATTGACTGAGCCTGGTTCAGGTTCTGATGCACTTGGAGCAAAAACAACCGCAAAATTAAACGCAGAAGGCACCCACTATATCCTGAACGGTGAAAAGCAGTGGATTACCAACGCAGGCTTTGCAGATGTGTTTGTTGTCTATGCAAAAGTGGATGGGGAGCATTTCTCCGCCTTCATCGTGGAACGTGAATATGATGGAGTGTCCACAGGACCGGAAGAAAAGAAAATGGGAATCAAAGGCTCTTCCACTCGTACATTGGTTTTGGAAGATGCAAAGGTTCCGAAAGAAAACCTGCTAGGTGAAATTGGCCGGGGCCACGTTATCGCATTCAATATCCTGAATATCGGCCGTTACAAATTGGCTGTAGGGACTGTGGGGGGATCCAAGCGTGGAATCGAGTTGGCTGCCACTTATGCCAACCAGCGTCAGCAATTCAAAACGCCAATCGCCAAGTTCTCTTTAATCCAGGAGAAGCTGGCAAACATGGCGACAAAAACATATGCAACGGAAAGCTCCGTCTACCGTACAGTCGGTCTTTTTGAAGACAGCATGGGCCGTCTGACCAAGGAAGAAGAGAAAGATCCGAATGCAGTTGCAAAAGCAGTAGCTGAATACGCAATTGAATGTTCCTTAAATAAAGTATTCGGTTCTGAAACCCTTGATTATGTAGTGGACGAAGCGGTTCAAATCCATGGCGGCTACGGTTTCATGGCTGAATATGAAGTGGAAAGAATGTACCGTGACTCCCGTATCAACCGTATCTTTGAAGGGACAAACGAAATCAACCGCCTATTGGTTCCAGGCACATTTTTACGTAAAGCCCTGAAAGGGGAACTTCCATTGATCCAAAAAGCGCAAAGCCTACAGGAAGAGCTGATGATGCTTATGCCGGAGGAAGTGGGCGATGGTGTATTGGAGCAGGAAAAGTATCTTGTAAGGAACGCCAAGAAAATTGCCATCCTGATGACAGGCTTGGCAGCACAGAAATATGGAAAAGCGTTGGAAAGAGAACAAGAATTGCTTGTCAACATCGCTGACATCATCAGCAATGTCTACTCCATGGAGTCTGCAGTACTTCGTACAGAAAAAGCGATTGCCAAGTCCGGTGAAGAAAAGAGCAAGCAAAAGATCCTTTACACGCAAGTATTCTGCCAAGAGGCATTCAACCAGATCGAAGCGGATGCAAAAGAAACATTGATTGCAGCAGAAACAGGCGACACACTGCGCATGATGCTTTCCGCACTTCGCAAATTCACACGCCACACACCAATCAATGTGGTAGCAAAAAAACGCGAAATCGCAGCAGCAGTATTGGATGCACAGAAGTACACTGTATAACCAATCTTACAATAAGGCGCTTGGAATTCTCCAAGCGCTTTATTTTTTTGAAGAAGGATTTATGCAAAATAGGTCGAATAATAGAAAATAGCGTGTTGAAAATTAGGAGTAATCTTCTCCTTTGTGCTACAATATATGAGTAAATTCTTGTATGTAAGGTGGTGCAAAACGTAATGAATGTGACATTTTACTGGTATCCGAAATGCGGCACTTGCAGGAATGCAAAAAAGTGGTTAGAGAAGCATGATGTAGCACTGAATGAAGTACATATTGTTGAAAATCCGCCTTCCCGCAAAGAGCTGGAGGAACTATACAAGAAAAGCGGATTGGAACTGAAGAAGTTCTTCAACACCAGCGGCATGAAATACCGTGAACTGGGCTTGAAGGACAAACTCAAAACCATGTCTGAAGCTGAAATGCTTGATACATTGGCAACAGATGGCATGCTGATCAAACGCCCGATCACAACGGACGGAAGCCAAGTGACTGTTGGTTTCAATGAAAAGCAGTTTGAAGACACCTGGAAATAAGAAAGCTCATTTCTTACCGCGAATTTTGCGGTATGAGTTCTAAATACTATCACTTTTATGGAGGTTAAGAATGATGAACACACCTAAAGAATTACGCTATTCCGAAGAACATGAGTGGGTAAAAGTAGAAAGCGAAAAAGTACGCATTGGTATCACTGATTTTGCACAATCCGAGCTTGGAGATATCGTATTTGTGGAACTTCCTGAAGTTGGAGATGAAATCTCTGCTGATGAGCCGTTTGGAAGTGTTGAATCTGTTAAAACGGTTTCTGAACTTTACGCTCCAATCAGTGGGAAAGTGGTAGAAGTAAACGAAGACCTGAATGACAGCCCTGAATTCGTAAACGAGTCCCCATACGAAAAAGCGTGGATGATCGTTGTCGAGCCAACAGATGCAGGCGAAGTGGATAAGCTTATGACTGCTGAGCAGTACGAGGCAATGACAAAAGAAGACTAATAACAAAACACCATTCCGGGCACCATAAATTTAGCTGCCAATACAGTCTAAAAGGGTGATAAGGAATGACTTTGGATAATAAACGTTTAGATATTACGGACCGTGTTGTCGGGAAGTTGTCGGATCAAGGATTTAATCTTTATGTGGAGAACGAACCCATCGGTCAGGTGACTTTCACGGAACAAGGGAACCAATATTCGTTGAAAAACGGGTACGAACAGGAAGGAAGCCATATTTTCCAGCAGGTTCAAGTACCATCTGAAAAAGATGCCAAATATGTAGATTGCGACGACGAAAATGGATGGTGTTAGCCATCGGTGGGGTTGGGACCTTATAAAGTTCCGCCCCTTTTTCTATTTACTGCACTTATATTCAATAAAAAGGGGAACATTCATAGTAAAGAGAATATGAATAGTATAAAGAATGACTGCTTTATACACTTTTAAGAACAGGTGATGGGTATGGAAATGATCGATGTAGACAAAATCATCATTGTCGAGGGGAAATCGGATAAAAAAAGGATTCAGCAGATTATTAATGAACCCGTTCATATCATATGTACAAATGGCACAATAAGTGTGACACGATTAGACGAATTGATGGAAGACCTATATGATAAGGAAGTGTATATATTAGTGGACTCCGATGATTCGGGGGACAAACTGCGGAGGCTTTTCAAGCGGGAATTCCCGGAAGCGGAGCATCTCTATATTGATCGCATGTATCGGGAGGTAGCAAGCGCTCCCTACCAGCATATTGCGACTGTATTGCTAAGTGCAAATATCGATATTCATACACACTATTTATAATAAGCATTATGCAACGAGGATGAGGAAATGAAGGATTGGACAAAAGATCAGCTAATAGATGAAATAGAGAAAGATCAGGTGGCAGTGGTGTACTTTTACACTCCCATGTGCGGAACATGCCAGGTAGCCAAGCGGATGCTTGATGTGACAAAAGAGCTTTTTCCGACCTTTCAATATGGCATGCTCGATGTCAATTACATCCGGGAGCTCGCGATTCAATGGGAAATAGAAAGTGTTCCCTGCCTGATGATATTCAGAAACGGAACCATCCATGAAAAATTATACGCGTTCCACTCGGTAGAGCATCTCTTTATGCTATTTCAAAAATATAAGAATGAGTAAAAAACACCTGTAGCGGGGTGTTTTTTTATGTTTAAGTTTGATTTGCTGTTACAGTTAAATTATAATTAAGAACACCAGTTCGTTTGAAGGGGGATTACTAAATGAGCAATGAAAGCAGAGTGCTATTTTACGGAGCAATCAGTGTGGATGGCTACCTCGCACGTGAGGACCATTCATTGGATTGGCTGATCGGTACGGAAGGGGAGGAGGACACCACCTATCAAGAATTCTACGAAAGCATAGATATCATTGTGATGGGCCGTAAAACCTATGAACAGATACTGATACTTTCACCCGATGAATTTCCGTATTCCGGAAAGGAATGCTATGTTTTCTCGCGTACTATGACCGGATCAAATGAGAACGTCACTTTCATCAATGAAGATGTCGCAGAATTCACAAAATCCTTGAAGAGCCAAAAAGGTAAAAGAATCTGGCTTGTCGGTGGCGGCGAGGTACTGGACCCGGTTCTAAAAGATAAGTTGGTGGATGAATTCATCATTCAAATTGCCCCTTCCATCATCGGTCGCGGTATTCCCTTGTTTATGCCTGGGGATCATGAAAACAGATTGAAGCTGTTGGATGTAAGACGCTACAAGCAATTTGCTGAAATGCACTATGAGACAATCAGATAAAAATAGTCGAAGGCAGGAAAACAGTAAAATGTTCCTGTCTTCTTTTCTTTGATTCCGCCCCAAAAGAAGGACGTAAACCAAGTAATTTTTCTCTTGCCATTTTTCAGAAAAAGGAGTAAATTTATTTAGGGATACGAAATAAAAAACACAAGGGGCACAAAATGAAAAACTTTCGATGGCTTCAGTCATTTAAACAATATAACCGCAATATCCAATTGTTATTTATGGTCAATATCCTCACCCAGATAGGGTTGGGGATATTCATGATCGTCTACAATTTCTACATCAGGGAGCTGGGATACAGCGAAACAGTGAACGGAAGCATGATTGCAATGGCTTCCTTGGCGGCAGCCATTATCCTCATTCCTGCAGGTATTTTAAGCGATAAGCTTGGCAGGCGTAGAATGATGATCTATGGAGTGCTGTTTACCGGCATCTTCATGCTTTTTCGGAGCATTTTTGAACTACAGTCCCTCCTTCTGATCAGTTCTTTCATTTCCGGGATTGCGATGGCATTTATCCAAGTTACAGGTGTACCGTGGCTTGCGGAGATCTCCACAAAGTCCGAAAGAGTCAAACTGTTCAGCTACCATTTCGCAGTGATGATGGGGGCGAATGTGGTTGGTAATCTCCTTGGAGGTACATTGACAGATGCATTCCTCCATCTTGTTGGATTAAGTCCAATTTGGAGCGTCAGGTTGACATTGCTGATAGGTAGCGTCATTTTCTTTATCGGTTTATTCCCACTACTTAAAACAACAGAAACGCCTAGAAAGGTAGAGAAAACCGGATTTTCTTTAAAAGGGCTTTTTACCTCTATGCCAAAGGGTCAATTGAAGTTGATCATTATGTTTGCTGCTGCACAGATTCTCATTGGTTTTGGTTCGGGGCTTGTCATTCCTTATCTCAATTTATATTTTGCAGATCGTTTTCATACTTCCAATTCCTCAATCGGGCTTGTACTGTCATTAGGTCAAGCAGTGACCGCAGTCGCTATGATTATCGGACCAGCGCTGGTGAGACGCGTAGGAGATATTCGAGCGGTCGTGATTCTTCAGCTATTGTCGCTTCCGTTTATGATGATAACGGCATTTACGCATAGCTTCTGGCTGGCCGCACTGGGCTTTCTATTCCGCCAGGCACTGATGAACGCAGCCAATCCAATCATTTCCTCCATGATGATGGAAAAAGTGGATGATAGGCTTAAGGGTTTTGCAAATTCCATAAGCCAGATGGTATTCTCACTTGGTTGGGCAAGTATGGGACCGGTTTCTATGACCATTGTCTTGATGTACGGGGATTATTGGGGTTATGCTATCGTGTTTTCTATTACTGCCGTCCTTTATTTGACAAGTTCGACTTACTTTTATTTGGCATTCAGAGGGAAATCGACGGCAACCTATCAAAAAGCAAGGCTTAAGACATCATAGATTGACATATTTCTTGGGAAATGAAACCCGAAAAGCAAATAACCACGATATTTGTAGGAAAGCATGTGCAGGATTTCCCCCTTTTTTCATGAATATTGGTAGTATAAAAAGGGGGGAAACACAATGAAAAGCATGTTGGAGGCATTTCTAGATAGAGTTAGAACGAAAGCGCATATTCTCGAAATATTGCCTGCATATTCACTTACATGTTGTTTGATATCGGAAAGTGACAGTTCGATATTTATCATAAGCCGAGATAAAATAGAATTGATTGACAGCTTTGAATCTTTGGATATCAAGGTGGAGGGACCATCAGACATTCTTTGTGAACTCCTTAATGGAGCGGCAAAGCTTACGAATGATAAACTGATTTTCCGGGGAGCTTTCGCCAATTTCTTCTTTTGGATTCTCTTCTGATTCTATCTAAGGAAGCTCAACTTTAAAGGTTGGAGCCGCTCTTCTGTCCCAAATAGAGGATTATGCTTTGATGCTAGCGAAATAGTAATTTACAGAAATGGAGAAGCAGATGTGGAGCGGAGTGGTAACATGTATTATTTTATTGTGAACAAGACTTCGGGGAATGGAAAAGGCGCCGTTGTATGGAAGAAGGTTCAAAATCTCTTGGAAGTAAAGAGGGTTGATTATAAAGTTCTGTATACGGATGGTTCCGCCCATGATGCTATGCTTGTGGAAAGTATCATTCATACGGATATTACAGCCATAGTGGTAGTTGGTGGAGATGGAACGATCCATGGGATAGCGAATTCACTAGCGGGTAAGCATGTACCGATGGGGATAATTCCGGCAGGGTCCGGCAATGATTTTGCAAGAAGTCTGCAGATTCCAAGGCATCATGAAAAAGCGTTGAATCGAATACTTACAGGTAAAGTGAAAACAATGGATTTGGGAAGGATCGGTCATGAATTTTTCATTACAATTGCCGGAATAGGCTTTGATGGCAAAGTTGCCAAGGTAACGAACGAATCCAAGGTAAAGAAGCTGCTTAACAAATTGAACTTGGGCAGTTTATCTTACATATACAGTTTGATAAAAGTATTGATTACATATGAACCTACCAATGCAACCATTAAAATAGATGAGGATATCCATCATTTCAAAGAAGTGTGGATGATTTCCGTTGCCAATCTTCCCTTTTATGGAGGAGGCATCAAAATTTGTCCGGATGCTAGAGCGGATGATGGCTTATTGGATATCTGCGTCCTGCATGGAGTAAACCGATGGGAGCTGTTGATGGTCTTCCCCAGTGCTTTTTCAGGGAAACATATTACGCATAAAAATGTGACGATGCTAAAAGGTAAAGACATCTTCATCACACCGGAGAAAGAATTGGTCATTCAGTGTGATGGTGAGATTGTTGAGCAAAAAACGATTGCTCTTACGGTCGAAAAAGAGGCTTTGCAAATTTTATAGATTTTTTGTTTGACAGACCAATATCACCGTGATACGATAACACTCGTTACTTAAAAAATATCTGATTTACCCAAATACTTAACTGAATATTGTTATCTCTTATCGAGAGAGGTGGAGGGACGTGCCCTATGAAACCCGGCAACCGTCAACAAGGAATTGTTGAAATGGTGCCAATTCACACAAAGCATACGATTGCTTTGATAGATGAGAGAAAGGACTTTTTTAATATTTAATCCTTTCTGCTCATTGCTGCAGAAAGGATTTTTTGTTTTCTATTAACTTGTGTGGGTAAGCTAAGAAAAGCTAGATAGAAGGAAGGTGTTCGTATGATCTCATTACAGGGAGTAAAAAAGGTATTCCAAACGAGAAATGGAAAAGTTACCGCTGTGGATGATATAGATTTATCGATTAATCAGGGAGAAATTTTTGGCATCATCGGTTATAGTGGTGCTGGAAAAAGCACATTGATCAGGATGCTGAACGGATTGGAAACTCCAACAAGCGGAGTGGTGGATGTCGCTGGCCGTGATTTAGGAAAAGTCAGAGGAAGGCAGCTCCGTGAGGCACGCCAAGAAATCAGCATGATTTTCCAGCATTTCAATCTGCTGTGGTCTAGAACGGTAAAAGAGAACATCGCATTTCCACTGGAGATTGCCGGTGTAAAGCGTGAAGAGAGAAACAAGCGTGTTGCTGAACTTGTGAAACTGGTCGGCCTGGAAGGAAGAGAGGATTCCTATCCCGCACAGCTCAGTGGAGGGCAGAAGCAGAGAGTAGGCATTGCAAGAGCGTTGGCAAATAACCCAAAGGTTCTTCTGTGTGACGAAGCAACATCAGCACTTGATCCACAAACAACAGATTCCATTTTGGAACTGCTGGTGGATATCAATAAGAGATTAAAATTGACGATCGTATTGATTACGCATGAAATGCATGTTATTAGAAAAATCTGTCACCGGGTAGCTGTAATGGAGGCTGGAAGAATCGTAGAGCAAGGAAATGTTCTCGAAGTATTCCGTAAGCCTGAACAACCGATTACAAAGCGCTTTGTGAAACAGGTCACGGAACCTGAGGAGACTCAGGAAACGATAGAGCATCTTTTGGCCGAGTTCCCACAAGGCAGAGTGATTCAGCTCACTTTCGTCGGGGCATCTGCCGAACAGCCTATCATCACGAATCTGATTCGCAAATTTGCAATAGACGTCAATATTTTGCAAGGGAAAATCTCTCAAACCCAAAATGGAGCCTATGGCACGTTATTCGTCCACTTGGATGGCGATGAATCAGAAGTGGACAGGGCGCTGGCATACATTCGTGAACAGCAGGTGGAGTTGGAGGTGATGACGAATGTTTGAACGCGTTAACTGGGATAAGATGTATGATGCAACGATTGAAACACTTTATATGAGTAGTATCTCGGTTCTTATTACATTCTTCTTAGGGATAATTCTTGGCCTTTTATTATTTTTAACAGCTAAGGGAAACATATGGCAGAACAGATTCATCAATGGGTTGGTAGCAGCCGTTGTTAATATATTTCGTTCGATTCCGTTCGTGATCCTGATCGTCTTATTGATTCCTTTTACAAGAACGATACTGGGTACTATTATCGGAGCCGATGCTGCATTGCCGGCCCTGATTATAGGGGCAGCACCTTTCTACGCACGGATGGTGGAAATCGCGCTAAGGGAAATTGACAAAGGTGTGATTGAAGCGGCCCGTTCCATGGGGGCGAAAACCGCCGAAATCATTTGGAAAGTATTGCTTCCGGAATCGATGCCAGCCCTGGTTTCAGGGATTACGGTAACAGCGATCGCAATTGTAAGTTATACAGCAATGGCAGGTTTTGTCGGAGCTGGCGGGTTAGGTAATCTAGCCTTTCTTGATGGCTTCCAGCGTAACAACTGGGATGTTACCTTTGTATGTACGATCATCATTTTAATTATTGTGTTTGTTATCCAATTTATTGGTGACTATATAACAGCTAAATTAGACAAACGATAAGAAAGCGGGGATTTTACAGATGAAAAAATTATTAAGCTTTGCAGTCATTTCATTATTGGTGTTTGTACTGGCGGCTTGCGGTTCCGATGAAGGCGGGAACGGTTCTGGCGACGGGAAAGGGATTAAAGAAGGAAAGTTAGTTGTAGGTGCTTCCAATGTACCTCACGCTGAAATTCTTGAAGAGGCGGCTCCTTTATTAGAAGAAAAAGGGATCGAGCTTGAAATCAAAACATTCTCTGACTACGTTATTCCTAACCAGGCTTTAAGAGATAAAGATCTTGATGCTAACTTTTTTCAACATGAGCCTTACCTGAAATCGCAAATTGCTGATAACGACTATAAGTTTGAAAGTGCCGGTGGCGTCCATATCGAACCGATCGGTGTTTACTCCAAAAAACATGACAGCCTGGAGGACCTTCCAAAAGGCGCTGAAATCTTGATGAGTAACTCTGTTGCTGATCATGGCCGTATCCTTTCCATGCTTCAGGAAAAAGGATTGATTACACTCAAAAAAGGTGTGGAAAAAACTGCTGCAACTGTGGATGATATCGAAGAAAACCCAAAAGATTTGCAGTTCAACACACAATTCGAAGCGGCATTCCTTCCTCAAGCTTACTTGAATGGTGATGGTGATGCGGTTCTGATCAACGGAAACTATGCTCTTGGTGCTGATATAGACCCTGCGAAAGAAGCGATTGCCCTTGAGTCACCGGAAGACAACCCATATGTGAATCTTGTAGTTGTCCGTTCTGAAGACAAGGACAATGAGCAGATCAAAGCATTGGTGGAAGTTCTTCAATCTGAAAACATCAAAAAGTTCATCGAAGAGAAATATCAAGGAACTGTTATTCCTGCTGGGGAGTAATGGTAGTGGAAAGCGTCCTTCATTGGACGCTTTTTTTTGTTGGATGGTGATGTGGATGAATACATTCCTCCTTCCTGAACAAATACTAACACTGTGAAAAATTAGGATGGGAGTTGTCACGAATGGAAGAACAATATGAACCGAAAAACTATGCAGAAGCAGCACTTCATGACTATAAAGCGGGTTTAGGGGTATTCACCGAAAAAATGCCGGAGCTTGCACATCACTACAACGAGTTTACTGAAGCGTGTTTCAAGGAAGGTGTGCTCGATAAAAAGCAGAAGCAGCTCATCGCGCTTGGCGTGAGTGTCTATTCACAGGACGAGTACTGTATTGTTTACCACACGAAAGGATGCTTGGATCAGGGAGCGACAGAACAGGAAATTCTCGAGGTATGCGGTGTGACTGCGGCATTCGGCGGCGGTGCAGCGATGAGCCAGTCCGTGACGTTGGTGCAGTCGTGTATTGCGGATTTTAATGATTTGCAGCAATGAGTGAAAGAACTGCCCGACTTACTTTTCGGGCGGTTTTTTATTGTTTGCAGGTGAGAAAAGGATAGGTTGAAAAAATAGATGAGGATGACGGATTTTTTCAAGGGGAGAGAGGGTGGAAAAGTCCGTCATCGAGCTTATGAAGGACCTTTCGAAGGGAATACCATGTAGAAAAGTCCATCATCGAGCTTATGAAGGACCATTCGAAAGGAATACCGTGTAGAAAAGTCCGTCATCGAGCTTATGAAGGACCTTTTCAAGGGAGTCCCGGATAGAAAAGTCCATCATCGAGCCTATGAAGGACCTTTCCAAGGGAATCCCGGTTAAAAAAGTCTATCATCAATCCCATGAAGGACCTTTCAACGAAAAATGCAGCACCAAAAGTCCATCATTACAAGAAGAATGAACACCTCCATCAGGACATCCTCCAATCAGGACCAATAGTGAGGTATTATAGGAACGCATATCACCTCGCCCCGTAATGAAGGATTATAACGGAATACGCCGATATTCGGGTGTATTTCCGCTTTGGTTCATTTTCCCATCTCTGCTATGATTAAATATGTGTTTAATGCAAATACTTCGAGGGTATCTACAAAACTGGATACGAAATTAAACACATATAAATATGAAGGGATTGGTTTATTATCCATCAAGTACATGTGAAGTACACTGGCGAAATGGAAAAGGCAATGTATCAGGCTTATGGTTTTGGTTATGAGGAATACTCGCGTAAGCTATCCAAGCGTATGGAGGTAGAACAGCATCGAGATGCAGAATACAAGAAAAGCTTGGAGATTGTTGCAGAATTAGACCGTAAATTCCACCCGTAACGAACTTAGCAACTATATAATACAAAATAACAAAAAGGGTAAGTGATTTCCTCCGACATGAATGGAGGTACCACATACCCTTTTTTATTTATAGAAAAGGATGATTCCTCCTAGATTGTATAAGATAAACTATGTACTTAATTCGACATGAACCCTTTAGTTTCGATATAATTTAAGGGGGCTTGTCACAAAACGGAAAAGGTTGCTAACACTTTCTATTTGTTATAAGATTGTAATGAGAATAAAATGAGAATTAAAACAAGAATGTGTTTTCATATAGAAGCACAGATCATTGGAGGTATAGAGTTATGGGTTCAACGTTAACAATCAAGGATTTACATGTATCTATTAACGATAAAGAGATTTTAAAGGGTGTAAATCTTGAAGTAAAAGGCGGAGAGATTCACGCTATCATGGGTCCAAACGGTACAGGTAAGTCAACGCTTTCATCTGCTATCATGGGTCACCCTAAATATGAAGTAACAAGCGGAAGCATCACGTTTGATGGCGAAGATGTGCTTGAAATGGAAGTGGATGAGCGTGCGAAAGTAGGTTTATTCCTTGCGATGCAATACCCAAGTGAAATCAGTGGGGTAACAAATGCTGACTTCCTTCGTTCTGCAATCAATGCTCGTCGTGAAGAGGGCGATGAAATCTCCTTGATGAAGTTCATCCGTAAAATGGATAAGAACATGGACTTCCTTGAAATGGATCAAGCAATGGCACAGCGTTACCTGAATGAAGGTTTCTCTGGTGGGGAAAAGAAGCGTAACGAAATTCTTCAATTGATGATGATCGAGCCTAAGATCGCAATCCTTGACGAGATTGATTCTGGTCTAGATATCGATGCATTGAAAGTTGTTTCTAAAGGAATCAACGAAATGCGTGGAGACGACTTCGGTTGCCTTATCATCACTCACTACCAACGTTTATTGAACTACATCACTCCTGACCACGTTCACGTAATGATGCAAGGACGCATCGTGAAGTCCGGTGGCAAGGAATTGGCGCAGCGTTTAGAGGCAGAAGGTTACGATTGGATTAAGCAAGAATTAGGTATCGAAGACGAAACAGTCGGTCAAGAAGCGTAAGCAAGGAGGATTATCATGACGTTAGAGACAAAATTACCGTTTGATCAAGACTACCTCAGCAACTACTCCAAGGAATCAGGGGAGCAGCAGTGGCTGTCGGATCTTCGCTTACAAGCTCTTGCATTGGCGGAAGAACTTCCATTACCAAAGCCGGATAAAACGAAGATTACCAACTGGAATTTCACAGGATTCCAAAAGCATACTGTTGAAACTTCCATTACATCTGTGGACCAGTTGCCACAAGAGGTAAAGGCTCTTGTAGATGTTGAGAATATATATGTTCAAGTAGACAATACACCTGTCGTTTCTTCCCTAACAGAAGAGCTGACTTCCCAAGGTGTCATTTTTACCGATATTTTAACTGCAGCAAAAGAACACAGTGACCTTGTTCAAAAGTACTTCATGAAAGATGGAGTGAAAGTGGATGAGCACAAACTGACTGCGCTTCATGCAGCATTGATGAATGGGGGAGCTTTCCTCTACATTCCTAAGAATGTAGTGATTGAAGAACCAATCCAGGCAATCTATGTTCATGATAAAGCGGAAGCGGTATTCAACCATGTACTGATTGTAGCAGAGGACAATAGTGCTGTTACGTATGTGGAAAACTACCTAAGCACAAATGATGGAGAAGGATCCATTTTCAACATCGTTTCTGAGGTTATTGCGAACGGCAACTCCAAGGTTCTTTATGGGACTGTGGATAACCTTGGTAAAGGTGTTACTACCTATGTGAACCGTCGTGGAGTAGTTGGACGCGATGCAACATTGGAGTGGGCACTTGGCCTGATGAACGATGGAGACACAATTTCAGAGAATGTCACGCACCTGATCGGTGATGGCTCTACTGGTGACACGAAAACTGTCGTAGTTGGACGTGGCGTGCAGAAGCAGAACTTCACTACAATGGTTGTGCATCATGGCAAGAACTCTGAAGGACAGATCTTAAAGCACGGTGTAATGAAGGACAGCGCAAGCTCCGTATTCAACGGAATCGGTAAAATCGAGCATGGAGCTTCCAAGTCGAATGCCGAGCAGGAATCCCGCGTATTGATGCTTAGCGAAAAAGCGCGTGGAGATGCAAACCCGATTCTTCTTATTGACGAAGATGACGTAACAGCAGGCCATGCAGCTTCTGCAGGCCGTGTGGATCCGCTTCAGCTTTACTACCTGATGAGCCGCGGAATCTCCAAGCAGGAAGCTGAACGCTTGGTTATTCACGGATTCTTGGCACCGGTAGTACAACAATTACCAATCGAGAAGGTAAAGAACCTGTTGATTGATGTAATTGAAAGGAAAGTTAAGTAATGAATATCCAGGAGATTCGTCAGCAGTTTCCTATTTTGCATCAAGAGGTCAATGGAAATCCGCTTGTGTACTTAGATAGTGCTGCTACTTCTCAAAAGCCCCTAGCGGTGATTGAGGCCTTGGAAAAGTACTACAAAGGGTATAACTCCAATGTGCATCGCGGCGTTCATACACTGGGTACAAGAGCGACAGATGGTTATGAGGGTGCACGTGATAAAGTGAAGAATTTTATCAATGCATCTTTCAGAGAGGAAATCGTATTCACTCGTGGAACGACAACTGCCCTCAACCTTGTAGCAAGCAGCTATGCCCGTGCGAACCTTAAAGCGGGCGACGAAATAGTTATAACCTATATGGAGCACCATAGTAATATCATTCCTTGGCAGCAGGCGGCTAAAGCAACTGGCGCTACCTTGAAGTATATCCCTCTGACAGAAGATGGTTCGATTTCCTTGAAGGATGTAGAGGAAACTGTTACGGAAAACACGAAAATCGTTTCTGTGATGCAGGTTTCCAACGTATTAGGTTCCATCAACCCGATTAAAGAAATCGCTGCGATTGCCCATAAACATGGCGCGATCATGGTGGTGGACGGTGCCCAGAGTACTCCGCATATGAAAGTGGATGTACAGGATTTGGATTGCGATTTCTTCGCATTATCCGGTCACAAAATGGGTGCACCGACGGGTATTGGTGCTCTATACGGGAAAAAACACCTTCTCGATAATATGGAACCGATCGAGTTTGGCGGGGAAATGATAGACTTTGTTGGATTGCAGGATTCCACATGGAAGGAGCTGCCTTGGAAATTTGAAGGCGGTACCCCTATCATTGCTGGTGCAATCGGTCTTGGAGCGGCTATTGATTTTCTTGAACAAATCGGGATGGAAAATATCCTGGCTCATGAGCATAAGCTTGCTGAGTATGCCATGAACCGCATGTCTGAAATAGAAGGTATCACGATTTATGGTCCGAAGAAGCGTGCAGGACTGGTTACCTTTAATATAGAAGATGTACACCCTCATGATGTAGCTACTGTATTGGATGCAGAAGGAATCGCTGTTCGCGCAGGGCATCACTGTGCACAGCCTTTAATGAAGTATCTGAACGTTTCTTCCACGGCCCGTGCTAGTTTTTACCTGTATAACACAGAGGAAGAAATTGATAAGCTAGTAGCATCATTAGTGAAAACAAAGGAGTACTTTAGCAATGTCTTTTAATAATTTGGATACTCTTTACCGTCAAGTGATTATGGATCATTACAAGAACCCCCGCAACAAGGGGAAGCTTGAGGAAGATGGAATTACCATTGAAATGAATAATCCGACATGTGGGGACCGCATTCACTTAACGCTGAAAGTGGAAGATGGAAAAGTAGCCGACGCCAAGTTTGATGGAGAGGGTTGTTCCATCTCCATGGCCTCTGCTTCCATGATGACACAAGCGGTCAAAGGGTTAGAAGTCGAGAAGGCTTTGGCACTTTCCCAGATCTTTTATGATATGATGCTAGGTAAGGAATACGATGGCGAAGATTTGGACTTAGGGGATATTGAAGCACTGCAAGGTGTTGCTAAATTCCCTGCACGCATCAAATGTGCCACCCTTGCATGGAAAGCCATGGAAAAGGGCGTCAAGTCGGAATAAGTTTTAAGGATAGGGAGCTTTAGGAACCATGTTTCTAGAGCTCACCTCTTGAATGGAGGGAATAAGAAAATGGCAAAAAAAATGCCTGAAATCGGCGATTACAAGTATGGTTTTAAGGATAAGGACGTATCCATTTTCCGTTCCGGCCGTGGACTTACGAAAGAGATCGTAGAAGAGATCTCCCGCATGAAGTCCGAGCCTCAATGGATGTTGGATTTCCGTCTTAAATCATTGGAACATTTCTATAACATGCCAATGCCTCAATGGGGCGGCGACCTGAACAGCTTAAACTTTGATGAAATTACGTACTACGTAAAGCCATCTGAAAAGTCTGAGCGCTCTTGGGATGAAGTACCTGAGGAAATCAAACAGACGTTTGATAAGCTTGGTATTCCTGAAGCGGAGCAAAAATATCTTGCTGGTGTATCTGCTCAGTATGAGTCCGAGGTTGTTTACCACAACATGCAGGAAGACCTGGAAGACCTGGGTGTCGTTTTCAAAGATACGGACACAGCATTAAAAGAAAATGAAGATATCTTCCGTGAGCATTTCGCGAAGGTAATCCCGCCAACTGACAATAAGTTCTCAGCATTGAACTCTGCAGTATGGTCCGGTGGTTCTTTCATCTATGTTCCTAAAGGTGTAAAAGTGGAAACTCCACTTCAAGCCTACTTCCGAATCAACTCTGAAAACATGGGTCAATTCGAGCGTACGCTTATCATCGTGGACGAAGGCGCACATGTACACTATGTAGAAGGCTGTACAGCACCTGTTTACACAACCAACTCCCTGCACAGTGCAGTAGTTGAAATCATCATCAAAAAAGATGCTTATTGCCGTTATACAACGATCCAGAACTGGGCGAACAACGTTTACAACCTTGTAACGAAGCGTGCAGTCTGTGAAGCGAACGCGACAATGGAATGGATCGATGGCAACATCGGCTCCAAACTGACGATGAAATACCCAGCGGTTATCCTTAAAGGTGAAGGCGCTCGCGGTATGACTCTTTCCATCGCATTAGCTGGTAAAGGGCAGCACCAGGATGCAGGTGCAAAAATGATCCACCTTGCACCGAACACGTCTTCTACGATTGTTTCCAAATCCATCTCCAAGCAGGGTGGTAAAGTAACATACCGTGGTATCGTGCATTTTGGTAAAAAAGCTTCCGGCGCTCGTTCCAACATCGAGTGTGACACACTAATCATGGATAACCAATCCACTTCCGATACGATTCCTTACAACGAAGTGTTCAACGATAACGTATCCCTTGAGCACGAAGCAAAGGTATCAAAAGTATCCGAAGAGCAATTGTTCTATTTGATGAGCCGTGGTCTTTCCGAAGAAGAAGCAACAGAAATGATCGTAATGGGCTTCATCGAGCCATTCACAAAAGAACTTCCAATGGAATACGCAGTAGAAATGAACCGTCTGATCAAGTTCGAGATGGAAGGTTCAATCGGATAATATATAAAAAGCCTTGGTATATAATATACCAAGGCTTTTTTATGTGTGGAAAATAGTGTCGTGCTAACTTTGTGCCAACAAAAAAACATTATGGTTTAGTTAAGTTAGGATATTTTAATAAATTGTTGTGTTATAAACATCTTCTTTGAAATTCAAAAAGTAAATTCACATCCAAGATAGAAGAAAATTATCACAGTTAGGGGAGTTAGTGATCCTTGATTTCCCTTTTTAGCGGAAAATGCGTAATCACTGTCGTTTGACAATTTTCCCGTATATTTTTGCCTTCCATTGTACTTCCCTAACATCATCAACATCATCATTGACATTCGAACTTGTTCTATGTCGAGTTCTGCCCTGTATTCATTACTTAATGGAATAATATGGCGCCGGTTAATTCCATTCCCGACTCAAATGGCTTCAACAAGGGGAGTGCGATATCTTCTAGTGGTTCTTTTCGAGAAAGAATAAAATGCATCATGGAAACGTTGGTCAAGATTCCGTTTCTTTCTATAGACTTAATAAACTCGTTTAAATTTTTCGTAAACTCTTTTACCTCCGCATCAAACGTTAATTCATAGATTTCCCCCAAATTCTAATAAGGTAAAAACCTAAGTACAAAAACAAAAAGATGATTTTTTATAATATTCAAGCATTAAAATCCCCCGTTTTTTATATGTTTTACATTAAAATCCCCCTATATACAATACGAAAATTCCTAAGTACAATGAAACAAACAAAGAAATATGTCGAAAAATTTAAAAAAGACACACAAATTATATCATTTTCAAGGGGGAGAAGTGCATTGGGGAAAAATAAGTTAAAAAAAATACTTGCTAAGACAGCAATGAGTTGTATTTTGATGTCTTCTATCGTTCCACTTAATGTTTTGGCTGAAGACAAAATCCAAATTCAGGGTACGATTCCGAGTAAATCTCATACGGGGACATATAATCTAACCCCAGCGGAGATTGAGGCAATGAATAAAATTAGCACCGAGAGTGAGTTGAAAATTTCACCAAATATCAACGTTCAAAGTGCTGATCCGGTTCGCGTCATTGTTGAGTTTAAACAAGCTCCGGCAAAAGTAGAAGTTGTTCAGCAGCAATTAGCAGGTAACAAGATTTCATTGACAGACGCTGCTAAAAAGGTTAAAAATTCTCATAAAAAGTTTAAAGATTATGTTCAAGGATTGGGGAAACAAAAAGAAGAAAGTAGTGTCATCACCCCATCTACTCCTGCTTCACAACCAGAAATTAAGATTACTAGAGAATACCAGCACTCGTTTAACGGAGTAGCGATGACACTCGCAGGAACAGATGTGGAAAAACTTTTAGAATCAGGCTTAGTCAGCAGTATTTATGAAGATAGAGTTGTGAAGCTTGATCCAAAAGAATTAAATGGTTCCTATACAGAAAATTTGTCAGCTGGAAACGAGCAAGTAAAATCTGCTACAACCTCAATACAGCAGCAAAGTGTTTCCGAGCAAAATACTTCTACAAATACTCTAAAAGAGAATTATATTCCACTTCCAGGTATTGAAGATTTGCATAATGATAGTGTTACAGGTAAGGGAATAAAGGTCGGCGTTCTCGATACGGGTATTGATTACAACCATCCAGATTTAACGAACGCATATAAAGGATATCGTAAAAATGATGAAGAAGATCCAAAGACTATTGATCCGACAAGAGTAAAAGGTTGGGATTTTGTCGGTGATGATGCTGATCCAATGGAAACGACGTATCAAGAATGGGTAAATGAAGGAAAGCCGGAATATCCAGGTCAATCATATTATACGTATCATGGTACCCACGTGGCAGGAACGATTGCAGGTCAAGGGGAAAATAGTGTTGATAATCCGTCTTTAGGTGTAGCGCCTGATGTTGATTTATATAGTTACCGCGTTTTAGGTCCATGGGGTAGCGGATATTCAAGCGACATTATTGCTGGTATCGATAAAGCTGTAAAAGATGAAATGGACGTTATTAACTTGTCATTGGGTGTTGCCGTAAACGACCCGTTAATTGCAGAATCCGTTGCCATTAATAATGCTACACTTGCTGGTGTGACATGTACAGTATCAGCAGGTAACGCAGGTCCAGGTGAGAAAACACTTGGTTCTCCAGGAACAGCAGCGTTTGCTATTACTGTTGGAGCAAGTGACTTCCCGATGGGCATTCCTACAGCATCGGCGACCGTGGGCAGTGAAACGTTCAACAACATGAAGCTGTTAGGTAAAGGTTTTCATGATCATTTAGAAACGTTAGTAAACAAATCGTATCCTATCGTCTATGTTGGTTTAGGTGGGGAGAACGATTTTAAAGATGCTAATGGTCAACCAATTGACTTAACAGGAAAAGTAGCTTTAATTCAGCGTGGATCGTACGCGTTAGTCGATAAGGTGGTCAATGCTAAAAAAGCTGGAGCAGCCGCTGTGATTATGTATAACAATGTCGATGGCGAAATCGACAGTTATCTTGCTAATGAAACCAATTTCATCCCTGCTTTCCGTATAACGAAAGCGGATGGGGAGCGATTAAAAGCGGCAGCAGGATTTTCTTCAATTACTTTTAGTAATGTTAGTTCAATTACGACAGAAGGAAATAATCTAGCGGGCTTCAGCTCAAGAGGACCTGCTACGAAAAACTATGACATTAAACCTGATGTAGTAGCACCTGGTGTATCTGTCTATTCTACTTATCCAGAATACGTTCATAGTCCAGAATACGGAATCGACTATTCATCTGCATACGCACGTATTTCTGGAACGTCAATGGCTTCGCCTCATGTAGCCGGTGTTGCTGCGCTTATTTTACAAGCACACCCAGACTACACTCCATTTGATGTGAAAGCGGCGTTAATGAATACATCAGATAAATTATCTAACGATTATTCTGTATATGAAGTAGGAGCAGGATTAGTTGATGTAAAAGTAGCCGTTTATGCTGATGTATCTGTTAAAGTTATGGACAAGACGCAAAATAGGGATACAAACGGCAGCTTTGTTACGATTGACGAAGAAACAGGTTCAATTGCTTATGGTACGATTTATCGTAAAGAAAACGATACGAATGAAGACAGTCGTAAAATGGTTATTAAAAATAAAGGAATCGAGCAAAAAAACTTTGATATCAGTTATGAATATTCGAAGGCTAAAAGTGGTGTTCTTGACGCAGTGTCCAATAAAGTAGAAATGACGACATCTTCTCAGTCGATAACTGTTGAACCGGGACAATCAGCTGATTTAACAGCGACGATTCGTGTACCGGGAACAGCAAAAACCGGCAGATACGAAGGTTACATGAATATTGTCAATCATGCAAATCCACAAGAAAGCTATCGTGTGCCGTTCGCTGTTCGCGTAGTTGATAAAGGAATTGAAAGTATTGAAATGAGTAATCCAGCCATTAGTACTGTGAAATGGGATCCTGCTCATCCATTTATGGCAAGTCCATTTTCATTTTTGAAATTCAAATTAAACAGCCCTATGAAGAATGTTCGTGCGATTATCTATGACAAAGACGGTCGTGCACTAGGTAGCAGTAGTGCTATAACAATGGATGCGGTCACAGCGCCGATCGACCAAGATCTATTTTTATTCATGAGTCCTTCTTACTATCCGTTTGTCGGAGATCCAATGGAGGAGAAAACAGCTGATCTATTTACAACAGCTGTATTACCAGAAGGCCAATATACCGTGAAGTTTAGAGCAGTAGATGCAGACGGTATATCATACGAGAAATCGCAAGTGTTTGTTATTGACAATACTTTACCTAAGCTTACCTTTAAAGATAAATCTCCTGGTAAAGTATACGAGTTAAAAGATTCAGACTTTACACAAGAAACACTTAACGGTGAAGCTCAAAACGCATTTTGGGTTCATGCAAATCTATACGATGAAGGCACAAACCAATTAGCACCACTTGGCATTACACAGTCTTCGAACTCACTTTGGTATTATCTAAATCAGAAAGTATTCCCTGATGGAGATTTTCCTGTTGAAGCGAACGGAGATGTGAAATTTGGTATTGAGAAGGGAGACATTGAGAATGGGCCGGCAACCGTTATTTTATTCCCAATGGATAAGGCTACAAACGCCCATTTATTAAATGAATTCTACCCATATGCGTTTGTTAAGGAAGGTACGCCTTATGTAGTGCCTACCTACGATAAAGAAAAAGTGTATAAAAACGATACGTTAACAATGACTTTAAGTTTGAACAATGTTGAGAAACTTATGTCAGGTACGTACGATCTTGGTTATTATTCGAACTTTGAATTTTTAGATGTAAAAGTAAATAAAAAGTTCCAACAATATGCACAAGATAACGGCTTGACTGTAACTGTAGACGAACCAGTCGTAAAGGACCACCCAACTTACACCTGGTCTAAAAAAATGGTTAACGTAGGAGCTCATATTAGCGGAAATGGATTCGAAGGATTTAGTGGGGACAGCCCGTTCCTTGATGTAACGTTTAAGCTAGTAGACGATCATTTCTATATTCTTGCAGATACAATGGACGGAGAATATAATACGAAAGACTTCAGCTACACGAAGTTTGGAGAGTCTGAGCCAACAAAAATGACTCTGTTCAACCAAATTGACAGCTACAAAATTATTCCAAATCACTCTTATGTAGTGTCGTATTTACGATACGAAGGATTTAACAATGATTGGGGCAAAGACTTCTCCCAAGTGGGAGCAACCGTGTATGCCCACAGTGTGAACGGCGGAGAGAAATATTTTGGAACCGTTGATAAAAATGGTTATATCGACATTTTGAACATTCCAATGTCAAAAGATCCTTACTATATTGTCGTGGAAGTTCCTGGTCACTTAAAGAGTATTCAAAAAGTCACATTAGGCGCGAAGACGACTTGGGGCGAGGATATTGGACAGTATTTATTCGCCGCGTCTAAGCAGCCTAAAGCTGCTGCAGGAGATGTCAATGGTGATGGCGTTATTGATGTTCTAGACGTCAAGAAATTAGCCAATAAGATTGGCATGCAGGATCAAGACGATTTTAAAGTGGAAGATTTAAATCAAGACGGCATCATTAATGAGACGGATATGAAGTTCCTCGTTAAGAACTTATATAAATCGAACCCAGATGCGACAGTTAAACCGAAAGAACAAGTTGCCGGAAAGTACAGTACACATTACTTCAATGAATTAGGAATTGCATCTACCGTTAACACATTGAAAAATACTGCGAAATCTAAAAATACGGCCGCACTTAGCTGGATTGCTGCTGTCCATGCAACTGAAGTGAAAATTGAGCAATCGAGCGATAATGGCGTTACATGGAGCGCTGCGACAACAGAAAAACCAGTTACAGCAGGCTCGAAAAATGCAGTAGTAACAGGATTGTCAGCTAATACTTCCTACCAGTTTAGAGTAAAAGTTGTAGGCGGCTTGAACGATGGTATATCTAACGTTATTACTGTAAAAACAGCAGATCCATTACTACCTGCTAAAAAGAACAACAATTAAAACCGCAATCAACTCCGGCGTTCAAAAAGTGAATAATCTAAGGTAATAAAAAGTGCTGCTCTTTTGTATTAATGACATATAAGAGTAGTACTTTTTATTTATGGAGGAAAAAAAGAACTAGAAGATAAGATTCAAAGTTTCATAGATGTGACCACGATAGCCCAAACGTATCTGCAAGACGGGAAGAGAATGCAGCTGGGGACTTCTTCGCCTGCTACGTTTTTAAGCGGTAAATATGAGAGCTTATCTTTCTAGTTCTTTTTACACATATTAATAACTTAATTTTTCGTAAAATCATAAAATTCGAAGATTTATGTTTATTTCCCCCTATTTCAAAAAAATACTTCACAAATAAATTATAAATATTTTCCCTATATTAACTTGAAATTCTATTTTAATTTTGTTTGAATGACAATCTTATAAATGAAATCTTAAATATATAGGTATATTAAACTATGATTTAATCGCCTAAATCCCCCAATTTACTGTGCTTTTTGGTGAACTTACAATATAAATAGTATTTATTTTCTCGGTAGGGATAGAGTTTTGTCTAAAGCTATTTAATTACCAACCTCATATTGAAAAATAAATATAAAACTAAAAAAGGAGAGATATAAATGAAAAAGAGTAAATTGAAGGCGTTTAAAGTCTTGACTACTGCAGCTGTCACAGCCTTACTTCTTTCATCATTCACAGCTTTTGCGGAAACGAATGACACTTCAACCAAGTCAGAAGCTATTGAAGATATTGTGGAACAAGGAAGGCATTTATTTTTTGATAAGGACAAGTTAGATCCAGGAAGTGATAATTTATATAATAAAGAGATTAATAAAGAAGGTTTGATTAAAGCCTATAAACCAAACGATATTGTTCGTCTAATCGTAGAAGTGGAACAACCAACAGATGTGGACAATACATCTAAAAATAAAAAATCATTAATGAAGCAAAAGCAAAACAAAGTCATCGACCAAATTGCTAACAAGAAAACTTCTAAATCAAATACGCCTACTAAAGTGAGACACCGTTATTTTGAAGGATTTAACGGATTCAGTGTCGAAACAGAGTTCCAAAATTTAAAAGATATAGAATCCATACCAGGTGTTACACATGTTCATGTTGCTAGAACATTCGAAGAAACGATGGGAGCAAGTAAAGAATTAGTACAAGCTCAAAAAGTATGGGAACAATATGGATATACAGGTGAAGGTTTAGTAGTCGCGGTCGTTGATTCCGGAATTGATTATACGCACAAGGATATGAAGCTATCGGATACAGCCAAAGCGAGAGAAAAATGGACTCAAGATAAAATCGCTCAAAAATTTACAGAGACAGAAGTAAACGAAATCTGGTATTCCGATAAAGTCCCAACAGGCTATGATTGGGCAGATAACGATACGGATATCATTCCTGGAGCAACAGGTAGTGCGCATGGTACTCACGTTGCCGGTACAATCGGAGCAAGTGGAGACGAAACGAATGGTGGAGTTGAAGGTATTGCACCAGGTGTACAGCTATTGGCTGAGAAAGTATTTTCAGATAAAGGTGGAGGTGCCTATGAAGATGATATTATTGCAGGTATTGAGCATGCCGTCACAATGGGTGCAGATGTTATCAACATGAGTTTAGGTGTAGATGCAGGCTATGTAGATGAAGAATATGATCCAATTCAAAAGACAATACGAGTTGCGACAGAACATGGTACCCTAGTTGTCGTGGCAGCAGGTAATTCAGCCTACAGTACGAAGAATAACATCACTTTCTCATCATTAAAACCATATGCGGAAAATCCTGATATTGGAACAGTTGGTGCACCGGGTGTAAGTCCATATGCTCTATCAGTTGCTTCCTATGAAAATACTAAACTTCATTTAAATAAACTAGATGAAGTAGATGGTATATCGCTTCCTTTCAAGGATCAAACGCAATTCCCAGCATTGTATAATTTTAAAGTTTCTAAGAATCTATTACCAGATACCAGCTACGATATGGTTTACGTAAACGAAGGAAAGTATGCTTTAGATTATCCTAAAGGCAAAACTGGCTACATTGCAGTAGTTAAACTATTAAATACGTATAGTACTGTTTCATCCATTCAGTGGACTGCAAAGAGTGCTGGAGCAAAGGCTATTATTATGATACCACCTGCAGGGTTGTCAGATTATACTACGCTACCAGTAACGCCAACTGCAGTACCAACAGCTTCAACAGGTAAAGCTGCAGGTGAAGCATTACTGAATAAAATGAGTAGTCTGCCAAGTGGCCAATATTTAAGCATGAAATTATCAGGTGATACTTTGGTAGATAACCCAGCGAAAGACAAAATGTCCCATTTTTCATCTATTGGTTCTCCAAGTATATTAGATTTTAAACCAGAGATTTCTGCTCCTGGTGGAAATATTTATTCCACAGTACCAGGAAATGATTATGAGATTATGAGTGGAACATCCATGGCAACGCCTCATGTTGCAGGTGGTTCTGCATTATTATTGCAGGCACTTTATCAAAAAGGATTAACACATTCTGAAGATACCGTTTTGAAGGCGAAAATTGCTTTAATGAATACAGCTAACGTGGTCATGGATCCAAGAATGAATGGAGAAGTTCCATATTCACCACGTGTACAAGGCTCTGGGGTAATGAAAATTCAAAATGCCATTAACACACCTGTCATTGTGACAAGTAGAGACACGAATTTAGAACAAGCTGGAGCGGTTGCTTTAAAGGAAATCGGTCAAAATACAAGCTTTAAATTAAACTTGGAAGCATTTGACGCTCCTAAAGGTAAAAATAATAGTAATGATATTGAATACAATGTCTATGTAGATGTACTTAAAGATCAGACTGAAATGAGGGAATTTGATTTAGATAGTGATGGGGTACTGGATTCAAAAGAGTATTTAACATTAACTAGTGAACGTATTGATGGTGTGACAGTCACTGTAAATGATCATACAGTAACAGATAAAACAGGAGCATTAGTTAAAATCAAACCAGGTCAAACAAAAATGCTTACTGTTAATGTAACTTTACCAGATTCCTTAAAGAAAAATAGTTTTGTAGAAGGATTTGTTCGTCTAGTTCCAGTAGCCAATGCCAAAGACCAAGAAAAGGCAGTACCTTTAACTGTTCCTTATATGGGTTTCTATGGGAAATGGGATGAACCACGAAATATCGACCCTCCAGCATGGGAGAAAGATGCATTTGTAGGATATACGGCACTTTGGGATGATAGTACAGAAAGATTTCCATTGGGATATGACCCGTATACTGATAGATTCCATCTTAACCGTATTGCCTACTCGCCAAACTATATCAACAAAGGTATCTATGCTTCATTTCAAGCCTTACGTAATCTAGATAAAGTTGAAATGTATATTGAAGATCAATCTGGAAATCTCATTAAAGATTTAGGCGATTTTAGTGAATATACTGGAACTCCATGGAAATTCAGAAAAAATATTATGTCATATAAAGATAATATGTATGGTGGATATCAATGGGATATGAAAGACATGTCCGGACAATATGTACCTGACGGTGTATACCAATATGTTATAAAAACAACATTCGATTATGAAAACGCACGCCCACAGGTGGTTAAAATGCCAATCATGATAGATTCAATCGCTCCGACCGTTTCAGATCTTACAGTAACGCCAAAGAACGGTAAATATGAAATTTCCTTCAATCCGCAAGACAATGCAAGTGACTTTAATTCTGCTGTTGTTTGGGTTAATGGACAATTTTATTCACTAGCACTTGAGCAAAAATCTTTTCTTGTTAATACAGAACCGAAAAGTATTGTTATTTTAGCCATTGATTATGCAGGAAATCAATCGTACAAAGTTTGGGGAGATCCGAGTTATATTAAATCTTCTATGGCCGTTCAAACGATCCAAATTTATCCTAATGCAAATATTAACAACAGCAAACCAGCGAATATTTCTGCCTGGGCTTATGCTAGGGTAGACTGGACGATTAATGTTAAAGATGCAAGTGGAAAGATTATAGATTCGTTTGAAGTGAAAAATGAACATACATTGAATGCAAAATGGACACCTGATAATAATCTTCCAAATGGCACTTATACAATCACAGCAAATGTCATTACAAAAGACGGTTTTAAAGTAACAACAACGCCTAAAACAGTAACGGTTGTTCAATAACCTTAAAATTTTATTTTGTACTTTCTAAGCTAATGAACAAATTACTAAAACCCAGTTTTTACTGTAGCCTTTTTGTTTTTAATATGAATTTTATAGACAGTATGAGGAGCTTCTATCTATGAAGATCTTTAGAAAAATATAAAATCTCCCCAAAATATAAAACCAAGAATACGAGCGTATTCTTGGTTAATTTTTCTTTTACATGTTTAGAAAGAATAAAATTGGCAGCGAGGAAGAGGACCTGGCTAGTTTTCCAGTTTAAAAATTAAGAATAAGTGCAACTCCACCTAAATCTGACTTATATGCTATCTAGTCGGCGAGTTTTCATTATATGAATTTTTTATGAGTAATTTAGCGATTTCCATTGCCTGATCAGTTAATCTCATCGTGGAATAAAAATTAAATAATTCTTTATTTGAGCGTTCAATTAAATAATAAAATCCATTTTTGTTGAACATTGGTAATGCTTTCTCGACTAGATATTGATGATATTCTTTCTCTTTACATTTTAATAAATAAATAAGGAGTTTAAATAGATGAATATATAATAATGAATTCATATTTTTTGCAATCGTAAATCCATTTTCAGCAAGTAAAATAAGTTCATTTTTTGGTAAAAGTCTTCCTTCTAATGAACTTCGAATATACCCCTCTAAAGAAAGTAAGTAAGAATTCGATACTTGATCTTTTATTGACATAGATTCTTTATAATAAATACTTGCTAGTTCATAGTTAGACCTTCGTAAATATTCAACTGCAAGATTATGCAATACTCTTGCTTTCCGATCAACGGCATTACATAATTCACAACTCTTAATTAAATTTTTGAATCGTTTAATAATTTCTTCGTCTGAACTGAAGTCATCTTTTACTTGAATAAGCATTAGCATTTCTGCATCGATGACTCTAAGATAGTTATTTATGTTTTTAAAATATTGATGTGCCTTTTCGGCATAATAATATGCTAACATACGTGATTGTGTTGTGTGATAAGCAACTGCAAGATGATAATAATATTCCGGGTTATTATAAATAGTAATTTGAATGGATTTAAATGATTGTATTGAACTTATATAATCTTGGTTTTCTAAATAATAAATACCAAATGTATGCTTTAATAAATTGGTTTCATAAGGTGAGAGCCTATTTAATTTTCTTTGAATTTTTTTGAGGATTTTAAATGCCTCATTTGACTTATTATACATAAGCAAATACCTAGCTCGGAGTAATTGATACATATATGCATATTTAGAAATTTCTAATAATTCCTCGTGTTCTAGCTCACTATTAATTTGATCCATTTCATTATAAAGCTGCATAATAATCGTTTCTTGCCAATATAGTAATTTTTGTTTGATATTCGCAAGTTTAGTTAACTCTTCTTCCATATTAATCTCTAATCGTTCACATAGTAAATTAGTAATTTCTGTTGCGTAAGTTGTTTGGGCACACTCTATTTTGCTAATATGAGTTGTTGAACATATATCTTTTCCTAATTGTTCTTGGGTGAGTTTTTGCTTTTCTCTATAAAACTTAATGATTTTCCCCTCATACATAACCAAAGTCCCCCATTATTTAATATTGATATAATAAAATTCTACATTTTTCAACAAATTTAGTATATTAAAAATATTGGAGTACCTTATGAAGTAATACTTAAAGATCATTTAAAAAAATAATTGATGAAAAATACCTTTGGAAATCATACAAAATAAATAATACTTAATCAATGAAAAGCTAAAACGGAAATATTTTCAAATATTAAACTGTAGAATTTGATTGATAATTTAAATAAAATGAACTGAAGTGATTAAAGTCCTTTAGTTAGAGGTGAAAAATGAATTTAGAACAAATGGAGTACATTGTAACCGTAGCAAATGAAAAGTCTATTACAAAAGCAGCTAATAAGTTATTTATTTCTATTTCGGGTATGAGTCAAGCAATTACTCAATTAGAAAATGAATTAGGTATAAAAATTTTCAATCGATCGAAAAAGGGAATAACTCCAACTTATGAAGGGAAAATCGTAATTACTAAAGCAGTAAAATTGCTAGAAACGATTAATGAATTAAATGAAGAAATTAAAAATAATAGAAACGTCAATCTTAATCATTTGAAAATATTAACCTCACCAACATTTTCATATATACTTCAAGAATCAATTGTAAAATTCAATAAAGAAAATAAAAATTTGACATTTGAATTAATAGAGGAAAATCCTTTAAACATATTACAAAGTTTCAATAAAGAAAATTATGATATTGCTTTTATTTCTGCAACCTTGGAAGAACTGAAGAAAGAAAAAAATATTAAGTACGAACATATTCATAAGGGCTGCATATGTGTAGCAGTAGGAAGAAATTCACCTTTTTATTCCTATGAATTTGTGTTACCTAGTGATTTAGCAAATGAAAAAATTGTTATTTATAAAGCTTCAGATTATGACCAGCTCCATAAATATACGAAAATGAATTTTAATCAAGCATTTATGAGCTCAAATAAAAGTAGTTTACTATTAGAATTAGTAAAAGAGAGCGAAGGGATCTTATATTTGCATGATTTTAGTATTAATAATCAGCCAATGGTATTAAATGGAGACATAAAAATCATTCCTTTAAAAGAGGAAAATTATTTCCAGGTTGATTTCTGGAACATTTATTTAGAGACAACAGGGTTAACTGAAGTAGCAAGGGAATTCCTTAAAGTCTTTTTAGAACATTTTAAGCAATATATAAAAAAAAGCTAGAGAAGCAATTCAATGCTTCCCTAACATATTTAATTACAATAAATATAAATTATATTAATTTCGTTTATAGATGTAATACTTGTAATCTTAAATATTATTCTTAAAGTTGGGACTTACCCTAATTTAGTATTTATGCAGAAGGTCATAGAGCCTTTTTTTTAGGAACGGAAAGCTTGAGATAAAGATAGGGTAAACAAATGTGGGGAGTAGCTGAACGCTACTTTTTTTTATTTTATTGCAAACAATCAAGGAATGTAAGGGGCTGTTTGGCAATTAAAATTATATTTTCAACATAATACAGTATAGTTTCTAGTTCTTTATATACATTTTAATCAAATGTTTATTTGTATTTTCGTAAAATTCTATAAATTATGTTTATTTCCCCCATTTTAAGAGAAAATACTCCATAAAAAATATTGATTTCGACAAAACCATAAATATTTTTCCTGATTATAACTAGAAATTCTGTTTTAATTTTGTCTATTTGGCAATATTTTTAAACAGAATTTAAAATATATAAGTCTATCGAACTATGCTTTAATCCCCCAATTTACTGTGATTTATGGTGTATGTACAATTCTAATTGTATTTATTTACTCAGAATGATTAGTAAAATTGTAATTTTTATTAAATTACTAATCTCATAAAAGTAGTGAAAGGGTGATACGGAGAGAATGATAGTTCACCTAGCTTCGTAAAACACATCGTCTAGGAGAGAGAAAAACAAATAATATTAGGACAAGGGGATACGGTATGATGAGAAAAAAAATCACGAAGATTCTTACAGGATCGCTAGCTATTGGCATGTTATTATCTCAAGGTGCTCCATATAACGTATTGGCGGAAAGCCCGTTTGAGCTGAATCCAGTTGAAAATGCGGAAGAGATCTTAGCGAGCCTTTCTGCAGAACAAAGAAAGGCATTAGAGCAATTAGAAACAAGTCCAAACTTTACGATTTCTCCGGATATTAATGCAAATAGTCCGGAATTAGTCAGAGTCATCGTCGAATTTGAACAGGCGCCGGCGAAAATTGAAGTGATGAAACAAGTAGCGAAAGGAAAGAAACTATCTTCTGCTGATGCGAATGAGAAAGTGGAAAAAGCTCACAAAGCTTTTAAAGAGCATGTGCAATCATTGAAAGTGCAGAAGAACTCGACCGAATACAAAGTGGAAGACGTAAATATTACAAGAGAATATAAAAACGCCATCAACGGTGTAGCGATGACGCTTCCTGGCGTGGCAGTACAGGATTTGCTGCAATCCGGGGTAGTTAAACATGTCTTTAAAGATTACGAGGTAAAAGTGGATCCGCCGGTAGATACGAAAGTAGCCATTGATCCTAAAATGGCGGATAGTATTCCGCAAATTGGCGTGGACAAGCTTCATGCAGAGAATATTAAGGGTAAAGGCATTAAAGTTGGTGTGCTGGATACAGGGATTGACTACAATCATCCAGACTTAAAAGAAGCTTATAAGGGCGGATATGATTTTGTAGATGATGATGCAGATCCGATGGAAACAACCTATCAAGATTGGATCGATGCTGGCGAGCCAGTACTCCCGGGGCGTGTGTATTACACGAATCATGGAACACATGTCGCAGGGACGATTGCAGCCCAACAGAAAAACGGTGTGGATTATGCTGTGAAAGGGGTAGCACCTGAAGTGGATTTATTTGCTTATAGAGTATTGGGACCTTTTGGAGGGGGATATACAGCAGGAATCCTTGCTGGTATCGATCAAGCGATTGAAGATGGCATGGACGTCATCAATCTGTCGCTTGGCGCGCAGACTAACGATCCTTTATACGCCACTTCTGTCGCAGTAAATAATGCCATGCTTTCCGGTGTGGTGACCGTCGTTGCTGCAGGTAATGCCGGACCGAACGAAAAAACGCTTGGTTCTCCAGGAACAGCGGCTCTCGGTATTTCAGTAGGGGCGAGCGATGTTTCCATGACCATTCCTACATTTAGCGGAAGCGTTTACAAGGATGGATTTGATAATTTGCAACTTCTGGGTAAAGACTTTTCTGATCGGTTAGAAGATTTACAAGGACAATCTTTACCCATTGTATTTGCGGGACTTGGTAAAGCGGGTGATTTTACAGGAAAAGAGGTCAGCGGGAAAATCGCCTTAATTCAGCGCGGGGAACTAACCTTTGATGAAAAAATAAAAAATGCCAAAAACGCTGGGGCTAAAGCTGTGATTGTGTACAACAATGTCGACGGGCAAATACCTAGCTACTTAGGCGAGGTCGTCGGTTTGATCCCGTCCTTCCGCCTGTCAAAAGCGGATGGTGAGCGGTTAAAGGAGCTAGAAGAAGGTTCTTTCACATTTGAAACGTTAAGTAATACAAAAACTGAAGGCGATCATTTAGCGGATTTCAGTTCACGCGGGCCGGTAAATGGAAATTATGATATCAAGCCGGATCTAGTCGCTCCAGGTGTGTCCATATTCTCCACGACACCAGAATTCATCAATGATCCTCAGGACGGCATTAATTACGAGAATGCCTATGTACGTATGTCGGGGACATCGATGGCCACGCCACATGTGGCAGGTGCAGCAGCATTGATTTTACAGGAGAATCCCGAATACACTCCTTTCGATGTGAAATTGGCACTCATGAATACTTCGGACGATTTACAAGGGGATAATTCTGTATACGAAGTAGGCGCGGGACGAATCGATGCCTATCAAGCGGTTCATACAGATACCTCCATCAAAGTATGGGATAAGACACAAAATATCGAAAATGGAAAAGTCGTAGAAATTGATGAAGAAACAGGTTCCATTGTATTCGGAAGACATATTAAAAAAGATGATCAACCAATTGAAGCAAGTAAAAAGGTGACAGTTCAAAACAACAGCGAGGAAGAAAAATCTTTTACACTAGAAGTGGAGTATCACGGTGAGCGTACAGGGATTCAAGATGCAGTGAGTAACGGTGTTACAGTAGATGTTCCTTCATCGATTACAGTGGGAAGCGGCCAAGTGCAGGAGCTCCAGCCTAAAATAACGATACCAAACAGCGCTGCGGAAGGAAGGTATGAAGGGTATATTCATGTGACCAATGCCAATAATCCAGACGAAACCTATCAAATTCCATTTGCTGTTATGGCGACGGAAAAAGGATTTGCTTATGTCAAAACGACTAGACCATCCGTGACAAATACAACAGCTTTCTGGGAACTTCGTGACCAACAGATCCATTTTGTCATGAAGTTGAACAGCCCAATGAAAACCATGGATGTGCTTGTAAAAGACAGTAAAACAGGAAAAGCTGTAGGATTCATAGGGACAGCGAACACTAACTTTCCAATAGATAGAGAAGTGTTTCTTACTGGTGCGTTCAGCGGTACGGTCTTACCATTTACAAATGATCCGTCCCAGCCAATCAGTGATATTCCTATAAAGCTTCCAGCAGGCGACTATATACTGGAACTGATTGCACACGATGAGGATGGGAAATCATATGTTGTCCAAAATCCACTTATCGTGGACAATACAGCACCAGAAGTAAACATGGATATCAAATCGGGTGTAATCGAAATCAATGATTCTATGTATACAGTAGAAGATGGCCAAAAAGCAGTGTGGCTGCATGGAACAGCTAAGGATGAGACAGTGAATCTATTACAATCTAAAGGGTTGGACATCGATCAATCGTCCAACACTATGGCTTACTATGCAGGTGCCTCTGCATATATGGCTGGGTTCTTCCCGGTTCAAGCGAATGGAGATGTGAAATTAGGAATAGAGGAAAGTGATATTGCAAATCAACCTTTAAGATTTTGGTTGAGAACGTGGGATACTGCAACGGCAGTTGGTTACCAAAAGTATTACTTCATGAAAGAAGGAACAGAATATACGACTTCCAGTTATGACAAGAAAGAGTTAAAAGTTGGCGATAACGTTACGATGACACTCAGCCTTAATAATGTGAAACAACTTGTCTCGGGAGAATTTAATGTAGAGTACTACAAAGACTTCTTTAAGTTTTCGAACGTGAAGCTGAACAAGGCAGTAAAACAATATACAAATGAAAAAGGCTTACGGGTATCACTAGATAAACCTGTTGTGACAGAAGGTACATTCAATAATAGTTTGAAGATCGGTGCTTCCATTACTGGAAATGTATTCAGAGGACTGGATGGAGACATGCCGTTCCTCGATGTAACGTTTAAAGTATCGAATGATGAAGTTTACGAAAACGAAATTCCTGGATTTGAGGTAAAGAAGGGGTCTTATAAGAAATCCGGACAAACAGCAGACACTGCTATTCCTTTTTACGGCACTGAAGATCTTAAAATAATTCCTACACATACACAGTTGATAGGATCGATCACGCCGGAAGCATTTTATTTATATGGTTCAGGGACGGAATATTTGAAAAAAGCGGATTATTCAAAAATAGGAGCGCAAGTATACGCTCTTTCCAGAAGCGGTAAAAAGTATAAAGGAACAATTAATAAAAATGCATCTTTCACGATCAATGATATTCCGGCTTCCGATCAAGTATATACAGCTGTTATCGATGTTCCGGGGCATCTTAAAGTGATGAAGAAATTCATTCCTGGATATCATGATGCAAATGGAGAGCTAAGAGGGCAATTTTTAAGAATTGGTCAGAGAAGTCTTGCGGGGGATGTGAATGGCGACAAAATGATTGATATCCGCGATATCCAGAGTGTCGTGGATGCATACGGTACGAAGGATTCATCCATCGTGCGGCAAGATCTCAATCAAGATGGTGTCGTAGATGAAGCAGACATTCGTTTAATTGAGAAAAACTTCTTAACGAAGGGACCGGATGCACCTACCGATAAACAGCCAAAAGAAAAAATAGGAGATAAAGGGCTGGAATACTTCCTAGGCCTGATCGGTCTTGAGCCGAAGCAATAGCAAGTGGTAGGGGAGGAATGCAACGGCATTCCTCCTCTTTTTTAAAGGATAAGAAAGTATAAAATTTTCCTGCATGGGAATACATTCGGGTGAAAAAGAATTAATACAATCTATGTCAAAATTCACAGAAAACCTCATAAGGAGGGATATGTGTTATAGGATTACTATTGGGAGGCTTAGATAATAAAAGGTAAGAATATCTATATAATGCCGCTAAGTGAATCATAAGGCATATCTCAGCCAACACAGTATCATCCAAATGGCAGGTAAGAGTCCATGTGAAGAGGATATTTGCCATGTTCAAAAGCGAAGCGATTATATAATATTGATAAATGCTGTAATTCCTCTGTCCATCTGCAACATTTCTTTCACTTATGAAAAAAACAGCACCATCCAATATGGCGCTGTCAGATACTTAAGCCTACACTCCCGAAAACCCGACTAAATAAAAATAATCCCTGGGTTGCAACAGTATTGGATCTCCTAAACCAATTCCTCCCCAACCTCTTCCTTGCCATCCGCCTCTTCTTTCATCTGTTTCTGCTTCTCCAGATAATCATTAATCTTCAAGTTAACATAGATGAATCCAGCTGCAATGAATGCAGAAAAGACCCAGCCATTGACCTTCATGAAGAAAAGAATGCGGTCATAGCCTTCCACTCCATACACGCCGATCAGATATTGCTTAAGTCCAGCCGAGAATAGGCCTCTCAATGCAAAAATACCTGTAATAATATAAAAGGCAGGCAATAATTCCTTCTGTCGATACAGACGAAGGCTGTCCTCTCTTTTGTGGCCCTGCAGGTATGCGATATCAGCCAGGAAATAGAGACCCAATGGCTTTCTCGCAATCATCGTCGCTATGAAGAATAGGGCGAATCCAGCACCGACGTATACGGAGTTCTGGAGCATATTGAATGCAGTGCCTGACACTATATCAACAGTGGTAGAGATGAATAGTGAAGCAAGAATGAACATACCAGTTACATTATATTGCCTTTCTATTAAAAATCTTACGATTGTATAAATAAATCCAGGGACTGTGGATAGTAGAATGGCATAATAGTCTCCCAGAGGGTCCTGTCCATATTTCCAGATCACATAGGGCATTACCAGGTAAAACAGCAAATCAAAAAAGACTATCTTATTCTTCATATATCCCCCGCCTCTTCTACTTCTATTTTCTTTATTGTACCAATTCCTCCCCAACCCAACACTATATATTTTAGTATGGCTGCAAGATTATGATAAAATGAAAAAAATGAGGTGATACGGATGATTCTTATTGGGGTTACAGGCTGGGGAGACCATGATTCCCTCTATAGTTCAGGGATTGCAGCCAGGGATAAATTAAAGGAATATGCTGCTCACTTTCCGGTGGTAGAGGTTGATTCCTCGTTTTATGCCATCCAGCCTAAACGGAATGTGGAGAAATGGGTGGCGGACACACCACCAACATTTCAATTCATTGTAAAGGCCTATCAGGGGATGACCGGTCATCAGCGTGGGGATATTCCGTTTGAGACGAAAGATGCGATGTTTGAAGCTTTTCTACAGTCGATCGAACCATTTAAAGAGTCTAATAAGCTTGCCATGGTGTTGTTTCAGTTTCCACCCTGGTTTGACTGTAACAAGGATAATGTGAGCTATATCCGCTGGTGCAAAGATAAGATGAAAGATACAAGAGTTGCGCTTGAGTTTCGCAATCAATCCTGGTTTTCGGAGCCTTTTCGAGAGCAGACTTTGACGTTTATGGAGGTTGAGGGCTGGATACACAGCATTTGCGATGAACCCCAGGCTGGAAGAGGATCCATCCCGACCGTGCTTCATCCGACTGATAAGGAGCTTACTCTTGTAAGGCTGCATGGGCGGAATGTGCACGGTTGGACAAAGGCGGTATCAGGCAAAGACTGGCGGGAGGTCCGTTATCTTTACGACTATAATGAGCAAGAGCTGTTGGAATGGAAGCGGAATTTGGAGAGTATAAAGGACTCCACAAAGGATATTTATGTGCTTTTCAACAATAACTCCGGTGGGCATGCTGCTGATAATGCCAAAAGGATGATAGAAATGCTGGAGCTGGAATATGAGGGGTTGGCTCCAAAACAACTGGATTTATTCTAAGCAATCAATGTGCGTAAATGAAAGAGGAGAGAACAAGATCGTGGAGATTCGGATATTACATACCAACGATACACATAGTCATTTTGAGGCTTACCCTAAAATAGGTGCTTTTCTGAAAGAGAATAGTAGTGAGATTCCATCTGCGCTAGTGGATATCGGCGACAATATGGACCGCTTTCACCCCATCACCGAGGCAACACAGGGCAAAGCGAATACCGCCATGTTGAATCTATTGAAATATGATTTTGCGACGATTGGAAACAATGAGGGAATAACCCTGGATTATCAGGCTCTGTCAGAGCTATACCGGGAGGCTGATTTTCAGGTGCTGGTGGCAAACCTGTTCGAAACCAGTGGGGAATACCCGGATTGGGTGAAACCTTACTTCTATAAACAGATGGGTGATATAAAGGTTTGTTTTGTTGGGGTAACCGTCTACTATCAGCATTTTTATGAGCTCTTGGGCTGGAAGCTGGAAGATCCTTATACGATACTGGAAAAAATCCTGCCAGAGGTGAGGGCCGAGGCGGATGCTGTGGTCGTGCTGTCGCATCTCGGAATTACTGATGATGAGGAGATGGCTAGAAGGTTTCCGGACATCGATGTCATTCTCGGTGGACACACCCATCATGTGCTGCCTGAAGGGAAAATGATCGGGAATACGCTCGTTTGTGGCGCTGGGAAGTATGGGCAGTTTATCGGAGAGGTCTCTATTGGTTTTAATGAGCAGAAGAGGATAACACAGAAAAAGGCTAAGCTGCATTCCCTGGAAGAGACACAACCCAATAGTGAAGTGAAAAAGGTGATTGATCGGATGGAAGAGGAAGCGTCAGGAGCTTTGCAGTACAAGCTGGCTGAATTGCAGGAACCTATGAAAATCGACTGGTTCGCCCCATCCCCCCTTGCAAATTTTCTGGCAGAAGCATTAAAAGAATGGTGTGATGCAGATATCGGAATGGTGAATGCCGGGGTGCTGCTGGAGTCCATTCCAACAGGTGCAATTACAAGAGAGGCATTGCATCGCCTATGCCCCCATCCAATCAATCCTTGTCGAGTGACGCTGACCGGTGAGGAGCTTCGGGAGGTCCTTCAACAATCAATCCAGCCTGAAATGGAAGAACTGAAGGTGAAAGGCCTCGGCTTCCGGGGGAAAGTGATGGGGAAGATGGCGTTAAGTGGATTGGAGCTGGAAAGTGAATTTTTCTCAGATGGTACTTTGCAAATCAAAGCCATTCGTGTAAAGGGGAAAGAAATCCAAAGCCATGATGCCATTTCCATTGGCACAATCGATATGTTCACGTTCGGGCGCATGTATCCAACCATTGTGCGTGCAAAAGACAAGAAGTTCTACATGCCCGAATTGCTTCGGGACGTCCTAGCCGAAAAGCTTTCACGTTTATAAGCTAAGCTAATACCCATTTTTTACACTCTTTTGTGCTCCTGTCATAAATTGATAGGAGAAGGGAGCGTGACAACTATCTATGATTGAAATGGCGCCAATCAAAATTAATGACTTTACTTTTACAGCAATCACTGTCAGATTGCCTAAAACCAATTTTCTTGCTGTAACCAGTGATAAAGGATATATCATGTGTGGAGCCCTCGATGTTGCCCTTTTGAATGAAAAGCTGAAAGATCGTCGGATCATTGCTGGGCGAGCGGTGGGTGTTCGGACAATTGAGCAATTAATAGAGGCCCCTTTGGAATCGGTTACGTATGAAGCGGAAAGTCTGGGTATTACAGTTGGAATGTCCGGAAGGGATGCTTTGTTGAGAATGATATAAAAGACCTTCGATGCAAGGTCTTTTTTTATTTGTCGAAAGTTATATTAAATTTTTTATAAAAACTTTGTTAATAATGAAGTTTTCTTTCATTGTTTTTACTATAATGGAAAATATATAGATTTTGTCGAATTATGAAGATAGGAGAAACTATGAGATTATTACCCACTAAGTCCATGAAGCCGGGAATGAAGCTAGCGAAAACTATCTATAATGAGCAGGGGAGAGCATTGTTGAGTGCGGGAATCCCTGTAACAGCACGGATGATTACACGTTTGCAGCAGTTGAATGTTACATATGTTTATATAGAAGATGCAAGAACGAAAGATTTGGAAGCTCCGACGATGATTTCGGATCAAACAAGAAAAAAGGCGATCACCACGATTACCGATACCTTTAAGCTGCTGGAGAGCGAAAAGAAGCTCAGCAAATGGTTTGTGATGGACCAGTCGTCCAAGGACCTAAAGAGCCTTATTCATACTTTGCTTGCAGATATGAAAACCAACCAGGAAGTGGCAACACTTTTAACAGATGTTTATATACATGATAACTATGTTTTCACCCATTCATTGAATGTCACGTTATACGCGCTCTCCATCGGGATCAAATTGGGGTTGCCGCAAAAGGACCTTGAGATTCTGGGGCTTGGCGGGATTCTTCATGACATCGGAAAGATGCAGATACCTTCCGAGATTTTATTCAAGCCTGGGAAACTGACAAGTGAAGAGTTCACTGAAATGAAAAAGCACACCACTTATGGATATGATATTCTACGAAATATGCACACCATTCCTCTTCTTGTCGCTCATTGCGCTTTCCAGCATCACGAAAGACTGAATGGCAGCGGATATCCGAGAGGGGTCAAAAACGAAGATATCCATCTGTTCGGCAAAATCCTGGCAGTGGCGGATGTCTTTGATGCGGTAACCTCGCATCGAATCTATCGGAGTGCGATGCTGCCACATGAGGGCTTGGAGATTCTGTATGCGGGTTCTGAATCCCTTTACGAGCCGGCAATCATCGAGGCTTTCCGGAAATCTGTCGCCATTTATCCTTTCGGGCTTGCTGTGACGCTCAATGACGGCCGAAAAGGGCTCGTTGTAGGGCAGAATAAGGATATCACGGAGCGACCGATCATCCGGATCATAGAAGCGGAGGGAGCCGAACTGGACACCCCGTATGATATCAATTTAAAGGATCACCTGGATGTCAGTATCGTGGATTGCGACAATCAGGGGAGCATGTCAGCGGTAAGCTGATACTAGCAAAAAATTTCCTTTGTCCTCGTGTAATTTTTGTGATATAGTAAAACAATAAAATCATATACTTCCCTTATCATACGATGAGGTAGAGGCTGCATAGCATAAGAGTAAAACTACTGGAGGGTGACACCTAAGATGGTAGAAGAAAGGATGCTGTGCCGAAGCGGAATGAGTCGTCAAGCTTATTTTGCTGGGGTTATCTTGAATAAGGATAACACTGCCATTATGACCGGTACGGACGGGTTTGTAATGGAGGGCTACTGATCGGATGGAGGATAACATACATTACATACGAGTAATGATAGTTATTTTCTATCATTGCGTTTTTTTATGTAATACTCAGAGCCCCCATTATTGTAAACCGTTTGGACAGGTCAAACCAATTACAATTTTATGGGGGTTTTTTGTATGGAAGGAACAATTTATACTTTGATTCCTCCGGTGCTGGCAATCCTGATGGTTATTTTGACCAGAAGGGTATTGCTATCACTTGGAGCAGGGATCCTGGCATCTGCACTATTACTTGCAGATTTCAATCCGATTACGATGTTTGTACTGATATGGGATACAGTGCTTGGCCTATTTTATTCCGTGGAAGATAAAGAATTGAACTTATGGAATATTTATATCTTAATTTTCCTGATCATCCTGGGAATCATTACGGCGTTCATCTCCCTTACAGGCGGTAGCCGTGCATTTGGAGATTGGGCACAGCAAAAGATCAAAACTAGAAGAGGCTCAAAATTTTTAACTGCAATTCTAGGGATTATCATTTTTATTGATGACTATTTTAATGCTTTGGCAGTAGGTCAGATTAGTAGACCACTGACAGATCGTCATAAGGTATCACGTGCTAAACTTGCATACTTGATTGACTCCACATCTGCTCCGATCTGTGTGGTTTCTCCAATATCAAGTTGGGGAGCGGTAATTATCGGGACAATTGGTACTGAGGTATTATTAAAGCAGGGCATCAACAATATTTCGGCTTTTAGCGCATTTATGCAGATCATTCCAATGAACTTATACGTATTTTCCGCACTATTGATGGTTTTTGTTGTATGCTTTTTCAATTTCAACATCGGGCCTATGAAAAAACATGAGGACCGTGCCATGGAAACTGGTCAATTATATGATCCGGAAAAAGAGGTTCCTGGAGAACTTGCTGATGATCTTCCTACAAGTACGAAAGGAACAATCGGCTACCTTGTATGGCCTATCGTTTCTCTCTTTGTCGGTGTGATCGGTGCGATGTTCTATACTGGGGCAACTGCTATTGATGGGGATATTACCCTGCTTGGCATTTTTGAAAACACAGATCCTTCCGCATCCTTGTTCTATGGTGGTATGTTTGCATTGCTTGTATCCTTCCTTTTCTTGTTCAGACAAATTTCCAAAGGTGGAATAAGCGGGAATGTGGTTGGAAAAGGAATTTGGGCTGGTACCAAATCCATGCTTCCAGCCATCTATATCTTAATATTCGCTTGGACCATTGGGGGGCTTATCGGGGAGCTTGGAACCGGCGATTACCTTGCTGGTGTTGTAGCTGACTCCAATATGAACATTGCGTTCCTGCCGGTAGTCATCTTCATTATCGCAGGATTTACAGCTCTTGCTACAGGGACATCCTGGGGGACTTTTGGCCTGTTGCTTCCAATCGCAGGTCAGATTGCAGCGGCGACAGACGTCAGCCTTCTTTTACCGGCTCTCGCTGCAGTGCTTGCAGGGGCAGTGTTCGGGGATCACTGTTCACCGATTTCCGATACGACCATCCTTTCCTCAACAGGGGCAGGATGTAATCATATCGACCATGTCATGACACAGCTTCCATATGCATTGATTTGTGCAGTCATCTCCATTATTGGTTATATTGTGCTTGGGGTGACTGGTAGCACAATGTTGGGTCTATTGGTGGTATTTGCAGCATTTGTCATCTTGGTGTTTGCTACTAGAGCGATGAAAACTGCCTAAAAATACTTTTCATAAATATTAAAAAACACACTTTCTTATTGTGCTATATCTTCTAGCATATTGGAAAGTGTGTTTTTTTATATTTTTTTCAATTAACTTTCAAGGAATAATTATTCATAAAAAAAAGCTTATGTGGCGGTATTTGGAGAAGAGTTCTCTTGAAGTTATGAATATTTATTCAATATCGAACTTTGTCGTCTTAACTCGAAAAGGATAAATGAAAATAATGTTTTGACATAGTCATAAAGTCTAGTTATACTATGTATAAATTATATTAAATAGTCTGAAAAAAGAAAAGATTTGGACTCTTTTATCTATTTTTTGGAAAATCTATGAGTTCAACGGGGGAGGATATTACAATGGAAAATCGACCGCAATGGGGGACAAGGGCAGGATTTATTATGGCAGCGGTTGGATCGGCCATCGGTTTGGGAAACATATGGCGCTTTCCGGCAGTTGCCTATGACAATGGAGGAGGAGCATTCTTTTTACCTTACTTATTTGCTCTTCTGACAGCAGGTATCCCACTACTGATACTTGAGTTCACACTAGGCCATAAGTATCGTGGATCTGCTCCTCTTTCTTATGCTAGATTAAGTAAAAAGTTTGAATGGCTCGGCTGGTGGCAGGTTGCAATAGCATTTGTTATTTCCACTTATTATGCTGTCATTATCGCTTGGGCGATGTCTTACTCTGTTTTCTCATTAAAATTAAGCTGGGGCGAGGACACAGTAGGATTCCTGGTAGAAGATTATCTTCAGTTGGCAGCTCCGGGTGAATTCGGAAGCTTGGTGCCGTCTGTACTTATACCATTGATACTAGTTTGGGTCATTACATTAGGGGTTCTTTTCAAAGGAATCAAAAAGGGAATTGAAGTTGCGAATAAAATTTTCATTCCAACATTGGTAGTTCTATTCTTGATCATTGTTGTACGCGCTTTAATGCTTGACGGTGCAGTCGAAGGCTTGAATGCATTCTTCAAACCGAATTGGGACGTCCTGACAAGCGGAAAGGTGTGGGTTGCAGCATATGGACAGATTTTCTTCAGTCTTTCGATTGCATTTGCCATCATGGTGACTTACTCAAGTTACCTTCCGAAAAAATCAGATATTACAAACAACGCCTTTATTACAGGCTTCAGTAACTCAGGATTTGAGCTATTGGCAGGTATCGGGGTATTCAGTATCTTAGGTTTCATGGCGGTGCAGCAGGGTGTAGGTGTAGATGAAGTTGTAAAAGGCGGAGTGGGGCTTGCGTTTATGGTATTCCCGCAGGTGATCAACGAGTTCCCGGCTTTCAACCAGTTCTTCGGATTCCTATTCTTTACTTCATTGGTACTTGCAGGATTAACGTCCTTGATTTCCATCGTGGAAACATTTGTTGCAGGGGTACAGGATAAATTCAACATCTCCCGTACAAAAGCGGTACTATTCGGTGGAGGACTTTCTGCAGTCCTATCTTTATTCTTTGCAACTCAAGGCGGCTTGAACCTACTGGATGTAGCTGACTACTTCATCAACCAGTTCGGTGTAGCACTTGCAGGTCTTGTTCAAGTTATCGTTGTAGTATGGATTGTAAGACAATTGAAGCCTCTTCAGGATCATGCGAATATGGTTTCTGATATCAAATTGACAGGATTCCTTGGATCATGGTGGAAGATTTCCTTGGCTTTCATCACGCCTTTGGTTCTTGGATACATGATGTTTGATCTAATCCGTACAAACATTAAGGAAGTTTATGGTGCCGCAGATGGGTATTCCCGTCTATTCACGATTCAATACGGCTGGATTGTTGCTTTGGGAGCTATCTTGGTAGGAATCGTATTCTCCTTATTGAAATGGAAAAAAGCGGAGGTAGTTTTACCATCTTCCTCTTCAAAGGAGGTCAATAAATAATGGAAGCTAGTGCATTAGTTATGATGGTTGTAGGAATTGTGGTCATCTGGGGCGGAATGGGTGGCAGCATCTACTGGGCAGTAAAAAAATCTAAAGAGCAAAAACAAGTGCAGAATTAAAAAGAAAGCTGTTGGCGGGTAAAAAACCGCCAGCAGCTTTTTTGTTTCCTATCGTTTTCTCCGGTCCCCGCGTTCCCAGGATTTTAAGTGAGGAAACGGATCAAACGACCATTCTGTATACCCATTATCCTTGTACATTCCATAATGCAGATGCGGAGGGAATTTCCCTGCTGTTCCAGGTGGTCCATAGCCGGAACTGCCGACGGAACCAATCATCTGCCCGGGTTCTACTACTTGTCCCACCTCCAGGTCCTTCGCGAAGCCGTTCAGATGGGCAAAATAATGATAGGTGTTATTGATGTCCCTGATTCCGATCCGCCACCCCCCGAATTTGTTCCATCCCTTGATTTCGATGATTCCATAACAGGTGGAGCGAACGGGAACGCCGTAACTTGCAAAAATATCGGTTCCCTCATGCATTCTTCTGCCACCCCAGCCCCTAGCATCCCCCCAGGTATTCTTATAGCTGAAATTGGAGCGGATCGGCAGTGGAAAAGCATGTTTATCAAGCTTCAACGTTTGATAAGTTTGATACAATTTCAGATGACCCATGATAAGTCCGACAGTTTTGTCTCTTTGATAGTAATCCCATAATGCAATTTTCAGGTTTTCTTTATCTGTTCCGTAGGATTGAAGATAGGTGGCGAAAGTATAAAGGACATCCTCATCATTGGTGGAATCGGCGACTCCATCACCATTTCCATCCTGGCCGACTCCACTGAAGAACTGAATGCTGCTAGGGTTCGTATCTTTTGGATTCGGGTTCAACGGGCCAGCCCAAATCTCAGGTTTATAGTAGATGCCGATAACACCTGTAGCTTTTGGGATATCTCTTCTGGCACGTCTTATATTGCGTTCATATTGATCGACGGCTGCAAAGTAGTGCCAGGGGATTTGTGTGATGGATTGCATTTTTGTATATAACTCGTTTCTCTTTTCGTAAATCTGCTCGTCCGTCATATTCTCAAGTGTTGTGGCGGAAGCTGAGTCAGGTAAATATCCTATTAATAAAATGCAACATAGAAGTAAGCGTATCAAAGGGTTATCTCCTTTCCAATCGTGTTAAAATGCCTTCGCTATTTTCTTATCTACTGTTAGTTTGGTGTTTTTTTCATAATTAATAAATACTAATTCATGGAAGTGGATTGTTGGAAGCTTTTGCACTTGTGTAATGGAAGGATGTTTGGTAAAGTGACATGGTAGAAACATGTCATTTTCCCTATGGGTTTAATAAGGATATCTGTCGTCTTTTGAATAAGCTCTTTTCGTAAAGTTTGTTGCTTATGACTGTAAAAAATCGACTTTTGGATTTTTTACTGAGATAAACTTCGTATTATTTAAAAATTGTATTATCTCATACACCGAAAAGAGCACGAAGATATGTAAATTTTCGTGTTCCCATTGTATTCGTCAAAAGCAACAATTTCTGCGAAAATAGCCTTTGAATAATTAGACAATTTGGAGTTGATCATATGGCAAAAAAAGAAGACTACATAAGAAAACCTGATTGGCTTAAAATTAAGCTGAATACGAATGAAAATTATACCGGCTTAAAGAAGCTTATGAGAGAGCGTAATTTGAATACAGTCTGTGAAGAGGCGAAATGCCCGAATATCCATGAATGTTGGGCTGTAAGACGTACAGCAACCTTCATGATCCTTGGGGCAGTATGTACACGTGCATGCCGTTTCTGTGCTGTGAAAACAGGATTGCCGACGGAGCTTGACACACAAGAGCCGGAACGCGTAGCAGAATCCGTAAAGCTGATGAACCTGAAGCATGCGGTCATCACTGCAGTTGCCCGCGATGACTTAAAAGATGGTGGGGCAGCAATCTTTGCTGAAACAGTTAGAGCGGTTCGCCGTGAAAACCCGTTCACTACGATTGAAGTGCTTCCATCAGATATGGGTGGCGTGTATGAAAACCTCAAAATGCTTATGGATGCAAAGCCTGACATCCTGAATCACAATATCGAGACAGTGCGTTCCTTAACGCCTAGAGTTCGTGCGAGAGCAACCTATGACCGTTCTCTGGAATTCCTGAAGCGTGCAAAAGAAATGCAGCCGGAGATTCCAACCAAATCAAGTTTGATGATTGGACTTGGAGAAACGAAAGAAGAGATCATTGAAACAATGGATGATCTTCGTGCCAATAATGTGGATATCATGACAATCGGACAATATCTGCAGCCATCCAAAAAGCACATCAAGGTGCAGAAATATTACCATCCGGATGAGTTTGAAGAATTACGCCAAATTGCCATGACAAAAGGATTCAGCCATGTAGAAGCTGGACCTCTTGTACGCTCCTCCTACCATGCGGATGAGCAGGTCAATGAAGCGGCAAAAGCAAGACAAGCTCAGGCATAATGAAAAAGGGTCAGGCCTATATTAGGGGCCTGACCCTTTTCATTATTAACGGTTGTTCCTCATTTTTCTCACATGCTCACTGTATTCCTGTTCAAGCTCCTCGTTCATTTCGCCTTTACCTTCCCCGTTGGCATTTTCGCCTTTGGTCAAATCCTTGCCTTGGGGAGATTCGAGCATGGTATCGATAGTATTTTCAAGGATCTTATCGATGTTCGGGCTCGATACAGTCAATGTACGGAATCGTTCTATGTCGGCAATCATCTGTGGATTGTCTGAAACATAGACGTGATAGAAACGTGGAACAAAGGATAATCCTGTTTTGCTAACTTGATCCGCAATCTGTTCTCTGTCCTCACCGCTTGTTTTGTAGGCGATCAGCACCTCTTCATCTGTCACAAGTGTCGCAACATCGTCAATCTCTGGAAGCTGTACCACCATTTTTGAAATGATATTGGCCAGTTCTTCATAATCAACTGCCGCGATGTTTTCGTTATAGCGCTGTGAATTTTTAACAGGTGAGGCCTGTTCACGGACAAATCCGAATCTTTCATGATCTTCCGAGCGGCCGTTTCGGACGTCATACAATTCATACTTGTCATGATTAACCGTATTCATCGGATTGCCATCTCTATCGGTATATCCGCTTCGGGCCTGTCGTTCCTCAGGCGTCGTATCGAATTGACAGGCAGTTGTAAGTGAAGCGGATAAGCCTAAAACAACAATTAGCTTAAGCGACTTGTTCAATGGTAACACCCCCTTATCTATAGCATGACCTTTAAGAAATATTTTTGTCTTAGAAATTGATGGAGAATGGTCTATAATGTAAGTAAGAGAAGAAATGGAGGATCGGAAAATGATTTGTATAGGGAACCATTGCTATGAATTGATTGAAGAGGAAAGAAATGGGTTCAATGAAGAAGCGTTCAAAGGCAGATACATTGAGGTCCTGAATAAATACGACTATATTGTAGGAGATTGGGGCTATAATCAACTCCGCCTGCGTGGATTCTTTGAGGATCAGAACCAGAAGTCTACACATGATACAAAAATCAGTACACTCCCTGATTATATACTGGAGTATTGTAATTTCGGCTGTGCTTTCTTTGTATTGAAAAAAGTGAAAAAGGCATGAGAAAATAAAGCCCGACAGCAGATGGATATTCTGATGTTCGGGCTTTTTTTATGAATGCTTATTGTCTGCTGGTTCTTCCTTCTGGTCCGGGTGATCGTGAGTCGGATGTGCCCCGGATACTTCCTTGGAAGGCCGTCATGGAGCGATTTATTTTCATAATTAAATGCACTGTAATAACGCTGGCCCTCTTCCCAGGGAGTACTCTTATTTTCTACAGGAGTATTTTTCCCTCGGGGGGAGCCGTAAGGTCCTTCGGGCAGCGTCTCAGGAATCAAATAGTTGTGCGAGTTTTCCACATTTGTAAAATCACTGTATTGTTCCTTGTCTTTTTTACTCAAATCCATCATCCCTTTTCATGAGGTTTTTCTTAGCTTTACCAACATGGAAGGGAATATGATGATTAAACTACTTCGTACAAGAAAGAACGTAATTCTTCCGCCTCATCTTCGGGCAACTGGTAGGCATGCTCGATATAGCCGGGCTCATCGAGGTCATCACTGCCGATAATCGCAAAACGGTTGCTCTGGATATTAAGAACAAGGCTTTTGCCATAATAGCGATCCGATTTGACAATTGCAAGATCAAAGCGGGTATGTTCCCCCATAAAGCTGACAAACCGTGTTTTTGTTTCGACCATATCATCATATAGAAAAAATCTATCTCCCATCTTTGCTTCCTCCTAAATGTAACGATTGTTATACTTTTCCTAGTATAACAAATACAAATGCTTTCTTGTTATAAGTTATTTCTTATTCTGCATTTGAAAATGGGACAATTTTCTTATTTTTTATGATAAAATAAGAAAAAACACCAGAAGTATTCAACGATGGAAGAAGGGAGCCACTTCATGGGGCGAAGCTGGAATCACATACAGAACTTCTATAGAAAAAAAGGCTCACATCTTGTTAAATTCGTGCTTCCATCCAAATATCTGCGTTACTATCCGCCCGTTTACATCCTAAGAAACCCGATTGAAGAGCGTGTCAAATATACATGGAAGAAAGGCTTTCAAGTAGCAGTCATTTCTTTTTATTTTCATAGCCTCGATCAGATCATCACGAAAGTCGGAAGACGTAAGTTTATTCGTTGCCGCGAAATTGTAAAGGCAAGACTCCAAAAGGCAGTAGACCAGATATTTCCCAGCGATCAAATTGTGTGTTTGCATGATCAATACAACGATGGGGTCTTTTTATTGATTCGAGTGGACGAGCATACTTACAGCACTGTAGATCTAGCGGAGAAGCTCAGTCTTGTTAAGATGGCAATGGAGCAGAAGCGCTATCGACTGTTGGACAATAAAAACCTGATGCTCGAATACGGCTATGTGTTTCTCCAGCCAGATCGCTACTCTTTGTCTGAGTGTATGCTTCGTGCGCATCTCCAGGCCATGGCGATGGCAGAAAAACAGGATAAGCTGCAATATCATCAGCTCTTATTTACCATGAATCAGATAATCGCCTTTAAGCAAATCACTTTATTGGCCCAACCGATTATCGATGTATCCAATGGTGGAATAAAAGCGTGGGAGCTGCTGACCCGGGGACCTAAACAATCGCAGATGGAAAGTCCTCTGCAACTGTTCTCCATTGCCAAGCAAACGAACACTTTATTTGATTTGGAGATGATTATTCTCGAGAAAGCTTTTCAGCTTATCTATCAATGCCAAATGAAAGAGGCAGTTTTTATCAATTTCACCCCTACCACCTTAAACGAAGTAGAGCTGCTTGAAGAAGTGCAAGCTCTTATGAGAAAATATCCGGAGATAAATCCAAAGAATATTGCGATTGAAATAACCGAACAGGACTCTACGGACGGATTGATGCAATTTGAAGAAAATATTGCTTCCTTAAGGAATCTTGGCTTTCAGATTGCGGTGGATGATACAGGTGCAGGATATGCCAGCTTACATACGATCAGCCGAATCATGCCAGATATCATCAAGATTGACCGATCTGTCATAAAGGATATCGATACAAGTCTTGTCAAAGAGAAAATGTTGCAGGGACTTCTCATGATTGCCAATGAAACCGGCTCTGTTGTTGTAGCCGAAGGAATTGAAAAGCAGGAGGAAGTGCACATACTGTCGAAGCATAAAGTTGATATGGCACAAGGATATTTCTATGCAAAGCCTAAGCTTCTCCATCCAATCACATAAAAATTTCAGCATAAAGGGGATGTTTGTATGTACTTTGTCGACCGAGAAAAGATGGAAAAAACACTTGCTTATATAGAAGAAAACATGACGATTTTTTCCAATCATCCAACATGGAATACACCAGTGGAGCTTAAAGCTCTCGAACGGATAATGGTGTCTGTGATTGAAGGGATATTGGACGTTGGCAATGCGATGATAGATGGATTTATCATGCGCGATCCTGGCAGCTATGAGGATATCATAGATATTCTTGAGGATGAAAAGGTGGTTTCGACTTCCTTGGCTGAAGAGTTGAAGGTTCTCGTTCGATTGCGCAAAGTGCTTGTCCAGGAATACCTCGATATTGACCATCAGGATTTAAAGAATAAGCTTTTCCGAGGGAAAGACGCGGTAATGTCCTTCTGTCCTTCTGTCCGTCATTACCTCGAAAATGAACTTGGTCCGGTTTCTGCTTTTAAGAAATAATCATTTCATATTGATGTTGGAGTGGGCGAGTCGGCTGAAAGGTCGATTCGCTTATTTTATTTAATCTCTGGTTTATGCTAACATGAACTAGTCAATCAACCAACATGATAATAAGTGGAGCGTGAAATAGATGAAAAAGTACCAAGGGTATCTAATCGATTTAGATGGAACTATGTATCGTGGAAAAGAAAAGATAGAAGAAGCGAGCGATTTTGTTCAGCATCTCTACGACAAGAAAATTCCATACTTGTTTGTAACGAATAATTCTTCCAGAACACCTCAGCAGGTGGCACAAAAGCTGAGAGACTTCGGAATCCCCACTTTAGATGAACAGGTTTTCACCACAAGCAATGCAACAGCCAATTACATTTACGAGTATAAGGCTGATGCAAAAATCTATGTTATCGGGGAAGAGGGCATTCGCACAGCACTGACTGAAAAAGGGTTTGAGCTTGTAGAAGAAAATGCGGATGTCGTGGTTAGTGGCATCGACCGCACCATCTCCTATGAGAAGCTTGCACTAGGTGCAATCAATATCCGCAAAGGTGCAAGATTCATTTCCACTAATGGTGATATCGCAATCCCAACCGAACGTGGACTGCTTCCGGGTAACGGATCCTTGACTTCGGTGTTGACGGTTTCCACCGAAACCCAGCCAACCTTCATTGGAAAGCCTGAAAAAGTAATCATGGAGCAGGCTTTGAAGGTTCTTGGAATTTCGCCGGAAGAAACGCTGATGGTTGGAGACAACTACCATACAGATATCAAAGCCGGCATGAATGCGGGAATGGATACGCTTCTTGTTCATACAGGCGTGACCACGAAAGCTCATTTGGAAACATATCAGGAGAAACCGACGTATACAGTCGATTCCTTAAAAGATTGGATCCAATATTTATAAAAAAATACTGGCGTCCCCATAAAAAAGGGAACGCCAGTATTTTTTTGTTATTCCGTATTCGCTGCACGGTGTGCCAAACGGCTTGATGCAGCAGCGGCGATTGCCCCTACAATGTCATCCAGAAATGTATGCACCTTACCTGAGCTTTTGTCATTTAAGGTTCCGAGTATCCCAGGCTTCTCCTTATCAATATAGCCGTAGTTTGTAAAGCCGATGGAACCATAGACGTTTACAATGGACAAAGCCAATACTTCATCCACTCCATATAATCCCTCATCCTGCTGGAGTATTCGTAAAAGAGGCTCTTGTATCTTTCCCTGTTCCGCCAGAATATCTAATTCTATTCCCGTCAATATGGTATTTTGGACTTCACGCTTGGCAAGCACTCGATCGATATTTTCCAGGCATTCCGATTTCTCCAGAGCGGGATGGTATTTCGATTGCAGAAAATAAACGAGATCTGCAATGTCATCCATAGTAACTCCGCGTTCCTCCAGGAGTTTTCTAGCTTTTCTTTCTACTTCATCCATTTCCTTGAAATTCTTCATGCGCTCACCCATCTTTTATAATATAGTGAAAAATGATTTCTTTTAGGAAAATCCCTCTTAAGAGAAAATGATTACCCCTATACAGTACCCTCATTCATTTGATTAATATACATAATTGCCTAGAAAGGAAAACTTATACTTTTTGGGGAATCCTTACGTGAAATAAAACAACTTAACAAGTTTTCTTTCTTATCCTCATATATTTAGGTTACGAGAGAGAAGGAGGGTGCAAAAGTTGAAGCAGATAATCTATGAACAATATGATTTGAGGGTGGAAAGAAAACAAAAGGTACGACACTATGATGCTTTCTGGGCGAATCGAGTGATGTACATTTTAGTGCCGGTTGGTCATCTTGAGGAGGCCGAGATAGAAGAGCTGCAAAAGCTGAGTGAGTATATGATACGCACCCATCAGGATATATATGTTAGTTCTTTTGTGAAAAATAAAAGTGAATCCTACACAACGGAAATAGAAGGTAGGAAAATGGCTCTATTCCGCATGCCTTATGATTATAGCTCCAGAAAACTGGTCGTTGGCAAGGAACTCGCACTCTTTCACCTAAACGGCAGAAGCTTCCCCGCAAAAGTGACGTCCATCAATCGTATCGGGCAATGGAAAGGCCTGTGGGTAAAGCGAATTGATCAGATGGAACATTTTTTCCGTGAAAAAGTAAGAAGCAATCCGGTTGATCTTTTTGATACGTTATTTGTTGAATCCTTTCCCTATTATATGGGTCTGACGGAAAATGCCATTCAATATCTGGTGGATACGGAGCTTGACGACAGTCCGATGATAAATGACGCAGCCACCTTGTGTCACCATAGGTTCACCAACTTGACCTGGCAGCAGTCCCAATGGATGAAGCTCCCTACCGACTGGATATTTGATCATGCTGCACGTGATCTTTCCGAATGGATACGGGCTGAATGCAGGAAGGGTCCTGACATGAATCCAGGTCATATTCAAACTTTCTTAAAAGACTATGAAAGAGTATCTCCCCTCTCCAGCTTTTCTTGGAGGCTCCTGTATGCCCGTCTTGTTTTCCCGATTCATTATTTCGAATGTGTAGAGGATTATTATACGAGCGGGCCGGTTGCGGATAAAAAATGGCATGAAGACCGGCTCCGAGGTATTCTGCAATCCTCAGACATGTATGAAAAAGTGTTGGGCAATTTCTATGACCTGGCAGGTGTACCAGCCAAAACATACGGTATTCCTGTATTGGAATGGGTGAAAAGATAACAGAGTAAAGATGGTTATTTTCTTTATATAGGTATGTAAGAATAGGAAAAACAGTGATAAAATACTTACTATTCACACCATTCATTCAACCTTAACTTACAACAAGGAGTGTAGCAAATGTCCAAGCCGTATGTATTTATCACAAGAAAGATTTCGGAGGAGGTACTGACTCCCCTTAAACAGATAGCAGATGTCCAAATGTGGAACAGTGAAAGCGAAGCAGTCCCTAGGGAAGTGCTGTTAAACGAAGGGAAAAAGGCGGATGCCCTCCTGACGATGCTATCCGATTCGGTGGATGAGGAATTGTTAGAGAATGCACCAAACCTGAAGGTGGTCGCCAACTTGGCGGTCGGCTATGACAATATCAATTTGGAAGCTGCGGCACAAAACGAAGTCATCGTTTGCAATACACCGGATGTGTTGACCGAGACGACTGCAGATTTGACATTCGGCCTTATGCTCTCAGCGGCAAGAAGATTGACTGAGGCACATCACTTTGTAAAAGAGGGGCAATGGAAAAGCTGGAGTCCCTATCTGCTTGCGGGAACCGACGTGCACCATAAAACAATCGGTATCGTTGGAATGGGAAGCATTGGGACTGCAGTCGCAAGAAGAGCAAAGGGGTTCGGGATGGAAATCCTCTATCACAACCGAAGCAGGCATTCTGTAACGGAGAATGAACTCGGAGCAGTGTACAAATCTTTCGGAGAATTACTTGAGGGTTCTGACTTTGTTGTATGCTTGACTCCCCTTACAGAAGACACGAAGCACCTCTTTGACGCAGATGCATTTAAGCGCATGAAGTCCTCCGCAATCTTCATCAATGTAGGAAGAGGCCAGGTAGTGGATGAAGAAGCGCTGATTTACGCTTTGGAGCATAAAGAAATAGCAGGAGCAGGTCTCGATGTCTTCTACAAGGAACCGATTGGAGCGGACCACCCGCTGCTCCAATTCCCACAGGTAGTCTCCCTTCCTCATATCGGCAGCGCAAGTGTGGAAACACGCACAACCATGATGGAACTATGCCGCGATAACATCATCGCTGTACTCGAAGGTAAAAAGGCGAAGACTGTTGTTGGTGGGAAGTAAGAGAATATAGAAAAGGGGCCAGACCCTCGCTGCGTTAAAGCAATAACGCAACGGGGGTCAGGCCCCTTTCTGATTGGTTTTGAAGTCTCAATTGACTATTTATTGGCTGTGTGAACGTCTCATCTAAGATTTAGAATCCGCCAGATCCACCCCCGCCACCACCGACTCCAGATCCCCCGCCTGAACCTGCACCGCCACCGCTGTCACTTGTTGTGCTTGCTGCTTTGCGGCTTGCTGAATGAAAGCTGGATGAGGTGGCATTTCCTATCAAAAATAGAGTGGTTACATCCATTCCTGAGTAAGCTGGGATAAACGGGTGTGCTCTGTCGATCGGTATTTGGAAACCCGATACGAAATCTTCATTTTTCTTTTGCATCGATTTTTCGTTGATACCGAGTGCATAGATGAATGCGCGCATCTTCTGGTCCTCCGTCCAGGAGTCCCAGTCCTTTTGGGACAATGAGGCAAATTGCTGTTTTAACTGTCTCCATTCCAACAAAATAATAAAGCCTCTGTCCGTTTTGGGATGATAGGCAATTGCATAGAGAATGGTTGTAAAGAACAATACAAAGGAGATGAAGAATGCAGGAAACAGGTCATAGAATGGGAACAGGAATAAAAATGGTACCAGAAGGATACTGGAGAGTCCAACTGCAATTCTGTAACCTTCTTTTTTATCATAGAGTGCCTGTTCCTTCACTTCTTCCTTGATTGCTTGCGTCCAAATGGTTTGAAATTTTGTGAATTCCTCATGATTCTTTTTGTTTTTCATGTAACTGTTCAGATCCTCGATACTGAATTCATTATGGGTACCCATTTTGTCAAAAAGCCAGGTGATAAGGATCTCTTGATGCTTCAGCGGCACGTCGCGGTCTATTGCAAGAAACCTCTCATTGGATAGCTTTTTTACATATCCGAGTCTGACCAGATCCAACAATCCGGCAGCAATAGCTTGGCCTGGCAGCTGGTGATGGGTGAACAGAATGGTGGCAGGCATGCTGATACGTTGCTTTGGTGTGCCAGAAAAAGATGCGATTTCCCTATTCGCTGATTTCCTAGTATTCCTTCCTTTTATCATCGCTGCCACGATAAATATTCCCAATATGAAAGAGAATAGAGGTAACAGAATATAGCTAGTAGACGAAAGGATTTCACGTACCTTTTCGGTTTGCAGCGCCTCGTTAATTCCTTCCTCTTTTGCCGATACTATCTTTTCCTTCATCGGTTCACTACCACTTAAAGGAGCGGAAGGGAACAGTTTGGCATCATAGGCTACCCGGATATCGCCGTTTTCATGGCTTGGTACATAACCAAGCTCAAAGTGTACATTTCCCTCCGACTCGAGCTGTTCTGTCCCAAATGCTTCGTCATAGCCAAATGCGATAGCTTCGGCTGCGGGAGAAGGTGGATAGACGGTTACGGAAAAGCTTTGATAGTCGGATTCATTGCTCTCATCGAAAAAAGGCCAATAGAATTCCGCCACATCGGGATAAACGTCAACACCTTGCAAGATTTCGTACGTAATCAAAACAGTAAAAGTATCCGAATCCCCACCACGATAAATGCGGTAAAGATTGTCTTCCTGTTCCATTTTAAGCAGCACGCCTTTTTCTCTTGCTTCGAGGTTTCTTATCTGTGTGCCCCTTTTTGGAATGATGGTCCTTGTGATTCCGTTAAACTCTCCCTCAAACGTATACGTGTGGGCTTCATAGACTTTCACATTTCCATTCTCTTGGAGGTAAGCCTCTATTTGTACGTTATTGATCTCGTACTCGACTGCTGAAGCCTGAGTGGGAAGGAATAGGAGACTAAGTAAAAATAATGGGGTTAAAAAGTAGTTGAATTTCATGTCCTCCACCTCGTTTCTACTAGTTAATACGTCATCCACGATAAAAGGTTTCATCCGGCATCAACTGCCGTTAAGAATTTTCAAAAAAATATCCCTTACTCCCCCAGCAGGTAAAACGCTTACAAGCAAAAACCGCCTAAATTTACCCCTTGTCAGCCAGTTAAAAGCATTCTATAATGTCCATTATATAAAAACAAATGTACACACTGAAAACACAAAGGGTCTTGACCCTCAAAAGGGAGTAGATTTGATTGAAGGAGATTTCATTGGGATTGCTTGGTTTAGGTACGGTCGGCTGTGGAGTTGTGAAGATTGTGGAGAATCATCAGGACAAACTGATGCATCAAGTAGGCTGTGCGGTGAAAGTGAAAAGAGCGTTGGTAAAGGATCTACATAAGGAGCGGCTGGTGGATCTCGATGAAAAGCTGTTAACCTTGCATGCCGAAGAGGTGCTAGAGGATCCGGAAATTGATGTGGTGATCGAAGTGATGGGTGGAGTGGAAGAAGCAAGACACTATATTCTGAGAGCATTGAAAAACAAAAAGCATGTGGTGACTGCCAATAAGGACCTGATGGCTGTCTATGGTTCGGAGCTTTTGGCCGCAGCGGCAGAGAACAATTGCGACCTCTTCTATGAAGCAAGTGTTGCTGGCGGAATTCCAATCCTGCGCAGTCTCGTGGATGGGCTTGCATCCGATCGAATTACAAAAATGATGGGGATTGTGAACGGGACGACCAACTTCATCCTGACAAAAATGAACAATGAAGGATCCTCCTATGAAGAAGTGCTAAAACAGGCACAGGCACTTGGATTTGCAGAGGCAGACCCCACTTCCGATGTGGAGGGAATTGATGCTGCAAGGAAGATGGCGATACTTGCTACACTCGGTTTTTCAATGAATATTGAACTGAAAGATGTAAATGTAAAGGGAATCTCGGCCATCTCTGAAGAGGACCTGGAATACAGTAAAAAGCTTGGCTACACAATGAAACTGATCGGGATTGCACACCGTGAAAACGAGAAAGTGGAGGTGAGCGTGGGACCGACGCTTCTCCCACAGGCTCACCCGCTGGCAAGTGTGCAAAATGAATATAATGCAGTATATGTGTATGGAGAGGCAGTGGGGGAGACGATGTTTTATGGACCTGGTGCAGGAAGTCTCCCAACAGCAACAGCGGTCGTATCGGATCTGGTAGGGGTCTTGAAGAATATGAGGCTTGGAGTAAACGGAAAGAGTATGGTAACCCCTCAGTTCCAAAAGACGCTGAAGGAAAAGAATGAAGTACAGGCAAAGCATTTCCTGCGTGTTCATGTGAAGGATGAAGTGGGGGTGCTCTCCCATATCACAAACCTTTTTTCCAATAAAGAAGTTAGCTTTGAAAAGATCCTGCAGCTGCCTTTGAAAGAAGAATCATTGGCGGAAGTGGTGGTTGTCACGCATCACACTTCCTTGCAGAGATATGAGGATTTGCTGGAGGAACTTTCAGTTATGCCGATGGTTCAGGAAATCAAAAGCAGCTATCGAGTGGAGGGAGAAGTGCTGGTATGAAATGGAACGGATTGATAGCCAACTATAGCAGGTTCCTCCCAGTGAGTGACAATACGCCGAACGTCAGCCTTCACGAAGGCCATACACCTCTTTTGTTTTTAGAAAACCTCTCCAACGAATTGGATATTGAACTTCATGTAAAAGTGGAGGGAGCGAATCCAACCGGTTCTTTTAAAGATAGAGGAATGGCCTTGGCTGTGGCAAAAGCAAAGGAAGAAGGAAGCAGCACCATCGTCTGTGCTTCAACGGGAAATACATCCGCTTCTGCAGCAGCCTATGCAGCCAGAGCGGGGATGAAATGTATTGTCGTGATTCCTGATGGTAAAATAGCTCAAGGGAAATTGGCGCAGGCGGTCATGTACGGAGCCGAGGTCTACTCGATAAAAGGGAACTTCGATGAAGCCCTAGAGCTCGTCAGAAGATTGTCGGAGGAATTGCCAATCACACTTGTGAACTCCCTGAATCCCTATCGGATCGAGGGCCAGAAAACAGCGGCGTTCGAGGTGTGCGACCAGTTGGGAAAAGCACCTGATGTCCTGGCGCTACCCGTGGGGAATGCCGGAAATATTACCGCCTATTGGAAAGGTTTTAAAGAATACGATCAGCAGTTTCAAACCGGTCTTCCTGAAATGAGGGGCTTTGAGGCGGAGGGTGCAGCAGCAATTGTAAAGAATAGCATCATTCCCGATCCAGAGACGATAGCCACTGCCATTCGGATTGGAAATCCTGCAAGCTGGAAACAGGCAGTGAGGGCTGCGGAAGAATCAAAAGGCAAGATTGATTTTGTCACAGATGAAGAGATGATTATGGCGTACCAGCTGCTTGCCAAAAGGGAAGGCATCTTTGCAGAACCGGCTTCAAGTGCTTCCTTGGCGGGTATCATGAAGCATCTAAAGCATAAGGAACTGGGAAAAGGGAAAAGGGTCGTGGCAGTACTGACAGGCAATGGCTTGAAGGATCCTGTTACCGCAACAGAACATGCCAATGTGAAGGTACAGAGTCTGGAGGACTACAAGCAGCTGGCAGCATCCTTTGAAGGTGTGTCTGTATGAAGGAGTATAAGAATGGATATGTCATAAAGGTTCCGGGCAGCTCTGCCAATCTTGGCCCTGGGTTCGACTCGATAGGGCTGGCAGTTTCGAAGTATGTAACACTTTTCGTGCAATATGCAAAAGAATGGAGATTCACCTCAGTGCCCCCGTTAATGCTGGATGATGAGAATAACCTGCTTCTAAAAGTTTGTATGGAGCTGGAGAAGCTCTGGGAACTGGAAGCACCACCTGTTCATGTGCATATTATGAGTGAAATCCCGATGGCACGTGGATTAGGCAGCAGTGCAGCAGCCATTGTAGGAGCCATTGAGGTCATGAACATCATATGTGGAAAAAACCTGACGCCGGATGAAAAGCTTCAACTCGCTGCAAGATTCGAGGGACATGCCGATAATGTCGCTGCCTCTCTCTATGGAGGGCTCGTCGTATCCACCTTTCGGAATGGCAGCTTTGAGTATATTAAGTTACCGGTTCCGAATATGGAATTGGTGGTAGTGGTGCCGAATTTTGAAGCAAGAACCAGTGAATCCAGGCAACTTTTGCCGGATGTGCTTCCATTCAAAGAAGCGGTGCTTGGAAGCAGTCATGCGAATGTACTCCTCGGAGCCCTGTTGATGCAGGACTGGAAGCTGGCAGGAAAAATGATGGAAAGTGATGTGTTCCATGAGCCTTACCGGTTGAAATTGTTTCCGCAACTCACCTATGTGAGGGACAAGGCAAAAAAAGCGGGAGCATTCGGGGTGAGCATCAGTGGAGCCGGCCCGACCATCATCTGCTTTTGCGAGCGTGGGTTAGGACGGATTGTACAAGAGAAACTGCAGGGAGAATATCCTGAATTTGCCGTAGATTATTTGGAAATCAGCAGCGTTGGAAGCGAGGTACACTCCAATCATTTTACATGTGTATAAAACATCAAAAAAACCGGGAGTGGCTGCACGCCATCCCGGTTTTGCTTTATTGGTTGTATTAAAATACCTGCTCTACTTCCACGATGCCTGGAACTTCTTCAAGAAGTGCGCGTTCGATACCAGCTTTTAGCGTGATAGTTGAACTTGGGCAAGAACCGCAAGCTCCCAATAGACGAAGCTTTACAATTCCATCCTCCACATCTACAAGCTCGCAGTCTCCTCCGTCACGAAGAAGAAATGGACGTAATTTATCTAATACTTCCTGTACTTGTTCATTGATTTCTGGGTTAGACATATTTATCGCTCCTTTCCATACCATATTTATATTATATAGCGTATGCACCAAAAAATCTATTGCCTTGCACTGGGTGTTTTTAGGAATTCAAAATTTTTTTGTCACTTTAAACACCGCGGTTGATTTCCGCACTAGGCTGCGCTTTCCGCGGGGCGTTTGTGGAGCCTCCTCGGCTTCGCCTGTGGGGTCTCCACTAAACGCTGCCTCCTGCAGGACAAGGAAGGCTGCGGCAGCGATACATCGCACGAAGAAAATGCTCGCATTTTAGAGGAGTCTTCGCCTATTGCTCCAATCAACCGCTAGATTCTAAAAAATCAAAACAATGCACTATCAGTATTCCTCATGTAAAAGATTTACACCATAATATACAAATATAGTGCTGACGTTATGCGTCACCTGCCGCTCCTGTTGGTTGGAGTGCAAGGTGTGAGACTCCTGCGGGAGATAGCGGTAGACTTGAGACCCCGCAGGCAAAGCCGAGGAGGCTCGAGCACCGCCCCGCGGAAAGCGAACACCTGGAACGGAAACCAACAGGGAGTCAAACGGAGACACTTATTTTCAGGGACCCTATGAAAAAGTAATCGTTTTACGGTAAAATGAAAGAAAAAGAGTCATGGAGGCCAAGTCATGTCCAAACAGGCAGTAGAAATAAGCGTATATGGGGCAGAGGTGCTATGTCCAAGTTGTGTAAATCTTCCATCATCCAAAGAAACCTATGAATGGTTGCAGGCGGCAGTGGCAAGGAAATTTCCTGATCAGCCTTTTACCATTTCCTATATTGATATTTTTCAAACGGAAAATTGCGAGGAAGAGAAAAAGGCATTTGCAAGCAGGGTGGTCGAGGAGGACATGTTTTACCCTGTTGTAGTCATTAACGGAGAGATTGTGGGAGAGGGGAATCCAAAGCTGAAAACCGTTTATGCGGAAATGGAGAAATACGGATACATCGCTTCATAAAGAATGCGTGAATGAGGGATTGCTCATTCACGCATTTTTATTAACCATTATGATATTTATACATCCAAAGGATTCCAGACTTTAAAAGTCGGGCTACCCTTCCTGTAAGTGGGCGTTCGTTCACAAGGCCGAAACCATGCTTTTTCCCAAGAGAGCCGAGAACTCCTTTTAATTTGATTGGTGGGAATTCCTCTGGAGGAGCTTCGCCATTCCAACGCTTTACCAGAACCTGGACAATCTGTTCAGCTTGTCCCTCTGCCAGCTGTGCACTAGGTGCATGTGGCAGGCTGGCACAATCACCCACTACATATACATGTTCATTGCCTGGGATATTGTGCTGTTTTGTTAAGACTACGCGCCCTTGATTATCTTTTTCGACATCCAATTCACGAACAACCTTGTTCGGCTGAATTCCTGCTGTCCACACGATAGCATCGCAGTGTACAGGTTCATCATGGTTGTAAAGCGTTTTTTCCTCTACTCGGGTAATATTGGAACCGTTGATTACTTCCACCCCATGTGTCTCAAACCAATTCTGCACGTATTGACTTAAACGCTCAGGGAAGCTGGAAAGAATGATGTTTCCTCTATCGAATAGTTTAATGGTCAAATCGGGGCGGCTTTCATGAAGCTCACTGGCAATTTCCACGCCACTCAAGCCTCCGCCGACAATTGCCACCACTTTGTTAGCTGCTAAGTCATTTAGTGCCTGATAAGCTTTTCTTGAGTTGTTGATGGTTTGGATGCTGAAGGTATGCTCCTTGGCTCCTGGAATGTTGTGATATTTATCCTCACAGCCAAGACCAATAATAAGATCATCATAGGAGAGGGTACTTTGGTCCTCAAAATGAATCGTTTTGAGGACCATATCGACATCAGTAACTTCTCCATATTTAACGGAAAGTTTATGATGCTCTGGGAATGTCACGCGAACATGGTGATCTGAAATGGTTCCTGCAGCAAGTGCATAGAATTCCGTTTTTAAACTGTGGTAGGGAGCACGATCCACTAGCACAATTTCCGTATCTTCAGGTAACTGATTCGGAAGGAGACGATGCAAAATACGCATTCCTCCGTAACCTCCGCCAAGCACAACTAGTTTTTTCATAGCAGCTAAACTCCTTTTCAAGCTCGTATCTATTCTTATTAATATAATTTCTAGTAATCTAGGGAAATTATGTGAAATAACGCACAAGAGATAACCCGTTTGCGCTTTCATACTCCAATGTGTATAACACGTTTAAATAAAATACCATTAAAAGTATATCGAAATTATGACAAAATAACAACATTCTTTCACAAAATACTTAGAATAATGACTGTTGAAAATGCAGGAAATATGTAGATATACAGCTAAATTTATTCAATTGGAAAAGTAGTATGGATTAGTGTGCAGGAATAGAGTTGCGAATGAAATCAAATTATTGACGTTATAAGTAAAAAAAGGTAGCATGAAGGTGCAATAGAGGGGTGAAAAAGGTGAAACCAATCATTGAGTTTTGTATCAGTAATTTAGCCAGCGGATCACAAAAAGCACGTGAAGTGCTGGAGAAGGATCCAAACTTAGATATAGTGGAATATGGTTGCCTCGGGTATTGTGGAAAATGTTTTGACTCTCTATTTGCTCTTGTAAATGGGGATGTTGTTATTGGCGGCACACCTGAGCAGCTCGTAGATAACATCTATCAATACTTGGAAGAGAATCCAATGTTCTAAAAAAATCAGCACATATATAGCGTGCTGATTTTTTTATGCGTGCATATGAAGCTGTTTTTGTGCGGTTCTGATTTCATACCAGCGATCGCGGGATTTCTCCACCAATCTCACTTGTGTGTCCTTATCTTTATGCTGAAGGACAAGCTGGAAATAACGAATCGCTTGTCTTGTATTTCCTAGGCGTGTGTGGAGTTCTCCAATTAAATAAAGCAGTTTGATCTCGCTCATGCTTGTCTGCGCAAAATCTCCGTTTGAGTAGGAACGTTCAAACTGATCTGCTGCCAGCTTCAGAAAACGCAACTCCTGCACTTCGTTTTTTTCCACCGTTCGGTACAACCATGCCAACCTCAAATACATTCCTGACATCACAATGGAAGCTTCATTTTTTATTATCCCTGAATAGATTCCTAATTTATAGGTGTTGATTGCAGTTTGAACCGATCTGATTTCCCCATAACTTTTTTTCTGCCAGTGCTTCTGGATCTTATTTCTAATCGCATTCATCGTGCCGGGCGGAAAATGTGAACTGAATTCCTCAGTCATGGAATAGCCACAGTTTGGACAAACACTTACATAATAGAGCAAAGGATTTGTTTCCAGTGAATCATAGACGGAACAAAAATCTGTGTCATGTGAAATAGGGCGGATGAAGCGAGATTTCACTTTTTTTGTTGTGTACGCATGGTCACATATGCTGCATGTATGATTTCGGTTGAATAATCGCTCCAATACCAACACATCCTTTTTCGAAATACTTACCCTTATAAATCAAAAGTACCATAAAACAAGCAAGAGGAAAAGGTATAAGTGAATCTTTATACCTACGTAACGCTATGGTTTCTTTCATGACTTCATACATTATTTTATTAATAGTGGGTAATTTAATTAGGAATAGTCGACATTTTAAAGTCATGTAACAAATTTACAAAAAAAAAGTTCTTTCAAACGCTTTCATTTCGTAGTAAAGTGTTATTGTGATAGTTAGATGTCTGACGACAAACAACTTGCAGAAATTTCTAATAGAGGTGAATATTATGAATAATATCCTTTGGGGATTAATGGGGATTGCAGTAATCTTTGTTATTGCATTTCTTCTTTCAGAAAATAAACGTAGAATCAACATCCGTACTATTCTAGGCGGACTTGCGATTCAATTGCTGTTTGCGTTTATCGTACTAAAATGGGAGTTGGGAAGACAGGCTTTTCTTGGATTGACCAACTACGTACAAAATGTAATAACGTATGCAAACGATGGGATTTCCTTCTTATTCGGTCCGGTTTTAGGTAACCCTGGATCAGAAGCAACTGGTTTCGTCTTTGCATTTCATGTATTAACCATCATTATTTTCTTCTCAGCATTAATATCTGTACTTTATTATCTTGGTATCATGCAAATCATCATCAAATTCCTTGGTGGTGGATTAGCAAAACTTTTAGGGACAAGCCAAACGGAATCACTTTCAGCGTCTGCCAACATCTTTGTAGGACAGACGGAAGCACCACTGGTAATCAAACCTTATATTAAGACAATGACAAAGTCTGAGCTATTTGCTGTAATGACAGGTGGATTGGCTTCTGTTGCCGGTTCTGTTCTCTTTGGTTACGCAGCTCTAGGAATTCCTTTGGAGTACCTATTGGCAGCAAGTTTCATGGCAGCTCCAGGTGGATTGATCATGGCAAAAATGCTGATTCCTGAAACAGAAGAGGCAAAAACACCAACCAAAGCGGAAATTGAAGAGGCTGAAGACGAAAAGCCAACTAACGTTATCGATGCTGCTGCCCGCGGTGCATCTGATGGATTAAAGCTTGCATTGAACGTTGGTGCGATGTTGCTTGCGTTCATCGCATTGATTTCCCTGATCAACGGAATGTTAGGTGGAATTGGTGGATGGTTCGGAGCTGAAAACTTCACGCTTGACTTCATCTTGGGCTACCTATTTGCACCATTGGCCTTCATTATCGGTATTCCTTGGAGCGAAGCAATCGCTGCTGGTAACCTGATCGGTCAAAAACTTGTACTAAATGAATTCGTTGCATACTCCACTTTTGCTGGTCAGCTTGATGTGTTCAGCGGAAAATCCATTGCGGTAATCTCTTTTGCACTATGTGGATTCGCGAACCTTTCTTCCCTTGCGATCCTTCTTGGTGGACTGGGAAGCCTTGCTCCTAGCCGTCGCCCGGATATCGCAAAATTAGGTTTCCGTGCTATCATCGCAGGTACACTTTCCAACCTATTAAGTGCTGCAATTGCAGGTATGTTCATTCTATAAGATATATGTTAAAAAGCTCACACGTCTTTTATGGCGTGTGGGTTTTTCGTGTTTGTGGGCCAAGGACCAGTCTCAAAAACAAGAAAAACCCATATTATCGTGTCTCCTTCCCAGAAACATTCGATACATGAGTTTTTCATATAAAACGGGGGATGTTTCTATTGTGTTCCAAGTTTTATGTATTTATACTTGTAGGAAATAATAATTTTACTTGGAGGATATTTCAAACATGCGCTCCTTTCAATTTACCAAAATGCACGGATTAGGGAACAACTATATATATGTCAATATGTTTGAGGAAGACTTGAAAGAAGAAGACCTGTCATCCATCGCCATCCAGGCTTCGAATATTCATACCGGAATCGGTTCGGACGGATTGATTCTGATATGTCCTTCAGACGTGGCTCCAGTGAAAATGAGGATTTTCAATAATGATGGATCGGAAGGGAAAAACTGCGGTAATGGACTTCGCTGTGTTGCAAAGTATGCGTATGAGCATGGTCTTGTAAAAGATGAAACCTTTGAAATAGAAACATTATCAGGATTGGTGGAAGCGAAAGTGGAGCCGGAGGATGGAAAGGTCCATATTGTAACAGTTGACATGGGAGCGCCACGCTTGGCACCCGAAGAGATTCCCATTCTTGTTGATAAACAAGAGAAGCTAGTGAACGAACCATTCAAGGTAGGGGAAGAAACCTATCACATCACAACAGTATCCATGGGCAATCCCCATGTGATTTTTTATCTGGATGATATTGATGATGCTCCGCTTACGACCCTAGGTCCGATCGTAGAGAAGGACCCACGATTTCCTGAGGGAGTGAATGTCGAGTTTGTTGAAGTGGCAGCGGAGGATGAACTTCACTTTCGAGTATGGGAACGTGGATCCGGTATCACACAGGCCTGTGGAACAGGGGCATGTGCAGCGGTGGTGGCTTCTGTCCTGAATGAAAGGACGGTAAGAAACAGAGAGACCACCGTACATTTGGCAGGTGGCGACCTGTTTATTACTTGGACATCAGAGGGTGCTGTTAAAATGCGCGGACCTGCTGAAACCATTTGTACAGGGACTTACTTTTATAAATAACAAATATGCTACCTATATGCATATACTATAGGAAAGCTGTTAAATTGAGGGAAACACGTTTAATAGGTATAATAGGGATTATAAGAGGGAATTTGTTTAGGAGGTGTCAATAATGAAAGATATCATCACTATTACAGAAGCGGCTGCTTTTCAAATAAAAGATATGATGAAGGAATACGGAAGCGATGAAGTATATCTTCGAGTTGGAGTAAAAGGTGGGGGCTGCAGCGGCCTTTCCTACGGTATGGGCTTTGAAGAGGAAAAAGGCGAGAAGGATATCGAGCTGGAGCAGCATGGCATCAGAATCCTGATTGATGACGAAAGCAAACCGATCCTTCAGGACGTCAAAATCGATTTCAAACAATCGATGATGGGCGGCGGGTTCACCATCGACAACCCGAACGCCATTGCTAACTGTGGATGTGGCTCTTCTTTTAGAACTGCATCTAACACTGGTACTCCTGAAGAGTGCTGAATAAAAGGGCGGACAGGGTTGTTAATTACAAGTTACAGCTAAATTCTACTCTGAACAGGTATGGGGAGTTATTGAAGAAAATTAAAAAAGAGAGAGCCTTTTAATTGGTTCTCTCTTTTAGTTATTAATTCAATATTCTTGTCCCCTTTTTTCTATTACAATCTTTATGTGTCAATTGAAGATTAAGGAACTTGTCACTTCCACCTATACTAAGTGGTATTCTGTGATCAACTTCCATATCATCAGAAATAAATAATAAGGAATTACAAAGGGGACAAATATTATTTTGCTTTTTCAAAAGTTCTTTTTTCTCATCTTCTTCTAGCTTGATTTTCCTATCATCTACTTTGTATTTTTCCCAAAAAGAGTCCATCATTAATTTGTATTTGGTAAGTCCGACCCCATTTTGGTCTTCAAATGGGAGAGACTTTGTGAATCTAAATAAGTTAGTAATGTCTTCCTTCATCTTTAGTCTATGAATTCTCACCATTTGGTATGGAATCTTAGACAAGACATACCATAAAGCATAAAAGCTTTGAAGTGTTCTTCTAGCAGTTCTAGATTGGGACAAATAAAACAATTCATCCAGTTCTTTCTTTAAATATTCATCGATGTTCTCTGAAACATCTTTTTCCACTAGTAACAATTTTAATTTCCTTATAAATGTATCTACAGAAGTAATTGATTTTAAATATGCATTCTTTACTGTTTCTTGTTCTGAAGCGGTGTTTAATAATTTTGTGATTTCAGTTTTTGCTCTTACTCTGAAGTTGATTTTGTCATTCCTTTGGTAAATATCTAAATCATTATGAGCATCAGGGTTTTCAGTTTTATAGTCAAAATAGGCTAATGTAGAGATTAATTCTTCATTTTCCATTCTTGTATTTTTTAGTCTAGAGTAAAACCAACTATTATACTTTTCTGCCAGATTCCTAATTTTTTTAGTTATTTCCACATCTATGTAGGAATTCCACATTTCAAAAGTATTTTCTCTAATTGGATAGGGCTTATTGTTTAATCTTATAAAGAGGTCAATTGGATCAAATTGAGGGTTGATTTTTGAATCTATCGTGACGAGTGATAGATTAAAATCAAGAATCTTTTCCTTCGATTCATCATCCAAATCATCATAACCTCGCCCGTTAAATTCGTCTAAAATCCTAAGTTTATTTAACTTATATTTGTTTTTATCGGAAAGGATTCTGTTACCTTCTTCATCTAAAAACTCTTCACCAATAAATCCAAGTATTGAAAGAAGACGTTGCTGACCATCAACAACTTCTAAAATTCCATCTTGTCTTTTGAAAATAAAAATTGGTGGTAATTTTATTCCTAACAATATACTTTCAATAATCGCAGAGGATTTCATTTGGTTTATGGATTCCCCTCTTTGATAGGAGGGTCTGAGCAAGAAACGTTTTCTATTCATTAATCTGCAAATGTCATCAATTGTTGTGGTGCTTGCATCAGGTTTGTTTAATCTAAGAGTTTCAAACTCCTCTATAAGTTCATTTGTATCTGGAGTATTGTTCATAACTGCTTTTAACTTTCGCTGAGTAGTCATGCTATTCTTAATGTAAACTCCCAAATTTACACCTAATAGGTCTTCAAAGAATGAAGCAGTTCCAGTGTACCGTTCCTTCATTTCCTTATAAAAATGACTATTTTCGAGCGTATACAATTTGAAATTCATTGAAATGAATTTCACTAACTTTTGTTTAATTGTTTCATTTTGTAGTTTCTCTAAACTGATTTTTTCCTGTTCAAGAATAGTACAAGCCCAGAATAGGCATTCAAAAACTAGTTTATTATGCTCTATACCTTCAGTTTCTAACCTTCTTTTGATTTCCTTGGTAAACTCAACTTTTCTAATAAACCCTTCATAAAGTACCTCAACATCAGTTGTTGTATTACTAAGGTTTTCAAAGAAACGTTGTATCAATTCTTTTCTGCTTTTTGAGGTACTATAATAATTAATAGGAAGGTTATGTAGTACAAGGAATAATCTTACTTTCTGCATTGCTCTCTCTAACTTTATACCTTTTTTACTGGTTTCCCTCTCTCTTTCAGAAAAAAATAAATCTAAGAAGTCCCAATAGTCTTCTTTATGTTCTTTAAATCTCTTTTTGAAATAGGTTGTGGTATCATCATTAATGTAAATTGCCTTTTCAATTTCAGCATTCTTCAAAGGTGTAATTCCAGAATTGTAACGTCGGAAAATTTCTTTTTTTATTTGATCTTCTTTTCTTTCATCTAATCTAGGTTCATTAACTACGCTAAACTCTATGATTCTTATTTTTGTATCCCAAAACACATCTTGTAACCCCGTATCGAAATCATCAAAACTTTTCTTTTTTAAATCAGGAAAGACACTCAGCCCTTTATTAGTTAGATGGAATTTGTTTTCTTTGAACCTTTTTATTGTCTCAAATCTCTGCCGTCCGTCTATAACTTCTATGTTCTTTCCAGTATTAAAAAAGACTAAAGGTGGAATTTCAGTACCCAGTAAAATGCTTTCTATAAAGTAACTAGCCTTATCAGTATCCCACACATAATTTCGTTGATAATAGGGATCGTACACAGTGTTTTTTGTCCTTCTCTCATTTGCAAACAATGTTTCAATTGACATTACTTTTGATTCGATTTTTATATGTGTTTTAAAGATTTCTTTGATTTCTTCATCTTTTAAAAAGAGTTCAGCCACTATAAAATTCCTCCTCAACTGCTTTGTTAATAAATTCTACAAAAATTCCCATTTACCTTTTTAATACCAAAATAATCAGGTTTTCACTGGTAAAAATGATCATATCCATATTTTAAGAGCGATTTAACAAAGACTAAATGAAATATCAACTTAATATAAGTTGGAAAGCAATTAAGATTTCAAAATAGGGTAATGCCTGAGTTTTTCCTGGATAAACTAGAAGTTGTTCAAGGAGAATACATGAATATATTTGATACTTAATTAGTTAATTTAATTCTGGAAAAGCTTTCACAACCAACCTTCAAAAAGTGCTAAAGAGTATTTCAGGTTAGAAGGGTGGGTAAGAAATACACATATACTATGTTATAGGAATGATTCTTGATTCTTTACGAGATTCACTCGTTATAGTTTTTTGTTTGCCTCTGTCAAAGAATATGGTTGATTTTAAAGAATCTAGGGAGCGATAGTTCAAAGACTCCAACGGGAGATAACGGAAAGCGAACCCTAGTGCGGAAATCAACAGCGGTGCTTAATAACCTCTTTTGTTAAAGAGAAAGCACCGCTATCACGCAGCGGTGCTCTTCTTCATTATTGTTTTGCTGATTTCCATCTATAAAAGATGCAGCCACCTAATACCAGCACCACACCCAATGCTCCCACGACAAGATTCTGAGTGGAAGGGGAGTGGGCTGCTGCATCACCTGATCTGGTAGGGATGGTTCCATCCCCAAGTTCTTTTAGGTCGTCTTGTGCATAAGCCAATTCTGCTGTTCTGGAGCACAACGACGTTATATACTTCCCTTCTTCAAGGCTTGCATACACGATATATTCTTTGCCAGTTTCAAAATTCACGCCACAACCTGCAGAGTCTATGGCAGTATTCACCGTTACCTCTTTGGAGTCCATTCCTTTCCACGATTCTTTTACACTGATTTTGGCTGAGAGCGTACTGTCATCTGTTTTGACATCCATCACTTTTCCGGAGAAGACAGCATCCGATTTTTCCAATTCCGCTAACGGAGTACCGGGTGGGAAGCAGGAGCAGGCGTAGGTTGAAGAGGAAAAAGGTAGAGAGAAAAGACTGATCAGTAAGAAAAGGAAGCCGATTTTCATCACTTTCATATGTTTTTCACCTCGTCTTGTTATAGTTAATAAGTTTGACGTGAGAAGGAGGATGAAAGTTACAGATAACGGTGAAATTGGTGTGATTCCTAGCAGTTGGTGACATACAAATTCAATGTTTTGGTGTTATGCACAAAAATCTTGGTTTGCGCTCAATTCTGAAGGGTTTACGCTTAAAATCGGTTTGACCCCCTAATTCCTGACGAATTCTCCAAGAAGCTAAATGATTCTTAGTTTTTCATTTTTTCATTTCCTTCTTCACTTTTGACCTTTGCGGATTAGTAAGTGAAGAAGGAGAAATCCTGCATTCTTAAAGGCTTAAGGCCATTTCTTCGGGGAAGCCAATATCCTTATATTTCTCATAGAAATTTACGGGAGACATTCTGCCCAGGCTACCATGATATCGGCGGTGATTATAAAACTTCATGAACTCATCAATTTCATAGTAAGCCTCATCAAAAAGTTCGAAATCATAACGCCTGAATAAATCTCTCTCTAAAATACTAAAAAACGATTCAATATAGGCATTATAATTTGGTGATCTGGGAGGAATCCTTTCATGAAAAACCTTATTTCTCTCGCAAAATTCACCAAAAAGATTACTGACAAATTGAGGTCCGTTATCTGTTCTTATCACAATACAATGATCGTCCGTCTGCTCTAAAGCCTGTAACCCACGTCTAATAATGGCTTCATTAAGCATTCCCGTTATATCCTTGGCTGTGCATCTGGGTCCTCTGTAATATCCAACAATGGCGCGGTCAAAAACATCAATCGCACATGCGACAAAGAAAAACCTTCGGCTTCCTGAAATGGCCCCATATTTTATATCAAGCTGCCAAAGTTGATTAGGGGCAGTAACGAGCCGATTGCGGACAAATCTTTTTGGATACTTCGGATTACCCATTCGCTGGGGAAGGAGAATTCCTAATTTCCTGCATAACCTAGCGACCTTTTTATGATTAATTTGAAGGTCGTGGTGATCTTTTAGAAATTGAGTTAGATTTTTTACACCATATGTTTCGCCGTCCCCTTCGATGGCCTCCATTAGAAATTCTTCTATCTGCTCATCCGGAATGATTTCTCCTCTATTTGTTTTAGAGTAACCTGGAATCGGGCGTCCTCTTTTTTCCTTAGCTACCGCAGCTTCTTCCATGCCATTATGGTAGTAATATAGGGATCGGTTAACCCCCGTTACCTCAGAAAGTTTAGTGATGTGAAACCCCTCCTTTGCCCATAGTCGAACCTCTTCCAAGACCGTCAGGGCCGGTACTGGGTTTTTTTTAATATGTTTCTAAGCATGGCAACTTCCAGCTCTTTTTCACCTAGGAGTTTCATGGCCTGTTCGTATTTAGCCTTCAGCTCTTCTTTTGTGGGTTCAGTAGAAACAATAGCTGATGTTGGATCCTCCATTTGTTCCCTTACCTCATCCTCATACTCTTTGATCCACTTCGTAAGGGTAGTCCGAGAAATTCCTGCATGACGGGCGATGGACGAGTAATTACCACTTTCTAAAGCCATTCGGACATAGTTTCTTTTGACTTCCTCCAAGGCTTCAATCTTTTTCTTTGGCATTGAAATTCCCCCTCCCTAATTCCTGTGATTTTATGTCTCTAGTGTACTGTTTTCAGTACAAATGTGTCCAAAGGAATTAGGGGGTCGTAGAGAAATTTTGAAAATACGTGTAAAAAAAAGAATTTATGCACAAAAACTATACATTTATGCACAAAACGCAAAATAAGACAAGGAACATCAATTTTCGCCGCGTGTCCCCCGCTCCATCCCGCACAAAATAGTACCTCGATCGCACAAAAAAGACCAATCCCAAAAAGGATTGGTCTTCAACACGTAATTAAAACAAGCTCGTACTATGAAGCGGTTGTACTTTAGCCTTAGGATCTATATAGGATTTAGCGTTATTCACCGCAGTCGGTGCTTCCCCGAATCCGCAGGCAATAAGCTTCACCTTGCCATCGTACGTACAAATATCACCGGCAGCATAGATTCCTTGGATATTCGTTTCCATTTTGGAATTGACCACAATGGAGTTTTTCTCGATTTCAAGGCCCCAGTCTTTGATCGGACCCAAAGAGGACACGAAGCCGTAGTTAACGATTACGTCATCTACATCAAGTACTTCTCTTTCTTCCGATTTCACTTTTTCAAGTACCACTTGATTAATGGCATTTTCGTCGCCGTTAAGTTCAACTGGTACGTAAGGCGTTTTAATTTCCACCTTAGAGTTCATCAAGAGTTCCACACTATGCTCATGCGCACGGAACTTGTCGCGGCGGTGGATCAGGGTCACTTTTTCAGCGATTGGCTCAAGCATAAGCGCCCAGTCCACTGCTGAGTCTCCTCCACCGAAGACGACGACCTTTTTACCAGCGAACTTGTTCATATCATCAACAAAGTAATGGATGTTTTTGTTTTCGTATTCCATCGCATTTTCCAGTTCAAGACGTCTAGGCTGGAAAGCGCCGTTTCCTGCTGTGATGATGATAGCCTTGGAATAGTGGGTTTCTTTATCAGTGGAGATTTTGAATGTCCCATCTCCCATTTTTTCCAACGTTTGTACAGACTGTTCCAATGCAACCGTTGGCTCAAACTTGGACATCTGCTCTTTCAGGTTGTTGATCAGCTCTTGCGCACGAATTTTCGGAAAGCCTGCAATATCATATATGTACTTTTCCGGATATAAAGCAGATAATTGACCGCCCAATTGTGGCAGACTTTCGATGATTTTAACACTTGCCTGTCTCATTCCCCCGTAGAAAGCAGTGAACAAGCCTGTTGGCCCTCCACCAATAATGGTGATGTCATATACTTTTTGTTCTTCGTTCATCTCTGTCTATCCCCCTAAACATTGATATAACTTCCTTACCCTATCATAGCATAAATTCAGAATAATATCTTTTTTTCATTAGGGCGAATGCTGTCACGCTTCATCTAAATAGCAGTAAAATAGTAATAATAAAGGATGGAACGGGGTTCTCAGCCAGTTTTTTATCTAAATTTTCTAAAGGTTTCAAAACAATCTTTTAGTCTTGAAAAAAGTCAAGAAAAAGAATATGATGTTATGTAGGCAATTATAGTTCTGTGACAAATTAAGCACTTTTATGCCGTTCTTATTCGTGAAGTGTTTCACAAACATTTTTCTCCTATTTATCTTTAAAAACTTTCCTTTAAGGGGATTGTAAGAATAGGTTTAGTGGAATTTGTCTAGCGTCTTTATTTTTTACTTTTATACTTAATCAAAAATATTTTAAAGGTGGATGTGATTCGATTGAAAAAGCCAAGTATAGTAATTTTAGGTGCAGGTTATGGTGGATTGATGACGGCTGTACGTCTTCAAAAGATGATCGGAGTAAACGAAGCGGATATCACTCTTGTTAATAAAAATGATTACCATTATGAGTCTACATGGCTGCATGAAGCTTCTGCGGGAACTTTGCCTGCAGATCGCACGCGCTACAAGGTGTCGGAAGTAATTGATAAGAGCAAGGTACATTTCTTGCATGACACAGTTACGGGAATCAATAAAGAAGCAAAAACCGTTGCATTGACTAAAGGTGGAGAAATCTCTTATGACTTCCTTGTTGTCGGCTTGGGTTATGAAGCGGAAACATTTGGTATCAAAGGCTTGAAAGAGCATGCATTCTCGATTGCTAACCTCAATGTTGCACGAAAAATCAGAGAGCATATTGAGTATCAATTTGCGACTTACAACACAGAAGCTAATCGCCGTGATGATCGTTTAACGATTGTTGTAGGTGGAGCTGGGTTCACTGGTATTGAATTCCTTGGTGAATTGGTAAACCGTGTTCCTGAGCTTTGCAGCGAGTTTGATGTACCAAAAGAAAAAGTGCGTATTGTATGTGTAGAGGCTGCACCGACGGTTCTTCCTGGTTTCGACCCTGAGCTTGTTGAATATGCAGTGGGTACATTAGAGCGCAAGGGCGTGGAGTTCAAAATAGGTACTGCAATCAAAGAAGCAACAGAAGAAGGCATTATCGTTGCGAAGGATGAGCAAGTGGAAGAAATCAAAGCTGGCACTGTTGTATGGGCTGCTGGTGTTCGTGGAAACCACTTGGTGGAAGATTCCGGGTTTGAAAACATGCGCGGACGTGTGAAAGTAGATCCTTACCTAAGAGCACCAGGTCATGATGATGTATTCATCGTTGGAGACTGCTCTTTGATTATCAACGAAGAAATCAACCGTCCATACCCGCCTACTGCACAAATTGCGATGCAGCAAGGGGAAGTATGTGCTAAAAACCTGGCTGTTCTGGTTCGCGGTCAAGGCGAATTGCAAACATTCACTCCTGACTTAAAAGGAACAGTATGTTCACTAGGTGAAGATGATGCGATCGGTGTAGTATTCGGACGCAAAATCATGGGTTCAAAAGCATCCTTCATGAAGAAGATGGTTGATAACCGTGCTCTTTACATGATCGGTGGAGCTGGACTTGTAATGAAAAAGGGTAAATTTAACGTATTATAATTTTTATATCAAGCCGTCCTTTTTATGGGCGGCTTTTTCTTATGGTGAATTACTGATAACATATAGATAGAAGAGAGACTAAGGGGTTGCTATCATGTCAAAAAGAGGAAATGTTTGGTTGGCTGTAGCCGGTGTAGTGAGGTCAGAGGACGGAAAATGGCTCGTGGTGAAGAAGAAGTATGGGGGACTTAAAGGTAAATGGTCCTTTCCGGCTGGCTTTGTAGAACAGAATGAAACAGTGGATGAAGCGGTGAAAAGAGAGATCTTAGAAGAAACAGGAGTGACGGTTATGGTAGAGGGCCTGATTGGTGTGCGATCGGGTGTCATAAAAGAAGAAATCAGTGATAATATGCTGATTTTTCTCTGTAGGCCACTAGACGAAGCGGTGCTGTACCAGCAAAGTGAGCTGTCTGATGCCGCATTTATGACAAAAGAGGCGTTAGAGGAAGATCCCGACACCTCCTTGCTCATCCATTATTGCATCAATCAAGAGAATCTCTCGATACTTAAAGGAACGGATCCCATGAATCCGGGGATATCTTTGGGTACAGTTCCTATAAATTATTTTTCTAAAGATTCCGAAAATTTAAGAAAAAGAGAGATTGAGGTAGATTCCACTTGATGTTATCGCTTACATTAAGATTTTTCGCTATTTTCGTCCCTTTGCAGAATATATAAATGATGATATATTATCAGAAAATTAAATTAAATTTCTGTTTTTAGAGAAAACATCATTTGGAGGGATATGGAATGAAAAATCAACTGCAAACAGAGAAAAAGGACTGTGTTTACTGTTCAGGCAAAGGATATTTTCAATTGTTGTTAGGCGGATCTGAGACCTGCAATTGCTGCGGTGGAAGCGGCAGAAAATAAGATAAATGGCACTATCACATGGTTTCGGACAAAATACCGACAAATGTGATAGTGTTTTTTCATTTGGTTTTCAAATATAATTGACTCGTATCAAGCCATTCAGTACACTAAGAAAAGATGTGTATTGGAGGTGCGCGGTATGAATATACCTATATTGCTTATTTCGATCGTACTATTTTTTGTGTTATTTTTTGGAATTGGATTCCTTCTAAATATGTTATTGCGTATGTCCTGGATTATGGCAATCATCTATCCAGTGGTTTGTATATGGATCATCGTGCAGGATGACTTGAATCTGATAGACTTTTTCAGAAATACTGGAGAAGCATTCTCCACGGTCGGGACAGGGATTGCCTCCTTGCAGATGGCAGATATCTCAATCCTGATCAGTGGTTTCCTGGGAGCCATCCTATCCGGTATTGTCATAAAAATGCTTAGAAAAAGTGGTTATCAGATGTTTTAAAGGAAAGAATCGACAAAAAAGTCGGTTCTTTTTCTTTTGCTCTTAAAACATCGCTGTTGGTTTGCGAACCTTGCTTCGATTCAGGCGAGCAGAAGTTGTATAAATTTGGAGTTCGGGCGAAAAAGAGGTAAGTTCGGGCGCAAATTTTCTAATTCGGGCGTAAATAAAATTTTACGGGCGAAAATCCAACGATTCGGGCGAAAACCCCCAAGGAACGGGCGAATCCCTAAAACTAGTCTAAGCTCCGTGGTGAAAAATCGGGTGGACGGATGAAATTTGCTGCAATACGCTGGTAAAATGGTCAGTTTTTCACCACATAAGAATCATCATATAGCAATTGGAGGCTATTTATCGGCATTTTGAACTCCGCTGTTTCTTATTGCAAAACGGTTCTTTTTTATGGGAAAAATTTAATAGATTGTTAACATTTAATGGAAAAAATAACGTGTTTACTAGACAAATCTCACAAAAATGGAATATTTCTTGGTGAAAGAGGGAAGAAATACTTTGTGAGAGGAGTGATTGTATCACATGAAAACGGCGAAGACGATATGCCGAAGGATGGTTACAGCTATTTTGTTTACTCTGGCGCTATTTGTAACCTTCCAATCTTTATCTGGTGTGGAAGCATCGACCATACAGAATTGGCTAAAAGAAAATGAAATTTATACAACGAAAGAAACAGGCGAACATGAACATAAAAGCTTTTTTAAAAAAATCGGATTGGATTGGAAGAGTTTAAAGATTGCTTTTGCTACTCCAACACTTGTTTCTTCCGAAGAGGCGGTGGAGTCTTCCAAAAGGCTTGAGGATATGGATTGGAGTGGATACGAAAAGCAGACGGTATCTGCAACCGGTTATACAGCAGGCATAGAGTCTACTGGGAAAAACCCCGATCATCCAGGGTATGGAATTACATATTCAGGACTTAAAGTCCGAAGAGATCTATATTCTACAATTGCAGCAGACATAAGTGTATTTCCAATCGGGACCATTCTTTTTATTCCGGAATACGGATATGGAGTGGTGGCCGATACAGGCAGTGCCATCAAAGGGAAAAAGATTGACCTATATTATGAGACAGTCGAGGACGTATTTTCCGAATGGGGCAAAAGAACCCTTGACGTCTATGTGGTCAAAAAAGGTGACGGAAAAATAACGGAAGAAGAGCTGACCTTATTGAATGAAGAAGAAACGATGCAGGTGTTTCGTCAGAAGTTTATAGGGGACAGTGAAAGATAATGTGGACAAGCTGAATAGCTGATAAAATGGTCGATACTATCATAAAAGATAGTTCGACCATTTTTTATCTGTGGAAAATATATCGGGATGCAAAAGCTTGGCAAGTTTTTGGAGTCCTTCCAGCAGCCTTGGGGAGGGCCGGCAGAATAGACGTTCTTCCAGCACAAAAATGTTATCCTGCTTCACTGCATTAGTTTCTGTCCATCCAGGCCTTCTACGAACATGGTCAGGGTTCATTTTGGATTCCTTCACACCGACCCAAATCATGCAAATGACATCGGGATTCCTCTTTCTGACATCCTCCCAATCAGTCTGATAGCTAGCCACTTCCTGGTCAACATACATATTGCTGCTGCCTGCCAGTTCACTGATCTCCGTCAGCCAGTTTACCGATCCTGGAGTAAATACCGGCTTTGGCCACCACTCCCAATATACCTTGGGTTTTATTTTGACGGTTGTTGCCATCTCTTTGTATGATTTTATTAATGCGCACATGGACTCCGATACTTGTCTGGCAAGCTCTTTTCTATCAGTCAGCTCCCCGACATGCAATAAGTCGTTTTGAATATCCTTTAAAGTTTGTGGATTCAATACAATATGTGGAATGTTTCTTTTCTGAAGTGATTCAATATTACGTTCCATACCAGGTACACTAAGGCTCGCGAGAACAAGATCGGGCTTCAGTGCTTCCACTTTATCCATATCAATTTGAAGGTCAGGCCCCAGCTTAGGAAGATTGGTGACTTCTTGTGGCCAGTCAGAGAAATCATCCACCCCTACCAAATCATCAATCAGATTTAGGTAATAAAGTAATTCTGTATTACTAGGACATAAAGAAACGAGTCGCATTCTATCACCTACCAGATCTCTGTAAAATAATGAAGCACTAGCGTAAGTAATATTCCTGTCAGTCCCCCAAAGAAAACTTCAATGGGCTTGTGTCCCAGAAGCTCTTTCAGGTCTTTGACTTTCTCCTGTTCGTTCATTTTCGGCCACTTTTTTGTTTCTTCTACAAACCGGTTAAAATCTCCGACCAATTTATTCAACACGATTGCCTGTTCCCCGGCATGCCTTCTTACCCCTGTAGCATCAAACATGACAATGATGGCAAAAACGGTTGCCACAGCAAAAACGGGAGAAGAAAGTCCAACCTCAAGTCCCACCCCGGTTGCCAAAGCAGTTACTGCAGCAGAGTGGGAACTTGGCATACCGCCGGTGCTTGTTATGAGGGACCAGTCAATACTTCTCGTAGCAATAAATTGAATGGGTACCTTTACGAACTGTGCAAAAAAGATTGCTGCGAGTGCAGCCCATAACGGAAAATTTTCGAATAGTTCCATGCCTCTCCCAACGCCTTTCTATGATGAAATGATAAATATACTATTTACAGGTGGATTCTTCCTTACTATACCCTTTCTCATTTGTTGTAGCACATTTCTTTAGTAAGAAATTCCTTTTTAAAGAATGAAGGGTCTTTCTAATAATTATGAATTATTTTATACCTTTTGTTAAGATAATAATAAGAGAATTTTTGAAGAGGGGATTATGCCATGGTCATGTACCCGGAAGAATACTACGAATTTTTCATTTCTTTTAACGAAGGGGATTATTATACATGTCATGATTTGTTAGAGGAAATCTGGATGACGGATAAGGAGAATTACTTTCTAAAGGGTTTGCTGCAAATGACGGTGGCCATTTACCATTATGAATACGGTAATGTGAAAGGTGCGCGTCTGATGATGCACGCAGGTCTGGTGTATATCCAGAAGTATCGTCCGAAGTTTTGGGGGGTGGATCTGGAAAAGGTCAACGTGTTCATTGTTAATTGTTTGGCTACTTTTCCTCAAGACATTGATAGGGTGCCATTTGAGGAGGTTTCCAATCTGCCGGAGCTTCCTTCTCTTGTGCTTTTTTTGGAAGATGATTAGAAACTCGAAATATTTCTTCTTTTTCGATATAATAGAGACAAATATGTGGGAGGTGCCAGAGGATGTTTACAGTACAAAATCATACGGATTTTACAGAGCAGCAAACGGCAATCATTGTAGGGCTTTCAGAAAAAAATAAAAAGGTGGAAGGTCTGCTCGGAGAATTGGATGCTCAGCTTGACGGCCAGATTACCGATCTATTGAAGGAAGGCGACATTTCCTCCAAGAAAAACAAAATAGCTAAAATACATACGTTTGGAAAAACATCTTTTAAAAGGATTTTTGTTGTAGGTTTAGGCAGAGAAGAGAAAATGAATTTTGAAGAGCTTAGAAAGGTTTTCGGCAGAGTGGCAAAAACGGTTCAAGAGTCGAAGTATACGAGCGTTACGGTCGCTTTGGATACGTTTCTAACAGATAAAATGGATGCTTTGGATGCAGCCCATGCTTTAGGGGAAGCCATTCCGATGGCTACCTATATGTATGACGGATATAAAAAGAAATCCAATGAGCCAGAGGTAAAGCTAGCGAATGTCATGGTTATTACCGATTCCGATAGCGAGGAGATCAAGGCGAGCTTGAAGGTCGGATACCAGTTCGGAACAGGAACCAACTCGGCACGTACGCTGGTCAACCTACCAGGAAACATGCTCACAGCGACGGATATGGCAAATTATGCATCCGAACTATCAAAGAAATACGGATTTGAACTGGAGATCCTGGAAAAAGAAGATATGGAAAAGCTCGGAATGGGCGCGTTGCTTGCTGTAAACAAGGGCTCAGTAGAACCTCCAAAAATGATTGTCATGAAGTACCAGGGCAAAGATGAATGGACGGACGTGATCGGTCTTGTAGGGAAAGGTATCACTTTTGATACTGGCGGTTATTCCATCAAGCCAAAGGACGGCATTGTCGGCATGAAATCCGATATGGGTGGTGCAGCGTCTGTTCTGGGTGCCATGGAAGTTATCGGGGAGCTGAAACCGGAACAGAATGTACTCGCAGTTATCGCGTCTACCGATAATATGATCAGTGGAAACGCCTTTAAGCCGGACGACGTTATTACGTCGATGAGCGGTAAAACAATCGAGGTACTGAACACGGATGCAGAAGGCCGTCTAGTATTGGCTGATGCAATTACATATGCCAAGCACCACGGAGCTAACTATCTTGTAGATGTTGCTACGCTGACAGGCGGTGTAATCATTGCGTTAGGAAACCACACTACCGGTGCATTAACAAATAATGAGGATCTATTCGAACAGATTCTCGAGGCTTCCTATGAAGCGGGAGAGGAAATGTGGCGCCTTCCGATTTTCGAGCACGCGAAGGAAAGAGTTCGCAACAGTAAAGTGGCAGATTTAAATAACTCTCCTGGTCGCGACGGACATGCCATCTTCGCAGCTGCCTTTATCGGCGAATTTGCGGAAGAGACGCCTTGGGTACACTTGGATATCGCTGGAACAGCTACAACCAAATCGAATCACGATTTAGGTCCAGCAGGCGGAACGGGTGTCATGGTGAGAACCCTGGTAACCTTTGTGCTGCGTTTTGGTGAGACGGAAGAGAAATAATAGTACGACACACCTTCTTAACGGAAGGTGTGTTTTTTTGTTCGCAAAACCTGATTCTCCCACCCTCCTACTTTTCTATCATTTTTTGTTGACACACTTTAGCAATCATGATAATTTAGTTTTATGCTTTTTTGCTCTAACTCTCTAATAGTTTAATATAGTAAAGTATAAATATAAATCGTACTTACTGAAAAGAAAGGAAGTAACACTCATGAATGCAGTCCTCATAGCAGTTTTAGTTATGCTCGTATTAAGTTTACTTAGAATAAATGTGGTATTGGCGCTGGTCACTGGTGCGCTGATCGGAGGTCTTGTTGGAGGTTTGGGCCTTGAAACGACGATCAACACGTTTACCGATGGACTTGGTGGTAATGCCGCAGTCGCTTTAAGCTATGCGTTGCTTGGAGCTTTTGCGGTTGCCTTGTCCAAGACAGGCTTGCCGGATGCACTGGTAGAAGGTGCATTGAAGCTGGTCGGATCGAAGGGGGATTCTCGAAAAAAGGCTCTATCAAAGGTACTGATCCTCATGACTATTCTTGCCGTTTCGATCATGTCCCAAAACGTGATACCTGTTCACATTGCCTTTATTCCTATCCTAATACCGCCATTGTTGAAAGTATTAAATGAATTGAAAATTGATCGCCGTTTGACTGCGACCATTATCACTTTCGGTTTAACGGCACCTTATATTCTATTGCCTGTAGGGTTCGGAGGGATTTTCCATGATATCCTGAAAACCAATATGGCAGAAAGCGGAATGAATATCAGCCTTTCTGATATCCCGATGGCGATGCTTATTCCGACATCAGGAATGGTAGCCGGCTTGTTGGTTGCCATTTTCTTCAGTTATAGAAAAGAAAGAAACTATTTACAGGAAGAAATTGCAGGGCAACAAACAGAGAGTTATACAAAAAAATCACTTACTGTTGCGATCGTTGCCGTACTTCTTTCACTTGCTTCACAGCTGTATTTGACGGAAGTAGTTGGGGTTCAAGGGATGATCTATGGATCTCTCGTAGGTATCATCATCCTTTATGCTGGTGGTGCTATGAAATTTAATGAAACAGATGTTATTTTGACTTCAGGTATGCGCATGATGGCATTCATCGGATTTGTCATGATTGCTGCATCCGGATTCGCAAGTGTGCTAAGGGAGACAGGCCACATTGAATCATTGGTGGAGACTTCTGCATCATGGATAGGAACGAACCAGCTTTTAGCAGCGTTCGCTATGCTGCTGGTCGGCTTGCTGATTACAATGGGAATTGGATCTTCTTTCTCCACGATTCCGATTATTGCTGCCATCTTTGTTCCTCTTTGCATGGAGCTTGGATTCAGCCAGATGGCGACCATCGCTATAGTCGGGACAGCAGCAGCGCTTGGGGATGCAGGTTCGCCCGCTTCCGACAGTACGCTGGGGCCGACTTCAGGTCTGAACGCAGACGGACAGCACAACCATATCTGGGATACTTGTGTGCCGACATTCATCCACTACAATATTCCACTGATTATCTTTGGATGCATTGCTGCAATGGTTTTATAATGTAGGCTACCCTGAAAATAAGTATGTGTTCTGTTTAACTCCCTGTTGATTTCCGTTCCAGGTGGCAGCGATCGCGGGGCGGTGCTTGAGCCTCCTCGGCCTTGCCTGCGGGGTCTCAAGTCTACCGCTATCTCCCGCAGGAGTCTCACACCTTGCACTCCAATCAACAGGGGAGGCAGGTGACGCATAACGTCCTCACTATATTTTTATTTCTCATGGTGTAAACCTTTTACATGAGGTTTTTGTTAAACAAAAGTGTAGTTTTGTGTGTATACTAACTGTTGATTGGAGCAATAGGCGAAGACTCCTCGAAAATGCGAGCATTTTCTTCGTGCGATGTATCGCTGCCGCAGCCTTCCTTGTCCTGCGGGAAGCGGCGTTAAGTGGAGACCCCACAGGCGAAGCCGAGGAGGCTCCACGAACGCCCCTTGGGTCGCTGCGCCTAGTGCGGAAATCAACAGCGGTGTTTAACGGAGCCGTAATAGGAAAAGCCCTGCTACTGTAATATCGGTAGCAGGTCTTTTCCTATTATTTAAGCAACTCTCCGTGTGTTGGAGATGTTCGTAGTTTTATTCAATACATGGTACAGTCTCGGTGCAATCATTGCGCAGATAAGTGTAAACACAAAATCTTTTACGGAGAACCAAGCCATGATTCCCCATGCAGCTTTGTAGCTCATACTTCCTTCCGCCACATTGTTTACGATGAACCACATATAGGTTGTGCCAATTACATATATAAGGATGATTCCAACGAATGATGCAGTCATAAAAGTGGCAAGACCCGGTTTTTCGTTTCTTTCCACAATAAGACCAACCACAAAAGCTGTTACGATATAAGAAAGAATGAAGCCGCCTGAGCCGCCAAGTACAGCACCCATCCCAGATCCAAACTGTGCGAAAACAGGTGCTCCTGCAATTCCTACCAATAAATAAACAAACATGCTTATTGCGCCAAGACGTGATCCCAGTAGAATCCCGGCAAGTATACAGAAAAATGGCTGCATGGACAATGGAATGCCTGCCACTTCCAAAAATGGTGCCCAGGAAGTAATGTTGGCCCCAATTGCCATCAGTGCAACAAACATTGCTGCATATGTAATATCCAATGTCTTCATTCTACGCTTCATAATGTAAACCCCTTTGTCTGATGTAGTTAACAATAAAAATGATAATCTATCAGACTCTTGTCTGTCAACATGATTTTTGATTAGGTTGACAAAGAAGGGAGCGCAAATTTCGTCATTTAATAAACGGGCAGGAAAACATATCGTTTTCCTGCCCGTTTTTTAGTGACTAGTTATCTAGCTGATTTACGATACCCTGCTGCAACGGCGGCTTCCTCTGAATCAAACCATTCAATAGCTTTTGTAACTTCATAGAATTGTCCTTCCGGAACATGGTAGATGAGTTCACCACGTGAATTCTGGTTACCTTTTATTTTTACAGCTGCTTGAGCTTTATTGTCAGTACGTAATTTTGTTATGAGTGCTCCTACCAGACTACTGATAAGAATTCCATTGAAAAGCACTGCTTTCTTCATTTGCCTTCCTCCTGTCCATTTCTTTTCTATATGGCCATGTATAGCACCGCCGTTGATTTCCGCACTAGGCGAAGCAACCCAAGGGGCGGTGCTGGAGCCTCCTCGGGCTTCGCCCTGTGGTGTCTCCAGCCTACCGCTACCTCCCACAGGAGTCTTCGCCTATTGCTCCAATCAACTGCTAGCATTCACTTATTTTTTTTAAAGCCTTCAATATTAAGTTATAAAGAATGAATTATTTATTTCTTACCCTTCCTTTAAAGTGCCATAAACATTGAATGCACTAGAAATTATTCCTATAGAGGTAGCTATTACTAAAAAGATAGGGAATCTTACCCCTTTTCCCTCTATTTTGTTTAACTATCCGCCAAACCGTGAATATAACGAGAAACAGAATAAATTTTATCGAATAAAGGAGTGGAAGATTCATGGATGTTAAAGGTAGCGCATTACAACTTAAGGGAAATAAATGGGTGAAGGGTGCTGTAATTGGCAGTCTAGCCGCAAGTTCCGCATTCTTGTTGAAGTCGGACTCTCGAAATAAGGTGATGAAATTTTTTCGAAGAGACAAAGGGAACCAAGAACATGAAGCAACTGAAGAAAAGGCTGATTAAGAAGGTAAAGAGAGAAGCGACAGAGCAATATATCGACTATAAGAAAAAGAAGACGAAAGAAAAGATGCAGGGGAAAATCACAGCTGCATCCGAATCGTTGGAAGAGTCCAGAAGTGATCTAGCTGATAACGTCCACAATAAAGCGGACGAAATGAAAGTGAAAATACAGGAATCTCTATTAAAGGTCAAAGACAAACTGCAAAAAGTGAAAGAAGCTGGAGAGGCTTTGCAAGGAGACACAGGAAACCGGAAGCACTCCAGTGATATAAAGTCCTATACACAAACAAATAAAGCAACGGAAATAAAGGGAATGAATGCAGTAAAAAGCAATGTGGAAATCCCGCATGCAAGTGATACTAAAGGAGTGAAGTAAATTGGCAGCTATTCAAAAGAGTACAGATGGATCAAGTTTAGCAGAAGTAATCGATAGAATTCTAGATAAAGGGGTCGTCATCGATGTGTATGCCCGCGTTTCATTAGTGGGTATCGAGCTTGTGACAGTTGAAGCACGCGTCGTTATTGCGAGTGTGGACACTTGGTTGCGTTACGCTGAAGCGGTCGGACTGTTACGAGATGACCTGATGGATGATGAATTCAAATTATCCGAACAAGTAAACGAAAGACAAAAAGCGTAAATTTGATAATAGAATAGGCAGGGGACAAGGCACATACGATATGTGCCTTTGTTCCATTTCAATGAATTGGTGGGTGATTAGGATGAGTATGAAAAAGGTATTAAACGAAGTAACGGAGTTCTTTTGCGAATTTGTGAAGCCTCCATATAAAATTACGTCCGTTCAACCGACAGACCAAGGTTGGGACGTCATTGTAGAGGTGATTGAAGAGAAGGAATATATGAAGGCATATGCCAAAGATCAGATGGTTGGCGTCTATCATGCAAGATTAAATACAGAGATGGAAGTGGAATCTTATGATCGCAGAAGCCTGCGGGCAAGAAGTTCCCTGGATTTATATCAAGAGTAAAAGTCGCTGAAATGTCGTGGAGGTTGGAAAGATGAATAAACAATTGGAGCAGGAGATTGTCACACATTCCACAGTGGATGAAATCACATCCAGAACTGTAGATTATCTAAAAAACGGTTTCCCTGTGCATTTTACAGGACCAACAGGAGTAGGGAAGACCTCCATCGCACTTCATGCCGCGCGGAAGCTCTCAAGGCCCATAGTGGTTTTACAAGGGCATGAGGAAATGACCAATGCAGATTTGTTGGGGGACTTCAACGGATATACAAAGAAACTTCTAGTTGATAATTACGTCCGTTCCGTAATGAAAAAAGAGGAAAGCATGCGTGAGAATTGGCAGGAAGGCCTGCTGCTCGAGGCAGTGAAAAATGGTTATACCCTGATATACGATGAGTTCACCAGGTCAAAGCCTGAAACGAACAATCTGTTTTTATCGGTAATCGAAGAGGGAGTACTCCCTTTGTATGGATCTAAGCATAAAGAAAAATGGATACCTGTCCATGAGGATTTTTCCATCATATTTACAAGTAATCCATCTGAATATGCAGGGGTTCATGAAACACAGGATGCGCTGCTTGACCGGATGATCACGATGGAGCTTGATTATATGGATCCTGAAGCTGAATCTGCCATCCTTAGTCAGAAGGCGGAGATAGCAGAGGAGCAGGCTGAAATGATTGCGGGATTTGTATCCAATCTGCGTGAAAAATGCTTATCAAAAAGTAAGCAAGGACCAGGAATACGTGCCGCGCTGATGATTGCGACGGTATCTAAAGATAAAGAAATGAACATCAGTGCCGAGGATGAGGAATTCAAGCAGCTATGCGTAGATATATTATTGCATACCGTTCATAAGGGCATGCAGTATGAAAAGAAATCAAGAAGCTTATCTCTTATCACACAAGAGTTCAAGAAAGCATTTGGAGGGAATAACAATGGAAAGTAAACAAGGTTATTATACATTTTGTGCAATTCCAAAACAGGATACGGAATTAACGCTAGGAAATGTGGAACTCGAAGGAAAGTCCACTCCCTTGCAATTGATCGACTATAAAGAATTCTCCATGGTAGTTGCAAGCGCCCCAATTAAAATCTATCACCCGAAAAAAGACAATCTGCTCACCCACCAATCTGTGGTCTCTTCCATGATGGAAATATCCTCTGTCATCCCCATGAGTTTTGGGAATGTATTTGAATCAGAGGCGGACGTCCAATTTTTAATGAAATCATTACACGACGAATTTGTTGAGATTTTCGCCAAAATCGAAAATAAGATTGAAGTCGGCCTAAAGATCATGGGGAAAGATGAATGGCTGAAAAGCGAAATCAATAAAAATCAGAAGGCAATCAAGCTGAAAGAGAAGATAAAAGGGAAATCGGAAGCTGCCTCCTATTATGAACGCATCGAGCTGGGTGATATGGCACAGCGTTTCATGAAGGAAAAAATGCAGGCATGTATGAAGGAAATCTTCCTGCCACTTGCGGAAAAAGCAGTTTCTGCCAAGCAGAATGAAACGATTGGCGGGAAGATGCTGATCAATGCTTCCTTTTTGATCGACCGTGATGATGAAGCACAATTTGACGAGCTTGTTAATGAGCTATATGAAAAATGGTCCGATAAAGTGGAATTCAAATACACAGGTCCTTGGCCGGCTTACAACTTCATTGATATTAAGCTGAAGGCGAAGAATGCTTAATGATCCATAAGTTGTTGACCGGACCGATGGGCGCGATTGTTAAGCTCGGTGAAAAAATACAGGAAGAAGTGGACAAAGAGATGTATGATCTCGATACGATCCAGCAAAAGCTCGTACAGCTTGAGATGATGGCAGAAATGGATGAGATCACAGAAGAGGAACATGCAGAACAGGAAGAAGTATTGCTAGAACGATATGAGATAGCAAAGCTTCGTGAGCAACGAATGTTTGATGATATGAAGAAAAGAGATGGAGGTATATAAGTAATGGAAGCTATCAGTACAGAACAGCTATTTTACTTATACGGATTAATCCCGGCTAAAGAAGTCGAAGATAGACCATTAGATGCGATTATCGGAATTGATGATAAACATGAAATCTATACAAGGCAGCTTGGAGAGGTGTTGGCTGTCATGTGCAGACTGGACGCCGAGGAATACTCGGAGGCAGCAATCGAGGAGAAAATGAACGATATGGAGTGGCTGAAAACGAAAGCTTATCATCACCATGAAACATTGGCCACTCTCCATGAATCATACACACTTGTTCCTCTTAAGTTTTGTACGATCTATAAGAGTGAAGAAAATCTGGCTCTGACCATCGAACAGCAAGAGGAAAAAATCAAAAGTCTTTTTGCAGAGCTTGCCCACAAAGAAGAATGGAATCTAAAAATCTATTGTGAGGATGAGAAAATCAAAGAGGAGATCATGAATCATTCTCCAGCCATAAAAGAGAGGGAAGAAGAAATAGCCGCTTTAAGCCCTGGCAGGCAATTTTTTGAAAAGAAAAAGCTGAAGAACCTGATCGATCAAGAGACAACAGAGGCGAAGAGGAAAAGCTGTGATATCATCCATGAGCAGCTTGGGCATCATTGTTCCGATTCAGCGGTAAAGAAAAATTGGAGCCAGGAGATGACAGGCAGAAAACAGGATATGAACTGGAATGGTGTGTATCTGATTCCAAAAGAAAAGCGTGAGGAATTCATCCAGGAACTTCAGCGCATGAAAGAGTCACATGCCGAAACAGGTTTTACGATGGAATATACAGGACCATGGCCTTGTTATTACTTTGCCAATCTATAGAAGGAAGGGTTCACAATGCCAGCACCTAATGGAGTAGATCCGAATCAAGATGTTTCCTTACTCGATATACTGGATGTCATCCTCGATAAAGGGGTTGCCCTTAGAGGTGAGCTGATCATCTCCATCGCAGATATTGATTTGATTTATTTGGATTTGCGTCTGCTCATTACCTCCGTGGATAAACTCATGCAGACCAACGAGCGGAAAGTAATAGATGAGGAGGAAGAAGAATGGAACACCAGCCACAAAAAAACGGTAGAATTCAGCTAGATCCGGATAATGTGGAACAAGGGCTTTCCCAATTGGTACTGACAGTGATTGAGCTGTTAAGACAGCTGATTGAAAGGCATGCGTTAAGACGTGTGGAGAGAGGCAATCTGACAGACGAGGAGATTGAAAAGCTCGGTACCGCATTAATGAATCTGGAATTGAAAATGGAAGATTTGAAAGAGATTTTCGACTTAGATGATGAAGATTTGAATATTGACTTAGGTCCTTTAGGGAACCTGTTGTAATCTTCTGAGCGATTAAGGAGCTGTTAATTATGTCCATGCAAACCCCAGGTCAATCTAGTAACCTAGTGGAAGTATTGGAAAAAATATTAGACAAAGGTGTCGTCATTGCAGGGGATATCAAGATAGGCCTTGCGGATGTTGAACTGCTCACCATCAAAATCCGTCTGCTTGTTGCATCTGTCGATAAAGCAAAAGAAATCGGCATGGACTGGTGGGAGACAGACCCTTACTTCTCCTCCAAGCAGGCAACGCGCGAATTGGAGTCACAGAATGAAAAGCTGCTCGAACGGATCGATCAGTTGGAAAAACGTTTAGAAGCACCTAAAAAGTAATGGCTATTATTCTATTTTATTTACTCTATAAACACCGCTGTTGATTTCCGCACTAGGCTCAGCGACCCAAGCGGATTATGCACCGCCCCGCGATTGTTGCTTCAGTGTGTATAGACAAAAGGGATTCGGAATGGTCACATTACGAATCCCTTATTTAGATTTAGTAGGACTTTATCGTCGTTTAGATCTCTTGGCTCCTTTACTTAAGATAGCTATCGCTGGGACAGGCTTAAAAAACACGTGGTTATCGTTCCACAAAAAGTTTAAAAAACTCAGTTGATTGGAGTGGAAGGCACGGAGACTCCTGCGGGAGGAAGGGACAAGGGAGACCCCGCAGACGCGCAGCGTCGAGGAGGCTCCCGGACCGCCCGCGGAAAGCGCAGTGCCTGGAACGGAAATCAACGGGCTTCATCATACAGGTACATAAAAAAACTGTAGACAACCTCGAATGACCTCGAGTTTGTCTACAGTCTAAAGCAGCGAAATGATTCGCTGCTTTTTTTCTGTGTCTGGAAGTGGAATTATGCTAATCTATTGGAAAGGGAGGGATGTTGGTGGAGAAAATAGCTGTAATTACCGGTGCCAGCCGATTGAAAGGGATAGGAGCAGCCATATGCCGTGAATTGGCGGATGCCGGCCATCACATTTTTTTTACATACTGGATGGATTACGACAGGGCAATGCCGTGGGATTCGGAAAGCAATGAGCCTGTCCTGCTGAAAAACGAACTCGAAACCAAGGGCGTGAAAGCCGCGAGCCTGGAATTGGACTTGTCCCGAAGTGATTCGGCAGAACTGCTGATGGAAGCGGTGCAAAAGGAGTTGGGGAAGCCTGATATCCTCATAAACAATGCCGCCTATTCGACCAATAACGACTTCTCGGACCTGACTGCTGAAGAGCTTGATAAGCATTATTTAATCAATATCCGTGCCACCACACTATTAAGCATTCAATTTGCTAGAGTGTTTGATAAGCAGGCTGGAGGGAGAATCGTCAATCTTACATCCGGTCAGTCACAGGGCCCGATGCCAGGAGAGTTGGCCTATGCCACTACCAAAGGGGCTGTCGATGCGCTAACCCTGACTCTATCTGCAGAATTGGCTCCCTTGGGCATAACCGTTAATGCTATAAATCCTGGACCGACAGACACGGGTTGGATGACCGAATCCATCAAAAGGGAGCTACAGCCCTTGTTCCCTTTTGGCAGGGTGGGAGAGCCTCGCGATGTGGCAAAGACGATCCGCTTCCTCGTAAGCGATCAGGCCGATTGGATCACGGGACAGGTCATTCATTCAGAAGGCGGATTTAGGAGATAGATAACAAAAGGCTCGTTTCACCAGGTTTCTGGTAAAACGAGCCTTTACTTATATGAAACTACAAAACAACTATCAATCAAACATAAACTGCTTCGTCCTGTACTTCACACTCATGACAATTCCCATCGCAATCATATTGGTCAGCAAAGCACTGCCCCCATAACTCATGAAAGGAAGAGCCAAACCGGTTATTGGCATAAGACCGATAGTCATACCGATATTCTGGAAAATCTGAAAAGCAAAGAGTCCGATGACTCCGGTTACCAAGTAGGTGCCAAATGGATTATCACAGTTAATTGCAATCATGATTAATCTGTAGATCATAATGAAATATATCGAAATAACTAGTGTTGCCCCGACAAATCCAAATTCCTCCCCGATCAAGGCAAAGATGAAGTCCGTCTGCACCTCGGGTATTCTTCCGCTTTGTGACTGGACTCCCTGCAACAGGCCGCGTCCGGATACTTGCCCTGCTCCAATCCCTTTTAACGCTTCCGTCAATTGGAATCCATAGGAGGACGCGTATTCCTCTCTGCTTAACCAGCCATAAATACGTTCAAGCTGATGGGGTTCGATAAATTTGGTGAATAGCTCAAAATGAAAGTTATGCAGATAGACCAGTGTCCCTAATACTGAAATAATGAATCCCGCTAACAGCGACAACACTTTCCAGGACGTCCCACTGATGAATATCATCGTAATCATGATTGCAGCGATAACAAGTGCCGTACCAAGGTCTGGCTGTTTCAAAATCAGAAGAAAAGGCGGCATCGTATATGCAATCAGTTTAATAACTACGATTGGTGGTGTCTTAAAGTCCAGTTCATGCTTTTCCTTCATCCATTTATTGATGACTGCTGCAAGAAGGATGAGTAAAAATATTTTCATAAACTCTGAAGGCTGCAGCATGAACCCCCCAAGATTGATCCAACGTTGTGAACCGTTTCGGACCGTACCGAATAACTCGACGGCAACCAATAGAATCAGTCCGAGCGTATAGAAGGGAAGGGCAAGGTTCTCCAACAGTTCATAGTCAAAGAACATGATGGAAACCATGATGCCAACCCCGATGATGTACCAAACAATCTGCCGTTTAAGAAAGTAAAAAGGGTCATTTGCAAAATACTGACCCGAAGCACTATATACTGCCACTAAACTTATAATAAAAAGTAAAAACAGCAGAAATAACAATGTATAATCGACTCGATTATACTCTAGCTTGTTATTTTCTGTCCCCATGATGTTTGTGTCTCCTCTCGAGCCTCAATAGCCAGTTTTGCATGTTTCGATAGGTGGACTAAAATTCCTGCAGCAAAAATCGTGATAAGTAAGGAAGAACCACCATAACTGATAAATGGCAGGGTTATTCCTGTAATAGGTAACATTCCATTAACAGCGCCGGCATTCATAAATACTTGGCTGCTGATCTGAAAAGTGATCCCGAATGCGAGCAGCTTACCAAATGGATCTTTGATGGCTACCCCAATGCGGACCCCTCGAACAAGTACGATTAGATACAAAATAAAGAGAAATATTACCCCGAACATGCCCAATTCCTCTGAAATGACAGCCAGGATAAAGTCTGTGTGGGCTTCAGGAAGGTAACCAAGCTTCTGTATTCCTTGAGCGAGGCCTCTTCCCCACAATCCCCCTTCACCAATGGCAATATAGGAGTTGATTAATTGATAGCCATCTCCTCCTGCATCTGCAAAAGGATCGACAAAAGAGGTCAAGCGTTTTAATCGGTAGGTGGCAGTAGTGGCTAATAGACCTATTACCCCGACTGCAACTGTACCCAATAAAAGAATATGCTTCAATTTTGCCCCTGAACAAATCAATATCGCGCCACAGCCTGCAATAATTGCGGTGGCTGTCCCGAGATCGGGCTGTTGCATCAACAGAACGAAAATCAGCCCCAAAACCAGAAGCGGTGGAGAAACACCTTTTTTGAATTGATGTATGTATGGCTGTTTCCGCGCATAAACCCTTGCGAAATAAATCAACATCCCAAGCTTGGCAATTTCGGCCGGTTGAATGGTGAAACTTCCTACTGGAAACCAGCTTCTCGCTCCATTTACTTCTTTTCCAATACCAGGAATCAATACTAATAATAAGAGGAGAATGATTACTGCAAGCATGAGTGGAGTGAATCTATCGTATAGCTTATAAGGAGTAATAATGGCGGTGATAAAAACGGGAATTCCTACGTAGAGCCAGACTTTCTGCCGGTTAAAAAAATAACTCGCATCATCGTAGGTCTCCAGGCCAAAAAGCATCCCTGCGCTGTATATCATGACCAATCCATAGACACATAACAAAACAAGTGCTGTAATCAATATCCAATCTAGCTTTTTAAAATGTGTAATCATTATATTAACTCCTTTAAAAACACAAAGAATCTCCCAAAATAATTATACAATACAAGCCCATTACAAAGATATGAAAAGAATATTACAATTCAAAACCGTGAAAGCGGACGGAGCCAGACATTGCATGAAATTCAGTGAAGACTCTCGAAGACCACCTTTCCCTTAGCCATTATCAAAAACAAAAAGAAGCTAAGAATTGCTAGCTTCTTTGATAGATTGTTTACGTATGAAGAACGCATCCTCCATGGTAGGAGGAATCCTTGCAAAGCCTGGAGCGGGCTGCTGTTGTGACGCGCATTTTACAAGCAGGCGTTCCGGAAGGCGGCCGGCATACACGATAAGATGCTTTTTGAAAAGTCATCATAGTCCTCGTCTCGCAGTTCCCCTTTCCATACATTTGCAGGAAGGTTTTCTTTCCACATACTCTTCTGTCCCGAATAGAGGACTTCTCCCCGGTTCATCCAAAGGACGGAGTGGCAAATATCCTCCCATTCATTCAGTTCATGTGTTGCCACGACAATGACACAATGTGAAGAAAGGGTTGTTAAATAGTTTAACAGACATTTTCGCTCATGGATATCCAAAAAGTTTAATGGCTCATCCAGAAATATATACCGTGGCCTGCCAATGAATGCCTGTGCAAGTGCCAATCTTTGCTGCATCCCTTGGGAAAGTCTCTTGATTTTTTTCTGGGCCACATCCTCCAGGTGGAAAATTCCAAGCAGTGTTTTTGTTTGCTGTATGGCAAAATCCTTTCCGATCCCTTTGAGCTGGGACATATACAACATTAATTTAAAGGGGGTATAGTCTTGGTACAGTTCAATGCCGGTAGGGACAAAGCCTATCTTGCTGCGAACATGGGCAAGATTGTTATCCATGGTATCTTCGTCGTAATGAATGGACCCAATAGATGCGCTGATGGCTGTTGCCAACAGATGAAGCAGTGTCGACTTTCCGGAACCATTGTTACCTACAAGTATCGTTATACCCTTTTCAAATGTAAGTTCATCAATGGAAAGTGAAAATTTTTTATAGCTCCAATTCAGATCCTTTATCGTAATCATGCTGATGCCCCCGTTATTGTTCCATTGACTGAAGTACTAGACTTTTTCTGAAAGCATGGAAAAGGAGTAGTGTTCCCAGAATAACCAATGACCCTTGAATACTGGCAATCTGGCTGTAGGAGATATCCAGGCGATAGGACATATCCCTGACCATGACGGTTCCAATGAAAATGGCAACCCATGAAACGATCCCCATTCCGAATCCGATCTTCACTCCTCTGTTCATCATAAAATAGGCAAATACTCCGAATATGAAAATGGCTGGTGCAATCCAATGCAATAAAAACGGAAGTAAATGGAACTGTGCCATGGCAAAGCTGAGATAAATCGAGCTGACTATACCGAAAAGTAGGTTCATGGCAAATATGATAATCATTCTGCTTAACAGAAGTAAAGCAGGCGGAAATGGCGTAATCCCTTCAATGGTGCGCATCTGCTTGTTCCAGGTCTGATACGTATAAAATACTCCTACCAACATGGATAAGGGGATGGCAAACATATAGAAAACAGGTGCACTTGAAACATCAACATTGGAAGTATAAAGGGTGAGCATGATGAAAATGATGATGCTTGCTACCCAGAAATGCCACTGGTAAAAGGAAACCTGTGCCTTCAGTTGGTAAAAGAGCGAAGGTGCTTTCATTGCTTCGTAATGGAATTCTTCCAAATCTTCATCGGCTATTTGATTAAAAGCAGGCTGCAAAGCTGCAAGTAAGGCTTTCGTATCCTGACTTGTCGGCGTCTTTACTACATAAGAAGAAAACATGTCCTTCATTTCATCCTCTAGTTGATATAGCTCTTGGTCGTTCTGATGCTGATGGTCCTTCATCTCTCTTCGCCTCCTTTTCCGATTCTTTCGATAATACCCCTTTAAGTTTCTTCAAGGCATGGAACAGATTGGACTTCACTGTTCCGAGTGGGATATCCAGTATTTCGGCAATTTCCTTCAGTTTCAAATCCTGGTAAAACCGCAGCACGACAATCTGCTGCTGGGCATCAGATAAGGTGTTAAGGGATGCCAATACTTCTTTACGTGTTTCCTGTCGTTCATATATCTCTATGACAGAGGCTTTCTGATCCACAGCTATCGGCATTTCCTCTTTTGCTGTACCTTCCGTGCGATACTGGGCGCTTCGCCAATAATCCCTGCAAAGATTGGATGCCACCCTATAAAGCCATGCCTTCGGATAGGTAGGGATTTTCTTCATCTGTAGCTGTTTTATTAATCGGATAAATGTCTCCTGTACGATATCTTCCGCTTTTTTTGAATCTTTTAATAGTCTCTCCACATACTGGTGAATCGGTACATGGTATCGATGGACAAAGGCTTCAAATGCAGCCTGGTTGCCCTCTGCCATCTGTTCGAGCAGCTGTTCATCGCTGATCACTGGCTGTCCCTCCTTTTGGTCTTGTCCTTTTCTCCTATTATTTACGCATTATCTTATTCCATTTAATTTTCCAGTCGTAATAACTGTAGCCAGGGGTGGAGCTTGCCTTCATATCCTCGTGGACCTCACGAAGAAACTGCTTTACTTTCTCTTTATTACCTTTTTCCCATTCCTTTGCCACCAGAAATACTATTTCTTCCTCCGGTGCAAGTTCTTCTTGTGTAAGCCTGTTATCCATCTTCTCCACTATCGTACTGCCTTCTTCATGATCTAGGTAGCCTAATGAAGTGAGATTCCAATAATTTGAGCCACCTAACCGCTGGAAATCCTCCCAACTGAATTGGTAGTATTCCTTGAAAACTACAAGCAGGTATGCCTGGATCATCCCATGGTAGACCGTGAAATCGTCAGAAGTAGCGTACGGACTATGCGGATAATGCTTAAATAGAAGGTCGGTAATAAAATGCGCTTCTACATCCAGGAACAAGTCTTGATTAACGACTTCAGGACCATAAGAATAGAAGTACTGCCTGCTTCTTTCATCCGCAAAAAATGCATCATCGATTGTATTGATAAAGTAACTTTCAGAACCTGTATACTCCAGGGATGGTAAATACACGAATTTTCCCTTAAAACTATTACTGATGGTAAGCCAACTGTTCAAATAGGGAAGAATTCCGTCAAGATCCCCCAATTCCTTCTCAAGCTGCTCCACATGCTTTTCCATGCTGATAATATGTGTCCCAAAAGGCAATTTCTTTTCCACCAAGCCTGCTTGTGAGAAAAGGGTCAAACCTGGAGTTGTATTGCTTGTAATTAGAATGGACCCATCAGGCTGTCTGCTGATTACCTCAAAAGTCCCGTAAATAGGCTGTTCAAAGCCCTTCAATGTGACGGAAAAATTGGTCGGAGGTATGTTTCGGCTTAATTCTGCGGAACGATGATAGTAATTGGTAAATAGATTTTTCGTCGAACCATTCACGAATTTCTCAAATACCGGAAATTCCCCCATAATTGGATACCAGGCGATATAAGAAGGAAGAAACATATTGTCATCCTGCAGAAAAGCAAAGTTTTTTTCTCTGGAGAATGAATAGCTCCATTCATTCAATGTTCCTTGATAGGTGACAGACAAGGTGTTGGAGAAATTGTTCTCAAGGTTTTCGAGCGTGATGTTGCTGTTCTCCCTATGATAATCCACATCTTTTCCGTTCCATCTGATGGAAGAAATTTCAAAAGTTGGATAAAGGGTGAAGGTTAAGCGGTTCTCTTCCAAACTGTCCAATCTTATTTCGGATTCAACGAGAATGGTAGAGTCGCCAACACGTTCGACTTCCAATCTATAGTTCTCCGTTTCAATAAAGGAAGTAAAGTCAGTCTTTGATTCTTCCAGATTTTCCTGGTTCACTGCATGGCGGAAAAGCTTTTCCGATTTGGTGACTCTCTCTGTCCATAGATTGGTGTAGGGAGCAGCGGAAGCGGTGGTCAACACTACGATGAGCACTACACCTATAGCTGCACTTCTCTTTTTGGAAGAAAGACGGTTCGTCCCCGATCTCCACACCGTTAAACTCAAGAGCAGCAAACTGAAAAAGAAGACAAACATCCGGGACAGCCATGCTTCCTTTTGTGCCAAATTGAAGGCCCAGCCCTCTGACTGGTTTTGGTCCAGAAAAAATTGACTCAGGTGAAAAGTTTTCAAATAATAGAGTTGATATTTTTGAATAATAAAACCTTCCATGAAAAAAGTACCGAACATCCAGGCACAGAATGCAATGATATAGACAATCCGGTTTGGAATCATCGCAGCCAAAAACATCCCTAGGGCAATCGATACAAAGTAGGATACTTGGCTTTGAAGTGCCAGCACCCAACCATGATCAGCCAGGAAATCCAACGGCTCATCCTGTATCATTCCAATTGCTGTAAAAGATACAAAGAAGATGACCGTATAGATCAGGCTGTATAGATTGATGGCACTGAATTTGGCTAGTATGATTCCCCGATAGGAGGTGGGCAGGGAATTTGTCCAATCCAGCATAACCGTCTGCTTTTCCCTCCTGATACTTAGAACACTTGCAAGAAACATAACACCTAAAGATACGGTGTGACCAACAGCCAGGAATTCATTTGAACGCTGTAAAAAGGGTTGTGCTGCTTGATATGGTCCCTGAAAGGTAAACCAGATATAAATGGAAACAAAATAAAGCAGTGGACCGATGAGAAACAGCCAATTCTTGAAAAGGAAGGTAAGCTCCAACTGCAGGTGTCGAATATAAGTAATCATGATCTATCCCCCAACAGGGAAAGATATCCCTCTTCTAAAGCAGGTGTGGTAAGGGTGGCGCCTGAAAAGGGCTTTTCATCTGTCAATATTCTTACCTTTACGAAGCTTCCTTGCTGTTGCTTGATGGAATAGATCAAGTTTTCCGCTTTAAGATGCACAAGTTCATTCTTATGCATGTCCATCTCCCAAACCTTACCCTTGGCTTCCTCCGATAGATCCTCCACGGTCCCATCCAAAACAAGTCTGCCTCTATCCAAAACGGCTATCTCATAGCAGCTGCTTTCAATATCTGTTACAACATGTGTGGATAGAATAATAGCTTTATCTTTCCCTTCCGAGGAAAGAAGGTTTCTGAACCTTAGCCTTTCCTCCGGATCAAGCCCGACGGTAGGCTCATCGAGAATGACGACCGAGGGGTTCCCGATGAATGCCTGTGCAATACCGAGCCGTTGCTTCATCCCATGGGATAAGGTCTTCACTTTTTCATTGATTTTTTCCTGAAGATTCACTCTTTCAAGCAGATCATGTATGGTCTTTTTACGAAGTGATTTACTTCTGATGCCCTTCATCACGGCCACATAATCCAATACCTCCATCGGAGTCAGCTGGGGGTAAACGTGAAAACTCTGAGGAAGATAACCAATCATATGACGTACCTTTTCAGGATGCCGGGTCAGAGAAATGGCGTTCATCCTTATGTCTCCGCCTGTTGGATTCAAAAGCGTTGCCAGTATTCTCATCAATGTCGTTTTTCCGGCTCCATTTGGTCCAAGAAGTCCAAATACGCCATTGGATATGCTTAAATTAATTAAATCGAGCGCAGCAGTTTCTTTATAATGTTTTGATAGATTCTCAATTTTTAACATGGTAGATCCTACTTTCTTGTAGAAAAAACATATATGCTTTCCTTCATTATAACGAAATAAAAGGGAAAAGGGTTCAGGTTAGAGTATAAAAAGAATTGGTTGAAAAGTTTTTCAACAATTCTAAAAAAGACATTGACTATGGGTGATGTGTATCATATACTAAATTTCGAAAGCGCTTTCGTTTCGAGTGAGGGAGAAATTATGACAACTATTTATGACATTGCCAAAAAAACAGGTTTTTCTATCACTACTGTATCAAAAGTTTTAAATAACTATACAGATGTGAGTGATAAAACCAAAAAGAAAGTATTAGCAGCTGTGGAAGAAATGGGGTATTTCCCTAATTCCCACGCTAGGACATTGACTACCAAAAAGTCATGGACAATCGGTGTTGTTTTCATGGAATCACTCGGTGGAGGAATGAAGCATCCATTCTTTAACGCAGTTATTGAAAGCTTCAAACAAAGAGCTGAGCAATTTGGATATGATATGCTCTTTGTTTCGAGGAACATACAAAATGAGAAGAAAAGCTACCTTGACCACTTTCAGTATAGAGGAGTGGATGGAGTAGTCATTGTATGTTCAGTTGTGGATGATCCGGAAGTGAAGAAATTAATGGAATCCAATGTTCCAACAGTAGTAATCGATATGCACAGTACGAAGTCAAGTGTGGTCTACAGTGATAATAGCCATGGAAGTGTCCTGGCTTTCGATTATTTGTACGCTTTGGGCCATAGAAAAATTGCTCATATCTTTGGTCATCAGGAAACATTTGCAGGTACTGAAAGATTAAAAGGGTTTTTAAGAGCTGCGGAAAAACACAACCTTGAAATCCCCAAGTCGTATATTGTAAGCGGTGAGTACTTCTCCATAAAGGGAGGAGAACAGGCAATGCATACATTATTGTCTTTGGAAGACCCTCCTACCGCTGTGTATGCAGCCGGGGACAATATGGCTTTAGGGGCGATGAAAGCAATCAGGGCAAAAGGTTTAAAAGTACCCGAAGACATTTCTGTAGTCGGTTTTGACGATATTGAAATTGCGAAACATCTTACTCCTGCTTTAACGACCATCAGACAGGATATGGAACTGATTGGTTCACAAGCAGCAGATGTACTGTTATCACAAATCAACGAAAAAAGAAAAACAAGTGTAGCCATTACCATACCAGTAGAGTTGCTGGAAAGAGATTCTTGCAGGCCGATAAATGGCTGAACTGTTTTCCTCTAGTTCAACAAGGATTGTAGGATTAACACATCCTCTTTCCTGTGTCTGATTGTTTACGAAAGCGCTTTAGTATTTTATGGATATTTACGAAAGCGCTTTAGTAATAATGTGAAAGTATAAAAATAAAAGAAATCTTAATGGGGGTAGTTCAATTGAAGAAAAGTTTATTATTAATGATTACTGCAATTCTTTCTTTATCGATTTTTGCTGGTTGTAATAGTGACAAAACATCTTCTAAAGCTGATTTGACGGTTTGGTCTTTTACTGACGAGTTGCAGGAACCTATCAATGTGTTCAAGGAAAAGAACGGCGTTACCGTAGATCTTACAATCATTCCGATTGAAGATTATCCAACCAGATTACGTCCGGTCCTGGAGAGCGGTCAGGGTGCACCTGATGTATTCACAGGAGAACTTGCTTTTATCAAGGATTGGGTGGAACAGGACTATTGGGAAGATTTATCACAGGAGCCATATAATGTGCAAGACTGGGAAGAAGACTATATCCCTTATGTATTCGACCTTGGGAAAGACTCGGAAGGAAAGATCAAAGCTGTATCCTGGCAGACGACACCTGGAGGAATCTTCTATAGAAGAAGTATTGCCAATGAAGTCTTAGGTACTGATGATCCCGCTAAAATTGGTGAAATGTTCAGTGATATGGATGGCTTGTTTGAGGTTGGAGAGCAAATGAAATCAGCTGGATACCGTTTGTTCCCGGATGAAGGGGCGGTCCGTTGGTTTGCACAAGGTCAAGATCCACAACCATGGGTGAACGAAAATAATGAATTGGTACTTACGGAAGGCAGAATCAATTACTTCGATTATGCAAAAGAATTAAGAGATAAAGATTTGACTGCATTTGCTCCGGAATGGTCTCCGGCTTGGTTTGCTGCAATGGATGAACCGATCAATTACAATGCAGGCTGGGAAGAAGTGAAAGAGGACAGTTCAGATCAGACAGAAGTATTTGCATACGCACTACCAACTTGGGGTCTTCACAGTGTTTTGAAAACGAATACGGAAGAAACTGTTGGAGATTGGGCAGTAACAAACGGCCCGAACTCATATTTCTGGGGTGGGACTTGGTTAGGAATCTATAAAGGCTCTGACAATAAAGATCTAGCTTGGGATTTTGTACAAATGATGACTCATGACGAAGAGTTCTTAACAGATTGGGCAACAGAAACGGGAGATGTCTTGTCGTACCTGCCTGTTACTGAAAAGATTAAAGGTGAATTTTCAGAGCCATTCTTAGGGGGACAAAATAACTATACGTTCTTCTTGGAGGAAGCACAAAACATCAACCCAGGTACTGTTACAAGATATGATCAACAGATCGACGGATTCTTCGGATCCATGGTTGGGGAGTATGTGGAAGGAACGAAAACGAAAGAAGAAGCAATTGAAGAGTTCTATCGTTTAGTGAAAAATGCATATCCGGATATCAAAACACCTGAATAATGCAACAAATGGATGTGGTGGGGGTGAAAAATTGGCTCCCATCGCATCATTTAAAGAAGGAAGGCGATTACTTTGAAGAAAAAAGATCATTATGGATACCTGTTCATCCTGCCATTTTTTATCGTCTTTGCCATTTTTAGCATCTATCCAATACTATTAACCTTTTATTATAGTTTTACCAACTATTCCGGTATGGGAGTACCTGATGTTATTGGATTGGCTAACTATACAAGACTACTGACTGACAGCTACTTTCTACAAGCATTTTTTAATACTTGGTACATATGGGGAGTCAACTTCTTCTTTCAAATGCTGATTGCATTGGGGCTTGCCATCTTGTTCTCCGATATTCGCATGAAAATGCAAGGCCTCGGCTTCTTCCGGGCGGTACTTTATCTTCCCAACCTGATAACCATTGCTTCGGTAGCCTTACTGTTTGGTATTTTACTAGGATGGCATCATGGTACATTGAATCATCTATTGATGGATTTAGGGATTATTTCACAGCCAATTAACTGGCTGAACGATCCTACTACAGCAAAATGGTCCGTTGCTCTTATTGGAGCCTGGATGTGGTTTGGCCATACATTCATCGTTTTAATGGCTGGTATTTCAGGTATCTCAAAAGATTATTATGAAGCAGCACTTATCGATGGAGCCAACCGTTGGAAAACATTGTTCCATATTACCTTGCCTTTGCTTAAGCCGATCATGTTATACATTATGATTACTTCTTTAATAGGCGGATTGCAGATTTTCGAGCTCCCGATGTTATTGACGGATGGAATGGGTGCGCCGCAAGGATCTTTGAACACGATGGTTTTATATATGTATAATCAGGCATTTAAATTTAACAACTATGGATACGCCGCAGCGGTCGCATACGGATTATTCTTGATTACGTTAATCTTCTCGTTTGCAACATTTAAAGCTATGTACCGCAAAAGCATGGATTAGGAGTGAGTTAGTGTGAATAAAAGGATTTTTATCAAAAGCCTCCTATACGGGCTTTTAATATTGCTTGCGATTATTAGCTTTATCCCTTTTTATATGATGGTCATCAATGCCACCAGGTCCAATTCGGAAATCCTGCGTGAAGGATTTACCCTGCTGCCTGGCACTTCCATTATGGAAAATTATGAAAGATTGATAAGCTTCGTCAATATATGGCAAGGCTTCGGTAATAGTGTATTTATCGCAATTTGTGTAACGGTATTAAGCTCATACTTTTCTGCACTGACGGCGTATGGGTTTGCAATCTATAACTTCAAAGGAAAGAACTTTCTATTCGTATCCGTTTTAATATTGATGATGGTACCAGGTCAGCTTGGCCTGATCGGTTTTTATGACCTTAACAAAACTCTAGGTACATTAGATAGTTATATTCCATTAATTATTCCAGCTATAGCGAGTCCATTCGTTGTTTTCTTCCTACGACAATTTCTTGTCTCCACCCTGCATCCGACATTATTGGAAGCTGCCAGAATGGATGGAGCAAGTGAAATAAGAATTTTTCATACGATAGGCTTACCTATCATGATGCCGGCAGTAGCTACAATGGGTATTTTCACCTTTATCGGATCTTGGAACAACTACATCGTTCCGTTAGTTGTCTTATTCAGTCCGGAAAAGTACACCTTACCTGTAATGATGGGCTTCTTGAGAGGATCAAAGGTAGCAGAAAATCTAGGTTCTATGTATTTAGGAATAGCGATATCGGTTGTACCAATTATGATCATCTTCTTGTTCCTATCAAAATACATCATAAGCAGTATTTCAGCAGGTTCAGTAAAAGAATAGATTTTAGACAATATACAACTAGATAAATAGAAGAGGTGATCGGCATGTCAAGTTTTTCAAAAGACTTTATTTTTGGAACAGCAACATCCTCCTATCAAATAGAAGGAGCGCACGATGAAGGAGGTCGTACTCCCTCCATCTGGGATGCTTTTTCAAGGACGCCAGGGAAAGTGTGGAATGGAGATACAGGTGATATTGCTTGTGATCATTATCACCGCTATGAAGAAGATATCAACATTATCAAAAGCCTTGGTGTGGATTCGTATCGTCTATCCATTGCCTGGCCAAGAATTTTCCCCCAGCAAGGTGTTTATAACCAAGAGGGGATGGACTTTTATAAGAAGTTGATCCATGGGTTACTGGATGCCGGAATCAAGCCGATGGTTACGTTATATCATTGGGACCTGCCAATGTGGGCTCATGAGCAGGGGGGCTGGGTTAGCCGCGAATCAGTTTCATGGTTTATGGAATTCGCAGAAAAATGCTATGAGGAACTTGATGAACTGGTCTATTCCTGGATTACCCACAATGAGCCGTGGTGTGCGAGCTTCCTGAGCTACCATCTTGGGCATCATGCTCCCGGGTCTACGAACCTTGAAGAGGGAGTAAAAGCAGCCCATCATATTCTACTTTCACATGGTGAAGCGGTTAAATTGTTAAAAGGAAAATTCAGCTCCTCTACACCGATCGGGATTACACTTAACCTTGCACCGGCGTATGCACCTACGGATACATTCAATGACCAAATAGCAAGAAATAATTCGGACGGCTATGCCAACCGATGGTTCCTGGATCCAATTTTCAAAGGTTCCTACCCTATGGATATGATAAATTTGTTCTCAAAATTGATTCATAACTTTGATTTCATCCAGGAAGGAGACCTACAGACAATATCGACGGAATGTGATTTCTTTGGAATCAACTATTACAGCAGGTCACTAGTAGAGTTTGATCCAAGCTCGCCAATGTTGAGTAAAGGCGCTTACTCGGACTATCCGAAAACGGGAATGGGTTGGGATATCTCTCCAAAGGAATTCAAGGAATTGATAAGAAGCCTGCGAGAAAACTATACAGATCTGCCAATCTATATAACCGAGAACGGTGCGGCGTATGACGACTTCGTTGAGAACGGATGTGTCCATGATAAAGAGCGTATAGACTATGTTGAAAAGCATATTAAAGCTGTAGCGGAACTGAACGATGAAGGAATGAACGTTGCCGGATACTTCCTATGGTCCTTATTCGATAATTTTGAATGGGCGTTCGGATACGACAAGCGATTTGGAATCGTCTATGTCAATTTTGAGACACAGGAAAGAATCCTTAAAGATAGTGCAAAACGCTATAAAGAAATCATCCAAACAAGAAATATCTAGCCACTCTTTCCTGAGTGGTTTTTTTTATAAAGTTCTTTTAAATGAAAGGAGGTGATATTGCAAGGGATTTGCAGTGAAAAAAGGATTTTGGGAGGAGAAAGAAGATGGTGAAAAAAGGGGTAAGTGTAGCTGTGGCTTTTTTGTTAATGTGGGCAAGTTTGGCTCCTGCCATGGCAAATGAAAATGTCGACGAAAGAGCGGTTGAATCAGATGGGGAGAAAAATTGGCAGCTGGTTTGGGAAGAGGAATTTGAAGGAAGTACGCTCGATTACAGCAAATGGTCCTACGATCAAGGAAATGGCTTTGTCCAGGAAGACGGCAACTATGTTCCGGGGTGGGGAAATGAGGAGCTGCAGTATTATTCCAAGGATAATGTGAAAGTGAAAGATGGAATGCTGACAATCGAAGGGAAAAAAGAAACCGTGTCGGATGAAAGAGGGACATATGACTATACGTCCGGAAAAATTCATACGAAGGGTAAGTTCCATCAGAAATACGGAAAATTCGAAGCGAAAATAAAATTGCCGCCTGGTCAAGGGTTTTGGCCAGCTTTTTGGATGATGCCACAGGAAGATAATTATGGTGGATGGGCAGCTTCCGGGGAAATTGACATTATGGAGGCGGCTGGAGGAACACCCGATAAAATGGGAGGAGCCATTCATTATGGTGGCCAATGGCCAAATAACACCTACACGGCCAAAGACTATCATTTTGCAGACGGAGAAGATATCACAGACTTTCATGTTTATTCAGTGGAATGGGAACCTGGCGAAATCAGGTGGTATGTGGATGGTGAGTTGTTCCAGACATTGAATAATTGGAGCAGCATTGGCGCGGGAAATGCAACCAAGTATTCCTACCCGGCTCCTTTTGACCAGGAGTTCTATCTTATACTGAACCTTGCAATCGGAGGGTGGTATGGAGGAGGTCCCAATGATTCGACCGTTTTTCCTGGAGAAATGCTGGTGGATTATGTGAAGGTGTATAAAATGGAAGATAGCGAGTATAGAGAGGCAATAGAACCTGTTTTTGAACCGGAGGAATTGCCAAGCGGTTCTAAAGAGGCGATTGATGGCAACTATATTTATGATACGGACTATGAGAGAGGCTTCACTACTGTAAAAGCACAAACAGATCAGCTAAATGATACATATTGGAACTTTGTTCATTTAGACCAGTTTGGAGGCAATGGGGCAGTAAGTGTGGATACCATCAATGAAAAAAGGTTTGCAAAAGTGGATATCTCGCAAGCGGGGGGACAACCACATTCTGTCCAGCTCATTCAGCAAATGCCGGTCGGGAAGGGCAGAACCTATAAAGTAAGCTTTGATGCAAGAGCTTCGGGTAACAGGAATGTGAATTTGAAAGTAAGCGGCGGTGAAGAAAGAGGATGGTCCCTTTACTCCGCAAATTATGAAGTGCCATTAACGGATGAAGTTCAATCTTATGCTTACACATTCCAGATGCAAGCCGAATCCGATTCGAAAGCACGCTTGGAGTTCAACATGGGTCTTAATGGCCAGACAGTCTGGATAGGAAATGTGAAAGTGGAAGAAGTGGATGCCATCGATCCATACAATGAAGACGCAGCGAAGCCACCGCTACGTAATGGCAACCACATTTATAATGGTACCTTTGATCAGGGCCGCATGGACCGAATGACATATTGGAATTTTATAATAAACGGTGCAGATGCACAAGCATATGTAACAGAAGAGCAAAGGGAGTTGGCAGTGGATATCAACGATGGCGGGGATATCGCGGCATTACAGCTTGTCCAAAAAGGTATAAAACTTGAGAAAAACAGCGAATATTTGCTGACATTCACTGCAAGTGCTGCAGCCAACAGGGATGTTCAGGTTGCCTTGGTAAGCAAAGACGGTTCTGTCGATTACTCAGGTTCACAAACAATTGGATTGTCCACAGAAAGTGAAGAAAAGACAGTTACTTTGACAATGAATGATTTGGAAGACCTTGAAGGCCAGCTGGTCTTTTATTTGGGAGGCAGTAATCATGATGTCAGGCTGGATGATGTGACACTATTGCAAGTGTCAAAGCCTGAAGCCGGGGCATTACCCCTCCATGAGATTTTCCCACTGAAGAACGGAAATTTTGCAGATGGTTTGAACAGCTGGAATTCCCATGTTCAAGGAATCTATGATGGACCTTCCAAAGCGAGTTTTCTAGTGGTTGATGGCAAGGCGGAAATATCCATTGATCATGAAGGAAACAATCCTTGGGACTTAATTTTCATGCAGGAAAATCTGCCATTGAATTCTGGGTATCGCTATACTGTTTCTTTTGATGCGAAATCCAGTGAAAGCAGGGAAATGGAAGTAGTAATGGAAGATAGTCAATATAATCGATTCTTATCGGAAAAAGTGGCATTGACCTCTGAATTTGAGCGTTACACATTTGAGTTCGATATGGAAAATTCGGAGACAGCTGCCTTAAAGTATCTGCTTGGGAAAATCGATGGAGCAGATATAATCGGCAAAAGTCACCATGTGACGATAGACAATGTATTGGTAGAAATCAAAGAAGAAAGAGAGAAACTGTTTCCTCTGAAAAATGGAGACTTCGGATTGGAATTGGAGCATTGGAATTCTCATGTCCAAGGAGTCTATGATGGACCGTCCAGCGCAACGGTGACAGAAAAGGAAGAAGAAGCGGTGATCAAGATCGACAATGTGGGTAACAATCCATGGGATATCTCCTTTTTCCAAGAAAACCTTGAGTTGACGAAAGGAAGGACATATCTTTTAGAATTTGATGCCAGGTCAACAGTAGATAGAAAAATGGAAATAGTGATAGATAATGGAGCGCCTAGCTATACCAGATATTTTGAAAGAATCCTAGACATATCCACAACAACTGAAACATTCACATTTCAATTTGAAGCGGGTACCGATGATATTACAGGCTTGAAATTTCTCCTGGGTAAAGTAGATAACATTGATGTTCCAACAGCCCATGAAATTTTCATAGACAATATAAAGTTGGAAGTGAAGGATGCTAGGAGCTACATTGAAATGGAGGAGCAGCCAGAAGGAACCAATCCTGAAAATCCTGAAGAAACGGAAGACCCAGAGAATGAGGAAGAAAATCCTGTAATAACGGATCCTCATAAGGAAAATCCTGAAAATACGGAAGACGAAGACCAAGACAAAGACAAGGATAAACAAGAAGAGGAAGCTTCAACGCCAGAGAAAGAAAAACAAAAAGGGAAAAACACATTACCGATAACTGCTACATCAATTTATACGTATTTATTGTTTGGAATTATCTCACTTTCATTGGGAATGGCCCTATTCTTTGTTCAAAGAAGGAGGACTTCCTGAACCTTCTCTTAGGAAGAGAAACAAGGACTGCTATCAGGCAGTCCTTGTTTCATTTATGATATCTGCCCCTGCTATCGCCATCTAAGAGATATCGTCAAATGGCAGCACTCCGTTTCACCGACAGAAGAGGAAAGTTTTAAATTGATGCCATCGGGATTATAATCCGTTTTCACTCCTGCGTGTACCCCCGTGCTCTTTAAGAGCTGATCCACTTTCTCCATCTTCCCTTCTTGAGCTGCACCCATTACTTCAGAAGCAAAATCTTTTGAATCGGATAATTTCTTTAAGATAATACTCGCTTCCTTCATCAGCTGCTGCATGGCCCCTGCGGATTCGGTGAAAAACGTTGGATCCACAGTGGGGTAGGAACGGTACTTCGGGATGTAGGTCCCATTCAAATAGGGATAAACGGGAAAGTACGTATTGCGGGGATAGTAGTGGGGCTGCGGGTATTGATGATAGTACATGACTTTTCCCTCCAAACCAGGATTTCATTTTACATACATACTATATGTGAAAAGACCGGTTTGGAGAGTTGTCAACCCAAATGAAGTGGTCATTCAGGGCTTCTGCAGCTGTTTTAGAACCATGCGCTCCCAGGTTTTCCAGGGGATGAGCCTCTTAAGGGTTAGCATAAAGGTGACACCCTTTCCTACTGTATAGCGAAGGGATGGGTTCCCCTTGGCTTCTGCAATTTTCAGAGCCAAGAATCCAACCTCGGAAGGATCTCCATAACTGCTTCTTTCTGCTAGCATTCTATTATTTATCGTTGTAAACATGCTTTTGTATGGGGAGATGTCACTACCCGCATTTTGGGAAAGATGTGTGCCGCTTGTCCAAATATTTGTCTGAAACGAACCGGGTTCCAAAAGCACGACATCTATTCCAAAGTCTTTTACCTCCAAGCGAAGGCTTTCACTGTAGCCTTCTAGGGCGTATTTGGAAGAGACATAGGGTGAGAGTGCGGGAAAGCCGACCAATCCGCTGATCGAGCTGATATTGATGATCCTCCCGGAGCCTTGCTTCCTCATGAAAGGGAGGACAGCATTAGTAACGCGGATCACTCCGAAAAAGTTTGTTTCGAATTGCAGCTTATATTCCTCAACTGTAAGCTCTTCGGCAAACCCTGCCACGGCAAAACCGGCGTTATTGATAAGCACATCTATCCGTTGGAAAGCATTTAATGCAGTTTGAAATTGCGCGACAGATTGGTCATGTGATACATCTAAGAATAAGAGGGTTAGATTCGTTCGGTCCTGTTCAGATAGTCCGGAGAGGACCTCCTGTATTTTATTTTCCTGCCTTATCGTAGCAATCACGTGATAGCCAGCCTGTAAAAAGACTTTCGTGAACGTTTTTCCAAAGCCCCCGGAAGCGCCTGTAATCAGAACGGTTTTATTGGTCATGCACAATCTCCTTTCCATACAAGTAATATAGAAAAATCTGTCAGCGAGTTGTTTAGTTTAGAGAGCTGATATAAAAGGAATATAGAGGTAACACGAAGAAGTACAAATAAAAAGGCTCTTTTCGCAAAGTTTGTTGCTTATGTCCGTAAAAGATCGGCTTTTGGATTTTTTACAGCATTTCTCACTTTAATATTCAAAGAGAAAATAAATCAATTTACACGGGAAAAGAGCACGAATGCAAGTAATATTACGTGTTTAAGTTAGATACGTCAAAAGCAACAATTTAATGCGAATACAGCAAATAAAAATGATTTGTATCAAATCCTTCGCTGAATGCGGAAAGAAGGGATCGCATGGATTTTGATATTATTTTACAACTAATACGCGACTATGGATATATAGGATTGTTCTTTTGGCTTTGGTTAGGCATGTTTGGCATACCGGTCCCAAATGAAGTGCTTGTCAGTTCAATAGGAATCATTTCCTATAAAGGGATTCTGCAGACCACTCCAGCACTGCTGACCATCTATTTGGGTGTAATCTCAAGTTTGACCACTTGCTATCTTTTGGGAAGATGTCTTGGAAGCGGCTTGTATTCCACAATGGAGAAGAATGAAAAAGTGGAGGCCTCCCTGGCAAGAGGGGAAGCGCTAATCAATAAGTATCATGCATTTGCCCTATGTATTTCCTACTTCCTTCCAGGCGCAAGAAATGTCGTTCCGTTTTTAGCAGGATTTATGAAGCTCCCATTCTATCAATTTGCGCTGGCTGCCTATTCGGCTGCCATAGTATGGGTGACAATCTTCTTCTTTATGGGGAATTATGTCTGGCATCAGGCGCAGTTTATCGTCGAATATAGAATGGAGCTTTTCCTAGCTTCCGCTATTTCTTTTGTCTTGTACTATGTCCATAGATGGTATAAAGAACTGAATGATCCCACCTTCTCTTTGCAAAAATACCGATAAAGTATTATTTCCTTCTCCCCCCTCATACAATTTAACTACAAGTAGCTATTAATAGCCAATGGAAGAGGCGGGTGTGTATGGAAAGTCCAAATCATCGTAAAATGCTGGTACAAGGAACGGCAAAAAAAGAAGTCCGTCCTGATATTGCGTATATTCAGTTGGGGGTGGTTACGTCCAATCCAAACGTTCAAACGGCCCAAGAGGAAAATCGGATAAAGGCAAATAGGATGATTCAAGCCTTGCTTCAAGCAGGAATTAATCAAAATGATATTGAAACGTCCTCCTATACATCCTTTCCCAGGTACACAGATCAGTCAGGCACACCAGTATTGACATCCTATGAAGTGCGGCATATTTTCCGAGTAACGGTGAGGGATATCACTAAGGTGGGCTCTGTAGTGGACATCGCATTTGAAAATGGAGCCAATATTTCGGAAAACCTGTCCTTTGAGGCTACCAATTATAATACGATCTACCGTCAAGTACTTCAGCAGGCAATCCTCAATGGATATAAAAAAGCATGTGCCATGGCTAGCACGATAGGTGTACGCCTTCATCCAGTTCCAGTAAGGATGGAAGAAGTGGCCCAGCAAGTGTTCTTTGGACCAAGATATGCAGGCTTTGCCCTACAGGAAAAAGCAAGTACCCCTATCGAACCCCAGGAAATTACCATTAACGCTACAGTGAACCTTGAATATATTTATTAAGTATAGGCTGTGTTACTGTCTAGTGTTGATTTAATAAGAATCTAGCTGTTGATTGGAGCAAAAGGCGGAGACTCCTCGAAAATGCGAGCATTTTCTTCGTGCGATGTATCGCTGCCGCAGCCTTCCTTGTCCTGCGGGAGATGGCGTTTAGTGGAGACCCCACAGGCGAAGCCGAGGAGGCTCACGTTAGCCCCGCGGAAAGCGCAGCCTTTTGCGGAAATCAACAGCGGTGTTTAACAGAGCATAAAAATAATACAGACCGTTCCTATCATGGTTTCCCATTAAAGGAACGGTCTGTTTTTTTCCACCTATTAACCTACCTGAACAGACAGCAAAGCTCCTCTGATAAAAGGTTGTCAACTTCCTTCTGATTCAGAGAATAATAGCTCCAGGTTCCTCTCGTTTCTTTTACGATTATTTCCGCATCAAGCAGGATTTTCAAATGATACGATAATTTAGACTGTGGCATCCCGATCAATGGAACCATATCGCATACGCACATTGCTCCGTGTTGACACAGAAGATTCATGATGTGCAGCCTTTTTTTATCGGCAACCGCCTTGTATTTACTTTCATATTTCTCGAATGTCTTCTCCAACGAAATATCATGTAGAGGTATTTCATTATTCAACGCATTTCACCTCTAATTATCAATTATCTTTTAATCATTATATGCGATAACAAAGTGCCGCTCAACTCACAGGTTTGATATTTAGCAAATAGCCGAATTTTTTATGATTCGGTTTTTGGAGGTTGGACAATATGTGGGTTTGGCCTGCTCTACTCCCAATTTTTCTATTCTTTTCTGTATACTTCCTTGCTGCAGTAGTATTATTGAGAGATAGGAAATGATAGGAGGAGAAAAAAGTGGAGCTAACCAATACATTAATTGAGGCACTTGGGATGGAAATCATTGAATTATCAGAAGAACGGGCTGTCGCAACCATGCCGGTGGATAAGCGCACGCATCAGCCATTTGGATTGCTGCATGGGGGTGCATCCGTAGCACTGGCAGAGACAGTGGCAAGTATCGGAACCTTTCATCTGATTGACAAGGAGACGGAAATTTGTGTTGGTCTGGAGATTAATGCAAATCATTTAAAAGGGAAAAGGGATGGAATGGTGACCGCCATTGGTACTGTCCTGCACCGTGGGAAAACGACAATGGTATGGGATATCAAAATTGTCGATGAGAACGAAGCGCTTATCTGTGTTTCCCGCTGTACGATGGCGATCCTGAAAAAAAGATAAAGTAAAATGAGGAAGAGGCGCTTACAACACGCCACTTCCTCATTTTTTATCTATCTTAGGTTAAGTGTTTGGACATGTTTCATGCCTTCCCGCTGGCTGAGCGGTGCCAATTCATTATTTTTAATGAATGTAATTACAGCATCAGGGGAGGTTTTGCTATATTCCCTCAGAGCCCATCCAATCGCTTTTTGAATAAAAAATTCCTTTGAATCTTTTCTTTGATTGATTAGTTGGAAAAGCTTTTCTTCATCTGTTTTTTGCTTGTACTTCAGTTGAAATAGAATGGCAGAGCGTTGAAGCCAAAAGTAGTCGTCCTGTATCCAGCGATCAGGATAATCGGCTATGGCATTTTTGTCTTTTAAAAGGATCGCACCCAGGTGTTTCGGTGCAATATGGTCAATGGTATCCCACCAGGAATTTGTGATAATCAATTTTTCCAGAAAAGGCAGGAATTCTGCATCCAGTTTCTTTATGTGCAGGTCAATCATGGCAAGTGCTGCATAATGAAACTCACGTTCAGGCTGACTGTATAAAAAGGTGACGAGCTGCTCGAGCCACTCAAGAGGCGGCTTTCCGTTTTCAAGTAGAAATCTACGTAGAATATCTTTTCTTTCCGGTGTTCTAATACCTAGGAACGGAAAATGATTGCGCATGTATTTTTCCATCGGTTCCTTGTTCTCGCCATTTGCATGTGTGTGGAATGCATGCAGAATCCTTGTTTCGTAGTCTTGAAGAGTCAACATCATTTGCCCCCTTATAACTAATATATTAAACAAAATCATACAGGAACAAGGAAGAGAATGGAAGAAGGAATAAAAAAAGGCCTCAGCAGAGGAACTGCTGCGACGCTCAATTGGATGATTCCACTGTTTTTTCTGCTCTTTCCGGGTGGGTGATCCCGTATAGCAGAATGATTCCCGAGCAAAGGAAAATGAAGCTCGTTACATAAAATACCGTCGAGATGCTATAAAAGCTTGAAATCAATCCGCCCATTGCAGGCCCGATGACATTCCCAAGAAATCGGAAGCTTACATTGTACCCGAGTACTTCCCCTTGCATGGAAAGGGGAGCGGCAGATCGAATGTATGCGGTCATACACGGAATCAGTCCGCCAACCACCATTCCGAAAAAAAATCTGAACAATACTAATTGCCATAATGATGTAGACAGGGCCTGGGGAATAAAAAGCAGGGAGCTTAGGAACATCAATAGTACAATAACTTTCTCGTACCCTATTTTATCTCCGAGCTTTCCCCAGTTCCGAGATGCCAGCAGGTTGCCAAAACCTGTAGCAGAGAAGGCAAATCCAGCAAGCAAAGCAAGGTTGGCCGCTCCAGTCAATTCGCCTACATAGAGTGTCAATAATGGTTGAATACTGAAGTTTGCCGCTTGTATCAGTAAGGAGAGAAGCATGATTTTTAGCAGCATCGGTTTTTGGACAATATAGGCCAAAACTTCTTTTCGTGTATAGTTCTTTTCTTTATTGTTTTTGGGTTGCTTTTTCTTTTCTTTAATGCCAAATGCTACGAGTAAAACTGCAAAATAAATGACAGCTGCGGTAATGAAAAAAGTATAAGTGAAGCCAAAGGAATCGGCCAGCATCCCTCCAAGCAAAGGACCCAATAATCCTCCGGAAACAGTACCTGTCTGCAATGTACCGAGTGTTCTCCCAGCGATTTCTTTTGACGTCTGGGAGGATATCAAGGCCATGGATGTTGGAATGAAGCCGGTAACCAACCCCATGAACATACGCAAGATAAAAAGCCCATGAACACTATCGACAAAGCTCATCAATAGAATACTAGTCGCAATCCCGGAACCAGTTAAGATCAAAATAGGCTTGTAGCCATACTTATCCCCAATTCTTCCCCAAATCGGTGAAACGAAGAAAGCTGTCAGGAATGTGATTCCAAAAATAAATCCGGACCAGCGCTGAACATAGGAATCAGAGTAATTCCCGAACGTTTCAATGAATAAAGATAGAAAAGGGAGAACCATTGTAGCACTCGCAGCAACGAAAAAGTTCGCAAACCACATGATGAACATGTTCCGTCCTGACGTTGAAATATTACTCACCTTCTTTGGTTATTTCGGATATTAAATATTTCGTATAACTAAATAATAGCGCATTGATGTAAAAAATCAACCTAAAAGCCGGTAAACAAGCATATTTTTTTGAAAATTGTATTAATTATCGTACTTAAAACCTATATTCCCATGATATAATAAAGTAATAAAATTCTGAAAATTAAGAGAAGGGAGGGTAAAGATGAGTCTTCCTCCATTATTTTTGTTCATTGATTTTGAGTTCACCATGCCTGAAAACAGGCATTACCCCAAGAATTTCTTTCCTGAAATCATTGAAGCCGGTATTGTGGCGGTAGAGAACGAACAGATTATCCAGCAGTTCTCCACATATATCCAGCCGAAAGCATTTCCGACCTTAACTGACCGTTGCCGATCCTTTTTAAACATCAGCCAGAAAAAAGTGGATGAAGGAATAAGTTTTTTTGAGTTGATTGAGGTTCTGAGTTCCTTTAAAGCGCATGAAAGGGGGACCGTCATTACATGGGGAAACATGGATATGAGGGTACTGAAGAATAATTGTGATATTCATGGCATTCAGTTCCCATTGCCATGCAAACAAGTGGACCTTTCCATGGAATATAAAAGGTTCTTTGGAGATCAGAATCAGACAGGACTTTGGAAAGCGGTCCAAGAATATGGAAAAGAGGGTACAGGAAAACATCATCGAGCTCTGGATGACGCACTAACGACCTATAATATATTTCGGTTAGTGGAAAAAGATAAAAGCTACCTGGCAAGGCCAAAGCCGACTACCATCGGAGACCGCATCGACCTATCTAAAATAATGAATAAATATGCCTTATAAAAAGCCAAATCACCTCAAGAGTGATTTGGCTTTCAGTTTTGCATGGAGACATTATGATAGTTTGTATTCCGTTTCAAGGACAGACAGATTCGCCAGGCATTTTTGAGCCCAATCACCCGAGTCGTTTTGGAGAGCCTGTTTTGAGCTTTCGAGGGCAATCTTCAAGGATTCCTTATAATCGATTACTTCTCCACCATAAAGCTTTACCATATTTTTCGGAATGTTTGTTTGTTCATTGTGGGCAAGTGCACGTCTTTCATGAAAAAGAGGTACGTCCACTTCCTTCGGGGCATGAAGATCCCCTTGCTGTGGATGCTTCAGCACAGCTTTCACCTTCACTAAATAGTGCATAGGGCGAACAGCTGTCACCTCGCCTATGTATTTTCCCGTCTTATAGATGCCTGTAACGACAGAACCTACATTAATTTCGTCCATCTTAAGTCCCCCTTTGATTATTAATGGATGATTTTTCTTATTATTTCTAGTAATATCTTCTGTAAAGAATAATAATGGAGTGTGAAAACAACATGAAGAAAATTTGGTCATTTATGATGCTTGCTCTACTACTTATTGTAGCAGGTTGTGGACAAGGTACAAGCAACAACAGCGAATCGGAAGGAACCAGTGGCGAGGAAGCAGCTGCCTATGAGTACGATAAGAAGGACGATAAGGTGGAAATCACAACGTCAAAGGGGAAAATAGTGGTCGAATTATATCCGGATGCGGCACCTAAAGCTGTCGAGAATTTTGTCACGCATGCAGCCAATGGTTACTATGATGGGTTGATCTTTCATCGTGTCATCCAGGACTTCATGATTCAGACAGGTGATCCGGAAGGAACGGGTATGGGTGGAGAGAGCATTTGGGGTGAGCCGTTTGAGGACGAGTTCAGTGAAAATCACCCTCACAGAAAAGGGGCACTTTCCATGGCAAATTCGGGTCCTTCGACAAATGGAAGCCAGTTCTTTATCGTTCAGGCATCCGAGGTTACAGAAGATATGATCGCCCAAATGGAAAGCGCTCAATTTCCTGCCGAGACAATCGAATTGTACAAAGAGCATGGAGGAACGCCTTGGCTGGACAATAAACATACCGTCTTTGGACAAGTAGTGGAAGGTATGGAGGTAGTTGACGCCATTGCTGAAGTACCAGTGGACGGATCGGCAAAGCCGACAGAGGAAATCAAAATCGAGAGCATGAAGCTTATTGATTAAGCCACAAGATGTTTCCCAAAAAAACAGGAGTTTGTTATACTGAGACATGACTGTTCCCAATTAGAAAGGTCGTGTTCCAACCGTGATCATCTCATCACTGATATTACAATTGTTTCTCTATTTTCCTGAGGACAAATCAGAATATATCCCTGCTGCCATCACTTTCACCATTTTCTTAATTGCAGCCATCTTCGTTTTCAGACTGATTATGAAAGTATCCAATAAAGAATCGGAAAAAGCGAAGGAATTAGAGGAACGATTAAAGCGAGAAAAAATTATAAAAGAATAGTTGATAAATTGAGATGGACCCTATGTTTATGGGGGCCATCTCTTTTTTTAGGCTCTTTTCGTGAAGATTTTGCTTTAAGAATAGGACTGGGCTAAAGATAAGATGTCAACATTAAACACCCTGTTGGTCTCCGTTCCAGGCGTTCGCTTTCCGCGGGCTGCCTCGGGAGCCTCCTCGGCGCTTTTGCGCCTGCGGGGTCTCCCTTGACACGCTGCTCCCGCAGGAGTCTCACGCCTTGCAGTCCAACCAACAGGGGTGACTCAAGTAAAAAATTTACCTTACTAAAGGTAAATAAATGGGTTTTGTCTTGGTTGTTATTAAAGCTCTTCATTATAGCAAATAATCTTTTAACCCGTGAGTTGATTGTAGCGGAGGACACTTGACTCCTGCGGGAGAGTAGAGGGCAAGGGAGACCCCACAGGCGAAGCCGAGGAGGCTCCCTTCCGTCCCCGGGGAATCTTGTGTCCGGAGCGGAAATCAACGGGCTATATTTGATGTGTACACTTTATTCTTAATAACAACAATGAATGCGAAAACAGTCTTTTTTTATTTCAGTAAATACTTTTCCTTCGCAACGGAGAAACTTAGGGAAAAGATGTGATGGAGGAAAGTATGCGTAGACTGATATCTTGCTTAAGTGTACTACTGCTATTGGTGTTGAATGGATGTATGGAAGAAAAGATAAATTCACTGGACGTGGAGGTTTTCAATGGGGCCGGTGATAGCCTTGGGGTGGCAAAGATATCCGAGGATAGCAAAGGAGTAACTGTAAAGCTGAACCTTGAAGGGCTCCCACCGGGGGAGCATGGTGTACATATACATGAAGAGGGCTTGTGTGACGCGCCGGATTTTAAGACTGCCGGCAATCATTTTAATCCAGATGACAAGGAACACGGTCTTTTGCATCCCGAAGGCGCACATGTCGGGGATTTGCCAAATATCATTGTAGAGGATGACGGAACGGTGATTGCGGAGTTGATGGCGCCTGCAGCCACATTGAAGGATGGAAAAACGTCTCTTTTCGGGAAAAATGGTACTGCAATCATCATCTCTGAAGAACCGGATGACGGAATGACGCAGCCAACCGGAGAGTCTGGTGCAAGGATTGGATGCGGGGTCATTTCAAAAGAGGTGGCTAAGAAGAAGGAAGTTGTAGAAGAGCCGGTGGATGAAGCGGAAAAGAAAAAGTAACATGATTTCCAAAATGTCCAAAAAAATATTAACAGGCTAGGAAACGGTCCGTTTCCTAGCCTGTTTTTTGTTATCTCGGGACATATTTTGAACGGCGCAATTCTATAATTTTTGTATCATTTAAGAAATATTCGTAATCTTATTGACATAGTTCATAGTTTTGCGATAATTTTAAATTTATAGATAAAGGGGGTTTCATCTTTGGAGATACTACTTATACGACATGGGCAGTCGGAGGCAGACCTCATAAACGTGCATGAAGGCAGAGCTGATTATCCTCTTACAGATATTGGGAGGGAGCAGGCCAGAAGATTGGCTTGCCGCTTGAATGAACATTGCCCGCCGGATATCATTTGGACCAGCACATTAAAAAGGGCATCGGAAACAGCGACCATTCTTGCCGATGAAGTAGGTTGTATGATGATAAAGGAGCCGGGTTTAATGGAATATAATAATGGAGTACTGGCTGGAATGCAAAGGGAAGTTGCTGCCACCAAGTATCCATTGCCGCCTGGTGGAAGAAAACCGCACGAGAAAATTCAAAATGGGGAGTCGGAACTGGAATTTCGGATGAGAACAGAAATTGCCTTTTCGAAAATACTGTCTGAAAGTTATGCGGTTGCAAGAATTGCGATTGTGTCCCATGGGGGGACGATATCCAACCTGTTGAAGTCATTTCTCCAATTGCCTGTGACGGCCAATGTAAGTTTTTATACAGGAGACACGGGTATGCATTTACTTCGGAAAAATGGGGATAAATGTACACTGATTTCTTTAAACAATACAGAGCATCTAATAACCTTATAAAAAATGGGTTGTGCCATTACAGCATAACCCATTTTTAATTGGGCTGATTAAGCAAGCGCCTGTTTCAAACGTGCTAATCCGTCCAGTAATATTTTTTTGGGGCAGGCTACGTTCATTCGGATGAAGCCATCTCCCTCATCGCCGAATTTCTTTCCAAAATCAAGTGCCAGTTTACCTTTTTGAAGCAAGCACTCTTTGAGCTCTTCATCGGTCATTTTAAGCGCACGACAATCAATCCACAGCAGGTACGTTCCCTCCGGTTTTGCTACTCTTAATTCAGGAAGCTCACTTTCAATATATTCGATTGCAATCTCCATATTTGTTTCGATATACGCCAGCACTTCTCTAAGCCATGTATCTCCGTACCGATAGGCAGCTTCCATCGCAATAATTCCAAAGGTATTCAACATGATGGTTCCTTGCTTCATTTGAAACAGGTTGACATGTTCTCTTATTTCCTTGTTCGGAATAATCATGACAGCCGCCTGTAACCCAGCAATATTGAAGGTTTTCGTCGGGGCGATGCATGTAACGCTTATTTGTGCAAACTCTTCTGAGATGGACGCAAATGGAGTATAGGAGTGACCTTTTAGTACATGATCGCCATGGATCTCATCTGCAACCACTTTTATATTATGCCTAACACAAATGTCCCCAAGCTGTTTCAGCTCTTCTTTGGACCATACCGTACCACCAGGATTATGTGGATTACATAAAAGAAGAAGCTTCACATCTTCATCTATCATGCTTTCAAAATGATCCAGATCCATATAATAACGGCCATTCTCAAAGTGGAGCGGGCTTGTGACAAGCTTTCTCTCATTCCATTTGATCATATCAAAGAAAGGATAATAGACTGGGGAGAATAGTATTACTTTATCGTTTTGTTCCGTCAACGATTGGATCGCGGCACTTAGTGCAGGAACAACGCCTGATATATAGGAAAGCCAATCCTTTTCCACGTTCCAATCATGCCGTTTTTTCAACCATGATTGAACGGCCTCACGATTGGATAAAGGAACAGAGGTATATCCATAGATGCCATGCTCCGCTTTTTCTCTTATCGCGGCAGTTACCTCGTTTGGACACTGGAAGTCCATATCTGCCACCCACATAGGAAGCACATCCCCATAACCGAATACATTGGTGGTCTCGTCCCATTTTACACTGGAGGTACCGGTTCTCTTAATGATTTGGTCAAAATTATATGTAGCCATATTCTGTTTTCCCCCTTTGTTTCTTTCATCTTAAAAAATTTATCGAAGCTTGTCCAATACCGATAAAGTAAGGGGAGTAATCGGATTAGCACGTTAAATCGGTAAGCTGAAAATACGCCAATAGCACCCCACTCAACATTTTCCTTTAAAAGAGTTATAATAAAATGACAAGCAAAAAGAAGGCAGAAAGCAAGGTGTGCAAATGGATATGAAACCGAGTATCAATGTTCGTTTAATGGAGAACCTTCTTCAATGGGATCCATTAGGATATGGTGTGGATGCTTACGATACCGAATGTGTGGATGTAGTTCAGGCTGTTCATGAACTTGATGATATAAATAGACTTGCAAAGAAAATACAAGCGATATATGAGTTTTCGTTCGAGGAGAATATTCCGCTATCTCATTGCAGGGAGAAGGCGATGGAGCTTTTACATATAAAAAATGAAGACTCGTCCTGTTCCTTTTAAAAAAAGAAAAGCCAATGGCTTTTCTTTTTTTAGAACTAATAGGAAGTTTGGATAAAATCCAGTATGTTTTGGCGGACATCCTGGGGTTTCTCTTCTGGAAGCAGGTGTCCTGTTTTTTTATAAGTGATGAGGTGTGAATTTGGCAGATCCTTGTGTAATCGTCGTCCAATTTCAAGAGGGACGACTTTATCATCCTCGCCCCAGATCAAGAGGCTTGGTGTTTCAATCTTTTTCAGGATATCCGATGCCAGATCACCCTCACGATCACGGATCATTCGCGTCAGTGCGTGGAAAATCTGATCATCATAAAAAGGCTGCGTGTAACCCTCAATCATTTCATCATCAATTAATGAATGGTCATATACAACATTCAAAAGATTTTTCAGCGGTCCCTGTCTTGCCAGCCAGAATTTCAGATAGAGATAAAAATAGGGAATCTTAGAGGAGTAGACAATTCTTGCAGGCAGTCTTTTTAAGTAGCCGGAACTGCAGAGCAGGACCACTTTTTCAACAAGCTCCGGCTTCTGGTTGCTGACATTCAGTGCTATCTGTCCTCCCATGGAATGTCCGATTAATACGGTTCTCTTGATGCCAAGCTTATCAAGCAATGCAATCACCACTTTGGCAAGGTTTTCATAGGAATAGACAAACTTCTTGGATTTTTCGCTTTTTCCAAATGGGGGAAGGTCTATGGCCATTACGGTGTAATCCTTGGTAAGCAAAGGAATCAATCTACGGAAGCTGAAGGATGACGACAAAAAACCATGAATCATCACAAGTGTCGGTTTTGTTAGTCCACTTGAATCTGAATCATGATGGAATTCGTAAAATACATTGATACCGTTAATGTTTGCTGTAAAGTGATTTGTTCTCATCTTCCAACACTCCATCCAGAATTATATAGGTATTTTAACCTCTTATAAGTTTTTCAAACATGTGTAATTTTGTTAAAAGTTTTTGTAAAATAACAGTAACCCAAGCAGAGGAATAATTTGTTATAATGAGACATCGTTTATCGAAAAGGAGTTGGGCTTGTACTATGCAACTTACAGAAAAAGAATTGGACATACTGCAGATCATCGAAGATAACGGACGAATTGACGTGGGTGTCCTTGCAAAAATGGTAGAACTAACAGAAGAAGAAACAAGAAATATATTGGATCAATTGGAAAACCAACGAATAATCGTAGAGTATGGTGCAATCATTGATTGGAGAAAAGTGGACAATTTTGAAGGGGTAACTGCCATGATCGATGTGAAAGTTACACCTAAACGGGATGTAGGGTTTGATGAAATCGCTAAAAATATTTACCGATTCCCAGAAGTTAAATCTGTGTATCTGATGTCAGGTGCATATGATCTTTCGGTTGTGGTCGAGGGTAGATCGTTATCCCAAGTGGCCAACTTCGTATCTGAAAGGCTAGCGACATTAGATTCGGTCATTTCGACGACTACACACTTTATAATGAAAAAGTATAAACATGATGGGACGATCTTTGATCAAGGAGAAGATGACCGCCGAATCGTGGTGTCACCATGAAAAACCGAGTAGCACATCATGTGAAAAAGCTTCAACCATCAGGAATCCGTCGATTCTTCGATTTGGCTGCGAATATGGAAGGTGTGATTTCCTTGGGAGTGGGGGAACCGGATTTTGTCACCTCCTGGGGAGTGAGGGAAGCGTGTATCACCTCATTGCAGAACGGCTATACTTCCTACACTGCCAATGCAGGTCTACTGGAGCTTCGCAAGGGGATCAGCAAATACCTGGAGCAGCAGTTTGATGTTACATATAGTGCCGACAGTGACATTATCGTAACAGTTGGGGCAAGCCAGGCATTGGATCTCTCGATACGCGCAATTGTAGATCCCGGGGATGAAGTAATTATCATTGAACCAAGCTTTGTATCCTATGCTCCCTTGATCGAGCTTGTGGGCGGTAGAGCAGTCAAGGTCGGAGCAGATGCTAAGAATGGGTTTACGGTGGATATGGAGGATCTTGAGAATGCAATCACTCCTAATACTAAGGCAATTCTTCTTTGTTTCCCAAATAATCCGACAGGTACGATGCTGAGCAAGGAGGAGCTGTTTGAAATAAGTATACTGGTAGAAAAGTATGACCTTCTTGTGCTTTCGGATGAAATCTATGCGGAGCTTTGTTTTGATACCAGCTTCACTAGTTTTCCAACCTTGCCTGGCATGAAGGAAAGAACGATTTTAATTTCAGGATTCTCCAAAGGCTTTGCAATGACGGGTTGGCGTTTGGGGTTTGTTGCAGGACCGACCGATATAGTCGAGGCGATGCTGAAAATCCATCAATATGCCATGATGTGTGCCTCCACCATGGCTCAGTATGGCGCCATTGAAGCCTTGAAAAATGGACGGAAAGATATTGAGGATATGAAAAAAAGCTACCGCAGGAGAAGAAACTATTTTGTCTCATCCTTAAATGAAATCGGCTTGCCTTGCCATGTTCCCGGAGGTGCCTTTTATGCCTTTCCATCTGTAAAGCAGACAGGGTTATCTTCACAGGAGTTTGCGGAAAAGCTATTACTGGAAGAAAAAGTCGCCGTCGTCCCAGGCAATGTGTTCGGAGAGAGCGGCGAAGGTTACATCAGATGTTCCTATGCTTCAAGCATGGAACAACTCCAGGAAGCCATAAAACGAATGGAGCGCTTTGTCAAAAATTATAGATAAAAAAAGAGGGCCAAATCCGTAATGGATTCGGCCCTTAACAAAAGGGGGAATACTAGAAAGCCTTGATATTCTTATGATTCCCACTTTAAAAATAAAATAAACATATTTTTTAAATATTTTATTAATTTATTTTATACTTTTTTTCAAAAAGCATTTGCATCACATTTAGGAAGTCCTCGTCGGAATACTCTTTTGCTTTTCGGAGAATCAACTTTGCGCGTTTTACGCCTATTTCCTCAATTAATTGTTGCAGTTCATGGTCTAATCCATGTGAATTTATAGGTGAAACAGATTCCAGTAGTTCAGAAGCAGGAACATCAAGGACAGTAGATATTTTTAAAATTGTTTGCATATCCGGGATCTGTTGGCCACTTTCATATTTCTCAATCGTTGCAGTTCCAACTCTTAGCTTTAAAGAAAGTTCACTTTGTGTCAGTTTTGCGCGCTCACGGTATTGTCGAATATTCTCACCAACATTCTTCATTTCCATCGCCCCTTTTTCCTATTTCTCACTTTATCATATCATTTATTGCTTGTTTAAAATTTGTACATTTTTTGATTTTTTCTATTTAAGTAACTTGAAAGTTCCACCTTTATATATACGTGCTAAAAGGACAAATATATTTCATTCGATTAAGGATATATAATATGAAAACCACGAATAATAAAGGCACAGATCAATCTTATGAAAAAGTATCTTTTGATAAAAAGTAGAATGTGTGGTATAATTTTTTATTGCGTTCAATGTGTATAAAAATATAATATTTAGGAGTGTTTTCATGTCTAATAAATTTGAATTAGGTACGGTTTTAACAGGTAAAGTAACAGGTATCCAGCCTTATGGAGCGTTCGTAGCGCTTGACGAAGAAACTCAAGGTCTTGTTCATATTTCCGAAATTACACACGGTTATGTGAAAGATGTAAACGAACATTTAAAAATGGGCGATGAGGTTCAAGTGAAAGTTCTTTCTGTTGACGAGAAGTCCGGAAAAATCAGCTTGTCCATCAAAGCTACTCAAGAAGCACCTGCAGAAGCTCCTCAAGCTTCAGCACCAAGAAAGCCTAAAAAGCGTCAAGCTACTGTAGTGAAACAACACACAGAAACAGCTCCAGGCGGCTTCAACACTTTAAAAGATAAATTAGAAGAGTGGATTGAGCAATCCAACCGCGAAGATCTAATCAAGAAATAATATACGAACGAACAAAGGCACCTGCTGTTGTAGGTGTTTTTTTTATGCTTTTTTCGTAAAAGTGCCTCTATATTTGCCTTTATATTTTGATACATATGAAACACCCCTATTGGTTTCCGCTCCAGGGGTTCGCTTATCCATGGCGGCCTCGGAAGCCTCCTCGACGCTAAAGCGTCTGCGGGGTCTCCCTTGACACGCTGCTCCCGCAGGAGTCTCACCCCTTGCGCTCCAACCAATAGGGGGAGAGTACAATCAATTTTGTTATTTTTAAAAAAATAAGAGAAAAATTCCTTTGGACAAAACATTTTAATGTATTCATCGATTCCTTTTTGATTTTCATGGACACTAGCTGTTGATTGGAGCAATAGGCGAAGACTCCAGCACCGCCCCTTGGGTCGCTGCGCCTAGTGCGGAAATCAACAGCGGCGTTTAACAGAGCAATAATATTAAAAACCGCCTCCTCCATTACGGAGAGGCGGTGTACGGTTATCTTGTGGTTCTTGGTTCTACTTCTCTTTCATGCTGTTCGGATGGGACGAAAAGAAGTCCAAGGTTGATCAGTCCGGCGATTCCGACTAGACCGTAGATGATTCTGGATAGGGCTGCGTCTTGGCCACCAAAGATGGCAGCGACAAGATCGAATTGGAAAAATCCGATTAGTCCCCAATTTATTGCACCAATGATGGTAAGTACTAAAGCAATACGTTGAATTGTGCTCATAACATTCCCTCCTTGAGAAAATAAGTGCTTCCTCTATATATTTTGTTAGAATGAAAAATTTATTCATAAACAGAATAATTTTGTTGGATGCTAGGAGAGTGTTGAGGCTGATTCTTTGCATAGGAAAATAAAATCAGCCATAATCATGGAAAAAGGGAGGGTTTAAACTAATGGAAAATTTCATATTTTATAATCCAACAAAATTAATTTTTGGCAGCGGACAGCTTGAAGTACTGCCAAAGGAGTTAGAGAAATACGGAAAAAACGTATTGCTTGTCTATGGTGGAGGAAGTATTAAAAAGAGTGGGCTCTACAGCGAGGTAACAGAGGTTCTACATAAAGCTGGTGCAGCCTTAACAGAATTAGCTGGAGTGGAGCCGAATCCACGTCTAACGACTGTTCGAAAAGGAGTGGAACTTTGCCGCGAGCATAACATTGATTTCATTTTGGCAGTTGGCGGAGGAAGTGTTATTGACTGCACAAAGGCAATTGCAGCAGGAGTGAAGTATGAAGGAGATGTATGGGATATTGTTCTTAGAAAACATATCGCAACAGAAGCACTTCCATTTGGAACCGTTCTGACACTGGCAGCTACGGGTTCGGAAATGAATTCCGGCTCTGTCATCACCAACTGGGAAACGCAAGAAAAGTATGGCTGGGGCAGTCCCGTTACGTTCCCTCAATTTTCGATACTAGATCCTAAAAATACCTTTACAGTACCAAAAGATCATACGGTATATGGTATGGTTGATATGATGTCCCATGTTCTGGAGCAATACTTCCATCAACCGACAAATGCTCCCCTACAGGATAGAATGTGTGAAGCGGTATTGATCACTGTCATGGAAACTGCTCCTAAGCTGTTGGATGACCTTGAGAGCTATGAACACCGCGAAACAATCCTCTATAATGGTACCATCGCATTGAACGGCATGCTGCAGATGGGGTACCGTGGAGACTGGGCTACCCATGGTATCGAACATGCTGTATCCGCCATTTATGATATTCCGCATGCAGGAGGTTTGGCTATCCTGTTCCCGAACTGGATGGAGCATGTGATGGATGAGAATCTCGAACGATTCAAGCAATTGGCAGTCCGTGTCTTTGGAGTACAGGATTCCGGATCGACCGATAAAGAGGTGGCACTCGAAGGAATAAGAAGACTACGTGAATTCTGGTCCAGTCTGGGGGCACCGACTCGCTTGGCAGATTATGATATCGATGACACGAATATCGAAAAAATGGCTGAGCACGTCATGTCCAGAGGTCCAGTTGGCAATTTCAAATCATTATCTTATGATGATGTGGTTTCCATCTTAAAAGCATCCTTATAATTATAAAAGGCTAATTTCGTAAAGATTGTTGCTTTTAGAATAGAGCTGGATAGAGATAAAGTGTCAACATTAAACACCCTGTTGGTCTCCGTTCCAGGCGTTCGCTTTCCGCGGGCGGCCTCGGGAGCCTCCTCGGCGCTTTTGCGCCTGCGGGGTCTCCCTTGACACGCTGCTCCCGCAGGAGTCTCACACCTTGCACTCCAACCAACAGGGGTGACTCAAAGGAATAATTCACCTTACTAAAGATAGAAAAACTTTAATTTGTCCCTATTTTTTATTTCAATAGAGCAAATAATGTGATTGTAGCGGAGGACACTTGACTCCTGCGGGAGAGTAGAGGGCATGGGAGACCCCACAGGCGAAGCCGAGGAGGCTCCCATCCGTCCCCGCGGAAAGCAAGTGTCCGGAGCGGAAATCAACGGGCAATATTTGATGTATACATTTTATCTATATAGCAAAAATGAATGCAAAAAAACAGCTAACGGTATCTGGCCGTTAGCTGTTTTTCATTTGCTGGATTGTATTGGATTGCCCTTTATTCTTTAAATCATCCTGAACAGTTCCCTTCCAAAGTGGGACATCCGTGTAATATGCAGCTCTAATCAGTAAATGCCCTGCTACAGGAGAGGTAACAAATACAAAAACAATACCCAACACTAAACGGGCACTGAAATAGTTGTCCTCAAACCAAAAATAAAGTAAAGCAGCTATTAATACCAGGAGAACCCCCAATGTGGCGCTCTTGGAAGCTGCATGGCTGCGACAATAGACATCAGGCAGGCGCAATAGCCCCAATGTGGTTACAAGGCTTAGGAGAGCACCTAACAGGACAAGCACGCCAATAAAAACGTTAACTGTTTCTGTCATATTCGATGGCATCCCCTTTCTGTAGAAACTTTGAGAAAGCTACAGTACCGACAAAGGCGATAATGCCTATTAAGAGAATAACCTCCAAAAAGGCATCCGTTTTTAGCAAAATGGAGATGATGGCGGTTATGGCAATTAAGTTTATTCCAATCGAATCAAGTGCCATGACCCTATCAGGAGTGGATGGCCCTTTTATGACACGATACACAAGCCCTAAGGTGGAGACGGATAAAATCAGTAAGCTTACTGTAAGCAATGCTTCCAAAGGAGTGTCAAACATTTTATCTCGTCACCTCCATTATTGCCTTTTCAAACGAGTTTTTTATATCTGAGATTGCCTGATCTGCATCCGGCATATTGATTGCGTGGATATAAAGGATTTTATTATCATCCGATATATCCATCACAAGCGTACCAGGTGTCAGGGTGATGAGAAGAGAGAGCAAGGTGATTTCCCAATCACTCTTCAAGTCGGTAGGCAGTGCGAAAATACCAGGCTTGATGTCAAGCTTGGGGCGAAGAATATCACGGATTACTTGAACATTGGCCAGTAGAAGCTCTCTCAGGAAAAGGAAAAACAGTTTTCCTGCGGCATTGATACGTGAAAAATAAAAACGGCCGGGAATAAAGCGCCTCATAGCCAGAATAAGAAGAAGTCCCCAAAAATAGCCTACAAAAAAGGATGGAAAGCTCCAGTCATTTTTAAGAAACATCCACGTTCCTGCAACCAAAATATTAATAAGAATTTGAAAAGCCATTAGAAACTACTCCTTTAAAACTGCTTGGATATAGATGGATGGATCCATCATTGTTTCTGCTGCCTGCCATACATACGGATATACAAATTCTGCACCTAAACCAAGGAAAGCAGAAAGTGCCAGTAAGATGACAGAAGGATAAATGAGTCCTTTTGTAGAGCCTTGTTCTTCTTTTGCAGATAGTACCTCTGCCTTAAAGAAACAATTCATGAAGATTTTCATGACAGAATAGAGGACGAGTAAACTCGACAACAGCATGACACCAACAAACACATAGTGATCAGCCTCTAAACCACCTTGCACCAAGAGAACTTTTCCTACGAAACCACTTAATGGCGGTATCCCTGCAAGTGACATTGCAGCTGTGAAAAACATCCACCCAAGTAGTGGGTGACGCTTAATAAGTCCTCCCATTTTCTTGATATTATCCGTTCCAGTGACTGCAAACATTGCTCCACCGAGGAGGAAAAGTGCTCCTTTGATGACCATATCGTGTACTAGATAATAGATGGAGCCTGCATAGCCTGTTTCGTTTGCTAGTGCCACACCATAAATGATGACACCAACTGCAGTAACGATATTATAGATGAGAATTTTTTTGACATCCCAGTATGCGATAGCTCCGATTGCACCAATAAGGATGGTGATTCCTGCTAGTATGGCAATAATGGTATGGGTAATTTCCGGTTCATGATAGAAAATAAGGGTGAATGTACGAAAGATTGCATATACACCAACCTTGGTCAATAATGCTCCAAATAACGCTGTAATAGCATATGGTGGGGCATGATAGGAACCAGGAAGCCAAAAGTACAATGGGAAAATTCCGCCTTTCAGTCCGAACACAATTAAAAACAAAATAGCAACTACTGTTAATATTCCGCTTTGACCGAATTCCGCCACTTTATTGGAGATATCGGCCATATTAAGCGTCCCCATAAGCCCATAAATGTAGGCAAGTGCAAGGACAAACAGGGCAGAGGATATCACATTGACAAGTACATATTTCAAAGATTCGCGCAGTTGGCTGCGTGTGCCCCCAATGACAATCAGGGCATAGGAGGCCATCAGCATTACCTCAAAGAAGACGAATAGATTAAATATATCCCCTGTCAGAAATGCCCCCATCACACCTGTTAATAGAAATTGAGTGAAAGCATAATAGTAATAGCTCTCCCGTCCTTTTCCAATGGAGCGGAATGCAAACAGAATACACATGAAGCTTACAATGACCCCTGTCAACACCAACAGGGAGGCAAACATATCGGCAACAAGTACAATTCCGAATGGCGGTCGCCAGTTTCCTATTTCCAGTGTTTGAATTCCGTTTGTATATACCGTATGGACCAGAACGATAGAGGCAATGGTTGCAAACGATAACGAAATGACACTAATCAATTTTTGCAGCTTGATTCTCTTTGGTAAAAGTAAAAGAAGGGTAGCTGTAATTAAAGGGATTAGTATCGGTAAGATCACTAGGTTATTCATGATTTTCATTTCCCCTTAATTTATCCATATCATCTGTCTTCAGTTCTTGATAAGCACGGTATGCCAGGACCAGGAAGAAAGAAGTAACACCAAAACTGATAACGATTGCCGTCAGAATGAGAGCCTGCGGCAACGGATCAGTATAGGAAGAGGCTTCCTCGCCAAGAAGGGGGGCTGCACCTCGCTTCAATCCACCCATCGTTAGAATCATAAGATGGGCACCATGCGATAAAAGTCCTGTTCCGATTACAATTCGTAAAATACTTCTTGAAAGCATCAAATATACAGCAGTTGCAATCAGTATTCCTGCAACTATGGTCATTACTATTTCCATTATTCGCTCTCTCCTATCGTTTGAATAATGGTCATCGCGATACCGACAACAACTAGATATACTCCTAAATCAAATGCAAGCGTAGAAGCGATGGCTGTCTTACCAAGAATGGGAAGTTCGATGTATTCAAATGCATGCGTCAAAAATGGGACGTCAAAAATGAATGCACCCACTCCTGTTAAAATAGAAATCATCAAACCGCTGGCTGCTACTGTCAGAAAGTTAATAGGCAAAGCCTCTTTCATTGTTTTTATATCAAAGGCAAGTAGTAAAAGGACGAGTGCTGCGGAAGTCATCAATCCTCCGATAAAGCCGCCTCCTGGTGTATAGTGGCCCGCAAAGAAAAGGTAGATGGAGAAAATGAAAATGATAAACGCCAAAAAAGTCGTAACAGTTTGTAAAATCAGATCATTCACCTTCATCATTGACTCCCCCCCTTCGTAAGTCGCAGCTTGATCATTGCATAGATGCCGAAAGCTGCAATGGTGAGAACGGCAATTTCAAAAAGGGTATCAAATCCTCGGAAATCTACTAAAATGACGTTAACCATGTTCTTTCCGCCTGCCTCCTCATAGGACGCCGTAACAAAATAATCTGAAATGGACTCGGCTACTCGGGAGCTGTTGACAGACAACCCAATCAAAATAACCACGATACCAACACTGATGGAGATAATGAAATTTGTCAGACGGAATCTTAGTCTGTTCACCTTCTTGGAGATTTCAGGAAGATGGTAGAAACATAATAGGAATAAAGCTACCGATACGGTTTCAACAATTAATTGAGTTAATGCCAAATCAGGTGCCCTGAATAGTACAAAGAACAAGCTCATGGAATAACCTACTACTCCAAGTGCAATGATTGCGGAAAGACGCGATTTCGTAAAGAGGATGGTAACTGCCGCAATCACCATGACTAGTGACAGGATCAGCTCGTAAACGCCGACAGTTGATGCATTGTCTAAGCTGAAGTTGAATGCCCCGGTTTGCCCCATTACATATAAGAGCAATAAGGCCATAAATCCAAATATCATCACCAGGTAATTTCGGATAAACCCTGTCATATAGAATTTAGTAAACGTGAAAGAGCCACGTTCGAGTCCAACAAGACCGCCATCATATAGCTTGTTCAACGTAAGGCGTTTCGGGAACCACTCGTAGATTTTCCCCCATTTTGCCAGGGTAAAGTACAAGAAGGAACCGAACGCAATAACACCAATCGTCATGAATAGCTCGATTGTCCATCCATGCCAGAAGTAGATGTGCACATCCTCCACTGTAAAGTTGCTCGGGAAAATGGAGTGAAGTGCTGCTTCGATTAAGCCTTTTAGAATTTCTGGGAAGAATCCGAAAATAACAACCAAGGAAGCAAGGATAATGGGAGGAATCAACATCCCAAGTGGAGCTTCATGAGGTTTTTTATCCAATTTTTCAGGCTGGTACTTCCCTGTGAAAGTTTTAAACACTAAGACCATGCTATAGATGAAAGTAAAGATACTTGCTATCCAAGCCAATACCGGGAATATCATTCCGAATGTTTCCATGTTCCACGCACCGATTTGTGTAGCGTTTACCATACCTGTAAAGAACATCTCTTTACTGAGAAATCCATTGAAAGGCGGCAGTCCGGCCATCGAAAATCCACCGATGATTGCAACGGTAAAGGTAATGGGCATCAGATTCATTAATCCGCCAAGCTTACGGATATCCCTTGTCCCGGTTTCATGGTCGACGATCCCGACAACCATAAAGAGACTTCCTTTGAATGTTGCATGATTGATCAGGTGGAATACGGCAGCAAGGGTCGCTACGGTATAGATATTTTCTTCAAGATAGTCATAGTAAACGGCAGCACTGCCAATTCCGAGCAGGGTCATGATCAATCCGAGCTGACTGATGGTAGAGAAAGCCAGGATAGCCTTCAAATCTGTCTGCTTCACAGCTGAGAAAGATCCCCAGAATAACGTAATGATTCCGAAAATCGAAATCAACCAGAACCACTCAGGTGCTCCGGCAAATACCGGGCTCATGCGGGCAACAAGGTAAATACCGGCTTTAACCATCGTCGCAGAGTGCAGGTATGCGCTGACAGGTGTAGGTGCTTCCATTGCATCAGGTAACCAAATATGAAATGGGAATTGGGCAGATTTTGTAAAAGCGCCTAATAGAAAAAGAATGAGCGCAGGTACAAATAATTCGTGAGTAGTTACGATATCAACATTCGCGATTGTCTCGCGAACACTGAATGTACCTGTCATCGTGTAGAGTAGAATAATTCCGGCAAGCATGGAAAGTCCGCCGAAAACGGTAATTAGCATGGACTTAAGGGCTCCATAGCGGGATTTTTCCCGATGATACCAATAGCTAATTAATAAGAAGGAAGAGATACTGGTCAACTCCCAAAATGAGTAGAGAACCAGCATATTATCTGATAAAACAACACCAAGCATGGCTCCCATGAACATCAATAGGTAGACATAAAAGGTGTTAAGGGCTTCTTTTTCCTTGGATAAATAATAAATGGAATACAGAACCACCAAGGAACCGATTCCCGTTATTAAAAGGGCAAACAATAACCCCAATCCATCCAGGTACACAGCAAAATTTATTCCCATGGAGGGAATCCAGTTCATTGTGCTCAAATATGTATTACCGTCCATCGTTTCCCCTAAATTTCCTATAAAGTAGATGAACAATAGAATGGGAAGTAACAGGACGAACCAACCGGTATGTATACGCTTAAAATATTTATGCAGCAAAGGCACAAAAATCGCCAGCAAGAAAGGCGATAAGATCACTAAGTGAATCAGTGACAAGACACAAACCTCCTCTATTTCAAGTAACCTCCCTAACATAAGAAAACAATGCAAAGCACATTAATTAATAAGCACCTGCAATGTATTGTTGAGAGTAATTATTTATAAAGAAACATTACCAAATCAAATTATATACTAAATCCAACCTAATAGCATCCATGTCGATTCTTAGTATAGGCCATTTTTCCTTTCTATATTAAATAAATAGAAACTCGTCCAAAACAAATCAAAAAATTTTTTTCTGCATGCATAAAAAACGTCGTATTTTGCCATTCTATAAACAGGGTGGTGGTAGTTATGATGAAAACAAAAGCAGCTGTTGCTCTTTCAATATTTTCCACATTATTTGCTGGTGCATGGTGGGTTAATACCGAGCAGAAAAAGGAATTTGACGATAGTATGAACACCACTGATACTCAGATAGTACTGATTGGAAGCAATCAATTGGACGATCAAGGCAGCTTAAATGTCATCAGACCATTTAAGCCACGTGAATATATTCGTGTAGTAGTGGCGAAAAATAAAGGTGAAAAAGAAGAAGTGGAGCCAACCTGACACTTCTGTAAGTCTTCAGATATTAAATAAGATACGGTTATACGTAGTGTATAGCCGTTTTCTTATGTCCCGAATCCTCTTTGAAAACTGTATCCGCTTTCAAAGAGTGGTCTTCTTGAATTATTGTGTGTTATTAGGTAAAGTGAAAATTGGCATGGCAAATATGTTTTTTGGAGGGTATAAACAATGACACATATTCGCTTCGATTATAGTAAAGCTTTATCATTTTTCGGCGAACATGAAATTACATACTTAAGAGATGCAGTGAAAGTGGCACATCATTCTCTACATGAGAAAACAGGGGCAGGAAATGATTATCTAGGATGGATCGATCTGCCTACTGCCTATGACAAAGAAGAGTTTGCACGAATCGTCAAAAGTGCAGAGAAAATTAAAACGGACTCCGATATTCTATTGGTGGTGGGGATTGGTGGATCCTATCTTGGAGCGCGTGCTGCCCTTGAGATGCTGAATCACTCGTTCTACAATGCACTATCAAAAGAACAGCGTAAAACCCCACAAGTGATTTTCGTTGGAAACAACATCAGTTCCACTTATATGAAAGATTTAATGGACCTATTAGATGGAAAAGACTTTTCCATCAATGTCATTTCCAAATCGGGTACTACTACAGAGCCGGCATTGGCTTTCCGCATTTTCCGCAAGATTCTAGAAGAAAAATACGGAAAAGAAGAAGCTCGCAAACGTATTTACGCAACAACGGACAAAGCGCGTGGTGCATTAAAAACTCTTGCAACGGAAGAAGGATACGAATCATTCATTATTCCTGACGATGTTGGGGGACGTTATTCTGTTCTGACAGCAGTAGGATTGCTGCCTATAGCCGTTTCTGGTGCAGATATCGAGGAGATGATGAAGGGCGCAGCACAGGCAAGCTCTGATTTCTCCGAATCTGAGTTGGAAGACAATGCTGCCTATCAGTATGCCGCAGTTCGTAATGTCCTTTACAACAAAGGCAAGACAATTGAAATGCTCATCAACTACGAGCCAGGACTGCAATATTTCTCTGAATGGTGGAAGCAGCTGTTTGGTGAAAGTGAAGGGAAAGATCAAAAGGGTATTTTCCCTGCTTCTGCAAACTTTTCTACAGACCTGCACTCTATGGGGCAATATGTACAGGAAGGCCGTCGTGACTTGTTTGAGACAATCATCAAAGTGGATACTCCTAGACATGAGCTTAAAGTGGAAGCGGAAGAAAACGATCTTGATGGTTTGAACTACCTGGCTGGTGAGACAGTCGATTTCGTCAACACAAAAGCTTACGAAGGCACATTGCTTGCACATACTGACGGTGGGGTGCCAAACCTTGTTGTGAACATTCCTGCGATGGATGCCTATACATTTGGCTATCTTGTGTATTTCTTTGAAAAGGCTTGTGCAATGAGCGGGTACCTTCTTGGGGTCAATCCGTTTGATCAGCCTGGAGTGGAAGCTTATAAAGTTAACATGTTTGCCCTATTAGGCAAACCAGGCTTCGAAGAGGTAAAAGCGGAGCTTGAGAAGCGCTTGAAATAATTTTAAATGGAAAAGCTGCCGTGGTTGTGGGCAGCTTTTTTTATGCTTTTGCATGACAAACATCCTTAAAGGGAAGCCTACCACTATAAAAGGAGGGATTTCCATGATTCCAATTCCTTCAAAACTGGAAGGTACGGAGTTTCATCTTTATAAGCTGGAACAGGAACTAAAAAGTCTGGGCTACTCAATTGGTGGCGGATGGGAGTATGACCATGGCTATTTTGATTATGAAATCGACAGTGATGTAGGCTACCAATTTTTACGCGTTCCCTTTCAAGCGGTAGATGGGCAGCTTGATTCCCAAGGTACCTCTGTGAGATTGGGAAGACCTTTTTTACTATCACATAAATACCAAAGAGGATTAGATGATAATGTGCATGTAGATAATGCAACAGCTTCATTTGACCAGTTTTCCGAACCAGTAGACCCGGACGCTTCTTTCCCTAAAGAATACATCGATCTCGGCAAAACCCTGGTGAAAGAATTGGAAGCTTTGCTGCTAAGAGATTAGTCTTTAATGACCAAAAGACTATCATCTGCCTGAATAAGCGTGAAGAGAGGAGGATTGACCATCGTTTCCTCTCTTCTTTTTATGCCTATCAATAATATTTTATTTTGTAATAGCTGGTTGCTTAATTGCTCAAAGGTCGTTCCGATATAGGATTCCTCTGCATCCATATACTTCAGCTTGCTGCCCTTTAGTTGATCAAGCATATTAAGGACAGTATTGGACATGCCATATGAAACCATACTGTTGATGAGACAATAGCTTGACAGCATATTGGTCTGGATAATTTCATCTGCACCTGCCCGCCTGGCATTCTTGACCTGGGCCGAAGTCAGTATCTCCACAATGGTATGAACATCAGGATTCAATCCTTTCACGGTCAATAATGTTAAGACGGCATTCATGTCTGCCTGGACTTCATCTTTGCTCTGATCGGATGTAATGACAACGAGTGAAGCATTTTTAACGTTTGCATTTAATAGCACCTGATCATAAATGGGATTCCCTTTAATATAATGGACATTTTGGTCATGAAGTGGGTTTTGCTGCAGGGTTTGATCGATTAAGACAACTCCAACAGGCTTCTTTACAAGCTTTCTTATCTGCATCAAAGACTCTTTGACCCTCTCATTCCAACCGACGATTATGATATGTCCTTCACCTTTATACTCCACTTTGCCCTCCAAATAAGCATTTTGTGTAGCCACAGCACTGGCTGCAAGCGCAACAAAATACGTAGTCACAAAACCTGTCCCGAAAAATATCAATAGTATGGCCAAGGATCTCCCGGTAACTGTAACAGGTACGTAATCTCCATAGCCAAGTGTAGCTGTTGTTACAATGGCCCACCAAATCCCATCAAATATTGCGGGGAACTCAGCCGGTTCGATAAAATGTATCAACACTCCAAATGAGATATTAATAATGAAAATAATACAAAGAATTCTAGTGATTACTGGCCAATGAATAAAGGCGAATAAAAATGAAGTATTATTCTTGAGATTCTTCATGATTCCTTTTCCTCATCAGAAACAAAGGATAGTACTTCTTTGAGGATCAGATTGATCTTTCTTGTCAGGGCGCTTTCTCCATATTTCTCTTTCCCTGCCACGATCAGTGCAATGACCTCATCATCCAGCTCAATAATCGCTTTATCTTCTTCAGCTTCATTATAGAACTCAATAAAACGGTCCAGGCTTTCATTCATCTTGTCTATTGCATCACTTAAGGCTTCTTTTTCATCAGGTTTCAGCTTCATTATGTTCACCTCTTTTTATATTCTTGACAATAGAGGCAAGGGCTTAAACTTTGGAGGCATAAATAAGAGGAAAAAAGCAAAAATATAAAGATGAAGAACATAAGAAAAAAATGCAGGAGTGATAAAAATGGAAACAAAACGTGTGAAACAGATCCTCTCATCATCAGCCGACATAAATGTAACTTTTCAAGGAACAGAGGTATGGATCGATTCCTTGAGCGAGGACGGCAGAACTGCCACCGTTCACCTTCGCGGACCGGGTGAAGAGAGAACAACAGTAGATATACATGATTTGCAGGAAGTGGAACGATAAGATGAGGGAGACTCGATGTTGAGTCTCTTTTTTTAAGGCTGTTTTCGCATTCTTTGTTGTTAAATAGATAAAATATAAGCATCAAATGCAGCCCGCTGATTGCAGCGAGGGATACAAGATTCCCCGGGGACGGATGGGAGCCTCCTCGGCTTTGCCTGTGGGGTCTCCCATGCCCTCTACTTTCCCGCAGGAGTCAAGTATCCTCCGCTACAATCAACTCAAGTTTCAACATTATTTGCTCCACTGAAATGAAAAAATGAGACAAAGTCCAATTTTTCAAACTCTAGGAAGGCAAATTTTATACTTAGAGTCACCCCTGTTGGTTGGAGTGCAAGGTGTGAGACTCCTGCGGGAGCAGCGTGTCAAGGGAGACCCCGCAGGTGCGCAGCACCGAGGAGGCTTCCGAGGCCTTCTTGGATAAGCGAACGCCTGGGACGGAGACCGACAGGGTGTTTAATGTTGACACCTTATCTTTAGCCCTGCCCTATAGCTTATAGCAACAATCTTTATGAAAAAGCCTTTTTTAATGTGCTCACCGAAGTTTGTCTGCGGAGGATAGGGGGTAAATTCCTATTAAAACGATGAGGTGAGATATATGACATCATTTAACGAAACAGCTATCATTTCCTATGTGGAATCCAAAATTAAAGATTTTAGGAAGGATATGGACTCGACCGCTCCTGGTGAAGTCCAGCACGATATCATTCTAGGCAAAATAGAGGCATTTAACGAATTTTTGGAACATTTCGGTTATGAAAGGTTGCAAAGTTGATCATTCACCAACTACCTTAGTATAAAAGAAGCGGAGGACTCAAATTTGAGCCCTCCGCTTCTTTTATCTAATTTGTATTACCGGTCAATCGATCAACCGCGTTAGCAATTGCGCCATCTCCGGTAACGTTACAGGCCGTGCCAAAGCTATCCTGCGCCAGATACAGGGCAATCATCAGCGAAACCAGTGTCTGGTCAAAGCCAAGCATCGTCTGCAAGAGTCCCAGTGCGGCCATAACAGCACCACCAGGAACACCAGGAGCAGCAATCATCGTCACACCGAGCATGAGGATGAACTGGAGGACGGTTGCGAACGAATAATCCATCCCATTGATAAACATGACTGCCATTGCACAGGAGACGATGGTGATGGTACTTCCAGATAAATGAATGGTGGCAAGGAGTGGGACAGTGAAATCCGCTGTTTTTTCTTTTACGTCCATTTTCTTTGCACGCTCGAGCGTAACAGGAATGGTAGATGCGGAAGACTGGGTGCCAAGTGCAGTGAAATAAGCCGGTAGCATCGTTTTAAGCATCTTCAATGGATTTTTCTTGGAGATTGTCCCACTTAACGTATATTGGAAAAGCAGCATGACGATATGAAGCAGAATAATCAAGATGAAAACCTTGGCGAATACCGAAATGATTGTTTGGACTTGACCGCCGTAGGTCATATTCGCAAAAATCCCCAATATATGAAACGGTAAGAGTGGAATAATGATTTTTGAAATCACAAGCTCGATAATCTGTCTGAATTCCACCATCACTGTTTTTAGGGCATTCCCTTTGATAGCAGCCATTCCAAGACCAAGCGTGAAGGCGATAACCAACGAGGTCATCACTTCCAATGGTGCCGGGATTTCAAGCTTGAAGAAAGGTGAAAGCAGAGATTCTTCGGGATTCTCAAAAGCCTTGGACAAATTTGCATTTTTCAAAAGCACAGGAAAAAGGAAGCTTGCTGCAAAGAATGCCAATAGGCCTGCAGCAACAGTGGATAGGTATGCCAATCCTGTTGTGATACCTAACAGTTTCCCAGCCCCCTTGCCGAGTTCCCCTATACCTGGTGCGATGAATGCAATGATAATAAGCGGGATGGCAAAACCAAGGAAGTTTCCGAAAATCTCATTAAAGGTTACAAAGATTTTAATAAACCACTGTGGAGCAAAGTTCCCAACGATAATACCTAAGAGAATAGCTAAAATGATTCTGGGTAAAAGTCCGAATTTTTTCATGTTGTCCTCCCTAAAAATACAGTTGTCTCTTTTCGGAAAAGCTATTGTACTATGTTACATCATATAATCATAAAAAGGAAAGAATAAAATTGCCTGTATTTCAAATATTTTTTTCCAGATGAAAAAATTTTTTCTGAATAGGTTTATATTTTGGATTATCTTGGGTACACTACTACAGAAATTCACCATCGTTGCAGCTTTTTGCTGCATAATCTTCATTGCCGTTTTCCAGCAACACCGTCACATAAAGATGGAAGTTACTAGCAAAACCAAATAAAACTTGATTTTTAAAAGATTAACCTCTATGATTAAGTTAATTGTTTTTGTTCGGTAAGGCTGATAGAAGGAATTTACTTCAACGTTTTTCGTCTTGAAAGATTATGCAGAGCAAGAATGGTAATACAATTGTGGATTCATCCACTGTAGGAGGAAACATTATGTTACAAGGTAAAGTAAAATGGTTCAACGCTGAAAAAGGTTTCGGTTTCATCGAAGTAGAAGGACAAGACGATGTATTCGTACACTTCTCTGCTATCCAAGGCGAAGGTTTCAAATCTTTAGAAGAAGGTCAAACTGTATCTTTCGAAATCGAACAAGGCGCTCGTGGACCACAAGCAACTAACGTTCAAAAGTAATAGTTTTTGACGAGGAAAAGCTCCCTTTTTAGGGGGCTTTTTTTTTGTGTTTTTTTAGAGGGTGCGTACTAATTGTAGTTTTTGTGGGGGAGGGACGCACAAGACCAGGGCCAGACCCTTGCAGTGTTGATTGTTTGTAGGTGAAGGATGGAGAGGTGTTGGGTTTTGTTTGTGTTGATGGGGTAGGAGGGGCAGGCCCCGTACTTTTGATCTTGCGGTTTTGAAGCAGTTGACGTTTGAGAGTGGTGGGTTTTTAGGTTTTGTGCGGGAGGGACGCACAAGACCAGGGCCAGACCCTTGCAGTGTTGAATGTTTGGAGGGTAAGGATGGAGAGGTGTTGGGTATTGTTTGTGTGATTTGGTAGGAGGGTCAAGCCCCATCCTCTTGTATCAGCGGTAAATAATGTAATATTTTCAAATGAATTTATTATATTACCCAAAAGTTTATTATATAGGGTCGAGAACACCAAAAGTAGCGAAAAGCTGATGAAATAAAGGTTTTGCGGTGTGAAAAGGGCAGAAATTGTAGGCGAAAAGCAACTTGGAGAGTGGTTATATAATAGCTTTTAGAGTTAAAATATCAAAGTGTACGTAAATTTTGGAGAGATATCCAACAGTAACAAGGTGTAAAAAATTTATTTTAAAAGATATAATATTAATAGTACAAGTTTTAATGTGCAGTATATTTCATCTTTTTTCCTTGATGTTGGATATGCACCAAACTACTAGATACATATACTAGTTTTCTTAATCAATTGTCAGGAATGGGGCATTTGAGAAAGGAATGAAAATGAATAATTTTATTAAAGTCGATCAAGCCAAAAAAACAAATAGTAAATTTAAGAAAACAAATTCTTTTAGCAGTCGGTTAAATGGATATATCCTATTTAAGGAGAACAAAAGAATTAGTTTTATTAATGATGAAGCTATGAACCTATTAAAGCTTGATGCGTACCCAATACAAGACCAGCATATATTTTCCATATTTCAATTTGAATTGTCCTCTATTATTGATAACCACATAGATAGTGTAATCAAGGAAAGCAGATTCGAGCAATTTGATTTTATGTTCTCTGAATTACCCGTACAGTGGCTAAGATTTATGATATTCCCCTCTCTGGCAGAAGAATACACGTTTATGATTCTGGACATTACAGAAGAATACATAAATAAAGAAAGAATTTCGGAAACGCAAGAGATCAATTCCATTATCAATGAGACCGCGATGAAGCTGAACAACACAGAGCAGCCTAAGGAGTTACTGGATTCCCTATTTCATCGTCTATCGAGTTCATTGGATTTGGATTTCTATTTCAACTATCTTTGGAATAAGAAGGATGAGAAACTGCATCTCATGAATTATTATGGGATTTGCGAAGCTGCTGCAGACCGGATGAGAGTACTCGCTAAAGGCGAGGCGGTTTGTGGATTAGTGGCAAGTAAGCTTACGCCGGAAGTAGTGGAGCATGTAGATAAATTGGATGATAGAAGAGTGGATATGCTGAAGTCATTTGGAATAAAGGCATATGCATGCGAACCTTTGATTTCTTATGGGAAACTAGTAGGTACTTTATCATTTGGTTCAAAAAAACGGGCAAGTTTCACTCAGGAAGAACTGGATCTAATACATACAATCAGTCAGCAGGTAACCCTGGTACTCAATAAAATCAGTATTGTGGAGGAAATGACACACAACACTAACTCACTGCAGAAAGCCAATATTCATCTCATGCAGAATGAACAGAAGCTGCGCGATATTTTCGAAGGGGCGCAGGTAGGAATTATTATTCTTGATAATGAAGGGAATATTGAAGACACCAATCCTGCAGCTTGCTCAATTCTTGGAATAACGGAAGAAGAGTGCAGGTCCCTCCAAGTAAAAAAATTTGTGAGTGATTCAAACCAGACTCCTTTAGAAGAACACTGGAGTAATCTAATGTCATTAGGAAAAACGCATTCTGATGAGTATATGATTAATCGGCCGGACAAGACGGAGAGAATCATCAGCTTTTCCGCTTCCAAAGATATTTATCAAGGTCATCATTTGATTATCTTTCATGATATTACTCTGCAAAAAAGTATCGAGCAATCGCTTATTAATGAAAAAAATGTAGCGGAAAAATCAAATAGAACGAAAACGAACTTTCTGGCGATGATTAGTCATGAGTTGCGTACACCTTTGAATTCCATCATCGGCTTTGCACAAATACTGGATGATGATAAAAAAGATCCTCTCACCGCCAAGCAGGAATATCGGTTAGGGAAAATTCTGTATTCCAGTAAACATCTGCTTCAATTGATTAATAACATTCTCGAATTGGTAAGGATTGATTCCAAGCCTGATATGGCAGATGACAATAACAAGCCTGTCAATGTCAAAGATGCGATTCATGATTGCATGCAACTAGTGAATAATAATGCATTGGATAAAAAGATCCTGATTCTTGTGGAAGAAAACCTGGAGGATGTGACGATATTGGTTGATCCGATACGGTTTCAACAGGTCGTTGTTAATCTGCTGGCAAATGCTATTAAATATAATAAAGTGGAAGGTTCTGTTTCCCTTTATTGGAAAGTGACTGGCCATTATCTGGCACTTTTTGTGAAAGATACCGGTATAGGAATACCAAAGGAGCTGCAAGAAAAGATTTTTGAACCTTTTTACCGAATATTCCATGAAGACTTTAATATTGAAGGAACTGGTATTGGTTTGACCCTGGTGAAACAGAATGTACTGGAGATGAAAGGTACAGTCGGGGTTTGCAGCCAAGAACATGAAGGAAGTACATTTTGGGTGAAGATCCCTATTTAATTTTATGGAAAGAAAGGGGTTTTCTTCGATTGAAGCCAATAAATCTCATTATTGTTGATGACAATCAGGATTCTCTTGAAATACTTAAATTTTTTATAAGTCAGTTAAAAGACTTTAAAATAATCGATATTTGTAAAAATGGAGAACAGTTGATAGATAGTGTTATGAAAAACAAACCCGAGTTAGTAATTGCGGATATTAACATGCCAAATAAAAATGGACTAGAAGCCATTAAGGATTGCCTTGTTTTTGCGCCGGATTTAAAATTCATTTTTGCAACAGGGTACAATGAATTTGCTGTCGAAGCTTTTGCAATCTCAGCAGTGGATTATATCGTAAAGCCGGTAGAAAAAATAAGAGTGTACAAAGCTTTGGAGAGAGCAAAGACAATCATAGTGAACGATCGGGAAGATGCGGATCTTACGGGAAACAAAAGACTTGCTGTCCGTTCCAACAGTTCTTTTTATTATATTGCATTTAATGATATCATTTTTATTGAAAAATCAGGAAAAAAGTGTATTATCTATACCGTCAATCAAACAGTCGAAACCTATGAAAATATTAGTGATATCTACAAGCAGCTAGACAGTAATTTCTATCGAACCCACCGATCCTATATTGTGAATCTGCGAATGCTATCACATATTACACCAAAAAATGAAACCTATTTTGCCTATTTTATCAATCACGAAAAATATGCACATATTTCTAAGCTCAAGATCAATGAGGTTCAGGAAATGCTTGCTCAGATTACGAACATTTAAGGTGAACATTTCGTAATCTGAGCTTTTTAGCAATAAACCCAAGACTTGTCCCTAAATGTAGGCGCAAAAGGGTTGAAATGTTAAGGAACAGGACTGAATGGCAATGTTTTTACACCCAAAGGCTGGTAATTTATTGGACAAAGGTGAAACGTTTCCGATAATATTTATGTATAGAGGTTGAATAGATAAGATGATTCTATTTTCCAATTACTTCCGTTCCACTATATTAGGATTTTTAAAAAGATGAAAAGCTATCTTATTTAAATATTCGTTTACGACACAAACTACCTAGCGAATGGTTGGCAGCTCTAAAGAACAGAATAAGATACCTTAGATCAGCTATTTAGAAAATCCTAACTCTTGGGAGGGAATCTAATGGATTTATTAAGTAATGAATCACTGATGGAAGTATATGAAGCAGCAAAAACGAACAATCTAAATGAAGATTTTTTAAAGTTGATTTTAGAAGAAATAAAGAGAAGAAATATTGAACTACCAATCACACATACATAAATAAAAAGTATAAAAAGATGTTCGGATATAGAAACATCTTTTTTGTCATACTCAAAAATATACCTCAATTACAATGATTCAACCATCAAGAAGGAGGATTTTCATGTATATCGTTCACTCGACATTTAAAGTACCACCAGAAAAATCAGATGAAGTGATTGCCATTTACCATAACCGGTCAGGACTGGTGGAGAAAGCGGAAGGATTCCACCGTTTTCTTTTGCTGCAAAATGAAAAGAAAACCGGAGAATTGACGGTATTTATGGAATGGGATTCCAAAGAAGCGTTTCTTACTTGGGTGCAGGGCGAGGATTATAAACGCATTCATGAGTTGGAAAAAAAGTATCCGGACCAGGAGTTGGCAGCAATTATACCGACTATCACCAGATATAAGGTTGTGGCAACATGACCAAACTGATAATGTCTCCTACCGTACAAAAAATAAAAGCCGATATAGGCGATATAGATGTAACGCCCATAGTTGAAAAAGTGGTGGCAACGATGTACAAGGACTTCCCCTTTTTGGAAGAAAAGTTTGGAGAAAAGGGGAAGGAACGAACAATAGAAGACAACTTCTATCATTTCCTATATCTGAATACCGCTTATAAACTTAACGACACCAATACCTTTACTGAATATGCTACATGGCTGAACAGTGTATTGGTCAGCAGAGGGTTAAAGACGGAGATGATCATCTATAACTTTAAAAAAATCCAGGAGTGCATGCCTGGAACATTGGATCCTGAGGTGGAAAAGAAATTCATGGACTATTTGGAAGCAGGTATTCTGGCACTAAAGGAATTTCACGAATGAGGATTAGTATGAAACAGTGCGGTTTATAACTGCACTGTTTTTTTCCTTTAGGGTTATTTAGCAAATCTAAATAATATACTTATCAACAGGGATGTTTTGAGCATTGAAATATGTGGTGAACAAGGGGGAACTAGCATTGAAAAAATATAAAATCATGTTTTATGGCGTACTCATCAGTTTTTTTCTGTCTGTCCTCTATTCCATTTATATTCACTTATCAGATCCGACCTGGGGTGATTTGGCTGCAGTAGCATCTTTCATTGTCATCTTTCCATCAGCACTTGTTTTGACCATATTGATCCAGCTGGGCTACCTGATATATTGCCGGAAATCAAAAAAATGATAAATGGTACACTTTCACAGCTTTCCACTTCACAGGATTGTCAACTTTCTATCCGCTATAAGGCCCGGAAATCCATTATAATACAGAAAACAACTAGCAAATATTAAGGTGGTTTATATTCTATGAAAAAGACGCCGATCGATCGATTTCGAGTAATGGGACTTATTGAAGGGGGCTCGCTGCTACTCCTGTTGTTTATTGCCATGCCGATAAAATATGGTCTGGATATTCCGGAGGTGGTAAGTGTAGTAGGGGCAATCCATGGATTCCTTTTCATCACCTATCTTTTCGTCATTGCCTATGTAACGTATAAAGTCAGATGGTCGTTTAAATGGATAGCTGGGGCAGTAATCGCAGCGTTTATCCCTTTTGGAAATATTATATTGGACTCCTATCTAAAAAAATCCACTCTAGTAAACTGACCCTCCATCTCGGGGGTCAGTTTTTTGATGCAGTTTGTTATAGATTTCCGTTTCAATGACTTATAATGAATGCAGATATAATCATCAAAGGGGTTGTCGTATTGAAGCTTCGTCCTGTTTTATCGATTTTTGCATTTTTTTCGTTGTACAATATATTCGTTTACTATCTTGGGTGGAATGTGTGGATCTGGGCAAGCACGGCTTTTCATTGGGAACACCACATCCTTTTTAGCATCATTGTAGCAATAATCGCGTATTCCTATATTCTCGGAAGGCTGTTGAAGCTACTTAGTTTCCTCTCCATCATCGGCTCCTATTGGTTTGCGGTGGTGCAATACGGTCTACTTCTTTTCCCTATAGCCAATTTAACTGTATTCCTGCTGAAGTGGAGTCCATTATCAGAAGAAGCTGCAATCATTTGGACCGGAAATGTTACTTTGATCATCTTCATGCTGCTCATGGCATTAGGAATGTTCAACGCATACAGTCCGGTAATTCGAAGCTACGAAATCTCTATACCAAAAAAGGTGAAAAACCATAAGGAACTGAAAATCGCTGTAGCATCTGATATGCATTTTGGAAAGCTATCCGGTAGGGCACATGTGAGTCGGCTCGTAAAAACTGTGGAAAGTATAAAACCGGATTTGATCCTGCTTCCTGGGGATATAATTGATGATGATCCAAAACAATTTGTACGGAAGCAAATGGGGGCGATTCTGACGAATATGCATGCACCAATGGGGATATACGGTGTACTTGGCAACCACGAGTATTACGGAAGGGAAATTCCCGCATTTTTAGAGGAAATGAAAAAGCTAGATATCCAGATTTTGATGGATGAAGTAATTCAAGTCGAGGATAGCTTTTATATATTGGGTAGGAAAGATAAAACAGATTCAAGAAGGAAACTCATAAAAGACTTAGTAGAGAACCTGGACCATAATCTTCCCATCATCGCCATGGATCATCAGCCGACCCAGTTAATGGAAGCAGAAGAAAGCGGAATTGATATTATTTTGTCTGGTCACACCCACAGAGGGCAAATGATGCCCAATCACCTCATTACCAAAAGGATGTTCGAACTGGATTGGGGCTACCTGAAGAAAAACAGCTTACATGCTATCGTTTCCTCGGGGTTCGGTTTTTGGGGACCGCCGATACGAATTGGCAGCAGATCAGAGGTAGTGGAATTAAAAGTGACCTTCTTACAGGAAGATTAGCTTGAAGTAAATAGACTAAAATGGGTCTATTTTTTTTACAAACGATAATGAAGTATAATGAATCTGTTGTAAATAGAAGAAAAATGAGGGTACAGCATGAAAAATAGTTTTAAAGACTTCCAATTAAGTGAAGAGATAGTTAGCGCTCTTGAAAAATTAAGATATACCGTTCCTACGGAAGTCCAGGCAAAAGTTCTTCCCAATGCTTTGGAGAATAAAGATCTCGTCGTGAAATCACAGACAGGCAGCGGTAAAACAGCAGCATTTGGCATACCGCTTTGTGAACTTGTAGAGTGGGAGGAGAATAAACCTCAAGCACTCGTTCTGACTCCAACCCGGGAGCTTGCAGCTCAGGTCAAAGAGGATATAACGAATATCGGCAGGTTCAAGCGGGTTAAAGCCACTGCGATCTATGGCAAGCAGCCATTTGATAGGCAGAAGCTGGAGTTGAAGCAAAAGTCTCATGTGGTGGTGGGAACACCTGGCAGGGTGCTCGATCATATGGAAAAAGGGACGTTTGATGTGGAGCGTTTAAAGTATCTTGTTATAGATGAAGCGGATGAAATGTTAAATATGGGCTTTATTGATCAGGTGGAAGCCATTATCCAAAAGTTGCCCACCGATAGGGTGACGATGCTATTCTCCGCGACATTACCAGAGGATGTCGAGCAGCTTTCTCATAAATATATGAAAACACCAACTCATATTGAAATTCAAGGTACAGGTATCACAACGGATAAAATTGTTCATGAAATTATAGAAGTTCAGGAGAATGATAAGTTCTCTCTTTTGAAAGCTGTTACAACAGTGGAGAACCCGGATAGTTGTATTGTTTTTTGCAGAACTCAGATTCAGGTGGATGATGTATATCGTCAGCTAGATCGCGCGGGCTATCCATGTGACAAGCTGCATGGAGGTTTGGTGCAAGAGGATCGTTTTGCTGTTATAAATGATTTCAAACTAGGGAAATTCCGCTATCTGGTAGCAACGGACGTTGCGGCACGAGGGATTGATATCGCAAATGTTTCTCTTGTGATCAATTACGACCTGCCGATGGAGAAGGAGAGCTATGTTCATCGAACAGGAAGGACGGCTCGTGCAGGAAATTCAGGAAAAGCCATTACCTTCGTTACTCCATATGAAGAAAAATTCCTCGCAGAAATCGAATCTTATATTGGATTTAAGATAACGAAAAGAGAAGCTCCAACTAAAGAAATAGTTTTTCGGGCAACATCTGAATTTGATATGAAAATAAATACACGCCCAACTATTAAAGAAGCAAAAAGTGCGAAATTGGACAAGGATATTATGAAGCTCTATTTCAATGGTGGAAAGAAAAAGAAAATCAGAGCGGTCGACTTCGTCGGCACCATATCCAAAATACAAGGAGTGGCTGCTGGTGACATAGGCATCATCACCATTCAGGATAATGTCTCCTATGTTGATATTTTGAATGGAAAGGGTCCGATTGTGCTAAAAGCGATGAAGCACACCACGATAAAAGGAAAAATGCTGAAGGTCCATGAGGCTCGACAATAATTCTTAGTTGACAAATCGGGATTATCGGGTTTATGATGGTCATAACAAATTACTTTTTCCTGACATAACTTAATAGCGTAACTTATCCAGAGAAGTGGAGGGATTGGCCCTATGAAGCTTCAGCAACAGATTCGAATAAGGAATACTGTGCTAATTCCAGCAGGCAGCAATGCTTGGCAGATAAGTTGAGGTCTCTTTTTTCTTTATAAATCCAACCTCTTCTTGTCTCAGACGGGAAGAGGTTTTTTGTATTTATTCATTTAAGGAGTGATGAAAATGGGAGAAATTTTGAAAAATGCGGTTGAAAATCGACGGTCGGAATTAATCAGTAAGCTCCTCTATTTCCGTGTATTCAAAAAGGAGGATCAGCACCTGTATGAACTGTCCTTAACAGATTTGGAACAGGAATATAAAAAATTCGACCATTACATGCATCCCCATGATGACATGGGATCGATCCAGTGGGTTAGAAGAAAGTAAGGGGAGAAAGGGGAAGGAACTACAAAAATAGGGTTAATTTGCAAGACAGCCGAATATTCTTTGGGGAGAGCCTATATAAGGGGGAACCAAAAATGGCTGAAACCCAAATTGTATCCTCACTTACAAAATTTGTAGATGCACTCCCTATTCCTCCAAAATTAGAACCAGTAAAAAAAGACAACACTTACACCTATTATGAGGTAACAATGAAGGAAACAAAGCAATCCCTTCACCGCGATCTCCCCTCGACAACGGTGTGGGGATATGAAGGAATATTCCCTGGACCGACCATAGAAGTCGACTGTGGGGAGAAGGTATTCATCAAATGGATGAATGCTTTGCCAAAAAGGCATTTGCTTCCAGTGGACTTTACGGTTCATGGTGCCCATAAAGATGTTCCGGAAGTCCGAACAGTTGTTCATGTACATGGTGCAGTCGTGGAACCTGAAAGTGACGGGTACCCCGACTCATGGTTCAGTGCAAATTTTGAACAGGTTGGCCCCACATTTACACAGAAAATCTACCGGTACGATAATTACATGAATTCCTGTACGCTCTGGTACCATGATCACGCACTTGGTATTACCCGCCTCAATATATATGCTGGACTCGCTGGGATGTATCTAGTACGAAGTGATTTCGAGCGTTCCCTGAAACTTCCCTCATCCGCCTATGATATTCCTCTTATCATCCAGGATAGATCCTTTCGACCGGATGGTTCTCTCTACTATCCGACGCAACCGGATGAACCGGTATCAGGATTGAAAACATCTGTAGTACCGGAGTTTTTTGGTAATACAATCCTGGTCAATGGGAAAGTATGGCCATTCTTGGTAGTAGAACCTCGCAAATATCGTTTCCGAGTAGTCAATGCTTCCAACAGCCGCTTTTATCGAATAAAACTGGACTCAGGACAGCTCATGTATCAGATCGGAACGGATAGAGGTCTGATGGATCATCCGATTGGCATCAGATCCATCACTCTTGCACCTGCAGAAAGAGCAGATTTAGTCATTGATTTTACCAACCTCGAAGGAACAAGTATCGTCATGACCAATGATGCACCGGCGCCGTTTCCGGAGGGTGACAAGGAAATTGAAATGAGAGATATGATGAAATTTATCGTGAAACTGCCACTTAAGCATATTGACACCAGTGTTATCCCATCCTACTTGGGAAATTTCCCAAAACTCCAAACAAAAGACGCAGCATTTAAAAGGTTTTTGACATTGGATCATACAATGGACAATTATGGTCGGGAAATTATGCTTTTGGATAACAAAGATTGGGATGCTCCAATATCGGAGAAACCGAAACTCGGGAGTACGGAAATCTGGTACTTGATCAATACAACAGAGGATACCCATCCCATCCATATTCATCTAGTAGATTTTCAAATCCTGGGACGAAGGAAATTTAATGTAGAACGTTTTACACAAGATCGAGTAATCGAGTATATGGGCCCACCTATTCCGCCGGAACCACAGGAATGCGGGAAAAAGGATACAGTCAGGGCAAATCCTGAAGAGGTAACAGAAATTATCATGAATTTCGGCCCATACACGGGACTATATGTGTGGCATTGCCATATGCTAGAACACGAGGACTATGAGATGATGAGACCTTATCTTGTTATAAAATAAGCTTTGGTATGAAGAGAATGGCGGATAGATCATGGATAGTGAAAATAAAATACTTATCGGGTCATGGATACAGGCTGTAGGTACAGTCCTTTCCGCTGTAAGCAGTACCAGATTCCTTGTCAGAGTGGAGGAGCAGAGTGAGGGCTTAGACATGGTTGGAAATGTGCTTCAAGCTACAGGTAATGCATTGGAAGCGGACGGGCAGGAAGGATACACGATTGGAAAAATTGGCAATGGAATTCAAGCCATCGGGAATATCACGGTTATTTCTGGTCTGTTAATAGAGGAAGATACGATTATTAGAGATAAATTGTTTATCAGTGGGAACCTGCTCCAAGCTCTCGGTGGAGCGGCAGCACTTAGAGATGAGTGGGATGGACCAGATGTCGATACCATGGCCATCATCGGAAACCTCCTTCAGGTTATCGGGAACTCGCTACAGGCAATCGGTGGTGCAAATGAGATAAAGACTGGGGAAAGTGAAAGCATTGAAGCGATTATTAATACGGGCAGTTGGATTCAAGCAATTGGTTCAGTTATTCTTGCTATAGACATTACCAAAGAGCAGGCAAATATCAAATAAAAAAATCCCAAAGGAGCGTTAAACTCCTTTGGGATTCCTTTTTGACGTTTCGTTTCCCTATACACCAATCGATTCTTCAATATTAATTTGTTTCAGATAATCAGCCAGCAATTCAGGGGCAGTTAAATAAATCAGACCATTTCCTTCGAGACTCTTAGGGTATCCTAATGGAATGGTACGCTTCACAAGCTGTGCATATAATTCAGGCTCGGTAAGCTTGCGTTCAAACTCGCTTTCGGACAAATTTTTTACCAGGGAGAGGGCGCCTGCTACGTGTGGTGCTGACATGGATGTACCACTGAAAACAGCGTATCTGCCTCCGGGTACCGTGGAAATTATCTTTTCTCCTGGTGCCACGACGTCCACTTCATTATTGGAATTGGTGAAATAGGACGATTTGCGCTGAAGACTCACTGCCCCAACCGAAATTACTTCATTATAGCCTGCCGGATAAGAGAATTCCTCCGTAGAATGCTTTCCATCCCCCTCATTTCCTGCAGCACATACAACCAGGATCTGATTATCCACTGCGGACTTGATTGCATCATGAAGCTCGGGAACATCTATAGGTCCACCAAGTGACATGGAAATGATATCCACTTTCTGAGAAACTGCATATTCTATTGCTGATGTTACCCATTCATAGGAGCCAGAGCCTTCCTCTCCAGCAAGCGCTTTTAAAATCAGCAGTTTAGCTTCTGGAGAAACACCAATTACACCGGATGCGGCATTAATGGCAGCGATGGTTCCGGCAACATGTGTGCCATGTCCGTTATAGTCGGTAATCCTTTCAACGTCGCCATTATCATCATCGGTAAAATTCCGACCTGCTATGATTCTCCCTTCCAAATCCGGATGAGAGGTATCGCAGCCGGTATCAATGACTGCTATGACAGTATCTTTTCCTTTAAAGCCTCTATTCCAGAGAGAGGGAGCTTGTATCATCTCCACTCCTTCGGGAATTTGCTGCGCCTCAAACAATTGATTGTCAACTTTGTACGGAATTAAGTGAACCAGCTTTTCCATTACAACGCCTCCTAATCATTATTTAAAAAAGGTGAGACAAGTTACTTTCTGAAAATTCTACCAATTTCTAATAGAAAGTTCAAGTGCCAAAAAGACTACATAAGACTTCTTCTCATCTCAACAATCATTTTCAATGGTCGTAGCTCCAATAAGCCTCAAGTCTTATCTTAAAATATAGCTCAGGCTCGTTATAGCAATCCTTGAAAGCAGATAAGATAGAGACATGAAAGGAGGAAACACAGATGAAAAAATTTGGATTGTTATTAGTAGGGGTAATCGCGTTCTTCGTATTACTGGCGAATATTGGACCGTTACTCGGGTTGGCCTTAAGCTTGGTGGTTTCCTATTATGCGGTGAAGGAGTTTATGAAAACCGATTCCACCGCCAACAAGGTACTTTGGGGAATCATCGGTTTCATCGCCATTGGATTCTCGATCGCGAATGTCCCGGCCGTACTAGGACTTGTAGCAGCGTACATTTTATATGTCGTCTATAAAAACTGGAACAAATCGAAAGACTCGATTATCGAAGCGAAAGAAAGCAGTGATCCATTTACAAACTTTGAAAAAGAGTGGAACGCACTAAACAACAAATAATTAAAGGAGTGTTTGAAAATGAGTTTATTTACTAGGATTAAGAATACTATCGCAGCGGATTTCCATGAAGCACTTGATAAAAAAGAACAAAAGAATCCAATATCCATGCTTAATCAGTACTTAAGGGATTGCGAGAAAGAAGTTGAAAAAGTACGACTGTTAGTGGAGCGTCAAAATATCCTGAAAGATGAGTTTGTAAGAGAATATTATCAAGCTACCCAACTTGCGGAAAAGAGAAAGCATCAAGCTGAAATAGCTTCTAAAGCTAACGAATCGGAGCTCTATGAATTTGCTGTAAGAGAGTATCAGCAATATGAGGAACGCGCAAATCAGCTGAAGATTTCCTTAGAAAAGGTTACGCAAGATCTAACTTCCCTGGAGCAAAAATATGAAGGTATGAAACACAAGCTTAAGGATATGTACATCAAGCGGATGGAATTGATGGGCAGAGAAAATGTGGCCCGAGCCAACCATCGTATGAATCAAGTCCTGGAATCTAATAACGGAGCAACATCCTCTTCTAGATTCACTGAAATGGAGAGCTATCTAGAGCGTCTGGAGCATCAGGTGAATGCTTCCTACCACCGTCATACAATCGATGCAAGAATCGCTCATATTGAAAAAGAATTGCCAAATGAAGAGAAAACACATTCTCTTTCATCCTAATAACTGATATTCTAAAAAAAGGCGGCATTGTACGCCTTTTTTATCCATTGCAGAAGCAATTAATATGCCATAAAAGGAGGGGAAACAATGTTAAATATGAAGAAAACTGATCTGCTGAGCTATATTCTCATCATTGGATTTTTTATTTTTATCCTGGAAATCTCGTTTTTTGATACCGGGCTCATTTTTTCCCTTCTTATTTCTGGCATATGTCTATATTTCGGTAAAAAGAAATGGAATTGGTTTCTCGGTAAAGTCTTATTTGCAATCGGTGTTCTAACTATTTTCTTTACCATAATCGGATCTTTCACATTCCGGTTTCTGTTATTGGCTTCGATTATTTATTTCTTTATTTTGTTTACGCAATCTAAACAAAATCCGACTTATTTCAGGCCTGAAATAGCGCCAGCCAAGTTCGGACAAATGGTGAAGCGGGAACAGAAGTGGTTCCAGAATAAATTCTTAGGCCGACAAAAAACACCGGAACATTCCTATACATGGGATGATGTCAATATACAGACCGGTATTGGGGATACCATCATCGATCTGAGCTATACCGTTCTTCCGAAAGGGGAAGCAATCATCTCCATCCGTAACGTTGTAGGAAATATCCAAATCCTAATTCCATATGAAGTGGATATTAGTGTCAAGCATTCAGTTATGGTCGGCTCGACGGTTATTTTAGAAGAAGAAGAATCAAAAACATGGAATCGGACGGTACATTACCAAACTTCGGGGTATGAGGATTCCACCCAAAAGATAAAAATAATCACCTCTTGCTTGGTGGGAAGCCTAGAGGTGAAAAGAGTATGAGTATATTGCAAAGGCACTTTCTGTTGGGGGTCACCACAGCCATCATCAGTTTTCTGGCATTTGGTATCTTGTACTTCCTTTCTTTTCCCTTAGTGGAGTGGTCCTCTTTATGGAAAGTAAAAGTGTTTGACCTGCCATTTGTTATATTTGCTTTATGCATATCCGTCTTTCTCGGCTTGATCATTGGCCTTTTTTCAGGAATGTATTGGAGAAAACAAATAGTGGGGATCCACGCTCACCTAATTCAAATGGAACAAGGAAGAAATATAGAATGGGTGGAAAAGAACCCGGTTCATGAAATAGGGGAAATAGAAAGCGAACTGAAAAAAATTCAAAGACAGATGAAGGAACAAACAAAGCTTTCGCAGAAGCTTGCGAATGAAAAAGCGGTGGACCTTGAAAACAGAATTCAGGAAATCGTATCACAGGAGCGTAACAGATTGGCCAGGGAATTGCATGATTCCGTAAGCCAGCAGCTGTTCGCGGCATCGATGCTCATGTCGGCCTTAACGGAGCCGAAAGAGTCACTTGAAGACCGGGAAACAAAGCAGCTCAGGCTGGTCGAAGAAATGATTCATCAATCCCAATTGGAGATGCGTGCGCTGCTTTTGCACTTGAGGCCTGTTGCTTTGAAAGGAAAAACGCTTCAGGAAGGTGCAGAGGAGCTATTGGTGGAATTGATGCAAAAGGTTCCGATGAGCATTGCATGGAAGATTGAACCCTTTTCCATTGACAAGGGAGTGGAGGACCATTTGTTCCGAATACTTCAAGAAAGCCTCTCCAATACGCTTCGGCATGCCAAGGCGTCGTCTGTTGAAGTGCTCTTGATCAGACGAGATGATTTTATCATCTTGAGAGTTGTAGATGATGGGAAAGGCTTCGATGTGGAAAAGGAACGGGCTGGCGCGTATGGATTGCAAAACATGTACGAGCGGGCCGTGGAGATAGGGGGCACGTTAAAAATAGTCAGTGTAGAAAATCAGGGTACAAGATTGGAAGTAAAGGTTCCTAAGTTGGATTTAAAGGGTGAGGAAAATGATTAGAGTCTTATTTGTAGATGATCATGAAATGGTGAGGATTGGTGTCACTGCCTATTTATCCGCACAGAATGATATAGAAGTGATTGCAGAAGCGGATGATGGAAAATTGGCAGTGGAATTGGCACTTCTGCATAAACCGGATATTATCCTGATGGATCTTGTTATGAAGGAAATGGATGGCATTGAAGCAACCAAAAGGATTATCGATCAATGGCCGGACGCAAAAATAATAATTGTCACAAGCTTCTTGGACGATGAAAAAGTGTATCCAGCGCTAGAAGCTGGAGCAACGAGCTATATGCTGAAAACTTCCAAGGCAAGTGATATTGCAAATGCAGTAAGGTCCACATATAAAGGTCAATCCATCCTGGAACCTGAAGTGGCTGGGAAAATGATGAAAAAGATGCGTCAAAAGAATGAACATTACCTGCATGAAGAACTTACAAATCGCGAGATGGAGATTCTGCTCCTTATGACACAAGGGAAGACGAATCAAGAAATTGCGGATGAGTTATTTATTGCATTAAAAACAGCCAAAGTGCATGTAAGCAATATATTGGCAAAGCTGCAGGTCCAGGACCGGACCCAGGCGGTCATTTACGCATTCAAGCATAACATCGTCAAATAACAGGGGCAGTGTGCTGCTTTCTGCCCTTTTTCTTGAACTGCCTTGCAATGTCAACCTTATCTAAGGCTTGCCAAACTTTAATTAAACAGCTTTCATTGCTTTTTTAAAGATTTACCGATAAGCTTTAAAGGCAAGCATTATCAAGATAGAGGATGAGTAGTAGTTGGAAAAGGAACTGGACACACAGGAATTTATTTATACATATGCAAGCAGCCCTGAAGAGCGATCCTTGAGCCACTTGGAGATGCGCTCTTTTTTTAGCATGGAATCACCTTATAACATAATAAAAAGCACCGTTAAAATAGATCCAAGCAGAAGCCCTTTTATAAGGGAACGTATCGAAGTTCTATATGCTGGAGATGAACTATCGGATATTCTAGAGCAGGTCGAAGAAATAGATATGTTGGATAAGACGTTTAAAATCATCTTCATCAAGATCAATGACCTTGAAAAAGAAGCGCAAATCGAATACAACGAGAGAAGATTAATGGAACGGGACCTTGGGGCACGCATCCATGGAGAGGCAGATGTCCATAATCCCGCGCATATATTTGGAATTGTGGCTTATGGAGGCAGATGGTACTTTGGAAATTACCGCAAAAATGAAGCGGTATGGTTGAAGCACATAAAAAAACCTCGCGAATATTCCACTGCATTAAGCACGCGTGTCGCCCGCGCAGTGGCCAATATAGCCGTTCCACACCCAGAAGGAGTAAGAGCAATTGATCCATGCTGTGGTATCGGTACCGTACTGGTTGAAGCTTTGTCCATGGGGATTCATATTGAGGGAAGGGATATAAACCCCTTGGTTACAGAAGGCTCCAGGGAAAACATCGCCCATTTCAACTTAAAAGGAAATGTCACATTAGGACCGATAGCGGATGTTACTGAAAAATATGATGTCGCGATTATAGACATGCCATACAACCTCTATACCCATGCAACACCAGAAGATCAGGCGGATATATTGAGACATGCTCGAAGAATATCGGATAAACTGGTCGTGGTTACCATCGAGACAATCGATGAGATGATAGAAAAAGCGGGCTTTGAAATCAAAGACCGCTGTGTCACGAAGAAAGGGTATTTTTCAAGAGAAATACTTGTATGCTACTAAAATCCGATTTTTGACCAATCAAACAAGGTACCCGGATCCACTTTACGAACTGGGGCATATTCGTGATGACCTACGATATGTTCCCGGTCATTTTTAATAGAGGGATGACGTTTTAAAATATCGACCAACAGCTCGTTCAATGCGGTATACTGGGCCTCGGTGTACCCGATATCTGCAGGCTCTATCCTCTCATAGATTTCCTCAGGGACGATTGGAAACATCTCTTCCTTGGTCCCGATAGCAAGCAATTCTATTCCAATCGAATATTCATTGAAACTATTATGGTAATGCTGATAATTTAAATCAATTCCTTTTCCCGCATGAAAGGCAACCCTGCTTTCAGGTACAAGATGATAAACCTCCCCATCTCTCCCAATCATGTAATGGGCCGATACTTCATATTCTTCAAACAAAGCATACACATCATCCAGATTGTAGGGATCCTCCGGGTTACGCATGGCATTATTCGTGAAATGCAGCATCACATGGGTGACAGAACCGGATCGCATACGCGAATTCTGTCTCGGAAGCATCCATTCACTTACTTTTATTCCCGGAGTATATAATTTTTCATCAGTTTCTGACACTTGAACCTCAGCGCTCTTTTCCACAGGTAGTTTTGCAGGAATTTCTTTAGCGATATCGGATGTGCAGCCTGTTATCAGGAAAGACATTGTACTGATGGCAAACAAAAGCAATTTTTTCATAAGCTACTCCTACTCTAGTTGATATCTTCAACATGACCTCCTTTATTAATTCCTTGAGTATCATGGATTCTCCTTCCTTATGTGTGAAGTTTGTTTACTCATATGATGAAAAGGATAAAGATAAGGTAAGAGTAAATATAAAGGAGGAAAACGTGATGGCATATGATTCGTTGAATGATTTACCCAAGGGAGTCAAAGACAATTTGCCGAAGCACGGTCAGGAAATCTATAAAGAAGCCTTCAACTCAGCCTCAGAACAATACGACAATGAAGAAACCGCCCATAAAGTGGCATGGGATGCTGTGAAGAATAAATACAAGAAAAATGACAAGGATGAATGGGTCGAAAAGTAAAAGCAGTTCCCTTATATAAACGAGTTCCTTTATGGTAAAATGAAGCCAAAGCAAACATCAAGGAGGGCTTCAGATGAACCAGAAAGTTATCGTCTATTCCGCAAAGGGATGCAAGGACTGTGAATATGTAAAGGAATATCTGAAACAAGAGGAAATTCCATTTGAAGTAAGGGATATCTTGGCAGATCCAGTCTACCAACAGGAAGTGGAAAAGTTCGGATATATGGGAATTCCAGTTACGGCAGTGGGTGATAAAGCGGTAAAAGGATTTAATCCGATGGAGATTAACAAATTACTAGAGTCTGTAAAATAAATGGCTGCAGTCGATTTTTTCGACTGCAGTTTTGTTCTTTTATAAAACCTTCACACATCATCAATCCCTGTTTGTTCAGATTACATACATTTTAAAGATACACTTAGTTGTTTCGTGATAATGCCATATCTTGTATAATGAAGAATAAATAGGGGAAATGTGGGGAGTGGACAAAATAAAGATATTAAAAACCAATTTGAAATGGCTGATAATTGTTGTCTTGCCACTTATCATGATTATGCTGGTGTATTATATTGCAGCTGTCGAGCCTGAATCTGGTGGGGGTTTTAAATTGAAAAATCCATTAACCGAAGAAGTGGAACCAGGAGCACAGATGAATTTTCAAGAAACCATCACAACAATAAAAGATGACTTTCCAACGGATATGTCGGAATTGGCCGTTCAGAACGCCATTCATCATATGAGCCATCAAAAGGTGGAAGCGGATAAAAAATGGGGAGTCCTCCCTTTAACCGAGGAACGTGTCGATAGGCTGCTGGAAGTGGTGCAGCACAATAGGGCTGACTACAAGCATGGCAGTGTCTACGAGGAAATCCTCCTTAAATGGCAGAATAAGAACTTTACAAATGTCGATGATGACCATAATGCCATCTGGGAACTGCAGGATGGATCTATCGGAAGAGCGACCGGGATTTTGAGTGCGAAGGAAGAGCAGGCGTTTATTGAGGAGAAATTCAGTAACAGGCAATAAATTTATTCATAATAGAGGGAGAATCAAAAGTCTGGAAATTTTCACTTCTATAAATAGAATAGCCCCCTACAGATTAAAGTAGGGGGGCTTATTCCTTCAAGAAAAGAGGGGGGAATTACTGAGAATTATCAAACTAAAAAGTTTAGTATCCTCCACAACCTCCGCCATAACCTCCACCGTAACTGCCACCTACAAATGCAGCTCCGACAATTACTAAAAGGATAAATAAAACAACTATTAAAGAGAATCCATCTTTTTTACCATCACGACTCATACCTTACACCACCTTTTGTTCAGGTTATTTATTTTATGTGAAAGTATGAGAGATGAAAGGGACAAAAACACATGAAAAATAATATTAATGAAAATGTCCTCACTATGTTGTGTACTCAGCAGTTGTCACCCTTTGTTAGAATATAAGCAATAAAAAAATCCTTAAAGCCATGGGCTTTAAGGATTTTTAGTATGGAGCATAGCGGGCTCGAACCGCTGACCTCTTCGCTGCCAGCGAAGCGCTCTCCCAGCTGAGCTAATGCCCCGTTAGGACTGAATTAATTTTATCAAAAAATTATTGTTTTGCAAATACTTTTTTTGAATGATTTGTTATTAATCGATATTCTCCACTTCTGCTTGGAAAACTCCGGTCAAGCTTTTGATTTCATAATAGACATCAGTGGTATAGATGCTTTTCTTGGTTGTAATGATGCAATTCAGCACGATATCGTCTCTTTCCTCTTTTACTTTCACCCTTTTGATGTTGAGGTTCTTGCTGTGAATCTCCTTCATGACGGTCGTAAGATTCACATCTTTTTCAATATAGATTTTGACCTTTATTTCCTTTTCTTTGAGCTTTTTTGGCCCGATAACGTCAAATAGGGAGGGGATGACTTTTACACCTAAAATAATGAATATTACACCTGTTAAGGCCTCAATGAAAAAGCCTGCTCCGATAGTAATTCCTATTCCAGCGGATGCTAAAACAAGAGCAGCGGTCGTTAATCCGGAAATGGCCTCGTTGCTTCTTCTCATGATTACACCTGCACCCAAAAATCCGATTCCACTAATAACATAAGATGGAATACGTCCTGGATCCATCGGTCGTGAATACTCTTTGGAATAGAGAAACGCCGATTCGTAGGAAACAATGGTCAGAAGGCACGCCATCACGGAAACAATGACACATGTTTTCAATCCAAGTGGCTTTCCTTTCAGCTCTCTTTCCAATCCGATGATCACTCCGGCAACTACTGCAAAGCTAAGTTTTATGATAAAATCATACTCTATGAAAAACTCCAAGATGTCCTCCATTGAACTCCTCCTCTATCTATGTATGCTGCAAAAAATAATAAATAAATGATTAGAAAATTATAGCAATATTCAGTACAATTAGAAAGTAATATCTACATCATGGAATCTGGACAAGGAGACTGAAAAATGAACAAGTGGATGAATCCATATATGGCCTTGGCGATTGGTGTCGTAACCGTATCCACATCAGCCATTTTTGTAAAACTTGCAGAGGCACCGGCCGGCGTGACTGCCTTTTATCGTCTGCTTTTCTCCGTACTGCTGATCATGCCTATATTCCTATATAAGTATATGCAGGAATTAAAGGTTATAACGAAGCGAGATTGGACCTTTTCCATCGTTGCTGGGATTTTTTTGGCTTTCCACTTTATATTATGGTTTGAATCCCTTAACTATACGAGTGTCGCCAGTTCCACTGTACTGGTTACCTTACAGCCTTTGTTCGCATTTATAGGAACATACATTTTCTTCAAAGAAAAGCTAAGTCCCAAATCCATTACTAGTGGAGCGATTGCAATCATCGGCAGCGTCATCATCAGCTGGGGAGACTTCCGAATCAGTGGGATGGCACTTTTCGGAGACATACTGGCATTGGTTGCATGCGCACTGGTTACCGCCTATTTACTTTTTGGCCAGGACGTCCGGAAAAGACTGTCTCTCATTACATATACCTTTATTGTGTATGGAGTAAGCACGATTGCGCTATTTTTTTATGTTGTGCTCACAGGTGATTCTTTTACAGGCTATTCGGAAATGGATTGGTTATGGTTTCTGTTGCTCGCACTCATACCAACCCTGCTCGGGCACTCCCTGTTCAACTGGGCAATCAAGTATATCAGTACCAATGTCATTTCTATGAGCATCTTATTTGAACCGATTGGTGCAGCAATTCTTGCCTATTTCGTATTACAGGAATACATCACCTGGACACAGTTCACTGGTGGTATGCTGGTCATGCTCAGTGTGGCCTATTTTCTAAGAGACAACAAGAAATCAAAATCCATAGAGATGATAGAGTGAGGGAGAGAAGATAATGAATATCAGACTAGCCAAAAAAGGTGATGAAGCATCCATTGCAAAAGTGCATGTGGATAGCTGGAAAACCACCTATAGAGGAATTGTTGATGATAGCTACTTGGAATCCCTATCCTATGATAATAGACAAAAGATGTGGGAGACAGCAATAGAGGCAGGGTTTGGGAAAAGTTGCCTTTTTGTAGCGGAAGTGGACGGCGATATCGTAGGTTTTGCAAGTGGGGGACCTGAACGGACGAAGAAATATGAGGTGGATGGAGAACTATATGCCATCTATATCCTTCAAAGCTATCAGAAAAAAGGAATCGGAAAGGCGCTTTATAGCAAAGTGCGTGAATTCTTAAATGAGATAGGCAACAAATCGATGCTTGTATGGGTGCTGACTGACAATCCAAGCCGAGCCTTCTATTTATCTTTTCACCCCGAGGAGATAGATACCGAACAAATACAAATTGGTGACCAGTCATACGAAGAGATAGCCTATGCGTGGAAATTTTTTGGAGAGTGAACGATGATGGAACTTGTTAAGGTGCAAGAAGCAAATGGGTTATCCGCTTTTTTAGAAAAGCACAAGGTGAGCAGGCACCCAATTATTGGGGGGGTACTTTCAGGCCTGCAAATTGGTATGGCCTACGTAGACAATCATGATAATCCGAAGATGCTTGTTGTATATGCCGTCCATGAAATGATTTATTTTATTGGAGAAATAGGGGGCCATGATTTTGAAAAATGGTTCCAGGCGGAGCTCCTTCCGATGGCGCGGTCCTATAGGGAAGAGGACATCAATATAGAAACATATCCCCGAAAAGATGAAGCGGAAATGAAAAATATATTTCAAAGAATTCCTATTAAACAAGGAACAAGAGTGGCATTTGATTTTTCTAAAGAAAAGTATGTTTCTTCTAATAAAAAATTCAACCTACCAAAAGCATACAAAGTGGCATTTATTGACCGTGACATTCTCTTAAAGGATCATGATGATTTACTGACAGCAGAAATATTAAAGTTTTGGCACTCCATTGATCTGTTTCTAGAAAGCGGACTTGGGGTCGTTGCCTATTACAAAGACAAAGTAATCGGAGCCTGCCTCTCGGTCTATCAGCATAATGGAATCAAAGAAATTGGAATCAATACCTATGATACTGCACATCGTGGCAAAGGAATTGCTTCCGCTATGGCCAATCTTTTTATTGAGGAGTGTCTGAAACGAGGAGATACGCCGAACTGGACAACGGAACTATTTCGAAAAGATTCCATTGCCATTGCTCGGAAACTTGGCTTTGTCAACGAACGTAACTACGATTCCTATTACTTTTTGCTTGAAGAAGTTTGAATCAGGTCATTAACAAATGGAAGCCGACTCGCATAAGTCGGCTTCTTTATTTTAGGAAACAAGATCATTGGCAATCAAGGCAAAAACCATCGCAAGTGAAAAGCTAATGATGACACCCTCACCTCTGACTCTTCCTTTTTGGTTGCACAACCGGAGCCCCTCGAAGTAACCGTATAAAAATAACCCAATTGAAGATAAGAGAGCCACAACCATTGCTGCGTCTTTAACTACAATCATTACAGAACCTCCTACATTAGCGTTTACTAGAATATATGTAGGACTCTTTCATTACATTCTAGTAAAAATAAAAACAAAAAAGCTAATCCCGGAAGATTAGCTCAAGAAACGGTTTTGCTAAAAGAGAAAATTCTTGGAACTGCCTTGATCAGCAGCAAAGTAACGATTGTCGAGATTACAAAGCTAGGCAACATATATGTACCATTATAGATGAGCGAATAAATCTCAATCGGTTGCCCTGCAGGTGCAGCATCCCTAAAGAAAATGATTCCCGCAAGATAGTGTGCGAAAAATCTAAGCGTGCAGGCAATGAATGATGCAATGGTTACAAAATAGATAGCTTTTTTGAAATTGTCCATCTTTACTGCAATTACAACCTGTCTAGCGAACAAACCGGCAAACCCTAACACCACAAAAGCTACTATATAGTCCAACATGATCTGAACAACATGAACTCCAACTGGTCCGAATGTGAGCTGCAATAATCCCAGTATCAACCCCGAAAGCAATCCACCTTTTAATCCCCAGCGAAATGCCATAATAAAAACAGGGACCATCGCAATGGAGATGGAACCTCCCTGCGCCCATATTTTTAATGACAAAACTCCTGCTAAAACATCTAGCAAATAAGCTAAAGCGCCGAAAATAGCAACTTCCACAAGAAAAAGCGTATTCGATTTTTTTATGATAATCTCCTCCTTCAAATAAAAAAAGCAACAAAAGAGAGGTTAGGCTCTTTTATTGCTTAATTAAAATAAGTAATAAGTTTGCCACATCCCTACGATAGAATTATCTAACAGGTTCAGAGGGTTAGAACATCATTGTTCAGTCTCAGCCAAAAGTGGCACCCCTTGTGGACATGAAGTTATGTTGTCTGTCCAATTTCCATCATACAAGAGACGGAGAGGAAGAACAATATATTTTTCAAGTGGCAATTCTAGCATTAGTTTGTTTTTCATTTATTATGAAGAAAGTGTATAAAACTATGAAGAATTTTCATCACTATTATAATCCTACTATATAGGTTCTATTTAGAGAGGGAAATTGCTTTGAAAATTATCAAAAAAAGTATTGCAATATAGTTTGTGGGATGGTATATTTAAGTTCGTCGCCAAGGAACACGGGTAACAAACGAATATCCTGGTAACAACGGTGATGAAAAAGTTTAAAAACAGCTTGACACTTTAGGGACAAGTTGTTATGATTAGGAAGTCGCTTTTAAGCGATTCGCATCACAAAATGATCTTTGAAAACTAAACAAAACAACAGCGTCCACGTTAATCTTATAGGGATTAACAAAGAACGAAAAAGAAACATAAGCTAGTCAGCATTTGAGCATAAGCTCAAACTCTTTATTGGAGAGTTTGATCCTGGCTCAGGATGAACGCTGGCGGCGTGCCTAATACATGCAAGTCGAGCGGACTTACAAAAGCTTGCTTTTGTAAGTCAGCGGCGGACGGGTGAGTAACACGTGGGCAACCTGCCCTTGAGACTGGGATAACTTCGGGAAACCGGAGCTAATACCGGATAATATAAGGAACCTCCTGGTTCCTTATTGAAAGATGGTTTCGGCTATCACTTAAGGATGGGCCCGCGGCGCATTAGCTAGTTGGTGAGGTAACGGCTCACCAAGGCGACGATGCGTAGCCGACCTGAGAGGGTGATCGGCCACACTGGGACTGAGACACGGCCCAGACTCCTACGGGAGGCAGCAGTAGGGAATCTTCCACAATGGACGAAAGTCTGATGGAGCAACGCCGCGTGAGTGATGAAGGCCTTCGGGTCGTAAAGCTCTGTTGTTAGGGAAGAACAAGTGCGAGAGTAACTGCTCGCACCTTGACGGTACCTAACCAGAAAGCCACGGCTAACTACGTGCCAGCAGCCGCGGTAATACGTAGGTGGCAAGCGTTATCCGGAATTATTGGGCGTAAAGCGCGCGCAGGTGGTTTCTTAAGTCTGATGTGAAAGCCCACGGCTCAACCGTGGAGGGTCATTGGAAACTGGGGAACTTGAGTGCAGAAGAGGAAAGTGGAATTCCAAGTGTAGCGGTGAAATGCGTAGAGATTTGGAGGAACACCAGTGGCGAAGGCGACTTTCTGGTCTGTAACTGACACTGAGGCGCGAAAGCGTGGGGAGCAAACAGGATTAGATACCCTGGTAGTCCACGCCGTAAACGATGAGTGCTAAGTGTTAGAGGGTTTCCGCCCTTTAGTGCTGCAGCTAACGCATTAAGCACTCCGCCTGGGGAGTACGGTCGCAAGACTGAAACTCAAAGGAATTGACGGGGGCCCGCACAAGCGGTGGAGCATGTGGTTTAATTCGAAGCAACGCGAAGAACCTTACCAGGTCTTGACATCCTCTGACAACCCTAGAGATAGGGCTTTCCCCTTCGGGGGACAGAGTGACAGGTGGTGCATGGTTGTCGTCAGCTCGTGTCGTGAGATGTTGGGTTAAGTCCCGCAACGAGCGCAACCCTTGATCTTAGTTGCCAGCATTAGGTTGGGCACTCTAAGGTGACTGCCGGTGACAAACCGGAGGAAGGTGGGGATGACGTCAAATCATCATGCCCCTTATGACCTGGGCTACACACGTGCTACAATGGACGGTACAAAGGGCAGCAAAACCGCGAGGTCGAGCCAATCCCATAAAACCGTTCTCAGTTCGGATTGCAGGCTGCAACTCGCCTGCATGAAGCCGGAATCGCTAGTAATCGCGGATCAGCATGCCGCGGTGAATACGTTCCCGGGCCTTGTACACACCGCCCGTCACACCACGAGAGTTTGTAACACCCGAAGTCGGTGGGGTAACCTTTTGGAGCCAGCCGCCTAAGGTGGGACAGATGATTGGGGTGAAGTCGTAACAAGGTAGCCGTATCGGAAGGTGCGGCTGGATCACCTCCTTTCTAAGGATTATGACGCTGTTTGTTTTGTTTAGTTTTGAGAGAGCATTCTCTCAAAAAAATATGCGCTTGCGTCTGCAAGTGAATTCAATAAGTTGGATTCCTCAGCGCATGGCAGCATGAAGTAACGGTCTGAAGCATCGCATGAAGTGATGCAAATCAGTAGCCATGTTCCTTGAAAACTAGATAACGTTAAGTAATATCAAGATACATTCACAAGTATCGTTCATCTTAGTAATTTTCTTTTAAGATATCATCGCTGATATCGAAAAAACATGACAATTAGTTTGTCAACGGTTAAGTTATTAAGGGCGCACGGTGGATGCCTTGGCACTAGGAGCCGATGAAGGACGGGACTAACACCGATATGCTTCGGGGAGCTGTAAGTAAGCTTTGATCCGGAGATTTCCGAATGGGGAAACCCACTGCTCGTAATGGAGCAGTATCTTTACCTGAATACATAGGGTACTGAAGGCAGACCCGGGGAACTGAAACATCTTAGTACCCGGAGGAAGAGAAAGCAAACGCGATTTCCTGAGTAGCGGCGAGCGAAACGGAATTAGCCCAAACCAAGAGGCTTGCCTCTTGGGGTTGTAGGACACTCAACATGGAGTTACAAAGGAACGGGGTAAATGAAGCGATCTGGAAAGGTCCGTCATAGAAGGTAAAAACCCTGTAGTTGAAACTTCGTTCCCTCCTGAGTGGATCCTGAGTACGGCGGGACACGAGAAATCCCGTCGGAAGCAGGGAGGACCATCTCCCAAGGCTAAATACTCCCTAGTGACCGATAGCGAACCAGTACCGTGAGGGAAAGGTGAAAAGCACCCCGGAAGGGGAGTGAAATAGATCCTGAAACCGTGTGCCTACAAGTAGTTAGAGCCCGTTAATGGGTGATAGCGTGCCTTTTGTAGAATGAACCGGCGAGTTACGATCCCGTGCAAGGTTAAGTCGATGAGACGGAGCCGTAGCGAAAGCGAGTCTGAATAGGGCGAATGAGTACGTGGTCGTAGACCCGAAACCAGGTGATCTACCCATGTCCAGGGTGAAGTTCAGGTAACACTGAATGGAGGCCCGAACCGACTCACGTTGAAAAGTGAGCGGATGAGGTGTGGGTAGGGGTGAAATGCCAATCGAACCTGGAGATAGCTGGTTCTCTCCGAAATAGCTTTAGGGCTAGCCTCATATGTTAGAGTCTTGGAGGTAGAGCACTGATTGGACTAGGGGTCCTCATCGGATTACCGAATTCAGTCAAACTCCGAATGCCAAAGACTTATCTATGGGAGTCAGACTGCGAGTGATAAGATCCGTAGTCAAGAGGGAAACAGCCCAGACCGCCAGCTAAGGTCCCAAAGTATACGTTAAGTGGAAAAGGATGTGGAGTTGCTTAGACAACCAGGATGTTGGCTTAGAAGCAGCCACCATTTAAAGAGTGCGTAATAGCTCACTGGTCGAGTGACTCTGCGCCGAAAATGTACCGGGGCTAAACGTATCACCGAAGCTGCGGACTGTTCTTACGAACAGTGGTAGGAGAGCGTTCTAAGGGCGTTGAAGCTAGACCGGAAGGACTGGTGGAGCGCTTAGAAGTGAGAATGCCGGTATGAGTAGCGAAAGAAGGGTGAGAATCCCTTCCACCGAATGCCTAAGGTTTCCTGAGGAAGGCTCGTCCGCTCAGGGTTAGTCGGGACCTAAGCCGAGGCCGAAAGGCGTAGGCGATGGATAACAGGTTGATATTCCTGTACCACCTCCACTCCGTTTGAGCAATGGGGGGACGCAGAAGGATAGGGTAAGCGCACTGTTGGATATGTGCGTCTAAGCAGCAAGGCTGAGAAGTAGGCAAATCCGCTTCTCCTATAAGGCTGAGCTGTGACAGCGAGGGAAATATAGTACCGAAGTTCCTGATTTCACACTGCCAAGAAAAGCCTCTAGCGAGGAGTATGGTGCCCGTACCGCAAACCGACACAGGTAGGCGAGGAGAGAATCCTAAGGTGAGCGAGAGAACTCTGGTTAAGGAACTCGGCAAAATGACCCCGTAACTTCGGGAGAAGGGGTGCTCTGTTAGGGTGTTAAAGCCCGAGAGAGCCGCAGTGAATAGGCCCAGGCGACTGTTTAGCAAAAACACAGGTCTCTGCGAAGCCGTAAGGCGAAGTATAGGGGCTGACGCCTGCCCGGTGCTGGAAGGTTAAGGGGAGAGGTTAGCGCAAGCGAAGCTTTGAACCGAAGCCCCAGTAAACGGCGGCCGTAACTATAACGGTCCTAAGGTAGCGAAATTCCTTGTCGGGTAAGTTCCGACCCGCACGAAAGGCGTAACGATCTGGGCACTGTCTCAACCAGAGACTCGGTGAAATTATAGTACCTGTGAAGATGCAGGTTACCCGCGACAGGACGGAAAGACCCCGTGGAGCTTTACTGTAGCCTGATATTGAATTTTGGTACAGCTTGTACAGGATAGGTAGGAGCCTGAGAAGCCGGAGCGCTAGCTTCGGTGGAGGCGTCGGTGGGATACTACCCTGGCTGTATTGAAATTCTAACCCGCAGCCCTTATCGGGCTGGGAGACAGTGTCAGGTGGGCAGTTTGACTGGGGCGGTCGCCTCCTAAAGAGTAACGGAGGCGCCCAAAGGTTCCCTCAGAATGGTTGGAAATCATTCGCAGAGTGTAAAGGCACAAGGGAGCTTGACTGCGAGACCTACAAGTCGAGCAGGGACGAAAGTCGGGCTTAGTGATCCGGTGGTTCCGCATGGAAGGGCCATCGCTCAACGGATAAAAGCTACCCCGGGGATAACAGGCTTATCTCCCCCAAGAGTCCACATCGACGGGGAGGTTTGGCACCTCGATGTCGGCTCATCGCATCCTGGGGCTGTAGTCGGTCCCAAGGGTTGGGCTGTTCGCCCATTAAAGCGGTACGCGAGCTGGGTTCAGAACGTCGTGAGACAGTTCGGTCCCTATCCGTCGTGGGCGCAGGAAATTTGAGAGGAGCTGTCCTTAGTACGAGAGGACCGGGATGGACGCACCGCTGGTGTACCAGTTGTCTTGCCAAAGGCATAGCTGGGTAGCTACGTGCGGACGGGATAAGTGCTGAAAGCATCTAAGCATGAAGCCCCCCTCAAGATGAGATTTCCTTTTACTTCGGTAAGTAAGATCCCTGAAAGATGATCAGGTAGATAGGTTCGAGGTGGAAGCATGGCGACATGTGGAGCTGACGAATACTAATCGATCGAGGACTTAACCCAAAAAACAATGAACGGCACTTGTGAATCTTGATAAGAAAAACGTTATCTAGTTTTGAAGGAATATAGCAAATAATGCTTGATTTTCTTTCAAAAGTTTATATAATATTAATAGTCTGGTGGCGATAGCGAAGAGGTCACACCCGTTCCCATACCGAACACGGAAGTTAAGCTCTTCAGCGCCAATGGTAGTTGGGGGCTGTCCCCCTGTGAGAGTAGGACGTTGCCAGGCTATATATATTCGGAGGATTAGCTCAGCTGGGAGAGCATCTGCCTTACAAGCAGAGGGTCGGCGGTTCGATCCCGTCATCCTCCACCAAGATTTTTTCACGTAGTGAAAATAATCAACCATTTTTCACGCAGTGAAAATAATCATCATTTCATGCCGGTGTAGCTCAGTTGGTAGAGCAACTGACTTGTAATCAGTAGGTCGTGGGTTCGACTCCTATCGCCGGCACCACTTTTCTTAAATATTTTACGTGCCATTAGCTCAGTCGGTAGAGCATCTGACTTTTAATCAGAGGGTCGAAGGTTCGAGTCCTTCATGGCACACCATTTATCTTGCGGGTGTGGCGGAATTGGCAGACGCGCTAGACTTAGGATCTAGTGTCTTTGACGTGGGGGTTCGAGTCCCTTCACCCGCATTGTAATTTTATAACGCGGAAGTAGTTCAGTGGTAGAACACCACCTTGCCAAGGTGGGGGTCGCGGGTTCGAATCCCGTCTTCCGCTCCAACAGACTTGCCGGGGTGGCGGAACTGGCAGACGCACAGGACTTAAAATCCTGCGGTAGGTGACTACCGTACCGGTTCGATTCCGGTCCTCGGCACCAGATTTTCTTCGCAGAAGCAAAATAACTTTCATAAGCGCCCGTAGCTCAATTGGATAGAGCGTTTGACTACGGATCAAAAGGTTAGGGGTTCGAGTCCTCTCGGGCGCGCCATTTACGGGGAGTAGCTCAGCTTGGTAGAGCACTTGGTTTGGGACCAAGGGGTCGCAGGTTCGAATCCTGTCTTCCCGACCATTAAGATTTCATTTGGGGCCTTAGCTCAGCTGGGAGAGCGCCTGCTTTGCACGCAGGAGGTCAGCGGTTCGATCCCGCTAGGCTCCACTTATAGAAATATAAACTTCACTTTTTTGGCGGTGTAGCTCAGCTGGCTAGAGCGTACGGTTCATACCCGTGAGGTCGTGGGTTCGACTCCCTCCGCCGCTACCAAAAAAAGGACCTTTAGCTCAGCTGGTTAGAGCAGACGGCTCATAACCGTCCGGTCGTAGGTTCGAGTCCTACAAGGTCCACCAGAAATTCTTATATTCGGAGGAATACCCAAGTCCGGCTGAAGGGATCGGTCTTGAAAACCGACAGGGGCGTCAAAACCCGCGGGGGTTCGAATCCCCCTTCCTCCTCCATTATATATATAAGAATGATGAGAATTTTATATGTATTTACATTGTCGCGGGGTGGAGCAGTCCGGTAGCTCGTCGGGCTCATAACCCGAAGGTCGCAGGTTCAAATCCTGTCCCCGCAACCAAATGGTCCCGTGGTGTAGCGGTTAACATGCCTGCCTGTCACGCAGGAGATCGCCGGTTCGATCCCGGTCGGGACCGCCATTTTTAACTTAATAGTGGCTCGGTAGCTCAGTTGGTAGAGCAATGGACTGAAAATCCATGTGTCGGCGGTTCGATTCCGTCCCGAGCCACCATTTTTATATTAATGAACATTAGCCGGTGTAGCTCAGTTGGTAGAGCAACTGACTTGTAATCAGTAGGTCGTGGGTTCGACTCCTATCGCCGGCACCAGTTCTACAAAAAAATAGTATTATGGCGGTTGTGGCGAAGTGGTTAACGCACCTGATTGTGGTTCAGGCATTCGTGGGTTCGATTCCCATCAGTCGCCCTTTTTTTTTTGCGGGTGTAGTTTAATGGTAAAACCTCAGCCTTCCAAGCTGATGTCGTGGGTTCGATTCCCATCACCCGCTCCATATGGGCCTATAGCTCAGCTGGTTAGAGCGCACGCCTGATAAGCGTGAGGTCGGTGGTTCGAGTCCACTTAGGCCCACCATATGATTTATTCCACCATAGCTCAGCGGTAGAGCATTCGGCTGTTAACCGAAGGGTCGTAGGTTCGAATCCTACTGGTGGAGCCATATTCGGGGAAGTACTCAAGTGGCTGAAGAGGCGCCCCTGCTAAGGGTGTAGGTCGTGTAAGCGGCGCGAGGGTTCAAATCCCTCCTTCTCCGCCATCAAAATTCAATCATGCGGCCCGTTGGTCAAGCGGTTAAGACACCGCCCTTTCACGGCGGTAACACGGGTTCGAATCCCGTACGGGTCATCAAAAAGTTGTGGTATTTTTATAAATATCATGGCTTTTTTTATTTTGCGAATTTGTTTGAATAAGCCTTTCTTCTCTTTACGTCGTAATAAAAAATATGATAATTTGATCTTATATTATTTTTTGATCCCCGGATTTTCTCATTATAAACGATATCAGTCCAATCAAATTCCTCCTAAACTAGCTGCTCCTTATTCCCCAAAGAAACTTCTTCTAACTTATTTTTATACCCCATATACTACCCAATAAAACCCAAATTCAAATAATAATATTATTATTTTTATATAACTTTTAAGATGTAACCGCTTCCACATTCATTCACCCTTCTTTTTCTGTAAAAAACTTTTCGACAAAATCTCTTATAAAACAATTGAATATCCTGTCATATTTTCTTTATTGTAAACCTTTACATTTATTCAGTCATATCAAGAACTCTGAAGGGATGGTAATGGAAGCGGTTTCCGTAAAACAGCGTATTTTCGACAAAATAGCAAAATATTGTGAATTTTGTAATTTCGTGTCTAGCGATTGGACCTTGTCGTAAAAAGGAGAATGGGTTAAAAAAGAGAATAGTAAAGTATAACAATAATCTTTTTGAAACTATTCCGAAAGGGTGACGATATTGATTGCAACGAGCGCCACTGATTTTCAGCTGCACCTATTTCATGAAGGGACCTTGTATAAAAGCTATGAGCTTTTTGGTGCACATGTAATAAAGCATCGGAAAAAGGTTGTCGGCACCAGGTTTACAGTCTGGGCACCTCATGCAAAGGCGGTTAGGCTGATTGGTACATTCAATGACTGGAATGGAAAAGAATACGTATTAGAAAAACTGAATAATGAGGGTGTCTGGAGTATTCAATTGCCAGAAGAGCTAACTGGCCACCTTTACAAATATGAAATAGTGACAAAAGAAGGGGAAGTGTTACATAAGTCTGATCCATTTGCATTTCATGCAGAGGTCCGTCCAAAGACCGCTTCCATCGTCTATGACCTGGAAGGATACAAGTGGAAGGATCAAAACTGGCGGAGACGAAAAAAGAGAAAGCTAGTGTATGAGAAGCCGATGTTCATTTACGAATTACATATGGGCTCATGGAAAAAGAAGGAGAACGGAGAGCTATACTCCTATTTGGAGCTAATAGAAGAATTGATTCCCTATGTGAAAGAGCATAAATTTACTCATATAGAGCTCTTGCCATTGATTGAGCATCCTTATGACAGGTCTTGGGGATATCAGGGGACAGGTTATTATGCTGCAACGAGCCGTTATGGCACTCCACGTGAGTTAATGGCTTTTATTGATGCCTGTCATCAAGAGGATATCGGGGTGATACTGGATTGGGTACCTGGACACTTCTGTAAGGATGCGCATGGGCTATCCATGTTTGATGGAACTCCAACATTTGAGTATCAAACCTACAATGATCGGGAAAATGAGGTATGGGGAACGTCCAATTTCGATTTGGGGAAGCCTGAAGTAAGAAGCTTTCTGATTTCCAATGCGATGTTTTGGATGGAGCATTTCCATGTGGATGGATTCAGGGTAGACGCTGTTGCCAATATGCTGTATTGGCCCAATACGCAGGAAGTCCATGCGAATCCTTTTGCACAGGAATTCTTGAAAAAGCTGAATGAAGCGGTTTTTGAATTCGACTACAGTGCACTGATGATCGCGGAGGATTCAACGGATTGGCCATTGGTTACCTCCCCTACATCTGTTGGAGGACTTGGTTTTAACTATAAATGGAATATGGGCTGGATGAATGACATTCTTAGCTATATGGAGGCTCCTCCCGAGCAAAGGAAGCATTTGCATGACAAGGTCACCTTTTCCATAGTCTATGCCTTTTCAGAGAATTTCATTTTACCTTTTTCCCATGACGAAGTAGTCCATGGGAAGAAATCTTTATTGAATAAGATGCCAGGAGAATACCAGGATAAGTTCAAGCAGCTGAGGCTATTGTATGCTTTTCTGGTCGCCCATCCAGGTAAAAAGCTGCTATACATGGGAAGTGAATTTGGCCAGTTTGATGAATGGAAGGACCTCGAGCAGCTCGACTGGTTCCTACTGGAAGAGTATGAAACACATCAGCAGATGAATCTATATGTAAAAGATCTGCTTGCCTTCTACCAGAGTCAAAAGGCTTTATATGAACTGGATCATTCACCTGATGGATTTGAGTGGATTGATGCAGATAATCGGGAACAAAGCATTTTCTCCTTTGTTCGAAAAGGAAAGAAGCAATCTGATACACTCGTGGTCTTATGTAATTTTACCGGAGCGTCCTATGAACAGTATAAAATTGGTGTTCCACTTTTAGCGGATTATGAAGAGGTTTTCCATTCCGATCACGTACAGATTGGTGGTACAGGTATCGGAAATGAGGAGGTAATTAGTGCGCAGGAAGGTGCATATCACGGCAAGGAGTTTCATATGATGGTCAATGTTGCGCCCTATGGAGTGAGCATGTGGCGTCCTAGGAAAATTCGAGGGGAGAGTAATGGGAGATGATGAAGAATAAATGTGTAGCAATGTTACTGGCAGGAGGAAAAGGAAGCCGATTAAGTTCCTTGACTAAAACACTTGCAAAACCTGCTGTACCGTTCGGTGGGAAATATCGGATCATTGATTTTGCATTAAGCAACTGCACCAACTCCGGGATTCATACGGTTGGCGTTTTGACACAATATCAGCCACTTGTATTAAATTCATATATAGGAATTGGAAGTGCATGGGACCTGGATCGTAAAAATGGAGGAGTGACCGTTTTACCTCCATATACGGAATCCTCCGGTGTGAAATGGTATACGGGAACGGCAAGTGCCATCTTTCAGAACCTTAACTACTTAAAGCAATATGAGCCTGAATATGTGCTTATCCTATCTGGTGACCATATTTATAAAATGAACTACGCAGAAATGCTGGATTATCATATTAAGAAGGATGCTGATGTCTCCATATCAGTAGTGGAGGTTCCATGGGAGGAAGCAAGCCGCTTTGGAATCATGAATACGAATGAAAAGCTTGAAGTAGTGGAATTTGACGAGAAGCCGGCCAACCCGAAAAGCAATCTTGCATCCATGGGAATCTATATTTTCAAATGGTCCGTTCTGAAGGAATATTTGGAGATGGATGATCGTAACCCGGATTCCAGCCATGATTTCGGAAAGGATGTCATTCCTTTGCTGCTTGAAGAGAATAAGAGATTGGTAGCCTATCCTTTCGAAGGCTATTGGAAGGATGTCGGAACGGTTAAAAGCTTATGGGAAGCCAACATGGATCTATTAAAAGAGGATTGCGAGTTGAACTTGTTTGAATATGACTGGCGTGTTTATTCAGTCAACCCAAATCAGCCTCCTCAATATATTGCTCCATGTGCGGATGTAAATGATTCCCTTGTCAATGAAGGCTGCTTCATCGAAGGGAAAATCGATCATTCTGTCCTTTTCCAGGGAGTGAAGGTAGGGAAGAATTCCGTTATTCAAAATTCTGTCCTGATGCCAGATGCGGTGATTGGTGAAAATGTCTATATCAATAAGGCAATCGTACCTTCCGGACTTGTGATCCCTGATGGAGTTGTCATATGCCCAGAAAAAAATGAAGATGAAATCATTTTGGTCACGGAAGAAATGATGGAAAAAGGGATTTTCTCTATATCATAATTAGAATACGCCAAAGGAAGGATGAGAATCATGAATAAATCTATGCTCGGAATCATTGATGCGACCATTCATAATGAAGAAATGAAGGAGCTTACGTTAAAGAGGTCTATCGCTGCTGTTCCGTTTGGCGGCCGTTATCGCCTGATCGATTTTGTTTTATCCAATATGGTAAACTCGGAAATTCAAAGTGTAGCAATTTTTCCTCGATTTCAGTATCGCTCATTGATGGATCACCTGGGTTCAGGCAAGCAATGGGATTTGGACCGTAAACGTGACGGCTTGTTCTTTTTCCCAAGCTCTGTGGGGGAAGTGGACGGAAATACAGGGTCATTTCAGCATTTCAAGGAGAATGAAGATTTCTTTCTGAGAAGCACGCAGAAGTATGTGGTTATCTCAAACAGCTATACGGTTTGTAATATGAATTTCAAGGTAATGCTAGAGCGCCATTTGAATAACCGCTGTGATATTACACATGTTCTTCATCAGGAAGAGTCCATGGACATATTTATTTTAGAAAAGGATTTGCTGGTAAAGCTTTTTATGAACTATGAAAAAACAGGCTATGGAAGCATAATGGATGTAGTAGACGATATGAATAGCGGGTATAAGGTCTGTAACTATGAATTTACTGGTTATGCGGCTGTCATAGATTCCATTGAAAGCTATTATAAGCATAGCTTAGAACTGCTGAATCCTGCTGTATGGCAGCAAGTGTTCATGAAGAACCAGCCCATCCTTACAAAAGTCAAGGATGAACCGCCGACAAGCTATGGCAAGGATGCCTTTGTTAAGAACTGCATGATAGCCAATGGTGCTATCATTGAAGGGCATGTGGAAAATAGTATCATTTTCCGAGGTGTGAAAGTAGGCAAAGGGACTGTCATCAAAAATAGCATTGTCATGCAAAAAGGTGTAATCGGATCGAATTGTGTTTTAGATTCTGTCATTCTAGACAAAGATGTAAAGGTAGAGGATGGCACGGCAATAACAGGTAAACAAGATTCTCCATATCTAGTTAGAAAAGGTACAGTACAAGGAGCTCTGATGAATTCGTGAAGGTATTGTTTGTCGTATCGGAATGTGTTCCGTTTGTAAAATCTGGTGGCTTGGGCGATGTTGCGGGAGCATTGCCTAAGGAACTGAAAAAGCTTGGTACGGATGTAAGGGTCATTCTGCCGAAGTATGGGCAGATCCCAGAAGCATACAGAAAGAAAATGAAGCGAATCCAGACCACCTATGTGGATGTCGGTTGGAGACATCAATACTGTGGAATTGAACAATTGGTGCTGGATCATGTCACCTATTATTTCATTGACAATGAGTATTACTTTAAGCGAGATTCCTTGTACGGCCATTTTGACGATGGGGAGCGCTATTCCTTTTTCTGCCGGGCGGTACTGGAAAGTATGACGGCCATCGATTTTGTTCCTGATGTGATTCATTGCCATGACTGGCACACGGGAATGGTCAATTTCCTGCTTGAAATAGAATACAGGAAAAATCCACGCTTTGAGCATATTCAAAGTGTATTTACTATTCATAACCTGCAATTTCAGGGGGTCTTTCCTCAGGATATCCTGAAGGACCTATTGGGAGTGGAAGAGCAGTTCTTCTCAACAGACCAGCTTGAGTTTTATGGAAATGTGAATTTTATGAAGGCAGCGCTAGTTTCTTCCGGACTGATTACAACGGTAAGTCCGACGTATAAAGATGAAATCCAAACCGCATTTTTTGGGGAGAAGCTCGATGGAGTCCTGCGCTTCCGCGGTGATGATCTGATTGGCATCATTAATGGAATCGATGATGAGATGTATAATCCAGAAACGGATGAGCATATCGCAGCCACTTATCATGCATCCAAACCTGAAGATAAGAAAATAAACAAACGGGCGCTCCAGAATCTATGTGGATTGCCTGTTAAAGAGGATATTCCCATCATCGCAATGGTTAGTCGCCTGACCAAGCAAAAAGGGTTGGACCTGGTGACGAGAGTCCTTCATGAAGTGCTAGAGGATGATGTTCAGGTGGTGGTATTGGGAACGGGAGATCACAGGTTCGAAAATTATTTCCGTGAATTGTCTCATCATTATCCTGAAAAAGTAAGGACCTTCATCGGATTCGATGAGGCACTGGCTCACCAGATATACGCTGGTGCTGATATGTTCCTCATGCCTTCCCAGTTTGAACCTTGCGGATTGGGACAATTGATTGCCTTGCGATACGGGACCATTCCGATTGTACGTGAAACGGGCGGATTAAATGATACGGTGCATTCCTACGATGAATCCACTCTTGAAGGGAATGGCTTCAGCTTTACTAATTTCAACGCCCATGACATGTTATATACCATCAGAAGGGCCATCTCCATCTATCAGCAGCCGGAAGTATGGGGCGGTATCATGAAGGAAGCCATGGAGCGGGACTACAGCTGGGCCAAGTCCGCTTTCAAATATAATCAGCTATATTCAACATTGATTGCGAGGAGCGGAGTACATGTTCTCTAACAAGGAAAAGTTTAAAGCAACCTTTTTGAAAAAGCTTGAGAGTATGTACGGAAAAAGCTTTCAGGAATCCACTTCACGAGATCATTATCATACACTCGGCAATATGGTGCGCGAATACATAAGCTCCGATTGGATTGCGACAAACGAACGTAATCGTGCTGCCAACGATAAGCAGGTATACTATCTTTCCATTGAATTTCTTTTGGGAAGGCTACTTGGAAACAACCTATTGAATCTGGGAATCCAGCAAGTGGTTGAGGATGGGCTCAGGGAACTTGGCCTTGAACTGTCAGCAATCGAGGAGATTGAAGCGGATGCAGGTCTTGGTAACGGGGGACTTGGACGTTTGGCAGCATGCTTCCTGGACTCCTTGGCTTCTTTAAACCTTCCAGGACATGGCTGCGGTATCAGGTATAAACATGGATTGTTTGACCAGAAATTTGTAGATGGCTACCAAGTGGAATTGCCGGAGCAATGGCTGAGACACGGCAATGTCTGGGAGGTAAGAAAACCTGACCAAGCAGTGGAAGTGCATTTCTGGGGCAGGGTGGAGTCCTATCTGGAAGGGGACAAACAGAAATTCAGGCATGCAAAGGGAGAAGCGATTACTGCAGTTCCCTATGATATGCCAGTCATCGGATACCAGACCAGCACAGTCAATATGCTGCGTCTATGGAGTGCGGAGCCTGCCCCTTTCCCGACAAACAAGGACATCATGCAATACAAGCGGGACACAGAGGCTGTATCCGAATTCCTCTATCCGGATGATACGCATGATGAAGGGAAAATATTGCGCTTGAAGCAGCAGTATTTCTTAGTGGCAGCGAGCATTGGAAGCATTGTGCGTTCGTATCGTAAAAAGAATGGTAGTTTGGTAGATTTCCATAAAAGAGTGAATATCCATATCAATGATACGCATCCTGTACTTGCCATACCTGAGTTGATGAGGATACTGTTGGATGAAGAGGACATGAGCTGGGAGCAGGCGTGGGAGATTACCTCACAAACCATTTCCTATACCAACCATACAACCCTTTCGGAAGCACTGGAAAAATGGCCGGTGTCCATATTCCAGCCTTTACTGCCAAGGATCTATATGATTGTAGAAGAGATAAATGAGCGGTATTGTGCAGAGCTATGGAAGAAGTACCCTGGGGATTGGCACCGAATTGAGGAAATGGCAATCCTTGCACATGGCCTTGTGAAAATGGCCCATCTTGCCATTGTGGGCAGCTTTAGTGTGAATGGAGTAGCAAAAATCCACACAGAAATACTAAAGAATCGGGAAATGCGTTTATTTTATGAAGCCTTTCCGGAGAAATTCAATAACAAGACAAATGGGATTACTCATCGGCGTTGGCTATTAAAGGCAAATCCACAGTTGACTCAATTGATACAGGATACGATTGGAACAGGCTGGATCAAGGATCCCACACAGCTTCGTCAGCTTGATGTTTATGCAAACGATTCCGCCTTTCATGAGAAGCTGGATAGGATGAAAAGGGAACGAAAACTTATCCTTGGTGAGAGAATCAGAAAGCAGACCGGGATGATCATTGATCCCGACAGCATCTTTGATGTTCAGGTTAAAAGGCTTCACGCCTATAAACGCCAACTACTGAATGTATTTCATATCATGTATCTCTACAACCGTTTAAAAGAGGATAACGGCTTTCACATTCATCCACGTACCTTTATTTTTGGCGCAAAGGCATCACCTGGATACTATTATGCAAAGCGTGTCATTAAGCTGATCAATTCCTTGGCGGATAAAGTGAATAATGATCCAGCCATTGGTGGCCGATTGAAGGTGGTCTTCCTGGAGAATTATCGTGTGTCGCTTGCCGAGGACATTTTCCCTGCAGCCGATGTGAGTGAGCAGATCTCTACAGCAAGTAAAGAGGCGTCAGGTACCGGCAACATGAAATTTATGATGAACGGTGCCTTGACGATCGGGACTCTGGATGGTGCCAATATTGAAATCAAGGAAGAGGTAGGCGAAGAGAACATGTTCATCTTCGGGCTTACAGCAGAACAGGTGCTTAACTATTACCAAAATGGGGGCTACCGTTCGAGTGAATACTACCATCATGATAAGCGGATTCAACAAATATTGGAGCAGCTGATAAACGGCTTCTTTCCGGATGTGGATGATCATTTCGAGCCGATTCATGACAGCCTGTTGATGCAAAATGATGAATATTTTGTATTGAAGGATTTCGCATCCTACATTGATGCCCAGGAGAGGGTGGATAATGCCTACCGTGATCGGAAGGCTTGGCTGACAATGAGTGCGAAGAATATCGCGCATTCCGGTTTCTTCTCCAGTGATCGGACAATTAAACAGTATGCAGATGAGATTTGGGGATTGGAACCGAGTTTTAGTCGGAAGTAATAAGGAAGAGCATTGTTGCTCTTCCTTTTATTGTCTTCGGAATGATTCAAAGCTTCGTTTTCATCGCTTCAATATATGTTTCAATGCTGTGGTTCTTTACAATGGAGCCCTTGCGCAGCAGGAATTGGGAGGGAGTAATAGTATGTTTGTAGTGCCAAGTCTTCTTGGAAATGGGTCCTGTCACTTTAGTTGGCGGGACAAAAGGAACGATATCCGCAAGGTTTACAAAGCGGATGGAGGCTGGTACATGTTGATTGTACTCTTTTGCAAAAGAGGGATCTCCCACTCTTGGAGCAGCATAGCTGTACATATAGATGGAAGAAAAATTGGAATTGAGGGAGCAATCCAGCGCATGAAGTGCGGCAAGCGCCCCGCCCAGACTGTGGCCGGTGATAAAAAGTGTTTTTTCTTTGGATAGAGCGGCCAAGCTATCCAGGACATCCTTTCGGAAGGATTCATAGATGGATAGGAATCCGCCGTGGACAAGTGGTTTTGCATCGCAATACGGAAAAGCTTCCTGGTAAATTTCAGCATCAGAGATCCAATCAGGGTCAGATTGAGTACCTCTGAAAGCAACGATGACCGTTTCATCGGATTCCATAATGAACCCAAACCATTCTAGACTATGAAAAGAAACACCTTTAAATTCTTTCACCACTTTAAAACCATATGGAACGGAAAATATCCCGTTTTGAAGGTATTGGTCATATGCCATCTGGCAGCACTCTGCCAAAAAAACAGCCCATTCCTTAGAAAGGATTCCTCGGGTATACATTTGTCATATCCCTCACTTTACATCAAAAATCGTGATAGTGGTCTATGATAATGTATTGAGTGCTTCCCAAATGGTGCACATTTATCGATATAAAAAAGCCGAAGTGTATAGTCACTTCAGCTTTTCACAATGTTCACCCTTCTGTATACGGATCCTTTTCGTAGCCTGGCAAATCACCGAATGAGGTCATGGTTCCTTCTTCATCAAGGGCATCTTCATATGCTTCATGCTTTACAGAAGGATATACCTTAATGTTCTGGCCATACATATCTGTTCCAATAAAATTTTCGTAATCCTCGACATAGCCTTCATTTTCTTCACTTTCCACATAGGCACGTCCGTAATGCTCGATATCCTCCGAAAAATCGGAAGGGGATTCTGAAGTTCCGTAGCTTTGGACAATCTGCCACGTATCCTCGGAATCAAAGGACGTTCCTTCTGATTCATCATATTCAAATCTTCCATAAGCCGGGGCAAGCACTTCCTCTTCTACAGGGCGATTTTTTGAAACTGCCTGATCAGGACTATGCTCCTTGCAGTACGTTGTAGTGGGCAGCGCTTCGAGACGTTCTTCGTTGATTTCTTTTCCGCAAGCTTCACAGATCCCATATGTTCCGTTTTCCATCGCTTGCAGCGCATGATCTATGTCCTGGAGTTCTTTTTCGGCATGTTCATTCAAAGCGATATCCTTTTCACGCTCATAAAGCTCTGTTCCAAGGTCTCCGGGATGATTGTCATATGCGGATAGCTCGCTCACAGTTTCGTATGGGTGCTCAATTTCCAATTGATAATGATCATTTTGTTCCAGATGAGCCTTTACTTCTTGTTTTGATTGTTCCAGCTGTTGTTTCAAGTGAGTAATTTTTTCATGGGAAATCATAATGAAGACTCCTTTCAAAATCCTGTCTATTTGTATTATGAACCTCCCACGAAAAAACATGATTTCCAATTAGTGAGCAAATAAAAAAGGTCCACACAAAAACGTGTGAACCTTTGTTCATTGAAAATTAGACAAAATATCCAATTACCAAACCAATTCCGAGCAGAAAACCGAAAATGGTATTGGTCTGTGCAGTTGCCACCATTGCAGGCATCATGGTGACATTGCTTTTGTTGTTCGAAAAGCCTTTTATGGCAGATAACGGCTTGACGATGGACAAGAATACTAATAATGACCAGAGTGATGCGTAGTCCAATGCGATAAAGAGCACAATAAGCGTATAGGATATGATGAACATAGCCGCAAGCAGTGTGATGGCGTTTTTACGCCCAATCAAGATTGCCACCGTTTTACGACCGTTCTCCTTGTCGCCAACGATATCACGTATATTGTTTGCCAAGAGAATAGCCCCAACAAGTATGGAGATTGGGATGGAAATAAGCATGCTTGTCGAAGAGACTGTCCCAGTTTGAATATAGAATGAAATCAGGATGATCACAAATCCCATAAAGAAACCTGCTACAATTTCTCCAAATGGGGTATAGGCAATAGGGTAGGGACCACCTGTATAAAAGTACCCCGCTGCCATACAGGCTGTGCCGATTGCGGCAAGCCACCATGTACTATTAAGGCAGATGTATACACCGAGCAGTGTGGCAATCCCAAAGAAAATAAAGGCCAATTGCAAAACAGTCTGGGGCTTGACTCCGTGACGCACGATCGCGCCACCGATCCCGACTGAATTTTCATTATCCAGGCCTTTCTTGAAATCGTAGTATTCATTGATCATGTTTGTTGCTGCCTGGATTAAAAGGCTTGCCAATAACATGGCTAAAAACATTGGCCAATCGATGGCCGTTTCATAAAGGGCGAGCGATGTACCAATAAAGACAGGTACAAATGCTGCGGTTAATGTATGTGGACGCAACAGGTTCCACCAGACCTTCCATCTTTTTTCAGAAGGTGCTTGAAAACCAGGTTGTGAAGAAATAGTCTGAGGCTGCATGATGACCCCTCCATCTAATAAATGAAATACAGAAATATAATATTATAAATACAGTATAAGTGTATGTAAAGGGACAAAGGGTGTCAACGGTTTTTCATAAGAAATAAAGGGAAGATTTAACATGCTATAATAATAATGAAGATAGTAGAAAATATAGGGTCATTTTGTTGACATAAAAAGGTTTTGAGGTGTATCTTAAAGGAAGCTATTCGAGAGACTAAAGTCTTGCGGTATCAAGGCCTCGGGGGAGTCTTACATGATTACAAAGCAATATCATCATATAGTGGGTTTATGGGAAGAAGCAAAGGTGAAAGCAGCTTCCATAAATCATCCGGTACTTATCAGCTATACAAAAAAGGTGGATCAGTTGCATCCCATGCAATTCTTTCAAGCAGGTGCACATTATTTTCCTGGACAACGTTTTTATTGGTCCAATCCATCCAAGAACCATGTCATGGTTGGAGCCGGTGTCACGAAAGAATTTACTGCTGGTGGGAATGAGGAAAGATTTCACCAAATTGAAGAAGAATGGAAGCGTTTTACCGAGCAATCGGTGAAAAATCAGGACACGCAGCATATCGGACCAGTAATTTATGGCGGCTTTTCTTTTGATCCAAAGAAGGAAAAGACAAAGCTCTGGAAAAATTTTGCGGATGCCCTGTTCGTCCTTCCGACTATTATGCTTACTTCAATTGATAACGTGACGTATTTGACCATCAATTATTGGAGCGACTGTGAAGAGTCACATCTACAGGAGCTTATGAGAATAAAAGAGGAGCTGATTGAAGGAGGCTCTTCTATTAGGCATGCATATGCACCAGGGATTGTGAAATGTTTGGAGATGGATCCGAATGATTGGAAGGATTCCATTCAAACCGTCACAAACCGGATTTCTGATGGAATAATGGATAAAGTTGTCCTGGCTAGAGAGCTAAGGGTGCTGTTCCACGACGAAATCAATGTAGATAGCGTTTTGGAGAACCTATTGGAAGAACAGACGAACAGCTATCTTTTTACCGTAGAAAGAGGAACGGATTGCTTTATAGGCGCAACGCCGGAGCAATTGGTGAAAAAGGCTGGGAATGAAGTGCATTCCATGTGTTTGGCTGGTTCGACAGGGAGAGGCGCCACTTTGCAGGAAGATGAGAAGCTGGGGAAATGCCTATTAACTGATAAAAAAAATATTCATGAACATGAGCTTGTCGTTCAAATGATTAAAAGTGCCCTGCAGGAAGTGTGTCATGATGTTACAACACCAAATGAACCGAACCTTTACAAGATGAAGCACATCCAGCATCTTCACACACCCGTGATGGCAAGTACAGATAAGGAAGTAAGTCTGGCTGATCTGGTGAATCTGTTACATCCAACCCCGGCACTTGGCGGCTATCCAAGGGAAATATCCATGGAAACGATCAGGGAAGTGGAAAAACTGGACCGTGGCTGGTATGCAGGACCACTTGGCTGGATGGATGCGCAGAATAATGGGGAATTTATTGTGGCAATCCGTTCCGGGCTGCTGCAGGGCAAAGAGGCATCCCTGTTTGCAGGCTGTGGGATTGTCGGCGATTCTGATCCTGAGAGTGAATACCGTGAAACACAAATGAAATTCAGACCAATGTTATCTGCATTAGGGGGCATCAAGGAATAATGAAAGAATCAGACGACATGACATATTATCTTGCGGCTTTTGTAGACGAACTGGTACAGAGCGGAATGACGGATGTAGTGATCAGTCCAGGCTCCAGATCGACCCCTATTGCATTACTAATGGCAGAGCACCCCAAGCTTGAGGTGACAGTTCTTATTGATGAACGCTCTGCTTCTTTTTATGCACTTGGGCTGGCTAAGACAACCGGCAAGCCGGTGGCAATACTTTGTACGTCAGGTACAGCCGCAGCAAATTATTATCCAGCTATTGTGGAAGCGTTCCAGGCACGGATACCTTTGTTGGTGTTAACGGCTGATCGACCGCATGAACTCAGGGATATCGGTGCGCCGCAAGCGATCGATCAGATTAAAATGTACGGAAGCTATGTAAAGTGGTTTGTGGAAATGTCCTTGCCGGTTGATGAGCGGTCGATGATTCAGTATTCCCGGACCATGGCAGCTAGAGCAATTGGAACTTCTGTTAGTGCGCCGGGAGGACCAGTTCATTTGAACTTTCCACTTAGGGAGCCGCTGCTTCCGAATCTGCAGTTTGAAGACCTTTGGACCAAATATGGGGAAGCGAATGGCTCAATTGTCAATGTTCAAGTAGGAGGCTATACGATTACCGAGGACCGTGCGAAATTTTTTGGACAGCTTTTCTCGGCAAAGAAAAAAGGAATTATTGTCTGCGGAGAAATGCCTGGCAGGTCCGATTTTTCTGAACTGGTCACAGAGCTTGCGGAAGCACTTCAATATCCGATTTTTGCAGATCCTTTATCCGGCTTGCGGGCAGGATCACATGCCAAAGAGATGATATGCGAAGGATATGATGCTTTTTTAAGAGAAGAAGCGGTCAAGGAAGCATTGGAGCCAGAGGTTATTATTCGTTTTGGATCCATGCCGGTTTCCAAGTTTCTGATGCAATACATAGCTAGAGCTTCTAGTGCGGATCATATTGTCATTGACGGAGACGGTGGATGGCGTGATCCGACCCTGCAGGCAAGTTTTATGGTGCACTGCAAGGAGGATGTGTTCTGCAAAAAAATCCTCCCATTACTTGCACTGAGAAAAGAATCTTCTTGGCTTCAGAAAGTCATCTCAGTAAATCAACGCACAAAAAATCTCCTATCTTCACCTGTAAAGAGTGAAAGCCTGTTTGAAGGGAATGTCATCACGGAGCTTCAAGCGCTGCTCCCGGAAGGATCTGCTATTTTTGTTGGAAATAGTATGCCAATTCGGGATGCCGATACTTTTTTCCTTACAGATGATAAGGACATAAAGGTTTTGGCCAATAGAGGCGCAAATGGAATTGATGGAGTAGTATCGACTGCATTGGCAGCAAGTAAAGCTTTTAAACGTTTGGTTCTGGTGATAGGGGATTTGTCTTTTTACCATGATATGAATGGGCTACTTGCAGCGAAACTTTTAAAGCTTGATGTAACAATCGTGCTGATCAATAACAATGGCGGTGGAATTTTCAGTTTCCTGCCACAATCCAAAATCGAGAATCATTTTGAAGCGCTGTTCGGTACACCGATGCACATGAATTTTGAGCACGCAGCAAAACTGTATGATGCGGACTATTCACTTATAGAATCATGGGAAGAGTTTCGAAGTAAGCTCTTGGGATCCTTGTCACATAAAGGCTTGCATATCATCGAGGTTCCGACAAATCGCGAGGGAAATGAACAAGAGCATCGTAAATTGTGGAAAAGTGTTTCCCAGGAAATTAAATTGTCATTAAGTCGTGAAATATGATGGAAGTAAATGGTGTATCTTATCATTTGGAGACGATTGGCAATGGTCCCAAAAAGCTTCTGTGGCTGCACGGATTTACGGGAAAGGGTAATAATTTCAAAGAAGCATTGACTTTTTTCGAAAACCATGAAGAGTACACTTTTATTCTATTGGACTTTTTGGGTCATGGAAACAGTTCCATTCCAGTAGATTCCGGGCGTTATTCGATGGAGAATACAGTCGAGGATATCAAAGTGATCCTGGATAAGATGGGGATTGCAAAAATATCATTGTTGGGTTATTCCATGGGGGGAAGGGTCGCACTTGCTTTTACCGCAACATATCCATCCTACGTGGAAAAACTAGTTCTCGAAAGTGCCTCTCCAGGGTTAAGGGCGGAAGAGGAACGTCTGGAAAGAACAAAGGCTGATAAAAGATTAGCTGAGAGGATCCTGCATGATGGATTGGAAGACTTTGTGGAATATTGGACGAACATCCCGTTATTCCAGACACAAAAGCAGCTTTCCGATGATAGGCAACTGCAGATAAAAGAACAGCGGCTCCAGAACTCACCCATTGGATTAGCCAATAGTCTTTCAGGGTTGGGAACCGGATCGCAACCATCCTACTGGGAACGTCTTGAAGATTGCAAAGTCATGGTCCTGCTGCTCGCAGGGGGAGACGATAAAAAGTTTGTCTTGATTGCAGAAAAAATGAAAAGACTCATGAAAAATGCTCAGTATGTTAAAATAAGTGGAGCAGGACATGCAATTCATGTGGAACAACCAAGAAAGTTTGGTAAAATAGTAAGTGAGTTTTTGTCGAATTGAAAATATAGGGAGGAAACAGACATGGCAAGAGAGTGGATAGCAGGCCCTAAACAGTATGAAGATATTTTATATGAAACATATAATGGGATTGCAAAAATTACAATCAACCGTCCGGAAGTACATAATGCATTCCGTCCTAAAACGGTCATGGAATTGATTGAGGCATTTGCCTATGCCCGTGATGACGCGAGTGTTGGCGTTATCATCTTAACAGGTGCAGGAGATAAAGCATTCTGTTCTGGTGGAGACCAAAAAGTCCGTGGACATGGCGGATATGTTGGGGAGGATGAAATTCCTCGCTTGAACGTATTGGATCTTCAACGTTTGATCCGCGTGACACCTAAGCCTGTAGTTGCGATGGTGGCTGGCTGGGCAATTGGCGGGGGACATGTTCTTCATATCGTATGTGATTTGACGATTGCGGCAGATAATGCCCGCTTCGGTCAAACTGGCCCTAAAGTGGGAAGCTTTGATGCTGGATATGGTTCCGGTTACTTGGCACGTATTGTTGGACACAAAAAGGCTCGCGAAATCTGGTACCTATGCCGTCAGTACAATGCACAGGAAGCATTGGATATGGGGCTGGTAAATACAGTGGTACCTTTGGAGCAATTGGAAGATGAAACAGTTAAATGGTGTGAAGAGATGCTTGAGAACAGTCCAACTGCTCTACGCTTCCTGAAAGCGGCATTTAACGCAGATACTGACGGATTGGCTGGTATCCAGCAGTTCGCTGGTGATGCAACATTACTTTACTATACAACCGATGAAGCGAAAGAAGGCCGTGATGCGTTCAAGGAGAAGAGAAAACCAGACTTTGGTCAATTCCCTCGCTTCCCTTAATGATGAAAGTATGGGGGCAATTTAGAAGCATGGTGCTTTTAGATTGCTCTCCTTTTTTATATTACAAGATGGTGAGGTGCTAAAGTGAATTTGGTTCCCAATTTTTTGTTGAAAAGAGCAAGCCTCACTCCCAATCGAATTGCGATTGAAATGGACCAACAAAAGCTGACTTTTGCGCAACTGAACCAGCGGTCCTTAGATATTGCTTCAAAGCTCTATGCTAATGGTGTCAGAGCTGGTGACGCTATTTCGGTATTCATGAAAAATAGTATGGAAATGGCGATTCTTCTTTTCGCATTAAAGCATATTGGCGCGATAACTGTTTTACATAACTTAAGATTGACTCCTAATGAGCTGGCGTTCCAACTAAAGAATTCCAGGTCAAAATTGCTGGTTACAGATGCAGAGAAAGTGAACCCACTGCTTAAAGTTCTGGTCGAAGAGGAAGGTGGCATCATCTCGATGGACGCTCTGTCTCAATGGGAAGCAGGTCCGTTTCCACTCGTGGAGGAATTTCAACTTGATTTAGTGGATACAATCATGTACACCAGCGGAACAACAGGCCATCCAAAAGGGGTGAAGCAAACTTACGGGAATCACTTTTGGAGTGCATCAGGTTCGGCACTGAATCTTGGGTTATATGAAAAGGATGCCTGGCTTGCCACCGTACCATTGTTCCATATTAGCGGTCTGTCGATTTTGATGCGTGGAGTTATCTATGGGATGAGGGTTGTGCTTCATGAGAAATTTGATGCTGAGAAAGTAAATGAGGATATTATGAGTAAAGGAGTAACCATTGTTTCCGTGGTTAGTACCATGCTGCAGCAGCTTTTGGATGAGTTGGGTGAAAAAACGTATCCAGGAACCTTCCGATGCATGCTGGCTGGCGGAGGTCCAATTCCATTGCCAGTGTTAAAGGAATGTGAAAAAAAGGGGATACCGGTGTTCCAGACATATGGGATGACAGAGACATGCTCCCAAATTGTAACACTCTCTCCGGAAGCGGCACTTTTGAAAATCGGGAGTGCAGGTAAGGCCCTTTTTTCCTGCCAGGTAAAAATAGTAGATGAGAACAAAGAAGTTCCGGCAGGCCAGGCAGGTGAAATCGTGGTAAAGGGGCCGAATGTCACGCCAGGCTATTTTCATAATGAGGAAGCCACAACCAGAGCAATCAAAGATGGATGGCTCCATACAGGTGATATCGGGTATTTGGATGAGGATGGATTTCTGTATGTCCTAGATCGCAGAAATGACTTGATTATTTCAGGTGGAGAAAATGTATATCCGGCTGAAATCGAGGCTGTACTTCTGGAGCACCCTTCCATTGGGGATGCAGGGGTTGCACCGATGGAAGATGACCGTTGGGGACAGGTCCCTGTGGCTTTTGTGGTGCTGAAGAATCTGGATGTTTCCGAGGATGAAATAGTAGATTTCGCCTCACAGCGATTGGCAAGGTATAAGGTGCCAAAAAAGATTTTGAAGGTGACTGAATTGCCTCGTAATGCGGCTAATAAACTTGTACGAAGAAGGCTGATGGAATACATGCCTAAGCCAGGTTCTACTAGGAGTCATGATCATGAAGATTAAGAAAATCGAGATGTTTCTCACCAAAATGGAGCTTTTGCAGCCTTTCCGTACTCATTTAGGAACGGTATCTGAGCGCGAGAGCATCCTCTTGAAAATGACGGACATGGACGGAGTCAGCGGTTGGGGAGAGGTTGTGGCATTCTCCTCCCCCTGGTACACCGAAGAGACGATTCAAACTTCCTGGCATATGCTGGAGGATTTTTTTATTCCCTCGCTTTTACAAGGTCAATGGGAGCATCCAAGTGAGATACATGATGCTTTACTGGTATGGAAGGGAAACCCGATGGCAAGAGCGGGAGTAGAAATGGCAGGATGGGACCTTTTTGCCAAGAAAGCAGGAAAATCTTTATCAGACTATATTGGTGGAACTCGTAAAAAGGTCGAAGCAGGTGTGGTTGTCAGCGTGGACTCGCCAAGCAGCATGATTGAAACGATTACCTTGCGTGTGAAGGAAGGCTATCAGCGGGTGAAAGTGAAAGTCGATCCCGGATATGATTATGAAATGCTGCACGCAATCAGAAGTGAATTTCCGAAGCTTGCTCTAATGGCGGATGCGAACTCTGCATATACGCTTGATGCTGTCGATAGGTTAAGGAAACTAGATGAGCTTCAGCTTATGATGATCGAACAGCCGCTTGCCTCAGATGATATTGTGGAGCATGCGGAGCTGCAAAAGCAGTTAACTACTCCAATTTGTCTGGATGAAAGCATCGTTTCCTACCAGGATGCTGTGAATGCTATCAAGCTTGGAAGCTGTCAGGTGATCAATATAAAGATTGGTCGAGTCGGCGGACTTACAAATGCCATCCGCATTCATGACCTCTGTATGCGGAATAGACTACCGGTCTGGTGTGGTGGGATGCTGGAAACAGGCATTTCAAGATTGTTCAATATTGCCCTAGCTTCCCTGCCAAACTTTACAATTCCCGGTGATATATCCGCCTCCTCCCGTTATTGGAAGAAGGATGTCATTGAACCGGAGGTAGTAGTTACAGAAGGAAAAATAACCGTTCCCACATCACCTGGCATCGGTTATAGAGTGAACGAAAGATATATAAGAGACATAAGTGCAAAAACAAACTCCTACCCAAAAGTAGACCTATAAAACCGAAAGCCCCTGCAGCTCGCAGGGGCTTTTCCTATATCCACCAACCTCTAAGGATTCGACATGAATGGTCATTCCCCTGCCAGGGCCAGACCCCAAAAATAAAAATAGTTTTCAAAAAACTTTGCTTGACAAAAGTTTGCTCAGGGTTTAAGTTTTGTATTAGGGAAACATTTTGAGATGAAGCTCAAATTAGTGATCTTGTCAAAAACAATGACACATTTTTTCTGGAATCCGCATAGATTAAATTGGAATCTGGTGAGAATGTGTATATTTTTACCATAAAACTTGCGTTAGAGAAACATTTGTTGCTATACACAATTTTACGAGGGAGAGGGAATACAATGATGAAAACGATGTTTATGAAATTTTTACTTCTTGGCGCCATCAGTTTGGGATTGACAGCATGTTCAGGAGCAGCAACAGGAAACGAAAGTGATAAATTGAAAGTTACCACCACCATTGCACAGATCGGGGACATTGTCACAAATGTTGGAGGAGAGCATGTTGAAGTGGAATCTTTGATGGGACCAGGAATTGATCCCCATCTTTATCAAGCGTCCCAAGGTGATATCGGTAAACTGAGCAAAGCGGAAATCATTTTTTATAATGGCCTTCATTTGGAAGGGAAAATGGGAGATATTCTTGAGAAAATGTCTAAAGATAAACCGACTGTAGCAGTGGGAGAAAAAATTCCTGATGAACTTCTTCTTACAGCAGATGGAGATACCACGAAGAAAGATCCACATGTATGGTTTGATATCACGCTATGGATTCATGCAGTGGAGGCGGTAACGGAAACCTTGGTGGAACAGGATAAGGATAATGCGGCTACGTATGAAGAAAATGCTAAAAAGTATATAGAGGAATTAAAGGAACTGGATGCCTACGGAAAAGAGAAGATTGCAACTATTCCTGAAGAAAGCAGAGTGCTTGTCACCGCCCATGATGCATTCAAGTATTTCGGTGAGGCATATGGAATGGAAGTTACCGGTTTGCAGGGACTCAGTACCGATGCAGAATTCGGGTTAAGGGATGTTCAGAGCATCATTGACTTATTGGTTGAAAGAGATGTAAAAGCAGTGTTTGTGGAAAGCAGTATTTCGGAGGATTCCATCAATGCAGTGGTAAAAGGTGCGGAAAGCCGCGGCCATACTGTAGTCATCGGCGGGGAGTTATACTCTGACGCCATGGGGGAAGCCGGTACAGAAACAGGAACATATCTGGGCATGTTCAAACATAATATTGATACAATCGTGGAAGCCCTAAAATAAGAAGGTAAGGTGAACATCATGGAACCAGTAAAGATTGAGAATCTGACAGTGGCATACCATCGGAAACCAGTATTGAAAGAAATCAGCTTTACCGTTCCTGAAGGAAAGCTGATTGGCATCATCGGACCGAACGGTGCAGGTAAGTCGACCCTTATAAAGGCAGCGCTGGAACTGATACCGAAAGCTTCAGGAAGCATCTCCATCTACGGTAAGCCTTATCGATCACAGAGGAAGTTGATCGGCTATGTTCCTCAACGCGGTTCAGTGGACTGGGATTTCCCGACGAATGCGTTGGATGTGGTGCTCATGGGAAGGTATGGACACATTGGCTGGATAAAAAGACCGAGCAAGAAAGATATTGAATTTGCTTACGAATGCCTGGATAAAGTCGGAATGAGAGATTATGCAACAAGACAGATCAGCCAGCTTTCAGGCGGACAGCAACAGCGGGTATTCCTGGCAAGGGCACTTGCCCAGGATGCGAGCATCTATTTCATGGATGAACCATTTGTCGGAGTGGATGCAGCAACGGAAAAAGCGATCATCACCATCCTGAACGAGTTGAAGTCTCAGGGGAAGACCGTATTGGTAGTCCATCATGATCTACAAACCGTCAAGGAATATTTTGATTGGGTGTTGTTGATTAATCTGAGAAAAATAGCGATAGGACCGACGGATGAAGTCTTTACGATGGAGAATTTACAAAGAACATATGGCGGCCGTCTGGCATTTCTAGATCAAAATCAGGCAATCGTAGAACAGTAGGAGTGACAATATGGATACGATACTTTATATGCTGAGAGATCCAAATGTACAATGGGTTCTATTAGGGACAGTATTGCTTGGCATTGCGAGTGGAGTGCTTGGCAGCTTTGCATTGCTTAGAAAGCAAAGCTTGCTCGGAGATGCCATGGCGCATGCAGCACTTCCTGGAATATGTATTGCATTTTTGCTCTATGGGGCGAAATCCATGTCCTGGTTCCTGATAGGTGCTGCAGTTTCTGGACTGATTGGAACCTATTGCATACAGGCAGTCATCAAGCATTCAAGAATCAAAGAGGATACGGCAATCGGGCTTGTACTTTCCGTCTTTTTTGGAGCGGGGATTGTACTGCTGACATATGTACAGCATCATGGTAAGGGAAATCAAGCAGGTCTTGATTCCTTTATCTTCGGGCAGGCAGCCGCAATAGTTGGAGTGGATGTGCAAATTATCAGCACAATAGCGTTTGTCCTGATTTTTATCACCTTCCTCTTATTCAAGGAATTAAAGCTTATCACTTTTGATCCTCAATTCGCCCAAGGCTTGGGAATGCCGGTAAAATTGCTGAACGGTCTCCTTATGACTTTGATTGTCGGAGCGGTAGTGATTGGTCTCCAGGCAGTGGGAGTGATCCTGATGGCAGCGATGCTGATTACTCCGGCTATAACGGCGAGGTACTGGACAGAACGATTAGATCACATGGTAATTTTAGCTGGCTTGGTTGGTGCCATTTCAGGCGTTATCGGGACTCTGTTAAGTACATTATCCAGAGGAATGCCGACTGGTCCCCTCATTATCCTGGCAGCGACTATTTGTTTTATCTTTTCTTTACTGTTTGGAACAAAGAAGGGCTTGGTTCCAAGAGCCATCAAACAGATGAAAGTAAAGAATCAGATTACAAGCGAGAATATCTTATCGTCCTTGTATGAGCTTTCGGAAGGATCTTTATTGAATACAGAAGGCAAGTCAATGGGAAGCTTTTCTCTCGGATCAGTCCTTGACCTCAGACCAACACATACAATGGTCTTGCGGAAGGTATTAAAAGAGCTTAGACAGAAAAAGCTGATATTCATCGAAGACAACGGGGTATTGGATTAACTGAAATAGGGCTGAAGCATGCCCATGGAATTGTCCTCAAAAACCGTCTCATGGATATGTATCTTATGTTTGAAAGTAAGTTTCCTGAATCTAATTGGAGAGAAGGCAGCATGGATCTATTGGATGGACCGAAGGAAATAGTGGAGGAGCTGCGCTCTTTACTAAAAGATTTCGGAAAAGATCCGATTGCTTATCCGCTATATGAGGCAAAGTGCAAAAGGAATTCAGCTGGGCTTCAATCCATCTTGAAAGGGAGTGCCGGTCCATTATGAGTTATGAAGGATGGATTATCTTAACCGGCTCGCTTGTAGGTATCACGAGCGGAATCACCGGATGTTTTCTTATATTAAGAAAAATGGCGATGCTTGCTGATGCTATCAGCCATACCGTCTTACTTGGAATCGTTGGGGCATATCTGGTGTCAAGCAGTCTAGAAGGAATATATATGTTCGTTGGAGCCCTTTTGGTGGGACTGTTGACCGCTTTCTTTGTTCAGCTTCTCCATTCATCCGGTGTGCAATCCGATGCAGCAATTGGTGTAGTTTTCACTTCATTGTTTGCTTTGGGGGTCATCCTCGTATCTATGTATGCAGGAAAGATCCATCTGGATGTGGATCATGCGTTGATGGGAGAGATTGCATTCGTGCCATGGGATACCTTCGTTTTTGCGGGGATGGAGCTTGGACCTAAAGCCGTCTGGATGCTCGGAACGGTTCTCATCATTAATATTGCATTGATCGTCTTTTTCTATAAGGAGCTGAAAATCTGTGCGTTTGACCCGGAGATGGCAGCAGCAATCGGCATACCGGTCATGTTCATGCATTATCTTTTGATGGGGATGCTCTCCATCACGACTGTCGCATCCTTTGACAGTGTCGGGGCAATTCTGGTAGTGGCCATGCTGATAGCACCAGGAGCAAGCGCCTACCTCTTGACCGATAGATTGAGTGTGATGCTTGTATTAAGTGCTGTCATAGGGGTAGCTTCTGCTGTACTTGGCTACTACTTTGCTTACTTCTATAATGTTTCCATTTCCGGATCTATGGCAATGATGGCAGGGGTATTGTTTGTTCTTACTTTTTTCCTGTCACCAAAACATGGTATTGTGATGAAGTGGATTTTCAGAAGATCTTTAACAAAAGAATCGGTATAGGTTGCAGAGGACATCTGCAGGAAATTGCTAATAAAGAGGACTAGGGTCAATATCCCTAGTCCTCTTTTGTTTTCATCTTAATGTGAAGGTTCAAATGTTTTGCAATCCGTATCCTTGCTATCATGTGCCGTGTTTCCTTTGTGGCTTACTACATAGATAGCATCAGCGTTACAACGGTTTCCTTGTCCCCAGAAGTTGCAATTTTCCACTTCGCATAAAACCTCAACATCTCTAGCCATTGTCTCGTCCTCCTTTTGTTGTGGCCCTGTATACCCGCTGTTGATTTCCGCACTAGGCTGCGCTTTCCGCGGGGCGGTGCTCGAGCCTCCTCAGGCTTCGCCTTGCGGGGTCTCCAGCCTACCGCTATCTCCCGCAGGACAAGGAAGGCTTCGGCAGCGATTCATCGCACGAAGAAAATGCTCGCATTTTCGAGGAGTCTTCGCCTATTGCTCCAATCAACAGCTAATATTGAAATAACTCTTTTCTTTAACAGAACCTATGTGTAGAAGATACCTTCTTAATTTCTCCTCAGTTGCAAATCCCATTCTTCCTTTTTTAGGAAATATAATAAATCATGAATAATTTATATAATTTATTGACAAAGAGAATCATTCTCAATTATTATAGATTCAACAAGAGAGAATCATTCTCAATTAAAAAGTAGTGAAAGGGTGTTAAGCGATGACATCATTAATGGTGGTAGGAGCAGATCATTTAGGGAACATTCAGGACAAGTTGAAGAATTTCGGTTTTGAGGATATTGTTCATGTGGATGGGAGAAAGGTACAGGTCGTGAAGCGTTCCATTCCGGATCACGTGGATTTGATACTGGTATTGACGGATTACATCAATCATAATTTGGCAAAAGTCATCAAGCAGAAAGCGAAGGAATGCAACAAGCCAGTGTACTACTGTAAAAGGTCCTGGAGTTCGATTCAGCAGACATTAAGCAGGGTGTAGGGAAGTTTTATCAAATAAAAAAGCCAAGAGGAATCCCCTTGACCTTAATTTTCACTCTTAATATATCGGTCATCCTTCATAAACAAACGCCAAAAGTAAATAAAACCAGGAAACAGAATGACAAAGCCGACTATATAGGAAATGAATAGCGCCCGAAATGAGGCTGGATCTGTAAATCCATTCTCGATGGTGACGTTAGGATAGATGATGAACGGCAAATGTGCCCGCCCGTAAGCGTAGCTTGCTAAAGCATATTGAATAAATGCCGAAACCACAGCAAGCCGAGGCAACCCGGTCCAGCCCTTCCTTTTATCCGGTAAAACGAGAGCGACACCTGTAACGACAAACATGCCTGCTGAAATGAACAGCCACACCAGATAATCCATCATCCCATTAAAAAGCCAACCTGCTTCATATCTCATGGTAATCATAATCAATAATGCCCCGAACAGTGAAACAGGTCCAAGAATAAGGGCATCACGGCGATAGATTTCATAAGCATCCTTATCATTTGCCACTTTAGAAAAGTCAGCAAGCAAAAGAGAGGACAGGAATAACGTACTGCTGATGGCAAATAGGATAAAGGAGAGGGCATGTGGGCTTGCCAGAAGACGGCCAAGCATCAGCTGATCCACTCCATCTACCGTATCAACATACCCACCGTGTGTAACTGGCAGTACAAGAATAAGAAAAGCGGGAATCAAAAATCCGGTAATACCTGAAATATAGGTTAACGGCTTTTGATAGTCCTCTACAATATGAGAAAAAACCAGAAAACCGCTTCGGACAGCCAGTAGCAGCAAAATGATGCTTCCTGGAATCAATAATACCGTTCCCAATGTATAGGCTGCACTCGGAAAGAAGCTATAGATGGCTACCACCACTGCCACGATAAATACATTGGTCACTTCCCAGGTCGGAGATAGGTAGCGGTTTGCGATATTGGTTGCGTTCGTTTTTTTATTTTTTATATAGAGCATCGACCAGAAGCCTGCACCGAAATCCATTGTGGCCATTACCGCATAGATGAAAATAAACCCCCAGAGTACAGTAATAGCAAGTATTGCATCTGTCATAAGATCAGTTCCTTTCTAAACTTGAACCCCGGAATTGGAAGGAGGAAGCTCATTCAGTTCGTCCTCAAGTGGATGCCGCTTAAAGTAGTGGCGAAGTACCCATATCACTGCAACACCTAGTAGTACATAAATAAAAGCAAAAGCGATAAAAAGAGCAGCAAGGTTCTGATTTCCTGTTACTGCTTCTTCCGTCAGCATGACACGGTAGATGACCCAAGGCTGACGGCCGGTACAAGCAAATATCCAGCCAAATTCTATGGCGAGCATTGCCAATGGTCCAGCAGCTACAAAAAGCCACATAAGCAATTTAGGAAAAGTGGGCTTTTTCAAAATCTTGCTCCAAAAGAATCCAACAAGGGATAAGAAAATCAGCATCGACCCGATCCCCACCATTCCGTTGAACAGCGTGTGCACAAATAGTGGAGGCCAGTACTCCTCGGGAAAATCGTTCAAGCCGACAACAACGGTATCAAATCGGTCATCGGCCAAAAAGCTCAGCGCCCAAGGTATTTCAATGCCCCATTTGACATCTTGGGTTTCACGGTCGGTGAATCCGCCAACCGCCAAGGGAGCGTATGCCTGAGTTTCAAAAAGACCTTCTGCAGCAGCAAGCTTTTCAGGTTGATATTGATGCAGCAGCTGAGCGGATTCATGGCCATTTATTGCGGTCATGAAAGAGAAGATGCCTCCTACTACTAAGCCCATTATCAATGCCTTTCGATGAAATTTATATACTCGTTCGTTATGTTTGTTGCGAAGCATTTTATAGGCAGCGACAGAGGCAATGACAAAAGCTCCTGTCATGAATGCAGATACCGCCACATGGGCAGCAGTAACGATAAAACTTGGGTTGAAAAAGGCAGCCCAAGGGTCGACATCCACTATTTCCCCATTTTCAATACGAAAGCCTGCTGGTGTCCCTTCAAATGCATGCACATTGGTAATTAAAACAGCCGAAGCAGCAGCCCCAATTGTCACTAAAGTCACACTTAAAATCCGCATCCAAGGTGATATGCGATCAGCTGCATACACATAAATGGATATAAACAGAGCTTCAATGAAGAATGCATAGATTTCTATTTGAAAAGGAAGTGCCATCACCTTACCTATTACTTCCATGAAGCCCGGCCATAATAGGGAGAGCTGGACACCTGCAATAGTACCAGTCGGGATGGCCACACCTAATAGAACGGCCTTTGCCTTTGTCCATCTTTTGGCCATTACGGCATATTCCCGATTTTTTGTTTTCTGGTACATCAATTCCGCAATTAAAATCATAAGCGGGATACCGACTCCGAGTGTCGCAAAAATGATATGAAATCCCATCGTCGTTCCAAAGAGGGATCTTGCAATAACTACATCATCCATACAGATACTTCCCTTCGCACAAATCTGTTCCTATCTTCTACCAGTTATAGTCCACATTTTTCCACTTAATATGCATTTTTTTCTAAAAGAAGTAGGAAAGGAAAAGGTTCAAGTAGAATGATTGATAAGGGATAAGAATAATAGTATAATTAAATAGTAATCATTACGTTTTATGCGGATGATTATTTTCTTTTATTATTTATCTATATAATGGGTATTAGAAAAGAAAGTCTATTGGAAGGGGTGCTTTGATTGAAAACGAAGGTACCGGTGTATGTAATCAGTGGATTTTTAGGCAGCGGAAAGACAACCATACTTTTACATATGATCAGTCATTTTAGTAATAGCGGAAAAAAGCCTGGTATCATCCTGAATGAACTTGGTGATGAAAATGTGGAAAACCATCTTTTTGAAGGACAGCAGGTGGTGGAGCTTTTAAATGGGTGTATTTGCTGCACCATCCAGGACGATTTGAAAACAACCTTAAAAGGTTATATAAATGAAGAAATTGACGTGCTCTTGATAGAGGGGACTGGTGTTGCGAATCCATTGGAGATCAAGGATGTTCTGCTAGATCCGTTGTTTATGGAGCATTTTGAATTGCAGTCCATGATCAGCCTCGTGGATGCGAGTCATTATTTGGAGTATCAAAGCTTTTTTAACAGCTCCAAGGAAATAAGGGCCCTGTTAAAAGAGCAGGTCTCCTCGGCCAATTTGCTGGTTCTAAATAAAATCGATTTGGTGTCGGAAAAAGAGTTGAACAAAGTGGAAGCCAAGCTGGCAGATGAATTGGATAATCATGTTCCGATCTACAGAACAAGCTTTGGTGAAGTTCCATTGGAGCTGATGCTTGAGAAACGATTCCATGTCAGGGAGGTTACCCATTCCCATTCAACCCATGAACATACTCACCACCATCACCATCACCATATTGAAGCGACAAAGCTGAGAGTGGAGAGCCCGGTAAAAAAGGATGTACTGGAAAAACAGCTGAAAAAGCTTTCAAAACATGTTATCCGAGCTAAGGGGATCATTCAGCTTGCAGACGATTCAGGATATGTTGAGTTTCAATATGCTGCAGGGCAGTTGCGGCTCAATAAAATAGAAGAACCGAATGGAATAACCCCTACGGTTGTTCTGATAGGTGATAAATTGGAGCCGGAAAAAGTGGAGAGGTTCTATAAAGTGCTGACAGAACAGTAAAAAGGCATGAAAAAGCCCCAACTTTTTATTGATAAAAAAGTTGGGGCTTTTTTAAATTTAAACTCTCCCCTGTTTATTGGAGCGCAAGGGGTGAGACTCCTGCGGGAGCAGCGTGTCAAGGGAGACCCCACAGGCGCAATTACGCCGAGGAGGCTCCCGAGGCCGCCAAGGGATAAGCGAACCCCTCTCGCTGCAATCAACAGGGTGTTTAAAGTAGGCACTAAATTTTCAGGAAAGCGAAAGAAAAAATAGGCAATTAGTTCAATGCCTTCTTCAAGGTTTCTAAATTCTTTCTCATCAGGCTGAAATAGTCTTCTTCATTTTTTACATCTTCTTCTGTTGCTGCTTCAAGATTATGCAAAGTTAATGCTTCTGCTTTTATTTCATTCTTTACTACTTCCGCAATTTTACCGCTGATATTCTGATCGAAAATTACGTATTGAATGTTGTTTTCTTTTGCTTTAGCAATAATTTCAGTTAGTTGCTTCTGAGATGGCTCCTGTGTTGGAGATAAACCATTTACGCTGATTTGCTCCAAGCCATATTCCTTTTCCCAGTAGCCATAAGCTGCATGAGATACCAGTATCTTATTTGTCATGGCTGATTCCATTGTTTCTTTAAATTCCGAATCCAACGCTTCTAATTCCTTTTTTAGAGATTTAAAGTTAGCCTCGAAATCTTCCTTTGCCTCTGGCTTTAATTCCACCAAAGCATTTTTTATATTTTCCGCTAAAGATATAGAAAGAGTAGGGCTTAACCATACATGTGGGTCTCCATCTCCGTGATTGTGCTCATTTTCGTCGTGAGCGTCCTCTTCATGTGCGTGCTCATCTTCCTCGTGAGCGTCCTCTTCATGATTGTGTTCATCCTCTTCATGTGCGTGCTCATCTTCCTCATGAGCCTCTTCTTCATGGGAGTGTTCATCTTCTTTCATTAACTCAATTTCCTGAGCAGCAGCCACTACTTTAACTTCTTCATTTTCCAAGACATCTTTCGCCTTATCCGCAAAGCCTTCCACTCCAACACCTGTGTAGATGAAGGCATCAGCAGAAGCCATCTCACTCATGGTTTTCGTGGAAGGTTCAAATGTATGTGCGTCCGCACCTGGAGGGTAGACGGATTTTACATCCACATGATCTCCTCCAATTTTATTCGTGAAATCCTCCAAAGGAAAAATGGTTGTATACACTGTTAGTTTTCCTTCAGAGGATTGGTTATCCGAATTACAGCCAACTAAAAATGTGAAAAATATAAGTATTAGAATGGATAAAATTGATTTATTTTTCATTGTGTTCTCCTCTCATTGAGTATCCTTGAACATTATATCGTAATTATTACGATTTGAGAACTGAAAAGGAAATTGATTAATAATTTTTATTACTCTGTAACAAATGCGGGTATCGGATCATGGAATTTTGTCCAGTCCTCTAACATCTCTTCTTCAGTAAGTAGGCATGTATCCAGTGACTCCTCTAACGCATATCGATCTAGATCAAATCCGATAAAGACTAACTCAGTCATTCTATCCCCATAAGTATCATCCCATTTGGCTAAAAGCTCAGGTTCTTCTTTTAACGTCATTTCCCTATCCATTTCACTATAAGCTGCTACCCAAAGTCCTGCCCCCTGAAGCATGATGGAGGCGCCAGCCTGTGATAGCAATCCAGCCATGTCATTTCTTGAAGCCAGCCAGTAAAATCCTTTTGCACGATCTACATTTTCCGGCCATTTTTCCAGCCAACTCATGAATCTCTCAGGATGGAATGGCTTTTTCCTTCTATATACAAAGGAGGATATTCCGTATTCTTCAGTTTCCGGAATATGATCTTCATTCAATTCCTTGATCCAACCCGCTGCCTGGCTTGCCTGCTCGAAATCAAACAGGTTTGTATTAAGTATGCTTTGAAGATCAACCTTGCTGTGTGCCGAAGGAATGATTTTCGCTCCCGGATTCATTTTACGCAGAAACGCTTCCATATCTTTCACATCCCCATGATCGAGGAGGTCTGTCTTATTCAATAGCAGGATATCAGCGAATTCAATTTGATCTATGAGCAGATCGGAAACCTCACGAGTGTCGTTTTCGTCGGTTCCCTCCATACGATCAAGCAGACTTTCACCGGAATTGTAATCTTCAAAGAAGCGGAATCCATCCACGACAGTAATCATCGCATCAATATAGCATTTGGAGGTCAAATCGATATTAAATTCCTCATCTATATACGTGAATGTCTGAGCAACAGGTATCGGTTCACTGATTCCAGAAGATTCAATAACGATATAATCGATATTCCCTTCATCTACCAGTCGTTCTACCTCTTTCATCAGATCCTCACGCAGCGTACAGCAGATACAGCCATTCTGCAATTCCACTAGCTTTTCCTCTGTTCTGGAAAAGCCACCGTTCTGGACTAGTGCCGAATCGATATTGACTTCGCTCATATCGTTCACAATTACAGCGATCTTTAAACCCTGTCTATTGGATAAAATATGGTTAAGTAAAGTGGTTTTTCCTGATCCTAAATATCCGCTTATCACGGTAACTGGTATTTTTGACATAATAAAATACATCCTTTCTGTTTGTAAAACGTAATCTTTACGATTTATACTTTTCTATAGTACAAGAAAGCGGAACACCTGACAACTCATTTTTATTGTCATTATGTTTTTTTTTTGTCATATTGGAAGAGACGAAAAATTTGTTGCAGAAAGAAGGTAGTAGGATGAAATTGTTAAATGAAATATTAGATCATAATCGAAACTTTGTGGAAAGTGAAGAGTACGTCCAATTTCAGACAACAAAGTTCCCGGATAAAAAGCTTGTTGTTTTGTCTTGTATGGACACAAGGTTGATAGACCTTTTGCCAAGTGCAATGAATGTAAGGCACGGGGATATGAAAATGGTTAAAAATGCTGGTGCCCTCGTATCCCACCCATTCGGAAGCATCATGAGAAGCATATTGGTTGCGGTCATGGAACTCAATGCAGATGAAGTGATGGTCATCGGCCACCATGATTGCGGAATGGGAAAAGTGAATTATGATTCGATAAGAGAAAAAATGGAAGCAAGGGGAATAAAGAAAGAAACGATCGATGACCTGAAATACGCAGGGATTGATGTGAAAACTTTTCTAAAAGGCTTTGACAGTGTAGAGGAAAGTGTCAGGGAGAGTGTCGATATGATTGCCAACCATCCGTTGATGCCTGATGGAGTCCCTGTACATGGACTGGTGATAGACCCTAACACAGGTAAACTCGATTTGGTAGTGGATGGTTATCAATCGGTTTAAACTTTTTCTTTCTTCTCTGGAACATGGTCAATTCCACCCGGATGAAACGGATGGCACTTCAGGATTCTTTTTATGGTTAGCCATCCTCCTTTAAATGCACCAAAACGGCTGATTGCCTCCATCCCGTAATGGGAGCAGGTCGGATAGAACCGGCATGTCGGTGGAGTCAATGGAGATATGACCTTTTGATAAAAGCGAATTAGCAAAAGAAAGATATGTTTCATATACTGTCACCTCAGAATAAATTATAGCGGATTTTTCCCGGAACGGAAAATTTATTGAATTCATATAAATCAGATGAATTTAATTGGAATTAAAACTATGCTATAATATGTGTAACTTATCAATAAGGAGATGTTTTCATGCCTTCAGTAGAAAGCTTTGAACTTGATCATAATGCAGTAAAAGCTCCATATGTCCGCCATTGCGGTGTACACAAAGTAGGGACAGATGGTGTAGTGAATAAATATGATATCCGTTTTTGCCAGCCGAACAAACAGGCAATGAAACCAGATGCGATTCATACTCTTGAGCATCTGTTGGCGTTCAATATCCGTACCCATTCAGAAAAATACGATCATTTCGATATTATCGATATTTCACCAATGGGTTGTCAGACAGGCTACTATCTGGTTGTCAGCGGCGAACCGACAGTGGATGAGATTGTCGACCTGATGGAAGATACATTAAAGGATGCTGTACAGATCGAAGAAATTCCTGCGGCAAACGAAAAGCAGTGCGGACAGGCGAAACTGCATGACCTTGAAGGCGCAAAACGCCTGATGCGCTTCTGGTTGGAACAGGACAAAGAAGATTTAAAAAAAGTGTTTGGTTGATAATGAGAAAAAGGGATGGCCCCAGGGTCATCTTTTTTTTAGGCTCTGTTATTGAGTATTGTTGATTTCCTAAGAATCTAGCTGTTGATTGGAGCAATAGGCGAAGACTCCTCGAAAATGCGAGCATTTTCTTCGTGCGTTGAATCGCTGCCGAAGCCTTCCTTGTCCTGCGGGAGGAAGGGACAGGGGAGACCCCGCAGGCGAAGCCGAGGAGGCTCCCGGACCGCCCGCGGAAAGCGCAGCCTAGTGCGGAAATTAACAGCGGTGTTTAATGTGCAAAAACAAAATCTAGTAAATTCGATTGAAGTATCATAATTTTAATAGAGATACATATATTGTTAATAACTAGAGTGAAAGTTTCCCAGACCTCTATGCTATAATGCAAATAGATTAAATGTAAGGAGTCGAAAAATGAGGACAAGCAATAATCTCTTAAAAGATATCATTGGCCTTCTACTCATCGGATTTTTTCTATATCTGTTCTTTTTTATGGATATGAAAGATTTCTCTGAGAAGATTCCGGGCTCATTGCTTAATGTAAATACTATATTCTTGAGTATCGTAATTGAAGCTGTACCGTTTATATTATTGGGGGTATTTGCCTCTGCATTGATTCAGACATTTGTGTCGGAGGAGAAGATAAAAAAATTCCTCCCGAAGAATGCATTTGCTGCAATTATTCCTGCAGCGATTCTTGGGGCCATTTTCCCGATTTGTGAATGTGCCATCATACCAGTGGTCCGCCGTCTGATCAAAAAAGGGATGCCGCTTCATGTAGGGGTTGTTTTCCTTGTTGGCGCACCAATATTGAACCCGGTTGTAGTGGCTTCCACTTTCTATGCCTTTAATGGAGACCCAACTATTCTGTACGGTCGCTTCGGTTTGGCATTTGTACTATGTATTGTAATAGGGTTGTTGATGCTATTACTTTTTGATAATAAAAATCAGCTTCGCTGGACGAAAAATGAACTGCAAGGAAGAATGGATCCCGAGGTTGAACAGTCAGGACCGACGAATAAATGGAAAGCCACTTTCTATCATGCAAGTGATGAATTCTTCGATATGGGTAAATACTTGATCGCCGGTGCGTTCATTGCAAGTTTATTCCAAACCTTCCTCGACCGGGATGTACTTGTTGCACTTGGTTCAAATGAGGTCTTGTCACCCGCTGTCATGATGGCCTTTGCTTACGTACTTTCCCTATGTTCAGAAGCGGACGCATTTGTTGCAGCATCCTTTGGTTCAACCTTTACCACAGGATCGATACTTGCCTTTTTAGTTTATGGACCAATGCTGGATCTGAAAAACACATTTATGCTATTTGCCTATTTCAAGACGAAATTCGTACTAGCCTTCATGGCTGTTGTGACAATTGTCGTGTTTGCAGCAATCCTTATTTTCCAGCAGATTGTGTTGTAAGGAAAGGATGAGATTGAATGGAAAATAATCGAGATTATGGATTCCACATATATTTGCGCGGAATCATATTATTAGGCTTTACTCTTCTGTTCTTTAAGCTATTAGTGACTGGAAACATTACGAACTTTATTGCGCCCCGAATGATGCCTTTCATGTATTTTGCCGGTGCGACACTGTTCATCCTTGGGATAGTGCAAATATGGAGAAGCGGTTCCAAGAACAAGGAGGAATTGGTATGCAATTGTGGATTTGATCATGGTGAATCCTCTACACCCATCCAATCCATTGTCATCTATTCCATGTTTGTGCTGCCTGTTGTGACAGGTTTCATGTTTCCCGATAATATTTTGGACAGCTCCATCATTGAAAAACGCGGGTTTACGAACTCCAAGCAGATCGTGGATGAGCGTCAGCAAGCTGGAGCCTTTGAGGGAACAGCGGAAGCGGAAGGTTCTACTTCCCGTGCAGAAGAGTATTTGAAGGATCCTGAAAAATATATGGATGAATCAGGAGAGCAATCCATTGATGAAAAACTGGCAGATGCACCTCTTGAGCATCCGGAAGGGTTTGAAGTGCAGGCCCCGCCGGAAGGGTACTATGAAGAGCTAAAGGCTGAGCTATTAACACAGGATACGATTGTTGTGGAAGATGACCGATACATTCCCATTATGAACATAATTGATATGAACCCTGAAGAATTTGTCGGGAAGAAAATCGAAATGGTCGGGTTTGTTTTCCGGGAAGCAGACTTCACATCCGATCAGTTTGTGGTAGCAAGATTTGGACTCTCGTGTTGTGTGGCTGATGCCTCCGTTTATGGGACACTATCCACACTCGCAGAAGCAAGTGAATTGGAGAACGATGAGTGGGTAAAGGTGAAAGGGACATTGACCGTAACCGAATACAATGGATGGAACCTTCCTTATGTGGAAATCGAGAGCCTGGAAAAAGTAGAACAGCCTGAAACACCATATATCTACGAATATTACTAAGCAGGATAAAGATAAACTTGAAAAACCCCAAGCAAGCCCTCTGAGAAGATGGCACGCTTGGGGTTTCCGTGTTTATGGAAGGATGTTTAATTGTCAGGGTCATCGATTGTTGCTGTTATCGTCTTCTTCTTTTTCTTCGCCTGGCATCGGGTCAACCGGGTCGATCTTATGTTCATATTTATAAGCTTTATTGGTGGTTAGTATGGTCAGTAAAAGAACGATAAGAACTATAATGACGCATATGATTAATACGGTAGTCATTGTTGAGAATCCCTCCTTGCACAATACTACCCCTATTCTACCATTATTGCTCTAGGCTAGAAAGCATATGGAAGGATAATGAATTTGTTTAAGGGGAAGATAGAAAGGGTAAAAAAAGGTAGATACTTATTGGTCAAGGAGGAATTAAGATGTCAAATCAATTAACGGATGTAGTGAATAAGCAAGTCGCGAACTGGAGTGTTTTATTTACGAAGTTACATAATTATCACTGGTATGTAAAAGGACCTGAGTTCTTCACACTTCATGAAAAATTTGAAGAGCTTTATAATGAAGCGGCAACCCATATCGATGAATTAGCAGAGAGATTGTTGGCAATTGAAGGAAAGCCTGTTGGAACTATGAAGGAAATCCTGAAGATTTCCACTATCCATGAAGCAGAAGGAGGAGAGTCAGCTGAGCAGATGGTCAACAATATTGCCAGTGACTTCTCCACTCTAATTGAAGAGTTGAAAGAAGGCATGGAAGTAGCCGATTCTACAGGAGATGAAACAACCGGTGATATGCTTTTAGCCATCCATCAAAGTGTGGAAAAGCATAATTGGATGCTCCACGCCTTCTTAGGAAAGTAACTTTTTACCACAAGTATTTAGCCCGATGCAAGGGGAGGTCCCTAAGTATCGGGCTACTTCTGTTTTTAACATTTAGTGAAGGAATCCTGATCCATCCCTCTCAATATCCTCATCAGCATTTATTAATATTGCCTTCACCTTATCCATAACAAAAAGTGCTACGATCTGATGAAGTTCTTCGTCAGTGAGTTCATTTAATAATCCCAGGCATTGTTCTCGCGTAAAGCTATTAACAATCGCGTATGCGACAGCATCCACATCTTCGTCATCTCTCAAAAATCTTTTTTGATATTTTTCTATCATTTCTTCTATGGTTTTCATCAGCTTTCACCTCCATATGCAGCTGCCTCTCTAGACGTTAGCTTTCTCTATCTTTTTCACTTCATACAAAAAAGGCAGTTTCTACTTACACACTTAATAATCAAGTGCATAAAATAGAGTATAAAAAGGGGGAGTACTATGGACAAGTACACAGTTATGTACATTGTAGCCGTTTCACTCACGGGTTCAATTGCCTCCCTGCTCTTTGGTGGAATCAGCAAACTACTGCTCTTCCTGGTTGCATTTGTCATTGTCGACTATATAACAGGGGTACTTGCAGCTTTAGTGGAAAAGAAGCTCTCCAGCAGGATCGGCTTTAAGGGGATAACGCAAAAAGTATTCATCTTTGCCCTGGTAAGTATTGCACATGTGTTGGATATCATATTAGGCACTACGGTCATCATGGATGTCACCATTCTTTTTTACTTAGTGAATGAATTTATATCCATCATGGAAAATGCCCACAGGATGGGTGTTCCTATTCCTGAGCTGATGAAGAGGATGATTGAAACGGTTAAGAAAAAATCAGGTCTCTAATAACTTTCATCCTATGGAATAAAGCGGAGATCCTTTTGGGAAAATAACAAAAGGACGTTCTAGGAAAGGGTGAAAAGGATGGAAAGAAAAACCTATTATATATCACTAGGCGAAGGTAATATCTCACAAGTTAGAACTGCAAATTCATGGGACTATCAGATACAAGCGACGGATGAGGAAATTACTCGTCTAAGAGAGCTGTTCGATCAAAATTATTCTTCCGATTGGCAAGGTTTTTGGCGAGCGCATATTCCATATATTGAGTACCATTTCGACCGCCCCAATGATGGCTACGACACTGGATTACAGCAGGTATATAAAATGCTCTATGAGCTTGGTGACGAAGAAACAAAGGTGCATATTAAAAACGAAGGTTTGATGGACGACTTAATTGAATAAAATGACGAATTCTTTTGTATGATGGTCTAAAAAGGATACTTGACTCTCACAATTTCGATGCTACTATGTTAAGATGGAAGAAGAAAAAAGAGGTATTGGAGTTTCGATAGTATGTATGAGTTTGAAGACATTTACCATAACCGAGTGATGTTATCCTTTAAAGACCATCCTTATTCATCCAGTCCCAAGCATGTGTGGGTCATTTGCCAATTGGAAGATCAATGGCTCTTGACCAGTCATAAAAACCGCGGACTGGAATTTCCCGGTGGAAAAGTCGAAGAAGGAGAAAGCGCAGATCAGGCGGCAATAAGGGAAGTAAAAGAAGAAACAGGCGGACAAGTATCCAAGCTGCATTACATAGGGCAATACAAAGTGGAAGGCAGAGAAAAGGTCATCATCAAAAATGTATATTTTGCTGAGATTGCACGTTTAGAGAAACAACCTACATATTTCGAAACAAATGGTCCGGTTTTACTGAAACAGCTTCCCACCAACATAAGGAAAGACAATCGTTTCAGCTTTATCATGAAAGATTCGGTCCTCACGTATAGTTTGCAGCGAATTAAAGAGAGCAACTTTTGAGTTGCTCTCTTTTAATTATTTTTAACAAGCTTCTTCTCCAAATAATCGACAAGCTGGTACATGATTGTGGCAAATACGGCAATAATCAAAAGGCTCAGCAATACGAGCGTGAAGTTGAACACCTGGAATCCGTAGATGATCATATAGCCAAGCCCCTTGGAGGAAACAAGAAATTCCCCGACTATCACCCCGACCCATGAAAGCCCGACATTCACCTTTAATGTAGAAATGATGGTTGGATAGGAGGCAGGCAATACAGCCTGGGTAAAGAGCTGCCCTCTGCTGGCACCGAACGTCCGAAGAACCTTCAGGTAATTGTCATCCACTTCCTTAAAAGCCGTATAGACGACAATGGTGGTAATGATAACCGAAATGATAGCCCCCATCGTAATGATGGAACCCATGTTAGGGCCAATGGCGACTATTAGAATGGGACCCAGTGCCACTTTTGGCATGGCGTTCAGGATGACCAAGTAAGGCTCAAGCACTCTGGATGTCATAGGGGACCACCACAAAATCGCTGCAAGGATGGTACCAATCAATGTCCCAAGTATGAAGCCGAAAATGGTTTCTGTTACTGTAATGCCTATATTGCTAAGGAGCGACCCATCCTGCATCTTCTCTATAAAAAGACGATATATCTTACTTGGATAACTGAAAAGCAGAGGGTTGACCCAGCCGTTTTTCCCTGCAAGCTCCCAAAAAGAGAAGAAGACGATGAATATGATGAGCTGATAAAGCCGTACTTGCAGCTTTACTTTCTTTCTTTTCTGCAGATAATCTGTATGAAGGAGATTAATATTCCGCTGCTGTTTCAAGCTGCTCCAGCTCCTTCCAGATGTTTTGGAACAAGGAAGAAAACTGTGAATGCTGCCTTGCTTCAAAAGGAATGCTCTCCCTTAATTCAGATGGAACGATAAATGTTTTGGCAACTCGGCCTGGATTAGCTTTTAAAAGAAAAATCCGATCGCTCATGGCGATGGCCTCTCCGATGTCATGTGTTACAAGGAGAGCGGTCTTTTGAAAGGATTTAAGCGTCGTAAATACAAGATCCTCGAGCTTCAGTTTTGTTTGATAGTCCAACGCAGAAAAAGGTTCATCCAGCAGTAACAGCAGTGGATCCGTCGCTAGTGTCCGAACAAGTGCAACACGCTGCCGCATTCCTCCGGACAACTGCGAGGGATACAGTTTTTCTACATCATGCAAACCCATTTCCTTTAAAAGCTGCAATGTCTTCCGCTTTGAAGCCTCTGTTAGAGAGTCGGATAATTTTAATCCCAACAGGCTATTTTCTTCAATTGTCTTCCAGGGAAAAAGATAGTCCTGCTGTAGCATATAACCGATTTCCGAGACACATTCCCTGGGGCGTCTGCCCTTTAGTGTCACGTTTCCTCCGGTAGGGTCCAAAAGACCAGCGATAATGGAAAGCAAGGTCGTCTTTCCACACCCGCTTGGGCCGAGGAAGGAGATGAACTCCCCCTCCTCGATGGTGATGGAAATGTCCTCTAAAACTTTTGTAGCACGCTCTGGAGTGAAATAAATATGTTCAATTTGATCTATCGATAGAAAGCTCATAGATCATCATCCTATTCTCCCATTACATCTTCCGCAATGTTTGTATTTACTAATGTTTGATGCTCTACGTACTCAGGCAGTTCCCCGGCTTCATCCATGATGTTCTGCAGATTCTCCCATTCCGCTATATCGAGAATCGGATCAGTGGCAAAGGATCCTTGGCTCTTATAGCGGTCCACGACTGTCTCGACTAATTCAACCTCTGTATCTTCAAAGTATGGCAAAATAACCTCAGCCACTTCTTTGGCACTGTGTGAATCAACCCATTGCTGAGCTTTATAGAGAGCTCTTGTGAATTTCTCCACCGTATCAGGATTCTCTTTGATATAGCTTTCCTTTGCCATAAAGGTGGTGTAAGGAATAAGGCCGGATTCTTCTCCGAAGGATGCAACGATATGGCCGATCCCTTCCGCTTCAAATATACTTGCCTGCGGCTCGAATAGCTGGACAAAATCTCCTGTACCGGAAGCGAAGGCACTAGGAATATTCGCGAAATCCACATTCTGAATCAGATTCAGATCGTTCTGCGGATCGATACCATGCTTTTTCAAGGCAAACTCTCCTGCCATTTGCGGCATGCCGCCTTTCCGTTGGCCTAAGAATGTGCTGCCTTTTAAATCCTCCCAGGAAAAGTTCTCAAGCTTATCTCTTGATACCAGGAACGTTCCATCTGTCTGTGTAAGCTGGGCAAAATTGATGATTGGATCATTTGAGCCTTGTGCATACACATAAATCGACGTTTCAGATCCGACAAGTGCCACATCGGCACCATCCGCCAATAGGGTGGTCATCGTTTTGTCGCCGCCCCATGTTGTGGTCAGCTTTACATCCAACCCTTCTTCTTCAAAAAATCCTTTTTCAATCGCAACATATTGGGGAGCATAAAAAATGGAACGAGTCACTTCCGCAATCCGGACCGTTTCTTTTTTACCACCACCGCAAGCAACCAATGCGGCTACAAGTACAAGACACAAACCAATACTTAGGGCAATCTTAAAAAATCTCATATTCAACCTCCTCAGGCTTTAGGCAAAAGTTTTGTATGTTTATATAAAATACAGTATGATTTGGCCTAAATATGTGTGAATGCCCAGTAGGGGAATTGGAGGGAAAATATTGAAGGACGGCTTAATAACAGAGAAGGTGCGATACCCGTCACCAAGTCCACATATTGATGTGTATATGGTGACCTATTATAGCAGTGGATTAAAGGTGAAAGGGATGCTGGCTGAGCCTAAGGGAGAAGGGACTTATGAGGGGTTTCTTTATCTGCGTGGCGGAATCAAGAATGTCGGACAGGTCAGGGTAGGGCGCATCGTTCAATTTGCCTCTGAAGGTTTTGTCGTGATGGCGCCTTTTTACCGGGGAAACCAGGGAGGGGAAGGTAATGAGGACTTTGCCGGTGAGGATCGGGAGGATGCATTCTCGGCGTATAGATTGCTTGAGAAGCATGAAAAAGTGAAGTCAAACCGGATCCATGTATTCGGCTTCTCACGTGGAGGCGTGATGGCCCTGATGGCCGGAATTAAGTTCCCGGATGCTTGTTCCGTTGTCAGCTGGGGAGGGGTCTCTGATATGATTCTTACCTATGAGGAACGGGTTGACTTGAGGCGTATGATGAAGCGTGTGATAGGAGGTACGCCGAGTAAGGTTCCTGACGAATACAAGTGGCGAACACCGTTGTTTGAGCTTGAGAAGCTTCAGGCTCCCATATTGATAATACATGGCGAGAAGGATCTGAACGTTTCCGTTGAGCATTCCTATCGTTTGGAAAAGCGCGCAAAGGAGCTTGGGAAGCAAGTTGAAAGCTGGTATTATCCGGAGTTTACACATTACTTTCCGCCAAAAGAGAACAGGAGGCTTGTTGAGAGGCTGACCTCTTGGATGAAGGAGCAGGGGGAGTGAAATCATTGGGATGTGGTGATTTTGGATGTGTGTGATGAAGTGGATTTTGGTGGTAGCTTGTGCTGGAAAGACCAGTCAAAGGGTTGATGAAGTGCATTTTGTTGCTCGCTTGGGCTTGAAAAGTCCATCATAGGGTGGATGAAGGACCTTTTGAGCATCGATCCCTATGAAAAAGTCCATCATCAGGAGTATGAAGGACCTTTTGAGCATTGATCCCTATGAAAAAGTCTATCATCAGGAGTATGATGGACGTTTTGGGCATCGAGCCTTATGAAAAAGTCCATCATCAGGAGTATGAAGGACCTTTTGAGCATTGATCCCTATGAAAAAGTCTATCATCAGGAGTATGAAGGACGTTTTGGGCATCGAGCCTTATGAAAAAGTCCATCATCAGGAGTATGAAGGACCTTTTGAGCATTGATCCCTATGAAAAAGTCCATCATCAGGAGTATGAAGGACCTTTTGAGCATCGATCCCTATGAAAAAGTCCATCATTGGGTTGATGATGGACGTTTTGGGCATCGAGCCTTATGAAAAAGTCCATCATCAGGAGTATGAAGGACCTTTTGAGCACCGATCCCTATGAAAAAGTCCATCATCGTGTTGATGAAGGACCTTTTGAGCACCGCCCCCCATGAAAAAGTTCATCATAAGCTCCAATTTCTAATAGGTTCAAATATCAAAAGAGCCATCCGAAAGACAACTTAATGTCATTTCGGATGGCTCCAATATATTGTTAAACGGTTGGTCCACCAAGTCCTAGCACGTCTTCCGGTACGTTTTTGAACTTTGTGAAGTTTTCTTTGAATTTACCAGCCAATTCACGGGCAGCAAGATCATACTTCTCATCATCATGCCATGTTTTCTTAGGCTGCAGCACTTCATCAGGTACACCTGGAACATGCAGAGGGATCTCCACTCCGAAATATGGATCTTTTTCTGTTTCCACATTTGTAAGATCGCCTTCAAGAGCAGCTTGAACCATTGCTCTTGTGTATGAAAGCTTCATACGGCTACCTACTCCGTACTCTCCGCCAGTCCAGCCAGTGTTAACAAGGTAGACCTGGGCATTATGCTCATCGATTTTCTTGCCAAGCATCTCTGCATACGTAGTTGCAGGAAGTGGCAGGAATGGAGAACCGAAGCAAGTGGAGAACGTTGTTTGCGGAGAAGTGATTCCGCGCTCTGTTCCGGCCAATTTACTTGTGTACCCACTCAAGAAATGGAACATTGCCTGCTCTTTAGAAAGCTTGGAGATTGGAGGCAATACTCCAGTTGCATCAGCTGTCAAGAAAACAATGGTTGTCGGGTGTCCCGCGATACTTGGCTGTACAATGTTGTCCATTGCTTCAAGTGGGTAGGCGGCACGGGTATTTTCTGTTAAAGTGGAGTTGTCATAGTCAGCGATTCTTGACTGACCATCGATTACCACATTTTCAAGTACAGATCCAAAACGGATGGCATCAAAAATTTGCGGCTCTTTTTCGTGCGTCAGTCCGATGCATTTCGCATAGCAGCCGCCTTCAATATTGAATACGCCTGTATTGGACCAGCCGTGCTCATCGTCACCGATCAGCTTTCTGTTAGGGTCAGCGGATAATGTTGTCTTGCCAGTACCCGATAAACCAAAGAATAGTGCTACATCGCCTTCACGTCCTACATTGGCAGAGCAGTGCATCGGCATGATACCATTCTCAGGAAGCAAGTAGTTCATGACAGAGAAAATGGATTTCTTCATTTCACCTGCATATTCTGTCCCGCCGATAAGAACGACGCGCTTTTTAAAGGAAATGATGACAAATGCTTCAGAGTTCGTACCGTCAACTGCAGGATCAGCCTTGAAGCTTGGTGCAGAGACAACACTGAATGCGGTTTCATGTTTGGCAAGCTGTTCGTCATTTGGTCGGATGAATAGCTGGTGCGCAAAAAGGTTATGCCATGCAAATTCGTTGATTACCTGGATAGGCAATTGATATTTTTCGTCCGCTCCTGCGAAGCCCTTGAACACGAAAATTTCATCTTTATTTTCTAAGTAGGTTAGTACTTTTTCATATAAACGTTCGAATACTTCCTCAGAGATCGGGCTGTTTACCTTTCCCCAGTCAATCTTATCCTTGGAGATATCCTCTTCCACAATGAATTTATCTTTAGGGGAGCGACCCGTATATTTTCCAGTTGTAGCAACAACTGCACCGGTAGATGTCAGGCTGCCTTCATTGCGGTTTAATACTTTCTCCACTAATTGAGGTACAGAAAGTTGCATTTGCGTGTTGCTTCCGTATATTAATTTAGTTAAACCATTATCAATACCAACCGTTTTCATCATGGATAACTCTCCTTCAACTTGTATATTAATTTCTCATCTGTTAAAAAGTATAACACATTTAATCCAATAGTCCATACTAATTAAAATATTTTATGAAATAAAGTGTGAATCCGTTAACATTTTGTGAAAAAGAGGCTTATGTACATGGACAAATCTACTTAATGATAGCATATGTTTTTTCCTGTTTCTTCATTTAAATAATTTGCCGTTTTTTGTTGACAATAAAGCTTTTATTACGCTAATATAGAACCTTGAACGGATACTCTTATTCCGAGCTGGTGGAGGGGCAGGCCCTATGAAACCCAGCAACCTGCTCAAAGGTAAATGGGCGAGCGCGAAAAAGCACTTCGCTGATTTTTTTGGACAAGAAAATTGTCGCTTGAGAAAAGGTGCTAAACCTGAGCAAGGCATTGACCTTGACCGATAAGAGTGAAAGGCTAATTCTTGAATTCAAACCTTTCCTCAACATTATGGAAAGGTTTTTTATATTTTGCACAAGATAACAAAGAACATCACACAACAGGAAATGAGATCCGTATCAAACATACTGTTATACATGAAGAGAGGTAAAACGCTTTTCATATACAAAAGGAGGAACTTTTTTAATGACTAAACAACGTCGTTTATTTACTTCTGAATCCGTAACGGAGGGACATCCGGATAAAATTTGTGACCAAATTTCCGACTCCATCCTTGATGCTATTCTTACTAATGATCCAAATGCACGTGTAGCGTGTGAAACTTCTGTAACAACCGGATTGGTGCTTGTTGCTGGAGAAATCACTACCTCTACTTATGTAGATATCCCAAAAATCGTTCGTGAAACCATCCAAGGAATCGGATACACTCGTGCGAAGTACGGTTTTGACGCAGAAACTTGTGCGGTTCTTACTTCCATCGACGAGCAATCCGCTGACATCGCAATGGGTGTCGACCAAGCATTGGAAGCTCGTGAAGGACAAATGTCAGATGCGGAAATCGAAGCGATCGGTGCGGGAGACCAAGGTTTGATGTTCGGATTTGCTTGCAATGAAACTAAGGAATTAATGCCTTTACCGATTTCATTGGCTCATAAGCTTTCCCGTCGCCTAACAGAAGTAAGAAAAGAAGAAATCCTTCCATACTTACGTCCAGATGGAAAAACTCAGGTAACTGTTGAATATGATGAAAACGATCAACCGGTACGTATCGATACAATCGTTATCTCTACTCAGCATCACCCGGAGATTTCTTTGGAGCAGATCCAACGTAATGTGAAAGAACACGTAATCAAGCCGGTAGTTCCTGCTAACTTGATTGACGAAAACACAAAATACTTCATAAACCCAACTGGCCGTTTCGTTATTGGTGGACCTCAAGGGGATGCTGGATTGACTGGCCGTAAAATCATTGTTGATACGTATGGCGGATATGCTCGTCACGGTGGTGGAGCATTCTCCGGTAAGGACGCAACGAAAGTTGACCGTTCTGGAGCATACGCAGCACGTTATGTTGCAAAAAATATCGTAGCAAGCGGCTTGGCTGACAAATGTGAAGTTCAACTTGCTTACGCAATCGGTGTAGCACAACCTGTATCCATCGCAGTGGACACTTTCGGAACTGGTAAAGTTTCTGAAGAGAAGCTAGTGGAACTGGTTCGCAACAACTTCGACCTTCGTCCAGCTGGAATCATCAAAATGCTAGACCTTCGTCGCCCTATCTACAAGCAGACTGCAGCATACGGTCACTTCGGTCGTAACGATCTTGACCTTCCTTGGGAGCAAGTGGACAAAGCTGATGCATTGAAAGAGCAAGCGAACGCTTAATAATTATTGTGGCTGCCGCCAAATCAGGTTATGTGCCTGGTTTGGCGGCAGTTTTTTGTTTTGGGGAGTGGCTTGCTAGTTGCATTGCGTAGAGATGTCGGATTTTGTGAGAAAATGCGTTTTATCGATATGCAACTGTTTTTCGTTGATATATTTTTATTTTCATTGATATAATTTTTTTCTCGTTGATATAATGTCCGGAATCGTGGATATATGAAAATTTTCGTTGATATCTTAAAATTGCCTTGCGAAATCCACCTGGGAAACTTCGTATTTCATGAAAAGTAACCTATATAAAAAAAATTCACTCGAAACTGCACAAAAAAACAAGCCATACAACAAAAAAACAGGCGAAATAGATCGCCTGTCTACACTTCTCAAAACTGGTTTAAAGCGCATCCTCCAACAATTCATAGAGGGAGGAGCGTTCTGATTCTCTGTTATTCCATTCATCTTGATACTTTTGCAGGGCCACAAGATCTGTCTCTTTTTCCATCTGTGCTTCCAACTCGAATATTGCAAGTTCCAGTTCCTCCAATTTTGCCTCTATCTTCTCGGGCTCGATGGTAGTTGGGGCATTACTTCTTACTCGTTCCTTAGAAACAATTTCCTTCTTTCTTTCCGTATCTGAAACAACGGTTTGCAATTTATCTTTTTCCAATTCTTTTCTCTTATTCCGAGCATATTGGTAGTTGCCGGTATAAGTGGTGAGCCTCCCGCTTTCGAGCCAGCAAGTTTTCTCAAAATATTTATTCAAAAAGTAGCGGTCATGCGACACGGTAACTATCGTGCCGCCGAAATCCTCTAGCGCTTCCTCCAGGACTTCCCGAGATTCAATGTCCAGATGGTTGGTCGGTTCATCGAGTATAAGGAGGTTGATATCTTGATACATCAGCTGGGCCAAACGTAAACGCATTTTTTCTCCTCCGCTTAAATTTTCCACCCTTTTAAATACAGAAGGACCGTAGAAAAGAAACTTCGCAAGAACATGTCGTGCCTGTTCCTGGGTGATTGGTACGTATTCCCGAAAAGCGTCGATCAGCGTCTGTTTAGGGGTGGCGGCCTCCACATGCTGAGAGAGGTACCCGATTTTCACATTGCTGCCTACCTTTAATTCACCTGAATCATGACTTTCCTCGCCCAAAAGAATTTTCAGGAGAGTGGTTTTTCCTGTTCCATTTTGGCCGATAATCGCTACTCTTTCCTGAAAATAAACATGGAAATCAAGCTGATCAAAGAGCGTACGTCGGCCAAAGGATTTTGCCAAACCTTCCATTGTAAGGACGTCTTTCCCGCTCCGTTCGCTTCCTTCAAATTGAAGACCCATTGCCTTTCTCTCCAGAATAGGACGTTTCACCTTTTCCATTCTATCCAGGGCCTTTTGCATGCTTTTTGCGCGTCGGTGCATCGCAGCATTTGGCGGATTCGCCTGGTTGGCCCATTCCTTCAGGCGTTTAATGGTCTCTTTCATCTTTTTGATTTTTTTCTGCTGCTCCTGATAGGCTGCAAACTCAAGGAGTAGGCGCTCTTCTTTTTCTTTAATAAAACCGCTGTAGTTTGTGTGGTAGACATGTGTTTCCCCATCTTCAAGATCGATGATTTTGGATGCAACCTCGTCCAGGAAGTAGCGATCATGGGAGATGACAACAACTGTACCCGAGTAGTCACGCAAATATTGCTCCAGCCACTCAACCGAGTAAATATCCAGATGGTTGGTCGGTTCATCCAGTAATAGCAGTTCCGGGTTTTGCAATAGAATAAAACCAAGACAAATTTTCGTCTGCTCTCCACCACTTAGGCTGTCAAACTTTTGTGAAAGCAGATGTGAAATCTTTAATCCGTTTGCTATCTTCTGTATCTCGGCTTCGATTTCATAGCCTCCCATAAATGAGAAGCGCTCCTGAAGGACACCATACTCCTCCATTATTCGTTGAAGCTTGGTTTCATCTGTTTCCTGGGTCATATGCAGCTCAAGTGCCCTCAGCTTTTCCTGTATCACCATTGCTTCGGAAAAAGCTGATGAAAGTACATCCTCTCCTGTGGTACCGTCAGGGAAAGAAGGAATCTGTGATAGATATCCGACGTTTATGCCTTTCTTAATATGAATGGCCCCTGTATCAGATGCCTCTTTTCCGCTAATCAGCTGAAAAATCGTGGTTTTGCCACTGCCATTCCTGCCGACTAATCCGATTCGGTCCTTTTCCTGAATATCGAGGGATAAGTTTTCGAAGATTTTCGTTCCTGCAAAGCTTTTGCTTATTTCATTTATTGTACATAGCATCATGTTAATGAGCTCCTTAAGAATATTTTTTTGAACACAAAAAAACCATGAGTAAGAAGGAGTCTTCTTAACCCATGGCTTTCATTACATACCCACAATGAAAAGTGGGATTATGGAGGGGTGAGAGATCTCTTACTATCTGCAGCATGTATTCAGTTTGTTAAAAAAGGACAGACGTATCCCGTTAACAAATGAATCATGAAAAATCGCGCGGCATAAATGTAAGTACGACAAGTATTGCCCGCGAAGCTTTACAGATAGTAACATCTCATTTCCTCCTTTCCGTTCGTCAGATTATCATTATTATATACAATAATATCGGAAGGTTGCAAGTTTTCTGTAAAAGGGAATTACTCTATTCCTTGAACTAAGCGAGTTCCTGAAGTTCCTCAACTTGTAATGCAAGATGATATTCGGACAATAATCTTTCAAAAATGGCGTCCCATGACTGCAAGAGGGCATATTGCCTGCCGGCCAAGCCCATCCCTTTTCGCAAGGATGAATCATGAAGAAGGGAAGCAATGGCTCCTGCAAAAGCTTCGATATTTTTTTCTGGACATAATATTCCTGTCACACCGTTCTCAATGATGGTACGTACACCTCCAGCGTCTGCCCCGATTACCGGAGTTCCACAAGCCAGGGATTCAAGGACGACATTGCCAAAAGTTTCTGTTGCAGAAGGAAAGACAAAAAGATCGGAGGCTGCATAGATTTCCGTCAGCTCGGAGCCTGAACGGAATCCGCCAAAGGTCATGTTTGAAGGTGCCTGCTTCATTAAGTCCTGCTTCAGAGGACCATCTCCGACAATGAGCCAGTGTGTATGTTCACGGATATGCTGTGGCAGGGCTGCTTCAATGGCAGGCAGTAGTGCCACATCTTTTTCAGGTGCAAGTCTGCCTACAAAGCTGATCAAGTATTTTTCTTTGATTTGGAATTTTTCTTTTATTGAAGAAGAGGTTGTTCCGGGATCAAACAGATTGCAATCCACCCCTCGCGGCCAAATGGCGGTATTGGTGAAGCCGTGTTTTTTCAAGTGCTCCTGGGTATCAATAGAAGGTACGAAAATTTTTCGTAGCGGCCGGTGAAACCATCTCATGTATGTCCATAGAAATTTGGTGAGAAATTGAAGGTCGTAATATTCGAGGTATTTATCAAAGTCGGTATGATAGGAACCGACAACCGGAATGTTGAGTTTTTTTGCGTAGTGCAAACCGCATAAGCCGATGTTGAACGGGGTTGCCACATGAATGATGTCTGGCTGGAATTTCTGTAACTCAGCCTTTACGGAAATCATATTAGGAAGCGCAATCCTGCATTCAGGATACAGGAAGAAGGGAAGGCTCGCAAATCGATGTACGTGACTCGAGAACAGGTCTTCCCCTGAGCTAACAGGTGCAAAAACCCGATATTCGATGTTGTTCTTCTCTAAATATGCGGTAAATCTCTTTAACGTCCTGGCAACACCATTAACATCCGGTGCAAAAGTATCGGTGAAGATCGCTATTTTCATAAGAATCCCCCATTTCAACAATTTATCTTTTATATAAGTGCATTTGGATAAAATGAAGCAAGTGCCATATAGGATAAGCATCCTACAGAGGTTCCGAGGATACAGCCGACTGCCACATCTGATGGATAGTGAAGACCGAGGTACATCCTCGAAATGCCCACGCTTATTGCCAGAGGAAGGAGAAAGGCTGCAAGCATAGGTGCATACAGGATGAATGGGAGAACAGCCGAAAAAATGGCAGTGGTATGGCCGGAAGGGAAGGAATGATCCTTTAATGGGTTGCTGGCCACTTTTATTTCGGTTAATGCAAGATAAGGGCGTTTTCTCGGATAGAATTTTTTCATAATCGATACAGGAATATGGCTTATTGCAAGGGCGAGCCCGCTTGCAATGGCTGCGTATTTCAAAGAACTGGATGCAAGGAGAATAATGAATAGAATAGTGCAGATAGTAAAGGTTGCGCCACCGGCATGAGTGATGGTGCGGAAGAAAAGGTTTAGTGCTTTCTTTTCGAAATGCCGATTAATTCCACGAAATACATGACAATCAAAGTCATAAAAATTGTGTAGGAATTTGATCATTTTCCACAACCCCTTAACAAAGAAATTGATTTGTTAACTATATTGTAAGTAGTGATTATTTAGGAAATGATAAGCGATTGTAAAAAAAGGGTTAATTTATCCCGATGAAAATAAAAAAACCGTTATGAAATCATAACGGTCGCGGTAAAGAAGCGAGTTACGTCTGCAGCGATTTGTAATATTGACCTTTTTCCACATACTCTCTGCGAATTCGTGCCATGTCCTTTTTATCCTCCTCGGTCAATTCACGGACCACTTTTGCAGGACGTCCGAAGGCAAGCGTGTTTGGTGGGATCTTTTTTCCGGGGGAGACAAGACTGCCCGCACCGATAAAGGAGCCCTCCCCGATTTCTGCACCATCAAGAATGATGGAGCCCATTCCGATCAAGGCGTTTTTTCTGATGAAGGAACTATGTAAGGTGCATTGGTGGCCAACTGTCACGTCATCTTCTATAATAAGAGGTCTATTCGGACTTTGATGCAAGAGGGACTGATCCTGGATGTTGACTCTGTCCCCGATGATGGTAGGGGCGACATCCCCGCGAATGACAGTGTGAAACCAGATGCTGCTTTCTTTCCCGATTGTTACATCCCCTGTAATGACGGAAAAATCAGCGAGAAAAGCAGTGGAATCTATCTGGGGTTTTTTATCGTGATAAGGGTATATTTTATACATGAGTGCCTCCAACTTGTCATATAGATTTGTTTTATTTTATTATATCAGAAAGATACTTGAAGTAATTAAGGGAGTGTTTTTTATGTGGAAATGGGAGGGCGAAAATCCGAAGGGAACCGTGGTGATCGTCCATGGTGCCCAAGAACACCATGGGCGTTATCCATGGTTGATCGACCAATGGAAGGCAAATGGGTTCAACGTGGTGATGGGGGATCTGCCTGGTCAAGGACTTTCCACTAGAAGAAGAGGACATATCGATACGTTCGATGAATATATAGAAGAAGTGGAAAACTGGATCAAGGAGGCGTACCTTCTGAAGCCGCCAGTTTTTATTATCGGTCATAGCATGGGAGGCCTGGCAGTCATCCGGACACTACAGGAGAAAAGTCCGTTGCTTGTGGCAGGGGTCATTCTTTCATCACCATGCTTGAAGTTGCTTCATCATCCGGCTAAAGGGCTGGATGTACTTTCGAAGGGCTTGAATTTTATTCTGCCAAAGACAAAATTCAATACCGGGCTGACAATTGACAAGGCTACACGCAACGAAGAAATTATCAAAAATGCTGCCGATGACCAATTGTATATTACCAAGGTTTCCGTCAGATGGTATCGTGAGCTCGTCCAATCGATGAACCATGCATATACGAGCATTGATAAGTTCCCGGATATTCCTGTTTTGCTTATGCAGGCTGGAGATGATTTAATTGTAGATAAAGAAGCATCTGTCATATGGTTCAATTCCTTAGGGGCCAAAGAAAAAAGCTATAAGGAATGGAATGGACTATATCATGAGATTTTCAATGAACCGGAGCGGGATAAGGTATTCCGCTATGCGAAATCCTTTTTTGACTTACAATTAGAAGGAAGTGAATAAGCTTGAAGGTACCTACCCATCCTTTTTCCCTTATGAAAAGTGTGTATTGTCATGTTTTTCCTGTTGTCTATGAAGAATTGGTCTATTGGAAAAGTAGGGCCAGTGAGATTCCGGATGCTGAATTAAGGACGCAGGCACTGGCCAGCATTGATTCAAAAGCGTTTCATTGCGAGGGTGGGGGAATCCTTTCCTTGCTGGCAGGCGCCGATATTCAAAAGGCGATTAAGTTTATTGTAGCCTACCAGACAATCAGTGATTATCTGGACAACCTATGTGACCGAAGCACCTCACTCGATCCAGTCGATTTTGAAGCGCTGCATGAATCGATGAAGGATGCGTTGACTGTCGGTTCCCCTGTCAAGGACTATTACCGCTTTCGGGAGGAACAGGAGGATGGCGGGTATCTGGCTGACTTGGTAAGCACCTGTCAAAGTGTGCTGAAAGATATTGAACACTACCCCATTATTTTTCCCCATTTATTGAAGCTTTGCCAATATTACTGTGATCTGCAAATACATAAGCATGTTGTGGTGGAGGAGCGGGTTCCACGGCTGGAAAAATGGTTCGCCACATATAGGGAGGAGCTTCCCCAGATGGAATGGTATGAATTTTCTGCATGTTCAGGCTCGACCCTCGGTATCTTCTGTCTGGTATCCCAATCGTTTCGTGAGGATTTTTCGGAGCAGCATGCCTCGAAAATCGTAGGTGGTTATTTTCCATACATTCAGGGTCTCCACATTTTGCTTGATTACTTTATCGACCAGGAGGAGGACTTGGCAGGTGGGGATCTGAACTTTTGTACGTACTATAGCGATGAAGAAGTCTTGATGGAGCGGCTGAAGCATTTTGTTGCAAAAGCGGATGAGCATACTACTGGACTGCCTTTTGAGAAATTCCACCGGTTGATCAATCGTGGGCTGCTCGGGGTATATCTCTCCGATCGCAAAGTCCATGATTGCAAAAATGTTTCCGGGATGGCAAAAAGTATTATCCGCTCGAGTGGCGGAACGGCGTACTTTTTTTATGTGAATGGACGTGCTTACCGTAGAATTCAGCGCTGGCGTGAGAGTTCGTAGTGACGTGTTTACAATTAAAGGAAAAGTCCTTCATAGCGGTTATGAAGGACTTTTTCATGGTGATGCAGTCGCAAAAAGTCCATCATAAAGCGGATGAAGGACTTTTTCATGATGATGCAGTCGCGAAAAGTCCATCATAAAGCGGATGAAGGACTTTTCCATGATGATGCAGTCGCGAAAGGTCCATCATAAAGCGGATGAAGGACTTTTTCATGGTGATGCAAGCACAAAAAGTCCATCAAAAGCACTTCATCCCGCAGCTACGCGCTATTTCTTTTCAATCGCAATAATAAAAGGTGGGTTGTTCACTTGATTCATAAATCGGTACTGCAGGACATGGGCTCTTTTTTGGTCAAGGGTTGTAACATAATCCAGCAGTTCGTCCCGTTCGACCTGACCTTCAGGGTGGCCATGGTAGACGACAAGCACGATGACCGCTTCCTTTTCCATAACTGACAAAAGCTGTTCCACCGCAGCAATCGTACTTTCGGCAAGTGTCACAATTTCCTTATCGCCGCCCGGAAGATACCCCAGATTGAAAATTGCCCCGCGTATTTTGGAGTGATCGGCTTTTAGAATCAGTTCCAAAAGGCGGGCGTGACTTTCCTGAAATAATGTCACGCGATCCGTAAACTTGGATGTCTGCACTTGCTCGACTGTGGCGCTGATTGCTTCCTTTTGGATATCGAAGCCATAAACATGTCCAGTTGGTCCGACCAATTCGGCAAGAAAGACTGTGTCATGGCCGTTTCCAATGGTGCAATCCACAGCAATATCCCCCTCGGAAACGGCGAGCTTCAATATTTTTTTGCTATATGGCAATACTCGCTCCAGCTTCATTCCATCGCCTCTTTTTTCGGTACATAATATTTTCCTTGATAGCTGTCACGCTGTTTCAGTTCTGCATCTATCGCATTCAGCACGGACCACTTGTCCACGCTCCACATCGGCCCGATCATGATATCAATGGGACCATCGCCTGTTATTCGATGAACAATCATCTCTGGTGGAAGGATCTCAAGCTGGTCACATACTAGCTTGATGTAATCATCGAAGGTTAAGAACTCAAGCAGGCCTTTTTCATATTGCTTGACCATCGGCGTCCCTTTCAAAAGGTGAAGGAGATGGATTTTGATGCCTTGCACGTCTAGGTCAGCAACAGCTTGTGCCGTTTCCATCATCATTTTAGTATCTTCCAACGGAAGTCCGTTGATAATATGGGAGCAGACCCTGATGCCGTGTTTACGGAGTTTTTGGACGCCTTCTTTATACATCTCAAAATCATGCGCACGATTGATTAGCAGGGCAGTTCTTTCGTGAACGGTCTGAAGTCCCAGCTCCACCCAAAGGTAGGTCCGCTCATTAAGTTCTGCCAAATATTCGACTACATCATCAGGCAGACAGTCCGGCCGAGTGCCAATGGACAATCCCACCACACCTTCCTGACTTAATACGGTCTCGTACTTTTCACGAAGCTCTACTACAGGTGCATGGGTATTGGTGAAGGCTTGGAAATAGGCCATGTATTTTCCGTCTTTCCATTTATGGTGCATTTTATCTTTTACTTCATTAAATTGTGTAATTAAGTCATCTGCACGGTTGCCGGCAAAATCACCGGATCCTGCTGCACTACAAAATGTGCATCCTCCGTGTGCCACCGTGCCATCACGGTTTGGACAATCAAATCCACCGTCCAAAGCTACCTTGAATACCTTATGTCCGAAGGTTTGGCGTAGATGATAGTTCCAGGTGTGATATCGCTTGTCCTCAACGGAATATGGAAACGGATTTTTACTTTTTATATTGGTCATCCGTCATCCTCCTCTTTTTTTAATCCTACATGATTTTAGCACGTATGAGGGAAGGCTTACAATTTGATTTCGGACTTTCATTTATTGACAAGAATTTTCCTGTAGGCTTTTACCGAATGCCACAAAGAAAAATGTGCAAAATAAAAAGGAGCATCACAATTAAGTGTGAGGTGAAAAAAATGGCAACTAGACAATCAGTGGAACAATTTATTCAGCAATGTGAGGATACTTTACGGAATGCACATGCGCAATATAGCGAAGCGCAGCAGCTGGAGCACTACAATGATACAGAGTTTACGAATGCACAGGAACAGATAGAAACGACCTATAATGATTTGATGCATCTTTCTTACAGCTGTAATGCCCAGCAGCGTGAGCAGCTCAATCGTATGAGACTGCAGCTGCAAAGTCTTCAAAACGACATGACCTTGTTAAGGCACTAACATCGGAGGCGAATTTAATGAAAAAGCGTTCCAAACAGAATAATCCTGAACAAAAGACAGGAAACACCGTGGAAATGGGTGCAGAATATAATCCCGTGAAAGATGTAAAGCAACAGAACCTAAAGCGTTCCCAACCGGTCAGATCCAAAAATCACAGCGAAAAAGAACAAAGGCGTGGCCATTAGGCTGCGCTTTTTTCTTTAAGGGGCCAGACCCCAAAATTGTCTTAATTATTACATTTTCCCATTTCAAACAATTTGTATTGAAACTGGGAACAAAACCGATTACAATTATTTTGGCTTTCGAAATAATTGGTTAAAGGAGGGCATGCAATATGTTGAAAATGCCCAAAGCTCTTTGGTTGCTTGTTGTTGGTATGGCAATAAACGTAACAGGGGCTTCTTTTTTATGGCCGTTAAATACTATATATATTCATGATATTCTAGGCAAATCCTTGTCTGTTGCAGGGCTTGTGCTTATGGTCAATGCAGGGGCAAGTGTTCTTGGAAACCTGATTGGCGGGTACCTGTTTGATAAAATCGGTGGTTATAGGTCGATTCTGCTCGGTATTTCCATCACAATCACCGCATTAATAGGGATGACGGTAAATCATTCATGGAATTTTTATATCATTTATTTAACCATCATCGGTTTCGGATCAGGAATCGTTTTTCCTTCCATGTATGCAATGGCTGGATCTGTTTGGAAAGAAGGCGGAAGAAAATCATTCAACGCGATGTATGTGTCGCAGAACCTGGGGGTTGCCATAGGTGCTGCGCTTGGAGGACTTGTAGCGGATATTCGCTTTGACTACATATTCCTGGCGAACACAGTAACGTATGCGATATTCTTCCTTATTGCACTGATTGGCTACAGAGGCATTCAGGCGAATCCGACCGTCCAGTCATCAGTCCTGGATCATTCCAAAAAAATCAAAGATCATACAAAGCTTTATGCACTTCTGATTGTTTGTATTGGATACCTTCTTTGCTGGATGGGATATGTACAATGGCAGACTTCGATCGCAACGCACACGCAGTCTCTTGGGATATCACTTAAGCAGTACAGTATTCTTTGGACGATCAATGGTGCGCTAATCGTATTGGCCCAGCCTTTGATATCCTATATTGTAAAAAGGTACACGAAGACGTTAAAAGCACAAATCATGGTAGGGATGATGATATTTATCGCTTCCTTTGCCGTTGCCGGGACAGCTGAGCAGTATACGGCCTTTGTCACAGCCATGGTCATCCTTACCGTAGGCGAGATGTTTGTCTGGCCTGCCGTGCCAACCGTTGCAAACGACCTTGCGCCTAAAGGAAGGGAAGGCTTCTATCAGGGTATTGTAAACAGCACCGCAACCGGGGGCAGGATGCTCGGTCCATTGATGGGTGGAATATTGGTGGATCTTCATGGCATGGAAATGCTGTTTGGCGTGCTGATGGGCTTGATGCTCATCGCCATTTTCACCACTAGCATCTATGACCGGAAATTGAAAGGGCAAATAAGTGTACCTGACATTTCAAAAAGCGCTTAAAAGTGGCAGTACATTTCTTTGTGAAATGTACTGCTTTTCTTTTTGCTCAAAACTATTGACATAAAATATCCAAATGTGATAATTATTTAGTGGGGTTAGCACTCTTAATAGGAGAGTGCTAAATACATATTCATATCTGGAAGGAGATTGTGAGCATGGCTAAGAAAGAATTCCAAGCTGAATCGAAAAGAATATTAGAAATGATGATTAACTCGATCTACTCCCAGCGAGAGGTATTTCTTCGCGAGTTGATCTCCAACGCAAGTGACGCGATGGATAAAATCTATTACAGAGCATTGACGGATGATTCGATGACGTTCGATAAGGATAACTACTTTATAAAAGTGATTCCAAACAAAGAGGAACGTACTTTAACAATCGTGGATACAGGGATTGGAATGACGAAGGAAGAGCTTGAAGCGAATCTTGGTGTCATTGCAAAGAGTGGCTCCTTGGCTTTCAAAAAGGAAAATGAAATCAAGGATGGCTTTGATATTATCGGACAATTTGGTGTCGGCTTCTATGCAGCGTTCATGGTTGCGGATGTTGTAACAGTAATCAGTAGGGCGTTAAGGCAGGATGATGCCTTCAAATGGAAGTCAGAGGGTGCAGAAGGTTATACGATTGAACCTGCTGAAAAGGAAACAGTTGGCACAACGATCATATTGAAAATAAAAGAAAACACCGAAGACGAGAGCTACGATGAATATTTGGAGGAGTATCGTCTAAAAGCGATCATCAAAAAATACTCCGACTTTATCCGCTACCCGATCAAGATGGATGTCACCACTACCAAGCCTAAATCCGAAGACGATCAGGAGTTGGAGGAAACACGTGAGGAACAGACCATCAACAGCATGGTCCCGATCTGGCGGAAAAATAAAAACGAATTGACGAAAGAAGACTACGAGAAATTTTATCAGGAAAAGCATTACGGCTTTGATAAGCCACTCAAGCATCTTCATGTGAGTGTAGATGGTACGATTCGATACAATGCCATCCTCTATGTTCCGGAAAATATGCCGTATGACTACTATTCTAAGGAGTTCGAGAAGGGCTTGGAGCTATATTCGAGCGGCGTGCTGATCATGAACAAGTGTGCCGACCTGCTGCCTGATCACTTCAGTTTTGTCAAAGGCCTTGTGGATTCGGAGGACCTATCGCTGAACATCTCCCGTGAAATGCTGCAGCAGGACCGCCAATTGACATTCATAGCGAAAAACCTGGCAAAGAAAATCAAAAGTGCACTTCAAAGCATGCTGAAGGATGAGCGCGAAAACTATGAGAAGTTCTACCAGGCTTTTGGCCGCCAATTGAAATATGGCATCTATGCAGATTTTGGTGCGAACAAAGAAGCATTGCAGGACCTCATCATGTTCTTCTCATCCAAAGAGAAAAAGCTGGTTACCTTGGATGAGTATGTTTCCAGAATGCCTGAGGACCAGAAGTACATCTACTATGCAACAGGTGAATCCAAGGAGCGAATCGAAAAGTTGCCACAGACCGAAATGGTGTTGGACAAAGGTTATGAAATGCTCTATTTCACAGAAGATATCGATGAATTTGCCATTAAGATGCTCATGAACTATAAAGAGAAAGAATTCAAGAATGTGTCCAGTGGCGATCTTGGAATTGAAACAGATGATAATGATAAAGCTACGGAAGCGAAACAAGAAGAAAACAAGGAATTGTTTGAAGCGATGAAGGAGCTTCTTTCTGGAAAAGTTAGCGAGGTAAAGGTGTCCAAGCGCCTGAAGACCCATCCTGTTTGCTTGTCCACAGAAGGCGAAGTGACCATCGAGATGGAAAAGATCCTTGCAGCGATGCCGGACAACCAAAACATCAAAGCAAACAAGGTGTTAGAGATAAACACCAACCATGAAGTGTTCCAATCACTGAAGGATGCACATGCCACAGATAAAGAAAAGCTGGCACTCTACACTAGCCTGCTCTATCATCAAGCACTATTGATTGAGGGTCTGCCAATCCATGATCCAGTGGAATTCACGAATGATATCTGTAAAGTGATGGTATAAATACGAAAAGCTTCCCATTGATGTTTGGGAAGCTTTTTTTGTTTAATCAATAATTACATATTGACCAGTCTGGTCACTGGTGATATATTTGAAGTGACCACAATGGTCAAAAGGAAGAAGGTGAACAAAAATTAATTCTAAATTCCATAACTTAGCTTATGAAAAAAGAGCAATAATTATTAATGCTTCCTTGCAGGAATTTACGAGCAAGGGATACCAATTGGCATCAACCAATGAGATTGTCAAACATGCAGGCATTTCCAAAGGTTCGCTTTTCAACTATTTCAATAATAAGAAGGATTTGTATTTGTTTTTGATCGAATATGGTATAGGGGTTTCCCGAGAGATAATGACAGAAATTGATTTCAATGAAACGGATCTACTTGAGAGGTTAAGGCAAATTACCATCGTCAAGTTGAGAGTGATTAAGAAATATCCGGAGGTTTTCAGTTTTCTTCAAGGCGCGATTGCAGAAAGTTCCGAAGAGGTAAAGCAGGATGTGGAGCAGATTACCATGCAATTTGCCAAGGAGAGCTATCAAAAATTGTATGAAAACCTCGACTATTCCAAGTTCCGGGATGATATCGACATACAGAAAGCCATCAAGACGATCTACTGGACCATTGAAGGAATTGGTAATGAAAGCAAAGAAAAAATCAAGTTCATTAGCGCAGACGGCTTTGATATAAATGCGCCATTCAAGGAAATGGACGGATATATTGAACTTTTTCAGAAAGCTTTTTATAAATAAAAGGGCGGAGGGGCTAGGATGTCAGTAATTCAATTGAAGGATTTAACCAAGTATTATGGGAAGGTTCTCGCACTAGATGGCGTCGACTTGGAGGTGAAAGAGGGAGAGGTGTTCGGCTTTATAGGTCCCAATGGAGCAGGTAAATCGACCACCATTCGGATTCTACTCGGCCTTTTGCGAAAAACAAGTGGCGAGGTCAGTCTGTTAGGTAAAGACCCATGGAATGATGCGGTAGAATTGCATAAGCGAATCAGCTATGTTCCCGGTGATGTGAATCTGTGGCCGAATTTGACCGGTGGGGAAGCCATTGACTTATTCAGCCGCCTGCGTGGGGATATGGATAAAAAACGCCGGAATGAGTTGCTCGAACGATTCAATCTCGATCCCACCAAAAAATGTCGTACCTATTCCAAAGGTAACCGTCAAAAGGTTGCACTTGTATCTGCCTTTGCATCTGATGCGGAACTGTTTATTCTGGATGAACCTACATCAGGATTGGACCCATTGATGGAAGCGGTGTTTCAGGAATGTGTTGCGAAAGTAAAAGCCGATGGGAAAACGGTGCTCTTGTCTAGTCATATCCTGGCAGAGGTTGAAAAGCTGTGTGACCGTGTAGGAATTATTCGTGAAGGGAAAATTGTTGAGTCGGGTACACTTGAAGAGTTGCGCCATTTGACAAGAACCTTTATCACGGTTCAAGCAGGTCAAAAGCTTGAAGGACTTGAGACTCTATCTGGTGTGCACCAGCTTGAGGTAAGAGGCAAGGAAGCAAGTTTCCAAGTGGATTCCTCCAAAATGGATGGAGTCCTACGTTTTCTGACCCAGTATGAAATCAAGACATTGACCAGCACGCCACCAACACTGGAAGAGCTTTTTATGCGACACTATGGAGATGATACGAATAATGCTACTGCTAAAGGTGGTGCTACTCAGTGACAAAACAGCAGACCTTATCGGGAACATGGACCTTGCTCCGATTTATGCTTCGCCGCGATCGAATACAGATACCGGTCTGGTTTTTCAGTATTACATTAACGATTCTAGCTACCCTTATTAGTTTTGAAGAGCTGTACCCTTCAGAAATGGATCGCCAAGCGATTGCTGGCACAATGGCCACACCAGCCTCCATTGCGTTGACAGGTCCGAAACTATATTTGGAAGACTATCATTTCGGTTCCATGATGTCCCATCAAATGCTGAGCATGGTAGGAATTGCGGTTGCATTGATGAGTATTTTCCTAATTGTCCGCCATACTCGTAAAGAGGAGGAGACAGGCAGGTCGGAGCTTGTTCGGGCATCGGTTGTAGGTAGACATGCCAATGCAACAGCAGTATTAATTTTTGCGATTGGAGCGAATCTGTTACTTGGCTTAATTGTGGCTGTTGGACTTGGGGTAACAGGTGTCGAGTCGATAACCTGGGAAGGATCTTTTCTGTTTGGTACTGCAATGGCATCCATCGGCATATCTTTTTCAGGCTTGACTATTGTCATTGTCCAACTGATGGAGCATTCACGTGCAGCATCTGGGCTTAGTTCTGGTATTCTTGCAATTGCTTTCAGCCTTCGTGCAGTCGGTGATTTGGGGAATGAGGCATTGTCATGGATTTCCCCAATCGGATGGGCGCAACAGACAGAAGCATTTTTGGGGAATGACTGGACTCCTTTATTACTTAGTCTATTTTTTACCATTGTGCTCATTGTTATTGCTTATCCATTAAGTAATATGAGGGATGTAGGTGCAGGGCTGGTCCGTCCCCGACCGGGAAGGGAGGATGCTCCAAAATCCCTTTCTAGCCCATTGGGACTTGCGTTTCGACTTCAACGGACGAATCTTTTTATATGGTCCTTTGCATTGCTCCTTTTCGGGATGTCCTACGGTGCCTTTATCGGGGAAGCGGAAGAGATGTTTGGAGCACTTGGCGATTCTTTGGAAGGTATGCTACCTGAAATGTCAAGCGGGGTCCTTGCGGATAGTGTTGCCGCAATGTTTATGACAGTATCTGCAATGTTTGCTTCCATACCGGCACTCCAAAGCATATTGAGGCTAAGAAGTGAAGAAAAAGCAGGTCGGCTTGATTCCTTGCTTTCCACTCCAGTTGCCAGGAAACGACTATTGGCGAGCTATTTGTTGATTGCACTAAGTAGCAGTGTCGTCTTCCTTTTTATGGCAGGTTTTGGGATGGGGATAACAGGAACTCAGAGTATGGGAGACATTAGTTACCTTCCTGCCCTTACCTTCGCTGGGCTTGCCTTTGCACCGGCATTGTGGGTCGCCATAGGCTTAGCTGTTTTCCTATATGGACTTTTTCCTCGTAAAGCCGGATTCAGTTGGGCGATTGTCGTCTACGCCTTTTTTGTCCTTTATCTTGGTGGGGCTCTTCAACTGCCTGAGTGGCTGACTGAGCTGTCTCCGTTTGGGCATATACCAAGTATGCCCGCGCAAGATTTTGAACTCGTTCCATTGCTCGCTCTGACTGGAGTGGCATTAGTTCTAGTAGTCATCGGCTTTATTGGATATGGAAGAAGGGATATAACAAACTGATTGATTTAAGACGTATCCAAATGGGATGGCGAGTATAATAGTTGATTTTTCACCGTTCTGGCAGGTAGATGGAACGGTGTTTTTTTGTTGGTGAGAGAAGTGGAGCGGAAATGCCAGGTCGTGTGTGGAGCGAAAAAATTTGATGAGAGTGGGTTAAGCAAGTTCGTTTGAGCTATAGACCACAATTAATTTAGCCGTATCAAAACAACATGCGCTCTTCATGAAGAGCGCATATCTAAATTTCATTCATTATTTTGCGATTGTATGGATTGCAACATCCATATTTCCTCTGATAGCTTTGGAATAAGGGCAAACCTGATGTGCTTGATTTACTAGTTCCTCCGCCTCCTCCTGGGAAGCACCACTAATTTCTACTTGGAGGACTGCTGTCAATTTGAATCCGCCATCCGTATCCTTACCGATGGAGATCTCGGCAGTAACACTTGATTCAATTCGCTTTTTAGCTTGTCGGGCTACTAGATTCAATGCACTGTCGAAGCATGCAGCATAACCTGCTGCAAACAGCTGCTCAGGGTTGGTGGCTCCTTCTTTTCCTGTTCCTCCAAGTGATTTTGGCATCGCTAAGGCTAAATCCAGCGTGCCATCATTACTTTCAATTTTCCCAGATCTTCCACCTGAAGCGGTAACCTTTGCAGTGTATAGTAATTCCATTGAAAAGTCACTCCTTATAATATTGTTTAAAATTAAATTGTGTGCAATACAAATTACTCTTATATCCTACCTCGCATTAGTAAGGATGTCAACAATTTAGTTGCGCAAAATAAAATTGTGCATGCATTGGTAGAGTTTGTACTATAATAGTTATTGAAGTCAAAGGAGTGGAAATACTGAATGGAAGATAAATTGAAGCTTGAAAACCAGATCTGTTTTAAAATTTATTCTGCAGAGCGCAAGATTACAAAATTATATAGAAATCTTTTGGATGATCTAGATGTGACCTACCCGCAATACCTTGTACTGCTGGTGCTATGGGAGAAGGATGTCACATCTGTAAAGGAACTGGGGGAGAAACTGTTCCTGGATTCCGGAACATTAACACCGATGTTAAAGAGAATGGAGGGGAACAGCCTAATTGAAAGAAATCGTTCCCGAGAGGATGAGAGAAGTGTCATTATTTCTCTTACTCCAAAAGGCAGGCAATTAAAGGAGAAAGCCGAGTGCATTCCAACTCAGCTGCTCGATAACCTTTCCATGGATTATCAGGAACTCCAAGCGTTTAATCGAACGTTAACCCGCATCATGGAAAATATCCCATAATAAAGGAGTGCTCCCCTATTTGGAAGAGCACTCCTTTTAGTCATTTTCGAGGTGAAGAAACCGATAAGTCAAAACAAGTCCACCTATAAAAAGGGTAGCAGCAAAATAAGCAGGAAGCAGATGAATGAGCGTCGTATAGCCGATAGCAATATGAATATTGATTCCTGTAATGAAAGCAGGAAGGCCTCCTACAAGAAACGTCCACCATACCCATCTTTTCCCTTCATGAATTCCCCAGAGCGCGAGCATCAGAACCAAAAGGCCGACACTTAGCAATGCACTGCCAAAACCGGCCCGATCATGAGCAAGAACCGGTATCAACCGCTGATTAAACGCCTCCAACATCTCGGGTGGCATACAAATATAAATAATGTCAGTCGGCACAAATACCGACGTTACCCCGATATAGGAAATAATAATGCCGCCAACCACAAAGGAAAAGCCAAGAATTACAAACAGGAGCTGTCCGTATAAGGATGCCTTCCATTTGGAATGATTTTTTAGATTACCGGATGAGGGTGTTCCGTTAAGACCTTTGGTTTTCAAAAATCCATTTAAATAAAAAGGCAACAAAACAAGCCAGAACAAAAGATGTAGCCAATCGAAATATCCGTATCCGATAAAAGAATAGATGCCTAGAAAACCGATGATGGCCGCTGCATCAATCGCTTGTTTGGCCCAAAGTAGACCGTGTCTGACTCCGTTTTTAGCCAGCTGCATATAAACAATCCCACCAGAAATCATCGTTCCTGCCAATGTCAGCCGGTCATGTGCCATAAACAGCATGATCCGTTCATTAAAGAGCCATATCTCCTCTTTTTTCATCCCAAGGAAATGCTCATCATATGGCAGTACAATGGAAGTCACCCCAAAAAGAAAGGCAAGCATTCCACCAATCAGGATGAATAAACCGAAAAGCCAGTAGGAAAACCATCCCTTGTTTGCTGGCTCTCGTTGTTCCAGCCTACCTAACAGAGATTCGTTGATCCGTTTAGTAAGTCCCGGTCCTGAAAATACATAGCCGTCTGAGAGTAGTACCAGGTCTGCACCGGCATTCAGCAGTTCATGTGCCTGCTCGGGCTCCGAAATTCCCCTGAGGTAACAATGGTTTTCTCGTAACCTTTTTGTCTAAGAAGTTTAACCGCCTCTGCCAGCTCAAAATCTGCTACTTTCTCTTCCACTACTACCCCATCGAAGGAAATTAGCGCTCTCGGTGACAGTTCTGTCGTGGAGGACGTTGCAATCCAAATCGGTTTATTGGTGTGAAGACCCAGCTCAGTCTGCACATTCTCCACAATATAGCCATCAGCATAGGGATCAAGTTCTGCAGCCATCCTCTCAACCTCTTGTATGCTGCCGGAGAGTCGAATGAAAATCGGCTGTTTTTTTGTTAGTTTCCGAAGCTTATGGATTGTTTTCTCTAAACCGATAGATGATAGTACTTCAGGAAAACTTATGCGCTTTGTTTTATTATCTTTTACAGGATGATGCCCGTTTTCCCGAGGTTCCAATGTAACAGGGCCGATTTCTATAAAACCGAAACCTAAATTCGAAAAAGCCCTGGTACCTGAGAGCATAGGATCAATCTTCCCGGACAAACCAACAGGATTCTTGAAATCTATGTGATGAATTTCCTTATGTAATAGTGGAGAGCATTCTTCACGCCCCAGAAAATTGATGATATGTGATCCCAACCCGAATGGAAGAGAAGCGATGGTATTCATTCCACGATGTATGAACTCCCTTGCCGCAAGTGGCGGCAGTATGGAAAGGACAGGTTTGAAAATGCCATGGTAGGACCAATCTGGCATGGAGCATTCCTCCCTGATGAATATTGATATGTTAGGTTCATTGTAACATTTTTGCAAAACACGAAAACTGATTTTCTGCAATATTATTCCTTTAAAGTCTTGTCAGAATTTTATGATATATTAATAGGGTGGACATGCAGGAGGGATATTGGATGGGAGTTAAGGATAGTTTACTGACGGATGAAATGATGGATACGATCATTGCCAATGCTTTTGAGTGGATTGTGGTGGTCGACCATCGTGGGGAAATCATCTATTTGAACGACAGCTATAGCGCTTTTTTGGACGTGGATAGCAAGACTGTCATCGGCAAGCATGTTACTGAGGTTATTGAAAATACCCGCATGCACCATGTCGTCCAGACAGGCAAGGAGGAGCTGGCGGACTTACAATATATTAGGGGCAATTACATGATTGCCAATAGAGTGCCAATTTTCAATAGCAACAAAGAAGTGATTGGTGCATATGGAACAGTAATATTCCGTGATACAAGTGAATGGGATAAAATGAACAGCCATGTAAAAAGCATGCTTGGACGTATTCGAAATTATTTGCAGGAATACGAACAGCAAACAGGGGTCAAATATACTTTAGAGGACATTATCGGAAAGTCGAAGCTCATACAGACGTTGAAGGAAAAGGTCAAGCATATCGCATCAAGTGATGTGTCCGTTCTGATACGTGGTGAGAGCGGCACCGGCAAAGAACTTTTTGCTCACAGTGTTCACCAACTGAGTAACAGGAGCTCCATGCCATTTATTAAAATAAACTGCGCCGCAATACCTGAGCATCTTCTGGAATCGGAGCTTTTCGGGTATGAGGAAGGTGCCTTTACAGGTGCGAAAAAGGGAGGAAAGAAAGGGAAATTCCTTCTGGCTGATGGCGGAACCCTATTTCTTGATGAAATTGGGGATATGTCGCTTCCGATGCAGATGAAATTGCTTAGGGCGCTACAGGAGGGGGAAGTGGAACCGATAGGAGCGAATGAGCCGATACAAGTGCATGTTCGGGTGATTGCAGCCACCAACCGTCCTCTGGAAAAGATGATGGAGGAAAAGCGGTTCCGTGATGATCTCTATTATCGAATTCACGTCATTCCATTCCATATACCATCTTTAAGAGAAAGAACCGAGGATATCTCGATGCTTGTGGAGCATTTCATCCAGAAAATATGTAAAAGGACCGGCAGGAGAATTACATCTGTGACTCCGGATGCACTGGCAGTATTATCTCGTTACCGCTGGCCGGGTAATATCAGGGAATTGGAAAATGTGATTCAGGCTGCCGTACACCTTTCCACAGGAGATAAGCTGACGCTTGATGCGTTGCCTGATTATCTGACTGAGTCATACTCCATTCCGTTCGGTTCCAAATCACTGAAGGAAACCTTGGAAGAAGCAGAAAAGCAAGCAATCATTCAAACACTTGATAATGTGAATGACGATAAGCTGGAAGCCGCAAAATTGCTTGGAATAAGCAAATCGAGTTTATATGAAAAAATCAAGAAATATCACATAGGATAAGCGAGTCCAGAATTTTGGAAATTAGTCCAGGAATCTGGACTCGTTTTTTTTCAAGGTAGAAGAAGGTTATTTGAAAGTTAGTCCAAATTTTCGGAAAATACAGAAGTTCGGAAAATTGAAACATTTGCGCGGAGTGGATTCGTGATGTTGGCACGTTTTTTGCATATAAGAAAGAGGAAGACAAAATTAACAGGAAAATGCTTCATTCAAATGAAAGCGTTTACCGTAAAACAAGGGGGAAAGAAAATGCTCAGCATGATTGGTCTTATCGGAGGTTTGGCACTTTTAATTTTTTTAACGATGAGAGGGATGAACCTGCTTGTAGTAGGTCCGCTGTCAGCATTATTTGTTGCAGTATTAAGTGGAATGCCGTTGTTTCCACAATTGGTTGGAGAAGGGGAAGTTAACTTTGTAAGCAGCTATATGGGCGGTTTTTCTTCCTTCGTCACTGCCTGGTATCTAATGTTCCTGCTTGGGGCCATTTTCGGGAAAGTGATGGAGGATAGCGGAGCAGCAGACTCTGTTTCCAAGTTTATTGTAGATAAGCTTGGGATGAAATATGCCGTACTTGCCATTGTGGCAGCATGTGCCATTTTAACCTATGGAGGAGTCAGCTTATTCGTAGTTGCTTTCTCTGTTTATCCAATGGCAATCAGCTTGTTCAAACAGGCTAATTTACCACGTCGATTCATTCCGGCAGCACTTGCATTCGGTTCCGTCACATTTACGATGACTTCTGCCGGTTCCCCGGAGATCCAGAACTGGATTCCGATTGATTATCTTAACACAAGTCCTTATGCCGGTTGGGAAGTCAGTTTAATTGTTGCTGTATTCATGATGATCTTTGGTTACTGGTGGTTAAAGCGCATGATCAAAAAAGCGGTAAATCGTGGCGAAACGTTCACAGCAAGAGCATCCGATCCGGTTATGGATGCCAACAGAAAACTTCCAAACCCGTTTGTCAGTATGATTCCGTTATTGGTGGTCCTTGGAATCTCCTTCTATTTCCACGATGACCTAAAACAATCTGCCTTGATCATTGCTTTATTGGGTGGAATCATAGCCACTTACATTGTTGGTAGAGCCTATTTCAAATCCTTCTGGAACGCGATTTCCGAAGGTACGATGGGAGCATTGATCGCCATTGGTAATACGGCCGCTGTAGTAGGATTTGGTGGAGTCGCTAAAGCAGTGCCAGCATTTGGCGAGGTTGTGTCCGCGATGACGAGCATCCCGGGAAGCCCTTTGATCGGTGCTGCGATTGCAGTCAGCGTTATTGCCGGTATGACAGGATCCGCTTCCGGTGGGCAGGTTATCGCACTTCCATTGATTGCACCGCATTACATCGATATGGGTGTAAATCCTGAAGCCCTTCATCGTACAGTTGCCATATCTTCTGGTGCGCTGGATTCTCTTCCGCATAACGGATATGTTGTAACAACCGTCCGTGCAATTTGTGGAGAGACCCATCAGGCTGCTTATGGACCTGTCGCTGCCGTAACGGTAATTGTTCCGTTGATTGGCGTAGCGATTGCAATCGCATTGTTCTCACTTGGACTTGGTATCTAAAAACATTAAGGGAGGGAGCATAATTGGTAAAGGATAAAGTTGTCTTCATCACAGGAGCAGCCCAGGGTATTGGGTATGAAATAGGAAAACAATTCGCAGAAGCTGGCGCAAAAGTTGTGTTGACTGATTTAAATAATGAAACTGTAAAAACTGCAAGCTCTGCCTTAAATGAACAAGGGTTGACGACATTAGGAATCAAGTGTGATGTAACATCTGAAGATGAAATCAAGGAAGCAATTGGTGCTGCCATCAGCGAGTTCGGGAGTATTGATGTATTGATCAACAATGCCGGTCTTCAGTATGTCTCCATGATTGAAGACTTCCCGACGGAAAAATTTGAACTTTTAACGAAAGTGATGCTAGTTGCTCCGTTCGTCGCAACCAAGCATGTCTTTCCGATTATGAAAGAACAGAAATCGGGCCGTATCATCAATATGGCTTCCATCAACGGATTGGTCGGCTTTGCGGGTAAGGCTGCCTATAACAGTGCCAAGCATGGGGTAATCGGATTAACAAAGGTCACTGCTTTGGAGGGGGCTGCGCATGGAATCACCGTGAATGCACTATGTCCAGGGTATGTGGATACCCCGTTGGTACGTAATCAGCTGAAAGATCTGGCTGAGACCAGGGGAGTTCCATTGGAAAATGTATTGGAAGAGGTTATCTATCCTCTTGTCCCACAGCGAAGATTGCTGCAAGTAAAGGAAATTGCAGACTATGCGATGTTTTTATCCAGTGATTCAGCTGGTGGAATTACAGGGCAGGCTGCTGTTATTGACGGAGGGTATACCGTACAATAAAAGAAAACGCCAGGTGCTGCATGGCATCTGGCGTTTTTTGTCGAAATTAAATCAAAATAATTTGATTAATTTAGTTGCATATATTTTCCTCGCGACATATAATCAAAGTAGATAATCAAATAAAATTGATTTAAGGAGAGATCCAGATGAATAACAATCTTTATACATTGGCAAATATGAACCGCCAAAAAATCAACAGCCTAAGAGAAGAACAAATGCTTCATATGGTGGCAAAAGCTTCAAGGGGTGAAAGAAAGACAATCGGAAATGCATTGAAAGCGAGTTTCTTGAAGCTGACAAAAATGCTGAATAACCAACAGGAACCTTGCTGCGTTTGTGAATAAAGAATGCTTTATTAATCAAAAAAAATTGATATTAAAAGGAGTTGATGATGATGTTTTTAATGTTCAAGAAAAAGAAGGATGACTGCTGCAAAGTGGAGATCGTGGAAGTCCAGGAAGAAAAATGCTGCGAGAGCAGCCAAAAGGACTCAAACAACAAAAAAGAGTGCTGCTAACTACTGCTGAGAATAATTAGTTTGAAAAAAGTTCATAATGATTAATGAAAATACCCCTTGAAGTTTTCCAATAAATTCTTTACAATACAGAATAACAACTAAACTTATACGTTGAAAAGGATCAGTAGTGAACGAAACGAGCACAAGAGAGTTGACGGGTGGTGAGAGTCAACAAACGAGCGTTCATGAACTCGCCTTGGAGTAGCAGGTGTGAACCCTTCCTAAGGAAGCTAGTAATATCTCGCCGTATCATCCGCGTTAAGGATTTGAGTGATTATCACATTGGTGGTAATAATCTGGGTGGTACCGCGGTAGGTTATGTATATTCAAACCTCTCGTCCCTTTTATAGGGATGAGGGGTTTTTTGTATTTATTTGAATTAACAGGAGGAAAAGAAGATGTCGTTTCAGCATCAGTCCATTGAACAAAAATGGCAAAAGTATTGGGAAGAAAACAAAACGTTCAAAACACAGGAAGAAAAAGGAAAAGAGAAGTTCTATGCACTAGACATGTTCCCTTATCCATCGGGCGCAGGCTTACACGTTGGTCACCCGGAAGGATATACTGCAACAGACATCCTTTCACGCATGAAGCGTATGCAAGGACAAAACGTCCTGCACCCAATGGGATGGGATGCATTCGGATTACCTGCTGAACAATATGCATTGGATACAGGAAATGATCCTGCAGAGTTCACCGAGCAGAACATCAATACATTCAGAAGACAGATCAAGTCCCTTGGATTCTCCTATGACTGGGATCGTGAAGTGAACACCACAGATCCTGAGTATTATAAATGGACGCAATGGATTTTCTTAAAGCTTTATGAAAAAGGCTTGGCTTATGTGGATGAAGTACCGGTAAACTGGTGCCCGGCATTAGGTACCGTCCTTGCGAATGAAGAAGTAATTGATGGGAAATCCGAGCGTGGCGGACATCCGGTCGAGCGCCGTCCGATGAGACAGTGGATTCTTAGAATTACTGAATATGCGGATCGCCTGCTTGAAGATTTGAATGAATTGGATTGGCCGGAAAGCTTGAAGGATATGCAGCGCAACTGGATCGGTCGTTCGGAAGGAGCCAACGTCCATTTTGCGATTGATGGCACGGATGAGAGCTTTACCGTATTTACGACTCGCCCTGATACTCTGTTTGGTGCAACCTATGCCGTATTGGCACCAGAGCACCCTCTAGTGAAGAAAATTGTAACTGCAGACCAAAAGGACGCAGTAGAAGCTTATATTACAAAGATTCAAAGTAAGAGTGACTTGGAGCGTACAGAGCTTTCCAAGGAAAAAACAGGGGAGTTCACAGGAGCTTATGCTGTAAATCCTGTGAGCGGCGAAAAGCTGCCAATCTGGATAGCGGACTACGTGTTAATGAGCTACGGAACAGGTGCCATCATGGCAGTACCTGCACATGACGAGCGCGACTTTGAGTTTGCGACTAAATTTGAGCTGCCAATCGTCGAAGTGGTTGCAGGTGGAGATGTTACCAAGGAAGCTTACACAGGGGACGGGGAGCACGTAAACTCTGATTTCTTGAACGGACTTGGAAAAGAAGAAGCAATCACCAACATGATCCAGTGGTTGGAATCAAATGAAAAAGGCGAGAAGAAGGTTTCGTACCGTCTTCGTGATTGGCTGTTCAGCCGTCAGCGTTATTGGGGCGAGCCGATTCCTATCATCCATTGGGAAGATGGTACCACAACGGCAGTACCGGAAAGCGAGCTTCCACTTGTTTTACCAAAAACAAAGGAAATCCGTCCATCCGGTACAGGGGAATCTCCACTTGCAGCAATTGAAGATTGGGTGAATGTGGTAGATACTGAAACAGGTAAAAAAGGACGCCGTGAAACAAATACAATGCCACAATGGGGCGGAAGCTGCTGGTACTACCTGCGCTATATCGACCCAACCAACAGTGAGAGATTGGCTGATCCTGAAAAATTGAAAGAGTGGTTACCGGTAGATATTTATATCGGTGGAGCGGAGCACGCGGTTCTTCATTTATTGTATGCTCGTTTCTGGCACAAATTCTTGTACGATATCGGTGTTGTTCCAACGAAAGAGCCATTCCAGAAGCTTTTCAACCAAGGAATGATTTTAGGTGAAAACAACGAGAAAATGAGTAAATCCAAAGGGAATGTAGTAAACCCTGATGAGATCGTCGAGTCTCATGGTGCAGACACATTACGCCTATATGAAATGTTCATGGGACCTTTGGAGGCTTCCATTGCCTGGAGCACAAACGGATTGGACGGCTCCCGCCGCTTCCTTGACCGTGTATGGAGATTGTTTGTCGAAGAGAATGGCAAGATCAGCTCCAAGGTTGTGGAATTAACAGAAGAGGATACATTGGAGAAAACCTATCATGCAACCGTCAAGAAGGTAACCGAGGATTACGAAGGACTTCGTTTCAATACGGCGATCTCGCAAATGATGGTTTTCATCAATGATGCCTACAAAGCGGATGTGATTCCAAAAGAGTATGTGGAAGGATTCGTTAAGCTATTGTCCCCAGTTTGTCCGCACATTGCCGAGGAACTTTGGGAGAAGCTTGGCAATGAAGGAACCATCACATACGAAGCTTGGCCTGTGTTTGATGAAGCAAAGCTAGTCGAGGATGAAGTGGAAATCGTTGTTCAAGTTAACGGTAAGCTGAAAGCGAAACTTTATGTCCCGGCAGATGCAACTCGTGAAAAAATGGAAGAGATCGCAGTTGCTGATGAGACAGTAAAAGAATCCATCGAAGGAAAAACAGTTCGTAAGGTCATTGCGGTACCGGGGAAACTTGTAAATATCGTAGCGAATTGATATTTCTAAAATACAAGCAAGACTGCCGACAATTTGGCAGTCTTGTTTTGTTTTTGATAAAATGAAAGGTATCTTTACACATTACATAGAATCGAGGTTTTTATTGATGGAAGAAATCAAGACCATTACAACTGACGAGCTGAAAAAGAAATTGGATGCAGGAGAAGAACTGCTTCTTGTTGATGTTCGCGAAGATGAGGAAATCGAAACAGGTAAAATAAAGCAAGCGAAGCACATCCGCATGGGGGATATCCCGGCAAGTCTAGATCAGCTTGATAAGGAAAAAGAATACATCGTCATTTGCCGCTCAGGCCGCCGCAGCGAAAATGTCTGCCACTATTTGCAGGACCAGGGATATAAGGTCCGAAATATGGTTGGCGGCATGCTGGAGTGGGAAGGCGACGTGGAATAATGTAAATTGGAACACTGGCCGGCGGGCGAGGAAAGATGGCGCGCTGGTCAGTGCTTTTTTAATCCAAGGTGGAAATGGTCAATAAAGGGGCTAAAGTGTTCAATAAATGAGCGTAAATATACGAGATACACTCCAAGTTATTCAATAAAGCGCTTGAAATTAACGACAATACATATTTTGTAAATGTTAACCTGAGACGCATCAAGGAAAGATGGAAATTCCTAAGAGAATTTTTGCAGAAAAGGAGGAATTATGCAGAATCGTGTCTAATTGTCCTATTATCCTATCAAAAGAGGTGGTACTTTGATAAAAAAAGCTAGAAGCGTTCCTTTAAGAGTGCACAAATTGAGAGCAATGAAGAGACGTGTTCGGCCAGATCATGAAAATTATCAAGATTTCCTTAGTGAATTAGGAAGGAAAGAAGCAGGCATCTACGGTGAACAATCATTGGACTATTACATAAAACTTCTCCCAGAAACAGACCACCCATTCTACATTTTCCACGGGCTAAGGCTTCCATTTAGGGACACCTTCTTTCAGATTGATACCCTCATCCTATTCTCAAGCTTCTTTTTAACTTTAGAGGTGAAATATAACAAAGGAACTCTCTACTTTGATCCAAAAAATTATCAGCTCATTCAAGAGGTGGAAGGAAGTCCGCATAAAGGATTACCTGATCCCATTCTTCAAGCATCTAATCAATGCTTTAAACTACAGTTATGGCTAAGAGCCAAGCAGCTTCCTGAGATTCCGTGTGAAAAACTCGTAGTATTGACACATCCAAAAGCAATTATCAAAGTCCTTTCCTCTCCTAGCGAAGTGGAAAGATATGTGATTAAAAGCCCGGCACTTACAATAAAAGTAAAAGCAATACTCGAACGACATTCATCACAACCTCTAGACAAGAAAATAATAAAGAAAATAATCAGAAGTTTGCTTAAAGATGATACCCCTGCAACCTCTTCCCCCATTCCTCAGTATGCTATCTTACCTTCAGATATTATGACAGGAGTTTTTTGCCCCAATTGTGATCCTTATATTGTGATGAGAAGAATCCACGGCAAATGGGAGTGCTCTAATTGTGGGGAAAAATCAGAAGATGCACACAGAGCGGCATTGGAGGATTACGCACTTTTAATAAGTCCCTTCCTCACAATGAGGGAGTTAAAACGGTTTTTAAGGATAGAGAATCGAGTGACGATTATCAGATTGCTAAATCACCTCAATGTTGAATTTGTAGGAGGAAACAAATCCCGTACCTACAACCTCACCCCACTTCTAACAAAAACTTGAAACCAGACCTAGATCATACGTATGTTTATATATCAATCTCTCATCAAGAAGGGGGATAAAGAAATATATCCCGCAATCTTTCTTCAGCGTTATAGATAGGAATCTTGCAAATAAAAGCTATTCCTATAAAAAAGTCGTCATTGCAAATGAAGATTATCTAAGCAACAATTATATCACTATGTACTATTTCGACGATTCCTATCAAACAATTAAAATTAAGTGGAAAGACCTTGAAAACAGCAATATGGAAGTGGAGTTAGTAAAATTCTCCGATAAAGACTTTATTAAGGAGCAGTCAGCTGATCTGTGTGAGGAAAGACCTGCTATTTCCTTTTTTTAATTCAACCGGCTTTCTTTAAGCATTTCAGCCATCCTCATCTATATAGGAACCATGCAGTTACTTGGCTATTAATAATAGAAGTCGCTCGGCTACCTACTAGCCGAGCGACTTTAATTCTATAACTCACCAACTCTATTATATTCGACAGCTGTAGCAAAAAACCTTTAGGGGTCAGACCCCTAAAGAAAGTTTTTTTCTCTCCCATTAGTATAAAATCTCATAATTTCATCTATACATAGTAATAAAAACTGGCTCTATTAACCATGCAGGAGGTGTACAGGCTTGATTCAAATAAAAATGTTTGATGAAGAGCACGAGCGGGATCTCGAGGATTCAGTAAATGATTTTTTGAGAGGGCTTGCAGACAGGGATTTGATAGATATCAAGTATCAGGTGGGATGTTTACTGGAAGAAGAGGAGCAAATCTATTGCTTTTCGGCGATGGTCATATTCAGAGCCTGAAAAAATCTGAAAAAGATGTTTATCAGGCTCGAATATGTGGGTAGAGATAAGTAACTTATTAAAAAGAAGAAACAATTATTAAAAAGCTGTAACAATTATTTGTGACAATCGTCTAATAGAATAACACTACTTGAAAGGATGGATGGAACATGAACCACCACACTCAAAACGAAACGGTAATGACAGAGGACAAATCATTTATGAATGAATTCGCAATGTATGGTGTAGGACTTGGACTAGTATTCTCGTTTGTATTAATGGTAACTGCGTAGGCTTGCCGCCTTTTTCCCGGCGTTCAAGCCTGCCAGCCTTCCGGTAACAAGAGCCGATGTAATATTGTAACCACCAGTATATCCATGGATATCAAGTACTTCCCCACAAAAATATAATCCTTCTTTCTGTTTGGAAGCCATCTCTTTAGGATGAATTTCTTTTACAGAAACACCGCCACCGGTCACAAATGCCTTCTCAATGGATAAGGTGCCGGATACTTCAAAGCGGAATTGCTTGCACATTTTCGCAAGGTCCCTTATTTTCTCATGTGCTAAAGTTGCACCGATTTCCTGTTCATCGATACCACATTGCTCCAATAAAAATAATAAGTACCGCTCAGGCACAATTCCTTTAAGAACATTCTTAATGGCTTTTTTGGGTTCTTCCTTTAAAAGCTTATGCAGTTCCTGGAAAACCTGCTCTTCATTGATGCTTGGAAGAACGTCCAGATTCATCATCACAGTTCGGACATTAAATTTTTTCATCGTTTTCACGACATATTGGCTGCAACGCAATACAGCCGGGCCCGACACCCCAAAGTGAGTGAATATCATATCCATTTGATGTGTTTTGACTACTTTGCCTTTAGGGTTCAATACACTTAGAGCAACATCGCGCAAGGACAGCCCCTGCAATCGTTTTTCACGGATAAATGGCTCCGTAGAAGTTAAAGGCACTTCAGTAGGGAAAAGGTCAGTCACTGTGTGTCCCGCTTTTCTTGCCCATGGGTAGCCATCACCGGTAGAACCTGTATGCGGTACCGATTTTCCTCCAACCGCAATGACGACGCATGTGGATTCAATGAATTCCCCATTTTTCAGGAGGACCCCTTTGGTTCGCTCTTCTTCATATTCCACCGTTTCAACTGCAGTATTCGTACGAATCTCCACTTTTAGCTGTTTCATTTTATCCAAAAGGGCATCCACGACACTCTGCGCCTTATCGGTCACAGGGAACATACGGCCATGGTCCTCTTCTTTCAATTGAATACCAAGCCCTTCAAAAAACTTGATGATATCTTCATTACTAAACTCTGAAAACGCACTGTATAGGAATCTTCCGTTACCGGGTATGTGTTTGATGATCTCATCAACAGGAAGCCTATTTGTCACATTACAGCGGCCTCCGCCTGAAATCGCCAGCTTTCTGCCGAGCTTGTTTCCTTTATCCAACAGGAGAACCCGTGCTTTCTGTTCCGCTGCAGCAATCGAGGCCATCAGACCGGACGGACCGCCGCCAATTATTATTACATCATATTTCATCTTTTCACCAACCAACTAAATTTAGAAAACCTATCTGTTATTATATACTGTAAACGGAAGTTGGACAAAATAGACATCTTTCCGTATGATTTTGAGAGATAAAGTTAACGAAAAAGGGGTATACAATGAATTATTCACCTAATATAACGGAAGCGCATCATCCTGAAGATGGTGGTTGGACCGAAGAGAATGGAATTCCCGTACTTCTCTTGTCCGCACCATCATTGGGCGATCTCATTCCAACTAGAATAGATAAATATTCTTTTGCTTGGCTCTATGAAAAAGATATGGATGCATACATATTCTGTGTGATGATAAATAACAGAGATGAATTCGGGGTTCTTTTTTCCCGGGAGGAAGCAGGCCAGCTTCTTCTCGAGGCGGATGCTTATGGGGAGTTCAAGGTAGTCATCTGCAAAGAGGCATTTGAACACTTGGAAGATGACACGCCATTCATCACTTTTTCCAGGATTTCTCTCAATAGAAGCGTCCTTGCAGGCTGGTAAAAAGCATACACGCCAAGACCCTTTATGGTAAAATACTAAGGTTAGACAAAAAGTTACATATAGTAGGTAGGGATTTTATGTCAACATCGAATATATTAAGAGGTACGTTTATTCTTACTCTGGGAACGATGCTTTCTAGAGTGTTGGGGCTCGTCTATATTTTTCCGTTCTATTCCCTTGTAGGGGAAAGCGGCGGGGAGTTGTATACGTATGCTTATGTTCTTTATTCTGTGGTTTTAAGTGTAGCGACAATGGGTGTTCCGCTAGCGGTTTCCAAGTTTGTTGCAAAATATAATGCTTTGGAAGAGTATGCAGTGGGCAGGAAATTATTCAGCTCCGGTCTTCTATTAATGAGTATTACTGGGATTGTTTCGTTTTTAGTGCTCTATATTTTGGCACCCGTATTTTCACCAATGATTATCAATGATGGCAGCAAACACTCTTTTGATGACGTTACACTTGTTATCAGGATGGTAAGTTTCGCATTGCTGTTGGTTCCTGTGATGAGTTTGATAAGAGGATTCTTCCAGGGACATGAATCCATGGGGCCGACTGCTATTTCCCAGGTTGTAGAGCAGATTGCCAGGATTATCTTCCTGCTTGGTAGTGTATATATCGTGATTGAAGTAACGGATGGAAGCTTGCCGACAGCCATCGGTTATGCCACTTTTGGAGCGTTTATCGGTGCTGTGGCTGGTCTTGCAATACTTATCTGGTACTGGTTCAGCAGGAAAAAGCATCTGGATACCCTTTTGGAAAAAGACAAGGGTACGGTGGAAATATCGTATAAAGATATGTACAAAGAGCTAGTCATGTATGCCGCACCATTTGTATTTGTCGGGTTGGCAATGCCATTGTATCAATTAGTGGATACTTTCAGCTTTAACAAAGCGATGGCGCTGGCTGGGTTTGACGATAATTTTTCCGGATCCGCTTTTGCTATCATCAACACATACGGCCAAAAGCTAGTCATGATTCCAATCACGCTTGCTACCGCTTTTGCCTTGTCATTATTGCCGGCCATTACCAGGTCATTTATCAGTAATGACAAGGATGTTCTGCAACGCCAGATGAGCAAAACATTTCAGATACTGCTATATTTGACTTTGCCAGCTTGTATCGGCCTTTCCATACTCGGTGGACCAGCGTACGCAGCCTTTTACTCCTATGATGAACTTGGTGGTTATTTGTTGGCCTGGTACGCGCCAACTGCCATTCCTCTAGCGATTTTCACAGTGACGGCATCCGTGCTGCAAGGTATCAACCGTCAAAAATACACGGTATATGGATTGGCGCTTGGAATAGGATTGAAGCTTGTGCTCAACTTCCCACTTATTTTCCTGATGGGTGCGGAAGGATCGATTGTTGCAACCGGAATCGGGTATACTGCAAGTGTAGTAATGAATCTTTGGGCGATTAAAAGATACACAGGATTCGATTATTCCATCGTTTTCAGAAGAACGATGCTGATGAGCATTTTTAATATTGCGATGGTAGTAGGCGTGCTTATTGTACTTCGATTCTTGGAAGGCTTCATTCCATACAGCGATGGACGCTTACAGGCAATTATCGTGATATTCATAAGTGCTGCTGTAGGAGCGGGAATCTACTTCTTCCTAAGCTATCGCAGCAATTTGTTAATGTATCTTTTCGGGAACAGATTTCCGTTTTTAAATAGAAAAACAGGTGAAAGAGGCCTTTAATATCAAAGGAGTAAACTATGAGATTAGATAAACTTTTGGCAAACAGCGGCTATGGAACACGTAAAGAAGTGAAGAAGCTGTTGAAGACAGGCGTTGTAAAAGTGGATGGCAAGGTTGTAAAGGATGCAAAGGTTCATGTGGAGCCTGAAGAACAAGAAGTGACGGTTTTGGATGATGTTGTGGAATACCGCGAGTTCATCTACTTGATGATGCATAAACCGCCTGGATTTTTGTCGGCAACCGAGGATCACAGGCAGGAAACGGTGGTGGATATTTTACAAGAAGAGGATAAGATCTTTGAGCCTTTTCCTGTTGGACGCCTCGATAGGGATACAGAAGGATTTCTGCTCCTGACCAATGATGGACAGCTTGCGCACCAGCTGCTATCACCGAAAAAGCATGTACCTAAGACCTATTATGCAAAGATTGACGGAGAAGTAACGGAAGAGGACAAGGCTGCATTCCGAGAAGGTGTGACATTGGATGATGGATATGAAACCTTGCCTGCCGAGCTGAAGATACTTTCTGCAGGTCCACAATCCGAAATAGAAATCACCATTGTCGAAGGGAAGTTCCATCAAGTAAAAAGAATGTTCCAGGCAGTCGGAAAAACGGTTACTTATCTGAAAAGGCTCAGCATGGGACCGCTGGAACTCGATCCGGATCTTGAACTTGGTGAATACAGAGAATTGACGGACGAAGAACTGGAACTTTTAAAAGAGAATAGATAATCTCTCAGAACGCTCCTAGTAAATTAGGAGTGTTTTTTTATATTTTCTAAAACTTAAACTGATAAATTTCTACTATTTTCCTCATTAACCGACATAATCTGAAAAAATAGTTAGAAGATTATTATAGCCGAATGTAAAAGGAGGTGAAGCGATGAACGTGCGAATATTATGGTTTCTGCCTCTATTATTTTTGTTTGTGCTGACTTTGCCGGATGCAGCCGATGCTGAAAAAGGTGGGAATCCGCCTGAAGGGAAAGGGAAGCAAACCCCTGTAGAAGTAACAGTTCCGAATGGGAACGTCCCGCAAAAACCGGACAGGACTGAAACTCCAGTAAGAAAGGAAATCAATCCGATTGCAAAGGAAAAACGGAGCGTTCCAACTCAGCATGAGAAAAGCAATGTAGTAAAGGAACTACCCGAGCAAGCCAGTGAAACAGCAAATGCTGCGGTTCAAAAAGAGTCTGCCAAACAAAAAGTGGAAAAAGTACCAGTTCCATCTGAATCTGATCAAGCGGTTCCAGTCACGGCTCAAAAAGTCGAAGTGCTGGACAAACCGAGTGCCTCCACTCAAAAGCAACCTGAAATCATACATAACAAAAGTACAGCAGAGGAAGCAGATACGGATACTTCAAATAAGGGTGTAACCTTATCAGAAGAAACTTCAGTATCGATAAGCGAAGAACCTAGCAAGAGCATTCCTGCTCCACTTCCACCTAGGAAGGACAGGGAACCGACCATCCTCCAAGTGCAACAGCAGCAATCTCAGAAAAAGCCTTCGGGAAATACAGGAGACACTAAAGTGCCATCCAAAGGATCACTTGATTTCCTCGGCATGAATCCCGGTGAGGCGGTTATGGTGTTGATTGAGCCTTTTGTGTCAAAGCATCTCACGTTTCGGAGCCAATGGGTAAATGCACCACCGGCACCGCCGCCTGAGAGCCCTCTTTCTTTTTTCAATAGATAATGTATATACCCATTCTATTAAAAATTGAAGGAGCGAATCAAAATGAAAATCAATTTCCTAAACAGTAAAGCAATCGTAAAAACGTTAGTATTAACAGGTGTTCTATCTTTTGGTTTCGGGATTCAGATGAGTGAAGCGGCAGGTAAAGAAAACAAAGAAGACCACAAGCCAAAAGTAGAGCAAAAGGTTAACGTTGAGGAAAAGGTAAAAGTTGAACTTCCTGCACAAGCGAAAGTGAATCCTTCTGCTGAGAACAAAGCAAAGTCTCAAGCAAGTGTAAATGCCAGTGAGCAAGCGGGAGCAAACGCTGCAGCCAATTCCGCTGTCCATGCGGGCAAAATAGAGGAAACTCCTGAAGTAGTGGAACAACCGACTGAGGAAACCACAGAAGAAGTGGTGGAAACAGGAACGGAAGTACCGGAAACTGAAGCTCCAGAAACTGAAGAGGAAGCGAAAGTGAATCCTTCTAGGGAAAACAAGAAGAAATCCATGGCGAGTGAAAAAGCAAGCGCACAGGCTAAATTGCATGCAGCGCCAAATTCCGCTGTTCATGCAAGCACAGAAGAAGTAGAAGAAGATGTGAAGGAAGAAGAAACGGCTGAAGAAACAACAGAAGAAGCGACTGAAGAAGTAACAGAGGAAACGACTGAAGAAGTAACAGAAGAAGCGACTGAAGAAGCAACAGAAGAAGCGACTGAAGAAGTAACAGAAGAAGTGACTGAAGAAACAACAGAAGAAGCGACTGAAGAAGTAACAGAAGAAACAACAGAAGAAGCGACTGAAGAAGTAACAGAAGAAACAACAGAAGAAGTGACTGAAGAAGTAACAGAAGAAACAACAGAAGAAGTGACTGAAGAAGAGAAAGTAAACCCTTCTGTAGAAAACAAATCCCTTTCAATGGCAAGTGCAAAAGCTAATGAAAAAGCTAAAATGCATGCTGCTCTTCAATCTGCTGTACATGCAGTAGTGGAAGAAGAAATTGAGGAAGAAACTGTTACAGAAGCAACTGATGTAGAATAATCAGAGAAAAAGTGTCTGATTTAGCGGCCACTCATGAAACAGGCGGGAGAATAATCTCCTGCCTGTTTTCTTTCTTTTGTATAAGAAACCTTCGAACATATTCCCCATAAAAAAAGAATCGATCCGATTTCCGGAACGATTCTCTCCCTGCTATTTTCCAATCATTATATTTATGTAACGTTAAGACGACAACCTAACTTTCTTTTCTGTAGTAGACCATTTACCTTTTGTCGGACTTTGAACAAGACCATTAAAAGCTAACACATTTAAATCACGCTGGACGGTTCGGGGGGTTATCCCAAATTCATCGACCAACTGCTGTGTGGACACAGTCCCTTTCTCATGAATGTACATGTAGACGGCTTTAATACGGGTTAGCATACGGTTTGTTGAAGGCTTCAAAAAACCACTCCTTATCCGGTATTTAACATGTTACTACTAGATAATTCTTGATGTTAGGTGTTTAGTATTAAGTTAGTTTATATTGTACACGATTCTGTATAAAAAATTCTAGAATAATGATGCTATTTACACAATTTTAATAATTGACGTTGGAATTATCGTGGTAAAATTGGCTTATTATTCCTTATTCACAATATTACATTACTCGACAATAAACCGCCACTCTTTTTTGAAAATTCGAAACTTTTTCTTTTAAAGTCTCGTAAATAGGGAAGAAGGAGGAACTAAGATGAATTTACTGACATTAGATTTAAACCGTGCAGGATATGACGATGAAATGAAGGTCGTGCAAAATATATTTTTAACGGTGAATGCAGGTGAAATGGTGGGCCTGATCGGTCCCAACGGAGCTGGCAAGAGTACCACTATTAAAACCATGCTTGGGATGAATCCTTTTTTTGAAGGGGATATTCAACTCCCTTCAGATAAATCGTTTGCTTATATTCCTGAGAAACCGGTATTTTATTATGATATGACATTATGGGAGCATATCGATCTGATGGCTTCTCTTTTGGAGCTCGATGAACCCGAATGGAAACCAAGGGTGGACAGACTGCTTGATATGTTTGGATTGGGACATGTCATACATGAGTCTCCAGCTACTTTCTCTAAAGGGATGCAGCAAAAATCGATGCTGATATTTGCGTTCATGTCACGTCCTTCCTTGTATGTCGTGGATGAACCTTTCATTGGGCTTGACCCTATTGCAATGAAAGATCTCCTTCAACTATTTCGCCAAGAGCAGGAAAGAGGAGCCGGCATTTTGATGTGTACACATGTCCTTGATACGGCAGAGCGGATTTGTGACCGATTCGTGCTGCTCACAGAAGGTAAGGTGAAATCCTCCGGAACGCTACGGGATATACAGAAGGAGTGTGGGATGTCAGGCGCTTCCCTATTGGACTGCTTCTACACCTTATCCACTCGGAGTAAACAAATATGAACGGATTCGCACTTTTTCGTTATCGCCGAAAGAAGGACTGGGCTTACCAATGGAAGAACATGAAGGTTGTAGTGGATTGGACTATTTTGGTCTATATTATCCTTACCATCCTATTTGTTGGGGCAATGGTTTATGACTCAATCCCTGAAATTTTTGAAATAATCAGTCAATTACCTTTTGGTCTGACCTTATTCCTTATTTATCTGATGATGAATACTGGTGCCATTCGGATTTATGTGGAGTCGGCTGATTCCTATTTTTTTGTCCACCGGAAAAGTGTTCTTAAAAGCCTTAAAGGCTATTGCATTGGTGCGGCTATTTTGAAGAACACAGTTGTATCCGTCCTGATTGCCCTATTATCTTTTTTATTGCTCCAACAGATCAAACCGGATGCGTTTTCCCTGATTCATTTTGCAATATTCATCGTGCTGGTACGGTTGTTGCTGATTGTAATCGGTCAGCTGGTGGATGTGAGATGGAAAAGCTGGAGTAATAGGCTGATAAGTTTTACCGTTTTTGTACTGGGTGGGATAATCTTTTATTTGCTGGTAGATTATATGTTGGGCTTCTATACGAATGTTGGCATACTCTTACTAGTTGTAGCTACCTATTTCCTTTACTGGAAAATGGACAGCTTTGATTTTGATGTAATGGAAAGTGAAAAAATAAAGCAGAAATATGTTGGTGTGATGTTCTCGATGTCTGAGTACGTTTATATTCCCAAGGTATCCAAACGGAATAAACCATTTCTTTTCCGGAAATCCCAGCGTATTTTCGAAGACAGGCGACCGGAAAATGCCCTCGCCGAACTGTTCTTCAAATACTTACTACGTAATCTACGTCATGTTTCTTCTTACCTGAAGCTAATCGGAATCACCATTGCAGTGATGACATATATGCCGCTATGGATGAAATATGGGCTGTTTGTTGCATTTTTCTTTTTCATCAAAGAATGGTTAAATATACTATATGATGAATTGACCACCCATCCATTTTTGGGCTTGTATAAAGGCAAGGAGATTTTGAAGGAGCATTATCAGGACGCTGTTACAAGATGGCTCTACTATCCTGCATTGGGACTGGTTGGTTTTGTACTATTGATGAACACATTGTTTCATTTTTTATGGAAGGGATGATCGAACGGAATGACTAACATCAATTGGTTGGAAGAAGTAGAAAAACGCAAGGAAGCACTCATAAAGGATACACAAGAATTTTTGCGAATAAAAAGTGTGCTGAACGAAGAGGAAGCAACACCTGTTGCGCCTTTTGGAAAAGGTATAGAAGAGGCGCTGCAATATTTGTTACATAAAGGGAAAAACGACGGGTTTACAACAAAGAATGTCGATCATTATGCCGGCCATATCGAGCACGGACAAGGGGATGAGCTAGTTGGTATCCTCTGTCACGTGGACGTCGTACCGGAAGGCGATGGCTGGACGGATGAGCCATACAGTGCTTCTATCCGTGATGGGAAAATCTTTGCCCGTGGTGCAATTGATGATAAAGGGCCGACGATGGCTGCCTATTATGCCTTGAAAATAGTGAAGGAATTGGAGCTTCCGCTATCCAAGCGTGTCCGGATCATTATCGGAACAGATGAGGAGAGCAGCTGGCAGTGTGTGGACCACTATTTCAAAAAAGAAGAAATGCCTACAATGGGATTTGCGCCTGACGCGGATTTTCCAATCATTTATGCGGAAAAAGGACTTGGAGACATCCGTCTGCAAATGAGAAAGGCTCAAACAGAGACCGCTGGCTCGGTTAAGCTACTGGCATTCGAGTCGGGAAGACGTCTGAACATGGTACCAGATCACGCGAAAGCAACTGTTGAAGTGGATGGCAGCATGGAGGAAACAAGCCATGCATTTAACTGTTATATAGAAGAGAAAGGTCTTGAAGGTGGCTATACGAAAGAAGGGAACGCCCTAATATTATCCATCAAAGGTGTATCGGCTCATGCGATGGAGCCTGACAATGGAAAGAATGCCGGCTACTATTTGGCGGAGTTCCTCCATTCCCAAGCTTTGGATGCGAATGGAGCGGCATTTGTCTCTTTTGTTTCTGAAAAGCTTGCTTTCGATTCGAGAGGAAAAAAACTTGGCATTGCGTTCAAGGATGATATCACAGGGGATTTGACCGTAAATACCGGGGTATTTTCCTATAACTCTTCCACCGGCGGGACTCTTGGAGTGAATATCCGTTTCCCGGTTACATGCGACATAGAAGTAAGTCGGGAGAAGATTAAAGCCGCGGCTGAAGCAGGCGGATTCGAGCTAAGTAAATATGAAGTAGCGCCGCCTCACCATGTACCACAGGACCATGCGTTGATTCAATCACTTCAAAAGGTTTATGAGGAGCAGACAGGGGAAAAGGCGGAGCTCTTGTCTATCGGTGGCGGGACCTATGCGAGGTCGCTTGAGGCTGGTGTTGCTTTTGGAGCACTTTTCCCTGGGCGTGAGGATGTGGCCCATCAGAAGGACGAGTATATTTTTATCGAGGACCTGGTGAAGGCCACAGCAATTTACGCTCAAGCCATCTATGAGCTTGCAAAATAATCTGATGTATAAAAAAGATTGTGATAGAATGAAAAGGTTACCTGCCGATAAAGTGGGTAGCCTTTTCATTTTATTTTTATGCGAGAAAGAAGGTCTATGAAGACGATGTCTACGAACCGGTATTTTTACAGCTTTTATTTTCTTGTATTCTTTAGCTTTGGTGCTCTTTTTCCGTTGTTAACGGTCTATTTAAAGGATGATGTTGGGCTCTCAGGCTCACAGATTGGGATGATCATGTCCATCAGTCCTGTCGTGATGATCCTTATACAGCCGATGTGGGGTGTGTTCAGCGACTATACGCAAAATCCAAGACAAATCTTGATTGCTACATTGTTTTTTACCGCATTGGCTGGTTTCGCCTTTTCCTTTGTGGGAGGCTATGCTGGACTGCTTGTCATCGCATTTTTATTGGCATTTTCTCAGAGTGCCCTTGTACCGATTTCAGATAGCATTACCTTGAATTATGTACAAAAAACAAAAGGGAACTATGGCTCCATCCGGTTATGGGGAGCGGTCGGTTTCGCAATAGCGGTCCTTGTCTCTGGTAAACTTTCGGAGTACTTTTCACTTATAGTCATTTTCTATGTATTTGCAATAGGCCTGTTAATTGCCATGGTCGTGGTTTTCTTTCTGCCGAAAGAAAGCCAGTCGATGAACGTGAATATCAGGGACGGAATCGGTACTTTGATGAAAATGCCAAAATTTGTCCTCTTCCTTGTCACCACATTCCTGATATTCGGTCCGGTCTTTGCGAATAACTTCTATTTCGGGTTGTTTATCACAGATATAGGCGGCACGGTGACAGGAGTAGGAATTGCCTTCCTGTTGGCTGCAGGGAGTGAGGCGCCTTTCATGAGGTTTGCAGGTAAATGGATATCCAAATTCGGCTTGCATTCCATCATGATCAGTGCCGCATTGGTATCTGCGCTTCGCTGGGTTTTCTATTTTTTTGAACCGCCTTTATACATTGTCTATGCCACCACCATTGCACAAGGTTTTTCAGTAGGACTCTTTATCCCTGCTGCGATGCAATATGTACGCGACATAGCACCGGTCAACGTCCGGGCAACAGCTGTCAGCCTATATACAGCTGTAGGTAACGGCCTTGGCAGCTGGTTCTGTACATTCCTAGGCGGATACATTGCAGAATACTTCTCCGTAGCCTATGTTTATCTATTTTTCGGAATTCTTACCTTCGGAGGGCTTGGGTTGATTCTTTATATCAGACAGGCTGATCAGCGGGCGTTGGCGGAGGCTTAAATGGATTTGAATGTGTGCTGTCCGTAATTTTTCGGGCAGCTTTTTCTTTGTCTTTTTTTTGAATGCAGGACTTTTTGCGGGGAAGGAGGCGGGGGAAGTCCATCATAAAGGGTATGAAGGACGTTTTCAAGGTGAAGGTGGTGAGAAAAGTCCATCATAAGGGAGATGAAGGACCTTTTCACGAGGATGCCGGTGCGAAAGGTCCATCATAAAGGGTATGAAGGACTTTTTCATGGTGATGCTGGTGCGAAAAGTCCATCACAAACTAAAAAAGGACTTTTCTAATATCGCGAAAAGTCCTTCATCCATTAATTTTACCTAAGCTATCGATTCATTCAAAATCAAACAAATCCGTCGATAAGTATCTTTCCCCGGTATCACATGCAATGCACACCACTACATCGTCCTCGGTAAGCCTTTTTGCCACCTGGATGGCAGAATAGCACGCTGCCCCCGATGAAGGACCAACGAGGATACCTTCCAATGCAGCAAGCTGACGGGTAATTTCATACGCGTCGTCATCTTCTATCTTAAATATCTCATCATAGACTTCCTGGTTTAATATGTCGGGAATGAATCCTGGGCTGGTGCCGACGAGTTTATGTTTCCCTGGCTTTCCGCCGCTCAGAACCGGTGATCCTGCAGGCTCCACGACATGGACAGTTAGATCCTTATAATGCTTTTTCAGTTCTTCCCCTGTCCCTGTAATCGTTCCGCCAGTTCCGGCAGTTGCAACGAAAGCGGATAGCGACTTGCCGATCTGGTTCATGCCATCTATGATTTCGAGTGCCGTCGATTTGCGGTGGGCATCTGAATTGGCATGGTTTTCAAACTGCATCGGCATGAAGCTGTTGGGAATCTCTTTTACAAGCTCCTTCGCTTTATTGATGGCTCCAGGCATTTTTTCATCGCCGGGAGTTAAAACCACCTCAGCTCCATATGCTTTAAGTAGATTAATTCTTTCTTTTGACATGGTATCTGGCATAATAAGAATAGCTTTATAACCGCGCGCTGCTGCATTCATAGCCAAGCCGATTCCTGTATTGCCGCTTGTCGGCTCGATGATGGTAGCGCCTGGCTTGATTAATCCATCCTTTTCAGCCTGTATGATCATATTGAAAGCGGCTCTGTCTTTTACGCTGCCGCTTGGATTAAAGAATTCCAATTTCAGATAGACCGTAGCTGCCCCTTTTGGAACGATACGGTTCAGTTTTACCAATGGGGTGGAACCAATCAAATCTGCCATGTTGGAAACAACTTTCATTGTAAGAACACAACCTTTCTCTGTCTCATCCATTTTACTACTTTGTTGTTTTCGCATGCATTGTTGCTTTTGACGTATCTAATTTAAACACGTAATATTACTTGCATTCGTGCTCTTTTCCCGTGTAATAGATTAATTTCCTAATTTAATTTTAAGGTGAGAAATGCTGAAAAAAATCCAAAAGCCGATTTTTTTCGGACATATGCAACAGACTTTGCGAAAAGACCCTACTACTTCGTATTGTATCATAAAAAAGCTGATTAAATTGATGGATAAGGACGGGATTACTTTACATTTTATTATGATTTGCTTTAAACACCCCGGCTAATCACCGCAGACTTCAAACTTTTTGATAAAATAGGAAAGGTGAGAATAATGACATTACAAAATCATTTTTTTATAGCAGTCCCACTGCCTGATGAATGGAAAAATCAAATGTCTGTTTACTTAAAAGAGCTTAAAGATGAATTTGCTTTTACACGATGGGTTCATCCAGAAGATTTACATATTACCTTGGCTTTTCTAGGACCGGTTAGTGAAGAGAACATAGCTGCCATAAAGGATTCCATGAAGGTTATCGCGCAGGAAACGAAAGACTTTTCTTTAACATTGGATCGCTTAGGGACCTTTGGAAACCCGCAGTCACCAAGAATTTTCTGGCACGGGGTTGAGGAATCTGCCGAACTGAACGCTTTGAGGGATCGAGTGTATGAGGTGTGCGAAAAGATGGGCTTTGAATTGGATCGACGGTCCTTTCATCCGCATATTACCGTAGCAAGAAAGTGGCAGGGGCCGGCTTTCCAACATGAGTCAAGCCTGAGCGACCTGGCAAGAACGGACACTTTTAAAGTGAAAGAAATTGTTTTATATCAATCGCATCTACATATGCTTCCGAAATATGAAAAAATAGGAATTTTTCCTTTAAAACAGGAGTAGGAGAATCAAATGAAGGGAATTAGAATTGTACTGCAAATAGCTGGCCTCTATGCCTTGTATTGGATAGGGGCAGAGATTCAGCGAGCATTTGATATACCGGTGCCAGGAAGTATTATCGGGATGCTTCTTTTATTTATCCTGCTTTTAAGCGGGATAGTGAAAGAGAGGCTGTTGGACGAAGGGGCTGATCTGCTGCTGAGATACATGCCTTTGTTCTTTGTTCCTGCAACGGTTGGGGTCATCCGCTACTTTGACGTTTTTGCGGGAAAAGGGTCAATGCTATTGGTGGCATTATTATTAAGTACCTTTCTAATCATGATCATTTCAGGGTTGGTTGGTCAAAAAACGGTTGAGTTGGTCGATAAAAGGAAAAAGAGAGGGGTATAAGGTGACCTATATTATTGGAATCGCATTTGTGATACTTACGGTTCTCATCTATATCGGAATGAAAGTCATATACGAACGATTTGGTTGGCCACTCCTGGTACCCGTAGCAACGACCACGGTTCTCCTTATCGCGTTTCTCTTAACCTCCAACATCCGCTATGAAACCTATATGGTTGGCGGCACCTTGATCAATGAGCTACTCAGTCCGGCAGTGGTAGCCTTGGCGTATCCCTTGTACCGGAACCGCGGAAAGATCTACCAATTCAAGCTTCCATTATTCGCTGGTGTCGCTTCCGGAATTGCAGCTGGTTTTATTTCAGGTTTTGCCTTTGTGAAAATGGCAGGTTTGGACCGTGCGTATGCGGCGACATTTCTCCCGAAGTCGGTTACATCCCCTATTGCGATGGATATCGCTTCAATGACAGGAGGGATTCCAAGTCTTGCTGCAGCACTTGTTGTATTAAGCGGGATGATGGGGGCCATTTTTGGTCCTTACTTACTAAAGATATTTCATATCGAGCATTTTTTAGGAATAGGAGTAGGGTATGGGAATGCCGCTCATGGAATTGGGACGGCAAAAGCGATGGAGTATGGAAAAGAAGAGGCTGCTTTCAGCTCGATTAGCATGACTCTATCAGCGATTGTCTATGCATTCGCGTTACCTGTCGCCGTAGAGTATTTACTATAGAAATAGAAAAGAGTGAACCCATGTGGCTCAGCTAATAAAACTGCAAGATTATATATCTCGTTATGAAGTGGATGTTTATCGCTATCCAAGCCAATTTATGCGATTAAAAAAACAGCAGTGGAATACCTTCCTGCAGCAGGAGTCAGATTCACAGGCAGATACGGAGCTGTCCTCTCTTCAAGAGGAGGAGCCGTTAAAGCACAATAAGCTTGCCGTTTTTTTCCAATCATTGAAAAAGAAGCCCGAAATCGAAGAGGAGCTTCATGTCGGCAAGGTGGTAAAGTCTGAGGAAGAGCTTGATGAGTGGGAACTGCCGAAGCTTGTTGGGGCCAAGACGCCCGAGGAGAAAAAGCAGCTATTCTTGAATGCAATTCTCCCCTTGCAACTTAAATGGGCAAGTTCCACAATACGGGAGATGTCCTATCTGCAAAAAAACTATAAGCGGGAGTCGACGCTTCTATATTTCCTGCAGCGTTTCCCGGATACGCATCTGGTCATGTATCGACCTATTTTCCTGGTAAAGCAGGCACCTGTTGAATTGGAAATTATCCTTGTTACTCCCACCGAAATATTTGCCATTACGTATTTGGAAGAGGAGAATAACAGTGTGGTGCTTGGAAATAATGAACGTTTCTGGGCAATAAGGGATAAGGAAAAAGAAAGAAAAATTGTCAATCCAACGATTAGCTTGAATCGAATGGCGTCTATAATAAAGAATATTCTGGCGTATCATGAAGTCGATTTTCCGATTACAAAGGTGCTTTTGCATCAGAACGGTTATATTGATATTACAGACGGACCATCTGACATACATGTCATTGATAAAAGAAGCTATGAGCCTTGGTTTGAGAAGATGAGAGCAAATAAACTCCCTCTTAAACATAACCAGTTAAAGGCGGCAGGGGTCCTGCTTTCCCATTGCCAATCTACTTATGTGGATCGTCCTGAATGGAAGTGAAGGGGAGAAAGTTTTAGATAAGGCTGTTTCGAAGGGAGGAATATGGTGTGATATTCATTAAAAGAGAATTTGAAGCCTATTTAGATGAGATAGATTGTATTACCATTTTACTGCCGACAGAGCGCCATCATGGAGAATCAAGTCTCTTTACCCTCCTATTGCAAGAGAAGCAGCACCCGTTACACATCATAGAAAAAGTGAATCTTGGGCATTCAGTGAAATATAGATGCAAAGCAGATGCCCCTATTTCAATAGGAGCTAAATATAAGGTAAAAGATGAGCATGGCAGAAAAACAGATTTGCAGATCGGTGCGGTGATCAGAACCGCTGCGTTTGATGAACTCTACTATTACGGAGAAAATGATCTTGGTGCAACCTATCACCTTGGTGAAACTAACTTCACTGTTTGGGCACCGACCGCTACTTCGGTAAAAATTAAGTTGCTTGCTCCAAACAGCGAGGAACCGATCCATTATTCACTCGTTCCCGAGGATAAAGGAATATGGCGCATCACAGTCCAAGGTGATCTGGAGGGCTTCCAATACACCTATCTTGTGTGTGTGAATCTTATATGGAGGGAAGCGGTGGATCCGTATGCAATTGCCACCACAATAAATAGTGGAGCGGGAGTCATTATCAATCCGGAAAAGGTAAATGTGCCAAAGACAGCTCTGCCCCCATTTCTAAAAGCAACGGATGCCATCATCTATGAATTGCATGTAAGGGATTTTTCCTCTCACCCGAAAAGCGGGATGCGTCAAAAAGGTAAATACGCAGCTTTTATGGAGGAACCTCTCGTTGAAGATGTAGGGGTTACAGGTGTTCCTTATATAAAGCAGCTGGGAGTAACACATGTGGAACTACTTCCCGTAAATGACTTCGGCGGTGTAGATGAGGAAGAGCCTGAAAAGGATTACAACTGGGGGTATAACCCATTGTTTTTCAATGTACCTGAGGGGAGCTATGCATTAGAGCCCGAAGATCCTTATTCCAGGATCCTGGAACTGAAGAACCTTATCGGGAAGCTGCACAAAGAAGATTTAAGGGTCATCATTGACGTTGTATACAATCACGTTTATGTACGCGAGGAATCCTCATTTGAGAAGATTGTGCCGGGCTATTATTTCCGTCACGATAATCATGGCATGCCTTCCAATGGAACCGGGGTAGGGAATGATATTGCATCGGAACGCAGAATGGTACAGAAATTCATTTTGGATTCCATCCGATATTGGCTCACGGAGTATGATGTGGACGGATTCAGGTTTGATCTGATGGGAATCTTGGATATTGCCACGATGAACGCCATTAAAGAGCTGATTGATACACATAAACCAGGTAGCATCCTCCTTGGTGAAGGCTGGGAGCTCAACACCCCTTTACCAGCTGAACAGAAGGCAATGATTATGAATGCGAAAAAAATGCCTGGTGTGGCGTTTTTTAATGATATGGTCAGAGACTCCATCAAAGGCAGTACCTTTAATTTGTTCGATAGGGGCTTTTCACTGGGGAATACCCATAAAATTCAAAGCCTCAAGCAAACGCTTTCTGGGAGTGTGGGATTGGATCCCCATTTTAGAGGATTATTCTTCGAACCCACCCAGTCAGTCAATTATGTCGAATCACATGATAATCACACCATGTGGGATAAGATGGCAATTTGCAATAGTCATGAAAGTGAAGAGCTTCGAAAGCGGAGACAGATGCTCGCAACGTCCATTATCCTGCTCTCGCAAGGCATCCCTTTCCTGCATGCAGGCCAGGAATTCTTTCGTACGAAGCATGGAGAGGAAAACAGCTATAAATCTGCGGATACTGTAAACTGGATAGATTGGGAGAGAAAGCATCAATTCTCCAAAGAGGTGACATACGTACAAGGCCTCATTGAGCTAAGGAAAAATCATGGAGCTTTCCGCTTCTCCTCCAGCACAGAAATACACAAGCATCTGACATTTCCACAAGATAATGGGCATTTGCTGATGTATATGCTAGAGGACGTGAAAGTATATGGTAAATGGAATAAACTGCTTGTCGTATTCCATAACGCAATGCAGCAGGAAAAAATAGAGCTGCCGGATGATTCCGGTTGGGAGGTTCTTGTCAAGGACCTGCAGGTGAACCTTGATTCACCACCCTTTGTCCAAAAGGAAATAATGGTGGATCCCATCAGTACAATTGTTTTGGCACAATATTAATTGTTCCAGAAGTACTTGATTTAATTGGGAAATAACGATAAAATTTATTAGATAGCTATTGTGAATTATCCAATAGCTGTTTTTTGCTTTTTATTATATATCAACAAATACGGCTCCAGTCCGATAAAAATAATGATAGAAGTTTACATGAAATAAGAATGATCAGCTCAGGGCATAGGTGCTCCGCTGTCTAATTTTTGATGAAAAGTTGTGTTGAAATTGAAGGTGAAATGGTTGGAACATTTATTAGGTGATGAGTGGAAAATCAGTCCTGCCGGCGGTTTAACCGGAGATGCATATTTTGCTCAAAATGATGAGAAGAAACTCTTCTTGAAAAGGAATTCATCGCCATTCTTGGCTGTTCTTTCTGCAGAGGGAATTGTTCCTAAATTAGTTTGGACAAAGCGGCTGGAAAACGGGGATGTCATTACGGCCCAGCATTGGATCAGCGCAAGAGAATTGAAGCCGAGTGATATGAACAAAGAAACAGTGGCACAACTTCTTCACAAAATACACCACTCTAAAGAACTCCTTGATATGCTCACTCGACTGGGAAAAGAACCGGTAGAGCCAAGTACCATTTTGGACGATATTAAAAATGGTATGGCGTTGGATCTATTGTCATTGGAAGTGATTCAAAAATCATTGGACTTCTTGCTGATAGAGATGCCTAATGTACAATATAAAGACAAAGTGGTTTGTCATTGTGACTTGAACCACAACAACTGGCTTTTGTCGCATAGCAATGAACTCTTCCTCATTGATTGGGACGGTGCAGTCATAGCGGACCCCGCCATCGATCTTTGCATGCTGCTATACTGGTACATCCCTGAACAGGATTGGCAGGATTGGCTGTCCACCTATGGAATTGAGCTTACAGACGATCTGCGTCATCGCATGCATTGGTATGTGATCGCCCAGACTATTCTTTCTGTTCAATGGTACCATAAGAAAAACATCGAAAAAGAAAAAATGAACTGGTTGAACTATCTGGAGCGATTATTGCCTGTTGAACTATGAGTATTGGTCGATGCTGTCGATCCAGTTGGTGAACTGCCCTTGATGGGACTGTACGTGCTCGTTGACATTGCTTGAATTGATTCCAGCCTGGCTATAGGTATAAATATCCTGAAGAACACTTTTCACATTTTGATCAATCTCGGAATTGACCATTAACGATTTGATTACGCGTTCGAGCTGTTCATATTCAGCCACAGAACCGCAGCAATCAATCTGATGATCCGCCAAAATATCCTTTAACAAGTGTATTTGATCATGATAATTTAACGGCATAACATGCACTCCTTTTGAAAAATAAATGATAAGTTTAGCTTTCGTCATAAAATCATTCTTATACTCAAAAAAAGAATCGGTCTCCGGATCGGTTTTTTTCTGTGAATAGGGACGAATTAGAAAATCTATCCAGCATATGAGGTGACATACAATGAGATTCAGAAATAAACCATGGGCAAAAGATTATATTGCAGAAAATGCATATTACTGTATTCCAAATCCTGAAGAGCATAAAGGGAAATGGGCAGTGCTGTTTGGCAACTCCAATCCGATCCATATTGAAGTTGGAACAGGAAAAGGTACGTTTATTACGGAAATGGCCAAAGCCAATCCCGAAATCAATTATATAGGCATTGAACTATTTGAAAGTGTCATTGTGAAAGCATTGGAACGTGCGGTTGAGGCTGACATTCCGAATGTGAAGCTTTTGAATGTGGATGCAAAGAAACTGACCGAGATTTTCGAAAAAGGGGAAGTGAACCAGGTTTACCTCAACTTTTCCGATCCATGGCCTAAAGGTCGTCACGAAAAGAGAAGATTGACCTATAAGGACTTTTTGGATTTATATAAAACAGTATTGATCGAGCAAGGTGAAATTCATTTTAAAACGGATAATAGAGGATTGTTCGAGTACTCACTCATGAGTTTCTCTTCCTATGGACTGCTTCTGAAATATGTGAGCCTGGACTTGCATAACAGTGACTTCGAGGGGAATATCATGACGGAATATGAAGAGAAGTTCTCGAGCTTAGGCCAACCTATTTATCGTTGTGAAGTGAAGTATATGGATTGATTCAGTGGCCGCTCATTTTGGTGTATACCGAGAGAGCGGCCATTTTTTATTTAAGAAATAAATCACCTTGCAGTGGCGCTTGGAATTTGTCGAAACGTGCGGTTTATCGATATCTCCACTGTTTTCATTGATAAAATAAAAAACTCGTTGATATATGAAATTTTTCATTGATATCTTGATCAGATTCATTGATATATGTAAATTTTCGTTGATATCTGAAATTTCAAAAGAAAATTGAACGCTGTATGAAGGGAGAAAACCGTAATTTCTATGTGGCGCGTCATAATGAAGGCGCTTTCGCCATTCTTTTGTTAAAATAAGGGCAAGTACATCGAGGGGAGAGTAAAAAATGGAAACATTATCTTTTGGACAATGGAAGCTGACCTGGCTTAATGGGGGAGTCACACATCTGGATGGAGGGGCGATGTTCGGAGTGGTACCAAAAGCGCTTTGGTCAAGGAAGTACCCTGTTAATGAACAGAATCAGATAGAACTTAGGACTGACCCGATACTATTGCAGACTGGTGACAAAAACATTCTTATTGATGCTGGAATCGGGAATGGCAAGCTTTCTGATAAGCAGAAGAGGAATTTTGGGGTTCTCGAGGAGTCATCCATTGAAAAGGATCTTAAAACTCTCGGCCTGACACCTGAAGATATCAATATGGTTCTCATGACGCATCTTCATTTCGATCATGTTTGCGGTTTGAATAGATGGGATGCAGAGAAAGAAAAATATGTGTCCATGTTTCCGAATGCAAGCATTCACGTATCAAGCATAGAGTGGGAGGAAATGAAGAATCCTAATATACGTTCAAGGAATACGTATTGGGAAATGAATTGGAAAGGGATCGAGGGACAGATCCGTCCTTTCGAAAAGGAAGTAACACTGGAACAAGGCATAAAAATGATACATACAGGCGGACATAGTGATGGGCATAGCATCATCGAATTGGTTCAAGGGGATGAGATTCTGCTTCATATGGCCGATCTAATGCCAACACATGCCCATTCACCATCCCTTTGGGTACTTGCCTACGATGACTATCCGATGACTTCGATCTATGCAAAGGAAAAGTGGATCAAAGAAGGGATTGCCCGTAATGCATGGTTCACTTTCTATCATGATGCAATCTACCGGGCAATTAAGTGGGATAATAATTTTGCAGTTGTGGACAAGGTGGAAAGAGAGAGATAACAAGAAAGGTGCCTGGCGGGAGTTTTCCCGATACAGGCACCTGTATAAAGATCATTTTATTTGATTAACATCCAGCAATACTCCTGTGCTCTTATCCACAATAAATTCATATTGCTCCAGAACTTTGTCGATTCTTCTTGAGATTCCACCGCGGTATACGCTATAGGCAATATCATGTTTCATTACGGTTTCAGGAACCATCTGTATCCATGAACCGTCAACAGGGCCTTTTTTCTTGAATGCATCTTTTGCAATTTTTAATGCTTTCTCTGGTTTGATCGCCTGTTGCTTGGAGGCTTCCGTAAAGAAGTATGCAGCGGCGATTCCTATGCCTGCACCAAGTAATAACGTTTTCCATTTCATTGACGTCCCATCCTCTCTCTTCTCAAACGGCTATAAAAGGTAAGCCTTTTCAATTGTAGGTAAGTACATTGGATTTTTGTCACTGACTGCCATTAGTTATAGTATAACTCGATATTCAAATAAATGTCATGCTAAAGGTGGAAAGTCTCCAGAAAGTTCGATACAATAATAATAAAAATATTTCGATAATCTAAACGAAATAGACTAAGTATTTTACATAAGCAGGTCAACTAATAATTTTGGGAGATGAAAACTGTGAACCAAGAAACTTTATCGCTTTTTAAAACATTGACGGAATTGCAAGGGGCACCAGGATTTGAGCATGATGTAAGACGCTTTATGCGTAGCGAACTAGAGAAATATTCGGATGAAGTGGTACAAGACCGCCTAGGTGGAATCTTCGGGGTTAAACGTGGGGATGAAACGGGTCCGACTGTCATGGTGGCAGGACATATGGATGAAGTAGGATTTATGGTTACAAGCATCACAGAAAATGGAATGCTTCGCTTCCAGACGCTTGGTGGCTGGTGGAGCCAGGTATTATTGGCTCAAAGAGTTCAGGTAATGACAGATAATGGACCGGTTGTTGGAGTGGTTGGTTCCATTCCTCCGCATTTGCTGGATGAAGCAAAACGCAGCAAGCCGATGGAAATAAAGAACATGCTGATTGATATCGGTGCTGATGACAAGGAGGATGCTTTGAAGATCGGTATCAAGCCTGGTCAGCAAATTGTCCCGATCTGCCCATTTACACCAATGGCAAATGAAAAGAAAATCCTGGCGAAATCTTGGGACAACCGTTATGGATGCGGTCTTTCCATCGAGCTTCTAAAAGATCTCCAGGGAGAAACACTTCCAAATATCCTATATTCAGGTGCAACTGTTCAAGAGGAAGTCGGCCTGCGCGGTGCCCAGACGGCTGCCAATATGATCAAGCCGGATATTTTCTTTGCCTTGGATGCGTCCCCGGCAAACGATATGACAGGTGATAAAAAAGAATTTGGCCATCTTGGTAAAGGGGCATTATTGCGTATCTATGACCGCTCCATGATCACGCACACAGGAATGAGGGACTTTGTCCTTGACACGGCAGAAAGCAACGACATTCCATATCAATACTTCATTTCACAGGGCGGCACCGATGCGGGAAGAGTTCATACTTCCAATGAAGGTGTACCATCTGCAGTTGTGGGAATCTGCTCACGCTACATTCACACACATGCATCCATTGTACATGTCGATGACTATGCAGCAGCTCGTGAATTGATTGTGAAGCTGGTAAAATCAACGGATCAAGTAACAGTCGATGCCATCCGAAATAGATAATCACAATAAACGGTGGGGAGACTCCACCGTTTTATTATGGAAAAAAACATAAAGGAAGGGACTAATATGATAAAAGTTGCAATTGGATCCAAAAATCCTGCGAAATATAAAGCAGTCCTCGAGGCTTTCGATCAACTTGATATAACATGCACCTGGAGCAGCCATGAGGTGGATTCCGGCGTACGTGCACAGCCTATATCGGATGAGGAAACGGTGAGGGGGGCCATCCAGCGCGCCAGGAGTACACTGAAAGAAAGTGGAGCGGACATTGCCATTGGACTTGAAGGGGGAGTTGTATTGGATGAAGGCTCCAATGTGATGGTCTGCAACTGGGGGGCATTGGTTGATAGTGCCGGAAGAGAGTTTATTGCCGGTGGGGCAAGAATTCCGCTTCCCGATTATTTTAGGGGTCCCATAGAACAGGGTGTGGAGCTTGGAGATCTAATGGAACAGTATTGCAACAGAGAGGGAATTCGGAAGCATGAAGGGGCACTGGGCATATTTACTAATGGAGCGGTCTCAAGGGTGGAAATGTTCAAGCTTGTAAGTCTAATTTTGATTGGTCAATGGCAGTACAATAATAGGGATTCACAAGATTAAGAGAGCGTACTCCCATTATAGAGTATGCTCTCTTATGAAAATTTTTCTATTCATAAATATAAGATAATACCTTTAATGCCTGATTCACTGTCTCAACTGTCACATTCGCTTTATTGGATAGCTCTTTTAATGGGTGATGCAAGGCTTCCGGTCTGATAAGTATTAATGGCTTTTGCAGGGAAATCGCTGCGCTTGCATCCATCGCCGTATTCCACTGCTTATACTTTTCACCGAATAAAGCGATCACCATATCAGACTTTTTCATGAGGAGCTGTGTTCTCAGGTTGTTGATCTGGGATGCAGCTTCATCTTTAGCTATTGCATTCACTTGAGCTCCAAGAACGATTTCACCGATATTATCCGACTTTTCATGGTCTGTCATTGGGCCGACAAAATCGATGGGAAGGTCCAGTGCACGGACCTTTTCCATAATCTCCTCGCGCCAAGGTGTGTGAATTTCTCCTGCAAGATAAACTGTCAGTTTCATCCTTATCCCTCCAAATAGTACCTCTTGTAGTTATCCTGCTTTTTAGTCTATCATAAATGGAGGAATAAAGTGATAATTCGAAAATATCCTTGTCAACACAAAACTATTATAGGTATGATAGATGAAGTGGTATTTTCTAGTCTAAATGTACTAAAGGAGTGGAAGAGTTGTATTTGGGAAGAGCATTTATTTCTATTTTTATTTTTTCGATTCTATTATTAAGCGGATGTTCCTTATCCTTCGAGGATGCTTCGAATGATACGTTGAAAGCGATTGAAGAATCTTTGGGCGAAGAGAAGAAAGAAACAAACGAGACCAGCGATCAATTCAACTATTATCTGCCTCCTGGGTATGAAGTGGATAGTGCTGCAACCAACAATATAGTCCTGACACATAAAGAACAGACCTATATACTTTTCATCAATCCTTTTGAACCGGATGATTCTAAGGTTATATATGAATCTACACTTGAAGGCTATGATAGCCCTGAAGTGGAAGAGACATTCACCGAAAATGGAGAATTTGGATATGTGATTATTGATAGATTGGACGATGAAAAGGAAGAGTTCTATGAGATAACGGTTGGAGTAGGCGGAGTCAAAATGACGACTGTGACCGACCCTGATAATATGGAAAAGAGTGCGGATACGATGATGGAGATTGTATCATCTGTGGAAGTGCAGGGGGAAGAGAGCTAATTATTATATATGACAGCTAACCATTCGATGGTTGGCTTTTTTTATGGGGAAATTCATTGGGCAAATAAGTAAAGCAGCTGCCCCAAGGACAGCTGCTTTATAAATATATCACTTCTTGGAATGGTGTTCTTCTTCTTCGAGACCAATTGCTGCCTCATTATACGCTTTTTGTTCTTCATTTAACCCTTCGAACTGCTCCGATTCCAGATTTTCGTCTTCATAGTCTTCAACAGAATCCAAGTATGGAGATTGTGCAGCTTCGTCTTCACCTACTTCATCCACCACAACAAACTGACTCACTTCTTCTTGTAGCTCCGTAGCTATATCAGATAGGGAAAGTGCCGCCTCATTCACCTGCTCGATTGCAAGGATCTGATGTTCACTTGATGCACTTACTTGCTCGGAGGCCGCTGCCGCTTCCTCTGAAATATAATGCACTTCTGATAATTTTTCCTCAAGCATCACGTTCGAGTGGGTAACCTGTGCGATAGCTTGTTGAACATCATTCACTTTATGGTTAATTTCCAGGATATTATGCGCAATTTTTTCGAATGATGACTTTGTCTGAGTAACGGATTGCTGCTGGAGCTCCCTGTATTCATTGAATTGAAGGGCATCATTGGATAATTTGCTCATCTGGCTGCCCATTTCCGCTACCAGCTTTTTGATGGATAGTGCTTCATGCTTGGATCGTTCTGCAAGCTTACGGACTTCCTGGGCAACTACTGCAAAGCCTCTTCCGGCTTCACCGGCTCTTGCAGATTCAATGGCTGCATTAAGAGCAAGAAGGTCGGTGTTCTCTGCAATTTCCTGAATGGTTGCTACGATAGTATGAATCTGCTGTGATTGTTTGGTCGCCTGCTGCACACGCTCTGTCAGATGATTGGCAAGGGATAGGAATTGCTCTGATGACTGGTGAAGGTCTTTGACGACTGTCAGTCCTTCTTCCCCAACTACCTTGGCACTGTCAGCCTGCAGTTTGATCTCATTGCTGAAGCGGTCAGTTTTCCCAACTGCTTCTTTGACATGATGCAAGATTTCTGTACTTTCATCCAAATGCCTTGCTTGCTCGCTCGATCCCATTGCGACCTGTTTGATTGCTTCGTTCACTTCTGTTGATTGTGCGGTCGTTTCCTCTGAAATAGCTGCCAGGTTTTGAGAAGAGGAATGTAGCTTATCCGTTGCTTCCATTACTTTTAACAAGGAAACTTGCATTCTCTCAGCCATGGCATTGAATGTCTGAGCAAGGTCGGCCATCTCATCTTTGGTAGTGATGGGAACACGATAGGCAAAATTCCCTTCCCCGATCTTCGATGCCCCGTCCTTTAGGGAACGGATCGAACCAGCTATTTTTCGGTTCAGGAAATAACCGGTGGTACTCAGGAATAGAAGCAGTAGAACACTGATAATGAGTGATAAAAGCATGATTGTTTGAAGGTTGGAGTTTAATTCCTTTTGGAGCTCTGTTTGTAGAGAGGATACATTGGACTCCACCTCATTGACACTTGACTCCACCTCATTGCTGATCTCTTCAAAGTTCCGAATATACGTAACGGACATGGTATAGTTTTCATATAGGGTATTCATTGTTTCCGTATATGGATTGAATAGGTTGATAATATCGGCCTTTTGAGAATCGGTAAGATCTGTTCCTTCCAGGGTTGTACGGAAGGTTTCTGCTGTTTCTTTGAAATCCCGGTAGCGAATCTCCTGTTTGGACGCCAGGTATTGCTGTTCATAGAGACGTAAATCAAGCAGAACCTCTTCAAGCTCCACCTGGTTTGCTCCCTGGATATTGATGGTCAGGTTTCGGACCATGTTCCCCATCTGTCCCTGAAGTCCTGTTGATTCTGTAAATCCGATTTCAGTGTAAGCTTCTTCCAACGGCTGGAATTCATTTAAATAGTTTGTGGACGAAGCCTGGATTTGCGAAAACAATGCTACAAGATCATCATATTCGGCAAACTGTTTTTGCAGCTTTTCGGATTCAGCTGAAATTCCAGCGAGATTCTCTTTTATCTTCTCCGCAGTTTCCGTACTTGGTGCGCGCAGGAATTCCTGCTCATTTTTGCGTGTATCGGCAAATGAATATTTGATGTCCTTACTTCCGTTCACCGCTTCAAAAAGTGCTGTTTCTTGTTCCTTGGCATTAGACTGAGTGAAGTAGAATAAGAAGTTGAAAAGTAAAACTACAATAAGTCCCAAAATCGCTGTTAGTAAAATAAATCTGACTCTTCCTCTGATTGTTTTCATGGTACCCCCCTAAATCCTTATATCTTTTCGAATTTTATATGTTTTAATAAAAATCAGATATTTTAAAATAATTATAGACATAATTCAACAAAATTCACAATAAGGTTTTGAAAGATTATGAAAATAAGAATAGAATTTTCTATTGCGCTGAAACTAAATTTGGCTATGATTAGTTTGAAGGTATGAATATTTAGTAGGAAAGAGGCGGTTGAATGAAGTCCTTTTTACATAAGAAGGGTGTGACATTGTCACCAAGGGTATATTTGATTGATGGGTTGAGCTATATGGCCCTGGGATTATTTTCATCTTTGATTATCGGACTTATTATCAAAACGGTGGGGGACCAGCTAGGGTGGACTTGGTTTACGGAAATGGGTGTCCTCGCGATGGGGCTGATGGGTCCAGCCATAGGAGCGGCAGTTGCCTATGGATTGAAGGCGCCACCATTAGTATTATTTGCAACCGTTATTGCCGGTGCTGCTGGAGCACAGCTTGGGGGGCCGGCAGGAAGTTTTATTGCAGCCCTTTTTGCAACGGAAATAGGGAAAGTGGTTTCAAAGGAAACAAAGGTGGACATTCTGGTCACCCCGTTTGTTACAATTCTTGTAGGATTTTTCGTTGCAACCTTTATAGGGCCGCCAATCAATTATGGAATGACCAGCCTTGGATCTGTCATCATGTGGGCAACAGAACAACAGCCGATTATCATGGGTGTACTGGTAGCTGTATTGATGGGATGGGCTTTAACGGCTCCCATTTCCAGTGCGGCAATTGCATTCATGCTTGGACTTGAAGGAATCGCAGCGGGTGCCGCTACCATTGGATGTGCAGCCCAAATGGTCGGATTTGCAGTCAGCAGTTACAGGGAAAATAAAGTTTCAGGGCTTTTGGCGATTGGGATAGGAACCTCCATGCTCCAGGTCCCGAATATTATCAGAAATCCCTGGATTATCATTCCTCCGACCATCGCCGGGGTTGTTTTCGCGCCGATCGGAACAACGATCTTTAACATGACGAACGTGAAAGAGGGGGCAGGTATGGGCACGAGTGGATTTGTCGGGCAGATTATGACATTTGCTTCCATGGGCTTCTCGGTTTCCGTCCTCCTCCAAGTCTTGCTGCTTCACATTATTGGCCCGGCTGTGGTAAGTTTAGCAATATCGGAATGGATGAGAAAAAAATCCTATATTAAAGACGGCGATATGAAAATTAACATTGGAGGGTAATGAAAATGGAGAAATTACAATCGTTGGAGCAATTTAATGAATTAAAGGAAAGCCGAAATGTGGTTTTCATGTTTTCCGCAGACTGGTGTCCGGACTGCAGAGTAATCGAACCGGTATTGCCTGAGATTATGGAGAAGTTTAATGAGTATACATTCATCTATGTGGACCGCGATGAGTACATCGATTTATGTGCCGAATTGAGTGTTTTTGGAATTCCAAGCTTTGTCGCTTTCAAAAATGGCCAGGAAGCGGGGCGCTTTGTCAGCAAGGATCGAAAAACTCAGGAAGAGATTGAACAATTTATAACTTCATTATAAGTAAAAAGGATGCGGGAACTTTCTCCCGCATCCTTTTTTCATTCATTTTAGTTCTTTTTCCCTTTTCCTTTACCAGGTTTTCCTGGCTTTCCAGGCTTTCCATCGTCTTCGCCAGCTTCATTGATATACAATTTACCTTCTGCTAGCGCACGAGTCACATTATTATATTCATCAGTAGCTTTCACCTCAATTTCGGCCCCGCTGGCAACCACGCTGGAAGTTGCTGTCCAATAACCAACATAGTACCCAGGAGATTGTTCCATCATTGGCAGCTCAACTGCGTTGCTTGGTTCATTGTTCTGCAGCATGGCCGAAGCATTGGTCAATGGCATACGGATCGAGAAGGTTGCACGTAAACCAGGTTCACTGTTGAATTCAATCTTCACAGATTCTCCAGATTTCAAGTGCTTATCTTCTGTAGGCTGTAAGTTCTCGATCACAGGAGCATCATAATCAGCAAAGACCGTGACGTCTTGTGTAGTATTGTTTCCTGCAAGATCCTGTGCGATGACCTGGATGTTATTCTCGCCGCTTTCAAGTAGAATTCGGTGGGAGAACGCCCCGTCTGTCACCGCAACCTCCGCTCCATTCACTTTTACAAAGTCGAGATTTTCATCTGCAACCGTTCCTGTGACTGTCGTTGTTTCTCGGTTTGTTTTGGACCCATTTTCAGGCCCCGTGATTGCAAGCTCAGGTGCTGCCTGGTCGAGCACTACTGTTACAGGCTCTGACGGATCTGTCGTTCCATTGTCAGTGGAAGCTTTCGCTGTTAAAACATTCTCTCCATCATTCAGGCTGATATCGACAGCGAAGGTTCCTTCATCTGTAGCTGTAGTGGTGGCCACTTCTTCGCCATTATTCAAAACATGTACTGTTGTGGTAGGAGCTGCATTTCCTTCTACCGTAACAGTCTCTTCATTTGTATAGGATCCGTCTGCAGGGGAAGTGATGCTAGGTGCCGTCACTTCAAAGTTCACTCTTGCACGGATCATGTAGTTACCTTCCTCTTCAGGTGCTGGGGACCATGCACCTCCAACGAATTGCCAGCTGCGAGCAGCATTCTCGCCATCTTCATCAGTAGCTAGACCAGGAGTATTCGGATTCGGATGGGACTGGATGTATACCATGTAGAAGTCCTGCTCTACAATGATACCGTGTTCAGATAGATCAACATCTGTCCATTCTCCATTTCGAAGTGCTGTAGCATCGAATGGACCAGCCAGCTTCTGACCTGGCGCTCCATCTGCACCTGATGCATCATATACTTCGACTTGGAATGCAGTACCACCAGGAACCGGCCATTCCGTATCCCAGAAGCGGAACAAACCGCCAGTTACAAGGGCACTGTTTTGTCCTTCAGGAAGAGACATCTTTACTGCCCAACCGTTTCCGGCATCGTAGAATGCACGTGCATTTTCTGCAGTGCCATCATCATAGCCGATTTCACCAGGGTAGCCGATGAATGGACGAAGCTCCACGTCAAGTGTTGTTTCGCCGTTCGGCTCTACGCTGACTGGGATATTTTCACTGTAGAAGGAAGGAGCCATGACACGTAATGTGTAATCTCCCTCGTAAGCAGTGATAGAGTAGTTTCCGTTCTCATCTGTTGTAACAGGTGCAATAGCTGCATCCTCTACAAGCATTAATGTAGCATTTGCAATCAGCTCACCTGTAGCACTGTTTGTAACAGTACCTGTAAGTGTACCTTGAGGGATTTCCTCTAGGATAAAGTTTGCGACTGCTTCCCCATCTGCCGGGATATCCACTGTTTGCTCAGCAGGGTAATATCCGTAGCTTTCTGCCTTAACGGTATAGCTTCCTGCTGCATGCAGCAATTCATATTGGCCATTTGCAGGGTTCGTATTTACCGTTCTGTCGGTCTCGACAACCGTTACCTGTGCATTTAAAGGAAGTGCTGCAGGGTTGAATTCTTCTTTTGATTCATCCGTTTCAACAGGCGTTGCTGCAGGATGGATCTTATCCGGGTTCACTTGCTCTTCCTTCAGTTCTACTGAACTTTCTTTTTGTAAGCCAAGCTGAGATTTGTTTGCAGCTTCAGCGGCATTTGATTCAGCTGAAAGTGCTACATCATCAATATACCAGCCAGCTCGTACCACGCTTCCATCGGTTGTAACGTTAAATCCGATATAGATGCGTTGTCCTGCATATGCGGACAGGTCGACTTCCCGTGCCTGCCACTCCGTAGTCACACCGTCAAAACGGAGAAGCTGTGTCCAGTTTTCCTGATCAGTGGAAACAAACACATGGGCAAAATCATAACGTGTTTCAAGGTTATGCCAGTTCATGAACTGCAGATAGGCTGCACTGTCTGCCGGCAGGTCCACAGGAGGCATCACAAGTGTCATGTTGGCACTGTTCCCGTAATTTCCTTCAAGATTAGTAGCATAGACTTTTTCTCCGGAGTTGGCAGCACCAGGTCCGCTCGTTGGGGCACCCCATTGCCAAGAATTTACCGCTCCGAAGGAATACCAGCCAATCGGATCTGATTCAAAGTCCTCGGAATATCCAAGTGAAATACCTGGTTGAACACTGACTTCATACGTATCGGAACTAACTTCATTTCCTCCGAAATCGACAATCATCCATTTGTAGGATACAGATGGTTCTGCGATTGCTTCTCCTAGAATGGAAGCAGTGTAGACGGCATCATTATAGGTGCCGGATGCACGTTCAGCATCGATATTCACCCAACTGCCATCCTGAGACAGATGTTGAAGTGTAACAGAAGAAATACTGACATTATCCTGGACGTCGATGCTTAGCGGTAAATTCATTCCAGCATATGTTTCTGCCGGGGCTGTATGTTCAAAAGTAGGAGCTTCATCGTCTTCTCCATCTTTTGCAACCTGCCCTTTGATTTTCCCTAAGCCAGAGATGATGGAGGATACTGCATCGAATGCATTCACAATTCCATGCCCATATCCATTGTTAGGAGTTTCAGGGAATGCGGAGTCGGTTCTAGGTGTCGCTGTGGTCATTAAAATTTCCTCAATGTCACTGATAGTCAAGGAGGAATTGACTTGTTTAAGCAAGGCTACCACACCGGCAACATGCGGACTTGCCATGGATGTTCCACTGGCAGCACCATATTGATTGCCCGGGAAGGAAGATCGAACGCCAACCCCTGGCGCAGAAACTTCCGGTTTAATTTCTCCATAAGGAGATGGACCTTGCAGGGAGAAGCTTGCCAGATTCATATTTACATCTGTTGCTCCAGTTGCAAAGGACTCAGGGTAGTTACCAGGATTGGAAACAGAGCCCGGTCCTCCAGGATTTCCTGCACGAGTGTTCCCTGCAGCAAAAGCCGGGAAGATTTCAGCAGCTGTCCATGCCTGAACCATAGGTCGGTACCATTCGTCCAGACCTGCTCCGCCACCCCAAGAGTTGTTGACAACATCAGGAGCCATTGCAGGATTTGGAACACCATTTGCATCCTTTGGTGCCAGGATCCATTCCCCTGCAGAAAGTAAGGCAACATCGGTTCCGCCTGAAGGAGTGAACGCTTTAACTGCAATCCATTTTGCTCCAGGTGCCACACCGATCTGGTTGGAACCGTTCGGCTCAGAACCAGTCATCGTACCGGTAACATGCGTTCCATGCCCGTCATCATCATAAGGAGTTGATTGGTTGGCAGGAGTTGCATCAAACCAGTTATACTCATGACTAGGGCTGGTTGGGTTGTTGGCATCATATCCACGATATTTCTCTACCAACGCTGGGTGATTCCACTGGACACCAGTGTCGATACTTGCGACAACAGTTCCGGTTCCATCCACTCCCATTTCCCAAGCCTGTGGAGCTCCAATTTGAGCCACGCCCCACTCGATATTCTCCAAACCTGCAGCCGGCTTTTGGTTTTCTACCGCCAGGCCGACACTATTTGATTTTTGGGCTTCAATTTGTGGATCAAGCTGCCTTGTTTCGTTAGGAAGAAGTTTATCCACCTCTGGAAACTGAGCAAGCATTTCCATTACTTCTTTTGTAGCAGTGACAGCCATTCCGTTCACCACGTAGAAAGATTGGATGTCCTTGGCATTTCCTGCTTCCACTTCTTTTTCAAGAAATTCTTTTACATTCACTTGAGTTTCGATTGCAGTTGATCTCAGCTCAGAAACAACCGCATTTCTTTTCATCAGCTTTTCCTGGTTTGCAGTGGCAGCCTTTGCTTTTGCTGATTGAGCTGCTTTGTTTGCTACCGCAATTGTGTCAACCTGCTCCTTGAACTTGATAAGGAAAGTGACTTTTTCACCGTCCTTGGAGAACTGTGTCGACAGGCGATCAGGAATTTTGCTGGCCGCTACTTCATTCGACTCTCCCGATAAGGAGACAGTGGCACCTTTTCCTTGTGCAGCCGCTTTGTTAAGCGTGAAACTTGGGACGATCAAAAGTAAACACATAATGATACTGAACACTCTAGCAATATTACGTTTCCTTCTCATTCAACATCCCCCTCAAATTGGTTTTGAATAACCGTACAGCATGCATCCCCCTTTCTTTGACAAAATCCTTCTACCATTTAATTTGCGAGAATGGTAGAATCCGGCCGCATTAAAAAAAGCCGGTATATGTAGGTTTTTCTAAGTTGACAATTTAAGAGTAAAGAAGAATGTAGAAGAAGAATGTCGAAATAAGAGGAAAGAAATCAGAATATTCCAAAAATGATTCTTTTGATATAGTTGGATTAATTTGGATGGTAAAATAGTATTTGGGTGCACAGATAACCAAAACGAAGAAATAATGTAAAAATATTCTATTGCACTCAGATTTAATAGGATATTTCCCATACTACTTAGGTAGTAGAAGTGATAGGTACTAATCACTATGGTTACAAAAATTGAAAGAATTGAAATAAAATCGAGCTATTATTACTAATGCAAGTATTCTTACAAGAATAAAGCAACATCCTATAAGTGGAAGGAACTAGGGAAAGGAAGAAATGAAAGCGGCTTTACTACTAGTTTTCAGATGAAAGGGTATTATTTTCCTAGCTGACGGAAAAGGTAGAAATGGAAAAATTCAATTCTCCAGAGAAAAAAGGGGAAAAGGGGCTTACCCGTTACATGCTGTCTATTTTTGTTGTACAATAAAGGTTGACCTAAATGAGAGAAGGGAATGTTCCTCATGGAGAAAATGACCGTCCAAAAAATCAGGCGGATGTTGGAAGACAAACTATCCAATCCCAATTGGACTTTTACATATGATAGAGAACAAGAGTCACTTCGAGTAGAGGATAAAGAAACCAAAAAAGGCATCAATGTTGCCCTTCAAGGTGTTCTTGCAAAATACGAACAGAATGATGACCAAAAAGCCATCGAAGAGTACGTATATTATGTTAAGGAAGCACTAACGAGCATGAGAGTGCCAATTCAGTTGAATGGAGCGGAACGCCACATCTATCCAGTTATAAGGTCCACTTCCTTCCCGACTTCTAGCAATGAAATCCCACTTGTATATGATGAACATACGGCTGAAACGCGCATCTATTATGCGGTGGATCTTGGGAAATCCTATAAACTGATAGATGAGAAGCTGCTTCAGAAAGAGAATCTGGAAAAGAAAACGATCAAAGAGATGGCAATGTTCAATGTTCGCTCCCTGCCAACGAACATGAAAGAGGATGTTGTAGCGGGCAACACTTTTTATTTCGTCCGCTCCAATGACGGATACGATGCGAGCAGAATACTGAATGAAAGCTTCCTTGATTCCTTTAAAAAGAAGATTACAGGAACCATGACGGTGGCTGTACCCCATCAGGATGTACTGATAGTTGCTGACATTCAAAATGAGGTAGGGTATGATGTACTTGCTGAATTGACCATGAGCTTTTTTGTGAATGGCAAAATCCCGATAACAGCTCTTTCTTTCCTATATGAAGAAGGGAAGCTGGAACCGATTTTCATTCTAGGGAAAAATAATAAGGATACAAAGTAGGAGAGAAGGGGTTTACACATGAATGTATTCTATAATAAAGAAGGTATTGGCGATACGCTTCTTATCTACATAAAAGATATGGACCTGAAAAATAGGACCTTTGAAAAAAACGGAGACGTAGCAACCATCCTGGACAGCGAAACGCAGGAAGTGGCCGGCTACAATCTTTTTGAAGCTTCCAAGTATGTCGATGTGGAGCAGTTTAATGGCCAAGTGGAACTTACAGAAGAATTGGTCGATAAAATCAATGAAGCTTTTAAAGAAAACGGAGTGCAGGAAAGCTTTTCTCCTGATCTGAGCCCTAAGTTCGTCGTTGGTCATGTGGTGGGAAAGGAAAAGCATCCAAACGCAGACAAGCTGAGTGTATGCAAAGTGGACGTTGGCACTGAAGTGCTGCAGATCGTTTGTGGCGCACCTAACGTAGACAAGGGACAGCATGTCGTGGTAGCAAAGGTCGGGGCGGTTATGCCAAGTGGCCTGATTATCAAGGATGCAGAATTGCGTGGTGTTGCCTCCTCCGGAATGATCTGTTCCGCCAAAGAATTGGACATGCCGAATGCACCTGCCGAAAAAGGAATTTTAGTTCTTGATTCCGATGAATACAAAGCCGGACAACCTTTCGGGAAGTAAAAATCAAAGAAAATACCACTAGATTGTTCTAGTGGTATTTTTGGCTAAAATAACGTACGAAAGAGTGTGATAGATGTGAACTGGTTTAAAAAGCTGTTTGCTCAGCTAAATGATGATGTCGAGCAGGAGAGAATTGAGCAGAGTTATGCTAAGAAACCGGAACAGAAGAATATGCAGGCGAGAATTTCCTATCAGTACCCCAATGGCAAATTTCGCTTTCCGTTAATACCTGATGGAGAGAAGACAGTGATGGAACCACCTCCGCAAGTGGCACCAAGAAAGAAGAAGGAAACTGCGTCTTCAAACAAGAAGCAGATTTCTGAGCCAACGATAAAAGAACAGATTAAAAAAGAAGCTGCACCTGCCAAAAAGGTCATGCAAAAGAAAGTAGAACCGAATTGGAAAGAGAAGAAGCCATTTCACCCAACTGAAGTGGTGTCCCCGGTATATGGCTATAGCCTTCGTCCTCCTGCAAGTAAAAAAGTGGAGGAGGAAATTCCGGAAATCGAATTGGAAAGTCTCAGCTTCGCAGCACAAAACAACCTTGTAAACGTAGATCCTATTATGGAAGAGACATTGACTATTAAAGAGGGTTCTTTTGCCATTTCGGAGACGGAGAAGGAAAAAGTGCAAGCCTTCAGCTTTGGCCTGTTGAAAGAAGAGACGGAATATAACAGGCATATTGAAGAGGAAGAAACGTATTTCGTGGAACAAATTCCGAAAAGTGAAAAGTTTAAAAGCAATGCCGAGCTTGAAGTGGATCACTACCGGAAAGAACAAGAAACACCTATTGAGGCATCTCCGGAGAACAAGGACGACAACTACGAGTTTAATCCTATCGTAGAAGAGTCTGTTTCACAACTAGAAGAAGAGACTGCACCTGAACTGGAAGAACAGGCGGAAACGATGGAACCAATCGAAGAAGTAGGTTTGAATGAGACCCCGATGGAACCAGTCGAGGAGGTAGGTCTGAATGAGACCCCGATGGAACCAGAAGAGCCGAAACGTCCACAAATGCAACAGGCCGAACCTGTCAGAAGCCCAAGGCGTGAGTCGGAAAATGATAGAAATAAAGAATACAAGAGACAGCATATTCCCTATAATGTGATTATGCTAAAGCAGGACAAACGTACCTTGGAAAATCGGAAAACGGAAGAGGTACAGCCTGAATACTATCGAAAGCCGCCTATCCACCTTCTGAATATTCCCCCACAGCATTCAGAGAATGATCGTGAATGGGTGGAGGACCAAAGAAGGCTGCTTGATGAGACCCTGCACCATTTCCGAGTAGGGGCGAAGGTGGTTAAAGCAACACAGGGGCCATCTGTGACTCAATTCGAAGTACAGCCTGAACCTGGAGTAAAGGTGAATAAAATTACAAATCTCAGTGATGATATCAAGCTGAGCCTTTCTGCTAGGGATATAAGAATGGAAGCGCCGATCCCAGGGAAAAACACAATCGGAATAGAGGTTCCGAACCGGGTGAGTAAACCAGTACTTATCAGGGAGATACTCAGACATCCGTCATTCATACAGAATGCTTCACCATTAACGGTTGCCATGGGACTGGATATTTCCGGCCAGCCGGTTGTGCTTGACCTGCAGAAGATGCCTCATGGACTGATTGCAGGTGCAACTGGTTCCGGAAAAAGCGTATGTGTGAATTCCATTATTATGAGCTTGCTCTATAAGAGTACCCCAGATGAAGTGAAGCTTTTGCTGATCGATCCGAAAATGGTCGAGTTGACGCCATATAATCATATTCCCCATCTGGTCAGCCCGGTTATCACAGATGTAAAGGCTGCGACCGCTGCTTTGAAGTGGGCGGTGGAGGAGATGGAAAGAAGATATGCCATGTTCGTCCATGCAGGCGTAAGGGATATTGCCAAATACAATGAAGGCGCCAAAAAGCATAAACAGGAAACCTTGCCTTATATGGTCATTATCATCGATGAGCTCGCTGATTTGATGATGATGGCGCCAAGTGACGTCGAGGAGGCGATCTGCCGTATTGCCCAAAAAGCGAGAGCGTGCGGAATGCACCTTCTTATTGCGACTCAGAGACCTTCTGTTGATGTCATTACCGGTCTAATCAAAGCGAATATTCCAACCCGTATCGCCTTCTCTGTATCGTCCCAAGTGGATTCCAGAACCATCATCGATATTGGCGGGGCGGAAAGGCTTCTTGGCAGAGGGGATATGCTGCTGTTGGAAAATGGTGCTCCAAAGCCGATCCGGGTGCAAGGAAACTTTGTTTCGGATGAAGAAATCGAAAAAGCTGTATCACACGTCAGAAAAGAGCAAAAACCCACTTATCTGTTTGAACAAACGGAATTGCTTAAAGAGAGCTATGTTCAGGAGGAAGATGAATTGTTCCTCGAGGCATGCCAGTTTGTGGTGGACCAGAACGTCGCTTCCACATCAAGCCTTCAGCGCAGATTTAGAATCGGCTACAACCGCGCTGCCAGATTGATGGAACTGATGGAGGATCAGGGAGTCATATCCGGTCCGAAAGGGAGTAAGCCTCGTGATGTATTAGTATCCGAGGAAGAATTAGTAACAAGGCAAGAAGCGGAGTATTGATGAATACATGCAGGAAAAGTTGTAAATGGATATAAACTTCTTATAATATAGATAATAGTTAATAAGACAAGTATAGGCGGGTTGGGCAATCTGTCCCGGCCGCCTATACCTCAGTAACCATTCTTCATTATTTAACAGTTGTTAAATAGGGGACGTAAGGAGCTTTTTGGATGAAAGAAATAGAGTTAAAGCTACAAGGAAAAATCAAAAGGTTGACAAATCGTACATTCAAATTTGATGAACGTGTGAAAGAAGGCTGGTTTTCTGCTGTCTATTTTCTTAAAACGCGTGAAATTGTACGTGACTATAAACCTGACAATATTGTTACCATGCAATTTTTCCAAAAAGAACACGCAGTGCTTTGTGGTACGGATGAAGTAATCGCCCTGATAAAAACATTTGCAGATGATCCTGATTCCCTGGAAATATACTCACTGAAGGATGGAGATAAAATAAGTCCTTTTGAGACTGTGCTTACAATTACAGGGCCATATCAGAACTTTGGGTTCCTCGAAGGTATCATCGATGGCATACTGGCAAGGCGCACTTCAGTTTCGACAAATGTCTACAATGTGGTCAAGGCTGCAGGGCAGAAGCCTGTCATTTTTATGGGTGACCGCGATGACCATTTCACCCAGCAAGCAGGGGATGGTTATGCCGCACATATCGGCGGCTCCACAGCCCAGGCAACACATGCGATGAACGAGTGGTGGGGCAAAAAGGGAATGGGAACGATGCCGCATGCCCTTATCCAGCTTTTTAATGGTGATGTAGTCGAAGCATCCAAGGCATATCATGAAAAGTTTCCTGAGGACGATCTGCTAGTTCTGGTTGATTACAACAACGATGTCATTACAGACGCACTGAAGGTAGCCAGAGTCTTTGGAGACAAGCTCAAAGGTGTTCGCATAGATACATCAAGAACGATGATTGATCAGCACTTCATACGTAACCAGGATGTATTGGGCACGTTTGATCCACGTGGAGTGAATGGACCACTGGTATTCGCATTAAGGGAAGCGCTCGATAAGGAAGGCTTTCAACATGTGAAAATTGTGGTAAGTGGAGGCTTCAATCAACAAAGAATCATGGAATTCGAAGAGCAGAAGGTTCCGGTGGACATCTATGGTATCGGAGGCAGTCTGCTGAAAATCACTATTGGGTTTACCGGTGACAATGTCATGCTGAACGGGGAGCCGCAAGCGAAAGCTGGAAGAAAATATCGTTTCAATGAACGTTTGGAAAAAGTGGATTAATATCTTCATAAAGCCTTTTGGAAAACTGATGGAACGATAATTCTATCAGTTTTTCTCCCCTTGTGGATATTGGGTACTTTAATGCACTCCTTTGATAAAGTGGAGTATAACTGAATTTCATGCTATAATAACAAGTTGTTGGGCAAAAAATTAGTATACATATGGTTTGATGGCTTTCGAATGAGGGAATTATCACTTTGAGATGTAAATCATATACTGTAACTATCGAAGTTACGGAGGCATTGCCTACAAATAAAAAACTACTATTCGATTCGGCTGCAAGGAAGTGCTGCAGACGGATTATATATAGATAAATGTTGGAGGTTTTTTCATGACCATTTATCATTTTGTTGGTATTAAAGGTACAGGAATGAGTGCTTTAGCTGGTATTCTTCACGATATGAAATTTGAAGTTCAAGGTTCGGATATTGAAAAAAAATTCTTTACCCAAAAAGGACTGGAAGAAAAAGGTATAACCATCCTTCCTTTTGACAAGGACAATGTAAAAGATAATATGACAGTAATAGCAGGTAATGCTTTTCCTGATACACATGAAGAAATTGTGGCGGCGCATGAATTGAACCTTCCTGTCATCCGATACCCACAATTTCTTGGTCAGTTCATGGAGAAATTCACAAGTGTTGCCGTAACCGGCGCTCATGGGAAAACATCCACTACAGGATTGCTGGCGCATGTTATCCAAGGAGCAAAACCGACTTCCTTCCTGATCGGAGACGGTACTGGCCGAGGTGCAGAGGACAGCGAATATTTCGTATTCGAGGCATGTGAATACAAAAGACACTTCTTATCCTATCACCCTGATTATACAATCATGACAAACATTGATTTTGACCATCCGGATTATTTCGGAAGCATTGATGATGTCTTCAATGCATTCCAGGAAATGGCCCTTCAAGTTAAGAAAGGGATCATCGCTTGTGGAGATGACGAGTATCTGCAGAAGATCCAAGCAAAGGTTCCGGTAATCTATTATGGCTTAGGGGAAGAGAACGACTTCCAGGCAAGACATATCGAGAAGAGCACAGAAGGAACAACCTTCGACGTATTTGTCCGCAATAATCATTATGCCACTTTCAAGATTAATGGTTATGGCGATCATAATATTATGAACTCTTTGGCTGTTATTGCTCTATGCCATTATGAAGGAGTTCCTGTTGATGTAATCCAAAGCCAATTGCTCACTTTCGGTGGCGTAAAACGAAGATTTTCCGAAAAAGTGTTCGGTTCCCAGGTGCTGATCGATGATTACGCCCATCATCCAACAGAAATTCGCGCAACAATTGAAGCGGCAAATCAAAAGTACCCGGATCGAGATGTAATCGCAGTTTTCCAACCACACACATTCACGAGAACTCAGACGTTCCTGAATGAGTTTGCTGATAGTCTTGGCGGTGCAGACTTTGTCTACCTATGTGACATCTTTGGTTCTGCAAGGGAAAACCAGGGCAAGCTGACAATCAACGATTTAAAAGAAAAAATCGAGCAGGCAGAAATCCTCAGTGAAGAAGGAACAGAGATGTTGACACGTCATGAAAATGCCGTCATCATTTTCATGGGTGCAGGAGATATCACAAAATTCCAGGAAGCTTATGAGAAGCTGCAGGCTACGGAAACGAATTAAATGACTAATACACTTTTGAGAGAGGATGAGGTAGTAATACCTTGTTCTCTTTTTTATTTTGATTTAAGAGGGAAATCGTTAATTTAAATCCGGGTGAACACATACACCTGCAAAAAAGCAATTTATTGTAAGAGAAACAGGAATCGTACCGTGACCCAGGTTAAAACGAGAGAGACGCGGTATGAGAGGGAATCAAAAGCGAGTAATGATACCCTGAGCGGGTAAAATCGTCGGAGTGAGGGAATTAAAAGCGAGTAATGATACCCTGAGTGGGTCAAAATCGTCGGAGTGAGGGAATCAAAAGCGAGTAATGATACCTCGAGTGCATCAAAATCGCCTGATTGAGGGAATAAATAGTGGCTACCCGATACGATAAATAAAAAAAGACCTGCCCCATGGGAATAAATCATTTGGGCCAGGTCCTTCATAACATTTTCGTTTTCTTATTTCAAATTCTCCGGATTCAAGCTCTCTAGTTCAGGAATTACAAAACGACCATCTTTTCTGATCAGTACATCATCAAAGTAAATTTCACCGCCACCATATTCAGGGCGCTGGATCATGACCATATCCCAGTGGATATCGGAGTCGTTTCCATTGTATGCATCCTCATATGCCTGACCTGGAGTGAAGTGGAAGCTACCGTCAATTTTCTCATCAAATAGGATATCCTGCATCGGGTGCTGAATATAAGGGTTCACACCGATAGCAAATTCACCGATATAGCGTGCACCTTCGTCCGTGTCAAAGATTTTGTTGATGCGATCGGAATCATTTGCAGATGCTTCTACGATTTTTCCGTCCCTGAATGTCAATTTGACATTTTCATAAGTGAATCCCTGGTAAGGGGAAGGAGTGTTGTAAGTGATGGTTCCATTTACTGAATCTCTAACTGGACAAGTATAGACTTCACCGTCAGGAATATTCATTTCACCTGCGCATTTAATTGCCGGGATATCCTTGATGGAGAAGCTTAGATCTGTGCCTTCGCCTGTAATGCGCACTTTATCCGTTTTATTCATAAGGGAAACCAGTGCATCCATCGCATCGCTCATTTTCCCGTAATCAAGGTTACAAACGTCAAAGTAGAAGTTCTCAAAGCCTTCAGTACTCATTTTTGCAAGCTGAGCCATGGAAGCATTCGGGTATCTTAACACAACCCACTTTGTTTTCGGTACACGAATGTCACGGTGAACCTTTTTGCCGACTGTGCTTCCTTGGATTTTCTGCTTTTCATCCGGTACATCGGAAAGTTCACTGATGTTATCGCCGGAACGCAACCCAATATATGCGTCCATATTTTTCATAACATTTGCTTCGAAATCAGCCTTCATGTTAAATTGTTCTTCCTGGGCACCCATAAGCAGGGCACGATCTACTTGTACATCCTTTAAGGATACGAACGGGTAGCCGCCAGCTTTGTATGCCTCTTCCACCAAGGCCACAACAAGCTCTCGTTGAAGACCGAAGTTTTCAATAAGCACTTTTTCACCTTTTTGTAATTTAACCGAGTAATTTATCAGGTTTTTGGCTAAAGTTTGAATGCGAGGATCTTTCACATGTATTGCCCCCTAATTAATGAATTTTAGTATGTAACCATTATATTGTAACCGAATTCACGGAGTTTGTTTAATTTTTTTGATTTTCCGGCAGCTGAATTTTTTTTATAAAATGTACATTTTGTGCATTTTCTAGCAGGGATTTTGTCTTTCTCATAGAATAAGAAGTGGTATAAGATGTTTAAACTTTATCATGTGGGGTAAACAACTAGTATGCAAATATTCAGCAGGAGGTGTCAGATTTGATCGACTTGCTCTACGTGAGTGCCATTATCGTAGCAATTGCATTTTTAGTATTAGTAATTTTTGTTTCGAAAACTCTTCGTTCTGTGCAGGGCACATTGGATCAGGTTGCAGGTACTCTTGGAAGTATCGAAAAGCAGATGCAGGGAATCACGACAGAGACGGAGCAGATATTACATAAAACCAACGTTTTGATGGATGATATTCAAGATAAATCGCAGCAGCTTAATACGGTTGTAACAGCCGTAAAGGATGTTGGTACTTCCATTCAAGGGTTTAATCATTCCGTAACACGGTTATCAAATAATGTAGCACATCAATTGGATCAGAATCAGGATAAGGTTTCCCAGGTGGTTCAATGGTCCAATGTTGCAATGGAGCTAGTGGAAAAATGGAATGAGAAAAAACAGAAAAACAAAATCAACAAATTATGAGGAGGAATCGGAAATGAGTAACGAAGAAATGAACAAAAACAATGATGGAATCAACACAAAGGACTTTTTAATCGGTACATTGATTGGTGGAATCGTTGGAGCGACAACTGCACTTTTCCTAGCGCCTAAATCAGGTAGAGAGCTTCGTGAAGACATTACCGATCAAGCTACTCAATTGAAGGAAAGAACAGATAACTGGAAACAGCAAGCAACTGATTTTTCAACAGACTTGGCTGAGCAGGCACGTGAGAAGTCCAATCAATTAACAAAGGCTATCACAGAACAGACACAGCAAGTAATGGATAAAGTGAAGCAGCTGAAAGATAGAAACGGTGATGTTTCTTCAGATCTCCAGGATCAGGTTCAGGAAATCATCTCCGAGGCAGCCACTGCAATTGAAAGCGGCTCTGATGAAATGACGGACGAAGTGAAAAAGAAGCTTGAAGATACAAAAGCTGCATTGGAAGATGTAGAGAAGCAATTGACTGAAACTAAATAACTTGAGTATAATGCGGCGAAGTGATATGATAACTTCGCCGTTTTTAATTCGGTACAATCTAGAGGATGGTGTAATTCTATGAGTAAAACGTTGGTTCAATCTGTTGAACAATTCGAAGAGCTGGCAAAAGAAAATGGTACGTTTCTATTGTTTAAGAACAGTACAACCTGCCCAATAAGCCATGCAGCATATGAGGAATTTGAGAACTTCGCTGCAGACCATAATGAAATTCCTTTGTACTATTTGCATGTACAGGAAGCTAGATCCTTATCAAACTATATTGCTGAGACATATGGCATTAAACATGAATCTCCACAGGCACTTCTTTTCAAAGACGGAAAAGTTGTATGGAATGCTTCCCATTGGAAAATCACGTACTCTTCTCTTGGGGAAAATGTAAAATAAAAACGAACGGGCCCATGCTGCTCGTTCGTTTTTTTGTATTATTGGTACACCCTTTTCTCCCACTTGATATCGAGCACATCCCCTTGTTGAATGAAGTCATAGAAAGAGGAATCCGCTCCATTTTTTTGAAGTATAAACGATCCTGCTCCGTGTGGCTTTTCGATTTCTACAAATCGGAAAATATCCTGGAAAATAAACGGCTCTTTTCGTCTCACCATCAGCTGAAGATGATCTCCGTTGGATAGTGTATCATCTTCTGTCAACAGTACTCCATTCCGATAAAATTCAAGAAGCGTTTTGTGAAGGATTACCTTTTGCCCATTATATATGACAGATATTTCTTGCCTTGTTTCATAGTTTTGAATCATGGACACCATTTTTACTGTCGCTTGTGAACCTTCTTTACATTCAATCTCATCGCCTGGCGAAAAGTTGTCTTGCAGGGAGGCTTTTTTTCCATTTACATAAAGGGTCTTGGAGAAATGCTCGAACTTTGTTTTTTCATCGTTCAAATAAAGAACAAAAGGAGAAAAATCCGATTCTTCATTTTGATCAAGATGTGTCAGTAACTCCCTAATGCTAGTGGGGTAATGGAATACAATTCTATCCCGGTCTCTTAAGTCTCTGTCAAAAGAAGCAGACTCACCATTGATGAGAAGAGTTGGCTTTATGACCAGTGTGGTTCCATTAAGTTTTACTGGATAGCTCGGCAGGTCCTCCCCTATGACATCACTGACTGTAGCGGCGGCGGATACGCCGTCAACGCCTTTTATCACCTCAATGGAATCGCCGTTCTGGATGGTGTCAAAGCTTTGGGCTGGCTCCCCGTTTTTGTATATTTCAGGGGCTGTTCCAAGGCTGCCAGGAAGTGTGATGCTTTTCTCATTAACGGAAAACATCAAGGCAAGACCTGGTTTTCCTACCAGTTTGTTGATGGAGACGCCAGCTGCCAACAGACTGTCGCCTATTGTTAGCTTTTTCACATCAAATAGTCGCACCTGCAGATCATTTACAGTGACAGAGACATATTCGATGGGTTTTTGCTTTGCCGCTATTGCAATGCCGATAGGAGTGACAAATTCAGGACCAGTGATGGATATGTCCGATTTTTGAAGCTGAGGGATGGCATCCACCCCACGAATTGCCACACGGTTCTCAGGAAGCTCCAGGTAATGGGCAATCATGGAGGTTAGGGTGGGCGTTAAGCTTCCTCCCCCAACAAGCATGACAGCCTTTGGTGATTTCCTATTATTCTGATGCTTGATTTCATCTGTAATGGCTTTTGCCAGTTTTTCAATGAAAGGCTTAATAGAATCAATCATCGAATCTTTCATAAGAGTATGTTCAAATCCTAGAATGTCGGTGAAGGTAATCATGTCTTTATGTATCATATCTCTTTTTGCCAGTTCCGCTTGAGGGAAGTCCAATAAGAATTGATCACTTAGTCCCTCTGTAATCTCATCTCCTGCAACAGGGACCATTCCATAGGCAGTAACGGTGCCATCCCTTGTAATGGCAATATCCGAAGTTCCTGCACCGATATCTACAAGTGCAACGTTCAGGCGGCGCATGCTAGGTGGAATCAGCACGTTGATAGCCGCTATCGGTTCAAGGGTCAAAGCTTCCAGCTGCAGATTGGCTCGCTGTAAGGCAGAGATGAGGGACTCCACCACTATTTTCGGTAAGAAGGTGGCGATGACCTCTGTTGAAGCAATCTCACCTCTTTGATCAAGAAGACTACCGATTTCCTCTCCATCCAAGTAATAGCGGAGAATCGAATATCCTACACAGAAATATTGATTGGCGGTATCCTGCTGATCGTTCAATAACTGCGCTTGAGCTTCTTGTACAGCTGCCAGCTCCAATAGGAAAATATCATTTTCTGTAAAAAGTGATTTCCCTTTAATGTTCTGAGTGGAATGGGCAGTCTGCGTTTTAAGGGCTCTACCCGCAGCCGCCACACAAACTTTCGTAAGCGGACCATGGTTTTTTTCCAGCTCCGTTTTTACATATTCGATCACCTTGGAAACTGCTAATATATCGTGTATCTGCCCATCCAGCATGGCGCGTTCCTCATGTTCTTTTGATACCATATCCAGGACCTTGAATTGTTCGTTCTGCTGTTCCAATAATAGGCCGACCACAGATCTTGTTCCAATATCCAATGCAAAAACTCTCGAGTTACCTTCCAAAATAGGTACACCTTCCTCTATATAAGGTCATATAATACTTTATCGCTTAAAAGCGTTTAATTATTAAAGAGATTTTTCGTGACAATCACTGATTGTTCGTTTATAATAACTAATTAATAGAAATGTACCATAACTTGGTGCTGTTATAAATAAGCTCTTTTCGTAAAGTTTGCTGCTTTTGACCGTAAAAAATCGGCTTTTGGATTTTTTACCGCGATTAACTTCGCACTGTTTAAAAATTATTTGATCTAATACACCGAAAAGAGCACGATGATATGTTTATATACGTGTTTATGTTGTATTCGTCAAAAGCAACAATTTCTGCGAAAACGGCCTATAAATAAGGAAAGGATGAATTAAAATGAGTCATAACGAATTAGACGCCTTGCGAAAACAAGTAGAAGAACTTAACTTACAACTATTAGAGGTCATCAATAAGCGCGGTGAGCTTGTTCAGGAAATTGGGAAGCTCAAGGAAGCGCAAGGTGTAAATCGATATGACCCTGTGCGAGAAAGAAAGATGCTCGACCTGATCACGGAACATAATGATGGTCCATTCGAGACATCTACCTTGCAGCATCTTTTCAAGGAAATTTTCAAAGCTGGTCTTGAACTCCAAAAGGATGATCATAGAAAAGCTCTATTAGTATCCAGAAAGAAAAAACCAGAAGATACAATTGTCGATGTAAAAGGTGTAAAAATCGGCGACGGTTCTCAACACTTCATCATCGGACCGTGCGCAGTGGAAAGCTACGAGCAGGTGGCTCAAGTGGCACAGGCTGCCAAAGCACAAGGAATCAAGCTTTTACGCGGAGGAGCATTCAAACCTAGAACCTCCCCTTATGATTTCCAAGGTCTTGGCCTTGAGGGCTTGAAAATCCTGAAGCGTGTCGGCGATGAATTTGATATGGCCATCATCAGTGAAATCATCAACCCTGCAGATATCGAAACTGCATGTGATTATGTGGACGTGATCCAAATCGGTGCACGCAACATGCAGAACTTCGAATTATTGAAGGCTGCTGGTGCCGTAAGAAAGCCTGTACTATTAAAACGCGGGCTAGCTGCAACGATTGATGAATTCATTAATGCAGCAGAATACATCATCTCACAAGGAAACGATCAAATCATCCTTTGTGAACGCGGTATCAGAACGTACGAGCGTGCAACCAGAAATACCTTGGATATTTCCGCTGTGCCTATTCTGAAAAAGGAAACACATTTACCGGTATTTGTGGACGTGACACATTCCACGGGACGAAGAGATCTTCTATTGCCTACAGCAAAAGCTGCACTGGCAATCGGAGCCGATGGAGTCATGGCAGAGGTTCACCCAGATCCAGCAGTTGCGCTTTCCGACTCTGCGCAGCAAATGGACATCGATATGTTCAATGAATTCATAACAGAGCTCCGCAGCCATTATGCATATAAATCATAAGAGATAGCCATCCAAGACGAGCACCGAGTTGCTCGTCTTTTTATTTAGTTGGAACAGCTTTTATCATGAAAAACAAATAATTTATCCCTGATAGGGCAAGATGAACAAAAAGGCAGTAAATTCGTTGCTTGTCCCACCATAATAACGTATGATAATAAAATAAATGCGCTGAAATTGCCATTATTATCTTATATATATCTGTTTTACCTACATAGATGCATGTAAATGAAGGAGTGTGTGTTTGAATGAACGTAACAATTTATGATGTTGCCAGAGAAGCGAATGTCTCCATGGCAACGGTTTCCCGTGTAGTAAACGGAAACCCAAATGTAAAACCGACCACAAGAAAAAAAGTACTCGAAGCGATTGAACGCCTGGGCTATCGTCCAAATGCAGTTGCACGTGGATTGGCAAGCAAAAAGACGACTACTGTCGGTGTAATCATCCCTGATATCTCGAATATCTTCTATGCAGAACTGGCACGAGGAATTGAAGATATTGCGACAATGTATAAATACAACATAATCCTGAGCAACTCGGATCAAAACGTCGATAAGGAATTGCATCTTTTAAATACAATGCTAGGCAAGCAAGTAGATGGAATCGTATTCATGAGCGGAAATATTACAGAAGACCTTGCTGCAGAATTCGAAAAATCACCTGTACCGATCGTACTTGCAGCCTCCATTGAAAGAGACAACAAAGTACCGTCCGTTACTATTGATTATGTACAAGCTTCCTTCGATGCAGTTACTGCTCTCGTGGAAAAAGGCCATAAGCGTGTTGGATATGTTTCCGGACTTTTTGATGAACCGATCAACGGCGAAAAGAAATTGACCGGCTATAAGAATGCGCTTCAGGAAGCAGGTATTTCCTATGATGAAGAAATAGTGATCGAAGGTGATTACAGCTACGATTCAGGGATTGAAGCTGTAGAGAAGCTCATCAGCTTGGATGATAGACCAACAGCAATCTTTGTTGGTACAGATGAAATGGCGCTTGGTGTGATTCACGGTGCACAGGATCAAGGTCTTCACATTCCAAATGATATAGAAGTGATTGGTTTTGATAATACCCGTCTGGCTACGATGGTACGCCCAACGCTTACAACCGTGGTACAGCCGATGTATGATATCGGTGCAGTGGCAATGCGTCTATTGACCAAATTCATGAACAAGGAAAAAGTCGAAGAACAAACTGTCGTTCTTCCTCACCGAATTGAATTTAGGCGCTCAACAAAATAAAAAAACTGTCGATATAGATAGTAAAAGAGGACAAAATGCTTTAAAGTTTGTCCTCTTTTTATATCAAAAATTTTAAAAAGCGCTGTAAGGTCAGGGGAGAAAGTATGAAAAAGCTTGATATGTTAACACCTATTGGACTAGTTCTTGGATTTGCTATGATTGCCTTTGGAATATTAAGCAACTCTGGATTTGCCGGAGCTGCCAGCTTTTTGGACCCTGCGTCTTTGTTTATTGTTCTTGGAGGCACAACAGGCGCACTTTTCATTACCTTTAACTTGAAAGAAATGAAGCTGATGCCCAAAGTGCTGAAGGCGACATTTTCCAGAGAGGAAACAGAGCTGCCTGCTCTCATTGAAACATTTGTCCGTCTTTCTGACCGTGCAAGAAGAGAAGGTTTATTGGCATTGGAAGCAGAGCTTGAAGATGTGGAAGATGATTTTATAAAAAAAGGTATACTGCTTGCCGTGGATGGAGTGGATCCGGAAGTCATTCATGATATTATGAACGCAGAAATAAGCGCGATGGAAGAACGCCACCTAAAAGGCAAAAATATTTTAGAAAAAGCAGGTGAATATGCCCCTGCATGGGGAATGATCGGTACACTGATTGGTCTTGTCCTCATGTTGAATAATCTAAACGATCCCACTACGTTGGGTCCAAACATGGCCATTGCAATTCTGACTACCCTTTATGGCTCCTTGCTGGCAAATCTTGTTTTCTTGCCAATGGCGAATAAATTAGGGAATAAGACAGAAAAAGAAGTATTTATGAAGCAGATCATCATCGAAGGTGTCATCGGAGTTCAATCCGGACAGAACCCGAAAATCCTGGAAGAGAAATTATCAGCATTTCTTACTGCACAGGATCGTGAAAAAGAAGAAGTGGAAGTGATGGACGGGATGGAGGAGACCGTCCGATGATGATCAGGAAGAGAAGATCGTCAAAGGCACCAGGTGCACCACTATGGATGGTGACATTTTCCGACCTTTTCATGCTTGTTCTCGTATTCTTTATCCTATTATTTTCTATGTCCCAAATAGATTTGGTTAAATTCAAGGCGGTAGCGGAATCCTTCAAAGAGACGAACATTTTGGATTATTATCCTTCCGCCGTTCCGTTTGATCATCCTACCGATTTTACGGTGGAGACAGAATCAACGAACAACAAGGAAGAAGATCAGACGAATCCACAGGAAAGCGAGCAAAGTCTCGAGGAGTTGTTGTATGAAGTACAGAAATTTCTGGATGAGAACGACTTGCAGGATGTCGTGATTGCAAACCGCACTGAACGTGGTATTGTGCTGGTTCTGGAAGAAAAGGTGCTCTATGAAACTGCGGAAGCAAGAATCCTTCCAACAGCATACCCATTCCTGGATAAAGTCGGAACACTGCTGACGAAAATCCCAAATCTGGTGAAAGTGGAAGGGCATACGGATAATAGGCCGATTTCCAATGAAAAGTTTCCTTCCAACTGGGAATTGTCCGCTGCCCGGGCCAGCAGTGTCATCCGTTATCTCGTTGCTGAGCATAATCTCGACTCCGAGCGGTTTGTAGCAGTGGGTTATGGGGATACAAGACCAATTGTACCAAACACATCAAGTGAAAATTTTCAAAAGAATAGAAGGGTCGAAATAGTCATTTCGGATCCGCAGTATGAGGAAAAGATCAATTGATATTGGTCTTTTTTTCTTTACAGGAGCTGTTTTCGCATTGATTGTTGTTAATTAGATAAAATGTACACAACAAATGTAGCCCGTTGATTTCCGCTCCGGACACAAGATTCCCCGGGACGGATGGGAGCCCGCGGAAAGCGAACGCCTGGAACGGAGACCAACAGGGTGTTTAATGTTGACACCTTATCTTTAGCCCAGCTAGCTTTTCAAAGCAACAATCTTGACGAAAACAACTTTTCGGAAAAAGCTTCCAGGGAATATAAAACGCCAATCCTCATTTGGATTGGCGTCAGTTTCTTGGAAGTATCAATATTTCAACACGTCTATTCTGTGCTCTTCCTTCTGCAGTTTCATTAGAAGCAATGGGTTCGTATTCTCCAAAACCTTTGGCACTGAACCAGCTGGGATCAAGCCTATCGTTTTCTATTACAATCTTCATAAAATTGACGGCTCTCATTACGCTTAATTCCCAGTTTGATGCAAATTGGGAATTATTGATTGGAACATTATCTGTGTGTCCGCTGATAATAATGTTTCTCGGCGGGTTTATCACTAATAGATCGGAAATTTCTTTTGCCATCTCCAAATCATCTTTTCTTACCCTGTCACTTCCAGATGAGAATAATACATTATCACGGATTAAGACCAATAGTCCTTCATCTGTTAAGGAAGTGTCGAGCATATTACTTAGTTCCTTTTCTACGATATAAGAGTCAATCTTCTTTTGAAGGGATTCAAGTTCTTGCATATCTGCCTTTTTCTCCAATTGCTCTTCAACCTCATCCTGTTCATCCAAAACTGCTGCGTTCTCCTGTAGAACTGGATTAGGGAATTCCATTATACCTGAGCCTTTAGAAAAAACTTCATTAAAAACCTCAGAAAGTGCTTGGAACTTTTTTGCATCGATGGAACTCATGGAGAATAAAACGATAAACAATGCTAAGAGCAGTGTTAAAAGGTCAGCATACGGAATTAACCAGGACTCATCAATATGTTCTTCTTTGTCATGTTTTTTCCGCCTTCTACTCATCCTTGTTTCCATCACTTCCATCAAGAATTTTCTTTCTTTCACTTGCAGGCAGATAGGATGATAGCTTTTGTTCAATTACTTTAGGAGATTCGCCCTCCTGAATGGATAAAATTCCTTCAATCATCATATATTTCAATTTGGCCTCTTGTTTTGATTTCCTCTTCAGCTTATTTGCAAATGGATGCCAAAGCACATATCCTGTAAAAATCCCAAGTAGTGTAGCGATGAATGCAGCACTGATTGCCTGGCCGAGACCGTCGATATCATTCATATATTTTAATGCTGCTACCAATCCGATCACTGCACCGAGTACGCCTAATGTTGGAGCGTATGTACCAGCCTGTGAGAATATTAATGCTCCGGATTGGTGCCTTTCTTCCATTGCTTCAACTTCTTCTGATAATACATCTCTGATAAATTCAGCACTTTGACCATCGACTGCCAATGTTAAGCCGTTCTTTAAAAAATCATCTTCAATATCGATGGTAGTTGATTCAAGTGCCAACAAACCTTCTTTTCTTGCCAGTTGAGCCAAACTGGAAAAAGTTTTGATCAATTCTATCGGATCCATTAATTTTCTTTCTGTAAATAAAATGCCAAATAGCTTTGGCACTCTCTTGATTTCAGAGGTTGGAAAGGCGATTGTTACAGCAGCTACTGTTCCTAATAAAATAATTAATAGAGCGGCTGGATTGATTAACGCCGCTGGAGTGACACCTTTAAAAAACATTCCTACTCCAACAGCTACTAATCCTAAAATGAGACCTACTACCGACGTTTTATCCATGAAATAACCACCTGTTCCTATTCAATAAACTTTTACAAAACTTCTCTTTCTAATTACTTCGACATAAAATCTAATTATTTTATAGAGCGATATAAAATTGTGCGTTCGGATAGTCAAAAGAAAAACACCTTTCCAATAATAGGAAAAGTGCTTTGCAGGGTGTATCAGCCGATGTTGTGGTTGTCTTTATTGAGATGGCTGATCGGATATAGGGCTTTTAAGAGAATCTGTTTGTTTTTCTCGGTTATTTCCTGCTTTCGTGGAATGGCCTTATACATGTCTATTGGATCTTCCCAGTTTGGAGGGAGAGCTACAGGAGCTTGCACTTCCCATTCCTTCATCCATTCCTCTGAGATTGCTCCTGTGACAGTGTTCTTATCAATCATCTCAGCCCAAAGATGCGACCAGGCCCTTGGTACCACTCTCCATATATCATAGCCGCCACCGCCAACAGCAATCCAACGTCCGTTGCAGTATTGATGGGCAATTTTATGGGCGAGCTTCGGGATTTCCCGATAAACCTTCATCGTGGTGGAGAGATGGGTCAGGGGATCATGATAGTGGGCATCGACACCATTCTGGGTCAAGATGATATCCGGTTTAAAAAAGGCCGCAATGTCGGTCAATGCCTGCTCATACACTTCAAGGAAGGAATCATCCTCCGTAAAGGCGTCGACTGGAATATTGAAGGAATAGCCATAGCCATCCCCTTGGCCGCGCTCATTCACATTCCCGGTTCCGGGGAACAAGTACCGACCTGTTTCATGGATGGACAAGGTGCAAACATCAGGATCCTCGTAAAAGGTCCACTGTACACCGTCTCCATGATGGGCATCGGTATCCACATACAACACTCTCGCATTATATTTCTTCTGTAAATATTTGATTGCCACAGAGCTATCATTATAAATGCAAAATCCGGAAGCCTTTCCACGAAATCCGTGATGCAGCCCGCCACCCAAATTCAATGCGTGCTCCGACTTCCCTGTCATCACATAGTCCACAGCGGTCAAGGTGCCTCCCACTAAAAGGGCACTCGCCTCATGCATGTTTGGAAAGATTGGGGTATCTTCTGTTCCAAGTCCATAATTGTTTGCTTTTTCTTTCGGCAATAGTCCCTTGCCAGCCAATTTTACAGCTTCGATGTATTTGGGATCGTGGACCAAAGCCAATTCCTCGTCCGTCGCCATCCGAGGAGGGACTACATCCTGAAAGGACAGAAGATTGCTTTTTTGAAGCAAATCATAGGTGAGCTTCACTCTAAGCTGGTTGAATGGATGATTCTCACTGAATTTATAGGTTTGAAAATCATCCGAATAGACGAAAACCGCTTTTTTCATGAGGTCACACCCGGAAGATTGGGCCATAGCACATCATAGCCTTCCTCTTGGAGATCCTTGATTACCCCTGTAGGATTCATGGTATGTACACGAAGTACCAGAATTTTATACTGTTCGTCCTCATGTGGATATACCAGGACACTTAGAATATTGAGCTTCCGTTTACGTAAGATTGATGTGACTTCTGCAAGTTTCCCTGAGATGTTCTCCACCCTTACTTCGAACTGCGATGCCGGCTGGTTGGCACCTGTCAGCTGGATAAAGGTATACAACAGATCTGATTCTGTTACAATACCAAGCAATTTAGAATCACTTACAATCGGCAGGCAGCTTATTTTATATTCGTAAAATAATGCCGCAACCTCTTCCACGAAATCAAGCGGATGCCCGGTGAGAAGGTTGGTCTTCATCACTTTGGAAAGTGGCTGATTCAAATCATCCTTGCCTGCATGTTCAGAAAGCGAGGAATGCAGCACGTCCCGCACATCCCTGTCCGAAATGATCCCGACCAGCTGCTGTTTAGCATTGACGATCGGAATATGACGGATACTCTTTTTCTCCATCAACTGAAGTGCCTGTTCCACCGTATCGGTAGGCAAAAGCGTAAAAACGTCTTTCTTCATTATACGTTCAACGATCAAAAGTCTCTCCCCCTTGTAAAACAAGTTCCCTTAAGACATCATATGCTAGTACATGAAGCGGTTGTGAAAGCGAAGAGCATCAAATTTCTGTACAGACTCTGTGTTCACGTTTTTCCCGATCCTTGCCATCAGACAGTTGGCAGGATGCGAGCTGATTTCCGGATCGTCGGTTGCGTAATATTCCAAGCCACCGGCATTCATCATTTTCTCCATCACTTTCCGGTATTCCCAGACGTTCAGCCCAGTCCCTTTTAAATCCCAATGCCAATAATATTCAGTCGTTATGACAATATAATTTTCCATCATTTTATCCATCATCGATACCTGTAGAAGGGTCTTACCTACAGAACTCCCCCGGACCTCTGGCACAACCTCGATTGCACCGAGTTCAATCAGGTTCTCCATCTTCCCTTCCGCCCATCTTTCCATCGGATCAGGATATAGATAAGTCACATATCCTACGATCGTATCATGTGTCCGTGCAATCAGGATCCTCCCCTCAGGAAGTCCCGCTATCTCAATCAATGCCTTTCGCTGCTGGGCAGGCGGCCTGAAAGCAATCAGATCTTCATGGAAATCATAGCTTGCGAGTTTCTCAGGCGTTACTGGCCCTTCTATAATCAAGCGGCTATTTTTCGTTTTGATTTCCTTTGCATTGTACGTTTTTCTATGTTCCAACAATCATTCACCCACTTTTGCCTACGATAGTATAAAACTATTTTCTCATTTTACTGAAAAAAAACAAGAGAAATAAAACGCTTTCATGCCTGCTACCCTTTAAGTCTACTAGAAAACAGGAAATAATTCATGTGATTATACCGATTTTTTAAAAAATTGAGAAAAAACAAAAACTATATTATAATAGAGGGTATATTTTACATAAGGGGGAGTTGTGGATGAAAGTGGAAGCGCTACCAGTAACCAAGGGGAACTATAATCTCGAAGACTATCAACAAACCTACCATAATTTCGATTGGGCAGAAGTGGAAAAGAGCTTCAGTTTTGCCGAAACAGGAAGAGTGAATGTGGCATACGAAGCAATTGATCGCCATGCCTTGACTCACAGAAAGAACAAAGTGGCACTTTATTACCGCGACCCGGAACGTGATGAAAAGTACACGTTCAAGGAAATGAAGGAAATGTCCAACAAAGCGGGGAATATTCTTCGCCAAACGTGTGATGTGGAAAAAGGTGACCGCGTATTCATTTTCATGCCTCGTTCTCCGGAGCTTTATTTTGCTGCACTCGGGGCGATTAAATTAGGTGCAATCGTAGGGCCATTATTCGAGGCTTTTATGGAAGGTGCCGTAAAAGACCGCTTGGAGGATAGTGAAGCGAAGGTGATCGTAACGACGCCTGAACTTTATAAGCGAATTCCGTTTGATGACCTGCCAGCATTAAAGCATGTTGTGCTTGTAGGCGAAAATGTGAAAGAGGAAGGACCGTTTATTGATTTCAATACACGCATGAAGGATGCGAGCAAAAAGCTGCAGATTGAATGGGTGGATAAGACTGACGGACTTGTTCTTCATTATACAAGCGGATCCACTGGTAAGCCCAAGGGTGTGCTGCACGTCCATAATGCGATGGTACAGCACTATCAGACGGCTAAATGGGTATTGGATCTAAAGGAAGATGATGTATACTGGTGTACGGCCGACCCGGGTTGGGTAACTGGAACCGCATACGGTATTTTCGGTCCTTGGCTGGCTGGCGCATCGAACGTCATCGTGGGAGGACGCTTCCGACCGGAGGCTTGGTATCAGACAATCGAGGACTTCGGCGTTTCTGTATGGTATAGCGCACCGACTGCGTTCCGTATGCTGATGGGTGCAGGGGATGAAGTAGTGAAGAAGTATGATCTGTCTTCGCTCCGCCACATCCTGAGTGTAGGTGAGCCTTTGAACCCAGAAGTAATTCGTTGGGGAGTAAAAGTGTTCAACCTGCGTGTACATGATACATGGTGGATGACGGAAACAGGGGCCCAGCTGATCTGCAACTACCCATGCATGGAAATCAAACCGGGCTCCATGGGCAAACCTATTCCGGGTGTCGAAGCGGCAATCGTTGATGACCAAGGGAACGAACTGCCTCCATACCGCATGGGTAACCTTGCCATCAAAAAAGGCTGGCCATCCATGATGCACACAATCTGGAACAACAAGGAGAAATACGAATCCTATTTCATGCCGGGCGACTGGTATGTTTCAGGCGACTCCGCCTACATGGATGAGGAAGGATACTTCTGGTTCCAAGGCCGAATCGATGATGTCATCATGACCTCCGGTGAGCGCGTCGGACCATTTGAAGTGGAGAGCAAGCTTGTCGAGCATCCGGCAGTAGCGGAAGCAGGCGTAATCGGAAAACCGGATCCTGTCCGAGGGGAAATCATCAAAGCTTTCGTTGCGCTGCGTGATGGGCATGAAGCGACAGATGAACTGAAAGAGGAAATCCGCCAGTTCGTGAAGCGAGGGCTAGCGGCACATGCAGCACCTCGTGAAATCGAGTTCCGCGATAAGCTGCCTAAGACACGAAGCGGGAAGATCATGCGTCGCGTGCTGAAAGCCTGGGAGCTTGATTTGCCGACAGGTGATTTGTCGACGATGGAAGATTGATTTGTTCGGAGGTTTAAGCTGCGACTTTGGAAGTTGACGAAGTTGTTGAAATAGAGCATTGGAGCAGCCACCCCCTTTGGAGGGGGTGGCTGTTTTTTTGAGGAGAAATTTTATTTCCCAACACATAAATTTCGTATTGCGAAACACTTCCCGCAAGCTTACAATAAATACAAGAACTAGAGAGTGGGGAAGCAGCATTGAGAAATCATAAGTTATTTTTATACACCAAAGCGTTATCTGATTTTGGTTCGTTTATGGACCTGATTGTTTTGAATGTCGTTGTTTATGCGGCAACGGGCAGTCCTGTTTGGCTGGCTGCAACAATGATAGCCAGGACAGTTGGGGGAGTGCTGGCAAGCTTGGTCTCGGGTGTGGCTGCAGATAAATGGAACCGTAAATCGATTATGCTTGTTACGGATATTGCCAGGGCGGGGTTGATACTGCTGCTCATCCCATTTCCAGATCCGGTTGTCATTATCGCTGTATCGTGTCTGATCGGCTTTATTAACAGCTTCTTTATGGTCAGTTTCAGTGCGGAGATTCCGCAGATTTTCGGTCAGGATAAGATTATTGAGACCAATTCACTTATCGCCAGACTAACCTCTGTCAGCCTGGTAACAGGTTTTATAGGAGCTGGTGTGATAACCGAAATGCTCGGTTATAAATATACGCTGTTGATTGATGCGACTACATACCTTTTATCAGCACTGGTACTTTGGCGCCTGAAATGGAATATGGCACTACCAGAAACACGTGAAGCCGTTAGAGGGTTCAAACAAAACATCTATTCTATAGGAAAGGACATTTCCGAAGTGCTCGGTTATCTGAAAAAGGCTCCGATGCTTCTGAAGATTAATGTTGTCTTTCTGGTTGGCGCTTTTGCCGGAAGTTCCCATAACCTTGGTATTCCGTTATTGGCGGAGGATATAAATCCCGAGCGCCAAAGCTTTTATTACGGTTTGATCTGGGGTGTATGGGGGATTGGTTCAGTGCTTGCCACATATACCATACCTCGTCTAAGCATCATCAGAAGTGAAAAGATATATATGGTGTTTTTTGTATGCGCCATGTTCATGTCACTTGGATTTATCTCGTTTCTGTCCGGCACAGTGGTTCCTTTTGTGCTAGCTTTTGCTTTCCTGACAGGTATCTTTGATGCAGGATTCACCACACTTCATGCAAGCCTGCTTCAGAAAGCGGACAATAATATTCGCGGCAGGGTGTTCGCTGTGGGGATGCTCCTGAAGTCACTTGGCTTTGCTCTTGGGTTCTTTGCAGCTACTATCCTGATAAGCAACATGAGCATGCCGCATATGGTGTGGATTCTGCACGGAACATTGATCACTACATGTTTGGTTGTCATAGGTACTTCATTATTTCATGCGTTAAAGAAAAAGCAGGTACAGGTAGCAAGGGAAAGTTCATAAAAAAGAGCCACGAGACAAATTTCGTCTCGGGGCTCTTTTCTAGTTTAATCATCACCGTTGGAATCAGGTGGCGGATCGGTGGAGGTATCATCTCCGTCGTCATTTCCGTTTCCATTTCCGCCGCCATTATTGCCGCCTCCTGGTGGGGTGGTTGGTGGCTTTGGATCAGGTTTCGGTTCTTCTTTTTTATCTGGATCTCCAAGTTTTGCTGAACTAGATGGAGAGGAAGTTTTTCCACTGGCATTTATCGCTACAACATAATAGAATCCAGTTCCTTGTGATAAGTTCGTACTTGTTTCCTTTCCTGCAGGAACAGAAGCAATTTTCTTAGCAGAGCTTGAACTGTTTGCAGAATGATACACATAATAGCCAATCACATCTTTTTCCGGACTTGCAGACCAGGAAAGTGTCGAGCCGGAGATCTTTACTCCGCCTACTTGCTTTGGAGCCTGGTTGTTGACCGGCAGTGGATCTGGTGACAGCACAGTTAGACCTTCAAAGATGGAACTGTCCGGCATATATTTTGCAAGTTCCTCGACATCCTGAATCTGTAGTTTCTTTAGGAAATCAGGCTTCAGCATCGGTCCTTGTTTAACAAATTCGGAAGGAGTTGACCCCAGTGGTGCATAGGCCACATCTCCAATTTGTACATATTTTCCGACTGTTAAGCTGTCATCCACTTTTGTCGGTGCGAATGCTGCGTTGAAGAGATCCTCACCAACAAGACCAGCTTGACGGCACAAATCGGATGGCAGCATGCCGGAAAGCTTACAGTAGCTGCGCTTTACAATTCCGCCTGGCATTTGGAATCGTTCGGTCGGAGCAATGTATTCCGGATTTACTTCGTGGGCTGCATTCAGTAATTGAGCCCATAGAACTTGGCTTCGTTGTGTTGGAGTATAACCTTTAACAGATTTTAGTACTCTTCTTTCATCATAGCCCATCCACAAGCCAAAGGTAACATTTGGGTTTGATCCCATCATCCAAATATCTTGTGTATCTTGTGTGGTACCAGTTTTTCCTGCCCAGTCAGCAGAGAATTGAAGATTGTTTCTTGCCGGAATTGCAGTACCTCTGCTGAACACATCACGCATCGTATCAATCATGAGGTAAGCTGTTTGTGGAGAGTAGATTTGAACAGGTTCTACTTTATGTTCATAAACAATTTCTCCATCACTTGTTTCAATTCTTTCAATCAAATAAGGCTCCACATAGTTACCGCCATTGGCGAATGTGACGTAGCCACCGGTATTCTCTTCAACAGTTACTCCATAAGTAGGAGCACCCAATACTGCAGAAGGATATTCAGCATCGCCAGGTGTTAGACCGGTAAATCCTTGCTTGTATAGAAATTCCATTGGTCGTTGAGGCAATATTTCCATATAGCCTCGAATAGCTGACAGGTTATGTGAGAGTCTTACGGCATCACGAGCTGTTACAAGACCATTAAACTTATTATTCCAGTTAAAAGGTTCCCAATAGCTGCCGTCTGGTTGAGGAACTCTTAATGGTATATCTGCCAAAATACTACCAGGCTGCAAAGTCCCCAATTCATAGGCTGGAGCATAGCCAAGCAACGGCTTCATCGTAGAACCGTTGTGACGATAGGTGCTTGTTGCAAAATTGACGGAAGATAATTCAAAGTCACGGCCACCAACAAAGCTCTTAATGGCACCAGTCTTGTTATCAATCATGACAGCGGCCACTTGTTCTGCATTATTCTTCATCAATTCCCCAGTTTCAGGGTCCGTCTTTTCCTGATAATCATAAGTTGCATCGAAATACTCGAAATTATCTTTCACTGCTTGCATCTTGTCATAAATATCCTTATCAATCGTGGTATAGATACGATACCCATTCTGTCTTAAAGCAGTATCTGCAAGCGATCGATATTGTTCCTTCAAATCTGGATTGTTCTCAAGGTCAGTTACTTCATAACCATCCTCAACGGCAAGCTGTTCCGAAATGATGTTCCTTGCTCTCTTTTCCAACTCAAACGTCACATGCGGATATTGCTCAATCGCTGAATTAGTTGGTGCAGTAAAATCCTTAGTTATATCGTACGCAATAGCTTCCTCGTACTGCTCATCTGTTATCTTGCCCATCGCATTCATCCGGTGAAGCACATAGCGCATTCTTTCAAGGCCTGGAGCCAATCCATCTACGTCCTTCACTTCTGCAGATCTTGTAAAGGGCGTATAGGCGAATGGGCTCTGCGGAAGTCCGGCGATAAAGGCCGCTTGCGGAATGGAAAGCTCGCTGATATCGACGCCGAAGATTCCTTCTGCCGCCGTTTGTGCTCCTGCGATGTTTCTACCGGAGGAATCTCTTCCAAAAGGGGAAACATTCAGGTAAGCTTCGAGTATTTCTTCTTTGCTGAAGTAATTTTCAAGACGAAGGGCTAAAAGGATCTCCTTCGCTTTACGATCGAAGGATACTTCATTGCTCAGCACCTGGTTCTTGATAAGCTGCTGTGTTAAGGTACTTCCCCCGTCTGGTTGGCGGAGTTCGTTACTTCCTGGACAATGGCCCGGACAATCGCTTTTGGCACGACGCCTTCATGTTCAAAAAAGTACTCATCCTCGGTTGACACAAGGGCATTAATTAAATGCTCGGATACGTTTTCCAGGTCCACTTCCTCACGGACGAGATCCGCGCGGTATTTCCCTAGATACACATCGTTTGCAAAAAACATCTCTGTTGATTCCTCGTAGTTGTAAATGTTTTTCCTCATATCTTCATAGGAACGGACTTCTTCATCTTTTACGAGTGCTGCAAAGTATCCTGCACCTGCACCACCTGCAAAGGATGCTCCGATCAATCCGATGACAAGGAAAATCAAGATTAGATTCCACACTACTAAATATGTAATGTTTGCACCTTTTTTCGTGTATTTATTGACGAAAATTTGATAAAAGGACTGCGTTTTTTCTTTGAACTTGTCGTAGTTTGACATAATTTATCTACCCCCCGGCAAATCATACTAATTATAGCATATTGCGGATTTCTAGCGACAAATTTTTTACTTTTTCCAGGATTTTGTTGACACTGAGCTTGCTCTTGTGATAAAAAGACTGTATATTATTTTTAACATAAGAGCGTAGACAGGAAAGAGTAGTGTATATGGGCTTGCTTAAAGAGAGCTGATGGTTGGTGCAAATCAGTACACCCTTATAGATGAATTACCTCCTTGAGCATCTTTTGGGAACGGCGTATTTGGCCTAGTAGCAAAAGACGGTGTGAACCGTTACATTTTTGAGTGGGAAAGCACATGCTGCTTTTCAATTAGGGTGGTACCGCGTATAAACTCGTCCCTTCTGTATGGAGGGATGGGTTTTTTTGTGTTTATTTTGAACAAAAGGAGCAAAAAACATGAATTTATTAGAGGATTTAAAATTTAGAGGCTTAGTGAATCAGGTTACAGATGAAGAGGGATTGGTGAAGCTTTTATCCGAGGAGAAGGTGAAATTGTACTCCGGCTTCGACCCGACAGGTGATAGCTTGCATATCGGCCACTTGCTTCCAATCTTGACGTTAAAAAGATTCCAGCAGGCAGGTCACCATCCGATTGCGTTGGTTGGTGGAGCAACTGGATTGATTGGTGATCCAAGCGGGAAGAAAGCGGAACGTACGTTGAATACGTCCGATATCGTAGTGGAGTGGTCCAACCGTATCAAAAATCAACTTTCGCAATTCCTGGATTTCAAAGCTGCTGAAAACCTTGCAGTAATCGCGAACAATCACGACTGGATCGGCGAAATGAATGTCATTACCTTTCTGCGTGATGTCGGGAAAAATTTCGGCCTGAACTACATGTTAGCAAAAGATTCCGTGCAATCCCGTATTGAGTCAGGGATCTCCTACACGGAATTCAGCTATATGATTCTTCAATCATTGGACTTTTTACATTTATACAAAGAGGAAAACTGTAAGATTCAAATCGGTGGAAGTGACCAATGGGGGAACATCACTGCGGGTCTTGAATTGATCCGTAAGTCTGAAGAGAATGCAAAGGCATTCGGGTTGACGATTCCGCTTGTTACGAAAGCAGATGGTACGAAATTCGGTAAAACGGAAGGCGGCGCGGTCTGGTTGGATCGTGAAAAGACTTCCCCATACGAGTTCTACCAGTTCTGGATCAACACGGATGATCGTGACGTTGTGAAATACTTGAAGTTCTTCACATTCTTATCTCACGAAGAAATCATGGAGCTGGAAAATGAGTTGCAGGAAGCACCTGAAAAACGCTCAGCGCATAAACGCCTGGCAGAAGAAGTGACGAAATTGGTGCACGGGGAAGCATCCCTTGAGCAGGCGATCCGCATTTCCAAAGCGCTGTTCAGCGGAAGCATTTCTGAATTGACAGGTGACGAAATCAAGCAGGGATTTGCAGATGTACCTTCCTTCACAATTGAAAATGAAGAGCAGCTGCAACTTGTGGAATTGCTTGTAGCAAGCAAGATCGCGCCATCCAAGCGCCAGGCCCGTGAGGATATCACAAACGGTGCCATCTCTATCAATGGAGAAAAAGTACAGGACCTTGCGTATGTCCTAGGGGATTCCGACCGAATCGAAGATCAATTTACTGTAATCAGAAGAGGGAAGAAGAAGTACTTCCTAATTAAATACTAAAGTTAGTGGAAAGAGGTGGATAAAATGTCCGCCTCTTTTTGTAAAGTAATTGCTTTTATGTATCTAGCTATTGATTGGAGCAATAGGCGAAGACTCCTTGAAAATGCGAGCATTTTCTGCGGCGATGTACCGCTTCCGAAGCCTTCCTTGTCCTGCGGGAGGTGGCGTTTAGTGGAGACCCCACAGGCGAAGCCGAGGAGGCACCACAAACGCCCCTTGGGTCGCTGCGCCTAGTGCGGAAATCAACAGCGGTCTTTAATGGGGAGAAACAAAAAAACACCACCGGAATCCGGTGGTGTTTCTTATCATTAACGAGAGTAGAACTCAACGATTAGAGCTTCGTTAATTTCAGCAGCTAACTCGGAACGCTCAGGTAAACGAGTGAAAGTTCCTTCTAAAGCGTCAGCATTGAAAGTAAGGTATTCTGGAACGAAGTTGTTTACTTCGATAGATTCCTTGATAGTGCTTAGGTTACGTGATTTTTCACGAACACCGATTACTTGACCAGCTTTCACGCGGAAAGATGGGATGTCTACGCGAGCTCCATCAACCGTGATGTGACCGTGGTTAACTAATTGGCGAGCTCCACGACGAGTGCGAGCTAGACCTAAACGGTAAACTACGTTGTCTAAACGAGATTCTAAAAGAACCATGAAGTTTTCACCGTGCTTACCTTGCATCTTGCCAGCAGCATCGAAAAGGCTACGGAATTGACGCTCATTTACACCGTACATGTGGCGTAATTTTTGTTTTTCTTGTAATTGTAAACCGTACTCAGAAATCTTTCTGCGTTGGTTTGGACCATGCTGTCCAGGAGCGTAAGGACGCTTTTCTAATTCCTTACCTGTTCCGCTTAATGAAATGCCTAGACGGCGAGAAAGTTTCCAACTTGGACCTGTATAACGAGCCATGAATGACTCCTCCTTCGTGTTATTATTTGTTGTAAAATAATAACAGATGCGACTAATCTACCCGACCATTTTGTTTTCATGTATCCTCGCTCTGCAGCAAAGAGTTACACGATACACCTCCGTTTTTATGGAACGGGGAACAAAATGAATCAACATAGCATACCACATAGGCTGCAATATTTTACACAAAGGCTATTATATCGGAAAAATGTATAGGAAGTCAAGGATAGAATCGAATAGTTTTGGGGAAAGGATGTTTTCAGTACATTTATTATACCACAACCAGAAAGCCGTCAATAATTTCGCTAAACGTGCGTGTCCGTCCTTATAGCTCCTATGGTATAATTTTCAATACAAATGCGTCGAGGAGAAATAAACATGTACAAAGAATCGAAAAAAGAAAAAATTATTCGCTTTCTTATTATTGGAGTCATCGGGATTACAACTTTGTATTTGTTTTCCGTACAATATGGTTCCGATGAAGAAAAAGAAAAGGCGAAACCTCCAAAACCATTCCAACCGATGGCTGTGGTCGTCCAGGAGAAAGATCAACAAAATCAGACTCCCGTCATTGCAATTGTAAAGGAACATGAAGAGAAGCCAATTCTTGTTACCTATAAGATAAATGAAAAAGATAATTACAAGTTTGACACGATAAATGCCATCGAGCTGAAGACTCATCCGACTCAACTTGAAAAGGACCCAAAGTCCAAAGGTATATGGCTGCAAACCGATGAGGAATGGATGCTCTATAATGAAGAGTTAAAAATGGAAAAAGGTGTTAAAAAAGAGGAGAATGAGGAAGAGAAAGATTATCAAGTCTCAATAGAAGAGACTGATACGAAACAGTATGTGGTGAAACTCTCCAATGAAGGGGGGTTTATCATTCAGAAATCCTTTGATGAAAAACCCATCTCGGTTCATAAGCTTTCGGAAAAGCATGATTTGTGGCTTGTCTTGTTTGAAAAAGATACTGTTTTGTTAATTCCTTAAAATAACACTAGGAAAATTTAACCTGTTACCGTTATAATATAGGTAAATAGTAATGTAAAAGGTGAAAAAAATGGAATCGACTAAAAAAATTCTTGAAATAAAAAGCAGAATATTAGATTTTTTTCTTTCGTCTTCTAATCTTACACAAGCTACATTTCTCACCATGCTGCAATCCATCCTAAAAGAAGAGCTGAAGGCGAATTCGGTCACCGTTACAATGGAAGAGTTTTCACCCATCTACGATCAGCTAAGAGTAAGGGAAGTGGGTGCCGTTTACCATAAAACTCTTGAAACAGGGGGAAGTGACTGGGGAAATGTCAACCTGCCTCTCTATGGGGACAAGGATTTTTTGGGTGCAGTAGAATTGCAATTTACCTCTCCATTACCTCTCTCATTAGTAAGCTTTGACGAGTTATCAAAAGAACTTTCCACAATCTTTCAACAATACAACCAATACATACATACAAGATTTGAAGAGAAGCAATACGAAGAATTGTATAAAGTGACATCCAAATTCCATTCTTCCATGAGGGTGGAAGGCATACTATCTGAAATTATCGAAATATTACGAAATACGTATGAGGATTTTTCATATTTGCTGCTGCTTACATCGGATAATGATGATCTGCAGCATCTGCCGGTAAAAAAATTGGATTTTGATGATTCTAACATGAGCGCAATGAATGCCTATGTGACAGGGGAAGTTCAGCTTGAGAACTGTATCAGGGACAGAAGAACCTATATTTATGTTCCGATAAAAGGGGAGCAGGGGATCTATGGCGTATTGCAGATTATCTCCCTGGATTCTTTCTATTTGCCTGAAAAAGAGCTGAAATTTATCACTTTGCTTGCCAACGCTACCGGAACTGCCCTTGAAAATGCACAACTGTATGAGCAGTCGAAGCAGGTCATTTCCGATCTGCAGCTGATCAATGAGACCTCCCATCAGTTAAATTCCAACCTGAGGCTTCAGGAAGTTACGGCATATATGATCAAGAAGATCATGCATTTCTTCGAGGCAAAAGAAGCGGCATTTGTCCTATATAAAGCTGGAGGGGCAGAGGTGCTGCCAGGGTCCACCGAATTTTTCCAGCAGGAGGATATCGGAGTCTATCTATCCCATATGCAGGATTATGTATATTCAGATGGAGAGCCGCTTTTTATCGGAGATCTACGTGTACATGAACGGCTTTCCAATCTGCCGTTTTGTTCCTGTATGATTATTCCGATGCATACCTCCAACGGCATTAAAGGAGCATGTGTCGTTACACACACACTGCCCTACTTTTTCAGCTTTGAGCAATTTAAGCTGCTTCAATCGCTTATTCACCATTCGACGCTTGCATTCAGCAATTCGATGCTGCGGGAGGAATTGGAGAAGTACGTCATCACGGACTATTTGACAAAGCTATATTCAAGAAAATATTTGGACGAAAAAATAAAGAAATCGATGAAACACGATTCCTATGGAACTTTTATTCTATTGGATATTGATGATTTCAAAAGGGTCAATGATACATTCGGCCATCAGATAGGGGATACCATCTTGATGCAGGTCGCCGCGATCATCAACGCAAGCATTCGAGAAACGGACATTGGTGCCAGGTGGGGTGGGGAGGAATTGGCTATTTACCTTCCGAAAATTGATTTGGCACTAGGTGAGCAGATTGCCGGGCGCATCATCAGGAAAATTGAAGAACAGACGTCGCCTGCTGTGACGGTTTCCTGCGGACTATCCTTCTGGAAAAAAGGTCTGAACGATTCCGCGCGCGACCTCTTTCACAGGGCTGATTTTGCCCTTTTGAAAGCAAAAGATTTAGGTAAAAACCAGCTATGCATCGAGTCAGAGGAATATTGTGGATAACATTAGCGGCCGGCTGAATCGGCCGTTTTTTTATGAATTCCATCATTTTCAGTTTTCCTCGGAAAAGGACCGCAAAAAAGAAAACGCTTTCATTTTTCGGTATTTTGCCATATGCTAATTATGGATGTGATATTTGAAGGGAGAAATTTTTATGGAAAAGAAAAATACAAGGTTTGAAACAGAAGTCGTCCATCATGGATATGACAGCTCCATTTATCACGGAAGCTTGGCGCCACCAATCTTTCAAACTTCTACTTTTTCCTTTCAAACGGCAGAACAAGGGGAAAAACGGTTTGCAGGCGAAGAGGAAGGGTACATCTATTCAAGACTCGGAAATCCGACAGTGAAGATGCTCGAGGACAGAATTGCTGCGCTTGAAAATGGGGAAGCGGGATTGGCGTTTGGTTCCGGTATGGCGGCAGTTTCTGCAGTACTGATTGCCCTGACGAAAAGTAATGGACATATTTTGTGTTCTCAGGGGATATATGGCTGTACATTTGGATTATTGCAGCTTCTTAAAAACAAATATGAGGTGGACCACAGCTTCTGCAGCATGCAAACAGAAGCGGAGATCAGGGATGCTATTCGTCCTGAAACCACCTGCATCTATATAGAAACACCGATAAACCCTACGATGGCGCTGATCGATATCGAACTGGTGGTGTCGATTGCGAAGGAATATGGTATCAAAGTGGTGGTGGACAATACATTCTGTTCTCCATATTTGCAGCAGCCTTTGGACATCGGCTGCGATATCATCATCCATAGTGCCACCAAGTATATTGGCGGACATGGAGATGTCATCGCCGGTTTGATTGTAGGATCCAAGGAAATGATCCAGGAGATATCCATGACTACACTAAAGGACATTGGCGGTGTTATGTCACCATTTGATGCGTGGCTGTTGATTAGAGGATTAAAAACTCTGCACGTCCGGATGGACCGCCATTGCGACAATGCAGAGTACGTCATTGAACAATTGAAGGGTCATTCGGCGATTGAAAGCGTCTTTTATCCAGGTGATCAAAGCAATCCATCACACTCCATCATGAAAAAGCAGATGAAGCGTGGCGGCGGACTTATTTCCTTTACCATTAAAGGCGGAAAAACAGAGGCGCAGAAACTGCTGAATGAATTGAATCTGATAAAGATTGCAGTAAGCCTTGGGGATGCCGAAACGTTGATTCAGCATCCTGCTACCATGACGCATGCTGTTGTTCCAAAGGAGAACAGGGAACAGATGGGGATTACAGAAAGTCTGATCCGCCTTTCCGTGGGTCTTGAAGCGAAGGAAGATATCTGGAACGACCTGAAACAGGCATTGGATAAAATCCTATAAAATAAAAAAGTGCCAAGCCCTCTGTTAATAAAACAGGAGCTTGGCACTTTTTTTATGTTATTTTCGCATGTTTTGTTCCTTTTCGTATGCGATTATAGCCCGTAATATTACTCGTCATCGTGCTCTTTTCCAGTTTGGAATATTGGTTCACCAATAAACTTAAAATAATTAATGCATTAAAAAATCCAAAAGCCGATTTTTTTACGAACAAAAGCAACAAACTTTACGAAAAGAGCCTTTTTAATTTGCCAGAAGTACCTCAACGAACTTCTCGAGGTATGTTCGGTCCACTTCATCAAAGCGCTCTTTGATCGGGCTGTCGATATCCAGCACCCCAATGACTTTTCCATCCTTCACCATCGGCACTACTATTTCCGATTGGGACGCGGCGTCACAGGCGATATGTCCCGGAAAAGTGTGAACGTCTGCAACAAGCTCCGTTTTAGCATTCGCTGCTGCGGTTCCGCAAACTCCACGGCCGAATGGAATTCGTACACATGCAGGGAGGCCTTGGAATGGACCAAGTACCAGCATGCTTTCGCCTTCAGTCAGATAGAAGCCTACCCAGTTGATTTGATCAAGAAAGACATTTAACAGCGCGGAGGCGTTGGAAAGGTTGGCGATGAAACTTGGCTCATCAGCTATTAGTGCCTGCAGCTGCTTGATGACCAGTTCATAATTTTCTTCTCGAGTTCCTTTGTAGTTTTCGACTTGAAACATCATAATCCCCTCACTTTTTCCTAATAATATGCGGAATTACCAAACTATAAGTAGAATTCCTATGTACTTTGTCGACATTTAATAAAAGGATAAACGCTCCACGGCTAGAAATCAATAAAAGAGAATCACCAAAAGGGGTGAAAAGGATGGAATCGACCAAAGAAAGAATAATAGAAGCCGCTGTTCATCTATTTAATACAAATGGTTATTCAGGTACCTCAATTCGGGAAATCGCTAAAAAGGCAAAGGTCAATGTTGCACATATATCCTATTATTTTACAAACAAGGCAGGGCTGCAGGAGTATCTGCTTGCAGCTTTTCTGGAAGAATATCTGTCCGTCCTGGAGCAAATCTATAAAAAGATGAACATTCTATCAGCGCAGGAATGTGTCATACTTACAGTGAATAATGTGATGAGTTTTCATCGTGACAATCGCCAGCTTGCAAGATATGTGTACAGGGAAATTACGCTGGATACCACATTGGTCCGGGAAGTGATGACCACCTACTTGATGAAGGAGAAATATTATTTGCAATTGTTTTTTGAAAAAGGAAAGAAGAACAAAGAATTTCAGCCTATTTCCATTCCTCTTGCGGTGATGCAACTGAAAAGTATGATCAGTATGCCATTTTTACAAGCTCAGTATTTGGCTGAGGTGTGGCATGTGATGCCGTATGAGACACAAACAGTCGATCTCTACCAGAAGAAGATCATTGAATGGCTCGAGCATTCCGTCTTCTCAAACAGGGTTGTGGACAGGATTGCCCTCTAATCAAGAAGAGTCCGCTCCAACTGTTGATATCCCTGCATTAATCCCTTTGCGCTGTGGGCGTCCGATCCATAGACGAGAGGGATTTTTCTTTTATATGCCTCCAATGCGATGGACGCCGGTGGATAGGAATCCAAACAAAGAGACTTAGTGAAGCCTGCACCATTATAGTCAAGTTCATAACCTTTGTCCGCAATGGTGTCCAATAGAGGCAGCACATAATCAGAAAGATCCTGTTCATGTGGGAATTTGCGCTTGAACTTTTCAACTAGCGTGATATGACCGATCCGACCTGGTTTATATTTTCCGAGATCTGTAACAATGGATTTTTTCAGAGTGGAGAAATATGCTTCATAAACCTTGCTTAATCCTCCAAACATCTGAATCATCTCCTCAAAGGTTTCCTCACTGTAATCCATGCAATAATAGGCCTTCCCACTCCATAAAAAATGAACGGATAAAATGCTGTCATCCAAAAAAGGACCATATTCATCGAGAAAGGAGGCAGTTTCTTTTTCATAGCCCTCAATAAAGTCCACTTCCAAACCGATATTAACCTTTAGTGCTGAAGAATAGTAAGTTTTCAACCTACACAAGTCCTCCAGATATGAAGACATTTGGTCTAGGGACATAGCACTGTCTTTTTCCGGTGTTGGATCAATAAAATTCTTGGGTAAGGGAGCATGTTCCGTAAAGGAAATTTCCCGGTAATTCAAGGCAAGAGCCTGTTCGATATACCTCTCAAGTGGATCTGTGCTACCATGGGGACAATAGTGGGTATGTACGTGTTTATCGATAATCATCATTCTTGCCTCCAATACTTGAAGAAATATGTAAAAAATTTTAAAATATTGGTCAAAAAATGTCGTTTACATGGTATCATAAATACATTGAAATACAAATAAAATGGGCATGTTTTATACTTGTTTACCATCAAAAACAAAAATTTTGAAAAATGAATGGAAACAATGACCGTTTTAGTTTCGAACCTTATATATATTAGCATGTGTTCAAAGGGAAAAACGCCTTTTTGATTATCTTACATAATAAAATTTTCAGTTAATCGTTACAACCATCCAGGCCAAAGGGGATTAGGTATGAAAATAATCATTGGAATACTAGTAGCAGTAATTATATTTGTCATTTTCAGTTATCTAAGAAGAAAGAAAATTTATGCGGAAGTTGACCGATTGGAAACGTGGAAGGTGTCGATTATGAATAAGCCCGTTTCTGAAGAGCTGTCAAAAGTGAAAGATCTTAACATGACCGGGCAGACAGAAGAGCTCTTCGAGAACTGGCGCTATCAATGGGATGAAATCCTGTCCTCCGAATTACTGAGCATTGAAGAGTATCTGTTTGATGCAGAGGACCTTGTCGATAAATACCGTTTCAAAAAGGCGAAAAATGTGCTTGCTATCGCAAATCAGAAGCTTGAAGGCATCGAGGATAAAATCAAGTCCATATTTGATGAACTGGATGAGCTGATCGGCAGCCAAGCGAAAAGCGTGGAACAGATCGACATGTTGGAAGTCACTTATACGGAATTAAAAAAGAAGCTGTTAAACCAGCGCCATCAATACGGGAGTACCACAGCCCTTTTGGAAAAGGAAGTCGATCACCTTCAGCAAACCTTCCTTGAATTCCATGATAGCATGAACAATGGGAACTATCTGGAAGCGAGAGGGTTAGTGCAAAAGCTGGAAAAGGAAATCGAGGCATTTGAATTTAAAATAGCTAATATCCCAAGTCTATTGATTGATTGTCAGTCCGTCCTGCCAAGCCAGCTGGCCGAGGTGGAAACAGGCTATAAGGAAATGCTGCAAGAGGGATACATACTTGATCATGTTAAATTGGAAGAAAATGTAGAAAGTCTGAAAGAAAAGACAAAGCATATCACCAATCTTCTTTTTGAAACAAAAGTGGCGGAAGCAAAAGAAGGCATAGAGCTTATGAAAGAGGAAATGGATAAGCTCTATGACAACATTGAAAATGAAGTGATTGCCAAACACTACATTGTGAAGGAATTGCCTGTTGTCGAAACGGTGCTGCATACCCTATCCGAGGCAAGTGCAAAATCCAAGGAAGAAACCTACGTAGTACAGGAGAGCTATCACCTGCAGGAAGAAGACATTCAAACCCAACGTAAAATAGAACATTCCATGCTTGCTCTTGTCGATCGTTATGAAAAACTCAGTTCACATCTGGAAAACCAGACGATAGCATTTTCCATCCTCAAAGAAGAGCTCGAGGATATTTGCGAACAGATCAATTCCCTGCAAGAAATACATCAACAGTACACGGAGATATTGCAGGCTTTGAGAAAAGATGAAATGGCCGCCAGAGACCAATTGGCAACTTTGCGCAAAATGCTATTGGAAGTGAAAAGGGAAATCGAAAAGAGCAACATGCCTGGACTTCCGGAAACCATTTATCAGGAGCTGACAACAGCCAGTGAGCAGTTGAAGGCAGTTAAGGAAAAGCTGGAGGAAAAACCGCTGAACATTATTGAAGTGAATGCCATCTTGCATCAGGCTGTCACTTCAGTGGAAAAATGCTATGCGGATTGTACGGACATATTAGACCATGCTTTCCTTGCAGAGAATATCATACAATACGGCAACAGATATAGAAGCAAGCATGCTTTCGTCCATGAAAGCTTGATAGAAGCGGAACAGCTGTTCAGAAACTATGAATACAAAAACGCTTTGGAAGAAGCGGCTACTGCACTTGAGAAAGTGGAGCCAGGCGTACTGAAGAAAATAGAGCAGATCTTGGAAAAGGAGAGCTAAGAACGTGACGACCTTAAGGTTCTTGCTTATCGGGCTACTGGTTGTAAGTGGAGCGGCCACATGGTTTTTGGTTTTTGATTCTTTGGAAACCATTAAGGATCAACCTTTGACCGTGCAGAAGCATTCAATGAAAAATAATATGGAAGCAGAACCACTTTCCCTTATTATTCATGACTCCAAAGATGTTCAAACGTTTCATTCGGGTGTCTATGGTTTAACCTATAAAGACGTCACTGAACTCCAATCAGAAAACCAGCGTGTATCTATTGATGAACTGCTTACCTATGTAGAAAAAAAACAGAATGACAGATAAAAAAACTCCGCTTGGCAACCCAAGTGGAGTTTTTCTTTTATGCAATACTTTCTGAACGTTTGCTTCTTGGCATCAGGTTTCCAATTGCCATTCCAATTAAAGCACCGATGATGGCAGGAACTAACCAGCCTACGCCAACACTGTAAAATGGAAGAACACTAAAAATATCTTGAAGGAATGTAATATTTATATTTGCAATGGCCAATCCATCGACAAAGCTTACTATTCCTGTAAACAGTAGTGCAAAGCTATATACATACGATTCATTTTTCCAGCGATAGAAGGATAAGAGAATCAATACAATCGCTAGTGGATAAATCATGATCAGTACAGGCAATGAGAATGCGATTAGTTGATTTAATCCGAAATTCGCCACAATCAAGCTGAAAATACATAATATTGCAACAAATAATTTATAGGAGATGGAAGGGAACACTTTTACGAAAAACTGGCTTGTTGCAGATACTAATCCAACAGATGTGGTCAGGCAAGCAAAGGTAATGGCAAGCGCAAGAATAACAGTACCTAAGGAACCGAACAGATAGCTTGCAGAACCTGATAAAATTTGGCCGCCATTATCCGCAGCACCAATAACATTCGTACTTGTAGCTCCCAGATAGGAAAGTCCGCCGTATACCAGGGTCAATCCGATTGCAGCAATGAATCCAGCTTTCATACAAAGGGAGGTAATGGTTTTTTTATCGGTAACCCCTTTATCCTTGATGGCCGAAATAACGACAATTCCGAAAACTAATGCTGCAATGGTATCCATCGTAAGATATCCTTCCAAAAAACCTTTGAAAAATGGAGAATTCGCATATGCTTCCGAGGGCTTTTGCAGTTCTCCCATCGGGGTCACGATGCTTTTTATAACCAATATTCCAATTACCCCTAATAGGAGTGGTGTCAATATTTTACCGATTCGATCTACAAGCTTGGTTGGATTCAGTGCAAGAAAATACGTGATAGCAAAAAATCCAATCGTATAAAAGAATAAAGGCCAGCCCACCGGATTAATGGATTCCGGTAAAAATGGAGTAGCACCGATTTCAAAAGCTACCGTACCAGTTCGTGGAATTCCGAAGAATGGTCCAATCGCCAAGTACATAATGATAGTAAAAATAATTCCGAAAATTGGGTTTACACGATTAGCAAGTGTCTGCAGGTCTCCACCGGTATATGCTATCGCCATGACACCGAGTAGTGGCAATCCGACTCCGGTAATTAAAAATCCTATAACAGCCGTACCTACACTAGTACCAGCTGCCTGCCCCATCAATGGCGGGAAAATCATGTTTCCGGCTCCCAGGAATAGTGCAAAAAGCATTAAGCCTAATATGAGAATATCCTTATTGGAATATAGTTTATGTTGCATAAGTGAACCTCCTGATGACAAGAAATAATGAATACGTTTACATACTATCATAGTTTTGCTGAAATTTGTCGAATAACTTAAAAGTTAGACAATTCAATATATTAGAAAAACATTTAATAATCGTAACATAGATAAGGATGTATGAAAAGTGAGAACAGTTTCCAGTAGAAAATGTCTGTTTTCACGAATGGATAAGACCGAATCTTTTCCCTGTTTGTAAAGTGTGCTAACATTAATATTTGCTTAGAAGAAAAAATTATCAGTGAAATACTTGCATCTCAAGCTGGAGGCTTTATGATGATCTATTTGGATAATAGTGCGACAACAAAACCTTATAAAGAAGTGTTAGATTCCTATATAGCTGTATCCACCAATTATTTTGGCAACCCTTCCTCTCTTCATTCCCTGGGGGGGAAGCGGAAAAGCTGCTTCATCATTCCCGTGAGGTGATAGCTTCCCTACTGAAGGTGGAGCATAGGGAAATCATCTTCACATCTGGTGGAACAGAGAGCAATAACCTGGCAATAAAAGGGTCTGCCCTCAGCAAAAAACATCTCGGTAACCATATCATCACAACCTCAGTCGAACATCCATCTGTTACCAATGCTGTAGAGGATCTAAGGAAAGAAGGCTTTGAGGTAACAATCCTGCCGGTAAATGAGGAAGGAAGGGTTTCCACGGAACAAGTGGAAAAAGCAATGAAGAAGGAAACGATTCTTGTTTCCATCATCCATGTGAATAATGAAACGGGAGTAATCCAGCCCATTGAGAAAATAAAAAAAGTGGTTAAACAGTTTCCTCTCGCAAATCTCCATGTGGACCATGTGCAGGGGATAGGAAAAGTTCCACTAAATATGGAGGGAATCGATCTATGTTCCATCTCCTCCCATAAATTTCATGGACTGAAAGGGAACGGGGTATTGGTTGTCAAGCAGGGGGTAAAGTTGCATCCCCTCTTTAGTGGAGGAAATCAGGAATGGACGCTCCGTTCCGGTACAGAAAATGTTGCCGGGATTGTGGCGATGACCAAGGCATTAAGAATGACCATGGAACTCAGTGAAAAGCGTTTGGAATCCATTCAAAGCCTGAAAGAGTATTTGTTGAATAGACTGTATGAGATGAAAGAGGTTGCAGTCAATACACCTTTCCATGACTCAGCTCCACATATCTTCAATTTTTCGGTTCCCAAAGTAAAATCGGAAGTGTTGGTGCATGCACTTGGTGAAAAGGGGATTTTCGTATCAACAACTTCCGCCTGTTCCTCCAAGCGAAAGGCACCAAGTAAAACACTTTCTGCAATGGGGCTCTCGAAGGACCGCTCCGAGACGGCAATCCGTGTCAGTATGACCTTCGACTCAACGAAGGAAGAGCTTGATATATTCTTAAAAGAAGTAACCAAAGCAATCGCCACAATAAAACAGTTAACGAGGTAGAAAATGATGAATTATGACCACATTTTGATCAGGTATGGAGAAATGTCCACTAAAGGTAGAAACAGAAAACAGTTTGTTCAAAAGCTCAGCTCGAACATCCTGGATAAAGTAAAAGATTTTCCTAAAGTAGGAATCGAAAAAAGCAGGGACAGAATGTTTATCAAGTTAAACGGAGAACCGCCGGAACCAATCATTGAAAAGCTTCAACGTGTTTTTGGGATTTACTCATTCAGTCTTGCAGTAAAAACAGAAACGGAGCTTGAAGATATGAAAAAAGGTGCACTCTTTGCCTTAAAAGCATTGCCATATGAAGGTAAGACTTTTAAAGTTACTGCCAAAAGAGCGTACAAAAAGTTTGAACTCGATACAAACGGGTTGAACCATGCGATTGGATCACATCTATTGATAAACACGGAAAATCTGAAGGTGAATGTCAAACAACCAGATATAAATGTCAGGGTGGAGGTACGCGAGGATGCCACGTATATTACCTGTAAGGACATTTTAGGAGCAGGAGGCCTGCCGGTTGGTTCGAGTGGAAAAGGCGTATTGATGCTCTCAGGCGGGATTGATAGTCCGGTTGCGGGATATCTCGCGATGAAGAGGGGCATCGAGCTGCAGGTTGTACACTTTTTCAGCCCGCCATACACAAGTGAACGTGCAAAGCAAAAGGTGATCGATCTAGCTGAAAAACTGACGGAATTCGGTCCTTCCATCAACCTGCATATCGTTCCATTCACAGACATCCAAGTTGCCATTCAAAAGCAGGTTCCTGAAAACTACACCATGACCTCGACGAGAAGATTCATGCTGTTGATAGCAGATAAACTGCGTGAGCAAGAAAAAGGGCTTGCCATCATAACTGGTGAAAGCCTTGGTCAGGTTGCAAGCCAGACCTTGCAGAGCATGGTAGCCATCAATGAAGTCACAAGTACACCGATTATCCGTCCTTTGATTACGATGGATAAAACGGAAATCATGGAGATTGCGGATAAAATAGATACATTGGAAATTTCCAATCGCCCATACGAAGACTGTTGTACCATTTTTACTCCCGCTTCTCCGAAAACGAAGCCGAAAGCAGAAAAAATCAACTTCTATGAAAGCTTTTTTGACGTGGAACAGATGGTAAAGGATGCGGTTGAAAACACAGAAAAGTTGAAAATAACGGGAAAATCCGATAAAGAAGACAGTCTTTTCAAGGAACTATTTTAGTGACTATAAATTTGTGAACAATTACCATTTTTAAAACATGAATGATGCCATGTGTTTTTACACATTCTATATTCACAAGGAGGTGAAAACACATGGCAAACAACAGTTCAAACCAACTAGTTGTACCTGGTGTACAACAAGCTCTTGACCAAATGAAATACGAAATCGCTTCTGAATTCGGAGTTCAACTTGGTCCTGATGCAACTGCTCGCGCTAACGGTTCCGTTGGTGGAGAAATCACTAAGCGCTTAGTTCAAATGGCTGAGCAAAGCTTTGGTGGCGGTTACCAAAAATAATAAATATAAATGGCTACGAGGTGGGGGCGACCCCACCTTTCTTATATTCTCTGGAGGTGTTTGTTTATGAAAGAGCAGAACCAGGTGGAAAAGCAACAAAAAAAGCAAGGCCGTAAACGTCAGAGTGAACCAAAACACGCAAAAAAATCAAATGAGCAGTAATAGGATCATGGCGCCTTCTTCGGAGGGCGCTACTTTTTATGAAAGCTCTATTCGTATTCATTGATGTTACTTAGATAAAAATCAAATGTAGTCCGTTGATTGCAGCGAGGGACACAAGATTCCCCGGGGACGGATGGGAGCCTCCTGGGCTTCGTCTGTGGGGTGTCTCCCATGCCCTCTACTATCCCGCAGGAGTCAAGTGTCCTCCGCTACAATCAACTCAGTTTTTTTAAATTATTTGCTATATGGAAGAGTAAAAAAATTGATTCGCTACTGACTTTAGTAAGGTGAATTTTTTCTTTGAGTCATCCCCTTTTGGTTGGAGTGCAAGGGGTGAGACTCCTGCGGGAGGAGAGTGTCAAGGGAGACCCCGCAGGCGCTTTTACGCCGAGGAGGCTCCCGAGGCCGCCCGCGGAAAGCGAACCCCTGGAACGGAGACCAAAAGGGTGTTTAATGTTGACTCTTCATTTTTAACAACAATCTTTTCGTAAAGAACCTTTGTGAAAGAGAACAAATTGTCCGACAGCACCTACACAATATTACAAAATGATAAAATTCCAACAAAACAATTCAAATTATTTTAAAAATTTTGTAAGATAGAGATAGTACTAATACAAAGGGGATGACTTCATATGTTGAGAGAGGAATTATTAGCACCAGAAAAGTACAACCTTGTTCAGGAAGTGGAGAAGTACGCACAAGTTGGGGATAAGCTTGCACTTATCTGGGAAAGCGAGCAAGGAGAGAAAAATCAGGTTACATATCAGGAATTAATGAAAGCTGCAAATAAAATTGGAAACGCTTTACTTGCCGAGGGGCTGCAAAAAGGGGATGTGGTCCTTGTGATGATGCCGAGGTTGATTGAATCCTATCAAATCTACCTTGGTGCACTGAAAGCAGGGCTGGTAGTAATTCCGTGCTCCGAGATGCTAAGAGAGAAAGACTTATCCTATCGGATAGAACATGGGGATGTGAAAGGGATCATTACGTACCATCCTTATGTGGAACAGGCTAATAAACTGGAGGAGGTAGGAAGTTTAGTTCGTTTCAGTGTTGGTGGATTCAATGACGCAGGCTGGAAGAATCTGCACGACGCTGTGGAGAAGCAATCAGACGTCTTGCCGTTCGCTGAAACCTCCAAGGACGATATGGCTTTCCTGTCATATACATCAGGCACTACAGGGAACCCAAAAGGTGTCGTCCATACACATGGCTGGGCCTATGCGCATCTTCGCACTACTTCCAAACATTGGCTCGGAATCGAAGAGAAAGACGTGGTATGGGCGACAGCCAGCCCAGGTTGGCAAAAATGGATCTGGAGTCCATTCCTTTCGACACTTGGTTCAGGTGCGACAGGGTTCGTTTATCATGGGAAGTTCGATCCCAACACTTATTTGAAGCTCCTTGAAAAGTACGAAGTGAATGTCCTTTGCTGCACACCTACAGAGTACCGGATCATGGCGAAGGTGGATAATCTGGATGCCTATTCGCTGCCGCATCTCCATAGTGCTGTATCTGCAGGGGAACCGCTTAATAGAGAGGTTATCGACACATTCAGAAGGCATTTTGAAATAGATGTTAGGGACGGTTATGGGCAAACGGAGAATACTCTTTTGATTGGTGTTCTAAAGGGGATGGAAATCAAATCGGGCTCCATGGGAAAACCGACTCCAGGAAATAGTGTTACCATCATCAATGATCATGCCGAGGAATGTGAAGTAGGTGAAGTAGGGGATATAGCGGTGCATATCGAGACTCCTGCACTGTTCAAACATTACTACAAAGATCCGGAACGTACGTCAGGACAATTTAGAGGGGAATATTATATTACAGGGGATCGGGCGAAAAAGGATGAAGAGGGCTACTTCTGGTTTGAAGGGCGTAGTGACGATATCATCATCAGTTCAGGCTATACGATTGGACCATTTGAAGTGGAGGATGCACTCGTGAAGCATCCATTTGTCCGTGAATGTGCGGTGGTTGCAAGCCCAGATGAAATCCGGGGAAGTGTCGTCAAGGCTTTTGTCGTTCTGCAGGAGGGTGCAGAAAAAGAGGAGGCTAAATTGACCAAGCTTTTGCAGGAGCATGTCAAGGAGCTTACAGCACCATATAAGTATCCTCGAAAAATAGAGTATGTGGCGGAATTGCCAAAAACGACTTCAGGTAAAATAAGAAGAATCGAATTGAGGCAAAAGGAATTGGCTTCAGGAGCAAAGTAAATAAGGTTGGCGGGTAATGGAACCATTACCCGCCTTTGTTCTGCATGCAGTTCTTTTGTATAGGACCCATACAAATGATAATCTGAAATTATTACATTAAAAACTTACATAGGAAAAGGGGCAAGAATGTATATGGGAGAAATATGGTTTGGGGGCAAGATCTATACTCTTCAACAAGAAGGGCAAACGGTGGAAGCGGTCTACACGGAGAATGGGGTAATTAAAGAAATTGGGGCTGAAAAAGAGCTGAGCCATAAATATGGAGAGGCTGAGAAAAAGGATCTTCAAGGAGCGGTGATGTACCCTGGATTTACCGACAGTCATATGCATTTGCTCGGGCACGGGGAAAAGCTGCTGCGGTTGGATTTGTCCGAATTATCATCCTCTCAGGAAATTAAAAAGGCATTGCTCGAGAAAGTGGCTGACACGGCTGTTGGAGAATGGATTTTTGGAGAGGGCTGGAATGAAAACAACTTTATCGATCGAAAAATCTTTCATCGTGCAGAACTGGATGAGATCACATCCAGCCATCCGATGATCCTATCGAGAGTATGCCGCCATGCGGTGCTAGTAAATTCTAAGGCATTAGAGCTCGCAGGAATCACAAAGGATACCAAAAATCCTCCTGGAGGCGTCATTGTGAAGGACGAGCAAGGTGAGCCAACAGGATATCTATTGGATCAAGCACAGGAGTTGGTCAAAGCAATCATTCCGAAAGCGACAGAAGAATACTTGTATACCGCACTGAAGAAGTCGGTTCAGGATTGCCTGAGGCTTGGGCTGGTAGGAAGCCACAGCGAGGACCTAAGCTATTACGGCAGTTTCCACAAAACGTACGGTGCATTTGTCAATCTGATTGAACGGGACAATTGCAAATACAGGGCACATCTACTTGTGCATCATGAGGTGGTGGATGATATGCATGAATTCGGCCACCGCTATAAAGATTCAACAGGATTTGTCACGCTTGGTGCGATGAAGATATTTGCAGATGGTGCGCTAGGGGGAAGAACGGCACTATTAAGCAGGCCTTATAATGATGCACCGGAAACCTCGGGGGTGGAAATCCATTCGAAAGAACAGCTGGAAAGGCTTATCAAAAAAGCGAGGGATTACGGGATGCCAGTTGCGGTACACACAATCGGCGATCTGGCCTTTGAATATATATTGGATGTAATCGAGCTTTATCCTGCACCGGCAGGGGAAAGGGACCGGCTCATACATGCGCAGATATTAACAGAGGGATTGATTGAGCGTGCTAAAAAGCTCCCGATCATACTGGATATTCAGCCCCGTTTTGTCGCAACGGATTTTCCTTGGATTATTGAACGTCTTGGAGAAGAACGCTTGAAGTACAGCTATGCGTGGAAAACGTTGCTTGATGAAGGGTTGATATGTGCAGGTGGATCCGATGCGCCAATTGAGCCGGTAGATCCGTTGCTCGGCATACATGCCGCTGTCACACGGCAGATTCCATCTGACCCGGAACAAACGGTGTATCAACCGGAGCAGCGCTTATCGATGTATGAAGCCATTCAATTATTCACAAAAGGAAGTGCCCAGGCCATTGGCGAGGAAGAGAAGCAGGGTCTGATCAAGGAAGGGTATTATGCGGATTTCACGATACTGGATAAAGATCTGTTCAGGATTGCAGCTGATGAAATCCTGGAGACCAAGGTAAGAATGACGGTCGTGGACGGTACTGTTATGTTTCAAAATTAATATCCCAATAAAACACCCCACTCCAGATATGATACGTTGGAGTGGGGTGTTTTTTTTATAGGAAGGTGCGTTTCACTTTTTCCCAGAAAGAGTTGTCCTTCAGTTTTACCGTTTTGATTTTCTGGTCGGTCAATTGGATATCGAGTTTTTCGACATGACGGATACTCAAGGCTTCGTTGTCGATACCGATAGTCGGATAGTCATTGCCGTCCTGGACCACTTTTAGAGTCAGCTTTCTTGCGCCTGCCATAATGAATGGAGAGCCAAGTGTACGATAGCTGTTATTGTTGATGGAAGCAAGCTCGCTTACCTGGAAGCATGGAAGCATCGGGTCCACAACCGCTCCATGTACGGATTTATTGTATGCGGTGCTTCCAGTCGGAGTCGATACGATCATGCCATCCCCCCGGAAGGTTTCGAAATGCAGATCATCTATGTATACATCGATTGCAAAGGTTTTGATGATGGCCGATCGAATCGAGCATTCATTCAGGCAATAAAACTTGGACAAATCATCCACCGTCACTTGAATAGTGGGGTATTTTCTTACTTCAATCTGTTCATTTGTCATAGCTTCCACCATTTTATCGGTTTCGTCTATATGAAAATCGCAATAGAAGCTGGACGTATATTCCGTTGAAATACCTGCGTACAGGCAATCCTCCTTGAAGCCTGTTTTTTGGACAGCCTGCAGGAACGTCCCATCACCTCCGACAGCAACAATGATGTTGGCTGTCCGATAGTCTTTTACCACCTCAAAGTTATTGGCTTCCGCTAACTGCTGCAAGTTGTTCACCTTTGTTTCAAGGTCCTGTTCTTTTTTATAAAAGAAATACATTTTACGGCGCTCTGTCATCTTTTTTCCTCCTCTGATTAATAAATAATGGTAGAAAATCAAAAGATAACCAATAATCATTATCCTTTTTGTCTTGTTTTTAGTACAATTCTATATTGTGATTAGTTTATCATTTTCATGAAACTTTTTGAAAGATTTTAACGTAGTAGTACAGTACACACACTTTAGGAGGTTTTAGCATGAGCGGAAAACGGTGGGCGGCACTAGGTATAGCTGCATTGCTATTTTTGGTATCAATCGTGACGAACATGACTGCAAGCGCAACAGAAAGCAGTGAGTCACTGTCAGATATTTTTGGAACAGATACGGGATTTGTAGAAAAAGTGGTGGAAGAAGGCAATCCGGACCGAAAGCTTCTTGTTTTGGAAGTGAATGGTGCAATTCAAGACCTTGGAGAAGATGTAACTTCCATTTTTCAATCGGCAGGATATAATCATCGACAATTTTTGAGAATGCTGGATCAGGCGAAGGAAGATGACTCTGTAGAGGGAATCGTACTTCGGGTGAACACGCCTGGTGGCGGGGTATCGGAAAGTGCGGAAATACATAAAAGATTGATGGAAATCAAAGAAGAGACGAAAAAACCTATTTATGTGTCGATGGGAGCGATGGCGGCTTCTGGTGGTTATTACATCGCCGCTCCTGCAGATAAAATCTTTGCAACCAATGAAACGATCACAGGCTCCATCGGGGTGATTATGCAAGGTGTGAACTACAAGGAGCTTGCTGAAAAGTATGGTGTGAAATTCGAAACCTTCAAAAGTGGGCCCTACAAGGATATCATGTCCCCAACTAAGGATATGACGGATGAAGAGCGCCAAATCCTGCAAACGATGGTCGACAATATGTACGATCGCTTTGTCAGTGTCATTGTCGAGGGCAGGGGGATGAGTGAGGCGGAGGTGCGAAACATTGCCGATGGACGCATCTATGACGGCCAGCAGGCCAAAGGAATCAATCTTGTAGATGAAATCGGTTATTTCGAGGATGTCGTGGACGCAATTAAAAAGGATCATAAACTTGGAAATGTCCAAGTCATCCAATACGAAGAGAACCTCGGATTCGGTTCCCTGTTCAGTATGAATGCCAGCTCTCTGCTAAAACCGGATTCAGAGATGCAGATGCTTGCTAAGCTCATCAATCAGCCGAACTCTCCAAGATTGATGTACTTGTATGCGGACTAGGGGGGTGGAAGAATGAGAGAAGAATCTAATAGAACAGAGCCGGAAATGAATAGGATAGCTGTTAACAAGAATGAGCATGTAGAAAAGGTACATGTAGAGAGCGTCGAAGAAGAGTTTGTGCACGATTCCTATCCAAGTGCAGGCATAGATAACACCATTTTTAAGTCTCCGCCAGAAAGACCTGTATATCGGTTTGCAGGCTTCTGGATGAGACTGTGGGCATTTCTTTTGGATGGAATCATTATTTGGAGTATCGGATCCATCTTAATTTTCCCTCTATTTAGGGTACTTGGATTTTCTACGGGAGAGAGCTCCATGTTTTCGCCGGCCACCATTGCGACGACCATCGTCTTTTATGCCTACTTTATCCTGATGACCAAATACTTTAAGCAGACGCTAGGTAAAATGGTATTTGGACTGAGAGTAGTCGATCTTGCGGAGGAAAGGCTATCCTGGAAGACGGTCCTGTTCCGTGAAGGGATCGGCCGTTATATTGCAGGTGTTTTTGCGCCTATCACCTTTATAGTCTATCTGGTTGCCGCTTTCACGAGAAAGAAGCAAGGAGTGCATGACCTCTTTGCTGATACTAGTGTTGTTCATGAAAATTGATGATAAACCTGCAGGCTTGAAGCTTGCAGGTTTATTTTTTTTTCCCAAGGAGATAATGATTGTTGACGGAAAGGGCGTGAGTATATTGATTTGGATTGGTATTTTAGCTGGAATCGTCCTTTTACTATTTTTATTGATATTTTTCACTAAAATCACGGTCCATTTTTATTACCACCATCAGCAGGATGATGACGAAATGATAATCCGCTTAAGCGCCTGGTTTGGGCTTATCCGGTATACGATAGATGTTCCCTTGATAAAAGTGGACAAGGAAACGGCCTCCATTGAAGTGAAGGAAGAGACTCATATGGGTAAGGGTGGAAAGACAAAGGAGAAGGATAAAAAGTATTCTCCAGAAGAAATACTTAATAGTTTTCGTGATACCTATGAAATGGTGAGACATGTGGTGGGAATGCATAAAATAGTAAGAAGGTTTTTATCAAAAATGGAAATCAAGGAATTGGAATGGCACAGTAATATCGGCCTTGGGGATGCTGCCCATACCGGAATGGTTGTTGGTGCGGGGTGGACGCTAAAGGGTGGTATAGTGGGCTTTATGAGCCATTTTGCCAAATTGCAGACACAGCCGATTCTCACCATCACACCCTACTTTCAAATGATGGTCTCCCAAACTCTGATTAAGTGTATGATTCGTTTTCAAATCGGGTATGCTATTCTAGCAGGAATAAGAACCGTTAAATATTGGAAGGGCGGGAGGCCAAAATTCAAGACTCGTCCTTTATCCATGCTCTCGAAAGAAGAAGATAGACAAGAATCTATGTAAGTGTATAGAAGGAGGATCTATATGTCTGAACATCCTATTAAAAGTCTGATGACAACCGCAATGGAAAACTTGAAAGATATGATTGATGTGAATACCATCATAGGTGATCCTGTTGAGACACCTGATGGAAGTGTCATCCTTACCGTGTCGAAGGTGGGATTTGGATTCGCTGCTGGTGGAAGTGAATTTCAAGGCACTTCTTCTGCAGGTCAGGAAAAGCATGACGGCGGCCATGGCCAGCAACAGCAGTCTAAGCTTCCTTTTGGTGGAGGTAGCGGTGGTGGAGTTTCCATTACACCTATCGCTTTCTTGATTGTCAGCTCTTCAGGTGTGAAAATGCTCCATCTTGATGAAAGCACACATCTCTACGAGCGCATTCTGGATTTGGCTCCACAAGCGGTGGAAAAAGTGCAACAGATGATGAACAGCAATAAAAAGAACCAAAACCAGCAATCCAATCACAACTCCTATTCAGATCACAAACAGGATCTGGACTTTTAAGAAGTTGGCTGCTTAGCAGTTGACTTCTTTTTTAATTAATTGGAACGTTTAGACTTTTAAAAGCGATTTTGGAGTGTGATTAATTGCAAAACACCACCGACAGGGCTATTATTAACATAGTACATAACTTTTAAGGAGTGAACATTTCATGGCAAACGTTACATTCAAAGGGAACAAAATGACTTTAGTTGGAAGCGAAGTTAAAGTTGGGGATAAGGCACCTAATTTTTCAGTACTTGCAAACGATCTATCCCCAGTGACTCTTGAAGATTCCAAAGGTTTCAAACGTTTAATCAGTGTAGTACCTTCTATTGACACAGGTGTATGTGATGCACAGACCCGCCGTTTCAATGAAGAAGCTTCTAAATTGGATAACGTAAAAGTGATCACTGTCAGCATGGATCTACCTTTCGCTCAAAAGCGTTGGTGTGCTGCCAGCGGACTTGATAACGTTCAAGTTGTTTCCGATCACCGTGATGCATCATTTGGTGAAGCGTATGGCGTGTTAATGCAAGAACTTCGTTTATTGGCTCGTTCTACTTTCGTAGTCGATTCAAATGATACTGTAACTTATGTGGAATATGTAGGTGAAGGAACAGATCACCCTGATTATGATGCAGCTATCGAAGCTTTAAAAGCTGCTGAATAATTAATCGTCTTATTTGGCATCGATAGGAGCAGACTGTAGGAACATGCAGTCTGCTTTATTTTTTTGTTTGTCGGAGCTGACCGAGCGGCTTGCACTTTTAGGGCAACGCTAGTTAAAATAAGTATACTCATTAAGGAAAAAAGAATAGGAGTGTCAGAATGTCCATTACCAAATTGGAAAACACATTTAGTTTATTTGATACAACCGCGCAGATTTTGCAGGAGGAATTGGGGTGCACGTACTTGGAGGCACTTGCGGAAACGGCCGAGAATATGTTTCACGGGGACGTGATCCAGGAAGAAGTATCGGAAGTGACGAAGCGCCGCCTCACAAAGGAGTATGACAAGTTGAAGCTGCAGTCGCTAAGTAAGGAAGAAATCCGTAAAGGATTCCAGCTTGCCATTCTAAAAGGAATGAAGGATGCGGCTCAGGTTCATCATCAGATGACTCCCGATGCCATTGCCATATTTATGGGCTATCTTGTAGGAAAATTCACTTCCCAAGAGCAGCAGCTGACACTTCTCGATCCTGCTGTTGGTACAGGAAACCTGTTGACCGCTGTGCTTAACCATCTGCAAGGGAAGAAACTTGAAGGTTTCGGAATTGATGTAGACGATCTTCTAGTAAAGCTTGCTTATAATAATGCCAATCTGCAGGAGCAGTCCATCAATCTTTTCAACCAGGATAGCTTGGGTAATTTATATCTGGAGCCTGTGGATGTCGTGGTTAGTGACCTGCCTGTCGGATACTATCCGAACTCGGTGAATGCTGCCAACTTCCAGCTGAAAGCGTCGGAAGGCCATTCCTATGCCCACTATCTATTTATTGAACAGAGCTTGAAGTATACGAAATCAGGTGGATACCTCTTCTTCCTTATTCCCAACTCCATGTTCGAGGACGAGGATGCACCAAGATTGAATTCTCTTATCAAGGAAGAAGCGTATATCCAAGGGATGCTGCAGCTGCCCGAATCCATGTTCCAGAACATTAAGCACGGAAAAAGCATCCTGATCCTCCAGAAAAAAGGTATAGGAGTGGAAAAACCGAAAGAAGCCCTGCTTGCCAGTCTTCCTAGCTTCTCCAACGTTCAGGCGATGGAGAGAATGATGGGGCAGATCAATCAGTGGTTTACGGAGAAAAATACCTCCAAGTAAAGGTGCCTCTATTCAGAAAATAACGAATATATAAGGAAAGCGTTACCATTAAGGGAAGGCTCTTGCAATTGAATTATGACGGTGTTTAAATGAAAAAGGTATATATAATGAACGTGCATTGCACATGCTAGAATTAGTATGGTCACCCGATTTTTTCATATATGATGAGTGACAATATAAAAGGAGTTGTACGTAACGTCATGTCAAAAGTTATTGCGATAAATGCAGGTAGTTCTTCTCTTAAGTTCCAACTTTTCGAAATGCCAAGTGAGAATGTTATTACAAAAGGGCTAGTAGAACGTATCGGATTAAATGATGCAGTATTCACTATTTCCGTGAACGGTGAAAAAGTAACAGAAATCACAGACATTCCGGAACATGGAGTAGCGGTTAAAATATTATTGAGCAAACTGATAGATTTGGGAATCATTCAAAGCTTTGACGAAATTACAGGAATTGGCCACCGCGTCGTGCATGGTGGAGAAAAATTCAATGATTCCGTCCTGATCAGCGATGAAGTGCTAGGTCAGCTTGAAGAGCTCTCCGAATTGGCACCTCTTCATAATCCTGCAAACATCGTTGGAATAAAAGCCTTTAAAGAAATCCTGCCAAACGTTCCGGCAGTAGCTGTTTTTGATACGGCATTCCATCAGACGATGCCTGAAAAATCTTTCTTGTACAGCTTGCCATACGAGTACTATGAAGATTATGGTGTACGTAAATATGGTTTCCACGGAACTTCCCATAAGTATGTATCAGAGCGTGCAGCAGAGCTTCTTGGCAGACCGGTTGAACAGCTTCGTCTAATATCCTGCCATTTAGGTAATGGTGCCAGTATCGCAGCTATCGAGGGCGGTAAATCAATCGATACTTCCATGGGATTCACTCCATTGGCTGGTGTAGCTATGGGAACTCGTTCCGGTAATATCGACCCGGCTTTAATTCCATTCATTATGGAGAAGACAGGAAAAACGGCTGACGAAGTCTTGGATGTATTAAATAAACGCAGTGGTATCTTAGGGGTATCTGGATTCTCCAGTGACTTGCGTGATATCGAGTCTTCTGCCCAGGAAGGAAATGAGCGTGCGGAACTTGCTCTTGAAGTGTTTGCAAGCCGTATCCATAAATACATCGGTTCTTATGCTGCCAGAATGTTCGGTGTGGACGCCATTATCTTCACAGCTGGTATCGGGGAGAACAGTGATGTAATCCGCGCTCGTGTACTCCAGGGCCTTGAATTCATGGGCGTTTACTGGGATCCGGCACTGAATAAGGTACGTGGTAAAGAAGCATTCATCAACTACCCTCATTCACCGGTAAAAGTAATGGTCATCCCTACAAATGAAGAAGTAATGATCGCAAGAGATGTTGTAAAAATAGCACTATAAAAATGAAAGCCTGAGTCTGGATATTTGTCCCGACTTGGGCTTTTTTTTACAGACTGCTTCTATGCTATAATGGTACTAATCATAAATGAGAGTGAGGGGAAGACAGTGTCTGTCATATCCAGCGAAGAACAATGGAAGCAAAGAATAGCAAATTGGGAGCAAACCCTTTATTCATATGAACCATCACAGTTCAGCACCACAGTGGACTATTGGTTGGATCTTGCTTTTGAATACCTGCCAGCTGATACCAAAGATATGTTCTTTTCTCAAATTGACACCTGGCTATTCCACTTACACGGCTTTATTCAACAAACTTCCTTTCAAAAGCAGGCCGAAGAACGGATTTTGAAAATGGCCCAAAGCTATAAGGAGGATGTGGAAACGATTGAAGACATCCAGACATTGAATCTAAGCCAAAAAGTTTTTATTGCAGAGCAGCAGATTGCCAAGCAAAAGCTGTACTCCGTTGTCCAGGGAGGGATGACCGGTACTGGCAAGCTTTCTACACTTGCTGTGGATATTCCTGCATTTGCAGCATTGAATATTCGAACAACCCAGCTGATCTCTTTGTCCTTCGGCTATCGTGCCAGTACACCGTATGAGATGGTGAAAGCTCTGCAACTGTTCTACTGTGCTACCATTCCGAAAAAATATCAATTTGATCGGTGGCAGTCGCTGACAAAAGACCTTGGAGAGGAAGAAGATCTTTATTTTGACACTCTTTCGGAAAAGGACCATCCTACCGTTTGGCTCCAACAGCCTTTGTTTCACCTTGTAAAACTATTATTTGTCGTGGTGCTGGGCCGGAGGAAAGTGAATGGCATTCCTTTCATAGGCATGGTGGCTGCTGCTGGTACCAATTATTATTGGACAAAAGAAGTCTCTCGATTTGCACATCATTATTATGTGATGCGCCATCTATCAGCGAACAAATAATTTAAAGAGGACCGATACTCAAACTAAATTTGAGTGCCGGTCCTTTATTTACGCGTGCATACGATCTTGTGAAACATGCTGGTTCATGCGATACCAGAGCCACAGATCATTGATTATACTGGCGAGTTCTGCAATGTCTGAATTCAATTGGCAGGATCGTTCAAAATTGAACTCGTTATTCAACATTTCCTGTTTTTCGTTGATTTCATTTTCCAATTCCTTGATTCTGTCCGGTATCTTTCCTCTGATTTTTTCCCATTCCAACAGAATTTTCTGCTGGGTTTCTTTGCTGTAATGCTTCCAATCCATCTCCAATTCCGGCAAGGGAATCCCTAATCGTTCATTTTGTCTAAAAGAAAACATGACGACAACATCCTCTTTCTCCTTGTTTTCTTTATTGTATAACAAGCGAGTTCAACAATCTATGAAAAGGAAATATCTGCTTCCCGATTTTACCCCCTAACGACTAGTACATCGCAATTTGCATGGCGGACAATCTTTTCTGAGACACTCCCACTAACCAACCTTTCAGCAAGATTCATATCCGAGGAACCACAAACCATGAGATCGATGTGATGATCTTCGGCAATTTCATTAGGAAGCGTCTGTTTGGGAGATCCGAATTCCATGATGGTTTTCACAGTGTGGATTCCTTTTCTTTTTGCAACCTCCCCATACTCATGCAGTAGCTCCCTTGCATGTGCTTCCGCCTCTTCTGTCATGGTCACAGCATATGCCTCCATCGTGGCAATGGACCTTATATCAATGACATGTGCAATGAAGAGTGCTGCATTATTTTGAAGACAGAGGTGAATAGCCTTATGAAAAGCTAATTTGGCCTCTTCTGTACCGTCAATTGCAACCAGTATATTTCGATATGATACATTCATCATGATCAGCTCCATTCTCTTTTATACTATTTTTTACCACATTTAAAAGAATGGTAAACGAGGAAAGCTATCATGGTAATAAGAGATGAGAAAGGTGGATGAAGAATATGAAGGAAAAAGATCCAAAAGAGATATTTTCTTATGACGACGAAGCGGTAAACCAAGTGCATAATCAAATTACGGATGCCTATTCAAGTGGAGTGGTAGGGGACCAGTACAGCCAGAATGCTTATCAGCCGACTGAAGAAGAGCCGAATAAGCAAGAGGGGCAATAAATTCTCTATAAAAAAGGTGTCTGCAACTATGCCGGCACCTTTTTGAATGATTTCTTGAACAATACATATAAGCAGCCTGTAAATACAAATGATAGAAATCCTGGAGATAAGGAGTCAGGCAGCAGGAAATAGAGAATGATACCTGCTCCAATACAACAAAATGCGGCTTTATTGTAGGCAGATAGTGTATGCTCCTCGTCTATTTTTAATTTTTTGATGAACAGAAAATCTGTCACAATCACAGCGGATAATGGAATAACAAAGGCACCTATCAGAGATATGTAGTCTTTTGCCTGTTCCACGAGTGCAGGTGTCAGGGAAAGAAGAATGCCTGCCACCCCGAAGATCAGCGAACTCTTAATTCTTCCGAGTTTCGGGACAGAATTAAGCAGACTGAAGCCTCCCGTATAGGCGTTGCTTAGATTGATGGAAATCATCGACACCATGGCTGCCCCAAGGATAATGGAGCCATAAACAGCAGAACCGGTCATTTCGCTTGTAGCGATAAAGGGGTTCAAAGAGCCGTTCAAACTCGCTGTAAATGCTCCGAAAAACGCCGTGAGGATAAATCCTGAAACATTACCGGCATAGAGTCCCCAGAAACCTTGTTTAGCTGTGATGGCATATCTGGTCATATCCGAAGAAGCAGATACACCCGAAACGTACTGCACAAAAGCCAGGCTTGCGAAAAAAACCATCATTGACAGATCCCATGTCCCGTCACTGGCATCCAGAATAGGTTTGCCAGACAGTCCTTTTATTAATAGAAAGAACATTAGAATCTGTCCTGTCAGTAATAATGGCATGAAGTATTTCGTTGCTTTCTTCACGGCTTCGAACCCGACAAGTGCCAAGAGCGTCATAATGGATGCGAGGAACATGGCAATGACAGCAAAGGGAATGGTAACCTTAAGGACTCGTTCCAACAGGAATTGCACCACCATTGCGCCTCCAATGGTTTGTACCGAAAACCAGTAAAGCGATGTGATAGTCCTTAATGGGGAAGAGACAAATCGTGCCCCTTTTACGCCGATAATCGATCTGATCGCAAATTGTGAAGGTATGCCTCGTTCTGCACCAGGCAATGATAGGAAGGACACAAAAAGGAAAGCAAGTGCTGCCCCGGCAATCGTCGACAAAAATGCAGCTGTAAAGCTCAGGCCGCCCTCAATGACCGCCAAGGCGGGGACGAGAAAGTTTCCTGCATTAACGGAAAATGCTATTTGAATGATCATATACTCATACCATTTTGTTTTTCTTAGTTCCTGTGGTACTGCTTCTAGTCCGAATTTTTCAACTCTTGTTTTACGAAGAGGTACGGTGTTTTCTAAATTTGCCACGATGATGTTCCCTTCTTCCCGCTTAAATAGATAATAGTTTCATTTTATCGCATGTTGACAGCTTAAATGTTGTAAAATTTTTTATTCTGCATGAAAATAGAGAGAGACTTCAGTTTAAGGGGGAATCCTGTTTTGCGTCATGCTTTGATAACAGCTGGTTCCAAAGGGCTAGGAAAGAAAGTATCTGAAATGCTTCTAGAAAAAGGCTGTACTATTTCCATCAATTTCCGCAGTGACATGGATGCGGTAGAAAGACTAAAAGAGAAATGGGCTCATTATGGAGTAGACCGACTTCATTTCTTCCAAGGGGATGTGACGAAAAAAAAGGACATGGAACGATTTGTTACAGAAGCTGTCCATAGATTCGGTCGCATCGATTACTTGATAAATAATGCAGGACCTTATATTTTTGAACGGAAAAAGCTCGCAGATTATACCGAAGATGAATGGTATGAGATGCTAGAAGGCAACTTGAGTTCGGTATTTCATTTATTTCGCCATGCCATTCCGATCATGAGAGAGCAGAAGTTTGGGAGAATTGTTACTTACGGGTTTCAAGGAGCGGAATCCTCACCAGGTTGGATTTATCGTTCCGCTTTTGCTGCTTCGAAGGTGGGATTGGTCTCCCTGACAAAATCCATCGCCATTGAAGAGGCGGAGAATGGAATAACCGCTAATATGATATGTCCAGGAAATATTGTAGGGGAAATGAAAGAGGCGGATATCGCATATTCACGGGGTATTGTAGATGACCAAACCCCAGTGGGACGTTCGGGAACCGGGGAAGATATTGCACGGGCCATTCTTTTCTTATGTGACGATGATTCAGATATGATCACAGGGACCGTAATGGAAGTTACAGGGGGAGTGGATGTCATCAATCGGTACCGCTAGAGAGCCTATAAACATACTTATTGGTTTGTCCGAATTATTTGTGAATATTGATAATTCCGAGTTCGGTAAAGCGCTTACATAAAGTTGCAGAAAATGGTTTTACATTTTCTTTTTTAATGTTATATTAATTACGTCTTTGTGATTATATGAAGGAGGTATTTGATCCATGCGTATTGGAGTGCCTAGAGAAATAAAGAATAATGAAAACCGTGTAGCCATGACTCCAGCAGGTGTTGTGAACCTTGTTGGATTTGGACACGAAGTATACATAGAAAAAGAAGCAGGTATGGGCTCGGGTTTTATGGACGAGCAGTACGTGCAGGCTGGAGCTAAAATAGTAGATACAGCTGAAGAAGCATGGTCCATGGATATGGTCATGAAAGTAAAGGAACCGCTTCCTTCCGAATATGGTTATTTCCGTGAAGGATTGATTCTTTTCACTTATCTACATCTAGCTCCCGAGCCTGAATTGACAAAAGCGCTTATCGACAACAAAGTGGTTGGGATTGCGTACGAAACGGTTCAGCTTCCGAACGGTTCCCTGCCGTTATTGACTCCAATGAGTGAGGTTGCAGGACGTATGGCAACGCAGATCGGGGCACAGTTCCTTGAGAAAATCAAAGGCGGTAAAGGAATCCTTCTTGGTGGTGTTCCAGGTGTTCGCCGTGGTAAAGTAACCATCATCGGTGGTGGTGTTGCCGGTACGAATGCTGCAAAAATGGCTATCGGTCTTGGTGCCGATGTCACAATCCTTGATTTGAACCCGGACCGTCTGCGTCAGTTGGATGACATCTTTGGAAAAGACATTCAGACTTTAATGAGTAACCCGTTGAACCTGGAAATAGCAGTGAAGGAATCCGATCTTGTTATCGGTGCCGTACTTATTCCAGGAGCTAAAGCACCAAAGCTTGTATCAGAAGAAATGATCCAATCCATGGGTGCCGGTTCTGTTGTAGTCGATATCGCTATCGACCAAGGCGGAATCTTTGAGACAACCGACCGCATTACAACGCATGATGATCCTACTTATGTGAAGCACGATGTTGTGCACTATGCAGTAGCGAACATGCCAGGAGCAGTTCCACGTACTTCGACTATTGCATTGACCAACGTAACAGTGCCGTATGCAGTGCAAATCGCCAACAAAGGCTACAAGCAGGCATGCTTGGACAACGAGGCGCTATTGAAAGGTATCAATACATTGAATGGTTTTGTAACCTATGCCGCTGTTGCCGATTCTCATGGTTTGGCTTACGAGAGTGCAAGCACATTATTATCAAAAGCTTGATATGGAAGACCGAACATGGTGGAGCCCCACTTGTTCGGTCTTATTTTATGGCTCTTTTCGTAAAGATTGTTGTTTTAAGTATAGGGCTGGGCTAAGGATAAGGTGTCAACATTAAACTCCCTGTTGGTCTCCGTTCCAGGCGGCAGCGATCGCGGGCGGCCTCGGGAGCCTCCTCGGCGCTTTGAGAAGTGCACCCCTTTTGTTGGACATACATCTAACAATAGGAGGTGTACTTCAGTTGAGTAAATTTACCCGAGAAGTAAAACATCAAGCCGTACAACGTTATATGAATAATTTAGTAAGTTATCGAGAGTTGGCTAAGGAGGTTGGAGTAGATCACTCCGTTCTCCGTTACTGGGTGATGTTGTTCAAACATCATGGTGACCAAGCATTCTCCTTTCCCTATACAAAATATTCTCCAGCCTTTAAACTGAGGGTAATTCAATTTATAAAGGAATCGAATTATTCCGTTCGAGAGGCATCGGCGATTTTCCATATCCCAGACCCTTGTATGGTTCGTAGGTGGAAAATTAAATGGGAGACATGTGGAGATGCCGCCTTTAATCCAAAAGAAAAGAGGCCATCTACTATGACTTCCAAAAACAATAAAACTAATGAAGAAAAAGCTACCAATCCATCTGTGGACGAGTTGAAAAAAGAATTAGAATACCTTCGTATGGAGAATGCGTATCTAAAAAAGCTGAGAGCCTTAGTTCAGGAAGAAAAGTCACCAAAGAAATCAAAGCGAAAGTAATATATGAACTAAGGCATGCATTTCCTGTTAATCAATTGGTGAAGGTAGCTAAGATGTCTAGAAGTACCTACTACTTCCTTGTTCAAACATGGGAACAAGCCGACCCTGATCGCAAGTGGAAAAGACGGATTCAATTCATTTACCGTAAACATAAAGGCCGTTTTGGATATCGTCGTATCACAGATGTTCTACAGGAAAAAGGCCACAAAATTAATAAAAAGAAAGTGTATCGTATTATGAGAGACCTAGGACTTCAATGCATCGTTCGGATAAAGAAGTATAAGTCCTATACAGGCGAAGTGGGAAAAGCTGCGCCAAATATCTTAAACCGCAATTTTAAGGCCGATAGACCGAATCAAAAATGGGTTACCGACGTCACAGAGTTTAAGTTGTTCGGGCAAAAATTATATCTTTCCCCAATACTGGACTTGTTTAACGGCGAAATTATTACGTATACACTTCAATCGAGACCGACGTTTGATCTAGTAGAAACGATGTTAACCCAAGGCTTAGAACGCATAAGTGAAGGTGATGATCTCTTACTTCATTCTGACCAGGGTTGGCATTACAGAATGCCTAAATACCAAAGGACTTTAAAGGAAAATAACATTACTCAGAGTATGTCTAGAAAAGGAAACTGTTATGACAACGCAGTAATGGAGAACTTCTTCGGAATCATGAAATCCGAATTATTGTACTTACAAGAATTTGATAGCATCGACCATTTTAAGGAGGAGCTCGAAGAGTACATCCATTACTACAACCACCTGAGAATTAAATCAAGATTAAAACGTAAAAGTCCAGTAGCTTATCGAGCTAGTTTTGAGCAAGCAGCTTAGAAAACAAGTGTCCAGTTTTAAGGGGTCAGTACATTTGCGCCTGTGGGGTCTCCCTTGACACGCTGCTCCCGCAGGAGTCTCACGCCTTGCACTCCAACCAACAGGGGTGAATAAAAAATAAAACTTACTCTCCTAAAATTTGGGTAATTTGAATTTGTCTCCTTTTTTCATTTCAGTAGAGCAAATAATGTTATAAAACTGAGTTGATTGTAGCGGAGGACACTTGACTCCTGCGGGAGAGTAGAGGGTATGGGAGACCCCACAGGCGAAGCCGAGGAGGCTCCCATCCGTCCCCGGGGAATCTTGTGTACGGAGCGGAAATCAACGGGCTACATTTGATGCTTACATTTTATCTATATAGCAACAATAAATGCGAAAAGAGCCTAATTTATATAGCAAGGATGAAAAAAAATGAACCTTTTTACGGAACGGGCTATTACGATTATGAAACAGATTCCTGCTGGTAAAGTGATGAGCTATGGGCAGATTGCCGCTTTGGCGGGAAGTCCGAGAGGCGCTCGCCAGATAGTCCGGATTCTTCACTCCATGAGCAGGAAATATGAGATCCCCTGGCATCGTGTCATCAATGCAAAGGGTGAGATTGGATTCAAGGATGAGCAACAGCTGTTTGAACAAAAAAGAAGATTGGAAATGGAGCAAATCATTGTGGATGAAAATAACAGAATCGATTTGGACAAATACCGCTACTTACCAGATGGACTGTTTTTCTAAAATAGTTAGAAAAGTTAAAATAGTGGATCATTATAAAAAATATTAACCTCCTTCATTTAGTGGCCGATATAAATTAGGTACACTAGTTGAAGGAGTTTTTTTATGAAAAACAACCGGTTTTTTATTTTTTTTATTACTATATTACTATTATTGGGAGGCTGCTCCCAGCAGGAGATTACTGTTGACATGAAGGATACGGTAAGTGTAGGAATCATGCTGTCAGATGTGGGATTAGGAGATCAGTCCTTCAGTGATGCAGCGTTTACGGGACTTGTCCGTTCCAGGGATGAATTGGGGATTGTTTTTTCCTATAAGGAGCTTTCGGAAACAGGCTCCTATGAAAAAGGACTTCGGGAATTGGTGGAAGAAGATCATGACCTGATTGTTGGTTTAGGGTTCATGGTACAGGAGGATCTGGAAAAGGTTGCCTCTGATTATCCAAAACAGAAATTTATATTGGTTGATTCGGTTTCAGAACTACCAAATATCACATCCATCACGTTCAAAGAAAATGAAGGAAGCTTTCTGGCAGGTGTTTTGGCTGCCCAAAATACCTCCTCCAAGAAATTGGGATTCGTAGGGGGAGCTGATGTACCGCTTATCCGTAAATTCCTTTCCGGATTCGAGCAAGGGGCGAAAGCGATCGACCCTAGTATCGAAGTGTTAACCCATTTTGCCAATGATTTCGGCAATAGTGAATTAGGGTCACAGCTTGCAAAAAAGTTAATGAATGAAAACGTGGACGTGCTCTATGCAGCTGCCGGCTTAACGGGTGTAGGTGTCCTAAAAGAAGCCCAAAACCAAGGTAAGCTTGCTATTGGAGTGGACAGCGATCAATTCTTTTTTGCTGAAAAGGCTGTTGTGTCCTCCATGATGAAGAATGTGGACATCGCATTATTCAATGTCATAGATGAGTATACAAAAAGCTCTGAGATACCGAAGGGCACCATTGAATTAGGCTTGGCGGAAGGTGGAGTAGGTCTTGCACCGATCAGGGTCATCCCGCACTCCACTATCGATCAGGAAGAGCTGGAGGAATGGAAAGAAAATATCATGGACGGAACGGTTACCGTAAAGTGAGGAGAATAAGATGACGATCAAAAGAAAACTAATACTCAATTCCACTGCGGTTCTTATCGTTGCGCTCATCATGGTCGCCACTATTATTTTTCAGATGATTTCCATGCAGACAAGTAACCGTGATGTTGTAGATGTTCTGGTGAATGTTCAAAAATTGGAATCAAGTACGCTGACATTGAAACAGAGCCTGAATAATGCATCGATTTTAAACAATGACGCGAGTAAGCATGAGGTCAAGGTAGCAAGGGATCACACACTTTCCTGGTTCAAGAAGCTGGAGGAAACGTTATTCGACAAAGAGAGCAGAGAATACTTGGAAAACGCTGCAATGAAGCTGGAATTGTTGAACAATTCGACTGTTTCGGCATTGAATGCCAATGACAACGCAGAGCTTAAACGCCAGTCTGTCCGTGTAGATGGTATTTCCAATGATATCTACATGCTCAATATGTATGTATCGGAATATTACGATCAAGTGCAGACTAATCTGGAAAAGCAGGTAAAGTCCATAGTCGTATCAGCTATTATCGGAGCTGTAATACTCATCGTCTTTTCCATCGCTTCTTCCTTAAGGGTGACATATGCCATTACCCGACCGTTGGATCGCATTGCCGAGCAGGCAAGGGAAATTGCTGACGGAAACCTTCAGGTGGAGCCGTTTATCTATAATAAAAAAGATGAGCTTGGTCAATTGAATCATTCCTTCCAGCAAATGACTGAACAGCTGCATCACTTGATAAAAGAAGTTCAAGTGGCAAGTGATCAGGTCAACAGCTTCGCTCAGCTTGTGGAAGCTGAAAATGCCACCTTGAGTGAAATTACAAAGCAGATTGCGGTCTCAACAGATGAGCTGTCTGCAGGAGCCCAGTCCATTTCGAGCGAGCTCCAGGACTCTGTGCATATGATTTCTGATATGGATGAGCATTTCTCTTCCAATGTTGTGATTACAAAAGAGAGCAAGGAGCTTGCCCAAAAGGCTAAGGCTGCGGTGAATACCGGCTTGGAGACGCTTCAGTCCCAAGAAAAAAATGTGGAGGAAACTCAGCTTGCGACCCAATCCATTGAACGGGCAACCAAACAGTTCCAATCCTACGCCGAGAAAATTGAAGATGTGGCGGCCTCTGTATCTTCCATTTCAGAGCACACCAACCTGTTGGCATTAAATGCTGCCATAGAGGCGGCAAGAGCAGGTGAAGCTGGAAAAGGCTTTGCAGTTGTAGCAACAGAGGTGAGAAAGCTTGCTGATGAATCCAAAAACCTGATGACAGAAGTGTTCTCGGTTATAGGGGAATTGAAATTGGGGCTTGAGGAAGTAGTGGTTTCCGTTGGGCATGGTGTGACGATGTCCCTAGAACAAAAAGAGACCATGACGCTCACTTCCAAGTCTTTTCATGTGATCCAGGAAAGCATGGATCGGATGGACGAGCAAATCTCCCACCTTGTCCAGGGAGTTTCCAAATCAAAGGAACTCGGCGAACACGTCCTCTCCAATGTCGATAATATCAGTGCAGTAGTAGAAGAGACAGCAGCAGGCAGCGAAGAAATCAGCGCCGCAACCACAGAACAAGTCCACGCATTCACCAACCTAAGTGAAAAAGTACTTGAACTGAAACAGCTAACAATTAGCTTACAGCAATCCATTTCGAGATTTAAAGTTTAATATAACCTGGAAGCGCTCCGTATGGGGTGCTTCTTTTTTGATTCCAAAAATAAAATGATAGATATTCCTCAAATCAAGGTGTAAAATTATTAAAAATAACTAATTTTCTAAGTATACTAGCATTTGATTGGAGCAATAGGCGAAGACTCCTCGAAAATGCGAGCATTTTCTTCGTGCGATGTAACGCTGCCGCAGCCTTCCTTGTCCTGCGGGAGATAGCGGTAGGCTGGAGACCCCACAGGGCGAAGCCCGAGGAGGCTCCAGCACCGCCCCGCGGAAAGCGCAGCCTAGTGCGGAAATCAACTGCGGTGTTTAAAGGAGCCAATTAATTTATCACTCTTAGTGTACAAAAAGTCAGAATATTAAAAACTATTTGAAGAGGTCGATGAAGTTGACACAAGATATAACTATTAAAGAACAAACCATTTTTCATCACACGGGAAATAAAATAATCACAGAAGATCGAGAAATCAACATAATTGCTAGATACGAAGAACCGTTAATAGTAGTCCTGGGCAATGTGTTAAGTGATAAAGAATGTGACGAACTGATTATACAGTCAAAAGATAGGATGCAGCGTTCGAAAATCGGTAATGCACGTGAAGTCGATGAACTCAGAACAAGCAGCAGTATGTTTTTTCAAGAAGGTGAGAATGACATTATTGCCAGAATTGAAAAAAGAACCTCACAGATTATGAACATTCCCGTTGAACATGGAGAAGGCCTTCAAGTTCTTAACTATAAAATTGGACAAGAGTATAAAGCTCATTTCGATTTTTTCTCATCAGCCAGTAGACCAGTAAACAATCCGAGGGTAAGCACCCTGGTCATGTACTTGAATGACGTGGAGGAGGGTGGAGAAACATATTTTCCTAAACTGAATTTTTCAGTGTCTCCCAAAAAGGGGATGGCGGTGTATTTCGAATATTTCTATGATAATCATCATTTGAACGAGCTGACCTTGCATGGCGGTTCTCCAATTATCAAAGGTGAAAAATGGGCAGCAACACAGTGGATGAGAAGGAAAAGATATAAATAAATATTAAAAATGGTCAGAGCTTAAACAAAAAACTCTGACCATTTTATCTATTATGCTTTGATAATCTGCAAGTCTTTCGGATAGCTTGTCAGGATCTCTATTCCGCTTTCTGTCACCAGGATGTCATCCTCGATTCTTACGCCACCAACTGACGGCTTGTAGATGCCAGGCTCGACCGTGAAGGCCATCCCTTTTTGGAGCTTCATTGTGTTTGTTGCATTCATGGACGGATATTCATGTACCTCGATGCCGAGACCATGACCGATGCGATGTGTGAAATACTCTCCATACCCTTTTTCAGTAATGATGGAGCGGGCAGTACGGTCAATCAGTCCAATCTCAACACCAGGCTTACAAATCTCAAGTGTCGAGGTTTGGGCTTTCAGAACTGTTTCGTAAATATCCTGCTGCTTTTCGCCTACATCCCCGAATGCGACCGTTCTGGTAATGTCTGAACAATAGCCATTCAGGACCACGCCGAGATCGAATAGTACAAGGTCGCCATGCTGGATAGTATCGAGTCCCGGTTTACCGTGTGGTGACGCTGTCTTTTCCCCGGCAAGTGCCATCGTGGAGAAGGACATCTGGCTGATTCCCTTTTTCTTTAACTCGTATTCAATAATGGCCACAAGCTCCTGCTCGGTACGGCCTTTTTTAATGTTATGTACGCCTACTTCCACTCCGAAGTCAGCAAGCTTTGCCGCCTCACGCAAAATGGAAACCTCATCCTCATCCTTGGTCAAACGAAGCTCATACATCTTCACTTCCGCAGAAGTAAATGCAGCTTGAGGGAAAATCTCCTGAAGCTTTTGGAAACGTGAAACCGTCATATGCTCCTGTTCAATCGCAAGTTTTTCGATTGTAACGTTACGCTTTTCTACATCTTCCTTCACTTTTTCCCATGGATCGTCCGTGTCGTCATAGCCAATGATTCCAAATGTCCATCCGCTTTTCTTCACCTGCTCCCTTTCCATATTCGGGCAGACGATTGCAGGCTCGTTGTCAGGAAAAACGAGAAGCCCCAATAAACGCTCATGGGGATCTGTGTAGAATCCTGTGAGGTAAAAAACGTTCGGTGTGGAAGTTAAAAAACATGCGGAAAGGTTTTCTTCTTTTACCCAATTTACGAGCTGTTCGAGTCGTTGTTCTTTCATTTCTATCACTCCTTCTAGATCATTCCACTTACAAAGTATGTGTGTTTTACATTTAGATTAGCAGGGAATCATACATCTGTAAAATTAAAAGGAGGATTTCTCCCTTTTGGAAGAGAAGCTATGATAGAAATCTATCGATAGGAGAGGATAGTTATGAAGGTTTCATTTCATGGTCACTCTGTTGTGAAAGTGGAAGCGAAGGGGAAAACGATTTTGTTTGATCCATTTATTACAGGGAACGGCAGTACAGATCTTAAGCTTGAGGATGTAAAAGTGGACGTGATCCTCCTCACACATGGACACAATGACCATGTAGGCGATACGGTAGATCTTGCTCTGAAAAATGATGCGCTGGTCATCGCGCCATTTGAGCTTGCAGAATACTTGGAATGGCAAGGTTTGAGAACACACGGAATGAGTATTGGCGGATCCCATACCTTTGATTTTGGTACGGTGAAGCTGACCCAGGCTTTTCACAGCTCAAGCTATACGGATTATGAATCAAAAACAATCGTCTATACTGGTATGCCAAGCGGGATTTTGCTGACGATAGAAGACAAAACGATTTATCACGCCGGCGATACGGGTCTATTCTCTGACATGAAAATGATTGGGGAACTGAACGAGATTGATCTGGCCTTCCTGCCGATCGGGGACAATTATACAATGGGACCTGAGGATGCATTGCAGGCTGCAAAATGGCTGGATGCCAAGCAGGTGGTTCCCATCCATTACAACACATTCCCTGTAATCGAACAGAATCCGGACGAATTTGTTGCAAGACTGCAGAAGCAGACTGGGCTTGTGATGAAGGCGGGGGACACAATAAAATTGTAACGTTAAGAGAAGCAGAATTCCCTGCTTCTTTTTTTTGACCTCCAGAATATATATAGAACAAGCTGTTAATAGAGTGGGAGGGACTGTAGATGAAAAATAGAATTCTGCTATGCTTGCTTTGCATCGGAGCGTTGTTATATGTGGCAGTGCCAAGGCTTCCGATGGGAGAAGATGGACTTGCAGGCTGGTTTGCGCTTGCATGGCTTGTGGTATGTTTGATGGCAGTCGGGGGTAATATTGCAGCACTTATGTATCTTCCGAAAAGAAAGCGCATCGTGAGCAAAGTGAAAATCGAGCAGGAAAAAAGGGTGCGTTTGCGCCAATATTAGTAAACTCATTGAATCCACCACCTTTCCACCGTATAATAAAGGGATAAATAATTAGTTGGACGGGTGAAGAGTGTGACAAAGCATGAACAAATTATCCATTTTATTGAAGAACTGCCAATCGGGGAGAAGATTTCTGTTCGTCAGATCGCGAAAGAGCTGACTGTGAGTGAAGGGACAGCATATCGGGCGATCAAGGATGCGGAAAACAAAGGCTACGTCAGTACCATTGAACGTGTAGGTACGATCCGCATCGAACGAAAAAAGAAAGAAAACATCGAAAAGCTGACATTTGCTGAGGTTGTCAATATCGTGGATGGACAAGTGTTGGGCGGAAAAGAAGGGTTACATAAAACCTTGAATAAATTTGTCATCGGCGCCATGAAGCTTGAAGCGATGATGCGTTATACGGAAGCGGGCAACCTATTGATTGTCGGTAACCGGACGAATGCCCATCAGCTTGCAATTGAAGCAGGTGCCGCTGTGCTTATCACAGGCGGATTTGATACAGATGAGCATGTAAAAAAGCTCGCGGACGAAATGAAGCTTCCGATCATTTCGAGTAGCTATGATACATTTACCGTGGCGACGCTGATCAACCGTGCCATCTATGACCAGCTCATCAAAAAAGAAATTGTATTGGTAGAGGACATATTGACTCCTATTGAAGCAACGACCTATCTCACGACAGAGGATACAATCAATGACTGGTATAAATATAATGAGGAAATCAAGCATAGCCGTTTTCCGATTATTGATAAGAACCTGAAAGTCCAGGGTGTCGTCACCTCCAAGGACGTACTCGGAAAAGATAATGGTCTTCTGATTGAAAAAGTGATGACGAAAAACCCGATTACCGTTAACGGAAAAACGTCAGTTGCTTCAGCAGCGCATATCATGGTGTGGGAAGGCATTGAGATGCTTCCGGTTGTCGATCCAAACCAACGCTTGCTTGGCATCATCAGCCGCCAGGATGTGCTGAAGGCGCTGCAGATGATCCAAAGGCAGCCACAGGTCGGGGAAACGCTGGACGATATCGTGACCAATCAATTCGTGGATGTAACAGAGACAAAGGGGGAGGAACACTACCAAAGCGAAGTGACTCCTCAGATGACGAACTCTGTTGGGACCATTTCCTATGGAGTATTTACAACAATCGTCACGGAAGCTGCAAAACGGGCAATCCGTAACCTGAAAAAGGGTGATATGGTTGTTGAGAATATCACCATTTACTTTATCAAGCCTGTCCAGATTGATAGCATGATTGAGATTAAACCGAAGATACTCGAGGTTGGGCGTAAGTTCGGAAAAGTGGACGTAGAAGTCTACCATGAAGGCTCCGTTGTCGGAAAAGCGATGATGATGGTGCAGTTGATGCAATAAAAAAAGAACCGGGTTCCCTGTATGTGGGAATCCGGTTCTTTTTTTATTGCATAATCTATCAATTCGTAACCGTCTTTTCTTTCATTTCCTGTTCTTTTACATATTCCGCTTCCTTGATTGCATATGGAAGGTAGAAACGGTATGACTTAAGTCCGGCCCAAAAGCTGGCTGCACCCACCAGGATAAGTACGACTCCGACCACAATCGCCACAGTCGATAATGGATTGATAATTGTATTCAACCCGAAAAATAAGACGAAGCTGCCCAGAGCCATACTGGATTTCGCGCTTAGCCATTTCTTTTCTGCAGGCAATTGGGTACGGAAGTATTTCACTTTATAGAACAAGTAGAAAATGAACGAGAAAATGATCAAAAATACAAAAATAGGCATGCGGAACACTCCTTATATGTGAACTAGTTTCATTTTAACAAAAGATTGCCATCTTATTGTAACGTGTTCGTGACAAAAATTCTACTATTGCTCCCAGTTGTGATTGTCGGAACCCTCAATATTACTTTGATATTAAGAGAAACTATGATTAAATGAAAGTAATGAAACAGATAAATGAGGGATAGTATGAAGCAGCAAATAATAGATGAAATCAAGGCCCATGACACCATAATTGTTCACCGCCATGTTCGCCCGGATCCTGATGCATATGGATCTCAATGTGGACTGGCTGAAATCATCAAAGAGTCTTATCCAGAGAAGATGGTGTACAGAGTAGGAAAAGCTGAGGAATCCCTGAATTTCCTTAGCAGATTGGATGAGATACCTGATTCCAGCTATGAAGGAGCACTCGTGATAGTCTGTGATACGGCCAATGCGGAACGAATCTGTGATGAGCGCTATAAGCTGGCAAGCAAGCTGATAAAAATCGACCATCATCCCAACGATGACAAATATGGAGACCTGGTTTGGGTTGATACGGAAGCAAGCTCTACAAGCGAGATGATCTATGAACTTTATCTTGCGGGGGAGCATCAGGGCTACCGAATGACAAAAGAAGCGGCAAGACTGATCTTTGCAGGGATTGTCGGGGATACAGGACGATTCCTTTTCAAAAGCACCAACACTAAAACCTTTCAGTATGCAGGCGAGCTATTAAGCTATGGTTTCTCCATGACTGACCTTTACAATGAGCTTTATAAAATGAAACTTCATGTTGCAAAGCTGAGTGGGTATGTGCTGGAAAACTTCACCCTGCATGATGAGGGGGTCGCTTCCATGAGAATCACAAAAGAGATTCTTCAGCGTTATAACGCATTGCCTTCCGAAGCGTCTCAATTGATTGGTATGCTTGGTAACCTAGAAGGAATTAAGGCCTGGGTTTTCTTTATTGAGGAAACGGATCAGATCAGAGTAAGACTCCGTTCCAAAGGTCCGATAGTAAACCAGGTGGCTAAGCGCTATAACGGCGGGGGGCATCCTCTGGCATCCGGAGCTTCGATCTACAAGTGGGATGAGGCGGAGAATGTGCTGAGTGATTTGATTGAAACGTGCAGAGCGCAATTGCAGGGAGAATAAAAGATAGAGGCTGACGTCATCCGACTCCAGCCTCCCATCACTCCACCTTCACGATCATAAGACCAATTTCAATGGTCGTATCAATATAAAGATCTTCCACATGAAAATAGTATTTCTTTTCATCCAGTTCGTAGCTTTTGTTTTCTATCGTTTTTTTCAAGAGCTCCTTATTGTCCTTGATACCTTTGACTTCCTTTGCGATGAGATGGTTCAAATCCTCTTTGATTCCTTCTATGATGGAAAACCGAGTCAGGGATCCCAGCATGTACTTGTCATGATTGATAATGACAATCTTGATATCCTGCACCTTCAGTTTATCTTTCTCCTCTTTCAGTTTTTCATTGTCTTCTATCAAAATATGATATCTGGCTTCAGACAGCTCCAATTGTTTTTTTGCTTTTATCAAGTCACCAACCTGCCGCTCCTGAATGGCTCCATACAAAATCAAGAACACTACCCAACCAATGACTGCACCAAGCACGACTCCTGAAAAGAATAGCTGCCAGCTTGGCTCTTTATGATAAGGAGGCACCCGCATCTCAAAGTTCTTCCTGTGTCAGCCAGCTGATGATCAAAGCACCTGTCTGAGCGCCACCGGTTGCGGAAATGATCAGGAGGAGCTGTTTGACAAGGAATTTTGTCTCCCCGTTAAACAGTCCTTTTTCCAGATTGTAAAAAGTATCAAATGTTCCACCGATGGCCGCCACAATGGCCCATATCTTCAAGCTGTTTGCAAGCCGAAAAATCCTTGTCAATGGTGCATCCCCCACTAAAAAGGCGGCAATACCACCTATGATGGCCCCACCAATAATGACACCAATCGCAATAAAGAAGCTGAATAGCATCGTTGCTACAAATGGATCCTTTACATCCATATCCATCATCCTTTCTGTCATTATTTATATATATGGACAGGGAGTAGGAAGTATGATGTGTTAGACTTAGGTTATCAGGATTGTTTTTTAATAAAAGGAAAATTTATAATAAATTCAGGATCAGTTAGTAAGGTGTGATAAAAATGAGTGTCGTCCATTTACATATAATGAGCTCTTTCAGTTTGTTGAACAGTTCGGTACGATTCAGCCAGCTGATTGACAGAGCAAAACAACTTGGATTAACTTCTCTGGCATTAACGGATGAAAATGTGATGTATGGGGCGGTTGATTTTTATAAAGCATGCAAAAAAGCGGATATCAAGCCGATTATCGGACTGAAACTATCTGTTTTGAATGCCGAGGAGGATGCAGAAAGCAGTTCGATTGTATTGCTTGCAGAAAACATACAGGGCTATACAAATCTGATGAAGCTCTCGAGCATTGTACAAACAAAGTCACCTCAAGGTGTCCCGAAAAAATGGCTCAAGCACTATGCTGCGGGTTTGACCGCGATACTCTCTGCAACAGAATCGGAATTGGCTTGGGTGGAAGAATCGGAAGCACTCGAAGGCATCGTCAAGCAGTATACAGGAATGTTTGGCAAGCAGCATGTATTTCTCGGTATCGATCGTAACACCAAAGAAGCATATGAACAATCTGAAGCGCTCCGTAAAGCCCTGACATTGCCTATCGTAGCATTAAGTAAAGTCCAATACATGGTGCAGGAGGATGCTTTTGTCTATGAATGTCTCCGTTCGATCAAAGAGGGAGTGAAGCTTGAATCCCTCCCGAAAACCGCTCCCCACTATTTGCGAAATGTCAACGAGATGGTGGAGCTGTTTCAGGATATTCCTGAAGCGCTGGAAAATACCTATCTCATCAGCCAGAGATGCCAGGTTGACATACAGTTTAATCAGAATGCATTGCCGAGTTATCCTGTCGAGGATGGTCTTTCCGCTGATGAGTATCTTGAAGAACGATGCTGGCTCGGGCTCACGGAACGCTTGGGTGAGGTGGACGAAACCTATAAAGAACGGCTTCGTTATGAATTGAAAGTGATAAAGGGCATGAAGTTCAGCGATTATTTTCTGATCGTTTGGGACTTTATGTATTTTGCCAGAAAAGAAGGCATTCTCACAGGACCGGGGCGTGGTTCAGCTGCCGGTTCACTGGTAGCCTACAGTCTATATATTACGAATGTCGATCCGATTGAGCATCAGCTTCTGTTTGAACGATTCCTGAACCCGGAGAGAATCACGATGCCTGATATCGATATCGATTTTCAGGACAATAGGCGTGACGAGGTCATTCAATATGTAGCCCAGAAGTACGGGGAACTGCATGTAGCCCAGATCATCACCTTTGGAACCCTCGCTGCCAAGGCAGCCTGGAGGGATGTCAGCAAAGTGCTGAATCTGTCCGGTAAAGAGATCGAGATGATATCCAAAATGATCCCATCGAGACCAGGCATCACCCTTGATGCGGCTTATCAGGAAAATGAGCAGTTAAGAAGAGCAATCAATGAATCAGAGGAGCGGAAACGGGCATTTGCCGCTGCAAAAAAAATAGAAGGTCTTCCAAGACACAGCTCTACTCATGCTGCAGGGGTGATCATCAGCCACAAGCCGTTAACAGAAATTATTCCGATCCAGTCAGGTCACGAGGATATCTACCTTACCCAGTTTACAATGGAGACGCTCGAGGAACTGGGACTGTTAAAGATGGATTTTCTCGGTCTGCGCAACTTGACCATGATCCAAAACATTCAAAATCAGTTGAAAAAATCAAAACAGAATTACAAAAGCATGGAAGAACTGCCAGCTGACGATCTTTCCACCTTTAAACTGCTGAGTGATGGGGACACATCAGGCATCTTCCAATTGGAGTCTCCGGGTATGAAAAAGGTGTTAACAAGACTGAAGCCTACGTCCCTCGAAGACATTGTTGCTGTCAATGCCCTCTATCGTCCTGGCCCAATGGAGCAGATTCCACTCTTCATTGACAGAAAGCACGGTAAGAAGAAAGTGGAATACCTTCATCCTGACCTCGAGCCGATTCTTAAAAATACGTATGGTGTCATCGTATATCAGGAACAGATCATGCAGATAGCTGCTGTTATGGCTGGCTTTTCACTTGGAGAAGCGGATCTGCTAAGACGAGCGGTGGGGAAGAAGAAGAAAGAAGTGCTGGCAGAAGAGCGTAACCATTTCGTAAGCGGCTGCTTGAAAAAGGGCTATGATGAAACTACCGCCAATCAGGTCTATGATTTGATCGTCCGCTTTGCTGATTACGGATTCAACAGAAGCCATGCCGTGGCATACAGTATGATTTCCTATGAATTGGCTTACCTTAAAGCAAATTATCCTACCATTTTCATGGCAACTTTGATGAGTGGTGCGGTAGGCAGTGAACAGAAGGTGGCCCAATACATCAATGAGGCAAAAAGAAAGGGCATCACTGTGTTGCCTCCTTCGGTCAACAAGAGCGGCTATTACTTCCAGGTGGAGAATAATATGATCAGGTTCAGCCTGCTCACCTTAAAGGGTGTCGGCGGTCAAATCATCAAAGCCATCGTCGAAGAGCGCAGGAAAAAGGAGTTTGTGGACCTCTTTGATTTTTGCACACGGCTTTCCAATAAGGTTAGCAGAAAAGCAATGGAAACCCTCATCTATGGTGGAGCACTTGACGAGTTCAAGGAAGATCGGGCCACCCTGCTCGCCACCCTGGATGTAGCGCTTCAGCATGCAGAGTTGATGATGCCCGCAAACGATGATCAAATCGACTTTTTCATTGAAGAGGAATTTTCCCTGAAACCTAAGTATGTGAAGGTGGAGCCTCTTCAACTGACAGAACAGCTTCAACTTGAAAAAGAAGCGCTGGGATTCTATTTGTCCAAGCATCCTACAGAACCTTTTGCAGCCTATTTCCAACTGGGGGGAACGGCCTTTATCCAGGATATCCTTGGAGGAAATGCAAAAAGGGCCAAGCTTGGCGTATTCGTAACAGCCGAGCGTGTCATTCGGACAAAGAAAGGTGATCTGATGGCCTTCCTGACTTTGTCCGACCAGACGGGAGATTTAGAGGCGGTTGCCTTCCCGGATCTATATAGAAAGTTCTCCTCTGTCCTGAAAACCGGTCAAACTGTTCTTGCTGAAGGGAACCTGGAGCTCCGGGACGGCAAGGAACAACTGATTCTGAAAAATGTGATGAGCATGGATTCCTTAAAAGAAACATATGAACACTTGGTAGGAAATATCTATTTGCAGATTGAAGAGCATCTGCAAGGGGGAGATGTCCTGCAAAAGGTGCAACAGGTGCTAAAAGAATTTCACGGCCCATCGCCTGTATACCTTCACTATATCAAAGAGAAAAAAACGGTCAGACTTCAGCCTACTTATCATGTAACGCCAACAGATGCCTGTTTGGATGCCCTGAAGGAATTGCTGGGCGAGGCAAATGTGGTATTCAAAAAATCTTTACAATAATTAATATTATGCTATAGTTAACAGGAAGGTGGTCTGACCACCTTCCTGATTCAGTTTAATACTTCCGCTTTTCTTCTACTCCTAGTAAAATAAAAGCATATGAGAATGGTAGCTCCCATCAAGTATACACGGACTATAATTATAATATTTTCTAGCAATAGCACTTATCATGGTGCGCAAGCCATTTAATCAAGGGGGACCAAAAAGTGTCACTAAAAGAAGAAGCGTTACATATGCATAAGATTCACCAAGGGAAGTTGGAGTCAAAGTCAAAAGTACCTGTCAGAAATGCGAAAGATCTGAGTCTGGCATATTCACCTGGTGTAGCTGAGCCTTGTAAAGCGATCTATGATGATAAAAATAAAGTGTATGACTATACAATGAAGGGCAATATGGTAGCGGTCGTATCAGATGGTACAGCGGTATTGGGGCTTGGTAACATCGGACCGGAAGCGGCACTGCCAGTTATGGAGGGGAAAGCTGTATTATTCAAGAGCTTTGCCGGGGTGGATGCGTTCCCAATCTGCTTGAACACGACGGATGTTGATAAAATCGTGGAAACAGTCAAGCTGTTAGAGCCGACATTCGGTGGAGTGAACCTTGAGGACATCGCAGCACCTAACTGTTTTGTGATTGAAGAGCGCTTGAAAAAGGAAACAAACATCCCTATTTTCCATGACGACCAACATGGAACGGCAATTGTTACAGTCGCTGGACTTGTCAATGCATTGAAACTTGTAGGAAAAAATATCGGGGAAATCAAAGTGGTTGCCAATGGTGCTGGTGCGGCAGGAATCGCCATCATCAAGCTTTTATACCGCTATGGTGTCCGTGATATCACCATGTGTGATTCCAAGGGTGCCATCTATGAAGGGCGTCCTTTTGGGATGAACAGTGTGAAAGCGGAAGTGGCAACATATACCAATCGTAATAGGGTGGAAGGTACGCTTGCTGATGTGATGCAGGGTGCAGATGTCTTTATCGGAGTTTCCGTTGAAGGGGCCCTTACTCAGGCGATGGTAGAAAGCATGAACGAAAAGTCCATCATTTTTGCTATGGCAAACCCGAATCCGGAAATAATGCCTGCAGAGGCGAAGCTTGCTGGGGCGAGTGTCATTGGAACGGGACGCTCCGATTTCCCTAACCAGGTTAACAATGTTCTTGCATTTCCAGGTATTTTCCGCGGGGCATTGGATGTCAGAGCGACACATATCAATGAGCAAATGAAGATTGCGGCGGTTGAAGCAATTGCCAGTCTTGTTGCTACCGACGAATTAAGTGCAGATTATGTCATCCCTGCTCCTTTCGATCCAAGAGTAGCTCCTGCAGTGGCAGCAGCCGTTGCCAAAGCTGCAATGGAAACGGGAGTTGCGAGAATTCAGGTGGATCCCGAAGAAGTAGCGGAAAAAACAAGAAAAGCTGCGATTATCGGAAAAAGTGAATAGTCCATGACAACCACACCTACAAAAATGTATCTAGAGATCGTCAAAAAAATCCGTTCCATTATTGTAGAGGATGGATTAAGCAGCGGTGATAAGATTCCTTCAGAACGAGAGCTGTCCGACAGATTGAATGTCGGGCGGTCTTCTGTTCGTGAAGCGCTTCGTGCATTGGAGCTTCTGGGTCTCATTGAAACGAAACGTGGCGAAGGGACATTCATCAAGGATTTCAAGGAACATCATCTGGTTGAGCTGCTTGGAACGTTTATTCTCGAGCAGGATAAGACGAAGACAGATCTTCTTGAAACAAAAATGGAAATTGAAAAGACCTGTATCCAGCTCTTTGCTAAGAAAGCAGATGTGAAGGAATTTACCCTTTTAAAAGAGATGATCGAGTCCGACGAATTTTCAAGGACTGATTTTTTCAAACAGATGGTTACACTTATTGATAATAGTCTAATGTTGAGAATATGGAATATCGTCAATAGTTATGCACTAATTATCACCAAAGATATTAGAATAGAGAATGACTTGTTCAACTCTCTTATTCAATTGCTAGAAGAGAAAAATGCCAATGAGGCAATATTACTATATGAAAAACATTTTGCGGAAATTGTCGTGAGCAAGTAGACAAATTTCTACAACATCATTCAACACATTTCCGTTACATTAATAGTACAAGTATATTGGTAAGTAGAGGATTTTGTTTATTACTATAATTTTAACAGCCTTGCTTGCCTATATTTTCACCTATTATTAGGACCAAATACCAATGGCAGATGATAAAGAATTAGGACAATAATACAAGTGTACGTAAACTAGTAGAAATGTTATTTTGCAGCTTCTGGCTCCTAGTGAGGTATGGGGAGATAGGAATGCAAGTAGATAAGGGAGGTTCTGTTGTTTTGTTAAAGGATTTATTTATGAAAAAGAAGAAATACGCTTCTATACCATCTGAAGTAGCGAATCAAGATGTTCCAGAAGGGATCATGACGAAGTGTCCAAGCTGTAAAAAGATCATGTATACAAAAGAATTGATGAAAAACCTGAAAGTTTGCCTGCATTGTAACCATCATCATCCTATGAATGCAAAAGAAAGAATTCACAGTCTGCTCGATAAAGGGAGCTTTGTTGCTTATGATGCAGACATGATTTCTGAAAATCCCCTACAGTTTCCAAACTATCTGGAGAAATTGGAAGGTGACAGAAAGAAAACTGGCATCAATGAAGCGGTTGTTACCGGGGAAGGGACATTGAACAATTTCCCTCTCGTCCTAGCAGTCATGGATTCCACCTTCCGTATGGGAAGTATGGGGTCTGTAGTTGGGGAGAAAATTACCAGAGCCATTGAAAAAGCAAAGGAAAAAGGAGTGCCATTCATCATTTTCACTGCATCAGGCGGTGCGAGAATGCAGGAGGGTGTTCTAAGTCTGATGCAAATGGCAAAAACGAGCAGTGCGCTAAAACTCCATAGCGAAAGCGGAGGGTTAATTATTTCCATTATGACCCATCCTACTACTGGTGGAGTTTCAGCTAGTTTTGCTTCTTTAGGAGACTATAATTTTGCTGAACCGAAAGCACTTATCGGATTTGCAGGCCGAAGAATCATCGAGCAGACGATCAGGGAAGAGCTTCCGGAAGATTTCCAGACAGCAGAATTTCTCCTGAAGTGCGGTCAGTTGGACGCAGTAATCTCCCGTCTGGACTTAAAGGAAACCTTATCCAACGTATTAGATATTCACGCTCCTGGAGGTGATGCCAAATGGTAGGGGAACTGGAATTTGAAAAACCGGTTGTGGAATTGCGGAAAAAAATCGGTGAACTGAGAGAATTTACGAAAAACAGTGATATGGATCTTTCCAACGAGATTGAAAAGCTTGAAGTAAGATTGGAAAAGCTGGAAAGCGATATATATGGTAACCTGAATCCGTGGGATCGTGTACAGATTGCAAGACACCCGGAAAGGCCTACCACTTTGGATTATATAGAAAGAGTCATCACGAACTTTTTGGAATGCCATGGTGACAGATACTTTGGTGATGACCAGGCGATCGTTGGTGGAATCGGCAAGTTTGAAGGGATTCCGGTAACAGTTATCGGACATCAGCGCGGGAAGGATACAAAGGAGAATATCCGCCGCAACTTCGGTATGCCTCATCCTGAAGGATATAGAAAAGCCTTGCGTCTCATGTATCAGGCAGAGAAATTTAATCGTCCGATTATCTGCTTCATCGATACGAAGGGTGCCTACCCTGGTAAGGCTGCAGAAGAGCGTGGCCAGAGTGAAGCAATCGCAAAAAACCTTTTTGAAATGGCTGGCTTGAAGGTTCCTGTCATCTGTATTGTAATCGGGGAAGGCGGCAGCGGAGGAGCTCTGGCTTTAGGAGTGGGGAATCACTTGCATATGCTTGAGAATTCCACGTACTCCGTTATCTCACCAGAAGGCGCGGCTGCTATACTTTGGAAGGATGCATCACTTGCCAAAAAAGCGGCTGAATCCATGAGGATCACTGCTCCGGATCTATTTGAACTTGGCATCATTGATAAAATCATTCCGGAAGCCAAGGGTGGCGCCCATAAGAATGTGGATTTCCAGGCAAACGGAATAAGGGAGATCATCAAGGAATCTCTTCAAGATTTGATGCCATTGACACCTGAGGAGCTTATCGAGCATCGCTATGCGAAATATAAGCGTATTGGGGAATTTTCTTTTAAGGAAAACCTGGAGAAAATCAAACAATAGCATCTCAAAAAAGAGGCTGAGTTAGTTACAACTCTTCCTCTTTTTTGATTTTTCAGGCTTTTGAAACACCGCTGTTGATTTCCGCACTAGGCGCAGCGACCCAAGGGGCGATTGTGGAGCCTCCTCGGCTTCGCCTGTGGGGTCTCCACTAATCGCTACCTCCCGCAGGAGTCTTCGCCTATTGCTCCAATCAACAGCTAAATAATCTCATCCCAATTCTTAAACTGAACGATTTATTTGAAGGGATATGGTAAATTGCGGATGTTTCAATTCTAAATGATAGGAAAAGTTTCTGTTTCTGCAACAATTATTCGACTGTTTTCTATTGTTTTCGACATACCTTCGTGTTAATTTTTAATAAAACAGCTTTGCAATCTAAGCAGATTTCTAATAAAATATATGTTTGGATGAAAGTTAATAAGCAAAAATGCCTAAGAGGTGATTGAGATATGAAACGAATTGGCGTACTGACGAGTGGTGGAGATGCACCAGGTATGAATGCTGCGGTACGAGCGGTTGTTCGGAAAGCTATTTTTCACAATATGGAAGTATACGGGATTTATCGCGGATACGCTGGTCTGATAGATGGGGATATTAAGAAACTGGAAGTAGGTTCAGTTGGAGATATTATTCATCGCGGAGGTACCATGCTCTATTCTGCACGTTGTGAGGAATTCAAAACATTGGAAGGCCAGCTTAAAGGAATTGAAAACCTGAAAAAACATGGAATTGAAGCATTGGTTGTTATTGGTGGAGACGGTTCCTACCAGGGTGCGAAGAAATTGACAGAGCACGGCTTCCCATGTATCGGTGTTCCAGGAACTATTGATAATGACATTCCAGGTACGGACTTTACCATTGGATTCGATACAGCTTTAAATACTGTTATTGATGCAATTGATAAAATACGCGATACGGCAACTTCCCATGAACGTACATATGTAATTGAAGTAATGGGTAGACATGCAGGTGATATTGCATTATGGGCAGGACTTGCTGGAGGAGCGGAAACCATTCTTATTCCAGAAGCGGAAGATGAAATGGATGAGGTTATTTCAAGGCTTAAACGTGGATCGGATCGTGGCAAAAAGCACAGTATTATTATTGTAGCTGAAGGCGTTGGCAGCGGTGTGGAATTCGGTAAGAAAATCCAGGAAGAAACTAAATTCGAAACTCGTGTCAGCGTATTGGGTCATATTCAGCGTGGTGGTTCGCCAACAGCCCATGATCGTGTACTTGCAAGTCGTCTCGGTGCTCGTGCGGTAGAACTTTTACTTGATGGCAAGGGCGGAAGATGTGTCGGTATTCAAAGTAATGAATTAGTGGATCATGATATTATTGAAGCTTTATCCAGGACTCATACCATTGATCGCAAAATGTATGACCTTTCAAAAGAACTTTCCATTTAACTATGTGGACGTTTTGGAATCGTTTTCATAACTAGGTTATACCCTAAGAATGTTAATTTTGGCAGGGTTGGCTTATAATAAGGTATACACAAAATAGAACGGGTAATTTTTAGGAGGAAACTTTACATGAGAAAAACCAAGATTGTTTGTACGATAGGACCGGCTAGTGAAAGTGTCGAAAAGTTAGTCCAACTCATTGATGCAGGAATGAATGTTTCAAGACTTAACTTCTCCCATGGAGATTTCGAGGAGCATGGTGCACGTATCCGCAATATCCGTGAAGCTTCCGAGCGTACAGGAAAAAATGTGGCAATCCTATTGGATACAAAAGGTCCGGAAATCCGTACACATACGATGCAGGACGGAGCTATTGAGCTTGTGCAAGGGAATGAAATCACAATCAGTATGGAAGAAGTAATCGGAACAACGGAAAAGTTCTCTATTTCTTATCCAGGACTTATGGAAGATGTGGAAGTCGGATCTAGAATCCTTCTGGATGATGGCTTAATCGGCCTTGAAGTTATCGGTTTTGGTAGCAATGAAATCCATACAAAAATTCTGAACAGCGGTACATTGAAGAACAAAAAGGGTGTAAACGTTCCTGGGGTGAAAGTGAAGCTTCCTGGTATGACAGAAAAGGATGCAAACGACATTCGTTTCGGTATCGAACAGGGTGTAGACTTTATTGCAGCTTCTTTCGTTCGCCGTGCATCTGATGTATTGGAGATCCGTGAATTATTGGAAGCCCATCAAGCAGGGGATATCCAAATCATCCCTAAAATCGAGAACCAAGAGGGTGTGGATAACATCGATGAAATCCTTGAGGTATCTGATGGCTTGATGGTTGCACGTGGAGACCTTGGTGTGGAAATTCCTGCTGAGGAAGTACCACTTGTTCAAAAAGAACTGATCAAGAAATGCAACCTTGTCGGTAAACCGGTTATTACTGCAACTCAGATGCTGGATTCCATGCAGCGCAATCCACGTCCAACACGCGCGGAGGCAAGTGACGTAGCGAATGCGATCTTTGATGGCACGGACGCAATCATGCTTTCAGGGGAAACAGCTGCAGGAAGCTATCCGGTCGAAGCGGTGCAAACGATGCACAATATCGCTTCCCGTGCAGAAACGGCTTTATCCTATGAAGAGCTATTAAGTAAGAGAAGCAAGCAATCTCGTGCATCTGTAACGGATTCTATTGGACAATCTGTCGCTTACACAGCAATCAACCTGGATGTATCCGCTATTGTAACTCCGACGGAAAGCGGTCATACTGCACGCATGATTTCCAAATATCGTCCAAAAGCGCCGATCGTTGCAGTCACTTCTTGTGAAGCGGTGTCCCGCAAACTTGCTTTAGTATGGGGCGTATATCCTCGTATCGGCCGTCAAGCTACGACAACCGATGAAATGCTGGATGTAGCGGTGGAAGAATCCATCAACACAGGTATTGTCTCTCATGGTGATTTGATTGTCATCACTGCAGGTGTGCCGGTTGGCGAAAAAGGAACAACAAACCTGATGAAAATCCATGTGGTTGGCGACGTTCTTGCGAGTGGACAAGGAATCGGAAGAAAATCTGCATACGGTAAAGTGGTTGTAGCGAAAACAGCGGAAGAAGCTCAATCCAAAATGACACATGGTGCAATCTTTGTTACAAATGGAACAGACAAAGATATGATGCCAGCACTTGAAAAAGCATCTGCCCTGATCACAGAAGAAGGCGGATTGACAAGCCATGCAGCAGTGGTAGGATTAAGCCTTGGCATTCCTGTAATTGTTGGGGTGGACGGTGCAACCTCCATTCTGAAGGATGGCCAGGAGATCACAGTGGATTCCTCAAGAGGAACCATCTACACTGGACATGCAAGCGTACTTTAATAGGTAAATCAAGACAGCCCTTTTCTAACATTGATGTTAGGCGAGGGCTGTTTTGCATTTTACTCTTTAAGTAAGGCTCTTTTCGTAAAGATTGATTTTTAAAGTATAGGGCTGAGCTAAAGATAAGGTGTCAACATTAAACTCCCTGTTTGGTCTCCGTTCCAGGCGTTCGCTTATCCTAAGGCTCCCCTCTCTCCCCGCGGAAAGCAAGTGTCTCTCGCTGCAATCAACGGACAATATTAGTCAAATACATTCTAGCTAATTAGAAAAATGATTAATTAGCAGGTGGCAGTATTAAACCTGCGCGATTCTGCACCTTTTCTTCTAAAATTAGAGTTATCCTGCTCCATTTGGTATAATTATAAAATAGGAGCCTGCGGTTTCTATGATTGATTAATCGAGCTTTTTTACGATTGGGGATGACCTCTGTGTTCAGAATACTTTTGGCTTTAATAATAGTAGTGCCTGCACTCGAAATCTGGTTGCTAATTTCAATTGGTCAATATATTGGGCCATGGCTAACCATTATCCTGATTATACTGACGGGTATCCTAGGGGCATGGCTGGCAAAATATCAAGGACTGGAAGCATTGAGAAATGCCCAGCAAAAAATGAGTTATGGGCAGATGCCTGGTGATGTGATCATTGATGGATTATGCATATTGGTTGGTGGTGTCCTACTGCTCACTCCGGGATTCATCTCGGATTCCATTGGATTCTTTCTGTTGATTCCTGCTACCAGAAATATCGTGAAGCCATTCATCATCCGAGGAATCCGGAATAGAATGGACAAGGGACAATTTACCATCATCAACAGAAGATAGAAGAGTGAAAGGCATTGTGAAACCATTGCCTTTATGAAAATTCATGCTAATATATGAAACAGATAGAATTGAAAAATATGTAAAAAATACGGGGGATAAACGATGAAGCACCTATTGAAAGTCTTGCTAGTTTTTACATTAATACTGACAGGTTTGAGCTTTACAGGGACAGCCTTAGCCGCTAATGGCGACAAAGAGGAAGAGAGCATCAATGAAAAGTTCGGCTTGCCGATTGTTGTATACGGCGGGTCACTTTCCGAGGAACAGAAGCAGGAAGTCCGGGAGCTCTTAAATGTGAAGGATCCGGAAATGGTCGAGGAAATCACAGTAACAGGTGAAGACCTGGTAAAGTATATCGATGGGGAAGATCGAAATGCGAGAATGTTCTCTTCTGCTAAAATTACGAGAAAAGAAAAAGGAGAAGGCCTTGCAATCAAAAGGGAAACTCCCAAAAACATTACAGAAGTAACAAATGATATGTACGCCAATGCACTATTGACAGCGGGAATCGAGGACGCAGAGGTTATCGTGGTCTCTCCTGTAAAGGTGAGCGGCCATTCCGCCCTTGTAGGAATTTATAAAGCATATGAAGTAAGCGGCGAGGTCCTGGACAAGGATCGGATGGAAGTTGCCAATGAGGAGCTAAGCCTTGCTACCAATCTTGCAGAAAAAGAAGGCATGGATCAGGAAAAAGTAAGTGAGCTACTGACAGAAATCAAAAAGCAGATTGCAGAGCAAGATCCGGCTACAAGGGAAGATATTGAGAAAATTGTTGAAGAGCAATTACAAAAGCTTGAAATTCAGTTAAGTGAAGAAGACCGACAGCTGCTTATCGACTTATTTGATAAAATGCGTGAGCTTGACATCAACTTTGACGGTGTAAAGCAGCAGCTGGAGGATATTTCAAAGCAAATCAAAGATAGAGTGGAAAATGTTATTGGAGATCCGGGCTTCTGGCAGGGAGTTGCTGATTTCTTCAGAGAGCTTTTTCAATCAATCGCTAATCTATTCAAATAATGGAAAAGAGGCTGTTCCGACATTTTCGGGACAGCCTCTTTTTGCTTTTTTAGACAGTTCTATTTCTGCCAATGATAAATGCATAGATTTCATGGAAGACACCAGCTTTGTACAGGGTATTGAAAATTACCACTGTGACAGGTCCTACAAGGAGTCCGAGGAACCCGATAAGCTGAAATCCGATAAATAAAGACACCAGGGTAGCCAAAGGGTCCAGTCCGATACTCGAAGAAAGGATTTTTGGCTCCATCAGCTGGCGCTGCACTATCACAATAAGGTACAGAACGCCAAGTCCAATGGCAAGTGGAAGGTTGCCGCTTATCGCAAGAAAAATAATCCAAGGGACAAAGATCAACCCGGTTCCAAGGTATGGAATTAGATCGACCAATCCTATAATCAATGCTACTGTAATGGCATATTCCACCCGCAGTATCAATAATCCTATCAGCACAATGACCGTAGTGATGGAAATGAGTGTCGCTTGAGCACGGAGAAATCCAATGAATGCTTTTTGCAGGCTCAGAAAAACCTTTGTAAGGCTTTCTTGACCTTTTGCAGGAATGATTCTTTTTAATCGATGTTGATGACGATACCAGTCCTTGCTGATAAAAAAAGTGGCGAGGAGGGAAAAGATAAGCACGGTAGCAAAGCTTGGAATCCAAGTAATCAGTTTCGGCAGGTTTTGCAGGAATGACTGGATGAATTCCCCTACGTTTGTAGCAATGCTTGCGCCCATATTCTCTATGTTTGTAAGGACGGATTGTTGCTGCCCTTCTTCAAGACTGTGAAACATCGTGGTTATTTCATTGAAAAATGGAAGAACCTTGGTTACGATGAATTGCTCGACAAATACAACCAACGTTTCAAAATGGCCAGGTACCACCTTTGCCAAATATTCAGTCCCGGAAACAATCTCCACAATCAACAGTGTGACAACTCCGGCGACGCTGGCAAAGACAGCCATCAATGAAATGAATACGGCGAAACTCCTTGGGATCTTTCCTCTTTTTTCGATGATGTTCACAAGGGGGTTAATAAGGAAAGCTAATGCTAAAGCGATGATGAATGGATAGGCAATGGAAAAAAGATAATAAAAGGAAAGTAATCCTAAAATGGCAATTAGGATAACAAGCAAGCTTCTAAATACAATATGAACGTAATTCCAATTCAACCGCAACACTCCTTTATTTACCAACACTCTCTAAACCATATTTTACAGCCTTTGAAATTCTTTGGAAAGATAAATGTTTCTAATATTAGGCATAGACCGGTTTCAAATCTTTTTCATTGGATTTTTTTTATGTTAGGATGGAAATAGGCTCTGGTCTTTTGGAAGGATGGAAAGAATGTTAAGTCAAGCTACTGTATTTTTGGTCATACTACTTGCGATTGGATTTATTGCGAAAAATCCCTCGCTAATGTTTGCAGTAGGTGTACTGCTGGTCATTAAAGCTATTGGATTGGATAATAAAATATTCCCCTATCTTCAATCAAAAGGCATCAATTGGGGAGTAACGATCATTACGATAGCTGTACTTGTACCGATTGCTACTGGTGATATAGGATTCAAACAGCTGCAGGAGGCTGTCAAATCCTCCTATGCATGGATTGCCCTTGGCGCTGGCATAGCAGTGGCATTGATTGCGAAAAGTGGATTGACGCTGCTTGCAAATGATCCCCACATCACAACTGCTCTTGTTTTTGGGACCATCCTCGCAGTGGCACTATTCCAGGGGGTTGCTGTAGGACCATTGATAGGTGCGGGAATTGCCTATTTGGCCATGAAGGTGGTAGAGTACTTTACATAAGGATAATTTTCACAAATTGTTTTTTCGTAATAATATTTTTTTGAGTAGTTTTGTTCTTTTCATTCACAAAGTTCAGATAATTGTTTATAATAGGGACAAGGACACATCCTTCCTATGGGTTACTCTTATTTTGTTCGCCTGGAAGTGCGCGCACATCCCATGATTGAAATGGTTATGGCGCTTATTTTTTTGAATGGAAATGTAAGCATTTTCTTATTTTGATAGAATTATATATGCTTGTTAATCTAATGCAGAAAAAATGTGTATTTATTAACAAGGATGTTTACAATCATTATGGTGAGCAAGCGTTCAATAGGCGGAAGTAGATAAGGATATGGGGAAACTTTACGTAAAGGAGAGGTTTTATATGACAACCACAAAAGGTCTAGAGGGAGTTGTAGCAACAACATCAGCAATCAGTTCTATCATTGATGATACGCTGACGTATGTTGGATACAATATTGATGATTTAGCAGACCACGCCAGCTTTGAAGAGGTAATCTACCTTTTATGGCACCAGAAATTGCCGAAAAAAGAGGAGTTGGACGCTCTTAAAAAGGAACTGGCGGAAGAAGCTGCCCTTCCACAAGAGGTTATCAACCACTTCAAAACATACCCGATCGAGAAAGTACATCCAATGGCGGCATTACGCACAGCCGTTTCACTATTAGGTTTATATGACGAAGAAGCTGACAACATGGATCAGGACGCTAACTATCACAAAGCGGTACGCCTACAAGCTAAAATGCCGACAATTGTGACAGCGTTCTCAAGAATCCGTAAAGGATTGGATCCTATTGCTCCAAGAACCGATTTAGGTTTTGCGGCAAACTTCCTATACATGCTAACTGGCGAAGAGCCATCCGAGATAGCGGTAGAAGCATTCAATAAAGCGCTTGTACTTCATGCAGATCATGAGTTGAATGCTTCCACTTTTACAGCACGTGTTTGTGTAGCCACTTTATCTGATGTGTATTCAGGAGTTACTGCGGCAATCGGCGCTTTAAAAGGACCCCTTCACGGTGGAGCCAACGAAGCAGTGATGAAAATGCTTTCCGAAATCGGGGAAGTGAAAAATGCAGAGAGCTATATTCGTGAAAAATTGGCAAACAAAGAAAAGATCATGGGCTTCGGTCACCGCGTATATCGTCAAGGCGATCCGCGTGCCAAGCATCTTCGTGCCATGTCCGAAAAGCTTGCTGGATTGACCGGGGAGCCGAAATGGTATGAAATGTCTGTAAAAGTGGAAGAAGTGGTAACTAGCGAAAAACCGCTTCCGCCAAACGTGGACTTCTATTCTGCATCCATGTACCACTCTTTAGGTATCGATCATGATCTTTTTACACCAATTTTTGCAGTTAGCCGAGTATCCGGCTGGTTGGCTCATATCCTGGAGCAGTATTCCAACAACCGCCTAATTCGTCCTCGTGCGGATTATACTGGACCTGGAAAGCAAGATTATGTACCATTAGAGCAAAGATAATTTATTACTATCAAGGTAAGGGAGGGCCTCATAACTTCCTCCCTAAATTTCAACTATCATAGGAGGTATTTTACCGTGACTCAAGGAACTAAAATTACAGTAACAAATGGTGTACTTAATGTACCAAACAACCCGGTTATCCCATTTATCGAAGGTGACGGAATCGGTCCTGATATCTGGTCGGCAGCATCCAAGGTTTTAGAAGCGGCTGTGCAAAAAGCATACAATGGTGAAAAAGAAATCGTATGGAAAGAAGTGTTGGCAGGAGAAAAAGCATTCAACCAAACTGGTGAGTGGTTACCCTCTGAAACATTGGATGTAATCCGTGAATACATAATTGCGATCAAGGGTCCATTAACAACTCCTGTTGGTGGAGGAATCCGTTCTCTTAACGTAGCATTGCGTCAAGAATTGGATCTTTTCACATGCCTTCGCCCAGTTCGCTATTTCCAAGGGGTGCCTTCACCTGTAAAACGCCCTGAAGATACGGATATGGTTATCTTCCGTGAAAATACAGAAGACATCTACGCTGGCATCGAATACGCAAAAGGATCTGCAGAAGTGGAAAAGCTTATCAACTTCCTTCAAAATGAAATGGGAGTAAACAAAATCCGCTTCCCTGAAACTTCCGGTATCGGAATCAAGCCTGTTTCCCAAGAAGGTACATCCCGTCTGGTTCGTGCTGCAATCAACTATGCAATTGAGCATGGCCGTAAATCTTTAACTTTGGTACACAAAGGAAACATCATGAAATATACGGAGGGTGCTTTCAAGAACTGGGGTTATGAACTGGCTGAAAAAGAATTCGGCGATAAAGTATTCACTTGGGCTCAATACGACCGTATTGCTGAAGCGGAAGGAAAAGACGCTGCAAATAAAGCACAGGAAGCTGCAGAAGCAGAAGGCAAGATTCTTGTGAAGGATTCCATTGCAGATATCTTCTTGCAACAAATCCTTACTCGTCCAAAAGAATTTGATGTAGTTGCTACCATGAACCTGAATGGAGACTATATCTCTGATGCATTGGCTGCACAGGTCGGTGGAATCGGTATTGCTCCTGGAGCAAACATCAACTATGAAACAGGACATGCGATTTTCGAAGCTACTCATGGAACGGCTCCTAAATATGCTGGACTGGACAAAGTGAACCCATCTTCCGTTATCCTTTCAGGTGTATTGATGCTTGAGCACCTTGGCTGGACAGAAGCTGCGAAATTGGTAATGGATGCAATGGAAAAATCCATTTCTTCCAAAGTGGTAACATATGACTTTGCACGTCTGATGGATGGCGCAACAGAAGTTAAATGCTCTGAATTCGGAGAAGAACTAATTAAAAATATGTAATAGACTTTGAAGGTGGCTTTGTGCCAGCTTCAACTTAAACACTTTGGGCTGGGAGGAATAGTTCATGACAATGAGGCGTAAAAAGGTTTCCGTAATCGGTGGAGGTTTCACAGGTGCCACTACAGCGTTTTTACTAGCACAAAAAGAGCTTGCTGATGTGGTATTAGTAGATATTCCACAAATGGAGAACCCTACTAAAGGTAAAGCTCTGGATATGCTGGAAGCTGGTCCGGTACAAGGATTTGATGCAAATATCACAGGCACATCCAACTATGCAGACACTGCAGACTCCGATATCGTTGTCATTACTGCAGGGATTGCGCGTAAGCCTGGGATGAGCCGTGATGACCTAGTTACAACAAACCAAAACATCATGAAAAGTGTAACGAGAGAAATCGTGAAGTATTCACCAGAATGCTTTATCATCGTGTTGACCAATCCTGTTGATGCAATGACTTACACAGTATTCCAAGAGTCCGGCTTCCCGAAAAACCGTGTAATCGGTCAATCGGGCGTGCTTGATACAGCCCGTTTCCGTACATTCGTTTCCCAAGAGCTTAACCTGTCTGTAAAAGACATTACAGGTTTTGTTCTTGGCGGACATGGGGATGACATGGTACCATTGGTGCGCTATTCCTATGCTGGAGGTATCCCGCTTCAAACGTTGCTTCCGCAAGACCGTCTGGATGCCATCGTGGAAAGAACAAGAAAAGGCGGCGGAGAGATTGTTAACCTTTTAGGTAACGGTAGTGCATACTACGCCCCAGCTGCATCCATGGTGGAAATGGTGGAAGCCATCCTCAAAGACCAGCGTCGTGTACTTCCTTCCATCGCATACCTTGAAGGAGAATATGGACATGAAGGTATCTACCTTGGAGTTCCTACCATCCTTGGTGCTGGTGGAATAGAGAAGATCATCGAGCTTGAGTTGACTGAGGAAGAAAGCTCAGCACTTGCGAAATCAGTAGAATCTGTAAAAAGCGTAATGAACGTATTATCATAATAGTGAGTGGATTCGGGGAGAAAATCCCCGAATTTTTCAAAAGAAGATGTAATCGCTTTCACAACTGGAGGTGTCACAATGTTACTTGGTAAAAAGAGAAAACTTGGAAGAAGACTGGAAGAGATTCAAGTGGGCGAAAAGCTCGCTCTAACCGAAAAGATTGAAGACAAGGATCTGCTTCTGTATCTGGGATTGACCAATGATGCCAATCCATTGTACATTCAGCATGACTATGCGTCTCAGACACCATTTAAGAAGCCGATTGTTCCTAGTATCATGTTAACTGGAATTATTACCTCTGCTGTTTCAAAGTATTTGCCAGGCCCGGGAAGCCATGTTGTAGAACAACACCTATCCTTTCCAAAGCCTGTTTACCATTACGCAACAATTCAATTTCTATTTGAGATTGTTGATGTAAACCATGATAAGCATACCATTGAAATGACGGTCCATGGAACAAACGAAAAGGAAGAAACGGTAGCAAAAGGAACAATAACCGTCTGTCCTCCCCATCGATTGGAACCAATGGAAAGCAGTGCGATGGATAACTTCTAAAAAGAGCTCATTTGGGCTCTTTTTATTTTTTGCTTTTTTGACAGCATAGAAAATGAAGTGTCAACATTTAACACCCCTGTTGGTTTCCACTCCAGGATTTCGCTTTCCGCGGGCGGTCTCGGGAGCCTCCTCGGCGCTTTTGCGCCTGCGGGGTCTCCCTTGACACGCTCCTCCCGCAGGAGTCTCACCCCCTGCGCTCCAACCAACAGGGGGAGAGTAATATAAATAATGTTTTTTCTGACTAAGAAGTAAAGAATAATTTAATAGTAAGGGAAGAAAAAATCTTTAAAACCGTCTGGGGATTGTAGCGGAAGGCACTTGACTCCTGCGGGAAGATAGAGGGCATGGGAGACCCCACAGGCGAAGCCGAGGAGGCTCCCATCCCTCCCCGCGGAAAGCAAGTGCCTGTAGCGGAAATCCACGGGTCGAATTATCAAACTATAACAACAATAAATGAGGTAAGAGTCTTTTAAGGGCTCTTTTTTCTATTTATTGTGAAGAAATAATTTAAGGTGTATGATGGTATTGTAAATACATAGATAGATATTCAAGGATGAATAGGGGCTTTCCAAAACAATTGGTGGAGGAAAAAGATGAGTAAAAAGATATTGATCGTTGACGATGAGCAGTCCATTGTAACTTTATTGCAATATAACTTGCAGCAGGCAGGATTTGAAGTGTCAGTTGCCATGGATGGGGAGAAAGGGCTTAATAAAGCAGCAGATGAGCAATTTGACATGATTGTTCTGGACTTGATGCTTCCAAAAATGGATGGTATCGAGGTGTGCAAGGAACTTAGGCAGCGAAAAATAAACACTCCCATTTTGATGCTTACCGCAAAAGATGATGAATTTGATAAGGTGTTGGGTCTCGAACTAGGTGCTGATGATTATATGACAAAACCTTTCAGTCCAAGAGAAGTGGTCGCTCGAGTAAAGGCAATACTGAGACGGACACAGCTATTGTCAGGTCATGAGGACAACATGAAAGATGAAGATCCTTCCGAAAAAATCATCATCGGGGAAATAAAGATATTACCGGAGCATTATGAAGCGTACTTCCAGAATGAACGTATTGAATTGACTCCAAAGGAATTTGAGCTTCTTGTCTATTTAGCAAAAAACAAAGGCAGGGTATTGACCCGCGATCAGTTGTTAAGTGCAGTTTGGAACTACGATTTTGCCGGGGACACCAGGATTGTGGACGTGCATATCAGCCACTTGCGGGAGAAAATCGAAAAAGATACAAAAAAACCTACATATATAAAGACAATAAGAGGGTTAGGTTACAAGCTTGAGGAACCGAAATTAGATGAGTAGGTTTCGTTCCCGTCTGCTTTTTGCTTTAATTACGCTCATTATTGTCGTTCTTGTCGGGTTGGGGCTTTTATTGGGACAACTTTTTAAGAGCTTTTATCTTAATACATTCAATCAGCGTCTCGAGAAAGAAACCAACCTTGTCACGCTATTAGTGGAAGAGGAAGCAACCATCACGCCTTCGCTGCAAAAACACCTCGAGGATATCGGAAAGACGTTAGCTGCGAGAATCAGTATAACAGATCTAGATGGCACCCTTCAGTATGACACGGACGGCAGTGTGCAACCTGAAGAGGATTCCCATCAGGATGTGCTGCAGCAAATCATAGAAAAAAACAAAGATAAGCAACGCGTCTATTATGAACGAAATGATGAAATGTACTATTATGGTGCTTCCTTGATGAGAGATGGTGAACGCGCTGGGTTTGTGGTTTTAAGCACGCCTGTAGAATCCCTCCACAGGGTCAATCAACAAATCTGGGGACTATTGATTGCAAGTCTCGGTGCTGCACTTGTTGTCATTCTATTACTGGGGGTCAGAATTACAGCCCAATATACGAGACCGATTGAATCGGCAACAAAAGTGGCAATGGAGCTTGCCAAAGGGAATTATAAAGCGAGAACCTACGAGGAGCACGTGGACGAGACAGGGATGCTCAGCCAATCGATCAATGTGCTTGCAAGAAACCTGCAGGACATGACAAAAGCGCAGGAAATGCAACAGGATAGACTTAGCACATTAATTGAAAATATGGGAAGCGGCTTGATTTTGATTGATGGAAGAGGCTATGTGAATCTGATCAATCGTGCTTATAAGGAAACCTTTCATGTAGAGCAATCCGACTATTTATACCGCTTATACTATGAAGCATTGGAGCATAAAGAAGTAGTGGAGCTTGTGGAAGAAATTTTCATGACGGAAGTCCGTGTAAGAAAGCAGCTTGTGCTTCCCCTTAAAATTGAACGAAGGCATTTTGAGGTTTACGGGGCACCAATCATCGGCACTAATGATGAATGGAAGGGAATTGTACTTGTTTTCCATGATATCACAGAGCTGAAAAAGCTGGAGCAGATGAGAAAGGACTTCGTAGCTAACGTATCTCATGAATTGAAGACACCGATCACTTCCATCAAGGGGTTTTCGGAGACGCTTCTGGATGGAGCCATGAACGACAAAGAGACACTGGAGTACTTCCTTTCCATCATATTAAAAGAGAGTGAGAGACTTCAGTCGTTGATAGAAGACTTATTGGATCTTTCCAAAATAGAAAGACAAGGCTTCAAACTCAATATGGATTATGTGGATATCCATGAATTATTGGAAGATATCCTTATCATTCTTGAAGCAAAAGCCAAAGAGAAAGAAGTTGATCTGGAGCTGTTGAAAGCGAAAAGAGACCTGTTTATCTATGGGGATAACCCTCGGGTGAAACAGATTTTCATTAATCTTATCAACAATGCATTAGCCTACACCCCGTCCGGCGGCAAAGTGAGCGTGACAGTCCAGGATGCAGGTGAGAAGGTGGAAATAACCGTTTCAGATACAGGAATTGGTATGGATGAAGAGGAGATACCCCGAATTTTCGAGCGCTTCTATCGTGTAGATAAAGCGCGTAGCAGAAATTCCGGTGGTACAGGGTTAGGACTGGCAATTGTCAAACACCTGGTGGAAGCACATCACGGCAGTATGACAGTTGAAAGTAAAGTGAACAACGGGACAGCATTTAAGGTGAAATTGTCCAAAGAAAACAAAGATTTACAATAGCTTTACATTTCTTCCATTACTGCTTAACAAACCTCTGTTACTATTACTATTGAAAACCCCTTCATCCAAGGAGCCAATTTTGGCAGGCGAGAACACCTCTGTTCTCGCCTTCTTTTTTTTGTGGGAAGGCTAACCTGAAAATAAGTGTGTGCTCTGTTTAACTCCCTGTTGATTTCCGTTCCAGGTGTTCGCTTTCCGCGGGGCGGTGCTTGAGCCTCCTCGGCTAGCCTGCGGGGTCTCAAGTCTACCGCTATCTCCCTCAGGAGTCTCACACCTTGCACTCCAATCAACAGGGGCGTCAGGTGACTCATAACGTCTGCACTAAATTTTCATATCTAATGTGTAAATCTTTTACATTAGGGTCTTTGGAAAAACAAAAGTGTTGTTTTGTGTGTATACTAGCTGTTGATTGGAGCAATAGGCGAAGACTCCTGCGGGAGGTAGCGATTAGTGGAGACCCCACTGGCGAAGCCGAGGAGGCTCCACAATCGCCCCGCGGAAAGCGCAGCCTAGTGCGGAAATCAACAGCGGTGCTAAACAGAGACTTTGTGAAAATGAAAAACCTCTGTAAAAAAAGAAACTTTCCTGTAACTTGAACGTATTAATCACTGAGAACAAAAAAAGGGGAGAAGACAACAGTGATGAGTTTAAAGCGCATATATACAACTGTGTTTCTTGTGGTGCTGGCTGTCATGCTTGGAATAGTGGCCTTTAGTTCCTGGTACACAGTCGATCAATCCGAACAGGCTGTCATCCAGACCTTCGGGAAAGTGGAAGAGGGAATAAGTGAACCGGGTCTGCACTTCAAGATGCCTTGGCCGATCCAGACTGTGGAAAAGCTCTCAAAAGAGACATTCAGCTTACAGTTCGGCTATGAGGAAAAGAATGGGGAAGTTGTAGAATTCACCAGTGATACAAAAATGATAACCGGAGATGAAAATATCGTCCTTGCAGACATGGTTGTCATGTGGAAGATAACCAACCCGGGTAAATACCTATATAATTCGGACGACCCGCAAGCGGTGCTTTATAATGCAACATCCGCTTCTTTAAGAAGTATCATCGGAAGCTCGCAAATCGATGAGGCCCTAACATCAGGAAAAGGGCAAATCGAAGTGGAGGTCTTTGATCTATTAACTTCACTTATGGAAAAGTATGACGTTGGTATATCAGTAACCGCGGTTAAACTGCAGGATGTGGAACTTCCGAATGCGGAGGTTCGTAAAGCATTTACCAATGTTACTGATGCGAGGGAAACAATGAACACCAAAATCAACGAAGCGAACCGCTACCGAAATCAGAAAATGAATGAAGCGGAAGGGGAAAAGGATGCAATCATCTCAAGAGCAGAAGGGGAAAAGGCAGCCAGAGTCGAGCAGGCACGTGGGGATGTTGCCAGATTCAATTCCTTGTACGCTGAATATGTGAATGCACCTGACCTGACTAGAAAACGATTGATTCTTGAGACTATGGAAGAAGTCCTTCCATACGCAGAAATCTATATCATGAACGATGATGGCAATACGATGAAGTACTTCCCGATTCGTCCAATGGAGAGAACGGAAACGACGGGCACAACTCCTAAGCCTCCAACAACGCAGGAAGGAAGTGGGACAAATGAGTGATCAGAACATCATAGATTTAGAAGGTCGTAAACCTACCTATGAGTGGAGAAAGATGGTCAGAGGTGGGATAATAGCAGTTCTTCTTATCGTCCTGCTCGGTGTAGGAATTGCTAATGTGTTTGTGGTAAAAGAAGGGGAATACAAGGTAGTCAGGCAGTTTGGAGAAGTAGTGGAAATTGTTAGTGAACCAGGACTCAATTTCAAAGTTCCATTTGTTCAGACTGTAACGACCGTACCTAAGTATCAGATGCTCTATGATGAAGCTGGAGCCGAGATCAATACAAGAGATAAGAAAAGAATGTTGATCGATAACTATGTGGTATGGCGCGTGGAAAATCCTGCAGAAATGATAGACAGTTTAGCCAATATCGTCAATGCTGAAACAAAAATGTCTGAATTTGTGTTTTCGGTTGTTCGAACAGAGCTTGGCCAATTGAATTATGATGAAATCATCAATGATGAAAAATCCTCCAGGGGAAGTCTGAATGACCGTGTAACGGAAAGGGTCAATGAGCTTTTGGCAAAGGATGGATATGGCATTGTGGTAACAGATGTCAGGATGAGACGAACTGACCTGCCGCCTGAAAATGAACAGTCTGTCTTCACGCGAATGATTTCAGAGCGGGATTCCAAAGCACAGGAATACCTTTCAAAAGGGGACGCAGATAAAAATATCATCATTGCCAAAACCGATAAAGAAGTACGTGAGATTATAGCTAAAGCAGAAGCGGATGCAGACGTGATCCGTGGGACAGGAGAAGGAGAAGCGGCGAAAATATACAATGACAGCTTCTCCAAGGATGCTGAGTTTTACGAACTATACCGTACACTCGAATCCTATAAGAAGACAATCAACGGTGAAACAGTCATCGTTCTGCCGTCCAGTTCCCCATATGCACGACTCCTAATGGGCTATATGGAGTAAAAAAAATCAATAATGCCGCAATTTTTCTTTCTGTTCTTATCCGTGATAAAATAGAGAGGGAGATTGCGGCTTTTTATTTGAGTGATTTATTAAAGAGAAGTGTTGATTTTTAAGTATACTAGCTGTTGATTGGAGCAATAGGCGAAGACTCCTGCGGGAGGAAGCGTTTAGTGGAGACCCCACAGGCGAAGCCGAGGAGGCTCCACAAACGCCCCTTGGGTCGCTGCGCCTAGTGCGGAAATCAACAGCGGTGTTAAGAGAGTCTGAAGTATTTACATAGACCATAAAAGGAAGAAGGAGGAATTCACATGGCAAACAAATTAGTCCTGATTGATGGGAACAGCATTGCATATCGCGCATTTTTCGCGCTGCCCCTTTTAAGCAATGAAAAGGGAATACATACGAATGCAATTTACGGTTTCACGATGATGCTAATGAGGATCTTGGAGGAAGAAAAACCGACACATATGCTTGTGGCCTTTGATGCAGGGAAAACAACCTTCCGTCATAAAACTTTCGGAGAATATAAAGGGGGAAGACAAAAGACCCCACCTGAGCTTTCCGAGCAATTCTCCTTTTTAAGAGAGTTATTGGATGCCTATAATATTAAACGCTATGAACTGCCTGAATACGAGGCGGATGATATTATCGGAACCCTTGCCCGGCAGGCAGCCAACGATGATTTTAACGTGAAGATCATTTCCGGGGACAAGGATCTGACTCAGCTTGCAACCGACAAAATAACGGTGGATATCACGAAAAAAGGGATCACAGATGTTGACTCCTATACACCTGCCTTCATTGAAGAGAAGTATGGCTTGAATGTGGATCAGATTATTGACATGAAGGGCTTGATGGGTGATTCCTCCGATAACATTCCTGGGGTTCCGGGAGTCGGGGAAAAGACGGCAATCAAGCTGTTGAAGGAATTTGGCACCATTGAAAAGCTCCTGGAATCCATCGATCAGGTCAGCGGTAAAAAGCTGAAGGAAAAGCTTGAGGAGAACAAGGAGCAGGCAATCATGAGCAAGGAGCTTGCAACGATCATGACGGAAGCGCCTGTTGAATTGCAGGTGGATGAACTAATTTATGAAGGCTTTGATAAGAAGAAAGTCATCTCGATATTCAAAGAACTGAGCTTCAACTCCTTATTGGAAAAGATGGGGGACGAAGGGGAAACAGTTACCGAGGACTTAACGGACATTACGTTTGATGTTGTGGATGAGCTGACTGCCGACCATTTTGCAGAAGAGAACTTTTTCATGGTAGAGGTCCTTGAAGAAAACTACCACCGGGCAGACATTCAAGGATTTGCGCTTGTGAATGAAAAGGGCAACTTCTTCATTCCGACTGAAGTGGCACTAAAGTCAGATGAGTTTAAGAACTTTGCAGCAGATTCCACAAAAAAGAAGACCGTCTTTGACGCCAAACGGGCAATCGTGGCATTGAAATGGCAAGGAATCGAGCTGAACGGGATAGATTTTGATTTTATTATCGCCTCCTACATCGTTAACCCGTCTGATACGTCCACGGATCTTGCAGAGATCGCACGGAAGAAAGGATATCATCAGATTGAAACGGATGAAGCGGTCTATGGCAAGGGTGCCAAACGGGCAGTGCCGGATCAAGAGACGGTATCTCAGCATCTAGTTCGTAAAACCTTCGCGATGCAGGAGATGAAGGAATCTTTTATCCATGAACTAAAGGATAACGAACAGCTTGAATTGTTTGAGGAACTCGAAATGCCATTGACACTTGTACTTGCGGAAATGGAAGCGCTCGGTATTAAAGTTGATAAAACCCGCCTGGAGGATATGGGACACGACTTATCTGAAAAGCTAGAGAAGATAGAAGAGGACATCTTTGAGCTTGCCGGTGAAAAGTTCAACATCAACTCGCCAAAGCAGCTTGGTGTCATTCTTTTTGAAAAGCTCGGACTTCCACCGGTGAAGAAAACGAAAACAGGATACTCCACCTCAGCCGATGTACTCGAAAAGCTCGCGGACAAACATGAGGTCATTCGCCAGATCCTTCTCTATCGTCAATTGGGGAAATTGAAATCAACCTATATCGAAGGCTTGTTGAAGGTTGTGCATGAAGACACCAATAAAATCCATACACGCTTCAACCAGGCGCTAACCCAAACTGGCAGATTAAGCTCCATTGATCCAAACCTTCAAAACATCCCAGTCCGTCTGGAGGAAGGCAGGAGAATCAGGGAGGCATTCATTCCATCGCATAAGGATTGGGTCATTTTTGCGGCGGACTATTCTCAGATCGAGTTAAGGGTCCTTGCCCATATTGCCAATGATGAAAAGCTGATTGAAGCATTCAGGGAGGATGCAGATATTCATACGAAAACCGCCATGGATGTGTTTCATGTAGCGGAGGATAAGGTCACTTCCAACATGAGACGCCAGGCGAAGGCGGTCAATTTCGGTATTGTCTATGGAATCAGCGACTATGGTTTATCGCAAAGTCTGGATATCACGCGCAAAGAAGCAAAGCTGTTCATTGACCGCTATCTGGAGAGCTTCCCGGGAGTCAAGCAGTATATGGATGACGTGGTACTCGAAGCGAAGGATAAGGGCTATGTAACGACCCTGCTTCACCGTCGCCGCTATTTGCCGGAGATCACAAGCAGCAACTTCAATCTGAGAAGCTTTGCTGAGAGAACGGCGATGAACACCCCTATTCAGGGCAGTGCAGCCGACATCATCAAGAAGGCGATGATTGAAATGTCGATGAGATTGGAAAAAGAAAACATGCAGGCGAAAGTGCTGCTGCAGGTGCATGATGAACTTGTTTTTGAAGCTCCGAAAGAAGAAATAGAAAAGTTGAAGAAAATCGTGCCGGAAGTGATGGAGCAAGCACTGGAGCTGACCGTTCCGTTGAAGGTCGACTACTCCTACGGCTCCACCTGGTACGATGCGAAATGATGTAAGGGAGGTGTTTTTATGCCAGAGCTTCCAGAGGTTGAAACCGTCAGAAAAACACTTCTACACCTGGTGCAGGGAAAGAAGATTAAAGCTGTAAGAGTTCTTTGGCCAAAAATGGTGAAAGAACCTGATGATGTCGCCTTATTTGAGCATATGCTTGTGGGGCAGACCATTCAGACGATAGGTCGTAGGGGGAAATTCCTTCTGTTCTACCTGGATGACTATTGCATGGTTTCCCATCTTCGTATGGAAGGTAAATACGGACTTTACCAAAAGGATGAACCTTTCAATAAGCATACCCATGTGTTCTTCCATTTTGAGGACGGAACAGAGCTCCGCTACCAGGACGTGAGGAAGTTCGGAACGCTCCACCTTTATAAAAAAGGGGAGGAGCTGAAGGCGAAGTCGCTTGCAAGCCTTGGACCGGAACCATTTGACGAGGAATTCAGCCTCGCCGGCTTCAAGGAAAGCCTCTCCATGAAAAAAAGGAACATCAAAGCCGTCCTGCTTGACCAGACCGTTGTAGTGGGGCTTGGCAATATCTATGTGGATGAAGCGCTTTTTCGTGCTGGGATACATCCTGAACGGTTCGCCAACAGCCTGTCCGATCAGGAACTGGAGATATTGCAGAAGGAAATTGTCCTCACGCTTCAGGAAGCGGTGGATAAGGGTGGAAGTACAATCCGATCCTACATCAATTCTCAAGGTCAGATCGGCATGTTCCAGCTAGAACTGTTTGTGTACGGGAGAAAAGGGGAACCTTGCAAAAAATGTGGAACGGAAATAGAGAAATCCGTGGTGGCAGGGAGAGGGACCCATACGTGTCCGATCTGTCAGCCGAAAGAAAGATAATTCTCACGTCCGGAAAAACACATCGAATGGGCTCCTGCCATATACTATCTCAGTGATAGTTAGGGAGGAGCTCTTTATGATTCCATACATCTCACTTGTTCTTTTAGCATTTGCTGTCAGTCTGGACAGTTTCAGTGTCGGTTTGACATATGGCCTTAGAAAAATGCATATGCCGCTCAAATCGATCAGTATCATTGCATGCTGCTCTGCTGTTTCACTTTTGCTGGCGATGTTTGTTGGCACGATACTTACAACGTTCCTTTCTCCTGTTTATGCAGAGAGTATAGGAGGAGGGATTCTCATTCTTCTTGGAGTCTGGGTGCTATATCAGTTTTTTAAGTCGAATGCGTCTGAGGATCCAACGCTGATTGGAGAGAAAATCCTATTCAATCTGGAAATCAAGTCTTTGGGAGTCGTCATCAATATTTTGAGGAAGCCGACAGAAGCCGATTTTGACAAATCAGGGTCCATCACTGGACTAGAGGCATTCTTCCTTGGGATTGCATTATCGCTTGACGCATTCGGAGCCGGGATAGGGGCCGCGTTGTTAGGATATTCCCCGTGGATGATGGCTGTTTCTGTTGCGATGATGAGTTCCCTATTTGTTATCACTGGCATAAAGCTTGGAAGAATCTTTTCTGGAGTATCTTGGATGAACAAATTTTCCTTTTTGCCAGGTGTATTACTTATTATTATCGGGATTATCAAGATTTGAGGCTATCTGTTCTACAGAAGCCTCTTCCATTAGAGAGGAGTTGGACTGGCCCATGATTATTGGATTGACCGGCGGTATAGCCAGTGGCAAAAGTACGGTGGCTGCAATGCTGAAGGAATACGGTCTGCCGATTGTTGATGCTGATGTAGTAGCCCGCGAGGTGGTGGAAGTTGGTGAGGAAACCTATGGGAAATTGGTTTTTGAGTTTGGAGAAGGGATTTTACAGGAGGACAAATCTCTGGACCGGGTAAAGCTTGGAAAACTCATTTTTGAAAACAAAGAAAAAAGAGAGCGCTTAAATTCCATTATGCATCCGAGTATTCGCAACCGAATGAAGGAAGAGACAAATGAGTATCTAAATAATGGATATCAAACGGTTGTCATGGATATTCCGCTGCTGTTTGAAAGCAAACTCACCCATCTGGTAGAAAAAACGTTGCTTATCTATGTGGATGAAGAGGTGCAACTCGATAGGCTGATGAGAAGAAATGATTTATCCCGCGAGGATGCCATGGCTAGAATCTCCTCACAAATGCCGCTCCGGGAAAAAGTGGATCTAGCGGATGAAGTTATTTACAACAACGGTTCAATAGAAGAAACAAAAGAACAGCTACATACTATATTGAAGAAATGGGCTATCCAAAAATAGGGATATGCCCTTTTTTTAATTTTTTCATGACATATTCAAATTAAATATGTTATACTAATTGCAGGTAATCATAACATAAGTATAACATATATACAGAAATGGGGAATTTGCATGAAGGCAAGGGTTGCAATTAATGGTTTTGGACGTATTGGAAGAATGGTATTTAGACGTGCCATCCAAGAGGAAGGTTTGAATATTGTTGCAATCAATGCGAGCTATCCAGCCGAAACGTTAGCTCATTTAATTAAGTATGACACAAATCATGGGCGTTTCGATGCGGATGTCTACGCGGAGGACAACGCTCTTATTGTAAATGGTAAGCGCATTCAATTGGTCAATAACCGTAATCCGGAAGAATTGCCTTGGAAGGAAATGAATATTGATATCGTAATTGAAGCGACAGGGAAATTCAATGCACGCGATAAAGCGGCGCTTCATATGAATGCAGGGGCAAAACGAGTGATTCTGACTGCGCCTGGTAAAGATGAGGATGTAACCATCGTAATGGGTGTAAATGAAGAAGCCTTGGATTTGGATCAGCATTATGTCATTTCAAATGCATCTTGTACAACCAACTGCTTGGCACCTGTTGTGAAAGTCCTCGATGAGCAGTTCGGAATCGAAAATGGCCTGATGACGACGGTTCATGCATATACAAATGATCAGAAAAACATCGATAATCCTCATAAGGACCTGAGACGTGCAAGAGCGTGCGGGCAGTCCATCATCCCGACATCGACCGGTGCAGCGAAAGCATTGTCCCTTGTATTGCCGCATCTGAAGGGTAAGCTGCATGGTATGGCATTACGTGTGCCTACTCCTAATGTCTCGCTGGTAGACTTGGTTGTGGACTTAAAGCAGCCTGTAACAGTGGATGATATAAACAATGCATTCCAAACAGCTGCAGTCGGATCCATGGATGGCATCTTGGGTATAACCATGGAGCCTCTTGTGTCAGTCGACTTCAACACGAATCCACACTCGGCAGTGATCGATGGTCTATCCACCATGGTAATGGGGGAAACCAAGGTGAAAGTATTGGCTTGGTATGACAACGAGTGGGGCTACTCCTGCCGTGTTGTGGACCTGGTTCATTATGTAGCGGAGAAAATGGTAGAAGCGAAAGAAGCAATGGCTGGATAATATTCCCGTAGTATGTACTCAAAAAATGTGAAAGCGGTTAACATACCATGTTAGCCGCTTTTTTGCGTTGGAAGAAAAGGGAGGATGAGTTCTTTCTTTTTCTGATAACAAAAAAATATGAAATGCATGTTGCAAAACTAATATAAAAACAGTATACTATTTTTCGTGAACTTCTTGAAACGGTTATGTGGCTACTTAAAGGGTTAGGACCTCTCTGGACTAACTTTCCCCCGTGGTAGTAATACAATAATCAATTTTCACCTTTGAGGAATTCATGTATTCTAAAATATGTTAAAGGGGGAACGTGAGATGGAAACAGTAGGTCGTCACGTTATTTCAGAATTATGGGGTTGCGATTTTGATAAGTTGAATGATATGGATTACATTGAAAAAACTTTTGTTGATGCTGCGTTGAAATCCGGAGCTGAGGTTCGCGAGGTTGCATTCCATAAGTTTGCACCACAAGGAGTTAGCGGAGTTGTCATCATCTCTGAATCACATTTAACTATTCACAGCTTCCCGGAACACGGATATGCAAGCATTGACGTTTATACATGCGGTGAGTTGGATCCTAACATTTCTGCAGATTACATTGCTGAAGCTTTAAATGCTCAGACACGTGAAACAATCGAACTTCCACGTGGAATGGGTCCTGTTCAAGTAAACAAAGCGAAAGCACTTTAAAATTATATCTAAATCGATTAAAATGGTAAGAGGTGTATAATATGCACCTCTTTTTATTATATCTTTTTTCCTACATATCATTTCTTTTATATAGAACGTAGTAAATCTAAGGGGTTGTCAAATTATCGTGGGAGCTATTCAAAAACTAAAAAACCTACTATCCACTCATACGGAGACAAGGGAAAATCATATCGATGCAGCATTGCGAAGCCATTATTATAAGGTATCCAACAAAAATGCCATGAAAGCCCTCCAGGAGATGTTCCAAAAAATGGACGGGTTTACAGTCAAATCCGTTTCAGAGGAACATGGAGAAATAGCGGTGCAGGTGAACAAAGGAAAAAAGGCATTTATGGTCGTGACAGTGATTTCGGTGAGGCCATTTGAAACGGCGATCGACTTTTCCGTTACAACGGATACTAGCATTCTGCCGACAGATTTCGGCTTTAGTCGCAAGCTGGTCCTGCATATGTACCAAGAACTTAATAAATCTCTCAACTATACAGGTTCTGGTTTAAATTCGGAAAGATAAAAATACGATAAGGAAATGGAGCTGAAACCCTTATGAAATGTCCAGCTTGTCAACATAATGGCACCAAGGTATTGGATTCCAGACCAGTGGAGGAAGGGCGCTCTATTCGTAGACGAAGAGAGTGTGAGTCCTGCTCCTATCGCTTTACCACATTTGAAAAGGTGGAAGAGATGCCTTTGATCGTGGTGAAAAAAGAAGGGATCAGGGAAGAATTCAGTAGAGAAAAGGTGCTGCGTGGCCTGATAAAAGCTTGCGAAAAAAGACCGGTAGCGCTCAAAGTGCTAGAAGACATTGTCATCGAAGTGGAAAAGGAACTTCGCAACATTGGCATATCCGAAGTGAAGAGCGATATTGTCGGTGAGATGGTGATGGAGCGACTTTCCAAAATTGACGAGGTTGCTTATGTGAGATTTGCCTCAGTATACCGTCAATTTAAGGATATTAATGTTTTCCTTGATGAATTAAAAGAGATAATAGAAAAAGAGCGGAAATAATATCGCATAATTAGCAGAACAGAGAGGAGAATTTTCAGCCTCTCTGTTTTATCATTAATCACTTATAGTTAGAGAAAGGTTTGAATGTATTATGTCTGAACGGCATTGGAAAGAACTGGTCCCTGTTGATCGCTATATGGTCCGTGCCAGCGGGGTACTTCAATCATTTGATCGGAAAATATTGACCATGCTTTATCAGCCTCTTCTCGGCTACAGGGGGTTCAGCCTGTTTATGACGCTTTGGAGTGAGCTGGACCAGGATCGGCTCTGGGGGGAAGAGACGACCCATCACGGCATCATGACAACGATGCAATGCAATTTAAAGGACATCCATCAGGAACGGATCAAGCTGGAAGGAATCGGACTGTTGAAGACTTGGGTGAAGGAGGACGAGCATTCCCGGACGTTCATCTATGAGCTTCAGCCTCCCCTTTCTCCTGATGCCTTCTTTTCCGAGCCTATGCTGACCATCTACCTCTATAATCGTCTCGGGAAGACAAAATACTTGAGCGTTAAGAAGTATTTTTCAGATGAGGCGATTCCTGAAGCGGATTACACCCAGATTACCCGTCAATTCAGTGACGTCTTCCAATCCGTCCAAGCGGAAAATATCGCCTATGCCGCAAATGAAGAAACGATGGAAGAGCTGCAGCTTTCAGAGGATAAAGAGTGGATAGGACGGAAGTCCGGTCAGGAGCCGGAAGTCGGGAAAAGTGAATTTGATTTCGAGTTGTTCTATGCAGGTCTTTCGGATGTGGTAATTCCAAAGAAGGCGATCACAGCAAAAGTGAAGCAAGCCATTCAGAAGCTCGCCTTTATCTATCAGATCGATCCAATAACGATGAAGGATCTGATGATGAATGTCATTGATGAAGACGATATGATCAATCTGGAAAAATTAAGAAAATCGGCACGTGACTGGTATCAACTGGAGTACCACAATACCCTTCCCTCCCTGGTGGAGAAAACGCAGCCGGCCAACCTTAAACAGTTTTCCGATAAGAATCCTTCTTCCAAGGAAGAGCAGCTTATTCAGCAGCTAGAAAATGTTTCACCTAAAGCGATGCTCACAGACCTCTCGGGAGGGGCGGAGCCGTCCGTATCGGATTTGCGCATTGTCGAGGACGTCATGTTCAAGCAGCAGCTCACCCCTGGGGTAACAAACGTATTGCTGTACTACGTACTATTGAAAACAGACATGAAGCTGAACCGCAAGTATGTGGAGAAAATAGCAAGCCACTGGGCCCGTAAGCAGGTCAAAACAGTGAGCGCGGCGATGGAGCTTGCTAAAGAGGAGCATCGCCAGTATCAAAACTGGGCCGATACGAAAACGACGAAGAAATCTGCCTCCACTCCGAAAGAGAAACAGGTTCGAAACCGCTTTGTAAGCGAGCCGGACCTTGCTGATGACAATGCCGAAAGCTTCCAAGAAGTTCAGGAACAGGACAAACAGAAGCTCGCAGAACGTCTTGCACAGTTGAAGAACAGAAAGTTGAAGCTTGATAACTAGAACCACATAGCCGCGTGCACTCGGTTTGTCAGAGTGTTTCGCGGCTTTTTCGTCTTATTTTTTCTATGAAGAGTGCTCCTTCTCACGTTATTCATGCAATTATTGGGTATGGTAAAATAAATGCACAAAAATTTCATGTTGGAAGGAGGTACGATTTGTGAAAAAAGTGGCACTTATTTTAAACCCGAACGCCGGGAAGCGAAAACTCGCAGAGTCAATTGATGTGATTAAAGAAAAGCTGCAGAAAGGCTTTTATGACGTGGAGATTTGTGTAACAAAGGAAGCTGGGGATGGAGCAAAGATAGTTTCGGACCTTGAAGGCAAGGTCGACCTTATCATTGGCGCAGGTGGGGATGGAACCATCTATGAGCTGATCAACGCCATTTGCAAGCTGAAAGAGCGTCCTGCATTTGCCATTATACCGGGTGGCACCTGCAATGATTTTTCCAGGACAATCGGGATGAACCAGGACCCGATCCTTGCTGCGGAACAGATTGTGGAAAAGAGAATGGAACTCGTCGATGTAGGAAAATGTGAAAAGCAATATTTTCTTAATTTTTGGGGAATCGGCCTGATATCAAAGGTTTCGGATAATATGGATACCCAAAATAAACAGCTGCTTGGAAAGCTTTCGTATTATATCAGTGCCGGCCAGACGGTTTTCGATAGTGAACCCTTTCAGCTGAAAGTAAAGAGTGACAGTACCAACTATGATGGAGAAGCGATGATGCTTCTGATTGGAAATGGCTCCTATGTGGGGGGATTCCAGTCCTTCTTTCCGGAAAGCCATGTCCAGGACGGGGTGCTTGATGTTCTGATAGTCAAACAAACCTCCCTCACCCACTTATGGACGTGGATGCAATCCAAGATCCAGCAGCAATTTCCTGCTGAAGCAAACGAAGACCTGATTTACTTCCAGGCACGGGAGATTGAAATAGAGACTAGCCCCAAACAAGAAATAGATTGTGACGGGGAATGCAATTTCAGCACTCCATCCAAAATAAAGATTCTACCCAAGCATCTGAAAGTGCTGGTGGGAGACTTTGCTGCTATAGTATAGAGAGGTCTCCAAAATTTAGCCATAAGGAGGAGGGGTGTTGAGAAAATAATCCCCTCTTGTTCCTTATATTTGTTATCATTTTTTCCCTCGTCCTCCCATATACATAGAATCAGGTGTACCAAAGGGGGGACAAACTTGTTTGAGATTTCCTTTCGCGATGAATTGGATGCAAAAACAGTGTTTTTATCTATACTTGAGACAAATCCAGAAGGTGATTCAATCCTTTCTTTACATAAAGAAAAAATTGTAGTGGAGTCAAAGGATCTCGATTTTTACCAACATGCTATCATACCCGCATTAAAGAGCTTCATTACAAAGGTGAAGGAAAAAGCGTATATTGTATCTACCTTGGAAAATACATTTTACTTCAAGGATGAAGAAGAGCACGAGCAGATTCTATGTATCTTGCAATCTATCCTTCAAGGGGAAAGAAGCGATATACCCAATCTCCCTCCCATACAGGAAAGGGAAAAACAGCTTGACTCCATCATCAAGGGCTTTTTTTGGGAACCTGTTTCCTTTTCTTTTGATTCCTTTGTGACTTTCCGTCTAAAAGAATACTATGATACCCTGCAGATCTATCTGGAGGCGGCAATAGATGAATACAAGCTGGAACAGGAATACCAGACCTTCATCCATCAGCTGCGGGAGCTGTTGAACGCTACGGATTCCAAATTGAATGAGGTCCACCTTGTCTACCAATACCAATTTGATTTCTATGATGAAAGCCTGAATCATATTACGAAGAATCAACTGATAAAATACATGAATCGAACGCATTTCAACAACTATTCCTACTATATCGATTCAGTCGTATTGGCCCCATTGGTATCTATTGCACCGAGAAAGCTCTTTCTTTATACCGACAATACGGATCATCAGCTGGTTGAAACCATCCGCAATATTTTCGAGGAAAGAACGGAAATTCTTCCTTATCACTATTTTGGGCAAAAAAAAAGCAAAATTGATTAAGATGTGTACTTGATTTTCCTTGATATGGAGAATATAATAACAGACATAATCAATTTTAAACCTTATAGCCTACAAGTAATGATGAGGACATGAGTACGATTAACACGAATTCAAGAGAGGGAAGTCACCGGCTGAAAGCTTCCTATTACGGTTAAAGTATTTACCACCTCTAAACTTCAGCAGCGAAAATCACAGTAGCTGTTGACGGGGAAATCCCCCGTTATCGAAAACGAAGCCGTCTTTTTATCGATTTGAAAAAGATGGGAACTTGGGTGGAAACACGGATATTAAACTCGTCCCTTATTTATAGGGGACGGGTTTTTTTATTTTTTCAAAAAAATCTAAAGAAGAGGTGACAGGGATGTCGGAATTATTGAAAATCACATTTCCAGACGGAGCGGTAAAGGAGTTTGAGCGTGGCACGACAACAGAAGATATCGCTGCATCCATTAGCCCGGGTCTGAAAAAGAAAGCTATTGCAGGTAAACTTAACGGAGAGTTCATTGACCTTCGTTCCCCGATAAAAGCAGATGGAGAAATCAGCATTGTTGTCCAGGATACTGAGGAAGCCCTTGGAATCATGCGTCACAGCACTGCCCACTTGATGGCACAGGCGATCAAGCGTCTATATGGCAACGTGAAGCTTGGGATTGGACCAGTAATCGAAAATGGATTCTATTATGACATTGATATGGAAGAGTCATTGACTCCGGATGATCTGCAAAGAATCGAAAAGGAAATGAAGAAGATTGTAAGTGAAAACCTGGATGTAGTAAGGGTGGAAGTCAGCAGGGAAGAAGCAATGCGCCGCTACGCGGAATTGAATGACGAGCTGAAGCTTGAGTTGATAGCTGAGCTTCCGGAAGGCGAAACAATCTCCATCTATGAGCAGGGCGAATTCTTTGACTTATGCCGCGGAATTCACGTACCATCCACAGGCAAAATTAAAGAGTTCAAGCTTCTAAGCATTGCAGGAGCGTATTGGAGAGGCGACAGCAAAAACAAAATGCTGCAGCGTATCTATGGAACTGCTTTCTTCAAAAAAGCGGAACTGGATGAGCATCTTCGCCTGTTGGAAGAAGCAAAAGAGCGTGACCACCGTAAAATAGGAAAAGAGCTTGACCTGTTTTTTAACTCTCAAAAGGTTGGGCAAGGGTTACCGCTTTGGTTGCCAAAAGGTGCTACAATCCGCCGCGTAATCGAGCGCTATATTGTGGACAAAGAAGTTTCTCTTGGCTATGACCACGTCTACACTCCTGTAATGGGAAGCGTGGACCTTTATAAAACTTCCGGTCACTGGGACCACTATCAGGACGGCATGTTCCCTCCGATGGAGATGGATAACGAGCAGTTAGTGCTCCGTCCAATGAACTGTCCGCACCATATGATGGTTTACAAGAACAGCATACACAGCTACCGCCAACTGCCTGTCCGCATTGCGGAGCTTGGAACTATGCACCGCTATGAAATGTCCGGAGCGTTGGCAGGACTTCAACGTGTACGTGGAATGACACTGAATGACGCACACATCTTCGTTCGCCCTGACCAGATCAAGGATGAGCTGAAGCGTGTAGTGAACCTCGTTCTTGAAGTATACAAAGATTTCGGCCTGGATGACTATTCATTCCGTCTATCCTACCGTGATCCGGAAAACAAAGAAAAGTACTTTGACGACGATGCAATGTGGGAAAAAGCGCAAGGCATGCTGAAAGAAGCAATGGACGATCTAGGCTTGAACTACTTCGAAGCGATCGATGAAGCGGCATTCTACGGTCCTAAACTGGACGTACAGGTTCGTACTGCCCTTGGAAAAGAGGAAACACTTTCCACTGTACAGCTTGACTTCCTATTGCCGGAGAAATTCGATCTGACTTATGTTGGAGAAGACGGCAAACAGCACCGTCCGGTCGTTATCCATCGCGGGGTTGTTTCCACAATGGAACGCTTTGTTGCCTTCCTGATCGAAGAGTATAAAGGCGCATTCCCAACTTGGCTTGCACCTGTTCAAGTTCAAGTGATACCTGTATCACCTGACGCACACTTCGATTATGCAAAAGAAGTGCAGGATCTCTTAAAATCCAAAGGGCTTCGCGTCGAAATGGACGAAAGAAACGAAAAAATCGGCTACAAAATCCGTGAAGCACAAATGCAAAAAATCCCTTACATGCTCGTAATCGGGGACAACGAAATCCAAGAACGCGACGTAAATGTCCGCAAATACGGAGAACAAAAATCGGAAACAGTTCCTTTGGAGAAATTTGTGGATGAGATTGTGAAAGAAGCGAAACGTTAATATTGCCGGTTTGCCCACGAAATAAAATGCATTAGCTATGGGTAAAAGAGCCGTACAAAGTCTAACCGTTCACCCCTGTTGGTTGGAGTGTAAGGTGTGAGACTCCTGCGGGAGCAGCGTGTCAAGGGAGACCCCGCAGGCGCATATTGTACTGACCCCTTAAAACTGGACACTTGTTTTCTAAGCTGCTTGCTCAAAACTAGCTCGATAAGCTACTGGACTTTTACGTTTTAATCTTGATTTAATTCTCAGGTGGTTGTAGTAATGGATGTACTCTTCGAGCTCCTCCTTAAAATGGTCGATGCTATCAAATTCTTGTAAGTACAATAATTCGGATTTCATGATTCCGAAGAAGTTCTCCATTACTGCGTTGTCATAACAGTTTCCTTTTCTAGACATACTCTGAGTAATGTTATTTTCCTTTAAAGTCCTTTGGTATTTAGGCATTCTGTAATGCCAACCCTGGTCAGAATGAAGTAAGAGATCATCACCTTCACTTATGCGTTCTAAGCCTTGGGTTAACATCGTTTCTACTAGATCAAACGTCGGTCTCGATTGAAGTGTATACGTAATAATTTCGCCGTTAAACAAGTCCAGTATTGGGGAAAGATATAATTTTTGCCCGAACAACTTAAACTCTGTGACGTCGGTAACCCATTTTTGATTCGGTCTATCGGCCTTAAAATTGCGGTTTAAGATATTTGGCGCAGCTTTTCCCACTTCGCCTGTATAGGACTTATACTTCTTTATCCGAACGATGCATTGAAGTCCTAGGTCTCTCATAATACGATACACTTTCTTTTTATTAATTTTGTGGCCTTTTTCCTGTAGAACATCTGTGATACGACGATATCCAAAACGGCCTTTATGTTTACGGTAAATGAATTGAATCCGTCTTTTCCACTTGCGATCAGGGTCGGCTTGTTCCCATGTTTGAACAAGGAAGTAGTAGGTACTTCTAGACATCTTAGCTACCTTCACCAATTGATTAACAGGAAATGCATGCCTTAGTTCATATATTACTTTCGCTTTGATTTCTTTGGTGACTTTTCTTCCTGAACTAAGGCTCTCAGCTTTTTTAGATACGCATTCTCCATACGAAGGTATTCTAATTCTTTTTTCAACTCGTCCACAGATGGATTGGTAGCTTTTTCTTCATTAGTTTTATTGTTTTTGGAAGTCATAGTAGATGGCCTCTTTTCTTTTGGATTAAAGGCGGCATCTCCACATGTCTCCCATTTAATTTTCCACCTACGAACCATACAAGGGTCTGGGATATGGAAAATCGCCGATGCCTCTCGAACGGAATAATTCGATTCCTTTATAAATTGAATTACCCTCAGTTTAAAGGCTGGAGAATATTTTGTATAGGGAAAGGAGAATGCTTGGTCACCATGATGTTTGAACAACATCACCCAGTAACGGAGAACGGAGTGATCTACTCCAACCTCCTTAGCCAACTCTCGATAACTTACTAAATTATTCATATAACGTTGTACGGCTTGATGTTTTACTTCTCGGGTAAATTTACTCAACTGAAGTACACCTCCTATTGTTAGATGTATGTCCAACAAAAGGGGTGCACTTCTCAAAGCACCGAGGAGGCTCCCGAGGCCGCCAAGGATAAGCGAACCCCTGAAGCGGAAACCAACAGGGTGTTTAATGTATTCGCCTATTTTTATGTATCTCGAAAAAAACTATTGCATAACTGTAATTTATCTGATATCATTTAAAACGTTGTTTCATTTGATACGAATTCTTGACAATCAATCATCATTAATGATATATTATACAAGGTCAAATTGAATACTTGTTTGAGAACAAGAAGAAGCACCCGCTTCTCACCTGATTGACGCAAATGATTGCAGTTGACAGGTTTTACGAGAAAGATTTCAATCTTTTACTTAATCGTAAAGTGTGGGTGTCATGTGCACCCACACTTTTTTGTTTGCAGAGTAATTGTTCGTCAAACGGTGTTCGGAAAAAACCTTGGAGGTGGCTAATTATTAGCAAAGATATGATGGTAAACGATGGCATTCGTGCCCGTGAAGTTCGTCTAATCGGTCAAAATGGAGACCAGCTTGGAATCAAGTCAAAGGTAGAAGCGCTGGAAATCGCAGCACGTGCAAACCTTGACTTAGTAATGGTGGCGCCAACTGCAAAACCTCCTGTATGTCGAATCATGGACTACGGAAAGTTCCGTTTCGAACAACAGAAGAAAGATAAAGAAGCGCGCAAAAACCAAAAAGTTATCAACATTAAGGAAGTTCGTTTAAGTCCTTCTATTGATGAGCATGATTTCAATACGAAACTTCGAAATGCAATTAAGTTCCTTGAAAAAGGGGACAAAGTGAAAGCTTCGATCCGATTCAAAGGCCGTGCAATCACTCATAAGGAAATTGGTCAGCGAGTATTGGACCGTTTCTCAGCAGCTTGTGCAGAAGTGGCAACCATCGAATCACATCCGAAAATGGATGGTCGTAGCATGTTCTTAGTACTAGCACCTAAAAACGAAAAGTAATGATATGAGGAGGAACTCCAATGCCTAAAATGAAAACTCATCGTGGATCAGCGAAAAGATTCAAGAAAACTGGATCTGGAAGCCTGAAGCGTTCTCATGCTTACACAAGTCACTTATTCGCTAACAAATCTCAGAAGCAAAAACGTAAATTACGTAAAGCAGCTGTAGTTAGCAAAGGCGATTTCAAGCGCATCCGTCACATGTTAGACAACATCAAGTAATAAATAATTAGGAGGTATTTATAATGCCAAGAGTTAAAGGCGGTACAGTAACACGTCAACGTCGTAAAAAAGTCATTAAATTAGCTAAAGGTTATTATGGTTCTAAACACACTTTATATAAAGTAGCAAACCAACAAGTAATGAAATCCCTAATGTACGCTTATCGCGATCGTCGCCAAAAGAAGCGCGACTTCCGTAAGCTTTGGATCGCTCGTATCAACGCAGCGGCTCGCATGAACGGTCTTTCTTACAGCCGTCTAATGCACGGTCTTAAATTAGCTGGTATCGAAGTTAACCGTAAAATGTTAGCTGAGTTAGCAGTTACTGACGAAAAAGCATTTGCTGAATTTGCAACAGCTGCAAAAAACAGCTTAAACAAATAATTTTACTGATTGAGGCTATCGCTCTAGATAGCCTCTTTTCTTTATTTTCTGCAAGAGTCGGTGTAGTATAAAGAAATCAAGAAGAAGAGGTGCGGAGGTCGAACATGGAACTATTTATCACTATTTACATACTAATAAATATCCTTGCTTTTCTACTGATGAAAGTGGATAAAAAAAGGGCGGTCAATCACGAATGGAGAATTGCGGAATCCAAGCTCTGGACCGTTTCATTCATAGGAGGGGCCTTGGGAGCTTGGATGGGGATGAGAACCTATCGCCATAAAACGAAGCATTTCCCCTTCAAGTACGGTCTGCCTTTCATTACAATTCTGCAAGTGGCACTGATAAGCTATATTCTCATCGTGTTAACATAATGGATTCTTTTTTGAATAAGCTATATTATTCCTTGTCTATCCAAGATTGGAGAGGTGAAGCCTTATGGATGAAAAGTTGAACGTATTATTTGTCATCATCGAAACTCATTGGTGGCTGGCTTCTCTCGGTTTTATTATCTTTCATATAGTAAGACAAGTCCTTTTCATTCCGGTAGTCATCATCTGTATAGCAGGCGGAGCCCTATTTGGCGGCTTGATCGGCAGCATCTACTCTATTGTGGGGTTGACGCTCTCCAGTCTTTTTTTCTATTTTCTTTACCATCAGATGCCAAGGATATTTGAAAAAGTTCTTGCAATGAAGGAACGGTGGTTCGGCAACAGAGGAAACCTTTCAGTAGGGCAGATCACCGTTCTGCGCCTCATCCCCTTCATCCATTTCCATCTTCTCTCCCTTGTTCTGATTGAAACTACCAAGACATTTTCCAAATATGCCAGAGCGTCTCTTCTTACCAATATCCCGCTTGCCATCATTTATACGGTTTTTGGGCAATTTATCACGGAGTTCTCTCCAACTGCCATGGTGGGTGTACTGATATTCCTTTCAGCGATGCTCCTTATCATGAGGCAGAAGGTAGTAGTCATGAAATGGGAGCAATTTTTTCAAAAAGAAAAGCAATACAAAAGAGGATAGCGGTTGTTGCCGATTTAAGCCGGGCAGCCATGCTATCCTCTCTCTTTTTAATCTTCCTTCAAAAACTCTTTTATCGGACTTTTCCAATCAATGATAGCGTCCGGATACTGCTTTCGGACTTCCTTTTGGATAAAAGAAAAATCCTGCTTCTTCAAACCCTCCAGCTTTTCCGGATTTTTTGGCCAGATGAAAATCGAAATGACCTCAAAAGATTTCTCCGTTGTCCCCAAATACTTTTCGCCCTCAAACATGACTCCTTTATAGGTAAGCAGGAAATTCTTGCGTACATTGTTTTTCTGATCAAGCAGGTAAAAGTTCTTCTGCTCATGGGCAAGCTCCAGTTTCCGTTTCGGATTGAGCAAATACTTGAAGATCGAATAAATAATAAAAATAATGAGTGCAAGCAATGCCAATCGTATGAGGATAATAAAAAACATATTCGCTTCTCCTTCGCAAAAACATAAAATTTATTATAAAATACCTTTTATACGGGTTAGGGGAACAGAAGGTTTCATTTTATTTTTAAAAAATTTAAAAAGGCGGTACATATGGGACTAAAAGAGCTTTATACGATGCAGAAGAAACTCGATGCAAAAATAGAAGAACAGCACGGACTGGACAATAGAGATCTTGTCGACAAAAAAATGTTGGCGCTCCTTGTTGAACTGGGAGAACTGGCCAACGAAACAAGATGCTTCAAGTTCTGGAGCGTCAAGCCTGCCTCTGAACGAAGTGTCATACTCGAGGAATATGTGGATGGGGTCCATTTTCTCCTTTCCGTTGGATTGACGTTAGGCTACACAGATGAAATTCCAAGTGAAGTGGGGACCAGAACAGAATCGCTCACCGATCAATTTTTAGTACTATACGATCTAATAAGCATGTTCCGTGTCGAAAAGCAGGAGGAACCGTTTCAGGTGCTGTTTGCAACCTACGTGGAACTAGGTGAGATGCTCGGCTTTTCTTGGAAAGAAGTAGAAGAGGCGTATATGGAAAAGAATCTAGAGAATCATAAGAGGCAGCAGCAGGGATACTAATGTTTTTTACATTAGTAAGAGTTTTCTGTATAATATTCATTGAGAGAAATTAAGGGGGTCGAAATAAATGGCTAAATTAGATGAAACATTAACCATGCTAAAAGATTTAACAGATGCAAAGGGTATTCCAGGCAATGAAAAAGAACCGCGCGATGTAATGAGAAAATACATAACTCCTTTTGCAGATGAAGTCATGACAGACGGATTGGGAAGCTTGATTGCAAAGAAAATCGGGAAAGCGGACGGACCGAAAGTAATGGTAGCCGGCCACTTGGATGAAGTCGGATTCATGGTAACAAACATTGATGATCGCGGATTCCTGCGCTTCCAAACAGTTGGTGGCTGGTGGTCCCAGGTTATGCTAGCACAACGAGTAACGATTGTAACTAGCAAAGGGGACGTAACAGGCGTCATCGGTTCCAAGCCGCCGCACATCCTGCCTGCAGAAGCGCGCAAAAAGCCGGTTGATATCAAGGACATGTTCATTGATATCGGTGCATCCAGCCGTGAAGAAGCACAGGAATGGGGCGTTCGTCCTGGCGACCAGGTGGTTCCTTACTTCGAATTCACCGTCATGAACAACGAAAAAATGCTTCTTGCAAAAGCATGGGATAACCGTATCGGCTGTGCCATCGCTATTGACGTATTGAAGCATTTAAAAGATGCAGACCATCCAAACGTGGTATACGGCGTAGGAACGGTGCAAGAGGAAGTGGGACTTCGCGGTGCGAAAACATCCGCTAACCTGATCCAGCCTGACATAGGCTTCGGTGTTGACGTTGGAATCGCAGGGGACACTCCAGGCGTAACCGAAAAGGAAGCACTCAGCAAAATGGGCAAAGGTCCGCAAATCATCCTTTATGATGCGAGCATGATCTCCCACAAAGGCTTGCGTGACTTTGTAACTGGCGTAGCGGACGAAATGGACATTCCATATCAATTCGACTCCGTTGCAGGAGGCGGTACGGACTCCGGAGCAATCCATCTGACTGCTCAAGGTGTACCAGCATTGTCCATCACGATTGCAACCCGCTACATCCACTCACATGCAGCAATGCTACATCGTGATGACTACGAGAACGCAGTGAAGCTGATTGCGGAAGTGATCAAGCGTTTGGATCGTGAGACGGTTGAGAGATTGACTTTTGATTGATTAGAATGATAATTGGGAACCCGTCGCTCGGTTGGGCGATGGGTTCTTTTTTTGTGTAGGTTGTGAAGCTGGGGTTCGAATATGGGGATCGGCATCAACTAAGGGCAGTTTGGCACGAACTCGGTGCTTTTCGGCACGAACTATTGCCAGTTTCGCACGAACTCGGTACATTTTCGAACGAACTTCAAAAAAACACTGAAAAATACCTGCATAAATTCTAAATTATGGTAAGATAAAACTCACTAAGCTATTAGGAGGTTATCCATGATAAAAAAACCACTAGAAATACCGCTTATTATTCTTATTTTAGAGGCTTTACTCAGAAGAATTGCTAAAGATCACCCTAAAAGGCTACTAATCGAGCAGGATTTCGCAAAAAGGATGGCAGGGTATAAAGGTGAACTTTCCATGAAATATCATTTGACCTTTTTAAATCCGCAAAAACATCTTATTTTTCACAGTTTAAGGTTGATAAACAACAACTATGCATTTCAGATGGACATCCTCATTTTGACCACCCGATATATCCTCATTTTAGAAATCAAAAACATCATCGGTACTGTTTTATTCGAAAGCCACTTTGATCAATTTATTAGGACTTTGAATGGGAAGGAAGAAGGTTTCCTTAATCCCCTGAGTCAAATTAAATTGCAGAAGCACAGACTGAAAAAATGGCTTAAAGACCATAAAATAAATGAACTCCCAATTGAATCTTTTGTTTGTTTTACCAATCCCCAAACAATCATCAGAGCCGATTCCCGAGTAAATGCCTCCCGCTCAGTGATTCATAGCCACAACCTTTTAACTAAAATTGAAGAAATGGAACGAAATCATGCCGAGCCGATACTAACGGAAAAAGAACTGGCAAAGCTATCAAGATTGTTATTAAAGAAACACCGTGAAGAGGATATAAACATTTTAGAGCGGTATAATATTGCGCCTGAAGAGATTCTAACGGGGATACAATGTCCAAGTTGCATGGAAATATCTGTGATAAGAAAAGGAGGTGGGTGGGTTTGTACAAGGTGCAGGAATAAGTCAAAAAATGCACACTTAGCCGCTTTGGAAGATCGTCTACTTATATTTGGACCAAGCATCACACATAGACAACTCAAAGAATTCCTTGGACTTCCATCTGATTCCATTACCTCAAAATTAATCTCCTCACTTGCACTTCAACATTGTGGATCCAAATACCAGCGCACCTACACACTCCAAAAAAGAATGCAAAAAACAAAACAGCCCCCTTAAAGGAGCTGCCTCAACTTAATACTATTTCAATCCGTCCTCAAGTGTAGAGAGCATTTCTGATTTTTCCTGCTCGGAGGAATTCTCCCAAATTACCTCAAACAACACGCCTAAACCTGGAAGCATTTTTTCCTCGCCTTTATTAATGGCATCTAGGATCGTATCTCTAAGTTGGTCTTGGGAATTGCCTTCCACATTCTGACGAATAGCATGACGTAAATTCAAATTCATCCTTATCACCTCGTAGGGAAAAATAGTATCATCCCTAGCTTGTCTGTTCACGGCTTTAAATATGTATAAAAAATGCGTATAATAGCAGTATCGAGCACTAAAAGGAGAATTACGACGTTGAAGCATATTGAATCGGTAAAAAATAATAAAGTGAAGCAGTGGAAGAAGCTGCATAAAAAGAAAGAACGCGAACAGTCAGGAATGTTCCTGATTGAAGGCTTTCACCTGATCGAGGAAGCGTTGAAAATAGAAGGTCTCATTGAAGAAATCATTGTAGCGGAAGACCGCTCCATCCCATCCGACTGGAACCTGAACAACGTGGAACTCATTTATGCTGTTCCTAATGTGCTAAAGGAACTCAGTGAAACGGAAACGCCGCAGGGGATCGCCGCCATCTGCCGGATATCCAAAAGTGATGAACAGGCCATCAAACCGAATCAACGGCTACTTTTCCTGGATAATGTACAAGATCCGGGAAATGTGGGCACGATGATAAGAACGGCTGATGCTGCAGGCTTGGATATGGTCATCCTGGGAGAAGGGTGTGCAGATCTATACAGCTCCAAGGTCATCCGTTCCACCCAGGGATCCCTTTTTCACTTGCCCATCATAAGAGGAAATCTGCAGGAGTGGATCCAACAAGCAAAGGAGCAAGGGATACCGGTTTTCGGAACATCTCTTCAAAATGGGATACCCTACAATGAAGTGAAACCTTCCGAGTCCTTTGCCCTTATCCTCGGCAACGAGGGAAAAGGCATGGCACCAGAGCACCTCAACCAGACGAACCAAAACCTCTACATCCCGATCTTTGGTCAGAGTGAATCGTTGAATGTCGGTGTCGCAGCAGGAATTTTAATGTATTATTTACGCGGATAGAGTTGCATCCGGCATCTGTTTTCAATATAATATAAAAATAGTTACATAAAATGCATGTTCAAAAAGGAGGATAAAAAGAGCAAAGAAGTTCGAGGAAGCGAAGTCTCGAGCACCGCAGCGTATATTTGGGATACGTGAGGAGCGGAGAAGCAAGCTGACGAAGAAATTCGAAGCTATTTTTACCGGACTTTTTGAACATCCTTATAAAGATTAAAGCAATGACAGAGGAAAGTAGCTTACTCCCAACCTTTTTCAGGGAAAAAATGCCGTAGACTGCAAGCATTTTTAAGGAAGGCTAAGTGAAATTTCACCTCCTGAGTTGGCACTTGGACCAGCAAACATGCTGTAAAGGTGTTCCGGTTAGATAGCCGTTATCTGGAATGGAGCGAACAAAGGGCACAAACTCTTTGTTAACTAGGGTGGTACCGCGAATATCTCGTCCCTTTTTGAGGGGCGAGTTTTTTATTTGTCAAAAAAGGAATCAAGGAGGAATAGATGTGGAAGAGCGTTTAAAGGAACTCGAAGCACTTGCGTTAGAGCAGGTTAGCCAAGCACAGGATTTAAAGCAGTTGAATGAAGTGCGTGTTGCGTACCTTGGAAAAAAGGGGCCAATCACTGAAATTTTAAAAGGAATGGGTAAGCTGTCTGCCGAAGAGCGCCCGAAAATGGGGGCACTTGCAAATGTTGTCCGTGAAGCTGTTGCTTCTAAAATCGAAGAAAAACAGGCGGAAATGGAAAAGGCGGAGGTAGCGAAAAAGCTTGCTTCTGAAACCATCGACGTAACATTACCGGGACGTCCTGCACCAACAGGAAATCCACATCCTTTAACAAAGGTAATCGAAGAAATTGAAGACCTGTTCCTTGGAATGGGATACACAATCACAGAAGGTCCGGAAGTTGAAACGGACTATTACAATTTCGAAGCATTGAACCTGCCGAAGGATCACCCGGCGCGTGATATGCAGGATTCCTTCTATATTACGGATGAAGTGTTATTGCGTACGCAAACTTCCCCTGTACAGGCAAGAACAATGGAAGCGAACAAGGAAAAAGGGCCAATCAAGATCATCTGTCCTGGTAAAGTGTATCGCCGTGATGATGACGATGCGACCCACTCCCATCAGTTCACGCAAATTGAGGGACTTGTCATCGATGAGAATATCAGCATGAGTGACTTAAAAGGTACGCTTGAAACTTTTGCGAAAAAAATGTTCGGCGAAGACCGTGAAATCCGTCTGCGCCCAAGCTTCTTCCCATTCACTGAGCCATCCGTTGAGATTGATGTGACATGTGCGAAATGTGGAGGAAAAGGCTGTGGCATGTGCAAGGGCACAGGCTGGATCGAGATTCTAGGTGCTGGTATGGTTCATCCCCGCGTACTCGAGATGTCCGGCTATGACCCGAAAAAATATCAGGGATTTGCTTTCGGAATGGGGCCGGAGCGTATTGCAATGCTGCGTTACGGCATTGATGACATCCGCCATTTCTACACGAACGATCAGCGTTTCGTGAAGCAATTCAATCGAGTTTAAGAGGAGGGAAAACCATGTTAGTATCTTACAATTGGTTAAAAGATTACGTAAATATAGATGATATTTCCGCAGAGGACCTGGCGGAAAAGATTACAAGAAGCGGTATTGAAGTGGAAGGCGTGGAGCTTCTGAATGATGGAATCCAAGGTGTTGTAGTCGGTCATGTCCTTGAAAGAGAGCAGCACCCGAATGCCGATAAGCTGAACAAATGTCTTGTGGACGTTGGAGACGAAGAGCCGGTGCAGATTATCTGTGGTGCACGAAACGTTGATAAGGGCCAGAAGGTTGCTGTTGCGAAAGTTGGCGCTGTTCTTCCCGGCAATTTTAAAATAAAGCGTGCGAAACTGCGCGGCGAAGAGTCAAATGGAATGATTTGTTCCCTGCAGGAGCTTGGCATCGGTTCCAAGCTTGTAGCCAAGGAATTTGCAGAAGGAATTTTCGTCTTCCCAGAAGGCGTGGAAGTCGGGACAGATGCACTCGATTACTTGAACCGTAACGACAAGGTAATGGAGCTTGGCTTGACGCCAAACCGTTCGGACGCCTTGAGTATGCTTGGAGTGGCCTATGAAGTCGGCGCAATCCTTGGAAGAGAAGTGAAATGGCCGGAAACAGCATACGATGCAAACAATGAACAGGCTTCCGACTACGTCTCAGTTAATGTGGATGCAGCAGAAGACAACCCGTTATATGTGGCGAAAATCGTGAAGAATGTGAAAATCGGTCCTGCTCCACTTTGGATGCAAGGTCGTTTGATGGCAGCTGGAATTCGTCCACATAACAATGTAGTCGACATTACGAACTATATTTTATTGGAATATGGTCAGCCATTGCATGCATTCGATTATGATCGTCTAGGAAGCAAGGAAGTTCTTGTTCGTCGTGCGAACAAAGATGAAAAAATCATCACGCTTGACGATGCAGAACGCACATTAACGGAAGATCATTTGGTCATCACAAATGGTACGGAACCGATCGCCCTTGCAGGTGTAATGGGTGGAGCGAATTCAGAGGTTCAATCAGACACTACCACAATCCTGCTTGAGTCTGCATACTTTAACGGAGTAACTGTCCGTAAAGCATCCAAAGACCACGGACTGCGCAGTGAAGCAAGTGCCCGTTTTGAAAAAGGAATCGATCCGAACCGCACGCGTGAAGCGGCAGAAAGAGCCGTTGCGTTGATGGCAGAGTATGCCGGCGGAGAAGTGGTCAGCGGTTCTGTTGAAGTGAACACGTTAAAAGTGGAGCCTGCAGTGGTAGTGACTACGGTGGAAAAAATCAATTCCGTTCTTGGCACAAGCGTCACAGCGGCTGAAGTGAAGGATATCTTTACTAGACTTCAATTCGAAGTGAAAGAAGACAACGGAAGCTTTACTGTAACGGTACCTACACGTCGCGGCGACATCACTATCGAAGAGGACCTAGTGGAAGAAGTGGCTCGTCTTTACGGTTACGATAACATTCCAACAACCCTGCCGGTAAGTGCAGCGACACCTGGAGTATTGACTCCTTATCAAGCGAAACGCCGTAAGGTTCGACGCTATCTGGAAGGTGCCGGTCTAATCCAGAACATCACGTATTCCTTGACAAGTGAAGAGCGTGCGAAGCAATTCGCTCTTGAGGATGGAAAAGTAATCCGTTTGGCGATGCCGATGAGTGAAGAGAGAAGTACCTTGCGTTTAAGCCTTGTTCCACATCTATTGGAGGCGCTGCAGCATAATATCGCTCGTTCCTTGCCTGCAAATGCAGTCTATGAAGTTGGATCAGTTTTCATTGGATCCGATGATAGCATCCTGCCTTCTGAAAAAGAGCGTCTGGCTGGAGCATTGACAGGATTATGGGAGCAGCATCCTTGGCAGGGTGAAAAAAAGGCCGTTGACTTCTTTGTGGCAAAAGGAATCCTGGAAGGCATGTTCGCAATGCTTGGTATAAGTGAAGAAATTTCATATACTCGTGCAGAGAAAGACGGCTTGCATCCTGGACGTACTGCAGAGATCCTTTTGAACGGAGAAAGTGTCGGTTTCATCGGCCAGCTTCATCCGGAAAAGTTAAATGAATTGGATCTACCTGAGACTTTCGTGTTCGAGCTTTCATTAACAGACCTTCTTGGTGCCAATGTGGAAGAAATCAAATACGAGGCCATCCCTAGATTCCCATCCATCGGTCGTGACATCGCACTTGTAGTCGACCGTAGTACGCCAGCAGGCGAGCTGAAAGCGGTGATCAAGGAGACTGGCGGAACACTACTCACTGATGTTCAGGTGTTCGACGTATACGAAGGAGATAAAATTGACGCTTCCAAAAAATCAGTCGCATTCGCGTTGCGCTACTACCACCCTGAGCACACACTGACTGACGAAGAAGTAACAAAAGTTCACACAAAAGTTCTGAAGGCAGTCGAAGAGAAATTTGACGCTGTGTTGAGAAGCTGAATAAAGTAAGAAATGATGAGAGATGCCATTCTAACAAGATGGTGTCTCTTTTTTTATACCTCCTGTTAATAAGGACGTTTGCAATTGAAGTATACTAGCTGGTGATTGGAGCAAAAGGCGAAGACTCCTGCGGGAGGTAGCGGTAGGCTGGAGACCCCGCAGGGCAAAGCCCGAGGAGGCTCCAGCACCGCCCCGCGGAAAGCGAAGCCTTTTGTGGAAATCAACAGCGGTGTTCAACAAGATTAAAAAATTCTACTAAAAAATAGGTAAAACGTACGATTTATAAGAACAGGTGTTCTGTTTTTCTGATAGAGTGGTATAATAGAGGAGACAGTATAATAGGAACGGGTGGTGCGGTGAGTCCCTGTGGAGAACGGGGGTGACCGTATGAGTGAAATGCAGCTATTTTTGACCTCAGGACTATTCCTCTTTGCATTTGTGAATCTAGTAATTGTGCTGATTAAGGAAATGACAAAAAAATAACCCACCCGTGACTACTGATTCGCTGTTAGGCAGTCGGGTGAGTTATTAGTACGTTCGACTCCACAGTAGCCGTGCTTCTGCGGGAGTTATACTGTTAAGGGTCAAAGTGCGTCCAACACTTTGGCTTCTTCGAATATGTGTATAGATTGATTATAGCACAACCTCAAAGGCTGTAAACAGATGCAAAAACATCAAACCAATTTTCTGGCTTTCAGCGTATTGGCGAAATGGACCTTGGCTATGCTGTTCAAAATTGATTCACCGTGAGTTCGAATCACTTTTGCAGCAACCTCATCCACTTTTGCCCCGGCACCTTTAGGGATGGTGACACCTGCAATCTCACTGATTTTGTCCATCTCTTTCAAAAAAGAATAGCGTGCGATAATGGATGCTGCTGCCACTGAAAGATGAAGGCCTTCTGCTTTTGTGGAAAAGTATACATTCTCTTTGATGATGGTCTTTTCTTTTGCCACATGCCTGTAGTACACGCCCGCTTCAGCAAACTGGTCGATCAGAATGGCGTCCGGCTTTTCCGGTACAATTTTGCCAAGCACGTTCTCTAAGGCCTTGTTATGCAATATCGCTTTGATTTTACCTTGTGTCATGCCGCTCTGTTGAAGCTTGTTGTATTTTTCATTGTGCAGAACAAGCAGGCTATATGTAATGTGTGGCAGAATGTTCTTTGCAATCTGCACAATTTTCTCATCAGTAAGGGCTTTTGAATCCTTTACTCCAAGCTCGGTCAGTTTCGCCATTTGGTCTTTTCTTACATAAGCGGCGCACACCGTAATGGGGCCGAAATAATCTCCTGTTCCCACCTCATCTGATCCGATGACTGATAATGACGCAAAACCAGGGGGCAGACCAGCTCCACTTTTGGTTACGGAAGACTTTGGCTTACCAGCAGTGCTTTTCGCTGAAGAAGCAGGTTTCCCTCCGAACTCTCTCCAGATCGCCGCTTCTTCATCTGCACTTTTTCCCTGGAATAATACTTTTCCTGATTTATAGGCTGTAATCATGCACTGAGGCGATTTTGCTGCGAACACAGCACCTGTTGGAAGCTTCTCGATCCGGTGGGGATGATAGAACTCTTTTAGCTTGATAAGAACACTTGTTGGCACTTGTATGACTTGATATGACAAATCTTTCACTCCTACTACAAAATTTTACATTTTTCTATGGAAACTAACAGGTTTGCTTTCCAACTTCCAATCTTTCATGGTATTATTAAGATTAGGATTTTATGAATGGGGGCATACACGTTGTCAGAGCAGAAAACTCGCACGACCGTCGACATATATGGACAGCAATATTCTATTGTTGGTACGGAAAGTATAAGTCACATACGACTTGTTGCTTCCATTGTCGATGAAAAAATGAGAGAAATCAATGGGAAAAATTCAAATCTGGATATCAGCAAACTGGCTGTCCTTACAGCAGTCAATGTTGTACATGATTATATCAAATTAAAAGATGCATACGATACACTTGAAAATGAAATGAAGAAAAAGGGCTGAATGGAATGTTGGATTTAATCATTATCTTCTTATTTATAATGGGGTTAATTATAGGCATACGCCGTGGTTTTATCATGCAAATCGTACATTTGTCCGGTTTTATCGCAGCGTTTGTCGTAGCATACATGTTCTATGCCGATCTTGCACCAAAACTGAAACTTTGGATTCCGATGCCAAGCTTTGGCGATCCGGAGTCGGCGACGATGTTTTTTGAAACAATCAGCTTGGATACCGCTTATTATCGTGCCATTGCTTTTGCTTTGCTATTTTTTGGTACAAGGATAGCGGCACAAATTATAGGTTCGATGTTTGATTTTCTCTCCCATCTGCCAATTCTGAAGCAGCTGAACAGCTGGGCTGGTGCTGTACTTGGTTTTGTGGAAATCTATTTGATTGTGTTTATTTTTCTTTACATAGGTGCATTGGTACCAGTGGAAATTGTCCAAAGCTCGATCAGTGATTCCTCCATGGCGAAAGGAATCGTCGAAAACACCCCTGTTTTTTCTGAAAAGCTGAAGGATTTATGGACAGGGTATATGGCCGGAAATTAAAACTCCTCTTCTTTCTTGAGGAGTTTTTCTTTTGTCATGGTGTCATGTCGGTTTTTCAATTGTACTTTTGGGTCAATTATTTGTATGATTTTAAGTAGGACTATTATTCATTGAGGTAGGGTGATACCAGTGAACAAGAAGCAGATTGTCAAATGGTTGGAGACCATTGCGATATATATGGAATTGAAAGGTGAAAACGGTTTTAAAGTATCAGCCTTCAGAAAAGCGGCGCTGGCACTTGAAAATGATGAGAGAAGCCTGAGTCAAATCGAGGATTTTACGAAGATAAACGGTATTGGAAAAGGGACTGCTTCCGTCATTCAAGAGGTACTGGAGACAGGGAAATCATCGGTGTTGGAGGAATTGCAGGAGCAGGTTCCAGAAGGATTGGTTCCATTATTGAATCTGCCTGGTCTTGGCGGAAAGAAAATAGCGAAACTTTATCAGGAATTAAACGTAGTGGATATTGTGACATTGAAAGAAGCGTGTGAGTCCGGGAAGGTTCAGGCTCTTGCAGGTTTTGGAAAGAAAACGGAAGAGAAGATACTGGCTGCCATAGAAGAAGTCGGGAAAAGGCCGGATCGCCTGCCAATTTCCTTTATGACGGAGATTGCAGAGGAAATAGAAAGACACCTTTCGGAAGTCTCCGGAATAGAGGCCTATTCCAGAGCGGGAAGCTTAAGAAGATACAGAGAAACGATAAAAGATCTTGATTTTATCATCTCTACCACGACTCCTGCAGAGGTCCGCGAACAACTTGTAAAAATGGACCGGGTCAAAGAAATTATCTCAAACGGGGATACGAAGGTTTCCATCGTGCTTGAATACAACTATGATGTTAGCGTCGATTTCCGAATGGTTGAGCCGATCAGCTTTCCGACGACCCTTCACCATTTTACAGGATCTAAGGATCATAATGTACGCATGCGCCAGCTCGCTAAGGACCGCGGTGAGAAAATAAGCGAGTACGGCGTGGAGAATGTAGAAACGGGTGAAGTCACCCATTTCGAAACGGAAGAAGAGTTTTTCAAGCATTTCGATCTTCCTTTTATCCCTCCTGAAGTCAGGGAAGATGGCACGGAAGTGGATTATGCGATCGATAATGGAGAAATTCCGCTTGTTTCCTTGAAAGACATTCAAGGCGATCTGCATATGCATACGACTTGGAGCGATGGCGCCTATACACTCGAAGAAATGATTGAAGCATGCCGCGCCAAAGGATACAAATACATTGCCATCACCGACCATTCCCAGTACTTGAAGGTGGCAAACGGACTGACGTCGGAAAGGCTGCGTCAACAAAAGGAAGAGATACGGAAGCTCAATGAGAAATATGAAGATATTACGGTACTATCAGGGGTGGAAATGGATATTCTGCCGGATGGTTCCTTGGATTATGATGATGAATTGCTTGAGGAGATGGACCTTGTCATCGCCTCCATCCACTCCAGCTTCTCGCAAAAGAGAGAAGTGATCATGGAGCGTTTGAAAACGGCATTGGAAAACAACCATGTGGACATCATCGCCCACCCTACAGGAAGGCTGATAGGTAAAAGGGAAGGCTATGATGTGGATATGGAAATGCTGATCAGATTGGCAAAGGATACGGATACGGCGCTTGAACTGAATGCCAATCCGCACAGATTGGACCTGGCAAGCAAATATGTAAGAATGGCTCAGGATGCAGGGGTTAAGCTTGTCATCAATACGGATGCCCATAGCATTGATATGCTTGAACATATGGAAACGGGAGTGGCAACTGCCAGAAAAGGCTGGATCAGAAAAGAAAATGTCATCAACACCTGGACGGAAGATAAGCTGAAGCGATTCTTATCACGTCATCATACGTAAGGCAAGCAGAGAAGGGAGTTATGGTCACGTGCAACAGAGAGTATTAAAGGTTTTGGAATTTAATAAAGTAAAAGATAAATTGGCTTCCTTTACAGCTTCCTCATTAGGAAAAGAAAAGGTGGCACAGCTACTGCCATCCACCGAATATGCGGAAGTTGTGGAAAGACAGGCAGAGACCGACGAAGCGGCCATGATACTCAGGTTAAAAGGGGAGGTTCCGCTTGGGGGTATCACTGATATCCGTGCACATGTGAAGCGAGCTGAAATCGGCGGTACGTTAAATACGCACGAGCTTTTGGATGTGGCTGGTACAATCTACGCGGCAAGAAAGCTAGATCGTTTTGTAGAAGCCCTGCTCGATGATGAAATTGATGTTCCAATCATGAAAAATTACATGGAGCAGTTGAACATTTATCCTGAGCTCGAAAGAAATATAAAAAACTGCATTGATGAGTACGGGGAAGTATTGGATGGAGCAAGTGACAAGCTGCGGGGGATTCGTCAACAGCTGCGATCGACGGAATCGAGGGTTCGTGAAAAGCTCGAAAGCATGATCCGATCCTCTAATGCACAAAAAATGCTTTCCGATGCAATCATCACGATCAGGAACGAGCGCTATGTCATCCCTGTTAAACAGGAATATAGAGGTGCTTACGGAGGGATTGTGCATGACCAGTCATCATCCGGTGCGACATTATTTATCGAGCCGCAGCAGGTGGTCGACCTGAACAATGTGCTGCAAGAAGCGAAAGTAAAAGAGAAGCTTGAAATCGACCGCATACTCGCTGAACTGTCCACAGAGGTGGCAGAAGTCGCAAGAGAGTTGTTGGCAAATGTGATGATACTGGCTGCCATTGACTTTATGTTTGCCAAAGCGAAATACGGAAAGCATGTAAAAGGAACCAAGCCGGCAATCAATGATGAGAAGTATGTAAGACTTATCCAGGCCCGTCATCCGTTGATTTCTCCGGATGAAGTGGTACCGAACACGATCGAATTAGGGAAAGACTATACATCCATTGTTATCACCGGTCCGAATACGGGTGGAAAAACCGTTACATTGAAGACATTGGGACTTTTGACGATAATGGCACAGGCCGGATTGCATATTCCTGCCCAGGACGGCTCAGAAGTCGGCGTGTTCTCTGCCGTGTATGCAGATATTGGGGATGAACAGTCGATTGAACAGAGCTTGAGTACCTTCTCCTCCCATATGGTGAATATCGTGGATATCTTGAAAAAGGTAGACCATAACAGCCTTGTGCTCTTCGATGAGCTGGGAGCTGGTACAGACCCTCAAGAAGGAGCGGCCCTTGCCATCTCCATTCTGGATGAAGTATACAGCCGAGGTGCCTGTGTTATTGCGACGACCCATTACCCGGAATTGAAGGCATACGGATATAACAGGGATGGCGTGGTAAATGCGAGTGTGGAATTTGACGTCAATACACTAAGCCCGACATATCGTCTATTGATCGGGGTTCCTGGCCGAAGCAATGCATTCGAGATCTCAAAGCGCCTTGGATTATCCATGGATGTCATTGAACGCGCCAAAGGCTTTGTGAGCGAAGACAGCAACAAAGTGGAGAACATGATTGCCTCCTTGGAAGCTTCCCAAAAGAGGGCGGAAGAAGAGTGGAAAGAAGCCGAGCAGATCAGAAAGACCTCTCAAAAACTGCATGAGGATTTACAGGAACAGATGCAGGATCTGAATGAAGAGCGCGATAAGCTTATGGAAAAAGCGGCACTAAAAGCGGAAAAAATGGTAGAAGAGGCGAAAGAAGAAGCGGAAAAGGTCATCAGGGAACTTCGGAAAATGAGAATCGAGCAGCATGCCACTGTCAAAGAGCATGAATTGATTGATGCTAAAAAACGCTTGGAAGAAGCCGTGCCAACCGTCAAGAAGTCAGCCGCTACGAAAAAGCAGGAAGCGACCAATCAGACCCTGGAGCCAGGTGACGAGGTGAAAGTTTTGAGCCTGAACCAGAAAGGGCATCTGGTGAAAAAGACGAATGATAAGGAATGGCAGGTCCAGATCGGGATCCTGAAAATGAAAGTGAAAACAAAGGACCTCCAGTATATAAGCAGACCTAAGCCTGTCGAGACAAGGCCATTAGCAACGATAAAAGGCAAGGATTATCATGTGAATATTGAGCTGGACCTGCGTGGGGAACGCTTTGAGGATGCATTGATGCGGGTGGAGAAATACATTGATGATGCAACACTTGCAGGTTATCATCGTGTATCCATCATTCATGGTAAAGGAACCGGGGCGCTGCGCATCGGGGTACAAAATTATTTGAAAAATCATCGCTCTGTGAAAAACTATCGCTTTGGAGAAGCTTCAGAAGGCGGAACTGGAGTGACAGTGGTCGAACTGAAATAACAGGGGGAGCAAACTATGTCTAGTTTCTGGGAGAATGAATTAGTAAGAACGGCAGCTAATTTCAGTGTCGTGGTTCTTTGCATGATTTTATTTCTGGCGATCTTTGAGCTAGTGACGAAATATCATAATATGGAAGAAATCAAAAAAGGCAATATGGCGGTAGCATTGGCAACAGGAGGAAAGATCTTGGGGATAGCCAATATCTTTCGCTACTCCATTTTAGACCATGACACGCTTTTTACGATGATCGGGTGGGGAGCGCTTGGCTTCGTCCTTTTGCTTTTTGCCTATTTCATCTTTGAATTTCTGACACCAAGCTTTAATATTGACGATGAAATAAGTAAGGATAATCGGGCAGTTGGACTTATTTCCTTTGCCATTTCTGTTGGACTGTCATTTATCATTGGGGCAAGCATCGGGTAAGGAGTTATGGAATGGAAACTTTAGCAAAAGTATTAATTGGACTATGCGGATTGTTTGTATTGATCGGTATCGTATATCTATTCTTTTTAGCATAAGACAACAGGAGTTTGACTAAATCAATTTTGGTCAAACTCTTTTTTTGTACGGATGTGCTGCAATTTATCAAAATATTAAAAATATGTTATAATTTTGATGGGATTACTGATATACTATAACAAAAAGACATGGGCCTATTGTAATAGTACAGGCCGAAAAAGGAGGGAATGAATTGGAACAAGTAGTGAATAAGCCATGGCTCTCGCTTTATCCAAGTGAAATACCTCATGAAATCAACTTCGAAGAAAGAACACTTCAATCCTATCTAAAGGAAGCTGCCATTGAACATCCTTCCAAAACCGCCATACATTTTCTTGGGAAAAAGCTTACTTTCCAAGAGGTGTATGATCAATCTTTGAAACTTGCAAACTACCTGAAAGATCTTGGTGTGAAAAAGGGTGATCGCGTCTCCATCATGCTGCCAAACTGTCCCCAAGCCGTGATCAGCTATTATGGCGTTCTTTTTGCAGGTGGTATTGTGGTGCAGACCAACCCGCTATACATGGAAAGGGAACTGGAGTACCAGATAAATGATTCAGGTTCAGAGATCATCATTACACTCGATATCCTCTACCCAAGAGTATCTAAAGTGAAAGCGCTGACAAAGCTCAGGGAGATCATCGTTACGGGAATAAAGGATTATCTGCCGTTCCCGAAAAATATGCTCTACCCTTTTGTCCAGAAAAAACAATATGGCATCGTCGTGAAAGTGGAGCATAGCGGAGAAAACCACTTGTTTACAGAAGTGATGAAGGAATCCCAGGTTAATGAGATTGATGTGGATATTGACCCGGAGAATGATCTTGCCTTGCTTCAATATACCGGAGGGACCACAGGTTTCCCGAAAGGTGTCATGCTGACCCATATGAATCTGGTGTCCAACACGATGATGAGTGTGAAGTGGATGTATAAATGTAAAAGGGCACAGGAGAAGGTAATCGGGATATTGCCTTTCTTTCACGTATATGGAATGACGGCTGTCATGAATCTTTCCATCATGCAGGCGTTTGAAATGGTGCTCTTGCCGAAATTCGATCCAGAGACAACATTGAAAACGATCCAAAAAGAGAAGCCGACCCTATTCCCGGGAGCACCAACCATCTATATTGCACTTCTGAATCATCCTGATATCCAAAAATACGACCTGTCTTCCATTGATTCCTGCATCAGCGGATCAGCCGCACTCCCTGTGGAGGTTCAGGAACAGTTTGAGCGGGTAACGGGAGGTAAGCTTGTAGAAGGCTATGGCCTTTCAGAAGCATCCCCTGTCACCCATGCAAACTTTTTATGGGATGAAAGAGTATCGGGAAGCGTAGGTATACCATGGCCCAACACTGATTCCAAAATCATTTCGATGGAAACCGGTGAAGAGGCTCCAGTAAACGAAATCGGGGAAATCGTAGTAAGAGGTCCCCAAATAATGAAGGGATATTGGAACCGTAAGGAAGAAACGGAAGCGGTACTGAAGGATGGCTGGCTTTTGACCGGTGACTTGGGCTATATGGATGAACGAGGTTTCTTCTATGTGGTGGACCGTAAAAAGGATATGATCATTGCCGGCGGCTTCAATATTTATCCACGCGAGATTGAGGAAGTACTTTACGAGCACGAGAAAGTCCAGGAAGTGATTGTTGCAGGGATACCCGACCCATATAGAGGGGAGACGGTAAAAGCGTATGTTGTAAAAAAGCAGGGCGCAAGCTTGACCGAAGAAGAGCTGGATGCCTATGCAAGAAAGCATCTCGCGGCCTACAAGGTTCCAAGACTATATGAATTCAGGGACGAACTGCCAAAAACAGCGGTCGGCAAAATCCTGAGAAGAGCGCTGATTGAAGAAGAGAAGCAGAAAATCGCAAAATAATATGAGATGGCCGGTATCTACATTCCAAAAAGAAAAAGATGATGAATGCATCGTCTTTTTCTTTTTATCTATTTTATAGACCAATGATGATTTTTAATAATCTAGCTGTTGATTGGAGCAATAGGCGAAGACTCCTGCGGGAAAGTAGCGGTAGGCTGGAGACCCCGCAAGGCGAAGCCTGAGGAGGCTCCAGCACCGCCCCTTGGGTCGCTGCGCCTAGTGCGGAGATCAACAGCGGTGTTCAATGGAGCAAATGGGGCCTTCTTTTTTCTACCATTCTCAGAATAATATGATAAGATAGTAATTGACAGTTCTTTTCGTGTAAAGTATTATAAAATTATGAATGATTATTCATTCATTTTGCAAAAGGAGAGAACAGGTTGAAACAACAACAAAAACCTAAATACAAGCAAATAATAGATGCCGCAGTCATTGTTATGGCAGAGAACGGCTACCATCATGCACAAGTTTCCAAGATCGCGAAACAGGCAGGAGTAGCGGACGGAACCATCTATTTATATTTTAAAAATAAAGAAGACATCCTTATTTCGCTCTTTCAGGAAAAAATGGGGCTCTTCGTCGAAAAGATTCGTCAAGAAATTGCAGGAAAATCGACATCAAAAGAGAAACTATTAACATTGATACAAAAACATTTTTCCATGCTAGCAGCCGACCATCACCTGGCCATCGTGACCCAGTTGGAACTAAGACAATCCAATAAAGAGCTCCGCTTGAAGATTAACGAAGTGCTAAAAGGGTATCTAATGGTAGTAGATGAAGTCCTGACTGTCGGGAAAGAAACCGGTGAGTTCAGGGATGATCTCGATGTGCGCCTCGCAAGGCAGATGGTGTTCGGGACGATTGATGAAACCATTACCACTTGGGTGATGAATGATCAGAAGTATGACCTGACAGCCATTGCACCGCGTGTACATGATCTGTTAATCAAGGGGTTTGGAGCCACACCTTAAGTGGCTCCGGTTTTATACATAAGGAGGGATGGACATGAATTTTCTACAAGTGAATGTGGAGGATAGGGTTGCCGTAATTACCATTAGTAAAGCGCCGGCAAATGCTTTATCGTCCGCAGTTTTGAAAGAGCTTTCAATTGTTCTAGATGATATGAAAAATCAGGAGGAAGTTCGTGTAGTGCTTCTTCACGGGGAAGGCAGATTCTTCTCGGCGGGAGCGGATATCAAGGAATTCACCACTGTTGAAACAGGAGAAGAGTTTGCACAGCTGGCTAAATTCGGCCAAGACCTTTTCGAAAAGATGGAAACCTTCCCGAAACCGATAATCGCTGCCATCCATGGCGCTGCACTCGGCGGAGGGCTGGAGCTTGCAATGGGCTGCCATATCCGTCTTGTTACGAAAACAGCAAAGCTTGGCTTGCCTGAGCTTCAGCTGGGACTGATTCCCGGTTTTGCAGGGACACAGCGTTTACCTAGATTAGTAGGATCTGCTAAAGCTTTTGAAATGCTATTTACCAGTGACCCGTTAACCGGGGAAGAAGCTGTCAAATGGGGCCTTGCAAATCATGCATATGAAGAAGAGGCTCTGATGGGTGAGGCTTTTAAAATGGCGAAGAAAATCGCACAAAAAGGACCAATATCTGTGGCATCTGTCATTGAATTGGCCCGCTACTCCAAAACGCAGGAATTCTATAACGGCGTTCAAAGGGAAGCGGAGCTGTTTGGAAAAGTATTTACTTCCGAAGATGGAAAAGAAGGCATCCAGGCGTTTATAGAAAAAAGAGCTCCCGAATTCAAAGGGAAGTAATTTTTTTATCTATAAAAAACAGAATATTACTAATAAAACTAATGTTTAAACAGGAGGTACTGTGATGAATATTTATGTGCTACTTAAAAGAACGTTTGATACGGAAGAAAGACTGACGGTGTCAAATGGTGGGATAAATGAAGACGGAGCGGAATTTATCATCAACCCTTATGATGAATATGCAGTGGAAGAAGCGATTAGAGTAAGAGACGCTCATGGTGGTGAAATCACCGTGGTTACAGTTGGAACGGAAGACGCGGAAAAAGAGCTTCGTACCGCGTTAGCAATGGGTGCAGATAAAGCAGTGCTGATCAATACAGAGGATGATATTGAAAATGGCGACCAGTTCACAACGGCGAAAATTTTGGCGGAATACCTAAAAGACAAGGAGGCAGATCTGATCCTTGGTGGAAACGTAGCCATTGATGGCGGATCTGGTCAAGTTGCACCGCGTGTTGCAGAACTGCTTGACATCCCTTACGTAACAACGATCACAAAGCTTGAAATAGAAGGGCAAAAAGTAACCATCACTCGTGACGTGGAAGGGGATTCAGAAGTAATCGAGACATCTCTTCCATTATTGGTAACAGCTCAGCAAGGTTTGAATGAGCCACGCTATCCATCATTGCCTGGTATCATGAAGGCAAAGAAAAAGCCTTTGGAGGAACTGGAGCTTGATGATCTGGATCTTGAAGAAGATGATGTGGAAGCAAAAACAAAAACATTGGAAATCTATCTGCCGCCTAAAAAAGAAGCGGGAAGAGTCTTACAGGGCGAGCTTGATGCACAAGTAAAAGAACTTGTGGCTGCACTTAGAAATGAAGCGAAAGTAATCTAACCTATACAGATAGATCGATACATGGACAGGAGGAGACAAACATGGCAAGAAAAGTATTAACTTTAGCAGAGGTACGTGAATCGGCATTACGTAATGTTTCATTTGAAGCGATTGCTGCAGGTAAAACAGTGGCAGAGGGTGGAGAAGTTGTTACCGTATTAGTGGGAGAAAGTGTTGGTTCCCTGGCACAGGAGCTTATTGCATACGGAGCAGACCGTGTCATTACTGTAGAGCACGCCAATTTGAAAACGTATACATCGGATGGATATGCGCAAGCATTAACGGCTGTCATCGACGCAGAAAAACCGGAAGGACTGATTTTCGGACACACTGCATTAGGAAAAGACCTTTCACCAAAACTAGCAAGCAAGTTGAATTCTGGACTTGTTTCCGATGCAACAGAAGTAGAAGAAGTGGGTGGAAACCTAGTGTTCACTCGTCCGATCTACTCAGGTAAAGCGTTTGAAAAGAAAATCGTAACGGATGGTCTTATCTTTGCAACGATCCGTCCAAACAACATCGCAACGCTAGAAAGGGATGATGCCAGAACTGGTGACGTATCCTCTTTGGATGTAGATGTAAAAGACCTTCGTACCATCATTAAAGAAGTGGTTCGCAAAGCAACGGACGGTGTCGACCTTTCCGAAGCGAAAGTAGTAGTGGCAGGCGGCCGTGGAGTTAAGAGTACAGAAGGATTTGAACCGCTAAAAGAGCTGGCTGATGTGCTTGGAGCAGCAGTTGGAGCATCCCGTGGAGCATGTGATGCGGACTATTGCGATTACTCCCTGCAAATAGGGCAGACAGGTAAAGTCATCACTCCTGACCTTTATATTGCTTGCGGTATCTCAGGAGCGATCCAGCATTTGGCTGGTATGTCCAACTCCAAAGTTATCGTAGCAATCAACAAAGATCCGGAAGCTAATATCTTCAAGATTGCGGATTATGGAATTGTTGGAGACCTGTTCGAAGTTGTACCTTTATTGACAGCAGAATTCAAAAAGCTATTGGTAACAAACTAAGGCAGAGGACAGACCAAGCGAGTGGGGTACACTCGCTTGGTCGTTTTTTATTGGAAAACCGCAAATTAATTTTGAAAAATAGGTTAAAACTAGAGTGAAGCAAATAATTAGCGTCCGTTTTTCGGAAATGCTATACTCTAGCTATACTGAAACTCTGAAAGATAATCCATCTGGCAGAGAGAAACCAATTAACATACGTTAATTGTGACATAAACGTTTAGGAGGAATTATAATGGCTATTCAAAATGTAACAGATCAAACTTTTACGCAAGAAACAAGCGAAGGCTTAGTTTTAGCAGACTTCTGGGCACCTTGGTGTGGTCCTTGTAAGATGATTGCTCCAGTACTTGAAGAACTAGACCAAGACATGGGCGACAAAGTGAAAATCGTAAAAGTCGACGTAGACGAAAACCAAGAAACTGCTGGCAAATTCGGCGTAATGAGCATCCCGACTTTACTTGTTATCAAAAACGGTGAAGTGGTAGATAAAGCAGTTGGTTACCAACCTAAAGAAGCTTTAGCTGAACTATTGAACAAACACGCTTAAGCCTAGCTGATAGCGTTCTGAAAGTCCGGTGTCCCTTGTTAATGATAAGGGTGCCGGGCTTTTTTGTATGAAAAGGTTTGTAAATTATTTTATGTATCTAGCTGTTGATTGGAGCAATAGGCGAAGACTCCTGCGGGAGTTAGCGGTAGGCTGGAGACCCCGCAAGGCAAAGCCTGAGGAGGCTCCAGCATCGCCCCGCGGAAAGCGCAGCCTAGTGCGGAAATCAACAGCGGTGTTTCAAGAACCTTGTTAGATTAGCAGATCCAGATTCATTCAGCTAATGGGTAAAGATCGCACCAAACTCAAAATGGAACAAAAAAACAGATAGATGTATAATAAAAGGAGACAAATCATTGGTTGGGGTGAAAGGGTAAATGGAACAGAACATAAAAGAAAAGCTTGCGATATTGCCTGACCAACCAGGATGCTACCTCATGAAGGATAGGCAGGGTACCATCATCTATGTAGGAAAGGCAAAGGTGCTGAAAAACCGGGTCCGCTCATATTTTACAGGCAGTCATGACGGCAAAACGCTGAGACTGGTGAATGAGATTGTGGATTTTGAATATATTGTCACGTCTTCAAATATTGAGGCATTGATACTCGAACTGAATCTTATAAAGAAGCATAATCCGAAATACAATGTGATGCTGAAGGATGATAAGCGCTATCCTTTTATAAAAATTACGGCGGAGAAGCATCCTCGACTTCTCATTACAAGGAAGGTGGCAAAGGATAAGGGTAAGTATTTCGGACCCTATCCCAATGTACAGGCTGCCAATGAAACCAAGAAGCTGCTAGACCGCGTCTATCCGTTGCGTAAATGCATGACCCTGCCAGACAGGGTCTGCCTTTATTATCATTTGGGCCAATGTCTTGCACCTTGCGTGGAGGACATATCCCAGGAAACGAACAAAGAGATGGTCGATGGGATTGTGCGATTCCTTAACGGCGGATATAAAGAGGTCAAGGAAGAATTGACCGTAAAGATGCAGAAGGCCGCAGAGGATCTGGAGTTTGAACGAGCAAAGGAATTTCGCGATCAGATTCTGAATATCGAAGCCACGATGGAAAAGCAGAAGATGGAAATGAACGACTTTGTTGACCGTGATGTGTTTGGGTATGCGGTGGATAAGGGCTGGATGTGTGTGCAGGTGTTCTTTATCCGACAAGGCAAGCTGATAGAACGGGATGTATCACTTTTCCCGATTTATAATGAACCGGAGGAGGATTTCCTGACCTACCTCGGACAATTCTATTCCAAACAGAATCACTTTGTACCAAAAGAGGTGATGGTGCCGAATGGAATCGAATTGGAGATGGCGCAGGCCCTTCTGCAGACCAATGTGATGCAGCCGCAAAGAGGCAAAAAGAAACAATTGGTTGACTTGGCGAAGAAAAATGCCAAAGTAGCCTTGGTGGAGAAGTTCTCCTTGATTGAACGCGATGAAAAGAGAACAATCAAAGCGGTGGAAAACCTTGGTGAGGTTCTTGGAATTGAAACACCCTTAAGAATTGAAGCATTCGACAACTCGAATATACAAGGGACAGATCCTGTTTCTGCGATGGTTGTGTTCATCGATGGCAAGCCTGAAAAAAGAGAGTACCGGAAATACAAGACGAAAAGCGTACAAGGACCGGATGATTATGAATCCATGCGTGAAGTGGTAAGAAGAAGGTACACGAGAGTACTGAAGGAATCCCTGCCACTTCCAGACCTTATCATCATTGATGGCGCAAAAGGGCATATGTCTGCTGTTAGGGATGTGCTCGAAAACGAGCTGAACCTCTTTATACCGATTGTCGGTCTTGCAAAGGATGAGAGGCATCGAACGAGCAATCTACTGGCTGGAGAAGACGCCATGATTGTCCCGCTCGAGCGGACGAGCCAGGAGTTCTACCTGCTGCAGAGAATCCAGGATGAGGTTCATCGATTTGCGATTACATTCCATCGCCAGCTAAGGAGTAAAAATGTCTTCCACTCCGTCTTGGACGATATTCCGGGAGTAGGGGCAACAAGGAAAAAAGCGCTGCTCAAGCAGTTTGGATCTGTTGCAAAACTGAAGGAAGCAACAGTGGAAGAGATTCAGCAGGCGAAAATCCCACGCCCCATCGCTGAAGAAATTTTTAATAAATTACAGGAATAGGTATTGTATCTATTCTAGGAGTCTGATATAATCACTATTAATTTCATAATGTGCCACTTCAAACTAATGAAGTGATGATAGAGGTGCGAACTTCAAAAGTATGTAATCGGAGAAGAAAGAGCTTCCGAGAAGATTACGGAAAGGGGAGGATCGCCGAAGTAAAAAAAAGTCTCTTTTTCTTTTTTTTACTGGTTCTGCGTTTAAGAAATGTAGGACTGTCAGGCTGTTTTTGTGCTGCCTGGAGAGCTATCTCACGCGTGAACGGTTTTTATATTTTGCCAATCACAGCAATGAGACAAAGCTCATTGCTGTTTTTTTATACCTTCATACAGGAAATAGTCACGGGTTTAAGACTCATTTCTTCGCGAGGTGCATCCATTGGGCTTTCTATCTTTTACATTATGATGAAATAAACTAGAAAAGGGAATGGTGGGTATGTCAACGATTGTTGTACAAAAATTTGGAGGAACTTCGGTCGGGTCTGTTGAGCGAATTCAGCATGTTGCAAAACGAGTTATTTCTGAAGTGGAAAAAGGCCACAAGGTAGTGGTGGTGGTTTCTGCCATGGGGAAAACGACAGATCAGCTGTTAACGTTGGCAAATGCAATCAATCCACACCCGAGCAAACGCGATATGGATATGCTTCTTACAACTGGGGAGCAGATCACCATTTCACTTTTAGCTATGGCGCTTCAGGTCAGAGGCCATGAAGCGGTATCCCTGACTGGATGGCAGGCCGGTATTCGGACAGAGCCTGTACATGGGAATGCCAGAATCACCCATATTGAAACAGACCTTTTGAAAAGCCATTTGGCTGCAGGGAAAATTGTGATTGTGGCAGGCTTCCAAGGGATTACGGAGACGAATGAAATCACAACACTTGGCCGAGGTGGTTCCGATACAACGGCTGTTGCATTGGCTGCTGCTCTGGAAGCGGACAAATGTGATATCTATACAGATGTAACCGGAGTGTTTACGACGGATCCCCGTTTTGTGAAAGAAGCAAGAAAATTGGCGGCAGTATCCTATGACGAAATGCTGGAGCTTGCCAATTTAGGAGCGGGTGTATTACACCCAAGAGCGGTTGAATTTGCGAAAAATTATGGAGTGCAGCTTGTTGTGCGTTCAAGTATGGAAGAGGAAGAAGGCACCATCATTGAGGAGGAAGTTTCCATGGAAAAGAGTTTAGTAGTAAGAGGAATTGCGTTTGAAGATCAGATTACCCGTATTACCGTATGTGGATTGCCGAATGAGCTACATACTCTATCCACTATTTTTACAACATTGGCAAAACATAGCCTGAACGTCGATATCATCATCCAGACAAGTATGGATAAAGATACAACTAATATCTCCTTCTCTGTGAAAACGAAGGATGTGGAAGAGACTATCCAAGTGCTCGAGCAATATAAAGAGCATCTGGGCTTTACTCATATTGAAAAAGAAAGCAACTTAGCGAAGGTTTCCATCGTTGGGTCCGGTATGATTTCCAACCCTGGTGTAGCTGCGGAAATGTTCCAGGTGCTGGCGACGGAAGGCATTCATGTCAAAATGGTAAGTACTTCCGAAATCAAGGTATCCACAGTGGTGGATGTAGGAGTAATGGTGAAGGCTGTAGAGGCGTTGCATGTAGCGTTCAAGCTTGGGGAAGAATCAGTGGAGAGAGTATTGAACTAGGTGAAGTGGGAGGAGCGTCCTTTGAGGGTGCTCTTTTTTTATGAATATGAATCTGGGGGACAGGCATCTCTTTTAGTGATAATCTATAAGAAAATGCCTGGAGAGGTTAGAGGTGTAATCATAGATGAAAAAGAGTAATAAAAGCCATGTTATAACTTATGGGGATGCTTTTGTCGATTTCATTGCCAAAGATATAACAAACAAATCATACAATACCTATCTTGGTGGAGCTTCATTAAATGTAGCAGTAGGCTTGAGTCGCCTTAAAGTTCCATCCTATCTTATGACGGTAACTGGTGAAGATGAAAACGGTCAGTTTGTCCGCAATGAACTTTTAAAGGAAAACGTGCGACTTGATTACGCTCAAGTAATTCCAGAGAAACAAGTGACTGGAGTATACGTGCATCTTATGTCCGATAACGAAAGAATCTTCCACAAGTATATGGATGAAACACCTCACGTTCAATTGGAGAAAAATTATCTTGCTACTGAAGCATTTCTGCAAGCTTCCATTTTTCATATAAGCTCAGGGACAATGTTCCACTCTATAGCGCTTACGACCACTCAACAAGCAGTGGCAATGGCGAAAAAAGCCGGAACCCTCATTTCGTTTGATGTAAACATCAGACTGCTGCGATGGGAAAGCGAAGCACAATGCAGAAATACGATTCACTCCTTTTTAACTGAAGTGGATATTCTTAAATTAACGGTCGAGGAACTGTTATTTCTAACGGAAACTTCGCAAATGGAGGATGGAATCGATAAGCTTGTGAGATTGAATATTCCTTTGATCCTCGTGACTGTTGGGGAATCAGGTACATATGCAATACAAAATCAAAAAACTTATCACATACCCGTAAAGAAAGTGGAACCAGTGGATACAACCGGTGCCGGGGATGCCTTTATGGCAGGTTTACTTCGATATGTTTACTTTAATGGCATACCATCTACATCAGAAGCACTCTTTCAATGCATCGCCTTCGCCAACAATCTTGGGGCACTTGCAACAACAAAACATGGGGCCATGACAGCAATGCCCCGTTTGGAAGAAATTGACTGGGGGATGTAGCTTTTATCGGATACATTAAAATCTTTAGCGCCAAGGAAGTACCTCTAAAAGGAGTTCGGCATCAACTTTGCCTTTTTCGGCACGAACTAGGCTGACTTTGGCACGAACTCGGTACTGTTCGGCATCAACTCACCCATTTTCGGCACGAACTATGAACTCTGGTGAATTCGAAAGCAGTACCCACCAGTCAAAACAGAAAGAAATAAGCGCATGCCTCAGCATGCGCTAGAAAGTATAGGTTATTTGTCCCATTGGACGGTGATGTAGATCTCCTGGCGTTTTTTCTGCTCTTCGATTGCCTCGGCAGTTTTGCCTTTTTGGCGTTGAACTTGTTCTGCAAGAAAGCCGGCTTCAAGCTGGAAGATTGCGTCCTTATTCAACTCAAGGCGTCGCTTCACCATGTCACCGCTAAGAAGGTATTTGATCTCGTATTTTTTCTGTTCAATGATCTCAAGATCTCCCCATCCCGCTGCTTTGAAAAATTGCGAGATCTCTTCCTGGGTGCCAATAGTGAATCGTCTTGCAAGCTGCTTGCCGGACCAATAGATGATCTGTGTGTGATCTTTTCCCAAAAGGTCTGGAAGGAGCATGTCGCGTATCAGTTCGTACCCAAAAACAGGGACTTGTAACGTTGTGTCCATTTCTTCTTGTTGTTCTTGCAGCTTGTTTGCTTCGGTCAATTTACTTCCCCTCTTTCTACTACCCTCATTATATAATAAAGCCCTTCACAAATAAATGAAGCGGAAGAAGTATTTTATACTAGAAAAATATTATCTTATTTTTCTGACATATTAAACTGCACTTGACTTTTTCAAAAATTACAATTTTTGTACGCGTTTTCTTGACGCTTCTAATATGGGGGAGTAAAATAAACTTGTCACATATTTGTCGATATATCTGTAAAGGCTTTCATTATATTGAAAGTTTAAAAAAGGGATGCGGGAGTTCGAGTGATTTTTTACTATAATAGATAGTGAAAGAAAGAACTTGTAAACATCTAATCTATTTTCCTACATTAAAAAGGGGGTTAAGTGATGGCAACAGAACGTGAATTTTTACTTCGAAGACTCCACTCGCTTCTAGGAGTCATTCCGGTTGGTATTTTCTTAATTCAGCACTTGGTTGTTAACCATTTTGCTACAAAGAGTCCGGATGCATTTAACAAAGCGGCACATTTTATGGAGAGCCTGCCGTTCCGTTATGCTTTAGAAATTTTTGTGATTTTCCTGCCAATTCTATTCCACGCAATCTACGGCTTATATATTGCTTTTACAGCAAAGAACAATGTAAGCAAGTATGGGTATGGACGTAACTGGATGTTCATGGTTCAACGTTTCACGGGAATTGTTACATTGATTTTTATCGTATGGCACGTATGGGAAACACGTATTGCAGCTGCAAGAGGAGCGGAAGTAAACTTTGATATGATGGCTAACATTCTTGCTAGTCCTGCTATGTTCGGGTTTTACGTTGTTGGTGTAATTGCAACGATTTTCCACTTCGCAAATGGCCTTTGGTCTTTCTGTGTAAGCTGGGGAATTACTGTAACTCCTCGTTCTCAACAAATTGCTACCTACGTGACAATGGGTATCTTTGTCGCTCTTTCAGTCGTAGGAGTTCGAGCATTATTAGCATTCGTATAAGACCTATAGCAACTATTAAGGAGTGAGTTACCATTGAGTAAAAAAATTATCGTGGTCGGCGGTGGATTAGCGGGCTTAATGGCTACCATTAAGATTGCAGAAGCCGGTGTACCAGTGGATTTATTTTCATTAGTACCAGTTAAACGTTCTCACTCGGTTTGTGCCCAGGGTGGAATTAACGGGGCAGTAAACACAAAAGGAGAAGGGGATTCTCCGTGGGAGCATTTTGACGATAGCGTATATGGTGGGGATTTCTTAGCAAATCAACCTCCAGTTAAAGCAATGTGTGAAGCGGCACCAGGGATCATCCATCTTTTGGACCGTATGGGCGTTATGTTCAACCGTACACCTGAAGGACTTTTGGATTTCCGTCGCTTTGGTGGAACACAGCATCACCGTACAGCATTCGCTGGAGCAACAACAGGCCAACAATTATTATACGCACTGGATGAGCAAGTTCGCCGCCATGAAGTGTCCGGACTTGTTACGAAATATGAAGGTTGGGAGTTCCTGGGAACTGTCGTCGATGATGAAGGCGTGTGCCGTGGGGTTGTTGCACAGAACCTGACAAGCATGGAAATCGTTTCGTTCCCTGCTGATGCTGTCATCATGGCAACAGGCGGTCCTGGAATCATTTTCGGTAAATCAACAAACTCTGTCATCAATACTGGTTCTGCTGCATCGATCGTGTATCAGCAGGGTGCCTACTATGCAAACGGTGAATTCATCCAGATCCATCCTACAGCGATTCCGGGAGACGACAAGCTTCGTCTGATGAGTGAATCTGCTCGTGGAGAAGGTGGACGAGTTTGGACATATAAAGATGGGAAGCCTTGGTACTTCCTTGAGGAAAAATACCCTGCCTACGGTAACCTTGTTCCTCGTGATATTGCAACACGTGAAATCTTTGACGTGTGTGTAAATCAGAAGCTGGGTGTAAACGGCGAAAACATGGTATACCTGGATCTTTCCCATAAAGATCCGAAAGAACTGGATATCAAACTTGGTGGAATCATCGAAATCTATGAGAAGTTCATGGGTGATGATCCTCGTAAAGTACCAATGAAGATCTTCCCGGCTGTTCACTATTCCATGGGTGGTCTGTGGGTCGATTATGACCAAATGACAAACATTCCAGGTCTATTTGCAGCAGGAGAATGTGATTACTCACAGCATGGTGCGAACCGTCTAGGTGCCAACTCCCTACTTTCAGCCATCTATGGCGGTATGGTAGCTGGTCCAAAAGCGGTTGAATACATGAATGGACTTGAAAAATCTACAGATTCTCTTGCCACTTCTCTATTCGATCGCTATGTAAAAGAAGAAGAGCAGAAATGGAACCGCATCATGACGATGAACGGTACGGAGAATGCATATGTCATTCACAAAGAGCTAGGCGAGTGGATGACAGACAACGTAACAGTTGTACGTTACAACGATAAGCTTTTACAGACAGATGCGAAAATCCAGGAACTTTTAGAGCGTTATGATAATATCAATATCCATGACACAGCAAAATGGAGCAACCAGGGAGCGGCGTTCACCCGTCAGCTATTCCACATGCTTCAATTGGCGCGTGTCGTGACAATCGGTGCATATAACCGTAATGAAAGCCGCGGAGCGCACTATAAACCGGACTTCCCGGAACGTAACGATGAAGAATTCCTAAAAACAACAATGGCGAAATTCACTGGCCCTAAATCTGCACCTGAGTTCCATTACGAAGATGTGGATGTAAGCTTGATCCCGCCGCGTAAGCGTGACTATTCCAAGAAAAAAGGGGGTAAAGAATGATGGCTGAACAAACAAAAACAGTAACGTTTAAAGTGAAGCGTCAAGATGGTCCTGATGGAACCCCTTTCTATGAAACATTTGAATTGCCTTACCGTCCTAACATGAACGTCATTTCCGCCTTGATGGAAGTGCGTCGTAATCCTGTGAATGCAGACGGAAAAGCTACGACTCCTGTAAACTGGGACATGAACTGTTTGGAAGAGGTCTGTGGAGCGTGCTCCATGGTGATCAACGGAAAGCCTCGTCAATCCTGTACAGCGCTTGTCGATCAGTTGGAGCAGCCGATCGTGCTTGAGCCGATGAGTACTTTCCCGGTTGTCCGTGACCTGCAGGTGGACAGAAGCCGTATGTTCGATTCCTTGAAAAAGGTAAAAGCTTGGATTCCAATCGACGGAACATACGATCTTGGGCCTGGTCCTCGTATGCCGGAGAAGAAACGCCAATGGGCTTACGAGCTTTCTAAATGTATGACATGTGGTGTTTGTCTCGAAGCATGTCCTAACGTAAACAGCAAATCGGACTTCATCGGTCCTGCTCCTCTTTCCCAGGTGCGACTATTCAATGCGCATCCAACTGGGGAGATGAACAAATCAGAACGCCTGGAAGCAATCATGGGTGACGGTGGACTTGCAAACTGCGGTAACTCACAAAACTGTGTGCAGTCTTGCCCTAAAGGCATTCCATTGACCACTTCCATTGCGGCACTTAACCGCGATACGACTATCCAGATGTTCCGTAATTTCTTTGGCAGTGACCAAGCATAAATAAAACGAACGCCTCTTTCTTGTTAAGGGGCGTTTTTTTACAAATGAATGATTTATCTGAAGATATTGAAAATAAATAGGAGGGTAAGGGTAATGAAAAATACAGCTTATATCAAGGATATGCATCATTGGATGAATGAGTTCTCATTCAGTCATGAGGTGACAGTCCGCTTCTCGGAAACCGATATGTTTGGGCACATGAATAACACTGTTCCATTTGTCTATTTTGAAGAGTCAAGAATTGAGTTCTTTAAAGCATTGGGATTCATGCAGGATTGGACAAAGCCCTCGAGCAGCACCATTCCTGTGGTGGCAGATCTGCAATGCGATTTTCTGAAGCAGGTGTATTTCGGGGAGAAGCTGGAAATCTATGTGAAAGCGAATGAGTTGGGGACATCCTCTGTGGACCTGCATTACCTCGGAAAAAGAGAGAATGGGGAACCTTGCTTTGTTGGAAGAGGTCGGATGGTTCAACTCAACAAGCATACAGGAAAAGGGGAAGCTTGGAGCGCGGAACAGCGCCATTTATTCCTTTCTCCGCTCTCAATAAATAATTAAAGCCTTTTTTTCCTTTTTAGATGAAAAACTGCATATTTAGATGTAACTCCATCCTGCCTGCTAACATATTATACCATGACTAAATATACACCCATCCGCTAGTTCAGCTCTGGCTAAGGCAAGGAGGGTTACAATTATTGAAGGAGAAAGAGTTTCAACCAAAGCCATTGCTTACCAAAAGAGAAAGAGAAGTATTTGAGCTGTTAGTTCAAGATAAAACAACAAAAGAGATTGCTGGTGAGTTGTTTATCAGTGAGAAAACAGTTCGGAACCACATTTCAAACGCTATGCAAAAGCTGGGAGTCAAGGGGCGGTCCCAAGCAGTTGTCGAGCTTCTTCGCATGGGAGAGTTAGAGCTTTAATAATCTGCCGGCTATCTATTAACAATTCGTTAAGGAAGATAGTCGGTTATTTTATTCAAAACCCAAGTATTGCGATTGGTTCTCATATGATTATTGATTGTTACATCTTGCTTTTTAGAGGAAAACATAAGAGAATGGTAAGGAGAAGATTTAATTTCGTATTGCTAATAACTTCACAAGTCCTTTCAGAATATAGATAAAAAGACATATATGTAGAAAGAGGGTCGGGAATGACAATGCAAAATGAGTTAGTATCAGAAGATCAATTGGTAGCGGATATTGAAAAATCATTAAGGTACATAGCGACACTAGTAAAACAGAAAGGTCGCGAAATCCTTAGCAATTATACGATTACACCACCACAATTTGTTGCCTTGCAATGGTTGATGGAAGGCGGGGATATGACGATCGGGGAGCTTTCCACCAAGATGTATCTTGCGTGCAGCACGACAACAGACCTAGTAGACCGCATGGAGAAAAATGAACTCGTACAGCGAGTAAAAGATCCCAACGACCGCCGAGTGGTACGCATCCACCTGCTGGAAGAGGGCGCACGGATCATTGAAGAAGTAGTGCATAAGAGACAGGATTATTTGCGAAACATCCTAAAGAACTATTCACAAGATGAGATTTTCATGTTAGAAAAGTGTTTAGCACGATTACATCTAGAAATGAAAGAATGAGGGATTTAGTTGCAAAGACCAATTGGCGTAATTGATTCGGGAGTTGGAGGCCTTACAGTTGCAAAGGAAATAATGCGACAGCTTCCAAAAGAAAGAATTATCTATCTTGGTGACACAGCCCGTTGTCCGTATGGGCCAAGACCTGCTGAAGAGGTCCGCAGGTTCACTTGGGAAATGACAAGGTTTCTGCTGCTGCATGATATCAAAATGCTTGTGATCGCCTGCAATACCGCAACAGCAGTTGTGTTGGAGGAAATCAGGGAGCAGCTGGACATTCCTGTCATTGGTGTCGTGGATCCAGGTGCCCGAACTGCACTGAAAGTCACGTCCAACAATCATGTTGGCGTAATCGGTACAGTAGGAACGGTGAATAGTGGTGCTTATGAAAACGCGTTGAAATCAATCAATAACGACGTCTCAGTTGACAGCCTTGCTTGTCCCAACTTCGTCCCATTGGTGGAAAGCGGGGAATTCGAAGGAGAAGCTGCCTTTGGCATAGTCCGTGAAACCTTGATTCCTTTCCAGGGGATGGGCATGGATACGCTGATTCTCGGATGCACCCATTATCCGCTGTTGCGACCTACCATCCAGGAAGTGATGGGACCTGATGTCCAGTTGATCTGCTCAGGGGACGAAACAGCAAGGGAAGTGAGCACCATCCTGAACTTTAAGAAACTACTGAACTGGACTATCTCCAAAGAGGAGCATGTATTCTATACAACAGGCTCCCGAGAGCTTTTCGAAAAAATTGCTTCCAAGCTGTTTGAACAGCAGGTCAAAAATGTGAAGACGATTGTTTTGGAACCCATATCGATATAAAGTCATGGACTCGATAGGCAATAATAGAAAAACTCTTTCCTTTTCGGAAGGAGTTTTTTCTTTTTGGACAAATTCTTTTTTCATCCGGTCTATTTTAGACATAGGGCTCGTATACATGTTAGTACAAACCGTCTTAGGAGGGAAACCTATGTCTAATAAAAAAGTGAAAATGACTGCTGCAGCTGTTCTTGCATCCTCTGTATTATTGTCTGGATGTGGATTATTCGGAGGGGATGAGCAGGCCACGCCTGAAGCAGATATTCCAAAGGATGTCAGTTATGTGGATGATGCCGAAGATGTAACAGAAGAAGCAGAAGGTACTGAAGCAGATGGTACAGGAGCGGATGGCGAGGAAGAGGCTGTAACGGAAACTACCAAAAGGGAATTATACTTAATCGACAGTAACGGCTATGTTGTATCCCAAACATTTGATTTGCCAAAGACGGAAGGTACAGCAAAACAAGCCTTGGAATACCTGGTGAAGGGCGGTCCTATCGAGGAACTGCTGCCTAATGGATTCCGTGCGGTTCTTCCGGCAGGTACAGAGGTGGATGTGAACCTGAAGGAGGATGGCACCATTATTGCTGACTTCTCCAATGAGTTCATTGAATATGATAAAAATGATGAAATGAAAATCCTGGAATCCATCACTTGGACGTTAACACAGTTTCCAAACGTGAAAAAAGTCCAGATCCAGGTAAACGGACATAACCAGGAAGTGATGCCTGTAAATAAGACACCAATCGGAAAAGGGGTAAGCAGGGCCAACGGTATCAATCTTGATACTTCTGAAACGGTGGATATCCGGAATACTCGTGCGGTAACCCTCTATTTTGTTGCTGAAAACAATGAAGGAGATCCGTACTATGTTCCTGTCACGAAGCGTTTAGCGATGACTGAGTCAAACGACTATACAGCAATCGTCAATGCGTTGGTTGCCGGACCTTCCTATAATTCAGGCCTGACGAAGGAATTGAGCAATGAAATTAAGCTTTTATCTGAACCGAAATATGCAAATGGCAACCTTACACTGGATTTCAATGAAGATATCCTTGGGCTCGAGGAGAAGGTAGTTTCCAGAGCAGTAGTGGATTCCCTTGTCCTGACTTTAACTGAGCAAGCCGGAGTAGAAACAATCTCCATTACAGTGAATGGGGAGGGCGACTTGATGGCTACAGACGGAACGAATGTATCCGAGCCTGTTGCTAGACCCGAAAATGTGAATACAGGAAGGTTTTAATCTCTAAAATTTGATATACTAATGGAGGACATGTGAAGAGGTGGGTAACTGCCTCTTTTTCCTATTGATTCGTGATCATACACTCTTACTGTTGGACAGTTATCATGCTGCCTACTATAGAAAAGGAGTTTAGAATATGTCGAGAGTAGATGGAAGAGACAATAATGAATTAAGAAAAATTGAAATTATCCCTCATTACATAACCCATCCGGAGGGAAGTGTCCTGATCACAGTTGGGGAGACAAAGGTTATCTGTACTGCTACCGTCGAGGATCGAGTACCCCCGTTTATGCGTGGACAGGGCAAAGGGTGGATAACCGCCGAATATTCCATGCTGCCTAGAGCGACGGAGAAAAGAACCATGCGTGAATCCACAAAAGGAAAAGTATCAGGCCGTACGATGGAGATTCAGCGTCTGATAGGAAGGGCGCTGCGGTCAGTGGTGGACTTGGAGAAACTCGGAGAAAAGACAATCTGGATTGACTGTGACGTGATCCAAGCCGATGGTGGTACAAGAACTGCATCGATAACAGGTGCCTTCGTTGCGATGGTTCTCGCATTCCAAAAACTTGTTGAGGCAAAAAAAATCAAAGCCCTGCCAATCATAGATTATTTGGCAGCTACATCAGTTGGAATCGATGCGCAAGTTGGGCCGATCCTCGATTTGAATTACATAGAAGATTCGAAAGCGCAAGTGGATATGAATGTCGTCATGACAGGTTCGTTGGACTTTGTAGAGCTGCAGGGAACTGGAGAGGAAGCCACTTTTTCCAGAAAACAGCTTAATGAGCTATTGGACCTTGCAGAGGAAGGGATGCTACAGCTGGTTGAATGCCAAAAGCAGGCCCTTGGTACAATCGCTGAAAACATTGGAATATCAAAAGAGGAAGTGAACAGACTGTGACCATGCAGGAGATTATCATCGCCACGAACAATCCCGGCAAAGTTCAGGAGTTTCAAACAATCCTTGAACCAAAAGGGATCTTAGTTAAATCATTGGCAGATTTCCCAGAGATTCCGGAAGTGGAAGAGACAGGGACAACCTTTGAAGAAAATGCGCTATTAAAAGCATCTGCGGTAGCGGAATATCTGGGTAAAACCGTTCTTGCCGATGACTCCGGGTTGGAAGTGGATGCCCTGAACGGAGAACCGGGTGTGTACTCAGCGAGGTACGCGGGTACTAATAAAAATGACAGGGAAAATTATCTGAAGGTCTTAGGGAAGCTGGAAAATGTACCAGATGAAAAGAGAACAGCAAGATTCGTTTGCGTTTTGGCAATCGTGCAGCCTACAGGTAATAATCATACTGTCCGTGGGACCTGTGAAGGAAAGATTACACATCAGCCTATCGGTGAAAATGGATTCGGCTACGATCCCGTATTCTTTGTAGAAGAAAAAGGGAAAACGATGGCACAGCTCTCCAAAGAAGAAAAAAGTGAAATCAGCCACAGAGGGAATGCGATCAAGCAATTAACCAATAAGTGGGATGATTTATTTCTCACAAAATAGGAGTGAGAGGATGAAAGTACTAGTTGTCAGTGACAATCATGGTCAAACAGATGTCCTGCAGCAGCTGAAGGCCCGACATCAAGATGAGGTGGAGCATTTCGTTCATTGTGGGGATTCTGAATTGCCATCGGACAGCACGGCAATGGAAGGTTTTTATGCGGTGAGAGGAAATTGTGATTTCGATAGTGGTTATCCACAGAGATTAATCATAGAAGTTGAAAGTAATCGTCTCTTTATTGCCCATGGTCACCTTCATCAGGTGAAATCCTCCTTGATGCCGATCAAGTATGCTGCAGAAGAGGAGGAAGCAAATATAGTCTGCTTCGGCCACTCTCATATCGCGGGTGCGGAATATACCGGGGGGATCCTCTTTGTGAACCCTGGCAGCATCAGCTTGCCACGTATGACACATGATAAAACCTATGCTATAATAGAAGAAACAAATCTGGATTTTTTCGTACACTACTATAATGAAAAGGGAGAGAGATTATCCTCTCATACCTTCAACAAGTAGAGAGGGGAGGCCCAATTCTCTCTCTTTCTTCTCTTTAAAAGTTATATAAGAAAAGTTTTTGAAAAAGTGTTGACTTTAGAATCCCTATCTCATATAATAAATCTTGTCGCTGATGATAATTAGTAAATATTTCTTGTGACTATGTCCACTTATTTTTAGTCCCAGTAGCTCAGCAGGATAGAGCAACGGCCTTCTAAGCCGTGTGTCGGGGGTTCGAATCCCTCCTGGGACGCCATTTTACCTAAAGCACCATGTACGTTTTTATGAGCACTTAATCTTTGAGTGCTGATAAAATTGTATGTGGTGTTTTTTCGTCTAACAAAAGGCTCTATTCTTAAAGATTGTTGCTTTAAGGATAGGGTATGGCTAAGGATAAGATGTCAACATTAAACACCCTGTTGGTCTCCGTTCCAGGCGTTCGCTTTCCGCGGGGTCTCCCTTGACACGCTGCTCCCGCAGGAGTCTCACGCCTTGCACTCCAACCAACAGGGGTGACCCAAAGTGAAAAATTTGTCTTTCTAAAAATAAAAATGTATTTTGTCTCAATTTTCATTTCAGTAGGGGATTTGATTGATTTTAAGGCTCTTCCTTTTAGCAAATAATGTTTAACCCGTGAGTTGATTGTAGCGGAAGACACTTGACTCCTGCGGGAGAATAGATGGCATTGGAGACCCCTCAGGCGAAGCCGAGGAGGCTCCAATCCGTCCCCGCGGAAAGCAAGTGTCTGCAGCGGAAATCAACGGGCTACATTTGATGTGTTAATTTTATCTTAATAGCAACAATGACATCTCGAATGGCATTCACCCGTCATTCCCATTTCACTTGTACTCCCAACTAAACATTGATACACTTGTTTCAAATATTTCCACAAAAAAATAGGATGGAAAAATACATATGACAAACAAACAAAAACAGATAAAGAAGGTTGTAGAGTTCCCAAATCTTAAACAGCGATTATTGGAAAAAGCGATGAATACAATGAAGGAAAAGAAGTTCTCAGAGGCGCTTGCGCTGTTCGAACAAGCAAGAGAAAATGAATATGCCTATGCAGAAGTGGAGCTTGGGATGATTGTATGTTATATGGAACTGGGACAGCTTGCCGAGGCGAAGAACCGCTGCAAGAAAATGCTCAGGGAAGACATCGGGGATTACTTTCACATCCTCCAAATCTATATCACAATCCTTATTCAGCTGAAAGAGTATGGGGAAGTGAAGAATACGATTGAGGCGATTTTAGAGGAAGATAAAATTCCGGCCCAGTATGCACAGAACTTTTATCAGCTTCTGGAATTTGCGAGAAAAATGCTCCCAGGGCAGGATGAAGCACAGGATAAGGAAAAGGAAGACCCGGTAATATACGATGATTCGCACACTTTTCCCATCGAAAAGCTACATAGCGGTACACTGCAAAAACAGTATGAAATCATTCAACAATTAAAACAGATGCATATTCGTCCTTATCTTCCTGACATCGAACAATATCTTCAAGATGTAGAAAAGCATCCTGTATTAAAGACATTTCTCCTCCATATGCTGAAGGAGCAAGGAGTGGAGAAGGAATTTCACGTACATAAGCTGGGTCAAGCCGCTATAGTCGTACCGAAGGATCTACCCACTGGTGAAGAGGATCCATTTTTAAACAAAGTGATCGGGCTATTGGATGATTCGGTAAACAGCGAAAATCCGGTTTTATTTGAAAGCTTGAAGGAAATGCTTGTAAGGTTACATACTGCACAGTTTCCGATTCCATTTCAACCCTCTTCCCCAAAATTATGGGCAGCAGGATTGCATAGGCTAGGCAATGATCTCTATGGGATTCCTCATGACGAAGAGGAATTTTTTGACCAATATGGTGTAAAGGCTGTTGAACTGGAAGGCATCCTGGACCAAATTAAGAAGCTTGAAGATTTTTCATTTTTACATTTATAATGGTATCTGTTGAACTCGTTGCAGGTTGTGTTATAATGTAAGGGTTGTAAACTGTATATACCATATAGGTTTCTTAGATTGTGCCAGAATATGGGACAATCAGGAATGTGCATGCAGCAAATTTTGTAAACAAACAACCACGTGAAAATGTGGTTATGCCGATTAGATAGTGACAGTTTCATTATCTTTTTCGAAAATAGATGTTGGAGGGAAAATTATGTCTGCTAAATGGGAAAAGTTAGAAGGAAATCAAGGCGTGTTAACAATCGAAGTTGACGCTGAAACTGTTAACAAAGGTCTTGACGAAGCATTTAAAAAAGTTGTAACAAAAGTTAACGTACCTGGATTCCGTAAAGGTAAGGTACCTCGTGGAATGTTCGAACAACGCTTTGGTGTGGAAGTACTTTATCAAGATGCTCTTGATATCATTCTTCCTGAAGCTTATGCAAAAGCTGTAACTGAAACTGGTATCGAGCCTGTTGACCAACCGGAAATCGATATCGAAAACATCGAAAAGAACCAGCCTTTGGTATTCACTGCGAAAGTAATCGTGAAGCCGGAAGTTAAACTTGGCGACTACAAAGGGTTAGAAGTTGAACGTATGGATGCTAACGTTTCTGACGAAGATGTAGATGCTGAATTAAAGGGTCTTCAAGAGCGTCAAGCTGAGCTTGTTGTAAAAGAAGAAGGCGCTGTAGAAAATGGCGACACAGTTGTGATGGACTTTGAAGGATTCGTAAACGGTGAAGCTTTCGAAGGTGGAAAAGCGGAGAACTATTCTTTGGAAATCGGTTCTAATACGTTCATCCCTGGCTTCGAAGAGCAACTGGTTGGAATGACAGCTGGAGCAGAGAAAGAAGTAGAAGTTTCTTTCCCTGAAGAGTACCATGCTGAAGAGCTTGCTGGTAAGCCTGCTGTATTCAAAGTGACACTTCACGAAATCAAAACAAAAGAACTTCCTGCACTTGACGACGAGTTCGCGAAAGATGTAGACGAAGAAGTTGAAACGCTTGAAGAGCTTAAAGCAAAAACAAAAGCTCGTCTAGAAGAAGCAAAGAAAACAGACGCTGACAATCACCTTCGTGACACGCTAGTGGAAAAAGCTGCTGCTAACACAGAAGTGGAAATTCCAGAAGCAATGGTGAAAACAGAAACTGACCGCATGGTTAAAGAATTCGAACAACGCCTTCAAATGCAAGGTATGACTTTAGATCTTTACTTCCAATTCTCTGGTCAGGACGAAGAAGCTCTTCGCACTCAAATGAAAGAGGATGCAGAAAAGCGTGTGAAAATGAACTTGACTCTTGAAGCTATTTCCATTGCTGAAAACATCGAAGTAACAGATGAAGAAGCGAACGAAGAAGTGGAAAAAATGGCTGGTATGTACAATATGCCTGTAGAGCAAATCAAGCAAGCGCTAGGAAGCTTGGAAGGTCTTAAAGAAGATTTGAAAATCAGAAAAGCAATTGATTTCCTTGTAGAAAACAGTAAAGATGTTGCATAATAATATATAAGAGACAAGGCGCGACTTGATCGTGCCTTGTTTTGTACCATCTGGACAAGATTCTGATTAGATTTTCCTTTATTTCCACCCATCGCTGTGTTATTTATTTCATATCATGGATACAATAGTACGGACTCTTCCTCTAAAATATCCATACATAACCAAAGAGATATTATTAGAAATGTTAGGTAAATATGTGGTAAAATGCAGTACATAACTATTCGTTTTGATTAATGGGAAAATGGATTTTTTCTTATTGGATAAGAAAGCTGGGCAGGATAATAGGTCTGTTCGGCATTTCTATTCTTTGTTTAATCTTAGCCAGCCGGTGGATGAGAATAGAGAGAAATGATAAGGGGTGAAACAATTTGTTTAAATTTAATGACGAAAAAGGACAATTAAAATGTTCTTTCTGTGGGAAAACGCAGGATCAAGTTCGAAAACTTGTTGCTGGGCCAGGTGTATACATATGTGATGAATGTATTGAACTTTGTACAGAGATTGTGGAAGAGGAGCTAGGTACAGAGGAAGAAGTGGAGTTTAAAGACGTTCCGAAGCCAAAAGAGATTCGTGATATTCTAGACGAATATGTTATTGGACAGGAGTCTGCTAAAAAATCGCTTTCCGTAGCGGTATATAACCACTACAAGCGTATCAATTCGAATAGCAAGATTGATGATGTGGAGCTTGCGAAGAGTAATATTGCCATGATCGGTCCGACTGGTAGTGGGAAAACCTTATTGGCTCAAACTTTAGCAAGAATACTGAATGTTCCTTTCGCTATTGCCGATGCGACTTCTTTGACAGAAGCTGGTTATGTTGGGGAAGACGTAGAGAATATTCTGCTTAAACTGATTCAAGCGGCGGACTATGATGTAGAAAAGGCTGAAAAAGGCATCATCTACATCGATGAAATCGATAAAGTGGCACGTAAGTCGGAGAATCCATCCATTACGCGCGACGTTTCCGGTGAAGGTGTACAGCAAGCGTTACTGAAGATTTTGGAAGGTACTGTTGCAAGTGTACCTCCACAAGGCGGACGTAAGCACCCTCATCAGGAATTCATTCAAATTGATACCACGAATATCCTATTTATTTGCGGTGGGGCATTTGACGGAATCGAACAGATTATCAAGCGCCGTCTAGGTAAAAAAGTAATTGGATTCGGAACTGTTGAAGCAAAAGCGGATGAGCTGGAGCAAAAGGAACTTCTTTCTAAAGTGTTGCCAGAAGACCTTCTTCGCTTTGGTTTGATCCCGGAGTTCATCGGACGTCTTCCGGTTACTGCAAGCTTAATGCCGTTGGATGAAGATGCATTGATTGAAATCCTGACTAAGCCTAAAAATGCACTTGTGAAGCAATATCAAAAGATGTTGGATCTTGATAATGTCGAGCTTGAGTTTGAAGATGGAGCGTTAGTTGAGATTGCGAAAAAAGCGATCGAAAGAAAAACGGGTGCGCGTGGACTAAGATCCATCATTGAAGGCATCATGCTTGATGTGATGTATGAACTTCCTTCAAGAGATGATATTAAAAAATGTGTCATCACAGCTGATACCGTAGCGAACAATGTCGCTCCAAAACTGATTCTGGATGATGGATCCGAATTGGAAGAGGACGAAAAGACATCTGCATAAATAGTAAAAGAGCATTCCTTTAGGAGTGCTCTTTTTTTATGTGAAATCAATCAAACTGCATATTGAAAATAAAGTAAAGTACACCAATTTCCAAGGGGGATATCAGATTCTCTTTATGTATTACAAATCTAAATTTGGGTCTTGGAAAACGCTTCTCCACTTTAATTTCAGCAACAAGCAATTCATCACTTTTTATGTAGGCTGTCCGATTGAACATATCCTTTTGAATCGTTAGGGTATCATTCTCCTTTTCATACAGGAACTTGCCATGCGTCTTTACTTTGGATATATCTTTTAAAATATACTTCTTTTCTTCCAACTGTTGATTATGTATGAGAATATCCCACTTCATCCGTAATAAATTCTCTTTAAAGGTTCGTTCCTGTACTATCACTTCCTCCCCATTTTGTGCAGATCCTCTGCAATCCTTTTTACCGAAAAACACGATGGCACCTTCCGAAATGATAGGAATAGGCAGTTTGGACATGATTGCTATCCATTTTTTTCGATAGGTTCGTCCGAAAGAGGCTATTGCTTGTCCTTCTAGGTTAGAAATTATTATCGGTTTTGATGAATATTTGAACAGTGGCAAAGTAAATGTATATTCCTGCAAAAAAGCACCCCCTTCCTTGTATTTTACGGGTTAGAAAAGAATAAGTTTCATAATTTAACCAAATGCACATTTGTGGTTTATTCCATCTTTTGCACGGAGATACTAGCAAATAATCACATCACGAATGCAGGAGGGTAATTATGTCTTGGACAGGTATTGCACTGTTTATTCAGCTTTTTTTTGGGGTCATCATTGGACTCTATTTTTGGAACCTGCTACGAAATCAACGTACTCAGAAAGTCTCGATTGATAAAGAGTCAAAAAAAGAAATGGAACAATTACGCAAAATGAGAAGTATCTCTCTTTCCGAGCCTTTGGCGGAAAAGGTGAGGCCGACCAGCTTCAAAGAAATAATCGGACAGGAAGATGGAATCAAAGCATTGAAAGCGGCAATATGCGGACCTAATCCACAGCATGTCATCATTTACGGACCTCCTGGAGTGGGGAAAACTGCTGCAGCGCGACTGGTTTTGGAGGAAGCAAAAAAGAATAGAAAGTCACCTTTTAAATCCTCCGCGGTGTTTATTGAACTGGATGCTACCACAGCCAGATTCGATGAAAGGGGAATTGCCGATCCGTTGATAGGATCTGTGCATGACCCGATCTATCAAGGTGCAGGTGCGATGGGACAAGCTGGTATACCACAGCCGAAGCAGGGTGCTGTCACCCATGCACATGGAGGAATGCTCTTCATTGATGAAATCGGGGAGCTGCACTCCATTCAAATGAATAAACTCCTGAAAGTGCTTGAAGACCGAAAAGTGTTCCTTGATAGTGCGTACTATAGTGAAGAGAATCATCAAATCCCTCAACATATTCATGATATTTTCCAAAATGGTCTGCCTGCGGATTTCCGGTTGGTTGGCGCAACTACTAGAACACCAAACGAAATACCCCCAGCTATTCGCTCCCGCTGTATGGAAGTATTTTTCCGTGAATTGGACAAGGAAGAGCTGGAAGTGGTTGCAAGAAACGCTGTGGACAAGATACATATGACAGCAGAGGAGGCTGGAATCAGTCTACTCGCCTCATACACAAGAAACGGGCGGGAAGTGGTGAACATGATGCAGATTGCCGCAGGCCTTGCCATTACAGAGGACAGATACGAAGTGAAGCTTGAAGACATTGAATGGGTCATCCATTCCAGTCAGCTGGCTCCTAAATACGAAAACAAAATAAAGGAAAAAGCGCAGCTTGGCCTCGTAAATGGCCTTGCGGTATTCGGACCTAATTCAGGAGCGTTACTGGAAATTGAAGTAACGGCCATCCCAACAGAGCCTAAAAAGGGTACGGTGAATATTACAGGAATCGTGGAAGAGGAAAGCCTTGGTGGCCAGAGCGGCAAATCAGTGCGCCGCAAAAGTATGGCCAAGGGATCGGTGGAAAACGTCATTACGGTACTGCGTTCACTGGGAGTACCTGCTGCAGATTTCGATATCCATGTGAACTTCCCTGGTGGTGTCCCGATTGATGGGCCTTCAGCAGGAATAGCAATGGCAACAGGAATATATTCCGCCATCTTCAAATTGCCTGTTTCCAATCTTATTGCGATGACAGGTGAAATCAGTATTCATGGTACAGTAAAGCCAATTGGTGGAGTGATTCCAAAGATTAAAGCGGCTAAGCAGGCGGGGGCCAAGAAAGTGATCATCCCTGCAGAAAATATGCAGTCCATCATCAGAGAAATAGATGGAATCGAAGTGATTCCGGTACATGAGTTCCAGGAAGTGCTAGACCTGGCTCTAGTAAGGGAAAAAGCGACCGACACCATTATCGAGAATATCCTACAGGTGCCAATCGCTGTGCCGAAGACGGAATCGATGTAAAGTTAGTAGATTTAATTAAAGGGATTTTGAGATGGGGGTATCGTGAAAAATGATACCCTCATTGCCGTTTATTATGGATAGAGAGGGTATCAATCACGTTGATTGATACCTTCACTCCAGGTAATAGAGAGATGTGAGGGAATCAATCCCTCCGATTGATACCTTCACTCCAGGTAAAAGAGAGCCGTAAGGGAATCAATCATTCCTTTTGATACCCCCACTCCAGCTTAAGGAATGTAGAGAAGGCATCCTCCTTACCTTTAACACCTCAAACAAACTCATTTATTGCACTTCCACTCCTAAAAAGGTAAAATTTTTACTACTGGTTTTGATAATAACTTCCTGAAACAAGTAAAGAATAGTACAAACAATATCTTTTCTTTGTATTTGCCCACTCTTAATTAGACAGGGCTAGGCAATTAGGATAGAATTGAACAAAGATGAAACAACAATGGAAGAGCGTACGGGGGTGTTACGATGGCAGAGAATAAGGAATATCATGTTCCATTATTGCCTTTAAGAGGTTTGATGGTGTTTCCCACGATGGTGCTTCACTTGGATGTGGGCAGGGATAAATCCATTCAGGCCTTGGAAACAGCAATGCTGAATGATAATATTGTAGTCCTTTCTACACAAAAAGAGGTAAGTACGGATGTACCTTCAGAAGAGGATCTGTATGAATGGGGAACATTGACGAAGGTAAAGCAGATGCTAAAGCTTCCAAATGGTACGGTCCGGGTACTGGTAGAGGGGCTCGAGCGTGCTAAGATTGAAGAGTTCATCGAGAAGGAAACACATTGGGAAGCGAAGTTGCTGACATATCCTGATACAGAGGATAAAGATGCAGAAGATGAAGCGTTGATGAGAACGTTATTGGAATACTTTCATACATATACGAAGCTTTCAAAGAAGACGACGATTGAGACGTATCATACGGTATCTGATATTGCGGAGCCGGGAAGAATGGCGGATATCGTCACTTCGCACCTTCCTTTAAAAATGAAAGAGAAGCAAGCGGTGCTCGAAACGAGAGACGTTAAGGATCGACTTCATAAAGTAATCAAGTATGTAAACAACGAAAAAGAAGTACTTCAATTGGAAAAGAAAATAGGACTTCGCGTGAAGCGTTCGATGGAGCGCACGCAAAAGGAATATTACCTGCGTGAACAAATGAAGGCCATTCAAAAAGAGCTTGGTGATAAAGAAGGCAAAGCAGGCGAAATTGAAGTACTGAAAGAAAAGCTGAGCAAGATTGATATGCCTGAGAACGTAAAAAAGACGGCATTAAAAGAAATCGACCGGTATGAAAAAATCCCATCCAGCTCAGCCGAAAGCTCTGTAATCCGCAATTATATAGATTGGCTATTGGGCTTGCCATGGGATATCTCCACAGAGGATCAGCTAGATATTAAAAGAGCCGAACAAATCCTGAATGAAGATCATTTCGGCTTGGAAAATGTAAAAGAGCGTGTACTGGAGTATTTGGCGGTACAGCAGCTGACAAAATCACTGAAGGGGCCGATTCTTTGCTTGGCGGGACCTCCAGGAGTGGGGAAAACGTCGCTTGCGAGATCGATTGCAAAATCCCTGAACAGAAAGTTCGTCCGAGTATCCCTAGGCGGCGTGCGGGATGAGTCTGAAATCCGCGGACATAGAAGAACCTATGTAGGTGCCATGCCGGGCCGTATTATTCAAGGGATGAAAAAAGCGGGAACAATCAATCCAGTTTTCCTGCTGGATGAAATCGATAAAATGTCCAACGATTTCCGTGGGGATCCTTCTTCTGCCCTGTTGGAGGTCCTGGATCCGGAACAGAATTTTAATTTCAGTGACCATTATATTGAAGAAGCTTACGATTTATCGAACGTCATGTTTGTGGCAACAGCCAACAATCTGGCGACAATTCCTGGGCCGCTGCGTGACCGTATGGAAATCATCACAATCGCAGGGTATACGGAAATAGAAAAGCTTAATATCGGTAAAGACCATCTATTGCCAAGACAGGCGAAAGAGCATGGACTTGAGAAAAACTTGCTCCAGATCCGTGATGAAGCAATTCTTTCCATCATCCGCTACCATACGAGAGAAGCGGGAGTCCGTAGTCTGGAGAGACAGCTTGCCTCCATCTGCAGAAAAGCAGCCAAGATCATCGTATCGGGCAGCAAAAAACGTGTCATTATTACCAACAAGAACCTGCCGGAATTTTTAGGGAAGCCAAAATTCCGTTATGGACAGGCTGAGCTCGAGGATCAGGTTGGTGTAGCGACAGGATTGGCGTATACGACTGTTGGGGGGGATACTTTATCCATTGAAGTCTCTTTATCCCCGGGTAAAGGAAAGCTGCTCTTAACTGGAAAGCTTGGCGATGTGATGAAAGAATCTGCACATGCGGCATTCAGCTTTATCCGCTCCAGAGCGAAAGAGTTGAATATCGATCCTGATTTTAACGAGAAAAACGATATCCACATACACGTTCCTGAAGGAGCTGTACCGAAAGACGGCCCTTCTGCAGGTATCACCATGGCAACAGCCCTCATCTCCGCTTTGACTGGGAAACCGGTCCGCAAAGAAGTGGGAATGACCGGGGAGATCACCTTAAGAGGACGGGTGCTGCCAATTGGCGGACTAAAGGAGAAATCTTTAAGTGCGCATCGTGCAGGATTGAAGACAGTAATACTACCAAAAGATAATGAAAAAGATTTGGATGATATTCCAGAAAGTGTGCGGGAAGATTTGACGTTTGTCTTAGTATCACATCTAGATGAAGTGTTGGAACACGCATTAACAGGAGAGACACAATGAAAGTAACACAAGCAGAAATTGTAATCAGTGCCGTAAAACCAGAACAGTATCCTAATGATCTTTTGCCGGAATTCGCCTTGGCGGGTCGTTCCAATGTAGGTAAATCATCGTTCATCAATAAGATGATCAATCGAAAAAACCTTGCGAGAACTTCCTCCAAACCGGGTAAAACACAAACATTGAACTTTTATTTGATCAATGAAATGCTTCATTTTGTGGATGTACCTGGTTACGGATTCGCTAAAGTGCCAAAATCGGAACGTGACGCCTGGGGTAGAATGATGCAGACTTATTTGACTTCACGCGAGCAGCTTCGTGCTGTTCTGATGATAGTCGATCTGCGTCACCCGCCTTCCAAGGACGATGTTACGATGTATGACTACCTGAAGCACTATGATCTTCCGGTTATCGTTATTGCAACAAAAGCGGATAAGATTCCAAAAGGCAAATGGCAGAAGCATAAGAAGGTAGTAAGAGAAACCTTGGACATGGACCAGGAGGATGAGGTGGTTTTATTCTCTTCTGAAACCGGTCAAGGGAAAGATGAAGTGTGGGGTATACTCCAAAAAAGAATGAAATAGCATGTAAAGCGGTAGGACATTAGTCCTGCCGCTTTTTTGTATTTCCTATTAAACTTTTTAAAAAGTTATAAAATATAGGTTTATTCTGAATTGTCTAATGGGAATAGAAAGGATACGGGAGTATGTGGGAGCATCTCTATGTTACATGGGAGGTAGTCTTTGCTTACGAGAGAATATACTGAATTATCAAATGATACTCTCTCATACCGTATTTGTGGCAGTTTTGTGAAAATGCTACGATTTAACTAGTACATAAAAATACTCATCAAGGGGGATTCAGGAAATTGAAAAAGAGATTATTATTTGTGTCACTGTTCTTATTATCTACTATTCTAGCAGCATGCGGAGGTGGCAAAACCACATCAGATGAAGGATACGAACTAGTGGAAGACGGAAAGTTTACATATGCAGCATCCGGAGAATTCAAACCATTCAGTGTTACGGATGGATCAGGTAAGATGAGCGGCTTTGATATTGAGGTTGCAGAAGCGGTTGCAGAAGAGCTTGGTCTTGAACCGGTTCAGAAAAAATATACATTTGCGAGTATCGTGGAAGGTGTGAAAAGCGGAAGGTTTGATGCAGCTGTAGCAAGTCACACCATTACACCGGAGCGTGCAGAAGCAGTGGATTTCTCCACACCTTACTACTATTCCGGACCACAGATTTTTGTTCGTCCAGACAGCGATATACAGACATTGGATGATTTGAAGGATATGGAGGTAGCCGTATCGAGAGGATCCACCTATGCGGATATCATGGAAGGTGTTTCTGACAATGTCGTCAACTATGATAGTGACGTTGTCGCATTGGAGGCTCTGAACAACGGCCGTCATGATGCAGTAGTAACAGATTTCGTCACCGGCAGGGAAGCAATCGGTGCCGGAATGGAACTAGAGGGTCGTGAACTTCTGGAAAGAAGTGAACAGGCAATCGGTATCGCCAAGGGCAATGAGAAGCTTCTTGAAGCGGTAAACAAAGCAATAGAAACATTGCGTGAAAACGGAAAGCTTAAAGAAATCAGTGAGAAGTACTTCGGAGAAGATATCACAACAGAGCCTAAAGAGTAAATGAATTCTTACTTTATTTGATCTAGATGTGTGGTGTCTATACACCACACATTTTTTAAATCGCCAGAAGGAGAGTGAAAAATATGCCAAGCTTGGCGCATTTTATAGAAGTATTTATGGGTTCTTATGACATGTTCCTGAGAGGAATGCTCAAAACCCTACAGATTACGGCAGTATCCATCTTAATTGCACTTTTTATCGGTCTATTTTTTGCCTTTTTAAAGATATCCAAAATCAAAGTTCTTGAGTGGATAGCAAACGCGTATATCTATCTGGTCCGTGGAACACCGTTGATTGTTCAGATCTTCGTTATCTACTTCGGGTTGGTGGAGTATAACATCTCGGCATTCTGGTCGATTTCCCTGGCGTTGGCTTTTCATAATGGCGCATACATAGCAGAAATTTTCAGAGGTACGATTCAATCCATTGACAAAGGTCAGATGGAGGCGGGGCGTTCTCTTGGAATGACGAGACAGCTGACCATGAGGCGCATCATCTTGCCACAGGCCGTCAGAAGAGCTCTTCCCCCACTTGGGAATCAGTTTATTATCGGTCTGAAGGATTCCTCACTAGCGGCATTCATCGGGTTCTATGAACTATTTAACGTTGCCCAAACACAAGGGGCAAACACATACGATGTCATGACCTACTTATTGGTTGTAGCCGTTTACTACTTAGTTCTTGTTGGATTGATTGGAATTATCGTAAATATGCTGGAACGAAAATTCTCAGCGAGCGACAGATAGGAGGATAACGGATGAATACAAAGATTGAAGTGAATAATCTGAACAAGTCATTCGGTTCCTTGCATGTACTGAAGGATATATCGATGACGGTAAATAATAAAGAAGTGGTGTGCCTTATCGGGGCTAGTGGTTCGGGTAAAAGTACCCTTCTTCGATGCATGAACTTCCTCGAAATGAAGGACAGCGGAAGCGTTGTGATTGACGGGAAAGAAGTGGATGTCAAAAAAGACAACCTGAACAAGGTCCGTCAAAAAGTGGGAATGGTGTTTCAGCATTTTCATCTTTTTCCGCATAAAACTGTTCTGGAAAATGTCATGGAGGCACCGATTCAAGTGGAAGGGCTGAAAAAGGCGGAAGCGAAAAAGATTGCATCCGATCTGTTGGCTAAAGTTGGCCTTTCCGAAAAGGAGAACGTGTATCCGAGCAAACTCTCAGGTGGGCAGAAGCAGCGTGTAGCAATTGCCAGGGCGCTTGCTATGAGACCGGAAGTGATGCTCTTTGATGAACCTACCTCAGCACTTGATCCAGAGCTTGTAGGAGAAGTTTTAAAAACTATGAAAGAGCTTGCCGAAGAAGGAATGACGATGGTCGTGGTAACGCATGAAATGGGATTCGCCCAGGAAGTGGCTGATAGAGTGGTCTACATGCATGACGGAAAAATTGTCGAGGAAGGTTCCCCAGATCAGCTTTTCAATAATCCAGAGAATCAGCGGACAAAGGAATTTTTGGACGCCGTTCTATAAATCTTCAAAGAAAAGACCTACAACAATGTATGGAAATTGTCGTAGGTCTTTTTCTGATTATTTCTTTTTGAATATGAGATAGGCGCCAATAAGGATGAGCACCGCTGGCCAGAAAGTATGTAAGGCGGAAAATCCGTTTTCCACGATTCCAAGCATCTCCATCAGGGTATTGGAAAATAGAAAGAAGCTTGCGATTACTGTCAGCACGGCACCTTCAAACAGTCCACTTTTTGTCTTTTGGGAGCGGAGTATAAAACCGACCCCCACGATGAGAATAATAACAGCAAAGTGATCGGGCCAAAATGCCAATTGACCTTTCAGATGAAAATGCAGGCCTACTCCTAGAAGCACAAAGCCTGGTAGAATGTTAGCGGGATCGTTCTGCTTGTAAGCTTGTAATAATAATGCAAACCCTGTAATAACGAGAATGGTCGGCCAAGTAAAGGTTCCCTGCCATAGCTCGATGTTCATCTGTTCCAATAGGAAATATGCTCCAAATAAGAGCAGGAGCAATCCCGGCAAAAAGCTGTTCTTCTTCATGTTTTCCTCCTTGAAATCAAGCCTGAAACCTTGATTCTGCGTAGAATTTCTGTTAATGTACAAGTTGGTGAATAAAAGAATTGTAATGTTTGTAATATATAAAGGAAATGTATTTATTAAGAACGGGTATATTACTTAAAAATGGCAACCATTTGTTCACATTTTAACAGATGTTTCGCCAATCAGTCATGTTATAATTTTTATAGATCATAATTTTCCTGGGGGTGTACGGACAAGTGCATATTATAGTAGTCGGCGTTAATTATAAGACGGCCCCTGTTGAAATCCGTGAAAAATTAACTTTTAATCCAGCTGATCTTGATAAAGCGATGATAGCATTAAAGGATCGCAAATCCATCTTGGAAAATATCATCGTTTCTACCTGTAATCGTACGGAAGTATATGCAGTAGTCGATCAGTTGCATACTGGACGTTATTATATTAAATCTTTCCTTGCTGAATGGTTCGATTTGGACAAGGAAGAGTTTTCTCCTTACTTGAACATCTATGAAAATGATGGGGCTATCGAGCATTTGTACAGGGTTTCCTGTGGATTGGATTCCATGGTACTTGGTGAAACCCAGATTCTTGGACAAATCCGTACAAGCTTCCTCTCCGCTCAGGAGAATCATACAGTGGGGACCATTTTCAACCAGCTTTTCAAACAGGCTATCACACTTGCCAAGAGAGCGCATTCCGAAACGGAGATCGGTTCGAATGCAGTTTCCGTCAGTTATGCAGCGGTGGAGCTTGCAAAAAAAATCTTTGGTGATTTAACAGATAAGCATGTTTTAATTTTAGGCGCAGGAAAAATGGGAGAACTCGCCGTCCAGAATCTTCACAGCAACGGGGTAAAGAAGGTTACGGTCATCAACCGTACATTGGAAAAAGCGGAAAGCTTGGCAAATCGATTTGAAGGAAAAGCCAAATCGATCAAAGAGCTATCCTGTTCGTTGGTAGAAGCGGATATCCTTATCTCTTCTACCGGAGCGAAAGACTTTGTCATTACAAAAGAGGACATGATCTATGTCGAGAGAATCCGCAAAGGCCGTCCTTTATTCATGGTGGACATCGCGGTTCCACGCGACCTCGATCCTGAACTCGATCAACTCGAGAGTGTATTCCTCTACGATATCGATGATCTTCAAGGAATTGTCCAAGCCAATCTTTCCGAGCGCAAAAAAGCGGCAGAAGAGATTGAACTGTTCATTGAAGAGGAAATTGTCGAGTTCAAGCATTGGCTGAATACATTAGGAGTGGTCCCGGTCATTTCGGCTTTACGTCAAAAGGCTTTGGACATCCAATCAGAAACAATGCAAAGCATCCAAAGAAAGCTTCCTCACCTGACTGAGCGTGAAATCAAGGTGCTGAACAAACACACGAAAAGCATCATCAACCAGATGCTCCGTGATCCGATCCTTCGTGCAAAAGAGCTCTCTTCTGAGCCTGATGCACAAGAATCTCTAGAATTGTTTACTAAAATCTTTAATATTGAAGAAGCGGTACAACAAGAAGTCCAAACACAGTACTATGCTGTGAAAAAGGAGAAAAGCACGAGTGCTCCCGTGGGCATTCCGCTTCCTCATGCAGCGACGTTCCAGTCGTAAGAGAGGCCTGAAAATATGCTAGAGATGACAATTGCAAGGCTATATGAGTTTACCATCATCCTTTACGCCTTGAGTGTACTGCTATATTTCATTGATTATCTTCATAATAACCGGAAGGCCAACAAAACGGCCTTCTGGTTACTTGCAATTGTTTGGGTGCTGCAAACAATTTTTTTATTTCTGCGCATGATCGATACCGGAAGATTTCCGATTCTCACCATCTATGAGGGAATGTATTTCTACACCTGGGTACTCATCACTTTCTCCCTTATCATCAACCGGATTCTCCGGGTCGACTTTATCGTATTCTTTACCAACGTTATAGGGTTCCTTGTCATGGCACTACATACCTTCACCCCTATTCAGCACGAATCACAGGTGGTGGCACAGGCTCTTGTTTCGGAGCTATTGATCATTCATATTACAATGGCCATTCTTTCCTATGGTGCATTCTCACTTTCCTTTGTCTTTTCGCTTCTCTACATCCTGCAGTACAATCTGTTAAAGCGGAAAAAGTGGGGAAAACGGCTCCTGCGAATACAGGATCTGTCCAAGCTTGACCATATGAGCTATGTATTGAATGTCATCGGTGTCCCAATGCTGCTTCTCTCTTTGATCTTAGGCAGCATCTGGGCCTCCGTGAAGCTTTCCGAGTTTGTATGGTATGATGCAAAGGTCCTCGGTTCCTTCCTGGTCATTACCGGATACAGCTATTATTTTTATCAGCGTTTGGCAAAGGGGATAACAGGCAAGGCTATTGCTAACTGGAATATAGCCGCTTTTTTAGTGATACTGATAAATTTTTTCCTGTTAAGCAGACTATCAAATTTCCATTTTTGGATTCTATAGAGAACCAAATATAGGGTAAGGAGGATATATGAGAAAAATCATTGTAGGTTCTAGAAGAAGCAAGCTTGCGTTAACACAAACGAATTGGGTGATTGAACAGCTGAAAAGCCTTGGTGCCCCTTTTGATTTTGAAGTGAAGGAAATTGTGACAAAAGGGGATCAGATCCTTGATGTCACCTTATCCAAAGTTGGCGGCAAAGGCCTTTTTGTAAAAGAGATCGAACAGGCGATGCTCGATTGTGAGATCGATATGGCTGTCCACAGTATGAAGGATATGCCGGCAGTTCTTCCTGAGGGGCTGACTATCGGTTGTATTCCTTTCCGCGAGGATCATCGGGACGCGTTCATCTCCAAAGACCATGTTAAGTTTGATGATTTACCGAGCGGTTCGATTGTAGGCACGAGCAGTCTTCGCCGTGGAGCGCAGCTTTTGGCAAAGCGCCCAGACCTTGAAATCAAATGGATCCGTGGAAACATTGATACTCGATTGGCGAAGCTTCAGAATGAGGATTATGATGCGATTATCTTAGCGGCTGCGGGACTTGCCCGTATGGGATGGTCAAAGGATGTAGTAACAGAATTCCTCGATGAAGACCTTTGCTTGCCGGCAGTCGGCCAAGGTGCCCTCTCCATCGAGTGTCGCGAAAATGACCATGAATTACTGGAAACGTTAAAGCTTTTCACCGATTCTGTAACTGAAAAAGCTGTCGTGGCAGAGCGTGCATTTCTTCATAAAATGGAAGGTGGATGCCAGGTGCCTATCGCAGGCTTTGCATCTGTAAGCCAGGAAGACATGGTCACTCTTACTGTACTCGTTGGAGCTCCCGATGGTTCTGTCCTCTACAAAGAAAGAATTACAGGTACAGATCCGGTCCAAGTCGGTCTTGAAGCAGCACAAAGCTTAACCGATCAGGGTGGAAAAATGCTGATTGACCAGGTGAAGAAGGAGCTTGATCAATAATGGACCGTACTTTGCCTTTAGCTGATAAACGCATTCTTATTACAAGAAGCAAGGAGCAGGCATCGTACTTTTCCAAGCAAGTGCTGAAACTCGGAGGGACCCCATTGGAAGTCCCTCTTATTCAATTTTCACTGCCGGACAATAAAGAGGAGGTTTCAGCCGAGCTTGAAGACGCGGCCGCTCATTATGATTGGCTTGTATTTACAAGTGTGAATGGCGTGAATCACTTTTTTGAATTACATAGTAAACCGTTAACGAATAAAATAGCTGCTGTCGGGTCGAAAACGAAGGAAGCATTAACGGAGCGTGGATATGAGACAAAACTTGTTCCATCCTTCTATTCGGCTGAGAATCTGATAGAAGAGATTTCGCGTAGGCTGGATCCGGAACGGGATACGCTTGCATTAATCCAAGGAAACCTCGGCCGGCCTGTTTTGCGTGAAGAACTGCTCCGTTTAGGGTACAATGTTAAACAGATTACCGTTTATGAAAATAAGCCCATTTACCTTACAAAAGAGGATATAGAGGCTATCATGCAGCAGAGCCTGGATCTTATTACTTTTACAAGCCCTTCAACGGTACACAACTTTAAAAAGGCATTTGGTTTGCTTGACGTGCCTGTAGCAGTGATTGGACCGATAACAGAACAAGCAGCAGTACAAGCCGGCTTCACTGTGGTGGCGAGTCCGGAAGTATACACCATGGATGGATTATTGAAAGAGATCATCACTTATTTTCAAAGGGAGGATACGTAAATGAAAGACTTACAATTTGCTCGTCATCGTCGTTTAAGAAGCTCGGATAATATGAGAGCGCTCGTAAGAGAAACACACCTTCATAAAGAGGACTTGATTTATCCGATTTTCGTCGTGGAAGGGCACAATATCAAAAATGAAGTACCATCCATGCCTGGCGTCTATCACCTTTCCTTGGACCTGCTGAATGCGGAGATGGCGGAAGTTATGGATCTGGGAATCAAATCCGTGATTGTGTTTGGTGTACCAAATGAAAAGGATGAAGTGGGAACACAGGCTTATCATGACCATGGAATCGTCCAAAAGGCAATTGCGCAGATCAAGGAGAGCTTTTCCGATCTAGTTGTCATCGCGGATACATGCTTGTGCCAATTCACCAATCACGGTCACTGTGGAATTGTGGAAGAAGGCCAAGTGCTGAATGACCCTACGTTGGATTTGTTGGCACGTACAGCTGTCAGCCAAGCTAGAGCAGGGGCGGACATCATTGCTCCATCCAATATGATGGACGGATTTGTTGCGGCTATCCGACATGGTCTCGATGAGAACGGCTTTGAACATATTCCGGTCATGTCCTATGCGGTTAAATATTCTTCTGCATTTTACGGACCATTCCGTGATGCAGCCCACAGCTCCCCTCAATTCGGAGACCGCAAAACCTACCAGATGGATCCTGCCAATCGTCAGGAGGCACTGCGTGAAGCGGAATCCGATATCATGGAAGGTGCAGACTTCCTGATTGTGAAGCCTGCTCTATCCTACTTGGATATCATCCGTGATGTGAAGAACAACTTCAATGTGCCTGTTGTGGCCTACAACGTAAGTGGAGAATACTCCATGATCAAGGCAGCGGCACAAAACGGCTGGATCAATGAAAAAGAGATCGTGATGGAAATGCTCGTCAGCATGAAGCGAGCTGGTGTGGATCTGATCATCACCTATTTCTCCAAGGATGTTGCACGTTGGTTGAACGAAAACTAAATGGAAAGCGGTCTTGCGCATGTGGACCTCTTCCCAATAAAAATAGAATAATCCATTCGATAGAAAGAAAGGATGACGTAAAAATGAGAAGCTATGAAAAGTCAAAGCAAGCATTTCAAGAGGCAGTAAAATTAATGCCAGGTGGGGTGAACAGCCCTGTCCGCGCCTTTAAATCCGTAAACATGGACCCGATTTTCATGGAACGAGGCAAAGGTTCCAAGATTTATGATGTGGATGGAAACGAATACATAGACTACGTCCTTTCCTGGGGACCGCTTATTCACGGTCATTCCAATGACAGAGTAGTGGAAGCCATCAAAAAGGTAACCGAATCCGGAACAAGCTTCGGGGCGCCTACACTTATTGAAAATGAGCTGGCAAAGCTTGTGATCGAGCGCGTGCCATCCATTGAAGTGGTTCGAATGGTAAGCTCCGGTACGGAAGCAACGATGAGTGCCCTGCGTTTGGCGCGCGGCTTTACAGGCCGGAATAAAATCGTGAAATTCGAAGGCTGCTATCATGGTCATGGCGATTCCCTGTTGATCAAAGCGGGGTCAGGAGTGGCCACACTCGGATTGCCGGACAGCCCTGGTGTACCGGAGGGTGTGGCCATGAACACCATCACGGTTCCTTACAATGATCTTGAAAGCATCAAGTACGCATTCGAGCAGTTCGGCGACGACATCGCTGCCATCATCGTGGAGCCTGTTGCAGGTAATATGGGTGTCGTACCACCGCAGCCAGGATTTTTGGAAGGACTGCGTGAAGTGACAGAGAAAAACGGCTCGTTGCTGATTTTTGATGAAGTAATGACGGGATTCCGTGTTGACTACCATTGTGCACAAGGATACTATGGCGTAACGCCTGATTTGACCTGTCTTGGAAAAGTAATCGGTGGTGGTCTTCCGGTTGGTGCGTACGGCGGGAAAGCCGAAATCATGGCCAGAGTGGCTCCAAGCGGCCCTATCTATCAGGCAGGTACCCTTTCAGGTAATCCGCTTGCCATGACTGCAGGCTATGAAACCTTGGCACAGCTGACACCTGAAACCTATAAAGAGTTTGCCAAAAAGGCGGACAAACTGGAGGAAGGCATCCTTGCACTCTCTAAGCAATACGATGTTCCTTTGACAGTCAACCGCGCTGGTTCGATGATCGGCTTCTTCTTCACGAACGAAGAAGTAACCAACTATGAAAAAGCGAAAACATCCAACCTGGACTATTTTGCGGCATTCTACCGCGAGATGGCGGATAACGGCGTATTCCTGCCGCCATCCCAATTCGAGGGTCTATTCCTATCCACTGCACATAGTGATGAGGATATCGAAAAAACACTCGAAGCAATTGAGAAGTCGTTTTCGGCTATTAAGAAGTAAAATGATTTGTGAAACCCGTCTCTGTGTAGGAGGCGGGTTTTTTGTAATTTTTTTGGATACTGTATATTAACGAACTGGAATAAGTTTTCCCCCCACCCCCACATCTCCAAAAACTTATCATATTCCGTCATGTCCTCACATACACCTTTATTGATATAGTAAATTTTTTTTAGGTGTGAAAGGAGGAACCCCTTTGTCTTCAGAACAACAATCGTGCTTGCGGTTTTCAGTAGAAGAGTCTGTATGGTTTCAAAAGGGACAGGAAGTAGCGGAGCTCATCTCCATCGCGTTGGATCCAGATATTCAAATCCATGAACAGGACCAATATGTTTCCATCAGGGGAGCTTTATTATTATCAGGAGAGTATCATGCTTTTATGAATGAGGAGGAAGAGGAGGATTATCGTCCTTTTACTCAGGCAAGAGTGGTGCAGGAGGTGGAGGAGCGGGAGGATGGCGTTTGGGCGTTGAAGCATCGTTTTCCGGTGGACATCACCATCCCGAAGAACAGGATTCAAAGCCTTGATGAGATTTATGTGTCGATTGAATCATTTGACTACAGTGTGCCTGCTCGCGGCTGCCTGCAGCTGGATGCAGAGCTTTCCATTTCAGGGATCTATGGGCATCAGCAAAGTGCACCTGTAGTGGAGGAGTTTGAGCAAGAGGAGGAAGAAGAGCCGAATGCTTTTGAAGCGGAGGAACAGCCTGAGTTAGAACCGATGTACCGAAGTGCTCATTCTGAATTTGATGCTGATAATGAAGACTTCCATTATGATGCAGATGATGATGAGGAGGAAGAAATACTCAATCAGGATGAAGTCAATGCAAATACGCAATACAGCTACAATGATTCAGGGGAATATGAGCCGTTTGAAGTGGAGGCAAGAAAGAGTGCTGTAAACGATGAATTGGACATTGATGCAGACACCTCCTATTATCAGGCGGATAAGGTCTATACGGAAGATCCGTTCTCGCCGATTTATGCACTTCAGTCTTCTAAACAAGAAGAGGAGGAGGAAGAGGAGGATCCTCAGAATCTTGCATCCTTCTTCGAAAAAAGAAAGCAAAAAGAGAAAGTTGTGGAACAGACTTATCACGAGGAAGAGACAGAAGCTCGTGATGAGAATTCCCTGTCCTTGACGAAGATTTTTGCAGAAGAAGATGGAGAAGAGTTTACGAGGTTGAAAATATGCATTGTGCAGCAAGGGGAGTCCATTGACCATATTGCGGAAAGATATGACGTGACTATTCAGCAGCTTATCCGCATCAACCGTCTGTCCACGGAGGACAATGTAAATGAAGGCCAGTTATTATACATCCCTGCGAAAGCAAAAGCAAAATCCTAGTCGGTTAACATAAAACTTTTCAAAGTGGTGAGGGAGGGGGACCTTTCTCACTTCTTTTGTAGTGCAAGTTTAAAAAGGAGGATAAAAAGAGCAAAGAAGTTAGAGGATGCGAAGGCTCGAGCACCGCAGCGTATGATTTGTAATGTTGCGGAGCGGAGAGGCAAGCAGACGAAGAAATTCTATAGCTTTTTACCGGACTTTTTGAACATCCTCTTTTAGAGATTACTATCCTCAAAAGGAAAGAGAGTAATGTCATGATGACACAAGAATATAATCTCGATGAGCTGTTAAATCAATACGGGGTAACGGCGGAATATGTGGAAAAACATGGAGAGGTATGGAGGGTTGCTACCAAGAACGGCACATTTGCCTTGAAGAAAATCAGAAGAGAGCATGCCTACCCACTGTTCATGAATATTCATTCACTGTACCGGCGAGGAATAAAGACGATTGTACCGATCTATCAGACGAAGCAGGGCTATTACTTTGTAGAAAATTACTCGGATGCCTACTATTTGATGCCATGGATCGAGGATCAGGAGGAAAGGGAACTGGACTTCAAGGATAGTCTCATGTTCAAAGAGCTTTCAAAGCTGCATAGCATGACGGTGAAGGAAAAGGAATATGAGGAAGAGCAGATAACCGCCTTCTATGATCGGCTATCAGGGGAATGGACGAAAGAGCAAGAAGAGCTGGAGAAGTTTGTGGATGAATGCGAAAAAAAGACTTATATGTCTCCATTTGAACTGATGGCATGCACATATGCACATGAGATCTCCCTGGCCCAAAAGTTTTCCCTGCAGAAGCTGGACAGTTGGCAGGAGGAAATCAAAGAAACGAAAAAACATAGGGTGTCCATGAATCATGGCAGGGTTTCCTTTCATCATTTTGTAAAAGATACAGAAGGCAGAGGTTATTTTATCAGCTGGGAACGGGCAAAGCATGGTCCTCCTGCCAATGACCTCATCTCCTTTTATCAGAGGTATCTGCGCACTTACCCGTTATATTGCGATGACTGCATTGACTGGTTCTATGAATATCAGAAAGGCTTCAGTCTGCAGGATCATGAAAAGAATCTGACCTTAAGCTATCTTTCCCATCCGAAAACATTCATGCAAACGATCCAACATTTTCAGCAACCGAGCATCCAGCAAAGAAAACCAGTATCAGAAAGGGAGCTTGTCAAAAAACTGCAAGGCAGCTATTGGATGGCAAAAAATATTGAGTATGTAGCAGGAAGGATCAATCAGATCGAAGAGCAGAAAAAAAATCAAGAGGCCCACACCGGATAAAAGGTGGGGCCTTCTTTTATTTATCAATCGCTTTTTTCAGAAGAGAACCAGTCAGGACGGAGAGATTGGTAGTGGTAGCATTAATCTCTTTGAATGCCGTTACGATGCTATCAAGATCCTCTTTATTTTTGTTGAAGCGGTCCACATAGTTGTCCATTTCCATCTTGACTGTAATTAGTCCGCCCTTAACCTGCTGGATGTTCTGCTGGGACTGCCCGGTAACTTTGTGCATGGAGTCCATGAGGGTGGTCACATTCGAGATCTGCTGGTCACTCTTGTCGATGAGCACCTTGATCTTGCTGCTCAAGTCCTTGGAGCTTTCCGCAAGCTTTCGAACCTCGCTTGCCACTACGGCAAATCCTCTTCCTTCCTCCCCGGCACGAGCCGCTTCGATCGATGCATTCAAAGCAAGAAGATTGGTTTGATCAGCGATATTGTCTATTCCCTGGGTCATGGTGATAATTTCTTCAGACACGTTTTTCAAGATATGCAATTCTTCTAGGGATTGGGTAACCTCTCGCATGACCTCACCGAAATTACCAACCATTCTTTCCATCTGTTTTTCATTTTCATGGGTCAGGTTCAGCAGGTTCTTGCTGCTTCTTTGGGTCAGATCCGTTTCCTTAAGAACGGTTTCGGCTTTTAACGTGACCGTCTGAATCGTCTCCTCTGTGTCGCTCACTGTACTTGCCACTTCTTCGCTCATTTTTGTCAGCTCAGTTTGGAGTGCACGATTGGCCTCATTCGCCTGCTCGAGCAAGTCGATCCTGACATGGATATATTCCTCTACGACAAGCTGGGAATCAAGGTTCGTAATATGTGTAAGAGCGGTTATTATGGTCACCAGTTTTTCAGGAGAGTCCTGGAACCACTCGACCACTTTTGGAAGCAGAAGTGTCTGGATCGCTGAATAAGTTGCCAAGAACCAGGTCACAGGAAGGTGGACACCGTTATGGGTTTGCCCAATTCTCTTTCTCATTTTGAAAAATTCCTCATCAAGCTCTCCACTTAAAAGGCTTTGAAAATAGTGACGGAATACAGCTTCCAATCTTTCTTTACTGGAGTTGTTGGATGCAACGCGTTTCAATGGCGGCTGCTTATATAAATGCTCAAGCACCTTGAGAAGTACGTCATCAAGTATAGTAAAGACTGCAGGCTTCGCATCCTTTAGTGCTTGAAGATGTTCTTTGGTAAAGCCCATATAATAAAGGCGGCTGGAAAGGTCCTCGTCAGTTAGGCGCACTACTGACTGGCTGGAGGGAAATTGCATGTTTGCCGAATAGGGTGGCGTTTTCTGTTTTTGCAAAAATGATAGCATGTTTTTCTCCTTCGAATAGAAAAATGGTAAAAAATTCTTATCTTTATGTATAATTATGGCGGTTCTTAGGGAAATATGCTACAAAAAATATGCTGAAATCAGAAAAAAGAGACGATTGGAAACAAGGTCCAACGTCTCGCTTTGTTTTTTAGATCCATTCCAGGTGAAAACATATGGCTATGACAATGCAAATCGCCAGAATTAACACATCAAAAGTGGTTGGGAGAAAAATGGTCCGTATACCTTGGAAAATGCAGATGGGAATAATGAATTGTGCACAGACAGCTCGAACCTGTCTTAACCATGGCGGCAGGGAATAGGGGTTATACTTTCGCATGGATGTACCTCCTCTATAGATGAAGCTGACCAAAGTTCACTATATATTCAACTTATGATATATGGCGAAAATTAGTGCCCAATTTCGCACAATTATTTTCTTTTGTGAATATCTTAATAAAAAGTTGGAGAAGCTTATTGACTATTAGATGCATTATTTTGTAACATAGAAGGACAATAAAATTATAAGAAATACAGTGACAGGGAAGAGTACGGAACTCGACTCCTTTAGAGAGAGAAACCAATTGCTGAAAGGTTTCTTAGGAAGGTCAGTCTGGAAGGTCGCCCTCGAGTAGTTTCAATGAAATATCAGTAGTTGAAACCGGTGCAGAGCCGTTAGCAAGCTTTGAGTGTACAGGGGATAGTCTATCTATTTCTTGTAAAAAAAGGTGGTACCGCGAAACTTAACTCCTTTCGTCCTTTTATTTGGATGAGGGGAGTTTTTTATTTTTTTGGCTTTGTTAAATAAACAAAAGTGTTGTTTTTTTGAATACTAGCTGTTGATTGGAGCAATAGGCGAAGACTCCTCGAAAATGCGAGCATTTTCTTCGTGCGATGAATCGCTGCCGAAGTCTTCCTTGTCCTGCGGGAGATAGCGGTAGGCTTGAGACCCCGCAAGGCGAAGCCTGAGGAGGCTCAAGCACCGCCCCTTGGGTCGCTGCGCCTAGTGAGGAAGTCAACAGCGGCGTTTAACAGGGCTTTATTTTTCTATAAATGATGAGGAGGAACAAGGATGGAAATGAAAGAAGTTAATCTTCCGACTAAATACGATCCGCAAACAATTGAAAAAAACCGTTATCAATATTGGCTGGATGGCCGTTTCTTTGAAGCGACCAATGACCAGGAGAAAACACCTTATACGGTAGTTATCCCACCGCCAAACGTTACAGGTAGACTGCACCTTGGGCATGCATGGGACACGACACTTCAGGATATCGTGACGCGCATGAAGCGCATGCAGGGCTTTGACGTACTGTGGCTGCCTGGTATGGACCACGCCGGTATCGCAACACAGGCAAAGGTGGAGGAAAAGCTCCGCAGCCAAGGCATCTCCCGTTATGACCTGGGCCGTGAAAAGTTCGTGGAAGAAACATGGAAATGGAAAGAAGAATATGCCGACCACATTCGCCAGCAATGGTCCAAACTGGGTCTTGGGCTTGACTATAGCCGTGAGCGCTTCACATTGGACGAAGGCTTATCAAAAGCAGTTCGTGAAGTATTCGTAACGCTATACAAAAAGGGCTTGATCTACCGCGGTGAATATATCATCAACTGGGATCCTGCAACGAAAACGGCATTATCCGATATCGAGGTTATTCATCAAGATGTTCAGGGCGCATTCTATCATATGAGATATCCTCTGACTGATGGGTCCGGACATATTGAAATTGCGACAACCCGTCCTGAAACGATGCTTGGAGATACTGCAGTAGCGGTTCACCCGGAAGACGAGCGCTACAAGCACCTGATTGGCAAAAACGTAACATTGCCGATAACAGGCCGTGAGATTCCAATCGTTGCAGACGACTACGTAGACATGGAATTCGGTAGTGGTGCGGTAAAGATCACTCCAGCCCATGATCCGAACGACTTTGAGATCGGGAACCGCCATAACTTGGAGCGCATCCTAGTAATGAACGAAGATGGCAGTATGAATGACAAGGCTGGAAAATACTCACGCATGGACCGCTTCGAGTGCCGTAAGCAGCTTGTAAAAGACCTGCAGGAGGAAGGCATTCTTTTCAAAATTGAAGAACATATGCACTCCGTTGGACATAGTGAGAGAAGCGGAGCGGTAGTCGAGCCGTACCTATCCACTCAATGGTTCGTTAAAATGCAGCCGCTTGCTGATAAAGCGATCGATCTTCAAAATCAGGAGGACAAAGTAAACTTTGTACCGAACCGTTTTGAAAACACATACCTGCGCTGGATGGAGAATATCCGTGACTGGTGCATTTCCCGTCAACTATGGTGGGGCCACCGTATTCCTGCCTGGTATCATAAAGAAACTGGCGAAGTGCATGTAGACCACGAGCCACCGGCAGACATCGAAAATTGGGAACAGGATAAGGACGTATTGGATACATGGTTCAGTTCCGCACTATGGCCTTTCTCCACAATGGGCTGGCCGGAAACGGAATCACCGGACTATCAACGTTTCTACCCGACAGATGTATTGGTGACAGGCTATGACATCATCTTCTTCTGGGTATCCCGAATGATTTTCCAAGGATTGGAGTTTACCGGCGAACGTCCATTTAAAGATGTTCTGATCCACGGACTTGTTCGTGACGAGCAGGGCCGCAAGATGAGTAAATCCCTTGGCAATGGTGTCGATCCAATGGATGTTATCGAAAAGTACGGAGCGGATTCCCTCCGCTACTTCCTATCTACAGGAAGCTCGCCAGGTCAGGACCTTCGCTTCAGCTTTGAAAAAGTGGAGTCCACTTGGAACTTTGCCAATAAGATCTGGAACGCGTCCCGCTTTGCCTTGATGAACATGGGAGATATGAAGTTTGAAGATATCGACCTGAGCGGTGAAAAATCAGTGGCGGACCAATGGATTCTTACCCGCTTGAACGAAACGATTGAAACCGTAACAAAGCTTGCAGATAAATATGAATTCGGTGAAGTGGGCCGTGCCCTTTATAACTTCATCTGGGATGACTTCTGTGACTGGTATATCGAAATGGCGAAGCTTCCGCTATATGGCGAAGACGAAGCGGCGAAGAAGACAACTCGTTCTATCTTGGCTTACGTGTTGGATAACACGATGCGCCTGTTACATCCATTCATGCCATTCATCACAGAGGAGATCTGGCAGCAGCTTCCTCACGAGGGTGAATCCATCACGGTTGCAAAATGGCCGGAGGTTCGCACGGACTTGACAGACAAAGAAGCAGCAGCGGATATGCGCCTTCTTGTTGATATCATACGAAGCGTTCGTAACGTTCGTGCCGAAGTGAACACGCCGATGAGCAAGCAGGTTAAATTGCTTGTTAAAGCGAAAACGGAAGAAATTGCAGGCAAGCTGGAACAGAACCGTTCCTACTTGGAGCGCTTCTGTAACCCAAGTGAACTGACAATCGGTACAAACGTTTCCTTGGACGAAAAAGCAATGACAGCAGTTGTGACAGGAGCAGAACTAATTCTTCCGTTACAGGGCCTCATCAACATCGAAGAAGAAATCGCCCGTCTCCAAAAAGAGCTTGCGAAGCTTGATAAAGAAGTGGAACGTGTACAGAAGAAGCTTTCCAACCAAGGCTTTATCGCGAAGGCTCCAGAGAGCGTGATTGAAGAGGAGAAAGCGAAAGAAAAGGATTATGTGGAAAAACGAGAGGCTGTTCAGGCTCGCATTGATGAACTGAAGGGCTAAGAATGTAAAAGTGAAGGCGAATCCGTATCGGGTTCGTCTTTCCTTTAGAAATAAACCGCCAGAAAGGAACGTTATGATGATCCATACATATGAAGAAGCGTTAGATTGGGTCCATTCGCGATTGCGCTTTGGAATCAAGCCCGGCATAAAAAGAATGGAATGGATGATGGAAAAGCTCGGTCATCCTGAACGGAAATTTAAAACGATACACGTTGCAGGTACAAATGGCAAAGGCTCCACGGTCACCTATATTCGTCATATTCTTCAAGAGGCAGGCTACAGGGTGGGTACTTTCACCTCTCCTTATATCGAACAATTTAATGAAAGAATCAGTGTCGATGGGATACCATTTGCAAACGAAGACCTGGTGAAGCTTGTAAATCTGATCAAGCCTTTGGCAGATGAAATGGAAAACCATGAGCTTGGAAGCCCCACCGAATTCGAAGTGATTACAGCAATGTCCTTCTATTATTTCAGGCATATGGCAGAAGTGGACATCGCCGTATATGAAACAGGTCTTGGCGGTAGATTCGATTCAACAAATATCATCACCCCGCTCGTATCCGTCATCACCAACATCGGTCATGACCATCAAGCGATCCTTGGGGACAGTTTGACCGAGATTGCTTTTGAAAAAGCTGGCATCATCAAACATGGCGTACCAGTGATAACAGCGGTTTCTCAGGAAGAAGCAAGAGGAGTTATTGGGGTAGTTGCAAAAGAGAAAAAAGCTCGTCTGTATCAGCTATCGCAAGAGCTGAAAATTAGCAACTATGAAGCAACCGTACAAGGAGAAAGCTTTTCACTTCACACTCCTTTTGGATACATGGAAAACCTCATGCTTTCAATGAAAGGGCGGCATCAGGTGGATAATGCTTCACTTGCAGTCATGGCATGTGAGTATGTGAAAAACTATTATTCCTTCTTTATAGAAGAGGAGCACATCCGCCAGGGCTTGGAAAAGGCGTTCTGGGCTGGAAGAATGGAAGAGATCTCACAGGACCCACTTGTGGTGCTGGATGGAGCACATAATAAAGAAGGAATAGAAAAGCTCACTGAAACGGTAAAGGGTCGATACAAGGATAAACATGTTCATATCCTGTTCACGGCATTATCCGACAAACCTTTGGATGAAATGATCAGCCTGTTGGATGAAGTCGCCGATACCATCACTTTTACTTCCTTTGATTTCCCGCGGGCAGCGGATGCGGAATTTCTTGTTGGAAAAAGTAACCACCCTGTCAAAAGGGCTATTGAATCATGGAAAAATGCTTTGCAATCCATCCTTTCTGAGCTTGGTAAGGACGATTTACTGCTCATTACAGGGTCCTTGTATTTTATTTCAGAAGTAAGGACTTATTTCACAGAAAACGGGTAATGAAATTAAGGGAGAATTATCCTATTTTTGTTGTGACAAAGTTTAGAAAATTTGATAAAATTACGTTATTGCATTATTTTTTGAAAATTTAGGTAGGAAGGGAGGGGTTAGTATGGCACCTCATGCAGTAAGTGGGACGATGAAAGCAGCAATTTGGACATGCTTCTTTTTGTTTTTTCCTTTGATCCTTTGGATAGGATATCAGCTTTCTCCTATAGCTATAGAGGAAATGCCCTTACTTCATCTCGTAGGGTTTGCAATATTGCTGATCATACTTGCCCTCATCCCGATTGTTGTAGGTGAGGTACCGCTGTTTCTGACTCAGGGTGTATCTCTGGCAATTCTACTATCCTTTGGCCTTTTTGCAGAAATGGTCCTTACGCTGATATCCGTCATCGCGCTGATGTTAAAAATACGGGTTAGCAAGGATAACCTGATTAGAATACCTATCAATCTGTTGATGTTTTCCACGATCTCTCTTATTTGCGGTTCTGTTTATTACGCACTTGGCGGAGGACATGGGGACACAAGACTACTGCAGCCAGGTGTCATCGTACCGATCCTTTCCCATGAATTGATGTATTTCACATTGAACTCCATTGCTTTGTATATGATTCAAGTATCCATCTATAAAAGGAAAAGCAGTTTTATCACCCCTGACACTAAGTGGGAAGCGGTAACCAGTATTATTGTGTTGCCGGTTGGACTGATTCTTTATGTGCTGTATGAGCAGTTAGGAATCGTAGCCATTTTCTATGTAGGCCTGCCATTTGTCGTATTGACGATGATCCTGCAGCTCTACCATTCCAGCCAGAAGGTGAACAAGTACCTCCAGCAGGCAGCAGGTGTGGGACATCAGCTGACTGAACGCCTTGATACACAAGGGGTGCTGGATGTATTCCTGGACAAGGTCTCCACCTTGTTTCCTGTGGACTATGCTGCCATTGTTGATGTGAATGGGGAAAGCACCTTGAAAATCCTCCGTGTAATCGACAATCAGAATTTTGTGGCAGTCAATACCGAAATGAATATAGATAATGAGGAACTTTTGTCCTATATATTAAAACGTGGAAAAAGCCAATGCTATCTTACGAGAAAGGAATGGAAGCATTTTTCCAACACCCATCTGCATCCTTCCCTTCAAAGTGTCATGTGCGTCCCGGTATCTCGAAATCAAAAGATTGAGGGAATCGTCGTTCTGGCAAGCACCACAAAAAGGTCGTATGATAAATCCCAGCTGATGATTGCCGATATACTCGCCTCGTACTTTGGGGTAGCGATGGAAAAGGCGCGCCATTATCAGGAAACAAAGAATAGAAGCGAACGTTGTGCCCTGACGAAGCTATACAATTACCGCTATTTTGAAAGTGTACTGGAAAAAGAGTATGCCAGCTTGGACAAAGGGGAGCTTTCCTCTTTATCACTCATTCTCCTGGACCTTGACCATTTCAAAAAGATCAATGATATATACGGCCATCAAAGCGGCAATGAAATACTGAAGCAAGTGGCAGACCGGCTTGTAGGGATCGTGGGGGAAATTGGCACTGTTGCGAGATACGGTGGAGAGGAATTTGTCATCCTTCTTCCAAATATGGACAGAGGCAAATGCTTTGAGCTTGCAGAAAGAATCAGAGTCAACCTTGCCAATAGATCCTTCGCGTTGAAGCAGCACATCCGGGATTCCCATACCGTCCAGCTAGTCAAAGTTACTGCCAGCATCGGCTTTGCAACAGCACCTGATGATGCAGAGGATACACTGGATCTTATCCGTCATGCAGACCGTGCGATGTATGTAGGGGCGAAGCAGGCTGGGCGGAATAAGGTGGCGGAGTATAGGAAGACGTCGTAATAGAAACTCACCTTTGTGGTGGGTTTTTCTTTTTCATACAGTTATAAAATGACAAAATTAAGCAAAATCCCTAAAATAAACTATGTATCTGGCAAAAAAATGATATAATAGACATGATATGATACTATATACCTATAAAACTTAGAACCATCCTAATAGACAGACAAACTTTTACATAACGGCGGGATGTGGGGAGGACCAATGAAGAAATTATTAACCATCATTACTGTTGTATTGCTGATAGCAGTTGTTAGTGTTTCAACCGGTGCACAGTCCCAGTTTAACCCGAGTGAGAGTGATTTTGATTTTACGGTAAGCAGATCATTAGCGGAAAGCGGCATGAAAAAAGTGAACGAGCCGTTTATCATAAACTATTCCATAATACCATCTGACATTGTACCTTTAAACAACAACTCTGGAGTGAGTGGTCTTAAACCAATAGGGATAACGGATAGAGGCTTTGAGGTTGGCAGGGAATATGAGTTTGACTCCACAGTTACAATCGATTTTCCAGAAACGAAGAATGGTAAACCCTCTTTTCAAAATTTGATGATTTCAGGTGTTAAAGATACATATACAATCGACTCTTTGAATAACTTGCCTGACAGACTTGGACCATGGTCAGGTAGTCATGGTAATGGAAGAACTAAATGGGTTGAAGGTAGTGTAGAATATTTGGAGGAAACAGGTCAGAACCTTAACCTGAGGATTCCGGTTGTTGAAATTGACGGGAAAAAGAATAAAAGGGAATACGAGTTCAAAAGTATCGGTTTATTTGATCTTTATTTAAAAAATGGGGATGTATGTGGGAAATTCAAAGGTTATTATTTAAAGGATGGGTTAACACTTCCTTATGAAATTTCATCAAATAATAACCTGACATTCTCAGAAACCTTACCGGCAGGTCTTGAAGTGGAAATATTGGACAGCCCCAAAGCTGTAAATTACCATAAAAAAAGTAATGGCGAAACAGTGGTTACCATAGATTTCGGAAAACTGAATTACTCCAAAAAAACTGGCAATAAGTATATACTAGATGAAATAATTTTCCGTGCGAAAGTAACTCCTAAACAAGCTAACAAGAAGTTTAATTTAACGAATTCAAATGTGACCATCGGGAATAATAGATTTCCATTCCCAGCTATCGAATTTGATACCTATGATGTAGGATTAACCGTTTCTCCGAGTACGCTTAACTTGACGGTAGGCGACGAAAAGCAGCTTAGCAGTTTCAATGTCAAGATTCAGGATCCTTCAGGCAAAAATAAGAGCCATAAATGGCTTCTAGTCGAAGGTAGTGACATAATTAAACTAGAAGGTAACAAAGTTGTTGCCTTAAAAGCTGGGGATGCAACCCTCTCTGTAATGGCAGAACCTGATTCTTCCGCCCGTGCACTTGTTACTATTAAGGTAACAGATCGAGTTTATCCGTTGACCGGTCTTTCGTTTAAGAAGACAAACTATCCAATCAAGGAAGGTTCAATGGTTAACATGTATGAAGAATTGATTTTCAATCCTTCCAATGCAACGAATAAAGAAGTTACTTGGAAAAGTAATAACGAAGAAATGATGAGGGTGGATGAAAATGGTGTAGTGACTACCCTTTCCAAAGGGCATGTCCAATTATCCGCTACTTCCAAGGATGGGAACATTGTTGCCGTAACCAACATTGTAGTCCAGCATAATCCGAAAGATGAAGATGATGAAGAAACCGATGAATATCGTTGGTAAACATAAAAAAATCCCGCTGCCAATGCAGCGGGATTTTTTTATTGAATAGTCGTTTCATCCACGATGACGCGAAGTTTTTCCGATAACGGCAGCCTCGATAATTGATCCAATAATACGTTCGGGTCGTGGATCACCTGAAAACGGGTTTTCCTTCCGTTTTGAGTCAGTGCATCCGGAATGGACAATACTTCGTCCACTTCCCCGATATTCCCTCTTACAGCGTTCACTTCCAGGGATTCTTTTGCGAAGACTCCTCCATTAATGTAGAAAAGGGATCCGACACCGTATAACTCCGCTTTCTTCTCTGTATAGAAATAAGCATCAAGGGGAGAAATAGTATTGTTCAGAAATGAATCGGACATGATTTCTTCCAAGGAGCTACTATTTTCAAATTGATTGGTGTATGAATACAAATCATTTATCCTCGTAATGGTAATATTATCCCTTGAAAGCAGTACCAGCTGTTTATCATCTCGTCCCTTGATGTTGATATTGGAAATGAAGCTTTCCTTCCAGTTATAGATGGTACTGTCAAAATAAACAGTATTATTGTCGGTATTATCGAACAGGACATCGTTTCCGTTTATCCTCAGATTGCCGAGAACAGTAATAGTCCCTCTATGATAGATTGGAACGTTATAGGCATTGAACTCGAGATCGCCTACCACCACGATATCCCCATTCAATGTAATCGGGTTATTGTTGATGGAGGTAATTGTCAGGTCATCGGTCACGACAATATCATGCTCAAATGTGATAGCCTGGTCACTGCTCATCATTTGTAAGGATTCCTTTGAAACGATCGGTTTTGAAAAATCCACTTTATCCAGCTTCAGAACCCCCAACCGGTCAATATCCCCATTGTTTACAGTAAAACTAAGTTCCTTATTCAAATCTTTGATAAGCTGAGCTTCATCTTGAAAATCATTCAGAACAAACTTTTTGCTTACATTCAACTGTTCATTAAATTTAAAAAGAAAAGATTGATCAAATTGAACCTCGACAAACTCTTCATTCAAGCGTTGAAAAGATGGTCGGGAGTCCAGATAGAAGTAGTTCTGTAAATTATTTATGTTTTTAACATTATTTACACTGGTTTTTTCAATAGGATCCGCTGCTGGATAGTTATACAGGGCAAGCTCATTCTGTACAAAGACATCTCCCAGGATTCCCGGATAGTTTGTTCCTGTTATTCTGTCGCCCAGCTTATCCTTGAAATTTGCGGAGTTCTTCACAAACAGCTTGTTTGCAATAATGCTTCCTTTAATATTGGAAGAACCATTAAGGTCCAAGTTTCCTTCCGACTCGTCCTGCCCATAAGACCCCAAGGCATAATCCAGAAAACTCGGAGCAGGGGTCAGAATAACCCGTTTCTTCACTTCTTTACTATAAGTGTTGGATTCCGCTGGTAAGGAAAATTCAAAGATTCTGGTAAAAGACTGATCCCTTTCCAGTTGATTTGGAATGAAAATTGGAGTCTGGTCTGTAACAGTTAATTCAGGATAGGATACCTTCAACTCGTCCACTATCCCCAGCAACGAATTATTGTAGGAATCCATTGTTAGCTCATAGCTCAGCTTGACTTTTAGAGGGTCTTCCACTTCTCCTTTAAAAGTGGCAACAATGAACTCCAGCTCTTCCTTCCCTTTGTACATCGTTCCGAAGGCCTCACTGCGTTGCTGTGTTCTGGAGCTTCCGTTTAAAGCCATCGTTAAAATACTTAAACCAAGGATCATAAATACAGTAGAAATAATAAGTACTAATAGAAGGGTGGACCCTTTTTGATTCATTATAATTACCTCTCTAATATCCAAATTCACTATGGAATTCCATCGGTTCCACGTAAAGGCGGTTGGATGGGGCGGAATATTCGCCATGACTGATTTTGAAATGGGTATTGATTGTTCCTGAACTGCAGATCGTATCCCCTGTAGTGGCTTGAACAGAGTTTTGGGAACAGGTAAAGGTCATGATTGGTGTAGAGTCATCAATCGGCTGCAGAAAAAATGCACCATCATTTATCCTGATTTCCTCTCCGTCCTGGTATTTAAAAAGATCGTACTTCTTAATGGAGGAACCTGCGCTTGCTGCTCTTTCTTTTATATAAAATTTTCCTTGTGGTACAGCACTTGGAGAAGCTATTTTCAACAGATCACTTTCAATAGTCAAATAATCCTTGTATACTTCCGGGCTTACAGTATAAAGACTCAACTCTTTCAGAGGAGAAACTGATATGGCATCAGGCTCGATACTGTTAAGATCGTTCAATAACGAGGCCACCATGATATCGGCTTCATCACGCATCTGGGCTTCAATTCCGATTTTTTTATAAAGATTGATTCCCATAATGAAGGCACCATACATGGAGCTCATGATGATGCTGCTGATTGCAAGAACCGCTAATAGCTCGTAAAGTGAAATACCTCTTTCATCCTTTAAAATCTTAACGAATAGATTCATGGGAAATAACTCCTTGTATCAAAACTTCCTCTCTCTTATCCTTCCAATCCACGACTACAAAGACCCTTAACAGATGATTATCCACGGATTCAGATTGGTTTGAGGGCGGATTGTTCTTCCACTGAAGTATCACATCGGTAATGGATGCTGGAAGATCGATAGCAGGATCATTGCTTTCTATTAGACTGGCTAAACCGGAAAGGTGCTGCTTGTCATTGTATTTCATGATATAGACGTTGACATTGTTTTCATTGAACATGGAATTGTTTATCTTGGATGCAAGGATGGATTCGCATTGGGAAGGATCTTTGAAAATGGAGATGCCCTTCCATTCTCTCCTGTCAGATGCGGTTGGGAACGGCTTAACCTGAAGATCTTCTGTTATGTTGCAATGTGTTCGATTAAGATGTATGTAGTAGGGAGAGCCATCACTTGTAGAGGATTCTAGCTGTAGGGACTTTGTAAGGTAGCCTTCCATGACTTGATAATCCTGCTTCTCCATATAATTCATGACATTGCGTGCTACCTGAGTTGCCACTGTTTTCGATTCATTTTCTTTTACATAGGAAAGTCCGTTGGTGAAGAAGGTCATCATGCCGAGAAGGATGATGGAGAAAATTGTCATGGACACTAACACTTCAATTAAGGTAAATCCACCATTTTTTTCAATAATTTGTTTCATCTTGTAATCTCCTATTTCAAAATACCTATGTTTATTATACAATAACAATAGTCTACTTCGTTCTACAAATTTTGTAAAAATATAAAGAAAAGTGGTGTAATTTTGGGGAACTACGTTTTTGCTGTCTTGGCTACAGCATTATTGTTGCCATTATTTTTTCTTGTCAGGATGAAATTCACCTCCAAGGGTAAGTGGTTAATCCCGATATTGTCATTATTTATCTCCATTACAGGTATATTTGTACTGAACACTTTAACAATCTGGCACAGTATCATTTTAATGATTCTACTTCTGCTACTCACTGCTCTATTACTTCAACGACAACATTTATTCCTAAGGAATACTTCAACTAATGAAGGAACTACAAGACCAGCAAGATTCATCAAACAGAATAATACAATTCCTGAATCAGAAGCTTATGAACAAAAGGATATACATAGAAGAAAACTGGTATTAGAAGATCTCTCCGATCAGATTACAGAGAAAAAGTGATAGGAGTTTAATGGGGGGTGAAAGTATGCAAAGTTTGAAGACATTGCTTGCATTGCTTGTTTGTACAGCTTTTATATTTACATTTTCTTTTGTCGCCAACATGATCACGGACAATTGGCTGCCGCACAAAAGTGCATTTTCCGAGCAGACGCTTATTGCCAATGAAGAGGTAAGCAACAAGTTAAAAGAAGAAGTTGTGGAAAAATTAGAAGCCGCCAAAGATGCATGGCTTACTGATGGAACCATTTTTTTGGAATGGTCCGGGGAACTAAGACCTTTTGATAAGGACCATTTTGTTTTCTATATTCCTGAATCCGTTGATTATGCGCAAGATTCCACGGCCAATTCCTTAAATGTAGAATTGGAATCTAGTATCCTATTGGCTGAAATAGAGGCTTTAACAAATAGTCCAGATATTTTTGCAGCTTTGGATTCTGAAAGACTCTTAAATGATTTGATAGAAGTTGCCACCATGCTAAAAGGGGGAAATCAAAATTTCTCCATTGCGGATTATCTGTTGGATGATTCGTTAGTGGAGAAAACCTCGATTGATTCCATTCTTAAGGTGTCTGATAAAAAAGTTTTAGACGAAATTAAGGAAGGTCTGTCAAACAAAGAAGTGACTCTTTTGGCCGGGCAAGCCTTCTCTGTCCATGATTGGCTGCTAAAGGAAAATGTCACTTTATCGGATGAGGCTTCCAGCATCGTTGCTTCCATGATCTATCAGCTTTCCGCTTCGACTAACTTTACCGTTTTGGAAAGACATATTTCTTCTGAATTGCCTGAGTGGGCAGTAGCGGGTTATGAGGCGAGGATGGAAAGTGGCAAGATGGACCTAGTGATAGAGAACCCTAATAATAACGATTTTACTGTTACTTTTTCCATCGATTCTTCTACCGTGCTTGGAACGTTGAACGGGCCCGCCTTGCCTTATGTATTCAGCATTGAAGAAGAAAATAATGAATCCTATTCTCCTAAAACGATTGTTCAATATTTGGCTTCTCTTTTGAATAATCAAAAGAAGGTCAAAGAGGAAGGCAAGGACGGGGTGTTTGTAAAGCTTCAACGTGTAGCTAAAGATGCCTCTGGAGCGGTAGTGGAGACGGTATCGTATAGTGAAGACTTCTATCCACCAATTCACAGAATTGAACAACATAGTCTGATAAGAAATACAGTTGCAACGAACCCTGGTACAGATACAGATACAAATTCAGGAACGACACCAGGGAACACCAATAATTCAGGATCCAACAATACTGATGGCTCAAACACAGGCGTTACTAATACTGGCGGAACGAACACGGGTGATACAAACGGAAACTCTAACAACACAGGTGGAAACACCTCAAATAATGGGGAGAACAACGACTCCGGTAACACAAATACAGACAACAATAACAATAATGAAAATGATAACGATTCAGGCAACAAGCCAGGTTCTGGAACGGATAACACTGGGAAATAAGAAATGAAAAGGTGAAACATATGGTGCAGACAAGAAAGAGACTTGGAGACTTATTGGTCGAAGCAGGGATTATTACCGAGAGTCAGTTGAAAAGTGCTCTGAAGGAGAAAACACGTGAACAGAAGCTTGGGGATGTTCTGCTCCAAAAAGGTTTCATCACGGAACAGCAGCTTATTGAAGTATTGGAATTCCAACTGGGTATTCCGCATGTAAGCTTATTCCGCTATCCTTTTGATGAAAAGCTGATGCATATCGTGTCCCAAGAGTTTGCAAAACGGAATATCTTAATTCCATTAAAAAAGGAACATGATCGGCTGTTTGTTGCCATGTCAGACCCGATGGATTTCTTCGCCATGGATGACCTGAGGCTATCAACAGGTTTTGAGATTGAACCGGTCATTGCCACAAAAGACGATATTTTACGATCCATCAATAAATATTATGAAACGTCCGATTCCATGGATGAGCTATTGGAAGGCTTTGAACCGAATGTGCAGGTCAAGGTGGAGGATGAGCGAATTACCGAAGAGGATTCACCAATTGTAAGATTGGTAAATCAACTATTGCAAAACGCTGTCCAACAGCGGGCAAGTGATATCCATATCGATCCACAAGAAACAAAAGTGGTCGTTAGATATCGTATTGACGGGGTCCTTCGGACAGAAAGAGTCCTGCCGAAGCATACCCAAAATGTCCTTATTGCACGCATCAAGATTCTAGGAAAGATGGATATCACCGAGCACCGTGTTCCACAGGATGGAAGAATCAAGACGAACGTGGACTTTCATCCAGTGGATGTCCGTGTTTCCTCGCTTCCTACCGTTTTTGGCGAAAAAATCGTGATGCGGATATTGGATATGAGCAGTGCGTTAAATGATATCACTCAGCTTGGATTTAATGAAAAGAACTACGAACGCTTTACAGACCTCATCCATAAACCGACGGGGATCATCCTCATTACCGGTCCTACAGGGTCAGGAAAATCGTCCACTTTGTATGCGGCGCTGAACCATCTCAACAGTGAAGAAGTAAACATTATTACTGTCGAGGATCCTGTGGAATATCAATTGGAAGGCATCAATCAGATCCAGGTTAATACGAATGTTGGAATGACTTTTGCAAAAGGGCTTCGTGCCATTCTTCGTCAGGATCCGAATGTCATCATGGTCGGGGAGATACGTGACCGGGAAACCGCTGAGATTGCCATTCGTGCTTCCTTGACGGGTCATCTTGTTCTGAGTACCCTCCATACCAATGACGCAATCAGTACCATTACAAGACTGGTAGATATGAAGGTGGAGCCGTTCCTTGTAGGGTCCTCCATTAATGGTGTGCTTGCACAGCGTCTTGTAAGAAAAGTATGCCGTGACTGTGCCAAACCGGAGGATCCGACTGTAAGAGAGAAAGAGATATTTGCAAAGCGCGGCCTGGAGATTGAAAAGGTGATGCGAGGAAAAGGCTGTGGCACGTGCAATATGACAGGCTATAAAGGTCGTATCGCCATCCATGAACTGCTTGTCATCAACGATCAGATGAAAAAGATGATCATGAACAACGAACCAATCTCGCGATTAAGGGAGTACGCATATGAACAGGATACCGTCTTTTTGATTGATGACGGTTTGATAAAAGTAAAGAAGGGGCTTACCACGACCGAAGAGATTCTACGTGTCGCCCTCCAAGAGTAGGTGTTGATAAGCATGCTGGATAAAATGAACGACTGGCTCCATGCAGCCTATGAATATAAAGCTTCGGATATCCATCTGTCCGTTGGTGTACCACCGGTTTTTCGCATAAACGGGGAGCTCAAAAGCTATGGAAAAGATATTCTCACCCCGGAGGATACACATACGATTGCCAAACAGATGATACCTGAATTTATGTGGCAGACATTTGATGAAAAAGGGGAACTTGACTTTTCATACAGTGTCCCCGGGATATCAAGGTTCCGTGTGAACGCCTATCGCCAAAGAACATCCGTTGCAATTGCCATACGTATCATCCCTAGCCGGGTACCATCTCTTGAAGAGCTTTCCTTGCCGCCTATTTTGAATAGTCTTGTAGATAAGCCACAGGGACTGATTCTGGTTACCGGGCCTACCGGAAGCGGAAAGTCGACAACACTTGCTTCCATGATTGATTACATGAACCGCACAATGAAGAAGCACATCATTACCTTGGAAGATCCAATCGAGTACTTACATCGCCATAATCAGTGCATGATCGATCAACGTGAGGTCGGATTTGATACAAAGAGCTTTGCAACAGGCCTGAGAGCATCTCTAAGACAGGATCCGGATGTTATTCTTGTAGGGGAACTTCGTGACCTGGAGACCATCCAGACTGCTATCACTGCAGCAGAAACCGGACATCTTGTATTGGGAACACTGCATACTACCAGCGCCCCATCCACCATTGACCGGATCATTGACGTATTTCCTGGACCACAGCAGGCGCAAATTCGTATACAGCTTGCTTCGGTGCTCGTATCCATCATCTCCCAAAGGCTTTTCCAGTCATTGGACAGACAAGGCAGGAAAGTGGCGACGGAAATCCTGGTCAACACACCGGCAGTTGCCAACCTGATTCGGAACGAGAAAATACATCAGATTCAAAACGTGATGCAAACTAGCAGAGCCCTCGGGATGCACACCTTGGAAATGAGCATCAGGCAGCTGATTCAAAATAGTGAAATCAGCAGAGTATCAGCAGAAAGCTTTCTGCAGGAGACGGTGAATTAGATGCCCAGGTTTACCTATACAGGACGGGATACAGCTGGGAAGAAGGACGGCTCCATTACCAGCGCATCCCGTCGAGAAGCTATTGTACAATTAAAAGAAAAGGGAATACGCGTAGTCAGGATTGAGGAGATACCGGAGTCGATTTTCACGAAGGATATCGCAATAGGTAATCCGGTTAAGCTTAGAGACTTCGTTATTTTCCTACGCCAATTCTCTACACTTATCCGGGCAGGCATTTCTGTTGTGGAAGCGACGAATGTTCTGGCGCATCAGACATCAAGCAAGGCGCTGAAAAGGGTGCTTTTTGATGTCGAAGAGGAACTGAAACAGGGTAATGCCCTCTCTGCCGCTGCCGCTAAGCATCCAAAGGTGTTCTCCACCATGTTCATCAATATGATCAAGGCTGGAGAAGCGAGCGGTGCCTTAGATGACACGCTTGACAGGCTTGGCACGCAATTTGAGAAACAGAGTGAGACAAGATCCAAAATCGTTTCGGCATTGACCTATCCGATGGTGCTTGGTGTGATTGCCATTGGGGTGGTCATCTTCCTACTGGTTGGGGTGGTTCCTACCTTTGTCGCCATGTTCAGCGACTTTGGCGCACAACTTCCTCTAATCACCCGGTTTGTACTTGGAGCGAGTGAGTGGATGCAGTCTTTCTGGTGGCTGTTCCTGTTGATGATACTAGCATTGGTTGTAGGGATTATGGCTTTAAAATCAAAGAAGGAAACCAAGTACTATTTGGATTACTTTGTGCTAAGGTTGCCTATTTTTGGACCATTGCTTCAAAAAGCAGTCATTGCAAGGTTTACCAGAACCCTTAGCTCATTGTTTACAAGTTCAGTCCCTATTTTACAGGCGGTTAGCATCGTGGAGAAGATTGTGGAAAATGAGGTTATTGCGAAAGTATTGGCAGACAGTAAGCTATCCTTGGAAAAAGGGGAAAGTATGACTGGTCCAATGAAAGAGCACTGGGCTTTTCCACCACTTGTGACACAGATGATCTCCATCGGGGAAAGCACCGGGTCACTGGATACGATGCTGGATAAAATAGCAGAGTTCTATGAAAAAGAAGTAGACCACGCAACCGACAGATTAAAGAGTCTGATAGAGCCATTGATGATTGTCGTGCTTGCAGTCATAGTCGGGACTATAGTCACATCCATCCTGGTTCCAATGTTCGATATTTTTAACCACATTCAGTCATAGAATGCTGTAAAATCTTATTGAATTTAGTAAGATAGTATAATAGAATTAGAGTGTAAAAAAATGTTACATATTTCCAAAATGGGAGGAATATTAAAGATGTTACAAAAATTCAGAAGTTTGTTAAAAAATGAAAAAGGTTTGACGCTGATCGAGCTTTTAGCGGTAGTTGTTATTTTGGGGATTATTGCTGCGATTGCGGTGCCTAGTATTGGGAAAATAATTGAAAATGCCAGAGAAGATGCAATTATAGCTGACGGACAACAATTAATGGGTGCAGCTAGACTAGCTTTATTGGACGATATTCAACCAACAACTGCAGGAGAACTTTCTTATAGTGAACTTAACAATTATCTAGATAAATTCGACGACTCTAAATATTCTTCTGCTATAGTAACTATTAACGGAGATAGCGTTACGGGTGCAGTATTAACACCAAAAAATGGCGAAACAATAAATCTTGATAAGGACGGAAAAGAAACAACTTCTACTGAAGATGATGATACTGAAGGATAAAAAATGATTCCATTTTTCTTATTTCTTTACGCCCTCCTCCTAGGCTCCTTCTATAACGTAGTCGGCCTTCGAATTCCAAAGGGCATGTCAATCGTGACACCGAGGTCACATTGTACAAGCTGTAAACAGACATTGACGGGGATTGATTTGATTCCCGTCCTTTCATATGTATTTTCCAAGGGGAGATGTCGGTACTGTAAAGAGGCCGTGTCTCCTATTTATCCATTATTCGAGCTTTTGACAGCTGTGCTGTTTGTCCTATCACCACTTTTGATGGGCTGGACTTACGAGCTGGTGATTGCTTGGACCCTAATTTCGATGCTGATTATCATCGTCATTACTGATATTCACTATATGCTCATTCCAAATAAGATACTGTTATTCTTCTTCCTTTTATTCATGTTTGAAAGAATTTTCATTCCTTATCAGACCCTTCCAAATCATCTGATCGGTCTGCTGGTAGGTTTTGCGATCCCGGCACTCGTTGCCATGCTTTCCAAGGGTGGCATGGGTGGTGGGGATATCAAGTTGTTTGCGGTCCTCGGGTTTGTTTTGGGGTGGAAGATGGTTATTCTTGCGTTCTTTCTCTCCTCATTGATTGGAATGATTGCAGCCCTTATTGGAATGCTTTTCGGCAAAGTGAAAAAGGGTGTACCGTTTCCGTTTGGACCATCGATTGCAGTGGCGGCGCTCATCAGTTATTTTGTAGGTGAGAAAATCTTGAACTGGTACTTTTCTCTACTCTTCTAGTAAATCAAAAAGGAGTTCTACTGAATGGAATTTTCGTTTTTACAGCCAAAACATAATAATTTTATAAATATTACGTTTCGTGATCATGTTATTAGAATGGTAGAGTTGAAGAGTTTGAATCCTTTGACTGTCAAGCGGACAAAGGAGCGATTTTTGCCGCCGAACATCGTGCGTGATGGGAAAATTGTCGATGAAAATATCTTTCGTCTCATTTTCGAGGAATGTGTGGAAGAATGGGGATTGAAGCGGAAGCATGTCAGATTTGTCGTTCCCGATCAATTTGTAGTGACAAGAAAGCTTAGCATCCCTTCGAATGTGATGGATGACGAGATTATCGGACACCTGTATTTGGAGCTCGGGTCAACCATTCACCTACCATTTGAAGATCCAGTGTTTGATGTGCATGTTCTTCAGCGTTCCGAGAAAACGGACCTGGTTCTTTTCGCTTCGCCGGAAGAAATGGTCACACAGGTGTCTTCCATTTTTGAAGAAAACAAAATGAAGCCTACTGTGGCGGATGTATCTTCTCTTTGCCTATACCGACTCTATTATGAGTTTGGACAGCGGAATGAGCATGACCATCTATTAATCATTCATTTTGATATCAGCTGTATCACGCTTAGTATTTTTATGAAGCATGTCCCTGTATTCGTCAGGACCATCGCCATCCCAGCCGACATTAAGATATGGGAAGTGTCCGAGACGAATACGAGAATGGAGTGGGCCGGTGATATTATTCAGTTTAACGTATTTTTGGAGGACTTCATCAAAGAAGTGGAACGGATCATGAACTTCTTCCGTTATTCCTTGAACCAAGGGACCGATGAAGTGAAGAGAGTTCTCCTGTACGGGGACCATCCCAACTTCCCATTGGTATTGGCAAAGCTGAGAGAACGGATTACAGTGCCGGTTGATACATATGAGCAGGATGTCTATACACAAGATCAAGAGGTTGTTGACCCGAAATTCTATTTCCCACTCGGGTTAGCGTTAAAAGAGGTGTAGTAATGAAAACGTTAGTAGATATAAACCTATTGCCAAGAAAACAGGCGCGTAACATTACGACTCCTCTTGTATATGGAATTTGCGGATTCTTTGTTCTTTTTGTTGTCGTTCTTCTAGTAATCTTTCAGCATCTTGTCAGTCAGGAAGTCGCAAGGGCTGAAAGAGGCCTTGAAAATGTCCAGGCTTTGCGTGAGGCTAAAGAAGAATCCATACGGACGCCTCAGAACTCCTCTTCAGCACAGCGCTTGGAGAATACGGTTCAATGGGCAGAGGAATATCCGGTGGAAATGGTTCCTGTCATGCAGGAGCTTGTAAGGATGCTTCCAAGCCGTGGGTTTGTTCAGAGCTTCTCCTATGCTGAGAGCGGAGCATTGAATGTAACGGTGCAGTTCGATCAATCCAAAGACGCAGCCTATTATCTATATCATCTGAACGGAAACAGCTATTTCCAGAATGTCAATCTATCAAGTGTTTCCACCACCACTGTCGGTGAGGAAGAGGATGCTGATGTTTTGCCTCGTTATATCGCGCAGTATAGCCTCGAATTTGACAAGGCTGCTATAAAGGCAGGAGAAGAGGAAACTCCGGAAACTGTGGGGGGAGAAACCGAATCGGATGAAGAGGATACAGAAACCGAGACGGATACGGAATCAGAGGATGGAGGCGAGGACCTATGATCATTGAACTTCAGAGAAAGCACTACATCATCTTTGCATCTGTTGTAGCATTGCTCGTAATGGGAATCATCCTTTTCTACTATTTAAGCTACTCGCCTAAACAGACCATGGTGGAGCAGAAAAAGCAAGAGATTGAAATTGAGGAGCAATTGATACAAGTTCTGGACCAGCAGCAGGAATCAGCTGGAGCAGGGTTGGGAAATACAATGGAACTTCAGCGGAAGATTCCTGTTACCTCCTATGTGGAACAGCTGATTCTCGAACTTGAGAAAGCGGAAGTGGTCTCCAATTCTAGAATCATGAATATGACTTTTGGGAATGCGGACTTTTCAGCGTCCACTACGACTCTTGATGAGTATGTGGAAACAAACAGTTCTCCTAGCACAGAGGGCACAACAGACCAGCAGACCGAACAAGCCTACTTGCCTGAAGGGTTAAAGAAGGTAACCGTTAATTTATCCATCGAGTCTGAGAATTATGAAGATCTCACAACTTTCCTTGAGGAATTGGAAGGATTGACCCGAATCACGCAAATCGAATCGGTTGCTTTCACCGGACTTCCTGAGTTGACTTCCATTGCACAGGAATTGACGTCACTCACATATTCAGTTCAGTTATCAGCGTTTTACCATCCGGAGCTAGCGGACTTGATTGAGGATCTGCCTCCGATCTCTGCACCGGAACCGAGCAATAAGACCAATCCATTTCTCGACAATGAGTAAATTATTTCCGAGGAAACAGTCGAAAGCCCTAGAGTTTAGGGGTTTGTGTCGGAAAAGAATTAGGACAAGACGACAAAAGTCTTGTTCTTTTTTTTATGCTCTATGATAGGATGAAACAAATCAATTGGAGACATATTTTGTCAAGGTAAATGGAGGTGGAAATATTGGACAAGAATCATACACATGAAGTGAAAATACGAATTAACGGAAAGGAAAAATCATTTCATCCTCATTCAAAAAGAAAGAAAGGGAAAAAGCAACCGGACACACCTGTGGCAAGCTACGAAGATCAAGTACAAGAAGGTCCGCACATGGAAGAGGAAGATCTGCCCCTGATCATCGTGGATGAAACGGCTGCAGCAGCAGAAAAGAAAGAGGAAGAAGATTTCGAATGGGTCCTTCCGAAAGAGCCGGTTAAGCAGGAGAAGAAGGAGACAACATCAGAGAAAACTACTTATATAGAAGATTTGCGCCAAGTCAATAAAGCAAATGGAAAGAAATCGCGTCCCCAATCCTTTGGCAAAAAGAAGCTGGCCCCTCCGTCCTTTTCAAAACAACTTATTGTATCCATCTTAATGGCTGTCGGTATTGGAACTTGTTTAGGCTTTCTTATTCTCGCAATCATGAATATCTCTTCTGATAATCCATTAAATCCCAACCAGCCTGTTGCGGGCTCTGTGTCAGACCAGGCGGAGAATGATAATCCTGAAACAACGGGAAATAGCGGCGAGCAAAGTGTAACCATACCTGCGCAAGGTGTAGCTGTCCTGCAGGGGGGAGCTTTATCCAATATGGAGTCTGCAAATGCGACGATTGATACCTTCAAAAGTCAGGGATTTTCAGCAGTTGCTGTTGGCACTGATACCATTTATGTATTGGTGGGTATTGGGCAAACGGTCGAAGGAATGAAGAGTCTTGGTGCGATGGCAACCGACAAAGGACTGGAAACCTATGCGAAGGAGTTTGCCATCCCGGAAAAAACCTTCAACTCCCTAACCGCTCAGGATGCGACAGTCCTTCAGGAAGGACAAGGGCTGTATAAGGAATTGGCTGCAGCGTCCTCCTTATTAATACAAGGAGGTTCACTTGATAGCGCCGCAGTGGAAAAAATGAACGGACACTTTGAAAAAATCTCGGCAGTCAAAGCAGAAGAAATGACAGATGGGCCAAAGCAGTGGAAAGACTTGCTTGTTGGTGCGTATCAGCACATTCAGCAATACCAAACCTCAAAAGATACCTCGGATTTGTGGGATGCACAGCAGAAATTATTGGAAGCAACCGCTTTTCTGTACCAGTAAAATATTCTTTTAAAGAACGGGTTCTCAAAATAATATTTTGGGGCCTGTTTTTATGTGGAAATGCATGTTTCGATTTAGGATGGTATTTGTTTGTTTTACGGCAGTTTTTTGTGATACGATGGGTCTGTATCTCTCTTGTTTGAAAAATTTCAGGAAAAGGTGATAATGCATGAAGCCTCTAATTTTAGCCTCAGGATCCCCCAGAAGAAAGGAGCTCCTCCAACAAGTAAAACTCTCCTTTGAAGTGAAGGTCAGTTCGATTGAAGAGACCTTTGACCCCATGTTAAATCCAGAAGAAATTGCAATGAACCTGGCTCTACAAAAGGCCGAAGATGTTGCCAGGGAAAACAGGGAGTCTGTCATTATCGGCGCAGATACCATAGTGGTCCATGACGGTTTGGTTCTTGGAAAACCCAAAGATGTAGACGAAGCAAGATACATGTTAAAGATGCTGAGTGGCAATACTCATTATGTAATCAGTGGGGTTGCGATTGTCAGTGGAAATAGGCATGTGTCATTTTACGAAAAGACAGCGGTTACGTTTTGGGAGCTTACAGATGAAGAGATTGAATACTATATCAGGTCAGGAGAGCCGATGGATAAGGCCGGTAGCTATGGGATTCAGGAAGTGGGAGCCTTGTTTGTGAAAGAGATCCATGGTGATTATTTTTCTGTGGTTGGACTGCCTTTGTCTAGAACGGTTCGTGAACTGAAGAGCTTCTTTTAGTGCGGTAGGTTGCCCTTATGCTTTTAGTATCAATAAAGCAAAGGGGGTATAAAGAATGACAGCACCAACTACATCATTAATGATAAGAGACTTCCCGGAAGACGAGCGCCCGCGGGAAAGGCTGATGCAGGATGGGCCGCAAAGCCTTTCCAATCATGAGCTTTTGGCAATTATGCTCCGGACAGGTTCCAAGGATGAATCCGTCCTGCAGCTGGCGAATCGCCTTTTGACCACTTTTGAGGGATTGAGGCTGCTGAAGGATGCTTCCGTTGATGAAATGATGAGCATCAAGGGGATCGGCAGTGCCAAGGCAGTACAGATTATGGCTGCAGTGGAGCTCGGTCGGCGCATTCATCGGCTCCAGTATGAAGACCGCTATGTGATCCGATCGCCGGAGGACGCTGCTAATTATGTAATGGAAGATATGCGGTTTTTAACACAGGAGCATTTTGTCTGCTTATACCTCAACACCAAGAATCAGGTGCTCCATCAGCAGACCATTTTCATCGGCAGTCTGAATGCCAGCATCGTGCATCCCCGTGAAGTGTTCAAAGAAGCTTTTCGTCGTTCAGCTGCTTCCTTTATTTGCCTTCATAACCATCCTTCAGGAGATCCTTCGCCAAGTCGGGAGGATATAGATGTGACAAAAAGGCTCAACGAATGCGGGAAACTTATCGGAATAGAGCTTTTGGACCATTTAATCATCGGCGACCAGAAATTCATCAGTTTAAAAGAAAAAGGCTATGTGTAAGTACTATGCTTTTTTCGTATCCTACGCTATAATATTACTCATGAGTTTGGAAGGGACTTTTCTTTCCAAGCTTTGTCTTCTTAAAACTACATTATCCACATGTTAATGAAATAAATGAGGGCAATTCTGTCCGCTTTTATCACTTTTAACCACACCTAAAAGCATTTAGTTTCAGAAAGGGAGATACACATTTATGTTTGGAACGAGAGATCTTGGTATTGACTTGGGAACAGCCAATACACTAGTTTTTATTAAAGGAAAAGGGATTGTTGTGCGTGAGCCGTCGGTTGTGGCACTTCAAACCGATACGAAGCAGATTGTTGCTGTCGGGAACGATGCGAAAAATATGATCGGCCGTACACCAGGTAATGTGGTGGCGCTTCGTCCGATGAAGGATGGAGTAATCGCTGATTATGAAACAACAGCGATCATGATGAAATATTATATTAAGCAGGCGTTGCGCAATAAGAGCGCTTTTTCACGTAAACCGTATGTGATGGTATGTGTTCCATCCGGAATCACGGCTGTTGAAGAGAGAGCGGTAATTGATGCGACTCGTCAAGCTGGTGCACGCGATGCATATCCGATTGAAGAGCCATTTGCAGCTGCAATCGGTGCCAATCTTCCTGTATGGGAGCCTACTGGTTCCATGGTCGTGGATATCGGGGGCGGAACAACAGAAGTTGCCATCATCTCATTGGGCGGAATTGTAACAAGCCAGTCCATCCGAGTTGCAGGTGATGAAATGGACGATGCCATCATTGCTTATATCCGTAAAAACTACAACCTCATGATTGGGGAAAGAACGGCTGAAGCGCTGAAGCTTGAAGTGGGATCTGCCGGTGATTCAGAAACAATCGAACCGATGGATATCCGCGGCCGTGACTTGTTGACTGGACTTCCGAAAACAGTCGAAATTTCTGCCAAAGAAGTGGAAGAAGCATTGAAAGATACAGTTACCGCAATTGTTGATTCTGTTAAAGCGACTTTGGAGCGTACGCCACCTGAGCTTGCTGCAGATATCATGGACCGCGGAATTGTTTTGACAGGTGGAGGGGCGTTGCTTCGTAACCTGGATAAAGTAATCAGTGATGAAACGAAAATGCCGGTTATCATTGCGGAAAATCCATTGGATTGTGTGGCAATCGGAACAGGTAAAGCTTTGGATTATATTGACGAATTTAAGAAGAGATCAAGAGATTATCGCTAAAAAGAAGGTGTTAAGTCATGCCGCAATTTTTCCTCAATAAGAGGTTGATCATTTTGTTGGTGAGCTTAATTATTCTAGTGGCATTGATTGGTTTCTCCTTGAAAGAACGGGACCAATTGACTTGGCCTGAACAGTTTGTTAAAGACTCGACAGGCTTTGTGCAATCCATCTTCTATCGGCCCGCACATTATGTTGCGGGTTTCTTTGAGAACGTAGGCTACTTGAAGAATACGTATGAGGAAAATAAACTTTTGCGTGCTAGACTAGAAGAATACGCAATGCTCGAAACAAAAGCGCACAAGCTTGAACAGGAAAACGCAGAAATAAGAGAAGTAATCGGTGAACTCGACTCGCTCAGGGATTACGATCCGCTACCTGCAACGGTTATCGGACGAAATCCGGATCAGTGGCGCGAGCAGATCATCTTGAATAAAGGGAAACAGGACGGTGTGGAAAAGGACATGGCTGTTATTACATCTGGCGGCTTGATCGGTAAGGTAAAGCATGCGAATCCTTTTACTTCTTCCGTACAACTGTTAAGCTCCCTTGACCCGAAAAACCGCATATCCGCCTATATCCAGGGAGATGAAAGCATCTTTGGATTGATTGAAGGATATGATGATGAAAAGGGTGCACTTTTGCTGAAAAGGATCCCTCATCAGGCAGAAGTGAAAGAAGGACAGACTGTATTGTCCTCTGGACTTGGTGGAATCTTCCCGGAAGGCCTGATTATCGGGGAAGTGACGGAGGTCGTTCCGGATGAATATGGGCTAACACAGATGGCCTACATAAAGCCGGCAGCAAATTTCTATGATATCAGTCAAGTGATGATCGTGAAACGTACGTTAATTTCCGGAGATCAAGAACCGGTGGAAGAGTCTGTTGAAGAAGAAGCAACAGAAGAGGGGGATTCTGAGTGAGGAAGTATGTCTTACCAGCCCTTATTCTTTGCTTGTTTGTTTTGGAAAGCATGACGGTTGACATGTTTTTTCTAGGGAATATCAGTGAGGATTGGGTCATCGTACCCAGATATGTACTGATCACCCTGATTCTTTGCACGATCTATACAGGTTCCTATATCGGGATTATTTTCGGGATGGTATTTGGACTTCTTTATGATATTGTTTATACGGAAGTATTGGGGATATATTTATTTGCTTATCCTGTTGCCTCCTATTTTGTATCGAAGCTGATGAAGGCGTTGCAGGCTAATATTTTCATTGCTTTTTTTATGATTATATTAGCTGTTGCGGGAGTGGAATATCTGGTGTACAGCATTCATACTCTAATCGGGACTACTGATATTCTTCATCAGAGTTTCCTTGCAGGCCGACTGGTTCCGACATTGATATTTAATGCCATTTTTACGCTGCTCTTCATCTTTCCATTGAAATTGTTCATGGAAAAGCTGGCATATGAACAAAAGGATGAACTTTAAGAAAGCTGTCTATTTTAGTCAGCTTTTCTTCTACATACTGATTCTAGTAATCTTTTTTTATTTTTTATGCGCATGGGAAAAAGGAAATAGAAGGACTATGTCGAATTATATACTTGTTGAGGTGAACGTCGTGAATAGACAAAAACAACAGTATGTAACCATTAAGGGCACGAAAGAGGGCCTAACTCTGCATCTCGATGATACATGCTCGTTTCCAGAGCTTTTAGCTGAAATAGAAGCAAAATTGGCATCGAATAGCAATCCGGATGATTCGCCTTTACTTGGTGTAAGACTAAAGGTCGGGAACCGTTTTTTAACCAATAAGCAACAAGAGAAATTACGCAATGTCATTCGCAGTAAAAAGAATTTTATTGTCGAAGAGATTGAAAGTAATGTCATTACAAAAGAACAGGCCATACAGTGGAAAGAAGAAAATGAAATTGTCCCAGTAGCAAGAATGATTCGCTCAGGACAAGTCCTGGAAGTTAAAGGAGATCTTCTCTTGATTGGTGATGTGAACCCGGGCGGAACGGTGAAAGCGGGCGGCAATATCTTTATATTGGGAGCCCTGCGTGGAAATGCATATGCAGGTTTATTGGGAAATAATGAGGCTGTCATCGCTGCAAGTCTCATGAGACCGTCGCTGCTATCCATTTTTGAAACGATAAACCGTGCCCCGGACTTAAGCGAACAGCTTGAGGGAAGCAATGAAATGGAATGCGCCTATATAGATAAGAATGAACAAATTATTATAGATCGCTTACAGTTGCTTTCACATCTAAGACCAATGTTAACAAGGCTTGAAAGGAGAATGTAATAAGTGGGAGAGGCTATCGTAATTACGTCTGGTAAAGGTGGAGTCGGCAAAACGACAACTTCTGCAAATATAGGAACCGCTCTTGCCTTAGCAGGAAAACGTGTATGTTTAGTAGATACAGATATTGGACTCAGAAATCTGGATGTCGTAATGGGACTTGAAAACCGTATCATTTATGATTTAGTTGACGTTATTGAAGGACGTTGCAAAACACATCAAGCCTTAATCAATGATAAACGCTTTGAATGCCTGAAGCTCCTTCCAGCTGCACAAACAAGTGATAAAACAGCTGTAAAGCCGGAACAAATGAAAAAGCTTATAAACGAACTGAAGCAAGACTACGATTACATTATCATCGACTGCCCGGCAGGAATCGAGCAAGGCTTCCAGAATGCGATCGCTGGTGCAGATCGGGCAATCGTTGTCACTACACCGGAAATTTCTTCGGTGCGTGATGCAGACCGCATCATCGGCCTTTTGGAAAAAGAAGATATCGAGCCACCTAGATTAGTAGTCAACCGTATTCGTAACCATATGGTGAAAAACGGGGAAATGCTGGATGTGGATGAGATCGTATCCATACTTGCCATTGATATTATCGGAATTGTTGCAGATGACGACAGTGTTATTCGTGCCTCCAATAGTGGAGAGCCGATTGTCATGGATCCTACAAGCAAAGCATCCATCGCTTATCGTAACATCGCCCGTCGAATTCTTGGTGAGTCTGTTCCTTTGCAATCCTTGGAAGAGGAAAATAAAGGTGTCATGTTTAAAATCAAGAAATTCTTTGGTGTTCGTTAAACCAGGTGAGAAGCCGCCCCTAAACGGAAAGGGACGGTTTCTTTTGTTTTCCGGAAGTTTTTGCTAAGATTGGTGCAAAATATATACATATCTTAAAACGAGCGCTTGGAAGGAGCAGTACTACTACATGAAAGCAAGAAAAAAGGTATTTAGGAATATATTGCTGGCACTTTTCCTATTAGGCATCCTGTTTTTTATCACGAATACCTCGATTTTCTCCGGACCTGTGGAAGAGGAGCCATTGCTATTGGCGCATCGCGGTGTCCATCAGACGTTCAGTATGGAAGGAATCGAGAATGATACATGTACTGCTGAGCGGATATTTGAACCGGAGCATGAGTATTTGGAGAATACCATTCCATCGATGAGAGCTGCCTTTGAAGCAGGAGCGGATATTGTGGAGCTTGATGTGCAGCCAACAACCGATGGTGAGTTTGCCGTTTTTCATGATTGGACCTTGGAGTGCCGAACTGATGGGACAGGCGTGACAAGAGAGCATACGATGGCAGAACTCCGGGCACTGGATATCGGATACGGCTATACTGCCGACAATGGCAAAACCTATCCGTTCCGGGGAAAAGGTGTAGGCCTCATGCCGACGCTTGGAGAAGTACTTCAGGCATTCCCGAGCAAAGAACTGCTGATTCATATTAAGAGTGACGATCCTGAAGAGGGCAGGCTCCTTGCAAAGTATCTGAAGGATTATGATTTTGTTGGAAATAGCTCGAATATCAGTGTTTACGGTGGGGATAAACCGATCGCTGCATTGAAGGAAGAAATGCCTGTGATCCGGGTCATGTCAATGGCAACTATGAAAAGCTGTATGTACCCTTACATCGCAATCGGCTGGACAGGCTATGTTCCTGAATCCTGTGAAAACGGTCAGCTTCATATTCCGGAAAAAATCGGACCGTGGCTTTGGGGTTGGACAGGAAAGTTCTATGATCGGATGGATGAAGTGGACACAAGGGTCATCCTCGTTGCAGGCGATGGCGGCTTCTCTGAAGGCTTTGACAAAGTCGAAGACCTCAAGCGCATACCGGAGCGTTTTACCGGCTATATCTGGACCAACAGGATCGACCTGCTTGGTCCGGCGATGAAGGACGGGGAATAAACTAGAAGCAGGCGGGGATATGTTCCCGCCTGTTTTTTTATTGGGTTTCTGGAGCGGAATCGTCATAACCCCAAAGGACAAGTCATAAAATGGTACAAACATAATAGGGGGAAGGGTGTTTGTATGAATGATCGGTTGGATGAGATAAGAAGAAGAGCCGCGAAGAGAAAAAGGGAACGACAAACGCAGCACACCAAGCGTAAGCAAGTGTCCTCGTATGTGATGCGGGATGAAGAAAAGTACGGAAATGCAAGTTATACCTCCTATGAGAGTGGCCCTGATGGAAACAAGGAGCATCCGCTTTTCAATAAAGAGCTTTTTCTATTTAAGATTTTAGCCTCTGCCATACTTGTGCTAGTGGTGGGGATCATGTTCCAGAATCAGTCAGCGGCCCTTGAGAAGCCTCGAGAGTTCGTGACAAGCACCATGAAGCAGAGCTTTCAGTTTACGGCCTTCTCTTCTTGGTATGAAGAGCAGTTCGGCAAGTCATTGGCGCTGCTTCCTTTGCCGCAGGATACGGAAAAGATTCAGGGCAGTGAGGATTATGTGATGCCGGCCTCGGGAAAAGTGTATGAAAGCTTTGAGACTAATGGTCAAGGAGTCATGGTCGAGACGATGGCACATTCCGAAGTGGAAGCAATGGATGGAGGGCATGTAACTTTTGTCGGAAAAAAGAGTGACACAGGAAAAACTGTTATCATTCAGCACGAAGATGAAACGTACACATGGTATGGGCAGCTTGGGGAAGTGGAAGTGAAGTTGTTCGATTTTGTAAAAACCGGACAGGTGATTGGCAGAACGACAACACTAGAGGATGGCTCGAAGGGGATGTTCTATTTTGCGATTCAAAAAGGCAATGATTTTATCGATCCCATGCAGGTGATATCATTTGAATAATAAATGGCTCAGGCTATTTCAAAAAATCCATATACACCCGATTTTCTGGCTGATGATCGGCCTTGCCATCCTGACGGCGAATTTTTGGGAGCTGCTCATCCTCTTCATCATTGTATTGGTGCACGAATTGGGTCATAGTCTGGCTGCCACCTACTTTTCATGGCGAATCAAGCAGGTGTTGATTCTTCCTTTTGGCGGGGTGGCTGAAATGGAGGAGCATGGCAACCGTCCTTTGAAGGAAGAGCTGATTGTTACACTTGCAGGGCCGTTTCAGCATATTTGGCTCGCGGCCGCAGGATATTTTCTTTTTTCAATGGATGTTCTTTCACCAGAAATGTGGGAGCTGTTTTTTTCGTTCAACCTGATGATTTTCCTGGTTAACCTTCTCCCAATCTGGCCGCTTGACGGCGGAAAGCTGATGAGCATCTTTTTAAGTAAATTTTCCTCCTTTGCGAAATCCCATGAGCGGACCCTGCAATATTCATTTGTCTTTTTGTGTATTTTCTTCCTTATTTACCTGATGATTGACCCACTTCATCTGAATATGTGGATCATCTCTTTATTTCTTTTTTACTGCCTGTTCTCGGAATGGAAGCAGCGTCATTTTGTATTCATCCGCTTTTTATTGGAGAGGTATTATGGAAAGACGAATTCCGTTTCGAAAATTACACCGATTGTCGTGGATGAAACGGAAAAGATCCATCAGGTCCTGCAAAGGTTCAAGCGGGACTGCAAGCATAATATCATCGTGATGAAAGGCAATAAAAAACAGACGCCGCTGGATGAAAACGAGCTTTTGCATGCTTATTTCAAGGAGAAGTTGACGACAATCGATATTGGAGATATCCTTTATTCATACTAAATATTGAAAGTCGAGGCTATTCCATTGACTGAGCTTATTATGAATCTTCGTGCAACGGAAAAGCGGGTTGCCGTGAAAGAGCAGGATAAAATAGTAGAGCTTCTTATTGAAAGGCCTACTACTGAACATATAGAAGGAAATATATATAAGGGTCGTGTTGTGAATGTTTTGCCCGGGATGCAGGCAGCCTTTGTCGATATTGGACAAAAGCAGCCCGGGTATCTTCACCGCGACCATTTGTGTTCCTATCAGTTATCGCCGCTTTCCAAGCAGGAAAAGGAAAAGCGTGGCATCTCCCATTTTGTCCATCAGGGAGAATCGGTCCTGGTGCAGGTGGCAAAAGAAGGCGAAGGGACAAAAGGACCGAAACTGACAGGGCTTATTGAATTTCCAGGAATACATATTGTGTATCAGCCTTATGGAAAATTTAAGGCGATTTCAAAGAAGATGAAAGAGGACAGCCGTAAGCAGTGGAGGGAGCATCTTTACAGTTGGTGTACAGAGGAAGAGGGTGTGATACTCCGTTCTGCCAGTGAACATGCCCCTGTGGAAGTGGTGGAGGATGAATTGGCAGCGCTGCAGCAGCAATACTTGGATGTGCAGGCAAAAATGTCCTCCTACCAAGTTCCCGGGCTCTTGCACAAAGAGGATCATTTTCTTGCAAAATTGCTCAGGGAAATCCCGAAAAGTGAAATCAAGCTTATGGAAGTGGACGATGCTCCAACCTTTCAGCTTTTGAAAAAACAGGGCTATCCGGTGCGCTTTTACGATGGAAAAGAAGATATTTTTGCACGAAGAGGAATCGATCAGGAGCTTGAAAAGGCGTTAAAGCGAATCGTCTGGCTCCCGGGTGGCGGCTACATCATTATCGAGCATACGGAAGCAATGACGGTAGTAGACGTCAATACTGGGAAATATGTCGGGAAGGCCGGATTGGAGCAGACGGTACTGAAGACCAATCTAGAAGCGGCAAAGGAAGTGGCGAGGCAGCTTCGCTTAAGGGAGATCGGCGGTATTGTCATTGTCGATTTCATTGATATGGCGAGTGTGGAAGAGCAGGAGCAGGTGCTTAAGATAGTCCGCGGGGAAGTGAAAAAGGACCGATCCGTAGTGAGGATCATCGGATTTACCGAGCTGCATCTTCTGCAGCTGACACGGAAAAAAATCAGGGAACCCTTGACTGGGATGCTTCTGCAAAAGTGTGATCCTTGTGTTGGAAAAGGAACGGTTTATTCATCCGAGACCATCGCTTTTCAACTGGAAAGGAAGCTGCTTGAGTACTATCGCTCGGATGTGGAGGCAATTATTGTGCAGCTCACAGAGGATGTTAAAAGTGTCTTGGATAAAATGCCTGATCTGGTAGAGCGTACAGGCATCGAAATTCACTATGTAAAGTTTGTGGGCAAGCCTGATTATGAGATTGTTTTTACAGGTTCCATACCCGATGCAAAAGATCGTCTAAAATCGCTGGAACCTTATTGACATTAGGCTTTTAAGTGTGCTAAGATGTTCTTTGTTAGTTTGTAGCACCCGTGCTACAACCGCACAGTCCAGGTTCCTGATAAATATGGGCGTATTCGTTACATATACCTGACACTGGCGAGTCTGAGTCTATTGAGGAGGTGCAAGAGAATGTACGCAATTATTGAAACAGGTGGTAAGCAAATCAAGGTTGAAGCAGGTCAAGCGATCTACATCGAAAAACTTGGTGCAGCTGAAGGCGATACTGTAACTTTCGACAAAGTTCTTTTCGTTGGTGGCGACAATGTTAAAGTTGGTAGCCCACTAGTAGCAGGAGCAACTGTTACGGCTAAAGTTGAAAAGCAAGGCCGTGCGAAGAAGATTACTGTATTCAAATACAAAGCTAAGAAAAACTACCGTAAAAAACAAGGTCATCGTCAACCTTACACTAAAGTTGTTGTTGATGCTATCAACCTATAATTTTAAGGTGATTGGATGATTAAAGTTACAATTAAACGAAACGATCAACAAGCTATCGATTCGTTTACCATAACTGGACATGCCAACTTTGCCAAAAAAGGGTCGGATATCGTGTGTGCGGGGGTTTCCGCTGTATCGTTCGGTGCAGTAAACTCCATTATATCACTTTTGTCTGTTACCCCACAAATTGAGCAAGGGGCAGATGGATTTCTTCGTTGTACGGTTCCCCGGGATCTGGAAGAATCGACAAAAGAAAAAGTACAGCTGCTGCTGGAAAGTATGGTCGTATCTTTAGAGACGATTGAACGTGATTATGGAAATTATATAACCATTTCTAAATAGGAGGTGGAATACATGTTAAGATTAGATCTTCAGTTCTTTGCTTCCAAAAAGGGAGTAGGTTCTACTAAAAACGGTCGTGACTCTCAATCAAAACGTCTTGGCGCTAAGCGTGCAGACGGTCAACAAGTTTCTGGTGGTTCTATTTTATACCGTCAACGCGGTACTAAAATTTACCCTGGACTAAACGTTGGACGTGGTGGAGACGATACGTTATTCGCGAAGGTTGACGGAATCGTTCGTTTCGAGCGTTTAGGCCGTGACCGCAAACAAGTTAGCGTATATCCTGTTGCTCAAGAAGCATAATCCTCAGAAAAAACTCTAGCCTGACATTAGGTTAGAGTTTTTTTATTACAAACTAGGTTCATCAAAACTAAACAGCAGCTTCATCATGGACCAACAAACTATAATGAATTCTACACCTTTTGTCGAATTCCTGCCGGGGTCTGGCCCCTCAAGTGCCCCTCAAGGAAGTTTATATGCTATAATCTTATACATATAAGAAAGTTTTGGAATTTTTGCTGGGAGTATGAAAAATGATGAAAAAACGAGACACGTTGGAGGTTCTGCGCCATTCCCGGCATGATTGGCTGAATCGGCTGCAGCTGATTAAGGCGAATATGTCGCTTGAGCGTTGGGACCGGGTTAACAATCTAATAGATGAAATTGTCCTGGAGTCCAATCATGAGTCCGGTTTAACCAACCTGCATGCGTCTATGTTTGCAGAATTTCTTATCACTTTTCATTGGGAGCCACGCCTGTTTTCCATGGAATATGAAGTGATAGGGGATGGTGCGTTAAATTTATCCGATTATGATGAATCCCTGTACAAATGGATTACGTCCTTATTCTCCCTTATAGAGACGGTTGTGAATAAAAAGGCGGAAAACCATTTGTTCTTAAGCATGCATATAGAGGAAAAGGAAATTCGTTTCTTTTTCGAATTAAGTGGAATAATAGAAAGCACAGACAAGTTATCCACCTGGATAGAAAATCAGCCAATCAGCTTTTTGGTTGAAGAAAGCCACGTCTCATCACAGGGATGCGAGATGCAGATCTGCTTTACCTGTGAATAAAGCTATAAAAATGATAACAACGAAAACATCCTCACATGGGGCAGTTTTCTTTTATAATGATTACGTTTTATGATGATTATGTATCGCAGGCCGAAAGATGGCTTTGCATTTTTAGATCGGAGTGAGAATCAATGTTTGTCGATCAGGTCAAGATTTATGTAAAAGGTGGAGACGGCGGGAACGGAATGGTTGCGTTCCGTCGTGAGAAATACGTACCGGATGGTGGACCAGCCGGAGGAGATGGCGGAAAAGGTGCAGACGTCATTCTTCAAGTGGAAGAAGGACTGCGCACACTGATGGATTTCCGTTATAAGCGTCACTTTAAAGCAAACCGTGGAGAGCACGGAATGTCCAAAAACCAGCACGGAAGAAACTCGGAAAGCATGATTGTCAAGGTTCCGCCTGGAACAGTGGTCATGGATGATGATACAAAAGAAACGTTGGCGGATTTAACTGAGCATGGCCAGCAATATGTCGTGGCAAAAGGCGGCCGTGGAGGTCGTGGAAACACGCGCTTTGCAACACCGAGAAATCCTGCTCCGGAAGTTGCAGAAAACGGTGAACCAGGTCAGGAGCGCTACGTTGTTCTTGAACTGAAGGTGCTTGCTGATGTAGGTCTTGTTGGATTCCCAAGTGTAGGGAAATCTACACTACTATCTGTGGTATCAGCAGCAAAACCGAAAATTGCCGAATATCATTTTACTACGATCGTTCCGAACCTCGGAGTGGTGGAAACGGAAGATGGCCGAAGCTTTGTCATGGCCGATCTACCTGGACTGATTGAAGGTGCTCACCAGGGTGTTGGACTTGGACATCAGTTCCTTCGTCATATTGAACGTACAAGGGTCATCATCCATGTAGTCGACATGGGCGGTCTTGAAGGTCGTGATCCGTATGAGGATTATGTAACGATCAACGAGGAATTGAAGGAATACAACATGCGCTTGACTGAACGTGCTCAGATTGTTGTTGCAAATAAAATGGATATGCCGGATGCAGAAGAGAATCTTGCTACCTTTAAAGAGAAGCTTGACGATGATGTAAAGGTATTCCCGATCTCGGCTCTTACCCGCAGCGGTTTACGCGATCTTTTATATGCAGTGGCAGATGAGCTGGAGCATGCGCCGGAATACCCTCTATATGAGGAAGAGGCAATTGAACAGCGCGTAGTGTACAAGCATGAGAAAGAAGAAAAGGGCTTCCGTATTACAAGAGATCCGGATGGTGCCTATGTTCTTTCTGGTGCAGAAATTGAAAAGCTGTTTGTGATGACAAACTTCAATCATGAAGAGTCGATCAAACGTTTTGCCCGTCAGCTTCGTGGAATGGGCGTAGATGAGGCACTAAGAGAACGTGGTGCCGAGGATGGCGACTTGGTACGCCTTCTTGAATACGAATTCGAGTTTGTAGAATAGAATGACTTTTTAGAGGGGGAGAAAGCACCCCCTCTTTCTTTACATAGGAAAATCCATATGGAACAAGGAGAGATGGTAGATGCTCGAGGAGAAGTTTTATTTAGTGAGGGAGGATGTACTGCCTGAAGCGATGAAAAAGGCCCTTGATGTAAAAGAAATGCTTGCAAGGGGTAAGGCTGATTCCATTGCGGAGGCGGTACAGCGTGTAGATCTCAGTCGCAGTGCCTTTTATAAGTATCGCGATACCGTCTTTCCCTTTCATACGATGGTAAAAGAAAAGATCATGACCTTGTTTTTTCACTTAGAAGACCAGACAGGGGCCCTATCAGAGCTTCTGGCAACCGTTGCTTCCGTGGGATGCAATGTCCTGACCATACACCAGACCATCCCGCTTCAAGGAAAAGCCAATGTCACATTATCCCTCGACATGTCAGGCCTAAAAGGGGATATACATGCTTTACTTTCCATGCTGAAGCGATTAGAATTTGTAGATAAAGTAGAGATACTGGGAACCGGAGCATAGTCAAACTGGTAATAAAAAAGAGACTAGACTAGCAGAGGAGAGGCGCAATAATGAAGGATAAAATCGGATATTTAGGACCTAAGGCAACTTTTACTGACATGGCAGTGACCAGTTTTTTTCCGAAGGGTGAGAAAAAGGCTTATGCCACGATACCTGCTTGTATGGATGCCGTATTGAATGGGGAAGTGGATTACGCAGTTGTACCATTGGAAAACGCAATAGAAGGCTCTGTTAACGTAACACTAGATTACTTGATTCATGATTGCCCTCTGCCTATAGTGGCGGAATTGATTGTCCCGATCAGTCAGCATCTGTTGGTGCACCCGGATCATGTGAAAAACGACGATCCGATTGAAGTGATCTATTCGCACTCCCATGCGATTGCGCAGTGCCATAAATTTTTACATAAGAAATACCCGAATGCCGTATATGAAACGACGTCTTCCACAGCTTCCGCGGCAAAGCTGATCTCGGAGCATCGACTATCCAAACGCTCAGCTTGCATTGCCAATAGCTTGGCGGCAAAAGAGTATAAGCTGTCCTTGCTAGCGGAAAACATCCATGATTATGAAAATAACCATACCAAATTTATTGTCCTGCATAGGGATGAAGCCATGATTACCGACAATCATTCTTCACATCATATCGAGAGTGAGAAAACGTCACTCATGGTGACATTGCCAAGCGATCAATCTGGTGCTCTGCATCAGGTGCTGTCCGCTTTCGCCTGGAGAAAGTTGAATCTTTCGAAAATCGAATCGCGTCCCATGAAAACGGGATTAGGCAACTACTTCTTCATCATTGATATCAATCAGCGCATGGACGAGGTACTCCTTCCAGGAGCTATTGGGGAGCTGGAGGCATTAGGTTGTTCGGTAAAAATCTTGGGAAGCTATACCAGTTATTTGTTGAAATAATAAAGGAGCAGATTCCTGTCGAATACAGGAACCTGCTCCTTTTTTGTTGTTTACTCGATCAGCATTCCGGCGTCCTTCAGCGCTCTGCAGGCAGCATCCAGTTTATCCTCCGATTCCGCTTCAAGAGTATGTAGGTGCGTTCCATCTGTCAGTTGAGATAGATACGCAGCTTTCGTTTCATGGATTTTTTTTATGAAATCATCCACTTCCGAGCGGGTGCTTACCATCACGGAAGCGGTAAGGTCCCCATAGACGGGATGCTCAATTTTCACATCCTTGATTGTGACACCGTGATCTACTATGATATAAAGCTCTTCCTCGGTTTTTTCGGGCGGATGGAAAGAGACGATGATGCGTTCTTTTTTCCTTTGATCCCCCGGTGGCTTCAAGTAGACATAGCCTTGACTCGTTGCAAGAATAGGCTCATTTTTGGCCTTCAACAGGGAGATATCCTGGACAATCACCTGACGGCTCACATTCGTCCGGTTGGCAAGTTCTCCGCCTGTCAAAGGTTTATCTTCCGTCTGCAGCCAGTGTAAGAGGAGTTCTCTTCGTTCTGCCCGAGTACTTTTTTCTCTTGATTCATTTGTTTTCGCTCCTTCTTACCCATTGGTTTCCTCCACAATTTCCTTTAAAGCCATAACCGCTCTTTCCACTTCGTAAAGCGAAGTATCCTTACCAAAAGAGAGTCGAATGAACTCTCGTGCTTCTTCGGCGGATTTTCCAGTAGCAAGCATGGTACGTGATGGGTTCTGTGAGCCCATCTGGCAAGCACTTCCGGTGGAAATCGCAATCTGTCTGCGATTGCACTCGAGCATCACATGCTGTCCCTCCAAGCCCTCTAGGCGAAGTCCGATGATATGTGGCAGGCAATTGGCTTGTTCCGCTTCCACGTGAACAGGCAGCCAGTGCTGTTTGAGTTTTTTCATAAAAGCATCACGCAGCTTCTCATGTTTTACCATGATGGTTTTCATGTTTGCGTGCATAGATTGTGCTGCAGCTGTAAAGGCCGCGATACCAGGTACGTTCACTGTTCCTGGCCGCATTCCACGTTCATGGCTCGCTCCCGCATATTGGGACTGCCAGGAAACGGACGGGTTGATATACAGTGCGCCTACGCCCTTTGGTCCATATATTTTATGTGAAGCGATGGACAGGCTGGAGAGACGCAACTTTTCTACATCTATAGGTATTTTACCAAAAGTTTGTACCGTATCACTATGAAAGAGGATTTTTCTCTCCTGAAGAATTTTTCCGACAGCCTCCAATGGCTGTATGATTCCTGTCTCTGAGTTGGCATGCTGGATCGAGACAAGGCAGGTTTCCTCTCTGATCTCTTTCTTCAATTGCTGTAGTGATATTAATCCATTATGGTCCACATCCAGGAATGTTACCTGATAGCCATCCTTCTCGAGCTGCCCGATAAGGTGGTAGATAGACGAGTGCTCCGTTGGTGTGGTAATGATATGGTTCCCTTTTTCCTTGTTTCCTTTTAAAAGGGTCCGTATGGCGAGATAATTGGACTCGCTGCCACCGCTTGTAAAATAAATCCCTTCTTTTTTTCCGTTGATCATTGCAGCGATTTCAGATCTGCACGTTTCCAGGAGCTGCTGGCTTGAGGTGCCGATATCATGTAAGCTGCTGCTATTGCCAAAGTAGGCTTGAGATACGTGTTGGAATACTTCCAGCGATTCAGCGCTCATTGGTGTAGTCGCAGCATAGTCTAAATAAATCATAGATAAACTCCCTTCAGAATAGGAGATATATAACTGCAAAAAAGCTGGTAAATCTTGCAGTCTAGTTCTCTCATAAAAATATTTCTTGTCATTAGTTTAAATTTATGTAAATATAGGTGTCAAGACACTTATGTATACAGGGGGTTTTTTTGTGTCTCCAAACTATGGTGATGTTATTGTTGTCGGGAGCGGATTGTCTGCTTTATTGACTGCAAAGTACTTAAGTAAGCATATGAATGTGATGGTTTTCACAAAGTCTAATAAATATGAAAATAATTCTTTTCTGGCACAAGGTGGAGTTGCCAGTGCGATAGCTGATACGGATACATGGCAGGAGCATTTTCACGATACGGTTCTTGCCGGCTGCAATCATAATGAACTGAATTCAGTGGAATTGTTAACGAAGCTTGGTCCCGGCATGCTTCAGGAGTTGATGGAAGCAGGAATGGATTTTGATAAAGATGAGCAGGGCATCCTTTCGCTAGGTATGGAGGGGGCGCATTCACAGAGGAGAATTTTACATGCTGGCGGAGATCAGACGGGGAAAAGGATGATGCAATGGCTTCATTCCCAAATCTCCCACTGTGTTCAGGTCGTGGAGCAGGAAACCGTCATTAAAGTTCTGACGGAAGATGATCGCTGTTGTGGCATAAAAACGGTCAACCGTTTAGGAGAACGAAAATCCTATTACGCTTCCCATATTGTTTTTGCCACAGGTGGTGCTGGCGCACTTTATTCCTACACGTCCAATGATCCAAGTGTGAACGGCATGGCGCTGGCGCTTGCCTACCAAGCGGGTGCCATACTTACAGATCTGGAGTTTATGCAGTTTCACCCCACCATGCTGCATGTGAATAACAAGGTAGTCGGCTTGGTGTCCGAAGCGGTTCGTGGGGAAGGGGCATATCTTGTCAACGATCATGGGAAAAGGATCATGCAGGGCATCCATCCACTAGAGGATCTAGCACCGCGGGACATTGTCTCCAGGGCAATTTTTCAGGAACTGGACCGGGGCGGCAAGGTCTATCTGAATATAGAGAACGTAATAAATTTTGAAGAGCGTTTTCCTACCATTTCGTATATGTGCACAAACCAAGGAATTCCTATGAAAAATAACCTTCTGCCTGTTGTACCTGGCGCTCATTTTTTCATGGGGGGAATCAAAACAGATCTGAATGGCGAAACGTCACTTAAAGGATTGTATGCAGTGGGTGAAGCGGCATGCAACGGTGTACACGGGGCAAATAGACTTGCTAGCAACTCACTGTTGGAGGCCATTGTTTTTTCAAAGAAACTGGCAGAACACCTGTTAAATAAACCGATGGGAAACTGTCGTGAGAAATTGAATGATCCTTTAACTAAAGCCAAATCCGACAAGCCATTCTTACCGCTCCCTGCTAAAAGCGAGCTCCAAGCAATGATGATGAAGCATGCGGGAATAGTACGGCATGCAGAAGGGCTGCAGAAGTTGAAGGGATGGCTTGAAGCGTATCAGCCATATTGGCAGGAGATTGATCGGTTGGAAGTGGATCTGTCCCTGGAAGAAACGGAACTAATTTTTATGCTGCAGATCAGTCATCTGATTGCATCCGCGGCTCTGGAAAGGGAGGAGAGCAGAGGGGCTCATTGCCGCTCTGATTTCCCTCAGGCTAGCGAGGCTTGGCTTCAAAAAAGGATTGTCCATCAGGAAAAAATAAAGCTGCTTGTGTAAAGGAGAGGAAAGAATTGAATCAGTTCAAACTGCAGGATATGTTGCGTGATTTCTTTAAAGAAGATATTGGGGACAGGGATCTGACCTCAGAAGCTCTATTCGGCGAGGATGCTACGGGTGCCGGTAATTTTATCGCAAAGGAAAACGGAATCTTTGTGGGGGAGTCCATTTTAATAGAAGCGTTTAAGCTTCTGGATCCTGAGACCTCCATCACCTTGAATAAGAAAGATGGAGAGCGAGTCGAAAAGGGAGAAACAATTGCAACACTCCATGGCAAAATGCGGGTTCTTTTAAGCGGAGAGCGCGTCGTGCTGAATCTCTTGCAACGGCTAAGTGGAATCGCCACGTTGACCAGAACGGCAGTGGATATGCTTGACAGTGAAACGACTAAGATCTGTGATACAAGAAAAACGACGCCAGGACTGAGAATGCTGGAAAAGTATGCAGTTGTTTGTGGAGGCGGCTCCAATCACCGATTTGGCCTCTATGATGGTGTCATGATCAAGGATAATCATATTGAATTCGCTGGCTCCATTACAGAGGCGGTGCATCGGGCACGTCAAAGAATAGGGCATATGGTGAAGGTGGAAGTGGAGACGGAAACAAAGGAGCAAGTCATGGAGGCGGTTAGTGCAGGAGCGGATATCATCATGTTTGATAACCGGACACCACAAGAGATACAGGAATTCATTCCATGCGTCCCTGACGGTATCGTTACAGAAGCCTCCGGAGGTATCACCCTTGAGAACCTGGCAGGCTATCGGAACACAGGCGTTCATTATATATCTTTGGGGTTTATCACCCATTCCGCACGCTCGTTGGATATAAGCTTTAACGTAGGATTGAAAAAATAAAGCTCTTTTCGGACCAAAAAAACAAACATATTAACAAAAACAGCTGAAAACAGAAGGGGAAGATTAACATGAATATCATGGACTTGATGAAAAAAGACAATAAGATGCTTCCCTCTCGCTACCTGGAGATGTCGAGAGAGGAAATGAGAGAACGGGTACTTGAAATTAAACGGAAGCTTGGCGCAGACTTGTTCATCCCGGGTCATCACTATCAGAAGGATGAAGTGATCGAATTTGCGGATGCTACCGGAGATTCGTTGCAGTTGGCCCAGGCTGCAGCCAATACGACCGCATCCTACATTGTGTTCTGCGGTGTTCATTTTATGGCAGAAACGGCTGATATCCTCACAAAAGAAAATCAGGTGGTCGTTCTGCCGGATATGCGGGCAGGCTGTTCGATGGCGGACATGGCAGATATTCATCAGACAGAGAGAGCCTGGGAAAAGCTTCAGCAGATTTTTGGGGATACAATGCTTCCCCTGACTTACGTCAATTCCACGGCAGCAATTAAAGCGTTCTGTGGAGAAAGGGGCGGAGCTACTGTAACCTCCTCGAATGCACATAAGATGGTGAGCTGGGCATTCACTAAAAAGGAGCGGATCCTCTTTTTGCCGGATCAGCATCTTGGAAGGAATACAGCTTTTGATCTGGGAGTCCCGCTTGAAGAAATGGCGGTGTGGAATCCGATTACCGATGAACTGGAATTTACCGGGGATCCGTCCACTGTAAAAGTGATTCTTTGGAAAGGGCATTGCTCCGTCCATGAAAAGTTTACGGTGGAAAATATCAGGAGTCTAAGAGAGGAAAAGCCTGATATGACCATTATCGTCCATCCGGAATGCACAAGGGAAGTGGTGGAGCTTAGCGACATGGCTGGCAGTACAAAGTATATCATCGATACGATCAATCAAGCGCCATCCGGAAGCAAATGGGCCATAGGAACCGAAATGAACCTTGTAAACAGGATCATCCAGGAACATCAGGACAAGGAGATAATATCCCTTAACCCTAATATGTGCCCATGTCTGACAATGAACAGAATCGACCTGCCTCACCTTTTATGGGCGCTCGAATCCATTGAAGACGGAGATGTTATAAATAGAATATCTGTAGAAGAAACTGTGGCAGAGAACGCTATCTTTGCTTTGGAAAAAATGCTGGAGAATGCTTAATATCATGAGGGGTATCCAAACTATTTAGTTGGATGTCCCTCTTTTTAATCATATATTTTCCTTTTGTCGCATAAGTTGAGGTGAAGAATAGTGGCAAAATGCCCACTCGACACATAGACTGTAAAGACTTTGCTAAGGAGGGAAAACCCTTGAAAATCCATATCGTACAAAAAGGAGATACATTGTGGAAGATTGCCCAGAAATATAATGTGAATTTCGACCAGCTGAAACAAGCGAATTCACAGTTAAGCAATCCTGACATGATTATGCCCGGAATGAAAATAAAAGTGCCAATGGCAGGAGTAGCCGTAAAAAAAGAAAATCAAGTAATGGGAGTGACAAAAGAAGCGCCTAAAACAATGGGTGTAAAAGAAGCCCCAAAAACGATGGGTGTAAAAGAAGTACCGAAGGCACAGCATCCTTACAAGGAAATGCCGAAAAAGCCGGCAGTAAAGGAAGAACAGATCAAAGAGGCGCCAAAAACACCTTATGTTCCTAAAATGCCGCAATTGAAACCTTATTTTCCGGAAATTGATGTGAATAATTACAATATCAATGTTCCGATCAATCAAATGCCAAAAATGCCAAAAATGCCAGAGATGCCAAAGATGCCAAAGATGCCGAAAATGCCACAGATGCCTGTCGCGCCAAAGGAAGAAAGCCCGGAAAGCCCTGAGCCGCAAGTGATGGGTGTCGAATCACCGCCGCCAGCTCCACAAATGCAGCCTGAGTTCTGTTATCCTGTATCACCAATAATGCCCAGTTCAGGTTTGTGTCCACCTTACCCACCGTATCATCATGGACATCACGGAGGATATGGGATGATGCCTGGAATGGGTATGCCGATGGGGCAAGGAATGATGCCTGGAATGGGTATGCCGATGGGCCAAGGCATGATGCCAGAAATGCAAGGTATGCCGATGTCTCAAGGAATGATGGAGGAGTCACCGGATTGGGATATGGGTCAAATGCAACAACTTCAACAGATGGGACAAATGCCTCAAATGGGGCAGCAGCAGATGGATCCTTCCCAGGTTGCTGGAGTTCAAGATCAGATGGGCGGACAAATGCCAGAAATGCAGGGTATGCCAGGAATGATGCCAATGCAGGGAATGCCGATGGGGCAAGGGATGATGCCAGGAATGATGCCAGGAATGATGCCACCAGGAATGCCGATGGGACCTTGGGGTGGAGGACCTTGGGGCGGAGGATATCCGTGTTATCCTGTATCTCCGATAGCACCTGGTTCCGGTTTTGGTCCAATGGGAGGCTTTCCGCAAGGCGGAGGGCAAGGCCAACAAGTAGCAGGTGTCTCTGATGATGGCGACTGCGGTTGTGGGCCATCACCTCAAGCAATGGGATACAGATCACAGGTTCCTTATGGATATCCGCAAGCACCTTTCGGAATGCAGTATCCTGGATATGGTGTACCACAAGCAGGCTATCCGATGGCAATGCCTGGATACTACGGCCCACAGGGTTATGGCTATGGACCTTCCAATGATGAGGATTTCCGCAATACTGAATCCGACTTTGATGGTCCGGAATCAGATGATGAGGCTTGAAGAAAAATTTTTTAAAGACGATTTCACTCGAAATCGTCTTTTCTTCCGTCTTTTTCAGGATAAAGGAATACAATCCTGTACGCAAATCAAGGAAAATCTATATAAAGTACAAACAGACACTGGTACGTTCATCTTAAAGGGGATAGCTGATTTTCAGAGTGTCCAATCCAGCATTGTTTTGAATCAACTCCTTATAGAGAATGGATTTCTTATGGGTTTGGAGTATATGGAGCTGTCAAACGGACTTTATTATATGTTTGAAGGACAGCTAGTATGGACGATGACGAGATATATTCCACCGAAACGGCCATTTTCATATTTGAAGGCAGAGGACCGATTGGATGGAATGAAAGTACTGAAGTCTTTTCATCTCCAGTCGGCTAAGCTTATCCCGATTCTAAGCTCGTTTCTAAAAAGGGAGAATCTGCTGATGAAATGGGAGGCGCGCCTGGATAAATTCGAGAAAAATCTTCCAATATTAACTCAATGGTTTAATTCCCCTGCAATTAGTGAAATTGTATACTATAGCAAGGCTTCGCTGGAGCAATTAAATAAAGTTGATATTGCTTGGACGAAATCGGATGAAGTGGTCCTGCACGGCGATGTTGCAAGTCATAATTTCGTGAAAAGTACGGATAATAAGACGTATTTAATTGATTACGACCTGATTTCAATCGGCAAAGCGGAGTGGGATGATGTGCAATATGCAAGCAGAATACTGCCGTTTATCAAATGGGATAAGAAAAAGTTTTTCCAGATCCCCATACTTCAATATTATTTAAAGCACCCATGGTTTTGGATTGCTCTGTCCTATCCGATGGATATTCTCCGGGAGGGAAACCAGTTTTCAGTAACGGTGCAGAACCACTCCATGCCCCAAAGCTATACCAACCTTTCCTTTTTAATCAGCAGCTGGAATCTGCGCAAACAATTTTTGACGAATTTTCACAACATGATACAATAATGAATATTGTCATTTGGAGGGAAGATTACGCAATGGAAGAAAATATTTCTAAATTAGTGCAGTGGATTCAGGAAAAAGTAAAAGATGCAGGACTAAACGGTGCAATAGTAGGGGTAAGTGGAGGCATTGACTCGGCTGTTGTTGCCCATCTTATCAAAAGGGCATTTCCTGATGCGTCCCTTGGTGTCATTATGCCATGCAAAAGTGATCCTAAAGATCAGGAGTATGCGATGGAAGTAATCGAAAGCTGCGGAATCAGCCACACCACCATCGATCTGTCCCAAACGCATACCGTCCTTTTTTCCGAAATGGAAAAGCAGTTGAAGGAAAAAGGGGAATGGAAAGAGGAGACAGCAAGACTTGGTGATGCCAATACACGCGCACGCCTTAGAATGACTACCCTGTATGCGGTTGCTAACAACTATGGCTATCTGGTGGTTGGTACCGATAATGCGGCTGAATGGCATACAGGATATTTTACGAAGTATGGTGATGGTGGCGTAGATTTGGTGCCACTGGTTCATTTTACAAAAGGCGAGGTCCGTGAGATGGCAAAAGTCCTTGGTGTACCGGATTCCATCATCAATAAGCCGCCTAGCGCAGGTCTTTGGGAAGGACAAACCGATGAAAATGAAATGGGCACAACCTATAACATGATCGACAGCTATCTCAAAGGCGAACAAATCCCTGAAAAAGATAAAGCGATTATTGATTCCATGCATAAACGCACAGAACATAAACGGCAATTGGCATTCGCCCCTCCAAAATTTTAGGTGTTGGTGGGATCTGACAAAATAAAATACCCCTTAATCAGTCAAGCTAAGAGGGAGTACACTATGTACTCAACTGACTGGTTAGGGGGTTTTTACATTGAGGAAGTCTGTCTTAACGGTAACTTCAGCGGCATTTCTGCTAGGGGGACTTACAGGATGCGGCGGCGGAAACAGTGCTGCTGATAACAGGTACTATGAAGAAACAAGTCCTATGGGGTATTACACAAGTGAGCACAACCCGAATGTAAACAATGACCGTAACCGCCCTGCAACAGAAGAACAACGAGGTAATGCTCGTATCATGGACGATAACGACGGTCCACTTAACGAGATCATGGATCGCGCAGTCGTGTATGGTGAGCGTCGCAACAACGACAACAACAACAATCGTAATACAGCTTCCCCTATGACCAACAGAGGGAAGCAGTATGATCATGAGCGTCTATACAGCCGCAGCGATAAAAATTACCATGGCCAGCTTGACGGTGTCCGTAATATCGCAAATCCGTCCTATTATAACAACTATAATGGACGCCTTACGGAAAAACTTGCCGATCGTGCTTCCAAGGTGAATGGTGTAGAAAACGCACGTGCCGTTTCCTATGGGGACGACATATTAATCGCAGTTGAACCAAATAACGACGTGAACGAGCAGCAATTATCCAGAGACGTACGCCGGGCAGTCAAACCGCTAATTAATGGAAAAGACTGTCGCGTTGTAGTGGACGATGGAACATTCAACACAGTACGACAACTAGACAACGACCTGCGTGGTGGAGGACCAGTCGACGACATCAACTCCGAAATCAAAGACCTCATCAACACCATGGTCCCAACCCGCTAACCCAAGAGGCAGACACCCGTCTGCCTCATTTTACATACGAATACACCCCCACCAAACCGTAAATCCCCAAAAAACCAAATCAGCCAAAGAGCCCCCAAGGCTCTTCGCCAAAACCACGCAACATAGACCACAAAAAAAGTATGGGGTCTGACACTCCCCCCGTCCCAAAATAAAAACCACACTGAAAATACTCCCCTCGTAACCTAAACGTCAATAAACCTGCGAGGGTCAGACCCCGGTCTTGAGCATCCCTCCCCAACAAAACCTCTAAAGCCATCTCCCACAACACCACAGCGAAGGTCAGACCCCGGTCTTAAGCCTCCCTCCCCCACAAAAAATACAATCACTATATCCCACCCCCCAAAAAACATTTAACCCCAAAAGACTAAATCCCCAAAAACTGGTCAAACTAAAAAAGACAAGACTAGCTTAATAACCTACAGAACGAAATCTTATAGAATGTGAGGGGGCTATCCAAGATGAAACCCATCATTCCAAAGCACTTCTGGCTGATGATCACAGCATTTATCACAACATGTGGAGCACTCTACAGCTTTTCCACTTATCAAGGTGCCGCCGATGAAAACGAAATTGTGGAGGAAGAAGTATTAGAGGAAGTATATGAAATCAATGGACCCTTAACGCTAAAAGTTGTGCTAGAGCGCATTTATTTAGATGGAGAAGTGAGTGAAGAAACGCTACAGGAAACCGTCTGGGCGATGGAGGATTTTTGGGCGGAATACGATAATTGGCAAGTGATAGACTTAAATGAAGAACAGATCGTGTTTCAGCAATATATTGATGACATTTCCCCCCTATTAAAGACAAATGGCTATTTTGGCATATCCAACGACGGTGTTCTTACCATATATGAAGGAAAGCCGACTGAGGCATCCAAGATCATTCAGTCCTTTTTCCAGATCGATGTAGGGAAACTGGAAAGCCATCAGCATGAAAAGTTAAAAGGTGGAATCAGGGTGGTTTCCAAGGATGAATATGTACAGGTGCTAGAAACATTTAAACCATATTCCTCCCAAAAACAATAAGGCTCTTTTCGTAAAGTTTGTTGCTTTTGTCCGTGAAAAATCGGCTTTTGGATTTTTTACAGCATATATCCCTGTAAAATTTAAATGAAAATAAATCGATTACACTGGAAAAGAGCAAATAAACAGGCTGGCAATTTGCCAGTCTGTTTTTCCCGTTGATTGAAACGATAATCCGGTCTTCTCCGATAATCCAATGCTGCTTTTCCAAAACTTATGGTAAAATGGAGAGTAGATGATTTTAAAGGAGAGTTTTGTACCATTGATAGATTTCATTAGAGGCTTTGTGGAATATGTATCACCGGAATACGTGGTAGTGGAAGTAAAGGGAGTAGGCTATCAGGTTAACGCGCCAAACCCGTTCATCTATACCGTCGATCGTGATAAAGAAGTGACCATCTATACATACCAGCACGTGAGAGAGGATATCCTTGCTTTATACGGCTTCAAAACACGGGAGGACAAGAACCTGTTTATGAAGCTTTTGAATGTTACAGGGATCGGTCCAAAAGGTGCCCTTGCCATCCTTGCATCCGGACAGCCTGCACAGGTGGTCCACGCAATAGAAAACGAAGATGAGAAATTCCTGGTTAAGTTCCCTGGCGTCGGCAAAAAGACGGCGAGGCAGATTATCCTTGATCTAAAAGGAAAACTGAATGATTTGGTTCCAAGCGCATTTCCAGATCTTTTTCAACCGGGAGTAGATATGCCGGCTACTGGAAGTACAAATAATATGGCCCTTGAAGAAGCGATGGAAGCCTTGCAGGTTTTGGGATATGGTGATAGGGAAATCAAAAAGATCATGCCTGCACTTCAAAAAGAGGAACTATCTACAGATCAATATGTCAAGAGAGCGTTACAGCTACTCCTAAAGTAGAGGGGTGAATCATATATGATGGATGACCGTATGGTGTCACAAGACGCAACCATGGAGGATCAGTCGCTGGAATACAGCCTGCGTCCCCAGACATTGCAGCAGTATATTGGACAGGATAAAGTCAAAGAGAATCTGGAGGTCTTTATCCAGGCGGCGAAAATGAGACAGGAGACCTTGGATCATGTGCTTCTTTACGGACCGCCAGGCCTTGGGAAAACGACGCTTGCCGCGATCATCGCCAATGAAATGGGCGTGCAGTTGAGAACTACCTCAGGACCGGCAATCGAGCGGCCAGGGGATCTTGCAGCCATCCTTTCCTCCCTTGAGCCGGGAGACGTGTTATTCATAGATGAAATCCACCGTCTTCACCGCTCCATCGAGGAAGTTCTGTATCCTGCAATGGAGGACTATTGCCTCGATATCGTTATTGGCAAAGGCCCGAGTTCCAGGTCTGTCCGCCTGGATTTACCGCCGTTTACACTGGTAGGGGCGACGACGAGGGTTGGATTATTGACCGCTCCGCTCCGTGACCGTTTTGGTGTACTAAGCCGCTTGGAATACTATAATGAAGAGCAGCTTACTGAGATTTGTATGCGAACTGCACAGATCCTTGATATCGGCTTGGAAATCGATGCCGCAACCGAAATCAGCAGAAGAGCACGTGGAACACCACGTATCGCCAACCGCCTATTAAGGCGTGTCCGTGATTTTGCACAGGTATTGGGGAAAACGACGATAAATGCATTCTTGGCAAAAGAAGCATTGGATCGCCTGCAGGTGGACCGGCTTGGCTTGGATCATATCGACCATAAGCTGCTCATGGGGATCATTGAAAAATTCCGTGGCGGACCGGTCGGGGTCGACACAATTGCCGCAACCATAGGGGAGGAATCCCACACGATTGAAGATGTGTATGAACCCTATCTTCTTCAGATCGGTTTTCTTCAGCGGACACCGAGAGGCCGGGTGGTGACGGATCTTGTATACCGTCACTTCAATATGGAGGTGCCAAAGGAATAATGGAACTGCCAAAGATGCTGATGGTCGTCGGTGCTGTGCTGTTGCTAGTAGGATTTTTGTGGCAGGTTGTCGGAAAGATCCCAGGAGATATCGTCGTGAAAAAAGGGAACTTCACGTACTTTTTCCCGATTGTCACCTCCATAATTATCAGCATAGTGCTGAGTCTCGTCTTTTATTTTATTGGACGTTTTAGGTAAAGACTAACATTGAATTGCATAGAAAAAAGGTGAAAGTATGAAAATAGATTTATTTGATTTCCATTTGCCTGAGGAGCTTATTGCACAAACACCTCTGGAACAAAGGGAAGCATCAAGATTGATGGTATTGAACAAAGAAACCGGCGCAATCAAGCATGAAGCGTCCTTCCGCTCCATTTTGGAGTACGTAAAGACAGGGGACTGCCTCGTTTTGAATGATACAAGAGTTTTGCCTGCGAGACTTTTCGGGGTAAAAGCCGAAACGGGAGCCAAGATTGAAGTCCTCCTTTTGAAGCAAATCGAAGGCGACACATGGGAAACGCTTATCAAGCCGGCTAAAAGAGTCAAGGAGGGTACTGTCCTCTCCTTTGGTGACGGCAGATTGACCGCTGTATGTGTGAATGAAAGTGACCATGGCGGCCGTCAGTTGGAATTCCGTTATGAAGGGATTTTCTATGAAGTGCTGGACAGTCTGGGTGAAATGCCGCTGCCACCTTACATAAAGGAGCAGCTCGAAGACCGTGACCGCTATCAGACGGTTTTTGCCAGGGAAACCGGCTCAGCCGCAGCGCCGACAGCAGGCCTTCATTTTACGGAGGAATTGCTGGAGGAACTTAACAACCGTGGGGTGCATACTGCATTCATTACCTTGCATGTAGGGCTTGGGACATTCAGGCCGGTCAGTGTGGATACGGTGGAAGAGCATGATATGCATGCGGAATTTTATCAGATAACAGAAGGTACAGCACGCCTGTTGAATGAGGTCCGTGAAAAAGGCGGCAGGATCATAACCGTCGGAACGACCTCCACAAGAACATTGGAGACGATTGCACGTGACCATGGCGAATTTGTGGAAGCGAGCGGGTGGACTAACATTTTCATCTATCCAGGCTATGAATTCAGTGCGATTGATGGAATGATCACAAACTTCCATCTGCCGAAATCCACCTTGATCATGCTGGTCAGTGCGCTGGCAGGTCGAGAGCATGTGATGAAAGCCTACGAGGAAGCAGTAAATGAAAGGTATCGTTTTTTCAGTTTTGGAGATGCGATGCTGATTTTATAAAGCTCTTTTCGTAAAGTTTGTTGCTTATGTCTGTAAAAAATCGGCTTTTGGATTTTTTACTGCAGCAATAACCCTTTATAAGAGAGTACTAAGGAGAATCCAATGACAGCAATCAGATATGAACTAATCAAAACTTGTAAACAGACAGGAGCACGTCTAGGTATCGTGCACACGCCACACGGATCCTTTGAAACACCGGTCTTTATGCCGGTAGGAACCTTGGCGACAGTAAAGACGATGTCACCCGAGGATGTTAAGTCCATGGGTGTTGGCATCATCTTGAGCAATACGTATCATCTATGGCTTCGTCCCGGAAATGAGATTGTCAAGGAAGCGGGCGGTCTTCATAAATTCATGAACTGGGACCGTGCCATTTTGACAGACTCAGGCGGATTCCAGGTATTCAGTTTGAGCGATCTTCGTAAAATTGAAGAGGAAGGAGTTCACTTCCGCAATCATATGAATGGGGACAAACTTTTCCTATCTCCGGAAAAAGCGATGCAGATCCAGAACGACCTGGGATCCGACATCATGATGGCATTCGATGAGTGTCCGCCTTTCCCTGCGACACATGAGTATATGAAAAAATCAGTGGAGCGTACATCCCGGTGGGCAGAACGCTGTCTTAAAGCGCATCAGCGTCCACAGGATCAGGGATTGTTCGGGATTGTCCAAGGTGGGGAATATGAAGACTTGCGTAAGCAAAGTGCACAGGATCTTGTGTCCATGGACTTCCCTGGCTATGCAGTCGGGGGACTTTCTGTTGGAGAGCCAAAGGATGTCATGAACCGTACACTTGAATTTACCACGCCTTGGCTGCCTACTGATAAACCGCGTTACCTGATGGGGGTTGGTTCACCGGATTCCCTTATTGATGGGGCAATGCGTGGAATTGATATGTTTGACTGCGTGCTACCGACTAGAATTGCACGTAATGGGACATTAATGACAAGTGAAGGGCGTCTAGTTGTGAAGAATGCGAAGTTTGCACGTGATTTCGGTCCACTAGATCCGGAGTGTGATTGCTATACTTGCACAAATTATTCCAGAGCTTACATTCGCCACCTAATCAAATGTGACGAAACTTTGGGAATTCGCCTTACAACTTACCATAACCTATATTTTCTGGTAAAATTAATGGAGCAAGTCCGTCAAGCAATCCGAGAAGATCGCCTTGGGGACTTCAAAGAAGAGTTTTTTGAGAAATATGGATTCAATAAACCGAATGCCAAAAACTTCTAAAACTTCTTCCCAACTATTCACACAAAGAAAGGAGGACTATAAATGCAAGATATTCTTGGAGTAATTTGGCCTTTACTACTAATGTTTGCTATTTTCTACTTCCTTTTAATTCGTCCACAGCAGAAGCGTCAGAAGCAAGTGCGTGAAATGCAGACAAACCTGCAAAAGGGAGATAAAATTGTTACAATCGGTGGTTTGCACGGAATCGTGGATGCACTGGATGAGGACAAAATCGTCCTGAAAACAGGTGACGGATCTCGTCTTACATACGATCGTCAAGCGATCAGAGATGTAAACAAGGACTAATAGTAAAAAAGAGCATGCTCATTCCATCAAATGGAGTGATGCATGCTCTTTTTTTATTAAGCTTTGGAAATTTTCCCGCCGCTCAGATTCACCCCAATAATACCACCCAGCATGGCAACGGCGATAAAGCCCAGGTGGAAGAAAAGCTGATTCATTGAAAAAAGAGAATCGTTCCCCAGATACTGAAACAGGAAAATGATGAGCGAATATGCGCCACCTGTCGCACCTCCAAGCATCCAGCCCTTTTCCCTGCCCTTGCCTCCGGATACAAAGCCGCCAATAAAGAGGGTTAAAAAGGAAAGTGTCAGAATGATCCAGGCTACACTAGATTCCTGGAGGGATGTAAAACGAAGCAATAAAGAAAAAAGCAGACTTGTTGCTATAGCGAATATAAAAATTGTTATAAGGCCATACATGATGGCGAGTCCCAGTCTTTTTGATTCCATTGATCTTTCTCCTCTCTTTGTCCAACATGGTAAGTAATACAAGCATATTCACCAATAGAAAAATATAGAATACAAATATTTTCTGGGACATGCGTCATACAATGTAGAAGGGGAGAGAACGGAGAGGCTGGGAGGAAGAACAATGCTTACGATATTGACTTTGATTATCTTTATCCTGACGTATGTGGTAATCATGACAGAAAAATATGACCGGGCCCTTATAGCTTGTATCGGGGGAGTGGCCATGCTTATGGCCGGCGTTCTCACAACAGATACCGCTTTTTTGACGTATATAGATTGGAACACAATTGCACTGCTTTTCTCCATGATGGTCATCGTGACTATCACCAGTCAGACCGGAATATTTGAATACATTGCAATTGTCTTGGCAAAATCGGTCAATGGCAGGGGGATCCCGCTTTTAATAGCTGTATCCGTTCTTACAGCATTCGGTTCCGCTTTTTTGGCGAATGTAACGATTGTCCTTCTACTGGTTCCAATCATCCTGACCTTGACATCTATGCTTGGCTTGCCGGCTATACCCTATTTGGTTGCGGTGATACTTTCTGCAAATATCGGGGGAACAGCCACTTTGATTGGCGATCCACCGAACATCATGATAGGGCAGGCGGTGGAACATTTGACATTCAATGCTTTTCTGCTGCATCTTGCTCCAATTGTTTTCATCATTTTTTTAACCACCATGGGCGGGCTTATTTTGCTATATCGGAAAAAATTGAAGGTAAGCGCAGAGCTTCAACAAAACCTCCAGTCTCTGAAAGCGGAAGTGAATTGGAACTTTACACTGGTAAAGTCCCTTTCCGTTCTGGTGATTACCATCGCTGGCTTTATGCTGCACACTTTCCTCCACCTTGACCTGACAACGGTGGCGATGGCAGGTGCGCTGCTGCTCCTGTTTTTAACGCATGACGTGTATAAGCCGGATGAGATATTCAAAGAGGTGGAATGGGGAACCCTGTTCTTTTTCATGGGACTATTTTTATTGGTCGGAGGACTGGAGGAAGTGGGAATCATCGATGAACTGGCAAGGGGCATCATTTTTACTACAGAAGGGGACTACAAAACGACTGCACTTTTGATTCTTTGGTTGTCCGGAGTTCTTTCGGGTTTCGTGGATAACATTCCTTTTGTCGCAGCCATGATTCCTGTAATAAGTGAATTCGAGGACTATGGGATGACGAATCTGGACCCGTTATGGTGGTCACTTGCGCTTGGTGCCTGCTTGGGCGGCAATGGCACCTTGCTTGGTTCGTCGTCCAATTTGGTGGTGGCAGGCCTAGCAGCAAAATCGAATCACCCGCTAGGTTTCCTTTCCTTTATGAAGATTGGACTAACTGTAGTAATTTTCTCATTAATAATCTCGACCGTTTATATATACTTTCGGTATTTGATTTATTTTTAGCCTCCATGCGAAAACATCCGTTATCTGAACTTGGAAAATCCTGTTTGACATGATAATTCCTTTCTTGCAAAGACTACTCCTAACATGGTTTTTGGAGCTCGTTGCAAAGGAGGCGATCATTCCCTATGGAGGAGTACGTAATCATAATCGCGCGGACCATTTTTCTTTACATCGTGATTCTCTTTATCTTCCGGGTGATGGGGAAGCGGGAGATTGGGGAATTGAGTGTACTCGATCTGGTCGTCTTTATCATGATTGCTGAGATGGCGGTGGTTGCCATTGAGAATCCGAGAGACGAATTGATGGTCGCGTTATTGCCGATGTTGATCCTGATGGGCATCCAGATCATCCTTGCATTCATATCGCTCAAAAGCCAGAGAATACGAGAGCTGATTGATGGAAAGCCGAGTGTCATCATTAACAATGGAAAAATTGATGAAAAAGAGATGAGGAAACAGCGCTATAATTTTGAAGATCTACTCGTACAGCTTCGGGAAAAGAATGTGAAAAACGTGGCGGATGTCGAGTTTGCCATATTGGAGGCGTCCGGAAAGCTCTCTGTCTTTGAAAAAAACAAAGACAGGGAAAATAAGGAGGAGGGCACACTCAATCTGCCATTGATCATGGACGGTGCAATCCAGGAAGAACATTTAAAGCAGATCGGAAAAACCAACCTTTGGCTTCGTCAGCAACTACGAGATCTTGGCTATAAAGATTTCAGGAAAATTTCCTACTGCAGCTACAATAACGGCGTATTCTTTATTGATTTAATAGACGAATAAAAGACAGTGGCGAGAAGTCGCCACTGTCTCAAACTGTAGACAAACTTGAGGTAATTCGAGGTAGTCTACAGTTTTTTTGTGTACATGTAAATAAAGCCCGTTGATTTCCGTTCCAGGCACTGCGCTTATCCTAAGGCGGTCCGGGAGCCTCCTCGACGCTGCGCGTCTGCCGGGGTCTCCCTTGTCCCTTCCTCCCGCAGGACAAGGAAGGCTTCGGCAGCGATACATCGCACGAAGAAAATGCGTTAGCATTTTTGAGGAGTCTCCGTGCCTTCCACTCCAATCAACTGAGTTTTCTAAACTTTTTGTGGAACTATAACCACATAGTTGAAATCGAAAGGGTTCGGAATGTGACCATTCCGAACCCTTTTGTCTACAAACTGAACAATGTTGAATTTTAAAAACTTGAGTGGATTGGAGCGGAAGCCACTTGACTCCAGCGGGAAATTAGAGTGGATGGGAGACCCCACAGAAGCCGAAGAGGCTCCCATCACTCCACGCGGAAAGCAAGTGGCTGCATCGGAAAGGAACGGGCGAAATTCAAAGCTAAAAGCAAATATCAATATGAAAACAAACTTTTTTAGTTTTATTTGACAATCCACTTCTTCAAAATCGGTATCCGTGCAAGCTCTTCCCTTTTGACAAGACCGAAGAGGAACAGGAGGGCGATATAAAGCAGACAGGTAAGGAAAATGAAGAGTAAGCTTCGTTTCCCAAGGGTCAGATCGAGAAGCCAATGATCCAGCATCCATTTTCCGCTGATGGTGCATATACCCATGGTGATGAAGCTTTTTATATAATCCCGCACGTAGAGGGAATAGGAGAGGACCTTCATGATGGTAGCCATATGAAGCATCGTAACGAGCATCATGCCGATCACGATTCCAAGTGCTGCCCCCATGATTCCGAAGCTTGGTTTACTGGCTAGCACGAAGATCACCCCGGTTTTCACCAAAGCTCCGATAAAGCTATTGATCATGGCTGCTTTGGCTAAATCAAGCGCCTGAAGTGTTGCCTGAAGAGGTCCTTGGAAATAGTAGAACAGGAAAAAAGGTGCCATCACTTTTATATAAATGGCCGCTTTACTGCTTCCATACATGAATAGCATGATGGGATCGGCAAAAACGAAAAGCAGAACAACGGCTATTCCACCTGAGACAAAGGATAATCTCAGTGCTTGCTGTAGGCGATGTTCGATAAGAATCGAGTTTTTTTTCGCTGCCGCTTCACTTATGGCAGGAACTAGGGCAGTCGATAAGGAATAAGTAATAAAGGATGGCAGCATGAGAAGCGGAAGTGCAAAACCTACTAATTCTCCATACTGCTTTGTAGCTAAAGAAGTGGCTACCCCCGCAATTGCCAGACTTTGTGCCACAACAATAGGCTCAAAGAACCATGCGATGGAACCGATCATCCGGCTTCCGGTTGTCGGAATGGCAATCCGCATCAAATCGTTGAATGTTTGTTTCCCTTCACCCACATAGCTGAAAAATTTCTTTCGCAGTCGAAAACTCTTTTTATTTTTAAAGACAAATACCATGTAAAGCAAGGACATCAGCTCACCTGCCACAGCAGAAAGCATCGCTCCTGCAGCGGCATATTCGATCCCGTATGGAAGCAATGCCTTTGTACATGCGGCAACAAGCGAGATGCGTACGACCTGCTCGATAACTTGGGATATGGCGGAAGGTTTCATATTCTGCCTGCCTTGGAAATAGCCGCGCAATACAGAAGAAATCGCGATGATCGGGACAACTGGTGCGATGGCAAGCAAAGGATAATACGTTCTTGGGTCTGTGAAGAGATGTGTGGATAGATAAGGAGCCAGAAGAATCATGGCCGGAGTAAAGATGATGCTCAAAGTACCGGTAGTCGCAAGCGATACGATCAGGATTTTCTTTATCTTGCGGTGGTTGCCCTGTGCTTCCGCTTCGGCGACTAGCTTGGAGATGGCAACCGGCAGTCCGAGCTGTGTAATGGTAATCGTAAGAACGAGAGTCGGAACAGCCATCATATAAAGCCCTACGCCTTCCTCGCCAATAAATCTGGCAACCACAATCCGATTAATGAACCCCAGAATACGGGTGATGAATCCGGCTACAATGAGGATCAGCGTTCCCCTTAAAAAGGTTTGCTTCGTCATGCTATAACCTGCCTTCTCAATTAACGTCATATCGTATACAATTATCTATATGCTTGTACATAGGCCAAGCATGACAAGGAATTGGTTGCTTTTTAAAGGGAGAGGCATGACGTACTTGTACATTTCTATGTAGAAAATAAAATGGAGGTACCTTAAATGATGAAAGAGACGAACTATCATGCTTATGATCTTTTCCGAAGCGACTTGACACCAGTTCTGCAAAGTAAGCTGGAGGAATTCCAGCTGTTTGGCTATGATAAAGTGACTGAGGACGAATTATGGGAATGTCTGACACGTAAAACATGGAAGCGTCCAGAGACGAAAATGCTGCATCAGCTTGTTAATGATGTGTATGGCCTTTCCATCACTGACTACATGAGTTATATCACGATTGAAGCGTATAAAGCGCCTAATTTTTTTCAGGAACAAAAGGAATAGAACCAGTTTCAACAAGAATTGACAGTAGTAAAGAGTTAACTCATAATGGTACATGATGGCAAAATATTGACTTTTTTGATATTCCGACTGTTGCACTTTTCTTTACATACATAAAACAGAAAAAGTCCAAATTTGATGCCAAGTGTCCGTAATAATAAATAAAACACTCACCAGTGGTAAAAGCAGAAGGGGGATTTATTGTGGTTAAAAGAGGACGGATAGTGGCTTTCTTTTTACTTCTCATTCTATTAGGAAGTGTCATGGGAGTATTTACCAAGCCTATCGCAAACGATATCAAACTTGGTCTCGACCTGCAGGGTGGATTTGAGATTCTGTATGAGGTAAAGCCTATCAATAACGATGCGGCTATTGACCGTGAGACACTAGTCAGTACAGTAAGCGCGTTGAATAAGCGTGTAAACGTATTAGGGGTAAGTGAACCTAATATTCAAATTGAGGGTGAAGATCGCATCCGTGTGCAGCTTGCAGGTGTAGACGATCAGACGAAAGCAAGGGAGCTCCTATCAACGGAAGCTAAATTATCTTTTCGCGATATAAATGATAAAGAACTCATGAATGGGTCGGCACTTGCCGAGAATGGTGCAACGCAATCTTTTGATTCCAACAACCGTCCAAGTGTAGCGTTAAAGCTGAAATCGGCAGATCAGTTTGCGGATGTGACACGTCAAGTGGTTGAGATGGGGCCAGGGAAGAACCTGATGATCATTTGGCTTGATTTCGAGGAAGGTGTAGACTCCTATGAAGCCGAGTCGCAAAAACCTAACCCTAAATTTCTTTCCGCAGCTGGAGTGGATGAAGTATTCAATACTACTGATGTTCAGATCCAAGGCGGCAATTTCACGGTCGAATCTGCTAAAGAATTGGCAGAATTGTTAAACGCAGGATCCCTGCCGGTTGAATTGGAAGAGGTATATTCCACATCAGTCGGAGCTAAGTTCGGTGAAGCTGCCCTTCAGAAAACGGTATTGGCAGGAGCAATAGGGATCAGCATCATATTCCTTTTCATGCTTTTTGTGTATCGCCTGCCTGGATTCGTGGCAATTATCACGTTAAGTGTTTATATTTTCTTGATTCTGTTAGTGTTTGATCTGATGAATGGGGTACTTACCCTTCCAGGTATTGCAGCACTAATTTTAGGGGTCGGTATGGCAGTTGATGCCAACATTATTACTTATGAACGTATTAAAGAAGAACTGAAGCTTGGCAAAACACCTATGTCCGCATTCAGGGCAGGGAATCGCAATTCCCTTTCCACGATTTTGGATGCGAACATCACTACCCTGCTTGCAGCGGCTGTCATGTTCGTATACGGTACTAGTTCTGTACAAGGGTTCGCAACCATGCTTATTGTGAGTATCCTGTTAAGTTTCCTTACAGCAGTTTTTGGAACCCGTCTTCTTCTTGGATTGTGGGTTTCCAGTAGAGCGCTGAACAAGAAGCCGCACTTATTTGGAGTGAAGAAGGCCGACGTTCTCGATATCAATATGACAGATGAGCATACAGAGCCTCCAAACCGTTACGAAAACTGGGATTTTGTAAAACATAGCAAAAAGTTCTTCATTTTCTCCGGAACGATGATTGTCGTGGGTATCATTCTCCTTGCGGTATTCCGCTTGAATCTGGGAATAGACTTTGCGAGTGGGACAAGGGTGGAAATAATGGCCGATTCCAGTCTTACCGCAAAAGAAGTGACAGAGGAATTGACTACGCTCGGATATGAACCTAAAGATGTCGTATTGGCAGGAAATAATAATGAAATAGCTGTTGCAAGATATTTGGACAGTTTTACGCAGTCTGAAGTAGCTGAGATAAAGACATTCATTGCTGATAAATACGGTTCAGAGCCGAATGTCAGCACCGTTTCGCCTACTGTTGGCCAGGAACTTGCCCGGAATGCATTTTTCGCGGTCTTGATCGCTGCAGTAGGAATCATCATCTATGTTACCATCCGCTTTGAGTGGCTGTTTGCCCTGGCCGCCATCGTGGCACTCTTCCATGATGCATTTTTCATGGTCGCATTCTTCAGTCTTGTCCGATTGGAAGTGGACATCACCATCATTGCTGCAGTCCTGACCATTGTCGGATATTCCATCAATGATACGATCGTTACCTTTGACCGGATCAGAGAGAACATGAAGAAGAAAAAACGGATCAAAACTTATGAAGACCTGGCCGAGATTGTCAATAAAAGCTTGCAGCAGACGTTTGTCCGTTCCATCAATACGGTCATTACGGTTGTCTTTGCAGTAATCGGACTATTAATCTTCGGAAGCGAATCCATTACAGGCTTTTCCATAGCCTTACTAGTAGGTTTGATAGCTGGAACTTATTCTTCCCTGTTTATAGCTGCACAGCTATGGCTGATCTGGAAGCATAAACAGTTGTCCAAGCCGAAAAAGGTTCAGCTTGAGGAAGCGGAGCCAGAAGTATAATCTTATGAAAAAATGCCGCAGAAGCAATTTCTGCGGCATTTTTTATATATTGTTAAATATAGGGGAAGATTCGGGTACAATAGAAGAAGCATGAAAAAGAGAGGTGTGCGTCTTGGATCATAATGAGCGCTTTAAAAAAGCAGAATTTGCTGCTTTAGTAGGTGTTGTGGGGAACATTGTGCTCGCCATTCTGAAAGGATGGGCGGGTGTCGTTGCAAATAGCCGTGCACTTGTTGCGGATGCAGTCCATTCTGCTTCAGATGTAGCAGGATCCTTAGCGGTTTACATAGGGTTGAGGGCTGCCAAACAGCCACCCGATGAAGATCATCCTTACGGACACGGCAAGGCGGAAAATATTGCAGCCATCATCGTTGCTGTCCTGTTATTGATTGTTGGTTTCGAAATAGGGAAATCCTCTGTCGCGGCATTCTTTGAGCATATCGATGCACCAAAGATGCTGGCCGTATATGTCGTGATCATTTCCATTGTCGTAAAAGAAGTGATGTTTCGCTATAAGTATAATTTGGGAAAGAAAATAAAGAGTGACGCCATTATTGTCAATGCATATGAACATAGATCTGATGTGCTTTCTTCCATTGCAGCCCTCATAGGGATTGGTGGAGCGATTTTCGGTGATTATATCGGAGTGGATTGGCTCGTCTATCTCGATCCGGTAGCAGGTCTTTTTGTAGCTGCATTGATCATCAAAATATCGTGGCAGCTGGGTTCAGAGTCCATCCACAATACGATGGATCATGTCATGCATGAGGAAGATACAGAGGAGTTCAAAGAAGTGGTGACTTCCGTTCCGGGTGTCCTGAAGATTGATGCATTGCATGCCAGGGAACACGGACATTATGTCATTGTGGACCTGAAAATATCTGTGGACCCTTACATAACAGTGGAAGAAGGGCATAAGATAGGGAAAGACGTAAAGGCGAAACTGCTTGAAAACCGTGAAGTCCAGGATGTGTTTGTGCATATCAATCCCTATTCGGAATCTTGAATCACGGGATTTGAAGGAGGAGTGGGAATGAAAAGTCAGTGGTATCTTTTAGCCGGATTTATCTTCACCATCATTGTTGCGATCTTTGCGGTACTGAATGTAGCCCCGGTGGAAGTAAACTATTTATTTGGTACAGCGGAATGGCCCCTCGTATTGGTCATTCTATTCTCCGCATTGATGGGAATCGTCATTGCCGGTTCCATCGGTGTGTATCAGGTAATCAAGCTGAAGCGGAAAATGCAAGCAAAGCCAAGGCATTTGGAAAAACCTTCATCTGAAAATGGGAAGGAGCCAAACAAAACCGAAGCAAAGAAAGATACAATTTGAGGTAGGTAATTAGCTTATATCATTTTCAGTGAATGGCAGTCCAATATAATTGGGCTGTTTTTTTTGATTGCGATGGATACCCAGAAATAACTGAGTGTACTGTTTGACTCCCTGTTGATTTCCGTTCCAGGTGTTCGCTTTCCGCGGGGCGGAGCTTGAGCCTCCTCGGCTTGCCTGCGGGGTCTCAAGTCTACCGCTATCTCCCGCAGGAGTCTCACACCTTGCACTCCAATCAACAGGGGCGACATGTGACGCATAGCGGCTAACCTATATTTGTCTCTTAGTGTAACTCTTTTGCATTGGGGTGTCTATTTAATGTCTAGTGTAGATTTTTTAAGAATCTAGCTGTTGATTGGAGCAATAGGCGAAGACTCCTCGAAAATGCGAGCATTTTCTTCGTGCGATGTATCGCTGCCGCAGCATTCCTTGTCCTGCGGGAGATGGTGTTCAGTGGAGACCCCACAGGCGAAGCCGAGGAGGCTCACGCTAGCCCCTTGGGTCGCTGCGCCTAGTGCGGAAATCAACAGCGGTGTTTGACAGTGACAATATATTAATTAGAGGGAAAAAAACTTCATAATTGTAAAACCTACCTCAAACTAAAAATCGCCATGCTTCCTAAAGTGAATAACTCACTTTTTCCAATTGAAGGGAGACCCTCTCTCTAGTATAATAAGTTAGGCTAAGGGAGGAATTCGTTTGCTAGCTTCTAAATCACGTTGGAATGTAAATAAGCCTGACCAAGAGCAGGTACGGAATTTGGCGGAAAGCCTGAAAGTGGCTCCTCTTATTGCTTCTCTCCTTGTAAACCGGGGACTGGATGATTATGAGACCGCGAAAAGTTTTTTGAATACAGAGACCCAAGAATTTCACGACCCATTCCTGTTGGAAGACATGGAAAAGGTCGTTCAGAGAATAGAAACGGCAATACAGAATGAAGAAAAGATTTTGGTATTCGGCGATTATGATGCCGATGGAGTAAGCAGTACCACTGTGATGGTTACAGCTCTCAGAGAAAAGGGAGCGAAGGTGGATTTCTATATCCCCAACCGTTTTACAGAAGGTTATGGACCAAATGAAACTGCATTCAGGCAAGCCAAGGAAAGCGGCTATTCCATCATCATCACAGTTGATACCGGAATTTCCGCTCTGCATGAAGCGGATGTGGCAAGGGATCTGGGCGTCGACCTGATCATTACCGACCACCACGAGCCTGGGCCAGTTCTACCGGATGCATTTGCCATCATCCATCCTAAGAAAGAAACGTGCCCTTATCCATTCAAAGACCTTGCAGGAGTGGGCGTCTCTTATAAAGTGGCTCATGCGCTATTAGGGAAGAACCCGGAGCACCTACTGGAAGTGGCGGCTATTGGAACGATTGCTGACCTTGTACCTCTGGTGGATGAAAATAGACTTTTAGCATCCAAAGGGATCAAAAAGATGCAGCAGACAAAAAGAGTCGGATTAAAGGCCTTGCTGCAAAAATGTGGAGTAGAACTCCATACCATTACAGAAGAAACGATCGGGTTCTCCATCGGACCAAGGATCAATGCGGTGGGACGCCTCGACAATGCAGATCCAGCCGTACATCTTCTAATGACAGAAGATGCGGAAGAAGCAAAAGCGCTAGCCGAGGAAATGGAAGCCTACAATAAAGAAAGACAGCAGATTGTTACGCAAATTACCGAAGAAGCGATCAAACAAGTCGAGGAAATGTACCCTCCTGATGAGAATTCGTTTCTGATCGTAGCAGGACATAACTGGAATGCGGGAGTCATCGGTATAGTGGCCTCAAGGCTGGTGGACCGTTTCTATCGACCGACCATCGTGCTGAGCCTTGATGGGGAAAAGGGCCTTGCAAAAGGATCTGCCCGTTCCATACCGGGGTTTGACCTGTTCGAAAACCTATCCACTTGCAGGGATATTCTCCCGCACTTTGGCGGCCATCCGATGGCAGCTGGTATGACATTGAAATTGGAAAATGTGGACGAGCTTCGCGACCGAATGAAGCAAATTGCTGATACCATTTTGACGGAGGAAGATTTCACCCCGATCACTGAAGTGGATATCGAATGTGAACTGAACGAAATAACATTGGAAACAATCGAGCAGTTAGAGAAGCTTGCACCATTCGGCATTGCAAATCCAAAGCCTAAAGTATTGGTGAAAGGTGCATTGCCGCAGCAGATTCGTCAGATTGGCAATAAGAGCAACCACCTGAAGCTTGTCATCGAGAAGGAAGGAAGCTCGCTCGATTGTGTCGGGTTCGGATTTGGGGAAACCTATCACCATGTGTCACCAATTGCGTCACTTGATGTTTTGGGGGAGCTTGCCATCAATGAGTGGAATAATTTCCGAAAGCCTCAGCTTTTTGTAAAAGACCTTAGAATTGCAGAGTGGCAACTGTTTGATATTCGTTCAGCAAAGCAGCTGAATCAAACATTGCAAGGAATAGATAAGAAGAATCTACAAATACTGTTCTTTAATACTGCAACATTGGAAGAAGTGAAAATAGGTGAGGAACATCTGCCTTATCTAACGAATGTTGAACCAGGAACAGAAATCGATGTTGAGGATAAATATATCGTGCTGCTGGATATTCCGAACGAAGAGGAAACACTTGCAAGCCTTTTGCGAAACTCTTCCCCATCCCGCATCTACGCTTCTTTTCATCAAAAAGAAAATCATTATTTTTCCACCATCCCGACTCGCGACCACTTTAAGTGGTATTACGGCTTCCTGTCCAAAAAAGGTCCGTTTGATTTGAACAGGTATGCCGAAGAAATCGCGAAACATCGGGGTTGGTCAAAAGAAACAATAGATTTCATGTCACAGGTGTTTTTTGAACTAGAATTTGTTACAATAGACAAGGGCTTTATCGCATTGAACAATGCGGCGAAAAAACGGGATTTTGAAGAGTCTCAGACATATCGCAAAAAGCAGCAGCAAGTGATGCTTGAAAACTTGTTTTTATACTCTTCATATAAACAATTAAAAGCGTGGTTTGATCAGCATCTAACCAAACAGTGCACTGTTCATTCATAGGAGGAAAAAAGAAGATGGATTTAAAGAAATATATTACGATTGTTCCTGATTGGCCAAAACCAGGTATTCAATTTAAGGACATTACGACATTGATGGACAATGGTGATGCATACCGCTATGCAACAGACCAGATAGTTGAATATGCTCGTGAAAAGCAAATTGACCTTGTTGTTGGACCAGAAGCCCGTGGATTTATTATCGGCTGCCCGGTTGCCTATTCTTTGGGGGTTGGTTTTGCTCCGGTACGTAAAGAAGGAAAATTGCCACGTGAAGTCGCGCGAGTGGAATATGGCCTTGAATACGGAAAAGATGTTCTGACCATTCACAAGGATGCAATCAAACCAGGTCAGCGTGTACTGATCACGGACGATTTGCTTGCAACAGGAGGAACAATCGAAGCGACCATCAAGCTAGTTGAAGAACTAGGCGGAGTGGTAGCTGGAATTGCTTTCCTGATCGAACTGTCCTACTTGGACGGACGCAGCAAGCTGAATGACTTTGATATTTTAACATTGATGAAATACTAATATTTATACGGACTAGAGCAACTCATACTTGCTCTAGTTTTTTCATATTTTTCCCCTCCCATTATATCTTCCGACGTGCAATATCATCGATTTGTTAAATTTTTCACAGGAAAAGTATGAATTTTACAGGGATTCCTAAAAAATCTGTCGACAAATCTTTATTTTTGCTGCATAAGCCCTTTACATCTACTTGAAATTTCATGATAATAATTACAATATATTTTTATTTATAAACATTAGAGTAATCTGTCTATAATGAATAAGACTTGGAACGGAACAAGTTTTCAAATACTTCATACAAATAAGAGAAAGTCAAAAAGGTGAGTAGAAATATGGCAAATGAGCAAGTGTTAACTGCAGACCAGGTGATAGATAATGCGAGGCGCTATTTAAAGAGCGAGGACATCGCATTTTTAGAAAAGGCTTATGAGTTTGCTAAGAATGCTCATGCAGAACAATATCGTAAATCAGGTGAGCCTTATATTATCCATCCGATACAGGTCGCAGGCATCCTTGTCGATCTTGACCTAGATCCATCTACCATTGCGGCTGGGTTTCTTCATGATGTTGTCGAAGATACCGCCATCACATTGGATGAGATAAAGGAAGCATTCAATGCAGAGGTTGCCATGCTGGTGGACGGCGTAACCAAGCTTGGTAAAATCAAATACAAATCCCAGGAAGAGCAGCAGGCTGAAAATCATCGGAAAATGTTTGTTGCCATGGCACAGGATATCCGAGTGATTCTCATTAAGCTTGCCGACCGCCTTCATAATATGCGGACATTAAAACACCTCCCGCAGGAGAAGCAGCGCCGGATTTCCAATGAAACCTTGGAGATTTTCGCACCGCTTGCACACCGACTGGGGATTTCGAAAATAAAATGGGAGCTTGAGGATACCGCCTTACGCTATCTTAACCCACAGCAATACTACCGCATCGTCAATCTGATGAAACGCAAGCGTGCCGAGCGTGAGTTGTATATCAAGGAAGTCATGGGAGAAGTGACAGAACGCCTCGAGGAAGTGGAAATTGAAGCGGATCTTTCAGGTCGTCCGAAGCATATATACAGCATCTACCGCAAAATGGCCATGCAAAACAAGCAGTTCAGTGAAATCTACGACCTGTTGGCCGTGCGCATCATTGTGAACAGCATCAAGGACTGCTATGCCGTTCTTGGAATCATTCACACATGCTGGAAACCGATGCCTGGCCGCTTCAAGGATTACATTGCCATGCCTAAACCGAATATGTACCAGTCTCTTCATACGACTGTCATCGGACCTAAAGGGGACCCGCTTGAAGTGCAGATCCGCACATCTGAAATGCATCAGATCGCAGAGTACGGGATCGCAGCGCACTGGGCGTATAAAGAGGATAAGGTGGCAGATGAACGTTCCACTTTAGAAGAAAAGCTGACATGGTTCCGCGAAATTCTGGAATGGCAGAATGATGCGACCAATGCAGAGGAATTTATGGAATCTCTGAAAATCGACCTTTTCTCAGATATGGTATTTGTCTTTACACCAAAGGGCGATGTTATTGAGCTTCCATCGGGATCGGTTCCAATCGATTTTTCTTATCGAATACACTCGGAGATCGGAAACAAAACGATTGGTGCAAAAGTGAACGGAAAAATGGTCACCCTTGATTATAAATTAAAGACCGGTGATATCATCGAAATACTGACTTCCAAGCATTCATACGGTCCGAGTCAGGATTGGCTGAAGCTTGCGCAGACTTCCCAGGCTAAGAACAGGATCCGTCAGTTCTTCAAAAAGCAGCGCCGCGAAGAGAATGTCGAAAAGGGCCGTGATCTTGTCGAAAAAGAGATCAAGAATATGGACTTTGATTTGAAGGAAATCCTCCAATCCGAGAATATTAGCAGAGTAGCTGAAAAGTTCAATTTTATGAACGAAGAGGATATGTTTGCCGCAGTCGGCTATAACGGGATCACCGCCCTGCAGGTAGCCAACCGACTGACAGAAAAGCAGCGTCGCAAACGTGATCAGGAGCAGCAGATTACAGATATAACGGAAAATGCAGAGAAGAAAAAGACGGTACCAGCTAAGAAGAAAAAGGATGCTGGAGTCGTGGTTCAAGGGATAGACAGCCTTCTGGTCCGCTTATCCAAATGCTGTAATCCGGTCCCTGGCGACGAAATCGTTGGCTTCATCACTCGTGGACGAGGAGTATCGGTCCATCGTGCAGATTGTGCAAACGTTGTTGCGGAAACAAACGACCGCATCATTGATGTAGAGTGGGAAGGCGACATGAAAGAAAACCGCGAGTACAACGTGGAAATAGAAATCACAGGGTATGATCGCAGAGGCCTTTTGAATGAGGTGCTGCAGGCGGTCAATGAAACAAAAACAGATATCAACGCCGTTTCAGGCAAATCGGACCGCAATAAAATGGCAAGCATTCATATGGCCATTGCCATCCATAATATCAGCCACCTGCAAAAGGTTGTGGAGCGCATCAAGCAGATTCCAGATATATATGCGGTACGAAGAATAATGCAGTAAGTGAGGGTTTTTCGGTATGAGAGTTGTATTGCAACGTGCGAAACGGGCTGAGGTCCGAGTAGGGGGAAACGTGGTGGGCCGCATTGAAAAAGGGTTGATGCTGCTTGTCGGCGTGACCCACGAAGATACGGCAGAGGATGCTGCATATGTGGCGGACAAAATCGTGAACCTTCGAATTTATGAAGATGAAAACGAAAAGATGAATCTTTCACTGTTGGATGTAGAAGGGGAGATCCTTTCTGTCTCACAGTTCACCCTGTACGGTGATTGCCGCAAAGGGAGACGTCCCAACTTTATGAATGCCGCGAAGCCTGATCATGCATCAAAGGTTTACGAAGCTTTTAATGAAAAGCTGCGTGAAAAGGGTGTAGCGGTTGAGACAGGCGAGTTTGGTGCAATGATGGAAGTGGATTTCATCAATGATGGGCCAGTGACGCTGATCGTGGAAAGTAAATAAGTTTGAAATTAATGCCGGCTGCTGCTTAAAAAAATAAGTGGCAGCTGGCATTTTTGTTTTTCTCATAGGCAAAAATTCATAACCCAAAAAACAACTTAACAGTTTTACAACGGCTGTGTTAATGAATAGTGTGGATTTTCAAGGTCACTAGCTGTTGATTGGAGCAATAGGCGAAGACTCCTGCGGGAGGTAGCGGTAGACTTGAGACCCCGCAGGCAAAGCCGAGGAGGCTCAAGCAACGCCCCTTGGGTCGCTGCGCCTATTGCGGAAATCAACAGCGGTGTTTAAAGTGCCTTTACAAAAAAGACAAGCGCTGCTGCCGGATAAACCAGCAAAGCACTTGTCTTTTTTCTATCTCTCTATCTATCCCGGAAATACTGGGCCAATCCCTGATAAATCCCGGTTGCCGCTCTTTCCTGGAAGTCACCTGATAATATGGTCATCTCTTCGCCGCGGTTACTGATATAGCCAAGCTCAAGAAGAAGCGAGGGCTGCATATTTTCTCTTAGTACGAGGTAATTCTCTTGTCGAACATTCCGATCACGTAAGTTTGTGAGCTGAATCAAAGATTGGTGAACATAATCAGCGAGCTGCTGATCGGCGCCGCCGTAGTAGAACGTTGTCGTTCCTGTTACACTCGGGTCTTCAATGCTGTCATAATGGACACTGATGAAAACATCCGCTCCATGATGATTGGCAGTACGGGCTCTAGCAGGCAGGCTTACAAACGAATCATTCTGCCTTGTCAAGTAGACAGTGGCTCCTGCTGCTTTCAGTTTATCCTGCAATAGTCTAGATGTTCTTAGTGTAAGATCCTTTTCATAGGTTCCCTGCACGCCAATGGCACCAACATCTTTTCCGCCATGCCCAGGATCAATGACGATTACTTTATTCCGCAAATACTGTTCTGACCCTGCTCTTGTGACGGTAGGTGCCTGGCCCTTTATTGTAACAATCCAGCCCGCTACATAAGCAATTGTGCCATCTGCTAGTTCGATTTGGTACCAATCGTTTTCTAATCCTTTAATGGGGAATGTTTCACCCTCATTTGCCCGGTAGACGACTTTCGCCGTTGTACTTGGTTCCCTTCTGATATTCGTCCCGTTATCCAGGATGATGATGCTTCCTTCTCCTGTCAGATTGCCAGGATTGACCGATAGGGATTTTCTCTCCAGAAACCATCCGGCCACCCAGCCTGTATTCCCGTTTGCGTATTCGATTTCACACCAATTATTTCGTTCACTGATGATCTTGACATCGGTACCTTGGGAGATCTGATCTAAAATCTTTCCGTTTAGATTCGGCTCGCTCCGAACATTTAACCCTGAAACGGATATGGTGGCACTGGAGCTGCCCTTCTTCTTGGAAGGGGTGTCCGTGCTGCTGTTATGTACTTCTGCATAGTCTGAATGAATCCATCCTGTTTCCCCGTCATAGGAGATCTGCAGCCAGTCGGATTTTTTGCTTAAGACGTTAACTACCGTTCCGTTAGCCAGGGTACCGATAACTTTACTTTGAGTGGATGCCTCGCTGCGAATGTTCAGCCCATCAGTCGTAACGGTTGCTGTTTGGGAATTGTTTGCATCCTCTTGGTTTTCCTCGTCTGTTGTTTCTTTTTTCTTCTTTTTTTTCTGGATACTTACAAATTCACTGGATACCCAGCCTTCCAATCCGTTTGTGCGGATTTTCACCCAGTTCTCATTCTGATCCACAAAGCTTACAGAATCAGAGCTTTGGATAAAACCGACCACGTTAAAGCTTGTGCCAGGACCTGAACGGACACGCAGGTCATCGGTTAACACCTGAACCACATCGCTCGATTCAGAGTTTCTTGCAGGTGTTGATGATTGCTGGTTATCGGTCACTAGGTAGGAAGCGACCCAGCCGGCTTTGCTGGAAGTAACCTGGATTTTTACCCATTCGCCTTTTGAATCAACGACAGGATAGGTCTCACCCCGCATGACTTTTGAAATGATGAGAGAATTGGCATCCGGCTTTTCCCGGACATTCAGGACATCCGTAGCCACCTCGATTGTCCCGTCAGCTTTGGCGGAAGGGAGTTGGATGGTGGTGAAAATTGTAGAAAAAAGTAAGAGTCCGATAATTGAAATATGTAATTTTTGAAGCAAGTGTATAGCCTCCTATTCTAAAGGATAACCAACTTATTTCTGCATCAAGAATAAAAAATCCTCCTTTTAGTGAAATTTTTTTCGAAAAACGGGGAGACTAGTAGTCAGTGTTTATGAAAAAGGGGCGAACATCGATGAAATTTAGTGAGAAGAACAACCATGCTTATGGAAGCAGAGATGTATTTGGTGTAAGCTTTCACGATTTTATAGAAAAAGAGAAGGATTCCACCTATGTGGAGCTTGCATCGGAGTTTGGGATTACTGTACGTGATGTGAAGGCAATGAAAAAACACCTGAATCGATTTCAATAAATCCTTGACAACTGCTTTTGAATCTATATATACTAGCAAGTATCAAACTTACACTTTTAAAAAATGAAAACCTTGCTTCGAATAAGCGGGTGGTGTGTAAGACTAGGTTTTTTACATAATATAATGTTCCAATGATGGAGAACAGTAGTTGGGAATACACATGGAAAGAGAAGAAATGCCCAGGGCTGAAAGCATTTCCCCATGATGACTTAATGAACGAACACTCCGTAGGATTCTCTCTGAAAAAGCATAGTGGATTCCACTGCTCTATTAGGAGAAGGACGTTGCAGGCGTTAACTGCTTTGAGTGGAGGCATACTTTCATCGATTTTTGGATGAACATTGCTTCAATTAGGGTGGCACCACGGGAATTCAACTCCCGTCCCTTGTTTAACGATTGTTAAGCAAGGGGCGGGAGTTTTTTGTATTTATTAATAGCTGTTTTCGCAGTCATGGCTGCTTCTGACGAATGCAACAAAAACACGTAATATAACCTGCTATCGTGCTCTTTTCACTTGAAATAGTAGATTATCTTTTAAACTTATTCCAAGTTTAAAGCTGTAAAAAATCCAAAAGCCGATTTTTTACGGACATAAGCAACAAATTTAATGAAAAGAGCCTTATAAAAAGGGGTCTGGCCCCATTTGGAAATAAAAGGAGGAACCGACTATGACGATTCAGATACCGCGTGGTACGCAGGATATTTTGCCTGGTACAGTGGAAAAGTGGCAGTATATTGAAGCGAAGGCGAAGGAGATTTGCCAGCTTTATAATTATAAGGAGATTCGTACTCCGATTTTTGAAAGCACGGAGCTGTTCCTTCGTGGAGTAGGGGAAACAACTGATGTGGTTCAGAAGGAAATGTACACATTCGAGGATCGCGGAGGCAGAAGTCTTACCCTGCGTCCCGAGGGAACGGCATCCACTGTCCGCTCTTATGTGGACAACAAAATGTTCGGTTCGCCGAATCAGCCGACAAAGCTTTACTATGTTGGTCCGATGTTCCGCTATGAAAGACCTCAGGCTGGGCGTTTCCGTCAATTTGTCCAGTTCGGAGTAGAGGCATTAGGCAGCAATGACCCTTCCATCGATGCGGAAGTGATTGCTTTGGCAGTGGAACTCTACACGAGTCTAGGACTAAAAAAACTAAAAGTGGTCATCAACAGTCTCGGAGACAAAGAAAGCCGTCAAGCACACCGTGATGCCCTGATCCAGCACTTCCAGCCTCGCATCGACGAGTTCTGTGGAGATTGCCAAGGCCGATTGGAAAAGAATCCACTTCGCATACTGGATTGCAAAAAGGACCGTGACCACGAATTGATGGCAACGGCTCCATCCATTCTTGACTATTTGAACGAAGAGTCGAAGGCCTATTTTGATAAAGTGGTAGATTACCTATCGGCGCTCGGCATTCAATATGAAATTGATCCAAATCTTGTACGTGGACTTGATTATTACTACCACACAGCCTTTGAAATCATGAGCACCTCCGAAGGCTTCGGCGCCATTACCACTCTATGTGGGGGAGGCAGATACAACGGTCTGGTCCAGGAGATAGGCGGACCGGAAACGCCGGGAATCGGTTTTGCACTAAGCATTGAACGCCTGATTTCAGCAATGGAAGCGGAAAAGGTGGATTTCCCGATTGAAGAAGCGATAGACTGCTATGTGGTCGCTTTGGGTGAAAATGCAAAGGAAACAGCGGTAAAGCTTTTGTTTGATTTAAGAAAAGCGGGAATTGTCGCTGAAAAGGACTATCAGGATAAAAAGCTGAAAGCACAGTTCAAAGCAGCCGATCGTTTAAAATCCAAGTATACGATTGTGTTCGGTGAAGATGAACTTGCAAAGGGTGTTGTTTCCATTAAAGAAATGGAAACAGGTGAACAGCAGGAAGTAGCCTATGAAGATGTGGTCACATACCTATCGGAAAAGAAAAGCGGGGAGAGATAAATGATGCAAGCGAGAACCTATTTTTGTGGAGAAGTACCCGAAACATCCATTGGTAAAGTAATTGAACTGAAAGGCTGGGTGCAGAAGCGACGTGACCTGGGAGGACTTATTTTCCTTGACCTTCGCGACCGTACGGGGTTGGTGCAGATCGTATTCAACCCGGATGTTTCCGCTGAAGCACTTCAAACAGCAGAGAATGTACGTAACGAATATGTACTTTACATCAAAGGGAAAGTGGTTGCCCGTGACGCAGCGACAGTAAACCCCAACTTGAAAACAGGTGCCATTGAAGTTCATGCTGAAGCGATTGAAGTATTGAATGCAGCGAAAACTCCGCCTTTCGTTATTGACAACAAAACAGAGGTAAGCGAGGATATCCGCTTGAAATACCGCTACTTGGATCTTCGCCGCCCGGTCATGTTCGACACGCTGAAAATGCGTCATGACGTAACAAGATCGATTCGCGAGTTTTTGAATGACCAGCAGTTCATGGAAGTGGAAACGCCAATCCTGACAAAAAGCACGCCTGAAGGTGCTCGTGACTATCTAGTGCCAAGCCGTGTTCATCCTGGCGAATTCTATGCATTGCCGCAATCACCGCAAATCTTCAAGCAGCTATTGATGGTTTCCGGTGTGGAGCGCTACTACCAGATCGCCCGCTGCTTCCGTGATGAGGACCTTCGTGCCGACAGACAGCCAGAGTTCACGCAAGTCGACATTGAAACATCATTCCTTTCCCAGGAAGAGATTATCGGAATGATGGAAGATATGATGCGAATGGTCATGAAAGATACGAAGGGTGTGCTTGTACCGGAAAACTTCCCACGTATCACGTACCAGGATGCGATGGATAGATACGGTTCCGACAAGCCTGATACCCGCTTTGACATGGAGCTTATAGACTTGTCAGAGCAAGTGGCAGCATGCGGATTTAAAGTGTTCAGTGCTGCAGTAGCTAACGGTGGGCAAGTGAAAGCCATCAATGTAAAAGGTGCAGCCGGAAACTACTCACGTAAAGACATTGATGCGCTAACTGAATTTGTGTCAGTATATGGTGCTAAAGGACTGGCGTGGTTAAAAGTTGAAGAGGATGGATTAAAAGGACCTATCGCGAAGTTTTTTAATGAAGAGGAACAAGCAAGCTTCATTAAGACGCTTGAAGCTACAGAAGGCGACTTGTTGTTATTCGTAGCTGACAAGAAATCTGTCGTAGCGGATGCACTTGGGGCACTTCGGATGAAGCTAGGAAAAGAACTCGGCTTGATCGATGAAAGCAAGTTCAACTTCCTTTGGGTAACGGACTGGCCACTACTCGAGTATGACGAGGAAGCGGGCCGCTATTTTGCAGCACATCATCCATTTACGATGCCTGTTCGTGAAGATCTAGCTTTGCTTGAGACCAACCCAGGTGTTGTACGTGCACAAGCTTACGACTTAGTGTTGAACGGATATGAGCTGGGTGGGGGATCACTCCGTATCTACGAACGCGACATCCAGGAAAAGATGTTTGAAGTGCTTGGTTTTAGTCTTGATGAAGCAAATGAGCAGTTCGGATTCCTGCTTGAAGCATTCGAATACGGCACGCCTCCTCATGGCGGAATCGCCCTTGGCCTTGACCGTTTGGTGATGCTTCTTGCCGGCAGAACGAACCTTCGCGATACCATAGCTTTTCCTAAAACGGCTAGTGCGAGCGATATCCTGACACAAGCCCCAAGTCCTGTTGCAGGTGGGCAATTGGACGAATTACATTTGTCGCTGGCTGTCAAAAAAGAGTAGATTTTCCCATACGGTGAACTCTTGCAAACAAAAAATGCGTGTGTTATGATACTTTCAAGAAGTCGCAAGTCCTGATGTGTTCGTCGTATAACCTATTGTTTTGACCGAACAATAGATTATACGGGAGCTCAGAGTTTTCGTTGCTGCGTACATGCCTCCCTCGCAGAGGACGTACAAATGCATGAAACAGAGCACCCACCTGCTGTGAGCGGGTTCAAAACGAAGGCATCAAACGACGGCACGATTGGGACTTGCCTACATACGGATCCAAAACCGACATCCTGGTAACGGGGTGTCGGTTTTTTTTGTTTAAATTGAGAAGTGAAGTGACTATCCTCATGTGGATGAAGCCAGCTCTTGATTGGGTGTATACATGGACTTGTTAGAATGATTAGAAAGGTTGTTAGAATGCCCTTCCATATGTCAAAAAATAAGTCTGATTTTCCAAAAAAACCATTCAAAAAATAGCTAATTACCTAAAAATACACCGAATTCATCTGATTTCTATATAAAAAAGAACGATCCAGTACAGATCGTTCCACCTTTTATCAATAAGTTGTCATCTCGCAGATTTGCGATATCCTTTTTCCTGCGCCTCGGCTTCTGTATGAAACCATTCAACAGGTGTTGTCCTATTATAGAAAACTCCGCCAGGCATGTGGTAAATGTACTCGCCTCGGCCATTTTTATTTCCTTTTATCAACGGAGCATTTTCATCTGTAACGGTAGTTTTCTCTTCCACCTCTGTTTGTTCCAGGGTCGCAGCTATTGCAGACAAGGTCTGCTTGATTTGAAAAGTGGTTGTTTCCTTTCTAATCATTTCTTTATTGGATTTGTTCATCTTGAATACTGTCAATATCCCACTGCTGATCACTAAGAAGAATGATAAGGCCTTAAACAATTTTTTCATCACAGACTCCCCGCCTTCAATAAAAATAATTATCAGGTTACTATTCCCTCTATTATAAGGCATTTAAACCTTTTTCGTCATAAAAGAAATTCCTATATGACTACTTGCATTTCCCCTAAAGTATGTTATATTCGATTTCGGGTACAATTCTAAAAAAGCCGATAAGTGAAACTATTAGTGCATGTTCAAAAAGGAGGATAAAAAGAGCAAAGAAGTTCGAGGAAGCGAAGTCTCGAGCACCGCAGCGTATTTCCTGTAATGTTGCGGAGCGGAGAGGCAAGCTGACGAAGAAATTCGAAGCTATTTTTACCGGACTTTTTGAACATCCTCTACAAGATATAAATGGAGTTGATAGATATGCTACACCAATTTTCAAGAAATGAACTTGCCATAGGTAAAGAAGGTTTGGAAACACTGAAAAACAGTACGGTTGCAGTATTGGGAATCGGGGGAGTCGGCTCATTTTCTGCAGAAGCCCTTGCTCGTTCGGGAGTAGGACGACTTATTCTAGTTGATAAGGATGTAGTCGACATCACGAATGTAAACCGTCAGATCCATGCATTGGTGTCAACAGTTGGACAACCGAAAGCGGACTTAATGAAGGCGCGGATCGCGGATATCAATCCCGCTTGTGAAGTAATCGCGTTAAAAATGTTTTACACAGATGAAACATATGAAGAGTTTTTCAGCTATGGTCTGGACTATGTGATTGATGCTTCCGATACCATTTCATATAAGATCCATCTGATGAAAGAGTGCTTGAAGCGTAAGATTCCGATTGTTTCCAGTATGGGAGCGGCAAATAAGACGGATCCGACACGTTTTAAAATGGCGGACATATCCAAGACACACACAGATCCGATTGCAAAAGTAATTCGGACAAGACTCAGAAAAGAGGGAATCCAAAAAGGAATAAAAGTGGTATTCTCCGACGAAAGCCCGATCATCATCCGTGAAGAAGTAAGAAAGACTGTTGGTAATGACCAGGCGCAAATTCGAAAGGCGAAAATGCCTCCTTCCTCCAATGCATTTGTTCCTTCTGTTGCAGGACTGATTCTTGGCGGTTATGTCATCAATGATCTTTTGAAAGACATTCACATCCAGCGTGTAGGCGGAAAGCAATAAAAAAGAAGGCTCTTTTCGTAAAGATTGTTGTTTTAAGTATAGGACTGGGCTAAAGATGAGGTGTCAACATTAAACTCCCTGTTGGCTTCCGTTCCAGGCGTTCGCTTTCCGCGGGCGGCCTCGGGAGCCTCCTCAGCGCTTTGCGCCTGTGGGGTCTCCCTTGACACGCTGCTCCCGCAGGAGTCTCACACCTTGCACTCCAACCAACAGGGGTGAATCGTAGTATAAAATTTGCTTTCCTATAGTTTGAAAAATTTGTTTCATTTTTTCATTTCAGTAGAGCAAATAGTGTTAAAAAACTGAGTTGATTGTAGCGGAGGACACTTGACTCCTGCGGGAGAGTAGAGGGCATTGGAGACCCCACAGGCGTAGCCGAGGAGGCTCCAATCCGTCCCCGCGGAAAGCAAGTGTCCGGAGCGGAAATCAACGGGCTACATTTAATGCTTACATTTTATCTAGAGAGCAACATTGAATACGAAAACAGCCAAAAAGAAAAGGATGACTGAAGAGCATGAAGCTCTTGCAGTCATCCTTTTCTTTTTGGTTTTACATTACTTCATTTTGCAGCGCAGTCATCTTCTTCGCACGATCCATGATCTGTACGAGCATTTCATAATCATCATTGATGACGCTTTGCTTTTCTTCCAGTTTCTGTAACTGGTCCTCCAACGCTGCAAGCCTTCTTTTCAACAGGTGATTTTCGTTTTTCAATCGCTCCTGTTCAAGATGAGAGCCTTGTCCGGTTTGCTGGTCCCGCTTCAGGTTTTGCATGAAATAGATGCAGTCATCCAAAGTAATGCTATTTTGTTTTACTGGAAGTGGCTGGTATACATCGGAATCCTCTTCCTCCTGGAGCTGTGCTTGTAGTGAACTGGGAATACTCCATTGTGCAGTGGGGCTGCTTGGAGCAGGAAGCCATTCCATTTCCAATGGCGGCTTTGTTTTTATCACTTTTTTGGTTTCTGTGGAATCCATCTTTTTCAATTTATCCAATGCCCGTTTGCGTTCCTTGCGTTGCTTTTTGGCAATTGCAACTGCAGGTTCGTATTTTTTGCGGACCTCTGCATTCCACCTGAACCCACAAGCTGCAGACGTGCGGTTCAATTTATCTCCCACTTCTTCAAAAGCTGCTAACTGTGTACCACCATCTCTTATGTATCTCAATACGGTTTCTGCTAATAATAGATCATCCTCATGGGACCATGCATCCTGTCGAACTTTCATTTTCAGACACTCCTTTAAAACGGACGTTTTTTTACCATCATGGACAAAATGTTGTGATAATATACGCATATATGCAGTTGTAGTAAATGTGCAACTTCCGTATAGATTGGGTATGTAGTATCCAAGGGATAAAAATAGAGGAGAATGTCCTTTTCAGGAGAAATAATAAATTATAGAAATATAGGGAGGGTTATGAAATGAACAGAGTGGTAGGATTTGAGATCAGTAGCAGGGAACCTGAGTTAACGACAAAGTTTTTTGAGGATGTATTCGGTTGGGATATAGGCGAGCCGAATTATGAATATTGGCCGGTTGTGACTGGCAAGGGTGCAAATGTGGTGAGTGGTGGGATTGCAAAAGGACCCGAAGATCATCCACATGGAACGAGGATTAGGATTGAAGTGGATTCGATTGATGAAACATTGGCCATCGCAAAAGTAAAAGGGGCCGAAGTTGTCAGGGAGAAGATGGAGTTTGATACGTTCTACCTTGCCTACCTGAAAGAGCCGACTGGAATTGATATTGGATTGATTGAACAGAAGTAAAAAGAAATGGCTTGCCGCATATTCAGGCAAGCCATTTCTTTTATTTTCGTTTTTTCGTCTTTTCGTAGATTTGCGCGAGAGCCGCTTCGAATTTACTTGTTTCCTTTGGTTTGTAGTATGATTTATTCTTCAGTTTATCAGGTAGATATTGCTGTGCCACCCAGCCGCCCGGGTAATCATGGGGATAGAGGTAATCCACTCCCCGGCCCAATTTGGCTGCACCCTTATAATGGGCATCCTTCAGATGGGGAGGCACTTCACCGACAAGTCCTTTTCTGATATCAGAAAGTGCCTCATCCAATGCTTTATAGGCCGAGTTAGATTTCGGGGACAGGCAAAGCTCAATGACGGCATTCGCTAGAGGAATACGCGCCTCCGGAAAGCCCAGCCTTTCAGCAGCTTCAATCGCTGCTAGAGTCCTTGCACCTGCCTGTGGATTGGCAAGGCTGATATCTTCATAGGCTATTACGAGTAACCGTCTGGCAATACTAACAAGATCGCCGGCTTCGATCAGTCTTCCCAAATAGTGAAGCGCGGCGTCAACGTCGCTGCCGCGGATCGATTTCTGGAAGGCTGAAAGGACATCATAATGGCCATCGCCGTCCTTGTCATGATAGAAGCTCTTTTTCTGCAAGCATTCTTCTGCGGACTGCAGATCTATCTCAATAATACCTTCTTCGTTAGGAGACGATGATAAAACCGCAAGTTCGAGCGCATTCAGTGCAGAACGAACATCACCCCCGCAGCCATTTGCAAAGTGGGCAATAGCATCACTGCTTACTTTCACCTTATAGTCGCCAAGTCCTCGATCGGAATCTTTCAGTGCCTGCACAATCACATCCTTTATCTCCTCAACGGACAATGGATGCAACTCGAAAATCTGGCATCTACTTCTGATGGCAGGATTGATGGCATGATAAGGATTGCTTGTCGTTGCTCCGATCAGCACGATCCTGCCACTCTCCAGATGTGGCAAAAGAAAGTCCTGCTTCGCTTTGTCCAAGCGGTGAACCTCGTCTAAAATCAATATAACCTTGCCTGACATTTTCGCTTCCTCTGCAACAATTTCCATATCTTTTTTATTATGGATGACTGCGTTCAACGTACGAAACGCATATTGTGTGCTGCCAGCGATGGCCGTGGCAATCGATGTCTTTCCTATTCCAGGTGGCCCATAAAGAATCATCGAGGAGAGGTGTCTAGCCTTGACCATTCTCTGAATGATTTTGCCATCCCCAACCAAATGCTCCTGACCGACCATTTCTTCTATCGTTCTCGGCCTCATACGAAATGCCAATGGTTTGCTGCTCATAAAAAACACCTTCCTGCTTGCTTTAGCATCTTTGTCTATCACCCACTCTACCACAATTAAAGTCATGGTTAGAAATGTAAAACCTCACATTCTGTGCTATAATGGGATAGATTTTATCGGCACATAAGTAAACACACAGAAGGGTAGCGAATATATGCAAGGTGAGCGGAGTATAGGCAGAAGCTTATTTTTGGCGAAATGGTCCATTTATTTTATTGGTTTGTTGATTATGTCATTTGGGATCGTGCTGATGATCAGGGCGGACCTTGGCAGTGCACCATGGGATGTTTTTCATATCGGCCTCTTTTACCAGGTTGGTTTAACCATCGGTACATGGTCCATTATTGTAGGCTTTTTTATTTTGGCCATTTCTTCTTTGATTGTAAAAAGGCTCCCTTCCGTCGGTGCTTTTTTGAATATGCTGATGGTTGGAATATTCATTGATATGTATCTTTTCATTCCATACTTAAAGACACCGCACTCATTTTTCGGGCAGCTTTTCATGCTGATTCTGGGTGTATTGGTGATCGGTATTGGTATTGGGGTATATATTTCTTCCCGTTGCGGAGCCGGTCCGAGAGATAGTCTGATGATCGCTTTGACAGAAAAGACGGGCTTTAAAGTGCAACATATTAGATTAGCGATGGAATTAATAGTATTATATGTAGGGTGGCTTTTAGGAGGACCTGTGTTTATCGGGACGATCCTTTTCAGCTTCACGATTGGTCCGATTGTAGGATGGACACTTCCTGCATGCCAGAAAACTACAGATAATATTCTTTATAAAATACAGCACAAAAATAATGATAATCTGACGATGCAATTATAAGGTATTGGAAAGTAAGAATAGGGGTGTAGGGAATGAAGATTTCAACAAAAGGACGTTATGGATTGACCATTATGATCGAGCTTGCGAAAAATGTGGGGGAAGGCCCGTTGTCGTTAAAGACAATCGCTCAAACACACGACCTATCTGAGCACTATCTGGAGCAATTGATTGCACCACTAAGAAATGCAGGTCTTGTAAAAAGTATCCGCGGAGCTTACGGCGGCTATATTTTAGCAGATGAACCGGAGAAAATTACAGCGGGTGACATCATTCGTGTTCTCGAAGGACCAATCAGTCCTGTGGAAGTTCTAGAAGACGAGGAGCCTGCCAAACGTGAGCTTTGGATCCGTATTCGTGACGCAGTAAAAGACGTACTGGATAACACGACACTTGACGACCTAGCAAACTATTCCGGTGGAGACCAGGAAGCTTATATGTTTTACATTTAAAGGACAACATTATATAAAGAAAGGAGGCGTGCTCATTGAAAAGAGTCTATTTAGATCATGCTGCAACCTCTCCCATGCATCCGGCTGTTATTGATAGTATGCTTCCGGTAATGAAAGAAGAATTCGGCAATCCGTCGAGTATTCATCAGTTTGGCCGCAAAACGAGGCATTATGTGGATGAAGCGAGGAACATTGCCGCAAGAAGCATCGGAGCGAAGGAAAATGAAATCATTTTTACGAGCGGTGGAACAGAAGCGGATAATCTCGCAATCATAGGTGTGGCTCGTGCAAACAGAAACAAGGGCAATCATATCATCACAACATCCATTGAGCATCATGCCGTGCTGCACACTTGTGAACAGCTCGAAAAAGAGGGCTATCAGGTGACTTACCTCCCTGTAGATGAAAACGGGCTTGTAGATATACAGGATGTAGCGAAAGCTCTAACAGATGAAACGATCCTTGTGACCATCATGTTTGGAAACAATGAAGTGGGCACAGTTCAGCCGATGAAAGAGATCGGGGAAATGCTTCAGGACCATCAGGCTTATTTTCATACCGATGCCGTTCAGGCGTTCGGACTTTATTCAATAGATGTGAATGAGCTGGGGATTGATTTTCTATCCATGTCCAGCCATAAAATCAATGGTCCCAAAGGCGTCGGCTTTTTATACGCCAGAAACGGTACAAGCTTCGCTCCATTAACCTATGGAGGGGAGCAGGAACGTAAAAGACGCGCGGGTACGGAGAATGTGGCCGGAATTGTCGGACTTAAGACAGCCATCGAACTGAGCGTGGAGCAGGGTGCCAAGAAAGCGGTCCAGTATTTGGAGTTCAAGCAAGTGATGAAGGAAATTTGGGAGCGGGAAGAGGTGTCGTTTGAAATAAACGGAACGATGGAACAGTCATTACCTCATGTGATGAATGTTTATTTTCCAGGAACAAATGTAGAGTCCCTGCTGGTTAACCTGGACCTGTCCGGTGTAGCGGTTTCCAGCGGCTCCGCCTGTACAGCAGGTTCAATCGATCCGTCACACGTCCTTGTCGCGATGTTCGGAAAAGACTCAGACCGCATCGCTTCCTCCATCCGCTTCAGCTTCGGCTTAGGTAACACAAAAGAAGACATCATCCATGCTGCTGAAGAAACGGCAAAAGTGGTAAAACGATTGACAAGGAACAAATAAGTTCTTCTTATAAAATCGCTAGACTAGTGTGATTTTTTAGCTTGCTAGCTGTTGATTGGAGCAATAGGCGAAGACTCCTGCGGGAGGTAGCGGTAGGCTGGAGACCCCGCAGGGCGAAGCCTGAGGAGGCTCCAGCATCGCCCCTTGGGTCGCTGTGCCTAGTGCGGAAATCAACAGCGGAGTATCGGGGTCAATTATTTTTAAAACGACACTCTTTACAGCAAGCGTTTATAAAGAATAGCAAAATAAAATACGGGGTGATCAAAATGAACAAAGCACCAAAGGATACCCGTGTAGTAATAGGAATGTCTGGTGGAGTGGATTCCTCTGTAGCAGCACTTCTTCTAAAAGAACAGGGCTACGATGTAATCGGCATTTTCATGAAAAACTGGGACGACACCGATGAATTTGGCGTATGTACTGCAACAGAGGATTACAACGATGTAATCCGCGTCTGTAACCAGATCGGTATCCCTTATTACGCGGTAAATTTCGAAAAGCAATATTGGGACAAAGTATTCCAGTATTTCCTGAATGAGTATAAAGCAGGACGCACACCAAATCCTGATGTCATGTGCAACAAGGAAATCAAGTTCAAAGCATTCCTTGAGCATGCAATCGACCTTGGAGCGGATTATTTGGCAACAGGCCATTATGCACAAGTCGAGTTCCGTGATGGCGAGTTCAAAATGCTGCGCGGGCTTGATGAAAACAAAGACCAAACTTACTTCCTGAACCAATTGGGCCAGGAGCAGCTTTCCAAAGTCATGTTCCCAATCGGTAACATCCAAAAATCCGAAGTCCGGGAAATTGCCAAGCGTGCCAATCTTGCTACAGCAACAAAAAAAGATAGCACTGGAATCTGTTTTATCGGGGAACGCAATTTCAAGGAATTCCTGAGCGGCTACCTTCCTGCACAGCCAGGCAATATGCTTACGATGGATGGGAAAGTAATGGGCAAGCATGATGGATTGATGTATTATACCATCGGCCAGCGTCATGGCCTCGGCATCGGCGGAAGCGGAGATCCATGGTTTGTTATCGGCAAGGACCTCGAAAAGAACGTTCTTTATGTAGGCCAAGGCTTCGATAACGAGCTTCTTTATTCCGATTCCATCATTGCAGCCGACGTCAGCTGGGTATCTGATAAGGCTCCTGAAGATGGAATGGCGTGTACAGCGAAATTCCGTTATCGCCAACAGGATAACAAAGTACGTATCGAGCATCTTGAAGACAACAGGGTAAAGGTGATCTTCGATGAGCCGCTTCGCGCGGTTACACCTGGTCAAGCGGTCGTATTCTATAATGGCGACGAATGCTTAGGCGGCGGAACCATCGATCATGTTTTCAAAAATAACGAAAAACTATGGTATGTTGGATAAATAGAAAACCTCTACTTCTAATAGGAGTGGAGGTTTTTCCTGTGTTATACTTATTGGGGGAAAATAGCGATAAAGAGGTGCAATCATAGATGAAAGACAATAATGCTTTAGGTATTCAATATTTGCAAGAAGGAAAATATGAAGAGGCACTGGCTGCTTTTTCGGAAGAGATTGAACAGAACCCGGATAATGCAGTTGCCTATGTCAATTTCGGCAACGTGCTGAGTGCTGTGGGAGAACTGGAAAAAGCGATGAAGTTCTTTGAGCGGGCACTATCGAAAGATGAAAACATGGGAACAGCCCATTATGGTCTTGGCAATGTCTATTATCAGCTAGAAAAATGGCATGAGGCAAAGGATCACTTTGAGCTTGCAATGAAAAAGGGAGTCAATGATAGTGATATCTATTTTATGCTTGGCATGACATTGCTGCAGTTTGAACAGCCGAAGCTTGCACTTCCATATTTCCAGAGAGCGGTCGAATTGAAACCGGAGGACACGGAAGCAAGATTCCAATACGGATTATGCCTGGCTGGACTGGCTCTGATCAAGGAAGCAACTGTGGAGTTTGAACAAGTAGTGAAAAATGATGATAGCCATGCTGATGCGTATTATAACTTGGGAGTGGCATATGCGTACCAGGAAAATAGAGATAAGGCGATTGAGATGCTCGACAAGGCACTGGATGTACAGGCAGACCATATGCTGGCAGCCCATGCAAAAAAGATTTTGACGGAAAATTAAGGGACGGAGGGAAATCCCATGAAGGACCAGAAGCAGCAATCCTCTCTCGACTTGTTCGAGGAACATGAAAAATTTATAAAAGGCTCTCATCTAGTCACCATTTTCCACAACGAATCCAATATGTATTCCGTTGTCCGGATCAGAGTGACGGAGACAAATGTTCCATATGAGGAAAAGGAAGCGGTCGTAACTGGGTATTTCCCTCGTATCCATGAGGATGAAACATACATATTTTTCGGGACGATGAAAGAGCATCCCCGTTTTGGACTTCAGTTTCATGTTGAACACTTCCGCAAAGATATCCCGCAAACACGTCAAGGTATTGTACAGTATCTATCCAGTGACTTATTTTCGGGAATCGGAAAAAAGACTGCAGAGAAAATAGCGGATGCACTAGGTGAGAATGCCATCTCCAAGATTTTAGAGAATCCCTCTGTCCTTGATTCGATCCCAAAACTGCCTGGTGACAAAGCGAAGCTGCTCTATGACTCCCTAATGGAGCATCAGGGGCTTGAACAAGTCATGATTGCCCTTTCACAATTTGGGTTTGGCCCGCAGCTCTCCATGAAGATCTATCAGACCTATAAGGATGAAACAATCAGTATCCTTCAAAAGAACCCCTATCAGCTTGTCGAGGATGTGGAAGGTATCGGATTTGCAAGGGCAGATGAGCTCGGCAGTCACTTCAGTATTTCCGGTAACCATCCGGATCGTATCAGGGCAGGATGCTTGTACATGCTAGAGCAGTATTCCATGTCGGAGGGGCATTGTTTTGTTTCGGAAAATCAGCTGGTAGAAGCTGTGTGGAAGCTTTTAAACGAGAAGCAGCAAGGATTGGTTGTAGATTCTGACATTTCTCGGGAAATTCTGCAGCTGACGGAAGAGGGCAAACTGAAGTCGGAAGAGGGACGTGTCTATCTTCCGAGTCTCTACTTTTCAGAGCAGGGGCTTGTCTCTAATATCAAAAGAGTGATGGAGCAAACCCAGTATGCGGAGCAGTTCCCGGAGTCCGAATTTTTATTGGCTCTGGGTGAATTGGAGGACCGATTGAAGGTGCAATATGCCCCTTCCCAGAAAGAGGCAATCCAGCAGGCATTGATGACTCCGATGCTCCTTTTGACAGGAGGACCCGGAACTGGAAAAACAACTGTCATCAAGGGGATTGTGGAGCTGTATGCAGACCTTCATGGATGTTCGCTGGAACCGGACGATTATTCCAAGGACGATCCGTTTCCAATTATGCTTGTGGCACCAACAGGCCGTGCTGCGAAAAGGATGAGTGAAGCGACCGGCCTGCCTTCTCTTACCATACACAGGTTGCTTGGATGGAACGGCTCCGAAGGCTTTCAGCATGATGAAGAAAATCCAATTCCCGGTAAGCTGCTGATTGTCGATGAGGTGTCGATGGTGGACATATGGCTTGCAAACCAGTTGTTCAAATCACTGCCGGCAGATATTCAAGTTGTCTTGGTAGGGGATGAAGACCAGCTTCCTTCGGTTGGTCCAGGACAAGTATTAAAAGACCTATTGTCCTCCCAAGCCATTCCAACTGTGAAGTTGACGGATATCTACAGGCAAGCGGATGGAAGCTCCATCATCGAGCTGGCGCATAGCATGAAGGATGGTGTGGTGCCGGCAGATATAGCGGTGGCCAAGAAAGACCGGTCCTTTATCAAATGTGGGCAAGCCCAGATAATGGACGTGGTCAAAAAGGTCTGTGCCAATGCCCAGAGCAAAGGGTACACCGCGCGCGATATCCAGGTGCTGGCGCCAATGTATCGCGGAAATGCCGGTATTGACAAGCTGAATGAAATGCTGCAGGAGCTATTCAACCCTAAAAGTGAAGGGCGTCGTGAACTGGCCTTCGGAAATGTCGTCTATCGATCAGGAGACAAAGTGCTGCAGCTCGTCAATCAGCCGGAGAGTAATGTATTCAACGGGGATATAGGTGAAGTTGTTTCCATCTTCTATGCCAAAGAGAACACGGAAAAGCAAGACATGGTGATCGTATCATTTGAAGGTAATGAAGTAACCTATACAAAACAGGACCTCGGCCAGATTACGCATGCATACTGCTGTTCCATACATAAGTCCCAAGGAAGTGAGTTTCCAATTGTGGTGCTTCCTGTTGTGAAAAGCTATTACCGAATGCTGCGCAGAAATTTGCTTTACACTGCAGTAACACGTTCTAAACGCTTCCTGATACTATGCGGGGAAGAAGATGCATTAAGGATCGGGGTACAACGGGCCGATGAGCAGGCGAGGCAGACTTCATTGAAGGAAAGGCTGAATAATCAAGCCTCGATTGTCTTACAGAACGACGAAGCGGACGAGGCCATTCTTGCGGAAATCCCTTTCTGGAAGGATGCCAATATCGGAATGGAAAACATATCGCCATATGACTTTATGGGCGAGGATGAATAGAAGAGGCTGTCCTTAGGATTAGCCTTTTTTTCTTATTTTCAATTGGAAAACCTTTCGCTGTATGACATAGTTCTCCGAGACGAAACCTATTAATGTTCGAAAAGAGGTGGGTTTCTTTGAGAACATTTTCTCGAGTGGTTGGGATGCTAATATATGATAGGGCATCAGGTAATAAAATCGGCCGGATTACTGACTTTTGCATAGTGGAACCCGGACAGGTAAAAGGACTCATTATCGACGGAAAGGGCGTAATCCATCGTAAAAAATTTCTTCCATTCGAGTATATCAAATCCTTTGGAGACGACGGTATCATGGCAGAAGCGCATGAACTTTCCACCGTTAAGAAGGAGGATGGCGAAGTTTTTTTTCTCCATTCACATGGAATCAAGGGAAAATCCTTCTTGACTGGAGAAGGGAATAAACTTGGGCTTCTCGATGATGTATATTTTGAGGAAGAAACGGGCACAATCGTAGGATATGAGGTAACGGACGGCTTTTTCGCAGATATTGCAGAGGGCAAGAAAATCATTCAGCACCCTCTTGATCTTATCATCGGAAAAGATACCGTCGTCGTTTCTGTATCAACCTAACGAGAGGTGTTCGATGGTGGTTCTTTGTTGTCCTAATTGCAAAAGTAAAGATATCGGAAAAATTGGTGTGAACCAATTCTATTGCTGGGGCTGTTTTATTGAGCTTTCTGTCTCCAAAGGTGTGGTCCATACTCATCAAGTAGAAGAGGATGGAACCCTAAGTTCATTGGATGATTTATTTCATGAAGACGATCGACAAATCAGCATGTAACTAATAGTTGGGAGTGAGTCGCATGAACAAAGCAATGTCTTCTTTGTTAATGATAGGCTTGGGGGCAGCAGCGAGCCGTCTAAGTAAAAACAATGATGTACAAAACTTTCTTGGGGATATGACTTCCAAACGCAATATGAAAAAAATGAGAAAACGTGCCAAGCGAATGTTTTCTTGAGTTTAGGCTCAGTTAAAGAATAGTGTAGATTATTTGTATCTAGCTGTTGATTGGAGCAATAGGCGAAGACTCCTCGAAAATGCGAGCATTTTCTTCGTGCGATGTATCGCTGCCGAAGACTTCCTTGTCCTGCGGGAGGTAGCGGTAGGCTGGAGACCCCACAGGGCGAAGCCCGAGGAGGCTCCAGCACCACCCCTTGGGTCGCTGCCTAGTGCGGAAATCAACAGCGGTGTTTAATGGAGCCGAAAATATATGATGAAATCCGTCCTGCTAATGGCAGGGCGGATTTTTTTTGTAAAGTCTATCCCTCACTTTACACATTGGACAGTCTCACCTCTTCATCATTTAACATTATGTATAGTGAAAAAAGACAAGTAAGGAAGTACAATATACATAAAGTTCAAACAATTCTAAAAATTAAGCGAAACACAGGCTAGTTGCATTCTTCAAAGGGGGTAATGGGATGTCCGACAAAGTGATGATTGGCTTGATTCAAGCTTCCAATGATGTGGACGGCACGGAACCGGTGGAGGTTCACAAAAAGGCTGCCATTGAGAAGCACATTAAATTAGTAAGAGAAGCAAAGGAAAAAGGGGCGCAAATAATCTGCTTACAGGAGATTTTTTATGGTCCTTATTTTTGTAGTGAACAAAACCCGAAATGGTATGAAGCGGCAGAGGAAATCCCGCATGGACCGACAACCAGGCTGTTTCAGGACCTGGCTAAGGAACTGGGAGTGGTCATTGTCCTTCCTATCTATGAACGCGAAGGCATAGCCACCTATTATAACACGGCAGCAGTAATCGATGCCGATGGAAGCTATCTTGGAAAATACCGCAAGCAGCATATTCCTCAAGTTGGTGTTGGAGACCAGGGGCATGGGTTTTGGGAGAAGTTCTATTTTAAACCAGGCAATCTCGGATATCCGATTTTTGATACCGCCTATGCGAAGGTCGGCGTCTACATATGCTATGACCGCCATTTCCCGGAGGGCGCTCGCCTCTTAGGCTTAAAAGGAGCAGAAATCGTCTTCAATCCTTCTGCAACTGTTGCAGGTCTTTCCGAATATCTATGGAAGCTCGAACAGCCTGCACACGCTGTAGCAAACGGCTATTATGTAGGTGCCATCAACCGGGTCGGAGTGGAGGGGCCTTGGAAAATGGGAGAATTCTATGGACAGTCCTATCTCGTTGACCCACGTGGTTCCTTTGTTTCGATCGGGAGCCGAGATCAGGATGAGGTGATAATCGGGGAAATGAACAAAAAACTTATCCGTGAAGTGAGAGATGTGTGGCAATTCTACCGTGACAGAAGACCGGAAACCTATGAAGAAATGACAGCGCTTTTGCCGTAAAGGCAATAAAGGGATGACTCTTTCGTAACATTTGTGAACCTGATTCCTTCTCTGAATGAAGGGGACACATGAAAAAGAGTGATCTCTTTTTTTACGATGTTCGAAAAAGAAAGGAGATGTTCGATTGAAAACTGTCAAAAGGATTGACTATGATAACTTATCTTTAAATTTCCTGGAAGTGAAGCCGGGACTGTCAGACCGAGAAGCCATTGAAGAAGCGAATCGATGCCTTTATTGCTATGATGCTCCATGTATTGTCGCCTGTCCGACCAGCATTGATATCCCTTCTTTCATTAAGAAGATTGCTTCAGGAAATCTTAAAGGCTCCACCAAAACCATCATGTCTGCCAATCCTGTAGGAGCAAGCTGCTCGAGGGTATGCCCGACAGAGGAATTATGTGAAGGGGCATGTGTGCTGAATCATCATACAAAGCCGATCATCATCGGAGACCTGCAGCGGTATGCCACAGATTGGGCAATCAAAAATGAACAGACTCTTTTTCAAAAAGGCACACCTAATGGCAAAAAAATTGCGGTTGTTGGTGGTGGGCCTGCAGGTCTATCCTCTGCAAGGGAGCTTGCTTTACTGGGATTTGAAGTGACCATTTTTGAAGCAGAGGCAGAAGCTGGGGGTTTGAATACTTATGGGATCGTTTCATTCCGCCTGCCAAAGAGCGTTTCGTATTGGGAAGTGGATCAGGTTAAGAGCCTGGATGTGGAAATCCGGACAAATACAAGAGTGGGTGTGGATATCGGAGTGGAGGAGATTCTTGCCCAGTATGATGGAGTGATCCTTGCTATAGGAATGGCGAGTGTACCGATGCTTGGAATTGAAGGAGAAAATCTTTCAGGTGTCTATGATGCGATAGATTTTGTAAAAGAAACAAAAACAAAAGCGATCGGCGATCAATTCAAAGGAAAGAATGTTGTCGTAATTGGTGCAGGAAATACTGCGATAGATGGTGCAACCTGTTCGGTCCGGCTGGGTGCTAAAAATGTAAAAATTCTTTACCGCAGAACGCAGGAGGAGATGACAGCCTACGATTTCGAATACGAATTTGCCAAGCAGGATGGAGTGGAATTCAGATGGCTGACTGCCCCGAATAGAATTATCGGAAATGAAGAGGGAGAGGTAACGCATATTGAGTGCGTCAAAATGGAGTTGAGTTCACCGGGTGAAGACGGACGCAGAAGACCTGTTAAAGTGGAGGGGTCTGAATTTCTGCTTGAAGTGGACGCAGTGATCAAGGCGATTGGACAGACAAGGTATACATCACTGATTGAAGAGTTCGGTTTGGCACACGATGGAGGAGTCGTAAAGATAGACCCTCAAACACATAGCACTTCAAACAGGAAAGTATTTGCCTGTGGTGATGTCATTTTCGGAAAAGGCCAAGGGGAAGCGATGGTAGTGACAGCTGCCCAGCAAGGCAAGCAGACTGCCTATGCCCTGTATGAAAGCTTAGTGAAGCAAGCAATAGAGACAGCCTAAAGAAGCAATGAAACCTAGTGAGGGGGGAACAGTTTGGCAGATTTATCAATTAATTTTGCAGGAATTAAATCACCGAATCCTTTCTGGTTGGCATCCGCACCGCCTACAAATTCGGGCTATCAGGTGCAGAGGGCATTTGAAGCGGGATGGGGTGGAGCGGTTTGGAAAACACTTGGCGACCCCATTATCAATGTGTCTTCCCGTTTCGCAGCCGTAAGCTTCAACGGACAACGAGTGGCGGGATTCAATAATATCGAACTGATAACGGATCGCCCTCTGGAGGTGAATCTGAAGGAGATTGCAGAAACGAAAAAAAGATTTCCAGACCGCGTACTGATTGCCTCGTTGATGGTGGAGCCCAAACAGGAAAAGTGGCATGAAATCGTCAAAAAGGTGGAAGCGGTAGGTGTGGATGGACTGGAGCTTAATTTCGGCTGTCCGCATGGAATGGCAGAACGGGGGATGGGTTCCGCTTCAGGGCAGGTTCCGGAACTGGTGGAAAAGCAGACCTACTGGGCGAAGGAAGCTGCACAAACACCGGTAATTGTGAAGTTAACCCCCAATATAACGGATATCACCGTAACGGCGGAAGCTGCTGTCAGAGGTGGAGCAGATGCAGTCAGTATGATCAATACCATCAATAGTCTCGCAGGAGTCGATCTGGACAGCTGGAACACGATTCCCCACGTAGCAGGAAAAGGGGCACATGGAGGATATTGTGGTCCGGCGGTTAAGCCTATTGCGCTGAATATGGTTGGAGAATGTGCGAGAAACCCTCGGATAAATGTACCTATTTCAGGGATGGGCGGAGTATCCGATTGGCAGAATGCGGTTGAATTCATGCTGATGGGAGCAACAGGAGTACAGGTTTGCACCGCTGCTATGCACCACGGTTTCCGGATCGTGGAGGATATGATAGAGGGACTATCTCATTATTTGGATTCAAAGGGAATTCATTCGGTGATGGAGCTAGTCGGGAAATCGGTTCCGAAGTATTCGGATTGGGGCAACCTCGATCTGAATTATAAAATAGTGGCCCGAATCAATCAGGACACCTGTATAAACTGTAACAAGTGCCATATCGCCTGTGAGGATACCTCCCACCAATGTATTGATATGTTGAAGGACTCGCATGGGAAGCCTTATTTACAGGTCAGGGAAGAGGATTGTGTCGGCTGTAACCTCTGCTCGATCGTCTGTCCGGTGGAAGATGCGATCACGATGGTTGAGCTTCCACACGAACAGCCGCCAATGACATGGAATGATAGGCAGTCTGCGTTAGGTTTGTTAAAGCAAATGGAAGTGGACACGGTTAAATAAGGGGGAATGATTGAATATGGCAAGGAAAAAACTGATCAAGAACGGTGTCATCATAACAGCGAGTGATAGGTATGAAGCGGATATTTTAATCGAAGGGGAAACCATTTCAGCAATCGGTCACAATTTGTCAGCTGGTGATGCGGAAGTGATTGATGCAAAAGGTTGTTTCGTGTTTCCGGGAGCCATCGATCCGCATACTCATTTGGATATGCCATTCGGTGGAACGGTTACAAAGGATGATTTTGAATCGGGTACCATGGCAGCTGCATTTGGAGGGACGACATCGATTATTGATTTCTGCCTCACTGAAAAAGGGAAACCATTGAAAGATGCTATCCAGACCTGGCACAACAAGTCAAAGGATAAGTCGGTCATTGATTACAGTTTTCATTTAATGATAGGGGAAATCAATGAAAGTGTGCTTGCAGAGCTTCCATCTGTGATACAGGAAGAGGGGATCACCTCCTTTAAGGTTTTCATGGCCTACAAAAATGTATTTCAGGCTGATGACGAAACGTTATTCCGTACGCTGGTAGCGGCCAAGGATTTAGGAGCACTTGTGATGGTACATGCGGAAAATGGGGATGTCATTGACTACTTGACGAAAGAAGCATTAAAGAATGGAAACACTGATCCTGTCTATCATGCGTTGACCAGACCTCCGGAAGTGGAGGGGGAAGCGACTGGGAGAGCTGCCCAGCTTACCTCCCTTGCAAAATCCCAGCTGTATGTGGTGCATGTTTCCTGTGCGGAAGCAGTAGAAAAGATTGCAGAGGCAAGAAACAAAGGCGTGGATATCTGGGGGGAGACCTGCCCTCAATATTTGGCGCTGGATCAAAGCCATTTGGAATTGCCTGATTTTGAAGGTGCCAAATACGTGTGGTCCCCGCCATTACGTGAAAAATGGCACCAGAACGTACTCTGGAATGCCCTGAAAAGCGGTCAGCTGCAGACGCTTGGTTCCGATCAGTGTTCATTTGATTTTAACGGACAAAAAAGTCTTGGTAAAGGGGACTTTACGAAGATTCCAAATGGGGGACCGATGATTGAGGACAGAGTGAGCGTCCTATTCTCTGAAGGCGTAAAGAAAGGCAGAATCACCATCCATCAGTTTGTGGACATCGTATCTACCAGAGTGGCAAAGCTATTTGGGATGTTTCCGAAAAAAGGGACGATTGCAGTTGGAGCAGACGCTGACCTCGTATTATTCGATCCAAATAAGGAGCGTGTCATTTCGGCGGCAACCCACCACATGGCTGTCGATTATAATGCCTTTGAAGGTATGAAGATTACAGGAGAACCTGTCTCCGTCATGGTACGGGGGGAATTTGTCGTTCGTGACAGGCAGTTTGTTGGCAAGGCCGGCAGTGGACAATATATCAAACGGGAAAAATATGGAACAATGAAAAAACTGAAACAGAACGAGACGCTCTCTATCTGACCCACCTACCCTACAATCATATACAGATGACCTTCCGATTGCTTGGCCTACATCATTTTATTGGGTCAGGCAATTGTTGTTAGAAGCTCTTTTGATCTTATTTTGGATTAATAATTGAGGGGTGCTATGTTTATGAAAAAGAAATCTAGTTATTTAAAATCTCCAGATTTACTGCCTATTTCTCATGATGGCAGAAAAATAGGGACACTTGGGTTTGCAGTGATGTGGGTGGGAATGGCAGTAGTATTGGCTGCATTTGCAATCGGAGGAGCAGGGGTTCAAAACCTGTCGCTTGGCTGGGTGATACTTGCCACGATAATCGGAAGCGTCGGGATAGGACTCTTTATGACCATCACCGGAGATATCGGGATAGAGCATGGACTCAGCTTTCCGGTTTATATGCGGGCCCCATTTGGAACACTGGGTACTCATATTCCTTCCATTATTCGCGGGCTGACAGCTTCCTTTTGGTTTGGGATAAACACATTTTTCGGAGCTACAGCCATGAACGCCATTCTGGATACGCTTTTCAATTTTGATAACTGGTTTGTCTGCTATCTTATTTTTGCGGCGGTACAATTAATCAATACTGCCCTTGGGATAAAGGCTGTTGAACGATTTGCCGATTTGGCTGCACCGATCATCATCCTCATATCAGCCTGGATGTACACCACTTTATCCGATCGTGCACTTGAACAGGGAAGAGATGTATGGACATGGATTGAAAGTCCTGTCACAGGAGGTGCCGCTTTTACTGCCTTCTTGATCGTCATATTCAGTAATATGGGTTTCTGGGCAACACTTGCGGCAGATATTCCATCCATTTCGCGCTTCATCAAGGCTCCGAAATATGAACGAAGCTGGTTGAAGAGAAATAAGTCCAGTATTGTCGGAAGCGTCATTGCACTGCCTTTGACCCAGACATTTATGGTTATCATCGGGGGAGTGGCCTATATCGCTGTTTCCAATTATGATCCGGTGGTAGCCTTGCAGGAAGCAGCTTCAGGTATCGTGCTTGGTGTCCTTTTACTGATGATCATCTTCGCTCAGTGGTCAACCAATGCCTCTGCCAATGTAATTCCTGCCGCCACAATCTTCTCCAATGTTGGCGGCCCGAAAGTTCCGTTCTGGGCGGGTGTATTTATCGCTGGAATTGTGGGCAGTGTCGTCCAGCCTTGGAGTCTATTTGACATTTTGATCCCACTTTTGTTAATAGTCGGTGGAATTTTGTCTGCCATTGTTGGGATATTATTTGCTGATTACTATCTTCTAAGAAAACGAAGAGTGAATGTATATGACCTCTATGAAGAGAATGGTCAATTCAAGTATTTCCATGGTGTGAATATGGCAGGCTTCATTGCCTGGATTGCAGGGGGGACAGCGGCCTATTTCCTGACCAACTATTCTTTTATTGTTGGCTTTGTTGTCGGTGCCGCAGTCTATTATGTACTTGCAAAGTATTGGTACTTCAATGTGTACCAGCAGGCGGAAATTATCGATCCGGATGATGAAAAATATCTTGGAATCACAGTGGGAAGAGATTGGGTTATTACAGAAGGTGAGGAAGAAGTGGAGGAGCCAAAAGAGCTTTCCAGTTAATGAAGGAGGAAGAATATGAGTGATTATCAGCAATTCCTGGCAGAACGGGATAAGATTGATTACTTTATGGATAAAGGATTCAGAATAAAGAATGTCGAAGAGAACCTGGAGGGTGCTTTTCTGCTCCTGGAGAAAAAAGCGGGCACCGATAAACAGGAAGAAACCTTACACATTAAACATGCAGATTCCAGAAAATACTTCGCATCCCTTTTGATTCGCCAGCTGCAAAAAGAAAAGTAGAAAAACCCTCATAGATATTCGGAACAAGGAATAAAATCTTGTAAACTGCATCGTGAAAGGAGCGTTCAGTAATGGAATATCAATTGAAGTGTAAAGAAAGTGCCTATCCTTGTGAAGTGACAATTGATGAGGATAATAACCGTTTCACGATTCGCAAGGCCGATTCCAGTGGAGAGTTTTTCAATTCGCCTGAAGAGCTGGTCAATTGGATTCTGGAAAACTGGGATTCCAGTGATTTCAATGACGAAGGTGAATTTCAAGAAATGGTCAAGGAAATCCAACTGAATTTTCCAATAAATAATTGATAACAAAGGCTCTTTTCTTAAAGTTTGTTGCTTTACGCCCGTAAAAAATCGGCACTTGGATTTTTTACAGCATTTCTCTCCATATTATTCAAAGTGATAAAGAATCTACTACACTGAAAAGAGCACGAGGACCAGTAATATAACGTGTTTACTTTGAGTACAACAAAAGCAACAATTTATGTGAAAACAGCTATAACAAAAGGTGACGGTAACCTGAATCGAGGTTTATGTCACCTTTTGTTTATTCTTGTCAGAATATTTACATAATTAAGCCGGAGGAATACGGTATAATGAAAGTAAGCAATAAAAATGAGGTGAATACATGAAAGGCATGCTATCCTTACAGGAAATAATGCAGCGAACTCATTTTGAGAAGGCAGAGGTAATTGCAGGTGAAAAAGGTATGAACCGTTTAGTCAAATGGGTTCATGTTGTGGAAATCACCACCATTGAAAACCTGCTGAATGGCCAGGAGCTGATCCTCTCCACTGGTGTATCCTTTGGTGACAATCCGGCCGCCTTCCATTCTTTTGTGCAACAATTAATCAACTGCCATGCAGCAGGACTTTGTATTGAAAAGGGCAGGTACACCTCGACAATTCCAGCGGAAATCATTGCTCTTGCAGATGAGCACCACTTCCCTCTCATTCTTTTTCATGAAGAGGTGTCCTTTGTCGGGATAACGCAGGATATTCATTCCATCCTGATCAACCAGCAGTACAAAAAGATTTCAGAGCTTGAAATGTATGCCCAAAGACTAAATAAAAAACTTCTCACAATCTCCCATGAAGAAGAAATTCTTTCCTACCTCCATGAACATATTGGCACCCAGATTATCTATGAAAAAGAGAATCAGGATATTTATTTTATACCAAGTGTTCCAATTCATAAACGTAAAGAATTAATAACAGCTCTTTCCAATTACGATAACGATGAAAATCTGCATTTAAAGCAGCCTATACAAGTACTGGACAAGCAATATGGGGTGATACACCTCTACTCCAAGGACCGTCCATTAAGTGAATTTGATCTGCTCATGCTTGACAGAACGGTAACGGCACTTGCACAGCATTTGTTGCGCGGTCTATATGTGGAGGAAAAAAGAAGACTGGAAGAAAGCGAATGGCTTCGAAGCTGGTTGGATGGCGGCCAATCCCTTGAATCCATCAGAGAGTTCTTGTCGCGGCATGACTCCATTTTTGTGAAAAACGGCGTGGTCCTCCTATGCAAAAAGAATGACTTGGACTCTCCTTCTCTAGATAAAACCTATTTAACACTGTTGTTCCGTTCCATATTCGAGCAGCAGGGATTCTCGGTATTTTTTACGGAAATGAAAAATACCCTCACAGTCATCCTGCTTAATCGCAGAGATGAAGGAAGATGGAAGGAGCGGGTGAAGGAAGGAATATCCACCCTGATCTCCAAGCAAAGTGATAAGAATGGAAGGAAATTTCTCAGATTGAGTGTAGGGAAGTATGTTCATGGACTTGAACAGATGTCCAAGAGCTATTGGACTGCCTGGGAAGCAATGAAAATACAGGAGCAGCTCCTTCACGGGGTGTATTCCTCCTTTTTTGAAGACTTACATATCTATCGGCTCATTTCCTATATGCAAAAGCAGCAAGACCTGAGGGAGTTCGTGATGGAGTATCTTGAACCGGTTATTGTTCATGATCAGAAACACAATGGTAAACTGCTCGAGACGCTGAAGGTCTATCTTTCGTGTAATGGATCGAAAAAGGAGACGGCCAATCAGCTGTTTATTGTGCGGCAAACCCTATACCATCGTATTCAAAAGCTGGAGACCCTGCTTGGTGAGGACTTCATGCTTGCGGAGAAGAGGCTGGTAATCGAATTCATGATTATGGTGTATGAGTATCTTAACTCGACGAATGCTTATTTTGAAGACTCAAATAGAACAACCTCGAATCTGTAAAACATGAAAAAAATATACGATAGACCTAGACTTCATCCATATGATGAGGTCTATTTTGCTATATGAGGTGGCTGTCATTAGGTGTGCACAATTTTTTCATATAAATGGTAGATGACGGGCTTTTTACGCTACGAATACAGGTGAAAAGCTCATCATAAGGTAGATGACGGGCTTTTTCCGCGAAGATTACAGGTGAAAAGCTCATCATAAGGTAGATGACGGGCTTTTTACACGATGAATGCAGGTGAAAAGCTCATCCTAACGTCAGCTTTGATCTTTCCCCCTAATACGGTACAAAAAGCACCTCAGCCCACCAATTATTCTATTTCCTCCCCCGGAATCCGAAATATTCCACTTCCTCTTTTAATGAGTAGCTCTGTAATCAAAATGTGGAAACAATCCTTCAATAAGTTTTACATTTTGTCTAATGAAAGCCTTGCAATTTTATCAGATAATAGGCATAAGTTCTAAAAATTCAAAAAACGGGAGGTAGTCTAATGACAACAACGTCAAAGGATACGGTCGTACTACAAAATTATATTAACGGGAAGTGGGTGGACTCTAGAGGTTCGGAGACCTTTGATGTCGAAAACCCGGCAACGAAGGAATGCCTGGCAAGGGTTCCGTTCTCGACCAAAGAGGATGTAGAGGATGCAGTCAAGGCTGCCAAAGCCGCCTTTCAAACATGGCGGAATGTCCCTGTCCCGAAACGGGCACGCATTATGTATGAATACCACCACCTCTTAACAGAGCGTCACGAAGAGCTCGCCAAGCTCATTGTTTCAGAGAACGGAAAGGCTTATAAAGAGGCATATGGAGAAGTGCAGCGGGGCTTGGAGTGTGTCGAATTTGCCGCAGGGACGCCAACCCTGATGATGGGTGAAACCTTGGCAAATATCGCCGAAGAAATAGATTCGAGCATGTATCGCTATCCGCTGGGGGTGGTCGGAGGGATTACACCATTCAATTTCCCGATGATGGTACCATTGTGGATGTTCCCTCTAGCCATTGCCTGCGGGAATACTTTTGTACTGAAACCATCCGAAAGGACGCCACTACTGGCTAATCGTTTAGTCGAGCTGTTCACCCAGGCCGGTGCACCGGATGGGGTGTTGAACATTGTCCATGGGGCGCATGATGTGGTCAATGGCCTGCTTGATCATGAGGATGTAAAAGCCATTTCCTTTGTAGGATCGCAGCCGGTTGCAAAATATGTGTATAAAAGATCAGCGGCAAACGGGAAGCGGGTTCAGGCACTATCGGGAGCAAAAAATCATCATGTGGTCATGCCGGATTGTGATATCGAAAAAGCTGCACAGCATATATTAACATCAGCATTCGGTAGTGCAGGACAGCGATGCATGGCCTGCAGTGCGGTAGTCGTGGTGGGTGACAACGATAAGTTTGTCGAGGAGCTGAGAGTGAAGGCGGATGCCTTGTCAATCGGAAATGGGATGGATGAGGAAGTGTTGTTGACTCCGGTTATTCGCGATAGTCACAGGGAAAAAGTGATCGGCTACATTAAACAGGGAGTGGCAGAAGGTGCTACACTTCTCAGAGATGGCAGAAAGGAGATGGAAGATCTGACAGAAGGAAACTATCTGGGACCTACCATTTTTGATCATGTAAAACCTGACATGACGATAGCAAAAGAGGAGATCTTTGCCCCTGTATTGAGTTTGCTGAGAGCTAGTGATCTTGATGAGGCACTTGCGCACATTGAAAAGTCCCGTTTCGGCAACGGAGCCACCATCTATACAAAGGATGCAAAGGCGGTGCGACAGTTCAGGGAAGAGGCGGATGCCGGGATGATCGGGGTCAATGTCGGGGTACCTGCAACAATGGCATTCTTCCCATTCTCCGGATGGAAAGATTCTTTCTATGGCGACCTTCATGTCAACGGAAAAGATGGGCTGAACTTCTATACCCGCAAAAAAATGATCACTTCCAGGTTCGACTTTTAAAAAGGGATAAACCAATAAATGTAAAAAGGGGTCAGGCCCCTCAAGAAAGGTGTGGTTGCTTTGGTTCGGATGGATCAGGCGCATGAGCAGGATTTGCTGGCTAGTGATGAGCGTTATGTATGGCATTCCATGAAGCCTTATAGTCCACAGGGGACGATGGTGGTGAAAGAGGCGAAGGGTGCTTGGGTGACGGATGTGGATGGGAAAAGGTATCTGGACGGCATGTCAGGACTATGGTGTGTAAATGTTGGATATGGCCGCACCGAGCTTGCTGAAGCGGCTTACGTGCAGTTGAAGGAGCTTGCCTACTTCCCATTGACGCAGAGTCATGTTCCCGCCATCAGGCTTGCTGAGAAACTGAATGAATGGCTCAAGGATGAGTATGTTATTTTCTTCTCTAACAGCGGATCGGAAGCGAACGAGACCGCCTTCAAGATTGCAAGGCAATATCATCTGCAATGCGGCGACCAGAGCCGCTATAAGATTGTGTCCAGGTACAGGTCCTATCATGGCAATACGATGGGATCGCTTGCGGCAACTGGACAGGCGCAGAGAAAGTACAAATACGAACCGCTGGCACCTGGGTTTGTCCATGTTCCGCCGCCTGACACATACCGAATGGAGGAGCCGATAACCACAGATCCGATGAGGCTCAGGAGTGTAAAAGATGTTGACCAGGCTATGACATGGGAGCTGAGTGAGACGATTGCCGCCATGATTATGGAGCCGATCATTACTGGTGGGGGAATCCTGACACCGCCGGATGGCTACATGAAAGCTGTCAGTGAGGTTTGCAAAAAGCACGGTGCCCTCCTCATTGTGGATGAAGTGATTTGCGGCTTTGGCCGGACCGGCATGCCATTCGGCTTCATGAACTATGATGTGAAACCTGATATCATCACCATGGCAAAGGGGATAACAAGTGCCTATCTTCCATTATCCGCAACAGCCGTCAAAAAGGAAATCTACGAGAAGTTCAAGGGGGCGGAGGAATATGACTATTTCCGTCATGTAAACACCTTTGGCGGAAGCCCTGCATCCTGCGCGCTTGCGCTGAAGAATCTGGAGATCATGGAAAATGAGAAATTGATTGAACGGTCAGCTGAAAAAGGGAAAGTCCTGCTTGGTGAGTTGAAATCCAGACTCTCTACCCACCCGTTTGTCGGAGATGTCCGCGGGAAGGGACTGCTTGTAGGTATTGAACTGGTTTCCAATCGAGACACGAAAGAACCGATCTCCCTCGATAAAATCAATAGTGTCATTGCAAGCTGCAAGCAAAAAGGTCTTATCATCGGGAAGAACGGTGCGACTGTTGCGGGGTACAATAATGTCCTGACATTGGCGCCACCTCTTTCCATTGAGGATGAGGATCTGCAGTTTATTATAAAGACAGTCTCGGAATCAATTCTGGCTCTTGATTAAAACGACTGCATAATAATTGAAAACTTAATAGACAATAACGAGTAGGAGGCGTTTCGCTTGAACAATCAGTGGAAATGGCTTTTACGCCTAGGTACACTTCTACTCGTTATGATCATTTTGTATGTTTGGATGAAGCTTAGCCCGTTCTGGACTCCGATACTACGAATCATTCTGACTGTAAGCATTCCATTCTTTATCAGTGTTTTTATTACATACCTGCTGCATCCGGTGGTCGAATATACGCATAACCGAGGCTTGCCGAGGCCGGTTGCCATCCTGATCATCTACCTGTTGTTTTTCGGCGGAATCGGGTTGCTAGGGTACAAAGGTATCCCGGTCATCATTGATCAATTATGGGAGCTATCCGAAAACTTCCCAAGGCTTGCTCAGACATACAGCGACTGGATCAAGCAGATCCACACCAGTACATCCAGTTGGCCGGACGGTATTCACGATAGGGTGGATCAGACATTTTCGGAATTTGAAGAAATGCTCTCCAGCCTCCTTGTAAAAGTGATTGCAGGATTGAAGGGGCTTCTGAACTCTTTTTTTATTCTCATTGTCATCCCGTTCATCGTTTTCTATCTCTTAAAGGATTATGACCAGGTGAAAAAGACGGTCTGGTATCTGACGCCAAGAAAATGGCGAAAACCAGGTATGGCCTTTCTGCATGACGTCGACCAATCACTTGGCAGCTATATCAGGGGGCAATTGACGGTCTGTATCATAATAGGCCTCCTTGCAACGGTCAGTCTGTGGCTTACCGGCATGCGATATCCCTTGGTGATGGGTGTGATTATCGGGATAACCAATATCATCCCCTACTTTGGACCGGTAATCGGTGCATTTCCGGCTATCATTATCGCTGCCACCATATCAGTGAAAATGGTGTTCCTTGTTATTATCATCATCTTCGGATTACAGTTCATAGAAGGTAATATCCTTTCCCCGCTGATAGTGGGGAAAAGCCTGCATATACACCCGGTTCTGATCATCCTTGCCCTTTTGATCGGCGGTGAAATTGCCGGTGTTGTCGGATTGATTTTGGCTGTTCCTGTTTTTGCTGTTTTAAAAGTGACCATCACTCATATCAGCAGTCATTTTATCAAGCATTGACAAACCGGGAGGAGGTTGCATATAATCTTTACATCTACATATTTTAATTCAAAGAAGGATCGAGTATGCTAAAGCCCTTCCTAGTAGAGAGGAATTCCTCAGGCTGAAAGAATTCCAGGAAGAAGAATGGCAGAAAGCTAATCCGGAGTGCGGGGTAAAATCCTGCCGGTTTGCACCGTTAAAGCATCTGAGAGATGATGGTCAAGTACCGTCATAATCAGGGTGGTACCGCGAGAATACACTCTCGTCCCTGTTTTGGGGACGGGAGTTTTTTGTTTTTTTGGCTACCTTTAAAATAGAGTTGCCACATTGAACACCCTGTTGGTTGCAGCGAGAGGGTTCGCTTATCCAGTAAGGCCTTGGGAGCCTCCTCGGCGCTTTGCGCCTGCGGGGTCTCCCTCGACACGCTGCTCCCGCAGGACAAGGAAGGCTTCGGAAGCGATACATCGCACGCAGAAAATGCCTGCATTTTCAAGGAGTCTCACCCCTTACGCTCCAACCAACAGGGGAAAGCAATATCACCAATGAGTTCTATCAAACCAAAGACTTTTTTCGAGAAGTTTATTGCTTTAAAAAAATGTTTAAAACCGTCAGTGGGTTGTAGCGGAAGGTACTTGACTCCTGCGGGAGATGGAGGGAATGGGAGACCCCGCAGGCGAAGCCGAGGAGGCTCCCATCCCTCCCCGCGCGGCGCTGAGTACCTGAAGCGGAAAGCCACGGGCATCATTTTTTAATCAAAACTATAACCTTGCGAAAAGAGACTTTCAAAAATAAAGGAGGATATATCGAAATGAAACACTTAACTTCTGCGCAAGTCAGACAAATGTTTTTAGATTTCTTCAAAGAAAAAGGACACTCTGTAGAACCAAGTGCATCACTTGTTCCACATGAAGACCCTTCCCTTTTATGGATCAACAGCGGGGTGGCAACACTTAAAAAGTATTTTGACGGAAGAGTGATTCCGCAAAACCCACGCATATGCAACGCACAAAAATCGATTCGTACAAACGATATTGAAAATGTAGGGAAAACAGCTCGACATCACACATTCTTTGAAATGCTAGGGAACTTTTCCATTGGAGAATACTTCAAGAAAGAAGCAATCGACTGGGCATGGGAGTTTCTTACAAGCAAGGAGTGGATCGGCTTTGAAGCTGAAAAGCTTTCCGTGACCATCCATCCGGAGGACGAGGAAGCATACCGTTATTGGAATGAAGTAATCGGGATTCCAGCAGAGAGAATCATCCGCCTTGAGGGGAACTTCTGGGATATCGGGGAAGGTCCAAGTGGTCCGAACACAGAGATTTTCTATGACCGCGGGGAATCCTACGGAAATGACGAGAACGACCCTGAGCTTTATCCTGGTGGGGAAAATGAGCGTTATCTGGAAATATGGAATCTTGTATTCTCCGAGTTCAACCATAATCCTGATGGCACCTACACACCGCTGCCGAAGAAAAACATTGATACAGGTATGGGCTTGGAGCGTATGGTTTCTGTTATTCAGGACGTACCGACAAACTTTGATACTGACCTGTTCATCCCGATCATCCAAGCGACAGAGAACGTATCAGGTGAGAAATACGGAATCGAGTATGATAAAGATGTGGCATTCAAAGTAATCGCTGATCATGTTCGTACTGTAACATTCGCTGTAGGCGACGGAGCGCTTCCATCCAATGAGGGCCGCGGCTATGTATTGCGTCGTCTATTAAGAAGAGCGGTCCGCTATGCAAAACAGCTTGGAATCAATCGCCCGTTCATGCATGACCTTGTTCCTGTCGTGGCAGAAATCATGGTCGACTTCTACCCGGAAGTAAAAGAAAAGAAGGAATTTATCCAACGAGTGATCAAGACGGAGGAAGAGCGTTTCCACGAAACATTGAATGATGGTCTTGCTATTCTTTCCACTGTCATTGCAAAAGCGAAGGAAGAAGGCATTAATGTCATCTCCGGAGCAGATGCGTTCCGTCTTTATGATACGTACGGATTCCCGGTGGAGCTGACAGAAGAGTATGTAGAAGAACAGGGAATGACCTTGGATCATGCAGGTTTTGAAAAGGAAATGGAAATGCAGCGTGAACGTGCTCGTTCTGCCCGCCAGGATGTGGATTCCATGCAGGTTCAATCCGGAATTCTAGGAGAAATCCGATCTCAAAGTACGTTTGTTGGGTACAATCAGTTATCAACTACATCCACCATCTCCGTTATTGTTAAAAATGGGGAGCTTGTGGATTCTGCTGAAGCAGGTGAAGAAGTGCAGGTCATCCTTTCCGAAACTCCTTTCTATGCTGAAAGCGGTGGACAGGTAGCGGACCACGGATATATTGCCGGTGAAAGTGGAAGAGGCTTTGTAAAGGATGTTCAAAAGGCTCCAAACGGCCAGAACCTACACACTATCCTTGTTGAAGAAGGTGTACTGAACAGGGAGCAGGCCGTAAAAGCGGAAGTGCATGCAAACAACCGTGCGCAAATCATCAAAAACCATACAGCTACACATATCCTGCATCAGGCCCTGAAAGATGTTTTGGGTACACATGTCAATCAGGCAGGATCTCAAGTAACAGCAGATCGACTGCGATTCGACTTCTCCCACTTCGGGCAGGTAACGCAGGAGGAAATCGAAAAAATTGAGGGAATCGTCAACGAAAAGATCTGGGCGAACCTGGATGTTGTCATTGAAAACAAATCCATTTCAGAAGCAAAAGCGATGGGAGCAATGGCATTATTCGGCGAAAAATATGGGGACATCGTACGTGTGGTTCAGGTGGACGACTACAGCCTTGAGCTTTGTGGGGGATGCCATGTACAGAACACCTCTGTAATCGGCCTATTCAAAATCGTGTCTGAATCCGGTATCGGTGCAGGAACACGCCGTATGGAGGCAGTAACCGGTGAAGGTGCGTACCGTCTATTGAATGATCAGGTACAGCTGTTAAAGGATGCTGCTGCCAAACTGAAAACGAAGCCACAGGAAGTAGGAAGCAGAATCGACGTCCTTCTTTCAGATATGAAGGAGCTTCAAAGAGAAAACCAATCCCTTGCTGCTAAACTTGGAAACATTGAAGCATCCAGTCTTTCTGACAAAGCGAAGGAAGTTAATGGTGTGACCATGCTAGTAAGTAAAGTGGCAGGAACGGATATGAACAATCTCCGTACAATGGTTGATGATTTAAAAACCAAGCTTGGTTCTGCTATCATAGTACTTGCAAGTGTACAGGATGGAAAAGTGAACATTTCTGCTGGTGTAACGAAAGATTTAATTGAGAAGGGCCACCATGCCGGGAAAATCGTAAAAGAAGTGGCTACCCGTTGCGGCGGTGGCGGTGGCGGCCGTCCTGATATGGCTCAAGCTGGCGGAAAAAACCCGGAACAAGTCGACCAGGCGCTACAATCTGTGGAAGAATGTATAAAATCCGTTTAACATTGTTGAAAATTGGTGTACAATAAAGGTAACAATTTACAAGCAGATTAAAGAAGTCTAAAAGAGAGGTGCATACCATGAGCTCCTTTGACAAAACGATGAAGTTCAACTTCCAAGAAGAAACAATGGAAGCAAATGTAAATGAAGTATTATCGACAGTACATGATGCATTACAAGAGAAAGGGTACAACCCGATCAACCAAATTGTCGGCTACCTCCTTTCTGGTGACCCTGCTTACATTCCACGTCACAAGGATGCAAGATCATTAATACGTAAAATTGAGAGGGACGAGCTAATCGAAGAATTAGTGAAGTCTTATCTAAACCAGCATCGCAAGGAGTAGTACATGCGCATTTTAGGCTTAGACGTAGGTTCCAAAACGGTAGGAGTTGCCATCAGTGATGAAATGGGATGGACTGCTCAAGGATTGGAAACGATAAAAATTGATGAAGCGGTAAAGAACCTCGGCTTTAAGCGGTTGAAGCAGATAATTGCTGAATACAAGCCTGAAAAAGTGGTCATTGGGCTTCCGAAGAACATGAACGGCACCATTGGCCCTCGAGGGGAAGCAAGCCGGCATTACGGTGACATGCTGACTGCAAAAACCGGACTCCCAGTCATCTACTGGGACGAAAGGCTTTCTACTGTAGCAGCAGAGAGGATCCTGCTCTCTGCTGACGTAAGTAGAAAAAAAAGAAAACAAGTAATAGACAAAATGGCTGCAGTAGTGATTCTGCAAGGATACCTGGATAGCCAACAATAAACCTGAGGTGAATAGAATGGAACACGGTGAAAAGCAAATTACAGTAGTAGACGAAGACGGCAACGAACAGCTTTGTGAGGTTTTATTTACTTTCGAATCAGAAGAATTCGGAAAGTCTTACGTTCTTTACTATCCAGTTGGAGCGGAAAATGACGATGAGGACGATATCGAAATCCACGCTTCCAGCTTTGTGCCAAACGAAGAAAACGAAGAAGGCGAACTTCAACCGGTTGAAACGGATGAAGAGTGGGATATGATTGAAGAAATGCTAAATACATTCATGGCTGAGGACGAGGAATAAACCGTACTCAACGCATAAAAAGAGCAAGCCCGGATATCCGGACTTGCTCTTTTTTACGTGGATGGTTTTGGACGCTCAAATAACAAGGAAGACAGCTGTTCCTTATTTGAAGCAAGGTCTTCCAGGCTATACTGATCCAGTACGGACAAGAATGCCTGGGTAGCTTGATGTAGGGCCCCCTTTAGTTTACATGCGGGGGACAAAATGCAGGTTTGATGGTCCTGAAAACATTCCACTATATGAAAGTCCTCTTCTGTATTTCTCACCACGTCCCCAATTTTGATGTTTTTTGGGGAAACGGCAAGCCTCAGGCCTCCGTTGCGGCCCCTGATCGTTTCTATGTATCCTAATTTCCCAAGGTGGAAAATGACTTTCATCAAATGGTTTTTGGAAATGCCGTAGGAATCCGCAATGTCCTTGATCTGGACGAGTTTTTCCGAAGATGGCACACTAGCTAAATATATTAATACTCGCAAGGAGTAGTCGGTATACATGGTTAATTTCATAATCTCCCTCCACCTTCATTTTACCACAAATTTTCTGTTTTCATAAAAAGTTAAACGTATGTCCCAAAGCAAGCCGCTGTTGCATGAAAGCGAACGGTGCAGTAAACGATAAGAAAATAAGGGCTGCCAGTAGTTTAAAGGTTATTCTCCTGAAGAAAATATTAGTATTTATATACCTAAAGACCTAGTTTTCGTCGAATGAAATAGGTAATTGTACACGATAAAAGTGTCGAAAATCCAAAAGAATAAATATTTTTGTCAAAATTTAAATGAAATTGTTGTATAATTAATAATTGTGCGAGAGGGGGTCTTTTTTTGTCTGAGAAAAAGAGTAAAGACTATATCGAAGAGAAGTTAAAAGAGAAGCACCATGAGGCGAAAATTGTTCGCCGCATCGTATTTACTGTATTTGTCATTCTAATGCTAGTCCTAACCGGTGTAATTGGCGGCGGATATTTTTACATAAAAAATGCCTTGAAACCAGTTGATGAACAAAATAAAGAAACAAAGCAAATAGAAATACCGATCGGGTCTTCCCCGACAACCATCGGAAAAATCCTGGAGGAAAACGGGATTGTTCATAACGCGAAGATATTTCGTTATTATGTAAAATTTAAAAGTGAATCCGGATTCCAGGCTGGCGAGTACGCATTCAGCCCAGCCATGTCCCTGGATGAAATTATCGGTCAGTTGAAACAGGGCCGAGTCATGCAGGAGGTTGTTTTCCAAGTCACCATTCCGGAAGGACGACAGCTTACCCAGATTGCCACGATCCTGGCAAGCAGAACAAATATTGAGGAAGAGGAATTCCTTGAGGTCGTAAATGATCCTGAGTTTGTTCAGAAGATGATCGATAAGTATCCATCCATTCTGACCGACGAAGTCTTGAACGAGGAAGTGAAATACCCTCTGGAAGGCTATCTGTTTCCTGCTACCTATCCATTTTATAAAGAGGATCCGACTGTAGAGGAGATCATTGAAACGATGCTGCAAAAAACAGTTGAAGTAGTCGCAGAATATCAAGATCTTATGCGTCAAAAGGAATATACACCGCATCAGCTGCTTACAATGGCAAGCATGATTGAAGCGGAGGCAACCAATCAGTCAGATCGTGAATTTATTGCCAGTGTGTTCTACAATCGTCTGGAGATCGATATGGCTCTTCAAACGGATCCCACCGTCCTATATGCCCTTGGGGAGCATAAGGATCGGACCCTATATGAACATTTGGAAGTGGATTCACCTTATAACACTTACCTTAATACAGGGATGCCGCCTGGACCGATTGCCAATGCAGGTGCATCATCCATTGATGCCGCATTGAAGCCGGCCGACTCCGAGTATTTCTACTTCCTGGCAACACCTGATGGTGAAGTGCTATTCAATGAAACATTGGAAGAACATAACATCGATAAAGCCAAATATATCACAAATAACTAACTGTATATGAAAGTGATGGGAATGCGAAATTAATTCGCATTCCCATTATTTTTATGATAAAATATATCGAGTTGTTTAAAAGAAGAAGCTTTCTCACACACAAGAGTTCCTCAAACAGGGGTGAACTCTATTTTCTTGTGTAAGAAATGCTTTTGACTATATATGTATGATCAAGTGAAGGGAGGACCACACTTGGGAATTAATCATGATAAAATTGTCACCTATCTGGATTCTCTTATCCTGCCCAGAGATGAAGCCATTACAAAAATGGAAAAGCTAGCAGAAAAAGAGAATGTTCCGATCATGGATTTGGTAGGAATGGAAACATTATTGCAGCTGCTGAGACTCTCAAGCCCGAAAAGAATTCTTGAAATAGGTGCAGCAATTGGATATTCTTCCATTCGAATGGCCAAGGCCCTGCCGGAAGCAAAGGTTGTAACCATTGAACGAGATGAAATCAGATACGAGCAAGCAGTGAAACATATAAAAGAAACAGGGCTTACAGAAAACATTCAGCTTGTTTTCGGGGACGCACTGGAAGTTTTTGAACATATCGAAAAAGAAGGTCCGTATGACTTTATTTTTATTGATGCAGCCAAAGGCCAGTATGAGAAATTCTTTACGATGTATGAGCCTCTTTTGGCCGAAAACGGGGTCATCATTACAGACAATGTATTATTTAAAGGCCTGGTTGCCGAAGCGCATGAAACGGTAGAGCCGAAGCGAATTAGGAATCTGGTGAAGAAAATTGACCATTTCAATCATTGGCTGATGAATCATCCTGACTATGTGACATCGATTCTGCCTGTTGGAGACGGGATTGCCATTAGTAAACGAAGAGGTGAAAAACGATGAAAAAACCTGAACTGTTAGTAACTCCAAAAGACATTGCGAACATGCGTGACCTATTGGAAGCGGGAGCGGATGCTTTCGTCATCGGTGAACAACGATATGGTCTGAGACTTGCAGGAGAGTTTGACCGTTCCCAGGTTGCCCTGGCCATTGAACTGGCTCATGCACAGAACAAAAAGGTTTATGTGGCGATGAACGCACTTTTTCATAATGAAAAGGTGGACGAGTTATCCGACTATTTATCCTTCCTTGAGCAAGCAAAAGCGGATGCTGTCATTTTTGGTGACCCGGCTGTACTGATGGCTGCAAGGGAAGCAGCGCCGTCCTTGAAGCTGCACTGGAACACGGAAACGACTGCAACCAACTACTACACCTGCAACTACTGGGGCCGCAAAGGTGCAAAGCGGGCAGTGTTGGCAAGGGAACTCAATATGGATGCCATTGTGGAAATGAAGGAGAATGCCGAAGTGGAAATCGAAGTACAGGTGCACGGAATGACCTGTATGTTCCAATCGAAACGTTCTCTGATCGGCCACTATTTCGAATACCAAGGAAAATCCATGGAAGTCGAAAAGGCGAAAGATAAAGCTATGATCCTGCATGATAATGAACGAAACAATAAGTATCCTATTTTTGAAGACGAAAATGGAACTCACATCATGAGTCCGAATGACATGTGCATCATCGATGAGCTTGAAGAAATGATTGATGCCGAGGTTGACAGCTTCAAGATTGATGGTGTATTGCAGACGCCTGAATATATCGTGGAGGCGACAAAGCGCTACCGCAAGGCAATCGACCTTTGTGTGGAAGACCGTGAAGAATATGAAAATGTAAAAGAGGACCTTCTTGCCGAGCTGGAAGAACAACAGCAGGAACATCGTCCATTAGATACAGGCTTTTTCTTTAAAGAGACGGTTTATTAAGAAGGCTCTTTTCGTAAAGTTTGTTGCTTATGTCCGTGAAAAATCGGCTTTTGGATTTTTTAAAGCACTTATCCACCATATAATTCAAAGAGATAATCTACTACACGGGAAAAGAGCACGAAAGTGAATAATATTACGTGTTTAAGTTGGATACGTCAAAAGCAACTATGCATGCGAAAACAGCCATTAAGAAGAAAAGGAGGCAACAGGATGACAACTTATGTGAATGATAAGATTTCAAAAATCGTAGACGGCAAACGTGTGATTGTGAAAAAGCCTGAGCTTCTTGCGCCTGCCGGCAATCTGGAAAAGCTTAAAATTGCCGTACATTATGGCGCCGATGCAGTGTTTATTGGTGGCCAGGAATACGGATTGCGTTCCAATGCCGGTAACTTTTCACACGAAGAGATGGCGGAAGGAGTTCAATTCGCAGAAAAGTATGGTGCCAGAATCTATGTAACAACCAATATATTCGCTCATAATGAAAATATTGAGGGTTTGGATGAATATCTAATCGGTCTGGAGAAAGCAGGGGTTCATGGAATCATCGTTGCTGACCCATTGATCATTGAAACATGCCGCCGTGTGGCACCAAAGCTTGAGGTGCATTTAAGTACTCAGCAATCCTTGTCAAACTGGAAGGCAGTCCAATTCTGGAAGGAAGAGGGGCTGGAGCGTGTGGTACTTGCACGTGAAACAAGTGCAGAGGAAATCCGTGAAATGAAAGAAAAGGTGGACATCGAAATCGAGTCTTTCATCCATGGTGCGATGTGTATCGCCTATTCGGGTCGCTGTACGCTAAGTAACCATATGACAGCACGTGACTCCAATCGTGGAGGCTGTTGTCAGTCATGTCGTTGGGATTATGATTTGTATGAATTGAATGATGGCAAGGAACAGGCACTTTTTGCAGAAAATGATGCAGCATTTGCCATGAGTCCGAAAGATCTGAAGCTGATTGAATCGATACCAAAGATGATCGAGCTTGGCATTGACAGCTTGAAAATTGAAGGCCGTATGAAATCAATCCATTACGTGGCAACAGTAGTAAGTGTATACCGCAAAGTCATTGATGCATACTGTGCAGATCCGGAAAACTTTGTGATTCAGCCAGAATGGCTTGAAGAGCTTGATAAGTGTGCGAACCGTGAAACGGCTACAGCGTTTTTCGAAGGCGTGCCCGGGTATAAGGAGCAGATGTTTGGTAATCATAGCAAGAAGACAACCTTTGATTTCGTAGGCTTGGTGCTTGATTATGATGCAGAAACACAAATGGTTACGCTGCAGCAACGAAACTTTTTCAAGCCAGGGGAAGAAGTGGAATTCTTTGGACCTGAAATTGAAAACTTCAAACAAAAGATAGAGAAGATTTGGGACGAGGACGGTCGGGAGCTTGATGCTGCGCGCCATCCATTGCAAATTGTGAAATTCAAAGTCGAAAAGCCGATCTATCCAAACAACATGATGCGAAAGGGGCAGTAACAGGATGGGGAAAAGACCAATCGTGATCGGTGTAGCTGGTGGATCTGGCTCAGGAAAGACGAGTGTTACTAAAGCAATATTTGATCATTTTACAGAGAAATCAATTTTAATGCTCGAACAGGATTACTATTACAAGGATCAGGCGGATGTAGCTTTTGAAGAACGATTAAAAACGAACTACGATCACCCGCTTGCGTTTGATAATGATCTGCTGATTCAGCATATACAGAGTTTATTAAGCTACGACTCAGTCAACAAGCCGGTCTATGATTATACCCTTCACACAAGATCCTCCCAGGTGGTCGAGGTCGAGCCGAAGGAAGTTATCATTGTAGAAGGAATTTTGGTATTAGAAGACGAGCGTTTGCGCAACTTAATGGATATCAAGCTTTTTGTGGATACGGATGCCGATATCCGCATCATCCGCAGAATGCTCCGGGATATAAAAGATAGGGGACGCACGATTGATTCGGTCATTGAGCAGTATGTGACCGTTGTGCGCCCGATGCATAATCAATTCATTGAACCGACGAAGCGATATGCCGACATTATCATCCCTGAAGGCGGACAAAATCATGTTGCCATCGATTTAATGGTAACAAAAATTCAAACAATTCTTGAACAAAAGGACATTTTGTAATAACATATGAGAAGTTAGAGAATTTTCCAATTGTGGATAGAACGTTGATGTATTCCATTTGATGGGTACATCTTTTTCCACATTTACATAAAAGGAATTGGGGAATGCAATTACTAGAAGGAGTGATTAGTCATGGCACAAGAGAAAGTATATCCAATGACTCAAGCTGGGAAAGAGAAGCTTGAACAGGAACTGGAAAATCTGAAAAGCGTACGACGCAAAGAAGTGGTGGAGCGCATCAAGATCGCGCGCAGCTTCGGAGACCTATCCGAGAACTCTGAATATGATTCCGCAAAAGAAGAGCAAGCATTCGTGGAAGGTCGTATCACACTTTTAGAGCAAATGGTTCGCAATGCAAAAATCATCCAGGAAGACAAAGATACAGATGCGGTCGGTTTGGGTAAGACAGTTACATTTAAGGAGCTCCCTGATGGTGAAGAAGAAACTTACACAATCGTAGGTAGTGCAGAAGCAGATCCTTTCGAAGGGAACATCTCCAACGAATCTCCAATGGGTAGCTCACTTATGGGCAAAAGAGTTGGAGACGAAGTAGCAATCCAAACTCCAGGCGGAGAAATGAACGTGAAAATCGTAACGATAAAATAATAGCCGGTATAAGGTTAAATAATGAACACCTCGTCAAAACTGTTGACGAGGTGTTTTTATATGCAGCGTTTAATAAGAGGTAGAATAGGAAAACTCGGAATTGCTATTATACTTATATTTATAGGACTTGTCGGTAGGCTTGTACAGATACAGCTGGTCAGTACGGAATCATTCTCCGACTCCCGGGTCAATCTGATAGAGGCAAGCGTCAAACAGCGCACACAATCCATGATTATAGATGAAGGGCGAGGTCGGTTCATTGACCGCCAAGGTAATCCCCTCACACATGACTACTATCCAAGCCTGATTCTTTTTCCATTCCTGAACGGGCTGGATTGGCCGAAGGAGGAGCTTGCATCCATTATAGGGATGTCCACTTCGAGCATTGATAGGCTATTGAAAGGTGCGGAAAAGCCGGTGGTCGTTTCTGAATTCCAAGGCCCCATCAAGCTGGATGAGGAGCAGATGAAAAAAATCAATCAATTGGACTTTCCAGGTGTTGTCGCACTATATCGCCAGTTCAAGCTGGATGATCAGGTAGCACAGCAGGTAATCGGGATGACAGGTGAAAATGAGGGTGAATTTCTAAAGCGATATAAGGAAAAAGTGTCCAAGGAGAACTACTCCCCAAAGACGCCGATCGGAATCACTGGCCTGGAGCAGGCTTTTGATGAATTTCTTCTACCGGAAGGTGAAACAAAGCTCTTATACCATGTGGACCGATTCGGTGGTCCGTTGTTTGGGATAGATGTCCGATATACGGGCCCATCCAACCCCTACCATCCTGTTTCGGTCAAAACTACGATAGACAAGGATCTTCAGCAGATGGCGGAGCGGATCCTGAATGACTATCAGGTGAAAAAAGGGGGACTCGTCCTATTGGACATTGAAAAGAATGAAATCCTTGCCATGGCTTCACGGCCAGCCTTAAATCCAGGAGCCCCTTATGATGATGAAGGCACGAAGAATGTGATGCTTGAAAGGCATTTTCCAGGTTCAGTTTTTAAAACCGTCATTGCTGCAGCTGCCATGGAGGAGAACATCGTGAATGACGAGTCCACCTTTAATTGTGACCTGGATATTCAAGGTGAGCTTTTAACGGAAGAGAAAGAACGTAAAGGTGTGCTGAATTTTGAGGACAGCTTTGCCTCCAGCTGCAATCATACTTTTGGCGAACTTGGGAAGCAGTTGGTGGATGGCGAACCAGATACAATCGATGCCTATGCCAAAATCCTTGGCCTGACATCCAAAGTCGGGTGGAGCGGTGATGTGTTCCATTTCGATGGCTTCTCCCAGATTCCAGCCGAGGAAAAAGGAGTGGTATGGCATGACGAAAAAGACAAAAAGGTGAGTCTGGCAGTCGCACAGACCTCCATCGGGCAAAAGGAAGTCCGTGTCACACCCCTGGCAGTGGCAAACATGATGGCAACCATCGCTCGAGGCGGGCGAGCAGAAGAAGTAAAGCTTGTCAGTGATATTGTCTATAAAAATGGCGCCACACTCTATTCTTTTCCAGATCAGGATATGGATCAGGAGGAGCGGCTTTCCAAATACACCGTTATGAAGCTGCAGCACCTTCTTAGAGAAGTGGTCGTGAATGAGAAAGGGACAGGCTGGCGTTTCAGGGATCTTCCCTTTGAAGTTGCAGGCAAAAGCGGTACCGCTCAGACAGGCAAGATTCTTGATAGTGGAGGCGAACTCCTGAATCGCTGGTTTGCGGGCTATTTTCCATTTCAAAATCCAAAGTATGCAATGGTTGTCGTCGAACTTGATGTGCTTTATGAAAACAATGTATCCAGTGTTTACTATGATGTCGTCAAAGGCATACACGACTGGGAAATGCTAGAAAGATAATGCCAATCCTTTTCACTGTGCAACTAAGCCCAATGGTGTTACAATTAACTATTGTAATTATACTAATAACTGCTTTGCATAGGAGGGACTTGGATTGTCTTTAAATCATAGAGATGGCTCACGTTATGGCCGAACGACAAAGCGCAAAAAAAGCAATCTCATATTGAATGTGCTGATTGGTCTTGTATTCATTTTCATTATCTTCCTGGGCACTCAGTTGTTCTTTGGAAAATCTGACGACAAGCAGGTAAGCACAAACGAACAAAAGCTGAATGAAACTACTGAGAAGAATGATGATAAGGCTGCTGAGGAAGAAGAAGAGGATAAGGCCGCTAAGGAAGAAGAGGAATCTGAATCCAAGCCTGAGGACGAAGAAAAGCCGGCGGATGAAGAAGATGCCGAAGAAAATACTGATGAAGATACAGAAAATGAAGATAGTGAAACAGAGGTTTCTGAGAACTCCGATGATCCGAATGTCATCAAGACGATGACCAACCCGGGCTGGGGGCCTGTCGGAACATCCCAATCAGAACCACACACATCTGTCTATCAGGAAGGCCATGTGGACTGGGACGAAAAGCTTAAAGCAGTCTCGGCAGCAACCGGCCTTGCTAGTGGCGATTATACCCTATACTTCCTAGGGAATGGCGGTAGTGAACACCATTCCATCGCATCCATCAAGAACAAAGCCTCTGGCGAAAACTTCAAGGTCTACCTCGAATGGGTAACCGGCAAAGGATGGAAGCCAACGAAAGTGGAACAGGTGAAGTCGTTGTAAGTTGAGCGTGATTTAGGAAGAGCAGATCTGCCCGATATGGGTGGGTCTGTTTTTTTTGTTGTTATGAAAGTGAAATGGGTTCATTTCTAAATGTTTTTTGGAATAAAAAGGTGATCGGACCGTTAATATGGTGTTTTGGATCGTAAACTATAGATTTTGGACCGTTTATTCCCTGTTTCCGCTCGATAACCCATCAAAACGGATCGATAAAGTTACAATTTGGACCGATATCAAAATAATCCATATCAGCACTCCATGAAAATTCTATATAAGTAGGGAGGAATTTGTCTATGTTTGTCGAAAGTATTGGTAATTAGAAAAGGAGGGAATGTATGATACTAAAAAAACGCGAAAAATCATTGTATCTATTAAAGTTAGAGAGGATGATGGCTCGTCTATCTGAGAAAAATCCTAAATATCGATTGGCATCAAATGAATTTCTGAAACATCAGGCAGGATATCGTGGTGAAATGGCAGTTGATTATTATTTAAGCTTTTTATCAATGAGTGAGTATCATATTTTTAATGGTATACGTCTGAAGGATTCCCTAGGTAGATTTTTTCAGATCGACACGCTGTTGGTCACTCCATGGTATTATTTGATTCTCGAAATTAAAAATATTATCGGTGATTTGGAATTCTCCTATAAGCAAAACCAATTAATCCGGACATATGAAGACAAATTGGATAGAATGGAATGCCCGATAACACAGGCGAAGAGACAGAGGGCGCAATTACATAATTGGCTTTCCAAACATAACTTCCCGGCAATGCCCTTAGAATATCAAGTAATAATCGCGAATAATCATGCCAGGTTGATTAACGCCGATAAATATGTGTATGAGAAAGTTTCCAGACATTCTAATATCCCCAACCTGACAAACTCATTAGAAAAAAAGTACTCCGGCAAGGTCTTCACGGACAAAGATTTAAAAAGACTTACTAAACTCATTCTGAAAAAAGATACACCCCTAACAACCTCACCATTAATCCAACTGAAAATTGAACCTTTTGAGATCGAGAAAGGTGTTCAGTGTCCTTCTTGTAAAAGGTTTCCTATGAAAAGATCCCATAAAGTATGGTTCTGCGCGTTTTGTCAATTTTCTAGTGCAACAGCACATTTACATGCAATGCGGGACTATGCTCTTCTAATCGGTGACACTATCTCCAACAAGGAATTAAGATATTTTCTTCAACTGAATTCCAGCTCTGTAGCTGCGAAGATACTTTCCTCTCAGAATTTTCCTATTTCAGGGACGACAAGAAACAGAAGATACCTCCTAATAAAAAACAACAAGCTGCTCATCTAAGCATCCCATCCTGCAATGCCTAAACAAACAGCTCCCATTTACTTTCCAACCATCCGAAAATGCACAACCGCACTATAAAAGCGTCTGCCATCCCCATCCACATGCATCTGATGTGATACAGAATGGACGCCAAGCATAATAGCCCGGTTCTGATCGACCTTTTCGTTGATCTTCTTTTCCAAGTCCTTGATGTCGAGTGCTTCAAAAAACTCCACTTTATCCTCGATCAGTTTAAAATCAAAATTCATAAAATTTCATCCACCTTATGTAAAATAGCTATTTTGTCCTCCCATCGTACCAAACAATTCCGTTGAAGAAAATAGGGAAATATGTTAGATTAAGAACAGGATTTTTTTTAATTCATACTATACTTATAGGAATTATATAATATGAAAGTCGGAGTGATGACAACTATGGGTAGAGAATTTGTTGAACTGTTTAACGATTGGGCGAATTATTATGATGCAACGGTCAGTGGTACCGATAAGGAATATGCAGAGGTTTTCAGAGGGTATGAGGATATTTTGGAGGATGTAGCTTCCAAAGCGAAAGGTCCGGTCCTGGAATTCGGTGTGGGGACAGGAAATTTGACGAATGCACTTCTAAATAAAGGCTTAACCGTTTATGGAGTGGAGCCGTCAGAGACGATGCGTGAAAAGGCTGCAGAGAAGCTGCCGGCCAATATAAAACTCCAGGATGGGGATTTTTTGAACTTCCCGGCGCCACCTGAGAAGATTCAATCGATTGTCAGCACTTATGCGTTTCACCATCTGACAGATACGGAAAAAGAAGAAGCGGTACAGCACTATGGAAACTTACTTGATAAAGGTGGTAAAATAGTATTTGCTGATACGGTGTTCGAAAATAAGGATGCCTACAATGCAACGATTGATCAGGCAGAACAGCATGAGTTTTTCAACTTGGCGAAAGATTTGAAATCAGAGTATTATACAACGATGGAAGTTTTGCAGGAAATCTTCAATAAAAACGGATTTACTGTGGAATTTCAGCGTTTTAATCATTTTGTCTGGGTAATGGAAGCTATCAAACAATAGCTATGACCGACCGGCGACAGCTTCTTACTTTTCATGGAAGTAGATGAAGACGGCTCGGAAATGGCTAATTTCTATGAAAAGAGGGAAACAGCAATGAAAGTGGCAATCATCGGAGCAATGGAAGAAGAAGTAACCATCATGCGTGAAAAAATAGAAGGAATGGAAACAACGACGGTGGCGGGTTGTGAGTACTACAGCGGCACATTGAACGGAGTAGACGTTGTGCTTTCCAAATCTGGAATAGGGAAAGTGAATGCTGCATTAAGTACAGCATTACTGCTGGAAAGATTCCAACCTGAAATTGTCATCAATACAGGTTCCGCCGGAGGTTTTTCGCCACAACTAAATGTAGGTGATGTTGTTATCTCCACAGAGGTTCGTCATCATGACGTGGACGTGACAGCATTCGGATATGAGTATGGTCAAGTTCCGGGTCTGCCGGCTGCATTTGAAGCGGATGCCAAGCTGATTGAGGTGGCGAAATCAGCAGCGGTCCATGTGTCAGGAATGCAGGTCGTGGAAGGCCTGATAGCAACTGGGGATTCATTTATGAACGATCCTGTCAGAGTAGATGCGGTACGTGAAAAGATGCCAGACTTGCAGGCTGCGGAAATGGAAGCAGCTGCGATTGCACAGGTATGCCATTCATTTAAGGTTCCATTTGTGGTCATTCGTGCATTATCTGATATTGCAGGGAAAGAATCCAATATCAGCTTTGACCAGTTTTTGAGCAAAGCGGCGCTGCATTCATCCATGCTGATTGAGAATATGCTGAACGAGCTGAAAAAAGCATAATCAGCATTACGTGAAGGGGAAACTTATATGAAAGTCTATAAAAATGTGCAAGAACTGATCGGGAACACACCGGTGGTTGAACTTACCAGCTTCTCATTGCCGGAGGGTGTTCGTCTTTTTGCCAAGCTGGAGTTCTACAATCCGGGAGGAAGCATCAAGGATCGGCTTGGAAAAGAGTTGATTTATGATGCGGTTAAAAAGGGGAAGCTGAAGGAAGGCGGCACGATCATCGAGCCAACCGCCGGGAATACAGGAATTGGATTGGCTCTTGCGGCTGTTGGGACCAGTTTCAAAGTGAAGGTCTGTGTCCCGGAAAAGTTCAGCATGGAAAAGCAGGACCTGATGAGGGCGCTTGGAGCGGAAGTGATCAACACTCCGACAGAGCTTGGAATGAAGGGGGCCATTGCAAAGGCAAAGGAATTGAATGAGCAGATTCCCAATTCCTATTGTCCGCAGCAGTTCGGCAATCCGGCGAATCCCGATACTTATTACAAGACGCTTGGTCCGGAGCTTTGGGAGCAGTTGGCCGGCAAGGTCGATGTTTTTGTTGCAGGTGCCGGGACGGGAGGTACCTTCATGGGTACCGCAAAATTTTTAAAAGAAAAGAATCCTGCTGTAAAAACGGTGATTGTGGAACCGGAGGGATCGATCCTGAATGGTGGTGAATCCGGTCCGCATAAGACAGAAGGAATCGGCATGGAATTCTTGCCTGGATATATGGATGAAACGTATTTTGATGGAATTCATACTATTTTGGATGTAGATGCTTTTAATCGTGTGAAGGAACTTGCCGTAAAAGAGGGGCTGTTAGTGGGAAGCTCGTCAGGCGCAGCGCTTCATGCTGCATTGGAAGAAGCGAAGTCAGCGAGAGCCGGTACAAATATCGTCATGATTTTTGCTGACAGCAGCGAGAGATACTTAAGCAAGAAGATTTATGAAGGAGGAATTTGAGTTGAATAAGAAAACAAAGCTTATACATGGCGGGATTTTTGGTGACCCGCATACAGGGGCTGTTTCAACACCTATCTATCAAGTAAGCACATACAAGCAGGAAAGTGTTGGTGTGTTCAAAGGGTACGAATATTCCAGAACAGGAAACCCTACCCGCTTCGCATTAGAGGAGCTTATCAAGGATCTGGAGAACGGAAAAGCAGGTTTTGCTTTCGGATCCGGTATGGCTGCGATTACAGCTGTGATGATGCTTTTCAACAGCGGAGATCACGTTGTCCTGACAGATGATGTGTACGGTGGAACCTACCGCGTCATGACAAAGGTATTGAACCGTGTGGGAATTGAGTCGACCTTTGTAGATACAAGCAAAATGGAAAACATCGAAGCGGCAATCCAGGAAAATACGAAAGCTATTTTCATTGAGACACCAACGAACCCGCTTCTAAAAATCACAGATATCCAAAAAGCTAGTCTGCTTGCCAAAAGACATAACCTTTTAACGATTGTGGACAATACTTTCAGTACGCCTTACTGGCAAAATCCGATCAACCTTGGCGCGGATATTGTCTTGCATAGTGCGACCAAGTATATTGGCGGACACAGTGATGTAGTGGCAGGACTAGTTGTAGTGAATTCCGAAAAGCTTGCCGAAGAGCTGCACTTTGTACAGAATTCTACTGGAGGCGTATTGGGGCCTCAGGATTCCTGGCTGTTGATGCGTGGAATCAAGACACTTGGATTGCGTATGGAAGCAACTGAGAAGAATACACGCCGCATCGTGGACTTCCTTGAAAGCCATCCTTTAGTAGGAAAAGTCTACTACCCGGGGCTTGAAGACCATCCGAACCATGATATCTCTAAGAGTCAGGCTGGCGGATTCGGCGGTATGGTTTCGTTTGATATCGGAAGTGCTGAAAAAGCGGATCAACTATTGGCGAAGATCAAATACTTCACGCTTGCTGAAAGCTTGGGTGCGGTAGAGAGTCTGATTTCCGTGCCTGCTCGTATGACGCATGCATCCATTCCGGCTGACCGTCGTGCAGAACTTGGTATTACGGACGGATTGGTACGCATCTCCGTTGGTATTGAAGATGTGGATGATCTGATTGCGGACTTGAAACAAGCAATTGAAAATTAATGAGTAAACCTCCAGAAGCCTTGTGCTTTTGGAGGTTTTTTTGTCCAAACTTTTTATTCGCTATCCGAAACAAATCTGTTATAATAAGTGGGAATGTACATAATTTTCTTAATAATCAATTAGGGGGAGTAATATGTCAACTATACCTGTTTTAGATGAAAAGGTTCAACAGAAGGTGGAGCAATTCAAAAAGCTTGATGAAAAGCTTTGTCATTATAACGATGTCCTTGGACTTCTTGGTTGGGATTCAAAGACGAAAGCACCGAAAAAGGGACGTGCCCTTTTTGCAAAAGCGATTGGAACACTGTCTACTGAATCTTTCAAGCTTTCCATCTCTGAGGAAATGGGCGAAGTATTGGAATTCCTGACAGCTGAAGATGTATGGGCTCAACTGGATGAAGTGACCCAAGCTTGTGTAAAAGAGCGCAAGAAAAACTATGAAAAGTCCAAAACCATTCCTGCAGATGAGTACCAGGAGTATGTCATCCTGGTGAACAATGCAAACCAGGTGTGGGAAGAAGCACGGGAGAATAATGATTTCGCTTCCTTTGCACCAGTGCTGGAAAAGGTGCTTGCTTTCAAGAAAAAGTTTGCGGAGTACTATGGCTACGAAGGTCATCCTTACAACGCACTGTTAAATGAATATGAGCCGGGTTTGACAGTGGAAAAGCTGGATCCATTATTCAAGGAGCTTCGTGAAAAAAGTGTCGAGCTTTTGAATAGAATCAAAGCTTCAGAAGCGCAGCCTCGTGAGGATATCTTTGCCCAGGATTATGATGTGGAAGCTCAGAAGAAGTTCAATGCCTATCTACTGCCGTTGATCGGCTTTGACATGGATGGAGGTCGCCTTGACGAGACGGTTCATCCATTTGCACAGAGCGTGAATACAGGGGATGTCCGGATTACAACTCGCTATCAGAAGGATAATGTCCGTTCTGCGATTTTTGGTACGATCCATGAAGCAGGACATGGCATGTATGAGCAGGGTGTGAAAGCGGAATATGAAGGTACGGTGATCCGCCGTGGAACATCATTCGGTATTCATGAGTCCCAATCACGCTTCCTTGAGAACATGGTAGGACGCTCCAAAGAGTTCTGGACCTATTTCTATAAAGATCTGCAAAACCATTTCCCGAATCAGCTGAACGATGTTTCACTTGATGACTTCTACCGTGCAACCAACCGTGTGGATGCATCTTTGATCCGTGTGGAAGCGGATGAACTGACCTATAATCTTCATATCATGATCAGATACGAAATTGAAAAAGCGCTGTTTGGCGGAGAGATTGAAGTCAAGGACCTGCCGAAAGTGTGGAATCAAAAGATTGAAGATTACCTTGGGATTACACCACCTTCAGATACACTTGGTGTGCTGCAGGATATCCACTGGTCCTTTGGAGGCTTCGGATACTTCCCGTCCTATTCACTTGGAAACCTGTATGCAGCACAAATCCTTTATACGTTCCTGAAAGAAATGCCTGATTTCTACGACAAGATCGAGCAAGGGGACTTCATGGCCATCCGCGAATGGTTAAAGGAGAACATCCATCAACACGGAAAACTTTACTCTCCGAACGAGCTGATTGTCAAAGTAACGGGAGAAGAGCTGGATGCTAAATATCTCATTCAATACTTGGAAGAAAAATATTCCGAGATCTATCAATTGTCATAAAAGGAAAGGAGCCCGCTGTAAGCGCCGGCTCCTCTTTTTTATTCCTCATCTTTTTTAGACTCATCATCATTCTTTTCTTCTTTATCGTCATTCTCTTTGTGATCCTTGATGTAGAGAGAGCTTTCTTTGGTGGATTGGTTATTCTGTTCGTTGCTCGGATTAGGCTGGTTCACCACAATGACTTCTTCGGTGGTATTACTTTCGGTAGAGCAGGCGGAAAGCAGGATGAAGGTACAACTGCATAGTAGTAGACGTTTCATATGGCCAACCTCCTTTTGGAAACTTATTGCCTATTATACAGAATTTCGACCTTATTCTACATTCTCAGAGGGGGAAAAATGAAGAATGAGAAAAAAACACTAGATTTGAAGAATGGATAGGATATTTCTTTCATAAATAAGGGTAGGAATGACTAGGGAAAACGGCCGGTATTGCTTGGAAATGGCGAAATTTACAAGGAAGTGTTCCTACTAATCTATGTTAAAGTAGTATGTATGAGGTGATAGCATATGAATAATAAAGAGCTTCAATTGAAAATCAAGGATTACACAAGATATGCAATGATTTTAACGACAGTAAGTGTGTTTTTATATATAGGTGTAGCTTTTCAGCATGCCGGTAAAGAAGCCCTTCAGATCTATATGATGATGGGCGCCACAGTATTGTTTCTCGGTGGATCTGTATTTTTTGTGCTGAAAACGAGAAAGTTGAAAAGACTTTTACAGGAACATGAACAAGAACAAGACGAATAAGCAGGCGAACCTCCCATTTTACGGGAGGTTTATTTGTGTTTATTATTTATTTTCAAATTTTTATAAAAATGGTGTTTACAAATGCAGGAGAATTGGATATACTTACCTCTGTAAGTAAAATTATGCAAAGGAGGTCGAACAAAATGATGATGAAAAAGTGGATCAACAAATCACAATTGAATATGTTATGTCTATTCGACCTATCTGGAGCAAAGCAGGCGCACGCTTAAATTTTAACATTCCGTTAACTGATCCAGCCGCAGGAGAATAGATTCCCTGCGGCTTTTTATGCCTTCATATGTCTAAAATGACCGCAGGGATCCCCCTGCGGTTTTTTGTGTGCTGAAAAATATAAAGGAGGTGATACACCATGACCCTACATTTACTATTTGTAACAATTACTGTGAAGAGAAGAGAACAGTCCATCGAAGAGCGATTACATGAAGAGAGAGTTGTTGAAACTTATAACAACCTGAAGGACCGTATGTACAACGACGTGCGATTTTACTAATACTATCTTATAAAAATTTGGAAAGGAGAGGTTGAAGATGAAACAAATGCAATCAGGTATAGCATGGAAAAGCGTGGAGGAAGACTTCACCTAGTTAATATTGGAGAGGAGTCTGAGTATGTTTCTAAAATTGACGTTATTACCCTTCCGCTTTGTCACGAGGATGAAACGGAAGGAAAAAATATAAAGAGACTGGTGCGACCCAAAAAAAAGGGTGCGTCAGTCTCTTTTTTTTGCAATTCCTTCTTATGAACTGCAAAATTGAGTTTAAACAATTGAAAGGAGGGTATGTATAGTTTGTACTTTTGTGAGAGACTAGAAGTATGATAAGGAAAAGACCAATAGGAACAGGGAGTGCGAAGATTGATAACCTTCAGGGAAGTAACGAAAACCTATGAGGATGGGACTACAGCTGTCAAAGATTTTTCATTGGATATACATAAAGGGGAATTTTTTGTGTTGATTGGTCCAAGCGGATGCGGAAAAACCACGACGCTGAAGATGATCAACCGCCTTCATACCGTAACAGATGGTGACATACTTATAGACGGAAAAAGCATCAACGAACATAATATTCATGAACTGCGCTGGAATATCGGCTATGTGCTGCAACAGATTGCACTATTCCCACATATGACGATTGAAGAGAATATTGCCATCGTACCCGAGTTGAAAGCCTGGAAGAAGGAAGACATCAAAAAGCGTGTGGATGAACTGCTGGAGCTTGTCGGGCTGGATCCTTCCATTTATAAAAAAAGAAAGCCTTCTGAGCTTTCAGGGGGCCAACAGCAGCGTGTAGGGGTTGCAAGAGCGCTTGCGGCAGACCCGCCGATCATTTTGATGGATGAACCTTTCAGTGCGCTCGATCCGCTAAGCAGAGAGCAGCTGCAGCAGGATTTCCTCAAGCTGAAGGAAAAAATACAGAAAACGATTGTATTTGTCACGCACGATATGAATGAGGCCCTGACCCTGGGTGACCGGATCTGTCTAATGAAGGACGGAGAGATGGTGCAGGTGGGGACACCGGAGGAATTTTTAAAGCAGCCGAAGAACGATTTTGTAAAATCATTCATCGGAAGAAAGCAAAGTGTGTTTCATCTTAAGTTGGTGGATGTAGTCCATGAATTAACATGGGTGGAAGGTATCGAATCCGCCGTTGCCATCGATGGGCAATCCACCCTTTCGGACGCACTTGAATTGCTGCAGGTCCATGAAGCGGTCACAGTGACAGGGGCAAGCGGGACGATCGGTGTACTGACAAGGCAGAATGTACTCCAGTTCATCTATAAACGTAATCTGGAAGGAGGGACTGTAGCATGACGTTCCTTCAAGATTTGTATGAAGCAAGGGGAGATCAGCTTTGGACGGCTTTGCTCGAGCATATTCAGATATCCGTCATCGCATTAGCCATTGCGGTTGTCATCTCCGTCCCTCTTGGTATCTATCTCACGAGAAAAGAAAGGATAGCAGAGTCTATTATAGGTGTCACAGCAGTACTTCAGACCATTCCGTCACTTGCCTTGCTGGGGCTTTTGATCCCGCTAGTAGGAATCGGGTTTGTTCCCGCTGTTATTGCATTATTTTTATATGCACTGCTGCCAATTTTACGGAATACCTATACGGGAATCAAAGAAGTCGATCCATCTCTGAATGAAGCGGCGAGAGCCATGGGGATGACTTCGTTGAAGAGGCTTTTTAAAGTGGAATTGCCACTGGCGCTTCCGGTGATTATGGCCGGAATCAGAACAGCCATGGTACTTATTATAGGTACGGCAACAATTGTGGCGCTGATCGGGGCAGGTGGACTGGGTAGTCTGATCCTTCTGGGTATCGACCGTAACGATAATGCCCTGATTCTTTTGGGGGCGATACCTGCTGCACTGCTTGCCATTCTATTTGATCTTGTATTGAGGGCGATCGAGACCGCAGCACGTAAAGGAGCCGGAAAAAAGGCACTGATTATCGGCTTAATCGTCATTCTCCTTTTTCTTTCCCCATTTGCCGTGATGCGTGCAACAGAGGCAGATCTTGTGTTAAGCGGAAAAATTGGTGCAGAACCGGATATTATCATCAATATGTACAAGCTTCTGATTGAAGAGGAGACGGATTTAACAGTGGAGCTTCGTCCTTCTCTGGGGAAAACCACTTTTGTCTATCGAGCATTGAAAAGTGGAGAAATCGATATCTATCCGGAATATTCCGGTACTGCAATTGTAACACTCCTTGAAGAGGAACCGATCAGTCTTGATCAAAGGGAGGTGTTTGAGCAGGCGAAGGAAGGGCTGCTTGAGCAGGATGATCTTGTCTATTTCGAGCCGATGGGCTTTAATAATACGTATGCACTTGCCATTCCGGAGGATTTTGCAGCAGAAAATGAAATAACGTCCATCTCTGACCTGAATGGAGCAAAAAATGAGATAAAAGCTGGTTTCACCCTTGAATTCACCGATCGGGAGGATGGCTATGTGGGGATACAGGATGTTTATGGACTCACGCTGCCAAACCTGACAACAATGGAGCCTAAACTCCGCTATCGAGCCATTGAAACAGGGGATGTCAATCTGGTGGATGCCTATTCGACGGATGCCGAAATAAAACAATACAATCTACGTGTTCTCGAGGATGATAAAAACTTGTTTCCGCCATACCAGGGGGCAGCACTTTTGAGAAAGGAAACCTTGGATGAACACCCTGAACTGGAAGAGATTATAAACAAGCTTGCCAACCAGATCAATGATGAAGAGATGCGTGATATGAATTATCAGGTCAGCGTTGAAGGGAAGACAAGTTATGAGGTGGCAAAAGAGTTTTTGATTAGCAAGGGTTTATTGGGAAAAGAATGATTGAATATAAAAACTAGGCAGAGAGTTAGGTACTCTGCCTAGTTTTTTATGATGTCTTTTGTTCTTAGTTCCTTGATTTTGTTTTTTATATGGGCAACAAAAATTTTGTTATCTTGCAGATTGAAAATTTCGATTGATCGCTCCAGATTATCGATTGCATGTTTATTTTCGTCAATCAGACTAAAGTTATAGCCGATATGGTAATAAATATCTCCCAGCAGATACATGCTATCGTGCTTCACGCACCATTTGATGGCTTCCATGCAAGTATCATTCGATTCAACTATTCTATTGAGGCGGGTTAGTGCTTTTGCCTTATTATAAAGAAGTTTCGTTTTTATGGTACAATCATGTATATAAGGAATCTTTTTATAATGGTTAAGTCCATTATTAAATGTTTCCAAAGAATTATTGTATTCTCCGACTTCAAAATATATAATGGCCACACTATTAATAATTTCAATTTCTCTTTCGCCTAAGAGCTTGGAGGTCATTTTCGTCATATCCAAAGCTTCATGCAGGAGACGGAGCGCGCCATTTTTATTCTGGTGAAGATGATAGACGCAGATTCCTTCATTCCAGATCAGGAATTGGGCGTATTTTCTATTATTGATAAAAAGATTATTCTTTTTTTCAGCTTCGACAATTTTATAAACTTCTTCATATTTGCACTTGTTCAGCAGTTCGCGGACTTCTGTGAAAACCTCTTTCACATAGGAAAGCCTTGGATTGGCTGCCAGGTCGTAAAAGTAGTTGATATCTACTCCAAGTCTTTCTGCGATGTAGTATAGTGTATTTGCTAGAGGGAAAACCTCGCCTTTCTCTATCTTGCTGATTTGCGACTGGGTACATATACCTTCACTGAGTTCTGCCTGTGACAAGTTCAATGCAGACCTCAAAACCTTTATTTCCTTCCCGATTAAAGAGAAATCCATGTTTGTCCCCCCTTTAAAATATTCCTATAATTATAATTTTCACGAGAAATGAAGCATTTCTTAGAAAACTGTATGCTATATGGCTCTAATCGCCTATAATCAAAAATATGCAACTATTAAATATAGTGTATTATTCCTATTATAGATAGTTTATTAAATGTTAGAAAAATTTCAAACAAAAAACTTTTGGAGGTAGAATTTAAATGAAAAAATTTTTTGTTACGGTCCTAGTAGTTTCCATCACCCTTTTCGGTGCTAACGTATTCGGTTCTTCTGTAAGTGCAAATGATAACTATACGCCAACTGAACTACCAACAAGACATTAATTTCTAGCTAAAGGAGAGTTCTTACTATGTCAATGACAAGTACTAGCACTTTTGAGCTGACATGCTTCTGGTTTATCGTTGTGGATCGTGAGCAAAAGGAACGTAATCGGTACCGGGTTGCCCAGCTTGTGGATTACAAAAATAAAACATATGCTGAAGTTTCTAAGTGGTTTGAAACCCTGTTTCAAGAGTACAGCGTCATAAAAGTCGGCAGAGGAACGATTCCTTCCAAGCTTAAAAAGCTACCTTATATTCAGTACTAACGTCTTCCTATTATAATAGGAAGATTTTTTTTATTTTTATAAAGGAGATTAGCCTTCATTTAATGAACATCCGTTCTTATTCAAATTGTACCATTATTCGAAGGAATTGGTAGAATAAAATTAATTTCTCTTTATTCAACAAAAGGATTTGTCTGGACAAGAGAGTTTCATTTAATTATTTTCAGGTGTACTTGCACAGTTAGACCACTTCTGACATAAGAATTACTACTAGGCTCTTGCCTAACGATCCTTATGGAGGTGAAAGTGTGTCAAGTATATTAGCATCGGTAGGGTACTTAATCAAAGAACTTATCTTTCTAGTTTCCTATGTCAAAAACAATGCATTTCCACAACCATTATCATCAGCGGACGAAGCAAAATACTTAAAGCTCATGGCAGAGGGCAATGAACATGCAAGAAACATGTTGATTGAACATAATTTGCGTCTCGTGGCACATATAGTGAAAAAATTCGAAAATACTGGCGAAGATTCCGAAGACCTTATCTCCATAGGAACCATTGGACTGATTAAAGCTATTGAAAGCTTCCACCAGGGAAAAGGCACAAAATTGGCGACGTATGCGGCCAGGTGCATAGAGAATGAAATCCTGATGCATCTCCGGGCGTTGAAAAAGACGAAAAAGGATGTGTCCTTGCACGATCCGATCGGTCAGGATAAAGAGGGAAATGAGATCAGTCTCATCGACGTGCTGAAATCTGAATCCGAGGATGTGATTGATACGATCCAGTTGAATATGGAGCTTGAAAAGATAAAGGAATACATCGATGTGTTGGACGACCGGGAGCGCGAAGTGATCGTCGGTCGGTTTGGACTGGATCTCAAGGATGAAAAAACCCAGCGGGAAATCGCCAAAGAGCTCGGCATATCAAGAAGCTACGTATCCCGCATCGAAAAGCGCGCCCTCATGAAAATGTTCCACGAATTCTACCGGGCCGAAAAAGAAAAGAAAAAACAATAACAGAAAACCTTGGACATCATAGTGTCCAGGGTTTTCTGTTATTCCTGCAAGGGTCTGGCCCCTCATCAAAATTTAATATTCCTGAAATGATTTTGTGACAAAAGTTTAGAATGTTGGATTTTTCTCCGCTTTTGCCCTGTCTCTTTTTTGGGATTTGCATATGTTAGTGGTATAGATACCTATTCCTTGAAGGAGGTGTTATGGTATGTACCCTTATGGACCATGTTGCCCTCCACCGTGTCCACCTCCATGTCCTTATCCGCCATATAGACCATACGGATTTTATGGAGGCTGGCTGTATGGCATAGTAGTGGTGCTGTTTATCCTCCTTTTGCTGGGTGGAGGACACTATTATAGAAACTATCTTGTCAGATAAGCTTATGCTTTTTAGGCATAAGCTTTTTCGTGTCTCCTATCACACAAAATTTCGACAATCGAATATTTTGTAAGTCTAATGGTTTGGAATTATGGAAATATTATAATTTTTACGTTATAATTAATTTTATGAAACAAAAAGGGGGATTCAACTACTATGACAACAAAAACATTTCAAGAAACATGGGACCTTGATGTATTCTTCAAAGGCGGAAGTGGTTCAGAAAGCTATCATACATATCTATCAGAAATCAAAGAGGACCTAAAAGCGTTCGAACAACATATCGCCGCATTTGATGTGGATGAACTAGAAAAAGTACTTGGAGACTATGAAACTGTCGTGAAAAAGGTTGTCCAGTCTTCTGCATTCGTCAACTGTCTCCTTGCTGCGGATGTGACGGATAAAGGAGCAGCCCAACTGCAGGGGCAGGTTGCGCAAATCCATGCGAAACTGCAGGTTCTTCTTGGTGCTTTGGATGATAAGTTGGTCACTATTGACGAAGAGACCTGGAATTCACTTTTGCAAAAGGAAGAATTCAAGGTATTGGAATATGTGCTGAATGAACGCAGACGAAGAGCGAATGATAAAATGTCCGCAGATCAGGAAAAGCTGGTTACCTCACTTGCTGTAGATGGATACCATGCATGGGGCAAATTGTACAACTCCCTTGTCGGAACCATCAAGGTGAAAGTGAAAGAGAATGGAGAGGTCAAAGAGCTTTCGGTCGGTCAGGCGCACAACAGATTTTCCGATGGTAGCCGTGAGGTCCGTAAAGTGGTGGCAAAAGCGTGGAAAGAGGCATGGGAAAACCAAGCGGATACGATTGCAGCAGCATTGAATCATCTTGCTGGCTTCCGTCTTCAGGTATATGAGCAAAGAGGATGGGATTCCGTACTGAAGGAGCCGCTTGATAACAACCGTATGAAGAAGGAAACGTTGGATACGATGTGGCAGGTAATTACCGACCATAAAGGGACACTTACTAAATATCTGAACCGCAAGGCTAAACTGCTTGGTCTGGAGAAGTTGAGCATGTATGATGTTTCCGCTCCCCTGACGGCAGAAGAAACCAAGTTGTCCTATCAGGATGGCGCAGATTTTATCATCGAGCAATTTTCAAAGTTTGGCCCTGAACTGACGGAGTTTACGAAAAAAGCGTTTGAAGATCGCTGGATCGAAGCGGAAGACCGCCCAGGAAAGCGTCCAGGTGGTTTCTGCACTAGCTTCCCGGTATCTGGACAGTCCCGTATTTTCATGACCTATTCTGGTACGCTTTCCAATGTCAGTACACTTGCTCATGAACTTGGCCATGCTTTCCATCAGCATGCCATGCACGGAGTACCGACATTGAACCGTTTCTATGCAAGCAATGTTGCGGAGACTGCTTCGACTTTCGCTGAAATGATCGTAGCGGATGCGGCTGTCAAGTATGCGAAGGATGAAAAAGAAAAGATTTCATTACTGGAAGACAAAATACAGCGCAGCGTTGCGTTCTATATGAACATTCATGCACGATTCCTTTTCGAAACAAGATTCTATGAGGAGCGCAAGAACGGGCTTGTGAGTGTGGAGAAGCTGAATGAACTAATGGTAGAAGCGCAAAAAGAAGCATATTGTGGTGCGTTGGATGAATATGATTCTACGTTCTGGGCTTCCAAAATGCATTTCTTTATCACACAGGTTCCGTTCTATAACTTCCCGTACACGTTCGGCTACCTTTTCTCATTGGGAATCTACAGCCAAGCGCTGGAAGAGGGAACAAACTATGAAGATAAATACATCTCCTTGTTGAAGGATACTGCATCCATGACCGTGGAGGACCTTGCCATGAAACATCTTGGCGTGGACTTGACTCAACGCGATTTCTGGGAAAAAGCAGTGAAAAAATCCCTGGAGGATGTAGAGGAGTTTCTTGAATTGACGAATAAATAAGATAAAGGCAGCCCCGCAAAATGATGCGGGGCTGCTTTTTTTCAACTCCAATCAACTGGAGGTTTTTGCAGCTGTGGCTTCAAACCAAGTTCCTTTGCAGCCGCGAGGATAAATTCTTTCCGGAAAAAATAGCTTCGGTGACTGACGATGGTATGATTCTCCACTTCTTGCAACTGAATGTCATGCAGTTCTGTTTGAGGAGTGCCAGTGGTTAGAACAATAATGACAGGTCTTTCCCAAAGAATGACTTCCCGAGCAGAATAACCTTGTAATCCGAATCGAAGCGAGCCTTTTCGCATTTCGTCCTTTGAATACTCCTGGAATCCAAGATATGCTTCATTCTCTGCCTGCTCACTGAACAAGGAGAGCATTTCTTCGAAGTCTCCATTGTTAAATGCCGCCAAGTATGCTTGAATGATTTTTTCGTTTGCACGTTTTGTAGAGGGTGCCAATTTTTTTCCCATATCAATGGTTGCGAGCTTCTTCCTTGCGCGCTGTACCGAAGCGAAGACGCCACCTGTGGTGCTCTTGACCATTCCGGAAACTTCCTCTGCGGAAAATTGAAAAACGTCAAATAAAAGAAAGGCCGCCACTTGCTTAGGGGGTAAATGGGATTCTATCAAATGGAGTGCTTCCTCCAATATTAGATGATCAATCAATTCAATCCCGTCTCCCGGTCTAGTCTTTTCATCTAACAACCCTACCATCCGTTTTTCCCTTCTGCACTGATCAAACCACGTGTTTGTGGCGATGCGAAAAAGATAGTTTTTCCTGTCAGTGATCTCACTCCAACGTTGGGAAAGCAGCCCGATGGCCTTTAGCATCGTATCTTGAAAAAGGTCTTCCCCATCCCAAGGAGACCCCGTCAAATAACGGCAATAGTTCCACAAGTCAGAGGTATACGCTGAAACCGTCTTGTCAAAATCCTCTCTTACTTTTCGTATATCATGGATCAGCTGCTGATCCACCGTAGAATTCTGTGTCATTACTTTTCCTCCTCCTGTCCTATTCAAATGATATAACGATTGGACGCGGGGAAATTATACGCTATACCTGTATTTATTTATCCAGTGCAGACCATCACAATATTTCCATCAGGATCTTTGACATGAAAGAAAGAGAACTCGTCAAAATCAATAATGGGGGAACAAATTTCATAGCCAATCTCCCTGACAAAGTCATATGCCCTTTGGATGTCCTCTGTATGGAAGTTGAAAAGAGGGTGTGGAGAAGGTATTATAACCTTTTCTATACCAGACGGACCGGAGTCAAGAGTAAGGCCGGTATAGTCATTGATGGGAATGTTGTAGACAGGCTCGACTATCATGCTTTCATCATATTCCTGACCCAAAAGGTGGGAGTACCAATTAACAGAGCGTCTGAGATCCGCCACATGCACAAAAATGGTATGTATCCTGTTCCTAATCGGGCTTTCAATCATCTTCATTATCCATTCCGCCTTTCCAATAAATATTATCTCATTATTTTATTTTCTAGATAAATGAGAGAATACCTCCATAAATTTGGAGTGGATTTCCAACGGTAATTTCCGATACCACGTACAATCCACCACTATTTCATTTATGGCTTGTTAAAGTCACTGTTGATATACCGTCTCCAGCTGTTGATTGGAGCACAAGTCGTAGACTCCTGCGGGAGAAGCGGAGTCAGGGAGACCCCGCAGGCGAAGCCGAGGAGGCTCCCTATCCGCCCGCGGAAAGCGGAGACTTGTGCGGAAATCAACAGCGGTGTTGACACAACTTCATAAATAAATAGTGCAGGACCTGCGCCAAATGTTATAATATCACTCATGGAGTCTGGTGATTTACCAGGATTTGTTTCAAACTAAGTAATGACTACAAACATTTGATGTTTTTTATAAATGCTTCATTAAAAAGATTCTGTTGGAGGGAAATATATTGTTAAAAAACTTGTACAGGCTATCGATAGAGCTGACGAATCATAAGTACTCTTCCATGGCTGTGAAACGCTTCGCTTCTTCTAAAATGAGTAAACGGTTTATCCCGTCTTTTGCGAATGTCTATAAAATCAATTTGGATGAGATGAAGGATGATATCTCTACGTTTCCAACGCTGCAGCAATTTTTTATCCGCAGCCTGAAACCGAGTGTGCGTCCGATTGATGCAGCTAACGATTCCGTGGTGAGTCCCGTCGATGCGGTAGTGGAGAAGATGGGGGCCATTACAAATGATTTACAAATGACAGCAAAGGGTATTGATTATTCAATAGAAGAAATGCTTTCTGATGAGATACTCGCGCCGAAGTATATGGGCGGAACATACATGGTGCTGTATTTGAGTCCGAGTCATTATCATAAGATTCATAGCCCGATCACTGGCGAGGTTACCAAGCAATGGACTTTAGGCGGGAAATCCTATCCTGTTAACCAGCTTGGGCTGAAATACGGGAAAGAGCCGCTTGCCAAGAATTATCGACGCCTTACCGAAATGAAGCATAATAATAAGCATGTTTCTGTTGTAAAGGTTGGCGCCATGTTTGTGAACAGTATTGAGCTTACACATGAATCAAGTACACTCACAAAGGGCGAAGAAATGGCCTATTTCTCCTTTGGATCTACTGTTATCCTCCTATTTGAGAAAGATTCGTTTATGATAGATCCTTCCATTAAGGAGAAACAGGAAGTGAAAGTGGGGCAAAGAATAGGGACGTGGCTCAGCTAGTAGCGGATATATCTTGCGACACGGTGGAAAAGGGAAGAATAAAGACAAAAGCTAGTGTCCACAAACTCTAGCTTTTCTTTTATTTGTAGTATTTTGACATGAAAAAAGAGCCGTAATCAGGCTCTTTTAGGATGTTGCTTTTATTTTATAATTTAAGGAGCGGCGTTGAATTTCAAGCTCGATCAGTTGGATAAAATCGGTGCTCAGTTTTAATTCCGTAGCTTTGTAATAGGATTCAAGTAAAAGTTCATCAGAAAGTTTTCTCATCAGGTTGGCCTCTGCCCTACACCTCCTAGTGTGGTCTATATGTATAGTCGACTCCAAATGTGTGAAATTCTGTTCTATATCATCCGGTAAGGTCATATATTGATTAGTTTAGCTAGTTTGTATCATTACTCTACCACGGAATATTTTTTAGAACAACCGTTCTGTTATCCACAGGAAAAGGTGGATAACTTGTGGGTAATCTGTTTATAATTACCATTAAACGTAATCTACTGGGTTGTATAATGTAGATAAGGTTATCCACAAGTGTTGAATGCAACTGTAATTTGTCGAAAAATTTTTATTTTCCGTTTATTTTTATCTCTTGAAACATTAGTAAACACTACTATTATCGACAATTTACTTGGAACATTGAAGGAATTTGGGTAAGATGGTAAAGTATAATTTTGTTTCGGAAAAGCTGCTTCATGAAAATTGTATACGAATTTAGAAATATATAGAGGGTGAGCATCGTGCTAAAATATTTTTTGCCGGCAGAACATGTAAAAAGTGTGTTCGAAATTAAGCCAGCAACATTAAAGGAAAAAGGCATCAAAGGTATTATTACAGACCTTGATAATACATTGGTGGAATGGGACAGACCGGAAGCGACGCCGGCTTTGATTGAATGGTTCAAGGAAATGCAGGCTGCAGGAATCCTTGTCACCATCGTTTCCAACAATAAGCTCAAGCGTGTGAAGTTGTTTTCAGATCCATTAGGGATCCCGTACATCTATGAAGCGAGAAAACCATTCAGGAGGGCCTTCAAACGTGCCTTGCGGGAGATGAATATCAGAGCTGAAGAAGTGGTTGTTGTTGGCGACCAGCTTCTGACAGATGTACTCGGGGGCAACCGTCTTGGTCTGCATACCATTTTGGTGGTGCCGGTAGCCAAATCGGATGGGTTTGTCACCAAATTCAACCGACAGGTCGAGCGTAGAATATTATCATGGATGAAGCGAAGAGGCATGATTTCTTGGGAGGATTAAGGAATATGGAAGAACAAGTAGTATGTGTAGGTTGTGGAGTGGACATCCAAACCGAGGATAAAGCGGGATTGGGCTATGCACCAGCATCTTCTTTGAACAAAGAGACGATCATTTGTCAACGTTGCTTCAGATTGAAGAACTATAATGAAATCCAGGATGTATCCTTGACGGATGATGACTTTATTAAGATTCTTCATTCCATCGGACAATCGGAAGGTCTAGTAGTGAAAATCGTGGACATTTTTGATTTTGATGGAAGCTGGCTGCCTGGATTGCACCGGTTTGTAGGAAACAATAAGATTCTGCTTGTCGGAAATAAAGTGGATCTTCTTCCAAAATCGGTCAAGCCAAACAAAGTGATCAATTGGATGAAGCTGGCTGCAAAAGAACTGGGTTTAAAGCCTGAAGATGTATTTTTGATCAGTGCTGATAAAGGGACTGGAGTCAAAGAACTTGCAGCAGCGATGGATGAGTACCGTAACGGTAAGGATGTTTATGTAGTTGGATGTACGAACGTCGGAAAGTCCACGTTCATCAACCGTATCATCCGTGAGTTCTCCGGAGAAAAGGATGTCATTACGACCTCCCAGTTCCCGGGACGACTTTGGACCTGATTGATATTCCGCTCGATAATGGTGCTTCCCTTTATGACACGCCAGGCATCATCAACCGTCATCAAATGGCTCATTATGTAGACAAAAAAGATCTCAAGGTCATTTCTCCGAAAAAAGAAATCAAGCCGATGGTCTTTCAATTAAACGAAGAGCAGACCTTATTCTTTGGCGGTTTGGCCCGATTCGATTATGTGAAAGGTGGACGGAATTCCTTCACCTGCTATTTTTCTAATGCTCTCTACATTCATCGGACGAAGCTTGCAAATGCAGACAATATGTATAAAGAGCATCTTGGCGAGCTATTGCAGCCTCCTGGAGATGATTATGCTGAAAGCTTCCCGGAGCTCGTCGCCCATGAATTCACCATTAAAGAAGAGAAGACGGATATCGTATTCTCCGGACTTGGCTGGATCACGATCAAAGAAGCGGGGGTCAAGGTTGTTGCGCATGTCCCAAAAGGCGTTGGTGTGATGGTAAGGAAGTCATTAATATAACTTGAAGTGGAATGGGGGGGCTCTGATGAAGAAGCTTTACGGGGTGATAGGCTGTCCGATACAGCAAACCATGTCTCCACTTATTCATAATGATGCATTTCTTCATCTTGGAATGGATGCCTATTATCATGCATTCCATGTGGAACAAAAGGAACTCGAAAACGCAGTAAGAGGGATGAAAGCCCTCGGCGTATCCGGCTTCAATGTGACGATTCCACATAAGGAAGCCATTATTCCAATGCTTGACGAAGTGGACGAACATGCCCTGAGGATAGGGGCTGTCAATACAGTAGTCCATAAGAACGGGATATTGAAAGGGTATAACACGGATGGCCCAGGGTTCGTGGAAGCGTTAAAGAGAGTGACAACAACCAATGATAAGCGGATGCTGATCATCGGTGCAGGTGGCGCCGCAAGGGCTATCATCTATTCTCTTGTTCAGGAACCCGGGGTCACGGCGGATATATTGAACCGCACTCCAGGCAAAGCCATCACTCTGATCGAGGAGTTTTCCTTTCATGACAGATGCCGTGCTGTAACGATGGAAGAAGCTGTTTGGAGTCTTCCGATGTATGATGTCATTGTCCAGACCACATCTGTTGGAATGCATCCTCATGTGGAGGAAACGCCGATTGCACTTACGACACTGAAAGAGAATGCAGTGGTAAGTGATATTATCTATAATCCTTTAGAAACGAAACTATTAAAGGAAGCACGATTAAAAGGAGCGGTTGTCCAAAACGGTGTGCAAATGTTTGCGTATCAAGCTGCTCTAGCCTTTCAGCACTGGACAGGAAATATACCAGATGTGGATAGGATGGAAACATTAGTAACAGAACGACTAGGAGGAACATCATGTTAACAGGTAAACAAAAAAGATTTTTACGTGCTGCAGCACATCATCTTGATCCAATTTTCCAAGTAGGAAAAGGTGGAGTAAATGAAAATATGACCAAACAAATCTCAGAAGCACTTGAAGTAAGAGAGCTTTTAAAGGTAAGCATTCTCCAAAACTGTGATGACGACAGAAACACAGTAGCGAGTGAGCTTGTAGAAGGAACGCAGGCAGAGCTAGTCCAGGTAATCGGTAACACTGTTGTCCTCTACAAGGAGTCCAGAGAAAACAAACAGATTGAGTTGCCAAGATCCAGATAATATATGGGAGGGAATATGGTGAAAAAAGTAGGCATTATGGGAGGCACCTTTGATCCTCCCCATCTTGGTCATCTTTTAATAGCAAATGATGTACAGCATTGTTTAAGCTTGGATGAAGTGTGGTTCATGCCTAACCATATCCCCCCGCATAAACAGTCGGATTCCATCACAAGCACCGAGCATCGTCTCGAAATGATAAAGGCTGCAATTGACGATAGGCCCTCTTTTCTGCTGCAAACGATTGAACTGGAGAGAGAGGGACCGTCCTATACTTATGACACCATTCTATTGCTGAAAGAAAAACATCCGACAATTGATTTTCATTTCATCATTGGAGCCGATATGGTGGAATACCTGCCAAAATGGCATAAAATAAAGGAACTGGTTAAGCTGGTGAAATTCGTAGGTGTGAAAAGGCCGGGCTATTCCATTGAAACCGCCTATCCTGTCATAGAGGTCGAAACACCGCAGTTTGAGGTTTCCTCTACGCTCATCAGACAGCGTGTCAAAGAGGGCAGGTCCTCGCACTATTTGGTGCCTGAGCAGGTCCGACGAATTATAGAGGAGAAAAAGCTATATGAATAGGGACAAAGCGCTGAGAATTGTACGGGAGCAACTAACAGAACGTCGCTATATCCATACCATCGGCGTAATGGATACAAGCATCGAGCTCGCAAAAAAATATGGTGTGGACGAGAACAAGGCGGAGCTTGCGGCGATTTTCCATGATTATGCCAAGTTTCGTGATAAGGAAGAAATGCGGAATATCATACTTGAGCAAAATATGCCAAAGGATCTCCTTGCACATCATGATGAACTTTGGCACGCTCCAGTTGGTGCCTATTTGGTGGAAAAAGAAGTGGGTATTAAAGATAAAGATGTTTTAGAGGCGATAAAATGCCATACATCCGGAAAAATAAATATGACTACACTTGATAAGATCCTTTATGTAGCGGATTATATTGAGCCTGGGCGTGACTTTCCGGGAGTGGAAGAGGTACGGGAAACTGCCAAAGCAAGCCTTGATATAGCAATGATACAAGCGATGAAAAATACGATTTCCTATTTGTTGAAGCGGAATCAGCCTGTTTATCCGGATACATTTCACGCTTATAATGATATGACTATGAAAGTAAAAGGAAGGAAGTTAAGTTAATGTCAAAAGAATTATTACAACTTGCTGCACAAGCGGCAGATGATAAAAGAGCAGAAGAATTGGTTGCATTGAATATGAAGGGGATCTCCCTTGTATCGGATTATTTCTTGATTTGTCATGGTAACTCCGACAAGCAGGTACAAGCGATTGCCAGAGCGATTAAGGAAGCGGCAGAAGAACAAGGGCAGCATGTCCGCAGAATGGAAGGCTTCGATGAGGCACGCTGGATTCTTGTTGACCTTGGGGATGTGGTTGCCCATGTATTCCATAAGGATGAGCGTGGCTATTACAACTTGGAGCGCCTTTGGGGAGATGCACCACGCGAAGACGTACTTAAAGAGCTGACGTAAATGGCTTACGGTCAATTTGCTTTCATTTACGATCATTTGATGGAGGACGTCCCGTATGATCAATGGGTGGAATACGTCAAAAGCGTAAAGGATCGTTATGCGAAAGATAAAACAGACTTTTCCATCGTGGATGTCGGGTGCGGGACCGGGGAAATGACCATCCGTTTTGCAAAAGAGGGATGGAAGGTCTCCGGGGTGGACCTGTCCGAAAGCATGCTTGCGGTGGCGCATGAAAAGTCTGTGCAAGCAGGTGTAGCTATACCTTATTTTGAACAGAATATGACTGAGCTTGATGGCTTTACTGGTTCGGACTGCGTGACAATCTTTTGTGACTCCCTTAATTATCTGCAAACAGAAGTAGAGGTTCAGGATACATTCAAGGCGGTCTCAAGCCAGCTTGAAGAAGGCGGACTCTTTTTATTTGATGTTCATTCCATTTATAAAATGTCCCAAGTTTTTATGAATAGCACGTTTACAAATGCGGAAGAAGAAGTGGCCTACATATGGAACTGCTATGCAGGAGAAGAAGCGAACAGTGTGGAGCATGAGCTGAGCTTCTTCGTCCTGGAAGAGGAAAGCGGCCTTTATTCCCGCTTTGACGAGGTGCATTACCAGCGTACCCATAGTGTGGAGCTCTATAAGAAATGGTTGGGGGAAGCGGGCTTTGAACTGTTATCTGTTACAGGCGATTTCTCCATGGAACACCTCTCAGATCAGGCGGAAAGAGTGTTTTTTGCCGCAAGAAAAATATAGAAATACAAGCAAATGTGCCTATCAATTTTTTCAAATTTGATAGGCTTTTGTTTTAGACTAAGTACCTTCCCCTAAACAGTGCATAAGATAAATCTATAAACTGGGAAGGGAATGAAAAAAATGAACTATGATCCCAATTTTTTTCGATACCAATATCAGAATCCTTATTATGTTCAATGGCCAATGTATAACTATGGCCAACAATCTGTTTACAGATATACCCCGCCAAATCCATATGGCTCCTTTGGATTCAGCCAAGAAGATAGAAGAATCCAGCTGAAAGATAATGGACCAATTCCATATGTCGTGAATATCAATGAAGCCACCCTGCAAAACAATACTTATCGTACAGCTCTATGGACAGGAACCCATCTGCAACTTACATTGATGAGCCTCAATCCGGGAGAAGATATCGGTTTGGAATTGCATCCGGACGTTGATCAATTCTTACGTGTTGAGCAAGGACAGGGTATTGTTCAAATGGGCAAGAGTAAAGATGATTTAAACTTTAAAAGAAATGTCTATGACGATTCTGCAATTATAATTCCTGCTGGCACATGGCATAACCTGACCAATACAGGCAATACTCCACTAAAACTTTACTCTATTTATGCACCTCCTAATCATCCATTTGGTACTGTTCATGTAACCAAAGCAGATGCAATGGAAGCTGAAGAAGGCGATGGGAAGACGGTTATTTCAGGAAAAACTCCAGATGAATGGGTAAAGTACACGGAGTTTTTAGTGAATGAAGGGTTAGAGGATGTGAAAAGAGGAATAAATGCTACACATATCCTTCAGGAATTTATCCTGATGGGAGTTCTCGTCGGGAAGGGATATTCTCCTGAAATGGCATATGAAACAGTGGAAGAATGGGAACGTACAGGAGAATCCAAACTTCTTCAGCAAAGCAAAAATATGTAGACTTGATCATTACTAACGAAAAACCCATCCTTAGGCGTCAGCTCAAGGATGGGTTTTTCATCATCGGATTTTTTAGAAGAATCTTGCAAAAGAAAAAGGAATTCTGTCGAACAGGTCGAATACGTTAGTGAAACTGCTTTTTAACCTCGCACAGATCTTCATCGAACTTCTCGTGGGTTTTCTGTATCAAATGGTGGAATACATCACCAAGCTCATTTTCCAGTACCTTGATTCCTTCTCCTGTTACACCACCCTTTACACATACTTTTGCCTGCAGGGTTGGCAGCGTATAAAGGTTCTTCTCCAATAGTTTGCCCATACCGACTATCATTTCACTTGCCAGTGCAGTAGCCTGTTCCTTGGTAATCTCGGTTTCACTCACTGCCCCATCAATGAACTTCTGCAGAAGATAGCTGAAAAATGCCGGTCCGCAGCTGACAATATCGGAAGCCACTCTCGTCACATTTTCGCCTATGATAATCGGTTTGGAAATCTTTGCACAGATTTCTGTCAGATAGTCCTGATACTCCTCGTTTAAATCATCACCGAATGTCATGAGTGTAACTCCTGATAGAGCCCGGTTTGTAATGCTCGGAATAATCCGTGCCACCTGACAGGAAACGAGAGATTGCAATTGTTTCACTGACACAGGGGAAGTGATGGAGATTACACATTTATCCTTAGTCAGTAAATGATCTATTTTCAATAAAAGGGGGTGAATATCCAAAGGCTTGACTGCAAGAAATAAGATTTCAGAAGCTTTCACTACTTCCTCTGCTGTTTCTTTTACCACTATATTTTCGTATAGGCTCTGAATGCTATACGCCTTCTTTAATGTTCGATTGGTTATCGTCATATTTTCAGGAGGTACTGCGCCAGCTTCGATAAATGCTTCGATCAATATCTTTCCCATATTACCGGTCCCGATGATTCCAATTTTCACTTTCATGCCCTCCTTCATCCAAAAAGTTTCTCATACACTATATGTTTTTTTTGAAAAAATTATGAATAGAAGGTGAAAACCCCGTGAAAGAATTACTATATCTTCATAAAAAGAAATGGATGCTCGGTGCAATAGCTGCCTTTGCGCTCATGTTCATCCTCTGGCCTAAACTGTTTCCGGCATCTCAGGCAACAGAACCAAAAGATTTCCAAAAACTCGTAGTGGAAGAGGAGGGAGGTGAGGTGGACGAGAGTATCGAAACGGATTCTGAAATTGAAAAAGAAGTACTCCACCAACCCGCAGCAGTCCTGATTGATATAAAAGGCGCAGTAAAGCTTCCCGGAGTGTACGAGCTGGCCAATGGAGAGCGCATTATTGACGCGGTAGACAAAGCTGGAGGCTTTTTGGCAAGTGCCGATACGAGAAAAGTGAATCTTGCTGCCTTACTGGTGGATGAAATGGTGATTTATGTACCGGAAGAGGGAGAAGAGGTGGAGGAAGTATCACTTGTGGAGACTCCTAGTCCCGAGGATGGAAAAGATACGGGTCAAAATAAGGTGAATATCAATACCGCAACAGTCGAAGAGCTTACAACTCTCTCTGGGATCGGACCATCAAAAGCTAATGCCATCATCGAATATCGTCAGGAAAACGGATTGTTCAAGTCAGTTGATGAGATGCTGAATGTCACCGGAATTGGAGAGAAATCGCTTGAAAAAATAAGGGACGACATTACGACAGCAAATTAAATTGACGAGGCACTAGATATGTCGATACACTATAGTTATTGTAAAAGGAAGTTGGAGGGAATATTTATGGCTAGAATATCTTGGGATCAATATTTCATGGCGCAAAGCCATTTGCTGGCATTGCGCAGCACGTGTACACGATTGACAGTCGGGGCTACCATTGTTCGGGACAAGCGTATCATAGCAGGCGGTTATAACGGGTCCATTGCCGGCGGAACCCATTGTATAGATGAAGGATGCTATGTGATAGATAACCACTGTGTGAGGACCATCCATGCCGAAATGAATGCACTCCTGCAGTGTTCCAAGTTCGGGGTGCCAACAACAGGTGCTGAAATCTATGTCACTCATTTTCCATGTCTGCATTGCTGTAAAGCCATTATCCAAGCAGGAATTAAAACGGTCTATTATGCCATGGACTATAAGAATCATCCTTATGCGATGGAAATGTTTGAACAGGCGGGAGTTCGGGTTCAGTATGTAGAGTTCCAAGATTCAGATAATCATGATCCTGAAAAGCTGAAATTCATTACTGAATTGATCCGTAAACTGGAAGAGTCAGGTGCATCAGAGGAAGAAATCAAAGAATGGTATGAAAAGGCTGATTTTTTGTTTAGCTCCAGGGTGTAGGCTACCATGAAACAGACTGGCAATTATGCATATCTTGCCATTTCCAGCTGTATAGGCATTGCGGTCTCCAGTTTTTCGTTTCACTGGGGACTGCTGGTTTTAGCCGGATGCTTTCTTCTTTGGATATCGCTCGGCATGAAGAGAACCGCCTTGGCATGGGCTGCTTTGACAGTAGGTATTGGTTTTGCCGTATATACCACCATGACAGAACGGACAAATACTTCACAATTTACGGAATACAATACAGAGTTTTCTGGAGAAATAACCCAACAGATTATCCGCGATGGAAATAAAATATCCTTCCAAATCAATACGAGAGAGGAACCCCTCCTGGTTGAGTACTACATGAAGACGGAAAAAGAGTTACAGAGCTTCTCGTCACTCCAAATTGGAGACCGCTGCAATTTTACCGGAATGCTAAAAGAACCCCTACCCCCAACAAATCCTCATGCATTTGACTACAAGCAATTTCTCTATCACCAGCAGATTCACTGGACCCTCACGTTAATCGAGGCTCCTTCACATTGTATGAAGCCATCTTCCCCAAGTATTCTAACGACCTTGAAGCTATGGAGAGTAAAAGGGATGCAATTGATCCATGACAAAGTGGAGCAGCCGATATCGGGATTCATGATTAGCTTGATATTTGGAGAACGAGCCTATATGGATGAAGAAATTCTTGAAGCTTATCAGTTGTTGGGCCTTGTCCATCTTCTGGCAATCTCAGGCCTTCACGTAGGAGTGATTACAGCAGCCGTTTTTTTTATTGGGATCAGACTCGGTGCGACAAGAGGGTTCATGAATGGTACGCTTCTTCTGTTTCTCCCGATGTACGTCATCATTGCCGGAGCGGCTCCATCCGTCATGCGGGCTGCCATTATGACCGGTGTGGTGCTATTGTACCTGATGGTGAAAAAAAGCTTTCTATCCATCGATTCCATTGGAGTAGCATGCATGAGCATTCTATTGATCAGCCCTTATTACCTTTTTCATATTGGATTTCAGCTTTCCTTTATCGTCAGTCTTTGTTTGCTGCTTTCGGCCAAAAGACTGAATTCTATCCGACATAAAGGTTATCAATTGCTTTACGTATCTGTCGTAGCGCAACTTGCATCGCTGCCGATCATCCTTTATCACTTCTTTCAAATCTCCATATGGAGTCCACTTTTGAACCTCATTTTTATCCCGTTCTATTCTTTGTTTGTATTGCCGCTTTCTTTTTTCATTTTCTTTTGCCTTTTGCTTTTACCTGATTTTGTACCCATGGTTCTTCCTCTATTGAAGTACCCGTTGCTTCTTATGAATGGTCTTGCAGGAGAGATCGCCAGCTTTCCTTTTGGTTCTCTCGTATTCGGAAAGCCACCACCTTTTTTGATAGCTGGATACATTTTATCCGTTGTTTTTCTCTTTTACAAAGTGGAAACCACAACTATAAAAAGAAGCTGGAAGGCAATAAGCTTCTTATTGATTTGTTTTGTTTTTCACTGGAATATCGGCTTGTTCCAATGGGAAGGTAAAGTCGTGGTATTGGATATCGGACAGGGAGATGCCATCTATATCAGGCTGCCACACAACCGCGGAACGTACCTGATTGATACAGGAGGTGTTTTCCGGTTTGAGGTGGAGGCGTGGGAAAAGCGAAAATCAGAATTTGATGGCGGGAAAAGAATCCTTGTCCCTTTTTTGAAAGCCGAAGGAATAAGAGAACTGGATAAACTATTTTTGACGCACGGGGACTATGATCATATCGGAAATGCTCCCACCCTGCTGAAGGAGGTGAAAGTAAAGGATATTTATGTACCAATCGGTTTTGGGAGAGACGGGGGTGAAATGGAACGGGAGGTTATGGCAGAAGCATCAAACAGAAAGATAAACGTAATGGAGGTAAATGGGACGTCTGGATGGGAAGCAGGGGATGCTTCTTTTCAGTTTTTGCATCCATCCAAGGTATATGAGGACAAAAATGACGGTTCGATTGTTATATACGCAGAGTTCGGCGGGCTTTCCTGGCTGTTTACAGGAGATATTGAGGAAGCCGGGGAAAGGGATCTTTTGCGCAACTATCCCCAACTGAAGGCGGATGTTCTGAAAGCAGCGCATCACGGCAGCGGTACGTCCAGCCTGGCACCTTTTCTGGATAGGGTGGAGCCTGATAATGTCCTGATTTCAGCAGGTCGGAACAACCGGTTTGGGCACCCTCATGCAGAAGTGTTGGAGCGTTTTGAGGGTGCAGGTTCTATCATTTACCGAACTGATGAACAAGGAGCCATCGTGTATATTTTTACCCATCGCGGAGGAACGTTTTCCACCCAATTACCATAGGATACACTAGAAGAAATGAAAAAGAGACTGCCAATTATCAGCAGTCTCTTTTAAGACGAAGCTTTGAGTTTTATCCTCATTCTTTCCACAACGAGCTTTGAGAAAGAATCACTACGGTATGTATATAACCGTAATTAAGATCCTAGGTACTGTATAAGGGTTCCCATTAGAAAAATCGTTGCGAAAAAGCCGAAGGATACGACAAAACCGACACCAGAATCAACTGCATCGTTACGTTTACTTTGGACGCTTTTTTCAAATTCGTTCATAAGTATCCCTCCTTATCATTCATTAGTATAAGCTATTCACTAAAAAAAATCTACCTAACAAATATGCTTTTCCACCTTTGACAAGAGTTGTCACAAATAGTTCGGAAATAACGGGAGAACATAGTATTACACCCGAGGGGTCAATCGTCAACTAGTGAGTTACCTGGGGCTCGCTTCGTTGACGTTCATATAAAATGGGGATTAGTTTTTACAGTCGAAACTAATCTCCTTTGAATTTTATAGACGTTTTTTCTTTTTGCCTTTTCTATGCTTGTCAGCACCTCGCTTCCTCATGTACGATAGGATAGTGAACGAAAACTGACGGGAGCTTTTCTATGGGATTTGAAGCATTGAAAAAAATTAAAGCCAAACATTTTGCGCCTATCTACTTATTAATAGGAACAGAAGGTTTTTTATTAAAAGAAGTGCGGGACAGCATCATCAATCATGCCCTTGAACCGGAGGAGCATGACTTCAATTTGTCCTATTATGATATGGAAGAGCAGCCGGTGGATATCGCGATTGAAGATGCGGAAACCCTGCCGTTTATGGGAGAGCGGAGAGTGGTGGTGCTCACCAACCCATTCTTTCTTACAGGGGAAAAAAGCAAAAGCAAGGTGGAGCACAATACAGACCGGTTTTTGTCATACATACAGGAGGCAGCACCTTACACCATTCTTGTGATTCATGCGCCTTACGAAAAGCTGGACGAGCGGAAGAAAATCGTGAAGCAGTTGAAATCTTTAGCGGAGATCATCGAAGGACAACCTCTCGGCGAAAGGGAACTGATGGCCTGGATGAAGGAAAGGGCGGAGCAGAACGGTGCTGTGCTTGCCAACGATGCAGCGGAGGAACTGCTGAAAATTGCGGGGGTGAACCTTTCCGTCCTGGCACAGGAAATCAACAAAATGGCGATGTATATCGGAGCGGCTGAACAAACAATCACTGTGGAGACAGTAAAGCTTCTGGCAGCCAAATCGATTGAGCATACCATTTTCGAGTTGATCGAAAAAATGGTGCATCGTAAAATTGATGAGGCATTGGCTATCTTCTACGAATTGATCAGGAACAATGAAGAGCCTATCAAGCTGCACGCCCTGATCGCCACCCAATTCAGGATGTTATATCAGGTGAAGGACCTGAGTGAACAAGGCTACAGTCAGCAGAAAATGGCGGGAATCCTTCGGGTGCATCCATACCGAGTGAAACTGGCAGCGCAACAGAGCCGCTATTTCTCAAGAAGTGAATTGATGAGTATGATGCAGAACCTTGCAGAAGCGGATTATGAGATGAAAAGTGGGAAAGTGGACAAGCAACTGGCAATCGAGATGCTGCTGCTGAAGCTGGCACCGGTGAAATAGTTTTTGGATTGCTTGACTTCGAATGGGATTAGGTGGGGGGACGGTACTTATTAGTGCCAGGCCCCTCTTTTTTTGTTTGGGGAGAGAGAGGTTGGGTGGTGGGTGGAGGGGCCAGGCACTGGTGTTGTGGGGGATGTTGTGTTTTGTTTTTGTATTTGAATTAGTTTTGTGGGGGGATGGTACTTATTAGTGCCAGGCCCCTCTTTTTTTGTTTAGAGGAGAAAGAGGTTGGTTAGTGGGTGGAGGGGCCAGGCACTGGTTTGTGTGAGATCGGTGGGTGGCGGTGTCTTCAATGGAGAAAAAAGACCAAAATAAAAAACGACCCAAGTGGATCGTCTTTCATTAGGCAGTAGCGCCGTTTACTTTTTTCGCTAGGCGAGATTTTTGACGGTTTGCTGCATTCTTGTGGATGATACCGTTTTGAGCAGCTTTGTCTAAACGCTTCGCAGCTTCTAAGTAAGCAGTTTTTGCACCTTCAACATCGTTGTTGGCAACAAAAGCTTCTACTTTCTTCACAGCAGTACGCATAGAAGACTTAATAGTAGCGTTATGAGCACGACGTACATCGTTAGTTTTTACACGTTTGATAGCAGATTTAATGTTTGGCATATCTTTCACCTCCATACAATTCGACGATCGAGAATATATAAAACTCGACATTTCTATACTTATGAGAACAAGTGATATTCTATCAAATCCATGATGATTATGCAATAGGGAGTCAAGGTAATTTTCTTGAAAGTGGTTTCTTCGCTGAAACATTATGTTCAAATATCGATGGAAAGCGATTCAACCTCAGGGAATATCGGATGCATGAAAAGCGGGGAAAAGGTAAAAATAAAACTAAAATTTGGCAATGCTGGAGGTCCTTATGAATAATCAACCATTGGATTTAAGTCAATATAGTGTAAGAACGGATTTGGCAATTGAAGCAAAGCAGATGGCGGTGGAGAAACAGGAAAGGGAGTCCACCACCTCACAAACGGGAGGAAGCACAACCGCTCAGGCGGGTGCTCAGCCTTCCACGGCAATCGAAGGTGTGGTGGTTAAAGAACGCCAGACTGACGGAATCAACATAACAACCGTAACCATCTCTGAAAAAGGTGCAGAAATGACAGGTAAAAAAGCCGGGAACTATTTGACCCTGGAGACCACGGCGATCCGTCAACAGGATACTGATCTGCAGCAGAAGGTGGAAAAAGTTTTTGCAAAAGAATTTAGCGCATTTTTGGATGGCATGAAAATATCAAAGGATGCCAGTTGTCTCGTCGTTGGACTTGGAAACAAAAATGTGACGCCGGATGCGCTCGGACCGCTTACATGCGAGAACCTGCTCATTACAAAACACCTTTTCACCCTTCAGCCGGAATCTGTTCAGGACGGCTTTCGACCGGTAAGTGCGCTCACACCGGGAGTGATGGGGTTAACGGGGATTGAAACGAGTGACATTATCGTCGGGGTAGTGGAAAAAACAAAACCGGACTTTGTCATTGCCGTCGATGCGCTGGCGGCTCGTTCCATTGAACGAGTCAATGCAACAATCCAGATTTCAGATACAGGCATTCACCCGGGATCAGGAGTCGGCAACAAAAGAAAAGAGCTGAGCCTAGAAACACTTGGAATCCCTGTTATCGCGATTGGCATACCGACTGTTGTCGATGCGGTATCCATGGCGAGCGATACAATTGATTTTATTTTAAAACATTTTGGAAGGGAAATGCGTGAAGGCGATAATCCATCCAGATCCTTGGTGCCAGCTGGAATGAGTTTCGGTGAAAAACGAAAGCTGACAGAGGAGGATCTGCCTGCAGATGAGCACCGTCAAAACTTCCTTGGTCTTGTTGGGACATTGCCGGATGAAGAAAAAAGAAGATTGATCCATGAAGTCCTTTCTCCACTTGGCCATAATTTAATGGTTACACCTAAAGAAGTGGATGATTTTATTGGAGATATGGCAAATGTCATTGCGGAAGGACTGAATGCTGCCTTGCATGCACATGTTGGCCAGGATAATGTAGGCGCCTATACCCATTAATCGACAGCTTGTTCTACTCTTTCCCGCTAATGCATACACATAGTAGCAATTAGCATAGAAAGGGTGAAAGCATGAAGGGCTACCGCTCGTCAAACGTCGTCGTAACAGTTAATGGGACAAGCTTGAAAAAAGCAATCGTAGCAGTGATCTTGGGATTCATACTCGTATTTGCGGTATCCGGTGTAATGACATCACTTAAACCGGAATATAGAGTCACCTCGAGCTCTATCAATGAATTTTCCAAAAGACTGAATGGAGAATCTCTTTTATATATTTTAGGGTACACCAATGCGTATTTTACCCAGGGATTGTCGGAGGAAGCCAAGAAGCCTAATTATGGCTCCGCGCTGTTTGAGCTAACAACCAGCATTAATCTGGATGATCCGAGAAGTTTGATAAGAAATGAGATACCGGGATTCTTTCATTATGATGGTGAGATCCTTGTTGCAGGGGAGGGGATCAACTATGCGAACATGCCTGTTGAATCTTCGCCGCCGATGGAAGTGCTTTTAGCGGAAAGAGAGGCATCCGTTGTGGAACTGGAGGAGGAGAGTGAAGGGAACAGTCCTCCACCTGCCCAAACGACTGGAGACAAACGTACCGTTTTCATTTATCATTCCCATTCGCGTGAATCGTTTCTGCCCTATTTGAAGGGTGTGACTGATCCTGATTCTGCGAGTCACCCTGAAGTCAATGTGACAAAGCTTGGTACCAAGCTTCAGCAAGAACTAGTTCAAAGGGGTATTGGAACAGATGTGGATACAACCGATACTGCATTGGGACTTAAACAAAAGAATTGGACATACGGTAAATCCTATGACATTACACGTCCGATTGTACAAGAAGCAATGGCAAGTAATCAGGATATCAACTATTTGATTGATATCCATAGGGATTCCGGGCGCAGGAATAGTACAACGATTGAAATCAATGGCGAGTCATTCGCCAAATTGTACTTTGTCATTGGTAAGAAAAACCCTAACTATGAAAAAAATCAGGCATTGGCGAACCAGATTCATCAGAAATTACAGGAAAAATACCCGGGCCTGAGCAAAGGATTATTTGACCCGCCGGCAGTCGCGACGAGAAACGGCCTTTATAACCAAGACCTCTCCCCCAACTCCATACTTATAGAAGTCGGAGGAGTTGACAATACTTTTGAAGAGATGAACAGAACACTGGAGGTATTTGCGGATGTATTCAGTGAGATCTATTGGTACGCTGAAAAAGTGGATGGAACGCCAGAGGGTGAACGTCAATAAAGAGTAAAAGGAGCTGAAAGTGCGATGAAAAGATTTTTGTTCATGAGTGGCCTCATTACGATAGTATTGTTTCTTGGAGTGCTTTTGGGCATGCAGCAGGCCAATGAGGGCATGCGTAAGATGAAAGGCTATGACGACCCTTCAGATGGCAAGGCGTTTCACGTCGTAGAGACGACTGAGGGCTATAATGGGACATTCCTCGGGAACGAAATCACTTCACAGGATATAAAAGAAAAGCAGGAAAAACTGGAAGGAATCAAGGCGTTCAATTTTTTCTCCTCCATGGGAAAAAAGCTGGCGGACGGAGTGAGCAGCCTGATGTCAGGGCTGCTGAAGGACGCGTCGGATAAAATCGAAGAGCAAGTCAGTGAATAGAATGGACGGTCCTATGCAGGGCCGTTTTTTCGATTCATTGTGCAATAGGGTTGCATTCATTCCCCTTTACCGATTACCATTGAATCTTCCCCACGCTATTGTTATAATCAGAAATAGTGTACGTTGCCGAAAGTGTAGGAGTGAAAGAGATGAACAGAGAAGAACGTTTAAAAAGACAAGCAAAGATCAGAAACTTTTCCATTATCGCTCATATTGACCATGGGAAATCGACCTTGGCCGATCGTATTTTGGAAAAGACATCCGCTTTGACGCAAAGGGAAATGAAGAACCAGCTTTTGGATTCGATGGACCTTGAGCGTGAGCGTGGAATTACCATTAAATTAAATGCCGTGCAGTTAAAATATAAAGCGAAGGATGGAGAGCAATACATTTTCCATCTGATTGACACTCCGGGACATGTGGATTTTACATATGAAGTTTCTCGAAGCTTGGCTGCCTGTGAAGGAGCCATTTTAGTTGTGGATGCAGCGCAGGGAATTGAAGCCCAGACGCTTGCTAACGTTTATTTGGCATTGGATAACAATCTTGAAATCATGCCGGTCATCAATAAAATTGACTTGCCGAGTGCAGAGCCGGAGCGCGTACGCCAGGAAATTGAAGATGTAATCGGATTGGATGCATCGGATGCTGTTTTGGCAAGTGCAAAAGCTGGCATTGGGATTGAGGATATCCTTGAGCAAGCGGTGGCAAAGATTCCAGCGCCGCAGGGTGATCCGGATGCGCCATTGCAAGCACTTATTTTTGATAGTTTATTCGATCCATATCGCGGAGTAGTCGCTTACATTCGTGTCGTGAATGGTACCATCAAGGTTGGGGACAAAATCAGAATGATGGCAACCGGCAAGGAGTTTGAGGTCAATGAAGTGGGTGTATTTACACCAAAAGCATTGATGCTTGATGAATTGACGGTCGGCGATGTTGGATTCTTGACAGCTGCGATCAAGAACGTGGGAGATACTCGAGTGGGTGACACCATCACTAGTGCAAAGAATGGTGCAACAGAGCCCCTTCCAGGTTACCGTAAATTGAACCCGATGGTATATTGCGGACTTTATCCGATTGATTCCGCGAAGTTCAATGATCTTCGTGATGCATTGGAAAAGCTGGAACTGAATGATTCAGCGCTTCAATATGAGCCTGAGACTTCCCAGGCGCTTGGTTTTGGTTTCCGTTGTGGATTCCTTGGTTTGCTTCATATGGAAATCATTCAGGAACGCATTGAGCGTGAGTTTAATATCGACTTGATTACGACTGCTCCATCCGTTATCTATCAAGTACATTTAACAAACGGAGATTCATTCAATGTTGATAACCCGTCCAATTTTCCTGATCCGCAAACGATTGATCGTGTCGAGGAGCCTTATGTCAAAGCAACAATTATGGTTCCCAATGAATATGTTGGTGCAGTTATGGAGCTTTGCCAGGACAAGCGCGGGAACTTTATTGATATGCAGTATCTGGATGATATTCGAGTGAGTATCGTTTATGAAATTCCTTTGGCGGAAATCGTGTATGATTTCTTTGACCAATTAAAATCGAATACAAAGGGCTATGCTTCCTTTGACTATGAACTGATCGGGTACAAGCCTTCCACATTGGTGAAGATGGATATCCTTCTAAATGGAGAAAAAGTCGATGCGCTTTCTTTCATCGTGCATAGGGATTCTGCCTATGACAGAGGGAAAATAATCGTAGAGAAACTAAAAGAGCTTATTCCGAGACAACAGTTCGAGGTTCCGGTCCAAGCGGCTGTCGGTCAGAAGATCATTGCCAGATCGACGATTAAGTCCATGGGTAAAAACGTGTTGGCTAAATGTTACGGTGGAGACATTTCCCGTAAACGTAAGCTTTTGGATAAGCAAAAAGAAGGTAAAAAACGCATGAAGCAGGTTGGTTCTGTGGAAGTGCCGCAGGAAGCCTTCATGGCAGTTCTGAAAATGGACGATTCTGCGAAGAAAAAGTAACATATAGCAATAGCTGAAAAATACCGCAGACCTACTGCGGTATTTTTTAATAAAAGATTTGCCTGTGCTATATTGTAGGGACAAATTAAGGGAAGTGTGATTTTTATGATTAAATCAGCATATCTCCATATACCATTCTGTCATCATATCTGCCATTACTGTGATTTCAATAAAGTCTTTTTGAAAAATCAACCGGTGGATGAATATCTGCAGTTTATGGATATGGAAATGAAACATACATTGGAGCGGTTTCCTACCAATCATCTTGAGACGATTTTTGTTGGTGGTGGAACTCCGACGGCACTAAATGAAAAGCAGTTAGCCTACTTGCTACAGTCAGTTCAGCAAAACTTCGATGTGAACCCGGATCTCGAGTATACCTTTGAAGCAAATCCGGGAGATCTCTCCTTAGAGAAGCTTCGCCTATTGAAAGAAGGAGGGGTAAATCGCCTAAGCTTCGGTGTACAAAGCTTTAACGATGAGCTTTTAAAAAGAATCGGCCGCACGCACAGGAAAGAGGATGTATTCAAATCGATCGAACACGCGCGGACTGCTGGTTTTGACAATATCAGTGTGGATTTGATTTACAGCTTGCCTGACCAAACGGTGGAGGATTTTCATGACACCCTTCGAACAGCATTCTCGCTTGATATGGAGCATTACTCAGCCTACTCCCTGATCATTGAACCGAAGACGGTCTTTTATAATCTGATGAACAAAGGAAAGCTTCCCCTTCCCACCGAGGAGGAGGAAGTACAAATGTATGACATGCTAATGAATGAAATGGAAAAGCACGGCTACCATCAGTATGAAATTTCCAATTTTGCAAAAAAGGGATACGAGAGCAGACACAATATCACGTATTGGAACAATGAATCCTATTACGGAATAGGCGCTGGGGCGCATGGTTATATAGGAGGAGTGCGTTGTGCCAATCATGGTCCGTTGAAGAAGTATATGGATGCCATTTCGGAAACGGGACTTGCCTTTAAAGAAGAGCATAAGGTGACACGAGAAGAAAGGATAGAAGAGGAAATGTTCCTTGGACTGCGAAAAACACAGGGAGTATCCATTTCCGGATTTGAACAGAAATTTAGTGCTGATCCACTTCAGATACTGAAAGAACCGATTGATGAAAACGTTAAAAAAGGGTTGTTGGAAATAGAAGGTGACTATATCCGCCTGACCAGAAAAGGAAAATTTCTAGGTAATGAAGTTTTTCAAGCATTTATTGGTGCGATCTGATTGACATGTGAATGGGTATTTGGTAATTTATTTATAGAATTAGCACTCGACTTATAGGAGTGCTAACAGAGGTGATGCTGAGTGCTTACAGAACGACAGTTGTTGGTGTTACAAGTAATTATTGACGACTTCATCCGTTCTGCACAACCTGTGGGCTCAAGGACGCTTTCCAAAAAAGATGAAATATCCTTCAGTTCGGCCACCATTAGAAATGAAATGGCGGATTTGGAGGAACTCGGTTTTATCGAAAAAACGCATACTTCTTCAGGTAGAGTTCCATCAGAAAAAGGGTATCGCTATTATGTGGATCACTTGCTTTCTCCTGAAAGGCTGACAAAGCAGGATGTGTTTGAGATAAAATCCATATTCAGAGAGCAGATCTATGAAATGGAAAAGATCGTGCAGAAATCGGCACAGATACTATCCGATCTGACGAAGTATACATCCATTGTCCTTGGACCGGGTGTTAGGGATCATAAGCTGAAGAATTTGCAGATCATCCCGATAAACCATGAGCAGGCAGTTGCGATTATTGTAACGGATACAGGGCATGTAGAAAATCGCATGATAACATTTCCAGCCAATATGGATGCATCTGACATTCAAAAAATGGTGAACATTTTAAACGAGCGTTTGGTTGGCGTTCCTCTATCCGAGCTTATCAACAAGCTTTACAAAGAGGTGGCCACTCTCCTGCGTTCTCATATAGGAAATTATGAAAATATCCTGCAATCGTTAAGTACCACTCTGTACATGGAAGAGAAGGACCGGGTGTTTTTTGGTGGAAAGACCAATATGCTCACACAACCCGAGTTCAACGATATCAATAAGATCCGTTCCCTGATGCTTTTAATTGATCAAGGGAAGGACCTGTCCCAGCACATTCGGGCAAAAGAGGCAGGCATTCACGTGAAAATCGGCAGCGAGAACAACATTCCAGGTATGGAAGGCTGCAGTATCATATCCGCAACCTATTCCATCGGTCCGGAACAATTGGGTACGATAGCATTATTGGGACCAACCCGCATGGAATATTCACGCGTGATCAGTCTCCTTCAGCTTGTCAGTTCCGACCTTTCACATGTGGTGTCAAAGCTGTATCAAAAGGACTGAGCATGGAAATATTGTTAGAGGGGTGTTGAAAGTGCCACACTCTTCTAACGATCGTATTTCAAAAAGAGCCATACACTTTAGAGGAGGTGAATCCATTGGTAGAAAAGAACGAACAAGCAACTGTTGAAAATGAAGAAGTGACAGTAGAAGAGAACGAGGAAGCTGCAGAAGCTGTACAAGAAGAGGTAGAGGTATCACCTGAGCAGCAGAAGATTGAGATGCTTGAAGCTAAACTTGAAGAATCGGAAAACCGTTATCTTCGCCTGCAGGCTGACTTCGATAACTTCCGCCGTCGAACAAGACTTGACCAGGAGGCTGCGCAAAAATATCGCGCGCAAAATCTTGTTACAGATATACTTCCTGCTTTGGATAACTTTGAGCGAGCGCTTAAAGTGGAAGCGGAGGATGAAAAAACAAAAACATTCTTGCAAGGCATGGAAATGGTGCACCGCCAGTTAATGGAAGCATTAAAGAATGAAGGCCTTGAAGCTATTGATTCTGTAGGCCAGGAATTCGACCCGCATCTACACCAGGCAGTGATGCAGGTGGAGGAAGGCGAAGGCGACTCCAATACAGTCCTAGAAGAGTTCCAAAAAGGATACAAACTGAAAGACCGTATCATTCGCCCATCCATGGTGAAAGTAAAGCAATAATTCAACAGAAATAGTTTAACTACATATAAGCATTAGGAGGAAAACAAGATGAGTAAAATTATCGGTATTGACTTAGGTACAACCAACTCATGCGTTGCTGTCCTTGAAGGCGGCGAGCCGAAAGTAATTCCAAATCCGGAAGGCAACAGAACAACTCCATCCGTTGTGGCATTCAAAAATGGGGAGCGTCAAGTAGGGGAAGTGGCAAAGCGTCAATCCATCACGAACCCTAACACGATCATGTCCATCAAACGTCACATGGGTACAGACTATAAAGTTGAAGTGGAAGGCAAAGAGTACTCTCCACAAGAGGTTTCTGCTATCATCCTTCAACACTTAAAAGGCTACGCGGAAGAGTATTTAGGGGAAACAGTTACAAAAGCAGTTATCACTGTTCCTGCTTACTTCAACGATGCTGAGCGTCAAGCAACTAAAGATGCTGGTAAAATTGCGGGCTTGGAAGTGGAACGTATCATCAACGAGCCGACTGCAGCTGCATTGGCATACGGTTTGGATAAAATGGACGAAGACCAGACAATCCTGGTTTATGACCTTGGTGGCGGAACGTTTGACGTTTCTGTTCTTGAGCTTGGAGACGGCGTGTTCGAAGTACGCTCTACAGCTGGTGACAACCGTCTTGGTGGAGACGACTTTGACCAAGTGATCATCGACTATCTTGTGGCAGAATTCAAAAAAGAGAACGGTATTGACCTTTCCAAAGATAAAATGGCGTTACAACGTCTGAAAGATGCTGCTGAAAAAGCGAAAAAAGATCTTTCCGGTGTAACAAGCACGCAAATCTCCCTACCTTTCATCACGGCTGGAGAAGCTGGACCGCTTCACTTGGAAGTGAGCTTATCCCGTGCGAAATTTGACGACATTACATCTTCTCTAGTGGAACGTACTATGGGTCCTGTTCGCCAAGCGCTACAAGACGCTGGTATCTCCGCTTCTGAACTTGATAAAGTAATCCTTGTAGGTGGATCTACGCGTATCCCTGCAGTACAAGATGCCATCAAGAAAGAAACTGGAAAAGATCCACACAAAGGGGTTAACCCGGATGAGGTTGTTGCATTAGGTGCTGCAATCCAAGGTGGGGTATTGACTGGTGATGTTAAAGACGTTGTACTTCTTGACGTAACCCCACTTTCTTTAGGAATTGAAACAATGGGTGGAGTATTCACGAAGCTTATTGAAAGAAACACAACAATTCCTACAAGTAAGTCCCAAGTATTCTCAACAGCTGCTGACAGCCAAACTGCAGTAGATATCCATGTGCTTCAAGGGGAGCGCCCGATGGCGAACGACAACAAAACACTGGGTCGTTTCCAATTGACGGACATCCCGCCAGCACCACGTGGAGTACCACAAATCGAAGTATCCTTTGATATCGATAAAAATGGTATCGTAAACGTTCGTGCGAAAGACCTTGGCACAAATAAAGAGCAAACGATCACAATCAAATCTTCTTCCGGTCTATCTGAGGATGAGATCCAACGCATGGTAAGAGAAGCGGAAGAAAATGCGGATGCAGATAAGCAGCGCAAGGAAGAAGTGGAACTACGCAACGAAGCGGACCAACTTGTATTCACTACTGAAAAAACACTGAAAGAAGTAGAAGGTAAAGTGGAAGAAGCAGAAGTGAAAAAAGCGGAAGATGCGAAGGAAGAATTGAAAGCTGCAATCGAGAAAAACGATTTAGCGGAAATTCGCACAAAGAAAGATGCACTTCAGGAAATCGTACAACAGCTTTCCATGAAGCTTTATGAGCAGGCTGCACAAGCACAGCAAGCTGCACAAGGAGCAGAAGGCGCTGAAGGCGGATCTGCAAAGCAGGACGACAACGTTGTGGACGCAGAGTACGAAGAAGTAAACGACGATAAAAAATAAGCTGAAGTCTCCGGACTTTTGAAACATTGTTTATGTTCTCAATGTTGAATTTTTGATTCCCCCTGTTGGTTGTAGTGCAAGGCGTGAGACTCCTGCGGGAGCAGCGTGTCAAGTGAGACCCCGCAGGCGCATAGCGTCGAGGAGGCTCCCGAGGCCGCCCGCGATCGCTGCCGCCTGGAACGGAAACCAACAGGGGTGTTTAACAGAGACAAAACATCTTAAGAAGAAAGTCGAAGCCTAGGCTTTGACTTTCTTTTTCATGTAGATAGAAATCACAAAAATGGTGAAGGAAATGGGATGGAGAGGTCTAACCTTTTATTGCTTTTTAAGGCTCAAAAGTGATACAATAACCTTTATGTGAATAGATCGGGAGTGGGTATTTAATGAGCAAACGCGATTACTATGAAGTACTTGGCGTCAGTAAAAGCGCGTCGAAAGATGAACTGAAAAAGGCATACCGCAAGTTGTCTAAACAATACCATCCAGACATCAACAAAGAAGCGGATGCGGCAGATAAATTCAAGGAAATCAAGGAAGCCTATGAAGTATTAAGTGATGATCAGAAGAGAGCGCACTATGACCAGTTCGGCCATACAGACCCTAACCAGGGATTCGGCGGGTTTGGTGGCGGCTCCGATTTCAATGGGGGCTTCGGGTTTGAAGATATTTTTGAAACATTCTTTGGAGGCCAGGGAGGCGGCAGAAGACGCCGTGATCCGAATGCTCCAAGACAAGGATCTGATCTTCAATACACCATGACCCTTAACTTTGAGGAAGCAGCGTTCGGCAAGGAAACTGACATTGAAATACCAGTGGAGGAATCCTGTGACACATGTTCCGGAACAGGGGCGAAGCCTGGAACGAAAGTGGAAACATGTTCAAACTGCCGTGGTACAGGTCAGGAGAGTGTCGAGCAGAACACTCCATTTGGACGTATTGTTAACCGCCGTACATGTTCGGTATGTAAAGGAACAGGAAAATCGATTCCTCACAAATGTTCGACCTGCCATGGCGCAGGCCGCGTGAAAAAACGCAATACCATCCATGTGAAAATTCCAGCGGGTATTGACGATGGTCAGCAGCTGCGTGTAGCAGGCAAAGGGGAAGCCGGTGTGAACGGTGGACCTGCGGGTGACCTATACATTGTATTCCATGTTCGCACTCATGAATTCTTCGAGCGTGATGGAGATGACGTATACTGCGAAATGCCGATCACGTTTGCACAAGCTGCACTTGGTGATGAAGTAGAGGTGCCGACCCTGCACGGAAAAGTGAAATTGAAGGTTCCTGCCGGTACGCAGACAGGTACGAATTTCCGCTTAAAAGGAAAAGGAATTGCCAATGTACGTGGATACGGACAAGGCGATCAGCATATTAAGATTCGAGTTGTTACTCCTGCAAAACTTACAGAAAAGCAGAAACAGCTGATGCGTGAGTTTGCAGAAATCAGCGGCCAATCTCCGGATGAAAATGAAGATGGCTTTTTTGCAAAAGTGAAGCGCGTGCTTAAGGGAGAATAATCATTAATGGTAGGATTGGAGTTGGTATTATGAAATGGTCAGAAATTAGTATTCATACAACAAATGAAGCGGTTGAACCGATTTCACATATTCTTCACGAGGCTGGTGCCAGTGGAGTGGTGATTGAGGATCCATTTGATCTCACGAAGGAAAGAGAAGATAAATTCGGGGAGATATACCAACTCAATCCTGATGATTATCCCGAAGAAGGCGTCATTATGAAAGCCTACCTACCAGTTAACAGCTTTTTGGGGAAACGGTAGAGGGGATCAAAGAGGCGATAAACAATCTTCTTCTGTTTGATATCGATCTTGGATTAAACAATATTTCCATCAGTGAAGTAAATGAAGAAGAATGGGCGACAGCCTGGAAAAAGTACTATAATCCTGTCAAGATTTCCGAGAAATTCACCATTGTGCCAACATGGGAAACGTATGAGCCTGTCAGCTCGGATGAAAAAATCATTGAGCTTGATCCAGGTATGGCATTCGGAACGGGAACCCACCCTACAACAGTCCTTTGCATTCAGGCCATCGAACGCAGCGTCCAACCGGAAGACAAGGTCATTGATGTAGGTACCGGCTCTGGTGTCTTAAGTATTGCTGCAGCCATGATGGACGCACAAGAGGTACTCGCTTTGGACTTAGATGATGTGGCAGTTGAATCCGCCAAGCTCAATATCAAGCTGAATAAAGTGCATCCGCGTGTAAAAGTAAAACAGAATAACCTGCTTAACAATGTTGAAGGGCCTGTCAATGTGGTGGTTGCCAACATACTTGCTGAAGTGATAGTGCGATTTACGGATGATGTTTACAGAGTATTGGAGAACGGCGGAACATTTATTTCTTCAGGTATAATCAGTACGAAAAAGCAGGAAGTAAAGGATGCGCTGATCAAATCCGGCTTCAAAATTGAAGAAACGATGATGATGGAAGATTGGGTTGCCTTTATTGCCAAAAAAGAACAATAAGAAAGCGGGATAGCCATGCAGCGTTATTTTGTCCATTCCAATCAAATAGAGGACCAAGCCGTTACCATAAAAGGCGAAGATGTTCATCATATAGTCAGAGTGATGCGGATGAATGTAGAGGATCAATTACTCTGCAGCCTCTCTGATACAAGGAGGACGGCACTCTGTCAAATTGCTGAAATTACCAATGATATGGTTGTGGCCCGTATTGTAGAATGGATAAGTGCTGAAGTGGAATTACCGGTTCGTGTTACCATTGCGAACGGGCTGCCCAAAGGGGATAAATTGGAACTTGTCATCCAAAAGGGAACAGAACTTGGCGCAGAAATGTTTATCCCTTTTAATGCTGCCCGTTCCATCGTGAAATGGGATGAGAAAAAAGGTCGGAAAAAGGTGGAACGCTGGAACAAGATTGCAAAGGAAGCTGCCGAGCAATCCCATCGTTCGTATCTCCCTGAAGTAACAGCTCCACTTTCTTTTGCAGAGCTGTTGAAGGAAAGCGGGAACTACGATCATAAACTTGTCGCTTATGAAGAAAGTGCCAAAGAGGGGGAGCGTTCAGCTTTTGCTCAGGCACTTCGTAAAATGAAGGCGGGGGAATCTGTGCTGGTTCTTTTCGGACCAGAAGGCGGATTATCCGAAAAAGAAATAGATAAGCTTACCGAATGCGGTTTTGTCTGTTGTGCATTGGGGCCAAGGATTCTAAGAACAGAGACGGCACCGCTATATGCGTTAAGTGCCATATCGTATCATTTTGAACTAATGAATTAATGTGAGGTGAAAAACATGCCAACTGTTGCCTTTCACACACTTGGATGTAAAGTAAATCATTATGAAACAGAAGCAATCTGGCAGTTATTCAAAGCGAGTGATTATGAAAGAACCGAATTTGAAGGAACGGCAGATGTGTATGTCATCAATACCTGTACAGTAACAAATACAGGTGACAAGAAAAGTCGCCAGGTCATTCGCCGTGCGATCAGAAAAAATCCGGACGCAGTTATCTGTGTTACTGGCTGCTACGCGCAGACCTCCCCAGCGGAAATCATGGCCATTCCTGGCGTGGATATCGTAGTGGGAACCCAGGATCGGGTGAAAATGCTGGAGTATATTGAACAATTCAAGCAGGAACGCCAACCGATCAACGGTGTAGGAAATATCATGAAAGCGCGTGTTTACGAGGAGCTTGATGTTCCTGCTTTCACAGACCGTACCCGTGCATCCTTGAAAATCCAGGAGGGGTGCAACAACTTCTGTACGTTCTGTATCATTCCTTGGGCTCGTGGTCTGATGCGCTCCCGTGATCCGGAGGAAGTTATCACACAAGCTCAACAATTGGTAGATGCCGGCTACAAGGAAATCGTACTAACCGGAATCCACACAGGTGGTTACGGTGAAGACATGAAGGACTACAATTTTGCCATGCTTCTTCGTGAACTGGACAAAAGAGTCAAGGGCTTGAAGCGAATCCGTATTTCTTCTATTGAAGCAAGCCAAATTACAGATGAAGTCATACAAGTATTGAACGATTCCGATAAAATTGTGCGCCATCTCCACATTCCAATTCAATCCGCATCCAATACGGTTTTGAAAAGAATGCGCCGTAAATATACGATGGAATTCTTTGCTGACCGTTTGAACCGTCTGAAGGAAGCATTACCTGGACTTGCGATTACCTCCGATGTAATTGTCGGCTTCCCAGGTGAAACGGAAGAAGAATTCATGGAAACATACAATTTCATCAAAGAGCATAAATTCTCAGAGCTTCACGTGTTCCCATACTCGAAACGCACAGGAACGCCTGCAGCACGTATGACAGACCAAGTAGATGAAGAAGTGAAGAATGAGCGCGTACACCGCCTTATCGAACTTTCCAATCAGCTTGCCAAGGAATATGCTTCCATGTTCGAAGAGGAAGTATTGGAAGTGATTCCAGAGGAAATCTATAAAGAAGAATCAGAAAAAGGGTTGTATGTAGGATATACCGACAACTACCTGAAAGTGGTATTCCCAGCAAACGAAGAAATGGTCGGCAAGCTGGTAAAAGTGAAAATAACCAAGGCCGGCTATCCATATAACGAAGGGCAATTTGTCCGAATCCTGGACGATGCCACGCGTCTGGAAGAAGAACAGGTTCGCCTAAGTTCATAATAGTAAATGAAGTGATTCCATTGGAAAAGATGGAATCACTTTTTTTTGTGGAGAAAAAGTTAAAGGAAATACTATCATTGTACTCGCCAAAAACAATCAAACATGTTATGATGTCTAGGTGATGTTAGAGGTCAGACCTCTTATATTGAAAGGAGCATGAAACATGCATACAAACATTGGAGAAATCATTGATCATACATTATTAAAAGCAGACGCTAAAAAAGAAGAAATCGTAAAATTATGTAACGAAGCTAAAGAATACAACTTTGCTTCCGTTTGCGTTAACCCAACTTGGGTAAAAACCTCTGCAGAATTGCTAAAAGGCAGCGAAGTGGACGTTTGTACAGTTATCGGATTCCCATTAGGAGCCAACACGCCAGAAGTAAAAGCATTTGAAACAACGAATGCCATTGAAAACGGCGCTACTGAAGTGGATATGGTTATCAACATTTCAGCATTAAAAGACGGCGACAACGAGCTTGTGGAAAGAGACATCCGTGCAGTTGTGGAAGCAGCGAAAGGGAAAGCCCTGACAAAAGTAATCATCGAATCATGCCTACTTACTGATGAAGAAAAAGTAAGAGCATGTGAACTTGCTGTAAAAGCTGGCGCAGATTTCGTGAAAACTTCTACAGGTTTTTCTACAGGTGGAGCAACAGTTGCTGACATCGCATTAATGAGAAAAACAGTTGGACCAGAAATCGGAGTAAAAGCTTCCGGTGGCGTTCGTGACGCACAAGGAGCAAAAGAAATGATCGAAGCTGGTGCTACACGTATCGGAGCAAGCTCCGGTATTGCAATCGTTAACGGATTGACTGCAGATAGCGACTATTAATATAGATGAGAAAGAGGGTCCTGATTGTTGGGATGCTCTTTTTTTGTTTTTTACAACCTAGGTGTGAGTGGTCCCTTTTGGAAAATTGTCCAGGTGATTCGGCATTTCATTGAGAAAATCGAAGCTTGAGAATATTTTTGAGTTGCGTGAGAATAGGACCGACTTGCGTGAGAATAGCTTAGCGTTATGTGAAGATAAAACGGAGTTACGTGAGAATAACCCCGAATAATGTGAAGATAAGCTTAAGCCGGATGCTTCCAGCCTTGCAATTCCCCTTTGAATAACAATACAGACCAACTCTTCACCGTGAAAAATCATTTCTACCTATGCAATCTCTCCACAAACCTCGAAAAAGGCTTCACAAATGGCAGTGCCACAAATGAACAGACTATATTAAAAATCACACTTGAATGGGCAAGCTGGACGTCGGCGCTTACTGCCAAATACTCCACAAGCTTACTCAGTACAGGGATCAACGGAAAGAAAGCCAGAACACCGAATACATTCAGCCAAATGTGTGCGTAGGCGGTGAGCTTTGCTTCTTTTATCCCACCGATGCTTGCCATGAAGGCAGTGATGCATGTACCGATATTGGCTCCAAGCATAATCGCTATACCAGCTGGAAGAGACAGGAGACCATTATTCAAGAAACTCATGCTGATTCCGACTGTTGCAGAACTTGAATGGATGAGTGCCGTAATGACAGTCCCGATAAATACACCAATTAAATGCTGGTCATTCGTATGCAGCAGAAATTCCTGTACATTCGGGAAAAGGGAAAGGGGAAGTGCCAGACTTTCAAATCCTCCCATTGCGACAAACAGGCATCCCAGGCCGAAAATAGAAGATCCGATACTGAACGGAAGCTTCCTTTTGGAGAAAAGGAAAAGAAAGCCGATTATCAACAAGGGAAAGACATAATTTGAAAAATCAAGGGTGATCAATTCTGTTGTCAATGTCGTTCCGATGTTGCTTCCAAGCATAATCCCGATGGACTGATAGAAGCTGAGATAACCCGCGGCTACAAGGCCCACTGTGATGACCATGACTGCAGAACTGCTCTGAAGCAATGCCGTCATCACAGCACCTACCATCATGCCTTTGACAGGATGATCTGTGAAATGCTGCAGAAATCCTTTTGTTCTGTCCTCCGTAAGGTTCAGGAGACCGGTGCGCATTACAGCCATTCCAAATAAAAAAATCGCTAAATAAACAAAAAACAACGTTATAATAGTAAACAAGCCCATCACCTCTCTTCAACTATATGGAGAAAGGTGGACAAGAATGACAAAAAAGGAGTTAGGTACATGAGGAAATGGACGGAAAAAACAGTGATGCATAGCTACCCTGGCATGGTGGCGCTTGTTACCGCGGAATGCAACGGGAAGATGAATATAATGGCTGCCGGCTGGCACAGCTATATTTCTTATGAGCCCCCTATTTATGGAGTCGCAATAGCCAAGGAAAGGTACACGCATCATCTGGTGGAAAAGTCAGGGGAATTTGCGATAAATTTTGTGCCAGAGGCTTATGCACATTACATACAATTTTCAGGTACAAAAAGTGGCTCCCAGACTGATAAATTGTCGGAATTGGACGCACCCTATAAGAAAGGGAGAACAATTGGAGCACCAATCCTGGACCATGCTTACATTGCCTACGAGTGCAAAGTGATGGATCAGCGAACATATGGAGACCATGATTGGTTTGTTGGCGAGATGACCGGTTTTTATAAAGATGACGAGCTTTTTCAGGAAAGCGGTCTTCCGCAGTGGGAAAAGCTTTCGATACCGCTTTATGTGGGGAGATCCCAGTATATGATGGCTGGGAAGAAAGCGCATGTCTTAAATCTATATCACGATAACAGTGCGAAGTAGAATGTTTGAAAGCAATTCCTTATAATTGTTGACCAGCACAAACGAATATATTATAATTGGAAAGTACATGTTCCACACATGATTTTTTTGCGTTTGGTACATGTTTTTTCTGAAAATGTTAGTGGTTGTTCTGGAGGGAGGGAATTAGAATGTCAAAAACAGTTGTTCGTAAAAACGAATCGCTTGAAGATGCTCTTCGCCGTTTCAAACGTTCAGTTTCAAAAACTGGTACGTTGCAAGAAGCAAGAAAGCGTGAATTCTATGAAAAGCCAAGCGTAAGACGCAAGAAAAAGTCTGAAGCTGCTAGAAAGCGTAAATTTTAACAAGAGGGTGTAAGAATGAGTCTTCTCGAGCGTTTAAATACCGATATAAAGCAAGCGATGAAGGATAAGGACAAAGAGAAGCTTTCCGTACTCAGAATGGTTAAGTCTGCAATTCAGAACGAAGCCATCAAGCATGGCAGAGATTTGACCGAAGAGGAAGAACTTACCGTACTGTCTCGTGAATTAAAGCAACGTAAAGACTCCCTCCATGAATTTGATAAAGCCGGTCGTGAAGACTTGGTTCATAAATTACAAGGTGAACTTGCGATAGTTGAACATTACATGCCTGAACAGTTATCTGAAGAAGAAGTATCAGCAATTGTTCAACAAACAATCTCTGATGTGAACGCTACTTCAAAAGCTGACATGGGTAAAGTGATGGGAGCTTTAATGCCTAAAGTGAAGGGCAAAGCGGACGGTAGCCTTGTTAACAAACTTGTACAACAACATCTTTCATAAAAACATTAAAATAGCATCTTACATATGTAAGATGCTATTTTTACATTCATTTCCTTTTCCCCCGTTTTTTCTGTAAAGTCCGCCTTTATAAATATTTTCAACAAAAATTACATAAAATCTGAAACCTGGCTGGAGTTTGTGCGTATTACTTATTAGGCACGGTGAATGATAAAAAAGAAAGAATGGTTGGAGAGGGGGGCATCATGAAAAAGGTTCTTCGTATAGGTTATGTTAGTGCTTTTTTACTTGCTTTAATACTATCTGTTTTCCCTATGGCGCCATCACACGTGGATGGTGCAGAAAAGCTTGTCTACGTGATTCCAGTTGAGGATACGGTAGAAACCGGTCTGCTTGCTTTTATAAACAGGTCGATAGAGGAAGCGGAGGATGCTGGTGCGGATCTAATCATTTATAAGCTCCATACTCCAGGTGGACTAGTGGATGCTGCGAGTGATATATCCAAGAGCTTCAAATCCACCTCTATCCCAAGTGTTGCTTTTATTGATACGAGGGCGTTGTCGGCAGGTGCTTATCTTGCTTTATATGCCGATGAAATCTATATGACGCCTGGAGCTACCATGGGGGCAGCTGCTGTGATAACCGGAGATGGAAATGCAGCGGATAAAAAGTCTCAGTCCTACTGGCTACAGGAAATGGAAAATGCTGCAGAGTCAAGTGGAAGAGATCCTCTGTATGCAAAAGCGATGGCTGATACCGAAGTGGATCTGCCAGAGCTTGGTGCCCCAAAAGGGGAACTGCTGACGCTGGGACCAAAAGAGGCATTGGAGGTTGAATACTCCGAAGGGACTGTGAAAAATCTTGACGAGCTACTCCAAACTTTAGGGTATGAGGATGCGGAAGTGGTGAATGTCGAGGTATCATTCGCAGAGAATGTGGCACGTTTCCTTACAAACCCGATAGTTGTATCGATTCTATTATCTGTAGGATCATTGGGGCTTGTTCTTGAACTGTATTCTCCCGGTTTTGGCATACCCGGCTTTATGGGAATCAGTGCCCTATTACTGTTTTTCTACGGCCATCTTGTTGCAGGCTTGGCTGGGATGGAAACCATGATATTGTTCGTACTCGGTGTCATATTTATTGTGCTAGAGATATTTGTGCCTGGGGGGATATTAGGCGTGTTAGGATTAGGGGCAGTGATAACAAGTTTCTTTTTAGCCACCGATAATATTGTCGAAACAGGCATAGCTCTATTGATTGCCATGCTTGTAACAGTTGTGGCGATGGTCGTGCTGTTTACCGTATTCGGAAAACGGATTCGACTTTTTGACCGCATCATCCTCCGAGATTCCACCAATACGGAGCAGGGATATGTGTCAAATGTATCGCGGATTGAACTGGTTGGGCAGGAAGGTGTGACATTGACACCATTAAGACCTGCAGGTACAGCCGTCATCAAAGAAGAACGGATTGATGTTGTAACAGAGGGCAGTTTTATCGGCTCGAACAAACGAGTAAGAATTGTAAAAGCAGAAGGTCCTAGAATTGTTGTAAGAGAAATACACACAGAAGATTTGACAGGAGGAAATGAATGATATGATGGATCCAACTTCATTGATAATTTTAGTAGCAGTTGTTTTAGGAATAATCTTTTTTGCGGTATTGATGACATTTGTACCGGTTATGCTCTGGATCTCAGCATTAGCTGCTGGAGTCAGAGTGAGTATCTTTACACTTGTAGGGATGAGATTAAGAAGGGTTATCCCAAGCCGTGTTATTAATCCTTTGATCAAAGCGCATAAAGCAGGCGTGGATGTAACAACAAATCAATTAGAGAGTCACTATTTAGCAGGAGGAAATGTGGATCGTGTTGTAAATGCTCTTATTGCTGCACAACGCGCAAACATTGAATTACCTTTTGAACGTGGAGCTGCAATTGATTTAGCGGGACGTGACGTACTCGAAGCAGTTCAAATGTCCGTTAACCCTAAAGTTATCGAAACACCATTTATCGCCGGTGTCGCTATGGATGGTATTGAAGTGAAGGCGAAAGCTCGTATTACCGTTCGTGCAAACATTGAACGTCTAGTAGGGGGTGCCGGTGAAGAAACCGTTATTGCCCGTGTAGGTGAGGGTATCGTTAGTACCATCGGTTCTGCTGATAATCATAAAAAAGTATTGGAAAATCCGGATATGATTTCTCAAACTGTATTATCCAAAGGTTTGGATGCGGGTACTGCGTTTGAGATCCTGTCCATTGATATTGCGGACATTGATATCGGGAAAAACATTGGTGCGGAATTACAAACTGACCAAGCGGAAGCAGATAAGAAAATTGCTCAAGCCAAAGCTGAGGAGCGCCGTGCGATGGCCGTTGCACAAGAGCAGGAAATGCGCGCCCGCGTAGAGGAAATGCGTGCGAAGGTTGTAGAAGCGGAAGCGGAAGTTCCACTTGCGATGGCAGAAGCGTTGCGCTCTGGGAATATTGGCGTGATGGATTATATGAACATTAAAAACATCACTGCTGATACGGACATGAGAGATTCTATCGGGAAGTTGAATGATACACCAGAAGATGGAGACAAGAAGTAATAAATGAAATGGGGGAAACGCTAAGTTTTCCCTGCTCCTTTAGGAAGGGAGGAAGATTGACCATTGGGTACCATCATTGAATTATTCCTTAGTAACCCGCTGCTTTTGGTCCTTCTGATCGGTGCGATTACCGGATTGTTTGGCAAGAAGTCGAAACAAGAGGAACAAAAGAGGCGTCAGCAGCAAAGACAGTCCGGGCAGCAGCAGACAGAGGCGCGGACACAATCTTCTTATCCAAACAATGAAACTGGCTATAGAGAAGCAAAGCACGAGAAAAAGCAGGATAGCTTTGACTGGGATATAGACATCTTCAATGAAACAAAGGAAGAACTGGAGAAGAAGGTAAGGGAAACACTTTCTCCATATTTGGAGAAAAAGAAAGAACAGGTCGTTACAGCAAAACAAACCGCTCCATCCGCGATGAAAGAGAAAGTCCAAGAGCTTTCCATCAAGCAACAGGAAATCGTCAAAAACAGCCCCATTTTAAAAGAGGAGCTCCAGCTTTCTGAAGGAAAAGTGGTAAAAAACAATAAAATCAACCCAAAACGTGTGGTGGAAGGTGTCATGTGGGCAGAAATCCTCGGTCAGCCACGTTCGAGGAAGCCTCATACCCCTATCTATTCACAACATTACGCTGCTTCTAGAAGGAAAGGTTAAAGATTATCCCATGCCGTTATGAACGGTATGGGATTTTTTTGATTGCCATGCAAATTCAGTGATAGAACCCTCTTTTTTCTCATACATATGAGTGAAAGGGGGTTTTTCCATGCTCAAGAAGTTTCGTGCGAGAATGAACAGCTGGATACAGGAAAATATGGAACTACCCGCAGATGTCATGATGGATCTGCCCCGCATAACCATGATTGGACAAATACATATATATATTGAAAATCATCGAGGATTGCTGACCTTCAGCGACACGGAGATAAGGCTTCTGCTAAAACAGGGCCAGCTGCTTGTCAAAGGGGATTCTTTTGTCATAAGGACCATCCTTCCGGAAGAGATTCTACTCGAAGGGAAAATAAGCCAAGTACTCTATTTGAATGAATGATATAGGAGGATTTTCATGAAAAACCAATGGATGAACTTTTTTTCAGGTAGTGTCAAAATCATTATTCATGGAAGAGGAGTGGAGAGGTTCCTCAATGACTGCACAAGAAATGGAATCCAGATTTGGCAAGTGAAAAAAATGGGGGCAGAGGCATACACCTGCTATATTCTGCTCAAGGATGTCAAAAAAGTAAGAAGGCTGATCAAAAATCAGGAATGCAAATTTCGTTTTCTTACTAGAAAGGGCGTCCCTTTTATGTTGCAGTATTCCTTTAGAAATAGTGGAATCATTGCAGGTATCCTATTGTGCCTGCTGACCATCTTTGTTCTTTCCAATATGGTGTGGAGTATTGAAATAAAGGGCGCTAATCCTGCAACAGAGCACAAGATTATGCAGGAATTGAACAAGCTTGGCGTAAAAAAGGGCAAGCTCCAGTTCTTTATCAAGGATGTAGAGAGCATCCAGCGAGATTTGACAGATACTATCAGTGAGATTACATGGATAGGAGTAGTTCTGAATGGAACATCCTATCATTTCGAGGTAGTGGAAAAGAATGAACCTGAAAAGATAGAGAGCCTTTCTCCAAGGAATCTGGTTGCGTCCAAAAAAGCGGTGGTGGTCAACATGTTCGTTGAAAAAGGACAACCAATGGTGGAAAGAAATGATCATGTGCAAAAAGGCCAGCTACTCATCTCAGGCATCATTGGCAAAGAGGGACAACAAAAGTCGACTGCGGCTGTTGGGGAAGTGCTTGGGGAAACATGGTACATGTCCGATGTGAAGATTCCGATGAAAACTATTCTATCGGTGTTCACCGGAGAGGTTTATAAAAAGCACTATGTTGAAATAGGGAATGTACAGATACCGGTTTGGGGATTTTTCGAGCCGGAATACAAGATGAAAAAAGAATACGAAGCAAAACGACCTTTTTACTTCTTCAAGTGGAAGCTTCCCATCTCTTACATCGGAAAAACAATTCATGAGTCTGAAATGGTGGAGAGGACCTATGATGAAGAAGAAGCCGTGGAAGAAGCACTTGTGATCGGAAAAAAGAAGTTGAAAAAGGATTTGCCTGAAGATGCCACCATAATTGGTGAAAAAGTTTTGCACCATGAAACGGAGAATGGTAAAGTGAAAGTATCAATTCATTACCAAGTCATTGAAAATATTGTAAAAATAGAACCAATTATTCAAGGAGACTGAGGAATGTCAGAAGAACTAGTGATGATGAAGCAGCAAGTAAATAATCCGAATGAAGCAATTGCTCTATTTGGCAACCAAGATGTTCATCTAAAAAGGATTGAAGAAGAACTGAAGGTTTCCATCGTAACAAGAGGAGAAGCCGTGAATATTTCTGGAGAACTTTCTGATGTGGAAATGGTGGACAATGTCCTGCAGAACCTTTTGCTTGTTATAAGAAAAGGAATTACGATTTCCGAGCGTGATGTGGTGTATGCCATCCAGCTTGCGCGCGAAGGCAAAATGGATTCCTTCCAAGATCTTTATGAAGAGGAATTGACAAAGAACGTTAAGGGTAAGTCCATCCGTGTTAAAACACTAGGTCAGAGGCAATATGTATCTGCCATCAAGAAAAAGGATCTGGTGTTCGGGATTGGCCCTGCAGGCACGGGGAAAACGTATCTTGCGGTGGTCATGGCCGTCATGGCCCTGAAAAATGGACAGGTTAAACGTATCATCCTTACTCGTCCAGCTGTTGAAGCGGGAGAGAGCCTAGGCTTCCTGCCAGGAGATCTGAAGGAAAAGGTGGATCCATATCTGCGTCCATTGTACGATGCACTGCACGATGTGTTTGGATCGGAACATACGCAACGATTAATTGAACGTGGGACAATCGAGATTGCTCCTTTGGCATATATGAGAGGGAGAACCCTTGATGATGCATTTGTCATACTGGATGAAGCACAAAATACAACACCTGCGCAAATGAAAATGTTTTTAACCAGACTTGGATTCGGCTCCAAAATGGTGATTACCGGGGACATCTCCCAGGTGGATCTGCCTAAGGGGATGAAGTCCGGATTGAATGTGGTCAGAGACATCCTGAAAAACACCTCAGGCATACAATTTATTGAGCTTGAGCAGTCGGATGTGGTCCGTCACCCACTTGTGGCTCGCATCATTGCAGCATATGAAAAATTGGAAGAAAATAAATAGCCCCTCTAATGGGGCTCTTTCGCTTGAAAGAGGGATAAGTCTTTGACATGTATGGCCAGACTGAGCCGGCTACGCTTTTCTATTGTCTAGCTCCGCCGGCTTGGCCCTCGAGGTCATAAGCCATTTTTCCTCCAGAGGTAAAACCTAACCTCTTACGGAAAACTGTCTTATGCTTGTCGGGCCAGATCGAGCCGGCTACGCTTTTCTATTGTCTAGCTCCGCCGGCTTGGCCCTCGAGGTCATAAGCCATTTTTCCTCCAGAGGTAAAACCTAACCTCTTACGGAAAACTGTCTTATGCTTGTCGGGCCAGATCGAGCCGGCTACGCTTTTCTATTGTCTAGCTCCGCCGGCTTGGCCCTCGAGGTCATAAGCCATTTTTCCTCCAGAGGTAAAACCCAACCTCTTACGGAAAACTGTCTTATGCTTGTCGGGCCAGACCGAGCCGGCTACGCTTTTCTAAAAAGGGGGGAGAGTATGAAGAAGAAAAGTGCTTTTAATTTTGGGAAATCTTTTCAGCAAATGAAAGGGTTCAAATTTTATCATATAATCATCTACTGTCTACTTGGTGTCATCATGTTCGGTCTGATGTACAGTAATGTCAAACCGGATGAAATAAATGTAAGCATTTTCTCTAACGCTGAAAAAACGATAGTTGCACCTCACAATTTCGAGGACAGGGAAGCAACTGCCATGCTTCGTCGGGAAGCGGCAGATGGTGTAGAGGACCAGTACCGACATGACCGTGAAAAAGTCATTCAACAAGCGGAACGTGTACATAAGGTATTTGATGTGGTGGAAGAAGTACAGGAAGAGATACAAACCATAGAAAAGCCGCCTGAACAAACTACGACAGAAGAAGCAGATGAATCCCAAGAGGAGCAGGTTGCAGAGCCTGTTGCATTGACAGATGAAGAGAAGCTTTCCCTGCTCAAAGAAAACTTGGTCGGACAAGTTACCGATGATTGGAAAAAAGCGATATCCGATGAGGATTATATGATGCTTCTGAAAATGAACAAAGCAGAGCTTACCACTTTACGGAATGCTACAGTTACAGCCATCAATAATGCCATGTCGAAAAAAATACGACTTGAAGATGATGTGAAGGCAGCTAAAAATGATGCTGTCCAAGAAATGCAAGTATATGGTAATCTCCCGATGAATGTAAGGAATATCGGAATATCTCTTGCAAATTTGGCCATCATCCCGAATGTCATCTATGATTCCGAATTGACGCAGGACCTTAGACGACAAGCAGAAGATACTGTAGAACCGGTGCGTATCTCCCAAGGGGATACTATCGTGAAAGCGGGACAATTTGTGGATCGGGAAAAATTCAGGATTCTAGAAGCTGCGGGACTCGTTAACCAATCCAATTCCATTACCCCGTATATTGGGCTGGCGATTATCATTTCATTGATGGTGACAGCTTTGGCTTACCTATTCAGGGGTATCGATACGAGCATCCATAGTAAAAATACCTACTTGACCATGTATCTTCTCGTGTTTTCGATCACGCTTTTATTACTGAAAATCTTCAGCTTGTTCCAGACTCTGAATGCAACGGAAATCGGTTTTATTGCACCGGTTGCGATGGGTGCCATGCTGATAAAGATGTTAATAGATGACAGGATAGCGATCATATCAGGTATTATTTTCGGGATATGTGGAAGTCTCATATTTAATACAGTTCCAGGAGCAATGAATTATACGGTAGGGGCTTATCTGATTATTTCAGCTATAGCTTCCGTCTTGTTCCTTAATCAGCATAACCGCCGTCTGACGATTCTTCAAACAGGGCTGTTTGTATCTCTGATCAATGTGATTACAGTCATTGCGATGATGCTGCTGACAAACCGGGACCTGTCTGGTGTCAGTCAATGGCTCGAAATAGGTACGCACAGCACCATGGCAATAGGATCTGGTGTCGTTTCAGCTGTACTGACAATAGGGATTTTACCTTTTTTTGAAGTAGGATTTGGCATGCTTTCCACTATGAAACTGTTGGAATTGTCCAATCCTAATCATCCATTGTTAAGAAAGATATTGATGGAAACGCCAGGAACCTATCACCATAGTGTCATGGTCGCCAACCTCTCTGAATCTGCTTGTGAAGCGGTGGGGGCAAATGGTCTGTTGGCAAGGGTGGCGTCGTATTATCATGACATTGGAAAAACAAGAAGACCGCATTATTTTATCGAGAATCAAATGGGTCGCAGCAATCCGCATGATAAATTGCCACCGCAAACCAGCAGGAATATCATTGTGGCCCATGCTACCGACGGAGCTCAAATATTACGCGAGCATAATATGCCGAAAGAAATTGTGGATATTGCAGCCGAGCATCATGGCACCACTTTATTGAAATTCTTCTACCATAAAGCGAAAGAGAAAAATGAGGAAATGACGGAAGAGGAATACCGTTACCCTGGTCCGAAAGCTACAACAAAAGAGGCGGCTATCGTCGGAACTGCTGACAGCATTGAAGCCGCAGTAAGATCCTTGAACAATCCGACACCTGATAAGATCGAGAGTATCGTAAAAGCGATTATCAGCGATCGATTACAGGACGGGCAATATAGTGACTGCTCCTTGACCTTCAAAGAGCTTGAGACGGTTGGGAAATCTTTCTGTGAAACCCTCCAGGGGATTTTTCACTCACGCATAGAATATCCGGATGCAACCAAGAAAAAGGGAGATGATGAATGATGCTGGAAATAGATATGATGGATGAAACTGCGGAAATATCAGAAGAGCAATGGATGGAAATTGAGCAGCTGCTTCAATTTGCAGCGAAAATAGAGGAGATAACTCCAGGTGCAGAGCTTTCTGTTACTTTTGTGAATAACGAAAAAATAAAGGAAATCAATCGCGATTATCGGAATAAGGACCAGGCTACCGATGTCATTTCTTTTGCGATGGAAGAAATGGGAGAAGGGGAAATGGAGATCTTCTATGATGAGGATGCACCAAGAATGCTTGGAGATATAATCATTTCGGTTCCAAAAGCAATGGAACAAGCGGAGGACTATGGGCATTCATTAAAAAGGGAGCTTGGTTTTCTTGCGCTCCATGGACTTCTCCATCTTCTGGGCTACGACCATGAAACCGAAGCGGAAGAAAAGGAAATGTTCGATAAACAAAAGGAAATTCTTGATGCCTATGGACTCAAAAGAGCGGAATAAGAAGGGGTATAGGAGCTCTTTCGCAAAAAGCTTTACCTATGCGTGGAATGGATTGATGTTCGTCCTGAGGACAGAGAGAAATATCAAAATCCACCTCGGTATAGCTTTTTGCGCGATAGCGCTCTCCCTATATTTGAATATATCCAAAGTGGAATGGCTTATTCTTTTCATGGTTATTGGAGGTATTCTCGTCATTGAAATACTCAATACGGCAATAGAGAATGTGGTGGACCTTGTAACGGAGGAATATCATCCTTTGGCAAAAATTGCAAAGGATGTAGCGGCTTCGGCTGCGCTGGTATTTGCTTTTATCTCTGTTATAATAGGAATACTCTTATTTTTGCCTTATTTGTGGGCTATCGTTAAATAAATTGAAAATTTAAAATTTTTTATATTTTTATTTAATTTTAACGTGATTTACCACGTGAATTAAGGTAAAATAAAAGTAACGCGAACCCTGAAGCTTATAGAAGAAAGGAAGAACAATATTGAACATCGAAGCTTTGATCCAAGAAGCAAAAGCAGCAAGAGAATTAGCCTATGTACCATACTCCAAATTTAAAGTTGGTGCAGCCTTACTAGGAAAAGACGGAAAGGTCTATCGCGGATGCAATATTGAAAATGCCGCATACAGTATGTGCAACTGTGCAGAGCGTACGGCATTATTTAAAGCGTATTCAGAAGGTCAGAAGGAGTTTGACGCAATTGCAGTTGTCGCTGATACTCGCCGCCCTGTGCCCCCTTGTGGAGCCTGTCGCCAAGTTATCTCTGAATTATGTGCACCTGAAATGAAAGTGATTTTAACCAACCTTCACGGTGATGTACAGGAATTGACTGTAGCTGAATTGCTGCCAGGAGCTTTTTCACCGGAGGATTTAGATGCTTAATACCAATACAAACTACAAGTCAGGTTTTGTTTCCATTATTGGCAGGCCGAATGTAGGAAAATCGACATTTTTAAATAGGGTCATTGGACAAAAAATTGCCATAATGAGCGACAAACCTCAAACGACCCGTAATAAAATACAAGGTGTATATACACAGGATGACGCACAGATTGTCTTCATCGACACCCCTGGTATCCATAAGCCCAAACATAAACTTGGCGATTTCATGATGAAAGTAGCCCAGAATACCCTGAAAGAAGTGGACCTCATCCTATTCATGATCAACGCAAAAGAAGGATTGGGTAGAGGCGATGAATTTATTATTGAGAAGCTGAAGGAAACAAGTACTCCAGTATACTTGGTCATAAATAAAATCGACGAGGTTCACCCTGACGAACTGCTTCCTTTAATGGAAACGTACAAATCTCTATTCGATTTCAAAGAGATCATTCCCATTTCTGCACTTCAAGGAAATAATGTTGAAACATTACTTGAGCAGATTAAGCAATTCTTGCCTGAGGGACCACAATACTACCCGGCTGACCAGGTGACAGACCATCCTGAACGATTCATTGTTTCAGAACTTATTCGGGAAAAGGTACTGCATCTCACGAGGGAAGAAGTGCCGCATAGCATTGCTGTTGCTATCGACTCGATGAAAAAGCGCGAACGTGGAGATATCGTGGATATTCAGGCAACGATTGTGGTGGAACGTGATTCGCAAAAAGGCATCGTCATCGGAAAACAAGGTAAGGTATTAAAAGAAGTGGGACAAAAAGCAAGAATGGACATTGAAGCACTCCTCGGTTCAAAAGTCTTCCTCGAGCTATGGGTAAAAGTCCAGAAAGACTGGCGCAACAAGCAATCCCAGCTAAGAGACTTCGGCTTTAATGAGGATGAATATTAATTAATCTGTCAAACAGTTGCTTATTCAAACCTTATGGAAAATAAAAGGCAAGCATATTCGCAGCAGTTAACTTTTCAGGAAATTTACATTATTTATCTAACATGTTTTGGCCCTTGAACGGTCATCATAGTCATATAGGAATTGGAATAAGTATGCTGGTCTTTACTACAGAAAGGGTGGGGTTTACAATGTTGGATTTTACCTGGAAAGTGTTTAAAGAAACAGGTAATATTGATACCTATCTTCTTTTTAAAGAGCTTGAAAAGGAGAATGTCGATATACCCGAACAATCAGAAGAGCTGGCGAATCGAGACTTACCAATTTCATGACGATGATGACTACCCGATAAAGGCAATCTACCCCTTGTAGATTGCCTTTTTGCATATAGGTCTATACAATTAATACAGACAGGATTATCAGTGCGGGATGGTGTACGAATTGCTACATAAGTGTGAAGGGATAGTTATCAGAACAAATGCCTACGGAGAAAACAATAAAATTGTGACTTTGTATACGAAGGAATTGGGGAAAGTGGGTGTAATGGCAAGAGGGGCCAATAAACCGAGCAGCCGGTTGACGGCAGTTTCCCAGCTGTTTTCACATGGCACTTATGTTTTCCAGAAAGGAAGCGGCCTTGGAAGCCTGCAGCAGGGAGATATTATGGAGTCGATGCGGGCCATAAGGGAAGATATCTTCCTGACCGCCTATTGCTCATTTGTGGTGGAACTCATGGACCGGGTTACAGAAGAAAGAAACCGCAACCCTCATCTATACGAACTACTTTATCTGACTCTACACTATATCAATGATGGAATGGATGCAGAAATATTAACGTTCATTTATCAGATGAAAATGCTCGATGTAATCGGAATAACACCTGAATTGAATAAATGTGCCTCCTGTGCAAGCACGGAAGGTACTTATGCTTTTTCCATAAAGGAAGGCGGCTTTATTTGTCATCGCTGCTTTCATAAGGATCCATATCTTATCAAGGCCTCACCAGCAGCTTTAAGGCTTTTGAGAACCTTTTATTATTACGATCTGCATCGAATAGGAAACCTGTCTCTTAAAGAGGAAACACGAGCTGAGCTGCGTCTGATCATTGATGAATATTACGAGGCATATTCAGGGATAATGTTAAAATCCAAACGGTTCCTTAAACAGATTGGGACGTTAAAAGTAAATCTTGATAAAAAATAGCGGTGATACATTGACTTTGTGAAAAAAATCATTTATTATCCTATTACGTTCATAATGATTGCGGTGAAGGAAAGTAGTACCTGTCGTCCTCTAATAAAGCGAACCTAGGATAGTGCAAGCTAGGGATTAGAGAGATGGGGAAGGCGTTCTGGAGCAATACGGATAAAGTGGTAAAGGGCAGACCTTTACAAATAGGGTGGAACCGCGGGAAAACCTCTCGTCCCTATGCTGATGAAAGTTGGCATAGAGATGGGAGGTTTTTTCTATTTTCCTCTCTTGGTCAACTTGAAAATAAGAATTGGAGGGAAATGAAGATGAACATTCAAAATATGATTCTAACACTGCAAAATCATTGGTCCGAACAAGGCTGTATTTTGATGCAGGCCTATGATGTCGAAAAGGGCGCCGGAACGATGAGCCCTTATACTTTCCTTAGAAGTATTGGTCCGGAGCCGTGGAATGTGGCTTATGTAGAGCCTTCCCGTAGACCGGTAGATGGTAGATACGGGGAAAATCCGAACAGACTGTATCAGCATCATCAATTCCAGGTGATCATGAAGCCCTCACCTGATAATATCCAGGAGCTTTATCTGGAATCCCTAAAAAAGCTGGGAATCGACCCTTTAAAACACGATATCCGTTTCGTTGAAGATAACTGGGAGGCTCCAACCCTCGGCGCAGCCGGACTGGGCTGGGAAGTATGGCTGGATGGAATGGAAATCACTCAATTCACGTACTTCCAACAGGTAGGCGGCTTGGAATGTAAGCCGGTATCTGTAGAAATCACATATGGTATCGAGCGTTTGGCTTCGTATATTCAAGATAAGGAAAATGTTTTTGATCTGGAGTGGACAGAAGGCTTTACGGTCCGTGACATTTTCCTTCAACCGGAATACGAGCATTCTAAATATACCTTTGAAACGTCTGACCCTGACATGCTGTTCAATCTTTTTGACATCTATGAAAAGGAAGCACATCGTCAAATGGACCATGGACTCGTGCACCCTGCCTATGACTATGTATTGAAATGCTCCCACACCTTTAATCAATTGGATGCCAGAGGCGCAATCTCAGTAACGGAGCGTACTGGATATATTGGCCGTGTTCGGAACCTCGCAAGAAAAGTGGCGAAAACGTTCTATGATGAAAGAGAGAAACTTGGTTTTCCAATTTTGAATAAGGAGGAGCATACCAATGAGTAAACGGGATTTTTTAATTGAAATCGGACTAGAGGAAATGCCTGCACGCTTTGTGACAGACTCCATGAACCAGTTGGAAGCGAAAGTGAAGGAATGGTTGGCGGGTAATCAACTGGAATTCGGTTATGTGCATGTTTATTCCACGCCGCGTCGTTTGTCTCTGCTGGTAGAAGACCTGGTGGAAAAGCAAGAGGATGTTACGGTTGAAGCGAAAGGACCGGCAAGAAAGGTAGCCCAGAATGAGAACGGTGAATGGTCCAAAGCTGCGCAAGGTTTTACAAGAGGGCAAGGTCTGACTGTTGAGGATATCTACTTCAAAGAAATCAACGGCGTGGAATATGCGCACGTTCAGAAGCATGTAGTAGGGAAGGAAACAAAAGAAATCCTTGAAACGATCGTTCCTGTTCTGACAGGCCTGCATTTCCCGAAAAACATGCGTTGGGGCAGTGAAGAGCTGCGCTATGTTCGTCCGATTAAGTGGCTGGTTGCGTTATTCGGTGACGAGATCATTCCGATGCAAATCACCAATGTGGAGTCCGGAAGAATGTCAAGCGGTCACCGTTTCCTAGGGGCGCAAGTGGAGTTGAAGGAAGCGGCGAGCTATGTGGATGCCCTTCTTTCCAATTACGTCATTGTAAGTGCTTTTGAGCGAAAAGAAGCGATCAGACAGCAACTGTCCATCATTGGAGAGGAAAATGGCTGGGAAATCCCCGTGGATGAGGACCTGCTTGAAGAAGTAAACAATCTGGTTGAATATCCTACAGCATTATTTGGTACATTCGAGTCTGAATATCTTTCATTGCCGGAGGAAGTGTTGATTACATCCATGAAAGAGCATCAGCGCTACTTCCCTGTGAAAAGCAAAGACGGAAAGCTACTGCCTTATTTTGTGACAGTCCGAAACGGGAACCACGAAAATCTGGATATAGTAGCAAGAGGAAATGAAAAGGTTCTTCGTGCAAGACTATCAGATGCAGCATTCTTTTCAAAGGAAGACGAAAAGCTTGTCATTGAAGACGCGGTAAGAAGACTAGATAAAATCGTTTTCCATGAAGAAATAGGAACAACTGGAGAAAAAGTTAAAAGAGTGCACAACTTTGCTCTTCAATTAGCGGATCTCCTTCAGGTAGATGAAGAGACTGTGAAGAATGTAAGCCGCGCAGCCTCCATCTACAAATTTGATCTGGTTTCACACATGGTGTATGAGTTCCCGGAACTGCAAGGGATCATGGGTGAGAAATATGCGAAGGCAAAAGGGGAAAACCCTGTTGTCGCTCGCGCAATAAATGAACATTATATGCCACGATCTGCCGATGATGATACTCCTTCATCCGATGTTGGAGCAATTCTTAGCATCACGGAAAAATTGGATACGATAGTCGGCTTCTTTGCGATCGGTGTCATTCCAACAGGATCTCAGGACCCATATGCATTAAGACGCCAAGCATCCGGGATCATCCAGACGCTGATCAATAAAAAATGGCCGATTTCCGTTGAAGAACTGATCACTAAATTTGTCAGTTATTATGAAGAACAGAACATCGGAAAGCGTACAAAAGAAGAAACTGCTGCAGAAGTGGTTCAATTTTTCAAAATGCGCTTAAAGAATAACCTGTCAGAACGCGGAATCCGCTACGATATCGTGGAAGCCATACTGGAACTGCCTCTGCATGATATGAGTGCAAGTGTGAAAAAAGCGGAAGTTCTGGACTCTGCAAAAGCGGATGCAAATTTCAAGGAAACGATGGAATCCTTGAGCCGCGTAAGAAATATCGCCAAAAAAGCCACAAATAATGACGAGGTAAAAGAAGAGCTTCTCATCGACCAGGATGAACACCAACTTTACTCCTTGTTCAAAGAAAAAGAAGCAAAGGTACTACAGGCTTCAGAATCCCAGGACTATACGGAGGTCTGGAAGGAGCTAGCTTCCTTGAAACCGGCGATTGACGCCTTCTTCGACAATATCATGGTAATGACAGACAAGGAAGATATCCGTAGCAATCGTCTTGCATTAATGGCAAGTCTGTCTCGAATGATTTCTATTTTTGGAAATATAAACGTCATTATTGTGAAGTAATATCTTGAGACAAACGAAACATCCTGTGATAAAATAAGAAAATTGAAGAAAGAGGCTGACTAATAATAGCAAACTATATTTAGTCAGCCTCTTTCCATTTCCGTCGTATTTCAGTATAATTAGTATATAATATTTACATATAAAGTATGTCACAATTATTAGCATTTCGATGTGTCCAGCTGCGCCGGCTAGCTCCTCGAGTCATAAGTCAGTTTCCTTCCGGAGGTAAAAACCAACCTCCTGCAGGAAACTGTCTTATGCTTGTCGGAGCTGAACGAGCCGGCTCCGCATTTCTAAGATAGGTGGTGAACGACAATAGAACTGAATAAACGGCAAGAACATATTTTACAGATTGTAAAAGACCAAGGACCTATCACCGGAGAAGCTATTGCAGATCAACTTAACCTTACGAGAGCAACCCTGCGTCCCGACTTGGCCATTCTGACCATGGCAGGCTATCTGGATGCAAGGCCAAGGGTGGGGTATTTCTATACAGGAAAGACGGGATCCCAACTTCTATCTGATAAAATCAATAAAATCCAGGTTCATGACCATTCATCGATTCCCGTCGTAGTTCATGAAAGCGTCTCGGTTTATGACGCAATCTGTACGATGTTTTTAGAGGATGTCGGAACACTTTTCGTGGTAGATAAATTTTCTATTATTGTGGGAGTGCTCTCCCGGAAAGACCTGTTGCGTGCAAGCATCGGGAAACAGGAGCTCACCTCCATCCCGGTTAATATCATCATGACAAGAATGCCGAATGTCACCTATTGTTTTAAAGACGATCTGATTATCGATGTTGCACAGAAATTAATCGAAAAGCAGATTGATGCTCTTCCAGTCGTAAAGCAAACGGACAAAGGCTATGAAGTGGTCGGAAGAATTACGAAAACAAATATTACCAAGGTTCTTGTTGCTCTTGCGCATAACGAAATAATCTAGATTGGAGGAGAATCATGGAAAAGCGAACGGTATACATTCTTTCAGATTCAGTTGGAGAAACAGCAGAGCTCGCAGTGAAGGCTGCAATCAGCCAGTTTAATGGAGCGAATTTCCATTTGAAGAGAATACCTTATGTGGAGGATATCGCAACCATCACAGAAGTAATTTCCATAGCAAAAATAAATCACGGACTTATCGCATTCACACTTGTAGTCCCTGAAATGAGAAAACACCTGATTTCCCTTTCCCAGAAGGAAGGGGTTCCGGTATACGATATTATCGGCCCATTGGTCGACTTGATGGAACAGGAATATAAGGTAAAGCCGAAATATCAGCCAGGACTGGTGCGACAGCTGGATGATGATTATTTCAAGAAAATCGAGGCGGTGGAGTTTGCGGTAAAGTATGATGACGGCCGTGATCCTAGAGGGATCATCAAAGCGGACATCGTATTGGTGGGGGTTTCCAGAACATCCAAGACTCCTTTATCCCAATACCTGGCGCACAAACGCTTGAAAGTAGCGAATGTGCCCATCGTCCCTGAAGTCGATCCTCCGGAAGAGCTGTACAAGGTTTCTCCAGAGAAGTGCTTCGGCCTGAAGATTAGTCCCGAAAAGCTGAATGACATCCGTAAAGAACGCTTAAAAGCACTCGGACTAAACGATAAAGCTGCCTACGCCAACCTCGAAAGAATTAAAGAAGAACTTGCATTTTTTGAGACAGTCGTTAATAAAATAGGTTGTGAAGTCATCGACGTCACCAACAAAGCAGTAGAAGAAACCGCCAACCTCATCTCCAACATCTATAATAACCGGTTGAAATAATTGAGAATGAAGTTATTCTATAAACGCTCTGTTAGAGGAACTTGTTAATATGTAAGGAATAATAGCTGTTGATTGGAGCAAAAGGCGAAGACTCCTGCGGGAGATAGCGCTAGAGTGGAGACCCCACAGGCGCAGCCGAGGAGGCTCCACCAGCGCCCCTTGGGTCGCTGTGCCTTTAGCGGAAATCACCAGCGGTGTTTAACGTCAACCGAAAAATTACTATATGAAGAAGGAGCGCTTACACTAAGTGCTCTTTTTCTTGGGGAAAAACATGATATTTTCGGGTGTATTTTAGTGGTCAATTCAAAAGGTTTATATTATAATAAAAAATTGTGATAAAAAAATTCCCGTATAGGGTTTAGAGTTCCAGTTAATCGAATAAACTAAAACTAGCTATAAGTCAATAGCGAGGAGACAGTTTCGTTCGACAACCATAAAAAAACTAGCGAAAAAAGAAGGTTTTTGGGAAGGGATGTAGAAACCATTTAACATGCAAAATAATCGACAACCTATTATTTTGGTAGACGCAGATGCGTGTCCTGTTAAAGAAGAGATCAGTAATATCGGTCATACATATCAATTGGACGTTTACTTTGTAGCATCCTACTCCCACGTAGTCAAAAACGAAATAAAAGGTACATGGGTATATGTGGATGATGAAAAGGAATCTGCAGATCTTTACATACTCAACCATGCAAGAAAAAATGATGTGGTGGTAACCCAGGATCATGGGCTGGCCAGTATGTTGGTGTCGCGGAACGTTTATGTTCTATCTCCTCGTGGAAAACAATACGAAGAGAGCGAAATGGACATGATGCTTCACATGAGATTTTTATCGGCAAAAGAACGAAGAAAAGGAAACTATTCAAAAGGGCCTAAAGCGTTTTCTCAACAGAATAGGGAAAACTTTGTGCATTCATTCAAAAAAACTTTGTCGAATATTGCAGGAATTCGGGAATAGAAAGCGAATAGTTAGTCACGGAGTGTTGTTATGAACTATAGAATTCCTGAACAGACCATTGATCAAATAAGACAATCATCCGACATAGTCGATGTAGTTGGTGAATATGTACAATTAAAGAAACAAGGCCGTAACTATTTTGGGCTGTGCCCATTTCATGGAGAAAGCACACCTTCCTTTTCCGTTTCCCCGGATAAACAGATATTTCATTGCTTTGGCTGCGGAGCTGGAGGTAATGCCTTTAACTTCATCATGGATATTGAAGGCGTCAGTTTTGTAGAGGCGGCACAAAAGCTTGCCAAATCCTCGAATATTGAAATGGAAGTCCCGGAAAATGAACTGTCCGGAAATTCAGGTCAGTCAAAAGAAACAAAATGGATGATGGATGCCCATTTGCTCTTACAGAAATTTTACCATCATTTACTTTTAAATACAAAAGAGGGTCAGGAAGCCTATGACTATTTAAGCGGAAGAGAATTTACCGATGAAATGATGAAAAAGTTCGGTATTGGATATGCGCTGAACAGCTGGGATTTCGCCCTGAAGTTTTTGACCAAAAGAGGATACAACCAAAAGCTTCTTGAAAAAGCGGGTCTTCTTATTGAAAAGGAGCATACCGCGGAATATTTTGACCGTTTCCGGGACCGGATCATGTTTCCGATACATGATCATAAAGGAAACGTGATTGCTTTTTCCGGACGTGTGTTGGGAAAAGGGGAGCCAAAATACTTGAACTCTCCTGAAACGGCACTCTTCAATAAAAGCAAAATCCTGTACAACTTCCATCAGGCAAGACCACACATACGCAAGCAGGAGCAAGTGATACTCTTTGAGGGTTTCGCAGATGTCATTGCTGCCGATCGTGCAGGGTTGCATCATTCGATTGCAACGATGGGGACTTCCCTGACAGAGGATCAGGCAAGGATCATCCGCCGTCATGTCGAAAGTGTCATCATCTGCTATGACGGTGACAATGCAGGGATCGAGGCTGCATATCGTGCGGCTAAGATTCTGATTGAGCAGGGCTGTTATGTGCGAGTCGCTTTGATGCCAGATAAACTAGACCCTGATGACTATATCCGCAAAAAAGGGCCAGAGTCATTCAAGCAGGATGTAATAGGGGCAAGTTTAACGTTTATGGCATTTAAGTTGCAATACCTTCGCCGAGGCAGAAACTTAAAAGACGAAGGAGAAAAGATCAGGTATATAGAAGATGTTCTGAAGGAAATCAGTATGCTTTCAAAAGCGGTGGAGCGGGATCATTATCTACGCCAGCTGGCAGATGAATTTTCCATCTCCCTTGATGCGCTGAAGCAACAGCAGTTTCAAGTGTATAAATCTCTTAACCAAAAAAAGGATTATCGGGAGCAGAATAGAATTACTATATCTAACCAGCCAAAGCTCTTTTCCAAAACGTTAAAACCTGCCTACGAAAACGCAGAACGCTTTCTTTTGGCACATATGCTGAAAAATAGAGCTGTCTCCGACAAAGTGCAAGCATCCATCGAAGGAGCTTTCATCATGGAGGAGCATCGGGCGATAGCCACTTATCTTTATGCCTTTTATGAGGAAGGATATGAACCGAATATAAGCGTTTTTATGGAGCGTATCCCTGAGGTGGAGTTGAAGAAAAAAATTTCCGAGCTTGGAATGCTGACACTTGAGGAAGAATTAAGTGAGGCAGTTCTTCGGGATTACATGAAACAGGTGTTTAATTATCCAAAGTTGTTAACAATAAAGGAAAAAGAACAAGAAAAGAAACAGGCAGAAGTTAAAAACGACTTTTTGCATGCTGCACAAATCGCGATGGAAATTATCCAATTGAAAAAAGAGTTAAAACAATAAATATGCCTCTTTATCGCGTTCAATGTTGGAAGGAGGGGACTGTTGATGGCTGAAAAATCAGCACAATCAAAAGAGATGGAAACAGAATTGACCATCGATCAAGTAAAAGAGCAACTAACAGAAGTTGGGAAGAAACGTGGAGTCCTGACGTATGAAGAGATAGCAGAAAAAATGTCCGGCTTCGAGATGGAGTCCGACCAGATGGATGAGTACTATGAGTTCCTTGGGGAGCAGGGTGTTGAAATTATCGGGGAAGCGGAATCGGATGATGACCCAAACACTCAACAGCTTGCAAAAGAAGAGGAATTCGACCTTAATGACCTGACAGTACCACCCGGTGTGAAAATCAATGATCCTGTACGTATGTATTTAAAGGAAATCGGACGTGTGGACCTGTTGTCTGCTGAAGAAGAAATCAGCCTGGCAAACCGCATCGAAGAAGGAGACGAAGAAGCAAAACGTCGTCTGGCTGAAGCGAATCTGCGTCTTGTTGTAAGTATTGCAAAGCGTTATGTAGGACGCGGAATGCTATTTCTTGACTTGATCCAGGAAGGTAACATGGGTCTGATTAAAGCGGTAGAAAAATTTGATTACAGAAAAGGGTTCAAGTTTTCTACATATGCCACTTGGTGGATTCGTCAAGCAATCACCCGTGCCATTGCAGACCAGGCAAGAACCATCCGTATCCCGGTACACATGGTGGAAACCATCAATAAGTTGATCCGTGTTCAAAGACAGCTTCTTCAGGATCTTGGACGTGAACCAAGCCCGGAAGAAATTGCAGAAGATATGGACCTTACTCCAGATAAAGTACGTGAAATCCTGAAAATTGCACAAGAGCCAGTTTCCTTGGAAACGCCGATTGGTGAAGAGGATGACTCACATCTAGGCGATTTCATCGAAGACCAGGATGCTACATCTCCATCTGATCATGCTGCTTATGAATTGCTGAAGGAACAGCTTGAGGATGTACTGGATACATTGACAGACCGTGAAGAGAATGTGCTAAGACTCCGCTTCGGTCTTGATGACGGACGTACACGCACACTCGAAGAAGTTGGTAAAGTATTCGGTGTGACAAGGGAGCGTATCCGACAAATTGAAGCGAAAGCACTTAGAAAGCTGAGACACCCAAGCCGCAGCAAACGCTTAAAGGATTTCCTCGAATAGAATCTAAACTCCGAAATAGTTCGCTTTTATTTATAAGGTGAACTATTTCTTTTTTTCATTATATTTATTTTTAATTTTCAGTTATCTGCACCTGCAAGAGGAGTGTTATTTACTTTGAATAGACAAAGAAAAGATACTATCATTCAAGAGATACATTATTGGAAGGATAGCCGCTTGCTTCCGGAACACTATTGTGACTATCTGCTAGCGCTATATACCGAGGGAGAGGGGAGCAATAAACAAGCAAAAGTTCCAAAAAAGAATCTTTTTCATTTATCTCTTGCATTCCTTATTCCATTGTTCGTTCCAATAACATTTCTTGTCATTTATTTTACTGAATTGTCAATTGATTTGCAAATGCTCCCGATAATATTTTTTATTCTTCTTTCGTTATTGGGCTATTATGTTTTTCGGAAAGAACATTTCTTTATACATATACCAATCGTTACAACCGCTCTGCTTGTGCTTCTCCTATCTTTGAAATTGGTGGAAGCGACCGGCTACCATTCCACCAAGATGCTAGTTACAGTAGGTGCTCAGGCTGTTGGGTGGTTTGTAATCGGATTTCTCAAGAAATGGTACTATCTGAATGTCGCTGCCGTTATCACTGGGCTTTTAATCTCCGGAGTTATTATATTAAAGTAATTTACATATAATTTTGTTATTTTAAAAAGTTGAGAATATTCCCTCCTTTCTATTATAATACATTTGAAAGCGTATTCAATATGTAAAGTGTAGATGGAAATTACTTTTCCTTTTAAGAGCTAAGTTTCACGGGAAAAGGTTTTTGCTAAACATCAAGGGGGGAAAATGATGAATTTCGATTTAACATCTGAACAGGCAATGATAAGAAAGACTATTAGAGAGTTTTCTGATGAAGTGGTGGCACCAGGGGCGCTTCAAAGGGACCGTGACAAAAAGTTTCCGGTTGAGGTTTTTCGCCAGCTGTCTGATCTGGGAATGATGGGACTGCCATTTCCGGAAGAATACGAAGGAGCTGGGGCTGATACAGTAAGTTTTGCCATTGTAGTAGAGGAACTCAGCCGTGCATGCGGCTCCACTGGGATTACCTATTCCGCCCACGTTTCACTAGGGGGGGCACCAATCAACCTCTTTGGGACGGAAGAACAGAAACGCCAATACCTTGTTCCTATCTGTACAGGTGAGTCCATGGGAGCATTTGGATTGACAGAACCGAACGCAGGCTCTGATGCCGGTGGAACCCAGACGACAGCAGTGGAAGATGGAAATGACTATATCATCAATGGAAATAAATGCTTCATTACCAATGCATCCTATGCAAAGCATTTGGCGCTTACTGCCATTACAGGCAGAAATGGTAATGAAAAAGAAATATCTGCTGTGATTGTCCCAACGGATGCACCAGGCTTCCAGGTTATTGATAACTATGAAAAAATGGGGCTTAACGCTTCCAATACGACTGAATTGGTACTTGAAGATGTAAGGGTACCGCAAGAGAATCTTCTTGGAAAGCGTGGAGAGGGCTTTAGACAGTTCTTGATCACGCTGGATGGTGGACGCATCGGAATTGGTGCCATGGCTCTAGGGATAGCTCAGGCCGCTTTTGAGCGAGCGCTCGCTTATTCAAAAGAACGGAAACAGTTCGGCAGATCTTTATCAAGCTTCCAGGTGAACCAATTCAAGCTTGCAGACATGGCGATGAAGCTTGAGCTTGCAAGAACGATGGTTTATAAAGCGGCATGGCTGAAAGATCAGGGAAGACCTTTTTCCAAAGAAGCTTCCATGTGTAAACTTTATGCTTCCGAGGTCTGTATGGAAATTGCAGACCAGGCTGTCCAGCTGCACGGCGGATATGGCTATATGAAAGAATATCATGTCGAGAGGTTCATGAGGGATGGCAAGCTCCTTGAGATTGGCGAAGGAACCTCTGAAGTTCAAAGAATGGTAATTGCCAGACATTTAGGTTGCTAAATATTTTTGTGAAAAACTTTTTAAAAGGTAGAATATAGAATGTGCTTTAGAGAAAACTAAATATGTTGCCAACAGCCTGAAACCTTCATCCTGGATGAAGGTTTTTGCTTCATCCCCGATGAAGGTTTTTGTCTAAACTGTGAATTTAAAACAGAAGTTGGCATTTTGGTCTTTTCCTATAGTAAAATATAAAGTAAAATAGATAGTGCTTGTATAAGTTTCGACATTCGTACATGTACATAAGGAGGTTTGAAAATTATGAATCGTAATCCACTTATTCCTTTTGCATTTATTGCAGTTTTAGGACTGGGATTGATGTTCTTATTCTCTTTTATTGGTTTAGATCAAGCCGAGAAAATTGCTAACGGTGAAGATGGTGCGACAGCGGATATGTCTGCTGAAGAGATCTATGCATCAAAATCTTGTATTGGCTGTCATGGTAATGACCTTGCAGGGGGAGCGGGGGCACCAGCTCTTGTTGATGTAGGCGAAAGATTAGATCAAGAAGAAATCAAGAATATCATCATTAATGGTCAAGGTGCGATGCCAGCTGGCCAAGCTAACGCACAGGAAGCAGAAGTCTTATCCGAATGGTTGGCAAACTACGGTAAAGAAGGCGCTGAAGGCGAAGCGAAAGAAGACGGCGGAGGCCATTAATGCCTCATTCTTTACAACATGTTTTCATATAAAAGGTCCTTTGCATTTGTGAAGGATTTTTTTTTATACTTAGCATATCTGTAACAAAATACATAATAATTGTGGTGATCATTAATGAATGAATTAAAACTATCGAAGCGGCTGGAGGCGGTCACTTCCTATATCCCCAAAAACAGCATTTTGGCAGACATTGGATCCGACCATGCCTACCTCCCGTGCTATGCCTATCTGCAAGGGATGATTGATCGGGCGGTTGCTGGGGAAGTGGTGGAAGGTCCCTATCAATCTGCATTGGATCAAGTAAGAAGAACGGAGCTTTCCCATGTAATTGATGTGCGAAAAGGGGATGGACTTGAGGTCATCTCCCCGAATGAAGTGACCTGCATCACGATTGCAGGAATGGGCGGTACGCTTATCCAGACCATTCTCGAGAAGGGCAAGGAAAAGCTTGCAGGTGTCCAAAGATTGATCCTTCAGCCCAATATCGGCGCAAAGAAGGTAAGAGAATGGCTGTTGGACAATGGCTGGGAGCTTACTGCGGAAAAGATCCTGGATGATGAAGGACGTATCTATGAAATCCTTGTAGCGGACCGTGGCGATAGCGGAAAGCCTTACTTGAATAATAAAGAAGCAGGACTGTTGATGGGACCATTTCTGAGCAATGAGAAAAATGACGTTTTCGTTCAAAAGTGGACAAATGAAAGAGAGCACTGGAAGAAAATCGTCAGTCAGCTTGAAGATGCTCCTGTTACAGATGCGAACGAAAAGAAGAAATCCGAATTGAAAGCGAAGATCAAGCTGGTAGAGGAGGAACTTGGCATTGAAAACAGCTAACGGCCATGAAATCATACAATTGTTTGAACAATTTTCACCAAAGCGCTATGCGATGGAAGGTGATAAGATCGGCTTGCAGATCGGAACATTGAATAAGCCTGTGAAAAAAGTGATGATCACTTTAGATGTATTGGACAGCGTAGTTGATGAAGCGATTGAAAAGGAAATAGATCTGATCATCGCGCACCATCCGCCAATTTTCCGTGCATTGCCTCATGTAACCGATGGCAATGCAGCGGGTCGTATTGTCACGAAATGTATCAAGCATGATATCAGTGTGTACGTGGCACATACGAATCTGGATATAGCCGTCGGCGGGGTAAATGATATGCTCGCTGAAGCGCTTGGCTTGGTCGATACAAAGGTACTTGTGCCGACATTGACGGAGGAGTTGCGAAAGCTGAGTGTTTTTGTACCAGATTCTCACGCAGATGAAGTGCGTACAGCGTTGGGGGAGGCAGGATCTGGTCATATCGGCAATTACAGCCACTGCTCCTTCAGTTCGATAGGGGAAGGGCGTTTCCTTCCTATGGAAGGCACTGATCCTTTTATCGGAAAGCAGGGAGCGCTTGAAAAGGTCAAGGAAGTGAAAGTGGAAACCATCTATCCAGTATCACTCGAGAAAAAAGTGTTGAATGCGATGATAAAAGCCCATCCATATGAAGAGGTGGCCTATGATATTTTCGCCCTGAAGAACGAAGGGGAAACACTTGGCTTGGGTAGGGTAGGAAAGCTTGCTGAGTCGATGACTCTATCTGGTTTTGCCGAGCATGTGAAGCAGACGCTTGACGTGAAAAATGTCCGTGTAGTGGGCGGTTTGGACGATATGGTAAAGAAAGTCGCTGTAGTGGGTGGAGATGGAAACAAATACATCAACCATGCCAAGTTTGCTGGAGCTGATGTATATGTAACGGGAGATCTTTATTTCCATACTGCACATGATGCGATGGCAATCGGCTTGAATGTAGTAGATCCCGGTCACTACGCAGAAAAGATTATGAAAAAAGGGACAGCTGATATGCTTGTTGCTGCCGCTTCCGATTGTAAATGGGAGCTGGAAGTAGTGGTCTCGGAATCGAATACAGATCCTTTTACGATTATGTAAGTGGTATTTATGGAGCAGTCTGGCAGAAGTGGTGTCGGGCTGCTTTTTTTGTATGGGTGGTGGGTGGTGCAGGATTGATACCTTCACCCAGTCGGAAAAGAAAGAGCGGGGGAATCAAAAGGCAGGAATGATACCTTCATCCAGTCGGAAAAGAAGGAGTGAGGGAATCAAAAGGTCGGGATGATACCTTCACCCAGTGGGAAATGGAGGAGTGAGGGAATCAAAAGGTCGGGATGATACCTTCACTCCGTCGAAAAAGAAGGAGAGAGGGAATCAAAAGGCCGGAATGATACCTTCACCCAGTGGGAAATGGAGGAGAGAGGGAATAAAAAGGCAGGAATGATACCTTCACCCAGTCAGGAATGGAGGAGTGAGGGAATCAAAAGGTCGAGATGATACCTTCACTCCGTCAGGAATGGAGGAGTGAGGGAATCAAAAGGTCGGGATGATACCTTCACCCAGTGGGAAATGGAGGAGAGAGGGAATCAAAAGGCAGGAATGATACCTTCACCCAGTCAGGAATGGAGGAGTGAGGGAATCAAAAGGTCGGGATGATATCTTCACTCCGTCGAAAAAGAGGAGAGAGGGAATCAAAAGTCCAGGATGATGCCTTCACTCAGTCGCAAAAGGAAAAGTGAGGGAATCAAAAGGCCGGAATGATGCCTCAGCCGGTCGGTAGGTTTTACTTAGTTCATCGAAAAAACAGAAAGTGTGTTCATCTGCAAAAGATTAGCATGCAAATAAAAAAGCTACCGGAACTAATCCCGGCAGCAATCATATTTAAACCGTCTTCTTCTTAACCTTAGGCAATATCTTCTGCAAAGGAACATTTTTCGTCGTATTCCATGTTGCATCGTTCATAGGATCGAAGTTCTCGATAAACGTGATGACTTCTTTCGTAATAGGTGTTGGAGTGGACGCTCCTGCAGTTACAGCCACTTTTTTTGCATCCATCAGCCACTCTACCTTCAATTCGCTTATGTCTGATATACGGTATGCAGGAGTGCCGGCAATCTCATGGGAAACTTGCGCAAGGCGATTGGAGTTGTTGCTTTTTGGATCACCGACCACAATCGTTACGTCCGCTTCTCCAGCCTGCTCGGCAACAGCCTCTTGTCTAACCTGCGTAGCCAGGCAGATTTCTTTGTGCTGCTCCACGTGCGGATATTTCTCCTGTACCTTTATCATGATGTCAGCAACGTCCCATTGGCTCATTGTCGTCTGGTTCGTTACGATAATCTTTTCATTATGAATCGCAAGTCCTGCCACATCGTCCTCATTTTCTACAAGATGGACGATTCCTGGAGCGACACCGACGGCTCCTTCTGGCTCTGGATGGCCTTTTTTACCGATGTAGATGACATCATAGCCTTCCGCTTCCTTTGCACGAATCAAGTCATGTGTACGGGTAACATCCGGACATGTAGCATCGATGGTGGTCAGGCCTTTTTCTCTGGCAAGTTTTTTCACTTCCGGTGACACACCGTGAGCTGTGAAAATGACGGTACCGTGATCAATCTTGTCCAGAATCTCTTTTCGGTTCGCACCGTCAAGTGTAATGATTCCTTCTTCTTCAAATGCATCTGTTACATGTTTATTATGAACAATCATACCAAGAATGTAGATTGGGCGTGGTAACGTTTTGTCTAAAGCTGCATTTCTTGCAATAACCATAGCATCCACTACGCCGTAGCAATAGCCACGTGGGGCAATCTTAATAATCTCCATACTATGTTACCCTCCTTATTAATAAACAAAGAGAGTGATCTACGATACACACTCTCTCGCTACTATTCTCTTATTATAATATAAATGGGAGGGATAGTACAAAAGGAAGATAAGGGCAGTTCTAAACATAAAGCTTTGGTCCGGGTGCCCCCTTAGTTTTTGCCTCTTTTACTTCCTTAGCATCTGTTTCTGGTTTTTTCTTTTTACGGGGTTTAGACGAGGCTGCAGTACTTTTTTTGCTGTCAGAATCCGCGCCTTCATCTGTTGTCTCGGAGGAAGCTGTTTCTTCCTCATCATCCACATCGACATTTTTCAATTCGCTATATAATTTGATCATGGCAGGTACATTTCGAACGAGAGGCCCATATTGCTGAACCATTGGCATTACGGATTCCGCCATCTTTAGCGCCTTTTGAACATTGGTTAACATCCCGGTCAGGTTGCTTGGATTGGCAAGCTGCTGTAGAGCACCACTGTTAGCCAATTGGCCTAAGCCGCTACCAGTGTTGGCAAGTTGACCCAGTCCGCCCATTCCGCCGATGCTCCTTGCTCCTCCCCGGCCCAAAAGCTTGGCAAGCAAGCCCCCTCCGCCACCGGAACCGCCAACTTTCGCACTTCCAAAACCGGGTCCACCAAATCCAGACCCACCAAAACCAGGTCCTCCAAAGCCAAGTCCACCAAAACCAGATCCTCCGAAATTACCACCAAATAATGGTCCCCTGGAACCTCCTCCCATTCCCCCCATAAAAGGAGATGGGTTTCTCATCATCATTGGATTAGGCATATTTGACATATTTGGTGGCTGCATCTGCCCAAAGGGTTGCATGCCACCTCCGAACTGAAAAGGTGAAGCATTATTTGTTGGCATCGGTCGGTTTGGTCCAAAAAACATGGTAATCCTCCTTTCTTTCTTAAAAATTCTTGCGTGTTTGTTAAATCAGCGTGATTAATGGGGAAAATAGAAAGACATTAACAATTTACATGAGACAAATGCTTATTCTTTTATAATTTATGCCGTTGGTACTTGAAATGTTTATCGTCCCATAAGAATGGGCACAACCGTAATGTAGCCAAAACGAAGAAAGTCATTTATAATAGTAGTTTGGGTAAAAAAATGAGACAAACTTAATAAATGATCTCTTTGAAAATTATGGAACATTAACATAGATAATCATGATTTTAAATTAGAAATGCTGGAGGAAGATAGATGAATACACAATTTGAGAAATTCAAAGTGAAACCGTTTATATTGGAAGCGGTGAAAGAACTTCGTTTTCAAAAACCGACTGAGGTTCAAGAAAGAATGATTCCCTCCTTATTGAATGGAGAAAGCGCAATTGGCCAATCACAAACAGGTACCGGTAAAACGCATGCTTATTTGATTCCGATTTTAAGCAAAATTGACCCATCCCTTCAAGAGGTGCAAGCTGTCATCACCGCACCTACAAGAGAATTAGCCAACCAGATCTATCAGGAAGTTTTAAAAATGACAAAGTTCTGTGCACCTGACGAAGAAATTACCGCTCGCTGTTATATTGGTGGAACAGACAAACAGCGTACGATTGATCGTTTGAAGCAGCAGCCTCAAATTGTCGTGGGAACTCCAGGTCGTATCAAGGATCTGATGAGTGAAAAAGCACTACAGGTTTATACTGCTAAAACAATCGTCGTCGATGAAGCGGATTTGATGCTCGAAATGGGTTTTATTGAAGATATAGATAAAATCGCTTCTGCCATGCCAAAAGACCTTCAGATACTTGTATTTTCCGCAACGATTCCTGAAAAGTTAAAGCCGTTCTTGCGCAAGTATATGGAAAATCCAAAATATACACATGTAGCACCGAAGCAAGTTACTGCAACGAAAATCAATCACATGCTTATTCCGGTGAAATCAAAAAATAAAATGACTCTTTTGCATGATGTACTTGTTCAATTGAATCCTTTCCTGGCAATTGTGTTTACGAATACAAAGAAAAAAGCCGATGAAGTGGCGGATTCCCTCCTTGAACAAGGCTTGAAGGTTGGAAGAATCCATGGTGACCTGAATCCTCGTGAACGTAAGAAAATGATGAAGCAAATCAATGAACTGGACTACCAATATGTGGTTGCAACAGACCTGGCTGCCAGAGGTATCGATATTGATGGTGTGAGTCATGTTATCAATTTTGAAATTCCTACAGATCTGGATTTCTATGTACACCGCGTTGGACGTACTGGCCGTGCCGAATATTCCGGAAAAGCAATTACATTTTTTGAACCGTCGGATGAAAATGCATTGGCTCAAATCGAAAAACTGGGAATTACCTTTACACAGATGGATCTTAAAGGCGGCGAACTTGTAGAGATCGGTGCGCGTAATAAGCGTCAAAACCGTCAAAAGAAGATCAATGAGATAGATGTGGCTGCGAAAACAGCGGTTAAAAAGTCCGAAAAAGTAAAACCAGGCTACAAAAAGAAACATAAGTACGAAGTGGAGCAATTCAAGAAAAGGCAACGTCGTTTAAAGAAAAGATAAGGCGAGCTCTAATATGACCTTTCCCGACAACATTATGGTAAAATAAAGATGGATTTTTTAAAGAGGTGATGTTGTAGTGGAAAATAATCTTTTAATCGGTTCACATGTTTCGATGAGCGGAAAGAAAATGCTGCTTGCTGCAAGTGAAGAGGCGGCTTCTTATGGAGCGAATGTATTTATGGTCTATACAGGTGCTCCCCAGAATACAAGAAGAAAAAAAATAGAAGATCTTAATATTGAAGCAGGTCTTCAGCATATGAAGGACCATGGGATCAAGGACATCATTGTTCATGCCCCGTATATCATCAATATTGGAAATTCTGAAAAGCCGGAAACATTCGAGCTCGGAGTGAACTTCCTAGCGGAAGAGATCAGAAGAACAGAAGCAATCGGAGCGAAGCAGATTGTGCTTCATCCAGGCGCACATGTCGGAGCGGGAGCGGAAATTGGTATTTCCCAGATAATAAGGGGACTCAATGAAGCTCTTACTAAAGAACAAAATGTGCAAATAGCACTGGAAACGATGGCAGGTAAAGGTTCGGAGTGCGGAAGAACCTTTGAAGAAATTGCAGCTATCATCGATGGTGTACATCTCAACGAAAAGCTTTCTGTCTGCTTTGATACATGCCATGTTCATGATGCAGGCTACGATATTGTCGATGACTTTGATGGTGTATTGAAGCAGTTTGATGACATAGTAGGGCTGGATAGAATCAAGGTGCTTCATATCAATGACAGTAAAAATATACGAGGGGCAGCGAAGGACCGCCATGAGAATATCGGATTTGGGAACATCGGGTTTGATGCATTGAATTATATCGTGCATCACGACCAGCTTTCCGCCATCCCGAAAATACTGGAGACGCCTTATGTCGGAGAAGATAAAAAAGACAGAAAGCCTCCTTACAAACACGAGATTGCAATGCTGAGAAACAAAGTGTTCCAGGAAGATATATTGACGAAAATATTAAACGACTAATAGAAAAAGAGCAGGGGATTCACCCCCTGCTCCTTTTTGTCATTTTGTAAACTCCATAAACAATTGATTGACTTTTTTTGCTGTCTCATGACCGGTGATTTTTGCAACTTCCTTCATCAGCTGGATACGTTCCGATGTGTTGAAGACATTCACTTTTTTTGATTGTAAAAGAGCCGAAACCTTCTTTGCCTGATCTGAAGTCAATGAAATATTGTACTGAGCGCTGTAGTTCATCAGTTCTTCAGGTGAGATGTTGTGAAGCTTTTTGTTTACAATCTGCTGGTAAATATTCATAGAATCCCTCCCATGATAGCCTATGGAAAATAAACAAAAGTGCTACCTTTACGAAATAATATGACAATAGTTAGGAAATTATTGTATAATTAAAAAAAGATAAACAATAATTCATTTTTAACGATATTTAAAGGTAACAAGGGGGAGTCGCCTTGTCTTTTATCATAGATCAGAAGGAACAAGATATTTTTCGTACATTAAGCTCTGATTTGCGTTTGATTTTAAATGTAAACGGTTCAATAGAGGAGTGGAATGAGCATGCTGCCTCATTTTTCTCTTTAATGGATGAGGATAGATCATTTTTCTTAACTTTTCCGACCAGCTACAGGGAAAAAGTCTTTACATATATTCAAGAACTGGTGATGGCTAATGGGGAAATGCGAAAAAAGATTCTTTTTCACCGGATAGATGGGAAATACATAGAAGTGGTATACAATGGAAAGTTTACGGAGAACCGCATTTATTTGTCTGGGAATGTCATTGAAAGCAATGATGTGATGAGTATACTCCCATTGCATTATGGCACCATCGAACAATCCCTTAAATTGAATGAATTCACTACAAACTCACTGGATGTAGCCATATTGGTTCTTACTAAACAGGCTACCATTGAATATATCAACAAGCGCTGCCTCACCGTTTTGGAGCTTGATGTGGAGGAGGATACATACCGTAATGCCGATTTCTCAAGCATTCATACTCCAAGCTTTTTGAAACAGAAACTAATGGAAATCCACGAAGAAATTTATCTCAATAAAAACTTCAAGGAACGGATCTGTTATGACGATGAAATGCTTTTTCAGATACAAGGGCTTTATTTTGAACAGACGGAGAAAGTGTTTTTTATTATCCATGACCGCTCGTACCAGCAAAAATTTGAAAATCTACTGATTTATAAGCAGCAGATGGAGTCTGTTTCACAGATTTCCGCTGGAATGGCACATGAATTGAGAAACCCGCTTTCTGTAATCAAAGGGTTTATCCAGTTATCACAGATTACGAACAATTGGAGTAAGTACTATGATACCATCATGGCCGAAATCAATCGGATGAACTCCATTATTGAGGACTTCCTGTCGGTTTCCCGTAAAAAAGTGAAAAAGCAGCCGATTCAGCCACAACAGATTTTCCGTTCACTTGTTTACATTTTTCAATCAGAATGTTTGCTGCATAATATCGATTTTGATTTTGAAATAGACGAAGTGGAAGATCAGGTAGTAGTGAATGAAGCAATGATAAAGCAGGTTATGCTCAACTTTCTTAGAAATGCAATTGAAGCATATCCGGAGAACCAGAAGAGCAAGTTCTTCCTTTTGCGTGCTAAAAAATCGGATATGTTTTATGAAATAACCGTCATGGATAATGGGAAAGGCATGGCTGAGGATGTACTTGACCGGATTGGAAAGCCATTCTTTACAACCAAAGAAAAAGGGAACGGCCTTGGAATTCCGCTTTGCAAAAAAATAATTGAAGATCACGATGGGGAGCTTTTTATCGATAGTAAGCTGGGAGAAGGGTCCACTTTTTGCTATCGTCTGCCTCTTCATAAAAAAGCCTGATTTACAGGCTTTTTTGTTTAGCTTTGAAAAGGGTGGAGGATAATAAAAGTAGCAGGTTCAAACGATTTACTTTTCTACTTGTCTCCTGTATACTAATCTATTGTGGAAAAATCGTAATGATTCTTATCTTATAAGGTGTGAAATAGATGAAACCTATCGAAAATGTGTTAGAAATAAAAGGACTTTCCTTTAAATATGAACAGCAGAATGTGTTGGAGGATATCCACCTTACGATACCTGAAGGAGCATTCCTTGGACTGGTGGGTCCGAATGGTTCCGGAAAATCCACGCTGCTTAAATGTATCCTTGGCTTATTGAAGCCTCAGCAAGGTTCCATTCAGCTTTTTGGCAAGGACATCCGGAAATTTAAAGAGTGGAATAAAATAGGTTTTGTTTCACAAAAGGCTAATAGCTTTAATTCAGGTTTTCCAGCGACTGTTTTTGAAGTGGTATCTACAGGTCTTGTTTCAAAAGTCGGATTGCTTCGTTTCTTCAATAAGGAGCATAAAAGGAAAGTGTTGGATGCGATCAAAGCCGTAGGGATGGAGGAATTTGCCCATAGAAATATCGGCGATCTGTCAGGCGGCCAGCAGCAGCGTATCTTTATCGCCAGAGCCCTGGTAAGTGATCCTGAGCTGCTTATATTAGATGAGCCGACAGTAGGGGTGGATGCAAAAAATGTCCATAACTTCTACCTGATGCTCGAAAAACTGAACAAAGATCTGGGAATCACCTTAGTGATGGTGACTCATGATATAGGGACGATAACAGAAAAAGTGACACATGTGGCATGCCTGAACAAGACCTTGCACTTCCATGGTTTAACAGATGACTTTGAAAAATTATGTTCCCATGACTTATCTCAGTTCTATGGTCATGACGTCCATGTTCTTAGTCATCACCACCATGATGGAGGGCATATGTAATGATTTCAGCACTCATGCAATTCGAATTTTTAAGAAATGCGGTTTATACAGGATTATTGATAGGATTTTTGGCGCCGTTATTGGGTGTCTTTGTGGTTGTCCGGAGATTGTCCCTGATAGCGGACGCCCTTAGTCATGTGACGCTTGCAGGGATAGCAGCGAGCCTTCTGGTGGAAAAGCGGTTCGGCCTTTTCACCGGGTTAAGCCCGATTTATTTTGGGATGGCTTTTTCTGTAACTGGAGCTCTCTTTATTGAGAAGCTGAGGGGTGTGTATAAGCATTATCAGGAGCTTGCCATACCTATCATTCTTTCGTCCGGGATTGGACTCGGAGTCATTTTCATCTCGCTTGCGGATGGCTTTAACACCGACTTGTTCAACTTTCTGTTCGGAAGTGTCAGTGCGGTAACAAGTGTGGACTTTTGGACCATTTTTGTTATTGCGATTGCGGTTGTTGCAACAATCGTCCTTTTCTATAAAGAATTTTTCGTCCTTTCCTTCGATGAGGAGCATGCGAAGGTGTCAGGTGTGAATGCCAGAATGTTTCATTTGATTTTTATCATCATGGTAGCACTGGTTATTGCCGCAAGCATGCGCATTGTAGGGATACTTCTTGTTTCATCCCTTATGACATTGCCTGTTGCCGCAAGTATGCGTCTGAGCCGCGGGTTTAAACAGACCATTTTATTGTCGGTGCTATTTGGGGAGATTGCGGTGATAGGTGGCCTTGCCACATCTTTTTACCTGGACCTAGCTCCGGGGGGACGATTGTCATTATTTCTGTCTTGATTCTCATTATTACAATTCTTTGGAATAAAGTAAGGAGAGGAAAGTAAATGAATGTCTCACAAGCCTTGCTCTTAATGAAAAACAAGGGGTACAAATATACTGGAAAAAGGCAGGAAATGCTGGAGTTGTTTGCAGCAGAGGACAAGTATTTGACTGCAAAGGACGTATTGGATGCCATGAAGGAGAACTATCCTGGCCTCAGCTTTGATACAATCTACCGGAATCTGGCGCTATTTGTGGAGCTTGATATTTTGGAAAGTACGGAACTGTCCGGGGAAAAGCATTTCCACTTTACCTGTTCAACAAACCATCATCACCATCATTTTATCTGCCTGGACTGTGGAAAAACCAAAGAAATCGAAACCTGCCCAATGAAAAATCTTGGTGAAGATCTAAACGGCTATGATGTAACAGGTCATAAGTTTGAGATATATGGAAGATGTCCTGAATGTGTTTAGAAACTAGAGAAGATGAAATGAAAAACGGCTGCGTATCTGCAGCCGTTTTATTTTTGACTTCACCTTTTCTCCAAAACCAACATATAAAGGTACTATAGTCTTATATGTAATACTAGCCCTCGAAAAATCGGGAAAGCAGTCGAACTTTCTCATATAAGCTCTTTTCGTAAGGTTTGTTGCTTTTGACCGTAAAAAATCGGCTTTTGGATTTTTTTACAGAGATAAACTACACAATGTTTAAATAATTTATTAACTTCATACACCGAAAAGAGCACGATGATGAAAAAGTTTACGTGTTTATATTGTATTCGTCTTACGTAACAATTTCTGCGAATACAGCCTCATATATGAAAAAATAAGGGTGTATGCAATGTTCAGGAAGAAGGTAGAGGAGTCCTCTTTAAATAAGGAGGACCTGGTTGTCATTTTGGAAACAGCAAAAGAAATGGGTACGAAAAATCAGGAAATCAATACGATTGATTTTGTTGATAGCATAAAAAATCAATTAATCAAAGCCATGAGAAAACATGGTTGATTGAAATTGAAAAAAGCTGACTCATCAGACGCTGTTCTGCGTAGGTAAGTCAGCTTTTTTCATCTTTAAATGGCTGTGTTAACTAGAACTGTAATTCCAGCACCTACAAATACAGAAAAAGCAATTAGGGAAGCGTATAATATTTTTTCTTTTCTTTCAGGTGTGAACCATGTTTCTTCGTTATGCATGATTATTTTCCTCCTTTAACGTTAAAGCCCGTACGGAGGTTGTTTCATGTGCGTGTTCGGTAGCTGGCTAGCATGGCTCTATACATGGAAGAACTTTAGCTCCATAGCTTTGCGTCATCACTTTTCAATGATTTTGCCTTTTCGTACGGCTTTTTCATCATAATTATCGACAAAGTTATCCAATTTGTAAAGAAAATTGTCGAAAGATGGGCATAAAGTCTTATTTTAGTGAAGCGGTAGATTGAAGGAGGTTTTGTACTATTTTCTCTGCTTCAAACCAATTGCTCACTCTATGTACATTATCAGGGATTGGATTTCTGTTATAGGGTGTATCAAAGAGAATGACAGGAATGTGGCATTGTTCGCTGATATCCACTGCGTTATCATGCTTATCTTCAAAAAAGAGGTCAATATTATGTTGCTTGACAGCACTTATCTTATTATGTGTGCCCAAAAGCTCCAAATGATCGTAATCAATCTCTTGCTTGGCGAACCAAGTATTGGTGATCTCAAATAGATGGTTTCTACGTGCACTGATAAAAAAGAGATCAAATTCCCCCTGCCACTTTTGGACAATCTCTTTTGCGCCAATCGCCAATGGGGCATCCTGATAGATGACAGGTTCCATTTCGTCCATCCATTCCCAAAAGCCTTCCTCCGACAATCCCATAAGGGGTGTCAGATCGTATTGGGTCATATCTTCGAGGGTAATGTTTTTATTTAAGGTTTTATTGATAAATGGAACAAAGGTGGTAGGGCAGGTCAATGTTCCATCAATATCGATTCCAAGTCTTTTTCTCATGTGTTACCTCCCGCTTTTCTTCATAAGGACATCTTATCATATTTTGTCCAAAAAACAGTTAATAAGAACTAAGTTCACTTTTAAATTAGGCTGTTTTCGCATTCATTGTTGTTATTGGATAAGTAAACATCAAATGAAGCCCGTTGATTTCCGCTCCGGACACAAGATTCGCCGGGGACGGATGGGAGCCTCCTTGGCTTCGCCTGTGGGGTCTCCCATGCCATCTACTTTCCCGCAGAAGTCAAGTGTCCTCCGCTTCAATCAACTCAGTTCTTTAACAGTTTTTGCTCCTTTGAAATGAAAGTATGGCAAAAAGATCAATTTTTTAAACTTTAGAAAAGCGAATTTTATACTATAGTTCACCCCTGTTGGTTGGAGTGCAAGGCGTGAGACTCCTGCGGGAGCAGCGTGTCAAGGGATACCCCGCAGGCGCAAAGCGCCGAGGAGGCTCGCGAGGCCGCCTTAGGATAAGCGAACGCCTGGAACGGAGACCAACAGGGTGTTTAATGTTAAAACCTTATCTTTAGCCCAGCGCTATTGAAAAAGCGGGTTGCTTCGGAAAAAGTTAACATATATCTTTTGGTTGGCGGAGGTCATAATAAGTAATGCTCCTAACTTCTTATGAAAGCGAGGGATACGAATGGCAAATGAAATGGAGAAAAACGAAGAAGCACGAGAACGTTTTGATTCAGAATTGGCTTATCAAGATCCTCACGTAGCGGCAGGAAAATCGCAACAGCTGTATTTGGAAGAAAATGCGGCAGAGGTTGCGGTTGCTCCTCCTGTACTACGCTCAGATAGAAGCGGGGAAAGAGAAGAGGTCTTTGAGGAGGAACGAAGCGATGTGATGGGAATGAGCGGCAGAGGCCTTGGATTTCTTGGACTTGCTCTTTCTATACTATCTTTATTCTTCCTACCGATCATCATGGGTGCTGCTGGTATCATTGTGGGCTTCATTGCCCGCAAACGTGGTGCTACAGGGTTAGGAGCATGGGCGATAGGTATCGGTATCGTATCGATCGTTGTTGGGTTGTTTGTACTTCCACTTTTTTAACCTAACGAAAAAAAGCTTGGCACTTTTCAGTGTCAAGCTTTTGCTTTTTCTGCTTCCTGGTTTGCAAAATATTCTTCTGCAATTTTATCGATTTCTTTCTTTAGTTCCTCGACCATTACCGCTTCAGGAACTTTACGGACGATTTCTCCTTTACGGAAAAGAAGACCCTCGCCTCGTGCCCCTGCAATTCCGATATCCGCTTCGCGTGCTTCACCTGGACCATTTACCGCGCATCCAAGAACCGCGACCTTGATTGGAGCTTTGATTGTGGAAATGTATTCTTCCACTTCATTCGCAATGCTGATCAGGTCGATTTCGATACGTCCGCAAGTAGGACAGGAAATCAATGTTGCGGCGTTGGAGGAAAGCCCGAAAGATTTCAGTAATTCACGTGCAACCTTTACTTCTTCAACAGGATCGGCGCTAAGGGAAATACGTAGTGTGTTTCCGATACCTTTGCTCAGGATAGCTCCCAATCCTGCAGCACTTTTCACCGTTCCGGCAAACAAAGTTCCGGATTCAGTGATACCTAAGTGAAGAGGGTAGTCGAAAGCTTTAGCAGCTTTTTCATAAGCTTCAATCGCAAGATTCACATCAGATGCTTTCATGGATACGATGATATCGTGAAAATCCAGGTCTTCAAGTATCTTGATGTGGTGAAGCGCGCTTTCCACCATTCCGTCAGCAGTCGGGTAGCCGTATTTTTCAATGATACGCTTCTCAAGAGAACCGGCATTTACCCCTATACGGATAGGAATACCCTTTGCTTTGGCTGCATTTACTACAGCTTCCACCTTTTCACGGCGTCCAATATTCCCCGGGTTGATACGGATCTTGTCTATACCGCCTTCAATGGCTTTTAACGCTAGCTTATAGTCAAAGTGGATGTCTGCCACTAATGGAATATTAATTTGTCTCTTGATGTCCGCAATGGCGTTGGCAGCACGCTCATCAGGAACTGCTACTCGAACTACCTGACAGCCCGCTTCTTCCAGGCGTTTGATTTCAGCAACTGTCGCCTCGACATCATGAGTTTTTGTTGTAGTCATACTTTGGATAAATAGTTCATTGCTTCCGCCGATAGTAAGATCGCCAACCTTTACCGGACGGGTTTTAGTACGATGTATCATTTCATTCACGAGTGAATCGCTCCTTTTAGGAATGATCTAAGATCAAAACATCTATCTTCATCAGATTACCTTTAATCCAGGAAAAAAGCTAGTATTATCCACTAACTCCCAACATATTTTAACAACTGAGATATAGAAAGACAAGTGGAAATGTTTAAGTGCCTCTAGTATAGGGGAAACTTATATATTTTGCCTACTTGGATCTTTTCAGGTGCCATTCCTTCATTAAGAATCTGAAAATCCTCCACCAGTTGAGTGATGGACACAGGGATGGGCTTATTGGCGATTCGCTCAGCAACTGTGAGAACGGTATCACCGGCTTTTACTTCCACTTCTATGTAAGTTGTATTGGAATCTGATTCCGTTTCTGGTTCCTCTGTCAAGGAAGGAGTGGTCATGACCTGGGCTGCCTGCTGAACGTTTGCGATGGGGATGGTTCCTTTTGAGAGGTCATAATAGATGCTGAAGATAGTGATACAGATAAGGGCTGCAATGAATAGTCGAATCATGGGAAATTTCCTCCTAAGACAATATAGTTAATTCACTATATGCTTGTCCCCGGAGGTTATGACAAAACCAAACAAAAAAAACCGCTGGACTTTTTCCAGCGGTTAAAAAGGTTATTCCTGTATTTTTCTGATTTTGACTTCTTTGATTATCAGGAAGAGAACAAATACCGCAATGGCAAAGTTCAGCCATACCGCTCCAGGGACCGGGATGGATAAAGCCTCCATAATGGCAAAAAACACGCTTGGTATGGTGACAGCGTATGCGGACATGATCCATGTATGACGGAAATTCAGGTTCGTGCGTTGAAGCGCATTCTTTAATACCAGCCCGATAAGACCAAGAATGGTCACTTGAATAAATTTAGTGGCACTGAAGAAAACGTAGCTTGCAATGATGATGAGGGTAATCCACACAGGAAGCGTTCCTTCCATAGAATCCAAAAAGGAGACAACCTCTTTCTTACCTATATAGGCACCTTGAAAATCCGAGAATGGTATATATTCGACTGTGCCCTGGTAAACGAGCAGCGCTTCATCCTGCTGGAAAACCAGCACTTCCTGATATGCTTTGATCTCACTTAGGGAAAGTTCATTTTCAGGATCGAAAATGATGGTCATTCCACTTTCCTTCATAACAAATGGCTCCTGTACATCAGCGTGAAATCTGTCCTCTTCTATGTAGAAATCGGGAACATCAGACTCGAAAATTTCTTGTGCGCTTTTATAAAAATTTGTTACATCGGTTCCAATGTTGACAAACTTGGGAATAGAAGTAATGAGTACAAGGAAAAATACAAAAAGTATCGTCTTTCCGATACCTTGAAAACGGAAGCTTGCCATCGTTTTCGGTGAGTATAGGCTTTTAATGAATTGTTTGAAAATATTCAACTGGATCAGTCCTTTAAAGATATTGATTTTCATCCTAATGTTACCTTAATTTGGGTATGTATACAATATTTTATTGAAGTATCAGAATTCTTCGTTATTTTCAAGTGTCGGTTTGTAAAGATAATGTAAATTTATCGGGTTTTCTATTTACATTAGTTCTACATTAGGTTAATAATTGTACTTGGTTTTGTTGATTTTTGTCGATAATAAGTACATAAATTAAGGGGTTGAATGTATTGGATTTGGATATTCAAAAGATGATATTTGAATTTATTGGTGGTCTTGGTATCTTCCTTTTTGGTATTAAATACATGGGAGACGGACTACAGAAATCAGCTGGAGACAAGCTGAGAGATATTTTGGACAGATTTACAACCAACCCTTTCATGGGAGTCCTTGCGGGTATTATTGTCACAGTCTTGATTCAATCAAGTTCTGGTACAACCGCTTTGACAGTGGGCCTTGTTAGTGCAGGCTTTATGTCCCTGAGACAAGCAATCGGAGTCATCATGGGGGCAAATGTGGGAACAACGGTTACTGCCTTTATCATCGGTATTAAAATTTCGGAATATGCCCTTCCAATTATTGCAGTCGGTGCTATCCTGTTATTCTTCTTTAAAAATCAAAAGCTCCATTATTTGGGGCAGGTAATATTCGGGTTTGGTGCCTTATTCTATGGATTGGACATAATGGGTGATGGGTTGAAGCCATTAAGAGAGCTTCAAGCATTTGTTGATTTGACTGTATCCATGAGTGAAAGCCCAATTTTAGGTGTGGTGGTCGGAACAGTATTTACTGTGTTGGTTCAAAGCTCAAGTGCGACCATTGGTATTCTTCAGGAACTGTTTGGGCAGGGATCTATCAAATTGGATGCCGCTTTACCCGTATTATTCGGTGACAATATAGGAACAACCATTACTGCTGTATTAGCTGCAATAGGTGCTTCTGTAGCAGCGAGACGAGCAGCGCTTTCACATGTATTATTCAATTTGATTGGTACTACTATTGTTCTTATACTATTAACTCCATTCGAAAAACTGATCATTTGGTTCCAGCAATCACTGAATCTGAACCCGGAAATGACAATCGCATTTGCTCACGGTACATTTAACATAGCCAATGTGATTATCCAGTTCCCATTGATAGGCTTGCTGGCGCTGATTGTAACCAAGATTATTCCTGGTGAAGACAGTGTAGTGGAATATAAACCGAAACATCTTGATCCTATTTTTATTGAACAGTCTCCTTCCCTTGCGCTAGGACAAGCTAAAGAGGAAGTTGTCCGAATGGGTGGTTTTGCCATAGCTGGATTGGAAGAGACCCAGAACTATTTGAAAACAGGTACTACAAGGCATTCGGAACAGGCATACCAACTTGAGGATGCCATAAATAATCTTGACCGTAAGATAACCGATTATCTTGTCAAGCTTTCATCAAGCTCCCTTTCAGATAACGAATCGGAAGAACATTCCGTATTAATGGATACAGTTAGAGATATCGAACGTATCGGAGATCATTTTGAAAACATCGTGGAACTGGTTGATTTCCAGATTGCCAACAAAGTGGAATTGACTGATTCTGCAGATACGGACTTGGAAGAAATGTTTGCCTTGACAGTTACAACAGTAAAAGAGGCAATTGAAGCTCTTAATACAAATAATAAAGATTTAGCAAATGATGTAAGACTTAAAGAAGATCGAATCGATAAAATGGAACGTACTTTGCGTAAAAAGCATATTTTACGTATGAATGAAGGTGCGTGCTCCGGTCAAGCCGGTATCGTATTTGTCGATATCGTGAGCAACTTAGAGCGTATCGGGGACCATGCCGTAAATATTGCAGAAGCAGTTTTAGGTGAGGACCACGAAACGCTATAATAGATAGTAACTTAGAAAATGCCGGACTCTCTAGGGGGTCCGGCTTTTCTTGCATAATATCGAAATGGAGGATGAATATGGATATCGTCTATTGGATCATCATCATTGCACTGTTTGTTATCTCATTTGTAGGATTGATCTACCCGATCATCCCAAGTGTGCTATTCATTGTAGGGGGATTTCTTTTATATGGAGTGTTCTTCTCCTTTGAAGAGCTGAACGTCTGGTTTTGGATTATTACGGGGTTGTTTGTCGTGCTTCTATTTGTAGCCGATTATTTTGCCAACCTACTGGGAGTCAAGAAGTTCGGCGGAAGCAAAGCGTCGATTTGGGGAAGTACAATTGGTCTATTGGCCGGACCCTTTGTCATACCGGTTGCTGGTATTATCCTCGGCCCGTTTTTAGGGGCAATTTTTGGGGAACTGCTTTTCAATAAAAAGGAATGGAAGGCCGCGGTGAAAATCGGCTTCGGCTCTGTTGTGGGACTTTTCAGCAGTGTTCTTGCAAAAGGTTTGATTCAAATGGTGATGATCCTTTGTTTCCTTTTCTTTATATAGCTTAACATTGGCATTTTACCGACATGGAATGGTTTAATATGGATATACTAATCTTTGTTTAACCTGCAAGCTTTTGTGTTAGGTAAAGGTATGTTCAATTATAGGGAGTGAAGATAATGAAAACAATCGGGGTATTGACGAGCGGCGGGGATTCGCCTGGCATGAACGCAGCCGTCCGTGCTGTAGTGCGGAAAGCAATCTATCACAATTTAAATGTATACGGTATATATCAGGGTTATGCTGGGTTGATGGGGGGCAACTTCAAGAAGCTTGAGCTAGGATCGGTGGGGGATATCATTCATCGTGGGGGGACCATCCTCTATACGGCAAGAAGCGAGGAATTCAAGACCCTTGAAGGCCAGAAAAGGGGAATTGAACAGCTGAATAAGCATGGTGTAGAGGGACTGGTTGTCATTGGTGGAGATGGTTCCTATCGTGGTGCAGAGAAGCTGACGGAACACGGCTTCCCATGTATCGGTCTACCAGGTACCATCGACAATGATATTGCAGGAACCGATTATACGATCGGCTTCAATACAGCCTTGCACACTGTCATTGATGCGATTGATAAAATAAGGGATACAGCCACATCGCATGAACGTACATTTATTATAGAAGTAATGGGGCGCCATGCCGGTGATATTGCCTTATGGGCGGGATTGGCCGGTGGAGCGGAAACAATCATCATTCCCGAAATAGATTTTAAACTCGAAGACGTCGTAGGCCGTATCAAAAGCGGACAAAAGCGTGGCAAAAAGCATACCATCATCGTCCTGGCTGAAGGTGTAAGCAATGGAATGGACTTTGCGAAGCTGATTGAAAGGGAAACAAGCCTTGAAACACGTGTATCAGTATTGGGGCACATACAGCGTGGAGGAACCCCGACGGCATTTGACCGCGTGCTGGCGAGCAGACTTGGAGGCCGTGCTGTAGAATTGCTGATAGAAGGAAAAGGTGGACGTGCAGTCGGAATGGAACAAAACAGTATAGTTGATTATTCCTTTGAAGAGGTCTTTTCCATACCTCACAAAATAGATGAGAGCATGTATCGACTCTCACAGGAACTATCCATTTAAATAAATGTGACAAGTTTAAGGCAGATTATTTGAAAGATACTACAAGTTTTGGTAATCTGAAAATAATGAATCACGGGATGGAGAGCCAACCCTGATTTATACCTACATAACAAATTAGGAGGAGATAATTATGGCATACGAATTACCACAATTACCTTATGCTTATGACGCATTGGAGCCTCATATCGACAAAGAAACTATGAACATTCACCACACAAAGCACCACAATACTTATGTAACTGGTATTAACGCAGCTCTTGAAGGTAAAACAGAACTTCAAGGCAAAAGTGTGGAAGAGCTAATCTCCAACATGGAAGCTGTTCCTGCAGAAATCCAAACTGCAGTTCGCAACCACGGTGGTGGACACGCAAACCATAGCCTTTTCTGGAACATCTTGACTCCAGGCGGTTCTACTTCTCCAACTGGTGAATTGGCAGATGCCATCACTAGCAAATTCGGTAGCGTTGAAAACTTCAAAGAAGAGTTCACTAAAGCTGCTACAACTCGTTTCGGCTCTGGCTGGGCTTGGTTAGTAGTAAACAACGGTGAGCTTGAAGTGACAAGCACACCAAACCAGGACTCTCCTTTAATGGAAGGTAAAACTCCTATCCTAGGTCTTGACGTTTGGGAGCATGCTTACTACCTAAACTACCAAAACCGCCGTCCAGATTACATTTCTTCTTTTTACAATGTAATCAACTGGGATGTTGTTGGAAAGCTTTATAACGAAGCGAAATAATTATCGATTGATGACTCTCGTCCTTAGGTGGGCGGGAGTTTTTTATTTTGTATTCCTGTAGTGACATAATGGTATCCAAAAACAATACATATTACCTCCCCATTAAGCCACAATAAATGTAGATAAAGGAGCGAGGGTAATATGGTTGCATTAAAAAAGTTAATTGGCGATGTGGAAGTGAATAAAAACTTGCTGCTGCTATTGGTCATTGGTGGACTCTATTCACTGAGCATCGCATTATCGAACACCTTTGTAAATGTTTACTTGTGGAAGCAGTCGGGAGAGTTCAGCGATCTGGGCTTTTATAACCTGGCGGTGGTCATCTTTCAGCCTCTGACATTCATTCTGGCTGGTAGATGGGCAAAAAAAATCGATCGAGTCATAGTGCTACGTTTAGGAGTCGTATTCTTAGCACTTTTTTATTTGTCTGTACTCTTTATAGGGGATCAGGCATCTACCTATTTATTGATGCTCGGTTCCTTACTTGGAATCGGCTACGGATTCTATTGGCTCGCTTTTAATGTCCTTACATTTGAAATAACGGAGCCGGAAACCCGGGATTTTTTCAACGGATTTTTAGGGATCCTGACTTCTGTAGGTGGGATGATAGGTCCGTTTGCTGCCGGGTACATCATTTCCACTTTGGAGAAGTTTACAGGGTACACGGTCATTTTTACGATCTCGCTGATCCTATTTTCTGCTGCTGTCATCTTAAGCTTATTTATTAAGCGAAGAGGGGCAGAGGGAAGCTATGAACTGAAACGGATCATCAAAGAAAGAAGAAACAATGACAATTGGCGTTATATTACCAATGCCCATTTCTTTCAAGGAATAAGGGAGGGTACATTTATTTTTGCAGTATCCGTATTGGTGTATATCACAACGAACAGTGAAATGGCACTCGGAACCTTTGGGTTGTTGAATTCGGCTGTAGCATTTGTTGCCTACTATTTTGCCACAAGGCTTATCAAGAAGCATCACAGGAAAAAAGCCATCCAGTTTGGTGGGCTGATCTTGTACGGGGCGATATTCTTCCTGGTATTCGAGCTTACATATGTGAAACTTCTCTTCTATGCGGTGACGATTGCGATTGCTTATCCATTGTTATTGGTGCCATACGTCTCCCTGACATATGACGTGATCGGCAGAAGCTGGAAGGCTGGCGAGATGCGCATAGAGTATATTGTGGTCCGCGAGATTTTCCTGAATGGAGGTAGAGCTGTTTCCGTTATACTTTTCCTGATAGCTGTCCTATTTTTTGATCAGGAAAAAAGTATACCGGTCCTCATGTGTATCATCGGGGCTGGTCATGCGATGATTTATCCTTTTGTGAGGAAAATTGAATTTGAGCCGACTAAACCAGTCGTAAAAGAGGAACCGCATCCAATTGTGACAACTTTACGGGATGGCGAAGGAGAATCTAAGCCTTAGTTCCATTTATTAATAGATATTTGAAGTGATTTCTTATACAATAAAGATAGACAAAGACACCTAGGGAGATTACTAATAGGTGTCTATTGCTTTTTATGCAAAAATTTCAGATGAAAAGGTGTAGGGTATGACCAATCAGAAACAAAAAAAGAAGAAAAAGAATTATGTCCCATATAGGTTGAATCTTTTGTTTTTTGCGGTATTCTTGTTGTTTTCTGCCCTTATACTTCGCTTAGGATTTGTCCAGATCGTGTTTGGAGAGGACTATCGCAAGGAAGTGGATAGAGAAGAGAATGTTACTGTAAATACATTGGCGCCAAGAGGGAAAATATTTGATCGCAACCATAACGTAGTGGTGGATAATACCCCATTAAATGCGATTACATATACGAGAATGCAATCCACCTCTTCCAAGGAGCAGTTGGAAATTGCAAGGGAGTTATCCGAGGTCATCACGCTTGATACGGAGGAAATTCAGGAGCGGGACAAAAAGGACTATTGGATCCTGACTCATCCGGATGAAGCCAAGAAACTGATTACAGATGCAGATATGAAAAAAGTCGAAGATGGCGAGATTGAAGAAGGGGACCTGTATAAGCTTCAGTTGGATCGGATAACCGAAGATCATTTGAAGGAGATTACAGAATCCGAAGAGGATATGAAAGTCCTTGCCATCTTCCGTGAACTAATCAAAGGCTATCCTCTTACCCCGCAAATTGTGAAAAATGAGAACGTAACAGCAAAAGAGTATGCCATCATCAGTGAAAGCCTCGGGAACCTACCTGGTGTTGATATTATGACGGATTGGGACCGCCAGTATGTGTTCGGAGACACTTTACGTTCCATATTGGGAAGAGTGTCAGATACGGATAGTGGTATACCAAGTGAACGTCTCGAGGAATTCCTTGCAAAAGGATACAGCCGTAATGACCGTGTTGGTATGAGTCAGATCGAGGCCGAGTACGAAAATGTGCTGCAGGGTCAAAAGGCGAGAGTGAGAAATGTGACAGATTCCTCTGGCAACCTGTTGCGCCAGGAAAAAGTGTTTGAAGGACAAAGAGGAAAAGACCTAGTTCTTTCTATAGATATGGAACTGCAACAAATCGTTGAAAAAGTTTTGGTCGAAAAGATGCTGGCAGCGAAAGCAAATCCTGCAGCAAAAGCGGAATTCTTGGATCGTGCATATGCAGTAGTCATGGATCCCAAGACAGGTGAAGTACTTACACTTGCTGGGAAACAGCTTGTACGTAACGATAAAGGTGAAATGGAAGTACTTGATCATGCCCTTGGAACATTCCAATCAGCGTTTGAACCGGGATCTACTGTAAAGGGCGCCACCGTATTGGCAGGTTTCCAGCATGGTGTCATTCAGCCTGGAAGCTATCAATTAGACACCCCATTATATCTAGGGCAACAGCGCCTTAAAAAAGGTTCATACGTAAACATGGGGAGTATCAATGACCTCACTGCTCTTGAACGCTCCTCCAACGTATATATGTTTAAGACTGCACTTGCTATTGCAGGGGCTAATTACAGGCCTGGAGAATCGCTCTACGTAAAACCGGAAGCTTATGATACATTAAGAAGCTATTTTGCCCAATTTGGTTTGGGTGTGAACACGGGAATAGATTTGCCGAATGAATCCACAGGGGTAATTGGCGGGGATAAATCACTGCCAGGTCTGCTGCTCGATTTATCTATAGGACAGTATGACAACTACACGACGCTTCAATTGGCACAATATGTCTCTACAATCGCAAACGGAGGCTATCGTGTAAAGCCACAGTTGGTAAGAGAAGTAAGGGAGCCGGTTGAAGAGGATGGTTTAGGACCTGTCCTTCAGCCATTCAAGCCCGAAATTCTTAACAGGGTCGATATGACAGATGCTGAAATCAAGCGCGTCCAGGAAGGTTTCATCAGAGTGTATAACGGCAATCGGGGTACTGCAAGAGGATCCAAAATGAAGGAATATAAACCGGCAGGTAAGTCAGGTACTGCACAGTCAAGATATGTGCAAACATTGGAAAATGGGAAAAAAGTGGGACATGATACGCTAAACTTTAATCTGATTGGCTATGCGCCATACGATAATCCCGAACTTGCCTTTGCCATCATGGTTCCTTATGCTTCCACCGGTTTTAACGTAACTGGAGGAATCAGTACCGAAATCGGGGACGAAATAATGAAGGCATATTTCGAACTAAAGGAGAAACGGACGAATGGTCTGGATAACCCGGAAGAACAAAATACCATCGTAACGGAAGATGGGACAGTCCCTGTAGATGAAGAACAAAATCAAGAAGGCAACGAATAGACTAAAAAAAGCACTCATTGCGAGTGCTTTTTTTATTGCATTCTACCTATATTGTCAGATTGCAATAGCATAAACTTAACAAAAATCGCTATTATTCCCCAATTTTCATCAAAAAAGAGGAGATTTACAAAACCTTTACACTTGGTTCATACGTGGTTAATACGTTGATTATATTATAAAACTCGTAGGGCAAGATAAACAGAAACATCAAAAAACAAAAACCTTAGGGGGAATTAAGAAATGAAAAGCTTCAAACGTTTTTTATTACTTACAATCGTAGCATCACTAGCAGTATTTGCTGCAGCATGCGGTAACTCAAACAATGGATCTTCAGAAGGTACATCCGCTGAAGGTGGAGAAGAACTTGAAGGTAGTGTAGTAATTGATGGATCTGGAACAGTATTCCCGTTCATGTCTGTAATGGCTGAAAAATACATGACAGAAGCTCAAGAAGGTGTATCAGTTGAAGTAAGCCGTGCAGGTACTTCTGCAGGTTTCAAGAAATTCCTAGTTGAAGATGGTACAGATTTCAACAACGCTTCTCGTCAAATTAAAGACGAAGAAAAAGCACAAGCTGACGAATTAGGTATGGAAGTAAAAGAAATGAAAGTTGCACTTGACGGTCTAACTATCGTTATCAATAAAGAAAATGACTGGGCTCAAGAATTGACTGAGCAAGAAATTATCGACATCTTCTTAGCGGAAGGAAACAAGAAGAAATGGTCTGATGTTCGTCCTGATTTCCCAAATGAAGAAATCAAAACATATGGACCAAATGAAAACCACGGAACTTACGAGTTCTTCTGGGAAAAAATCCTTGAAGAAAAAGATTTAGCTGAAGGTACAAACCTGCAACAAGAATACTCTACATTAGTAGACCTTGTTTCTAAAGATAAAAACGCAATCGGATTCTTCGGGTATGGTTACTATGCTAACAACACAGATAAATTAACGGCAGTGAAAGTTGACTTCGGTAACGGACCGGTGGAACCATCCCTTGACACAATTGCCGAAGATGGAGACTATGCTAACTTTACTCGCCCAGTATTCACATACTTGAATGTTGGAATGGCAAAAGAAAAACCTCATGTTCTTGATTATGCAATCTACACAATGCAAAATGCACAAAAAGTTGCGAGTGAAACAGGTTTTGCTCCTTTAACTGATGAAGAAATTCAGAAATCTGTTGAAGAACTAGAAGGTTTAAAGTAAATTTTTCCGGGGAGATGGGGAGCTATGATGCTCCTCATCTTCCCATGTGCACTAAAACAGGCTATGGATGATCCTGTTTTGGGATGAAAGGGGTATTTCAAATTGGCAAATCAGAAAGAAAATATCAATGTGAGAGAGATGATTCAACAGAATAAATCCACTCTCAATACAAACAGGCTTATTGAGGCATTTGTGCCAAAATTCCTTTTGGTGATTGCAACGATTTCCATTTTTACTACTATTGGTATTGTATTTACTTTATTATTTGAAACAGTGGAATTTTTTAAAAGAGTACCATTCCTAGAATTCTTTACAGGTACCGTTTTGAAGCCTTTGGGTGAAAATGCTCAGTTTGGAGTATTGCCATTATTAACCGGTACGATCATTTCGTCACTTATCGCAATGGTTGTAGCAATTCCTATTGGATTAATGTCAGCAATATTTTTAAGTGAATATGCTTCAGATAAAGTCAGAAGAATATTAAAACCGATTTTGGAGGTTCTTGCCGGAATCCCGACAATCGTGTATGGTTTTTTCGCTTTTACTTTTGTAACACCACTATTAAGAGCAATCATTCCTGGTTTGGAACCAACAAATATCCTCAGTCCAGGTATCGTAATGGGTATCATGATCATTCCAATGGTTGCCTCCCTATCGGAAGACGCCATGAGCTCCGTTCCTAATGCAATGAGAGAGGGAGCCTTAGCACTTGGATCTACGAAGCTTGAGGTGGCATGGAAGGTTGTCGTCCCTGCTGCAATGTCTGGAATTGTCGCATCCTTTGTTCTTGCTATTTCACGTGCAATCGGAGAAACGATGATTGTAACGATTGCAAGTGGAAGTACAAAGAATTTTACGTTTGATGTAACACAATCAATGCAAACGATGACTGCTTATATTGTCGAAGTAACCGGTGGAGATGCACCAGCTGGTTCAACTTTATATTACAGCTTGTATGCTGTTGCGATGACCTTGTTTGTTTTTACTTTAATTATGAACCTGATCGCTCAGTATATCTCTCGCAAGTATAGGGAGGAATATTAAGATGAAATATGTTGATGCAGCACAAGTACAAAAAAAGATGAACTCAAGACTGACTGTAAACAATTTTGCGAGATCCTTTTTCTTATTTGCCACTTTAATCGGTCTTGTTGTTCTAATCATATTATTCTACCGAGTTATTTCACAAAGTATGGGTTGGATCGATCTTCAGTTTATTACGAATAAATTATCTACCATGGCCGATAGAGCAGGGATCATGGGAGCAATAATGGGAACTTTATGGTTGATGCTTGTTGTAGCACCTATTACCTTGTTCCTCGGAGTTGGGACAGCGATATATTTAGAAGAGTATGCCAAAAAAGGCCGCCTTCAACGATTTTTACAGATGAATATTTCTAATCTTGCAGGTGTTCCTTCGATCGTTTTTGGTATCTTAGGGTTGACCATCTTTGTTAGAGCAGCTGGTCTAGGAAATATTGTTCTGGCTGGTGGATTGACCATGGCATTACTCGTTCTGCCTATCGTAGTAGTAGCCAGTCAGGAAGCAATTCGTTCTGTACCTGGATATCTGAGGGAAGCATCTTATGGAATGGGTGCCACGAAATGGCAAACCATCAAGAATATCGTTTTACCTGCTTCTATACCGGGTATTTTAACAGGAGTAATCTTAGCGTTATCCCGTGCAATCGGGGAAACTGCTCCACTTGTTGTATTGGGAATACCTGCATTATTGATTCCACTTCCAGAAGGAATCTTTGATAAGTTTACGGTGCTTCCAATGCAAATCTACTATTGGACCATTGACGCGGCTCTTGTATCAGAATACGCAAATCTGGCTGCAGCAACGATTGTGGTATTACTGTTCATTTTATTGGTCATGAACTCTATTGCGGTTATTATTCGAAATAAATTCCAAAGAAGATTTTAATCTAAGAGGAGGAATCATCCATGCAAGTTGTGGTACCTGAACGTGAAAAGAAGAATGCGACTTCTTCAACTGCAAACACTCCAACAGACAAAAAAATAGTTTATCATACAAAAGATCTGAACCTGTGGTACGGAGAAGATCAGGCTTTGAAAAACATCAACCTGCCGATCTACGAGAATGAAGTAACAGCTATCATCGGACCGTCCGGATGTGGTAAATCCACCTATATCAAAACGTTGAACCGGATGGTTGAACTTGTACCAACTGTAAGGATTTCCGGAGATATTTTATATAGAGATAAAAACATCCTTTCCAAATCGTATAAAGTAGAAGAATTAAGAACAAATGTAGGTATGGTATTCCAAAAACCAAATCCATTCCCAAAATCCATCTATGACAATATTGCTTATGGACCGAGAATCCATGGTATCCGCAATAAGAAGGTCCTAGATGAAATCGTGGAAAAAAGCTTGCGTGGAGCGGCAATCTGGGATGAGGTTAAAGATCGTTTAAACGAAAATGCATACGGCTTATCCGGCGGACAACAGCAGCGTCTATGTATCGCACGTTGTCTTGCTATCGAACCTGACGTAATCCTGATGGACGAACCTACATCCGCACTTGACCCGATTTCTACATTAAAAGTGGAAGAGCTGGTTCAGGAACTGAAAAAGGATTACAGTATTGTAATCGTGACACACAACATGCAACAGGCAGCTCGTATTTCAGATAGAACAGCATTTTTCTTGAGCGGGGAAGTGGTAGAATACACCGAAACGGATAAGCTATTCTCCAACCCGTCTGATAAACGTACAGAAGACTATATTACCGGTCGCTTCGGATAAGGGGAGAGTACAATGACAGTTCGTGGACAGTTTCAAATAGATTTGAATACTTTAAGAGATAAGTTATTGGAACTTGGAAGCTTGGCGGAAATTGCATTAGGCAAATCCATCACGACCCTCACCAACAAGGATATAGATCAAGCGCTTCAGATTATTGAAGATGATTATAAAGCAGACCGTCTTGATGAAGAGATTAATGATTTCGCGATTCTCTTAATAGCAAAACAGCAACCGGTGGCAGTGGACCTCAGGAGAATCATTGTCGCAATCAAGATTTCTACCGATGTGGAACGGATTGCGGACTTTGCAGTTAACATCGCAAAGTCAACTATCCGTATCGGCGAAAAGTCAGAGGATCTAATTCCAATCGAAAAGATTGTAAAGATGCATAATATCGCAACAGAAATGCTTTCACTTTCCTTAAAGGCCTATTATGATGAAGATGTTGTACTTGCTAAACAGGTAGCAGAAATGGATGATCAGGTTGATGAGCTATACGGTGAAAACATCCGAGAGTTGTTGAAGCTGACAAAGGATTACCCAGACATGATACCACAGATCACGCAGCTATCCTTCATCTGCCGTTATATTGAGAGAATGGCAGATCATACAACGAATATTTCGGAAAACATTCTCTATCTTGTAAAAGGTCGACACTATGAATTGAATGAATAGAAGTTGACGTTCGGGGACCTGTCCCTCGTCCCACCGTGTGGGACGAGGGACAGGTCCCCTTTTTTGAAGAATATACGAAAAGTGAAGAAAAAGAGAGAAACAAAGAGATAGAGGGACATATGTTCATTTGTTTCCGTTTTCGTCGTGATTTTCACAATTTCAAATATATGTTATGATTTTTCCTGTTGCAAACGGACCCGACTTTCTTGAGAGTAGAAAGTCACAAAAACTAAATAACAGGGAAGAGGTGTGCTATGTTCATAGCAACTTTAAAACAAGAATGGTTTGGTAATGTGCGTGGGGATATTCTTTCGGGGATGACCGTTGCCTTAGCCCTCATTCCAGAAGCAATTGCATTCTCTATCATTGCGGGTGTTGACCCGATGGTAGGACTATATGCATCCTTCTGTATTGCCGTGGTTATCGCTTTTACAGGTGGCAGACCAGGGATGATTTCTGCTGCAACTGGGGCAATGGCCCTATTGATGGTTACATTAGTGGCAGACCATGGACTGGAGTATTTATTTGCTGCGACCGTCCTTACCGGAATCATTCAAATATTGATGGGTATATTTAAGCTGGGTAAATTTATTTCCTTTTTACCACAGGCTGTAATTATTGGATTTGTGAATGCCTTGGCAATTTTAATTTTTATGGCTCAGTTAGAGCAGTTTGTAGATGCAACATGGGTGATGTACGCATTTGTTGCAGCAACACTTGCAATCATCTATATCTTGCCTCGTTTTACAAAAGCAATTCCTTCCGCTTTGTTTGCAATTGTTGTCATTACTGCGGTTGTAGTATTCGGGGGAGGATTCGGATTAAATACAGTTGGTGATATGGGGGAAATAACCAGGTCATTACCAATGTTCCATGTACCTATGGTGGAGCTTTCATGGGAAACCTTCATGATTATTTTGCCATACGCATTTACACTAGCGATTGTGGGTCAATTGGAGTCATTATTAACAGCAACTATCGTAGATGAAATGACAGATACAAAGAGTAATAAGAACCGTGAGATGAAAGGACAAGGTATCGCGAATGTTGTCACTGGATTCTTTGGCGGGATGGCAGGATGTGCGATGATCGGGCAATCTGTCATCAATGTGAAGTCAGGCGGAAGAGGAAGACTTTCAGCATTTGTAGCCGGGGTATTCCTATTGTTCCTGATCATGGTCCTAGGTGACATAGTGGTGCAAATTCCAATGGCCGCATTGGTCGGTGTCATGATAATGGTTTCCATTGGAACGTTTGATTGGCAGTCTATCCGAGAACTGCACAAGATACCACGTGCCGATGCAGTTGTAATGGTTGTAACAGTAGCCATTGTTGTCTATACGCATGATCTCGCAAAAGGTGTGGGAGCAGGGGTTGTGTTGAGTGCTTTGATTTTTGGCTGGAAAATGGCAAAGATCCGAGCAACTATACAACTGGAGAACGACAAAATGGTTTACAAAATTACAGGACAGATGTTTTTTGGAACAATGAGTCATTTTGTTGACTTGTTCGACTATCAGAACGATCCAGTAGAAATCGTGATTGATTTCAGCAACACACATGTTTGGGATCAGTCAGCCGTTACGGCAATTTCCAAAACGGTCTTAAAATATCAACGCTTAGGGAAGAAGGTTACGATAATCGGGCTGAATGAAGAAAGTGAAGCACTTGTTAACAGAGTCGGATTATCTGTTCCGTCGGGGCATTAATGTGTAGAAAGGGTGAGACGAAATTGTCTCACTCTTTTTTTAGAAGTTCAAAAATAAATATGAGCATAATAAAAAGGAGCTTTTAAAGGCTCCTTTATGAAGTGTGATGAAAAAAGGAAATAAACGATGATAGGTAAGCCATCATTGATTTGCTTTTTTTGGTAATCTGTTTTATTTCATTTTTAGCCTCTTCTTGTTCCACATGCAGGTTTTGAAAAGCTCGTCGTCTGTACTGATAATCCATCATCTCACAGCCATCACCTTTCCCAGTCATATGTTTCATGGGAGCGCTTTCTTTATTTTAGTGTACCAACTGTCTGATTATTCCGCAATTGATCTTTACGTTTTTTTTACAATAGAATGGTTGAAACAAATATATAAGTGTTTTATTATATAAGCATATTGTTATATAAGTAATCTATAATATACTATTTCCGAAGGTTGGTGAAACTATGCAAACTGTCTTGAAAATGGAAGAAGCGGCGTCAACCCTTAAACTGCTAGGGGACAAAACAAGGCTATCCATGGTGGCATTGCTGCAGGATCATGACTGCTGTGTTTGTGAGTTTGTCGAAATCTTTCAGATGAGTCAACCCTCCATCAGTCAGCACTTGAAAAAGCTCAAGGACATTGGGCTTGTAAAGGAGTCTAGAAAGGGCCAGTGGATTATGTATTCACTAAACAGCGGCCATGCTCACTATGAGATGGTAAGTTCCATTTTGGAGCATGTGCCTAGATTAGAGGAGAAAATGCTGGAGCTGGAGAGAAAAGGACTTAGAATAACTTGTAACTAAACGGGGGTATAACGCTTGCTTGAAATTATTTTAGCATCATCGATTTTTTTACTTACATTGATATTTGTTATCTGGCAGCCTAAAGGTTTGTCTATTGGTTGGTCAGCATGCGCTGGAGCACTCTTGGCGTTGCTTGTTGGAGTTGTCTCACTACAGGATGTATATGATGTAACTGGTATTGTGTGGAATGCGACCTTGACGTTTGTCGCACTCATCATCATTTCCTTGATTTTAGATGAAATCGGCTTCTTTGAATGGTCCGCACTTCATATGGCCCGTTTTGCAAAGGGAAGCGGATTGAGAATGTTCATCTATATTACCTTGCTTGGAGCACTCGTTGCAGCGTTTTTTGCCAATGACGGAGCAGCGCTAATTCTAACGCCGATTGTACTTGCAATGGTAAGGAACCTTAACTTTAATGAAAAGATGATCCTGCCATTCATTATGGCGAGTGGGTTCATTGCAGATACGACCTCTTTACCGCTTGTAGTAAGTAACTTGGTTAATATCGTTTCTGCAGATTTCTTTGACATCGGTTTTGTGGAGTACGCATCGCACATGATTGTCCCGAACTTCTTTGCCCTTGGTGCGAGTATAGCAGTTCTTTATCTGTTTTTCCGTAAAAGCATACCAAAGGACTACGATATGTCCGTGTTGAAAAAGCCGGAGGAAGCCATCAAAGACCTTAAGCTTTTTAAACTATCCTGGGCTGTCTTAGCAGTTCTTCTTGTTGGATATTTCATCAGTGAGTTTGCAGGAATTCCAGTTTCGTTTGTAGCAGCAGCAGTAGCGGTTTTCTTTTTAATCGTAAGTAGAAGAAGCCCAGCCATTCATACTAAGAAAATTGTCAAAGGGGCACCATGGGCCATCGTATTTTTCTCGATTGGTATGTATGTGGTGGTATATGGTCTTCGTAATGCAGGACTTACGAATGTCCTGACGGATCTCATCCAGATGGCAGCAGATGAAGGATTGTTTGTAGCAACTATCTCCATGGGCTTTATCGCAGCGATTCTATCGTCCTTCATGAACAATATGCCTACAGTCATGATAGACGCTCTTGCCATTAAAGATACAGCAACTGAAGGTGTCATTCGCGACGCTCTTATCTATGCCAACGTGATTGGTTCGGACTTAGGTCCAAAGATAACGCCTATCGGTTCCTTGGCAACTCTACTTTGGCTACATGTACTAAGCCTTAAAGGTGTGAAGATCTCTTGGGGGTACTACTTCAAAGTGGGAATAATCCTTACCATCCCAACACTATTTATTACCTTGCTTGGCCTTTATTTTTGGCTATTATTCATTGGTTAAAAACAGAGGCTTTCTGTTTATATAAACTATCAAATATAATTTAAAGGAGTTTTCATCATGACAAAAAAAACTATCTACTTCCTATGTACAGGTAACTCTTGCCGCAGCCAAATGGCAGAAGGCTGGGGGAAAAAATATTTGAGCGATGAGTGGGATGTTTACAGTGCGGGTATTGAAGCGCATGGTGTAAATCCGAGTGCCGTGAAAGCAATGAATGAAGTAGACGTGGATATCACCAACCAGACGTCCGACACGATCGACTCTGAAATCCTGAAAAAGGCAGATCTTGTTGTAACACTATGCGGCCATGCAGCTGATGTATGTCCGGCAACTCCTCCTAACAAGGAGCGCGTGCACTGGGGCTTCGATGATCCTGCTAAAGCGGAAGGCACTGAAGAAGAAAAATGGAAGTTCTTCCAACGAGTTCGTGATGAAATTGGCGATCGTATCAAGACATTTGCAGAGACTGGAAAATAAGCTATGTAAAAAAACGAGCATAGGCACGCTGGCCATGCTCGTTTTCCTATTACGGTATGCCGACCCCGCTGAAAGGATAAAAGCGAATTTTCACTTCCCCGAACACATCCTCTTCCGGGACAAATCCATACATTCTGCTATCTCCGCTGTGCAACCGGTTATCCCCCATGACAAACAAACAATCCTCAGGGACCTCTACTTCAAAATCCTCGGTTAATGCAAATGGGGAGGACTCCTTGTTTTTATCCAAATATGGTTCCTCCACAAGCACATCGTTTATGTATAACTGATCATTATGTACCCTCAGCCTATCTCCTGGCATCCCAATCACCCTTTTAATATGCTTATCGCTTGAAGTTGGTGCTTCAAAGACAATCATATCAGAGTGTTCGATTTCACTCATTTTCATTACCATTACTCGATCATTATGATGGAATGTAGGACTCATGGAACCTCCATTAACAGTGACTGGTGTAAAAAGAAACTGGCGGCATATTATAACAAGCACCACCACAGCCAAAAGAGATTTGATCCAAGAGAAGACTTCTGTTTTCGTACTATTCTCCATTCGCAACCCACCTAAAGCAGCTTAATCGTCTATCTACTATAAATACGAAACAAATACTACAAAAGTTTCCATTATTTATTAAAAAACAGGTAATTTTAATTCATTGTACGGCCGAGTTATTAGATGAGCTAGTCCTTCAAAGTCTGTTATCAACGAAAATAAGGATTTATCCACGGATTTGCCCGATATATCAATGAAAATAAATAGATATCAACGAAATTTTCCATATATCAACGGAAACACTTGAGATATCGATAAAACGCATTTTTCGACAAAAACCATCAAATGAAATTACCCAATTACATGCATGAAAATTATTCAAGAAACTAACAGAATAATACTTGCAAAATGCAAATAATTATCTATAATAAAGCTAAGAGGTGAAAATAATGGAAGATATTAGAGCGATGCTACAAGTCACCATGCGTAGATTCGGCATGCTGAACAAAAACTGCTGTACAGTTGATAGCCTGGATATATCTATGGTGCAAAGTCATATCCTATATGAAATAGCGCGAAAGAATCTCCCTTCCATGCAGGAGGTGGCAGATACGATCGGGATGGACATCACAACCTTCAGCAGACAGATCCAAACACTCAAAAAAATGGAGCTGGTGGAAAAAAGCCAATCGGCAGAGGATAAGAGAGTGTACCACCTAAGCTTGACTACCAAAGGGAAGCAAGTGGAAGAAGGCATCAACGAACAAATGAAGCAGTACCTGGGAAATGTTTTTTCTCACATAAATAAAAAAGAACAAGAAGAGGTAATGAGATCCCTGCAAATACTGAACGAAGCAATGGGCAAAACCAATATGTGCTGCAAGCCCTTCTCCTAAGCAAGTGAAAAGCTTGCTTTTAAAACCTTAAATACTTGCAAAATGCAAATAAAATGAATGAAGAGGTGTTTACTATGTGGAAAGAAGTTCTTTCAAGTTTTTTCTATATTGCGCTTGAGCTTACTGTATTGTTTATTCTCATTACATTCCTGGTTTCCGTTGTTCAAATGATCATCCCTTATCACAAAATGGAAAAGTGGATGAATCATCCCAATGTATGGCTCGGTTCATTCCTTGCAGTGCTGTTCGCTTTTATTACACCATTCTGTTCCTGCTCCACCATTCCTGTTGTCGTAACGCTGCTCCAGAAGAAGGTTCCCTTTGGAATAGTAATGGTATTCCTTTTTGCTTCACCTGTGCTCGATCCAACGATACTCACCATCATGACTGCATTTCTTGGGTGGAAGGTGGCGCTGTTTTACACCATCATTACGACCACCCTTTCTGTGGTAATAGGGTTGACACTTGGTAAATTGGGATTTGAAAAACAAGTGAAAAATGTCATACTGAAAAGCTATAATCCTGAAAACAAAGGCTTCAGTATCAAGCAAGCGGTCTCAGAAACCCTTGTATTAATGAAGACAGTGTATCCATATCTCATTATCGGTGCTGCTATCGGTGCGATCATTCATGGGGCTGTTCCAACGAGCTTTATTACACAATATTTCGGTGGGGACAATTGGTGGCTGGTACCGATTGCAGCGATAATCGGGATACCGTTATATATTCGCTTAAGCACGATGATTCCGATATCACAAATGATGATTGCAAAAGGAATGGCGCTTGGTCCGGTCATGGCGCTTGTCATCAGTTCGGCTGGCGCAAGCTTACCGGAATTGGCCCTTCTGAACTCTATTTTCAAAAAGAAGCTTGTTGCAGCTTTTGTGATTTCTGTAATTAGTATGAGTACGGTGTCAGGATTCCTGTTTTACCTGGTGTAAAGAAAAGTTTATGTGGATGACATCTCCCGCTCTTCAGGATACTAGAGGGGAAGGTGTCATTTTTTTAGTTATTCAAAAGTTTGTTTGAATAATCGTTGACAATTGTCACGTCATCACATACGATAAAACTATAATATACATTCAAATGGATGTTTGAATAGGAGGGTGAACGGTGGCAGATAAAGTGATTCAAGCTGTGGAAAAAGATACATGTGAGACCTTTTGCTATGATGAGCAGAAAGTAGACATTCTCAAAAATAGAGTGGAAGAAGTCAATGGAGTGGAATTGCTGTTCAAAGCCCTATCCGATTCCACCAGAATAAAGATTGCTTACGCATTAACCTTGGAAAAGGAACTGTGTGTTTGTGATGTTGCGAATATTATCGGGTCTTCCACTGCAACAGCCTCCCATCATCTGAGATTGCTGAGAGGTATGAACCTGGCGAAGGTTCGTAAGGAAGGGAAGCTCGTATTTTATTCCTTGGCGGACGATCATATTCATCAATTAGTTTCCATTGCATTAATACATTCCAAAGAAGGTGTAGTCCATGGAGGAGAAAGCATTACTAAATAGTAAAGAGACATATAGATTGCAGGGACTTTCCTGTACGAACTGCGCGGCTAAATTCGAAAAAAATATCCGTGATATACAGACAGTTAAAGAAGTGCAGCTTAATTTTGGAGCATCAAAAATAACGGTATATGGGGACGCAACAGTGGAACAGCTCGAAGCAGCAGGAGCTTTTGATGGCATAAAAGTGATACCTGAGAAACAGAAAGAGGATGGGGAGCCGAAAATCCCATTCTGGCAGAAGAAAGAAAACAGGAATACGATGGTCTCCTTGCTCTTTCTTCTTTTAGGCTATATATCCGTATATCTGTATGGGGAGGAGTATTTTTCAACCATCCTTCTATTTGGGATTAGCATCTTGGTAGGTGGTTACCCGTTATTTAAAATCGGGATAAGGAACCTGTTCAAGCTGGAATTTGATATGAAAACACTGATGACCGTTGCCATTATCGGTGCAGCCATAATTGGGGAATGGGGCGAAGGGGCTGTAGTTGTTTTCCTGTTTGCTCTTAGTGAAGCACTTGAAGGCTATAGCATGGATAAGGCCCGGGAATCCATCCGTTCCCTTTTGGATATTGCCCCTAAAAAAGCAATCGTTAGAAGAGGGTCGCAGGAGCTGGAATTGGCTGTAGAGGATATTCGAATCAATGATATCCTCCTCATCAAACCAGGACAGAAAATTGCCATGGATGGAGAAGTGGTAAGAGGGCAGTCTTCCATTAACCAATCCACTATTACCGGCGAGTCGATCCCAGTCCTGAAAGTCGTAGGGGATGAAGTTTTTGCCGGTACCTTAAATGAAGAAGGGGCGCTTGAAGTAAGAGTAACCAAACGGGTGGAAGACACCACGATAGCGAAAATCATCCATCTTGTGGAGGAGGCCCAGGCGGAGCGGGCACCTACCCAAGCCTTCATTGATAAATTTGCGAAATACTATACACCTGCAATCATGGTCATTGCACTCTTGATTGTCCTGATCCCTCCCTTATTTCTTGGAGGGGAATGGACTGAATGGATTTATCGGGGATTGGCGGTATTGGTGGTTGGATGTCCGTGCGCGTTAGTCATTTCCACCCCTGTCGCCATTGTAACAGCGATAGGAAACGCAGCAAAAATGGGAGTATTGATAAAAGGAGGCATTCATTTGGAGGAAGCTGGCCGATTGAATGTTATCGCTTTTGATAAAACAGGAACACTTACGCAAGGAACGCCTGAGGTAACCGATATACAGACCTTTAACGAAAAGTCAGAAAAAGAGATACTGGGCATTAGCATGGCCATTGAAAAGTACTCGCAGCATCCCCTTGCATCCGCGATTATCAGAAAAGCGGAACAGCAAGATATTTCTCAAGCTGATTATCTGGCAGAAGACTTCCAATCGATAACCGGTAAAGGTGCGAAAGCATTCATTCAGAACGAGACCTATTTTATTGGAAGTCCATCACTATTTGACGAGTTGATGGAAGTTCCTCCTGCCACCAACGAACATGTAAGGGACCTGCAGACACAAGGGAAGACAGTCATGCTTGTAGGGACGGGTAAACACATCATTGGGTTGATTGCAGTGGCAGATCAGGTACGGGATAGCAGTAAACGGGTACTTGAACAGCTAAAAAGTATCGGTATCAGAAAAACGATTATGTTAACGGGAGATAATGAGGCAACTGGCCAAGCGATCGGGAAACTGGTAGGTATTAACGAAGTGAAGGCTGAGTTGCTACCACAGGATAAACTTGAAGCAATCAAGTCACTTCGCGCTCAATACGGTAAAGTTGCGATGATTGGCGACGGTGTAAATGATGCCCCTGCCTTAGCTGCTGCAACGGTAGGCATTGCAATGGGTGGAGCAGGAACAGATACGGCTTTGGAAACGGCAGATATTGCTCTCATGGCCGATGATCTCGAAAAACTGCCATATACCATTAAGCTGAGCCGCAAAGCACTAGCCATCATCAAGCAGAATATCCTTCTTGCACTAGGGTTGAAAATTTTAGCGCTGCTGTTGATTGTTCCGGGCTTGCTCACCTTATGGATGGCAATCCTTGCTGATATGGGAGCAACTCTCATCGTCATCATCAATTCATTGAGACTATTGAAAGTGAGAAAATGAATTTGGGCATTTAACCCCTCCGGAGAAAAGTACTGGAGGGGTTTTTGTTGTATAATTTGGATAGAGAGGTGATGCGCAATGATACGTATTTTACTGGTTGATGATCATGCAATGGTCCGAATGGGATTGATGATGCTGCTTGATGCGAATCCGGAAATGGAAGTGGTAGGTCAGGCATCCGAGGGGAATGAAGCCATCATGATGGCAGAGCAGCTCGCACCTGATGTAATCCTGATGGACCTGAGCATGCCGCATGGCAAGGATGGGCTGACTGCAACCATCGAATTAAAAAAGCGTATGCCTGAAGTCGTGATATTGATTTTGACGATGCATGACGATGATGAGTACTTGTTCCGGGTCGTACAGTCTGGCGCTTCCGGCTGCATACTTAAAAGTGCTCCCCATGAAGAGCTTCTCTCTGCCATACAAACGGTTGTTTCAGGAGAGGCTTACCTCTATCCAAAAGCTACGAAAAGGCTGATGGAGGATTATGTCACCAAGGTGAGGCAAGGGGAAATCATGATACATATTCGATTCTTTCCGACAGGGAAAGAGAAATCCTCAGTTTGATTGCCAAAGGGTACGCCAATAAAGAAATCGGAGAGATGCTTTTCATCAGTGTCAAAACGGTGGAGACGCATAAGAGCAATCTGATGGAAAAGCTGCAAATGAAAACCCGCCCGGAGCTTGTAAAGTATGCGGCTAAAAAAGGCTTATTGGATTTTGGTGTATAGCCAATATTGGCAAATTGTCTTTAAAGCAAAAGAAAGGGGTATTTCAATGGAAACTGATATGGGAGATATAAGAAAATCGATGAAGGATGGGTGGAATGGTCCAAAAGTCGGTCAACCAGGATTTCATAAAGACAAGGATAGGGAATTAGCGGATTTAAAATATGCATTGGATGAATCTTCCATTGTCGCTCTCACTGATAAAAATGGCGTTATCACTTATGTAAACGATAAGTTCTGTGAGATATCAGGGTATAAACGTGAAGAAGTAATGGGGAAGACCCATAGGATCATCAATTCCTATCATCATCCGAAAGATTATTTCCGTAATCTTTGGGAAACCATCCGTCAAGGGGATGTTTGGAAGGGTGAAATCAAAAATAAAAAGAAAGACGGGTCCTACTACTGGGTGGATACGACCATTGTTCCTTTTTTGGATAAAGACGGGATTCCATATCAATATCTTTCTATCCGTACTGAAATCACAGAGCGGAAACTTGTCCAGGAAAAGCTTCAAACAATGATGACTAAGCTCATCCATATCCAGGAAGAGGAGCGGAAGAAGGTATCCCGTGAGCTTCATGATGGAATAGGACAAAACCTCTATAGTCTGCTTATCACCATCAATCGTCTCCATACGGAAGTGGAACATCCATTGATTCAGCATTTGCAGGCAGATGTAACCAAGATGATTGAAGACATCCGTGGCATCTCCTGGGATCTCAGACCTTCACTTCTTGATGATCTGGGACTGATTCCGGCCTTGCGATCATTCATTAACCGATATGCAAAGCATTACGGGATTATGGTTGATTTTCAAAGTGAAGTATCCGGCAGATATGATGTACAAATCGAAACAGCGGTGTACCGTATCATCCAAGAGGCGCTTACCAATGTCAGGAAGTATGCCGATGTAAATGAAGTCGGTGTATCGATACATGGTGATGAAGAGAGGCTGAAGTTTGAGGTAATGGATAAGGGCGTTGGATATGACCCTTTAAAAGAGAGGGTAGGTGTCGGACTTTTCAGTATGGAGGAGCGGGCGAAAGCTGTTCATGGAAAGCTTCATATAGAGACTCGTCCCGGGAAAGGGACTTTAGTTATAGCGACGATTCCAATTAGGGAAGATGAGCCTTTTCATAACGAGTAATAGTGAGGGGAGCGGTCTGAATGAAGACTTGCTGCCTTTTTTATGTGGTGAAAATTGCAGTCATAATCTTTCCATCATAGTAATAGGGGACTCCCTGGAGATTTATGGGGAGTTTCCCTGATACTCGAACTCAAGCGCTTTTTCTATAATGAAACCAGATGGACCATATGTCAATAATAAGGGGTGCGGTTTCAATGGAATCTACGAAAATACCACAAACCATAAATAACAATCATAGCAAGAACATTTTTTCAGATGAAACATGGAAGCTTCTGAGCGAAATCATGTTTGAACACAAAATTAAAAAAGGATCCTACTTGTTTGCCGAAAATGAAAGTGCGAACAGGCTTTTTTATGTTCGAAAAGGTCAGTTGAAGATGACGAAAATGACGGATGATGGAAAGGAAATCATGATTCATCTTTTCAGGGAGGGCGATCTCCTGGGTGAGTTTGGAAGTTTGGAGAAGGGGAAACATTGCTTCAGCACTGTGGCGAAAGAGGATTGTGTCATTGATCTCATCTATCTCGAAGATGTCGATTTCATTTTATCCAACAATGGAAAAGCCGCGATGGAGTTTGTCCGGTGGATGGCAAGGAAAAATCAGATAACGAATTTGAAGCTGCGTGATCTATTATTATATGGAAAAAAAGGGGCTCTTTGCTCCACGCTGATCAGGCTCTCCAATTCCTTCGGGGAAGTGGAGGAGGACGGCATCTCCATAAAGGTAAATCTGACAAACCAGGAGTTCTCGGAAATGATCGGCACTTCCCGGGAAACGGTAAATCGGATGCTTGGTGCACTAAAAAAGGTAAAAGTGATTGATTATGATGAAAATGGAATGCTGCGAATCTTGAATCTGCAATACTTAAGGGATGAATGTCATTGTGAGGATTGCCCTTTGGAGGTTTGCAGAATCTAGCTGTCTATAAGCTTTGTAAAGATTGGAGAAGGATGGAATTTACCATTTGTCTGCAATCTTTTTTTGTTCATCATTCTGTCAAAATAATCCTTTTGAATGTGATATTTATCACAGTGTCAGCCTGACGATTCAAATACACTGACAATAGGAGGTAAGGAAAGGGGGAGAGACGTGATGGAACCTAAGGTTACTCCTAGAAATGAGGTCAATGTCAAAACAACTCCAAAGACTGAAAGTACATTAAAAGGGACTTTTATTTCCGTATTATTGGTTGGTGTTTTTATCTTCCTTTTATGGGCTGGAATCTATGCTCTTTTCTTAACGAGACTATAAAAATTTGGGGTGAATCGCAATGCATATGCACAAATATGAAAAATGGTGGCTTCTGATAGGTGGGGGAACCTTGATCCTATTCCTATCCATCATTGGAGTCAGCGCTTTTGCCATGGGACATACACCACCTAGTGACCATATGATCATCGATCCGGCGAAAGTGGATGAAACAGCTCCGTTTAACGAACCAGGTTTGAAACAAATTGGAGAAAATGAATTTGAATTGGTGATGGTATCTCAGGCATTCTCCTTTATGCCTAATGACATTCAGATCCCAAAAGGAGCTACCGTCCATTTCAAAGTCACGAGCAAAGACGTTGTTCATGGATTTGCTATTGCTAATACCAATGTCAATATGATGATTACACCAGGTCATATCAATTCCATTACACACACGTTTGATGAGGCTGGAAGCTATCTGATCCTCTGTAATGAGTATTGTGGGGCAGGTCATCAAGTAATGAGCGCAAAGATTGAGGTGAGCTGATATGAATTTGAACAAGGTTTCCGAAATAATTGATAAACGTGATGCGAAACTGATTTTGGCACATTTTTTCGTGGCTTTTACCGCTTTGTTTCTTGGTGCGGTGGCTGGACTTTTACAAACCCTGGTCAGGAGCGGAACGCTGACTTTACCCGCTGGCATTGGCTATTATCAGCTTTTAACGGCACATGGCGTGCTACTTGGACTTATATTTACAACATTTTTCATTATCGGATTTTTATTGGCGTGTATCAGTCGGACCACAGGCAAGCTTAACTCTGGCTCGCGCTTAAGTGGATGGCTCGGATTCATTACGATGACTTCCGGAACCGTTCTAGGTGTCATCATGATCCTCTTGAACAAGGCGACCGTCCTGTATACTTTCTATGCACCCTTGCAGGCATCACCTTGGTATTATATCGCCTTGACCTTGGTGATTGTGGGCAGCTGGATCGGGGGGTTCAGTATGATCCGTCAATATTACTTGTGGAAAACAGCGCATAAAGGAGAATTATCCCCACTTCTCAGCTTTATGGCCATCATGACCATGCTACTGTGGTTGATTGCTACGATTGGTGTCGCAGTATCTGTCCTGTTCCAGTTTATCCCATGGTCCTTTGGTTGGGTAGAGACGATCAATATTCTGTTGAGCAGAACGCTTTTCTGGTATTTCGGTCATCCATTAGTCTATTTCTGGCTGCTTCCAGCCTATATTTGCTGGTATGCGATTATTCCAAAGATAATCGGAGGCAAGATCTTCAGTGATTCGTTGGCAAGGTTGGCATTTGTTCTGTTCCTGCTGTTCTCTATTCCTGTTGGATTCCACCATCAGCTTCTGGAGTCAGGAATATCACCGTTCTGGAAATATCTGCAGGTTGTGTTGACGTTCATGGTAATTGTGCCGTCCCTGATGACCGCATTCTCCTTATTTGCAACCTTTGAATTGTCAGGGCGCGAAAGAGGAGCAAAAAGCCTGTTTGGATGGTTCAAATTGCTTCCATGGAAGGATGCGAGATTTTTTGCACCGATGGTGGGAATGCTCATTTTCATTCCTGCTGGAGCGGGCGGAATTGTAAATGCGAGTAACCAGCTTAATCAGGTTGTGCACAATACACTTTGGGTAACCGGGCATTTTCATTTGACAGTGGCATCCTCTGTTGCCTTGACGTTCTTTGGGATCGGATATTGGCTGGTACCGCATTTGACAGGCAGAAAATTGACTGCGAAGATGCACAAGCTTGCCAACCTCCAAACAATACTGTGGGCTGTCGGAATGTTCTTCATGTCTGGTGCAATGCACACGGTCGGACTGTTTGGGGCGCCGCGACGGACCTCCTATACGACCTATAAAGATCATCCTGATGCATTAGGATGGATTCCTTATGAAGTCGCAATGGCAGTAGGGGGAAGCATTCTTTTCATCGCAATTCTGTTACTGATGTATGTCATAATCAACCTGGCTTGGTTTGCTCCTAAGGGTATGGAGGAGTTCCCGTTAGGAGAAGTTGCTCCAAATGCCGAAAAAACGCCGAAAATCCTGGAAAACTGGAAGCTATGGATCGGCATCACCATCGCCCTGATTCTGTTTGCCTATACAATACCAATCATAAATATGATTCAACATGCACCACCGGGATCACCTGGTTTCAAACTCTGGTAAACAACTACAAACATTGGGAGGAATACAAAATGAAAAAATTAGTAATGGCATTTATGACCATCATGCTGGTATCTATCATGGCTGCATGCGGAGGAGAAGACCATGCGAACTCTGATCATGGAAGCGGGGAAACGGTTACTTTGAACGCTTCCAATTACAAATTCGATAAAGAGGAATATACAGCAAAGGCAGGCGACGTAACCATTCAATTGAAAAATGCCGAGGGTTACCACGGTATCACGGTCGAAGGAACGGACATGAAAATTGACGGAGAAGGCAAAGCGACTGCCAACCTGAAAGCGGGAACCTACAAAATCATCTGCAGCATCCCATGCGGCGAAGGCCATCAGGAAATGAGCGCATTATTGGTAGTAGAGTAATAATAAAAACGAGGATCATGCATCAAGCATCATCCTCGTTTTTCTATGATTATTGGCGAATCAGAACGCCTGCAGCTTCTTCATAGCTCATGTTCTTTTTCATGGTGAAAGTACCTGCTCTTACACGAGTGGCAATATCGCGATCTTCCAGGAACGCATCAAATTCATCTGCATCTTTGATGACACCTTCAGCTTCCAAAAGCTCAGAAACTTCGTAGGTTGCCATTCCATCCGGTATATTCACCTCAAAAGGTTCGTTTGGCTCATCCGCTTTTGCTTCGTCTTCCGGCTTTTGCTCTTCCTCGGCAGGAGGGTTTTGTTCAGTTTTTTGTTCTTCGGGCTTCTCTTCAATGGTAGGAAGAAGCTCCTGATATTCTTCGTTTGTCAATAAGTGCATATCGTTCTCTTTTGCATAAGCTTTGACATCCGATTCTCCTAAAGTGTCAGAGCTGACGATAGAATAAGCGACTCCCATTACACCTGTTGCAAAAATGATCCCGACTGCAAATGCACGTAAATTAGTTTTCATTGACTGCATTCCCTTTCAGTTTTGCTGTCTGAAGTACACTCTCCACTTTTTCGATGGAAGTGGAAGTGAATTGGGAGATTTGGGAAGCGGTGTACCCTTTTTTGAAAAGGGAGATGGTAACATCTTCCTGGCTGACATCATGATGGACAGCTTTCTTTTCTTGGACTTTCTTATTATGTAAGGGTGCTGCTCCAATTAGAAGCTCTTCTTCCAATACTTTGATTTTTCTTTCAAGCTTGTATTTATCCTGCACAACGTCCAAGGACAGTTGTTCCACTTCTTCCTGAAGCTCGGAATATTTGTCGCCTACAAAGAATGAAAGGGCGATTAGCCCGGCAGCGATGGCTATTAGTAGAATGCTTGCGATTAACATGTTGTCACCTCATCTAAATTTCTCTCTCTTTTTTATAACATACACAAAAGCATGGCAACATACCTCTTCGACAATTTCCTTCTTTAAATATGACATATTTGTGAATTTTTTTAAGGTACGGTCATAAAAAACTACACCAATCTTTGAGAAATTAACACAATAACTGAAAAGACGACAAAAAAGGGTGGTTGTGGGATAGAATTTTCACATGATATGATGAAAGAAAGCTAGGTCCATGAACGTGAGGAGGAATGGTTGAAAATGTCTGAACCCCATACAGAATTCCTCCAAATAGATTCTGATGCACACGGCAAACTGTTTGTTCAATGGCAATTCGCCTCCTGGCGGAAGTCCTTTGTTCACATGTATAAAGGAAAAGATGACCAGTCCATGCCTGTTACGGTCCGAATAATTGGATGGAAGGAAAACTTTCAGAAAAATAGCCTTTATGGGCAGTATCTCGATATAGTGGTAGAAGAAGGTTCTAATAGTTTAGCTGTACAGTCTTTACCTGAATGTCATGTAATCCTTGTCGAGGTTGGTTTGGGTTTTGGGGGAGAATTTTTCCCTATTCTGCAATCAGAACGCACAAGACTTAATGGAAAACAAAAAGCTTGCAACTCCGAAAAGGCTGAATGGACATCACTTCAGATGGATACCAAAGCTTGGTATTCACAGTTTTCTACATACACCTATTATGAAAATGTGGGAGGGAAGTAGAATGAAAAAAACATATTTCTCCATGGTGATTAAAGCCGACTTTCCTCCCGTGGAACAGGATGATTATCAATCGGAAGTCGATTTTTTCGAACAGCTAACCCTTTTATATCTTCCCTTGTTCTCACACAGTCACATCGGTGATTTCGACATGCCGTTAACGGTGGCCTTTTCCTCTTCATTTCTTGAAAACCTCTCCGATGAACGTCTAATGCGGCGTTATTTCTCCTACCTGCAAAAAAGAGCTGCGTTCCTTCAACACGAAATCGCCAATACATCCCTCCTTGACGAGAAGGCACTCTTCTCCTTCCATAAAGAACAATCTGATAAGCTCATGCAGCTGCTGGAGGATTTTGAAGAAAGTATGTATTTGCTGCTTAAAAGCTTGGTGGAAAGTGGAAAACTGATTGCCATTTCAAAAGTTCAGGAAGAGGGAACTGTTCTTCAGGATCTGCTGGTTGGGGAAACAGGCTTCTCTAGAGATTCAAATTATCTCGACCCAATGAGTGATGTTGTATATGAAAGAACATGGGATGAGATTAAGAACTATTCGGTTTGGCAGGATTATCGCGGACCGATAGGCATCAAGCTTTATAAAAAAGGGATGAAAAATCCAGCAAACAGAATAAGGTATGAGAGTCCGGTTGCACATCAATCCCTGGAAAAACATGCAATAAGGCTAGTTGAAAATCTGCAAACAGCTGCAATTGGAACTTCCAACTTGAATGTTACCCTTTCCCTGGGAAAAATCGGAATGAAATGGCTGGAATTACCGGATTTCCTGCAAGTGTTTATGAGAAAAGTTGTGGCCAGTAGTTGGATGGAATGGATCACACCTTCCATTGTTAGAAATAATGAGCTTACCTTATTTCCAGAAGTAATGATGAACGGAAAGGCAATCTTCAATCTTCACAAAAAGAATGAAGCAACTTTTCCACAAGTGGTTAGGAAGGACCTATTCTATTCTTCCATACAGAGTCATAATCATTTGATACGCGTAGAAAAAAAGACCGGTAAGCAAAGAATCCTGATGCTTTCCTGGGAATTTCCGCCGTCTGTGGTAGGAGGACTTGGAAAGCACGTTTGGGAGCTTGCAAACTCTTTGACAACGGATGGGCATCATGTCACTGTATTGACACCAAGCTTTGTCGGTGCGCCGAATTATGTGAGAATCAATAGCATCCATGTTCATCGAATAAAGGAATTTCATCAAACCATGGATGATTTTCATCTGTATGTAGCGAGATTCAATATGAATATGGTGGAAAAAGCGATGGAACTGAACGCTCAATCGGATTTTACGATCATCCATGCGCATGATTGGATGGTAGGGCTTGCAGCAAGAAGCATCAAGGATATTCTATCTATTCCGCTCGTAACAACGATACATGCTTCTGAAACAGGACGATTGAACGGGCAACATCCTACTCTGCTCCAGGAAATGACGATTAAGCAGGAAGTGGAGCTGATTTTCTATTCGGATATGGTGATTGTCTGCAGCGAATATATGGAAAAGGAATTGCAACGTGAATTTGCTTTTAGAAAAGAAAAGCTTGCCGTTATCCCGAATGGTGTGAGCAAGGTGGAGGAAATCGAGGAAAGTGAAAGCATCAAGCTGCTCTTGGAGCGGTATTCGCATCAACGCATCGTGCTTGCTCTTGGAAGAATGGTACCGGAAAAGGGATTCGATATATTTTTAGATGCAGCAGCCATCATTTTGAAGGATTACCCGGATTGTCTTTTTGTAGCAGGAGGGAAAGGTCCGTTATTGGATACCTACCGTAAACGGGTCACGAGAATGGGATTGGAAAGGTCGATTATTTTTGTGGGCTTTTTGTATGAGCAGGAAAAAAATACGATACTAAAGTATTGTGATCTGATGGTAGTACCGAGCCATTACGAACCGTTCGGAATAGTTGCGCTAGAGGCAATGGTTGCAGCAAAGCCTGTTGTCGCCTCTAGAACAGGTGGCCTTGCAAGCATACTGGACGATAATTACTCAGGGCTGTATTTCGATCCCGGAGACGTCGAGCAGTTAGCAGGTCAGATTGCAAAATTATTGGAGAATCCTAAACTCGGAAAAAATCTTGGGGAGAATGCAAGAGAGATAGCTTTGAAAGATTATGATTGGGAAGATGTAAGACGAAAAACAGAGTACATCTATGAAAGCACCATCACTACTTCTTCCGTCCAATAGGAGGGATTATGTATGAAGGCAGTTATACTGGCTGGTGGAAGGGGCACACGCCTGCATCCTTTTACGAGAAGAATGCCAAAGCCACTCGTACCTTTGCTTAATAAACCTGTTATGGAATATAGTATTGAACTGCTGAAAAAACATGGAATTTCCGATATCATCGTTACACTCCAATACCTTGGAGACCAAATTGTGAATTATTTTGGTGACGGCTCTAGGTGGGGAGTTAATCTATCTTATGTATTGGAGGATGCCCCACTTGGTACTGCAGGGAGTGTGAAAAATGCGGAGGACCTGCTCGATGAGCCATTTATTGTCATAAGCGGGGATGCCCTGACTGACTTTGATCTGATTGATGGATTGGTATTCCATCTGCAGAATAAATCACTTTTCACCGTTTTTATGAAAGAAGTAAAAAATCCTGCAAAATTCGGCATCATCCAAACCGACCATAATGGGAAAATTAAGCGTTTTTTGGAAAAGCCGCAGAAGGATCAGGAGTTCAGCAGAGTGGTGAATACTGGAATCTATATCGTGGATCCCCATGTACTTTGTCTGATGGAAAAAAACAGGGAATATGATTTCAGCAAGGAGCTCTTTCCTAAACTCATGGAAAACAATATGGGACTGTATGGATTCAAGGCGAAGGGGTATTGGAAGGATATCGGAAGCCATGAGGACTATCGCCAAGCGCAATATGATATGCTCGAGAGAAAAGTGCAGGTTTCGCTCCAGGAGGAAGATGTACTGCCAAAGCTTTGGGTTGGTTCTCATGTTCGATATATCAGGGGATCATCCTTCTCCGAAAAAAGCAGCAAAAGCAAAACGCTGGTGAAAGCGGGATTTTAAGTTTTAGGCAAAAAAAATAAGCAGACAGGAAAATCCTGCTGCTTATTTTGTTTCACGGTGTACAGTTACTTTTTTCAATCTTGGGCTGTATTTTTTAAGCTCAAGACGATCTGGGTTGTTACGTTTATTTTTAGTCGTGATATAGTTACGATCACCAGTTTCAGTACAAGCTAAAGTTACGTTTACGCGCATCGTTATCCCTCCAAACATATAAAGCTTTCAATTCAGACCTTACTATAATATCACCTTTTTTTTCGGAATGCCAGTCTTTTTTCAGTGGTGGGAAAATTGACGCAAAATCTTGTATCTTTTTCTCTCCTTCATTAGAAGAAAGCGGTATTTCTTGGTATATTCTTTATAAAGAGAAATGATAATGGTAAGGAGCGTTTTCTGCTATGGGCAAAGAAAAACAACGGGAAGAAATGAAAAATTGGTTGTCTGGACTTTCGAAAAAGCAATACGACCTGAAATCACAAAAAATTCATCAAGCACTTTTTTCATCGGCTGAATGGAAGAAAGCACAGATAGTGGGGGTGACAGTTTCAAGGGTTCCTGAAGTGGACACCATCCCAATTATCGAACAGGCCTGGCTTGAAAAGAAACTGATTGCTGTTCCAAAATGCCAACCCAAGGATAAAAGTATGGAATTCTTTATATTAAAAGCATTCGATGAACTGGAAACTGTCTACTTTGGCTTACGGGAGCCAGACCCCACCCGAACCAGCCACTGTGAAAAATCAGCCCTAGATCTTATCCTCGTACCGGGACTCGTCTTTGATAAGAAGGGCTACCGGATCGGGTTTGGTGGAGGCTACTATGACCGATTTTTAACAGATTACAATGGGACCACTGTTTCATTGGCCTTCGAAGAGCAGGTGAAAGAAGAGTTGGAACATGAAACTTTTGATATTCCTGTAAGCAAAATCATGACGGATGAAACAACATATGACTTTACTGTTGGAGAATAGCGCGGTGCTGCTGGCGGGAATCCTCCTGCTTGCAGGGCTGGGGTATAAAGCCAAGGCACTTTCAAGGTCAGGTGCAATCGGAACATTCATCATCGGTATCATGATTGCTGCTGGATTCAAAGCTTATGGGCTTCTATTGATCGGTATTTTTTTCGTATCTTCGAGTTTTTGGAGCAGATATAAAAAGAAGAGCAAGGCAAATGTGGATGAAATCCTGGAAAAAGGGTCACAGCGCGACATCTTTCAAGTGTTTGCAAACGGGATGGTCCCGGCACTGTTTAGTTTGGCCTACTTCCTCTATCCCTCTGAAGCATGGTTGATCGGGTTTGTAACAGCTATAGCAACGGCAAATTCAGATACCTGGGCATCCGAAATCGGCACGCTTAGCAAGAAGGATCCGGTTTCCATTCTTACCCTTAAAAGAGTGGGCAGGGGTACATCAGGTGCCATAAGTCTTCTGGGGACAGGTGCTTCTGTTGCTGGAGCTGGACTGATTGCTGCATCGGCCTCCGTGTTTTGGACAGAGGTATCGCTTGTCACAGCCTTTCTAGTTACCCTACTGGGGATATTTGGCTGTTTTGTTGATACTTTTCTTGGTGCTTCGATTCAGGCTTCGTACCGATGCTCAATCTGTGGACGAACCGTGGAAAGTCCTCATCACTGCGGAAAGCCTGCTGAACTGGTGAAAGGATTTCGAGCTATAAATAATGACATGGTGAATATCGGATCCATCGTATTCGTCTCTTTCCTGGCCGCGCTGCTCGCTGCTACATAAATCTATTTGACACAGAATAGATACATATTGCTCAGTGTTTCACAAACTTTTGATGTAAAATAAAGCTATAGTTAATCCTTGATAAGAAACGGGGAGATGGGTATGAGAAATGGAATCAATAGAGTCGCTTTGATTGGTACGGGATTCGTTGGTTCAAGCTATGCATTTGCAATGCTGAACCAAGGTGTAGCGGAGGAACTCGTCCTTATTGATCTTAATAAGGAAAAGTCGGAAGGGGATGCCATGGACCTGAATCATGGTATTGCCTTCGCACCTGCTCCTACAAAAATCTGGTATGGGAATTATCAGGATTGCAGGGATGCGGATATTGTGGTGATTTGTGCCGGTGCGAATCAGAAGCCTGGTGAGACCAGGTTGGATTTGGTCGAAAAGAACGCCAAAATATTCAAGGGGATTGTCGATAGTGTAATGGAAAATGGGTTCGACGGAATATTCCTTGTAGCGACCAACCCGGTTGATATCCTTACCTATGCAACATGGAGGTTTTCCGGATTGCCGAAAGAAAGGGTAATCGGGTCGGGAACGATTTTGGATACGGCCAGATTTCGCTTTCTTTTGGGAGACTATTTTCAAATCGATGCCAGAAATGTTCATGCCTATATTATCGGGGAGCATGGAGATACGGAGCTCCCGGTCTGGAGTAAGGCGGACATCGGCGGTAAGCCAATCCTTGAATTGATGAAAGAAAAAGAAGAGTATAAAGAGGAAGACCTCGAGGAACTGTTTGTAAATGTCAGGGACGCTGCCTACCAGATTATTGAACGGAAGGGTGCCACCTATTATGGCATTGCCATGGGCCTTGTCCGTCTGACGAAGGCGATATTACGGAACGAGAATTCCATCCTGACAGTTTCAGCATACTTGGATGGGGAGTATGATAACAAGGATATTTATATTGGTGTCCCGGCAATCGTTAATAGAAACGGTATCCGCCAAGTAGTAGAGTTAGAGTTGAATGAGAAAGAAAAAGCACAGTTTCAGCAATCCATTGAAGTTCTTACTAGCATCAAAAAGAAAGTCTTTTAATATAAGGTGGAAAAACATGTCTGATATTAGGCATGTTTTTCTTTTATTTGAAGCATCATAATAGCAGGAGGGATGATAATGGGATATTTAATCAGATTAGTTTTTATCATCGCAGGAGCATATGCGATCTATCAGAACCGCTATCGGATCTTGAATTCCATTCTTGGTATCAGTCCGATCAGAAGGTTTGTGGTGGCCTTTGGAATGGACATCCCTTTTGTCCGGGATCGCTTCCTGCAAACCGTTTTTCGTGGGTGAAAATTCAGGCTGGATATTAAAGTGATGGACTACCTGTCAATCCTCTCTTAACTTTGAGTGGTTTAGTGGGTAGTTTTTTTGTTGATGCAAACTTTTGAAAGCTTACACTATCTTTACATTGGATTAATATTCCACCTGTATAATTTATCCTGTTAGCATTTTGGATATAACGGGGGGTTCACCTTGGAAGAAAAAGATAACATTCATAAAAAGATGAAATTGTGGTTTCAGCGGGCTTTTCAGAAAGTTAATTTGGGCACACGATTATTTATTCTGGTTGTTTCATTATTAGTAGGATCCATTCTATCGGTCGGCATTACCTCCTATGTGAAGGCAAAAGATATGACGATGGAGACGATGGAAAATAGATTGATCAGGGAAAGTGAACTGATGGGGCATCTTGCGGAAAACCTCAAATTCCTCTATGTCAGTGAAGATACCTATTTCATGCAGCAGCTTCAGATCAATATCAGAGATCAGCAGAAAAAGCTTATGAAAGACGGAATACTCTCTGAATTCTTCTACATAAAAGACCAGCAAATCATCCCTTTTGAAGTAAGCAAGGAAAGCCTGCCCGAAATATCAGATTCCATCATTAACCAAATGAAAAAAAACGGAAACGGTCTTTTGCACAAGGAATTGGATGGGGAGGATTACACGATTACATATAGAACGATGAAGGAAATTGGGGGTACTTATGCAATCCTGATCCCAACGGAAACCTATTTGGGACCAGTGGATAAAATGGCTCATTTCACCTTGATTGTCACGGCTATCAGTCTCGTCATCTTTACGTTATTGATGGTCCTATTTGTCAGAACCTTGACTAGACCCCTCTCCACACTCAGAGAAACAATGAAGCAGGTCAGGGAAGGAAAGCTGGAACGAGCCGCAGATATTAATACGACGGTACCGGAGATTCTTTCATTGCACAAAAGCTATAATGCAATGATCGACCAGATGAGAAATATGGTGCATGAACTTAAAAGTACAACAGTGGAGCTTGAGGAAACCGGTGGAAAGCTTCAATCGTCCTCCGAAGATGCCCTTGCATCGAGTCAGCAGCTCGTCTCTGCGATTCATTTGGTAAAGCATGGTGCCGAACAGACTGCAAGCAGTTCAGAGGACAGTGTGAACAATTTCAAGGATATGAAATATAAAATTGAAGAGACAATGGAAAACATGGATGTGGTATTCCACAGTTCCAAAATGATGAACAGGTCCGCCAAGGGTGGTGAGCATAATATGGAGGAATTGATTGGCACGATTCATACCTTTGAAAAGGATTTTGATAAGTTGAACACCACGATTAAGCACGTAAAAAACTATGCATCCTCTATCTCCAATCTGGTGGGGCTTATTCAGGGTGTGTCTGAGCAGACCAAACTTTTGGCATTGAATGCCACCATTGAAGCGGCAAGAGCAGGGGAGGCAGGAAGAGGTTTTGCGGTAGTTGCCAAGGAGATCCGAAAGCTTGCCGAACAGTCCTCACACGCTGCAGTCCAAATCACACAGTCCATCCTTCACATGGAAGAAGTAACACTAAGTGCAACCGAAGAGTTTGACGAAATGCTATCAAAAATGAAATCAAATTTGACCCTGGCGAATTCATCAAAGCTCACTTTTGATGAGCTGATGAAGGGAATTGGGGACGTAAATGAAAACATGAAGGTCATGCAAGGAAAACTTAAAGAACTGGAATATATTCTACCTGAGCTTGAACAGTCAGCAGACGGTCTTTTATCCTTGTCCCAGGAAACCTCTGCAAGCTCGGATGAAATGCTGGCAGCCAGTGAAAATCAGATCGACCAGATGGAAGGAAATCATCACATAGGAAAACAACTGAATGAATTGTCACAATCTCTCTCGGCTATTACGTCGAGGTTTCATCTACAATAATTTATTCTATTAGTTTATACAAAGATTCTAAAGGGAAGATGCCTTCATAGATATAGGTATCTTCTTTTTTTGTATAAGAAGTTAATATTTTTACTTTTCAATTCCTACCATATAAAATGATAATCAATGAGGAGGTGTGCCGTTGATGCAGGATTTTGTATTTTGGCATCTTTTATATAACTTGGTTGTAACGCATGAATATAGAATCATACATATATCCCCCGACCATGAGGAAGTGTGGCTGGAGGGGCTGGGAAATAAACAAGCTCCGATTATACGAGTGTACCGCTATGATCTCGATTGGAGCACATGGCTTCAGCGGGATATGGAAAAGACGGTATTCCAGGTTGCGAACTTCAGGAAACAGCTAAGAAAAAGCAAGCTAGCTGCTGTTAACATATACGTTTCCACCTATCCCCCTGTGGATGACTGGGAATTCCGAGTGCAGGAGCCTCTGGAGAAAAATCATGCCACAGTCAACAACGTTATTGTCCATGAAGGGAACTTTGAGAATTCTTGTAATAGAATATCAAATTTGATTGGAAAAGAAGTAAAGGTAGAAGTGGAAAATCAAGACGAGGAAGCGCTCTATCATTTAAAACAACTTGTTTTGGATGCGTCTTCAAGTGCAATCAAAAAAGAAAAGGAATTGTTCCAGTTCGGCAAGCCATTATTCACTTATCTGTTTATTGCGATACAATTGATCGTCTTCTTTTTCCTAGAAACGAATGGAGGCAGTCAGAATACAGAGACCCTCATAAAATATGGCGCGAAATTTAACCCATTGATTCTTGACGGGGAATGGTGGAGGTTTTTTACACCGATATTCCTGCATATAGGGATTATTCATCTGCTGCTAAATACACTTGCCCTTTATTATCTGGGAACTGCGGTTGAAAGAATCTACGGTAATACCCGTTTCTTATTTGTCTATCTTTTTGCAGGCTTTGCAGGCTCACTTGCAAGCTTTGTCTTCACACCCTCGATTTCAGCTGGTGCATCGGGTGCGATTTTTGGATGCTTCGGGGCATTACTTTTTGTCGGTATTGCCTATCCCAAGCTCTTTCTACGCACCATGGGGATGAATATCCTTGTGTTGATAGGGGTCAATCTTACAATAGGATTCGCTATTCCTGGGATTGATAATGCAGGGCATATCGGCGGGCTGATTGGTGGATTCCTTGCAGCGGCTATTGTCCATCTCCCGAAGCATGTGAAACCTCGCCCAAGAATAATAGGACTTCTCCTAGCCTGCACCATCACCTTTTACATGCTAGATTACGGCTATAACAATGAAAATCCGTATACCAGGATATCCGAAGCAGAAACGCTTCTTCAAAACGGGGAGTATGACAAAGCTCGTGATATACTTCTTCCGCTTGAAGAGCAGAAGGAGGAATATCCGGAGGTGCTTTTCTATCTTTCCTTTATAGATATTAAAAAAGGGCGGCTGGAAGATGCGGAGTCACGGCTCGTTGACGTTACTTCCTTACAACCGGACTTCCATGAAGCTCACTATAACCTGGCTTTGGTGTATCTGGAATTGAAGAAAACAGAAAAAGCGCTCGTTTCAATTGAACGAGCCATTGAAATTGAGGAGGATGGCGCAAATTATCAAAATCTCCGTTCCAAAATCATTCAATCTCTAGATTCTGAATGAGCTTGACGGATTCTCCTTCTCTCGTTTCGAATAAAACGAGCAAATGTGAATAGTCTTTGGAAATCAATATCAGTGGCAGGGAGCTATCTATCGGTGGTATGGTAGTTCCGGCCGCTGTTTTTATTCCCAGAAAGTACTCCTTGTATAATCCTTCCCATAGCCTCCCGACAATCTCCTTTGAACGTGCATGATCTATTCCAGGCAATCCTTTTTCCTGAAGGTCGATAATCTCTTCCAATGAATACAAGTCATAATTCTGTACAGGAATATCAAAGAAATCAACCGCCTTTTCCCATGAGTATTCCAGCTGCTGAGCAGTCACTTTGTCCAAGACCTCTTTCCATTCCCTTTGCTCTTCTGTTTCGGCATCCTTGAATGACTGCAGGGGACTGAAGGAAGAGTCGATTACATATAACTGGTCTTTGCTCATTCTATGTGTACTCGTAATCTTTTCATCCTTATGGTGAATTTCCCCGTGATGAAAGGTAAGTGCCACAAAATGACTGCTGTCCTCGCCTGAATAGGTGGCATATTGTGTCAACTCGCTACTGTTATCTTTCCAATCGGACAAAACGGCTTTTAACCTTCCATCAGCAAATAAAAGAGAAATATCCTGTCTAAGGTAGATCGGCTCACCAGTATCTGAAGAAACCTCCCAGTTTATTACATATTCGTCGTTATCCTTTTCATTAAGTAGATGCAAACTTGTATCTGCTTCTTTTATTTGAATGGTCGGATCAATCGGAAAGAAGATAATGCTTTCAACGGCTTTCTGATGGAAAATGAAAAGCAAGAAGACAGTAGCTGCCAAACCGAATACAAGACCAATTCCTACTATATAAAGTTTTTTCATCTTGCTCCTCCAAAAATAGACTTTCTACCAACTTATGAGCTTGTCTATTTTTTTATGAATAGAACAAGAAGCGGTTAATTAGTTTTTAATATTTGGTATTTTTTTTTCGAATAAGTAAAAAATGTAAGAGATAGCTGCAGCGAGGAGGAACAGACGTTGACTTGGACCAAGCGAACAAAAAAGATGACAGGAAACTTTGATGAGGATATCGCCTATCTAAAAAATAGATTGGCTGTCGATAAAAGCTTTGATTTGATATTTCTTGACCTCCACTATGCAGGCAGAAAAATCGGGCTGTTTCTAGTAGATGGATTCGGAAAAGATGACATCATGCTCTTCCTGATGAAATTCCTTTCCGACTTGGAGCCAGGGGAGCTGGAAGAACACCCGCTTGATAAATTACTCCAAAAATATATTCCTTATGTAGAATTGGGCAAAACAGACGATCTGGAGCAGGTGGTCGACCAGGTGCTTTCAGGACCCACAGCACTTGTCGTGGAAGGTGTGCCTGAAGTGATTATGATCGACTCCAGAACCTATCCTGTCAGGGGGCCGGAAGAACCGGATATGGAAAGGGTGGTCCGTGGATCAAGGGACGGATTTGTCGAGACCATCATTTTCAACTGTGCACTCATTCGCCGAAGAGTACGTGACAGCTCCCTCCGGATGGAATATCTGCAGGTGGGCCGCCGGTCAAAGACGGATATCAGTCTCTGTTATCTGGAGGAGATAGCGGACCCTCATATCGTCGACCGCATTAAGCATGCTCTAAAGAAGATTGATACAGACGGCTTGCCGATGGCTGAAAAAACACTCGAGGAATTCGTCGGCGGAAGACATTGGAATCCATATCCAACTGTACGCTATACGGAAAGACCTGATACTGCAGCGGCCCATCTTTATGAAGGCCATGTACTTGTAATTGTGGATGGCTCACCTAGTGTCATCATTACTCCCTGTACATTCTGGCATCATCTCCAGCATGCCGAGGAATACCGCAACAAGCCCTTGGTTGGTGCGTATCTAAGACTTGTAAGGTTTCTTGCCGTGTGGGCCTCCCTTTTCATTTTGCCTTTATGGTATCTATTCGCCTTGAATCCGGAGCTTCTGCCACCGCAGTTGTCCTATATAGGCCCATCAGAAATGGGAACCGTCCCGTTGATTGCCCAGATACTCATCATTGAGCTTGGGATGGACATGCTGAGGATGGCAGCCATCCATACACCTACCTCGCTCGGGACGGCACTTGGTCTGGTGGCTGCAATATTAATAGGTGATGTTGCGGTAAAAGTGGGACTGTTCGTCCCCGAGATCATTCTTTATCTTGCCATTGCTGCAATTGGAACCTTTTCCACGCCAAGCTATGAACTCAGCCTGGCAAATCGACTGGTCCGGATTGTCCTGATTGTCCTGACTGCATTATTCGGTATACCTGGATTCATGATCGGACTGTTGGCATTCATTCTGCTGCTTCTCCGTATGCAGTCCTTCAATGTGCCATACATGTGGCCATTCATTCCCTTCAATTACCGTGGAATGAGGGATGTATTGATCAGGGCACCGATGCCATTAAAAAATAGAAGACCCACCATCTTGCACCCTGAAGATCCTGACAGATAAAAAAGCCGTTTTCGCGGCTTTTTTGTTTTGTTATCTTTCAAGTGTTCATTTAGTAAAGATTGTTGCTTTGAGATTAGAGCTGGGCTAAAGATGAAGTGTCAACATTAAACTCCCTGTTGGTCTCCGTTCCAGGCGTTCGCTTATCCTAAGGCTCCCATCCTTCCCCGGAGAATCTTGTGTCCCTCGCTGCAATCAACGGGCTACATTTGATGGTTTTTATCAAATAGCAACAAGGAATTCAAAAACAGCTTTTTTGTATATCTTGACGAACCAAGCGAATCCTTTATACTTATATAGAAGAAAGCGCTTCTTTCGCAAGGAGAATAGGAAATATGAAATCGATTCTAGATATAAGACAGCTTCTAAAAAGATATGGTACATACATCTATACAGGCGACAAAATCGGGGACCTGGAGATGATGGAGGACGAAGTAAGAGAGCTCTATCAATCGGGTGTCCTTGATGCACAAAGCTTTGGGACAGCGATGTTGTTAATAAAACAGGAAATATCCAAACAAAGATAAAGAAAAGGTGGAAAATATGGAGAGCAAATGGTTAGTTGGTGTTGATTTAGGTGGTACAACAATTAAAATGGCTTTTATCAGCCAATATGGTGAAATCGTTCACAAGTGGGAAATTGTCACAGACATCAGTGAAAAAGGGAAAAACATTACAACCGATATCGCAAAAGCGATTGATGTGAAATTGGATGAACTGCAAGAGCCGAAGTCCAAGCTTCAAGCAATCGGTATGGGAGCACCAGGTCCGGTTAATATGGCAACAGGGCTAATCTATGAAGCAGTAAACCTCGGGTGGGAAAATTACCCCCTTAAAGACCTGCTTGAAGTGGAAACAGGTTTGCCTGTGGTAGTCGATAATGACGCAAACCTTGCTGCAATAGGCGAAATGTGGAAGGGTGCTGGAGATGGCTCGAAAGATCTTGTCTGTGTAACCCTAGGAACTGGTGTTGGTGGAGGCATCATTACCCACGGAGACATTGTACATGGCATCAATGGGGCAGGAGGGGAAATCGGCCACATTACAGTCATCCCTGAAGGCGGAGCACCATGTAACTGTGGGAAGACAGGTTGTCTGGAAACAATCGCATCTGCAACAGGCATTGTTCGTACAGCAAGGGAGCAAGTAGAGATGCACCCTGAAAGTAGGCTTGCAAGAGTGGCAAAAGAAGAAGGCCTTACTGCAAAAATGGTCTTTGAACTTGCTAATGAAGGAGAAGAAGTCGCTTCCATGGTTGTTCATCAGGTGACAGCACCACTCGGGCTTGTACTGGCAAACCTTGCGAATGCGCTGAATCCTGAAAAAATAGTGATTGGCGGTGGAGTATCACGAGCTGGTGAGGCATTGTTAAATCCATTGCGCAAGCACTTTGATCAATTCCTGTTCCCAAGAACAAAAGTTGGTGTCCAAATTGCGACGGCAACTCTGGGAAATGATGCCGGAGTAATCGGAGCGGCATATCTGGCAAAAACAAAAATATAAAATCTTTTTCGTTTAATTCTTTCTAAAAGAGGGTAATTAATTAAGAAAGAGGCGAAATAACGTTCAAAAAGGAGGCTTCTTACGTAAGCCTCCTTTTTTGTTTGAAAATTCTAAATATATAAACTTCAGAAAAAGATGAAACTTTTATGCTTGTTCAACGTCTATGTATATAGTAAGTTGAATAGCCTAAATACTACTATTCTATCACTCCCTTTTTCTCACAGTATTAATTATCCATTGATTTTTTGTTAAAAAAGTTTTAAGATATGTCGTAGTCATTTTTTCTTTAAAAAACAACAGATATAATTTCTAAAGATAATGAAGAAGATATGAAGAAGATAAATAAAAGAGCTTCCCTGTCTTTCGTTATAAGGAGGTAAAAAGATGAAGCAAGCTTTTAAATCAAAAGTTCCTTTTATCCTAATTGCAGTGGTCCTGCTTTGGATAAAAACCTATATTGTATACAAAACAGCATTTGACATTACTATTGAATCCGTTAAACAAGAATTTATCCTATTTATCAACCCATTGAGCTTTATTTTACTGATTGCCGGTATCGCGCTCTTCTTTGGTGAAAAGGGTGCCAAGCGATATTTAATCATTACAAGCTTTATCATTTCATTTGTACTTTATGCAAATGCAGTATATTATCGTTTCTTCAACGATTTCATCACGATCCCACTATTGTTCCAATCAGGTAACATGAGTGACCTTGGTGGAAGTATTACTGGATTGATGTATCCCGCAGACGTTCTTATGTTCCTTGATGTGGTGATTCTTATCGTACTTTCCAAATGGACTCCTGCATTCGTAAGCTTTGCAACATGGCGTCCAAAGGTAAGAAAAATGTACTTCCTTTCTATTGTAGGTATTTTCCTGTTCAACCTAGGGTTGGCAGAAACAGAAAGACCACAGCTATTGACACGTACGTTCGACCGTGAAATCCTTGTGAAAAACCTTGGAACTTACAATTACCACGTGTATGATGCTGTCCTTCAATCCAAGACACGCGCACAGCGTGCATTGGCGGATGGAAGTGAACTTGCTGAAATTCAGAACTATATCAACGCTAACTATAAAGCACCAAATGACGACTTCTACGGGATTGCCGAAGGTAAAAACGTCATTGTTGTAAAAATGGAGTCACTTCAGAGCTTCGTCATTGACCGAGAAATCAATGGAAAGCCTGTTACACCATTCTTAAATGAGATTAAAGATCAAAGTTATTACTTTAGTAATTTTTTCCATCAGACAGGGCAAGGTAAAACATCTGATTCAGAGTTCATCTTAGATAACTCTTTATATCCTGTTGGCCGTGGAGCAGTGTTCTTTACGCATGGTACGAATGACTACCATACTGCTACACCAAATGTTTTAAAGGAAAAAGGCTATAACCCAGTAGTGTTCCATGCGAACAACAAAAGCTTCTGGAACCGTGACGTTATGTATAACGCATTAGGCTACGAAAATTTCTATGATGTGGATAGCTATGAAGTAACGGAAGAGAACTCAGTTGGCTGGGGACTTAAGGATAAGGATTTCTTTGAGCAGTCCGTTCCTTACATGAAAGAAATGGATAAACCTTTCTATGCAAAAATGATCACATTAACAAACCACTTCCCATTCGTACTGGATGAAGAAGATAAGCTTGTTGATGAGTTTGACTCAAATAGCCGCACATTGAACCGCTATTTCCCAACAGCAAACTATTTGGATCAGTCCATCAAAGTACTCTTTGATGAATTGAAAGCGGCTGGACTTTATGAAAACTCTGTCATCATCATGTATGGTGACCATTATGGAATATCTGAAAACCACAATGATGCAATGGCGCAATATCTTGGGAAAGAAATTCGTCCGTTTGAAAACGCACAACTGCAGCGTGTACCGATGATTGTACACATTCCAGGTGTAACGGATAAGAATCCAAAGGAATTTGATACGGTAAGTGGTCAAATCGACCTTAAGCCTACCATCAAACATTTACTTGGAATGGAAACGAAGAACGATATCCAGTTTGGGGAAGACTTATTCTCTGAGGACCGTAGCGAATTTGTAGTGTTCCGTGACGGAAGCTTCGTGACAGATGAAGTCATTTATACGAAAAATGCTTGCTACGATAAAGATTCTGAGGAAGAAGTCGATCAGGAAGCATGTGAACCGTACATGGAGAAAGCCAAAAAAGAACTTCAATACTCCGATCAGATCATCTATGGAGACTTATTGAGATTCTACGATGGAACTTCCATTCAAATGGACCAAACAAAAATAAAAGAATAATGTAAATCGAACCCCGATAAAGCCTCCGCTTTGTCGGGGTTTTTCGTCTGTCTTGAATATTAAAAACATCCAGTTCATTTTGCCATTTCCCGGTTCTAGCGAATGAAAGCCTTTCATACAGTATTAGAAACAAAAGGCGAATTGAGGTTATTTCGCTATGGACCGGATGGTGACCGACAGTGATGAAAAAGAATAAGAGTAAAATGACTGTAGAAAATAGCGGGTTGACTTCTTTAAAGGTTTCACCCCGCACAGGAGATACAATTTGGTACTACAGTCAGCTATTTGGAGTGCGGCTTGAGCTTTTGACAGATGCTAATAAAAAGCTGACTGCAGAAAACCTGCAGCAAGCCTCAGAAGTTGCGATTGCCGGGTTTGTAAGGGAAGCGTATAGGATAAAAAGTGGAGATACCGCATATAATCTTGCAAGAAAACTTCATATTGGATTAGATGCACTCTATTTATTGAATCAAAATAAAGATATTGCTACTTTAAACGTAGGGGATACGATTGATGTACCGACAAGATTGACGGATCGTATCGTAGACTCCGGTCGTAAATATGATTCAATCGTATTCACGGAGGACTTAAATTACTTGCTTAATGTATATCCTTTCTTGGAGTGTTCCACTATCGGACAATCTGTCATGGGGAAGCCACTTTACCATCTGAAGCTGGGTAAAGGGAAAAAGAAAATACATTGGAATGGGAGCTTTCATGCTAATGAGTGGATTACGAGCTCTGTGATTATGACTTTTCTGAATGATTATCTGCTAGCGCTAACAAATAACCAGCCGCTGAGAGGGATACCGGTTTATCCCTTATTCGAACAGGTGACTCTTTCTATCGTACCGATGGTCAATCCTGATGGAGTAGATCTGGTGCTTTTGGGACTTTTAGAGGAAGAGCAGTATCATCAGGAAGCGGCGACCATCAATCGGGATCAACCGGATTTTACAGGATGGAAGGCAAATATTCGTGGAGTGGATTTGAATAATCAATTTCCGGCAAAGTGGGAAATTGAAAAGGAGCGTAAAGAGCCGAAAGCCCCTGCGCCGAGAGACTATCCAGGTGAAGATGCGCTGACGGAACCGGAAGTGGTTGCAATGGCGGAATTGACGAAAAGGGAAAACTTCGACATGGTGGTGGCCTTTCATACGCAAGGGGAAGAATTCTACTGGGGTTATGAAGGATTCGAACCCGCTGAAGCGGAAAGAATGGCGGAGGAGTTTGAACGGGTAAGCACCTATAAGAGCGTGCGGTATGTGGACAGTCATGCAGGTTATAAAGATTGGTTTATCCAGGAGTTTAATAAGCCTGGCTTTACTCTGGAATTGGGAAGGGGAATTAACCCTCTACCACTCTCACAGTTTGGAAATATCTATCAGAAGGTGTTTGGCATCTGCCTCGCTTCGCTATATATAGATTAATCTTTCGGCTGCGTGTCCTTATATGGAGGATACGCTTTTTTTTCTTTTGGCTCTGTTAAGCACCGCTGTTGATTTCCGCACTAGGCTTCGCTTTCCGCGGGACGTTAGTGGAGCCTCCTCGGCTCCGCCTGTGGGGTCTCCACTAAACGTTGCCTTCCCGCAGGAGTCTTCGCCTATTGCTCCAATCAACAGCTAGTATACACAAAAAACAACACTCATTAAACAGAACACTCTTGTAAAATGTTTACAGCAATGAGAAATGAAAATATAGTGAGGACGTTATGCGTCACCTGCCGCCCCTGTTGATTATAGTGCAAGGTGTGAGACTCCTGCGGGAGGTAGCGGTTGACTTGAGACCCCGCAGGCATGCCGAGGAGGCTCAAGCATCGCCCCGCGGAAAGCGAACACCTGGAACGGAAATCAACAGGGAGTTAAACAGAACACACAATACAAGGTAGCCTTTCATTTAAAAAATTATTAATTTTTCTTCCCTTTTTACACTTGAATTGAAACTATTCCTGCCTCATAATCGTAATAGAAGAAAAGGAAAATTTAGGGGGGCTGGAATGAAAAAAAGAATGGTCTATTTAACTGTAATATTTAGTCTTCTTATAGGATGCCAGCCACCTCAGAAACCGAAGGACGTAGTGGATTCACCTCCTATATCCGAGGGAGTGGTGAAAGAAAATCCTGTTCCTTACGAAATAGATGAACTTCAACAAATAGAAACTCCTTTCGAATCGTTCAGTGCTGTAGTGGAATGGCTGAATGATGAAACGGTCTTATATATTATGGAAGCCACAGGAAAGTATGAGGTCCATACCTTCAATGTCCGATCAGGAGAAAGTACCCTGTTTTATACCTCTGATTCACCAATTACTACCGTGGAAGCAAACAGCACCTATGAACTGTTCGTCATCCAAACCGCCCCATCCTTCACGGAGGGACACTTAAGTGTGGTGGATGCCTCCGGAAATCTTGTGTGCCAGTGGGAGTTTCCTGACTCTCAAGATTTGGTCTATTCATGGAACCCTTATACCAACAATCATATCGCTGTATCCTCCTTTCATGAAGACTGGACTTTTGAAGGGTATCTGCTGGATGTCTCAACTAAAGAGATGACAAAAAAGTATTTCGCCAACCCATTTGTTCAATGGCTTGGGGAGAGCAAAGTCGGCTACATTAATTGGAATCAGGATGAACCATCCTTAACTGCCCCTTTACTTGCGTATGATGTGCTGACCGATCAAACAGAACAGCTCATGGAGAACGTGATAATGTTTACTTCACTCTCAAATTTAGTGATGACAATGACCACTAACATGGAAAATGAACAGGTGGCACAATACAATTTTCTAGATACAAAGAATTTCAAGAATGTTCATCAGTTCCAGGCACCCCTATTATCCATGTACTCCAATTATGTTACACCGTTTTATGAATATGTCAGCTCTACCAACCTGTTCTATACTTTTATTCCGACTAGTGGAGGTACTGTTGAAGGGCTTTCGGATTCGTTCCAATTTGTTTCCTTCCATGTTGAAGAAGGAGAAAAGGAAGTTCTGCTAGAAAAGCTCGAAAACAAACCAATCAAATTTTCTCCAAACGGGCTATTTTGTCTGTACGGCTATCAATTGGAGCAGTTGATTTTCATTCCTGAAAAAGAGATGATAGACTTAGTTAAATATTCGTAACAAGGATGGTGGGATCATTTTGGCAATAGTGGACGTAACCGTTATTCCAATTGGAACAGACGGACCGAGTGTAAGTGATTATGTGGCCGATATCCAGGAAATTTTGGAGGGCTACAAAGAAGAAGGTAAAATCAATTATCAGTTGACTCCGATGAGCACGATTATTGAAGGGGATTTGCCGGAACTTTTTAACGTGATTCAGGCAATACATGAGGCTCCTTTTCAAAAAGGATTACATCGTGTGGCAACCAACATACGTATCGATGACCGACGAGATAAAAAGGTCCAAATGCAAGATAAACTGGCTGCAGTTGCAGCTAAAAGGTCACAACGATAAAGAAAAAACGCTTGGGATTCCATAGGGATGCCAGGCGTTTTTTGTAATGAAGAACGTTTATATTAACTTAGAAAGTCCCTTTAGAAGGAAATAGGTCGTTTCAATTTACCGCATCCATTGCACCTCGAGCATTTTTTCATAATAGGCAGGAAGCTGAGTTTTATTCTACCGGACCCATTACAAATACCACAAACTGTTTTTACCGACAATCTCCCGTCACACCCCTTTTTAGAAAAAGTAGAATTCCTTATCATGTGCCTATTCTAATTTTGTATAGAATGCCATCAATTTATACGCTGAATCTATCAACACTTCAGATAGTATCAGTATATTCAGATTGGGAATAATGTGTTGTCAAAAAAAAGAGTACTCCGCATATTTGCGAAGTACTCTTTTTGCCATTCAATTAGTGGGCTACAGGGTAACCGGATGTGATCAAGGTAGCTACCGTAAATGCTCCGAATACAACAACTGTACCTAAAGCGAATAGCAGTGCTAGGAAGTTCTTCTCACGTAAAGAACGAACGACAGCGAATAAACACAATATCGTTACTAAACCAAAGATAATGACTAATGGCATGTTAACGCTCCTTTCGGAATCATTTCATTTTTATAAGAAATGGCGATAAAAAAAGTATGTAATAAGACATTACACTCTTTTTATATTTTAAATCTTTTCCCACTATTTGTCGAGGTCCAAAAATGACACTTCTATGTCATATGCGTTTGCGACCTTAAGGATATATTCCCTGCTTTCTTTATCAATGAAATACAGCTTTTTATATTGTTCCTCCACGGCGATGATTGATTCATCCATTTGAATGAGCGCCATGTTGATATCCTCCACTTTCCCGCTTTTGATATGAAAAGCAGCTGTCATAGCCTGATACAGGTAGTGGTTTTCTTTTTCCGATACAAACCCATAGTCAGTAAAGAGAGAGGATGGAGCAGGATTCTCCAATAAGGATAATATGTAGGTTTCTTCGAGCAGGCATCGATCTGTCAACAGGTTTTTGACCAGCTTCGCTTCCATCGCGGAATCGGTAATCAATAAATTCTCGTCCACATCAAAGATGCTCGCTGTGTGTTTAATTTGCAACAAAAGATTCTGAAAGTATTGTGGAGTATCATCGGCGCATTGTATTTCCAATCCAAACATCGACTTCATAGGCACGTTTCCTTTCATTTCTCAAGCTTCTTTCTATAGTGTAAAATAGTTGGGAGGATACTTCAAGAAAGGTGTGAATAAAAAATGAAATGGATGCAGTTACCGCTTGGGCCATTACAGACCAATGCGTACCTATTGATAAATTCAAAAAAAGAATGCTTGGTCATCGACCCTGGGAGTGAGGGCGAAGCATTGATCCAATACATAGAAGAAAAAGGATGGAAGCCGATAGCTATTCTTTTGACACATGCACATTTTGACCATATCGGAGCAGTGGATGCTGTCCGCGACCATTGGAAGGTTCCTGTATACTTGCATAAGAAAGAAAAAAACTGGTTGATGGATCCCAGCCTTAACGGCTCGCAGTTCTTTCAACTTGGCCCTATCACCGCTCAACCTGCCGATCAATTGATTGCGGAAGAAGGGAAGCTTGTCATTTCCGATTTTACGCTTGATGTTTTTTTTACTCCTGGCCATTCACCGGGAAGTGTCAGTTTTTATCATGAGGCAAGCAAGGTGGTTTTTGCCGGAGATGCCCTTTTTGCAGGAAGCATCGGCAGAACAGATCTGCCCGGCGGGGATCATAGCAGACTGATTAAAAGTATACATGATAAGCTTTTGGTGTTGCCTGAGGAGACGACAGTCCTTTCAGGGCATGGAATGACAACTACCATCGAACGGGAAATGGACAGTAATCCTTTCCTGAACGGCTTCTGATCATGATTCCGGATTTCCTGGCAGATAAAATAAGAAATTCGGCAGGGCGGAAAATCAATTATGCAACCTATATGAATGAAGTTCTGTACAACCCGGAGTTTGGTTATTATATGAGGCACAAGGACAAGGTGGGTGCAAAAGGGGATTTTCTGACCTCCAGTAATGTTTCGGATATATATGGGAGGGTATTTGCCGGATTATTTGTCCGTTATTTTAAACAAAATACCCTTGCTCCGGTTATCTGTGAGATAGGTGGGGGAACTGGAAGGTTTGCCAAGCAGTTGTTAGAGGAAATGAAGCTACTGGATGAGGATTTCTATCATACGATCTCCTATAGGATGATAGAGTCCAGTCCCTTTCACTTAGAGTGTCAACGAGAGGTATTGGCGGGGGAAAGCGGTGTTTTTTTCTATTCATCCTTGGATGAGATGCCGGAAAAGGAATTGGAAGGCATCATCTTCTCCAATGAACTATTTGATGCTTTTCCTGTTCATGTGGTGGAAAGAAAAAACGGGCAACTGTTGGAGGTATTTGTTAGTGTGGATGATAGTGGAGAGTTGATCGAAAGCAAAGACAGTCCATCAACTCCCGAAATCGAGCAATACCTGATCTGCTTCGATCTGGACCTGAAGGAAGGGCAGCGCATGGAAATTCCTTTAGCCATGATGAATTATGCAAAGAAGCTATCCTGCTTCCTCACCAAAGGTTGCATCATTACAGTGGATTACGGGTATAGCTTCAAAGAGCTGATGCAGCCTGAGCACCACGAGGGAAGCTTGAGAGGCTATTATCAGCATAAGATGATCAGAGACCCGCTTCTCCATCCGAGTGAAATGGATTTGACGTCACACATTCACCTGGATGCTTTGAATCGTGCTTTAACGGACGAGGGCATGCTTTCGATTCTCACAAAACATCAAGGGGAATTCCTCGTCTCAGCGGGTATCTTGGAATACCTCCAGGAAAACTTCGATCCCAATCCTTTTTCGGAACAAAGCAAAAGGAACAGGGCCATAAGAAATTTGATTTTGGATTCAGGCTGGAGCCATGGCTTTCATGTCCTGATCCATGAAAAGAATAGTAACGGTTCATGGACTGGAATAGTCGATGACAACGAAAAAAAGCGATGACAGAAGTCATCGCTTTTTGTGATGGCAAAGGGCTTACGGCTTAATGTCCGCCAGTTTCAGCACCTGGTACCATCATAAATGTTGTCCAATACGTAAAGCCGACGAAGAAAATTGTTAAATATGCACCAAAGATATAAATGTACATACGTTCAGATAGCTTTAAGTAACTTAATAAAATGAAGAATACCGTTTGTCCAAAGAATAGTAAAGACGTTTGAGTCATGTGTCCAAGGTAGAACATAACAGCAAATATCCCTGTCCAGAAACCCATTACACGGTACATACGATCCATATGTATCCCCTCCTTACGCACTTATCCATATGCTTGTCACTTACTTATTATAATGTACCAATACTTTACTTGTAAATAAGCGTTTGTTTCTAGTTTGTGACGAATACATAATAAATACATTTTTCGCTACTTATCTATATATTATACAACACTTTAATCAATCAACTTTACAAATATTGATCAGTTCACATACTTCTATTGCCTTTTTGAATACGGGATAAACCTTGTAAAAGTAGACAATGTGTACACTTTGAATGTTGCCCGTTGATTTCCGCTCTGTACACTTGCTTTCCGCGGGAAGAGATGGGAGCCTCCTCGGCTTCGCCTGCGGGGTCTCCCATGCCCTTTACTTTCCCGCAGGAGTCAAGTGTCCTCCGCTACTATCAACTCAGTTTTTTTAGATTATTTGTTCTCCTGAATTGATAAATTTAGATTTAATCCAATTCATCTGTGTAAGTGAAGTGAATTTTCTTTGAGTCACCCCTGTTGGTCGTAGTGCAGGGCGTGAGACTCCTGCGGAAGCAGCGTGTCAAGGGAGACCCCGCAGGCGCGATAGCGCCGAGGAGGCTCCCGAGGCCGCCCGCGGAAAGCGAACGCCCGGAACGGAGACCAACAGGGAGTTTAATGTTGACATTTAATTCTTTAGTTCCATTAGAGCTAAAAATTTTGATGAAAAATAAATTAAACAAAATACTATACAAAAGTTATACAAATAATGTACAATGGGTTTAACAAAGAAAATACACTGTACGAAAAAATTAATTAGGAGGTAATCGTGATGAATGAAATCATATTTTACAGCTATCCAAGTTGTACATCATGCCGAAAGACTAAAAAGTGGCTAACAAGCAACAATATCAATTTTCGTGAAAAGCACATTTTCAGAGAAACGCCGTCTTATGAAGAAATGCTGAAAATCCTTTCCTTAACGACAGATGGAATTGATGAAATACTTGCAACTAGAAGCCAGACATTCAAGGATCTGGGGATAGATGTAAATGAGTTGTCCCTCTCGGAGTTAATCAAGCTGATGATCGAGGAGCCCAAACTACTTAGAAGACCGATCATTACGAACGGAAATAAACTGATCGTGGGCTACAATGAATCAGGGCTGCTTAAGATCGCGAAGAAAAAGGCGAAGCAGGAGTTCAAGCAGTCGGTATCATAAATGCATAAGGTGTACCCTAAAGACTTATTCTCCTTGCTGAATAAGTCTTTTTATTATGTTTTTTTTTAGAAGGCGCTACTTTCTCCCCATTTCCCTTTATATAAGAGGTGAAAGGGGGTGCGAAAATGGCGGAAGTAACTATTGAAAATTCCCAACTGCGTCTGGTGTATGAGCTTGGGGATGATGAAAACGGCAAGATGCAGTATCGTACGAAGAACTACAACAACATCAAGGTGGACGCTACGGCAGACGGTCTTTTGGCAGCTGGATTTGCGATTTCTGGCTTACAGAACACACCGGTTGCAAGTGTCAAGCGTAACGAGCTTCAACACTTAGGGTAACCCTATGAAACTAATGGAAAGGAGGAATGGGAATGTTCACATTGGAATTGTTTTTCTTAAATGAGGAAGCAAAATCCGTGAAAATCACGGTCGATGATCCTCGTTCAGATGTGACAGGTGAAGAGCTGGCAACTGCGATGGCTTCCATTATTGCAGCCGATGTTTTCACTTCCAGTGGCGGGAATCTGGTTTCTGCTGTTGGAGCAAAAGTCATTGAGCGAAACGTAACCGAAATCGAAATAGCATAATCCAAAGGGAAGGGTCTACATCTGTAGGCCCTTTCTTTTACAAAAATGCTATCCTGTGCGTTCTGTTTAACTCCCTGTTGATCTCCGTTCCAGGTGTTCGCTTTCCGCGGGGCGATGCTTGAGCCTCCTCGGCCTTGCCTGTGGGGTCTCAAGTCTACCGCTATCTCCCGCAGGAGTCTCACACCCTGCACTCCAATCAACAGGGGCGACAAGAAACGAATAATTTCCTCACTATATCTTCATTTCTCAAGGTGTAAATCTTTTTCATGAGTATCACTGTTAAATACTAGAGTTGATTTTTAAGAATCTAGCTGTTGATTGGAGCAATAGGCGAAGACTCCTACGGGAAGCGGCGTTTAGTGGAGACCCCACAGGCGAAGCCTAGTGCGGAAATCAACTGCAGTGTTTAAAGTGTTAAACCCTGTCAAATAAAAGAAAGGAGGTTTATATATGGAACAATGGTGGACGTGGATCAGTGAAGTGGGGTTCCCGATTGTTGTGACATTCTATCTGCTGCACAGGATCGAGCGGAGGCTTGATAATGTAACCAAAACGCTGCAACAGCTGCCTTATCACATGACCTTCCACACCCAGCCCAAGCGAAGCACCAAATAGGTAGTAAAGCCTAAAAAGCGGACAACCTCGCTTTCTGGGCTTTTTCCATGTTTGAAAATATTTTTGCCTTTCTGGTGCATTTCGATAATAATATAGGGTAGAGGCTTAAGAGGAATGTAAAAAAGGATGATGAATGGATGAAAAAAAATAAAATCGTTTTTACTGGTGGAGGATCTGCCGGACACGTTACCCCCAATATTGCCATTATGAACAAGCTGAAGGAAAAAGGCTGGGACATTACATATATCGGATCTAGAAAAGGTATAGAAGAGGATATCATCACAAAGGAAAATATCCCCTTTCACGGCATTTCAAGCGGAAAGCTTAGAAGATATTTTGATTGGAAGAATTTTTCCGATCCATTGAAAATTATGAAAGGCGCAATGGAGGCCTATTTTATTCTGCGAAAAGAGAAACCCAGGGTTGTATTTTCCAAGGGTGGCTTCGTGACAGTTCCTGTGGTAGTTGCAGCGAAGATGCTGAAGATCCCGGTTGTCATCCATGAATCGGATATCACACCTGGTCTTGCAAATAAAATTGCAACCAAGTTTGCAACTAAGGTGTTTGTTACGTTTGATGAAACGTTAAAGCATTTTCCGTCGGACCGGGTTCTGTTCACCGGGTCACCTATCCGTGAAGAGCTGTTTAAAGGCAAGCCAGCGGAAGGAAAAGCGCTTTTAGGTTTTCATGAGCCAAAACCGATTCTTACGATAATGGGTGGAAGTTTAGGTGCGAAGAAAATCAATGAAACGGTAAGGAAGATTCTTCCTTCGTTGACCGAGAAGTTTCAAATTGTCCATATTTGCGGAAAAGGGAATGTCGATGAAAACCTGCTCCAAATAAAGGGCTATAAGCAGTTCGAGTACATTTCCAACGAACTGCCTGACATTTTGGCAGCCTCCCAGTATATTATTTCAAGGGCGGGAGCGAATTCAATTTTTGAATTTCTCGCATTGCGCAAACCTATGCTTCTTATCCCGCTTTCCAGAGCAGCAAGCAGAGGCGATCAGATTCTCAATGCCAATTCCTTTGAGAAAAAAGGATTTGCCAAAATATTGCTGGAGGAAGATCTTACCGAATCATCTCTAGCGGCCAAAATACAGGAATTGCAGAGTGAAAAAGAGTTACTTGTAGGCAATATGGAGAAGGACAGTGCGCCTAATACACTGGAAATCATTCTTTCTGAAATTATCAAGATAGCAAAATAACAGGAACAATCTTTAACAGGCACCTCTGTTAAAGATTGTTTTTTTGTAAGGATTTCCATGGATTTGGGTAAACTAGGCAGAGAAAAAAATGAAAGATGGCGATTCTCTTGAAAAAACAAACATTGAAGCTATTTACTATCTCTCTCATTGCGTTTGTCATAATCATATCGGTGCTCTTGTATTTTTTCTCAGAACGGTTTACTAGAACCTGGATTCCGATCGACCATGGTTTTGGAGATACCGTAACCTTGTCACCTGATGATGAAAAGATAGTTTTTCCTTTCTACCAAAGTGGAGATGGAGCATTATATCAAGCTAATCTCGACGGCACTGAGGTTGTGCAGCTGACCTATCCGAGGCAGAATGAAAGTCATGTTCATCCAAGGTACTCGAGGAGTGGTGAGAAACTTCTATTCTTATCGCAAGAGAAAACAACGGAAAACTTGAAGCAGTCGCTATATATCATGAGCAGAGATGGCAGTGATCTCATGAGGCTATCGGAAAGTAAGGAGCTTATCATTGACGCCATTTTTTCCGAGGATGACAAAAAAATCTACTATCTGGGGGCTAAAAATTACAATAGTGAAGGTGTCGGCCCTAAGGAAGGCCCGGTTAATGTGGACCTGTATTCCATTACGGTAACGGGAGAAAACAAAGAACGATTAACGGAGACTGAAAGCTTAAAGAAACGAAGCCTGTCCATTACCGAGGATGGGAAAAAGATTGGATTTGTACAGGTGGATAAAGGGGAAGAAGGGAAAACGACTTCAAACTACTTTGTATACGATAAAGAACAGAAGGAAGCAAAAATGATAAAGCCGAACAACAACGGCGTTACTTCAGGTCTTATCTACAGTGGAAGGATTTCTCCTGACGGGTCTCTTATCGCCTTTTCAGCTGGCAGTACGAATCCCGGAAAAAATCGCAAACCATTTATGAATTATACACGATGGATATTAATGGAGATAAAGTGGAGCCTGTCACAAGCTTCCGCACTTTCATTACGGAACCGACATTTTTTCACCAGTCAAATAGGGTGCTTTTCATTCAAGATCAAAGCTGGACAAAGGGACAAGCCAATTTCAAGCTATGGGCGCTGGATTTGAATGGAGAAAGGATAAAATCTATTACATTGCAAATGCCTCAATTCTCAGGAACAGCACTATAAGTGTAAGGTATCACTTCTGTTGAGGCTGGCTGGTGTGGTACAGTAGAGATAGAGAAAAATAAAGGAATGAGTAGGATGAAACGTAACACACTCGCTTATTGGATTGGTCTGTTTATTTTTGGTAGTCTTATTTTGCAGACATTCCTGCAGCTTGAGCTGGAAAAGCATGGATGGGACACCAGGGTGGAGGCACTCGTATTTATCGCGATATCGGCCCTCCTCTATTTTATCTGTGTCATGCTCTATCAAAAGAATGCCAGGTTTATCACCTATGTACTACTATTACTTATTGGGGTTGCAGCTACGGTTCTCGCTATCATGGCCCCCATGCTCTTTCATGCACACTAGTAACGGTCAAGAGGAATAAGCGCAGGCCCATTGAGGGAATTCCTGTGCTTTTTTATTTTTTCCTGGTAAAAATGTTGGACACTAAGAACACTTGTCTATACACATGGGAATAGCCTCTCATAGTATATAGTATCACTTGCGGGAAGGAGTGTGGATAGATGAGTGGGTCTTATGGAAACAACTTTGTGTTAATTTTAGTATTGTTTATCTTACTAGTGATTGTAGGAAAATCCTTCTACTAAATTGCAAAAAGACAGGAAAGGTCATATGGACCTTTCCTGTCTTTATATTTCCAGTTAATACTATTATTGAATCATAGGTAGCAGATAAGAAATGATAAACCAGATGATACCAAAGAAAATAACCAAGTATGCGGTATATTTGATAAATGTGGATGCAACTAATCCTCTATCTTCTTTTGTTTCTCTGCGTTCCACTCTGACATCTTTGTCTTCGATCATGTTCATCCTCATCCTTTCCTCACTGTTTTTTGTATATGGTATATATACCCTGTAAGAATCCTTCTAAACCTGCCAGGCTTTTTGGCATGGTAGGGCCGATTGAATAAGAGGATGGAAAATGGGACTTGGGAAAGTGTATAATGAAAATGACGAATTAAACGATGTTTTGTGGTGCTACTTTCCCAACAAGGACTTTGTGTTTATTTTTTTAGGAAACCTTTATAATAAAGGAAGCACAAGTCTAACTTCTTTATTTATATCGAAGAAGCGGAACCTGACAAAAATAGACTATCTATGATAATAGGGGTATTGTATGAAAAATAAATGGCTACGGCTATTGCCATTAATCTATCTGCTTTTTGGAATCCTTTGGGTTACACTGACTGATTATTGGCTGTACAGCCTACGGCAAAATAATAATCTCGTTATGGCGGAATATGTCAACCTGTTAAAAGGGTGGGTATTCATCATCATAACCGCCGTACTTATATACTTGATCATTAAAAAACATGAGGCACTGAAGCAGTTGGAGCAGAAAGAACACGAGCTCTTGACTCTCATCAATAATATGCCGGACTTTGTCTGCTTCAAAGATGGAGAGGGCAGGTGGCTGCTGGCAAATGAATATGGTCTTTCCTTATATGAACTGCAAAATGTTGATTATAAAGGAAAAACGGACTTGGACCTGGGCGAATATTCTCCTCATTTCAAAGAAGCGTTTGCCTATTGCACGGATACGGATGAGCGGACATGGCAAGAAGGTAAAATTACCAGGGACGAAGAATCCTTTGCGATTCCTTGTGGAGAACTGAAGACCTTTGATGTCATCAAGGTTCCACTATTCTATCCTGACGGAAAAAGAAGAGCACTTGTAACCATCGGGAGAGACATTTCTTCTTTGAAAAAGGCGGAACAGCTACTTGTAAATAAGGAAAAAATGTCGGTAGTAGGGGAATTATCTGCCGGTATTGCGCATGAAATAAAAAATCCGTTAACTGCGATAAAAGGGTTCATCCAGCTTATCCAGAAATCAGGGAAAACAAACAAGGATCATGTAAATCTGGTCCTATCTGAAATTGATCGCATCAATGACATTGTTAGTGAAATGCTGATACTTTCCAAGCCGCATACCAAGAAATTGGTGATTTTTCCACTGAAGGATGCGATTCAGTATGTAATCGATTTAGTGAGTAATGAGTCATTGAAAAACAATATACATATTCATTTGAATAACATTGACGAGTCAACCCTGGTAAAAGGTGATATAAATGGGTTGAAGCAGGTTTTCCTCAATCTAATCAAAAATGCGATGGAAGCAATGCCGACCGGAGGCGTAATTGATATATCTTCCCTTTACACAAGTGAAGATTATATTACGATAAAAATTCGCGATAATGGGATTGGCATAAGTGTGGAAAACCAGAAGCTTCTCGGACATGCTTTTTTCACATCAAAGGAAAAAGGTATGGGGCTTGGATTAACGATTACTTATAAAATCATCCAGGAGCATAATGGGCACATATCCATTGAAAGCAAGGAAGGCGAAGGTACTGTTGTTACTCTATCTCTACCGACCTCTTAAAAAATGTGCGTTTGATAGAAGGTAGATGACCAAGCAGTTACAAAAAAATCACATAGAATGTATGGTGTACAACTTCCTTCTCCTTTCGTGCACGTAATACTTTTAGGACAGAAACTTTTCTGTCCTTTTTTTATGAAGATAAGAAATTCAGGAAAAAAAGGGTAATAATAAAATGCTGACACAAATGACAGAAGAAACGATTATTGGGGGGAATTGTATGGAAAAATCTACAGTATATGATTGCATAGGGGTAGGGATTGGTCCTTTTAACCTTGGCCTGGCTGCACTGATGGACACACAGAAGAGTATGCAGGCTCTATTTTTTGATAAGGAGGAAGGGTTCAACTGGCATCCAGGAATGCTGATAGAGCAATCAGATCTGCAAGTGCCGTTTATAGCGGACCTGGTCACATTTGCCGACCCGACCAATAAATACAGCTTTTTGAACTATGTACATAAACAGAATCGGTTGTACCAGTTTTATTTTTTTCGGCGATTTGATATTCCACGCCGGGAGTACAATCTTTATGCAAAATGGGTGGTGGATCAATTGCAGAGCTGTCACTTCGGTAAGGAAGTGATAGATATCTTAGAATCCGAACATTCCGGTGAAATGGTCTACCGGGTAAAGGTAAGGGACGTGACTACAAGTGACATACACATCTACTTTTCAAAGCATATCGTTCTAGGAACAGGAAGTATCCCGTTTATTCCAGAGAATTTGAAAAAGGGCAACCAGAACAATGTGGTGCATACGAGCGAGTATCTGCCACATGCAAATAGGATAAAAAACTCCGGTTCCATCGTAGTGGTGGGGTCTGGACAAAGTGCTGCCGAGGTCTTTTATGAACTGTTGGAAGATCAAAAGGATTATGATTATACGTTAACCTGGTATACAAGGGCAGCAACCTTTTCCCAGCTGGAAATGGCAAAGCTTGGCCAGGAGGTATTTTCACCAGACTATGTCCGCTATTTCCATGGATTGGACTATGAAAAGAGAAAAGAAGCATTGGAGAGGCTGCATACTGTTCGCAATGGGGTCGATAGAGACACTTTAGTTAGAATCTATGATCTACTCTATAATAGATCAGTGGAAGGCAGAGATAAGAAGATAACGATACAGCCTCTGACAGAGGTGGAAGAAATAATAGCCAATGGACATGAAATTGAACTGACCTGCCTGCAATGGGAAAAAGAGGAGCGCTACACTAGGAAAGCGGAAAAGGTTGTACTGGCAACCGGATACAAGCCGCATATCCCGGATGGATCTGGGACTTTAAGGATAAACTCGTCTGGGAAAGTGAGAAGGAATATAAGGTAGATGAAAGATTCAGGCTTGTCTGGAAAGAATCACGCAACCATCAGATTTTTGTTTCCACAAATTTGGAGCATAGCCACGGGACGGCTGCAACCAACCTGAGCCTCGCTGTGATGCGAAATCAGATGATCATTAATGAGATCGCAAAACAGGAAATCTATCCTATTACAAAAGATGCGGTGTTCCAGCAATTCATGCCCGATGTGGAAATCTAAGTTTATTCTGATGATGGACGGGTACCTTATCTATGTAACTAATAGCCGAAGGAGTCGATAGATATGAGTAAAAAAATTGCGGTAGTGATGACGGATATGTTCGAGGACTCGGAATACACAGAACCGGCAAAAGCCTTCAAGGAAGCGGGGCATAGCCTGACTGTCATCGAAAAGTCTAAGGGGGAAACCTTGACAGGTAAAACTGATGAAACAGAAGTGACATCGGATGCAGGGATTGACGATGTGACGCCTGATGAATTTGATGCTCTGTTTATTCCCGGAGGTTTCTCACCTGATATATTAAGAGGCGATGATCGATTCGTTACGTTTGCCAAAGCATTTATGGATGACCAGAAGCCTGTTTTTGCAATCTGTCATGGTCCGCAGCTGCTGATTACAGCAGAGGCGTTAAAAGGAAGGGATATAACCGGTTATACTTCCATCAAAGTGGACCTTAAAAATGCAGGTGCCAACTTCCATGATGAAGAAGTAGTCGTATGCCACGAGCAGCTGGTATCAAGCAGAACACCTGATGACCTTCCAGCCTTCATTCGTGAATCATTGAAACTATTGAAATAAATTCATAAAACCAGGCCGGATTGTCGGTCTGGTAATTTTTTTTGAGAAAAATAAAAAACTTGCAGGAAACGCTCGAGATTTGTAGAAATCATAGGAGCAAGAAAAAATCAGGAGAGGAGAAACGTAACATTAAAAAAAATAATCGAGGTGAAAAATGAATATCGAACAAAAGTGTGAAGACCTCGTTCGCCAAGCGCTAAAGCTTCGCGTTTCAGACATCCACTTGAAGCCTTTGGAATCTTCCGCAACCCTCATGTTCAGGGTAGACCATTACCTTTATGAGCAGGAGGAAATTTCACTCGAGATCTATGAAAGAATGGTCTCCCATCTTAAATTCCAAGCCTCCATGGACATAGGAGAAACGAGGATACCGCAAAATGGCGCATTAACGCTCACCATTGATACCAAACAAATCAACCTCAGACTCTCGACCTTACCTACCCTTTATAACGAAAGTGTAGTCATTCGCATCCTCCCACAGGATTCACATCAACCATTGAAATACATGACCCTATTTCCCAACTCCACCACCAAGCTACTTTCCTTAATGAAATACTCCCATGGATTGATCATTTTTACGGGTCCTACTGGTTCGGGCAAGACCACCACCCTATACTCCTTAATTGAAGAAACGAAATCCCTTTTACAGCGGAATATCATTACCCTTGAAGATCCTGTGGAACGAAAAAGTAAGAATGTTTTGCAGGTTCAGGTGAATGAAAAGGCCGGAATTACGTATACCACCGGATTAAAAGCGATACTCAGACATGACCCCGATATTATAATGGTCGGGGAAATCCGGGACGAGGAAACGGCAAAGATTGCAATAAGGGCCTCCATGACCGGACATCTTGTATTGAGCACCTTGCATACGAGAAATGCAAAAGGGGCGGTATATCGGCTATTGGAATTCGGCGTCACCCCACAAGAGCTGGAACAGACGCTGATTGCCATTTCTGCGCAGAGGCTGGTAGAACTGAAGTGTCCATTTTGTCTAGAGGAATGCACAGCATTCTGCAGAAAATATCGCACCCACCGTCTCGCAAGTGTTCATGAGCTGCTCTATGGGAAAGAGCTTGGAAAGGTCATGAAGGAATGTAATGGGGCGGAAGTGGATTTGACGTACCCGACGCTTAGAGAAGTGATAAAAAAAGGGATAGCTCTTGGGTTTATCAAACAAAGCGAGTATGAGCGGTGGGTCTTTGATGGAATGGAGAAATAGAGGGTGGAGCCAAAAGGAGCAGGAGGAATTTCTTCTGCGCATAGGTGATTTGTATGTAAATGGATATGCACTGCTTGAGGCCATCGAATTGATGTGCATTCATTACGAATGTCACAAAAAGGCTGATTTGCATCTTGCCGTCAATGAATTGAAAAACGGCTATAGCATCCACAAGGTACTGGAGCTGCTTCATTTTCATCAGGATGTTTTATCCATCCTCTTCTTCTCCCAGCGACACGGTAATCTTGGTGAAGCATTCCGGACTGCTGGACAGTTGATGAAAAGAAAGAGGTATTACAAGCAAAAACTGCTTACCCTGATACGCTACCCTATCTTTTTGATGATTCTGGTCATATTGATGCTATTCTTCGTGCAAACGGTACTGCTGCCACAATTTACGCTATTATTTCAGCAAATGAACATTTCGATAAACAAAGGAATACAAATTTTCTTCACCGTGATAAGCAAAATTCCACTTTTTCTGCTTTTCGTAAGTTTTCTGGCAGGTATACTTTTTCTTCTCATTAACACCTATTCCAAAACCATCCATCCCGTCCATAAAATCTCCTGGATGATGAAAATCCCTATACTTAGAACGTTTCTAACCCTTCACTACTCCCATTACTTTTCCCAGCAACTCAGCAGCCTGCTCGCTAGCGGAATGACCATCAATGATGCCATCGGCGTGTTTGAGCAGCAAACATATAATCCTTATTTCAGATACAGAGCATCCGAATACAGGGAGCGACTGTTAGAAGGGGAAAAATTGGAGAAGGTTGTAGAAAACGAATTTGTTTTCGATAAGGGCCTGGCACCGACTATTTTACATGGACAGAAGAATGGGAGACTGCCTCGGGAGCTGGATGATTTTAGTGGACTGCTGCTGGATAAGCTCCAAAGAAAAATGGAGAGTGCACTTGGAAAAATACAGCCTTGCCTATTCCTGGCTATTGGCTTGTTCGTTCTGCTGCTATATTTTTGTATTTTCATTCCGATGTTTCAATTATTAGGAGGGTTATAAAATGAAAAAGCTATTTAAAAATGAACAAGGTTTTACACTGGTGGAAATGCTTTTGGTGATGCTGGTCATTACAGTTCTACTATTGATCATGTTGCCGAATGTATCGAAGAATTCCGGTCTGATCGGTGATAAGGGATGCGATGCCCTGATAAAGATGGTGGAGGCTCAAATGCAGGCCTACCGCTTGGAAAATGATCGGGAACCATCAGATCTTCAAGATTTGAATACTCCGGATTATTTAGAGGATAAATTTGCAGAAGACGATGTCCTATATTGCCCGAATGACAAGGTGATAACACTTACGGCAAATGGAGTGGAAGCAATTGATGCACCGGAAACGCCGTAAAGGTAACGCACAACTTGGTTTTACTTTTGTCGAGTCGCTTCTTGTATTATCCGTGGTATCAGTTATTCTTTCATTTACCATTCTGAAAATAGCTGCAATAGAAGAAAAACATGTAACAAAAAACTTTTTCAGCGAGCTTTACAACGACCTATTATTCGCCCAGCAACTTGCCATGAGTACGAAAAGGTCGGTAACCATCACTTTCAGCCCAAGCAATCACTATTATCGGATCACCCAAGGACCGGGTAATGAACTCCTAAGAAGAAACTATCATGAGGACATCCTGATTGACCCGAGAACGATGGGTCCATTATTGGTATTTCAATCACATGGGAGTATTCAAAAAGCTGGAACGATGGGAGTATCCTATAAGGATCTCGAAAATTACCGCTTAGTTTTTCAATTGGGGAAAGGAAGATTCTATGTGGAAGCAGTCTAATGGGTTCACCCTACTGGAGGTGCTTGCTGCACTCGTGGTTTGGATGATCATCATGACCCTTTTGCTGCCAAGCCTTGTCAGAATCAATCAAGAAAGAAACAATTTCAAACTTGATCGGGGAGCCAGGCTTCTTCTTACAAAAGAATTGGAAAATGTGCGATTGAGTGGCGGCATGTTTATAGGAAAGGAAATCGAAAGAAATGGATACAGATATCGGCTTTACAAATCTATTGAAGGTACCATTCCTGCTATATGTGCCGAATATCTTGATTATCGGAAAAGGGAAAAAAGAAAGTGTGTGTACTGGGATGAAGAAGGGGAATGAAAAGGGGTTTACGCTTTTGGAAGCACTTGTCAGCTTTTCCGTCGTACTGATCATTACTGCGTTTCTCCCAATCCTTTTCCAGACAATCTACACCTTGGTGAAGGAAGAGGAGGGAATCCATCCACTTGAACTGGAGGTATTCACCCATCAGGCAAAGATGGAGATCCGAACAGCAAAATCTGTAACAACAACGGGTAAGATACTAACAATTAAGAACGGGAACAAAAGTATCACATATGAGAAATATCAAGGAAACATCAGAAGGCGTGTGAATGGCACAGGTCATGAGATAATGCTGCAGAATGTAAAGGATGTGGTGTTTGTGCAAGCAAGGAACGGTGCGATACTTTTTATTACCGGAGATGAAGAGGATTTCCATGAGATTCCAATTCATGCCATCTTGAAGGATTGGCCACATGAATAGAATGGAAAGGGGATATATCTTCCCGGTGACGCTACTTCTATCCTTATTGATTTCTTCCATGCTGCTTCACCAAATAGAGTTGTACAGAGTAGAAAAAGCATTTTATATAGAGTCGGGGGAGCTTTTTGAATTGGAAAGCATGATGCGATATACCTGGGAGAAAGTGGAGGGAGAACTCGAAGTGGACCGTTTTCCTCCCCTCTCCAACATTAATTTTCCAAACGGGAATGCAGTAATCATTGCAGATGATCAATTCCCGGTTACACAGATCAAGATAATTTGTACGACCTCAAAAGACAGGAAATACGAAGCAACCATCCTATATGACCGGACAACCTATCAAGTAGTATCCTGGGTGGAATCCAATTGATTTGGGCGGATGCCTACACCAAAGCGCATCTTTTATCATATAAATGTACCGTGTGATAAAGGAGGTATCTGTAAGGTGAACCAAGGTCATAACGGAGAACCGATTCAATACATGCTTGTTGAGCCATTTGTTTATCAAACGTTGATGAGTATTAAAGATAGTACGGTCGTGGTCGAAACCTCCCGCGGGTCGATCAGGGGAACATTAAAGGATGTTAAGCCGGATCATATCGTTTTATATGAAGGAGATTCAAACTTCTTTGTTCGGACAGCAGAAATTATATGGGTCATGCCTGACTAACAAAAATAAGGTGTTTAATCTTTTGATAAAACTGGTTAAGCACCTTTAATAGTGGAGAAAACCGCAATATTTTCCTATAATGGAGTGAATAGCAACAATGGAAAGAGGGAGTTTGATGAGGAGCATTTACTTGACAGGATTTATGGGAGCGGGAAAAACTTCAATAGGACATGCTTTGGGAGAAAAGCTGGGACTGTCCGTATATGATACCGATTCTTTAATAGAGGAAAAAATGGATGAGAGCATCAGTGATTATTTTGCAAAATATGGGGAAGAGGATTTTCGCAGGTTGGAGGGGAAAGTGCTACTGAGCTTGCCAGTGACCGATTCCGTAATCATGACAGGCGGAGGGATTATCAAAAGAGCGGATAACATATCCTGGATGAAAGAAAACGGATTAATGGTATTCTTATATTGTGACATGGAAGTAGTGCTTCAAAGGCTGGAAAATGATATCACCAGACCGTTGATACAAGAAAAAAACAAAGAGGAAATCAAAGCCCTATTTTCCGAAAGACTCCCTTTATATAAAAAGGCACATATCACGGTGGATACGAGTTCTTTAAGCGTCAATGAAGCAGCTGAAAAGGTGGCCGTTGCGATTAAAAGCTGGCATTCCGGTCAACACTAATAGGTAATCAAAACCTGATGGTGGTGAACCCATTGAAAACGAATGATTATGTCAAATATGTGACACAGCAATTGGTAACCTATATGGATCAGCCAAAAGAAGTGAAGAAGGCGCAGCGCAACCAGCGAAAGCTTGAACGGTCACCTGTCGTGTATCAGCTTTTCGGAGTAATCCCTTTTGCGATCATGATGTTATTCAAAAAGAAAAAAATGTAAAGGTGTAAAAGGGACAAAAGTATTGCATGCTTTTAGACTTTTATGCTACAATCTCTTCGGACAGTTAGAAGCAATCAATTACATATCTATGCAAATGCTTTCAAAGTGAGCATAGGAACTTTACGTGTTACTGATACGATCAGGCATGAGTGAAGAGGTTTTGACCAATACTAAGGGAGGAAGACATACCCTTTGAATTTGATCAATTTTCTTTCTCATGCCTTTTTTGATTTTCCCTTTTACCCCGTGGTTAGCAGCAACGGCAACAGGGTATAGGAAAAATGGAATAGGGAGTTCTTTATGTAATGAAGGTTTCTAAGAAGTTCCTTGAGGCTGATTTTTAACAAATTTAAAGGTTATAGCTACTTATTTGTTGAAAACTATAAGAGGAACCATGTACATTAAGTACTATCAATAAAATAAAACATACTTAAAGGAGTTCGATTACAATGGCAGAAAAAACATTCAAAGTAACAGCAGATTCAGGAATTCACGCACGTCCAGCTACTCAATTGGTGCAAACAGCAGGTAAATTCGATGCTGAAGTAAACCTTGAGTACAACGGAAAATCCGTAAACCTTAAATCCATCATGGGTGTTATGTCCTTAGGAATTCCTCAAGGAGCGGAAATCAAGATTGTTGCAGAAGGTTCTGATGAGAGCGAGGCAATTTCTGCTATTGAAGAAACTTTGAAATCAGAAGGGTTAGGGGAATAATGTCAAACACGATCCAAGGTATACCTGCTTCTAGCGGTATTGCCATTGCGAAAGCATATCGTCTGGAAAACCCGGAATTGACTGTGGAGAAAAAGACGATTGACAATGCCCAAGCGGAAGTGGAAAGATTTGAAAAAGTAGTAGAAATCTCTAAAAACGAATTGGAAAAGATCAAGGAGCATGCCCATCGTGAGTTAGGTCCAGACAAGGCTGAAATCTTTTCTGCCCACCTGCTTGTATTGAGTGATCCTGAACTTTTGAATCCAATCAAAGATAGAATCAAAAGCGACAGTGTAAATGCGGAAGTTGCTTTAGATGAAACGGCAGGCATGTTCATCAACATGTTTGAACAGATGGATAATGAATACATGAAGGAGCGTGCTGCGGATATCCGCGACGTGACGAAACGTGTTCTTGCTCATCTACTTGGTGTAGGCGTATCCAATCCGAGCCTTATTTCCGAAGAAGTGATCATCATTGCAGAGGATCTTACCCCTTCTGATACAGCTCAATTGAACCGTCAATATGTAAAAGCTTTTACTACCGATATCGGCGGGCGCACCTCCCATTCCGCAATCATGGCCCGTTCCATGGAAATTCCTGCGGTAGTGGGAACGAAAAATGTAACGGAAACCATCCAGAATGACACCATGGTGATAGTGGATGGACTGGAAGGCGTAGTAATTGTTGACCCGACAGACGACGAAATTGCTACATACACCGAGAAGCAGAAAAAGCATGAAGAGCAGAAAAAGGAATGGGCAAAGCTTGTAAACGAGGACAGTCTTTCATCAGACGGCCAGCAAGTTGAGCTTGCTGCGAACATCGGAACGCCTAAGGATGTAAAAGGGGTTCTTGAAAACGGTGGAGAAGGTGTCGGCCTTTACCGTACTGAGTTCCTTTATATGGGCAGAACAGAGCTTCCGACGGAGGAAGAGCAGTACAAAGCTTATAAAGAAGTATTGGAAAGAATGGAAGGCAAACCTGTTGTTGTCCGTACATTGGACATCGGTGGGGACAAGGAACTTCCTTATCTGAACCTTCCTAAAGAAATGAACCCTTTCCTTGGCTTCCGTGCCATTCGACTATGCTTGGAGGAACAAGAAATCTTCCGTACTCAGCTTCGTGCTCTATTGCGTGCCAGCTCGTACGGAAACCTGAAAATCATGTTTCCTATGATTGCGACGCTGGATGAATTCCGCCAAGCGAAGGCTATTCTTCTGGAAGAGAAGGAAGCGTTAGTGAAGAATGGTACAGAAGTGAACGAAAATATAGAGCTTGGTATCATGGTGGAAATTCCATCCACAGCTGTCCTGGCAGATATATTCGCAAAAGAAGTGGATTTCTTCAGCATCGGGACTAACGATCTTATCCAATATACGATGGCTGCCGACCGTATGAACGAGCAGGTTTCCTACCTGTATCAGCCATACAATCCGGCAATCCTTCGCCTGATCGATAACGTCATCCAGGCTGCGCACAAAAACGGCAAATGGGCCGGAATGTGCGGGGAAATGGCTGGCGATCCGATTGCGATTCCGATCTTGCTTGGTCTTGGACTAGACGAGTTCAGCATGAGCGCCACAAGCATCCTTCCTGCACGTACCCAGCTGAGAGGCATCTCCAAGGAAGAAGCAGCTTCCTACAGAGAGCAGATTCTATCCATGGGCACAGCAGAAGAAGTAGTGGAGTTTGTAAAAGAGAAATTCATGAAGTAATAATAGATGAAAAGCCAATCCCTTTTGATGAGGGGTTGGCTTTTTCTGTGTGTGCTTTTTTTCTATCTGGTAAGAAAAGGGGCGTATTGTACCGTAACAGTGTGGAAAAAAACAAGAGAGACGGTAAGGAAGGAGTTGAATCGGTTCGTGTTACAGGTTAAGTAACTGAATAATTTAGCTGTATCCACTCATACTACTAAATACTACCATTATATTAGAGGGAAGGGACAGACATGATATTTTCTCGCTTGCAGATATCCTTTGTAGTGATTTTGTTTATTGGGATATCCAACCATGTACTGATGTTGCCGCACCTTCTCTATGTAGCAAAGCGTGATGCTTGGGTATGTGTGTTAATAGGTTACCTTATCTTGCTGTTGTGGGGATCCATCCTTTATATTATCATGTCAAAAAATAAACAAAATACGAAGCTTGCAGCTTGGATATCTTTGAAAACCGGTAAATTGATCTCTTGTATGATTATGATTGTCTTTTTCATCCACATTCTATTAATTGCCTTCATTTCTTTTTATGACTTCATCACTTCTATCAAAATATATTTCTTGCCATTAACTCCGCAATGGATCGTGGTATTGCCATTTTTGCTTTTATGTGTGTGGGGAGCAAGCTCCAATTTAAAGACCATTGTCTATAGTTCCACTTTCCTTTTGCCTATTGTCTGGCTTCTTGGGTATTTTGTGGCTTTTTCAACCATGTTTAATAAGGACTATTCTTATATTTTTCCTGTGTTGGTCAGTGGCAGTACGCCGATAATAAAAGGTGTAATTATCGTTTTAGGTGGGAGTGTCGATATTCTGCTGCTCTTATTATTACAACCGTATATCAATAAACAATTTGCATGGTGGCATATACTTCTATTGGTTACCATATTGCTTGGACTTGTCCTTGGGCCTGCACTAGGTTCCATTTCTGCATTTGGACCGAATGTGGCTTCTGTATTACGTTTTCCAGCCTTTGAACAATGGCGTTTGGTGGAATTGGGAGAGCATGTCTCTCATTTGGATTTTTTGGCGGTTTTTCAACTAATATCTGGTGCGGTAATAAGGGTGGCGTTATGCTTGTACTTTCTTAAAGATTTAGGAATGAAAAATAAGGTGTTCAAGATGTCGGTGTTTTGGACTTCTGCTTCCATATTATTTTTGGCTGGGGTGTTGCCTATAAGTGATATATGGATGCAAACAGCTATTGGAAAGTATTTTTATCCAGTAGTACTCTCAATCGGATTGTTTCTTACTTGCATTTTGGTTGTTATCGGTTTTATACCTCAAAAGGTGAAGGGGACAAAGAGTATATGAATGTCCAAAAACAAGATGAACCCAATCTGGTGAAATTAGATGAGAAATTAAAGCAGCAAGGGCTAACCAGTAAAAGCATTGAAGCCTTTTTCAAAAATCATGCAGATGTACAATTCTTACCTTTGGATGAAAGGTATGGTGGAATCTCTTCCTTTTACTGTGCTGGAATGATAGAAATCAATCAGGTTAATGATTATTTCCATTCTATTCTTGAATACTTGGATAAGGGGGACAGTTCGTTTGGGGCAAAGGACTTTCCTCCAATAGATAAAATATTTTCCTTCAGTGACCTGGTTGATAAAGTTTTTTCGGGCTACCTAATTTTTTATCAGGAAGGACTGCCTTACTTCCATGGATTTGAACTATCCAAAATTCCGCAAAGAGAGCCTTCCGAATCGAATACGGAGGTATCCATCAAAGGACCAAAGGATGGGTTTACAGAAGAAATCAATATCAATGTTTCCCTTATCAGGAAGAGGCTGAAATCATCAAATCTACATAATGAACACTTTTTATTGGGCACTTTGAGTAAAACAAACGTTTCGTTATTATACATGAAGAATAAAGTGAATGAACAAATGATAATGGAAGTGCGGAATCGTCTTGACAATTTAAAAACGGAAAGTGTGATAAGCAGCGGGCAATTGGAGCAATGGTTATCCAACAGGACTTTTTCTTTATTTCCTCTATTCGACTATATAGGAAGACCTGACTTTGCTGTTGAATGCCTATTGAGAGGCAGGTTTATTATTATTGTCGACGGATCTCCCATGGTACTTATCGGTCCAAATAATGTTTTTGTCCTTTTAAAGTCACCGGAGGATATTCATTATCCATATCACACTGTCGCTTTCCAACGTTTTTTTCGAATTATCGGATTTACGATAGCAGTAATGCTTCCTGGATTCTGGATTGCAATATCAGCTGTAAATATCGACCAACTTCCCTTTCTTTTATTAAATACAGTTGCTGCATCTAGAAAAGGTCTGCCTTTTCCTTTAGCACTGGAGGCATTCTTCATTTTGGGGCTCTTTGAGCTGCTGAGAGAAGCGGGGATCCGCATGCCAAAGGCAGTTGGACAGACAGTGGCTATAGTAGGTGGACTCATCATCGGGGATGCAGCAATACGTGCAGGTCTAGCCTCAGCAACAATGATTGTGGTCGTAGCACTTACAGCTGTTGCCACCTTTACACTTGTGAATCAATCTTTAACTGGTACAGTGAGTATATTAAGGATCTACATTATGCTATTAAGTGTTTTTTTAGGAATTTACGGAGTGTTTATCGGGTTGTTTAGTGTGTTATTTTATATGGCTCGGTTGGAGTCCTTTAAGGTTGGGTATCTGGAGCCCGTTTCCAAGCTGAGTTTCAAAGAATTCCTTTCAGCATTAATAGTAAATCCATTTATCAACCGTAAATTCACAGCACCGATGATTCAGAAAGAGAGCGAAAAGGAATGAAGTTTCAAAAAAAGTTTAATAAATGCGGAATAGTTATTCTCCTGTTATTAATCCTTGCGAGCTGCTCCGATATAAAAGAAATACAAAAAATGAGTTATGTAACGGCAATAGGGGTGGACTTTAAGGATGATGAATATGTTGGATACATTCAATTAATCAGCTTTCAATCGGAGCCCAAAGATGGGGGTGGTAAACCTTCTGTCTGGGTTTCTGAAACAAAAGGGGAAACTTTCGATGAGGCGCTTTCCGAGGTGTATAACACTGCGCAACAGAAGCTGATATGGGCTCATGTCAATACAATCCTAGTGAGTGATGCAGCCCTGAAAGAAGGCTTTCATCATATCTTTGACGTCTTAACAAGATATTACGAGCTTCGTTTAACAACATGGATATTTGGTACCAATGATCCAATCAAAGAAGTGTTCTCCACAACAAGCTTTTTTGATCAATCTGCTTTAGAGACAATAATTCATCAACCAATAGGTACCTATGAACAGAACTCCTCCATCAGGCCATTGAAGCTACAACAATTTGCTAGAGAACTATTTGAACCTGCCCTTACCACCTACCTTCCATCAGTGAGCATAAACAAGCAAGACTGGGTCAACAATATGAAAGCGGATGCGAAACTTGAAATAGATGGGGCTTTCTTTATGAAGAATAAAGAATATAAAGGTTACTATTCCTTGACTGAGCTAAAAGGTTTAAGATGGGTTTCACCAGAAACGGAAAGAGCAGGTGTTCAAATCTATGATGAAAAGGATATACCTGACTTCAATATAGTATTTGAAGAGAATGAAGTGAAAATTGAACCAGTAGCGGATAAAAGTACTGGAAACACCCAATTTAATGTTCATCTTAAAATAAAAGGGGTCATGGCGGACCGTGACGAAAATAATATTACTAATCTTAATGAAATGGAAGTCCACGTCCGAGATGCAATAAAAAAAGAGATTAAAGATTTATTTAATTTGGGAGTTGAGACAGGGACGGATTTTCTTCGATTGGAACATATTTTGTACCGGAAGAAACATGAGACGTGGAAGAATTTGGCCTCTAGCAGTGGATCTGATTTCTTAAAGGAAGATTTATTGAATGACGTAAAATTGGATATTACACTCCTGCATACCGGCGCGATCAAAAACCGGACAATAAAGATGGAGGATATGGAATAGGATGGAGCACACCATCGGGCTGTTACATTTTTCACCCTGGAATTCCAACCTATGGTACAATTAGACCATTCGTGAGTAGGAGGGAAAAACCGGTGCTACAAGAAAAATTAACTAAGTATGCAGAATTGGCAGTAAAGGTTGGAATCAACCTGCAGGAAAATCAGGGGCTAGTCATCAATGCCCCCATTTCAGCTGCTCCCTTTGTGCGGGAAGTGGCAAAGATTGCGTATCAGATAGGAGCGAAGTTTGTACATACGGATTGGAATGACGAGGAACTTACAAAAATCAAATTTGAATTGGCATCCGAAGAAACATTAAAAGATGTCCAGGACTGGATTGTTCAAGGCCGTGAGCAGATGGCGGAAGAGGGAGCGGCATTTTTGACCGTTGTTGCATCCAATCCAGATCTTCTTAAAGCAGTTGATCCTGAGCGTGTTTCCATTGCAAACAAAGCTCAGGCGCAGGCTCTTCAGAAGTACCGTACCTATATCCAAACAGCTAAAGTCAGTTGGGCAGTGGTTTCTGTTCCTTCAAACGAGTGGGCTGCAAAGCTGTATCCATCACTTTCCCAAAAAGAGCAGGTCAAGAGCCTTTGGGAAAACATTTTTGCTGTTACGAGAATAAATGAAGCGGATCCGATAGCTGAATGGAATGAGCACATAAAAACGTTACAGGAAAAGCTGGAGCTTCTAAATACAACGAAATTCACAAAGCTGCATTACAAAGCGCCTGGTACAGATCTTACGATTGAACTTCCAAAAGAGCAGGTTTGGCTCGGAGGCGGTATGAACAATGAACAGGGAACATACTTTGTGCCGAATCTCCCTACGGAGGAAGTCTTTACGCTTCCTGTGAAAACTGGCGTGAACGGAGTGGTATCCTCCACTAAGCCTTTGAATCTCAATGGAAACCTTGTAGAAGATTTCACATTAACGTTCAAGGACGGAAAGATTGTGGAGTTCACAGCAAAAGAAGGCAATGAGGTATTGAAGAAGCTTCTTGAAACAGATGAGGGAGCACTTTACCTGGGTGAGGTGGCGCTAGTTCCACATAGTTCACCTGTTTCCAAGCAGGAGGTCGTTTTCTACAATACGCTATTTGATGAAAATGCGTCCTGCCATTTAGCCCTGGGTTCCGCTTACCCGATCTGCATCGAGGGTGGCGCGTCCCTGACGAAGGATGAATTGGAAGCAAAAGGCGTGAATACCAGCATGATTCATGTGGACTTCATGATTGGTTCAGCAGAGTTGACCATACATGGGGAAACAGCTGATGGATCAAGAAAACTTGTGCTTGAAAATGGTGAATGGGCAATTTGAGTGAGTAGAAAAGTGGAATTCCTCCTTTGGAATTCCACTTTTTTATGTATTGAGTGGTGTTTTTTCATAGCTTCATATAAGTTCGTGCGGAACCCGGGGGAGTTCGTGCCAAAACTTGGCGAGTTCGTGCCAAACAGTGGCGAGTTCCTGCCAAACTGCCCAAAGTTCGTGCCGAGCCACTCAATTTTGCTATAAGGAGAGGTATTGGCATATCTCCAGTAGAATAAGTATTAGTTGAAAAAATTTATAGAGAGAGGTTAAAAATAATGGGAAATGTTATCAAACTTCGGAAAATAGATGAATCAAACTGGAAAGAAGCAATCAACTTGAAGGTAAGTGAGAAGCAAAAGGAATTCGTTGCATCCAATGTTTATTCGCTAGCTCAGTTTCAATTTCTTAAAAATTTTAAGGCAATGGGAATCTACCTGGAGGAGCAGATGATCGGCTTTGCCATGTATGGAATAGACTCGGACGATGGGCACTATTGGATTTACCGGTTGATGGTGGATGAAGCGTATCAGGGGCGTGGAGTCGGGAAACAGGCTCTCGGGTTAATATTAGAAGATATCAAGGCGGACAACATCAATAATATTCCTTTCGTCATTCTTGGTTTTAATCCTGAGAACAAAGTGGCGAAGCAAGTCTACGAAAAAGCTGGATTTGTTGAAACTGAAATAGCGTCTTGGGGAGAGCAGCTTGCAAGGCTGGAACTCATTTAGGCGCAGAAGAAGATACACGGATAAAAGGAAGGGACAGTGCCTCGAGCAGGGGACTGTCCTTTTAAAACCTCTCGGAAAAAAGATGCATACACGTCGACAAAAAACGACATAATAATCAAGGAGAGAAAACAGTTCGTACAATGGGAGCATATCCATGATACTTTCCTTTTACATCCTCTTGAACCTTCTTTTACTATTTTTATTTTTTCATGATAGAAAGAAAATACTCTATCCTCTTGAGGATTTCATGTATTGGATGATTGGTTCCATTTTTGTCCAAAATTTTTCAGCACTTCATTTTATGAACTGGAAGACGTTAATTATATCAAAAAATCCAAGTCTTGAATTTGCCCATGTGTTAAATCGACTTGTACTTTTGCCAATCTGTTTTGTCTGGTTTCTTCAAGTCTATAGATTGAGCAAATCAAGGAAAAACAGGTTTTTTCTTTTCCTGATTTTTGTAGGGATACTTACTGGTCTGGAATGGTTGAGTGACTTATTGGGGGTTTATGATCATGTTAATTGGAAGCTCTGGTGGTCCTATTTGTATTGGGCATTGTCGCTATTCTTATCCATTCTATTCATGAAGTTTTTTCAAAGGAAACTCGTCGAAGGGAGAAATCAGCAATGAACTTTACCTTTGATTGGAATGAGATATTCATGATCATTTCCACCGTCCTTACATTTTTGATATTTTGGGCAATAAGAAAATACTTTCATACATTAATGATAATAATTATATGGATATTTAATTTAGCCTTCCTTGAGACCATTGATTACTTTTTGGCTGCCACCCCATTTGATTTGTATTACTTTGGGGATAATTCCACCTATGAAGCATCGACTGCATTAATACATGTTTTTTTATATCCAAGCTTTTCCATGATATTTCTATTTTTTTATGATAAGTTCCAACTTAGGGGAAGTAAACTTGTTTTGTACATCCTTTTTTGGACAGTGGTTTCTATCTTTTATGAATGGCTTTGCATTAAAAATAATGTTTTGGTGTATACAGGTTGGAAGCTGGTTTATTCCATTCCCTTTTATCCGGTGTCATCCGTTATATTGATTGCAGTATTTCAAATAAGCAAACGCCAATTAATAAAGATTTTCAGTGAAAGAGAAATGCGATGGGAAGGGTATAGGTAGACAGATAGAAAAGAGCCAAGACTGCTTATCTTGGCTCTTTTCTTAGTTGTTTTCGATCTACCGAAGTGGGGGGCTGCTCAAACCAGCCATTGTTGATTAGCATTTTTGCCCCTTCCTCTGTATAATCTGCAATCTCTGATAGGAGACGTAAATAATGCACGCCAAGATCCTTCCGGAGGCTTGCACTTACTGCAGTACCGTAATCTGCAATTCCGATGGCTCCCAGCATATTGGCATGAAATAACATCAGCTTGTCCGAAAATGGGGCATCCGTAGTAGTGGTTAATGTTCCATCCCATGTAGAAGGATAGGCGGTATCATTTTCCCTTAATATGTCCAAGAATGTATCTACCTGTTTCTTTCCAATTTCATATCCTTTTCTGAAATAATCCCTTAGTTTACGGGACTGTGCCACCTGACTGAAGCCGAGAAAGAGTGTTTTTCCGACGTTTGTCACTTCGATATTTGTTCCAAGGTGGGCTATTTCAACTGCTAACAACGTTCTTTTTTGTCCAATAATACTGCCAAGGAATGACGTATCTTTGACATATTCCACTTCTGTCGGATAGGTAATAAATGGCGAACGAACATAAACACCCTTTGCTAATTGGCTGTCTGAAACCATATCGTAAAGCTCTTCTGTTTGCCTGTAATACTTTTTGTATAGTGCGCGTATATCCTGCCTGGAGGATATGGCTTTAGCAAGTCCGTAGGTGGACAATCCCGTTCTCCCCATATGTTGGAGATAACGAATATAGGAAGTATCAGACCAAAGTTTCGAAGCGTTAAGATTTACATCACTTTCATCAAAACCATGGGGAATGGGGATGTTTTCTTTGTTGAAAAGGGTTGATATATCCTGAATATGTTCTTCTGAAATGGAAAGGGCGAACTCAAAAATTGATTGGAACTCTTCTGTTTCATTGGTTTTATAAAAGTGCTGCAACACGCATATTGCTAATGAATCAGCCACATAGGTATTCCATAGAGTAGCTAATTCTGCAGAAGTCAATTTCGGATTGTGTTTAATTTCCATTATAATCTCTCCATTATTTAAAAATTAGTTATTTACATCACTTCAATTTTTCAATTGGAATATCAAACTGAAACCACAAAAATAACACGAAAGGTATGGATAGTATTAAAGCAACTAATGGTTTCTTATAGTGGATGGGAAATAAAGCGAACATCACCATCACGAATAATGTGGACCATCCCATGTGCCAGTTATTATGATGGGATATCAAACCCAAATGGAGATTGACATATTCGACCACTAGGTAAAAGGCCACCCAGAATCCATATTGTAGTGCCCGTCCAATCATGCTCTTTGTTCGAAAGAAGTATTTCAGGTAGATCAATATTGTTGCGGGATAACAAACAAACATGATGACTAAGGAAATGAATGTGTGATTTGGCAATAGTTCAGGCAAAAGGTTTTCGTGGAATACCCAAACATGATGGTTATACATGATAAAATTATGAAGTAGATCTCCAACTATAAAAAAAAGAATGGTCGGGTAATATTTCTCCCAGTTTTTCCAATCTCCCCATTTCCACGCAATTAGTAGAAATATTAGATTATAGACAACATGCATATAAATATCATTTCCTCTTGTTAATGGTATTAACTATTATTTACTTATATTGGAAGTGTATGCATGTTTTTAGAGGAAGCTGGAATTCAATGCAGAATAAATAAAGAAGGTGAAAGTGAAAGGAGGGGAAAACATGTATTGGAAAACGCTGCCTGACTGGTTCTGGTTAGGTTATTATCTATTCTTTTTTGCATCATTTGCGACAGCGCTATCCTGCCTTATAAAGAGAAGAAGAATGCCTTTTGCATTTCTAGTTTTCATATTGGTGTTCACTATTCCGGTATTAGGTTTACTGAATGGGATAGAAAGGGGACCTGACCTGAATGAAGCAGAGCACCTGCTGCAATCATTGCACAAAGGGGAAAGCTGGTCCATTTACATAGCGACGGGTTATGTCACCTTACTAGTTTGGTGGATCTTTTTTATAAAAGGGATATTTGAAAGAAGAGGAAAAAAGTTGGATGATTTCCTTAAGCACTTATAAAACTGTTTCATTATTGATTAACTAAAAGAGGGGTTTTCCTATGCAGAAAAAGAAAATACATCTAATGATTATCCTGGCATTGTTTATCAACGGAATGGCAATGGTGCTGTTTGCCATTGATAATATTCAATTGAAAAATGTCGGTCCCGGAATCACCTTTACGGCTCTTGCTGTTGTGCTGTTCTCCCTTGGCGTATATAGCATCGTGAGAAATTCCAAAATTAAAGAGATGGAAAGAAGATAGACCTGTCAAAGATGAGCAGAAAATGACAGGTAGGCTGGATACATAATCGATAAAATAAAAAGTAAGGGAGGGCTTATAGTGGCATGGGTGGAGTCGATACAAAGGGCAATTGAATACATGGAAGAACATTTGCTTGAGGATATGCCGATGGAGGATATTGCGAAGGAAGCGAATGTTTCTGTCTTTCATTTTCAGCGAATTTTCACCGTTTTGACTGATTCTTCAATAGGTGAGTATTTGCGGCGCAGAAGGCTGACGCTGGCTGGACAGGACCTTCTGACCACCGATGCCAAAATCATTGATATCGCGATGAAGTATGGCTATGACACTCCCGAGGCTTTCACGAAAGCTTTCCGCAGGCAGCATGGTGTGACGCCAAGTGAAGTGCGAAAGAACAGTGGCAAGCTGCAATCCTATAACCGCCTGGTGATCCAGGTGACATTGAAAGGGGCAGAACCGATGAAGTATAGTTTGGTGGAAAAAGAAGCATTTCGTATTGTTGGCGTTAAGAGGGAGTTTTCATGTAATGGTGAAGAAAATCAGATGGGTATCCCTAAGCTTTGGGATGAAATGAATGGGAACGGGACATGTGACCGCCTGTTTGAACTGAATGAAGGAGTCGTAAAGGGTGTCCTTGGGGTCTGCGATGGTTCAAGTGAAGAAAAACGCAGCAACAAGGTGATGGATTATTGGGTAGCGGCGTCATTCAACGGGGAAGTGCCGAGCGGAATGGAAAGCCTGGAGATCCCTGCATCCAAATGGGTTGTATTCGAAGTGCACGGCCCTATGCCAACGGCAATGCAAAAAGCGTGGAAGCAGATCTATTCCGAGTGGTTTCCGTCCAACAGCTATCAGCATGCAGGAACACCGGAGTTCGAACTTTACACGGAAGAGGATCCATCCAGCCCTGATTTGTATTCGGAGATATGGATTCCGATTAAGTAATCGAAGGCTAGGGAGGGATAAATATTTCAACCTTTAAAGTGGATGTTCTTCAACAGAGAGGTACCTCTTTCAATATTGGAGTAAGTTTAGGAAAGGTTCTTAAACATCTCCCTATCTTAAAAGCGATGGAAACCGTTACAAAACAGGAAATTGATATGGAGAAAATGAAGTCCCTTTATAAGACTTATGCTCCTCATTTATTGGAGGAGCTACGGGGATTGTCAGAGGGTTTGGAGTTGCCATTCAACAAATGTGCAGCTTTGTTCAGCGGTTACGACATGCCAAAGGTAGCCGCGATGGGATGTTCCACCTTGATTACAAAAGATTTTTATGTGAGAAATTATGATTTCTCACCAGTACTTTACGATGGATTTTTCAGTTTGCTGCAGCCCGAAAACGCATATGCTACTGCAGGATATAATCTCCAAGCAATCGGAAGGCACGATGGCGTGAACGAGCATGGGTTGGTCGCAGGCTTACACTTCGTTAGTAATGATGAATATACAGAAGGCTTGTCCGCATGGACTTCCATAAGAATGCTGCTTGATACCTGTCAGACAGTGGAGGATGCGATTCGATTGCTGGAGGAGATTCCCCATTCGGCCAGTTATAATTTTTCTCTCGGCGACGAAAAGGGAAATATGGCAGTGGTGGAAGCAAGTCCGGAAAAGGTTAGGGTCAGAAGGGATGAGGTGCTTCTGACATGCGTCAATCATTTTCAAATGGAGGAACTTCAGGAGAAAAACAGGGCTTTTATAGAGAATTCGATAAATCGGAACAGGTACATGCAAGGATTAAAAAGTGGAGAGTTCAATCACAAAGAGATGTTTCAAAATTTTTCAGATAAACATTCTCCCATCTTTTTTACGGACTATGAGAATTTGTTTGGTACTCTTCATACTTTTTCCTATTCCTTCGTTGACTCTAGGATCTTGACGACCATTGCACAGAGCAATCAAGTTATCGAAAAGGATTTTAAGGATTGGGTCGGAGGGAACAATTTGAAAGAGACCGAAATGATAGGTCTTATAGAAAACAACTAAAAAAGCAATCTTCTCTCCAAAATCGAGAGAAGATTGCTTTTTTCTATTCTTCCTCCACAATCACTTTAAAGCTCATAACAGAATGTCCGGCTCCGCATAGTACGCTACATCTTCCTTCATATTCTCCCGTCTTATCCGCAGTGAAAACCTCAGGCTCTCTTTCAGACAGGTTGATTTTCAAAGCAGGTACCTGTATGCCATGGCCGACATTATTGGCACTCTCCATGATTAGTTTGACAGTTTCTCCTTTTTTAACAGTAATCTTGGAAGGCTCGAAGAAGAAGTCATCCACTTCCGTCCCTGTATGCCCGATAATGGTAATTTCCCGATCAACGTCAACATTCTCGTTTTCTTTGGTTTTGTCTCCGCTACAGCCACTTATCAAAATCGCTAGTATCAACATTAACATGAGCCAGAAAAGCTTCATTTTCATACCTTTTCCCCTTACACCTTTTTCTTTTCATTATAACTGGGCATTTTAATTGATGTCGAATGTTTTAATATTCTTTAAAAAGAACGATTTGTTTGTAAACAGGGACCGATAAGTTGTATAATGTTCTTAAAAAAGAACGAAGAGAGGCGAGACTGATGAAGAGGCTAATAATCCTATTACTTGTTTTAAATCTATTTGATGCTGTTGCTACCTTCATCGGCTTAAACTTGAATATGATTGAGGAAGCGAATCCTATGATGGCTGGTCTCTACCAAAAGGATCCCTTACTGTTTCTCGGGGTAAAAGCATTCTTTTCGATCTTCCTGCTAATTCTTCTTTATTATGTAAAAGATATCAGATCTTTACTGGTCAAATACATAAGTGTCGCTGCTGTTCTCGGTTATGGGACAGTTGCGGTTGTTCATTTGTTTTGGATTTTCCATTATATCTCGTAAATATGAAACAGAGGGACAGGTTCCTTGTCCCAACTGTAGACCTACAAATCTATAGAAAACTTCTTCAATTCTTCGTTATCATTTGGTAATATCACAAATCCGTCTGGGTTCATTCCGAGCTTCTCCAAAAGCTTCATAGAAGAGTGGTTATCTTTTGTTGTGATGGCGATAATCCTTTTCAGTCCAATTTCTTTGGCGTATTCAAAAGTTCCTTGGGCTGCTTCAAAGGCGAATCCTTGACCATGATAATCTGCAAGAAGTGCATAACCGATGTCTACATCGTCAAGACCATCCCGCTTGATTAACCCGCATAAGCCGATAGGTGCTTGGTTACCCTTCCATTCGACCAGAAACAATCCAAAGCCTTCTCGCTCATACATGGCACGAGGGCCGGTTTTAATATAATGGACAGCATCCTCCATAGAACGGACTCCTTTGTCCCCAATATACTCCAACCAACCTGGTTCATTCAACAATCGCAGAATAAATGCCGCATCGGTCTCTACCACCTTCCGTAGAAGAAGTCTATCCGTCTCAATTACTATCACCCAATCACTCCCTTAACAACGACTGACCTTCAGCTCTATAGTACCAGAAGGCAGGGTGCCAAATAAATAACAAAAGAGCAATCCATTTCATGATGAAATCCGGATCGCTCTCTTTTCCATTAACTTAATTAGAAGCCCAACTCCTACCTACCATTCTGAACGCGGTTCATAAATCCTGGGGTAAGATAAAAAAGCCCGCCATTTATGATGGACACATGGATCTTTGGTTCATACTGCTCCTGAAGCGCCTTTTTCTCCGTTTCATAGGATTCCGGCTTTTCCTCCTCATCCTCATAAAAATGATCCAACAACTGAAGGTCCTTCTCCCAGCGCTCTCTTGCAGCATCTGCCCAAGTGTGGTCCTCGCTTGCAATAAACCCATTCACATAATGCTCCAATCTGGAAAGTCCGCTTGCCGGCTTAATGATTGGTGACATGGTGAAACAAAAATCGGGAATTTTGGGAGTGACTGGAGTTTTATTCAAGACATCTTGAAACCCTTCTATAATACTTCCTGAAATTAGGTGAATACCAAGCGACTTGATAACGTCCTTTTTCCGATCACATTGGTAGCTGACCTTCATATTCACATTCAGCCACGGGTGAAGTGGGAGATGGCCGACATTTGGTGCAACCTTGGCATCCTCATACAGTCGGATGTATCCTGCAAGACGCTTGGTCGATTCAAAAATCTGGTGCAGTCTCGGGGATCCGAAATGTACGGTATCTCCCTTCAGGTCATCCGGTGCCTCGTTGTTATTTGTAATCAGTGTCAATTGCATCGGATTTGGCACACCGCCTGTTTTCTCGAGATAGTGCCAATAGAATGGGCGGTTCATCAACTCCTTGTCCATCTCGATGGAGAGCTGGACCGCCAAATGACTATTTGTATTCTCCAAGATCTCACAACTGTTTGCCGTAAAATAACGCTCCAGGAATCTATGAATTTCCTGCTGCTGCATGTGGCTCCTCCTCCTTTTTCAAGCTATCCGCAAATTCTATAATGGAAGAAAGGTTCTCCATCTTGACTTTCATTTCTCCCTCCGACTTCGAATGCAGCATGATATCCTGGATGTGGTCTTCCAAATTTTTGATTTCTAGCTTTGTCAGGATATCATCAAGCTCACCGATGACACGCTCAAACAGATTGATTTTTTCATATAAAAGCTTCAATATATGCTCCTCGACCGTGTTTTTTGTGGCAAAATTATAGATGTGAACATCCCTTTCTTGCCCTAAGCGATGAATACGGCCGATCCGCTGCTCGAGCCGCATCGGATTCCAGGGAAGGTCATAGTTGATGATATGGTTACAGAATTGCAGATTGATTCCTTCTCCGCCTGCTTCTGTTGCAATCAGCACTTGTGTATGATTTTTGAAAAGCTCCTTCATCCAGTCCTTTTTTCCGCGTTTGAATCCACCACGGAAAGGGACGGACGTAATCCTATGCTGCTTCAGGAACCATTGAAGGTACATCTGGGTGGCCCGGTATTCCGTAAAAATGATTACTTTATCATTTACCTTCCGGATAAGCTCCAGTACTTTTTCCGCCTTGGAATTTCGGCCGACAAGATCGATTTTTTGAAAGATTTCCATCAACCCAGGTGCCGGAATATAGTTTGGGTTCTCCTGCTGCTTTCGCTCGATCATATTTTTGACTGTATAATAGACCGCTTCCCTGCTGCTGCAGGCTTCCCTTTGAAGGGTCATGATGGAAAACTGGCTGGTAATCGCAACAGAAGGATCAGACCGTAAATTATTGATGGTGTTATAAAGCTCCTGTTCCTCCGGTGAAAATTCAATCATGCACGACTCCACATGGCGTTTTGGCCAATCAATGCCGGTATCGCCGCGTCGGTTCCGGATCATCACTTTATTAACAAGCTCCTTCAGGTACTCATCGTTTTCAAGCTTCCTGTCCTTCGCCTGGAACACTTCTTCAAAATTGCTTAAACTTCCCAGATGTCCAGGCTTCAGTAGTGAAACAAGATTGAATATCTCCTCCACTTTGTTCTGGATGGGGGTGGCAGTCAGCAGCAAACAGAACTTTTTTTTCAGATTTTGCACAAATTCATAGTTTTTCGTTTTATTATTTTTCAGTTTATGAGCCTCATCAATAATGACCATATCGTACTCGAGACTATTGATAATTTCGCGGTGAGGACTTCTTTTAGCCGTATCAATCGAGGAGACGACTACGTCGCACTGTTCCCACACATAGCTTTTGCGCTGCGCGATGGCTGGTATGTAAAATTTTTGATAGAGCTCGACCGACCATTGGGAAACAAGGGAGGCGGGAACCAGGATGAGCACCTTTTTCACCAACCCGCGAATCATGTATTCCTTCAGGACAAGCCCAGCTTCAATCGTTTTACCGAGTCCCACCTCATCAGCAAGAATCGCTTTTCCGTTCATTTCTTCCACCACATTCCTTGCCACCTCAAGCTGATGGGGAAGCGGCGTCAATTGCGGCAGGTGGGAAGGTGCCAGCAAGCCTTCAAACTCCGGTATACTTAAATGGTTTTCCACTTCCAGTGCTAGCTTGAATAATTCATAGTTCGCCCATGGACCGTCATCATCCATCCTTTTTAACAGTTCTTCCTGCCAACCTTTGTCGAATACAATCTCCACATTCATGCATGAGCATCCTTTCTGAATTATCCAATTTATAGTGGTTGAAAAATAGATAGCGTTTTCATTAGCAAATAATGATAATCGTACGCTTGAAAGACGAACGATTAGCTATATAAAAATAATAATGTCAGTCTTTTTGTATTGCCAGAAAGCTTTCTCTAATGGTAGGATAATAGTGAGCTTTGAAAGGTTGATTTTCCTACAATACGGTGATCCATACTGAGAAAGAAGGATCTGACGATTTATCTTTCTATTATTGTTACCATTTTCAGCAAAATTATATATTCGCGAATGAGAACAAGGGGAGAGACTGCCGAAGTATGGCGGCGCCGAAGGAGCAAACAAGCTTAATTGTGAATCTCTCAGGCAAAAAGACACTTGTTTGACGCATCTCTGGAGAGCGTTCAACTTTAGATGAACCACCAAAGGGGAAAGCCTTATATAAATAAGGTAAACTTTCAGGTGCCAAGGACAGAGGAACTCTTTTATAAAAAAGGAGTTTCTCTGTCCTTTTTTGGAAAACAGCATTTTTAGTAGGCTTACAATCTTTTATAAGGGTAGAGGAGGAGAAGTAATTGACTGAATTGAAAAGAACTCCGTTGTTTGAAGTTTATAAAGATTTTGGTGCGAAGACCATCGACTTCGGTGGATGGGACTTGCCTGTGCAATTCTCCAGTATCAAGGAAGAGCATGAAGCCGTAAGAACAAAAGCAGGTTTATTCGATGTCTCGCATATGGGGGAAATCGAAGTCAAAGGCAAAGACAGCCTGGCTTACCTGCAAAAAATGATGACCAACGATGTTTCCAAACTGAAGGATGGCGGAGCCCAATATACCGCAATGTGCTATGAAAATGGCGGTACTGTGGATGATCTGCTTGTCTACAAAAAAGCCGATGAGGACTATCTGCTTGTGGTCAATGCCTCCAATATTGAAAAGGATTATGATTGGCTGGCAAGCAAGGTGACAGAGGAAGTTACTGTTACTAATGTGTCAGAAACCTTTGCACAGCTTGCGATCCAAGGCCCATTGGCAGAGGAAACTCTTCAGAAATTGACCAGTACAGACTTATCAGAAATCAAATTTTTTAAATTTAAAGAAAATGTAGAATTAAATGGTATACCTGCACTAGTTTCACGCACAGGGTATACAGGCGAAGATGGCTTTGAAATCTACTGTGCGAGTGAAAAAGCGGTGGTTCTTTGGAATGAAATCCTAAAGGATGAAAACGTGATTCCATGTGGACTTGGTGCGCGTGATACGCTGCGCTTTGAAGCAAACCTTGCATTGTACGGCCAGGAGCTATCCAAGGATATCACTCCGCTTGAGGCTGGAATCGGCTTTGCCGTAAAGGTGAACAAGGAAGAGGATTTCTTCGGAAAAGAAGTATTGAAGGATCAGAAGGAAAACGGCGTACCGCGCAAACTGGTAGGGATCGAAATGATCGATAAAGGTATTCCTCGCCATGGATATGAAGTTTTTGTAGGAGAGGAACAAGTCGGGGAAGTGACGACTGGCACACAATCTCCAACATTAAAGAAGAACATCGGCCTCGCCTTATTAAAGAAGGAATTCACGGAGGTTGAGACGGAAGTGGAAGTTCAGGTCCGTAAAAAGCGCTTAAAAGCTAAAGTTGTCAAAACACCATTTTATCAACGTCCAAAAAACTGAGGGGGCTTTCAACATGAAACATCGTTATTTGCCGATGACCGACCAAGATATTCAAGAGATGATGAACGTAATTGGCGTATCTTCCATAGATGAACTTTTTTCAGATATCCCGGAAAGTGTACGATTTGATGGAGAACTGAAAATCAAACAAGCAAAATCTGAATCCGCATTAATGCGTGAGTTAAGTGATCTGGCTGCGAAAAACAAAGACTTGAGAAAGCATGCTTCCTTCCTTGGAGCAGGTGTGTACGACCATTACATGCCAGTCATCGTGGACCATGTGATCTCCCGTTCCGAGTTCTATACGGCATACACCCCATACCAGCCGGAAATTTCCCAAGGGGAGCTGCAGGCAATCTTTGAATTCCAGACGATGATCTGCGAACTCACTGGCATGGATGTAGCAAACTCCTCGATGTATGATGGCTCGACTTCCTTCGCAGAAGCGGCAATGCTTGCTGCAGGACATACAAAGAAAAAGAAAGTCCTGATCTCAGGTGCTGTTCATCCGGAAGCGAAGGCAGTGGTAAACTCCTACGCAAAGGGCCAATACATTGAAGTGGTTGAAATTCCGACGAAGAATGGTGTGACAGACGTTGCGGCACTCGAAGAAATGATGTCAGATGAAATTGCAGCGGTCATGGTTCAGTATCCAAACTTCTTCGGTCAGATCGAACCGATGCAGGAGATCGAAAAGCTTGCACACTCTGGTAAGGGAATGTTCGTTGTCTCCTCTAATCCGTTGGCACTTGGAGCGTTGACACCTCCTGGTAAATTTGGCGCAGATATCGTAACAGGTGATGCACAGCCATTCGGTATCCCGACACAATTCGGTGGACCACATTGTGGTTATTTTGCGGTAACAACGAAATTGATGCGTAAGGTTCCTGGTAGATTAGTAGGGCAGACAGTCGATGAAGAAGGCCAACGCGGTTTTGTATTGACACTTCAAGCGCGTGAGCAGCATATCCGCCGCGATAAAGCGACTTCCAATATCTGTTCAAACCAGGCATTGAATGCACTGGCTGCTTCTGTTGCGATGACAGCCCTAGGGAAAAAAGGCGTCAAGGAAATGGCTGTACAGAACATCCAAAAAGCTCAATACGCCAAACGCACAATGGAAGCTGCAGGATTGGAAGTTACCTTCAGCGGACCATTCTTCAATGAGTTTGTCGTGAAGCTTTCCACTCCTATCAAAGAAGTGAACCGTAAGCTGCTTGATAAAGGAATCATTGGCGGTTATGACCTGGGGACGTACTACCCTGAGCTTGAAAACCATATGCTGATTGCAGTAACAGAACTGCGTACAAAAGAAGAAATTGACACACTAGTGATAGAATTGGGGGATGGCAGCCATGAATAAGCAAGATCAACCACTTATTTTTGAACTTTCCAGAGAAGGCCGCATCGGCTACAGCCTGCCTGAAAATGATGTGCCTGAAGTAGATTTAAACGAGCTATTCCCAAAAGAATTCATTCGTGAAGAAGCACCTGAGCTTCCGGAAGTATCAGAACTTGATATCATGCGCCACTACACTGCGCTGAGCAACCGTAACCATGGGGTGGATTCCGGATTCTATCCACTAGGTTCTTGTACAATGAAATATAACCCGAAAATCAATGAAAATGTCGCGCGTTTCCCGGGCTTTTCCCATATCCATCCCCTGCAGGACGAGTCGACGGTCCAAGGTGCGCTTGAATTGATGCATGACCTGCAGGAACATTTGATTGAAATTACAGGAATGGATGAAGTGACCCTTCAACCGGCTGCCGGTGCCCACGGTGAGTGGACAGGATTAATGATGATCCGTGCCTACCATGAAGCAAACAACGATACAAAGCGTACAAAGGTTATCGTGCCAGACTCTGCGCACGGTACAAACCCTGCTTCAGCAACAGTTGCTGGACTTGAAACGATTACGGTAAAATCGAATGAAAATGGTTTGGTGGATTTAGAGGATCTTCGCAGAGTGGTTGGGGAAGACACGGCAGCACTAATGCTGACGAACCCTAACACACTTGGACTGTTTGAAGAAAATATTCTCGAAATGGCGCAAATCGTCCATGAAGCGGGCGGAAAGCTCTATTATGACGGTGCCAACCTGAACGCCGTTCTAAGTAAGGCTCGTCCTGGGGACATGGGCTTTGACGTGGTTCACTTGAACTTGCACAAAACCTTTACAGGACCTCACGGAGGCGGCGGCCCGGGTTCAGGTCCAGTTGGAGTAAAAGCGGACTTGATTCCTTACCTGCCTAAACCGCTAGTCGTGAAAAAAGAAGACGGAAGCTTCGGCTTTGACTATGATCGCCCGGATTCCATCGGCCGCGTAAAACCGTTCTACGGAAACTTCGGTATCAACGTTCGTGCCTACACGTATATCCGTTCCATGGGGCCGGATGGGTTGAAGGCTGTCACGGAATATGCTGTATTGAATGCAAACTACATGATGCGTCGCCTGGCAGAGCATTTCGACTTGCCGTTTGACAGACATTGCAAGCATGAATTCGTATTATCCGGTAAGCGCCAGAAGAAGCTTGGCGTCCGTACGCTCGACATCGCAAAACGCCTGCTCGACTTCGGCTACCATCCGCCAACAATCTACTTCCCATTGAACGTGGAAGAGTGTATCATGATCGAACCGACGGAAACGGAATCAAAGGAAACCCTGGACTCCTTCATCGAAGCGATGATCCAGATCGCCCGCGAAGCCGAAGAAAATCCGGAAGTCGTGCAAGAAGCACCGCACACAACCGTGATTAAGAGATTAGATGAAACGCTGGCGGCGCGTAAGCCTGTGTTGCGTTACCAGAAAGAAGCGTAAGCAATGGGGCCTGGCCCCTTGCAAAGATAGCGGGGACAGGTTCCTTGTCCTACATAGCAGCGGCCCTTGGGAGGGGCCGCTGCTTTATTCTTTTTTCGGAGTTTATTGGGCGTGGGCGGGGATTTAATGTTTTTGTCGTCAGATAGATTATAAAGGATTTTTGGACAGATTAATGGACATTTCTGGATTTAGCGGGCTTTAGGATAGATTAATGGAGAAAGTCGCTAAATTATGGTGGAGACTCGATAAATTAAAGTCGAATGATACCCTCACTCCGGTCAAAGCACGATAGTGAGGGAATCAAAAGCATGGAATGATACCCTCACTCGGCTCAAAACAAGATAGTGAGGGAATCAAAAGCATGGAATGATACCCTCACTCGGTTCAAAACAAGCGAGTGAGGGAATCAAAAGCATGGGATGATTCCTCCACTCGGCTCAAAACAAGCGAGTGAGGGAATCTAAAGCATGGGATGATTCCTCCACTCGGCTCAAAACAAGCGAGTGAGGGAATCAAAAGCATGGAATGATACCCTCACTCGGTTCAAAGCACGCTAATGAGGGAATCAAAAACTTACAGATGTTACCCTTCGCAGCAGTAGAACTTGCGATTTTCGTTATTCCCACGAAACATAACCTGCGTTATAGAGCAACTCCCATGTAGGTACTAAATCGTAGATTCCACAAACAATAAACTCAAAGTTTTTAGGATATTTTACAAAATTGATGTTGCCGCTTTTTTATTCATCCAATACATGCATCATGCCTTTCAACACACCGATGTGGGAAAACTGATTGCCACGTCCTCCTACTTCAGCTGGGTAACCTACTACCCATTACTTAAAAAACTTTCCAATCATCATATCATTTCTCATTTTCCCCTCCACCAAGTATGATTAATAGTAGAAACAAAGGGAGGGATCACGAATGTATTACGTAAAAACCTATGAAGCAAGGGAAGAACTGCTGAACCTACTCGACGGGCTTGAAGAGGAAACGCTCCATGCTAAAAAAAGTCCGGAGCTGTGGTCTGTAAGCGAAAACGTGGAGCATCTTTACCTGATAGAAAACAAGATTGTAAACGGTCTCAAAAAAGCGATTCAAGCAAAACTTGCTGTGGAAGAAAAAGAACTGAACCTGAAGAAAATCCTCGCAAACCGTACATACAAGGTGCAAGCCCCGGAAGATATTGTACCATCCGGTCATCCCTACACAAAGGCGGAGCTCTTGCAGTTACTTGAACAATCGAGAGCAAACCTTAATAACTTCATCCAAGAAGCTGATGACGAATCCCTGCATGCCTACGGGTTCAGCCATCGCTGGATTGGCGACCTCTCTGCCCAGCAATGGGTACAGCTGATCGGCTTCCATGAAAGAAGGCATATCGATCAGATAAAAGAATCCATCCAATAGAGTATAAAAAAGAGCACTCACATTCACCATGTAAGTGCTCTTTGCTATTAGTTCTTTGTTCTGATCTTTCCGCCCCATTGCTTGAAGCCACCTTTTAGCTGATAAAGCTTTGTGTGGCCTTGTCTTTTCAGCATCTGTGCTGCACGGCCGCTGCGCAATGTGTTTTGGCAGTAGATGTAGACTGGTTGATCGTTGCGAATCTCTTTGCTTCTCATTTTAAGTTGAGAAAGAGGAATGTTTCTAGCTCCAAGGATGTGTCCGCCTTCATATTCCTTTTGTTCGCGAACATCAATCAGCTGTGCTTTGCGATAGCCGGAACGAAAATCCTCTTCAGTTAGAGTGGTAAGAATTTTGCGTTGGTAGAGGAACATGATCACCGAATAGGCAATGATAGCTCCCAAAACTCCTAATAAAACGTACAATGCTGACAACCCCTCTTTATCTTAGTATTCCAAAGTATATTATATAAAAGCTTGGACAAAATGTCATCCTTTTACTAAAGCTGCAACAAAAAACTGCCAAGCTTTAACTTTGAATTACTGGTGTTGATTTGTTACACTAAATCATCATACATAATAAAAGAGGTACATCCTATGACAAAAGAAATTTGGAGATATATTGATTCAAAGGAACAGTCTCCCGCCTTTAACATGGCATTGGACGAAGCGCTGCTGGATTGGCATAGCGCAGGCAAGATTCCCCCGACCATCCGGTTCTATGGATGGAATCCACCGACTCTATCAGTTGGTTATTTTCAAAAAGTGGATAAAGAAGTGAATATGGATCGTGTAAAGGAATTGGGGCTTGGTTTTGTCCGGCGCCCGACAGGTGGACGAGGCGTGCTTCATGATAAGGAATTGACCTACAGTGTCATCGTTTCCGAAGATCATCCAGAAATGCCTCGCTCCGTAACGGAAGCGTATCGCGTCATTTCAGAAGGAATACTTGAAGGATTTAAAGCGCTTGGGTTGGATGCCTATTTTGCTATCCCCCGGACGGAAGAGGAAAAGGAGGGCTTGAAAAATCCAAGGTCCGCCGTATGTTTTGATGCACCGTCCTGGTATGAGCTCGTGGTAGAAGGCCGTAAAGTGGCGGGCAGTGCACAGACTCGCCAGAAGGGTGTCATACTGCAACACGGCTCCATACTACTCGAAATAGATGAGGATATGTTGTTCAGCCTGTTCAACTATCCAAGCGATCGCGTCAAGGAGCGCATGCAGAAAAACTTCAAGAACAAGGCTGTGGCGATCAATGCGCTGAGGGAAACCCCGGTGACGATAGAAGAGGCGAAGGAAGCCTTCTATAAGGGATTTGAAAAAGGCTTGGACATAAAGCTGGAGCCATATGAACTATCGGAATCCGAACTTGAGGAAGTTCAGGCAATCATGGATAGTAAATATTCGACAGATGAGTGGAATTATAAAAGGTAGCGGGGAATTTTTTTCTCGTTATCTTTTTGTTTTAGCCTAGATATAGTAGGGTACTAAAAATGTGGCGCGCTTTTAGGTAGTAGTCAACCAAAAAAAAATAAAAAATATTTTTCTTGCAAAAGGAAAGAATTTCTTGAAAGGTTGATACATAAACCTCGCTATAATTCGTGAAATTACGCAAGTGACAAAATACGTCATTATACGAGATTTTGTCGAAGTAATCTCTGTTTTCCTCTCTCAATCTCATTTATTTGATTGTTTTTCCATTTGACAAATAATGATTTATTAGCCCGAAAATCAATATGTAGTATTGTCGAAAAAATGTCAGACACTATATATTGATATTTTATATGAAGGTATGATACCTTATCTGTACACACAATTTTTACTGAAGTAAATGTTGGTAGAACTACTAGTTTTAGAGGAGTTGTAATAATGACCATTGCCACGAATGAAAACAAACCGAAAATCAATGTTGAACGATTGAATCAGGATATCAACTTATTCCCACAAGTACATCCTATTACAGAGGACATGACAACGACGCACCGAGGTGTTTCCCGTCTAGTGATGCTCGATCGTTACGCATTCAAAGATACAGAAAAAGTAACCTTGACAGCTGGAGATTTTGTTGTATTGACGATCAAGGAGGATCCGAAATTCCCAGCAAGAGGACTAGGTTATATTCAAGATATAGACTGGTCTACCAAAAAAGCTTCCGTATTAATTGAAGAGGAGTATCGTGGAGTTTTGACTAGACAGGGCGAAGTGGAGACTGGTGTCGTGGTACGCACACTGGACGTCATCGAGAAGCCGCTTGAAGTGTTTTACGAACAAATCGCCAAACGTAATGCAACAGGATTAGCTGCAGCTGAAACGACGGAAGAGAAGCGCCAGGAATGGTTCGGAAAGTTCTACCATGAGCTTGTCAACCTCAACTTTGTACCTGCAGGACGCGTATTGTACGGAGCGGGAGCGGATACCGACGTAACGTATTTCAACTGCTATGTGATGCCGTTTGTCCAGGATTCACGCGAAGGCATTTCCGAGCACCGCAAGCAGGTGATGGAGATCATGAGCCGAGGCGGTGGGGTAGGAACGAACGGATCTACTCTACGTCCAAGAAATGCCCTGGCTAGAGGAGTAAACGGAAAATCATCCGGAAGTGTTTCCTGGCTGGATGATATTGCGAAATTGACGCATCTTGTGGAGCAGGGTGGATCAAGACGTGGAGCACAAATGATTATGCTGGCAGACTGGCATCCGGACATCGTGGAATTCATCATCTCCAAAATGCAAAACCCAAGAATTCTACGCTACCTTATCGAAAATACAAATGATGAAAGCATCAAAAAAGCGGCAGAGGACAAGTTGAAATTCACTCCCCTGACAGATCAGGAAGTTACGATGTACCAATCAGTCACAAACTTCAAGCACATTCCTGGCTATGGTGGATTCACAGAACAGATCATCAGAGACGCAGAGCAGAAGTTGAAAGTGGGCGGAACCTATACGGTGCACAATCCGGAATTCCTGACAGGTGCCAATATTTCCATCACGCTGACAAAAGATTTTATGGAAGCTGTAGAAAATGATGTGGATTACGACCTGCGCTTCCCTGATGTAGAGGGCTACGATAAAGAGGAAATGGAAATCTACAATAAGGAATGGTCGGAGGTTGGCGACGTTCGTGAGTGGGAGAAACTTGGACATAAGGTACGAGTGTACAGAAAAATCAAGGCAAAAGAGCTTTGGAACCTTGTGAACATCTGTGCCACCTACTCTGCTGAGCCTGGTATCTTCTTTATCGATAATGCCAACGATATGACCAATGCGAAAGCGTACGGACAAAAGGTTGTAGCAACGAACCCATGTGGGGAACAACCCCTCGCACCATTTTCCGTCTGTAACCTAGCTGCAGTAAACCTTGCAGAGATGGCAGATAAAGAAACAAAGACCGTCAACTTCGAAAAGCTGAAGCAAACAGTGGAAGTCGGTGTGAGAATGCAGGACAACGTGATCGATGTAACACCTTATTTCCTTGAGGAGAACAAAAAGCAGGCACTTGGCGAGCGTCGTGTCGGATTAGGTGTCATGGGACTTCATGACCTATTGATCTACTGCGAAACGGAATACGGCTCCGAAAAAGGAAATGAGCTTGTGGATCAAGTATTTGAAACAATCGCAACGACAGCATACCGTGCTTCTGTTGAGCTTGGAAAAGAGAAGGGAAGCTTCCCATTCTTACAGGGTGCAACAGAAGAAGAAACGAACCGTCTACGAAAAGCATTCACGGAAACGGGCTTTATGAGCAAAATGCCTGAAGATATTAAAGAAGGCATTCTTACGTCCGGAATCCGTAACTCTCACCTGCTGACAGTTGCACCAACTGGTTCTACCGGAACAATGGTAGGTGTGTCAACAGGACTTGAGCCATACTTCTCCTTCTCCTATTTCCGAAGCGGACGCTTAGGGAAGTTCATTGAAGTGAAGGCAGATATCGTGCAGGAGTACTTGAATGCCAATCCGGAAGCAGATCCGGAGAACCTGCCTAACTGGTTCATCTCTGCGATGGAATTGGCTCCTGAAGCTCATGCGGACGTGCAATGCATCATCCAGCAATGGATTGACAGTTCCATCTCCAAAACCGTAAACGCACCGAAAGGCTATACAGTTGATCAGGTGAAAAAAGTGTATGAGCGACTTTACAAAGGTGGCGCAAAAGGTGGAACGGTTTACGTGGATGGGAGCCGTGACTCCCAAGTGCTGACCCTGAAAGCTGAAGAAAACACGATGGATGAAGAAAGCGAACAGATCCAAATGGAAGATGTCGTGAAAAAACCTGTTGTGCTGGTGGAAACAATCAATGATCTTCGTTCCACAAACGTGCAATTCGGATCGGAAGTCGGAAACACATGTCCGGTATGCCGCATCGGAACGGTAAAGGAAATCGGTGGATGCAACACATGTACAGATTGTGGTGCACAGCTGAAGTGCGGACTATAAAATATTAAAGTGAAAGACCTATTCGCTCAGTTCGAATAGGTCTTTTATTTTTAGGAAGTACTCATCAATCCCTTTTTTCATACATTATCCTAAAAGGGGGAATGCCTAATGTGGCAAATGAAAATACCATACCTGATCGGACGGCCAATCGGTGTATCCTTTATGAATGGCACAGGCACCTCGGGAGTCCTATGCAGCGCCGATGGTCAAAAGCTTTATGTAATGGAATATCTATATCATACACAGTTCGCAATCAAGCAATATGAGTACCAGACAATACAGGATATCCTGCCTTTTCCTGGCTGTCAATGAGCTCTATTAAAAATGTCCCCCAGAGATTGTTGTTCTTGGTATTGGATGACGAAATTGCAATAAATACCGAATTAATTAATTATTTTGCTTGCCCCCTGTTGATTGGAGTGCAAGGCATGAGACTCCTTGAAAATGCAAGCATTTTCTGCGTGCGATGTATCGCTTCCGCAGCCTTCTTTGTCCTGCGGAAGCAGCGTGTCGAGGGAGACCCCGCAGGCGCAATAGCGCCGAGGAGGCTTCTGAGACCTTCCTGGATAAGCGAATGCCTGGAACGGAAATCAACAGGGGTGTTTAACGGAGTCACAAGAATTATGTATCATATAAAGAACATTAATGAAAGACTGAAATCTTCGAACCTTTCTACATAACTTGTCAGTAGCGCCAAGTTAATGTATCATTTTAATGACGGTTACGATCGTGGATTGGAAATGGAGGGATATTATGCCTACCCCAAGTATGGAAGACTACATAGAACAGATTTATATGCTAATTGAAGATAAAGGATATGCGCGTGTATCAGACATAGCCGAAGCATTGGCGGTACATCCCTCTTCAGTAACGAAAATGGTGCAAAAGCTTGATAAAGATAAGTATCTGATTTATGAAAAATACCGAGGTCTTGTGTTGACTTCCAAAGGCAAGAAAATCGGAAAGCGTCTCGTCTATCGCCATGAGCTTTTGGAACAGTTTCTGCGGGTAATCGGTGTGGACGAGGAGAACATCTATGAAGATGTGGAAGGCATCGAGCATCATCTGAGCTGGAATGCAATTGATCGCATAGGGGACCTTGTCCAATACTTTGAAGAAAATAAAGAGCGAACAGAGGCTCTTCAGATCATTCAAAAACAAAACGAAGAAAATCAATAAAAGGTCAGACCAGGGGTATTGCTCATTGGTCGACCTTTTTTCTTTTGGACAGTTATAATTCCCATTCCCTTACATAAAAAAGGTTATAAAGGTTTTTGGTTGGAAGGGAATGGAGGGAGACAGTTGGTGATTGATGGAGTGTTTTCCGGTGGGGGGATTAAAGGGTTCGCGTTGATTGGGGCACTTCAAGCTGTGGAACAACGGGGATTGAAATTTCAACGTCTTGCAGGAACAAGCGCCGGTTCCATCATAGCTTCCTTTGTTGCTGCGGGCTATACAGCGGATGAGATATATAAGATGCTAGGGGAGACGGATGTCTTAGATTTCCTGGACCAGCGAAGAACGTTCCTGCCTTCCCCTGTAGCAAAATGGCTTTTGCTATATTGGCGGTTGGGATTGTACAAGGGGGAAATGCTGGAAAGCTGGGTAAAAGAGAAACTGGCAGCAAAGGGAGTGCATACTTTCGCCGATCTTCCCGGGCAGAAATTGCGGATTATCGCTTCTGATTTGACAAGCGGGAGAATGGCTGTCCTGCCTGATGACCTGTCTAGATATCAAATCGATCCATCCAAGTTCTCGGTTGCGAAGGCAGTGCGGATGAGCTGTAGTATCCCTTATTTTTTTGAGCCGGTGAAAATAAAGGGGAAGGGTATCTGTCATCTATTTGTGGATGGTGGCGTGCTAAGCAATTTCCCTATCTGGCTATTTGATAATGATCGAATCCCGAAAATTCGACCTGTACTTGGAATTAAACTGAGCGCCAAGCAAAGGGATTTGCCTGTGAATAAAATAAATAATGCCATCACCATGTTTGGTGCACTATTTGAAACGATGAAGGATGCCCATGATGCAAGATACATCGACAGGCGACATGAAAAGAACATCATCTTCATTCCGATGGACCACATTGCAGTCACGGAGTTCGCCCTGACTGAGGAAAGAAAAAGGGGATTGGTGGAAATAGGAAAAAAAAGGGCAGAAGCATTTTTGAGAACATGGAGTTTTTGATTTTTCGCATAAAAAAATCGGTCCGTTTAAAAAAACGCCCGATTTTTTTTCTTGCCCTTTTTCCCTTCAATGACTGTCAGGTGGGAAGAGCTTCTTCTTTTTTGTGCAGAGGATTTTACGCCAGTTCTATCTTTGCCAATGAGGGGAGTCACATTGGTTTTCGGTTTCGCCGCTGGGTATTTCTTTTTGGATTGCTTAACTGCCTTGCTGTATCTTGCATCCGTCTTACCACCACCGATTCTGCCTTGAATGAAATAACGGAAGACGAGATAGAGGACAGTTGCCCCCCAACGATTAAAAGAAGGCTTTTGAATAGTCCTCCGGGATTCTGAAACAGCTGGATAGCAAGGTAGAATCCAGCCAAAGATAGCAGCATGATTAAAATCGGTTTGCCAAAGCCTCGTTTCACCCTAGTCACCTCCCTGGTCGTCTGTTAGAAAAGTGTTTCCGATAATTTAAGTTTGTGTAAATAGTATATTTTATAGGATAAGGCTTGTTGCGGATTTTTATACTATTTCTTCGGTATTCTTTTTCTCTGAATCTTGTTCAAGCTCTAAAAGTTTATTAAAAGAATGGATTGCCACTTCCACTTGATCATCAGAAGGCTCTTTTGTCGTAAGGAGCTGTAGCCAAAGTCCAGGGTATCCCAGTACTCGCAGTACAGGCACTTCACGAACCTTGTTTGTAAGCTGCAGCACTTCAAATGAGATACCCAGTACTACTGGAATCAATGCCAATCGATTCACTACACGCAGCCAGAGCGGATCGTGAGGAACAGTCAGATAGATGAAGAATCCGACGATGACCGTGAAAAGGATGAAACTGCTGCCGCAACGGTAATGAAGTCTTGACTGCGCCTGAATATTGCTTACAGTTAATTCTTTCCCGTTTTCATAGGCGTTAATCACTTTATGTTCCGCACCATGATATTGAAACACTCTTTTCACAATCGGAGTGAAAGAAATGAAATATATATAGGCTAATAGGAGCATCAGCTTAAAGACGGTTTCCATTAATACTTGTGCAAATTTCCCTGGAAGATAGGGACTTGTCAATTCTGCCAGGAAAACGGGAACTAGTGTGAAAATGAATTTTCCAAAAAGGAAGGAAAGAATACCGACCGCTGCGACGCTCAAGATCATTTCGAGTTTGGAAGTTTCCTTTTTGTTATAAATGACCTCTTCGTCCTGACTTGGGTCCACATCATAACGTTCTGTAGAGAAGTTCAGATGCTTGGAGCCGTTTCCGGCCGCTTCCACAATTGCTACCACACCTCTCAGAAACGGGATTCGCTTCAATTTCTGCAATGTGGGGTTTGTTTTTCTCGGAACATGTAAATACTCGATGGACTCATCTTTTCTGCGGATGGCAGTTACGTAGTGACGTTTCCCGCCGAACATAACACCTTCCACCACAGCCTGTCCACCATAGACGGGTTTTGATTCATTTGACATATAGACACCAACCTAACTTATTCTAAGAAGATAAAGATTTCCTATTTACTAATATTCTACCTGAATCTTGAAAAAACCTCTACTCTCGTTCCTTTTCATTTTTTTAAATTATCATGAATGGTTCTTTTTTATAATGGAAAGATATGTTTATAAGCTATTTGGAGAGGGAGTAATACGTGTATGAGTGAAAATGAAAACCAAGAGCTTGAACAGAATAAACGTGAGCAGCCAATGAGCTTTATGACAAAGGTGATGGTAACAGGCTTTGTTGGGGGGATTTTCTGGAGTTTGATCGGATTTTTCGCCTATTTGTTCCATTTTACAGAAATAAGTCCAAACGTGGTGCTGCAGCCTTGGGCTTTGGGCGATTGGAAAAAAGGGGTGCTGGGGTATATCATCAGTTTTATCCTGCTTGGCCTGTTCGGTATCGGCGCTGCGCTTATCTATGCTGCTACACTAAAAAAATTCAGGCATTATTGGATAGGAATCATCTATGGTATTGTACTATGGGGTGTTGTATTCTTTCTTCTGAATCCCATGTTTCCATCCATTAAGACTGTCCCGAAGCTGACTCTTGATACAAATATCACGAATATTTGCCTTTATATTCTCTTCGGTGTTTTCGTCGGCTACTCCATTTCCTTCGAACATTCTGAAATGGTGACACAAAAGCAGCAGCAACAGGACCAGCCCTCAGCAAATAGGTAGTAGGAAAAGGTGGAATGTGATAGAATGTTCAGTAATTGGACATTCTTTTTTACGTGTTCATATTTGTTAAAAGGAGTCATGATATGCGCCTACTTGTGGTGAATGGACCGAATCTCAATCGACTTGGTCTAAGAGAGCCGGCAATCTACGGAAAAGAAACATTAAAGGATTTGGAAAAGCAGCTGGAAAGCTTGGCTACGGAGATGGGGATCTCGATTGACTGCTATCAGAGCAACCATGAGGGCAATCTGATCGATAAGCTGCACGCCGCGGACGATGCCTACGAGGGAGTCGTGATCAATCCCGGTGCATTTACGCATTATAGCTACGCAATCCGTGACGCCATCGCAAGCATTTCGATTCCGGTAATGGAAGTACATATTTCAAACATACATAAGCGTGAAGAGTTCCGTCATACATCCGTCACCGCGCCTGTCACATACGGGCAGATAGTCGGCCTTGGGTTGTATGGCTATCACTTGGCAGTACAAGGGTTGGTAAGGATAATTAAGGGGGAGTAAGAGAATGGAAAAATTAACGAAATTAAGAGAGAGCTTTCAAGAGTCGAACATCGATGCATTATTGGTGACGAGTGGAAAAAACCGTCAATATTTAACAAGCTTTACAGGCAGCGCTGGAGTAGCGGTCATTACCGAGGATAAAGCGGTATTCATCACCGATTTCCGTTACACCGAGCAGGCGGCAAAGCAGTGTGAGGGCTTTGAAATCGTCCAGCATAAAGGCGGACTTGTGGATGAAATAGCTGCGGTTGTTAAAGATCTCGGTATCAACAAGCTTGGTTTTGAGCAGGATCATGTTACATTCTCTAGTTATTTAAGCTATAAAACGACCATCAAAGCGGATCTTGTACCGGTTTCCGGCGTTATTGAAAAGTTACGCTTGATTAAGAATGAACAAGAGATTAAGATATTAAAGGAAGCTACGCAGATTGCTGATGCAGCTTTTGAGCATATCATCACGTACATAAAGCCTGGCCTTACAGAGCTGGATGTTTCCAACGAGCTTGAATTCTTCATGAGAAAACAAGGTGCGGTGTCATCCTCTTTTGATATTATCGTTGCCTCCGGGTATCGTTCTGCCCTGCCGCATGGTGTTGCATCAGACAAAATCATTGAAAAAGGTGAGTTTGTCACGCTTGACTTCGGTGCCTATTATAAAGGCTATAACTCCGATATTACGCGTACCCTTGCAATTGGGGAACCAAGTGACGAATTGCGCAACATCTACAACGTCGTATTGGAAGCTCAATTGAGAGGGATGAAAGGCATCAAGCCTGGCATGACTGGTCGTGAAGCGGATGCCTTGACTCGTGATTATATTACGGAAAAGGGTTATGGCGAGTACTTCGGGCACTCAACCGGACACGGACTGGGAATGGAAGTGCATGAAGGGCCATCCTTATCGGTGAAATCCGAAACTGTATTGGAACCAGGAATGGTGGTAACCGTGGAACCGGGTATCTATGTTGCTGGCCTAGGTGGAGTTCGTATCGAGGATGATACGATTGTCACAGATTCCGGCAATGAATCTCTGTCCTATTCCACAAAAGAACTTATTATTTTGTAAAGGTAATCTCTTATCTTGGTGGAGTAGACTGAATCTCTCAGGGATACAATACCGGTAGGACTACTATTTACATAGCATTAGGAGGAAACATATTAATGATTTCAGTAAACGATTTTCGTACAGGCTTGACTATTGAGGTAGACAACGGAATTTGGCGCGTAATGGATTTCCAACACGTGAAGCCAGGAAAAGGAGCGGCATTCGTTCGTTCCAAACTGCGCAACCTACGTACAGGTGCGATCCAGGAAAAAACTTTCCGTGCAGGTGAAAAAGTAGGGAAAGCTCAAATCGACAACCGCAGAATGCAGTATCTTTATGCAAATGGCGACATGCACGTATTCATGGACAACGAGTCCTACGATCAGCTTGAATTGCCTGCAGGTCAAATCGAGTATGAGTTGAAGTACTTGAAAGAGAACATGGAAGTTGCAATCATGATGTACCAAGGTGAAACGCTTGGAGTAGAGCTTCCTAACACAGTAGAGCTTAAAGTGGTAGAAACGGAGCCTGGTATCAAAGGTGACACAGCTTCCGGCGGTTCCAAGCCGGCAATCGTGGAAACTGGCCTATCAGTAAACGTACCATTCTTTGTAAACGAAGGCGACGTGCTGATTGTTAATACAACTGACGGTTCTTACGTTTCCAGAGCGTAATTTAAAGAGAAGGGAAAAGGCTGAATTGGCCTTTTCCTTTTTATTTTATATGGAAAAAAAGCCTGCACTAAGGCAGGCCACTCCGTACTAATTTTCAAACCAAACCACTTCTTTTACTCCTTCAATTACCTTCCGTGCATCCGAACCGTCCAGCCCGCTCATCCACACACTCTTCCAGCCGTTTGCATCCGTACGGATCCAGCTGAGCGTTTTCTGTTTATCCAATGTAACTGGATGGTCATCGGAGAATCCCGCGGGCAGATCGACCAAAGGCTTCCCGTCACTTTTTTGTTCATCCTCTTTGCTATTCACCAAAATTAAGCTGGAGCGAAAATCAGATAGGGTATCGGATTCTTTCCCTCGCGCAACGACAAGCCTATCATCATCCAGCCAATCAAAATTCACGTCAGCAAATCCTTCCGGGGTGAAGCGTTTCGTTTGACTCGGAAGTACACTTTGTACAGTCAATGTCTTGTTTTTGACACCGCCGCGCAAACGGCCGGGGCCCTGTATGGAGGCAAGCACAGATTTCGTGGGAGCCCATTTTATCCATCCCTTTTCACGGAGAATTTCGCCCATCGGTATCAACACTTTGTTTTCTTTTACAAATACACTCAACATATTGCTGTCCTCTGACCACGATGCAGTAGGGGAGACGACGAATGCGAGGAGCCTCCCATCCTTGGACCAGGTGAAATTTTCTACATCAATGGAAAGAATAGATAATTCTTCAAGCTTCAGGGGGGAGGAGATAGTCAAGAGCGGATCCACCTTGACATCCAGTTCCTGGTTTTGCTTTTCCATCTCCCAATTGACCTCGTAAAGTCTTGGGTGGCTCCATCCGTCTGGAAACATGACGGCACTTGCAGAGGCAATCAGGTTTTCCCCGTCCGCATCCCATGAGAAATGAGAAACACCGCCGTTCAGCTGGTGGATGATCGGCTTGTTCTCCCTAAGCTCTACGACTGTTAAAAAGGATCCAGTCAAAAAAGCGAAACTGTTCTTCTTAGGATTCCATTGAACATCATGGCCAACCATTTTGAGTTTAGTATGTGTATTGGTGGGAACATGGTATAGCCAGATATCAGGCTCTTCCCCCTCTACTTCGCTTTTTGCCTCAAAGGTCAGCCACTGTCCATCAGAGGACCAGCCAAGATTGGAAATAGCCAGATTTTCCTGCAGCAGCACTTCAGATCCATCCATATAAAGCCATAACGCTTTGTCCCGGACGAATGCCGCCTGAAGACCATAGGAATCTTCGGCATTTGCTTGGGGAATCATGAAGATGAGCAGGATCAAAGTCAGCCAAAATTGTTTCATGGTGCCTTCCTCCTATTTGAATAGTTGTCTATTTTGATAGTGTCCCCTGTGTCCTGGCATTTCATGAAAAAGCTAGTTGAAAAACTGAAAAAAGATGGTATAGTAAAGTAGTGGATTTATTCCTATATATATTTTTTCGCAATTTGTGCAAACGGTTACGCAATCGTTACCATATAAATTTTGAAGTATAAGTGTTGTTGACAAGGGAGTGTATCGTGATGAAAAAGATATGGTGGAAAGAGGCAGTTGCCTACCAAGTGTATCCAAGAAGCTTCATGGATTCCAATGGAGATGGAATTGGTGATCTTCGTGGGGTCATTTCAAAATTGGATTATTTAAAAGAGCTTGGCATTGATGTTATTTGGATCTGCCCAATGTATAAGTCCCCGAACGTAGATAATGGGTATGATATCAGTGACTATCAGGATATCATGGAAGACTTCGGGAACATGGCTGACTTTGATGAGTTATTGGCAGAAACACATAACCGTGGAATGAAACTGATCATTGATCTCGTTATCAACCATACAAGTGACCAGCATCCTTGGTTCATTGAATCTGCATCCTCAAAGGATAACCCGAAACGTGACTGGTATATTTGGGAAGACGGTAAAGACGGCAAGGAGCCGAATAACTGGGAAAGTATTTTCAACGGTCCAGCATGGCAATACGATGAAAAAACAGAACAGTACTATATGCATATTTTCGCAACAGAGCAGCCTGACCTGAACTGGGAAAACAAAGATGTCCGCTTTGCCCTTTATGACATGGTGAACTGGTGGCTGGACAAAGGCATCGATGGGTTCCGTGTGGATGCAATCTCCCACATCAAAAAAGAGCCAGGATTCCCTGATTTACCGAATCCGAAGAAACTGGATTATGTACCTTCCTTCGACTACATGATGAACGTAGACGGCATTCAAAAGCATCTTGAAGAGTTAAAAGAGCAAACGTTTGCGCGTTATGACATCATGACGGTGGGCGAAGCGAACGGCGTTAAGTTGAATCAGGCAGACGAGTGGGTTGGAGAAGAGAACGGTAAGTTCAATATGATTTTCCAATTTGAGCACCTTGGTCTTTGGGAAAAAGGAACAGAAGGCGGCGTGGACCTTCTTCAACTGAAAGAGACCTTGACGAAGTGGCAAAAAGGCTTGGAAGGAAATGGCTGGAATGCATTATTCCTCGAGAACCATGACCAGGCGCGTTCTGTTTCCACTTGGGGAAATGACAAGGAGTACTTGGTTGAGAGCGCAAAATCATTGGGGGCACTTTACTTCCTGATGCAGGGTACACCTTTCATTTACCAAGGCCAGGAGCTCGGTATGACCAATGTTCGTTTCGAAAGCATCAACGATTATGATGATGTTGGAATGAAAAATCTCTACAACATCGAAAGTGCAAAAGGGGAAGAGCACGCACAGAAGGTGATGGAAATCATCTGGGCTAAAGGCCGTGACAACTCCCGCACACCGATGCAATGGAACGATCAGCCGAACGGCGGATTCACAACCGGAACTCCATGGATGGGAGTAAACGAAAACTACAAAACCATCAACGTGGAAAACCAATGGAACGATCCTGCTTCCGTCCTTAGCTTCTACCGTGACATGATCAATCTTCGTAAAGCGGAAGAAGTATTCGTTTATGGAGCATATGATTTGATCCTGGAAGAAGACACGAAAGTATACGGCTACACACGAACATTAGGTGAAAAAGTGGCAGTTGTCCTCTGTAACCTTAGCGAAGAGGTAGCAGAAATTGAATTGGATGCTTTTAAGGTTTCTTCTAGTGACCTGCGCTTGCAGAACTATGAAGTGGAAGAGCATAACGATGCTTCTGAAATGACATTGAAGCCTTATGAAACTAGAGTGTATGTGTTGAATAAATAATAATAATTGGAACCGTCGGCTGCGTATTGAAGCTGGCGGTTTTTTTACGTTCTTTGAATGTGCTGGCAGAGGTTTGTGGAAGTCTTTTTAAAGGAAACTACCCAATATCAACTAAAAATAATAGGGGAATGGAATGCGTACAAATAAACAAGCATTGATTACAATGGTTAATGGAAGAGATCGGTCGGCCTTTAGAAAGTTTTATCTGGAATATGAGAATATGCTTTATAAAATAATAAGTAGGTATGCACCTAATTCTGTCGAGGCGGAAGCGCTTTTGGAATGTTTTTTCAAGGAGCTATGGAAGCGTCCGGAAGTACTTTGGCAGACGAGGGAGAAACACTTGTCTGTATTCCTGGTCAAACGGTTGATATTTTTATGTGAAGAGCGAGCAATGGAACGGGCAGAGTAATATGTAGTCCGTTTTTTTATTTTTTAAATATTCTTACAAAAAGACGAGGTGAATTGGTATAGTAGTGATATGAAAGGAAGTGGGCCATGATCTATAAAACTCGTACCGAATCTGCTGAATTGCTGATACTCAAATCGCTGAACGTCAGAATGGAATTGCCGGAGAAAGACAAACTGCACTATCTTTCCCTCCAAAAGGGTTACGATGGGGAAGTGATGTTTGATTTATTAACAGGAAACTTAGAGTGTGAATGCCTCATTCTTAATGACTTGCTATTCAAAATCAATAACACCGTGTTTCAAATCGACTCGTTGATCATTACTGCTGCTGTATTACATTTTTATGAAGTGAAAAACTTTGAAGGGGATTTCTATTACGAATCCGATAGACTGTATACAAAATCCAAAACGGAAATAAATAATCCCTTGACCCAATTGAATAGAGGTGTTTCGCTGTTCAGACAAATGCTTCAAAGCCTAGGCATTAACATGAAAATTGATCCCTCCGTGGTATTTATAAATCCCGCTTTTACCCTTTACCAAACCCCACTCGACAAACCATTTATTTTCCCAACTCAACTTAATAGACATTTAAATAGCTTAGAAAAGGTGTCTACAAAGCTATCTAACAAACATAAGCAACTGGCTGCACAACTAGTTTCCCTGCATTGCACAGGTTCTCCTTATAAACAATTACCTGCTTATACTTTTGAGGGATTGAGAAAAGGGATGATGTGTTTTAAGTGTGCTTCGTTTTCCCTTGCTGTTGAGGGACATAACTGTGTTTGTGGAGAGTGTGGTTTGGTAGAAAAGGTTAGAGAGGCTGTGATGCGGAGTGTTAAAGAATATAAATTGCTATTTCCTGATAAGAAGATTACTACAAATGTAATGTATGAGTGGTGTGGGGTAGTGGAATCAAAAGAAAGAATAAGAAAGATACTTGGAAAGAACTTTAAGAAACTAGGGGTTCGCCAATGGTCCTATTTTGAGTGAAAAATAATAATCACATCAGTTCATATATGGTGCAAAAAGTCCTTCACGTTTTGTTATGAAGGGCTTTTTGCTATTGGAGAAACCCCAAAAAACTTATCATCCGCGATATGAAGGGCATTTTACCCCGGCACACCGCCAAAAAGCTCTTCATCCGCGATATGAAGGGCTTTTTGTCCCAGCCACACCGCCAAAAAGCTCATCATTCGCGTTATGAAAGGCTTTTTGCCCCAGGCCCGCAGCCAAAAAGCTCATCATCCGTGTTATGAAGGGCATTTTACCCCAGGCCCGTAGCCAAAAAGCTCATCATCCGCGATATGAAGGTTTTTTTACCATAGGCCCGCAGCCAAAAAGCTCATCATTCACGTTATGAAGGGTATTTTTACTCTAATCAAATCAGCAAAACACATCCACTCCCAAACTCCAAAAAACACTTCTGTCCAAGCCCCCCACAGCATAGGTTGTACAAGACAAAGGAAATTGTGTGTACGTCAAAAGGGAGGAAAATCAAAAAATGAAAAAGCTTTTAGGTAACATAGATCCTGCTGTCTTATCGATGGCGGGCATACGGATATTTTCAGGAATACTGGAACTCAGCGCGGCATTTCTTATGCTCTACCTCAATGATGTCAAGAAGGCGGTGGTGGTGAACTCGATGCTCGCCGTTGTCGGTCCGGTCATCTTTATATCGACCATGATGATCGGCCTGGTGAGTATGGCGAATGAGATTTCATTTTCCAAACTCATATTCATCGCGATCGGAGTGGGGTTCATCCTATATGGAATCTATAAATGAGAATATATTGTCCAAGCCCGCATACATTGTAAGTAATAAAGGGACAAGAAGGGGATTGTATGATTGCTAGCATTATGAACGTGCTGCCACCAAATCTGGCCAAGGTCATTGAGAGGCTTTCACTCGAGACGATGGATAGGATGGAGGAAATCCGGGTGAGGATCAATCGTCCGTTAGAGGTAATGGTGGATGGCCTGCCATTATTTCTCGCCTATACCGTCACGAGCGAGGATGGGACGCATCTATTAAATAAAATAAGCAAGTATTCGATTTATGCCTTGGAGGAGGAGCTGCGCCGGGGCTATATCACCATCACTGGCGGGCATCGGATCGGTCTTTCAGGGAAAGTGATTACCGAGAGTGGAAAAGTGAAGGCCATAAGGGATGTCTCTTCCTTCAACATCCGGATTGCCAAACAGAAAATAGGAGTGGCGTCTCCGCTCCTTCCGTACCTCTATCAAAAGCGGTGGCTTAGCACGATGATTATCGGACCGCCGCAGACCGGTAAGACGACCATGCTCAGAGATCTTGCAAGATTGATGAGCAGCGGTGTAAAAGAAATAAATATCCCTTCATGCAAGGTGGGGATCGTGGATGAACGATCTGAAATTGCCGGTTGTGTGGAAGGGATTCCCCAGCATGATCTGGGGTTAAGAGTGGATGTACTGGACGGGTGTCCAAAGGCTGAGGGGATGATGATGCTGATCCGTTCCATGAGTCCCGAGGTTATTGTCGTCGATGAGATTGGCAGAGTGGAAGATAGTGAGGCGACCATGGAAGCGGTGAATGCAGGGGTCGGACTTCTAATGAGCGTGCATGCCTTTTCCTATGAAGACCTCCTCATGCGGCCAATCTTGCGTGAGATTATCAGCTTGAGGGCGGTCAAGCGGTTTGTCGAGCTTTCGAGAAGCAGGGGACCAGGCTCGATCAAACGCATTTTAAACGAATCTGGCGAAGAGATCTACCGGGAAGAGAGAGTGACAAGATGTTCAAATTAATCGGCGCCATTTTAATCATCATTTCTACATCTTGGGCCGGCTTTGAAGCGGCAAGGCATTTGACCGAACGGCCGAGGCAGCTGCGCCAGTTGAAGGTCGCCCTGCAATCTCTGGAAGCGGAGATCATGTATGGCCATACCCCTCTGGCGGAAGCGACAAGGAATATTGCTAAACAGATGGATAAGCCGTTGACCTGGTTCTTTGAAGCGTTCTCCAACAAGTTGGAACAAGCTAATCTGCATGCTAAGGATGCTTGGCACCAAAGTCTGGATGAGGTTTGGAACTCGACCGCTTTCAAGAAGGCGGAGCTGGAAATCATGAAGCAGTTCGGGGATACATTGGGGCAGCACGACCGGCATACCCAACAAAAACATATACATCTGGCAATGACGCATCTGGAACGGGAGGAACTGGAGGCACGGGATAAGCAGATCCGCTATGAAAAAATGGTGAAAAGCTTAGGGGTGCTGTCAGGATTATTGCTCATTATTTTACTGATGTGAAAAATAGGGGGAAGCATTCATGGGCATGGAAGTGGATATCATTTTTAAAATAGCTGGCATCGGCATAGTGGTTGCGTTTCTGCATACCGTCCTGAAGCAGCTTGGTAAAGAAGAATATGCAAACTGGGTAACATTACTTGGCTTTATTTATATTTTATTCATGGTGGCAAGTATCGTGGAGGACTTGTTCAAAAAGATCAAATCGGTGTTCCTGTTCCAATGATGAGGGGGGCTGACCTATCGAAATCATTCAAATAGTAGGTCTTGGACTTGTTGCCACTTTTCTTGCCCTGATTGTAAAGGAACAGAAACCAACCTTCGCTTTCATGCTGGTCGTTTTCGTCGGATGTGTCATCTTTTTATTCCTGATAGACCAAGTGTTCCATGTCATCAGGATGCTCGAACGAATAGCGGTCAATGCCAATGTGAACCTGATCTATGTGGAAACCATTTTAAAAATTGTCGGGATTGCCTATATAGCCGAGTTTGGTGCCCAAATCACCAAGGATGCAGGACAGGGAGCCATCGCCTCAAAAATAGAGTTGGCAGGGAAAATTCTCATTCTTGCGATGGCCATCCCGATCCTCACCGTCATTATCGAAACAATCATAAACCTGATACCTTCTTAAAAAGAAGTTTTGGGAGGGGGAATTTGATGAAAGTGTTTCTAGCATTTTTTTCACTATTTATCCTAATAAATCTGCTGCCACAATCTGTACAAGCATCTCCCTCATCACCATCAGAACTAGTGACCGACCAGATAGAAGGGGTGGGAGTCGAAGAGATAAAGGTCTACTGGGAAGAGATCATGGATGAATACGGTGGTTATCTTCCGGAAAGCCAGAAAGGGACGTTCATGGAATTTGTAAAAGGGGACAAGTCCTTTTCCTTGAAAGAATGGCTGAAGGGGTTTGTAAAATACCTTTTCTATGAACTTCTGGCAAATGGAAAGCTGCTTGGAAGCCTGATTTTGCTCACCATATTCAGTATGTTCCTACAGACTTTGCAAAATGCCTTCGAACAGAAGACGGTCAGTAAGATTGCCTACTCAGTCGTATTCATGGTCCTCATCATCATTGCGCTGAACAGCTTTCATATTGTCATCAACTACACACTTGACGCGATCTCCGCTATGACGGGCTTCATCATCGCTTTGGTTCCCTTACTGATTGCACTGATCGCTTCATCCGGAGGACTCGTTTCCGCGGCATTTTTTCATCCCATCATCCTCTTCCTGATGAATACGAGCGGCATGCTGATCCAATATATTGTTCTGCCGCTGCTTTTCCTGTCTGCTGTGCTCAGCATTGTCAGCACCTTAAGTGAGCATTATAAAGTCACCCAGCTTGCGCAGCTGCTTCGTAATGTCAGTATCGGGATTCTTGGAATGTATTTAACGATCTTTCTCGGTGTCATTTCAGTACAGGGTGCTACTGCCGCTGTAACGGATGGGATTGCGATACGGACCGCCAAGTTTGTTACAGGCAACTTCATCCCGGTCATCGGGAGGATGTTTACGGATGCAACAGACACGGTCATTACCGCTTCTCTTCTATTAAAAAATACTGTAGGGATCTTGGGGGTGGCGACGGTCATTCTGCTGGCTGCATTTCCTGCTATTAAAATCCTGTCGATCGCCATCATCTATAAGCTTGCAGCGGCACTTCTGCAGCCGCTTGGCGGGGGAACGGTCATCACGTGCCTTGACATCATCAGCAAAAGCATCATCTATATTTTTGCGGCACTTGCCATCGTTTCGTTCATGTTCTTTCTTAGCATTACGGTCATTGTGGCGGCTGGGAACATCACCGTCATGATCCGGTAGGTAGGTGAAAATGTCGTGAGTTATCTAACAGAATGGATTACCACCATCATCCTTTTTATACTGCTGGCAACTGTTGTGGATATGCTGCTCCCAAGTTCGAGCATGCAAAAATATACAAAGCTCGTAATCGGTTTATTGCTGATAGTCGTGATCCTGACCCCGATACTGAAGCTTTTATCGACAGACATGGACGAGCTGTTTGCCAAGATGATGACCCATCCTTCCTATATTTCAGAAAAAAATACAGAAAATTTAATAGAAATGAAGAAAAAAGAAATACAAGCCTCCCACTCTGCATATATTTTAGAACAAGCGGCTGTCCAAATGAAAGAAGATGTGGAAGAGGAGATGAGGGAACAATATGGTTTAACTGTAAAAGAGGTAAATCTTGTTGTGAAAAATCAAGATCAGCTAACTGAGATACCGACAGAAGAGGACCTTGAAATGGTAATGATAGTTTTATCAGAAGGAACAGAAGAGACAGCCATCTCAGTAGTAAAGCCTGTTCGGATTGACACCTCCAGACCTAATGAACCAGAACCTTCCTCGCCAAACTCGGGCAGGGAAGGAAACATCGCAGCATTCCTATCAGATCGCTGGCAACTACACGAAACAATAATCTCAGTAGATGTGGAAGGGGGGGATTAGTACAAGGTGGAAAAGAAAAATCAAGCATTCATTCCTTGGTTAAAATCTCTTTTATTTGATTCATCGAAAGATAAGAAGTCATCCAAAAAGCAGTACTTCCTCGTCGTGCTGCTAATCGGTGTCGGATGTATGCTGTTTGGAAACCTATTTTTCGGAAAAGAGGAAGCGTCAACATTTAATTCTGCCATTCCAACAATGACCCAACAGGAGTCCGAGACACCTGTGTTCAATCAAAAAGATGGTGACAACGTACCTTCTACTATCTCTGACTATGAAGCTAGTTTTGAGAGCCAGATGACAGAGGCACTGGAAGAAATAATCGGGGTCGGCAAAGTCAATGTTGTAGTAAATGTCGACGCCACTGAAAAGAAGGTGCTCCAAAAAAACGAGACCACCTCCACACAAACGACGGAAGAAACCGACAAAGATGGAGGGAAACGTAGTGTCACAGACAGCTCAAAAGAAGACATAGTTGTCATGTCAAGAAAAGGGAATGACGAGCACCCGATCGTACTGGAAACAAAAAAGCCAGTCATCCGCGGTGTGCTTGTAGTAGCACAGGGCGCTGAAAATATACATGTCAAACAAATGATTTTGGAAGCTGTAACACGCGTGCTCGATGTGCCCCAGCACAAGGTGGCAGTCCTTCCAAAAAAATCTAAGGGGGAATAAGCATGCTATTGAAAAAACAAACGGTCTGGTTACTGACCATGTTAAGTTTAGTATTTGTTCTATCGGTCTACTACTTTTTAGGAAACCAGGATGCAGAAAATATGGCAACAGATGTACCGGGAATCAGTGAACAAGCAGGAAATGAAGAACCAGGCAATGGGGAAGAAGGAACAGCAGGAACTGACGGTGAAGAAGCCGAAGGAACGGAAGATGAAGGTAATGAAGTGGTGAACTATATTTCCGGGGATGAAGCCTTCACAGAACTTCGTCTTGAACTTGAAAACGTCAGAAGTCAGCAGCGTGCAGACCTGAATGAACAAATGGCCAACACGGAGCTTCCTGCCGAGGAAATCTCTAAGGCTCGCGATGAATTGAATGCACTAAATCAAATAGCAGGAAAAGAACTGATGATCGAAACGAGCATCAAATCCAGAAAGGATGTCGAGGATGCAATCGTTCGTGTAACAGGCGAGCAGATCAAAGTGACAGTAAAAGTGAACGGGGAGCATAATCCGCAAATGGCGAATGAAATCTACCACATCGTTCGCAGTGAATTCACTGATGTTCGAAACGAAAACATCGTGTTTGATTTCGCATCTATCAAAAACGAATAGTAAAAAACAGGTGGTGCTAATGGCGCCACCTGTTTTTGTTATATTAAGGCGTTTTAATAAACTTTTTTAGAAAACAACCGATCGCGAAATTTATTTGGATTGCCCCCTGCAGTGGAAACCCACAGGGGAGTTAAACGGAGACACGACAGTTACAGCAAATGCGAACCTTCTATAACTTTAGAAGTAAAAAAGCTTGTCAATATCCAGCTTCAATAAGAGAATAGAGAAGTAAAGCGTTTTCAAGTAAAAAACATTATTTAGCACTAGGTAATAACATCTATTACTATTTTTGAGTTGAATTTAGATGGTTGGTATCGTATGATGAATATGAACTGGGTGTCTACATATGAAACAAACCATCACCTAAAGAAAAGAACAGGAACTTAAGGAGTGAAAGACATGTTAAAGATCCAAGAAATTAGAGAAATTATCAAACTGATTGACCAATCCAATATAGATGAATTTTTGTATGAGCATGAAGGCTCCAAGATCACATTGAAAAAGCAAGTGGAGCAAATGGTGGTTAGCGCGCCGGTTGCCCCGCAGTCTCAAGCAGTACAGGCTCCAGCACCGGTTGCAGCGGCTCCTGCAGCAGTAGAAGTGAAAGCGGAAACTCCTGCATCTGTTAAAGAAACACCAAAAGTGGAAGACGAAAACCTACATAAGATCACTTCCCCGATGGTAGGAACATTCTATGCATCTCCATCACCTGATGCTGCGGCATATGTACAAGCTGGAGATAAAGTAGGAGAGAACTCCGTTGTTTGTATCGTGGAAGCGATGAAATTGTTCAATGAAATCGAAGCGGAAGTTAAAGGCGAGATTGTAGAGGTGCTAGCTGATAACGGACAGCTGGTGGAGTACGGCCAACCTTTATTCCTTGTAAAAACAGTATAAGGAGTGGGTATGATGATAAAGAAGCTACTGATTGCTAATAGAGGAGAAATCGCGGTGCGTATTATTCGTGCCTGCCGCGAAATGGATATAGAAACAGTCGCTGTCTATTCGGAGGCGGATAAGAATTCCTTGCACGTACAGCTTGCGGATGAGGCCTATTGTGTGGGCCCGACTGCATCAAAGGACAGTTATTTAAGCTTTACCAATATCATCAGTGTGGCAAAATTGACTGCATCTGATGCCATTCACCCGGGTTACGGGTTCCTTGCGGAGAATTCCGATTTTGCGGAGCTTTGCAGGGAATGCAATATTACGTTTGTCGGGCCTAGTCCTGAGGCGATTTCCAAAATGGGTACGAAGGATGTCGCAAGGGAAACGATGAAAAAGGCGAATGTTCCAATCGTGCCTGGTTCACAGGGAATCATCGAGAGCATCACGGACGGCGTGAAAATAGCGAGTGAAATCGGCTATCCTGTCATCATCAAGGCAACAGCTGGTGGCGGAGGAAAAGGGATCCGTGTCGCTAGAAATGAAGAGGAACTGAAAAAAGGCATTTCCATTACACAGCAGGAGGCCGCAACAGCCTTTGGAAACCCTGGAGTGTATCTTGAAAAATTCATTGAAGATTTCCGCCATGTGGAAATCCAGGTGATGGCGGATTCCTATGGGAACACGATTCATCTTGGTGAGCGGGATTGCTCGATTCAACGACGGCTTCAAAAGCTTGTGGAAGAAACTCCATCTCCTGTCCTCGATTCTGAATTGCGGGCGGAAATGGGAGAAGCTGCGGTAAAAGCGGCGAAAGCAGTGGACTATACGGGTGCAGGTACGATAGAATTTATCTATGACTATCAAAATAGAAAGTTCTACTTCATGGAAATGAACACTCGAATCCAGGTGGAGCATCCGGTGACTGAAATGGTTACAGGTGTCGACTTGATCAAAGAGCAAATTCGAGTGGCGTCTGGCGAAAAGCTTTCTTTGACACAAGAAGAGGTTATTTTCAATGGCTGGTCCATCGAGTGTCGTATTAATGCTGAAAATCCGGCAAAGAATTTTATGCCATCACCTGGTAAGATTGAAATGTATCTTCCTCCAGGCGGCCTCGGGGTTCGTGTAGATTCGGCTGTTTATCCTGGCTATAGCATACCGCCATACTATGATAGCATGGTAGCAAAGTTAATCACCTACGGGGCAACGCGTGAAGAAGCCATTTCCAGAATGAAACGGGCCTTAGGCGAATTCATTATCGAAGGTGTGCATACCACGATACCATTCCATTTAAAATTAATGGATCACGAAAAATTTAAAGAAGGTAATTTTAATACGAAATTCCTTGAAAAATATGATGTCATGAATTCTAAAATAATAGGAGGGTCCGAACATGAGTGAAAGAAACTTATTGGAAATGGATAATAGCGGTTCACTTGGAAAAGTGGAAATCGCTCCAGAAGTTATTGAAGTGATTGCCGGGATTGCTGCTTCGGAAGTAGAAGGAGTTTCACAAATGCGTGGAAACTTCGCTGCAGGAGTAGTGGAAAGACTTGGTAAGAAAAATCATGGTAAAGGTGTTAAAGTGGACCTTTCCGAAGAAGGAATCAAAGTGGATGTGTATTGCGTGATGCAATTCGGCATTTCAATCCCGACTGTTGCCCAAAAAGTGCAGGACAACATCCGCCAAGCGTTATTGAACATGACGGCTCTTGAAATCACAGAGGTAAATATTCATGTTGTAGGCGTTCAATTCGAGACGCAAAAGAATGAAGTGGAAGTAGAACAGGAAATCTAAAAAGCGAACATAGGGGAGCAGGCATTCAGGACGGATTGAATGCCTGCCCTTTTTTATGGACAAAACGTCAAGGGTGCTCTACTAAAAATTACTTGTATTCCATAGCAATGTTCGGTACAATTTTAGGCGCTTTCCTTTTTTGAAAGGAACGAATAACACCATGAAAACTAGGTAATGATGATGTTGAATTGAAAAATGGAATAAACGGATAATAAACGCTTCCCCAAAGCCTGTTGGAATATCCGAAAACACGAACGAATATAATATGCCATGTAAGAATGTATGTATTTCGTGTGAAAAACGAATGAAAAATGTGTGTTTTTTTATAAAAATGTGCTATTATCTTTATATACTAGTTGGGCACGATAAGGAGATTTACGAATGAAGCGAAGTAAAGCAAGAGAAAAAGCTCTTCAAGCTATCTTCCAAATGGATGTTAGTGATGTAGAACCGAAAGAAGCAGTGCAAAATGTGCTGGAAGAAGGCGAGAAAGCAGACGACTTCCTGAATAATATTGTCTTTGGAACAATGGAGCATCGGGAAGAGATCGATTCCACGCTGAAGCAGCACCTGGAAAAATGGTCACTTGACCGCCTGGGAACTGTTGATCGTACGATTCTTCGTATGACGGTGTATGAAATGAAATACGAAACAGAAATCCCGGTCAATGTAAGCATTGACGAAGCGATTGAATTGGCGAAAATATTTGGTGACGAAAAATCAAGTAGTTTCATTAACGCCGTTTTATCCAAAGTGAAGACAACTTTTGAAAATAAATAAAGCGTAACAGGCTTAAGGGGGAGCTATTCATGACAGCAGTAATCGTATCTGGAAAAGAACTGGCAACAGAGAAAAGAGCCTTCATCAAAACAGAAGTTCAGAAACTTGTAGCGGATAGACAAACACAACCTAGCTTGGCAGTTATTCTTGTCGGTGATAATCCGGCATCCCATTCCTACGTCAGAGCGAAGCAAAGAGCGTGTGAAGAAGCGGGGATGCAGTGCATTTTGGAGCATTATCCCGAAACTCTGACGGAGCAGGAACTTTTGGAACGCATCTCCTTCTATAACCAGGAAAAAACGGTTCATGGAATTTTGGTGCAGCTGCCTTTACCTCAGCACATAAACGAACTTGCAGTCATTGAAAGTATCTCTCCAGACAAAGATGTGGATGGGTTCCATCCTGTAAATATCGGGAAAATGATGATCGATCAACAGGCATTCCTTCCATGCACCCCATATGGAATTGTGGAAATGATCAAGTCTTTGAACATTCCTATCGCAGGAAAACATGTTGTGGTTATCGGTAGAAGTAATATTGTCGGCAAACCTGTTGGGCAGCTACTTTTAAAAGAAGATGCCACAGTAACGTATTGCCATTCGCGCACAACGAATCTTGCCTCCATCACGAAGCAGGCGGATATTCTGATTGCTGCAGTTGGAAAAGCAAAAATCATTGGCCCTGATTTTGTTAAAGATGGTGCAATTGTCATTGATGTAGGAGTAAACAGACTCGAAACAGGAAAGCTTTGTGGAGACGTGGACTTTGATACGGTCAAGGAAATAGCGAGTTATATCACTCCTGTTCCTGGCGGAGTCGGTCCGATGACCATCACGATGCTCCTGCAGAATACACTGCAATCTGCTCAAAAAATCGGTAGGGCAAACAAGACGTTTTCCTGACTATATGGTATGTTTAGAGATGGATGGAACATTGGTTCTTCCGTCTTTTTTCATATTCTTTTATAATAGGATAAGGCTTTACAAAGGAGCGACCCGTAATGAGTGATCGCAAGTATTTGACAGTTTCAGCTTTGACTAAATACATAAAAAGAAAATTTGATGTCGATCCCCATCTGCAGGATGTATGGCTGAAGGGCGAAATATCCAACTTCAAGCAGCATAGCAGAGGGCATATGTACTTCACCTTGAAGGATCAGAATGCCAGACTGCAGGTTGTGATGTTTGCCGGCCAGAACAAAAGCCTCGCCTTTAAACCGGAAGAAGGAATGAAGGTGCTGGTGCGCGGGGAGTTAACCGTGTATGAGGCAAATGGGTCGTATCAGATGTACATAAAGGAAATGCAGCCGGATGGAGTGGGAAGCCTTTACCTCGCCTACGAGGAGCTGAAGAAGAAGCTTTCAAGCGAAGGGCTGTTTTCCCCTACATATAAAAAGCCCATTCCCAAATATCCTCAAACGGTTGGTGTAATCACCTCCCCGACAGGAGCGGCAGTTCGGGATATCATTACGACACTTAAAAGAAGATATCCCCTCACAAACATCGTTGTCATCCCGGCACTTGTACAGGGAACACATGCTGCACCATCCATTGTGAAGGCGATTAAACAGGCTCATGAACTGGATGGAGTGGATGTACTCATAGTTGGCCGTGGCGGCGGGTCGATTGAAGAGCTTTGGGCATTCAACGAAGAAATAGTAGCAAGGGAAATTTTCGGATCAAAGATCCCGATCATTTCGGCAGTCGGTCATGAAACTGACTTTACGATTGCAGATTTTGTTGCAGATATGCGCGCACCGACGCCAACTGCAGCTGCCGAACTTGCGGTTCCCCACATCAATGAACTCTTGGAACGGCTTTCTGACCGGAAATTCAGATTGCATCGTGCTTCCAATAAGCTGATGCAAGGGTTCAAGGACCGTCTTACCACGCTACAGAAATCCTATGCATTCAGATTCCCGAAAAACCTCTATGTTCAAAAGGAGCAGGAACTCGACCGGATGATGGATGACCTTGAATCAGCCATGAAGCGGCTTGTGGAAAAAAAGCGTGATAAGCATTTGCAGTTATCATCATTGCTCGAGCGCAACCATCCCAGAAAGCAACTGGAATTGGAGAAGGGCTCCTTGGAGCAGCAGACCAAAATGCTAACAAAATACATGAGGCAGGCGTTGCAAAAAAAACAATGGGAGTTTCAAAACAAGTTAACCAAAATTGATGGATTAAGTCCATTGAAAATAATGAGCCGTGGCTACAGTGTGGCATACGCAAGCGGTGGAGAAATTGTAAAAAGCAAAGAGCAGGTGAAGGTCGGGGACACCCTGCAAGTTAATTTACAGGACGGAACCCTAGATTGTGAAGTGCAGGAGATAAAGGAGCGAAAAAACAATGAGTGAAAAGAAGACGAAAAAAGAAGTATCATTCGAAGAGGCTATGAGTGAGCTGGAAGCTATTGTGGAAAAGCTCGAAGAAGGGGATGTTCCATTGGAAGAGGCCATTTCCCATTATAAAGAAGGAATGAAGCTTTCCAAGCTCTGTCACGACAAGCTTACCCATGTAGAAGGGGAAATGGAAAAGATCCTGAAGGAAAACGGCGAGTTGGAGTCCTTTGCGATACAGGAGGATGAAGCTTAATTGTCGACACATACAAACCTCCAAACTTTTTTGCAAGATAGAAAACCGTTAGTGGAAGATAAGCTTTACAGTTATATGGAAAACGTGGATGCCCCATCAGTACTTGTGGAATCGATGAAATATTCCTTGAAAGCGGGAGGGAAAAGGCTACGTCCCCTGCTTGTCCTGGCAACTCTGCATTCCTTCGGTAAAAACGAGGAATTGGGTCTTCCTGTTGCGTGCGCCATAGAAATGATTCACACTTACTCCCTGATCCATGATGATCTACCGAGTATGGATGATGATGATTTCCGCAGAGGAAAGCCTACCAACCATAAGGTGTACGGGGAAGCAATGGCGATTCTTGCGGGAGATGCACTTCTGACCTACAGCTTTGAAGTGATGGAGAGTCTGCTTGAAAAAGGAGTTACTCCATCTAAAGTGCTTATGCTTGTCAAAGAGTTGACAAAGGCGGCCGGCCCCAGCGGAATGGTTGGTGGACAGGTTGCGGATATGGAAGGGGAAGGTGCACAGCTACTGCTTGAGGACCTTGAATATATCCATCGGAACAAAACAGGTAAGTTGCTTGGCTATAGCATTTATGCTGGTGCCGTTCTTGCAGATGCATCCGATGACCAGTTGAGCATGCTTTCCGAGTTTTCCGACCATCTTGGACTCGCTTTTCAAATCCGGGACGATATCCTTGATATTGAAGGCGAAGCGGAAAAGATAGGTAAACCGGTCGGCTCTGATACGCAGAATGAAAAAGTGACCTATCCAGCTCTACTTACTATGGAAGGTGCAAAGGAAAAACTGAACCACCACATAGAAGAAGCAAAGAAGCTGCTGAAGAGCTTGCCGCTTGAATCTGATCTTTTGGCTCAGCTCTGTGACCTGATTGCCAAAAGGGACCATTAATCGACAAAAAACATATGGAAAATTGAGCATTTCCTCTATTTATGATATAGTAAATGGGACTAAAGAGAAGTATCATTACTCTAATTCCCCATCTACATATGGAAACTTACATCAAGTGAAAATTAATAAATAATTGTGAAGAAAATACAAATGCTTAACATATAAGGTGCAGAATTATACTATTGTTTATAAATGGACTGAAGCCATTAATTGGAGTTTAGCTTTTCGCCGTTATCACACTTGTGTTAGCGGCTATTTTTTCAGGCGGCAGCATAATGGTATCATTCCATGGCGGAACGGCTCATAAGTAAACGGTTCCATCAGAACTGCGAACTGTTCTAAAGATAAAAATAAGCGAATTTAGCAAGGAAAGAGAGTGATCCCTTTTGGATCTTACAAAGATTACAAGCCCGCAATTTCTAAAAAAAATGTCAATTGCCGAGTTGGAAGGTTTAAGTGCCGACGTGCGCAAATTTCTGATTGAGCAATTATCAACTACCGGAGGACATATCGGTCCGAATCTTGGTGTGGTGGAATTGACCATCGCTCTTCATAAAGTGTTTGACAGCCCGAAAGACAAATTCCTGTGGGACGTTGGGCATCAGGCCTATGTACATAAAATTTTGACAGGCAGGGCATGTGAATTCGGCACATTGCGTAAGTATAAGGGTCTCTGCGGTTTCCCGAAACGCAATGAAAGTGAGCACGATGTATGGGAAACTGGCCACTCCTCCACCTCTCTTTCCGGAGCTATGGGGATGGCGGCTGCCCGTGACATCAAAGGTACCAAGGAGTACGTTATCCCGATTATCGGAGACGGCGCCTTGACAGGTGGAATGGCACTTGAAGCCTTAAATCATATCGGACATGAAAAGAAAGATATGATTGTGATCCTGAATGATAATGAAATGTCGATTGCACCGAATGTTGGTGCGCTGCATAGTGCGCTAGGGAGAATGCGCACTGCCGGCAAGTATAACTGGGTGAAAGATGAGCTGGAAGTGCTGTTGAAGAAAATCCCGGCAGTAGGCGGGAAACTGGCTTCTACGGCAGAAAGAATCAAGGACAGCTTAAAATACCTGGTAGTAAGCGGGATGTTCTTCGAAGAGCTCGGGTTTACGTATCTCGGACCGATTGATGGACATAATTACAACGACCTAATAGAAAACCTTAATTATGCGAAGAAGACTGAAGGCCCTGTATTGATCCATGTGGTTACGAAAAAAGGGAAGGGCTATGAGCCTGCAGAATCCGATAAAATCGGGACATGGCATGGAATAGGTCCTTATAAAATTGAAACAGGCGATGTCCTGAAGCCGGTCGGCGCCCCCCCTGCTTGGAGCAGTGTAGTAAGTGAGACCGTCAGGAAGATTGCGCGAGAAGATGAGCGTGTGGTAGCTATCACTCCTGCGATGCCTGTAGGCTCTAAGCTTGAGAATTTTGCAAAGGAATTCCCGGAGCGCATGTATGATGTCGGCATTGCCGAGCAGCATGCCGTGACGATGGCTGCAGGACTTGCCACACAAGGAATGAAACCGTTTGTTGCCATCTATTCCACATTCCTGCAAAGAGCCTACGATCAGGTTGTGCATGACGTTTGCCGCCAAAACTTGAACGTATTCTTTGGAATTGACCGTTCTGGTCTTGTTGGTGAGGACGGGGAAACCCATCAAGGAGTATTTGATATTGCGTTCTTAAGACATCTGCCAAATATGGTGCTGATGATGCCGAAGGACGAAAATGAAGGCCAGCATCTGGTTTATACAGCCAATAAATACGACGGGGGACCAATTGCGATCCGCTATCCAAGAGGAAACGGTCTTGGTGTGAAAATGGATGAGGAGCTAAAGGAAATCCCGATCGGTTCCTGGGAAGTGCTAATGGAAGGTACGGATGCAGCAATCCTGACTTTTGGTACAACGATTGGCATGGCACTTGAAGCAGCTGAAGCTTTGTCTAAGGATGATCTTTCGGTAAAGGTAGTAAATGCGCGATTCATCAAACCGATGGATGAAGCGATGCTGCATGACCTGTTTAAGTCGGGTATGCCGGTTGTAACAATTGAGGAAGCAGTGCTTCAAGGAGGATTCGGGAGTGCGGTCGTGGAATTCGCAAGCGATCACGGCTATACGAACAGAGTTGTCAGAATGGGCATTCCAGACCGATTCATCGAGCACGGCAGTGTAAAAGAATTGATGAATGAAATAGATCTGACGGCTGCTAAAGTGGCAGAAAACGTAAAATTGATCTCATCAAGAAGAAAACAAAAAAGGGCTTAGGACATATGGCGAAAAAAGAAAGACTAGATGTATTATTAGTGGAGCGCGGCCTGATTGAAACACGCGAAAAGGCTAAGCGTTCCATCATGGCAGGACTCGTATATACAAATGAACAACGCTTGGACAAGCCTGGTGAAAAAGTGGCAATCGATGCCCCTTTAACGGTAAAAGGAAATCTTATTCCTTACGTCAGCAGAGGAGGACTTAAGCTTGAAAAAGCACTAAAAGTCTTTGATCTGGATGTAAAAGACAAGATTCTCCTTGATATTGGGGCATCCACCGGTGGCTTCACGGATTGCGCGCTTCAAAACGGGGCGAAACGGAGCTATGCACTCGATGTAGGCTATAATCAGCTTGCTTGGAAGCTTCGTCAGGATGAACGTGTCGTGGTCATGGAGAGAACCAATTTCCGATACGTCACACCAGTCGACATGACTATTGGCATGCCGGAATTTGCAAGCATCGATGTTTCATTTATTTCCTTAAAACTGATCCTGCCTGTACTTAAAACGTTGCTTGTTCCTGATAGTGATGTTGTGGCACTCGTAAAGCCGCAATTTGAAGCGGGAAGAGAACAGGTTGGCAAAAAAGGGATTGTCCGCGAGCCGAAAATCCATGAAGCTGTCCTTGAGATGATTCGTGATTTCAGCTTAAAGGAAGGCTACGATGTAGAGGATCTCTCTTTTTCCCCGATTACAGGAGGAGAGGGGAATATCGAATTCCTGCTCCATCTGAAGTGGTGCGGACCAAAGGATGCAGGATCAGATCACCTGAAAGATACCATTTCCCAAGTGGTTGCAGAGGCTCATCAACAATTAAAAGCAGAAAAAGGGGAATGACTTTTCAGTTGTTCCTTTTTTTAACGTGCGTTGATAGTTTTCTTTTACATATGGATAGGTTTGAATTAACATAAAGTTAGGTATTTGTCATGCAACATAGATATATTTAAGGGGTGCCGAAATGACCAAGGGGCAAAGACATATTAAAATAAGAGAACTGATAACAAACAGTGAAGTGGAAACGCAGGATGAATTGGTTGATCGCTTAAAAAGCGCGGGATTCAACGTCACGCAGGCCACGGTTTCAAGGGATATCAAGGAGCTGCATCTTGTAAAGGTGCCGATGATGGACGGCAGATACAAATATAGCCTACCAGCCGATCAGCGCTTTAACCCACTGCAGAAGCTAAAACGATCCCTGATGGATGCGTTCGTCAAACTCGACATCGCCGGTCATATGATCGTCATGAAAACGATGCCCGGTAACGCCAACGCAATCGGAGTATTAATTGACAACCTCGATTGGCCAGAAATCTTGGGATCCATCTGTGGAGACGACACATGCCTGATCATCTGCCGTACCCCCGAGCAGGCCGAAGAGCTATCCGAAAAATTTATTAATATGCTTTAAAAAAAAGCTTATTGATTCAATTTTTAAGAATCTAGCTGGTGATTGGAGCAATAGGCGAAGACTCCTCGAAAATGCGAGCATTTTCTTCGTGCGATGTATCGCTGCCGGAGCCTTCCTTGTCCTGCGGGAGATAGCGCTAGAGTGGAGACCCCACAGGCGCAGCCGAGGAGGCTCACGCCAGCCCCGCGGAAAGCGCAGCCTAGTGCGGAAATCAACAGCGGTGTTTAATGCCCAATATATAAATAGAATGATTCCGTAAAGGAAGTGATGGAATGATTGCAGAATTAACGATTAAAAATTTTGCTATTATCGAATCTCTGTCAATCTCTTTTGATAAAGGTCTGACTGTGCTGACAGGTGAAACAGGTGCCGGGAAATCCATTATCATCGATGCGATCCACCTGCTGGCTGGTGGACGGGGCTCCCATGAATTTGTGCGATTCGGAGAGAAGCGTGCAGAGCTTGAGGGGCTGTTCCTGCTTGAGGACGAGTCCCATCCATGCTATAGGGTCTGCCAAGAGCTTGGCATTGATATTGAAGACGAGATGGTTGTATTGAGAAGGGAAATCCATGCGACAGGAAAGAGTGTGTGCAGGGTGAATGGAAAGCTCGTTACAATCGCTCTTTTACGAGAAGTGGGACAAACCCTGGTCGATATTCATGGGCAGCACGAGCATCAGGAGCTCATGGATCCTGATCTTCATCTGGCACTCCTAGATCAGTTCGGCGGCAAAGCGGTTCAAAAGGAGCTACAGGCCTATTCAGAAATATATAAAGAGTACAAAGATGTGGAAAAGCGTCTTCTTCACTTGACGGAAAACGAGCAGAAAGTGGCACACCGCCTTGATCTGCTGCAATTCCAGGCAGAGGAAATCAACAATGCCCAGCTTACGCTCAATGAGGATGAAGAGCTTTTTGAGGAACGAACCAAAATCAGCAACTACGAACGTCTTTATCAATCCCTGAACAACTGCTACTATTCGATGCATGGTGAACAAAAGGCACTTGATTGGATCGGACAGGCCATGTCTGAAGCGGAAGGCTTGGAGGAGATCGATAAGAATCTGAAGGATGTTTTTGATACAATTTCCAACTCCTACTATCAGCTTGAGGAGTTATCCTATCGACTGCGGGACGAAATCGATCAGCTGGAATTCGATCCAAAGCGCCTGGATTTCATAGAAAGCAGATTGAATGAAATCAAGCAGCTGAAAAGGAAGTATGGCAGTTCCGTTGAGGAAATCCTGGAATACGCCTCTAAAATCGAGGAAGAGCTGGAGACCCTGCAGAACCGTGACTCTCACATACACCAGCTTCAGGAATCGCTCCAATCATTAAAAGAGGATCTCGCATTGGAAGCCAAAGCGTTGACGGAAGCCCGCATGAAGGCTGCTGCCAAGCTCACAAAGAGCATTCATAAGGAACTTAAAGATCTTTATTTGGAAAAAGCGATATTCGACGTCCATTTTGAAGTGAGAAAAGAAAAGGGGCAAGACGGTTTTCTTTTTCAGAAGAATGGAGTGGATATGGTGGAGTTCTATCTCACCACCAACCCTGGCGAACCGCTAAAGCCGATGGCAAAGGTAGCTTCAGGAGGAGAGCTTTCTCGAATCATGCTGGCGCTGAAGAGCATTTTCTCTAAGCATCAGGGAATTACTTCAATCATCTTTGATGAAGTGGATACTGGTGTAAGCGGTCGTGTCGCACAAAGCATCGCAGAGAAGATCTATCAGGTATCCGTGGATTCACAGGTGCTCTGCATCTCCCACCTGCCGCAAGTGGCTGCCATGTCCGATACCCATCTCTTCATCAGCAAGGAAGTAAAGGGAGAACGGACAAAAACCAAAGTGAACGTGCTTGGGGAAGAAGAAAAAATCCGCGAAATCGGCCGGATGATCTCAGGTGTCGAAATCACGAGTCTCACCAAAGAGCATGCAAAAGAATTACTGGAGCTTGCCGGCAGTATGAAGCAGGCTTAAAGGATAAGAGCGTTTCCCATTATTGTTGTGGGAAGCGCTTTTTGTTTTATGTGCGATTGGAGGAAGAGCAGCGTATGGATATCGTGTAGTTGCGAGAGGATAGAACGAGGTTACGTGAGAATAGGTGGAAGTTACGTGAGGATAAAACCTAGAAACGTGAGAATAGCACCCGTGGACGTGAGAATTGACTGAAAACAATCAATTCTTCCTCCAAAATCACCCCGAACTCAGCACACCTTCATTTATGCGTCCCACATACCTTGTATAACTATCCATATTGGGTAGCTTTTTTATTTATATATTGGTTATAAATGTGGGCGTAGAAGGCAAAATTATATAATGTAGCCATGAAAGGTGTGGGATAGGAGCGAGGAGAGTGAAAAAGTTTGAGAGAAGATTTAATTAGAAAAATTATCGGTGTATTTCTCCTTGTTTCAGTCATGGTATTGTGTGCAAGTCAGCCATTTAAAGAGTTTATCCAAATTCCCAATAAAATAACGATGTTTGAAGGGCAAGGAATTCATTTCCAGTCATCCATACCTGTAAATGCGGTAGTGAAGGGAAATGAGCCTTCTGTTGGAATAGATACGGAAAATGGTGCAGTCGCTCTTAGCGGTAAGAAAAGCGGGAAAGCCAAGTTGTTCTAGAGCTAGCCGGTATCCCGATCAAGCAAGTGAATGTGGATGTAATCCCTGAATATAAAGTGTATCCTGGTGGTCAGTCCATCGGTGTGAAATTAAATACTTTAGGTGTATTGGTTGTCGGTCATCATCAAGTGGATACGGTAGAGGGAAAGCAGTCGCCTGGTGAAATTGCAGGCATTCAAGTCGGTGACATTATAACAAAGATCAATGGTGAAACAATTGAACAGATGAGCGACGTTGCCCCATTTGTTCAAAAAGCCGGGAAAACCGGTGCTCCGCTCGATGTTGTCATAACTAGAGATAAGAAAACCATCGAGACAAAATTAGTTCCCTTAAAAGACAAGCAGGATAGTACATTCCGAATCGGTTTGTATATCAGGGATTCTGCAGCAGGAATCGGGACCATGACTTTTTATGATCCCATCACGATGAAGTACGGTGCACTTGGCCATGTTATTTCGGACATGGATACCAAAAAGCCGATTGTTGTACAGGATGGACAGATCGTCCGATCCACCGTAACATCGATTGAAAAAGGAAGCAATGGGGTGCCAGGTGAGAAACTGGCACGTTTCTCCAACGACCGTTCTTCCATCGGTGATATCACAAGAAACAGTCCGTTCGGTATTTTCGGAACGCTCCATCAGGATATCCAAAACGGCATTATGGACAAAGCATTGCCGATCGCACTCTCCCATGAAGTAAAAGAGGGACCTGCGAAAATACTGACCGTGGTAAATGAAGACAAGGTTGAGGAGTTTGATGTGGAAGTAATCAGCTCGATACCACAAAAGTTCCCGGCAACAAAAGGAATGGTCATCAAGATAACGGATCCGGTCCTTTTAGAGAAAACAGGTGGAATTGTCCAAGGAATGAGTGGCAGTCCCATCATTCAGAATGGCAAGGTTATCGGCGCCGTAACACACGTGTTTGTCAACGACCCGACTTCAGGGTATGGTGTTCACATAGAATGGATGCTGAACGAAGCGGGAATTGACATCTATAAAAAGGAAAACCAGAAGAAAGTGGGCTGATCAAGCTCGCTTTTTTTCTTTTGTTTACTTAAATTTTTGTTTCGATTTCAGGACGCTAGCTGTTGATTGGAGCGAAATGCGTAGACTCCTGCGGGAGGTAGCGCTTAGATGGAGACCCCGTAGGCGAAGCCGAGGAGGCTCTCGCAAGCCCCGCGGAAAGCGAAGTCTTTCGCGGAAATCAACAGCGGTGGTTAACAGAGTTTTTCTTTAATTTGGTTTTCACATACGGTATGATATTAAATATAAAGATTTTTCGACAAACGCACCAAGGAATTTGTAACTTTATGCGTAATTAGTCGAAAAAAGAAGGAATCTGAAGAAAAACCCTCTTTTTCTAATAAATTTAAGGATTTTTTAAAATATTAGAGGAAAAGAGGTTGCATTGTCGAATTTAACAATTAGAATAAAAATATAGAGAAAATTACAAACCAAAGAAAAGAATGTATAGGGACTGAGGAGGAAATTAGCTGTATGAAAATCAAAGTGTGTGTGGTAGATGATAATCGTGAATTGGTTGGCCTGTTATAGGAGTATATTTCTGCGCAAGAAGACATGGAAGTGGTAGGAGTTGCACATAACGGTCAGGAATGCCTTCAATTAATTCAAGACAAGTCACCGGACGTCTTAATTTTAGATATTATTATGCCTCATCTTGATGGTTTGGGCGTATTGGAAAAAATGCGTTCCCTGAACCTTGAGAAGCAGCCGAACGTGATTATGCTTACAGCTTTTGGACAAGAGGATGTGACAAAGAAAGCAGTGGATCTCGGCGCATCCTATTTTATCCTTAAGCCATTTGATATGGAAAACCTGGTTAGCAGTATTCGTCAGGTAAGCGGTAAATCTTCACCGATCCTGAAGCGTTCCGGTTCATCGTCCTTCCGCTCCTCAAGTCCAGAACCAAAAGGTAGAAACCTGGATGCGAACATCACGAGCATCATTCACGAAATCGGCGTACCAGCACACATCAAAGGTTACCTTTACTTAAGAGAAGCAATTAGCATGGTCTATAATGATATTGAGCTTTTAGGCTCCATTACGAAAGTCCTTTATCCGGATATTGCAAAGAAATACAATACAACTGCCAGCCGTGTAGAGCGTGCAATCCGCCATGCCATCGAGGTTGCATGGTCCCGCGGGAATATCGATAGCATTTCGTCGTTGTTCGGTTACACGGTTTCCATGACAAAAGCAAAGCCAACCAACAGTGAATTCATTGCAATGGTTGCAGATAAGCTGCGCCTGGAGCACCGCGCTTCCTGAAAGGGTAAGGAACAATAGAATAGCCTACATCCTTAAATGACCAGTGATTGCGATTATTGGTCATTTTTTGCTTTTATTGTCAAAATAAAAAAGCGAACCCGAAAGTTCACTTCTGCAGTATATCTAAAAACTTAAATTTCGCATTCTTCCATGATAAACTTAATCAGAAGCAGCTAATCCTTTTTAGCTTCCTCACGTTCGATTTCCACTAATTTTTGCACTAAAATGTGCTGTGGAAGGTGCATGATCTGTTCAATCGGTACATCTAATGCCTTGGCTAGTTTTTGGGCGGTTTCTGCGGAGATTTGCAATGGACGCATCTCATTCACCTCGTTTTTAATAGTAATACGTTTATTTTACTAAAAACGGAGCTTTATTGTAACTGTTATTCTTAGGGGAATATCGAAAGGTGTGAAAACATGACAAAAATATTTGGTCACCGGGGTTCAGCTGGTACTCATCCCGAAAATACGATGATCAGCTTTGAGCAGGCATACATAGATGGGGCGGACGGCATTGAGCTGGATGTTCAACTGAGCAAGGACGGGATCCCTGTTGTCATTCACGATGAAAAGGTCGACAGGACAACAAATGGAAAAGGCTTTGTGAAGGACATGAAGCTGAAAGAATTGCAGAAGCTGAACGCAGTCTATAAATTTGCCGAACAATATAAAGCAGCTGCCATACCCACACTAGAACAAGTGCTCAACTGGGCAAAGGGTAAAGGCATCCTTATCAACATTGAACTCAAAAATGGCATCATCGTCTATGAGGGTCTCGAGGAGAAGGTGGTGGAGCTGGTAGACAAATATGATCACCACTCCAACATAATCTTTTCAAGCTTTAACCACTATAGCATTGCCAAGCTTCATAAGCTTGTGCCTGATATCGACAAGGCAGTTCTATATATGGAAGGGATCTATAAGCCTTGGGAGTATACGAAATGGGTGGGGGGTAATGGAATCCATCCTAGTATCAAAGCATGTCCAACTGTTTTGATCGAGCAGTCGCAAAAAGCGGGAGTGCCGGTCAGACCCTTTACTGTGAATGATAAAAAAATGATGAAAAAATTGTTTGAGATTAACTGTGCAGGTTTTTTCACGGATTATCCGAAAATTGCGGTGCAGTTAAGAAAATAGACAAAAATCCGGTTCTCCACATCAAGGAGTTCCGGATTTTTTTATTTTTGAAAACGTTTCTGAACTTTACTGCGTTTGCGGTCCCTGTAAAAGATGAATCCAGCTACAAACCATAGCCCAATCAGGAAAAACAGAAGTCCTATTAAAAACTGCAGCCATAGATAAGGAATCAAAGGGTGGCCGATGTTGAACACCATGTCCCTCATAAGCTTGATCCCATATACAGCAATACATCCAGGTATAAGTAAGATAATTAAAGCGACAATACGTTGCATAAATGATGTGCCTCACTTTCCGAGCGTTCGATCATATTATATCAGATTTTGTCTTGCTTAGAAGAAAAAAACCGTTTATGATAGAAGTATGCAAGATATTTCATATGTTTATAAGAAGACTATGAATTTTCTTTCAATTTACAACTGGATGACACTACAATAGTAGAAGATGATTCACTAGTCGTTCTTAACTAAATAAAGGGGTTTGTTATGCAGACTGTACTGATAGTTGGCGCTGGTAAGGGTGGCTCTGCGATTTTAAAAATGTTAACGCATTCAGGGATGTTCAACCTCGTTGCGGTAGTCGATATTGACAAGGACGCTGCTGGACTGGCAATGGCAAACCGGATGGGGATACCAGTTGGTGAAAAGTGGGAAGATTTTCTTGCCGAAAAGCTTGATATCATCATTGAAGCCACCGGGTCCGAGGAAGTTTTTCAGGAAATTAGAGAAAAGAAAGATAAAAAGACGGTTCTTGTTCCAGGAACGGTCGCACACATTACGGCGAAGCTTGTGGAAGAACGCGAAGACCTTATTGCGAAAATGAAATACGAATCGCATAAGCGCGATCTGATCTTCAACCTCCTGCATGACGGGTTATTGGTTGTCGACCAGTCGGGCAAGGTGATCCTGTTCAATAAAAGCGCGCAGCGGATTGCGGGAATAAAGAAAGAGCACATTGAAAACAAGCATGTTCTCGAGTATATTCCGTCAAGCAGATTGATTGATGTGATACATACAAAAAGAGTCGAAAAAAATAAAGAAATGATTCTGGAGAACGGCAAGAAAATCATTACTACGAGGTCCCCGCTGATTGATGAGGATGGGAAAGTAATCGGTGCTTTTGCGGTATTCAAGGATATTACGGAAGTAGTAAACCTTGCTGAGGAAGTGACCAACCTCAAGGGCATACAAACGATGCTCGAGGCGATCATTCAATCCTCGGATGAAGCGATATCGGTTGTGGATGAATTTGGCCGCGGGCTAATGATCAACCCTGCATATTCAAGGCTGACAGGCCTGAAGGAAGAACAGGTAATCGGAAAGCCTGCCACTGCGGACATATCAGAAGGTGACAGCATGCATATGAAGGTGCTGGAAACCAGAAGAGCGGTACGAGGGGTAAATCTAAAGGTAGGCCCGGGTAAAAAAGAGGTTATTGTTAATGTTGCGCCGATCATAGTGGACGGCAAGCTGAAGGGGAGTGTCGGGGTCATCCATGACGTCTCCGAGATCCAGACGCTGACAACAGAGCTGGACCGGGCAAGGCAGATCATCCGAACACTGGAAGCGAAATACTCCTTTGAGGATATTATCGGTTCCTCCGAGGAAATGAGCCTTGCAATTGAACAGGCGAAATTGGGTGCAAAAACTCCTGCAACTGTTTTGTTGCGTGGGGAGTCGGGCACGGGGAAAGAATTATTTGCCCATGCCATCCATAACGGAAGCAGCAGGAAGTATAACAAGTTCATTCGGGTCAATTGCGCGGCGCTCTCTGAATCGCTTCTGGAAAGTGAATTGTTCGGCTATGAAGAAGGTGCTTTCTCCGGGGCTAAACGCGGCGGAAAGAAAGGGCTTTTTGAAGAAGCGAACAACGGTAGTATTTTCCTTGATGAAATAGGGGAATTGTCTGCCAACACTCAAGCAAAACTATTAAGGGTATTGCAAGAAAATGAAATCATCAGGGTTGGTGGAACAAAAGCGATATCCATCAACGTCCGGGTCATTGCAGCGACCAATGTGAATCTGGAAAAGGGCATTGCGAATGGCACCTTCCGTGAAGATCTGTATTACCGGTTGAACAGGATGCCGATTCATATTCCTCCATTAAGAAAGCGGAAAGAGGATATCGAAGCGATAAGCGAGCATCTGATCAGAAAAATCAACCAGGACTACGGGAGGAATGTGGAGGGGTTAACACCGCAAGCCATCCATTACTTAGCCTCCTATGACTGGCCGGGAAATGTCAGGGAGCTCGAGAATGTCCTAGGACGGGCCATCATCTTCATGCAATATAGTGAAGTGCTGATTGATACGAGCCATATTCCTGCACTTGCCAAGGGTGAAAATGTCAGTCAGGAATCGTCTGAAGCCATTCCCGAGAATCAAACACTGATGGAAATGCTGGAAGGGTACGAAGCGAAAATTATTCAAAAAACCCTAAAGAAGAACAAAGGTAATAAAACGAAGACCGCAAAGGAGCTCGGAGTATCCATTCGTAATCTTTATTATAAAATGGAGAAATTCCACCTTGCTTGATAATGCATGCAAAATACTGCGTGATACGCAAGTTTTTGCATATGCGATTACAGATAAATAAAGCGTTTACATGATTTTAGTGTTGGCACGAATCTTGCATAGATATAAATGGTGTAGAAAGGAAGGGTTGAAGAGATGAAACTAGATGAACTTATCAGCAGAGCAACCCAATTGCCATCCAAGGTAGTTGCTATCGCAGCTGCGGAGGATGCAGAGGTGATGGAAGCGGTCGCCCATGCATTGGAAAAGGATTTAGCTTCTTTTATCCTTTTCGGTGATGAGGAAAAGATCACTAGCATGCTTGCCTCCCATAGAATCGATAGCTCACATGAGGGCGTACGCATCGTACCTGCCGGTAATGCAAAGGAAGCGGCCCAGCTTGCTGTAAAGGCTGTTTCCGGTAAAGAGGCAGATGTTCTGATGAAAGGGAATGTCCCAACTGCCACTATTTTAAAAGAAGTATTGAATAAGGAATACGGTCTTCGTACCGGAAGTGTGCTATCTCATGTGGCAGCATTTGAGGTACCGGGCTATGACCGACTTATTTTTGTCACTGATGCGGCGATGAATATCGAACCGACATTAGAGCAGAAGGTGCAGATTGTACAAAACTCTGTATCTGTAGCCAGGGCAATAGGTCTTGAGATGCCGAAAGTTGCGCCACTCGCCGCTGTGGAGGTAGTAAATCCTGCAATGCAGGCGACAATGGATGCAGCGCTGCTTACCCAGATGAACCACAGAGACCAGATCAAAGACTGCATCATTGACGGCCCGTTGGCATTGGATAATGCCGTGAGTGTACTTGCAGCAGAACATAAAGGAATCAAAAGTGAAGTGGCAGGACAAGCGGATATCCTTTTTGTTCCTACCATTGAAGTGGGAAATGTCCTTTATAAATCACTTATCTATTTTGCAAATGCAAAGGTTGGTGCGATCATATCAGGTGCCAAAGCTCCGATTGTTTTAACATCAAGAGCAGACTCAGCCGAAAGTAAATTAAATTCTTTAGCATTAGCTGTCTGTTCTGTTAAATAATATATCTAACTAAAAATTTTCAACTATCTTGGGGAGGAATTTTATCATGGAAATTTTCAAATATATGGAGACTTACGATTACGAGCAACTAGTTATTTGTCAGGATAAAAAATCAGGATTAAAAGCAATCATCGCGATTCACGATACGACTCTTGGACCAGCATTGGGTGGAACTCGCATGTGGACATATGCTTCCGAGGAAGCGGCGATTGAAGATGCACTACGCCTTGCAAAAGGTATGACGTACAAGAATGCTGCTGCCGGACTTAACCTTGGCGGAGGAAAAACGGTTATCATCGGTGATCCACGTACAGACAAGAACGAAGAAATGTTCCGCGCTTTCGGTCGTTACATCCAAGGATTGAATGGCCGTTATATCACTGCTGAGGATGTTGGGACAACTGTAGCAGATATGGACCTTATCTATGAAGAGACTGACTATGTAACAGGTGTATCACCTGCATTCGGTTCTTCCGGTAACCCATCTCCGGTAACAGCTTACGGTGTTTACCGCGGAATGAAAGCTGCTGCAAAAGAAGCTTTCGGTACGGATTCATTGGAAGGTAAAGTAGTAGCGGTTCAAGGTGTAGGTAACGTGGCATTCAACCTTTGCCGCCACCTGCATGAAGAAGGTGCACAACTGATCGTGACAGACATCAATAAAGAAGCAGTAAACCGTGCAGTTGAAGAGTTCGGAGCAAGAGCAGTTGACATCAACGACATCTACAGTGTGGAATGCGATATCTATGCTCCATGTGCTTTAGGTGCGACAATCAACGACGAAACGATTCCGCAATTAAAAGCAAAAGTTATTGCAGGTGCTGCAAACAACCAGCTGCTTGATACAAAACACGGCGACATCATCCATGAAATGGGTATCGTCTACGCTCCTGACTATGTAATCAATGCTGGTGGAGTAATCAACGTTGCGGATGAGCTTTACGGCTACAACCGTGAGCGTGCAATGAAAAAAGTAGAAGGCATCTACGATAACATCGAAAAAGTTATTGAAATTGCAAAGCGTGACGGAATTCCGACATACAAAGCTGCTGACCGTTTAGCAGAAGAGCGCATCGAACGCATGAGAATGTCACGCAGCCAATTTTTACAAAACGGACATCATATTTTAAGCCGTCGTAACGGACGCTAATATTATAAAGAATTGAAACAAGGAACGGGGGCTGTGCCAGGCTTCGTGGAAACACGCTTGGGACACCCCTGTTACCTGTAATAATGGAGGTTTCCACATTGTTAGAAAAGGAATATCGCATACTAGTCATCAATCCAGGATCTACATCAACGAAAATAGGTGTATTCGATAATGAACGCTCCGTTTTTGAGAAAACAATACGTCACGATAGTGAAACGATCAATTCCTTTGCATCAATCTTTGACCAGTATGAATTCAGAAAAACAACAATTCTTGAAACATTGGACCAAGAAGGCATCAATATCTCGAAGTTAAGTGCAGTTTGTGGCCGTGGGGGACTGCTTCGTCCAATCGAAGGTGGAACCTATTCGGTTAATGACGAAATGCTGAAGGATCTTAAAGTCGGCTATTCAGGTCAGCACGCATCAAACCTTGGCGGAATTTTAGCCTATGAAATTGCTACTGGCTTGAATATTCCTTCTTTTATTGTCGACCCTGTAGTTGTAGACGAGTTATCGGATGTAGCGAGAATTTCCGGTTTCTCTCTGATTGAGCGCAAAAGCATTTTCCATGCACTGAACCAGAAAGCTGTAGCTCGCCGCGTGGCAAAGGAGCTTGGCAAAAAGTATGAAGAACTGAACCTGATTGTCACTCACATGGGTGGGGGGATTACGGTTGGTACGCATATCGGTGGACGCGTAGTGGATGTAAATAATGGTCTTCACGGCGATGGACCATTCAGTCCGGAACGTGCCGGAACAGTACCTGCAGGAGATCTCGTGTCACTGTGCTTTTCAGGTGACTACTACCGTGATGAAATCATGAAAAAGCTCGTAGGACAAGGTGGACTTGTAGGCTATCTTGGAACTAATGACGCGGTCCAAGTAGAAAAAATGATCGAAAATGGCGATAAGCAAGCAGAACTGGTATATGAAGCAATGGCTTATCAGGTAGCAAAAGAAATTGCATCCGCAAGTGCCGTGCTGGCAGGGAAAGTGGATGCGATCGTTCTGACTGGAGGACTTGCATACGGAAAGGGATTTGTTAAACAGATCTCCGACCGCATCAGCTGGATAGCAGACGTGATTGTACAACCTGGAGAAAATGAGCTTCAAGCTCTGACAGAAGGAGCATTGCGAGTGCTTCGCGGCGAAGAGGATGCAAAAATTTACCCAGGCAATAAAGTGGACAGCAAAGTACGCAGCTAGGAAGGGAGAGGCAAACATGGCACAAGAATATGATTTAGTCATTCTAGGTGGAGGAACGGGTGGTTATGTAGCAGCTATCCGTGCATCTCAGCTTGGCTTAAAAACAGCAGTAGTAGAAAAAAAGAAAATCGGCGGAACTTGCCTTCATGCAGGTTGTATCCCAAGTAAAGCATTGCTTCGCAGCGCAGAAGTATTTGCACAAACAAAGAACAGTGAAGAATTTGGCGTCATCTCCGGAGAAGTGAAATTGGACTTCTTTAAGGTGCAGGAGCGCAAACAGAAAATCATCGACCAGCTTCACGGTGGCGTACAGCACTTAATGAAGCAAGGCAAGATAGATGTATTTTACGGTACTGGACGTATCTTGGGACCATCCATTTTCTCTCCAATGCCTGGAACGATCTCCGTTGAGTTCGAAAATGGCGAGGAAAACGAAATGCTGATCCCGAAAAACGTGATCGTAGCAACCGGATCCCGTCCTCGTTCCCTGCCTGGACTTGAAATCGATGGCACACAGGTCATGACTTCCGATGAGGCATTATCCTTAAAAGAGCTTCCAAAATCCATCATCATCGTAGGTGGAGGCGTAATCGGAATCGAGTGGGCTTCCATGCTTGACGATTTCGGAGTGGAAGTTACGGTACTGGAATATGCAGACCGTGTATTACCAACCGAAGACAAGGAAGTATCCAAAGAAATGCAGCGCCTTTTGAAAAAGCGCGGCATCAAAGTGGTAACAAGTGCAAAAGTACTTCCGGACACATTAGAAAAATCTGCTGATTCCGTGACAATCAAAGCGGAGCACAAAGGCGAAGAAAAATCCTTTACCGCTGAAAAAATGTTGGTATCTGTCGGCCGTCAAGCAAACGTTGAAGGCATTGGACTTGAGAACACGGATATTCAAGTGGAAAAAGGCTTCATCAAAACAAACGACCGTTTCCAAACAAAAGAATCCCACATCTATGCAATCGGTGATGTTATAGGAGGCTTGCAGCTTGCACACGTTGCTTCTCATGAAGGAATAGTGGCAGTTGAGCATATCGCCAATGAAAACCCTGCGCCAATCGATTACAGCATGATTTCCAAATGTGTATACAGCAGCCCAGAAGTGGCAAGTGTAGGATATACAGAGGAAGAAGCTAAAGAAAAAGGCTTCGAAGTGAAAACAGGTAAGTTCTCTTTCCGTGCAATCGGAAAAGCGCTTGTTTACGGGGAATCTGATGGATTCGTGAAGCTTGTCGTAAATAAAAAGAACGATGATATCCTTGGCGTTCACATGATCGGTCCACATGTTACAGACATGATCTCTGAAGCAGGTCTTGCACGTGTACTTGATGCGACTCCATGGGAAATCGGTCACACGATCCATCCACATCCTTCCTTATCGGAAGCGATCGGGGAGGCTGCGCTGGCAGTCGATGGAAAAGCAATTCATTCATAAAAAGAGAATAAGGGAGCAGTCTTAAAAAAGAATGCTCCCCACTTTCTACATATAGGAGGTAAATACAATGGCAGAAAATCGCCACCAGGCTTTAGGGCTAAGTGATGAAAATGTATTAGAAATGTTTAGAACAATGTTAATGGCTCGCCGTATTGACGAGCGTATGTGGTTATTGAACCGTGCAGGGAAAATTCCTTTCGTAATCTCCTGCCAAGGACAAGAAGCGGCCCAGGTTGGAGCAGCATTCGCACTAGATCGTGAAAAAGACTATGTGCTTCCATACTACCGTGATATGGGTGTTGTATTGACATTCGGTATGACAGCAACGGAATTGATGCTTTCCGGCTTTGCAAAAGCAGAAGATCCAAACTCCGGCGGACGCCAGATGCCAGGTCACTTCGGCCAAAAGAAAAACCGTATCGTAACTGGCTCTTCTCCAGTAACTACACAGGTACCACACGCAGTAGGTGTAGCACTTGGCGGGCGTTTGGAAGGAAAGGACCTAGTGACATTCGTAACATTCGGTGAAGGTTCCTCCAACCAAGGAGACTTCCATGAAGGTGCGAACTACGCAGCGGTTCACAAATTACCGGTTATCTTCATGTGCGAAAATAACAAATATGCTATCTCTGTTCCTTACGAGAAGCAAGTGGCATGTGAAAAAATCTCTGACCGTGCATTAGGTTACGGAATGCCTGGAATTACAATCGACGGAAACGATCCTTTAGAAGTATATGCAGCAGTGAAAGAAGCGGCAGACCGCGGCCGTCGCGGTGAAGGCCCAACATTGGTAGAAGCAATTTCCTACCGTCTGACTCCACACTCCAGTGATGACGATGATCGTGCATACCGTGAGCGTGACGAAGTGGATGCAGCAAAAGCGAAGGATCCGATCATCAGCTTTGCAGCATACCTGAAAGAGGTTGGCGTACTGACTGACGAAAAAGAGAAAGAAATGAACGATGAAATTGCCAAAGAAGTGAACGAAGCAACAGAATACGCAGAAAATGCTCCATATGCAGATGCTGAATCCGCAATGAAGCATGTTTACGCAGAGTAAGGGGGAACCATCATGGCAGTTATTTCTTATATAGATGCAGTGACAATGGCCATCCGTGAAGAGATGGAGCGCGATTCCAAAGTATTCGTACTTGGGGAAGACGTAGGACTAAAAGGTGGAGTTTTCAAAGCGACAACCGGCCTTTATGACCAGTTCGGGGAAGACAAAGTAATCGATACGCCACTTGCAGAGTCTGCAATCGCTGGTGTAGCAATCGGTGCAGCAATGTACGGCATGCGCCCGATCGCTGAAATGCAGTTCGCTGATTTCATTATGCCTGCCGTAAACCAAATCATCTCGGAAGCGGCGAAAATCCGCTACCGTTCCAACAACGACTGGACTTGTCCACTTGTTGTACGTGCTCCATACGGTGGAGGAGTACACGGTGCCCTTTACCACTCTCAATCAGTTGAAGCGGTATTTGCGAACCAGCCAGGTCTGAAAATCGTCATGCCTTCCACACCTTATGATGTAAAAGGTTTGTTGAAAGCGGCAATCCGTGACGAAGATCCGGTACTATTCTTCGAGCACAAGCGTGCATACCGTCTGATCAAAGGCGAAGTTCCTACTGATGATTATGTTCTTCCAATCGGTAAAGCTGACGTGAAACGAGAAGGGGAAGATATCACGGTCATCACTTACGGCCTATGTGTTCACTTTGCACTTCAAGCAGCAGAGCGTCTTGCTCAAGACGGCATCTCCGCTCACATCCTTGACTTGCGTACGGTTTACCCGTTGGACAAAGAAGCGATCATGGAAGCGGCTTCTAAAACAGGTAAAGTTCTTTTACTTACAGAAGATACAAAAGAAGGTAGCATCATGAGTGAAGTTTCTGCCATCATCGCGGAAAATTGCCTATTCGACCTGGATGCTCCAATCATGCGTCTTGCAGGACCAGATGTTCCTGCAATGCCATACGCTCCAACAATGGAGAAGTACTTCATGGTCAATCCGGACAAAGTGGAAAAAGCGATGCGAGAGCTAGCGGCTTATTAATACATGTTTTGATACTAGGAAGAGAGTGCCGCTACTTCGCGGCTGACTCTTCTTTACGGAATAAAGGAGGCACTCATCATGGCAATTGAAAAAATTACGATGCCACAGCTTGGAGAAAGTGTTACTGAAGGTACTATCAGTCGCTGGATCGTAAGCGTCGGTGACAAAGTAAACAAATATGACCCTCTAGCAGAGGTTATGACAGATAAGGTAAATGCAGAAATTCCATCCTCTTTTACAGGGACAATCACGGAGCTTGTAGCGGAAGACGGCGACACATTGGCTGTCGGAGAAGTAATCTGCTACATCGAAACAGGTGAAGGCGGAGCTGGAGATGCTGCTTCAACTGAAGCACCGAAGGAAGAGGCGTCTGCTCCTGCAGCGGCTTCAAAAACAAGTGCTCCTGCAGCAGCAGCACCACCAGCTGATGCGGATGCACCTAACAAGCGTCGCTACTCACCGGCAGTTCTGCGCCTTGCACAAGAAAACAATGTAGATCTTGAGCAGGTAAGTGGAACAGGTGCAGGCGGACGTATTACAAGAAAAGACATCCAAGCGGTGATCGAATCCGGCAATATCCCTAAAGCAGATTCCAAACCTGCAGCGGCTGCGGCTCCTGCACAGGAAGCTCCAAAAGCGGAAAAGGCAGCACCAGCACCTTCTGCACCTGCAGCAGCCAGCGCACCAAAAGCAGCTCAACCGGTCAACGTACCAGTGGAAGCAGGAGATATCGAAATCCCTGTAACTGGCGTACGTAAAGCGATCGCAGCAAACATGCTTCGCAGCAAGCACGAAGCGCCACATGCTTGGACGATGATCGAAGTGGATGCTACAAACCTAGTGGAATACCGCAATTCCTTAAAGAACGACTTTAAGAAGAAGGAAGGCTACAACTTAACGTTCTTCGCTTTCTTCGTAAAAGCTGTCGCTCAAGCGTTAAAAGAATTCCCGCAGATCAACTCCATGTGGGCTGGCGATAAAATCGTCCAGAAGAAAGACATCAACATCTCGATCGCAGTTGCAACGGACGACGCATTATATGTACCGGTCATTCGCAATGCAGATGAGAAAACAATCAAAGGCATTGCCCGTGAGATTACGGAACTTGCCAACAAAGTTCGCGCTGGTAAATTAACATCTGCTGAAATGCAAGGTGGAACATTTACAGTGAACAACACTGGTTCATTCGGTTCTGTACAATCACAAGGTATCATCAACTATCCACAAGCAGCAATCCTGCAAGTGGAATCCATCGTAAAACGTCCGGTAGTCATGGACCACGGCATGATCGCAGTACGCGACATGGTCAACCTGTGCATGTCCCTTGACCACCGTGTACTTGACGGACTAGTGTGCGGACGATTCCTTGCTCGAGTGAAAGAAATCATCGAGAAGATGTCCAAGGAAAATACTTCAATTTATTAATTTGTGGGAAACCGACGAGGCGCTTTGGCGTTTTGTCGGTTTTTTTGTTTTGTTAAAAGTGCAATTATTTGTGGGGAAAAATGCTGTTCGCATCAACTCGAGGTTGTTTGGCATGAACTCGGGGTGATTTGGCACGAACTTTTGGTAGTTTGGCACGAACTCAACTTAGTTTGGCACGAACTCCAATGGAAGGTAGCGGACTTGGTAAGAGACACGATTTTCGAGTAATAGAATTTATTTCTTCTTTGGCAAAGGGAACTGGATAATATATATTTAGTTAGAAAAATTAGTGTGCCATACTACAAGAAAGATGAATGGCTTTTCTTATGAAGTAAAGGAGCTTTTACGGTATTATTTTTAAGTGTGGGTGGTGATTTTAAAGTGAGTAAAATAAAAATTCGGGTTCAAGATACTATCATAGAAATCGAAGAAAACGAAAGGTATTATATTGAAGTTGAGGATAGGACTTTTATCGGTACAATCCTTGAAAATATGGATTTTGAATGCGACGGTCGGGTATTCTTTTACATCCTCACTGATGAAGAAAACGAAGATTATCAAATAGTAGAAGATGAAATTTTAATTATAAAAAAACTTTAAGTGAACTATTGTCTTCTTGTGGTAACGGGTAGATTATCTGGAACAAGGTGAGCTTCTTTTTTGTGAAATTAACTTTTGAATAAATGGTTGAGATTTGAAATAATTGGTATTAAGTAGTCGGGAAGGATTGTAGAGGAGCGAGAATAATTCCTTATTCCAGCAAATGGGCCAGATTGTAGAAGATGTAGTTTAGCACTAGTAGTGGGGAACCGTACCATAAGTAACGGCGAAATGAATCACTTCTTTTACATTGTTATGGTACAATTGTATGCAATAAGACTCATAACGAAATTTAGTTATTGATATATCCCGCCAATAACATATTATGAAACAGTGCTTTAATAAGGAGTTGTAGCAAATGAATAAAAATAAAAGCACAGAAATAAAATACTCATCAAACGCAGAAAACATTCTACCTCAGATCAATAGTAAAACTAAGCTTGGCGACTTACGAAAAATCGCGAAGGAAATTAAAAAAGATCACGAACTAGCTATGGAACTTTGGTCAACCGGAGAGTTTTTGCCCAGACTATTGGCAATCTTAATTATGGACAAAAAACTACTTTCACAAGATGTACTAAATAAGCTTGATAAGGATATGCAGACTCACACATTTGATGAGCGAAATAACTTAATGGATTGGTTAATGGCTAATCAGCTCACCAAAGACAAGAAGAGCATTGCATTGATGGAGTCATGGGAAAATAGTCCTTCTGCTCTTCAAAGGCGAGCTTTCTGGTATTTTCAAGGGCGATTGAGATGGACTGGACAAACACCGTCTGATAACACCGCAGACTTACTATCTGCAATTGAAGCTAATATTACGCAGGAAGAACCGGAAGTTCAATGGGCTATGAATTTCACCGCAGGCTGGATAGGCGTTTATGATGAAAAGTATCGAGCACGTTGTATTAAACTTGGTGAGAAAACGGGTCTTTACAAAGATGAAATGGTATCAAAAGGATGTACTCCCAATTATTTGCCGGAGTTCATTAAGATTGAAGTTAACAAACGGATTAATAATTAGTTACCACTGAAAATAAGGGTTTGATGTGAAAATAAAGGAATTCAAAGCCTCAATATGGTCAGGATCTGAAAGTGAGCTTCCAGATCCTTTTTGCCTGAAATTCATTAATTTTACCATTAAAGGCGTTACGGTGAACTGTATCATACTCTAGCTTGGTTCATAGAGTTCGGTGCATTAGATCAATATTCAAATGGGCAAATGACGAAGGCAAAGAAGAATCCTGTAGCTAAGTTGAAAGAACCGAAGCTAGGGAAGCGAATTCCAAAATTCCTAACCGAAGAGAATTTATGCTCAACTTAGTGGGAAATTGAGAAAAGATCTCTACAATAAATACTTTTAAGAAATCACGTTTATATTTGAGCGTGATTTTTTAAATTGAATGAAAATAAGAGATTGAGTTTATCACTTGGTTTTGAAATAATTGGTATTAAGCAATAGGGCAGGACTATTGAATAAGTCTATAAATAAGGATGCTTAACAAAGAGGAGGTGCTTGATAATGAAAAGCAGGAAACTATTGTTTGTTACTATTGGAATATTGGTTGTTGCAATTTTAACTTTTTATTTTAATGGTACCAAACAGTTATATGGGAATGATGAAGCATCAATAGTTAAAGTAATTAATTCTATTGAGGGATATGAACATAAATCAATTGAAATCTTGGAGATAAAAGATTTTGATGATTTTAGAATTGTAGGGTTTTTAGCTAATAATAGACCAGGCTGCATAGAGTTTACTGAAAATAAGAAAGGTAACTATATATGGAGAAATATAGAAGTTAAAGAGAATGAGACATTTAGTTCTTTTCATATTTCTCCTCGTAAAATGATGTTTGTGACCAATAACGAAAATGAAATTGCTAAAATGCAAGTAGATATAAATGAGCAAAAATTTGAACGGGAATTTATCCCGAATAAAGCAACTGTAACTTGGGCTGATTTACCACAAACAGATAACAACGAATATACATTTCGGAACTATAAGTATTATGATAAAGATGGAATTATTATTAAGAAATTTGAATAACCAGCTAGTAAACAATCGGGAGCTATTCTTCAAGAAAGAGAATGGCTTTTTCTTGTTGAAGTTATTGTACTAACGAAGCAGGTATGTTTAATAAAGAGGAGATAAAAAATGCAAAAGAAGAAGGTGAAAAAGCAGCTTATAATGGGGTTTATTTTGTTTGGAATTTCAATAATATCGGAAAGTTTACAAGTTATTTTTTCTCCATTCAACTTTGTTAGAGTTGTATCATTAATTGTGGTTATTGGAAGTTCATTATGTGTAGGTGCATTTATTAGAGAATTTTTTATTCTTAAAAAGACAATAAACCCTAATCAATAAATTTAAGTTTCTTATTCAAGTAACGGGAGCATTCCTGGAACAAGGATAGCGCTCATTTTCAGTATTTTAGGAACAGATTTTGTAGTGAAAAAGGAAATTAGATGTTCACCTTGAATTTGTAAGTTATGCCAGAACAGAGCAGGATTATTGAATAATACATTACTGAAAAGGGTGTGAATTGAGTTGACAGCAAAACTTAATGTTAAAGAAAGCCCAAAAGTAAATAATAAAGCAGTTTTAACGTTAGTGTTGGGGATGTTTTCTATTTTTATTTCAATCATAATGGCTTTTGGTTTCATACCAGGGATTATCGGAATTATAGTTGGACTTCTAGCATTGCGGGAAATGAGGAAGTTTAAACAAAATGGAAAGTCACTTGCAACTATTGGGATTTTGAGCTGTGTTATTGGAACTTTTTTGCCTGTTTTGTTTATGATTTAATCTTATATATACAATTTTAAGAGAACAGAGATGAATTAAGTTATTCAACTATCGGGGCGCGATTCTGGAACAAGGATCAGCGCTCTTTTTTCATTGTAGCGCGCGTCTTTTTGTATAGGGTCATTTTTGGTAAATAAAAAAGGAATTGATTATAGATTAATCGAAGCTAATCATGAAGATAAATACGAATAATGGAGAGGAGAGATAAAAATGAAGGTTATTGGTCTTATTGGCGGAATGAGTTGGGAATCTTCTGTTGAATATTATCGGATTATCAATGAAGAGGTTAAAAGAAGATTAGGGGGATTACATTCAGCGAAATGTCTTTTATATAGTGTCGATTTTCATGAAATTGAAGGTTACCAATCAAAAGGCGCCTGGGAAAAGGCTGGTGAAGAGTTAGGTAATGCTGCGCGTGCTTTGGAAAAGGGGGGAGCTGACTTTATTGTCATTTGTACAAATACGATGCACAAAGTTATAGGTGACATCCAGTCGAAAATTAATATCCCCCTTTTGCATATCGCAGATGCAACCGCAGCACAAATTAAAGAGAAAGGAATTATTTCTATTGGGTTACTAGGCACAAAGTATACAATGGAGCAAGATTTTTATAAATCACGCTTGGAGTCTAACGGTATACAAGTTATTGTGCCAAATGACAATGAAAGAGAGATTGTAAATAAGGTTATTTACGAAGAGTTATGTTTAGGAAAGATTCATCAAGAATCAAGGGATTATTATAAAAAAGTTATCCAAGGTTTAATCGAATCTGGAGCTAAAGGGATTATATTAGGCTGTACAGAAATTGGATTATTGGTAAAACCGGAAGATTCTGATATTCCTCTATTTGACACAACCTACATACATGCTATTGAAGCTGTAAATATGTCCTTAAAATAAGGGGTGAATTTTTTATATGTTTTGTTATTCTCAAATAATCGGGAGCAATTGAATAAGAAAGGGAACTTCTGAATCTAGAGGTTCCCTTATTTCTGTGAAAAAACAACAATATCTTTTAATCATAGTATTATCAATAAAAATAAAAATATTGGAAACCGATAATTCAATTTGTTCAGGAATTTAATGCCCGTTACACAAATGCAGGTGGAAGTTTAGACTAGAATATTACGTTTTCACTAGAGCACGACCATTTAACAATGGCAGTGCTTTTTAATGGAGAGAGATGGGTTAAATAGTATTGTTCAAATTAACTAGTTCATAAACTTTTTCAACGATAGGAAGCTTATCAGGAACAAGAAATGCTTCCTATTTTATACTCGAATAAAAAATAGGTTTTTGAATCAGTAACATTACCCAAGCAGAGTCCATATTTTGTTGAAGAGAGTATACAAAATGGTGATAAAGTCTCTTATTACACAATTGTTTTCGTTCCGTTTCCCTTTTATGTTGTTGACATAGCTTGATAATTTTAATACGGAGGTATGAAAAATGAATAATTTCCATAATGAACTTCAAATGTTGAATGTTGGTGATTTCCAGGCGAACGAGGCCATTCCTTGGGATCCAAACCAATACTATATGAATCAAGAGCGACAAATTGGAGTTATTTTTCGATGTTTTAGTTGTTTTAGTTGTTTTAATTGCTTTAATTGCTTTAATTGCTTTAATTGCTCTAATTGTTTCCGTTGCTCTAATTGTTTCCGTTGTGGTGGTAATTGCGGTGGTAATTGTGGTGGACGATGCGGTGGCAATTGCGGTGGCAATTGTAGCGGGCGTTGTGGCGGGGGCGGACGTTAAGGCAGTCAATCATTCTATTTTTAGAATGAACAACTTGGGTACCTATGGAGAAAACCCCTGTATAAGTTGCAGGGGTTTTTCCTTATTGATTAGACATAAGAGACAAATTACGATACATAGGATAGAAGTGGAAATGGAAAATATGCTATTAGAGTTATGTAAAGGTCACAGGTAAGGAGGAGCGAAATGACAAATTTGAACCCTTCTATGCGGCTGAAAGTGAAAAGAGACACTTTTTTTCTACCTGATCCAAACAAAGGTGTGTATTTTAGAAATAATGTAAGTTCATTCCATATGAAAGGCAGTACGATAGATCAGTGGATTAATAAGCTGATACCAATGTTCAATGGGGAATACACATTGGGAAATTTGACAAACGGATTGCCTATTCCTCATCGAGATCGTGTGTATGAGATAGCAGAAGTGCTTTATAAAAATGGATTTGTTCGAGATGTAAGTCAAGACCGTCCGCATGATTTGACCGATCAGGTTCTTAAAAAGTATGCTTCTCAAATTGAATTTTTAGAAAATATAGGTGATTCAGGTGCGTACCGTTTTCAAACTTATCGTCAGGCTAAAGTATTAGCAATCGGCTCTGGCCCTTTTTTTGTCTCATTGGTCTCCTCATTGATTGAATCTGGACTGCCTAAGTTCCATATCCTGATAACAGACTCAGTACCGACCAATCGGCTGCGGTTAGAAGAATTGTTGGTACATGCCCGTAAAACGAATCCCGAGATAGCGATAGAGGAATTTATCGTGAACAAGGAGGGGAAAAGTTCTTGGCGAGAGATCGTGCAGTCGTTTGATTCAATTTTGTATGTGTCACAAGTTGGGGATGTAGAGGAACTGCGAGCTGTTCATAAGATTTGTAGGGAAGAGAAAAAGCTATTACTCCCTGCAATATTTCTGCACCAGGTGGGTCTGGCAGGTCCTCTAGTTCATCCAGATTCTGAAGGATGTTGGGAGTCTGCCTTTCGCAGCATACACCAATCCGTGTTTTGTAATGACGAGCAATTACACTGCTTCACATCCACAGCGGGAGCGATGTTGGCCAATATTATCGTGTTTGAATTGTTTAAAAACATAACTGGAGTTACTGAAACAGATCAGAAGAATCAATTCTTCCTGCTTGATCTGGATACGTTGGAAGGAAATTGGCATACGTTCATGCCTCATCCGCTAGTGACTGGGTCTGCAAAGGTTGAATGGGTTCAAGATATTTTGCAGCTCAAACGGAGTTTCAGCAAAGGGGAACCGAGCGGGTTACTTCTGTACTTTAGCCAGTTAACATCAGCGGAATCAGGTGTTTTTCATATTTTAGACGAAGGGGATTTAAAGCAGTTACCGTTAGCACAGTGCCGCGTTCAGGTAGTTGACCCTTTGTCTGAGGGACCTGCAGAGCTGTTACCGAGCATAGTTTGTACAGAACTGACTCACGAGGATGCACGGAAAGAAGCCGGATTATCTGGAATTGAAGCGTATGTGTCGCGAATAGCCGATGTACTCGTTACGTCTATTCCTCCACAACAGAAAGCAGAGACGTGGAATGTAGATTCTGGGGAATTTATTGGTGTAGGCGCGGGTGAAACAATGGCAGAAGGCGTTTGCCGTGGATTGCAAAAGTGTTTAACAGAGGAATTGAGCAAACAACTGGTCGATCAGAAGTATATTGTCTCTCGGGTGCAATTAATTGATGTAGAAGATGAACGTTGCCGGTATTATTTACAAGCACTAACCACGGTGCAGGGGGAACCGATCATCGCCTTAGGAAAGGAAGTGTCCGGTTTCCCTGTGATATGGGTCGGTACGAATAACCGCTGGTATGGGAGTGTAGGTTTAAATACAACTATGGCGTTGCAAAAAGCGTTACAACAGGCACTTATGAATAGAAAAAATCAAGCGACACAAGCGTTGGCATATTCGTCCTTGGATTTGATAGATAAGGTACCGCAAAGTCTTTTAATCCGTACGAGTGAAGAAATAACACAGTCCGAGGTATTGCAGTCCGCAATGCAAGTCTTGAAACGGAACCGCAAGCGACTCTTGCTATTTGAACTAGCCTTGGAACAATTTTTGAAAAAGGAACTAGTTGGTGTGTATGGAATGTTGCTACGAGAGGGTGAATCCCAGTGAGTGCTGCAGTAGTGGTTGTCGGAGAAGGAATGTTAGCTGACCAAGTGTGTGAAGAGTTGTCGGCCCAATACCTGGTAGTCCGTCAGATTGACTTCGGGAGAGGAGTATCTAAATCGACTGATTTAGTTCTAGTGTTGCACGATGCTTGGAATCCTTCTGTCCATCAAAAAGCTGAAGAGGTGTTACGTCCAACCGGTATTCGTTGGCTCCGAGGCTTCGTATCTTTTGGAGAAGGTGTAGTTGGGCCGCTAGTTTGCCCGGATAAAGAGGGGTGCTCCCAATGTGCGGATATGCGACAACTTATGGCCGGACGCGACCGTAAAGAGATGTGGGAAATGCAACAAGGGCTAGCTGAAGACGGAGGAATGTCGCGTGACGTGTGGGCAACGAGCAGTGGGCTTTTGCAGGTCGCAAGCATTCTTGGGGCGGAGGTACAGAGGATATTGCAAGGTGATGAGGTGCACTCAGAAGGACGGGTATGTTTCATCAATTTGAAAACACTGAAGAGTTCATGGCATTCCTTTCTGCCTGATCCGTTATGTGCGGTTTGCAATAAATTACCTGATGATTCACCGAATGCGGCCAGAATTTCACTAAAACCAAGTCCGAAAATGAATGACAGCTACCGATGCCGGTCGATGGACGATCTAAATAAAGTTTTAGTTAAGGACTATCTAGATCATCGGACGGGCATTTTGAATGGCAAAATGAATGACCTTATACCGCCTTTTGCTGATGTGATTGTAAATTTGCCGTTATTCTCAGGGGATGAGGGAGTGGCAGGAAGAACGCATTCATACGCGAAAAGCGAGTTAACTGCTATTTTAGAGGGCTTGGAGCGGTCCTGTGGTATGACACCACGTGGAAAGCGGACAGTGGTCTATGATAGTTACTGTAATCTAAAAGATCAAGCTCTTAATCCTATTAAAGTCGGAGTGCACGAGAAGGAAAAATATGCACGGCCTGAGTTTCCATTTCAACCATTTAACCCTGATCGCCCGATTAATTGGGTGTGGGGCTATTCGTTATTGCAAGAGCGTCCAATCTTGGTTCCTGAGCTGCTTGCTTATTACAGCTTGGGGTGCGGACCAGGATTTGTCTATGAAACTTCCAACGGATGCGCATTAGGAGGAAGTTTGGAGGAAGCCATTTTCTTCGGTATTTTGGAAGTGGTGGAACGAGATTCGTTCCTAATGACTTGGTACGCAGAGTTACCCCTACCGCGTCTTGATCCATATTCGGCTAACGATCAAGAATTGCAGATGATGATCGATCGTGTGCGGGCAGTTGGGGGATACGATCTACATTTTTATAACTCGACGATGGAGCACGGAATTCCAAGCGTTTGGGCGATAGCTAAAAACAGGAAGCAAAAGGGATTGAATATCATCTGTGCTGCCGGAGCTCATCTTGATCCAGTACTGGCGGTTAAAAGCACGGTTCACGAGTTGGCTGCCATGATGCTGACGCTTGATGAGAAATTAGAGTCGAACCAGGAAGAGTTTGTGCGAATGTTCCAAGATTCTTCTTTGGTACAGAAGATGGATGATCATGGGATGCTGTACGGCTTGCCGCAAGCGCAAGAACGCCTACAGTTTTTGCTTGATGATAATCGTCCGTTGCGATCGTTTGATGAGGAATTCAATTGGAAGTCGCCTCATAAAGATCTGACCGATGATTTACAGGACATTCTTCAGAAGTTTCGTCAATTGAACCTAGATGTGATAGTAGTTGATCAGTCCTCATCGGAAACGAAACGAAACGGACTGTATTGCGTGAAAGTGTTGATTCCGGGGATGTTGCCAATGACATTCGGGCATCACCTTACAAGAGTAACCGGGCTGGAGAGGGTGCTTCGGGTACCAATGGAACTGGGATATACAAAAAAAACACTGACATTCGATCAGCTCAATCAACATCCACATCCGTTTCCATAAGCGATAAGTAGGAGGGTAGGAGGATGGATCTCGAAGAATTTCTGCATAATCTACATTTTGATATTGACAAGGTAAGCCCGACGGATTGGGAAGTGGATTGGGAGGATGCGCCGCTTCCGTATAAGCTCTACCGTTCCTTGCCTGTTTTTCCTCTATCTCTGGAAGTACCATTGACGCTTGAAGAATGGGAGGCACCAAAACAGCCTAGCCTGCGGAGAATCAGTCATTTTCTCTGGTATGTATTTGGCCTTACACAATTTTCCCAGTCAGCTTTTCCCACCAGAGAACAAGTGCCGGAGATATCGCAGGCGTTTCGGCGCTTTGTTCCTTCTGGTGGGGCATTATATCCAAACGAATTGTACATGTACCTAAAAATGGAGGATTTGCCTGTTGGGGTATACCATTATGATGTGGCACACCATCGCTTGATATGCCTTAGAGAAGGTAATTTCGATTCGTATATAGCTCGGGCTCTTGGCAACCGTTGTGACGTGTCCGCTTGTTTTGGTACGGTTTTTGTGTCGACAATGTTTTGGAAAAATTTCTATAAATACAATAACTTTGCCTACCGTCTGCAGGGGTTAGATGCTGGCGTGCTGATTGGACAGTTATTGGAAGTAGCAAAAAGGTTCGGGTTTGCTTCGGGGGTGTACTTCCAATATTTAGATCGGGCGATTAACCATTTACTTGGACTAACCGATGAAGAGGAGAGTGTGTATGCAGTTATCCCGCTAACAGTGGAAACTACAAGTTGGTTTACTAGTGGGGGTGGCAGAAATGAGCTTGTTTCTGCGACTGAACTATGTCGAGAGCTGCAAACGATTCAACATAATCACTATGTCCGATCAAAGAGGATCAAAGAGCATCCAATGTTAACGAAAATGAATGAAGCGTCCATGTTAGAATCAACGCAATCGTTTAGGCAAATAAAGGTGAGGGAGAAGTGGAATGGTGAGAGTCACGTGGTAACTCTCCCTCACATGAAGCGGTTATCGTATGATCTGGCGGCGGTTTGTCAGAAGCGATTTTCACCAGACATGGATTTCATTTTTGGAAAGGTAAGTCAATCGCAGCTGGCCACACTGCTACAAGAAGCATTTTCAGCGTTCTTGTATCGAAATGATTTAGATGAAGCAAATAATAAGCACGTGTCCCGTGTCTCATTGTATGGGTGTTTGAATAATGTTGAAGGTATTCAGGACGGTGCATATCATTATGACAGCGCTGAACATACGTTACGACAGGTAGATCTCGGTGATCATCGACTCAGTTTGCAATACGGAATGTCTGCAGGAAATGTGAATTTGTACCAAGTACCGCTTTGCTTTCATGTAGCAGGGGATAAAGATCACTTCATATCGGAACTGGGGTACAGAGGATATCGCATTCAACAAATGGAAGCGGGAATGCTCGTACAACGATTACTATTAGTGGCGTCAGCTCTCGAGTTGGGAGGACACCCACTACTCGGATTTGATGCTGCATTATCTGATGAAATATACAAGATGGATAAGCATGTGGAAACCAGTCTAATCCAAATCCCGATCGGTCCCTACCGACCTCGACCATGGTTAAATGGGAGGTTGCAAAGCTAAGTAATGGGCAACTTATTTAACACTGTCTGATTCCTAATAGAGTATGAAACCACTCGGTTGAAAACTAAAGCAACGATTCCGCCCCATCAATAAAGATCTGACTACCAGTGATGTGACTGGAAGCATCGGACGCCAAAAACGACACAAGATCAGCAACCTGTTCCGGTGTTCCCGGTTTATTTTCCAATGGGTGGGAGCCCTCCGGATATTCAATCGGTATTTCTATTTTTTCAAGGTTTTCCTCATCCGGAAAAGTGTTTTTGTCTATGTTGGTTTCGATTGCACCTGGGCATATGACGTTGACCCGGATATGATATTTTGCCAGTTCAAGCGCAGCCATTTTCCCGAATGCCACCTGCCCGGCCTTGGAGGAGCTGTACGCGGACATTCCGAAGCCCCGAAAAGTTCTTGAGCCATTGATCGAGCTTGTAATGATGATGCTCCCGCCATGCTCTTTCATATGGGGAATGGCGAATTTTACTGTTAAGAAGGTACTCTTCAAATTTGTATGCAGCGTATTATCCCAATCCTCGGCACTCAGGTCTTCGATCGGAGCTATTTTTCCATTGATGCCGGCATTGGCGAATATGATATCAAGCCGACCCCAGCGGGAGAGCACTTGCTCGAAGGCTTTTTTCATTTCATTCGGATCGGACACATCAACTGTTACTACCAAAGCTTTTCCATCCAGTTGTTCGATTTCCTGTTTGACTTCATTTGCACTTTCTTCTTTTAAGTCAAAAAGTGCCACCCTGACCCCGCTTTTCGCAAAGCTGATTGCACTCGTCCTGCCCATTCCTGAAGAAGCTCCGGTGATAATAGCCACCTTCTCATTGTTCGCATCCATGTTATTCACCCTCCATATCTCGTTATTTCAATCATTTACCCAATTTCAGAAAAAAACACTCCTTTCAATTGGTCGCTGAATAGTTTGCCGAACCTCTATAACTATATTAAAATAAATATAAGAACTATTTTGACTAGATAGACATGTAAGCGTTTACGCAACATAGGGAACGAGGGGATGAAGAATGAGACAATTAGATGAAATGAAGAATAATAGTTTCCTGAAAGTGACGATGGAGGAATGGACAACCCAGGCTGAAAAAGCATTAAAGGGAAAGCCTGTTTCAAAACTGAATAGCCTTACATATGAAGGAATAACAAGAAAGCCGATTTATACAGAAGGGGACCTAGAAGGAATCAGTCCAATCGATAAAAACGGGAGTGCTGACTGGACAGTAAGTCAACAGTTGTACCCTGGAAAATCATTGGAGGAGATGAACAATCAGCTTCTTCAAGAGTTGCAAAATGGATTGCAGGCGATCCACTTCACTGTAAAACCAGCATTAAACTCAAATGCACTGGATATAACAAGCGTTGAAGCGCTGGAAACATTATTGAAAAATGTACCTGTCGAGGAGGTCCCGTTACAAGTTTACACCGGTTCAAGTGCAACTTCATTTATGAATCTATTAAAAGACAGCAGTATCGATAAGACTCATGTAGACGGAATTATTGGTGCAGATCCAATAGGGGAATTGGCCACAGCCGGTAGTCTTAGACAGCCATTGAAACAGATTTTTGATCAAATGAAAGCGACCATGGAGTGGAAAAAGCAAAGTGCAACAAGGGTAAAGACGATTTGGATACAAGCTGCCCCTTACCATAATGGCGGCGCAAGTTCAGTTGAGGAACTCGCAGCGACGATTGCAACTGCTGTCACTTATTTGAATGAGTTTATGGAAAGAGGCGCAACAGTTCAGGAAGCAGCATCAGAAATGGCATTCAGTTTCCCTGTCGGCAGCGACGTCTTTATGGAGGTTTCCAAGCTGCGTGCGGCAAGGCTTTTATGGGCCAACATCGTAGAAGCATTTGGCGGTGATGAAGAGGCACAGAAAATGACTTTGCATGCGACCACTTCGATATTCACCAAGTCGAATCTGGATCCTTATGTCAATATGCTTCGCACGACAACCGAAGCTTTCTCCGCTGCAATCGGGGGAGCAGAGAGCATCAATATTGACAGCTATCAGCTAGATGCTGATGTTTTCTCAAGAAGAATAGCAAGGAACACACACTATATTTTAAAAGAAGAAAGCTTTCTCTCAAAAGTGGTGGATCCTGCTGCAGGCTCTTATTATGTGGAAAAGCTTACCCATCAACTGGCGGAAGAAGCATGGAGGTTATTCCAGGAGATCGAAGGGATGGGAGGAATTGTGGCTGCATTGCAAACAGGCTTCCTTCAAGAAAAAGTAAAACAGGTGCGTGATAAGCGTTTGAAAGATGTGGAGAGCAGAAAAAAAGTACTTGTTGGAACGAATATGTATGCCAACTTAACCGAGCAAATTTCAAATAGAGAGCAGAAACACAATGCCGCACCAACAGAAAGTGCAGTGATTCAAGTGGACCCGATTACACCAATGACAATTTCACAGCCATTTGAAATCCTGCGCTACCAAGCAAAAGAATATACGGAAAAGACCGGTAAGAAACCGAGTATCACCATGATCAATCTTGGCAGTCTTGCGTCCCATAAACCAAGAACGGATTTTGCGGCAGGCTTTTTCCATGTTGGCGGGTTATCCACCATTTCAAGTCCGAGTTTTTCCAGCCTTCAAGAATTGGTAGCTTGGCTTATGAACGGACTCTCAACGGATTATGTATGTATATGTGGCAGTGATGACACGTATGAGAACATGCTGGATGATGTTTTAAGCCTTCTCAAAAACCATCCTGTCAAAATCCTTCTCGCAGGATTACCGGAAGCCGAGCGTCAAGCCAGCCTGAAAAAATTAGGGGTAACCGACTTTATTCATATGAAATCCAACTGTTATGAGCAACTGACTGTGATTCACCAAGAAATGGGGTTGACACCAAATGAAGCCTGATTTTACTACCAGACCGTTAAACAAGACCATCGGAGCAGCGGAAACTGACGCTCTGCACAAAGACACAATAGAAGATCTATTATACGAAACGAATGAAAAGATCAAGCTGAAAATGCATTATACAGCGGAAGATACAAAAGATGCCGATCACCTTGGCACTTTACCAGGGATGGCGCCTTACTTGCGCGGTCCTTACCCGACGATGTATGTGAACCGTCCCTGGACGATTCGCCAGTACGCCGGATTTTCCACAGCGGAAGAGAGCAATGCCTTTTACCGACGCAACCTGGAAATGGGTCAAAAAGGACTTTCCGTTGCGTTTGACCTTGCCACCCACCGGGGCTATGACTCGGATCATCCGAGGGTAGTCGGGGACGTTGGTAAAGCGGGTGTGGCCATCGATTCCATTCTGGATATGAAGATTCTTTTTGATGAAATTCCGCTTGATAAGATGTCAGTTTCGATGACAATGAACGGCGCGGTTCTTCCAATCATGGCCTTTTACATCGTGACGGCAGAGGAACAGGGTGTCAGCCAGGAGAAGCTTTCCGGTACAATCCAGAATGATATTTTAAAAGAATACATGGTGCGTAACACATATATTTATCCACCGGAAATGTCCATGCGGATTATCGGGGATATTTTTGCCTACACATCCAAGCATATGCCGAAGTTTAATAGTATCAGTATTTCGGGATATCATATGCAGGAGGCGGGGGCGCCGGCGGATATCGAGCTCGCCTATACGCTTGCAGATGGTCTCGAGTATGTACGTACAGGTCTTGAGGCAGGCATTGATATTGATGCATTTGCACCAAGGCTGTCATTCTTCTGGGCAATCGGTATGAACTTCTTCATGGAAGTGGCCAAGATGCGTGCCGCCCGTTTCATCTGGGCAAAAATGATGAAGGAATTTGGTCCGAAAAATGAAAAGTCGATGGCATTGCGGACACACTCCCAGACATCCGGCTGGAGCTTGACCGAGCAGGATCCGTTCAATAACGTGACGCGTACATGCATCGAGGCACTGGCTGCAGCGAACGGTCATACACAATCCTTGCATACCAACGCATTGGACGAAGCGATTGCCCTGCCGACGGACTTTTCAGCACGAATTGCCCGTAATACGCAGCTGTATCTACAGGAGGAAACGGACATCACAAAGGTCATCGATCCATGGGCAGGATCCTATTATGTGGAGTCACTGACGAATGAATTGATTGAAAAGGCCTGGAAGCATATCGAGGAAATCGAAGAGCTTGGCGGAATGGCCAAGGCAATTGAAACCGGACTTCCAAAAATGAGAATCGAGGAAGCATCGGCACGCCGCCAAGCAAAAATCGATTCCGGCAAAGAAGCGATCATCGGCGTGAACAAGTTCCGCTTGGATAAAGAGGATAGAGAAATAGAAGTGCTCGATATCAATAATGAAGAGGTCCGCAAAAAGCAGTTAGAACGATTGCAGAACCTGCGGGAAAATCGTGATGATGCAAAAGTTCAAGAAGCTTTGGAGGCTTTGACTCATGCAGCGCAGACCGGGTACGGTAATCTGTTGGAGCTCGCCGTAAATGCAGCAAGAGTGCGGGCAAGCCTTGGAGAGATCTCGGATGCGATTGAAAAGGTGGCAAACCGTCATCGAGCGGTCATCCGTTCGATCAGCGGGGTGTACAGCAGCGAATTTTCCAATGAGGATGAGATGAAAATCGTGAAGGATAAAATTGAGGAATTTTACGAATTAGAGGGAAGAAGACCGAGGATCATGATTGCGAAGATGGGGCAGGACGGCCATGACAGAGGGGCGAAAGTCATCGCGACTGCATTTGCCGATTTAGGCTTTGACGTTGATATCGGGCCGCTTTTCCAGACACCGGAGGAAACGGCATTACAGGCAGTGGAAAATGATGTGCATGTTATCGGATTCAGCTCGCTTGCTGCCGGACATAAGACATTATTGCCACAGCTTGTGGACGAATTGAAAAAATTGAATCGTGAGGACATTATTGTGGTGATTGGCGGGGTCATCCCGTTTCAGGATTATGAATTCCTATACAGTAAGGGTGCCTCCGCTATTTTTGGACCGGGAACAGTGATTCCTCGCGCAGCTGAAAAGGTCCTTGAGGAAATTTACGACCGCCTTGGCTACGAGGATGTGGAAGCCTCCAATGACTAAAAAAAAGAAAAAGGTGCTTCGCAAACAGGAACGAAGCACCGAGGAAATCGTCTCAGGAGTGAAAGCCGGCATCCGTTCGGACCTTGCCCAGGCGATTACGCTCGTGGAAAGCAATGCAGCACGCCATTTCAGCAAAAGTCAAGATATTCTACAAGAGCTTATGCCTGACACCGGCAAGTCTGTCAGGATCGGGATCAGTGGTGTGCCAGGTGCCGGAAAAAGTACCTTCATTGAAGCTTTTGGCCTGTACTTGTGCAGCCTTGGAAAAAAGGTGGCTGTTCTCGCGGTCGATCCGAGCAGCACGCGCACTGGTGGCAGTATTCTCGGGGACAAAACAAGAATGGAGCAGCTTGCAAGACACCCGCAGGCCTTCATTCGTCCTTCTCCATCAAGTGGGACACTCGGAGGCGTGCATCGTAAAACGCGGGAGAGCATTCTTCTCTGTGAAGCGGCCGGCTTCGATGTCATCCTTGTGGAAACAGTTGGGGTGGGACAGAGTGAAGCGATTGTCAGGGACATGGTCGACTTTTTCCTTTTGCTTGTTTTGACAGGAGCGGGAGATGAGCTTCAAGGAATGAAGAAAGGCATCATGGAGCTTGTCGATGCGATTGTGGTCAATAAAGCGGATGGAGAGAATGCAGCCAAAGCCAGGAAGACGGCAGAAGAGTACAAACAGATCCTTCATTTTCTTCAGCCTGCAACAGAGGGATGGGAGACAAAGGCTTTCACCTGTTCGGCGCTCTATGATATCGGCATAGTCCAGACGTGGAACACCATCATTGAATTTCTGGAAACAACTACAGCATCAGGAGAATTTGATAAAAGAAGAAACGAGCAGAAGAAGACATGGCTTTACACCTCGGTAAAAAGGCAGCTTGAGATGATGTTTTTCCAGAACAATGAAGTGAAGAAACAGCTTCCGGTGATGGAAGAGGAAATCCAGGAGGACCGGATATCGGTGTCTGCAGCGGTCAAACAGTTGATGGAAATCTATAAAAAAGGCCAATAAAAAAAGGAAAGCGGGTCATCACTTTCCTTCATCTAGGGAGTATAGGGGTATGGATATCTAGATGTTATTTTTATAATACCCGTTCCTCCAAAGATTAAACTTGCTTTTTATTTTATTTATTTGAAAAAAATTGGTATGATAGGATTAGTAAAATAAGAGGTGATACAACATGAACATGGATTTCAATTTATTTATGAATGATGTAGTCCGTCAGGCAAGAGAAGAGATGGATGCAGCTGGCTACGAACAATTAAGAACAGTTGAAGATGTGGAAGAGGCATTTGCTCGCAAGGGAACAACACTTGTGATGGTGAACTCCGTCTGTGGTTGTGCAGGTGGTATCGCAAGACCAGCAGCGACACATGCTGTCCATTATGATAAGCGCCCCACAAACCTTGTAACGGTATTTGCCGGGCAGGATAAAGAGGCAACAGAAAAAGCACGTGAATACTTCGAAGGCTATCCGCCATCCTCTCCATCTTTTGCTCTATTAAAAGACGGAAAGATCATCACGATGGTTGAAAGACACGAAATCGAAGGACATGCACCAATGTCCGTCATTTCCAAGCTTCAAGGATACTTCGACGAGCATTGTGAAGAATTGTAATCAGACCATCCGAACCGCAGCTGAAAGAATAGCTGCGGTTTATTTTTTTATCAAATTATCTGAAACTTCCTACAATTCCCATCGTATACCTATTATGATGACATGGTTAGGGGGATGGGAAAGTGAAAAAGTATTTTATTAGAGTTTTAGTAGTCTTGGCTGTCGAGCTGGGAATCCTTTTTGGCATCTCGTTTTTCTTTGACTTTAATCTGCTTAGCACGATGTTTTTCGGTTCCGTTTCTTTTGTACTTCTTGCATTCATTCTTGGTTCAACAGGGGACGTCTTCTCGAAAAATTCGCAGGTTGCAGTGTTTGACTCGCTGGCAGGCAGCTATCAGCCGAAACACGAGAAAATGACATTAAGGGTCGGACCGGTTATGGTGGGATCCATTTTGTGTGTGCTCGTGTATTTTGGGATGTCGTTTTTTATGTCATGATCGAAAGATAGAGATAACGAAAAAAATAGGGGGAATTGCAAATGCTAAAAGACATAAACGAGGGTCTGATCCTACTGAAAACCGAGATAAGGAAAAAGGAGAAGTGGGACAATCAACTTAAACATTATAGAATCGAGCTTACTGAACTGGAGGAAAATGTGCGGAATCTGGAAAACAGATTGAAATTGGAGCAGAAGGATGTAGCGCGTCTGGAAGGATTCAGTGTGACGAAGTTCTTCCTGACATTGCGGGGAATGTGGACGAAAGGCTAGAGGAAGAGAAGAAGGAAGTTTCGGTGGTTCAGTTGAGATTAGAAGAGGCGCGCCTTGCCAAAAAGGAAGTGATGGATAGCATCCATGACTTGGAAGAGAAGCTGAATCAATCGGAAAATGTTGAAAAGGATTATGAAAAGCTGTTTGAAACAAAGGAGCGGTATCTAAAGGATAGCAATTCCAAAATTTCGGCCTATTTATATGATTCATATGACAAGGAAGCGGATATCAAAACACTTCTAAAAGAATTGAATGAGGCTATAAGTGCCGGGATTCAAGTGAAAGACGCGCTTACTCGTGCCATCGATTCACTGGAAAAGGCAAAAGGCTGGGGAACGGTCGATATGCTTGGCGGAGGCCTTTTGTCCACTGCAGTAAAGCATAGTCATATGGACGAGTCCACAAGGCATGTTCATGATGCACAATCCATGATGAGGCGATTCCAGAAAGAATTATTGGATGTGAAGCAGACTGCTTCGATGGAACTGGAGGTATCTGGACTGTTGAAGTTTTCCGATTATTTCTTTGATGGATTAATCATGGATTTTGTAGTACAGGACAAAATCACGATATCATTGGAAAATACGAAGATACAGCAGTCTGATATCGGTCGCATCCTTTCCGATTTAAGAGTGCAGGCCGGTCAGAAAAATCGGGAATTGGATCGTGTATTATCCGAAAGAAAAGAGTTCATAGAGAGTATGTAAAATAATACAGCTTTGGATTTCAAAGAGAAAAGCATAAGGCAGACAATGTCGGCCTTATGCTTCTTTTACAGTTGCTATGTATTGCAGGTTTCGATACTTTTCCGCATAGTCGATACCGTAACCGACAATGAATGTATCAGGAATGACAAATCCTACATAATCAGCTATTAGCTCTACCTTTCGACGCTCAGGCTTATCCAGCAAGGTGCAAATTTTCATGGACTTCGGTTTGTGGAGTTGGAAATGCTCCTTTAAAAAGCTTAGCGTCAAGCCGGAATCAATGATGTCCTCGACAAGGACGACATGTTTACCGGTTATGTTAACATCAATATCCTTTAAGAGTCGCACTTTTCCTGTAGTTTCCGTTTGGTTTCCATAGCTTGATGCAGCCACAAAATCAACGGTGACCGATCCTTCTAGCTCACGGATCAGGTCTGCTGCAAAAACATAAGCACCTTTTAACACAATGATGAGGACAAAGGGTTCATCCTGGAAATCCTGCTGCATCTGCGCGCCAATCTGTTTCACTTTTTGCTTTAATTGATCTTCCGTTATTAAAATGCTATCTATTTCATATGTCATGCGATCACCATCCTGGTATGTATTGTATCCCATCATTATTAAAACATTAATAAAGCTACAATGTATACTTTCTTCGAAAAATAGGAAATATGGCGCGGATTAATGGAAATAAAAAACGCATCCGTTTATGAAATTCATACAGATGCGTTCTTTGTATAGAAGAAAGGAGACTATCTTTTCTTCTTTTTTGAATTATCAAGGACAAGCTGTTTCTTGTTTACTTTTTCCAAAGTGACATGAACGTGGACATTTTTTTCATCCACATGGGTCACATTGGACACTTTCGCTTTACGCCCTTTAATGACTAAATCGTCGCCTATCGATGGAACATTTTTGCGCAATTGATTTAACAGTTGATTTTTTTCTTCGTAAAAAAAGACAACAAACATTTGCTTCTCCCCTATTTCCTATGGTTTCTGATGGTTCAAAAGTGGAACCTTTCTTTAATCTATGATTCTCTTGTGAGGGATAGACCTTATGATAAGTCGGAAAAATGTGACGGCAATCATCGAACTAAGCAGGAATAAATAACAACTGTGGCCAATTGGAATAGTGGTAGGTATAAACTGATTCCAGTAATTTTAAAATGGAAAGGGAGAAATTTTTTATGAAAAACGTTACAAAAATGAAGATTTTTAGACCTGTTAATGTAGTATTTGAAGCCTTCGTTGACCCTTCAGAGATTGGAAACTACTGGTTTTCTTCAAGTTCTGAAAGATGGGAACAAGGTAAAACTGTCACATTAAGATATGAGGAATACGATGCACAAGGTGAAATTAATATTATTGAAATCAAGGATAACAAGAAAGTTGTTTTTCGGTGGGGGTCAAATGAGGAAGGACATCTTGTTACGATTTCGCTTCATGCATTGGATAATGCGACCATTGTGGAAGTTGTCGAAGAAGGATTTAATGACAATGACGACAACCTGATAAGGAACATAGTGGATAACAAAGAAGGATGGGTTTATATGCTGACCTGTTTAAAAGGCTATCTGGAATCTGGGAACAACACGTTGAGAGCAGCTTTAGTTAAGGGTTGAAGAGTGCATTATAAAATATCAGAGTAATTTTGCTCTGATATTTTTTTGAGGAAAATACAAATTTTTGCAGGGAATACATCACAAATAGAGAATATATGTTCTTATAAAGATGTTGGAGGTTCGGAGAATGTATACAGATATTATTGCGATAAATAAAAACAGCTGGGAGGAGGCTGCGGAGAACTTCTATGGAAGGAATTCCCTCCCGGAGTATGGTCCGTTGGCGCCTTTGGAAGATGAGTTGAATCTATTCGGCGATGTTGCAGGTTTGAATATATTGGACTTCGGCTGTGGCAGCGGGCATTCGCTAAAATATATGGACGAGCGAAAGGCAAAGGAGCTATGGGGATTGGACTTATCCAAGAATCAGATTGATGCGGCGAGAAAGCTTTTGGACGACAGTCATTCAAAAGTAATGCTCTTTGAATCCCCGATGGAGGAGAACCCCGGATTGCCTGAAGGGTATTTTGATATCGTGTATTCCATTTTTGCGATCGGTTGGACAACGGATTTAGCCAAAACGGTGGAAAATGTGTACCGTTACCTAAAATCAGGCGGTAGTTTCATTTTCAGCTGGGAACATCCACTATATAGCAGAGTCAGATTGAAAGAAAGAGCATTGATCATGGACCAGTCCTACCATGAAGAGGGCTCCTACGATCATGAGGCATGGAAAATCCCTGCCATGATGCAGCAGGTCAAAGTAAGTACATATATTAATACGTTAATTGATCAAGGTTTCCATATCGAACGAATTGAAGAGGATGTCCGACTGACGGAAAAGGATAGGGAGAGGCATTCTAACCGGTGGTATTCCTATGACAAGGCTACTATGGTTCCTACTACTCTCATCATTAAATGCAGGAAGCCATAATGGGCGCATTTCAAGTTGATGAAATTCATAAAGAGATACTGGAAGATATAATCGAAACCTGCCAGAGGGTTTACGGAGTGGAAGTGATGGAAGCAGTTCCAATCTATCGCGGCTGGCTCAATCTGAAGTGGCGGATTAAGACAAATAAAGGGAAATTATTAATCAAACAATTCAACAAGGAAAGATTTCGAAAGTATAGCGAAAAGGAGCTGCATTTTGCTTATACCCAACAGGAGAAACTGCATCGCCATGGTATCGCGTGCCCAAAGCTTTTCCCGTTAAAGGAGCAATTTATGTTGAAGTCAGTTAATGGGGAACGGTTTATAGTGATGGAGTTCTGTGAGGGAAGCATTGTGCAACCTGGTACAGCCACAGAATTTCAAATGTACCATCTCGGAAAAGCAACTGGAAGGATGCATTGTGTATTAAATGATGAGAGCAATCCTAAGAAAAAGAAACCGGAGTTCATCGCTCCAGTTGTAGAAGACAGAATAAATTATTGGCATTCGGTTAATAAACATGCGCAAAGCAAAGGAAAACAATCCATTATTCCTATTATTAAAAGACAAATAGAGCTTACGAAATCAATTGATCTGGAAGACTTCACTTTGCATGATACAGGATGGGCACATCGAGATCTTTTTATGGAAAATATTCTGTTTCAGGCAAACGAGGTCTCTGCCATTCTGGACTTCGACCGGCTAAAATATGACTACCCACAGCTCGATGTTGCTAGAGCAGTTATATCAGGTTGTTTAAGTAATAATAGTTTAAATGTATCATCCGCCGCTGCATTTATGGAGGGATATAAAGAGGAGCGGGAAGCGGGTAATGGATATCTAAAAAAAGCCCTTTACCTACTATGGTATATGGAGAGCACTTGGTGGATCGAAGCGGGCATGGATGAGTTCAAAGGGCCACCAGTCCGATTTGCTGCTGAGATGGTGTGGCTGGGTGGTAACTTACTAGAATTAGAGAATTTGTTAAATAACTTGTAGGAGGAATGATTATGCTGAACAAGGTTTGTGTGATTACAATAAAAGTTGGGAATATGCAGGACGCCGTTAGATTTTATACAGAAGTGTTGGACTTCAAGGTTTCCAAACACTATGGAGAAAACATTGTCAGCTTGGTTCATGAAGGTGTCCCGATTGTCCTTGAAAAAGAGGACTCGAATAGAAAAGAAGCACATTCATCGGTGCTTCTTGGCATTCTATCACATGATATCGAGAAGGATTTTGCCAGTTTAAAAGAAAAAGGAGCTGCCATCCTGTTTGATGAACCGCAGCCATGTCCACCTGGACGTTTCTTTGTACTGGAAGATCCATCTGGAAATCAGATTGAGATTGTGGAATTCTCCAATATGAATTGAAGGATGGTGTTTAAGTTGATTTTTGAAATGACATACCAGGTTCGTGTAACGGATATGAAGGTTGGACAAGAATGGTACGAAACCTTTTTAAATAAGCCACCGGATTTTACACCACATGATGGCTTCGCTGAATGGGAACTGCTACCGGGATGCTGGCTTCAGGTCGCTGAGGGGATTCCATCCAAAGGAAGCGGACCATTGCGTTTTGGGGTTACTGACTTGGAGGCAGAACGAATTCGATTGATGCATAGACTCCATATTGAGGATTTCGAGGTACATTCAAGAAAGGAAGTGCCTGTTAAGTGGGCTACTTTTACAGACCCTTGGGACAATCGAATTGGATTGTTTGAATACATGGATAAAGAGGCTGAAAGGGAAAGGGTTCATTCGGTTCTAGGTCTCAAAGAAAGTGAATAAATGAGAAACTCAATCGCATTTATCATACTGACACTATTAATTGGTACTGCAATCTACCAGCAGTTTCTCAAAGCGGAGGAAATAAAACCAGCAACCTTTTTCATTGATGAAGATGGTTTGATTGTTGGCAAGCAAACAGGAGAGTTGGACTATGAGAAACTGGTGGAAGCAAAATATAAATTATTTGATTGAAGGTGACCCATGGGCATATTTTTTGAAGATGCAAGCAAGCAATCCAGGATTGAAAAGGTGTTAATGAATATTATTTTTGTATTAGTGAGCTTGAAACTAATTAACCGCTTTTTCTTTGACTATACATGGGTAGATTCTTTCCTTTTCAATACTTTAACTATTGTTGGAATTCTATTTATAGTGGTGATGATAATAGAGTCAAAAAAGAATAAGAGAATGGAGTGAAGAAAATGCTGAAACGTCCTGAGGAAAATGAATACCCCTCATATTACGAAAGCTATCTAAACTTGGTACCCGAAGGAAATCTGTTGGAGATTCTTGAGCATCAGTTCACAGATACAGTAAACCTTTTGTCTGGTCTGACGGAAGAGCAGGGAAACATAGCATATGCAAGTGGAAAGTGGACGGTAAAGGAAGTAGTTGGCCATGTCATGGATACGGAACGGATAATGAGCTATAGACTGCTTCGGATTTCCAGGGGAGACAAGACGGCTCTTGCTGGATTCAGCGAGGAGCTTTATGCAGTTGAAGGGGATTTTTCTGAAAGACCGCTTTCTGAATTAGTGGTAGAACTTCAAACTGTCAGAAAATCAACCTTAAGTCTATTAGGTGGAATACCGGAGCATGCATGGCTTAGAAGTGGTACAGCAAATGAACTTCCAATAACAGCCCGGGCAATTGCATATATCATTGCCGGTCATGGGATTCACCATGTTAATATCATAAAGGAAAAGTACATCGGATAATCATTCTGAACACAGAAATTTCAAAAGAGAAGAGGAGTGCAGATGTTTTTTATGAAGCTGCTCTTGTTACTAATTGTCGTGTTTTTAGTGGTTATTGCTGTGCAAATTGCCGTCAGGAAGTTGTTCAAGATCGAAAAGAAAAGGAGTTGTTTTTCCTATAACTTTGTCAATGAAACACATAAAAAAGTAGATCTGTCTCTCAGATTTGCAGGATTAATTTTCATCATTGCTTTTAACATGTATTCATTTGAACATGGATACACTTTTACCAATTATACGTTGGGATTGCTCATATTTCTAATCATTCTCGATTTGGGAAATGCCTATTTTCATTGGAAGTATTCCTCTGAGCCTAAACAATCCATTCTCATACTGAGTGGAACTGTAGTGGTCATTATTTTATACATACGTCTGCTCCCATTTGGTTTGATGGAGCGATTCATTTTATGAGAGTCCTAGTAAACTTTAATCTCTGCTTTTTTTAGTAAGAAATAATATAGAGATGGTGTCAGGCGAAATGATGATTCTATTGAATGAAATTAGAGAAAAGCCGATTATTATTCTTCGTACACATCAAAAAGTATTAAGATTATTGCTTATTCTATTGTCTGGTGCAGTCTTAGGTTTAATTGCAAAATACACTGACGGATCGGAAATAGGGCTGATTAGTACTGGACTTGGATTTTGGATTTTCATCACTACGTTGATTGCTGTATCGAGCCGTTCACCTGAAGCGGCCGCTTTGCATGCATTTTCATTTTTGTCGACTATGTTAATAGTTTATTATATTTACTCCATGGTATTGTTCGGATTTTTTCCCAGAAGTTATTTTTTGGCATGGGGTGTAATCGCCATGCTTTCTCCAATTGGAGGGTACTTTGTATGGTATTCAATAGGCCTGGGGTGGAAGGCAGCGGCCTTTGCTGCATTGCCTATCAGTCTGCTGGTAGTAGAAGGGTATAGTTTTATCTATACATATTCTTTCACTGAAGGTATCGACTTGCTGGCGGCGCTAATCCTATTCATTATATTACCTTCAAAAAAGAAGCAATATTTACTTGTTTTATCTATCGTAATAGGACTGTCTCTTGTTATTGATCGATTTGGACTGATTTATTACTTTCCAAGCTGAGATTTTTAATAGAAAGGAAGATTCTATATGGAAAAACTTCAATACGAACTGGTAACACTCCCTGCCTATAAGGCAATCGGGGTAAAGTGGGAAGGCCCATACACCGAGGTTAGTAGCTTAAAAGATGTTATTGTTGAAATGAGTAACCGGGTTGGTGAATTGGCCTATGCAGTGGAGCCGGAAGTTCAGTTTGGACTATCCTACCATCTCCGTCCAGATGGATTTGTACACTATTCCGTCTTTCGCGTGCAGGAGCAACAGGAAGTACCTGATGGAATGGTCGACATTCGTGTGCCAGAAATGACCTATCTGAAGGTGTCTCATGAAAAAGGTCAGGATATTGGCCATACCTACACCAAAATCTATCAGTGGTTTAAGCAGAATGATTATATCCCTTTCAAAGAATCAGATGTAGATTATTATGACGACCTGCCTATTAAGCATGAATGGTATCCGGTGAATCGTGACCTGAATGATCCCCATTTTGAAATATTGATACCTGTTCATAAACCGTAAAATAACTGTGCTAATATTTACCGCTACTTCCCGATGTATCCCCATATTACAATGAAAGATAAGTATGGGAAACAGGAGGATATAGAATCATAATGCAGCGTAGAAGGAAAAAACATAACAGCATGAAATGGATCGGTATTTTACTGATTACTATATTAATAGTCAGTGTCGTTATCGTATTAACGACAGATAATCCGGAGAATGACTCTCCGAATACAAGCAGAGTAACTGCCACAGAAAAAGAAACAATAGATCAGCCGCCACAAATAAGTGAGATTACAGCCGAGTCCGATTCAACAGAAGAGAATTCGGTTGGTGGAGATGTCAAACTATCCGTGAATGCAACGGATGATCAAGATATCAGCAAGGTGGAATTTTACAGCAACAACGGCGAATACCTGATTGGCACTGTGACTTCAGAGCCTTACACGATTAACTGGGCTACAGAAAGTTGGGTGCCTGATGGGGAACAGATCCTGAAGGTTATCGCCTATGATGATTCGAATCAGAAGACGGAAGTGATCAAAAATGTGATGGTCAAGAATCCGGAACCGGTATCTGCCAAACTCGTAGGCTATTACGCGGGATGGGCTGCCTATTCCGGATACGAGGTGGCGGATATCGATGCGAGCAAGCTTACGCATATCAACTATGCCTTTGCCAACATTACAAAGGATGGCAAGATAGCGGTAGGAGATTCCTCGACTGATGTTAAAAACTTCCATCAACTGAACAAACTGAAGGAACAGCACCCTCACATCAAAACGCTGATTTCTATCGGAGGCTGGACATGGTCGGAGAATTTCTCGGATGCAGCCCTCACAGAGGATTCGCGAGCGAGATTTGCAGAGAGTGTACGCCAATTCCTGTTGGACTATGGCTTTGATGGCGTAGACCTTGATTGGGAGTACCCTGTAAGCGGTGGGGAAGCGGATAACACGAACCGTCCCGAAGATAAAAGGAACTATACGCTATTGTTAAAAAAGATCCGTGAAACATTGGACGAGCAGTCTGAGAAGGATGATAAGGAATACCTGCTAACCATTGCGGCAGGTGCTAGTAAAGCTCATGCGGCCAACCTCGAGCTCACGGAAATTCATCCTTATCTCGACTATATTCAGCTGATGACCTATGATATCCATGGAGAATGGGATCCTTTATCTGGATTGAATGCACCGCTTCACCAAGATCCAGCGAGTGGGTTTCATGGCGAATGGAGTGTCGGGGACGGGGTGCAGACCTATATCAATGGTGGAGTTCCGCCAGAAAAGCTTGTCATGGGTCTTCCTTTTTACGGAAGAGTTTTCAAGCAGGTCGACGATACTAGTAATAACGGTTTATATAAGTCCTTTAGCGGCGGGGGAACGTCCCTCAGTTACGCTAAGATTGCCTCTGATTATGTGAATCAGAATGGTTTCTCCCGTGTATGGATAGAAGATTCCAAAGTACCGTTGCTTTTTGATGGAACGACCGTAGTCAGTTATGATGATCAGGAATCCATCGGTCATAAAACGGCTTTCATCAAAGAAAAGGGTCTTGGTGGTGCCATGATGTGGGAGCTCAGTCAGGATCCAGATGAGGTTCTATTGAAGAAGATATATGATGATATGAAAGATGAATAGAAGGACAGATAAAAGGCTCATCCCGGTACAATGGGATGAGCCTTGTTCTTTCAACTGGTTCACTTAAATCCTATTATGATCCGATCGCCACTCCACGATCCTCTTTTTGATATCCTTTGGTGACAATTCTTCCTCTGCGGCAGCAATGCTCAGCTCAAGAAGTTCTTTATCCGAAGCAAAGCGAAGTGCCACAATTTGACCCATTGTTAAGCGGGAATCCAATGGTTTACCGGTTAAGATGAAATGACGTAAACTTTCTTCTGCCCGAATTGCTCTGTCCTGGGCACGCAAAGGGTAGATGCGCAGCAGGATAAATGTCAGGACGAAAGCTGCAGCCATTAGCAAAATTGCAAGGGCTGACCATACATTTTCACCTGATTGAAGGGATAGCACCAGATTCACGACGGCTGTAATAAGCGAAGCAAGAACCAGTAAAGTTAAGAAATAATGATAAATCGGATGCATTCTTACATGGTTTTCGTAGTTTTGAGTTTTCATGTGTTTCTCCTCTTTTTATAGCTTTTTTTATTCCCATTTAAAGGTATAGCTTGCTACGATGAAAGCACCAACCAGCCAGCAGCTAAGGATGAGCGCTTCGGTACCTAATGACAGAAATGATGCCCCGACATTCATGGTTTCTCTCAATGCATGGCTAAGATGGGAGATCGGTATAACGTTCACAATCGGTTGCAGGAATTCAGGCATATCACTGATCGGGAAAAAGACGCCTCCCAAAAACAGCAACGGAAAAGATAGAAAACCAGCAATTGGTGCCGCACTTTCTGGAGTCTTGGCGATACCTGCAATAATAAAACCTATGGCCATAAAAGCAAGCGTTCCCAGAACAACAAATGTCACCAGGGTAAACCAGGAGCCTCTCACTTCAACACCAAAAATGAGCTGTGCTACTCCAAGGACGATCAATGCCTGAAAGCCGTTCAATAAAAGCCGCGCGGTAATTTGTGCCGCGATAAAAGTGGATGCCTTCAATGTGGTTCCCTGCATTCTTCTGAGGATACCCCGTTCCCTCCATGACGCGATTTGACCTGCAACTCCGTTCATATTGTTGCTCATGATCATCATGGCCACTATACCAGGGACCAGGAAGTCAATGTATTGTAAATCCAGTGCTTCAATTCCTTCCGCCTTCGTTTCTAGAAGCGGCGAATATTGCACCATTTCCTTGCTGATCGAATCGACTGTACTGTTTACAAGCTGGATACCGATCTGGGAAACGGCCATATTTGTTTCATCGAAAAATAGAGGCAATGAAAAGGGCGCGGTGTCCGAAGGTGCTTCCACCAGGAATTCCCCATATCCATCCGGAATAACGACCACGAGGTTCAATTCTCCCTCTTTTAACACTTCAAATGCTTCATCCCGGTCACTTATCATGGTCATATTAAGTGCCTTGTAATCCTTGAAAATATCAATAAGCTCCTTGGACTCATTTGACTGGTCTTCATCAACCACCGCAAGCGATACACTTATCTCTCTCCCATTCCCCAGGAACGAGCCAAGCATCACCATGAGAAAGATGGGAAAAGCAAGTGTCCAAAATAGTACTTGGCGATTGCGAAGGAAAATCCGTAATTGCCCGAGTGTTAAATGCCAGTAAGCTCTCATCCTTCTCGCAATCTCCTTCCTGTCATGTGAATAAAGACATCCTCCAGGGTTGCGGTCCTGGTTTGAAGGTCCATCAATTCAAGCTCTTTCTCAGCAGCAAAGTGTATCAAGGCTGTTAAGGTTGTTTGAATGTCATCCGTATAAAGTACATATGTATCATTTTGTTTTCCAACTTGTTTTACTCCATTCAACTGTTCGAAGGATACTTGTTCCACGACGTCTGGGAAGCGAAATTCAACCGCGCTGTCGGACTGCAGCCGTTTGACAAGCAGGGAGGGAGTATCCAAAGCAATGAGCCGTCCCTGGTCCATGATGGCGATACGGTCACAGAGCACATGCGCTTCATCCATATAATGTGTGGTAAGTACAACAGTTTTTCCACGTTCCTTTAAACGGAGCACAATATCCCAAAGGGTTCTTCTGGCTTGTGGATCCAAGCCGGTTGTAGGCTCATCAAGAAACAGGATCCAAGGATCATGAACGAGGGCGAGTGCAATGGCCAAACGCTGTTTCTGCCCGCCTGATAAGCCCTTGATCCGGCTCTTCGCTTTGTCCGTTAACTGCATATCCTCGATAAGCTCAGGAATATCTACATTTTTTGGATAAAAGCTGGCATACATCTTTAGTATTTCTGTTACGGTCAGAAGCTCGAATAATGTGGTCGACTGGAGTTGGACACCAATAACCTCTTTTACCTTCTTTAATTCCGACTGAATATTGAACCCGCCTACGATGGCAGTTCCCGCATCCGGCTTGCGGAGTCCGACGAGCATTTCCAATGTCGTCGATTTGCCTGCACCGTTAGGGCCTAAAAGGCCAAACACTTCCCCTTTCTGAACAGAAAATTCAATTCCGTTCACCGCGGTAAAATCACCGTATTTTTTCACTAGATTTTGCACTTGGATAATTTCTTGGGGTGTATCCATTTTTCACACTCCGCACTGAAATATTATTTGAAGAAGCAGGCATTGTTTAGCCCTAAAGTAAACGTATAGGAGAAAGAAAAAGTTGTCAATTTTCTTATGGAGAACTTCGTCATTATAACAAAATTAGCCTGTCTGATTTTGTCTGTTTCAGAAAATTTACAAAAATAGGCTAAAATCAGTTGTTTTATTATGGTAATTATTATATACTACATTACAACAGTAATGCACTATGTTAGAGGAGGTGCGAAGTTGATTTTAAACGCGGATGGATCAAAACCTATTTATGTACAGATTGCAGAATGGCTGGAAGCAGAAATATTGAATGGAAGCTTTGAAACGGATCAAAAGGTTCACTCGCAATATCAGCTGGCGGAGATATTCAACATCAATCCCGCAACAGCTGCAAAAGGTTTAAATATTTTGGTGGATGAAAATGTCTTATACAAGAAAAGGGGTCTTGGGATGTTTGTCAATCAGGGAGCGAAAGAGATTATTTTACGTAAAAGAAAGGACCATACGTTAAAGAGGTTAGTCATGGAATTGGTGGAGGAAGCTGCGCGTCTTCATGTGGATGAAGAGGAACTGGTCACAATGATTCGAAAATTAGGGAAGGGGGATCGGCCATGAAGATAGTAGAATGCAGAGGTCTTACAAAGGAATATGGCCATACCAAAGTGCTTGAAGGCCTTACCTTCAGCTTGGAAGAAAACAAGATCACGGGATTGATAGGGAGAAACGGTGTTGGGAAAACAACACTTCTAAAATTGATTGCCGGATTTTATAAAGAAACATCCGGTGAAATACAGGTCTGGGATGAACGTCCTTTCAATAGTCTGACTGTTTCAGCCAATACCATATTTGTGGATGATTTCATGAGCTTTCCTACTGCATTAAACCTTGGGGAGATCCTGGAGGAAACGGGAAGGTTTTATGCCAATTGGAATGCGGAGCTAGCAAGACGACTGTTCGAGTATTTTTCCTTCCATCCGAAGCAATCGCATGACACGCTTTCAAAAGGAAAGAAAAATACGTTTAACATGATAATCGGGCTTGCTTCGAGATGTCCATTGACCATATTCGATGAACCAACAACGGGGATGGATGCAGCAGTCCGGAAAGACTTTTATCGTGCGTTGCTAAAAGACTACTTGTCCTTTCCTAGAGCCATCATTGTATCGAGTCATCATCTTGATGAAATAGAGGATCTGCTGGAAGATGTCCTGCTAATCGATCAAGGGAAAGTCCTTCTGCACATTTCGATGGAAGAAATGAAGGAATACGCAGTGGGTGTTTCCGGAAAAGCAAGTGTCTTGGACGAATGGCTGCATAATAGAGATGTGCTCTATACAAAAAATATAAGTCCAGACAGCAAATATGTCGTGGTAAAGAAGGATTATGGCATATCAGAGGCTGCACGTTATGGGCTATCCGTCACACCGGTTTCCGCAAGCGATGCCTGTGTGTATTTGACAGATAAGGCAAAAGGGGGAATCGATGATGTCTTTAAATAAGGTAACGCTCGGGGAAGTGGTCAAAAAGCAATATCTCTATAAATTGAAGGCTTACTCCGGTGTATACACCTCTCTGATGGTCCTGCAGGCAATCGCATTACTATTTGCGTTTAGTGCGATGAATTCCTACGGTACATCGAGTGAGTCATTCAGTATCGATATAAAATACTATTCAGTGGATATCGTAGTGGCGCTGACGATGCTCTGGGCCTTCATCTCATCCATCCTCGTCACGACGAAGGCATATCGGAACGATGACTTCTCCTTCGTCACGAATCGACTAAGCGGTGATCTCTCCAATTTCGCTTTTCTGGGGACTATCAGTTTACTTGGGGCGATCACTTCACTATTATCTACTTTTTTATTAAAAGTGATGCTCTATTTCCTGCCAAGTACAGAAGTGATGTATTTCTCCACTTTGCAAACCTCACCAAGTGTCATAATAAAAGGCTTTTTAGCGACTTTTCTATACATGCTCCTTTTTGCTGCACTTGGCTACCTTGTAGGAACACTGGTACAGTTGCATCCATTAGTGAAAATTGTGCTTCCAGTCGTATTTGTTGGACTTTTACTTTTCGGTGGATTAATAGGGAGAGTCGATATAGTCCCTTCCGTCCTAGGTTTTTTCTTTACTGAAGCCTCTTTTTTCCTGTTTTTTATTAAAGTAATTATTACAGCAGCCGTATTATTGTATATGTCAGCGATTATCTATGGTAGATCGGAGGTGAGGTCATGAACATTCTGCTACCCTTGCTATTATTGGGCACCGTTTTCCTTATAGTCCAATTTGTTAAAAAACCTTACTTTACAAAATCTTCAACCAGAAGCATGAGGCTTTTGGCTGGGTATGTTGCATTATTATTACTTGGGACTGCTCTTTTCTACCTCCTGCCCAATAAGAAATATCAGACCGTTGACAGTATACCCGTTGCCGATGAAAGCTTGGAAACGTTATTCGAAGATCTCCTGGAAAAAAGAGAAGTGAATCAGAAGCATGTAAGAAGCAGATCGAGCTATTCTATAGAAGAAAAGGAGCTGCAGCTTGCACTTTCATCTCCCGACTACTACATCTCCATCATTGTAGAGCGGGATAGCAGGTTGAAAAACCGAGTGGAAACCACCATATATGCAAGCTATTTGACCGTGAATGATTTTGATCTTTCCAAAGAGGTTCCTAGTCCCACTGTTAAACTTCAAAATGGCACATTAACAATCATGCCACCGCCAATGCTGGAAATCGAGCTGAAAATGATTAAAAAGGAGTTTGTCTACTCCCAGTTCACCAATGAAAGTTGGCTGGAAGACGATGGGTTTGGCAGCACCCATTCAGGTCCCATTCTATATTTGAAAGTTCCGCAAGATTTGGAAATCAAGGCACAAGGAGGGGTTTATTACGAGGAAGTGAAATAACCAACTCATGGACACTTAGATTATCTGAGTGTCTTTTTTTATGGGGCTGCCTAGGCTGTCCATTAAAACGGTATAATAAAGAAAAAACTGCCAACCTTAAGAAATTCTTAAGAAAATAGATTGTTTGTTGTTAAGATTTTCAAAGTATTATAGGTTTATGGAAAGAAGGCAAGTGGGAGAAGGGTGAGAGATGGAGAAGTATACGGTTTTGGTTGTGGATGATGAAAAAGAGATTCGGGATGCGATAGAGATCTACCTGAAAAACGAAGGAGTACGAGTTCTGAAGGCGAAGGATGGAGTGGAAGCGCTCGAGATGCTGCATGAAAACCAGGTGCACCTCATTTTGCTTGATGTAATGATGCCAAGACTTGATGGCATTTCTGCGACATACAGAATACGGGAGAAGAAGAACATTCCGATCATCATTCTGAGTGCAAAAAGTGAGGACACGGATAAAATATTGGGCCTGCAGGTTGGAGCGGACGACTATGTGACGAAACCTTTCAACCCGATGGAGCTGGTGGCGAGGGTCAAGTCACAGCTGAGAAGATATGTGAGTCTTGGTACTTTTGAAGGAATCATGAAGGTTATCGATCTTAATGGACTTACACTTGATAAAGAAGCGAAAGAAGTCGCTGTTCAGGGAGAGCCAGTGAAGCTGACACCGATCGAATACAAGATAGTGGAGCTTCTGATGAGCAATGCCGGGCGTGTTTATTCCATCAACGACATTTATGAGCGGGTGTGGAAGGAGCCAGGTTACAATGCGGAAAATACGGTGGCGGTACATATACGTAAAATCAGAGAAAAAATAGAGATAGATCCGAAAAATCCAAGATATTTAAAGGTGGTATGGGGGATTGGCTACAAAATGGAGAAATAGGGTATTTGCCTTTTTGATGGCGTTGGTGTTTACCGGTACTCTTAGTGGAAGTTTGTACTTTCTATCTAATTCATATAAGTATGATGATGAAAACTATTTTAATACGGAAGAATTTCAATATGAATTAAGGGAGTTTGTGAATTACCTGGCGATGGAGGAAGTGGGCACATTACCGGAAGAAGCTGTGAAGAAGAATATAACAGTCACACAGGAAGAAATTGAAGAACATCGTCATCGTTATGGTTTCTTGGATGAACAGCTTGCAAATATCCGCTATCAGTATGAGGACAGAATCCAGCTTGCCGAGGATGGAAAATCCGACGAAAACGCGGATGAACTTAGAGCAGAGAGAGATGCAAAGCTTGATGATATCCGGAAGAACTTTGATAGTGATGAATATGTAGAAAAAAAGATCCTTGCTGAAAAAGAAAAAATAGTGGAAGAATATTTTGCGAATCTCGCTGATTTTAAGGCGAATCCTTCCAGATTTCAGGATGAGTTTCTCTATCATTTTTCAAATGGGGAAGAATTTTATACGAATACGGGATTGAAAAAAGAGAGTGTAGAAAGTGCATTTTCCAACGACAAGATGAATTATCATGACAGCTTTAACATTGATGGTGAAACGTTTATCTCTTCGGGAATTTGGCCCTATGAAGATTGGTTGTACCAGGCAATAGCCCAGGCAATGAACGGGTATGTAGGAGAAATAGGTGTCCCGAAAACGCTTTCACCAGAGAGTGAGATCATGACAGCGAAGACCAACTACGAAGAGAACAGAAAGTTGTTTTGGATATTGGGAGTAAGTACTGTTACGGTATTACTCATTTGGTTGCTTATTATGATAAAGGTTGCCAGATTACCGAAAAAAATGGGCAAGCTGCATGGAATCTATAACAAAATACCAATAGATATCCGTATTGCCGCAACTCTCTTTACTGGCTTTTTCACACTACTCACTTTATTCTGGGTAAATGACAGCTTAAATCTTGGACTGTATCACCGAAATAATATTGATAGTGTGGAGCTTGTTTTCAGTATCGTTTCAGGAGCCATCCTCTGCTTAATCCTATATCAGCAAATCAGATACATTGCCACAAGTCATCAAAATGGAGAATCCATCGGAAAAGAATGGACTAACAGTGTAGTGGTAAGAGTAATAAGGGTAATAAAAGAAATTTATCTAAGTATAAAAAATGGATTGAAAGAAGCCTTTTTAAACAGGTCGACCGGAATACAGGCAATTGTTCTTTTAGGAATCGTGTTTGTTTCTGGAGCTGCGATCTTAATGGTATTGATACACCCAATATTCTTCTTCTTATACTTGTTGTTTTTATTCTTGTTAGGTATCCCTGCCCTAAAGTATTTTATCAAGAGCATAGGCTATTTCAACCGAATAAGCATGAAAACGGAAGAGATGGCAGCAGGGAGATTAGGGGAGGATTTGGAGATAAACGGTAAGTCGGAGCTGGCAAAGATGGCGGCTAATTTGAATGTCCTTAATCAAGGGGTAAAAGTCTCATTAAATGAACAGGCAAAAAGCGAGCGATTGAAGACGGAACTGATCACGAATGTCAGCCATGATTTGAGAACGCCGCTGACTTCCATCATTACTTATACAGAATTGTTGAAAAGAGAAGATTTGTCTATAGAAGATCGAACGGCATATTTGGAGATTATTGACCGGAAGTCACAACGCCTCAAAGGGTTGATTGATGACCTCTTTGAAGTTTCGAAAATGGCGAGCGGAAACATGGAATTAGTGAAAGAGAAAGTTGATATCAACCAGCTTCTTCAGCAGGCACTTGCAGAAATGAATAGTTCGATGGTGAAATCAAACTTGCATTTTAGAGTTACCCTCCCAGAAAACCCAATTTTGGCAATGGTCGACGGTCAGAAAATATGGAGAGTGTTTGATAATCTCATCGGAAATATCATCAAGTATTCATTAGACCAGTCACGGGTGTATATCCAAATGCAGAAATCTGGGGATAAAGTGAATATCACCTTTAAGAACATATCCAAGTATGAACTTAACGATCAGAGTGAAGAGCTGTACGAACGCTTTAAAAGAGGAGATACCTCCCGACATACAGAAGGATCCGGTTTGGGCCTTGCCATCGCAAAATCCATCATCGATCTTCACGAGGGCAACCTGAATATAGAGACAGACGGAGACCTTTTTAAAGTGAACATCTGCTTGAGAGTGGTGGAATAAATGGAATATGCAGCTATTTACACCACCTATTACGACAGGTTATTCCGCGTGAGCCTAGCCATTATCCGGGATCGGCAACTTGCAGAAGATAATGTGCAAGAAACCTTCATCAAGGCATTCAAGAAGCTGGATGATCTGGAGGACATACAAAAAGTCGGTGCTTGGCTATGTGTGATCGCATCAAGAACGGCCATTGATTTTATCAGGCGTGAGAAAAAGACAAAAGGGTACCCGATGGAATTATGTATGCTCGACTGTCTCGGAAAAGAGGCAAGGCAGAACGTAGAAGAAGAAGTAGGTGTATGCTTTTTAAAAGAAATCATAAAAGAAGCGCTGGAAGATTTCTCAGGGGATGACCAAAAGATGTTAGCGCTTAAAATGGATAAAGGGTTAAAGGAGCGTGAGATTGCTGAGGCTTTGAAGATGCATCCATCCACTGTGAAGTCTAAAATTCATCGTGCAAGAAGGAAGCTGAAAGAGCGGATTGAATTCGAATGGAGTGCATAGATAATGATGTTGGTGCAAGGACCACTGAAAAAAGTGCTCCTTGCACTTTTTTTGATTTAATAGGAATGTGTCAATCTAGAGAAGTTTATACAGGGCACTCTTTACGGAATTATCTTGAGCCAAAATCACTTTGACCCCTTCTCGTCCAGTTTGACTGATATTTCCTCGAGGATTGCTTCAATATCCTTTGTTTGATCCTCTTCAATTCTCAGAGTGGAGCTGATTTCATTGAACCATTCAATGGCGCCGTGTCTGAATAAGTAGAATTCCTCCCATAATGTAAAGGTTGTGTTTGTTAAGGAATGGAGCTCTTCTTTTATTTGGTGCTGTCCAACTGATAGGAGGAATGTTTTCTTGTTCAATCCGCAGAGTTCTTTATTCATCTGTCGTTGATTTTCGGAAAGAGTGGATGTCTTTTCATTCAAGTCTATTAGTTCTTTTTTCATTTCTTCTTGGGACTTCTTGAATTCCATCATATTGTTCAAGATCAAGTCCAATTTATTCGCATCAGTACGCGTGACTTGTCACCTCCTTTTCTAGGTCTTTATTATTATGACATGACCAAATGTTACTTCAGCTATAACTTATTTTATATATTTCAGAATAGTAAAAATATAAAAACTTTATTTATCTTTATTAACTATATTGCATAAATATTTACATGTGTTAAAATACATTTATTCGAATAAACATACAGACAAATAATACTTGAAATAAACTCAAGTTTGTTTCATAATTGTATTAATTTTTACTTTTCTGAAAATAGTATAGGGGGAAATTATTGTGAAAAAATGGTTTTTAGTTTCATTGATGAGTATTTTAGTAGTAGGATTGCTGTCAGCATGCGGTACATCCAACAATGGCGGCGAAACAGCCGGCAGTGGTAAAGAAGAAAATGGTGATAAGAAAGTCCTGGTTATGGGGACTTCGGCTGACTATCCTCCTTTCGAGTACATAGATACAGAAAAGGGCGAAGAAATAATTGGCTTCGACATCGATCTAGCAAAAGCGATTACAGAAGAATTGGGTTATGAACTTAAAGTTCAGGATATCGACTTCGGTAGCTTGATCACGGCAATGGATGCAGGGAACATCGATTTGATTCTTGCAGGTATGACGCCGACGGAAGAACGCTTAGAGCAAGTAGATTTTACAGATGTATATTATACAGCTCACCATATGGTTGTTTCTTTAAAAGACAGCAAGATTGAGAAAGTGGAAGATTTAGAGGGAAAAACGGTCGGTGCCCAGCTAGGTTCCATTCAATTGGAACAAGCAGAGGAAATCAATAAGACAATCAAACTAAAGAAGATTGAAGACCGTGATCGCATTCCTCAATTAATTCAAGAATTAAAAACTGGGCGTATTGACGCAGCAATCATTGAAGACACAGTCATGAAAGGCTTCATGGAAAAGGATTCCGATCTTACTGGATTTAATCTCGATACAGATGAAAAAGGTTCTGCCATTGCTTTGCCGAAAGACAGTGAACTTACAGAAGAATTCAACCGTGTTCTGGGGGAAATGAAAGAAAACGGCGAATTGGATAAGCTTATCATGAAATGGTTCGGCGGAGACCAAGAATAATAGACTTATAAATCAAAAGGGTACATGCTACCCTTTTGATTTTGTTATCAGGGCATATACAGCAGAGAGGAATGGTAGCACTTGAATTTCGATTTCTTAGACTTCAGCTCAATAAGTGGTTCCATTGGATATATACTCGAAGGACTGAAAGTTACTTTACAAGTGGTAGCTTTGGCCGGTGTTATAGGGTTTGTTATTGGAACACTTTTGGCATTATGTAAAATTGGTAGAATTAAACTACTAACAATTCTGGCGGATATTTATACATCCATCTTCCGTGGGACCCCACTTGTACTGCAATTGATGATTATCTATTATGGACTTCCACAAGCAATTGGCATCAATCTTGAACCGGTAACAGCAGCAGTGTTGGCATTCGGACTGAACTCAGGGGCTTACATCTCAGAGGTAATCCGTGCCGGTATCCTAGCTGTTGACAAAGGGCAGCGTGAAGCAGCGATGGCTCTTGGCGTTCCTTACGGTCAGATGATGAAGGATATTATTTTACCACAGGCATTGAAAAACATTTTGCCCGCACTAATGAATGAATACATTACACTTACGAAAGAATCCGCCATTGTTACGGTAATCGGGGTAAGTGATGTAATGAGACGATCCTACATGGTTGGATCCAACACATATGCTTTCTTGGAGGCATTCATTTTTGCAGGTCTGATCTATTACGTACTTGTTATGATTCTGACGCTTCTTGGTAAAGTGATAGAAAGGAGAATGAGACGCAGTGATTAAAGTCGATAATTTGCATAAATCCTTTGGCAAGCTGGAAGTATTAAAAGACATATCAACTCAGATAAAAGAAGGGGAAGTAGTAGCGATTATCGGCCCATCCGGTTCTGGAAAATCAACATTTCTCCGCTGTCTAAACCTTCTGGAAGAACCGACATCCGGTCATATTTTCGTTAAAGGTGAGGATGTGACAAGGAAAAAAACAAACATCATGAAGGTGCGTCAAAATCTTGGAATGGTCTTTCAGCACTTTCATCTTTTTCCACATAAATCCGTGTTGGAAAATCTGACTTACGCTCCGGTTTCCGTGAAAGGTGTCAGTAAGAAGGATGCAGAAGCGAAGGCGATGGACCTGCTTGAAAAAGTGGGACTGTTGGAAAAGGCGAAGGAATACCCAAGTCGACTTTCCGGCGGACAGAAGCAGCGTGTTGCGATTGCCCGTGCCCTTGCAATGGACCCTGAAGTGATGCTATTTGACGAGCCAACTTCCGCACTTGATCCGGAAATGGTTAAAGAAGTGCTGGAGGTTATGAAGTCACTCGCTCATTCGGGTATGACCATGGCGATTGTAACTCATGAAATGGGCTTTGCCCGCGAAGTGGCCGATCGCGTATTATTTTTGGATAATGGTGTGCTCGTGGAGGACTCACCGCCGCAGGAATTCTTTACCGCACCGAAGTCCGAGCGTGCGAAGGTGTTTTTGGAGAAAATGCTTTAATTGAAAAAAGCAGTGCCTATTTTGGGGATAGGTACTGCTTACTTTTATTTAAAACTTATCAGGAAATTGCTTCATAATACCCTCTGAAAGGGCGTCTGCCAATATGATGATATGGTCTTCGCCTTTATCAAAAGCTATAATATCCGCATCCCAATCCTTTTTTATTCTTGCTACAACATCGTCTGTAACCAGTGCCAAATGCATATACAGCAAATCCTTCAAATCCTGTTCCTTCCAATTCGGATTAGCATTGCTTAGAAACTTCGCGATATCATCTGCGTTTTGGTACCATTCTTTATTGTGTTTATTTGCAGAAGCTTGATCTCCTTTTTTTGCTGCGTCCACTATTTTTCCAGCAATGAGAATATGATCCTTTAACAATGCAGTCAGTTTGTCTCCAGCATCATGCCCATAAAATGGTTTTATGGCATTTCCTATGTCTTCCTGGTTCTTCAGCAGTCTTACCAATACTTTATCCTTATCTTCCAAATCCGCCAATGCGCTAACAATATAATTCCTAGTCCATATTGTATGATCGATCCAGAGTTTTCTTAAGTCCCCCTTCAATTGAACGGCTGATTCGCTTAGTTTCTGATTTTGGCTGATGACTCCATTCGCTTCGACGTTCGTAAGGTTAAAAATCGTAGGAATGACCATAAGCAAGAGAGTTAGATTCAAAATTAGTTTTTTCAAAAGATCTTCTCCTTTTTTTGGAATTGGTAGATATGCTGTTATTGTTTGATATTTTTCTGATTTTACTCACCATGTAACATGCAATCAGCTTGCAAATTAATTGTTTTTTGTACATGAAAAAGTTATAATATTTATGAATAAAAAATAAAAATATTCATAGGTTCACGGAGGCGGAGAAAATTGTCCAAGGGATTTACCAATGAAGAGAAGGAAATCATTCATGAAAAGCTGCTGACAAATGGAAAGGAGCTTTTTGAGAGATTTGGGCTGCAAAAGACATCCATCTCACAGCTGACAAAAGCGGTGGGAATTGCCCAGGGAACATTCTATCTTTTTCACTCATCCAAAGAAGAACTATACTTCACCATTTTGGAACAAGAGGAGGAGAAACTGAAAGCGACCATTCTTGAGCATATAAAAAGTCCCATGACAGCTGGGGCTTTCAAACAGCTTTTATTATATTCGATCAAAACAATTGAAAAAAATCCATTTATCCAACAACTATTCCAACAGAACGAGATGGAGCGATTGGTGAGGAAACTGCCTCCGGAGCGTATGGAGAAGCATATAAACAAAGATACGGAGGATTTGACTCCACTCGTAAAACTCTGGCAGTCAGAAGGAAGTATGGAATCAGTACGTCCGGAAGTGGTGAGTGGTGCGTTCCGTTCCTTCATTTTTCTGGCACTGCATCAAAAAGAGATAGGGGAAGAGGTCTACTGGGAGACAATGGAGCTTATGGCGGAAAGCTTGGCAGATCGCCTGTTCAAATAGGGGGAAGACGTATGATCAAGGTGAAGAATTTATCTTATCGTTTCAAAGGCAAGGAAGTAAACACCATAAAGGACATCACCTTCGAGGTTCAAGAAGGGGAAATCTTCGGTTTTCTCGGTCCTTCAGGGGCAGGGAAAAGTACGACGCAGAAGATTTTGATTGGTCTTCTCGGTGATTATGAAGGATCTGTCCGAGTAATGGGAACGGAAGTGAAGGAACGAAACAGGGATTTCTATGAAAGAATTGGGGTTGCTTTTGAATTTCCGAATTTTTATCACAAACTATCTGGATATGAAAATTTAGAGCTGTTCAAAGGACTTTATACCGTGCCAACCATTCCTGTGATGGAACTGCTTAAGCTGGTTGGCCTTGAGAGCGATGCCAAGCATCGGTTTCACAGCTATTCAAAAGGGATGAAAATGCGATTGAACTTTTGTCGTGCACTTTTGAATGATCCTGATATTCTCTTTCTGGATGAACCGACATCCGGCCTTGATCCCGTCAATGCTAAAAAACTGAAGGATATAATACTCGAGAAGAAGAAGGAAGGAAAGACCATCATCCTCACCTCCCACAATATGCAGCTTGCAGAAGAACTCTGTGACCGTGTCGCTTTTATTGTAGACGGGAAAATTGCGCTCATTGATTCTCCCAAGCGTTTGAAAGAGAGTGGAGGGGAGAAGAGAATCATTGTTGAGTCAAAGGAAGGGACGATACAGAACTTCCCTTTGGAAAATGCGGGAGAAAACAAAGAATTTATGGCCATGGTAAACACCAATAGCATTGCCAGCATTTCGACAAAAGTGAAGTCACTGGAAGAAATCTTTATTGAAGTGACAGGAAGGAGTCTTATTTAGATGAAACGGATCCTCCTACTCACTGTTTCAGATATGCGATTTCAATTTCAGCATGGATTCTATTATGCCTATCTATTCATGACCATTATTTATGTTGGGATGCTGAAATATGTTCCTGCCGATTACTTGGATGTTGTGACAATTGTTGTGGTGTTCAGCGATCCATCTTTTTTGGGAGCATTTTTTGTGGGAGGTATTGTTCTGTTGGAAAAGAGCCAGGGTGTGTACGATGCGTTATTTGTGACACCTTTAAGTGTCGGTGAATTTCTAATGTCCAAAGTACTCTCTTTATCTATTATTTCGTTGGTTTCAAGTGGAGCGATTCTTTTGATGGTTCATTCCACTTTTGACGTAATTCCCTTTGTGGTTGGTATTCTATTAAGCTCCATTGTTTTTACGCTCATCGGGCTCTTGCTTGCGGTCAGAGTCAACACGGTCAATCAATTCCTTTTGACTTCTCCACTGGTATTGATGGTTTTCTTTGTCCCGGTTGTCGGATTGTTTGGATGGTGGGACTCTTGTTTTTTCAAATGGTTACCGAGTTACGCTGGACTTTTGTTAATGGAAGGAACTTTTCAAGAGCTGAAGATAGTGGAGTTTTTCTTGGCAGTTTTCATCCTGCTGCTATGGGCTGTGGGCCTATACCTTTGGGCCAAGCGTGATTTTCACAAGTATATACTCGCAACAGCGGGAGATGAAAAATGATGAGAATCAATCAGTTTGCAAAAACGGATCTTCAACTGATCAGGAGGGATGGTATTCTTCTAGTCGGGGTATTTGCCCCCATCATTCTGGCTTTATTTATTCGGTTCCTTCTTCCTGTTCTGGAAAAATGGCTGAAGGAGAACTATTCATTTTCGTTGGAGGGTTATCATGTATCCATACTTGCGATGGCATTCCTAACCGTTCCCTCCATGCTTGGAATGATGGCAGGATTCCTATTGCTTGATGACAGGGACGAAGGGATGCTTGCCTACTACGCCGTAACCCCCATGCGTAAATCAGGTTATATGCGGTATCGGATCGGATCCACTTTAGTGCTTACCTTTCTGCTGTTTTTTGCCGTTCATTTACTGGCTGATCTGGTGGAACTTCCGGTGATTGCAGGTGTTCTTCTGGCTCTGTTGTTTGCACTGGAGGCTCCTATTTTTGCACTAATGCTTGCGAATTTTGCCAACAATAAAGTGGAGGGCCTGGCCCTGAATAAGGTATTGAGCGTGAGTGTGACCTTGCCTTTACTCCTGTTTTTCATGCCTGAATCATTTCAATGGATTTTGGCGATATTGCCCACATTCTGGCCAGTAATGGCAATGGCAGCAGGAATGGATGGAGCTGGTTCATTCGCCTTCTTTTTGATTGGCGGGGTAGCAGTTCACACCTTGTATATTGGTGTATTATATCGTATGTTTATTAACAAAACGGAATAGGAAGGAGTGGGGGGAATGGCATTTTCAAGCAATCCCAATCTTGCGACAGTAACCCTGGGTATGGGCTGATTCTGGGGAACAGATGCCCGGTTCGGGTATTTACCTGGAGTGATAAGAACAAGAGTCGGATATGCTGGAGGTACAACGCCGGATCCGACCTATAGACAGATGGCAGATCATACGGAATGTCTCGAGATTGATTTCGATCCGGAAGTAATCGGTTTTGAAGATATCGTACAGCACTTTTGGAGCTCCCATAATCCTAACCGCGGGAACTATAAGGGCCGACAATATCTTTCCATTCTATTGTTTCATGATGCTGAACAAAAAGAGATGATAGAGCGCGTGAAAGATAGCTTGGAGAAATCGATGGAGGATAAAATTGAGACGGAAATCGCTTCGTATCGAGGATTTACCCTGGCGGAGGAGCGGCATCAGAAATATTATCTGAAGCGGTATCCAAAAGCAATGGATAGATTGATGTCTTATTACGGAACCCATGAGCAATTGGTGAATGCGACACTGGTTGCCAGGCTGAATAGCTTTGTAAAGGGATATGGTACACTTGCGGATTTGAAAGAAGAAATGGCGGGTTGGAACTTATCGGGAGAAGCAAGAGGGGAACTTGTGGAATTGATTGATGGAATTCGTTGGTGAAAATGATTCAATAGCCCCTAATTGGATGCAGGCAAGGAAACTAAGCGTTTCCTTGCCTGTTTTAGTATAGCGGAAGAAAAGGTCAGAGCAGTCGTACTGATAAGCCGAATAGTGAAGTAGATACGGTACGAAAGGGAAGGGTTCGTACCGCGAGATGAGGAAAAGAGGATTAGAAACGGTACGAAAGGAAAGGATTCCTACCGCGAGAAGGTGAAAAGGGGGGAGTTGTGACGGTACGAAAGGGAAGAATTCGTACCGTGACGAGGGGAGAAAGTGGTAGTTTACGGTACAAAAAGAAAAAGGCTGCAAAGGTAGTCAATGAAACAATGACTTCCTTCGCAACCTTGCAGCGATTTTCACTATCAACAAAGTGTTTATCGGATATTATGGTTGGTCTCTAAAAACAGCCTGATAGTAGTCGTTCTCCAATATCTGTGCAGAATAATAGAACTTCTGATCTACGATGGATATCATTTGATCCAAGTAGGATTGATTCACATCTGCTCCAGCATTTGGTGTGAATTTCTTCGTCTCTGCATTATATCTCCCTTTGTCTGATATGAAGCTTTTATTACGGAAAATAACGAGCGGATCAGAATCGGAAAAGATATCTGTGCCCATCAAAAGCCTCGAGTCATACTCCAATCCGAGCAGGTTGGAGAGAGTCGGAAGGATATCCAAGCTTGAAACAGGCTTTGTAATGACCGTTTCTTCCATTCCTTTTGCATAGATGATCAAGTTGCTTTTGTATAGATCAAAATTTCGTTCCACTTCCTTACCTTCGAACTCATCAATCGTCTTATAATCCAGTCCGTATGGATAATGGTCGGCACTTAAAGCTATTAAGGTGTTATCTGCCACCCCTTCTTTTTCAAGCTGGGAAAGTAAATATTCCATCGCCCTGTCCAGTTCAATCTGGGTCGCCATATAGGCTTTTGCCTGGTCGGAATGGTCCAGGTGGCTGACATAGTCCTTATTTTTGTAAGCCATTTGATTACCGCCAAAATTATATTCCAAGTGTCCACTGACTGTCATGTAGTAAGCATGGAAGGGTTCATCTTTCATGTAGTCACCTGTTGTCTTCTCCATCATTTCCAAGTCGGATGACGGCCAGGTTTCCTTAATGTTCAAACCATTCCCTATTCCCTTATAGCTGTAGCCCATATTAGGATGTGAGATATGACGGTCGTAGTAGGAATAAGTATGGTTATGATAGGCAACAGTTTTATAGCCAAGCTGCCCTAATTGATTCCCCATCACGAAAGGAACATGATTGTTTCCTGATTTTGAAAAACTCCAGACTCCCGCTTTCGGTATCAGTCCGTTTAAAGCCACATATTCTCCGTCAGAAGTGCTGACATCCCATAACGGAACATAAAAATCAGTGAATTGATAGCCTTCATGCACGAGTTTATGTAGGGTAGGTGTAATTTCCTTGTCCACTCCATAGGGCGAGAAACCTTCTGCTGTTATCAATATCAGGTTGTAGCCTTTGAACTTACCGGTATATTCGTTCTTCTTTGTTGGAGCGACTTGTGAAAAATATTGATGCATCCTTTTTATGGTGTTATTCTTTTCAACCGCAATCAAGGTCTCAAAATCGATTTCCATCATATTGAACTGAGCAGGAATGTCACCTGGCAGTTCTTCCGTCGGTTTATCCAGATCCTCCGGCTTATCGGGAGGTGCAGTCACAAAAGCCGGTTCCTTCAGTACTGGGGACCAATCAGTCAACAGCCTCATAAAATCTACGCGCATACTTGTAAGCAGCCCGAGTTTTTCTACAGAAAGGACGGGAGAGCTATTGTGGAAATAAAGGTCGTAAGCGGTATTTTGTGATTTATCTCCACTTGCCACCAACACCAATCCTCCACCGTGCAGAAAAAGGGAAACGGCAAACAAGCTGACAACCACTTTTGCATTGGATTTTTGAAAAGAGAAAGGGCCATTTCGGAAAATAATGAGCAAAATCATCGGAAGAAAGAAAATGAGAATCCATAGTAGGTTGCTCCATATTCCGGAAAGGATCTCCCTCCAGAAATCAATGACCTGTGCCGAATTTCCAGCGGAATAAAAGGTATAAAAAGTCCGGAAGAAATCATGATAGACCAATTGACTGGAATAGATAAACCCTACCGAAAATAATAAAGCTGCACTTATAATAAAGTTAAGCTTATTATGAAAGATCGAGCTTATTGCCAGGAACACCATTCCTATGGAAAAGGAAAATAAGAAGGATATCCATAACCCTTGACCGATAGGTGATACATTATGAGCATCCATAATTATTCTGAATAGCAATTCCGATAGAAAAAAAGAAAGAATAAAAAAGCCGAATAAATGCAATTTCTTGTTATTCTTCAATCTCTATCACCTCCCCATGTATAAGTATATGCTCCGTTTGATTTCTTAATATTCAGTTTTTATATTATGTTACCACAAATTAGGCATTATTTACTATAGAGAGTCCTTTTTCCTTATTTTGAAGTTCTTGATATGTTGGAACAGTTGGAATACTATGAAAATAAATGTTTTTTTTAAATTGAGAGAATAGTATTGTACGAGGAGTGCTTCGCATATGCTGAAATTTTTCCAATATAACTGGCAGGTTAGAGATGAATGGTTCGAATGGTGCAGGCAGTTACCTGATGAGGAAATGTTAAAAGAACGGATAGGCGGAATGGGAGGTATTCTTTATACTTTTTTTCATATCATCGACGTGGAGTACAGCTGGATCTGCGGTATTCAAGGGAAAGACGATGTAGTCATACCTTTTGAGGAATATAATACGCTTGATAAAGTGTTGGAACTGTCAGAGGAGTATAGACAGGAAATCCTAGCATTTCTGCAAAGCTATTCCGAGTCTTCGTCAGATCAACGCATTCAGGTTGCTTGGAACAATGATTCCTATTCGAAAGCTGAGATTCTACATCATGTTATTGCACACGAAATCCACCATATTGGGCAGATTTCGGTCTGGGCAAGAGAGATGGGGTTAAAGCCTGTGTCCGCAAATTTCATAGGAAGAGATTTAGGATAGTAAAGGGCATCTACCAATTGAATACAAATAAATAATGGAGGGTCATTTATGAAGGATATTTTACAACTTGCCAAGAAAGTTGCCACTAAAGTCATTGTCGAAGCGGGTACCATTGCGAAAGAGCGATTCGATCAGGCTGCGCAAATGGAGGAAAAGGATGAATTCGGGGATCTGGTGACAGAGGTCGATTATTTAGCGGAAGCGGTTATTTTAAAGGAAATAAGCCGGGTGTTTCCTGACCACCGAATACAAAGTGAAGAAGCAGGTGATAACGGTGTGGCAAGTGATTGGTATTGGCAGATCGATCCGTTAGATGGAACGAATAATTTTGCAATAGGGCTGCCTGTGTTTTCTGCCTCCATCACGCTGCTGTTTAAAAATGAACCGGTACTAGGTGTCATCTATGAGCCGATGGTGGACCGACTTTATGTTGCCTCCATCAATGATGGCGCATTCTGTAATGGAAAGCCTCTTAGCATCAAGAAAAAGGAATATCCTGAAAGGTCCATTGTAGGGTGGATTCAAGGACATAAAGTCCAGAATGAAGGAAAAGCGGTACGACTGAGAAATTACATAGATGTGAATTGTAAGAGAATGATGAGACTCTGGGCGCCAACGTTGCAATGGTGCATGCTGGCAAAAGGGGACCTCGATGGAATCATCCTCTACAACTCGGAAGGGGATGATTTGTATTCCGGGATTCTGATGGTAAAAGAGGCGGGGGGGATCGTCGTGGATTTTGAAGGAAATGAGTTCAAGCAAACAGATTCGAGCAAAGCACCTTACTTTATTGCCTGCCATCCCGAACATAAGGATTATTTCCTGAAGCTTGTAAACGAAGGGTTAGAACTTTCAAATGTTTCATCATTGGCAAAATAGAGATAAAGAGGTGTGCATATGAGTAAGATTATCAACTATTACAATCAATTCGATGAATGGGGCCGCTTGGAACGGGAGCCTATTGAATTTCAAGTAAACTGGCATTATATCAAGAAGTACCTGCCAAGTGAAGGGACTGTTCTGGATAATGGGGCTGGTCCAGGGAAATATTCGATGGAATTGGCCAGAGAGGGATACCGGGTCACATTAACAGACCTGACTCCCAGATTGGTCGGTATAGCGGAATCGAAAGCGAACGAGCTTGGCTTGAGTGATGCCTTCGATGATTTTCAGGCAGCAGATGCAACAAATCTATCAAACTTGGAATCGGATCAATTTGATGCAGCTTTGATGCTCGGACCCCTCTATCATTTGCAGGATGAGAAGGACCGCATCAAGGCAGTACAAGAGTTACATAGAGTTACAAAACAAAAAGGTATAGTATTTGTGGCGTTCATGCCACGTAGCAAACACATCCTATCCTCTCTGCAAGCACCGGGTAATTGGAAGCCGAATAACACAATGGATGCGATTGGTGAGTTTGCCGATTCAGGATGTTTCACTCATGCCGATGAAGGTCGTTTTACCGGTGCCTACTATTTCAATATTGAGGAAATCACGCCATTCATGGAAGCGAACGGGTTTGAAACGATGGAACTGATAGGTTCTAATGTCGGTGCCATGCTCTCCAAAGAAAGCTTGAGCTATTGGAATGAAAGGGGAGAATCGGATATGGACAGACTTCTTCAACTATTTATTGAAAAAGCTGCAGACCCTTATCTACTTGGGGTATCTTCCCATCTGCTTTATATCGGGAGAAAAAAGGATAGATGATAGTTTGGGGAGATAAATCCCTATCATTGTAACAAAATAATGAGGGGAATAACTTACATATTCCCATTAGACAAAAAATATGGAATTGGCAAAAGCTAAGTATACCTTTTCATTCATGAATTTTTAGTCGAAACATCCAATTATTCCAAAAGTTCCTTCCGAAAATTTCTAAGGTTACACCACCAATGGTTGTCAAAAAAAACGAAGCCCCTCCCAAACCATTTTCATGGCAATCCAACTTTTTGTCTACAAAGTTATCTCACTAATCCTCCCATATCATTCGTATTCCCATCTGCAATTATTGTCGATATTGTAACCTTTTTGTAACTCTTTCAAACTAACAACCTCTTACACTTAAAACAAGATTAAATGTATGGAGGAAACTTAATGAACAGACAACAGAAAAGGAAAAGAGTTAAAGAATGGGAGTTGTCAGTAATAGTTGCATTTATGGTGACAGTAATCCTTTTCCTTCCAACTAATTTGCCGCTGGGTCAAACTGCAGGGAAAATTGAAGCACCTACAATCAATAAAGATATACCACCAAGTTTGAAGCATGTTGGAAAAAAGGCTGAATTACACCATATAACCCTAAGTGGGTCTACAATCAAGAAAGAATTAGAAATCGCTACTCCAAAAGAGGAACTGCAATCGGATGAGAAGCTCATATTCCTGACCTTTGATGATGGTCCTAACAACGCAACTGAAGCGCTGTTGGATGTACTTTCTAAATATGATGCAACAGCTACTTTTTTTATGCTGGAACCGCTGATCAAAAAAAACGATGAGCTGGTAACGAAAATGATGGAAGAAGGACATAGCTTGGCATTGCATGGTGTCACCCATGATCTAAACCTATTTTATGCATCCAAGCAAACCGTGCTCGATGAAATGAACAGGGCCCAAAAAGCAATCCGGGACATTACAGGAAAAGACTCCAATCTGATCCGTACCCCCTATGGTTCCATGCCGCATATGACCCCTGAATACATAATGGCGATCGAAAAAGAAGGTTATTTAATGTGGGATTGGAATGTAGATAGTATGGACTGGTATTATAGGGGAGAAGATTATGTCGATGAAACATTGCAACAGATCAGACAGTTAGAGGAAAGTGACATTACCCCTATTGTTCTTCTTCATGACTTGGTTACTACTGTCGAGTATTTGCCGCAACTTTTAGATACATTAATTGATAAAGGCTACACCTTCAAAGGGCTGACAGAGGAGATGCAGCCTGTACAATTTCATTAAGGATGAGATTCATGCACAAATTTCTTTTGCTTTGTTCAATACTATTATGCTTGACAGGATGTATGGATTTCCACAGTTCCCCCATTAGTCTAGTAACGCTCCCAGAAAAATCGGAGCAACAGGAGGAGCTATCAGAAATCGTAAAACAGGCTCTACCAGAAAGAACAGTTCCTATACTTCCGCAAAGGACGGAGCAAGATAAAATCACCTTTCTATACTCTGGAAAAGAAAGAATTCATGCAGCTGTTTTTTTTCAAAATGAAAATGAATATGGAAATATTTCCATGCGTCTGTTTTCATATATGGATAATCACTGGAGCAAAACTGGAGAGCTCTCACTGAATGGTAATGATGTCCATATGATTCAGACGGAAGACTTGAATAGGGATGGCGTGGACGAATTGATGGTCACGACAGAATCATTTGATGAATATCAGAAGAACCTGTTTGTGATAAGCTTTTCGCCTGAAAACAAGTGGAGTTTAATGGAGGTTGGTAAATACCACCAATTTATTGCAGGTACTATTTCAGAGAAAGCCCCACTTCTATATACATTACATTTTGATAGAAATGTGTCCGCAAAATTGTCTGCGTATAAAATGACAGAGAAAATGTCATTGGAATTGGTCAGTGAAATACCATTAGATGAATTTGTAAATGGCTACGAAGTGCTCAGACTTGGAAAAATAAATGAGGTTAGGGACGCCATCTTTTTAGATGCCTCTCAAGGCGCGAATTCTGCTCAAACCCAAATTGTCACATGGAATAAAAACAAATTGGAAAAAGCAACAGATGAAGTTGATTTCCCGTTATACAAACCACGATTTGTTTATTCCGAAGACATTAACGAAGACGGTATCATCGAAATTGGCTCGTTGTATGAACCAAGCGGCTGGGAGGATGTCCCTCTTGCAGAAATGCGATGGATACACGCTTACTATCAATTGACAAGTAATAAAAGCTTTCTTTTGGTCCATGAAAGATATGTAGATTTTGAAAATGGCTTTTACATCAATTTCCCAGACGAATGGAGGCAAAAAACGACTTTTTCAAGGAATGATATTTCTGATGCACTGACTATCATCAATACAAAGAGTCAGGAAGAGCTATTAAGAATCAGGTGGCTCCCCGCTGATGCCGCTCCGCTGAATAGGAGCAAATGGCTTCCTATTTTAAAGACGCCTACGATGATCTATTATATACCTAACGAAAACAAGTTCATGCAATACAAGCATATTATTCATTTAGTATCCAAGCTTAAAGGGGAGAGGTAGAAATGGCACAAATACTTGTGGTAGAAGATGAAGACTCCATAAGAAGTCTGATTGCCCTCCATGTGAAAAGAGCAGGACACCATGTATTGGAAGCTTCTTCAGCGGAGGAGGCAATGGATATTATCAAGCATCACACTCCCCTTCTTGCCCTTTTGGATATCATGCTCCCTGGAAAAGACGGACTGCATCTTTGCCAGCATTTAAAAAAAGAAAAACCTTCCACAGGCATTATCATGTTAACTGCAAAAACACAGGAAGATGATAAGATAACGGGTCTAAAGCTTGGTGCGGATGATTACATCGCAAAACCATTCAGTCCAAAAGAGCTTCTGGCCAGAATGGAAGCTGTTGCGAGGAGACTACCAGGGCAGGAAGAGCAAAAAGCCATTCACTCAGGTCCTTTCACACTTGATCTCGTTAAAGAGGAGCTCTCCTTGAATGAAAAACCAGTTTCGTTGACTCCTACTGAATATGGAATAATAAAATTATTAATGGAAAAATCACCAACCCCATTATCCAGAGATGATATATTGGACGAGGTTTGGGGAAACATTATGTAGGAGATATTAAGGTGGTGGATGTAAATATCCGCAGATTACGAAAAAAGTTGGAGCCAACCCCCTCCCACCCGGAATTTATCCAAACCTACTGGGGAAAAGGTTATGTCTGGGTTGTGGATGGAAGATGAAACGTAGAGTAATCCTTCATTATATGGTACTTATCACTGTTACCCTTGTTCTTATCGAAGGACTTCTTTTCTTCACCGTGAACCGTTTCTATTACCACGGTGTAGCCCAATCAATCATAGAACATGCAGAAACATCAGTACATGTATATGAGCAATCACATCCTGAGCAGATGGTACCTCTTCATTCACATGCTAGGGTCATTATGGAACTTTTTACAATGGATAATATAGATTTGTCTTTATTTACTTTGAATGGAAATCAAATAGCAACATCCTCAGGAATATTGCCTAAGAACGAAAAGAAAGTTCTATTCGAACCAAAAATAATATCAGGTGAGTCGTATTTTACAATAGAAAAGCAGGAAAAAGAAAGAACAATGTCCGTATATGCCCCATTAATAGAAAGGGGACAAGTGGTAGGAGTGCTGCAATATCATACCTCGCTTAAGAGGATAGATGATCAGGTGTTTTCCCTGTACCGCATCTTCCTGCTCATCGGCCTTTCAATCCTTGCCATTGTCTTTTTTATTAGCCAAAGACTAGCCAACTCAATCGTAATGCCGGTAAAGGAACTAATAGATTTTTCCGAAAGGATGGCTCATGGGAATTTTAATACACGTATAAATGAGACATACAGGGATGAGTTAAAAACTCTTGCCGGTACACTCAATAAAATGGCAGATGAAATTGTCCAATCCAATCAGTTGAAGCATGACTTTATTTCCTCTGTTTCCCACGAGCTTAGAACACCTTTGACAAGTATCATGGGATGGGTCGAAACCCTTAACGAAGATATCACAGTGGAAGAGAAAGCGCTCGCCGTGAACATCATCTCTAAAGAGGCAAACAGGCTCACATTACTTGTGGAGGAGCTCCTTGACTTTTCCAAGCTACAAGGGGACAGAATGAAATTAAATCGAACGGAACTAAATATTAACTCCCTATTATTCCATGTTGCACTTCAAATGAAAAACAGAGCTTTACAAAAGAACGTCATGATTGAATTGAACGGCGGGAAGAAGGAATATACGATTTTAGGGGATGAGTATAAACTTAGACAGGTATTTATCAACATTCTAGACAATGCCATAAAATTCTCAAAAGAAAATGGTAAGGTTGAGGTCCGATTAAATGAAAAAAAAGACAAGTTGCTAATTGAAATAAAGGACAATGGAATAGGCATACCAAAAGAAAAATTGATACGTGTTACCGAAATGTTCTATCAAGCCCATCCTGAAAAAACAGGTACCGGCCTTGGCCTTGCCATCAGTAAAAAGATAGTGGAGCTGCATGGTGGAGAAATCTCAATAGATAGCGAAGAAGGAAGAGGGAGCAGTGTCAAGATAAGTCTGAATTATTTGGAGTGATTCTTAACTTTCATTTTTACAAAATACTTTGTTCAACAAATCTGAAAGTAGCCTTTGAGATTACGAAAAAGGAAAAAGAAGGGAATAGCGGTTATAAAAGCCCTGTTTGAAACCACATAAAGCAAAAAGAGGAAGATGGCGGTCAAAAAACCCCCGTTTGAGACCACAATAAAGCAAAAAGAAGAAAATGGCGGTCACAAAACCCCCGTATGAGACCACGAAAAAGCAAAAAGAGGAAAATGGCGGTCACCAAAGCCCAGTTTGAGACCACAATAAAGCAAAATGAAGAAAATGGCGGTCACAAAACCCCCGTATGAGACCACGAAAAAGCAAAAAGAGGAAAATGGCGGTCACAATAGCAAATCATTAATGAAAGGTCGAGATCCAGAGCTATAAGGATTTCGACCTTCATAATTGTTAGTGTAACTAGGTTGTGTTCTCATTGATTTAACCCAGTATATAACGTATCCTCGAGCCCTTTCCTAAGAGAATACCAAACGGAGGCTAGCAATCCACAGCTGCATGGATAATAGTTTGTTTCCTTACCCCTTCACCCAAATCGCTTTCGTATAACCGATCCGCATCCCTGCTCTTTCCATATTGTTCTGACTCACAGATCCGAATTTCGCCTGGCCCACCACCAAGCTGCATTCTTCTCTAAAAGCCTGATGGATTCTCTGCTGAATCAGTGCCCTTTGGATACCTCTACTCCTGAATGAGGGCAGTGTAGCTGCTGCTGCAAGAGTGGCGATCCGATCCTTGATGAACACAACCCCAATCCCTGCAGGTTCACCGTTAACACTGGCAAGATAAAAGGTCCATCGATCATGGTCAAAGAGCACTGCATTGTTTTGTGCTACACCATCTTTAAGGAAAGCAGGCATCTGAAACCCTTGGACATATATGTCGGCATAAGTGGAAGCTTCGTGCTTTTCCATCTTGCGAATGGATAGTGAATCATCCTCTGAAGTCGATACTTCCGAGATGGGCATGAATAGCGTGGTATGAAAATCATTCTGATAAAATCCTAATCTATGAAGCTGATGAAGCAATTCCGTTGAAGTGTGTGCAGGTGTTAGTTCAAAACGTACAGGAATCTCTTTTTGTCGATAGAAATCAAGAATCTCCTCTAAAAAACCTTCATCCTCGCTGTTTAGACCTTTGACGGTATTAAAGGCAGGTCCAGGAATATTTTTGCATGAAAAAGCAGTGGCATTCCCAAATCTCTTCATCTCCACCCCCATCGGATTGCCTTCAATATCCTGAATGGCACTCAATCTGGAGTGCAACGCATCTATTTCCGAATTCTCCAATTCCACTGCAAGCTTCTTGTTCACCGTCCCAATCATATTCCGTCCCCCCATTGTTCTATAGATGCTATTACATCTTTTAATACTTCAATTGAGCCAAGTACATCATCCTTGTATTGCAAGGCGTGATCGACATCGGATATTAGCCTGGTTGTGAATACCGGATTCTCATTGACTTCCTTAAACCTATCTTCCTTGTAGCATGGGTCTGCATCACCAATAATACAAATGCTTTTATGTCCGCACGAAACCATCGCATCAGAAACGTCTTTTCTTTGTAGTAATGGAGTGAGCCAAATCGCATTGGCAGAATGAAAGACATCTCTTTTCAGCTCGGAACTCATTGCAATGGTGCCAAGGGACTTCCCAACAAGATAAAAGGTGTCATAGTCATCTGTGCTAATAGCTTGGTCAATCACCTCACGTACATCATGAATGATTGCTTTTGTAATTTCATCCATGGTAAAGGATTCATAGAAAGCATCATTGTATTGGTAATTAACCTGAAGTACATCAATACTTCGATTTAAAAACAACCCGGTTGCATAATGAAAAAGCGGGGCCTGTACGCTATAACCTGCACCAGGAAGCATAATAGCCAAGCTCCTCGATCCCTCGTCCTTGCTTAGAATTGTAAAAGGTATAGTCTTCTCTTTATAGCCCTGTATACTGTTTGTCCTGATTTGCATCCTTATTTCCCCCATTTTTAAAAAGCCGAAAAATTAAAAATACTTGTTACAATTTTAGCACAATATTCCAGACTGAAAAGAAAAACATTCCATTTGATTCACAAACTTTTGCATAGAAAAACATGGAAAACAAAGACTAACACGTATCCAAGAAAAGGTGGGGGAATGAAATGAAACGGTTCAATCGAGTCATCTTAATAGTAATAAGTCTGATGCTTGCCATGACTACCAGTGCACTAGCAGAACGGCAGACATATAAATCAAGAGACGAAATTCCAACAGAATATAAATGGAAAATCCAAATCCTTTATTCCGATTCAGGTAAATGGAAAAGTGATGCGAAAAAAGCGAAAAAGCTTGCTGATCAGTTTGTGGAAAAGAAGGGGCCGATACAATCCGATAAGCAGATTCTTACTTTGTTGGAGGAGTATTTTGAGCTATATCGATTGGTGGAAAAGTTGTATGTGTATGCCCGTGTGAACCAGGACATGGATATCAGCAGCTCAAGCGCCCAGGAGCTTTCCAATGAAGCCGAAATGATGATGATGTATGTGGTAGAGCGGACGGCATGGCTTTCCAATGAGCTTCAGGCAGTGGAAAAAAAGCAGTGGGACACCTTCTTAGAAAGCGAAAAGCTGACCCCTTTCCGTTACTTCCTGAAACAGACCTATGAGGAGAAAAAGCACGCACTGCCAAGTGAAATGGAACAGCTCCTAATCAAGACAATGCCAATCGTGAATGCGCCAAGTGAGCTGTTTACGATGATGTCCAAGGATCTTGTCCTGCCTTCGTTTACTGTACAGGAGAAAGAGTATTCATTGACGGCACCATTATATAGCGTGTACATGTCGAGCCCAAACCGCGAAGTGCGTAAAGCTGCATTTCAGACGTACTATAAAACCCTGGAAAATTATCAGGACACCTTCGCTTCGATGCTGGCTAACATCGTGAAAGCTAATAACTTTTTTGCTAGCACCAGGAAGTATCCAAATGCTCTGGAGGCACATCTAACCAGCAATGAAGTCGACCCAAAGGTCTACACCCAGCTAATTGACACGGTTAATGAGCATTTGCCGCTACTCCATAAATACCTGGCATTAAAAAAGGAATATATAAAGCTTGATACGATGCATATGTACGATTTATCAGCACCGTCTCCTTTTACACCGGATGAGGTAATACCGTATGAACAAGCGAAGGATACCGTCATTAAAGGGTTGAGCCCGCTCGGAGCAGCGTATTTATCCACATTATCCAAAGGGCTATTGGAAAATTGGGTCGATGTCTACAGCACAAAAGGGAAAGCCACAGGTGCCTATCAGATTGGCTCCTACGATGCTCATCCATTTGTATTATTGAATTATCAGGGCCTGCCGAGTGATGTGCTGACCTTGGCCCATGAGATGGGGCATGCGATGCATTCCCACTTTTCCAATAAGAAGCAGCCCTATCATGCTGCAAGGTATGTGACCTTTACGGCGGAAGTTTCCTCGACCCTGCAGGAGCATCTTTTGCACAAGCAGCTGATGAAGGAGGCAAATACAAAGGAGGAAAAGCTTCATGCCCTCTATCAATATCTCGAGGATTTCCGCGTGACCTTGTTCCGTCAGACGCAATTTGCCGAGTTTGAAAAGATCATTCATGAAATGGCGCAGGAGGAACAGGTGCTGCACGCGGATTCATTGAAAAAGGTGTACAATGATCTGAATGAAAAGTATTACGGAAAAGCTGTTGATGTGGACAAAGAGATTGCAATGGAATGGGCAAGGGTGCCGCACTTTTTCCATTCAAGCTTCTACACGTATCAGTATGCGACAAGCTTTGCCGCTTCAGCAGCTCTCACGCAACAGCTCGAGGAGGACGGTGTGCAGGCGCAGAATCGTATCCTGAAAGAGTTGTTCTCCTCCGGGGGAAGCAGACCGCCGCTGGAGATCTTGGAACGGGCCGGAGTGGACATGAGCAAGAAGGAACCGATAGAAGAGACGATGAAGCGCTATGAAGAGCTGATCGAGGAATTTGAAAAGCTTTTAAAGGAGCAATAACGAAAATAACGGACTTGGCAGGCAACTGTCGGGTCCTTTGCTCATCTTTTTGGTAAGCTCTTTTCGTAAAGTTTGTTGCATATAACAGTAAAAAATCGGCTTTTGGATTTTTTACAGGGATAAACTACGCAATATTTAAAGAGTAGATGATCTAATACTCCGAAAAGAGCACGATGGTATGTAAATTTACGTGTTTACGCGTTATTCGCCAAAAACAACAAGTTCTGCGAAAACAATATTTTTGGTATAGTAGTACTATGTGAGAAAATGAACAAACGAAAGTCGGGAGAGCTTGAAACATGAGAAAATTTAAAATTGGCTATCGGACAGCCAAAACGGCTCTCGGTACAGGTATTGCCATCAGTATTGCCCAGCTGTTGGAGCTGGACTTCTATGCATCCGCCGGGATCATTGCCATCCTTTGCATCCAGAACACGAAGCGAAAATCATGGAAAGTGGCAACAGCAAGATTTCTTGCCTGCGCTTTGAGCCTGGTATTCGGTTTTGTCTTTTTTGAACTGCTGGGATACCATCCCGTATCAATCGGACTATTACTGCTATTCTTCATACCGGTCACCGTCATGCTGAAAATAACAGAAGGAATCGCAACCAGTTCCGTTGTGCTCCTGCATGTATATTCTGTGGAACAATACTCGTTTGGGCTAGTTGCCAATGAACTCAGCATCATTTCCATAGGAATAGGGGTGGCCCTTTTCTTGAACACATACATGCCGAGCGTGGAGAAGGAGCTTACCAGATTTCAACTGAAAATTGAAGAGAATTTTTATAAAGTCTTTTCCGAGCTTGCCTATTATTTGAAGCATGGCGACAACGGCTGGGATGGGAAGGAAATACCGGGAACTGCACATGTCCTGCGGGAAGCAAAAAGCTTGGCGTTCCGTGATGTCGAAAACCACTTCAAGCGGGAGGAAGACCATTTCTACTACTACTTCAAAATGCGTGAAAAGCAATTGGATGTGATGGAGCGCATGCTGCCGATCGTCTCCACCATAGATAATGATGTAGAGCAGGCCAAGATGATTGCCGAGTTTATCGAAGACCTGGCAGATTCGATCCACTCCGGCAATACCGCCTACCGGTTTCTGCAACGCCTGAGGGAAATGCATGAAGAATTCCAGGCGATGCCCCTTCCGGAGACAAGAGAGGAGTTTGAAACGAGGGCATCACTGGTCCATCTGACAAAAGAGTTGGAACAATACCTCATTTTAAAAAGTGATTTTGTCGGATTGAAGGCCTCGTCATGAATGGAATGAACACCTTTCAACCACACTACTATTAAAAGGTAGGTGGATGAAAGGTGTTTATTTTTACGCTCATTTTCGCACTCGTCACTTCTCCCATATGGCCACTCGGACCAAATCCGCTGCCAGGTGACCCGTATATCATTGTAAACAAAAAGACCAACGAACTTGCCTATTTCCATGAGGAACAGCTAAAAGAGGTCCACTCCGTTGCCACAGGGAAATCCATCGAGCTCACACCTGAAGGAGAATTCACCATCATCGTAAAAGCCAAAAATCCCTACTACCGCAAAAAGGACATCCCAGGTGGAGACCCGCAGAACCCGCTCGGTACCAGATGGATCGGCTTTGACGCAGAGGACTCCGATGGCCGGACATACGGTGTCCATGGCACCAACAACCCCAACTCCATCGGCGGCTATGTCACCCAAGGATGTATAAGACTGCCAAACGAAATGGTGGAAGAACTCTTTGACCATATCCCAATTGGCACAAAGATCTGGATCGTTCATTCGGATAAAACGTTTGAGGAGTTGGGGAGGGAGAAGGGGGCATTAAGGTAATAGAGGGATGTAGAGGTAGATAGGCACAGAATAATGACAATAGTTTTGCAAAGTGTCTACGGATAGGGCAATTTTATCCTAATCATTGATCTCAATCCGGCCAAAGAGGGGATTGAATCAGAGGCTATTTTTTTATTATCTATATGGCCTGTGTTATTTGTAATATGCAGTAAAGACCGCAATTCATAAAAGAAATAAATGCGGTCTTTACGTTGTTTTCATATTTTTTAATGTGTACTCTATCCGAGATTGGCATGTTTGCCGTACATTTTAGTAGAATCTAAGCCTTTTTTTTCCATGAATCGCAAGATCAAAGCATCATAAAATAATTACATCGTTTGCTCAAAAAGTGCCTGTCCGACTTAATTCTTGAACGACTTCAGCTAAATATTGAGTAGTTTTCATAGTTAAAATTAAGCTTGTTTAATCAATGCTTGCATTTTAGCTGCAACTGCCTTTTTATCGTCTTTGCTTGTGATACCCCCACCAACGATGACAAGATCTGGTTGTACTTTAATCACATCTGGAAGTGTTTCTAATTTGATTCCGCCTGCAATAGCCGTTTTCGCATTTTTAACAACGCTCTTAATGGTTACAAGGTCTTCGAAAGAATTTTTTCCTACAGCTTGAAGGTCATAACCTGTATGAACGCAGATATAATCTACTCCTAGTTCGTCCAGTTCTTTCGCACGAACTTCAATGTCTTTAACTGCGATCATATCAGCAAGGATTTGTTTACCTTGTTTTTTTGCTTCTTCTACAGCACCTTTAATGGACTCGTCTTCAGCTGTACCTAGAATAGTGATGATGTCAGCGCCTGCTGCAGATGCTTGGCTAACTTCATATCCGGCTGCATCCATGATTTTAAGATCAGCTAAAACAGTTAAGTTAGGGAAGGCAGCTTTCACTTCCTTTACTGCTTTAAGGCCTTCATTAATCACAACCGGCGTGCCGATTTCTACTACATCAATATGATTTTCCACTTCTTTCACCAATTCAATGGCTCCTGGAATATCTACAAGATCTAATGCTAATTGTAATTTCATTTATTACTCGCTCCTTATATAATAGTATAATTGTGCCTTATAGCTTTCTTTTGTTCAGTGTTATTGCTACAATTTATTGCTATTTACTAACGGCACGATACTCAGTATACTGGTTATGTTACTAAATTAAAAGTATGCACTTTTTTATCATATAGTAACAAAAAGTATACTATGGGACAAAATAAGAGTTGGAGGTGAAATAAATGCCGAATCTTGGAGAAAAAGTGTTTAATTGTGAAAAAGAATTGACTCTTTCGATTATTGGAGGAAAGTGGAAAATGCTGGTATTGTGGCATCTAGGAAAAGAAGGAACCAAACGTTTTGGTGAACTAAAGGCCCTCATGCCTGGTATCACTCAAAGAATGCTTGTTAATCAATTGCGTGAACTTGAAGACCATTTGATTGTTCATCGTAAAGTCTATCCTGTCGTTCCGCCAAAAGTTGAATATTCACTCACTGAGCAGGGAAGAAGTCTGATGCCAATTCTAGAAGCTATGTATGACTGGGGTAAAGGTTATATTGAGAATGTATTGGAAAAAGAAACAGAAAACAAATCGTCTATTCAGTAAAAAAATGAGTGTCTCCTAATTATACTAACAAACCACGGCCAGCTATCTTAATAAAGATGCTGTCCGTGGTTTTTTATATCTCTACGTATATAAAAGGTTGAAAAAACACACCATTTAATAAAAGAATCAGTTACTAAAAAGCCAAGGGCAGCGAATCTTATATAATCGCTGTCATTAGCTTTTCACTCTTGGTATTGGATTCAAGTTTATAGTACTATTTTTAACACTATGTTATATCAATGTATCTATATGTTAATAAAGTGCGTACTTTCAAAAGTATTACATACGTAATATACTGATTTTGCTCAAGTAATAGCGAGCTTAAAGAATACTACAAAACCTTAAAAGAATACTGCTACAAGCATGGTGAGATGAAGTGAAACTTCATTTTAATAAATTTTGCATGTAGGCTTTTACGAAAGGAGAGATCCGCATGGGAAATTTCAAAACTAAGCTGCGAAAAGTTTGTGAAAGATGTCTAAACATCACCATAAATAATGGAACCTGTACAAAATGTGGACACTCTCAGTTAAGAGATATCATTATTACCGGACAAGCTGGGAGAAATAAACGAATCTTGCATCCAAAAGTAGGATAACGAAATAGCTTTGAAAAAGTGGAGGAATGAGAAGTGGATTCTATGACGTTTGTCTTATTTGGGGCAACTGGGGATTTAGCTAAGCGAAAAATCTACCCCGCCTTGTTTAATTTATATTTGAATCAAAAATTACCAGATTCTTTTTTGATCATTGGTGTAGGAATAGACGAAATGTGTGATATTGATTTTCAAAACCATGTAACAGACTCGCTATACACTTTTTCTAGACACTTGATAAATGATAAATCCGAAAAACAAGAGTTTGTAAAGACATTTCGTTATTGCCAGTTAGATTTCACGAATGCTGAAGGGTATAAGAAGTTAGTGGAAGTCGTTCAACAAAATGAAAAAGACCAGAGTATTGAAGAGAATAGAATGTTTTATCTTTCTGTTGCTCCTGAATTCTTTGATGTAATTGCTTTAAACATAAAGAAAAGTGGCTTAAGTTCGACAAAGGGATGGAAACGATTGATTATCGAAAAACCATTTGGGTATGACTTAAAATCTGCTGAAGATTTAAACGAAAAATTAAGCAAAGCTTTTGAAGAAGACGAAATTTATCGGATTGACCATTATCTCGGAAAACCAATGGTTCAAAACCTTGAAGCCTTGGAATTTGCCAATCCTGTACTGCAATCACTTTGGAACAATCGGTTTATTGCCAATGTGCAAATTACGGCTAGTGAGACGGTTGGTGTTGAAGGGAGGGCTGGTTATTATGACCAAGCAGGCGCTATTCGTGATATGGTTCAAAATCATATGCTACAGCTGTTGATGATGACAGCCATGCATCTCCCAAAACAGATTAGTGCAAAAGATATCCGTAATGAGAAAAGAAAAGTTATGGAATCTCTGCGACCATTACAGAGAAATACTGTAGGTATCCACGTCGTTCGTGGCCAATATGGATCAGGTGAAATAAACGGTAAACCAGTAGTCAGATACTTAGAAGAACCTGGAGTTGTTGCTTCTTCTAAAAACGATACATTCGTTGCTGCTCGTCTATGGATCGATAATCCCTTCTGGGACGGGGTCCCATTCTATATCCGTACAGGAAAAAGAATGAAGGAAAAATTAACGCGGATTGTGATTGAATTCAAAAACCCATTAAAGAATTTGTATACCAATGAAATTCAAAATACTGAACCTGAACCCAATCTATTAGTTATTGATGTAAGTCCTAATGAAGGTGTTTCGTTGCAGTTAAATAGTAAAAACCCGATAAATGGAAAATTAGAACCTATTGTTGTTGATTTTTCAGCGAGTAAAAAAGACGTGCCCGAAGCATATGAACTCTTAATATTTGATGCTCTGCGTGGAGATTCTACCTTCTTTGCTCATTGGAATGAAGTGAAATTATCTTGGAAATGGGTACAGCCCATTTTAGAGACATTTGAGGAAAATATTGTTCCACTTCATTCATATCAATCTGGCTCGATGGGGCCAGAAGCTGCTCATCAATTATTGGAAGCGGATGGTTATAGATGGTGGTAAATGAAAGATTATGATTATACTTTGAATCCAATATGCTATAGATGGAAATCTCAAAAAAAAAAAGAAATATACTAGGAGGATTATGATGAAAGTCGGATTAATTGGATTAGGAAAAATGGGGCTAAACATAGGAAAGAACTTAATTGATCATAAACATGATGTCGTAGCATTTGATCTAAATATAAAAGCTGTTGAAGAAATAAAGAAATACGGGGCTGAAGGTGCATCTAGCTTACAAGAACTTGTTCAATCAATAGAAAAGCCACGAGTTTTTTGGATTATGGTTCCACACTCCGTTGTTGATTCCGTTATTAGTGAGATAACACCATTTCTGAGTAAGGGAGATATCGTGGTTGAAGCTGGTAATTCTCACTATAAGGATTCCATTCGTCGATACAACCAGCTAAAGGAAGTGGGAGTGAGCTTTATGGATGCCGGCACATCCGGAGGTATGGAAGGTGCTAGGGATGGAGCTTGTTATATGATTGGGGGAGAGCCTGAAGCATGGAGCATTGTCGAGCCCATTTTTCGAGATACAGCTGTAGAAAATGGATATTTATATGCTGGAAAAGCAGGTAGTGGTCACTTCCTAAAAATGATTCATAATGGAATTGAATACGGAATGATGGCTGCGATTGGAGAAGGATTTGAAGTATTAGAAAAAAGTGAATTCGATTTTGATTATGAAAAGGTAGCAAAAGTTTGGAATAATGGTTCGGTTATTCGTTCTTGGCTCATGGATTTAACAGAACGCGCGTTTTCTAAAGATGCAAAATTAGATGAAATTAAAGGCATTATGCATTCATCTGGTGAAGGGAAATGGACAGTTGAAACAGCATTGGATCTTCAAGCTGCTACCCCTGTTATCGCTATGTCTTTACTAATGCGATATCGTTCCTTAGACAATGATACCTTTACAGGTAAAGTGGTAGCTGCTTTGCGAAATGAATTTGGTGGACATGCTGTGGAAAAAAAATAAGAATAGAAGCAAATATAAACGAGAAATTTATTTGACTATTTCATTTGACATTTCGGACGCGTTATCTTTCATGAAAGAGAGTGAAGTAGACCATAGATGGGAGGAAATTGAAATTTCATCTCTGTCTATCCATGAAATTAAACCACTTTTTGAAACGATAGATTTAATTAGAATTGAAGAGGAATTAGAATAGTACATTTATGGCGGGATATCCCGAACACCTGAAAGATGAAGCTGTTAACTTTTTTTCCTACTTTGAAAATGCATATGCGTTAAGTGTAACGGGAAAGGAAATAGCAAATTGGCAAATATGAGTGGATAAATTAAAGAAATCGGATTTCTCTTTCGCTAATGAGAGATCCGATTTTTTCTGTATAAATGCCTTACACATGTAATCCAAACTGCTTAGAATATAGATGTGCATACTCTTTATTGCATGCTAGTAATTCATCATGTGTTCCTTGTTCTACAATACCGTCTTTCGTTAATACGATAATCCGCCCGGCATTGCGGATAGTGGAAAGGCGATGGGCAATGACTAAGGTTGTACGTCCTCTTGCTAATAATTCAAGAGATTTTATGACGATGCTTTCACTATCGTTATCCAGTGCGCTCGTTGCCTCATCCAATATGAGCACAGGCGGATTCTTTAAGAATACACGAGCGATACTTAGGCGCTGCTTTTGACCGCCAGACAGTTTGACACCTCGTTGTCCGATCTCGGAGTGATAGCCATTTGGCAAGCACATGATAAAGTCATGTGCATTGGCGTGCATGGCTGCTCTGATTACTTCATCATCACTCGCTGCTGAATTACCGTAGCGGATGTTTTCCATCACCGTTCCCCCAAAAAGGTAAACATCCTGTTGCACTATACCAATTGCTTTTCTTAATGATTGCAAATCTAGATCGCGGACGTTGACCCCATCCAGTAACACTTCCCCATCTGTCACATCGTAAAAGCGGGGGATAAGCGAACATAATGTAGTTTTGCCCGCACCAGAGGGACCGACTAACGCGATAAACTCTCCCGGTTGTACCCGAAGCGACACGTTTTCTAATACATCATTCAAATGGTCCTCGTATCGGAAGGAAACTTGTTTGAATACTATTTCACCATGTACATCGGTCAGGTTTTTGGCATCCGGTTTGTTTTCGATTGCCGGCTTCAGGTTCATGATTTCCATAAAGCGCTGGAACCCAGTAATACCTTCTTGAAATTGTGTGCTCATATGAGTCAACTTTTGAATGGGTTCAATCATAAAGCCGATATACAATAAAAAAGTAATTAAATCGGCTAAATCTAATGAGTTGTTAATAATATTGGCACTGCCAAAGATAATTACCGTTATGGTAATCAGTTGGATAATCGTTTCAAAACTATTGTACAAGAGCGCTTCAGCCCTGTATGTTTTCTTGCGGCTTTCGAAAAACCGATTATTTTCTCGGTTGAACTTCTCGATCTCTATTTGCTCGTTATTAAACGATTTTACTACACGGATTCCCGATAGACTATCCTCTACCTGTGCATTCACGTCTGCGATTCGCTCTTTGTTTTTCCTTAATGCCATATTCAGCATCTTATTAAAATACAATGCAAAGATACCTAACAATGGTAAAAAACAGAACACGGCGATCGTTAATGCGGGGTTAATAAAGTACAGTATGACAAATGCGCCAATAAAGCGGACAAAATACTTAACATAGTCTTCCGGGCCATGATGGTACAGTTCGGAAAGCAACAGCAGGTCATTCGTGATACGGGACATGAGCTGACCTGTCTTTTCCTTATCATAAAAACTGAAGGAAAGCTTTTGCATGTGTGCGAACAGTTCGCTTCTCAAATCACTTTCCATGCGAGCACCGATTTCATGACCTTTGTAATCCACAAAATAGTTACCGACATTCTGGATTGCAACTAAAACTAGCATCAGAGCTCCTATCCAAAGCACTTCACTTAGTGCAGTGGACAAATCCCCTTCCAGCACATCTTTCGTTATATAACGGACGAGCAAAGGGAACACCAGAGTCACAGCAGATACAATAAAGGCGCAGGATAATACCGAAAAAAACAACGGTAAATACGGTTTGTAATAGGAAAGAAATTTTTTTACTGGGAAACGCATGATTTACCCCTCTTTTGTGTTATTTAAATAAACACATATAAGGGGGAACACCGTTTACGATTTAAGAACGTGTTACACCCTTATATGTTAATACGGTTCTATTCGTCATGTTTTTCATGAAAATTGCCTCCTTGTTAATTGATACATTCATTGTAAACGATTTTATGCTGGCGGGGATAGCTTTATTCATTCTGGGAGCTAGTCGTTGTGTGATAATTTCCTGGCTTTTGTAAAAAGGAAGAGATTGCTTTTTTTTAGTTTATTGTAACTAAATCCCTTTATAAGAGTCTATTTCATTAAGGGGGATTCCTATGAAATGGTTATATGCATTATTATCTATTTTACTGTTCCCCTTTTGAGGAAATACGGTTCATACCAAGCAAATATGAAGAGAAGGAGTTGCCCGTGAAAAAAGTATATTTGTTAATTAGCTTAGTGACATTGTTTCTGATTGGCTGCAAGGATGAAGTATCCGATAAAAAAGATCTACATATGCTTTCGAGAGTGGATGTTTTCCCTATTGTGGAAGGTACTAAAATGGAAGAGTTCTTAATAGTGGATGAAAAAGAGCTGTCTTCCATCCGGGAAGTCTTTGAACAAGTCCAATGGACGCCAAATGTCGAAGCGGAGATGGAGAGAATGGAAGACTTTCAGTTAACTCTTTTTTATACTTATAATTAAAATATGCCAGAAAGACTGTTTGAATATAAAATCTGGATTAGTGAAGACAAAACTGCAACGATAATCAGTAATGTAGCTAGAGAGAATTTTGGCGAGCTGGATAAGGATGGTGCGGAGGAACTTAAAGAGATATTATCGGTAGATTAGATGATTTGGAGTCCACAAGGTATAATTTCTAAAAATTATGTTACTTCTCCTCCGTTTTAAGATATAATAGGTAAAATATACCACAGAGAATAATAACCAGATGGAGATGGAAAACAAATGAAAGAGCATGAGCATGTATACCTATTAAAACCGACTATTAAATTCCAAGCGGAGTACTTGTCCTATTTTAACGAATGGATGGAAAGTGAGGAAGAAGTCATTCCTTGGGTGGTCAGTAAAGATCCAACTGATTTTGAGCGCATGGTTCAAGAGTTATTGGATGCCGAACAAGGAATAAATCTCCCACAAGGATGGGTCCCAGATTCGACATACTGGCTAGTCAGGGAAGAAGACGATAAAATTTTGGGTGTCACCAACATCCGCCATAGTCTTACGGAACACTTGATGAATGCTGGTGGCCATATCGGGTATGGCATTCGTCCTTCTGAGAGAAGAAAAGGGTATGCCAAAAAGATTTTGGAGATTTCCTTGAAAAAGACAGATGAACTTGGAATAGATAAAGTACTTGTCGTATGTGATGCCACGAATGAAGGGTCTGCAAAAACCATCCTGCATAACGGTGGCGTAGAAGATGAACAATTCGTGGAAGAGTCAGGGAATGTGGTAAGGCGTTTCTGGATTGACAGAAGGGCTGGTCGTTAACTATGGATACGTTTTTCGACCTTATCAACATTGTAACGAACTTCTTCTCCATTTTTTCAAAAGAGGTAACAGAGGAGAAAATTGAGAAGAATATTGGGACTCTTCAAAAAAATGATTGGTTTCGCGAATTACTTGCCAATGAACCATATCATCAATTTATTCATCACAACACGGATGTACGCTACGAAATTGGGAGGCTCAACACAAAAAAAGTAGAGAAAAATCCCTCCAATCCAAGATTCCAAAAAGCTATAAAAAGAGCTATTTTAAAAGCAGAAGAATGATAGAAAACAAGAAAACCGAGCCATCCTATCGGAGGCTCGGTTTTATCTTATCTATTAAAAGAACATGGATGCTCCAGCTAGAAGGGTTGTAATCAGCATGACGCCAATCATCAAATAGACGACTACTTTCTGCATTTTTCGGTTCATCGAGTTTTCACTCCTCATTCATTTGTGCTCCTTCTATTGTACATGGAAACTTGTCTCTTCTCAAGATACGATAATTGAAGGATTTTTGCAGATTAAGTCGAAATGATATAGAGTCATAGTTAGGACACACAACAAGGGGGATTGTGCATGATAAAGGATGTAAATCATATTGGGGTTGCTGTAAAGTCAATCGAGACAGCGCTTCCGTTTTATACAGAAGCATTGGGGCTGACCTTTGAAGCTGTCGAGAATGTGGAAAGTCAGCGGGTCCGGGTGGCCTTCATCAAAGCCGGTAATTGTAAAATAGAACTCTTGGAGCCTACCTCTCCTGATAGCCCGGTAGCTAAATTCATCGAAAAGCGTGGCGAAGGGATCCACCACGTGGCACTGAGTGTCGACAATATAGAAGAGCGAATCCAGGAAATGATCGAAAAAGGGATACCGATGATCGATTCAACTTCCCGGAAAGGTGCAGGGGGAGCAAACATCGCTTTCATGCATCCAAAGGCAAGCAATGGAGTACTGGTGGAATTTTGTGAAAAGGCGGAGAAACAGCATGACAATTGATATTTATGAAAAAATAAACGAACTATACGATAAACGTCGCGAAGTGGAGCTTGGCGGTGGCGATGATCGAATCGATAAGCAGCATGAAAAAGGAAAGCTGACCGCAAGAGAGCGGATCGATCTGTTGGTGGATGAAGGCTCCTTTGTCGAATTGAACCCATTTATTGAGCACCGCTGCAACGATTTCGGCCTCCAAGGGAAAAAAGGTCCCGGAGATGGAGTCGTTACAGGCTACGGAAAGGTAAATGGGAAGCCAATTTATCTATTCTCCCAGGACTTTACGGTGTTCGGCGGGGCATTAGGCGAAATGCATGCCAAAAAAATTGCTAACGTCATGGATATGGCTGCTAAAAATGGCGCACCGATCGTTGGATTAAATGATTCGGGTGGTGCAAGGATCCAGGAGGGCGTGCTTTCCCTGGATGGCTATGGTCATATCTTTTACCGCAACTCCATCTATTCTGGTGTCATCCCGCAGATCTCGGTCATCATGGGACCATGTGCAGGCGGAGCGGTGTACTCACCAGCGATAACGGACTTCGTATTCATGGTGGAAAAGACAAGCCAGATGTTCATTACGGGTCCAAAAGTAATTGAAACCGTGACAGGGGAGAAAATCAGCTCGGAAGGTCTAGGCGGGGCGAAAGTACATAATGCGATTAGCGGGAACGCCCATTTCTCCAGTTCTTCCGAAGAGGAAGTTTTGGCCCAGGTTCGAAAACTGCTCAGCTATCTTCCACAGAATAATGAAACAAAGCCGGACCGTATCTCCTGTGAAGAAGGAGACGATTATCGTGCTGAGCTTGCGGATGCAATACCGTTTGATGCGATCCGTCCTTATGATGTAAGAATCGTCATCAACCAAGTGGTGGATGAAGGCTCCTTCATGGAAGTGCATAAGGATTTCGCAAAAAATATTGTAGTAGGTTTGGCGAGGCTGAAGGGGGAAGTCGTTGGACTTATTTGCAACCAGCCGAAAGTGATGGCCGGAGGATTAGATATTGACTCCTCTGATAAAGCGGCCCGGTTTATCCGTTTTTGCGACAGCTTCAATATTCCGCTTATCACCTTTGAAGATGTAACAGGATTCTTCCCGGGAGTGAAGCAGGAGCATGGCGGGATCATACGTCACGGAGCGAAAATTCTTTATGCATACTCCGAAGCGACGGTACCGAAGCTGACGGTCATTTTACGTAAAGCATATGGCGGTGCCTATGTGGCATTGAACAGTAAATCAATCGGTGCAGACCTTGTCTTTGCCTGGCCGAATGCCGAGATAGCTGTGATGGGTCCTCAAGGAGCGGCCAATATCATTTTTGCCCGTGAAATAAACGAAAGTGAAAATCCAGAAGAAACAAGAGCACAGAAAATAGAGGAATACCGCGAAAAGTTTGCAAATCCATATGTGGCCGCAAGCCAAGGGATGATTGATGACGTCATTGATCCGAGAGAAACAAGAATCAAGCTTGTTCAATCACTGGAGATGCTCCGAAATAAGAAAGAAACAAGGCCGTATAAGAAACACGGAAATATTCCACTATAATAGGCTAGAGAAGATAGTAGGCCGTTCCTGCTATCTTCTTTCATGAGAAGGGGAAACTTATGATTGACCTGATAAAAGTGAAGAGTGAAGAAGAGACAATCCTACATAACTTGATGCAGTTTTATATTTACGAGTTTTCGCAGTATCAGAAAGTAATCACACTGGAAAATGACTGCCGCTTCAAGCCTTTTGACCTTGAGAAATATTGGGATACAGACAGTCCGTATCATGCTTTTTTTATCAAATATAAAGAAGAGTATGTAGGTTTTGCCCTGATAGAAGAAGGTCTGGATGGGAAACCAAGCTATGTAGAGGAATACTTTGTCGTGCGTAAGTATCACGGGAAAGGTTTTGGGAAAATTGCCGCACAACGTTTGTTTTCCATGTTTGAAGGGAAATGGAAAGTGGTGCAAATCCAGAACAACTACCCGGCCCAGGCCTTCTGGAGAAAAACGATACAGGAGTTCACAAGCAATTCCTATACGGAAAGCTATGATGATCACCGCCGATCTGTCCAGGAGTTTGATACAAGGCATTTGACCTAGTCTGACCTGTCCAACGGGAAAAATATTTTCAAATAGGTTATAATAGGGATGGATTTAATAAGCAGTAGGAGGAACATACATATGATTAACAGAGATAGACTTGTGGAAGAATTCCTGGAGCTTGTTCAGGTTGATTCAGAGACGAAATTCGAAGCAGAAATCTGCAAAGTCCTTAAAGAGAAGTTTTCCGCGCTTGGTGTACATGTAGTGGAAGATGACACAATGAACGAAACCGGCCATGGTGCGGGTAACCTTATTTGTACGTTAGAAGGAACAAAAGAAGGAGTTGACACGATCTACTTCACTTCCCACATGGATACAGTGGTTCCTGGAAAAGGGATCAAGCCTTCCATTCAGGACAACTATATCGTAACAGATGGTACAACTATTCTTGGTGCAGACGACAAAGCAGGTCTTGCTGCGATGCTTGAAGCCATCAAAGTGCTGAAAGAAAACAATATCGAGCATGGTAAAATCGAGTTTATCATTACAGCAGGAGAAGAATCCGGCCTTGTTGGGGCAAAAGCTCTTGATCCAGGCATGGTAACCGCTAAATTCGGTTTCGCATTAGACAGTGACGGAACTGTAGGAAACATTATTGTTGCAGCTCCAACACAAGCAAAAGTAAAAGCGACAATCTACGGGAAAACAGCTCATGCTGGTGTAGCTCCGGAAAAAGGCATATCCGCTATTACGATTGCAGCAAAATCGATTGCCAAAATGCCGCTTGGTCGTATTGACGAGGAAACGACTGCTAATATCGGACGCTTTGAGGGTGGGGGTCCAACAAATATCGTATGTGATCGTGTAAATATCTTAGCCGAAGCTCGTTCTCTTGTACCTGAAAAAATGGAAGCGCAAGTTGCAAAGATGAAAGAAGCATTTGAATCTGTGGCAGCTGACATGGGCGGCCGAGCTGATGTGACGATTGAAGTAATGTATCCTGGCTTCAAATTTGCTGATGGAGATCATGTTGTGGAAGTGGCGAAGCGTGCAGTTTCCGCTATCGGAAGAACTCCTGAATTACAAACTAGCGGCGGCGGAAGTGATGCAAACGTAATCGCTGGGTTCGGTGTTCCGACAGTAAACTTGGCCATCGGTTATGAAGAAATTCATACAACCAATGAAAGAATGCCTATCGAAGAATTAGTGAAGACAACGGAACTTGTGGTAAGCATTATGAAGGAAGTTGCAAAATAATAGCCTTTTGGGAAAGCTTGGTGAAATTGCCAAGCTTTTTTTTCATGCTTCCATTATAATGAAAGAAAAGCCTGTTAGGAGAAAAGTCATGGAATCTAAAAAACTGGTAATCTTTCAAGCTAATAGAGAAGAGTATGGTATTTCAGTAGAACACGTAATCTCGATTGAAAAATTGGATAATCTTACTCCAATCCCTGAAATGCCCGTCTATATGAAGGGGTTAATGAAGGTTAGAGACGAACTGATTCCTGTATTGGATACAAGGCAGATACTGTTTCGCGACCAAACGGAACTGACGGATAAGTCCAGAGTAATTGTTGTTCAAACTACGGAGCTTTCTGTAGCCCTGCTGGTGGAGGATGCAAAAGAAATCCTCGATGTACAAACAGATACTATTAAGCCATTAAGTCTTATTGCAGCAAACGGCTCTAATTATATAAGCGGAATGGTCAACTTGGATAAACGCTTAATCGCTGTGATTGAGCCGGGAAAATTAGTAGATGGACTTCGCGAAATGGATGATATCAAGGAAGAAATGGAAAGGCAATTAGCGGCAGCTCCAGAATAAGTTCTATTTCTTGAAGGGAGATCTTACGTAAGTGAAGGTCTCTTTCTTTGTTTATCTATGGATATTTCTTATAATAAGAGTAACAAAAAATTAGGATGGTTTGGATGAAAAGAAGCGGTCGGATTATTTTCCATGTAGATATGAACAGCTTTTATGCTTCAGTAGAGATGGCTTATGATCCTACTCTTCGGGGCAAACCTTTGGCAATTGCCGGAAATGTGGAAGAGCGTAAAGGAATTGTTGTCACCTGCAGTTATGAGGCAAGAGCTTTTGGCGTAAAAACAACGATGCCACTTTGGGAGGCTAAGCAAAAGTGTCCGCAGTTAATTGTAAGGAAGCCTAATTTTGAACGTTATCGGAAAAGCTCACAGGCGATGTTTGCACTTTTAAGAACCTATACGGATCTCGTAGAACCTGTTTCCATTGATGAGGGGTATATGGATGTGACTGACTGCACGCTGTCCTTGACTCCCGTACAAATTGCTGAAGAAATCCAGCAGAGGCTTAAAAAGGAACTCTTATTGCCTTGCAGTATCGGGATTGCACCTAATAAATTTTTGGCCAAAATGGCATCCGATATGAAAAAGCCGATGGGAATAACAATTTTGCGGAAGAGGGAGCTTACCATAAAATTATGGCCGATGCCGGTTGGTGAGATGCATGGTGTTGGCGCAAAAACCGCTGAAAAGCTAAAAACCATTCAAATAACAACGATCGGTGAACTTGCAAAGGGAAATGACTATCAGTTAAAACACCTGCTTGGCATCAACGGTGAAAGATTGAAGAAACGGGCCAATGGGGAAGACAATCGCCCCGTTGATCCAGACTCTGTTTCAGAGTTCAAAAGCATTGGTAACTCAACCACGTTACCTGCAGACACGGATGATGAACAGGTGATTGAGAAGGTGTTGGAGAAACTGGCTAATTCGGTTAGTGCTCGCATGAAAAGGAAGTCCGTGCTCAGTAATAATGTACAACTGGTTATCAGATATGGGATAAATCATACGGTGACACGAAGCAGGAAGCTGGAAAATCCCATTGAATCGGTGGAGCATATTATGGAAGCGGCACTATTTCTGTTGAAAAAGCACTGGAACGGAGATCCTGTTCGATTGCTGGGAATCACGGCACAAGACATGGTGGAGAAGGACCAATCGGTGAAACAATTGGATTTGTTCACTTTTCAAGAGGATGCCAAGCATGAACCTCTTCACAAAACATTGCAGCAACTTGAAGATAAGTATGGAAAGGGAATCATTAAAAGGGGGATAAAGGATAAAAATACTGTCCGGACAAGTACCACAGCAAAACTTACTACAAGCTTTCAGAAGGATTTTCTAGAATAAATATGGTTCTGTATACCCTCATCAGGGTGTATGGAACTTTTTTTATTATCTATGGGTTGTCCTTGAAAAAATAGCTAATAATCTGTCCTACTCCTCTATATATATTAGGGAAGGAGGATTTTTGCCATGAGAAAAATGCGTCGGACTTCACTTATTAAAAGAGGACCTCTGCCTTTACGATATGTGTTTCTTATCACCTTTGTTTTTTTTATCTTTCTGACCGTCTTCAGTATGATCATCATTAATAACAATTTGGAGCCGAATTTACAAAGCATCGCACATACAAAAGCAAGACAGATAGCCTCACAGGCAATAAATGATGCGATTTCAAAGAAAATAACGGACGGAATAGATATGGATCAGCTTATTATCGTGAAAGAATACTCGGAGGGTCAGCTGACTTTCAGTTTTAACTCTCAAATCTCCAATCGTGTTACTTCAGAAGCAACTATGCGGGTGCAAAGGTATCTTGATTTGGTCGAAGAAGGGAATCTGGAGGATCTGGAATCATTTAAAAATGATATAAATATCAATTATGAAGAGTCAAAAAAACAGCATGGCATTGTTTATGATGTTCCGCTCGGAATGGCGACGGGAGCAACTCTATTCTCGAACCTTGGACCGAAAATTCCTGTGAAATTTGAAATTATGGGAGATGTAATATCTGACGTGGAAACAAGGGTCATTGAAACAGGTATAAATAATACCCATTTGGAGCTTTTTGTGCGAGTGAACGTGAAAATGAACGTAATCATTCCTTTGATTGAGCCTCCGATTGAGATAAGCAACGTGGTAAAAATAGGCGATATTTTTGTTACAGGAAAAGTTCCGCAATACTATCATCATGGTGGAGGAAACAGCAATGGTTCTTCCAATGGTGGCATGGTTCCTATTTTTGTCCCGACAGAAGAAGAGGATGCGGAAGGACTGGAAGAAAACACAGAGGAAACAGAAGAATCAGAAGACACGAATGAATAGGTGTTAAAGAAAGTTCAACCCACCTGTATGCCACATTCCAGCAACTAAAACCGTTTGCCAAAGGTGGGTATGGATACTTTGTCTATATTGGATGGATACTCTCTAAGCTGAACCTTCCCGGTTTGGCTTTTTTATATAAGAGATAACATCCTCTTTACATATGTTGACGATGGAAGATATCACATCTAGGTCGTTGGTGACCTTTTGATCGATCAATTTTTTTGCGATTTCCAATGATAAATAGTAGGAGATGGTATCGGATTTTTTATGATTCATGACTGGTTTCCTCATTTTCGTTCATTACATTCTTCATCCCCGAATCGCAATCAGGCAGACGGAGGTAAGAAGGCTAAGCATCAACATTGGTGCACTGCTTGTCTTATCTGTGATTACAAAATAGAATAGGATACCAAAGCCGGCAACAGCCAATAATTTAAGGAATAGATAGAAGGAATTTTGGAAGTTTTTCATTATTATCACCTCATAAGTTATTAGAACGTTTGTTCTGTTTTTATTATAAGGAACATTTGTTCGTGTTGCAAGTATTTTTGCAAAAAAAAATAACACCGTTAATTTACGGTGTCATTCAGCAGTAGATCTTCAAGCTTAGCCGATAATTCTGTCAGGTTGTGAACAGTCAGGTCAGCCACGCTGTTTTCATGAATATCGTATGGATCGATGCAAATGGTGGAGCACCCTAAAAGGGATGCAGGCAGTATTTCATTGATATAGTTGTCGCCGATGCTCAGCATCCTGTCGAAGGGTACGTCCCATTTCTCCGCTATGCGAGTCAATGTTTCAGCTGTTTGTATCGGCTTGTTTGCTTCAAAGATCTTATCATGGAAAAAAGAGGTGAAGCCTAATTTTTTGATAATGATGTCGCTATCCGTCTGTGGGCTGTTGGTCATAAGAATAAGGGTGTACTTTTCATGCAGCTTTTCCAATACGACTGCAAACTCCTTCAAAGGCATCAGTTCAAAGTCATCAGTCATCATATGCTCACGGGTTTGAAGGAAGGCCTTATATGCATCCTCGCTAGATAAGCCATAGTGCTTGGCGATGGCAACCGGTACCCACCATAGATCTCCGATGCTTAGCATATCCAAAAGGTCGAATTGCAAAGGATCAGGGTAAAGCTCCTTGATCTCGTGAGAGGGTACAATCTCTCCGTCCCATTTCCATCCTTGTGTCACTTCGCCATGGTGGTGAGCAAGAACAAGGTCTTTTTTAGCATCATAAACCCGGCCTATTTTCAGTGTATGTTCTCCTTGGCCAAACGCGGTATAGTCTTTTTCAAACTGTTCCTGTAATTCAGGTGCCAGCCTGTTTTTCAATAGCTCTGCATAATAACCAAAATGATGTGTGTCTTCGTATAAAGTTCCGTCTAGATCAAAAACAATGGTTGTAATTTGTTCCAAGTGATTCGCTCCTTTATCCGTTCTATTTTCATTGTACTACAATGAGTGCCCGCTTCCATCCCCTTATGCTTTTTTTACAATTTGAGTATAATGGAGGAAGAAGGAGAGGTTGAAGGTGAAAATAACTTTTTTAGGAACCGGGTCTGGAGTTCCGGCCAAGCACCGTAACGTGTCATCGATGGCCTTGCATATAGATGATAAAGAAAGTTCGCTCTGGCTCTTTGATTGCGGGGAAGCCACGCAGCATCAAATTTTACATACATCGTTAAAACCGAGGAAGATTTCGAAAATTTTTATTACCCATTTGCATGGCGATCATATTTTTGGATTACCCGGATTACTTAGCAGCCGATCATTTCAAGGTGGGGAAACACCTTTAACGGTTTACGGTCCAAAGGGGATAAAGGATTATATAGAAATTTCCTTGTCCGTTAGCATGACTCATGTGAAGTATCCCTTGAATATTGTGGAGTTTGATGAGGAAGGGCTGATCCTTGAGGAAGAGGATTACAGAATTATCGGGAGGAAGCTGGTCCACGGCATTCCATCGTATGGGTTCCGCATCGAGCAGAAGGAACTGCCAGGGGCGTTATTGATGGATAAAGTAAAAGAGTCAGGTATACCTGCGGGACCGCATTATCAGCAGTTAAAAGAAGGGAAGTCCATCGAATTATCCGATGGCCGGGTCTTTCATGGGCCTGATTTTATCGGTCCACCAAAAAAGGGGAAAGTGGTCACGATTCTTGGAGACACAAGGTACAATGAAATGTCGGTTGAGTTGGCACTGGAAGCGGATGTGCTTGTTCATGAGGCGACGTTTGCTGCTGGTGATGAGAGGCTGGCGCACGAATATTTCCATTCCACGACTGTCCAGGCGGCCAAAGTGGCACAGGATGCCGGAGTCGGTCAGCTGTTGCTGACACATATCAGTGCAAGATATCAGAAGGATGATGTCCTGGTGTTGGAAAAAGAAGCTCGTGATATCTTCCCTAGGGTGAAAGTTGTCGGAGATTTTGATGAGGTTGAAATAAAATAATGGTGATAATGGGTGTCCTGGGTGATGGGACACCTTTTTTTGCGTGGACAGATACTTTTTGGCGGAGAGTGGAGACTGAAAGGTGGCTTGCAAAGTGGGATATCAACGAAAATATGGATATATCAATGGAAAAATGAATATATCAACGGAAATATTCATATTTCAACGAGAAAATCGATATATCGACGAAAATGAACTGGATATCGATTAAGCGACACCAACCGACTTATTTCGCACGCCGTCCCTAATGCCAATGGTACCACAAAAAACCGAAAAAACCCTGACCGCACAATCCCACCGCGCAGCCAGAGCTCCAAACTTTATCACTTTAAAGTAGCGGGGGTCAGGCACCTTCCCCAACCGTAATCCTACCAACCACGCTCATACTGCTTCGGTGCTTCAATCTCCACACCAATCTCTTTTGCAGCAGTTCTTGGCCAGTACGGGTCACGCAAGAGTTCGCGCGCCACGAAAATCAGATCGGCACGTCCGTTTCGCAGGATCTCCTCAGCTTGCAGGCCGCTTGTGATCAGGCCGACTGCACCAGTATCAATGCCGGCACCGGACTTGATTGTTTCGGCGAACCCAACCTGATAGCCAGGGTAGACATCAATCCGAGCCGGTACAACAGCACCGGAGCTCACATCCACCAAGTCGACGCCCTGCTCTTTCATCCAAGAAGCATAGGTTACATAATTCTCTGCAATAAGCCCTTCTGGATGATAGTCATTTGCGCTAATCCGAACAAATAGAGGGCCGCTCCATACCGCCTTCACCGCATCAATGATTTCACGAAGGAAACGATAGCGGTTTTCTGTACTGCCGCCATAAGAGTCCTCCCGTTTATTGGTCAGCGGGGATAAGAACTCATTGATTAGATAACCGTGTGCACCGTGAAGCTCGATGATATCAAAGCCGGCTTCCTTGGCACGTGTCGCACCTGCCACAAATGCCTCCACTGTTTCATTTATATCCTCCTGCGTCATTTCCACAGGTGTTTTCATTTTGTCGTTAAATGCCAAAGCGGATGGAGCGTAGATATCGCCTTCCACCGTAGCTTTGCGGCCAGCATGTGCAAGCTGGATCGCTGTGGCAGAACCGTGGGCTTTCAACTGTCTATTCAATTCCTTGAATCCAGCGATGTGCTCATCACTCCAAATTCCAAGATCCTGTGCGGAGATGCGCCCTTGCGGTTGTACCGCAGTGGCCTCGACCATGATGAGACCAACCTGGCCTACTGCACGTGACACATAGTGCGTCATATGCCAGTCTTCCACTTGCCCATCCTCGTTGTGACTGGAATACATGCACATAGGGGACATCACAATGCGATTCTTTAAAGTAACGCCTTTTACCGTATATGGTGAGAAAAGAGCTGATTTCATTTGTCATTCCTCCTATTTATTTCGAGTACCTAAAATATTATATCAAATGTTTTTTCGACATCCAAAAGATAGGTGTTCAATTGCAGGAATTAATAGTATGATAGGAGCAAAATACTACGAACTAGAGGAGGATAAGAGATGCGCTGGCAGACGAAAGAGCAGTTGACGGATCTATTGGTATCCCTTGTCCAACACGGAAGTGTGACGTTATCAGGTGAAGAGAAAAGGCTTGCTTCTTTTATTTATTATCAGTTGAACCATCTGGATTATTTTCAAGCGCAGCCTGGCAATCTGGAGCTGCATCGCATGGAGGACGGGCGATCCTTTGTTACCGCTCTCGTTAAGGGGTCTTCAAAAAAGGAAACCATCGTCCTGGTCAGTCATTTCGACGTGGTCGGGGTAGAGGACTATGGCGTACTGAAGGAATTGGCATTCCAGCCGGTGGAGTTAACCAGGGAACTGGAGAACTATGCCGAGGTACTTCCTACTGAAGCAAGAGAGCACTTGCAATCAGGCGATTGGCTCTTCGGACGCGGTGTGATGGATATGAAAGCGGGACTAGCCCTTCAGATGTCCTTGCTCGAAAAAGCGGTTGCAGAAAAATGGGATGTCAACCTGCTGATTTTGGCCGTGCCGGATGAAGAGGTAAACTCCCAGGGGATGCTGCAAGCGCTTCCTGCTCTAAGTGAAATTGCCCGGAAGCATGATATTACTTTTAAGGCATGTGTCAATTCTGAACCGATGTTTCAACAATATCCCGGTGATGACAATCTTTATCTATATTCCGGATCGATAGGAAAGCTGTTGCCCGGTTTCTTCTGCTATGGCAAGGAAACGCATGTCGGAGAGCCTTTGGCTGGACTCAATGCCAATCTGATGGTTTCGGAGATCAGCAGATTGATGGAGTGGAACACAGACCTGTGCGAACAGGTAGGTTCGGAAGTGACGCCGCCACCGACAAGCCTGATCCAAAAAGACCTTAAAAATGAGTATTCCGTTCAAATCCCGCATACAGCGGTGACCTTATACAATGTACTTTTCATGAAGAAATCATTGGAGGAATGGGAGGTTGACCTGCTGTCCATCGCGAAGCAGGCGGCGGCAAATATTGAACAGTTTTCCCGAGATAAAGTGGAAAGGTACAAGCAGTTTACTTCATTTAAGGAAATTCCCGTCAAGCTTGCCGTTTATACTTATCAGGAGCTGATGCAAAAAGCGAAAGAAGTCTATGGCGAGCACGAAGTGGACTTGAGGATTTCGTCGGTCATCACGGCTTGCTCCCATCTCGATGAGCGTGAACAGTCAATCAAAGTGGTGGAAGAGGTTGCTTCCCTATGCAAAGAGCTTGGACCGATGATTATCCTATTTTTTGCACCCCCATATTACCCAGCGGTTGTAACCGAGGATGAAGAGATGATGGATACTGCACGTGCATTCATTTCAAAATGGAAAAAGGAAGCCAATGTTGAATTCGTGGAACAGCGCTATTTCTCCGGATTGTGTGATTTGAGTTTCATCGGAAAAGGGGATTACACAGCGAAGAACCGTCTGCAGCATAACATACCGGTCTATGGTGCCACCTACATGCTTCCATTCAAGGAAATGGAAGAGCTGCAGATGCCGGTTTTCAATCTGGGGCCAGTCGGAAAAGATCCGCATCAGTGGACGGAAAGACTGAACACCAAGTTTTCATTTGAAGAGTTTCCGCCTATGTTGGCTGATTTTGTGAGAAATTTATAATATATGAAAAGAATGAAATCACCATGGTTTCATTCTTTTTTATATACAAATTGGTTAATTATGTTAAAATGGTTCATAATATTCAATTTACTCGTATGCAGTCTGGGAGGACAACTCAATGGGGAAGACAATGGATTATCAAATTAGAAATTATCTAGAAAAGGATGCGGAAAAAATAGGTTCCATCAACTTCTTATCCATGCTTTATTATCAATTCAACAGAGATTTTAAGCCGGAAAATATTTATTGTGCGGTAAATTCTGAAGGGGAAATCTATGCCTTTGGCCATGTGGTTCCAGATCAAACATGGTGCAGGATTGAAGATAGCGACAATGATCCCGAATTCATCCATAAAATAAATCTGGAGCTCGAGATAAACGAGCATTTTGCAGGGGCTGAAGCCTGCCTAGATGAACTATTGCAGCAACTATTGAGGAAGGCACAAGAAATGAGAGATTCCCATCCTCATAAAAATGTAGTAGTAAGCCATAATATCGACGCCGATGATTTCGAGGAAATGGATTTCTACCTCTCAAAAGGGTTCGTTGTTTCCAGGAATCATATCATCATGAAAAGAGATTTGACTGAGCCGATTCCTGATGCGCCACTTCCTGAAAATATCAGAATAAAAAACTGGAAAATGAAAACGGAGGCAGAAGAACAGCAGTATCTAAAAGCGGAAGGAGAGGGAGATGGAAATGGGGTCTCCTGGAGCCTCAACCATCTCAGATGGACAAAATCAGGATCCGAATGGGATACGTTTACCGCTTTTGAGGGAGACCAGGTTGTCGGCAGCTGCATGACATGGGGATTGGGTGAAAATCGCGGTGCAACTGAAAACATTTTTGTATTGCCAGAATGGAGAAGAAAAGGAGTCGCGAAGGCAGTCATAACAGAAGCTCTTAAGTTCCTTAAAGATAAAGGGAAAACGGAGGCAACACTCGGCGTATTCGGTGAAAATGAGAAGGCAATCCCGTTGTATTTATCATTGGGATATAAGGTGATTGAGGTAAAGATTGAAATGGGTCTGTCTATATGATGAGGTGATGTTCATGACATTTCTTTTCCCAAGCTGGATGCAAACGGTCATTCATTTTGGAGTATTATTCTTGGTAATTCTCGTAGTGAGTTATATGGTTTCATGGATTGCCCAACTTCTTAAATTCAAGAAGAACATTTGGATAATACCTACTACTGTAATCATAGTAGGATTTATCTTGTTGTCCGTTATTCATAAATCCTATCGCTCTTCCTATGTGACGGATCAGGAACTTATTGTTAGTGGCGCAGGGGAAATCATAGAAGTGGAAAGCGATGATGACTGGTTAATGACGACAGATGAAGCGCTTTTTATTTTTGACGAAAGTCCTCTTGAAGAAACGATACTCTATGAATTACAAACCCTGGATGACGACATTATAAAGATGGAATTGAAGTTTACTTCACATGATTATGATGTTTTAACTCTTAAACAGATGTCCCAAAGGTTTGCAGATAAAATCAAGGGTGAGCGCGATGAGAATGTCCTTTTATATCTCTCCTACTACAGTTATTTTTTTGAAGTTTGGAAAGATGCATGGGAAGAGGAACTAACAGCTGCCATTAATAATCTGTCTAAGGATGATCTAACAGAAGGGAAAATATTAGATTTACTTCTTGAAATTGAAAAGCTCGTATTAAATGATTTTGAACGTAATGCGTTCAGTGTTCATTTAGGGGAGTGGAAATGATAAATGTGAGTAAAGCAGTGAATTATTTCGAATTCACTGCTTTCTTTATAAATCAATTCGACGTACTCTCCCTCAACTTCTCCGCAATCTCCTCGCCCATTTCCCTGGAGCGCTTAGTCGCCCCATCGATGCACGTTTCGAACGCTTCGGATACTTTCAGGTCATTCAAAAGGGAGATTCCGCGTTGCGTGGTGCCGCCAGGACTGGTCACCTCGGCACGCAGGACATCGGCATCCTTTTTGGTTTCCTGCAGCATGTGGGCGGCACCGATCAGCGTCTGGCTTACGAGTTTCTTTGCGACATCTGTATCCAGTCCCTGTGCCAATGCCGCTTTTTCCATCGCCTCTGCAATATAATAGATGTAGGCTGGACCGCTTCCTGAAACGCCCGTGACTGCATGGAGTTGTTCTTCTTCTACGATTGTACATAATCCGATAGCGGAAAAGATGGAATGCACAAGTTCCAGATCCTCATGTGTGGCGAATTTTCCTTTTGCGATGGCTGTTGCAGATAAACCGATTGCTGCGGATGTATTCGGCATGGAACGGATCACTCTCAAGTCCTGTTGGAAAAGCTGCTCGATCACTTCACTTGATATCCCGGCGAGAACGGAAACAATTAGCTGGTTGGTACTAACAAACGGCTGGATTGAAAGTATTCCATCCCGGGCATCCTTTGGTTTCATCGCTAGAAAGATGACATCCGCATCCTGTACAGCCAATTTTTTGTCCTCAGTCGTTTTTACTCCATATTTTGACAAAAGTAGTTCCAGACGGTTTTTATCCTGTTTGTTGGTCACCACTATATTTTTCCTATCACAAATTTCCTGTTTCACAAGTCCTGCAACAATGGCCTCAGCCATGGATCCGGCACCGATAAAAGCAATTTTCATTCTTTCCACGCTCCTTTTTAAATAGAAAAAGACCTATCTGTCCTAGTAAATAAGGACGGATAGGTCTTATCCGCGGTACCACCTTGATTGGTTGGTTAAACCCAGCTTTCATTCCCGTATCGTGGGGGACGATTAGGTTTGCCTAATTGTTCCTGGGTAGGTTCAAAAGAACAGGGAATGAGGAGGTCTTTCAGCCGGTGAACCTCCATCTCTTGCATCCTTCTTCCTTCTACTGGTCCCATTCGTCACGTTATCTTTTATAATTTTTTACATTATGCAACGGGATGGAAGTAAAGTCAAGGGGATATTTGTCACGATTCAAGAAAAAAAAGATTGTTGTTATTTAAGAATAATTGAAGTGGGATATTTTTAAAATTTATGAAGATTAACCCTTTCTTTTTTTGTGTAAATAGTGCATTCTTTAAGTGAATGGGTATTCAGTGGTGGTTGCGTTCAATTATTTTGTTATAATTTTACCGAACCATCCTTACATAAAACGGAAAAAAAAAAAGGGGATTACTATGAATCAGCTTTCTTGTAAGCAAGAAATAAAACAGATTACCATACCGACTCCTTTTGCTGTTGGAGATGTACATACTTACATTATTATTACAGATAAAGTGACCCTGGTGGATGCTGGAGTAAGAACGATGGAAGCATGGGAAGTCTTTCAAAATGAGCTTAAAAAGCATGGCCTCAAGGTGTTGGACATCGATCAAGTACTGATTACACATCATCACCCAGACCATGTCGGCCTTCTTGATTATCTTCCTGCTAATATTCCAGTTTATGGACATGAAAGAGCTCATCCATGGATGACGCAGGATCAACGCTATTTCACTACACATGATGCATTTTATAGAGAGATGTTCGCCCAAATGGGAGTGGAGGAGCGTTTTTATTCCCTTCTCGGGGCCATGGATAAGCCACTTCGTTTTTCCTGTCAAAGGGGATTGACTTCCTTTGTGAAAGAAGGGGAGAAGTTGGACGGACTTGCTGACTGGCGTATTTACGAGACTCCCGGTCACGCGAGCAGTCATTTGGTTCTCTTTGACGAAAATAGCGGTACCATGATTGGTGGAGACCTGATTCTTGCACATATATCCCCAAATCCTTTGGTCGAGCCACCATACTTGGGTGAGAAGGACCGGAGAAAGTCGATGATCGATTACATATCGTCGATTAAAAAAATGTTGAAATTGCCTATAAAACGTGTGCTTCCTGGCCACGGGGAAATAGTACAAGATGTGCAGCAACTTTTGGAGGAACGATTGCATCAGCAGGAAAAGCGCGCAGCCAAGGTAGAGGCTTTTGTAAAAGGAAATCCTGCAACCGCCTATGAAATCTGCCAGCACCTTTTCCCGAAAGTGTTTGAAAAACAGCTATTACTGACGTTGTCTGAAACGCTGGGGCAAGTGGATTATCTGATGGAGAAGGACCGGATAGAGGTGGATGCCACTTCCCTTCCGTATCGATATAAAACGAAGGAAGTGGTGTCTTGATGGCGGAATTGAAAGGGAAATATATTGTTATAACCGGAGCGTCAGGTGGTATCGGGAAAGCCCTTGCCCTCGAGGTTGCCAAACGAGGAGCCACTCCGGTGCTTCTGGCACGTTCCTTGGATAAGCTGGAACAGGCTGCGAATGAAATTAAAATGACTACCGGTATTTCAGCACCATTCTACCGTCTGGATGTACGGAGCAGGGAGGATGTGGATACTGCTTTTGAAAAAGTGCTTGAGCAAATCCCTGCCATCGATGTGCTGGTCAACAATGCAGGCTTTGGCATCTTTGATGAGGTGCACACATTGTCACTCGATGATATGAGCGAAATGTTTGAAGTGAACGTCTTCGGTTTGATCGCTTGCACGAAAAAGGTTTTACCTGCGATGCTAGATCAAAACAGCGGCCACATTATTAACATTGCATCCCAGGCAGGAAAATTGGCCACACCAAAATCCAGTGTTTACGCAGCGACCAAACATGCAGTTCTAGGCTTCACTAACAGTTTGAGGATGGAACTCCATGATACTGACATCCATGTCACAGCGGTCAATCCAGGTCCAATCCGCACCAATTTCTTTGATAAGGCCGATACCTCCGGCCACTACAAGAAAAAGGTCGATAAATGGATGCTGGATCCTGACATGGTGGCAAAAGAGATTGCGGATGCCATGTTCACCAACAAGCGGGAAATCAATCTTCCTGGCTGGATGAGCATCGGGAGCAAGCTTTATCAGTTATTTCCTGGGCTTGTTGAGAAATTTGCCGGTAAGGCATTTCGCCAAAAATAGTCTTGTAACCTTTTTTCGGACAATTCGTCAAATAGGAAAAAGAGGTGAAAAAGATGAAATTGAAATTTTTTGCAATGTTGAGTTGTTTTCTCCTATTGTTCGGATGCGGGACGGCTAATGACAATGACGGCAACCAAAACGGTACAGGATCAGACACTGCGCCTCCAACAGATAACACGGAAGATGAAGAGGCAGTGGAGGATCTGACTGGCCACATCATTTCCATTTCAAATGAAGGAAACATGCGTATCCTTGTGACAGGTTCTCACGCGAACAGTTCGGGAGTGTCCGCGACGATGTACACCCTGGAAGAGGGTACAAAGGTCGAGAACACAGATGGCAAGGGGATGGAGGCAGCCGATCTGAAGGTTGGAATGAAGGTTACCGTCTGGAATACCGGAATTGTAGCGGAATCCTTTCCGGCGCAGTCCGGTGCCTTGAAAGTGGTAGTGGATGCAGGTCAGGACGGGAACGAGCAGGCGGCCATTGAAAAAGCGTTAGGGGAAGTCAAAGCCGGTGATCCATGGCATGTGGAAGCGGTTGAAAAGGTGGAAGACAGCAAATATAAAGTTGCACTAAAAAATCTATTAGAGGATAGTGAACCAGTCGAAGTGGAAGTTCAACTCTAAGAAAATAAAACAGCTCGCATTTTTGTTCAATGCGAGCTGTTTTTCATGCTCTTTTCCCATAATGATTGAAAGCCATACATGAGAACTGCTTTAATCAGGAATAGAAGGTAGAGTTGGGAATTTTTCATTTTCTTCAAAGCAAAGATACCAATACTTTTAAACCAAAAATAAAACGGATAGACAAACAATGCATCCACAACTGCATTTAATAGGAAGAACAGTCCGAACCTTCCATAGGTCAATCGTAAGATCCACAGCGACCCTGCAAAAAAAGGCCCCACGATAAACGCAAATTCATTAATGAAATACGGCGGTATTTTCTTATAAATCTCCCACCATTTAAGCTTTTCCGCTAGGATACTCTCTAAGGAAATAACAATGGACATAAAAATAGTTGCTGGCAAAAAACGCTTAAAGTGCTTCCACCCGAGAAAAGGAAGTGTGAGCAAAGAAATAATCACCATGACCCATAGCAATAAAACAGGACGCTTCTTCAACTGTCATCCTCCTTTTCAAGATTGGTTGTATATTAGGATGTGTTATTTAAAAGAAATTATGATTTATAGGTTTTTCAATTGTAATGTAACTCCGGGGTTTGAAGGGTGGTAAGTAAACATAGCGGGGGAGTGTTATTAGGTAGCGTTAACAAAAAGCGAGTCACCTTTTGGTAGCAATTTTAGGTTGATGCTGGTATTTCTTTGAAAGAAATTTTTATCACTCTTTCCGTTTCATTTGCAAACTCAATATCGACTTTTACACCAAATTCTTTTTCATCTTCTTTTAACCAGAGTTGGAAAGTTTCAATTGAAGTCTGCTCTCCTTTCTTTCTGCCCACATGAAGGTAGTCAATGATATCGGCATTTGGATACTTCTCCTTTGTTTTTTGCATGGCCATTTTACCCCACTTAGCGTATGGGGGAACTTCTAATTTGGTATTGGCATATGCGATCTCTTCCGTATTAAATGATGGACCAATTCCTGCATAAATAGAGAAAACCATAAGGAATGCTATAAGCGCTCTCAAATTATTCTCTCCTCCTTTTACTAATAGATTTTCACAAACACTATAAAGGATGTTCCTCATTTTATAGTTTCTGAACATGGTTCGTGTGGTGGCGGTGAATACTTTTCATATAAAACTTGAAATCCATACATCAAAATTGACTTAACCAAAAATAGGAGAGATAACTGAAACTTGGAGAATCTCACAAGTGTTACATATCCAATCTTTTTGAACCGATCGATCATAAAGTAGGTGAAAATGGTATCAATCACAATATTGACCTTCATATATAGCTTGAAATTCCCAAAGGTGTATTTCAATATCCAGAGTGATCCAACAAAGAAAGGACCTAAAATCAGCGGCATTTCCCCCAATACATTCGGTCTTATTGCATAAGGGAACCACCACCATTTTTTCTTTTCCGCTACAATCCCCTCTGCAGTTACATATAAACACATGAATATGGTTCCCGGAAGAAACCGTTTAAATGATGACTTTCCGATAAACGGGGCAGTGAGCCAAGGTAAAATGGTCAGTAATAGTATAAAAAATTTTGAATTTCTCATTTGGAAACATCCTTTATGATTCATGATACGTATATTTTTCCTATTCTTTATCAAGTTATGTACACGTATTTTTATTAAAATACAATAAAATCATTTCTACTTCCCAATCCCTGTCGTACATATAAAGTATAGGGAATGGAGGGGGAGTAGATTTTGCAAAACTATATGATTTCCGTATGGGAAGAGCATTTTTTCTGGTTGGGAATTCTACAAGATCATGCTTATTTTATTAGGGATCATCTTTCACCCACAGAAGTGGAATATGTGAAAACAGCTCAGCAGTATATTAATTGGTTCGGTGAGCTCAATAATATGTTGGGGAATATTCCTAAGTCCGCTAACCACTCAGATGAAAACATGATTTACTTTTCTCAAAGGGTCTGGCCAGTAGCGAAGGGTTATTTTGATTTTGAGGGAAAGTTGCAAGCCCTTAGAATCGATAACCAAGTGAATCTGAATTTATCCCCTACCTATTTAAATGGTACGTTGGCAGAGAACCAAGAGTATCTTCGGATTTTAAGCCATTTGGTTCAGGGGAAAGAACCCGAGCCTCTTCCACTAGTAAATCTGATGGATTTATGGCTCGAAGATCAATTGGGTCATGCATTGCTGTTCGAGGATTTGCTGGACCCAATAGAAATTGCTGCAAGACGTCAAACAGAGGCCTATATTGGGATTTATCAGGGCTTTATGGTGCAAAATCGAATTTTAAAAGGATATCTGCGGTTCAAAGAGCCCGGTTTTGCCAGACAGAGGGAATTCGCCAATGAGGTCGGACAGACGACCCTGGAAATGAGCAGGTATATTTCCACCATGGTGCATAAATTCAAAGAAAATAAGCTGCTAAACGATTCCACATTAAGATTTCTGGAGCATCATTTTCCGGAAACCTGTTATTTTATCAAAAAGCTCAGCTATTTTGCGCCAAATCTACAGAATGAGGCGAGTAAATGCTCATTGAAAAGGATTTCCTATTAAAAATTTCTATGAAATGGCGCTTCCGCAATAGGAGGTGCTTTTTCGTCTGGTGATTTTCGCTGAGTTCGTGCGAAACTACGGGGAGTTGATGCCAAACAGCTACGAGTTCGTGCCGAAATTAGCAAAGTTCGTGCCAAACACCAGCGAGTTCGTGCGAAACTATGTTGCACCACACCTCTTCGCTCAATTGCCACCAGAAAAGAGCCGCAATAAAAAGGGATTTTTTCCATGTTTAAGGAATATAGACTGTAAGCATTATTTTGGAGGGATGAGTATGGAGATGTTATTCAAGTACAACTGGATGGTTCGGGAAGAGTGGTACCGCTGGTGTGAAGGAGTGGAGGAATCCGAGCTGTTAAAGGAACGGACTGGTGGAGTGGGTGGTATTCTGCATACTCTTTTTCACATTGCTGATGTGGAATGGAGTTGGATCAGGATCTTACAGGGGAAACCCGACTTTATTGAAAAGTTTGAGAGCTACAACAGTTTGCAGCGGGTACGTGAATTGGATACTTCCTTTCGTCCGGAAGTGCAACAGTTTGTGACAGATTGGGACAGCAATATGGAGAACAAGCTATTACACCTTCCTCAGCGGGATGGCAGAGTTGAGCTGTTTACTTGGGGCGAAGTGATGCACCATACCCTTGCACATGAAATACATCACATCGGTCAGCTTTCAGTATGGTCAAGGGAATTGGGACGTAAGCCGGTCTCTGCCAACCTTATTGGGAGGGGCCTAGTTACTCAAGAAAAGTGAGGTGCTCACCATGCAAAAATGGTACGGTTCAGCAGGCGTCTGTATCAATGAACATAAAGAGATTCTGATGGTCCTGCAGGGGAAGCCTGACGAAGAGAAGGTATGGACAGTCCCGTCTGGCGGATTGGAGAAAGATGAAAGCTATGAAGAGTGTTGTGTGAGGGAGTTCAGGGAAGAAACGGGTTATAAAGTGGAAGTGATTGCCCCGCTAAAAGTGAAGCAAGGAACTACATACGGAATCAACGTGGAAGTCCATTATTTTGAGGTGAGAGTGGTTGGAGGAACGCGGCAGATCCAGGATCCTGACAATCTTATCCATGAAATTGCTTGGAAAAGTGCAGAGGAATTGATGGGATTGAAGCTTTCTTTTCCGGAGGATAGAGATTATTTGCTGGATTTAATCGAATGCATGAATTTTAGTAAAACCAATTGAATTAATATTTTTCTGCATAGTTCAAAAGAATGATGTCATTTCATTTTTTGTCGATTAAAATTAGTCGAAAACTTGTTCTTTTATATGAAAATTTCTATTAAAAAGGTGAAGACATGAATGAATTGAAGATAAGAAGCATGATGAAGCGCCTTAGGAGTGAGGAACCCGGAAAGCGTTTTGAAGCACTTGGCACTTTGTATGAATGTAAGGTGGAAAAGGACCTGGAAATCAGGGTCGACCTGTTAAAGGAAATGGTGGTACTGGCTGCCGGCACTTTTCCTGAGTCGGTTGATGGCTGGGACAATCCTTCCTATTATTTAATCGACTTTGTGTGCGATTATCCCATGCCTGAGGTGATAGAACAATTATTGAAGTATTTTGACCGCCTGCCCTCGGATGCAAAAGTAAGGGTGATGGAATTAATTTTAGCGACCGAGGATGAGGAATTATTTTTTGAAATGGAAGAGAAGCTCGTTGCTATGATGAAAAACGAGGAGGTTCAGCTTCCTGTTGATCAGCTCACTCAATACCCTGTCTTTCTGCGGGATGTAGTGGAGCGTACTTTTGAAAAGATACATTCTCCTCATTATAAATTTACGATGTATGAATTTATCACTGCCATCAACGAATCCGACCTGGAATGGGGCTACAGAAAAGAAGAGGTTCTTCCACTGATTCTTTCCGACTATAAAAAGCTGAGGGAAGAGTATCTTTCCTATGACAAGGATTATCATGCCAGATTTGTGTATACTTCGTGGAAGGAAAGTTATTTTACCGTCCGTTATCATATGAATCTGTTAATCGGTCTGATGAACTACTATTACTCAACGGAAGCGGAAGAGAATCTGAGGGAAGCCTTAGGGTTTAAGGACCCTGTGATCCGCGCCCGGGCGCTTCATGTGTGTATCGAAAAGAACATAGATGTTGAAAATGGTCTAATTGAGGAACTTGCGACCAATCTCGAAAGTGCCGAGGGCCTCTATTGGGACCTGAAATCGAGCAACAAGGAACACCTTTATCCGATCAAGGAAAAGAAGCAGCCTTTATTGGCAAAAGCTAAACTCTTCACTTATCTCGTCTACCTGAGGGATGAAGAAGGACAGTTGATGAATAAAATTCCGGATGAGATTCATATGCTGGATACCATTGAAACGGAAAATCAATACAAACAGCCCGTGCGCTATTATCTGATGAGCTTCAAGGAGTCTGGCACCGACTATGTGGCCTGGGTCGGCGGCTATGCGCTTGAGGACGGGGATGATACTGCCCATGTCTGGGAAGGGACATACACGGATTTTGTCGAGCTCGATTCCAAATCCCTGGAGGGGCATAAGCAGGATTTCTTTTCAAGACGGGAAAAGATGAGTCAGAAATACCATGAAGAAATTCATTATGAAAGTGCCCCAAAATTGCCAAAAGGCTTATGGTTCTTCTACGCATTACTCATTTCGCATTGGGTGAGAGTGCTGTTAAATGGGGTGGGTGACGAGATATACATTTCCATCGGATTTACTCTACTTGGTCTTCTGCTCACCGCCTATGAAATGTGGAAAATCAAGCGCAGCAAAATTTCCATCGTTGGACAGGAGCTTATTGTGAATAAAGGAAAAGACACAAAAGTAATCCGCATTCAGGACATTAAAAAAGTGAAATACAACAAGAAGCAGATCGAAATCTTTAATAAAGAAAATTCTCTGCACCTTCAAGTTCCATTGAAGTGGGTGAACTATGACCACTTCTCCTATGTATTGAGAGAGCAGACCCAGCATTTGCGTGAAAGGCCGTTTATAGAAGAATAGTAGTGGTAGAAGAGAGTCGTTCGTTGGACGGCTCTTTTGTTATTTTTATTGATCCCGATAAAGAGTGCTTTTCTCATCATTTATTAATGTTAATTCCATTTTCCCTTATTTTTCCCCTAACTCTTTTGAAAAATGTTATAATTTTCATAATTATTCCATTAAAGAAAGGGTGAGCAAAATAGGTTCTCGTATCATGCACCTTATCATTGCCAATAGAATCGCTGAAAAATTTTCCGTTACGAATAGATCTGCTTTTCTTTTAGGGGGAATTGCACCGGATGCCGTCACTCCCAAGGACCTGTCCCATTTCTTTACCGGAGATGTTCAGGACTATTCCAGAATGATCGATCATAGCGGATTTTTGGATAAATATCGTTACTGCCAGCAAATGGACTATATTCTTGGATACTACACACATCTAATCGCAGATGACCTTTGGCTGAAGGGCTTTTATTTGCCTTGGCTGAAAAACAGAATGGAGCAGGATCCGAAAATTCTAGCGCTTTATCATGAGGATTTCCGCCTTCTGAATGCGAAGCTGTTGGATTATTACGGACTGGATTCCAAATTGTTAAAAGAAATGGAACACAGTAGCGTAATGGTTGATCTAGAGGAAGTGACCATAAAAAACGTGCTGGATTTCCTGCCTTATGTAAAAGGGGATATGGAGTATCCACTCCATGATCTTAACGCACCATTGAAGGTTTTCACCCTTGAACAGATAGTCGGGTATGTGGAAACGTCGGTAGATAAAGGGATTATACATATTAACAAGGCACTCGGGAGTGTGTGGAACAATGAACAACCCTTGGAACAAAGTAATATATAAATTCTGGGCTCCTTTGTATGACAAGCTCTTCAACTCGGGCTCTTTTCTTCAGGCGCGCCGAGAAATCTTTCGGGAGATCCTTTTTGAAAATGGTCAAAAGATCTTGTTTGTGGGCGTGGGTACCGGAGCGGATCTGGAACTGATTCCTCATGCCAATCTGGATATTACGGCGATTGACTTTTCTCCAGATATGCTGGAGAAGGCGCAGGCTAAGTTCAAGGATTCTTCCATTGAATTTTTGGAGATGGATGCGCAGAATATGACATTTCCCGATCACTCCTTTGATCATGTGGTGGCAAGCCTCATTCTCTCTGTTGTGCCTGATGCAGAGAAGTGTTTTCAAGAGATGGAGCGGGTTTTGAAAGGGGACGGCAGCATGATTGTTTTTGATAAGTTTGCCCCAAAAGACAGAAAGCTTGCAGTAGGAAAAAGGGCAATAAGGCCGCTTGTGCAACTGCTGGGAACGGATATCGGATTGAGTTTTGAAAAGTTGTACGAAAAGTATAGCAGGAGCTTGAAAATAGTAGATGACAAGCCCATGATGATGAACGGGATGTACCGAAAAATACTGATGAAAAAAGCAGTTTGAAAGGGGAGGTTCGCATGTTTCATGTGAATGTGGAGGGCGCGGTATTTCGGGACGGCAAGTGGCTGGTGATAAAACGGAGTAAAAAAGAGGGCCACGCTGGAGGATTGTTATCACTTGTCGGCGGTACGGTCGATCCGGAAGGCTTCTCTTCCAATATTCTGGAGAGAACCGTTCAAAGGGAAATGTTTGAAGAGGTTGGAGTAAGGGTGAAGGACGAGATGGTCTATGTGAGAAACACTTCCTTCATACTGGACGATGGCAGCGAGGTAATCGATATCGTGTATCTTTGTGAGCTGTTGGAGGGGGAGGAGGCATTTGTCAAAAGCCCGGATGAGGTGGAGGCGGTATACTGGCTCACCACCGAGGAAATCATCCAGCACCAAAATGCTCCTGTCTGGTTGATCGATAGCATTAAGGCAGCCGAGGCTGTTATTAAAGTAAAAGCTTGAGACTCCGGTCTCAAGCTTTTTTACTGACTCAAATATTCATACACCACATCATTGACGACCTCAAACACATCAGAATCGCCTTCCTTTTGTAAAATCTCCGTAATCTCTGCTGTCATCCTTATGTAATCCTCTTCACTCATCGGCACCGATTCGAGGTCATGCTGGTACTGAATGAAACAATTTCTGATCATCTTGCGCAATAATTTATTTTCCACGTTTTCACCTCGTTATTCTTTTAGTATAAAGGATTTTCGCTGAAAAGATGAGCCTATCGTCGAAAAATGTCGGAAAAGTACTGGAATTTACCATTGAAACCGAACGTACATTCGCTTATTATTGGGTATATACTACTAACACGAACATATATTCTGTTTTAGAGAGGTGTGACCCTAAAATGGATTACAGCCAGATGCCAAACAACAAGATTCTTTGCGTAGATATGAAGAGCTTCTATGCCAGCTGCTCGGCTGTCATGATGGGGCTCGACCCGCTCTCCTGCTATTTGGCGGTAGTCGGGGATACAGAAAGACAGGGTAGTGTCGTCCTGGCCGCTTCCCCGATGCTGAAAAAGGAATTCGGAATCAAAACAGGCTCTCGTCGATTTGAGATACCCAATGATGATCGTATTCACGTGGTCAATCCGCAGATGGCGACCTATCTTCGCATCTCCACCGAAATAACCCGTCTTTTCAACCGCTACGTCCCTAAGGATGCGATCCACACGTATAGTGTCGATGAGAGCTTCCTGCAGGTGGACGGAGTGGAAGGCCTCTGGGGGGATGCCACCATCATTGCGCAGAAAATAAAAGAAGACATGGAGCGGGAATTTCAGCTTCCATGTGCCATCGGAATCGGACCGAATATGCTGATGTCCAAACTCTGCCTGGATCTTGAAGCGAAAAAGAAGGGCATTGCCGAATGGACCTATGAGGATGTCAAAACGAAACTATGGCCCCTTTCGCCTTTGCGTGAAATGTGGGGAATCGGCTCAAAAGTGGAAAAAACACTCAACCGCATGGGGATCTTCAATGTCGGCCAGCTTGCGAACTATCCGCTTGAGCTGCTGGAGAAGAAATTCGGGATCATGGGTAATCAGCTTTATCATCATGCGTGGGGCATCGATCTGTCAGAGCTCGGCGCGCCCATCATCCAAGGGCAGATCAGCTTCGGAAAAAGCCAGATTCTGATGCGCGACTACACCGATCCGAAGGAAGTGAAGCAAGTGCTTCTGGAAATTTGCGAGGAGGTGGCAAGAAGGACGCGCCATCACCGAAAAGCCGGACGGACGATTAGCCTTGGAATCGGATACAGCCGCGACGAACTTGGTGGAGGATTCTATCGCTCCCGAACGATGGAGCGGGCAACGAATATTACGATGGATCTCTACAACACCTGTTTGGAATTGTTCGAAGAGAATTACGAGCATAAAACGGTAAGGAAAATAGCCGTCTCCATCTCAAACATCATCGACGACAGCGAGATGCAGCTCAGCCTGTTTGAACTGGAGCGGCCCAAGAAAAGGCAGCTCGGCTATGTGATGGATCGCATACGGGGAAAGCATGGATCGAATGCCTTGCTTCGGGCGGTTTCCTATACAAATGCAGGAACGGCGAAGCATCGTAGCCGACTGGTTGGCGGACATAAAGCATAAAGGAGGTGCAGCAAGTATGGCAATACGCGATCGAGGAACCATCAAATGGACGTCCATGATGCTGCCGGAGCATGTAAAGCTGCTCCGGGACTGGACGAAGGAAGATCTATATGAAACAAAACCGGAACTCGATGAACAGCGACTCGAAGAAATGAATGAACTGTTTTGCGAAGCGATGGAAACGGGTAAAGAAGTAACCATCACCTATTATGAGAAGAGAAGATACCATCTGTTCGTAGGAGCGGTGCATCATCTGGATGCCCATCAGCGCCGTTTGCATGTAGTGGATAAGTTTGGTGAGGCGAGCTATCTGATCCTAGACAATATTTTGGATATCTCCTAAAAAACGAACATCCTTCCCCATGAAGAGGAAGGATGCCGATGAAGGACGGTCAGACTGCACACGAGGATGCGTCTGATCTATTCCTATTTTATACCTGTTCAAAATAGCCAAGATCCAAAATCGCTGCAAACACTTCGTCACCCTCATCGGAAGTGACTTCGACCTCTTGGCCTGGCTGAAGCGCAAGAGCCAGCACACCAAGCAGGCTTTTCGCATCCACTACCCAATGTTCCTTTTTGAATAGTACCGTACCAGGATAAGAGCTTGTTGTATTGACAAGGCTGCTGGCGGATTCCGCAAAAATGGGCTTTAACACTTTAAGTTTCATTTATATCTTCCCCTTTGGACTGTAATACTTATAGTATAGAGAAAATGATGGAAACAACAAGAGAAAAATATTGATATCACAGGAGAGGAGCAAGAAGATGAGAATAGACGTGGCAGAGAAGACACCGCAAAAAATCCTCACTCCGACAAGCGGGTTTCTCGAAGGCTATACCCATTCCTTGAACCCGTATATCGGTTGTGCTTTCGGATGCTCCTATTGCTATGTAAGGCAGAGCCCAGTCGGATTGTTCCGAAAACAGGAGTGGGGAACCTGGGTGGATGTGAAAAAGGGAGTGGCAGAAAAGCTAAAGAAGGAGTTGCTGCTGCTTCGGAAAAAAGAAAAGCAGATTGTCATCTTCATGTCATCGAGCACAGATCCATATCAGCCAATCGAGCACAAGGAGCAGATTACGCGAACCTTACTGGAAGTGATGACGGAAATCCCACCTGACTTTCTGTTCGTGCAGACAAGAAGTCCCATGGTGACAAGGGATATTGATTTGCTTACAAAGCTTGGGGATAGGGTGATGGTCAGCATTACCGTGGAAACCGATCTCGAGGAAGTGCGGAAACGCTTTTCCCCCGCAGCGCCGCCCATTCCCGCCAGGTTGAAGGCATTGAAGGAATTAGGTGACGCAGGCATTCCAATACAGGCAGCCGTAGCTCCGGTCTTGCCTTTTTCGGATAAGTTCCCGGAAAAGCTTAAAGGACTTGTGGACCGAATTTGTGTGGATGATTTTACAGGTGACGGAAGCGGTGGCAAGCGGACAAATCGATTGAAAATCGGAGAGCGGTTTGACGGCTCAGAGAGAGAAGAGTGGTATGAGGGAAATGTCCAGAGACACGTCTGGGACAAACTGAATGAAGTGTTTCCACCCGAGAAGCTGATCCTCAGTCCAGAAGGGTTCATGCCACCAAAAAAGAGTATGGAACCGTAAAGGGCCATACTCTTTTATGTACATGATAGGCTGAACCGTATCAGTCGTTCAATACTTGCTCAGCCCGCACACAGGACTCGAAATTCCCTTTATGGGAAGCATCGCAATATGGAAGCTTCTTGGAAAGGCCGCAGCGGCAAAGTGTAAATGCCGGCTTGTCCGGGAATTTGTTGCCTTCTGCATCAATCAGCTCCACATCTCCGGTTACACGGAAACCCCCGTTATCCAGTACTTTGATCGTTACTTTTGACATTGGTAAAACCCTCCTTCATATTCAGATATTAGTATCGTACCTACAATTACCCAATTTTACAATAAGAACTTGTACCCCTACCATCCTTTCCAAATGCCTTCTGGTTATACAATTGGGCAAAATATGGTACAATCAGGCTAACAATGAAACAGTTGGAGGCATGAAACGTGAAAGTAACGTTTACAGAAAGAGCAGCAGAACGAGTAAAAGCAAAGCTTGAAAACCAGGAAGGCAAATGGTTGAAGCTTAAATATGATACAGATGGATGTGGCTGTGTGGTCAGCGGAGTCTCCGCATTATGGATCACACCGGAGAAAGAGGATGACGATGTCGCATTGGAGACCAATATCGGGCCGTTGTTGATGGAAAAGTCAAAGCTGCTTTTCTTCGACGAGGATATGACAGTCGATTTCGTAGACAGTGCGAATACATACATGCTGAAGTGTCCGAGCCAGATCTTGAACCCTCGCATGTCACTACTCGTAGTGGAGGGAACGAAATGAGTGTCGAAGGCAAGATCAACTCCTTAAGGAATGTCGCCCAATCCAAAACCTGGGCATCCTTCCTGAACAATAATCACCCATACAGCCTGCTGCACTGGTCGATTGGCGGCATCAATCATGAGGATAAGGATGTATGGCTTCTGCAGGACGAAGTGACATTTGAAGTGCAGGAATTTACAAGCTTGGATGTTGCCATCGAATGGATAGCGGCAAATATGGATGACATTACAGATGTGCTGGGTTAAGTCAGGGAAATGATTCCCTGGCTTTTTTATATGGAAGAAAAAGGAGTATGAAGTCATGTGGCAACCAAGGCGGATATCAAGAATTATCCAAGAATTACGTGCAACCACCACCGCTCTGCGGTATACTTTTTAAATATGAGAAACTAAAAACTAAGAGGGTTGATGGACGTGCGGGATAATTATATAGCAAAGGTGCGGGAACGCTGTCAGGAGTATAAATTAGATCCAAATGTCATTCCTGTCTTTAACCGTATACCCCCGGAAGAGCTTGCCAGAATCCAAGATGAATATGAAGATACTTTACATATAATAAGAATGTTTATGGATAAATTTCTAGGAAAGAGTAAGGGAATCCCACTGCTGGTTGCGGTGACGGATGATAAAGGGAAATTTATCGAATATATGGGGATGAAAGCCTGCAAGATACGGTTGTCAATCAACTCGGATTGGCAAAGGGGGTTCAATTTACGGAAGAAAAAGCGGGGGTCAATTCGATCCTGGCAGCCCTGGAACTGAGAATGCCTGTACAGGTGATAGGTGAGGAGCATTTCTATCATTTTCTCCATCCAACTGCATGCTACAGTGTCCCGTTGTTTCTTCAAAAAAAATTAATTGGCACCATTTCCATGATGACATTCCTGCATGTAGCGAATCCGATGATCATGGCTTCATTGGAGACCGTGGTGGATTCCATTGAGCGGGAATTGGATTTGCGCGAGCAGAACCGCTATCTAGATGAAATGAACCAAATGATTCTGGAACAATCCAAAACCGGCTACATCGTCCTTGATGAAAGTGGAAATATAGTAAAAGTAAATCCAAAGGCGAAAACCATCCTGGACAAGGTACCTGCTCAAAACTACTCTTCCATTAGGGATATGGAGCAGCTAGGGGAGGTTCATGAGCGATACGAAAAAAATGGAGAAGAAATACAAGATTACAAGATTATTCTTCAGAATGAAACAGAAAATAGAACCTGCCTTGTTAACTTTTTCCCATTCCAGGAAGGAACCTTGATACAACTCCATGATATCACGGAATATAAAAAGACGGAGTCCTATATCCAAAATGCAGAAAAACTCTCCATCATCGGGCATTTGGCAGCGGGTGTGGCGCATGAGATAAAAAATCCGCTCACCACATTGAAGGGCTTCATTCAGCTCGTTCAGGAAAATAGATACAACGACACCTATCCAGCTATCATGTTAAAAGAGATTGAAAGAATCGACCAGATTACAAACGAATTTCTCGTTCTGTCTAGACCAACTGTCCAAGCAAAGGACTGGTATGATGTCCGTGAGCTTGTAAAGGAAATCGGGGTGCTCTTATCAAGCTTCGCCATCAGCAAAAATATCGAAATCACACATAGATTTAAAGATATTGAGCCTATCTATTGTGATGCTAATCAGCTTAAGCAGGTATTCATCAACCTGGTGAAAAACAGTGTGGAAGCAGTCGGCCACAATGGAAGGATTGACATAACAGTCGAATCACCAAATCCTGAGAGTGTATTGATCCGTTTTATGGATGACGGGGACGGATTCCCCGAGCATATCCTGCAGAGAGTGGGACAGCCTTTCCTTACTACAAAAGAAGACGGCAATGGACTTGGAATCATGGTCTGTAAGCGGATAGTGGAGACTATTCATAATGGAAATATGAGTATTAGAAACAGTGAAGACGGCGGAGCGGTAGTGGACATCATTCTACCGCAAACATGAAGGTGTTCCAAATGAATGGGACACTTTTTTACTTTTGACTAACTTAACTATTGATCCTTCTTGGAGAAAGTGAAACTTGTTATTCAAAGATCTCTATGCCACTATAGAATATAGAGTTTTACTGAAAAAAGCTGAATGGAGAGATGCAAGCATGTCACAATTGCCAAATTGCCCGAATTGCGGGTCTGAATATACATATGAGGATGGAAATATGCTGGTTTGCCCGGAATGTGCACATGAGTGGACGCTTGAAGCCGATACAACCGAAGTGGAAAGAGTGGTAAGGGACGCCAACGGCAATGTCCTGCAGGATGGAGATTCCGTTACAGTAATCAAAGACCTGAAAGTAAAAGGAAGTTCTTCTGTATTAAAAATCGGAACAAAAGTAAAAAGCATCCGCCTCGTCGAAGGAGATCATGACATCGACTGCAAAATCGACGGATTCGGCGCAATGAAGCTGAAATCGGAGTTTGTTAAGAAGGTATAGGCGGGATTGGAAGAAGAAAGACACTCGGAGTTTAATTAAGAGAGAAAACAGCAGGTTAATTTCAGCAAGGAATTAGCCTGCTGTTTTTATTGTTGATTAATCTATTTCTTATTCAGCAAACGGGCCAGATTCTTGAAGACTTGAGTTCGAGATAAATTGATATGTGTTAGTATGGAGTAAAGTTACTCCAGAAATATATAAAAATATGTAAACACTTACTTTTTTTGTGTATTAGTAATTTTCCAAATTCCTTCTTCGTCTCTTTCTAATTTGATCAAAACATTTTTGCCATCATATTGTTTAGCTAATATATAACTTTCCTCATTTTTTTTGTGTAGATAAATGAAAGGTTTTCCAAAACAACCATAATTTTTACACAAATGATTACTTACATCTAAGATTTGAAATAATGAACTATCTTCTTTTGCCAATAATCCCAAATCAACAATATCCACTTCTTTAAAACTCTCATCTAATTTTAGTTTATAAGTTATCTTTACATCTTCATGTACCTTTTCTTTTAATACATCATATTGCACTTCCAATGATCTGGCTTTTTCTAAGGAAAATGCAAACGAATTTTTAGGGAAAATTAAAAAAAATGAAAATACTAAAACACAATGTAATAAAAGTTTATTTTTTTTCATTTTATTACTCCTTTTCCTATTTTTTGTTTTTTTTTTATTATTTGGAAGTAAATACATGTCTGTATGTCTAATTATATTGTTAACAAAAAGGAGGGAATTAATTATGAAAAAGAAATTGTTTTGTTCATTATTTTTGGTACCTTTCATTTTAATCAATTCAACACAAGCTTTTGCAGTTGAAGCTAGACAGCCAATAACTTGTGGAAATGGAATTTGCTATGCTTACAATGAGATAGACCCGGAAGGCGGATTACTTTGGTTCTCTGCAACAACATCCATGTGGAGCCAACCTAGTTATACTCAGGATAGAATTATTGCCACACAAGCTTCATTTGTAGCAAAAGATACTGTCACTAATTCTGTCGTTGCTCAAAAAAACAGCAATTACCAAACAAAAACTATGGCAACTGCTGTCAGTTATATTTCGAACGGTGTTAAAGGAAGACTTTACTTAAATGAATCTCAACATTATTTTTATAAAGCAAATGGTACTGCATTTACTGGAAATATTAAACACTACGCAAGTTATTAATAGTTTCAAGTAATAGTACCTTTCCTAATAAAACATATACTTAGGAGTTCTGAGGGCATGCACCAACAGCTAACTAGGTTATTTAGAGTTTGCAAAAAAGGGATATGCCCTACTCTCTATTAAAGTTTAATAACACACGTCACAAAATTCTGTAACAGCAATAGCCTTTTTATATAATGAGGTGAATTTTATTGGCAAAAAAATTGCTATCATTTGTTTTATTGCTTTTTTTATTTTATATAATTTATAATCCGATACTTCAAGTAGATAACAATGTAATCGATCAAACAGAATATGGTACCTTGTTAAGATTTTATGATAACGAACACTCTCTTAGTTCTTTGCAGTTAACTCATAACATTACTGACGAAGAAGAATATAATCCTAATATTGAAATAGGAAATTATTTTCCCGACAAAGGTTTATATCGGCTTTATTTCTTTCTAGACTACAAACAAATTGATGTTGAAGTTGACGACGAAAGAAAGAGATTTGTTGAGGTGTGGATTGAGCCTTTTCAAACTAAATCAATGAATTTTAGGATTCCAAGTATTAATGTGGGGAGACATGATCTAATAATTATAGCCTCAAGAGACCCAGAAGTATTAGATCAAGATCAGTATATTAGTTCATCTTTACACTATATCGTAAGAAGGACAACTTTAATTAAAGAAAAAGATATAGTACCAGATATTAAATATACATCAGCAAATGATTTCAATATATCGAGGGAAGAACCTAGTTTGTTGTTTATTTCTAAAAAATATACTAGTGATTTAACACAACAAATTAACATAACAGGCTCAGAATTTTGGATAAACATTCCAAGTTTTTCTAAAAATATTGCAACTATCGCCATGTTAGATGATGAACAAGTTGATATTTCTCATTCTTTTATTAGTAGTAATTTTACTGGTAATATTGGAATTCCGATAAAAATAGAAAAGGAAAACCCTTTACCTCAAAATCTTCTTATTGCAACATTTGATAGTCCTTTTGAAAAAATGGAGAACAATAGTGGTGAGCTTATAGAACTGTTTAGGTTTGAGTTTTTAAACAAGGTAAAAATAAAATAGTACATATCTATCACAACAAGCCTTTGTAGAATGTGGTAAAATCTTGGGATTGAAGTATTTGATCACTTAAATGCAAATGCAAAAAGGCTAATACTACAGCATGAAAGAGAGCGGTAATTTGTAAGGGAAAGGGAGAATTCTCTCCCTTTTTTTAGCGTCAATAATGTCAGCTAATGCTTATTGCGTGATTTGGCTCGATTGCTACAAAGGAATATAACCATCCATTACTCATATGTTTACTCTCCATTTTCAATTAGAAGTGATTACCTAAAGAATAACAACCTATAAAAAAAAGGCCAACCAGATAAATAAGTAATCTGGATGACCTTATAATACGATTGGGCGCATTACTTGAAGATCAAGCTGCTAATGTTAGCGATAAATAGCCCCCGCCAGTGCAGGTGGCGGTATTATGCCAAGTTATAAAGAGTTAACGTTCAATGGTGAAACTTATCCATTAAACCCCTCTGTTCAATCAGATGTAAAAAATGGAAAGATAAAAGGTGTTGGAATAATTAGTGATGATTTTTCTGAGTATACCGGGATTAAGTTTTAAATAATTCTATTTAATATGGTTTATTCAAGAAAAGGGCGCTTTCCTGTAACAAGGATAAGCGCTTATTTTTCTATGAGGACATTATTATTGAACAACTCAAGATAATTAAGATTAAGTCACTTCATTCAATAATTATAGAATGTTAAATTCTATAATTATTGAATTTTTTATTTCTAGAATATAGAATGGTTTTATAGAAAAATATAGAGGTGACACATGAACGTAATAAATATTGCAGGTAGAAAAAGAGAATCGTACGAAATTCATCTAGATTATTCTTTGCTATGGGAAAGTGCTCTAGGTATAGCAGCAATTACGAACTCCCGACTTTTTGATACGTTAGAGAAGAAAATAGAATTTGAACAACAGATGGAAATAATGCCAAAGGAGTTATCACTTGCATTGAACTATGTAGAGAAAAACAATACGTGGAAGTGTTTGCTTCAACTATTACATAGTTATCAATTCGCTTCTTCTGACATAAATGTATTTATTTCATATATTAACGAACTTCCCGAAGAAGAACTGAAGTTTATTTGCTTACCTTACATTGGGGAAAATGCACAAAAAATTAGAAAAAGAGCGGCTCAAGGAAACATAGATTCTTTACAAGCATTAAAAGAGTTAACAAGTGAAAACAGCTTCTTTCCAACCTACATAGAATTCATTAACCAGGTGAATGTTGTTGAGCTCAAAGATCATCTAATAAGTGTCTTTTCCAAATGGTATGAATCGGTTATCCATCCCTTTTCAAAAGAATTAGATGCAATCTTAAAGAATGATTTTGAAAATAAAGCTGTTATGCAGAAAAAGATGAATGCTGAAGAATTTGTTGGCTGGGCGACCGGAGGAATTAGTTATGTTCCTGAGCCGAATGTTCAAAAGGTATTGCTGATACCACAGTTCACTTATAGACCATGGAATATTGAATCTTATATAGAGGGAACGAAAGTTTTTTATTATCCAGTTTCAAATGAGAGTATTAATCCTGACGATAAATATCTGCCAAATTATTTCTTAATTCAAAAACATAAAGCTCTTGGTGATGAAGTTAGACTAAGAATGGTTAAGCTTTTATTTGAGCGAGACTACACCTTACAAGAGATTGCTGAAAAACTTGATCTGGGAAAATCAACGGCACATCATCATCTAAAGATTCTAAGAGCAGCGACGTTAGTTGAAATTAAATCTTCTAAATATAGATTAAGAGACGGATCACTAAATTCAATATACAAAGAATTAGAACTATATTTAAAACAATAGAGTTGAAAAACCTAATGGGAATGGGTGGGGCTATGAAGAATGTATTAAAAAACCGTGGGTTTGTATCATTATGGTTAGGAACAACTATATCTGAACTAGCAGGAGCCTTCGGAACATTTTGCAATTCAATATTGATATATGATATGACCGGCTCAAAACTAGCTCTAGGAAGTATGTGGCGCTACTCTACTTTATTCCTTCAATTATTCTTCAGCTAATAAGCGGCCCTTTTATCGATAAATGGAGCAGGAAACGGATTATGATAGTCTCTCAATGGACAAGAGCAGTGATTTTTTTACTCCTGCTTCTATCTTTATTGAGTGGTAACATGGAGTCCTGGCATATCTATGCCGTTCAGGTCATCATTGGATTACTGGCTCCCTTCTATGTGCCAGCGAGTCAAGCCATCACCCCAACCATTGTATCAAAAGAGCAACTAAGTACAGCAAATGCTTATATTGATGGCACGTCCCGGCTCATGATGTTTTTAGCTCCTGTTTCAGGCGGAATTGTAATTGAATACATTGGAATAAAGTTCACTTTGATTTTTATTACCGTTTTGCTAACGTTAAGCGGTTTTCTTCTTTTAAGGGTGAAAGAACATCGGACAATCACAAAGATTCGTTCTACATGGTTAGAGCAATTTATGGAGGGAATCAGTTACTTCTTTAAAGAACGTAGAATTGTCTGGCTAGGTGTATTCTTAGGTTTCGTTCAATTCGGTGTAGGTGTGACAATGGTTATCAATTTACCTTACATTATCGATATCTTAGGTGGCAACTACGATGTCTATGGATTATTCATGGCTGGGTTTCCGTTAGGTTATGTATTGGGATCGTTGTTTGTAGGCAGAGTTAACTTTAGGAGCAGAAGAATAATCATGCTGGGGGCTCTTGTAATTGGCGGCTTAACTTATGTATCCTTAGGTCTAATAAACCATATATTTTTGGCCATATTAGTAGAGGCTATCGCAGGAATTTCCATGGCATTTTTCAATGTACATAACACAACGATCAACCAACAAACCGTGCCGAATCAGCTCATGGGGAAAGTACTATCCGTTCGATTAGTCATTATAAGAGGTGTGATGCCTCTTGGTGTACTGGTTGGAGGTGTGGTAAGTGAGCTGTGGGGAATTCGACCGTTGTTCATATTGATAGGTACATTAATATCTTCAGCAGCGATAATAGGGCTTGTCTTTCCGTATTTTAAATTTATTGATGGTACAGTTTCACCTAGTGAAGAAGTTACGTCATAACCTTTTGGGGTGAGGCTTTGTAATAATTCTCAACAACAACAATTGGGGGGCTTTAGCTGAAGATCATTATACATGTTATCTCGAATTCAATTCTTCAGCTATTGGGCGCTATCCTTGTAAAAAACAAACTAAATAAAGGAGGAGCTATTAGTCATGATAGAAAGAGATCTTGTGCAATATTTTGTGGTGAATAAAGATTTGAGCATGTCTACAGGTAAAATTGCAGCACAAGTTGCCCATGCTGCAACTTTAAGTACGGTTGAAATGATGTCCAATAATTCACGATTTCAGAGCAGACAATCAGACTTTGTAGAGTGGGTACAAACCGGAATGAAAAAAGTGGTTTTAAAAGGAAAACTGGTAGAATTGGAGAAGTTAGAAAGTAAAGGCTTCTTTAGTATTCATGATAGTGGTTTGACTGAAATTCAAAAAGGATCGCTTACTGTAATTGCTCTTCCTCCTATGTTGAGATCAGAAGCAAAAGAATTAATCGGTCATCTTACATTATTGAAAAAATAAAAATGAAGTTATCTTGATATTCAGCAATCCAGATTGCGGAATAAAAAAGTGCTTCTAAATCGGTGCCTTTGATTTTATCTTATTAGGAATGGGGTATTGAAAATGAAATTTAAAGTTTATGATAATGCTCATGATTTTGAGAGAAAGATAGAGCCGATTTTATTGGAAAAGGAAGATGTATTCAGTCTTTTTTTTGGTGTACTGCAAGCTATTAAATCTGGTAATTATGAGAATCCATTTATGGCGACAATTGAGGAGGATGGAAAAGTATTAGCCCTTTTCCAAATGACACCCCCGCATCCGTTAAATCTTATTTTTGTCGATGAAATCCGTTCAGAAGAAATAATTGATTTATTCATAAAAAATATGGTCGAACTTGAAATTAACTTTCGTTCGATCATCAGTTTGAAACCGTGGGCATACATAATCGCGAAGAAGTGGGAAATTAAAACCGGTATGACTCATCAACTACTTATGGATCAGGGATTATATCGATTAAATAAGGTAAATGAAACGCTTGAACATAGTCCCGGTACTTGGCGCTATGCAGAAGAAAGTGACTCTTCACTTATCGAGAAGTGGTTCAATTTATTCGAAATTGATACTGGAATGCCGATTTCACCAATCGAATACGTGAAAAAACGTGTTGCAATGTTTCTAAAGGAACGAGAGGTTTTTCTTTGGGAGGATAAAGGAAAGATTGTATCTATGATGAAGAAGTCACGTCCAACAAAGAATGGTGTAACCGTTACTTTGGTTTTTACGCCAAAGAAAGAGCGCAAAAAAGGATATGCTCGGACGCTTGTTACGGCTGTTTCAAAAGAATTACTCAAAGACTTCGACTTTTGCGTACTGTACACAGATATGATGAATCCGACATCGAATAAGATCTATAGGGAAATTGGCTATGAAAGGATTGCGGATTCTGTTCATCTAGGTTTTGATAAAGACGAATGATTTTGTTTCGATTACTATTCAAATTTAAAGCGGATCTTCAATTATCGGGTGCTTTCCTGGAACAAGGATAAGCGCTCCTTTTCTATTTTTTAGGGGCAGATTTTGTAGGAGAAAAAAGGAAATTAGATGGTTCCTCTTGAATTTGTAAGTTATGCCAGAACAGGGCAGGATGGTTTAAAAAGGTATTCTTTATTAGCAGAAAGAAAATAAATAAACAGCTTGATTTAGTAGATTTAAGGAGTGATTTTTTGAAAAAGGTAAAGTTAATAATCTCAATGGTTGGAATAGTAGTCATTTTATTTGTTTTACTTCACGCAACCCCAAAAACCACATTAAGAACACAGGTATTTTTTATGGGTTATCCAAAAGCTGCTCTTACATCAAAGATTGTTGATTATGAGTATCAAAATGTAATATTAAAGGAAAAGGACAGTAGAGGATATGTTTTTACAGAACCTCCAATTGAAAAGGCAACCCAAGGTTATTTAGACACGTATCGAGTGAAAAAAATAGGAATTTTGTATTTCGCTGATTTTATTAAAGACGTTTAATAAAAATTAAACAATCGCTTTCCATTTTGTGTTTTTGTATTTAATGTGGTGCTTTCCAAGTGTAAGTGTGTAGCCATCTTTCTATATTCCGCAATCTGGAGCGTTTCTGCAATGGGCGGAAAAGCTTTTTTACTAATGAGTGCAGGTTATTAAAGAAGTAAGAAAAGGAATAACATGAGTTCCTACAAAAAGGCTTTACAAGGAGTGAGGATTATTAATATTACCTCTAATATTGTAAAAACATCCGGTGCATATATTTTATATTCTGGGCTATTTCCCTTTCAAGTTGGTCCAACCAAAGAAGGAGATAAACTAGGAGTAGTTAGATTAGGAGGACATAGAGAAAATAATGAAACCGCATTAGAAGCTGCTAAACGCGAAGTTTTTGAAGAGGCTTCTATGATTATCACACCGGTGAGTTCACCAGTAACTTATTACAAAACTGAATGGGATGAAAAACCCGTTATTATAAAGGTCGATGACGAAATATCTCCTGTTTTAATAAAAGGAAATAGGGAAAAATCCTTATCAGTAATGTATCTATCATACGCTAATAATAAACCCAAACCTTCGTCTGAAACAAACGGTTTATTACTCCTAACTCCAGATGATGTTCAATTAATTTGTAATAATAAAATCACTTTAAATGAGTATTTACAACAAAATGGTATTGCCATATTAAAAAGAAAATTAAATCAAAATCTGATATTAGAACCTTTCCCACAATTGTTATTCCTGTCAGAGTTGTTAAAAGAAGAACCAGCTCTAATGAAAGAATTTTTGAAGAAATAATACATTTTTTAATTAAACTAATCTAGCTATTAGAATCTTCTAAGTTATTTTCCGTAGGGCGCAATCATCTAATATGAATACGTCTTATTTGGATTAATGTAAGTACCATTTTAAAGGTATAAGGGGACTGATTTTATGAGAGATAGAGGTTCTGTTGTTATTGTAGAAGATAGTAAAGTTATCCTAATTAAAAGGGTTAGAAATGAGTCTGTTTACTATGTCTTTCCTGGGGGTGGAATTGAAGAAGGGGAAACTCCTGAACATGCAGCCGAAAGAGAAGCCTTTGAAGAATTAGGAGTAAAAGTAGCTATTAATGGGTGTCTTTCGACAGTCGAATATAACGGTAAACAATTCTTCTTCTCGGCGGATATAATTGAGGGTGAAATTGGTACTGGACAGGGTGAAGAGTATACAGCTTTGAATAGAGAAAGAGGTACATATCAGCCGATGTGGATGGAATTAGACAGGCTTTGTTCAATTGATGTAAAACCTAGAGAAGTTGCTAAAATGATACAATACTTATTCAAGGGCGCTAATCTGTAATAGGGAGGTGGAATAAATGGAGATTATAAGAGGTAAACGAAGTTTTGATTTGGATGAATTCTTAAAAAAACCGTTATTTGCTCATCTATCGACGGTTTCATCCGAGGGCCCAAGGGATTCTCCGGTATGGTTTTTTTGGGAAGATAAATGCCTTTGGATTATAGGAACTCCAGGAGATACTTTCCCATTAAGAATAGACAATAATCCGAATTGTGCTATCGGAATTGTTGATTTTGATCCTGCTACAGGGAAGGTATTGCATGCAGGTTTCAGAGGAAGAGCAACTGTAGAACCATTTAACTTTGACTTAGCAAAACGGTTATTTGCAAAATATATGGGTTCAAACGAAATGGAATGGGATTCAAGATTCAAAAATCAAGATCCTAAAAATGTCTTCATTCGTTTTGTACCAGAAACTGTAGTAGTTAGGGATCAATCATATAACGTCCATTGATAATATTATTCAATAATCGGGGGCTTTTTCTGAAGAACATAATTTAAGTTATCTCGAATTCGAGTCTTCAGCAAAAGGGCGCGATCCAGGAACAAGGGTCGGCGCCTATTTTATTTGTCTAAGTGAAGAAATAACTCATTGTAGGAATTTTTAGATTATGAAATAATTGGTATTATGGAATAGGGCAGGATTGTTTAGTAAGGGTTTTTATCTTTTTGTAATGATTTCTATTAAAGGGGTGAGAAAGTATGTTTAGAATGGTGATAACATTATTTATAACTGTTTTATTATTGTCAGCTTGTAGCTCTAAAGACTTTGCATATTCAGGTGAATCAGATAATTGGAAAGCAGATTTAAAGGTTCATCAGTCTAGCGGTTTTGAAAAGCAGGAACTTATACTGATATTTCAGGGAGAAGACGTAGAATCGATTGGTCCAATTACTTATAATGTCAATAGCGTAGGTAGTTTTGGCGGAACTAGGGATAAATTACAGGAAAATGGTTCTATTGAAGATTATAGTGAAGCGAACCCGACTAATGCTCAAGTTAGTGAACATACTGAAGTTGAGGTAACAGTTGAGTGGAATGGTAAGACTGAAACATTTAAACTGACCAAGAAATAAAATTATGAATGCCCAGGGTAGCATAAGTATAATAACATCCCTGTTCAGCAATCTAGGAGCGATTGTTGAGTCAATGAAATAAATTTTTATAGAGTAAATGAGACAGAAGGAGGAGTGGAATGTCAGAAAAGGAAAGGGAAAGATTAAAGAATAAAGAACAACAAGGAAACCCAGGGGCGGCTTTTAACAATGCAGTGAATCAAGCAATAGCTGGTAATCCTAATGGAAGTGGTTGTATATTAATTGTGATTATCCTTTTAATAATTGTTTTGGTTAAAGCTTGTTCATCTTAATACATTATTGGATACGATACAAAATTATTAACTTGGCTATGTTATTCAACAATCTAGGGGCTATAGTTGAAGAAATGTATATTATCCTGAAATCGAGTCTTCGGCAATCGGGCGCAATCCCGGAACAAGGATCACCGCTCATTTTTCACTTTAGTGCCAGATTGTGGCGTAAATACAATAGGTGTAGGATTAAAGGAGGAGAACTGTATTATAAGTAAGTGATGACGTTTTTGAATTTTCAAAGAAAAAGTCTAAACAAAACCTTAATGCAGTATTTTATTAAATTTACCGAAAAAATAACAGATGTTATGATAGTTGTAAAAACTTACTAGACAAACGGAGTGAACATAGATGGAATGTCGGGATTTATTTGACCTAGAAAATGATGCAACCTTCCAACAACTCAATCAGCAAGTGAATTCGTTTAATACATTAAAAATCTTAAAATTAGAAAACTATGAAATCCGTCATTCGAATATTTTGGCGTGGCTGCTAAACCCAAAAGAAAACCATAGTCTACGTGACTATTTTTTACGTAAATTAATTGAACATCTCATATTAATAGATGAAAACAGCAATAATTCACAATATAAAACAGTTGGTGAAATCCTTGACCATTCATTAATGGATAGTCACGTATATCGTGAAGTTAAAACAAATAAGAACCGATTTATCGATTTACTCATTGTGAATCAACAGTTGAAATCCATCTTTCTGATTGAAAATAAATTTTATTCCACAGAATCGAAAAATCAATTGGATGATTATTTGGATTTTATCCAACATACATTTGAAGATTTTACAATTATCCCAATTTACTTAACGCTCGATGGGGAAGATCCTTCTAACCAACAATACTTCATCCTTACTTATGAGCGCATTGAATCGATTTTACATACAATTCTTATGTTATATAAGGATCAATTAAGCGATAATGTTTACAAATTTATAGAAGATTACGACCTAATATTAAAAGAAAAATTTTACCCAAATCAAGATCAAATATTGCAAGCAATTGATATATACCGCAATCATAAGCCAACAATCGATGCACTATTCGAAGAAACCTCTATACTTAATAAGCAATTGCAATTCGAATCAGGATATCAATTTGAATTTATGATGAAGTATAAAAATACAATCAATTATATTTTCAAACATGGACAGAACATCCTGTCATATAGTTTTGAACAGTTCATTAAGCAACAGTTTGATAAAGAAGTCCTTTATAATGCACATCCAACTGTTCCTAATTTATTACCACCTGAATGGCATTCTATTAGCAAAATTCAATTACGAGAACCAAATTATTGGTTAGGGAAAGGCTTAATTGTTTGGTTTGAACAAACAAATGATAGTCGTTTACGTCTTATTGCAGAAGTGGGACCAATGGAATATGCTAGTCGTCTTTCGCTGCTTGAACAATTAGAAAAAATCGGAATATCGTTTAAAGAGAATTCAAAATCAAAAAAAGCACGTTTCACACGATTTTTCTCACAAAAGATTGACGTAAATAAGTGGGATGATATGGTTGAGCTTACACAAGCAATGGCAGATTTATATAATAGCCCGGAATTTACTTTATTGCGAAAACAAGTAACTGCAATTTTAAATAATGAAAATCCGGTAAAAGAACAAACAACAATACCTGCGGAAAATTCTTCTTTAAATGAAACGAAAATTCAAGTTCAAAATGCATTTAAAAAATGGTTGGAATCTAAAAATATTCTTGAAAATCATTATCGTGTGTCTTCACGAAATCTATCTTTTAAAATTCCATTATTTGATGAGTTTAAAGAGAAATTAGGCGAAACAAGAGAAAAATGGTGGTGGGATAATGGGCCTCTTCTATTTTGGATGAATATTAACGCAGATTCACTGTTTTTCACGTTAGAAATTGGTCCCGTTGAAGCCGATAAACGTGTAATGTTGATGGAAAATATTAAAGAAAAGGGTATTAAATTCAGTAAAAAAGGGCTTACACCAGAAGCCAAATATAATCGTATTCACTCTGAAACAATATCAATTGAAGGGTTAAAAGATTCAGAGCTAATGAACGCTTTCGATTCTTTATATGATAACAAGGATCTACAGAAGATTTTAGAAAAGCTTCAAATGATTTATGATGAAACAGTTAGTAAGTTGGAGTAAATATCGAGGGTTTTAGCCGTTTAACATGGATATTAATAAGAAGTGGAAATTTGAAAAAATCATTTTGGGGAGTGCTATAGTTCAATATATAAGAGCCACCTTCAGCACCTTTATTCTTCAAAAAAAAGATTATAGAAGCTTACTTGTTTATTCCATAAAAGGGCGCCATTCTTGAAGAAGAATCGGTGCTCAATTTGCATTTTAGGTCCAGATTATAGCGTAAATATTGAAACCGACTGGGGAATTAGGATGAATGACCTTTCGAATAAATTAGAACAATTTATGAAAAAACATTTTGATGATCTCGTTTTAGCGCCGGGGTTATTTTATTCCTGGAGATGTGGACTACGTTTTGAAATTTCCAACCCTGATTTATCTTTTCAGGAAAAGGCTAATCTTAAACAAGTTTATGAGCGTAGTACGGATATATTTAAAAGGATTTTTGACGAAAATGATGAAATTTTATTAGTGACCAATGTGTACTGTCACAAAGCAGATACCTTTCTTCAAAGTAAGCCATTAAATGTGTACCGAAAGTATGTTAAGAATAGACAATCATTAAACAAATTAAGGCATGACGTTTTGCCAAGTATCGAGTGGGATGATGAAGAAAGCGATGAATACCGGAATGAAGTTACACATCGTTTTATATTTCAGTGCAAAATAAGTGAAGTTCGCTATACACAACTTTTATTGGCGATAAGTTACGAAGACTTCGGGCATCAATCTTGTATTTTAAAAGGCTTTCCTAGGAATGGGTACGATATCTTTTTTGTGAACCTATCAAAAAAGATTATTTATCATTTATACGATGATCGTGGATGTGATGTTATAGCAGCAGATAGGGAACATATACGGTTACTCTATGAAGTTCGCAATGAATGGATACTTGACTATGACCGAGATAAAATCGAAAGCACATTCAGCTAAGTAGGGTTGTAAGCGTCAATGCTAAACAATCGGGCGCTTTTTCAGAATAGGAAACTAGGTGGAAAGCTGATACACGATTTCTATAGCAAATACTTTTAACAGAATAATTGAACTGAACATTTCGGGTGAGCACGTACTTTATTGAGCGTGTTTTTTCCATTTTTAGTGGAGTTAAGAGATTGAGTAATATTTGAAAATTTGAAATAATAGTAGTTGGGTAAAAGTGCAGCTCAATAACAATGTATGATAAGTGGCTCTTGTTTCATTATGCAGCGTATTATAATGTTAAAACAAACGTGACAAGTTAATATTTACTTTGTTTATGAATTTAATTCATTGAAGTTGAAGTTTCATGACAGTAGGAATTAGAAAATTTTAATAGTGATTTTAAAGGTAATGTTCAAAAATTAATAAAAATGATAAAATGCTTCAATGTAGAAATAAAAACAACTTTTTGGTGAGGATATAATAAATTGAAGCAAGATAAGGTTTTCTTGCGATTGTTGAAAATGTTTTGTAGGAGGGGTAAAGAAAAATGCTTTATATATGGAATATTGAAAAGATAATTAATAATACATTACAAGAGCTCAAACTAAATATAAATGTTGAATTCAGTGATAAACTCACTGCACCGATGAGTTATAACGTATCGACAAATACGATAAAGTTTAACTACATACAAATTAACGGATATAACGCTAAAATTAACTTTAAAATTAAAGAAACCGATGAAAACTTTGTGAAAATTATGCTTTATCATCAGCTCGGATATTATTTAGAATTTAGGAAAAATACCCGAGTTTTAAAGACTCTCATTTATGGTGTAGAAGATGAAAAGGAACAGCTTTTAGCAGAAATCGAAGTGAATTCTTGGGAATATGGAAGAACACTGGTTCCTGACTATCTACTAAAAGCATATGATCAAGTACGTGAATTGGATAAACTTCTGTTAAAAGTCTGAAAAAATCAAATGGACAGTTCTACTTTTCTACTCTAAAAGTTACTTTTATTGTGAAAGAGTCCAAGGAATCAAACCTGACTTAATATCCACTAGCATACCGCTTGGCTTTGACGAATCTACGGCCCTTCTAAAGAAACCGTCAGAGATTAAAAATTAAAGAATCAAAAATTATCAAAGGAGTATAAAGAGTGCGTTTTCCAATATTATACTGATTTAGGAGGCTGTTTTTATTCAGCTGACTAAAGAGATATGTATCGTACAAAGTTCTTCTGATATTCAATTATCGGGCGCCATTCTGGAACAAGAATTGGCGCTCACTTTTCATTTTAGGGCCAAATTATGATAAATAATTATTGGTTTAGCATTAGGGTAAGTGAACCGTACCATAAGTAATTTACTAATAGAGTTATTAAACAATCGGGCGCGTTTATTTAAGAACGCGTCTTTTTCTTTTATTTGGGTCAATATTCTGGAGTAAGAAAGGTAATTAGATAGTTCATCTTGAATTTGTAAATTATGCCAGAAAAGGGAAGGGTTATTCAATAAGAAATCACAAAAAATAAGATTAGAAGTATTAAATAATGCTCTCATAAAAAATTTATGCAAAGAATTGAAATGATGTACATTAGTATTATTACACGATAAAAATTAAAAATATATGGAGGTTAGTAATGTTATTTATGATATTTGGGGTTATTGCAATAGTAGCAACTTTTATAAATCTATATATGTATGCATCAGGAAAGGATTATAAGCTGGCAATGGCTTTAGGATTATCATTTACAGCATTAACACTTTGTGCAGAGTACAGTCTTGTATCAGTGTGGGTAGAAGTGGAAGATTGGGCAGCTTTAGAGGATGTAGTACCTTGTATGGAAAGGGCATTATGGTTTTTGACAATTGTTTCTATCATACTAAATCTAGCACCAATATTTTTAGAACGAAAAGGTAAGAAATAATGAGTTAGTGTCACATCATTTATATAATATGCAATTATTGTGTAAGTCTCTATATATAACTAACAGGGGCGTTTGCTGAACAAACAACCGCCCTCCCCCTTCAACATACCAGAAAGTTTTAGCATCTTCGGTTAACAGGGAGGATAGTTGAAGAAATATATTAGTAACTTATTGGGGGAAATCTTATGAGTACGTTTATTTATATGGTGAGACACGGAGAATCTCCAAAGTAAGGAAATGAAAGAACAAGAGATTTAACGGAAAAGGGTCATTCGATGCTCAAAAAATAACATCAATATTAATAGAAGAAGAAATTGAAGCTGTTATCTCAAGCCCATATAACGTTCAATTTTAACTGTAGAAAAATTAGCACAACAAATAGGACAAGAAGTTTTAACATTTGAAGATTTAAAAGAAAAAATATTTTCTTCTGAAGACAATCGAGTATCTGATAAGGAATTGATTCCACTGTTGGAGAAGTCATTTATGGAACCAAATTTCGCTTTAGAAGAAGGAGAATCTAATCGTATACAATTAAAGGAAGTAAATGGTTATTAATATATTAAAGATGGTTGTTCTTCAATTATAGGTGGAGAAAGCTTTAATACGATATATGCTACAATATTAAAAAAGGGAAACTTTGGAGGCACACCACTGCAATAAGACTTAAAACGAAATTAAGTTCTTGATTTATCCCTGCAAGGACATATTACGAAACAGTGCTTTAATAAAGGAGTTGTATAAAATGGATGGAAAAAAAGATACAGAAATAAAACGCTCATTAAAAGCAGAAAACATTCTACCTCAGATCAATAGTAAAACTAAGCTAGGCGACTTACGAAAAATCGCGAAGGACATTAAAAAAGATCACGAACTAGCTATGGAACTTTGGTCAACCGGAGAGTTTTTGCCCAGACTATTGGCAATCTTAATTATGGACAAAAAACTTCTTTCACAAGAAGTACTAAATAAGCTTGATAAGGATATGCAGACTCATACATTTGATGAGCGAAATAACTTAATGGATTGGTTAATGGCTAATCAGCTCACCAAAGACAAGAAGAACATTGCACTGATGGAGTTATGGGAAAATAGTCCTTCTGCTCTTCAAAGGCGAGCTTTCTGGTATTTTCAAGGGCGATTGAGATGGACTGGACAAACACCGCCTGATAACACCGCAGACTTACTATCTGCAATTGAAGCTAATATTACGCAGGAAGAACCGGAAGTTCAATGGGCTATGAATTTCACCGCAGGCTGGATAGGCGTTTATGATGAAAAGTATCGAGCACGTTGTATAAAACTTGGTGAGAAAACGGGTCTTTATAAAGATGAAATGGTATCAAAAGGATGTACTCCCAATTATTTGCCGGAGTTCATTACGATTGAAGTGAACAAACGAATTAATAATTAGTTACCACTGAAAAATTCATAAGGGTTTGATGTGAAAATAAAGGAATTCAAAGCCTCAATATGAAAATTGTAATAGGCTTGGACTGAAAAATAATGAAAACAATGAGTTATGGCAGTTAGTTAGTGAAATATGCAAGGAAGATGTAAAGGATTAACCCACTATCTCTTTTTGAACAGTAGGGGCCAACGAGGCGCAAGTATTGAAAAAGAGAAATGGACTGTTTCAGCAGTCCATTTCTCTTTTTCTTATATAGTTAGAAGGAAGTTTAGTTATTTTGTCTTAGAATCGTCCTCAGCAACACTATTATGAGTAAATTACTCCCATTGTAGAGAAAAATGCAAAAGCTAATCCTAAAATGAATAGTAGTATTCTTTTTACAAAAGTTGGTGAAAACTCAATAAGTAGATCAAATATTAGTTCAATTAAGCTAAAAGAACCGCCCATAGTCATATTATCAATAGCCTTTTTCTTACCAAACACAGAAAACCACATAAGCAAAATGCCTAAAATTGCAATAATTCCTAAAAGTATCTTAAACCACATGTAATATCTCCTATGATGTTTTATCTTGATTTTAAATTATATAGGTTTTTTTAACTAGCACCATTCTTTACCAGTCAAAAGCTCAATACGCCTTTTATGGAAAAAATGATTGTGTTTATTAATCTGATTTGAAATAATTGGTATTAAACAATAGGGCAGGTTAATGCAATAAGCGCACAAATTTTAAAAAGGTGTTAATTCTCAATAAGGGAGCTATTAACGAATAAGTAAGGGGAACCTTTTAAGTCAAAGGTTCCCTTTTTTTAATTCGTAAACAATTTAATAGTCTTGTAAAAAAAAGAATTTTCAATGTGAAAGTAACCAACAAAAGAAGGTCTAATATATAAGGGTGTTGTGTAAGTAGAATGAGAGAAGACTATGAAGAAAAAGTTTGGTTCAAATAATATTATCGGGAACGAAGGATGTAGAAGAATTTAGACATGGTTAATAATTTTTGTAACTAACAATAAAATCGTTATAAAAATTAATAAACATTTATTGTAAATCAATAAATTTTATATTAAAATCAAAATCAGAATAAATAAATGAGGTGCTTTTATGAAAAATGTTACAACGTTGTTTTTAAAAATAGCTGTTATTTTTTTAGGAGTCCCAGTTCTTGCTCTGTGCATCTTTTTGGTGCCTGAGATGGCGAACCTTTCAGCAAAATTACTTCCAGAGTTTGCGGTTATAAAATATATCGTTTTCATTGTTTTTGATGCATCAGCAATACCTTTTTATTTTGCTTTGTATCAGGCTTTTGAACTCCTGCGCTACATTGACAAAAATAAAGCTTTCTCTGATTTATCTGTAAAAGCTTTAAAGAATATCAAATATTGTGCAATTACAATCAGTATTTTGCATGTACTAGTTTTACCGCTCTTCTATATCTTTGCGGAAGTAGACGACGCCCCAGGAGTTATCTTTGTCGGATTGGTTGTTCCTTTTGCTTCGATGGTTATCTCAGTGTTTGCGGCAGTTCTCCAGAAACTTTTAAAAGAAGCAATTGATATAAAATCAGAAAATGATTTAACGGTCTGAGGTGAATAACAATGGCAATAATAATCAATATTGATGTGATGTTAGCAAAAAGGAAAATGAGCGTAACACACCTTTCGGGGAGGGTTGGGATAACGTTGGCTAACCTTTCTATATTGAAAAATGGAAAGGCGAAAGCGATTCGATTATCCACCTTAGAGGCAATTTGTAAGGCTTTAGAGTGTCAGACTGGGGATATTTTAGAATACAAAAGTGACGAAGACAGTTAAACATTGTGGAGGAAATTACAATTATTAGGGGAGGTATAACGATGGAAATTAACAATTCGATTATCGAAAACATTGATAACCCTCATGAACTGGAGAGAATATATAGAAAAGACCCAAAAGCTTTTAAAAATTCATTCTTACAGGCATGGGAACAAAATCCTGATTCTCAGGTCCTTGGCGTTTGGTTTGAAAGATTGCATTTCAAGGAGGTAGCAAACACAGAAAAATCTTCCAAGATCCAAAAAGATTTCATATTTATGGGCATTTTAGCCATTATGGCAGGGATATTTACCAGGATCATTTTCCATTTTGTCGAACAGGAAGTAATTGCTCCAATTAACCTGGCGTTTGGTATAATTCCTTTTATTGCTACTTATTTTATTTACAAAAATACTCCGAAAAAAAGTGTTATTTATTCCCTTGTAGCGTTGTTCCTAATTTCAGGGGTTTATCTTAATATGCTGCCTTTAAATGATAAAGACAGTATTATCCTTGCTTATTTACACATTCCCATATTCTTATGGATATTGTTAGGGCTTGCATTTACAGGAAATGAGTATTCAAAAGGTAGTAGTAGATTAGCCTATATCAAATTTAATTTGGAATATGGTATTCTCTACGCCAGCATGGCCGTGAGTGGTATGGTACTGGCAGCATTAACCATGCAGTTATTCAGCTTTATCGGCTTGGATATTGAGGACTTTTATTTTAGTAATGTCGTTTTATTTGGTGCTTCCTCTCTCGCTATTGTAGCTGCATACCTGGTATCAATGAATCTTAAACTAGCTAAGAATATTACACCCTATATAGCTAAAATTTTTAGCCCTCTTGTCCTGGTCACATTGTTGGTCTATCTTATTGCGGTTATATGGCTCGGAAAAAATCCATTCTTGGACCGTAATTTCCTGATAGCCTTCAACGGAATACTTCTTGGTGTATTGGTCGTTACCATATTTTCCATTACCGAAAGCGACTCAGACGAGAAAAAAAACATTTCAGACTATATAAATTTTGCCCTAATTGTTCTTGCCCTTATCATTGACAGTGTGGCATTGTCAGCCATAGTGTTCAGACTTTCTTCATATGGGATTACGCCAAACAGACTTGCTGTTTTAGGTGTAAACATACTTATCTGGGCAAATCTAATTTTGATTATGTTCTCGTATATGCGTTTTCTACAAAACAAATCAGGACCTTCAACTATCCAAGATTCCGTTACTAAGTATTTGCCGGTCTATGGACTTTGGGCAGCTTGCGTTATATTTACTTTTCCTTTAATTTTTAATTAGAAAGGCTCTGTTATGTAGCGATAGGCAAATCTTCTACATTTCTAAAATAAAATAGAGGATATTCAGGTATCGAGTTATAAACAATTACTTCGCTGGTTAAACGGGATCAAGTCTCACTGGGGCTTCCGTTCTACCCCGGATACCGTAATCATATATCGATATAAAAAATGATCAACCAGAAATATCTGGCTGACCTTATAATACGATAGGCGGCTTATCTTGAACAAGATAAGCTTCTTTTTTTGAAATTTATCATTGAAGTACGAGTTATAAACTATTAAAAATATGAAATATGCTAATGTTCATACACCATGTTGTGTAATCTATGTGGCTATATCTGTAAAGTATTCCTCTTATATTGAGATGCGAAAATCCGATTGTTATACTACTTTTGGAACATGGCTATGTATTACGATGTACGAAAGGAGGTTGCAATTTGAAAATCAAACTGGACATTAGTAATGAGCGTTATGATGAAATCAAATCTGCACTCGAAGAACGAGGAATTCAAATAGATGATACTGCCGACTTGGTATTAAGTGAAACCAACAGCTTCATTGATAATCTGACTGTGAGAGAAAAAGGAACAAATGCGCGAATCATTTTATCGGTAGAGGATATTGTTTGTATCGAATCGTTCGGTCATGCAGTTGAGGTACAAACGCAAGAAGGACAATATCAAGCTACCGATCGATTATATAGAATTGTCAGTTTGCTTGACCCATCAAAATTTTTGCGTATAAGTAACTCTGTTGTCATTGCAAGAAATAAGGTTAAACGAATTACACCTACTCTTTCATCGAAGTTTATCCTTAAATTGACTAATGGCAAAAGTGTTGATGTAACAAGAAGCTATTACTACTTTTTCAAAGAATATTTCGGAATATAAAGGAGGCGATTACATGGTTTTTCCTATTTATTTTCTCGCACTGTTTGCTATTGTAATTATTTTGGTCGCTACCGTTATTATCTATTTTCAAGTCTATAAACGGCATATCAATAAGGTTTTAGGAGCAACCGGGGGCAAGCGTACTTCAATGATTCCTCCATATAGAGTCGCTATTGTTATGACCATAATAGTTTTACTCATTGGCCTATTCATAAGCTATTTTGCGGGATATGTTAATGCCTATAAAGATTACGAAGAAGATGCTTGGGTGATGTCACATACTGATATTCAGACATTCTATGCAGAAGTAAAAGAAGTTGGGGAGAAGTCTATATTGGTTGATGGTATTTCCCTCAATGATGAGAATTATCGAGGTGAGTTTCAATATGATATATGGGGAGAAGTGAGTATATATCGGCAGGATGCTGTAATCCGGCTTTCTGATTTGTCAGAAGGTGATTTGATTTCAATCACACTAGTCACCGACAAAACAGGCTTTACAGAAATCTTTAAAATTCAGCTATTAGCTGACAAAGAGTAACCATGTGTTCCTAACGATGATAGTGTTATTGTTGTGGAAATGATATGGAATGGATGAAGGAAATTGGTGGGGAAAGATAGTCTTATTCTAATTAGCTAACTGGATTTTGAGGAGTTACTTGGGATAGAAGAAAGTAAGCGGTTGCATTTAAATGTAATGATGAGGTAAAATAAGAATAACTCTATTTGGATAGAAAGGATACAGGAGAACACGTATGCCAAACTTTACTTTGTAATGATCAATAAATTGGATAGCATTGCCCTCAAAAAAACAATGTTTTTTTCTCAAGGGGGTAGTATGCCCATTTTCTCATTACAAAGGAACCAAGCAACCCTGTAGTCTCAATCTTAGGGGAGGTCCTTGTATAGGATCTCCTTTTTAATTTATTCAATTTAATATTATTCTGTGCTGCAAGATATCCAAATAGATGCTTGCGTTCCTTTATCTTATTAAGAGGTGAAGGATTAATGTTAAATATAACTTTCCACTGGAAACTTTCTCAAATACCAGAACGAGGTGTAAAGAAGCACTGCAAAATGTGTGGGAAATTATCTGTTTTTACGGACACGAATGTGAGAAGGCATAACGCAAACGGAAAAAGTATATACCAATATGCAATATATAAATGCGAAAAAAATCATACGTGGAACAAAAAGTTAGCAGTTTATAAAACGTTCTCAGAGCATGTTCCTGAAATCGAGGAGCAAAAAGAAGAAACTTCTATAGTGTCGGCCATTCCGATAACTAGCTTAGTAGAACAGGGATTAAAGGTAATACACATTGTCCTAGATGATGTGATAGGAAAACATCGAATTGATAAAGTCCTTGCAAATCAAATTGAGGATTGGAGTCGAACACAGATTATAGATAAGATTGAAAAAGGAGCAATTCAATTAAATGAACAAGTCATTAAACCTAGTTCAAGATTGTCAAAGGGAGAACGCATTTCCATTTTCATAGATTAAATAAATAAATTTCCATCAAGGTTGCAAAATGGTGAAAATGGAAATTCTCTACACGTTTGCGCCCTACTATATTCCGTTAAAGGAAGCGATTACTGCATAAGGTAATCGCTTTTTTTTTTTGAATCGAGCAGGTTAGTTGAATAGCATTTTCAGAATATTAATAGTTGAAGGGAATAACCTTTTCAATAAATAATAAATATTTACAGATAGAAAAAAAAATATAGATTCAAAGAAAATGGGGGTTTTAGTATGAAAGAAAGGACAGAAAAAAGTTTTAATGTTCCAGTTGGTTCTAAAAGTGCAATTACTTTTGGTTCTGCTTTAGCCATTACAATATCTTGGAGTATTCATAAATCAGTTTTCTGGGCAATAATTCACGGGTTCTTTAGTTGGTTCTATGTTATATATTACGTTTTGACTAGGTAAGGATGGAACAACCACCGTCGAAAGTGGAACATAAGCTGTGTGAAGAATGAATAAAAGAGACATTGCAAGTAACGGGGTCTATTTTAGAGTACAAACGTAAAATGGTTAGCCAAGATCTATTTAGCTCATTGACAAAAAAGATAAATTCTATTATCTTAGTAAAAAAAACAATACAACACTTAAATTCGTATAACCCCAATAATATGGTTTGGGGGTCTCTACCAGGAACCAACAAATCCTGATTACGAAGAAGATGCAAGCATTTACTTGTATTTTCTTCGTAATCAGGATTTTTTTTGTGAAAAATCAAGGAGGTCCAACAATGAATTTTTCTATTATGCCTAAAATTGAACTTCACTGCCATTTGGATGGGAGTGTCAGACCTGAGACCATCATAGATATCGCAAAGAAAAGTGGCATCAGTATACCTTCCTTTGATAAGGAAGAGATGAAAGAAGAACTAATTGCCCCATTAGACTGCGAATCCTTAGATGAATATTTAAAAAAATTTTCCATTCCTAATCTAGTAATGCAGTCAAAAGAAAATTTAAAAAGAATTACCTTTGAGCTTTTTGAAGATGCAGCAAAGGAAAATGTGAAATATATGGAGGTTCGATTTGCACCATTACTTCATACTCAAATGGGATTATCTGTAGAAGAAATCATTCAAAGTGTGATTGAAGGAATGAAAGCGGCAGAAGAACAATTTGATATCATAGGAAATATTATTTTGTCATGTATGAGAACGATGGCGGTGGAAAGTGCTTTTGAGGTCGTCGAAAAGGGTAAGATATTCCTTGGAAAAGGGGTTGTCGCGATTGATTTGTGTGCTTCCGAAGAAGAAGGATTTTGCGGAAAATTTATTGAACCAATTGCATTGGCAAGGGAATATGGCTACAGAGTCACGATCCATGCCGGTGAAACTGGAATCGGAAAAAATGTGCTTGAGGCTGTTGAATGGTTGGGGGCTGAAAGGATTGGACACGGTGTGTTCATTAAAGACTGTGTAGAAGCTTACAACATTGTAAAGGAAAAACAGATAGTGCTTGAAATGTGTCCAACAAGTAATGTCCAAACCAAAGCAGTAAACCAATTTGGTGATCATCCAATCTGCGATTTCCACAGGGATGGAATAAAAGTAACCGTTAATACGGACAACAGAACGGTATCAGATACAACGATGGCGAAGGAATGTGATTTAGTCTGTAATGAATTTGCTATGAGTGATGAAGATTATAAACAAATTTACATGAATAGCGTGCAAGCTTCTTTTGCAAATGTAAAAACAAAGGAAAAACTGAAGAAATATCTTCTAGACCTTTAAACTTTAATTGCTGTTAAATCCGCCACCTCTTCTATGGAATCTAAGGTTTAAATATGATATGGCTTTGGAATGTTATTTGGATTTTTATGCATAAGTTTGGAACCAATGCCCATTTCAATCGTAAGTAATGAATAGACTTAGTGTGGGGAGGCAAAAGTATGCGGCAGCTTTATATAAAGCAGAAGGTATTCAGTCTTAGTGGGAAATTCACAGTAAAGGATCAGCTGGAGAAGGATAAATATTACGTGGAGGGAAGTTTTATGCAAGTTCCAAAGACTTTCTCCATTATGAATACAGCAAGAGATGAAGTAGCGCTCATCACGAAAAAGGTGTTCAGCTTTTTACCAAAGTTTTTAGTTGAGGTGAATGGTCGAGAGGTATTAACAATAAAGAAGGAATTTTCGTTCTTAAAAGCACGATATTCAATTGATGCGGCAGGCATCGAAGTACATGGGAATTGGTGGGATATGGATTTTCAAGTTTTACAGCATGGTAAAATCGTAGGTAAAGTGGGCAAGGAATGGTTCACTTGGGGCGATAGCTACAAGGTTCAAATAATTGATGAAGAGATGGAAACCATTATTATTGCACTCGTTGTTGCAATCGATTGTGTGAAGGCTGATCAAGCAGCTGCTTCCTAAACAGCTTCTATTTAAAGTCGAAGTATAATATTAGAAGACTGACAGTTTCTTGAATAGTTGCGGTGAACCTTAACATAAATAATTGACAAGGCAATTTGAGTGCTCTTTCCAGAAAATTGAATCCTTTGAAGTATTTGAACGTGAAAATATATGGAGGTCATTTTCTAATACTTTTCATAATGGAATAATAGGAAACAAAGAAATAAAGGAAGTTATTAACTATGAATTATCAATTTCAAAAAAGTGATTCTTGACCATATAGTAGTATTAAGCGATAGAGCGGGATTAACGGAAAAATTTAGACCTTTGTGGTAAAGTCCTAAAAGATTTCCTTTTTACCATTGAATTAAAAAATGTAAGATGAGGTGTTTACTTGGAGAGTTTTACCTACAACGTAGAGACAGATAGATTAAATATTAGACCATTTATTAAGGAAGATTATTTGAATTGGCTAAATCAATATAATAATAGGATGACTTCACAACATATATACGATGATGGAAAAATTGATATGAGTATTTGTACGGAAGAATGGTTTGAAGAATTGATAGATAAGCATCAGCAGATGGCTTTAGATGATGAGGTTTACATATTCGGGATATTTCGAAAAGAAGATCATGCTCATTTAGGTGCAATAGACTTCTCAACTATTATGAGGGAAGATTTTCAATGGGCAAGATTTGGCTATACCATTCATAATCAGTTTTGGAGACAAGGATACGGTAAGGAGTCTGCAAAAGCAGCAATTAAACTTGCATTTGAGAAATTAAATTATCATCGTATAGAGGCCCATATAAACCTTAATAACACTCCTTCAATAAAATTAGCAGAAAGCATTGGAATGGAATTCGAATGTATAAGAAAAGGTTTCATTCATGAATTTGGTGAATGGACTGATAATCTAATTTATTTTATAAATTCAAAGTAAATCGTATTGAACAACGGCGTGAAGGTAAACGCTTGTTCCAAAAGCTAATATTAAGAAGTGCGCAATGAGTAGTTGATTGAATACGGGACTATGAATATGGAGTTCCAGCTAAAAAACGATCTTCAAGTGGAAGATCGTTTTAACATGAAAAAAATTAATATTATTCCAAAATGTAGAACCCCTATCAGTACACCTTTTTATAATACTAAAAAGGAGTGCGGTGACAAAATGGGTATCATCCTTGTTTATTTGATTATAGGTGTATTGATTAGTGCATCAATTTTTGCGGTGGCAGATTTTCGTCCTTGGTATTTGTTTGCTGCATTGTGCGTTGCATGGTTACCTCTAATATTGATTGGAATGATCATATCTTTATTTATGGATTTAGAAGAAATCTCCAAAAGGCTAAACAGATAAAAACACAAAGCCAAGAAATAAATCCAAATACCCCGACAATGGTCGTTTCGGACCAGCCATATTTTAAGCCAAAGTGATAATGAATCGGTGTCATTTTGAAAATACGCTTATGAGTAAGTTTAAAAGATGAAACTTGTAAAATGACCGATAGCTGTTCAGCAAAATATATGAAGAATAAAACGGGAATCAAGATTTCAACTTTCTCAATGACTGCAAGAAATGAAAGCGAACCCCCTATAGCCAATGATCCCGTATCCCCCATAAAGGCTTTTGCAGGATAAATATTATAAATGAGAAAGCCAAGTAAACATCCAATCATAACTAAACAAAAAATTTGCACCTCTGGACTGTCTGAAACCATAAAAAAGAAAAAGTATGTAGGGATTGCAACAACTCCTAAAAGACCGTCTAATCCATCCGTAAAGTTAATGGCATTTGCAGAACCAACGACAAATAGGGTGATGACAATGACATATAACACCATTGGAAGATCCAAGGAAATATTTTTATAAATACTAATGCTGGTGTCTATGTCTAGCTCGTTGATCACGTAAAAAAGCAAAGTACCTGTAAAAGTAAATTGAAGAATGAGTTTGGTCTTGCCAGATACCCCTCCTGGATCTTGACGAGATGCTTTCCAAAAGTCGTCCAAAAAACCTACAAAACTAAAAAGAATGTAGGTAACACACAAGAAATACGTCAATGGAGTAGGTGAAAAAAGAAGTGATACTATAATTCCTACAAAAAGAATGATGCCAAACATTAGCGGAGTGCCTTTTTTTAACTGATGACCTTTAGGAAGTTCTTTTCTTATCGGCTGAATGAGATGAAGTCTTCTCAAAACGGCAATTAATAAAGGAGATAATATTGTAACAACTACAAATGCAATCATTGCTGGGATTAATTGATCAATCACTTTTCATTTACCCCTTTTCTCTTTACTATCTATAATAAATTCTATAAAACTCATTCATTACCTTTATTCCATACAATCCAATATAATAATATGTAAAAATATTACTAGTTAAAGGATAATATAAGGGGGGCTCTAAATGCTAAACGTAGACATAAGAAGGCCTAGAAATGAAGATGTAATTGCGTTAAATCAATTTTTTAGAACGGTGATAACTGATACATTTATCAAAGAAGGTATCGGATACAAGCTAGAGGATATTGAAGAGGAAATCGTAGCGAAGAAAACTTACTTGGAAAGCGACTTGGAAAGCAATGGTGAAAAACGATTTTTTCTGATTGCTTTAAATGGAGAAAAAATAGTAGGTACGATCGAATATGGTGTAGCAAGTGACCTGATAAGAAAATGTACAGATAATACTTTTAAAGATCTAATCGAGGTGGGGACAGTTTTTGTGCATCCTGACTATCAAAGGATGGGGATAGGTAATTTCCTATTAAAAGAAATGTATTGGACATTATCTAAAAAGGGAATTGAAGAATTCTGTTTAGATAGTGGATATATCCGTGCTCAAAAAATATGGAAAAAGAAGTATGGAGATCCCGATTACTTGTTAGAGGATTATTGGGGCGAAGGATTTCATCATATGATCTGGCGAATCAAAATTGAGGATTTATCAAAATAGAATAGCTTTTGTTGAGATTCTTTTGCCGTTAAATGAAGTAAGAATCGAATAGGAATCTAAAAACTCAGATCAAAATGACCTGAGTTTTTTTCTATGCAAAAAACAGCTAGTTTCCAAGTTCAGTAGTATACCAGCTGACCAATTGGTAAAATATATATGGAAAACTAAATATTAGGTGTAACTTTCGGCTAATATGGCTGTCTGTATATGGAAGAGAGGGGGAATGTGATGTCTGACCCTAGGATAGAGATATATGAAAATCATAAACAGGCGATCTATTCGTATTTATATCGTTCCACACTCAACCGGCATATTGCCGAGGATCTGACTCAGGAGACTTTTTTTCGGGCATTCAAATCCCTCTCCACTTATAGAGGGGATGCTTCCATGAAAACGTGGCTTTTTAAGATTGCCCGGTATACTTACATTAATTTTAGTGTGAAAAAGCAAACACAGTTGGAGGTGCAAACTGGGACTTTGGATGAGAGGATGGCTGTTCAGCAGGATGCTTACAAACATACAGAGGATAAGCTATTGATTCAAATAGTACTGGTAAAGCTTCCGGAAAACTATCGGACTTTTATTCTATTACGGGATGGGCACGGACTGACCTATGAGGAAATCGCAGAGGTGACAAATGAGTCGATTGCAAAGGTGAAGGTGGGCATCTATAGGGCCAGAAAAAAGTTCCGCGAAATTTATAAGAAGGAGGTGGGGGAGGAACGATGAAGCTAGAACACGAGGTAGTGCTGGATTTGTACCTTTTATATATGGAAAACGAATTAAGTCCTGCAGTCAAGCAGGCAGTCGATGCCCATCTAAGTGAATGTGAAGCATGCAGCAACACATATCAGACAGGAGAGGGATTTTTTGATCATAAAAAGGAACTGGAAAATAAAGAAGTTCCGAACACGGTCGATGATAAAGTATGGTTGAAAATCAGACTCACCAGGTATAAGTGGATCACTGCAGTATTAATCGCAATAATTCTTACCCTGCTTGTGACGGACTATAAAAGTGGAAGAGAAAAGTTGATGTTGGAATTTGAAAATTACTACAGAAGTCAGGAATTACTGCCTGTTATGTTTAATATAGTGAAGGACCAGGAACATAGCGACCTGGAATATGTACAAGGAACTGTGCATCAATTTTTTGAAGCTACGATGGCGCTTGAGGAACATATTAATTTTATTGAAAGATACCAGTTGGACAAAACGGAATACTACTTTTGCATCAACACATCAAACTTCAACTCCATGCTGGAAATCATGCAATTCCGTTTTGATCAGGGGATGTGGTCGAAAACGGATGAGGCAGCATATAAAGCCATCCACCGGTATTTTGGTGATCTGAATCAAGTGGCAACAACGCAATATCGGAAATTCAAACATGGATATAGTTCCTATTTTGAACTACTCGATGTGGAAGAATTAGATCGCTTCTACAAAAATATTAATATCCTGAGTGACAGTTATACTCGTTTTCACAAGCTTCCAGAAGAGCTGCAGCCAATGGGTGAAAAGGAACTGACAAAAATGGTGGCCCAAATATTGGGAGTTAACGAGAAAAAGGTGGAGCTGAAAAAAGAGAGTACTTTAAACGGTAATCCCTACACCTATCAATTTCATATTGAAGGAAAATATGATGGTTTGATAGATGGACTCAACGGGCAATTACTGGAGGCGCATAGCTATCCTACCGAACTAGATGGTCCAACTCTGAGTAGAGAGGAAACCGAGGAAAAGGTGAAAGACCATGTAGAAAAAATATATGGCAGCAACTTAGCGTACACCTTGGTGCCGATGGGGATAAATACCAGCAATACAAGTAAAGATTACAAGCTATATAGCTTCAACATTGTACCTAATTATAAAGGCTATCCACTTTATACTCCGCTTGAACAGGGAACGGTTATGATTATTAATGCAAGAACAGGTGAAATAAATATGTTTAACCATAATCCAGATGTGCCCTCCTATAAGGATATCGAGAAGCAGCACATTGAAATAGCTGTTCCGTTGGAAACGCTTAACAAGCAAGGAGTAACAGAAACCGTGATGATCTATTCCGCCATAACCGGAAAATTCGAACTGGTCCATATGAATCCTTCATTGGACTACTTTGAAAAGGGGAAATTCTATTCAGCAAAAACAGGTATGGAAGAGTGGATTCGGGTAGATGGAAGATAGGTTGTGATTTGCTGAATGCTACAGTCCGGATAATGAAACTTTTTCAAGTAATAATCGTATATTCGTTAAATATTCTTTGTAGAGGTGACAGATATGGGTGCATTTAATTTAGGGGATGACCTGTTTCAACTGTTTAGTTTAGGTTTTCTTGTTCTGCTTGTGTTTCTCGTGGCCTTTGTATTCAGAAGTATAAAGCAGCGAACGATTCAAATGAATCGTGTGGAGGAAAACGTGGAGAAGTTGAGTGAAGAAGTAAAAAGAGGTAATTCATAAAGCAATGGGAAGTGGTCGATGATGATTTATAAGGTTCTGTTAATAGGAGCCATCCTCATATTTATCCTGGAACTCTTTATAGGCCCACGATTTTTGGGGATGGAAACAGGGAATACTGGTATGTTTGTTGGATTAATGATGCTATGTACGGTGATAGGACATTTATTGAATAGGAAAAATGTCTAATATGACCTGGGAAGCCGGAAGGAGTATTGGGACCTTTGGCTCATGGTATGAAGGAAGTAAATTGGTGGATGATACCTTTGAGTGGGAGAATATAGCAAAATTTTTACTTCATGGTTGAATGAAGGAGAAGTGATTAGAGGAAATATTTCTCAGATTGACTAATTCGAAATTCAAACCGAAAATTCCAATTATGATGATGCATAGTTTTGTTTAAATCGTGTTTGGAATATGGCGTTCATTGTAGAAAGGGAAGAAAGTCTTACCCGTCTATTTGATCTTAGTAGCTAATGCACTAGGAGCTGAGGCCATATTTCTTGCGGGCTCACAGACTAAAGGTGCTGAGATGATGAGAGTTTCCTTGAATATTGTCGCAAGGATGCTTTTCCTCTATGCTGCATTAAATTATATTAAGATAGTCAGAAAAGTAGAAAGTTGAGAGTAGGAGCTCTGCATGTCACACTGCAGGGTTTCCTGCTTTTTTTAGTAATACGAAGAATCTATTTAGCAAATTAAAGTAGCGATGAAAAATAATGTAAAAATATTTCCTTAAAGATAATACTAATTTAGTATAGATTTTTTTTAACATATTTGTAATAATAGCAAGTACATATTTATTTAATATTGAGAATCTTTTAAAAAATAGGACTTATGGGGGTGTCGGTTTGAGCGAACCAGTGATAAAAGTAAAAGGGCTGCAAACATCCTTCTTTATAGACGATGGGGAAATTCCAGCTGTAGATTCAATTGATTTTTACATAAATGAAGGTGAAATCCTTGGAATCGTGGGAGAGTCCGGTTGCGGAAAAAGTGTAACCTCCCTTTCCATTATGGGACTTGTTCCTAATCCTCCTGGAAAAATCACTGGAGGGGAAATACTCTTTAATGGTGAAAATCTAGTAAACGCTTCAGAGAGACGAATGAGGCAAATAAGAGGAAATGACATTGCCATGATATTTCAGGAACCAATGACTTCCTTGAATCCTTTATTCACCATCAGTTCCCAGCTCACAGAGGCAATCAGAATACATAATAAGTGCAGCAAGAAACAAGCGAAGGATCGTGCAGTCGAAATATTAAAGCTTGTTGGTCTCCCGCGTGCGGAGGAATTAATCAATGACTATCCTCATCAGCTTTCCGGCGGAATGAGACAAAGGGTTATGATTGCAATGGCGATGGCCTGTGATCCAAAGGTTCTCATTGCAGATGAACCCACTACAGCCCTTGATGTAACCATTCAAGCACAAATATTGAAACTGATGAAAAAACTGAACCAGGATTTGAATACGGCTATTATGCTAATTACGCATGACCTGGGTGTAGTAGCGGAGGTTTGTGAAAGGGTTGTGGTGATGTATGCAGGGAAAATTGTGGAAGAGGGCGAGGTTCGCACCATCTTCAAAGATCCCAAACATCCCTATACGGCAGGGCTGATCAAATCTGTTCCTGACATGCGCGAGAAAAAGGAAAGACTCTATTCCATACCTGGAAATGTACCGAAACCGGGATCGGTCAAAACGGGCTGCCGCTTTGCAGAGCGTTGTGAATATGCATTTGAACGGTGCTGGACAGAAACGCCTGAGCTTTATGAGACAGATGTAGAGGGACATCGAGTCAGATGCTTTTTACATGTAGGAGAGGAGGAAGTCCAAAGTGACAGAGCTATTACTACAGGTTGAAAACCTCAAAAAGCACTTTCCTATTAATGGAGGAATCTTTGGTAAAAAAGTCGGAGAAGTAAAAGCAGTTGATGGGGTATCCTTCTATGTGAAAAAAGGGGAGACCTTAGGGATAGTGGGAGAATCCGGCTGCGGGAAATCCACAACAGGGCGTCTGTTACTCCGCCTTCTAGATCCGACTGAGGGGAAAGTGACATTTGAAAATAAGGATGTTACTACTCTATCAAAGGAAGAGCTAAGAAAGGTTCGTCGCGAGATGCAAATGATCTTCCAGGATCCCTTCGCTTCTTTGAATCCAAGACATACGGTGGAAAAGATTTTAGAAGAGCCCCTCATAGTTCATGGTATTGGAACAAAGGAAGAAAGAAAGAGACGAGTCAGGGAGATGCTGGAGGTTGTTGGTCTTAGCAGTTACCACGCTAAGCGTTACCCACATCAATTTAGTGGGGGACAGAGGCAGCGGATAGGGATTGCCCGATCTTTGATGACCAATCCGAAGCTCATCATAGCAGATGAACCCGTTTCTGCCTTGGATGTATCAATACAATCCCAGGTGCTGAATCTTTTGGAGGATCTTCAGAAAGAATATGATCTTACATACGTTTTTATTGCACATGACCTAGGGGTAGTCCGGCATATAAGTGATAGAGTCGGAGTCATGTATTTAGGAAGATTGATTGAATTGACAGATAGCGAAAAACTATATGAGAAACCGTTGCATCCATATACGCAGGCTCTGTTGAATGCGGTTCCTATACCAGATCCAGATTTCAAGAGAGAAGAAATTGAAATCAGTGGGGAAATTCCGAGTCCATCCAATCCACCTGCAGGGTGTGCGTTTCATACAAGATGCAGAGAATGTATGGATATCTGTAAAACAACAAGACCTGAATTCAAGGAAATTGAACCAAATCATTTTGTTGCTTGTCATCTATACGAATAAGTAAAGGAGACAACAGCATTTGATACATATTTTTTATAAAACAAGGGGGAAAGATTATGAAGAAGAAAAATCTATTGCTTACGCTTGTATTCATGCTCATTTTATCTATCGGGCTCGCAGGCTGTAGCGGATCTGAAACAGGAAATGACAAGGAATCATCCGTTCAAAAAGAATTGGTGTTTGGACGCGGTGGGGATTCCACCTCATTAGATCCAATCACAACAACTGAAGGGGAAACATTTAAGGTAACAAAGAATATTTTTGAAACGCTGATCAACTATGGTGAACAGGATACAACGCTTCAACCAGGATTAGCAACGGAATGGAAAGCATCCGATGATGCCTTGACATTCACATTGACACTTCGCGAAGGTGTAAAGTTCCATGATGGCACTGACTTCAATGCGGATGCAGTTGTGAAAAACTTCGAGCGTTGGATGAATGGTGATGCGGACAAATTCCCTTACTACACGATGTTTGGTGGATTTAAAGGGGATGAGGGTCACGTTATTAAGGAAATAAAAGCACTAGACGAAAAGACAGTAGAATTCACTTTGAATCGACCACAAGCGCCTTTCTTGAAAAACTTGGCGATGTCTCCATTTGGAATTGCGAGCCCTGCTGCATTGGAAGAGCATGGGGATAATTTCAGTAAAAACCCAGTAGGTACTGGTCCATTCAAATTTGTGGAATGGAAAGAGAATGACAGAATCGTATTGGAGAAAAACAAAGATTATTGGATGGAAGGATATCCAAAGCTTGATAAAGTTATTTTTAAAGCGATTCCAGAAAACTCTGCTCGCTTAAATGCCTTAAAAACTGGTGAAATTGATTTGATGGATGGTGTAAATCCATCTGACCTGGCACAAATTGAAGGAGATTCCAATCTGCAAACCTTTGAACGTCCTTCTATGAACGTAGGGTACTTAGGGCTTACAGCTACTAGACCTCCATTTGATAACAAGCTGGTTCGTCAAGCATTGAACCATGCGATTGATAAGCAAGCAATTATTGATGCATTCTACGGTGGACTTGCACAGCCTGCAAAAAATCCACTGCCACCTGCATTGGAAGGGTATAACGATGACATTGAAGCATATCCTTATGACCTAGAAAAAGCGAAGGCACTTCTTGCTGAAGCCGGTTTTGCAGATGGATTTGAAATGGAACTATGGGCAATGCCTGTACCTCGCCCTTACATGCCGGATGGGATGAAGGTTGCAGAGGTTATTCAATCAAGCTTTGCTGAAATCGGAGTCAAAGCGGAAATCGTTACGTATGACTGGGGTACTTACTTGGATAAGGCGAGCAAAGGGGAAGCGGATGCCTTCCTATTAGGTTGGACAGGTGACAATGGGGATGCGGATAACTTTATCCATACTTTACTGGATAAAGATAGCATTGGAAGTAATAACTACACTTACTACAGCAACGATGAACTTCATGAAATCCTAATCGAAGCACAAACAAATGCGGATCAAGAAGTACGTAATAAACTGTATAAAGAAGCGCAAGAGATTATTCATGAAGATGCGCCTTGGGTTCCTCTCGTTCACTCTACGCCACTATTGGCTGGTAAAAGTAACCTGAAAGGATTCCTTCCGCATCCAACTGGTTCTGACAATTTAACAAAAGTGGAATTCGAATAATTACACCAAGATAATTTAAGAAGGGGGAGTACCTGTTACTCCCCTTTATTAGTACATAGTAAAAGAGGTGGTAACCTTGTTCGCTTATATCATAAGAAGAATATTGATGTTAATTCCAGTATTGATAGGTATGACTCTAGTTGTCTTTTCCATCATACATGCGATTCCAGGGAATCCTGCGCAGATTATTTTGGGTCAACGGGCAACAAAGGAAGCAATGGCAGAATTGACATCTAAGCTTGGACTAGATCAGCCTTTATATATTCAATATTTCAGCTATATTAAAGGATTATTGACAGGCGATCTGGGAGAATCCATTAAAACAAAGACAGCGATCAGTGAAGAGATATGGCCGTATTTGGCCGCTACAATTGAATTGTCAATTGTAGCCTTGATAATAGCCATCATAATTGGAGTCAATGCAGGTATTATCAGTGCATGGTTTCAAAATTCCTGGTTCGACTATACCGCTATGGTACTCGCCTTGATTGGAGTTTCCATGCCGATTTTTTGGCTGGGTTTAATGGAGCAGTGGGGATTTGCAATCGTGCTGGAATGGCTGCCAACTGCAGGACGGGAAAATGTACGTGATCCGGTAAACGCCATTACAGACCTCTATTTAATCGATACGTTATTGAACGGTCGAATCGATCAGTTCTGGGATGTAGTACGTCATTTGATTCTGCCGGGGTTTGCCTTAGCAACCATACCGATGGCGATTATCGCCAGAATTACAAGATCCAGTATGCTCGAGGTCATGCGCTCTGATTTTATCAGAACAGCAAGAGCAAAGGGATTAAGAATGTTTTGGGTCATTTATAAGCACTCGTTAAAGAATGCGGTCATCCCGGTACTAACAGTAATCGGTCTTCAAACGGGATTATTGTTGGGTGGGGCCATTTTAACGGAAACCATCTTCAGCTGGCCTGGTATTGGTCGATATATTTTTGATGCTATTAGCTATCGTGATTATCCAGTTATACAATCCGGGATTTTGGTAGTTGCAACATTCTTCGTTTTCATCAATTTAATTGTCGATCTTCTATATGCTGTAATTGATCCGCGAATTAAATATAACTAACTATTTCGGTATGTAGCAGGGGGGATAACATGGCAGAATTAGCACGTAATACGCAACCAATCACCACACAGGTAAAGCAGGACGAAGTAATATCACCATGGAAAGAAGCTTGGAAGAGCTTCAAGAAGAATAAATTGGCTCTAGTAGGAACCTTCATCGTATTATTATTTATAGTCATCGCCATTTTTGCGCCATTAATAGCACCGTATGGAATTGATAAACAGGTGCTGGGGGATCGACTTCAAGCGCCATCCAGCGATCATTGGCTCGGTACGGATGATTTTGGAAGAGATATCTTTTCCCGAATCGTTTATGGGGCAAGAATTTCCTTATGGGTAGGATTCTTTGCGGTATTGGCTTCTTCCATCATTGGAAGCTTACTAGGGATAATTGCGGGCTACTATGGTCGGTGGGTCGATACAATCATCAGCCGTACATTCGATATTATGCTTGCATTTCCTAGTATTCTTTTGGCCATTGCTATTGTTGCCATTTTAGGGCCTTCCCTACAGAATGCACTAATCGCCATCGCCATTATCAATATTCCGAATTTTGGTCGCCTGATACGATCGAGAGTTCTGAGTGTAAAAGAAGAAGAATATATTACGGCAGCCAAAGCAATCGGGATGAAGGATTCCCGTATTTTGCTGCATCATATTTTACCAAACAGTATGACACCAATCATCGTGCAAGGGTCCCTCGCTATTGCCACTGCAATCATTGAAGCGGCAGCGCTCGGGTTCCTTGGGATGGGTGCACAGCCGCCGAACCCGGAATGGGGGAAAATGCTTGCAGATTCCAAGAATTATCTGATTCAAGCTCCATGGACGATGATTTTCCCTGGACTCGCAATCATGTTGACAGTACTTGGCTTCAATTTGATGGGGGACGGGTTGAGAGATGCACTTGACCCTCGCATGAAAAACTAGAATGCAACAAAAAAGCTGATGCTAGGCAGGTAAATCTGCAAAGGCATCAGCTTTTTCATTAGTATTTATTTCCGTTTTTATCTACGTACACTGATTTCACTATCGTCCGTTCAAAGTCATGACCGTCTTTCGTTTTCCCTTTTACATCAAGTGTAATGGTATAAACGCCTTCCTCCTTGAAGTCCAGCGCAACTTTTCCTTTATTGGCGACCTTTATGCCAAAGTCCTTCTTCGTTTTTCCATCCTTGTTGATTCTTACATCTACATGAAAATCCTTCACTTTGTTTCCTTTGTTTTTTAATTCGAAAGTAGAATCCTCCAGGACGATTTCCTCGTTCAAATCGGTATGGAAGCCGACCGTCATCAAGTAGGCTGACTTATCCTTTTTTGCTTTTACAGTCCAAACACCTGCTTCCGGATTGGAGATCTGGAAAGTGTGATGATGACCGCCTTTGAAAATCTCCTGATCAACTGCATGCTTGAAGTCACGGTAAACGACTCCTGATGGACTGATAACCTCCATGTCCTTGGTCTGCTTGTCACTTAACCAATCGAGATCAATCTTCTGCACATTTTCCTCAACAAAAAATGATTCTTTTCCTTCCCCACGGAACTCACCACCGCGGTGCAGGGCACTGATGTTGGTCGGATCCTGTTCAACAGGCTCGATCGTCGCACTGACTTCACTAAGTGCAGCAAACCCAGATGTCTGAGTGGTTGTCAAGTATGGTCGGAAATACTGGAACGTGCCCCCCTCACGTACGGTGGTATGATTCCAGTTGCTTACACGCACCTGTGTGCTGTAAGGAAGCCTGGAACTTGCAACTGTAACAGCACCATCATTGGAGCCATAGGAACTTAAATACAGTCCTCCCCAATAAAGCGAAGAGCCGAAACTACCCCAGCTTGTGCCTGCCAATGTATAAATAGGGTTTCTTGCACGATTGATGTGATTATCTATTTGGGGCCTGTAACTGTTCATATAGCCTGTTTGCAAAGAGTAGGTTGCAGCATTTTTACTTCCAAGAATACTGGATAGCCAGCTTGCCCAGCCGCTGTATGCAAGGTCTGCAAGCTGTGAACCGTAATGAGGACTGGATAACGTGATGAGGTTTGATACATAAGGGTATGCCCCGTAATGGACGAGCGCATTTTGTGAATCGATGCCGCCCTTGCTGTGGGCGACGATGACGATTTTCTTCTGACCGAAATGATTGTAAATATCACGGATACGGCTGTTTATAATAGAGCCGTTATCCCACATGTCTTTATCTGGATGAACATCAATGAATGCTGTCTGATAGCCGTTATTCAAAGCAGTCTGATACATATTATTGTTTTCCCACCAGGTTTTAGATGAGCTGTTGATTCCATGGACAAAAACGATGACTGGCTTGTTAGGATCGACATAGCTTGGAGTATCCCCTACATACCATTGACCTGGAACGCCACCTGGATCATCCTTACCGCCAATCGTCCCGCCCTGAACAGATATTGGTACTACAAGAAGTGCAATAATCAAAATCAACACCAACCTTTTCATTCCACCACTCCATTTCTTCAAAGAAATAGGAGATCTTCTCCCCATCTATCCTATCGGAAAGCGGTATCTTTTCAGAAGTATTTTTTGAAAAATGAGCGAAAGGACATGGGGAGCAAACTTTAAGATAGGAAAAAAGCTTTATCTTTTATCTATTTAGTGAAATAGCATTCGCGGGAGAAAAAAGAAGGATGAGTTTTTACTTTTCTGCTAAAAAATTCATCTCGTACATAAATATCCCAATTATCCTGAATGCAAATATTTTGACATCGAGATATGTATATGATAGAAATGATAAGTAAATAATAATTCAACAAGAAGAAGGAGAGATTTCTTCATGGAAACTACTAACAAAAATTCAGCAATTTCTGTAATGAAAGAACGTCATTCTGTTCGTAAATATACCCAATATGAAATGCCACAGGCAGATCTGAACACGATCCTGGAGGCTACGATCACGGCACCATCTTCCTGGAACCTTCAGCATTGGAAGTTCCTTGTCGTTCAATCTGATGCTCAAAAACAAAAGCTTTTACCCATTGCTTATAACCAGCAGCAAGTGGTCGACAGCTCTGTAACCATTGCCATTCTTGGCGACTTGGAAGCGAATCATAATGCGGAAAAAGTGTACGGGGAAGTTGTGAACAAAGGTTACATGACACCAGAAGTAAAAGAAATGCTGACTGGCCAGATTCATGGTGCCTACACAAACGATCAATTCGCCCGTGACGAAGCCGTGATGAACAGCTCTCTAGCTGCGATGCAATTGATGCTTGCTGCAAAAGACCTTGGTTATGATACCGTTCCAATGGGTGGATTTGACCGTGCAGCATTCAAAAAGGAGTTCAACGTTCCGGAACGCTACATTCCAGTGATGCTGATCTCAGTTGGTAAAGCTGCTGCAGAAGCACACGGAACATTGCGCTTACCGCTTGATGAAGTGGTGGCATACGAAACATTTTAATGAATAGATGGGAAAGCCCGCTTTGCAATTTTGCAAGGCGGGCTTTTTTGATGGTTTTTCAACCACTCAAGCATCACTTGATATACATATGAGAAGGAAAAACTTACAATAAAACTATCAAAACAAAGAGGTGATGGAAGTGTTCAATATGAAGAAAATCGGGGTACAGATTGCAAATTGGAGAAAAGCAAAAAAACTGACCCAAATGAACTTGGCAGATCAGCTTGGTGTCAGTTACCAGGCAGTAAGCAATTGGGAACGTGGCGAAACGATGCCGGATATTGCAAAGTTACCGGAACTCGCGAACATTCTTGAAGTAAGTATTGATGAACTGCTTAATAATGAAAAGGGAAGTACTCTGATCAACCAGATTATCGAAGGGGATAAGACAGAATACGTAGTTTCCGTTGAAGAGTTTTCTAATGTTGCGCCGCTGCTGGTTTCAGAAAAGGCAGATGAAGTATTCAAAGGATTAACAGAGGATCTCACTATGCATGACATTTCTGCATTTGCTCCATTCATAAGCCAGGATGTGCTTAATGTGTGTGCCATGAAAGAGTTTGAAAAAGGAGGGATTCAAGCGTTAGTGGGTATCGCGCCTTTTTTAAGCCAGGAAATCATCAACGAATGTGCCGAGAGATCATTGAATGATGAGAAAGGAATCAAATCCTTGGCTCCCATCGCCCCATTCATGAGCAAGGACAAGCTAGCTAGCATCGCCGAAAAGGAATTTGAAACAAAAGGAATAAAGCAAATAAGTGCTATTGCGCCATTCCTAAAAAAAGATTTTATCTCCTCATTAGCCAAACGAAGCTTTGAAAACGATGGAATCCAATCGATTGTCCCTATTTGCCCCTTTATCGATCAGAAGGTGCTAAACGAAATTGCGATGAAAGCAGTTTCCGAAAAAGGGTTAAAGGAAATCCTGCCGGTTGTGCCGTTTATCAATCAGGATTTGATAGATGGTTATTTAAAAGAGGGAGTAGGGAGATAATAAATTTGTGTAGAGTTAACCAAAAAAACCATTCTGCTTATATCAGAGAATGGTTTTTTATCTTGATTTTAACATTAGAAGGAATTTCCATGAGTATTGTCGAAACCTAGTAGAAATAGAAACTGATATAAGATAGAGATCCATATAAACATTGCAATGGTAGATGAAAAAGTAAAAGTGAACAACCTACAATTAAATGAACGGGAAACTAAAATTCTAGAAGTGCTGCTGCTTAACATGTGTGCGCAAACGAATGCTCAAGTAACAAAAGGCGGAATGGCACTGAATCCGTTGGAAAAACAGAGGAAAGCAATATTTTTCACCAACAATTGGCGTGGCAAAAGTCGATCACACCTGAGCAGTATGAAGCGATGAAAGAGGGGCTCAGCGGTCGCATTACCAATGCCATAAAAATGTGCGAGCTGCCTGAAGTTGAAATAGACTATAAGGAAAATGCTTATTTAAATAGGTAATAGAAACTGGCACACAATTTTATGAATAAAATTCGTGTTCTTTTATAAATGGAATATGATGATTATAAGCTGAGGGTATGTCAGGGGAACTGATTTTAATATATTTTTTTTTACGATGCGGCGAACCATCTATTAGGGGAAGGCGGATTAGAACATGGAAAATGCACTTAAAAAAGCACACAGCTTCAGCAGCAGGCATAGAAAAGAACTGCAATCGTTTAAGGTATGCGGATGCTTTTATTGCCTGAAAATCTTTAGCCCGAGTGAAATTGAAGATTGGTGTGATTCAGAGGATACTGCTCTCTGTCCTTACTGTGGAATAGATTCCGTTATAGGGGAAAACTCGGGATACCCCATTACAGAGAAGTTTCTAAAGGAAATGCATCATTATTGGTTTTAATATATTGATTTGGGGGAGTAAGTATGTTTTCGTTCAAAGTAGATAACGAGATATCCATTGAATTGTTGCAGATTCAACAAAAAGAGGAGTTATTTACGTTGATTGATGCCAATCGCGAACATCTCAGGAAGTGGCTATTATGGGTGGACAAGCGGAAATCTCCGGATGATTTCGACTCCATCATCCCGATGTGGCTGAAAAATTACGCGGACAATAACGGATTTGATGCTGGAATCAGGTATAACGATAGGTTGGTAGGTATGGTCGGGTTACATTTTATCGACTGGAAAAACAGGGCCACCAGTATCGGATATTTCCTGTCCGAAGATGCCCAAGGTCATGGTATCATTACAAAATCCATAACAGCTATACTGGATTACCTTTTTACAACCTTAAAGCTTCATAGGGTGGAAATTCAATGTGCAGTAAATAATCATAAGAGCATAGCTGTCCCTGAAAGATTGGGGTTTGTAAAAGAGGGAATAAAAAGGGATGGGCAGCTGTTGTATGATCGATATGTGGATTTGGTGACTTATAGTCTGATGGCGAGTGAATGGGAGTGTTAAGAACTTCCCAGGAATCTTCAATTAGACATGAAAAAGTTTGTGATATAATTTACTAAAAAGTCACACATAATAAAAAGAGCCAAAGTGCTACAACACTTTGACTCCTGACAGAATAATTCCGCAGTGGCTCAGCTTCTGTGGCGAACGAAATGATCCACCCGGTCTGCTCTTGCCAGCGTTAGACGGGTGGATTATTTTTTCTGATTCCATTTGATCAGGACTACTACAAAGCTCAATAATTCCAGAATGAACATTCCAGACGTTAGAAAGATTTGCAGTTCGTTCATACGGCTACACCCCCATTCTCCACAGGGATTTAGCCGCTCCACCCGTATTAATCTGTCCTTCCCAGTATACCCAGATAACTGTTGTAAGAACGTCTGTTCAACTATTTTTTCTATTTATATAAATACCCCAAAAACTCCGGCAGCCTTGCACGCCAAGCCGCTTCATTATGGATTGCATCCTCTATTACATCAAAGCGAACATACTCGACCTTTTCCTTCAATAGTTCATAAACAGCCTGGCTGGAATCAATGTAGATTTGGTGATTGATGAACGAGGTATCCTCTTTCGTTCCTATGTCCAGATAGAATCGCTCAAGCCCGGACAAGTCACTTTCTTTTATGTATGCTTCTATTTCGGCCTGATTGATCCAGTAAGCTGAGGATAATGAACCAATTTTTTTATAGATTTGTGGATACTTGCAGCCTGCATAGGTGGATATCAATCCTCCCATGGAGCTTCCTGCCATTGCCGTGTCATCCGGGTTGGTGCGGTATTTTTCATCAATCATTGGCTTCAGTTCATGGGTGACATATTCAATGTATTTCTTTCCTTTTCCACCAGTAAGGTTTTCATCATTGAAAAGCCTCATGCCAAGCTCCTCATTTTTCCAAGGCGCATACTCATTGAAACGTTCATAGCCCTCGTGGTTGTAGTCGATGCCGACTACAATTATTTCCAAATCGCTCTCTTCAAGATAATCCTTCAATCCCCAGCTCACCCCAAAGCTTGCTTCTTCATCAAGAAACAAATTCTGACCATCGTGCATATATAAAACTGGATAACGTTTTTCGGAAGTGTGATAGTTTTTCGGTAACAGGACACTGACCCTTCTTTGGGACTGGAAGGGAGTGATGGTAACGGTGAAATATTCAAGCATGTTGATAGACTCCTTTTGCACTCTATTTCCATCTATTATATATAATTATTAGAATTGTGTAAGCACTTTAATGATAAAATTAAAATACTTGAGAAAAGAACGGAGCTGAGGGCATGAGAATCGGTTTAATCAGACATTTTAAGGTGACGCGTGGCTACCCAAATACACGAGTTTCTTCTGAAGAACTCTTGAAGTGGATGGAAGAGTATGACGCTTCGGAAGTGGAAGAAAATGAAATAGACTTAAAGAATATAGATTGGAAGAGATGCTTTTCCAGCGATATGCCTAGAGCGGCGACAACAGCGAAAAAAGCATTCGGTGGAGACATCACCTATCTTAAGGAGCTAAGGGAGATTAACCTTGTCCCAATATTTCCGCATAATAGAAGACTTCCATTAAAATTACATTTACTATCCATTCGAATGGCATGGCTGTTCAATCACAAGTCTCAGCCTGTAAGTAAGTTGGATTTACAAAAACAGCTTAGCGGAACCTTGGATAACATCCTTTCAGGCAACGAGGATACACTGATCGTCAGTCATGGAGGCGTGATGATGTTTTTACGCAAAGAATTGATGCGAAGAGGATTTAGAGGGCCGGAATTCAAAATTGCAAACAATGGTCAGTTGTATGTGTTCGAAAAGAGAGGGAGATGAAAAAGGCGTACACCTATACGCCTTCCTGCTTTACTAGGATTTACTCTTCCTAAGAACCGTGATGAAACCATCCAAAATATCATGACTGACAATAAAGCCTTTGCGCTTATAGAAATCCAGCGCATTTTCGTTACCGTTGGAGACAAAGATGAAATAATCTTTCACTTCCTCAAATTGATTCAGCCAATCCATGGACATATGGAAAAGCTTCGATCCTATTCCATATTGACGATATTCTTCCTTGATATAAAACTGTGATAAACAGCCTACAAGATCACCGCTGACAGAGGATAGGTCAAAGAAAGTGGCAAATTCGTTGGAATAGGCTTCTTTCGGCGAGACATTGGAATATACATAACCTACTATTCTATCTCCATCCTTCACAATAACCGTGTAATTGTGAATTGCTTTTTCAAGTGAAGGGACCAGTCTCGTTTCAAAGTTCATGCCGTCAAACAATTCCGGCGTTATCGTAGCTTTCGATTTTTGGAAACCCATAAGTTCATTGCATATATCCCGACAAACCGCAATATCATTGTCTGATACAATTTCATATGTAAGATTCATTTTTTTGCTCCCCTTTCAAAAAATCTACTTACGATTTATTCTATTACAAAATAGGATTTTAACAAGTAAGCAGTTTTTTACTAACTCAGAAAAAACTGAGAAAAGGTCCATACAAAGTTGGAACATTGCAGCAAAATTAGACAGAGGTGATCATATGAAGTTTTTGAATTTTGGTTCACTGAATATTGATAAGGTGTATACCGTACCTCATTTTGTCACGGCAGGGGAAACACTTTCTTCTGTTAATTATGCCGAGTATGCAGGAGGGAAGGGACTGAATCAATCAATTGCCTTAGCGAAGTCAGGTGCAAGAGTATATCATGCTGGCAAAATCGGCAAGGATGGACTTTTTCTAAAAAAAGAGTTGGACCAGGCAGGTGTCAAGGTTGATGGAATATTGGAAGACGGCTCTGTAACAGGGCACGCCATCATACAAGTGAATGAGTCAGGCGAAAATTGCATTCTACTATTTGGTGGTGCCAACAGGGAAATCGAGATGGAACAGGTAGACCGTGTGCTAGCAGACTTTCAAGTAGGTGATTTTCTGGTATTACAAAATGAAATAAATTGCGTTGAGTATATTATTGATGATGCTCATGAAAAAGGGATAACCATTGCCTTAAACCCTTCACCAATAAATGCTTCGATCAGAAAGCTTGATCTGACCAAAATAGATTATCTCATTCTCAATGAACTCGAAGGAAGGGAGATTACAGGAAGGAATGAGCAGGGAGAAATACTTGATCACCTACTCACCACCTATAATAACTTAAAAGTGGTGCTTACTCTCGGTACAAAAGGCTCTATCTATCGGGATGCGGTACAAGAATTCAAACAAGGGATATTTGAAGCAGACGTGGTGGACACTACTGCAGCCGGCGATACATTCATGGGTTATTTTCTATGTATGGTTGCCAAGAACGGCAATATTGTAGAAGCACTTGAGGTAGCCTCGAAAGCCGCCTCCGTTACCGTTTCCAGATCTGGAGCCGCTAAATCCATTCCTTTTTTTGATGAAGTGTCATGATGAACGAATTTCAATATTTAATTCTCATCCTATAAATCCCGAAAATTCTTCATTACAAATCCAGTTTTAATTGGTAGAATATTCTTACACTTGGATAATGTATAGGAGATGAAAATGATGCGTCAACAGTTGTTCACAGAACCACCTATATTGGAGAATGAAAGAATAAAATTAGTACCCATGGAAATCGATCATTCGGGACCACTATATAGTATTAATCATTCAGATACTTGGGCTTTTATGTTACTAGAAGTGAAAACGAAGCAGGATATGGATGAGTGGGTAGCAAATGCTGTAAACCTTCGTGATCAGAAGTTTGCATTGCCGTTTGTGGTTATTTTGAAAGAAACCAATCAAGTTGTCGGCACCACCAGACTGTATGAATTCAATGAAACACATCTGTCATGTGAGATAGGTTCGACCTGGTATGGAGTGGATTACCGCAGGACGTTTATAAATTCGGATTGTAAATATTTATTGTTGAAATACTGTTTTGAAACGCTGGGAATGATACGTGTCCAGTTAAAGACAGATGAAAGAAATGTAAGATCGCAAAAAGCGATTGAACGTCTAGGAGCAACAAAGGAAGGGATATTAAGAAAAGAAAGAATCTTAGCGAATGGCTATGTCCGAAATGCGGTGCTGTATTCCATTACGGATGCTGACTGGAGTTCGGTAAAGCAGGGGTTTATGGATAGGAATGCAGCTTACTTTTTACATGGTAAAGGGGATTCTGGTTATTGATTGAGTACTAAAGTTGAATTACGGTGACAGAGACATGAACAAAAAAGGGGAATCAGCATGGAAATAAGAAAGCTACAATCATCGGATGCAGTAAAGTATTTCGTTTTAAGACTGGAAGCACTGCAGACCAATCCGGAGGCTTTTGCATCGAGTTACGAAGAAGAGAGTAAAAATACTCCAGAAATCTATCAGAACAGGCTGGAGGGTGACTTCTCCTACACTTTTGGCGCGTTTGAACAGGAAGAACTGATTGGAGTTGCCAGCTTAGTCCTGGAGCAGAAAAACAAAATAAAGCACAGGGCGAATATCTATGGGGTGTATGTAACACCTGAGAAACGCGGTTTGGGTGTTGCCAGAAAGATAATGGGGGTGAGCATAAAGAAGGCTAGACAATTGGAGGGAGTGGAACAGATTCATCTTACAGTGACAGCGAGCAATGAACCTGCAAAAAAACTGTATCAGTCTCTAGGATTTAAGACTTATGGGATAGAAAAGAATGCTTTAAAAGTGGAAAATACATATTTTGATGAGGAACTTATGGTTCTATTTATATAACTATTTTATTTAAAATTATCGGAATAAAAAGTTTCCATTAGCAGGTTAATTCGAATAGAAATTAGACCTGCTTTTTGTCTTGTTAAAACAAGTTTTTATGATGATTGCATTTAGTTTTTGCACTTAATTAGCAAAGCAATTAGCAATTGGACAATAGCCATTTTCAGACGTAATTTTCGTTTATTAATAAGAATGCCAGTTTATTTGCATAAATGGAATTTTCTACAGAGGGGTAGCTAACCTATTAGTGCTAATTTCATTTTATATTGTGGCTCCGTTTATAATGGTATTTTATATTGGGTAGGATTATGTACGGTCGAAAACTATTCCTTATTCAGCAAACGGGCCAGATAATGAAGTAAGGCTTATTGAGCTAACGGTGCACAGGATAGTTGGTAAGTCTCATATTATGAATTTTATTTGAATGAAACGGGAGATAGAGTTATTGGTGATTATTTTTGGAAACACCGTATATCCCCTACTCGCTTGACATTTTTCTTACTCTTTGTAGATTTTACTATTCCTTTGGCAACGCTTTTTGGAAAGGTTGATTTTCCTTCGCCTTCCACAATACCACAAAGACTGAAAGATATGACAGGTTCGATCTTTAACTCTTGCCCCCTTTAACTTAAAAAGAATTTAATCAACTTCTACAACAAGCATATGACCTAATAGAAAGTTCATGCTGATTCCTTTTTGATCTATTTTGTAATGTATTGTGATATATTATCGTTCAATTCCTTTTCTTTTTCAGCTTTATAGGCTACTGCGTCCAAAATTACAGATATATCTCTGCTCATAAAGCTGATTTAGAAACTAAAAGAATGGTTTATTGGTTCATCACCTTTGTTTTCATTGGTACCAAGCCCAATCATTGGGGGACAAAACAGACGGGTCAGGGAAGATATTTGCATAAAAAGAAACTGGAAGCTCGGTACCTATAACCATTTATCGATTACTATAATCTTTTTCTAATTTCAGTGACTAACCCATCATTGACTTATTTTTCTTATGTTGAAATTATCGTTTAGTAATGTCCAGTTTGAAGGGTATGGGTACCCTAGTGCCCAGTAGCTGATTCCGCGGAGGTTAAATTCTTTGGCCAGGTCGAATTTTGCTTGAGCGCTTCGTGCGTCTTCAAACCAAACTTCATGACCTCGCCCTTGCTCATCTACGTAACGGAAATATGGTGATTGGGTGACATTATCATATTGAATGGCAGCACCATATTTTACAGCACGAGCGACTGCTTCCTGGGTACTAAAAGTCTCAGCCTCTTGACCTTGAACATGAGGAAGAAGCCAATCCCTCGCATAAATTTGAAATCCTAAAAAGATTTTTTCTGCTGGCATGACAGACCGTGCATACTCTACGACACGTCTCATATGATTAATCGGTGAGATCGCTTGAGGCGGTCCAAGCCGGTAACCCCATTCATAGGTCATCAGGACCACAAAGTCTGCAATTCTTCCATGTGCCTCATAATCATGAGCTTCATATAATAGACCTGCCTGCGTTGCACTCACTTTTGGAGCAACTGCTGTAGAAACAAAATATCCTTTTGGATGAAGGCGGTCAACGGTAAGCTGGAGGAACTGATTGTAATTCTCACGATCAGCAGGCAGTACATTTTCAAAATCGATATTGACTCCATGATATCCTTTTTGCTCCATAATCTGAAGCATATTGGTGATGACTCTATCGCGTAATTCCGGGGTAGCCAAAATAGTATGGGCTAAATTAGAACCCGCTGCGGTTGAAGTGAAGTTTGTGATCGACATCATGGGTACCACATTTTTTTCTTTTGCAGCAGTAATCATTAAATCGTCTTTCACTGGCTGCAAATCCCCATTTTCGTTAATGAGGTAAGCAAAAGGACTATGATATGTTAGCAAATCACCAAGTTCACGAATGGTTTGGGCTCCTGACGCATCTGCTTGATATGAATAAGCATTTACATCTATGGTTGGTTTTCGTAGAGGAATTCTTAACTGTAAACCAGGATAAATCAGGTTTGGATCTTGAATATTATTTTCACGAATAATGGCCTGTATTGTTACTCCATACCGATTCGCAATAAACCAAAGCGTCTCTCCAGGCTGGACGACGTGGATTCTTGGCGGAATTACTAGTTTCATCCCTGGACTTAACACATTGGGATTGGTTAATTGATTCGCCTGAACAATTGAATTGATCGACACACCATATTGCTGGGAAATCAACCATAACGTTTCTCCGCTTCTAACAATATGCGTTGTGCCAGGCACTGGAATTACTAATGATTGACCAATCACCAGCCGGTTCGGATTTTCAAGTCCATTTGCTTGAATGATTCCATTCATATTCACACTGTAACGATTTGCAATTTGCCAAAGCGTTTCTCCGCTGCGTACAACATGTATAAACAAAAACATCTCCTCCAACATAACTTCAATAATGTACTATATGTTGGGAAGCGCAGTTGTGATATTAGTCTAGGTTAATTGTTAGAACAGCGAATTACTACTTCAATTGTATTAATAAATGATCATATTGGGATTCATTAGTTATTTTAGAATCGGGCGCAAATATGGAAGATGTAGCAACTAGTCTAAGCAGGAATAGTTGGTGTGGTTATTGAATTAAAAGGAGTTTAGTTGCTGAAAGTGAGTTCGGGTAATATAAGTATTAGAGGTGAATTTAGTGGAGGATTTATTATTTTATTTACTGGCTTTCTTAGGTGTGTTACTTATGTTTGTTAGCATCATTAATATGTTAATTATAGAGACGAAAAACAAGAAAAGTGAACAGAAGAAAAGTAAATCAAAATATGTAAAGTTACTGATTGGTGGCTTAATTGTTTTTATTGTATCTCGCATCTTACACGGACAAATTCTTTAAAGGTGCAGTCTTTCATTTCTATTTAACAAAACGCGCGCGTTTACAGAAGAATACAAGTTGTTATTTCTATATTATTGAAGGTGATTAGATGAATTTTACATGTCATTGTTGTGGTTATAAAACGTTAGATGGAAAACCACCTGGAACATATGATATATGTAGTATTTGCTTTTGGGAAGATGTGGAGTTCAGTATAATTATCCTGATTATGAGGGTGGTGCAAATACGACTTCGTTAAGGCAGGCACAAAGAAATTACATTAAATTTGGAGCATGTGAAGAAAGATGTATTGAACTTGTAAGAAAACCTAAATGAAAGTGATAACAAGGATCCTAATTGGAGGTCATTATAAATTTATATATGTTATTGGAGGCTTTAAAGAAGTTAAGGATGGAGGTATTTCTGTTGTGCTGGGTATTAAAAGTTATGAGCCAACGTTCTTTAAGGACAAGGATAAGTTTATTCAAGAGCATAGGGATAAATTAAGGTCCCTAAATGGTTTGAATATTGATGAGGTTTGGACAGTACATGAATTGTCAGATGGAGAGTTTTGGGCTGATTGTCCTGTCATTATTGTTGTGGGAGGTAAACAATTAGAGTTCTGTTCTTTTAATGACAGCGAAATTGCTGTTACTTGGAATGACATTGATTTAAAGGTGAAGTTAGATTGGTACGGTAATCAGAAATTAAATTTGGAATGGCGAAAGAATGCCATTAAAAATATTACGCCTTTTATTGGAAAGCAAATAGAGAAAATTGAAGTAATCGAAATGACTCAAGAGGTGTTTGATTTAAAAGGTAAGTTACTTCATTCTAACTTGCTGTTAAACGGTTTAGGTTTTGGTTTTAGTAATAGTTATATATCCATCTATAATGCTTTTGATGAAACAGGACTTTCTAATTTGAGAAATGGAAATCTTATTTATACTAAGGTCTAAAAAGACTACTTCTTAATTAAGTAAAGGATACTTTTCTGGAAGATCTGTGAAGCTGATGTTCAAGATTGATCTTTCATTATCGGACGCCTTACTGAAGTAAAGCTACCCCATAAGTTAGACAAATATTTCTCAAGCAGCTTGGGCATGAGTTCGGTATTGGATCGGACTCATGCCTTTTAAATTTTGACTTGATTCTATTGTGATCTGAAAATATAGGGAGTTGTTATATTATTCCTGTATGCAATTGTAAGGAAAAACAGTAAAATATTAACGAATACTTATAGAAAGGTAGATTTAACAACATGATTGAACACAAAGCAGCAGGTTTTTGGATTCGACTAGGATCAATTGTTATTGACGGATTATTACTTATACCACTTTATCTTATTTGTATGATATTAGGCATATCTGACACTGCCACAGAAATATTTGTAAATAGCATTAATTTTTTATATTATCTTATTATCCCTGTGATATGGTCAGGTTTTACAGTTGGTAAAAGAGTAGTAGGTATTAAAATTGTACGTACAGATGGTAAAAAAGTAGGAATTGGTACAACATTGAAACGTTACATTTTAGCTTCGCTTGTTTATGTTGTAACACTAGGCATTGCATTCATTATTAGTGCATTTATGATAGGATTAAGAAAAGATAAAAGATCTATACATGATCTAATTGCAGGAACTCAAGTAATTTATACTTCTAAAAATTAATAATTTAGGAAATCACAAAAGAGCTACCTTACTAATGTAGCACTTTTGTGATTTTTTATGGTTGTAGAAAAGATTAAAAGTTAAACGTTTTCTTGTTGAATTGTTTAAATCATAATTCACTAAACGGAGCAATAGTGTAAGACCATTATTATTGTCTTTGATGATTATCTTGAAATCGAGTCTTCAGTTAAAGGGGAGCGATAGTTGCATAGTGTGATTTCCTTTCTTTATAGAAGGAGGATTGTTGATGGATTTTGTAAAGGTGGGGGTTGAATATGAAGAATAAGCAGGCTATTTTTTTGTCTGTAATTGCAATCATACTTATCTTAATTTGGCTGTTTACAAGGTAACAAATATCTTCGTCAATCGGGTGCAAGAGTTGAAGATCAATTTAGAATCGGCAGCTCTTTTTTCCTTCCTCGATTAACGGAGCAGTTTAGTGCAATAAAGATTCGAAAATAATAAAATAAATGATAAGTATGGCTATCGCTATCTGAAAGAAATTACTTATTGGTTAGTGATATTTGTGATTTGTTTTATCAAATGAATAGAAAAGGGGTAAGAGTTTTGGTTAACACAACATTATTTATTGGTATAGACACTAACCTTTCTAAATCTTCAAATATGGGAAATAGAAAACAATTTTATATTAGAAGAGTTCAGTATGAAAAGTTGTCTCCAACTGTTACATTTGCGTGTTATGAAAAACAAGATACCTTAATTCGTACATATTTTTTTAACGATGTTCTTATTTTATTTGTGGAAGTAACACCTTTTATTCAACAATTTGAAGATATGTTTGGTCAAAGCAACACGGAAATGGATGTATTTACAACTGACATATCGCACGAAATTCTTATACCTAAATTCATAAAAGTGATTGCAGAAAAGAAGGAAGGTTATACAGAATCTCCATATCTTCATATTTATGGTCAAAAAAACTGGCATGATGATGCAATAATAGTTGGAAACAAAACAGCACTTAAAGATTTGAGAAATGTTATTAACAATGCTATTCAATATGGTGAAGGCAGGTTAGTTACCTCATCAAGTGATGGTGAAGGTTATCAATTGTTCATATCATGTTTGCCAGGTGAAACAGAAAATAATAAGGATTGGCAACAGATTATACTGCCTTATCATGATAAGGAGATGTATGTTCCTAATGAAAATGAGATTGACCCATTTTCTCTTTTAACGTTATACAGAAATTTATTAAGAAGTGAATAATCCTTGTTGAACAAATGGGGTGCGTTAGTTAAACAAGCTAAAGACAGCAATTATAATTCTTATCTTGATCTTCCGCAATCGGGCGCAGTTGCTTAATAAACGCTTGCGTCCAAATAATTAAATCGGGCCATATTGAGAATATTTTGTTGGTCACAAGAAAACAGAATGAGTAATGACGGGGGATACTTATGGAAATTCACTATTATTTAGGTTGGTTTAGCAACTTTTTTCCAGAGAATCTGGGCAGGGTTTTACAGGAGGATATTACTGATAGAAAATCGCTTGTTATGATTAGCTCGAATCCATTTTTTTATGAAGATGATGGTGCTACTGAACGTTCGTGGCTTGACCAGGCAGGCATTATGTTTGATGAATATCATTTAATTAATTATCGCGTACAGAAGGAAGATGCACAAACGTTAATTCAAAATGCTTCAGTCATTTTCTTATTGGGTGGAAGTATTCTTAAACAAAAAGATTTTTTGATGGAATATGAATTTTCGGATTTGATTAAAAAAAGCAGAACCGTTGTTATGGGAGCAAGCGCTGGTGCGATCAATATGTCCGCTAAATGGTTATGCTCGAAAAAATTTGGAGATGAAATAAGCTCTGTTTACGACGGAATCGGGCTTGACGATTTTTCCGTACTGTCTCACTTTGATCTTGAAAATAACATTGCGCTGGTTCAAAGTGAACTGTCTCCCTTATCGGAAGAAATGAATATTTATGCGTCGAACAAAGATTGCGCTGTACGTACAAAGGGAGACAAAATCGACATTTTTGGCAATGTATATTTAATTTCCCACTCAAAGATTCAGAAATTGGATGAGACGCTCTAGTTGTGGTGAATGGGTATGGCTTAATTGTATTAATCTCTTTATACAAAGCTTCTATTCTAAATTTAGTGAAGGAGAACTACGCAAGATAGGATTGTTACTTAGTTATACAGAAAGCATAGATGTGCAGAACGGTCTTCCTCAATCGGGAGCAATAACGGAAGATCATAAAACATTTCCTGCGGTGCTGTTTGTGCTTCACCCTAATGGTCAATTTTGGTATTTTTTTATATCCCCCGAAAAGGGGTATGCTTATTCAAGATAAGGGCGCAAGAATTGAACAACGATGGACTATAGCAGTACTTTTTTGATCTTTAATTAGTTAAAGAGAGTTTAGTTGACCAAAATTAGAATGTTTATGGATTAATTTGGCAATTAATGAATTGAAACAACATGGGTTCGGGAACGTAAATAAAGAAATTCTAAAAAAGGAATTGAGGAAAATTGGCACAGTTTTTCTTTTTACTGATCTTGTCATTTGTAATGCTTGTGGGGATGGTGGCTTATCTTTGGCATTTTTACAAATTAAAAAAGAAAAACGGAGATTCGTATAAGATACCGATCAAGGACATTCTTGCAGTCGCCTTTTTTTTTCTCCTATCAGGGTCCCTGTTCGTTTATTCATTGTTAGACCTGCCTAACGTTTTAGCTAATAAGACGAAACAATTTAAAGGGGATTGTGAGATCGTCATATTCGATTTTACAAGATGAGGACATACAGAGGCTACCTTTGGAAAGCATAGCATTTTGTTTCCTAAGAATTATCAGGATGTAGAAGAAGGTAACTACTACTGTGAAGTGGAGTATTATCCACGAACTGAACAAGGAAAGTCATTAAAAGTTTATCAGTCAAAAGGCGGAAAATTAATAAATGACAAATAGTGTTTCATGGAGTCCTGGGATCCTTAAACAAAAGGGCACAGGTCCATTCCGTTTGCATTACCGGCCTCCACCCCTTGGATGGGCATGACCAAGGAATGAGAGGGCATTGATCCGATGAGACATGGCAGGGAAAACCTCGGCGTGGAGAATGCGTGCAGTATATGGTAATAAGTGGAGTTTAGATTTTCTCCTCTATTCCCGCATACCTTCATGTAGCTTTTTTCTCATACACCTTCATCCACATTGTTCTAATCATTCGCCAAGTTTTCATGGTCAGTAGCAGTAGGGGGTTGTTCCATCCAACCTTTTTCTATTAAAAGATTCATGCCATCTTCAGCGATTAAAGCAATTTCCATGTTCATTCGAGCGTAATCTGACGACAAGTCTCTTCTTTGACACATTGATAGAGCTTCCCCATAATAACCAAGTGCAGCAGATAGAAGTGTTGCTATATGGAATAGCATAAGCTTATCAGAAAAGGGAGGTACGGTTGAATCGGTTACTTCTGATTCAAATATCCTTGGTTTATGGAGATTTTCCTCTTCTAACATTAAACCCAGTATATGAAAGTGTCTTTTACAAAGTTTTCGAGCACGTTCGAAATACTCTCGTACTTCTTTAGATTGACATACTTGACTGAATCCTAACTCTAATACCATTTTCACCATATTTTTTTGCATATTAAGATGTGCACCACTGATTTCGATTGCATTTATCGGTCTTCGCTTTCCGAACCAGCCAGTTAAATAGTTCTGTTTCTTAATAAAATCAATCTTTTGTTTGTTATTTAATGTAGGCGGCTTACTAAGAATTCCCTTTGATAAAGCGACGGTAGTGACCCTATCATATAATTCCAACGTTTGAGAAGTACATTCAATAAGATATTTTCTGACATCTTCTCGAATACAAACGCTTGTTGCACCAGCATATCTCGTCAAGCCGTGTATAGCCATAATTTGCAAATAAATCACCTTAAATGTATCCGTAAATAAACTAGGGGCGTTTACAGTTACATCATCATCTGTGAACCCTATTGGAATGGGATAGTTTTCTTGTATTAAAAATTGTTTCGTTCTTTCTATATGGGTTTCTGATAATTCTAAGGCAAATTGAAGTAAAGCACGAGTATTTTCATCCTTAACATCATTTAAGAAATAGCGAAGAACACAACTTGACATACTATCATTTACATATTGCGACCAGATGATGCCATATTCTGAGGCATTAATTTTATCTTGGTGATTAACCTGTTCCATTTTTTCAACCCTCCTAACTTTTACAGAATTAGGTTAACCGTAAACAATAAATTATATTTGTTAAAAACTTCGAGATGAGAAAATTTTTACGTTCACATACGAATCACAACCAAACTATATCAGGTATCAATGGAACATAAAAAAGATGACCCCTGTATAATACAGAGATCATCTTCTTCAAGCTACCTAAAACCTTTTTTTGAAATGTCTTTTACAAAAAGTACACTCTACAAATAGGTTCCTGCTTCTTATCCAATATAGACAAGAAGAGTCGATCGCTTCTCAAGTTAAGGATTAGTTGAAAATAAACCTGCAGTCTTTACTAGGACTCTTGGATTAAGCTTTAACCCGGCTACAAGCAGCTCAGCTAAATCTTCTGGTTGCATAACATTTTCAGGATTTCCACTGATAAGATTGGTCTCAATTGCCAAATCAGTTGCAACGGTACTTGGTGTTAAAGCCGTTACACGGATATTATGCTTTCTTACCTCTAGCATGAGTGATTCCGTCAGTCCTAGTACAGCAAATTTAGAAGCGCTGTAAGCACTTGTAACAGGTGCTCCTTTTTGGCCCGCAGTTGAGGAGATATTCACTATATCTCCTGATTTTCTTTCAATCATATCAGGTAAAACGGCTCTTGTTACATTATATACACCCATCAAGTTTACTCGGATGATGTTTTCCCATTCTTCAGGAGTTAAATCAAGAAAACCGCCAAATTTAGCTATACCTGCATTGTTGATTAAAATATCAATAGCACCCAGGTCTGATTTGATGTGTTCAACAGCATGATGGGCTGCTTCAAGATCGGCTACATCTGCTGTTGCTGCTGAAACGTTCACATCATATTGCTCTAGTTCAGCAGTTACCTTTTCAAGATTAGACATCGTTAATCCAATCAATCCTAGATGAACTCCTTCTTTTGCTAAAGCAATCGCAGTAGCACGCCCGATTCCTCTGCCTGCCCCAGTAATTAAAGCTGTTTTTCCTTTTAATGAAATCATGCTATCATTCCTTATAAAAAAATTTTATAGAATAATTGTTAATAATAACAAATTGAGGTTTTAAAGACTAACCAAAAGACAGCAAAGTTTCTTTAGAATGTCTGCTGTCTTTTGGTTATTACATTCTTTGAACTATGTTTTATTCAAGATTGGCATGTCTGCCATACATCTTATTGGTATCTAATCCCTTTTTCTCCATGAATCTCAAGATGACGGCATCATAAAAAAGTAAAAGGGTCTGCTCAAATAGTGAGCCCATTGGTTGGATGGTTTTATAATCGCCCTCTGATTGGTCTTTCGGTGATCCAGGCAACTTAATGGTGACATCTGCTAACTGTCCAATAGTGGAATCAGGGAATATCGTGACAGTTGCAATTTTACCACCAATGCTTTTTGCTTTTTCAGCCATGGAGACTAAGCTTTTTGTTTCCCCGGATCCGGATCCGATGATCAAGATATCCTCTTTTTCAAAGTTGGGAGTTACCGTTTCACCGATTACATAAGAGTCAATTCCCATATGCATCATCCGCATGGCGAAGGATTTGGCCATGAATCCTGATCTGCCTGCACCGGCGACAAAAACCTTTTTCGATTCAAGTATCCCGTTGACGAGTTTTTCAGCTTCTTCATCTGCGATTAAGTCAGCTGAATGATTAAGCTCTTTTAAGATTTCTGCTAAATATTGAGTCGTCTGCATCTTAGGATTAACCTGCTTTAACCGTTTGTTCTTTTATCATTTGTTGCATTTTGGCAGCAGCAGCTTTTTTATCAGCTTGTCCAGTAATCCCGCCGCCTACAATGACAAGGTCTGGATTTACTTTGATGACTTCTGCAAGTGTTTCTAATTTAATGCCGCCTGCGATGGCCGTTTTAGCGTTTTTAACCACACTTTTGATGGTTTGTAGATCTTCAAAAGAATTTTTTCCGACTGCTTGAAGATCGTAGCCCGTGTGAACACAAATATAATCTACGCCCATAGCATCCACTTCTTTAGCACGTCCAGCAAGGTCTTTTACCGCAATCATATCGACAAGGATTTTTTTACCTTGTTTTTTCGCTTCTTCTACAGCACCTTTAATCGACATATCTTCAGCCGTTCCAAGAATAGTGATGATATCAGCACCTGCTTCGGAAGCTTTCATCACTTCATATCCAGCAGCATCCATAATTTTCAGGTCTGCTAATACTTTTAAGTTAGGGAATGCTTCTTTTACTGCCTTTACAGCATGGAGACCTTCGTTGATCACAACCGGTGTCCCGATTTCTACGATATCAATATGCTCCTCTACTTCTTTTACCAATTGAATTGCTTCTGGAATGTTGACTAAATCTAATGCTAATTGTAATTCCATCTATGTTTCACTCCTCATAATTTTTAGTTTGTTGCATAGTAGTAATACTGCCCATTATTCACTTTCATTTCTCCCGGGAACAGTAACCAATGCACTTGTTAACAATGGTACAATGTTAGTATAATGTGTATATTGAAAATGTGGAAGTACGCACTTTATTTTTACATAGTGTTAAAAAGTATACTATAAGTTATTCTATACTGAAGTAGAGGTGGAACAAATGTCACGTATGCAGGACAAAATGTTTAACTGGGAAAAAGAATTAACGCCGTGTGTTATTGGCGGTAAATGGAAAAAGGTGATTTTGTGGCATTTAGGAAAAGAGGGAACGAAGCGATTTGGTGAGCTGGAGGCTCTTATGGCGAGCATTACGCGAGCTAGAAGACCTCATTGTTGAACGAAAAGTCTATCCTGTTGTTCCTCCAAAAGTGGAATATTATTTGTATTGACCAGTGAATGAAGGAAATAAAGGAGTACAATCTGGAAAACGGTAAATAATATTCCTGTGTTGTAAAGGATTTAAGTTGAACTATTTTATAGGAAGGAATCAAGAAAAATACATATTTTCAGGTGAGATAATGAAAAAAATTGTAGAGTATGTTTTTTTAACTTTGGGGGCGTCAATCGTTGCTATGGGATTAGAAACGATGTTAGCACCAAACGGGCTAGTAGATGGTGGTGTAACAGCGTTATCGATAATGGCCAATGCTTTATGGGGAATCCCAATTTATGTTGTATTTTTGGGCTTAAATATTCCTATCTTAATTTTTACAGCTAAAGAAGTGGGTAAAACCTTTGTCATTAGAACTCTATATGCAAATATCATTACTACCGTTGGTTTAGTACTATTTAAATCGATTCCTCCTATTACTCAATCTGAAGTATTAATTGTTTTATACGGTGGGGTAATCTTAGGAGTTGGAATAGGAATCGTTGTAAAGTTTGGAGGTGCAATTGATGGCACTGAAATGCTGGCGATTTGGTTTAACCAACACTATCGATTTCCGATTGCTTCATTTTTATTAGTTGTGAATGCTTTCATATTTACGATTGCAGCGCTTGTATATTCATTGGAACAGGCCATGCTTTCTCTGGCAGTTTTTTATATAGTGACGAAAATGATTAATTATGTTTTAGATGGATTAAATCATGGGAAATCTGTCATGATCATTTCAGAAAAACCGGATGAAGTTGGAGATAGTATTATCAATCATTTAAATATAAGCATCACATTTTTATATGGAGAAGGCGGTTTTTTAGGGGAAAGAAAGAAGATTATTTATTGTATTACGAACAGGTTTATTTTTTCCAAATTAAAAAGTGTCGTTTTAGCAGCAGATCCATCAGCTATTATGGAGGCATCCTATGTTTGTGAAACATCTGGTATAGATAGGTCGCTTATATTACCGAAAGCCAACCCATCTAACAATGTATCGTAATATTTGCTTACATTAGTTAGCATCCTGTTTGAAACTTGAGAAGAGAAATTGTGTACATTACCTGTTATAAACCAATTCAAGGGTTTAATAAATGTCTGTGTAAACGACAAGGGCGAAGATTCGGCATTAAGAGAAAATATCACAATAATTCTTGAACCCAGGGATACTCCCTTATTATCATGAGTTGATCAAACTATTATTTAAATCATGACTCCAAGCCAATTTTGAATGATCCTCGTACATTAACGGGGATTTTTCTGTTTTATATCCCCTAATTGAAAATCACAAAACTCTCAATAGTGTATAAAAGTATACTAAATAAATTTTTCTATACTATATAACATAAAAGTGCGTACTTTTAATTTTGTGTTGTAGATATTATACTAACACCCATACCGCAACCAATTCTACTTAAGCGGCGATAGTTAAGATGAAAAGACACAAATACCATTAGACATTTTAAGAGGGGGAATGAAGAAATATCCTTTGTATTTTGTAAATAAGATCGAATTTAAGATAAATATAATTTTTTTCTTTGAACTGTAATAATATAAAATACAGTTTCAACGTGGAAGCTATAGATCCTTATTCAATATAGATCGTCAATTAATGAACACAGAAAGGAATGAAACGATTATGTTAGGGCAAAAATCAAAGCATCGAAAAGTTTGTGAAAGATGTTTAACGATTACTACAAAAGATCAATGTCCTCAATGTGGACATGACCATTTTCGGAATTTCATTTTCATGGTGCAAGCTGGGAGAAAAAATCAGGTGTATAAAGCAGATGTAGGGTAGTGAAAGTCTACAATCATTTAGATCGGGCCGTTACGAGCAGCTAAAGGAATCAGGTATACATTTTATGGATGTCGGTACCTCCGGAGGGATGGAAGGCGCACGTAACGGAGCTTGTTACATGGTCGGCAGGGATGCTGAAGTACGGTAGATTGGCGAAGGATTTGAAGTGCTGGAGAAAAGTGAGTTTGTGAGTGGATTTTAGAAAATTAAGCTACTTAAAATATCAAAACAATCCGCAAAGAGAAAAAGGGAGTGAGATCATGAATGTAATGGATGCAAAAATCATTAGTACCCAATATGGTTTGGAAACGTATTTAGACGTTGTAAAAAGTGTTGATGTAAGAGATCTTCATTATCCCACAGAGACAGCACTCTTTTATGAAATTACAGTAGGGATAGAGTATTTTCTATTAAAGAAAGAAAGATATTATGACAGTAGAAAGAATTATTTTCGTATCCGTATGGATTCCGATTTCAGTTCCGTAACGCTCGTAGAAACAAAAATGGAAAGTTTATTTGCTGTCAAAAATGAAGCCGAGAGAGACACAACAAAGGAACTGGTTGGGGAATGGCTTCTAAAGACCGATGCTTTCAGACAAGTTATCAATGAACTGATTGATCAAAAGAAAATTGAAAACGTTCAAACTGAGGGAGATATTCAAGTAGTACTAGGAACAATAAGATTCCTAGAGAAATTACTCGAGATCAAAACAGAAGACATTTTAAATACCAATGTTGAGAGAGACCTTGAGTATGCTCATTAGTAACTTTTAAGATTATGGGAAACATTTATTAGAAAAATAAATAAGGTAACCTTAAAGTTGTTGAGGTATCCCTAAACAGTATCTGTAAAGGATATGAAAAAAATCTACATCACGGCATACAACGGGGATAAAATCAACTTCTAATCAAGATAATCAGAGCATTGCACAGAAATGAATATTTTTACTTCATTTGTCATTGAAAGGAGGTGAATGAGCATGAGTAAAAAAATCGCTACACTTATAACAAACCTATTTGAAGATGTGGAGTACACTGAACCAGCACAAGCCTTTAAAGAAGCTGGTCATGAAATTATCACGATTGACAAACAATCAGGTAATCAAGTAACTGGTAAAGAAGGCACAACCGTAAAGATTGATAAATCCATTGATGAAGTTCATCCTGCAGACTTTGATGCCTTGCTTATCCCTGGTGGATTCTCTCCCGATTTATTGCGTGATGACGATCGTTTTGGTGAATTTGCAAAAGCATTTATCCAAGATGGAAAACCTGTTTTTGCCATTTGTCATGGACCACAAGTGTTAATTGATACAGACCTTTTAAAAGGTGTCGATATTACTGGCTATAAATCCATTCGCAACGATTTGAAAAATGCTGGTGCAAATTATAAAGACGAAGAAGTTGTCATCAGCAAAAATATTGTAACAAGTCGAGAACCAAAAGATATTCCAGCATTTAATCGTGAATCTCTAAAACTTTTAGCTAAATAATAATGCTGATGTAAAAACGTAAATATTTCTAATTTGCGGATTCTTTAATCAGAATCCGCAAGTTGGTTAAACAAATATATGAATAAATGGGGTTATGAAGTTGTCATTAAAAGGAAAAAGAGTGGTTGTTTTAGGAGGTACATCTGGGATTGGTTTAGCCGCTGCTAAGGCGTTTCTCGATGAATCCGCTCAAGTCATTATTGCTAGCCGTTCTGCTTCAAAATTATCTGACGCAAAAGTGAATCTTGGTGGTAACGTATATGGCTATGAAATCGACTTTCGCAGCGAGGAAAAGGTTGCAGACTTTTTCAAAAAGGTTGGGAAATTTGATCACCTGGTGGTTACTGCAGGTGAAGGCGCTATGGGTCACTTTAGCGAACTGCCTGTTGCAACCGTAAGAGAGGCTTTTGATAGTAAGTTTTGGGGCCAATATATTTCGGTTCGTGCTGCTCTTCCATATTTGAATAATGAAAGTTCTATTACATTAACTTCTGGTGTATATGGTGTGCGTCCTCCTCAAGGTGCAACGACTCTAGCTTCCATTAATTCAGCAATCGATGGATTAGTACGGGGACTTTCAGTAGACCTGGCACCTATCAGAGTAAACGTGGTATCACCTGGTATCGTTGACACTCCTCTTTACGGCGGAATGCCAGAAAATCAAAGAAAAGATATGTACCATGGGATTGCTAAGCAATTACCTGTCGGACGTGTTGCTCAACCTAAAGATATTGCTGAAACCTATGTTTACCTAGTGAAAAATGGGTTTACAACCGGCACATCGGTTCTTATCGATGGAGGAGCTCATCTAATCTAATCCATTTGATATCAAAGTTGATGGATAAAATAATTTAGAATAGAAATGGTGAGGAAGACTCAAAGTGTCAGACACTTATAGGCTATCCTCACTTCTTGGTTTTTTTACACAGACGGAAGCAGAAATGCCATATAATGCAACTAATAAAGATTTTGTTGATTGCGGAAATTCTAAATATATGCGTACTTTATACGAAGAGACATTAACATTCTACTTCTATGATACCCAAATACATAAAAGAAAGGGTCGAGCATAATGGATGAAAAGAAAAGAGCGGAAATTAAAAATGCATTAGCCAAACACGGGGTAACCCTGCCTGACGGCACTTCTTTACCTAGATTAGGACAAGGAACATGGTACATGGGGGAAAATCCCCAAGTAAAAGACAAAGAAATAAAAGCCTTGCAGCTCGGCGTAGATTTGGGTATGAAACTTATTGACACTGCTGAAATGTACGGAAATGGAGATTCTGAACGCTTAGTTGGCGAAGCTATTAAAGGACGCAGAAATGATGTCTTTTTAGTGTCAAAAGTGTATCCCCATCATGCTGGTTTAGATAAGATTTCAAAAGCATGTGAAAACAGCTTAAAACGACTAGGAACAGACCACTTGGACTTATATCTTCTCCACTGGAGAGGACGTGTTCCTTTAGAGGAAACAATTGAAGGAATGGAAAAGCTACGTGAAGAAGGGAAAATATTAAGATGGGGCGTCTCTAATTTTGACACGGTTGATATGGAAGAGCTATGGAACACTACGAATGGGAAAAATTGTGTGACGAACCAAGTGCTATACCATTTAGGTTCAAGAGGAATCGACTTCGATCTCTTACCATGGCAGCGTGAGCATAACATGCCAATCATGGCCTACAGTCCCCTTGCTCAAGGAGGCTCTTTAAGAAGGCAGCTTTTAAACGATCCAGTTATTCTTGATATTGCTGACAAATACAATGTCCAACCGTTACAAATCGCTCTTGCTTGGACCATCCGTTCGAATAACGTCATCGCTATTCCTAAAGCGGTTCAAGAAGAACATGTTTTAGCAAATGCTGAAGCAGCAACAATTGAGTTTACTGAAGAAGACCTCAGTAGAATTGATCAAGTATTTCCTGAACCTAATAGGAAAATGCCATTGGATATTATTTAAAAATTCACATACACTTTAAAACAGGACTCTTATTGGAGTTGCTGACAATCTAATAGGAATTTCAAAAAAACTGTGTAGAATTTATTCCATACAGTTTTTTTATCGGAGAAATTTAATATCCTTATCGAATTATTCTCGCATCAAAACCCTATTTGGAAAGTTTTTGTTTTATGTTAATCGTTAAAAAGAGAAAAGGGACATACAAATAGATAAAGTAGAAGCTGACAGATGAGTATAAATCAGCTAATCGTTCAATCTGTTTATGACTCTCTAATACATTGGAAAACAAAAAGAATAAAAAGAGGCAAATGAATAAGCTGATACGTTGTTTGATATTTACTAACTTTTTGAGTCCGCGGCAGACTGCCCATAGATGCTGGCTAATATGAGGCAATATGACAAGGAACCATAAGGAAACGACAATATATTCAACTCTTTCTATGAAAGGAATTTCCGCTATTTTTAGTAAAGTTAAGGTCGGCCAAATCGTATGTTTGAGATGCTCTTCATTAAAGAAAATAAAAGTGATGATTGTTATGGAAAGGTATAACAAGATTGTAACCAAAACCCCGAAATGAGCCCATTTTTTTGATTTTTCAGGATTCTTGATAAATGGATAGAACATGAGGAGAGTCTCAAAGCCAAGAAACTGAAACACCATCTTTTTAGATGATCCTAATATTTCATAAAAAGAGTGATTAAAAAGAGGCAGTAAATGATTGAAGTGGGCAAATTCTAAGGAAAAGAATAAAAGGGGAAACAGAAAAACAAAAGGTATAATTGTCCCCCAGAAACACACGCCTGTAATCACACGAAACCCACTGGAAACAATGTAATAAAGAAGTAATAGAAAAATCAAGCTTATCTGCCATGTCTTCATTAAAGGAAACATCCAAACTTGTACAACCTCAATATAAACACGGAAAACAATCAATGCCACTACGAGAAAATATATGATGATAAAAACGTTTAATAATCCGCCAATCCATTTCCCAAAGCAAAATTGATGGATATAAATGATATCGTTATTAGCAATTGTGAGAATGCGATACATCATCCAAACTAAAACATGAATGCTTATACCGGTTAATAGGACGGAAATCCATGCATCGTAACCGGCACTCTTTATGATATCTCTTTGGAAACTCATAATTCCCACACCAATAATATTAGAATAAATCAGAAAGAAAACGAAAAAAGGAGATACTAAAAATCGTTCATCGGTTAAAGTGTGCACCTTATTCCTCTCCTTTTCAAAAATGAAAGCCTTACTCCCCGACACCTGTTTGTATAATATTCACCTTTGCATTGACTGTAATTTTGAGATGGGGATACATATCCTGAAACCTGCTATAATTCCACTTTCTTGATTTTGCTCTAACCATGTCTCCAAACCCGATTGGATCTACTTGGTATTCTTGAAACAACAAGATTAATTGCGGGACTTCTTCATTAAAGTGTTTATTTATAATATTTTCGATTTTTAGGATATCTTTATTTACGGTTACATTAAGCCAAGGCGGGACATCTTTTATCTGAGTATTCATCGTTAAATCAATAGATATGTTCGGAATTTGATCGGTTTGACTAATTGTATAATGAGTTTTTGCATCCAGATTTTTTAAAGAAATGAAACCATCCTTTTTATTTTCATTGATTTTGATGTGATAACGTCCGTTTTTGGCTCCGTCAATTAGCATTTTTACAATAAATGATTGATTTAAATCAATATGATTTATATACTTGCCATTCTTAAATAAAGCTAACCCATTAATGTGGGCAATTCCCTCCTCTATGGTAAAGTAAGGCAAATATGGATCTCTGCCTTTATTGTAGTAATTTTCCAAAAAAAGGTGTAAATTCATTTTGGGCAAATTTCCATTCTTTATATTCTGATTAATTTTATCGCTTAAATGGAAGGGAAGGTTTGTATTTTTACCTGATATTAATATATTTTCTGCTGTATGTTCGGCTATACCCAACTGCATTCGACTTCCAACAACCGGATCCCGTTTAAGGCTTTCTATAACCGGACTAATCCCTTGTTCCGCAAACTTCTTGCCGAACAATACTAAACGTAATTGGCCTATTTCGATTGGATGCGCAGACTTTGTATTCAATCTCGAGAGGATATCATCATACGAAGCAGATTTTGTCGTCAAGATATTTAATTTGGTTTGTCCTTTTTCTGTGAACGAAGGATAGATAGCAGTTCCCTTGATTTCCTCCTCATGCTGATCATAACCAATCGATTCGATAATCTGAATTTTATCAATAGTCCTTTCATTCTCACACCCAGTTAGGAAGACAATGAAGCTGATCGCAAAGAAAAAACGTGAGTTCATATCTCACCTCGTCAATTATTTTCTGATTAATCCTCAAAATCGTTTTTCTTTTTGATCTGGTCACTTGGATGATATCTCCAAAGTGATCGAGGACGTAAATAACTTGGTCGTTTTGAAGTGACATTATAGGACGAACGAATAATGCTATCCGCAAAATCTTTACGCCTAAATGGATATAAGGGAACGGTATAGGGTGTACCTAATGATTCTAAACGTGTCAGATGAACGATCAAAAAGCTTATTCCTAAAACAATCCCTAATCCGCCCCATATGGATGCTAATATAATCAAAGGAAAACGTAAAAAACGTATGGTGTTCGACATTTTATAAATCGGTGTAGTAAAAGAAGCCAAAGCAGATAAGGCAACAATAATAAGCAATACATTGCTTGTAAGTGCTGCTTCAACAGAGGCCTGGCCTATTACGATGCCACCTACGATTCCAAGCGTCTGTCCCACCTTAGTAGGTAAGCGTGCTCCAGCTTCACGTAAAAGTTCTATCGTCAATTCCAAAAATAGTACTTCTAATACCGGTGTAAACGGAACGTTATGACGTGAATAGCTAAGGGGGCCGAGTAACACTTTTGGAATCATTTCATAGTGATATGTCAAAACAGCTATGTATATGGAGGTTGCAAAAACTGAGAATAGAACACTAAAGATACGTATCAAACGAAAAAAAGACGCTATAACCCAAGGTAAATAGTAATCTTCAGGCGAAACAAAAAAATCCAGTAATGTAGAAGGGCCAGTGATGGCATAAGCCGATCCATTACTAAAAACAGCTACTTGTCCGCTAATCAAAGCAAAAACCGTTCTATCAATACGTTCCGTGGAAAGAAGTAGCGGAAAAGGTGTTATGGAATTATCGGTTATGATTTGATGAAGCTGAGAGGAATCAAAAACCACATCAAAATCGATATTCTGTAATCGTTGAGTCATCGTATTAATATGCTGCTCATTTGTAATCCCTTCAATATAAGCGATGATGACTTTAGTATGTGACATCGACCCTATGTGAATGTCTTTGATAATTAAATTAGGGGTATTGATTTGCTGCCTTAGTAAATGTATATTGACATCGACATTTTCTACAAATCCGATTTGAGGTCCTATGACGCTGAACTCATTTTCAACGTTATTTTGCTCACGCAACCCAACTTTTTCATTGGATAAATTAATTAATGCACACTTATAATCATTTTCTTTCATTTGGAGAATAGCATACCCTTTAAGGAATTTCGATTCGATCACTTCTATGTTGTCTGTAATCAAAATATCTTCAATGGGAATCGTATTCCTAATATCCTCAATGTTCTTTATGTGACCAATATCAAAAGACTGTTCTTGAAAAACATATAATACTTTGCACTGAAACTGTTCTCTATCAATTAGTGTGTTGTAGTAAGAAAGGATGAAATGTCCTTTTTTATTTATAAGTGAAAGTTGCCCAAAATCACTGGATTTTTTTGCTTTAGTAAATAAATGGTTAATATCTTGAGGACCTATTTCTTGTTTCTCATGTTTTTTTTTAAAGAACTGCTGTATAAAGGACATATAATCACCTCATCACTTAAAGCCATTCATTGTTATCTATATTATGGTGAAATTTATATTCAAATATGCTTTTTGCCTAAAAAGTTTACTCTTAAAAAGGACTGTGGAAAAAAATCTAAACAGGACATGACGAACTTGCTTTATTTTTGCTGCAATAAGAAAAGAGCAAGCATTCTTCTATCCGAATGCTTGCTTTTTCCTTATTGCAAATGCTTATTCAGCATCTCAATATGCTTTTTATGCTCCGCCAAAATCGACTGTACTATGCTTTGACTCTCCTGGTCGAGGTCGCCTTTTACAAACTCAGCCATCATATCGGAACCGAATTCCTCGCCTTTGATGGCGCCTCTGATGATTGCTTCCTTGTCCTTCGGATATCCTTTTACCTGCGCAACGCGCTCCTGGAATGCACCGACCAAACCAACATCATCGACTGCAGTTCCGCCAAGGTTCTGGATTCGCTCTGCCACAAAGATGGCGTGCATTTTGTGGTTTTGCTGAATGGCTTGGAGGTCCTTTTTCACTGCTTCATCCTGGGTGTTCTGGATATAATGTTCGTAGGCATGGATGCCCATGAATTCGCCTTCCAAAAATGCATTTAATTCTTTGATCTGTTCGTCCACAAAAATCTCTCCTTAAAAGTCATCGCTAAATATAGCGTTCTTTTATGAGAGGGAAATTATTCTTCCTATTGATAATTCTGATGATTTCCGTAGCCGATCTCCTCCAAAAACTCATCAATCGCTTTTTCATATTCCTCACGGTTTTCGGAATAGCTCATCGCATGGCTGCCGTTTTTCGCTACGTACAGCTTCTTTTTGTCCTTCTTTTTTTCGAAAAGCTGCTGCGTCATCATGATCGGAATGAAATCATCCGGCTCACTGTGGATAAACAATACCGGATTGTCGATATTTTCAATGACATTAATAGGGGAAACATCTCTGATGGAATACTTATCCCTTAATCGCAGGAATGTATTCGCAATTGGCATGACAAGCTGCTTTGGTATCCGGAAATCAGCCTTCAATCGGTAGGCAAGCTGTTCCTCCAGATCGGAAAACGGACAGTCGGCGATATAGAAATCAGCACCGTCCTCCAAGCCACCTGCATACATAAGCAAAGTTGCCGCACCCATCGATTCACCGTGGACCCCGATTACTGCTTCGTCGGGTGCCTGTTCCCTTACCCAGTCCACCACCGCTTTTAAATCGTGCTTTTCATAAAAACCAAAGCTAGTCGTCTTCCCACCGGATTTCCCGTGGCGTCGGTGGTCATACAGGACAACATTCCAGCCTCTTTCTAAAAAGATATTCATGTATTTGATGGAATTCAGCGTATTTTGTGTCACCCCATGACTGAAGATCATATACCGGTTGGAATGAGGTACATCGTATAACTCCCCATAAATGTTATAGCCAAGAGGGGAAGGAATGGTAAGTTCTTTTTTGGGAAGTGTGGACAGGATCTCTTCCTTATAATGTCCCAGCCTCATTTCACGCTCGAGGATTTCTTCATTTGTCTTTTTACGTATATACATTACCTTATTTGTAAAAAAGATTCCGACAAACAGGACATAGGATAGAATGATGCCTAGAACGATAAGCAGCCGTTTAAGTTGATTCACTGAGCAAACCTCCAAATTGGATATATATACCTTAGTTTATCATTTGGAAGAGCCAGGAGGGAAATGGGAAGGATTGAAATTTTTTGTGTGGAAATGATCATATTTTCCGAGTGTTAGACGGTATTTATGTATAATGTATTAATTGGAAAAGGAGAGAAATTCTATTCTGTTTTACGATGTGCTTCCAATTGTTAGGGAGTTCATGACTTTCAAGGTGTTCATAATCCAATAGTTTTGTACCGGACCGATCAATTTGAAAAATCATGCGGTCCTTTCCCACAGATAGATGCGGGCCAACGACAGGAGTGGCTTCGAGCGTAACCGTAAATCCGAAGGAACGGTATCCTCCAACACGATTTGCCGATGTTACATCTACCATATAACCGTATACCATAGGGGAGATGGTCAGATAATCCGCATAATAATTGCTAACAGCTGCGTCAATATCTTTAGATAAAAGTGTCAAAAACATATCATGATAAAGTTCTTCGCGTGACTGTTCCGGAGGCGGAGGCATGGTTGGCATGGCGCTTACGGAAGCGGTCTGAAAGATAATGATGCTTGCAAATATCAGGATGAAAAGAGGGTGTTTCATGAACTCACTCCTTTGCCATTGTTAGGTGTAAGTTAACCAATATCAAATTTTTCATGTACATACAAAAAGCATCTTGTGGGATTTTCCAAAATGAAAGGGATGGGAAAGATGGAAATCTATTTGGAAATGCTGGAGGAGAAACATTTTCAAGCACCATTGCAGTTTGAAAAAGAAAACAGGGAATATTTTGAAAAAAGCGTACCGGGAAGAGGAGAAACGTACTACCATTTTGAAACCTTTACCGAAATACAACGTACATTAATTAAAGAGCAAATTGTCGGAAAATCTTATTTTTACATGGTGAAAAATCTAGATGGAGTAATCATAGCCCGCGTCAATAAAGTGGATTTAGATAAAGAAGAAAGATGTGCCCACGTCCGCTATCGAGTGGGAGAGGCTGCTAGCGGCAAAGGTGTGGCGAAGAAAGCGGTGCAGCTTTTGATGTCCGAACTTCGGGAAAAGGGGATTACAAGGCTTTATGCAAAGACGACCCTATCAAATAAAGGGTCGCAGAGGGTGCTTGAAAACAATGGTTTTGTGAAAGTTGATTTGGATGAATGTGAGGACATATTGTAATTTGTACATTACGAATGGGTAGCAGAAGAATTCTAGAGTGAGAGAGGACCGTGGCATAAAAGGGGGAAAATCGTGTGGAACAGATGTTAGGCTGGTTTGTGTATTATTCAGATTATTTTGTGTTGGCGATCCTTTTAGGAGGAGCCTTCTATTGGCTGTCTTTCCGCAAAAAGATGGTGGTCGGAATCGCGTTGATCATAGTGGCGCTAGGTGTGGGGTATATTCAGAACGAAATGAAGTACACGGACTTCCATGAAATGACTTCTGGCACAATAAAGGATGATTCAGAAATCAGAAGCATCACAATAAAGGTGAAGGATATTGAGGGTGATTCTGAAAAGGATTACTGGAAAACCATTGGACAACTGACAATCGAGGATGAAGAACTGGTTGACAGACTGCTTAACGATTTGAAGGGATTGGAATTGAAGGAGACGAACTACTCAACATTTGAGCTAAACAGCAAATATATAGTCGAAATACTTGTCGTGAACGAAAAAGATAATCTCTTGGTAACAGATAAACTGATGTACTCCATAGATAAAACCCACTTTAGTGGTTATGAAATTGTAAGCGATAAAGACCATCTGAAAACGATAGAAGAATTGGTAGAGAGTGACTCGATGGAATGGTATGAGGGCGTGGAAGGATAAAGATCAGAAGCACTGGCTTCTGATCTTTATTTATTAAATAGAAGCAATAATTTCGACCCTGTTTCCGAATGGATCTCTGAATTCAAAGCGGTCGTATTTTGGAATGGCGACAGATTCCAGTATTTTGATGCCATTCTCCGTAAGCTTTGTTCTCCATGGTGCCACGTCCTCTACTAGATAAGCAATATGGGACTTGGTTGAATTTCGATCAAATCCATTTTCCGTTCCTACATGGACCTCCCTATCTCCCACTTGCAGCCAAAAACCGCCTCGACCTTTTAACGGGTCAGGTTTTTCTATTTCTTTTAATCCTAATACCTTGCAGTAAAAATTTCTTCCTTCTTCCTCAGTACCCTTTGGTATGGTGATTTGCGCGTGATGCATTCCGATAATCATAAACATCCCCCTTACATTTACTACAATACTATTATTTTAGCATAAATATCCATATTTCGAGTAATATTTAGGAAGTGGGACAAGGGACCAGTCCCTATGCACCAAGTTTGATTGTTACGGTGGTTCCTTTGCCGACGGTGCTGTGGAAGGATAGTGTCCCGCCCATTTCCTGGATGAGATGGAAGGTGACCATCAGCCCGCGTCCGACGCCGGTGTTGCCGGTGGAGGCGCCGAAGTCGATAAGATTGGAAAGTTGGGTTTTGGACATGCCTATACCAGTATCGGTGATTATGATGTATACTTGCCCGCCGCGTTTGACTGCCTCCATTTTGATGGTGCCACTTTTTGGTGTTGCATCTGCTGCATTTTTCACCAGATTGAGAAGCAGCTGTTTCATGCGAAAGGCATCCACTTCGACGTGGAACGATTCAGGGATTAACTGCTCAATAGATATTTTCTTTTGAATGGAATAGGGAGTCAATAGATCCTTGATTTCCTGTGCCAATTGATAGAGCGGCGCTTTGGGCTGGCTACCTGAAAACTGGCCGGAATAATTCACATAGCCTCTAATAGCTTTTTTGGCTTTCTTTATTTCTTTTAGAGCCTTTGGGATGCTTGCCCTTCTATGATAATCACTGCCATTTTGGGCATTTTCCAACAGTTCACTTGTAGTGTCAAGGGACCGTTTCATTTCTAACGACAGCAGTTCAGAAAGCTCGGTAACCAGATTAAGCTTTTCCGCTTGAAAGCTATTCTCTTTCATTCTTGTGTAGTTTCTGATTTCTTCAGAAAAGTAGATATAAATAAAACTGGAAGTTATATAGCAGGTTCCCATAACAAGAAAGATGGGAAGGCTATATTGAAGAATGTAATCGATATTGTCGGTGATCACAAAATGAGCGATAATTGCTGAAATGGCAATAATCCAAGTGAAAAAGGCCAGCATCACTCCAAAAAGCAACTTGGATTTATGAGATTTCTGCATGTATTTGGATCTTAACAGGATAAAAATTACAAATAGTACAACGGCTAACAACAGTACATTCACTGAGCCAAGGAGGCCACCAAGACTGAACCGATAGACTACCAGCATGGTGGCAGTAATACTTCCCGCAAGAGCCCCTCCGTATAGGACTGCTATCATCAATGCGATCCATCGGAGATCCCAAAGGAACCCATCTCCTGATAGGATGGGGTAGTGCATGCAAAGGACAGCGGCAATCCCACAGATCACCCCCAGGAACAGTCTGCTTTTTGTGGCAGTGTAATTGGTGACAATGTACTGATAAAAGAAAATTGGAGTGAAAATCAGAAAAAAGTTCAAGAGAACGTCCCGTATATTCATGTTTATTTCCATCATACTCTTGTCTCCCTATTTTCCACTTTTAGTAGAATCAGTGTTTGGTCATCTTCGATGGGGAACGGCTGCCTTTTATTAATGAAATCAAATAGATTCTGGGTAATTTCTTGAGCACTATTCGATAAATCCAGGTCCAAAAAGCATTCTTTTATAATTTTATTGTTATCGTCGAGGTTTTCTTTTCTTTCAATCATTCCATCTGTATAAAAAATGATAAAATCCCCTGGGTCAAGCTGCGTTCTTTTGGATTGGTAGTCCATTTCTGGCATCACACCCAAAATAGGACCTGTTGTAGAAAGATCGCTAAACTTCCTATCACGATGATGGTAGTGAAGGGCAGGTTCATGGCCGGCAGAGGAATAATGGAACATGCGAGTCTCTATATCATAGGTACTGGCAAGCATGGTAATAAAGGACATGTCATCCATATGTTGATTGGAAAACCTATTTATTTCAGTTAGGGCATGATCTGGGGGATTACCTTGTTCCATGGCATATTTCATCATGGTCATCTGGATGGCTGCAGGAATCCCCTTTCCACAAACATCCGCAATGGCAATGGAAATCTCCCTTTCCTTGGGATAAAGAGTATAGAAATCCCCGTTAAGCTCTTTAAACGGAATGCTGAGATAGCCGATATCTACACCTTCAGGATAGTTCGTTAATGCTGTTAATAGGGATTGCTGGACCGAGGCAGCAAGTGCCACTTCGTGTTTCATATGCTGATGCTGTACTTCGAGACTCTCCAACTTTTTCTTATCGGTCAAATCAAGAAACGTTACGATGGTTCCTTTTGCCTGCCCATCTTCATAAATCGGTCTAGTAAAATACTCAACTGGAAAACTTTCGCCTCTTTTATCCCAAAAAAGTTCATTTGGTGCATATGTATGCTCTTCACTTTTCGCTGCATGACAGATCGGGCATTCCTCCATAGGGTAGTCTGATCCATCAGCCTTTGTATGATGGATAATGGGATGACCTATACGCCCTAACAGTTCATCCTCCCGATATCCAAGCATCCTGGAAGCCGGTTCGTTGATAAAGGTCACTTTTCCTTCTTTATCAATGCCGTATATTCCTTCGACCACACTGTTCAGGAGACGCTTATAGGTGGCAGACATATCCTCAAGTTCCTTGAACGGCCTTTCCCCGTACCGGATGAAAACCAGTCTGAATAAATAGATGTATCCGACCACTTTGAAAATATGGGAGACAAAGTTACTCCAGTCCGTTATGACAAACTGGCTCAACGAAGTAAAGGTTGAGAAAATCAGCAGCATGGAAGCTGGTGCAATATATTCCTTGTCATGATGAAGGCCTTTTCTAATACTAATAAGAGCGTGAATGAAAATGACAGTATGAACAATTGTTATGATGGAAATTATCCAATAGCTCCAAAGTGTGAGTTCCCTATGTTGGGATAGGGGAGGCAGAATTGGTGATAGGGTGAAAATGATGATGGAAACCCCTGCTGTGAAAAGAATGGTAAGTGTGATGAGAATCTGTCTGAAGTCCGGGGTATTAGGCTGTTTGTCCATCCTGGAGACTAGGACAACGAATAGAACCGTTTCCGTGAGCCTAGCAGAAAGCCAAAACCAGGAGCTTACATAAGGAAAATCAACCTGGTATCCAGGCATATCCCGGAAAGACAATATATGCATGAAGTCAAAAATACCTACTGCAAGGAATGCGCTCGAAAAGATGAATATTTTTGCAGAAGAGGGACCCTTGAAAAAAAGCCATCCCTGTAGCGCAATACTTACAGCAATAAATATAGCTGAAAACTCTAAAATGGTATGAGAGATAAGATAGCTGCTTTCACTAAAATCAGAATATCCAAATCTACTATCAAAAAATATGGACAAATAGAGAGGAAAGCCAAATAATGCAGCCAGAACTGTTGAAACATATTTCCGATTAATCGCTATGACCTCCCTCACTGGATATTATTTCTATTATATTATACCCTAAACCTTCGAGCAGAAAATGCAGAAAGCACGACAGGCGCCCTTATACACGCCAAAAGCACAAAAACCCGCAACAAAAGACGTTGCGGGTTCTTTTCAAACCTTCAGTGTGGTCCATAGGGACAGGTCCATTGTCCCAGAAGAATTATTGCTCCGAGTTCTGACGCTTTGTAGGGTGAGTGGTACGTTCCACTTCTTCTGCAGATACAACTTGCTTAGCGCTCTCTGCGTTCGGCTGCCCTTTTTGACTAGGGCCTTGTTTGTTGTGCTTGGACATTAGAATATTCTCCCTTCCTTGATATCACTTGTTAATGTGGATAGGGGAGGGGGTTTTTATGCATTTGGTGAAATGGGACACGGGACTTGTCCCCCACATGTACTTAAACCTGAGTCAACGGTCCTGTTCCTTGGAGCTTAAAATACTGGCTCTCATACTGCTTATCCAGGTGGGGCAGCAGGTTTTCCAATGCTTTTACAATGTGCCTGAGGTTGATTCCGGTTTGGACTCCCATCTGTTCAAGCATGTACACGACATCTTCTGTTGCAACGTTACCTGATGCTCCTGGTGCGAATGGACAGCCTCCGAGTCCGCCTGCTGATGTGTCGAAGCGGTCAACACCCGCTTGAAGGGCAGCGAAAACGTTCGCAAGCGCCATTCCTCTTGTGTTGTGGAAATGCGCTGTGAGCATCATGCCTGGTAGCGCTTTCTTTAATGCTGAAAATAAACGGTAGGATTCTTTCGGGTTGGCCATCCCGATAGTATCTGCCACACTGAGTTCATCGACCCGGAAGCTTTCAAACCTTTTACATAATGCCACAACATCCTTCACATCCACTTTTCCTTCATAAGGGCAATAGAAGGAGGTGGAGATGCAAGCGCGTATAAAGAAACCTTTTTCCTTGAGATCACGGATGATCGGTTCCAACTCGAGCAGGCTTTCCTCAGTCGTTTTATTGATATTCTTCTTATTGAATGAGTCGCTCACTCCAACAAATACAGCCGCGTTTTTGCATTTTGTTCCGAGCAGGCGGTCAATTCCTTTCTGATTTGGCACCAGTACAAAGTTTCGTGTCTCATCATCCAAGCATTCCTCGATTACAGAAGGTGCGTCTGCCATTTGCGGGACCCATCTTGGCGAAACGAAAGAAGTGAGCTCCATTTCCTTGATGCCGGCCTTTTTAAGATGCTTGATAAAATCGATTTTAGCGTCGGTTGGAACAAAGGTCTTCAAATTCTGCAGACCATCGCGAGGTCCTACTTCGATGATGGTCGCCTTGCTAGGTAAATTCATTTGGAGTTCCCCCTGATTAATGGAATTTCGTTACTTCAATTTTAGTTAGAAGAGGGCCATAAAAGCAAGAATAATAGAAATTTTTTAAAAAAAGCAGGAATTTCGACAGGAATCAAGAATTATTCAAGCGAGAGGAGATGGAATCATGTCAAATAAAGAAGTAGTCATTGTAAGCGCTGTCAGAACAGCGATCGGAAGTTTTGGTGGTGCATTGAAGGATGTTTCCGCTCCACAGTTGGGAGCAGTAGTAATCAAAGAGGCGCTCGCAAAAGCCGGGCTTGCACCAGATAGTGTAGATGAAGTAATCATGGGGAATGTGCTGCAGGCGGGGCTCGGTCAAAATCCGGCACGGCAGGCAGCGATCGGGGCAGGACTTCCGAATGAAGTGTCTTCCATGACAATCAATAAAGTGTGTGGATCAGGTCTGAAGGCAGTACATCTGGCAGCACAAGCCATCATTGCCGGAGATGCGGATATTGTGGTAGCTGGCGGGATGGAGAATATGTCACAGGCTCCATATCTCCTGCAAGGAGCTCGTGATGGATACCGGATGGGCGACCAAAAGGTGACAGACAGCATGGTCCATGACGGGCTGTGGTGCTCGTTCAATGATTATCATATGGGTGTTACCGCGGAAAACCTTTGCACGAAATATGATCTGACAAGAGAAGAGCAGGACCAATTTGCGGCAAACAGCCAACAGAAAGCGGTCCAGGCAATCGAGGACGGGAAATTCAAGGACGAAATCGTTCCTGTAGAAGTGAAAAAGAAAAAAGAAATTCTGACGGTGGATACAGACGAATATCCTAGAAAGGGAACAACTGCCGAAAAGCTTGGCGGATTGCGTCCTGCTTTCAAAAAGGATGGATCAGTGACTGCAGGTAACGCATCCGGAATCAATGACGGCGCTGCAGCAGTGGTTGTCATGAGCAAGGAAAAGGCAGACGAGCTTGGCATCAAGCCTTTAGTGAAAATCGTTGCCAATGCTAGCAGTGGAGTGGATCCGAGCATCATGGGAATCGGACCGGTAACTGCCGTGAAGAAGGCCTTGGAAAAAGGTGGGCAGACACTTGAAGAGATGGATCTCGTGGAAGCAAACGAAGCCTTCGCAGCACAAGCGCTCGCAGTTGGGAAAGAGCTTCAATTCGACTCCGAGAAACTGAACGTCAACGGCGGTGCGATTGCTCTGGGTCATCCGATTGGGGCAAGTGGAACTCGTATTCTGGTTACGCTCATTCACGAAATGAAGCGTCGTGATGCGAAAAAAGGACTTGCTACCCTATGTATTGGCGGCGGCCAGGGTGTAGCAACAATTGTAGAAAACATCTAACCAAATAGAGAGAGGTGCAACAGCGATGAAACCTATTTATACATCCTTTACGGAAGCGGTAAAAGACATCCAAGATGGTGCAACAATCATGGTCGGTGGATTTGGCCTTTGCGGAATCCCGGAAAACCTGATCCTGGCGTTAGTTGAAACAGGCGTGAAAGACTTGACTGTCATCTCCAACAACTGCGGAGTCGATGACTGGGGACTTGGCCTTTTAATGAAAAATAAGCAAATCAAGAAAATGATCGGGTCTTACGTTGGGGAAAACAAGGAATTCGAACGTCAGGTACTATCCGGTGAACTAGAAGTCGAACTGACGCCACAGGGAACGCTTGCAGAAAAAATTCGTGCAGGCGGAGCGGGAATCCCGGCATTCTACACGCCAGCGGGAGTTGGAACGCCAATCGCGGAAGGCAAGGAAGTGCGCGAATTCAATGGAAAAGAATATCTGTTGGAGGAAGCTTTTACTGCCGATTTCAGTTTGGTAAGAGCGGATAAAGCCGACAAAATGGGGAATCTCATTTACAACAAAACTGCCCGTAACTTCAACCCGATGATCGCGGCAGCTGGTAAAGTAACGATTGCAGAAGTGGAAGAGCTTGTGGAAATCGGTGAACTGGATCCAAACCATATCCAGACACCAAGCATCTACGTCCAACGTCTGATCGTCGGCCAGCAGGAAAAGAAAATCGAACGCGTAACTACTAGAGACTAGCGAGGAGGGGAACCTATCATGGCAAAAGGAACAGTGAACACACGTGAGAAAATCGCAAAACGTGCAGAAAAAGAAATCGAGAGCGGCTACTACGTAAACCTCGGAATTGGAATGCCCACCCTTGTGGCGAATTACATATCCGAAAACAAGCAGGTAGTATTGCAATCTGAAAACGGCCTTCTTGGCATCGGACCTTATCCAACAAAGGATAATGTGGATGCGGACCTCATCAACGCTGGAAAAGAAACCGTCACAGCCATTCCGGGGGCGGCCTATTTTGACAGTGCCGAATCATTTTCAATGATACGCGGCGGTCACGTGAATATCGCGATCCTTGGCGGTATGGAAGTAAGTGAAAATGGTGACCTTGCCAACTGGATGATTCCAGGGAAAATGATCAAAGGTATGGGCGGTGCGATGGACCTTGTTCATGGTGCAGAGCGTATTATCGTTATCATGGATCATGTGAATAAAGCTGGGGAAGCGAAAATCTTGAAAGCATGCACCCTGCCTTTGACAGGGAAAGGTGTGGTGGACCGTATCATTACAGACCGTGCTGTTCTAGATGTAACGGAGCAAGGATTGAAGCTTGTGGAGGTTGCAGAGGGATATACTGTGGAGGACATTCAGAATAGTACGGAACCGACTTTGATTGTGGATGAGCATGTTAGATTGAATGCATTTTAATTTTTTATATAGAAGAAGCGGATAACTTAACTGTTGTTCGCTTTTTTTGAATGGAAAAGCTGAAGGGAGAGGGGAATGAGATTGTGATGAAAGAACATAAAAAGCCCAATATTATTTTTATCATGAGTGATGATCATGCAGCACATGCTATGAGTTGCTATGGAAGCAGAATCAATGAAACTCCCAACCTGGATAGAATTGCAGAAGAGGGGATGCGACTGGACAATTGCTTTTGTACCAATTCCATCTGTGCTCCAAGCCGTGCCAGCATACTCACCGGCTTGTATAATCATGTAAATGGAGTGAAAACCCTAGGGGACAGATTCGATAGCCGTCAGCCGACTGTTCAAAGAATTTTAAGGGAGAATGGCTATCAGACTGCGCTTTTTGGGAAATGGCATCTGGGACACGGCGGGCATCACGATCCTGCTGATTTTGATAAATGGACGATATTCCACAGTCAAGGTCTCTATCATGATCCTGTTATGTATGATATGGGAGAGGAAATTACCATTCCGGGCTATGCAACCGACATTGTAACGGACTTATCGATTGATTGGATGAAGTCGCGTGACAAAGACAAGTCGTTTATGCTTATGTGTCACCATAAAGCGCCACACCGTCCGTGGGATCCGGATGAAAAGCACGCTCACATGTATGAGGATGTGGATATTCCGGAGCCGGAGTCTTTCCATGACGATTACGAAGGGAAGGCTGATGTGGTGAAGGAAGCTAAGATGCGGATAGATCGAGATTTGGTGTATCGGGATGTGAAAGCAGACCCACCTAAAGGTCTATCGCAACGGGAATTGAAAAGCTGGTATTATCAGCGCTACATCAAAGATTATCTAAGATGTGTCGCATCTATAGATGATAATGTAGGCAGACTGCTGGATTATTTGGATGAAGAGGGAATTGCCGAAGATACGATCATCGTGTATACCTCTGATCAAGGTTTCTTCCTGGGAGACCATGGCTGGTATGACAAACGCTTCATGTATGAGGAATCCCTTAGAATGCCATTTGTAATCCGTTATCCAAAGGGAATCAAGGCTAGATCTATTTCAAAAGATTTTGCATTGAATGTGGATTTTGCCGAAACTTTTCTGGATTACGCAGGAATTGATATCCCTGACTTTATGCAAGGGAGAAGCTTAAAGCCGATCCTCGAGGGAAATACTCCAGAGGATTGGCAGACATCCATGTACTACCGCTATTGGGAGCACCTAAGTCTGGAGCATCGAGTTGGTGCACATTATGGTATAAGGACACACGATTATAAGCTTATCCATTATTATGGGGAAGCATTGGGTTCCTCCTCTGCAGAAGATGAGCCTAGAACCCCTGAATGGGAACTGTACGATCTAAATAACGATCCATATGAAATGAACAATGTATATCATGAGTCGAACTATGCAGAGACGGTTAGTAAGTTAAAAGAAGAGCTGAGATTCCTTAAAGATTCTGTCCGTGATTATGAATAGTCTATACCCCTCTAAGGGTTTTTAGAGAGTTTCCAAATTCCCCTAGTATGTTAAATTTTTCGTTCATTACTGGTATACTAGTTTTTAAGAAATAAGGGGAGTGTCTTAAATGGAAAAAACATCTTGTTGCGCAGCAAGTAGAAGGAATGTAACTAACGTTTCAACTGATATAGAGGTACTTGAGAAGCATACGAAAAAACAGCGACATAATGAGGATATGGTTACATTACCAGGCGGCGATTTTTTTATGGGAACAGAGGACAAAGAGGGCTTTCCAAAGGATGGGGAAGGTCCGGTTCGAAAGGTCCGTTTGCAGCCTTTTGCGATAGATCGCTACTCTGTAACAAACCGGCAATTTAAAGAGTTTGTGGATGAGACGGGATATGTAACGGAAGCGGAAAAATTCGGGTGGTCGTTTGTGTTTCATCTGTTGCCTTCCAAAGCTGTAAAAAAAAGAGTGAAAAATGTCGTCCATGGTGTTCCGTGGTGGCTTGTTGTGGAAGGTGCAAACTGGAAGAAACCAGAAGGACCGGATTCCAATATTAAGAAGCGCCTCGATCATCCAGTGGTCCATGTATCCTGGAATGATGCTGTGGCTTATTGTAATTGGGCAGGCAAAAGACTGCCTACAGAAGCGGAATGGGAATATGCCGCAAGAGGTGGATTGGAAAGCAAAACATACCCTTGGGGAAATGATCTATTAGAGGATGAAATCCATCAGTGTAACATTTGGCAAGGGGAGTTCCCTATGAAAAATACCGAGGATGATGGATTCCTGGCAACCGCACCAGTGGATTCATTTAAACCTAATGGCTTTGGACTCTATAATGTAGCAGGCAATGTTTGGGAGTGGTGTTCAGATTGGTTCTCACCTAACCACCCAACAGAAGAAGTGGTGCTATCGCCGAAAGGTCCATCTAAGGGAACGGCCAAAGTGATGAAAGGGGGATCCTACCTTTGCCACAAGTCCTATTGTAACCGTTATAGAGTGGCAGCAAGAACTGGAAATACACCGGACAGCTCGACGGGGAATATCGGGTTTCGATGTGTAGCGGATGTTCAATAGATTCACTTCAGACCATATATCAAAGACCGATTGCATGTTATTAACACGCAGTCGGTCTTTTTTATATTGTATTATGGCACGGACAGACTTAATCGTTGCACGATGCGAATACACTATCCATAACAACCGCTTAATTCCAAATGGGTGAGGGGTGCTAGCATGTTTTCGGTTACGGAAATGCGCACATTTGAGCTGTTTTCTGTCGAGCATATTGCGACGTTTTTATTGTTTATGGCAATCTGTTTTCTGTTGGTATCTTTCAGAAAAGGTTTGAAGCCCTACCAGCAAGCTATCAAGTGGACTTTATTTAGTATTTTACTAATCAGTGAGATTTCCCATCAGATTTGGGTCGTCGCTACCAATCAGTGGGGATTAGAAGACCTCCCGATCCAGCTTTGTTCATTCAGTACGTTCATTGCCATGTATCTTTTTCTGAAGTCCAATAACAAACTGTTCCATCTGCTTTTCTTTATAGGCTTCATACCACCAATCCTGAGCATGGTCACACCTGAAATGCACTATAGTTTCCCTCATTACCGCTTCCTGAAATATTTCCTTCATCATGCAGCCATCGCCTGGGCAGTCCTGTATTTCATTTATTACGAGGGCTATCGGGTTCCAAGGAAAGCCATACTTACGAGCTTTCTTATCGCAAACGTCATCGCTGCACCAATCTTTTTCATCAATATTCTATTGGACACCAACTTCTTCTACCTAGCAAACCCGACAGAAACCAAAACCATCCTTTCCTTCTTCGGATCCGGAATCTGGTATTATATCAATCTTGAACTGGCGGCACTGTTTGTCTTCTGGGTCACCTATATTCCGATGGGGATGTTATTGAAGAGGGAAAAGGTGAGAGCGTAGGCATGGGGACAGGTCCCTCGTCCCACTTTATGGGACGAGGGACCTGTCCCCAAAGGTTTTTTTATGAGATAATGAAAGAAAGAGTATGTAGTCTTTATTAGAATATCCTGAGTATTATTTTCCAGGGATCAGGAAAGGGATGGTCCTTATCAAAAGAATTATCAGTAGTTTGTATATTATTGCAGGTTTTATATGCATGGGATTAGGAATCATAGGTATCATCCTGCCTGTTTTACCGACGACGCCACTTTTATTGTTGGCTTCCTTTTTCTTTGTGAGGGGCTCGAAAAAATTTGAGGTTTGGTTTAAAGGTACTTCGATATATAAGAAGCATTTAGAAAGCTTTGTACGGGAAAGAAGTATGACGTTGAAGCAGAAAATCACGATTTTGTTATTCGCGGATTTCACCATTGCTTTTCCATTTTTCATTTTGGACAGCATCCTGCTCAAAATCATGTTCATTCTGATTGTCATTTATAAATACTATTATTTCATTTTCAAAATAAAGACAGTAAAGAAAAATCCTGAATTTACATAAAAAAAGGCTCAGTCCAAACGTCAAAGACGTAAGGACTGAACCTTTTTCAATTACCATAATGGCGGTTTGACGACCATGAACCAAAGCATCGCTAATAACAGAGTGAGGTAGATCCAAACGGTCCGTTTCAGTTTAGCAGCAAGCTCCGTCTTATTATGACCTTCCTCCTCGAACTTCCGAAGCTTCGGCGAGAATGCCCGGGCCAAAAAGAACAGGGAGCAGAACATGATGATCAGTGTCATGATGATCCAAGGTGTACTCCAGGTCCAGGGACCCAGCACTACAAGAAGTATCCCCGATCCGACCAGTACATGGCCGGTATGCTTCGAGAGGCGGACGACAAAACGGAATGTCTCCAAATAGCCGATCATTGCCTGGTCTTTTGCCACTCTCAGCTTGTTAGCTATCGGTAAAAGTACGAAGAACGGTCCGATTGAGGCTATCGCACTAAGTACATGTATGTAAATAATGATTCTGTATGTGATATCCATCGATGCACCGACTATTCGTTAGCTGGACTGAACTCATGCACCCATACTCTCATATGTGGAAGCCATGGCATGCCAGGGTGATAGGATAAAATGGACTCTTTATATTGTTCTACAGTCTCATAACCCTCATGACGGGCATGTTCATCCGTCAATTCCCCGAGTGACTGGGAATACACACTCTCCACGATGAATTGTTTCCCTTCCAATTCCATGATTTCTCCGACATCAGCATATCTGCCATTTCGGCGTGTCGCTGTTTTCTTACCATCCAACACCTTTTTCACATCATCCGGCATCGTAACGAGACGATCGATGGTACAGGTTTTTGGTGGCAGTGTATTGTTTTCTTTATTGTTAGACACAGAAAAAACTCCCTTCAACTTATGTATCTCTCATACTTTATCATACTTTTTTCAGGGGAACTATAAACACATTTAAAAAGAAGAAACATAACAAATCATGTATAGGATCGGAGCTACCATAGTATGGTCTTATCTCGGCTATACTATGATAAACTTTCTGATTTGCCTTCTTAGCCAAGCTACCAATTTCATGCGTTTTACTAGATAATAAAAGAAGTCCATACATATAGGGGGAATGTTAAATGTCTATACTTGAGGGATTTATCGAAGTGACTGGTGGAAAGGTGTGGTATCAGAAACATGAAGGTAAGAAGGATGGGGCACCTGTGATTGTGTTGCACGGGGGACCTGGATCTTCTCATTATTCCTTGCAGGGCTTGCGAATCCTGGCAGAGGATCGACCGGTCATTTTTTATGATCAATTGGGATGCGGCAAGTCTGATCGTCCCGATGACACATCTTTATGGAACCTTGATCGGTTCGTGGAAGAGTTGGGTCAATTAAAAGAAGCTCTTATGCTTGAAGAATTCCATATTCTAGGACACTCGTGGGGCACAACGCTCGCTGCAGCCTATTATTTATCCAATCCGGAAGGCGTGAAAAGCATCATCTTTTCAAGTCCTTGCTTAAGCGCTCCGTTGTGGGCGGATGATCAGGAAAGAAATCGGGAGCATTTGCCTCTTGATGTTCAACAGACACTAAAAACATGTGAAGAAAACGGAACAACCGACTCCAAGGAGTACAAGGACGCAACCACTATATTCAATAAGCATTTTGTTTGCAGGCTTGATCCGTTTCCAGATTTCCTTAAAAAAGGGGCTCATTTTAAAAATCCGGAAGTGTACAATATCATGTGGGGCCCGTCTGAGTTCCACGTGACAGGAAACCTAAAAGATTTTGACTGCACCTCGGAACTAAAGGACATTCATGTCCCAACCCTTTACACTTGCGGTCGCTATGATGAAGCGACTCCTTCATCAACAGAGTACTTTAGTACGCTGACTCCTAGTGGGAAGTTCCATGTGTTCGAGCAAAGTGCACATATGCCGTATCTTGAAGAGCCCGAAGAATATGTAAGCATCATCGGTAGCTTCTTGAAGGAAGTCGATGATGATAAGTGATTGCTAGTTTAAAAATAATGTTTTAATAGCAGTGTCCAAACCACCCTAAAGCTACACTATAGGGTGGTTTTTACATTTCTTTAGAGACTCGAAATAAGGGGCCTGACCCCTATTTACAATATTTGAAAGAATTAACAATCGAACAAGCAAACGAGAGGGAAGAATTGCATAGGATAGTAGCACTATTAATATCGCAATGAAGCGAATTTGTTCTTACATTTACATAACTCTTTTCATCTTTTTTTATGCCTTCTCATAGGGTAAATTGACAACAAGGAGAACGATAATGAGAAAAACATGGCTGTTGGGTTTTGGCTTCTTTAGCATCAGCGTTGGTTGGTCACTGTATAACGGATTTGTTCCGTTCTTTTTGGACAATTATATCGCTAGTACGGCGTTGATCGGATTCCTGATGACGATCGATAATTATATCGCCCTTTTTTTGCAGCCATACATCGGGCAGAAGAGCGATCGTACCCTTACACGCTTTGGTCGGCGGATGCCCTATCTGCTTTTCGGGATACCAATGGCCGCTTTATTTTTTGCGCTCATACCCTTTCACACCAGCCTGCTGACCTTGATTGTTTTTATGATCTGCATGAATTTATCAATGGCCATTTTCCGTTCACCGACCATTGCTTTGATGCCGGACATCACACCGGAACCCATGCGCACGAAAGCAAATGGCATCATCAATTTCATGGGTGGATGTGGCGCGATTATAGCCTTCAGTGCAGGCTCCTTCTTATTTCATCTAGATGAATCCTTTCCATTTTTACTAGTTTCAGCACTTTTCCTTTTTGCGCTGTGGATCGTTCATAAAAACATAAAAGAAGATAGAGATAGCATTTCCTATACCGTTACGAAGGCCCCAAAGTTTAATTACAAGAAGGAACTAAGCAGTCAAACACTATTCTTGTTGGCTGCAATCTTTTTCTGGTTCATTTCGATACAAGGCATGGAGGCATTGTTCACCTTGTACGGGGTAAATGAACTTGGCTTATCCAAAAGTGCATCAGCGTTTTCTTTAGCCTTCTTTTCATTGACCTTTGTCGCCTCCGCGATACCTTGTGGGTTGCTAGGGGCAAAATACGGCAAGAAAAAGATGATTGTGATTGGTATCATCGGGTTAACCATCGTATTTCTCCTTCTGAATTGGGTGGATTCCGTCTTCTTTTTGCGAACTCTGCTGCTGGTTGGAGGGATGTTCTGGGCGTGTATCAATATTAATGCTTACCCATTTATCATTTCTACTGGCAGTAAAGAAAGCTACGGTGCACGAACAGGCTTATACTATCTAGTATCTTCATTAGCCGCTATTATCTCTCCACCGACCTTGGGCCTGCTGATCGACATATTCGGATTTGGCATTCTCTTTTTCGCTGCGGCCGTGAGTATGCTCGCTGCATTAGCTTGGATGCTTAAAGTGAAGGATAGGGAGGGTAGTATGGATATGGTAAATGAGGATTTGGGGAAATTATGAACAAATGTATCAAGATCAATCGTATTGATTCATCTTGATACTTTAATTGTTTTTGAGATTGACTACATAAAAATATGATATTATTTTTAATAATGGATTTACGGTTTGAGGTAAAAATATAGGGGGGGCTCACGGATGCTTGCATCATCTCCACAAGAAGCATTAAAAATGTACGAGGAAGCAACTAATACTCATGAGTTTGAAAACGTACGTAGATTAATTAGAGAAGATGCAATATATTATTTTTCTAATGAAACGGTTCAAGGGCACAAGCCTCTTAAAGAATTCTTTGAAAAAACTTGGGATTACATTCGTGATGAAGTCTACAAAATCCATGATGTCCGATGGATTACAATAGGTGAGTCTAATGCAGCCTGTATCTATAAATTTCAATGGTCCGGTTTGATAGACGGGGTTTATAAAGAGGGTAAAGGTCGAGGAACGAATGTATTTGAAAAAGACGACGAGGGTTGGAAAGTGGTTCATGAACATTTAAGCTCTTGAATGAAGTAACAGTTATTCAATTTGTCATTTTCATTTTCATGATGAAAAATAAGGATAAGTAATTAAAATGTATTGATTATTCAGGTTACGCTACAGGAGTATTTGTAAGAAAAAAACCTCACCCTTTGTTAGCTTCACAGCTATGGGGTGAGGTTTCATTATGATGCTGATCTAATCATCTATGCTGATCAACAAGAATTTGATTGCCATCTGGATCTTCTAATGTAAAATAAGCTGGTCCTTCACTTGATTCATCTGCTTCAGTCTGCACGGTAATTCCTTTTTCTTTCAGTTCCCTTTGAAGCTCTCGAACATCCGTAAATGATGCTAGATTCTCCGCATTTTCATTCCATCCAGGATTAAAAGTCAATATGTTCTTTTCAAACATTCCCTGGAACAACCCGATAATGCAATTATCATTCTTCATGATAAGGTAGTTGTGGGAAATATCACCGCCTAATGACAGAAATCCAAGTTTTTCATAGAATGCTTTAGAGATTTGAAGATCCTTTACAGTTAAACTTACAGAAAAAGCGCCAAGTTTCATTTTTCCATCTCCTTGTAAAAGAATTGTTATGTATGGGAAAATCATGTGGTATGTTCAGTATATAGGTACAGTTAAAAATAGACAATATTCACCATTATTATTTAACCTACTTCAGTGGCAATTTACATGTTCAATCTGTATGCTTTTACAATAATCCCGTCATTGGCAGGTTCAAAGTCGTGTTCGGGAGTATGGAGAAATCCGAACTGGGTATACAATTGTATGGCGCTTTCCATAAATTCGCCGGTGTGAAGGCCAATGGCAGGATAGCCTTTGTTTTTGGTCCTGATGATGCATTCCTTTACCAAGGCGGAAGCTACTCCTTTCCCCTAGAGGATGGAGCCACGGCGAGCATCCGGATCTCTGAATGCTCAAGTATGTCCCCGAAACCCTCATATGCTTTTATCTTGGGCGGGAATAGCACGACACTCCCAAGAATCGTTGCGTCAGACTCGGCTACAATGATTTCCACACCTGCTTGCAGATCGGCCTCTGACAGGATGGACTTTTTTAACGCCTCCCAATGTGCTTCGGGAAGTAGTGGAGCATATTCTTGGTAAGCCTCTACACGCTGTTGGCGAATGGAAGGGATATCGTTTGGCATGGCGTCTCTCAGAATCATCTCACCCGCTCCTTTAGGAATCATATAGAAATTTATCGGTCTTTTTGCTCAGGCGCTCACGATGGTGAGGGTTATTCCAGCCTGATAAATCCGGTCCCTTCGGCAGTATTTTTACATCCTCCTTATCTACGAAAATTGTGATTGAAACATGATAATGCTTTTTGATGGCATCAAAGTCTGTTGTATCGCCGAAGCATTCTGTCTGATAAAGGTCCCGTACATAGCCCCAAAGATTAGGAAACTCTTTAATTAGATTTCTGTTTGTGTTGAAAGCGGAGTAATATGCTGCATCGAACCGTACCAAGGTGGAATAGAGCCGAACATCTGAATCTGTGATGAATTCGCCGAAGAGGAAACGTTGAGTGGAAAGTCGTTCCTCCAACTCATCCAATCTTGCAAACAAGCGGTCATAAGTTTCCTCGTATACTTCCTGGCACAGGGCAAAGCCGCATTTGTATACACCGTTATTTATGTCATGGAAAATGACCTCGTTCAATGCATCGATGTCTGCCTGTATATGTTCAGGGTACAAATTCGGTGCCTGTTCTTTATGAAACGGCCTCCAAGCGGTCTCCAGGTAGTTGGTGAGCTTAAAGTAGTCGTTGTTGGCAACCTGCATGCTCTTAAGATCGACCATCACCGGAACCGTAGGCCTGCCGCTGTACTCCGGATCTGTCTTTTTATAGATTTCACTCATGTATCTGATCCCCAACACAGGGTCGACGCCTGCTTCATCCAACGAGAACTCCCAATCCACTTGTGCAGTCTTGGGACGGAGCGGGCTAGCTGTCCCCAAACTGATTATCTTATCCAGTCCGAGCAGATTCCGCACAATGACTGTCCGATGGGCCCATGGACAAGCCGGTGTCCAGAGAAGTCGATATCGCTTTGCTTCTACTGGCAACTCGCCGGGCTTGCTTCCGAAAGGGGTGGTAAATCGGTTTGTTTGCCTTTTGAAAGAACCGTCCGTAGATATCTCCTGCGCTTTATTTTGTTCCATGTATCATCATCCCCTTTAAGTGGTGGTTAAAAGTAGCCCTTTAAGGTATTTTATTGCTTTTTTCATTTTTCAGTCAATTTATAGTGAGTGAAGATTTCTGAATGATACGCTGTCTCATTCGAAAGTTAGAGAGTAAAGGTATTTAAAGTACCGAATGATACCTTGAGGCAGTCAGAAAGCGGGGAGTGAGGGAATCAAAGTCCCTGAATGATACCCTTGGTCAAACCGAAAGCGGTGAGAGAAGGAATCAAAAGTCCTGAACGATACTTTGAGTCAGGCGAAAAGCAGTGGGAGAGGGAATCAAAAGCCCTGAATGATACTTTGAGTCAGGCGAAAAGCAGTGTGAGAGGGAATCAAAAGCTCCGAATGATACCCTGAGTCAGACTAAAAAGGTTGGGAGAGGGAATCAAAGACCCTGAATGATACCCTTGGTCAGGCAAAAAGCAATGGGAGAGGGAATCAAAAGCCTTGAATGATACCTTGAGTCAGACCAAAAGCAGTGGGAGAGGGAATCAAAGACCCTGATGATACCCTCGGGCAACCAAAGTGAGCCTGGTGAGGGAATCAATGGAGTCGAAAGATGAAACCACTGGACCTGTCCACATGGTTTTTTCAATCTTTTAGCAGGAATTCATATTTCGTATATCGAAATGGTAATGGAACAGATTGGAAGGAGTGTGGTATATGATTACTGTAAATAAGAGTGACATTATAGAGGATTTTCACGGGACGAAGGTTGCGGATCCTTATCGTTGGCTGGAGGATAGCAGTTCTGAGGCAACATTGGCATGGGTGGAAGAAAGAGAAAAGGAATGTCAGGCTTATTTTGCTGAAATAGAGTCTAAGTCCAACGATAAGCAACGTTTGACGGAGCTTTGGAATTTTCCAAAACATTTTGTGCCGAAAAAGGTGAAGGACAAATTATTTTATCAAAAAAATGATGGGCTGCAGAATCAGGCTGTCCTTTATATGAAGCAAGACGGTGGGGAGAAGGTCGTCCTTGATCCAAATGGCCTTTCGGATGACGGGACGGTTGCGATGACGGATTTTACGGTAAGCAGGGAGGGGCGCTATGTTGCCTATGCTACATCAGCTAACGGCAGCGATTGGCAGGATGTTAAAGTCCGGGATGTCACGATCGGTGAAGACTTGGTCGATGTCATAAAATGGGTGAAATTCACGGCGGTTGTCTGGTCACCGGATGGAAAAGGCTTTTATTACAGCAGGTTCCCGAAGCCCGGCACGATTGCAGACGAAGAGGAAGGTACACATCATAAAGTGTTTTACCATCAGCTAGGTACCGACCAAAGTGAAGATATCCTGCTGCACGAACAGCCAGAAGAGAAGGAATTGATGTTCACTCCAATCCTATCTGAGGACAAGCAATATCTTTGCCTGCATGTGAATTTCGGCACCGCATCTGAAAATCGTTTCTATTTTAAGGATACCGAAAAGGATGAGAGCTTTACTAAGCTATTGGATCAGCAGGATGCCGAATATTCTTATATCACCAATGAAGGAACGGTCTTTTACTTCAAAACGGATCTTCATGCGCCCAAAATGCGTGTAATCGCAATAGACATATTGAATCCTGAGAGGGAAAACTGGAAGGAAATCATTCCTGAACAGGCAGCGGTGATGGAGTACATCAAATATGTCGATGGAAAATTTGTCATGGTCCTGTCGCAGGATGCACACCATGCTATCCATCTTTATAATAAAGAAGGCAGATTTGAGCAGGAAATCGAGCTTCCTTTCATCGGATCATTAACGGATTTGACGGTGAACAGTGAGAGCACCGAGATGTATTTTGGTATCACTTCTTTCATTAATCCTACCTCTGTTTATCATTATGATTTTTCAAAGAATGAATTGACATTGGTGTCGGAATCCAACATTCCTTTTGAACGAATGGATTATGAAACGACCCAGGTATTCTATCCATCCAAGGATGGCACGAAAATCCCGCTGTTTCTCGTACATAAAAAGGGGATGGAATTGGATGGTCAAAATCCAGTCATTCTGTATGGCTATGGAGGATTCAATGTGAGTTTTACGCCTTCCTTTAATCCAGCAATCCTTCGCTGGTTGGAAAAGGGCGGTGTGTATGCGGTCGCGAATCTGCGTGGTGGCATGGAGTACGGGGAAGAGTGGCATAAAGCCGGAATGCTTGAAAATAAGCAGAACGTATTTGATGATTTCATTGCAGCGGGGGAATGGCTGATCGAGAACAAGTACACCTCCACTGCGAAGCTTTCCATCATGGGTGGTTCTAATGGTGGCCTGCTCGTTGCCGCTTGCATGGTGCAGCGTCCGGATTTATTCGGGGCAGTGATCTGCAGAGTTCCGGTTATCGATATGCTGCGATATCATAAGTTTACCATCGGGAAGTACTGGATACCTGAATACGGAAACGCCGAGAATCCTGAGCATTTCCCTTTCATGTATGCCTATTCACCACTTCATAATGTCAAGGAAGGGGTAAAGTATCCGCCGATTTTAATAGCGACGGCAGACAGCGATAACAGGGTAGTCCCGGCACACGCCAAAAAATTTACAGCGACACTGAATGAAAAAGCGGATCCATCCACGACCGTCATCCTTCGCCTTGAAAAGAAAGCAGGCCATGGCCTCGGAAAACCAACATCGAAGCAGATCGATGAATGGGTAGACTTTTATGCGTTTTTGGAGAACGAGTTGAAAGGATAAGAAAGATACTTACCGAAATCGGGTGCCATTCTTACTTATTAGAATGGTGCCCGATTTTTATGTTTGTACAATTATATAAGAAATACATATTTTTCTTTTGGAATAATGTAACTTTTAATAAAGTGAGCCGTCTTTAAGGCAAGAAATTATTCATCAAGATTCTTTCGCTAGAGAGGGGTGAATGTACAACGTGCAGGAAGAAAAGGCAAAAGAGAAATTGAAAGAATGGTACCACCAGTATAGTGACGATATATTTCGATACATTTTGATGATGATTGGGGATCAGGAAAGGGCAAAGGACTTGACCCATGATACGTATCTGAAAGCCTATCACAGCCTGTCTTCCTTTAAAGGGAGACGAGCGACAAAAATTGGCTTTACCGCATTGCCAGAAATATCACCATCGATGATATGAGAAAAAGAAAGCCGTTAAGGTATATGTTTGATTCCTTCGCACCACTTGCTTCCCAATATACCTTGCCGGAAAATATTGCACAATTGGGAGAGCGGGAGGAAGAGCTTTATCGTGCGCTTCAAGCAATAAAGCGTTCCTACCGGGATGTGATCATTTTGAGAAAAATAAAAGAGTTGACCATCAAAGAAACTGCAGAGGTGCTCAACTGGAGCGAAAATAAGGTGAAAGTGACTTTATTCAGGGGATTGGAGGCATTAAAGAAACAAATGATAAAGGAGGGTTACAAGCATGAAACATACTGAGGAAAGTGAATTTGATCGGGAGTTCGGAAGCTATGAGTCTATGGAAATGCAGGAAGCGGACAAAAGGGAGGTTTTTTCCAGGCTGATGAATAGTCTGGAATTACCTCAGAAGAAAAGATTGTTCAGGGATTTTTTAAATCCTGTCGTTTCCGCCGTTCTTGCAGCCGCATTTCTCTTGGTTGGGGGTTATTTTGTCGCGAATCAGATTCTCCAGGAGGAACCTGCTCAACAAGCAAGCCCGGCTGTATATGAAGCGGTGGAGAAGCAGTTATCGGATACGTTCAACAAAGAGGTTATTATACCGAATCATCCTAAGTATCATGCGCAAATGATCTGGGTTCCATATTCCGGCTCATCTATCGATGGGAGGAAATTTGAAAGAGAAAGACCATTAGGTGCAATAATTATTTACAAAGCTGAAAGCAATACTTTGGATAATAAGGAAGTTGAAAAAATCAGAGAAATGGGCGATTTTGTTTACGGCAAACCTGTAATCAACCCTCTTAAAGATGTTCATTCTGAAATAAGAGTAGATATTTCCAATGTGAATGCTATTTCCGGTGAGGAAATCGAGAGTATTGAAGGAGTAAGAATCTATTATAAGGAAGTTGAAATGGATACTGATAAATATATCAACTACAGGTTTTCACTGAACGAACTGACATACGTCTTTTCCCATAAAGTGACCGGACCGGAAACTCCCACAGAAGCAAGAGCATTTGTTACATCATTCCTGAAACAGGTAAACGAATGAGCCAAAGGGCCAGACCCATTGGCTTTATTTGGCGTTATTTTTGTTGGCGTCAAACATATTTTCCGAGACCTTGTTCAATTTTGCCAGAAATCGATTAAAGCCGAAGCCGATGAAGAAGGCGATACTGATTTCCGCATAGGGGTGGTCCTTATTATGATTGGTGAATTCGATGAATAGGATGCCGCTTTGAATCAAGGTCACGGCAATCACCGCAGTACCTGTCGCAAAGAGCGGGTAAAAGATATACATGATCCACTCTCTGGGGTTGTGAAGTTCATCCTTCATATAGTGGGTGCAGAACATATAGAGATGCCTCAGCGAACCACCGATCGCGCCTGCAAAGAAGTAATAGAGAAACTGCTCCATTCCCTCAACAAGCGGTAAGGGTTTTACGAGTTGCCCTGTCAAGAGGAATCCGACTGCGATGAAACTACCAAAGAACAAGAAAAATAGGTAAGTGAGAATCACTGCAATTAACCAGTTTTTCACGATAATCACCTCCATGTATCCTACGGGAGAAGAGAAATTTCGTTACTTTCTTGCATCGAACAAGCAATCTAATACAAAATAAGGAAGATTTCTGCTATTGTAAAAGGAAGTGAACCTGAACTAACAGGAGTGAGAGGCATGTTCTGGAAAAAGAAAATCGGATCAGAACAACAGGATTCTGAGATCAACCAAATGGAAGAGATAAACAGACAAACGAAAAGCAAAGCGGCTGAATACCTTAAAGATACGAACAAGCTTAAAAACCTGATAAGAAGAGCAGAACATAAAGCAAGGAATAAAGAAGGCGACAAAGGATTTGTCCAAGAAACATGGGAAAGCCTGAAAACGATGTTTGAGCTTGTAAAGGCTTATATAAAAGGTGATTACAGGAACATCCCCTATGGCTCCCTCTTGATGATTGTCGGTGCCATCCTCTACTTCGTAATGCCGCTCGATACCATACCTGATGCGATGGTGGCACTCGGATTTACTGATGATGCAGCGGTAATTGCGCTTACCTTTAGGAAAGTGAAGAAAGATATCGATAAGTTTGTGGCGTGGAAACAGGAGCAGGAACCGAGTAGCTTAATAGAAGGAGAAGAAATTGAGTAAACAAAATGAAGAAAGCTATGAAAAAGCCCTTCGTAATGCCAAAGCATCCATGGAAGTTTCCGTTTTTACCATAACCGAAGAGCATATGGAACTGGTGCGAGATAAACTGAAGGGTGAAATAACGGAAGAAGAATTTTTGAAAATGGCGCTCGAAAAAGCGAAAAAGAAATAGCACAACACTATCACCAGGGGGACCTGATATGGAACTAGGAATAAGTACTTTCGTCGAAACAACACCAGATCCCAGTACGGGAGAGGTAATCAGCCACGCCCAGCGGATCCGCGAGGTGGTGGAGGAGATTGTTCTCGCAGATCAGGTAGGATTGGACGTTTTTGGAGTGGGGGAGCATCATCGGGAAGATTTTGCCGCTTCATCTCCGGCAATGCTTCTTGCAGCAGCTGCGTCACAGACGAAACGAATCCGTCTGACGAGTGCAGTAACGGTTCTTTCTTCAGCAGATCCGGTTCGTGTGTTCCAGGACTTTGCGACGCTTGATGCCATTTCAAACGGCAGGGCTGAGATTATGGCAGGCAGAGGCTCTTTTATCGAATCCTTCCCGCTGTTTGGATTTGATTTAAAAGATTACGATGAATTGTTCGAAGAAAATCTGGAGCTGTTGCTGAAAATTCGTGAATCGGAAAAAGTCACGTGGCGAGGCGGTCATCGACCAGCTATACATAATCTTGGTGTGTATCCGCGCCCAGTCCAGGATCCGTTGCCGGTTTGGATTGGCAGTGGAGGAAATGCCGAATCGGTAGTACGTGCGGGGATGCTGGGTTTGCCGCTTGTGCTTGCCATAATCGGTGGCAGCCCTGAGCACTTTATACCGCTCGTCAAGCTTTATAAGCGGGCTGCGAGTAGGGCGGGGCATGATGTAGCCAAACTACAGGTTGCGTCCCATTCCCATGGCTTTATTGCCGAAAGCTCAGAAGTGGCTGGGGATAAATTCTTCCCATCCACTCAATATGTGATGAATAAACTCGGCCGGGAACGCGGATGGGGAAGGTATGAACGTGCCACATTTGATGCGGCCAGGAGATTTGACGGTGCCCTTTATGTAGGAGACCCGGATACGGTTGCTGAAAAAATCATCCACCTTCGCAAAAACGTCGGCATCACTCGCTTCATGATACATATCCCGGTTGGAACAATGCCACATGATGATGTGATGAATGCCATCGAGCTTTTTGGGAAAGAGGTCGCTCCTAGGGTTCGGGAGGAAGTGGGGAAATGGGAAGCTGATGAAGGGAACTTGGGATAAAAATGTTCAATTCGGAGGGACTAATGAGCATTCCTGGTATTTTCTTTGTTGTAATTGTATTTAATCTGTTGCGTGTTTTTTTTGATAAAAATTACTCAAGGAAGTTCTGGTGGATTTGCTTTGATATAGGAGTCACTTTTCTGATGATCATTATCTTCCAATACTTTATGGAGTGGCTTTTTCTCTAAAAACTTCTTGACTATCATTTTCACTTTTCTGTATGTTGTATATATAAAAGAACACTACTTGTCTGATCAATAGCCTGTAGTGTTTCTTTTTAACTGATATCGAAACGTTTCGATGAAATTGTAAGCGGTTTAATCATGGGGAGGGAATACAATGATCATTCAATTAACAGAGCAGGAGAAAGCAAACAGAAAGTTGGATCCGGAAACGTTGGCAATTGCCGTGGAGCAGGTGAAGGCAAATGGGTATATTGTGTTTGATAGCGTGATTCCGGAAGAAAAGATTACAAATATCCGCAACCATTTTGATCCAATGTTCGATGAATTCATTGAGCGTAAGGGTTATAACACAGGGACGAATCGTGCCCAGATGTTTCTGCCTTTCATGGAGCCATTCATTGATGAGGATGTGATTGCACATCCGATTGCGACAGCGGTCATCGATGAGCTGCTTGGAAAATGGAATCATTGCAACTATTTTGCATCCGATACACCGATGCCTGGTTCCGACTATCAGAATGCGCACTGCGATATTATGCCGCTTTTCCCTGAATTGGCGATTCCGCTGCCGGCATTCAGCCTTGTGTTGAATATTCCATTAGTGGATGTGACGGAAGAGAATGGACCCCTTGAGGTATGGCCAGGAGGCACGCATCAGAATCCTGACCGTGCAAATCACGATACGCTGGACAATTCGGTGAATCCGCATATGCATATCGTCCGTGCTGCTGAACATATGTATTCCGAAAAGGTATACATGAAAGCTGGCTCAATCGTTATCCGTGATATTCGCATGTGGCACCGCGGTACACCGAACAAATCCGATTACCGCAGAACAAACCTCGCGATGATCTTCAATCGAAGCTGGTATGGAGCGGGTTCATCAATAGATATCCCGCAAGAGACCTATGACAAGCTCTCTGACAAGGCGAAAGAGCTATATCGCATGGAGAAGATCGGTAGCAAGGTTAAGATGCCTTGGGAGTGGTAATATAGAATTGAATAAATGCTCGAAGCGCTGAACCGTTTCGGGCTTTTCCCTTATTTCCACAGAACCCTTAAAGCCATATTTTATTTCTTCAGTCAGAAGTATTTCATGCAAGCAGGGAGATCTGTATTCTCATTTTTAAAAAAACAAAAGAAATTAGGAGAGTTGAACATCTATGAAAGTACTAATAATTGTAGCTCATCCAAATCTGGAGGAATCAAAGGTGAATCGGGTGTGGAAAGAAAGGCTGGAGCAGGAAAATAAGGTAACAGTACATGACATATACAGCGAATATCCTACAGGGGAAATCGATGTGGAAAGGGAGCAGATTCTGCTGCTTAAGCACGATCGAATCCTATTCCAGTTTCCCTTTTACTGGTTCAGTACACCTTCTCTGCTTAAAAAATGGCAGGATGAAGTCTACACCTATGGTTTTGCTTATGGGACAGGAAACAAACTGAAGGGTAAGGAATACGGGCTTTTGATATCTGCAGGAAAACCGGAGGAATCCTATCGTCCGGAAGGTACCAGTAAACATACGATGGAACAGTTCCTTTTGCCTCTTTCGGAAACAGTATTGCTTACAGAAATGAAATATCTGCAACCATTTATACTTTACAGTGCACCTCATATAAGTGAAAAGGAAATTTCGGAAAGTGCAGAATTCCTCGTGGAACATGTCACATCAACTACATTTAATAGACTTATATAGAGGAAAAAAGGTTAATCATGTAATTGTAATTGCTGGTATGTAAAAAATACAAAAATCAAAAAAAGGTACTCCTGCGTTGCTTTGAGCAGGGAGTACCTTTTTTCTTATCTAGTGGCTACAATCGATTTCCTTTTATACAGCAAGGAACCAATGGAAAAGGCAACCACAGCCCAAAGCACCAAAGTCCCGATCCCCAACCAAAGCGTGGAAGTGAATAGACTTGTTTCGTATGCCATGCTTTGCCTTAATGCTTCTGCAAAATGTGTGAGCGGCAGGACGTTGGAAAGCGGCTGCAGCCAGCCTGGCATCGTCTCGATCGGAAAGAAGACCCCACTCAGGAACATCATGAGGAAGTTAACGATATTGGCCATCCCCATGTATGCTTCCGTTGTTTTGCTGAAGGAGGAAAAGAAGTAACCTAGTGCATTAAAGGAAAGTGCACCGATCAGAAATACAACGAACAGGCTAAGGAAGTTGATATAAAGATTTGCGCCAAAGACGAAAACGCCAATCAAAGACAGCAGGATAATCTGCACGATGCTGAACAAGAGTCGCATCGTCATGTCGCTCAGTCCGAAAATCCCCATGTTGGCAGGGGTCATGCGGAGACGCTTGAGCAGACCTTTGCGACGCATTTCAACCAGGTCAATCATGCCGAACATGCCTCCCTGGGCTATCGCGAGTGCGATCATCCCCGTCAGCAGGAAGTCGGTATAGCTTAGCTCTGTACTGCCGGAAGAGATTGATTCAAACTTCATTTCGTAGGTGGGGGTTGCCCCTGCTACAAAGAGGTTTGCCTGTTGGATGAATTTATCTAGTATCCCAGAAAGCGCTTGTGCGGTCACTCCCTGTTCATTTTCTTTATTGACAATCAAGGTGATGGAGGTTGCGTCAGCGGATTCCGGCAGGATGATTGCCGCATCGACCTCTTTCTCTTTTACCCAATCCTCAGCCTGTGCCCTCGATACCGTTTCATCCGATTTTATATCCAGTACCTCAATCTGCTTGATTTGGTTCAACACCATATCTGAGGTCGGGTTCGGCTGTTCATTTACGATGGCAATCTCGGAACTGAATTCATCATCCGAGTCTCCGGTGAAGATGACCATGAACACGACCATCAGGATGACAGGAAAGAAGATGCCCCAGAACCAGGCCTGCTTTTCGCGGAGTGTCAGTTTAAGATGGGTGGTGAACATTTTCTTGAACTGATTGAAACTACCCACGCTAATCCCTCCATTCCTTGCCGGTAAATGCGATAAAAACATCCTCCAGGCTCATTTCACGTATGGAGACTTGCTCAATCTGATATTCTTGTTCTTTTGTAAACTTAAAAAGGTCATAGAGAGTGTCCTCGGGTTTTGGAGTCCATATAGTTAGGGAGGTCGCGTCTCTCTCTGTCCGCGAGACGGATGAAAGATCTTTGGCAAATATCTCCCCTTCTTCTGCAGCCTCTACACCGTCAAGAAAGGATAAACGCACTTCTCTTTCTACTGTCAGCTTTTCAATGAGTGCAGCAGGGGAATCGAGTGTGACGATTCTACCCTGGTCCACGATGCAGACCCGGTCGCTAAGCTTCTCCGCTTCTTCCATATAGTGTGTTGTTAATATGATGGTTTTCCCAAGTGACTTCAACTGAAGGATGATATCCCAGATATTGCGGCGTGCCTGTGGATCAAGGCCCGTTGTAGGTTCATCAAGGAAAATGATCTCTGGGTCGCTGATCATAGCGAGTCCGATGGCAAGTCGTTGCCGCTGACCTCCTGAAAGATTCTTCACTCGATTACGGCGGTGTTCCGTAAGATTGATCATGGCGAGGATATCTTCTGTCGAACGTGCTTTTCCATAAAAAGTAGCAAAAAGCTCAAGGTTTTCCTCGGGCGTCAAAAGATCGAACATGGCGCTTGATTGCGGCTGGACCCCGATCATCATCTTGATGGCGTTGGCATTCCTATTCCAATCCAAATCCCCAAATTGAATGTGGCCATAATCAGGCGTCACCAGGCCCTCTATCATTTCCAACGTGGTCGTCTTTCCCGCTCCATTCGGTCCGATGATGGTGAATACCTCACCTGCTTTCACCTTGAAACTGATATCCTGTACTGCATGAATGGCTCCAAATGATTTCTTGAGCTCTTTTACTTCTAAAACGGTAGTCATGAGATTCTCCTCGCTTTCCACGAAACTATGAGTCTAGCCAATAGGTGGACCATGATAGGACCTAACATTTACTATTATATTTAGCAATTTTTTCGTTATGGCTAAAAAATCAAATTTTACAAATGGAGGCGTTTTGTTGGAAAAAGGTATATGTCGTTGGATGTCGAATTGATACAACAGAATCTTTTGTAAAAAGAGTAGTCAGGGGGAAGGGAAATGGAGTGGGATGCGATAGTGATTGGCGCAGGACTTGCGGGCCTTGTTGCGACAGCGGAGATAGCGGATGCGGGTAAAAGGGTGATGCTATTGGATCAGGAGCCGGAAGCTTCATTCGGAGGACAGGCCTGGTGGTCGTTCGGAGGATTGTTTCTGGTGGATTCGCCAGAGCAGCGACGAATGGGAATAAAGGACTCAAAGGAGCTGGCATGGCAGGATTGGCTAGGGACTGCCGGTTTCGACCGCTTGGAGGATGAGGATTACTGGGCAAGGAAATGGGCACAGGCATATGTGGATTTTGCAGCAGGGGAAAAACGTGAGTGGCTCACCAAACTGGGAGTTCGCTTTTTTCCGGTGGTCGGTTGGGCGGAGCGAGGAGGATACCTCGCTGAAGGGCATGGCAACTCGGTACCCCGTTTTCATATTGTGTGGGGAACAGGCCCAGGGATTGTAGCACCATTCGAAAAAAGAGTGAGAGAGCATATGAAAAATGGGCTCGTAGAATACAGGCCGCGTCATCGGGTGAATCGGCTAATTACGGCAAATGGTGTGGTTGTCGGAGTGGAAGGGGATATTCTCGTACCTAGTGCTGCTGCACGAGGGGAAAAGAGTTCAAGGGAAGTCGTCGATAGCTTCTCCTACCGGGGCAATGCTGTTCTGGTTTCGAGCGGCGGGATCGGAGGAAACCATGAACTAATTCGGAAAAACTGGCCCAAACGTTTGGGAGAGGCCCCTAAACGAATGCTGTCGGGGGTGCCCGAGCATGTGGATGGCCGCATGCTTGCCATTTCGGAGGAAGCAGGAGGCAGGGTTGTAAACCGTGATCGTATGTGGCATTACACAGAGGGAATCAAAAACTGGAATTCCGTCTGGAGTCAGCATGGCATCCGGATCCTGCCTGGTCCATCCTCCCTGTGGTTTGATGCAAAAGGAATGCGTCTCCCAGCACCAAACTTCCCTGGATTTGATACGTTAGGGACACTGGATGCGATCCAGAAGACGGGCTATGACTATTCGTGGTTCATTTTGACCCAGAAAATAATAGAAAAGGAATTTGCGCTATCGGGATCGGAACAGAATCCAGATTTGACGGGGAAAAGCATCAAGAAAGTGCTAAGCAGGGTCCTGCCGGGAGCACCTGCACCGGTAAAGGCTTTTATGGATAAAGGAGAAGACTTTATTGTGGCCGATAGTTTGTCAGAGCTGGTGGAAGGGATGAACAAACTGACCGGAGAAAATCTACTGGACTTTGCGACTATTGAAAGACAGATCAAAGCGCGCGACAGGGAGATGGATAATAAATTCACCAAGGACCTTCAAATAACGGCAATAAGAGGTGCACGTAACTACCTCGGTGATAAACTGATCCGCGTTGCTCCCCCGCATAAAATACTGGACCCGAAAAATGGCCCGCTGATCGCTGTCCGCCTCAACATCGTCAGCCGCAAAACACTCGGCGGCATCCAAACAAACCTGTCAGGAAGGGTATTGAACCAAGCGGGAGAAGTGGTTCCGGGACTCTACGCAGCAGGCGAAGTATCAGGCTTCGGCGGCGGGGGAGTCCACGGCTACAGAGCAATGGAAGGCACATTTCTTGGCGGCTGCCTCTTTTCTGGGAGAGTAGCGGGAAGAGCCATAGGGACCGGTCCCTCTGTCCCTGCAAGTAAGAATTCCGAAATGACTCATGATGCTGATCGTGTGTCACTGTAATTTTAAAGAGAATCCATGTCTTAAAGAAGGGAGGAGCTTGTACTGATCATTCACAACACAACACGAGACTTTCTAAAAAACTATGAACCAACTGAAGCATACATTAATGAATATTTTCGGGAGCATTCCCTACATTTCGAAGAGTATTTCAAGTATCATTGCAAAAATGTGCAAGAAAAAAAGAAGATGGCAGTTCCAAAGCATCTGGAAAAGCTTCCCGATCAAAAGATGATGAGCGAGTCGCTGCCGCGGTTGATTCAAAAGATTGCCACACGATATGAAGAAAGGTATCATGTCAAGTTCATAAAAGACGTACATCTCCTGGTAGGAATCTATGGATCGAATGCCTTTACCTATCGCCAAATAATTCCGGAAGTTGCTTTCTGTTTAGAAAAGCTATCCTCTAATGAATTGCACCTGGAATGTATTATTGCACATGAATTTGGTCATGCCTTACATCATATGCTCTCAGACCGGGAAGGCATGGATTGGGGCATAGTGGATTGGAATAGTCCTTACACCTGGCTGCTGCAGGAGGGATGCGCAATCCACTTTTCCAAAACAGGCAGTAGAGGCAAGGGAGGATGAATATTTTGCTTTTGAGGAAGCTCTCGAGTCGCTGGACTTTGTTCAACGCAATTTAACAGCAATTATGAGTAGTTTCCTTGAAGACATGAACACATTGTCACCAACAGATATATTCCGAGAATGGTTTTCCATTAATGGTGGAACAAAATATGGCTACACACGGCTTGCGTATTATATTGGTTATAAGCTTGTCGAAAAGCTGGTATACGAGTACGGTGAAATAGGTGCCGTGACAATTTGGAATAAGGAAGACTATAAACAAATACTTCATGAAAAGTTAGGAGAGATTGATTCTTGAAAGCAATCATTTTTGATATGGATGGAACACTATTCCAGACAGATAAAATATTGGAGCTGTCATTGGATGATACATTTGAACACTTAAGGCAGGTCGGGGAATGGGACACGGTAACACCGATTGAAAAATACAGGGAAATCATGGGCGTACCGATACAAATCGTATGGGAAACATTAATGCCGCTTCATTCCTATGAGCTTAGAGAAAGAGCTAATGTTATTTTCCACGATAGGCTGATAGAAAACATCCGGAAAGGACAAGGAGCCCTGTATCCCAATGCTGTGGAAGCATTAACCTTCCTGAAAGATAAGGGCTACTCCATCTTTATTGCAAGCAATGGACTGGTCGAATATCTTAAAGCAATCGTCGATTATTACCATCTCGACACCTGGGTAACCGAAACCTTCAGCATTCAGCAAATTGATTCATTGGATAAAGGCGAGTTGGTCAAAGGTATTGTGAATAAGTATTCCATTACTTCTGGGGCTGTTGTTGGTGACAGGCTGACAGATATCAACGCTGCTAAAGCTAATGGACTTTTAGCGATAGGGTGCAATTTTGACTTTGCTAAAGAAGAGGAGCTTGCAATGGGGGATGTTGTGATTGATGATCTATTTGAATTGAAAGAAGTAGTGAATAAGTCTTTTAACATAACTTTGAAGTAGAAACGTAATGTAAGAGAGGAATAATATGAAATACATCGAATTCGGCGTCGGCAACAAATGGCTGTTAAGGACAGAAACAGAGCTAGAAGATGGCAGTGAATATGAGGAAAAAGGTCTTATAGGTCCAATAAAGTTGCAGTCGGTATACATTAGGGTCTGGATTGGGAGACGGGTATTTGTTTTGGACTCAAGTGATGGGTTGAAACTGGCACGAAAAGACCGGAATGCAGTAAAAGTGGTTATTGGGATGGTAAGTGGATAGGTAAATCTGTTATGAACAAGTTCAAGGGCGGAGAACTAATAGGGTTTCCGCCTTGAATTTTGAGAAGCGCGTGTCGAAAGATGTCTGTTATTGTCATTTGTGCATAAATTCAGATTTTTCATCGTAAAGTAAGGGTTTTTTAACATAAATGAATTTTTTTCAGCATAAGCAAGGAGTTTTTCATCGTAAATTAGAATTTTTCACCGCAAAGCACTTTATGCGATGGTGGGGCCTTTCCATTAGCCCTATAAAATAAAGAAAAACAAAGGATGGCCCAGAATTTACCCTCTGTTTGCACCTTTTAGTTCAAAAAGCACCTTGTTACGCCGGTACTTCTTTCATTTTAAGCTTTAGGGCACGAAATAAGCAGCAAAATCTTTACTCGATACTGAATTATAAATAATTTCTCAATATTCGTTGACAGGAATATTCCTCACGAGGTATATTGTAAATATGAAAGTAATTAATGTGTTAGCAGAACCAAAGCGGATGCTTATTGTTGAACTTTTGCGCCAAGGTCCTCTATCTGTGGGGGAGATTGCTGAACAACTGGGACTCAATCAGCCTCAAGTCTCGAAACATCTCAAAGTTCTCGGCGATGCCGGCATTGTGGAAGTGCAGCCAATAACCAACCGCAGAATTTACAAGCTCCGGCCAGAACCCTTCCAAGAACTTAACACCTGGGTGGAGTCTTATCTCAAGATCTGGAATGAAAGGTTTGACAATCTTGACGATTATCTCCTAAAAATGCAAGGAAAGGAATCTATTTCTGAAGACAAAAAGACCGAATAAGACATCAATGGGGAATAGGTGGAGATTGCTACCACTTTTGAATTCTGAAAAAAAGTTAATAATTTTATCTAAGGGAGGAAAAAACATGGCCACAAAAATGATCTCAAAAGTTGAGGGTAATGTACTTGTTCTCGAAAGGGAGTTTAATGCTCCAAAAGACTTGGTCTTTAAAGCATTTTCGGAGGCAGAGCATTTAAAGCAATGGTGGGGACCTCGTGGTTGGGTTCTTACTGTATGCGACCTCGATTTTAAAGTTGGTGGCGTCTGGCATTATTGCATGAAATGCGTAGATGAAAACCAAGGTGATTTTTACGGATTTGAATCTTGGGGCAAAGGGGTATATCAAGATATCATCCAAGATGAAAAGATTGAGTATATCGATTATTTCTCAGATGCAGAAGGCAATGAATCGAAAGAAATGCCTTCTACTCAAACCAATTTATACTTCGAAGAAAATGCAGGAAAAACAAAGCTCATCAACCGTGCCGTATATGCATCTCCAGAAGCCCTAAAAACCGTCTTGGACATGGGAATGGAACAAGGGATAACCGAAACTTGGGATCGTCTGGAAGAGCATGTTACCTCCTTAAGATAAAAATTTATAAAAGTGATATCCACGAAAACGAGTATAAAATCGAACATGATTTTATACTCGTTTTTTTTATGTATGAGTGAATTCTTGGATCAAGCAGAACTTCCCTTCATGATTTGGTGACTCTTTTGATTTTTATTGGAATAAAAGGGGATTTATCGATGGGGGTAGAATAGAGTGTTAAAAAGGGGAGATTCATGATGTTTTGGGGAATTGTATTTCTTTTTGTCATCTCATTTTTACTATTCGACTATTTTTTGGATAAAAGAACGGATCGATACAAATCCATGAATGATAAGAAAATGAAGGATGGTATAGAAGCAATTAAAGACGAAACACAGAAGCATCATAATCCTAACAATAATAATCATTTTGTTCCTTAAGGAATCTAGGGGGTGCATCTTGAAAAGAAATATTCTCATGCTAGTAACCCTTCTTGTGAGCTGCCTGATATTATTTGTATTTTTTAATCAAGGCAAGAATGATGAACATCCGAAAATCCTTGCTGAGCTTGAAGAAAGCAGACACAGTGACGGAACCTTGCTGTTCATCTTCAGTCTAACAAATGTAGGTAAAAGCCAAGTTTCATTAGAGTTTCCGACATGGTTGGAATACAATTTTTCTATTTCAAATCAGTCAAGCAATGAAATCGGTGAAATAAATTGGGAACATTTAGATTTAGATAGGAACTGTAATGAGGGTAGAATACTAGAATTAGAACCTAACGAGGAGGTTCAATACCGGTTACGGATAAGTGAAATTCCACATGGCAACTATGAAATCATGTTTAGTTCAGCTTCCGGATATGGGGGTATTCACACGAAGGAGTTTATTATTGAAGAAGATTAGGTTGAACAAGAATTTAGAAAATATCTAATAATACATAGATAAGTACATCTTCCACTTCTATACCTTTTTAATTGGAATATATATGGTATGGAAGGAGGGGATATCTATTAACTCTACTAATCGTTCTAATCGTTCCACAAAGAAAATAGTCGTTTTTTATATTAATGGCACCTTTCTAACCATATTTATTGCATTCATCATCATTTCTTCTGTTAGTACGGTCTTTTCCAACAGAATGTCTTCTGAAATTATCAGCAATTGGATGAAGGACATTGAAGTGGAGGATCTCTTTCTAGCGATTGTACAAAGTCAAAACCAATATTTTGTCGGGAATGATGTGGAAGTAAAACAGATACCCATAGGAAGCATGCTCTTTCAATTAGCGACAAATATTAAACCGAATGATGTCAGGAGCCTTTTGGGGAATGAGATTCCTGGTTTTTTTGCCTATGACTATAAAATACATATTGCAGGTGAAGGGACGGATTATACCAATTTGCTTCATGAATCATCTGCCCCGATGGAAGTGCTTTTAAAAGAGCGGGAAATTGCAGAACAGTCCCTCTTGGATCCAGATGAGATCAATACTCCTCCCACCCCTGAAAGAATGCTTGAGGAAGAATTGGTTTATATCTATCATTCGCATAGCTGGGAGTCTTTTTTACCATTATTAAAAGGTGTATCAGATCCAGATGAAGCAACAAGCAACAATTCGAGTGCAAATGTAATCGCAGTTGGAAATATGCTGAAGAATTCTCTAATGGGTGCAGGGTTAAAGTCAAAGCATAACACTTCCAATGTGACCGAGCAATTACACGCAAGAGGTTGGAATTACTATAATTCTTACCAACTATCAAGAGAAGTAGTGAAAGAGGTTTTGTCCACAAATAAGGAAGTAAGGTATGTAATTGATATTCATAGGGATTCGTTTAGAAAAGAAAAAACCACGATAAATATTAATGGGGAGAAGTATGCCAGATTGTTATTTGTGGTGGGGGAAGATCATGCAAACTTTGAAAAAAACTTGGAGTTTGCAGACAGGCTATATTATGCAATTGAAGAAAAGTATCCAGGACTGTGCAGAGGTGTATTGATTAAAAATAAATCGCAAGGGGACGGCATTTATAATCAGGATCTTTCGGAGCGTTCACTATTATTAGAAGTTGGCGGAGTGGACAACAATCTGGAGGAATTGAATAATGCGGTAGAAGTATTTGCGGAAGAATTCAGCAAGCTTGTATGGGAAGAGAAGAATGCAGGTCAATTTTAAAAGAGGGGATGAGGAATATCAAAAACAGTTACCGCTGGCTTTTCTTTACATTTGCATCCACCCTCATTTCTATGACCTTCTTTCATTGGCTTGCAACAATCGCTGTTTTCATAGCAGGTATGATTCTTACATCGATTTCAATTTTTGAAGAGTTTATAAGGGAAGGACAATAGATTATTTTATGGAAGTAATCTTACAACAAGATTGGGTTGATCCTAACTGACAAAGAAGCAGTCGTGAATTCACTCTGCTTCTTTGTCAGATTTCTACTTTTCCAATCAAAGATTAATATTTTGCCCCTTCATCAGTTCCACGACATACCCACCATTCTGCCGGCCGAGTCGCAGGCCTTCGTCGTTGTCTGCTTTGAAATGGACCCCTGCATAGAGGCGGGACAGTGCTGCATCTTCGGCAATTGATTTAATATTTGCTGCTTCCTGTGGGAAAAAGTAGCCGATGATGACTTCCGATGCTCCAGCAATTACAGCATGGGCGGATGGATAGGCTGGGAATCGAGGAGTGGTGATGATAGGCACGAAGCTTCGTCCATATTGATTCGGGCGTGCAACATCCCAGTTATATTTCAAATACCAGCAGATAACAAAAACATCGTTTATGGAAGCTTGATAGAACCCCTGCATTCTCGCAATAGTCGGTGATCCTTTTTGATACTTGGTACCTAGTTCATAGATCAACCTGCTGAACCTGGATGTCATTTCACCAGTTGCCCAATATTGTGCACTCTGAATCTGTTGGGGTGTGATGGCGTACCTGGTTTGTTCCACCAGCTGCAGTTCGGATTCCCAATTGATGTCTAGAGGATTTTTTATCTGCCATTGAATCGGTCTGCCAAAGGGGTCGATAAACCGGCTCGCGCTTTCCCTCCTGAAAAAAAACATCGGCCAATACCCTGACTCCGGTGCACCTCTTGGAGGAACCTGCTCCCCCTGATAAGGGTACTCCGACCATTTTCTATAATTCGAACGCATCCGCTTCAGCCCCTTCAGAATGTACTTCTAATTCTTTATGATGGATAGCAGATTTATATGTCATTTGAGTCAAAGGGACAGGTCCGTATATTCGTGATAAATAGAGGAATTTGAATGCTTTTGGCGAAAGATATACTTGAATAATAGTTTGTTAGTTACATAAGGAGAAAATCGATATGAATATGATGGTAAGACAGGAGATCCCAAGTGATTATCCTTCAACGGAAAGAGTTATCCAAAAAGCTTTTGCCAACGTGAAAATCAGTGATAAAACCGAACATGAAATGGTGCAACGGCTGCGTAAGTCTGAAGCCTTCGTACCTGAATTATCTTTGGTTGCAGATGACGAAGAGATTGTAGGACATATCCTTCTGACGAAACTGAAAATCAAAAAGGAAGATGACAGTACGGAATCCTTGGCTCTTGCACCTGTTTCCGTCCTGCCCGAATACCAGAACAAAGGTGTAGGTAAGCGGTTAATGAACGAGGCTTTGAAGGTGGCGAAAGAATCTAGTTTTCAGTCGGTCATTGTGTTAGGTCATCCAACCTATTATTCTAAATTCGGATTCAAGCCTGCTTCGTTATGGGGCATAAAAGCTCCTTTTGAAGTACCAGATGAAGTGTTCATGGCATTGGAACTGAAGGAAAACGCGTTGGATGGGGTTTCAGGAGTAGTGGAGTATCCCCGTGCCTTTTTTGAAGGGTGAGTGTGACAACGAACCTGTCCCTACTCACCCCAGCGAAACTCTATATCCTTCATTTGATAGAAGTGATCTTTATATTCGTAAGTGATATAAAAGCTTCCAATGAAAATCCCTAGGCCGATTTGACATCCCATTTTCGCGGTTAGTTGGTTACCGATCACATCAAAGCTTATCAAATTATCAGTTACAATATTGGAGAATAAGCCTTCTGGTCCGAACACGATTTTTTCAATGCTATATGTCTCTTTTCTATCACGGATGCTGATGATTGCTTCGGATTTTGTCAACTTGGTTTTGACATTTCTAAGCAAGATAGTCCTTGGATCATCAACGATTATTTCTCGATACACCTCTCCCAGATTGGTTTGCGTTTGGTGAAGGACATGTACGTTTTGCTCTAATACACCTGTTCCGTAACCTTGGGTGAGGACGATGATTAAGTCTTTTTTACCGTCAGTATTAATATCCTTGTAAAAGAGTTGTGGAGCGTATGTTTCATTGGCTACATTCCGCCAATAGGGGAAATACTTTGATCCCCCATTCACATCCAGTCGGAAATTCACTAGTTCGCCATCTCTTTCCTGAGCATATAAAGTAAGATTAACTTCTGGTATAGAACCGATCATCTTTTCTTTTGGCTCGTCTAGGATGGATGCGGCAGTTATGTGCGGGCTTTCTAATTGCACGAAAAGAAATAGAAGCCCTATGAAGATGTATAGTTGTTTTTTGATAGAATTCTCCCCAATCTTTCGATCATTTCATTAAAGTTTGCCCACTTTCTGAATGAAATATTTTGACTTTAGAGGGAAGTATGAAAAATTTTTTAATAGAAATAGCTTGCGAGATTAGGGTACATAAGGAGGAAATCATTATGCAAAAAATAGTTCACTTAAAAGAAAATCATTTCATGGAAGCAATCGCATTATCAGAATATGCATTTCAATATAAAGTACCGGAAGCAGATATCCCAAAACGCATGGAGCAGGTGAAGAAGCATTCCATACTTGGGATTTTTGAGGAAGAAAAGCTTGCCGCAAAGCTGCATCTTATCCCGTTGGAAGTACATACAGGTGAGCAGAAGTGGAAAATGGGTGGCATCGCAGGGGTTGCCACCTATCCGGAGCACCGCCGTAAAGGGTATGTAAAAGATCTAATGAAACAAGTACTGGAGCAGATGAAGGAAGAAGGATACCTTGTGTCCATGCTCCATCCTTTTAAAATTTCCTTCTATAGGAAGTATGGCTGGGAGCTTCTGACGAATCGAGTCAAATGTACACTTGCGAAAGCGGATCTCGTTATGCATGAGCATGTTCCTGGTAGCATCAAGCGTGCGATAAAAAATCACAACTTTCAAGATTTGAACGAGATTTATACTCAATTTGCCACTCGATTCTCAGGAATGCTCGTCCGTGAACTTTCATGGTGGGAAAACATATGTGACGGGGAATCTACTGCAATCTACTATAATAATAGCCAGGAAGCAATAGGTTATATTCTATATTCTGTCAAGGATTCCAAAATGAAGGTCGAAGAATTTGTCGCGCTGACTTCTGAGGCAAGGAAAGGCCTTTGGAATTTCATCTGCCAGCACGACTCGATGCTAGATCAAGTGGAAATGATCCTAGAGGAAAAAGATCCACTGCTATTCTCGCTCCAGGAACCGAATGTGAAGGCGGAGATCGCTCCATATTTTATGGTGAGAATTGTTGATGCGGCAAAATTTCTTAAAGAGTACGCTTTCCAGTGGAGTGATAAAGAGGTTGTGCTTCAACTATCGGATCCATATGCGAGTTGGAATGATAAAACATTTTCCTTGAAAAACGGTGAAGTAACAGTAATTGACAGCCGTGGTAGGATAGAAGAAAGTTCTATAGTAAAACTAGATATTAACTCATTATCTACTATTCTATTCGGGTACAAACGCCCTATGGAATTGTATCAGTTAGATTTATTGGATGGAACAAAAGAAGAAATAGAAAAGTTGGAAAGTCTTTTACCTAACCGACCTTCATTCTTCTATGATTTCTTCTGATTTTTTAGCGGGACACGGTACCTGTCCCTGAAGGGCGGCTTACATCATGTTAAACAAACATAGGATAGACGATTCAAATGCTTTGGAGGGGGAAATGGATGAAGAAATTTATCCATATATAAATTCTCCAGAGAAACTCGAGGGGCTGTACAGAAAGACTCTCTTCATAGTGGTCCTTTCGCAGATTTTTGGAGGAGCGGGTCTTGCCGCAGGGATAACTGTGGGGGCGCTTCTGGCACTGGATATGTTGGGGACGGATGCTTTTTCTGGAGTTCCGGTTGCACTGTTTACTCTAGGTTCAGCTGGTTCGGCGCTAGTAGTAGGGAGACTTTCTCAAAAATTCGGCCGACGATCTGGGCTTGCAGCTGGATTTTTAACTGGGGGCATCGGTGCGATAGGAGTCGTACTGGCAGCCATAACAAGTAATGTCCCGCTGCTTTTTGCTTCATTCTTCATTTATGGGGCAGGGACAGCTACAAATCTTCAGGCTCGATATGCCGGAACGGATCTTGCAAACTCCAAACAGAGAGCAACAGCCGTCAGTATAGCGCTGGTTTCTACGACATTGGGTGCAGTGGCTGGACCGAACCTGGTAGGGGTAATGGGTGGTTTCGCGACTTCCATTGGAATTCCTCCGTTGGCAGGCCCGTTTATTTTAGCCGCAGCAGCTTTCATGATAGCCGGTCTTATTCTACTGGCTTTTCTTCGACCAGATCCATTTTTAATTGCTAAAAAGTTGGAAGAATGGAAGAGAAGGAATACAGATAATTTCTCTGATACAAGTATTCTCCCAACTTCGAAAAAAGGAGTTGTAGTCGGAGCTTCCGTAATGATCCTGACCCAGGTGGTGATGGTTGCCATCATGACTATGACACCCATACATATGGGGCATCATGGTCATGGATTAAGTGATGTGGGTCTTGTCATCGGAATACACGTAGGCGCAATGTATCTTCCATCTTTGGTCACCGGTATGTTAGTAGACAAGGTAGGACGTACCATAATGACCATCGCTGCGGGAGGCACACTTCTTCTTTCCGGTCTCGTAGCTGCATATACACCAGCAGACAGCCTGTTCGGAATAATCATCGCGCTTGCTCTTCTTGGTCTGGGTTGGAACTTTGGCCTGATCAGCGGAACTGCGACTATCATTGATTCCACCACTCCATCAACAAGGGCGAAAACACAAGGGTCGGTGGATGTCCTGATCGCCTTGTCCGGTGCTTCCGGTGGTGCACTATCTGGTATGGTCGTAGCACATTCGAGTTATGCAACACTCTCACTTGCTGGAGGATTTCTATCGATTCTACTCATTCCAGTGGTGATTTGGTCATGGAAAATATCTAAAACGGTATATACTAAGAATCAGTAGTTATCTTACCGCCTCACCCTCTTTTTTCGCTGAGCGACGGCACAAATGGTTAAATATGCAAATAAAGTAGGCGGCATCCATTGATAATCGGGATGTCGCCTTTAATTTTTTCTCCACTCAATTTCAATCTTTCAAGCGCTCCATCTCTTCACTCACCACAAACGCCAGATCATCATTGCCAAACAGTGATAACACACCTAAAAGCGTTTCGTTGCTGATCTCCCCAGCTTCTTCCTTTGAAACGGTAAGTTCCAATGCCTGTAAAAGAGCAGGGTTATTCCCCTGATTCGGGTAGGCTTTCGTGTAAAGTGCTAATGGATCCAGGTCATGGTTGATGCACCACTGTGCAAAAACTAAAATCATCATGTTTTCTTCTTTTTGATAGTTTTCAACTATTCTTTTTTCGACTTCTTTTTTATCCATCTGCCATTACTCCTTTGTAAAATTCTACAACCATTATAGCATGTGGGAGGGACAGGTCCCTTGTCCCACCTTATTAAAGCAAAATGGGACACGGAACCTGTCCCCATGTTGTAAAATGAGGAGTAGATTATAGAGAGAAGGTGGGATTCAATGGATAGTCAAATAAAAGAAAAGATTACGCATCTGAAAAATGCAAAAAGCATTGTGGAGCTCGATAAGGGTTTTTCCTTTGACAAGAAGTATATCATTGATAATAAATACCTTTTGAGATTATTTCCGATTGAGGACGTAAAAAATAGAAGAATGGAATACGATACAATCTATGCCCTCTCTGCCTATTCGAATTATGTTCCTGCAGGAGTAGAGTTCAATACATTGGAGGAGCTTGAAAAAGCATATATGATCCTCACGTTCCTGCCTGGGGAAGATGCGGAAGTTGCCATGAAAGAATTAACGGAAAAAGAGCAGTATCATGCCGGATTTGACTCTGGCAGGGAATTGAAAAAGCTGCATGAACTTGAGGCGCCAACTGACTATGAACCGTGGCATATCCTTAAAAAGAAAAAAAGCGATAGATACATAGAAGAACTAAAGAAGGTAGAAATAGATGAAAAGCTGAAGGAATTGCTTGAAAGCTACATCCGAAAGAATGAACATTTAATGAAGGAGCGGCCAAATCGCTTTCAACATGATGATTTCCATCCATCCAATCTTGTCATACATAATAAGGCATTTGCTGGTATCATCGATTTTCAAAGAATGGACTGGGGCGATCCGATCCATGACCTGCAAAAGCTTGGGTTCTTCTCCAAGCGTGTGAGTGTCCCTTTTACTAAAGGAGTTGTCGATGGGTATCATGAAGTTGGAGGGGTGACCCAGGCATTTTGGGAGCTTTACAGTTTATACAGTGCCATGCATGTCGTGTCAGCCATTGTCTGGGGCATGAAAATGGGTCCGGAACAGTATGAGGTTCTTTATGGTTATTCCATGGATGTGCTGAGCGATCATGATAACTTCAACCTTTTAGTCCCTAAGTGGTATAATCAAACACCTTTGTATTAAAAAATATCTGAATCCATGTTGTGTTTTTTGTGCAACAAGGATTCTTTTTGTGTCAAAATGTGAAAATCTACTTAACTATCGAGCTTTTATTAAGTTGACACTTAATTAAGTGTATGCTAAATTAAAACTATGATAGAACAAATCATACACTCATTAACCGTACCTACACGTCGTGAAATTTTATATCTTCTTCGTGATGGGGAGCTTACTTCAAGTAAAATCGCAAAGAATTTTAATATTTCAGCTCCTGCAATATCACAGCATTTGAAAGTATTAGAGCAATCAGGTCTTGTAATCGTTCGAAAGGCAGGAACAAAACGCTACTATCGAATAAGAAGGGAAGGTTTTGGTGAATTAAAACAATTTGTTGACCAATTCTGGGACGACAGCTTGCTTCGTTTGAAGGAAGCTGCAGAGGAGGAAGAAAGGAGGAAACATGAGTCCAACGACTGAGACCCTAAGGAAAGAAATATTTATTGAATGCAGTCCCGAAACACTCTTCAGTTTTTTCATCCATCCTGAAAAGATGGTCCGTTGGATGGGCAGACAGATTCTGCTTGAGCCAAAAATTGGTGGAAAATACAGAATTGATATTAATGGGGAAAACATTGCTTTAGGGGAATACAAAGAAATAATCCCCAATGAAAAAATAGTGTTGACATGGGGATGGGAAGGCTCTGAAATTATGCCTCCAGGTTCAAGTACTGTTGAATTTCTCTTGACTCCTAAACAGAATGGGACGCTGTTAATGCTGAACCATTATGACATACCGAGTGAAAAAGTCACGTCCAATAATAACGGCTGGACGCACTACATGGAACGCATCAAACTCTTGGCAGAAGGAATCGACATTGGCACTGATCCTTGGTCAGTAAAGAAATAATATTTTTGGAGGGAAAATAAATGACAATTACTATTCATGAAGAAATTACTTTTAAAACAAACCCAAATACTTTATACCAGGCATTGACAGATTCCAAACGGTTCAGTGAAGTAACGGGTGGTGCACCTACCGATATTCAAGCAGACGCTGGAGGATCCTTCTCACTTTTCGGAGGTATGATTGAAGGCAGAATGATTGAAATTGTCCCGAATGAACGAATCGTTCAAGCCTGGAGGGCTGGCAACTGGGAGTCTGGCGTTTATTCCATCGTAAAGTTTGAGTTCCAGCAACAAGAAAATGAAACACTTCTGATATTTGAGCATGTTGGTTTTCCAGCAGGCCAAGTAGAACATCTTAAAGTAGGATGGACAGAGAACTACTGGGAACCACTAAAAAAATATGTAAGTGAATAATATATTGGATTTAAAAATATTATAGAATAAATTAGCGCTTTCTCTAACCGGGGAAGCGCTTTTTTAACAAAAAGAGGAAATACAGTCATTCTGGTGAATTATAGAGTAATAGATAAATATTACAAAAATATTACATGTAGGTGTTGGTATGCAGACAATAACGAAAGTGACGAAGAGGCCATGGTTCCTTGGATTATTGGTCGTGTTTTTTCTAAGTTTGATTTTATGGAACATTCCAATTGAAAAAAGAAAATATGGGCTTTCACAAAGCAATCTCGCAACGGATTATACTGGGCTCCTTCCTGAGAGAGTAGAACGAGTAATGGAGGCTGAAAACCGCTCGGACTTCCAGAAAATTATCAAAGAGGCTAATGAGAAAGGCTACAAAATTTCCCTTGCCGGACTCCAGCATTCACAGGGCGGCCATACCTACTATAAAGATGGTGTCGTGCTGGATATGCGCAGCCTGGATAAAATTCTGGAAATTGATGAAGAGAACAAGACGATCCGGGTTGAGGCGGGAGCGTCTTGGGAGGATGTCCAGGAAGCCATCACACCATATGGACTTGCACTGAAGGTTACACAGTCCCAATCCATTTTTACTATCGGAGGTTCCCTGTCTGTTAATGCCCACGGAAGGGATATCCGTTTTGGCCCGATGGCTGGGACGGTGAAGGAAATGACCCTGCTCACCCCGGCTGGTGAAATCATTTCAGTGACACAGGCGGATTCCGAGGAATGGATGACATACGTATTCGGGGGATATGGATTATTCGGTATCATATTGGATGTCACATTGGAATTGACGGACAATGACGTCTATACCATCCGGACAGAGGAATTGAAAACGGAGGAGTATGAAGCATACTTTAATGAGTTAATGGACGATGATAAGACCGCCATGCACTACGCGAGGGTCAGTGTTGCACCAGAAACGTTTCTCGAGGAAATGTATGCTATCAATTATGACTACACAGGAGAGACCGACAAGGAAACACCTTTAAAAAATGAACAAGGAATTCGCATAAGTAAGCTTGCCTTGGATATTGGGCGGAAAGGCGGCAAACTAGAGGACCTGTTCTGGGAATCGCAAAGGCATTATATCGGTTCCATTGAGGGTAAAACGATTACAAGAAATAACGTGATGCGTTCCGAATCAACCTTTATGGAATATACCACCCCGGGTCGTGTTGAGGTGCTGCAGGAATATTTTGTTCCTGTCGATTCCTATGAAGAGTATCTTCAGGATCTGAAGAAATTGCTCGCTTCCAATGACAGCAAGGAGGACTTCAAAGTGCACAACATCACTGTCCGCTATGCGTCAAAGGACAATATGACTGCATTGAACTATGCAAGAGAGGATATGCTTGGCCTGGTGATTCTCATTCAGCATGGTTTGCAGGAAGAAGAGATCGAGGGGGCAAAAGACATCATTCAGAATTGGACGGATCTGACACTCGACCATGGCGGGACCTATTATCTTCCTTATTACCGCTATCAGACGAAAGAGCAGTTCAGGAAGTCTTATCCTGCTTGGGAAGAGTTTCAGGAGGAGAAAATGCGGAGAGATCCGAATGAAGTCTTCCAGAACCTTTTTTATGAATATTATCTAAAAGAAGGAAGCACATCATGAAAAATATCCCCCTTATTGTAACAGTTGGGCAAGTCGCCATCTTGCCATATTACATCATTTGGCTGAAAGAAGCCTCCATGACGTATACACTATTTGCATGGTTCTTTGCTATGTTCTCTTTTGCAGCAGCATGGGGATACAGGGTTTATCAGACGAAAAAAAATAAGGGGCGATCCTATATCTTTCTCGTATACGCTGGGATGGGTGCGGTTTATCTCGGAGTTGGACTTATTCGTACCCCGTTCGACTCCCTACCCTATGTGGTACTGCTGATCCAAGTTTTATTGGGTTTCCTGCAGGGGTATTTCCGAGCCTGGCATATAGAGCAGAAGGAATATCATCTGCATGCGGTGCATCATTATTTACTTGTTGGGTGTGCAATGCTAGGGCTGTCGCTTGTTCATGTCCTATCGCCAAGTTTTTTCCTGAATTTATTTGGATGTTTGTTGCTGGTTTGTGCTGTAGGAGAGATTTTCCGGAAAAAAGATGATATGGAGCAATCCATTGAAATAGGAGACTGATAGATATGATGATGGTAAAGCCAATCGGTATTGCAAAAAACGATAGAGCGGTAATCGAGGACGACCATTGGGCCGGAATTGAAACGAGGATCATTCTGGACGATGCTTTCCCGCCTGATGCCTTGGACGGGATAGAGGAGTTTTCCCATCTGGAGGTACTTTTCCACTTTCATAAAGTGGATGAAGAAAAAATCATTGCAGGAGCAAGGCACCCTAGAAATGACGAGAAGCTTCCCAAGGTCGGAATCTTTGCCCAGCGCGGAAAGAACAGGCCAAACCGCATTGGACTCACAACGGTAAAGCTTCTGAAACGGGAGGGAAGAATACTTGTTGTCGCTGGCATGGATTGCATAGACGGGACTCCCGTGATAGATATCAAGCCAGTGATGAAGGAGTTTTTGCCAAAGGAACAAGTGCAGCAACCTGCCTGGGTGGATGAGATCATGAGGAATTATTGGTGATGATCATGATTCGATTTAGGGTAGGACGGTGAACAGAACCAAAGGGGGAATTGTGATAAAAAGAGTACTAAAGCTCTTAATGTTGGTTACAGTTTTATTGGTGATAATTTTCCCGGCACCTACTGCGATGGCTTGTGATTGTGACCCTCCTGACACTGCAACAGAAGCCATGGAAGTTGCCACAGCAGTATTCAGGGGCACCGTGCTAAAAATTCATAAGAATCAAACCATGTCTGACGGGGAGCGGTATGATGAAGTGCTCTTCTCCGTTTCTGAATCCTGGAAGGGAATGGAGGATTCTCAAGCTATCATTTATACCGACAGCTCTAGCAGTTGTACATTCGAGTTTCAGGAAGGAAATGAATATCTTCTTTTTCCTTACTTGCGTGACGGGGTAATGTATATCATGGATTGTGGCAGAAGCAGTGATATTTCACTCGCAGAAGAGGATCTGGAGGAGCTTGGGAAAGGGGAAGAGCCGACAAATATAGTGGATTTGGAAGATAGATACCTAGGTTCAATACGGGTGGAGACTGTGTTGAAATGGGTTGTTGGAATAGTGTTCGGGGTAGCAGTTTTGGTGATGATCGAGATAAAGCGGGGGAAGGATTGATATCGTAGGAGCCTTGTCGTCTGTGTTGTGAATATGGAGGGGAAGGCGTTTTTTATTGGTGCGGAATTGAGACCATGAAACAGAAAAAAAGAAGCAATCGTGGGATCAAAATCACAGACCTGTCATTACCGCGTATTTACTAGAGTTTGCTTACATTCCCTACCCCTATCCTCACAACAAACACCAATCAAACACCCATTCCCCACCCATCCCATATAATACGGAAAATGCTATTTATGGGGAGTTGCGGCTATATGTGGTTTAAACGGGTTGTTCCGCGTTTGTTTCCGGCTTCGGTGAGGACGGTAGAAGGGACAAAGTGGGGGTATATCAACGAGTCAGGAAAGTTTGTGTTAAAGCCTCAATATGGGGATGCAGGGGATTTTCAGGAAAATGGTTTGGCGATTGTCAGGCTTAAGGGTGCAGGGGTGATCAATCAGGCTGGCCGCTTTGTCGTGGAGCCAAAATATAGCTCCATTTCGCCTTTTACTGAAGGTCGTGCTGTTGCGATGGATAATAAGGGCTTTTTGATCATAAATGAAAAAGGTAAGGTGCTGACTAGCAAATCGTATTCATTTATTAGTCCTTTTCAGGAAGGGAGAGCAGTCTTTCAGATTACTGATAAAGACGGAAAAATCGTATATGGCTACCTGGATCTGAATGGAAAGGAGGTCATTCCAGCCAAGTACCAGTATGCTTTTGATTACAATGATGGGAGAGGTCTTGTTCAAGTGAAGGAGAAGGAATATGCGCTGCTTGACATTAACGGCAAGCAGCTTCAGACTTTTCCATATGAACAGATGAACGGGTACAGCGAGGGATTGCTGTCATTCCAGAAAACGTATCAGGATAAGGCAGGGTATGTGGATGAGGCAGGGAAGGTGGTCATTGAGCCGAAGTTTGGCATGGCATTACCTTTTCAGAATGGCAGGGCAGTGGTGAATGCTTCCACTGACTATAAAAACGAGTACGGATTGATTGATAAAAAGGGAACTTATATCATCCCGCCTAAATATAATGATATAAATATTCTCGGTGGAAACCGTGCATCCGTGGGCAAGGCGATCAATGCAGCGGAACCATATCTGGGTTCTGTTTATGCGATTGCAGATACCCAAAGTGGAAAACTGTTGACTGATTTTATCTATAGCAGTGTAAATGATTTTCAAGACTCCTATAGCTCTGTTACTCAGGACGAAACAAGCTTTTTTATTAATAAAAAGGGTACCCCCGCGACCGGTCTGCCTGTCATTCGGGGAATTGGGACGCTAACATTGACAGGGACCATCATTAAGGCCTATGTGGATCAGCGACTATCGTATTATGCCAGAAACGGCAACCTTGTGTATGCCCAAAATATCACCATCCCCTTATCGGGTAAGATATTTATCCGCGAGGAAAAATTCATGCCGAACAAGGATTACCTAGTGTATTTCCCCCAATTGGATGGGATGAAGGATGAAAACGCCGAGAAACGTGTAAATCAGGTGCTGAAAAAGAAATCACAGGTAAAACCGATTGATCCGAATGCCCAGCTCGACTACAGCTATAGCGGGGACTTCTCAGTGAGATTTTTTCAAAAGGCATTGCTCATTCTGGAGCTTTTTGGCTATAATTTCCCATTTGGTGCAGCACATGGAATGCCGAGTCAGGTTGAAGTGCCAATCAATATTAAGACTGGGAGCATCTTTGTATTAAAGGACCTTTTCAAACCAGGCAGCGATTATGTGAAGGTACTAAGTGACATAATCGGCAAGCAGATTGCAGCCTCGGAGGATGGCTATTACTTCCCGGATGCATATAAAGGAATCAGCTCGGATCAACCATTCTATGTGAATAATGAGTCACTATTCATCTACTTCCAGCCATATGAAATCGCAGCCTTTGCGGCAGGATTCCCGACATTTGAGATTCCGTTTTCGGAGATCGATTCGATTATTAACAAGGAAGGCGACTTTTGGAAGTCCTTTCATTAAAGTGGTTTTCAAGGCACTCTTTTATATAAAAAGGGTGCTTTTTTCCGTATTTTGGGTTAATTTCATTTGTCAAAAAACCTTACAATCGAGTTGATTATTTTATCCAACAAAAAGATAATGCTTACATATATTTTTTTAGAAAATAAGTTTCATCTTTCTGTCAAATACATTAATGCTATACTGGGAAAAAGGAAAATAATACAGATAACTCTTGGGGTGAATGCAGATGAAAAATCAATTATTCATAGAACAAATAGAAGACACTGAACCCTACCTGGATGAACTCGCAGAAATGCTGGTTCTCGTAGTTGAGGGTGCATCCATCGGATTCCTACCGCCAATTACAAAGGAAGCTGCTGTAGAGTATTGGAAACGTGTAAGGAAACCTGGAATCATACTCTTTATTGCCAAAATCGGGGATCGTCTGGTCGGAACCGTTCAACTCCATGATAGTTCCAGTCAGAATGGTGCGCACCGAGCAGAAATCGCCAAAATGATGGTGCATCCCGAATTCAGGCAACAAGGTATCGCGAGAAAGCTCATGATAGCTGCTGAAGAAAAAGCGATCTGTGAAGGAAAAACACTATTGGTCCTTGATACAAGAGAAGGTACCCCGGCCAACAGCCTCTACATTTCCCTTGGATATGTAGAAGTGGGAAAAATTCCGAACTATGCAAGGTCCGCTGACGGAACACTTCATACGACCGTTATCTATTACAAACAGATCGGTGTGGTGATGTGATTGACTTATCGAGCCAAGACACAAAGGGGAATACTTTTTAGTTTACTAACTTTGACGCTCACATCATGGGCATGGAATTTTGATACTACTAATCTCATTTCCTTTCAAATTTTTATAATTGTTTTTATTCTACTTGCCTTGGGGACCAGCTATGAATTAACCGTGGGCAAAGAAGTTCTGACTTATCGAATTTTGTTCCTTCAGATTCCTATTCATAAAAGAAAAGTAAAAGCATCACAGATCAGTCAGATGAAGTTCAAACGGTACGGTTGGATTCAAACTGGGGTTGCGATTAGAATGAAAAAGGGCTTCATGTTGCGGATTGTTGGATTTAAACCGCAACGTTATCTTATTAGTCTAGAAGAATTTGCAGAAGAAAATGGTATTCCTATTAATGAAACAGAAGGCTACATCATCTTGAATCGGTAGATTAAAACCCAATCGGATAGTTCATGAAAATAAGGGAATGATATCCTAAAAAGCTATCCGAGGGATGAATTATGACTTTAGTAATAAAAATAATGGTCATCTATATCATAACAATTGCCATCATGCGGCTTATGGGAAAATCCACGATTGTCCAGATGACCCCTTATGATCTGGTCGCCATCATTATTGTTGGAACGGTTGCATCCGAACCCCTGATCAGTACGGAGTTTCTGCCAACGCTTGGCGCATTGATCACTTTGGTAATCCTGCATATTATCTTTTCCAAGCTGACATTGTGGCAATGGGGAAATCGATTTTTTCTTGGGGAGCCCACTCTGCTTGTGAAGAATGGTGAGATTATTGAGGATAATATGGAAAAGACAATGGTGTCCATTGCACAGCTGCTTTCCATTTTAAGAAGTAAAGGCTATCCTAAAATATCCGATATTGATTATGCAATCCTTGAGCCGATCGGTGAAATCAGCATTATTCCAAAGTCAGAGAATACCCCTGTGACTGTGCAGCATTTGGAGATCTCGATTGATGATGAAGGGCTCCCGATAGCGGTCATCATAGATGGAAGGGTCCAGGATAAAAATTTAATATTGCTTGGTAAATCGAAGGATTGGTTAATGGAAAAGCTTCAAACCAACAATTTGAACGTAAAAGATATTATTTATGCCTATGTGAATGAAAAAACGAAAAGGCTGCAGATCAATAAACGGAAATAAGGTAAAAGTGCTATAAGTTTTGGCGTTTTTGCGTGTGTAGAATTATGTCGGAAATTGCGTTTTGAGCGTATTGTCATGACTTTTCATCGTATTTTCAGATTTTTACGCGTAAGTGGGGTAGATTTCATCGCATAAACAAATTTTTATGCAAAAGCAACCAATTTTTGCGCATAAGCGATATTGGGAAGCAGGTTTACCCAATCTACTGAGTGTTGAATTGGTAGACTATATCATGAACCAGATTACAAATGGAGAAGCATGGGTGAGTGTATCAAAAAAATATACCTATACCGATAGAACCAATTAAGTGGATGAAGATGTGACATTTGAATTGGTTCTCTATGCGTTGATGGGCTCCCATCTGGATTGGCAGATTGCCGAGATGAAGGTTTCAGGTGAATAGTTAGAAAGGGAAAGGAACTACGATTGCGTAGTGCCTTTTTTTAAAAAAACAATTCTAAATTTCTTGGAAAATCTATAAAATTAATAGAGATATTTTTACAGTTTTGTGATATATTTTTAATCAAGTTGTTTTTCGACTTAAACTGACAAAATACTATTTTTTAGGGGGATTATCGAATGCATTGGTATACGAATGTATTGAAAAATTATGTTACGTTTAGTGGCAGAGCAAGACGAAAAGAGTACTGGATGTTCGCTCTCATCAACACTTTGATTTCTCTGGCACTGACTGTAGTAGAACTGGTTGCAGATCTATCGCAAATCTTAACGGGACTTTATTCATTATTCATTTTCTTACCATCATTGGCTGTAACAATTCGCCGCTTGCACGATACAGGCAAATCCGGTTGGTGGTTCCTGATTGCACTTATTCCATTGGTTGGTGCGATTATTCTTCTCGTATTTATGTGCCTTGACAGTGAAGAAGGAACGAACAAATACGGTCCAAATCCTAAATCAGCTGGGTATTGATAGTCTGATAGCTTTAAAGAAAACCGTCCATTTCTGGGCGGTTTTTCTAATTTGGCTGAGATATTCTATATTTGGTCTACACTCACTTGGACAGACGACAAGATTCATATTAGTATAGGGTTATACGTGTGGAAAATTAATCTAATTTTAGGTGTGTTATTGGATGTCCCAACTATGACAAAGGAGAAAATTACATAAATCACTTTTTAAATATGAATCATTCAAAGGAAGGATGAACGTTATGAAAAGAAAGGCCATTGTCATAGGTGCTGGAATCGGTGGATTATCTGCTGCCATTCGACTAAAAAGTGAAGGCTGGCATGTAGAGGTCTTTGAAAAAGTTACCTCTCTTAAGAAAACAGGTGCTGGAATCGTGTTAGCAGCAAATGGTATGAAGGCGCTTGAGAGGCTGGGTGTAGCCGGGGAGATAAGGGCAATGGGAAAAAAGGTTGGAAAAGCGGAGATACGAACCTGGGATGGAAAAATATTATTTCAACTTCCAACGAAAGAAATGGCTGAGAGATATGGAACATACAGCTACCTCATTCATCGCGCAAGCCTTCAAAAAATATTATTGGATAAATTCGACTGCAACGGAATCAACCTTCAGAAGAGGATTTCAAGATTTTTTCAGGATAAAAGTAAAGTCACAGCAGTATTCAGTGACGGATCAGCAGTAGAGGGGGATGTTTTAATAGGGGCTGATGGAATCCATTCTACAATCCGTGCCAACTTGATTCAAAAAGATAAATTACGATATGCAGGCTTTACTGCGTTGCGTGGAATCTGTTCATTTCAGGATGAACGTTATGTTTTGCAGCAAGGTGGCGGTTTTGAGGCTTGGGGACATGGGAAAAGGTTTGGGTTTTCCCACCTTGGGCAAAATCGTATTTTTTGGTTTGCGGCGATAAATTCACCTGAAGGCAGGGAGATTCCATATGGTGCTAGAAAACAAGCAGCGCATCAGCATTTTAAAGGATGGTACAATCCTATCGAGGCAGTAATTGAAGCAACTGATGAAGAAGCGATTCTTCACCATGATATCTTTGATCGGAAGCCGCTTTCTCATTGGGGGAGTGGGCGTGTAACTCTGCTAGGAGATGCTGCACATCCTATGCTGCCTAATCTTGGGCAGGGTGGGGCGCTTGCGATGGAGGATGCCATTGTACTTGCAGATTACTTATCAAACACTAAAGATATTGAAAGTGCAAACTTCAAATATGAGCGAGAACGGATAAAGCGTACAACTAAGATGGTCCGTCACTCCAGAAAGATGGCAAGAATGGTGCAAATGGAGAACCCCATTGCAACGAGTGTACGGAATAGAATGCTACAAGCGGTACCTAGCCGTGTTATGGCCGCCCGTTTACACTGGGTGGTAGGGTATGAGGTTTAATGAATCACAGGAAGGTGAACTAATTGTTGAAAAAGGTTCTGGAGAATGCAGAAGAATATAATAATCCCATTTTATATGATGAGGAAAATGAGAGTTTCCAAGAGGATATCCCATTCCTGTTGAAGTGGGCTAACAAAACGGAAGGGCCAATTATCGACATTGCTTGTGGTACAGGGAGAGCTACCATCCCCTTGGCTGAAGCAGGATTTGATATGATAGGTGTAGATATCAATGGGAACATGCTCGCCGAGGCTAAAAGAAAAGCAGCCGAAAGTTCAATCCCTATTCAGTGGGAAGAACAGGATTGTACAAACTTTCAATTGGAAGTTAAGAGCAGGTTGATCTTTACGGTGGGAAATTCCTTTCAGCACTTTTTAACCAATGAAGATCAGGATATGTTGCTGAAGTCTGTACGCAAACACCTTGAGTTAGGGGGCATCTTTATTTTCAGTACAAGATTTCCAAGTTCCGAGGAGCTGCTTCAGACAAGTACGGAAGAATATTGGAGAAGCTACAAGGATAGGGACACGCATCAAAAAGTGGATGTCTACACGATAAGTGATTATGACCCGATCGAACAGCTGCAGTATTACACGACGATAAGAAGGATAGGAGAGAAAGAGACTAGTACAAGCATCACATTAAGATACACCTATCCAAAAGAGATGGAGCGATTGTTAACCGAACATGGCTTCAAGATTTTACACGTGTATCAGGATTGGAAGGAAACCCCTATATCCAAGGATGCCTATCAGATGGTTTATGTTTGTGAGAAGGCCCGGTGAATGGATTCAAAATAGGACGAAATGTATTACTTTCTACATTCTGTAACCTCATCTTCGGGTTCGGGTTGTTCTTCGTTGCAGGATCTTGGGTGATCAGCATCAGATATCTATTTTCAAAGTTTGGTTGGGTAGTAGATTCCACCCTGGATGATGGTTTTCTCCAATTTTTCCTTTTGTCGCGATCACTTCGAGCCTAATATTTTTCCCTGTCTGGTTTGTAATCAATAAAGCGATGGTACATGCTATACCTATTCGGAGAACCACGTACTTCTGGATTAACGGTGCCGGTTTTCTTATTGGGGTTTTTGCCGGTTATGCTTTCTTGCAACTATTTTAATGGACCAATGACCACGTGGAATCAGGAGAGTAGAGATGCCTTTTTTAGAAGAGGGTATCTCTTTTTTATGGAATACTGGGTGTCGTGTCGAAAAATGACGAAAAGTGCGTTTTATCGATATCCTGGTTGTTTTCGACGATAAAATAAAATTCTCATTGATAAAATTTTATTTTCGTTGATATCATGTCCGGAATCGTTGATATATGAAAATTTTCTCTACGACCCCCTAATTCCTTTGGACACATTTGTACTGAAAACAGTACACTAGAGACATAAAATCACAGGAATTAGGGAGGGGGAATTTCAATGCCAAAGAAAAAGATTGAAGCCTTGGAGGAAGTCAAAAGAAACTATGTCCGAATGGCTTTAGAAAGTGGTAATTACTCGTCCATCGCCCGTCATGCAGGAATTTCTCGGACTACCCTTACGAAGTGGATCAAAGAGTATGAGGATGAGGTAAGGGAACAAATGGAGGATCCAACATCAGCTATTGTTTCTACTGAACCCACAAAAGAAGAGCTGAAGGCTAAATACGAACAGGCCATGAAACTCCTAGGTGAAAAAGAGCTGGAAGTTGCCATGCTTAGAAACATATTAAAAAAAACCCAGTACCGGCCCTGACGGTCTTGGAAGAGGTTCGACTATGGGCAAAGGAGGGGTTTCACATCACTAAACTTTCTGAGGTAACGGGGGTTAACCGATCCCTATATTACTACCATAATGGCATGGAAGAAGCTGCGGTAGCTAAGGAAAAAAGAGGACGTCCGATTCCAGGTTACTCTAAAACAAATAGAGGAGAAATCATTCCGGATGAGCAGATAGAAGAATTTCTAATGGAGGCCATCGAAGGGGACGGCGAAACATATGGTGTAAAGAATCTAACTCAATTTCTAAAAGATCACCACGACCTTCAAATTAATCATAAAAAGGTCGCTAGGTTATGCAGGAAATTAGGAATTCTCCTTCCCCAGCGAATGGGTAATCCGAAGTATCCAAAAAGATTTGTCCGCAATCGGCTCGTTACTGCCCCTAATCAACTTTGGCAGCTTGATATAAAATATGGGGCCATTTCAGGAAGCCGAAGGTTTTTCTTTGTCGCATGTGCGATTGATGTTTTTGACCGCGCCATTGTTGGATATTACAGAGGACCCAGATGCACAGCCAAGGATATAACGGGAATGCTTAATGAAGCCATTATTAGACGTGGGTTACAGGCTTTAGAGGAGACGGATGATCATTGTATTGTGATAAGAACAGATAACGGACCTCAATTTGTCAGTAATCTTTTTGGTGAATTTTGCGAGAGAAATAAGGTTTTTCATGAAAGGATTCCTCCCAGATCACCAAATTATAATGCCTATATTGAATCGTTTTTTAGTATTTTAGAGAGAGATTTATTCAGGCGTTATGATTTCGAACTTTTTGAGGAGGCTTACTATGAAATTGATGAGTTCATGAAGTTTTATAATCACCGCCGATATCATGGTAGCCTGGGCAGAATGTCTCCCGTAAATTTCTATGAGAAATATAAGGATATTGGCTTTCCCGAAGAAATGGCCTTAAGCCTTTAAGAATGCAAGATTTCTCCTTCTTCATTTACTAACCCGCAAAGGTCAAAAGTGAAGAAGGAAATGAAAAAATGAAAAACTAAGAATCATTTAGCTTCTTGGAGAATTCGTCAGGAATTAGGGGGTCAAACCGTTTTCATTGATATCGGCATTCGCCTTGCAAAAAGATGAGTGGTTTGTAGCTCATACTTCCCTAAAAAACGCTATTTCCGCACTTTAATCCTTATCCCGCAACCACACAACACCGTATGCTTCAATTTTCTCTCCGGTTTTTCACAAACTCTGCAGATTTGACCGATCATGTTTCCTACTCCTTTCCGATTTAGAAACAGGCACCATTATGTTGGCGCCTGCCATGCAGTAGTGAGAATAAAAGAGAATGTTAATGTCTGATATTAATAGTCCAACAAGTTATAGAACTTCTTGTGGCACTTTTAGCCCGAGTCCTTCTGCGACGCGTGTTCCGTATTCAGGGTCCGCCTTGTAGAAGTGGGAGATCTGGCGAAGCTTGATTTCTTCACTTTCAACAGGAGCAATGGAACCAACGATATTGGCTACAAGACGTGCGCGTTCCTCTTCGCTTTGCAGGCGATATAGGTCGCCGGCTTGTGTATAGTGGTCGTTATGGTCAAATTCCACACTGTCGGCAACTCCGGAAACAGGATATGCCGCTGGCTTATTTTCAGGTGATTCAGTTGGTCCTCCATAGCTGTTCGGCTCATAGTAGACGGAACCGCCTCCATTGTTATCGAATCTCATCTGGCCATCGCGCTGGTAGTTGTGTACTTCATTGCGTGCCCGGTTGATCGGCAATGCCTGATGGTTGGCTCCTACGCGATAGCGGTGTGCATCATGGTAGGCGAACAAGCGTCCTTGCAGCATTTTGTCAGGAGATACATCGATTCCCGGCACCAATGTTCCAGGGGAAAATGTTGCCTGTTCCACCTCTGCAAAGTAGTTATCCGGGTTCTTGTCCAAGACCATGCGGCCAACTTCGATAAGAGGATAGTCCTTTTGGGACCAAACTTTCGTCACATCGAATGGATCGAAGCGGTACGTATTGGCGTCCTGAAGTGGCATGATTTGTACATATACCTTCCATGCAGGGAATTCGCCTTTCTCGATGGAATGGAAAAGATCTTCTGTATGATAGTCAGGATTTTCCCCGGCAATTTTTGTCCCGACTTCCTCTGTCAGGTTTTTGATACCTTGCTCTGTTTTGAAATGGTATTTGATCCAAACTCCATCGCCATCCTCATTTACCCATTTAAAGGTGTGGCTTCCGAATCCATGCATATGGCGAAAGGTTGCCGGGATTCCGCGGTCCGACATAAGGATGGTTACCTGATGCAGGGATTCAGGGGAAAGGCTCCAGAAATCCCATACCGCATTAGGATTCTTTAAGTGTGTTTGTGGGTGGCGTTTTTGCGTATGGATAAAATCCGGAAATTTGATGGCATCACGAATGAAGAACACAGGTGTGTTGTTACCTACAAGATCGTAGTTTCCATCTTCCGTATAGAATTTCACTGCAAATCCACGCGGGTCCCGAACGGAATCAGCAGAACCATTTTCACCTGCAACCGTGGAGAAGCGAACGAATAACGGTGTTCGTTTTCCAACCTCGGATAGGAATTTTGCCTTCGTATATTTAGTCACGTCGTTTGTCACTTCGAAGTAGCCGTGTGCACCGGCACCTTTGGCGTGAACAACCCGCTCAGGTACGCGTTCCCTGTTGAAGTGGGCCAGTTTTTCTAATAGGTGTACATCTTGGATCAATGTCGGGCCTCTGGAACCGGCCGTCATGGAGTTCTGGTTGTCCCCAACAGGAGCACCCCAGCTAGTAGTTAATTTATTGTTTTTTGTACCCAAATTTAAACACCTCAACGTATAGAATTAATAGTACGATATAAATGATAACACTTCTCAAAGAAAAATCAATATCTTTTTATAATAATTCTAAATAAAAAACTATTTTAAAGATAAGATTATATTGTACAGAGAATTTAATGCTCAATATTATTTCGAATAAGAGGGCATTCTGCTATACTACTAAAAAACAAATAAAGGAGATTGTCATGTATGAAGAAAAAACAGCGAAAGCAACAACCCCATACTGCAAAGCAAAAAGAAGAGAAGCTTTCCTTGAAGGATCAGCTGCAGGACGATGTTTTTTCAAAATTAAAATCAATGAAAGAACAGCTTGTTCAGACAGAGCAGAAGGCAAAGGATGAAGAGGCAGCCAAAATAAAAGAGGAAAAACGTCTAAAGGAGAAGAACAAGTCGTTCGAAGAATTGTTTGAGGAAAGCAACCAGAACTGGAAGGAATTTAAATAGGTGACAAGGAAATATATTGTCGTCGATCATAACCCGTTTTGGATGGATCAGTTTCAATCTGAGAAAAAGCTTTTGAAAGAGGTATTCGGTAAAGCGGCCGTGAATATCCATCATATCGGTAGCACGGCTATTCCTTCGATTAAAGCGAAACCTATTATCGATATTTTAATTGAAGTTTCTTCATTAAGTGTGGTGGACCAGCTACATACAAAGCTTGAGGAGCTTGGTTATGAGGCGAAAGGAGAAAATGGAATCGCGCAGCGTCGCTATTTTCAAAAAGGCGGAGTAAAGCGCAGTCACCATCTCCATTGCTTTTTGTCCGATCATCCAGAAGTGAAACGGCACCTGAATTTCCGCGACTATCTAATCGCGCATCCTGAAAAAGCAATGGAATACAGCGACTTGAAGCACCGTTTATCGATGGAACATGACGGGGATCGCGAGGCATATCTCTCGGGGAAAGAGCCTCTAATCAAGCAATTCGATAAGGAAGCGGAGACGTGGTCTAGTAGTATCAAATAAAAGTGCCTGACATACTCAATAATGTCAGGCACTTTTTTCAATTACGGTGGGAATCATAATGCGACTGCTTCAGAAAAGTCTTTAATCTTACCATTTCACTTTCTGTCAATGGAGGGTATTCCATAGCGGAAATGTTGGCCCTTACCTGTTCCACCGAGCTCGCTCCGGGAACTACGGCAGCAACTGTAGGATGAGCCAAGCAATAATGAAGAGCAGCCGATTGTAACGGGCGGTCCTTAATCGTGTCATGAAGTTTTCTAATTAACTCCACTAGCTCTTCATAAGAATAATCCATATAACCATTATCTTTTGCCTTTTCTTTCGCTTTTTCGAGACCTTTATTGGAAAGAAGTCCTTTTGCTAGAGGGCCCCTTGCTACTACGCTGATGTTATTGGATGCGAGATAATCCAGATATTCCTCAGGTCTCGTATCGAGCATGGAATATTGCATCATGACGGAAACGATTGCAGAGGATTCCGCAAAACGTTTGAAAACATTCGGCCGGATGGATGAGATCCCGTATTCACGGATATATCCTTCCTTCTTCAATTCCTCGAATGCTTCGATTGCTTCTTCCGTAGGGTCTTCAATTGTCCCACCGTGAAGCTGGTATAGGTCGATATAATCCGTCTGCAATCTCTTTAGGCTATCCTTTACCCCGGACTTGATGTGTTCCTTTGAAGGATCCCATTCCCAGCCTTCTTTCCCAGGGGTCCATCTGTTGCCGACCTTGGTGGCAAGGATGACCTTGTCGCGCTGTCCCTTCAAGGCTTGTCCGACGATTTCTTCGTTACGTCCAAAATCATAGAGGTCAGCTGTATCCAAGTAGTTGATGCCGTGATCTAGTGCTTCTTTTATAATTTCCCCAGCCTTTTTTTCATCGGTGCCAAGTGACATGCAGCCAAGCCCTATTTTACTAATAAAAAGATCTGAATTTCCTAACCTGTTTTTCTCCATTCAAAATTCCCTCCTTATATGAAAATCACTTTTTATTAGTGTAACGAAAAAAGAAGGCCCCCGGCAAACGGGAGCCCTCATTTAGCGTTATTTTCTTTGAGGTGAACAATCCATTCCTGAACTGTCCCATGCTTTTTGGCGTATTCCTTCAGCTTGGACCGGATTTCCCAAGCTTTCCCCACCAGAACGATACTGTTAGGACGCACATAGATCTGCAATTTTGTTACCTCCTAATCGTTGTATGGTAGAATGTATGAATAAATAATGACAATCAGAACAAGGAGCGGTTTAGAGTGGATCATTTAAAGGAAACGACGATAAAAAAAGACAAATTATTTTCAGGAAGAATCATTGATTTGTATCTGGAAGAGGTGCGTTTGCCGAATGGAAATACGAGCAGCCGTGAGATTATCAAGCATCCGGGGCAGTAGCTGTCATCGCCATTACAGAGGAAGATAAAATTGTAATGGTACGTCAGTTCCGCAAAGCAATGGAAAAGGTGTTAGTGGAAATACCGGCAGGCAAGCTTGAAAAAGGGGAGGAACCGATCACGACAGCGAAACGTGAGCTTGAGGAGGAAACAGGCTATACATGTGATTCTCTGACACCGCTCATCTCCTTTTATACATCACCCGGTTTTGCAAATGAACTAGTGCATCTTTTTATAGCCAACGGTTTGAGGAAGGATACCGAAGAGCATCACTTGGATGAGGATGAGTTTGTTGATTTACTAGAGGTTACCTTGGAGGAAGCTCAGCTGATGGTACAAAACCAGGAAATTTACGATGCCAAAACAGCCTTTGCCGTTCAGTATCTACAACTGCAAGCCATGATGCGAAAGTAGGAGGGTTCCATGCAGGAGTATTTTGCAGATTTACATATTCATTTGGGCTCCACCTTAAGTGGCAAACCCGTTAAAATTACCGCTTCGAGGAAAATGACCATCGAAGCGGTGATCGAAGAGGCACAGAGTCGTAAAGGACTGGATATGATAGGGGTCATTGACTGCCACGTCCCTGAAGTGCTGGTACAGATAGGGAATTGGATGAAGGATGGAGTGGCACATGAAAAACCTGATGGTGGGATACAGTTTGGAGAAACAACGCTGATTCTCGGTACAGAGTTGGAAGTCCATGATGAAAACTGCCAGGGACTTATTCATGTTTTATGTTATTTCCCAACACGTTACACCATGATCGAGTTTTCGCGCTGGCTTAATGAACGCTTGAAAAATATCACGCTATCCACACAACGTGTATATGAAAATGCAGTGGTGATTCAGGAAAAAGTGCGTGAACTTAATGGATTATTCATTCCTGCGCATGTGTTTACCCCCTTTAAGAGCCTCTATGGGAAAGGTGTTGTCCGAAGCTTGACAGAAGTGTTTGATCCTGAACTGATCGATGCGGTGGAGCTTGGATTGAGTGCGAATACCGCTATGGCAAGCGCTTTGTCCGAACTTGACCGTTATTCGTTTGTCTCCAATTCGGATGCCCATTCGGTCGGGAAAATCGCTCGGGAATACCAGAAGATCAAACTGATGGAACCGTCGTTTGAAGATCTGAGGCATGCTCTGCACGAGAGGGATGGTAGAGGTATTACAGCCAATTACGGGCTCGATCCGCATCTTGGAAAATACTATCGGACCGCTTGTGTTGAATGTTTGCAGGTCGTGGATGGTGTGGGTGCAGTGTTAGATGGTTGTCCGGGCTGCGGACATGCACGGTTGACAAAAGGCGTTTCAGTGCGAATAGAAGAGATTCGTGATCAAGCGGAATCTTCCAGGAAAAGACCTCCGTATATCCACCAGGTCCCGTTGGATTTCATACCCGGGCTCGGTCCGAAAACGTTGTTGAAGCTGCGAGAGGTGTTTGGAACAGAAATGAAGATTTTGCACGAGGCCACATTTGAACAGCTTGCTTCAGTGATCGGAGAAAAGGTCGCTCAACTGATTGTAAAGGCGAGAAGAGGGGAACTGGCCTTTCATAGCGGTGGCGGGGGCAAGTTTGGAAGAGTGAAGTAGATAAAATTGTGAGGTCGGCGAAAAATGTAAGCCGACTTTTTTGCTGTCCCAGGGAAGAAGTGGATGTCAAAATCGCTAAAAGTTTTCCTCCTCCCTGTCATACTTCCTGTCCTCTCTCATACAATCTAGTAAGAGAGTGATAGGAGGAACTAGGATGAAAAAACAGTCGCGCTTTTCCATTTTACTAGGGCATTTAAGAGAACACTCCTCTTTATACTTGTTCATTGTCGTGCTTTTTTTTATGGGAGTGATATTCGGTGCCATTGTCGTCAACAGCATGAACTTTACGCAGAAGCAGGATCTGCTAATCTACTTGAACCGTTTTTTCGGCCAAGTGGCGGATGGTCAGTATGCGAATGCGAAGGATATATTCTTTCAGAGCTATTTTCATAATGTGAAATATGTGCTCCTCATGTGGGTGCTCGGCATTTCCATCATCGGGTTACCGGTCATTTTGGTATTACTGTTTTTAAAAGGGGTAGTTGTCGGTTTTACGGTTGGCTTTCTGGTCAACCAATTAAGCTGGGAGGGCTTTTTGCTTTCCTTCGTCTCGATCCTGCCTCAGAACATGATTGCCATACCGGCTTACATCATCATTGGCACTTTGTCAGTGGCATTTTCGTTAAAAATGATTCGCCAACAGTTCGTAAAGAGAATTCAGGAGCCGTTCTTTCAGCAGTTCTTAAGGTACAGCCTGGCGATGGGCTGCATCTGCCTATTACTTATCCCGGCATCGCTGATAGAAGCAGTGGCATCCCCGGTATTTATGAAATCGGTTATCACCATGTTGAAATAATTATTATTTAAAAATGACTATTATGGCTTATTTGTAATAATTATATTTTCTTTGACAGTTCTCTCCCTATTCGATAAAATAAAATGGTATAGCGAGGGAGGGAACAAGTTATGGAAGACAGAATTGAACGGATTAAAACGCAGCTACATTCCGCGAGCTACAAGCTTACTCCTCAACGGGAATCAACTGTCCGTGTTTTATTGGAGCATGAAGAGGATCATTTAAGTGCGGAAGATGTATACCTCCTCGTAAAAGAAAAGTCCCCTGAAATTGGACTTGCTACCGTTTATCGAACTTTAGAACTGCTTACAGAATTGAAAATAGTGGATAAAATAAATTTTGGCGATGGTGTGTCCCGTTATGACTTAAGACAAGAGGGCGCAAAGCATTTCCATCACCATTTGGTTTGTATAGAGTGTGGCGCAGTGGATGAGATCCAGGATGACCTGCTGGAAGATGTGGAAGCAATCGTGGAGCGTGATTGGAAATTCAAGATCAAAGATCATCGCCTGACATTCCACGGAATCTGCCACCGCTGCCAGGATCCCGAAAATCCGGAAGAAGAAAACTAGAATACATAATGAAAATGTCCCAACGAGCAAAGTGCTCTGGGACATTTTTTTATTTTTAGGAAATTGATATGTATAAAACCGTATAGTAATAAGTTTTAAGGTGTCTAGCTGTTGATTGGAGCAATAGGCAAAGACTCCTCGAAAATGCGAGCATTTTCTTCGTGCGATGTATCGCTGTCGCAGCTTTCCTTGTCCTGCGGGCAGCGGCGTTTCGTGGAGACCCCACAGGCACAGCCGAGGAGGCTCCACCAACGCCCCTTGGGTCGCTGCGCCTAGTGCGGAAATCAACAGCGGTGTTTAATGTGCAAATTAAATTTACAATCTACACTAACCATGTATAAAACCACGATAAATTGTCATACCTTCTAATAAGACAAGTTATTCGGAAAATTTGCAGGTTGGAGGTTCGTTATACATGAAGAATATTATGGAAACATGCTATAATACATTTAAAGTATTTATTTTATTTACCGGCTGCACCGTGCTATTTTACTATGGCATCATGTGGGTCAATCAGGAATATCAGAATTACCACCGTTATGATGAGCCGGAGGGGGCAGCGGTGAAAGTGACAAAAATGATAGAGGAGAAGGATGAAAGCTGGATACAGCGTTTACTGTTTTTCTATCATTACGGGGAGTAGAGTGGAGTGCAGGAGAATTTAAAGGATTTTATGCATTATTTGGTAGTGGAGAAAGGTTTGGCAGATAATACGATTGTGTCCTATGAACGTGACTTGAAAGCATATATTTTATATATCAGCAAGGTGGAGGAGATCGCTTCACTCGATCATGTAACGAGGGCAACCATTGTCCAGTTCTTAAAGTTCCTTCATGAAAAAGGAAAGTCATCAAAAACCATATCGAGGCATATAGCATCTATACGCTCTTTTCACCAATTTTTGCTTCGGGAAAAAGTGACGACCCAGGATCCGACTGTACATATCGACCGTCCCAAGAAGGAGCAAAAGCTACCTCAAGTCTTATCGGTGGATGAGGTGCAGGCCCTGTTGGATTCACCGGATACCAATAAGGAGATCGGGATCAGGGATAAAGCGATGCTTGAGCTGTTGTATGCAACAGGTATGCGTGTGTCGGAGCTGATTTCCCTTAATCTAAGTGATGTCCATCTAACTATGGGGTTTGTCCGATGTATAGGAAAAGGGAACAAAGAGAGAATCATTCCCCTTGGAAAATTGGCACAACAGGCGGTTCATACTTATATAGAAGAAAGTAGAAGCCGACTAAAAAAGAAAAAGAGCACCGAAGCTTTGTTTTTGAATCATCATGGAAACAGGTTGACCAGACAAGGATACTGGAAAATCCTCAAAAAGCTCTCCAAAGAGGCGGGAATTGAAAAGGATCTTACCCCTCATACATTGAGGCACTCTTTTGCAACACACCTCTTAGAAAATGGGGCAGATCTCAGGGCTGTCCAGGAGATGCTCGGTCATGCGGATATTTCCACAACACAGATTTATACACACGTTACAAAGACTCGTATGAAGGATGTCTACAGCATGTTTCATCCAAGAGCATAAAGGCTGGTTGTCAGAACAGTCTTTTTTTTATTTTTTGATTGCAAGACTGAAAGCGCTTGTTTATACTGAGGAAAGAGGTCAGACTTCTGACAAATAAAGTTAGTATTTCTTATGGTTATCCTCTTAAAAAGAGGGGAAAATACCTAGGACAAAAAAACATGAATGTAGAATAGCTTTTATAGGAGGTTATCAAATGAGTTCTTATACATATAAAAGAGTGTTCCTTGTTGTGATGGACTCTGTTGGAATCGGGGAAGCGCCTGATGCAGAGAAGTTCGGTGACAAGGGTGCAGATACATTGGGACATATCGCAGAGCGTATGAATGGGCTGGACATGCCAAACATGGCGAAGCTTGGCCTAAGCAATATCGAACAAGTGCAAGGTGTTGAAAAGGCATCCAAGCCGCTTGCTTTCTATACAAAAATGGAAGAGGCATCAAGCGGGAAGGATACAATGACTGGTCACTGGGAAATCATGGGTCTTCGCATCGATACACCATTCCAGGTGTTTCCGGAAGGATTTCCTGACGAGCTGATTCAGGAGCTTGAAGAGAAGACAGGCAGAAAAGTGATTGGAAACATCCCGGCGTCAGGAACGGAAATCCTTGATCAATTAGGAAAAGAGCACATGGATACAGGTGCACTGATTGTCTACACTTCTGCTGATTCAGTTCTGCAAATCGCTGCACATGAAGGTGTCGTTCCGATAGAGGAGCTGTATGACATCTGTAAAATTGCCCGCGAATTGACATTGGATGAAAAATATATGGTTGGTAGAGTCATTGCCCGTCCGTTCGAAGGAGAACCAGGTAACTTCAAGCGTACCTCCAACCGTCATGATTATGCATTAAAGCCATTCGAACGCACTGTCATGAATGAGTTGAAGGACAGCGGATTTGATGTGATTTCCATCGGGAAGATCTCTGACATCTTCGACGGCGAGGGTGTAACAAAATCCCTTCGTACCGTTTCCAATATGGATGGTATGGATAAGCTTATGGATACTGTTGAAATGAACTTCACAGGACTCAGCTTCTTGAATCTTGTTGACTTTGACGCAGTTTACGGTCATAGAAGAGATCCGGAAGGCTACGGAAAAGCTTTGGAAGAGTTCGATGCAAGACTTCCTGAAGTGCTGTCCAACCTTCGTGAGGATGACCTATTAATCATTACAGCCGACCACGGAAATGATCCGACCTTCCCTGGTACCGACCATACACGTGAATATGTACCTTTATTGGCGTACACGCCTCGAAAAGAAGAAGGAAAAGAATTGGAGATCCGTAAGACATTTGCAGATATAGGTGCAACAGTTGCGGATAACTTTAATACAAAAATGCCGAAGCACGGAAAAAGCTTCTTAACAGACTTAAACTAGGGGGAATCTTTCATGAACGTAGCTGCAATCAAACAATCTGCTGATTATATTACAGCAAAAATCAAGAACCAACCGAAAATCGGACTTATTTTGGGATCAGGATTAGGTGTACTTGCGGAGGAAATCCAAAATCCAATCATCATTCCTTACGGAGAAATTCCAGAATTCCCTGTATCCACTGTAGAAGGGCATGCAGGCCAATTGGTGATCGGAGAGCTTGAAGGAAAAATGGTAATCGCGATGCAAGGTCGCTTCCATTTCTATGAAGGCTATTCCATGGACAAAGTGACATTCCCTGTTCGTGTCATGAAGTATTTGGGTGTTGAAAAGTTGATCGTAACAAACGCTGCAGGTGGAGTGAATGAAAGCTTTGAAGCTGGTGATTTGATGCTTCTGACGGACCATATCAACAACATGGGCACAAACCCGTTGATCGGACCGAACGACAATGAACTTGGAGCCCGTTTCCCGGATATGTCCGAGCCGTATTGCAAGGAATTACGTAAGCTTGCAAAGGATGTAGCAACACAAATCGGTCTAAAGGTACAAGAAGGGGTATACGTAGGAAACACAGGACCTTCCTATGAAACTCCAGCAGAAGTTAGAATGCTTCGCACATTAGGCGGGGACGCTGTTGGAATGTCAACTGTGCCGGAAGTGATCATTGCTCGTCACAGCGGTATGAAAGTGCTTGGTATCTCTTGCATCTCTAATATGGCAGCAGGAATTCTTGACCAGCCATTAACACATGATGAAGTAATGGAAACAACGGAGATGGTTAAAGCCAACTTCCTGCAATTCGTAAAAACAATCATCAAAGGTATGTAATTCTAAAATAGAGGTGTTTTTGACATGAGAATGGTAGATGTTATAGAGAAGAAACGTGACGGAAAAGAACTAACTACAGAAGAAATCCAATTCGTCGTAACAGGCTTCACGGACGGTTCCATCCCTGACTATCAAATGAGTGCATTTGCAATGGCTACTTATTTCAAGGGAATGAGCGATCAGGAACGTGCTGACCTTACAATGGCTATGGTTCACTCTGGTGACACGATCGACCTTTCTGCAATCGAAGGAATCAAGGTTGACAAGCACAGTACAGGAGGAGTTGGCGATACAACTACTTTAGTATTGGCTCCACTTGTTGCGGCAGTAGGAGTACCTGTTGCGAAAATGTCTGGACGCGGTCTAGGGCACACAGGCGGTACAATCGATAAGCTTGAAGCGGTACCTGGTTTCCACGTTGAAATCGACAACCAGGAATTCATTGATTACGTGAACAAGAACAAAGTCGCTGTTATCGGCCAGAGCGGAAACCTGACTCCTGCCGACAAAAAGCTTTACGCACTTCGTGATGTAACAGCTACAGTTAACAGCATTCCATTGATCGCAAGCTCCATCATGAGTAAGAAGATCGCAGCTGGAGCAGACGCAATCGTACTTGATGTAAAAACTGGTGCTGGCGCATTCATGAAGGATTTGGACGAAGCGAAAAAGCTTGCAAAAGCAATGGTTGACATCGGGAACAACGTAGGTCGCAGAACAATGGCTGTTATCTCTGACATGAGCCAGCCACTTGGCTATGCTATCGGTAACGCATTGGAAATCAAAGAAGCGATCGATACGCTTCGCGGAAAAGGACCGAAAGATCTTGAAGAGCTTTGCTTGGTCCTTGGAAGCTACATGGTACTTTTAGCAGAGAAGGCTGCGACATTGGAAGAAGCACGTGGCATGCTTGAAGAAGTAATCCGTTCCGGTGCTGCAATCGAAACGTTGAAAACATTCCTGGAAGCGCAAGGCGGAGACTCCTCTGTTGTTGACAATCCTGAAAAAATGCCACAGGCTAAGTATGTGGTTGAATTGGAAGCGAAGGAAGCTGGCGTAGTTTCTGAAATAGTGGCTGATTCCGTTGGTACTGCAGCAATGCTACTAGGGGCTGGCCGTGCAACAAAGGAATCTGAAATCGACTTGGCTGTTGGTATCGTTCTTCGCAAGAAAATCGGTGACAAGGTGGAAGCGGGCGAATCACTTGCAACCATCCACAGCAACCAGGAAGACGTTGCAAAAGTAAAAGAAAAGCTGTATGAAAGCATTAAAGTGGTGTCTGGTGACGTTACTGTGCCACCGCTTGTGTATGATACAATCTCTGAATAATTTTATTGAGACAGCTCCCGTTTTAAATGGGGGCTTTTTTTTATGATTTCCACTTATATGGTATTTTCGACCAATTATAAAACAAAATAATGAAGAACATGATTAAACAAATAGTTATGTTTTGTCCCCAACGAATCTCGCTGTTGGCTATTAGTTGCCATCCAGTTGATATTACGAAAAATATGATGGGAAATCTGAAGCTTTCCTTCACAATAATTTTACCGCCCTCATTTAACTTTTAACCCGAACATTTACATTAAGTATAGATTAACATAAATATCCATTTATTTTGTTTCTTTTTACATATTCTCTTTTTGAAGGTTGTCTAAAAGAATCGTTGATGTTCAAGGTCTCTAGCTGTTGATTGGAGCAATAGGCGAAGACTCCTTGAAAATGCGAGCATTTTCTGCGTGCGATGAATCGCTTCCGAAGCTTTCCTTGTCCTGCGGGAGGTAGCGGTTAGTGGAGACCCCGCAGGCAAAGCCGAGGAGGCTCCACAAGCGCCCCGCGGAAAGCGAAGCCTAGTGCGGAAATCAACAGCGGTGTTAAACTGAGACTTTTCAAAATGCCGCCAGATAAAAGCGCGAGCCCCAAAAATAATTCCACTCCCTTACCAAATCTTAGTATAAAACGTATCTTTATGGAAAAAATGTGAAGTATGGAAAAAGAATGGAGGTATTAGGATGAAAAAGTTTGGAAGTGCCATAATTGCCATTGCTTTTGCTTTTTCCGCATTCAGCCCATTGGCACAGGCGGAGGAAAAAAGTGTTCAACTTACTGAAAATGCGAAATCTGCAATATTAATTGAGCGTGATACAGGACAGGTTCTTTATGAGAAAAACGGACATGAGAAATTACCGCCTGCAAGTATGACCAAGATTATGACGATGCTGCTAATTATGGAAGCGTTGGATGAAGGCAAACTGACTTGGGATGAAAAGATCCGCACAAGTGAACATGCTGCCTCCATGGGCGGGTCCCAGATTTTCCTGGAGCCTGGTGAAGAAATGACGACAGATGAAATGCTGCGTGGTATTGCCATAGCATCCGGAAACGATGCTTCTGTTGCGATGGCTGAGCGAATTGCCGGGTCAGAACAGGCTTTTGTTGAAAAGATGAACAACAAAGCGAAAGAACTGGGGCTTGAAAATACCCTGTTTCAGAATCCGACAGGCCTTCCAGCAAAGAATCATTATAGTACTGCCTCTGATATGGCAGTCATGGCGAAAGAACTGTTGAAGTACGAAGCTATTACCAAATACACAGGTCAATACGAAGATTACCTTCGTCAAAATACGGAAAAGAAATTCTGGCTAGTCAATACGAATAAGCTTGTTAGATTTTACCCCGGTGTCGATGGGGTCAAAACAGGCTTTACTCAAGAAGCTAAGTATTGCTTAACTGCAACTGCTAAGAAAGATAATATGCGTGTCATTGCTGTAGTGTTCGGAGCACCAACTCCAAAGGAACGTAATGCGCAGATTACAAACATGCTTGATTTTGCGTTCAGTCATTATAAGACGCATCCGATGTTCGAACGCAATGTTGAAGTAGCCAAAGTGAAAGTCAGCAAAGGGTCCGATAAGGAGCTGGAAGCTGTAACAAGCGAACCGATCTCCGTCCTCACCAAAAAAGGGGAAAACGTGGATGATGTGGTCAAGGAAATCAAAGTTGACATGAAGCTTCAGGCTCCTATTAAGAAAGGGGATAAGGTCGGGACCATCGTCTTGAAAAAAGGGGATAAGGTTTTATCGGAGAGTGACCTGGTTGCTGGTTCAGATAGTCTTGAAGCTAGTTGGTGGCAGCTGTTTAAGCGTTCAATGGGTCATTTTACAAAATCTAACTGATGAGATTTGTGACGGTTTTACACACTCTTTAGCGAAATAGCACTAGTTTTGTCCTTAAGCAGGATTTTGTTATAGAAAAATCGAAATTGACTCACTGAACGATGATTCCACAAGGAGGAAAGTACAGTGAGTCTTACCGTTGATTTGGAAGTAAAACAAAATGTCCTTTGTATACGATTAGCTGGCGAATTAGATCACCATACTGCTGAGAATTTGCGTGAACAAGCTTCAAGTATCATCGAGAAGCACAATATTTCTCATATTATCTTGAATTTGGAGCAGTTATCATTCATGGATAGCTCAGGGTTGGGTGTCATTTTAGGCAGATATAAGCAAATAAAGAGCAATGGCGGAGAAATGGTGGTCTGCTCCATCTCGCCGCCAGTAAAGCGACTGTTTGAAATGTCTGGCTTGTTTAAAATTATTCGCCTTGAAGAAAGCGAAGAAAATGCACTTCAGAAATTGGGGGTGGCATAATGAGAAATCAGATGCACCTTGAATTTTCTGCACTCAGTCAAAATGAATCTTTTGCGCGGGTAACTGTAGCTGCATTCATCATGCAGCTTGATCCGACAATGGATGAGCTGACTGAAATCAAGACGGTAGTATCAGAAGCTGTAACAAACGCCATTATTCATGGATATGACAATGATCCCACTGCCACGGTATATATTTCAGTAGAACTGGAAGATGGTGCCGTTCACATCACCATCAAAGATAAAGGTATGGGAATTGAAGATGTGGAGGAAGCTAGACAGCCGCTATATACTACTAAGCCTGAGCTCGAGCGTTCTGGTATGGGTTTTACCATTATGGAAAACTTTATGGATAATGTAGATATTCACTCAACTAATGAAGGCACCTCAATCCGTATGACCAAATATCTAGCTAAGAGCAAAGCGCTTTGCAATTAAGGAGCTAAGCCTATGGATGTGGAGGTCAAAAAAGAAACGCAAACTTACTTAAAAGATCATGAAGTGAAAGAATTGATCAAGAAAAGCCAAGATGGTGAACAGGAGGCAAGAGATCTGATTGTCTCCAAAAACATGCGGCTTGTCTGGTCGGTGGTTCAGCGTTTTATGAATAGAGGATACGAGCCGGATGACCTTTTTCAAATTGGGTGCATCGGATTGTTGAAGTCAGTGGATAAGTTTGACCTTTCTTACGACGTGAAGTTCTCCACCTATGCGGTACCAATGATTATTGGAGAAATTCAACGCTTCATACGCGACGACGGGAGTGTGAAAGTAAGCCGTTCCCTAAAAGAGGTCGCCAATAAAATAAGAAAAGCGAAAGATGAATTATCGAAGCGCTACGGTCGCGTACCTACGATCAACGAGATCGCAGAATTCCTCGAGATAACGGCTGAGGAAGTGGTACTGGCGCAAGAGGCAGCAAGAGCACCGTCATCCATCCATGAAACCGTGTATGAAAATGATGGGGATCCAATCACCCTGCTCGATCAGATTGCAGACCATTCAGAAAATAGATGGTTTGATAAGATTGCCTTGAAGGAAGCAATAGAAGAGCTGGATGAGCGGGAAAAGCTGATCGTCTACCTGCGCTATTATAAGGATCAGACACAGACAGAGGTCGCCCAGCGGCTTGGTATTTCCCAGGTGCAGGTTTCCAGGCTTGAGAAGAAAATATTGGTACAGATGAAAGACCGTATGGATGAGTAAAATTATCCGTACGGTTTTTTGTTTTGGCTGTTTTCACACTTTGAAACCACGATTCTCTTGTTTTCGAACTATCGTGGTCACAAAGAAAGGTTTTGAGACCGCGATTCTCATGTTTTCGAACTATCGTGGACACAAAGAGAGGTTTTGAAACCACGATTTCCCTATTCATGAACTTTCGTGGTCACAAAGAGCTTTTTTAAGACCACGGTCGCAAATGTAAAGCAAGAACCATATACTTGCCTCTCCTTGTGGTAATTCTCCCCATTATTTTTTCCTTTGCATGGTAAATCTCCCACTAATCCATACTACATATACAAACAATAATGTTTTGGCAGGATGTGTTCGGAGATGGATAAAATCTTGTATATTCGCATGCGCCATCGTATTCAAGCTCGTCCAAACCAGACCATCACAATCGGGGATGTAGGTCAGCTGGTCGGGGATGAAGAGGTGATGAGGCAGGTCAGTGGAATTGCCATCCACCAAGTGAACAGAAGCGATAAGTCCATTGTGGTCCTTGATATTATGCGAGTATTGAAGGAATTGCGAAAAGCTGACCTTGAGCTGGACGTGCAAACTGTAGGACCAGCCCAGACGATTGTAGAAATAATCTATAAGACGAAGCGGTTCAGGCCGATGTTTTTTGCAGCAGTGTGGCTTCTTCTATTTCTGGGAGCAGCACTTGCCATCATGAATTTTCATGAAGATGTAAGTATGCGCATTGTCCACCAGAAAATTTTCAAGACCATTACGGGATTGGATGACGAAAAACCGCTACTTCTGCAAATTCCATATTCCATCGGATTGGGGCTTGGGATGATCTTGTTCTTTAACCACGTGTTCAGAAAGCGCATTAACGAGGAACCGAGCCCGCTTGAAGTGGAAATGTTTAACTATCAGCAGGATCTCGATATGTATGTCATCATGCATGAAAATAAAGAAAGCTCCAAACAGACTGATGACCATTAGTATCATCTTTGTCGTCTTTCTGGGACTGGCAGGGGGTCTGGCGGTTGGCTCAGGATTTGTGGCATTTCTTGCTGTTCTCGGTATCATTCCGCGATTGACGCAGCTGACCAAAACGACCAGATTCGTTTTCAGCTATGAATGGGGTGTCATCGGTGGAGCCCTGTTCGGCAGTTGGATCAGCCTGAATCATGTGACGTTTCATCTCCCGTCCATTATTGCTGTTCCAATCGGAATTTTCTGTGGAGTATTTGTGGGGCTGCTTGCCGCGGCCTTGACGGAAGTGCTCAATGTACTGCCGATCCTTGCAAAACGGATCGGGGTGGATGGGCAGATGGCGATCCTGTTAATGGCCATCGTATTTGGTAAAATACTCGGGTCGCTTTATCATTGGCTGGTTTTTGTGGACTTATGAAAGGAGAAGCAGGAATGAGTGAAAAGATAAAAGATAACTATAAGCAGAATATAAAAAAGTATCAGCCCAAGCCTCCATATTTGTTGAATTGCATCAAAGCATTTCTCGTTGGGGGACTGATCTGCCTGATTGGTCAGGCAGTACAGAACTTCTATATCAATGTGTTCGATTTTTCGGAAAAGCAAGCAGGTAATCCAACAGTCGCAACCCTTATTCTCTTTTCCGCATTATTGACCGGCTTTGGCCTCTACGATAAAATCGGCCAATTTGCCGGAGCAGGTTCAGCTGTACCGGTCACGGGCTTTGCCAATTCAATGGCGAGCGCAGCCTTGGAGCACCGAAGCGAAGGGTTGGTACTGGGTGTCGCAACGAATATGTTCAAACTTGCAGGGAGCGTCATCGTGTTCGGAGTGGTAGCTGCATATGTAGTTGGATTCATACGCTATCTATTTAATATGAATTTTACAGGATAAGGGGGGAGTGAAAAGTGAGATTCGTCGGCAAACAAACATGGGTTTTTCAGAATCCGGTCTATCTGACAGCAACTGGCACAGCCGTAGGTCCGAAAGAGGCGGACGGTCCTTTGGGCGTTCATTTTGACCATACCCATAAAGAACTTCATTGCGGAGAGGACAATTGGGAGCTTGCGGAGCGAAGATTGATGGAGCAATCGATTCTTGCTTGCTTGGAAAAAGTGAATCTTGAATACAAGGATATCGATTTTTTCTTGGCAGGAGACTTATTGAATCAGAATGTCACAGCGAATTACGTGGCCCGACACCATCAGATTCCCTTTCTGTGTATGTTCGGTGCCTGCTCAACCTCGATGGAAACATTGGCAATGGCATCAGCACTTGTGGATGGAGGCTTTGCCAAAAGGGTGTTGGCTTCTACAAGCAGTCATAATGCCACAGCAGAGCGGCAGTTTAGGTATCCAACAGAATATGGCGGGCAAAAACCGGATTCGGCTACTTTTACGGTAACAGGAGCAGGAACTGCACTTGTAAGCAAGGAACCAAGTCAAGTGAAAATAACTGCTGCAACAATTGGAAGGGTAATGGATCTTGGGGTTACGGACCCTTTTGACATGGGATCAGCGATGGCTCCTGCTGCAGCGGATACCATCCAGGCACACTTGCAGGACCTGCAGATTCAGCCTGATGAATACGATTTGATTGTAACAGGTGACCTTTCCGGTGTAGGAAGTCCCATTCTAAAAGAAATGTTAAAGGAAGAGGGCTTTGACATTTCAACCATTCATACGGATTGCGGACTGATGATTTTCAGGCCAGATCAAGAGGTATTTGCTGGTGGAAGCGGCTGTGGCTGTTGTGCAGTAGTCACTTATGGCCATCTATTAAATGAATTGAAAAATGGAACATATAACAAAATACTAGTTGTTGCGACAGGAGCCCTGCTGAGTCCGACTATGATTCAGCAGAAGGAATCAATTCCGACCATTGCACATGGCGTTGTATTGGAAAGGGTGAAGAGCTGATGGAATACTTCATTGCCTTTGTTGTAGGTGGACTCATATGTGTAGTTGGGCAACTTTTACTTGATTTTGCCAAGCTGACTCCGGCCCACGTAATGAGCAGCTTTGTGGTCATCGGTGCAGTCCTTGATGGATTTGGACTATATGATAAGTTCATTGATTTTGCGGGAGCCGGTGCCACCGTCCCTATCACAAGCTTTGGTCACTCCTTGCTGCATGGAGCGATGCATCAAGCAGATAAACACGGATTGGTTGGGATAGGTATGGGAATATTTGAATTAACATCAGCGGGAATCTCTGCTGCCATTCTTTTTGCATTTCTTGTGGCATTAATCTTCAAGCCGAAGGGATAGTTCATCATGATAAAAAAACGGGTCATTCTAGTCACGGATGGGGATGTGTATGCGAAAAAAACCATTCAATATGTTGCCAAGCATTATGGAGGCCGATGTATTTCAAGTTCATTTGGCAATCCGACCCTATTAAGCGGGGAAGAAATTGTTCAATTGATTTTAAAAGCGAAATCGGAGCCTGTCTTTGTGATGTTTGATGACAGTGGTTATTTGGGCGAAGGAGCAGGGAGATTGCCTTGAAGCATGTTGCCACCCACCCGCAAGTGGACGTATTAGGGATCATTGCGGTTGCATCCAAAACACATCAATCAGAATGGACGAAGGTGAATGTCACCGTAGATCGTGATTTGCAAGTATCCTCGTATGGTGTCGATAAAAGTGGAATCCAGGAGATGGATATCGGAAGAATAAACGGAGATACCGTTTATTGCCTGGATACAATCAACGTTCCGATCATCGTAGGAATTGGCGATATTGGAAAAATGGCACGTAAAGATGATGTGAAAAACGGCGCCCCCATTACCAGAAAAGCAGTCGAAATCATTTTAGAGAGGAATGGGTATGATGTCTCACAATGGAATGGAAAAAATTCCGATTTCACCGAAACTGACGACGAATGAGAAATTCTTTAAAGATAAAGTCGGACTGAATGAAAGCTTTGATCTGGGCGTAAGGAAAATTACAGTTCTGGGTAAAGAACTGAACATCTACTATGTCAACGGATTATGTGATACAAGCTATATCATTGAATTGCTGGAGGAATTGGTGCACCTCAATGATGTGGAAAGAAGATCAAGCAAAGTAAAGGAAATTGTCCATAACCGCCTTGTTCATCAGCAGGTTGAAAACATTGAATATCTCGACGAAGTGGTGGATCAGGTTCTTAGTGGATTAATCGTCGTACTTCTTGAAGGGGAAGATAGCGGGTTTGTCGTTGACACGCGTTCCTATCCGGGTAGGAATCCGGAAGAGCCGGATACCGAAAAAGTGGTGCGCGGAGCACGTGATGGCTATGTGGAAAACATCATCGTCAATACTGCCTTAACCCGTCGAAGAATCCGTGATGAGCGTCTTCGAAACGAAATATTCCAGATTGGAGAGCGGTCCAAAACTGATATCTGCCTTTCCTACATAAAAGATGTGGCTGATCCGGACCTAGTGGATGTTGTTCGAAAAGAAGTGAAAAGCATCAATATTGATGGACTGACGATGGCGGATAAAACCGTAGAGGAATTCCTGATAAAACAAGGATATAACCCATATCCCCTTGTGCGGTTCACAGAACGGCCCGACGTTGCTGCCACCCATCTTCTCGAGGGGCATGTAATCATTATGGTGGATACCTCTCCAAGTGTGATCATTACACCTACAACCTTCTTCCACCATGTACAGCATGTGGAGGAATATCGCCAGTCCCCCGCTGTAGGGACATTTGTCCGTTGGGTGCGTTTTTTAGGAATCTTTGCTTCTCTATTCTTATTGCCGCTCTGGTTTTTAATGATTTTGGAGCCGGATATGCTGCCGGAAGCAATCAACTTCGTCGGGCCAAATGAACAATCGAACATACCAATAGTCATTCAGATTTTTCTTGCAGATATAGGAATTGAGTTCCTTCGGCTTGCGGCCATCCATACTCCCACTTCTCTATCAACTGCAATGGGGTTGATAGCGGCAGTTCTGATCGGGCAAATAGCCATCGACGTCGGTTTGTTTGTTCCAGAAGTAATTCTTTATGTAGCTGTAGCTGCAATCGGCTCCTTCACAACACCTAGCTATGAGCTAAGTGTGGCCAACAAAATAGTTCGTTTGATTTTTCTTGCGCTTGTCGCACTCTTCCATGCACCAGGATTGATAATCGGTGTCACGTTGTTCGTCTTATTTTTAGCTGGAACACGCTCATTGAATACGCCTTATCTATGGCCGTTCATACCATTCAGCCCAAAAGCGCTAATGATGATCCTAATAAGAAGAGCTACACCTGGAGCGAAAGTCAGACCAAGTATCGTTCATCCGAAAAACCGCTTCAGGCAGCCTGAATAATGGAGTAGTAAGAATATTCGCTTGATAGGGGTAAATAGATGTGGTAGAGTTTATTTAAATAAAGAGATAAAGGATATAAAAAACAGCTAAAGAGTTCTGTTTAGCTGTTTTTTTTAATATGTAGGGCAAGTATCCCTTACTGTTTGGACTACAACGGAATAAGGTATGGTACAACATCTGCTACATAATAGACTATTGCTAGAGGAGAAACGGAATATGTACTTTCACGGAACGAGTCAGGTAAATGATAAAGGTCATCTGGAAATAGGAGGGGTGGATACGATTGAGCTTGCGCATCAGTATGGCACTCCCTTATATGTGTATGATGTTGCTCTAATAAGAGAAAGAGCAAGAGGCTTTCAAACCACTTTTAAAAACATGGGAGTGAAGGCGCAGGTGGCTTATGCCAGTAAAGCCTTCTCATCCATCGCAATGTTCCAGCTGGCAAAGGAAGAGGGTCTTTCCCTTGACGTAGTATCAGGTGGGGAGCTTTTTACAGCACTTGTTGCTGAATTTCCGGTGGAACGCATCCATTTCCACGGCAATAACAAAAGCTATGAAGAGCTTGAAATGGCTGTTCAGAAAAAGATCGGCTGCGTAGTGGTTGATAACTTCCTTGAGCTTGAGCTTTTGCAGGAGATTTGTAAAAAGAATGATTACGCCATGCCAATCCTTTTAAGGGTAACACCTGGTATCGAGGCGCATACACATGATTATATTTTGACAGGTCAGGAAGATTCCAAATTCGGTTTTGATTTGCAGAGCGGCCAGGCAAAAGAAGCGATGGAGCTTGGGCAAAAAGCGACACATCTAGACCTATTGGGAATCCACTGCCACATAGGGTCACAGATCTTCGAAACAACAGGCTTCAAAATGGCTGCAGAGAAATTATTTGATACGCTGAAAGACTGGAAAGAGGAAAGCGGGTTTGAAGCGCGCGTGGTGAACCTAGGAGGCGGATTTGGTATCCGCTATACGGAAGAGGACGATCCGATTCCGGTTTCCCGGTATGTGGAAGAAATCATCGGCGACGTTCAATCCCATGTAAGGGAATTGGAAATGCCAATGCCTGAAATTTGGATTGAGCCAGGCCGCTCATTAGTTGGAGATGCAGGAACAACCATCTATTCTGTCGGTTCCAAAAAGGAAATTCCAAACATTCGTCAGTATTTGGCGATTGACGGAGGGATGAGCGACAATATTCGACCAGCGCTCTACCAAGCAAAATATGAAGCGGTACTTGCAAATCGAGTGAATGATATTCCAGAAGAGACCGTCTCAATCGCAGGGAAATGCTGTGAGTCAGGGGATATGCTGATCTGGGATCTTCCATTGCCAAAAGCGAACCATGAAGACTACTTGGCGGTATTCTGTACAGGTGCATATGGCTATTCCATGGCGAACAACTATAACCGTATTACAAGACCTGCAGTTGTGTTTGTCGAGGACGGAGAAGCACAGCTTGTCATCAAGCGGGAATCCTTTGAGGACCTCGTAAGATTGGATCTGCCATTGCAGACTAAGTCGAAGATACTGAAATAAGGGAAAAGGATCACTCTGGATTTGTTCTGGGGTGGTCTTTTTTTGCGTTCTGGAGGGGAATACCATAAATCACAAAAATCAAAGCTTTCACCACTTTCACCAATATTATCCCATCAAACGCAGCATCTCACTTTCCTTTACCAAAAGAATGCTGTATGATATAGACTGATTGATACAACTTTAAAGGAGATGTTCTCAATGAAAAAACAAGGATACATACTTATGCAAAACGGCGAGAAAATCGAATTCGAATTATACCCAAATGAAGCGCCTAACACAGTTGCTAACTTTGAAAAACTGGCAAACGAAGGATTCTATAATGGTGTTACTTTTCACAGGGTCATCCCTGGCTTCGTAAGCCAAGGTGGAGATCCTACCGGGACTGGTGCAGGCGGAAGCGGCACAACGATCAAGTGTGAAACTGCCGGTAACCCACATAAGCACGAAGCAGGCAGCCTTTCCATGGCTCATGCGGGGAAAGACACTGGTTCTAGCCAATTCTTCATCGTTCACGAACCGCAGCCACATTTGAATGGAGTGCACACAGTGTTCGGTAAAGTGACTTCCGGTCTTGAAACTGCAAGAGGAATGAAAAACGGCGACACAATGGAAAAAGTGGAAGTATTCGACGCTGAATAATTGAAATCATAAAAAGGGAGCAGCGATGCTCCCTTTTTTTATCTCTCATAAAGGTGGGAAGTTGGATGAACAAATCTAACTGGATTTTAGCTGCAGTTCTTTTGGGGATGTCTCTCATCTGGGGAATCATTTATTGGTTTTTTATCGTCTAACAGACATCACTTCAAAACATAAAATTTTACTTATGAGAAAGATATGCTAATATAATCTTGTACACAATTACATAATTGATGTCCTTCGGGGGTGGGTGAAATTCCCTACCGGCGGTGATGAAGCCTGGTGCTTCTTAGTCCGTGACCCGTTAATTGTTTATCAATTAGCGGTGGATCTGGTGAAACTCCAGGGCCGACAGTGAAAGTCTGGATGGGAGAAGGATTAAGTTTGCGAAAACAGTGAAAAATCACATATGTGACACTGTTTATTTTCCTATACGCAATTTTAATCTTCCACACCTCTAAGGCTAATGACTTAGGGGTTTTTTGTATTTTAGAAGGCGGGGAGAGGAATATGGACGATCGGTATTATATGAATGTTGCTATTGATCTTGCAAAAAAAGCGACAGGGCAGACCTCTCCAAATCCAGTGGTAGGGTCGGTTGTAGTGAAAGATGGGGAGATTGTCGGGTTTGGTGCCCATTTAAAGGCGGGAGAAGCACATGCAGAAGTGCATGCAATCAGGATGGCCGGCGATAAGGCTAACGGGTCCACGGTATATGTGACTCTGGAGCCATGCAGCCATCATGGCAAAACGCCGCCTTGCTCAGACCTTTTGATTCAATCTCAGGTAAAAAGAGTGGTCATAGCTTCAGTGGACCCGAATCCACTAGTTGCTGGTGCAGGAATCAAAAAGCTCAAAAGTGCCGGTATTATAGTGGATGTGGGGATTTGTGAATCAAAGGCACTCGCATTAAATGATGTATTTTTTCATTACATAAAAACGAAAAAGCCCTATGTCACATTAAAAACAGCATCCAGTCTTGACGGGAAAACTGCAACTTTCACAAAAGACAGCAAGTGGATCACCGGTAATGAGGCGCGCCAGGATGTTCATCGCTACCGGCACCAGCATGATGCAATCCTTGTTGGTGTGGGAACAGTGATTGCTGATAATCCCAGTTTGACGACCAGACTCCCGAATGGTGGGAAGAATCCGGTCAGGATCATACTTGATACGCATTTAAGGACGCCAATCGATGCACATGTCATCAATGACAAGCTGGCATCAACCTGGATTATTACAGGTGCTGAAGCCGATGAGAAGAAAATCGAAGCCCTTACCAATCAACAAGTGACGGTAATGAAACTGCCAACGAAAGAGATGGAGATACATAATCTCCTGACTTTACTCGGTGATCGTGGCATCACTTCCCTGTTTGTAGAAGGGGGAGCAACGGTTAATGGCAGCTTTCTCCAATCTGGAGCGATTAACCAGGTGATTACCTATATCGCACCTAAACTGATCGGTGGTGCAGAGGCGCCTACTATGATTGGCGGTCCGGGATTCAGTTCGATGGGTGATTGCATGAATCTGTCGATAAAAGAGTGCACAAGGATCGGGCAGGACATCAAGATTGTTTCCGTGCCCATGTGAGGAGGGAATCCAGTGTTTACGGGAATTATTGAAGAAATAGGTACAGTCAAGCAGATTATCCGTGGTGATAAAGCCATTGTATTGGAAATCATAGCAAAGAGAGTGCTGGAGGACGTCAAGCTAGGAGATAGTATCGCAGTAAATGGTGTCTGCCTAACAGTGACTACTTTTTCTGCTAATCGTTTTACGGTGGATGTGATGCCTGAAACGGTTCATGCAACATCATTAAGCGAGCTCGCGGCAGGTTCCAAGGTGAATCTGGAGCGTGCCATGATAGCCAATGGCAGGTTTGGCGGCCACTTTGTCAGCGGACATGTGGATGGGACTGGCGTGATTCAAGAGAAGAGAAGTGTTTCCAACGCGGTCTATTACACGATTTCAGTTGGAACAGACGTTGCTAGATTTCTTATGCTAAAAGGGTCGGTAACTGTGGATGGTACGAGCCTGACCATTTTTGGGGCTGCAAAAAACACCTTCACAATCTCCTTGATTCCACACACCATGCAGGAGACGATCCTAGGTGAAAAAGGAAAGGGAGATAAGGTCAATATTGAAGTCGACATGCTGGCCAAATATATGGATCATCTATTGAATAGGCAAGAACCGAAAGCGAATTCCAGCATTTCAGCGTCTTTTCTGGAAGAGCATGGATACAAATAAGGTGGGTGAAGACGGATGAGTACAATTTTCAATACAATAGAGGAAGCACTAAAAGACTTGCAAGAGGGAAAAGTGATCATCGTCTGTGATGATGAAGACCGTGAGAATGAAGGTGATTTTGTATCCCTGGCAGAGAAGGCAACTCCTGCCGTCATCAATTTCATGGCGACCCATGGACGTGGTCTGATCTGTGTCCCGGTCGTAGAGGAGTTGGCTGAAAAGCTTGACCTCGCGCCAATGGTCAATCACAACACTGATTCCCATGGCACAGCTTTTACGGTCAGTATTGATCATAAATCTACAACAACAGGTATCTCAGCCTATGAACGTTCAGCTACCATCATTGAACTACTTTCTCCTGCTGCTAAAGCTGGTGACTTCAAGCGACCTGGACATATCTTTCCGTTGGTGGCGAAGAAGGGCGGAGTACTGCGTCGCGCCGGTCATACAGAAGCGGCTGTGGATCTCGCAGGGATGAGCGGTTCCTACCCTGCCGGCGTCATTTGTGAAATCATGAATGAGGATGGCTCCATGGCAAGGGTGCCACAACTTAGGGAGATTGCGGACAAGTTTGATTTAAAAATGATAACGATCAAGGACTTGATTCAATACCGTAACCGAAAGGACAAGCTCGTTCAGCGAGAAGTGGAAATAAAGCTTCCGACTGAATTTGGAGACTTCCGTGCCATCGGCTATTCCAATATTGTCGATGGAAAAGAACATGTGGCCCTGGTAAAGGGAGATATTGATCCTGAAAAACCTACTCTTGTCCGGGTCCATTCTGAGTGCCTGACAGGAGATGTATTCGGCTCAAACCGTTGTGACTGCGGTCCGCAGCTTCATGCGGCATTAGCTCAGATCGAGAAGGCAGGAAACGGTGTACTGCTCTATATGAGGCAAGAAGGCCGCGGGATCGGCTTGCTAAATAAAATGAGAGCCTATAAGCTTCAGGAGCAAGGCTTCGACACTGTGGAAGCCAATGAAAAGCTTGGGTTTGGTGCCGACCTCAGAGACTATGGAATCGGGGCACAGATTCTCCGTGATCTGGGTATTTCCAAAATGAATCTGTTAACGAATAATCCTCGAAAAATTGCCGGTCTGAAGGGATACGACCTGGAAGTGGTCGATCGCATTGCACTTCAGATGCCGACAAAAGAAGCAAACGAAAACTATCTCAAAACAAAACATAGCAAACTGGGGCATATGCTTCATTTTTAAAGGCTCTTTTCGTAGAAATTGTTGCTTTAATCATAGGGCTAGGCTAAAGATAAGGTATCAACAATAAACACCCTGTTGGTCTCCGTTCCAGGCGTTCGCTTTCCGCGGGCGGCCTCGGGAGCCTCCTCGGCGCTTTGCGCCTGCGGGGTCTCCCTTGACACGCTGCTCCCGCAGGAGTCTCACACCTTGCACTACCACCAACAGGGGTGACTTCATAGTATAATATTTGCCTTCTAAAGTTTGAAAAATTGGACTTTGTCTCATCTTTCATTTCAGCGGAGCAAATAATGTTAAAAAACTGAGTTGATTGTAGCGGAGGACACTTGACTCCTGCGGGAGAGCAGAGGGCATGGGAGACCCCACAGGCGAAGCCGAGGAGGCTCCCATCCGTCCCCGCGGAAAGCAAGTGTCCGGAGCGGAAATCAACGGGCTACATTTAATATGTACATTTTATCAAAATAGCAACAATGAATGTGAAAACAGCTTTTTAATAATTATAAACTTTTTACTGGAGGTATTAAAAATGGGAAATATATATGAAGGCAATTTGGTAGGTACAGGACTGAAGGTTGGAATCGTTGTAGGAAGATTCAATGAGTTTATTACAAGCAAGCTATTGGGTGGCGCACAGGATGCCTTGAAAAGACATGGCGTGGAAGAAGGAAGTGTCGATGTAGCATGGGTGCCTGGAGCGTTTGAAATTCCTTTGGTGGCAAAACGCATGGCCGACTCCGGAAAATATGATGCGGTAATTACATTGGGTACCGTCATCCGGGATCCACTCCACATTTTGATTACGTGTGTAATGAAGCGGCTAAAGGGGTCTCCCAAGCTTCCATGCAATCAGGGATACCTGTTATTTTTGGCGTGCTGACAACGGAAACGATTGAACAGGCGATTGAGCGTGCAGGAACAAAGGCTGGTAACAAAGGCTGGGAAGCGGCAGCGGCAGCAATCGAGATGGCAAACCTATTACGTGAATTTTAAGATTTATTTTAAAAAGGTATACAATCCTGCGGCGATTGGATAGAATGTATATTTAAGAGTGAGATATCCTTACTGGAATGGCACCATTGCAAACTGGTTGCCTATACTATTACTATTAGTAAGAAAGTTTTTTCGATAATGAGGGGTAATGTATGTTAATTCGTTATAAAAAGAGCTTTGAAAAAATCGCCATGGGTCTTATGTCATTTATGCCAACGGAAAAAGAGCTTAAAAAACTTCAGCAGACGATGAAGGATTACGAAGAAAATGATAACTGGCAGCTATTCCTCTGGAAGGTAGAGGATATCATTGGAATCATCGGTATTGTCATGGATGAAGACAGTTATACAATCCAGCATATAAGTGTAAGTCCCTCTCACCGCGGACAAGGGTGCGGAAAAGAAATGGTAAAAGCTTTAAAAGAAATGTATCCTGGTAAATCTGTAATGACAACAGAGTATACAACTGCATTTATCGAGAAATGTGATTTTGAGCAGTGATTTTCTCTTATGCTTGCTAGCATTTAACAGTAAGTACTCTATAAAAAAGGAAGGCGGCCTGTGTCAGAGGTCAGCCTTCCTTTTTTTGTTGCCGTTTCATTAATTGTGCTAGTCGTTCCTGTATCACATCATCCCGGTTACGGGTGGAGTGCCGATGCACAAGGGATTTGTTTTGAAGATCGCTTGGTGCGCCCCAGATCAGATTCTCATTACGGGCTCTGGTCTTGCAGGAGGTCAAGAGTGTTTCATCAGTAAGTGGCAGGTCGATACTCATATAGGAGTCCTGCCTTTCTATCCCTGCCAGCTGGTTTTCCAATAACTCTATCAGACTTTTGCTATCTAATGCCAAGCTTTCGATTTCATTGGTATGCGTACGTATGATAGAGATTGCGTTTGTCAGCATCCGTTTTGCCCCATTGAAATTTCCGCGTCGATAGTGATAAAGTCCTACCGCAATCTGGATCAGTCCAACCCAGTAGAGCTCGCGTTCATTAGCCTCTTTTTCCTTCCAATGCTCCTCAAGCACCTCATGGCATTCGAAATAGTCCCTTTCGCAATGAAAATAATGCAAATAATCAATATAGGCTTGTGGATACAAAGCTTTTCCCCTTTAAAAAAGGATAATAATATTTTATCATAATCCTTATAATACTATAAAATGTTGCTGGAATACTTTATACTATGATAGAGTTCGGAAAAATTCGAACCTGTTAAATTGTTTTGATTGAAGTTAGGTGGATGAATACCCGTGCAGGAATATAATGTGAAAGTTGAAGCGTTTGAAGGTCCTTTGGACTTGCTGCTTCACCTGATAAACCGCTTGGAAATAGATATATATGATATTCCCGTTGCTCAAATTACTGAGCAATATTTATTTTATATACATACGATGAAGGAATTACAATTGGATATTGCAAGTGAATACCTCGTAATGGCAGCCACATTGCTGGAGATAAAGAGCAAGATGCTGCTCCCGAAACACGAGGAGGAATTGCTTGAGGAAGATGATGACTTCGCAGAATACGAGGAGGACCCTCGTGAGGAGCTGATGAACCGTCTGATCGAATACCGGAAGTATAAAGAGGCGGCTGACGATCTGAAGGAGCTGGAAGAAGAGCGGAGCCACCTATTTACCAAAGCGCCGAGTGACCTGACTGAGCTGATGAAAAATGTGGCACCTGATGAAGTGAAGCTCGATGTATCTTTATACGATATGCTTGGTGCGCTTCAAAAGCTTATGCGTCGCAAGAAGCTTCAAAAGCCTTTGCAGACTAGAATTGCCAGGCAGGAGATCCCGATTGAAAAGAGAATGGCAGAGCTGATAAAGGATCTGCGCCAATTTAAAGGGAGAAAGCATTTCTTTGAACTATTCCCCGAATCGAGCAAAGAGTATATTGTGGTGACCTTTCTGGCCATCTTGGAGCTGTTGAAAAAGAACACCATAATGCTTGAGCAGGAAAATAACTTTGCAGATATTTATGTTTCCTATCAAGAAGGAGGAAATGAGGAAGTTGGATATTATTAATTGGAAGTCGATTGTGGAAAGTCTGCTATTCGCAGCAGGGGATGATGGTCTGACCCTGAAGCAGCTTTCCACTGTGTTGGAAATAGAAGAAAGTGAGGCTCTGGATGCCATTTCTGCACTTAGGGAGGATTATCATTCTCCAGATAGGGGAATAGCCATCATAGAGCTTGCAGGTACCTTTCAGCTGACTACGAAAAAAGAACACTCCGTCTATCTGAAGAAGCTGGTGGAATCGCCGACATCCCAGTCGTTGTCACAGGCAGCATTGGAAACACTGGCGATTGTAGCGTACAAGCAGCCAATCACCAGAACGGAAGTGGAGAGCATTCGCGGGGTTAAAAGTGAACGGCCACTCCAGACGCTTGCCGCCAAAGCGCTTGTAAAGGAAGTGGGCCGTGCGGAAGGCACAGGACGCGCCATCCTTTATGGAACCACCAAGGAGTTTCTCGACTACTTCGGACTGAAGAACATCAAGGAGCTTCCGCCACTTACCGTCGCAACCGACGATCCGGATGAAGAGGCAGATCTGTTCTTCGAAAAGTTTCAAGAAACGTTTGAAAATTAAAACGATTTGTTAGTGTTGTATGGTAAAATAGTTATACATACTAGATTTGGAACTTTTAAGGAGTGGCATCTTAACTATGAGAATAACTGAAATCAGAGGCTATGAATTGGAAAAAGCTCAATCTAATACGTCAGAGGATTTCTTTAACCGTTCGGAAGTGACATTTTCCGAAGATGGCGAGGAAAGAACATTTCATGTATTATATATCCGATATTTTGATGAAACATTTCCTGAGTTTTTGAATATTGGGGTGGATGGAGATCCTGTTTTTAAAGTAGGCGACAAGGAAATCCTATTTAAAGATCTGGTGGCACTTACCCTCCTGATCAAAAATCCAAGTTTTCGACATCGGAAACGAATCTACATAAATACCCGGGAAGATTTCGCCTCCTATTTTGAAGGTGTTAATATCCCAAAGCTGAAAGAGATATTTGAAGGGCTTCACACCAAAGGGGAATATACCCTTTCGTCCCCACTGAACTTTTTAGCTCAGCCATCCTCATAAAAGAACAAGCTGGTCATAAATATAGTTTGTAAGTCGTATTAACACAAAAGCTGCGGCATTTTCTATAAAACCTTAAATATGGAGGGTCCATTACACATGGCAAATACGATTGTAAAAGCTCAAACAGAACAAGTAGAGAGTTTTTTAGGAAATACTGTTCATCAACTAAACGATTTCCTGAATGAAGCAACCTTATCTTCACTGATGGAAGAAAGTGACGGAAGCAGGGAATATGTTAGCCTCCTATTGGCTAATACGCGCAGACTAGCAGTTTTCTGTGATGAAGGGCACAATGCCTGTCAGGTTATTTTAAAAAGTGAGCCGTTCCGTAAATCTGCCGCCGAGAAGGTGCTATATAACATCTACCACCAGTGCATCGAGGAGTTCTTTGCTCCAAAGAATGATGCTTGGTATGAGGACAGCCGTTCCGCTTATACTGGCAAAAACTCGATTCAGTTCCATGAAGCGCCTCCTACACAATTGAAGGCCGTCATCCGCCACTTGGAAAGCGATTTTCAAACAATCCGTGAGGAACTGGAATATTACGAAACAGACTACCGCACAAAAATGATGCAAAGCAATTAACCGTTCACCCTGTCCCTCGTTGGGCTGGGTGTTTTCTTTTTGAAGAGCAATCGGACAACTTTCTTTTTTTCTCCCAGAAAGCATAGGATATCACGATGACTTCAAAAAGGGAGGACCTCTAGGATGATCAGCCAGAATCAGCAGGTTTTCAGAAAATACTTACAGGACACGGAACATTGGTGCTTGGAGATACTTACGGAGAATGGGCAAGTACGATCGGAGTGGCAGTCGGAAGTGAGAAATCTTCTTTCCTCTATACAAAACGCCCAGGAAAAGGAAGTGGTTCAGGAATCGGAAGTACTTTATGTCAAGCAGAAGCTCGATGATTTACATCAGCTTTTGGATATGCAGCAACCGTCCAGACAAAACAGTGGCCGTGTCCCAATCGGAGGACATAAGCTTCCTCCTCTACCTTACCGCTATAACGCACTTGAACCCTATATATCAAGGGATATCATGGAACTGCACCACCTGAAGCATCATAAAAGCTATGTGGATGGTCTCAATAAAGCAGAGCTGAAAATGCAGGAGACCCGCGCAACGGGGAATTTTGATCTAATAAAGCATTGGGAGCGGGAAGCAGCCTTCCATGGATCCGGACATTATTTGCATACAATGTTTTGGGGTAATATGGCTCCGAATGGCGGAGGACAGCCTAAGGGGAGACTCCTGGAACAGATAAACCAGGACTTTGGAGGCTATGACAAATTCAAGAAGCATTTCACGGAAGCAGCAGACAAGGTGGAGGGTGTTGGGTGGGCCTTGCTCGTCTGGTCCCCGCGAGCCCATCGACTGGAGATTCTCCAAACAGAAAAGCAGCAGCTGTTCACTCAATGGGATACCATCCCGCTCCTTGGTTTGGATGTGTGGGAGCATGCCTATTACCTGCAGTATAAGAACAACCGCAGGGACTATATAGACAAGTGGTGGAATATCGTGAACTGGCGAGATGTGGAGAAGCGGTATCAGGAAGCGTCAAAATTGAAGTGGCAGTCTTATTGATTGGAAAGGGAGCCTTCTATATGTAGGCTCCCTTTCCTGTTTCGCATTAACTTATGATTGCCTTTTTTTAGCGAAAAAATCATATTGGGACAGCTTGTGCATAAACTTGTACAAACATAGACAAGGGATGGGGATTGGATGGTACGAGCTAGAATTGTGTTCATCATCGCTTCTATTGTGGTGCTGATGTTTAGTATAGGCATTCCTCAAAAGGCGGTGGCCGAGCAGGTTGGCGTAAGTGCGAGGAATGCAATTTTGATAGAACAAGAGAGTGGCAGAGTGATTTTCGAAAAAAATGCCCATGATAAACAGCGCATCGCCAGTATCACGAAAGTAATGACGGCCATACTCGCCATCGAATCCGGAAAAATGGGTGAAATCGTGACTGTCAGCGAACGGGCAACCCATGCAGAGGGGTCGTCGGTCTACTTGAAGCCCGGTGAGAAAATCAAGCTCGAGCATCTTGTGTATGGATTGATGCTGCGTTCAGGGAATGACACGGCCGTTGCCATTGCCGAGCATGTAGGGGGCAGCCTCGAAGGGTTTGTTTTCCTGATGAATGAGAAAGCGGCGGAACTGGGAATGAGCAATACAGAGTTTGCAAATCCCCATGGCCTGGACGATCATGAGAATCACTACTCGACTGCCTATGATATGGCCCAGCTTACCCGCTATGCAATGGAAAATGAAAAGTTCAGGGAAGTGACTGGAACAAAGGTATATCGTGCTCCAGCTGCACCTGGAGAGTCCTGGGATCGAAGCTGGACAAATAAGCATCGACTGGTGACGGGTATGTATTCCTATGCAACCGGTGGGAAAACAGGTTTTACCAAACGTGCAAAGCGTACGCTCATCACTACCGCTTCCAAGGATGGACTGGATGCAATTGTTGTCACCTTGAATGGGCCGGATGATTGGCAGGATCATATCTATATGTTCAATCGAGCCTTTGTCGACTACAAGCTATACAACATAGCCAATGAAGGAAAGCTTGAGGACATTGACAATTCATTTTATAAGGGTAAAGTATTCCTTTCGCGTGATATCAAGTATCCAATGACAAAAAAAGAACGGGAAAATGTCCGGATCAATATCGAGCTTGTCAAGCCGAGAGATGACTGGGAGCGTTCCAATAAAGTACCTGATGTAGTCGGCAGCTATACGCTAATCCTGAACAATGAGGCTGTGATCGAGACACCAATATATTTTGAAAAGGAAAAAGAAGGCTCAGGCGGGTTCTGGTCGATCTTCAAGAATATCTTTTTTATTTTTGGTGGTAATCTGCCATGATCAATATCATTTGGGTAGCCATGACGATCATTGGCATTCTTTTTGCGATGATCAATGGAACAATGGATAAAGTGAATGAAGCAATCTTTCTTGGGGCAAAAGAAGCGGTCACCATATGCATCGGGTTTATCAGCATCCTTGTTTTTTGGCTGGGCTTGATGCGGATTGCCCAGGAGGCGGGGCTTCTCGAAAAGCTCGCAGTATTATTCAGGCCGTTGGTCAGGAGGATTTTCCCCGAGGTCCCGCCGGAACACCCTGCCATGGGATATATGCTGTCAAATATGATTGCGAATATGTTTGGACTTGGAAATGCGGCAACTCCAATGGGAATAAAAGCAATGGAACAGCTGAGGGAGCTGAACGGAGGGAAAATAGAGGCAAGCAGGTCCATGGTTACCTTTCTTGCCATTAATACTGCAAGCATCACGCTCATTCCCACTACGGTTATCGCGATTCGGATGAATTATGATTCCGCTTCACCGACTGAAATCGTGGGACCGACCTTGGTCGCGACGGCGTGCTCCACAATTGCAGCCATCATGATAGACCGTTTTTTCTATTATCGCAGAATGGCTAGGAGGAGGTAGAGATGCAGCTCATATCCTTAATATCTCTTTGGTTAATCCCTTTTCTGATCGGGTTCATTCTCCTTTATGCAACCTTCAAAAAGGTGCCGACCTATGAAACATTTGTTGAAGGAGGAAAGGAAGGGATCAAAATAGCCATTTCGATCATCCCCTTTCTCGTTGGGATGCTGGTCGCCATTTCCATTTTTCGCGCTTCGGGTGCGCTGGACTTTTTGGTGGACTTTTTGAGGCCGGCGATGAGTGCCATCGGTGTACCGGCTGAAATAGTCCCTCTTGCGATCATTCGTCCCATTTCGGGTACTGCTGCACTTGGGATGACGACGGATATGATTGCAACGTACGGTCCGGACTCCTTTATGGGGCGCCTTGCTTCCGTTCTGCAGGGAAGTACAGACACGACGCTCTATGTACTCACTGTCTATTTCGGCGCAGTAGGGATCAAAAAAATGGGAGATGCCCTGAAGGTGGGCCTCCTTGCCGATGTAGTCGGGATCGTAGTATCGATTCTCGTTGTCACTTTTTTCTTTGGAATCTAAAAACACAAGGTGCCCCTTGTGTTTTTTTGTTTAGTAAGCTTGTGACAAAGCACTTTTTATTGCAGTAGAAGCGGTTTCTATATCTGAAAAGTGCTCGACAATGCCTTGTTTATCTCTGGCAATCTGATAGCAGCGATTATTACTAAGATAGGTAATGGAAAGCGGTTGATCCGGATTCGTACAAATGGTATACGTGATTTCCGTATCCAGATAGGTTCCCAACGTTTCAAGCACCTGTTTGATTTGTACATTATTCATCAACATTCTCCTCTGTACGGAAATTGAAAACTTTTCCTGTTAAGAATACTATATCAATTAAAGACGACTGAAGGAATATGGGATACGGGGTAATTTCTTTAAGCCATTAGTAGTATGGGATAGTACCAAATTATTAAAGGGATATTATTTTACTATCCTTTTTAAAATTACTAAGGGTATAATTAGAGTTTGTGAACGATGGGAATCATATTAGTATGGAAATCTTGGCTTTTCTTATGAAAGTCATGTAAGATGTTGAATGAGGTGAAAGAAATGGAACGGTTACAGAAAGTGATTGCGCATGCAGGGATTGCATCGAGAAGAAAAGCAGAACAGTTGATTCAAGAAGGTAAAGTCAGAGTAAATGACAAGGTTATCAAAGAGCTTGGGGTAAAGGTTTCCCCAAATGATAAAATAGAAGTGGAAGGCATTCCTGTTGAAAGGGAAGAGCCGGTTTATTTTGTGTTATACAAACCAAGAGGTGTCATCTCCAGTGTCAGCGATGATAAAGGGAGAAAAGTAGTAACTGATTTTTTCCCGCTAATCGAGGAGCGGATCTATCCTGTCGGCCGGTTGGATTATGATACATCCGGATTGATCATCATGACCAACGACGGAGAATTCGCCAACAGTCTGGCACACCCGAAATCCCAAGTGGATAAGGTTTATATTGCAAAAGTGAAAGGGATACCATCGAGGGAAGCGATTCGGAGCCTGGAGCGGGGCATTAAGCTTGAAGACGGAAAAACGGCTCCAGCAAAAATCAAATTCATTTCGATGGAAAGAACAAAGGAAACGGCAATCTTTGAAGTGACGATTCACGAAGGCCGCAATCGCCAAGTGCGCCGCATGTTCGAAGCAATTGGCCATCCAGTGATGAAACTGAAACGTGAACGCTATGGCTTCCTGACACTGCAAGGCTTAAAGTCGGGCGAAGCAAGGGAACTGACGCCGCATGAAGTAAAGCAGCTTCGAGTAATGGCAACCAAGCCAGGCAAATAAAAGCACGATGAAAGCGGAGGTGGGGAAAGAACCGCTTCCGTTTTTTTATGTTTTGTTGTGTTCACATAAGATTCATATTCTACTATCAGTGGTAAAAGTAGTGAATGTTATAATAGCAAGGATGATACGATACGACTTATGGTATAGGAGAGTAATGAGGAATGAGTAAAAAGAAACGTTTAGTGATGCGTACAGCGATTCTGCTTCTCCTGTTATCTGCAATAGGGTATACGTTATACGCGAATTTTTTTACATCTAAAGAATTGGTTGGTGTGGGAGATAAGGCCCCGGACTTTGTCTTGATGGACTTGGAAGGCAACGAGGTAAGGTTATCTGATTTAAAGGGCAAGGGTGTATTCCTGAACTTCTGGGGAACATGGTGTGAGCCTTGTGAACGGGAAATGCCATATATGGAGAATCAATATCACGTCTTTAAAGATCAGGGTGTGGAAATACTTGCTGTTAACATCCAGGAAACAAATGTTGCTGTGGAACGGTTTAAAAACAAACATCAACTGACTTTTCCTATTCCGATGGATCGCAAAGATCAGGTGAGACAGGCATATGGAGTCGTACCTTTGCCAACTACGATTCTGATTGATGAGAATGGCGTAATTGTAAAAAAGGATTCAGGGCAATTGACCGAAGCGAAAATAAAGGAATACATGGAAATGATTAAACCGAAACAATAGGGAGTTTTACGTATGAAGGATATTAAATGTGAGTGCGGACATCTGAATCCGGAAGGCACGATTCTTTGTGAAGCTTGCGGAAAGCCGACAGAGAATGAAACGGGCCAGGAAAAACTGCTGGATATGAAGTATGAAGGCAGTGCCAGACGTTCTCAAACGTATAACAAGACCATCATAGATAAGGTATGGAATTTCTTTTCTTCTGTTAAAGTGGGAATCTGGATAATCGTCCTTTTATTGGTTTCCTCTGCTTTTGGTACGATTTTCCCGCAAGTAGGATACATACCGCAAAACATTCCTGCAGATGTCTATTATGAACAGGAACATGGTTTTGCAGGGAAAATGTATTATACCCTTGGTTTTCACGATCTTTATGGTTCATGGTGGTATTTGCTTCTGATTGCAGCACTTGGAATTTCATTGGTGATTGCAAGCCTTGATCGTTTTGTTCCATTATACAAAGCGTTGAAAACCCAAAAGGTTACCAGACATGAGAGTTTTCTTAAGCGGCAACGTGTATTTGGACAAACGACTGTTGAAAACGCGGCAACGGAACTTGAAAAAGTAAAAGATGGCCTTAAAAATAGAAATTATAAAATACGTGAAGAAAATGGCAATCTATTGGCTGAGAAAAATCGTTTTTCCCGCTGGGGGCCTTATGTGAATCATATCGGACTTATCATCTTCCTGATTGGGGCTATGCTCCGTTTTTTCCCGGGCATGTATGTAGATGAAGTACTGTGGGTCCGTGAAGGGGAAACAAAGCTTATACCAGGTACAGATGGGCAATACTATATGAAAAGTGAAGGCTTTGTTTTTGAAACTTATGACAGCAAATCCTCGGATGAAGTATTTGAGTCTGCCATTTCCAGAGCTGGAGAAGGTGCCATTGCGAGCAATTTCCAAACAAATGCCGTTCTTTATGAACGAAAAGGCGAAATCGTGGTTGGCGCAGAGCCGGAACTTGAAAAAGTGAAAGAGCATGCTGTAAAAGTGAATCAGCCATTAAAGCATGATTCCTATGCATTCTATCAAGTGGACTATAAATTGAACGAATTCAGCGCCATGAGCTTCAATGTGGAAAATAAAGAAACACAGGAAGTCTATGGTACAATCAAAGTGGACCTGAATGAACCGGAAAAGAAGTATGATTTAGGGAACGGCAATTCAGTCGAACTCGTAAGTTATTTTCCTGATTTTATCCTAAAAGACGGAGAGCCTAAAACAAAGACAAGGGTGCCGGACAATCCTGCCTTTGTTTTCCGTATGATAACGCCTGAAACTCCGGAAGGGGAAATCAGCCTGGTTGCCATACGTCAGAACATTGAACCGAACGGAACCAATATAAATAAGATGAGCTTTGCCGGTGTAGAGACACGAAATGTTTCAGGATTGACCGTTCGGAAAGACCACACCCTTTGGATACTGGGGCTTGGTGGGGCAATCTTCATGCTTGGAGTGATCCAGGGCATGTATTGGAACCATCGCCGTGTCTGGGTCCAGACACGAGGAAATGAAATCTGGGTGGCAGGACATACGAATAAAAACTGGTTTGGACTAAAGGGCGACATCAATAAAGCATTGCAAGAAACATCGATTAGCATACCGGTTGATCAAGTGGAACAAGAGCAAGAGAGCAAGAAAGAGAAAGCGGAGGAATAGGAGGTTCAACAATGGCACAGCTTAGTGGTAATTTACTATATACCGCATTTATCCTATATCTAATAGGTACCGCCTTTTTTGGTGGTGCAATTCGTGCTAAAAAGAGTAGCAAAGCAGCCAAAATAGGAATTTCTATTACTATTTTGGGTTTCCTTGCACAATTAGGCTATTTTATCACGCGATGGATTGCAGGTGGTCATGCACCTGTCAGCAACCTGTTTGAGTTTACAACTTTCTTTGGCATGATGCTCGTGCTGGCATTCATCGTCATCTATTTCATCTATAAAACTAGTACGCTAGGCGTCTTCACCCTGCCAATCGCATTGTTGTTGATTGCCTATGCAAGTATGTTTCCAAGAGACATCGCGCCATTGATTCCGGCGTTGCAGAGCCATTGGCTTGCGATCCATGTTTCGACTGTAGCGCTTGGAGTGGCGATCCTGTCAGTCAGCTTTGCGGCAGGTTTGATTTATCTTGTAAAAGTGGTAGATTATACGAAAAAGGGAAAAAAGACATTTTGGCTGGAGCTGACGCTCTATTCCTTAATCTGTTTCCTTGGCTTTATTTTCCTCTCCATCGGCTTTGGTGCATCAGGGTACCAGGCGGAATTCTCCTATATTGACAAAAAAGGTGCCGATGCGAATGTCGAATATCATCTGCCGGCATTAGTGGGGCCAAATGAAGGAGAACTCCTGACAGACGGAAGAATGGATGCCTTGGTGAATATGCCGGCTTATGTAAACACATTAAAATTGAATACGGTTATATGGTCTCTTTTTGCAGGTTTGCTCTTGTATGGACTTTTACGACTGATCCTTAGAAAACCAATCGGACAGGCATTGAAGCCTGCCGTTAAAAAAGTGAACCTGGAGCTTGTGGATGAAATCAGCTATCGTGCGGTAACTATCGGATTCCCGGTATTCACACTTGGCGGACTGATTTTTGCAGCGATTTGGGCACAGATTGCCTGGACTAGATATTGGGCATGGGATCCAAAGGAAGTATGGGCACTCATAACCTGGCTATTCTATGCAGCCTACTTGCACCTTCGCCTTTCCAAAGGATGGGAAGGGGAAAAATCAGCATGGCTTACATTGGTCGGCTTTGCGATTATTCTTTTTAATCTGATTGGTGTCAATTTAATTATCGCAGGTTTGCATTCGTATGCTATGTAACGCAGAATATGAAGCCTTCACAGCAATGTGAGGGCTTTTCTTGGAAATTGAAACAAAACCAGGAGGGGAAAATTCATGGAAAAAGACGTAAAAATTCTTGTTGTGGACGATGAAGATCGAATCAGAAGGCTGTTGAGAATGTATCTGGAAAGAGAGAATTATTTAATAGAGGAAGCGGACAATGGTCACACCGCATTGGAACTTGCACTGGAAAATGAATACGATGTCATTCTCCTTGATATCATGATGCCAGGCATGGACGGCATGGAGGTATGCAAGGAAATCCGTGAAAAGAAAGCGACTCCGATCATCATGCTGACAGCCAAAGGGGAAGAGACCAACCGTGTCCAGGGCTTTGAAGTTGGAACTGATGACTACATAGTGAAACCATTCAGTCCGAGGGAAGTGGTGCTTAGGGTAAAGGCGTTGCTGAGACGATCTTCGACCACAACCTTCCTGACTACGGAAACAACAACAAAGGATGTCATCGTATTCCCTCATCTGACCATCGACAATGATGCGCACAGAGTTACATCCGATGGCAAGGAAGTGAACCTGACACCCAAAGAGTATGAGCTACTCTATTTTCTTGCAAAATCTCCGGACAAAGTTTTTGACCGTGAGCAGCTGCTGAAAGAAGTATGGCAATATGAATTCTTTGGTGACTTGCGAACCGTCGATACACATGTGAAAAGACTTCGCGAAAAGTTGAATAAAGTATCAGAGCCAGCTTCCAAAATGATTGTGACCGTATGGGGCGTAGGGTACAAGTTTGAGGTCGGCAGTGACTCATGATTTGGAAAAGTGTAGTTGGTAAGCTATGGCTAACCATTTTACTTTTAGTATCCTTTGTGCTTTTTGTACTTACAATCCTGTTGCTGGAGTTTTTCGAAAACTATCATGTCAGTGAAGCTGAAAAGGACCTGACAAAGGATGCAAAAAAAATATCGCTCATTCTTGAACAGCATGCAGATAGTGAACAGGCGATGAGTATCGCATGGGAGCTGGTGGATGAGGCGACAAGGGTGGTAGTGTTCTCGGATGAGAAAGACTTTAGCCATTCCCCAAACGAAACGCTCAGTCATCTTCCGGCTTCCTTTTTCCTCGATGATCCACAACTCTCCCTTGTGTTCGAGGATCAGCCGATTGTTACGAAAAAAACCTATTTATCCGATACTAGCATAGATGATGAAATGTATGGGGAAATCATGATCGTGGGGGTTCCGCTACACCTGGATGAAACACAGGATGGAGCTGTCTTCATCTATCAATCCTTGCTTGCCATCAAGGAAACAACAAAACAGACAACCCAGCTCATTTTACTCGCAGCCGGATTTGCCATTTTCCTAACAACGATTTTTGCATTCTTCCTATCTACGAGAATTACAGCACCTCTCCGGAAAATGAGGGAGGCTGCGTTTGAAATTGCACGAGGCAAGTTTGATACAAAGCTTCCGATGCTCACTCACGATGAAATTGGGGAGCTTGCGATGGCATTCAATCAGATGGGACGCCAGTTGAAATTCAATATAAATGCATTGAATCAGGAAAAAGAGCATTTGGCGAACATATTAAGCTCGATGGCGGATGGTGTTATCACCTTGAACCGTGACGGAACCATACTTGTCTCGAATCCTCCAGCTGAACGCTTTTTGCAAGCCTGGTTCTACCAGGAAGGCAGTGACAATGGGGAAGACCTTCCATCAGAGGTGAGGGATATGTTCCAGCGGGCGGTTTCCATTGAAAAGGAACAAGCAATTGAGCTCACCTACCAAGGGCGCACCTGGGTGATTGTGATGAGCCCGCTATACAGCCAGACGCATATACGTGGGGCGGTTGCCGTTATCAGGGATATGACGGAAGAACGCAGGCTAGATAAGCTCCGCAAGGACTTTATAGCGAATGTATCACATGAACTGCGTACACCGATTTCCATGCTGCAAGGATACAGTGAAGCAATCGTCGATGATATTGCCGGAACGGATGAGGAGAAAAAAGAGCTTGCGTCTGTCATCTATGATGAGTCCCTGCGCATGGGGAGACTGGTTAATGATCTTCTCGACCTTGCGAGAATGGAAGCGGGGCATATATTGCTGAACTATGAAGAAGCAAATGTTGCAGTATTTGTGGAAAAAATAATTCGCAAATTTCAGGTGCTGTCAAAAGAAAAGAACATCAGTCTAAGTTACGAGATGACAGGACAGGGAAAGATCGCATTTGATGTAGATCGAATGGAACAGGTTTTGACCAATCTGGTTGACAATGCGATCCGGCATACGGAAAATGGGGGGGGAATTACGATTCTAGTCAATTTGTCTGATCTAGGCCTGAAAATGGATGTAAAGGACTCCGGACACGGTATTCCTGAAGAGGATCTGCCATTTGTGTTTGAACGGTTCTATAAAGCGGACAAAGCGCGCACAAGGGGACGAGCAGGGACGGGACTCGGCCTTGCCATTGTAAAGAATATTGTCGAAGCGCATCATGGCCAGATCTCCGTTCATTCAAAATGGAATGAAGGAACGACATTTTCCCTGTTTATTCCACGAACAATGAGTTAATATGTTTAACATTAGCGAAAAATCTTGTTTACTATGAAACATTTTCTTGTCAGCAAGGGGCATATTGTGTAATATGAAAGCTAGTTAACTGAATAGTTTTGAAGATGTTGGTGTCACCTCGGTGGCTTAAAAGGGAATTTGGTGAAAGACCAAAACTGTCCCCGCAACTGTAAATGTGGACGAAATGAGATAACCACTGTATGTTCCGGCTTGAGAGATCAGGCTGCCATATGGGAAGGCTCAAAGTAGGGTGAAGCATGAGTCAGTAGACCTGCCAATTGTCTAAACTTAGTTTCAATGCTTCGGGGGTTGAGTGAGAGAGACGGCGTTTTCTATTATTTTTTTCATATGCCGTTTACACCTCATCCTTCAAACAGGATGAGGTTTTTTTGTTGCTTCGGAGAAAAGTTAACAACAAGAGGGGACTTATTATTCCAGCTGGAGGGATGAAAAGACCATTTTGCAGTTATACCTACTACATACATAAGGGGAAATGAACCATGAAGAAATTCTTACTGACACTACTAGCAGCATTTACATTGGCATTGACAGGATGTGCATCAGGGGAAAATAATACGAACTCCAACTCCTCAACAGAAGCGCCGATAGAGGAGAAGCAGCAGGAACAGCTCGAAACGACCATCAAGCTGACAAAGGATGGAGAAGAAGTAATCAACGAAAAAACTCTGGAATTTGAAGAAGGCGAATCATTGATGGAAGTGATGGAACGTAACTTCGAATTGACCCTGGACGATACCAAGGAATTTATAGTTGGTATTGATGGGGTAGAGTCGGATACAGCTAACTCCTATTTCTGGACATATAAGGTGAATGAGGAAGAAATCATGGTTGGTGCAAAAGAATACGTGCTCAAGGCAGATGATGTTGTACACTTCGACTATGCAAAGTGGGAATAGTTTTATGCCTACTAAAAAGCTTGCTTTATTAGGGGTGCTCATCGCTTTATGCGTAGTGGGGCGAATTGCATTCGCCTCCATTCCTAATGTTCAGCCTGTAACAGCAATCATCATCATCTGTTCCTTTTGGATGGGGCCGGTGACAGGATTGATTCTCGCTTGCGGCAGTACGATTGCCACCAATATGGTACTCGGAAGCGGCACATGGACGATCACCCAGATCATAGCATGGTCGATTATCGGGTTGATGAGCGGAATGATCGGCAAATGGTTCCATAAGACACCTGTCGTCATTTTGGCGATCTATGCAGGCATGTGCGGACTTTTGTACGGTTTTGTGATGTCACTTGAACGTTTGGTGGTAGGTAAGCTGTTTTGGCCCTACTATTTGGCAGGAATTCCATTCGATGTGAACCATGCGATCGGGAATGTGGTATTTTTTATTGTATTATTCCCTGTATTATCCAGGCTGCTGAAGGAAAGGGCGGCGTATATGCTTCAATGAACAGAAGGGAAGCCTTGAAAAGGGCTTCTCTTTTTTGGATGTAAGGCGAACCATCCTTTTCGAATATTGATAAACTTTAGCCTCTTCTGAATTGCCTGTCCCAGGATTCCACACAACAAAACAAAAAAGGTGCTCAAAGACCCCTACAAAGTTGAATGACCCTCCATTATAATGAAACAATATATACTGATTTTCCTGTTTTATATAAAAAGATTACCTTCAAAAATACCTATGAATATTTTCCTGAAAATTCCTAAAAGAATATAGCCAAACTGTAACTTTTGTCATATATTTGTAATGTAACTTTTTTAATATAGTATACGACTAATCTAATGAACGGAGGGAAAGGATGAATACGGTTTTTCAAGAGCTCTATGAAAAATATCACCATGATGTCTTTCAGTTTTTATTTTATATGGTAAAAAATAAAGAGCAAGCCGAGGACCTCGTTCAAGAAGTTTATATAAAGGTTTTGCGTTCTTACGATCGGTTTGAAGGAAAGAGCAGCGAGAAGACCTGGCTTTTTTCTATCGCCAAACATGTTGCAATAGATTCTTTCCGTAAGCAGAAGGGTTGGAAAAGTAAACTACTTGAAACTTTTGACTGGAGCACACAACAGGTAAAAGATCATGCACCACTGCCTGAAGAGATAGCTTTACAAAATGAACAGGTTCAACAAATGTACCGGTGTCTGGATAAATGTAAGATGGATCACCGTCTTGTCCTCGTCCTGCGGTACATACAAGCCTTATCAATCCAAGAAACTGCCCAAATATTGGGGTGGACGGAAAGTAAGGTGAAAACAACTCAACATAGAGCTTTAAAGGTCCTGAAGGCTCATATGGAGGAACTCCAAGAGAAAGGGGGGAACAGTAATGCGTCATAAACAGCGTATGGAGGAAGAACAACTCGAAAAGCTTTTACGGCAGATGCCTAAAATGAAAGATGACCGTGACCCAAAACAAATATATCGTGAAGTATATGATGGACTCAATAAAAAACCACGCTCCTTCAACGTGATACCTGCGCTTGCCCTAGCCGCTGCAGTATTGATTTTTGCCATTATCTCACCATTATTCCTGCAGAACTTGAGTGGTTCCAATTCTTCCATGGATCAAGCAGCCCGGAATTCAGACGGTGCAGGCATCATGGAAAGCTCCGAACGTGATGATTCCGCAGATTCTGCTAAAGAGGAAAGCGTTGGAATACAAAGCGTAGATGAGGATGCACAGAGATCCTTGGAAGAATCAGAAATTGCCTTGGATGGTGCTAAAGAGTCTGATAATAATGATTTCACTGCACTTTCAGCTGATCAACCGACTTTTGTGGTGACAAATGAGAAAGCTAAAGAGATGATGGTTGTTACAATTGGAGTTACAGCTACCGAACCACAGTCCAATATAGGGCCATTCACATTTCCGGTTTCCGTAGAAGTGCCATTGGCAGAAGGCGGATCATATGAGGAAAACCTGGAAAGTATCAAAAATGAACTGGATTACATTGCAATGGGGGTGGAAGAGCCTCTTCTGAATAGGGGGGCAGTGGTTACAATAGCTCAAGATGGTGATGGCAATGAAATGCCATCTGTAGAAATGAAAAATTTGTATTATGATCTATCATCATCCCAGGATTTTCAGTTTAATAATGAGATTGCTGAGACTTTCAGATATAAGTATTTACAATATCAATTTACAAGAGATGGGAAAAATAAGAACGTAGAATATGGGAACAGTAGTCAAACTGGTCCTGTCGAAACGGTGAAAATGTCCAAAAAGGGCTACCATAAATTTATCAATAGACAGGGAAATGCCTTTCTTGTCCCAACACAAGTAGTTTTCAAGGATATAAACCAGGCACTGGATTCGATGAGAGAGGGTGCGGATATTTTCGAGGAACAAAGCGGTGTCGACCCTTCCATCCCAATGAGTATTACGATTGAAAGTGTTCAGGTAAAAGATGATTCAGCGATAGTTGTCCTATCAGACAAGAGTGTGATGGAAAATACGATAGAGAATATATTTGCTTTGGAATCCATCTTGATGACGGCTAAGGAATTCGGTTTCACTCAGGTTATTTTCAAGACCACTCAAGAAGGTCTGGTAGGGAATGTTCCATTAAATGAACCGGTCAATGTTCCTTATTCCCCAAACCCGATAACAATGCCTCAATAAAGATGAAAAGCGTGCAGACTGCACGCTTTTTTCTATTTTTCAAGCAACATCCTACATATATAAACAGATAAATGTAAAAGGTAGATTATGTATTTCCAATGCAAACTATGTGACCGGGCAGGAGGTCGCAATGGACGGCGGGTATACCGCTCAGTAATTTTAATTATGCTTTTTTGTAGGCAGCCGCAAAATGGGCTGCATCTCTTTTTGTAGAATGGGTGATGCAAGGAGGTACAATTAGACATCACTAGAAGTCCCTCCAGAAGAGCGACAATAATTTTCTGATAAATTTCACCAACCTGTCCCATTTCCATAGTATAATGGTTGAAACTGATTGGAGGGACGACCATTGCTTACCGATTATCACAATCATTTGGAACGAGGAACATTGACACTGGACTACCTGGAGAAATTCATTGAAGTGGCAAAGCTGAATGGAATTGAAGAATTGGGGATTTCTGAGCATGCGTATCATTTTTACCAAACAAAGGATATTCTGAGCAACCCATGGGTGGAAGAGCGTCGTTATTACGATATGGAAGATTATTACGGGTTGTTTAAAGAGGCTTGGAATAAGGATCATCATGTAAAATTCAGTATTGAAATGGATTACACTCCCGGAAAGCATAAGGAGATGAAGAAGTTTATCGAATCTTATCCTTTCGATTATGTGATTGGTTCGATTCATTGGGTGGGGGACTTCGGGATTGATCTGGCAGAGTTCCGAAAAGAATGGGATAGAAGGGATACATATGAGGTGTATGAAAAGTACTTTGACCAAGTTATTACACTTGCCGAGTCGAACCTGTTTGATATCATCGGCCACCTCGATCTTGTGAAAATATTTAAATATGTTCCACAGGATGAAGAATTTCTGCTTGCCCAATATGAAAGAGCAACAAAAGCACTCGCAAATTCGAAGACATGTGTAGAGATCAGTACCGCAGGACTCAGAAAGCCTGTTGGCGAACTGTATCCCGATAAACGATTACTACAGATGTGCCATCAAAAAGGAGTGCCGATTGTGCTCTCATCTGATGCCCATATACCTGAGCATGTAGGGTGTGATTATGACCAGGCGGTAGCCCTTGCCAAAGAGGTAGGCTACCAGACCATCATGATATTTGACAAAGGTGAGCGAAAAGAAGTGAAGCTGGGTTAACTTACGTAAGTTCCAAGGTCAAGGCGGAGGAGATATCCGGTATGAGAAGGATTTCATCCAGCAGATCCTTTTCTAAGGGCTTATCGACTGAAAGCATCATGATCGCTTTTCCGCCTTGTAGCATACGACCTACATGCATCGTTGCAATGTTGGTTTCATGCTTGCCAAAAATATTTCCGAGCTGTCCGATTACACCAGGGCGGTCATGATGCTGCACGTAGAGTAGGTGGCCGCTTGGGGCATAATCGATATCAAATCCGTTCATATGGACAATTCTGGCCCCGTATCCTTCGATGTAAGTGGCGCGGACGGTCAGATCCACCAGATTCCCTTTTGCACGAACTTCCATTAGATTGGAATAACCATCGCTTTCGTTGCGATGATTTTCTCCGTAATTTATTCCGCGGTCCTTCGCAATGGATGCGGCATTTACCTCATTTACAGTTTGATCCACTCTGTTTTGCAGAAAACCGGCAATGACACTTTTCGTGATAATGGAGGTTTCCCATTCGGTGATTTTTCCTGCATAGGTTGCTGTAATTTCCTCAACTGGACTGTTGGATACCTGAGACAGAATGGAGCCGACCTTTTTACCCAACTGGAAAAATGGCCTTATTTTATTCAAGATCTCTTTTGGAATGGTAGGAAGGTTAATGCTTGTTGTTACAGACTGCCCGTTCAAGAAGGCTAGAACATCCTTGGATACCTGAAAGGCGACATTATATTGAGCCTCTTTGGTTGATGCTCCCAAGTGAGGAGTGGCAATGACACTCTGATGCTGAATCAACTCCGATTTGGTTGGCGGCTCGACTTCAAATACGTCTAGGGCAGCGCCGGCTACATGACCTGAATTCAAGTTTTCGAGCAGGGCATCCTCATCAATGATTCCTCCTCTCGCACAGTTGACTAAAAATACCCCTGTTTTGAGGATCGACATATTTCCGGAATTTATGAGGCCCCTGGTTTCCTTGGTAAGCGGAGTATGTACCGTAATGATATCTGCGCATCTCATCACTTCCTCCAGGGAAAGAGAGGCAACATCAAGTTTCTCGGCACGACTTTCCGTCAGGAATGGATCGTAGACTGCCACTTTCATCTGAAATGCCTTGGCGCGCTTTGCAATCTCACTCCCGATTCGCCCAAATCCTACAATCCCGAGCGTTTTTCCGAATAGCTCCGTCCCTACGAACTTTTTACGATCCCAATGGGCATTCTTGACATTCATATTTGCCTGAGGGATATGGCGTACAAGCGAAGAAATCATGGCAAAAGTATGCTCAGCAGTGGAGATGGTGTTTCCATCTGGTGCATTGATCACCACAACTCCCTTTTTAGTCGCTGCTGCCACATCGATATTATCAACTCCGACACCAGCTCGTGCGATGACCTTCAGGTTTGGCAATTGATTTAACAGCTCTTCATCTACCATGGTGGCACTTCGAACGAGTAAGGCATCTATTTTATCATAGGAAAAAGTGGTGTTCTGATCTTTTCTGTACACCCGGACATTTTCAGCCTCCAACAAAGGAGCAAGACCATCAGCGCTAATTGAATCTGCAACATATACATGAAACATGTTATCCCTCCAAAATATTATAAAATTTCTGATAACTTAACATCTTAAAGGAAGGCTGTCAATAACTTTCACACAGGTCGAACCTATGTAAGCGCTACAAGTTTTTTGGAATGCGATCTAAATGAATTTCAATTCAATTTCTTCCCTTTTTACTATTTTGCGAGTATAATAACTTTGTAAATAAAATAACATGATCTATCTTCGGGGCAGGGTGAAATTCCCGATCGGCGGTGATGAGATATTCTTCTCTAAGCCCGCGAGCCGTTTGATATTGGAAAAGTAAAGCAGCAAAAAGCCGCTTCCGCTTTTCTAATAGGCAGGATTTGGTTCAATTCCAAAGCCGACAGTTACAGTCTGGATGGGAGAAGATGGAGGTTCAAAGAACGTTAAAAAACGAGTGTTTTTAACGCTTATTTGTCTATGCCTTCACACACTCCCGTATGCCGCAATGGCAACGGGTTTTTTCGTGTCGTGAATTACAATACACAAATAATTTCTTTTGAATTTCTCTTTTCGTACGAGGTGGATCTCCAACAAAAAGGAGAGAGTCGAATGAATCAAAGAGTAAGTATCAAGAAAATGGTAACAGTGGGGATGTTGAGTGGAATCTCATATCTTTTAATGTGGTTAAGCTTTCCATTGCCTTTATTACCACCATATTTATCCGTAGATTTCAGCGATGTACCTGCACTGCTTGCGGCCATTCTATTTGGACCTGTGGCAGGGATAACGGTGGAAGCAATCAAGAATCTGCTTCACTACATGGTACAAGGAAGTATGACAGGTGTTCCTGTCGGACAGATGGCAAACTTTACAGCTGGGGTATTATTTATCCTTCCGACCTACTTTTTCTTCAAAAAAATCCGTACAACCAAAGGTCTTGGTATAGGGTTAGTGGCTGGTACAGCTTCCATGGCTGTGATGATGAGCGTATTGAACTATTTTGTATTTTTACCGGCATTCACTTATTTTTTGAATGTTCCAATGGGATCTTCGGCTGTCGTCATAAAATCAATCGTATATGGCATCTTGCCGTTTAATATAATCAAGGGACTAATAGTGACATTCCTGTTCCTATTACTTTACAAAAAGCTTTCGTTCTGGCTCGAGCGCCAGTGGTTCACTAAAAACATTTAAAAATAAAAAGAGCCGCACTCCTTAATGGGAATGCGGCTCTTTGTGTGTACTATTCAAATTTTAGAGCGTCTCCATCGAATGGCTCGTCTGCCACTTTGATAGAATCTGTAGGACAGCCTTCGAACGCGTCCATCATATCGTCTTCCAACACATCAGGAATTTCAACGATACCTTGGTTGTCATCAAGTGTAACGAAAGCAATGCCTTCATCGTCGTAATCATAGATGTCAGGTGCTGCTGCGCCACATGCGCCACAAGCGATGCAAGTTTCTTTGTCAACAATCGTATATTTTGCCATAAAATAAACCTCCCAATTTGTAACTATACAATAAGATTAACATTTCCAAAAATTAGATGGAAACGAATTCCTCATACTTTATATTGTAAAACTGTTTTCCTAACTTTTCAATAGAAAAGTCAATGAGAATGCTTATCACATAAGGGTTCTGCCATTCTATTCATCATTTACCCGACCATTTGTCGACATAAACATGCCACAATTCTGCAAAATTTTGATAAAATGGAGATAGATGAAAAAAGGTGTTGAATTTTGTTGAAATCATTCGAATATCTCTGCTTATTTTGTATTCGTGCTTTTCGCGGGGAACGAACTTCCTCTGCCATTTATCATTTGCTAAAAGGGAAGAAGTCATCCCAAACAATTCAGGATGGCAATCTTTATTCTCTCGATTTCCTGTTCGGTCTTTTGCCGGACCTTTCCCGTGCTGAGCTTGATTCGACCATTGCCCGCTTCGAGCAGAAGCAATTAATCTCTTTTCAAGATGACTTTTACTATCTAACGGAAAAAGGAAGCACTGTCCTGGAAAAAGAGGCGGAAAACTTTCCGTTCCCTGATTATCTAAATGGCTGGGAATACAAAGGAAAGGCAGATGTGTTTTGGAAAAGATATAGCTTGCTGATCCAGACATTGTCAAATCTCCAAATGGGCAGAACGGATTTCATTCCGGTTCAATATGAAGAGACAGTTCAACATTTTGTGAAAAAAATCTTATTACAGGATGGGATTGCCAAAAAAGAGTTATGCGAATTAATCTATAAAGAGACTTTTGATATTTTAAAAAGTGTCGCAGACCAGCAAGCATACATACTCGTCTCCAAGCTTTCCGGTCACCTACACAGTGGACTCACCCTCCTTCAGATATCCAAAAAGCTTGGGATTGATGAAAATTGGGTGAGACTGGAGTTTCAGGCTGCACTCCATTATATGCTGCAGAACATAGAAAGGAATGTTGACCATTATCCAGTATTAAGCAAACTATGCTTGGATATGATTCATCGGCCCAATTTGACTGCTACTACACAAAAGACCTTTTATTTATTGGAAAGGGGCTATAAATTGGAAGAAATCGCAGCTGCAAGAAATCTCAAGCAAAGTACAATCGAGGATCACATTGTAGAACTGGCGCTTCATCTTGATTCCTTTTCCATTTCACCATATGTGACAAAAGAAAGGGCACAGATTATCCAACAAGCTGCCTATTCGTTGAAAACCAATCAGATGAAAAGGATAAAGGAGTATCTGGGGTTGGCGGATATCAGCTATTTTCAAATAAGACTAGTCCTGACAAAGATGGGTGATGCGCATGGATAGTATAAGCCATCTACTGAAAAAGCTCGGTTTCACTGATTTTAAACCTGGTCAAAGGGAGATTGTCGAAGATGTCCTTAAGAAAAAGGATGTTGTCGCACTCATGCCTACAGGGGGAGGGAAATCTCTATGCTATCAGCTTTCCGGTTATTTGCTTGAAGGACATGTAGTAATTGTTTCTCCACTTCTTTCCCTAATGGAAGATCAAGTTCAACAGATGAAGTCGAAGGGTGAAAAGAACGTTATCGCCATCAATTCTTTCTTAAGCTTTCATGAAAAAGAAAAGCTATTGCACGCAGATCTCTCTCGGTTTAAATTTATCTTCATTTCACCCGAAATGCTGCAGGTCAGACGCTGGCTAAGAAAGCTTCAGGGGCTAACGGTCGGTCTGTTTGTAGTGGATGAGGCACATTGCGTTTCACAATGGGGACATGATTTCAGGACGGATTATCTGAAGCTTGGTGAGGTGAGGGACAAACTTGGAAAACCTCCATGTCTGGCATTAACGGCTACTGCGACAGATAGTGTGATAAAGGATATAAAGAAGTACCTTCATTTAGAGTCATCAATGGAGCATATCAATTCGATAGATCGGCCGAACATTGCCTATCAAGTGGAGCATTTCCAGAACAACCATGAAAAAAGGGAACGCCTCCTGGAGATCGTCAAGCATTTCCGATCTCCGGGGATTGTATACTTTTCAAGTAGGACAAAAGCGGAACAGATCAGTCATTATTTGGAAGAGCAAGGCGTGGACCGGATTGCTTTCTATCATGCAGGGCTCGCGCAGGAACAGCGGATTCTTATCCAACAGCAGTTTCTCCTTGGACAGCTGGATGTTATATGCTGTACAAGTGCATTCGGAATGGGTATCAACAAAGCTGATGTGCGATTTGTCATTCATTATCATCAGCCGACTCAGCTGGAATCCTATGTCCAGGAAATAGGGAGAGCTGGACGTGATGGTGGAAAAAGTATCGCAGTTCTATTGAAAAGTGCCGAGGATCTTATGCTGCCTCAGCTCTTAATCGAACATGAGCTCCCAGATGATGCCTTTGTGTCAGCTGTTTTGACAGAGCTGGTGAATAAATGGAGGGTCATCGAGTCACTAACGGACGAAATGATGACAGACCTGGAAGTAAGATTCCAAGCTACCGAGACCCATTGGAGGTATTTAACCTACCACCTGACAAGTTTTATCGGGAATAATGGACCTCTCACGGAAATAAATCTGGAATTGTGTGCGGCTTTTTTGCAAAAGCAGATTCAACTCCGGACATCTGCTAAACAGGAAAAGCTTCGTAGCTTTGACAGTTGGACATTTGGATCAGGGTGCAGGAGGCGAGGGATCCTCACCTATTTTGGCGAAGAGGCGGGTCCTCCGATAATAAACTGCTGCGATCATTGCGGACTTGAACTGGAAGATTATTCAATAAGGGAAGAGAAGCGGAAAAGCATAACTGGTGATGCTTCTTCTTGGAAGCAACTATTAGCAAAAATATTAGTACAGGAAGATTGAATATGAAAAATAAACAGGCGGAAATGGTTAAGAGAATGAGTGACAAGGAACTGCTGAATCACTTATACGTATCACAGCTCCTATTTTTCCTCGTTGCAGTTGTCCTTGCTTTTTTTCTCTTTGAAGGATGGAACGAATTTCTGCTCCTATTGGAATGGGATATTCAAGAGATTTTCATCATTGGATCATTTGTGGGGATTGCAGTAGTGTTGATTGATCTTATCTTGATGAAATATGTCCCAAGGCACCTGATGGACGATGGTGGCATCAATGAAAAAATGTTCCAAAAAAGAAGTGTTATACACATAGTAGGTTTGGCTCTTCTTATTTCATCAGTAGAGGAGCTGCTCTTCAGGGGCGTGATTCAGACTCATTTCGGGATCTGGATTGCAAGCATCATATTTGCCATCATGCATATCCGCTATCTTCATAAGTGGTTATTACTGATATCGGTCATCCTATTAAGCTTTCTATTGGGCTATTTGTATGAATGGACTGGAAATCTTCTTGTGACAATTTGGGCTCATTTCATCATAGATGTGCTGCTGGCACTGAAAATAAGAAGCGAGTATATAAAGAAAATCGACAACGGGGAGGTTAGTGAGGAGTATGAAAAACGAGATGAATAGACAAGATCAGGCGGATTCCTTACGAGATGAGGTTGAAAAAGCAGCGGCTGAAAAGCTTCCTTCCAGGAGCGAAATACATGCCGAGAAACGTAATAGAACGAAATGGAAAATTAATTTCCCTATTGTCCGCTTGCTCGGCATCGCTTTTTTATTGATACCAATCACCATTTTGGCTCTTCATTTTAATAATAAAGATGAAAATGTACTCAAATCATTATTTCCTATTAGCGGTAGTGTAGAATCCTATGATCAGATCAACATTCCTTCCAAAACAAATTCGAAAGAAATGATAGAGTTCGACAGGAATGAAGAAGAAGAGAATACGGTAGTGGATGAGGAGGAGACCAAGGAGGAAGCTGCCTCTGTCGAAACCATCAACACGAATGCTCAAACAGGCAGTGGCAAAACCACTCCTGCAGAAACAAAACCGGAACCTCCTCCAGTAGCTGCTGAGCCGGAAGAAACCGAAGAAGTGATAGATGAAGAAAAGATTGAAGAAAATGTGGAATATGTGGAGCATGTGGTCGCTAGCGGGGAAACGTTGTACAGAATCTCCATGAAATACTACAACAGTAGAGCTGGAGAGAAGATTATCAGCGATTATAATAACCTCACTAATCAGCAGGTGAATGCGGGGCAGAAGCTTACCATTCCAATTAAAAAAAACGGATGAAGAAAAGTGCAGGGACTACGCATGAGTCCTTGTGCTTTTTTTGTGGTTTTTGGCATCATACAAGCTCTCTTATATGCATAAGGTTTATTAATAGACCAGGTATGAGGTGGTACGAATGGAGCCTGAAATTCAAAGGTTGGATAAGCATACAGATGAAGCTACAAAGAAAACCCTGCAGCTTCTTGTCTCAAAGAAAAGAAAGTTTGATCAGTTCAAGAAAAGAGAATGGCACTGGAGATTATCCACGTTTCTGACGTTCGGGCTATTCCTTGCGTATATCTACTATTACATTTTTTTGAATGGAACCAGCTATGGGGAAATGTTCGCTTATTTTTTTGACAGAACGGTGCATTTTTATGTGGTGATGTTCATCGGTTGCCAGGTGGGCATGATTAAATATTTGTTATACAAAAAGGATAAAGCAGAAAAAGAATACCATGACCTGCGCAAGGAGATGGTCAAGCGGAGCGATGATTACTGGGCTCAGCCCGAAGAATGGAAGCAACGTCACCAAGTATTCGAAATGATGAAAAAGGAATTCGATATCAACCTATACCATGAAACGAAATAGACCCTTTGGAGGGTCTTATTTTTTGTTACTGGTAAACACCGCTGTTGATTTCCGCAATAGGCTTCGCTTTCCGCGGGGCGTTTGTGGAGCCTCCTCGGCAACGCCTGTGGGGTCTCCACTAAACGCTACCTCCCGCAGGAGTCTTCGCCTATTGCTCCAATCAACAGCTAGCGGCCTTTAAAATCAACCTGATGCTTTAACGCAGTCTTTTTTATAATAATGCTTATTTCGGATGCCCAATGTTACCGGTTTATCTCCGCTCTGGGATGCACTAAAAGTCGATATCTTTTGGTTATTGTTAAGACGCAACATTAATCTAGGATGCCCCTGTTGATTGTAGTGGAAGGCATGAGACTCCTGCGGGAGCAGCGTGTCAAGGGAGACCCCGCAGGCGCAAATGCGCCGAGGAGGCTCCCGAGGCCGCCCGCGGAAAGCGAATGCCTGGAACGGAAATCAACAGGGTGTTTAATGTGTGAATTTTATTCCAGAATAGACCCCTTCAGTATGAAATCGGAATGGCAATAAACTGACCAATGAAGAGTTTTATGGTATGATTCTGTAACATTCATTTAACGGGGAGAGAAGGGACGTTACCGATGACAATCGTTTATATTTTGGGAGCAGCCTTTATTTGTGGGCTGATACTGCTTTTATACATGTTCAAGCAAGCAAAGGAAGAGACAATAAAGGAAGAAACATTAGCGTTTCCTGAGTTTCCGGCAAGCTTCGGGAAGGTATCCATCTTTTTTATTTCTGATATTCATAGAAGAAAGCTATCACCTGAATTCATACAGCCGCTCGAAGGGAAAGTCGATTTTGTTGTAATCGGGGGGGATCTTGCGGAGAAAGGCGTCTCTTTGGAGCAAGTGAAAGAGAATATTGAAGTTTTGAAAAAGCTGGGTCTGATATTTTTTATATGGGGTAACAATGATTATGAATTGGATTATCATGAACTGGATTCCCTGCTGTTGCACAATGGGGTGAAAATACTGGACAATACTGCATTCAAGTTCGAGTCGGAAACAGGGGAACTACTTGAGATTATCGGGGTGGACGATATGATTCACGATCGGGACGATCTGGAGCTTGCCTTGAAGGATGCGACAAAAGAAAGTTTTAAAATCTTGGTCAGCCATGACCCAAAGATAGTAGAAAAGTTCTCAGGCAAAGATAAAATCAGCCTTGTATTAAGTGGACATACCCATGGAGGTCAAATCCGCATATTCGGCTATGGACCTCACGAAAAAGGAGCAATCCATCATCTCCCACATACCACGCTCTTAGTAAGCAACGGTTATGGAACCACGATGATTCCCTTGAGGCTTGGCGCTCCACCTGAAACGCATCTTTTAACAATTACCTCAAAAAAATGAAAGTATCGACTGGGTGGTTTCTGATCGGACAGCACAGTCGCTTTTTGTTTATTGAAAATTGAGTTTTGTATTATTCAAAACCTATACAAAGTTTACACGATGAGTTTCCTCCTATATAATTCAACTAAGGATTTTGTTAGGAGAGAAAGGGATCTTTATGTCAACTAATGAAGGTAAGTACAATATCAAAGCAGCTTCAAAAATGCTTGGAATTCAACCTGGGACGCTTCGTGCCTGGGAGAGAAGGTACCAGATGATTGCACCTGTACGAAACGACTCTGGTCATCGCCTTTATACAGAAGAGCATATTAAAATATTGAAGTGGCTTATTCAAAAAGTGAACAAGGGTTTTACCATTAGTCAGGCAGTATCCTTGCTTGAAAAGGATCAACAGTCGCTTTTGGAGTCTGATGGTAGTGATTCAAATGCCAATCAGGATTTATCCAAAGACCTATTGGAGGAACTATTAAAGGCATTACTTGAGTTTGATGAAGGTCATGCTCATGAAATAATGGATAAAATATTCAGCTTATATTCTGTAGAAAAGGTATTGATTGATATTTTAGGAACACTGCTGGTCAAGGTAGGGGACCTTTGGGAGAATGCCGAAATTTCCAGTGCACATGAGCATTTCGCATCCGCTTTTCTTCGTTCTCGAATCGGGATGATTCTGCATGGACTGCCAGTTAATGGATTTTTGCCCAAAACGGTATCGGTTTGTGGACCAGGGGAATGGCATGAGCTTGGTTTGTTGATCTATACGCTGTTTGTACGAAGAAAAGGGTTCGATACTATTTATCTTGGTACTAGCATAGCCGATAATGATATTCATATCGTGCTGAAGGAAATAAACCCGAAGTTTCTATTTTTATCCTGCACGCTATCCATCAACCTCCCGAAAACTTTGGAAATGGTGAATGATCTCCAGAGAGACTATCCGGAGTTGATTATAGGGCTGGGTGGCTCTGCTGTTGATAGGATGCCGGAGCATAAACAAACGGAGTATCAAAAATTTTTGATTGGAAACACCATGAAAGAATGGGAAGACTGGCTTAAAAAACATATGGCTGCCAAGAATTAATATAATTTACTTCCATTCTATGGGGGAACGTAACGAACCAACTTACCACTCTTATCATAAAATGTAAGAAGTAGCAGGGTGTAAAGGTTGGGAGGAGTCTTTCATGCGGCTGGAACGAATCAACTACAATAAAATAAAGATATTCCTCACGTTTGATGACCTCGATGAAAGAGGGTTGACAAAAGAGGATCTATGGAAGGACTCGCAGAAGGTTCATCAGCTGTTCCGTGACATGATTGATGAAGCGAGCGAAGAATTGGGTTTTGAAGTGAGTGGCTCCTTGGCTGTTGAGGTGTATGCATTACAAGCTCAAGGCATGGTCGTCATTGTAACATCCACGGATGACGAGTTACTGGAAGAGGAATTTACCGATGACTACATCGAAATGCAAGTAACCGTTGATGAAAGTCATGAATTGTTTTATGAGTTCCATTCGTTTGACCACCTTATCGATTTAGCAAAGCGTTTAAAGCACTTTCATATAAATGGTGGCAAGATTTATTCACTTGAGAATATCTTTTATCTTCTTTTAGAGGAAGAGACGCCTCCAAGCATGGATATTGATGCGCTGATTGCTGTATTATCAGAATACGGTTTTCCTTCTACCATGACTACTCACCGGGTGCACGAGTACGGGAAGATCATTATGGAGAAAAATGCTTTTCAACAATTGAATGCCTATTTCAACTGAATTCCAGCCGTGTCTACGCTTTTAGTAGATAGGGCTGGTTTTGTTCTATCGTGCAGCTCCGCTATTCTTTGTAACCGTTTACAAATTTTTTTCTAAAATATTATTTTCTATCTTTGCATAAACGGTAGTAAGGTGTATACTATGTCATGAAGATGGACTTCGTAAATTTTGAGTGAAACAATCTAGGAGGGTACTTATGGTAGCCGAGAAAAGCAACGAGCAGACTAATAAACATGAAGATAAGTTGGATGTATTGAAATCAACACAAGTTGTGATACATAAAGCCTTGGAGAGGCTTGGCTATCCAGAGGAAGTATATGAACTTTTAAAAGAACCGCTTCGCATGTTAACAGTGAAAATCCCTGTCCGTATGGATGATGGATCTGTAAAGATCTTCACTGGGTATCGTGCTCAACATAATGATTCTGTAGGACCTACAAAAGGTGGAATCCGCTTCCATCCGAATGTAACTGAAAAAGAAGTTAAAGCGCTTTCCATCTGGATGAGCTTGAAGTGTGGAATTGTGGACCTTCCGTATGGTGGTGGTAAAGGGGGAATCGTTTGCGACCCTCGTGAAATGTCGTTCAGGGAATTGGAACGATTGAGCCGTGGTTATGTCCGCGCCATCAGTCAGATTGTTGGACCTACTAAGGATATTCCGGCTCCTGACGTATTTACGAACTCTCAGATCATGGCTTGGATGATGGATGAATACAGCCGTATTGACGAATTCAACTCACCTGGATTCATCACTGGTAAACCACTGGTACTTGGTGGATCACACGGAAGAGAATCAGCTACTGCAAAAGGTGTAACAATCTGCATCCATGAAGCGGCAAAGAAAAAAGGGATAGAGCTTAAAGGAGCCAAGGTTGTTGTACAAGGCTTCGGTAATGCTGGAAGCTACCTATCAAAGTTCATGCACGATGCAGGGGCTAAGGTGGTAGGTATCTCGGATGCTTATGGTGGATTGTATGACCCGAATGGACTGGATATCGACTATCTTCTAGATCGTCGTGACAGCTTTGGAACTGTAACGAAATTGTTCAATAATACAATTACAAATAAAGAGCTGTTGGAATTGGAGTGCGATATCCTTGTTCCTGCAGCGATTGAAAACCAGATCACAGAAGAAAATGCCCACAACATCCGTGCGAAAATCGTGGTTGAGGCAGCGAATGGTCCTACTACAATTGAAGGAACGCAGATTCTGACAGATCGCGGAATTCTTCTTGTGCCTGACGTACTTGCAAGCGCAGGTGGAGTGACCGTTTCCTACTTTGAATGGGTGCAGAATAACCAAGGTTATTATTGGACCGAAGAAGAAGTGGAAGAAAAGCTTGAAAAAGTAATGGTTAAATCATTTAACAGTGTTTATGATACAGCTCAGAACCGTCGTGTAGATATGAGACTTGCAGCATACATGGTTGGTGCACGCAAAATGGCGGAAGCATCCCGATTCAGAGGCTGGATTTAATTATTTGCACATCATCTTACAATCCCCTATCATAAGTGATAGGGGATTTTTTCATGTCCTATTAATAATGTGTACGGAGTTGAAGCAACTGTGATTAACAGAGATGCCATCATTGTAGGTGGAGGACCTTGTGGTATATCGGCAGCAATTGCCTTGCAGAATATCGGGCTCTCCCCACTTGTGCTAGAAAAAGGAAATATCGTCAATGCCATTTATCATTACCCGACTCACCAGACCTTTTTCAGCTCAAGTGAAAAGTTGGAAATAGGGGATGTTCCATTTATTACAGAGAACAGGAAACCTGTCAGAATTCAAGCGTTGACCTACTATCGCGAAGTGGTGAAAAGGAAAAAGGTTGAGATAAATGCGTTTGAAAAAGTGGAGTCGATCCATAAGCAGGAAGACGGTACGTTCCTTGTAAAAACCTCTAAAGATACTTATCTGACAAAATATGTTGTGGTTGCAACAGGTTATTATGATAATCATAATAAATTAGCGATCCCAGGTGCGGATTTGGAAAAGGTATCCCACTATTTCAAAGAAGGACATCCTTATTTTAATAAGCATGTCACTGTTATTGGCGGAAAAAATTCCAGTGTGGATGCTGCTTTGGAGTTGGTAAAGGCGGATGCACACGTGACAGTTGTGTACAGGGGCTCCACCTACTCCCCAAGTGTGAAGCCATGGATACTGCCTGAATTTGACGCACTCGTCAGGAACGGTACCATCAAGATGGTATTTGATGCAGATGTAACAAAAATAACCGAAGATACGGTAACCTATGCAACTCGTGAAGGGAAAGAAGAAACAATCCGGAATGATTTTGTTTTCGCAATGATCGGTTACCATCCAGATCATCAGTTCCTCACCAAGATGGGAGTGGAGATCGATAAGGAATCTGGTCGTCCCGATTTCAATCCAGAAACGATGGAAACGAATGTGGAAGGCATTTTCATAGCAGGAGTTATAGCAGCTGGAAATAACGCAAATGAAATATTCATTGAAAATGGCCGTTTTCATGGGGGTCAAATTGCTGAGTGTATCAAGAATAGAATGTAATATATAAGGAGCCGTCCGGTTAGACACATGTTGTCTGTCAGACGGCCGTTCTATTTTCATTGATGTTGTATGGATGGTCGAGAAAAGGGAGGTTGAATTGAATGAAGGACCTTTTCATGGTTGAGGCCGGGCAAAAAGTTCATCATCAAGCGGATGAAGGACTTTTTCATGGTGTCGGCCAGGCAAAAGGTCCATCATCAAGCGGATGAAGGACCTTTTCATGGTGCCGGCCGGGCAAAAGGTCCATCATCAAGTGGATGAAGGACTTTTTCGTGGTGCCGGCCGGGCAAAAGGTCCATCATCAAGTGGATGAAGGACTTTTTCGTGGTGCCGGACGAGCAAAAGGTCCATCATCAAGCGAATGAAGGACCTTTTCATGGTGCAGAGCAGGAAGCATTGAATTTATCTTAAAAACAATCTTTGCAACTCTTGGGAATCCTTCGTTTCTTCCAATGCCACAAGTAATTTGATTCGTGCCTTCTGACCGTTCAGGCCATTGGAGAAAATGACTCCAAGTTGCTTTAACTGTCGTCCTCCTCCATCGTAGCCATAGATGTCCTGCACGATTCCGTTAAAGCAGCGGGAAACGAGGACGACAGGGATCTTTGCATCTGTCAGTTCTTTTAATCCTGCCATAGTGGTAGGAGGGAGGTTTCCTTGTCCTAGGGCTTCAATCACAACTCCGTCAACCCCCATATCTTTCAAAAGAGAGAAAATGGCGGAATCCATTCCGGCATACGCCTTAAGCAGCATCACCTTTTTCGTTACATCCTTGATCGCATACTTGTCTTCTGAGACCGGAGAATGGTGGAAGGAAGCTCCACGCTTTGTGACAATGCCAATCGGCCCGTATTGGGGACTCTGGAAAGTGGCAATATTGCTGGTATGAGTTTTTGTAACGTTCTTGGCAGTGTGAATCTCATCGTTCAGTACAACCAGTACCCCTTTGTTTTTAGCTTCAGTGCTAGCTGCGACTTTCACAGAAGAGAGAAGATTGTATGGTCCATCAGAGCCGATTTCATTGCTAGAGCGCATCGCGCCTGTCAGGACAACCGGAACTTTTGTCTGTACGGTCAGATCAAGGAAAAACGCCGTTTCCTCCAATGTATCTGTCCCGTGGGTAATGACGATTCCTTCATAGGAATTCTTTGTCACCTGGGCATCGATGAACGTGGATAGCTCCCACATATTGTGTGGTGTCATGTGGGGAGAAGGCAGATTGAAAAGTTCATGGCTTTCAATAATGAAATTAGGATCTGTGATTACAGGTGATGCGGATAGCGGATTTTTTTCTCCGGGAGAGACCTCCCCCTGTTCGTTTTCTGACATGGAAATCGTTCCACCTGTGTGAATGAGTAAAATCTTTTTCTTCATCTATTTTCACCTCATTAATATACAAACAATTCCAAAAAAACTGGATGTATCATTCCATTAATTACGATAACATGATACGATAAAAAAAAACAGATGGAAACGAGGCTTATTTATGCTGGGCGTTGTATCCGCCGGAATTGCTCCCGGCTTGGCGTTGCTGTCATATTTTTATTTACGGGATACTTTTAAGAAAGAACCGATATCCTATGTGTTCAAGATATTCGTGTTCGGGTCACTGCTTGTGTTCCCGCTAATGTTCATACAATATGTGATTCAATTGGAGATGGGTGTGAACTCCAATTTCATAAAGGCTTTTTTTATGTCCGGGCTGTTGGAAGAATTCTTCAAATGGTTCATTTTGATATATCTAGTCTATCGGAATGTTAACTTTGATGAGCACTACGATGGTATTGTATACGGAGTAGCCGTGTCACTGGGATTTGCCACTGCCGAGAATATACTGTTTCTCATCGCAAATGGGGTGGAGCTTGCCATTGGGAGAGCGGTACTGCCTGTATCAAGCCATGCATTGTTCGGAGTCATCATGGGTTACTATCTAGGAAAAGGTAAATTTTCCATTGAACAGAAGAAACATAGAATATGCTTGAGTCTTTCTTTATTTGTTCCTTTCCTGCTCCATGGTACATATGACATGATCATTCTCTCCCAAAAGCATTGGGGATTTTATATGGTTCCATTTATGATCTTTTTATGGTGGCTGGGATTGCGAAAAGTAAAACTCGCAAATACAGCATTAGTATAGCCTACAAGGAAAACATATCCTTGTAGGCTATTTTTTTGTTATAAATGCCTGGTAATCAGCTCTCCATTTTTTGGAATGTGGCTTTTATTGGATGGAATCTGTATAAAATGCCAACATCTACAGAAAATACTTCTAACAATTGTTTAAAGAAGACAAAGGAGGAAATGTAAGGTGAAGCGGTTACTAATAATTTCATGTATGTTTCTTATCAGCACCTGTATGCTATTTTCGATAAATCAGCCCAAAGTAAGTGCCTTTTCCGAGCAGATCATTCAAAAGGGTGCTACCGGGAATGATGTGGTCGAGCTTCAAGCACGTCTTCAATACAATGGATATTACCAAGCCAAGATTGATGGGGTTTATGGCTGGACTACATATTGGGCAGTTAAAAACTTCCAACATGAATTCGGGTTGGATGATGTAGATGGGCTAGTAGGTCCAAAAACAAAGGATATGCTCAATAAATCAACCAAGTTTTACAAGGATTGGGTACATCAACAGATAAATAGCGGGAAAAGATTTACTCATTATGGCGGCATGGAATTGAAGTATCAGGTGGAACCTTCCGCCGCTACCATTGAAAAAGCAAAGCAGGGGGCAACTTCACAGTGGCAACAGAAGAAGGCTCAATTTCAGCAAAAGCAGCCTACCCCGCAACAGGGTCCAGAAAAGCCAGCACCACAACAGCAGGCACCGTCAAAACCAGCACCAGGAAAACAGCCGGCAAAGCCAGCCCCGGAAAAACAACCAGCTAAACCTGCACCACAACAACAGGCACCGTCAAAACCAGCTCCTGCTAAAGAAGAACCAGAGGAAGAAAAGCAGACGGCAACCAATATGCCGGGCGGTTATTCTGAAAACGATATTCAATTGATGGCCAATGCCGTTTACGGTGAAGCGCGTGGCGAACCTTATGAAGGTCAGATTGCGGTTGCAGCAGTAATCCTGAATCGAGTTAACAGTTCAACTTTTCCAAACACGGTTTCAGGGGTAATCTTCGAGCCACTGGCATTTACGGCTGTAGCAGATGGCCAAATCTGGCTCACACCAAATGAAACTGCCAAAAGAGCGGTCATCGATGCCATTAATGGAATGGACCCTACTGAAGGTGCAACCTATTACTTTAACCCGGATACAGCAACAAGCGGCTGGATTTGGGGGCGTCCGCAAATAAAAAGGATCGGAAAACACATTTTCTGTGAATAAAGAGGGTGGAAAATTATGTTGAGACTTATCATTATCGCTGTTTTAGCAGTAGCTGTTGCAGGAACAGGGTATTGGGGTTATCAGGAGCATCAGGAAAAAAACGCAGTCCTCATTAATGCGGAAAATAATTATCAGCGTGCATTTCATGACCTTGTATACCATGTGGACCTGTTACATGACAAAATTGGTACAACGCTCGCCATGAGTTCAAGGGAGCAATTGTCTCCATCCTTTGCAGAGGTTTGGAGAATAACATCAGAAGCTCAAAATGATGTGGGGCAGTTGCCATTAACCTTACTTCCCTTTAACAAGACAGAGGAGTTCCTGACAAATATCGGTGATTACACATATCAGGTTGCGATACGTGACCTGGATAAGAATCCTTTATCAGAAGATGAATTTGATTCCTTGCAGACACTTTATCAAAAATCAGGTGAAATCAAGTCAGAGCTGAGAAAAGTGCAGAGCATGGTCATGAATCAAAACTTACGCTGGATGGATGTGGAACTTGCATTATCAGCAAAAGACCAGCCACAGGATAATGGGATTATTGATGGCTTCAAAACTGTGGAGAAAAATGTGGAGGGGTACGAGGAATCAGATTTCGGTCCGACCTTTACATCCATGAACAAAAAGGATGAGAGCTTCAGCAGACTTTCAGGTAAAACCATAACGAAGGAAGAAGCCAAGAAGGTTGCTGACCGCTATCTGGAGCTTGAAGGTAATGAAAAGATTACGATTACCGAAAACGGTGAAGGCTCCAAGGTAGGATTCTACAGCCTGAAGATCGTGGATAAAAACCAGGTGGATACGTATATGGATGTCGCCAAAAAAGGGGGCATTCCCATTTACATTGTGCAAAACAAAGAAGCGAAGCAAAAGAACATCAGCCTGAATGAAGCAACAGAAAAAGCCCGGAACTTCCTGAAGCAGAACAAGTTTGAAAGCCTGGACCTTTATGAAAGCGTGGAGTACAATAAGCTGGGTGTATTCACTTTTGTTTCCAATCTGGATGGTGTGAGGATCTACCCTGATGCCATTAAAATGAAGGTAAGCCTCGACACTGGAGAGATTGTCGGGTTTTCTGCAAAAGACTATCTGATGGCCCACCATCTTCGTGAAATTCCTGAACCCGGAATCACATACGAAGAAGCAAAGGCTAGAATCAATGAAAATGTGATGATTATGGAGGATCGCTTAGCAGTCATCAATAATGATACTGGTGAGGAAGTCCTATGCTATGAATTTCTTGGTACCATTAATGAAGATACTTATCAGATCTTTATCAATGCCGAAAATGGCAGGGAAGAAAAAGTGGAAAAACTGAAAAATGCAGAAGAATTGTATGATTTATAATTGGAAAATCGTTAAGGAAAAGCTAAAATTTGGCTTTTCCTTTTTTTGTTTACATGGTTTAATTATAGTAACTAGGGAGCTTGGAAAAAGAGAGACAAGCACGAAAGTTAGGGGGCAATTTTTTGTTGAAGACAGGGGTAATATTAACCCTTCATATGCAAAATGATGAAGGAGTGGAAAAATACCGATGTAAGGTTCAAGAAGTGAAGGAAAATGAATTTTACGTTGACTATCCAGTACAAATCAAGAATGGTAAAACCACATACATATTAAATGGCACGCAGCTGAACGTCTCATTTGTGACTGATGAAGGTCTTGCCTATCATTTTGACAGTGAAGTCATGGGCAGAATAAAGCAATCCATTCCGATGATTCAGCTTTCCTATCCTGGACACGAACAGCTAATCAAAATACAGAGAAGAGAATATGTCCGTGTCGAGAGCAGTGTAGATGTAGCTGTTCATCCCGATTCTGCCGAGTTTCAACCCTTTACCACTGTTACACATGATATAAGTGCAGGTGGCAGTTCCATTATGTTGCCCCAGGGAGCAACATTTCCTGAGTCTAGTACCATCCAGACAAATTTCGTCATCCATCTGAACAATGGGGAGATCTATTATCTGAAATTAAAAAGTAAGGTAATCAGAATTGTGGATGGGAAAAATGGCAGAAAGCGAGCTTCACTACAGTTCGATTATATCAAAGAGCATGAAAGGCAAGTAATCATCAAATATTGTTTTGAACAGCAATTATTAATGAGAAAAACACACTGATGAGAATATTTACCACTTTTTTCAGTCATAATAAGTAGTAACGCTTGAGAAAAAGTGGTGAGGGAAAAAATGAAAAGGTTTGAAGGCATTATCGTAAAACTTCTAATCATTCAACTGGTTTGTCTTGTAGTAGCTCAAGCATTGATCCTCTACACGGAGGTTTCCCCTTTCTTGACAAAGGTTGTTCAGTATGAAGGGGTAGATGGAATGGAGATCATGGAGCATATAGAAACATTCGACCAAAATAGATGATTATGATAAAATAATGAAGAATATACGTCTGAAATCTGCAGGGGGAGACCTGCTTTTTTCATTGTTAGGCAGAAAAAGATCAGTACATACGAACGAATATTCTTCAAAATTTTGTTCGTTATCAGGAGGAATTATGAACAATCATCATTTATCAGTAGCAATCGACGGGCCGGCCGCAGCGGGGAAGAGTACTGTGGCAAAAATCGTAGCGGACAAATTGGGTTACATCTATATTGATACAGGTGCAATGTACCGTGCAGTTACTTATCAGGCTATTCGCCATGATATTGATCTTGAGGATGAAGAAGCGCTGCAAAGCTTAGTGGGAAAGATGGATATCGATCTGCGTGCGGCTGCCAAACATGAGCAGCATGTATTCATTAATAACGAAAATGTAACGGAGGATATACGGACACACAATGTGACTAACTCCGTATCCATTGTCGCCAAGCATAAAGCTGTCAGAGAAGAGATGGTGGAACGTCAGCGCATCCTTGCCAAAAGAGGCGGAGTAGTAATGGATGGACGAGACATCGGTACACATGTTTTACCTCATGCAGAAGTCAAAGTATTCCTGTTGGCATCTGTGGATGAGCGTGCAAAAAGAAGACACGCAGAGAACTTGGCAAAAGGTTTTGAATCCGATTTGGAAAAGCTGAAAGAAGAGATAGCACGACGTGATAAACTCGATTCAGAAAGAGAGTTTGCTCCACTTGTCAAAGCGGATGATGCAAAAGAAATAGATACAACATACCTATCCATCGAACAAGTTGTGGAAAAGATTATGAAGATTGTCAAAGATACGGAAAGGATCAACAAAGCATGACATGGTACTCATTTGCTAAATTTATCGTAAGTGTTGTTTTAAAACCTTTGTATCGTATAAAAGTGGTAGGCGGAGAGAATATTCCGAAAGAAGGACCGGTTCTGCTATGTTCCAACCATATTGATAATCTTGATCCTCCGGTAGTAGGTATAACTTCCCCTAGAACCGTTCATTTCATGGCGAAGGAAGAAGTTTTCCGCGTACCGATTCTAAAGACCCTTTTACCAAAATTGCACGCATTTCCAGTAAAAAGGGGAATGAGTGATCGCGAAGCACTACGAACTGCAATAAAGGTTTTAAAGGAAGGGCATCTTCTAGGGCTTTTTCCTGAAGGAACCAGGAGCAAGACAGGTGAACTGCAGAAGGGATTGGCCGGTGCCGGATTTTTTGCATTAAGAAGTGAGGCTGTGGTTGTACCCTGTGCCATCATCGGACCGTACAAGGCGTTTCAGCCATTAAAGGTTGTTTATGGCAAGCCGATTGATTTTACAGAATATCGCAAGGAGAAAGTCTCCGCGGAAGAAGCTACCCTTATCATCATGAATTCCATCAAGGATCTTTTAGAAAAAAATAAATAGTTTAAGAGTTTTGACTTGACAAAATGTCCTATTTATTAGAAGTTAATAGAAAGAAGTTAAAATATTTGATGAATTTTGCATAAAAATAGCTATTTTTTTCATCAAAGCTTCACTCTGTCTGTTTAACAATAGATGGAATATTATCCATTTATGAATTATTACACGAAACATGCAACTTTGTTTAAGTGCATATGATAGTGCTTGGACGTTTGTCCGACTGCTATTCATATATACGTAACGGCTACCGTTACTTACATAAATAATGGAATAGTTGGTTTGTATAGAGGAGGTAATAATATGGTAGAAGACATGAATCAAGTAGAAGTGAAAAATTTAGAGGTTGGTACCAAAGTGACTGGAACTGTTACTAAGGTGGAAGAAAAGCAGGTTCTGGTTTCTATAGAAGGAAGCAAGCTGGATGGAATCATTCCTATCAGTGAGCTGTCAAGCCTTCATGTAGAAAAGGCTACAGATGTTGTGGCAGAAGGGCAAGAGCTTCAGCTGAAAGTGACAAAAGTGGAGGATGAACTTTTGGTCCTATCCAAAAAAGCGGTAGACGCAGATTTGGCTTGGGAAGATCTACAAAAGAAATTTGAATCCAAAGAGGTATTTGAAGCGGAAATCAAAGACGTTGTAAAAGGCGGCTTGGTAGTGGACCTTGGTGTTCGCGGCTTTGTGCCTGCTTCCTTGGTAGAAAATCATTTTGTTGAAGATTTCTCTGATTATAAAGGGAAAACATTGACATTCAAAGTGGTTGAATTGGAAAAAGAAAAAAATCGTGTAATTCTTTCCCATAGAGCTGTTGTGGAGGAAGAAATGAAAAATAAAAAGCATCAAGTGCTCGATTCCATTGAGACTGGCCAAGTGCTTGAAGGTACTGTACAACGCATTACCGATTTCGGTGCATTTGTTGATATCGGTGGAGTGGACGGACTGGTTCATATTTCCCAGCTTTCCTATGAGCATGTAACAAAGCCTTCCGAGGTGGTTACAGAAGGGCAAAAGGTGCAGGTGAAGGTACTTTCTGTCGATCGTGACAATGAAAGAATCTCCCTTTCCATTAAAGAAACACTACCTGGACCTTGGAGTCAGGTTACTGACAAGCTTTCAACAGGCAGCGTTACAGAAGGTGTTGTAAAACGCCTTGTTTCATTCGGAGCATTCGTTGAAGTTCTTCCAGGTGTGGAAGGGCTGGTTCATATTTCTCAAATCTCCAACAAGCATATCGGAACTCCACATGAAGTTCTTTCCGAAGGGGAAAAGGTCCAGGTAAAGGTATTGGACATCAATGTCAACGAACAACGCATTTCCTTAAGCATCCGAGAATTGGAAGAGCCTGAACAGGAAGAGGACTACAGCCAATATAGCCATTCCGACGAATCCGGCGGTTTCCAGCTTGGGGATTTGATTGGCGACAAATTGAAAAAACTTAAAAAATAATTTTATAGGTGATAACGGTGAGCAGAGCAAAAAGGAAAATGGACCATATCAAGCATGCTTTATCAACAGGTCAACTAAGACAACATGGTTTTGAGGATGTTATGTTTGTTCATCAAAGCTTGCCGAACTCCAGTGTTTCATCTGTTCAATTGAATACAAAAATAGGCGAACTTGCTTTAAGTTCGCCTATTTTTATCAATGCAATGACTGGAGGAGGCGGGGCAGAGACCCTGGAAATCAACAAAGGACTTGCTGCTGTGGCAAGGGAATGCAAGCTTGCTTTGGCAGTCGGTTCGCAAATGTCTGCAATTAAGGACATGAATGAAAGGGTAACGTATGAAATAGTACGTAAAGAAAATCCAGACGGAATCATCTTTGCAAACCTAGGAAGTGAAGCGTCAGTTGAGCAGGCGAAACAAGCCGTAGACATGCTTGCTGCTGATGCCCTTCAGATCCATTTGAATGTGATTCAGGAGCTTGTAATGCCAGAAGGGGATCGAGACTTTACTGGTGCCCTCAAAAGAATGGAGAAAATTGCTTCTTCGATTGATGTGCCAATCATTGTGAAAGAAACAGGTTTTGGCATGAGCAGAGAAACAGCTCGTAAGCTTTCGGGTGCAGGAGTATCCATTATTGATGTCGGCGGCTTCGGGGGAACTAATTTCTCCAGAATAGAGAACGAACGTCGGGAAAATCGACTTACCTTCTTTGATGACTGGGGAATTTCCACGACCTCCTCCATTGCTGAAGTGAGTCACTTTGTGCCGGAAGCAACAATCATAGGATCTGGTGGTATACAAAGTGCCCTTGATATCGCAAAAGCTATTGCACTCGGGGCATCAGCTGTCGGGATTGCAGGGTATTTCCTTCGTGTCTACTTGGATGAGGGACAGGAAGCCTTATGTCGATTGATTGCTAATGTGCATGAAGATCTTAAAATGCTCATGACTGCTGTCGGGGCTTCTACTATTGAAGATCTGCAACGCGTACCATTGGTTCTACGCGGAGAAACCTACCATTGGTTGACCCAGCGCGGCGTGGATACGAGTAGATACAGTAACCGGTAAATCCTTTTCTCGTTGCTTTATTTTTAGGCTATGTTAAACACCGCTGTTGATTTCCACAAAAGGCACAGCGACCCAAGGGGCGGTGCTGGAGCCTCCTCGGGCTTTGCCCTGCGGGGTCTCCAGCCTACCGCTTCCTCCCCTAGGAGTCTACGCCTTTTGCTCCAATCACCAGCTAGCAATCGTAAATTATCAACATTCTTCTTTAACTTAGCTTATTTAAAAGATATACAGATCAATTTATGCCTGTTGATTGCAGCGAGAGCCACAAGATCCGCCGGGTATGGTGGGAGCCATATCGGATTCGTCTGTATGGCCTCCGACTTCCCTCTATTTTCCCGCAAGAGTCAAGAATATCCGGCAACAATCAACTAAAGGGGTAACAATACTTATTTGCTAATAAGCAGAGCTTTTTATATCATTTTCGACGCTTTGGTGAAATTAATATATATGATTGATAGTTCGGATATTTCATTTATTAATGTTTATTGCAATATTGATTAGACTCTCCCCTGTTGATTGGAGTGCAAGGCATGAGACTCCTCGAAAATGCGAGCATTTTCTTCGTGCGATGTATCGCTGCCGCAGCCTTCCTTGTCCTGCGGGAGCAGCGTGTCTAGGGAGACCCCGCAGGCGCAGTAGCGCCGAGGAGGCTCCCGAGGCCTTCCTGGATAAGCGAATGCCTGGAACGGAAATCAACAGGGTGTTTAATGTATACGCCTTATTTTACCAATATAGCTACAGAGTAAAAAGCAGTGGTCCCGTTTTGGGGAACCACTGCTTTTTTAATTACTTATCTATTTCGCTCTCTTGCCTCTTCCGGACCTTCAAGCCTTGTTGCACCGGGAAATTTCAACGACTGATCACGGTCTGATTCTGTTCGCTTCTGCGCCTTCAATTTCTTCTCCTGTCTATCCTTACCCATTCCTATCACCTCAAAGAAAATTGATTGTCTGACTTATTGTTTGCTTCTTTTTAAAAAAGATACGAAGAACCGTGACTAGTTTTCTGTTTTTTTACCCATAATGTATGGTGTGATGGGAGGGAAATGGCATGGTAGTGGAAGGGTTATATTTTTATTTTCTATCTTGGGTCGGCTGGATCATTGTGACCTTCTTTTTTGCGAGGAGTCAACAAAGATTTATTTTGTCTGCACTTCTATTATTGATGATTATCGGGTCTAATACATTTATTCCGATTGTAGATTTTCAAGTAAGCATTTCTTTTATCGTTCTTGCGATTACGGCAATCATTCTGCTTGTCAATGTACTGAAGAAGCATTTTTTGCTTCATTATTTTTCCATATGTACAGTTGCACTTGCCTATGTGTGCTTTAAACTGTTTGAGATTTATGATCCGGTTTGGATTATATTCAATAGGACTTGGATGCTTTCCATCATTCTCTTGTATTTGGGATTATTGCTTTTCAAATCAAAAAGCGAGAGGTATGTTTTTCTTTTGACGGGGCTGTTGATGGGGGAACTTCTCAGTATATTTGTGCTACACTCCGTCTTTCGTTATTCCATCATAGGATCCTTTGAATTCCTGGACGTTTTGTCTTTAACGGCTTCAGGGTTATCTGTCTGGGTATTTTTTGAAACCGTCACCGTTTATTTGGATGGCTTCATACAAAAGCGTGTAAAGGAGAAACAAGGATGAATGAATACACTTACCCTATACTTTTTGGGGTTATAATAGGGCTCGCAACAAGGATATACATGCTAAAAACGGATTATAGGCAGTATCCGACTTACTTGCATGGAAAGGTTATTCACCTGTCGCTTGCTTTTATAGCGGCGGGTCTTGGTACGATTGCAGTTCCTGCTATTATGGAAGAGGAATTTGCCGCCATCACGTTCCTCGCTCTTGCAGCATCCCAGTTTCGTGATGTACGTAATATGGAAAGAAACACGCTGACGGAACTGGATGGCTATGAGCTTGTACCAAGAGGCAGTACATACATAGAGGGTATTGCCATCGCTTTTGAAGGACGAAATTATCTGGTGATCATCACTTCTTTTTTGGCTACATTAGCTTATCTTGTAGGAAACTTCTGGGTGGGGCTTGTAGTGGGTATTTCTGCGATGCTCATTTCCCATCGACTGATGACAGGGGGGCAGATCAAGGACATCGTAGAAATTGAATACGTTAAACCGCATTTCAAGGATGCCGGGCTCTATGTGGACAACATATATATCATGAATATAGGTTTGCCGGATAGGCAGAAGGAAGTCCTGCAATATGGAATGGGTTTTATTCTGACACCCAAAAATTTTAATGCAAGAAGTACCATTGCCAATCTTGGACAAAGGCAGGCAATTCTTCATGATATGTCGACCGCTCTCGGAGTCTACCGTGATTCCGGAACTCCGGCTTTGGTCCCGCTCGCCAAAAGGGATCTCAATGACGGACGAGTAGGGGTTTTTGTGCTGCCTCAGGAACAGGATCTTGAAATTGCTCTTTCGATATTGGGGCAGGTTCCTACCTTAGAGAACGCAATTAGGATGCCAGCGGAAAAAATCAAAGAGAAGGTAAAATAACATGGAAATGAAAAAATATATTTTAGCAGTCATTACCACAAACTCGTCTAAAATAGCAGGTGGCGCTCCTGTATTCACATGTGATACGAAGGAGGAAATGGAATTTGTTGCTGCAAACCTTGAAGCAATCCTGGATGGAATCGCTCATGGATTGGGTGAGGAGCTATATATCATTGTGAAGCATTAGATTTCCTGCTAGTTAGGTGTGGAAAAAGTCAGACTTCCTTATTGGAATCAATAATGTTAAACTATTCTAGTTAGACCCTTCCGGCTTTTGGAGGGTTTATTTTATTAATGTTTAACCTTTTTGTCTTATCTTTTTCACAATAGGTAAAGACTAGAGGATATGGGAAAAGCGAAAAGTAGAGTTTCTTCATCAACTTGATAGAGAATTTTTACATAAATATTTAGAAAATTGGGAGGGTGGTCAAGATGCCAAAACCAACCGTTGCGATTGTCGGAAGACCGAATGTCGGGAAGTCGACCATATTTAATCGTATTGTAGGAGAAAGAATTTCCATTGTAGAAGATATTCCTGGAGTAACTAGAGACCGAATCTATAGCTCAGGAGAATGGTTAAACCAATATTTTAATCTAATTGATACTGGTGGAATAGAAATCAGTGATGCGCCATTTATGACGCAAATTCGTGAACAGGCTGAAATCGCCATTGATGAGGCGGATGTCATCATTTTCATGACAAATGGACGCGAAGGTTTGACCACAGCGGATGAAGAGGTGGCAAAAATCCTCTACCGTTCCAAAAAGCCGGTCGTTGTAGCGGTAAATAAAGTGGATAATCCGGATATGAGAGATACATTATATGACTTTTACGCATTAGGCTTTGGAGAGCCGATTCCAATTTCAGGTTCCCATGGATTGGGACTTGGAGATCTATTGGATCTGGTTATTGCCAATTTCCCTAACAAGCAGGAGGAGGAATATGATGATGATACCATCAAGTTCTCTCTTATCGGGCGTCCGAATGTCGGGAAGTCTTCTCTTGTGAACGCCCTTTTAGGCGAAGAACGGGTTATTGTCAGTGATATTGCCGGTACTACCCGTGATGCCATTGATACACCATACAAGTATGACGGCAAGGAATACGTAATCATTGATACTGCTGGTATGAGGAAAAAAGGGAAAGTGTACGAGACTACCGAAAAGTATAGTGTATTACGTGCATTGCGTGCAATTGAACGCTCCGACGTTGTTCTAGTCGTAATAGACGGTGAAGAAGGAATCATCGAGCAGGATAAGAAAATCGCAGGCTATGCCCATGAAGCAGGTCGTGCGATCGTGATTGTAGTGAACAAGTGGGACGCTGTGGAAAAAGACGATAAGACCATGAAGGAATTTGAGCAGAAAATTAGAGATCATTTCTTATTCTTGGACTATGCTCCAATTGTTTTCCTATCTGCGAAAACGAAGAAGCGTGTGCATACGTTGATTCCTAAAATTGATCTGGCAAGTGAGAACCATGCAATGCGTGTTGTGACAACTGTCCTGAACGATGTCATCATGGATGCAGTTGCGATGAATCCTACACCTACAGATAAAGGGCAAAGATTGAAAATCTACTATGCGACTCAAGTGGCTATCAAACCGCCGACATTTGTCATCTTTGTAAATGATCCGGAATTGATGCATTTCTCATACAAGCGTTTCTTGGAAAACCGTATCCGAGATGCGTTCGGATTTGAAGGAACCCCTATTAAACTTATTGCACGTCCACGTAAGTAATGGAGAGGGAGTGAGTTCGTGAAAAAGGTAGCAGTTCTTGGTGCCGGAAGCTGGGGCACCGCCCTGGCGATGGTGTTGGCAGACAATGATCACGAAGTACGTCTTTGGGGTCATAAAAAAGAGCAGATTGATGAGATCAATACCACTCACACTAACAATAAATATTTGAAAAACATTACTCTATCAGAGGGGATTGTCGGTTACACCTCGATGGAGCAAGCTGTATCAGGTGTTGATGCCATTGTGTTGGCAGTCCCTACTAAAGCGATGAGAGAGGTATGTCAGCAGGTCAAGCAGTACCTGGACACTCCTCATCTGTTTGTGCATGTGAGTAAAGGGATTGAACCTGATACGCATCTTCGTGTCTCTGAGGTCATTGAGGAAGAGCTTCCTGAAAAAGTGAGGGAAGCGGTTGTGGTACTATCCGGCCCTAGTCATGCAGAAGAGGTAAGCTTAAGGCAGCCTACTACTGTTACAGCTGCGTCCTCCAACTTGAAAGCGGCGGAAAAGGTGCAGGACCTATTCATCAACCAACATTTCCGTGTTTATACCAACACGGATGTGGTCGGTGTGGAGATAGGCGGATCTCTGAAGAACATTATCGCCCTGGCAGCAGGTATTACCGATGGTCTCGGATATGGCGATAACGCGAAAGCCGCCCTTATTACAAGGGGGCTCGCGGAAATCGCCCGTCTGGGAAGCTGTTTGGGTGCAAATCCTTTAACCTTCCTCGGGCTGACCGGAATGGGAGATTTGATTGTAACATGTACAAGTGTGCATAGCAGAAACTGGCGTGCAGGAAATATGCTTGGTAAAGGCATGAAGCTCGATGAAGTTCTCGAAAACATGGGAATGGTAGTCGAGGGTGTCCGTACGACGAAAGCGGCCTACCAGCTGTCCCAGAAGCTGCAGGTGAAAATGCCGCTCACTTCCGCTCTTTACCACGTGCTATTCGATGGTGTGGATCCGAAAGATGCAGTGGATGAACTGATGAGCCGCAACAAAACCACCGAGCTTGATGATCTGGCCCAATTGCTTGGGGATCGCTTCTCTTCTTAAGGAAGAGGAGCTTTTTTTGTACGATTGTTCTGAAAGAATTTTTTTTGAATATGAACACCCAATTGGGCTCCCTGCATAATGTATAAAGAAGAATTGATGGGAGGGTGCTTTCGTTAATCCATACTAATCCATAATTTTTACATGCTTTATTTGCGATAAATAGGCATTTGGCGATGCATGTATGCATGGCGCAGCATATGATGTGAATGAGGATATCACTGGTTGAGCTGTGGGATTGGATTATTTAGTCTATTACATGCTTGCTGAAGTAAAACAGCCCCTTTTACTTCAGCTTTTTTTGTCCGCATTTTTGTCCGTTTTGTGACCCGTTTGCTTGGACAAGCAGGCATGGGACTGCAATTGGAGTTTTTTTCATGTTTATATTATGCTATAATGTTTGACGGAAAAGGAGAGATGAGAATGTCACCTGCATTGATGAAAATGTGGATTTCGTTTGTTGCGATGGGCTTTATGGTCATATCCGTACTGACTGTATACTTCACTAGATTTAAAGTTAAAAATAATGTAATCCGGATTATTTTGAATACAATTGCTTTTCTATTGATCATAGTTGCTGGACTTATCATCTTTTATGTTGTGTTCAGTGGGCCAGTACCTGAAAGTGCCTAAATGCACAAGTTCTATAAAATAGTGATAAAGGTGGAAAAATTTATGCCGTTAAATAAGTTCCTCCTCCTAGTAGGAATGGCAGCGATGATGATGCTGCTGACCGGTTGTTTGTATCCCCAGGACCGTTTGACGCAAAATCAGGTTCCCTATGAGGATCAGCTTGCAGCCGTTCAATCTGCGGTCAATCAATATCGCGAGGCAAGCGGTGGGCTGCTTCCGATAAAGGACAGGGATATGGAAACGCCGATCTATCAGAAGTATCCGATAGATTTCAACAAACTGTCACCAAAGTATATGCAGGATCCACCCGGAACAGCGTATGAAGCCGGAGGGGTGTACCTCTACGTATTGGTCGATGTCGAGGAGAACCCGACTGTAAAGCTGATAGACCTTAGAATATCCGAGCAGATCCGTGATCTGAATATGCGTATTTCCGTATATAAAAGCTCAAATGGCGGTTACGCGCCGGTTAAGGAAGTAATCAACGACAAAGCATTCCGTGTGGATTGGGACAAGCTGGGATACTCTGAGGAGCCGCATGCCGAAAGTCCATATTCCGGGAAAAATCTTCCCTTCATTTTAGACGAAAATGGAGAAATCAAAGTAGATTACTCCATGGATCTGTATGATTTCATGCAAAAGCATGAGCATCATGTCAAAGAGGGCGAGGATATCAGGGAGATATTGGTAGACAACTCGGTATTTGTCCCTGCATTCTCATTACCTTATACATTGGACGAAAATAAAGAGCCAGTGATTGCAAATTCCGATAATAATTAGTCATGAACCCTTTTTTAGAGAATACATTCTAAAGAAGGGTTTTTTGTTTTTCCAAGCACAAGGCCCATTGCTGATGATGCTGACAATTTTTTAATAAAAATAAAGGTGAGAGGGATTTAATTTTCTAAAAGTAGTCATATTTAATTAGGACAACATCATACACATATAGTGTCATAGATTCTATTCTTACTAGAAAATGAATATCCCAAGATAAATGTCGGGAGGGAATCACTTGGAAAAAGTAGATATTTTCAAAGATATCGCTGAACGGACTGGCGGCGATATATATTTAGGGGTCGTAGGCGCTGTTCGTACAGGGAAATCAACGTTCATCAAAAGGTTCATGGAGTTAGTGGTTCTGCCGAATATCGGTAATGAGTCGGATAAAGCTCGGGCACAAGATGAGCTTCCGCAAAGTGCAGCAGGAAAAACAATCATGACAACAGAGCCGAAGTTCGTACCTAACCAGGCGGTAAAGGTGAGGGTGGATGAAGGCCTTGATGTGAATATTCGCCTGGTTGATTGTGTCGGATATACGGTACCTGGTGCAAAAGGGTATGAAGATGAAAATGGGCCAAGAATGATTAATACCCCATGGTATGAGGAGCCGATTCCTTTCCATGAAGCGGCCGAGATCGGCACGAGAAAGGTAATTCAGGAGCATTCCACAATCGGTGTTGTCATTGCAACGGATGGTAGCATCGGTGAAATTCCACGCAGAGATTATATCGAAGCGGAGGAGCGTGTGGTGGAAGAGCTGAAGGAAGTTGGTAAGCCTTTCATCATGGTTATCAATACAGTGCAGCCGCATCATCCAGAAACGGAAGCATTAAAAAGAGAACTTTGTGAGAAGTATGATATCCCTGTCATCGCCATGAGTGTGGAGAGTATGCGGGAGTCTGATGTCTTCAATGTATTAAGGGAAGCACTATTTGAGTTCCCGGTACTGGAAGTGAACGTCAATCTTCCAAGCTGGGTGATGGTGCTGAAAGAGAACCACTGGCTGCGTGAAAGCTACCAGGAGGCTGTTAAGGATACAGTCAAGGATATTAAACGCCTCCGTGACGTTGACCGGGTTGTAGGCCAATTCAGCGAGTATGAGTTCATTGATCGTGCCGGGCTTGCGGGAATCGAAATGGGGCAGGGGATCGCCGAGATTGACCTTTATGCTCCAGATGACCTGTATGACCATATTTTAAAAGAAGTAGTAGGTGTCGAGATCAGAGGGAAGGATCACCTTCTGCAATTGATGCAGGATTTTGCCTATGCAAAGGCGGAGTATGATCAAGTTTCTGACGCTTTGAGGATGGTAAAGCAGACCGGCTATGGTATTGCCTCTCCTGCCTTGAGCGATATGAGCCTCGAGGAGCCGGAAATAATCCGTCAAGGTTCGCGTTTTGGAGTGAGACTCAAGGCGGTAGCCCCTTCCATTCATATGATCAAGGTGGATGTGGAGTCTGAGTTTGCACCAATCATCGGTACGGAAAAACAAAGTGAGGAGCTGGTGCGCTACCTCATGCAGGACTTTGAGGATGATCCGCTTTCCATCTGGAATTCAGACATCTTCGGCCGTTCCCTTAGCTCCATTGTTCGCGAAGGGATCCATGCGAAAATCTCCTTGATGCCTGAAAATGCGAGATATAAGCTGAAAGAAACGCTCGAGCGAATCATCAACGAAGGATCCGGTGGTTTAATCGCGATTATCCTATAAAAAATATGTCGAATAGGTTTAACAGCTCCCCAATGGTGGTACGTTACACAAATGGGGAGCTGTTTTTTGATTTTTGTAATGGAAATCCCTTGCGTAGTGCATTTTCATATGTTAATCTACTAACAGAAAATCTTCTCTTAATTGGCGAATAATTCCTATAAAAATCGCTTTTTTAAGAGAAATTTGTTGAAATCTAGTGATTAATGGGGTAATATAAGCCTTGTTACAAGATTTACAGCATAATGATGTATAGAATGATTGAAAACTGTGAAGAAATGTTAGTACTAGGCTTTTACTAGACCTAATCAGCATCTTGGTCTATTATAGTGATTAAACTCCCTTTGGGAGGAGGTGAATGGCATGAACAAGACAGATTTGATCAATGCAGTTGCTGAAGCTAGTGAACTTTCCAAAAAGGACGCTACTAAAGCAGTTGATGCTGTTTTCGATACAATTTTAGATGCACTTAAAAACGGTGACAAAGTTCAATTAATCGGTTTTGGTAACTTTGAAGTACGTGAGCGCGCTGCGCGTAAAGGTCGTAACCCACAAACTGGGGAAGAGATCGAAATCGCTGCTAGCAAAGTACCAGCTTTCAAACCTGGTAAAGCTTTAAAAGATGCTGTTAAATAATTAACAGCTACATATCAAATGATTGTCATCAGAAAGAGGCGCATGTGTTTGCGCCTCTTTCTTTTTGCTTTTATAAAAAAACTTATGCTAGAATCACATTATAGCTATTTGTATGATAAGTGGGAGGAAAAGAGTAATGACACAAGTAAATACAGCACAAATTGAACAAGCCGTTCGTTTAATATTAGAAGCGATTGGAGAAGATCCAAATCGCGAAGGTCTGCTTGATACACCTAAACGTGTAGCTAAAATGTATACGGAAGTTTTCTCAGGTCTGAATGAGGATCCGAAAGAACATTTTAAAACAGTATTTGGCGAAGCTCATGAAGAACTTGTTCTAGTAAAAGATATCTCCTTCTTCTCGATGTGTGAGCATCACTTGGTGCCTTTCTTCGGAAAAGCGCATGTAGCCTATATTCCTAAAGGTGGAAAGGTAACGGGATTAAGCAAGCTTGCAAGAGCGGTGGAGGCAGTTGCAAAACGTCCACAGCTACAGGAACGGATCACATCAACGATTGCGGACTCCATTGTCGAATCATTGGATCCGCATGGTGTCATGGTAGTCGTAGAGGCTGAGCATATGTGCATGACCATGCGTGGTGTGAAAAAGCCTGGCGCCCTTACGATTACTTCTGCAGTTCGTGGAGTACTTGAAAAAGATCCTGCCGCAAGAGCGGAAGTCCTGTCTTTCATTAAAGGCTAAAGAAGAATATCCTATAGTAAAAAGATAAGGCTCTTTTCGTAAAGATTGTTGCTTTAAGCATAGGGAGCTGGACTTAAGATAAAATGTGAACAATAAACACCATGTTGGTCTCCGTTCCAGGCGTTCGCTTATCCAGGAGGCTCCCATCCGTCCCCGGGAATCTTGTGTCCCTCGCTGCAATCAACGGGCTACATTTGATGGGTACATTTTATCAAATAAGCAAAAATGAATGAGAATACAGCCAAGATAATGAGGAGGGTTCGAATGAGCCAGACACATCCAAATGATTTTATCGTCATTAAAGCAAAGGAAGACGGTGTAAGTGTAATTGGACTGACACGTGGAACGGACACGCGTTTTCACCATTCCGAAAAACTCGACAAAGGTGAAGTGATGATCGCCCAATTCACCGAGCATACCTCTGCAATCAAAATAAGAGGAAAAGCACTTATCCAATCCGCTCATGGGGAGATGGACACGGAATAATAAGAAAAACAGAGGGCGCCATGTCCCCTTTGTTAGAAGCCAAGAGCAGAAGAGATTTTTCTTTCTGCTTTTCTTCTATTCTGCATCTGATTCCAACTTTACGTTTCGACTGCATAAAACAGGTTAAACTAAAAGAAAGATAGTTCATTATCGACATTATGCCTCACTAATGTGCTATAATTAGCTTTGTCTATTCAAAGAAAGTGTAAGTTGAATATTGTGAGTAATCCAGCTTGCTCCGGATTACCTGTTAAGCAAACAGCAATTCAACTGAATAAGTTAATTTTTTCTTCTCCGTAAGAAAAGGGAACAAGGGTGGTCTTTAGTGAGTAATATTCAATTACATATCTCAGAAATTAAAGAGCAGTTACATAAATTGATTACACATCCATACTTATCGAAACATATAGAATATCCCGTTATTGATGAGGATAAGCTTCTCCTCCTCTATTCGGCCTTGGAATCCATCCCATTACCAGTTGAGAAAAAGGAGAAATACATCCTTTCCACCATGCTGGTGCAAATCGCCCTTGATACCCACGACTTGGTAACAAATGCAAAAATGGACCACTTGAAAACGGATACCGCAAAAATCAGGCAGCTCACTGTACTCGCAGGGGACTATTACAGCGGCCTTCACTATCAATTGCTGGCTAAAGTGGACGATATCACCATGATCAAACTCCTTGCGAACTCGATTAAACAAATTAATGAACATAAAATCGCGTATTACCAAAAAGAGTTTGATGGAATGGAAATGTTGATGGATAGTCTCGCAAAAATTGAGTCATCCCTCATTCAATCCGTTTCCCAGTATTTTTCCGATGCTATGTTCAAGGAACTGAGCGTCAATTTTCTTTTATTAAAGCGCTTAATCGCGGAGCGCAAAAATTACTGCATGGAAAAGTCCTCTCATTTTTTTGATATGATGAAAAGAATAGCTTTTTCCAAGAGTCAACTTGAAAAATCAGATACATCGAAAGAACAGGAAACCTATATTCTTTATCTGATAGACCGTTATATTGAACATGTAAAGAAAACGATCGATCAACTGGCAGGATCCATCCCGAACATGAATCTCCTTTTAAAAAATCGGATCCAGGAGTTGTTTTATGAGGTACCGTTTTCAACAAAAAAGTTTGTGGAAGAAGGGTAAACAATGCAGCATCCATCAAAAGAGGAAAGAGTGCATGGAGTTTTTGAAAAAATCTATAAAAACTATGATAAGATGAATTCCGTCATCAGCTTTCAGCGTCATGTTGCATGGCGAAAAGATACCATGAAAAAAATGGACGTCCAAAAAGGGGCAACTGCCTTGGATGTTTGCTGTGGTACTGGGGACTGGACCATTTCCATGGCTGAAGCAGTAGGAAGCACCGGAAAGGTAATTGGACTGGACTTCAGTGAAAACATGCTTTCGATCGGTAAAGAAAAGGTCAAGAACCTTTCCCTCCAAAACATTGAACTCATTCACGGAAATGCGATGGCACTTCCTTTCGAAGATAACACCTTTGATTATGTGACAATCGGATTTGGTCTTCGGAATGTTCCGGATTATTTCCAAGTGCTGAAGGAAATGTACCGAGTGGTGAAGCCTGGAGGAAAAGTGGTCTGTTTGGAGACCTCCCAGCCGACCCTTATCGGCTTTAGGCAAATGTACTTCCTATACTTCCAATATGTCATGCCGATGCTTGGTAAGATCTTTGCAAAAAGCTATAATGAATATGCTTGGCTTCATGAATCTGCAAAGGATTTCCCCGGGATGAAGGAATTAAAAGCAATGTATGAAAAAGTAGGTTTCCAGCCTGTACAAGTTAAGGCTTATACTGGTGGAGTTGCTGCCATGCATTTAGGAGTTAAACCTAGAAAATAGTTTGTAAAGGTGACCTACATGAAATTAAAGATGATGTATTCCTTTTTAAATAGCGATTTGCAAATAATAGAGAATGAATTGGAAGAGACGATTCAGACAGAACGTGCCCTGCTTCAGGAAGCATCCCTCCATCTGTTGCAGGCAGGCGGTAAAAGGATCAGACCTGTTTTTGTCCTGTTAGCCGGTAAGTTTGGTCAATATGACATTCATAAAATCAAATACGTTGCCGTTGCACTCGAGCTCATTCATATGGCCTCGCTTGTTCACGACGATGTGATTGACGATGCAGAACTGAGACGCGGAAAGCCGACGATCAAGGCCAAATGGGATAACAGGATTGCCATGTATACAGGAGACTATATATTTGCAAGATCGCTGGAATTGATGACGATGGTGGAAAATATTGAAGCGCATCAGATTCTCTCCAATACCATTGTAGAACTGAGTAAAGGCGAAATTGAACAGATTCGGGACAAATATAACTATGACCAGAACCTGAGGGTTTATCTGCGAAGAATCAAACGGAAAACGGCACTTCTTATCGCTGCAAGCTGTCAGCTTGGTGCCGTATCGGCGAACGCCCCTTCCCAGATACATAAAAGCCTGTTCTGGTTCGGCTATTATGTTGGAATGTCTTTTCAGATTACAGACGATATACTGGACTTCACCGGTACAGAAGAGCAATTGGGAAAACCTGCAGGAGGGGACCTCTGGCAGGGGAATATCACGTTGCCGGTTCTTTATGCCATGGAAGATTTCGAGTTGAACCGCAAGATCAGAACAATCAACGAAAACAGCACGAAAGAGGAAATACAGGGCATCATAGATTCTATAAAAAAATCGGATGCCATCGAGAGGTCATTTCAGTTAAGCGATCGTTATTTGAATAAAGCTTTTAAAGAGCTGGAAAAACTTCCGAACGGAATTGCCAAACGCACATTCAATAATGTTGCCAAATTTATCGGAAAACGAAAATATTAAGACAATTCCCCATTTTTTGAGTTGCGTAACATGTGGAACCATGTTATATTTTTGTAGGTTAGGGCTTTTCCTAACCTTACATATTCTTTAATGGGGTGGAGAAATTATTATGGAAAAAACATTCTTAATGGTAAAACCTGATGGTGTACAACGTAACCTTATTGGGGAAATCGTTTCTCGTTTCGAAAAAAAGGGATACCAACTAGTTGGAGCAAAATTAATGCAAATCCCTGCTGAATTGGCAGAAGAGCATTATGGTGAACATAAAGAGCGTCCTTTCTTTGGAGAATTGGTAGACTTCATCACTTCTGGTCCTGTATTTGCGATGGTATGGCAAGGGGAGAACGTGATTGCTACAGCTCGTCAAATGATGGGTGCAACAAACCCTAAAGATGCAGCACCTGGGACAATCCGCGGTGAGTATGCTGCAATCGTAGGAAAGAACATCATTCACGGTTCTGATTCACCTGAAAGCGCAGAACGCGAAATCGGTCTTTTCTTTAAAGGCGAAGGTTTAGTAGAATACAATAAAGATGTAAACAACTGGGTTTATTAATTTTTTGTAAACGCTTAATCTTTAGATGAAGCATTTCCAATAAGCCACAAAATCGTGTTGAACTACATGATTTTGTGGCTTTTTGTTTTTTGTTGTTGCAGTATTGAAAATATATCCGCCTCCAGCCGATAGTTCTAATATATACTTTAAATAGATAAACAGAGATAGAAAGTAGATGACAAGGTTGATAAGGGACGACTATGAAACGTTTATAAGGAATATAAATAAGAAAACAGGAATTGATCTTTCATTATATAAAGAAGCCCAAATGAAAAGAAGGTTGACTTCCCTGTATGAAAAGAAGGGTTATTCTAGTTTCATGGATTATTTCAGGCAGTTGGATAACAACCAGGACGAAATGTACGAATTTCTTGATAGAATGACCATCAATGTTTCTGAGTTTTACCGGAACTATAAACGCTGGGAGATACTCGAGAAGACGATCCTGACCCCAATGCTTGAGCGGGAGAACCAGTTGAAGGTATGGAGCGCCGCATGCTCGACAGGGGAGGAACCGTATACCTTGGCCATGCTGCTCTCGAAATTCCGCCCGTTGTCACGGATAAAAATAACTGCCACTGATATTGATGATAATGCCATTGCAAGGGCAAAGCTTGCAACCTATCAGGAAAGGTCCTTGCAGGAGGCCCCTGAAGAGATGAAAAAACGCTTTTTCATTAAAGATGGCAACTTCTATAAAGTGAAGGACGAAATCAAGCAAACGGTGACGTTCAAGAAGCAAAACCTGCTTGCAGATCCTTTCGATGCAAATCACGATTTAATCGTTTGCCGGAATGTCCTGATCTATTTTACGGAAGAGGCGAAAGCCCATCTGTATCATAAATTCAGCAGCGCGCTGGAAAAAGGAGGCATTCTATTCGTCGGCAGCACCGAACAGATATTTCAGCCTGCCCAATATGGATTCGAAGTGGTGGATACATTTTTTTATAAGAAGATTTGAGGAATCTGTCCGTGTGGATGGGTTCTTTTTTCTGTTGCTTTTTTTTTATACCACTCTAGGCTAAACTTATGGTATAGTATTACATAAATTATTAACACTTAGATGCTTAAAAGCTTTAAAGGGATAAAGGAGATGCTGAAACGATGAGATATTTGACTGCAGGAGAATCACACGGACCACAGCTCACAACCATTCTAGAAGGAATTCCGGCCGGGCTTCCATTGACTGCCGAGGACATCAATGATGACCTTGCGAGAAGACAGAAGGGGCATGGACGTGGCAGAAGAATGCAAATTGAAAAGGATACCGTCGAGATATTGAGCGGGGTGCGTCATGGATATACATTAGGGTCTCCGATTACACTTGTTGTGGAAAACAATGATTGGAAGCACTGGACAAAGATAATGGGGATCGAACCGATCTCAGAGGAAGACCAGGAGGAAGTGAAGCGTAAAATCACCCGTCCTAGACCGGGTCACGCAGACTTGAACGGTGCAATCAAATACGGACACCGTGATATGAGAAATGTGCTTGAGCGTTCTTCTGCAAGGGAAACTACCGTGCGTGTGGCTGCAGGTGCCGTAGCGAGAAAGTTCCTCTCTGAGCTTGGAATTACGGTTGCAGGGCATGTAACAGAAATCGGTGGTGTGAAGGCAAATCCTCCATCCATTAACAGTCTCCAGGAATTAAAAAGTACAACAGAAGCATCTCCGGTTCGCTGTTTCGATAAAAAAGTGGAACAGGAGATGATGGACGCCATTGATACTGCCAAGCAGAATGGGGATTCGATTGGTGGAGTAGTGGAAGTCATCGTGGAAGGAATGCCATCTGGTGTGGGAAGCTATGTGCATTATGACCGGAAGCTGGATGCAAAACTTGCAGCAGCTGTCATGAGTATCAATGCTTTCAAAGGAGTGGAGTTTGGCGTCGGTTTTGAAGCGGCACGCTTGCCGGGCAGCAAGGTCCATGATGAAATCGCCTGGAGTGAAGAGCAAGGCTACTACAGACTGTCCAATAATCTTGGCGGCTTTGAAGGCGGCATGACAACTGGGATGCCGATTGTTGTACGTGGAGTGATGAAGCCGATTCCGACTTTATATAAACCGCTTCAAAGTGTCGATATCGAAACGAAAGAGCCGTTCCAAGCTAGTATCGAGCGTTCTGACAGTTGTGCAGTTCCGGCAGCGAGTGTCGTAGCGGAGGCAGTTGTAGCCTGGGAGGTTGCATCCGCTTTGGTTGAGCAGTTTGGGCAGGACCGTTTGGACCTGATCAAGGAAAATGTCCAAAGGATGCGAGAGCATGCAGCAGAATTCTAAGCTTAGTGAAGTGAAGGTGAAAACCGAATCGAAGGAGTATTCGGTGCATATCGGGCATGGAGCTTCCAAGCTGCTTCCTGATATACTTGGAAAATTCAATAGGGCACCAAAAACCATCCTCATCATCACCGATGACCTAGTAGCAAAACTGTATCTCGATAAAATCGAAGCTGCAATAGATCAGTTATACACCGTTCACCATTTCATTCTGGAAAATGGGGAAAGCTCGAAGTCTTTTCAGAACTATTATGATATCCAATCCTTCGCGCTCGAAAAAGGCCTGGACCGGAATTCGGTTGTGATCGCATTGGGTGGTGGAGTAGTTGGGGATATCGCAGGGTTTGTAGCGTCCACTTATATGAGGGGAATAAAGTTCATCCAGATTCCGACCACTCTTCTGGCACATGATAGTGCAGTAGGCGGAAAAGTGGCCATCAATCATCCACTAGGAAAAAATATGATTGGTTCCTTTTATCAGCCGGAAGCTGTCCTATACGATACAAGCTTTTTGAGTACACTGCCTGAGAGCGAATTGCGTTCTGGGTTTGCTGAGGTTGTAAAGCATGCGCTTATATGGGATAAGGGATTTTACGAGTGGATCAAGGATAATATTACGTCTCTTGACGCGCTTGATGAGGTACGCTTGATGTTCTGTATTGAAAAAGGAATTCAGACGAAGGCGGAAGTGGTTTCTTCGGACGAAACCGAGCAAGGATTAAGGGCAATCCTGAACTATGGGCATACACTTGGACATGCATTGGAGGCCGCTTACGGATATGGGGAAATCACGCATGGAGACGGTGTGGCTCTCGGTATGCTTTTTGCAACGGAACTGAGCGAGGAGCTTGTATCTTCACTTGACCTGTCGAAAGAATTGCGCAGGCTTTGGATACAGTACGGTTTTCCAAGCGAGATCAAAACCAACATCCATCCAGGAGACATATTAAATTGGATGAAAAAAGATAAAAAGTCGAAAGCCGGTCATATACATATGGTATTGATGCAAGAAGTGGGAAAAGTCCAACTTGATTCAGTACCTGATGATGTAATTATGAAAAAATTAGAATCGTTCTATAAATAAAGGGGGAATACAGTGATTAGAGGAGTACGGGGAGCAACCACCATCAATCAGAACACCGAACAGGAAATTATCCAAAAGACAGAAGAGCTTTTGTTAAAAATGATTCACGCTAACAACATCGTTGCTGAAAATGTGGCACAAGTATTGATTTCTGTCACGAATGATATCACCGCTTGTTTCCCTGCAAAAGCGTTGCGTAACCTGAAAGGGTGGGATTATGTTCCGGTCATGTGTACAAAAGAGATCGCCGTACCGGACTCTTTGCCATCCTGTATAAGAGTGATGATGACAGTGAATACAGAGGTTGCACAAAAAGATGTGAAACACATTTATCTCCATGCGGCACAAAGCCTCAGACCGGATTTATCCAAAACATGATGGTTGACAATCAGGAAAGTTCTATCATATAGTACTACCAAGGAAACAAATTGTTAGAGTTTTCTGAGCCTAGATTAGTGAGTTAGAGACGAGAGCAAGAACGAGAGTAAGTGAGTGGCATGAAAGCCTTATAGTAGGGCTATAATGGCCAATAGCAGCCAAGGCGTAGAAGCCGGCACAGATTAGTAATAGACGAGTTGAGATGAGAATAGCTGAGAATGAGTTGAGTTTAGCTGAGGTTAGAATGTATTGTATTAAATCTACCCAAAGACTATCCTCGTCTTTGGGTTTTTAATTTTTCCTCATTCCGAATTCACCTCTTATATAGCTCATTCTCCATTTCTAAGATGGAGGAGAAAGTTATGCACACAAATGAGTTTGCCGAGTTTATGGATGCGAGCAGACAACACAAAACCATTCCCATTATTGAAACATTTTTTGGAGACACGATTACACCTGTCTCTGTTTTCCAGTCACTGAGAGAAGAGGCTGTCTATCTCCTGGAGAGCAAGGAGCCTAATTCCGACTGGTCCAGATATTCCTATATAGGACTTCACCCGTTTATGAAGATTAGAGGGAACGATTCGGCCATTACTTTGGAGGATCAACATAGCATAATCTATTCAGCCGATAGCCTGAAAGATGTTGTAGAATTTGCAAATGAAAGATTGCAAGTGAAAAAGGTAGAGAAAAGCCTAGGGTTCACTGGCGGCGCTGTCGGTTATTTAAGCTATGATTTCATATCGACACTGGATAAGGTCCCGATGCACCATGCCTATAAAGGGGAGGATACGGTCCATCTCCTATACTGTGAAACAATCATTGTCATCGACCATAAGCAGAATGAAATTCATTTTATCCACTATGTAAGATTAAAAGGAAACGAGACGGAAAAAGAGTTAGTTTTCAAATATGAACAAGCCAAGCAAAGCCTCCATGGCTGTGCCACACGTATAAGAAACCGGGAGAACCATGATAATCTTCTTGAATCCAAGCTCGATAACGATTCATTGGACGTGCGCTCAAATTATACAAAAGAAGATTTTCTGAAGCATGTAGACCGGATAAAAGATTACATTTCTGCCGGTGATGTCTTTCAATGTGTATTATCCCAGCGCTTCGAAATGGAAGCGGACCTGGATGGTTTTGACGTTTACAGGGTGCTGAGAAAGCAAAATCCATCGCCATATCTGTTTTATTTGAAATATGAGGACATGGAGCTAATCGGGAGTTCACCTGAACGGCTTATTCAAATCCAGGATAACCAATTGGAAATCCATCCGATAGCCGGGACAAGAAAACGAGGCGGTGACCCCGATCACGATAGGCAGCTTGCAGAAGATCTCATGCAGGATGAGAAGGAACAGGCGGAGCATTTCATGCTGGTCGATCTTGCGAGAAATGATATCGGGCGTGTCGCGAAATACGGATCAGTTCATACCCCAAAAGTAAAGGAGCTTGTCTATTTCTCAAGGGTGATGCATCTGATCAGTGTGGTGAGAGGGGAGCTTTCCCCAGCATATACACCGGTAGAGGCGCTGCTTGCTTCATTCCCTGCAGGTACGGTATCGGGAGCTCCTAAGGTAAGGGCGATGCAGATCTTACAGGAGCTGGAGGCTACTCAAAGAAACACCTATGCGGGAGCTATCTGCTATATCGGCTTTGATGGGAATGTGGATTCATGCATCACTATCCGGACCATTCAAAAGAAAGATGATACATTCTATGTCCAGGCAGGTGCTGGTATCGTGGCGGATTCCGTTCCGGAGCTGGAATGGGAAGAAACGAGAAACAAAGCGTCCGCTCTTATTGAAACCGTTCAGCTAGCCAACAAGCTATTCAAAAATGAGACTGGGGGGTCCATTCATGTTTAAGAATTACCTTTCCTTAATAATCAATGGACAGAACCTTTCCATCAAGGAAGCGGAGAAAGCGATGGATTTGATGATGAAGGGGCAGGCGACATCCAGTCAGATCGCAAGCTTCATTTCCATTCTCACGTTTAGAGGGGAAACGGTCGAGGAGATGATCGGATTTACCAAAGCGATGAGGCAGCACATGAAGGAGATTCCGTATGAGCATCCCCACCTCATTGATACATGCGGGACAGGAGGGGATGGTGCCTCCACCTTCAATATAAGCACAGCATCTGCGATTGTTGCAGCAAGCGGTGGAGCGAAAGTCGCAAAGCATGGTAACAGGGCGGTCTCTTCATTGAGCGGCAGTGCCGACGTCCTGGAGCAGCTTCAACTGCCGGTCCAGCAGTCGCTGGAGGAGGCAAAAGAAACCCTGAAAGTGAAGGGCATGAGCTTCCTTTTTGCACCTATTTACCATGAAGCGATGAAGCATGCGGTTGCCCCCCGTAAGGAAATAGGCTTCCGTACCATTTTTAATCTGCTTGGTCCTTTGGCCAATCCAGTTCGCTGCAAACAGCAGGTAATCGGGGTGTTTTCCAGTGAATATGCAGAAAAGATGGCAGAGGTATTGAATTATCTTGGGTCAAAACATGTTCTGATTGTCGCTGGAAGTGATGGGTTGGATGAAATCACCATTACAGGTCAAACAAAAATAGTGGAAGTGAAGGATGGGAAGATTTCTTCCTATATGATCTTCCCAGAGGATTTTGGCATGACAAGAGGGCATCTAAAAGATATACAAGTAACGACCTCTATGCAAAGTGCACAGCTGATCAAGCAGATTTTCCAGAACAAGGCTTCTGATAGTGCGAAGAATATTGTTGCATTGAACGCAGGCGCAGCCCTATATGTATCAGGTATCTGCAACTCCTTGGAGAACGGTGTCCGTCAAGCCATCCACCTCATTGAGTCAAAAACTGCCTATCAGATGCTTTTGGATCTGCAAAAGGAAGGAGTAAGCGAACATGTTAACTAAAATTGTGGAGACGAAGAAAAAAGAGGTAAGTGCGCTGACTCTGCCTTCCCAGGTATTGGTAAGAAAACATTCCTTTTATGAGGCAATAAAAAACCCCAATCGTCAGGTCGGCTTGATTGCGGAAATGAAAAAAGCCTCTCCCTCCAAAGGGATATTGAAAGAAAGCTTTGCTCCAATAGATATAGGTGCACATTACGAAAAGGTGGGAGTGGATGCGATTTCGGTCCTTACCGATCAGCAATATTTCAAAGGGTCGAAGCATGACCTCATGATGGTAAAAGAAACGACAAGTCTGCCGGTTCTGCGAAAGGATTTCATCATTGATTCGCTACAGGTGCAGGAGAGTGTCCGTATCGGCGCGGATGCCATTCTTTTGATAGCTGAGATTCTGACGGATGAAAAGTTATACCAACTCTATCAGGAAGCGGTTGAATCAGGACTTGATGTACTTGTGGAGGTTCATAGCCTTGAAAGATTATCGCAGCTTCTTCAAACCTTCACACCTGCGATCATAGGAGTGAACAACCGAAACTTGAAATCCTTTGAAACGGATATAGAGTCGACAAGGAAGCTCGCAAGCTATATTCCTAGCTCCTCGCTATTGGTAAGCGAAAGCGGCATCCTGACCCACGAGGATCTAACAAAGGTCCAGAAATACGGAGCGAATGCTGTTCTGGTAGGAGAGGCATTTATGAAGGACATTTCTCCAAGCATTGGTGTCAAGCGCTTATTTGGAGAACTGGAGCATGCCTGATGTATCTATCAAGTATTGCGGCAATAAAACGCTGCAGGACTATCAGATTACCAGCAGATCAGGAGCGGAATATCTTGGCTTTGTATTTGCAGAAAGCAAACGGCAGGTTCAGGTCGAAGAGGTTTCATCTTGGATTGCACAAGAGAAATCACCATCAAAAAAATTGGTTGGCGTTTTTGTTAATCAATCTATTGATGAAATTATATATGCGGTGGATACGCTGAAACTTGACGTGGTTCAATTGCACGGGGATGAAAGCCCAGAATACATTCAAGTCCTTTTTTCTAACACAAATGCAGAGATTTGGAAGGCCATGCACCACGAGAATGATGAGAGCCTTCAAAACCTCGAAGTCTATCAGGAGCTTGTCGAAGGCTTTGTCATTGATAAAAAAGTGGGAAATGCATATGGAGGTACAGGGGAAAGCTTCGACTGGAGCTTCCTTCCACGATATATAAGTAAGGCGAGATCGATGAAGAAACGGTGTTTTATTGCAGGTGGAATAATGATGAAGAATCTTGCTGAACTATTAAGCTATCAACCGGATGGAATAGACATATCAAGCGGGATAGAGACCGATTTTATAAAAGACGGTGAAAAAATACAAGCCGTAGAGAGAAGGGTGAACGAGTATGGCACAATCAGAAACTAGAACAAGTACCCCGGAAAGCTTTGGAAGATTTGGAGAATTCGGTGGCAAATATGTCCCAGAGACCCTGATGGTTCCCCTCGAGGAGTTGGAGGCCGGTCTGCAGGAGGCGCTTCAGGACGAAAAGTTCCTGCAAGAGTACCAATATTTTTTAAAGGAATACTCCGGCAGGCCTACCACGCTGACTCTAGCAGGTAACCTTTCGGAAAGGCTTGGCGGAGCAAAAATCTATTTGAAAAGAGAAGATCTGAACCATACTGGCGCCCATAAGATCAATAATGCAATCGGTCAGGCGCTCCTGGCAAAACGATTAGGAAAGAAAAAGATTATAGCAGAGACCGGAGCCGGCCAGCATGGGGTGGCCGCAGCCACTGTGGCGGCAAAGTTCGGAATGGAATGTAAGGTTTTCATGGGAGAGGAAGACATCGAACGCCAATCGCTTAACGTGTTCCGGATGAAACTGCTCGGTGCAGAGGTGATACCGGCTACAAGCGGCAACAAAACACTGAAAGATGCGACCAACGAAGCAATACGATACTGGGTGCAGCATTGTGAGGACCATTTTTACATGATTGGATCTGTTGTCGGCCCACATCCTTATCCATACATGGTGAGGGAGTTCCAGAAAGTGATCGGTGAGGAAGCCAGACGCCAGTTCCTTGAAAGGGAAGGCCGCCTGCCGGATAAAGTGATCGCATGTGTCGGAGGAGGTTCCAATGCGATTGGTATGTTTGCGCCATTTATCGAGGATGATGTCAAGCTTATCGGAGTGGAGGCAGCTGGAAAGGGGATAGACACACCATTGCATGCCGCAACACTTTCCAAAGGTACAAAAGGAGTTATCCACGGATCGCTGACATATCTTCTCCAGGATGAAAACGGCCAGATTACAGAACCATATTCCATTTCGGCAGGTTTGGACTATCCAGGTATCGGCCCTGAACATGCGTACCTGAAAGAGACAAAGAAGGTCGAATACAAAAGTGTGACGGATGAGGAAGCGCTGCTTGCCCTTGACCTTTTGGCGAAGGAAGAAGGGATCATTCCGGCTATCGAATCCGCGCATGCGCTTTCCATCGCATTTGCAGAGGCCGAAAAGATGTCAAGTGAGGAATCCATCCTCGTATGCCTATCCGGCAGAGGGGATAAAGATGTAGGAACACTGATGAAGCGAATGGAGGGAGAAGATCATGACCACAATGTATAAGGAGCGGCTGCCAAAACATGAGAAATTATTTATACCGTTCATCATGGCAGGGGATCCAACCCCCGAGTTGACGGTTAAGCTTGCATTGCTGCTAGAAAAAGTGGGTGCCTCTGTTCTGGAACTCGGTGTCCCATATTCAGATCCTTTGGCGGACGGACCGGTCATACAGCGTGCTTCCAAACGAGCGCTTGAGCATAAAATGACCATCATGAAAGCGATGGGACTGGCTGGGGAAATGAGAAAGAGAGGTCTGAAAATACCGATTATTCTCTTTACGTACTATAATCCTGTGTTACAATTAGGGGAAGAATCCTTTTTCGCTTTAGCGAAGGAAAATCAGGTAGACGGACTTCTCATACCAGATCTTCCTTTTGAAGAAAGCGAAGCAATCAGACAATCATGTAAGGAGAATGAACTAACTTACATCTCCTTGGTGGCACCGACCTCCAAGAAGAGGGTAGAAGCCATATCAAAGTCTGCAGAAGGCTTTCTCTACTGTATTTCTTCCCTTGGAGTGACAGGTGTCAGGAATGATTTTTCCGAGCAGCTCTATTCCTTTTTGGAAGAGGTGCAGGAGCTGAGTTCCGTTCCTGCTGCCGTAGGATTCGGGATTTCGAGTAGCAAGCAGATCGAAACCTTAAAGGATTATTGCGATGGCTTTGTTGTCGGAAGCGCCTTGATTCAGATGATAGAAAACGCAGAATCAGCTTTTAAAGTTGATGAAGAAAAAACCCTAGATGAACTTAAACAGCAAATAGAAGAACTAATTTCTCCGCTTTTAGCAGAAAGGTGATTGTAAGAGATGGACATAAAAAAACAACTACTATCTTTGACCCCTTATCAGCCAGGCAAGCCGATGGATGAAGTGAAAAGGGAATTGGGCTTGGACAAAATTGTGAAGCTTGCATCAAATGAGAACCCCTTTGGCTGCTCGACCCATGTAAAAGAAGCGATAATGAATCAGTTAGGCAAAGCAGCCACCTATCCGGACGGGTATGCGCGTCAATTGAGAGAAACGCTTGCAGCCCATTTATCGGTCGCAGAGGAAGAGTTGATTTTCGGCAATGGGTCGGATGAAGTGATCCAAATCATAAGCCGTGCCCTCTTGGACAGTGGAAAGAACACCGTGATGGCGACCCCGACCTTTCCTCAGTATAAGCATAATGCCGTCATTGAGGGTGCCGAAGTCAGGGAAGTAGTCATCAAGGATGGCCATCACCAATTGGAGGACATGCTGAAGCAGATTGATGAAAATACTGCCATTGTATGGCTTTGCAGTCCGAACAATCCGACAGGAACTTATATTAATGAAGAAAGATTGCTTTCTTTCATTGAAAAAGTGCCGAGTACCTGCCTGATTGTAATCGATGAAGCCTATAAGGAATACGTGACAGCACAGGATTACCCAGAAACATTGAAGCTCCTGAAAGAATATCCAAACCTGCTGGTAACCCGGACATTTTCCAAAGCATATGGACTTGCGAGTTTCAGGATTGGGTATGGAGTGGCAAATAAAGAGCTCATCAAACTGCTCGAGCCTGCAAGGGAGCCTTTTAACACGAACTCCATGGCACAGGTCGCTGCCACTGCCGGAATACAGGATCAAATATTCATTAAGAATTGTGTAGAAAAAAACAAACAGGGCTTGGAGCAGTTCTATTCTTTCTGTAGGGAGATGCAGTTAGCGTACTATCCCTCAGAAGGAAACTTCATTCTCATCGATTTTGAAGCGGATTCGGATGTGCTTTTCCATTATCTGCTCACCAAAGGCTATATTGTTCGATCCGGTAATGCATTGGGCTATCCAGGCTGCCTGAGAATCACCATCGGAACAGAAGAGCAGAACAAGGAAATCATTTCTCATTTAAAAGAATACAAACTGAAACAAGCCATCTAATAGAGAGGAATCTTCCTCTCTATTCTCATATATTAAGGCATCAGGCGGTGAAGGAAATGGAAGGTAATGTGTTAATTATTGGACTGGGACTGATTGGCGGTTCCATTGCACTTGCTTTAAAAAAGGAACATCCGCAGGCAACATTGATCGGATATGACTTGAATGAGCAGCAGGCAAAACTGGCAAAATCATTGAAGGTAGTGGATGACTATTGTGACATCTATGAAGAGGCGGCACTGGATGCCGATTTTATTTTGATTTCGGTACCGGTCATGCAGGCAAGCAAGATACTGGAGAGATTAAGCTGCTTGGATTTCAGGAAGCAGGTATTGATCTCCGATGTAGGCAGTACAAAAGGGAAGATTGTGCAGCATGGAGCGGAGCTTTTTGCACAAAAAAATGTTACATTTATAGGTGGACACCCAATGGCAGGTTCCCATAAAAGCGGAGTCATTGCGGCCAAGGCCCACCTTTTTGAAAATGCATTTTATGTGCTCACACCGACCGATCTTGAGGAAGATGCAAAGCAGGTGGAAATCTTAAAGAGTTGGCTCAAGGGAACTAAGGCCAATTTTGTAACGATGAGCGCGGCTGAACATGATCTGGTCGCGGGGGTTGTCAGTCATTTCCCTCACATCGTGGCGGCAGGGTTGGTTCACCAGGCGGAAGAGCTGCAGCAAAAGAGTCCGTTTGTATCACGATTGGCTGCAGGTGGATTCCGTGATATTACCCGGATCGCCTCGAGCAATCCGGCGATGTGGAAGGATATACTCATACATAACAAAGAAACCCTGCTTCAGCTCATCGACATCTGGCAAGAGCAGATGAAAGCGGTAAGACTGGATTTGGAAGAAGGCAAGGAAGACAAACTGTTTGACTATTTCCAGAAAGCGAAGGAATTTCGGGATGGGCTTCCTGTAAAAGCGAAAGGAGCCATTCCATCCTTCTATGATTTGTATGTGGATGTTCCTGATTATCCTGGTGTCATTTCCGAGATAACCGGCTATCTTGCCACAGAACAGATCAGTATCACCAACATACGGATCATGGAAACAAGGGAAGAGATTTATGGCGTTCTGAGACTTAGCTTCCAAACAGAAGAGGATAGACAGAGTGCAACGGAATGCCTAGGAAAATATACAAATTATGAAACCTATATTGTGTAATACAGACAAGGAGTGTATGCTACATGAAGAAATTGACCAGAACTGCCTCCGGTCTTAACGGAAGCATTGATATTCCAGGGGATAAATCCATTTCGCACCGTTCTGTCATGTTCGGTTCATTGGCAAAAGGTAAAACAACTGTGGAGAATTTCCTTCCCGGAGAAGATTGCCTCAGTACCATCAGCTGTTTTCGCAAGCTGGGAGTAGAAATTGAACAAAAAGAGTCGTCCGTTACGATACATGGTAATGGCATGGGTAGCCTAAAGGAGCCTTCTGAGGTTTTGGACGTAGGAAACTCAGGAACTACAGCAAGACTGATGATGGGAATCCTTTCGGGTCTACCATTACATACCGTGTTGATAGGGGATGCTTCTATTGCGAAGCGTCCAATGAAACGGGTTACTGGTCCCCTTCGTGATATGGGAGCAAGCATTCAAGGAAACCAGGATGGCAACTTTACTCCGATCTCCATTCAAGGTGGAAACCTGAAGGGCCTGAACTATGTGTCGCCTGTAGCAAGCGCGCAGGTAAAATCGGCTATCCTGTTGGCAGGTCTTCAGGCGACAGGAAGGACAACGGTGGAAGAACCATTCAAATCAAGGGACCACACAGAGAGAATGCTGAAGGCGTTCGGTGTGGAACTTGAAGTGGATGGCTGCAGAGTGGCGCTGGAAGGAAAGCAGGAGCTGAAATCAGATCTGCATATTGTGGTCCCAGGTGATATTTCTTCGGCTGCATTTTTCCTTGTAGCAGGAGCCATTGTACCAAACAGCAGAATTACGTTGAAAAGAGTGGGGCTGAATCCGACTAGAACAGGGATCCTCGACGTCCTGAAATCTATGGGGGCCTCTTTGACCTATTCTGAAGTAACGGAGGATGGACCGGAACCTTATGCAGACATAACAGTGGAGACCTCAGCATTAAAAGAAGTGGAAATCTCCGGTGATATCATCCCTCGACTGATTGATGAAATTCCGATCATTGCTCTGATGGCTACTCAAGCTTCAGGTACGACGGTAATCAAGGATGCAGAAGAACTGAAGGTGAAGGAAACAAACAGGATCGATACCGTTGTGAACGAGCTGAAGAAGCTTGGAGCGGACATCACGGCAACCGAAGATGGCATGATCATCAAGGGTGGTGCCAAGCTGACAGGTGCTGTACTAGACAGCTATGGAGACCATCGTATCGGCATGATGGGAGCAATTGCCAGCCTGATAGCAGAAGGGGAGACGGTTCTTGAAAATGAAGAAGCAATCAATGTCTCCTATCCAAGCTTTTTTGCACATTTGAACCAGTTGCAGAGGTAGTAGTGGGGGGGGGGTTAGTTTAACCAGTAACCACGGGGAGAGTTGCGATTGTGGTCGGTTGAGATGGATGAGCTAGAAGATGGAATGGTGGTCTCAAAGCGCCCGGTTGAGACCACGAAAACCGTAAAACGGTGAAATGGTGGTCTCAAAGTGCCCGGTTGAGACCACGAAAACTGGAAAACGGTGAAATGGTGGTCTCAAAGCACCCGGTTGAGACCACGAAAACCGTAAAAAGGTAGAAAGGTGGTCTCAAAAAGCCCGGTTGATACCACGAAATCCATAAAAAGGTGAACTAGTGGCCACGAAACCCTTGGTTGAGACCACTAGTTCCCAAATTAGGAACTTTGCCGGACTCGTCTACCCCACTCCCTTTTTTATTCCGATTACTCATAATTCCATTCATCCATTCATAGCTTGTCTTAAGACGAAAAAATTAGGGTGATGCTATGGAATATATTATTGATCATGCAAACATTGTAAAAAGTAATTCCTCTTTTAAAACCGCCTCTCTGCTTGTTAAGAACAACAGCATACGATTAATGAAAGAATCCATCCTTTCCACACGATTGAAGAGAATGAACTTCTCCACCTATGTGATGACGCCTGGCCATGTGATGATTGTAGACGAACTTCCGTCCATGAGTTTTCAGGAATTCAAATCATATATGATCGACCACTATCTGAATCGGGGCTGTACAACCCTGCTTTCTGTTTTTACCATCCAACATGAGAGGGAATTTGCAGAAAAGCTTAAACTGGCTAAATCCTATCTGTTAAACAGTCCCATTGATTATTATTTTGCTATCAGAGTGCCGATTGCCAAGCTTACCCCTTCTTTGATCCGTCTCTGTAAGCGGCATAGACTGCCCGCTGTTTTCCTGGAAATCTCCGATGAGGGATCCCTTCGCAATGTAGCATGGGGATGGATGAAAGAGGCACTATACCAATTTCCCATCGCCTTCATCCCATGTTTAAGAAAGGTGCCAGCCACCAGTAAACAAATCAAAAAAACATGGAAAGCTATCATGAACGAAGAGAGGCTGCCGCATTTAATAGAATGCCCCGAGTCCGGAAAAGTATTGGAAAAAGAGCTGCTGATGAAGCTTGGGATCTATCCGAATAAAGGGGATTTAAGAGTCGGCGGCGAATTAAACTATAACTTATTTGTGTACCCTGAAGACCGAATTATTGAAACAATAGAAGATCTGGATTATGATAGTCATATTCCAGAAATTACGGTTCATCGCGGCATCATCCTGAGGGCTGGGGAGTCTATCTCCTTTCGACCGGGTTTCGGGAATGAATGCACGGTCACGGTACCAGGACACTTTATGGAAGGGCGCAGATGAGCAAGGCTCCATTCATGCGCGTTTCTAATTAGAAGGGAAGTTGTAGTTTGTCATACCAAGTTATCGAAAAGGCATTAACACTTATAGACAATGGGGAAGTAGAAAAAGGGATCACACTACTCCAGGAAAATCAGTCCACCTTTAATGAAGATGATCTGTTCCATACAGCTCAGATCTTCCAGCAGCTCGGAATGCTAGAAGAGGCGAAGGAGCTGTTGAGCGGACTGTTATATCATCACCCCAATGAGTCCGACCTGATTCTTTCCCTGGCTGAGGTGCTTATCGACCTCGATGAAGAAGACGAGGCAATGGCTCTCCTTGAAAACGTCGATGAAGAAGAGAATGCTTACCTGCAAGCACTATTGCTGCTGGCTGATCTCTATCAGGCACAAGGATTGTTTGAAGTGAGTGAGAACAAGCTCATCCAGGCAAAAAGGCTTGCACCGAAGGAACCAATAATTGATCTGGCATTAGCGGAAATCTATTTGTCTCAAGGGGATTACAAGAAAGCGATTCCTTATTACGAAGCGGTACTTCCATTTAAGGCGGATCTTGATTTTGACCTTGAGGAAAGATTGGCAGAATGCTATAGCGCGACCGGACAGTTCGAAGAGGCAATGCCATATTTCGACGAAGCGCTGAAAAAAGAGTTGAAAATTGATGTTTTATTTCAATACGGATTTACCGCCCTTCATGCAGGATTCTCCAAGACGGCTGTCGAAAAGTTAAATCAGGTAAAAGAATTAGATTATGAATATTCCTCTCTATATCTGCACCTGGCAAAAGCTTATGAGCAGGAGGGTCTCTTAGAAGACAGCCTGCGTGTAGCCAATGAAGGTCTGGCGGTCAATGAATATAATAAGGAATTGCAAGTATATGCCGCAAAGGTGGCATTAAAGCAGAATAATAGTACCGAAGCGATACGATTATTAAGGGATGCAATCGCGATCGACCCAGGTTATTTGGAAGCTGCGATAACCTTGACGAAAATCTACATTCAAGATGAGCAATACGAAGAAGTGATCGATTGTCTTCAGGAATTGATCAGGTTTGGTGAAACGGACCCTCAGTTTGACTGGGATCTTGCTGTAGCATATCAGAAATTAGAAAAATATTCTGATGCATTAAACCATTACCGTCAAGCATATACTTCTTTTAAAGATGACCCCGACTTCCTTTATGACTACGGATTCTTTTTGTTGGAGGAAGGGAAGAGAGAAGAAGCGAAGCCATTGATTAAAAAGTTGATTCAACACGACCCGACCAATTTGGAACTTCAGGATGTATACAAAAATCTAGAAGAATAATGATTATTCTACGCAGAGGAGGGACGATAGTTGTGGCTACCCCTGTATCTGTCAACGAGAAGAAGGACTTTATAAGGTGGTTCTTAGGTAACTATCAGTTAAAAAGACGAGAATGTGTTTGGATCCTGAATTATTTGATGAGTCATGATCAGTTAATGAAAAAAGTTCACTTTGTCGAGCAAGCTCAGTATTGTCCTAGAGGTATCATCATGTCGACTCATTGTGTAGAAGAAGTACCGTTTCGGTTCTATAAGGAAAATGTCATGACAACCGATGCCGAAAAATCGTTTCATGATATCCGCCTGAACAGGGAAGAGGACATCTATATTCAACTGAATTTCCGCTCTGTCTATCACTCTCCCCAGTACGCTGCAGTGCTGGAGGAAAATCCTTATATGCCCAAGTCGTCCAAATCAAATGAAAAAGATCGTATAGTTGCAGAGCAATTTCTTCAGGAATGCATCACCACCTTCCAAAAAGAAAAGCTGCTGACTTTAATAGACGATGCCTTAGATCGCCAGGATGAGGTTGCCTTTCAGAGCCTTACCGAGCGGTTAAGAAAATTATAGAACCACCCACAATAAAACCCTGCCCACCTCGGCAGGGTTTTATTATTTGACCTTCCAAATTATAAAACTTATATTAGGAAGGGACCTGCTTATGGGAAAATACCTTTAATAAGAAATGAGATGATAGACATGAAATGGACAAGTAAGGATATGTCCCAATATGTGCAATCTAAAGAGTATATCGATACAGCCGTCATACCACTCATCCCGATAACCTTTGAGGATGAAATCAAAACGATGGCCTCGCATGGAGAATACATAACTATACTCAGTCATGAATTGGAAAGGCAATTTAAAGGAAGAGTAATATTATTGCCATCCTACTCCTATCTTCATAAAAATTCAATGGAAACCAAAGTGGAGCAATTAAACGACTTTGTTGCCCACATCAAGAGCGATATGAAGCACGTTTTTCTTCTAACTTCAGATAGTGTATGGAGCCAGAAAGAACAAGAGCTGGAAGGAAAGCTTGTTTGGCTCCCTGCTATCCCGCTTGAAGACATGGAAGAGAAATATAAGCAAAAAATCATTCAGGATCAAATGAACCAACTCCTGCCGATGTTCATCCAGAAATGGCAGCAGTAAGGGGAACACCTAAAAAAAATCTATTTACAATAGTAAAAAAGTATTCCTTTAGTATGAAGTTCCAATAGATGTATAAAATAAGTCACAAGGTTGCCATTATTTCAATCAAGGAGATTATTGACCTTGGGCGAAGATTGATATATCATGAGAATGTCCTAGTTTTCTATGTGTTATAACCTACTGTCCGTTTGGACTTAGTTTTTTCTATAGAGGGGGGAAAAACAATGAGTGAAAAAAACCATCGTGTGTCTAGACGTCAATTTTTAAACTATACCCTTACTGGTGTAGGCGGATTCATGGCTGCAGGTATGCTAATGCCAATGGTTCGTTTTGCAATTGACCCGGTTTTAAAAACTGGTACAGGTCAAGATATGGTAGCTGTCTGTGAAGAAAGCGAATTAACCAATGAGCCACAAAGCTTCAACTTCAAAATTGAACAGGTTGATGCGTGGTATGAATCCGAAGAACCAAGAACGGCTTGGATCTACAAGGATGGAAGCGGCAATATTGTTGCTTTATCTCCAGTATGTAAGCATCTTGGCTGTACAGTAAACTGGGCATCCGACCCGGCGAATCCGAACAGATTCTTCTGTCCATGTCATTACGGCTTATACGAAAAAGACGGTACAAACGTGCCTAATACACCGCCACTTGCTCCACTAGATGTGTACGAGCATGAAGTGAAGGATGGAACAGTGTATCTAGGTAGAGCGAAACCTAAAGGGGAGGCGTAATAATTGTTAAATAAGATTTATGATTGGGTTGACGAACGATTAGATATTACGCCGATGTGGCGGGATATTGCAGATCATGAAGTTCCTGAACACGTAAACCCTGCTCATCATTTCTCTGCATTTGTTTACTGTTTCGGTGGATTGACATTCTTCGTTACAGTTATTCAAGTTTTATCCGGAATGTTCTTAACAATGTACTATGTTCCAGATATCAAAAATGCTTGGGAATCTGTATATTACTTACAAAATGAAGTGGCGTTCGGTCAAATCGTACGCGGTATGCATCACTGGGGAGCCAGCCTTGTAATTGTAATGATGTTCTTACATACGTTACGTGTTTTCTTCCAAGGTGCATATAAAAAACCACGTGAACTTAACTGGGTAGTAGGAGTATTAATCTTCTTCGTCATGTTAGGTCTTGGTTTTACAGGTTACTTACTGCCTTGGGATATGAAAGCGTTATTCGCAACAAAGGTAGGATTGCAGATTGCAGAGGCAACACCGGTAATTGGTACAGCAGTCAAAACATTGCTTGCTGGTCACCCTGAAATCGTTGGTGCTCAAACATTGACCCGTTTCTTTGCGATTCATGTATTCTTCTTGCCTGCAGCTCTTTTCGGATTGATGGGAGCTCACTTTGTCATGATCCGTAAACAAGGTATTTCAGGTCCACTATAAGATTTATACTTCTAAAAACAAAGGAGGGGAACATGTATGCATAGAGGAAAAGGTATGAAGTTTGTCGGTGACTCTCGTGTCCCTGCAACTCGTAAGCCAAATATTCCGAAGGACTACTCAGAGTTTCCTGGTAAAACGGAAGCGTTTTGGCCAAACTTCCTTCTAAAAGAATGGATGGTAGGAGCGGTATTCCTAATTGCTTTCTTATGCTTGACTGTCGCGCATGAGTCGCCTCTTGAGCGTATAGCAGATCCTACTGATACTGGTTATATTCCATTACCAGACTGGTACTTTTTATTCTTATACGAGCTTTTAAAATATCGTTTTGCAGCTGGTCCATACACTGTAATTGGTGCGATGGTTATGCCAGGTCTTGCATTCGGTGCTCTTTTACTGGCTCCATTCCTAGATCGTGGACCGGAACGTCGTCCAAGCAAACGTCCGATCGCAACTGGACTAATGCTTCTAGGTATCGCGTCCATCTTTTTCCTAACTTGGCAGTCTGTTGATTCTCATGACTGGGAAGCTGCAGCAAAGCAAGGGGAAATAACGGACGAGCTGAACATCGAAATCGATGAAACAGCAGAGGGCTATGTAATCATGCAGGATAACACTTGTCTATCCTGTCACGGGAACAACCTTCAGGGCGGTTCTTTGGGTGCGAACCTGTTAGATAACCCTGATTTTGCTCCTGAAGACTATGTGAAGATTGCTAAGGAAGGTGTAGGAAACATGCCTGGCGGTATCTTCAAAGGTACAGATGAAGAAGCTCAAAAACTTGGTGAATACTTAGTTGAGATGAATAAATTAGCAGCAGAATCAGAATAATTTAACAGCTATTCTAGTTCTTCTACCAACAAAAACTGGCTATTATAGCCAGTTTTTTTGTATACTCAAATTACATAATTCTATTTCTTTCAAACAAAGTGAGGAAAAACGATGTTAAATTGGTTCATCTATCTTTTGAGAACACCATTTATGCTATGGAGTGTACTTATTATCAATGTATTGGGCACGATTTATGGGTATATTTGGTATGGCGTCCAGCTGAAAGAAACTCCGCCCATCTTTTTGATATTTGTGCCTGATAGTCCAACAGCAAGCCTATTTTTTGTCTTTGTTCTTGTTGGTTTTATTTTGAAAAGGAATTTCAAGCTGATGGAAGCACTGGCGATTGTCACCCTTGTGAAATACGGGATATGGGCAGTTGTGATGAATATACTGACTCTGCTGGAAACGGGAAACCTCCCGATAGAAGGATATATGCTCATCGTGTCACATGGCGCAATGGCGGTCCAAGGAATCCTTTACAGCCCCTACTATCGGTTTACAATCTGGCACTTGGTTGTGGCAGGGGTATGGACCTTACATAATGACGTGATAGATTACGTTTTTAAAATGATGCCCTGGTATGGCAGCCTCGTAAAGTATATGCCGCAGATCGGATATTTCACTTTCTGGCTCAGCATTTTCTCCATTGCGATAGCCTACTATTTTTCACTAAGAGACAACCGTCAAAAGTTATCTCTGCAATAAAGTTCTAACCTTGTCCCATTTCTCATAATTATCTACTAGAGAATATGGGAGGGACAAGCGATGATAGGGAAAAGGTTAACAGTCATCTTACTTTTTTTACTACTTATGATACCAACTAATTTAGCTGTAGGCTCCAATGAAAATGTGCAGCCTTTAAAACTGAATATATTGACAGATGACGCGCTTCAGTTGGTGAAAAATGAACGATATGTGGAAGCACATAATTTATTGGATATCTTTTCCGACGAATTTACAAAATTGATGGTGAACAATCCAATGATGCCAATGGATCAGGTTCGAATCATCACCCTTGTTCATGATAAATCGATGGCTGCGCTATCTGATATCAATCTGCCGCAGGAGGAGAAAGTGCGTGCTTTGACCAGGCTCCGATTGGTGGTGGATGCCATGACCTCCGAGCATCAGCCATTGTGGACAGAAATGGAAGACCCGATCATTACAACCTTCAATCAATTGAAGGATTCCATAGAAACTAGGGATAGCCAATCATATCAAACCCTTTATCAGCGCCTTCTTCTGAACTATGACCTGATCCATCCGAGTCTTAGAATGGATGTCAAACCGGAATATATCCAAAAGGTGGATTCACATATAGCCTTTCTTAATGAAAACCGTGAAAGCCTACTTGCAAGTCCGGAAAGTACCGAAGATTTGGCGGTAATTGAAGCAGATCTGAAGTCATTATTCAAAGAGTTGAAAGAGGATGAGACGGATCCTTCCCTAATTTGGGTAATGATTTCAACTGGGAGCATCATCTTCCTTACTTTGTCCTATGTAGGATGGCGGAAATTCAACGCAGATCGGAAAAGGGCGAAGCGGAAGACGGAAAAGCATTGAGGAATTTGTTGTGTCCATACAAATTAATTTAAACAAGGGATGAAGTCACTCAGGCTTCATCCCTTTTCATGTTCTTGCATACGCAATTCCTCAAGAGTGCACGAATAAAATGATGTTTCCTAAAGAATCCTAAAGGGGTATAGCGGAAATACGTACAAGACCAAGAGGAGGTCTCAAGCTTATGGGTCTTTATTTAATTTACTTTGCCATACTTCTGATTGTCCCGCTTTGGGCACAGTCCCGTGTGAAAAGTGCATATAAAAAATATTCGAAGGTTCCATCCTCTTCCGGGCTGACGGGTGCCGAGGTTGCAACAAGAATCCTGCATGATAACGGGATGTACGATGTACAAGTGGAAGAATCGAGAGGCGTTTTGACGGATCATTATGACCCGAGAAGCAAGACTGTCCGATTATCATCACAGAACTACCACGGGACATCCATTGCAGGGGCAGCGATAGCAGCCCATGAAGTAGGGCATGCCATTCAGGATGATCAGGCATATGCTTTTCTGCGTTTCCGCCACTCCTTGGTTCCCATTGCTAGCCTTGGGTCCAATATGTCCTTCTTTATCATTTTTGCCGGATTGATCTTCGGGATAAACAATTTGATTTTGCTTGGAATCATCTTTATGGCAGGTGCAGTACTGTTTCAGCTTGTGACGTTGCCCGTGGAGTTTGATGCTTCGAACCGGGCGATGGATCAGGTAGTCTCATTGGGGATTATCAACAACAGCGAAGAACGGGAAACGAAGAAGGTCCTGAATGCGGCCGCTTTTACGTACGTGGCTGCGGCGGCAGTAGCTGTGGCAGAGCTTGCTCGATTTATTCTTATCTACTTGGGCAACAGGGAATAATGCATATATAGTGGGACAGGGGAACTGCCCCCACCCAAAAAGCTCCGTTGAATATCACATTCAACGGAGCTTTTCCATGATTATCTTTCCAGCGGGTTTTTGTTTTCGTCCAAGGTGAAGCCTTCGCCTAGGACGTCGTGGACATCGCTTACTGCCACGAATGCGTGCGGGTCGACGGAGGTGATGGTGTTCTTGAGCTTTACCAGTTCGTTTTTGGCGACCACACAGTATAGTACGTTTCGTTCTGCTTTGGAATAGGAACCCTTTCCGTGCAGGATTGTGACGCCGCGGTCCATCTCCTGGTTGATTCTCAAGGCGATATCTTCATGCTTGTCGGAAATGATGGTGGCACCCTTCGCTGCGTATGCCCCTTCCTGCATGAAATCGATGACCCGTGCTGCAACAAATACCGCAACAAGCGTATACATCGCTTCCTGATAGCTTAAATAGGTGATCAAGGACAGGATGATGACTATTGCGTCAAACAGAAACATGGTTTTACCCATACTCCATCCGATATACTTATGTCCTAGTCTTGCGATGATGTCCACACCGCCGGTAGTCCCGCCATAGCGGAAAATGATTCCGAGTCCGATCCCGATGAATACCCCAGCAAAAAGTGCCGCAAGGGCCAAGTCATCCTCGAGTGGTGGAAATACCAATGGAACACGCTGGAAGATCCAGAGGAATACGGAAAGACTGATAGTTCCGATCATCGTATAAATGAATGTGTTCCGTCCAAGCAGCTTCCAGCCGATAAAGAATATTGGAATATTCAATAGTAGGTTGGTATAGGATGGATCTAATTCGAAGAGAAAGAATAGCAACAGGGTGATCCCTGTAAATCCACCCTCTGCAAGATTGTTTTGCATGTTAAAGTTGACTAGTCCGAATGCAAAGATGGCCGATCCAAGTAAAATGAAGAAGATATTAGTTAGTTTTATGCCTTTAAACATGGAGTCCTCCAAAAAGCTAGTGAATTTTTGAACTATTTCATTATAATAAACATGTAGATGATAAGTAAATCACTTAATTATTTGTCAAATGATAAGGTTTTAGCTAACATGATAGGATGAGGTGAAAAATTTGACTCAAAAAACAATGAAAGAAATGCAAAAAGAGGTAGACCAATACATATCACAATTTAAAGAGGGGTACTTCAGTCCGCTAGCGATGCTGGCAAGGATGACGGAGGAATTAGGGGAATTATCCCGCGAGGTTAACCATTATTATGGAGAAAAACCGAAAAAAAATACAGAAAAAGAAAATACGATGGAAGAAGAGATGGGAGATGTCCTCTTTGTATTGATCTGTTTTGCCAACAGCTTGAATATAGATCTGCAGGAAGCGCATGACAGGGTGATGCATAAATTTCAGACAAGAGACAAAGACAGATGGACGAGGATAGAACCTGAATTAGACGCAGAGGGAGAAGAGTGAACATGCAAACTATCAAGATAATACTGGCAGGTCCACGTGGAAGAATGGGCCGTGAAGCAGTAGATTTAATACATAGAACCGAACATTTCGAACTGGTAGCCTGCCTTGATCGTGTAAATGGAGGGAAAATGCTGTCTGAAGTAGAAGGGTTCCCGGCAATGGATGCAAAAATTTTCACAGATGCAGGCGAATGTTTCAGTAATGTTGAGGCGGATGTACTTATTGACCTGACCACTCCAGAGATCGGTAAGCTGCATACAAGGCTTGCGCTTGAGCATGGAATCCGTCCAGTAGTTGGGACAACCGGCTTTAATGAGGAGGAGTTGAAGGAACTGACCGATCTTGCAGAAGAGAAGAAGACTGGTGTCATTATCGCTCCCAACTTTGCGGTTGGCGCGATTCTTATGATGAAATTTGCACAGATGGCTGCCAAGCATCTGCAGGATGTGGAGATCATTGAACTACACCACGACCGAAAGCTTGATGCTCCTTCAGGTACTGCGATCAAAACAGCTGAATTGATTTCCAAGACACGTGAGCCTAAAAATCAGGGTCATCCGGATGAGGAAGAGCAGCTGAAAGGGGCAAGAGGGGCGGAAACAAAGGATGGCATCCGCATCCATAGTGTTCGACTGCCTGGCCTTGTAGCCCATCAGGAGGTCATCTTTGGCGGTGAAGGACAGTCTTTGACCATCAAGCATGATTCGTATAATCGCGCATCCTTCATGTCCGGGGTCAAGCTTGCAGTTGAGACGATCATGCGTCTAGATGTATTAGTGTACGGACTTGAAAATATCATCGAGTAAGGGCGGGGATAACCATGAAAATAGCATTGATTGCACATGATAAGAAAAAGCCGGATATGATACAGTTTGCTACAGCATATGAGCCGATTCTTAAAAAACACGAGTTATATGCTACAGGTACCACAGGTCTTCGAATTGCGGAAGCGACAGGCATGAATATTCACCGATTTCAATCTGGACCGCTTGGGGGAGACCAGGAGATTGGGGCGATGATTGCCAAGAACCAGATGGACATGGTCATCTTTTTCAGGGATCCACTGACGGCTCAGCCGCATGAACCGGATGTAACAGCACTTTTGAGACTGGTGGATGTTTATTCCATTCCGCTTGCAACCAATATGGGTACTGCAGAAATACTAATTCATGGATTAGAGCGTGGAGAGCTCGGCTGGCGAAATCTTGTGAAGAAAAAAGAGGAAGAGTAATGATAATTTCACTGGACATTTTGGCCTTCGGCGCCCATCCTGATGATGTGGAAATCGGGATGGCAGGCACGTTGGCAAAATATAAGGAAAAGGGATTGAAAATCGGCATTTGCGATTTAACGATGGCTGAGCTGTCCTCCAATGGAACCGTTGAAATCCGTCAAGAGGAGGCAAAACGGGCCGGTGAAATTCTTGGACTGGATGCAAGAATACAGCTTGATCTCCCTGATCGCGGACTGTCCTTGACAGAAGCTCACATCAAAGAAGTGGTGACCGTAATTCGTACGTACAAGCCAAAGGTGGTATTTGCGCCTTACTGGGAGGATCGTCACCCTGATCACGGCAATTGTGCAAAGATCGTGGAGGAGGCTGCTTTTTCCTCTGGAATCAGAAAGTACAATGTAGAAGATGATTTAGAACCGCATAAAGTAGAAAACATATTTTTTTATATGATAAACGGTATGCATCAAGCCCAGTTTTACATAGATATCACTAATCATGTTGAAAAGAAAACAAATGCCCTGCTGGCGTATGAAAGCCAATTTGAGGTCGGGAATAACGGGGTAGTCACACCATTGACCAACGGATATGTGGATAGCGTCATCAGCAGGGAAAAAGTGTACGGTAAACAAATAGGATCCGTGTATGCGGAAGGATTTTTTGCAAAAGGTCCTTTAATCTTAAACAACGATCTATTAGGTGGGATGTAAGTGAAACTCAAAATAGGAATCACCTGTTATCCTACGGTTGGAGGATCGGGTGTCATTGCAACAGAACTAGGAAAGCTTCTCGCAGAAAAGGGACATGAAATTCATTTTATCTCCTCAAGTATGCCTTTCAGACTGAATAAGGTCTATAGCAACATCTATTACCACGAGGTGCAGGTCAACCAGTACTCCGTGTTTCAGTACCCTCCTTATGATTTGGCTTTGGCTAGTAAAATGGCAGAGGTGGCGAAGCGGGAAAAACTGGACCTACTGCATGTGCATTATGCAATCCCTCATGCGGTCTGTGCTTATCTGGCCAAAAAGATGACTGGAGATGAGCTGAAAATAGTAACGACACTCCATGGAACTGATATAACAGTACTTGGCTACGATCCATCATTGAATGACATGATCAGATTCGGAATTGAAGGTTCGGATGTCGTCACAGCAGTATCAGAATCGCTAGTACAACAGACCTATGAACTTTTGCAGCCGCAAAAAGCCATACAGACTGTCTATAATTTCATCGATGAACGTGTCTATTACAAGAAAGATAAATCCGATTTAAAAGAACAGTACGGGATCCTCCCCGAGGAAAAAGTGGTCATTCATGTATCCAACTTCCGCAAGGTGAAACGGGTGGAGGATGTGATTCAATCCTTTTATCGCATTCAAAAGAAAGTGGCCTCGAAGCTGCTGCTCGTGGGGGACGGACCCGAAATTTCCGTTGTTTGCAAGCTTGTCAGGGAACTAGGAATCACGGATAAAGTACTATTTTTAGGGAAACAGGAGAATGTGGAGGACCTGCTTTCCATTTCAGATCTGAAACTGCTTTTATCTGAAAAAGAAAGCTTTGGACTCGTATTGTTAGAAGCCATGGCTTGTGGTGTACCTTCTGTCGGTACCAATATAGGAGGCATACCGGAAGTAATCGAACATGGTGTTACCGGCTTTTTGAGTGAAGTGGGTGAGGTGGAAAACATAGCTGATCAGGCGATTTCCATTCTTATCGATCCGGAGTTACATAAACGATTTTCCGAGAATTGCATCCAACGGGTCAAAGACCGTTTCAGCTCGAGATATATTGTGGAACAATATGAAGATCTATATTTGAAACTGATCAAGGAATAGCTCCTTCCGTTAGAGAAGGATCAAAGGGAAGGGATAACGATGCACACCTCTTTTCAACATGCAACCGCCATTATAAACGTTCTTGAGGGATCTGGGCATGAAGCTTATTTTGTTGGGGGTTCTGTCAGAGATCATCTGATGGATAATGCTTTGGGAGATATTGATATTGCAACAAGCGCTACTCCTGATCAGATACAGGCGCTTTTTCCTAAGACCGTCGACGTCGGAGCGGAACACGGTACCATCATCGTTGTCACAGAGCACGATTCCTTTGAAGTGACCACCTTTCGGACAGATGGCACCTATACAGACTACCGAAGGCCGGACGAAGTTATATTTGTTAAAAGCTTATCAGAAGATCTTAAACGGCGCGATTTCACGATGAACGCGATTGCGATGACCAGAACGGGAGAAATCCTTGACCCATTTAACGGAAAAGTGGATATCGACAGAAAATTGATTCGGACAGTGGGGGAAGCGTCGGAACGATTCCACGAGGATGCCCTCAGAATGTTTCGTGCGATTCGATTCAGTTCCCAGCTCGGATTTTCCATTGATAAAGAAACATTCTTAGCAATCAAGAAGAATGCAAGCCTGATGGAAAATGTCTCTGTAGAAAGAAAAACAGTCGAAATGGAAAAGCTACTCCTTGGAAAAGGCATAAACAAGGCAATCCCATTATTGATCGATTCAGGATTATTCCGCTATTTACCGCTGCTGGAGGAGAAAAGGGAGGAGCTTGGACGAATGGCTTCCTTCCCTTTTCATGAACTGTCCGGACGCATAGAATTATGGACAGCATTTGCTAATTTGTTGGAAATATTCGAGCTCGAGGCCTTCCTGAATGCCTGGAAGCTCCCTAAAAAGGTTAGTAAAGGAGTTATACTGAATATCTTGACCATTCAGCGATTTATGCAAAATGGGTGGAACAGGGAACTGGTCTATTATTCCGGCGGCGAAGCCTGTCTTGCGTCCCATGAAATATTGGTGCTCCAAGGGAAGGACAAGCCTGAATCATTTGATACGATTCAACAAATAAGTGAAGCATTGCCTATTAAGGGAATAAAAGATATTGCCGCCAACGGAAATGACTTGGTGGAGTGGCGCGACCAAAAGCGTGGAAAATGGATTTCTGAACTTTTACATGATCTCGAAAAAGAGATACTGGAAGGTAAGGTCCGGAACGAAGCAGGTGCAATAAAGGAGTGGGTAAGGTCTTGGCAACAGAAATAAGATCCAAGCTATTAAAAATGTTCACAGAAGTGGAAGGCGATTTTTTATCAGGTCAAAAAATCAGCGAAGAGCTCGGCTGTTCAAGAACCGCAGTATGGAAGCATATTGAGGAGCTGCGACAGGCTGGCTACGAGCTTGAGGCCATCAGAAGAAAAGGCTACCGCATCACGAAAATCCCCAATCGGATCAGCTCCAATGAAATATCTCTTGGTTTGAAGACTGATACGTTGGGTAGAGCAATTCATTTTGAGGAATCCGTCACGTCCACTCAAAAAATAGCTCATCAGCTGGCCTATGATGGTGCCTTGGAAGGTACGCTGGTTGTAGCGGAGGAGCAGACGGCAGGCAGAGGCAGGCTTAACCGTGCTTGGCATTCACCGATGTACACGGGAGTCTGGATGAGTCTCATCTTAAGGCCAAACCTGCCACCGGCGAAAGCCCCGCAGCTTACCCTGCTTACAGCGGTGGCCATTGCACAGGCAATTGAAGAGGTCACTCTATTGCGCACCGACATTAAGTGGCCAAACGATATACTTATCAATAAAAAGAAGACAGTCGGAATCTTGACCGAAATGCAGGCAGAGGCGGATAAAATCAACTCTGTCATTATCGGGATGGGTATCAATGTGAATCAAGAGCTCGAGCATTTCCCTGAAGAACTCCATTCCATCGCCACTTCCCTGGCAATCGAGCTTGGAAAGCCAGTTAACCGTGCTGAACTGATTCAGATGATACTGTTGAAGTTTGAGAATTTGTATCATCGCTATCTGGAGCATGGCTTTTATCCGATCAAACTGCTATGGGAGTCCTATGCCATCAGCATCGGTAAGAAAATCATCGCAAGAACGATCACTGGTACGCTCGAAGGAACGGCAAAAGGAATTACAGAAGATGGAGTATTGATGCTTGAGGATGACAATGGTCACATTTCTTATATACATTCAGCCGATATTGAAATTGGAAAAGATTAAAAGAATAGCATCTTTTCGAAACATCTTTTATAATGGTAGCGTGGGCAGTATCCCAAAAGGAACTGCACCAAAAGATTAAATGCAAAAAAAGCAACTACAACCAAATATCTGCCTTGATCCAAAGGACTAGGACAGAGGGATTGAACTGAACCGATTAAAATTAACCATGCAGCACATCTGTGTGAATTAACCATCCTTCTTTCTGTAGAAAGAGGGATTTTTATGTTTCGGTTGTTCATTTCTTGTCCTCAAAAAGAGGAGGAACGAACATGAAAACAGCTACAGATTTCATGAAAATGAAACAAAATGGAGAGAAAATCGCGATGTTGACTGCCTATGATTATCCTTCTGCAAAGCTTGCAGAGGAGTCTGGTGTGGATGTGATCCTTGTAGGAGATTCCCTTGGGATGGTCGTACTTGGCTACGACTCGACTGTACCGGTGACGGTGGAAGATATGATCCATCATACCAAGGCGGTCAAACGAGGAGCAGGTTCAACTTTTATCGTGACAGATATGCCTTTTATGAGCTATCATCTGTCCATTGAAAACACATTATATAATGCCAAAAAAATGATTCAGGAATCAGGTGCACATGCTTTGAAGCTTGAAGGAGCGGATGAAGTAGTTGATATGATCCGTTATATTACTAAATCCGGAATTCCGGTTGTCGCACATCTCGGTCTTACCCCACAATCAGTCGGAGTACTTGGCGGCTATAAAGTGCAGGGCAAAGACGTGGAAAGTGCCCAAAAAATGCTTGAGGATGCCATCCTGGTAGAAAAAGCTGGTGCGATGGCACTTGTACTGGAGTGTGTACCAGAACAGCTGGCAAGGGAAATTTCCTCCAAACTCACTATCCCGACTATCGGAATCGGTGCGGGAGAAGCGACAGATGGTCAGGTGCTTGTTTTTCATGATGTACTCACATATGGAGTAGATCGGGTTCCAAAATTTGTTAAATCCTATGCTGACGTACAAACTGTCATGAAGGATGGACTCTCAGGCTATGTAACGGAAGTGAAAAACAAAGCATTTCCTAAACCTGAACACAGCTTTACCATGAAGGAAGAAGCACTGCAAAGATTATACGGAGGCAAATCCCAGTGAAAATCATTAATCTTATTTCCGACATGCAAAAGGAGAGCCTTGCTGCACGCCTGGCTAAAAAAACGGTCGGGTTTGTCCCGACCATGGGCTTTTTGCATGAAGGCCATGCGACATTGATTGAACAGGCAAGAAAAGAAAATGATATTGTCGTACTCAGTATTTTCGTCAACCCTCTCCAATTTGGCCAAAATGAAGATTTTGACGCGTATCCGAGGGACATAGCGAGAGATGAAAAAATCGCTAGGGAACTTGGTGTGGACTATCTTTTCTATCCAACCATTGAAGAAATGTATAAAGAAGACCGGACCACTCTCATCACTGTGGAAAAGAGAGTGGATGTCCTCTGTGGAAAAAAACGCCCCGGGCATTTTGACGGCGTTGCAACCGTTGTGATGAAGCTGTTCCAAATTGTCATGCCAACTCAAGCTTATTTCGGAATGAAGGATGCCCAGCAGGTGGCGGTGATAGAAGGGTTGATCTCCGATTATCATTTGACTGTCCAACTTGTGCGCGTAAATACAATCAGGGAAGAGGACGGCTTGGCAAAAAGCTCACGAAACGTCTATCTTACTCCAAAGGAACGCGAAGAAGCCCCAGCCATCCATCAGGCATTGCAATTGGGAAAAAGCAGGCTGGAACAAGGGGCTTCCATCTCTGAAACGAAGGAATTCGTGGAAAACTATATCAAAGAGCATACTGCTTCCGAGATTGACTATGTGGAAATATATTCGTATCCCAATCTGAAAGAAGTAAAGGAACCGAGAGATGGAGAAAGCCTTATACTTGCAGTTGCTGCGAAGTTCAGCAGGGCGAGACTGATAGACAACATCGTTTTTTCATACACGAAAGGGGAAAATTAACATGTTTCGTACTTTAATGAATGCCAAGATACATCGTGCCCGTGTGACGGATGCGAACCTTAACTATGTCGGCAGTATCACAATCGATGAGGATATTCTGGATGCTGTTGGACTTGTCGCAAACGAAAAGGTCCAGATTGTAAACAATAACAATGGTGCACGTTTTGAAACGTACATCATCCCTGGGGAAAGAGGCGGAAAAGAATTCTGCTTGAACGGTGCAGCAGCCCGTTTAGTTCAAAAAGGGGACGTCATTATTGTCATTTCTTATGCGATGATCGCAGATGAAAAAGTAAAAGACCACCAGCCAAAGGTGGCAGTGATGAATGAAAACAATGAAATCGTGGAAATGCTCGGAACAGAACCAGCAGCCACAGTCATGATATAATTCACATGTAATAATTTTTTAGTTTATATGTAAATAATACTTCTCCCTTCAAACACCCCTGTTGGTTTCCACTCCAGGGGTTCTCTTTCCGCGGGCGGCCTCGGGAGCCTCCTCGGCGCCTAGAGCGCCTGTGGGGTCTCCCTTGACACGCTTCTCCCGCAGGAGTCTCACCCCTTGCGCTCCAACCAACAGGGGGAGAGTAAAATTATTTTGAGCTCTATTGAAATCTTAAAGTGAAAATATGAATTTTGAATAATAAATGATTCTTTTTTATATCGTAATCTCCTATAGAGAAAAATGATTAGAAACGTGAGTGGATTGTAGCGGAAGGCACTTGACTCCTGCGGGAAGATAGAGGGTATGGGAGACCCCACAGGCCGTAAGCCGAGGAGGCTCCCATCCCTCCCCGCGCGGCGCTGAGTGCCTGGAGCGGAAATCCACGGGAAATATCTTTAACCAAAATATCAATTAATGCGAAAACAGCTTTCCCCCTTAAATGGGGGTTTTTCTTTTAAAAGACTGGAGAAAATAAATTTAACTATTTTTTTCGTTCAGTGACTATGATACTTTGTTTATAGATGATTTGAGAAGTTATGAGGTGTAAAGAAATGAAACAGCGTTATGTTGTCCTGGATTTGGAAACAACAGGGAACTCTCCGAAAAAACAAGATAAAATTATACAAGTGGGCGCTGTTTTAGTGGAAGATGGCGAAATAACGGAACGGTTTGCGAGCTTTGTCAATCCAAGCTGCAAAATTCCTCCTTTTATCGAACAACTGACAAGTATAAATAATGAGATGGTAAAAAAGGCACCGACCTTTGCCCAAATAGCACCTATGCTAGTGGAAATGCTGGAAGGTTCAACATTGGTGGCACATAATGTCCCGTTTGACCTGTCCTTTCTTCAGCATGAACTTCAAGAGAGCGGCTATCCTGCTTTTTCAGGGAATACAGTGGATACAGTGGAGCTTGCACGCATTCTTCTCCCTACCCGTTCAAGCTATAAACTGACTGACCTGGCTGACTTCTATCAGCTTGATCACGATAATCCTCATCGCGCAGACAGTGATGCGGAAGTGACTGCAATCATTCTCCTTAATCTATTGGAGAAGATAAAGAGCCTTCCCGCTCAAACGAGCCGACAATTACATACCTTATTACATAATATGAAAAGTGACGTTTATATCCTGTTCCACTCCGCTGATACAGATGCATCACTTTCCGATGATTACTATCTGTATGAGGATAGGCTTGTCCTAAAAGCTCCTGCTGAACATCAAGTTGATGAGAGGGTGAAACGCAAGGAGTTACTACTTTCATCGATAAAAAAGAATATAGGGCATTCCACTGCGGTAGATGAAATAAGGGGGCTGTTTGAATCCAGGCAGCATGGGCTTTTAGAAATTCCAACCTCATTTGAGGACGAGTGTTCCTATCTGCTGGGAGCGTTTCTATTTTCCCTCGAGAATGATAAACAGGTTGTCATCAGCAGTCATCGTTCCGGTACTTTTAGCACCATCCGGGAGCTTTTCAATAAGTTACAGATGGATGATAGAGATTTCAATTTGCTTACCACCTCCATTAAAGGCAAATATTATTATTTGAGTCTGCCTCGATTTTTACACGCGCTTGGAGAAGAGGAAGACAATTATGATGCGGTTTTGACTAAAGCGCAGATTCTTGTATGGCTGACGGAAACTGGGTCTGGTGATATGGAGGAGTTATCCTTGTCATCCGGCGGCCGGCTTTTATGGGAATCCATCAATTGCTCATTACCCTCCGAGATGGGAGTCGCAGAAGCAGCACATTGCTTTTACCAGGCAGCAAGGGAAAAAATAAGTCATGCGAGTCTTTTGCTTACCAATCATTCCTTTTTGGCCAAAGAAATTTGGAAAGAGGATGTATTAAAGGGAATGCATTATTACATTATCGAAAATGCCAATGTGTTTCATCAAAACGTCAGTAAATTCCTTGGAATAGAAATAAGCTATTTGGATATATATTTTACCTTATCCAAGCTCCCCGATGTACGTGCCGTACAGCAAGCAAAAGTGGAGCTGGATGATGTGTTTCGGATTCTAAGGGATTATTGCCTTGCTCGAACCAAAAGGTCGTCATCCAAAGTAACCTACCGTTATTCTGTTCAAAAGGAGAGCGGCAGAGCCTGGGCAGGAGTGCAGGAGGCAGCACAAAGGCTTTACATGTCGTTGACGGATGTCATCCTAACCCTAGAGAAACAGGCAAGCAGAAGGGACTCCGTATCCGAGGACATACAATCCGAATACCTCCTACAAGAGCAAATGGTACTTACTGAAATGCGGGAAACCTTCTATTCGCTCCTGTTTGTCCCCAAGAAAGACCGGTTAACTTGGTTTGAGGTGAACGTTCGTGGGGCGAAGAACTCTTTGACGATTTTTGAGCAGCCTCTGGATATCAGTACAAGGCTGGCCGAAAAATTTTATCAGATGAAAAGCAGTGTGATATTCGTTTCACCAGCGCTCAGTGTAAATGACAGCTTTGAATTTACAATGGAGGAACTTGGACTCACCGATTTTTATCCGGTTATGAAGGTGTTGAAGCCGCATGATTCAAAGGCTCTCCCAGGAGTGTTTATTCCAACTGATATGCCGTACATTGAAAAGGGGAAAAATGAGACATTCGTCTCGATTGCTGCTCTGCAGATTCAGGAGCTTTTGGCACATAAGGGAGGAAGGGTCCTTGTTTCCTTCTCTTCGAGTGACATGCTGTCTGCGGTCTACAATGAGTTGAAAAATTCTCCACAATCAAGTGAAACAGTCGTTGTAAGCCAAAGTGGTATAAGCGGTGGCAAGCAGAAAATCCTGAAGGCTTCCGCCAATTTCGAAAACGCCATTCTTTTGGTCACTAACAGCTTTCTGGAAGAGGTCTCGATCAAAAAAGAGAAGATCAATACATTAGTTATCATTCGATTGCCATTCAGAGCTCTTGATGAACCGCTTCTTGCAACGAAAATCAACCAGGTTGAAAAGCAAGGAAGAAACTCCTTTATGGATGTATCTTTGCCAATCGCAGTCCTTCGGTTCAAAAAAATGGTCGCCAATTTTTTGGAAGGTAACGGAAGCAAGGACATCTTTATTTTCGATAGAAGAGTGGCAGAGAAAAGGTATGGTGTTCAATTCATTGATGCAATTCCAAATGGGATTGTGAAAAAAGATACTTTTTTCAGTCTTCTCCATAGTATAGATTAAAGCGAATGTAGTCATTTTAATACAGTACACAACTATGGTTAGAATGGATGAGATGAATGTGGAATTTATTCTTGCTGGGACTACTACTGATAAACTTCGGAATACTCCAGCCTGAGTACCCGACCGACGTAGAGAACATTGACCTGAAATTGGATGAAGAGGAAATAGCCTTTACCTTTCTGGATCTGCCAAATGGCGAAAGTACCATCATCCAGAACTCGGAAGGAGAGAATATCCTGATCAATACCGGAGCTCCTGAATCAGAGGATGAACTGCAGCATTATTTGAAAATATACGGAGTCGACGAAATATCTGGACTGATCATTACCAGCCCCGACGTTGAATATACAGGGAATCTGAAGTATCTTTTGGATAATTTCACAATAGATAAAGTGATTCTCCCAAGGAGCATGTCCGATGCCAGATTAGATATTGAGACTGATTGGTGGGAAAAAGGAACAAAAAGTGAACTTGTGGAGGACCTGAATGTACAGGTGCTGAATGAAGACTATTCCAAGAAAAAGCATCTTGGGATGGATCTATTATTTGAATTCAATGAAACGCATCTGCTATACATGACCAGTGCAGATAAAGAAGTCGAGAACAGATTGCTTCAGCAGCATAACCTAAGTGTCGTCAACATAATAAAGGTTGGGGACTTCGGTAATGATACGGGAACATCAAAAAAATTCCTGAAAGCTTGTGATCCGCAGACAGCGGTCGTGTTTCATAAAGAAACAACAGAAGGAAAGTCACAAGTCCTCGAAAGACTCCAGGAAACATGGCTTGACCTATATCTCACAAGCCAAAAAGGAAATATCACCATAAAAATGCAAAAAGGCGACTATCACGTCTTCACACTAACACTAGACACTTTTTTGCAAATGTCATAAATAAACTTGGGAAAAAAGTTTACACTCATGTATAACTACGCTTAGCTGTTGATTGGAGCAATAGGCGAAGACTCCTGCGGGAGGAAGCGTTTAGTGGAGACCCCACAGGCGAAGCCGAGGAGGCTCCACAAACGCCCCTTGGGTCGCTGCGCCTAGTGCGGAAATCAACAGCGGTGTTTAATGAAGATGTAAAATAATTTATCATTCAATGCTAAAAAACAAAAAATAGGGTGAATCAAGCTGCCACTTGATACACCCTTTCAAAATATCGGTGTAGGATAGGAGAAAATTTATTATACTGAAAAGTACTTAATTGTACTAAACTGAATATTTACTGTTATAATGTGTTTGAACACTATAGGTGATTCAGTACTTATATTCTTACCGACATATAGGGGCAATATGAGTAACAATAATTGCTTGAAAGCAGGAGGATTTTGGGATGGAAAGTAAAATTGAAGTGATCTCCACCGTAAAAGTGGAATACTCTTCCGATCTGTATAAAATTGTCGACACACTCAATCGAAATCTAAAAAGGGAAAACCTTATGTTTGGTTTGGCTTTAGATGAAGATAATAAAGATAAAGCAGTATTCACCATATATCGTACATAAAGAAGTGATAAAATGAAAAAATGGATTATTATTATATGCACCCTCCTTGTTATCCTGCTCGTATGGCAGCTTGTGTCCATTTACCATACAGCCATGTCGCCTATTCGCGAGGATGAAAATGAGGCCACCAAAATAGCAAAAGAAGAGAAAAACCTACAGACAATCAATGAGGTTTATACATATAATGGTACGACTCCTTACACCATCGTCCAGGGAACGGATGATAAGAATGAAGAGATAATCATCTGGGTGGATGAAAAGAAAGATATTGCCCTGACAGCAAACGCGAGCGATGGAGTAGCCAAAAAAGATGTAATGAAATATGTCGATACCGACCGGAAACCTTCGGAGATCTTATCGGTTTCTCTTGCAATGGAGAACGATATTCCACTATGGGAAATCAAATTCAAAGATCAGAATGACCGATATAATCTGTACTACATTAAGTTTGAAGATGGAGAGTATTATCAACGTATAACGTTTTAATCGGAGCGGGAGGAAAAAGAACCATGAAATTAGCCAAACGAGTATCAACCTTAACACCATCTACTACATTGGAAATTACAGCAAAAGCAAAAGAATTAAAAGACGCAGGTCATGACGTTATCGGTCTTGGAGCAGGGGAGCCGGATTTTAATACGCCTGAACATATCTTAGATGCTGCAAAAAAAGCGATGGATCAAGGGCTTACCAAATATACGCCATCAGGTGGATTGCCTGCGTTGAAAAAGGAAATAATCAACAAATTGGAAAGAGACCAGAAGCTTTCCTACAAGCCTTCTGAAGTGATTGTCTGCACTGGGGCAAAGCATGCCCTCTATACCTTGTTCCAGGTTCTGTTGGATAAAGATGATGAAGTGATCATTCCAACACCATATTGGGTAAGCTATCCAGAACAAGTGAAGCTTGCAGAGGGAGTTCCTGTCTATGTGGAAGGAAAAGAAGAAAACCAATTTAAAATTACTGCTTCCCAGCTGAAAGAAGTTATAACATCTAAAACCAAAGCACTTATTCTTAATTCACCAAGTAATCCTACTGGGATGATCTATACAAAAGAAGAGCTGCAAGAACTTGGCCAAGTGTGTCTTGCGCACAATGTACTGATCGTATCCGATGAAATATATGAAAAGCTTTTATACGATGGGAACGAGCATATCTCCATCGCCCAGTTATCTCCTGAGCTGAAAGAATCGACCATCATCATTAATGGTGTGTCCAAGTCCCATTCCATGACTGGCTGGAGAATCGGTTATGCTGTTGGAAATGCCACCATCATCAGTGCAATGACAAACCTTGCAAGCCATAGCACTTCCAATCCCACTTCAATAGCCCAATACGCAACCATTGCAGCGTATGCAGGGTCACAGGAAGATGTGGAAGTGATGCGTAAAGCTTTCGAAGAACGACTCAACATCATATTTGAAAAATTAAATGCGATTCCAGGCTTCCATTGCATTAAGCCTCAAGGGGCATTCTACTTATTCCCGAATGCATCTGAAGCTGCGAGAATAGCTGGTTTTCAGGATGTGGACAGTCTGGTAAAAGCCTTGCTTGAAGAAGAAAAGGTGGCATTGGTTCCAGGTTCCGGGTTCGGAGCAGACAACTACGTGCGCCTTTCCTATGCTACAAGCCTCGACCAGCTGGAGCAGGCTGTAGAACGTATTGCACGTTACATGGAAAATGTTGCAGTGAAGTGATATGAAGGGAAGGAAGCATACTTAAAAGTGTTTGCTTCCTTTATTCATGGCTTGTATAATATAGGTTATGTACATAACAGTAAGAAAAAGTTGCTAGAACAAGGTTGGAGGGAACATAAGAGTGAAGACAACAATTAAAGAAGTATATAAGCATGTAGGAGAGGAAGTAACGATTGGTGCCTGGATTGCAAACAAGCGTTCAAGCGGGAAAATCGCCTTCCTACAATTGCGTGATGGCTCCGGCTTCATTCAAGGAGTAGTGGTGAAAGCAGAGGTAGCCGAGGAAGTTTTCCAAAGCGCAAAATCCGTGACTCAGGAAACATCCGTATATGTCAAAGGTATTGTCCGTGAAGATGAGAGATCTCCGTTCGGATATGAATTGGGTGTTACCGGCCTGGAAGTGATCCATGAAGCGGTTGATTATCCAATTACTCCGAAAAACCACGGTACTGAATTTTTAATGGACAACCGTCATTTATGGCTGCGTTCCAAAAAGCAGCATGCAATCATGAAAATCCGTAATGAAGTGATCCGTGCTACGTATGAATTCTTCAACGAAAATGGATTTGTAAAGGTAGATCCGCCTATCCTGACAGGAAGTGCTCCTGAAGGTACATCAGAGCTATTCGCAACGAAATACTTTGATGAGGATGCGTATCTTTCCCAGAGTGGTCAGCTTTATATGGAAGCGGCAGCAATGGCCTTAGGAAAGGTGTTCTCTTTTGGACCGACTTTCAGAGCGGAAAAATCCAAAACACGCCGTCATCTCATTGAATTCTGGATGATCGAGCCAGAGATGGCATTCATCGAATTTGATGACAACCTGAAAGTGCAAGAGGAGTATGTTTCCTACATTGTTCAGGCCGTCCTAAGAAACTGTAAGCTTGAATTGGGCGTATTGGATAGAGACGTAACAAAACTTGAAAAAATCAAAGCACCGTTCCCGCGCATTTCCTATGATGATGCTATCAAGTTCCTGAACGAAAAAGGATTTGATGATATTAAGTGGGGTGATGATTTTGGTTCTCCACATGAAACAGCAATCGCAGAAAGCTACGATATGCCAGTATTCATCACCCATTATCCAATTGGCATCAAACCGTTCTACATGCAGCCGCATCCAGAACGTGACGATGTAGTATTATGTGCAGACCTTATTGCACCGGAAGGCTATGGCGAGATCATCGGTGGTTCCGAACGTGTCCACGATTTTGATTTGCTGAAGCAGCGTTTGGAAGAGCATAACCTGGATTCTGATGCATACAAATGGTATTTGGAATTACGCCAATACGGTTCCGTACCACACTCTGGCTTTGGTCTTGGCTTAGAACGTACAGTGGCATGGATCAGCGGCACAGAACATGTCCGTGAAGCCATTCCATTCCCAAGACTATTAAATCGTCTTTATCCATGATATTTAAAACCACTTGTTCCCTTAATAAGTGGTTTCAGACTGTAGACAAACTCGAGGTAATTCGAGGTTGTCTACAGTTTTTTTGAGCCTGTATAATAATGCCCGTTGATTTCCGTTCCAGGCACTGCGCTTTCCGCGGGCGGTCCGGGAGCCTCCTCGGCTTCGCCTGTGGGGTCTCCCCTGTCCCTTCCTCGAAGCCACTGAAAAAGTGCTCCTATAGCTAGACAAACCTAAATTTTTTAAGGCTTGTCTAGTTATTTTATTTTATAATAAAAGTACTAACTTTAGGTGGTGTGCTTATGTTAACGAACCAAGAAGAATTCGCTTTGAGTCCCTATGCCAAGATTTATGACTTAGTAGTACCGAAAGATAACCTACTAAGAAGAATCAACGGAATTGTGGACTTTTCCTTCATACACGAAGAACTGAAAAATAAGTATTCCCTCGATAACGGACGTAATGCCATACCACCAATCAGAATGTTTAAATACTTATTGTTAAAGGTAATTTTCGACCTATCAGATGTAGACGTGGTGGAGCGCTCAAAATATGATATGTCATTTAAATTCTTTTTAGATATGGCTCCAGAAGAATCCGTAATCAACCCTAGCTCACTCACCAAATTCCGAAGACTTCGTCTTAAGGATATGGAAATTCTAGATATGTTAATTGGAAAAACTGTAGATATCGCAATCGAACATAATCTTATTAAACAAAACATAATCTTTATCGATTCTACACATACAAATTCTCGTTATAGATCTAAAACAGCTAAGCAATATCTTCAGGAAAAATCAAAACTATTGCGCAAAGCTGTCTACCAAATTGATGAAAAAGCAAAAAAAATATTCCCTGAAAAACCAGTAAGTAAAGATTTACAAGCAGAATTAGACTACACGGAAAATTTAGTAGATGTCTTAGAAAATAATCCACAATATTCACAGATCCCTGCAGTCAATGAAAAGCTAAACCATTTAAAAGAGGCATTTGAAGATTGTAATCACCAAACTCATTTCTCTACAGATTCCGACGCACGGGTTGGACATAAATCGAAAGACCACTCTTTTCTTGGATATAAAACCCACCTAGCTATTTCTGACGAAAGAATTATCACTGCTGCCGTAATCACATCAGGAGAAAAAGCCGATGGTAAATACCTAAAAGAACTAGTGGAGAAAACTAACCAGGCAGGGATGAAAGTAGATGCAGTAGGTGGAGATACCGCTTACTCCGGGAAAGATAATTTGATTTATACTCATAAAAAAAACATAAAACTTGTAGCGAAGCTGCATCCGGTCATCACAAACGGCACCCGGGAAAAAGAAGATGGTTTTGTATTTAATAAAGACGCAAACCGATTTACTTGTCCTGCTGGGCACTTATCGAAAACGAGTGGACTGATAAAGAAAAGGGGAACAAACCGTAACGATCAACTAAAATATTTCTGGAACGTTGAGGTTTGTAAAGCTTGCCCGATTCGTCGAGGGTGCTATAAAGAAGGAGCTAAGTCGAAGACCTACTCCATCCCTATAAAATCAAATGAACACTTAGAACAAGAAGCGTTTCAACAGACAGATGAATTCAAAGAACTTGCCCGCTCAAGATATAAAGTTGAAGCAAAGAATAGTGAGTTAAAGAATAGACATGGGTATGAAAAATCAAAAGCCGCAAGTCTATTTGGGATGCAAATTCAAGGTGCCACTACGATATTCGCAGTAAATTTAAAACGAATAGTTAAGCTAATCGATGAAAAATAAATAGTAAGATAGGGTGAAATGTGAGCTTAATTGGGTGGCAATTTCCAATTAAGCTCTTTTTGTTTAGTTTTTTAAATAAAATTCAAATAATAAACTCGTTTTTCAGTGGCTTCCCCTTCCTCCCGCAGGAGTCTCCGTGCCTTCCACTCCAATCAACTGAGTTTTCTAAACTTTTTGTGGGGCGATAACCCTGTGTATCTTTACAAGTACCTCTTCATACTTTCCCATAGTATAAGGATTCAAATTTGACATGGAGAAGTATAATACAAATGATTTTTTATTTTTAATATTACGCATTATTGTTGCAGGTTCGCCCCTGTTGATTGGAGTGCAAGGAGTGAGACTCCTGCGGGAGCAGCGTGTCAAGGGAGACCCCGCAGGCGCAGACATGCGCCGAGGAGGCTCCCGAGGCCGCCCGCGGAAAGCGAACTCCTGGAACGGAAATCAACAGGGTGTTTAGTGGAGACGCTCTATTTACAGATTGACCAATGCTTTTCTTAATTTTTCCTTAGAAGAAAAGGTATAAATTTGTTATACTTAGTCATGAGGTGTCTCCTAATGAAAAAAGAGCAATTTATTGAATTTTTGGAGGAAGGGAATCTTTCCATTCCAAATTACTTATTGAACAATTACGTGAAGCTAGGCTTAAATGAAAAAGAGTTTCTACTCATCCTTCATGTACATTCTTTCGTGGAAAGCGGAAAAATCTTTCCTACCCCAATGGAAATTGCAGATAAAATGACGATAGATCCTACAGAATGCATGGAAATCCTGCGTCATCTACTACAAAAAGGGTATCTTGCCATCAGTGATGAGATGGACGAGTACTCCATCAAATACGAACGTTATTCCCTCCAGCCCTTATGGGAAAAAATGATTCAGTTTATGCTAGAGAAAACCAAACAGGCAACCATTCAATCCAATAAGGACGATGAAATCAATCTTTATACTATTTTTGAGCAGGAATTCGGACGACCGTTGTCGCCGTTTGAATGTGAAACGCTTGGTATGTGGATGGACCAGGACCACCATGATCCAACTATTATCAAAGCTGCCCTGCGAGAGGCTGTTATCTCGGGGAAACTGAATTTCCGATATATTGACCGTATTCTTTTTGAATGGAAAAAGAATGGCATTAAAACACTCAACCAAGCAAACGAATTTGGCAAGAAATTCAGAAAGTCCAATATTCCTTCAAAACAGCATAATCAAGTGCCTATGAATAAACCCAATAAAAACACGGTTCCATTTTATAACTGGCTGGACTAAAGGTAGATCATATTAGGAAAACGGATTACTGCCGTTTTCCTTTTTAAGTAAGATTATTCGCTTAGAACCAAAAGAATAAAAATATAACTATCTGAGCAAAGCAAGAAGGGTAGGGGCAGGTCAATGCTTAATTTAAAACAGGTCAATGAAGTCGTTGAAGTGATGGGGGAGATGTTCCCAGATGCACATTGTGAATTAAATCATCGCAATCCATTTGAACTCGTCATTGCAGTAGCCTTATCGGCACAATGTACCGATGCACTAGTAAATAAAGTAACCAAAACGTTATTTGAAAAATATAAGAAACCAGAAGATTATTTAGCAGTTACTTTGGAAGAGCTGCAGCAGGATATACGATCTATCGGATTGTTCCGCAACAAAGCAAAAAATATCCGGAATTTGTCGCAGCTCCTACTTGATGAATACGAAGGAGAGGTTCCACAGGATCGAGATGAGCTTGTAAAGCTTCCTGGTGTAGGGAGAAAGACTGCAAATGTTGTTGTATCCGTTGCATTCGGCGTGCCCGCTATTGCGGTGGATACGCATGTAGAACGGGTCAGTAAAAGACTTGGAATCTGCAAGTGGAAAGACAGTGTGCTGGAAGTGGAAAAAACGTTGATGAAAAAGATTCCAATGGATAAATGGTCAGACACACATCATCGTTTAATCTTTTTTGGAAGATATCATTGCAAGGCTCAAAATCCGCAATGTGAAAGCTGTCCATTGCTTGAAATGTGCCGTGAGGGCAAAAAGAGAATGAAAAGGAAGGTTAAATGATGAGAGTGCCCACAGCATTCGCCCATCCGCTGTATTATTCTGAAAGCGAAGTGGTCGAGTCAGGACGCTTTGATTGGCAGACAAGTTTGACTGTCCCTTTCAAATATGACATGGCATACGCACTCGGCCTTGCTCCCTCAAACCTTCCATGGGAACATCATTCACAGACGGTACCGCTATTGTTCCATTTATGGAATAAAAAGGAAGAGAAACTAAACTTGCTTCATGATAAAAGAGAGCGTTCTGATGTGAAGGTCCATGTAATTGGTGGCATTGCGTTACTTCTCCAAGCCATATTCTGGATGAACCAGGTACCGGTGCGTTCATTGGCGGATTGGGAAAAGGAGATACTGCAATTGCCAGTAATACCTGTAAATATTGTAGAGCGTCTTGATTTTGTCATGAAAAAGCCGGAAATGTATCACGCCTTTATACAGTTGCAGCAGCTCTTTACAGAAAGCAGCAAACTGTTCTATAAAATGCAGGCAATCCAAAAAAGGTAGGACCCAAAATATCGGGTCCTACCTTTTTTTTATTCATCATCATTGTTATTGTTTTGACCACGGTTTCGACCTTCGCCACTACCGTCTCCGCCATCACCGGTTCCACCTCCGGTACCGCCGCCGGTATCGCCTCCAGTACCGCCACCTTCACCAGTACCTTCGCCGTCACCTTCGCCGTCACCTTCGCCGTCACCTTCGCCATCACCTTCGCCATCACTTTCACCGTCACCTTCACCGGTACCTTCGCCATCACCCTCGCCATCACCCTCGCCAGGTGGAGTTGGAGGGAGCTCAGGAACGATTTCTTCCTCTTCTACAAGCTCAGGAACCTGAACGGACTGTGTAGCAGGGTCGCTACGTCTTTCTTTGTTGTCATCAATGAAAGCTGTGATCTCAAATGTAAATGTTGCCCCTGGGTCAGGATTATTAACTGCCAACCCAAGCTCTTTGGTTATAGTCAATGCTTGAGGGGACCCTTCATTCACAGCAACTTTCACATCAAAGCTTACATTTTCCAATTGATCTTCCGGGTAATCCCAATTTAACAGAATTTGATTTGTAGCTTCGTCATAAGTGGCTGTAAAGTTTGACGGACTAGTAAGCTTCTCAAATTCTTTTGATACTTTCGTAGGTTCCGTACCTTTAACGAAATACTCATTGGTAATACGATCTTTCGGAGTGAATTCACTCGCTTTAAGCGGTGGATTCGATCCTTTTTCGATAGCAACTCTTACGACACTTTTCGGAACAGGGAAGTCCGCTTTATCCTCATCCGTCGTGGAGACATGCTCCATCAGCTGCCTGAAAATTTCTCTCGATAAATACTGATCTTCAGAACCGGATGCAATACTTCTTAAGTAATTATCTTCGCCGCCCTTGTTGAAGCCGGTCCAAACAGCAGCAGTGTAGGACGGGGTGTATCCTGCAAATAGTGTACTTGGAGCTGCATCTGCTGGAATATCATACTTTTGCAGGTCATCAGATGAAAAGTTGGTAGTCCCTGATTTACCTGCAAGGTTCAAGCCCGGTACATTTGCTGCACGTGCCAAACCAGTAGTTATTGATGTTTTCAGCATGTCAGTGATCATGAATGCGGTAGAATCTTTCATCACTACCTGCGATTCCTTATTTAAACTAACACTCTTGCCGTCCTGGAATACTACTTTGGTTACAGCAAAAGGTTCTGTGTAAACCCCGCTATTCCCAAATGGGGCATATGCCCCAGCTAGTTGAAGAGGGGAGATACCACGATTGAAACCACCGATCGAGTATGCTTCCGGTATATCTTCGCCTAGTGGAATGCCTAGCTTCACAGCAAAGTCGCGCGCTTTATCGGCTCCAACCTCCTGGAAGGCTTTCAGTGCTGGAATATTACGTGAATCCGCAAGATGCTCACGGATACTCATCACACCTTTATGTTTTTTGTCCCAGTTGTTGATTGGTGCACCGTTGGAATAAGAAATCGGTTCATCATCAATTTGCTGATAAGTGGACCAGTCAAGATGTTCGATGGCTGGGCCATAGTCCAATATCGGCTTGATGGCAGAACCTGGTTGTACGCGAATATCTGTTGCATAATTCAAGCCTGTTTTGACATGATTGCGACCGCCGCCGATTGCACGAATTTCACCTGTTTTCGTATCAATCAAAGATACACCTGCCTGGAAATCTTCATTTTCCGGATACGCAATGCCGCTCTCATCAGATAGCAGGTATTCCACATGCTCCTGGGCATCCACGTCTAATGTTGTATAGATCTCCAAACCATCTGCCTGTGGATCCACCTCTCCAAGCTGTTCGGATATCTCTTCGATAACACGATCCATGAATGCATTGTATTTATTGGAGAAGTTTGTCTTCTCTACATCGCTTGCCAATGTAGAGTCAACAGGAATCGCCTTTGCTTCATCCGCTTGTTCCTGTGTTATTTTGCCATGTTGTACCATCAAACTGAGAACAATATTGCGACGTTTCTCAGCATTTTCCGGATTCGTTAACGGGTTGTAGTTGTTCGGACTTTGTGGAAGTCCTGCAAGCATTGCTGCTTCATGCAACTCTAATTCATCCAGTGATTTTCCGTAATAGTTTTTAGCAGCTTTGGCAACTCCATATGAATAATTGGAAAAATAAATTCTGTTTAAATACATTTCAAGAATCTGCTCTTTACTGAAGCGGGATTCCAATTCGTATGCCAGATAAAATTCCTGGGCTTTTCTTTTTAACGTTTTATCTTTGGACAAGAAGGATAACTTCACTAATTGCTGTGTAATAGTACTGCCACCCTCTGAACCGAAACCTCGTGTAACGTTTGCCAAAACAGCTCCGGCAAGACGCCTGTAATCCACTCCCTTATGTTCAAAAAAGCGGACATCCTCGGTTGCAAGGAAAGCATCCTGCACCAGCTGTGGAATTTCATCATATTCCACATATTCCCTTGCCTCGTGTCCACCAATTTCAGCGGCCAATTCACCATTCCTGTCATATACCTTGGAAGGGACGGGAACTTTTAAAAGAGTCTCATCAAGAGGGGGAGTATCCTTTACATAGAATGCAAATGTACCTATTCCTGTAAGAAGTCCAACAATACCAACTATCAGTACGGTTAAAAAGATCTTTTTGAAAAGATTTTTTCGTTGTGCTGTTTTAGGTCCCTTTTTTGCACCTTTTTCTTCCTGTAATGCTTTTCTTCTCTGTTCTCTAGATTGATATTTATCTGCCATGTAACAGACCTGCCTTTCTCCGCTTTTGCCGTGATTCAGGGGTTAGCAATAGACACTGTCTATTATTTTAATATAATCAATTCTTGGCTGAAAACCTATAGGTATCAAGTACCCGTCCTTTTCAACCTCTTGCTTTGTAATTGATTTTCTTTCCCCAGCTTCTTTTCTCTCCCAGTAATAAAACAACCTTTCAGCCGGCAGCAAATAGACTTCATTAAAAACACGGAACAATAATATGACGAAACAGATTCCATTTTGTTTCACTACCTGCTGCATATGTTGAATCTGATGTTCATGGAAATTCTGAAGCGGAAAGGAAGTTTTATTTTTGGTTTCCTTCGCTTCAAAATCAATATATTTCCCTTTGTATACTCCATTAAAGTCAGTGGTGGATGCCTGTTTGAAGTAGGCTTCCTTGATGACCGCCGCACTTCTTTTCGGATAATGGACATCTACAATCTGAATGGGTGTGGGCTTTTTATGAACAACAGCAATCTGATGATGCAGATAGTACAAATTGGTTTCATGCAAGTCGTCCTCAAGTGTCATTCCTCTGTTTCCGTATAAGACGGGAGCCTTGTTTTTAGAAGACGTATTTGCGGTTGACTGAAATACTTTTCCGTTTGGGTATCGGATATTCATAAAATTCCCCCTATAGACCAAAACTAACCTTATCTAGGAAAAAAACGTCAAATTTATGTGGCGATGTACCCCATGCCTGTGCAAGGAGGAAAAGAGTTGAGTCATTCTTTGATGCTTCAAAGCTATCATTCCATTGGTGAAAAAAGGAAGAATTATGTATATTCCTTTCAAGAAAATAAGTTTATCACTAGTATTAAAAAAAATACAGTAAAACATAATCTTGATAATATCTCCCGTACAAAGGCATATGCCAGCTTTTATGAGCGGAACAAAGGAATCAAATGGGCATTCTTGGCCAGCATGGTTTCCCGTAATGCCGGATGGAATATTACAGACCTAGAAGGCCGCTGGTTCACCCTTGCGCTTGATTGGCAGCAGCGGTTTCCCTTGTTCTATACGTATGAGCTTGCAAATTGGATGATCTTTCAGGATGCCTTTCCGCAACTATTAATATATGAACTATCCTCCTATTATAACAAATCATATTTCCATCTATTAAAAGAGTTCCGCGTTTCCTGTTTCATGGAATATGAATGGCTGAGGTTCTGGGAGGAAGGGGACGAGGAACGTTTAATTACTTCCCTTATCATCAATGAACAAAACCTCATCCAGAAACAGGTTCTTCAGAGTCGCACTTTAAAAAAGAAAGTCTTTAAGACAATGGTATACTCATTTCAGGATCTTGGGCATTTCAGTTGTGTCGTATTCCCGACACTTGAAGGAAAGCTGTATGGTTACTCTGTTCATGGTTTTCAAAAGCTGAACAACAGAATAGAATTGGGCAAAAAACTGGCTGCACTGTTATTCTCACCAGAGCATCATGAATCCTTTCACCAATTCTCAGTCCATACCGAACATACAGGATCAAGAAGAGATTATGAACAATACTTAAATAAGAGGCTTCTCCGGGAAACACCGATATTAAGGTCTGCTTATCCGATTATCAGTCACGAAAAACAAAATCTGGAGGATTGGGTTTTTAAAGGTGCAAAAAAACTGGAAAAGTGGAGGCAGCCTTGCCAAAGAAACCCTAAACAAGAGGAACTGACAAAATGGTTCATCCATAAACAGCACCAGATGCATGGGCTGATCGCTTTAAGGAATTGGTTGTGATCGAATAAAAGGGGCCTGACCCTCAATCCTTTAACGCGACATCGCACTGAGGGTCAGGCCCCTTTTTCTTATGTCGAAGGACGATTCGGTCCGCCTAATTTCTTGTCCAGTTGTTCTGGTGCATTTTCTGCGGCATTTCGATTGTGCTGTTGTTGGCTTTGTTGTTTGTTATTCCGTTTTTTTGCCATCATACAAACCTCCTATATGTTGTAGTGAATTTGCTTTTATATTTTCTCCTGTACCGACAAAAACATGCAATGTCGCAGAAAAACACTTTCTTTGGCGAATTAGTTCTAGTTTTGTCACATGGGAAGGTGGATGGAAAATAGCGGCGAAATGTAACAGTAATAAAGTATGGAGGGGATTATTATGTCCAATGTTGTATCACGCTATGATGTCTCTAAGTTGTTTGATGATATGATGCTGCAAATGGATGTGCTGGAGCAAACTATGTCCAATTCCATGAAAATCGAGCGGGAAGAAATGGAAGAAGTCATGAAGGATCAGATTAAACGGTTGCATTATACATTGGATGAAGTGGAAAAGGTAATGAAGGAACAGAAAAATCATAAGGTGGAGACGAAGCCTGCTATCCCGTTTAGTCAACGTGCTTATTCAGTATCTGTGTAGAAAATTTCATTTTTATGGTACTATTTATTGCTAGAGGTGAGAAAATGGAAAGCACTAGCAGTAAAGTATTGGCACTGACGAAAAAGCTAATGGATTTTATAGAGAGAATTGAATCTCGGTTTATTCACACACAGGAAAACAAAATGGAGCCTGATTTTTTCAACGAGGTAAAACCCTTTGCCGATGAAGTGCATGCTCTATTGCTGGAATGGGAGAAGGAAACGGTGGAGTGGATAGGGATTGCAGCTCCCAAATATATTCATTCGCAGCAAATTGTCAGCACGGTTGAAAATGTTAATCATGTAACGGTCCAGTGTTTCTACCCGGATACCCGTGAGAAAAGGTTCAAAGGGATGATCCAATCGATCCGTTATGTATTGAATGATATTCTATCAAAAAAATAGTGAAAACAGTGCCTGTACCCTCGTGGGGCAGGCACTGTTTTTTATCGTTCTTTCTCTTTTTGAATGGTGACAGGACGGTTTCCGTTTTTGGCAGAAGGCTCTATTGCAAACTCTGCCTTTTCAAATACCTTTTTTTCTGCAGGGGCAGATCCTATTGTAGGTTCATGGCCTTTTTTCTTGTGCTGAAAATGTTTTCCACGGCTCATCGTTCATTCCTCCTTTTATCCTTTTTATTGTTCCTCAATTTTTCAGGTTCATTACATTGAAAATAAAAATGGAGATCCTGATGTGGGATCTCCTGGCATAAAAGCATATCATGTTAATTCTAAAATATCCTCGAAGGTTTTTGGCGGAACTGCACCTTTTTTTTCTAGCTCTTTGATGAGGCATCGAAACTGTACAATCGATAATTCTTCACGTAAATAAAGCTGCCTGGCAAAATCCATTAACTCATTTTCTTCCATTGGTTCATAGCTTTTACAAGTAACAAATTTGTGATGAAGTTCTTCTAGTACCACCAAAACATCCCCCCACTTTGAAGTTACTTTTATAGTAGCATGGGATTGGAATTTTTCTTGTTTTTGAAAAAATGAAACTTCCGACAAAATGGGACATAAAATATAAAAATTTCCAATAGAGTGAGGAAGGTTGACCGACCAGGTAAGATAGGCACGTTTCCCAGTAGTCATTCATATGCTATGGATAGAGCGAGATAAGAGGAGGGATCTGAATGTTTAGGAGAATGTACGGAAGACCTAGACATTTATCATATAACAGGAATATGTCTTTATTGAATCAACTGCCTTCTATGCAGAATATGATGCCTTTTATGAATAGTGGCAGCTTTCCAGGTATGACGGCTGGATTCCCTTTCAACGGAGGTATCGAAGGCTGGAACCAAGAGGTATTCAACCAGAATGGGATGAACATGTTTGCCAACCAGGGTGTTCCGAACCAGAATTTCCAAGGTATCCCGGGGTTTCAGGGATTTCCTTTTCAACAGAATGGAATGATTGGACAGAATGGTATCATGCCCCAAGCAGGATTCCAGAACGGAATGCAGCAGCCTAATGGCGTAAATGGTATGTCAACTTTCCCTGTACAGGGTGGAATGCCACAGGGAATGAACATGTTCCCTCAAACACCATTCATGAATCCTTATCCGACGCAAAATCAGAACAATAAACCACAATCTTCACAGGTTCAATCGTTTATGAATCAGTTCAAAGGGCAGGATGGGAATGTGGACATGAAGAAAATGATGGATACAGCTGGCCAGATGATGAACACGGTCAATCAGTTGAATAATATGGTAAAGGGAATTGCAGCAACGTTCAAGGCTTAAAAAAGGATGCCGGTATAGAGGCATCCTTTTTATATTCAGATCTGTTCGTAAAGATTTTTGACAGCGTTCATTTAGCAGGACAAGTTTCCCTAAACTATAATAACTCATAAACCTCATTCAATTGCTGAAGACGGGGGAAATCCTCCGACTCCAATGCATGCTTCATTTCATCTGGAAGAGAATGATTGAGAAACTGAACCTGCTCGTCGCTCAATTCGTTGATAAAAGAAACTGTATTCTCATATCTCTTTTCATGCATCTTTAGAATGATACTGTTTGCCATCTCCCTGTCCTCACCATAAGAGGTGAGAATCTCTTGTAAGTAGGCGAGTGGCTTATTCATGATAATCGCCCTTTGCTTTCCCATCAAAAAAGAAATTATCCAGCTTTTCTTCTTCCTGATGGTTGAGAGAGGAGCTGTAATACGGATTTTCCACTTTCTCTTTTTCATCCAGGTTTGTCTTTATGACAAGGGATGGAGAAGTAGACGGACTGGCATAGATCTTTTTGTATTTTTCCACGTAGAACACCTCCTTATCTTTATGTTTTGTAGGGAAAGAAAAAGTATGTAGGGATGGAGCTATCAGAAGTTACCAGAAGTAAGAAAGAAGATTTATGGAAAAATAAGCGATAGCATCAAAATAACATTTATCAAAACAATGTAGGAGGAAAACGAATGACAAATCGCAACGATAACCGGGAGCGGAAAAATAAGTATCCAAACAATAAGGGAGATATAGAAGCTTCAAAGGAAATCTCCAGCATACAACAGGATTCCACTCCAGAGGAAAATCCAAAGTACGGATCAAGATCCCATAAAAACTAACAAAGACGACGCCACGCATATGTGGCGTCGTTTCTGTATTCAGTCTTCGATTCTGATTTGCCGCTTTGATTTTTTCGGGAAACGGACTTGTAGAAGTCCATCGCGGTAGTTTGCCTGTAGTGCATTGATCTTCACATATGACGGGATAGGAACGCTGCGGCTGGATCGGTTTGCGGAATAGCTTTTGGAATATAAATGGGTTCCTTCATCAGATGTTTCCAAAATCTCTTGATGATCCACACTGATCGTAATGTACCTGTCGAAGTTTTCAATCGTAATTTGTTCTTTTTTTACTCCTGCCAATTTGCAATGGATGATAAATTCCTGCTCGGACTCTATTGTTTCAATAGGAAATGTAGCGTTAGCGAAGGATTGGCCGAAAAAATCATCCATTTGCCTCAAGAGCCCTTTAATAGGTGAACTGCTAAAAAAGGAATCAATGGATTGAAGAATATCGGGCTTGGGTGGGCGCGAGCCTTTTTTTGGAGTTAAGTCAGAATTCTTGTCTTTCATCGTGAAGCTCCTTTCAAGTCATGTTAGTTATCTATATGAAGAAATGGGTTGGGAAGGTTCCATTTTTAATAATGGCTAAAGGAAGGAATGGAAAAAACTCATGGAAAGCGAATACAAACTATGATACGTTTGGAATAACAACCTTAACTCGAAGGAAGATTACATATGCAGCTATTGAAAAATACATATTTCTTGAAAGTACTTAAGGTCGTGTTTCCCTTGACGATTTTAATTTTGATTTACATAGAAGGAACAAAACAGATGCGTGCTGTGAATATGTCCCTTGTTTTGCAGAAAATACAGGAAATCGGCCTCCCTTGGTTTCTCTGGATTTTTTTGTTAGGTGTATGTGCTGTTGCAACCATGATTCTTTATGATGTTTATCTAATTGGGAAGTTGAACGTTCATGTTCCAAAATGGAAAATGATGGTACAAGGTTTTTCTGCAAACGCTTATGCAAACTTTTGGGGATTTGGGGGTTTTGCAGGGGTCGGTTTACGAACTTTGTTTTACCGGAAACATACAGGGAATATCTACTTTTTCCTTAAATCGGTCACCATCCTTTTACCTTATATGTTGGTTGGCTTATCTTTTTTTGCATGGATAGTGCTGGCTTATGAATGGTATGCACCTATCGTTCTGCATAATTATCCTATTATAAAGCTGCCACTGCTGATTATGTGTGGCTACGGCATTTTTATTGTTGCTGCCGGATATTATACAAATAGAGTGACAAACCACACTCAATTGAATTTAGTGGCAATATCGCTATTAGAATGGGGATTTGCCGCATTTCTATTTTTTCAGATTTCACTTGCCTTGAATGTCCATATGCCTGCTCATGTAGTCATACTACTCTTTTTTATGGCAGCCATCTCCGGAGTATTGAGCACAGTGCCAGGAGGAGTGGGAGCTTTTGATTTTGTCATACTGGTAGGAATGGCGAGTTTCGGAAATTCAGAAGAAAAAGCATTGGCACTCCTATTTCTATACCGTCTGGTTTATTATGTGATTCCCTTTATGATCAGTACAATCTTTTTAGGGCATTTTCTATATAAAGAAAAAATATGGAGAACCATTATTCCGGACAAAGAAGCATTTTCATCTGCATGCCATCGCATATTATCAGTTTGGGTATTGGTGGTTGGCGTTTTGCTGCTGCTTTTCCCAGTGGTTCCAGCATTCATTCATAGGGTGAAGCTTGCAGACCAGTTCCTAGCCCTGGAGTTGCTGCAATTTTCCCAGCAGGTCTCCATTGCAATCGGAATCATCCTTTTGGTACTGGCCAGAGCGATAGAAGATAAGGTCAGAAGAGCCTATTACTTTACCTTTTTTGTTTTAATAATTGGAATGTTTGTCAGTTTTTCTAAAGGGTTTCATTTGTGGGAGGTGGTCCTTCTCCTCGGTGCACTCTTGCTTTTGTATGGCTCTAAACGGGAATTCCATCGTTCTGTCAGTCAATACACCTTAACAAAAATTATTATCGATGGATGCATTCTTTTTTGTATTTCCCTATTGTATGTACTTGTTGGCTCCCTACAAATCGTGTATCTGCGGAAAATGGTGCCAGGCAGGTTGCAGGATCTTTTTGCACTTCATCCGCAGGCATTGATCCAGGATGTGGCAATTGGTTCTGCTATTGCCGTTGTTCTCTTATATTTTGGTTTGTATTTTAAAAGAAATAGCAAATCCTCCTCACTCTTTACTAAGGCAAAGGGGGAAGAAAGAGAAAACAGATTAATAAGTGGAAAGTTGCTTTTCCGGGAAAAGCCTCTTTACGTTTTTTCTACTGAAACAGCTATGGTGTATTATCAAAAATGGAAGGATTCCCTCATACTCATCGACGATACAAGCCCACTGGATAGGGAAGCTCTGATCTATATGGAAAAGGAAGCAGATCGATATGGATATACGCTGATACTTCAGGGATTTCATAAGCTTGATGCTGCTGATTTGAGGGAGATAGGATATTACGTAGTGAAAGAAGAAAAGCACTTTTTCTTCTTTTCGCAGCAATTTCCACAATTGGAAGCAAAATTCTTGATAAAACAGCTTGTCCGAACCACTAAAAAGGTGGTAAGATAGATGTCTTTTCTTTTGATTTATGGTACAATAAGTATTGGAAGAGATTGTATAACGATGGTGTCCGATAACATGGCTTCATCTTTTTTAATCATTTTAAAAAATAATATTATTTTTTCCTCGTATTTTGGAATACTAAAAGTATATTAGTGTGGATGTAGTTTGCCCCACCTCAAAAGATAGGAGAGTGGCACTATGGCGTTTGGAAGAAGAGAAGTAGAGGAAATCGTAACAGACGAAACAAAGATTTGGGTTTGTGAATCGGAAGACTGCAAAGGTTGGATGAGAGACAACTTCAAAAGCAGTGAAACACCTTCTTGTCCTTTGTGTAAAAGCGGGATGAAAGAGTCCACTAAAGTTTTGGCAGTCATAAATAACTATAGTCAAAATCAGAAAATGTAAATATGGTTCAACCAAAATAACCATGCCTTAAAGGAGGCATGGTTATTTTAATGTGTTGCCAGTTCATGAGGTTAAATTTTACCCTTATCCCAGGTGACAACGCCATCACTTTCCAGAATTCCAAGAACGACATCCCCAATATCCGGATCTGTATATAGCAGGTCTCTTACCCTGAACTTAATATCATCGGCATCCGCCAGTGTGAAGCCTTCACGAAGCTCTATGTAGCTTTCCACATGATATTTACGGCCTTCCTGAAGAATTCGTATATTCTTGATGTCCACTACATCGGGATCGGAAAGAATCATGTCGACAATACGTGTCTCTACTTCTTTCGGTGCTGCAACTCCGATCAGGCCAATCGTATTTTCATATCCTATTTTTAAAGCGATGCCTATCAATAGTATACCTATCAGAATCGTTCCAACTCCATCAAGAAAGTACAGACCAGTGAAGTGCGCAATCATAATCGTTACCAGAGCTAACGCAGCTCCAAATGTTGCGATAATATCCTCATAGAAAACAAGTCTGGTAGGGGGGGAAGCAAGACGAACATTTTTGAACGCTCCAATCAACACACCGCCGCCACTGTTTTCCGTTCTCGTTTCTTTCGCAATTTCCTTCGCTGCTTTAATCAAGACGAGTCCGTCAATCAAGACAGCTATAATCAAAATGACACTGTTCAAAATGATGTTTGTGGATTCTTTTGGATGAACAATAAGCTCCCATCCCTTAATTATCGTTTCATACGCCATAATCGAGATGACGATTACAGCGACTAATACAAATAGGTTAACAACACGTCCGAAACCTGTTGGGAACCTTTTGGTTGGTGCTTTCTCCGCTAGCGCACTCCCTAAAAAGACAAAACCTTGATTAGTGGCATCCGCCAAGGAGTGGAAAGTGGTGGCAAGCATGGTTCCGCTGCCGCTATAAATTGCCGCGATCCCCTTGATGATTGCCAGCACCGTGTTTGCAAGAGCCGCAATCCCGGAGGATTTATTTCCTTTTTTTAATAGTTGAAAAAAACTCATACCATCACCCTCACATATGACCTATTTTATTCTTTTGCCTATACCCCAAAAAATATGTAAACAAATCCCTCCATCCAAAATTCTAAGTATTTTTTCATTATATAGTAGAAGGGAATATTTTGGTAAGTGATATATGTGAAATGATTTCATAAATTAACCAATTCTCCCCCCTTTACGAAGCGAACGCCTATTCGCTAAAATAGAAGGTAGATAATGAGGTGAAGGAAACATGTGGAGAAAATCAATTCATGAAGTAATAGATTGGATGAAAACGGAGGAATCGATCGCTCAAAATATCGTTCATTGGGAAACAGTTCCGCCAAAGGAAGCGCAATCGGTGTCATTTCCGGAAGAAATAGATGACAGGCTTCGCAATGCATTAACCAGCAGAGGAATATCAAGTCTTTATACCCATCAAGCAGCAGCCTTTGAAGCGGCTATACATAAAAAGCATTTTGTAGCTGTTACACCAACGGCCTCTGGCAAGACGCTCTGCTACAATCTGCCTGTTCTTCAGAAAATCATCGCCAATAAGGAAAGCAGGGCACTTTATCTTTTTCCGACAAAAGCTCTGGCGCAGGACCAGATGAGCGAGCTGAATGAAATCATTACGCAAATGGGTGTTCCTATCAACAGTTACACCTACGATGGGGATACGGCTCCGGCCATCCGGCAGAAGGTGCGAAAAGCTGGCCATGTCGTAATCACGAATCCTGATATGCTTCATTCTGCCATCCTGCCACATCATACGAAATGGGTGTCCTTGTTCGAAAACCTCGAGTACATCGTTATTGATGAACTGCATACGTACCGCGGTGTTTTTGGGAGCCATGTAGCCAATGTCATTCGCAGGTTAAAACGGATTTGCCGTTTCTACGGGAGCAATCCGACCTTCATCTGTACGTCCGCCACAATAGCCAACCCAAAGGAACTGGCAGAGGAGCTTACAGGGGAGCAATTTGAGCTGATAAGTAATAATGGGGCCCCTTCTAGTAAAAAGCATATCGTTTTTTATAATCCGCCAATCGTCAACAAACCGTTGAATATTCGCCGGAGTGCCACGCTCGAAGTAAGGAAACTTGCAAGCGAATTCCTACAGGAAAAGATCCAGACGATTGTTTTCGCGAAGAGTAGAGTGAGAGTGGAAATCCTCTTGACCTATCTGCAGAATCTAGTGAAAAACCAGCTAGGCAAAAAGTCGATCCAGGGCTATCGTGGAGGATACCTGCCAACTCAAAGGCGTGAGATTGAAAAAGGTTTGAGAAACGGGGAAATTTATGGGGTCGTCAGTACCAATGCACTTGAACTAGGTGTGGACATCGGTCAGCTTCAGGTATGTATCATGACCGGCTATCCCGGGACCATTGCGAGCGCCTGGCAGCAGGCTGGCAGGGCTGGGAGAAGGCAAGGGGAGGCTGTCATTGTCATGGTTGCAAGTTCCAGCCCTCTTGATCAGTACGTCATCCAGCATCCGGAATTTTTCCTGAAAAGCAGTCCAGAGTCAGCCAGAATCAATCCGAACAATCTTGTCATACTAGTCGATCATATCAAATGCGCTGCTTATGAACTTCCATTTAAAAAAGGGGATACCTTTGATGGGGTTGAGCTGGAAGACATCCTTGACTATCTGACGGAGGAGAGGGTGCTTCATGAAAATGGAGGGAAGTGGCATTGGATGAACGATGCATTTCCTGCACATAACATCAGCCTGCGCTCCGCCTCCCAGGAAAATGTCATCATCATTGATCAGACGGTGGAGCCTGCCAACAAAGTGATCGGAGAGATGGACCGCTTCAGTGCGATGACACTATTGCATGATGAAGCCATCTATCTGCATCAGGGCATCCAATATCAGGTGGAAAAGCTGGATTGGGAAGAAAAAAAAGCTTTTGTCAGAGAAGTGAATGTAGACTACTTTACAGATGCGAACCTTGCTGTCTCCCTTGATGTTCTCGAGGTCGACAAACAGAGGAACTACCCAGCAGGAGCGGTATCCTTTGGAGATGTATCCGTTAAAGCGATGGCGACCATTTTCAAAAAGATTAAATTCGAGACACATGAGAATATTGGTTCCGGACCGATCCATCTTCCTGAAGAAGAGCTCCATACCAATGCTACGTGGATCTCCCTTGAGGAGAATATTACGGAAGCTCTTGGTGCAGATGAACTCGAAAAAAGCCTAATTGGGCTTTCCCATGCCCTTAAAGCTGTCGCACCGCTTCTACTCATGTGCGAACCGATGGACCTTCAAGTCGTACCACAGGTAAAATCAACTCATGATGAAAAGCCGGTCATCTATTTCTATGACCGCTATCCTGGTGGTGTCGGATTAAGCGAGAAAGCTTATGAAAAAGTGGGGGAGCTTTTTGATAGAGCGAGCGAGCTTATTGGAAACTGTCCTTGCAAGAATGGCTGTCCTTCATGCATTGGTGCCGATTATGCAATGGATGACACGAAAAAACTATCATTACAACTACTACAGCAACTTGTATAAAGGAGTAAAACATGTCTTTAAAAAACAAATTAAACAGAATGAAAAATCATCTCCAGACAGGGAAGCAAGTAGTGGAAACAATAAAGGAAGAAAGTATTCCTCCTGCATCCACCAGCGAATCAATACCTAATGCTGACGAATGGGGGGCCTATGGTGCGGTGCCGTTTCATTTTCACGAGGAGTATTGCCTGATCCGTGAAGTGGAGTATCCGCTCGATTACAAGCATGGGCATTATACCCTGGGTGAAATCCTCCCTGTAATGGATCAATGGCAAAAAGATAATACAGAACATCCACTATCAGCCAAAGGTCATCAGTGTAAGGACTTGTTCTTTTTTGATACGGAAACTACAGGACTTAGCGGGGGAGCAGGAACCACAATTTTCCTTCTGGGATATGCCAGGGTGCATGAGGATAAAGTGGTGGTCAGACAGCATCTTCTTCCTGCGCCGGGAAATGAGGTTGCCCTCTACCAGAGCTTCCTTCAGGAGGTAGATTATACCACACTAGTCACTTATAACGGGAAAGCGTTTGACTGGCCACAAGTCAAAACAAGGCACACGCTTGTAAGGGAACACGTCCCTAAACTCCCACTGTTCGGCCATTTCGATCTTTTGCATGCTTCTAGGCGATTATGGAAGAATACTATGGAGTCTATTCGGTTAGTGAACGTTGAGAAAGAGATACTAGGCATCAAACGAGAAAATGATATTCCGGGTTTCCTCGCACCGATGATCTATTTCGACTTTGTAAAGACGCATGAAATGGAGGGGATCAAGGGCGTGCTGAAGCACAATGAATGGGATGTACTCACCCTTATCACCCTGTATATTCATCTCTCAAAACTATTACAGTCGGATTCTGAAATACGCAATGAAAAAGAGGAATTTGAAGTAGGAAGATGGTTCGATTCGCTTGGCGAAAAAAAGATTGCTACAAGGATATATGAAAATATTGTCGAACAATCCTGGGGAGCTTCCTATAAATTGGGACTCATCAAAAAGCGGGAAGCAAGTTACGATGAAGCGAAAGAGCTGTTCCTGCAATCATTTGGCAATAAAGAAAATCCGAAAAAGGAAGAAGCGGCCATCGAACTATCGATGCTTCTCGAACATAAAGAAAAAGATTATTCAGCCGCACTTTTTTATGCAGAACAAGCCTTTGATTCATGGAAGGAAAAACAGCTTATGTTGCGCAATAGGGAAGGCAAGAATAGTGACAAATATATGAAAAGGATAGAGAGGCTGAAAAGGAAACTAGAAGCCTGAAATATATTTCGTATTTTGTCAAATAATCGCATGATTTGTATTGTCAACGTAACATTTACCATGTAAAATTAAATATTGTGATTTACTATTAAACAAAGGAAAAGCATGGGAGAGAGAGCGTTGTCAAGATTAATTTTGTGTTTGTTTTTTGTTGTTATCGGTCTGACACTTTTTGTATTTTCGAATCTTAAAGAAGATATCTACACGATTTTGCTATAATTTTCATAGGCAAACGGGTATATCTCCGTAAAATAGGTGTTTGTATTAGTACATGTATCACCCTTCTTTCATAGTTTGTTAATGTAAAGAGAAAAACAAAAAATGAAAGGAGATCATAAGTATGTACAACTGCAGACCAAACATGATGGGACCAATCGTTCATCCTACTAAATGTTGTGTAAAGAACTTACAATCCGTAAATGAGGTTACTCACATTCACCCTTCTCACACAACATATGTTAATAACCAAATGTTCCAGCATAAGCATTACTTCCCACACACTGAATCAATGGTTGACTCAGTTTCACACCAAAACTTCAACTGTGGTCCTGGAGCGCCTGGCATGGGTCAAGGAGGACCTGGTCAAGTAATGGGGGCATACCAAGGTCCTGGTGGAATGCCTGGAGGTCAAGTATTGGGAGCATCACAAGGTCCTGGTATGGGCTATGGCGGCGGAATGCCTGGTGGCCCTGGAATGGGTTACGGCGGCGGAATGCCTGGGCATTGCAAACCATACGGAAGATAAACCCGTATTGACAAGTCAAAAAAATACGTTACTCTGATTATATAAAGGAACTGGTGAGAAGCCAGTTCTTTTTCTTTTTAATAATTATTCAAATAATCTTAGTTCTTGCGCTTTTGTGCGTACATATCTATTATTAACTTATGAGGTGTCTATGAAAGTACTCGTCCTGACAGGTTATAAATCGCATGAACTGCAAGTGTTTAAAAAGAATGATCCAGCTGTACGCTATATTAAAAAAGCCATCCAAAAACGGATTGTCTCTTTACTGGAAGAGGGACATGAGTTAGAATGGATTGTCATCAGTGGTCAGTTGGGGGTTGAGCTATGGGGAGCGGAAGTGGTCTATGAGCTTCAAACAACCTATCCCGACCTGAAACTTGCAGTATTTACTCCATTTCTTTCACAGGAAGAAAATTGGAGTGAATCCAACAAAGAGCATTATGAGCTGATTATGTCTCAAGCCGATCATATTGATTCGATTACCAAAAAAAAGTACGAATCGCCTCTTCAGCTTCGCATGAAAAACCAGTTTCTTATTGATAAGTCGGATGGCTTATTGGTGGTTTATGATGAAGAGAGGCCGGGTAATCCTCAATATATGATTGAAATGGCCAAAAGGAAAGCGGCCGAGCAATCCTATCCGATATTCATGATTGATGACTATGAGCTTCAATTGGTGGTTGAGGAAGAACAATTTAATGCACAACATGATTGGTAACTGACTAATAAAAATTTGCCGAAATCATATTTATAAAAATTATCCAAATACTATTAAAGAGAAATTGACAAGTGCCCCTTTTTTTGAAAAAATAATAAGATAAATGTGGCACTAGCATTGAGGTGAGGAACTTATGCTATCTGATAAAATCAAATTGACAGCAAAAGAAATTTTGGAAAAAGAATTTAAAGCAGGCATGAGAGGCTATAAGGCTGAGGATGTTGATAAGTTTTTGGATGTTGTGATCAAGGACTATGAAACATTCTATCAGGAATATGACCTTCTGATGCAAGAAAACGCACGATTGAAACGACAAGTGGAGGAAGCGGGCAAAAAACCGCAACAGAGCTCAAGCAACACAGGCTCCACGAACTTTGACATCCTTCGTAGGCTCTCCAATCTGGAGAAGCATGTATTCGGCAGCAAGTTATACGAATAACAGTATTTTACAGTTGCATTAATCATTCAGATTTACTATACTATATCTTGCTGACATCAATAGTGATTGGGTAACCGCTACAGTTTATCTGTAGAGGAAAGTCCATGCTCGCACAGGCTGTGATGCCTGTAGTGTTCGTGCCTAGCGAAAAAATAAGCTAGGGTAGTCTGGTATTTACTGGGCTAACGGCAGGGAAAGCACCTAAGTCGAGAGATATGGTGTGAATACCTTGAAAGTGCCACAGTGACGTAGTCCGGCAAGAAATTGCAGGAGTGGAACGCGGTAAACCCCTCGAGCGAGAAACCCAAACAATGGTAGGGGCACCTTCTCTATGGAATCCGAACGAATGAGAAGGACAGATAATCTTATATTATCTGTAGACAGATGGTTACCACCTGAGTACAAGGAGCAATCCGTTTGCAGTACAAAGGAACAGAACATGGCTTACAGATCGCTATTGATTGGATGTCGCATGATTATGATGTAGATTTTAGAATAAGCTCTCCTGATCCCAGGAGAGCTTTTGTATTAAGAAAAGGCCCTTTTATAGAGGCTTGTCTGATAGAATATTGGCTACAATAGATTACATACATATTTGCTTAAAAGGTTAGGGTGACAAGATGAAAAACAAATTTAAATTAATTGCAACTGCTGCAATGGGACTGGAATCCCTAGTGGCAAAAGAAGTGAAGGATCTGGGATACGATTGCACTGTAGATAATGGAAAGGTCATCTTCTACGGGGATGCACTTGCCATCTGCCGTGCAAACCTGTGGCTTAGAACAGCCGACCGCATCAAAGTGGTGGTTGGGGAATTTAAAGCGACTACATTTGACCAGCTTTTTGAACAAACAAAAGCATTGCCATGGGGAGATTACCTCCCAGAGGATGCGGAATTTCCTGTTATCGGGAAATCAGTGAAATCACAGCTTTCCAGTGTGCCGGATTGTCAGGCAATCGTGAAAAAGGCGGTAGTGAACAAAATCAAGCAGCATTATAATATTCAATCCGACTGGCTGGATGAAAAAGGCGCTGTCTATAAAATTGAGGTGGCGATCCTAAAGGATAATGTCCAGCTCACCATCGATGCATCGGGAATTGGGTTGCATAAACGTGGCTATCGCGCAGACCAAGGGGAGGCACCTTTAAAAGAAACGTTGGCTGCAGCCTTGGTGATGTTAACCAACTGGACTCCTGATAAGCCATTTGCCGATCCTTTCTGCGGCTCTGGTACTATTGCCATTGAAGCAGCCATGATAGGACAGAATATCGCTCCGGGCTTCAACAGGGATTTCGTCTCTGAGGACTGGCACTGGATTGGCGATGCACTATGGGAAAGAGCCCGTCAAGAAGTGGAAGAGAAAGCAAACTATGATCAGCCTTTGGACATTTCCGGATATGATATTGACCATCGCATGATTTCCATAGCGAAGGAAAATGCTTTTGAAGCGGGGCTTGGGGAACTGATCTCATTCAAACAGATGCAGGTATCTGATTTCACAACGAAAAAAGAGTACGGAGTCATAGTCGGAAATCCTCCTTACGGTGAGCGACTTGGTGAACGTCCTGAGGTGGAGAAGATGTACCGCGACATGGGTAAAGCCTTTAAAGAACTGGATACATGGTCCATTTATATTCTTACATCCCATGAAGGGTTTGAGAGTTTTTTCGGGAGAAAGGCTACGAAAAAAAGAAAACTGTTCAACGGATTCATCAAAACAGACTATTACCAATATTGGGGCAAGCGTCCCCCTAGAAACGTCTAAGAATTGTTTATCAACCGAGCTCCCAGGGAAATGGTTACAAAGGAGTGATTTCGGTGACAAACAAAAGAAAAGAAAAAGAGCTTTTGGAAAGAAATGAAAAAGAAAAAGCCTTCAAGGAAAACGAAAAAAAGCAGAAAAGGCGTGACCAGCTGGTGATGCCGATTGACGAATTGCCCTTGGAGGACATCAAGTACGAAGCTGAAGAAGAGAAAAAGAAAAAAGACTCAAAAGAAGATTCCAGCAGTGAGGAACAGTGAGCGTAGGGCTTGTACAATAATCTGCTGAGACAACGTATATTAATACGAAACTGGGCATAGAATACTTCTATCAGTAGTAAGGATGGAGGGGATTTCTATGCCTTTGCATGTAAATGATTTTATGAAAATTTCAAAAGCGCTCGAGAGCAGCTATCAAAGTCTCGCCAATGAGAACCTGCTCGAAGGTGAATGTGTGGAGCGTATGAGGGCTGCACGCGAGGAATATATGAAAGCCATGCTGCACGCGTCCTATGTGGATGAGAGCATGATTCATATAATGAAAGGCTGAAAAGTTTCCCTTTAAAGGAAGGGGAACTTTTTATTTTGGATAAAAAGCTTGACAAAACCCGCTATTTTTTCAATAATGTTCAGATGCAAACTTTTTTGTGACGGAAACTTTTCATGATGCAAATTTTTTCACGGAGGTACATAATATGAACAATCGTCTGCCTTTTACAATGAACAAGGGTGATTCTTTTTTTGATCGTTTGAACGAATGGATCGGGGATGTATTTTATGACATTCTGCCGGAAGCAGGGTTTGAACTTCGTGATGAGCAAATCTTTATGGCATTTCAACTAGAACGGGCATTCAAGGAAAAGAAGGTCATTTTCTCTGAAGCAGGTGTAGGAACAGGGAAGACGATGGTGTATCTTTTATATGCGATCTGTTATGCAAGATATATGGGCAAGCCTGCCATTATCACCTGTGCAGACGAATCCTTAATCGAACAGCTGGTAAAAAAGGAAGGCGATATTGCCAAGCTTTCCAACATTCTGGATGTAACATTTGACGTAAGATTGGCAAAATCACCAGACCAGTATCTTTGTTTAAATAAATTGGATCATGCTTTAAATACGTACGACATTGATAATATTGATGAAGTGTTTGATTCTTTGCCGAAATTCGTAAACAAAACAGCTCCGATGCAATCCTTTCATCCTTATGGAGATAGAAAGGACTATTCCAAACTGAATGATGACGAGTGGGGTCTCATCGGCTGGGATAGCTTTCAGGATTGTTTCAGCTGTGAAAAGCGCCATCGATGTGGACAAACCTTATCCAGGGACCACTATCGTAAATCGACTGACCTGATTATCTGCTCCCACGACTTTTACATGGAACACGTATGGACGGTGGATAAAAGGAAGCGGGAAGGACAGCTTCCATTATTACCTGAAGCATCAACGGTTGTCTTTGATGAAGGGCATCTATTGGAATACGCTGCCCAAAAAGCGCTTACTTACAAAATCAAAAAGCATATGGTAGAAGAGCTGCTTACAAGACTATTAGGAAACGACCTTAGGGAAGAGTTCGTCCTGCTTGTGGAGGATGCACTGGAAGCCAATGACCTTTTCTTTGAAACTCTAGAAGACAACCTAAGCTCCGTTGATGGTTCAGACAGAAAAGATATCAAAATGGATCAAGCTTTAGTGGGTGTTGCAAAAAAACTACTGGCAAAAGTGGAGGAAATCGGAAATCAATTGGTGTTTGAAGGGGAACTTCATACCGTGGACCATTACCAGCTTCATATTGTAGAGGAGTATCTGGATTCCATCGAGTACCTTTTGAAATTGCTTCTATCACAGGAAGATGTGATTGCATGGGCCGAGCAGGCAAAAAATGATTTGACATTGGTTGTCATGCCTAAAACGGTGGAAGAAGTATTGAAGGAGAATGTATTCTCTAAAAAAATACCATTTGTATTCTCTTCGGCAACACTATCGGACAACAATTCCTTTGATTATCTTGCGACCTCTCTCGGTATCAGTGACTATCTATCGTTCTCTATTAATTCACCATTTGACTATGATGAAAAAATGAGACTGAGATTGGCAGTACTGGACAACGACGAAGTCGGATTCAGCAAGAAATATCACGCGACGATGGAAGCGATCAACCGTACCGAAGGCAGTGCGCTTGTATTGTTTTCAACCAAGCGTGAGCTGCAGCAATTCAAGGATAGAAATGCGCAGAATTCAGCTTACCGCTTCCTTTATGAAGGGGAACAGGAAATAAGTGTACTTGTTTCCGAATTCCAAAACGATGAAAAATCGGTTCTGTGTGCCTATCACCTATGGGAAGGGCTCGATATTCCAGGTCCATCCCTATCCAATGTAGTGATCTGGTCCCTGCCATTTCCTCCGAATGATCCCGTTTTTGCTGCAAAGCGCAAAGGACTCGAGGATCCGTACATGCAGTTGGACGTACCCTATATGCTTCTTCGCCTAAGACAGGGAATAGGAAGGCTGATTCGTTCATCTGAGGACCAAGGGGAAATAACCATCTTCCTGCCAACAAATTTACCAAATCAGGTAAGGGACAAGCTAGAAACGGTTCTTCCTACAGTGCCTGTTACAACATCGCAAGGCTGAATATGACAATGAGATGCTCCGAGCACACTAAGCTCGGAGCATTTTTCTGTTTAACTCAGAAAACCAGAATGGCCAGAAATGTGTTGCCAACTAGTAAGAAAATTGTGTATTCTTAAACTTAGTCTAGGATATGTTGGGGGATAGAAGCATGATAGAGACAAAAGATTTGGAAAAGCAATATTTGGAATATATGACGAAGATGGAAAGCTATAAAGAAGCACTTTCCCTTATTTTCTGGGATTTACGCACCGGTGCGCCGAAAAAAGGAGTGGACCGCCGTTCTGATGTAATCGGGGTATTATCTGCTGAGGTATTCAACATGTCAACTTCAGAGGAGATGGCTGCCTACCTGGCACAGCTTCTGCAGGAAGATGTGTTTCAGTCATTAAACGATGTAACCAAGGCATCCTTACTGGAAACGAAAAAGAACTATGACCAAAATAAAAAGATCCCTGCCAAAGAATATCAGGATTATGTGGTGCTAAGCACCAAGGCGGAATCCGTGTGGGAAGAGGCAAAAGCCAAGTCCGATTTTGCCATGCTTCAGCCTTATCTGGAGAAGTTGGTGGAATACAATAAAAAATTCATCGATTATTGGGGCTATGATAATAATAAGTATAACACCCTTTTGGATCTGTATGAACCAGGTGTGACGGTAGCTATGTTGGATGAGGTTTTTGGAAGGCTCAAAGACCGTATTGTTCCACTTGTAAAGGCTATTCAGAATTCAAAGGTTCAGCCAAGGTCATCCGAATTGCTTGTTCCATTTTCCAAAGAAAATCAGCAAAGTTTCAGTCTCGAGGTTTTAAAGGAACTCAAATATGATTTTGACGCGGGAAGATTGGATGAAACCGTTCATCCATTTGCGATCGGTCTTAACCCTGGTGATGTGCGTGTGACGACAAAGTACGATGAACAGGACTTCCGGACAGCTGTTTTTGGTACTATCCACGAGTGTGGTCATGCCCTGTATGAACAGAACATCTCAACAGATTTGGTTGGAACAGGCCTTTGCACAGGAACCTCGATGGGAATCCATGAGTCCCAATCTCTGTTTTATGAAAACTTTGTAGGCCGTAACGAATCATTCTGGAAACGACATTATAAAACGCTTCAACGTTATGCAAACGGTGCTTTTGACTCTTTGAGCATGGAGGATTTCTATCTGGCCATCAATGAAGCGAAACCTTCCTTGATCAGGATTGAAGCGGATGAGCTTACTTACGCTCTACATATAATGATACGCTATGAACTGGAGAAAGCATTATTCAATGACGAGCTGGAAGTGAAGGACCTTCCGAAGGCCTGGGATGAGAAGTATGAAAGCTATCTGGGCATTACCCCTCCAAACGATGCCAAAGGGGTACTACAGGATGTTCACTGGTCAGGTGGAAGCTTCGGCTACTTCCCGTCCTATGCGTTAGGATACATGTATGCGGCCCAATTCAAGCAAGCGATGTTAAAGGACCTTCCGAACTTTGATGAACTGCTTGAAAAGGGGGAGCTTGATTCCATAAAAGGCTGGCTAACGGAAAAAGTGCATCAGCATGGAAAAATGAAAAAACCGCTGGAGATTCTGAAAGAGGTAACAGGTGAAGAACTGAACATAGACTATTTGATCGAATACCTGGAAGAAAAGTATAAAGGGATTTATCAGCTGTAATATAATTGCCAATTGATTAGAGGCCTCCTTAAAAGGGGGGCTTTTTTTGCGGCAAAATTCTTTGACTTCCACATCAAAAAAAGAAGCCCTATATTGGACTTCAACAGTATGAATAAATTATGATGCATTTTCTAATTCTACAATTATTTGCATTTCACCGTTGTCCTTTAAGTAAAGGGGAGAATGCAGTCGGTGGTGCTGATGAAATTCAGTTTGCTGTTCAATCAAAACATTGGGAGGGGTAATATCCATATTAAGACCACTTTGAGCAATGTTCGAGGAGAGGGTGCCGGCGATCATGTTGCCAAGCTCGCCTGTAAAGGATTGAAGCATTTCACCTTCCAATTCCATGCCGAACATCATGGCACCAATATGCTGGAATACTGTACGTTCTCCTTGGATGATAAGTTGACCTCTGATGTCTCCAGTTAAGACGATCAGGACACCTAATGCCACGTTTGTAAGATTTTCTGTATGCAGACTTGGCTGTTCAAACGTGAAGTCTATAGGAATGACCGATTTGACTGAATCGATAGTCCTGTTGAAAACTTGGGTTAAGCTCTCTGCGGGGGACATATAGCACCTCCTGAAACTGAAGTATCTAGTACTTTTTTATCATATCATATTATTTATTAGATTTTTCAACAGATTTCAACATTTTGTTTAGAAACCCTCATTTGTTGAACAATAAGATTGGATGTATTAACATGAGTTACTCAAGAATGAATAGTGGAGGTTCGTATGTTCGATTTATTGTTAGAGTTCACGGCCAAGGATGGTTCCACAGTAAAGCTGAGGCCTGTGAAAGAGGAAGATGCAGAGGATATTGTAAAAGCGGTAGAGAGCATTATTGCTGCCGGTGAGTTTATACAGAAAGAGGCGCCACGCACTGTCGAAGAGGAGAAGGCTTTTATAAGGGAAATGCAGCAGAAAGGAAATATGTATCTGGGAGCGGAATGGAATGGCCGGGTGGTAGGCATCGCGCGGGTAATCAGGGGAGAGCTTCAGATGAAGAAGCATACAGGAATCTTCCGTACATGGCTTGCGCGGGAAGCACAAGGGCTGGGCATTGGGAAGAAAATCATGGATTATACAGATATGTGGTGTGAGCAGCATATAAGAAAGCTGTCGCTGACCGTGTTTTCTTCCAATGAGGTGGCGTACCAATTATACAGGAAATATGGTTTCCATGAAGAAGGCAATCAAAAGGAACAGGCTTTTATCAATGGAGAATATGTAGATGAGCTTTGGATGGCCAAATTCTATAAATAGTAGATTGCAAATAATTAACAATGCTATCTCACCTATTTTTCGTTATAATAATAATGCACAACACAACAACTCCTTTAAAACGAATTGCGCTTTCCCTTTTTGAGGGAAAGCCTTTTTTATTCCCTTGAAATACCATTTTCTGCATATTATTATACGATTTGGCAATAGTAAAAATACCAAATTCAAGAGGTGTGTCACACTATGCCAAAAATACTTTCAGTAGGAACCGCCATACCAATATATCCGATTTCGCAGGATACGGCTGTGGAATTTGCCAAAGAGCTTTTTGAAGGATCATTCAAGGATATCAATCGGCTACTGACGGTTTTCCAGAACGGGCAGATAGAGAAAAGGCATTTTGCAAGAGATGTGGAATGGTTCCGTACCCAGCATACCTTTGAGGAAAGAAATAATATTTATATGGAAGAGGCGGTTGCTTATGGTGTGCATGCCATTAAAGCTTGTCTATCCAACAATGTTACCCTCAAAAGTACGGTTCCCTATGAAGAGATAGAGGCGATTTTCTACATATCCACAACAGGCATGTCCACACCAAGTATCGAAGCTCGAATTATGAATAAGCTTCCGTTTTCCCCTTATACGAAGAGAATTCCAATTTGGGGTTTGGGATGTGCCGGTGGCGCTGCAGGATTATCGAGAGCCTATGAGTATTGCTTGGCGTTTCCAGATGCAAAGGTATTGGTACTAAGTGTGGAGCTATGCAGTCTCACCTTTCAGAAGAACGACCACTCAAAAAGCAATCTTGTCGGTACCTCTTTATTTGCTGATGGAATTGCTTGTGTACTGGTAGCTGGGGATGGAGTTGCTGTTGATGATTATCACTCCTATCCAACAATACTTGGAAGTCAATCCACTCTCATGAAGGATTCTGAGGACGTGATGGGCTGGGAAATCAAAAATGAAGGCCTATACGTCGTATTTTCGCGTGACATCCCAAATATTATCGAGAGTTGGCTTGCTCCGAATGTCAAACGCTTCCTTGATCAGCAACGTATAAGCATCAATGAAATTGAACACTTTGTCTTTCATCCAGGAGGAAAAAAAGTGTTGGAGGCCTATAAGGAATGCCTGGGTGTCCCTGAAGGAAAACTGGAAACTTCCTTGAGGGTGCTGAAGGATTATGGTAATATGTCGTCCGCAACCGTACTATACGTATTAAAAGAGATCATGGAAAATGAAGCGGAAAAAGGGCATTTAGGTATAGCTGGCGCACTTGGACCAGGCTTCAGCTCGGAACTGCTATTGCTGAAATGGGAGTGAAAAAATGTTCTTTCTTTTTTATTTGTTCCTAGTCTGCCAGCGATTGCTGGAACTGGGGATTGCCAAGAGAAATGAAAGCTTGATGAAGGAAAGGGGGGCAGTGGAATTCGGCCAGGAGCATTATAGGTACATGGTGAGCTTGCATGTCGCTTTTTTACTTAGCTTTCTTTTAGAGGTGGTCCTTCTGTCAAAGGAAATAAGTCCCTTATGGACAGTCCTCTTCTCCTTATTTATTGGGGCACAGATAATGAGAGTTTGGGCCATCACAACTCTTGGGCAGTTCTGGAATACAAAAATAATCATTTTGCTAGATGCCGATGTGGTAAAAAAGGGACCCTACAGGTTTTTCAGGCATCCAAATTATCTAGTTGTTTCCCTGGAGATCATCGTCATACCGTTGCTATTTCAGGCCTACATCACAGCCTTCATCTTCACCATCCTCAATGCCTGGATGCTATCAGTCCGAATTCCCTTGGAAGAAAAAGCCCTGAATAAAACAACCAGCGACTATTCAAACTATGCTCAAGAGAAAAGCAGGTTTACACCAAAAATATGAATATTAGTAATGATAGTCATTGTCAATTGGGCGATAACCTGATATGATGGTGATAACAATTATCAGTATCAATCATCAGTATCAATCAATATCAACTTAAGGGATGGTGGAAGCATGACACTACTATTTGTAGGAACAACAATCGTTGCCTATTCCATTTTAATGAAAGTAGTTCTCAAACATACATGTGAGCCGAAACTTGCTAAATAAACATACATAACAAGACCTAATGCGAAGAGCAATGGGTCTTGTTTTTTTGTGTATATGTACGTCATCTGTAGGATTGACATAGTTTATGGAATAAAACGTCTTTCATTTTAATTAAGAATATAGGAAAACACAGCGAATTCAAGTAAAATAGAATAATCAGGCATTAAATGACATCCAAGGGGACTTATATATGGGAATTAATAAACCGATTGAACGAAAAACAGCATCATATAAAGAGCTGTTGGCAAAAACAAATCATATTCTTGAACAACTACATACATCCGGTGACAAACAAAGCGCAAAGAAGGTTGCAGAGCTGTCCAAAAAGATCATGGACGAAAATCTGACCATTGCATTCTGTGGACATTTTTCAGCAGGAAAATCCACATTCATCAATGAAATCCTACAGGAATCCCTATTGCCGGCGAGTCCGATACCCACCTCAGCCAATGTGGTGAAAATACAAAAGGGGATGGAAATGGCACGTGTATATTTCTTTGAAGGAAAATCATTGGAAATCCTGCCGCCGGTTTCATTTGAAAACGTAAAGGCATATTGCAAAGACGGAGATCATGTAGAATCTGTAGCCTACCAATTCCCTTTTACTAATCTTCCGGAGGACTTGATTGTTCTAGATACACCTGGCGTGGATTCGACCGATGATGCCCACCGTGTATCCACAGAGTCGGCGTTGCATCTTGCAGACGTTATTTTCTATGTGATGGATTATAATCACGTTCAGTCCGAAGTGAACTTGAAATTCATCAAAGAACTGCAGGATCAGGAAAAAAGGATTTACCTTGTCGTGAATCAGATTGACAAGCACAGAGAAGAGGAAATACCTTTTGGGACCTACCAAAAAAGAATCCAGGACTCCTTCGAAGACTGGGGTATCGAACCTGTCAGCCTATATTTCACCAGTTTAAAAGTTCCTGAACATCCATTGAATGATGTAACCATTGTGAAGGAAACGATCCAGCTATTGCGCGAAGACAAAATGGACATTTTGCCAATAACCGTGGAAAACGCAATCCATCATATTTTGGAGGAACATAGAAATTGGCTCTTTCAAGAGAACGAAGAAACACTCTATAATCTCAACCAGCGGATTCGGGAGAGCGACCTGTCTACAGAGGAAGTAAAGGAACGCCTTCAGGTCAAAAAAGCAGAATGGGCCGCTATGGAAGCCCAAGGTAAAAAAGTAAAGGAGGAATTTATTCAACAAAACAATCAATTGTTGGAGAATGCAAATATCACCCCTTTTGAAATGAGGGAGCTTGCTGGAAGATATCTGGAATCCATGCAAAAAGGGTTCAGGGTTGGATTGCTGTTTAGCAGCAAAAAGACCGTAGAGGAGCAACAAACCCGTCTTGATACTTTCGTTTCTGACCTGGAGAAGCGTGTCAAAACCCAGATTGAGAAATTCGTTCACGATCTTGTCATAAATTTTCTAAAAGATAATGATTTATATAAGGCGGATCTTTTTGAGGAAGTTCAAAACATAACCGTCCAAATTGACAGTCGGCTTGTTGCATCCCATGTAAAACAGGGGGCGGGTACAACAGGGGACGCAGTGCTGCATTATACAAAGGAACTGGCACAATCCATAAAGAGCAACTATCGAAAACAGGCATTGTCATTTATGGAGAAAACCTTTGAAAAACTTGATGCCCTTTATAAAGAAAAAAATGAAAACATGCTTCTGGAAATAAATGATCTCGAATCCTTAAATCATGCCAACGACGAAATACTTTCGATAAATCGCCTTATTGAGGAAAAGATGGACAGATTCCAGTCCATCCTTTATCAGGGCCAGTATATCGTGAATAGCGACAATCAGGGTGAATCGTTGGTGGATAGCTATGTAAACAGGACATATAAACGTGTTAAGGGTTCCGATTTGGAAAAAGTCCAACTTTATCAAGGAAAGGCAATTGATGAAGAACATGTCAACATCAATCAAACGCTTCAAGAGGTAGAGGACCCTAAGGAAACGGCAAAAGTACTGGAACAGGCTGCAAGTTACCTTCACAATCTGGAAGGTTTTCAATCAGTTGTACAAGATCTTAAAAACAAGCAGAAGAAATTGGAGAACCAATCCTTTACAGTTGCACTTTTCGGTGCTTTCAGTGCAGGAAAGTCTTCCTTTGCCAATGCGTTGCTGGGAGAATATATCCTACCGGTTTCACCTAACCCGACTACTGCATCCATCAACAAAATTTCACCGGTAACGAAGGACTGTCCTCATGGAACAGTTTCCGTGCAGATGAAATCAAGGGAACAGATATTACAGGATGTCCAACAGGCACTGAACGTTTTTAAGACGCACATAACAACCCTGGAGGAAGCGAAAGAAAGCATTTCAACAATCATTCAGAAAAATGCGCATCTTGAATTGGACGCAAGCAAAAAGCCACATTTCCACTTCCTGAAGGCTTTTTCGTCCGGTTGGGCACAGATGGGGCCGCAGCTGGACTCTAGGCTTACCGTTTCTTTGGATGATTTCCCATCGTATGTGGCTGATGAGGAAAAATCGTGCTTTGTGGAATGGATCGAGGTTCATTACGACTGTGCCTTAACGAGAGAAGGCCTGACACTTGTCGATACACCAGGTGCCGATTCAATCAATGCCAGACATACAGATGTGGCATTTGAATATATTAAAAATGCAGATGCCATCCTGTTTGTCACCTACTATCAGCATGCTTTTTCGAAAGCGGACCGTGAATTCCTTATCCAGCTTGGCCGGGTAAAAGATGCATTTTCGATGGATAAGATGTTTTTCCTTGTCAATGCAGCAGACCTTGCCCAAAGCCGAGAGGAGCTCACTTTGGTAACTGACTATGTAGAAGAGCAGTTGCTGACGTATGGAATCAGGAATCCAAGGCTGTTTCCTGTATCAAGTCTTCTTGCATTAAAAGAAAAAGAAGGGAAGCCTTTTACGCATGCTTTCATGGAAAGCTCCATGATGGGGGAATTTGAGGACTCCTTTAATGGGTTCATCCAATCAGACCTTATCAGCATGAGCATTCGTTCCGCCAGACAGGAAATAAACCGTGCGGTCGGACTTTTGGAAAACTATCTGAATGAAGCGAAGCTGGGAAAAGAAGAGAAAGCAGAAAAAAGGGCTGTCTATCTTCGGAATAAAAGCCAAATCCAGAAATGGATCGCCGATTATTCCATCGACAGTTTTCAAACACTACTGACAAAAGAAATCAGTGAATTGCTGTATTATGTGAAACACCGCACCTTATTGCGCTTTAACGACTTTTTCAGGGAAGCCTTCAATCCGTCGGTATTAAAAGAGGATGGAAGAAATATGAAAGAACAGCTCAACCAATCGTTAAGAGAGTTTCACGGAGATATATCCCACAATCTTTCCCAGGAGGTCCGTGCTACCACTGTGAGAATAGAAAATTACATCAAGAATGCAATGGGGACCTGGCAAAATGAAGTGGAGAGCCATGCTCAAAAAACAGAAAAGCAACTATCCTTCTCATCATTTGAATTAGATAACCTGAAGGATGTAAAAGTGGAAAATCATTTCCCTGCTTTTTCTGCCAAGGTTGAAAAACAGGCAATCGGATTTTTCCGTAATTCAAAAGCCTTTTTTGAAAAAAATGAAAAGCAGAAATTAAGCGATTACCTGGAAGAGCAAACTGCACCTCTGATGGATCATTTTACAAAAGAGAATGAAAAAGAACTCGCCAGCCATTATCAGGCGGAACTTGAAAACAGCTTTGCCCGGGTCAAAGCGGATCTCGGTCAGCAGTTGGAGGATTTCTACCTCGGTATGCAAAATGCATTAAGTGAAGAGATTAATACGGTTGCACTTGAGGGGGTCTATCATAAAATTTCCGAACTGAACCGTAAGGAGATTTAGTATGAGGGAATCGATTCTCGCAATTTTGAGCAAGTTGGAAGACGATTATGAGGTTAGAATTTTATATGCATGCGAAGCTGGAAGCCGGTCCTATGGGGTGGAAAACGAGAAAAGCGACTATGATATCAGGTTCATCTATATCGCTCCCCTCCGGCGGTATCTCAGCATAATCCCTGTAGATGACACAATCAGCTATAAACAGGGGGAGTGGGATATCCAGGGGTGGGATATTCAAAAAGCATTAAGGCTGGCACTTAAATCGAATCCATCCCTATATGAATGGGCTCATTCTCCCGTTTTCTACATGAAGGACGAGGAACTGACAGATAAGCTGCGTACCCTTGCACAAAAGGAATTTTCGAAAAGGACGCTTGTGGCTCATTATACTAATATGGCGAAGCGGAATTTACGAGCATTCGAGGAAAAGGGTGCCCCCTCCTCTCTGTATCAGGGACTAAGAGCGTCACTAATGGCGGAAAACTTGTCTATGGATGGTGTTGCAGCGACCATCCTGATGACGGAATTGATCGCAGAGAGCATCCATTTCTCCCATCATGATCTAAAAAATGTACTGGATCTAAAGAATAAGGCTACAAATCAAAGCTTTAACGGATTGCTCGGAAAAATTAGAGCATGTATCGAGCAGGCTCAACAACAGGAGACAAGATTGCCCCATACCAAACCGGACATAAATGGAATACAGGAATTATTTTTCCGCAAACTCGGCATATGAGGGGGCAATAATAGTGACAAAAACAAATCGATTTCATGCTTGTGCCACCTGTCAGCACTATCAAGTACTCAAACTGCCCGAGCGCAATGTCTACCGATGCAGCAGACTGGGCTTTGAAACAAAGCCTCATTTTGCATTTAATTGTTGGCAGCCAAAGGATAAAGTACTACAATTAATGAAAAAACAAGGAATTAGAGTGGAGGATCACACCAATGAGCGTACATAAACAAATTAGTGAGCATTCAAGAAAGCAGAATCAGATTGTTTCAACATTTTTGAAACTGGAACAGCAAAGAGAGAATTTCATAGAAGAAGCAATCGTTCTCTGCAAGCAAAAAAAGCCTTTTACAACCGATAAAATCAATCAGGTTACCAAGCAGATCAATGAACTGGCACGTAAAGGAATAGCACCTCAAAGAATGCTTGTCACAAAGGAAATGGTGGAGGAGTTTGTTTCTCGCAGCTAAAAGCGGAGGGGATTAAATGAACAATATCGTGGAACCCGGATGGGCAAATGAAAACATCGATGATCTTCTTATCATCGATTGCCGATTTTATTTACAGGACCCGTTTAAAGGAAGACAGGAGTATAGAAACGACCATATACCTGGTGCCCACCATTTTGATCTTGATCTTGATCTTTCCGGGCCAAAAGAGCAGCACGGAGGCAGGCATCCTTTGCCACCATTGGAAAAGCTTCAAGAAAAATTGGAAGCAGTGGGAGCGACAAACGAGAAGACGATTCTGCTGTATGATGCACAGAATGGTGCCATGGCCTCCCGTCTCTGGTGGCTTCTAACCTACATGGGGCATAGTAGGACCTTTCTTCTTAATGGCGGCTATGACAGTTGGAAGCGTAAGGGGTATCCTGTGACTGATGCCTTGCCGGATGTGACACAAAAAGGGCATTTCCAACTCGATTTGCAGCAGGATATGGTAGCGACTGCCCATGAAATATTTGCGAAACTCCCAAGCATTGAAAAGGGAGACCGCTATTTGATCGACTCCCGGGAGGAGAAGCGGTATCTTGGAATCGAAGAACCGATTGACCATAAATCGGGCCATATTCCCGGTGCACGCAACTTTTTCTGGGGGACAATCTGAAAGGCGATGAGTGGAAGAATCTGAACGCTTTAAAAGGTCGCTTCTCCGATTTGGATCCTGAAAAAGAAGTGATTGTCTATTGTGGCTCTGGTGTGACAGCTTGTCCGAATGTGTTGGCACTAATGGAAGCTGGCTTCAGCAATGTAAAGCTTTATCCTGGCAGCTGGAGCGATTGGATCAGTTATGAAGACTTCCCAATTTCGGATAAGTCGAGAAAATAATTACCTCTCATGTAAAAGCCTTTCCCATCACAAACTATAAAAGACCAATATGTGATAGGGGGTTTTACGATGGGTCGTACGAAAAAAGGAAATGCAAATGCACAGCGCAACAATAACGCAAAACAAAAAGGCACCATGAATACCGAGTTTGCTTCTTATGCGGAATATGAAGCAGCCAAGATGACCAATAAAAAGAATCATTAATCTAATGATTTTTGGAGCACCTTTGCCTCACAAGCGTTGTTCTTGATAGTAGAAAGCCTGATCACAGCGGAAAAACCGTTGGGTCAGGCTTTTTTACATTAGCTCTTTTCGTAAAGATGGTTGCTTTAAAAATAGGGCTTGGTTAAAGATAAGATATCAACTTTAAACACCCTGTTGGTCTCCGTTCCAGGCGTTCGCTTATCCTAAGGCTCCCATCCGTCCCCGGGGAATCTTGTGTCCGCAGAGGAAATCAACGGTCTACATTTGTTGTGTAAATTATATCAAAGTAACAATAATGAATGCGAAAACGGCCTTTACATTAGATTCCATTCTTCCTCTCTTAAAAGTGGGACAGAAATATGATATAATCAAAATCGCGTAAACGAGAGGAGAAGATCAGATGAATAAAAAAGTACTTCTAATAGATGGCATGGCCTTATTATTTCGTTCCTTTTTTGCAACCAGTGTATATAACAGGTTCATGTATACCTCCAATGGAATTCCCACCAATGCGGTGCAGGGGTTTGTGAAGCATATGATCTCATCCATGGAAGCATTCAATCCGACACATGTTGTTTGCTGCTGGGATATGGGCAGTAAGACCTTCCGTACGGAAATGTTTGATGAGTATAAGGCAAATCGCCCGGCACCACCTCAAGAACTGATTCCCCAATTCGACCTGGTTAAAGAAGTGGTAGAAGCTTTTGATATCCCGAATATTGGACTTGCTGGCTATGAAGCTGACGATTGCCTGGGTACGCTTGCAAAAAGCTACAGCCAGGAGGCAGAAGTCATCATTTTAACTGGGGACCAGGACGTTCTGCAGCTTATCACCGAGAATGTAAAAGTAGCACTGCTGCAAAAGGGTTATGGCAATTATGAAGTGTTGGATGAAAATGGCTTCTATGAGAAAAAGGGCCTCACTCCAAGACAGTTGATTGATCTGAAAGCAATCATGGGAGACTCTAGCGACAATTATCCTGGAGTAAAAGGGATTGGAGAGAAGACGGCATCCAAACTGTTGATGGAGTTCCAAACAGTGGAAGGGATATTGGAAAATATTCATTCCCTTACAAAGAGTCAACGTCAAAAGTTTGAAGATAGCCTCGAGCTTCTGCACCTTTCGCGGGAACTTGCAACAATCAAATGTGATGTGCCAATTTCCTGTGACCTTCCTTTGGCCACAATTACCATAGACCGTACCAAGGTCATGACCAAATTTGAAGAGCTGGAGTTCAATGGACTTCATACGTTTGTCAGCAGAGTTTGTTAATAGCAAAGAAGATGATTCACGGATGAGTCATCTTCTTTTTTATGTCTGTAAAAAGCTACTTCTACATATACTTATCTTTTTGTGTTGCTCTTTTTTGCATTGTTTTCAAGTTTGGATTTCGGTTCCTCTGAAAATTCCTGTCCATATCCTTGTGGATTTACCCCTGGTGCTGCTTTTCCCTTGTTGGCTGATTTGTTTCTGCTCATTCTCTCACCTCCATTGCTTCTAGTTTTCCTTTTTTGCACAATAAATATGTTGCATACAAGAACACTTCCCATTGAAAACTAAGGATGAGGTGATGGATTTGAACAGAGCACTGAAGATTGCGCTGGGTGCGATAATGCTTGCCCAATTCATAAAAATACCAATTAAATATAAAAGGACCGGAAGATGGGAGTGGACCACTTTTTTTGAAACCGGAGGAATGCCAAGCTCCCATTCAGCAGGTGTATCCGCGCTTGCCACATTTATCGCCATCAAAAGGGGATTCAGAACCGTGGACTTTGCACTTTCAAGCATCTTTGGACTGATTGTGATGTATGATGCCCAGGGAGTTCGGAGGCAAACAGGGGAAATTACACTGGCTGTCAACGATTTGGCAGAAAAACTGGATAAATTGGAAGGTAAACCTGAGAAAAATGTCCATGATAAAATTGAGAAGCGCTTGAAGGAGCGTTTGGGACATCAACCTGAAGAGGTCATCGGAGGCGCACTTTTCGGGGTCCTTCTCGGTGTTTTAGGGATATTGTTTTTGCCCAAAACCAGGAAATATGATTGGCTGGAAAAACTTTAATAGGCATCCGACAAATTTTGCGGTAAGATAAATACAGATGATTGATTAGAATAAGGATGGATTTCTAATGAAAAGTACATTAAGTACAGAAGAATACATTGAACAGCTTACCGCAAAAGGATTTGTCTTCCGCGAGGATTCTCTTGGGTTCATAGAATTCGGAAAGCACTATACTGCAAGTTCAGATTATTTAGTCAATGTGGCCATCGAGATCACCCTTAAGGCACAAAAGCAGTTTGATGGCAGCTTTTTCGTATCTTTATTGGAAATGCTGAAAGCCGAAAAGATCGAAACCAAGCATGCGGCTTTTCAATTGGTGAAGGATAAGAATATTATGTAACTTAGCTCTTCATCTTTCTGGTGAAGAGCTTTTTCTTGCTGTAACTGAGGAAAAAGGCTCGTCATAACGTCGATGAAGAGCTTTTCGAAACCGGAACAGAGGTAAAAATCTCATCATAACGTCGATGAAGAGCTTTTCGAAACCGGACCTAAGGTAAAAATCTCATCATAACGTCGATGAAAAGCTTTTCGAAGCCGGATCAAAAGTAAAAAACCTGTCATCATACCGCTGAACATCTTTTCATAACAACTTCTATTCCCCATTCTTCAGTATCGCTTTCCGCGACAGTTCATCCGCCACTTTGTTCTGTTTGCTTGGTATCCATTTGATGAAAAATAAGTCAAATTCATCCACAAGCTTCAGCGACTGTTCAAGGAGCTGGCGATAGGGCTCCTTCTTGGCAAATCTCTTCTCCACCGCAGCCTCCACAGCCTGGGAATCCGTTCTGAAAGAGACAATTGTATAGTTCTGTTTCTGGCAGATTTCCAATGCATGAAGGAGCGCATGGAATTCCGCCTCATGGTTGGACATATTCCCAAGTGGTATCGCATACTGCTCTGCGCCGCCATGACCTTTAATAAATATCCCTGCTCCTGATGGCCCCGGGTCTCCAGCACTTGCTCCATCTATGTAAACTTCAATCATGTCCTCTCTCCCTTTACAAACATATTCTAGGCGTTCCTGTGATAAGATAAGAATACACAACTTAGTTCCGTTAGGAAAGATAGAATTTTTTTGGATTATCGCCCTGTTTCACCGGGTACAGGTGGGGTATAATCCTGTATAAATGTTGGAGAGGGGCATAACGCGTGAAAGTGACGGTGGAATGGCATTACCAAACGCCAAGACATATAGAAACCATATTCCGAAGCGAGGAAATGGATAGCAGGCTTGCTCTGCGCCTAGCCGAGGACATTGAAAAAACTGGAAGGGTGAAACAGTTATATTTCCACGATCAAAAAGGGGAAGAATGGACGAAAAAAGAGCTCCTGAAATGGATCAAACAAAGTGAGGAAGGTATCTCGGATGTTATCGCATTTTTCGATGGGGGCTATGATGTGGACACTAGGCTGGCCGGAATCGGAAATGTCGTGTATTATAATCAGAATAGAAAAGACTATAGATACCGGATCAATGCCCGCCTGGAGGAACTGGAGTCCAACAACGAAGCGGAATACGCAGCCTTTTATTATCTTGTACAACAGCTTGAGAACCTCGGCGTGAGGGCGATGGAAGTGACATTCAAAGGTGATTCACTCGTAGTCCTGAACCAGCTCTCTGGAGAATGGCCCTGCTATGACGAACTTTTCAACCGCTGGCTGGATAAAATAGAAGAAAAGCTGAAGAGCCTTAAAATAAGACCGGTCTATGAACCGGTAACACGAAAAGAGAACGAGGAAGCGGATAGACTTGCTCGTCAGGCACTCGAAGGAATACCAATAGAAAGTAATCTGTTATTGTAGCTAAGGAAGTGACGACGTTGATAAATCGAAAGAAGATATTGATGGAAGTTGGTGAGATTTTAGACAAATATTGTACGGAATGCTTGGTCAAGCAAACCCTGCGAAAGGATTATGGAAAAAACCATGCCCAGTCCTTCTGCATCAATGAATGTACAGTAGGTGCTGAAATTAAGATCCTGGGAGATCAATTGGTTCACAGGAATGAATAGGAGACCATATGCACATGATTGGCTGAAACTATAGCTGATTGTGTGCTTTTGTATGTAAAGCAAAAAATGGAGTCATCCTTAATTAAGGATGACTCCCATTAACCACTCGTTATTTCTTCGCTTCAGAAAGCTGATGCTCGCATTGAGCCAATGTCAGTTCCGCATTCTGAAGGAAATCGGTATCCATCCCTGTTCCATGGCTTTTCGCATCATTTAAAAGGCTTCTTGCATTGGAAATAGCTCGTTCAGCATGCTCCATTGATTCCGGATCCAAGCTCATGGTCGCGGAACCAACCATCTTCTCGGCGGATTGAATGGATACCTCCACCTGCATGAGATCATTATATCCTGTGTGAATATCGTTTGATTGATTATTGTCCATCATTACGCCTCCTTCTGTTGTTAGAATCGCTCAGAACAATGGAAGATATGCATGGATGAAAAGAAATTTAACAAAAGAAAAAAGAGGCCATCACAGCCTCTTTTCAAAAACTTATATGTGTTTGGTCGTTAGATTATAATTTCGTAACGTTTGCAGCTTGTGGTCCACGGTTGCCTTCTACGATTTCAAAAGAAACTTCTTGGCCTTCTTCTAAAGACTTGAAGCCGTCACCTTGGATTGCTGAGAAGTGTACGAATACGTCGTCTCCACCTTCTACTTCAATAAATCCGAAACCTTTTTCATTGTTGAACCATTTTACTTTACCGTTTTGCATTGTTTCTTTTCCTCCTAAAAATAGCGCACCATGTGCTTTGAAAGTAGATTATCATTGTCCTCGCTTTTCCTTAAAAAGAAAGCGGTTAAATGACACTTTCACTATACAATATATGCCTCATCAAGGTCAAGAATTCTAAAAAATACGAGTGCTAAACCTCTTCTTTTTTCATAAATTAAATAAAAAGGGAGGATTAGCTATGCTGAGAACCACGTATGAGCATCAAGAAGTCATTCTTCGTATTAAGCAGAACCTTACACGCTACACTTTGGATGATGATAAGATTTACGAGGTCCTGCAACAGGTTATGGGAATTATTCTTAAAAAGGAGAACTTCGCAATAAATGTGGAAGAGAAGTATCTGATTATTGGGGATACACAGCAAAGTGCCTATCCTTTGATTACGGTCCTTCAAATTGTTCCAATCCGCAATATGGTCTCTCTGTAAAATCCTATACAAACAAATGTTTTCCTTTTATAATAAATGGAGGAAAGGAGATTACGCTTTCCTGCATTTATTTTGTTTTAGAGCGGAGTGAAGCATGTTGTGAAATTGATTATTGCGGAAAAACCTGACCAAGGATTAAAGCTGGCTGCTCCATTTTCTCCCAAGAAAAGAGACGGCTATGTAGAAATCCCACCTCAACCGATGTTCCCGGGCGGTGCACTGTTGACCTGGGCTGTAGGACATCTCTGCGAACTGCTGTCCCCGGAAGAATATGATCCCTCATGGAAGCGCTGGTCCTTACAAACTCTCCCCATATTACCCGACCGATTCCAACACAAAGTATCAAAATCGAAATGGAAGCAATTTAAGGTTGTCAAAGAGCTGATCCACAAAAGGGAAGTAGATGAAATCATCATGGCAGGCGATGCCGAGCGCGAAGGGGAGGCCATCATCCGTATCATTTTGACAGTGGCAAAATGCAATAAACCCTTGAAACGGCTATGGATTTCCTCCCTCACACCCAAGGCGGTCCAGAAAGGCTTTGAAAACCTTCTGGAGGAAAAGCAGACAAGAAGCATCTACCATGAAGCATTAAGCAGATCTTGTGCAGACTGGCTGATTGGAATGAATGCTTCCAGAGCATATACCCTTCTTCTTCAGCAAAAGGGGGTATCGGATGTGTTCTCAACTGGCAGGGTTCAGACACCGACACTGGCACTGATTGTAAAAAGGGAATTGGAAATCGAAAACTTCCAATCAAAACCCTTTTGGGAGGTATTGGCGACATTCAATATGGACGGCAAAATGTATAAGGGAAAATGGCACAAGGATGGGGAATCCAGACTCGAGGACCCGGAGCTTGCCAAAAAGATTGTGCAATTTTGCAACGGAAAAGAGGCCAGAATAGATACGATTGAAAAGGAAAGAAAAGAGTTCCTGCCGCCATTTCTGTTTAATCTATCCTCCCTACAGGCCACTGCGAACAGCATGTACAAGTTTTCTCCTCAAAAAACGCTGGAGATTGCTCAAAAGCTTTACGTAAAAGGCATCATTTCGTACCCGCGTTCCGACTCGAGCTTTGTGACAAAGGAAGAGGCGTCCATGTTCCCGGAAACACTGCAGAAGCTTAGCCAGTACTCGGAATTTAAGGAGTATTTTCCGTTGCCGTTCCAATCGGTGATGAACAATAAAAGAGTCGTGAACGATAAAAAGGTGACAGACCACTATGCCATCATTCCAACCGAGCAAGTGAAAGATCCTTCCAAAATGTCACCCGAAGAGGAGAAAATCTATTCACTCATCGTAAAAAGGCTCATCGCAGCGCACTATGATAAAGCTATCTTTGACTACACGACCATCCATACCCTGGTGGAGGAGCGAGCGACCTTTCTTTCCAAGGGTAAGGAAGAAGTGCAGACAGGCTGGAGAAAAGTGATTTATGACAACAAAAAGGAAAAAGAAAGCGATGAGGAAGAACAGGATCTTCCTTCTCTTCAGGACGGAGAAAAAGGGTTCGTGCATGATGTGAAGGTGAAGGACGGCAAAACGCAGCCTCCCAAAAGATATACGGAAGGCCAGCTAATTACTGTCATGAAGACAGCTGGAAAACACCTCGAAGACGGCGAACTGACAAAGGTTCTGAACAAAACGGAGGGCTTGGGTACGGAGGCGACCCGAGCAGGCATCATTGGTGTATTGAAGGAGCGCAAATACATTGAAGTAAGGAAGAACCAGGTATTCGCAACCAATAAAGGAAAGCTTCTCATCCAGTCGATCGGACCAAGCATACTTGCCAGTCCGGAAATGACCGCCAAATGGGAGCAGCGCCTGCATGAAATAGGTGAAGGAAAAGCATCAGCTGAAGAATTCATGGAACAGGCAAAAAAACTTTCCCTTAAACTGATTGACGACGCACAAAAGCAAAGCGCGGAATGGTCCTTTGAAGGCATGGATCTCAGTGAGTTCAAAAGGGAAAGAGGCGGCAGGAAGGGACGTGCATCGGTTGGAGCAAAAGTCGGAAAATGTATGAAATGTGACGGCGAAGTGGTGGATAAAGGGACTTTCTATGGCTGTTCCAACTACAGCAAGACCCAATGCAATTTTACCATCTCCAAAAAAATCCTTGGTAAATCCATTTCATCCACAAATGCAAAAAAACTGTTGGCCGGCGGAAGAACCGATGAAATCAAAGGATTCAAAAAAGGGGAAAAAGTATTTAATGCTGCATTGGAATGGAAAGAAGATAAGGTGCAGTTTGTATTTGAGAAGTAGGGTACTTTCGTCTTGGAGCAATTGAATGCTAAGAGGGGATTGTTCGATTCCCTATTGAAAAACGCTCAGACGTAATAGTCTGGGCGTTTTCTCTGTTCTAACTTTTCATTTGATTCTGCATCAATTGAGCAATCTCCCGGGAATCATATGCGTTCTGCTTCATTAGCTGAGTAATGACTCTTTCTTTCCGTTCCTTGGAGTGGTGCTGATTCAGCTTCCATTTCCCTTCTAGTTTGTCTACCGTTAAACGGATTCCGACAATCCCGTTTAACATGCTGTCCACCGTTTCTTCATTTTCTTCTAATTTCCATGGTTTATCGAAGCCAGCTTCATAGAAATCTGTTGCAGATTTTAATATTTCTTTCATTGATTGCGAGTCCGTCAGAATTTCAACTCGACCTTGTGCATGTGCACTGACATAATTCCAAGTTGACACCGTTCCCGGCTCCTCGTACCAGCTAGCGGAAATATACGCATGTGGACCGGTGAAAACGGCCAAAGCCGTCTCGCCATCTAGTGTTTTCCAATGAGGATTTGCTTTTGCCATATGGGTGATCAAGGTGATACTTTCTTCGTCTTCTTTTACGATAAAAGGGAGATGTGTCGCTGTCTGGTGATCACCGTCCTGTGAGAAAAGGACTCCGAAACTGTTGTTCCTTATAAATTCGATAATTTCATCCTGACTTTCGTTTTTGAATTGTTTTGGTATGTACATGATGGAAGGTTCCCCCGGTTTGATGTTAGTTTTATTGTTATTATAAAGGAACGCGACGGGGAAGTGGGGCAAAATGAGAATAAGATCGGAAATAAAAAAGCACACGGCAACCACCTAGCCGCATGCATTCTCCAATATCCTTTATAGTTCCGTTTTGTCCTTCTGGTCTTTATTGCGCTTATTGCCCTTGCTATTATCACCGGCAACATGCTTGCTGGAGCTGATGCTGTCCCCGGTAGGACTGTTCTGATTTTTGCTTCCACCACGGTTATATTTCTTTGTCATATAAGATTCGCTCCTTTAAGAGAATGTGGGTAACTGATCCAGATTGTTGGTAGGGTCGCCGTCTGCATTGCCCCGGATATACATCTCGCCGTCTTTGCCTTTAAATACATTGGCACCGAGAACCGCACCATTATTGACGGCCAACAACGCTTCTTCATAGGAGAGTACGTTGCCGGAAGAAGTTTTAAACTTTACAATGTCTCCATCTCCGTTCTTTTGAACAGCAACAAAAGTTTCGCTCATCCTGCACACCTCCTTTTCTTTATGCTACTAATCTGTCCCAGATGAATGAATTTATTCTAAAAGCAAAGAAGAGGATATCCCGACACAAATAGAGAAGTAAAGAATGGAAAGGCAGGCTGAATAAACATGAAATCATTTGACTGGATTCAGGAAACAGAAAAGAAATGGAATGAGAATGCCGATTTCTGGCATGAAAATAGTGAAAATATGTGGTTGAAAGGGAGCAGGAGCACCATCATCCCATTCATCAGAGAAAGGTTGACTTCAGGCTCGCAGATTCTTGATGCAGGCTGCGGCGACGGTTTTGGATCCTACCTACTAGCCGAAAACTCCTATAAGGTGACAGGAATCGATATAGCGGAAAAGATGATCTCCCATGCAAAAGAAAAGCGGAAACACCTGAATGTAACCTTCCATAAGGCAGACCTGACCAAGCTGCCATTCGAAAGAGGTCAATATGATGCGGTCATGGCCATCAACTCCATTGAATGGGTCGAACAGCCACTAGACGTCCTTGAAGAATTCCACAGGGTTACAAAGGAAAAAGGTTTTCTGTTTTTAGGACTTCTTGGTCCGACTGCTGGACCACGTGCAAACAGTTTTCCAAGACTATTTGGAAATAAAGCGATCTGCAATACGATGATGCCTTGGGAATTCGAGCAGCTGGCACAGGAAAATGGCTGGGAACTTTTAGACGGTATGCCCGTATATAAGGAAGAAGCGAAAAAGGTGGATGTGACAGGTCTACCTAGACACCTGAAGCAGGCATTGACGTTCATGTGGGTGTTTATGCTGCAAAAAAGATAAAGGGGCGTGTTTGTATGTCAAAGTACTCCATCGATCAGTTTATCCAAAAAAGCAAGCAGGTTGATAAGGGGCAGGGGCTATTCGAGCTCGAAACAGAAAGAATCCTGGAGATTAACCTAGACGGGGAGATCTGGGCCAAGATGGGTTCGATGATTTCCTATGATGGAAAAATAAAATTTGAAAGAGAAGGCATCCTGGAACACGGTTTTGGCAGGCTCGTGAAAAAAGCATTTACCGGAGAAGGTTCTCAATTGATGAGGGCAACGGGTTCCGGGAAGCTATATGTTGCCGATCAAGGAAAGAAGATTACCATATTGGACCTTCAGGGGGAGAGCATCTTCATCAATGGGAATGACCTCCTTGCATTTGAAAAAGGCTTGGACTGGGATATCAAGCTTATGCGGAAAATTGCCGGCATGATGGCAGGTGGACTATTCAATATCAGGCTTGAGGGGAATGGGATGGTGGCCTTTACCTCACACTACGAGCCACTAACACTGATGGTTCATCCTGGACACCCGGTATACACGGATCCAAATGCAACAGTCGCCTGGTCAGGAAATCTTGAACCGGAATTTGTCACTGATATTCAGCTGAAAACGTTTTTTGGCAGAGGCAGCGGCGAGTCGATTCAGATGAAATTTTCAGGGAGTGGCTTTGTGGTCGTTCAGCCATATGAAGAGGTTGTTTATTCGCAAAATACTCAAAGTTAATCCGTCGTGAATATCCAAAAAAGCAGATAGGCAAAACCTATCTGCTTATTTTCGTTTAGACGGATTTTCTTAATACATAATCAAGGGAGATCTTTTCACTTTCCTCTAAAACGTCATCGATAATAGTGTCTGATGCATAAGGAAGATGCAGATTTTGCAGGGAGTCTTTTATGACTTGTTGTAGTTTAGGGTCTTCGAGCAACATATTTACGGCTTCAAGCAATCTTTCCTTTTTCTCCACCAATATTGCCGCACCTTTTTCCTGAAAGAAAAAGGCATTTTCTTTTTCCTGACCAGGAACAGGTTTGTACAAAATAACCGGTGTTCCAATGGCACAAATCTCTGAAAGGGTAATGCCGCCTGGCTTTGTCACAATACAATCGGCGATCCTGAACAGTTCATCAATACTTTCCACAAACCCGTGTGATTGAAATTTAGCAGGATGCAAAGATTCAAATGCCTCCAATTCTTTTTGCAGCATCTTGTTGTTTCCGCAAACTACAAGTATTTGATAATTTGTTGTGGAAAGAATATCTTCACAGATCTTATATATATCTTTCAACACACCATGTGCCCCAGCAAGTATCAGCAAAAGCTTTTTGTTACTATCTATCTTATATTTTTCAATAATTGGTTCAAGGGGAGGGTGGTATTCGAAGTTGGAGCGGATCGGAATGCCACTGACCATGATTTTTTTGTCATGGATATTTAACTTAAGGAGTTCTTCTTTCAGACTAGGAGTTGCAACATAATACTTATCCACTTCACTGTGCAGCCAAAGTCGATGCAGACAAAAATCCGTCAGTATTGTGAAAGTAGGGATGACGATACCTGTTTTCTTACGGAATTCCGGTACTGCATGGATTGGGAACGTGTTGATGAGAATGTCCGGCTGCATTTCATCGATCAGCAGACTGAGACGGTTTAAACCGTAATAGGCATACCATCTCCAGAGTTTTTTATCGTAAACTTTATTCGTACCATAGTAAAAAAGGCGATACATCTGTTTTCCGACTGTAAAACTCTTTTTATAAAGCTTTTCTGTAACTTCAGTGACAACAGGATGAGATTCGGAATAGAGGTTACAGATTGTCACATCCGTTATACCCTTGCTGATACAAGTCTGTTGCAGTGAATGAGCTACTTGCAAATGTCCATTGCCATATGCAGCAGTCAGTATCAAAATTTTCGGGTTTTTATGTATCATGAATTGACCTCCCTAAACGGTGTTTTGGTTTTCCTCTTTAACGTAGCACCCATATGTAAGACTAGTATGACTGAATGTTAAAATTTATCTGAAATTTTGTTAATATTCTGTAAATATGATAGGTGGCTTGATCATTAGTAGTTGAATCAAAAAGTGGTACAATAACGAGTATGAAAAATATTATTTCTATCTGGTGGGGGAATGAATGTGAAGCATACAAAAACAGTTGTGCCGTCTGATATTGAGATAGCACAAAAGGCATCCATGAAGAAAATTTTCGAAATCGCAAATGGACTGGACATCGAAGAAGAGGAGCTCGAGCCTTATGGGCGATATAAAGCGAAGTTGTCCTTGAATATTTTAAAAAGGTTACATACGAAAGAAAACGGGAAATTGATACTGGTTACAGCCATCAACCCTACACCTGCTGGAGAAGGGAAATCCACTGTAACGGTAGGACTTGGTCAAGCCTTACATAAATTAGGCAAAAAAGCTGTCATTGCGATGAGGGAGCCTTCTTTAGGACCTACTATGGGGATGAAGGGTGGCGCCACTGGCGGGGGCTTTTCACAGGTTTTGCCGATGGAGGATATCAATCTACATTTTACAGGCGACCTCCATGCCATTACGACTGCTAACAACGCCCTTGCTGCCATGATTGACAATCATATTCATCAAGGAAATCAGCTGCAGATTGATACGAGAAGAATTACCTGGAAGCGGGTGGTCGACCTCAATGACCGTGCATTGCGTAAGGTAGTTATCGGTCTTGGAGGACCTGTGCAGGGAGTTCCGAGAGAGGACGGTTTTGATATAACGGTTGCCTCAGAGATAATGGCGGTATTCTGCCTAGCAAAAGACCTAAGTGATCTTAAAGAGCGCCTATCCCGTATTGTGGTGGCATACGACATCCATAAAAAACCGATAACAGCGAAAGACCTGAATGTGGAAGGTGCACTGACACTGTTATTAAAAGATGCACTTCAACCGAATCTGGTTCAGACATTGGAGCACACGCCAGCCATCATTCATGGTGGCCCTTTTGCAAATATCGCTCATGGGTGCAATAGTGTGATCGCTACACAGATGGCTGCAAAACTTGGTGATTATGTGGTGACAGAAGCAGGATTCGGTGCGGATCTTGGCGCAGAAAAATTCCTGCATATAAAGACACCGTCGCTTGGGTTCAACCCTGAGGTGGTAGTCATTGTGGCAACCATCCGAGCATTGAAAATGCATGGCGGCGTATCAAAAGATAACCTAAAAGAAGAGAATGTAGAAGCGCTGAAAAATGGTATTGCCAACCTAAAAAAACATATTGAAACCATCCAAAGCTTTGGTCTTCCATTCGTAGTTGCGTTAAATGAATTTGTTACCGATACCGAAATGGAGGTTTCTTTCGTACTTGACTGGTGCAGAGAACACAACATTCCGATCTCGCTGACACAAGTATGGGAAAAAGGCGGAGATGGTGGTGTGGCCTTGGCCCAGAATGTTTTGGAGCAAATAGAGAAAAAGCAGACCGCCTTCACACCGCTGTACAAGCAAGAGGATACACTTGAACAGAAACTCCAGAGCATTGCAGTAAACGTATATGGCGCAAAAGGAATCGAGCTATTGCCTGCTGCCAAAAAACAGCTGCAGCAGATTGAGGGGGAAGGCTGGGGCAAGCTTCCTGTATGCATGGCAAAAACACAGTACTCCTTAAGTGATGATGCCAAAAAGCTAGGCAGGCCGGAGGATTTTGTCATCACCATCAGAGAGCTGAAGCCTTCTGTTGGAGCGGGTTTCATTGTCGCTTTGACTGGAAGTATCATGACTATGCCTGGACTTCCGAAGGAGCCTGCTGCACTGAAAATGGATGTGGATGAAGAAGGCAAGGCTGTAGGTATATTCTAAAAGGGGAAGGGGATGAAACGAATGTTTGATCCTACTGTATTTGATAACTTGAAAGTCGTTATAGAGGGAGCGATTTATGACCTTGATCTGGATGGAGAGCTTCAGGTTGTCAATCGACGAGACCTGGTCGACCTCGCGAACATGTCCAGGCGGTTTTCAATGGATATCGCAGTTTCTGCAAAAATGTTAGGAAGGGTCGAGCTCTCCAGCGATTTGGAAAATATTTCTGGTGAACTCCTTAAAAGACTGGACAGACCGGGATGCTCAGTGACAGTTTCTTTTTTTCAGGAAGTCAAAAGAAGCTCGATGATCAAAGAGAAATTGGAACAATGGAAGAAAGAGATACAGGAGATATGGGGCGAAAGCTGGGAAATCGAACTTTCTTCTACTGAAACCCTTGATCCGAATCAGTCATTGAAGCTATCGGCGACCATCAGATTCGACCGTCTTTTCTACGAGGAAAATATCGATGACCTAGAGGAGCTCCTCCCGTACATGATGAGCACATTGAGGTAAGCCTATTATTAGACAAAACGAATTTCCTTCCATCATAATAAAGAAAAAACAACAGAGGTGATCAGTTTGTCTATTTATGAATATACTGCCAAAGATTTAAAAGGTAACGAAGTTCCTTTAAGTGAGTACAGGGACTATGTGGTTCTGATTGTGAATACGGCAAGCAAATGCGGCTTTACCCCTCAATATGAAGAGCTGGAGCAGCTATATAAGGAATACTGCGACCAGAAGTTTATGATATTGGGCTTCCCGTGTAACCAGTTTGGGAACCAGGAGCCAGGAAGTGAAGAGGATATCAATGAGTTCTGTCAGGTGAACTATGGGGTAACTTTTCCGATGTTCGCAAAAGTGGATGTGAATGGGGATGATGCCCATCCATTATTCGACTACTTAAAAGATAATGCCAAAGGACTCCTGGGGTCCAAGGCTGTCAAATGGAACTTTACGAAATTTCTTGTAAACCGAAATGGGGAAGTGGTCGACAGGATTGCGTCTGCCACAAGTCCACTTAAAATGAAAAGTGATATTGAAGCATTACTATAATAATTAATTGGGATATCAACGATCTATTTTGTTGAATACTATTACAAAAATCCTTTCCGTTATGGAAAGGATTTTTGAGTATTACTATCGAATTAATAATAATACTATTATGTCAAGAAAGGAGTAACCGTTTGAAAATCATTGATGCACATGTGCATTTTTCAGAAATAGCAAGTTTTCATGATACCGCAAAACGCCTTTCCAATCTATCATATTCCTATGATGGACTGCTTCAGGAATGGAGGGAGCATCATGTGGTAGGCGGAGTGGCGATGGGGGTCACTGAAACAGTACATAACGGATTTCCTGATTATCAGAGCAATACCCCTATGGGATTGGATCTGGCTGCGTCCATTCCTAAAAATCTGGTGTATTGCCCAGGAATCAACCCTTTCAAAATGGAAGAACAAAATTTACAAAAGCTGGAGCTTGAATTACTGAGACCGGATGTTGCAGGTATCAAAATCTATCTGGGTTATTATCCAATATTTGCATATGATGAAATATACACGCCGGTCTATAGGTTGGCAGCAAAGTATAATGTGCCTGTGGTCTTTCATACTGGTGATACATACTCCGAACGCGGCCTGTTGAAATATTCCCATCCTCTGACGCTTGATGAGGTCGCTGTAAAGAATCGGGATGTAACGTTTGTCATGGCCCATTTCGGGGATCCCTGGGTGCTTGATGGAGCGGAAGTCGTGTACAAAAACAGGAATATGTATGCTGATCTCTCCGGATTGATTATTGGAACGGAAGCGGAAATCGACAGGCATAGAAGAACGCGGTTTCTGAACCATCTGCTGCATGCACTTGATTATTGCGATCATTACGAGAAGCTGATGTTTGGAACCGATTGGCCTTTAATAGGAGTAGGGGCTTATATCGATTTCATAAAGGGGATCATTCCCGAAGAATTTCATCATGATGTTTTTTATCAAACGGCACTTAAAGTTTTTCCAAAATTAAAAAGTAATTTGATTGAATGAAAAATAGAATACTGTGTTAAATAATAAGTTGATTTGCACGATACTCGATATAGGTTGGAGCAATAGGCTCCACAACCGCCTCACTGTAGCTGAACCTAGTGAAGAAATCAACAACGGTGGTTAACAGAGATCCTCCTATAAGAGATTTACACCCTGAGAAATGAAAATATAGTGAGGACGTTATGCGTTACCTGCCTCCCCTGTTGATTGGAGTGCAAGGTGTGAGACTCCTGCGGGAGATAGCGGTAGACTTGAGACCCCGCAGGCATGCCGAGGAGGCTCAAGCATCGCCCCGCGGAAAGCGAATACCTGGAACGGAAATCAACTGGGAGTTTAAAGTCGATATCTTATTTTCAGGGTAGCAAAAAAAAAGAGAATTTAAGGGGGAGAAGTGAAATGGAGAAGATTGCTTGGGTTACAGACAGTACGGCTTTTTTGGATGATGTACTAACTAACCATCCGGATGTTTACAGCATACCAATGGTTGTTTATTTTGAAGAGGACGAATATTTGGACGGAGTCACGCTTTCCTTGGAGGATTTTTATACAAAATTGGAAACAAGTCCAATTCCTCCAAAAACCTCACAGCCATCTGTTGGCGCATTTTTGGAGTTGTACAATAAGCTTTCTGAGTCTTATGACCGAATCATTTCGGTCCACCTTTCCAGCCATTTAAGCGGAACTGTGAGTTCAAGCAAACAGGCAGGTGAAATGGTCGATATTCCTGTTCATACGGTTGATTCGAGGGTTATTTCCTTTCCCTTGTCGGCAATGGTGAAAAGAGGGGTTGAAATGAGGGAAGACGGGAGCTCTTATGAAGAGATACTCGCTCATCTTGAGGAGCTGACAAAAAAATGTGAAATCTATGTGTTGATCGGAAGCCTCGAGCAGCTTCACAGAAGCGGAAGAATGTCAGGAGTACAGAAGCTGTTGGGCAGTCTCCTTCAGATAAAACCGATCATAAAGATTGAAGATGGAAAACTTGAAGTTTCAGAAAAAGTAAGGACCGAAAAGAAAGCGCTATTAAAGATTACGGATTATTTAAAGGAGGCAGCTGCACATTCCTCCATCAGGGAACTGTTTGTCCTGCATGGCACAAACGTTGATCAAGCTGAAGCTTTAGTCAAAGAGCTGCGTGAAACCTATCCGTCGATTCCGATAAACGCCTTTCCACTATCCACGGCAATTGCTGTTCATGCAGGTGTGAATACAATCGGCATCTCTTGGTTTAACGAGTAATTCTAGCGATAGATCAGAAGATATTGAATATCAGATTGATTTAAAGGGTAGCCTCCAGTAACCGTGTACCCAATACTGATGAAGCGGGAGAGTGTTTCCGCACAGCTGATGCTTGCAGGTTCTGACGGAGCATGATCACTTTTGGTGATGGAGAGAACCTGGTTGGTAAGAAAGTTACATCTGATGAGAACCACATGTGTTCCTTGCCACGCAGTACCAATCTGTGTGGGGTTATGGTAAACCATTGTATTTACCTCCTCCAAAGCTGATTGATATGAGGATATCACATTCCCATACTTCAATTGGCTTTTTGTATTGTCATTTTTATAAGCCCGTGCCCATTAATATGTATATGTGAATAGCCATGAGCGGTGACTATTGGCGTTTGAGGTTTTTGCATTATAAGATTGACGATAATCATGATAGAATAGGAAAAGTAGAAACCTTTAAATCAGGGGAATAAGGAGTCTGTTTTTGTGATTGATAAAATAGAGAGTTTTGTACAATCAAAATTTGAACATGATGCTAGTGGTCATGATTGGTACCATATACAACGTGTTAGAAAACTGGCTGTACATATTGCCGACCAGGAAAAAGCGGATCGTGGATTCGTAGAGATTATTGCACTTTTGCACGATGTGTTGGATGATAAGCTGACGGTTGACAAGGTTGAAGCTCAGCTTGAACTTACTGAGTTTCTCAAGGGCCTGGCTCTGCCTGAGGCGCAGCTACAAGAAATTTTATACATTATTGATAATATCGGATTCAAAGGCGGCAATGGCGTTGTTCTACCTAGCTTGGAAGGCAGGATTGTCCAGGATGCGGATAGGCTGGATGCACTTGGCGCAATCGGAATCGCCCGTACCTTTATGTATTCCGGAGCGAAAGGGCGTGCGATGTACGATCCACGTATAGCGGTAAGAGACTCCATGAGCTATGAACAATATCGAAATGAACGTTCTTCCGCGATCAATCATTTCTATGAAAAACTATTTCTATTGAAGGATACTTTACATACCGAAACTGCAAAAAGGATTGCCGATGAGCGGCACCTCTATATGGAGCAGTTTGTTGATCAATTTTTGAAAGAATGGAATGAGATTTAACGATGAAAATGTTAATCGGGGAGAACCTCTCCAAAACCTATGTGGAAAAAGTACTGCTGGACAATGTGTCATTCAGTATACAAGAAAAAGAAAGAGTCGGCTTGATTGGAGTAAATGGAACTGGTAAATCCACGCTTCTAAAAATAATAGGAGGTCTGGAAAGCTGTGACACAGGTACCATTACCACTTCTAACGACTATACGATCGGCTTTTTGTCACAAGCTCCAGAGCTGATGGATGAGTTTACAGTGATGGAACAGATTTTCAGCAAGGATACGCCTACGAATAAAGCCATTAAGCAATACGAGGCATGCCTTGTGAAAATGCAGGAGGACCCTGCGAAAATAAGCCTTCACGAAGAGCTTTCAAAGCAACAGCTGCTGATGGATCAGCTTCAGGCTTGGGATGCCAGTGCAAATGCAAAGGCTATTCTGCACAAACTGGGAATGGATGACGTCAACCTGGTCATCGGAAATCTTTCAGGTGGACAGAAAAAACGGGTCGCTTTGGCACAGACATTGCTCGAGTCCGCAGATCTCCTTATATTGGATGAACCGACCAACCACCTGGACTTTGAAGCGATTGAATGGTTGGAAGATTATTTGAGCAAGTACAGAGGGGCAGTCTTACTCGTAACCCATGACCGCTATTTCCTTGATCGTGTGACGAATAAGATTTTTGAGCTCCACAATGGATCTGTTTATTCCTACAATGGAAACTACGGAGACTATCTTGAAGCGAAAGCCATCCGAATGGAAGAATTAGAGAAGACCGAAGCAAAGCAGAAGAGCCTTTACCGTCAAGAGCTGGAGTGGATGAGAAAAGGTGCAAAGGCAAGAACGACGAAGCAGAAGGCAAGGATCAAGCGCTTTGAGGATCTTGATGAGAAGGTATCCTCTACTGCAACCTCACAAGACCTCGAACTGATTACCGGTTCTCAAAGGCTCGGGAAAAAAGTGATGGAACTGGCGGACGTCAGTCTTCGTTATGGAGAAAAAATCATTTTGGATCACGTGGATCTCCTGGTCAAGCAGAAAGACAGAATAGGAATAGTGGGGCCAAATGGAGTAGGGAAGTCCAGCCTGTTGAATGTCCTGGCAGGCAGAATTCAACCGGATAGCGGTGAACTTGATACAGGTGTGACAGTAAAAATCGGATACTACACACAAGAGCAGGAAGAAATGAACCTCGAACAGAGAATGATAGATTATGTGAAGGAAGAAGCGGAAGTCATAAAGAGTGAGGATGGCAGTCAAACAAGCGCGTCCCAGCTTTTAGAGCGATTCCTGTTTCCGTCCCAAGCGCATGGTACACCGATAAGAAAGCTTTCTGGGGGCGAACGTAAAAGACTCTACCTTCTCCGTATCCTTATGTCACAGCCAAATGTTCTATTTTTGGACGAACCTACCAATGATTTGGATACAGAGACGCTGACTATTTTGGAGGCTTATCTTGCAGAGTTCCCTGGTGTTGTCATCACGGTATCACATGATCGCTATTTTCTTGATAAAGTGGTACAGGAGCTAGTGATTCTCGAAGGAAACGGAAAACTTAAACGGATCTTTGGGGAGTACTCTGATTATGTGGAAGAGCAGCTTCGCAAGCGCCAGGAAGATAAAAAACTGGAGCAGGCCGTGAAGGATAATCAGCAGAGGCAAAAACCCAAGACCTTGAAGCTGACCTACCAGGAGCAAAAGGATTGGGAAGGAATTGAAGAGCGGATCATGGCGGTCGAAGAGACTTTGGAAGAGATTGAGGCGGAAATAGCCAGAGCCGGAAGTGACTATGAACAGGTCAGCAAATGGATGAAGGCCCAGGAAGAGAATAATGAACTTCTTCAGAGGCTGATGGATAGATGGGAAGAGCTTTCAGAGAAAGTGGAGAAAATAAACGCTAAAGAATAATGTCTATTCGTTTAAATGAATAAGGCTTGTATGCTACCATAGTATTATTGAATCGTTTAAAGGAGTGATCACTCGTGAGAATAAAAGCAATAGAGCCTACACCGAGTCCAAATACGATGAAGGTTATTTTGTCGGAGGAGCTGCCGGCAGGTGCCAGAAACAATTATACAAAGGACAATTCCTCCCAGGCACCCGATATCATCCAATCCATATTGGAAGTAGAAGGCGTAAAGGGAGTTTATCATGTTGCAGACTTCCTGGCGGTTGAGCGAAATGCCCGCTATGACTGGAAAGTAATTCTTGCGGATGTGAGGAGCGCCTTTGGTGAAACGGAAGAGGACCGCGCAGAATCAGGTGAAACACCTCTTAGCGGGTTCGGAGAAGTGAAAGTCTTTATCCAGATGTTCCAGGGCATTCCCATGCAAGTGAAGCTGACTGACGGGGAAGTGGAAAAACGCGTCGGCCTTCCCGAGCGTTTCATGGAGGCAGTCCTGACTACACAAAAAAATCAGGACAATGTGGTCTTGGAGCGGGAATGGAAAGAGCATGGAATCCGATACGGCAACCTTGAAGCCGTAGGAAATGAGATTGTGGAGGAAATTGCAGCAACCTATTCGGAGGAAAGACTTCAGAACATGTTGGAAAAATCGGCATCAGGTGAGAAGCAGTCGAATATAAAGCAGAAACAAAGATATAAGGTGACTATGGAGATGCTTGATAATCCCGACTGGTCCGAGCGATTTGCAGCCCTTGACCAGATGGATCCGACAGAAGGGGATATCCCGGTATTGGCTAAAGCCCTGGAAGATGAGAAAGGTTCTATTCGCAGGCTGGCAACCGTATACTTCGGTATGCTGGAAGACGCTGATATATTACCTTATTTGTATAGAGCGCTGAAGGACAAATCCGTAACAGTAAGAAGAACTGCAGGTGATTGCCTTTCCGATCTTGGAGATCCAGCGGCAATGTCTGCCATGATGGAAGCTTTAAAGGATAAAAATAAGCTTGTCCGATGGCGTGCGGCGATGTTTCTATTTGAGGTCGGAGATGAAAGAGCATTGCCTGCCCTGCGTGCAGCAGAGGATGATCCAGAGTTTGAAGTCAGCATGCAAGTGAAAATGGCGATTCAGCGCATAGAAGGCGGAGAAGAAGCAAAAGGTTCTGTCTGGAAACAAATGACCGAACGAAACAAATAAAAAGGGGGACGAAATCATGTCGATGGCATATGAAGATTATATGAGACAATTAGTAAAACCGATGAGAGATGAATTGACCAGAGCTGGATTCCAGGAGCTGACAACAGGGGAAGAAGTGGATTCTTTCTTTGATAAAGTGGAAGGTACAACATTAGTTGTTGTCAATTCAGTATGTGGCTGTGCAGCAGGCCTTGCACGTCCAGCGGCTACTCAAGCTATCCTGCAGGCAGAGAATGCCCCTGATCATCTCGTGACCGTTTTTGCTGGGCAAGATAAGGAAGCAACGGAGAAAATGCGTGGGATTTTCGGCGATATCCCACCTTCATCCCCTTCCATGGCAATCATGAAAGGGAATGAGGTGGTCCATTTTATTCACCGTCATGATATCGAAGCGAACACGATGGAAAATATTATGACCAATCTTCAAGGTGCTTTTCATCAATATTGCAAGTAAGTCTGAAAAGAATGGTGTGCGCTTTTGAGTGCACACCTTTTGTTTATGGCGTAAAGACACTTAAAATGGAAAATCAAAAGCAGGAGACAATGTAAAATGATCGTAACCACCGCAGGCAGAACAAATGACCAAATGATCCGAATCGCCCTTCGCGTTGCCTTGGACTTGGAGCTCCCTTACATAGAACGAAACAAAAAGTCCATCGGGCTTTTACAGACTCAATATAAAAAGGATGTTTTAGTCATCGGGAAAGACAGAATTGAATGGTACGTATCTGGAACGAGCGAGCCTGTATTTTTTCACCCGAACAGTGCGGCTTTCCGGGCAAAGCGATGGCTATCTGGCGAAGTTGAACCGTTTCTTCAGGCAACAACCCTTATGGAAGGCATGTCTTTTTTGGATTGTACATTAGGCCTTGCGTCTGACAGCATCATGGCAAGTCTAGCGACGGGACCTACGGGTAAAGTGACAGGCATCGAAGCGAACAAGCTGCTAGCTTATATTGTGAGTACGGGCCTTCAGACATGGAAAATCCAAAATGAGGAAACGGAACAATCAATGAGACGGATCGAGGTTGTTCAAGGAGATCATCTCGATATTCTTCAAACTCTTCCTGACGACTTCTATGATGTTGTCTATTTCGATCCGATGTTTGAAAGGCAAATTGAGGAATCTACCGGAATACTTTCAATAAGGAATATTGCACACTATGGAGACCTGAATGGGATAACGGTGGAAGAGGCAAAAAGAGTCGCAAGAAAAAGGGTGGTGTTAAAGGACCATTGGCAAAGTGAACGTTTTGAACGTTTTGGACTTTCGAGAATAGTTCGGAAATCATCCAAATTCCATTACGGCTTTTGGGAGAAAAAAACCTGATTTTGGGACAAACTATTAAAGATTTCACACAATATTATTAGGAGGTCTTCAATATTATGGGTGGAAAAAGAAAGAAGCCTGGCAATGTGGGGTTACCATCTTCCCAAGTGGAGGGACAGGGGACAACATCTACGGAAATCGATGGGAAGTCCATGAGCTCCAGCAGAAAAAGCACGAAACGAAACTAAAAAGAAAACTCGTGTCGGAGTAGTTCCACACGAGTTTCTTTTTACTTTTTAGATTAGTCTGTAATACATAAATAAGTTAAATATCCCAATGTTAAAAATGAGCTTACAATCAATAGAACCTCATACATGTATAAAACCTCCATTATGTACTATTCACGCTTAAGAACGAAACGGTTATACAAGGATAACGCTATTCTTAATATTAACAAAAAAAGCTAAATAAATGAACAAAAAATATCAAAATTGAATGCCCTATCAATTTTTTGTTTCGAATATTGGAAGATTTTTGTGTAAAGTTACATTCCTCTTTAAAAAAGGCTCTTTTGGTAAAGATTGTTGTTTTAAGTATAGGGGCTGGGCTAAGGATAAGGTGTCAACATTAAACTCCCTGTTGGTCTCCGTTCCAGGTGTTCGCTTTCCGCGGGCTGCCTCGGGAGCCTCCTCGGAGCATTTGCGCCTGTGGGGTCTCCCTTGACACGCTGCTCCCGCAGGAGTCTCACACCTTGCACTCCAACCAACAGGGGTGAATCGTAGTATAAAATTTGCTTTCCTAAAGTTTGAAAAATTTGTTTCATTTTTTCATTTCAGTAGAGCAAATAGTGTTAAAAAACTGAGTTGATTGTAGCGGAGGACACTTGACTCCTGCGGGAGAGTAGAGGGCATGGGAGACCCCACAGGCGAAGCCGAGGAGGCTCCCATCCGTCCCCGCGGAAAGCAAGTGTTCGGAGCGGAAATCAACGGGCTACATTTAGTGCTTACATTTTATCTCTATAGCAACAATAAACGCGAAAAGAGCCCTAAAAAAAACAAAGTTAAATAGATAAAATTTTCTTACTTTTATGATATACTAGATTTACAAAAAATTATGGCGTACATAAAAGAAAGGGAGTTTCCCATGCCGAAATGGTTAAAGAAATCGTTAGTGGTCCTTATTACTGCATTGACATTCGGTACTGTTTCACCTCCTGCCTATTTAATTGCGGACGACAATTCCGATGATTCCAATTTCAGTGATATAAAAAGTAGCGAATCTGATAGTTTTTCCTCAGGATTATATCATTCTCTTAAACCTGAGCTTTCCAAAGAGCAATTTTTATACCAAGCACTTGAGCAGGCGGAAGTGCAAAGCTTTGCGAAGTTCGGTTCCCGTATCGGGCCAAAAATTGAAGATGAATTCAAGGATGTGATCCTTCCGAAAATGGAGGAAGTAATCAGCACACTCGCTTTTCAGCATCCTGAAGAAGATTTAACCAACCTTACTATTTCGGAATCACCTACCGGAGGAGATGGGGAGAAAATCTTTCACATCTACCACAAGGTGTCTGGACAAGATATGATCCGTTTTCATGTTAGAAAGGACAACCCTCCAAAAGAGGGCTATTGGTTCAATTTCCATTACCATACCCACCATGACCAATTCCAGAACCATCATGCGTTAGGGTCCATTTTCTGGGCCAAGAACATGCCGCCGAAATGGCTGAGCTAATAAGAGAGAATGAGGGGTCTGTATGAGAAAATACACACTGCAGCAAATGAGAGAGACTGCAAAGAAAATGCTGGAAGAACGTGGCGTAACTATCCGGGATATAGCGGAAATTGTACTGCTCCTTCAACAACGGTATATTGTCGATGTGACCTTGGAGGACTGTATCCACAATGTAGAAAAGGTCCTTGAAAAAAGGGAAATCGTCCATGCAGTTCTTACCGGAATTTCACTAGACATCCTGGCCGAGCAGAAGCTGCTGCCCGAGCCTTTGCAGTATCTGGTGGAGACAGATGAACCTTTATATGGAATCGATGAAATCATCCCTTTATCCATTGTCAATGTGTACGGTTCGATAGGCTTGACGAATTTCGGTTTTCTTGATAAAGAGAAATTCGGTATCATCAAGAAGCTGGATGAACACGAAGGGGAAGAAGTGCACACATTCATGGATGACATTGTCTGTGCACTTGCCGCCGCCGCAGCAAGCAGAATAGCCCATCGCACAAGGGACATTCAAGAAGCAGCATTAAATGAAGAGGAAATTATCGTTTAACTATAAAACAAGAGGCTGTCCAGCCAGTCAGTTTTACATGACTTTCTGGACAGTCTCTTTTGTATTGTACGTAAATCTTATTGAAATGTTCAATAGAAGTGTTCTAATGGCCTTTTTGCATGTAATTCACATTGAGAAGACCATTAGGAGCGTTCTAATGGCCTTTTTTCATGTATAACTCATTGAGAAGTCCAATAGGAGCGTTCTAATATACAGGTGATCCTAAATTGGAAATATTTATTTTCTCTTTTCCAATCATTGTTAAACCTTTTTGATGAAAACCACAGCTCAATTACAGGTTTAGATGTTATAATAGAAACATATTATACGATAATGTGAATTTTCAATTAATACATACCATCCTAGAAGAACATCATCAGAAGGAGAGGGAAAATGAGCCGACGTGTTTTAGCCATTGGACTTTTATTAGTTATTACAATTATTCCGGTTTATTGGAAGGCATACGCTAGTTTAGATGCTATTTCATTAAAAAACTATCAATCTACTACCTTTAATTCTCATCTCGGAGAGATACAAAATAGAGAACTGGTTGAGAAGCTGGTCTATGTACCTTCTGGGGAATTTGCTGAAAAAGAAGCGGCATCCATGGTGTCCCGATTATCTCGCATTCCGGGAAGCATCCTCAGCATACTGGTCCAGCAGAACATCCATCTGTATTTATTTAATGGCAGTTTGACAGAAGTGCAGGGCTTTGAACATCTTCACGGAGTCAAACCCAGAGGCTATAGTTTAAGAGGTTCGACCTGGGAGGAAGTACCGGGAGTGGGCGGTTCCAAACTGGTCTTGGCGAAAATAGGTCATAGCAATAAAGGAATGGGTCATGGCTCGGTCAATCTTGAGCTCCATGAATTGGCGCATTCCGTCGACCGTTATGTGCTAGGGAATGTAAGAATGAACCAAACATTCTTGACTCTCTGGAAGGAGGAAGCACCTCAGCTTTTTCCTGGTAAAGACTATTTTCTGCATTTTCCAGAGGAGTATTTTGCTGAAACATTCGCCATGTATTACTTGAACGAAACCTCTAAATTGGAAATTGCAATGAAAGCACCAAAGACATTTTTATTCCTGGAGAATCTAGAGACCTCTCCAATATCGAGAGGAAATTTGCTGGGGCTTCGATCACAGTGAGCATTTCATCATGAAATGCTCTTTTTTCATTTTCAATATGGTAGAATAGAATCGTCGACTATAGCAGAAGAGGTGAATATAATGAAACAATACTTAGATCTTTGTAGACATATTTTACATAACGGTACGAAAAAAGAAGATAGAACAGGAACTGGCACAATCAGTACATTCGGGTATCAGATGCGTTACGATCTTGCAGAAGGCTTTCCTGTTGTAACGACCAAAAAGCTGCACTTGAAATCCATCATCCATGAACTCCTATGGTTTCTAAGCGGTGATACGAACATCAAGTATCTTCAGGAGAATGGTGTCCGCATCTGGAACGAGTGGGCAGATGAAAATGGCGATCTTGGGCCTGTTTACGGCTATCAGTGGAGATCCTGGCCTACACCTGACGGGAAGAGCATAGACCAGATCACAAATGTGGTGGAACAGATAAAGAACAATCCGGATTCAAGAAGACTGATCGTATCGGCTTGGAATGTCGCGAATGTGGATTCCATGGCACTGCCCCCATGCCACACCATGTTCCAATTCTATGTTGCAGATGGTAAATTGTCCTGCCAGCTATACCAGCGTTCTGCCGATGTTTTCCTTTTTCGGTAGTAAAAAAATAATGATGAGTACAAAAAGCATAATCTGATTTTTGGTTATAATAATATAATTTCTGTGATATGGATATTTATTGTATAGAGGGGGGAATGAGAAGTATAAGAGATAGTTGTAAACAATTGTTCATAAATAAATGATAAGAAATGGAACACTTTCATATAGGAAAGATAAAGACGCACCTTTCCAGAAGTGCGCCTTAAGTGTAACCACAACTTCCACTAACAATTGGACCTTATTATAATAGACAATTCTAAGCTTAAATAACCCTCTAGTTGAACAACTCCTTATTTACTTCAGACATCTTATTCAACTTATTATAATTCACCTCAAATCAACATTTTCGACATTACATTTAAAACTTATTTCATATCAGTAGAAACTTCATAAAAAATATAGAGGTTTAATTTTATAAATACTTTTTAAGTATCCTTAAATATATATATAACTGAATACTTTGTATTTTAAGTTAATTAATATGTATTGTAGAATATAGGTTTTTATTGGTGTAATATGTAAATATGTGAATATATGATAATGAGCTGAAGGTGATAAAGTGACAAAAACTGATGAAAAGGAATTGACAATTCATTCTACAATGATTGGTGAACATCCTAACTCTTCGCATTTTTTTGGAGAATGGTTATCGTGCGATGATATTCCTGTTGATATGGATAAAAAGGATAAAATACATAGAAAATTATTAGAGGTGGAGGGAAACAGAGAATTAGCGGTAGAGAAGTTATCTAAGTTGATTATTAATCATCATATAGATGATGATAGAATTTCTAGGTTAGAAGAGAAGAAAAAAATACTATCAAAATATGAATTTAACGAAGTATTAAAAACCCAACAATTATTACCTGTAATGGACACAACAAAGAAAGGTAATGCAACAGAAATTTTATTAGCCGAATACTTACAATCTACCAGTAACCTTTTACTTCTGTTATATCGTTTAAGATATAATCCTAATGTAAATCAATCTATGAAGGGAGATGATGTACTACTTTTTAACACCAATAATTTAACCGAAAAAGTGATTATTGGGGAAGCTAAGTTTAGAACTGAACCCGCAAAGACAGTAATTGAAGAAATTACAAAGGAGTTTGGTAAAGCATTGACTAAACCACTTTCGGTTACTTTTGTGGCTAGTATGCTGAATTTAGGTGGAGACAAAGAAACATCAGCAAAATTAGAAGATTTAAATATTGAGATAGTCAAAGATAACGTTCCATTAATAAATGTAGGTTTAATACTTAGTAATCATAATACGTATAGGCACGTAGAAAGAAATTTATCTTCCAGTAATCCTAATTTTATTATGTTATCTCTTAGCCTTCAGGAGCCTTCAAAATTTATTGAAGATAGTTACAACCTTTCACATCAGATATTAGAGGGTGATGAAGATGAATAACGAACAAGCATTCGGGTTGTTGCAGAAGATAGAAACGGATAAGTATTTGCAAAACTTAATTGCTCAAGGTGACTCAAGATTTTTACTATTTAACATAAAAGAAAAGAAAGAAAACTTTCCAAATTACACAGATAATTTAGATGAAAAATTGACACAAATTGCGGTTTCATATTTATCAGTCGGTTGTTATTATGCTGAAAACAATGACATTGAGAATGCTATTTTTCCTCTGGAAAAAGGAGCGAATATTTTAGAGAGTGTTCACCGTCCCATTGAAAATAGACACAATTACAGTTTGTATTTTATACTTGCGAGCTCTTTAGCGTATTACGGTGCACAACAATATTCCAAATCATTTACCATACTAAAAGATATTGACTTTGATACAAATATATCCAAATTAATTAGTTGTATATTGAAAAGAAAGTATAGTGAGTTACATTCTACCATTATAAATATAATATTGAGTGATGATTATTCAGATTTAAATATTTCTGTTCTTAAAGATGATAAAGATAGAGATGAGAAGATTTATACATATTTAATAGCAAAGTCTTTGTCTATGTTGCTAGAATACTTTTATTCAGGTGAAAAAGTTTGGTTGTCTAGAAGTATTGAAGTAGTGGAAGATTTATTAAAACTCGTAATAATTGATAAAGACCCGGGCATGTGGTGGGTAATAAGACTTTTCAAATTAATAATTTCAGGATATGAGAAAAATTCCTTATGGGGAACTATTCCACCGTTGATTGGAGCTGGTGGTGGAGTCGTAAGTGATTATATATTAAGTATGGCTTTTCAATCCAAGCCAGTTGTAGAATTATTTAAAGCACAGCAAGAAGCCTTACCTAAGGTATTAAATCAAGATGGTGCTGTTGTGAGTTTGCCGACTAGCAGTGGCAAAACCCGTATTGCTGAATTGGCTATACTACAATGTTTAAATTCATCTCCTGATAACGTGATACTATATTTAGCCCCATTTAGGTCACTTGCTCATGAGATTGAAGACTCATTAACGAAAGTTTTTAGACCTATGGGATTTGAAGTCTCACATCTTTATGGGGGAGCACAGTATAGTAAGTTAGATGAACTGTTAATTAATGAGACTAATATTATTATTGCAACACCTGAGAAAGCTAAAGCTATTATAAGAAATAATTCAGATGTGAAAGCAAAAATAAAGTTAGTAATTATTGATGAAGGACACTTAATAGGCTCTAATAATAGATATACCATGAATGAAATTTTTATAGAAGAGTTAAGGTTTTATTTAAATAATAATAACGGAAAAATGATTTTGCTCTCAGCTGTTCTACCCAATGGAAAACTAATTGCTAAATGGATTAGTGGAGATAGTGAAGCTATAATCACATCCTCAAACCACACTTTATCAAAACAACGGTTTGGTTTATTGTTTTTTAGAGGAAATAACGTTTCTCTAAAATGGAAAGGGGATTTAGAGTCATTTAACCACAACTTTATTGAACCTTTTGTCATTCAAAGACCAAGGTCGAAATATAACTTTCCTAGTAATAAAAAAGAAGCAATTGCAGCAACTGCTCTAAGGTTATCAGAAATTGGCTCAGTATTAATTTTTGTTGCAAGACAAAACATGGTATTGTCTCAAGCAAGGGAAGTTTTAATATCAATGAGAGACAATAATACTCATGAGTGGACTAACTTAAGTGATTGGGAGGCTTTTTTACTAGCATGTGAAGAAGCATATGGCAAGGATAGCGATTTAAAGAAGTATGCTCAGTTTGGAATAGTTTGTCACCATTCAGGTTTAGCAACAGAGGTAAGGACAACAATGGAGAGATTAATGAGGAATGGTAACCCGAAGGTTATTATTGCAACTACAACTTTAGGCCAGGGTGTAAATATTGGTGTTTACTCAGTTATCTTTGCAAATGTATGGCTAAATGACGGATTAAAAATAACGACAAATGATTTCTGGAACATTGCCGGTCGAGCAGGTAGAACTTTTGTGGATAGTGAAGGTAAAATACTATATGCTTTGGATGGCAATAAGCCTAGATACAATGTAAACAAACAACTACGACTTGCAAATGAATATATAGGTAAATTAAATCAAAGTAATGTTAATAGTGGACTTCTGGTAATTATTCAGCAATTAATTCATATCGCTAAAGAGTGTGATATCGAATTTGATTTATTTTTACAACTTGTAGCAGAAAGTAATTACAGAGGTATTGCCGAAGAAAAAATAAATCAAATGAATTTCGAATTTGATTTGATAGATGATACTCTTTTAGCATTATCTGAAGAGTTTCAAAGTTATAATGAGGTTGATAGAACATATTGGGTGGATGATTATTTCAGAAAATCATTAGCATACATTGAAGCACAAGAAAAAAGTAAATTTGATGAAAACAAAATATGTCTCTTATTGAAGGCAAGAACTGAAGCTGTACAAAGGCTGGCAGGAGACCGACAAAACTGGAAGGGATTAATTTCATCTTCTCTTCCGTTAAGGTCGGGAATAAAAATAAAAGAGCAAATACAATATTTTATTGAGATAGTTAACATTTACCTCAATAGTGACCGAAAAATAGAGGATATGATAACCCTTCTGAGCAATACTGAACATATCATACAAAGCTTACCATCAAAACAGTTTGAAATTTTTTCGGATATTGAAGAAATAAACGAAGTAAGAATTCTGTGGATAACAGGTTGTCCTCTATTCGATATTAATTTATTTGAAAGATATAAAAAATATTTTACTTTTACTTTACCATGGGGGATTAATGCAGTAGCTAGACTACTGGAAAGCATGGATTTCAAAGAAGAGTCTGAGGTTTTTGGAAGATTAGCTATGCTTGTACAAGTAGGGTTACCAAATATCTTGTCATTAAACTTTTACTTAAGTGGTATTTACTCTAGGTCAGCAGCAGTTGAGCTAGCTGAAATACTTAATAACCCAAAACTTGAGAAAAAAGAAATAAGAGAAATTAAAGATTACTTAATTCAATATAAGGATACAAGTCTATTTAGTGAAAATACGAAAAAATGGTTATTTAATTTGAAAGAAACTCATGGGGATTTTTATCAATTCAAAGATAAGGTTTCAAACTTTAAATTTGTCCAAGAAATGAAAATTCAAGAAGATGTATTATTAGTTAAAAAGATAGGTGAAAACTTATTTTTATGTAGTCCGAGCTTCCAAGATAAAATTCCTGTTCAATCTACTGAAGAATTACCATTTGAAAATTTATCCAATAATAATGGCGTATATTTTATTAGACAACAAGATGGTTCTTGGGAAATGAAAATTAGAAATCCTTACATTAAAGAAAATAGTTATTTTGATGAAATGTTTGAAGTTAGTCCTTGAAAAAGGGGTTATCCAAGAAAATAATAAAGTTGTTTAATAGGAGTGGAAATATGAGGACTACTAATGGTGAGCTATCTAACTTAGAAATAAGGAATTTACTTTTAGAAACTCTTGCATATGAAGAAAGTAATATAGACACTGAAGGTAAAACATTTAAGATGTATGGTTATCAGGGAAGTCAGGCTGATTTATTTCGACTATTAAATGGTTTACTGATTATTAAGGATATAAGGCCATTAAGAAAGACAATGTATGGTGAAGCGTGGGGATGTGGGTCCAACTTATTGTTTGAAAACCGTAATATTAATCTTACGAGAAGTGAGATACTTAAAGTCTATCAAGAATTTAATAGTTTGATTGTTCAGGGAGTAATTGCTCCAGGTGCATATGGAAACTATGGGCCCGACCTTCCTTATTTTCACGTTACAGAATACGGTTTGGAATGTATTAAACAAAAAGATTTACTACCATACGACCAAGATGGGTATTTGAGTAAGTTAAAGAATATTAGCAATATTAATGACTGGGTCATTTTTTATATCACAGAAGGCTTACGTTGCTTTAATGCTAATTGCATAAACTCTTCAATGATTAATGTAGGTTTGGGTGGTGAAACAATCGTAGAAGAATTAACTTCTAGCTTTTTAGGTTTCCTAAAACAAAATGATAATACATTAGCTTTAAGCTTTGAACAGGATATAGAAAAGCCAAGGATAACAATTTCGATGAAATACACAAAATATCTAGAATACCAAAAAAAATATTTAAGAAATAATCAAGATGCAGGATTGAGGGCATTAACCCCCAAATTGGATAATTCAAGTTCTGAAATTTATGCAACTTTTACTCGACTTACCAGGAATTCAATTTCACATCCAAACGAAATAGTGATGGACAGAATTAAAGTATTAATGTTCTTTCTAACGTTTGTAGACTATTGCGAAATCCAATATCTGTTCATTAACTATTACAAATTAAACTCCTAATCCATTTTATTGAACAAAAGAACTTAGTTAACTCTAAGTTCTTTTTGTTATTCCTTTTAAGTAGCAAATATCTATTTAATAACTTAACAATTTTGCAGTATTTAAAAATACTATCTTGGATATAGAGTAATTGTTATAATAATAACTTATGAAATAAACTTAGTATTTATCATAAGAGGTGAAGATTGTGATACAAAAACCTATAAATGTAACTCGTGGTGACGTTTATTGGGTTAATCTTGGAGAAATACAGAAAGGTAATTCAGTACAAAGAGGTGAGAGGCTTGTTGTGATTGTATCAAATAATATTGGGAATAAATATAGTCCAGTTTTACTCGCAGCGCCGTGTACAACCAGAGTGAATAAATTTACAGGAAAAGTACAAGCAAGTTATTCTACACAGGTGGAAATAAAATTTAAAGAATATTCAGTTGTTATGTGTGAACAAGTAATGGCGATAGATAGGAGTCAGATTTTAAGTAAACATGGAACTGTTACGCCGGAAGAAATGGAGCGTATTGATGATGCATTGAAGATAAGTTTAGCGCTAATGGATTATTAATATGCGGCGAAAATCATCGTTCCTGAGTATGTTGTGAATTTCTATTTGTAACTTTCGAATTAACTAAAATCTTAAAGGTTTGTTTGATTTCTTAACTCGTATAATTCTAGTTCTTTCTCAACAATAATAAACTTTAATAATATATTCTCATGTTCTATCTGTTCTAATCTGGTTAATATATCTTTCTGTTTTATATTTGTTGGTTCCTCTTCAATTTCAATTCTAAATTCTAGTTTTTCAGCCCATTTTTTTAGGGTTTGATGGCTAATACTGTACTTGTTAGCTATTTTATATTGGGCTCCATATCCTTCTTTTGCTCTCATTTTCAAATACTCTTTAACAGCTTTTTTTTGAAAATCCAAATTGTTTTTTATAATAAACACTCCCTCATTAATAAAGGATTTGAGCACTATAGTCTACAAAAATAATAACATAAAAAATTGCTGGATAACAGAGTAAATAAGCAGCGTGATGACTATAGTCTGTAGACTTAATCGCCTAAGAAAACAATATTTATAACGTAAATATTGTTTCTAGGGGAGTGTATATATATGGAGATAGAAGTAGCATTTGGAATAACGTTAAGAGAATTAAGGACTAAAAAGAAACTTTCACAAGAAAAATTAGCTTTAGAATGCAAGCTTGACAGAACATTTATTAGTCTACTTGAAAGAGGGTTGAGAAAGCCAACCATCAATACATTAGTAATAATTTCAAAACAACTTGATATTAAACCAAGTTTATTTATGGAAGAAGTTGAACAGATATTAGAAGAGAATTAAGTTACTACATCTCAAGTATGTTATTCAAAATATATATATAAATATACAAAAGACGACTATACTATATTTTTTTAAGTAGTTCAGCTTTAGAGTATAAAACATTAAATTGTAGTCCAAAATGGACTACTTTTTTTGATTGAAATTGCACCTTTATTTTCTTCTAGAATGAGTATGAAATTGTAATATTATCTGTAAATTGAAAGATAATTAGGAAATTTGTGGTATTATAGATAAGAAATTGTTACTTATTCCATTAAAGGGCAGTATTGTGGAACACGGAGGTGTTATATGAAAACTCTCATAGGCATTACGTCTGTTCAATTGTTGACATTTCCACTATTCCTTATAAATTTCTTTACATTGTTCCCATTGCAAACAATAAAGTTGATATGGACTTCACTAATTCTTATAGGATTATTCTTTGGGTTTAAAGGAGTAATAAAGCATAATGAAGAAATTAAAATGTTTATGTTATCTACCTTAACGGTAATAACTAGCTTCTGCTTATTGCTTTTCATGTATTTAGTTTCTTTGTCCTCAATGTAATATAAAGAATATAACTACTCTGTTAGTAGGAGGATTTTATGGAAAATGTAAAATTAAGAAAAATGTCAGAAAAAGATTTTGACATTTACTTTCAAAATAAAGTTGACAGGTATACTGATGTATTATCCCAGAACATCCATGAACTGGGTGAAGAAACTTCTAGTGTAGCAATTAAACAATTAAATAATTTGCTTCCGAAGGGACTTTTTACACCAAACCATTATCTTTTTAATATTTATGATGGGAAACAAATAGCTGGTTATGTCTGGATAAAAATCGAAGTTGAAAAAAAGAGTGCATTTCTTTATGAAATCTTTATCTTTGAAGAGCTTAGAGGAAGAGGTTTAGGAACTAAAATTATGGAGCTTATTGAAGGTATCATTAGACAAAAAGGAGTATGCTACTTTAAACTTCATGTATTTGGAAGTAATACTGGTGCTCTAAAACTTTATGAAGAGCTTGGTTTTGAAGTCGTAGGAATAAATATGTTGAAAACATTAGAAGAAAAAGTGCTTTCTTAGTGAAAGGAGAGTAAGCTTTTTGAGTATATTTAAATTTGTTGTAATTCATATACTAATTGGTATTTCTTTGACGTATTTCAACGGTAAATTACCTAAAGCCATAGTTACATTTGGTATCGTGTTTTTGGGGATGAGTATTATTTACTTTGGAACAGTTTTATTAAGAACAATATAAATTGAAATAATTTATATTACCGTATTATTAGTTTCTTATTCCGCTAAATAGGAACGATTGCAGCATAGTGGATTGCTCCTAATTTAAGAATTGGACAGGATTGGGGAATATCAAAAGGAGGGTAATATGTTAAACCAAAGGAAATCATTTGTGGGTTATACAGGTTTTGCAATATTGTTTTTATTGATTATATTTTTAGGGTTGAAATTACAGGCAAATTTGTATTCAAATAACCGAGAGACTTATGAAGTTTTTCCTTACTACCTATTTAGTGCAATTTTTCCAGTTGTAATTGGGATATTCTTAGCACTTCCTCACTTATTCAAAACCTTTCCAAAGACAGGTAAGTGGACAGTGAATTGGGCAAAATTGATTGTGGTTGGTTTACCGTTTATGTATTTATCAATTTTTCCAATTTTGTATTACTCTGAAATACTCACTCTTAACTTACCTTTCTCTTCATATATATTGGGAGGATATTTTGGCAGAGGTGCGTCTACCTCATTCGAAACAATCACTGGTATAGTTACAGGTTATATTGTTTGCACAAGCATAATAAAAAAGTGATTTTTGTTATTCAACAATCGTAGAAGCATTTCTTGAAGAAGGAATTACTGCATAGATTGGATATTCTGTACTTAATCAATAGAAAGTTTCCAGAATATCCGTTTTACTTTTGTAAAATTAATAAGTGATTTAATTAAAGGGGCTGCTGTGAGGCAGTTCCTATTAATTGTTAACGAAGTAGGATTGTTAAATTTGGAGGTTCTTATGAAAAAGGTTGTACTTATTGGTTCAGGTGGGTCGGGGAAATCCACACTAGCAAGGCAATTAGGTGAGAAGCTAAAAATAAACGTTTATCATCTTGATGCATTATTTTGGAAACCTAATTGGGTGGGTGTTCCAAAGGATAAACAAAGTAAAATTCAAAATGAGTTAGTAAAAAAAGAAGAATGGATTATTGATGGAAACTATGGTGGGACAATGGAGATTAGACTAAATGCAGCAGATACAATAATTTTTCTTGATATTCACAGAACAATCTGTTTCTACCGTGCTTTAAAAAGAATGTTGCAGTACCGAAATAAAATAAGACCAGATATGGGAGAAGGTTGCGAAGAAAGATTTGACTTAGATTTTTTGAAATGGATATGGGATTATCCCAAAACTAAAAGACCAGGAATACTACAAAAGCTAGAACAATTGTCTAAAGATAAACAAGTTATCATTATAAAATCACCAAAAGAAGTTCAACAGTTTTTAGATAAAGTACAATGACTTTTACTTCTTATTCTTCAATTAACTAGGGCTTATCTGCAATGAAGTAAGCTTCTTTTTTATGAAAAATGTATCAGCATTCGGCCAGCATTACTTGAGTAAGTTTTTAAAGGGTAATTGAGTTACTTTGTTGAATAAACATATTAAGATATAAGGAAGTATTTAACTACATAAAGGGGTGCTAAAATGATAATACGAAAAGCAATTTTAAATGATGCATCAGGTATTGCAAAGGTTCACGTTGATAGTTGGAGAACGACTTATAAAGGCATTATTCAAGATGACTTTTTAAAGAATTTATCTTATGAAAAACGGACAGAATTATGGGAAAAAAATATTACTAAAGAAAATAATTATGTAGTTGTTGCTGAGAATAATGAAGGTCAAATTGTAGGTTTTGCAGATGCTTGGAAAAGAGAAACCAATGTAGTGGAAAACTCAAGTGATTTAACCTCAATTTACCTACTTGAAGAATATCAAGGACAAGGAATAGGAAAGAAGCTGTTCAAAGAATTATTTGTTCATTTTAAACAATTAGGTTATGGGAAAATATTTGTTGAAGTCCTTGAGGAAAATAAAACTCGTTATTTTTATGAATATTATGGTGCGAAATTAGTTAAAACAGTTCAAATTAAAATTGGTGAAAAAATGCTAAAAGAACTAATTTATGAATGGGATAATATTGACGATGTTATTGAGAAATTATAACCCTTTGGTTACAGAGTATGGTTTTTACTACAATTGAAATTATTAAGGTTATATAGAATATTTTTATTCAACAATCTAGGAGCGATTGCATCATAGGTAATCTTTCTTTTTAAACTTAAGTATTAGGCAGGATTATTTAATAGTAATAATGATATTTTCTGTATTATCGTATACCGAATTATAAGGAGTGGAGTGAGTTAATGAATTATTTACTAATCTTTATTATTCTTATTTTTACAGTTATCATAGACTACTATTGGCTCGATACAGACAGAAAAAGATGGAGTTGGATGAAAGATTGGTCTACCAGAAATAAAGTATTATTTTTCAGTGGATTTATTGTAGTTTCAAGTTTGATTTATTTGGGATTAAGCTATAAATACTTTTGATAAAAGTTTGCCTTATGCAGCAATCTAGGAGCGATTGTTGCAGAAGAACGATACAGTTTGTGAGAGCTTGGATATAATTCAAGTTCTTTTTTTATTGCGTACTATTTTCTTCAGCAATAGCTGAAAGGCATCGTGTTTTGTACTTTAATTTGTAATTGAATTTACAACCCAATTTGCAAGGCTACAATATTTATTTCACCCTTGCAAATTAGCCTACATTTCCGTAGTAAACGTTGATGTGACAACAAAAAAAAGAGCATCAAATTACATTGCAATTTGATACTCAATTCATATTACATTCTTAGTTTTTGTACTCCAAAACTGAACTACTTGATAATTAATGCGGTCGTCTTTTTATGATTTTTATGGATGTTTTCTATTGGGATGTTAAGAGTATATTATTTATTACTTTTTAAGGGACTTGTTCTGTTGCTGCGATGAAAGCCACTTATGAATACACTTTTCTTTTTTGCTTTTCTTAATAACAATTTCGCTTCTTTCAAATTGACATTTGAACCTGGTGAGTTTCCATTGTTTCTCTTTCTTTTTCCAAAAACATTTAGAAAAAAACGCATAATCTACCTCCATTTTTATTTAGGGAAAATTATTATATTTTATATTTTATATCCTCAAATTAGTAATATTACAAAATGTTATTTAACTATACTCAAAAAACCCTAATATGTGTTCCGCAAAGTCTTGAACAGATAAGAATTTTAGAAAAGTTCAAACAGGAAATTCAACAAGAAAACAAATTTTTGAAATACTGAACGGAATTTAACTAAATTGAGTGAAAGTTTATAAATAAGCATTCATGGAGAGCTTGTTGAGCAGAGGCTCGAAGGATAATTGGTTCGGTCTTTTAAAAGAAGTTATTGCACAAAAGAATATTTAAACTAATTGGCTATTACTAATTGGAATTGGCAATTTTATTAGATTAGAATTATAGAGGTTTATGTACAAAATTGATGTGAATTGTAACTACTATTCAAGTTATCCCTAGTACCAATATTATTTCCTCGAGGACCATGTAAAAGTATAATAAGGTATAATGCCCTATTAAAATGAATTTAGGAAGGAGTGCTAAGCTTGTCTTCAAAGGATTATGGCCAAATGGTGGTGGAATTTGAGCAAACAATAATAATGATACTTGAGTCAATAGAATATAAAAAGGTGAATTTTATTGAAAGACGTCTAGGATTATCCCGAGATGATATCATTAGAATTTCGAAATTACTTCCAAATGGAATTGACACTATTTATTTACCTCTGGTTGAGGAAGAGGAAAGAAAAGAAATGTTGGGAATTTTGAAGTTGACAAAAAAAACAGTAATGAAACTGAGAGAAACTGTTTTAAAAAATGAGATAAACAATAATATAAATGAACTAATATTAAGAAGAACACCGAAATCTTTTAAACAATCTAATAAGAATAAAGAAGCATATAAGAATTATCTAATAAATAAATATTCAAGTGAAATTGCTAACTTAACTGGGCGTACTGAGCGTAACGAGAAGAATTATTTTCGTGGTAAAACGTCGCTTACTCTGGAAATGGTGTTGGTTCTGGAGCAACTAGGATTTCATCGCGATGAATTGCTGGGACACAATTCAAGGAATACGGTTGAAAATAATAATGCCTTTAATAGGCTATCTATACACATGCAGAGAAATGAAGAATTCAAAGAAGATATTGAAGAAGTCTTGAATAGATTTGCAGACTTGCTGGATAGGATGAAAACAACTGACATTGCATTAGTAGACTTTCTGGTAAATTATTTTATAAATTATGAAGTTGGAAAAAATATTTCCGACATGTAAAATTTCAAATGTTTAAATGCTTGGTATTATAACATTTTAGAAAAAAAAGAATTATCAAAATAATAAAACTGTAAAAGTTGTAGTACGATTATTGTCGTACTACAACTTTTTTATTTGTAGTGAAGGGAGGAAAATCTTGAAAAGTGTTAAGAATGATATAACTGTATCAATTGCAGCAAAAATGCTAGGTGTTTGTGAAGAGACCGTTAAAAGGAAACTACGAATAGGAGAATTTCCAAACGCTTACAAAGAAACAAATAAACACCGGTGGAGAATTCCTATATCTGACCTTATTGATTATAAAAAACACTTTAAAAATTGAAAAGAAATATATAAACATAGTCTATGAGTTCTAGAAAGAGGCGTACTAATGAATTTAATCACATATCATTCAGAGGAAGGAACAACTCAGTATGTTTTCATAGACAAAAATGAAATTGTGGTAGAACACCCGACATTCTTTATTCGCTCAAAATTAAAATCGTCACTTTATAGTATAAAATCTGTTCATCATTATGCTAAAGTCTTGAAATACTTCTGTAGCTACTTAGAATTAACTTTTCCTAATTTATCGTGTGATGAAATAATTTGTAGTATAGATGGAATGTTCATTTCTGAGTATTTTAAATATCTATCTGATTGTAATCTCTCAGCAGCAACTATTAGAAATAGAGATGCAATTATTAAAGAATTTATGGAGTGGTTAACAACAATAGAAGGCGGAAAAGTAAAGGATAATACTGGATATATAAAAAATAAATACAAAACCCCTAAACCAAATAGAAAAATACCTAAAATACTTATGCTTGACGAAATTATTCAACTTATTAATTCACTTCATGAAGAGAGTCAAAGGTGCATAATTCATTTTTTATATGATACTGGAATTCGAGTTTCCGAACTGCCAAGAGTGAAAATAAAGGATATTCCTAATCTTTCTGAATATTCCTCGGAAATAAATTATTTTAAATTAAGAGTTGATGGAAGTAAGGGAAGGGGAGGGAAAACAAAGGAGAGATTGACTTATATTTCTAGGGCAATGATACAAAGAGTAAACAGGCTTCATACACAAAATAAAAAATATAGGAAAGCAAGTTTGATTTTTAAAGAAAATATGCCATGTTTTTTAAATACACATGGTGGAGAAATAACAGAAAATGCAATAAGAGCGCTATTGAGACAAGCAGCATTAAGGTCCAAATTAGACCCCAAAAAGTATAGTGCACATAAATACCGTCATAGCTTTGCTGTATCAATTTTAAGTAGTGAGTATGACAAAGAGTTCACAAATAAATTAGTGATGACAAAAGAAGCACTCGGTCATAATCAGATAAAAAGTACAGAAATATATACTTCAATTGCACCTATTGCAATTGAAAATTTACAAATGAAAAATAAGTCACATGATATCAATTTTAGGTATGAAGCTTCTCAGAGGATATATGAGGAAACATTTAAGCCACAAAAAAATCACATTGAAAAAAGAGGGAGAAATAATGGAAGAAAATAAAATTATAGACCGACTGATTACCAAACCACCTGAACCAACATATAAAAACCCATATGCACAAGTTGATTTTATCTTTCAGCAAGTCGGAAATTTAAAACATAATAAAGCAACACAAAGCAATTACAAATCAGCACTTTATTATTACAAAAGATTTTTACAAGATACCAACAACTACGATAATAGGCTAAGCGAGGATAGTAGATTTTTTTTAAATGAATATTGGGATGAATTTTCCCTTTCTAAAGTCAAGAAATACATTGATAACAATAATATTAAAGGGATGGATGGTTATTTAACTTCAAACACTCTTGTAGGATACTTTAGTTGTATAAGGAATGTCATGGAGGAGGCAGTACACCACAACTTAACAAAAACAAAGGATGTTTTTTGGGTTTCAATTGGTAGTGCAGTACGTGAAACAGACCAAAATGTCGCCTATTTAAAAGAAGAATTGGATGAAGTTATGAAAGCGGTAACTACTGAAATTGGTTTCACTTATAAAATTTTTAAAGATAAGGGTTACAAAAAAACCGGGATAGGTGTTGACCCTCGGAAGCTAAAAAGAGGCCAACCTGCTGAGGTATATGGGTGGAATAATATAGATAACTTTAGATGGTATTTTGAAAACGTTCTAAATTGTGAACCTATATTGGGTACCCCAGAAAATAATATAAAGCATAATTCTTTCCTTGTATATGCTCCAGGAAAATACTTTAAAAGATATGGAGGACTTCCAGGCATATATCGAATGTGGGGTGTTACTCCATATATTAGTGCTGAAATAATAATGCCACTTTTAATTAAATTGGCTATGGAAACTGGTCTCAATGCTAATACATTATATGATTTAAATATTGATTGTTTTAAAAAACAACACCCATTAAGCGGTACCCCTTATTTATCATATTATAAGGGAAGAAGTGGCGGAGAAAAAGAACTCCATATTAATACAGGAAAGTATGAAGATGATATGGAAATTAAGAATTTTCGTCACCATCAGGCAGTTATTATTGAAAATACTATAAATCAAATAAAACATTTAACAGAGGGAATAAGGAACTTGGCCCCAACATACTTGCAATCAAAGCTATTTATTTTTCAATCATCTTCACAGAGAAGCTTAGGTGAAATTAAGCTAATATCAAGTAGTGTCAGTTCAAATTGGTGTAGCAATATTGTAAAAAAATACAATCTTAAATCTGAAGTTGGTGAAGATTTAATTTTTTCAGTACAAAGGTTCAGACCTACTAGGATAGCTCGGATGGTTGAAAAAGGAATTGACATATTTGAAATACAGCACGAGATGGGGCACAATTCAATAAATACTACATTAAACTATTTAGAAAAAAATCAATTTAATGTAATTTCTAAAAGAGAAACCAATAATGCTCTTAACAACATATTTAGAAATTTAGAATGGGCTAGTAAAGAGAAACCTGAATATGCAACTTCAAATAATTTAAATAACAATGTCATTTATAAAGGTATAGTATGCGATTGTAAAAACCCATTTAATCCACCTGAACAAGTAAAACAGTTGAAAGGTTATCAATCTGGAGACGCTTGTTCTAGGTTTAACATGTGTTTTTTTTGTGATAATGTCCTTATTTTCAAAAAGCATCTTCCTTTCGCATGGGTCTATAAAAAACAAATTGAAGTTTCTTTAGATAGTAATAAAGGAGATTTACCAAATGAATTATTCTATAATAGAACCCTTGATGTCATTAACAATCTATTTGATAGTGATTTTTCTGAATTTAATGATGAAGATTTAGAATGGGCAAAAAAGGTTGCTGAAGGAATGGATGAATTGATTGACCCAGTTACTTATAAGCCTGTAAATGAAGTGATTAATACACATGTTTAATAGAAAACTTTTAGAATTAGAGGAAATATTAAAAGATGATTTTACAATTCCAAAAAATGAACTAATATCTAAGAATGATAAATTTGATGACGATGTCTGGGATTTTTATGATAAGAAAAATCAAAGATTAAATTCTGTTTGCAGAAGCAAACAAATAATTAAGTGGGTTTATTGGCAAGGAAAACTACCTGATAAAATAATTAATGATGTGAAAATCCTTGCCTATTTTTATGTGCACTGTCCAAGTGTCCTTTCTAAAACAAGTCACATTGGCAGTAGTGGATACAAGCCAAATACCTTATCAAGTAAAATTAATGTACTTTTAGATTATCTATTAAAAGTGTACAACTATAGAGAAGTAATACTTTCAAACAAAGAAAAAGTGAATTTAGTCTTGTCACTCTCTGATATTACGTTAGGAGATTTAAATGAAGTTTCATTATTAATTACAGGCAAAAATAAAACTTATTTTCAAACTGTAAAGTCTGGTTTAATGGCATTAGGTAATCCAATAATTCAAAAATTTTTGGGGAGTCCCATTAACTGGTCTTCTAATGACTTAAAATATTTGCGTTTTGGCTCATCAAACACAAATAATATTAAAGTAACAAACTTTCAGTCAATGCCGCTGGATGATAATTATTTTAATTTTATCGTAAAGCAGGCCACTATAGATGTTATATCTTTTATGAAGCAAATGAACATAGAAATAATTACACCTATACCCGAAACATATAAAGGTGAAATAAAAGAATTTTTTAAGGGACAGGCTCTTGATGAATTATTTAAAGATTATGTCTTTACAAGAGGGTTCGAACGTGAACAAACTATTAAGTTTAATAAACGTACTTCGATGAGTTCTAATTTAAAAAGAAATTTTCTAACTAAACATGAAGTTTCAATAAAAGAATTCAATAAACTTGTAAATAGAGTACATAGGGCTGCATTATTCCTATTGTTTCAATTTACAGGAGTAAGATATAGTGAAGCAATTGGATTTAAGATAGGCTGTCTACGTAAAGTGCAAACTGACCTATTCGTAATAAAAGGGGCTGTAATAAAACATCGAAGTTTGAAACTACCAGTAGACATAGATGAATGGGTTGCAGCGCCTATAGTTAGAGATGCAATAAAAGTTTTGGAGGAAATTTCAAAATTCACTTTTAATAAGTTCCTTGTTTCAAATACTTATACTGTCTGTTTAAATGTAGAAGAAAAACCTTACTCAAACAAAGGAATTAATGATGCACTCTCTCTCTATGTTGCGGATATAGATACGGAAATGAAATATTCTGAGATGAAACGGACCAAAAATGGGTCTACTAGGAATGTCCTTTTAGAAAAATATAAAATTTCTGTACATCGTTTAAGGCATACTTTAGCATTAAATCTGATTAGGGCTAAACTAGGGATACCATATATAAGTTATCATCTAAAACATGTACACACCGCAATTGTTAGCTTTTCCACTATAAATGACGTAACTTTAGGGTATGGTGGTATCAAAAATGAACTCTTTAATAGCGCAATCGCTATTAATCAAGCACAAGGAGAACTTGTAAATGAGATTTATCATCCAAACTCACCAGTAGAAGGTGGAAGCAACAAGGAAGAGTTTAAAAATAGAAGAAAGAATTATTTTCAAGGACTTATGGTTAATGATGAATGGGAATTAGAAGAAATTATGGAAATGTTAAAAAAAGAAGGTGCTCCTTTTGCGGATGTTGGATTGGGCTATTGTGGTGGGAAAAAGGATATTGTATTAAAAGATGGTTCAAAACAATCTCCTCCCTGTATTGGCCAGCTAAAATGTAACCCAAAACAATGCGGAAATGCTATCATACCAAAATCAAAAATACCTTTATGGGTAAAAATGTATAAAGAAAACAAAGAAAAGTTGAGAGACCCTAATTTTGCATATTCAAGGAATACTTTAGAAAAGTTTGATGCGGAAGCTAGGAGTGTAATAGAAGGGTTTGGTTTAGAGGTGGAAATAAAATGACGAAAATTCCTGATGTAGTTTTGGCAAATAATAAGTGCACAGATAAAGTGAAATGGATTGAAGAACATGACCGATATATTGGTAAAGGTCAGTTTTTTGATAATACAAATCAATTAGACTGGTGGAAAATAAACTCACAAATTCGTGAAGCCTTTGATAAAATTGAACAAGAAATTAACAGAAAATTGAAAAATAATAAGCATGTCTCAGTTAGAATAGTAAGTTGGTCTAGAATTGCTTCGCTTGCAAATTGTGATAGGAATACGATAAAGCATAAAGGACGCTATCATTGGACTTTTGAAAGAAGAACAAAATTGATTGAAAAAATAAAAAATGAATATAAAAATACATCACAAGAAAACGAGTTTAGTGAAATTGAAAGCTTAAAGAATGAAGAGCTGAATGAGAAATTAATTAAAATCCAGTCAGAAGTCGCTAAATGGGTGTATAAGTATAAAGATGCAGAAGAAGAAATTAAGCAATTAAACAAGTTGATTTCTTATAAAAGTGCTACTATAGATGAGAGGAATAATCAGATAAAAGAGCTCAGAATACAGCTTAAAGCAATGATGAAAAGCAATTAACAATAAAAAAACGGAGAAAAATGTAGTATTATTGTTATGGATACTTATTTTTCTTCGTTTTTGCTATGTAATTTAAAAGGAGTGATTTTATGAAACACCCAGAATATGCCTATTTAGAAACCCTAAAGCATGTTTTGCAAAATGGAACTGAGAAGACAGATAGAACAGGCACAGGTACTATATCTGTATTTGGTTATCAATCAAAATTTGATTTAAGTGAAGGCTTTCCTTTACTTACGACAAAGAGAATACCCTTTCGTTTAATAGTAAGTGAATTGCTTTGGTTTATTAAAGGTGATACAAATATAAAATATCTTTTACAAAATAATAATAACATCTGGAATGAATGGGCCTTTAAAAAATGGATAGAAAGTGATGAATATATCGGTCCAGATATGACAGACTTTGGACTGAAAAGTTTAAAGGATGAAGAATTCAATAAATTGTACATAGAACAGATGGAAAAATTTAAAACAAAAGTATTAAATGACGAAGAATTTGCCACCAAATTCGGAGAATTAGGTAACGTATATGGAAAACAATGGAGAGCGTGGGAAACTTCTAATGGTGAAACTATTGACCAACTTAAAGAAGTAATTGACGCTATAAAAACAAATCCGGACTCAAGAAGACTTATTGTTTCTGCATGGAGCCCTGAGGATACAAAACCTAATAAATCAGCTTTACCACCTTGTCATACTTTATTTCAATTCAATGTTGCAGATGGTAAATTAAGTTGTCAATTATATCAGCGTTAACAGCCTAGCGCCTTTACAGAGTAATCTGTATTGAAAAACTCCTTTAATTCAGGGGATACCCAAACCGAAATTAGCTTTAAATAAATTGGGCGGTGGGCAATCCTGAGCCAAGCCTAGATTAATACCTAGGAAGGTGCAACGACCAGAACGTGATTGTTCGTAGGGTACAAGCTATTGGTACCCGAAAATGGGAGCATCCTTTCTCAAAAAAGGATGGAGAGATGGTCTGACCTTGTTGGAAACAACAAGCTGCTTAAGCGGATTAGGCTTAGCGAGCCTGATTGAACAATGTGAGTGCTGACCTCTTTATCGGAGTGCCATTTAACATTGCAAGTTACGCATTACTAACACACTTAATTGCTCATGAATGTAACCTTGAAGTAGGGGAATTTGTTCATACTTTGGGAGATGCTCATATATATCTAAATCATACTGAACAAGTCAAAATCCAGCTTGAAAGGGTCCCAAGACCTCTGCCTAACATATCATTAAATAATGAAAAAAAATCTGTATTTGATTTTGATATAGATGATATTAATCTCGATGGATATGACCCACACCCTTCAATAAAAGCACCTATTGCAGTTTAATAATATTTATATGGCTCAAGGCAATAATATGCCTTGAGCGTATTTAATAAAAAGGAGAAATATAAAATGATATCCTTTATTGTAGCTATGGATATAAATTCACTAATTGGTAAAGAAAACAATTTACCTTGGCATTTACCAGCCGATTTAAAGTATTTTAAGAATGTTACGCTTGGACATCCAATTGTAATGGGGAGAAAAACATATGAGTCTATAGGCAAAGCATTACCAGGACGTGAAAACTTTATTCTAACTAGGGATGAAAATTATGCCTGTGTAGATTGTACAATAATTCATTCAATTTCTGATATAGAAGCATTAAGTAAAAACTTAAATAAAGAAATCTTTGTAATTGGAGGTGCCGAAATTTTTAAGGAAGCCTTTTATCTTGCAGACAAATTGTATATAACTCAAATAAGTGAAAAATTTGAAGGAGATACATTTTTCCCGAAGTTTAATAAAGAAAACTGGGAGAGAACATATACCGAAAAAGGTGTTAGAGATGAAAAAAATCCTTATGAGTATACATTCAATATCTATAAAAAGTTATCTTAGTTGAAAAGTTTATGGTGTTGGAGTATGTACTTTAGATATATAAATTAATGTAAATATCAAGGAGCAATTATGAAGAAGTACCTTGTTTGGGGAGTGTTTTTTCTAATAGCATTATTTATCATTTTCCCTATTTTAGTAAATTTTTTAATGAACTTTAGGTTAGAAGTTAGTGGAGGAGAACAAGAATGGATACCATTTTCGCTTCTTTTTACGGAGCACTATTTGGTGGTTTAATATCTGGTGCTCTAACTCTCGGTGGTGTTTATATTACAATACGAGAAAAAGAACAGAGTATATGATAGATATCCAGTAAAAAGGAAGTATGCTGGAGAAGTGCTAAATAAGTTTGATGAGCTTAAATCTATATTACTTGAAAAATATAGAGAGGGAGAACTAACAGCTTTCTAAAATACAAATAAACTATTTTCTGTTTGATTTTATAGGCGAATATGATACAAATATAATAAAAATGATTTTAAATATAGATTTTTGCTTTTATAATTTGATTAATACATAAAAGTATAAACAATTGCCTTTTAATTAACGTATTATTCAAATTTATACTACCGAAAAATTCCTTGGTGTCCCATTTAATATCGCATCCTATGCATTATTAACCATGATGGTCGCCCAAGTTTGCGATTTAGCGCCTGGAGAGTTTATCCACACCCTTGGAGATGCTCATATCTATACAAACCATTTAGATCAGGTAAAATTGCAGCTTGGCAGAGAACCGAAAAATCTGCCTAGAATGGAAATCAACAAAGAGGTGAAATCCCTTTTTGACTTTACCTATGAAGACTTTAAGTTGGTAGGCTATGATCCACATCCAGCGATCAAAGGAGTGGTCAGTGTATGATATCCATGATCGTTGCAACTGACAGAAATGGTCTGATAGGCAAGGACAATGATATGCCATGGAGACTACCCGAGGACCTGACTTATTTCAAAAGGATCACAACAGGCTCAACAGTCGTGATGGGAAGAAATACTTTTGAATCCATTGGTATGCCGCTTCCGAATAGAGAGAACATCATACTCACAAGAAGTAGTGACTACCATGTGGAGGGTTGCAAAACATTATCCTCCATCGAGGCACTTAAAGAGATGGCTCAAACACAAGAGGAAATTTTCGTCATTGGTGGGGCCAATATCTACAAGCAGGCTATGCCGTTTACAGAAAAACTTTACCTTACTTATATTGACGAGGAATTTGTGGGGGATACCTATTTCCCTGAAATCGAAAAAAGTGAATGGAATCTGGTTTCGGAAGAAAAGGGAGTAAAGAATGAAAAGAACCCTTATGACTACTTTTTCAGGGTATATAAGCGAAGACATTAGAGTTGTTTGGATTAGGGAGAGAATGAAATGCTACGTACGTTATGGTGGTTTACCTACTTTTTCGGCTATTTGATTTATAGCTTGCCGACAATAGAAAAAGTAAAAAGATTGGCCCCTTCCATGCCAGTGGAAGAGAGAGATACAATTATTCACGAAAAGCCGAAGCATTGGGCAAAAAGCCTGGTGAACATTACTGGATCCAACATTAGAGTAATTGGAGAAGAGAAGGTTCCAAGTGGACCAGTGCTTTTTGTAAGCAACCACCAAGGAAACTTTGATGTCCCGATCCTGATCGGTTTTCTTCAAAAGCCACTTGGTTTCATTTCAAAAGTTGAAGTGAAAAAGATTCCTTTTATCCCAAGATGGATGGAAGCGATGAATTGCGTATTTATCGATCGCAAGGAAAGAAGAAAAGCCATCCAGTCCATCAGGGAGGGCATTGCAACATTGAAAGAGGGACATTCTTTGGTTATTTTCCCGGAAGGAACAAGAAGCAAGGGGAATGAGATGGGAGAGTTCAAAAAAGGGGGACTGAAGCTCGCTACAGAAAGCAGAGTACCAGTTGTTCCTGTTACCATCTCCGGCTCCTATAACATCATGGAAAAGAGCAAGTTCGGTTTTCAACCAGCAAATGTAACAGTAACCATCAGCGACCCGATCTACATCCCAGCAGAAGGAAAAGTCGATGGCACCGAACTGGGTATCGAAGTACAAAATCGAATCAAGGAACATTTAATACACTAAAAAACTATCAATGCAAATATAGTATATTTCAACACCAAGCATGGTCACTACTGCAATCAGTTAGTGGCTTTTGTTCTATTTATGAATAGGAGAGAATATACAAGGGGGAAAATGGGAGTATGTTGAAATTGATCAAGAATGTTCATGTTTATGCACCTGAAGATCTAGGAAGGAAAGATGTTCTTCTGATTGGTGATAAAATAGGGGCTGTCGAAGATGAAATAACGCTACAGACCAATCTTCAAAACATTGAGTTGATTGATGGAGAGGGACAATGCCTAGTTCCGGGATTCATAGATGCCCATGTTCATATTACAGGTGGTGGCGGAGAAGGCAGTTATCATACGAGGACGCCTGAGCTGATGCTTACTGACGCAACAACATCGGGAATCACAACACTTGTCGGTGTTCTAGGAACAGATGGGACCACCAGAACGATGGCAAGCCTGATTGCCAAGGCGCGTGCTCTCGAAGAGGAAGGCATTTCCTGCTACGTACATACAGGGTCTTATCAGGTTCCCGTCAAAACCCTGACAGATAGCATCGAAAATGATCTTATCCTTATCGATAAAATCATAGGTGTCGGTGAAATTGCCATTGCGGATCATCGTTCCTCACAGCCTACCATGGAAGAGATGGCGAAAATTGCTTCCAGTGCAAGGGTGGGAGGGATGCTATCAGGTAAGGGAGGCATCGTCAATATTCATGTCGGGGATAGCCGTGCATTGTTGTCCCTTATTGAGAAGGTAGTCGAAGAAACGGATATTCCGATAACACAGTTCTATCCGACACATATCAATCGAAATAATAGCTTATTTGAAGCAGGCATTCATTTTGCCAAAAATGGAGGGTATGTGGATTTTACAACCAGTACTGTTCAAAGATTTCTCGATCAGGGGGAGGTCAGTTGCAGCACGGGCCTAAAAAAGATGCTTGAGGCAGGAGTGCCGATCCAAAACATTACATTCACTTCTGACGGACAAGCAAGCCTTCCAGAATTCAATGAGCAGGGGGAACTTGTCGGATTGCAGGTGGGGAAAGTACGGTCCCTATTTCAAGCAGTAAGAGAGGCAATCCTCCAGGAAGGAATTCCGCTTGATGTCGCAATTAGAGTCATCACAGAGAATCCGGCAAGGATTTTGAAGCTAGCCCAGAAAGGGACGATTTCCACAGGGAAGGATGCGGATCTGGTAATGTTGGATCCACATAATCTGACAGTACAAACCGTGTTTGCTAAGGGAAAGATGATGGTCCAACAGGAGAAGGCAATCGTTAAGGGTACCTTTGAAGATTAAAGGAGGGTTCCGATATATGTGTGGAAGATTTTCTCTGACGACAGAAATTCATAAATTACAGGAGCGATTTTTTCTTGAGAATTCAGATAGCCTTGATTTTCAGCTGGGCTACAATATTGCACCCGGGCAAAAAGTGCTGGCTGTGGTCAAAGGGGAACAAAAGAACAAGGCAGGATTTTTGCATTGGGGGCTGGTACCGAGCTGGGCAAAGGATAAGAAAATCGGGAATAAAATGATCAATGCCCGAGCTGAAACGCTACAGGAAAAAGTGAGCTTTCGGCGTCTTCTTGAGAGAAGGCGCTGTCTCATCCTGGCCGATAGCTTCTTCGAATGGAAAGCGGATGAAGGTGTGAAAAAGCCCGTCAGGTTTGTCATGCAAGATCAGGAGCCATTTGCATTTGCTGGACTCTGGGACCGGTGGAACCATGACGGAGAGGAATTGGTAAGCTGCACTGTCATCACTACTCAGCCCAATGAACTTGTAAAGGATGTACATAATCGTATGCCTGTCATCCTTCAGAAGGAGCATGAACAGAAATGGATAGATCAGGAAGAACAAGATCTAACCTTTCTAACCTCCATTCTTACACCGTTCGACGCTCGGTTCATGAAAGCATATAAGGTTTCTTCTGCTGTAAATTCACCTAAAAACAATGATTTAAGATGTATTACACCCACTTAAAATGTATGCTATTTTCGTAAAGATTGTTGTTTTTAAATATATGGCTGGGCTAAAGTTATCATGTCAACATTAAACTCCATGTTGATTTCCGTTCCAGGCGTTCGCTTATCCAGGAAGGCCTCGGGAGCCTCCTCGGCGCTTTTGCGCCTGCGGGGTCTCCCTTGACACGCTGCTCCCGCATGAGTCTCACACCTTGCACTCCAATAAACAGGGGTGAATAATAGTATAAAATTGCCTTCCTAAAGTATGAAAAAAAATTGAACTTTTTCTCATGTTTTCATTTCAGTGGAGCAAATGATGTTAAAAACTGAGTTGATTGTAGTGGAGGACACTTGACTCCTGCGGGAGAATAGAGGGCATGGGAGATCCCACAGGCGAAGCCGAGGAGGCTCCCATCCGTCCCCGGGGAATCTTGTGTCCCTCGCTGCAATCAACGGGCTACATTTGTTGCATACAATTTATCCATTTAAAAACAATGAATGCGAAAACAGCTAAAATGTTTTATTTTGTCAGACTAAATATTAACACTTGTGAGAAAGATTGGGGTATAATAATGACAAACGGGTGAAAAAGAGGATTGATATTTTGCTATGGAAAAGCCTAGAGTTCACGATTGAAAAGGGACAGAAGGTAAAAGTCATTGAAATTCCAGTATTGGAGGACGATAGCACATATCACTTTATGCTTCGTGTCAGATTGCAGACATTTTTAACACAAATACTTTCGGATAAAAATCCCAAGCAAGTGTATTCCTTCAGGGAATATCTGCAAAAAGTGTTGAAATGGCCGGATTATTGCAATGTTATAAAAACAGATATCTTAAAAAATAATGCTTAGTGAACCGAGAATGTGATAATATGGGGACAGGGCTAACACCCTGTTATTTTTTTTGTCAAAAAACGCCAAACAAGAAAAATTTGTGACAAAATCCTGCATAATGTCGGTTACAAGTCGAAAAATAAGAGTAATTGGTTTGATGTGCATATAAATGCAGGTATAATAATAACAAGGCTATATTTGGGGAAGTGAATTCATGACAAACGTAAAAATAGTGACGGATTCGACTGTTGATATTGATCAATCCATCATAGAGGAGTTAGACATCAAAATTGTACCATTGTCCATCACCATAGATGGAAAATCATACATAGACAGATTTGGTATCAAACCTGATGAATTTTTGTACAAGATGAAAGAATCGAAGGAACTTCCGAAAAGCTCCCAACCTGCTGTTGGTACTTTTGTGGAAACATATGACGAACTAGGCAGAGATGGAAGCAGAATATTGTCCATCCACATGACAGGCGGAATGAGCGGGACAGTTACATCTGCAGAAAGTGCCTCCAATATTTCCGAAGCTGATGTAACAGTGGTGGACTCGCGCTTCATTTCTTTTGCTTTATCATTTCAAGTAGTAGAAGCTGCAAAAATGGCTAAGGAAGGAAAGTCCATTGAAGAAATTTTGAAAAGATTGGATGCAGTAAGAGCTAACACGGATTTGTTCATCATGGTGGATACATTGGATAATCTCGTGAAGGGTGGACGGATTGGACGCGGCAAGGCCATGATCGGCTCCTTATTAAGCATTAAACCGATCGCATCGCTTGCTGACGGGGTATACACACCGGTGAACAAGGTCAGAAGCCATTCCCAAGTCATAAAATTCTACACGAAACAATTCAAGGAAGATATTGCAGGCAAAACAGTTAAACGTGTAGGAATTGCGCATGCAGGCTGCCTAAAGCTTGCAGAAACGTTAAAAGCTTCCCTGCAGGAGGCATCGGGATTTCAGGATGTGCAGATAGCATTCACTACACCTGTCATTTCCACTCACACCGGACCAGGTGCACTTGCACTCATGTATTTTGCAGAATAGAACCGAAAAAGCTAAGGGCTTGGCCCTTAGCTTTTTCTATTGGTTAGAAGGCGGCATTGGTGTTGGTGTGGGAGAGGAATACCCTTCCTTGTAAGCCTCATCGATGCCGTCTCTGATTTCTTTTATGGATTTCCCGTCTTTATATTCCATTACCGCAGTAGCTGCAATTTCCAGACACACTCCGCATCTAGTTCCATGATCATCCCATTCAAGGGAACCGTCCCCATTCACTTCATGTACGAAGCATTGGTAACTGCTTTTATGTCCAGCTGAAGTTCCGCACCCACAATAGCAGGGAATATGCTCCAGTAATTCCTGGTGTTGTGCTGCAGCGGCATAGATTATTTTGATATCGTCTGATTTCTCGTCCAAAAAGGAGGGAAGCTCTTGAACGGAACCGGTTTTTTCTCTAAGGTCCCCTTGAAAGAAAGAAGGTTTTTCATGCTGGTGATGTTCTTCTGCTTCAGACGATTGGTCTGTTACATTCGTCTCTGAATTATTGGAACATCCCGTGAAAATGACCATGATGAATACAACTATAAATGCCATTTTTTTCATATTGTACACCTCGTTTACATAAACTATACCATTCTACTATAACATAGCCGAAATATGGATACTTTAACAGCTTTGTGAACGAGGTGCTGGTTATAATATTTATCAAATTACCAGAATAGTAGACCGCCTAATACGATTCCCGTAACGAAAGCCAATGGAACAGCTACAGGGTTATATCCGTAGCCATAATACCCGCCATATCCACCGAAAAAGCCCATTCCGAATCCATTCAGGCCTCCTCTTCTATTTGGCTGAATATATACATGGCTTGGTGATACCCTTACAATTCTTCCACAATGACTCGAGCCGTCTCTGCATCTGATGGTAACCACTTGACCATGGTAGCGCCGGCACTGTTGGTAAAACTGTGACATATCTTCATCCTCCTATCGATTAGATTACATAGTAGACTATTCCACATCCTGAAGTGTTGCTTGTACGTTTGACTAGCTATGTCCGATCGCACAGAATTTTTCAGTTAAAGGAGGACATCTGGGTGAGCACGAAAATCCTATTGTTTGCAGATTTTGGCATCGACGATATTATGGCAATCATCTATGCGTACAATGAAGTCAATGTGGATATAGTAGGAGTTGTTGCAGAATACGGAAATGTCCAGAAAAGGACCGCTATTCGAAACGCGAAATATTTGCAGGAAGTTACAGGCAGAGATGATGTTCCCTTAATTGGAGGTGCTGAACGTTCGTTAATCGGTGTGCCGCCCATCTATTATCCGGAAGTTCATGGACCTGAAGGATTTGGGGGCTTTGTTCCACTCTCGGAATATATCGATGAAGAGGAAGAAAATATTTTTGAAAACTTCCATCAAATCTACGATATCATCGAAAAGTATGATGGAGAGTTGACGATTGTCTGTGTAGGGAGGCTCACCTCCTTGGCCACTTCATTTATTCTTTATCCAGAAACGGTAGCAAAAGTCAAAGAGATATTCATAATGGGTGGAGCATTCAATTTTCCCGGCAACGTGACTCCTGTTGCGGAAGCTAATATTTATGGTGATCCCTATGCAGCTAACATCGTATTCAATTTCGCAGAAAATTTGACCATTTTCCCCCTGAATGTAACACAGCAGGCGATCCTCACATATGAAATGGTCAATTACATCGATCAGGTAAATAAAGAGGCGAACAACACGCTTGGTCAGATTATCAAACCGATGATGGACTATTATTGGCAATTCTATAAATCACAGATACCTACCATACCTGGTGCACCAATACACGATGTTGTTACATTATGGGGAGTATTCAATGAACAGCACATAAAGTATGTCAAAAAGCCTGTCAGTGTGGTAACAGCAGCCGGGAATGCCTTCGGACAGACGGTAGGCGATTTCCGTGATTTTGTCCAGCTGTCAGACAAACCTGTCCATCGGATCGCCATAGCGATTGACTATTCCAAGTTTATCAGTCGGGTTGTGGAAGTGCTGACAACTGAATTGATCAATTAGACGAAAAGTCACCTCTTTATGAATAGGGGATGACTTTTTTCATATTCTTCACTGTTCTGGCTATCCTATCCTTATAGATGCTCGACCGGAAAGGAATGTCCCTTATGGCTTCTGCTGCATCCTTGTCTTGCCTAGGCATAGAGGAGATAAAGAATTATTTCACAAAACAGCTTCATCATAGTCCGGATTTGTATTTTTATGAACTGCCGGTAAAGGAATCAACATTACTGTTTGTCTATATGAAGAATCTAGTGGATGATTCCACGCTGAATCAGTTTATCCTTACTCCCATAATGGAAAACTTTCATCTGATCGATTCAGAAATGAAGGTTCTTCGTCACAAACTGTTGATGACGGATACTTTCCTGACTGAGAATGGGGAAACTGCAACTAAAAATATATTGGCCGGCTATGTTTATATTTTCGCTGATCGGGGGAAATCGGGAATCCTCGCAAATGTAGCCAGAAAAGTGGAGCGAGGATTAGATAAAGCCGAAACGGAATCGCTTGTATTCGGGCCGAAGATTTCATTTACGGAATCACTGAGTACCAATATCAGCATCGTACGCCAGAATATTCTACTTGATGATCTTTGTACCAGGAAGCTGACTGTAGGAAAGCGGAATGAGACGGAGATTCGGCTGGTTTATATAAAAGGGATTGCTGATAGTGAATCAGTTGAATACATAGAAGAGAAAATAACGAAACTTGAAGTGAACGAAATTCTGGACACATCAGTCTTGGCACAATTGATAGAAGACCACAGCTATTCCGTTTTCCCTCAATATATGCAGACGGAGCTGCCTGACCGTGTTACATACAGTCTGGAAAGAGGCATGATTGCTGTATTTGTGGATAGAAGTCCGATGGTGCTATTGGGACCTGCAACTCTATTCAACTTTTTTGAATCGACGGAAGATGTATATATGCGTTGGAACATGGGAAGCTTTATTCGCTCTCTGCGCTATCTGACGATGTTCTTGTCCATCCTGTTGACCCCGGCTTATGTTGCCGTCATTACGTACCATTATGAAATGATACCATCGACATTGATTGTTTCTCTGGGTGAATCCCGTTCCAAGGTTCCGTTCTCTCCGATATTTGAAGCTTTTTTATTGGAAATCATGATAGAACTGTTAAGGGAAGCGGGTGCAAGGCTGCCGACAAAGGTAGGTCAAACAATGGGTATTGTAGGGGGGATTGTACTTGGACAAGCTGCAGTGGAAGCAGGATTTACTAGTAATATCCTCATTATTGTGGTTGCACTCAGTGCCCTCGGTTCCTTTACGGCTCCCAGTTATTTAATGGGGACTGCAATCAGAATTACGAGGTTCCCGATTTTGATACTAGGGGGGCTTTGGGGAGGAGTAGGGATAGCAATCGGACTTTGCTTTCTGCTGATTCACCTGCTAAGGCTTTCAAGTGCAGGAAAACCATATTTGCGGCCAGTGTATCCACTCGATTTGAAAAGAGTGAAAAATACCGTATTAAGAATTCCCGTTGAAATGATGAAAACCAATCCTGATAAAAGAGGTTTTTTCTCATTTAGCGGAAAATACACAAAAGATATTGATGAATAGGGTGGTCAAGGATGAACACTCCCACAACGGTAAAGCGACAGCTCTTGGTGCAAGCATTTTTAGTTTTCTTTGTGGTGCACACAAACCAGACAGGGGTTGGAATAGCAGGGGTAGAAAGAATTATTTTCTTTGAGGCCAAACAGGATGCATGGATCTCGCTGATAATCAGTTATTTAGGGATGGCGCTTACCATTGCTGCGATGTGCTATATATTAAGGACATATAAAGATAAAGATTTATTTGACATCCATGTATCCCTATTCGGTAAGTTGTTAGGCAACATGATGAACCTACTATACATCACGTACCTATTGGCTGGATTATTAGCCATCATACTCGGTTATACGGAGATTGTTCAGGCATGGATCTTCCCTGATATGAAGACCTGGGTAATTTCCTCCTTTCTTCTTATCCTTACCATATACGGTGTTTTTGGGGGATTACGAACCATTGTAGGAGTTAGCTTTATCACTTTCTTTTTAGCTATCTGGCTGATGCTGTTGCTATATGAGCCGATTCGGTTTATGGATTGGACCAATTTCCTGCCAGTATTAGAGGCATCTCCCAAGGAATTATTAAAAGGTGCTTATAAATCATCATTTACTGTGTTGGGGCTTGAAATTCTCTTTTTCATCTACCCGTTTATCAGGAATAAGGAAAAAGTTCATTTTTATGCGCAAACAGGCGTTCTCTTTACCTTTCTACAGATTCTTCTATTAATGGTCGTGTCCATTGGATACTACAGTGGCGAGCAGCTTGAAAAGACAATCTGGGCAACCCTCTCCATGTTCAAAATTATTCAATTTCCAAACCTGGAGCGCTTTGAATTTTTTGCGGTTTCCATGTGGTTGGTAATCATCCTGCCGAACGTACTATTCATGATGTGGGCGGCAAGCAGAGGCCTGAAGAAGATCACAACAATTAAACAAAGAAAAATTGTAGTGGGGTGTGCGGCAGTACTAATAGGGTTAACTTCCATATTCAATAGAAGAGTAGAAAATAATGAATACATTGATGCAGTTGGACTTTATGGATTTGGTGTTGTCTTTGTCTATACCGTGATTTTGTTTTTGATCGTTTTTATCCGCAATCGAATCTTGGCAAGGGGGAGGACGGGATGAGACAAATTAAACTGATATTTATGTTGGCCAGCTACATCCTGTTGAGTGGTTGCCTGCAACAGAAACCATTGGAAGAGCTAGGGTTGGTTACTGCAATGGGCTATGACAAAGAGGATGAGCAGCTCCGAGGAACCATCGTCTACTATGAATTTGATCCGCTACATACGAATGATTCAAAGATGGTTTCTTCGCTTTCAAATACAATTAAAGGGATTCGTCAAAAAGAGAACCTATCATCAAGCAGAAAACTGGTGTCAGGCCAGTTAAGAATTGCAATCTATGGGGAGGAACTGGCAAAGGAAGGGATTATCTCCTATATCGATACCCTATCTAGAGACTCAGAGGTAGGAACAATGGTTTATTTATCGGTAGCGGAAAATTCTGCTTATGATCTAATAAACAATTCGCAGCAATCCCAAGAAATAACGAATGTAGGCACCTACCTTTATGACCTTATCAGCCAAAATGTGGAAGCGGAATCACTGGTCTCCCCGACACTGCATGAGTTCATGCAGTGTTATTACAGTGAAGGCAGGGATCCGATATTGCCGATTCTCGATTTTACTGATGATACACTTCTAATAAAGGGTCTTGCACTATTTAAAGACGAGAAAATGAAAGGAATGATCGATATTGATAAATCCTTTTATCTAAAACTCATGCTAGATCCATACAGAGCAGGAACGATAGAAATTGCATTGCCTAAAAAAAATTTGGGCACATTCATCAAAAAGAGAGAGCAGGTCCAAAACGAATCAGAAAAACTTTTCGTTTCTTTAGATCATTTGGAAAGTTCAGTGGACATCAAGCTGGAAGATATAAACTCAACTGACTATAAAATAAATGTGGATGTGGTTACAAGAATGCAGGAGATCTCAGAGGATTATGATCTTGGAAACCCAAAAGCCTTGGCGGTAATCGAAGAGGAGATCGGCAAATTAATGAAGAGGAAAATGGAAAAAATCATTGAGGAATTTCAAAGTCTCGGGGTAGATCCAATCGGGTTCGGTAACTACTACAGATCGAGAGTCGGATATGAGAAGTTTTCACGAAAGATATGGGAGGGCATCTATCCTGAAGCAACTTTTTCCATCGAAGTGAATACAAAAATATTGCGTACAGGAGTGATGGATTAGGAGGGCAGAATTGCTCTCTTTTTTTGTTGCTAATAATAAATTGGAAATGTTTGAAACTTTTTATGACCTATTTCGTCAAAGATATAGTTATACTGGCAAAACTGCTTTAAAATGGAAATATCAAGGGTATAAAGAGAAAAGTTTTAATGATTAATAGGGGGAAGCAACTTGAGAAATATGGAGAGTATCAAAAAAATCATTGTCTTATTTTTATTCTGTCTTATTCTACTTCCAGGAATGCCAAGTGCGGAAGCAAAGCTGGAAGTGAAAATCGAATATGGGGTGGACAATAAAGTCCAAATGGGCAAAGGACATCCCGTTAAAATCGAGATGAAAAATAATGGAGATGCCGTAAAAGGCGACTTGGTCATATTCACTAGTCCTACATATAATATGGCAGGTAGCTATGTCATACCGGTGGAGCTGGAATCTGGCGGCTCGAAGGTCATTGAACTATCACTCAAAGGCAGTACAGACCAGTATTCATACAGCTATTCAGGAAAGCCGACTGATACAATAAGCTTCTATGAAGGCGGCGTGGAAAAGGGCAAGGAAGTTGGCTTGAGTGGCAATGGAAATGCCAAGCCCCGCTTTATGGCCGATAACCGTCTGATATTGGGTGTTCTAAGCAATAATCACGACGCAGTCAATTATATGAAACTTGTAAAATACCAAAATGAAGCGATGGAATTGTTGAACATCAAACAGGAACATATCCCGACTGAATCATTCGGCCTGGAAATGTTCGATGTCATCCTTATACACGATTTTCCTATATCAACTTTAACTTCAGCCCAACAAAAAGCTCTAAAGGAATGGGTCACCAATGGCGGTTCCATTGTCTATGATTCCAAAATCAGCATGGCACAGGATTTTGGGGAACTGACAGATCTTCTATTAATTGATCCAACAAAAGAAACAAGTATAACATCCGTTAACAGTGAAAGCACATTTCCCAATCTTCCTGTCTACACTGGGGAAATGAAATATGACGATATTAAGGTACTTGTTAAAGAGGGCGACACCCCCTTGACAGTAATGAAAACATTTGGAGTAGGTACTGTCACCCAGGTGGCAAGCAGTCTATCAAATGCTGAGTGGAGTGCTTGGGATGGTGTAGGAACATGGTGGACCAGTGTCATGCAAAAGGCATCCTCCAAAAATGTGGCCACATATAAGGCACCGCTTCTTGAAGAGTTATCGCATCAACTAAGCGCAATAGGTGAAACATTCCCGGGTTCCATTGTTTCCGTTCCATTGTTGATTGGAGCATTTGTTCTCTATCTCATCATTTTGATACCTGTTCTTTATGTTGTTTTAAAGAAAACCGATAAAAGGGAACATGCATGGTGGATCATCCCGGGTATTGCGGTATTTACCAGTGTAGTGGTATTCGGAATAGGTGCAAAGGATAGGATTGCAGGCACGCAAATCAATGAATCAAGCATTCTTGTTTTGGAAAAGGATTCAAAATTCGCTTCTGGGTTCGGTGTGGCATCCATCCTGACAAACAGCGGTGGCAAATACCGGGTTGAAACGGAGCATGAACAGACAGATTTTTTCCCTGTGACCTATGGCTATAACGATAATATCGATCTTATGAAAAATTATGCTTATTTGCAGGCAGGCGGTAAAGGCACAGATATTACATTCAACGATGTGGAATACTGGTCCATCCGAACAAGTGTGGGTAATGTCAATAATGTGGAACTTGGGACATTGGACTACGAGTTGACCGTAAAGGACGGTAAAGTGATTGGGAATGTCCAGAACGGATTAACTTATGAATTGAAGGACGCCTACCTCCTTTCAGGTAGAAACGCTCAAAAACTTGGTAGTATCAAGGCAGGCGAAGCAAAGCAAATAGAATTTGACATACCAAAAGGAAATATAGCAAATGTACTTGCTTCACCTAATTATGCGGCATTAACCAATGCTTTTCCAAAATTCAGCAACAGTATGTATCAACAGGGTGGTCCTATGGAAATCGATAAATCAGAACTTCAATCTTACAAGCAATTTCAAATGCTGGATATGTTACTGAACAGAAAAAATGTTTTTTCTGAAGCAGATCAGCCAATAATTGTAGGATATATCACACAAGATCTATTAGGAACGAAAGTAAATGGAAAAAAATCAAATAACCATTCCTTGCATCTGGTAGCAATCCCAGTAACGATCAATAATGAAGGATCAGGGAGCTTCAGCTTTTCTGAAGAACAGTTCAGTCCGAATATAGCGATAACTGAAGGAGAGTCAGGAAACATATTCCATAACGGCTTGGATTACGGTGAACCATTCATCCATGTGAGTGATGGAAGCTACACCATTTCCTATCAGTTGCCTGAGATGATTTCCAAGGAACGAGATAGTTTCACTAAACTGAAGCTTAAGCTGAAGACAAGGGACGGAAATCTTGAGTATTTCATCAAAAACCAGGAAACCGGGGAGCTTATCTCTTTAGAAAACAAAAGCAGTATTACCATTGAAGAAGGGGTAAAAGATTTAATTTCAAATCAAAACGGCATAGATCTAGTCATTATGGCTCCGGTAAATTTTGAAGATCAATTGGAAATTCCGGGAATCGAGCTAGAGGGAGAGTTAAGTCAATGATAGAAACAGTCAATCTTACAAAAAAGTATGGGAAATTTACAGCTTTGGATTCATTGAACCTGAAGGTGGAGAAGGGAACAGTATTCGGGTTTGTGGGACATAATGGAGCTGGCAAATCGACCACTTTCTCGATTCTCTCCACCCTATTGGCACCTACAAGCGGAACTGCTTATGTAAATGGGTATGATGTATGCGATAATCCAAAAATGGTGCGAAAATTCATTGGATATATGCCGGATTTCTTTGGTGTTTATGATCAATTCCGGGCAGATGAATATCTTGACTTTTATGGAGCAAGCTACGGGATCCCATATGAGGAGAGGCAAAAACTGATCCCTCAGTTATTGGAGCTTGTAAATTTATCAGATAAAAGGGATGCATATGTTGATGTGCTCTCCCGTGGGATGAAGCAAAGACTTTGCCTTGCCAGGGCACTGATTCATGATCCGGAGGTACTTATCTTGGATGAACCGGCATCCGGACTCGATCCGAGAGCAAGGATCGAGATGAGGGAGATTTTAAGGGAATTGAAGCATATGGGGAAAACCATCATGATTTCTTCACATATTCTCCCTGAGCTTGCCGAAATGTGTGATGAAATCGGTGTCATCAATGGAGGGAAGCTGGTGGCGACAGGCCGAGTGGAGCAGATCCATCAGCAGCTCCAGGCAAACAAGGTGTTAAAGGTCCTCGTAACAGGAAATATGGAGGGAGCTATTCAATTTTTTGAAGATTGTCCTTCTGTTTCAAATATCCAGGTCAATGAACAAAAAGAAAACCTGCTCTCCTTCTCCTTTGAAGGGTCGGACGCGGAACAGGTGGAACTTCTGAAAAATGCGCTTGGAAGAGGCATCATGATATTAAGCTTCAGTCAGGAAGAATCCAATTTGGAAGACATCTTCTTAGAAATAACAAAGGGTGTGGAATAGATGAGGTCACAACTTATAAACCCCATGTTGAACAAAGAGTTCAAATTACGATTTCGAAGCTTTAAAAGCTTTCTGGGGATATTCTTCTACTTAGCAGTGCTGGGATTAATCGCATTGTTTTTCATCTATATGGAAACTCGATACAGCACCATGGGGATGTTCCGTCCCGAAAACAGTAAGAATATGTTCATGATATTGGCTTTTGTACAGCTTGCGCTTATATTCTTCATGACACCCGGCCTAACAGCGGGTATCATCAGCAGTGAAAGGGAGAAGCAGACCTTGAACATACTGCTGACAACCCAGCAGTCCTCCACAAGCATTATCGTCAGCAAGCTTTCATCGTCGCTGTCCTTTTTATTATTAATCGTATTATCAAGTCTGCCTCTGTATAGTATCGTATTTCTGTTTGGTGGCATCTCTCCAAAACTGTTATTTATGACTTTTGGAATCTACCTGCTTTCCATGGTCACATTAGGGAGTATCGGGGTATTCTTCTCCACCTTCATCAGAAAAACGATCGTTGCCATGGTCTGCACATATGGAGTAGCATTCTTTCTTGCCGCAGGAACCGCTGTAATCACCATGTTTTTAATGAGCTTCCTCTCTTACGGCGGCACTGGAGGTGGACCACTGGTCAACCCGGCACCATATTTTATTGCCATGCTGAATCCATTCGTTTTGTTGATGCTTTCTTTTGAACCAGGTTTTGAGATGGAATTCCAACGTGTTACCGGTGTGGAAACATCCTTGGGATTAGGGTTCATCATTTCGTATATCATTTTATCTATTGGGTTGGTCATATTGAGTATTCGAAAACTGCGTCCAAATATGAAACCACGCAAAGGGAAGGGAAAAAATGAAGGATAAAGAACAACTTATTGTTTTTCTTCGTTCAATTAGAAAAAAGCTGCGGATCCAGAAGATCTCCAGGCAGGCACAGTTGTCCTGGCTCTTCGGTTCCTGCGCCTTTCTCCTCATCGTTTTGATCGGGAGGATTGTTGTCACACCATATATGATTGAAAAAGCATTGATTCTTGGAGGCATTGTGTTCCTCATATCCTTATTCTTTTATTGGAGAAAAAGGCCGTCCAACTATGATGCAGCCAAGTTTTCCGATCAGGTTTTGAAAGAGGATAGGCTTGTCACCACACTAGATTTTGCCGAAGAATCTTCATTCCTGGCAGAACTTCAACGAAAAGAAGCTCTGCAGCACCTAAAAGTACATGAAAGGGAGATAAAGGACATCAAGCTGAAGCATTTTTATGGAAAAGTCCTCGTAACTTCCCTGGTAACAATTTCTTTAGCGATCCTGCTAATTGTGTTGCCGAATGCAAAAATGCTGGAAGCTGAAGCAGTAGAGAAAGAGAAGGAAATTATCGAGGAAACGAAAGAAGAGTTGGAAAAAACAACGGAAAAAGAAAAAGAGAAACAAGGGATAAAAGATGATCTTGAAAAATTAAAAGAGCTTGAAAAATTGGATGATCCCAATGAACTCTTAAAAGAACTGATGAAAAAAGAAAACGAACTTAACGAAAAACTGAAAGAATTAAAGGAAAAAGAACAAAAATTAAAGGAGCTTGTAAAGAACAGTCCAGAGAATTCATTGGCTAACCTTGCATTGAACGGTAAAGACAAAGAACTTCAAAAAAGGCTGAACGAGCTGAAGAAAAACAATGATAACCTTACCGAAGAGGAAAAAGAAGAGCTGAAGCAATTGGCTGAGAACCTCCTGGATAAAGAGAAAAAGGACATGGAGGAATTATCGGAGGAAGAACTGGCAGCATTAATGGAACAGCTAGAGCAGCTTCTGCAGGACGCTGCATCCACGGAGCAGCTTGAAAGCCTGCAAAGTTCCCTGCAGTCTGCAGCGACAAATCAATATGCCAAAATGTCACAGGCTGGAATGAACCCTACAAAGCTTACGCTATCCAATTCTAAGCAAAACAACCCTTCCACCCAGACTGCGCAAGGTCAGCAGGGCCAAGGCAAAGGCCAAGGTCAAGGCCAGGGTCAAGGCCAAGGTCAAGGCCAGGGTCAAGGCCAAGGTCAAGGCCAAGGCCAAGGTCAGGGCCAGGGCCAGGGCCAAGGTCAAGGCCAAGGCCAAGGCCAAGGTAGTGGGAGCGGAACTGGGGCCGGTGGAACCGCAGCAGGTACCGGTGCTGGAAAACAGACCCTAACTGTCCCATCCTATCTTGCAGGTGAAGGGTTAACAGAAACGGACTCAGGGCCAACAGGAGAAGGCAGCTCCAATTTTGAGGATGCACTGGATTCACCGGTGTTGAAAGGCGAGGTCCGCAATTACGATGAAGTGTATTCTTCCTATGAAAAGAGCTATCGGGAATCCTTGGATCGCATGAATCTGCCATCCAAGCTCGAAGATATCGTCAAACAATATTTTAGTGAAATGGATCCGAAGGGAGTCAATTAAGTGATCAGTTTGGAAGAGAAAGAGAAAGAATTAAAGTATTATCAGGATTCATTATCAGAAATACAAAAGGAAATAAGTAAAGTGATTGTCGGACAGGAAGAGGTCATCGGGCAATTGCTGTGGGCGATGGTATCGGACGGTCACGCACTGCTTGAAGGTATGCCTGGTGTTGGAAAGACGATGCTGATCCGTACCATTTCGGAGGTTCTGGATTTTCGATTTTCGAGAATCCAGTTTACTCCAGACCTTATGCCATCAGATATTACTGGTACAAAAATGATTGAAATTCACGACAATGGAAAGCAATCCTTCGTCTTCCACGAAGGTCCCATCTTCTCCAATATCGTTCTGGCAGATGAAATCAACCGTGCAACACCAAAAACCCAGAGTTCACTGCTTGAGGCAATGGCGGAAAAAACCGTCACCATTATGGGGGAAACCCGTGAGGTTGCCTCCCCTTTCTTCGTCCTGGCTACACAGAACCCTATTGATATGGAAGGGACTTATCCTTTGCCGGAAGCCCAGATGGACCGATTCCTATTGAAAATAAACATGGATTATCCTAAAAAAGAGGAACTCTATGAGATTATCAACCGGACGACAGGAACCTCTTCCTATAAGGTAAGTAAACTGCTCGATACAGAGAAAATGCAGAAAATCCAGGATGCCGTGAAAGAGATTCTAGTATCAAAAGAACTATTGGACTATACGGTAAACCTTATCATGGCTACGCATCCGGCAGACGAAAATGCCAGTGAAATGGTTAGAAAATATGTCCGCTATGGCGTAGGGCCCCGCGGTATCCAAAGCTTGATTAAAGTGGCAAAAGCAAGGGCTTTCTGTTCAGGCCGATTCCACATCTCCAAAGGCGATATTAAGCATGCTGTTTTCCCGGTTCTGCGACACCGCCTGTTTTTGAATTTTGAAGGGGAAGCTTCAGGGGTTAAAGAGGACACCATACTGGAAGATGTTATCAGCCACATGGATAAACGCTTGAATGCAAGGTAATAGCGAATGTTAAATGGATCTATTACTAAGCAGCTTCAGTCCTATTCCCTTCAGGCGAGCAAGCTGAAAAGAAGCTGGCATAAAGGTACACGAAAATCAAAACGGTTTGGCGCTTCCCATGATTTCTCCGACTATAGGATGTATCAACAGGGAGATGATCTGCGACAGGTAGATTGGAATATTTATGCCAGAACCCAAAAGCACTATATTAAGAGATATTTAGATGAACAGGAACTCATTGCCTCCATTTATCTGGATTGCACATATTCCATGTCCATTGTGCCTGAGAAATGGAAATTGGCCAAAAAACTTGCTGCCTCATTTGCCTATTTGGGGCTATGCCAGGACGATAGAGTGTCAGTAATTGGTGTAAATGGAGAGCAGTCTCCCTATTTGTACCGTAAAGGGAAAGCACATCTTTTTCAAATGATGCAATATGTGGAAGACCTCAGTCCAAAGGAATCAACATCCCTTTTTTCTGAAGCTGTAGCGGGCTATGTGCAAAGGAAAAGCAGTATATCCATTGTAATCAGTGACCTGATGGAGCCGCTGGAGACCATCTTCCACGTCCTTAAGCTGATACAGGCAAATAGACAGCAGATCTACCTCATACAAGTGCTGGACCAGGAGGAGCTGGATCCTAGCCTTGAAGGCGATTATATGCTGGTGGACAGTGAAACAAACCAGGAGGTCAATGTCACGATATCTGATTATACGAAAAACCAGTATAAGCAGAGAATGAAAAATAGGATGGAAGCTCTGGAAAGCTTCTGTTTCGAAAGAGGCATTTCCTATATAACATGCAGCACACAAGAAACTGTTGAAGATATTCTCTTTAAAAGAATGACCTCATTAGGTTGGATTAGGTGATATAAATGGGATTTACAGCACCGCTTTACTTTTTTCTCACTGCTTTTCTGCTCTTTGTCATCTTTTTGTATTTCTTCAGAAAGCAGTATGAAAAGAGACCAATTCCTTCTGTGCTTCTATGGCAGGAATGGATGAATGAATTCGAGGCACAGGCTTGGTGGAAGAAGCTTCAACATCATATTCTATTATATTTGCAATTATTGGCGCTCCTATTCCTCATTTTCTCGCTCGTTCAGCCCTATTTCGAGAAAAAGGGAATGGAAGGAGATCATTTCGTATTTATTTTTGATACATCCGCAAGCATGACAGCTTTGGCAGATGAAGAGAGTACAAGGTTTGAACTAGCGAAACAAAAAGCTCTGGGTACTTTGGAAGAGCTAAGTGATCAGGCTGTAACGATTATTGTGGCAAACGATACCCCTTTGGTGATGGAGGAGAGGGCAACCTCCAAAAGGGAAATAAGAAGACATTTGGAAGCTTTAACTCCTTCCTTTTCTACAGCAAACCTTACCGATTCCATCGAATTGGCAAAGAGTTTGATGGGGGAGGAGCAGGGACAGATTCATGTGTTTTCAGATAATCTTTCAAAGGGGACAGACATTTCCTTTCATGAGAATACCAGATTTGCCTCACATAATTTTGGTGAGGAGCATCCGAACCTATCCCTTTTCACCTTCGGCGTCAGTAAGAATGGTGATAAGGTCATTGGGGTAGCAACAATTAAAAATGAAAGCAAGGAACAAAAAGAAGTCATCTTGAATGTGTACGGGGAAGACGAAAAGCTTGTGGAAGTGACAGAACGATTGGAGCCAAATGAAACGAAAACGATATATTTGGAGAGTTTATCACAAGCAAAGATCTACCGAGCTGAAATCATTGGCGACAAGCATTACGTTTTGGATAATGAACAGTATGCCTTTCTTTTGGATCAAAACAAGTCTACCATCTTTGTTCACGAGGCAGTTCATCCATTTGCAAGAAAGGCTTTGGAAATTGCAAGCTCCCAAGTTGTTCACCTTACTTCCAAGTCTCCAGTTCCAAAAGATAAGGAAGGCGTTCATTTTATTAAAGGACTACCAATGGAAGAGTGGCCGGATGGACCAAAATTCATTTTTCTTCCCATGGGAACTTCTTCTGAGGGCAAGGAGGAGCTTGAAGGGGAAGTAAGCTTTGATCAGAATCATCCTCTATTAAATATGGTGGAATTTGATAAGGTATTTGTCCAGTCTGCCTTTAGCTCCCAAATAGAAGGATTGAATGTATTGGCACAAAAGGGCAATATGCCATTACTGCTTGAGGGAATGTATGATGGATATCCGATTATTATTCAGACGTTCGAATTGGATGCAAGCGACTGGCCATTGCACCCCGGGTTTCCTTTGTTTTTATATCATGCAATCGAGCATCTGACAGCGGGACAGGAACTTATGGGCTATTACTCGCCTGGCGATTGGCTTGAATATATCCCTGCATCCGATACAACTTCAGTGGAAATAGTCAATGATACAGGGGAAACAGTCGTTCAATACGAGGACTTTGATCAGAACCTGCACCTTCCGGTTCAACCTGGGCTGTATACGTTCAAAGAAGTAAAGAGCAGTAATACAACAGAAAAACTACTCACAGTCATGCTGGACGATGAAGAGAAATCGATTGTAACAGAGGAAAGCTTTTCCCTTTCTTCATCAAAGGCTGCCGGGGTGGACGAAGGCACATCAAAAAAGGATATATCCTTTATATTCCTGATATTGGGCTTGCTTGTATTGCTAGTGGAATGGGAGGTATATAGACGTGCAGTTACAAATTGAACATCCTCTCATGCTTTTATTCCTGATACCTGTCATCATCAGTCTGGTGCGATTCTGGCGGAAAAAGAAACAGAAAAGGAGCAAGGATTATGTGATTTTCAGCCTTAGGAGCCTTATCTATTTTCTTATTATCCTTGGTTTGGTCATTCCGTCCTTACTTTATCCGGTAAAAGGGGTACATACGGTATTTGTCCTGGATCAATCAGAAAGTGTCAAACGGTTGGAAGGGGAAATGTTGGACTTTTTGAACCGTTCCATTGAGGAGAAAGGGGATGAAGATTCCTACGCCATCATAACTGTAGCTGATAAAGCAAGGCTGGAGCGCTCATTTACTGGTGACAAAGATGAAGTGAGCACCGTTTCCGTCAATGAGGAAACGAATTTCACCAATCTGGAGGAGGGTATCAAGCTTGCTTCAAGTTACCTTCCGAAAGATTCCAAGGGTAGAATCGTCCTATTGACCGATGGTGTGGAAACGAATGGAGACAGTCTCAGACAGGCGGAGCTACTCTCATCAAAAAATATCGAATTTGATGTCAGGGCCTTTCAGCCGCCAAATGTCCTTGATGTTTCCATCCAATCCTTTACTACTCCTCAAAATGGTTTTGAGGGGGAGGCGGTACCTTTTCAGGTGTCGCTCGATTCCAATTTTGATACGACTGCAACACTGCAGATATCACAGAACAATGAAATGATCATTCAAGAAGAGATAGTGGTAGCCAAAGGGATGAATTACTATTCCTATCAAGCTCCTTTAAAAGAGCCTGGACTTTATTCCTTTAAAGCGGAAATTATTCCTATCGAGGATAAAATTGTGGAGAACAATCTTTCCCATTCCATCACAACTGTCAACGGGCAACCGAAAGTGCTGTTGGTCGATCAGGGAGGACAAGGAGAGAATGTTTATCAGGCTCTGACTTCCAGTGGCTGGAGAGTGGACCGGATTCAACCGGAACTTTTACCTACCAATCTAGCAGGATTTCTGGCATATGAAAGCATCCTTTTCCATAATATATCTGGCCATCATTTAAGTGAAACTCAGATGAAGCTGATGGAGACGGCAGTAAGAGATTTCGGTGTGGGATTCATCATGACAGGTGGAGATGAATCTTACGGATTGGGAGGGTATTTCCAGACACCAATCGAGAAGATACTACCTGTAGACATGGATGTCAAAGGTAAAAAGGAAATACCATCACTTGGCCTGGTTATCGTGCTTGACCGTTCAGGCAGTATGATGGGGGAAAAATTCGAGCTGGCAAAAGAAGCGGCTGCCAGGTCTGTAGAGCTATTAAGGGAAGACGACACCTTTGGATTTATTGCATTTGATACAGAACCTTGGTCTGTGGTAGAAACAGCTCCAATTTCGGACAAAAAAGATGTGATTGAAACCATTCGTTCCACTGCACTTGGCGGTGGTACAGATATTTATCCTTCTTTAAGCCTGGCCTATGAACAACTGAACAATCTAGATCTTAAAAGGAAGCACATTATTCTGCTTACAGATGGACAATCTCCGGATGGTGCGTATGAAGAGCTGATCGGGGAGGGACTGGAGAATAATGTAACGTTATCCACTGTTGCCATCGGCGGAGATGCAGACATTAGCCTCCTCGAGGAGCTTGCAGGGTATGGCAGCGGGAGATTCTATGAGGTATATGAGGCGAGCTCTGTACCGAGTATCCTGTCGCGTGAGACAGCTTTGACGACGAAAACTTATATAGAAGATAACCCGCATGTTCCGTTTGTTACATCCGGCTATGATTGGTCCAATCGTTTTTCTGGGGGAACCCCGCCGATAAACAGCTACATTGCAACTACCTTAAAGACGAGGGCTGATCAGATCATCAGTAGTGAAAAAGAAGATCCTATTCTTGCAAGGATGAACTACGGCTTGGGAAGAACGGTTGCATGGACCTCCGATGTAACGGGTGCCTGGAGCGGAGGTTTTCCGATCTGGAGCGAATGGACCGGCTTCTGGAATGAGATCGTCACGTGGACCCTGCCTTCCTATGAAAAAGGAAATTACGACATTCAGACAAGTGTGGAGGGGGGGAAAGCCACCGTAAAAGTGGAGGCTGCCGAAAATAAACTCCTTCCCCTTACTATCAGTGTTTCGAACAACAAGGGTGAAATAATTGAGAAAGCAAAAAGTAGGTTGATAGGACCAGGGCAGTATGAACTGGAATTTCCTGCCCTGCCGGAAATCTATTTCTTGAATATCAGCCAGGAGGAACAAGGAGAGACGGTGAACACTTACTCCTCTGGCATGGTTGTTCCATATTCCACAGAATTTGAACAAAAGCCTGTCAATCAGGAGCTGATTAAAAATCTGACTTCCATCAATAACGGAAAGATACTGGAGAAACCAACCGAAGCATTCAGACCTTGGCACAAGAACCTTTATCAAAGTCAGTCTGTATGGAGCCCATTCATCATCCTTGCTTTTTTTCTTCTCCTGTTGGAGATCTTTATCAGACGGTTCGGACTGTCACCTTTCTATTATCTGAAAAGCAACCTTATTCTTAAGAAGAAACCTGCTGAAATGAAAGAAAAGAAACTGCCTTCCATAAAAGTGAAAGAACCCAAAAAGACAAAACCAAAGCCAATCCTGAACACCCATGAAATCAGAAAAGAGAACCCTGTTTCCAGTGAACCAACAAAGAAACCTAATACAGAGCAACGTCCAGCAACTGAAAAAAGCAGTCCCACCACCAACAACGAAGATCGCATGGCACAACTATTAAAAGCCAAAAATCGAAAAAGAAAAGGTTAACCCCAGCGGTTGACCTTTTTTTATGGCACTGTTAACCACCGCTGTTGATTTCCGCACTAGGCTGCGCTTTCCGCGGGGCGTTTGTGGAGCCTCCTCGGCTTCGCCTGCGGGGTCTCCACTAAACGCTTCCTCCCGCAGGAGTCTTCGCCTATTGCTCCAATCAACAGCTAGTATACATAAAAGCTTTTTTCGGAGACTTTGTTGCTTTTAGATATACATACAAACTAATTATGCAGGCTAATCATTAACTGCTAAAAGCAACAAATTCTTATAACAGAGCTCTCAAAAATCAATAAGAATATGATATAAATAAAATTTTTTCTAAAAGTCGATGTATCTTGGCTCTTATTAGAGCGCAATATTTTATTTAATCTCCCCTGTTGATTGGAGTGCAAGGTGTGAGACTCCTGCGGGAGCAGCGTGTCAAGGGAGACCCCGCAGACGCGTAGCGTCGAGGAGGCTCCCGAGGCCGCCCGCGGAAAGCGAACGCCTGGAACGGAAATCAACAGGGTGTTTAACCTGGATACTTTTTTTACATGGTTGCCCCTAAAAGTACCCGCAAACTCTAAAAGAGCATTTATAAGAGAAATATGTTGATTTTATGAACTTGAGTGCAAGCTTCTTTTAACAGCTGCCATTTAGTGATAATATTTGACATAGAAAAAGTATTCATGAAAAAGGTGAGTTGTTTGAGGAAGAGAATAAAATTTTTAAGTATATTTCTTGTTATGACTTTACTATTGGCAGCATGCGGCACGCCTGAAAAGGAAGGCATTCCGGATGCAACAGACTGGGAATTGGGGGACTTCTCCTACACAAACCAAGAGGGCAATACTTTTGGCCTGAAGGATATGAAGGGGGATATAACTGTTGCCTCTTTAATTTTCACAAGCTGTACGACAGTATGTTCACCGATAACAGCTAATCTTGCCAAATTACAGCGAATGTCTGAGGAAGAAGGACTGAACGTTCATTTCCTGTCTTTTTCCGTAGATCCTGAAGTGGACACTCCTGAAAAGTTGACGGAATTTGGAAATAAATTTGAAGCGGATTATACAAAGTGGAATTTTTTGACCGGCTATTCCCAGGAAGAAATTGAAACGTTCGGACCGGAAAATTTTAAAACGATAGTTGCAAAGCCAAAAAATGGTGGAGAGGTTGTTCATGGTACCAGCATATACCTGATTGATCAGGAAGGAACCATTGTAAAGAGCTATGATGGGCTCGATGTTCCATTTGAAGAAATATTGGAGCATGTCAAAATTCTTCAAGAGCAATAACATTAAATGTCCGGCAAAAACTTTTGGTTTTGCCGGACATTTTTAGTAACTTCTAAGTTTTCTCTCCCCCCTGTTCCATACTTGCCCTTACTCCATCCGTCACGATAACATGTAATTCTTTTGAAAATAATTCCTTCGAAACCTCCTCATTACATGCAAGGATTTCCTTTTCTTTCAAATTTTTATTCGTTTTATTATCCATCTGTTTCATCCTTTCATTTAATATAGTATTAACGTGTGTAAGAGCAGGTATTTTTGAAAAAAGAGTGGTAGTATGGTATAAAAAATATACCGCATCCACTATTAAGGTATATAATTGTGATAATATACCTATCTGCTTTAAACCCATAAGTGCATGAATCGAGGATAGGGTTTTCTTACTTTCAATAAAGTGGGAAACCTCAGCAAGAAGGTTCACTTAATGAGGAGAATGTGTAATGAATAAAAGTTTATCCATTTTTGGCCTTTTAGGCCTTTTCATAATCGCTACTGTTAGTATGTCTAGTTGCAGTGCACAAAATTCTTCGAGCATTGTGCTTGAAAAAGCTAAAGAAAGACGTGAAAGCCAGGAAGAAAAGGAATTATTCGAGGGAGGTTTATTCTTCAATAAAGAAGAACAAGCCGAGAACAAACAAAAGCAAACTACTTTAGAGGAAAAAGAAGAAGTATCCGATGACTTCTTTGATCGCTCTTTTCAGTTGGTTTTCTTTGGGGATTCATTGACCCAAGGCGTTGGAGACAGTACGAAAAAAGGAGGATTTACTCCTTTTGTGAAAGAGCATTATTTGAGTAAATCCTATATTGATGAAGTTTCCATGACGAACCTTGGAGTAAGAGGAAACAGGACCAACCATCTATTGAAAAGACTAAAGCAGCCCGAGGTCCAGGAAGCCCTTCAGAGTGCTGATGTTATTTTTATGACAGTTGGTGGGAATGACCTGATGAAGGTGATCAGGGAGAATTTCCTTGATTTGAATTTCGAGTTGTTCGATAAAGAACAAGCGGAATATGCGGAAAGACTGGAAACTGTCATATCAGAAGTTAGAAAAAACAATCCGAATAGCACCATATACGTTGTTGGACTTTTTAACCCTTTTTACGAATTCTTCAAGGAAATTCCGGAAATGAATGAAGTAGTAACCAATTGGAATGAAACCACTGTTTCCGTATTGGAGAAGCATCCAAAAACTGCATTCGTCCCAATCCAGGAGCTTTTTCATGACACGGATGAAAACTTGTTGGACGATGACCAGTTTCATCCCAATGAAAAAGGGTATCAGTTAATAGGCAATGAGGTAGTCAAACAAGTGATTGAATACAATGAAGAGGTACTTTTAGAAGAAAACTTGTTGCAAGAAAGGGAGTAGAAGAGAAAATCATGACGAAGAGAGTGATGAACTGGAGAGTTGCATTTTTTTCCTTACTAATAATCAATATTCTGATTGCAGGCTTGGCAATTGTGCTTGTACTGCTTCCCAAACATTCCAATCTGCTCCGATTATCCGAGGAAGAAGCGGATGACAGACAACGGGTATCCTTCAATATCCGATCTGATAAAGAAGATCTGAATAAGCTTGTTGAATATTACTTGGAACAAGAAACAAAGCGACCATTGAATTATGAAGTCAGACTGACGGACAGGGTGGAACTGAGGGGAGAAATGACTGTTTTTGAAAGAGATATACCTCTGACAATGACATTTATTCCTCAAGTACAAGAGAATGGGGACGTGAATCTAAAACAGGATTCGATGTCCATCGGAAGATTGCAAGTACCTGTTTCCATGGTTCTTAAGTATGTGGGTGACAACTATCCCCTGCCTTCATGGGTAAGTATTTTACCTGATGAACAGAGCATCTATGTATCGCTGCAGGAATTGGAGCTTCGCAGTGACGCAAAAGTCGAATTCACCAAATTTGACCTGGAAAAGGACGATATAGAATTTAAACTGCTAGTACCGGTTGAAGATTAAATTTATCATTTCAAAATTAAAGTAGAAGATAGGAACAGTTGTCATGTTCCTGTCTTCTTTTTTGTGTTGAAGGATTTATAGAACATCCACTTTTTTATAAATTGGGGAAAATACCTAATTTTTTTGGAACTGGGCATCAGCCTTTCCATTTGGACTATAGATGAATACATTATGTATTAGGAAAGAGGGGGAGGTGTACAGCATGGGTGGTCCTGGATATGGAACAGGATTTGCATTGATTGTTGTTCTGTTTATCTTATTGGTGATTGTAGGTGCAGGTGCATTAAGATTCTAATGCCCCGCTGACGATTAATTAAGATACGTAGAGGAGGTGACAGCTATGAGTTGGTGTGGTTGCGGCAATTACGGTTACGGTCAAGTTGCTGGTGCAGGTTACCCTGGTGGATACGGCAGTTCTTTCGTGTTAATCGTAGTATTATTCATTCTTTTGATTATCGTTGGTGCTGCTTGGTGCTAATACCTTAAATGATGGAATGCCCAGTCCTCGGACTGGGCATTTCTTTGTTTACGGAACCAGAAAGATTGCGTCCAAGTTTGGTGATTCACCAGGCAGACCGACAACTGCAATGGTGTACGCCAAATCAGGCTTTACATTTACCCTGTTAATCGGCAATACTACCTCCTTTGTACCAGCAAGGCGTATCTCAAGATCCACGGTCATTGGTGTTAATGGTAAATAGTCTGTCACGCTCCGAAATTCCAGATCAGAAAAGATGACATCTCCCTTTTTGACGGCTATGTCCACATTAGGAGAAGTGGGGGATAGATGTAGAAAACGGACTTTTGTTTCACCTGGAGGAACCTCTTCATCATCACTTACTGGTAGAATGGTCGTTTTTCCATCGGAATTCAAGGCTGCAAGTGTATACGAGGTTCCTTGTGCTATCTCGAGCATAGACGAGCTCAAGATTTGTGAGGGTTTATCGGTAATTGTAAGCTCGACCTGATAGGAGCCTGCTGGAAGCTCGAGGTATTCACTGCTATTTTTATAGCGTAACCCTCTTAAAATCAGCTCTTTATTAATATATACATCCACTATTTTGGTTCTTGGAGCACCGTGTAGCACCCGTACCTTTGAGATATTGTTGTTCACTGAATTATTCCTTACTGCCTGTTGATGAATCAAATTGTACAAATGATGATAATGTTTTTGGTAATAATAAATATGTTTCGCGGGATCTGAATATTTATAATAATCGGCAAGGAGCTGATATCTTGTTGCTTCAGTAAAGGAATCGGAACTAAAATGCATCTTTCCACCTCCGGATAAGTCCTGACGGTAAAAGGATATGCTGGATAACTTGTGCACTTGTCTATTATTTATTCTTATCACAAAATGTGTAGATAGTTTACTGGGAAGAAAAATGTGGTAAATTAAAGATAGGAACCTTTTCTCTATTTCATAAAAAAAGGAGCAAAAAACCATGGCTGAATATGAAAGCACCATCCACAAGGATATTTCTTTATATTATGAAGATAAAGGTGTAGGAAAGCCTGTTGTTCTATTACACGGCTTTTGCGGTACCCATGCATATTGGAAATATATCATGGAAGAGCTTTCCTCCTATTACAGGGTCATTGCGATCGACCTGCGGGGCCATGGGAAATCTGCAGTTTCAGAGGAACCGTTCTCAATCGATGATATGGCCCAGGATATCGATCATCTTCTGAAGCAGCTGGAAATAGAAAAAGCTACGATTCTCGGTCATTCATTAGGTGGTTATGTCACCTTGGCTTTGGCAGAGAACTTTCCACACATGGTAGAAGCCTTTGGACTTATTCATTCTACCGGTGCAGAGGACAGTGAAGATGCTAAAAAGGGAAGAGAGAAAGCAATTAACCGTATAAACGAAGAGGGCATGAAAGGCTTTATTGAAGAACTTTCCGGCAGGCTTTTCGCTGATGAAAATATGGAAGAGATGGCAAATGAAGTGGAGTTTGTCAAAAAGCTTGGTTTCAATACGAGGGTCAACGGCGCACAAGGTGCCCTGGAAGCCATGAAAAACAGAATGAACAGAGAACATGTATTAAAGGAATCGAACTGTCCCATACTGCTGGTTGCTGGTAAAGGGGACAAAATCATCCCTGCTGAAAAAACTTTTACAGCGCAAGGCCCACATATTCATCATACATTGATGGAGAAATCCGGACATATGAGCATGATTGAAGAGCCTAATGAATTATTGGATGCTATTATCGGATTTATGGGATACGTAGATGAACATAGACGAAACAATCAAAAATAAAAAAGGGTAGAAGGCCTCGGCCTTTTACCCTTTTTGATATTCTGCCCTTTTAATAAATGATCTTTCTTCTTCTATCAGGCCGCAAGTCGCACATTGCACTTTGTAGGAAGGTCCTTTGTATGGAATGTGGAAAGCATCCAGCGTATCCGAGGAGAATTCATTCAGCACTTCACCTGAATGTGGATCAAGCTTTACCGATTTTGGCACTTGTTCAATTATGTTAAAGCGGGATCTGTTCGTTTTACAGTTAGGACATAAATAGGGTGATGTCATAAATCAGGCTCAACCTCCTTTTCGTTATTTTTTTCTAATTGCAGGAAATTATACAAAAAAGAGAGAGGCAAATAGCCATGTTGCCAATTCTCTTCTCCTGTCTCATTATAAAAATGTTAGAGCTCCAGCCTATTCCTGAGTGCTTTTACATAATTCCTGCTTACAGATAGTTTTTCATCGCTATTCAGTAGCTCGAGCAAATAAGCACCATTAAACCAGGGAATCAGCTTTTGAACATAGGATAGATTTACGAGATAGCTTTTATGAATGCGGAAAAACGGATATGATTTCAGCCTTTCTTCCAGATCTTTCAGTGCAAGCTTGGACTCAAACTGCTGATCCTTGGTATATATACGGCTTACCCTATCATCACGGCTAATATAAAGAATGGCATGTGGATCAATATAATGGATTTCACTTTCAAGTTCTACAGCCAGCCTCGAGGAGGAAGCAACTTGTAAATCTTCTTCTGGTTCGAAGAGTAGTCTCTGTAGTCGCTTCATGGTGTCAGCCAGCTGCTCCTCATCAAAGGGTTTAAGGAGGTAGTCCACTGCTTCATAGCGGAATGCTTCCACGGCAAAATTGGGATAGGCTGTTGCGAAGACGATAAAAGGCATATGTTTCAGTTCTCTTAAATTTTTTGCGACCTCCAACCCATTCATTTTCGGCATTTCTATGTCGAGGAACACAACATCAGGCTGCTGCTGCATACAGGTGATCAACGCACTTTCCCCTGACTCTGCTTCTCCGATCACTTCAACAAAAGGGAATTCGTTAAGTAGATGCTTCAATTCTTCTCGACTATATCGTTCATCGTCAACTATGATCGCTTTTATATTCCTACTCATTCCAATCATCCTTCTTTAAGCGTTTATCGATAAAAAATAGCACTGTGGTCCCATTATTGGGCTCACTTCTAAAATGGAGCTGCGACTCCTTCCCAAACATCATGATCAAGCGCTTATTAATATTATATAATCCAAAGCCTGTGCCGCTCGCAGATGACACGAGTTCTTCTCCTAGCAGCGCAATCCTCTCCGGAGGGATTCCTTTGCCGTTGTCTGTGATCTGTATTTCAATCCTATGGTCATGTTCTTTGATCCTGATGACTACCTTGCTATTTCGTTCCATATCCCTTATCCCATGCTTCACTGCGTTTTCCACAATCGGCTGAAGCGAGAGAGGAGGGATCAGATAATGCAGAACACCTTCATCAATCTCATATTCAACATCCAACTTATCAATAAATCTCGCTTCCTCCACAGATAGATAAGCCTGTACATGCTTGAGCTCTTCCTGAAGGGTCGTCCATTTCACAGTCGTTGCCGAGAGGTTCTGCCGGAAAAAATGAGAAAGTGATACTAAAAGCTTTCTCGCTTTGATGGGATTAGTACGAATCAAGGATACAATAATATTCAGTGAATTAAATAGAAAATGAGGGCTGATCTGCGCCTGCAACGCCTTAATTTCTGCTTCATTGGCTAATTTGGATGCTTTTTCCGCATCGGATATCTCCAACTGGTGACTCATAAGTGAGCTCAGACCCTTAATCAATTGAATCACGATATTATTGATATCTCTTTCAGCAGGAAAATAAAATTTCAAGGTCCCGACCGTATTGTCTCTTTTCTTTAATGGTGCGATCACTACCGCTCCAAGGGGACAACCAGGATGCGTGCAATGGATGGAGTCTTTACCCGCTACCAAAAGCTCTCCGCTTTGCAGCACTTGTTTTGTAACATGTGTTTGGATGGGGGAAAGAGGCCGGTGATGATCGTTACCAATCCCGATATGTGCCAGGATCTGTTTTTGGTCGGTTATGGAAACAGCACTTGCATCCACTTCCCGGTAGATAATCTTGCATGTCTCTTCAGCTGATTGCACTGAAAGTCCTTTACGCAAATGGCTCAGTGTGTTCTCTGCAAGGGATAATGCCTTTTGGGCCTGGACGGCACCGGCTTTCTCCTCCTCTTTTATAAGAGATAAAATGATAAGAAAGAATAAGGCAGAGCCAATACCATTTGCAAGAATCATGGGGATGCCGATACTTTCCACCAAGACCAGTGCCCGATCGAAAGGCGCAGCAGTCAGGAGGATAATCCCCATCTGGATGGACTCCGCTAGCGCACCCGTCAAAAGGGCGATGGTGACACTTATCCGTTTGCTTTTATATTTGCTTCTGATATATGCGGCTAAAAGCCCGGCGATTATGGAGGAGAACCCACAGGAGAATGCCGTAAATCCACCGAGACTCATCCGGTGTATCCCTGCAATCAAGCCAGCCCCGATCCCAACTTTATAGCCGCCTAAAAGACCTGCCATGACAATGCCGATCACCCTTGAGTTGGCAATTGCCTCCGACTCAGTCAACTCTGTGATCCACCGATTGAATAGATTTGTATCAGTGCTGAATGTGAGTCCGGTATAGGTGCCAATGATACCAAAAAAACCGAAAAAGAGGATGGCGATAATCTGTTGTCTCCGGTCAATCTCCTGTCGATTGATTAATTGCCTGAAAAAAGGCAGCCGTGTCATGAGGAAAGCGACTGTTACAATGATTCCCAGCCTTTCAAACATCGTCAATAATAGTTCAAACATAGGTTCACGTCCCGAAAAAGTTGATGTGATAATGGTAGCATAACCTAAATGCCCTTGGTTAAAAAAATTGTAATTGGTGAGTATCGCTCATTAACTGAAATTGCAATTCGGGCGAAAAATTAGGATATTCGGGCGGAAATGCCTCATTATCGGGCGTGAAATTTAATTTTCGGGCGGAAAGCATAAAGTATCGGGCGCAAATTCTGTTTTTCGGGCGAAAGCGTAGAAAATAAAAATAGAGACTTCCACCGTCAATGATGAAAGCCTCATTTATTGCTTGTTATTTTTGAAATGAGCCTGAATTTGCCCCTTCAGCATCTGTTTCTTCCAATCTTCATTTGCCTTTTCTTTCTTTTTCCATTCCCTTCGAATTTCATGGGTCTGGACACCTTCCTCCATCTGATTGGCGATTTCCATCAACCGTTCAACATCGGAAAAAGAATACTTCCTGATGCCAGAGCCTGATCTGGCAGGGAATATCAGTTTACGCTCTTCATAGTATCGGATCTGCCTCTCGGATAATCCTGTTAGTTCACGGACAGTACCAATAGAAATGACTTTTTTCTCTTTGATTGATGCAGAATCTTCCGGCTTCATGGGTTCACACATCCTATTCTCCACTCATTACATCCATTATATTATAAAAAATCAATACGTTCCTTTATCTTTGTAAGAATTGCTAACATGCTTTTCTGAAAAAAGGAGATTTTGTGTTATCTATCCTTACACAATTGAGGAAAACATGATTTTTATGATTTACACTAAGTGAAAGGAGTGGTGAGAAGAATGGGTAAGTTATTAAAGCAAGCAGTATATGATGTGCGAAGCTTTTACATACAAAAGCTGAAGGACGGTGGTTACACATTCGATCCACAGACTCTAGCTACCTATACAATTAGTGAACTCAAAAAAGAATATGCAATTATCGTAAATAATGGAAGCAACCAAAAAAGCTAACCCAAGAATCCTTGGGTTAGCTTTCTTTTGTCTGTTCCAGCTGCATTAATTGTGCTTTTATTGAATCTACATCAAGATTTTCCCCGATAATGACAAAATTAAGCGGTACTTTGACAGGCTCCTTCAAATAGAGAGGAGTGCCATAGGAGTATTGAAAAAGATAGGTGCTGGAAGCGTGTTGAAAAGACAGGTAGCCTTTAATTCTGTATACGGAATCAGGCAGGCTTCGAAGCCAATCCTCAAATCGATCCAGGTCGATGGAAGATGTAAAGCGGTGCACAAAGGTTTTTAAGTGAAGCTTCTCATTGACATGTGCAGACTGATGACTTTCTTTTTCAATCTGCTTAACCTGCCTCCAGCTGTTCTCCGGAATTTTGGCAAAACTGGTCAGAATGGTCTTCGCATACGGACTCAGGGACTGGATTTCAAATAGAATGGTAGATACCTCTGCTTCGCTGAGCAGGTCCGTCTTGTTCAGAATTAGCATGTCGGCATGACGCACTTGTTCACGAATAAGCTGTTTGACCTGGATGGATAACGCATCTCTTTCTTTCCACCTGAGAACATCAAGCAGAGTAATGATTCTTGCAGATGAAAACCGGTCAGCAAAAATGGGGGAAAGGACCGTATCCAGTACTTCGATCGGATGGGCCGCCCCAGTTGTTTCGATATAGACCGCATCCAGTTCTTTATCCATCAAAAGACCTTGCATGGTGGACTCGAGCTTTTCCTGGATGGTGCAGCAGATGCATCCATCGAACAGCTCGGCTAGCGGCAGACTCTCAGGCACGGCATCGGAGTCGATGGATACCTTTCCGAGTTCGTTCATTACCACTGCCACTTTTCTACCGTTCTTTTGTTCCTGTTCCAGCATTTGTGTCAAAAGGGTTGTTTTGCCGCTCCCCAAAAAGCCGGACAGTATGTAAACTTCAATTTGTTTGCTCATGGCAACCTCCTGGTAAGAATGGAAGGGATTATTTCATCCTTCCATTTTACCATATCCCACTAACCTATTGGAACGGGTGCTTTTAATTAGGAATTGAAAGAGTAAGTTGCTATAATTCGAATTAAGTATAACTAAAAGAGGTGGGACAAGTATGGAAAATACGAATAGATACGAAAAAGCGACATTTGCTGGAGGCTGCTTCTGGTGTATGGTCAAGCCCTTTGACGAGCAGGACGGAATTGAAGCGGTAATCAGCGGCTATACAGGTGGTCATAAAGAAAACCCAACCTATAAAGAAGTTTGTTCTGAAACAACAGGACACTATGAAGCCGTTCAAATAACCTTCAATCCATCTGTATACCCCTATGAAAAATTATTGGAGGTATTCTGGACTCAGATTGATCCAACAGATTCTTCAGGACAATTCAATGATAGAGGGGACTCTTACCGGACGGCCATCTTCTATCATACGGAAGAACAAAAGGCTGCTGCCGAAAAGTCAAAAGAGGATTTGCAGAACAGCGGAAGATTTTCAGCGCCTATCGTGACGGAGATACTTCCGGCAGCGACTTTCTATCCTGCCGAAGAATATCATCAGGACTACTATAAGAAAAATCCATTTCGATACAAAATGTATCATACCGGTTCAGGCAGAGCGAAATTCATCAAGGAAAACTGGAAAAAGCTTGACGATGATATCAGAAGCAAGCTAACTCCCATGCAATATGAGGTAACCCAGAATAATGGGACAGAGCCACCGTTCAGAAATGAATTCTGGAATCACACAGAGGAAGGGATTTATGTGGATATCATATCCGGAGAAGCACTGTTCAGCTCATTGGATAAGTATGATGCCGGATGCGGATGGCCAAGCTTCACAAGGCCGATTGAATCCCATATCATCAATGAGGAGATGGATGTGACACACAATATGGTCCGTACAGAAGTGAGAAGTAAAAATTCTGATTCCCATTTGGGGCATGTATTCGAAGATGGACCTAAAGATTTGGGTGGACTGCGCTATTGCATCAATTCTGCAGCTTTGCGCTTTGTTCCGGTAAGTGAGCTTGAAGATCAAGGCTACGGAAAATACCTGCATCTTTTTGGAAATCAAAAATAGCATCATCTTGGGATGGGACTTATAGAGTTCCATTCCTTTTTTTTCAGGAGCAGAGATGGGTAGTCAACTCTTGTATGTCATAATTCAACAATTTTCCCCTTATCTTGCAGGATTTATAAACGTGCGTGGAGAATTCTTCTAGTTAGCTTACAGAAAAATATATTGGCTGATTGAGTGGGGGAAATGAAATGTCTGTTTTAAGTATCAAAGAGTTGAAGTTTCAAGATTTAGTAAACAAAAACAAGCTGATGTTTTTCATTGTGATGTTTTCGTACACGGCAGGTTTTATCGTAAATGTCATCTACCCGGCTTCACCGGTGATCACATTTTCAATCTTAGCTGCGCTGATATTGGGAATAACCCTTTTCTTTATAACAAAATGGAAGAGCAGCTTTCATAAAATAGTGCCTTATTTTGCAGTTGTTGTTACCTTTATGGTGTTTTTTCTCATCCTTATAAACCGCGGTGCCTCTTTATCGGGTTTTGTACTGCCCTTTTTTGTATTGATCATTGCAACCGTTTACTTTGATCGTATTGTTTTTATCATAGGCGGGATTTGCAGCATGATATTGTTCGGTTATTCTTTATGGTCGTTTCTGAACGGGCATCTTTTGACAGAGGGGCAGATCGGCAATATCATCCTGCTATTCTTTTTGTTATTTGTCGTTACCTATGTTCAGATCACCATTGGTAGAAAGCTTTTCTCTCAGTTTGAAAATATTGTAGAAACGATGAAAACAGAAAGCCGTATCAAGGAACAAAAGCAGGAAGCGTTCCGTAATGATGCCATGAAATTGATGGAAAGTGTCGATCGAATTCATGAAAGACTTAGTGTTAATATCCAATCACAAAAGGAGATTTCCTTGACGATTCATGAACTCTCCGTAGGTAGCCAAAGACAGACGGACCAGATTGCAGGTATAGCGGAGCTGACAAACAGTGTGTCTTCTTTGATGGATCATATTGTTGAACAGTCTAGTAGTCTATACGACGATACTGGCTCTTCGCAAAAAACAGCCGTTCAAGGGAAAGATATGGCTCTTGATTTGCAAGAAAATATGAGTAGTTTTTCCGAGGATGTCAAGCAAGTGGATTCAATCTTCCAAGTCTTGACTGAAAAAATCGATGAGACGAATCAGCTGACTCAACATATCAAAAACATCACCGAACAAACTAACCTGCTTGCATTGAATGCATCCATCGAAGCCGCCAGGGCAGGGGAAGCTGGAAGGGGGTTTGCTGTTGTTGCCGAGGAAATCAGAAAGCTTGCGAGTCTAACAGGAGATACAACTAAGGAGATCACCGAGAACCTTTCCTCTCTCCACAGCACAAAAGAAGAAGTCCTTCAGCAATTGCAGTACAACAGCGCAAAAATGAAAACGAACCTTCAATCAACCGATCGGGTGAACACCATGTTCGTACATATTGGGGATACTTTGGAGAATTTATTGGAAAACGTCAAGGAGTTTCATGATTTTGCCCTTCAAGTAAAGGATAAGACCAATAATACGGACAACTATACGAATGAAGTTGCAGCCCTGATGGAAGAAGCAACAGCAGGTATTGAGGAGATAAGTGCCAATATCGAACAGCTGACAGATGAAAATACACATATTGAATCCATACTTAAAAACATGCTTATCATTATAGATGAAATGGAAAAGAAGAAATGATCTGCCGTTCAAAATTCATAAATGATTAGTTATTTTCCTTGAAAATGGGCATATGCACATACAGGACAGCCACCTATTACATAGTGTAGAAGTGTAAATATCAAACAGGAGTGATGATTATGCACGACTACTGTTACTACACTTGTGGACCTTGTGGGTACCCTACGAATGTTGCACCTGCACATGACTGCGGAAATACATTTGTTTTGATTGTTGTTTTATTCATTCTTTTAATCATTGTTGGCGCTTGCATCTGTAAGCATTAAGAATTGAAAAAACAGAGAGCGTAGGAAATCATCCCTTGATGAAAGCTATCAAGGGATGTTTTTTTATACTTCTTCAATCTTAAAGTATTGGAACCGGTGGGTGTCTAATGAATAGGAGACTGTAACAAGGTCATTTTAAATGGACCTTGTTACAGCCTCTTTTTTCTATGAAAGAATTCGCTCCACTGTACATAGGATAGAATAAGGTTTTTTATACCTGACATATGATTTTGGGTTATATGGAGGCTTAATCTAATTACGAAAGCCTTTTGGTAAACGGTTACAGCAGATGAGGGAAAGGAGTAATCGTTTATGGATTATCAATCCTATTTGATCAAACCTTTATTGGATAAAAATTATCCGATAATCAGTCATGGAATGGGTGTCTATTTGTTTGATGTGAACGGAAAGAAGTATCTGGACGGATCATCAGGTGCTGTGACGGCAAGTATCGGTCACCATGTACAAGCAGTTATTGATGCAATGACAGAGCAGGCAGGCAGGGTATCATTTGTCTACCGTTCCCAGTTCAGCAGTGAGCCTGCAGAAAAACTGGCGGAAAAATTAATGAAGCTAGCTCCAGGAGAAGTGAACTGGTCATTTTTTGTTAATAGCGGGACAGAATCAATCGAAACGGCGATGAAGGTGGCAATCCAATATTGGCAGGAACGTGGAAGGCCGGAGAAAAACCAGATTATCTCAAGATGGAAAAGCTATCATGGTATTACCATTGGGGCACTTTCCTTATCGGGACATGCAGACAGAAGAAGCCGATTTGAAACACTGCTGGATAAATCACCTATTGTGGAACCTCCTTATTGCTATCGATGTCCTTTCAACCTCCAATACCCAGATTGTGGATTGAGTTGTGCAAAGGATCTGGAAAGAGCGATTCTGGAAATCGGGGCGGAGAACATTGCCGCCTTTGTGGCAGAACCGATAATCGGTGCGGCTGCAGGAGCAGTAACGCCGCCTGATGGCTATTATCAAATAATTGAAGAGCTCTGTAAAAAATACAAAATCCTTTTTATCGCGGATGAGGTAATGACAGGAATAGGAAGAACAGGGACAATGTTTGCCATTGAACACTGGGGCGTCACACCTGATATCATCTGTATCGGGAAAGGGATGAGTGCAGGTTATTCTCCTATTGCGGCGACACTAGTCAGCCATTCCATCATCGAGACAATCCTGAAGGGATCCAAAATAATCATGAGCGGACATACCTACAGCGCGAACCCGCAATCTGCTGCAGTAGCTTTGGCAGTTTTGGAATATATAGAAAAGGAAGAGCTTGTAGAGAATGCAAGAGTAATGGGAATATACCTGAAACAACAGCTTGAAGTTTTGCAGAAAAAGTATCCGTTCATTGGCGATGTAAGAGGAAAAGGATTATTGTTGGGTCTGGAAATCGTGGCGGACCACACCACCAAGTATCCTTTTTCTCAGGAAAAGGCCGTTACCATCAAATTGGTTGATAAGGCACTGAAAAACGGGCTTCTCATTTATCCTGCTTCAGCGGGTACGGAAGGGATCGGAGGAGATGCAATCATCATAGCCCCTCCACTTTCGGTGACAAAAAATGAAATAGAAGAACTGGTTTCCATCCTAGAAATAACACTGAAAGAAATAAACGAAGAACTATAAGGAGTGGCGGATGGGTGGAAAAAATAGAAAATACATTTGGGAAAATGAAGGACTATGCTGAAATCCTCCAATTATTTAAAAGCGGCAGCACCATCATGTTTGGCGGATTTGGGGGAGTTGGTACTCCACCGACTTTAGTGGATCTGCTGATTGAATCAGGTGTGAGAGACCTCAGTCTAATAGGGAATGATGCAGGCTTCCCGACGATTGGAATAGGAAAGGTTGTATGCAAAGGGATGGCGAACAAGCTGATTGCCTCCCATATTGGCTCCAATCCGATTGCAGGACAGCAAATGACAGAGGGTAGACTTGATGTGGAATTCAATCCTCAAGGAACATTGGTCGAAAGAATCCGGGCTGGTGGTGTGGGGCTAGGAGGCATTCTGGTAGATGTGGGAATCGACAGCGACGTGGTCACCAAAAACAAGCAGTTTGCCAAGGTGGAGGAGCGTAACTACATCATCGAGTCTTCACTGACAGCGGATATTTCCATTGTCTATGCAAAAAAAGCGGATCCATATGGCAATTTGATTTTTGATAAAAGTGCAAGGAATACAAATCCCCTTGTGGCAATGGCTGGGGACATAACCATCGTGGAGGTGGATGAGTTCGTTCCTCTCGGTACACTGGATCCTGAGGAAATCATCACACCAGGAGTTTATGTAGATCACATGATTCAAAGTAAAGGAGTGAATTGGACATGGGTGTGGGATCCAGCATACGGAACTTGATTGCCAAAAGGGCAGCACAGGAAATAGAAAATGGCATGGTTGTAAATTTGGGAATCGGTATCCCCTCTCTTGTACCAAATCACCTTCCACCTGATATTCATGTCATGTTCCATGCCGAAAATGGAGTGCTCGGAATGGGACCGACTCCTGAAGCCGGTAATGAAGATGAAAATTTGTGCAACGCTGCAGGATACCCGGTAACCATCCAAAGTGGCGCCTCTTATTCGGATAGTACAATTGCTTTCGGGATGATCAGAAGAGGGAAATTGGATGTTACCATTCTTGGTTCCCTTCAAGTCAGTGAATCTGGCGATCTGGCAAACTGGATTGTACCCGGTAAACGAGTACCGGGTATGGGTGGTGCCATGGAATTGTCGCAAAAAGCGAAAAAAGTGATTGTCCTGATGAATCATTGCGATCGAAACGGAAGACCTAAAATACTGCCAATCTGTACACTTCCCATTACCACTCCTACATGTGTCCATATGATTATTACGGAGCTTGCAGTGTTGGAAGTGTATCCCACTGGACTTGTTTTAAAGGAATTGATGCCCGGCGCAACGCTTGAAATGGTGAAAGGGAAAACTGCAGCAACATTCACTTTGTCTTCTGACTTTAAATATGACTGAAGAGTAGATTTGTAGCTGAATGCTGGTAGTGTTGGAAGGGGATGAGAGAGTGGAAAAGAAAGCGAGTGAGATTCGTCAATGGGTCCGAAAAAATAGGGGGAAAGCAGTTACATTGCTACAACGTCTTGTTCAGGAAAAGAGTGTCTCGGGGAAAGAAAGCTCTGCACAGGCAATTGTCATCGAAGTTTGCAGAGAGCTCGGTCTCGAGATTGATATTTGGGAACCTGAGAGCAAAGTACTGAAGGGAAATGAGAATTTTGTATCAACTAGAGAGAACTTTTTCGATTCTCCTAATGTCGTTGCACGCTGGAAGGGAGTGGGGGGAGGACGTTCCCTCATATTAAATGGCCACATTGACGTTGTACCTGAAGGAGAAAGGATACAGTGGGACTGTGACCCTTTTGAAGGGAAAATAGAGAACGGTAAGGTCTATGGCCGGGGCACTACGGATATGAAGGGCGGAAACGTGGCAATGCTGATTGCCTTGGAGGCCCTTCAAGCTACAGGGGTACAGCTGAAGGGTGATGTCGTTTTCCAGAGTGTGATTGAGGAAGAAAGCGGTGGAGCGGGAACCCTTGCTGCTATACTACGTGGGTATAAAGCAGATGCTGTCTTGATACCTGAGCCCACCAATATGAAAATTTTCCCCAAGCAGCAAGGCTCCATGTGGTTCCGTCTGAAAGTCAAGGGGAAATCGGCACATGGGGGTACAAGGTATGAAGGTGTAAGTGCCATTGAAAAATCAATATCTGTGATAGATAGATTAAGAATATTAGAGGAAGACAGAAACAAACGTGTAAAGGATCCACTCTATGCCAAAATCCCGATTCCTCTTCCTATTAATTTAGGGAAAATCGAAGGCGGTAACTGGCCATCTTCTGTACCTGATCTGGTGACGCTCGAAGGAAGAATAGGAGTGGGACCTGAAGAGACCATCGATGAGGTGCAAGAAGAAATGAAACAAGTGTTATCAAGATTAAAGGAAACCGACAGTTGGTTTGCGGAGCATCCGGTGGACCTGGAATGGTATGGGGCACGATGGATTCCCGGAGGTATTGAAGAGGAACATCCTTTTGTTCAAACTATCAAAAAGAACTATAAAGAAGTGACACAAAAAGAGGCGATTTTAGAGGCCTCCCCCTGGGGAACGGATGGAGGGCTTTTCACAAGTATCGGAAAGATTCCTACCGTCGTCTTCGGGCCGGGCAGCACAGAGGTCGCCCATCACCCCAACGAATATATCTCCATTGAAAACATGCTGGATTGTGCAGAAATTATCGCCTTGACGCTGATGGACTGGTGTGAAAAGGCTAAATAGTATTGCAAGGGGAACCGTGCCTGCATGAAGCAGGACGGTTTCTTTTTTGGCGAGAAATAATGCAGATGTTCTTTCTTTAATTTTCCAATGGTTACCTATCCCCTTGAAAAATGAAAATACTAACCTACAAAAGGCGGTGAGGAATCCTTTGGTCACTTTCATGACTATCGTAATTTATGTATGTACATTAAAGCTACAATCGTTAAGATGCAGAAAGAATTTCAAGCAGACATTTTTGGATTCGGGGAAGATTATTACCGTTCCAACCTAAAACAGTTTTCAGGGCTTGAGGAAGATTGGGATACTGTCTTTTCAGATGCGGAGGTGGAAATAGAATCCACATTCTTTATTAGACGCTCAGGAATTCGCAACAAAAGTTTTCTTACTGATGAAGAAAAACAACTCCATAAAAATAAAAGTATAGAAGAGAAGGGGATTTTCTCTTTCAATATAGAACACTTTATGTAGGGGGTGTTGTCATGGGAAAATTAATAGGGGAATATGTCATCGTGCAAAATGAACAGTTCTACCTGAAGGGATATAAAGATTTTACGAACGAACGGTTGAAAATTGAGGATTACCGGGGTAACCTCAAACTTATTTTCTCTACCATAAGAGATCTGCAGAAAGAACAATATGTTCACAAAACGATTGTAAAATGCAGAACGGAAAGTGTTGCCTCATTTCTAGGACAAGGGTACTTGCTTGAAGCAAGCATACCTGGATATTTTCTGGGAGGCAACGCATATTTTCTATGCAAATATCATGATCAGAAAAGATTCACCAGTACAAAGTGGGTAGAGGAAGATCACCAGCTAGAGGATGTATGGAAAAAAGATCAGAATTTTGAGAACAATGGGATATTCACATCTTCAATCAGAAAAGCGACATCACTAGATGCAAATAGGCTTGCAACCTTTTATGCGAGTGTTTTTCCAATCTACCCAGTCCCAATCGATGATCCGGATTATGTAAAAGAGCAAATGGAAGAAAACTCTATCTTTTATTGTTTAGAGACGGATGGACAAATTATCGCTGCGGCTTCAGCTGGGATTAATATGGAATATCGAAATGCCGAAATTACAGACTGCGCCACCCTTCCTTCCCATCGGAAAGGCGGGTATATGTACGACATCATTCAAGCATTAGAAAATGAACTGGTTTCCAAACGAATTTTCTGTAGCTATTCTATCGCAAGAGCTTTGTCGTTTGGAATGAATGCAGTTTTGCATAAGTCAGGCTATTCCTATCAAGGAAGATTGAAAAATAATTGTTATATTTACGACAAAATTGAAGATATGAATGTATGGAGTAAAGATTTATCTACCCTTTCTGCCGAAAAATCGGCATCAAGTGCTGGAAATTAGGCAGGTGAACGATTTGAGGGAATCCAGTCTATTATCCAAGGAAATGCTTGAGCGGATATTAAATGGAATAGATGAAGCAATCCATGCAGTAGATCAGAATGGAATCACCATATACTATAACCGGGTTGCTTCCGATCATGATGGATTGACTTGGGAAGAAGTGATGGGAAAGCATATTCTGCACGTTTTCCCTTCCTTGACAGACCAAACCAGCACGCTTTTAAAAGTCCTGAAAACGAAAAAAGCCATCTATCACCAAAATCAGCGATATGAAAACAAAAAAGGAGTCATGATCGAAACAATCAACACAACCGTCCCACTTGTAGTAGAAGGGGAAGTGTTGGGGGCTGTTGAAATCGCTAAAAATTATGGAAAGATAAAAATGCTTTCCAATCAGCTTGTCGAGCTACAAACAAAAATGTACAAAAAAGAGCATACACTTCCAAAACAATCACCAGAGGTTCAATTTACTCTAAAAGATTTCATTACCGTGGATTCATTTTGCAGGCAGATTATTGCGGAAGCCTCTCTCTTTGCAGCATCTGACCTTCCGGTTATCATATATGGCAAAACAGGGACAGGCAAGGAGATACTGGCTCAGGGAATACATGCGGAATCCTTGCGAAGAAACGCTCCTTTTATTGTTCAGAACTGTGGAGCCATTCCGGAAACCCTGCTTGAAAGCCTGTTATTCGGAACAGCCAAGGGCAGCTATACAGGAGCTGTGGAAAAGGCGGGTCTATTGGAGCTTGCACATGGGGGTACGTTATTTTTAGATGAATTGAACTCGATGCCATTAGAGCTTCAAACAAAGCTATTGCGTGTCTTAGAGGATGGAACCATACGCAGAGTGGGTGGTGTGACGGCACATAAAGTGGATGTACGAATCATAACGGCCCTCAATGAAAACCCCGAAAAATGTGTAAAAGAGAGTAAACTGAGAGAAGACCTTTACTATCGCCTGAGTACTTGCTCAATTACAATCCCTAGATTGAAGGAAAGAACCGGGGATATACCTATTCTTGCAAACTACTTTCTCACGAATTCAGCTTTGAAACATTCCAACGGAAAGAAAAAGCTTGCCGAATCGGTTGTAGGGATCTTACAATCCTACTCTTGGCCGGGGAATGTAAGAGAATTGAAAAATACAATGGAATATGTGCTCGTAAAGTCACAGGAAGACCTCATTACAGAAAAGGATCTTCCAAGCAAGTTTCAAACAGAGGATATACAGTCTATACCGCATGAAAGTAAGTCTTTAAGACAGGTGCTGGATGAAACGGAAAAATCATGTATTCAGAAAGCCCTTAGTCAAACGAAAGGCAATGTTCAGAAAGCAGCAAAGCTTTTGCAGATTCCTAGACAAACCTTACAATACAAAATGACAAGATTGATAGAAAGCAAGTCTCAGTAATGTCATGGTGCCGAAAAACCGGCAACAATTGATCAAAATACCCAACAAGGTTAATAACAGTTTCCCCGCCCTTGACATATATAAGTATTAACTAGGCAACTTCCTTAGTTGGCACGGTTATTGCAATAGTTAAGGAAAGGGAGGAGATAGAGAATGAGAATGGACTTATATAAACCCGACCGCCACTGGAAAGATATAGAGCTGTGGAAAGATGTGACCGATGAGCAGTGGAACGATTGGATTTGGCAGTTGACCAATACCATCCGGACATTGGAGGATTTGAAAAAAGTCATTAGTTTAACTCCAGAGGAAGAAGAGGGTGTGAAAATATCCACCAAAACTATTCCTTTAAATATAACTCCGTATTATGCATCATTAATGAATCCGGATGATCCAAGATGCCCAATCAGGATGCAGTCTGTACCAATAGGCAAAGAGATCTATAAAACGAAATATGATCTGGAGGACCCTTTGCATGAAGACGAGGATTCACCGGTACCCGGGCTGACACACCGCTACCCGGACAGGGTTTTGTTTCTCGTAACCAACCAATGCTCCATGTATTGCCGCTACTGCACAAGACGCAGGTTTTCCGGACAAATTGGCATGGGGGTACCAAAGAAGCAGCTGGATGCAGCCATTGCCTATATCGCATCAAATGAACAAATCCGCGACTGTCTCATTTCCGGTGGAGACGGACTTCTTATCAATGACCAGATACTTGAATACATCCTAAAAAATCTACGTGCAATTCCGCACTTGGAAATAATCAGGATCGGTACAAGGGCACCTGTTGTTTTCCCTCAAAGAATAACGGAAAATTTGTGCAATATCCTGAAAAAATACCATCCAGTCTGGTTGAATACGCATTTTAACACCTCCATTGAAATAACAGAAGAATCCAAGCTCGCATGTGAAATGCTGGTGAACGCAGGCGTCCCTGTGGGCAATCAGGCAGTTATTTTAGCTGGTATCAATGACAGTGTCCCAATCATGAAAAAGCTGATGCATGACCTTGTGAAAATTAGAGTTAGACCATACTACATCTATCAGTGCGACCTTTCCGAAGGCATCGGTCACTTCCGTGCGCCTGTATCAAAGGGGCTCGAAATAATTGAGGGTCTCAGAGGGCACACTTCAGGGTATGCCGTTCCTACCTTTGTTGTGGATGCTCCAGGCGGTGGTGGAAAAATTGCTGTGCAGCCGAACTATATCATCTCCCAAAGTGCCGATAAAGTGGTATTACGTAATTTCGAAGGTGTGATTACCACCTATCCGGAACCGGAAAATTATGTTCCTGGTCGAGCGGAGGATTATTTTGCAGGAATATACCCGAAAATGGAAGAAAAACGATCCAATATCGGTATTGCTGGCCTGATGAACGATTCCCAGTTCAACCTTGTACCAGAGGGTTTGAACAGGCTGAATCGCCGAAAGAACTATGAAACGGACCCTGCCCATACGACATTAAAGGATAAACGGGGCAAACGGGACGAATTGAAGGAAAAGAAATTCCAGGCACAGCAGCAGAAGTATACAGAAGTGGATAATACCAGTGAGGGCAATTAGGAGGGATTTACTTGATATGTAAATGGTGTGATGCTGACGAAGCCGTAGAAAACAAAAACACCGTGTATTGGGAATTGCCCGATGGTTCAAGAGCGATTACAATAACCGAAGCTCCTTCTCGAAGCTGTCTGGCGTGCGGTATGGAATACCAGGAAGATGACATCACAAAGAAAATAGAAGATCAGCTTTTCCTAATAAGTACTAAAGATCTGGAGAACGAACTTTCCTATGCTGCGTTGATGAATAAACCAAGGCTTCTCAAAAGAAACTACTTCGATTTCAGCAGTTAAATGCAATAGTCTTAACAACAACCGGTTTTTCCTGTAGAATGAGAGGAAAAACTGGGTGAGTGTATTTGTATGAGAAAGTCTTTTTATCATTATCTGTTGAAATACCGCCATGCATTGAAGCGAGATGCCATCAGCATCTTTGCCAACCATGCCTACGATGATCACAGCTTCCCGAAGAATTCTGCCGATTACCACGAAATCAGCAGCTATCTCGAAATGAACGGGCAGTACCTGACTAGTATGTCCACCTTCGATGAAGCGTGGGAGCTATATAAGGAAGATGTATAGATAAGTGAAAAAACACGTTCGCTGGAGTTGCGGACGTGTTTTTTTTACTTCATCCATATTCCAAAAAATTTTTCCCCTTTAGCGCTTTTCCTTCTTCCTGCATATAATACATTACTATCAAAGCCATAGGGATAAGTTAGGAGATAGATTATATGGGGAAGAAAAAGAAACCGAATAAACCGAAATATAAAATGGGTGACATTGTTGTAATCACCATATATGGAACTGTTGGTAAGGTGACAGATGTCAAGCAAATCGATGAGGTTTATGTATATGAGGTAAATTCGAGCGAAGGTCTTTACCAGGAGGAGACGTTGGCATTTGTGTCCGAGTATGAAGGGAAGGTCCTGGTGACTGAGCGTTTGGACATCAAGTATCTCTATTTTATTGGTGATATCGTCCAGGTTACAGGCTATGGAAAAGAAATATTCAAAATTGTAGGATTCCGCACAGAAATTTGGCGTTATAAAGAGGATTCCTGGGAGGATATCATTTATGAACTTACGAGGCTGTCTGATGGGGAATGGCTGGAAGCTGGCGAAGAGGAATTGACTATGGTTGTCCATCATGATCATGCAGAAATCCTTATTCATAAACTTGGATTATCCTATATGTTCAACAAAGAAAATACGAGCTTGGAGTTGTATAATCCCATGACAGGTTCAAACAAACATTTTAAAAAAGAAGAGTTTAACCAGGAATATCAGCGTATCATTGACGGTTTATTGGATGTGTACAATGATTATAAGGTTCTTTATGATATCTTTGGAGACCAGGAATACAGAGAAGTGATGAACCTAGTTGTCAAGAATCTAAAAAAATATATGGAAAACAAAAAACATAGCCAATTAGAAAAGTAAAAAGGAGAATTGTAGAAGTAATACAAAGAAAAATGGCAATCCTACTATAACAGCTACTATAACAAGGCTTTCGCTTATTCTATCCAGGAATGGCAAAAGTACTTCTTCTTCTCCTAGCTTTTCCAAACGTGACATATACTCTCTCATCATATTTCCCCCTTTGTTTTTTCCTGCTTGTCCAACATACTTAAACCTATGATTACTAGAAAATAAATATGCTTTTTTTCAAACAATTCTGGTAAAACCAATATGAGATGGATTATTATAGTGAGTAAGACATATATCTAAAAAGAAGTACATAAACCTTTTAAAAAGGGGTGAGATTGTGAAAGAAATCGAAGTGGTCATTGATACTGAGGAGATAGCTGAATTCTTTTACAATGAGCTGGTAAGACGAGGTTTCGTCCCAGCGGAGAGTGAGATCGAGGAACTGGCCGATATCATGTTTGAATATCTGTTGGAAAAGTGCATTATCGATGAAGAAATGGACATCGACTAGACATGGTAAACTCCTCATTCAAAGCCCCTTTATGTAAAAGTATCGGTTAGAAGAGGATGGTGGTAGTCCACCTCTACTAGGCCCACAAGTTGAGTAAGAAAAGCAGGTAACGGCAGTTCAAACTGCCGTTTTTTCATTTCAGGTTATGATTTTATGGACCTCCCCGAGACTTGAAAGCTGCATGATATTCACTAAATGCTTCTTTTTCAAATTCGGGGTATCTTCTGTTTCTGACAATGTGTACAGGCTTGGAAGCTGAGTGGCTTTCTCAAATGAAAACCAGTCATCGCCTTTATGCGATGATTTGTGTTGGTAATCAGGCCATGCTTTTTCCAGATGAGGACTGAACACTTTCAAACTACCAGCCTCCGTTGAAAATACCTCAGGCATGTAATCGTTGCGAGAACCCGTATGGAAAATTGCCTTTCCGAATTTAACTGCACCTGGCTGTACGTTTTTTCCTGAAAACAAGATCATATAAAGTTCTTTTCCAAACTCTATCCTTGATGGAAGGCTCGCAAAATTATCTACGGTGCTTCCAGTAATCTCGATATCGTCCCTGCTATGATAAGGAAAAAGAATCTGTGTGAAGCCCATCCTTTCCTGCAGTTGAAAAGTAAGGGAGTCTAGCACCTTCTGCTGGTAAAAAGGGTTGTTCATGACATGCCTCTCCAAAAGACGCTGTTCATTGATGATCAGTGAAACCGTCAGCATCCTGGAGTTTTTTTCCTGCTGTTCGATGAAAAGTCTCCAAACAGGTAACATGAATGATGAGACTCCTAAATGTCCAAGCAGGTAAGTGAAGTCTCTATTCTGTTTTTTTCCTTCCGTATAAAGAGCTAGCTGAGGGAAGGCATCCTCAAAAATAAGGTGATTGCCCTTTTCCAAAAAGCTGAAATAGACGGAAATGCGGTCATAGCTCATCAAACCTGACAAGCTATATCTTTTAAGATCGGTCATATTCCATCCTGCATTCCGAGAAACCATATGTGCTAGAAATGCCCAATGTAGTTCAGGGTGATTCAAATAAATATCCATGTAGGCTTGGGTTCGTGTTATGTTGTTTCTATTCAACAGAAAAGTCCGTTTCTTAATTTCATCGAGTAGCTTCTTGTCATTTTCCAATAGGGGAGATAGGGAAGGGGGAACTTGCCACTCTTGTAGCAGTGTAGTTTTCTCATGTGAAGTAAGTATTTTGTGGCTATACTTATTTACTTTCTTTTGCATTTTATTTTTGAACCAATTGAAAAACATCCCACCACCTCCATTTATTGTATTAATGGAAAAGAAAATGATGCCCACAAATTCACATCATTCTCAGGTGGTATTGACTACATAACATAATTTCGTACAAAACTTCCTATTTCTCAGCTTTTTTCGACAAAACTTTCTTTTTTTTTATGAAGGAATCGACAAGGTAAGTTTCTAATTTATATAGTATAAAAATGGTTGAGGGGTGAAGTAGGATGTTGGCTATAAAAAGAATGATGAAGATTGGTTCTGGAGAATACGATGTCACCATTATGCAAACACCGAAATATGGAGAAACAAAAGGGTATGCTCCTGTATTCCGTTTGACCATGGAGGCGAATAATCACCAGGAATTAATCAGCAAGGTATATCGTAAGTTCAATGTTACAGACTCCATTCCTGCTGATTATGAAGGTCGATTCATTGCAACCGGTGATATCATCATGATTGATGAAGGGACGTTCGGGATTAGCTATTATCGACTTGAATTTGGTGGATGGAAAAAAATAAACAGGATTCAGGTGAGATGAGATAGGATTCATAGGATAAGGCAGTCAGTGATGACTGCCTTATCCTGCGTAAAGTTATATGTGGTTTCCGGGTCCGTTTTTTCGGCCTTTAGGCGAATACTCTTTTTTATGTGCAGTATGCTCCGCCTCGATCGCATCTGGGGAAATATGGTTGTTTTTCTTCTGTCCGTTAATGCGGTTTCGGTGTTTTTTTCCCATCTGTACTCCTCCTATCGAATCTGCTTATTTAGTAAAAGCTGTTCTAGCTTTGCAATTTATCGCGTTTAGAAGTGTGTGGTTCCGCTGTTTTCTTTTTTGTTGTATTGGTCGCATTGGCATGCTCTACAGCCTGACGAAGTTTCTTTTTCATAAGGATCTCCTTTCAGAACTCGTTTTACTTCCTTTTTAGGTTCTGCCGAAATCAGAAAATGAATTCATATCAGGTGGAGAGATTCTTTTGAAACAGGGGAAAGATATGGTATAGTAATGTTTGTCACTCTTTGGATGATAACGCATCCATTGTGGCTGAAAATAATGTTTGAAGTATGATTTATGTATTTAGGAGGTAACACAATGAGTGTACATATTGGAGCTAAACAAGGTGAAATTGCAGAAACGATCCTATTGCCGGGAGATCCGTTACGAGCAAAATATATTGCGGAAACATTTTTGGAAGATGCAGTTTGTTATAATGAAGTAAGAGGAATGCTTGGCTATACAGGCACTTATAAAGGGGAACGCATCTCTGTTCAGGGTACTGGAATGGGTGTACCTTCCATTTCCATCTACATCAACGAATTGATGAATGAATATAATGTACAAAACTTGATTCGTGTAGGTACTTGCGGCGCGATTCAAAAAGACGTAAAGGTTCGTGATGTCATTCTTGCAATGAGTGCCTCTACAGATTCCCAAATGAACCGCTTAACATTTGGTGGAGTGGACTATGCTCCAACAGCCAACTTCGATTTGCTGAAAAAAGCATATGATGTAGGAGTGGAAAAGGGTCTGAACCTTAAAGTCGGAAATGTCTTTACTGCAGACATGTTCTACAATGACAATGGCGAGTTGGAGAAATGGGCGAAGTATGGCATCCTTGCAATTGAAATGGAATCAGCAGCTCTCTATACGCTTGCAGCAAAGTATGGAAGAAACGCACTTTCCGTTCTGACTGTAAGCGACCATATCCTTACAGGAGAAGAGACTACTTCCGAGGAGCGTCAAACCACATTCAGTGACATGATGGAAGTGGCACTTGAAGCGGTAATCAAAAAATAATGAATGTTTTAGCCCTTGAATCGTCAAGGGCTATATTTTTTTGAGGAACCAGAAAATGGAGTTTATCCAAAATAGGTCGTAAGTCATATCTTGCCGAAAAGTAATATTTTTCTATAGTAAATCTTTTTACGATAATAAAATTTAATGGTAGAATGTATAGGTATGCTTCGCTGATGAGTGAGGCATTTTATTTTTTATTTAACATAAATCGATTCTATATAGAAATAAACAACTTATAAAAGGTGAGATCAACATGAAATATAAAATTGCTGCGGCTTTGGTGAGTGTTTCTTTACTTAGTGGATGCTCCCAACAAATAAAGGATATTGACTGGAAATTCTGGGAGAAAATCAGCGATGAAGAAAACAATGCGAATGTTTCTGAAGAGGTACCTGCTGAAGAGGAAGAGATTCCAGAGGAAACGGAAGGTGATCAGGGAGATGCTGAGAATGAACCTGAAACACCTCAGACGAACGAAAATGAGTATGTCCTGGATGAACAGTACTTTACTGTATTGAATCAGGAAAAAGTCATCGAAAACACAGATAACATCCTTCTTGTCGTGAACAAAAATCAAGCGCTGCCGGCCGACTACGTGCCTGCAGATTTAACCATTCCCAATGTTGCATTTTCATTTGAAGGTGACTATGAGAAGAAGTATTTGAGGGAAGTGGCTGCACGTGCTTTAGAGGAGTTGTTTGCAGCTGCGACAAGTGAAAACGTCGAACTCTTTGCTGTTTCGGGCTACCGTTCCTATGAAACCCAATATGGCGTGTACAACAGCTATTTAAAAAAATGGGGAGAAGAAAAAACGAATACCTTTTCCGCCATCCCAGGTCATAGTGAGCATCAGACAGGTCTTACCATGGACATATCAAGCAGATCGAATGCACTTGATCTCACGGAGGAGTTCGGCGAAACGCCTGAAGGACAGTGGGTAAAGCAAAACGCCTACAAATACGGCTTCATCATCCGATATCCTAAAGGAAAAGAAGTCGTAACAGGCTACCAGTACGAACCTTGGCACCTGCGTTATGTCGGGAAAGAGGTAGCAGAGTATATCCATACACATGATCTTACCCTTGAAGAGTTTTTTGATAGAGCCATTAAACAATAGGACGACAGGACCCCGCGATATTTTTGCTTGCGGGGTTTTTATATGATGCCGCTAGATAATATATACGAGCAAAGAAGTCCGAGTGCCGAGAGAAGCCCGACAACTGGACCGCCTTCTTCAAAGGCTTCCGGCATCATCGTGGATGCAACCATCGCTATAATGCCGCCTGCAGCCAAGCCACTGACAAGATACATATACTCCCCGCTCAGTTCCTTGAATGTCACATAGCCCATAAATGAGCTTAGCGAGGTTAAGCCGAAGACAATAATCCACATAAACAGAATTTTTCTGGTGGTATATCCATCCTTCTTTAATCCGACAGAGCTTGAAAGAGCTTCAGGAAAATTACTGATGAAAATGGCCAGGACAATGACCCAGCTTACTGTATGATCCTTCAGGATACTGACTCCGATTATGATGGACTCAGGAATGGCGTCAATGATGGAACCGATAAAAATTGCCATGCCTGAATGATTGCTCTCTTTTTCTTTGGAACGTTTCCGTTCTTTACCGCCTTTTTTACTGATCAGCAATTCTGCTGCGGTAAATAGTATCGCTCCGATAAGAAATCCAAATATAGCATAGCTGTAGCCTGAAGCCACTTCTATTTCACCCAATAGTTCAAACGCAGCGGCACCAATGAGAACTCCTGTCCCGAACGCCATAATAAACCCGGTCAATTTTCGTGGTAAAGGTACAAACAGACCTACAATTGCTCCCAAAATCAGAGATAGACCTGCAATTGCTCCCCAAAACAATGCCTGAACCATCAGTGCCTCACCTTTTTCCTATGAAAGTTACTATTACTAATGTGTACGAAAAAAAATAGAACATACTTTTTTCTATCTTTGACAAAATAACAAAGGTATTCATTTTATTACAGGAGGCTTCCAGAAGTGAAGAGGGTGCTATATTCATTATTAACACTTGTTGCAATACTGATCGGTCTTAATTTCCTTGGTTCCTCCGTTTCAGCGCTCGGGCAGAAGGAAACATGGGAATATGTAATCCAGACTTCCATTGAATCAGGATATTCCACAGCAATGCCTTTACCGAAACAAATAAGGAAGAATGTACAGAATGGGAATTGGGAGGTGATTTCCTATCCTATCCCCCCAACTGACACGTATATCCGTGTAAAAGGAAAAGTGGTGTACGCCATTGATCACCAACTTAACATCTATGATAGATCTGCCAATAAAATACTTTTACCCTTAAAGGAAAAAAATAAAAAGCAACTTTCGAATGATATGAAGAAGCTGCATAAAAACCATTATGGGGAATTGATTACATGGAATGATGCAAATAAGCTTATTCCTAGATACAGTATCTTTAAGGTGCTTGATTTGGATACGGGATTGTCTTTTGAAGTCCAACGGAGAGCAGGGTCATATCATGCGGATGTCCAGCCTTTGACACATGACGATACGAAGATTATGAAAAAAATCTACCGTGGTACCTGGAGTTGGGACAGGAGAGCTATTCTTGTCCTGTCCGAGAACGGTCATTTTGCAGGGTCCATGCATGGAATGCCTCACGGGCAAGGAGCGTTGAAAAATGGATTTCCTGGCCATTTCTGCATCCATTTCCAAGACAGCATCACCCACAAGTCTAGGAAAATGGATCATGCCCATTCCATCATGATAAAAAAAGCTTCAGGGGAATGGCTGGACCATACACAAAAGCTTTCACCACAGGAAATAGTAGATGCAACGGTCCTTGCCATCCATCAGCATGATTGGTTTATTCTATCGCCTATTCTTGATGATAAAAATCGTATTCTGATGGAGCGACATCTTGAAGAACTGGAGGAGATCGAACTGATCAAAAGGCTGTCCGATCTTCCAAAAGAGGATGGGGGTACAAAGTTGACTTACCCTATTACGGTAAAACTTCAGGTGCATCGTAAAAGTGGTACAACTAACAGGATGGTAACCTTTGACCTTTATCGTCCGACTATCGAAGAGCCCTGGACAGTCGATTTAGAAAAACTGTTGAAGCAGTTATAGTTAATAGGAGAAATAGAGGTGGCAACGCCTCTATTTCTTTTTTGAAGGCTTTATGATTTCAATCGGGATTTTTGTCTTGGAATTGAATGTTTCTTTTTGAATTCTTATTTCCAAAATGCCGTTTTTGTATTTGGCTGTTGAACCGGTTGACTTCACCATACATGGTAGCTTTATTTCCTGCTTACTTCCGGTGGTCGGGATATTTTCCAAAAAGCAGGTGGAAGCATCGTGATAGATAACAAGTTCCCTCAGCTTTTCTTCGGAAGTTAGTGGAAACCGAACGATAACTTCTTCATGGGTTTCAAAGACATCCGATTGAAAGATTGGTTTTTTCTTCTGCTTCTTTTTCTCTTGGACTCGATTTAAAAGATCAAAGGATTGCTCAAAAAAATCATTAGAATGCAACAAACTTCCTGGGTTTGAAGGTAATTTGCCCCCCATGGCTTTTTTCATCATTTTCTCTACATCTGACTGCTTGAAAATATCTTCCTTCATATAATCTTTTGGAAAAGGAAACATTTTGCTCCATGGAAACATCATGATAGCTCCTTTGTTTTTTATACATTTTATTCTTAAAGTGAGGCAGAGGTTAATCTTGTGGATTCCTTGACGTAATGTATTATCTTCATTATACTAATATTATCTCGAATTCAAGATATATAATGACCTTACTAAAGAAAATGGAGGATACGGTTTATGACACTAAAACATATTTTCAAGAAGGGTTCTGACAGGGTATTGCTACTTTTGCATGGAACAGGTGGAACGGAGAAGGATCTATTGCCTGTTGCAGAAATGATAGACCCTGATGCTTCTGTTCTAAGTGTAAGGGGGAATGTCTCTGAAAATGGAATGCCCCGTTTTTTCAGACGCTTAGCGGAAGGGGTGTTTGATGAAGAAGATCTTATTTTTCGAACAAAAGAGCTTCATCAATTCCTTGATGATGCAGCAGGAAAATACGGATTCGACCGTCAACAAGTAATCGCGGTCGGCTATTCCAATGGAGCGAATATTGCCGGAAGTCTTCTTTTCCATCATGAGGATAGCCTAAAAGGCGCAATTCTCTACCACCCGATGGTACCTAGAAGAGGAGTGGCTTTACCTGACCTTCGTTCGGTCCCTGTGTTCATAGGTGCAGGAAAAAATGATCCAATCTGCCCTGCATCCGAAACAGAGGAATTATCATCTTTACTGACCGAGGCACACGCTCAAGTGGAAGTCCACTGGGAACATCAAGGTCACCAGCTCACCCACTCCGAAGTGGCAGCTTCAAAGAAATGGTTTGACAAACTTAACTAAGAAAAAGAGGGAATGACTGTTAACAACGGTTATTCCTTTTTTGCCGATGACGAACCTTACCAGCAAGCGAGCGTGCCAGAGAAAGTGTGGCGGTGTGAGGGGTGCTAGACTTGTGAAAATTTGGAGTTCGGGAGGAAAATAGGTAAGTTCGGGCGGAAAGTTAATAAAAACGGGCGAAAATCTTATTTTTCGGGCGCAAATCCTAAAATACGGTCGAAAAATCCGGAATATCGGGCGTAACTACAATGCCTGTCCTATTTAATCGTGCAAAAAGTGCGTAGTGTTAGCTTTTTCCAGGTAATTAGTTAGTTTTTGTGGGAAAGTATAAAATTTAGGTATAGCGCGGTATCTTTTCATGTGGAATTTTATTCTCTATTCATATAGATCGCAATATATAACAATAGTGATAGAGATGAGTGTTAGTATTTCAGCTATCTAGCTGTTGATTGGAGCAATAGGCGAAGACTCCTGCGGGAGGTAGCGGTAGGCTGGAGACCCCACAGGGCGAAGTCCGAGGAGGCTCCAGCACCGCCCCGCGGAAAGCGCAGCCTAGTGCGGAAATCAACAGCGGTGTTAAAGAATTCATTTAGTTCAGTTGTTCAAAACAATATTCCCAGCTTTTTTATCATTTAGAAGCAAACCACTTCGCAATTGGCGTTGTCTTATTATACACTGTATATAGGAATAAACTTTCAGGAAGAAAAAGATGTTGGAGGATACTATGAAGCTTATAGATCAGACCCTTGTCCAAACCGAATTAGATAAGCTGGCAAATGCAGATGTGTACCTGCATCTCGAGACGACGAATGGTGCCTATGCAGGCCATCACAATACAGGGCTGCCTGTTGGTGCATTCATCAGGAATGTTCAATTGAAGTTTGAACGGGGAAAAATAATCGGAATCAACCCATACAGAGTGGGATTGAAGTTAGAGCATGGTTGGGTGTACGCGGAAGGTGTGACCCATTATGAAATAGATGATAAAAATCGCCTACTGTTAGCCGGGTTGAATCCCGAAGGAAAATTGGCAGTGGCACTTCAGTTAAGCAGAGAGCCTTTTTAAAAGGAACGTACCTCTCGTGAAAAAGGAGAGATTTAATATGCAAGCAGAAAAACACGTACTGGTCGTATTTCCACACCCGGACGATGAAGCATTCAGTTCATCCGGTACAATAAAACAATTCACTCAAAGTGGTGTTCCTGTTACCTACCTATGCGGAACACTTGGACAAATGGGGAGAAATCTCGGCAATCCGTTATTCGCGAACCGGGAAACGCTGCCGGAAGTCAGGAAAAAAGAGCTTGTGGATGCATGTAAGGTAATGGGCATCCAGGATCTCAGAATGCTTGGATTACATGATAAGACGTTGGAATTTGAAGATGAAAATTATTTGGCGGACATCATCGGCAAGGTTTTGGAGGAAGTAAAGCCGTCCTTGCTTTTAACCTTCTATCCAAAGCATGGCGTGCATCCAGATCATGATGCGATGAGCAATGCTGCTGCACTTGCCGTATCACGCATGCCGAAAGAAGAACGACCGGTCATCTATGGAAAAGCCATTCTGAAAAACAGCGTGGACCTGATCGGACCCCCTGATATCACGATTGATATCAGGGATGTTGCAGAAGACAAGCTGAAGGCCATTAAAGCGCACAAGTCCCAAACAAGCGGATGGGTGGAGCTGATGGAAAAACAATTGAAGGAAAATGCGCCTGAAATTGAAGATTGGCTGTACCGTGAAACTTTTTGGACGTATGAGGCATAGAATATGAAATGATTAAAAGCTGCTGGGCACTAAATGAGCCCAGCAGCTTTTTTTGTCTGGAAATCAAATCAATCAAATATTCTGAAAATATATTGACATTTGAATTGTTGAACGTTATTTTTATGTTGAACGTAATATATTACAGAAAGTTTTATAACGGTATTATTTCGTTATATTAATTTTCGCTAGAATATCAAGGCGGGTGATACAATGATTCTCCATGTTATAGAAACGGCTGATAGTAGAACCATGGCAGAGCTGCAGCTCGAACGATTAAAGGAAACCCTGAACCATGCATACAGAAATGTCCCATTCTATCAAAAGAAATTTGATCAACTGATGATAACACCTGACAAGATTGCTTCTCTCCAAGACATTCAACATCTTCCATTCACTACAAAGAAAGATCTCAGAGATCACTATCCATTCGGACTTTTTGCAGTTCCCAGAAATGAAATTGTCAGGCTTCACGCCTCGTCAGGCACTAGCGGCAAGCCTACCGTAGTTGCGTACACACAAAAGGATATCGATATGTGGAGTGACATTGTAGCCAGAAGCATAGCAATTGGAGGGGGAGAAACAGGGGAGCTTCTCCATAATGCATATGGATACGGACTTTTTACAGGAGGACTTGGTCTTCACTATGGCAGTGAACGTCTAGGCATGATGACAGTTCCGGTTTCTGGAGGAAATACTGAAAGGCAGATACAGTTGATCGAGGATTTCAAGCCTACCGTCATTTGCGGTACTCCGTCCTATATACTTGCTGTTGCTGAAAAAATGGAGCATCTTGGGAAAAACCCTGCAGAAACCTCCCTTAGATACGGTATTTTCGGAGCAGAACCCTGGTCAGAGGAAATGAGGATCACCCTCGAAAATAAATGGAATATAAAAGCCTGTGACATCTATGGTCTCAGCGAAGTGATCGGACCTGGTGTGGCGATGGAATGCCACGAGGCACAGGATGGACTTCATATAGCCGAAGACCATTTCTATACGGAAATCATTGACCCAGCGACGCTTCAGGTGCTTCCGGAGGGCGAAGAGGGAGAGCTTGTTTTTACAAGCTTGACGAAAGAAGCTTTGCCAATCATCCGTTATCGGACAGGGGATATTGCTTCGATTAAAAAACAGCTGTGTGCTTGTGGAAGGACGACCATCAAGATGTCGCGAGTTAAAGGAAGGGTGGATGATATGCTGATTATCCGCGGTGTCAATGTCTTTCCTTCTGAAATCGAACATCACCTCCTAAGCATTCCGGAACTGTCACCACACTATCAGCTTTTACTCTCAAAGGAAAACAATCTAGATTGTCTGGAAGTGGTGGTGGAAATCAATCAAACAGTATTTAATTCCCAAGATGAATACGAAAATAGGGAAAATTTCAATTCTCTTTCTCGAAAAGTGGAGCATATATTGAAAACCGGCTGCTATATTTCCGTACGTGCTGCTGTGGTAGCACCGGGTACTATCCCAAGGTCCGAGGGGAAGGCTGTAAGATTAATAGATAAAAGAAAAGTAGCGCAATAAAAATTCAGAACTTTCAGAGTTGATAAATGTATAACATTATATTATAATTTCGTTAAATAAACGTTATAGAAATAGGAGGCGGCGATCATGACCAATTCACTTTCGTTTGACCGCTTAACAGAAGAGGAAAAGCATCAGCACTTCATGAACCGGATCGAAGCTGGTGAAAAGATAGAGGCAGACGACTGGATGCCAGAAGAATACCGGAAAACCTTGATTAAATTAATCAGTATGCATGCAATCAGCGAAATAATGGGAGCGCTTCCAGAAAAGGAATGGGTCCCGAAAGCACCCACACTGAAAAGGAAGCTTGGCATCATGGCAAAGGTACAGGATGAGATGGGGCATGGCCAGCTTTTGTTGAGAGTGGCAGAGGATCTCATGGAGCCATACGGAAAAACCCGTGAAGAAATTATGCAGGACCTATTTTCGGGAGATTTGAAGTTTCATAATGTCTTCCATATGGAGGCCCCTACATGGGGAGATGCAGGACTGATCGGATGGCTGGTTGATGGTGCAGCGATCATCTCTCAGACCAATATGCTAGATGCTTCCTATGGGCCATATGCCAGGGCATTAAAGCGAATCTGTGCGGAGGAAGTGTTCCATGCACAGCATGGAGAAGCGATCATCATGGCTCTTGCGGAAGGAACGGATGAACAGCGGGCAATGATTCAAGACTCCATTATCCGATGGTGGGATGCGCTCCTTATGTTCTTTGGGCCTGCTGACGCCTCCACCACAGGAACATCAAAACAGGATATTACAACGAAATACAAAATCCGAACAAAGAGTAATGAAGAACTGCGTCAGGATTTTTTTACCAAATATATTCCGCGGGTGTTATCTTTGGGGCTGACAATTCCGGATACAACGATGCATTACAGTGAAGAAGAGCAGAAGTGGATCTATCAGCAGCCGGATTGGAGCCAATTCAAGGAAATCATCAAAAATAACGGGCCTAAATCCAAAGACCGACTGCGGCTACGGGTCATATCGCATGAAAACAATGCATGGGTCCGTGAAGCGCTGAGCTCCGAGACCAATGCATGCTAGGAAGGAGGAACAATATTGAGCACTAAAGGATTTTATCAGGAATATGAAGTGTTCTCAAAAAGAACGCACACTTCCCCTATGCAATACCAATTCAGCCTTCTAGCACCAAACGCGGAGCTGGCACTTGTCATGGCGCAGGAAAATTTTATGCGCCGCGAACCGGTGGTGGATATCTGGGTGGTGAAAAGGTCAGCAATGAGAAAGATGACTCAGGAAGAGCGGGAGACATTACAGAGAATCGACAACAAGGATTACCGGAATACAAAAGGGTATGGCTATCTGAAAAAGAAGTGGCGTCATTATGAACAGGAAATGCTCGATGAAAAAGAGATCATGTCCTGGGGAGGGAAGCTGAAACAATGAATATAGCAAAAGTGGAAGAAGCGAAAAAGGATAAAGCCTACCATAAGGCCTTGACGCAGCTATTGTATCAGCTTGCCGATGATGATTTCATCATCGCCTTCCGAGGTTCTGAATGGCTTGGTCTTGCTCCGCATATCGAAGAGGATGTGGCATTCTCATCCATTAATCAGGATACGATGGGGCATGCGGCCATGTTCTATCAATTACTTGAGGATCTGGGTGAAGGGGAAATGGATGCCCTGGCACATTCCCGTAATGCAAAAGATCGGGTAAATGCCGTTCTTTTGGAACTGGTGAATGGCCCTGGTAACTATTTGAAGGAACCGAAATATGACTGGGCTTTTGCCGTTGTCAGACACTATTTCTACACGCAAGCAAAGAAACTGAAGATGGAGTCGCTGAAAAACTCCTCCTATGAACCTTTGAAGCACGTTGCCATCAAGGTAAACATGGAGCTTTACTATCATCTGCTCCACTGGAGAACCTGGTTCACCCAGCTCTGTCAGGCTAATGGGGATGCAAGATCAAGGATGATGGCTGCAGTGGATAAAGTTCTTGCTGATTTTGGCGGGGTACTGACGCTTGGACCGGATGCCGCTCAGATTTCTCACTTTGGCCTTCTGGAAGGGGAAGAGGTCTTACGCCAGCGCTTCATTCAGACCATGACAGATGTTTTTGAAAAGGTGGACCTTCCTCCTCTCGAAAACAGGATGGGCATGAAAAATGGGGATGGTCGTAAGGGTGAGCATACGAAGGATCTGGAGGAAGCCATTCTTACATTGGGTGAAGTGTATAACAGTAATCCAGCGGCAGTCTGGTAATTGGTCATGAGAAGTGAAGATGCACATACACTATTGAGGGAGCCCTTTTACTCCAATAAAAGGAATGAGTCACATATGGAAGACAGCATAAAGCTTGAAAGAGTATGGGAACAACTCCAGTCAGTGAAAGACCCTGAAATTGATTCGGTCAGTGTGGTCGAATTGGGGATGGTAGAGGATATCATCCTGGATGAGAGGAAAGTCACAATCAAAATGCTGCCCACTTTCATGGGCTGCCCAGCATTGGAAATCATCAAGAAAAATGTAGAAAAAGAGATTTGCAATCTAGCAGTTTTTGAACAAGTGGAGGTAGTTTTCATCTATGAGCCGCCTTGGACTTCCGACCGTATCTCAAGTGTAGGCCGGGAGAAATTAAAGGAATTCGGCATTGCTCCTCCGCCGGAATTGGATAAGAACGGAGAATGGCATGTGGATTGTCCTTACTGCGGCTCCACCTATACGACCATCGATAATATTTTCGGTCCAACTGCATGCAGAAGCATTCTATATTGCAGAGGCTGCAAAAACCCGTTCGAAGCAATGAAACCCATTTCCACCATGATGTAAAAGCTGGTGAAAGAAGCTTACTGGAGACAAACTCTATTAAGCTTACTACATATAAAAAAGGAGAGTAATAAAATGGTGAAATTAATCGCACTTTACAAGCACCCTGAAAACAAAGAGGCATTCGATCAGCATTATTTTGAAACACACGGTCCTATCACACAGAAGATTCCTGGACTACGCAAAATGGAAGTGACAAAAGTGGTGGGAAGCCCGATGGGTGGCGAAGGCAAATACTACTTGATGTGTGAAATGTACTATGATAGCCATGATGCATTGAAGCAGGCAATGAGAACGGATGAGGCGAAAGCATCCGGGAGGGATTTAATGAAATTTGCTGGTGATCTGGTTACCCTGATGATCGGTGAAGAAGTGAATGAATAACAGATTCGAATTTCTTGATGTCTCGGTACAGGGTTCGATTGGAATCGTCGCGTTAAATCGTCCGAAAGTGTTGAATGCGATCAATCGTCCGATGGTATCGGAAATCGTATCCATCATCGAGGAGTTTGACCGCAATAATGAAATAAAGGTCATTGTGCTTTGTGGGCATGGCAGGGCTTTTGCTGCAGGGGCTGACATTGACGAAATGGCAGAGGCGGGTGCCATCGAACTCGAGCTGTTAAATCAGTTCACCGAGTGGGACCGTCTGGCATGGGTGAAAAAACCGATCATCGGGGCTGTGCAAGGTTTTGCCCTGGGTGGAGGGTTTGAATTGGCACTGTGTTGTGACATTCTGTTTGCAGCACATGATGCAGAATTCGGCTTTCCTGAGATCAGTCTTGGCGTGATGCCTGGAGCAGGCGGTACGCAAAGACTGACGAAATTGATGGGAAAATCAAAGGCGATGGAATGGCTACTAACAGGTGATAGATTGAGCGCGAAAGAAGCACTACACTATGGGGTCATCAACCGGGTTGTTGCAAAAGAGCTGCTACAGGAGGAAACCTTGAAATTTGCCAATAAAATTGCAAAGCAGGCTCCACTTTCCCTGCGCCTAATCAAGGAGTCTGTGCTAAAAGCAGTGGACTATTCCGTGTATGAAGGAATGCAATTTGAACGTAAGAATTTTTATCTGCTATTCGCATCCAAGGATCAAAAAGAGGGGATGCGCGCTTTTCAGGAAAAGAGAAGGCCAAACTTTGAGGGAGAATAAGGAGGCCAGTCATGTTTGAGACAATCATTTACACGATTGAGAACCAGGTAGCCTGGATCAGGCTGAACCGACCGGATAAATTGAATGCGTTTACAGAACAGATGAACAGGGAAATCCAGAAGGCAATCAAACAGTCCAGTACTGATCAAGAAGTACGTTCGATTGTGATTACAGGGGAAGGAAGAGCGTTCTCCTCAGGCCAGGACCTCGCAGAAGTAGATGAAAATATGGACCACGGTGACGTGCTTCGAACGAGGTATGGTCCGATGATGAAGGAGCTTGCACGTTGTGAAAAACCGATCATTGCAGCCGTAAATGGAGTCGCAGCAGGTGCTGGTTTCAGCCTGGCGTTGGCTTGTGATTTCCGATTTTTATCAGACAAGGCAAGTTTTGTCCAGGCTTTTATTCATGTCGGTTTGATTCCTGACTCTGGTAATCTCTATTTCCTTCCTAAACTTATCGGTAATGCCAAAGCACTGGAGCTCGCTGTTTTTGGGGAGAAGATACGGGCAGAGGATGCAAAAGAGCTGGGTCTTGCAACCAGAGTCATACAGCAGGAAAACTGGGAGGAAGAAGTGAAGGCATTTGCAGAGCGTCTGGCCTGCATGCCTACCCAGGCGATCGGTTTGATTAAACGTTCCCTTCAAGCAAGCTGGGCGATGAATTTTGATGAGTACCTGGAACATGAGGCATTTGGACAAAGAATAGCCGGTCTATCAGACGATCATAAGGAAGGCGTTACATCTTTTGTCGAAAAACGAAAACCTGTATTTAAAGGAAACTAATAGATGATTAAGGGGATGAGCAAATATGGCAACTGTAAAAGAGGCAAAGCTGGAACAACTGGATATGAAGCGTGACGCGTATCAATTGATTATCGGTGGTCAAAGAGTAGATAGCTCCACTGGAGAAACTTTTACAACCTATAATCCTGCAACAGGTGAAGCGATCGCAACAATCGCCAAAGCTTCCAAGGAGGACGCCGAAAAAGCGGTGGAAGCTGCAAGGAACGCATTCGACAAAGGGAAATGGAAGCTGTTCCCGTTAAACAAGCGTGCAAGAACGTTGAATAAGATTGCTAGCATCATGCGCTCCCGTTTTAACGAGTTGGTGGAATTGGAGATTCTGGATACAGGGAAATCCCTTTCTGCTGCGCAAGGTCAAGTGATGCAGGCTATCGAGGATTTCGAATTCTACGCAGGGGCAATTGTCGGTCATAGAGGGGCTGTCAACAATGTTCCAGGTCAATTCCAGAACATTACCGAAAAAGAACCTGTAGGAGTTTGTGCGCAAATCATCCCATGGAACTATCCATTAATGATGGCTGCATGGAAGGTAGCACCTGCCATTGCAGTTGGTTGTTCTGTAGTGGTCAAGCCTGCCACACTGACGCCTCTTACTGCAATCATACTTGGTGAGATCTGTATCGAAGCAGGAGTACCGGAGGGTGTTGTCAACGTCATCCCTGGTGCAGGTTCGGAAGTAGGAAACTACCTGGTTGAGCACCCGTTGGTGGATAAAGTGGCATTCACAGGCTCCACGCCAATCGGGAAAGACATTATGGAAAAGGCGTCTAAAACCCTGAAGCGCGTTACATTGGAGCTTGGCGGTAAATCTCCGAATCTCGTATTTGAAGATGCAGACATCGATGCGGCAGTGGATGGATCCCTATTCGGCATTTTCTACAACACGGGTCAATCTTGTGAAGCGCGTTCCCGCCTGTATGTACATGAAGATATCTATGATGTGTTCATGGAGAAGTTCGTGGAAAAGGCTAAAAAGCTATCACTTGGCGATCCGTTTGCCAAAGAAACTCATATTGGGGCTGTCATCAACAAAGGCCAGCTTGATGTCATTGACGGGTATGTCCAGTCAGCAAAAGAAGAAGGGGCTAATATTGTACTTGGTGGAAAAGTTGCCAAAGTGGAAGGCTTTGAAAATGGTTTCTGGTATGAACCTACCATCATTACCGGAGTCAATCATGACATGAAGGTTGTCAAAGAAGAAATCTTTGGCCCGGTCGTAGTAGTAATGCCATTCAGTGACGAAAAAGAAGCAATCAAGCTAGCGAACGACAGCGAATACGGCCTGGGATCTGCGATCTGGACAAAAGATTACGGACGTGCCACCAGAGTTTCCAAACAAATCCAAGCTGGAATCGTCATGGTAAACTGCCCGTTCTCCGCTTTCCCGGGAACACCATTCGGCGGCTACAAGCAATCCGGCTTCGGTCGCGAGCTTTGCATTGAAACCTTGGACCTTTACACAGAAACAAAGAGCATCATCTCCTACTTCGGGAACCGTCCTCTGAATCCGTTTGGAGTGTAAGTATATAAAATGGAAGCAAAGGGGCGCGTTCCCTTTGCTTTTTTAAAATGTAAGGGAGGCAGCTTCAATGGAAAAAGTAATTGTCATCGGTTCAGGAGTAATGGGAAGAGGAATTGCCTATGTCAGCGCGCTTGGTGGATTTTCCACCACGCTGGTTGATGTAAAACAGGAGCAATTAGTGGGAGCGAAGAAAGAGATCCAGCAGATCATCGAAAAGGGAGTGGAACGAGGCAAGCTCTCGACTACGGATGCAGACTCCATTAATGAAAGAATGTCCTATTCGGTTCATCTGGAGGATGTAGTGAAGGAAGCGGATCTGATTATTGAGGCGGTACCAGAAAATATCGAAATCAAAAAATCTGTATTTGAACGTATCGATCAGCACGCGCCATCCCACTGTCTGTTTGCATCCAATACCTCCACCATGAGTCCGACCGAGATCGGTAGCTTCACGAATCGACCGGAAAAAGTGATTGCGATGCACTTTTTTAATCCAGTACATAAAATGAAGCTAGTGGAAATTGTCCGAGGGCTTGAAACGAGCGATGAAACGGCAGCGGCTATCCGGTCCGTTGCAGAAAAAATGGGTAAGGAAACCGTTGTTGTCAACGAATTTCCCGGTTTTGTCACAAGCAGAATCAGCGCCTTGGTGGGAAATGAAGCATTTTATATGCTGCAGGAAGGAGTAGGTACTCCAGAAGAAATCGACAAAGCAATCAAATTGGGCTTGAATTATCCGATGGGACCTTTTGAACTTGGAGATCTAGTTGGCTTGGATACCCGATTAAACAATCTGAAATACCTTCATGAAAAGCTTGGGGAAAAATACAGGCCAGCACCTCTTCTGGAAAAGTACGTAAAGGCCGGCCGTCTTGGAAGAAAAAGCGGAAAAGGTGTCTATGACTATCAGAAAAACGACTAGAAGGAAGGTGACATGATGAAAGAAGTGGTAATTGTGGATGCATGCCGGACCCCGATTGGCAGATATAAAGGAGCGTTAAAATCTGTTCGTCCTGATGACCTCGGTGCGATTGTCATTAAAGCCCTGATGGAAAGAAATCCAAATGTTCCTGCCGAGCAGATTGAAGAGGTTGTATTCGGAAATGCCAACCAGGCAGGAGAGGACAACCGAAATGTAGCAAGAATGTCCGCTTTATTGGCAGGACTGCCAGTTGAAGTCGCAGGAACCACCATAAACCGCCTTTGCGGGTCAGGCCTTGACGCCGTCAATTATGCTGCACGAGCGATAATGGCTGGCGAAGGGGAGATCTATATCGCAGGTGGTACAGAAAGCATGACAAGGGCTCCATTTGTCATGAAAAAACCTGATACTGATTTTCCACGTGGAAATATGGAGCTGATCGATACAACAATTGGGTGGCGCTTTATCAACAAAAACTTGGAAAAGATGTATGGGGTGGACTCCATGCCTCAGACAGCGGAAAATGTTGCGACGGAATTTCGCATCTCCCGCGAGGATCAGGACAGCTTTGCCTATGAAAGCCAGCAAAAAGCTGATAAGGCCATGAAATCAAACCGTTTTGCCGAAGAACTTGTACCTGTCACGATCATCGATAGAAAAGGCAACCAAACAATCGTTGACACCGATGAACATCCACGTCCTGAAACCACTTTGGAGAAGCTCGGGAAACTTCGGCCCCTTTTTGAAGACGGTACTGTTACAGCGGGTAACGCTTCTGGTGTAAACGATGGGGCCTCAGCACTTATATTGATGAGTGCAGAGAAGGCTGAGGAATTAAATCTAACACCACTAGCAAGATATGTCACATCAGCGGTCGCGGGACTTTCCCCAAGCATCATGGGAATCGGTCCGATCCATGCGACAAGAAAAGCGTTGCAGCGTGCCGGACTCACAAAAGAGGATCTGGATCTGATTGAATTGAATGAAGCCTTCGCCTCCCAATCCCTGGAGTGCATCCGTCAGTTGGAGTTGGACGAGAAAAAAGTGAACGTGAACGGCGGGGCGATAGCTTTCGGTCATCCTCTCGGTGCAAGCGGCGCGAGAATCCTGACCACCCTTGTCCATGAAATGAATAAAAGGGAAGTCAAGTTTGGTCTCGCCACCATGTGTGTCGGTGTCGGGCAGGGAATCGCAACAATAGTGGAACGCATCGAAAAATCATAGAGCATGCCTCTCTATGATTTTTCGTATTTCCTATGACGCGTTACTTTGATAAAATGAAACTACTGTAATACGATTACTAGATTTTTTTCAAAAGAAGACTTGTTTCGGATAGATTGTTGTTTGTCGTATTAGGTTTCCCTCGATAGATAAGTATCATCGTGCTCTTTTTCTAAGAGAAGATACGAAGGAGGTTAGCAATCTTTATGATAAAGTAGGTAAAAAATCCAAAAGCCGATTTTTTACTCGAGGCAAATAGCAATAATATATACGAAAAGAGCTTAAAAGAAAGAGGATGCTGGATGAACACAAGATCGATGATTTTCACGTTATATGGAGACTATATCAGGCATTATGGAAATAAAATCTGGATCGGGAGCCTGATCAGGCTACTCAAGGAATTCGGCCATAACGATCAGGCCGTACGTGCAGCCATATCAAGAATGAACAAACAGGGATGGGTGCAGGCGGAGAAAAAGGGGAATAAAAGTTATTACTACTTAACGGAGCGAGGCGTGAAAAGGATTGAAGAGGCAGCCAAGCGTATCTTCAAATTGAAGTCTGAAAGCTGGGACGGGAAATGGCGTATTCTCATGTATACCATTCCCGAAGAAATACGCAGTGTCAGGGATGAGCTACGCAAGGAACTCGTTTGGAGCGGTTTTGGGACCCTTTCCAACAGCTGCTGGATTTCCCCGAATGCCTTGGAGAAGTCGGTTCAGGACCTTATACATAAATATGAAATAGAGGAGTATGTGGACTTCTTCGTATCCGAATACAAAGGGCCGCATGAAGACAGCCGATTGGTGACAAAAAGCTGGGACCTTCAGGAGATCAACGGTAAATACCAACAATTTATCCAAGAATACAGCCAAAAGTATATTATCGATAAAAGCAAAATTTCAAAAGGCCAGATGTCCGATGCCGAATGCTTTGTGGAACGCACAAAGCTTGTACACGAATACCGGAAATTCCTGTTCGTGGATCCGGGCCTTCCCGAGGAACTGCTTCCTGATATGTGGCTCGGAAGCCATGCAGCAGCTCTCTTCAGCGAATACTACAAGGAGCTTGCAGAACCGGCATCACGCTTCTTTGAAGGGGTATTCGAAGACGGCAACGAATTAAGCTTCAAAGATAAAAAATATGACGTACTCGATCATCCTTATATCATTGAGTGATTTGGATTTTACGCGTGGGGGAGTCGGCGGGAAGCTGCTTCCTTTTTTTGTTTACCCTTATATCCAATATGTGGTAATATTGAGTTATCTATTAAGTATTGATTTTAGAGGTGAAGCATGTACAGTTCAGAGGTTAGGGACATTTTTTTTACTAACACAATAGAGAAATTGAAGTCTATTAAATTGATAGAAGGTATCATTCAATTGGGATCCGGGGTGACCGGGTATAAGGATGATCATTCAGATATCGATCTGATGGTGTGTACTGCTGGAGTAGAGGATGTAGAGGAAACAAAAAATCAAGTATATCGGAGCTTCAGTGATATCACCCCTTACATTATTAAAGAAAAACGTCTAAGAGAAAATGTCTTTCTTCTGATCGTTTTTATGGAGAACTCCCTGGAATTCAATGTATCCATTGTTCAGACTGATCTATTAAGAGTAAAATCTCCGTTGTGGAAGGTAGTCTTTGATAAAACGGGAATGGTAACAGAGAAGATGAATTTGGAAAGTGAACGCTTTAACCAAAAACCTGTGAAATATCCCGTCCAAGATGATGTAGTCTTTGAATTTTTCTATTCTTCGTTGAAATTGGACAAAGAGCTAAAGCGGAATAACCTGATCTACGCCCTAAAGATGCTTGAGACAATGAGGGATTGCACGCTGCAAGTCCAGGCAATGAACGAAAATAAAAAGCTTCACCAGTTCAAGGCTTATGAAACGCTAAATCCTTCCTTTATCCAAAGGTACCTCTCCACATATCCTGATCAAATTACCGCTGAAAAGGTGGAGGCCGCAGCCATAATTTTGAAAGAGTTGTTTATTGAAACAGTAGAGAAAAGTGAGATTCATATGGTAGATCATGAATTAAAGCAGTTTTTGGCGATGTATCCTTTTTCGTGTAAGTTCGCTCCTAAATAAACCTAATATTAACGGTAGTGATAGCTTAATAAAGTTTAGCGAAAGGGGATACAAATGAAGAAGTTTGTCCCTATCCTCCTTTTAATCATTTTGGTATTAACCGCGACTTTCTTCTTTTCTAAAGGAAATATCAATAGGTTTAAAGATTTTTTAGTCGAAGAGAAGATTGAATTTAAAGAAGTATCTATTAATCCAAACTCAACCTTTGACAATAGACTACTGGGAAAAAGCCCTCATCATCTGCAAATTACAAGTGATGTGTTCTTACATATTTATAAGTATCCGAGCAACGCCTTAGCCCAGAAGGCAAAGGTTAATTTTATAAGGGAAACTGCAATGCTTGATTTGACTGGGCACAATTTTATTGTTGCAGAAGAGATGTTTATCATTCTTGAATACGATGGGGAATTGAATGAAGCTAGTAGAACAATTGGTGGAAAAATAGAAGAATTTCAGTAGTCTGTCGGAAGAATTACCAACCGATACTCAAAGCTGACGTTAATTATTTGAATATTAAGTTTAAATTGAAACCCTTAAGGTTCCTAGTTCGTATATATATTGGATGAAGTAGGAAGTGAGGAGATATTTATGTACGACGAAATAGTACCTCTAATATGGCTGAAACTGGTACTGGTATTATGTATATTTGGAGTGGTTTTGTATATCTTTAATTCTATGATGAGAAAGTTATTGAAAGTGGAGAAGAAAAAATTCTTGTCATACAATCATATCAATGCTACACATAAAAAAGTCGATTGGACCATCAGAATACTCATTATTGTATGTTTGTTTGTAGGACTTTTTATTAATGTGCAAAATGATTTCTCTGACGGCTATTGGTTTTTGGAAACATATTTTCTACTTTTTCTCTTTATCATCCTGTCTGAAATAGCTACAGCCTTTATGGAGTGGAAGTACGCTGAAAATAAAAATGCTTATCTATTCACTATTTTTCAACTGCTGTTTATTGTTGCTTTCTTATTGATCATGTTTGCTAGTGATTTTTTCGGACTCATAAAAAGTTAAGGCATGCAGAGGGGCACAACTGGGCGGGCGTTATGAGACCACCATTTCATATGATTTTAATTTTTGTGGTCTCAACCGAGTGTATTGGAACCACCATTTTTCCTGAATTCAGTTTTGGTGGTCTCAACCGAGTGTATTGGAACCACCATTTTTCCTGATTTCAGTTTTGGTAGTTTCAACCGAGTGTATTGGAACCACCATTTTTCCTGATTTCAGTTTTGGTGGTTTCAACCGAGTGTTTTGAGACCACCATTTTTCCTGATTTCAGTTTTGGTGGTCTCAACCGAGTGTATTGGAACCACCATTTTTCCTGAATTCAGTTTTGGTGGTTTCAACCGAGTGTTTTGAGACCACCATTTCGGCTTTATCCGATTTTCGTGGTCTCAACCCCACATTCCACATTTGCCAAATTGATTATGAAAGGCGGTTGTAAGTTGTACCAAGATAAAATGGCTATCATTACATTTGCCCCTGAATATGCAGAAGAAACAGTAAGAATGTGGCGGGAAAGTAAGTATCAGGCCATTGGTGTGCTGGAGACTCATAACTTCGAAAGTCATGTTTACTTTTTAAATCATATTTTACCTAAAGAATTTCACATTGATATAGCGTTGGTGGACAAAAAAGTTGTTGGGATAATTGCCTACAATGAATCTCATATAAGCCAGTTATATATTCATATCGCTTATCAAGGTTTAGGCATTGGGAAGAGATTACTTGAAAGAGCTAAAGATCAATCTACGGGAAGATTAACTTTATATACATTTGAGATAAATACTAAAGCGCAACAGTTTTACGAGAGTAATGGATTTAAATTTGTTGGCAGTGGCCATGAAAATGAAGAAAATTTGTCGGATATTCTATATGCCTGGACCGCCGAATCTGAATCAGGTAAAATATCCCCATTTCACAGCCAAAATTGAAACCATTCAAGCGCCAATACGTATACACTAAAAAGGCATTACAAATTGATTTTAGTTGATACTGCTTGGAGGGGTATTATGGCAGATGCAATTTTATATTTTATCTTTATGATCCCCGTTTACGGCATATTAATATGGACCTATTTATGCCCTGAGGAAAGTATGTTATTCGGTGAGAGGTGGATGTACAAAGAAGAACCGGAGTTTTCTGAAGATGCAATCCGGTACACAAAGTTTGTGGCCAGTGTAGGGATACTTGGTATTACTATGATTCTTGTATTATTTGCTATTGAAAGTAGATTAATAAAATTTTTTATCATTCTCGGATTCATAATATATGTAATATTTAATGGTTATAACCTTCTCAAAAAATACTTGGAGCTATAGAGGGAAGTATGGAGGAGTCGAAGTCTTGAAAATAATAAATGTGAACCATTGAGAATCATTGGTTAAGGGAGTGATTTACATGAAATTGGCAGAGGCTTTAATATTGCGTTCAGATTACCAGAAAAGAGTGGAGCAGTTGAAGAATCGTCTGTTCCAAAATGTAAGGGTCCAGGAAGGCGACCAGCCTAATGAGGAGCCAAAAGTGTTAGTGGAGGAATTGACGGAACTCCTGGTTAAGTTGGAGAAGCTGATTCAAGATATTAATAGAACTAATTTACATACCAAGATTGATCAATCGCTGTATCTGGCTGACGCATTAACAACGAGGGACATAATTGGCCAGGAAAGGAAGATTTATAGCGAGCTAATAGAGCAGGCGACCGAGCGCCATGACCGCTATTCAAGGTCAGAGATTAAGTATGTGACAATCATCCAAGTAAAGGATACACAAAAGCATATTGATGAATTATCACAAAAGTACAGGCTGCTTGATGTAAAGATACAGGAGCTCAATTGGAAAACTGATTTAATAGAAAAGTAAACCGAATAGCATAGCAAGCTGGTAGCGAACACGAAAAGGCGAATACCAAACCTTACAACAGGTAAAAGTTGTATCCATGGTACGGGTTACGGGGTGACCCTAGGGGTTCGAGGCCTCATTTTACAACTTAAACCCCAGTAATGTTACAGCATTACAACGTATTCAAACAACTTACATCCAGGTATTGATTTTCGTTTCGTGAGGGTGGATAGGGGAAATAGAGTTCTATCTTTTTAACTGAGGCGTTGATCCAGAAGGATTGATGCCTTTTGTTATTTATTTCTAGATGTATTAAATTGGATATTAATAATATGGATTTGCAAAGAGGTGATCACATGGGGAAGCTGTTCTTTTATAGTGACCAAGTAAAGGAGTCTCCAGGGAATGTAAGAATGGATGAGTTACTTTTTGCTGGTATGGAGCCAAAAAATATAAAGATAGGTTACATACCATCTACGGAAGACAAGGAAAAAAAGTATTTCCATACAAAGGTACAATATTATCTTGAGTACGGAATCCAGCACTTTATGTATTTTGACCTTTACAGTGAATTCGATCCATTGAAGATTAAAGAATTGCTCAGTTGTGAAATCCTTCATCTTTCGGCAGGAAACCCAATTGATTTTAGAGAGGCAATTAAAAAACGCAAGATGGATAAGGTTTTACGAAATTACTTTGACAAAGGTGGAATCATTGTAGGGGTGAGCGGAGGAGCTGTTCAACTTGGAAAGTCTGCGAATTTGTTTCAACTTTTTATAGGTGGTTCTAATGAAGATGAATTGGATACATTGAACTTTGTGGATTTTGAGTTTTTACCTCACTATAATCGCTGGAATGACGAATTTAAGCGAGAAGTTCTTTCATACTCTAAAACTGCTGGAACAACTGTTTATGCTGGAAATGACGGAGATGGGCTTATTGTCCATGAGGATGGCTCTGCCCAATTGATAGGTGACATTGTTGTGATTAATGACCGCGGAAATATTTCAGAATAAAAAAGGAGGAATAGGAAATGAGTTACGTGATGGATTTAAGAGAATTGGTGGGGCAAAGACCGTTACTACTACCTGGTTCAGTCGTCTTAATTGTAAATGAAGATAATAAATTGTTATTGCAACAAAGAAGAGATGGAAGCTGGGCATTGCCCGGTGGTCTAATGGAGGTAGGTGAAAGCCTGGAAGATACAGCAAGGAGAGAAGTGGAAGAAGAAACAGGTCTCTTAGTTGGAGAATTGGAGCTGCTGACTGTTTGTTCTGGACCTGAGTATTATTTAAAATTATCAAACGGAGATGAGTTGTATTCCATAACGGCCGTCTATTTAACGTTTGGCGCTAAAGGTAGTCTTCAAATTGATTATACGGAGTCTAAGAATATGCAGTATTTTAATATTAATGATTTGCCTGAGGGGTTAAATAGGGCAAACCGCAACTATATCGAACCTTATCTGAAAAAAATGACAACTAAAGGAGCTACATAATCAAATAATGTTTTCTTATAAAGAGTATATATTTATGAATTGATAAATTTATCACATCCTCTTAACTTTCTTTATCCTCCAAAATAGAGTTATAAGATATGAATACTAATAATTTCCCAAAAAGGTGATTCTACTCAAAGGAATCATCTTTTTTGTTCTCTCACACATTTTTCACATTTATGGAGTAAAATAATGGTTAGTATGTTTGTTAGGAGTGTTACACCGTGAAAAACTTATTCGTACTAGGGGTAATTCTAGTTGTACTATTAACAGGATGTACAAGGGTTAATATCGATTTGCCTAAATCGGATACCCCTGAGTCAACCATATATGTGACCCACTTAAAAGAGAATGCAATAACCGCCTTGGACATGCCCACTGGAAACCAGGAGAAAGTCAGTTTACCTTTCAGGTTTTCATCGATTGTGGAAGTAGAACCTGGATATTTACTGGCCTCAGTGAAGGAAGAAGATCAATTGTTTGAAATAAATGTAAAAGAGAACAAGGTTACGCCAATCCTGGATGTTGACGAAGGGATTCTTGAGTTGTTGTATAATCCGGAAGAGAAGTTGCTTTATGCTGCCAATGGAAAGTCGAACAGGATCAGTGTGATAGATATGGAAGAGAAGAAGGCGGTAAAGGGAATAGAAGTTGGGGAATACCCTTCTAAAATGTTCCTGGATGGTGACAGGCTATATGTGCTTACTTCAGGAAGTGGGGAAGTGTTTGTTTTGGATACAGCCACATATGAGGTAACGGGTTCCTTTTCAGTGAACGCAAGACCTGAAGGCTTGCACTTTGATGGCACCTACCTCTGGACAGGCGGTCATGGTGCAGCAGGAGAAATGAATGAAAAGGTATTTGCCTATGACCCGGAAACAGGAAAGGAAATGATGTCTGTAAATACGGGGCTAATGCCTATTCATATCTTACAACACTCTCCGGATTCTCCATTATTTGTTCTTAGTCACGGGGATCACAGCTTGACAAAAATTAATGCGGAGACCTATAAAGTGGAAGAGAAAATCGACGTCTGTGACAATCCAAGCTATATGATTGCGGAAAAACAAAGCCTGTATATATCGTGCCTGGATGGGGACGAATTACTAATGGTTAATCAGGACAATGTAAATATTATGAACAGGTATAAAATTTCTAATGGTCCCTTTTTACTTTTCAAGGGAGGCGATGAGAAATGAACAACGCCTTACGGGTATTGGTCGTTGATGATGAAGCGGACATGAGGGAATTACTTGGGATGTACCTGGGTAAAGAGTTTTATCACGTTCTCTATGCAGAAAATGGAGATGAAGCACTAGATACGCTTTATATGAATGAAGTGGATTTGATTATTCTTGATGTCATGATGCCTGAAATGGACGGGTTTACAGCTTGTAAGAAAATCCGTGAGAAATATATGATTCCCATCCTGATGCTGACCGCCAAAAGCGATGAATGGGACAAGGTGAGGGGTCTGAAGCTTGGAGCGGATGATTATGTCATGAAGCCATTCAGTCCAAAGGAACTTCTTGCAAGGGTGGAAGCATTGCTGCGTCGTTCCAAGCAAGCATTCTTTGATGTGCTTTCCCATTCAGGCATCACTGTCCAAAAAAGTGCAAGGCAAGTGGAGGTAAACGGGGAAAGAATAAACCTCGCGAGAAGGGAATATGATTTATTGCTATTTTTAATGGAGCATGAGGGACAGGTGTTTTCCAGAGAGCAGCTCCATGATGTGATCTGGGGATTGGATACGGAAAAGGGCTCTTATCGAACCGTGGATACACATGTGAAAACCTTAAGGTTCAAATTGAAGGAGGCAGGAGACCACATCAAAACGGTATGGGGTATCGGCTATAAATTTGAGAGGAATGAAGCATGAATCCACTATCCATCCGCAATAGGATCTGGTTGACCATCATTTCTGTTTCCGTCCTGACCATTCTGCTCGTTGTAGTGGTATCCTATTATCTCTATCAGACCTTATATATCGAGAAGCAAACCGATACACTAATAAAGCAAGGCCATCTTCTTGAAGAGGTCTATTATGAAAGCCCGCAGGATGTTTTTTCGGAGCGTTTGGAATGGATTGAACAAAGCTCAGAAACATCGATAATCTTTTCGAATGACCCGATGCAGCTTGCCAGTGGTGCGCCATTCGATTCTTTTGCAGAAGAGAACCTTATTTCCTTTTCGGAAAGACAGGAATTATTAAAAGGGGAAACACTGATTTTTACGAAATATCATACAGGATTGGATCAGGAAATACGGGCAGTCGTCATTCCGTTAAGGCTTTCTGAAGGATTGGACGCCGTCATCTTTCTGTACATGCCACTAACAGCAATCACGGATGCCTTTCATCCAATTAGGAACTTTCTACTTATCGGCATGTTACTGATCATTGTGCTCTTAATTCTAATTGGAAGAAAAATGACGAATAGAATTGTGCAGCCGATCAAGCAGATGGAGAAAATAGCAAAAGAAATTGCCCAAGGGGATTTTTCCATCCGGCTAGCCATTAATGGGGAGGATGAAATTGCAAGCCTTGGCAAATCGATTAATGTGATGTCATCCAATTTGGAAGAGGTGGACAGGAACAGACGTGAATTCTTAGGGAATGTATCGCATGAATTGAGAACCCCGATCAGCTATCTGAAAGGATATAGTGAGGCGCTGGGGGAAGGAATCATTACGCCAGCAAAATACGTCGAAATTACCCGAAAGGAAACCGACAGGATGAATCAGCTTGTACATGATCTGTTGGATCTTGCCCAGCTGGAGGGAGATTCGTATCCGATTAGCAAGGAGCCAATCATATTTTCCGAATTAGTGAAAGATGTGTGGAACCGTTTTGAGTGGAAGCTGAACGAAAAAATTCTCGTAACAGAGTTCAATCTTGATGAAGAGGTCGTAGTGAATGGTGATCATGGGCGGTTGGATCAAGTGGTAGATAACCTTTTAAGTAATGCCATAAAGTATACGCGTGAAAAAGGAAAAATAAAAATTTCTGTACTCCAGGAAAATACTTCAGGAGTTTTGATTATAGAGGATGAAGGAATCGGAATCCCAAAAGAAGATTTGCCGTATATTTTCGAAAGATTTTACCGCGTCGAAAAAGCCCGGACTAGAAAAAGTGGCGGTACAGGCCTTGGGCTTTCTATCGTAAAAAAGATTGTACACAAGCATAATGGGGAAATTATCGTGGATTCACAGCTCGGAAAAGGGACAGTGGTCAAGGTGAAAATTCCTTTGTTCGTGTTTTAAATCCTTCATTCTTTCTTCACAATTATCAATCAAACTATAAGCATACGGTGAAAAAAGTTGGAGGAGTATGCTTATGGAAGACAGAACGAATCAACAAAAGGGCAAAAATCAGACCAGAACAGGCATCTACCAAACCATGTGGAGATGGCATTTTTATGCTGGCATCATTTTTGCTCCTTTTTTAATTATCTTGGCATTCAGCGGCGGGGTCTATCTATTCAAGCCGCAAATAGAATCTTATTTATATAAGGACCTTTATTTTGTGGAAGAGACAAAGGAAACAAGCCTTTCTGTCAATGCACAGCTGGAAAAAGTAAAAGAGGAATTTCCTGATGCATCGGTCACAAGAATGTCCACTTTCGAGGAGGAAGAAAGAAGTACAAAGTTTTCTACCATGCAAGATGGAGAGGCCATTAGTGTCTTTGTAGACCCATATACAGGGAATGTCCTTGGGGAACTGCCGGTAGAGAAAGAGCTGATGACAATCTTTGTGAAATTGCATAGTGAGCTGCTTGTAGGAGGAACAGTTGCCAATCGATTGGTGGAGATGGCTGCATGCTGGGCCATCATCCTGTTGCTCACAGGTTTATATATATGGTGGCCGAGAAACCGTGCCTCCATCTGGGGAACGATTCTCCCGAGATTAAGAAGCAAGGGAAGAGTTTTCTGGCGGGACATGCATGCAGTCCCCGCATTCTGGTTATCACTTGGACTCATGGTTTTGATTCTGACAGGTCTGCCATGGTCAGGCGTTATGGGTGAACAGATCAATAGAGTGGCAACGGCTACCAATACAGGATATCCTGCATTTTCATTCAGTTTTGGTGAAAAGCCTGAATCGGTGACAGTAACGAAGGACCTAGCTGAGGAAGTGCCGTGGGCTGCGGAAAATATTCCCGTGCCAGCTTCCACCAGCAATCAGTATGTTCCCTTGACTTTAAATGAAGTTTCGTCAATTGCAGTAGACAAGCAAGTCCAAAAGCCATATAACATTTCCATGCCTCAAGGAGAAAGTGGCGTATTCACCATTTCCACCTCCCACGCCAAGCCATTTGATAATGCGACGCTGCATGTTGATCAATATAGTGGAGCGGTTTTGACGGATGTACGATATGAGGACTATGGACTGATGGGAAAAGCAATCACGCTTGGTATTGCACTTCATGAAGGGAAATTATTCGGGTTGGCAAATCAATTACTTGGTTTGTTTCTTTGTATCGGCTTAATCGGAATGATGATCAGCTCCCTTATCATGTGGAGAAAAAGGAAGCCGGTAAAAGGAAGTGGTGCACCAGGCAAACATGTGGACATCAAAATAAAAAGAGCAGTTACCATAATCATGCTGCTACTGGGACTTGTCATGCCGCTTGTTGGGATATCCATTATTGTGGTTCTCCTCTTGGATAAATTGGTGGTTACTAGAATAAAAAAATTGAAAGAATGGTTAGGATAAGGAAGGCGTGAAAAAGATGAAAAAATTTGGAGCTGTATTGATTCCGATCCTTTTATTGATCGGTTGTACCAGTGCACCTGAAGAGAAAACAACCCTTGAAGTGGTAAAGGTGGAAACGGAACTTCCTGCTGACGTACAAATAGAGGAGGAAGTCGACATTCGAACCCATGTGACCCAGTGGGACGAAAATGTGGAGGATGCCAAGGAAGTGCAGATAGAGATCTGGAATGTGGAGGAAGGAAAAGAAAACAGTGAGCTCATCGATGCTGAACATAATGGCGATGGGATATACGAAGTGAAATATTCTTTTGAAAAGAAGGGAATCTATCGGATTCAATCTCATGTAACGGCACGTGACATGCATGTGATGCCCACCAAGCAATTGGTTGTAGGTGACTTAACCCAGGAACAAATAGACGAGATTCTTGGAAGTGTAGAGAGCGCCGAGGAAGAAAGTGATCACGAAGGCAGTGGACACCATCATTAATTGCTTCTTGGTTGCGGGATAAAATATAATTATTGATACCGTTACTTACAAATGAAAAAAGTCTGTATGTAAAAAAAGCATTCCTATTTTATGAGGAATGCTTTTTTGTTGATAAGTAACAAGGTATTTGCAAAAAATCAATAATTATTTATTGTTAATCAATAAATAATGTATTATTATGTAATTGACCTTAAGTAAAGACTAATAGAAGAACAATATAGGATCTCAGAGAGGATGGGATAAAAAATGGATCATCAGATTGTTTTGAAAAAGGAAAAACAATGGTTCATAAGAGGAATAACACAGCTCGTCCGCTTTGGTTGGGAGCAGGCACTTTCCTGTTTGTTTCCTGTTGTTATTTTTGCCTCATTGGCTATTACACAAATCATTCCGCTGCCCCTGCTGCCTCGCTATGACTGGCTGCTCATCATCTGCCTATTGATGCAGTGGTGGATGGTCCGATCCGGACTTGAAACACGGGATGAATTAAAGGTTATCACCTTGTTTCACCTTATCGGTCTTGCGCTTGAGCTTTTTAAGGTACATATGGGTTCCTGGTCCTATCCCGATGAAGGATATTCCAAAATATTCGGTGTGCCTTTGTATAGCGGATTCATGTATGCAAGTGTAGCGAGTTATCTTTGCCAGGCGTGGAGAAGGCTTGATGTTGACCTGGTGAAGTGGCCACCGTTTATTGCCGTTGTTCCTCTTGCTGCTGCGATTTATTTGAATTTTTTCACCCATCATTTTTGGGTGGACATTCGTTGGTGGCTTTCCGCACTTGTTATCATCGTCTTTTGGAAATCATGGGTCATCTACGAGATAAATGGGACTCGATATCGTATGCCCATCGCACTTTCATTTGTTCTTATCGGATTTTTCATCTGGATCGCGGAAAATATTGCAACTTTCTTTGGGGCATGGGAATATCCAAACCAAACCGATTCATGGAGTCTCGTTCATCTAGGAAAGGTAAGTTCATGGCTCTTATTAGTGATTGTTAGTTTTCTGATAGTTGCTACTTTAAAGCAGGTAAAGAGAAAACTTCCGGTGGAATAGAAGATGATCAATGTTACAAAACGTTTCATGTAAAAAGCAGTGCGATTTCAATCGTGAACTCCACTGCTTTTTTATTTTTGCATCTCTTTGATTAAGATTGACTCGCCCTTTAAGTTTCAATAGGGAAGAAATGTTGATATATTAATAGGAGTATTCAAAATGCAAAATATGTAGATAGTATTTAGAGAGAAATGGAACAGTACTGTTGATACCTAAAGAGTGGAAGGAACTATAATTAAAAGTGAATAAATTTAAAAAAGTGGTAATCAATCATATTTTCTTGTATGCCTTATTAGGACTTTGTTTTATATCATCGGTTGTATTTGTTAACCACAATCATTCATTTTATGACGAACCGATAGTAGAAGTAATTGAAACAGATTTGAAAGATAAAGAAGAAGTGATTGATTCCTTTAATAATAAGGATCTTATAACAACACAGGGGATCATTGCTAAAGTGAAAAACGGGAATCATAAAGGGGAAATCATCCAATTAACAAATAAGTATTCTTTATCCGGGGCATATGATCAGGAACACCATGTAGGAAATGAACTGTTTGTTTCCATAGATGCAAACAAAGCAAAAAGTTCACCACTAACTGGAACCATCACAGGAGTCAAAAGAGATACCTATGTTTTGATTGTGGCATGGATTTTTGTCTTTGTTTTACTTATCGTTGGAAAGAGGCAAGGATTTTTTTCCATCGTCAGTTTAGCGGTGAATGCAATATTGATATCAGTTGTATTGGACATTTTTCTGCATTCGTCAAATGTAAGTTTGTTATTTATTTGTGGGATAAGTGTCATTTTGTTTACAGTAATATCCTTATTTCTGGTGAACGGTTTTAATGAAAAGACGTTTGCGGCGATTGTTTCGACGTTACTAGGAACTTTTTTTTCGCTTTTGATCACATTTCTGGTGATGTGGTTGACAAAGGAAAAAGGTCTCCGTTATGAAGAAATGCAATTTCTGACCAGTCCTCCTCAGATGGTGTTTATGGCTGGATTATTGATAGGATCATTGGGAGCTGTTATGGATGTAGCCATTACCATGTCCTCTTCCATCTTTGGATTGTATGAAGAGAAGCGCGACATATCAGTAAAAGCACTCCAAGCTTCAGGCATGGAAATCGGGAAAGATATTATGGGGACGATGACAAATATTCTGTTTTTTGCCTATATTAGTGGTTCTATTCCAATGCTTATTTTGTATCTTATGAATGATTTTCCCTTTGGAATAACACTTTCTATCAACCTTTCATTGGAATTGGCACGAGCCTTGGCCGGTGGAATCGGCATCGTTCTAACGATACCGATAGGACTATACATATCTATTTTTTTCGTTAATCGAAAGAGGGCACGATTATGAATGTATTACTCGTACTGGCAGCTATTTTATTCCTATTAATGGTACTCATCGGTGGAAGAAAAGGAGCACGATCTTTTATCGCTTTAATATTAAATTTTGGTGTTCTCTTTTTTACAATACTATTTATGACAGATCCGAATGCCGATCCGATCATTTTAACTCTGATTGCCTCTGCACTGATTAGCTGTATTACGCTGTTTTTCATTAATGAAGTGAACCTTAAAACGAAAGCTGCTTTCTTGTCAACGATTATCACGATTGTTATTTTATTATTATTTATCCTCATTGTGGCAGATAAGTCCATGATCCAGGGATTTGGTAAAGAAGAAATTGAGGAAATCAGCATGTTCTCCATGTATCTTGGAGTAGATTTTGTAAAAGTCGGAGCATCCATGATTATTATGAGCACGATTGGTGCAATCACGGATGTAGCCATAGCCGTTGCCTCTCCCATGCGTGAAATATTTTTTCATAATCCAACCATTAGCCGAAAAGCTTTATTCAACTCTGGATTAAGTATCGGAAGGGACATCTTGGGAACCAATACGAATACACTATTCTTCGCCTTCTTTGGTGGATATATCGGTTTGTTTTTATGGTTAAAGGAATTATCATATTCAGTTGGGGAAATCGTAAATTCCAAAGTATTTAGCGTGGAGATCATCACGATACTTTGTGCCGGAATCGGTATTGCACTGATTATACCGATTACTTCGTGGATCACAGCGTTTTTTTTAGTGGGAACAAGAGGGAAGAACGAGTCTATTTAATTTGGATAGTTAATGGAAATACAAATGCAAAAGAAGGGAGTTTATCTGAAAAATAGGTAAGCTCTTTTTTTGTGAAATGGAAGAAAAAAGTCGACAAACTTTGATACCTATAAAGTATAATTGTGGAAGAATTATAAATTTTTATTCTGTCCTATCCAAACTGTTATGAAATGGAATAAAAAATGAGAAAGGTACGAAGATGAGTATAATAAAAGATTTTTTGCTGCAATTGACGCTTATGGTAATCCCTATATTTATTTATTTCACATTTATTACGGAGAAGGTTAAGGGTGATCAAAACAAAAACGTACTAATGACCATTTTATGGGGGATATCCATCATATTATGCATGTCATTTCCACTAACTTTCGGTCAGGATGCCCGTTTGGATTTAAGGTTTATTCCGCTTTTATTTGGAACCTTATACCTCGGATTTCGTCCAGGAGTCTTTCTTTCTGGCCTGGTTATCCTATATCGCCTTTATTCGGGTATCAGCATTGGATTTTACACAACTGTTCTTGTCTTATTATTGTCACTGCCTGTCATTTTGTTTTTCCAAAAATCATTTGCAAATTCGAATAAAGATAAAAGAGTTAAAATTGCGGTGGGTCTAGCCTTTTACTACTGTCTGATGGGCCTTACTTCATTTGGTATTCTAAATGGCTTTTCAATCGATGCTGTGAAAGTGCAAATTATTCATCTTATCTTTGTAGTGGCAGTTACATGGATCTTCACAATGTTAATGGAAACAATCAAGGAGATACATCAGCTTCGTTCAGAGCTGCTAAATTCGGAAAAATTACGGGTAGTTAGTGAGCTGTCGAGTGTTTTCGCTCATGAAATCAGAAATCCTATGCAGGTTACTCGTGGATTTCTGCAGCTTTTGAACGATCCACAACTGCCTAAAAATAAGAAGGAATATATCAAAATATCCATTGAAGAGTTAGATCGTGCAAATGAGATAATTGACGAATTCCTTATGCTAGGAAAACCCGCCATAAGTAACAATATAAAAGTAAACGCAGGATACCAGTTGGAGCGTGTTATAAATATCATACAAGGCTACAGCATAAACCATCAAGTTGAAATCAAAACGCAAATACAAGATAGCTGCTGGATAGATGCCAATCCTCAAAAACTGAATCAATCCTTGATTAATATCATGAAAAATGCGGTAGAGTCTATGCCAGACGGTGGAACTGTATGGGTTACTTGTACTTCAACGGATGATGAATCAATAAAAATCACCATTAAAGACCAAGGAATTGGTATGACAAAAAAACAGATTGATAGGCTCGGATCTCCGTTTTATTCTTTGAAGGAAAAGGGAACAGGATTGGGTATGATGGTAAGCTTTCAGATAATCCGTTCTTTCAAAGGTAAAATGATTGTGAACAGTGAAAAAGGGATGGGTACAGAGTTTATTATCTTGTTACCGCAAATATCTAAGTCTTAACCCCAGTTCCTAAAGGAATTGGGGTTATTTGTAAGCTCGATAATCCTGTCGATAACCTAGACTAAGTTCATATATAAAAAAAATTAATATTGTGTTCCAGAAAATAATTTGAAATAATTGGTAAAGAGAGACTGAGGGGGAGCCCCTGTCTATACCGTTCACCTTTCTAGTGCTAATAATCCAAATTTAGCAATATTCCTAGAGTGGATAAAGTCTGAAGAAGGGCAAATATTAGTAGAAAAGACGGGATATGTGCCATTTTACAAATAGTTTTTTTAGGTAGTATATTAAGATTCTAGTAGGCGGGTTTATTTTGAATTTGGCTTTTTATTCAGTCGCAATACAAATATATTATTAAAGGAGTATTATCTAATGAAAGCGTTTGAGGTTTTTGAAGAATATAAGAAGTACAACCTGGAGGATCCCACTAAAGATAATGATCAATTGTTGTTAGAGTCCTTTGATTTGGTTCAACAGGAAGTAGTCCAATCAAATTATTCAATTGAAAGCGTTCGGTTGGCACATAAGATATATGGATACTTAGGTGACAGAGGCTTACAGTTGAGAGTGGACATGATGAGAAATTTTTTGGAAAAGAGCGATACTGAATCGTTGACTGATCGCTTCTGGGCTAATTGGGAAATGGTGGACAACTTGGCTCTTTTAAAAAAATATAAAGAAATGATAGATGAACAGCGTGCATTTTTAGAATGGTCAAGAGAAAATATCGGCCCAAAATATTGGATTAAGGTGATGTATGACAGTACACAGGCCGTAGGGTGGTTTCAAGAGGGAAAAACAGAAGAATGGTTTGACATTTATCAAGAATTATTGACCAAGATTAGCCCTTCAGAAACTAATCGTCATTCTAGGATTCTATTTGTTGAAACTGCTTCGGGGCTGTGTGCATATGAACGGAAAGATTATGAACAGGCATTTAAGGAAATTCAGAAGTATCATGATATCCTGCATGAGGACGAAATGTGGTCGGATTATGACAAGTTCTATATCCGTTATGTTACATACATGTTGGAAACATATGTTGGAAAAAAGGAAATGGATAAATATGATGAATTAGTCAACGAAGTAGTTTTGAAGATTGAAATTAAATTTGATCAAAACGAGAAGGGGCTGAGTGATAATATTGATGAAGTCTGTGATATGGCACATGACATAGCTACATGTTTAATGTGGGAAAAGAGATACGAGCAAGCAAAAAAGCTTTTCGAAAAAGCCATTGAGTATCAGGGAACAGGAGTCACTCATTTCTTCTATGCCATATGTATTTGGGCTAAGCATAAAGACAGAGATGAAACATTACACCACCTTAGAATGGCCGAGAATAAAATAACTGGTAATGGTGGACTGCGATCAAGGTATATACATATGTTTTTGGAGCAGCCAGAGTTTAATGATGTACGGGAGGATGTAGAATTTTTATCAGTGTTCAAGCATGTGCCGATTGGATGAAGTTTTGCATTTGATGATTGGGATAATGCATTACTTAGTTAATTCTATGTAACAAAGGAGGTAACCTTATGAAACGGCTAATGATTCTTACCGTAGGAAAAACGCACAGCGGGAAATCTACGTTTGCCAGACTTCTAGAAAAAGAGCTGAACAACTCTATTGTAATGGATCAGGATAACCACGCAGAATTTATCAACACCTATTACAGGAAGATGCAACCAAAACAAGGACCGAATACGCTCAAACACGCCATCTCTCGGCTGATTGTCGACTATGCAAAAGAGCAGACGGATTCCCACTTGATCATATGTAATTCCAACCGGTATAAAAAAGGAAGAGAATATCTTCTGAATGAGCTATTCCCTACTGAAGAGTTTGTGCGCATTCTCGTCCATTTTGATATCCCTGATTATGTCCTTCAGGCGCGAGTGTCGCAAACGGAGCGGAATACGAAAATATTCAGAAGTGCATCCACCTTTGAAGAAGTTCTGAGACGTCAGCAGACTGAGGTCGTGACAGACCCTACAGAAGGAGAATCAGAGTATTTTTTCGTGATTAGAGACAGTGAAGAAGTAAAGAATGTTATTCAGACGATTGTAGAAATTTCGCATAGTATATAGGGAGGTTATCATGAAATTTTATGTTGCATCAAGCTTCAATAATATCGACCAAGTCCGCTACATAAGCGAAAAATTAAAAAGCTTGGACCATATCCATACATACGATTGGACACAAAACGAAAGAGCGGCAACACTGGAAGACCTGAAACAAATCGGACAGCTGGAAAAGGACGCAGTCGCAGAAGCCGATTTTGTAGTGGTAATACTACCAGGGGGGAAGGGGAGCCACATTGAATTGGGGATTGCTATTGGTCTCAACAAAAAAATCATTCTCTACTCTCCTGATCAGTCAATCTACAACTTTACCACTACGAGCACCTTCTATCATCTGCCTGAGGTTGAGAAATTTATTGGGACATTGGATGAGTTGGTGGATAATCTTGTCACAATGTGAGGGAAAATCTCAAAATGAATCAGTATGAAAGGGGAATAAACTTGAGGAACCCTTTTCTATAGATATTGGAGGTTCCGATATGTATGTCAATCATAAGAATCTCAGAATAATAAAAGTATCAAACGATAGAAATGGACATTTAATGAAGTTGGAGATAACCCTATTTGATGGTATTGCTATTATACGTTGGGGGTTGGACGAATTCACTGCAAAGGGAATCAAAGAGATAGTATCTAGGATTTACTTCGACAGCCTCGAAAAGGAATATCACTATGAGCTGTTGCCGTACGTTGGCACATGCGTGGAAAAGCCAAAAGGGAAGAGGAAATTCATCTGACATGTGAGATGTGTGCAACGGCGCCAAGCTGCAAGGATTGAATTTGAATGTTCGGAGAAATTTGCCGGTAATATGGAGTGGTTAAAAAAAGAAGTAAGTACTTTAAATGATATTAAGCATTTATCCTGGGGCCTATGGGAGGAACAACGATAAAAGTGGCAATAATTTGAGGAGACACATATGAATGGCGATAAGTTAGTTTGTTATAATGAATTAAGAGTGATTAGAAAGAAAGGAAGTGCGAAGCTATGGATTTCGAAACGGTTATGCAGGAGCTTGAAGCCCTCGGCAAGGAACGATCTAAAAAAATGTACATATCTAATGGTGCGAAAGAACCGCTTTTTGGTGTGGCTACAGGATCTATGAAACCTATTGCAAAGAAAATAAAAATCAATCAAGGGTTAGCTGAAGAGCTATATGCAACTGGTAATTATGATGCCATGTATTTTGCAGGCATTATAGCAGACCCCAAGGCTATGACTGAGTCGGATTATGATCGTTGGATGGATGGAGCGTATTTCTATATGCTGTCCGATTATGTGGTGGCGGTTACTCTGGCAGAATCCGATATTGCACAGGACGTTGCTGATAAATGGATTACAAGCGCTGAAGAACTTAGAATGTCAGCAGGCTGGAGCTGCTATTGCTGGCTTTTAGGAAATCGGAAAGACAATGAATTTTCCGAAAGCAAGATTTCCGATATGCTTGATAGGGTGAAGAATACAATACTCGATTCACCGGAACGAACAAAATCTGCAATGAATAATTTTCTATATACAGTTGGGATTTCTTTTAAGCCTCTCAATGAAAAGGCAATTGAGACCGCAAAGGCAGTAGGTATAGTAGAAGTCAAACGGGACAAGGAAAAAAGCAGTTTCCTTAATGCCTATGAGAGCATCCAAAAAGAAATGGATAGAGGGAAACTTGGTTTCAAACGGAAATATGTAAGATGTTAAAGTGGCGTTGGGGCTGTTAATCCATAAAGATTGACGCTCCTTTTTTGTTGAAATTTTTTTAATAGGAATAATACTCCTGGATATTTTTCTGAACATTATTGTAATTCAGATATTAAAAGTGTAAAATTACACATATATGATAAAAAGGAGCTATAAAATAAAAAATGAACCAGACAGATGTCATTAACTTAATTTCTAATAAATTAAAATTGATTCGCATTGAATATGACTACACACAAGATAAAATGGCAGAAATTTTGGGTATTTCCAAGAAAACGTTGGTTCAGATCGAAAAAGGCAGAAATCCCGCAAGCTGGACGGTGACGGTAGCAGCCAGTGCACTGTTTAGAGAAAGTGAGATCCTCACCTCTGTTCTTGGAGCGGATCCGTTGGAAGTCATTGAAACCCTTGCGCATGAAAAGATAGATAGTCCAAAAGATAAAACAATGGGAGGTAAGGTGTGGTGGAAAGAAGTCAAAGTAATAGGGAAATTCCGCCTTCAGCAAAATGTCATCAGTCAGCATTATCGGATTCTGGATGATCTTGATTTTCGCTGGTATAGCTCATTTAATGGGGAAGAAGCATTACAGAAAATAAACGAATTATCCAAAGACAAGAAAGGAGATTAGACTGATGGAAATATATATTGTCCTCCTGATAGTCGTTCTATGCCCTGTTTTTTTGTTAGCCTGCTATTTATCTGAAAGGCTTGATCTTCAATAGAATTGACTTCAAAAAACTCTAACTAATGGGAGTGTAGCATGAATAAAAAAGTATTAGCTGTCTGTTTCACACTTTCCATGGTAATTGTACCTATAGGATTCTTTTACTTGTACGCACTTTCTGGTGAGAAGACAAGACATGAAGCAACACTTTCTTACTTGAAGGAAGATAGGGGGTATAAACAAAACGAGATTAAAAGAGTGGTTGTGTAACATAGTTTTTTGAGTCTCCTCCTTTCCTATCAACCATGGAGTATCAAAGTAGTATTCAAGGATGAACCGGACGCTAACTATTATTATCATTATGAAGACGGAGTAATGTCTCAAGGCGGACTATCAGGAAGTATTCCTGATGAATTGTACCATCATCTTGAAGGCGTGCCTCCTGATATAAAGAAAAATAAAAACTAAAGCAGTCGGGGGAAGAATATGCTTGAGAGAAGTATAGAAGTATTTTAGAAGAGTATTAGAGGGGGATATTCATGGGCAAAACAAACAAGCATGTCGCATTAATCGTTGGGCCGAATAGTGAAATGGAAGCACAGGCGATTCGGTCAGCGCTGGAATATTTCCAAATCAGGGTAACTACCTATTGGATAGGCCGTCCGAGGGATCTGATAGAGGTATTGACAGGGGAAGGTTTAATGTCCGAGACGGATTGTCTTATACTATCCTTTCATGGAGAAGAAGGGGAGCTTTTGATGCCTGTGCTTGAGGAATCTGTTTATGAACTGGATGAACCGAGGGGGAATTTCGGTTCAGAAGAGATAAAGGTGTTTGGAAACCTGGCTGATAGGCTGGTAATCGGGAATGGCTGTACATTGGGAAGGCCAGACTTAGCCAAGGCATTTCTTGCTCAAGGCTGCAGAGCATACATCGGGCCAGGAGATTACATAGATGGAAACGCAGCGCTATATTTTATCATCCGATTTTTCTATGAGCTGATCTCAAATGGAAAATCGGAAAAAGAGGCATATGACCTAGCCAAGTCAACCGACAATGAGACTTGGCTGTATGAATGGTATTCATCTGAAAAAGTTCTTGGATTTTCAAAATAAAAAAGGAATTTCCAATTAAAAGAAGAAACTTATAGAAGGGTACTACTATTTGTAAACGGAAGGCATTCCGCAAAAAAAGTTCGCACAGGGGTGGATTATTCATAATCACCTCTATATACGAATGTGATTACAGTTCTTCATTGATTAATATTTGGTGCATTTCTTCAAGTAGGGGGAGTGCATTTTTTCTTTGATTGAGAAAGAAGGAGATGATTATGGAGAAGTTAACAGATAATCAGTCGAAAGTAGAAGTATGGCTAAAGGATATGGAGCGTCGTGTGGAACCGACCTGGAAGAGACTTGGCTTGCCTGAAGCACCTGATGTGATGGAATCAGGGAGAGAGATTGGCATCATCATTCTGGATAATATCATCCCCCATAAGCTAGTTCAGCATTTAGAGGGGCGGTTAAAGCAGGTCAAGGTGGCGGAGGATGGGAGCGTATCCTGCCTGGATGTTGCTTCCGAGGAACCTCAGCCAATGAATGGAGCGGTAGAGCATGGAATGATGACCTTGCAGCTCCTGTCACATCTGCCAATTGAAATGAATGGCCATTCCCATGTAGGCTTGATCCCTGCCGCTACATTTATCATGTTATCGGAATATGAGCCGAAGAAGATAGAGGAAGGATTAACCTGGATACTGGAAAGGCAGGAGGAATGGAATGTCCAAATCCTTCTGAATCTAATGGTTCCAAATACAAGAGAAATGGGAGCGATGAAGCTTACAGCCGAAGATCCCTTAGTACAAGCGATGCAACCAGCGCTTCAAGCAGGCCTCTTGATTGTCGCTGCTAACGGGAATACCCTAGCGCACAACAATCTCCATCCCTCTGACTTCCTAGTTGTAGGAGGCTATGATGACTGTGGAGCTTCGGATCCCCAATTACATAGGCGACATTCTGCTGTGCCATGGGGAATGAATGGAGATGGCAATGTCCGCCCTGATGTTTTAGCTCCTTTCAGTTATTTGCCCGTTCCATATTGTGAAGTGAAATCGTCCCAGCGTGTCTTTTCCTTTTTTGGTGGATCTTGCGGTGCGGCTGCTCTGGTCACAGGGGTATGTGCAAAGCTGCTTGCGAGGTATCCTGAGTTGGATGTTCAATCTTTAAAGAGAATGCTAGTTCAAAATGGGGATTTACTGCTGAATGAAGCGATTCCAGCAATGAAGATAAATTTCTCCAAAGCAGTTGAGAAAATGGGGATAGTCTTAAGGGGACAAGACCCTTATTCTATTGCACCGGAAAAGGAGTCTGTGGCTGTCGTCATGCGAGCTAGGACACTGACCGAATTAATTGAAGAGAAGAAAATTACAAGAGAAGAATTATGGCAGCAACTTAATGATGAATCCCCGGTTGTTAGAAAAACAGTAATTTCCTATGGCCTCAAAGCGCCTATGAATGAGTTGGAAAGAAAGAAGTACTGGGATTATTTTCGTACGAGTCAGAGAGAAGATGGTGAAAGAATTGCCTGGCTTTATCAGTTGCTCATAAACGCTCCCTCTGGAGAATTGGACCAATGGATGGAGCTACTGAATGAACAAGAGCTAGAAATTACCCTATGTGTAAAAATTTATCTTGGGATGAATTTTAGCGATGCCCCGGAAATTCCGTATCATCCAGATCCTGATCCAGAATTTATTGCGCTTACGACAAATTCAGTGTTGGACTGGTATAAGGAGAAATAAAGAGGTGGAATTAAATGGAAAGATACATGGAAATAGAGGATACCAAGCTTTGGACAAAGAAACGGGGTCATGGTGTTCCTGTCCTCCTGATAAGCGGAGGGCCGGGTTGCTGTAATTACATGGAGCCTGTTGCTGAGCTTATTAACGGATTTTCAGAAGTCATCATGTTCGATCCAAGAGGCTGCGGTCGGTCTACCTTTGATGGGAATGGATACGATTTGGATGTTGCGCTACGTGACTTGGAGACCATTCGCCTAGAGTATGGGATTAAAAAATGGGTGGTCATCGGGCATTCCTGGGGTGCAGATTTGGGGCTCGCTTACGCCCTTGAATATCCTGAATCTATTATAAGCTTTGTTTCTATATCAGGGACGGGAATTCAGAATGATAGAGATTGGAAGGAAGCCTACATGAGAAACAAAGACGAGATCGGTGAGGTGCTTCCTGACTTTGAATATGAAGCCAGTAAGACTGTCCACCGTTCCCTCATTGACTCTTGGAGAGCATACATTAAAAGGCCCAGTCTCCTGAAGGAAATTGCAGAACTCGATCTCCCAACAATATTTATTTTTGCAGAGAATGATATTCGACCTTCCTGGCCAATTGAACAAGTGGCAAATCTGATAAGAAATTCTAGATACATAGAGTTGGTGGGGGCAGAGCATTATATTTGGCAGACAAAGCGGAAAGAATTGGGTGTAGTGCTTCGGGAGTTTATAAAGACAGGTAATGGAACGGGAGTGAAATAGATGATAGATTTGAGCAGTAAACCACATATCGTGGGAGAGAAGGTTATCCTGCGACCTTTTCTGGATGAGGATATTCCTTTTATAGAAGAGTGTCTGAAGGATCCGGAGGTTTTCAAACTGACAGGAAGCACCGATGATTACGATGAGGATGCGGTCGTTAAATGGTACATGACAAGGAATGATCAGAAGGGCCGCCTGGATCTTGCGATTGTTGATAAGGGTTTGAATGTTCTGGTTGGAGAGGTTGTGGCCAATCTTTATCAGGAAGAGAAGCAGAGTATGAACTTCCGGGTACTGATAGGACCAAGGGGACGAGACCTTGGTTTCGGAACGGAAGCTACCGGACTTTTCATGGATCATCTTTTCCAAAATACGAAACTGAATCAACTGACTCTCAGTGTTTTTGACTTTAATCCGAGAGCGAAAAAGGTATATGAAAAGGCTGGCTTTATCGTTGAAAGTATCGACAAGCAGGAATTGGAATTTGAGGGAGAATGGATCGACTCCATCAATATGGTGTTGACCAGAGATAACTGGCTGAAAATCAGAAAAGGGGATTAACAAGATGAATTTGCACATTACGAAGGAAACAGACGACAAGAAGAAACGCCATGTAAATAAGATGCTATATGAATATAACCTAAAGCATTTTCCGGAGGATTTAAGAGGAAGATACCAGGAAATCAACCTATACTTGATGGACGAAGATGATAACGTCCGCGGCGGGTTATTGGGAGAGGTCTGCTGGAATTGGCTCGAGATCCATATCCTAATGATAGATGAAGACCTGCGCAAGGATGGCTACGGATCCAAATTAATGCAGCAAGCAGAGGAGATTGCTGTTGAAAACAAATGCGACTTCATCAAAGTGGATACGCTTAGCTTCCAAGCTTTGGACTTCTACAAGAGGCACGGCTATGAAGTGTATGGGGTACTCGACCAGGTTGGCAGGGACCATGAGCATTATTTTTTGAGGAAGGTATTATAATTAACCGTCAAGTTTACTATATTTTAGTTGGTCTTTTTGTTGAATTTGTAGTGGTAGAAAATAAAATCGGTCAAAATGGAAATATTTTTTACCTAAAGGTGCAAGCAGAGGGGGAAAGCCCGGTTATCTGCTTGCTTTTTTAGATAGTGCTACGTCTAAAAGAAGAAACTTGATGATTTCGGCCTTTCTACTAAAACCGGAAAATGAGATATGCACAAAAAATAAGATTTGTGATGAAAAATCCCTGTCTTTTGCGGAAAAATCTTCATGTTATGCACAAAAATCCATGTTTGCGGTGAAAAAATCCAGTAATATGCACAAACCGCATAAAATGACAGGTTCCGACATAACTAAAAAGACAGAATTATGTGTTACATAGCCATTTCGCCATTGTCGTAGTTGATCTGCCAGTGGATTCCGAATTTATCTGTCACTTGACCATAGAGCTTGCTCCAAAAGGTTTCCTGTAGTTCCATTCCGACGGTACCGCCATCTTTTAATTGTTCATACCAGGATTTTAAATCATCCATATTTTTACTGATTAAAGCAAGGGTTATGTTGTTGCCTGCCACAAATGGCTGACCAGGGAATGTATCAGAAAACATAACATTGCTTCCGTCGATGTTAAGACGTGTGTGCATCACCAATTCTTTTGCTTCCTCTGGAAGTGGATAATCCGGATTCGGTGGGGAATCACCAAAAGTCATGATTCTAGGTGCTTCTGTTTTAAAAACCCTTGCGTAAAATTCAACTGCTTCCCGACAGTTACCATTGAAAACTAGATATACATCTACAGACATTCTTTATTTCACTCCTCTTCACTATTTAAGTACAAATCTATTTTATCCGAAAATCTACATGATAGACAATTTAATATGGAATATTCTATTCCTCCATTTTTTTTATGATTATTGATAGGTTTTCATGATAATGAACGTACTACTAGGCAGGTACCGAAATTAGAGCAAGGGAGGGAACAGTTTGAGGGTAACAGAAGAAAATGTTGTACAACAAATAAAGCTTAAAAATGAAGAAAGTATCACGTTCCTGGTTGATACATATGGAGGATTGATGAATGCGATTGTCCGGAAGTACCTTACAGGCAATCAACAGGATATCGAGGAATGCTTCTCCGATGTATTGGTGGCAATCTGGTACCATATTGAATCTTTCAATCCGGAAAAAAATGAATTTAAGCAATGGATTGCTGCTATTGCAAAGTATAGATCTATTGATTATGTAAGAAAATCAGAAAAGGCAAGGAAGCATAGAGCAGCTTTCGAGTTTGATGAAAGCAAGTTGTGCCGGAAAGATATAAGGGAATCGGTGCCTGATATAGGCAGCTTGTTAAAGGAATTGAATGATACCGAAAGGGCGGTATTAAAAAGCTATTATGTTGAAGGTATTTCATCGAAGGAGATTGCAAATCAATTCGAGGTAAAAGAATCTTGGGTCCACAACAAGCTTTCGCGAGGAAGAAAAAGATTGAGGACCATACTATTAAAGGGTGAGGTGTAGGGCATGAACATCTATAAAGAGTTGAATGATGTGAAACTTGATATTAGTGAGATTGAAGAGATTCCTCTTCCGATAAGTGAAAGAAAACGGATAATCAAGGATGTCCATCAAAAAATCATTCCGAATCAAAGGAAGAAAAAATGGGTAATGGCAGGCATTGCGGTTGTGGCAGCTTGTGTGATCGGTGCCACAACGATAACAATGGACCGAGGCACCATTGCAAGCATGCCTTTTGTTGCAGAACCTATTGAAAAATATATTAATGAGTTGCAGCCAAGTGATTATTCCTCCTTTAAAACAGTAATTGGAGAAACAGCAGAGAACGGTATAGGAAAATTGACATTGAATGAGGTTATGATGGATGATCAGCACCTATTTTTAAGTGCAACCTTTTTGCCAGCAGAAAATGTGGACTTTGACTATCAATCAAATATTTTTCCGACAGTGAAAATCAATGGGCAAGACTATACGGTTACAACGGGTGCACAATCCATTGAATTGAACAATAGCATGTTTACGATTTATAATGACATAGATTTAAGTCAAGCCTTTGAGACAGAGGAACTAAATATTGAGATCAGTTATGATAAGTGGGAATTCGATACCGTAATAGAACAACCTTGGACGTATGATGTGAATATTTCTCAAAAACATTTGCTCGAACAGAAGAAAGTATTTGCTCTGAATAAAGAAGTCACTTTAAATAACGGAGAGGTTGTCACAATAGATAAGATAGTTTCCACACCGATTTCCACGACGATTTACTATGATTTATCCAAGAGCGCAAGCGAGAATATTTACTTTTCCATTCAAACAGAAGATGGATTGTTAAAGGAAAATGGGGGTAGCTCTTTTGTATCCAATGAACAAGGGGAAGTTTCCACCATCCGAATTAATGGACTGACGTTGAAGGATGAGAAATATTATTTGGTGGCTCATGATATGGATCAGGTTTTGTTGAGTGACCTTATCCCTATAAATTAGAATCTTAGAGGGGCATTACTGAAACAACGGTAATGCTCTTTTTAAATACATAAAAATAGTAAATAAAAAAACTCGCCAAATTGACGAGTCTTCTGCTTTTAATTCTGGTGAAGATTATCTCTCCTTCAACTCCAACATATACTCTTTCCCTTTCTGTACATATGTATCAATCGATAGCTGAATTAGTTCCACATCTTTGTCCGTGATTTCCCGAATAACTTTGCCCGGAGATCCGACAACTAGCGAACGGGGAGGAATCTTTTTTCCGGAAGGGATCAGTGTGTTCGCACCTATGATGCTTTCTTCCCCAATTTCCGCTCCGTCCAAGATGGTAGACCCCATCCCGATAATACATCTTTTCTTCACGGTACAACCATGCAAAATCGCATTATGTCCAACTGTTACCTCGTCCTCAATTACAAGCGGGAACCCTTCATACAGATGAGCTGTCACGTTATCCTGGATGCTGCATTTCTTTCCGATGCTGATTGGTCCTTCATCACCACGCAGTACAGCATTAAACCATACGGTCGACTCTTCACCGATGGTAACATCCCCTATAATATGTGCCCCCGGTGCCACAAACACAGATGAACCCACATTTGGTTCCTTCCCACCATATCGATATAGCATAAGCCTCTTACCCCTTTCGGTCCTTTTTCGTATTGTCCAGCTCCGGGCACTTGGGACTATCAAACTTCCCTCACTTCCCTACGATAAGTCAACATCGACGCTTGTGCTGTTCGTGTTTCCTATATCTCAGGAAGCTCAGTCCAATTTGTACGTCCCAGAGCGAGCGCCCTCCACTTTTCGTATTGTCTAAATATTAAAATTAGTATAACATTATTTTTACGAGGGGTGAAAGAATAGATGAATAAATTAATAGATATATTGAATATACAACTACCAATCATTCAAGGAGGAATGGGGAATATCAGTAATGCCCGGCTTGCTGCCGCTGTCTCGAATGCGGGAGGCCTGGGAACAATCGGTGCCGGAACGATGCAGCCGGAAGAAGTGGAAAAGATAATACTAGAAACAAAGCAGCTTACCAACAAGCCTTTTGCGGTCAATGTTGCACTTTCTGTGTCCCCCTATACAAAAGAAATACTGGGTATGATCATCAAGCATGCCGTCCAGGCGGTCTCACTTTCTGCCGGAAATCCTGCTCCTTTTATTCCAAAATTGAAGGAGCATGGTGTAAAGGTCATTTGTGTAGTGGCTTCCCCTAAGCAGGCGGTGAAAGCTGAAAAAGCAGGAGCGGATGTTATAGTAGCAGAGGGATATGAAGCAGCAGGAATCAATTCGAATCTAGAAACGACTACGTTCACCCTGATTCCGCAAATCGCTTCAAAGGTCACCGTCCCGATTGCAGCTGCTGGAGGGATAGGTGACGGAAAAGGTCTTGCAGCTGCACTTGCACTCGGAGCATCTGGCGTCCAAATGGGAACGAGACTGATTGCTACAAAGGAAGCTCCATTCCACGAGGAATACAAGAATACCCTTCTGTCTGCTGATGATCAGGGAACTGTCATTGTAGGACGTTCTGTGGGGAGAGTAAGAAGGGTATTGAAAACTCCCTATTCAGACTACTTGTTAGAAAAAGAGGCAATCGGAATAACACTAGAGGACTTCAACGGCTTGACGACAGAGGAGCATCACAAGCTTGGGGCTCTTCAAGGAAAACTAGACAGAGGGTTTATCAATGGCGGCCAGATTTCAAGCATCATTTCAGATATTCCGAGTGTTGAAGATCTATTCGTCTGTATAATGAAGGACGCAAAGGAAGAATTAATGCGTGCCAGTAATCTAATATAAGATTTGAAAAAGGCTTCCAGTAATACGGAGGTCTTTTTTTATTCTGTTAGAAAAAAAGGGTTTTTGGGATGGATGGCGTATTTATCTTAAAATAATAAAATATATAAAATTTTTAGAATATATTGACACTATAAAAAATGGAGTGTTAATATAACGTTGAAAAAACGAATCTCTCTTTTATCATGATAGAATACATAATCTGTAAGAGCTTCATTATTCCGGGTTTACTAGCTTGTAATATTTTTCATTTTGCAAGCTTTTACAAAATATAAGGGGGATATTTATGAAAAAGTTTCGTTTGAAATCAGCATTGGCATTAACTGCAAGCTTCATGTTATTGGCTGGGTGTGGGTCAAATTCCACAAGCACAGGCGATAAGGAAGAGAAACAGGTCGTCATCGGTGTAACCCAGATTGTGGAACATCCTTCCTTGGATGCTGCTTTTGCTGGGTTTAAGAGGGCACTTGAGGAAAACGGCTACAAAGAAGGCGAGAATGTAAAGTATGATGTTCAGATTGCACAAGGGGAAATGAGCAACAGCCAAACGATTGCAGGGAATTTCGTTGCGGATGAAGTGGATTTGATTTTTGCCAACTCCACTCCTAGTGCGCAAAGTGCGCTTCAGGCAACAAAGGACATTCCAATCGTCTTCACCTCTGTAACTGATCCTGTTGGCGCTGAATTGGTAGAGTCTTTTGACAAGCCAGGCGACAACATTACGGGAACGTCCGATACTCATCCAGATGCTCTATCCAGTACAGTTGATTTTATGACTGGTGAGATCGGGGCGAAATCCATTGGGGTACTATACAATGCCGGAGAACAAAACTCTGTTGTTCAAGTAGAAGCTTTGAAAGAACTAGTGGAAGCAAAGGGTGCGAAATTGGTGGAAGCATCCGTTTCAAACTCTGCCGAGGTTAAGCAGGCCGCAGAATCCTTCATCGGACGTGTAGATGCCATCTATATCCCAACTGATAATACAGTTGTATCTGCATTCCAGACTGTAGTTGGTGTGGCAAATGATGAGCAGATTCCATTGTTTGCAGGTGAGCTTGATTCCATGAAGCTTGGAGCTGTAGCTGCCAGCGGATTCAGCTATGAGGATCTTGGCTATGAAACAGGACTGATGGCAGTGAAGATTCTGAAAGGCGAGAAGAAAGCGTCTGAAATCCCGGTATCCTACCCACAGAATCTGAAGCTTGTCATCAATACAAAAGCTGCAGAAGCACAAGGTGTGGAAGTGAAGGATGCCTGGACGGAAATCGCCGAATTCTTTGACGGCAAATAATCTTTAGGCTCTTTTCGTAAAGTTTGTTGCTGCGAAAACAGCAAATTTTCAAGACAACAAGGAGATGATTCTAACATGAGTATAGCAATTTTCAGTTCAGTCGAATTAGGAATCATCTACGCAATCATGGCCCTAGGGGTATATTTATCCTTTAGGGTCCTTGATTTTCCGGACCTTACAGTAGATGGTAGCTTTGTAACAGGGGCAGCGGTTGCTGCAACAATGATTGTAAATGGGTCTAACCCGATATTAGCTACGGTCGTTGCGATGGCTGCTGGTTTTGTAGCAGGTTGTATCACCGGAGCCTTACATACTTTTGGAAGAATTAATGCTTTATTATCAGGAATTCTGATGATGATTGCCTTGTATTCCATCAATCTAAGAATCATGGGCAGGTCGAACGTTCCCATGCTGAATACGGAGACTTTCTTTACAAAGCTTCGTACATGGTGGGAGGGGACAGGCATTGATCCACTTATCAATAATGCATTTGCCTCCGTCGGGTTAGGGGAGTTTGTTCCAAGAACCTGGGGTGTCATCTTTGTCATGATCATCGTAACGCTCGCAATCAAGTTTATTACGGATTGGTTCCTTAAGACGGAAATTGGACTTGCGATAAGAGCTACCGGTGACAATAAGAGAATGATTCGCAGCTTTTCAGCAAATACAAATGGCCTTGTCATCCTGGGGCTTGGGGTATCGAACGCAATGGTCGCATTTTCTGGCGCACTGATTGCCCAGCATGGCGGATTTGCCGATGTGGGAATGGGCATCGGGATGATCATTATAGGACTTGCCTCCGTCATCATAGGAGAAGCCCTATTCGGAACAAAAACAATTGCAAGAACCACACTTGCTGTAATCGGTGGGGCGATCATCTACCGGATAGTCGTAACACTTGCACTTCGTGTAGATTTCCTGGAAACGGGCGATATGAAAATTATCACTGCCACTATTGTTATCATAGCACTTGTTGCACCTAAAATAATGGATGCATATAAGGAAAGAAAGCGGAAGCGGCAAAAAATGCTGAAGCTGCAAACTTTGAATGCAACCAGAGGAAAGGGTGATGAGCGTGCTTCACTTAACTCAGATTAACAAAGTGTTCAATGAGGGTACCTTGGATGAAAAAAATGCTTTGGATCATGTGAATCTATCCTTGGATAAAGGCGATTTTGTCACCATCATCGGAAGTAACGGTGCCGGAAAGTCAACCCTGATGAATATGATTTCAGGCGTATTGACGCCTGACACAGGGACAGTCGAGATTGATGGGAAAAATGTCACCTTCATGTCTGAGCATAAACGCGCAAGATATATCGGCAGAGTGTTCCAGGATCCGATGGCAGGGACGGCACCGTCCATGACAATCGAGGAAAATCTGGCAATGGCATATTCTCGAAACAGAACACGCACCTTTAGGCGTGGAGTTTCCAAACAAAGAAGAACATATTTTAAAGAAGTATTGGAAACGCTCCATCTTGGCTTGGAAAACCGTTTGACAGCCAAGGTCGGTCTGTTGTCAGGAGGAGAGAGACAAGCACTCTCCTTGCTGATGGCGACCTTTACCGAGCCTTCGATCCTCCTGCTTGATGAGCATACTGCTGCGCTTGACCCATCCCGTGCAGAGCTTATCACCAATATCACCAAGGTGATTGTCGCTGAAAAAGGGCTGACCACACTTATGGTGACGCATAACATGCAGCAGGCACTCGATCTTGGAAACCGCCTGATCATGATGGACAAGGGGCAGATTATCCTAGAAGTCGGAGAAGAAGAAAAGAAGACATTGACCATCGAGCGGCTACTACAAGAGTTCCAGAGAATACGTGGCGAGCAGATGGCTAACGACCGAGCTCTGTTGAGTTAAGGTTAGACAAAAATTAAGAATCCGCCGGGGCACTTTATGTGTTCCGGTTTTTTCGTCTGGTAAGGATAAGGGGAACAATGCATTCTAATGCTCAATTATCAAAATGAAGTGATTATTTACAAAATTTCTACAATTTATTGACGGTTTATTTAACGAAATGTTATTATAGCGTTGAATAAACGTTATACGTTTTGGGGTGAAGAAGTTGAAGGCTGGTTTAAAGGAAGGCACTCAAAAGAGTCTGTCAGTCAAAGTTACTCCCTCCATGTTTGCGCAATTCGAAGGGAAAGTGGTTCACCCAGTCTATTCCACGGCCACCATGGTCTATCATATGGAATGGGTTTCGCGTCAAATCATTCTTCCCTTTTTGGAAGAGGAGGAAGAGGGGATGGGAGCTGAGGTTTCCGTAAAACACCTCTCACCTGCAGCCGAAGGAACAGAATTGGTTCTGGAAGCAACAGTGATCAGCTTGAACCGGAATAGTATTCTGACAGAAGTCACCGTTAAGGCGGGGGAAAGGCTTGTTGGAACAGGGGAAGTAAAGCAGGCTGTACTGCCAAAAAGCAAGATAAATAGAATAATAGGGCAAGACTAAACAAGAATATTAGATAAAAAGGGTGGTCGTGTTGACAAATTTGAAAACGCTTACTTCTGAAGTGGGGGGAATGGATATGTTCGACAAAATCCAGAATCATCAGCAGGTGGTCTTCTGTAATGATCCTGATACAGGTTTAAAAGCAATTATCGCCATACATAACACTACATTGGGTCCAGCACTCGGAGGATGTCGCATGCAGCCTTATCAATCTGTTGACGCGGCACTTTTTGATGTATTGCGCCTTTCTAAAGGAATGACATATAAATGTGCAGCTGCTGACGTGGACTTTGGCGGAGGGAAGGCGGTCATCATCGGGGATCCCATTAAGGATAAATCCCCTGAGCTGTTCCGAGCATTCGGACAGTTTGTCGAGTCACTGAATGGCCGCTTCTATACAGGAACCGATATGGGAACGTCCCCTGAGGATTTTGTACATTCCTTAAAAGAAACGAACTGTATTGTCGGTGTGGATGAAGTATACGGCGGCAGCGGTGATTCATCGGTACCGACAGCTCAGGGCGTCATCTACGGTATTGAAGCAACCAACTTGACTGTATGGGGCTCCAAAAATCTATATGGCAAAAGCTATGCGATCCAGGGGCTTGGGAAAGTCGGCGCAAAAGTGGCTGAGCAGCTTTTACATGCAGGTGCTGACTTGTATGTTTCAGATATCAATGAGTATGCAATTAATCAATTGGTCACTAAAGCAAAAGAGATTGGAGCCGGAATCAAAGTGGTAGGCGGAGATGAAATCTATTCTGTGGAAGCGGATGTCTTTGTTCCGTGTGCGCTTGGCGGCATCATCAATGATCATACAGTGGAACAATTAAAAGTGAAAGCGGTAGTCGGGTCTGCGAACAATCAGTTGATTGAAAACCATCATGGTGCGATGCTGCAGGAAAAAGGGATTCTTTATGCACCTGATTACATCGTAAACGCCGGTGGTCTCATCCAAGTGGCTGATGAGCTATATGAGCCTAATAAAGAAAGAGTTCTGAGAAAAACGAAAGCCATCTATAATTCATTGATGGATGTATATAAAGAGGCCGAAAAAATGAATATTACGACAGTGGAAGCTGCCAATAATTTTTGTGAACAGCGTCTGGCGGACCGTACACGCCGAAACAGCTTTTTCACCCATTCAAAACGTCCAAAATGGTCTGTGAGAGTATAATAGATGGAGGGAAAAGGAATGGAGAACCAATTTCCGATAAAAGTATTGATGGATGAAAACGGAAATCTTACAAGTGAGAAATACTCATCAAAAATAACCAAAGAACTGACAGAAACTTTTTATAAAAATATGTTGCGGATCCGTACGTTTGATAAAAAGGCGATCAGCCTTCAGCGACAGGGAAGAATTGGAACCTACGCCCCATACGAGGGACAGGAAGCCTCCCAGGTTGGAAGTGCTCTTGCTTTAAAAGAAGAAGACTGGCTATTTCCATCCTACCGTGACCATGGAGCAACAATGACATTCGGGCATTCCTTGCGAAATATCCTGCTCTTTTGGAATGGCAGAAATGAAGGATGTGTTCCTGCAGAAGGCAAAAAGGTGTTTCCCCCGGGAATCCCTATTGCCACTCAGCTCCCACATGCAGTTGGAGCAGCATACGCCGAGAAAAGAAAAGGAACAAAGAATGCAAGTATCGTCTATTTTGGTGATGGCGCGACATCGGAGGGTGACTTTCACGAAGGCTTGAACTTTGCAAGCGTTCTTCAGGCTCCTGTCGTCTTTTTCAACCAGAACAATGGTTATGCCATTTCCGTTCCCTTGTCCAAGCAGATGAAAACCGCAACTATTGCCCAGAAAGCCCTGGCCTATGACATGCCTGGCTACCGGATCGACGGCAATGATATTTTTGCGGTTTATTTCCTCACACTGGAAGCATTGGACCGGGCACGAAATGGGGAAGGACCTACTCTGCTTGAGGCGGTTACCTGGAGGTATGGCGCCCACACCACGGCAGATGATCCGACCAAATATAGAAACCAGCAGGAAAGTGAAGAAAGAAGGGGAACGAGAGATCCCATCCTTCGCTTGGAGCGATTCATGAAAAATAATGGCTGGTTCAATGAGGAAGAGAAATCCGTATGGCTTGACGAAATTTCAGAGGAAATAGACAGCGCAATAGCAGAAATGGAACGTTTCCCTAAAGCGGATCCTGCAGACATGTTCGACCATGTTTTTGAAAAGCCAACCTGGGGAATTCAGCAGCAAAAACAAGACCTTCTTCAAGTGTTAAGGGGTGAAACCAGATGAAAACGGCAATTAAAACGAATACCTTGACAATGGTCCAGGCAATTACAGACGGATTGGATACCATGTTGGGAACGGATGAGAACGTTGTGCTGATGGGGGAGGATATTGGCGTCAACGGTGGAGTGTTCCGGGCAACAGAAGGATTGCAGGCGAAATTCGGGGAAGACCGCGTGATGGATACCCCATTGAGTGAAGCCGGATTTGTTGGAGCCGCGATTGGTATGGCTATCAACGGTTTCAGACCAGTGGTGGAAATTCAGTTCCTTGGATTCATCTATCCAGCATATGAACAGATTATGACCCATGCCTCCAGACTCCGAGCTAGAACGATGGGGCATTTTACCGCACCGATGGTAATACGGGCCCCCTATGGTGCAGGAGTAAGAGCTCCAGAAATCCATTCGGACTCAACGGAAGCACTATTTACCCATATGCCCGGGATCAAAGTGGTTTGCCCATCCAATCCCTATGATGCAAAAGGTCTTTTGATTTCTGCAATCGAAGACCCGGACCCGGTCCTGTTTTTGGAGCCGATGCGCTGCTATCGTTCGCAAAGAGAGGAAGTACCGGAAGGAAAGTATACAGTGGAGATCGGAAAAGGAAAGATTTGCAAGGGAGGCGACGATGTTACTGTCATTGCCTGGGGTGCAATGATCCCTGTTGCCATGCAGGCAGCTAAAGAAATGGAACAAAAGGGAGTCGGCTGTGAGGTAATCGATCTTCGAAGCCTATACCCGATTGATAAGGATATCATTTCCGAGTCCGTCCAGAAAACGGGAAGGACTGTCATCATTCATGAAGCACATGCTGCTACAAGTGTCAGCGGGGACGTGATGGCCATCATCAACGAAACATCCTTCCTGTATCAAAAGGCTCCAATTGAGCGGGTAACAGGGTTTGATGTCCCGGTACCTTATTTCGGATTTGAGGATTATTATTTGCCTACAAGTAAACGAGTTTTGGCAGCCATAGAAAAAGTGATGAAGTTTTAGGCCTTGGAGGTGCAGTGATGATAGAAGTGAAGCTACATGATATAGGCGAGGGCATGACCCAGGCAGATGTGTTGGCACTCTTCGTCCAACCAGGAGACCAGGTGAACCCTGATGAGCCATTGGTCGAGGTTCAGACTGATAAGATGACAGCGGAAATTCCTGCTCCCTATGCAGGGGTGATCAGAGAGGTGAAGGTGGAGGTCGGCCAGACGATTTCAGTGGGAACGACGATCTTTATTTTGGAAAGAATGGCACATGAAAGTGAAGCGGAGGTTGCATCTGCAGTTGAGGCTCATTCGGTAACAGAAACCAAATACTATTCCAAAGAATCAACGGTACACTCAGTCCCATCAGAGGAGGAAAAGTCCAAGACCAGACGTACGATGGCATCCCCATATACTAGAAAGCTTGCAAGGGAAAATGGGGTAGACATTGAAATGGTCACAGGTTCTGGTCCTGCTGGGAGAATAACTGATGAAGATGTACTAAACTTCGGAACAAAGAAGAAAATCCAGCAAGACATGCCTCTGAAGTCAACGAAGCAGAAAACGGAGGAAAAAGGTCTGGCTGAGGTCAAATCAACGACCATTCCTTTTAAAGGAAGAAGAAGGCAGATTGCGGCCAAAATGTCTCAATCCCTTTTAACCATCCCTCATTGCACCCATTTTGAAGAAGTGGATGTAACGAACATATTGGAGATGCGTGAGTTTTGGAAAAAGCGTAAAGTAAGTGTTTCTGCAACCGCCTTATTTGTGAAGGCCATCAGCATTTCATTAAGGGAATACCCTATTTTCAACGCACGTCTTAATGAAGATAAAGCACTGATTGAGCTGCACGAAGAACATCATATCGGAGTGGCCATCGATACCGAAGAAGGCCTGATTGTACCTGTTGTGCGAAATGTGGAAAAGAAGTCGCTGCTAGCCATTCATAATGAGCTGAAGGAGCTTACTGTAAAAGCACAGGAAAACAGGCTTACCATTAGTGAAATAACAGGGAGCACATTCACAATAAGCAATGTCGGTCCTTTAGGGGGAAGCATCGGGGCAACACCGATCATCAATCAACCTGAGGTGGGTTTGATTTCCTTCCATAAAACGAAAAAGAGGCCGATAGTAAATGACCAGGATGAGATTGTTATCAGATCGATGATGAACATTTCCATGAGCTTTGACCATCGAGTGGCAGATGGTGCAACAGCAGTAGCTTTCACAAACAGACTGACAGAATTGTTGGAAGAGCCAAAACTATTATTGCTGGAGTTGGTCTAATATGGTAGTAGGAGAACTGACACAGGAACGGGACCTCGTCATCATTGGTGCCGGGCCAGGGGGATATCATGCCGCCATTCGTGCAGCCCAGCTAGGCTTGCAGGTTACCCTGATCGAAAAAGGGGAAATTGGTGGCTTGTGCCTGAACGAAGGGTGTATCCCGTCCAAGGTACATACAGCAGCAGCACAAAACCTGCATCGCTTGACTGGCATGAAAAGCATGGGTATCCAAACCAATGATGCTACTTTCGATATGGCAACCTTGCAGGAGTACAAGAATGCTACTATCAAGCAGTTGAAGCAGGGAATTGAATCGCTCTGTAAAGCAAATAAAATAGAAGTAATAAAAGGCGAAGCGATGTTTCTTTCACCTGACAAAATAGGGGTGGAAAACGGCCATCAGTATGATACCTACACATTTAAGCATGCAATCATTGCTGCAGGTAGAGAAAAAAAGCCCCTTTTAGATATAAAAGACGATTACTTAACCATAACAACATTATGGAAACTAGATGTAGTTCCTGCTTCTCTAATTTTGTATGGGAATGACGATTTTACGGTGGAAGCAGCCATGTGCTTCCGAAAATTTGGTTCGGAAGTGACATTGATCTTTCCTGAAAATGAAAAGGATTTCACTTTTGATGATTCCATCAATAAAGAGCTCACCCGGCAATGCAAAAAACAGAAAATCAAACTGATCAAAGATGTCAAAGTAAAGAGCACCAATTATTTCGATCATAGCTGGGAAATGGAAATAGAAAGTGCGGAAGGAAAAACGCAGACCTTGATGAGTACCCATTTATTTGTTGCATCTCAGCCTGAGGGAACATTGGATGGATTAGGTGTAAGTAGAGCTGGTATCGAATTGAATGCCAGCGGGGCTGTAAAAGTGAGAGATGCCTGCCAGACCTCCGTTGACCACATCTACGCAATTGGGGATATCACAGAAGGACCTTTGCTTGCTGTTAAGGCGATTAAACAAGCAAAAGTTGCAGCAGAAAGCATCGCTGGCTTCCAATCAGAGGTAGACCTAACATTCGTTCCCAGAGTTCTGCATACGATTCCTCCCATCGCATCAGTCGGTTTCACAGAAGAACAGGCAAAAGACGCGGGATATGAAATTACAATCGGGGAATCGGCATTCAGGACTAACGGCTATGCATCCATCCTCGGACAGAAGGATGGCTTGATCAAAACAATCAGTGAAGCCGGGACGGAGCTTATTCTTGGCGTCCACATGATGGGAGAAGGCGCCATCGAACTCATTTCCTCAGGGATTGTGGCCCTCGAAATGGTAGGAAGGGAAGAAGATCTGCTTTTCCCATTGTTTCCACATCCGAGTCTTAATGAAAATTTCCTGGAGTCCCTTGAGGATCTATCCAACAAAGCAATACACAAGCCGCCGTCAATCAAGAACAGCAAGGTAACGTTATAAGACACTTTTGCACGTCAAAGCATTCTAGCTTTAAATGGGACTCTTGCGAGAGTACTGAATAATCCATTATATTAAATTCAGAATAAAAATATTTTTCAATATATTTGGAGGGGTCAAAATGAACGAAAAAAAAGCGATGCAAAACCAACCACAAACAGAAGATTTCTTTCCTGTAAGAGATGTCGATTACTTGGAAATCTATACAGGAAATGCAAAACAGGCCGCCCATTTTTTTACCACTGCATTCGGTTTTGAACCAATCGCCTATTCCGGTCTTGAAACAGGCAACAGGGAGAATGTCTCCTACGTTTTGAAACAGCGTAATGTGCGTCTAGTTATTTCCGGTTCTCTCAAGCAGGATACAAGAATATCGGAGTTTGTAAAAAAGCATGGAGATGGCGTGAAGGATATTGCTCTTTTGGTGGATGATGTTGAAAAGGCTTACAACACTGCCGTTGAAAGAGGTGCCATTGCCCTGCAACCTCCACAGGAACTGACAGATGAGAATGGAAGCATCAAAAAAGCTGTCATTGGTACATATGGCGATACAATCCATACTCTGGTGGAGAGAAAGAATTATTCTGGTGTATTCATGCCTGGTTTCAGAGCGTATAAGAACTCCACTCCAGTTAAGGATGCAGGAATCATCGGCATCGACCATGTAGTTGGGAATGTTGAGAGTATGGAGGAATGGGTTGCTTATTACGAAAAGGTGATGGGCTTCAAGGAAATGACTCATTTTACGGATAAGGATATCAACACGGAGTATTCTGCATTGATGTCAAAAGTGATGCACAATGGCGGTCGTATCAAGTTTCCAATCAATGAGCCTGCAGAAGGAAAAAGAAAATCTCAGATCGAGGAGTATCTTGAATTCTATAATGGGGCAGGAGTTCAGCATATTGCCATACTTACGGAAGACATTGTACAAACGGTCAGCAAACTGAAAGAGAACGGCGTGGAATTTCTGAACACACCTGATACGTACTATGAAATGCTATCCGAACGAGTTGGAGAGATCGATGAAGAGATTGCCAAGCTTCGTGAATTGAGCATCCTGGTTGATCGTGACGACGAAGGATATCTGCTTCAGATTTTCACCAAGCCGATTGTGGATAGACCAACTCTATTCATAGAAGTGATTCAGCGAAAAGGTGCCAAAGGGTTTGGAGAAGGAAACTTCAAGGCATTGTTTGAATCCATCGAAAGAGAACAGGAACTAAGAGGAAATCTATAAGATTATATAAGCTTCACAGAAAAAAGGAGGTATCCAGCCCTCCTTTTTTTAAAAGGGGGATAAATGATGGCAGTGAAAGTGAAGAGCAGGGAAATTCTACAGATGGTGACTGCCTATCCATTGGGAAAAAGTGTCTATGATCTGCAAAAAGAAATGGGTTTGCCAAGCATCATCAATTTATCGGAAATTGAAAATGTCTTTGGGTGTTCCGCACAAGTGAAAAACCATCTGACACATCAACTTGATCATTTATTTACATATCCGGACGGATCGGCGAGATTGCTTACCACCAAATTGGCGGAATTTCTGAACGTAAAAAGTGATCAGCTTTTCATCGGAAATGGTTCCGATGAAATCATCCGTCTTTTATTGAGGGCCTTTCTGAATGCGGGAGATGAAGCTGTAATGGCGGAAATCACCTTTCCAAGGTATAAAACCAATGTAACCATTGAAGGAGGCCGGCCAGTTCTGGTCCCGCTGATTGATGGAACACATGACCTGGATAGGATGCTCGCAAGCATTACGGAGAAAACCAAGCTTATTTTCGTTTGCAATCCCAACAATCCCACTGGAACGATTGTGGAGAAAAAGAAGTTAGAGCATTTTATTGCAAAGGTCCCTGAACATATATTGATTGTTCTTGATGAAGCGTACTACGAGTATGCAACAAGTGAGGAGTATCTTCAGTCTGTTACATACTTAAAGAAATACAGTAATCTGGTGATTCTGCGGACGTTTTCAAAAGTGTATGGACTTGCTGGTCTAAGAATCGGTTATGGAATGATGGATCCCTATATTGCCTCGGAACTGAACAAGGTCAAAGAGGTGTTCAATGTGAACCAGCTTGCCCAGGCGGCAGCTATCGTGGCGCTTGAGGATCAGAAGTTCCGTTTGGAATGTGTGGAGAGAAACGAAGAGGGGAAGCACTTACTGGAATCGGAGCTTACCAAGATGGGATACCCATTCTTTCATACTCAGGCCAATTTCATGATGATCCACACCGGACAGCCAGGTGACATTGTTTGCAGAGAGTTGTTGAAGCATGGTCTCCTTGTTAAATCCGGCGCTGCACTTGGGTACCCAAATGCAATTAGGGTTACAATCAGTTCCATGCAGGACAATCACTATTTTATCAAATGCCTCAAAAATATAGAGAAGAGGAATGGTGGGGTTTCATGAATGTTCAGCCAAGCAGTCTCGAATGGAAAGATGCCTATAAATTATTAGTCGGTTCCATCTTACCAAGACCCATAGCCCTTGTTTCCACTATTAATAAAGAAGGAATAGCAAACATTGCACCTTTCAGTTTCTTTACTGCCATATGCGCAGATCCGATGCTCGTCTGTTTTTCCCCGATGAGAAGGGGTGGAGACGGGGCGAAAAAAGACACACTCGAAAACATTGAGGCTACACGTGAATTTGTCATCAATATTGTGAGCGAAGAAATGGTGGAAAAGATGAATATCACAGCCACTGAATTCCCAAGTGAAGTGGATGAGTTTCATGAGTCCGGTTTTACAAAAGAGGATAGTCAGATGATTTCATCGCCAAGAGTGAAGGAAAGCAGTGTCCAGCTTGAGTGTGCCTTACATGAAGTGTTGCATTTCGGAGATGAACCTGGTGCAGGAAGTTTGGTGATCGGAAAAGTCGAAATGGTACATATCGCGGATGATCTATATTATGAGGGCAAAATTGATACAAAAAAATTGAATCCTGTCGGAAGAATGGCAGGTAATATGTACTCCAGGGCAACTAGTGATATGTTTGAGCTAATCCGCAAAAGAGGCGATTAACATGAAATATATAAGCTTTATCAAAGACAATGGGGAACAGCGTGCAGGATGGCTTGATGGGGACCATGCTGTCGATATGCATGAGGCATCAAAAGGCAAACTGCCAAGAGACATGCTGACTTTTATTGAGCAACACGAAAGCTTTGCTGACATCGTCCATGAGACAGTTCGAGCTCAAAGTAAAGAAGGCCGCTATTCGCTCAATGAGGTTCGGCTTCTCTCTCCATTACCAAGGCCTGTAAGTGTAAGGGATTTCTATGCGTTTGAGGAACATGTGAAAACTGCAAGGGCAAAAAGGGGACTAGAGGTCATTCCCGAGTGGTATGAAGTTCCCGTTTTCTATTTCACCAATCATTTAGCAATAAAGGGACCTGCTGATTATATCGAAAAGCCCGACCAATGTGACTGGCTCGATTACGAATTGGAAATAGCCTGCATTATAGGGAAACAAGGAAAAAACATAAAAGCTGAAGAGGCGGAATCCCATATTTTTGGGTATTGCATCATGAACGACTGGAGCGCAAGGGACCTTCAAGCGAAAGAGATGAAAGTGGGGCTCGGACCAGCCAAGGGGAAGGACTTTGCCACAACACTCGGTCCATCTATTGTGACCAAGGAAGAATTGGAAAGATATAAAAAGAATGACAGATATGATTTAACCATGACGGCCAGTGTCAATGGAATACAGCTGTCGTATGGGAACTTCCATCAGATTCATTATACATTTGCCGAGATGATTGAACGGGCTTCCGCGGATGTGACGTTGTACCCTGGGGAAGTAATCGGTTCAGGAACAGTCGGCACTGGCTGTATATTGGAGCTTGGAACGGATGTCCATCGCTGGTTAAAAGCTGGAGACACGGTGGAATTATCCATTACCGGACTTGGAAAACTGGTCAATACCATCAAATAGGTAGGAGGGGTGTAAAATGTATTATCGGAAAATGGGAGACATTCCACATAAGCGGCATACGATGTTTAAAAAAGAAGATGGTACTCTTTTTCGGGAACAAGTGATGGGTACGAAAGGATTTTCAGGGTCACAGTCCATCCTCTATCATCATTTTTTGCCGACGGAAGTGGTGAAATCAGAAGTTTTGTACAGCTATCTTCCTGAATATGAAGAGCATACTGCATTGAATCACCGTCATTTAAAAACAACTTCGATCGAAAAAAGTGGAAACGCATTGGATGCCAGGGAGTATCTGCTCGGAAACAGTGATCTGCTGATTGGAACAGCACTCGTTACAGAGGAAATGAAAAGCTATTATCGAAATGGTGATGGAGATGAGCTATTATTCATCCATTACGGTTCAGGAAAAGTGGAAACGATGTTCGGGACTTTGACCTATCGACCTGGGGATTATGTAACCATTCCTATCGGGACAATCTATCGAGTGTTGCCAGCTGAGGAAACGAAGATCTTGTTTATCGAGTCCTTCAGCCAGCTGACTACACCAAGGAGATATCGAAATGAATATGGTCAGTTATTAGAGCATAGTCCATTCTGCGAAAGGGATTTCCGCGGTCCAGAGGTATTGGAAACCTATATTGAAAAAAGGGAATATGAGGTACTTACCAAATCACGAGGCTTTATGCACTCCCACATTCTCGGGCACCATCCATTGGATGTCGTCGGTTGGGACGGGTATCTGTATCCTTGGGTATTTAATATTGAAGATTTTGAGCCAATCACCGGCCGAGTGCATCAGCCGCCTCCTGTTCATCAAACCTTTGAAGGCCATAATTTTGTCGTCTGCTCCTTTGTGCCAAGGCTCTATGACTATCATCCCGAGGCAATTCCTGCCCCTTACTACCATAGTAATGTGAACAGTGATGAACTTCTTTACTATGTTGAAGGGAATTTTATGAGCCGTAAAGGCATAGAAATAGGTTCTATTACCTTGCATCCTTCAGGAATCCCACATGGTCCTCATCCTGGAACAACAGAAGCAAGCATCGGTAAAAAGGAAACATTGGAGCTTGCAGTCATGATTGATACGTTCAAACCTTTAAAAATTGTGAAAAAAGCGCAAGATATTGAAGATAAGAACTATATGTTTACCTGGATAGAAAAATAAGCGATACGGTGAACCAGGCTTCTTCCAAATGCGAGAAAACATGCATTCGGAAGGAAGCTTGGTTTTTCCTATTCATGTTACAGAAACCTGGTTTTGCGTAAAATCTGTAATCCTATTGGCTCTTTTGTAATATTTGAGGCTATAAAAAATACATGTCAATACTATTTTACTAGAATAATATATATATGCTGGGTGATTATGGAAAAACTGTTCGTAACTGATGAAGGTTAAGTTAACTTACAATGTCTTGTCAGGATTGGTGTGCATCGCTTTTTGGAATTTTTATGTAAAATGGCGTCACTCATTTTCTAAAATTACCCAGTAATATTACATAAAACCCATGATATGATTTTCGTGTAGCAAAAAACACTACAAAAAATTTTCAAGGGGGAATTTCACCTATGAAACTTAACAAAAAATCATTATTAACAGCTGTCACTACAGCAGCGGTATTAACAGCAGCACCATTCGGCATGAATGCAAAGGCTGAAGGAAATGCACCTTCAAAGCCTACGTGCGACTTAGGTTCAAATGTACAAATTTTTAATAATCAAGAAGATGCGAAAGCATTTTTAGATAACTATATAAAAGATCTCGAAAGCAAATTTGGTGTAAAAGTACAGTTTGGTCAAGGACAAGCGCCAGCTAAAGCAGAAGCACCACAAAAACAACAAGAACAAAAGCCTGCTGCAGCAGTAGAAGCTCCTAAAGCAGAAGAAAAACCTGCAGCAGAAGCAACTCCTGCACCACAGCAACCTGCACCACAACAGCAAGCTGAAGCGCCAGCAGAGAATAAAACAGAACAAACAGCAAGTGCAGTAAGTGAATTCGAAAAGAAAGTAGTAGAACTTACTAATGCTGAACGTGCAAAGCAAGGCTTGGCACCACTTGAGCTTGATGAAGAATTAAGCAAAGTAGCAAAAGAAAAGTCCAATGATATGAAGAAGAACAACTACTTCGCTCATAACAGCCCAACTTACGGATCTCCGTTTGATATGATGAAGCAATTCGGAGTGGAGTACCGCACTGCAGGTGAAAACATTGCGATGGGTCAGCAATCTCCAGAAGAAGTGGTGAATGCATGGATGAATTCCGAAGGGCACCGTGCGAACATCATGAATGGTGAGTTTACTCATATTGGTGTAGGTCATGTTGAAGATGGTAACTACTGGACTCAAATGTTCATCGGTAAATAATATGTGATGAAAAAAAGGCAGCCAATTTGGCTGCCTTTTTACTATGCGATTTTAGGTTTATCCTAATTGATCATTTTCAAGCTGAGAATGATACTTATGGATAAATCCGTTAGCTTTCAGTGCAAGCTGCCTTACCTTGTGAATGCTGTTTGGATTGATCCTATTGATGCCGATATCCTGGAAATGTGTCGAGGCCACACATAAGGGAGGAAGAAGATACTCGACAACCAAGGCATTTGCATCAAATTCGATAAGTACTTTTATCTGCTTTTTCAACTCATCTTTCACATATTTGAATTGTTGCTTTATTTCAGCTTGCAATAGGGATTTTTCACCATATTGTGTTTCTTCATATTTTGTCAGTTGACTGATGAGCACATTTAATTCCTGTTGAAAGAAATCAAGAACAGAAACCGCTTTATTAAAATCATAGCTATTCATATAAGATCTCCTCATAAATTGTAGTTAATATCATTTTATCTACTTTATTCGACAAGAAACTACAAATTCCTGCTATTATTCCTATAAGAATAGTGTGATTCCCAACTTATCAGCTTGCTTTCTGAGATTGGAAATTCAGATGATTTTTCTGGACAATGGACAGTCGCCATGCAAGTCCGATTGCACCGGCTGCCAAACCGCTGATAAGTCCCAGCCAATACCCGAATGCACCCAAGTCCGTGTAGTTGGCTAGCAGATATCCAACTGGCAGACCGATGACCCAATAAGAGATAAGGGCTATGATAAAGGTAACATTTACGTCTTTGAATCCTCGCAACGCACCTTGTATCGGAGCAGCAATGGCATCTGAAAGTTGAAAGAAAATCGCATACAGTAAAAAGGACGTTGTCAAGGCAATGACTTCTGCATCCTTCGTATAAAGTCCCGCCACTTCTGCCTTGAAGAAAAACAGGAAAATGGCGCACATGGATGATAAAGCCACAGCAGAAACTACCCCGATAATGGTGTATTGCTTTGCATCTTTGATTCTATTGGCACCAACTTCGAAACCGACCAGAATGGTTAAAGCCATCGATATGCTTAATGGGATCATATAAAGCAGGGAAGCAAAATTCAACGCAACCTGATGAGAGGCGATTGTCACCGTATCGAAGGAGCTCATCAGTAGTGTAACTGCAGAGAATATACTCGTTTCAAAGAAAATCGATAATCCTATCGGTACGCCGATTAATAAAATTTCCTTCCATTTTGTAAAAGAAACGGGATATAACACTTTAAATAGAGTGAATTGAGTGAACGGCTTCTTTTTCAGCACAATAAAAAGTGAAATGATCAAAATCACCCAATACGTAATGGCAGATGCAATACCAGCTCCAACGCCTCCCAATTGAGGCAGGCCAAATTTACCGAAAATCAGCAAATAGTTGAGCACTACATTAGTCGGAAGAGATAGCAAGGTAATGATCATTGAAATTCGGGTATGTCCAAGCGCATCGATAAAACAGCGTATGACAGTATAGCAAAATAGAGGGATGACCCCAAAACCCAGGGCAATCAAATAGTGTTTTGCAACATACCGCACTTCGGTTTCAAGGTTCATACTTTGAAGTATGGGATCCATGAATATTGCTCCGACGGAAAGTACCAAAAGACTCATGGCAATTGCGACATACATACCTTGTGTAAGGGAAAAGGGGACACTCTCGGTTCTTTTCGCTCCAACCAGCTGAGCGACTATAGGAGTCATGGAGAGGAGAATTCCGCTTAATCCTGTAAATACAGGTACCCATAGACCGGCTCCTATGGCAACACCTGCGAGATCTTGGGCGCCGACATTTCCAGTCATCATAATATCGAAAAGGTTCATGGAAAATAGCCCGATTTGGGTGACCAGGATGGGAATGACAATTTTTATGAATAGTTTTATGCGTTCTTGGTAGGAGAATACTTGTCTCATTCGATTCACTATCCTTCTATTTCATTGTAATTAGGTGATTATACCATAACCGAATTATTTAGAGGACAGAAATAAATTGAACCAATGATAGTCTGAATAATGCTACTTTTTCGAAAGATATGATATAGTAATATGGTTATGCATGACGTAAAGGAGTGAGAGATAGATATGACAAAGGGATATCTATTGGTACTAAACAAAGATGAAGATACTGTATCCATTGTATGTACAGAAACTAAAGCAACGATAAAGACTGTTGAAACGGATTATAACCCACATGAAATAATTGTTTCACATGATGGTAAAAAGACGTACATCACCTGTTCCCAAGGTAATAAAATGAATATCATGAACAATGAAACATTTGAAATAGAAAAGCGGTTAGAGCATCCCGATTTCCAGTTTCCACATGGACTTGGATTATCCAATGATGGTAAGAAGCTTTATATGGCAAGCACCTTCAGTGAAAAAGTATTCATTTTTGACACGGAGACAGACGAAATTACGAAAATCCTATCTACAGATCAGAAGCACTCGCATATGGTAGCTGTTTCCCCTGATGGGAAGAACCTTTACATACCGAATATCGGCAGCCATACCATAACAGTGATTGATGCTGAAACGGAAGAGATTTCAAGCCATTTTCCTGTTGGTAAGGGACCGGAAGGCGTAGCGGTTCATCCAAATGGTAAGGACATTTATGTAGCTAATCAGGAGGATGACACCTTATTTATATTGGATGCTGAAAATTATGAACTGAAATACAAACGTAGAATTGGACATGTACCAATTAGAATCGTCTTTTCCCCGGATGGAAAATATGCTTTGATTCCGAATCGCGAATCGGGGGACTTGTCCATTATCGATACGGAACATGAATTGAAGGGGAATGTACGCCCTTGGGAAGTGAAGCGGATCCGGGTGGGTGTCTGGCCAGGTGGGACGGTCTTCAATCAGGATGGAACGTTAGCTTATGTTGCAAACAATAAGACCAACGATATTTCCATCATTGATATGCATATAATGCAAGAGGTTGAAAAAATTAATGTTGGGATACACCCTGATGGTATCGCATTTTTACAAGCAGATCACACAACCGACATTTAACTATGTCTTGACATGATGAAGAGTTGCTACTAGAATAGTAATATATTAAAATTATATACTTACAAGCCCATCAAAGGGGAGTAGCTATGAAAACAATATTGCCGTCATTACGTGACTGTTCACCAGCCACCGGCTTTATTGGCAACGATTCCGTTGTTAGCAAGACCTTTGCCTAAACTTAACACAGGTCTAGGTGAAGGTCTTTTTATGTTGTATAAAAAGCCTTTGCCTACGATCAGGTAGAGGCTTTTGTAATTAGGAGGAGAAAAAATGGAACTTCAGTTGTTATTGGAGTATGGTTGGGTACTTCTTGTCCTGATTGGACTTGAAGGTATACTGGCAGCAGACAATGCGCTGGTACTTGCCATCATGGTAAAGCATTTGCCGGAAGAACAAAGAAAAAAGGCATTATTTTACGGCTTGGCCGGAGCATTAGTATTTAGACTAGGGTCCTTATTCATTATTTCATTTCTTGTTACTATATGGCAGGTTCAAGCAATTGGTGCAGCTTACTTGTTATTTATCGCAATTAATCACTTATGGCGCAGATTTGTCGTCCACAGAGCGGAAACTGCGGTCGCGGTGGATAAGCCGGAGAAAGCATCTGGTTTCTGGATGACAGTTTTGAAGGTTGAAATTGCAGACATCGCTTTTGCAGTGGATTCCATTTTAGCAGCATTCGCTCTTGCACTGACTTTGCCCCAGACAAATCTTCCTCAAATCGGTGGAATAGATGGTGGACAGTTTATCATCATTTTCCTTGGTGGATTTATTGGAGTAGTCATTATGCGATTCGCGGCAACAATGTTCGTGAAGCTTCTAAAAGAGCGCCCGAGCTTGGAAACTGCTGCATTTGTCATTGTAGGTTGGGTAGGATTCAAGTTATTGGTGTTTACACTTGCACATCCAAGTGTCGGCGTATTGCCACACCACTTCCCTCATTCTCCATTATTTAAGACGATGTTCTGGGTTGTCCTGATCGGTATTGCGGTTGGTGCATGGATCATTTCCGGAAAGAAGAAAAATGTTCAGGAAGTAGATAGCATCAAGTAAATTACTTTATGTGAATCACATATACTGCTATAATAAAGCTAAGCTGTTGACAATACTTTGTCAGCAGCTTTTTTCTAGTTTGTGTAACAATAGTAATACCATATCCTCTACATAGAAAGGGAGTTAATATGTTGTTTAATATAAATAGCCTTCCAAGTGATATCCAAGGAAAAATTAACCGCCCAATAGCGGTTGCCAGTAGATCAAATCTGATAGGTAAAGGAGGATACACAGCCTCTGATGAGAGCATCATCTTTGATGCAATCATTGCCCTGTCACTAGGTAAAAATGTACTGTTGAAGGGCCCTACAGGTTCAGGCAAAACGAAGCTTGCAGAAACCTTATCCTCCATCTTCCAAAAGCCTATGCATAGTATCAACTGTTCCGTGGACCTTGATGCAGAGGCACTACTAGGATTTAAAACGATTCAGAATATAGAAGGGCATGCATCCATTGAGTTTGTTCCAGGGCCGGTTATTGAGTCCATGAAGGAAGGTCATTTGTTATATATAGATGAAATCAATATGGCCAAGCCGGAAACTTTGCCAATCCTGAATGGCGTTCTCGACTACCGCAAAACCATTACCAATCCATTTACGGGTGAAGTGGTGACTGCGCAATCAGATTTCGGAGTCATAGCGGCGATCAACGAAGGCTATGTGGGAACGGTACCACTAAATGAAGCCCTTAAAAATCGTTTTGTCGTCATCGATGTTCCTTATATCCAAGGGGAAGTCCTGTTGCATGTTCTCCGTGAACAATCCCAGTTGAAAGATGAGAAACTGCTGGAAAAATTCGTCACGCTTTCATCTGACCTAATTGCTTTAGTAAGGAATGGTCAATTGTCTGAAGAAGCTGCATCTGTTCGTGCATTACTGGATACATGCGATTTGAGCGTCTATATCCCACCACTTCGCGCCATTAAAAGAGGGATCATGGAAAAGCTGGAAGATGAACGTGAGAAGGCAGCAGTACACAATGTTGCCCAGACTCTGTTTGATTGAGGGTTGGTCAATTGAGACCTATTATTTTCAACGATAAGAAAATTGATTCCTTCCTGTTTATGGAGCTTGCCGATCTTGCAGTATCACTGGCAAAAAAAGAAAGCTTGGAAGTGGCCTATGCATTCAAATCCTACTATGATCCATATGAGAATACATTGTTTATCAGTCTTTTCTGGGATAACCACCCTCATGCCGAAAAGATGCATGGGTTGAAAAGTGATGTTTATTTGAGGAGCGTCGGAACCATCCCACATACGGATTTTTCCAGCGTTTCCCGTTTCATGACTAAAAGCAGGACTTCTCATTTATTCAGTTTCAGCAGGCAACTTTTTATGTTGTTGGAAGATTTGCGCCTTGAGGAGATATGTAAAAGGGAAAGACCTGGCACCACTCGATCCTTTCTCGTAAGGAGGGCGGAATATCGAAAGTATTTTCGGAGTCAGTTAAAGGTAAATCTTGATAGGACCATTACAACAGATGCGTTATATAACCTGCTGTATCTCCTTTTAACGACTGATAATCCGTTGGAGGAGATTCCTTTTATCAGTAATGAGATAGATCCCGCCCTATCATATTTAAGAGCAGAGGCTTCAAAATGTTATGAAGCAAACTCAACCTCAGAAATAGAAAGAATCTGTCTGAATATCGTGGAGGTTCTGGATGACCTTTTGGACAGGGATATGCTCAATATGTATTTTCTTTTGCCTGATTTCATGGAAAAAGAAGAAATGAAGGATAATCAGACATTTGATGATCTAAAGCGGAAAAGCGAATTGAAAAACGACGATAAAAAAGAGAAAGAAACGGAAGACGAAGAAATTCATGAGGATAAGCTTCCAACCTGGCATAGAGAATCCGAGTCCAACTCCCAGAGCTTTTTGCAGTTTGATCTGGAGCAGGGTACGAAAATGGACCTGATGGGCGAAGGTGGCCGTGAAGGGGAAGACGGAGACCAGGCGATGGGATATGTCCAAGGGTCTAGTAAACAAACCAATAAAAATGACTATTCCTCGATTGAAGCCATGGATGTCCGGCAAAATGAGGAGAAGAAGGAAGGGGGTTCGATTGTGGAATTCGGGAAGGAGAATAAATATGCCTACCCTGTATTCCTAAGCCCTTCTCCTGTTACGATAGAGCAAAAGAACAATTATGAAGAATATAAACTGTTCATCTCCGCCTATCAAAAGAAACTGAAGCAGCTAATCCAGAAGACGCTGGAGCATAAGAAAATCCTGCCCAGAAGTGAACTGGCGTTCGGCAGGTTAAGCAAAAAGCTGCTTCCGTGGTTTGTGGACAAAAATCCCAAAATGTTCTATAAGAGGGATAACCCTTCCATTGAGATTGATGCTGTTTTCACCTTGCTTGTAGACTGTTCCGCCTCCATGTTCGATAAAATGGAGCAGACCAAATTTGGAATAACGTTGTTTCACGAAGCGCTTAAATCGGTGTTCGTTCCTCATGAAGTGGTCGGTTTTTGGGAAGACACAAATGATGCCACCTCAACAAGCCAACCTAATTTTTTCAAGACAGTGATTGATTTTTCAACAAGCATGAAGAATAAATCGGGTCCTGAGATCCTCCAATTGGAACCGGAAGAGGACAATCGCGATGGATACGCAATTCGTCATATGACAAAACGGCTGTTAAGCAGAAGTGAAAAACAGAAATTCCTGCTGGTTTTTTCTGACGGGGAGCCTGCAGCGATGCAATATGAACAAAATGGAATTGTGGATACACATCAAGCAGTGATGGATGCACGAAAAAGTGGCATTGAGGTTATCAACGTTTTCCTCAGCAATGGTGAAATCGAGGAAAGCCAGGTAAAAACAATCCAAAACATGTATGGAAAATACAGCATCCTGGTTCCAAATATAGAGGAACTTCCTGATGTGCTATTCCCGCTTTTGAAAAAATTGCTTCTTAAAAGTTTATAAAGAAAGATATTGGCTAACTATACCTATTAGGGTAAGTTAGCTTTTTTTATGAGTCAGGATTGAGGTGAAGGAAATAAACATTCAAGCAAAGTATTTATTTCTATGCAGTATCCTATTATGCCTTTTGTTTTTAATGTTGGGATACTTGTTGGAATTTCAGTCAGTGGTAAGTCTTGATAGCCAATGGGGAAGGTATGGGTATCAGTTTTGGGATCTGGATTCGTTTTTTATTTTCTTATCCTTTATAGGGTCAAGAAACTTCCTATACCCAGCTATGTTAGTAGTTTCCATCTATTTACTCGTAAAAAGATATCATTTTGCCATCATGGCTGTTTGGGTAAATATAGTAGGTGTCCGCCTTCTCAATACATGTATGAAGGGTATCTACCAGAGGCAAAGGCCGAGTCTCGAACATCTAGTTGATGCTAACTTTTACAGCTTTCCCAGTGGTCATGCCATGAATTCCATGGCTACCTATGGGATGATTGCATTTCTAGTACTTATGATAGCCCATCAAAGAAAAATTAAGATCTTTACAGTGTTTTTAGCATCGATAATTATCTTGTTGATTGGGCTGAGCAGAATCTATTTGGGTGTACACTATCCATTGGATGTGTTGGCAGGATATTTAGCCGGGGCTGCATGGTTGACATTACTAATCGGGATATGGACAAAACTAAGAAGCAAAAGTCATGAGGTGAAATTTTTTGAAAATGGGTAATTTCACTATCAAATGGATAAAATAACCTGTAAATTCATGGAGGAGGAAACTTGATGAAAAGATTTCTTTCATTAAAAGCAGTTTTATCAGCATTGTCCATACTACTGTCTGCCGCTATAGTTTCAGGTTGTGGCACAGACAACGATAATATGTCTGCACCACCTGAAAATGCCCCTGCACAAGATGAAACCCAGGCACCAGGAGATGAAAATACAGCAGAAGAAGGTCTCAACCAAGATCAAGAAACACATACAGGACAGACCTTCACAAAATTTGATTTGGATGTTGAATATAAGGATTATAATAAGTATGAAGCGGAATACGAAGCGGAAATAAAGGACACCTTGAATGATAAGACCTCAAAGGGTGATGGGCATACAAGGAATTATCCCCTTTGCTTGAGCAGCTAAAGATAGATGCAAACTCAGATGAGCAAGAGGTGGTAACACAGTCCTTGAAGTCTTCGGTTTGGAAAAAGACTATACGGAATTCGAGTTGGAAGTCACATTAGCCGACGGTACATCAAAAGAATATAAAGTAAAACAGTAAAAACGGGAGCAAATCCCGTTTTTTCTTTTTTTAAAAAACTTCGTGTGGCGAAAAGAATTTAACCGTGTTATGATTTTACTATTATTATAGGAAATAGGGGAACACAACATGTGGAAAAATAAAAATGTATGGATTATCTTAATGGGAGAATTTATCGCAGGTATCGGACTTTGGACAGGAATCATAGGAAATCTAGAGTTTATGCAAGCTCACGTGCCATCAGACTTTGCAAAATCTCTGATTCTATTTATTGGTCTCCTCGCTGGTGTTCTTGTGGGACCATTGGCAGGAAAAATAATAGATTCCTACAGCAAGAAAAAAGTGATGATCTATTCAGGCTTCGGACGAATGCTTAGTGTATGCTTCATGTTTTTAGCAATTGAATATCAATCCATTCTTTATATGATTATATTCATGATTGCAATACAGCTTTCTGCAGCATTCTATTTTCCGGCACTGCAGTCGTCCATTCCGCTTATCGTTCCGGAAAAGGACCTTTTGCAAATGAACGGCGTCCATATGAATGTTTCCACCGTATCAAGAATTGCAGGAACTGCTTTGGCAGGGGCGATGCTCGTCATAATGAGTCTTTCTTCTTTATATCTGGCTTCCATGGTTGCTTACGGAATCCTTTTCTTGTCAACGTTTCTTCTCAATTTTGAGGATAAGACAGCAGAAGAGCGGAAAAAGGATGGAAAGGGATCTGGCAGTTTCAAGGAAATTATGCCTGTGCTTAGGGAAACTCCAATTGCCCTTACTGTCTTGATATTGACTATAGTTCCATTCCTGTTTATTGGCGGATTTAATCTGGTAGTCATCAACATAAGTGAAATACAGGATGATCAGGCCATCAAGAGTCTAATATACACAATAGAAGGTATTTGTTTCATGATCGGTGCATTTGCAGTGAAAAAGCTATCAAATGATCATAACATGGTTCAGTTGATGTTTATTTTCGTTACACTGATCGCTTTGGCTCATTTGTCTCTGTTCTTTGCGGATATCAAAATCATGACACTCATTTCATTTGGCATATTCGGTTTGGCTGTGGGCTGCTTTTTCCCGATTGCGGCTACTATCTTCCAGACGAAAATCCCGAAAGAGTACCATGGCCGTTTCTTTTCTTTCCGAAATATGCTCGATCGGGTCATGTTCCAAGTAGTGCTTCTAGGTACAGGATTATTCCTTGATACAATCGGATTGCAGATGATGGCACTTGTATTTGGATTCCTATCGTTGACGCTTATAACGATGTACGGATTAAAGCTATTCAGGCAGCCGATGAAAATTGCACATCAGAAAACACCTTGATGTCATTAGGGTGTTTTTTTCTTGTTTCTAGAGGGAATGAGAGAAAGATAGTGAATATATTAGATATGATTATCAGTATTTGAAGGAGGTATCACTATGGAGAAGTTTTCAATGTACATAAATGGTGAGTGGGTCCAGTCGGATAAAGAGATAGAGGTAACAAATCCAGCGACTGATGAAGTGATTGGCACGGTTCCCAGTATAAGCGAGGAGCAGCTGGAGCAGGCAATTGAGAACGCGTCTGACGCTTTTCGATCCTGGAGAAAAAAAACCGCATACGAACGGGCTGATCTCTTGGATAAGTGGTATCAATTATTGGATGAAAACAAAAAGAGTATCGCTGAAACATTAACGAAGGAACAAGGCAAACCATTCAAGGAAGCTCTTGGAGAAGTCATGTATGCGAATAACTTTGTAGATTGGTATAAAGAGGAAGCAAAAAGAATCTATGGGGAAACCATGCCAGCAACACATGAAAATAAACGGATCCTGATTCAAAAGCAGCCGGTTGGCGTGGTTGCGGCCATTACTCCTTGGAATTTTCCAGCAGCCATGATCACACGTAAAGTCGCTCCTGCTCTTGCAGCAGGGTGTACGGTAATTGTCAAACCGGCCAGCCAGACACCGTTAACCGCACTGCTTCTTGCCAAGTATGCACATGAAGCAGGAATCCCTAAGGGTGTGATACAGGTGGTCACGGGTAAATCCAGTCTCATTGGAGAAACGTTGATGAAAAGCAATAAAGTGAAGAAGCTTACGTTTACCGGATCGACGGAAGTAGGGAAAAAGCTGATGAAAATGGCATCCGATACGGTAAAGAAGCTTTCTCTGGAGCTGGGAGGACATGCACCGTTTATCGTATTCGAGGACGCCGATCTTGAAAAGGCGGCAAAGGGGCTTATTCAATCAAAATACCGGAATGCAGGTCAGACTTGCATTTGTGCGAACAGAGTATATGTTCACGAAAAAGTGGCAGAATCATTCACCTCCCTCTTTGTTGAGGAAGTTTCGAAGTTGAAGGTTGGAAATGGCCTGGAAAGAGGCATTGATATCGGGCCTTTGATTGACCGGGATGCCCTGGAAAAGGTTCAGGAGCATATCGAGGATGCCAAAAGAAAAGGTGCAGAAGTTTCCTTTGGTGGCAGTGTGATGGAGAAAACTTTTATGGAGCCGACCGTATTGTCCAATGTGAAGGATGATATGATCTGTATGCAGGAGGAAACGTTTGGTCCGTTGGCGCCAATCAGTACTTTTAAAGAAGAAGTGGAAGTGCTGGAAAGAGCAAATAATTCCCCATATGGTCTGGCAGCCTATATCTATACGGAGAATCTGGGCAGAATGTATCGGGTTACTGAAGCATTGGAATATGGCATCATCGGTGTTAATGATGGGGCTCCATCAACAGCACAGGCACCATTCGGTGGACTGAAGGAAAGCGGAATCGGTCGTGAAGGCGGGCACCATGGGTTGGAAGAGTATTTGGAAGTAAAATATGTATCTATCGGAATCTGAAAAACAATTTTTTCAGCCTAACTCGACATGAAGAGGGTTAGGCTTTTTTTTATATGCAAAAATCATATATAATGAAGATAAGCTAAATGAAACTTTTTCTCTAGCTATTCGTATATGAATTATACGAATGATATGCCTAAAGGAAAGGGCGAGGAGTGAGAGGATGAAACGATTTTTTAAGCAAGCATTTATTTTTGTTGCTTCTTCCAATATAGCGATTATGTCTTTTGTGATCGTATTTTTCTCAACTGGAAATCAAGTCCAATTGGGTGTGCTCGGTGCTTTTGCCGGATTTCTGCTTAGCTACTGGCTTCTGAAGCGAAAATTATTGCCTCAGGACGAATTGGATAAAGTGGAAAGGAAAGAGAAGAAATATGTTCTTGCGCAGATCAAGGATGCGAAAACGAAGCTGCAAAAATTGAATAGTAACAGATTTAAAGTGAGAAGCATTTTTGTCTACCAGAATATAACGAAGCTCTATAAAATATCACATAAAATTATTAAAATGGTGGAAAAAGAACCAATCCGTTATCGAAGTGCCCAGACCTTTTTTCATCAGCATTTGGATTCATCCGCAATCATTGCCGAAAAGTATGTACAATTACTATCTCAACCTGTAAGAACACATGAAGTATCAGCAGCCTTGAGAGAGACGGAGAATGCACTTAAACAGATGGAGCGTAACATGGAAAAGGAATTGATGGTGGTTCTTGCTGGTGATATGAACAACCTGAACACGGAAATTAAACTTATGAATCAGCAATCTCTTTCAATAGACAAGAAGTAATATGAGGTGAAAAGATGAATAATAAAGAGAAATTAGATGAAAAAATCAAAAACGATACATTAAATGACCTGCTTAGCAATCCTTTTTCCAATCCTGCGATGGAAAATGAAGTGGCAACTCAGGCAGAGCAGCAAGCAGAGCCAAAAAGGGAAAAAGTGATGGATAGCCTTTCAGAGGACCTGAAGCTTAGAGCGATGGAAATTGCCAAGCAAATAGACCCCAATGACCAGCATGCCATTTCTTCCTATGGTATTACAGCGCAGAACGAGCTTTCTACCTTTTCGAATTCCATCCTTTCCCATGTTCAGGCGAAGGATGCAGGACCTGTTGGAGAAGTGGTTTCAGATTTGATGCGAAAAATCAAAGAGGTGAAGCCAGGGGAACTCGAACCGCAAAAGAAAGGATTTTTTAGCAAGATTTTCGGTAGTGTCAATAATTCAGTGAATCAGCTTTTTGCAAAATACCGCAAAATTGGGTTTGAAATCGACAAAATTGCCGATCAGCTGGAAAGCTTTAAAAAAGTGCTGCAGCGCGATAATATTATGCTCGAGTCATTGTATGATAAAAACAAAGATTACTTTCAGGCATTGAATGTATATATTGCAGCAGCAGAGCACAAGCTCGAGGATATTCAGGCGAATATTATACCTGAGATGGAAAGAAAAGCACGTTCCACCAATGATCAGATGGATGTGCAAGCGGTTAGTGACATGATGCAATTTGCGGACCGCCTCCAAAAACGTACACATGATTTAAAAATCAGCAGACAGATAACGTTGCAAATGGCTCCGCAAATTAGGATGATTCAACATACGAATCAGACATTGGTCGAGAGGATCCAATCATCAATCCTGACAGCTATTCCGCTATGGAAGAACCAACTTGTCATTGCCGTATCCCTCTATAACCAGCAAAAAGCCGTGGATACTCAGAAAAATGTTTCTGAAACAACCAATGAACTGTTGCTCAGAAATTCCGAAATGCTGAAACAGAATACCATTTCTGCTGCAAAAGAAAACGAGCGAGGACTTGTTGATATTGAAACGCTGAAGAAAACACAGGAAAACCTGATTGAAACTTTGGAAGAAACACTCCAGATTCAACAGGAAGGTCGACAAAAACGTCAACAGGTAGAGCTGGAGCTTGTACAAATGGAAAACGAATTAAAAGACAAACTGTTAAATGTACGTTCAAAAGCGAAAAAATAGAGAGAGGTCCTAACCTCTCTCTTATTTTCTGTGATGTTATCTGTTTGTAGGGAATATACGTTGAACGGTTTCCGTAAATTCATCAAACATTCCTCTTATTGGTCTACCTGAACGCAAGTCGTTTGCATAACCATCCATACGATCTATAAAATCAGGATTAACGGAGACGAATACATCGTCTATATCCGGGTCTGCTTTACGAACTTGATCAGCGATTTTGCGTTCTACATCTTGCGAAAGCTCATCTTCACCATTTTTAAGAACAGCTGCAACATATGCATTATCATCTGTCACAATGACATTGCAGGTTTCCACTTCCTTCAAGTCAGTTACTTTATCTGCTGCACGGTCTGCAATAGCCATTCTTGGTTCGTTCGCATCATTAACCCTTCTTGGGTTAATGTTATTACGAACATTTTCCGGCCTATTATAACGGCCCATCTGGTCATAATTGACATTCAGAGAATCGTTCGGGGCGTTTCTATTTGCAGCACCATAATCATCTACATTTCCACAACCAGTTGCTAGCATAGTAAATGCAAGTCCAGTAACAAAAATGCCTTTAATGTTCACCTTTTTCACCTCTTTCCTCATCAATTACAGTTAGAATTCTTCAAATGAAGGAACTTTATACAATCTTTAGGTTAAACTAGTGATGAACATAAAAGATGATAAGGAATGACAGTATGTCTGTATTCGAAAAAGAAGCCTATTTAAAACAATATGATCTATCCGATTTATCTTCATTTCACCATTCACAATTCATTTCTACAGATTATGGAGAGATATTTAAGCAATCCTTTATTCCGTGTGAATCAAAAGGTACCATTTTTTTAGTACATGGATATTTGGATCATTCAGGATCTCTTTCGCTTCTCATACGATTTCTTGTTTCAAACTCCTTTTCTGTCATTACGTTCGATTTACCTGGACATGGGAATTCCTATGGACCGAGAGGCGATATCGGGGGTTTTGAAGAATATGTACATGCTTTGAATTGTGTGATAACTGCTTCAAGTGAACCTATGGAAAACAGGAAATATTATATTATTGGTCATAGTACAGGCTGCTCCATCATTACGGAATATCTTCTTCATCATCCGCCTCTTTTTGAAAAGGTTATCCTTGTTGCACCACTAATTAAGCCTTATTTATGGTCATTTTCAAGGATAGGGGTTAAACTGTTAGGGAATAGGATAAAATCCATCAAAAGAAAATACAGAAAAAATGCTTCAAATAAAAATTATCTGGATTTTGTGAAGAATGACCCACTACAATTTGACACAGTACCGACCAATTGGATTGTTTCCCTATCAAAATGGCACGAGACGGTCTTTCAATATCCGATTCAGAAGAAGAGATTGTACCTGATACAGGGTAATAAGGATACAACGGTTGATTGGCGGTTTAATATTTCATTTTTACTTGATCTTTTTCCTGATAGTAAAGCGACATTGATTGATGGAGGGAATCATCAACTATTCAATGAAGCGGAGGAAATTCGCTCCATTTGTTATAACTGTATAAAAAGTATTTTGCTTTCCAAGATTTAAGGGTAATAATAGGGAAGTACATAAATTAAAAAGGTGGAATGAATAATGGAAGAGACAAAAGCTAATGGGATCCAAATTGGGGATACCATCCTGATAAAAAATGGCACAAATAAAGGGAGCAAAGGAAAGGTCATTGTCATACGAGACAGTTCCGTTATTGTGGAACTTGGGAAGAATCCAAACACAGGGGAACCGATTCGTACTGTCATTAACCATAAAAATTACAAAACAGTATAAAAAAAGAAGGTACGAAATCCGTACCTTCTTTTTTGAATTCTATATTATTGTGCAAAAACGTGGTTTCCGATTGTTTTTGTTACAGTTCTTGTGCGAATCCATTCGTCACTTGTTTTATCAGGATTGAAGAAGTACAACGAATTGTTTCCATCACCACGGAAGGCAATTGCTTCTTCTACAGCCTTGATCGCTTCTTCATCAGCTTTTTTGTTAATTTCTCCATTTTTCACTGGAGAGAACTGATACACACCACCAGGAGATGTTTCAGTTACCACTTCTTTGATCGTATCCGGAAAAATTTCACTATCTACGCGGTTTAGAACCACTGTTGCTACAGCTACTTTCCCTTCATATGGTTCACCCTTGGACTCAGCATGAACAAGACGTGCCAATAGATCTTTTTCTTCTTCAGATACTGCAGTTGGCAGTTTTAACGCTTCACCAGGGAAAATTAAATGATTGCCTTTATTATTGATGGATTGTACCTCTTTTACAGATACACCATACGTTTTACCAATATTCCAAAGGCTGTCGCCTGATTGAACTTTATATGTTTCTTCAGCCTGCGCACTGAATCCAGTACCAGAAATAAGTGCAACTGCTAAAGTTGAAATTGCAATAAGTTTTTTCATAAAATGAATTCCTCCTTGTGTTGTTTATAAGCAACTCTCGGACACTCTAATGTAAATGGTAACAAGTCCAAGGAATCATTTCACTGTATAAATGTTACCAACAGAACATAATTATTGTAGATATTGGCTTTATATCACAAAAACATGGAAATATATAGGTTAAAGATATGAAATAATATCTATAAATTCATAAATATAGAAAAGCAGCTAATGCCATCCATGACATTAGCCCATGTTTATTTTATGCAGTAGATTATGCATAGTTCAATATGAGGACGGGATATCAATGTTATCTCCTCATGCTCCTGCATAACCTGAAAGTAAGCAGTATCAATATCTGGTGAGGGGTTGATATCGGGTTCGCTTGTTTCTAATTCATCTAAGGAATAAGACATTAGGGAGATAATTTGCAAACCACTGTCTTGTAGAACCGTTTTCCATCCCTCTAATGAGTAAATATTTGATAAACCATAGAATTCTTTCATTCTTTCTTCGGTGTCTTTAGGGAGAGAGTCTTTTTTCACCATTTCTAGGCCCAAAAAAGATCCTCCGCAATTTAATATGCGATGTATTTCTTTTAATGAAGAAAGAGTTTCCGTAAAAGACAGAACAGATTCTGCAAGTATATAATCGAAAGTGTTTGAAGCAAAATCTGTCTTTTCAATACTCCCCTGGATTGCCTGACATGTCAGGCCCATCTCGGTAAACCTAGTGTTTGCCTTTTCCACCATCAACGGGTGAGCATCCATCGTGGTGAGTAAAGCTCCTCTTTTATACAGATAGGCACTTGTTTGCCCAGTACCACAGCCAACTTCCAACAATTTTTTATCGTTGATGTCAATTTTCGTTATGAGCTCCTTAGTAAGCTCCAGCCCTCCAGGATGCGCACCTCCAATTCCGAATAACGCGAGCAGGTCTGTATAGTAGGATTTCTTCATATTAATCACCTCCTTTATTCATATGAGTAGAGGAGATGGAACGTTCAAAAAGGAACTGGCATTTATGCATAAGGTAAGATATGATTATGGGGATATAGAAGCAGGAGGTGCATAGAATGATACATGCAACATGGAAAGATCGTGCCACCGTAAAAATGGTCAAGTGCGTACATACGAATGCTGAAAAATATGTAGTTAACAATATGCTGACGGCTGGGAACACATATGAAGTGAAAAATGAAACAGAGGAATTCTACTTTGTTGTGGATAACAGCGGCCATATCGGAGGCTATTACAAGGATTATTTCGAAACAATCTAACAGGGAATTCAAAAAGCATGACATTCAACTGTCGTGCTTTTTTATATTTCAAAAAAAGGGTTAGAATGTAGTAAAAAGGGTATAAAAAATGGAGGAGTGAGCTCATGAAGAAAAGGATGATATTCTGCTATGCTCTAATTCTTATCTTTGCCAGCGGATGTATAGCTAAACAGGAACGAGAAACCAATACAAACACACCACCAGCTAAGGAAGTCACTAATTCCTTGGAGGCATCCGTTGAAACGGTTGCAGAAAACCTGGATGTGCCCTGGGCCATCACCAAACATAATGATACTTTTTATATAACAGAAAGAAAGGGAACCATCGCCAGAATCTCAAGTGGTAACATTTCGAGAGAGTCAGTTAAACTAAATAAAGCTGTTCTCCAGTACGGAGAAGGAGGTCTACTTGGGTTGGCGCTGCATCCGGATTTCGAGGAAAACAAGCTGGCCTATGCTTATCATACATACGGCACAACTGAGGATGTCAGAAATCGCTTAGTATTGTTAAAATACGCAAATGGTGCCTGGAAGGAAGAACGTGCACTATTGGAAGACATTCCAGGAGCAATCTACCATAATGGCGGAAGAATTGCCATTGGACCTGATAACATGCTTTACATTACAGTTGGGGATGCTACAACACCTGAGCAAGCACAGAATCCCTCAAGTCTGTCTGGAAGCATATTAAGAATGGAATTGGACGGATCGATTCCAGAGGATAACCCAATTCCAGATTCCTACGTTTATTCATACGGGCATCGCAACCCTCAAGGAATAGCGTGGAATAACACGGATGGCACACTATACGAATCAGAGCATGGCCCTTCTGCAAAAGATGAAATCAACATCATTGAAGCAGGAAATAACTATGGCTGGCCAATTATTACAGGATCAGACGAAAAAAATGGGATGCAGTCACCACTATTTCAGTCGGGGGATAGAACATGGGCCCCTTCCGGCATGGTTTATTTTGAAGGGTCTCTATTCGTTGCAAGCCTAAGGGGAGAAATGATCCGCCAATTTGAACTGGAGAGTAAAAAGGAATATCCACTTGTTGAGAATTTCGGTAGAGTTAGGGATGTTCTATTGGATGGAGAAACTTTATATGCAGTAACTAACAATACTGATGGTAGAGGAAATCCGATCCCAACCGATGATCGACTTATAAAAATACCGCTGAAAAGAGAAAACTGATACCACATAGAATTTTTATAATATGAAAGTGGAGAGGGAAATAATGATGCCAAATAATATAGATATGTTTAAAGACCTGAATGTATTGAGACTTTTGGACAGTATAGGGGAAAGTCTTATTTTTGCAGATGAAAACCAATATATACGATGGATGAATAGTTCTGCCAAAGAGCTTTTAGTCAAGATTGGGCCATATGTAAAGATACATGACCCCGAGGAATTTATAGGAGTAAATCTCTCCATGTTTCACGGTCCGAGGCAGGATGGAATATTTGCAGGTGAAACGTTCCCCCATACAGCGCAAATAAAACTGTTCAACCGCTTTTCTGCTAAGATCGTAGTGGATCGAATATTTAGCGAAACGGGAGAATTCACCGGGTATATATTAACATGGAAGGACGTTTCGGATTATCAACAGGAACTGGAAGGCCAGCAGAATATGTTGAAAAGCCTCTATACGCCTATTATTGGCACTGCCATTGATTCAGTATTACTCGTTGCGTTGACTGGTTTATTGACTGAGGAAAGAATGCAATACACGAAGGATGCCATCCTGATTGCATGTGCGGATAAAAAGGCGGAATACGTCATATTTGATTTTACAGGGATCGTTGATGATATTGACGAAGTGGTGGTATTTCACCTGGATCAAATAGCGGATGCGTTAAGGTTAATGGGCTCTGAGGCAATATTTGTCGGACTTAATGCACAATTTGTCCAGCAGATGATCAGAAAAGGGTTGAAGGTGCGGGTAAAAACTTGTCAGTCCTTCAAGCAGGGAATCCAATATGTATGGACAAAAATGGGATACAAACTCGTAAAAATTTAATAAAAGCTTACAAAAATAGGCTTGAAGGATAACAGGCCTATTTTTTTATGATTTATTAAGGAAAATTGAGGAAATGTAGTATATACATGAATGTAGGGGAAGCTTTGTGATCAGGTTGATAAAAAAATATAAAATTTCGTTTATCATTGGATTTATTGTTCTTATTGTCATTGGCACGAGTATCTATCATAGCTACAAACCATTACCGGAGAACGTTTCTTTTGAAGGGGAAGAGCATCTTGTATCTGACGTGGAGTTTCTATACGATTTGACCTATAAAAAAAATGATAAGGTCGTAACGGAACATGTGATATTCGACAGGATATTCAAGGTAATCGAAGAAGCGGAGGAATTTGTGGTTATCGATATGTTTCTATTTAACGGTTACAATGATGGAGAGAGAGATTTTCCGCCTTTAAGTGATAACTTAATGAAGACGCTTCTTGACAAGAAGAAGAACAATCCTGATATGGAAATGGTTTTTATAACGGACGAAATCAATACCACATATGGCTCCCATGAAGCGGAAGAGCTGATGATGCTCGAGGAAAGTGGAATAAAAGTAGTGAAAACAAATTTGGATGTGCTTCGCGATTCAAATCCACTTTATTCAGGGGTATGGAGAGTGTTTTTTCAATGGTTCGGACAAGGTGGATCTGGATGGATCAAGAACCCAATGTCTAAAAATGCACCAGAAACAACGGTTCGCTCCTATCTGAAGCTGCTTAATGTAAAAGCAAATCACCGTAAAGTTGTCATTACGGATAAGACAGCAATCATTTCATCTGCGAATCCGCATGATGCAAGTGGCTACCATTCCAATACGGCATTTGAAGTCTCAGGTCCCATCATAGGTGATCTTCTCAAAACTGAGCAGGCTGTACTTGATTTCTCCGAGGGGGGAGAGTTGCCAACCTATCATAATAAAGCGGACCACCAAGTTGATGAAAATAAAAATATTGCTGTGCAATTGCTGACAGAAGGGAAAATCCTGAAACATATCGTAGAAGAAATTAATCAGACAGAAAAAGGGGAAGAAATTTGGGTGGGAATGTTCTATCTCGCCGAAAGAAAAGTAGTGGATGAGCTTATTTCGGCTTCCCAAAGAGGGGTTTCCATCAAGATGGTACTTGATCCGAATGAACATGCTTTTGGTCAACAAAAAATTGGAATGCCAAATAGACCGGTAGCTGCTGAGATGATAGAGGAAGGGAAAGGGAATATCGAAATAAAATGGTTTAATACCGGCGGGGAACAGTATCACCCGAAAATGATTTATTACAAACGTCCTGAAGGATCTACCATCATTGGAGGTTCTGCAAACTTTACAAGAAGGAATTTGTTTGATCTTAATCTGGAAACGGATATAAAAATCGTGGCACAGAATAATGAGGATATTATGACAGAAATGGATAGCTATTTCCAAAGATTATGGAATAACGAAGATGCTGAGTTCACACTTCCTTTGGAAAAATATCAGGATGAAACTACTCCTATCAAAAAAGTATTATATCGAATACAGAAGTTTTTCAGGTTTACAACCTATTAATAAGCAAAATAAAACAAGCAGGGATCCTGCTTGTTTTATTTTATTGGTAGCACATATAGCAGAACAAAAAAGAAGTGAAGCACTGTCCCAGCAAGCACAAAAATATGCCAAACAGCATGATGATATGGGAATGCCCGCCACATATAGAAAATGGCTCCGACACTATATACGACTCCGCCAGTTACTAAGAAGGCGATTCCAGTTATCCCGACCTTAGCCGTAATCTCACTCCACCCAAAGATAGCCAGCCAACCCATCAAAATATAGAGAACTGTGGATGCAAAAAGAAATCTGCGGACAAAGAATACTTTGAAAATCGTGCCTGCCAAAGCAAGCGACCAAACGACTCCGAAGAGGGTCCATCCTAAGACACCATCCATGATAATCAATGTTATCGGTGTATAACTCCCTGCTATAAAGAAATAGATGGAAGAGTGGTCCAGGATTTCGAAGACATTTTTCGCCATCCCTTGAGGCAATGCATGCAATAGTGTAGATGCGATATACAGCATCAGCATGGTCACACCATATATAATAAAGGTAAGAACATGAAGATGTGTTCCATTAATTGCCGAAAATACGATAAGAAGAACCAATGCAGCTGCGCTAACTAATATTCCGATACCATGTGTAATGGAATTGGCAATTTCCTCTCCCTTTGAAAAGGTATGTGTTTGTGCCATATTTATCCCCGCGCTTTCTCAATTTAATGAACTAAAAACTTAATTCCATCATATCAGGAAATTAATTTTAGTTCCATTGAAAAGAAAAAAGCACGAGAGGTTATGACCTTCCCATGCTTTTTGACTTATAAAAGTGAATCTTCATTCACTTTTACTTTTCTTAATTTAATGAATCGTATTGTATGGAGAACTACCACTTTTGATATGGCATATGTCGGTACTGCGAGTAATAATCCTAACAGGCCAGCAAACTTACTCGCCACAAGCAATAACAAGATGATAGTCAAAGGGTGTACATCCAGTTTCTTTCCCATAACCTGTGGAGAAACAAGATTACTCTCAAGCTGTTGGACGATGATAACCACAATCAATACCCAAAGAGCCATGATCGGTTCATCAAAAAATGCTACGACAATACTAGGGATGGTCCCAATGAAAGGACCTATAAATGGAATGACATTGGTAAACATAGCGATCAGAGCCAAAACAAGAGAATACTCCAGGCCAATGATCAAAAATCCAATATAAATGAGGACACCAACGAATATACTGACAATAATTTGTCCTTGAATATAGGAGCTGATGGCAGTATCCATGTCCTTTAAAACATCACGGCCTTCACGTTCATGCTGTCTAGGGATGAATTTGATTATCTGATCTGGAAGACTGTTTCCATCCTTCAACATGTAGAAGAGGACAAACGGGATGATGACAAGTAGTACGATAAATCCAGTTATGGCGCTTATGACATTAATCACATTTGATCCAAAAGCAGTCAAATAAGCGTTCAGGTTATCTGCAATTTTGCCGGAGATTTCCTCAAGGGAGAAACGCTCGTCCTGCTGGAATCTTGCTATATATTCATTTTCCTGAAGTTCTGCAGTAAAATCACGGATATCATTAACAATGTTAGGTGTATTCTTCACTAAGCTGTTAACCTGCTGCTGAAGGGTTGGACCGATCAGGAATAGCAAAAGTGTGATCAATCCGATAAACATTAAGTAAATGCTCAAGATTGCCAAACCTCTTGGAACATAGCGAGCTACGAGATTAACTAGAGGACGCAGAAGATAATACATCACTCCTGCCAATATGATTGGCGCAAACAACGTTTTGATCATGATTGTAATCGGGATGAAAATGAAATTGACAAGGGAAAGCAAATAAATAATCAATAAAATGACAATCAGCCCATAGCCGATTCGAAACCACTTGGATTGTGGCACTGTCTACACCTCTTTTTCGTAAAATTTAATGAGCTGTTGGAAGCCGGTGTTGAATTCCGCTCTAGACAAAGGAATCAATGAAAAACATTCACTCATTTTCTACGATTTAGTCTTTGATAAGGTTTCAGTTATTTAGAAAAAAGCCTTCCGGAAAGAAGACTTTTTCTAGATTATGCGTATAAATCTGCTAATTGTTTTTGGACAGTTGGATCTTCTAGGTACTCATCGTATGTCATTTGCTTATCGACGATTCCGTTTGGTGTAATCTCAATGATACGGTTTGCAATCGTTTCGATAAACTGATGATCATGGGAAGTGAAAATCATGGACCCTTTGAAACTGATCAGTCCGTTATTCAAAGCAGTGATGGATTCCAAGTCCAGATGGTTTGTAGGATCATCCAATAATAGGACATTCGATCCGCTCAGCATCATTTTGGAAAGCATGCAACGTACCTTTTCTCCTCCAGAAAGGACACTTGCTTTCTTTAAAACTTCTTCACCAGAAAATAGCATTCTTCCTAAGAAGCCACGCAAGAAGCTTTCCGTCTGGTCGTTAGGGGAGTATTCACGCAACCAGTCAACAAGATTTGCGTCCACACCTTCAAAGTATTCAGAGTTGTCTCTAGGGAAGTATGCTTGAGAAGTGGTGATACCCCATTTATACGTTCCGCTGTCCGGCTCCATTTCACCAGTCAAAATTTTCATTAATGTTGTATTGGCGATTTCGTTACCGCCAACCAGGGCGATTTTATCATCTTTATTCATAATGAAGCTGACGTTGTTTAACACAGTAACACCATCAATTGTTTTCGTTAATCCTTCGACGCGAAGCAGGTCGTTACCGATTTCCCGTTCAGGCGTAAAGTTAACGTATGGGTATTTTCTGGATGATGGTTTAATATCATCAATCGATATTTTATCTAGTAATTTTTTACGGGAAGTCGCTTGCTTCGATTTGGAAGCATTTGCACTGAATCGGGCGATGAATGCCTGAAGTTCCTTGATTTTTTCTTCTTTTTTGCGGTTGGCATCAGATGAAAGTCTGGATGCCAGCTGGCTTGATTCATACCAGAAATCATAGTTTCCAACATAGATCTGAATTTTGCTGTAGTCCAGATCGGCAATGTGTGTACACACTTTATTTAAGAAGTGACGGTCATGGGAAACCACAATAACTGTGTTCTCAAAGTTGATCAGGAATTCTTCCAGCCATTGGATCGCTTTCAAGTCCAAGTGGTTTGTAGGCTCATCGAGCAATAGAACATCCGGTTTACCGAATAGGGCTTGAGCAAGTAGAACTTTCACTTTCTCTCCACCTGTCAGTTCAGACATCTTCTTGTCATGAAGGTCAACCGAGATTCCTAGACCTTTAAGAAGGATGGCAGCTTCAGACTCTGCTTCCCAACCATTAAGTTCAGCGAATTCGCCTTCAAGTTCTGCAGCACGCATGCCGTCTTCATCAGAAAAGTCCTCTTTCATATAAATGGCGTCCTTTTCTTGCATTACTTGATACAGACGGGAATGCCCCATAATGACGACTTTCATTACTTCATGTTCTTCATATTCAAAGTGGTTCTGTTTAAGAATGGCCATACGTTCGCCTGGATTCATATGAACATCGCCAGTCTGTGCTTCTATTTCGCCAGATAGAATTTTCAAGAACGTGGATTTCCCTGCTCCATTTGCTCCAATAAGACCGTAGCAGTTGCCAGGAGTGAATTTTATATTAACATCTTCAAATAATTTTCGATCACCAAAACGTAGACTTATATTTGTAACTGTAAGCATGTATACTTTTCCTCCAAAATTAATGTCGTTGAAATTATACCATTAAATAGAGAGGTTGCAAAAGAATCATTTCATCTTTATGCAAAATAAAAAAGCTGGGAGAGACCCAGCTTTTTTAATATACATAGATATAGGCAATCATAGGAGGTACTTTTTGATTGGCATGGTGAGCGTGGTTGGTATGTGTGGTACAAACCAACTGATACACCCCCGGCTTATCAAATGTGGTGGTGATTAATGTTTCTTCGCCTTTTTTGACGACTCCGGATATGTCGGTTCCTTCAATGGAAAATGGATGCTCCGACCCGTTTACACCGAAAATGCTGATTGTAACTTCCTTACCTTTAGGAACAGTGAGGGTACCAGGATCAAAACGATAAGCTTCCATTTCAGATCCATCCGCTAAGGTCGTTTTAAATTCGGATGTAATCATATGATAAATATACTGATTATCCTGTGCTGGTTTACCTATTGTCGGGATGATGCCGACATTGACGATGTACCAGCCACCTAAAGCAATGATGAAGCATAGCAAAACCGAAATAATCCAACTCTTTTTAACAATAAAGAATCTCACTCAATAATTCACTCCCTTATAATGCATGTCTATCTATTAATAGTTATGCTCGGTAAGGGAAAGGGTTGTCTCTTTTTTATCATATTGGTCAATTTTTAGCCAAGCAGCATCATTCTGTTTGTATTCTGTACATACTAAGTTAATAGAAAAGTGAAAAGTGATATACAACCACCTGCAGTTGCATGGGGAAACCCTACATTATCAACGAAAGCTCCATATTCGGAAAAGTTGATGATGTATTTAACGGGCTTGCTTAGCAGTTTTGGCTAAACGAGTAATGCGTTGGGTACTTCATTCAGTATGATGTTTGATCTTCCAGCAAAAATGACATTAATCGCAAAGGATATTTTCGACTATGCAAAAGATGGCGGAAAGCTGATGATTAAAAATGGTTGGATGGAGGAGCCACTACCTACCATTGGAATAGAAAAGGATGTCCTCCGGAATTTTTCCGGAGACATCCTTTTACTTTTTAAGAAGGGAACACTTTGGATCTAGTAAGAAATCTTACACCTTCAGGACCTTCAAGTGAAAACATGCCTCCTCTGCCAGGGACGACATCTATAATTAACTGGGTGTGCTTCCAATATTCATATTGTTTTTTATTCATATAAAATGGGACACCACCAATTTCACCTAAACAGACATCAGAATCACCAATCAAAAATTCTTCCTTTGGATAACACATGGGAGAGCTGCCATCGCAACAACCTCCTGATTGATGAAAGAGTACAGGCCCATGCTTTGCTACTAACTTTTCTATTAGTTCTAGAGCAGGTTCTGTTGCTAATACTTTTTCCATCTTAAAAGAAACCTAATTTTTGGGGGCTGTAACTAACCAACATATTTTTTGTCTGTTGGTAATGAGACAACATCATTTTATGATTCTCACGCCCAATGCCACTCATTTTGTACCCACCAAAAGCAGCGTTTGCAGGGTAGGCATGGTAGCAGTTTGTCCATACTCGTCCAGCTTCAATCTGTCTTCCAAAACGATAGGCAGTGTTAACATCACGAGTCCAGACACCTGCACCAAGGCCGTATAAAGAATTATTGGCAATTTCCAATGCTTCTTCCTTGGTTTTAAAGGTAGTAACAGAAACAACCGGACCAAAGATCTCTTCCTGGAAAATTCGCATTTTATTATTGCCTTTAAAGACAGTAGGTTTAACGTAATAGCCACCAGCAAGATCTCCTTCAAGCGTATTGCGTTCACCACCAGCTAGCAATTCTGCTCCTTCTTCTTTTCCAATCTCCAAATAGGATAGGATCTTTTCCAATTGCTCGGACGATGCCTGTGCTCCGATCATGGTTTCGGTATCAAGTGGGTTTCCTTGTTTAATCTGGGCAACTCTTTCCAATGCCCGTTCCATGAATTTATCGTATATGGATTCGTGGATTAGTGCTCGGGAAGGGCATGTACAAACCTCGCCTTGATTAAGAGCGAACATCACGAAGCCTTCGATAGCCTTATCAAAGAAGTCGTCATCGGCTGCAAGAACATCTTCAAAGAAGATGTTTGGTGATTTTCCACCAAGCTCGAGTGTAACGGGAATGATGTTTTGGGAAGCGTATTGCATGATGAGTCTCCCGGTGGTGGTTTCACCGGTAAATGCTATTTTTGCAATTCGGTCACTGGATGCAAGTGGCTTTCCTGCTTCCACACCAAAGCCGTTCACAACATTCAATACCCCAGGAGGGAGAAGGTCAAGTATTAGTTCAGTAAGTACCATAATTGATGCAGGAGTCTGCTCAGCTGGCTTTAGGACAACACAATTTCCTGCAGCTAGGGCAGGGGCAAGCTTCCATGTAGCCATCAGGAGCGGAAAGTTCCATGGGATGATCTGTCCAACAACACCTAGCGGCTCTTGGAAATGATAGGCGATGGTATCATTGTCGATTTCACCAAGTGAGCCTTCCTGGGCACGTATGCAACCTGCAAAATATCGGAAATGGTCTATGGCCAGCGGAAGGTCGGCAGCCAATGTTTCCCTGACAGGTTTCCCATTTTCCCACGTTTCAGCAACAGCAAGCATTTCCAGGTTCTCTTCCATTCTATCTGCTATTCTATTCAGGATATTTGCTCTTTCTGCGACAGAGGTTTGACCCCAAGCTTTTTTTGCCTTGTGAGCGGCATCCAGTGCCAATTCAATATCTTCTGAGGTGGATCTGGCCACTTCGCAAAAAACCTGTCCAGTAATCGGAGTGGTATTTTCAAAATAATCACCCTTAACTGGAGCAACCCACTCTCCACCAATGAAATTGTCATAGCGGTTCTTGTAGGATACCTTTGAATCTTTTTCACCAGGATTAGCGTAAATCATTGAAAATTCCCCCTAAATAGATACTAATAGGCAACCAACTATGTAAGCGGATACAAAAACTGTTAAGATGAGTTGTTAGACAACCTATTGTAAGGTAAATTTTAAACATTCTGAACTTAAAAATCAAGCAATACGGTGTTTTATCATGATAGAATAAGAGAATACTAAGAATTAAGATTAATAGGGGGAAACTTGTGAGCCAAATTGATAAGGCATTAGCCATAGCTGCCATTGCGCATCGGAATCAGGTAAGAAAAGGAACAGATATACCATATTTGGTGCACCCGGTCAGAGTAGGAATGATCCTGCAGGAGTACGGGTGCTCAGAGGATGTGATTTGTGCTGGAATACTCCATGATACAGTGGAGGACACAGACATGACTCTTTCCATTCTTTCGTTGGAATTCAACGACAACGTAGCCAGGATAGTAGAGAGCTGTTCGGAACCGAACAAGGATGCTCCATGGGAAGAGCGGAAACAGCATACCATTGCTCAAATTAAGAAGGTGGATATGGAAATCGGTCATGTAATTTGTGCCGATAAATTACATAATCTGAAATCTATCATTGAAGATAAAAAACTGATCGGGGACTCAATATGGTCCCGGTTCAATAGGGGGGCAGAAAAACAGGAGTGGTACTACAAAGGGATTATTGAAAGTTTCAAAATGAATGAAACGATGAGGAACAGCAAAATTTTGTCTGATTTATCCAAGACGGTCAACGAACTATTCGCGCAAGCTGAAAGTTGAACACTTCCTTTATTTTAGCTAGTATAGTGGTAGATCTTCTCCCACTTATTCTTCCTTTCCCACGAATAAAACCCAATCCATTGTATCTTCCAATTAACATTTGCAAAAGAGGTGCATTATGTACGAACAAGCTATAAAGCTACTTCAACATTATTACGGTTATCAGGATTTCAGGCCTGGACAAAAGAAAATCATCCAAAACATATTAGATAGGAAAAATACACTTGGTGTCATGCCAACCGGGGGAGGGAAATCCATTTGTTATCAGATTCCAGCCTTGCTTATGGATGGATTAACTATTGTCGTTTCTCCGCTGATCTCCCTAATGAAAGACCAGGTGGATACTCTAAACAGCATTGGAGTAAAGGCGACTTACATCAATAGTTCGCTTTCCTCTGGTGAAGTACAGCATCGTTTAAGGCTTATGGAACAAGGGGAAGTAAAGCTGGTCTATTTGGCACCGGAACGGCTGGATTCCTATGATTTTATGAGCGCTCTTCAACATACTCCCATTTCACTTGTAGCGGTGGATGAAGCCCATTGTATGTCACAGTGGGGACATGACTTCAGGCCGAGCTACAGGGAAGTGGGTACGTTCATACAAGGGCTCACAGGAAATCCGATTATTGCAGCATTCACTGCAACTGCTACGAAGGAAGTTATCCATGACATCAGTTCCATTTTGAACATTGATCCCGAGAATACCTTCGTGACGGGATTTTCAAGGGAAAACCTGACTTTTTCCGTTTTAAGGGGCACAAATAAAGAGTCGTTCCTGAAACAGTTTCTAAAAGCAAATAAAGAAGAAGCTGGTATTGTATATGCTTCCACAAGAAAAGAAGTGGATCATCTATTCAGTCTTTTAAGTGAAAAAGGCTTTGCGGTCGGGAAGTATCATGCGGGACTGACAGAAGATGAACGAAGACAGTTTCAGGAGGATTTTCTTTATGACCAGGTAAAAATCATGGTTGCCACCAATGCCTTTGGTATGGGCATCGATAAATCGAATGTCCGTTTTGTCATTCACTACAATATGCCTAAAACAGTGGAATCCTATTATCAGGAGGCGGGAAGGGCAGGACGTGATGGAGAACCGAGTGAATGTGTTCTTCTCTTCAATGCAAGAGATGTTCAGTTACAAAAATTTCTGATAGAAGAAAGTATCAGATCTCCCGAAAGAAAGCAACAGGAATACCAAAAGCTCCAATCTATGATGGATTACTGTTATACACAGCAGTGTCTGCAGAGCTATATTGTTAGATATTTTGGTGAGGACCCACAAGAAAACTGTGGTAAATGCAGCAACTGTTCAGATGAATATGTCGAGCAGGATATTTCGCTTGAGGCACAGAAGATATTTTCATGTATCCACCGGATGAATGAAAGGTTCGGTGCCACTCTTGTTGCAAAAGTGCTCAAGGGCTACAAGGATAAGCGAATCCAGCAATTCCGCTTCGAACAGTTGCCTACCTATGGACTGATGAGCAATTATACAGAAAAGGAACTTGTTGACTTGATTAATATCCTGATTGCAGAAGGATATTTGATTCTTACAGAAGGCCAATACCCTATAGTTAAACTAGGCTCGAGGGCTGTACCTGTTTTAAAAAACCAAGAGAAGGTCCTGTTGAAATTGAAGGAGACAGTGGAGAGAATCTCTGAAAACAGTGATTTATTTGAAGCCCTAAGAGCGCTTAGAAAGAAGGTTGCACAACAGGCAGAGATACCGCCTTATGTTGTATTTGCCGATAGTACACTGAGAGAAATGAGTAAATTCTATCCTCAGGATAAGGATGCGATGCTTGAGATTAAAGGGGTAGGAGAACAGAAATATGAGAAGTTTGGCAGGCTATTTGAAGAAGAAATAACCCGATTCGTAACAGAGAATGGCATCGAAATAAATAAATCGGCGAACGTGATGGAGTCTTCGCAACGCAAGCCATCATCAGTCGGTAGCCGAAATAAAACATCCTCAGGGGAACCTAGTCATCTTTTTACTTATAAGCTTTTCATGGAAGGGCTATCCATAAAAGAAATAGCAAAAGAAAGAAAGATGAGTGCCATCACCATTCAAAATCATCTTTTCAAATGTGCAGAAGAGGAAGACGTGGAAATAGATTGGGATACTTTCATTCCACGTGAATTTGAAGATGTAATCATCCAAGTGGTGGAAGAGGTTGGTTCCGAGAAACTGAAACCAATAAAAGAAGCACTGCCGGAAGAAGTGGATTATATGGCGATCAAGGCCGTCATGTTCAAGCATGGAATAAGTTGAATGGTCTTCATGGCTTCCTCAATGTTTTATCCCTCCCGTAGGGGGTATAAACATAGAATAATCATAAAACATTTTAATAGGAGGTTTATGTAAAATGAATAATCGTCCACTCAAGTCGTATCTATTATTAGGCGCAGGGCTAACAAGTGTGGGATTGATTGCATATAATCCGAGCAGGGAAAAATTAGTATCCATGACCAAAAAATCAAAAGCAGAATCGTCTCTTTTAACCATAAAAAATCAAATCTGCCAATTGAAAAGGCTGGAAATCCGGATCCAGAGGATATCGAGGACAACAAAATGGTAAGTGAAGGTGCGATGTACTCCGTAGATTACTATAATAAAAATGTTCAGGAATAGCCCAAAAAGATGCTGTCTGAAAAGTATATTTGCTGACTTTTCTGGCAGCACTTTGTTCGGTTTTTAGGGCTTGGTAGAAATATTGGACTGTATAACAGAAATATTGAGGTGTTTGGTAGAATAAATGCCCCAATTGCTAGTAAAAAAGAAGATTTTGGTAGAATTGTACCTTCGAGGAAGAAACATTGCAGGAATTTCTACCTTATTCTAACAGATTTGTACATCATTCTAACAGAAAGACTAAACATTCTAACAGATGTAACAATCATTCTAACAATTTTGGGCTTCATTCTAACAATATCCAAAATCATTCTAACAAATCTGCATCTATAATATTTAAAATATTTAAAAAAGAGGCTCCTAAAGTCATCCTTTATAGACTTTAGGGCCTCTTTTTAAGTGTTATATAGTTTAGCTTTTAAAAACCAAAGATGGCAAAAGCAACGCCGGCAACACCGATTAATGCAAGAATATATACTGGTTTGATCGGCATTTCACCGTTGTTTTCCATGGCTTTACCAAACATGTAAAATACCAATGGGTGAACCAGGAATGGCATGGAGAAGATGAAAGGAATCAGGGCAGAAGCTTCAGTACCAAACATTCCTCCTTGTATGGCTGCAAACAGGCCAAAGTGAGAAATGGCAGAAGATTGAGCCATTGCTGCATAATCAAGACTCATCGAGCTAAGGCTTAAAAGTGCGAGTCCGCCAAACACGGCACACATCTGCCAGCCAAATGAAAATTGCATCAAGGCTTTTACTTCTTTCTTGTCTTCCCCGGCTGATTTTCTCAAATTTATCAAGGAAAGAACAGTGAGTCCAATACCAACTGCAACAATCAATAGCGATGGCCAGATCCATAGACTTCCACGCTCTGCACTGATCGCCAAAACGGAAAATACGAAAATATGCCCGAAAAATGGGATGTTAATCATGATTGGCGCCCTTTTTGCAGCAGTGGAACCGAAATCACCTGCTGTGCAGGCTCCGGTCAAACCTGAATGAGATAAGGAACCAGCCATACCAGGTGCTAAGTTACGTGCGTGAGCTGTTTTGGCAAAAAACATGACAAGTGCTATTCCGCCAAACATCCAAAACAGCTGGCCGAAAAAACCGTATGCCAATACCGCGTTCATTCCAGAAATTGAAAAAGCATCACCGATTCTCGAGCCACCAACCATGAAGTTTGCAGCGAGTACTACTGGAATACCGGCATATAGCAAAGCTCGGACAGTAGGACCAAATGTCCAATTATACAAAATTGCCCCCAAAGCAGCAGAAATCATCATGGCAAAGAATATCTGCGGAAGTGCAATGATAGGTTTTACTAGAGTAGCAATATGAAAGGAAAGCACCAATACGAGAACGATGCTCCCCATTTCAAGAAGCCCTTTACGAATATACTGATGTTTGTTATTAATCTTTGCACGGTTATCGACAAAAAGAACTGCTCCAATGATACCGATATAGGCAATCAATGGATACGTGCTGCTGAAAATACTGTTATCATCATTGAGCAATAGTCGGGTCAATCCTTCGAGTCCGAATAGAAGGAAAAAAGCACGAATAATAAAAATGAATTGACTTCGATTTGTTCCAAGAATTGTTTCCTCATCAGACGGAGTGATGATATCCTCGGATTCTAAATCTTTATTTCCAAGAATTTTCCGAAGCTCCTGGCCGCCTACAAAGAATGAGACAATCAAAGCAATTATGGTCGTCCTTGCCATAAAGTCAACCAGTGGGAATTCCAAAAGTCCAGGTGTAGCAACTCCTGTGGAAACCAATAGGTAACCCATAGATAATCCTAAAATAACAATGATTAAGATCGGCGAAAAGCGTGTGCCTGCCACTGACATTCTTGATATCAAAACCACGGGAATCAAAAAGAGGAGAAGAAGCCAAAACTGGTTCATTAATTGCAGGTGTGTAATTTGTTCTAGTATTTGCATAATGATACTCCAATCGTTCTATAATAGATAAGTTTTTTTGACACAAAGGATTATCGTACAATACAACGGGTGGATAGTAAATGTATGTAAACGCAACCACGAAAAAGTTTAAAGATTAAGTTTATATTTTTTATCATAATTTTGTTATGTAAACTAAGTGAGAACAAATTCATTGTATCAACTATATAATTAGTGTAAAATTCCATCAAATACATAATTGCTTTTCAGAGAGGATGTTCATCTTATGACAAATGTAAAAACGGAATTGGCAACCTTTGCAGGAGGCTGTTTCTGGTGCATGGTAAAGCCTTTTGACGAAATGCCCGGTATTATCAGCGTGACTTCAGGCTATACGGGAGGAGATACTGTCAATCCTTCTTATGAAGATATTAAAAAAGGGGATACAGGTCACTATGAGGCTGTCCAGATTGAGTTTGAACCTGAGCTGTTTCCATATAAAAGATTACTGGAGCTATACTGGCCACAAATTGACCCAACCGATGACGAAGGACAATTCTTTGATAGAGGAAGCCAGTACAGAACCGCAGTTTTCTATCATAATGATGAACAAAGAGAGCTCGCGGAAAATTCCAAAAAAGAGCTTGCTGCAAGCGGGCGATTTAAAAAGCCGATTGTAACCGAAATAATTCCAGCAGTCGATTTCTACCCTGCCGAAGACTATCATCAGGCCTTCTATAAAAAAAATCCGGAAAAATATAAACAGGAACGTGTGGAGTCCGGAAGAGATGCTCATATAAGTGAGCATTGGGGAGCAGAATATACTAAATAAGGAGGTCGAGTTTTTTCGGCCTCTATTTCGTTCAAAAAAGGAGTGATTGCAATGATCCACTTGTTTACACATAATGACTTGGACGGGGTTGGCTGTGGGATTCTGGCTAAAATAGCGTTTAAGGAAAAAGTAGATGTTCACTACAATTCGGTAGGGAGCTTGAATTATCAGGTTGCCAATTACCTTGAGCATGCCATTCCCAATGACACTATATACATAACGGACTTATCGGTCCATGAAGAAAATGCCAAAAAGCTGGATTCCCTTAACAAGGCAGGGGGCAAGATTCAGTTTATCGATCACCACAAAACGGCGCTCTTCCTAAATGAGTATGATTGGGGTTTTGTACAAGTTGAATATGAAGATGGACGCTTAACAAGTGCAACATCTCTGTTTTTTGAGTATCTCCAGAAACATCAGCTATTGGAAAGAACCGAAGCAATCCATGAGTTTGTGGAGCTCGTCCGACAATATGATACATGGGAATGGGACAGAAACCAAAATCTAAAAGCTAAAAGGTTAAATGATCTCCTATATATGATGTCAATTGAAGAATTTGAAGAAAGAATGCTTACAAAGCTCGCTGATTTAACGAATTTTCGGTTTGATGATCTTGAAGACCAGTTATTGAATATGGAAGAAAAAAAGATGGAAAAGTACCTGCGACGTAAAAAAAGAGAGCTTGTTCAAAAACAGGTTGGAAACCTATGGGCTGGCATCGTGTATGCAGAATCGTTTTTGTCGGAGCTAGGCAATGCACTGGGAAAAGATAATCCCCACCTTGATTATATTGCAATGATCAATATGGGAAGTAAAAGAATAAGCCTTCGAACGATCCATGATGATGTGGATGTGTCGGAGGTAGCTGGAAAATTTGAAGGAGGCGGCCATGCGAAGGCTTCAGGATGCAATCTAAATGAAGCGGCATATAAGCTGTATGTAGCAGAATCATTCCAATTGGATCCTTTGAAATCAGATGCAGACAAGAATGTATTCAATATCAAGGAATCTCCAAACGGGGTTCTGTATGAATCCAAGTCAAAGGGCATTCTATTCCTGATTCCAAGAGAAAATGGTTCATGGGAGATTGAGAATAATGAACAGTTGCTGGGGAAAAGCTTTCTGTCATTCCAGGATGCGGAAAAATACATTAAGAGAAACTTTGCTGCATGGCTGGTGAAGGATGAGGAATATGTGACGTTCCTCGTTGAAAATATCCGTCGCCTACGCAGCAATTAAAATGGAAGGGAGAGATTAACGTTGGCAATAAAACGTCTTGAGCATGTAGGAATAATGGTGAGGGATATCCAAAAATCCATCTCATTCTATACAGATACCCTTGGGCTAAAGTTGAAAGGGGAGCTGGACCATCCGAATGGGACAATAAAGCTGGCTTTTTTGGGCTTTGAGGTGGACGGAGAAACGGAAATTGAATTGATTGCGGGGTATAATGATGCATTGCCTGCAGAAGGCAAGGTACATCACATAGCTTTGACGGTGGATGATGTCGAGAAAGAATACCAGCGTCTGCAGAATCTGGATGTCAGATTCGTGGAAAATGAAATCACCACACTTCCCAATGGACCTAGATATATTTTCTTTGAAGGGCCTGACGGAGAACGGATCGAGCTTTTCGAGAAGAAGAACTGATTAACATGAAAAAGCAGGGGTCAATGGACTCCTGCTTTTTCATGTTATTTATGATTCTCTTCCTTCTTTTTTGAACTCTTAATCATATATGCATAGGTAAAACCAAGGCAAATCATACCCGAAATAGAGCATGCATAGCGTAGGAATGTCCACCAATCCATTTGCTCACCCCAACTAATTGATAGGCATAAGTTGCCACAAATACCGGATTAATATTCCATCTAATAGGTAATAAAGGATTCTAAAGTATTTGTAATTGGTGCACTTTTGGAGAACAAAACAGAAAAAAACATTGCGACTAGCCACCAAAAATGAACAAGTAAGAAAGTATGCAGCGCCTATAAAATTTGGGGTTGCACTATTATTTAAAAAATGGGTTTTTATTGATCGAATAGGAGGATATTAAATCATCTTCAGACCTCTAAATACGTATATTTGAGAATTAATGGCAAACAATAGAGATAATATTTGGATAAAAGGAAGGTACTTGAATGGGTGGATTTCGATCAAAAGTAAAAAAGATTATCTTCCAACAGGATATAGATACAGATTTTGTTAATCTACCTAATACTGGCCATTTGAATAGTAATACACAACCTTCTAATGAAAAAACAATTGCAGAACCTACTTTTACAAATACACTTACAGAATTAAGGGATTGTTTTGACCTTGTTCATCGTTCGTTTAATCAGGACGAAATTCACATTATTTATTTAAGCTCATTAGTAGATTCACAAACATTAGAGTGGGAAATACTTTCACCCTTAAGAGAAATGTCATTCAAGGATTTAGAAAAATCTTTTAAACAATCTCTGTTTAAACGTCAAAGTAATCTAGAAGATGTGATAAATGGAATATTAGATGGCAATGTTTCTATGTTCGCGGGAGAGAATACTTATTTAATAAATGTATCTGGAGTCGAGAAACGTTCCATTTCACAATCTGAAACAGAAACAGTAATAAATGGGCCTCATGATTCATTTAATGAGGCATTAAAAACGAACGTTTCGTTGATTAGAAGAAGAGTTAGAAGTTCTCGCTTAAAAATGATTGAGTTATCTGTTGGGGAAATTTCAAAAACAAAAGTTCTTTTAGTCTATATTGAGGGTATTGCAAAAATGGAATTTGTGAATCATATACAAGAAAGGATTCAATCAGTTAAAGTTGATTCCCTAACGGACTCCAATATTTTGATTCAAATAATTGATGATCATCAACTTTCACCATTTCCACAATTTTATACCACTGAAAGGCCAGATATAGCTGTGACAAAACTATACGCTGGAAAGATAATCGGACTTGTCGATGATAGTCCAAACATTTTTTGTACTCCTTCTAGTTTTGTTGATTTTTTTGAGTCACCAGATGACTATAATCAGCGTTGGATTATCGGAACAGGGGTTAGGATTCTTCGATACCTGGCTTTATTTATAACATTAATACTCACTGCTTTTTATGTTTCTATAACTACATATCATTACGAAATGATTCCACAATCCCTACTTCAAAGCATTATGCAGTCAAGAAGTAGAGTACCTTTTCCGCCTATCGTTGAAGCAATATTTTTAGAAATTGTAATTGAATTGCTAAGGGAGGCGGGTGCGAGACTGCCTACAAAAATTGGTCAAACAATTGGAATTGTAGGAGGTATTGTGATTGGCCAAGCAGCTGTTGAAGCAGGAATTACAAGTAATATCTTAATAATAGTTGTAGCTATATCGGCCATTGCTTCATTCATAGTCCCGAGTTATATTATGAGTGCTTCCATTAGAATCGTTCGGTTCCTATTTATTTTAGTGGCGGGATTTTTGGGCAATATTGGCATTTTTTTCGCCTTTGGAATATTAATCGTCCACTTAACTGGGCTAACAAATTTATCTTCACCTTATTTTATGCCGATTTCTCCTACCTTTTTCAAAGATTGGTTGGATAGTATTGTGAGAGGGCCTTTTTACAAAATAAGAAAGGGGCAACCAGCACAATCTTTGATGCAAAACGATAGTGAAAAAGAGAGGAATTAAAGGTGATAATATGAAGGAACGACTCCATCCACTTCAACTATCTATACTAATCATGATGATTCAAAATGGTCTCGTCTTGTATAGTTTACCTCGAATAACTGCCGAATACTTTGGAACTAATGGCTGGTTAAGTATTATTTTCATTTTCGTACTCGTTAATATTAATCTTATGATGATTGCAATAATTTATAAGCTGGGTAAAGGTAGGTCAATTTTTGAAATCATTGAGGCTTCAGTTCCCAAATGGGTAATGGTACCCATCTATTTGTTTATCATTTGTGTTTGGATTGGGATAGCAAGCATGATTATGAGTGAATATATCTTCATATTCAAATTGATGTTTCTTCCAGCTTTTCCTGACTCACTTTTAATCATTTTATTTACTTTGATTAGTTTTCAATTATTAAGAGGTGGAATCTACAAGATAGCAAAAGCAACTGTGGTTTTATTCTTCTTCGTGGAGCTGATGATTTTTTTAGTTTTTTATCTTTTTCCAGAATTTGATTTTGCACGTTTTACTACTTTCTTTTTTAAAGGAGAAACGGATTATTTCAAGGGTGCACTTCATCTTTATTCAGCTTTTTTGGGTATTGAAGTTTCCATACTTTTTTTCCCGATGGTTGAAAAAAAATGGACAAAGGCTCTTTTTATTGGGAATTTTATATCCACGGTAATCTATTTTATTATTCTCTTTTTAAGCTATGGCTTTTTTAGCTTCGATCAAATTTTAAATGATAAATACCCAGTTATGACATTGTTTGAATACACAGAAGTTCCTTTCCTTACACGTGCCGAAAATCTCTGCTTTTGCGTTTTTGCTTTCAAAGTATTATCAACAATTGTAATCTATTATTGGGGAGCTCAGCAAATTTTTGGAAATATTATTAAAAGTATTAAGCCTGATTTTTGGATTTTAATAATACTAGCAAGTGGTTTTATCCTCGCAATGGTCCCAGATACCTTGGTGGATGTCGAAATGTGGTTAAAGTGGCTGAGTTATTGTGCAATTGGTATAGCATGGGCATTACCTATCTTTGTGCTATGCATCCTTTTTTTTCAAATCCTTAAAAACCGTTTTAGTAGGGAGACAGATCATGCAAATTAAAATTACTGTATTGATCGCTATATGTATTTTGTTCTTAACAGGTTGTGGAACAAGTAATATTATTGAAGATTTAGGAATTATTCAATCTGTTGCCTTCGATATGTCTGAAAGTAAAGAAAATCCAATACAAACAACTGTGCTATTTCCCACTGTTTCTAAAGAAGGAACGTTTGATACTCAGACTCTAACTGCTAATGGAAAATCAACTCATGACACCTTCACCAAACTTCAATATTCAACAAATTTAAAACTAGTTAGAGGGCAGAATACGATTCTTTTTGGGGATGAACTTTCAAAAAATGGACTTATGAATGTTGTTGAGACGTTTGAAAGGGATCCAGAATTCGGAGCTAGAGTAAAATTTGCGATCGTGGAGGGAAAAGGAGAAGAACTTCTTAAAAAAAAGATACCCTCTGTTAAAGATAATGCTGAATACCTTTATACGTTCATCGAGAAATTAGGCAATCAAAATAAAGTGTTAAATACAAATAAATATCGTTTTTTAAGAGATTATTACGACGATGGTATCGATCCGGTTTTACCGGTTTTTTCATCTGAAGGCGAGAACATTGAGTTTAAAGGATTGGGTACTTTTAAAGGAGATCAATATGTTACACTCCTAGATTTAAGTGAAACACAGATCCTAAATTTATTAAGTGAAGACGTCAATGATGGCAAATTAATGATAAATATTAATGATGAAGAGTCAGGGGGGAATTTTCAGCTTTTTTTAAGTGGCATCAATTCCGAAAATGATAATAAAGTGGACACAAGAAATATGTCGGTCGAATTAATTCTAGATTTAAAAGGAAGCGTCCTTGAATACACAGGTGCAATGGATTTAAGTGAAGAAAAGTATCAAAGACAGCTGGAAAAACAGGTTGAACATTATTTAATAACAAATTCAAAAAAGTTGTTAATCAAATTACAAGAATATCAGACAGATCCTATTGGAATAGGAACGATTGTACGCAATAGAATATCATATGAAAAATGGAACAGGCTGAATTGGAATAAGACATACTCTAACTTGAATTTTAAAGTTAAAGTAAAAGTAGATCTGATTAATACAGGAAAATCAAAATGAAATTGGAAATTAATATGTGGTATGGGAGAGCGACAATATAATAATGGTTGATATTCTTTCGGAATTTATTGGGCCTTACCCCATCGATTGGTGGGAGGGGAGAGAGCTCATTTATGATAGGGGTTATTACGACCAGGTAAACCTGGTCGTTTTTGAAGTTGTTTTTATTTCTAATTACAACGTTTATTCATGTGATTATAAGTAAGTGATTTACATTGTTTGTTTTTTCATTTTGTACAACAAAAGAGAACCTTTTAATTTTTCCGTTCCAGCTTTTCAACAATCAGCTTTAGATCGCTGGGTTTCAGCATTTCGACAGGGGAGACATTTTTTTCGAATTGCAGATAATCTCCCTCTAACAGAACAACTACCCGATTATTGATCCTTGCGATATGAATATTTTCGCCATAGTCGACAAGGAGACCTTTTACAGAAAGGTGGTCGAGCTTGAACTTGAGTTCTATATCAGGTGTCTGCTCAATGATGCTTGAGGAAGCCTCGATTACCTGTTCATCCGACCAGCGTTCCTGCAGTTCCCGTTTCGGACTAGTTGCCCAAGCCTCCATTGCAGATTCAGCTTTTTCTTTTTCTTCACTTTCATCCTGATAGGTTTCTGCTAGTTCCTGATGCACCATTCCCATTACTTGCGTCTTGATGATCTCAGGCATCGATTCCCCATACTCCACATATTTCAGGAAATCCTCGAAATATCGGGAATGGGAGGATTGATGGATCTTCAATTCGCCTTCCTCCACTATCCCTTCCTCAGGCATGAAAGGGTACTGAATGGACTTCATATTCTTCGTGGTAATAGCCATTTGTACATTATGTATCAATGTTTTCTCGTCCGTGATGGATGCTACCTTCTGCTCAAAGTCACATTTTAAGACAAAGACGAATGGTTCATCAAAATACTTATTCAACTTGGCACGTGCAATGATCAACACCCCGCCTCTGACTGCAGTAGTGTCTGTATAAGTGGCTGCGACTTCTTCACTTGCCTTGGAGAACTGTTCCATTGTTTCTGCAAATTTAATGCGATGGAATAGGTTATAGTTTGGATTCGATCCAAGATCATACCCCGGTTCCACAGTGAAACGTCCAATTTTTGTTGGCACCTGATCACTTTTGGGGTGTCGGTCCACCTTGCGTTTGGAGATTTTCATTAGTTCCCCGTCCAGAAAAGATTTTAAAGGGCTCTCCTGATACTGCGCTTCATCAATGGTTGCCATTTGCTTATAAAGCTTTTTCGCATTATCGCCGGTTCCTTCAATTTCAATCACATAGAAGGCTAAAGATTGAATATCAAAATCCAAGATTAATCACCTAATTCAATTTATTATCTTTTGGAAATCACTTTACTAGTATAGGGAAGTGACCTCGTTGGGTCAATCTCCATTCATTTCCCGCAACTTCTGATCTGTTGGAAGGAGGAAGGTGAGTAATCCAATCAATGGAAGGCAAGCTGCAAACATGATTGTATTGTTTAAACCTATCCAGTCAGCGAGGATACCAAGAGCTACTGAACCGACTGCACCCATACCAAATGCAAGGCCAACGATAAGGCCGGATACCAGTCCGATTCTCCCTGGAACAAGCTCCTGTGCATACACAACAGTTACAGAGAAGCTGGAAAGGATGATGAAACCGATGATACCCAATAGTACATAGGAGAGCATCGGCCCGGAATAAGGAAGTAGAAAAGCCAACGGTGCAGAACCCAGCATACTGAGGAGTATCATGTTTCTCTTCCCGAAGCGATCGGCAAGCGGTCCTCCAAAGAAAGTCCCGACGGCTCCCGTTCCAAGAAAGATGAAAATATAGATCTGGGATTCGGCAATGGACAGACCGTAATTTTTAATCAAATAGAAGGGATAGAAGTTTGTTATTCCTGCATGAAACCAGGATCGGGCGAAAACGAGAAAAATTAATAGGGTTATAGAGAATAAGACAAGCTTTTTCTGTTCCAGCTGTTTATTGCTGGCAACTGTTTTTCTCTTAACCGGGGCTTTTGCAGCTGATTCTGATACCTTCATTTTATACCATTTGGCAATATAAAATAATAGAAACACCCCAAAACCGGCAACTAGGGTGAACCATATGGCACCAAATTGTCCGAATGGGACCAATAAAAATGCTGCAATCAGCGGAGCAAGCGCCTGACCAGAATTACCTCCGACCTGATAGATTGATTGTGCCAATCCCCTCCGGTTTCCTGCTGCCATATAGGCTACCCTCGAACCCTCCGGGTGGAACGTGGCAGAGCCTATCCCGATAAACATGACAGAGATAATGATGAGCCAGAATGTAGGTGCAAGTGCAAGGCCTACAATACCAATAAAGGAAAAAATCAGACCTATTGGAAGAGCGTAAGGCGAAGGTCGCTTATCTGTATATAATCCGACTACCGGCTGGATAAGGGAAGAGGTTGCATTTAACGCAAATCCGATCAGGCCAATTTGCGTAAATGTCAGTCCCATTGAACTTTCAAGCACCGGAAACATGGCTGGAACAACCGATTGGATCGCATCATTCAACAGATGTACTAGGCCGATGATGAACAGGATGGAATAGACTGTTTTGTTTTCTTCTTTAGGGGCAGAAATTTTTTGAGCTAACATATTGAATACTTCCTTTGCGCTGAACTATGATTATCATAGCATGACTTTTTGTGCAAAAGGTATCGTTTTTTACGGAAAGCGAAATAAATTGGGACAAGGGACCTGTCCCCAATGGAGGTTCATTATGATAGATCTTAGAAGTGATACCATTACAAAACCGACAGAAGAAATGAGGAAGGCTGCGTATGAAGCGGAAGTGGGGGATGATGTGTATGGAGAAGACCCTACTGTTCGCAGATTGGAAGAGAGAGCGGCTGAAATACTGGGAAAGGAAGCTGCGTTGTTTGTAACAAGCGGCACTCAAGGGAACCAGATTGCTGTTCTTACTCACTGCAGACCAGGTAATGAAATATTGCTGGAGGCTGATTCTCATATTTTCTATTATGAATCTGGGGCTGTGGCAGCTTTGGCAGGGGTTCAAACTAGGACAATCAAAGGTACAAACGGGGCAATGAATCCGGACGATGTGCTCGCAGCCATCAGGGTAGAGGACCAGCACTTTCCTGAAACCGGCTTGATTTGCATCGAAAATACCCATAACCGTGCTGGTGGGGCTATTGTTCCTGCATCCAATATGCGGACTATCTATCAGCATGCAAAGGCTCATCAAATCCCAGTGCATGTGGACGGGGCAAGGCTGTTCAATGCTGCAGCGGGCGCAAATTGTTCCATACAGGAATTTACCCAGTATAGTGATACAGTTCAGATCTGTCTGTCGAAGGGGCTTGGAGCACCTATCGGTTCCATACTTGCAGGTTCAGAGGAATTCATAAAAAGGGCAAGAAAATGGAGAAAACGCCTGGGGGGAGGTTTGAGACAGGTCGGAATCATCGCAGCACCCGGATTGGTCGGGTTGACTAAAATGACGGACAGACTTTTCGAGGACCATGAAAATGCGAAGTTTATAGCTGATGCAATTGGAGAGATTGATGGTATGGTTATTTCCAACTCAGTGGACACCAATATCGTTGTCTTGGAAGTGGGCGGTCTTGGATGTTCTGCAGACAAGTTTGTAGCTGCATTGAAAGATAAAGGAGTCCTTGCCGTAACTTTCGGACCTACACAGGTGAGATTGACAACACATTATGATGTGAGCCGGAAAGATCTGGAGAAAGCTGTAGAGGCGATAAGAGAAGTAACGGCAGAGCTTAAGATATAAGGGGAGAGGGGAGAGCCTCATGGTGGTCCTCCCTTTTTCTACTCTTCTAGCGATTTTGCAAATTCTTCTTGTTCTTATTCCACACCGCTACATTCGATCCACTCAGAGATTTAATAAAACGTAAGGTCGCTTTTTAAAAGCCACTAATGGCCTTCTCACAGGGATACATGCTCAAAAAGGTCAATAGAACGCATCTAATGGCCTTCTCACACCGATACACGCGCAAAATGGCATTAGAAGGCATCTAATGGCCTTCTCACATGAATATATGCTCAAAAAGGCCAATAGAACACAACTAATGGCCTTCTCACAGGGATACATGCTCAAAAAGGTCAATAGAACGCAACTAATGGCCTTCTCATAAGCAAACACGCACAAAAAGACAAATAGAATGGAGCCACCGCAATTCCAAAAAGGGATTGAAACACAGAAGAGGCTGTTCAAAAAGCCATGTATTGACTTTCTGGACATCCTCCAACATATATAAAAAGTTTACTTCACAAGCTCCCGCATTGCATATTCCTTCAGCTTGAACTTCTGGATTTTTCCGGACGCTGTCATCGGGTACTCATCTACTATTTCAACATAGTACGGAATTTTAAAACGTGATATTTTCCCAGAACAATAGCTTTTTACTTCCTCAGTGGAAAGTAGTTCTCCTTCTTTCACTTTGATGAAGGCGGCAACCTGCTCTCCGAACTTTTCGTCGGGTACACCAACAATCTGTACATCAAAAATCTTGGGATGCGTGTAGAGAAATTCTTCAATTTCACGAGGGTAGATATTTTCTCCACCACGGATGATCATGTCTTTCAACCGGCCTGTAATCTGGAGATATCCTTCGTCATCCATTGTGGCGAGGTCTCCCGTATGAAGCCACGAATCCGAGTCAATTGCGGAGATGGTCTGTTCCTCCATTTTGTAATAGCCCTTCATCACCAAATATCCTCTTGTACAAAGCTCGCCTTGGACACCGTTTGGAACGGTTTCTCCCGTTGTGGGATCGATGATCTTCACCTCTACATTTTCCAGTGCCCTACCCACAGTGGAAACTCTTCGTTCAATACTGTCATCAGGTCTAGTTTGTGTAATAACTGGTGATGCTTCTGTCTGTCCGTACGCTATCGTGATTTCCCGAGCCCCCATTTCATGGACCACTTTTTTCATAACCTCTGTTGGGCAGGTGGAGCCGGCCATGATGCCGGTTCGTAAGCTAGAAAGGTCATAGTCGTGGAACTGAGGATGGTTCAGCTCGGCAATGAACATGGTTGGAACACCGTAAAGAGCTGTACATTTTTCCTGTTCCACCGCCTTTAGAACAAGCAAAGGGTCAAATGTAACGAGAGGAACCATTGTTGCACCGGTTGCGACCGCTGCAAGGGTACCCATCACACAACCGAAGCAATGAAAGAAAGGGACAGGGATACAGATCTTATCCGCATCTGTCAGGCGCTGGCATTCTGCGACATTGATGGCATTATTGATTATATTAGAGTGAGTGAGCATGACCCCTTTTGGAAAACCGGTTGTACCTGATGTATATTGCATATTGATTACTTCATCTGGTGCGAGGCTTTGCTGTATTTCCTGTAAGGCTTCATCTAAAATTTCAGCCCCGGCTCGTAATAAATGATTCCATGTATACATTCCTGACTGAGGTTCGTCTCCCAGGAAGACGATATTTTTCAGCTTCGGAAACCGGGAAGAGAACAATTCACCGGGGAGCTGCTCCGTAACCTCAGGACAGATGTCTTTGAAAATATCAAGATAACTTACCCCTTTGAATTCTTCCATGAGAAGGAGGGTAGTAGAATCGGATTGTTTCAGGAGGTATTCGAGTTCTTGGGATTGGTAGCTTGTATTAACAGTTACAAGTACTGCTCCGATTTTTGCACTGGCATATTGGCTAATGACCCATTCTGGTTTGTTGGATGCCCAGATCGCTATATGATCACCTTTTTTCACTCCCATGCTCATAAGACCTTTTGCTACCGTATTGCATATATCCTGGAACTCCCGATATGTATAGCGCAGGTTCTGTTGTACATAGACGACAGCTTCCTTTGCCGGAAATTTTTCTGCAGTTTCATCCAATAGCTCGCCAATTGTTTTATGTACGATTTCTGCCATTTAAGATACCCCCAATTCATGTGATACTTAAATATTAGTATGAATGTTCTGAAAAATCAATTTAAAAAGGATAGCTGCCTTTAAAGCAGCTACACCTTATGAATTTTTCCTTTTTCTTGAATCGGTTCTTCCTTTTGCACAGGAATCCTGTGAATGAAACGTTTTTCCTTAGTGGTCAACAGATTTCCCAAGAAGAAGAGCGATTGCTTATATTTTGTTTCAAAATAAACGATAGCAGCTTCAATTTTCCCCATCAATGCGTCTCGGAGGCTATCCATTTTATTCTCAATCTGCTTTGTATTGGCATCTTGCTGGTCCATACGCTGGATGACTGTCTGGTGGAACATATCCTGTATTTGCAGTTGCTGATTTATTTGCTCATAAAAGGCTTCCTGTTCCTTCATTTTTTTCTGAATATCTATATATAGAACTTCATAGTCTTCCAGTTTATTGTGTATTTTTCTTGTCAAATCCTCCTGGAAACAAAGCTGGTCTATAGTTGCCTGGCTCATTAATCGTTCTTCTTCAAGCGTCCTGCTTACTTCGCCGTTCATGGTTTCAAGTGTCTTTAACCGCTCCATAACTTCTTTATTGTTTAGATCATTCAAATGAATTTCATTTTTCAGATGATCACTAACCTCTTGCTGTACGTTCATTTTCGTAAGAATACTTTCAAATTGCTGCAGCTGATTGGACTTTGTTTCTTCCAATTTTTCATGTACAGAAGACACGGAATTGGAGAGGGTGTCATTTGTTTGGGCTTGCATGTTTAATAACTCCAGCAGATAGTTTTTTCTAAGATAACTTTGGTTGCTGTCATTTATGGTAGAATCCACATACAATTTCGGAAAAGGTTTTAACTGTTCGTCCTCGTTCATCGTAACACTCCTTATTTATATGAATTAAAGAGAGAATGGGGATACTTTATCATATGTATAATTGGCATAAATGCTAATTACTACTGGAATGTAGGCTTTTGCCTAGTAAAAATAAAAGGTTATTTTCGCATTGATCGTTGATTGTGGTTAGAAAATATATACAAAAATATAACGTGGATTTAAACATTCTTTTCTAAAAGCAATCAATTTTACGAAAAGATCCAAAAGGAAAAATAAAGAAGACCCCTACTTTGGGTCTTCTGCTGTAGCTATATTCTGATGTGGTTTGATAACTGAAGAAGAGGTGTAAACATCATTTTTTATTTCCCTATATAGGAGACTGTAGGCGGCAGTCTCCATAGAAAATTAAGAAGTTGAAGATAGGTGGGTCGTGCAGGTGGCGGATTAAAGCTTGTTTACTTGTGATTTACAGAATATCAATACGTACTACAAGAGCTAATAGTATTTGAAGCAGCAATTGAATGTTGATGACAATATCTGTGTCAATAGTTGCTCCCGTAACCGCAGGAAGAACCCCCTCTAGTTCCAAACAACCAAGTATTCATATCGCTCATTATTAAAACCCCCCATTACGGTCTACCATTCACACACCTCCTTTTCCTGCTTCACCACATACTATGTGAGAGAATAGGAAGAGACTGGACAAACATCTTCTATGCAATGACCATTTTTTCATTCTTTAATAGAAAAGGCGATAGTTTAATAGGGAAAGTAGGGGACAAAGCTTGGGAAATAAAATACGACCCCCCATATGGAGAGCCGTTCACTTAATGGAAGATCAATCAGCAGGATACACCAATCCTATCTGATTTCTTACTTCTTCTAGAATTCTATGCGTGGATAAGGAGTTGGCAAAGCTGTTTATGGTTGGTTCAAATTCGCCATTCTGCACGAGTTTCATGAATTCTGACGCCTCGTAAAACATCGAATTTGATTTTTGAGAGACAGTGATATCTTCAGACGTGCCATTTTTATAGTAAATCTGCACTTTTTCAGGAGTATGGATTTTATCTATCACCATGGTTCCTTCTTCTCCTTGAATTTCAGCCGGCATGTAAGAATTGACAATCTTGGAGTGGGTGATTACAGCTTCCATTCCTGGATATTCGAACAGGACGCTTCCTTGTCCATCAACACCGGATTCCAGCATCACAGCATGTGCCTTGATCGCAGATGGCCCACCGAAAAGAACGACCATTGGATATATGGTATAAATGCCTATATCCATCAATGATCCATTGGAAAATTCAGGCTTGAAAGCATTTAGTATGATGCCTTCCTTATACTTATCATACCGTGAAGAGTATTGACAGTAGCCAGCGGAATATCTTCTGATTTTCCCAATCTTATGGAGGTTCTCCTTAATTGTGAGGAAGTTCGGCAGATAGGTTGTCTTTAGTGCTTCCATAAGCAGAACTTTTTGTTCTTTGGCGACTTGTATCATTTCTTGAAGCTCTCTTGTATTAGAAGCTATCGGTTTTTCGCAGAGTACATGCTTCTTGTTTCTCATGCAGAGAATAGCCTGCTCGTTATGCAGGGAATTGGGGCTGGCAATGTAGACTGCATCGAATTTATCACTGGAAGCAAATTCATTTAAATCAGTATAGATGTGTTCTACACCGTATTTGACAGCAAAGTCTTCAGCTCGTTCTTTTGTACGGGAATAAACGGCAGTCAAGGTAAAGCCCTCCACTTCACTTGCTGCGGCGATAAAGCTCTCTGTAATCCAGTTGGTTCCAATTATTCCAAATCGCATATGTAACGACTCCTTTATGTAAGCGTGTTGGTACAATTTTATAATAATAACAGAAATTAGACAAAAAAAGAAGACACCGTTGAAGGTGTCTTCTTTGCGTATTGAGGCGATAATCTGCATGACCACATTCATGCATTGCTACAAGTAGCGTGAATATCGACTTACACAATTCAGCTCATCGCCAAATTAATATAACACATTAGTGAGAGAAATTCAAGTTTTAATTTGTTTGCTTCCTAAATTTACTACGTTTAAACTTTTGAAAATAATAGAATAAATGAAATATAGGATATTATGCTCATATTAGAGCTATAATGGTAATAGAGAAGAGATGAAAAACTATCAATTTGTGCAAATCAAGTCAGGAGCGATTGGAAAATGCGTCAGTTTTTATTGGAAAAACAAGATGAAATGCTAGAGCTACTAGAAAGAATGGTAAATATCGATAGCGGTTCCTATCATAAGGAAGGAGTGGATGAGATCGGGGCAATACTCATGAAGGAATATCGGGACATGGGTTTTGCTGTACAGGAAATCAAGCAAGAGGAATATGGCAACCACTTAATCATCCAACACCCACTAGCAAAAAACCCCAAAACGATTATCATAGCCCACATGGATACTGTATTTCCGGAGGGTACCGCAGAGAACCGCCCATTTCAAATTAGAGATAACCGCGCATATGGACCTGGTGTAATCGATATGAAAGCCAGTCAAGTGGCGGTTTTATATGCTATGAGAGCCCTAATAAAGTTTCACTCCAAAGCATATCAGGATGTCATGATTGTACTGAATAGCGATGAGGAAATCGGCTCGCCATCCTCCAAAGAGCTGATAGAGAATAAAGCGGCTGGAAAGAAATACGCTTTAGTGATGGAGCCGGCCAGAAAAGACGGATCTGTTGTTACATCCAGAAGGGGAAAAGGCCACTATACCATCAGTGTAAAGGGGAGAGCGGCCCATTCTGGGATCGAACCGGAAAAAGGAAGAAGTGCAATTGAAGAGCTTGCATACAAAATTATCCGTTTACACGATTTGACGGATCATGAGAAGGGAATCAGTGTCAATGTGGGATTGATTGAAGGTGGATCTTCGGTTAATACCGTTTCAGATACTGCAATGGCAGAAGTGGATATTCGCATTTCAGAAAAAGAACAAGCAAAACCAATAGAAGAAAAAATAGAATCCATTTGTGCGTCAACCGATGTAAAAGGTACGGAAATCCATCTGGAAGGAAAGATGAACCGCCTGCCTATGGAGAAAAATGCCCAAACCACCTCCTTGCTCCATATGATAGAAGATGTTGGTGTTGGGATGGGTCTGAAAGTGAAAGATACCTCAACAGGAGGTGGGTCTGATGCCTCCTTTACTGCAGCAATGGGAGTGGCAACCATCGATGGCATGGGCCCGGTTGGCGGAAATGCCCACAGTGATGCGGAATACCTGGAGATACCTTCTCTCATAGAACGGATAGAACTCCTTGCAAAAACAATAAATAAGCTTTCAGAAGAATAAGTAAAGGCGTCTCTTTAAAAAGAGGCGTCTTTTTTAAAAAATAGGATTGTATTTTTATACATACGAAGTTATAATGATTCATATTATTAGCGAGAGGAAACGGTGATGAAAAATGAATGTTGGAATAATCGGAGCTAATGGATACAGCGGCGTGGAGCTGATACGATTGTTGCAACAACATCCGTATGCTCAACTGAATTATCTTGCTTCCCATTCTTCGAGCGGCAAGCTGATAAGTGAACAATACCCTCATCTGCAAGGGGTTGTCGAGGATAGAATTGAAGAACTGGATATAAATGAAGCAGCTTCAAAAATAGAATTGATGTTTTTTGCAACACCATCCGGGATATCCAAAGATTTGATTCCAGCATTCCTTGATAAAGGGATTACTTGTATCGATCTGTCGGGAGATTTTCGTTTAAAGGATGGGGCATTATACGAGAAATGGTATAAACATACACAAGCATCCAACGAAAACTTACAAAAGGCTGCATATGGATTACCGGAAATTTTCCGTGACGAAATAGTGGGTTCAACGTTGATTGCCAATCCTGGCTGCTACCCGACTGCAACACTCTTAGGTCTTGCGCCTGCATTGGAAAATGGATGGATATCCCCGGAGAACATTGTAGTCGACGGAAAATCAGGTGTATCTGGAGCTGGAAGAAAAGCTTCTTTGGGAACACATTTTGGTGAAATCAATGAAAACATGAAAGCATATAAGTTGGGTTCTCATCAGCATATACCTGAAATTGAACAGTCTATCTCTGCCCTTTCAGGCACACTACATCCCATCACTTTTTCTACACATCTGGTTCCGATGACAAGAGGAATTATGTGTACGATGTATGCAGATCTGGAAGTGAAAACTACGACAGAAAAACTGTTAAAACAATATGAGGAATATTATCAGAACAATTTCTTCGTTCGAATTCGACCGCTTGACACATGGCCGGCAACTAAGGAAGTACTAGGTTCAAATTATTGCGATATCGGAATCAAGGTGGAGGAGAGAACGAAGAAGCTTATCATAGTTTCTGTGATTGATAATGTCGTGAAAGGGGCGGCGGGTCAGGCTGTCCAGAATCTGAACGTACTTAACGGGTGGCCGGAAGAGACTGGATTAACGGTTACCCCTGTATATCCATAGATAAGCGAAAGGACGGATAATATGAACGCAAATTTGACGGTAAAAGAGATGAAAACATGGGTCAGAGTGGTGGGTGGAAGTGTTTGTTCCCCTAAGGGGTTTACTGCAGGAGGTCTGCATTGCGGTATCAAGCGCAAAAGAAGGGATTTGGGCTGGATCTATTGCAATGTACCTGCCAATTCCACAGCCGTCTACACAACAAATCTTTTTCAGGCAGCCCCTCTTAAGGTGACCCAGGAAAGTATAGGTTCAAACGGGAAGTTGCAAGGCATCATCGTCAATTCGGGAAATGCCAACTCAATAACTGGTGATGAAGGTCTGCAAAATGCGTACATGATGAGAAAAAGCTTTGCCAACCAAACCGGATTAGAGGAAGAGGATGTGGCAGTCGTATCCACAGGGGTAATTGGTGAACAGCTGCCAATAAAAAAACTGCTGAATGGCATTGACCAGGTAATCTGCATAGGAGATAACAACAATGCAGCTGAATTTGAAGAGGCGATCCTCACTACCGATACTTTTACAAAAAACGAGTGTGTGCAAATAAAGATCAAAGATAAAGTCATTACCATTGGCGGGGCTGCAAAGGGTTCAGGAATGATTCATCCAAATATGGCAACCATGCTCGGGTTTATCACAACAGATGTCCATATTGAGCAAAAAGCTTTGGAAAAGGCGCTTAAAAGTGTAACAACACAAACATTCAACATGATCACAGTTGATGGAGATACGAGCACAAATGACATGGTCATCGTAATGGCAAGCGGTTTGGCGCATAACGAACTTCTGCATGAGGATGATCCGGACTACCATCTCTTTGTGGAAGGGCTGCAAGAGGTATCCTTATCGTTGGCCAAACAGATTGCCAGAGATGGCGAAGGTGCGACCAAATTGATTGAAGTGACTGTAGAAGGAACTCTTACAGAACAGGATGCACAAAGAATCTCCAAAACTATTGTTGGCTCCAGTCTCGTGAAGACAGCAATTTTTGGGGAGGATGCAAACTGGGGGCGGATCGTCTCTGCCATCGGGTACAGCGGCATCGCACTCGATCCCGATTTGATCAGCGTAAGTATAGGGTCAATCAAAGTGGTGGAAAAAGGTTTGCCGTATGGGTTTTCAGAAGAGGAAGCAAAAAACTATCTATCAAATGAGGAAATACAGATTTCTGTCCAAATTGGAGTGGGGAATGAAAAAGCTACTGCTTGGGGCTGTGACCTATCATATGACTATGTCCGCATCAATGCCTCATATAGAACATAAAAGGAGTGGGAGAATGGAATATTTGGTAGTCAAGTGCGGCGGAAGTGTTATGGATAAGGTTCCACCTTCTTTCTATCTGGATCTTGTGAAAATCAAAGAGCAAAAGGGGGTACAGCCTGTACTCGTTCATGGAGGAGGACCGAGCATCTCATCCCATTTAGAGGCTATGAAGATTCAGAGTCAATTCATTGATGGTATTCGTATAACGACAGAGCCTGTACTCCAAGTGGTAGAGATGATTCTTTCAGGCAGCATGAACAAGGAGATTGTACGAAACATCATAAAAGCTGGAGGAAAAGCTTTTGGCCTCAGTGGGGTGGATGGGATGCTTCTCGAGGCGAAACCAATAGATAACGCAGGGGATCTTGGCCTGGTAGGAGACATTGTCTCGGTTAAAAAAGAGATCCTGGGACAGCTCATTGCAAGTGATCTGATACCGGTCGTTTCACCGGTCGCAGTCGATAAACTGGGTCAAAGCTATAACATCAATGCAGATACTGCAGCTGCAGCGATTGCAAAGGCACTGCAGGCAACTCTTTGTATCGTCACTGATGTAGATGGTGTATGCGTGAATGGCGAGGTCATTCATACTTTATCCGAATTGGAAGCTGATCGACTCATAGAAAATCAAATCATCACAGGTGGAATGATTCCGAAAGTCCAAGCAGCCTTTCAAACATTAACTGAAGGTGTCAAAGAAGTAGTAATTCTTAATGGGGCTAATGAGCATATTCTCCAGGACTTCGTACAGGGAAAAGGCGTAGGTACCACTTTTTATTTAAAGGAGGCAATGATAAACATTGGCTGATTCTATTAAGGTTCTTTCTTCGGTCATGAATACATATAAACGTTTTCCAATAAATTTCGTGGAGGGGAAGGGCAGTTATTTATGGGATGACATGGGTACTAAGTTTCTTGATTTCACTTCCGGAATTGCCACTTGCAATCTTGGTCATGTTCCTGAAAATGTTATGCAGGCGGTTCAGCATCAGTTAAGTAGACTCTGGCATACTTCCAATCTATTTCCCATTGAAAACCAGGAGAAGTTAGCAAACCTACTTACTTCACAAAGTTGTCTGGATCAGGCATTCTTCTGTAACAGCGGTGCAGAGGCGAATGAAGCGGCCATAAAACTGGTCCGCGCCTATTCAAAAGCAAAAAAAGGCAACAACCCGGTAATAGCTGCATTTTCCCAGTCCTTCCATGGCAGAACGATGGCAACTGTTTCCGCAACTGGACAGGAGAAAATCCGTGCAGGCTTTGAGCCTTTGCTCGAAGGGTTTATCCATTTTCCTTTCAATGATTTGAACGCACTGGGAAGAATTAAAGACGCTGCCCCCGCTGCCGTGATGCTCGAATTGATCCAGGGAGAGGGAGGTGTGATTCCCGCAAAACAGGAATGGATAGATGAGCTCGTGAAAGTGTGTAAAGAGGAGGACATACTGCTAGTGGTGGATGAGGTCCAGACCGGGATGGGAAGAACAGGAACGCTATTCGCATATGAACAATACTGCTTCGAGCCTGACATTGTCACACTTGCAAAAGGATTGGGTTCAGGATTTCCCATTGGAGCAATGCTGGCAAAAGAAGCAGTTGCCACGGCTTTTCAGCCGGGAAGTCACGGCAGCACATTTGGCGGCAATCCGTTGGCATCTGCTGCAGGCTTGGCTACGGTAAAAGAACTGACTACATCAACGGTCCTGGAAAATGCTATAACGGCGAGTGAGAGTTTGTATACTATTCTTTTAAAATTGCAAAGCAGATTTCCTTTCATCAAAAGTATAAGAGGAAAAGGGCTTCTTATTGGAATAGAAATAGAAGGGGAGGCAGGGAATATAATTGACTCCGCACAGCAGGAAAATCTGTTGCTGGTATCAGCAGGTCCACAAGTAGTCCGACTATTGCCACCACTTACTATTACAAAAGATGAAATTGAAGATTTTGAAGAAAAATTCTCTATAGCATTAGAACGTTACATGGAGGCATGATGATGGAAAAAGGATACTTACTTCTAGAAACTGGGGAGATTTTTCCGGGTACATTGATCGGCAGTCAAGAGGAGTCTATCGGAGAAGTCGTCTTTAACACCAGCATGACAGGATATCAGGAAATCATGTCCGATCCTTCCTATGCAGGACAGATAATCGTATTTTGCTATCCCCTTATCGGCAACTATGGAGTGAACGCCAATGATTTTGAAGCGGAAACACTATATGCAAAAGGGATTATTACAGGAGAGCTTTGTACTGCCCCCAATCATTATTCATCGGAGAGAACAGCCGACATTCTGCTGAAAGGAAGCAAAATAAGCGGTTTGACAGGGGTGGATACCCGGGAGCTGGTGAAAACCATCCGCAAGCGCGGTACTGTAAAAGGCTTGATAACAAATGAAATCAAGCAATTCCCAACAACAACCTCCACCAATTTTTTGGTGAAAGAAGTATCCACTATACAACCAAAGGTTTTCGAGAATCCTGGCGCACATATCGTCTTAATCGATTATGGCCACAAAAAATCCATTCTACACGCATTACTGAAAGAAGGCTGCAAGGTTACCCTGCTTCCTTACCATGCAACCTTTGAACAGGTAAAGGCACTCTCACCTGATGGAGTCGTATTCAGCAATGGGCCAGGGAATCCGGAAGAACTGAAGAATCAGTTAGCGGATATTAAAATGATAAGCACGCATTTTCCATCATTAGGAATCTGTTTGGGACATCAGCTGATTGCCTTGGCATTCGGGGCAAAAACGCAGAAATTGCGATTTGGACATCGGGGAGGAAATCATCCTGTTAAGGAAATTTCCACAGGAAAGGTTTTTATCACTTCACAGAACCACAGCTATGTGGTGAAGGAAGAGAGCCTGGATTTGTCAGAATTTGAAGTGCTATTCAAAAACATCAATGATGGGACAGTGGAAGGGATTCGTCATAGAAATCTGCCATTATTGGCCGTGCAATTTCATCCTGAAGCGAATCCAGGACCACATGACACCACGTACTTATTTTCATCATTCCTGAAAAGCATCTATGAAAGAACTGAGGTAAAGTCATATGCCATTAAATAATGAAATAAAAAAAGTGTTAGTGATTGGATCCGGTCCAATTGTCATTGGGCAGGCAGCGGAATTTGATTATGCCGGTACCCAGGCCTGCCTTGCTTTGAAGGAAGAGGGTATTCAAGTTATCCTGCTTAATAATAATCCTGCCACCATCATGACCGATTCTCATATTGCGGATATCGTTTACATGGAGCCGCTGACTTCTGAAACGGTCGAGGAAATAATAAGAAAAGAAAGACCCGACGGAGTGATCGGGACACTTGGAGGTCAGACAGCACTTAATCTTGTTGTCCAGCTTCATGATGTAGGTGTTTTCGAAAAATACGGAGTGAAGATTCTCGGAACCTCCGTTCATTCGATCAAACAAGGGGAAGATCGGGAGAAGTTTCGCAAGTTGATGCTGGAACTGACAGAACCTATACCGGAATCAAGCATCGTTCATACCTTCGAGGAAGGGGTGGATTTTGTCGCGTCTGCGGGTTACCCGATCATTGTGCGTCCCGCCTATACCCTTGGTGGAGAAGGGGGAGGTTTTGCCAATAATCTCGAAGAATTGCAATCTATCCTTAAGAATGCGTTGATGCTGAGTCCAATCCATCAGGTGCTGATTGAAAAGAGTATCAAGGGATGGAAAGAAGTGGAGTATGAGGTGATGCGTGATGTGAACGACACCTGCATCATTGTCTGCAATATGGAAAACTTCGATCCGGTCGGAGTCCACACCGGGGATTCCATTGTAGTAGCGCCGTCTCAGACCTTGACGGATACACAATATCAGATACTTCGAAATGCTTCCCTGAAAATCATCCGGAAGCTGAAGATTGTGGGTGGGTGCAATATTCAGTTTGCGATGGACCCGAATTCCGATGACTATTACATTATTGAAGTCAACCCGCGTGTCAGCCGTTCTTCTGCCTTAGCATCAAAAGCAACCGGCTATCCAATTGCAAGAATTGCAGCAAAATGTGCGGTAGGGTACCACTTGGACGAAATCGTCAACCCGATTACAAATAATACATTCGCATCCTTTGAACCGGCACTTGATTATATTGTGGTCAAACTTCCAAGGTTCCCATTTGATAAATTTACCGAAGCTGATCACACACTTAGTACACAAATGAAAGCAACTGGAGAGGTATTAGCGATAGATCGAACGTTTGAAGGGGCGTTAAATAAAGGGATTCGATCTCTGGAGATAAAAGTCAAAGGCATTACGCACCCCGGTCTTTCCGCGAGTAGTGTTGATGAACTGATGGAGCTGCTTACAGTTCCCACCCATATGCGTTTGTTTGCCATTGTGGAGGCGCTGCATAAAGGGTTGAGCATTGGGGAGATCCATCAGCTGACCTCCATTGATAAATGGTTCCTCACCAAGCTTGCAGCTATGGCTGAAGTGGAAAGCCAACTGTCTGTGCACACTATTGAGTCAATACCCTCTGAAACTTTGATGTTAGCTAAATATCAGAATATCAGTAATGCGACCATATGCTCCCTCCTCGGCTGCAAGGAGTATGAGTGGAAAAAGTATTGCGAAAATAAGGGGCTTTTCCCATCCTATAAATTGGTGGATACATGTGCTGGGGAATTTGAAGCAGTCACCCCTTATTATTACTCCACTTATTGCGGGACTGATGAAGTTGAGGTCAGTCAAAAGAAGAAAGCCCTTGTCATTGGGTCTGGCCCCATCAGGATCGGGCAGGGAATCGAGTTTGATTACGCATCTGTCCACGCCATCATGGCACTGAAGAAGCTGGGATATGAGACGGTTGTTGTTAATAATAACCCTGAAACAGTGAGTACCGATTTTTCAATTGCCGATAAGCTGTACTTTGAACCGATTACTGCCGAAGACATTATTCCCATCATTAAAAAAGAACAGATAGATATTACATTTATTCAATTCGGTGGCCAGACTGCCATCAATATTGCTGAGGAGCTTGAAAAAGAAGGAGTAAACATTGGAGGAAGTTCCGTTCTGACCATAGATCAGTTGGAGGACCGGGACCTCTTTTATCAGCTACTTGAACAATCAGATATTCCACATTTAAAAGGAATGATTGTTCATAATACGAAAGAATTAATGGAGGCTGCCTCTTCCTTAGGATACCCTGTACTTGTCCGACCTTCCTATGTGATAGGTGGACAATCGATGTTTACCCTATACAGTGAAGAAGAAATGCATGAATATTTACAGCTCGATAATATGGGAGATGGTAGAAGCTGGCCATTGCTCGTGGATGAATTTGTACCAGGGATGGAATGTGAGCTTGATGTAGTGTCCGATGGTACGGACATATACGTTCCTGCAATATTTGAGCATATTGAAAAAGCTGGTGTGCATTCCGGCGACAGCGTAGCGGTATTTCCTCCCATTACACTTTCAGATACTATAAAAGCAACATTGCTGGAATACACAGAAAAGATTTGTAGAAGTGCAAGGATTATAGGAATAGCCAATATCCAATTTGTGATACAGGAAAACAATGTCTACGTTTTGGAAGTAAATCCGCGCGCTTCTCGTACCGTACCGATCGTAAGTAAAGTGACAGCGGTGCCGATGATTGAGCTGGCGGTAAACGCCATGCTTGGCCAGAAGCTTATAGATAAAGGATTAAAAAAGGAACCGGATTTCTTCACGGTCAAGGCACCTGTTTTTTCCGTGACAAAATTAAAGGGCGTAGATCATGTACTGGGACCCGAAATGAAATCGACAGGAGAGGTAATCGGCCTGGGATCAACTGTCGAAGAAGCACTCTCCAAGGCGTTCTTCCAAGGAAAGAACAATCCATTCGTACCGAACCAGAAGGCAAACAAGATTTTCTGTTCCTTTTCAGATCGGGAAAAACAAGCTGCCCTTCCACTTATCAGGAAATTAGTGGAAATGAAATTTAAAATAGCCGCCACCCAAGGAACCTATCAATATCTGAAATCAGAAGGAATAGTCGAAGTAGTGGAAATCACAAATGATAGCATAGCAGAATTCATCCAATCCGGGACGTGTGCTGCAGGAATTATCATTCCAACAAAAGGAAGGGACAAAAACCGAAACGGGTTGCATTATCGGGCCTTATTCACGAGATATGGCATCTCGATCTTCACCAGTCTGGATACAGTAAATATGGCTGCTGCGTTAAGTGGAACAGTTAAGCCCAATTATGCCCACATGGAAAATTATTTAAGTAAGAATAATAAGGTGGTTGAATATTTATGCAAAGTGTACTAAAATGGGATTCGAAACAAAAAGCTGAAAAATTATCAAAAAAAGACTTTTTAACACTGGGATCATTTTCATCCGATGAAATAATGATCATGTTGGAAGAAGCCATCGAAATTAAAAGTATGCAAAAATCGGGTGTTGCTCACCCTTACTTGCAAGGCAAGGTATTAGGGATGATTTTTGATAAATCCTCCACAAGAACCCGTGTATCCTTTGAGGTTGGAATGCTTCAGCTTGGAGGCAATGCGATATTCCTAAGCTCAAAAGACATCCAGATAGGTCGTGGGGAAACCATCCATGATACGGCCAAAGTGCTTTCCCGCTATGTTGACGGACTTATGATACGAACCTTTGAGCATGAATCGATTGTGGAATTTGCAGCGCATTCTACTGTTCCAGTCATCAATGGCTTGACAGATACCCATCATCCTGCACAGGTAATGGCAGATCTATTGACCATTCTTGAGCATAAAGGCAAATTAAAAGGGCTGAAGATGTGTTATTTAGGTGATGGAAACAACAATATGTGCCATTCCCTATTGGAAGGCGCCATTAAAGTGGGAATGGATATTTCCATTGCATGTCCTACAGGTTACGAACCGAATGATGCCATCCTGGAATCTGTGAAGGAAGAGGCAAAATTGACCGGTTCTAAGGTAGAATGCAGTACAGATCCAAAAACCATGATACAAGGAGCAGATGTGGTGGTAACTGATGTCTGGACCAGCATGGGGCAGGAAAATGAAACAGCGGATCGCTTGGAAGCATTCTCCCCCTATCAGGTAAATGAAGATCTTTGCAAACTTGCGGACAAAGATTATATTTTCCTTCATTGCTTGCCTGCACATAGAGGAGAAGAAGTGACAGCGTCCATTATTGATGGTCCGCATTCCGTCGTATTTGATGAAGCAGAAAACCGCCTGCATGCACAAAAGGCGATTCTGAAACTATTACTGGAAAGATGATTTTTTTTACGATATAATGTATAAAAATACAACGAGATAGATTTTTATTCTAGGGAGGACGAATGATTTGGCTAAAGAAAAAGTGGTATTAGCATATTCCGGAGGTCTTGATACCTCCGTTTCCGTTAAATGGCTGCAAGAGAAGTATGGTTACGATGTTATTGCACTCGGACTGGATGTCGGAGAAGGGAAAAATCTCGCTTCCATTCAACAAAAGGCACTGGATGTAGGAGCTATCAAAGCAATCATGGTAGATGCAAAAGAACTGCTTGCGAAGGAATATATCGTTCCGGCCCTTAAAGCGAATGCCATGTATGAAGGGAAGTACCCACTATCCTCCGCACTCTCACGCCCCTTGATCTCCAAGCTGTTGGTGGAAGTGGCTGAACAGGAGGGAGCTATAGCCGTTGCACATGGTTGTACCGGGAAAGGGAATGATCAGGTCCGCTTTGAGGTAAGCATTCAGGCGCTTAACCCTAACTTGAAAGTAATTGCCCCGGTACGTGAATGGGGTATGACACGTGATGAGGAAATCGAATATGCAATGAAGCATGATATTCCGATTCCGGTAGATTTGGATAATCCATTTTCCATTGATGCGAACATTTGGGGCAGAGCTTGTGAAGCAGGTGTGTTGGAAAATCCATGGAATGAAGCACCGGAAGCGGCATTTGCATGGACCAATCCGATTGAATTGACTCCAGATCAGCCGGAATACCTTGAAATAACCTTTGAAAATGGTGTTCCTGTAGCACTTAATGATAAGAGTATGGATCTTGTACCATTGATTGAAGAACTGAATGAAATAGGAGGAAAGCATGGAGTGGGCCGTATCGACCACATTGAAAATCGTCTTGTTGGAATCAAATCCCGTGAGGTCTACGAGAATCCCGCTGCGCTTATTCTGATTCAGGCACATAAGGAATTGGAATTTTTGACATTGCCTAGAGAAGTGACCCAATTCAAAACCTCCATTGATCAACAAATGGCAAAAGTGATTTACGAAGGATTATGGTATTCCCCGTTAGTGGGTGCGCTACAAGCTTTCGTTGAGGAAACCCAGAAGCATGTAAGCGGAAAAATCCGCGTAAAGCTCCAAAAAGGAAACCATACAGTAGTCGGGCGTCAATCCGAAAACAGCTTATACAATGAGGAACTGGCCACCTATTCCAAAGGGGACATGTTCGACCATAACGCTGCAGTCGGCTTTATCAAGCTCTGGGGTCTGCCGACAAAGGTGTATGTGGAAATTCATAAAAAAGAAAAAGTAGCAAGCTATTAAACTTATTTTTTGAAATGGAGGCTATCATCCTATGTCTAAACTATGGGGCGGAAGATTCACCAAGGAAACCGACAAGCTTGTAGAAGCGTTCACTGCCTCTATTACTTTCGATAAAGAGTTGGCTAGTGAAGACATCGAAGGCAGTATCGCACATGTGCAGATGCTCGGGGACTGCGGAATCATCGCCATTGAGGATGCAAATACAATCAAAGAGGGATTATTGAAGATACAGCAAAAAATCAACAATGGAGATGTAGAGTTTCTTGTGGAGCATGAGGATATTCACATGAACATTGAAAAGCTGCTAATAGATGAAATAGGACCTGTTGGAGGAAAGCTTCACACAGGACGAAGCCGTAATGATCAAGTCGCGACAGATATGCATCTGTATCTTCGCAAGCAGACGAAATCGATCATTGGACTTTTGAATGACGTGCAAAAAGCGATAATGGATCAGGCAAAGAATAATATTGACACCATTCTGCCAGGCTACACCCATCTTCAGCGAGCACAGCCTGTTTCCTTTGCTCACCATCTTCTTGCATATTTTTGGATGCTTGAACGTGACAAAGAAAGATTGCAGGACAGCTTGAAACGTATAAACTGGTCACCACTTGGTGCCGGCGCACTTGCTGGAACAACCTTCCCGATCGACAGACAGCAGACGGCAGAATTATTAGGGTTTGATATGGTATACCCGAACAGCATGGATGCAGTCAGCGACAGGGATTTTATCGTTGAGTTCCTGTCACACGCATCGCTAATCATGACACATATTTCACGTTTATCCGAGGAGCTGGTCATCTGGTCGAGTCAGGAGTTTCAATTCATTGAACTAGACGATGCCTTTTGCACGGGATCTAGTATTATGCCTCAAAAGAAGAATCCGGATGTCCCAGAGCTTCTCCGTGCCAAAACCGGAAGAGTATATGGCAACCTCGTAGGTCTGCTGACTGTTTTGAAGGGGCTACCGCTTGCCTACAACAAAGATATGCAGGAAGACAAAGAAGGGATGTTCGATACAGTAGCAACACTCGACGGTTCAATGCGCCTTCTTGCTCCGATGATCCGTACCATGACTGTCAACAAAGATAAGATGCACCAAGCTGTATCACAGGATTTCTCCAATGCAACAGATATTGCAGATTACCTTGTAACAAAGGGACTGCCATTCAGACAGGCACATGAAATAATCGGAAAAATCGTCCTGTATGCCATAAATAACCAAAAGTTCCTATTAGGTTTGACCATAGAAGAATACCAGCAGTTTTCACCATTATTCAAAGAAGACATCTATAAAATCCTACAACCCAAAAATGTAGTAGGAGCAAGAAACAGCCAAGGAGGCACAGGATTCCAACAAGTAAAAAACCAACTAGCCTTCGCCGAGCAATTTGTCGACTAATTGGAGTTTTTTAGTGCAGAGGAAAACTTCAACAATATTAATTAACTTTCTACTTTTTTTACGAAGGCCCTGTTAATTTCTAGTGTAGGTTTTAAGAATCTAGCTATTGATTGGAGCAATAGGCGAAGACTCCTGCGGGAGATAGCGGTAGACTGGGGACCCCACAGGCGAAGCCGAGGAGGCTCCGACACCGCCCCTTGGGTCGCTGCGCCTAGTGCGGAAATCAACAGCGTGTTCAAAGGTGACAATCTATTTACAAGATTAGGAGTAGTAAAAACGCTTACATTTTATTATTTCAAAAAACTTATTGACAGAAGCTTTTCAGCAACATATACTTACTTTAATCTTTTAATAATTCAATAGTTTCAAAAATTACAACTCTTATCAAGAGTGGCAGAGGGACTGGCCCCATGACGCCCGGCAACCTTTCTAGATCGATAGAAAAGGTGCTAATTCCAGCAGAACAACGATGTTCTGGAAGATAAGAGAGGACGTTTTTTTGTATTCTCATCCTCTCTTGTTTTCAAGGGAGGATTTTTTGTTGCATTGGAACTTTGGAGGGAGGAATGAAATGATCAACGTACAGGGTGCACCAGCCATCTATCAATCGGAGGTGGGAGTGTTTAAAAAACTTCCTGAATTTTTAGAATCAAATGGGTTTAAAAGGGTCTTCATCGTACATGGAACAAAATCACTGCATGCCGTGAAATCGCATATTCCTGATTTCGGATTCCTACAGGTGCACTTTGAACACTACCGAGGTGAATGTTCGGATGAGGAAGTCAGGCGGATAAGGCATATTGCAGAATCATGGGACGCGGACATAATCATCGGGTTGGGCGGAGGTAAAGTGTTAGATCTCTCTAAAGCGTTGGGCTACGAAATGCGTGTGGATGTTGTCCTGGTTCCTACTGTCGCTTCCACATGTGCCGCTTGGACCCCACTTAGTGTTTTCTATTCGGAGAGTGGCCAGTTTAAACGGTATACCATTTTTCCGAAAAGTACGCTTTTGGTCTTGGTGGAACCTGAAATTTTGCTAAATGCACCCGTCCAGTTTTTCAAGGCTGGCATCGGCGATACACTTGCCAAATGGTATGAGGCGGAGAGCCTTATTTACGATCTCGAAACAGTTCCGGTACCTGTCCAAATAGGGCTGCAATCAGCCGATCTTTGTAAAAACATTATATTGGAAGAGGGAATTCAAGCCCTCGCTGATATAGAAGGGGGAACGCTCAAATCCAGTTTCCGAGCTGTCACCGACGCCATCATTATGCTTGGTGGAATGGTGGGTGGCTATGCAGATCACTATGGAAGGATAGCAGCCGCACATTCTGTACATAATGCATTGACGAAAATTCCTTCCACCCATCATCTTCTTCATGGAGAGAAAGTAGCATATGGAATACTCGTCCAATTGGCATTGGAAGGAAAAATAGAGGAGATCAGCAATCTGGCTTTATTTTTTGAAAAAACAGGTCTTCCAATGAGCCTCCATGATCTTGGCATTTCCATCAATGATAGAAAGACGCTAGAAAAAATCGCCGATAATACCCTGCTTCCTTCAGAGTCGATCCACTTTATGAAAAGGAAATTTGAAGCATCAGATATTTTGGAAGCATTTGAAGTAATCGAAAAAATAAATGAAAAAGGGAGAGAGTAGGATGAAGAAAATATTAGGATTTTTGCTGACAGCACTATTATTATCGGTTATTACTGCATGTGGGAGCAGTGAATCAGGGGGGAGTGAGGCCCTGAGTGAAGATAAGCTGATTGTCGGAGTTACAGCGGGACCTCATGAGCAGATATTGGAAAAAGTGAAGGAAGTCGCGGCAAAGGATGGATTGGATATAGAAATCGAGGTTTTCACTGAATATGTAATGCCGAATGTCGCGTTGGACGAGGGTGACCTGGATGTAAACAGCTTCCAGCATAAGCCTTATCTGGAGCAGTTCAAAAAGGACCGCGGATTGGACTTAACAGATGTAGCGACAACAGTTAACTTCCCGATGGGCATATATTCTGCTAGCATCAAAGATATTAAAGATCTGAAAGATGGCGATAAGGTCGGTTTGCCAAATGACCCAACTAATGGGGCTCGTTCCTTGCAGCTATTTGAATTGGCAGGTTTGATCAAATTAAAAGAAGGCGCTGGTGCAAATGCAACCTTAAAGGATATAGAGGAAAATGAAAAAAACCTGGAATTCATTGAATTGGAGGCTTCCCAGATCCCACGTCAACTCGAAGAACTGGCAGCTGCTGCTATCAACACAAACTTCGCGGTGGAATTTGGATTTGTTCCAACCAAAGATTCCATTTTCATTGAACCAGGAGACTCTCCTTGGGTAAATACATTGGTCGTCCGCACGGAGAACAAGGATGATCCAGTATTGAAAAAGCTGATTAAAGCTTATCATTCTGATGAAGTGAAACAGTTTATCGATGAAACGTTTGAAGGATCTGTTGTTCCATCATGGTAATAGCAAGACTTAGGAAAGCCGCCAATGGTGCGGCTTTCTACAATATTTACTCAGAAAATGGAGGGATACATAATGATTAGACTCGATAACATCTCCAAAAGCTTTGTCTCCAAGAAATCCAGCATCGAGGCATTGAAAAATGTTTCGTTGGAGGTGCAGAAAGGCGAGATTTTTGGTGTGATCGGCTACAGTGGAGCGGGAAAAAGCACCCTGATCCGCTGTGTCAATCTTCTGGAAAAACCAACAAAAGGCAAGGTTTTTGTTGACGGGCTTGAATTGACTTCTCTTACCTCCAAAAAGCTTTTAGCATCACGCCGAAAAATAGGAATGATCTTTCAGGGTTTCAACCTGTTAAAAACCGCTACAGTATATGAAAATATCGCCATACCTTTGCGGTTGACCGGTGTATCCAAAAAGGAGATAGCGAATAGAGTAGACAAATATCTGGGAATTGTCGGTCTATTGGACAAAAAAGAAGCTTATCCAAGCCAGCTTTCAGGAGGGCAAAAGCAACGGGTCGCCATCGCAAGGGCGCTTTCCAATGAACCGAGTGTTCTATTAAGCGATGAGGCAACAAGCGCATTGGACCCTGATACAACAGAGGCGATTCTGGATCTATTATTGAAGATAAATAAAGAACTGGGTATAACCATTCTCCTGATCACCCATGAAATGCATGTCATTCAAAAGGTCTGTGATCGGGTAGCTGTGATGGAAAATGGCGAAGTGGTCGAGCAGGGCCTCACCAAAGATGTATTCACATCGCCTGGACATCCTACAACGAAAAAGTTTGTTAATAGCATTTTCAATCACCAACTTACTCCTGAACTATTAGAGACTTTAGGGGAGAATGGGGAAATCGTTTCCTTGAAATTCCTGGGGCATTCCTCCAAAGATCCTGCTCTAGCTGTTGTGAGCAAAAAATTCGATGTGTATCCTAATATTTTGTCTGGAAACATTACACAGTTAAAGGAACATCCTTTTGGAAGTCTTCTCGTTCATATAAAGGGGGAAGAGTCAGAGGTTCAAAGGGCGATCCAATACTTAAAAGAGCAAAATATACAAGTGGAGGGAGCGGGCTATCATGTTAAACACAATAAGCGAATTTCATAGTGAGTGGGGAGATGCTGTCTGGCAAGCCGTTCTGGAAACCCTGCAGATGGTCGGGATCGCACTTTTCATTTCGGTACTCATCGGCCTTCCGCTTGGGATTCTACTTGTCTTGACAAGACCAGGAAAGACTTTGGAAAACAAGTATGTTTACGGTCTTTTAAATATTTTGATAAACGTAGTACGGTCCATCCCGTTCATCATCCTATTATTTTTTATTCTGCCTTTTACGAAACTTGTGGTAGGAACAACGATGGGTGTAGCAGGAGTTATGGTTCCTCTCGTCGTGTATACCGCTCCATATATTGCAAGACTGATGGAGAACTCCTTGCTCGAAGTGGATAGAGGGGTTTTGGAAGCATATGAAGCAATGGGAATTAAAAGTAAAGATATCATCTGGAATGTGATGATACGAGAAGCAAGTCCTTCCATTGTACTCGGGTTAACGATTGCAACAATCGGGTTGATTGGAGCTACAGCGATGGCAGGTCTTGTTGGGGCAGGAGGACTGGGTGATCTCGGTTATCGATATGGTCATCTGCGGTATGTAGAAGAAGTGATGTATGTAACCGTCTTTCTATTAATTATTTTGGTACAGGGCATTCAGACTCTCGGAAATGTTGTTGCAAGAACGCTTAAAAAGGATTAGGGGTGAGGAAGTGGCAGTTGACCTTTTGAAAAAACGGATAATTAAGTATGCAGAATGGGAACAGGAAGCTAAAAGACGAATGGAGCCTCACGCTTTTACTTATATTCAAAGTGGTGCAGGGCATGAGGAAACATTGCGTGCAAATGAAGAGGCTTTTCACAGATGGAAAATAAGGCCAAGGTTTTTGAAGGATGTCTCAGTAAGAGACCTGTCTATAGCCTTTTTCGGAAAGAAACACCCCACTCCCTTCTTCTTGGCTCCAATTGGGATGCAGGGGATCGCCCATCCGGAAGGAGAAAAAGCAACTGCGAGAGCAGCCAAACAGATGAACGTTCCATTTATTACAAGTTCCGTATCCACCTATTCTCTTGAGGAAATCGCACATGAATCAGGGGATAATACAAGGTGGTTTCAATTATATTGGAGCAGGGATTGGGAAATCACTGCAAGCTTCGTGAAACGGGCTGAACAGGCAGGATATGAGGCAATTGTCGTAACCTTGGACACGGCACTACTGGGATTCAGGAAAAGTGATTTGACTCATGGCTACTCACCATTGAAACTAGGGGAAGGGGCAGGGAACTATTTTTCCGATCCGGCTTTTCTATCACGATTACATGAAAGCTCTGAAGACAATTTGGAGGCGGCGTTAAAGGAACTTGTAAATGTCGTTTACGAACCAACTCTCTCCTGGGAGGACTTGAGTTTCCTGAGAAAACAAACGAATCTACCCATTATTTTAAAGGGTATCCTACATCCTGAAGATGCCAGACTTGCCCTTGAATATGGGATGGACGGTGTTATCGTTTCCAATCATGGGGGGCGACAATTGGATGGATGCATTGCGGCCTTGGATGCTTTGGAGGAAGTCGCAAATGCAATAAGGGGTAAAATCCCCGTCCTTTTCGACAGTGGAATCCGCAGAGGTCCTGATGTGATAAAGGCAATTGCGCTTGGAGCAGACGCAGTCCTGGTAGGCCGTCCATATATTTATGGATTGGCAGCTGACGGGCAAAATGGTGTGGAACAGGCGCTTCAGAACCTACAGACAGATACGGATGCAACCCTGGCCCTCAGTGGCTTGTCCTCCATTAATGACATAAAACATGATATTTTAGTGAAAAATGGCTGAGTAATATTTGCAAAACTCAATTTACTCCTTCACAATGACAGTAGGCCAATATAAAAGGAGGCGTTTCCCATCAAACTACATAACAAAAAAATCATTCAACTCGTCAGTGACGATTTTGAAGATCTTGAACTTTGGTATCCTGTTCTGCGTCTGAGGGAAGAAGGAGCGTCTGTCGTCATTGCGGGAGAAAAATCCAATGTAACATATATTGGGAAATATGGTGTTCCGATTGAATCGGATGTGTCATTCCATGACCTGGACCCGAACGATTATGATGCAATCTTAGTTCCAGGCGGTTGGTCGCCGGATAAACTGAGAAGGTATGATGATATTTTATCGCTTATAAGAGTGATGAATGACCAGCAAAAACCGATCGGACAAATTTGTCATGCAGGCTGGGTCCTGATCTCAGCGAAGATTCTCCAAGGTAAAAAAGTGACAAGTACACCAGGGATAAAAGATGACATGATCAATGCAGGGGCAACCTGGGTGAATGAACCGGTTGTAGTGGATGGCAACCTTATTTCCAGTCGTCGTCCGCCAGATCTGCCTGATTATATGCGCGAGTTCATCAAGGTTTTAAGCTAGGTAGTTTTCCGTTATGACGGGAGACTATCTTTTCTTCGTTTTTTCAAGTATAAGGGGGAAGTAGTATGAGTAATGTAAAAAGAGTCGGAATTGTAGGGCTTGGGGTAATCGGACAACGCTTAATTTCAGAATTTAAAAAGTCATCCTCCATTGAGATTGCGGGGATTTGTGATAGACATAAGGTATTGGCTGAACAAACATCCACTGAACTGGGTGGTGTTCCCTTTTATACAGATTTTAATGAACTAATAAAACAAGAGAATGTTGATTTTATTTATGTGGCAGTGCCACCAGCAATCCACAATAACGTAGTGATGGCAGCTTTCGCACATAATAAGCACGTTCTTTGCGAAAAGCCATTGGCAAATTCGGAGCAGGAAGGATTACACATGCTAAAAGAGGCAGAGAAATCCGGGCTTATTCATGCGATGCATTTTCCTTTAGCATACCAAAAAGCTTTCTTTTTTATGAGAGAGCTTGTGGAGCAAGATTCTCTAGGAGATATCAGACGTATTCACCTTAAGATGCATTTTCCAGAATGGCCAAGACCTTGGCAGCAAACTCCTTGGATCGGTAAAAGGGAACAGGGGGGATTTATCAGGGAGATCACCCCACACTATCTGCAAATGATATTGTCCTTATTTGGACCGGTAAAAGAAGTGAAAAGTTCTGTTGAGTTCCCTGCAGATGAAACAGCAAGTGAACTTGGCGTCATTGCAACAATCGAACTGGAAAGTGGAATAAAAGTGCTGGTGGATGGCTTGGTAGGACAAGCGGAAAAGGAACATCTCTCCTTTTCCATTCATGGCACAAAGCAATCTGTAGTGCTCGATGATTGGAGAGTCGTAAAATCAGCTAAAAGGGGAGAAGATTGGCATCCTGTTGATTTGAACGAAATAAATCTCCCCCAATACAGCCTGATAGAAGAACTGGCCAAAAAGCTTGATGGAGATGACGCCTATCTGGTTGGATTTGATGAAGGCTACGCTGTGCAACGAGTATTGGAAAAGATAATAGAGGGCTAAAGAAAAAACACATGGGAAAAGTTTACAAAACTCAGTTGTTTGTAGTGGAAGGCACGGAGACTCCTGCGGGAGGAGGCTCCCGGACCGCCTAAGGATAAGCGCAGTGCCTGGAACGGAAATCAACGTGCTTTATTATACAGTTTAAAGGGGCCAGACCCCCACATGAAGCATGGAGCTGGCCCCTTTTTTCTCCTTTTTTCACGATTATTACCAATAATAACTTTCCTTTTAAAAGAAAAGCTATTATCGTAATAACTTTGGAAAAGGAGATGTCACATGAAAAAATTTGTCTATTTGGGTTCTGTACTCGCATTAACACTTTCCATGCTTGTTGCATGTGGAGACAACAATAATAATATGGAAAATAACGCAGCACCTGAAAACACTTCCTATAACAATGCATTTGACGATACAGTAAGAAATATTGACAATGATCGTAATGTAAGAGATGGCATAAGCGGAGAGGTCCTAAAAATTAATCATGGATTTTTAACCATCGATCCAAACTCTTTTAGCACAAGCACTCCAAGCGACAAGTTTCCGCACTCTCAGAAAGTGGAGCAGTATGGACATTTTGGTGTATATAAGTTCGAACAAGAAATACCTAAAGGTGAACAACCTAGAACACAACAAGGACAGCCTGCGCCAAAACAAGGACAGCCTGCACCTGCACAGGAACAACCTGAAGGTCAGCCTGAAGCAAAGCAAAACCAGGCACCAGCCGCTGAAACAACAGAAGGAATCTCAGAAACAGAACAGAAAGTAATTGAATTGACTAATGCCGAGCGCCGCAAAAACGGACTATCCGATCTTAAAGCTGATTCTGCCCTAAGTAATGTTGCAAGAGAGAAGTCCAAGGACATGAAAGCAAAGAATTACTTTTCACACACAAGCCCTACTTATGGTTCTCCCTTTGATATGATGAGGGATTTTGGAATTACCTACAATACAGCTGGTGAAAACATTGCAATGGGGCAACGAAGTCCAGAGGAAGTAGTACAGGCATGGATGAACTCCGAAGGTCATCGTAAAAACATTTTAAATGGAAATTTCACACACATCGGTGTAGGATATGTAGAGGATGGGAATTACTGGACACAAATGTTTATCGGAAAATAATATGTGATGGATAAAAAAGCAAATTTAATGTATGTTAAATTTGCTTTTTTTGTATAATAATCGTTTATCAAAATAATATTTCAAATAAAGGTTTAACGCTTTTCCACTTTCGGGAATGTATCTTATAAAAACAATGGATATTGAACGGGGGATTTAAAGTGACAATCGAAATGGAAGCTATAATTTCAAACTCAGAATTGCAATGCAACAGTGAATATGGAAGATTGGAAAAGGTATTGGTATGTCCACCTACATTCATGAGCATCAGCGAGATCATCAATGAAACTCAAAAGCATTATGCCGAGGACAATATCGATGAAAGTCTGGCCACCAAACAGCATCGGAACTTTGTTGCAAAAATGAAAGAGGCAGGAATTGAAGTAATTAATCTGGAAGCATTAGAAAGGTTTCCCGAACAGGTCTTTACTCGTGATATTGGATTTACACTTGGAGATATACTCTTTGTCTCCAATATGGGCAGTGAAGTCAGACATGGCGAAGAACAACTGTTTAAAAATTGGCTAGATGAGCAAGGAGCTACCTATCTACCACTAACAGACAACAGTATAGAAGGTGGAGATGTGATAGTAGACCGTGATGTCATTTTTGTAGGAATCAGCGGTCGGACTTCAAGCGAGGGCATACATAAGCTTGCAGAAGCGACGCCGGGGTTTACTGTACAAGAAATCCCAATAGATAAATCTTATCTGCATTTGGACTGTGTATTTAACGTTCTTTCACCAACAGAGGCATTGGTTTTTCCTCCTGCTCTGAGAAAAGAGGAACTTGATTATTTGGCTACACGTTATGAGCTAATCGAGGTTACGAAAGAAGAGCAGTTTACAATGGGAACGAATGTTCTATCTGTTGGGGATAAGAAGGTGTTCAGCCTTCCTTGCAATGAAAAGGTAAACAAGGATATGCGGGACAGAGGATATGATGTGATAGAGGTGGACATATCCGAAATCATCAAATCCGGTGGTTCGTTCCGCTGTTGTACATTACCTGTAAAGCGTTCCGATATATAACAAATACAAAGAAGGAAGTGGGAGAGCATGGGAAGGGCTATCAGATTCGGTAAAAGACTTGGGAAGGAAATGAAGGACGATCGGGCAACAGGACTTGCGGCAGAACAAGCTTACTATTATATGCTTGCTATTTTCCCGTTGTTGATATTAACACTTTCCATCCTTCCCTATCTGTCCATCGATCCCGTAAAAGCAATAGAATTTCTTAATACGATCATGCCACAACAGACAGTGGAGCTGATTGAGGACAGCATATACGAATTTATCAGTAAGCCTAATGGGGGACTGCTCACTTTGGGTATTCTCGGTACAATATGGTCCGCCTCCAATGGCATGAACGCATTTATTAAGGCAATGAATGAAGCATTCAATGTACAGGAAACCAGATCATTTATTATGGTCAGACTGTTATCGATTGGTCTTACAATTGGATTGATTTTCGCTTTTTTGATTGCATTCTTTCTGCCAATATTTGGTGGTGTGATTATCAGTAACCTGGAGAAATTCATTTATATACCAGGTGGAACTTCGGTGCTTCTTAATGTCCTGCGTTTCATCATCGCATTTGTAGTCATTTTTGCCATTATTACTATTCTTTATCGAGTTGCACCGAATGTCGATAAAACTTTCAAGGAAGTCATCCCTGGTTCTCTTGTAGCAACCATCATATGGCAGCTAATCTCCCTTGGATTCTCTTTCTATGTTAGCAATTTCGGAAATTATTCCTCCACTTATGGAAGCTTGGGCGGAGTGATTGTGCTTATGCTCTGGCTTTTCCTGACTGGACTCGCTTTGGTAATCGGTGGAGAAATCAATGCAATCTATCATAAAGATAATATTAGAACGAATAAAATGTATCATGATGAAGAATTCACAGCATTATGAAAAACCGAGGAAGCTTCAATGAGCTTCCTCGGTTTTTTTATGATTCACGATTTACATCTCTCTGGAATAATGATCCGTCTTTTGATTGCCGCTTGTTTTCATCAATGTATCAGGGAGTTGTTTCAACTCAATGAGTGTAAAAGTGAATATGGATTTTTTCCAATCTAGATCATTTTTAATTTCTATCTTTTTATTTTTCATCTTTTCGTTTTGGACATTGATAGCTTGCTTTTCCTCTTGCAGTTTCATCTGAATGCTTTGAATGGAGTCAAGTGTCGGCTTTGTCTCTCTGCGAAATGAAATTGCCGATAGGACGAACACTATTATGGAGATAAGGAAAATACCACCACTAACGTAAAGTAAAAAAAACATACTATCCCTCCAAATTTTTCTCTTTCTTATTTATCTACCCAAATAAAAAAACCAGCTAACCTTAGCCGGTTCTCATGGTGTGCTTAAGATAAATGGAGGTGACAAAATGATTTTTATAGAGGGCTGCAATCTGAAGGGGACCGCTATGATTTTAGTCATCTGTTTACACCTGAAAAGGATAGATTAGAGTTGTTTGATTTCTTCCTCAAAATAGAAAGTTTTAGGATACTCTTTTAGTGTATAGGAATATCTCTTTAGATTCGGAACGTAGTTGAACTTGCTGATGGTTACTTGCTCGCCTGTGCTTTTTAAAACAACCTTTTCGTTGTCTTGAAATTTATTTTTTAGTTTCAATATTTGTTCCTTCTTCCATTGTGAAGTTTTAATCATTCATTCATTATCTCATATATTATTCATTATGCCCATGAAAACCGCAAATATATTTTCTACAGACCTTATTCTTCCCGCATAAAAAATATAATCGTGGTAGTAATTGGCATTTAGGGGTATACTAGAAGGAGAAGGTAACTTCCTTTGGTATCCTGGTGTACAGACTCACCGTCTAAAGGTGTGAAACCGACATACAGAAAGGATGACCAAATATGTCAGTAACACTTTATCAAGCAAGAGCTGGAGACGGCATAAAAAAGCGTGGGCTGAAAAGAGCGGATACATTTTTCCGAACGCCTGCTGAAGCAGTATCAGAAGCATTAGCATTAAAGGAAAGAATGGATAGTACCTATAAAAATGAAATTGCATGGGATTACAAGGCAATGCTGAAAGGATCCACAAGCAAGCTGAAAATCCTCAAAGGCTACCTTGGCGGCGATAAAGCTTCCAACCCGTTTTACTTGGAAATCAGTGCAACAGAAAATGTGAAAGCTGAACCAGTTTCACCAATTAAGCCGAAAAACGTTTCAAAAGAAGACAAAAAAGTCGAGAAAACAGTAGTGAAGTTTTATAAATAAAAGGAAAAGTGTCCGATTTCTTATTAATAAGAGATCTGGCACTTTTTTATATCGGGAAGGAAATCAGGATGAGAGATAAAGTGATGGAGACTTTGAAGCAGGCACTCGACGATTGGAAAATGATGCAACAGACAGAGGGGGAGGAAGGCGCAGAATGGGCAGAAAAATTCGAACGTGATTTCTATCTTTTCATTGATGAGTTTGAAAGATGGTTTACTACACTTCCTAAAAGACCAATTCAGCAAGAAGAGGCGGAATCCTTGGACCTTGTGATCACCATTCAGGATCTGCTTCCGGGACCTCTTTTGTTAAACTTTCTGAATGAGCTAGAACGGATAATGGACGGGGAATCCACCCAATGGTTTGATTAGAAGTTAGAATCATCATCCGGATTATGCTATAGTATAGCAACAATAGTAGAATCCCTGTCATTCCGGACGGGGATTCTTCAGGTATGAGGGAAGATTGGAATGAAGAAAAACTTACTTGGTAACATAAAGGAATGGCAAAAAGCCATCCAAATAGAAATCATGCATCTTAAAAAATATGGCAGTTCAAAGTATTTAGTTCGAAATGGACATCAGTTTTCAAAAGAAAAAGGATTTACATATTTCTTTGAGGCACCTCAATCAATTAGAATACCCGCTGGAAGCAAAATCAAGCTGGAGTGGGGAACAATGACGAAAGAGGGGAAAGTCCTTACTTCGGAGGGCAAGAGTGTCATCCTCACTTTTGAGGAAACTTTGGGCACCAATCTTTCAGAGGCATACATCCACTATGATCCCTGGGAACTTTTAGATAACCTTTTTGAAAGAATAGAAGAACTGAAGGAAAATGAAAAGAAGCGAACAAGAGTAAAAAGGCTGCTAAATCCCAGCCAGGAAGTGAATCACCCCAAGGAGATAATAAAAAGCAATGTGCACGAGCTTATCCTCCGGTCCAAGTATAATCCTGTCACATTTGTATGGGGGCCGCCTGGTACCGGTAAAACTTATACCCTTGCCCGTGTTGCAGCAAATAAATATTTCAAAAAGAAAAAAGTACTCATCCTTTCACACAGTAATCAGGCGGTGGATGTGCTGATCAAAGAGATTGCTTCCTTCATTTCAAAGAAGGAACGTTTTGTGGAAGGAGATGTACTACGATATGGGACACAAAGCCTTGCTATTCTTTCACAGCCATTCGCGCTTTCCACTAGCCAGCTTTTAGAAACGGACCACCCAGAGCTTGCTAAGGAAAAAAATACGCTGATAGAGGAAAGAGGTATTCTGAACAGGGACTTGTACAAGTCTTTCAGTAAGAGGGATTCCGCACAGCTGTTGGAAATTGAAAGCAAGCTCGGAAGAATTCTGGAGAAAATTCGCCAGAAAGAAATGGATTTTCTGGAAGATGCCTATATCATCGGAACCACCTTAGCCAAGGCTGCGGGTGACAAAACCATCTATGAAAAGGAATATGATGTGGTCATTGTCGACGAAGCAAGCATGGCCTATGTGCCCCAAGCCGCTTTTGCAGCTTCATTAGGTAGACATATCATCATCTGTGGTGATTTCAAACAGCTCCCGCCAATTGCTTCCGCAAGACATGAACTTGTGGACAAATGGCTCCGTGAAGACATTTTTCACCGTGCAGGAGTGGCGGATACAGTAGAAAACGGGTTGCTTCATCCACAATTACTGCTTTTAAAAGAGCAGAGAAGAATGCATCCGGACATATCCTCCTTCACTAATAAATATATCTATCACTCCCTGGTTGGAGATCATCCGGAAATCAAGAAAAAACGGGAGGATTTGGCCAAAAGCTTGCCATTTTCCGAGGCGGCTTCCGTCCTGCTGCATACCAGCTCTTCAGGGGAATACGGGATGGTAGATAGAGTGTCAAGGTCAAGAGTAAACCTATGGCATTTGCTTCTCTCTTTTCAAAATATCCATGAAGGAAAGCTTTCGGGTATAACTTCCATAGGTTACATATCTCCTTATCGCGCACAGGCGAGTCTTATGGAAGCTTTTTTGGAAGAGGTGTATTTGGAAGAAATGGCAACGGCAGAGATACTTTCTGCAACTGTTCACAGGTTCCAGGGAAGTGAAAAGGATATGGTGATTTTCGATTCGGTAGACAGCTATCCACTAATGCGACCAGGAATGTTATTAATCGGAAAAGAGAGCGAACGTTTACTGAACGTAGCTATCACAAGAACAAGAGGGAAATTTATACATATTTGTGATGCCCATTTTATGAAAAGTAAAATCGGTTCCCAAAAAACGATTCGAAAACTGATTGTTCATCAGGAGACCAACCAATTACAGGCTTTTCCGAAAGATATAGGAAAATGGGTGAAAAATCAGCATACAAAAGTTCAGTGGATGCATGCGGTAAAGCTGGAAAAGGTATTCAGCGATATGAAGCAATCCAAAAAGTCCGTCATAATCGGTATACCTTGCTTTTTCAACCTTTCCTCCCAATGGCTGGAAGTACTAAAGAAATTTAAAGCTCACTCCACTTTAGTGATTGTCACAACAGAAGAAAGCGATGGGCCACTTTCCAACATAACGAGAGTGGTGGAAGAGCTGACTTTTCCATTTGTGATGATCGATGAAAAAATTCTTTGGCTTGGCACACCTTATGAAACTGGAAGGAATACAAGGCCTACTTACGTTTCTGTGAGAGCGGAGTCCGCTGTCCTTTGCAGGTTTCTAATAAACCAATGGAACCTTGGAACCTGACTGTTGTAACTTTATGTTACTGATTGCTTTGCCTTTCTAAGCAAAATAGGAGAGGATTATGGAACATTATGATAAGATGTACCAAACAACAATTAGAAAGAGGTGCGATAAAACAATGAAGATAGAAGTTTGGTCCGACTTTGTTTGTCCATTTTGCTATATAGGAAAAAGAAGACTTGAAGAAGCGTTGGAGAAGTTTCCCCAACGTGATCAAGTAGAAGTACAATACAAAAGCTTTGAATTGGATCCCAAAGCCAAGCGTGACACGGATCTCACCATTCATGAAATACTTGCCAAAAAGTATGGCATGCCGGTTTCCGAAGCAAAGAAGATGAGCGAGGGAGTTGCAGCTCAAGCTGCAACAGTCGGCCTTGAATTTAATTTTGATACCAACATCCCAACAAATACATTTGATGCTCACCGATTGGCAAAGCTTGCAGAAAAAAAGGGGAAAGATCATGAATTAACAGAAAGCCTATTAAAAGCACATTTCACAGATTCCAAACACATTGGCAGTCTGGACTTCCTTAAGGACCTGTCTGCTGAAATCGGGCTCGACGTCGCGGAAGTGGAAGAGGTCCTGAGCGGGAACCAGTATGAGCAGAACGTCCGTGCAGATGAAGCGGAAGCCCGCGAAATAGGGGTTCAAGGTGTACCTTTCTTTGTAATAAACCGTAAATATGCAATTTCCGGTGCCCAGTCGGTAGAGACATTTGTTCAGGCTCTTGAAAAGGTCTGGGAAGAGGAAAACGAAAAACCTGTATTAAAGACGTTTGAATCGAAGGATAAGACATCGTACTGTTCAGATGAGGGCTGTGAATGAGTTAACGGAATAACTTTATAAATGTAATTCTTACCCCAGCGGATGCTTCTGCTGGGGATTTTATTTCGTAAAAAGTTGCGACTCATTTGCCCACATACTTCGATAAAGGCCGGAAAATAGTGTTGTTTTCCGCCTGTTCAAGTACATGAGCAGTCCAACCGACCATCCGGCTTGCGGTGAAGGTCGGGGTGAAGAGGGAGGAATCGAGCTGAAGTGCCTTCATGATCGCTGCGGCATAAAACTCTACATTTGTGTAAAGTGCTCTGCCTGGCTTCAGCTCATGCAAGGTTTCAATTGCTGCGGCCTCCACTGAAAGCGCGAGGTCAAGCCACTCATCTTTTCCTACCTGCCCCATAAGATTCTCTTTTAATGCAAGTGCTCGGGGATCATGCGTTTTATATACTCTATGACCAAATCCCATCAGCTTTTCTCCTGCAAGAACTTTCCCACTAAGGTATGCCTTCACATCTTCTTGGTTTGCCACCTCATCCAACAGCCGAATGACTTCAGATGGTGCTCCGCCATGGAGAGGTCCCTTCATTGTGCCGATGGCCGAGCATACGGCTGAAACCAGATCCGATTCCGTTGATGCTGTCACCCTTGCAGAGAAAGTGGAGGCATTCATTCCGTGCTCCATCGTAAGGATCATATAGGTCTCCAACGCCCGTACATGTTCGGGTCTTGGAAGAGTATCATCCAACATATACAAATAATTCTCTACATGGCTGAGACTGAAATCAGGTATAACATATGAACGACCTTCAAGCTTGTTTTTTCGATTGGCGATAATGGTAGGCACTTTTGCTGTTATCCCAATAGCCTGTTCCAGGGTGGGTTTCCAACCATAAGAGGTATCGCCGGATGCGGAAAGTACGGTGCGAATGACACTCATCATATCCATATCTGAAGGGAGAACGTCCAGTACCCCTTTCATCACAGGTGTTAAAGCTCTGTTTTGATAAAAGAACTCCTTAAACTCTAACAGCTCATCGGAATCAGGAATCTCACCATACCACAGCAGATAGGCTGCCTCCTCATAAGAGAGTTTTTTTGTTAATTCCCTTATCTCATATCCCCGATAAATCAACTTCCCATTCAAGCCATCCACTTCACCAATTTTCGTTTCTGCTGCAATAACCCCTTTCAAACCTGGCTGACTCATTTCAATCTCTCCTTTCCTTTCTTACATATATTTTATAAAATAAAGCTAATTATGAATATTAAATATTATTAATCAAATCAATTAAATTTTTTAATCAAAAGGAGGAAAGTTTCTATGGATTTCAACTGGCTACGAACATTTGTAACCGCTGCTGATACAGCAAACTTCCGCAGGGCTGCCGAACTTTTATTTCTATCACAGCCGACTGTCACCGTACATATCAAGTTGTTGGAAAAGGAAATAGGTGCCGTGTTGTTTGTTCGTGAGGGAAGAAGTATTGTACTGACTGAAGAAGGTAGACGGTACTTGGTTCATGCCAGAAAGATTTTGGATGCATTTAACGATGGGGTGGCAGACCTCCAGTCCTACCAACAGGGCTTCACATCAACTTTAACTATTGCAATTTCCCCTTTGATTGCGGACACTATTCTTCCTTATGTACTTAAAAGCTTTATTACCAAACATCCACATGTAGAGATTTCCATCAAGATCATTGAGTCGATTGATATAGAAGTTGCTGTATTAGCTGAGGAAGTGGACATAGGATTATCGTGTTTGCCTGGAAGCGACCCTAAAGTGAGGTGCCATTCCCTTTACCAGGAGACATTGGTACTAGTAGCTCCCCATGATGGCTTTGATTCCGAACGGGCCCATCCTTTGGATGCTGAGGAAGTGCTTCAGTCAAGCACGTTGCTGACCCATAACCATCCAGGTTACTGGGAAGAGTTGTGCCAGATCATAAAAGCCAGGTTCCCACGGATTAAAATGATGAAGGTCTCTCAGGTCCATATAACGAAGCGTTTTATCGTGGAAGGTCTCGGAGTTTCTGTTCTACCCATCTCTACTGTAAGAAGAGAGCTTTTAGAGGGAAGGCTCATGGAGATTGACTGCCCCGATATCACTTTACCGGAAGCACAGACATTCGCTCTCATGAAGTATGAGCATTCTATTCAAAAGGAGTTTCTTCAGTTTCTGGCGAACTATAGAATCTAGGAAACAACGAATTAATAAAAGAAAGTAAGGACAAAACCTTCGATTGATATCCTTATAGGGGAGAATACAAATTGACATATCGGAAATTAATGATATTATAAGCTTATGGATATCATAGAAATCTTTAAAGCATTGTCTAATGAAAAACGTTTGCAGATTTTGAAGTGGTTAAAAGAGCCCGAAAACTATTTTACCCTCCCTATTTCTGAAGGGGTTAGCTTTGAGAAAGAGGGTGTATGCGTATCACAGCTGCATCAAAAGTTAAATGTAACACAATCAACGGTTTCTCAATATCTTACTATGCTACATCGGGCTGGGCTACTCGAAGCAACGCGTAAGGGTAAGTGGACATACTATAAGCGTAATGAAGAAGTTATTAAGGAAGTAAGCAATTACATTGCGAAAGAGATTTGAGGATTAAAGTGAATTGCTTCAAGCAATTCACTTTAATTAATTTCTATATATCGAGATTTCAGGATATATAAATATGTTAGGTCATGTATTTTTTTATTAAAATAAATCGTTAATTCGCGATATATTAATTTATTATATACGCTTCTATGATTTCAGCTTTATTTAAGGGGCTGATTTATTAATTAGTATTCGCTTTTGTTTCCTATCGATCCAATACAATCCGTTGTTTAATAATATACTGAAAAACTAAGAGATGAAAAGGGAGATAATTAACATGAACAAATTTGAAAAACATAATGGATATTAGAGAACATTTCAAGAAAATAAACTTACTTTAGGTTTGCTTTTTCCACTTGAAGCCTACCAAGGCAACATTCCAGAAATGGATTTGGAACAACAAATAAAACTTGCAACTGTTGCTGAAAAAGCCAATTTTGCTTCTCTATTTGTCCGAGATGTTCCATTAAATGATCCTTCATTCGGAGATGTAGGACAAATGTATGATCCGTGGGTATTCCTTAGCCATATAGCAGCGCATACAAAGAAAATTGCATTAGGAACAGCAAGTGCGATAACGTCATTTCAACATCCATTAAATCTTGCTAAATCTGCAGCATCCTTGGACAAAATCTCAGGGGAAAGACTTTTATTTGGTCTTGCAACGGGAGATCGTCCGATTGAATTTAACGCTTATGGCGTAGACGGAGAAAAAAGGACTGAATTATATCAAGAAGCTTTTTATGTGATGAAGGAAGTTTGGGCAAAATCATTCCCAACGATTAATTCTAGTAGGGTAAATCTGACTGGAGGAACAGATCTTCTGCCAAAGACAGCTTTAGGCGATATCCCAGTATTTGTAACAGGTTTTTCTGGGCAATCGATTGAATGGATTGCGGAAAATAGTGATGGAATACTTGGTTATCCATGTAATCCAGCTCAACAAGAGAGACTCATTAGAGATTATCGTTCATTAACAGATGGATTTAAACCATTTGCCCAATCGCTATATATTGATTTAACTGAGGATCCGAATGAAGGGCCAACATCTATTCACTTAGGGTTCAGAAGTGGCCATAAATTCTTAATCGAATTTCTAAACGCATTACAAGAAGTCGGAGTAAACCATGTGATTATAAATAACAAATATAGTCGTCGCCCTGCGGAAGAGGTAATACAAGAATTAGCAGAAGAAGTAGTTCCTCTATTTCCGGCATTAACGTAATCGAGCGCCTATTTATTCCTGATGACCAAACAATCTCGATGGGCGTTGCGTTAGATTATCCAGATGAGAAGAAAATAACGGCTTCGTTTGTGATCGTGAAGAAATTGAATAGTTGTTAGAAATTAAAAATTAGAGTAGAAACATTACGAGAAAAATAAGTAAAGTGGGTAAAATGACAATTATAGATTAAACATTAACTTTTCGCAGAGGATTGACGTTGAAAAATCATTGACCCTCATTGGACAATTAAGTGCTGGAGGAAAAGAAGATACGATCAGAAGAGTACTAGTTGATCAAGATAGAGAAGAACTCATGATAGGGAATGGGATTGTAGATTTCTTGATTATTATGATGCCTGATCGATTACGCTATACCAAATTCAATAAATGCGCGGGTCACAAGAAGTTGGTTACATTCTTGAAAATACAGCAAACGGTTGATTAACTTTTTACATGGTTGTGACGAACGTAGAAAGTTTACGTTCGTCACGATATTCTAGAAAAATCATATCAAACGGCGTCAATTATAAGTCAGAGTAAGTTAAATGAATAAGGAAAGGGACGATGATGAAATGGTTACAGAAATCCAACTAAATGATAATAGAATTAAAATCACACAATATGTTGAAAAAAAGATAGAAGGTAAAACTCAGATATCTTTTACTTTTCATGTTACAAGTGACGACTACCATGACATTGCAACGTTATTATACAAAGGAACATTTGATGTAATCGTGCCCGAGAGACATCTTCAGTTCCGCGGAACGATTCAAGAATATTCAACATCAATTACGAATCTATACGAAAAAGGGCAAATTGGTGAATATAAACTGACTTTGAAAGAAGCGGAATAATAGAAAAGGGGATTTTCAACCTATGAAATTAAGCATTTTAGATCAGTCTCCCATTTCAACTAATCAAACTGCAAGTGAAGCATTACAGGAATCAATGAATCTCGCACGCATAGGGGAGACATTAGGATATTCACGTTATTGGATTGCTGAACATCATGCAATGCCAGGGCTTGCATGCTCCGCGCCCGAGGTAATGTTAGGGTATATTGGCGCAAATACAAAAAATATACGAATTGGCTCTGGAGCAGTTTTATTGCCATACTATAAGCCTTATAAAGTGGCAGAAACCTATCACATGTTATCCACTCTATTTCCTAATCGAATTGATGTAGGGATTGGAAGGGCACCGGGTGGTCCTGCTGAGGCAACAAATGCATTATCGGATAACTATTTGCAACATGTCTATAAAATGCCTGATTTAGTAAGTGAATTAATTAAATACATAGATAATGAAGGGACCGAAGTAGAGGCTTCACCGATACCGCAAATTAGTCCTGATCTATGGATGTTAGGTACAAGTAGAAAAAGTGGAAATTTCGCGGCGGAAAACGGTTTAGCATATAGTTTCGGACAATTTATGAGTGATGAAAATGGAGCAGAAATCGTCCAACAATATCGTCAGTCATTTCAACCAAGGAAAAAAGGCCAAAAACCATACGTCATTATGGCTTTATCAGTAATTTGTGCAGAAACTACTCAAAAAGCAGAAGAAATTGCTTTAAGTTCAATTGTTTGGGAACTACAAAATGAGAGTATGGAAGGAAACAAAGGAGTTCCTTCTGTTGATGAGGCAAAAAAAATTCTTCTAAATCTACGTAATCAAAAGTCTATTGAAAGAATAAAAAAGAAAATGATTATAGGTACTCCTGATGAGGTAAAAGGTAAAATATTGGATGTTCAATCTCGTGTATTAGCAGATGAAATCATGATTGTAACTATCACTTATTCATCAAAGGATAAGCATCAATCATATCGATTAATCGCAGAACAATTTATTAAATGAAAAAGTTAAGATTAAAAAGAGGCATCGTGCAACGAGGGGACTAGGATCAAGTTCCCCTGAAAGCAGTCGTAGCAGTTAAAATGCGGCAGATCAATAATCACTTTTTTGTTCAAATTTATTGATCTTCCACAATCGAGTCATTATCTACAGTATGGAAAAAAGCCCAATTTCTCAATTTAATGAGAAATTGGGCTTTTTAATATGGTATTTCCTTAACGTTGTAAATTCGCGTTTTGCTGATGGTACCCCTATAGAAAAACGTACAAAATATTACCGGAAAAACTGGAGGTATTCACAGCATTCTTCCATGAATATCTTTACCCCAACCAAAGTAAAACACAAAATGAACAATGAATCTATAATAAAAAAACACAAGCATAAGAAATGCATTGTGCAAACACCGATGGTGAATAATGGGTCAAAACTATGTTACTTCCAGTTTCTTTTAAATTTAAAAACCTCTTGTACATAACCATAAACAGATACAGGAGACATAACCATTTGATAACCAAGAATGAACAGAATTAAGCCTGAAATGTTTTTGCGAATTCGAATCTGTAAAAGTTTAAATACAAAATTTCTTTGATAGAAATAAAGAAAACTATAACTGATAAATGTTAACGGTAAAACTAGTAATGTCATTGGACCTACAATCCAGTAGTGACCAAAAAATGCCAATATTAGACCTGGAATCCAACATAGTGTGTACGTTATATCTAAATAAGGCATGATTAAATTGATACCAGTTAAATATTTCACATAAATTATAGGCTGTTTCCAAGGTTTTATTTCTCTTAGTCCTTCGATCATGCCTCTTGACCATCTAGCTCGTTGTCGCACCAAATGTTTAAATGTATTGGGAACTTCAGTAAAAGAAACAGCTAATGGTTCAAAGTAAACTTTCCATTTATTCTGGAGTAAACGCCAAGTTAATACAATATCTTCACCAATAGCATCAGGCCAACCGCCAACTTCTCTAATACATTCTGTCTTGTACAAACTATATGCACCTTGTGCTACTAAGGTTCCTTGATACAAACCTTGAAGTCTTTTAATGGATGCGATACCCAAGAAGTAATCCCATTCCTGAATTTTAGTCCACAAATTCTCTCTACTGTTTTTCGTTAAGACACAACCAGCGACTGCACAAACTTCATCAGGACTAGATTTCATTCTAGCTACAAGATAGCGGATAGAAGATGGATGAAGCAACGTATCTGCATCTATGGTGATGATGTAAGGAGTTGAAACAACTTCTAATCCATGATTCAAAGCATGAAATTTACCTGGTTTAGATTCATGTAGCAGATCAATTTCAATAGCTAATTGTTTTTTTGCCTTTAATGTTTCACTAACAGTTTGGTCTGTGGAACAATTATTTATCACAAACACCTTGATTTTACCTGAATAGTCCTGCCTATCGATATACTGTAGTGTCTGAAAGATTTTGCCTTCTTCATTATGTGCAGCGACAAGAATTGTGATCTCTTCATTTGGGAATTCCGTTTTAAAGGGAGGCTGCCGATCTAAAAGCAGGCTGCTAACTAAAAAAGCATTTAAATATCCTGGGATATATGAAATACCTCCAATTATAAGTAATGCCAGTGGAAATGATACGATATGGGATAAATCTTTTAACCAGGGGAGTGCTATATAAAAAGAAAAACACATCCATAAAAAAGCGAAACAGTGGCTTATCCAAAATTTTCTTTTGATTGGAATATAATGTTTATTACTCCGGTCCACTAATTCTGAATTTATGGGATTTAATATTGGTCTCATATATGTTCACCTTTAATAGTTGAATTTTTATTAGTGAAACAACTATTAAAATACCAGATTTTTCGACAATATACTACAAATATTTCCCGTGTTTTAATGGGAAATAATGCAAGCCCATATATCAACAAATAAAGACCAACAAATGATGCTACAATTTGTTGGTCTTATTTCTTTTGCATTTTGTTGTTTTGTGCAGATAACAGGCCCCATTAGGTATTACTGCTCTATTTTTCTCCATCCCTAACGGATTTTTCATCTAAAACTATAAAAACCGGAATGATATCCACTCCTTGTCCATATATATGAATAATAATGGGACAGTTATCTACTTATACATCATGAAAAATAGTGAAATAGATGAAGACTGGGAGGGGAAAGGATTGCTTCATATTGTCGCATGTATCAAGCAGGTGCCGGATACGAAGGTCATCAAGATGAATCCAAAAACAAATACGATGGACCGCGCCAGTGCACCGGCCATTTTAAATCCATATGATGCACATGCCGTGGAGGAGGCAGTACGCCTCAAAAATAAATATGGTGGAAAGGTGTCTGTAGTAACGATGGGCCCGCCACCAGCAGTGAAAGCGATCAGAAAATGCATCGAAATCGGTGCGGATGAGGGGTATATGATTTCTGACCGGGCATTTGCCGGTGCCGACACGCTGGCAACGAGCTATGCCTTGACGAAGGCGATTGACAAAATTAGTGAAATAAAGCCGATTGATCTGATTATATGCGGGAAAATGACGATTGATGGGGATACCGGGCAGGTGGGGCCGGGGATTGCTAGACGGTTGGATATCCCCCCATTGACCTCTGTTAAAAAGATAGTGGAAATCAATAAGGAAGAAGGGTTCATGGTGGTTCAGCGGAAGCTAGAGGATGGGTATGAGGTGGTGCAAACAACTTTGCCGTGCCTGTTATCGGTGGAAAAAGAGATCAACGAGGTCCCATATTCCTCGTTTCCCAATATGCTAAAGGCTGCCAGATACAATCCGCAAATCTGGTCTGTCAATGATCTGGCTGACATCGACCGGACACAGCTTGGTCTTAAAGGTTCCCCAACCATTGTAGCAAAGGTATGGGCCCCGCCTAAGCCCGAGGGAGGCAAGCTGGTTGAAGGAGAAGCACAAGATCAGGTGAAGCAGATTCTTTCTATTGTTTTGGAAAAGAAAGAGCTGTTTGCAGAAAAGAGGGGATCCAAGTGAGCTTTGAAGATTACCGGGGCGTATGGGTTTTTATTGAAGAAAAGGAAGGGAAAATAGCTCCCGTTTCCCTTGAGCTGCTTGGGGCAGGAAAGAAGCTTGCAGACAAGAGGGGCGTAGAACTTGCTGGTGTAATCATTGGAGACAATGTGAAGGACTTAGCTTCAACAGTTTTTGAATATGGTGCAGATACCGTCTATGTATACGATCAGCCGATTTTCAAGCTATATCGCACTGAATCTTTTATGAAAGCGCTCCTTCACTGCAGCGAAAAATATAAGCCTGAAATCATCCTTTATGGAGCCACCTCCACAGGAAAGGATTTGGCAAGTGCAGTAGCGACAGATCTCCCTACTGGGTTGACAGCCGACACAACAGAGCTTGATGTAGAAGAGGATACAGGTCTTCTTTTGGCCAGTAGACCAGCTTTTGGCGGAAATATCATGGCAACCATTCTCTGCAAAAAATACAGGCCGCAGATGGCGACGGTGCGGCCGAAGGTGATGAAGGCCCTCTCCCCGGAAGCAGGAAGAACAGGAACCCTGATAGAGGAGCATATCGACCTGAAAGAAGAGGATATAAGAACGAAAGTGTTGGAGATTGTCAGAGAAGCCAACAAAAAAGTAAGAATCGATGAAGCTGATATCGTCGTTGCGGGTGGGAAGGGACTCGGAAGTGCAGAAGGCTTCAAGGTGATCCACGAACTGGCAGATACGCTCGGTGGAGTCGTCGGAGCAAGCCGCGATGTCGTAGAGGCTGGCTGGGTCGAGCATCACCATCAGGTTGGGCAGACAGGGGTAACCGTGACGCCGAAAATCTATTTTGCCATTGGTATATCAGGAGCCATACAGCATATTGTGGGGATGAAAAATGCGGGGCTCATTATCGCGATCAACAAAGATCCTGAGGCAGCCATTTTCCAATCATGCCATTACGGAATTGTAGGGGATGCATTTGAAATCATTCCATTGCTGGTTCAGGAATTCAAAAAAGAGCTGGCGGGAGAGGAGGTAAATCATGTCTGAGAGGTTTGATTGTATCGTAGTCGGTGCAGGACCAGCGGGAATATCCTGTGCCTTTGAACTGGCAAAGGGCGGAGCAAAAGTTTTGCTGCTGGAGCGAGGAGAATATCCAGGTTCGAAGAATGTAATGGGTGGTGTCCTTTACCGGAAGATGATGGAGGATATCATCCCCGAATTCCATAAGGAGGCCCCGCTGGAGCGCCCGGTCGTAGAACAGCGATTTATGATGATGGATAAGGAGTCTGCCGTGACATTCGGGTACAAGGGCCTCGAGTGGGCACAGGAGCCCTACAACAACTTTACGGTACTCCGGGCAAAGTTTGATCAATGGTTCGCGAGTAAGGCAGTCGAGCAGGGGGCACTGCTTGTAAATGAAACGGTGGTACTGGAATGCATAGTAGAGGATGGCAAGGTGATTGGTGTCAGAACCGACCGTCCAGACGGGGAGGTCTATGCCGATGTGGTGGTGCTCGCGGACGGAGTCAACTCCCTTTTGGGTAAATCCCTTGGCTTCCATAAAGAGTACCGGCCGGATGAAGTGGCACTCGCAACCATGGAAATCATCAAGCTGGACAGCAAAACCATCGAGGAACGTTTTAACCTTGAAAAAAACCAAGGCTGTACCATTGAACTATTCGGCGATGCAACGAAAGGCATTCTTGGTACCGGTTTCCTTTACACAAACAAAGATACTTTAAGTATTGGTGTCGGGACACTTCTTTCCGGGCTGATCGAGCATAAAATAAGACCATATGAGCTGTTGGAATATGTCAAAAACCATCCAATGGTAAGGCCATACCTCGCTGGTGGGGAACCTGTGGAATATCTGGCACATCTCATTCCGGAGGGCGGCCTCAAATCGATGGGCAAGATCGTGGGGAATGGAGTGGTCGTGGTGGGAGACGCGGCACAGCTCGTCAATGCCATTCACCGTGAAGGCTCCAATCTTGCGATGACTTCGGGAAGGCTTGCTGCTGAAACCATCCTTGCAGCTAAAGATCAGGGGGATTTCTCAGAGAGCACCCTGGACCAGTACCGGGTCAACCTGATGAAGAGTTTTGTCGGGCAGGATATGAAGAAATACAAGGATTCAACACATCACTTCAATAAGTTTCCCCAGTATTTCGACCAATATATCCCGATGGTGAACCGTGCAGCAAGCCAGATGTTTACGGTCGATGGAAAGTCCAAGTGGGAAAAACAGAAGAAAATCTGGAAGGATCTAGGCTCACCGAAAGAAAAACTAAAACTGGCTCGAGACGCCTATCGAGCGTGGAAGGTGATGAAGTAATGACAGAACAGAAGAAATGTCAGACTATCGAAGAGAAGCAATATCTTGTTCGTTTCAATGCAGACACCAAATCACATCTCCATGTCTTGGATGAGGACATTTGCTTGACCAAATGTCCGGACAAATTATGTACCATCTTTTGCCCTGCGGAAATATATAAATGGGAGCAGGTCAGAATGCATGTCGGATACGAAGGATGCCATGAGTGCGGCAGCTGCCGTATCGGCTGTCCACACCAGAATATCAAGTGGGAGTACCCGAAGGGCGGCCATGGCATTGTTTTCCGACTAGCCTAAAAGAAATGGGAGTCTATCAAATTGATAGGCTTTTTTTAATTGGAGAATTTTCGTGATGGAGATTGAAAAGTAATTTATCAATAGGAGTGCGCGAACCTTCCGGAATTTTGTAGGCTAAGCAATTTTTTACATAATTAAAGCCAAATACCTTTGCTAAGGAATTTGGCCAGGAATTAAAAAGATTTTTTTAAAAAGTCTTAAAGCATTGAAAACCATGAGATCTTGTGGTAAATTTATATAGATATACATTGTTTAGTTAAATTTAAATAAAATATCCCTATTTTAATTATACAATGCAATCAATACGTATGTCAACTCTTTTATAAATTTTTTTAAGGAGTGTTTGCTATGAATTCAGAACATCTACAGGAGCAAAAACGAGTAGACCGTGTAATGGAGACTATTACGGAGGAAATCAACAGATTAGAAGACGAAACTGAGAAGCGTCGGAACGAAGTGGTTCATATCCGCAAACACTTTTGGGATGAAGTAAAGGTAAATACGGACACCTTTGATGATTTTCTGGAGACCATTATCGGCTTGCGCCAAGAGGCTCAAGCTCTGTCGGTGAGCCAAAGCACCCATAAACATGCATCCAAGCGATTATCCACGCTTCGCAGAATGCAGGCGGCTCCCTATTTTGGTCGGATCGATTTTGTCGAAGAAGGGAATTCAACTCAGGAACAAATCTATATTGGTATCTCCTCGCTTATTGATAATAGTGGAGAGAATTTCTTGATCTATGACTGGAGGGCACCTGTTTCGAGTGTCTACTACGACTACCAGCCCGGTCCTGCTAAGTACTTAACCCCGGGAGGCGAAATCCACGGCATATTTGAGAAAAAGTGGCAATATCTTATCCGCGGCGGTGTCCTAGAGTCCATGTTCGATACGAGTCTCACCATTGGAGACGAGATTTTACAGCAGGTTCTCGGAAAAGGTACCGACAAAAAGATGCACAATATAGTAGCCACCATTCAACAGGAGCAGAACCGGATCATCCGTCATGACCACGGGAGGCTGCTCGTTGTTCATGGTGCAGCAGGCAGTGGCAAGACATCGGCCGCCCTTCAACGAATTGCTTATTTGCTATACAAATATCGAGATCATTTGAATGCTGATCAAATCATACTTTTCTCGCCTAATTCCATGTTCAGCAGTTATGTGTCCAATGTACTTCCAGAGCTTGGTGAAGAGAATATGCAACAGGTCACATTCCAGGAATACTTGGATCATCGTCTGAGTAAAGAGTTCCAACTCGAAAATCCCTACGAACAGTTGGAATATATTTTAACTGCGTCCCATACTCCTTCCTATAGGTCAAGACTTGCGGGTATCCGTTTTAAAGCATCTACGCGTTTTTTTGAGGCACTCACATCATATAGACAGTCACTGGAATTATCAGGGATGTTATTTAATGATATTACCTTCAGAGGGCAACCAATCATTACTGGCAAACAAATAGCTGAAAGGTTCTATAGCCATGACTCTTCCCTACGTTTCCATAATAGACTGGAAAAATTGAAGGAATGGTTAACCAAGAAAATAAGTGAGGTCCAAAAGGTCGAGCGGTCAAAGCCTTGGGTACAGGATGAAATTGAGCTGCTTAGCAACGATGATTACCATAAGGCACATAAGTTCTTAGCGAAAAAACGGGGCTTTGAAAGAGAATCAATTGGTGACTATGAAATGGAGCCAGAAGAACTTGCCCGGTTGATTGTTCACCAAAAATTGAAGCCCATACGAAAACGAGTCCGAGCTTTTAGTTTTATCGACTTTAAAGGGCTATACAATCAACTTTTTACTGATCAACTGCAGATCGAGCATTGGATGGAAGGGGAGACACCAGCAGAATGGGCTGATATTTGTGAGGCAACCTTGGAAACGCTGAATGAAGATCAACTTTTTTATGAGGATGCTACTCCGTTTCTCCTTTTAAAAGAGCTGATTCAAGGCTTTCAGACAAACAGCTCGATCAAACATATAGTTGTTGATGAAGCTCAAGATTATTCCCCATTTCAATTTGAATTTCTGAAGCGATTGTTTCCTGCGGCAAGGATGACCGTGCTTGGCGACTTTAACCAGGCAATATTTGCCCATGCCAGTGAAGAGGCTAATTTCAACACACTTACCAGCCTTTATGGACCCGATAAAACGGAGATTATCAACATCGCTCGAAGTTACCGTTCCACCAAACCAATCATTGAATTCACCCGAAGACTTGTTCCAAATGGAGAAGGGATTATTCCTTTTGAACGCGACGGTGAGCGACCTGCCCTGAAACAATTAGTCGATCAAGAAGAACTGCACAGTTGCATCGCCTCCAAAGTCGCAGATTTGCGAAGTCTAGGGCTTGATAGTATTGCGATCATATGTAAATCTGCTAAGGAAAGTTTACATGCATATCAATCTCTTTCCAGTATCGATGGAATTAAACTCTTAAAGAGCAATTCGATTCAGTATGAACAAGGTGTAGTTGTCGTACCGTCGTATTTATCCAAGGGCATCGAATTCGATGCTGTTATTATTTATGATGCATCATCGCATGTATATGGTGATGAGAGCCTGCGCAGAGTTTTTTACACCGCCTGCACTAGAGCGATGCATCAATTACAGCTTTACAGTGTAGGGGAACCGAGCCCATTTTTACGAAGAGTATTGAGGGAGGGTTTCATCCAATCTTAAACTTTTATGATTCCCGTGGTAAATGCTTCTTGGACCCCTAATATAAGTAGTAATACTTTCTAATTTCCCAAAAGAGGTGGCAAATGAATAAAAGAAGAAAGAGATTCGGGATCGCTATTGGAATAGCTATGGTTTCGCTGTTACTTTACCTTGCATTATGGCCAATACCAATTGAACCGACCAATTGGGAAGCACCAAAAAGCGAGGGTTACAAAGGCTCTCATCGTCAAAATGATAAGCTGTCAAACATGAAGTATATCCGTTTAGGGCATTATAGCCAGCCGGAGCATATCGTTTTCAAGGATGGATGGCTCTTTGCCTCAGTGAAGGAAGGCGCAATCATTCGAATGCGGCCCGATGGTTCTGAAATTGAAGAGGTTGTAAATACAAAGGGAAGGCCGCTTGGTTTTGATTTTGACTCGGAAAACGCGCTGATCATCGCGGACCCGATGTACGGATCACATGGTGGACTCCTAAGGGTTAAGAACTGGCAAGCGGAAGCGGAAATAGAACTCCTTACCGACTCCGTGGATGGAAGAGCGATTTATTTTGCCGATGCAATAGTGGTTTCACGGAACGGAAAGATATATTTTACGGATGCTTCGTCTGATGTGGTACCAGAGAAAATTGGGGATGTCCTTGCAGCAGGGGAAATGGATATACTGGCACAAACCGGAACAGGCAGTTTACTGGAGTATGATCCCGTTTCAAAGGAAACTCGTACATTAATGAGAGGTTTGAGCTTTGCCAATGGCATTGCTTTGGACGAAAAACAGGAGAATATCCTACTAAATGAAACAGGGAAGTACCGGGTATGGAAGATAAGTATAACAGCCGAAAATGTCAGTACATTAGATTCTGAGGAAAAGGCTGAAATAATAGTTGATAATCTTCCGGGCTTGCCTGATAACCTTATGCAGGGGAAAGAAGGTAAGTATTGGATCGGGTTGGTCAGTCCCAGGAACTCGTTTTTGGATTATAGCGCAGATAAAGCCTGGCTTCGATCGGTCGTGATGCGTATTCCCCACAGCTTCTGGCCAAGAGGTGAGGGGTATGCACATGTCATATGCATAAATGAGGAAGGGGATATACTATATGACTTTCAGGGGCCGAGATTGTCCTTCCATCAGATCACAGGAGTGACGGAAACGGAGGATCAACTATATTTCCATCATATTGGTGATCGGGATAAAATCGGATGGATGGAAAATCTGTATTAGAAATGACTTACGAGGCGGGGATGCGATTTGAGGGGGCTATGTATGTCGCTTTCTTTGTACACTGTTTCACATATACCTGTAAAAAGAAAAACAGAGATGTTTTTCTTTTTTTCTGTCATCCTGCGATGGTGAACAACTGCCCATCTTTAGCAATTTTTTCGACTTCCGTGATGTAGTCCAGCGCTTCATCGATGGAGAGGAAAAATGAGGAGACATATAATGGATATTTGTAATCAAATCCACCATTCAGTTCTGCTGGAAAGACTACGATCTGCCAATGGTAGAAGTCTTCTCCGAGATTCATCTCTTTTCCTTCCAATGCAATCAACCAGTGACTGAAATGATCACATGATTCGATATCCGTCACTTTCTCCAAAAAAATCAGCAGGTCGTCATTCTTGATCGGTACAAGAGATTTAGGATAAAATTCACCGAAATTCGGCATATCTCTCATGAACATCGCTCCTTCTTTGTAGATAAAAGATAAGTATTAGTTGTATTAATATATGTAAGTGCTAACAAAATATTTTGTATTTTCGGAAAATAATTATAGTTTAACAAAAGAAAAAGCCGCACCAATGAATGCGACTTTCCCCATATATCCTTATTTTGAATGGAAATATTCAGTAAAAGCCTTCACTACCTCGATACCCTGAAATGCAAATAGGCTGAGGGACGTAAGGGAGAAAAAGCAAATTGCAATAATGCGAACCCACATCATGATAACTCCTCCTTTTATTTGTTGGTTAAAAGGTGAGATCTTTCATGAATTGGTCTAAATAGTTCCCCTGATGAAATACTGTAACAAGATGCTGGAGATAGGAAGGTAGTTGCTCTATTGCCCCTGTAATATTAGTTGCAATCGTCTGATATCCGGAAAGTGTAAATGGATGGTCATCCATCCAAGCATGGTTTTTATCCGAGCTTTCATCAGCATCAATATTGTCCTGATCCAAAAAGAAGGAATCCTTCACCAAAGAGAGAATTGTATTGGGGGAAGGGTGACTGGATAGATGAAACGTGGTGGAAGCTATAATTATAGCAATGATAATGATATATTTTGTCAGTTTCATCTACCCACTCCTCCGCAAGAAATTATTATTCCTATCATAAAGCAAGAGCGACACAGTTGAAAGAACTATTTTTATCCATACACATAATTTAAAGGAGGGACAAACAATGAGTCAAACACAAGTAATGAGTGAAATACAGAAGCTAGAATTGGAGATTATGGAAAAGAAAAAGCAGCTGGCAGAGCTGAGAAAGGGAAACAAAGGGGAACCGGTCGAAAACTACACTTTTGCCACCTCACATAATAAACCAGTCACTCTACTGGAACTGTTTGGGGACAAAGAAGAACTGCTGGTCGTACATAATATGGGGAAAAGTTGCTCCTACTGCACAATGTGGGCGGACGGGTTTAATGGTGTATATCATCACATAATCAAAAAGGCTTCCTTTGTTGTATCGAGTCCTGACAACACTGCAGATCAGGAGAATTTCGCAGCTGAAAGGAATTGGATTTTCCCGATGGTTTCTACAAAAGAAAATTCTTTTAAAGAAGATATGGGATTCGTACTTGAAGGAATGAACTACCCTGGGGTATCGGTCTTTACGAGAAATGAAAAAGGGAAAATCTTTCATCATGCGAAGACCTTTTTCGGACCTGGTGATGATTTCTGTTCTGTATGGTCTTTCTTTGACCTTCTTCCATCCGGCTATGAAGAATACCGTCCGGGTAAAAAGATAAACGAACAAACCCCATTCCAGCTTACAAACAATATCGCCATCCAAGTTCAGGATTATGAAAATGCCCGACAATTTTATGAACAAACCCTTGGAATGCAACTGATAGAGACGAATGAAACAGAAACCCATTTCACCTTGAATGGCACCAATTTCTATATGGAGAAAAGTGAAGATGCAAAACAGATGGTCTTCTTTGAGTTCGCTGTAGAGGATGTGGATTCCATCAAGGATTTACTTCTACAACTAGGTTGTAGCATAACAAAGAAGTATAACGAAAAGAGCCTCATGATCGCGGATCCTTATGGGATGAACTTTCACCTTTTTGAGAGCAAATAGACTGGTTGGACCTTTTCATGGGAAAAGGTCCATTCTTTTTGCTATACTTTAGAGATTAAATGTTTAACAGTTTATAAAGGAGTACACCTACAACATGAAATTGATATCTTGGAACGTCAACGGAATACGAGCATGCGTAAAGAAAGGCTTTATGGAATACTTCCATGAGATGGATGCAGACATCTTCTGTATTCAGGAAACGAAGCTGCAGGAGGGGCAGATTGAGCTTAACCTGCCGGGGTACCATCAATTTTGGAATTATGCTTTAAAAAAGGGTTATTCAGGTACTGCAGTATTTTCAAAAGTAAAGCCTCTTCACGTTACATATGGTCTGGATATGGAAAATAGCGAAGAACGGGAACCGGAAGGAAGGATTATCACCCTCGAATATGATGAGTTCTACCTCGTGAATGTCTACACCCCCAATTCACAGAGGGATCTTGCTCGTCTTGATTTTCGTTTGGACTGGGAAGACAGGTTCCATGATTATATTCAAACGTTGGATAAGTTGAAAGCTGTCATTGTATGTGGCGACTTGAATGTTGCACATACCGAGATAGATTTAAAAAATCCAAAGTCAAACCAGAATAATTCAGGTTTCACTTTGGAAGAACGGGGAAAGATGACCAGAATGCTTGGTTCCGGCTTCATTGACACCTTCCGTCATTTTTACCCTGAGCATAAAGACAGCTATACATGGTGGTCCTACATGAACAAAGTCCGAGAGCGTAATATCGGCTGGCGGATTGACTATTTCCTTGCATCAGAACGGCTTCAAACGAGACTTAAAGATGCAGAGATTCATTGCCAAATCTATGGAAGCGATCATTGTCCTGTCGCTTTACACTTAATATAAATAGGAGGGGTTCGCATGAAAGTTCTTGTGGATGGAGAGATTGTTGCAAGATCGGCAGTGAAGGTGGATATGGAAGACAGAGGCTATCAATTCGGGGACGGTGTCTATGAGGTGATCAATGTCTATGATGGTGTTCCTTTCACTTTAGATGAACATATCGTAAGGCTTTACCGGAGTGCAAAGGAAATAGGAATTTCCATCAATTTCGAGTCTGATCATCTAAAAAATGATATCCGTAAGCTTATCAAGGACAATGATATGAAAAAGGGCGGACTATATCTTCAGGTCACGAGAGGTGTGGCACCAAGGACGCATCAATATCAAAAGGATATAGCATCGAAATTGGTAGCATACCCTTTACCTTACAAGGAAATGTCAGAAACAAGATCAACTGGGGTTACAGCCATAACTGAACAGGATCTGCGCTGGCTCCGCTGTGATATAAAAAGCCTGAACCTGCTCTACAACGTCATGATCAAGCAAAAAGCCTATGAGCAGGGTGCTTTTGAAGCGATATTAATAAGGGATGGTGTGGTGACGGAAGGAACATCTTCCAATGTATTTATCATCAAGGATGGCATCATCTACACTCATCCTGCAACCAATCTCATCTTGAATGGCATTACAAGGCAGAAGCTTCTGGAAGTCTATGAGGAAAACGGATGGACCTACAAAGAACAGTCATTCTCAACTCTTGAACTGATGGAGGCGGATGAAGTTTTTGTCACATCCACGACCAGTGAAGTGGTACCGGTCATTTCCATCGATGGGAAAGCCATTAACAATGGCAGCCCGGGAAGCTTGACTAGAAAAATTCAGCAAGCTTTCTCCATGACAGTGAAGAATGAAACATCTTCAGTTGTCGGGTGAAAACATAGATGAAGGGAGTGTTCATCCAGATTAATGAACACTCCCTTTTTATACTCTTATATGCGTTGGAGCCATTCCCATCCATTTCTTGAACATCCTGTTAAAATAGGATTGATCACAATACCCTAGATACTCGGACACTTCACGCACAGACATACCTGTATTATGCAACAGATTCCATGCCGTATTGATTCTTGTCTGATGTAAATACTGGATAGGGGTGACCCCAAGTACCTCTTTGAATAAGACCGTCACATAATTGCTCGTCACACCGGCAAGCTCTGCAAGTTCCTCGATTGTAATATTCCTGCGATAGTTATATAGGATATATTCCTGTATTTTCCTCACCGCTTTTTCCTTAATTGGCGAGGTATGCCATTCTTCCTTTTCCTGAGCAATCAGAATAAGAATCTCCGACAGGATATTTTGTGACATCTCTTTATAAAAGCTTCTTTGGCTAAGCCATTGTACATAGAGGAATGTAAGTCGCTGTTCGTAGTACGCTGCTTTTCTTGGCCTGAAACGAATAAGTTCTTCATGATTGTCGGAAAATAATGGTGAATGAATTTCATTTAAAAAGACTACCGTATATTTCTTATGCGTAGTGTCTGCCGCATTGCTCCAGGAACGTTCAAGCTCTGCCGGTATATATAAGAGTTCGCCCTTTTGCAATGGTATTTTTTTGCCTTCAACAAAGTAGTTCACAATACCATCTGTCACAAAAACCAGGGTGGAGCACCCTCTATCACTATTTACGCTCCAACTTGGTTCTACGTCATGAAATACCCCACTAATATCGATCATACTGCCAATCCCCTCAAAAAAATTGATGAATCGTCCAAAAAAAATCGTTTTGTCCATTTCGATTTTATACGCTTTCATATATGATAACTATAACATCATCCTAGTCCATGGACTAGATGGTGATTAACTTGCAATTTACATAAAACTCATGCACACAATGAAATATTCAAAATTGTGGAATTATTGTTACCAGGAAAGGGGTACAAAAAATGAATACGACAACAGACATGTATAAAAATCTGCCAGCAAAAGTGAAGACATTCTTTGATCGACAATATAAGGATTCCTATCTTCTTTTTGAAGCATCCCGCAATCCTCGAACAGGTCTATATGCCGATGCTTACTTCTCATTTGATGAAAATCCGGATTTCCGCTGTTCCATTGCGGCAACTGGTGTAGGGCTGATCAGTTTATGTGTGGCAGATAAGGAAGGCTGGGACGAAAAGGCTGCTGAAAAAGCGATCGTTACGCTTCGTGGAGTTTCAGGTGAAATTGAAGGATGCCAGGTTGCAAGAGAAGACAAGACCGGCTTCTATGCGCACTTTGTAGACATGGAAACAGGGGAGAATCTGAATTCCGAGTACTCGACAATCGATTCGACCCTTCTTATTACCGGTGCATTATTCGCAGGACATCACTTCCATGATCGACATCCGGAAATCTTGGAAATGGCCCATAAACTCCTAAAGTCCATCGACTGGAGCATCGTCGTTGCTGACAAGGAAACAGGTGTCATCAACATGATCGCGAAAGACGGAGAAGGTATCGCACCACTACCAGCCTATAATGAATATGTCATGGTTTCGTACTTGGCGATGCTTGGACAACCAGAAAACGAAGACATTCAAGCCCTTTGGAACAATAATTTTGCTGAAAACAGGATTTCTCAGCTTCCACAGGAGGATTTCCGTGGACTTTCCGTTTTAAATGACCGTCCTGGAACATTCTTGTCTTCCTTTGTTCAGCAATTTCCATTCTTCCTTGTACCAGAGTACGCAGAAAGCCCGACCTATCTAGAATATTATAAAAATGCATGTTTAGCTGACAGATTCAAATGGAAAGAGCTGGAGGATGTACCTTCCTATATCTGGGGCTATGGCGCAGGTCCGAATGATGGCCTATTTGGCGGTTATCACGCTGATAAAATCAACAATGCGCCGCATGATATTGCATCATCCTATATCATAGGGGGATATCTGCCTGTTTATCCTGCGGGGATCTATGACCTGTATGCACAATATTCCTTGCATATTCCATACGATGTCTATACAAATGACGAGGATAAGGAAGATGAAGCGAAATTACGGGCAGCCTATAAATATGGATTACACCGAATTTCCTGGTGGCATCTTGAGCAACCGAATCGCTGGTATCCAACTAAGGTTACATTGATAGACTGGAGCTCGATGCTGTACGGTCTTGCAGGTTTCAAGCATGGGATGAAGTTCTTTAGCGACCGGCTGCCTAAAGTGAGCAGTGTGGCAAAAGTTAAATAATTACAAGAAACCGATGAGTGGATCATCGGTTTTTTTCATGAAATTTTATCCAATATATTGGACAAACACCTTCTAAAATGATACTTTTTGGACAGGGCACCAATTTAATTCACATACCAAAGCAGGATTTTTAATTATCTGTTTTGAAATATTACCATCAGAAGATAGAGAAATGAAGGAGGAATACATAATGGGCAATTTAGAACAGACAATGGAAAAATATGCAGAATTGGCCGTAAAGGTAGGAGTAAATGTACAGCCGGGCCAGACCTTGATTGTAAACGCTGACATCGCTGCAGCACCATATGTGAGATTAGTGGCAAAGAAAGCATACGAAGCTGGCGCAAAGCTTGTTCAAGTGGAGTGGAGCGACGAAGCGGTGACTAGAATCCGCTATGACGTCGCACGTAATGAGTCTTTTGAATATTTCCCGACCTGGAAAGCCGAGATGATGGAAAAAGCCTATGAAGAAGGGGCTGCGCTGTTGGCAATCACGTCTCTTAATCCAGATCTTTTGAAAGGTGTCGATTCCCAGAAAATCGCAAACCTTCAAAAGGCAGCCGGAGAAGCAACAAAAAAGTCCCGTAAATACACGATGTCCGATAAAGTAAGTTGGTCCATCGTAGCCGTGCCGTCCAAGGGATGGGCTGCGAAGGTATTTCCTGAGCTTGAGGAAAAAGAACAAGAGGAGAAGTTATGGGAAGCGATTTTCCATGCGACCAGAGCCAACCTGGAGGACCCTGTAAAAGCTTGGAATGACCATAAAACCAAGCTAAGTCAAAAAGTGGATTTCCTTAATGGGCATAAATTCAAGGCATTGCATTATCAGGCAGAGGGAACAGATCTTACAATTGAACTGCCTGAAAAACATGAATGGATCGGTCCTGAAAGCATTAATGAAAAAGGACATACATTCATTGCGAACATGCCAACAGAAGAAGTATTTACTACCCCCCTCAAAACAGGGGTGAATGGAACAGTAAGGAGCTCCAAGCCTTTAAACTATGGTGGAAATCTTATTGAAAACTTTATACTTAAATTCGAAAATGGCCGTATCGTGGGAATCGAGGCCGAAGAAGGGTATGAAACACTTCAGAAGCTGGTGGATACGGATGAAGGCTCTCATTATCTAGGTGAGGTTGCGCTTGTTCCACATGATTCACCTATCTCAAATACAAATCTGATATTTTACAATACGCTATTCGATGAAAATGCCTCCCATCACTTGGCTATCGGAAATGCCTACGCATTCGCTCTTGAGGGCGGAAAAGAAATGAGCGAAGAAGAGCTTAAGGCAGCTGGGGCAAATTCAAGTATTACCCACGTCGACTTCATGATCGGTACAAAGGAAATGGATATTGACGGTATTACAAAAGATGGCGAACGTGTTCCGCTTTTCAGAAATGGAAATTGGGCGGAATAATTAACATAACTCATCCTTAGATTATAGGTACTACACAAAAGTAGTGCCTTTTTTCTTTTCATCATAAACCTGCCTGCCCATACCAAGTACAAGGCCTATGCATATTGTGTATAGTAGTTTACGTGGAGGAGGGAATTTCATGTCAGGTGGAGGCGGATACGGCGGCGGATTTGCATTGATCGTTGTTCTTTTCATCATCCTTATTATCGCAGGAGCTGGGGCTTTAAGATAATAAGTGGGTGTCCTGAAATGGTTGGTCAATCGTCCGGCCATTTTTTCAAGTATCCGGTGGGACATGCTATTAAACAAGTAAAGGGGAGTAATTATGACCCGTTTCGAAGATGCATTTGAATTGCCAAATGGCACAATTATCAAAAATAGATTTTTCAAAGCGGCCATGAGTGAAGGCTTGGCGGATGAACGGAATAGGCCTACCGAGAAACTGGTGCGGCTTTATGAAGCTTGGGCCAAAGGCGGAGCGGGAATTGTGGTTACGGGGAATGTCATGGTTGACCGACGGGCACTGGGTGAACCTAGAAATGTTGTTATTGAAGATGAACAGGACCTGGAACTTCTAAAAAGTTGGGCATCTTCAGGTACCCAAAACAACACACAGCTTTGGATGCAAATCAACCATCCCGGAAAGCAAGTATTCAAAGGGATTGTGAAAGAGGCGGTTGCTCCATCAAAAGTGGAATTCGAACCCTCTCTTCAAAGGTATTTTCCCATAGCAAGAGAACTCACAGAAAACGAGATACAGGATATCATCCGACGTTTTGGTGCTACTGCAGGTGTAGCAAAAACAGCAGGATTTAACGGTGTACAGATTCACGCTGCACACGGATATCTGATCAGTCAATTCCTTTCAAACCGGCATAATAGGAGAAAGGACCAATGGGGTGGATCCATTCAAAATCGCATGAGATTTCTTGAAGAAATATACAGTAGCATCAGACGAAAAGTGGGGGACGGGTTCCCCATCTCTGTAAAGTTGAATTCTGCTGATTTCATGAAAGCAGGCTTCACGGAAGAAGATTCAATGATGGTCATTAAACGATTGAATGAACTTGGAATAGACTTGATCGAAGTGTCTGGAGGTTCCTATGAGAATCCGAGGATGACTGGAAGCAATATGAAGCAAAGCACTCTAAAACGTGAAGCTTATTTTTTGGATTTTGCTGCTGAGGCCATAAAAATTTCCAAAGCACCAATCGTGGTAACAGGTGGATTCAGAACAAGAAGGGGTATGTTGGATGCGCTACAGACAAGGGATGCCGATATGATAGGGCTTGCCCGTCCGATGGCTGTCTATCCAAGCCTTCCAAATGAATTAATTGCAGGATCCAGAAAGCAGGTTCAATTGGCACCAAGAAAAACAGGAATCAAATGGATAGACAAAACTGCCATGCTGGAATTGACATGGTATAGTATGCAACTTGAAAGAATTGCCGCTGGGAAAACACCAAATGAAAAACTTTCTCCAAAACTGGCACTGATCCGATCCATCTTTAAAAATGGGATGGATGTTTTCCAAATGAGGAGAGTTTAAGGTGATGGGATTCATATATGTTATAAAAAGGTTGTGTTAATGAATAGGGTTGATTTTAAAGGTCACTAGCTGTTGATTGGAGCAATAGGCGAAGACTCCTGCGGGAGATAGCGCTAGAGTGGAGACCCCACAGGCGCGGCCGAGGAGGCTCCACCAGCGCTCCTTGGGTCGCTGCGCCTAGTGCGGAAATCAACAGCGGTGTTCAACAGAGCCTATAACCAAACGGTACTTTAAATAATGAAGTGTCGTTATTTTTTTTTGCAAGCAGATTATTATCCGAAAAAATAAGTTCATGATAAGATGTTTTCTAAATCATTCTCTTACATATAAACGGCAAAGGGGACCACATATGAAACAGATTCTAATAGATACTCTAGATGCATTACGGGAACAATTTTATGATATAAGCACCAGGATTGGAGAGAACCCGGAGCTTGGGCATGAAGAATTCAAATCTTCCAAGCTGCTTGCAGATAAACTCTTGGAGCATGGGTTTTCGGTGAAAATGGGAATATGTGACCTGCCTACAGCATTTGAGGCAGTATTTGATAGCGGAGCACCAGGCCCGGCAATCGGAATCATGAGTGAGTATGACGCCCTACCTGAGATAGGTCATGCATGTGGGCATAATCTGATTGGAACCATGGGTATTGCTGCTGGCATTGCGATCAGCAAGATAATAACGGAAACCGGAGGGAAAGTTGTGGTGTACGGCACACCTGCCGAGGAAACAAAAGGCGGGAAAGTCACCATGGCGGAACAGGGGGTATTTGATCACCTTGACGTAGCGATGATGGTCCATCCATTGCATTCCTATGTGAAAAGCGGCTCTTCATTGGCAATGGATGCCATACAATTTGAGTTCTTTGGTAAGCCGGCTCATGCAGCTGCAAATCCTGAAAAAGGGATCAATGCCTTGGATGCCGTCATTCAGACCTTTAATGGTATCAATGCCTTAAGGCAGCATGTCACATCTGATACGAGAATTCACGGTATTATTCCAGAAGGCGGTAAAGCGGCTAATGTAGTTCCTGATTATGCGGTCGCCCAGTTCTATGTCCGAGCTCAAACCAGGAGCTATGTCAATGAATTGGTGGAAAAGATAAAAGCTATAGCAGAAGGTGCCTCGCTTATGACTGGGGCAACGATGAAAATTTCTAACTATGAACTGTCCTATGACAATATGGTGACAAATGAATCCCTCTCCGAAGCTTTTACCTCCTCACTTATTGAGTTGGGAGTACCCACCAATGACATAACAGAATCAAGAGATGGGTCAGGTTCATTGGATATGGGAAATGTCAGCCTTGTTGTACCTTCCATTCATCCATATATTAAAATCTGTAACGAGCTATTTAGTTGCCACACAGTGGAATTCAGGGATGCAGCGTTAAGTGAGCAAGGTAAAGAGGCAATGATGCTCGGGGCAAAAGCGATGGCACTAACAGCTTTGCAAATCCTTACAGAACCAGAACTATTAAATAGAATTAAAGAGGAATTTTCTACGATAAACAAGTAAGTTTGGAAGGAGTTTGTTCTACTATGAATGACAATCTACAAACATCCAATCAGATACCGCTTTCCGTACTAGATTTGGCTCCAATTGTGGAAGGAAGCGACGCCGGACAATCCTTCCAGAATAGCGTGGAGCTTGCACGACATGCAGAAAAGCTAGGATATAATAGATATTGGCTGGCCGAGCACCATAATATGACCGGTATTGCCAGCTCAGCTACTTCAGTTATCATTGGCCATATTGCTGGTGCAACAACTACGATACGCGTAGGTTCGGGAGGGATCATGCTGCCGAACCACGCACCTCTTATTATCGCAGAGCAGTTCGGAACATTGGAGACCCTCTATCCGGGCCGCATAGATTTAGGACTAGGAAGAGCACCCGGTAGCGACCAGCTTACGGCGGCTGCCCTTCGAAGAGACAGAAGCAGTGGTGGAGAGCATTTTCCTCAGCAGCTCGCGGAACTGCGTTCTTATTTCCACCCGGACGGTACAACCAAGGTTCGGGCAGTGCCTGGTGAAGGGTTGAATATTCCTATATGGCTGTTAGGCTCCAGTGGATTTAGTGCGAAACTGTCGGCTGAACTTGGTTTGCCATTTGCATTTGCCAGCCACTTTTCACCGGATTATACATTACCGGCTTTGGAGCTGTATCGCAGCCGTTTCAAGCCATCCGATGCGCTTAACCAGCCATACGCCATGATTGGTGTTAATGTGATAGCAGCGGAAAGCGATGAGGAGGCCGAGTTTCTTGCAACCTCTCTCCAACAGCAATTTTTGAATCTGATTCGTGGAAATCCTGGTAAAATGAAAGCTCCAGTAGAAGATATCAACACTTTATGGAGCCCGTACGAACAGCAGATTGTCAAGCAGCAGCTGCGATATACTGTTACAGGTAGCGGTGAGACAGTAAAGAATAAATTACAGAAAATCCTGGAGGAAACAAAAGCCGACGAAATCATTGTCAATACAAGTGTCTACGATCACCAGGCCCGGTTAAGATCTTTTGAAATTCTTGCAGAGGTTTGGAATAAGTAAAGATTGATTAGAAGAGTGGCTGAATCATAAGCCGCTCTTTTTTGTTTCGCTTTTCGAAATTAATGAGAGAATTCGGAAGGGATATCTGCATCTTTTGTCGAAATATTTAGAGAAACACCGATAAAAGGGGGAGTTTTAACATGCAATTCCACGAATATCAATATCAACGACCAGATATGGCAGAGGTCGAAAAAGACTTTAATGAACTTTTGGAGAAATTTCAGGGGGCTGAATCCTTCAAGGTCCAGGATCAGGTGATGGCGGAAATTAATGAGTTGCGCTCTGAGTTCGAATCCATGAGACAGCTTGTTCAAATCCGTCATACTGTTGATACGGCTGATGAATTTTATCAAGAAGAAAAAAATTATTTCGATGTAGCAGGTCCTTCCTATAAAGGGCTGATTACAAAATACTATGAAGCGCTTACCACATCCCAGTATCGGACCGAGCTTGAGGAAAAATGGGGAAGTCAGCTGTTTTCACTTGCGGACAGTGAATTGAAAACTTTTTCACCTGAAGTACTTGAAGACCTTCAGGAAGAAAATAAGCTGGTGAGTGAGTATGTAAAATTACTTGCGGCTGCGAAAATTCAAATCGAAGGTGAAGAGAGAAACCTTTCTCAGCTTGCACCATATCTTCAATCAAAAGACAGAGAAATCCGTAAAAAGTCCAATGAAGCTAAATACCGATTTTTTAGCGAGCAAGCCGATACATTGGATACGCTTTACGATAGTCTGGTGAAGGTCAGAACCAGGATAGCGAAAAAACTGGGCTTTGATTCTTTTACCGATCTTGCCTATGCTCGACTTAGCAGGACAGATTACAATGCCGATATGGTTAAAAAATTCCGTGACCAAGTAAAGGAATATATCGTACCTTTGGCTACTAAACTTATGAACAAGCAGCAGGAACGGATTGGTGTGGACTCTCTGAAATATTATGATAATAGTTTCAGTTTCAAATCAGGAAACCCCGATCCAAAAGGTGACGCAGAATGGATTGTCAAGCAGGGCATTCAAATGTACAAAGAGATGTCCCCTGAAACAAATGAATTCTATAACTTTATGCTGAGCAACGATCTGATGGATCTACTTAGCAAAACAGGAAAAGCGGGCGGCGGATATTGTACGTACATAAGCAAGTTCAAGTCTCCGTACATTTTCGCAAATTTCAATGGGACAAAGGGAGATGTACGTGTATTGAAGCATGAAGTGGGTCATGCCTTCCAAGTGTTTGAAAGCCGTGGATTCGCAGTGCCTGAGTATGGGTTCCCGACATTGGAAGCTTGTGAAATCCACTCGATGAGCATGGAGTTTTTTGCATGGCCATGGATGAATCTTTTCTTCGAAGAGGATACCGACAAGTATAAGTTTTCTCATCTAAGTGAGGCCGTTCTTTTTATTCCTTACGGAGTGGCTGTGGATGAATTTCAGCACTATGTATATGCCAATCCGGAAGCAACTCCTAAGGAACGCAATAAAGCTTGGCGTGAAATCGAGAAAAAGTACCTTCCTCATATTGACTATGACGGAAATGAATTCTTGGAAGAGGGAGGGTTCTGGCACCAGCAAGGTCATATCTATCGATCTCCTTTCTACTATATCGACTATACGTTGGCTCAAATATGTGCGTTACAGTTCTGGAAAAAAGCACAGGAAGACCATGCGGCGGCGTGGGAAGATTATTTGCATCTATGCAAGCAAGGTGGCAGCAAATCCTTTACAGACCTTGTAAAAGAAGCAAAATTAATTTCACCGTTTGAAGATGGTTGTGTTAATTCCGTCATCCAGGAAATAGAGGTTTACTTGGATGGGATTAATGATAAAGAACTATAATTTCTAAAGGGATACCCCCTTGCCTAAAATCAACAGGCATAGGGGTATCCCTTTTTTTGTTATTAATCTATTAAATAGGGTAGATAAATAGATAAACGATAAGAATTGGAGGATGGCTATGACTTTAAAAGCACTGTTTCTAAATGGGAGCCTTAAAACGAGAGAGGAAACTTCAAACACTGAAAGCTTGATGAACGAAGTAATCACTCATTTTGAAAAGGAGAATGTTCAGTCCGAAACATTAAGATTGGCTGACTACAATATTAAATTCGGAATATCCGAGGATGAGGGGGAAGGGGATGACTGGCCTTTAATTCTAGAAAAAATCAAAGCAGCCGATATTCTAGTGATTGGTACACCTCTTTGGATAGGGGAAAAAAGCAGCATCACAACACTGGCGATGAAACGGATTTACGGAGGAAGCAGTTTGACAAATGAAAAGGGTCAAAGTATTTACTACAATAAGGTAGCTGGTGTGGTTGTGACAGGAAACGAGGATGGTGCCAAACATGCGGCAAGCTCTGTACTCTACGGCCTTACCCATTGCGGGTTTACCATCCCACCAAATGTAGATACATACTGGGTTGGTGAGGCAGGACCTGGTGCTTCATATATAGAAGCAGAAGGGTATAAAAATGACTTTACAATGCAACATGCGAAAACGATGGCTTACAATTTAGTTCATTTTGCTCGGACACTAAAAGAAAATCCGATACCTGCTGAAGGAAACATAATAAAAAGTTGATACTTGGAACATGAAAGCTTAGATTCTATCCAGGCTTTTTCTTTTGACTTTAACAAAAGTGGTAATTCCTGTATCCTTAGAATATAACATATTTTCCTAGATTAGAAGTTTATGGGATACAGCTGAGGAGGAAAAGGATTTGAAAAAAGTAGTTTTTGCCTTGTTCTTTGTGTTACTGCTAAGCGGATGCCAGGAGGAGAAAAAGGTCAGCCCATATGACGTGTTGGATGAATACATAGTTACATGGAAAGAAGCTGATTATCAAAAAATGTATGATACATATTTAACCGCTTCTACTAAAGAGACTTTCACTTATGACGTTTTTTTGGAAAGGTATGAGAAGCTTTACGGAGATCTGGAGATTGATAATCTGACCATAGAAGTACTGGATAAGGATCAAACGTGGGAGGAGGAAAACTCCGTTACCATCCCTGGGAAGCTCTCCTTTGATACCTTCGCTGGAAAGATCGAGTATGAAAAGGATTTTGTGATGGAAAAGGTCATCAAGGAAGAGGAAGAGGACACTTGGACCATTCAATGGGACCTGAGTTTTATATTGCCGGATCTCGAATTGACAGACAAGGTTCGCATCGATTCCACTACTGCCGAAAGAGGGGAGATTCTTGATAGCGAAGGGAATCCAATGGCACTTAATGGAGAAGTGTTCCAGGTGGGCGTAGTTCCTGGTCAATTTGAAGAAGAGAAATCTTTATCCCTTTTGGCCGGAATAATCAATATGGATGAAGCATACATCAAATCACTATACACCCTAAGCTGGGCTCAGCCAGACTACGACATGCCAGTAAAGAAATTCCTTCTTGAAGATGAGGAAGTTGTAAGGAAGGCGGATGAGATAGAAGGTGTAACCGTAACAAGAGTGAATGAAAGAATTTACCCATATGGTAAAGCGGCTGCGCACTTGATCGGCTATATCGGGGAAGTGACTGCAGAAGATCTGGAAACGCTTGAAGGTTATGCACCTGGTGACAAAGTCGGGAAGCGGGGCCTTGAACAATTGCTAGAAGATCGTCTTAGAGCACAGAACGGGCAGAAAATCTACTTGGAAAAAGAGGATGGAAGTACCCTTGATATTGTGGAAACAGCTTCTCAGAACGGGGAGACCATTCAATTGACAATTAACGGCAATATGCAGCAGACACTTTTTGAAACGTTAAAAGAAGAAAGAGGAACTGCAACTGTACTAGATCCAACTACGGGTAAAGTAAGAAGCCTTGTCAGCTTGCCTACATTCAACCCCAATGATTATGTATGGGGTCTAACTACTGAACAGAGGCAATCACTTGAAAACAACCCTGAACAACCGACAATAAATCGCTTTTCCTACACGTATTCACCAGGCTCCACCATGAAACTGTTAACTTCTGTGATTGGATTGGCAAACGGTACATTGGACCCTACCCTGGCATACGAAATCAATTCGAAGGAATGGAAAAAGGACGAATCCTGGGGAGATTACAAAGTCGTCAGATACCATGAGAACGATAAAAATGTAGATTTGGAAAGTGCCTTGAAATTCTCTGATAACATTTATTTTGCAAGAGTAGGGCTTGAGATGGGTCCCGAGAAATTCATGGAAGGCCTAGAGAATTTAGGAGTGGGTGAAGCTCTTCCATTCACCTATCCAACTGTAAAATCCCAGATTTCCAACTACGGAGCGCTAGATCGTGAAATTCTTCTGGCTGATACCGCCTATGGCCAAGGGGAGTTTCTACTGAATATCGTCCATCTTGCAAGCATCTATGGCGGTGTCATCAATAACGGTAACATGATGCAGCCGCTATTATTGGAGGAAGAACCGGTAAAGGTCTGGAAAGAGAATATAGTATCACAAGAACAAGCGAAACTACTGCAAACAAGTCTTCGCAAGATTGTCTCAGAAGGCAGCTCACAGAAAGCAAATATTTCGGGCAGGGAAATGGCTGGTAAAACCGGTACCGCCGAAATAAAAATGGAACAGGGAACAACCGGCACGGAAAATGGATGGTTTGTCTCCTATGACCAGCAGGACCCTACCATGCTTACTGCCATGATGATAGAAGGTGTCGAAGCGAAGGAACCGAGGGGAAGCACCTATACAGTCGAAATGACAAAACGGTTCTATGAAGCACTTAGAGTTTCACAATAATAATTATTAGTTTCATTAGAAAGCTCTCCCCAAAGTCAAAGCTTGACAATAGGGAGGGCTTTTATACTCGAACAAAGTGAAAAAGAAAAAAGCAGCAAGTACATCTACCTGCTCATCTTAATACCTATATAAATGCAATTCCTCCTAAAAGCACCACTGCAAGTCCTACATATATCCATGTTAAGCGAAATATGTTTCCTTTGGTTGATCCACTGTAGTTTTCATCATTCTTCCCTGCCAAAGCAAGTGTGACAAACAGGGATGCAACCCCAATGAAGATTACAAGTATTATTGCAATATTCATTTTTTCCACCTCTTTTGATTATCTTTCAAGTTCTTTATGAATTAGTAACAATCCTTTGAACAAAATAGTAAGTACAAGTTTGTACTTTTACCCAATATATTATATCCTCGCATCAGATTCCTGTCACCGTAAGAGTTTCAAAAATGAATCGATTTAGTAATCATAGCATATGAAACAATAGTTTTTTTGTCCAGATTCCATGTCTGTTATGGCCGACTACACAATCAGTATACTTTTTAACACTATGTATATTTAATGTGCGTACTTGTTAATTTATTAATAATAATTAATAATATCATTTGAAACATCATAGCTTACTACAAAAAATGAAATTTATCATATAAATGATGCTAGAGAGGGGATGCGATATGAAATTAAGAGTATCAGCGGTTCAATATCAATTGAAGACAATCAGATCTTTTCAGGAATTTGAAGATCAGGTGCGTCATTATGTTAAGACAGCTCAGGAATATAATGCTGATTTTGTCCTTTTTCCTGAATTTTTCACCACACAATTAATGTCGATAGGTGATGAAAGCGGAATTGCGTTAACCATTGACGATCTGCCAGGTTTTACGGAATCCTATCGAAATCTATTTATTAACTTGGCTACAGAATATGAGCTTCATATCATTGGTGGTACCCATGTGGTTAGAAAAAATAGTAAACTTTACAATGTAGCCCATCTATTTTATCCGGATGGAAGAGTAGAAGAACAAGCAAAACTCCATATGACACCTACTGAAGTAAAAGAATGGAATATGTCACCTGGCGAAGGGTTGGAGGTGTTCGAAACAGACAAAGGGACCATTGCGATGTTAACCTGCTATGACATAGAGTTTCCTGAGATAGTCCGAATGGCTAAGGCTAAAGGTGCAGATATTATATTCTGTCCATCCTGTACGGATGATCAGCATGGATTCCATCGAGTTCGCTATTCCAGCCATGCACGCACCATCGAAAATCAGGTATATGTCGTCACAACTGGTACAGTAGGTTCACTCCCGTCAGTAGATTTCATGAGAGCAAATTACGGCCAAGCTGCAGTCATCACACCGAATGATATTCCATTTCCCCCTAAAGGATTACTGGTCGAGGGAGAAATCAATCAGGATATGATTGTCACTGCAGACCTGGATTTGGAACTTCTTTACCAGGTTCGTGAAGAGGGCTCCGTCACCACTTGGAGAGACCGCCGTACCGACCTTTATCCTGATTGGGAAAATAATAAGAAAAATTTAGCCTTATCTTTATAGGAGGGATATTGTTGTATCGAAAAGAGTTTTTTGTCTTTGATCAAGATAAACCAGTAAGGGCCATTATTCGAAACTACGAAGAGAAGGACTTTTCCAATCTGATTCGCGTCCAGCAGGAAAGTTTTCCACCACCGTTCCCATCTGAGTTGTGGTGGAACAAGGAACAGCTTCGTAATCATATCACTTTGTTTCCAGAAGGAGCATTATGTGTGGAAATAGATGGTAACATTGCAGGATCAATGACAGGACTACTTGTAGATTATGACCCTGACAGCCCTGATCATACATGGGAAGAAATAACAGACAATGGCTATATCCGCACCCATAATCCGGATGGAAACACCATTTATGTTGTAGATATCAGTGTCAGTCCAGCCTATCGAAAACTGGGTCTTGGAAAATGGCTCATGCTTTCCATGTATGAAGTCGTGATTCAACTAGGTGTGGATCGCTTACTAGGTGGCGGTAGAATGCCCGGTTATCATAAACACGCTGATGAAATGTCAGCACAACAATATCTGGATGCAGTAATAAAGGGAGAAGTAAAAGATCCTGTCATTACTTTCCTATTGCGTTGTGGCCGCTCACCAGTAAGGGTTGTAGAAAACTACCTTGAAGATGAAGATTCCCACAATTATGGGGCATTAATGGAATGGAAAAACCCTTTTAAAAATAATTTTGAGTGTTGGGAGTAGAGAGAAAATGGAGTACGTTAGAATAACCAGTATTGAAGATCCCTTATTTAAACAGATGCATCAGTTAATGCAGCAGGTGTTTCCTGGTGAAGAGGTATTGGATTTTGATCTATGGAAGGAACCGCTGGAGGATCCTGGAATCCGAGTATTTGTCGCAGTGGAAAATAACCAAGTAATTGGAGCTACAGAATACCGTTATTATGAGGATTTCAACGTAGCTATGACCGATTTTACAATTATCGGGAAAGACGGACTTGGAATCGGGTCATTTTTAGCCCACAATCGTACGCAGGACCTACATGCATTAGCAAAAAACAATGGAAAGGATCTCCGTGGCATGTTTGCGGAAATATACGACCCTTACAAGGTGGACTCCTATGAATTTGGTGGGGTTAGATCCATGAACCCTTATGTACGGAGGGAGGTATTATCTCACCTTGGCTATAGACGGTTGGACTTCACTTACGTTCATCCTTCATGGAACAATGATGGAGAGGCTGTCGAAGGACTGGATCTGTGTTTCTTAACTATGGCTGAAAACAGTGAAACATTGGAAGCTGATTTAATTGTGGCATTTCTAAAACGTTACTATACTGTATTACCAAATAAGCCAGAGGCATGGTTACAAATGATCGAGAAATTGGAGAATGCGGAAACCATTATGTTGAAGGCAATCTGATATGAATAATCGAGTAGGAGGGGGTGACTAACCCCCGACCTCTCACACCACCATACGTCCCGTTTGGTAAACGGCGGTCCATTAAATATGACGTAGAATTGGATATCTTGCATATAGACTTTTGAGCCCTTGGGAACTTCAATAGGAGGTCCCAAGGGTTTTGTGTAAGATTGAACTGTTAGAGATTCGCCAGTATTTCTTTTTAAGCTACCCCATTCGTATGCTTTAGATGGGTGAACTACTAAATTGTAATAATACATACCTCACTTTACTTTTCCATCTACTTTAACTTCTTTATTACGAATTGAATCATTCGATTAATGACAAGCATTCTTTATTATGCCATCATATAGTAAAGAGATATTAGGAGGATTCATTAATGGTCGATGTAATAACTAATATTGATATTCATGCTCCATTGAATAAAGTTGCTGACTATGCATCCAACCCAGACAATGCTCCAACATGGTATGACAATATTAAGTCTGTGGAGTGGAAATCTCCAAAGCCCTTGACAATAGGATCTTTGGTAGCATTTAAAGCGAAATTTCTGGGTAGGGAGCTTGCATACATTTATGAAATAGTAGAGTTTACTAGAGGAGAAAAGCTGGTTATGAGAACATCAGAGGGTCCATTCCCTATGGAGACAACCTATACATGGGAAACAAAAGGTACAGATATAACCACAATGACTTTGCGTAATAGAGGAGTACCTTCAGGTTTTTCAAAACTCCTGGCACCTTTTATGGCTACTATGATGAGAAAAGCCAATAATAAAGATTTGAAAAAAATCAAAGCACTTTTAGAAAAAGAGTAATAATATAAAAAAAGGGATGGAATAGGCAGCAATTTGCAGCCTATTCTATCCCTTGTCTATTAATTAGCCCTTAGCAGCTTGAAGTTGAAGTTCCACTTTAATTTGGTCACCAACAAGGACGCCGCCAGCTTCTAGTGGTGCATTCCATGTTAGACCATAATCACTGCGCTTGAGTTTGCCTGAAACAGCAAATCCTGCTTTTTCATTTCCCCAAGGATCTAATCCAGTTCCTTCAAAAGTAACAGCAAAGGTTTCTGCTTTTGTTGTACCGCGAAGCGTCAAATCACCTGTAATGTTATATTCATTGTCATCCGTTTTTTCGACGTTTGTTGATTTGAATGTCATTTTCGGATGGTTTTCAACGTCAAAGAAGTCTGCAGAACGCAAGTGAGCGTCGCGGTCACCGTTGCGAGTATCAATGCTCGCTACATCTATCGTAAACTCTATATCCGCTGTTGTTAAATCAGTAGGATCCGCCACAATTGTCGCGTCAAATTCTTGAAAAGCCCCCTTGACTGTTGCGAACATCATGTGTTTTACAGAAAAATCCACTGAACTGTGTGCTTTGTCTACGTTCCAATTTGTTTTTGCCATTAATAATTCCTCCTAATTTCCCTCAGTTTTAATTATCTTTAATTCAAGATTTATAACTTCAAGATAAATTATATGCGCTGTTGGATAAATTGTCAACAATGTTTTTCCTTAATTTAACTTCAAAAAAAGTGTATAGTTAATATATTGTATTTGGCATAGTTTGAGTCTTAGCCACTTTAACGTGGAGGAGGGTGACCAGATGAAAAGAGAGGAAGAAGAAGATTACATAGAAAGAAATCAGGATGATGAGGAACCGCCTCTAGAAGATTTTTTGGTGAATGAGGATGATATCAGAAGAAAAGAAGAAACATCAAGGAAAAGGAAAAAACTGATGAAACTTATAAGTCTAATCATTATCCTGGTGTTGTCCGTCAATGTCTGGGGAATATTCCCGAAGCTATTTAACCTCCCGTCCATACAATTTTTATTAAAATCAAAGGAATTATCAAATAATAAAAGGATAGAAGAATGGAAAAAGGCTGTCGTTTCGATAAACGGGAATGGAATTAAAGGCACAGGTTTCAACATTGTCTCATCTGGAAAAATCCTTACAAATTCTCATGTTGTTGAGGAGATGGATTCGATCTTGGTTACTTTCCCTGATGGCCAACTTTTTTCAGCAAAAGTTATCTCTGACTACCCGGATTATGATTTTGCCCTCCTGGAAATAGAAGGTGAAAGCCTTCCAACATTAGATTTAGATAAATCAACTGATCAAGAAGAGATTGGCAAACATATCTATATCATAGGCAATCCCCTTGCCCATTCTTTTATTGTGATGGAAGGAGAGACTGCAGGGTTATACCAAAGTAGCCTTCCTAAACCGGTTCTACTTTTGAATGCCCCCATTCAATCCGGCAATAGTGGAAGTCCCGTGATAAATGAGGATGGTGAGGTGATTGGGGTCGTCTATGCAAGTATAGAAAAAACAAAGAACAATCAAAGATTCGGACTTGCCATACCTATTGAAAATATCATCCAAGAACTTGACATAGACTAACATGCAGTCTCTGAAATACTTGGGCAAGAAAGGAGACTTCCAATGAATCAATTAAATATCTTGTATCCGATAGCTGTAGATCAAACAAAATATAAAATTCAGGAAGACATTCAGCAATTTTTGGAAACGAAAGAAGAGCTGCCGACATTCCAGGAGTATTTGGAAGAACGTAGCCATTATATTCAACAAATATGGATAAATGTTTGGTTGAATAAAGTGACAAATGATGTGGCCAGAAAAGAAAAAAAGGCTTTCCTAAGTGAACGAGGCTATGAGGTGGAAGGGGTAGACAGAAAGCTTATTAACCAGCTGTTTCGTAATGAAATGCGTGAATACCAGCCTTTTGCGGCCATGGAATGGGTAAAAGGGTTGGAAAAGGAAAACTCTCTGGCTTGGGAACAGCAATATAAGAAGGCAAGGACCCATTTTGAACAAAGGATCAAAGAAAAGCGGGCACAGTCTGAGCGGGAAGAGGTTGTCAATGCCTTGGAACTCCAAGCCCATCAAATAGTGGAAAAAAGCCAGCATGAATACTACCTGATTGTAAGGAATTTTGTTGCCGATAAACTTGATACCGATTTACATGAAGCTATTAAGTTTGAGGAGGTTGATACGTATAAGCTCGAGGAGCTGTTATTGGAGGCAGGACCCTTCAACCCGAAGGATTATTCCACAGTCGCTTCCTTTTTCACAGAGCTGACCGGAGCTGTACACAAAACCTACCATTACGGAGAACGCTATTTCGAATATGAAACGTATTATTTTAAATATGAAAAGCGGATAACGGATTTCCTGTTCGGAGTTATTCCTGAAAAGGTCCTGAAAGAGTTGGATACAGAAATTTTAAAAAGATATGAAGATGTAATGGGCGAGAGAGTTAATCCGTCAAAGCTCAGAAAATTGTTGGCAAATGCCCTTCATTTAATCATTCATAGCTATATGGAAGAAGTACAGGAGGAATATGTTTCTGATTTGTTGGCTTTAGTGCCTATTCCTTACGAAAAGTCAGTCCATCAGAGAATTTATGAAGAGGACGTTCAGGAACGTGAGCAAAGAAAGGCAGCAGAACTGGCGGAGATCGAGCGGAAAAAGCAAGAGGAAGAACGAATGCTAGACGATATTTTCGGCAGGGAATATATCCCTTCGGCAGACAGGGATATTCGATATATTCTTCACGTCGGAGAAACAAATACAGGGAAAACATACCAGGCACTTAAAAGAATGCAGGAAGCGGAAAGTGGTTTATATCTTGCTCCGCTCCGTCTCTTGGCTCTCGAAGTATATGACGTCCTGAATGCAGGCGGGATTCCCTGTTCACTGAAGACAGGAGAAGAGGAAAAAATCGAACCGGGAGCCAGTCATATTTCTTCTACGGTTGAAATGTTTCACGAAAAGGATTTTTATGAAGTGGTAGTAATTGATGAAGCTCAGATGATTGCAGACAAGGACCGTGGGTTTTCCTGGTATAAGGCCATTACAAAAGCCAATGCCAAGGAAGTACACATCATTGGCAGCTATAATATGCAAGCCATGATTCTTCAGCTTCTGGGGGAGGTTGATGTGGAAGTCCACCGTTATAGTCGGGATACTCCCCTGCAAGTGGAGTCCAGAATTTTCACTCTGTCTGATGCGAAGAAAGGAGATGCCCTTGTTTGCTTTTCCAGAAAAAAAGTATTGGAAACAGCATCCTCGCTTCAGCAAAGAGGTTTTTCCGTCAGTATGATATATGGGAGCATGCCGCCAGAGACAAGGAAAAAGCAGATGCAAAACTTCATAAAAGGGGATACAACCGTCATCATTGCAACAGACGCAATCGGGATGGGACTGAACCTGCCAATCAGAAGAATTGTATTTCTTCAAAATGATAAATTTGATGGTATAAGAAGAAGGCGTCTAACTTCGCAGGAAGTGAAACAGATAGCAGGGAGGGCAGGAAGAAAAGGCCTCTACAATATAGGGAAAGTGGCTTTTACGAATGATATTCCTGAAATGGCTCAGCTTCTTGAAAAAAAAGATCAAGAGGTTCACACCTTTGCAATTGCTCCAACAAGTTCCGTTTTGGAGAGATTTCAGAGATATTCCAGAAGGCTAGGCACATTCTTTGAATTATGGGAGAAATTCGAAAGTCCGGAAGGCACCGAAAAAGCATCTCTTTCAGAAGAACAGTATTTATATGAAACAATTAAAGATACTGAAATTGAAGCCCGGCTTTCAGTCAATGACCTTTATGGATTTCTGCATCTCCCATTTTCAACGAAAGAGCAGGTATTGGTGAACCAGTGGCAGGAAACGATGTTTGCAATCGTAAATGGCACGGAACTGCCAGAGCCATTTATGAGAAAAGGAAGCCTGGAGGATGGAGAACTTTCCTATAAGGCGGTTGGGCTGCATCTTTTGTTTTTATATCGTCTGGATAGGAGGACGGAAGCGACCTATTGGGAGCGCGTCCGCGAAAGCTTCAGCGATGAAGTACATGAACGATTAAAAACGGACGTAAAAACTTTGACCAAACAATGCAGGAATTGTGGAGAAAAGCTTTCTAATGACTTTAAGTACGGAGTTTGCGATCGTTGCCATTTCTCAAAAATGCGCCGAAAGCATAAAAACCTCAAAACTAACCGCAATGAAAAATAAAGAGGCTGGGACAAAAGTGTTTTAGTCTAAATAAAACCCGAACTAATTTGAATTTTAAAATCAAATTAGTTCGGGTCTTTTTTTCGAAGTATTCGTTGAGTTTTTAGGTTATACCAACGGTTGATTGGAGTGCAAGACGAAGACTCCTTGAAAATGCAAGCATTTTCTGCGTGCGATGTATCGCTGCCGAAGCCTTCCTTGTCCTGCGGGAGAAGTGGCCAATGTGAGACCCCGCAGGCGAAGCCGAGGAGGCTCACGGGTCACCCGCGGAAAGCGAAGTCTTGCACGGAAATCAATAGCGGTATTTAGAGCCGGTACCTATATTGTTCGTCTTTTGTTAGCGTTTTTTAGTTTTGTCCCAGCCTTTTTTATCTACATTTTGCCTTTCAAAAGAGAGGAAAAGGTTGGTCAGCCATTTGGCAAGACAAAATATTACGATATAAAACAGAAATAAATAAAACGGGTTTACCCATTTATGCCAAATAATCAAATCTAAAAATAAGAGAATAGGCTTAAAAACAAAGGCTAGAAATGCTGATAACATAAGAGAATAAAGATAATAGTTCTTTTTATACTTCATAGTCCATTGATAAAGAAGCATAAAAATCACCGGAATCAAAGAAACATCCAAGCCGAAATTGACAGGAACGAGGGGGATGGCCTGATAGGGATATGTCAATAATCCATACCTGACCAGTGCCGTATCGAAATAGGTGAAAATGATATGCACCGCAAAACCATAAAAACCAAGATGAAACGCCTTACTTCGATCCATTTTGAACCAAAGAATGATTAAAGGAAGGACTAGAAATAATAGGTTTATCCAAAATTGCCAGGTATCGAAAAAGGAGTATTCTTGCCAGTATTCAATCCATCCTTTTGAAACCTCTTTTTGTTGTGTATTCAATCTACTGATAATATCAATTTGATTTTTGGTCATGAGAGGTCTCCTTCTTTGTTTTTTCTTATTCTTTTACCTCAAGATTATCATGCGTGAAACTGCAATTAACTTTGACATAAAACCTAGCAGAAAGTAGGATTATAGCAAATGTAAAAAGGACGGCTGCGAATACCATTCGCCAACCGTCCTTTTTATGTTATTATTTAGAAATCATAATCATCGATATTATCCTTCGTAAATACCACACGCTCAGGAAGAAGAATGATTCCGCTATCTTCCGCTTCATAATCATACCCCTGGATGGAGTTCGGCTCAATTTTCACTTTTCCGATATCCGGAACTTCAAATTCATCTCCAACCTTCAGCTCTTTACCTTCAACCGTCATAAGATATGCCACATATGCCGCTAAAGCACCTTGCTTTTTTACATCCCATAGACCGAATTGCTTGACCGTGTCCCGTTTAACATAGTCTCTCATAACATTCGGTGTAGAGAATCCTGTGATCACAACTTCGCCGTCCTTGCCAAGATTCTCTGCTGCCTGAGCCATGGCAGGCAGGGCGGTTGCGTCTGGACAGATGATGGCATCTATATCCTGATAGGTTTGAAGAATGCTTTCCCCAACGGATAATGATTTTTGGGCATCATTTTCCCCAAACTGGGTGGTCACAATTTCCCAGCCAGGATAGTCTGCTGCAATGATTTCCTTCGCTTTCGTTACCCATTGATTTTGGTCGGTAACGGTTGGGCTGGAATAGAAGAACGCCACTTTACCCGTATCACCAATCTGGTCAGATGTCATTTTAATCAACAATTCTGCCAACTGTTCCGGTGTTCCTTGGTTGATGTAGAAGGAGCGATCCTCCGGATTCACATCGGAATCCCATGTCAAGATTTTCACGCCCTTATCCTTTGCACGCTTTAATGCCTGGCTCAGACCGTCCACAGATACTGAGGAAATCATGAGGGCATCATAGCCCTGATTCACGAAATTGTTGATGTATTGAACCTGGCCTGCAACCGTCGCTTCACTTGGACCATCATATTTCAATTCCACTTCCAAAGAATCCGCCATTTCTTTTGCGCCTTGACCACCGGATGTGAAGAATCCCACGCCTGTAAGTTTTGGTATGAACGCCAGTTTGACATCATCCTTGCTTTTCTCATCTTTATTACAAGCCATCAGAAAGCTGCCTAAAACTAGAATAATAATGAATATACCGACTAATTTAATTCGTGACATGTGATATCCCCCTTATTTCTTATCTGGAAGTTGTTTATCTTTACTGAAGTTTTCGAATAGATGATACAGAGATTGCCAATTGGAGTACTTTAATATTACTGCAAGAATCAGGATAGTCCCTATCACGACACTGATGTAAGAACTGGATAGTCCCAGCATCTGAAGACCATATTGCATGATCCCGATGAAAATACAGGCAATCGCTGTCCCAAGAATACTTCCCTTCCCACCAAAAATGCTTGTTCCTCCTAAAACTACCGCCGTAATGACCGGAAGCACCGCTTCGGATCCAAGATCCGATCTGGCAGAACTGAAATAGGATGTTAAGATGATTCCTCCGATACCACCTCCAAGGCCGGATAGCATATACGTACTCATGACCGTCCACTTGATAGGAATGCCACTGTACCGTGAAGCTTTTATATTGATCCCCACCAGGAACACGTTTCTTCCATAACGTGTGTAATGGAGTAGAATCCCGAAGAATATAACACTTCCAACAATCAGCCAGATCGGATTCGGCAGGTTCAGGAATTGACCGTTGGCGATATCCACAAAGGAGGAAGGAAAACCGCTGATGCCTTCATAACCTGAGGCACTAGATCCACCAGAGATCACCAGACCTACTCCTGAAAACAAAAACATGCCGCCTAATGTTACTACCAAAGGCTGAACATTGGAAAAAGCAACTAAACTTCCATTTATTCCGCCTGCAATTACCGCAATGAGAAGTGCCAGCAGGAGGGCAATCCAGATAGAGATTCCGTTCATCCATAGGACACCAAGAACGATGGAAGTGAGACCCATAATGGATCCGATAGAGACGTCGATGCCACCAGTAATTATGACAAATGTCAATGGTATGGCAGCAAGCGCGATATAGGCAAAGTCATTCATGCTATATAAAAGATTATTAAATTGCAGGAAACCGGGAGAGAGCATTCCGAACAAGAAACATTCAACTATTATGAGCAAGAGAAGAATGCCCTCCCACTTACGTAAGATCATTAAGCTCTTTTTCAGAATCACCACCCCCATTGATTATGGATTTGTCTGCTAATCTTTTATGATGTTCCCGTTTTTTTAAGCTCTGACTTTTAATGATAGATTGAAATTTCGAGTCGCCAATGACAATCAATAAAAGCAATAAGCCAAAAATGGCATTGTTCCAGTATGCAGGTATTTTTAAATAGATTAAAGAATTTGTAATGGTTGTCAGAAAGAGTGCACCAAGCCCAGCACCAAGGACGGTTCCTAATCCACCGGTTAAACTGACACCACCAAGAACAGCAGCTGCTATAACCTGCAGCTCTATGCCTGTTCCGGTTTGATTGGGAACAAATCCGATGTTCATAACAAATATCAAACCGGCTATGGCAGCAGACATTCCTGAAAGAATGAATGCCAAAACGGTTACTTTCTGTACTGGAATACCTACAAGACTCGCACCATCCTTATTATCTCCAACCGCAAAGAAGAATCGGCCAAGTCGAGATTTAGTAAGCCAGACATGCGCGAGCACCAACAGAAGTAGGACAATCCAGACAGAAAGGTTGATTCCCATTAGCTTTAGATTTGCCAACTTTTTATAGTAGTTCGGGATATTTTCAATCCACATGCCTTTGGTATAAATCAGCATGATTCCTCTGATTACACCAAGCATCCCGAGTGTCATAATGATCGAAGGAACCTTCAGATAAGATACCCCGATGCCATTCACCAATCCAACCAGACAGCCAACGAAAAGAACAACAGGAAGAACAATCCAAAGTTCCACACCCGAAGTTAAAAGAACCCCGCATACTGCCGCTGACAATCCCATGGTGGATCCTACCGATACATCTATATTAGAAGTGAACAGGACAAAAGACTGGCCAACAGCCAAAACAAGGAGAATGACACTTGCTTTTATTAACAGGGAGAAAGAGTCTCTGGAGAAAAGGTCAGTATTGATGCTGCTTACAAAGAGAATGTAAACAAACAATAGCAAGACTATTGAGATCTCCCGGGCCTTGAGTAACCGCAAGAATAGAGGGGTCATTTATGAATCACCTCACTATTTACCCCAAATGCATATGCAGCGATAGTATCAGGTGATAGCTCTGCTTTTTGCAGGGTCTTTACAAGCTTACCTTCATAGAGGATGACGACCCTATCGCTAAGGCTGACAATTTCTTCGATGTCAGACGAAATGAGAAGAACTGCCAACCCCTGCTGACTTAATAGATGAATAATATGGTAGATGTCTTTTCTGGCATTGGCATCAATTCCTCGTGTAGGTTCATCGAATATAATTACTTTGGGATCAGCAGCAAGACACCTTGAAAGCACCACCTTTTGCTGATTTCCACCGGATAGATCTTCCAAAGGCTGAAAAATGGAAGTAGCTTTTATTTGAAATTTTGAGACATAATCCGACGCAAGAGAGATTTCTGTTTTATATGGCAAAAAAAATTTACTGAGGCGATGAAGGATGGTGGAGGATATATTGTTTTGAATTGAAGTAAGAGAGAAGATTCCATGTTTATGCCTGTCCTCAGGTACATAGATTAAGCCTTTATCAATCCTTTTCCTTATGGGTAAGTTGCTGATTTCTTCATTATTGAAATTGATTGTACCGCCTGAGATTTTAGATATTCCAGCAATGGCCTCTGCTAGCTCTGTCCGTCCAGCACCAACCACTCCTGCAACTCCTAATATTTCCCCAGGTGAAAGGGAGAGGGAAATCTCTTCGAATCCTCGCCCAGTCAAGTTGGTGACCTCTAATATGTTGGATGCTTTGTGTCCTTCCGCGTACTTTTCGAAATGGCTCGCATTCGATGCATTTCCCGAATTTTCTGGCAGTAAACTGGCTAAAAGCTTTTCATACGTAAATTCTTTAACAAGACCTTGACCGGATATGACACCATCACGCAAGACGGAAATTTTATCTGCCATCCGAAAAATTTCACTGAAACGATGCGTGATATAGAATAAGCCGATTCCTTCCTGTTTCAACTGATTGATCGTGGTAAAAAGGGAGTCGATTTCACCAAAGGTAAGAGTAGAGGTAGGTTCGTCTAAAATTAATATATCCGCCTCCCTCACAAGACCCCGAATGATTTCCACCAACTGTTTCTCCGCAATGGATAAAGACAGAGCTGTTTCGTGAAGGCTCAGCTTCCATCCCAGCTTTGAAGTAAGGTCTTTGATTTTGTTCTGCAATTTGGATTTTTCCCCAGGGATACCTATGAGTATGTTCTCTTCAACCGTCATATTGGGAAAAACGAGCGGTTCCTGTGGCACAAGGTATATTCCATGTTGATGTGCTTCATGTGTGGACGAAAATTGTACCGTGTTTCCTTTCACGATAATCCTGCCGCTATCCGCTTTATATAAACCGGTAATTATTTTCATCAAAGTAGATTTTCCTGCTCCATTTCCACCCACAATGGCATGGACCTCTCCATGATCCAAGGATAAAGAAACTCCACTTAGTACTTGATTTCCTGAAAATTTTTTAGTTATTACTTCCACTTTTAGAAGTGTATCGGATTTGCTCGTCATTTTTGCCTTCACCACCTTCATAGGGGTTCAAATGGAATATAAGCGCTTTCAATTGAACAAATAAAGCCGCACTCATAATTTGTTCAATTGTCTTTGCATGCTTGTTATTTATTTACACAGCAGATATATCATTTATTCCAGCAACTTCATTATTTTTTACGAAAGATTTTTTTCAGTTCTTTTATAAAATCATGATGGATATATTGGTCATAAAGCACGAACATTAGTTTACATGGCGCACATTTGTTGAGGAGTGTACAGCAGATGATACAGGATAAGTTTACCGAAAATCTTCTAATAAAAGTTGCATGGTATTACTATAAGGACAATTTGACCCAACACGAAATTGCTAAAACTTTGGAGATTTCGCGTACAAAGGTGGTAAGACTACTCGAGCGGGCCAGATTGGAGGGAGTTGTCCAGTTCCATATCAGAGGAATGGGAACGAATTGCTTAAGCATGGAGAATGAATTCAAAGAGGCTTTTTCATTGGCAAATGCCTTTATCATCCCGACACCACCGAACATGGAGGATTTGAGTGATAGTCTTTCAAGGGCAGCTTCACAATATTTGCATCACAAGCTTCAGCCTGATGACCTGATAGGACTCGGCTGGGGAAAAGCGGTCTCACGTACCATCGATTATCTGACATTGGATCCCAGCTTGAATGTATGTGTCGTCACTTTGACAGGCGGGGTCAACTATTATCTCCATAATCGGAGCTCCACCGATAGAGGAATGGAGAAATTCCACCATATATCCATCATTCCGGCACCTTTCCTTGCTTCATCGGAAGAGATGGCGGAAAGCTTCTTGTCGGAGCCTTCCATCAAAGAAATCCTGGAGCTTGGTACCCTATCCAAGTACATTTTGGTAGGGATAGGAGGGGTATCTCCTGACGCCACCATCATCCAGGAAGAAAAAATGACACTGAATGAACTTACCTTTATCAAGCAGCAGCATGCAGTCGGAGACATACTGGGACAATTTTATGATCGGGAAGGAAAAGTGATTGCACTGCCACACCATAAAAGATTAATAGGATTGAATATTAACAGATTGAAGGAAATGAATAATGTCCTTGCAGTTGCCGGAGGGGAAAAAAAGGTTGATGCCATTTATGGAGCTTTAAAGGGTGGCTATATTCATACATTAGTAACAGATGAAACGACTGCAAGAGCATTAATGAAAATGGAGGTGAACGTATAGCATGGAATACGTATTGGCCTTTGATGCAGGAACAGGAAGTATCAGAGCCGTTTTATTTGATCGTAACGGAAAACAAATAGGTGTGTCGCAAAAGGAATGGACACACCTTTTGGAAGAGGATGTTCCTGGATCGATGAACTTTGATACCGTTTACAATTGGAACCTGGTCATTCAATGCGTCAAGGAAGTGTTGCAGGAAACAGATATCCTTCCATCAGAAATTAAAGCGTTAAGTGCGACAAGTATGAGGGAAGGGTTTGTCTTATACGACCGGAACGGCCAGGAAATATGGGCATGTGCAAATGTGGATGCAAGAGCTGGAGAAGAGGTTTCGGACTTAAAATTATTGGATGAAAAGTTGGAAATGGAATTGTATGCCGAGTCGGGTCAGACTTTTGCGCTTGGTGCCATCCCGCGCCTGTTATGGTTAAAAAGGCATAAACCCGAAATCTACGAAGCAACCACATCTATAACGATGATCAACGATTGGATACTCTATAAATTGTCAGGCGTCCTTCAAGTGGATCCATCCAATGGTTGTACGAGTGGAATTTTTGATCTTGAGAAAAGACAGTGGCAAAAACAAATTGCTACAAGGTGTGGAATCAAGGATACTTTCTTTCCAAAGGTACATGAAGCAGGAACGGTACTTGGGAAAGTCACAAAGGAAGCAGCATCTCTGACTGGATTAAGCCCGGAAACACTGGTTGTTTCAGGTGGAGGCGATGCACAGATGGCTTCAGTGGGTGTTGGTGCTATTACGACAAACCAGACGGTCGTCTCCGGCGGGTCATTTTGGCAGCAAGAGGTGAACGTGGAAAAACCTTATTTTGATCCAGAAGGCAGGCTTAGAGTAAATTGTCATGCAGTTGGTGGACAATGGCAATTGGAAGCTATTGCATTCTTCCCAGGGCTTGTTATGCGTTGGTTCCGGGATGCCTTTTGCGAGAAGGAAGTGGAAGAGGCAAAAATAACCGGCAGGGATGCCTATGAAATATTGGAAGAGAAAGCCAAACTTGTACCTGCTGGATCTAACGGGATTATTCCTATATTCTCCGATGTCATGAATTATATATCCTGGCGCCATGCAGCACCGTCCTTTATTAACCTCAGCATCGATCCTCAAAAGACCGGAAAGATGGAAATGTTCAAATCACTCCAGGAAAACGCAGCACTTATCACACTAGGAAACTTAAAGCTAATTGAAGAGGTAACCGGTCACTATCCGGAAGAAGTAATATTTGCAGGAGGAGCTTCCAAGGGGAAATTGTGGAGCCAGACTCTTGCCGATGTTCTTGGTGTCCCGGTAAAAGTGCCTGTCATAAAAGAAGCCGCTGCACTGGGTACCGCATTATATGCAGCTATCGGAGCAGGAATCTATTCATCTATCAAGGATGCAGTAGATCAAGTTGTCGTTTGGGAGAGTACCTTCCAGCCAAGAATGGTCAATCATCAGGAATATGCAAAAATCTATGAGAATTGGCGGAGGGTGTATGAAGCACAGCTGAATCTTGCTGATAGGGGATTAACATCACATATGTGGAAGGCACCAGGATTATAGAGACGAGCGAAAGGAGGGAGAGACATGAAGAAGGTGAATGAAAATGATTTTGAGTACCGTTTTGGTGATAACGGCCCCAAATATTTGACAAAGGGCCCGAATGTGGATGTCGGAGTTGTCGTACTGAAGCCTGGTCAGGATTTCCCCAACCATTATCATACTGAGTGCGAGGAGGTCTTCTACATTTTAGAAGGGAAGATTGATTTCTATATTAATAGTGAAAGGGTGGAAGCGAAACCGGGAGATATGATTCAATGCAGACCCGGCGACTCCCATTATCTGATCAATCAGTCCAGAGAACTTTTTAAAGCTGTCTTCATCAAGTCACCGCATATAGGAAAGAATGACTCAGTTGTCATCGATAAACCACAAATATAGATATAAGAAGGAGTGAAGTTCTATGACATGGGGATTTAAGAACCGACTAAATAAAATACTTCCAAATGGAAGGGCAGTTATGCTTGCTATAGATCATGGATATTTTCTGGGGCCGATATCCGGTCTCGAAAAGCCGGGGGAAACCGTCAAGAACCTTCTAACATATACAGATTCCTTATACTTAACCAGAGGCACTCTTGCTGCATGCATACCCGAAGATACAGAAAAGCCGATGGTACTCAGAGTATCAGGTGGACCTACGGTGTTGAATGATCTGTCCAACGAAACCATCGTCACGTCCATGAAAGAGGCAATCCGCCACAATGTTGTGGGTGTAGGAGTTTCCGTTTTTGTGGGGTCGAAATACGAAACACAAACGATAACCAATCTCGCCCACGTTGTAAGTGAAGCGCATGATTTCGGTCTTCCTGTCCTGGGAATAACGGCAGTGGGGAAAGAGCTTGAAAAAAGGGATACCAGGTTTTTGGCACTTGCCTCCAGAGTGACGGCGGAAATGGGAGCCGATATTGTAAAAACCTATTATTGTGAGGATTTTGAAAAGGTGACAAGTAAATGTCCTGTGCCGATAGTCATTGCAGGAGGACCGAAGTTCGATACGATAAAAGAAGCGTTGGAAATTACCTACAATGCCATGTGCCAAGGGGCAGCGGGAGTGGATATGGGTCGGAACATCTGGCAATCCCAGCAACCGGAAGCAATGATTAAGGCTATTCATGCAATTGTCAAGAAAAATTACAATGTCAAGGAAGCATTGGAGCTATATGAGTCTTCAGCAGTGAAAGCCTGATTTGAGAAAAAGTGAATAATCATAATAACGATAAAAGCCCCCATTTGATTTCAATTGGGGGCTACTGCTTTATTTATTCACTTTTCGACTTCTGACTCTCGAAGTCACCATTACAGAAAAACCTACCACAAGCATCCCTGACCCCATCACTAGAGAGTTATAAGAGTTTGTAGCTGTATTCGGAAGCTTATTACCATTTGACGGCTTTTTCGTTTCTTCTTTAACTGGTGGTTTTTCTTCTTTAGGTTCTTCTTTTACAGGAGGCTTTTCTTCTTCAACCGGTGGTTCTACTTCTTCCACAGGGGGCTCCTCTTCCTCTACCGGCGGTTCCTCCTCTTCGACTGGTGGAGATTTGATATTATCAATGGTGAACTCCAATAGAACAAATTCTTCATAGGATTCTACATAGACGGTGTAGGTTCCATTTTCGGTGACTGTAAAAGAGAAGGTTTCCATACTGATTTCATTGCCTTCACTGATGAAATTTTCCTCTGTCAAACCAGATCCCTTCAGCCACTTGAGTGCAGTAACCGAGTCATTTTTGTTTGTTTCGATAAAGACTTCAATTGGTCCTTCTGTTTCTTCTTCATCAGAAACAAATACTGCCACTTCCAAGGACGGGACCTCTTCTTCTGGATAGAGAATAGCCAATTGTTGGTCAGCTAAACCAGCTAGAACTTCGTGACCAACCTGATTAGGGTGAATGTCACCGGGAATGACGAGGCTTGCTTGATTTTGATCAAATACACTATAAGCGTCGATGATATATGTCCCAGGAACAGCATAGAATGGATTGATTACAGATTGATTTACATTATTTGCAATCAGATTTCCTAAACTATGTACAGAACCAGCAAACTGATCATCACTTGGTCCAAACGGATTGTAGATATTGTATAGAAATATAGGAGCATTTGACTCTTGTCTGATTTTTGTAATAATTCCCTGTAGATTTACAGTAAGGTCCTGCGCAGCCTTTGTAACTTTTGGTAATAACTCCGCTTTCTTAGTGTCATCAATTGGTACACCAGATTTAAGTAGAGTCTTATAATCTATAGCCTTAAGTAAATCATTACTACCAATGTTTAAAGTTATTAAATCTGAAGCTCTAATAGCCAAGAGCATTTCTTCATTCATATTTGCTAATAGTATATCAGAAGTAATACCTGGACTACTCAGATTAAGGACGTTTGGAGATCCACCTGCAATTAAATTTGGAAAAGCTAAACTTGAGGGAACAGAGTTATCACCAGTTAAGTTATATCCATAAGGAATGGAATCACCCAACGCAACAATCGTTGGTGGTTCTTCCGCATCGCCCTCCGCAAACACAGTGCTGGAAGCAAAAGCATTAAATACTAGCAAAATAGCAAACAATAAAGAAAAACGATTAATCTTCAACCATAGTCCTCCTTAAAAGTAAATTTTTTCATGAATCTATCATATTATAAGTTCTTTATATAGAATTAACAATATGAAAAAAAGGACTATTCTATCATTTTCATAAGAGAGTTTTCTTAGTATAGCTTCCTGTAGTATAAACCTTATTGCCTATAAATATGGTTTATCCAAATAAATTTTAGTAGAATATGAATTTCTCCAAACTTCCGAGAAAATTCTCAATTAAGAATTATATTCCTGAAAATAGTACCTAATCTTAAGTACAGTTCCTATTTATTAAGAATTTTCTGAAATTATTATTGACAACGCTTTCATAGATTAGTTACGATTCTCTTGTATACATATTTAGGGGGGGATATGGGTGAATTCCATATGGTTGGCGATTATTGGTGTTTTTGTGTTTGCTGTGGGTTACCGTTATTATTCTAAGTTCATCGCAGAAAAGATTTATCGCTTGGATCCAAATTATGTTACACCTGCCCATCGATATGAGGATGGTGTGGACTTTGTCCCGACAAAGAAAGTGGTTCTGTGGGGACATCATTTTTCCTCGGTGGCAGGAGCTTCACCGATTCTTGGACCTGCCATTGCCGTGTACTGGGGATGGGGACCTGCGTTCCTATGGGTAGTCCTTGGCACTGTATTTGCTGCAGGAGTTCATGACTTTGGTACACTTGTCCTATCGGTTCGCAACAAAGGACAATCAATCGGGACTATTACTGATCGTCTCATTGGAAAGCGTGCGAAAATGCTGTTTCTATTTATCATCTTGATTCTTGTGTTAATGGTAAATGCAGTATTTGCATGGGTCATTTCCAATCTTTTTATAAAATTTCCGGCATCTGTTCTGCCAATCTTTATCGAAATTCCTATTGCAATTTGGATAGGTTATGCCGTGTATAAAAGAAAAGCGAAAATGCTTATTCCGTCTATCATTGCATTAGCAATTATGTATGGTACAGCTATATTGACGAGTAAAGTACCAGCCTTACAGATTGATCTAGTAAGCTATTTCGGTGGAGCGGACAACACTGTCATGTTTGGTCTGGACGCAGTATCCATGTCTTTCTTTGTATGGATTATCATTCTTCTTATTTATTGCTATTTCGCTTCCACATTACCCGTCTGGAAGCTTTTACAGCCGCGTGATTACATTAACTCACACCAATTAGTCGTAGGGTTAATCATGCTTTATGCAGGCTTGGTATTTTTACGTCCAGAGTTGACGGCACCTATGACAAATGAGGTAAGTGATGTTTCTTGGTTTCCCCTGCTCTTTATAACTATTGCTTGTGGAGCCATATCCGGATTCCATGGATTGGTTGCTTCCGGTACAACGTCCAAACAGTTGGACAAAGAGGCTGATGCAAGATTTGTTGGTTATCTCGGGTCAGTGGGGGAAGGGATCTTAGCCTTAATTTCCATCATCGCTGTAGCTACCTTGTTTGCAAACGCGGCAGACTTCAGAGCAGCCTATTCCGATTTCGGTGCTGCTAGCTTGGGTGGAATGGGGAACTTCATTAATGGAGCCTCCCAACTTGCTACAGGAATATTCATCCCAGCAGACATTGCACGGACGATTGTTACTGTCATCGTAGTAAGTTTTGCTGCAACAAGCTTGGATACTTCTCTTAGATTGATGCGATATATCATCGCTGAAATTGGAAGTGAATACAACTTTAAACCACTAACAAATATGCATGTTGCTACCTCCGTAGCTGTAGTGTCGAGCGCTGCACTTGTACTTCTTCCCAAGGGGCCGAATGGCTTTGGATCAGGTGGTTACCTGTTATGGCCTTTATTCGGAACAAGTAATCAACTGTTGGCAGGAATAAGCTTACTTCTGATATCCATATGGCTAAAAAGGCAGGGACGAAATTTCTTCTTCACCTTCGTACCAATGGTTTTCATCTTCGTGATGACCTTGTGGGCGATGATTAAACAAGTAGTTTTCCAATGGTCAGGTCTCGGAGAACCTGATGCTAATATGCTCTTGTTCATTCTTGGCGGAATTATCCTGGCATTTGTATTCTGGATCATTCTCGAAGCCTTCAAGGCATTTATAAATAAAGAGCAGACACCACCAATCGATCCATCCATGTAAAAAGAATAAGAGGATGATCGTTTTTATGGATCATCCTCATTTTCATTTCAGAAAGGAGCTTTTATTTGGAAATTCTTGAGCTGTTAAAAAAAGTGGCTTCTACCTATGATGAAATATTGCAGCAGCCCCATCGTACGGAAATAGCAAGGGAACTGCGTGATGAAGAAGATCTATTCACTCTATTATGTTTTTCCGAAATGCTTGGCCTTCCAAACCCTGCGTTTTACTTTACACTTGAGCTTTATCCTTTTGTCATTGAACGATTTCATGATTGGCATTTACGGATGGGGATGGAAAAGTCTCCATTGAACGGAATTCGATGCTGCTAGGAGGAGAATTATGCAGAGTACACATAAGAAAATAATGTTTGTTGGAGGGAAGGGTGGTGTGGGAAAATCAACAACCGCTTCTGCCATTGCGCTTAAATTGTCTAATGAACATAAAAAGGTGTTACTGGTTTCAACTGACCCGGCTCATAATGTAGGTGATATCTTTCATGTATGTCCGAAAGATTCTATTTTGAGGATAAACGACCATCTGTCCCTCCTTGAAATTAACCCACAGACTGAATCAAAACGATACATATCTGAAGTGAAAGACAATATTAAAGGACTAGTAAAAGCCACTATGCTTAATGAGGTATACCGTCAGATTGATTTGGCCAGCGCATCACCCGGTGCAGATGAGGCGGCCCTTTTTGATAAAATCACCTCAATCATACTCGATGAATTAATTAACTACGACCATATCATCTTTGACACAGCGCCAACAGGGCATACCATTCGATTGTTGACGTTGCCTGAACTGATGAATGTATGGATAAGCGGACTGTTGGAAAAAAGAAGAAAGGTCCAGGACAATTACACTCAATTGCTTAATGATGGTGAGCCAATTGAGGATCCCATATTTGAGAAATTGCAGACAAGGAAACAGAAATTTGCAAAAGTCCGGGATGTACTGCTTGATTCAGCCATCACGGAATATACATTTGTTCTCAACGCAGAGCGGCTGCCCATCATTGAAACAGAAAAAGCCATAGCTGTTTTGGAGAAAAACGATATCCTTGTATCAACAATCATTGTCAACAAAGTCATTCCTTCCCATGCAGACGGTGATTTCATGAAGAACCGGCGGGATAATGAGGCGCAATATCTGCAGCAGATAACACACAAATTCCAAAAGCAGGAAATTATCCATATTCCCTTGTTTGAACATGATATTTCATCAATCAATCATTTGGAAGCATACGCTGATGTACTTGTAGGTCTCACCTTTAATAGAAAGTGATTTGCCAGGAAAGTATGAATCGTAACTCCTTAGTTATACTAAAAGTGAAATGTCATAACTTAGGAGTTACGCTCATGATATTAGCTTTTTCCATCACTTTTGCCGTTTCCATCCTCATATTGTTATTTTTTCACCTCTACAGAAGAAGGTTTTCTGCCTTTGAACTCGTATTATTATTTCTTCTTACATCCTACCTTTGTCAAAATACCTTTTATAAATTATTTTCTCCATATGACCGGATTAGTATCGCGGATAGTCTATGGGCTAAAATCTCTGTAAAGCTGCATTTCGGTGTCATTTTACCTGCTTTGTTAATAGGGATATTATACTTGTCACTATCAAAAAACGAATTATCTAAATCATTCAGTATTATTGGATGGGTCGCATTTATTGTAGCTAGTGAAAGATACTATCTATCCATGGGCATTCTGGAACGAAATAGTAAAAATTGGTATCCGGTAATCGATATTGTATTCGCTTTGATCGTCGTATTTATTACCTTTGTCATTAAGAAGTATATCAACCGACTGTTAATGAGAGAAAGGATGCAGACATGAATAATCTGTATTCAAACATCATGGATCCAATTTTACCGAAGCAGTTTGATAAGAATGAAATATATACCATTGTTATCACCATATTCGTACTCAGTTTACTTTACTACTTGCTGAAAAGAGAGAGGCAATTGTCGGCATTGGAGGTTTTCTCTGTTTATTTGTTCAACCTTTTTCTTACTACAACACTCGAATCTCTTTTTGCAGAACCACCTCTGGATATGTACGATACAATCGACTACGCCCATGCAGCAGAAATTTTTGATGTAATCCTGCAGACATTGGTATACCCACCGCCTATTGTCATTGCAATCTACTTTTACTCGAAATATCAACCGAATTGGCTTATCTACACTCTATGCTGGGGAATGATCCTTACTACTTTGGAACTGATATCCTTACAATTCAATCTTTTTCAATTCAAGAATTGGACCTCACTCTATTCCTTTTTCTTTTACGTCTTTATCATGGCACTGAATATTCTCTTCTTCACCAAAGTTAGATCAGTGACCAAATTCATCCCACATAAGTATCTTCGTTGAGGAAAAGATAACTAGTAAGACAAAAAACAAGGTGAAAATAATGAAAATACTTTGCATAGATGGAGGAGGCATAAGGGGTGTTTTCGCCATCGCTATATTACAGGCTATCGAAGATCAGTATAACAAGCCGATTTCGGAACTCTTTGATGTCGTTGCAGGTACAAGCACAGGATCTGTCATTGCAGCTTCAGTATGCTTAAAAATGGAAATGAAAAAAGTACTGGAGAGCTATATAAATTCTGGTGAGAAGATATTTATCAGGCAAGCCAAAGTGGGGCTTTTTAAGAGCATCTACAGCGATAAATATCTTAGAAAATTTTTAACTCAGGCTTTCGGTGAACGAACATTGGCTGACATATCTACCCCATTATTGATACCTGCAGTTGATGTTACTCATGGAAGACCTTTTGTTCATAGATCCAATTATGGAAATAAAGATTCGAAGGACCTAACGATCAAGCTTTGGGACGCAGTTTTATCTTCCTGTTCCGCACCCGTCTACTTTCCACCAAACAATATCGGCAATCACTATTTATCAATCGACGGTGGGCTTTGGGCAAATAATCCATCGATGGTTTGTATTACAGAGGCCTTGGGGTACTTTAAACTCGGTCTAAAGGAAATTAACATATTATCAATTGGTACTGGCCTTCAGAAAATTGATTTTACTATATCTGACAACAAATACTGGGGCGTAAAACAATGGCTTCCTTTTCATATTCCATCCATGAAGGTGACACCTAAACTATTGGACCTTGCTTTGCAGTTGTCATCTGAATCCGTTACCTATCAGTGTAAGCAGCTGCTTGGCGGGAATTATCTCCGCATTAACAAAGAACTCGGTGGGGAGGTGCCTTTTGACGACATTACCTTCATGAATGAGTTAATAGAAGCAGGTAGAAAGGCCTTTATCGAACGAAAAGATGAGATATCTGATTTTCTTGCCATGGACTAATTGTTTTTTTCCTAGGTGGAAGGGGTACTATAAAAATAATAAAAGCACTACCACATTTAGTGCTTAGGAAAAAGGGGGAAGTAACTTTGAAAATCACTCCAGAGCAGAGAATCACGCTTCATGAATTCAATAACCTCACTAAATCGCTCAGTTTCAACATGTATGATATCTGCTATACGAAAACAAAGGAAGAGCGTGAGGCCTATATTGATTATATCGATGAGCAATATAATGCCGATCGTTTGACAAAGATACTGACTACAGTTGCCGACCTGATTGGAGCCCATGTGCTTAATGTAGCCAAACAGGATTATGTGCCTCAGGGAGCGAGTGTGACTGTACTTGTTTCAGAAGGTCCTGTGGTGGAAGTGCCGAATGAATCCTATGAAGAATCTCCCGGACCGTTACCTGATAATGTTGTAGTTCAGTTGGACAAAAGCCATATAACCGTTCATACCTATCCGGAGTACCACCCAGTAGAAGGAATAAGTACATTCCGCGCTGATATTGATGTTTCCACATGTGGAGAGATTTCTCCTTTGAAAGCTCTGAATTATCTCATCCATTCTTTTGAAACGGACATCATGACGATGGATTACCGTGTCCGTGGGTTTACAAGGGATATCAACGGTAATAAGCTATTCATCGATCATGATATAAATTCGATACAAAACTACATACCAGAAGATGTGAAAAGTCTCTATGATATGATTGATGTGAATATCTATCAGGAAAACATCTTTCACACTAAGTGCCGACTAAAGGATTTTGACCTGAATAATTATCTTTTCGGATTTTCCAAAGAATCGCTGAATGATGATGAGAGGTATGAAATTACTGAAAAACTGACAAATGAAATGGATGAAATATTCTATGGAAAGAATATAAATTTCGGACATACCGATTAAAAACATAAATTTCTTCACCAAGCCTCCGCCTATTCTAGCGGGGCTTGTTTTTTTAAGAATAAATAAGGATATAGTAAGAATTTCCTAGTATTTTACAGAAGAAATATAAATAGTAAAAAACAGGGAGGGGACACGATGGCAAAATTGATTGTAATCTATGAAAAGCCTCATGATGAGGAGGGATTTAATACTTACTATCAATCCGAACATATTCCATTGGTACAAAAAATGCAGGGACTTAAAGGAGCATCAATCCATAAAGTCGTACAGTCCATGAATACCGATCTTCATTTATATGTCATAGCAGAACTTGAATTTGATAGCGTGGATTCTGTTTTACAATCACTGGGTTCTCCTGAGGGGCAGGCAGTACAACATGATGTGCAAAATCTTATGAAATACTTGAATAAACCACCGATTATCTCAATTACAGAATAATAAAAAAGCGAGACAACCATTAAAAATGAAAATGGTCGTCTCTTTTTTTTCAAACAGATATTCAAGAATTATTGGATCCAGGAAGGCTTTACTAGGAATTAAGCATTAATTGAGGCATAATAGCTTTTGTATACAAATGCAAAGGAAAAGGTGTTAATTATGCAAAAGTTCGTTGTTATTGGCGGAGGTGTCCTTGGTGCCTCGACAGCCTATCACCTGGTGAAAGCTGGAGCGGCTGTCACCCTCATCGACCGCTTTGATAAGGGACAGGCAACCGACGCAGCAGCAGGAATCATCTGTCCGTGGATTTCACAGAGGAGAAATAAAGCATGGTATGAACTAGTTAAGAACGGAGCACGATACTATCCAACACTCATCGAAATGCTTCAAGCTGATGGGGAAACCGAGACGGGCTATAGCCGGGTTGGGGCAATCAGTTTACATAAAGAAATAGAAAAGCTTGAAAAAATGGCGGAAAGAGCCAAAAAAAGACGAGAGGACGCACCTGAGATAGGGGAAATCTCCATTCTTTCACATTTAGAAGCAAAAAGGCTTTTCCCTCCTTTAGCAGAAGGGTATGGGGCAGTTTTTGTAAGTGGTGGGGCAAGAGTGAACGGTCGGGCTTTAAGAGACGCCTTGCTAAATGCTTCCAGAAAGCTTGGCGTAAAAGTAATGAACGGAGATTCTGAAATTGTACACAGAGAAAAGACAGTAATAGGGGTAACAGTCAATGAGAATCAGTTTTATGATGCAGACATGGTAATTGATACAGGAGGTGCCTGGTCCAAAAAGACGATTGAACCGCTTGGAGTTCAATTTGCAGTGGTTCCCCAAAAAGCACAAATTGTCCACTTGGAACTTGAAGAAGAAGATACTGCAAAATGGCCGGTAGTAATGCCTCCTACAAATCAATACATCCTTGCCTTTGAAAACGGCCGGGTAGTGATAGGAGCCACTCACGAAGATAATACTGGCTTTGACACTCGTGTAACAGCAGGCGGAATACATGAAATACTAGGAAAAGCACTTGATGTGGCGCCTGGATTGGAGAATGGCACCCATATTGAAACACGAGTTGGCTTTCGACCTTTCACTCCAGGTTTCCTGCCAGTTATTGGAGCCCTCCCTTCGTATGAGGGGATCCTTGTGGCAAATGGGATGGGTGCTTCAGGATTGACCAGTGGACCTTTTATGGGAGCTGAGTTGGCAAGACTCGCCCTTGGTCAGCCGACCGTTCTTGAACCCATGAATTATAATGTTGGTGGAGCATTGCTGTAACACTCAAACAACTCATAGCTTTTCCACATGAGATGTGGTACCATTTAGCTCTACAAGAAAAGAGGACGTGACTAAACGTGATTAATATCAGCATACCTAAACCGAGCGTGTCCATTACGGAACGCCAACAAATAAGAAGAAATGACGAACCTATCATCACACCTGTCTCCGGGTTTATTGACCTGCATCAGATCCCAAGAGATAAAGCCGGGATTTTCATGTTCTTTAATATCAATGATGAACTGCTTTTTGTCGGAAAGGCAAGAAAGCTTCGTCAGCGCGTAAAGAAGCATTTGGAAGATAACGTATCTCCAATAAAGAACCACCGTGATGAAGTATACCGAATCGACGTCTGCATCGTGGAAGATGCGATGGAGCGCGAGATTTATGAAACCTTCATCATCAATGAGCTGGAAGCAAAATATAATGTAGAAAAAGTATTTTATAAGTAATGGGAAGTCCTCTTCGTTATGAAGGGGGCTTTTTATTAATTTATAAAATAACTACATCTATACATAACAGATAAGGAACTAGCGGAATATTAAAGATGCTCTAGAAAGAATAAAATATGCTTACATAGTACTTCATTGAAATTAAAAGATTTGGTGGTTTGGATATTGCAGAAAAAAAGAATAAAACAAAAAAGTTTTGTACGATGGTTATTTGAGGAAATTAGGGATTCGATAATCTTATCCATCCTCTGGAACATCATTGTTTTCATTCCCAGATTGATTATCCGCTTATCGAAACATTTTTTATAGAACAAAGCTACTTTTAAAATACATGTGGTTATCGTTCCACAAAAAGTTTAGAAAACTCAGTTGATTGAAGTGGAAGGCACGGAGACTCCTGCGGGAGGAGGCTCCCGGACCGCCTAAGGATAAGCGCAGTGCCTGGAACGGAAATCAACGGGCTTTATTATACAGACAAACAAAAAACTGTAACCAACCTCGAATTACCCTCTCGTCATCAGTCTGAGTCCAGCATTCGATAATTGCTGGACTTTTTGCATTTTAGGAAATAAACACCATTTTCTAACTCACAAGTGAATTATTATCCAATTTACTGGAATAATAACAAAAATATCCTATGCATACTAAAGAATAAATAGGTGAATGTAATGAAAAAAAGACCTATAAAAAAACTGATCAATCATGATCCTCCAGAACCTAAACCTATTGAGGCGGTGGAGGAGACCAAAACTTTTGATCAATTACTAGAACTCTTCAAGAAATCCGACGACTTTGTAGATTCGTTCTATGAGCAATGTAAAACACCATTTCATCTCTATTATTACAGCTCTTTGGTTGATAAGGATATCATTCAAAAGGAGATACTTCCATATTTTCATAAATACGAAGTAGAAAAGATGGAAGACCTGCCTTTGACTATACCTATTGATGACATTAAGATGACGGACGATTGGGATGAAGTTCAAGAAATGCTCCTGTACGGCTACGTTGGCATTCGTTTATCACATGAAACAACCACTGTAGCATTATTACCGGCTATAGCTAATAAGGGACGGCAAGTTTCCCTACCGGAAGTGGAATTCAGCGTTGTAGGGCCAAAAGAATCTTTTGTGGAATCATTGGATGTAAATTTAAACCTGGTTCGAAAAAGGCTGCCTGTACCAGAGCTGGAAGTGAAAGAATTTACTGTTGGCAAGTTATCCAAAACTAGAGTAGCAGTTTTATACTTGGAGGATGTTGCAAATAGTGAAAATATACACACGGTCATTCAAAGAATAGAGGATATCTCATTCGATCAAATTAATGACAGCTCCTACATCACTCAATTAATCCAAGATAATAACAACTCTCCATTCCCACAATTTATTGACACAGAACGGCCAGACCGGGTTGCATCTGTATTGGCTGAGGGGAAAATTGTCATTCTTGTGGACGGTGCGCCACATGGGCTGATTGGTCCTACGACGCTCTTTGAGTTCTTTTCTGCATTTGAAGACTATTTTCTTAATTGGATCATCGCATCCTTTTTCCGTGTCGTTCGTCTTTTTGCTGTCATTTTCTCCATATTAGTGACACCTATCTATGTAGCCGTATTGACCTATCACTATGAATTGATTCCAAAAGATCTCGTAAGTACCTTGGTCACGTCGAGAAATGCGATACCACTGCCTCCCATACTAGAAGCAATCATTCTGGAACTGGCAATAGAGTTGTTAAGAGAGGCAGGGGCAAGACTACCGACAAAAGTCGGTCAAACAATCGGTATCGTAGGTGGGATTGTAATTGGAACTGCATCTGTGGAGGCTGGGCTGACAAGTAACGTTTTACTTATTATCGTGGCACTCTCTGCATTGGCATCTTTTACCACGCCCGTCTACCAAATGGGTAATACGATAAGATTGATCCGGTTTCCATTTCTCATTTCAGCTCACTTTTTAGGCTTATTAGGAGTTACATTATGCTTTTGTTTTTTGCTTATTCATTTACTTCGATTGACTTCTTTAGGGAGGCCTTTCTTGGAACCTATAAATCCTTTGCGTCTTGCAGACATGAGAGATGCAATCATCCGATTACCTTTTTCTCTACAATCCAAGCGACCTATTGAGGTTCAGTCGGAAGATACGGTCAGATTTGATAATAAGAAAAACAAGAAAAAGAAGCTGAAAGATATTGATGAGTATTACTGATAGGAAGATGGCAAATGAAAAAAGGAATCCCTGAAGTTTTTCAAGTATCTCCATATTTTGTGTTTTTTCTCGTACACTCCGTTCAAATTGGTGTCGGGATTTTGGGATTCCAGCAAAGCCTGGTTTCTACAGCAGGAAATGATTCTTGGATAGCTGTTATCACTGCAGGAATCGCTGTTCATATTGTCATCTGGATCATCTTCCAGTTATTAAACCGTGCTGAAATGGATCTTATCGACATAAATAAATTTGTATTTGGAAAATGGCTTGGTAGTTTTTTTAGTCTTATTTGGATGTTCTATTTCCTAAGTGTTGGATTTACTGTTCTCTATTCCTATTTTGAAGTCATACATGTTTGGATGTTTCCAGAAGTAAATAACGTATTGTTGTCTATTCTTCTTGGGGTTCTCATCGTGTACACAATCCTAGGGGGCTTTAGAACAGTAGCGGGAATCTGTTTTCTTGGGGTGGTGATACCGGCATACTTGATTTTCACCTTTCTTTTTCCCATTCCATATACCCAAATCATTTCTGTTTTCCCTATTTGGAACCACAGTATAAAGGATATGTTACTGGCTTCCAAGGAGATGACACTTAGTTATCTAGGTTTTTCCACCCTTTTGATGTACTATCCTTTCATAAAGGAGGCAAAAACGTCCCATAAATGGGCTCAGATGGGAGCATTATTAACCCTTTTAACCTATCTTCTTATCACAATTATTTCATTAAGTTATTTTAGTGAAGAGCAACTGGTAAAACAGATCTGGGCAACATTAACCTTATGGAAAATAGTTGAAATGCCAGTGGTGGAGCGCTTTGAGTACATTGGTATCACATCCTGGGCGCTCATCATTCTACCAAATGTTTGTTTATTATTTTGGGCGTCAACAAGGGGCCTGAAAAAGATACTGGGAGTTAATCAAAAGTATACATTGTTCGGATTTGTATTGTTGATGATTATCCTCAGTACTTTTTTTCAGAAAAGGGAGCAAGTTGCCATGCTAGGTAGCTGGACCAGCAAAGTCGGCCTTTATTCTGAATTTGGCTTTGTGCCTTTACTATTTCTACTATACCTTGTTGTGTCCAAGGTAAGGAGGAAGAAAAGTTGAAAAAGTATTTGTGCTTTTGGCTTTTTACTTTCACTTTAATATTATCAGGCTGCCTAAATCAAAAAATATTGGATGATGTCCAATTGGCGAGTGCTGCTGGATTTGAATTGGGTGAGGATGAGGATACCATTTTCGCTACCGCTGTATTTCCCGTATATAAGCCTGATTTAACAGTGGAAAACAAAACGTACACCTCTTCCTCGAAGCTTAGTAAAATCATTAGAGACAAATTAAATAGAAAGTCTCCCAAACCGTTTGTAAGCGGGAAGATTGAAGTAGCATTATACAGTAAAGAGCTTGCTGAAAAAGGAATTTTTGACATCATCGATACGTTCAGAAGGGATCCTGCCACTGGAGCTAAAATGTTCCTTGCTGTAGTAGAAGGAGACCTTGGTAATTCCCTGAAGATTCAATACGGAGAAACAGATAATGGAATGTTTCTTTCCAAATTGATTCAGCATAATATTGAGAGTGGCATTCTCCCGAAAACCAATTTGCATCTTTTTACCAAGGCCTATAGGGAAGAAGGGAGGGACCCTATTCTTCCTTACTTGAAATTAACCGACAAAGAAGCTGACATACAGGGAGTTGCTCTTTTCAAGGAAGATCAATTCGTTGGATCGATCGAAGGGGAAGATGGTTATATATTTATGTTCTTGATTGAAAAGTTCACTTCAGATGCTTCCATGAGCGTCAAGTTAGGTGACGATGGGGTATTTGCATCTGTTTTTCATATTGATTCAAAGAGAAAATATGAAATAAAAAATATAGAGAATGGTCCAGATATTACAATCAAAATTAAAACGAATGCAATCATCCAGGAATATTCAGGGGATGACATTACCTCGAAAGTAAAAAAACAAATTGAACGGAGTATGGAAGAGGAAATTGAAAAGAAAGGAGAGGAAATGATAAAAAAGTTTCAAGGTTTGAAAATTGACCCGCTTGGTATTGGATTTCAGGTGAAGCATCGCTCAAGAAATTGGTCGAAAGAAAAATGGGATGAGCTCTATCCTTCCATTCAGGTTAACGTAGAAGCTGAAGTGGAAATATCGGAAGCTGGAGTAATAAGCTAAATATCATATCTAACTCTATCTTAAAATAAACGTGCTTATAGTCCCACAAAAAATTTAGAAAACTCAGTTGATTGAAGTGGAAGGCACGGAGACTCCTCGAAAATGCGAGCATTTTCTTCGTGCGATGTATCGCTGCCGCAGCCTTCCTTGTCCTGCGGGAGGAAGGGACAAGGGAGACCCCACAGACGCGTAAGCGTCGAGGAGGCTCCCGGACCGCCTAAGGATAAGCGCAGTGCCTGGAACGGAAATCAACGGGCTTTATTATACTGGTACACAAAAATACTGTATACAACCTCGAGTTTGTCCAAAGTCTGAATCTCTGTCAATGGCAGAGATTTTTTGTTCTAAAACCATTTTACTTTTCTTAAATTATCTATTGAAAAAGCAAATTATTTCTCGAAATTTGCTAGATTAATGGTAAAATAGTCGATATGACAACATATGGAATATAAATATTAGGGGGATATGAGGCATGAATGAATTAAACAGACCAAAAGGGTTCGGGCAGATATTGGATGTCACGTTTAGACTTAGCAGAACCCGTTTCAAAGATTTTTTCTTAATATTACTAATCCTTTTAGGTCCTGTCTACCTGATACAGGCTCTTGTTCAATTAGCAACAGGCACCAGCTTTTTCAGAGAAGTGGGGGAGGGTAACGGATGGTTGGAACAGATGGTTGCAGGCTTGGAAGCAAGTGATCCTGCATTCAGTTCCAATTTAGCTGCTGATATCGGTGTCATGTTGGTAGGATTGATTAGTTTATTTCTTTATCCTGTAGCACAGGCTGCCATTCTATATGGTGTAGACCACGTTCGGAAAAACGAGGAGTTTACTTTTGGCACATTGATTAAAAAAGGATTCTCCCGTTTCTGGGCCATTACCGGAAGCAGTATTCTATACGGTATCATTGTTTTTGGATTGATAGTCGGAACTATTTTATCCGTGGTGCTAATGAGCCTCGTTTTCTTTGCAATTGATCCGGTAATCGGCGTTATTCTGACAATTCTACTATCCATCGCATCAGCATTATTTGTCGGCTATTTTTCCACTCGCTGGAGCTTCTATTTCGGTTCGGTTGTCATCGATAGAAATTCCCCGGGCTTAAGTCGCAGCTGGAAGCTGAGCCAGGGTCGTACATGGGTGTCCATGGGACTTTACCTAATCTTCTTTTTAATCATCAGCTCCATTACATTTGCCATAGAACTTTCATTCGCACTTTTGCTTGGTGGAAGCGTCTTGCTAGGTCTTATTGTCAGTTTAGCTACTTTATTTACTACTCTCATCATGTCAGTCGGCTATGCTGTCATGTATTTGGATTTAAAAAGTCGACACGATGCTGATGACCTAAAAGATCTCATTAACGACTACCATGTCGGGCAATAACATTTGTCCTAGTGAAAGACAGGTGATGATGTATTGATGAAGGAAGAAAAGGCAAGAGAAGAGTTAAAGGAGATACTCAGCAGGAACGAGTATCAGGTATATTACGAGGATAAAAGAAATACATTGCAAGTTTTATGGGATGACGTAAAGGCTTGGCTGGCGGATATGCTGGCCAAGTTCTTTCCATCATTGGAGGCGACAAGTTCTGTTGCTGGTAATATTCTTATCGTGATTATTTCGGTTGCGATCGCTATATTAGCGATTATATTCATCTTTTTCGCTGTAAGATATCGTCAGAGAAGGACCATAGGTAAACAGCAGCCATTTCAATCTCCAAATGAATTGGAATGGAGTTATCAGCAACATCTCAAACATGCATTGAAACAAGAGGAATTAAGTGATTTCAGCTTATCTACACGCCATCTATTTCTCGCACTTCTACTCTATTTCCATGAAAAAAGCTGGTTGGAAGCGAAAATCTGGAAAACCAACTGGGAGTATTACGAAGAGCTCCGATCCGCAAAAAAAGATAGCGCAGATTTATTTTTCAACTTTGCCCTACTTTTTGATCGAGCAACCTACGGAAAGCAGCAGATTCAAAAAGAAGAGTACAGCCTTTACCGGGATAAGGCTTTGAAATGGTTGGAAGGAGAAAATGAGGATGTCTAAAATGAAGGCTCTTTTCTTAAAGTTTGTTGCTATACGCCCGTAAAAAATAGGCACTTGGATTTTTTACAGCATTTCTCTCCATATTATTCAAAGTGATAAAGACTCTACTACACTGAAAAGAGCACGAGGACTAGTAATATAACGTGTTGACTTTGAATACGTCAAAAACAACAATTTATGCGAAAACGGCCAAAATGGAAGGAGGAGGAAGGTAGAATTGCTACAAGTACTATCAAAAAACCGCGGATGGATTTGGTTTGCCGCAATATTAATTCTATTTTTGCTTTGCAGTTACTTTATCCTTTCAAAAGGGGCCAAAACCTATTTGCCCTATGACTCCCATTCCCCTTCACCTACAGGTATCAAAGCTTTTTATACATATGCACAAAAGGAAATTGGAGGAATTCAAAGGTGGGAGGAACCGCCAAGCAAGCTTTCCGGCTTGGAAAATCAGCTGCTTTTGATGGTGGAGCCCTATTCCGTCCCAAACCAGGAAGTCATGGAAGAGTATATTGCATTTATGGATCAGGGTAATACCATTCTGCTTCTTATGAACAACCCGGACTCGATGTTCGGTCTTAACACCATTTATACTGAATTCCCTTCATCAGAAGGGCAGATTTTCAAGGAAGACTCTAAGGAATATCGTGCTCAAAACTTTTCACCAGTTCGAATAGAGGCGGAAGAAACAGATGAAATTCTACTGAATGATGAACAGGGAACGATTGCATTGAAACGGACTTTTGGACAGGGTTCTCTCGTTGTTTCCAATACACCGGGATGGATTACGAATGATGCAATTTTGAAAGAAGGGCATTTGGAACTTCTGTTGTACTTACTGCAGAAGGAAAATCAAGAACTGAATATGCTGTTAATTGACGAGTATATACATGGTGAGAACAGTGGTTCCACTTTCGCGACCACATATCCTCAATGGTTTATTATAATCATCATTCAAGGAGTGTTATGGACCATTCTCTTATTATGGAATCGTGGGAAGAGATTCGGTCCTATCCTCGTGTCCAGAGAGGAAACTGTCCGTTTCAGTGATGAAAATTTGCAGGCTCTTGCAGCCTGGCATATAAAAGGGAAGAGATATCAGGATTCCCTTGCCATCCAGGCGGACTACCTCAAATTTGCATTTCAAGAAAAATGGGGCATTCCATCAAGTAAAGACTGGCTGCAACGTGCCGACCAGCTTGAACGAAAATCTAAAACAATCGATCCAAAGAGTGTGAAAACATTTTTACATGATTTAACAAATATATTAGCAAAAGAGAAGATAACCAAACAGGAATATATGTTCTGGTCAAAAAAATTGGATCAACTTAGGAAAGAGGTGGAGGAAGGATGAAACCTGAATTAGCATCCTTACTTGAAAAATATGAACAACGAATCTTGGGACAATCTTTAAATCTTAAACTCTTGCTTTCTTCTGTTCTTGCAGGTGGACACGTGCTGTTGGAGGGAGTACCCGGAACCGGGAAGACGCAAATGGTACGATCGCTTGCCAGCCTACTGGGCGGAACGTTTGCACGTATCCAGTTTACCCCGGACCTACTGCCAAGTGATATTACAGGAAGTACCATCTACAATATGAAAGAAGGTTCCTTTCAGACGCTGAAGGGTCCGATCTTCACAAACATTCTTTTAGCAGATGAAATTAATCGTACCCCTGCCAAGACGCAGGCAGCCTTACTTGAAGCAATGGAAGAGAAGCAGGTAACCATCCAGGGGGATACATACCCTCTTTTCGATGTATTTTTTGTTGTTGCAACACAGAATCCGATTGAATTTGAAGGTACATATCCATTACCGGAAGCACAACAGGACCGCTTCCTATTTAAATTGCATGTTAATTTCCCAACCTTGGAAGAGGAGACGAATGTATTAAAGCAAGTGATTGAAAAAAACTATGACGCCGGTAACGTTCAGCCAGTTTTAGATATGGAAACCTTTTTATCCATCAGAAGAGAAATTGAAATGATAACAGTCAGCGAAAGTGTGCTTCATTATATTATGAAGATAGTAAGGAAAACAAGGGAAGCAGACTCCATCCGTTTTGGGGCAAGTACTCGGGCCGGAATCTCCATCGCGAAGGCAGCACAATCCTTTGCATATTTAAGTGGCCGGGATTACGTTACGCCTGATGACGTTAAGATTGTAACAAAGCCTGCTTTGCGCCACCGTATCCAATTATCTCCACATACGGAATTGGAGGGATCTACTGTTGACCAGATCATTGAAGAGCTTGTGGGGTCGATTCCTGTTCCGAGATAAGGGGATTGTTCCAACCAATCGATTACTTATAGTATTCGCCATTCTTACAGGAATCCTTCTAACAGCGACAATATGGAATTTGCCATGGTCATTTGTCCTACTTGCCAATATCTTGGTACTTCTGTTCAGCTTGGTAGATTTGATCTTTTCCCCCAATAAGAATCAGCTTCTGGTGAAACGCTCATGTCCGACTGAAATGGAGAGGGGCATCAATTATGAGGTACCAATCACGATTCAGAACGCATCCTCCTATGATGTGAATGTTAGAATCATAGACGGTCTGCCACAATCATTCGAAAGGCCATTTCCATTATCAGGAAAAGTAGATAAAGAGACTTCGGTAAAGTTTGATTATCGGACAAAAGCACCGGTCCGTGGCGATTATCAGGTTAATAAAATGTACATCCGTTACCGAAGTTCATTGGGGCTATGGGAAAAACAAATCTCCATTTTTTTACAGGAGAGCATCAAGGTGATACCGGACATGACCCAAACCAAACAATTTTTGGAGGATGCCCAAAAATTCTTAAACTACGAAGGCATAAAAATCAGAAAATATAAAAGTGGAGTAGGGGAATTTTCAAAGATCCGCTCCTATGTGGTAGGGGATGACCCACGAAAAATCAACTGGCGTCAGACCGCTAAGTTGCAAGAAGTTATGACAAATGAATATGAACCGGAGCATGGAAAACATATCACCATATTGATTGATTGCGGAAGAATGATGGGAGCTGAACTGAAAAGTGGAAACCGATTGGAAAAATCCATCGAGGCTGCCCTGACCGTGACCGCTGCTGCATTACAAAAGGGTGATTATGTAGCAGTTCTTGCATTCTCCAAAAAGGTGAAAGTTTATATTCCACCAGCTAAAGGTATGTCTCATCTTCAAACCATTCTTCAAGGTATCTATAATCTGGAAGTGGACGCTGCCGAATCCAATTATGGGGAGATTTTAAATTATCTTCAGCTTGTACAGAAAAAGCGCAGTCTCATACTGTTATTCAGTGATATTCAGACTTTTCTTCATGAAGAAAGTGCATTGGTATATCTGAAAAGATTGAGACAAAGGCACTTGTTCCTGATGATTGGAGTGGAGGACGACATGCTGGTGAGTAGAGGCAAAGAGGCACCTGTAAATGCACAGCAAACCATGGTAAAAAGTATCGCACAGCAGCAGATACTTATCAAGAAGGATGGAAAAGCAAAATGGGAAAAACAAGGCCTCCTAATGGTGGAGGCCCAGGAAGAAAAGCTGGCAACAACTGCTGTATCCTATTATATTGATATGATCAATAGAGGATTATTGTAGCAGTTGCTCCTGCTTTTGAAGTTTCATTTTCGCAATACCGATATAGAGGATTAACCCGATAACAGTAAGGACAGCTACAAAGTATTTCGCTTCAAACGAAATGGCGGCAGGTGTGATGAATCCTTCAATTACACCTGCAATGATGAACAATGGAATCGTTCCAAGTAAAAGCTGAACAGACCGTTTTGCGTTTTCTTTCAACTGGTAGCCTCTTGAATAAGGACCAGGTACAAATAGCCTGTAGCCCATCAGAAGGCCTGCTCCACCTGCAATGAAAATGGCGGTAAGTTCAATCATTCCATGAGGTACGATGTATGCCCAGAACTCATAGGTTTTATCATAGTGCCAGAATAAGGCTGCAATGGCACCAACAATAATCCCATTATAGATCAATACATACACGGTAAGAAGACCAAATGTAATTCCTCCGGCAAAAGCAAGGAAAGCTACCTGAATATTGTTTGTCATGATGGACGCTGACATTAGGGGTGCATCCACGTGACCCTCATTTGCACCAAGCTGTTCCGGATCGAAGCTGTTGGCCATTCCGGCAGGCAGCACCGAGTATAGTAGAAGCTCATCATTTGCCACAGCCGCATAGCTTCCAAGAAAACCGATTGTGAAAAGCGCCATAGCGATGATGACGAATTTCCATTGTTCAATCAGCAGGCCAACAAATTTCACTCCAAAGAATTGACGTGTCTGTTTCCAGCTCGAAACCTGATCCTTATATAGCAGGTTATGAGATTTGGAGACAAGGCCATTCAAATACTGCGTAACTTCTTCATTAGGAAAATAGGTTTGACTATAGGAAAGATGCTGTGCTGCTTTTCGGTAAAGACGATGAAATTTGCTGATTCTTGTTCCAGTGATATTTTTACTCTTATGTAGTTCTGTCACGATTTCTTCGAGTTCTTTCCATGCATCTCGATGCTGATTCACGAATTGTTTTACATTCATACAGGTTTACACCTTCTTGTCATTTATTGTTATTAACCTTTATTATAGTAATATTATAGATAAATAGAAACACTATTGGTAAAATTTATCCATGAAATGAGGTAATACCTTTGAACGCTGAGCAAGTGGACATAAAAACACCAGAATATGTATCTTTACAATTCCAATCTGCAGGTCTTGGAAGCCGCGCAGCCGCGTTTATCATTGATCAGATTATCCTGTTGATCGTCAATATTCTCATCATCATAGGATTGTTATTCATGATCAATGGAACTTTCATGGATTTCTTTTCCGCTAATATGCCTTCCTACCTTGTTGCGGCGGCAATCATTTTAATTTTCATCATCAGATGGGGTTATTTCTTCGCATTTGAGTATTTTTCAGGGGGAAGTACGCTAGGCAAGAAGATGCTGGGAATTCGAGTAATCCAGGAAAATGGTCACAGCATTACCCTTCTATCGAGCCTGATACGCAACCTCTTGCGTATCATTGATAGCCTGCCGATGAACTATCTGGTAGGCATGTTGATGATTTTCTTCCACACCAAGCATAAACGTCTTGGAGACCTGGTGGCAGGTACCATTGTAGTCCACGAAAGACGGAAGAAGAAAAAGAAAATGACTGCAATTGAAAAAGAAATCCATAACCGGGGACTATCCCGCGAGAATCTACTGTTGAATGAATACGATTTAAAACGATTCAACGAAAAAGATTGGAAGCTTTTGAAAACCTATATAAACCGTTTCCTTCAGCTTTCTGTTGAGGAGAGGATACTTTTGACCAGACAGGTTGCTGAAATTGTAGCCCCAAAGCTCGGAATGACGGTTGGGGAAACAGGCTACGAGGAGCTAGAGAATTTATTGCTTGTCCTTTATCTATTGTTGAAGGATGAATGGGAGTTTGAATTGTAATATAAAATATTGTCAATCTGCTTAGTCCAATTTCTCCTTGTGGGAAATTGGACTTTTTTAAACTTACATGAGTTTTTCAGGTAATCAGTTTGACTTTATTTTATAGGTTTGATATATTTATCTCGAATTCAAGATATATTTTTTTCACTCGCAAAGATTATTCTCAAAACAGGAGGTAATATAAATGAATGGTTTAAAAGGCATTCACCACGTTACTGCCATTACGAGCAGTGCTGAAAAGAACTATGAATTTTTCACTTATGTATTAGGGATGAGACTCGTTAAGAAAACTGTAAACCAGGATGACATCCAGACATATCATCTTTTTTTCGCCGATGATAAAGGGAGTCCTGGGACAGATATGACTTTCTTTGACTTCCCGGGAATACAAAAAGGCTCTCATGGTACGAATGAAATATACCGGACTGCGTTTCGAGTACCAACAGATGCGTCCCTCGACTATTGGTTAAATAGATTTGATCGCTTGAAGGTGAAGCATTCAGGCGTAGAAGAGCAGTTCGGAAAAAAGGTGCTGAATTTTGTTGACTTTGACGATCAGCAATATCAATTGATTTCAGATGAAAAGAATAAAGGTGTCGCTTCAGGAACTCCATGGCAAAAAGGGCCGGTACCTTTAGAGCATGCAATCACAGGTTTAGGTCCTATAACAATAAGAGTGGCTAACTTCGATTTCTTTAAAGAAGTGTTAGAAAAGGCGTTACTTTTTAAACAAGTATCACACAGAGGATCCACCTACCTTTTTGAAGTTGGCGAGGGTGGAAATGGTGCTCAGATAATTGTGGAACATAACAAGGATCTTCCTCAGGCAATGCAAGGCTATGGTACAGTTCACCACGTAGCATTCAGGGTGGAGGACCGTTCTGTTATCGAGGAGTGGGACCAAAGGCTGAAGAGTTTTGGATTCCATACTTCCGGTCATGTGAACCGTTATTTCTTTGAATCCTTATATGCTCGAGTAGCACCTCAAATATTATTTGAATTTGCGACAGACGGTCCAGGATTCATGGGTGATGAGCCTTATGAAACACTTGGAGAAAAATTGTCTCTCCCTCCCTTCCTTGAAGCGAAAAGAGAACAAATAGAAGGTTTTGTTCGTCCTATAAATACCGTAAGAAGCACTATCGACTTTAAAAAAGAATAAATAACACAAAGTCCATCCCCCTTTCAAAGGGAGAATGGACTTTTTTATCTTTTTTGCAATTTGATAGGGATGGGAGAAAATTAGAAACGTTTTTTATACCCATCCTCTTAGGTAGATACGGTAGATTTACAGCTATCAAAACTCTACCAAAATACCACTTTCAGAATAATCCCATATACAATTGCAAACAGGAAGGAGGTCAAGGTCCCAAGAAGAAAGTACTCCGCCCAGTCACGATCATCCATCTGCTTGAAACGGGTCAAGGATTTGGCGGCAACGATAAATCCGACCGCAGAGAAGGAGCCCATCAGGATGAGTGCCACTACAAGCAACCGCTCGAGATAGCCGATCACTTTTCCCCGAGATAGGTCCTGATGCTTCATTACCATATATGTATACTCCTCGGATAATCTTTTTTGACTTGTGGCGCTTATTTCTACATCACGAAGTGTATATTTCCCTTCGAAGAGAGAGAGATGCCGTGTCAAGGAACCAAGCAGAATCTTAATAAAGTGACCTGTGACCGACGTAATTAAAATAAACATGATAATGATAAAAAGAATGCTGTCTATCAATGATTTGTCGACAATCATTCCATCTTTCAAATGCAAGTTTACTAAAATAGTATCAAACAAGTGATAAAGGTTCACCTCAAGGAAGAAATAGCAAACTGCTAAAATAGTAAACAGGTGTAATACTTGATCTGCTACGAATAAGGCAAGATTCCAGCCATTTTTTTGCTTCATAAAAGTTACTTTTTCCTGCAGGTGCATTTTGGCCAAATCAATCAGCGCATGGAAAATAACGATTGATAAGGTAGGAGAAAGTACGGTCACGATGAAATTTGAAAAATTCTGCAAATAATATAGGATGCACAGTGTCACGATGGTGACTAGCGTGTGATGGAATAGATGGAGTTTCAGGAACTTCTTTTTATCGTTCACCATCTTTTCCGTCTGAAGGTAAAAATCCGCTATAAGGTGTGCAAGTATGAGGCTAAGAACAATCATAGTTCCGCTCCTAACTAATTCGTAATGATATCCAGGTTCTGTTTCAAATGATTCTTTATTGTGTTTTGCAGCTCTTTCGTGATATTACTAGGATAGGTCCCGGATTGTGTCTCCTCCAGGTTGTTCAAGGTGTTTTGTATGGTATTCAAGGTTTTAAGTATTATCTCACAATTTCCTTTCTTGTAGTGGCTTGAGATGGTAGAAGGGGACTTTCCTAATAGGTTTGCTATCGTTTTCTGTTCATCCAATACGGAAAAAAGTCCCGAAATGAGACGCTGAAGCTTCGTTTGCTCAGCCACTAGTTTCCCTTGATATTCAAGCAGCAGGTTGCTCATCTCCACAGATGCGATGGACATTGCATCCGAATCAGGAAAAAGAAGGATAGGTGACCGATTAGTGGACTGCTTGATTTTCTCATTTGCCATTCTGGCATGTTTCATCAGAGGGTGATTCCACTTATCTATATCAATATCGGAAATATCTTCATCCACATTCCCAAAAGACATGCCGAAGTAGGGTGGCTGATTTGTAAACTTCCAGATTTGACCTATATAAAATGCGACTGTATAAGCAGTGGCATAATGGTCAAAAATACAGACAATTTCATCACCGAGACGGTGCTTGACATGGACATTCGGCAATCCTTTTGTCCAAAGTTTTATGTAAGCTTCCACCGCTTCCAAATAGGAGGAAACTTCTTTCCAATTTCTGCTGGAATCCGTTACATCCATCATAAACACCGATACCGGGCTTTTCATAAGCTGTCCTCCTCCGTCATCCAACAATACGTTCTACTAGTTTATGCAATTATTTTAAATTAATTCGACTATATAATCAAATTATACATTAATTCGATAGATTAATCGAATCAAAGATAAATAGATGATATAATCAAAAAATCTTCATTTCTTGTTGTATTTATCTGGAATATCCATTAGAATAAATAAAAATTAAACAATAAGTTTTGATAGGAATCCAGTAGTGTATTATCTCCCTGTTAGAGAGAGCTGATGGTAGGTGAAAATCAGTACAAAGATAATGGCGAATTACCTCCTTGAACTTCTTTTGTGAACTTAAGAGTAGCAGAAGACGGCCGAACCGTTATTCGTTTGAGTGGAAGAGAAATCTTCAACAAAGGGTGGTACCGCGTAAACCACGTCCCTTTCTTAGGGGCGTGGTTTTTTTATTTTATATAGGTGGAGGAATTGTTGATGGGGACTGTGATAAATAAGCTGTCGAAAGAGCAACAAATAGAAATGGAGAGGCAATTCACGATATACCAAAATGGGGTATCGGAAATTATACCGGCACATGAAATGAAAGAGAAAATCGGAAAGTCACTTATGACAGGGCGTCCGCTTAAAATCAAGCTCGGTTTGGACCCATCCGCTCCAGACGTACATTTGGGACATACGGTTGTGCTGAATAAGCTGAAACAGTTTCAGGAGAATGGCCACATCATTCAGTTGATCATTGGCGATTTCACGGGGAAGATCGGCGACCCTACCGGCAAATCGACTGCAAGGAAGCAATTGACCAACGAAGAAGTGAAGCACAATGCAAAAACATACTTTGAACAATTCAGCAAGGTACTGGATATGGAGAAAGTGGAGCTATACTACAATTCAAGCTGGCTCTCCAAATTAGGCCTAGAGGACACGATAAACTTATCTGCAAGTATTACAGTTGCTCGATTGTTGGAGAGAAATGACTTTTCGGAAAGATTGGCGGCAGGAAAGCCGATTTCCCTTCATGAGTTTTTCTACCCGCTGATGCAAGGCTATGATTCTGTTGAACTGGAAAGTGATGTGGAGCTTGGCGGAACGGACCAGCATTTCAATGTGCTGATGGGCAGACACCTTCAGGACCATTTCGATAAAGAAAAGCAGGTTGTCATCATGCTGCCTTTATTGGAAGGCTTGGATGGAGTGGAGAAAATGTCTAAGTCCAAGAATAATTACATCGGTGTTGATGAAGAGCCTAACGAGATGTTCGGGAAAATCATGAGCATTCCTGACGAGTTAACATTGAAGTACTTCAATCTGATAACAGATCTGTCGCAAGAAGAGAAGACTGAATTAGCCGAGAAGCTGGAAAAAGGAGACTTACATCCAAGGGATGCGAAGATGCATCTTGGAAAAGTTATTGTGCGAATGTACCATAATGAAGAAGCGGCAAATTTTGCTGAAGAGCATTTTAAGACTGTTTTCCAACGCGGAGCCATACCGGAAGATATACCTGAGATCACATGGAAAGGCAAGAAGTCAATACCAATAATAGATCTGCTAGTCCAATTGGAATTGCAAAGCTCTAAAAGTGAGGCTCGCCGCATGATACAGAATGGTGGAATAAGAATCAATGGCGAAAAGGTGATGGAGGTTGATCTTCTTGTAGGCTTCGAGAAGGACTTTATCATACAGGTAGGGAAAAGGAAGTTTTTAAAGGTGATCATTTCATAGGTCGAGCAGGTTTACCTGCTCGATGCATAAAGAAAAGGACAGCAACGGAGGCATGGAGGATGGAGTCGGAAAAACTAAGGGTGTTTGATGAAAGTGGAAATTGTGTAGGTGTAGAGACCAGAGAAGAGGTACATAAAAAAGGCTATTGGCATGAGACGTTTCATTTCTGGCTTGTCAGCAGGGAAGAGGGGGGAGAATACATCTACTTCCAGCTCAGAAGCAAACAAAAGAAGGACTATCCGAATCTACTGGATATAACAGCGGCTGGACATATTTTGGCTACAGAGACAGTGGAGGCTGGGATCAGGGAAGTGAAGGAAGAGATAGGAATCGATGTAACCATGGGAGATCTCATGCCTTTGGGTGTGATTCCATACACTAACGTTCATCAGGAACTGATAGACCGTGAATTGGCACATGTATTTTTACTAGTCAGGAAGTATGAAATGGAGGATTTCTTTTTGCAACCTGAAGAAGTTTCAGGGATGGTAAAAGTGAGGTTGGATGATATGATTGGACTATGGGAAGGAACGACAGATAAAGTAGAGGCAGAAGGATTTAATATGGCTTCTAACGGGGAAAGAGCAGAATGGAAAGAGTCTGTGAACAAAGGACATTTCGTTCAGCATGAAGACCACTTTTATTTAGAGACTTTTGCAGCTATAAAGATGAAATTGGAGGAGGAATCCCTATGAGTGAAATGAAAGCGGTAATCCCTATACTACGTATTTTCGATGTGGAAAAGGCAGAAGAATTCTATATGGACTTTTTGGGTTTTGAAAGACAATGGGAGCACCGTTTCGAACCGGATTTTCCATTGTATATGGAGGTTTCCAGGGGGGACTGTATTTTGCATCTTTCTGAACACCATGGTGATAGCACACCGGGGTCTGCGGTAAGAATCGAAACGAGTTCTATTGAAGACTACCACAAAGGGCTAATCGGAAAGAACTACCGATTCGCAAGACCCGGCCTAGAGCAAAAACCATGGGGAACCAAGGAAATTTCCGTAGGCGACCCATTTGGCAATCGAATTGTATTTTTCGAGAGAATCAAATAAAAATTTTTAATAAAAAGCAAAAAGCGCAGAACGCCTGCGCTTTTTGCTTTTATTAATACTTCTCTTTGCCTGCCGCTCCCCACAGAAACAACACACCAATCGCCACGACAATGATAAGAGGGGGAGCGATCATAATTAAAAAATTCTCCATTTTAATACCTCCTTACTTTTTACCTTGGACATATTGATTATCAAATAGGAAGAGACGCATTAACAGATAAAGTGATGGAATCAATAAGCATAGACCACCTATGAAAGCGGTAATCAAGGCAATTGCCATTGACTCATTTGTAAACCCGTCATAGATCGTCAAGTATGGATACAAGAGGTATGGCATATGAGATGCCCCGTACCCAAAGAATGCTGTAGCGAATTGAAGCATAACAAAAATGAAAGAGAGTCCAAGACGTTGCTTCTTCCACATCAGAAACACCGCTCCAAGGAAGAAAAGGAAAGAAAGACTGAACATCCAGGAGAGATTCAGCATCCTTTCAAAGTGGCTCGGATTGTGGTCGCTGAGTGCGAAGAATACGAGCACACTTGCCAGGATGGTAGGAAGGCTCCAGTTAAGCGCATATTTGCGCAACACTTCAAAAGCTTTTTCGTCTTTGGCTGTTTTTGCATAGAATGCAAGAAAATAAGCGGATATATATAGCACACTGACCAGTGCCAAAATGACAACCGTCCAGGAATAGAAGCTTGAGAATAAAGCACCATAATCCAATGTTACCACATCACCGGCAAGGCTGATGAATCCACCTTCAGATATGGTCAATACAACAGAAAGCGCTGCTGGTATCAATAGTCCGGTAGCTCCATATAAAAGCTGATAAAATTTGCTGCCTTTTGCACCATAGTGATGGAAGGCATAATAACTTCCACGGATCGCCAACAGGATAATCGCAATACTACCTGGTATCAACAAAGTTGTTCCGTAATAATAGGCTGTGGAAGGGAAGAAGCCGACAATCCCTATAAAGAAGAAAACAAGAAACACATTGGTGACCTCCCAAACAGGAGAGAGGTAACGGACAATCACTTTATCAATGAGATGGTCCTTCTTTGTAACAGTAGAATAGTAGCTGAAAAATCCGGCACCAAAGTCAATTGAAGCAACAATCAAATATCCATATAGAAATGTCCATAAAACCGTAATACCTACAACTTCATAACTCATATTTTCCCCTCCTTTACTCCATGCCTTTGTCTTGCAGTTCTTTTTCGACTGGATTATTTTTAAACATTCTTCTTAGTACCATAATACATGTTGTACAAAGTACAGCATAAAGAATGATGAACAGCACCAGCATAAGATCGACATGCTCGGATGTGGTAGCCCCTTCTGAAACAGTCATATATCCGACAAGCAGCCACGGCTGTCTTCCTAGCTCCGCAAAGAACCAGCCCATCTCAATGGCAAGCAATGCTAATGGGGAGCCTGCCGCTATTGCCCAAAGTAGCGGCCTGTTCCATTCATTCCATTTTTTAACCTTGGCAATAACAACATAAAGGATAGAGACAAGGGCCAGGAACATTCCGATACCAACCATCAGGTCAAAGAAGTAGTGTACGACCATAGGCGGAAGCTCTTCTTCAGGAAATTCCTCGAGTCCGATTACCTCAGATCTTGGGTCACCATGCGCAAGGATACTTAAGGCATATGGAATTTCAAGTGCATACTTGACTTTGTTGTCCTCAGTCAGATATCCGCCGATAAGTAGAGGTGCCTCAGTCGAAGTTTCAAAATGCCATTCGGCAGCAGCCAGTTTTTCAGGCTGATATTCTGCTAGATATTTACCGGACAAATCCCCAATTACCGCAGTGGAAATGGCGAATACGGCTGCAGCTGTCATTGTCAGATGCAGTGCTTTTTTATGATAAACATGATTTCTTCCACGCAAAATCGCAATGGCGGCAATTCCCGCCAGAACAAATGCTGTCGTCAAATAAGCTGAAGATAACACATGTGCCACTTTGGTTGGTGTGGCCGGGTTGAACATTGCGCCCAAGGGACTAATATTCGTAAGTACACCATTCTCGATTTCGAATCCACTGGGTGAATTCATGAAGCTGTTGACAGTGGATATAAAGAAGCCAGAAGCCATGGCACCAATAGCCACAGGAATCAACAAGATAAAATGATAGATTTTCTTTTTAAATCGATCCCAAGTATATAAGTAGATACCTAGAAAAATAGCTTCAAAGAAGAAAGCGAAGGTCTCCATGAACAACGGGAGACTGATTACATGTCCTGCAAGCTGCATCAAATTCGGCCATAAAAGGCTTAATTGCAGGCCGATGGCCGTACCCGTCACAACACCCACTGCAACGGTGATGACAAATCCGCGGGCCCACCTGCGTGCTAGAAGGCGATAATGTTCGTCATTCCGTTTGATGCCCATCCATTCCGCAAGAGCAATCATTAGTGGAACACCCACCCCGACAGTTGCGAAGATAACGTGGACCGCAAGCGTCAGACCAGTTAAAATTCTGCTGTATATCACCGGATCATACTCTAAACCAAACATAATTTCACTCCTTTTATCACTGATAGAACCAACAATAATAATTTCTTAACAAAAGTATACAACAGTTTGCTCAATACTTCACAATATAAGTTTTAAGTTCTTGTATGTTCTTAAGTATATTCCCTTTTCCCTTTTAACAAAACAGGGTAGAGCACACACTTTTTGACAACTTTATGGCAGGACAGCGACGAATTTGTGACCGGCAAACAAGAAAAACAGACATGGTACTAACGTCCCTACAAGTACACCTTATTGGAAATTTTCACAGAAAAATGTATATAAATACAGAAAATGATGGTAAAATATTCTTATAATTCAAACAAAGGGTGTTGGCATTGAGAAACGGAGAAATGATCGATTACTACCGGAACAAAAAAGGCATCTCACAGGAAAATATATCTCAAGGGATTATCCCCGCTTCACACCTATCGGATATTGTGGACAAACTGTTAAGCTGCTATGAGAGTACTGTCAGACAGGACCCGAAAGAATCATGGAAAAAACTGAACTATATTAATGAGGAATACAATATAAGAAATCAAACCATGCATCAAGATACAATGCTGCTATATTTATGCGTAAAACTGAAATATTCCCTATTAATCCTTGATAAGAAGGTAATTGACAGCCTTTATAATCAAATATCCGACCTTCCGACAAGCAAAAATACCCTTTTCGAATATATTCGGAAGAAGACGATCGGGATATACTATTATCGGGTAAATGACAACCTACAATCCATATTCACTTTAAAACAGGCCTTGGAGATGCATAATAAACTTTCATTATCCGAAGAAGATAGGGGGGAGCTATTTTATCAGATTGCATTGACAAGCCAAAAAACATCCGATTACTTCGAAGCGATTACCTATGCTGAAAAAGCGCTTACAATTTATCAATCCCTTTACTATAACCGGAGATCAGCAGAGTGCCACGTTATTCTTGGATTGAGCTATCATAAAGTCCATCAATTGGAAAAGGCAGAGGAAAACTATCTATATGCAAAAAAAATCGGTGTAGACCTGAAGGATGTCTATCTGGAATCCATGGCCTTGCATAATCTCGGCTGTATGCAATCTTTCTTAGGGAACTCAGAAGATGCAATCTATTATTTTTTGGAATCCCTTAAACTTAAAAGGGAGGAAAATAGAAGTTTGTTTTCCATCAATACCCTTGTGAAAGAGTATTACAAGCTTAATCAATTTGAATTTGCTCTTGGCTGGGCGGAAGAGGGCTTGGTTTTGGCCCAAAGAAATAAAATAGAGGAATATATTATACATTTTAATGTTCACATATATTTAATAACTAAGAATCCTGAAATCGAAAAATATATATCCAATTATGTGATCGATTATTTTACAAGAGCAGGAGACAAAGATAATGTAGCCAAATATGCTGAGATTTTGGCAAAATATTATACATCGTCTGACAGATACCAGTCAGCCTGTGAATATTACGAATTAAGTTTAAAAGTTTGGAAGAATAAAACCACCCTCATATAATATTGAAGCCCGATACTTTTCACTATGACACACCATTTTAAATAAGGTGTGTTTTTTTCTATTCATTTAGGGGAAAAAGACTTCTATTTAATTGAATAAAATCAGGTTTAGGAGTGGTTGCAGATGTTCGGATTTAATGATCTTTGGAAGTTCTTTGTCTCTTTCTTTTTTGTTCTGCCAACTGTCACCATCCTACATGAATTAGGGCATTTTTTCTTTGCAAAATTATTTGGCGGCAAAGTGATTGTTCATATCGGTACTGGAAATGTATTGTTTAAAATTGGCTCCCTCAGAATTAGAAAGCTTTACTTTTATGATGGTTGGTGTGAATATATCTCAGTCAGTAATAGAGCAGGGAAAATGGAAAAAACATTGGTATATTTAGGAGGGTCCTTGTTTAACATAGCCTCCATCCTAATTTTGAATGGATTGATTATGAAAGGGATTCTCGAGCCTAATATCCTAATATATCAGTTCACCTACTTTTCCTTTTATTATGTCTTTTTCTCCCTGTTTCCCATCAACCATCTGAATGGATGTCCAAGCGATGGAATGGCTGCTTTATATGTAATGACCAACAAAAAGTTCGAGAAAAATCCATCGAACTGAAAAAGATGGGGGCTCCCCTGTTCTTGCGCTTCCATTTTGGCCATACTTTAGAATAAATGGAATGTGGAGGAGAACGAAATATGAGAATGATGGCACTTTTATTAATATTGATTGCAGGCATTAGTTCCATAGGATGTTCCATGAAAGAAATGAAAGAGATGGAAGCCCCTGAACCTGTTGTGGAAAAGGAATTAAGCGCAGAGGATACTGCCCTTGCTGCTGTAAAGCTATTAAAAGAAAGAGACTTTTCTGCTTTAAAAGACCTGATCCATCCTACCAAAGGTGTCCGCTTTACCCCGTATGGCTATATAGATGTGGAAAAAAATCTCGTGTTTTCAGCGGGTGAGGTAGGTGCCCTTAAAGAGAATCAGCAGATCTATCTATGGGGGAATATGATGGCACAGGCGACCCGATTGAGTTGTCCTTCCATGAATACTATAAAAAGTTTGTCTATGATGCTGACTATATACAAGCAGAGGAAATATCCATTAACAAGAGACTTGGTCATGGCAATAGCATAGATAACAGCATGGAGGTTTATCCGGGTGCAACGGTCGTAGAGTTTCATTTTCCCGGATTCGAGGAGAAGTATGAGGGGATGGATTGGAAGAGCCTCCGGGTAGTAATAGAAAAGCTTGATGACAAATGGTATGTGGTGGGAATCATTCATGATCAATGGACGATTTGAAGAAAAATGATTTAGAATGTACTTGAAATAAGTACATTCTTTTTGGTACGACAAAACTATGTTTTTACATTACTTTCCTATTAAATATGGTAAAATAGCAGAAAGACAAAACTTCCCTACAGAAAAAAGAGGTTTACATTATGCAAAAAAGATATTTGATTTTTCAAAAAGGATCTGGGATCAACCCGTATATATGGAGTGTTTTCAGTATCCTGCCGTTTTATTTCATCTTTCAATCCTCCTCTACACTTGAGGTTATTATCGGAATCATCCTGACTATCCTATTTTTTGTCTCTTACCGTTTTGCGTTTTTATCGAAAAAATGGCCGGTCTATCTTTGGACTTGTATATTGATTGCCATTTCCATTACCATGACCATCGTTTTTCATTTTATTTATTTCGCTTTTTACATCGCTTACTATAATGGGAAAATAAAAAATAGAATAGCATTTATCACGCTTTATATTATTCATCTCGTCGCAACAACCGTTGCAATCAATATCAACCTGGCATTAAGGGATGATCTATTCCTGACTCAATTACCGTTTATCGTAATTATCTGGATCAGCGTTATCCTTTTACCTTTTAATCTTTTCAACAAAGGAAAGCAAGACAGACTGGAAGCACAACTGGATGTTGCAAACAAGCGTATTTCCGAGCTGGTGAAGCAAGAGGAGAGACAGAGGATTGCAAGGGACCTGCACGATACTTTAGGGCAAAAGCTTTCACTTATTGGACTTAAAAGTGATTTGGCGCGGAAGCTAATCAATAAAAATCCCGAGCAGGCAAAAAATGAGCTGAAGGATGTCCAGCAGACCGCAAGAACAGCTTTGAATGAAGTGAGGAAAATGGTCTCCCAGATGCGCGGAATTCGACTGAAGGAAGAAATGGTTCGCGTAAGACAAATCTTGGATGCAGCAGAAATTGCGTGCACGAGTGATCATGACCTTCCGTTGAAAAACAGCTCACTGTTTCTGGAAAATATATTAAGTATGTGTCTAAAAGAATCTGTTACAAATGTGGTGAAACACAGTAAGGCAACCGAATGTCATATTCAGATAGAGCAAAAAGGGAAAGAGCTGCGCCTAACTATCAAAGATAATGGGATCGGTATGAAAGAGGAACAGGATCTTTTGAAAGGCAGCGGCATATCTGGTATGAAGGAACGACTTGAGTTTGTGAATGGTACACTGGAGATAGAAGCAGAAGAAGGGACCACCGTTCTCATCAAAGTACCGAATGTTGTGATGCAAAGAGATAAGGGGGAGTATGTATGATTCGTATTGTAATAGCCGAGGATCAGAGAATGATGCTGGGTGCTTTAGGTTCATTGCTGGATTTGGAAGATGATATGGAAGTGGTGGGCATGGCCGGAAACGGAGAGGAGGCCATTGCCCTTTACAATCAATACAAGCCGGATATTTGCATGATGGATATTGAAATGCCCTTGAAGACGGGGTTGGATGCAGCGGAAGAATTAAAGGGGACGGATTGCAAAGTCATCATTTTAACAACGTTTGCCCGCACCGGCTATTTCCAGCGTGCATTAAAAGCCGGCGTGAAAGGGTATTTGTTGAAAGATAGTCCAAGTGAAGAGCTTGCAAGCTCTATTCGCAGCATCATGGAGGGAAAACGGGTCTATGCTCCTGAGCTGATGGATGATGTATATGGAGAGGAAAACCCATTGACCGATAGAGAAAAGGCGGTACTTGAGCTTGTGGCAGATGGAAAGAATACACAGGAAATTGCAGAAGAGCTCAGCATCAAAAGCGGCACGGTAAGAAATTATATTTCTACCATTCTCGATAAGCTCGAAGTGAAAAACAGAATTGAGGCCATTACTCAATCCAAGGAAAAGGGATGGTTCAAATAATATTATATTCGAGAAACGGACTCCATGAGGACCGTTTTTTATTTTTTGTTAATCTTGGTTATGTTATAGTTAGGAAGCAAAATAGCAACTTAATAGAAGAGAGACGTGATCTACATGCCTGACTTTTTACAATTGGGAATTAAAAAAGAAGTGAACCATACATTGAAATCCCTTGGACTTGTCACACCAACACCCATACAGGAAAAAACGATTCCAGCCGTATTGGACGGAAAAGATATTATTGCACAAGCGCAGACAGGTACAGGAAAGACTTTGGCGTTTGTCCTGCCGATCCTCGAGAAGATTGATGTTAACAATACCGATACACAAGCTTTAATCTTAACACCTACTCGTGAGCTTGCTCATCAGATAACGAAAGAAATTAAGAAGATGATGGAAAACATAGATGGAGTGAGTGTACTTGCGATATTTGGTGGACAGGACGTCCAGCATCAACTGAAGAAGCTGAAAGGTGCGCAACATATCATTGTGGCGACACCAGGAAGACTTTTGGATCATGTCAGACGTGGGACGATTGATCTTTCGACTTTGAACATGCTTGTCATAGATGAAGCAGATCAGATGTTGTTGATGGGCTTTTTGCCTGATGTGGATACGATTATCCACGAAACATTCCCATCCCGCCAGACTCTTTTATTTTCCGCGACCATCCCTAAGGAAATTCATGCACTAGCCAATAAGTATATGAAAATCCCTGAGCATATTGAAATCAAAGAAAAACAGGTTACTGTCCATAAGATCAAGCAGTACGCTGTTGAAACCACCGACAGACGCAAAGAAGGTACTTTGCTGCACCTGATACAGGAGCATCAGCCATATTTGGCCATCATTTTCTGTCGGACAAAAGCAAGGGTGGAAAAATTAAATGCTACCCTTAAGGAAAAAGGTTTTTTAACGGATGAACTGCACGGGAATATCCCTCAATCCAAGCGCCAACGTGCGATGAGGAACTTCCGCGATGCCAAGCTACAGTATCTTGTTGCAACGGATGTAGCGGCAAGAGGGCTCGATGTAGAAGGTGTCACACACGTCTATAACTATGATGTCCCAGAAGATGTAGAGACGTACATACATAGAACCGGGAGAACAGGCAGAGCAAGCGGTGATGGTGCTGCTTATACTTTGTTTGCACCAAGAGACGTAGATAATCTACAGTTGATTGAAAAGGGAATCCAGCAGACGTTGGAGCGAGTCGTCATCAAAGGAATCAGCATTCCAGATCGCGACGATTATGACAAGGAAAGAGAAATGAACATTAAAAAAGCAAGAAAAACAGCTCAGAAGAAAAAAGAATTTACCGCTAGTCAAAAACAAGAATTCAATAGAAGAAAACGATAGTAGAGAAAGGATGTCAGATATGAACATTACCGGACATGAAGCAGAAAAACTGAAGGACCCGACAGGAATATTGACTGGAGACCGCTATGAATTCCTCATAGACATCGAAATTCCGGAAGATGACGAGATGCATATGGAGAATGGTGTCTTTATCAAAGCGATTGTCGCAGTAGATGACAACGGTACAAGAATTGTCCAGTATCATCTCTACGAGAATACAACCAACACCTTGCTTGACTTTGAATTGGAAGAGGAAGAGCTGGCAATGGTGAAGGAGTATTGCATAAAGCAGCTCGATAATGGTGTCTTTTAAGCAAAAGGACAACACTGGCGAGAGTTAGGGCAATAGACGGATAATTTCAATGATTCCACCTAATAGTTGATAGTTGCATTTCAATCTATTCTCCTGTACTATAGTAAAACAAGCTGCGATGCACGTAACCATAACAAAGTTTTAACCTTTATACTTAACTAGGGAGTTTTATATAAAAGCAGGAATGTCAAGCCTCCGAGATAGAGGACGACAGGAATGTTTTTGCGAACACCCACTTTCAGGAGTGGTGGTTTAAAACTTTCTTATACTAAGTTACGGCAGTTGTGGCTTGTACTTCCATACTAATTTAAACCTAAAACTACCCAGCATCCGATTCGGACGCTGGGTTTTCTTTTGCTATTATGGCGTTTTCGTAAATGCAGGCATTCTACCAGCCCATGGACGTGCCTCCTCAAGCTGACCTGCAAGACGGAACAGAGTGGCCTCGTCGCCGTATGGGGCAAAAAATTGAACACCGATAGGTAGATTGTCATCATTCCAATATAGAGGCACATTCATCGCCGGTATCCCAGTCGCATTGGCAAGAGGGGTATAGGGAACCCAGCCATTCGCTAGCCTTGAATACTCCTCAAGATCCCCCTTGTATACCAATTCCCCTATTTTTACAGGTGGTTTTGATAGGGTCGGTGTTAAAAGCAAGTCATAGTCGGTGAAGAATCGTGCCATTGTACCTGCCAATTGCTGCATATAGGACATGGCAGTCAGGGTTTCCACCCCGGTATACTTTGCTCCAGCCTGACCTATTTCCCAAGTCAGGCGTTCAAAATGCTCAACGCTTGCCTCTTTTCCGACAAGTGCTGGGAGAGAAGCGATTCCGAGCGTTACCATCTGATACCATAAAACGGTAAAGGCTTTCGTAAATGCCTCCACATTCACTGCCGGACTTGCTTCTTCCACATGGTGACCAAGATCTGTACACAATTTAGCTGCATCCACTACCGCATCCCTGCAATCGGGATCAATTGGCTTGCCATCGAAAGTGGTTGTTAGAAAACCTATGCGAAGCCTACCAGGATTGGTGGTAACTTCTTTGATAAAAGACTGACTAGGTGAGGGTGCTATATATGGATCTCCAAGTCCTGTCCCATGTGTAGCATCTAGTAATGCCGCACTATCACGGACACTCTTCGAGACACAATGACTGACACCCAATCCGAAAGTATCGGGGTTTCTTGGGTTTCGTCCTCTACTGATTTTCATTCCGAAAATTCCACAGCAGGAAGCAGGTATTCGGATAGAACCACCGCCATCAGAGGCATGGGCCATGGGAACAATTCCGGCTGCCACCGCAGCAGCAGATCCACCGCTCGAACCTCCAGCTGTAAGGCTAAGATTCCAGGGATTTCGAGTTGGACCATAAAGCTCCGGTTCGGTAATTGGTTGAATGCCAAGCTCACATGTGTTCGTTTTTCCAATTATAATCAATCCGGACCTGCGTAGCCGTGAAGACAATACGGAATCTGTCGGACATAAGAAATCCTTTAAAAGTCTCGAACCACCTGTATATGGTGCTCCGGCAAAAAACTCCAAGTCTTTCATTAGGAAAGGAACACCTGCAAAGGGTGAAGACAGATCATACGATTCAGCCAAGCTCCTTGCTTCATCAAACATCTCGATTATTACGGCATTGATGAGGGGATTGACCTGCTTACTCCTGTCAATAGCCGATTCCACCAGTTCAATAGGCTTTACTTCTTTCTTTTTTACTAGTTCACTAAGGCCGATTGCATCCATCTCCATATAATCTTTCATATGTACACCTCATTTCTGTAGTATGACTATTAATAGATTAGCACATTATGGTAAGATGGGAAGGTCCATTTTCTACTGTACGAAGGTATATTAATTTTCGTAAAAGGGAAGATAGGATAATAGTGAATATCATTGATAGCAATGGAAGGGAGATATAAGGATGGATAAAGTGGAAGTAGGAGATATTTTCATCGTTCAGGATGAAAATGACCAGGACCAGGAACTTGAAGTATTAGGAACAATGGATGTGGAGGGCACCACATATGTAGCTGTAGCGTTTGTTGAAGAAATCGAGAAACAGACGACTGGTGACGTAGATATCTTTTTCTTGAAAGTAGAAGAGGATGGGGAACTCTCCGAAATAGAGTCAGACGAAGAATTTGATAAAGTTTCCTCTGCATTCGAGGGAGTAGTAGAAGAGCAAGAATAAAAAGCAGGAAAGTAGAACAAGTACCTTACAAGGTGCCTGTCCTACTTTCTTTTTTTATTGTCTAAGGCATGTTCATCAAATAAGACCATATGATGTAGAGAAGCCTCAACGCTTCAGTAATGAAGATAAAGGGAGGAAAGACAGCATGGATAATTTTTTACTCGTCCTTAATATTTTTCTTTTACTCTTACTGTGTTTTGGGCTGTACAAGATGCAAAAGAAGGGAGTCTCCTTTGCCAAACGTGTATTTGCAGCTCTAGGCATCGGGATTGTTTTCGGTCTGGGATTGCAATACGCATATGGAACAGATTCGGAGGTGCTTTCCGGATCCATCGACTGGTTCAATATCGTCGGATCAGGCTACGTGAAGTTTCTTCAGATGATTGTCATGCCGCTTGTCTTTATCAGCATTATCGCCGCTTTTACGCGACTGACGCTAAAAAGCAATATAGGAAAAGTGAGTGCTCTTATCATCGGTATATTGCTCGGCACGACAGCGATTGCCGCTGCAGTCGGTATCGGTACAACTGTCCTGTTTGATCTAGAAGCAATTGAAATAGAGAAGGGTGATGCAGAAACAGCCAGGGGGGAACAATTGGAATCACGTGCTGGTGACCTTGCTTCCAAAACATTCCCACAACAGATGCTGGATTTATTGCCTGCGAATGTATTCCTTGATTTTACTGGAGCTCGCTCCACTTCGACCATCGCTGTCGTCATATTTGCAGCATTTATCGGTATCGCATATCTTGGGGTTCGCAGGAAGAATGCCGAACAGGCTGAATCTTTTGCCAAACTGGTGGATACCTTCTATACGATTATTATGCGTGTGGTAACGTTGATTCTTCGATTGACACCATATGGAATTTTGGCCATCATGACGCGTGTGACCGCCACCAGTGATTACGGCGCCATCGCTAAGCTTGGGGAGTTTGTAGCAGCTTCCTACGTCGCGCTTCTTATTGTCTTTGGCATTCACCTGCTGCTCTTGATGTTTGCCGGATTGAATCCTTTAACCTATGTAAAGAAGGCATTTCCGGTTCTATCCTTCGCTTTTACATCCAGAACAAGCGCCGGGACGTTACCGTTAAATATTAAAGCGCAAACGAAGGAGCTGGGAGTATCAGACGGTGTAGCAAACTTTGCCGGTTCATTCGGGTTATCCATTGGTCAGAATGGTTGTGCCGGCGTTTATCCTGCGATGCTGGCAGTGATGATTGCACCAACTGTCGGAATCAATCCACTTGATCCATCGTTCTTGTTCATGCTGATATTAGTCGTTGCCATCAGTTCCTTCGGTGTTGCGGGAGTAGGAGGAGGGGCAACATTCGCTGCCATTCTTGTACTATCTGCGATGGATCTGCCGATAGCATTGGCAGGCTTGCTGATTTCCGTTGAACCGCTGATTGATATGGGACGTACTGCACTGAATGTAAGTGGAAGTATGACAGCAGGAGTGCTGACCGGAAAAGCAACCGGAAACCTGGATACCACTGTTTACAATCGTCCACCATCCACTGATTTTGAAGCGGATGCTTGATAAAGATTGAAGGGAAGCGGCAGAGAGATCTGCCGCTTTTTTTCTTTAGCAATCTTCACGCTCGAACTTTTGTTCAAAACAAATGAACAGAAGTGCGGTAATAAATGAAAATACGTTCGTGTACAATGAAATTATTTTCTTTACTCCGCCATTATCTTTGCGATTAATTTTTCATTGACGCTGAACAAATTTTCAAAGCAATAAGAAAAAGCCTCGGAAAGGACCAAGGCTCTTAATAATGCTATTTAATATCACATCATTTAATATTAAAGTTTTCTTTCTCCAACAAGTGCTCCGGTTTCTCCCCGATCGGATCCTGATGGAAGTTTTCACGAATGACTCCATCACGTAAATAGTTGGCGATGGAGACTAAAATCATCCCCTGATCCAAGGAAAGATAAGAGTGTGCCACTTCTCCGGTTGTAAGGTTGACTGTATCATAGAATCCATAATCCTCACCGTAAGCATCAAGTTCTCTTAACGCTTGGATATTGGCAAGAGCTTCGTCCGGTGCGTGCTCAAGTGCCAGGAAGGTGGCGTGTGGAGTAACAGTCGCCTTATCATCATAACCTTCCGTACCGAGTACGGGAACACCAAACTCCCCATAATTATTCCGGATGCCCGCAGGTGAGAAGCCCCATGCTCTGTACTCGTTCTTTTCCGCAAAACGAATCTGTCCTTCAACATGATGCTTGTTGTTTAATCCCAGGGCATTCGTACCCAGCTCATTTTCTTTTAACACCAAACTAGGCATAAGCGCTTCAAACATGCTCCCTCCCCAACTTGGAACATATTTCAATCCATCATATTCATAGTAGCCCTGGTATAGTTCGATTCCATCATACGTTTCCATCTGTCCGGTAGGCCGTTGCTTCTGCCAGTCAAATTCCGGAGGGAATGCACGGTACAGCTTCCACCAGTGCTCTTGGGGAACATCACCTTTTCCGATTGCCAAATAACTTGCAACACGCGGTTCCGTATAAAGCAGTCCATAATGGTGGGAGGTCACGCTTTTCTTTTCTACGTCATAGCCTCCATATAGATGTCCCACTTGCGGGTCGTAGAGGTGGGAATAGTCCATAGCTGCAACTAGCGGATCTGTCATCCCTTTCAAGTCTTCAAAATATTGGCCGGTAACGATCAGTCCAGCAGTCAGCCACCCATTATCGACACTTGAGATAAACTGTCCCCAATCCTTTTTCAGCGAGCCATCCTTCGTGTAGTACCAGTTATAATAGAGCCCATTCCACCTTTCCATTTTCTCCAAAGTATGAAGGGTGGTTTCAATTTTCTCCTCGGCATCCTTTTTTGAAATCAAGTCAAGCTCAACTGCTGACACCATTCCCATCAAATACATTGAAATATTGGTTGGTGAGGTATGCTCCGCTTTAACCTCCTTCGTTTCAAAATCAACCCGGTCCATCGTTAGTCCCGTGGATGAATCAGTATAATCCTCAAAAAATTGAAACGTTTTTTCGGCAGTGACCAGTAATTCCTGATCAAGTTCCCCATCCGCTTTTATTCCTGTATCCATGTATTTTAATACAAGGAAAACAATAGCAACAAGGATAGCTACAGTTATTGCCGAAATTACATATTTTTTCATACAACTATCTCCTTTTCTTATAAAACGGTATAAAACACCCTCAAAAGTGAAACGTTTCGATTTTACGGCATGAAAGGGCATTCATTTCTGTAAATATAACCTTTTTAGGAATTCCTAGCAATACTTTAGAACCAATTATTCAGAATTTATCATACAACACTGTACATATTCCTTTAGCGTAATATTTTTTTCTTTCAAAAGTAATTAATTAGTTGCTTTACAACGGAAAATATATTACTGTTAAAAGTAAGAAAGGGGTGTAAAATTTGGATAATATTAGATTAAATGTTTCCTTGCTAAGAAGGCGTGTCCCAAATTTAACGAGTGCTGCCAAATCCGTCGGTTTACGCCCGGCGACAGTATCAAATCTTTGCACAGGCAAAATTCCGGTAGGAAGGGCGGAGGTCCGCACCTTGGTTGCTCTTGCTGATTTGGCAGGCTGCAGTTTGGATGATTTGATTATCAGAGGGGAGAAGGTAGAAATGATCGAAACGAAAATTAAAGTGGTAGATTTATTTGCGCCATTAACAAAAGGCGGCACTAATGGATTGGTGGCTCGTCCCGGGATGGGGCAACTTGTATTGCTTGCTGAATTATTCTATCGTTTAAAGATGGATGGTTTCACAACCATGCTCCTGAATCCGGAAGGAAATCATCCAGAAGTAAACGACATCAGCAACGAGATAGATATTATTACAAACTCCATTGAAGAAAGCTATGAAAAAGCACTGGCACTAGGAAATTCAAAAGAAATTGCTTTTGCAGCAGACAGAAGCCACGTCCTTTCCGGCAAGATTCAGGAACTACAGGAGAAGCTTGACAATGTAGGCATCCATTCTGTTACAACCTTTTTGGTTGACTTAAGTGGAGAAGTGGTGGATGAGGATCTTCCATTCGGTCCACTTGAAACACTCTGGCAGTTTGATGCGGACCTGGCAGCAAGACACAAATTCCCGGCAATAAATCCCGTCTACTCCACATCCTCTGTCCTCGAAGGAGCACATTTAGATCTGCAGCATCTAAGCATCCAACAGCGTGCACAAAAGTTATTACGCCGCTACAGGGAATTACGGTCTTTGGTAAATGTCAGGGGCACAGATCGACTACCAGAATCCGAGCTACTAACTTTCCAAAGGGGAGAAAGACTGGAAGCTTATCTGACGCAGCCCTTTTATGTAGCGGAGCAGTTCTCCGGGAAAAAAGGGGAATCCGTCAGTCTGCAGGATACCCTTAGTGATGTCAGAAAAATTCTGGACGGCTCTTTAGATACAGTGCAGGTTGATTCTCTAATTTATATTGGTTCATTAAGATAATATATAATGCTATGGACTTCGGTATTGGCACCGGGTCTTTTTTTTATTTTGACTTCTTCCCGACATATTCTTGGGCTACTATGGCAGGATGGTACTTGTGATTTTCATGCTTATTCATGTTTAGGTATAATAGGTTCAAAGGAGTGGAACGGATGGAGAAGGTTTTAGTGGTGGAGGATGAGGTGGCAATCAATCAAGTGCTTAAGGTATATTTGCAAAAAGAAGGTTATCAAGTGGTGCAAGCCTTTGATGGAAATGAAGCAATCCGTCTTTTTCAACAGGAACTCCCGGCTTTGGTGCTACTGGATGTCATGCTTCCGGAAACGAATGGATGGAAGATCCTTGAGACGATTCGAATGAAAGGCAACTGTCCTGTTATCATGCTAACTGCACTCGATGAGATCACATACCGCCTAAACGGTTTAAAAGGTGGAGCAGATGATTATATTACGAAACCTTTTATTGCAGATGAAGTGGTTGCCAGGGTACAGGCTGTTCTGAGAAGGTCCGGCATTAAAACCAAACCTGATGGTGTAAAACAATTCGGACAACTGACAGTAAACTGGAAGTCTCATTCTGTTTCTCTTTACGGAGTAACCATTCCCTTATCTCCAAGGGACTTGGCCTTATTTCTGTTCATCGCACAGCATCCAAATCAAACCTTTACCAGAGAACAACTACTTGATCGGGTATGGGGAATGGATTATGAAGGCAGTGACAGAGCTGTAGATCTTGCTGTAAAAAGAATACGTAAAGCTCTCGGGGAATGGTCCATCCATGAAGGGGAAATAAAGACATTGCGGGGACTGGGGTATCAATTCTGTGTTAAAGATTAAAGATAAAAGACCATCACTTTTACGATATTGGACAACAAGATATTTTATCACTCTGATGATAGGGTTGATTGTCATCGCTTTCCTTTCAGTGTGGTGGATTAAACATTCCGCTTTGGAAAACCGATTGAATATTACCATTTTTATGGCAGAGGAAATATCGAGCCGAGTTTCTAATTATGAACAAGGGAGATTTATTCCAAGGGATAATAATCCCATCTTTAAAGATCCGGAGCATAGAATGAATGGAGTCATTTATATCGTTGATAAAAATGGAGCTATTCTTTCAGCAAATCGTTCCATGAGACAATCTTTTAAAGGAACTTTGCCGCAGGATATTTTGAATAATGAGGAGCAGGTTCAAAAACTTAATGCCGGCAATGGGGAGACTCAGGAATATCTAGTAAAGTCACCCATAGAAATTAACGGGGAGATTGTAGGGTGGGTCGTAATCATCCAACCAGAAAACGAACTGATAGAAGTCAAACAGGAATATAACCTATTATTCATTATGCTAAGCAGTTTGGCCATACTGGGATGGGCAGCAATCTACTTTTTATCAAAAAAGCTTTCCTCACCGATCAAAGAGGTTGCTATTGCAGCAAAACAGGTACAGGAGGGAAACTATTCGTTTCAATTACCTGAAAACCTGCACGATGAAGAAACATATGAACTCGTGCAATCCTTTAGAGAGTTGGCAGATCGCTTACAGCAACTCGAAGCCCTGCGCACAGAGCTTTTGGCTGGTGTGACACATGAGTTGAAGACACCTGTTACATCTATAAGCGGTCTTTTGCAGGCAGTTAGGGATGACGTTGTGACTGGTAAAGATGCAAAGGAATTTGTAGCAATCTCTTTGAAGGAAACGTTCAGAATGCAAAAAATGATTGCGGATCTGCTTGATTTCAATTCGTTCTCCGTTAACCAGCTGTCCATCATTAACGAGCACCATTTTATTAACAGGGTTGTGGAGGAAACTGCTTATCAATGGAAACATTCACAACAGGATAACCGTATTAAGCTGGAAATTCGTCTTCTTGAAGAGGATGAGCAGATAGAAACGGATGCCATGCGCTTAAAACAGGTGCTGTTCAACCTTCTGAACAACGCCAAACAAGCGATTGAGAAGGAAGGAAAGGTTACACTTAGCATGAACAAAGAAGACGATCTCCTCTGGATCACTATCCAAGATACAGGCTGTGGTATTCCAATTGAAGAACAGAGTCTTATTTTCGAGAGATTTTACCGGGGAGATAACAAGAAGTTTAAAGTAAGAGGGTTGGGAATTGGACTCCCCTTCAGTAAAATGATTGCACATGCCCTTGGCGGAGATCTTATATTAGTAGAATCCTCAACCAAAGGATCGACATTTAAGGTTTCTCTTCCATTAAACGGAACTAATGAAAACCCTTAATGAAATGATGTTATTCACATTGTTTCATTAAGGGTTTTTATTTCTATTGCTCACCGACATTCACCTGACACATTCACCCGTTATTCTTGTTCTTGAGCTGAGACAAGCTACAATAATTTTATATTGGGGGAAAGCACAATGAATTTTATGAAACGCGCTTTTTTAAGCGTCAAAACAAGGGCAGGAAAAAGCCTCCTTCTCCTTTTCACTTTAACCGTTATTTGCGTATTTGTGTTATCCGGACTATCCATACAAACCGCCGCTGGCAAATCAGCAGAGCTTGCACGTCAAAATATCGGTGGGAACGTAACACTGCAGGTGGATCGTGAGAAAATGATGGAGCAGCAGGAAGCGGAGGGCGGAAGACCACGCTTCGAGATGACGCCAATTTCTTTGAGTGATGCCGAGGAACTGATAGGTTATCCGGAGGTAAAAGGATATAACTTTACTTCATCTACTTTCGGCAACGCGCTTGACTTTGAAGCAATAGAGAGCGGATCTGCAACTGAAAATGATTCCACTGAGTCCAATCAAGGTGGACCAGGACGAATGGGAGGGATGATGCTTGCGGACCTTTCCATTGAGGGTGTTCTTTTTTCTGATTCTGTACAAGCATTCCTCGACGGGGATTCCACCATTCTGGAAGGCCGTCATCTTACCGAAGAAGATGCAGACGAGCCTTTTACAATGATTGAAAAGACTTTAGCAGAGGAAAATGATTTATCTATTGGCGACAAAATCAATATACAGTCAGCTAATGAAGCGGCCTCTTTGGAGTTGGAGATTATAGGGATATACGAAACAGCTGTTGCAGGAGATAGCACCGGCATGAATTTCACTTCCTTGAATCCGTACAACAAGCTTTACGTTCCATATAGTGCGGCTACCACATTAAAGGGAGAAGGATATGAAGGAACGGTTGACAGTGCTGTCTACTATATGAACGATCCCAGTAATATTGAGGACTTTATAAGTATGGCAGAAGAAGAAAGCTCCATCGATTTTGCAACCTTCAAGCTCGATGCCAATGACCTGGTCTACCAACAAATGGTCGGACCGATAGAGAATGTCGCCTCGTTCTCGAAAAATGTGGTCTACCTAGTCGCCATTGCAGGAGCTGTCATATTGGGCTTGATTGTCATGCTGACTATTCGCGAAAGAAAATATGAAATGGGTGTGCTATTGGCTATCGGGGAAAAGAGATGGAAGCTGATGGGACAATTTATTGTCGAAATCCTGATAGTAGCAATCATTTCTCTAAGTTTTGCCTCTATGGCAGGTAACCTTGTTGCCAACCAGGTTGGAGAGCAATTACTGAACCAACAGCTTGAACAAAGTGCAGAATCCACATCCAATCCGGAATCTTTTAGAAGACCTGGCATGGCTATGATGGGAGGCGGTATGGGACCTGGCTTTGTACAAGAGCAGGTTGATCCAATCGATGATCTCGAAATTGCCATCACTTCCAAGGATTTTGGATTGCTGGCAATTATCGGATTAATTGTATCCATTGTTGCGACTATAATTCCATCCCTTACTATATTACGTTTGCAACCAAAAATGATTTTAACCAAACAGGATTAGGAGAGTGTTAGAATGAATGCATTAATGGAGTTTTCTAATGTAAGCTATTGGTATAAACAAGGAGGTAGAAAACAGACAATCCTTCAAGATGTTCATGCTTCCTTTGATAAAGGCCATTTCTATTCTGTAATAGGTCCATCAGGGTCAGGCAAAACAACCTTTCTGTCATTGGCCAGCGGATTGGACTTCCCAAAGGAAGGGAAGATTCTTTATAACGGGACGGATATCCAGGATATTGGATTATCGAATTTCCGCAACAAGTTTGTCTCTATCGTCTTTCAATCCTATAATCTCTTGCCTTATATGACAGCAATGCAGAATATCATAACTGCAATGGAAATCACCGGTTCCAAGGTGAAAAAGAAAAAGGAATTTGTTCTGGAGATGTTAAATAAGGTGGGGATCGATGAAAAGCAGTCCAATCAGAGAGTGCTGACTTTGAGCGGCGGACAGCAGCAGAGAATTTCCATTGCACGTGCTCTATGCTGCCAATCAGATTTTATCGTGGCAGATGAACCGACAGGAAACCTGGATGAAGACACTGCACAGGAAATTGTCCTTTTATTCAAGGAGCTTGCCCATAAAGAAAACAAATGCATTATTGTGGTAACGCATAATAATGAAATAGCTGCTACATCGGATGTTATAGTGAAGATAATCAGAGGGAAATTTGAAGTACGTAACGATATCACTGTCATGGCCTAGTCACCAATCCGCACTTAGGTTACAATATGGTTATTATTCAGGAACATAAGGGTGACTAATTTTGCAGAAATCAATTGAAATCGAACATAAGGGACAAATTTTAAGAGGGATGCAGCATATTCCTGCGGGAAACAACCTTCCTGCCGTCATCCTCTTTCATGGTTTTACTGGTACAAAGCTTGAGCCACATAGATTTTTCTTGAAAATATCCCGCGCACTTGAAAAGATGGGAATCGCGTCTTTCCGTTTTGATTTTTTGGGAAGCGGCGAAAGTGACGGGAATTTTGAAGAGATGACTGTGCTCAGTGAGGTCAGAGAGGCCAGAACGATTTTGGAATATGTCCGATCCCAACCTTCCATCGATAAGGAAAACACTATTGTTCTAGGGTTCAGCATGGGCGGATTGGTTGCAAGCCTTTTGGCAGGGGAGCAGCCCGCAGATATAAAGAAACTTATTTTGCTCGCCCCGGCAGGAACATTGCCACAAATCATCGAAAAACAGATGGGCTTTGCAACTTTTATAGAAGAGCTCAACGGCTATGACCTTGGAGGCAACCTATTAGGTAAGGACTTCGTAACGGAATTGAAAAACCTGGAGGTATGGGAGCGGGCAGCCAGATACACAAATGATGTATTGTTGATTCATGGAACGAACGATCAGGCGGTACATGTAGAGGTTTCCTCACTTTATAGGAAAAATTGTTATCCTCATGCAACACTTCTTCACATTGAAGGAGCAGATCATACGTTCAACTCCTACAAGTGGGAGCAGGAAGTTATTGAAGCGATATGTAACTTCAGCAGCTGAATAAACTAAGAAAAGACTCCAGCACACAATGGAGTCTTTTTTTAAGTTTGGAATAGAAAGGTTGCATCTATGGAACTATTTTTGCTATAGTAATATGTTGTATGTTCCTTACAAAAACATACAATGGATAAATATACTCATAAAAGGTATTGGTGATAAAAATGAATCAAGATTATAGAGTGCTATTATATTACAAATATGTAGATATCGAGAACGCAGAGGAATTTACCGAGGAGCATCTGGCATACTGTAAGGAGCTTGGCTTGAAAGGACGTATATTGATCGCAACCGAAGGGATCAATGGCACTGTTTCCGGTACTGTCGAACAAACGGATGCCTATATTGCCCATATGAATGCCAATCCGCTTTTCGCTGACATGATATACAAGATCGACGAGGCAGAAGGACATGCATTCAAAAAAATGAAAGTCCGCTATCGCCCAGAGCTTGTCACACTGCGCCTTGAAAACGATGTGGACCCGAATAAGACGACAGGTAAGCATCTAAAGCCTAAAGAATTCTTTGAAGCGATGCAGCAAGAAGATACAGTAGTCATTGATGCACGTAACGATTATGAATATGACCTAGGCCACTTCAGAGGTTCTGTACGACCGGATATCAACACATTCAAGGAACTGCCTCAATGGATCAAGGAAAACAAAAAGAATTTTGAAGGCAAAAAGATTTTAACCTATTGTACAGGTGGAGTACGTTGTGAGAAATTCTCTGGCTGGCTGTTGGATGAGGGTTTTGAGGATGTTTCGCAGCTTGATGGAGGAATTGTAACGTACGGTAAAGACCCGGAGGTACAAGGGGAATTATGGGACGGACAATGCTATGTGTTCGACGACCGCATCAGTGTTCCGATCAACCGTAAAGAGCATGTGGTGGTCGGAAAGGATCATTTCTCCGGAGAGCCATGTGAGCGTTATGTGAACTGCGCTAACCCAGAGTGCAATAAAAAGATCCTAAGCTCTGAAGAAAACGAACACCGCTATCTGCGCAGCTGTTCAAGCGAATGTAGAGAGCATCCACGAAACCGTTATATAGCTGAACATGGGCTTTCAGAGGAAGAAGTCGCTGAAAGACTAGAAGCTATTCGTGAAGAAGCACAAGTAAACTAATAGCAAAACACCCCGTTACTAAGATGTAACGGGGTGTTTCAATTTGCAGATGAAGATGTCTGATTCGTTCTTCTCCAAATAACTGCGACAACCAATAAAAGTACGCCAACGGTTACCCCTATCAGCTGATCCAATAATAGCTCGCCATTTTTAATATAACGGAATAGAAAAACTCCCCCAAAAATCCCGATTATCATGAGCGAGAGACGTATTACATAGCTGTTCAACTCCATTGCCAAGCCTCCTGACCCCAATATTTAGGTAATTTCATTATATCACAAATATTATAAATTATTCTTAATTTTCCTTTAATTGCATGTCTCCCTAAGATTTAAGTTTTGGATAGATACATATTAGGAATAGAATAATAAGTAGTAAATAATTTAGAATGATGAACCGATGGAAAGGATGTTGAATATGGACTATCGAATAGAAAAGGATACCATGGGTGAAATAAAGGTACCTAAAGACAAGCTATGGAGTGCCCAAACACAGAGAAGCTTGGAGAATTTCAAAATTGGAACGGAGCGGATGCCGATTGAAGTCATACAAGCTTTTTCTCTATTAAAAAAAGGTGCCGCTGTTTCCAACTATAAGCTCGGAAAATTACCACTCGAAAAAACGGAAGCCATTACGATCGCCTGTGAAGAGATCTACAACGGAAAGTGGAATGACCAATTCCCGCTGGTTGTATGGCAAACCGGGAGCGGCACCCAATCAAACATGAATGTGAACGAGGTCATTGCAACAAGGGGAAATCAAATACTTAAAGAGAGAGGAATTGATTTCACACTTCATCCGAATGATGATGTAAATATGTCGCAAAGTTCTAATGATACTTTCCCTACTGCGTTGCACATTGCAGGGGTCCTAGCAATGGAAGATCAGCTCCTGCCGGCTTTATCAATATTGAAGGCCACGTTGAATCAAAAATCAGAGGAATTTCAGGGCATCATTAAAATTGGCCGAACCCATCTTCAGGATGCTACTCCCGTGACGCTAGGCCAAGAGATAAGCGGTTGGCATCATATGCTGGAAAAATGTGAAAACATGCTGAAGGAAAGCCTTGAATATATGAAGGAGCTTGCAATAGGTGGAACAGCCGTAGGAACGGGATTGAATGCCCATCCTGAGTTCGGGGAAATGACAGCAAAGGAAATAAGCCTTTATTCCGGAAAGGACTTTACATCCGCAACAAATAAATTCCATGCCCTGACAAGTCATGATCAGATGGTCCATGTTCATGGAGCGTTAAAAGCGCTCGCTGCAGATTTGATGAAAATTGCCAATGATGTAAGATGGCTCGCAAGTGGGCCAAGAAGCGGAATCGCAGAAATATTTATCCCTGAAAATGAGCCTGGAAGTTCCATCATGCCAGGAAAGGTAAATCCCACTCAAAGCGAGGCACTTACAATGGTTGCTGCTCAGGTGATGGGCAATGATGTGACAATAGGAATCTCAGCCAGTCAAGGAAACTTTGAGCTGAATGTCTTTAAGCCGGTGATCATTTACAATTTTCTTCAATCCGTTCGTCTTTTAGCGGATTCCATGATAAGTTTTCATGATAAATGTGTGGTCGGAATAGAACCTAACTATGGGAAAATCAAAGAAAACCTTGAAAATTCCCTCATGCTTGTTACGGCGTTGAATCCACATATCGGATATGAAAATGCAGCAAAAATTGCAAAGCTTGCATATCATGAAGGTATCACACTGAAGGAAGCAGCAGTTAAGACTGGACTGTTGACGGAAAGGGAGTTTGATCAGAAGGTCGATCCTGCCAACATGATTGGCAACTCAAAGGGAAAAGAGAGCTAACAATATAGGAAGTGGGGAGGTACATAAAAGGAAGTCCCTGACTATTAGGGACTACCTTTTCCATCATTTTGCTACAAGCTCATCTTCACTTACTTTTTCAATCTTTTCAACAAACATCTGGAACACTTTTCTTTTCTCATCTAGTTCCCTCATATATTGCTTCAGTTCGTTGAATTTCTCCTCATAGGGTCTATGATAAGTGTTTTTAATATTGTTGATGATTTCATCATTGATGGTAGATTGAATGACCTGTTTGGTGATACTGAATTTGATGGAATAGAGCTGGAGATCGCACTTTACCTTTTCATATTCATCATCAATTTCTTTTTTTTGCAAAAGTATTTCTTCTTTCCATTCCCGTAAGGATTCCTTCACATATGATGCCTGCATTTAAAGTACCTCCTTTAGCTTCAATCGTAATATGTAATGTAAAATGTATGTATCAATAGAATATTAACAACTAGAGTCAATTTTCTGGGGGTCAATCCAATTATTTTTACCCCCCCATATCTTTTGTGGCCTCCAAAACGTTTAATAGATGAGTGGTGTAAAAGGAGTGAGTAATAGATGGAGAATGTGGAAACAAAGCTTATAGAACAATACCATTCCCTGCAAAGGTACTGTCACTATTTAACGCGAAACCGGTGGGATGGCGACGATCTGGCACAGGAAACGTTCGCAAAGGTGTTATCCTCCTATAAAGAATATCCGACAATCAGTATGAGGCTGATACAGAAAATAGCTTTTAACCGATGGATGGATATCATGAGGAAAAGAAAGAGGGAGGACTTGTCGGAAGCAATGCCTGAATTATCAGATGCAAAAGTTTCAACTTTCGATGGCCCTTTCATCATTCATGAATTTCTGCTGAAACAGCTGACTCCAAAGCAGGCCGTAACCTTCTTTTTGAAAGAAGCGTTCGATTATCAGAACCAAGAAATCGCGGAGCTTCTTCATCTGACGGAAGGAGCGGTAAAAGCGATCGTCCACCGCTATAGAAACCGGTTAAATAAGGAGAAAACCGAAGTAGATACACCTTTGATTGACTGCATTTGGTTAGATGGTGAGGCAAACAAAATGGCTCAACTTATGGATGAAAGTATCCACCGTGCCGATCCATCCATTTTAATAAGGCAACTGCCTTCCTTTAGAACTTTGAAGACGGCTATTACTACTTCCCGCTCTAGTTTTACACACACTCCTTCTTGCAGCTTACAAAGTGCAGCATAGTATACAAGGAGGGATCTGCAATGAATATGATTCCATATGTCATTGAACACTCGAATAACGGGGAAAGGTCTTACGATATTTATTCAAGGCTATTGAAGGACAGAATCATCATGATAGGAGATGAAATAACCGACCAATTAGCAAACAGCGTCGTGGCACAATTGCTATTTCTGGCAGCAGACGACCCCGAAAAGGATATTTCCATCTATATCAATAGCCCCGGTGGTTCCACAACTGCGGGTTTTGCCATCCTGGACACCATGAACTATATCAAACCCGATGTCAGAACGATCTGTATTGGAATGGCTGCATCATTTGGGGCACTTTTACTGATGGCCGGAAAGAAAGGGAAGCGGCTCGCACTGCCAAATAGTGAAATCATGATTCATCAACCTTTGGGCGGAGCAAGGGGGCAGGCTACGGAAATCGAGATCTCAGCCAGAAGAATCCTTAAGCTAAGAGAGGATATCAATCAGATGATTTCAGATCTGACAGGGCAGCCTGTAGAGAAAGTGACAAAGGATACAGACCGTGACAATTTTATGACAGCAGCTGAAGCGAAATCGTATGGAATAGTAGATGAAGTAATACAAAAATAAAACTGCAATCCGGGAGTATGAAAAACTTCCCGGATTTTCTATTGGAAAAAAGCAGGAAATTGGAGTTTTTTGGCGAATATTGAATATATTCATGCTTAGAAAAGAGGGGGAGATATTGTGACCGAAAACGTCTATAATGAAAATGGTATCAAGGATTTGGGCGAGATGAAACTGGTAGGCTTCCGTGTCCTGTGTGCAGGTGACAAGTACATATATGAAATACCCCGTGCGACAAAAAGGCTTTCTGATAGATTGAAAGAAATTAAACATGTACTCTATCCACATCTATTGAATGGCGCATTTGTAGTGGAACCTTCTTCAGACGAAGAGGATGGCTACTGGATTGGCGTGGAAGTGGAGGAGTTTGAAGATATTCCCGCAGATATGGTGACACTGACCATCCCTTCCCAAAGCTATGCAAGCACCACGTACAGAGGACCGAACTATGACATAAGAAAAGCTTATCGGGAATTACATACATGGATTGAGCAGCAAGGCCTGGAGCGTAACGTTAACGGTTGGCACTTGGAGGTCTTTCATGAGTGGGAGGATGCAGATAATATCGGAGTTGAATTGTTGGACACCCTTCATTGATAACAACATAACGAAAGGAGTATTGATATGCATATCGAAACACTTGATTATTGGGTAACAAAACTTGAACTGGAGCCGCATCCTGAGGGGGGCTTTTATAAACAAACCTTCACATCACATGAAAATATTACAAATAGGGAGCTGAGCACTGATTTCCATGGACAGCGAACCCTATTTTCCAGCATATACTTCTTGCTGACGGATAAAAATGTATCCCATTTTCATCGTCTTAAATCTGACGAGCTGTGGTATTTCCATGGCGGAAGCTCACTTTCTGTCCATGTAATCCATGAATCAGGAGAATACAGGGAATACAAGCTTGGATTGGACTTGGAAAAAGGGGAGACTCCACAGGTTTTAGTACCAAAAAACGCAATTTTCGGTTCGTCTGTTGCTGCAGAGAATTCGTGTTCATTGGTTGGATGCATGGTATCTCCTGGGTTTGTCTTTGAAGACTTCGAATTGTTCACTCAGGCAGAATTACTGGAGAAATACCCGCAGCATGAAGAGATTATCAGAAAAATGGCTTATGAGGTATTGCCTGAATAATAATGTGAGAAAAGGACTTTGGTAATCTATTACTGAAGTCCTTTTTTGTTGGAGAAAATCACATATTGATTTAGGAAGACAAGAGTTATACATATTTCTTCATTCATGGGGAAAAATGGAATAAACTGATGGGAAATGTGGAGGTACGCCTTACGATGGAAGGGACTTTGCAGGAGATTACGTCTGGTTTAAAAAATAATGATGACTTTTTTGAAATATATCAGGATTTTGGTAAAGAAAAATTAATTTTTTTAGGACTAAATAGTTTAATGGACGTACCGAAAACACTTTTCAGCCTAAAAGAAAGGTTAAACTATGAAACGAGGATGGATAATCAGTTCACTTCCATTTTATTTGGGTTGGGAGAAAATATTATCCAAGATAAAAAAGCTATCATTTCCTCCATACTAGAAGGCAAACTGGTAATTCTACTGCATAATTATCATGACCGGGCCATTGTGGTAAATCCCTTTTCAAAAATGCTATCACGCAGTATTGAAGCTCCAACGAATGAAAATACACTTCAAGGTGGCTTAAGTTCTTTTAACGAGGATCTTGATACAAACCTAGGGATCATCCGAAAACAGATTGTGTCAGAAAATCTGCTTATAAAAGCATTCACTCTAGGTAATGAACAATCAAGAAAAGTTTCCTTAATCTACTTTGAAGGATCCAATAAACCTTATCTTAAAACATTGGAAAAACGTCTGAAAGAAAATATCGGCATAGACCCAAAAAACCTTCAAAATTTGAACAGATTGATGGGAATCCCACGTTGGAGCCTAGTCAGCCATTTCACCACCACTGAACTGCCACAAGAGGCGAACAATGCATTGGAAAGAGGCCGAGCGGTATTGTTTATCGATCGATTGCCTTATGCATTTATCACTCCCGGTCGATTGGAGGATATGTTCTTCATTGAAAATGATGAAAATTTCCCATATCCTATCATGATAGCAATTAGATTTCTAAGGATAGCTGCAACTTTGTTAACTTTGATCATTCCTGGGTTATATGTAGCCCTAGTATCCGTAAATCCCGAGGTTCTCAGAATTGAATTGGCGTTATCCCTCGCTGAAAGCAGAGACGGAGTTCCATATCCTGCACTCGTAGAAACGCTTCTCATGTTGATTACACTAGAATTGATTATAGAGGCAAGTGTCCGATTGCCAAAAAGCATCGGGCCTACCATTACAATGGTGGGAGGAATTATTCTTGGACAGGCAGCAGTTGAAGCGAAATTAGTCAGCAACCTGTTAATAATCATTCTTGCGGCTACAACCATCGCAAACTCTACCATCATCGGTGTTCAACATTCAACTTCTATCCGATTGTTTAAGTATTTGATATTGGTCCTTGCTTCCTTCATTGGTGTGCTTGGAATTCTCGTTGGGGTATTCTTTGTCTGCAGCTACTATGCAAGTATTACAACTCTCGGGGTTCCATTTATCAACTTCAATTTTTCGAAAGGTGACATAAAAGGTGGATAAGTCGTTTAGCGTTGTCTGTACATATATCCTGACACATCTTAGTCTTATTTTTTTCATGTATTCCGATGATATCATTTCCAGCGCGGACCAAGGTCATTGGCTTCCGATCATATTAGGGGTGAGTGTCCATATTTTCATCATTTCAATATACATGAGCGGACTCAAAGAATTTCAAAATCAGGATATTGTCGAAATTTATTCAAAAGGTGGAAAATGGATGGTTATATTGTTTTTAGTCCCCGTTAGCCTCTATTTTCTTGCTGCCATCATTTTATCGGTAAGAGCATATTCCGAAATCATTAATATCGTATTCCTTTCGAATACCCCTTTATGGACGGTCATGGCAGTCCTGCTTTTCATATCAAGCTATCTTGCATCAAGGGGATTGGAAGCCATTTTCCGTACCGGTTTATTGTTGACCTTTCTATTCATTCCATTGATATTCTTTATTTTCCTGGTATCTTTCCAGAATGTGGACTGGCATTATCTATTCCCTATATGGCCTACATCATTCAAATTTCTGACAACCACTTCGTATTTGAAAAGCTTTTTTGCGATAGGTGGAGGGTTTTTATTTCTAGGGTTTGTTCAACCCTACTTCTCCTATAAAAGTAAAATAGTTTTGATTGCAGCTTTATTATTGGTGCCTTGTTTTTTAATTTCTGTCTATATTCCAATCCTGACATTTGGCGATGCAACCGCTTCAACTTTTTTATTCCCTTTCGTAACTTCTATTGACTCCATAAACCTAAATTGGCTAATGTTTGACAGGATTACCATGTTCTTTCTGATGAGCCTTATAACGTTTATCATGCTTTTCATCTCTCTTGTTCTATGGAAACTGCTGCGTATTCTCCATCGGGGAATACCTTCTGCCAAACACACATATCTCACTATAATTGTTTCCATCTTCATTTATATTGTCTGTTTATTGATACCAAATTGGAATGACGTAAGCAGACTCTTTCTTTGGAATACTTTTCTCAGGTTCTATGTAATGTTCTCTGTCCCGATTTCGATCTATCTACTAGGTTTAAAGGCTAGAAAAGCAGGCGCAGGAAAGAAAGGGGAGGTAAAACATGCATAAAAAGTTCATGTGGGTTTTTCTTCTATTCCTGTCATTTATTTCTCTGAGTGGCTGTTGGGATAATAAGGATATCAATCATAGAGTGATGCCTGTTGTGCTAGGGATTGGGTCAACTGAAGATGGCTATAAAGTATTCATGGAAATACCGGTACCAAAGGAAGATTCCATGGAAATTAGAATAGTTTCAGGTGTAGGGGAAACTATCAACCAAGTGATGGATGATTTAAGTAAGAACATTGAAAGCAGCGTAGATTTACTCCATGTCAAAGTGATAGTTATCAGCAGTGATTTAGCAGAAGCTGGGGTGAAGGACCTGTTTGCTGGCTTTATGCGTTCAAGGGATGTTTCCCCAAAAGCGTTGGTTGCCATAAGTGAAGATAGTTTGGATGATTTATTTTCCGTATTGGAACAGAGTAAAGCGTCAAATAGTACCATTTTATTGGATTGTTTTGAAAAGAATGCAGGATGGGGACCACAGATAGCCTTGACCAGGATATGGCAGGTATATAGAAGTATCCATTCCTATACACTGGATGTTGCAATCCCGTTAATAAAAATGGGAGGCACTACCTTAATTGAACAATCAGGTTCAGCCGTGATAAAAAATGGGAGAATGGTAGGGAAAATCTCTTCCGACGAAACACTCTTATACAACGCTTTTCAAGGTGAAAGCACCCATGGAAAAATCGAAGTGCTGAAAGAAGCAAGTGTCATTATTGTAGCCAACTCCATGCACCATGAAAGTTACATGAATCATGATGTGCCTCATTTAAAGTCGAACATCCATATGAAGGTGATGTTACTGGAAACGAGGGGGGATCCATCACTATCTAAAATCAAAAAGGATTTGGAAGCGCTCCTAACCGAAAGGTTCGAACGAATGTTCTCAACCGTGCAATCCACACAAGCTGATATTCTTGGCATTGGGCAGCTATTCAGAATGGAGATACCAAGAAAAAATCTTAAAGACTGGCGCTCCCGCTACTACCCGAATATGAAAATGGATATGAATGTCCATGTTGAAATCCAGAATAATGGAAATTTGAAAACGCCAGCCAACTAAACATTCATTTACCGTCGTACTGGATAACAATAATAATTAGGATAAGGATAGTGATATTGCGACAAGTATCCAGGATTAATTTGTCTATTATTTCTATTTCTAACACAGTCTAGTGGCGGCCCAATAAAAGTGTTTGGTTTAATAGGGGAGACGACTTTTTTCCATTGGTTCTCATCCAGACAATACGAATGTGCCATAATATTTGCTGGTGTTAAGGCTAAAATATCAGATCCCAGAATTACTTCCGGAGTCGGTGCATTGAATATCGCCAGTAAATGAGTATCGTCAACTGTCGCAATTTCATAGTGCCACCAGCCTTGAGGGATATTGACCACCTGGCCAGGGGTAACCCTGTAGTTATGGATGACTTTTGTAAAAGGATTCAACAACGATATTACGGCTGAACCCGATATGCAATACACGAGCTCCGCAGCATTTTGATGGTAGTGAGGCTCAATAATATTATCTTTGCTGAGAAAAATATCAAGCAGTGAAATATTATCCAGGGTATTTAACTGTCCCACGCCCAGAACATTTATATAATTTTCACTGTTTTTCTTGAAAGAATTGCTCTTGGTCACATCGTAAAAAAATTGGACAGAAGGAGAGGTATAATCCATAGTTGTTCCCATAATTGTTCATTCCTTTTAAGTAAAATTTGGGTCAACTTTAAATTATGCAATACCTCTTTACTTGTGAATCACAGGATCTCATATTTTTAGGCACAATTTAATATTATTTTAAGAAAAAGTTAAGATTTCTCCCATTAAATATTTTAGAAATTTCTTTTAAACTATCACACTTGAAGGTGAAAGTTATTACAATTGAAGGTTTTCTCATAACTTGTAGTGGATGAAGAGTAGGAAATAAGGGTTCTCATTGTCGTTATATCACTTTGGAATAATTTTTCCAAAGAGTATTGTTATAGAAAAAATAACATAATGATTTCTACCGACGCATTCCACACTATTCATTGATAAATGAATAATAATAAAAGTACTTTAAAGCCCTAATTATTCAAAAAGCTGCCACGAATATTCATATCATGATGATGAAGCATCCCTACCAACAACGAATTTTTGGTGGGGTCCAGCTTCATAAGGCTTGATGGATATTTAGTGAATATCACTTTACATAGGAGGGAAATCAATGAAACGCTTATCAATTTTAATAGCTGATGATGATGGGGAAATTGCTGATCTGATTGCCATCCATTTAGAAAAAGAAGGCTACCATGTGATTAAAGCATCAGATGGACAAGAGGCTGTTCGTGTTGTAGAGACTCAGGTCATTGATTTGCTGATTTTGGATATTATGATGCCGAAAATGGATGGATATGAAGCAACCCGCCACATTCGCCAACAGCATAATATGCCCATCATCTTTTTGAGTGCTAAAACATCTGATTTCGATAAAGTACAAGGCTTGGTCATTGGAGCAGATGATTATATGATTAAACCATTCACCCCGATAGAATTGGTTGCCCGTGTAAATGCTCAGCTCCGGCGTTTTATGAAGCTAAATCAGCCGAAAACAGATAATAAAGCCTTTATAGAATATGGCGGGTTAGTGATTACTCCTGATCAGCGAACAGTAACCCTATATGGTGAAAGTATCGAGCTTACACCGAAAGAGTTTGATATTTTGTATTTACTTGCGAGTCATCCAAAGAAGGTTTTTAGTGTGGAAAATATTTTTCAGCAGGTGTGGGATGAAGCATATTTTGAAGGTGGCAATACTGTTATGGTTCACATTCGTACGCTTCGGAAAAAACTTGAAGAAGATAAACGGAAAGAAAAATGGATTAAGACAGTATGGGGAGTAGGGTATACATTCAATGGGTAAAGTGATGCGCAGCTTTCGTTCAAAGATGGTACTATTATTTGGTTTAAGTATGATTTTAGCCGGAATTATAACGTTTATAGTCTTTAAATCACTCCAATTCTATTATCACGCGAATGTCCAGTATGGTGACCGACTGGAATATTATCGGAAAATGATGAAGCAATTTGGTGACATTAACGTCTTTTTACTACTATTTATCCCGCTATCGTTCATGTTCTTTTACTTACTAACGAAGAGATATTCTAGCTATTTTAACGAGATTTCAATCGGTATCCATTATCTCTCTCGGGGAGACTTTTCCCATCAAATTCAAATCAAAACAAATGATGAATTTCGAGAAATTGCCCATGATATTAATTTGGCAAGTGAAAAATTGAAACAAGCTGTAGAAAGAGGAGATTTTTCGGAAAGCAGCAAGGATCAATTGGTCGTAAATCTAGCTCATGATTTGCGGACTCCGCTTACCTCTGTGTTAGGATATTTGGATTTGATCCTTAAGGATGAGGGCTTGACTAAAGAGCAAGTCAGACATTTTTTAACCATTGCCTTTACTAAATCTCAACGTTTAGAAAGGCTCATTGATGAATTATTCGAAATAACTAGAATGAACTATGGTATGCTTCCGGTTGAAAAAAAGAAAATTAATTTAACTGACCTGCTTAATCAATTAAAGGAAGAATTGTACCCGTCATTCAAAAAGAATTCTTTAATTGCTCGCATGGATAGTACACCTCATTTACCCATTTTTGGAGATGGAGAATTGATAGCACGTGTGTTTGAAAATCTTTTAACCAATGCTATTCGTTATGGATATGAAGGTCAGTATGTCGATATAAACGGCACAATTGATGCAGATGAAGTGGTCGTTCAAGTTGTGAATTATGGAGATAGCATTCCTCCGGATGAACTCCCACATATCTTTGAAATGTTCTATACCGGTGACAAAGCCCGAACGCATCAAGAAGATAGCACGGGTCTTGGCTTGTTCATTGCGAAGAATATTGTGGAGCAGCATAATGGAACCATCACTGTTGAAAGCAATGTCATCAAGACAGTTTTTGAAGTTCGTTTACCAAAGGAAAGTGAACAAATTAATGAATACTAGCTGTAAGTACAGGATTTAAGGAAAATTTAATAATTACCCTACTCTTTTTTTAAATAGTTTTTCCTATTCTTAGAGCAAGGAAGAGTAAGGAGGAAACTGAAGAATGAAGAAGTGGGGCTTTTTATTATTAATTTGCTTGGGGTTAACTTTCGTTTATATTGAACCTTTTTTTGAACCAAAAGTAGAAATACATCATTTTGATCAATTTGAAAATGATAAAGAGGATAGAGGGACTACTGAAGAAATTCAAAAAGAGATTGCAGCAGAACAAATCTATCAGGGAAATCTGCTATTGGTCAACAGTGAATATCCGGTTCACCAAGAGAGTATTAGATCTGACGTTGTCAATCTATCTGCAAACTATGAATTGGCACAAGGATACGTGTTGTTAGGTAGTGACATTTATTTGTCAGAGTATATTGCACATAAGTTCTCAGAGATGGTTGCTGCTGCAGAAAAGGATGGTCTTCAACATTTCGCCATTACAAGTGGCTTTCGAGACTTCGAGGAGCAAAGTGTACTTTATCAGGATTTGGGTTCTGCCTGGGCCTTGCCACCAGGCCATAGCGAACACAATCTGGGCTTAGCGCTTGATGTAGGGTCTACACAAATGAAGATGGGTGATGCACCAGAAGGAAAGTGGATAGAAGAAAACGCTTGGAAATACGGGTTCATTTTACGCTATCCAGAGGATAAAACGGACATAACAGGAATTCAAAATGAACCGTGGCACATCCGCTATGTTGGTTTCCCTCATAGCGCGATTATGAAAGAAATGAATTTCGTTTTGGAAGAATATATGGAATACCTTAAAGAAGAAAAAACCATTTCTGCTAGGATAAATGGGGGAAAATATAAGATTTCATATTATCCTATTACTAATAATACGACCATTAATGTACCTGCCAATCTTCGTTATGAGATTTCAGGTAACAATATCGATGGTGTGATTGTAACAGTGTATGAAACTCAAGAAAGGTGATTATCTATCCTTGAAATTTTGAATATTGAACGTATATTTACAACCAACTTACCCAAAGGATGCTTTAAGTGATCGTCTGTTTGCTCGGGACAAGGTTTTCATGAACATGTCTCTTCTGACGAGTGACACAAAAGTACTAAATACCTGCAAAACAAAATGGACATGGATTATTCATAAGACATCGTATCTAACATGAATGAGTTGAGGATGGATTTTATTAATAGAAAAAACAGAAGTTGCGTTTTTTTAAAAAAGAACAAACCTCCCAAAATTCCAATTAATTAAGGAATTTCTTGAGAGGTTTTTTTATAGGTTGCTCTTCGAAAAATATTTCCGAGTTTCTTCACGTATTTGTTTAGGTAAGACATGCTCCAACTCAACCTTTAACCATGACAGCGATTTGCCACGCAAGTATTCACGCATAGTTTCTTCCGCAGAGAGCATAACTAAATTGATAGTGCAAGATGAGTTGCCTATAGAGCAGATTTTCTCTCTATACAGATAACCATTATCTTTAATATTTTTACATTGAAAAATAGGCTTAGGACCTTCAACTGCTTCAATTACATCCCAAAAGGAAATTGCTTCTGGAGATTTAGCAAGTTTATAACCACCCTTAACTCCAGGCACTGAACTTACAATACCATCCTTAGATAATTTACTAAAAATCTTTGATAGGTATGTTTCAGAAATCCCTTGAAAATGGGAAAGTTCCTTTATGCCAATGGGCGAATCCTCTGGATTATCAATTAAATAGACAAGGCAGTGAAGTGCATACTCAACTCCAATACTATACTGCATTAAGAACACCTTCTTCATAAATGAGACTATTTAATTTATCTTAGAAATTTTTTATTACCTTGTCAAACATATACGTTTGGTATTAATTAACATTAAAAGTGGTTTGACATAATTAACGATGCGCCTTATTATGGATAGTATCAGTCGGCGATTGATGCTATCCGCAATTGACGTTCTACCTAATGTTAAATTAAATATTGATTAAGTATTTTAAGGAGGGAATAATATTGGAACAAAGAATTGATTATTACAAACTGGCACCAGAAGCAATGAAAATAATGATGGAAATGGAAAAGTATACGAAAACTACAGGTATAGACCGTAAACTTCGTGAACTTATAAAAATTAGGGCTTCTCAAATAAATGGTTGTGCATTTTGCATTAACATGCATACAGCAGATGCTAGAAAAATGGGAGAAACGGAACAACGGTTATATTGTATTAGTGCTTGGAGAGAGTGCACGTTTTACACTGATTCAGAAAAAGTAGCTCTTGAATTAACAGAGTGCGTGACTTTGATCCCTACAAAACGTGTGCCGGATGATCTATATCAGCGTGTACGGGAACATTTTGACGAGCGACAATATATTGACCTTGTTCTAATTATCAATCAAATCAATAGCTGGAATAGAATTTCAATTGCAATGGGGAATATAGCAACTGAAAAATGATTACCCCTGACCGTTTGTTTCCTATACAGGTAGTACCATCAAAAATTTTTGAGGGAAACTCACCTTCTAGTTAGTAAGTTTTTGGTTAGGTATATCTCCCAAATTCATAAAGGGTGAAGAGAATAGGAGAGATTAGAGTTATGAAATAAGTATGGTTTATTACAGGATTTTTGTCTCCAATAGCAACTGGATTCTCCATCATTTCATGTGAATTACATGACAATTCCATTTTAGATCGTTCGGTCAAAAAATTCTTGACCGTACGTTCTAAATATGCTAAATTTACATTGAAAGGAGGGAAGCACATACATTGGCTAGGAGAAAGGAATTTGATGAAGATGCCGTTTTACTAAAAGCTATGCTTTTATTCTGGGAACAAGGCTATGAGAAGACATCCATCCAGGAGCTGGTCTCCCATTTGGGGATTCATAAAGGGAGCCTGTATGATACCTATACAGATAAACATACCTTGTATGTCACAGCATTAAAGCGCTATATAGAAATGTTTGAACAAAAGGTTACCCATCCGGTTAAGCGTCAAATGGTAAATACCCGTTCTGCCAAGAAAGCAATACGAATGATGCTTGAAATGGCGACCCACCAGGAACATGGTTGCTTTGCCGTAAATACCGCGGTTGAGTTGGCAAAACATGATTCTGAGTCAAGAGATTATGTTCTTCTGGGTTGGGCCAAAGCGGAACAGTTAATACACAACCTTATTTTAGAAGGTCAGCAATCGGGAGAACTTTCCGAGACCCTCAACGCTGAGTGGTTGTCTCATTATTTTAATAATGCAATAATTGGACTCCGCGTTATGGCTAAGACTATATCGGACAGTGAAAAATTAGACCATATTATTGACATGAATATGTTGGTATTGGAATGATGGGTAAGGATTCCACTTAAACGTATGGTCGGCCGATCAGAGGAAATTACCAATGTTGTTCCTCACTTCTGACGATTTTCATATGTACAGGGGATAGAAATCGTCGTTGGCGGAGGAGCAACTCCACTACGAGCGTCAATTTAACGACTAGGGTTATTTTGATTGTTTTTTTTAATTATTTTTGAACGTTCGTTCAAAAATTTTTAGCTTAACTTGCACGTAAAGATACGGTCACCAGTATGAACAAAATAAAAAAATTCAGTAATAAAAGGAGCGTTTCAAAAATGATGAAAATTGAAAAGGAATTGTATAAGGCTACAGTAAATGTTCAAGGTGGAAGAGATGGCAAAGCAGTTTCCAGCGATGGGAATCTTAATGTTGACTTGAGATATCCAAAGGAATTAGGGGGTAGCGGAGCTGGGACCAATCCGGAACAATTATTCGCTGCAGGATTTGCAGCATGCTTCCAAGGTGCGATGGGTACTGTTCTTAGAAACAAGAATATCAAAGCAGACGGTATAAACATTGATTCACATGTTACGCTCGGCAAGGATGCGAACGACGGCTATGCACTGGCCATTACTATGGACATCACTGTTAAAGGCGTAGAAACCAGCGTGGCGGAGGAAATCGTTGCGGAAGCTCATAAGGTTTGCCCTTATGCCAAAGCAACTAGTGGAAATATCGAAGTAATCTCAAACGTTGTCGGTTAATCAACTCACAACGAGTATATACTAATCCTTAGTGAGAAATCAAAATCACACGATATGGGAACATGGCCAATTACACAAGTTAAGCTGTTGTTCGGATGGAAAAAGTGGTGTCGAAACCCGCGCAGATCGGACTTTCAGTTTCCGAGGGCCTCCCAAGCGGTAAAAATAAATCAGTAATAAAAGGAGAGTTTCAAAATGATGAAAATCGAAAAGGAATTGTACAAGGCTACAGTAAATGTTCAAGGCGGAAGAGATGGCAAAGCTGTTTCCAGCGATGGGAATCTTAATGTGGACTTGAGATATCCCAAGGAATTAGGGGGCAACGGAGCTGGCACCAATCCGGAGCAACTGTTCGCTGCAGGATTTGCCGCATGCTTCCAAGGTGCGATGGGCACTATTCTTAGAAAAAAGAATATTAAAGCAGAAGGTATAACAATTGATTCTCATGTTACGCTTGGCAAGGATGCGAACGACGGCTATGTACTAGCCATTACTATGGACATTGCAATTAAAGGCGTAGAAACTAGCGTGGCTGTGGAAATCGTTGCAGAAGCTCATAATGTTTGTCCTTATGCCAAAGCAACTCAAGGGAATATCGAAGTAATATCGAACGTTGTTGGTTAATCAGCGCTAAGGGTTTCTTTGGTCATACCCCATGGGTGCATATCTTTAACAAGATATGCGCTCTTTTTATGTAAAACAATATCCTAACAAAAATTAGTAATACTGACCATCAATGGAGAAATTGCTCGCTTCTGGGATACACCATAAGGTATATAAAGTGGGCAGGTGGTTCGTCAAGGAGAGATTAATGAAAGACCTGTTTTAATCGATTTTTTTATCATTATAGTTATTTACAATCCTCCATGGCTTGCTCTTTTAGGCGAAGTAGGGCAGCCTTTTTTGACCACGGAGGTGAAGCGGGGTACAATAAACAGTGAAGAAAAACGCCTTTAAAAGGAGGCTTGTTTATTTGCATAAAATCATGATCGTGGAAGACGATCCCAAAATAGCTGAGCTCCTTGGATCTCATATTGATAAGTATGGTGATGAGAGCATTATGGTGAAAGATTTCGAGAATGTTTTGGATCTGTTCAAGCAAATTGATCCCAGTCTTGTTCTCATTGACATTAATCTCCCTAGTTATGACGGCTATTACTGGTGCAGGCAGATCCGTTCCGTCTCCACTTGCCCCATCATCTGCATTTCCGCGAGAAGCGGTACCATGGATCAGATAATGGCCCTCGAACACGGGGCAGATGATTATATCACCAAACCATTTTCTTACGAAGTGGTCATTGCCAAGATTCGCAGCCAACTGCGGCGGGTCTATGGAGACTATGCGAACAAGACGGAGGAGCGGCAGGTGAAGCTGGAGGGTCTTGTACTGTTTCCGGAGAGGTTGGAGCTGAGACTGGACACCCTGAGTGTGCTGCTGACCAAAAAAGAGGCCGTTTTACTCGAATTGCTGCTTGTCCGCAGTCCGCGCCTGGTGAGTAGAGAAATTATTTTGGAGAAGCTGTGGGATGAACAGTCCTATGTGGAAGAAAATACGCTCAGTGTCAATATTACTCGCACACGCAAGAAGCTACAAGAGCTAGGCATCGTCAATGCGCTGGAGTCGGTTCGGGGCGCAGGCTACCGACTGTCGCCGATATGGAAGAAGGAGTCTAGATGAAGTTGTTTCTGAGGTCGCACCTAATGCTAATAGGATTCCTACTTGTACAATTGGCCGTGGTCTTAATGGTGTTCTGGTTTGACGGCTATGATCATCTAGGCATCGCCTTGTATGCCGCCTTTCTGAGCATTTTGATTATGTCTGTCTATCTGACCGTTCAGTATTTCACGCTTCGCGGATTCTATAGACGATTGTCAGAGCCGGGCGTGGATATCTTTGAAACGCCCGGACAGGCAGGTTCCGCAGTCTTATCCCGTGCACTGGATGAACTGTTGGATCACCAATACCGAAAGTCCCGGCAACAGATGAGGAATTGGGAACGTGAGCAGGCGGAACGGCTTGAATTTATGAATCAATGGGTTCACCAGATGAAGACTCCTCTATCTGTGATTGAGCTGCTGACCCAGGAGTCTGACAACGAGGAAATGGACAGTATATCTGAAGAGGCCGAACGGATAAGGAAAGGTCTGGAGATGGTCCTGTATATGTCACGGCTGGAGACGTTCGAGCAAGATTTCCACGTGGAACAAGTGGAGCTACACAAGACGGTAGACGAAGTGGTGACGGATTATAAACGTCTGTTTATCCGCAGTCAGGTTTATCCGGAGAACCTTGTGGATGCCGGCTTAACCGTGGAAACAGACGCCAAATGGCTCCGATTCATCCTGCAGCAGCTGTTGTCCAATGCGATTAAGTTTTCTGCGGGCAGCCACCAAACAGTGAGGATTTCTGCCTTCCAGTCTGACCGATCCATCGTTCTCGAGGTAAAAGACAGGGGAGTGGGAATTCCGAAACAAGATATTGACCGGGTATTTCGGCCATTTTTCACCGGAGAGAACGGCAGAAGCTTTAAGGAATCAACCGGAATGGGTCTCTATCTGGTCCAAAAGGTTGTGCAAAAGCTGAATCACCAAATTCATATAGAATCGGGAGTGGGAACTGGCACCACAGTGCATCTTACCTTCCCGTATGCTTCGGGCTAGCGGATGAATACGATAAACGTATTCATCTTTTTTGTTATCTTACAAAAATGTAAGACTAGTGAAAGGCTTAACGATACTTTGCAAGAGCATACTGATATTATACTTAAGACACAACGAGAAAGGAGAATGCTTTTATGGAAGTGCTTCATGTGAAGGAACTCAGTAAGATTTATAAAGGGAAAGTAAGCCACGAGGCTCTTACGGATATTAATCTGACGATAAATAAAGGAGAAATTGTAGGGGTGATGGGGCCTTCAGGCAGTGGAAAGACAACACTCTTAAACGTCATCTCGACCATTGATTCCCCAACTACGGGAAGCTTATGGATTGAAGGAGAGCAGCCGCATCTGCTTGATGCGGAGAGACTAGCGCTGTTCCGCCGCCGCAAGCTCGGTTTTGTCTTTCAGTTCTTTAACCTCCTGAATACCTTGACTGTCGCGGAGAACATGGCGTTGCCTCTTGCTCTCGACGGAGTTGATCCAGATGAGATTAGAGAGCGGGTTGAACAGATGGCGGAGAAGCTGGGAATTCAGGCCATCTTAAACAACCGAACCTACGAAATTTCAGGCGGACAAGCACAGCGGACGGCGGTCGGCCGCGCTCTGATTCACAGTCCGGCGCTCATTCTGGCCGACGAACCAACAGGAAACCTGGATTCCAAGGCCGCCCGTGATGTTATGGATTTACTGACCGAACTGAACAAAAAACAAGGCGCGACCATGATGCTCGTCACCCATGACGCCATGGCGGCAAGCTATTGCGATAGGGTAATTTTCATTAAAGACGGCAAGCTCTATAACGAAATTCATGCGGGGGAGAACCGGGCTGTATTTTATCAGAATATTATCAATGTGCTGTCATTGTTGGGAGGACACCGGTATGACCTTTCGTAAGCTCGCCTTCCATAATGTTTATCGCAACAAACGTTTGTATCTCGGCCATTTTTTGAGTAGCGCATTTTCGGTCATGATTTTCTTTACCTATGCCATGCTCTTGTTTCATCCTCAGCTTCAAGGTGAACTGGCTTCAACCAGTGAAACGATCGCCGCCTTGAGCAAGATGGGTATGACGATCTCTCAGATACTCATTTTTGTATTCTCGTTTCTGTTTCTGCTCTATTCGGTCGGCTCGTTTCTGAAGATGCGCAAGAAGGAATTCGGCATTTTGATGATCCATGGGCTTTCTCCGAAACAGCAAATCCGGATGGTCTTTATGGAAAATATGGTGATCGGGATTATCTCAATCGCCGCGGGTATTGCGGTCGGCCTTGTGTTCACCAAGCTGATCCTGTTGATCAGCGCTACCATGCTGGCCATTGAGAAGGACTTAGATTTCTATTTCCCGCTGAAAGCGATTGGTCTGACCGCCCTTGTATATGTGTTGCTGTTTCTACTCATTTCCTGGTTCACTTCCCGATTGGTCAAAACCAAAGAGTTGGTGGAGCTGCTGAAGGGGGAGGATAAGCCGAAGCCGGAACCGAGAGCTTCAAAAGGGTTGTCATGGCTGGCAGCCTTGTTAATAACATCCGGTTACGGGCTTGCCTTTTACTTTGTTATCGAGCGCAACTTTTCATTTCTTTTGCTGTTTCTAATTGTCGCTCTTTCTGTGACGGGCACTTATTTTCTGTTCACCCAGTTCAGCGTGTATTGGATTAGGGACTTGAAGGGGAAGCGCCGACTCTTCTTTAAAAAGACGAATATCATTACATTTTCCGAGCTATCGTACCGAATGAAAGACAATGCGACAATGTTTTTTATGGTGGCGGTCATTACGGCAGTCGCGTTTACAGGAATGGGGACCACTATAGCTCTTGGCAATCCGGGACTGACGGAGATGACCAACCCGTTTGCATTTCGCTATCATTCCGATCCTGGCAACGAAAAGAAGGAAGATCACCTTAACCTCATTGAGGCGGAGCTGAACCAAGCGGGCTTCACTTACCGGACCGGAAGCTTTTCCATTAAATATACCGAGAATGGCCTGACCGTGATGCGCTTGAGCGATTACAACAGTCTACTCAAGGCGTTCGGTTATCCCGTTAATACCTTGGACAGCGATAAGCAGGCGATCGCCATCCCTACAACATATGCGCAGAAAAGAGATTTTGAAGAAAAAAGAGGGCTCACTTCCGAAATCGATGTGGTGGCTGGGGATGTAGATAAAAAACTGCAAATTGTAAAAAACGTGCCGCATTTGGTGGTATCTGATATAGGAAAAGCCACTATCGTGACGACAGACGCCTTGTATGACCGTCTTCCCCTTCAGGACTGGGAGGCAGGAGAGGGACGGGAAATCGTCTTTTTGATAGACAATTGGCCTGAGACAAGGGAGGTCGCGAACAGGCTGAAAGATGCGATTCCGTGGCAGAATGGCAATCCATTCTATTTTGCGGAGCCGCTCGTTCTGGAATGGCTCAAATCCAAGCAGCAGAACGGACTCATTCTGATCATAAGCGTGCTGGTGGGAATCGTGTTTTTCACCTTTGCCGCAAGCTTTCTTTATCTGCGCCTCTATACGGATCTGGAGCGGGATCGGGTTCAGTACCAGATGATTTCAAAGGTTGGCCTTAGCCGAAAGGAGCTGAGCAGGATCGTCACCCTCCAACTGTCATTTATGTTTTTCGTACCGCTGATAATGGCCCTTATTCATAGTACGGTGGCATTTACCGCGCTGCAGCAACTGGTGGACTATTCCGTCTTCAAGGGAGGGGCTGCCATCTTAATATCGTTCACACTAGTGCAGATCGTGTATTTTCTGGTGGCCCGCTGGCGTTATATGATTCATATGGAGAATGGGAAGACGGAGCAATAGTTGCCATCTATAAGAAAAGGGGAGGAAATAATTATGAAAAAAGGGATTATCCTATTGTTGATTATCCTATTGTTAGTGTTAATAAGCATTGTGCTGCTCGGGGTTTTTCCCAAGTCAGACAAAATGGCTGCTCCGAGAAACGGTTTGCTGCTGGTGGGGGAGAAACAGGAGCTTGAAGCTGTGGTCCAGGAGCATGGGAACGAGATCAAGAAGGTGTATACGTACACCGTTAAAGAGGCAAAAATTAAGCAAGACGAATCTGAAGTGGGGACACTAATTCTGAATCAGACAACTGCAGAAGAAATGGTGAGCCTGGGACTGTTCAGAGAAGCGCGCAATACGGACGACATTGCCATTTCCGATCCGCTGCCTGCGATGCCGAAAATGAAGGAAGGAAAGGGAACGCTCTCCACTATCAGCAAATTTAAGGACTTAACCAGTGTCGACATCGGAGGACGGACGTTGCCTGTACACTACGAAACCAACAGCTGGCTTGGTTATACCCGTTATACAGAGCACCACAGATTTATTATAATCGTTGATAATGAGACTTTCGAGCAGCTTACGACAGCCCGGGATAATACTATGACAATCGTAAGGTTTAAGAAGGATTACGGTCAACTTACGGATATTGAGGGTAACGGCACCGGAGCTGTCAAGAGCAATACAGATTTGCTCAGACTAACTAAAAAGATGGAGGAACATGTGCAATATTTGTGGCCGGTATCCTTCAAAGAAAGTAAAGAAGGAAAGTAGGCATACATTTATCTTTGGGAAATTTTCAGAAGCGAGGTTTCTCCTTTCACAAACAATGATCGGATCGTGAACCTCGCTGTACGATTAAGCTTTAATAAAATTGTTCTTAATCAATTTTATAATAAGAAGGAGCGGCAGATACACATATACAAAACCAATTCCTACATTAGCCGTAAAATTGAAAAGATGATCAATACTTTTAAATTCTTTAAAGCAAATGCAAGCGATCATCTCTGCAATAAGTAAGAGTATTAACGTTGCTTTTGGAGGAATTGAAAAAGCTCTTTTTACGATTCTTGTACATGCCCACAAAGAAATACATATAGGGGATATAACCACTAATAGCCATATAAAAATGAATATATATTCGAATCTTTCCAAGAATGAAAATTTAACGATTTTAACCATCATTAGAGTGGGCCAAGGTAAATGCTTTAATACTTCTTGATTAAAGTATAAGAATGAAATTAAAGTTATGATTAGGTACACAATGAAAGTATATATATTCCCAAGATACGCCCATTTAGAAATATCTTTATTGTTTGAACTCCTAATGAAGGGATAATACATCAGTATCCACTCGAAACCAAGAAAAAGCAGGGTATAAGCTTTAGAAGATACAAATAGCTCACTAAGGGAATGACTGAAGGCTGGAAGCAGATAAATATAATTCGTATGCTTCATTGGGAAATAGATTAATAAGAACAGAAAAGAAGGCAAAATAACTCCCCAGAAACTAAAGCCAGTTAAAGTACGGAAGCCACTTGATATTACATAATAAAATGTAAGTCCGAGCACTAAACAAAGTTGCCAGGTTTTTATGGTAGGATAAACCCATATTTGTATTACCTCAATATAGGCGCGAAGAACCGTCAAGGAAGCCAACCAAAAATAAACCAATGCCAAGATAGATAATATGTTTCCCATCGTTTTTCCAAAGCAATACTGATGAACAGCTACTAAATCATTGGTTCCCCCACCTAATAGCTTAAAAATGATATAGAGTATTATTTGGGTTGTTACACCAGTTATTATTAAAGAAATCCAAGCATCCTGTTCAGCACCTTTAATCACTTGACTTTGAAAATTCAGAATACCGATTCCGGTTTGTGAAGAGTGAATGAGAAAAAACGTAAAAAAAGCCGAAACTTGAAATTGTTTTTCTACTTTTACATTCACTATTTTCCCACCCCAGTTTGTCTAACTACAATTTTGGTAATTACATCATATGTCATATTAGGATATATCCTATCGTAAAAACTCGGCTCAGAAAAATTTTTGTGATTGACTTTATACATTCTACCTAAACCTAAAGGATCTACACCGTTTGTTTGAAAATCCTTTAGAAGCGATTCAGCTTCATTTGAAATAGATTTCTGTAATTCGCTTTTAAATAATTTAAGATCCTTTTCCTTCTCCAAATTGATCCACTCAGGCAATGCATCAAGTTCTACATCTAAATTTAGCATCACTTTTACTTGTTCCGTGAGATTTTCTTTGATGATTTTTACCTTATGTTTTCCATAAATAGTTCTGACCCCAATATTAGCTTGGTGTCCATTCATGTTGAGGTTAAAGCTGTATACCCCCCTTTTGTTTCTATCAGTCATTAATTTTAGTAAGTATGTTTCTTTATCTGAAATCCTAAGTGCTAATTTATCACCTTTAAATATCCCCATTCCATCTACTTTAACAGTCCCATTAGTATCAACGATAAGATTCGGAAAGGACATATCAATTCCACTTCCATAATACTGGTCATACATTACATGGAGGTCAGATTCAGGAATACCATCATTTTCAATACTTTTATCAATCAAATTCATCAAGAATAGCGGACTCTCATTCAGGGTTTTTCTTAGTATTTGATCTGGAGTTCCATCTGTAATGACAATTCTTATTATACCGATTTTTGGATCCTTGCAGATTGTGTCCAATACGTCTGCTAAACCAACTCTACTTAGTTCATCCCCAAAAATCATCATCCTTACTTGACCTATTTCAAAGGGAAATGGAGACTTATGGCTAAGTTCTTCCTGAAGACTGGATGGATTTTTTGCAGCTGCTGTGATCAAAGCAGGTTTTTCACTCTCGTCATAATTTGGATATACAACACTTGCTTTTAACATATCTTCTTTTTTATCATATCCTACATTATGCATCAAAGAGATTTCATTTATAATATTGTGAGGTACACATCCTGCCAGCGTTAGAGATAGAACAACAAACCCAATTTTAACAAATGTGTTATTCGTCATTTATATCATCCTTCTTTTTGTTGCTCTCTTTTAGGGTATATTTAATTTTATCTTTAGGTCTCAAATAATCTGGCCTTTTGTTTAATTTATTATAAGGCGGCCTTATGATACTATCCGCAAGACTATTGCGGCGAAACGGATGCAAAGGAACCATGTAAGGAATATCAAACGATTTTAGTTTAAACAAATGGCATAGTAACACTACAAAACCTATTATAATACCTAACCCGCCTAGTAATGATGACAAAATGACAAAGGGAAATCTTAATATTCTAATGGTATTGGACATAACGTTAGTTGGTGTAGTGAATGAAGCTAAGGCTGATAAAGCGACGATAATTAATAAGATATTGCTTGTCAGTGCTGCCATAACTGCTGCCTGTCCAATGACAATACCTCCAACAATTCCCAATGTTTGACCTACCTTAGTAGGCAATCGAGCTCCTGCCTCTCTTAATAATTCAATTGTCATTTCTAGAAAAAGAACTTCCAATAACGGCGGAAATGGAACGTTTGCTCTGGACTCTATTAACGGACCTAGTAAATTCGGCGGTACCACCTCATAATGAAACGTCACAACTGCTACATAAATTGAGGAAGAAAAGATTGAAAAGATAATCGCAAGTATTCGTGTAAAACGAAAGAAAGACCCAATAATCCAGTTATAATAATAATCTTCAGATGAGAGAAAAAAATCAAATATGGTAGTGGGTCCAGATACTGCGTATGGTGAACCATCACTAAAGATAACTACTTGGCCCGAAGTAAGTGTATAAGAAACTCTATCCAGCCTCTCTGAAGAAAAGTAAAGTGGAAAAGGAGTATAAGAATTTTCTTTAATTAGCTGGATTAATGCAGATGTATCCCAAATAATATCAAAATCTATATCAGAAAGCCTTTTTTTTACGGTTTCTATATGTACTTCATTTGTAATACCATCTAGATAAACAATGGCCACCCTTGTTTTTGACAGTGTGCCCAGCACGAACTCTTCAGTGGTTAGTAAAGGAGATTTTATCTTAGTTCGAAGTAAAAGAATATTAGTATCAAGACTCTCAACAAAACCTAATTTTGGGCCGATAACATTAAATTCATTTTCTGTTTCATTAGATTCTCTAATTCCTTTAGATAGATTATTTACATTTACCAAAAGACAATCATCTAAGCCATTTTCAAATTTAATTAGGATATATCCTTGATGAATTTTCTCTTCGATTTCTATTGCTTCTCTTGATCTAATAACGTCTTCAAGTGGAAGGCTGTTTTTAAATTGATTAATATCAAAAGCTTGGCCAGTCTTTTTTTCGCATTCATTAATATATGGAAGAAATACATGTTCCATCGTCTTGTGATCAATAAGTGTAGTGAAGTAAAAAATAAAAATCCGGACTCCTGAAACATTCTTTTCAAGTATTTTAAAATCAGATGATTTTTTAGCTCTTTTCAATATTTCTGTAGGTGTTTGACTTTCTGTAGGATTCTGATTATTTTTTCTCATTATCATAAACAAATGTACTCCCTAATATGGTCTTAAAGCTTATTATTATTTCTATCAAAAATAGTATTCACTATATTGTATTTATTATTGCTGTTAACAAAGGATTTATTGTCAGCAACTTGCCAATATGAGAAGTAACTGCTAAACGGTTTAAAAAGTGGGGAGGTGGTGAATGTATATGATTATCAAGTTCAGCATTGCTGCTTCAGCGGCCTCACCCAACATGGTTGTGGTTATCATTTGATGCAAAAAATCTTTATCAGTGGCTGACTTATAGTTAAACAGAAGTGCGAAAATCCTGAAAAGGGATATATTATATATTTTTCCACTAAGAATCTTTCATCTTGACTCTTACCTATTAGTAAGTTACTATGAGGGCATGGAAAATCGAAAAAAACAAATTGTAGACTTAGCAATAAAATTGATTCAACAAAAAGGTTATGTAGCGTTTAGCTATGATGACATATCTAAACAACTTGGGGTGACCAAGGCAAGTATTCACTATCACTTTGAGAAAAAGGAGGATTTAGGAGTTGCAATTACCGAACGCATTTTAATAAGACTACAGAACTCTTTGTCGTTAATTAAAAATCCGTCGGTTTCTGCTGAAGAAAAACTAAAGCATTTCATTCAGCAGCAAGCGGAAAGATTCAATTGTACTGAAATTTGTCCGATCTCTTCGTTGCAGACGGATTATGAATCTTTGCCAAATATCGTCAAAGAAAAGATTGAGGAAGTCAGCAGACTGGAACTCAAGGTAATGAAAGAATTAGTTGCTGAGGCACAAACTGAAAAAATCATAAATGATACTGAAGACGTTCATCAGTTAGCTGTAATGATATTATCAAGTGTGAAGGGAGCATTATTATACAGACGTGTTCTAGGTGACGATGTATTAGTCGAAGTACTAAACCAGTTAAACCGGTTCTTAAGAAATCAGTAAGAACCGGTTTTTTAAAAAAAATACTTACCTTCTAGTAAGTAAATACTTTTTGTTAGATTAACTCTATTTTTAATGTTAAATGGAAGAAGCTCTGTTTAATCCATATCTTTAAAAATTTCTATGTAGAATCACTATTCTTTTATTTAAAATTTTTTTGGAGAAATAATTATAGAAAGTGGGTGTTGTCGTAGTGAAAAGAATGCTTTTGGTTTCTCTTTTGATGTCGAGTGGGGCTACCTTTATTACGCCATTATTTCCTTTGTATAGTGAGACTTATCAACTGAACAGTTTGCAAATCACGATCTTGTTTGCCATTTATGCTGCTTTCCTAATGCCAACTTTATTTGTTACTGGAGACAAAGGTAGCACTTGGGGTTTAAAAATGGTTGTTCGCATCAGCATATGGATATCCATCACATCTACCTTGTTTTTCCTGGGTAGCCAAAGTGCCTGGATGCTCTATGTCGCAAGGTTATTGGAAGGAATCGCTTACGGAGCCTTTACAGGAACAGCTGTTGCTTTTTTAATGAAGCAAACTCCTCCAAATAAAGTAAGCGTAGCTCTCAAGTTATCAGGAATCACGATTCTCGTTGGATTTGGTCTGGGACCAGCTATCGCTGGTTTAATCCTGCAATATTTACATCTGCAACCACTCCGATTGCCATTTTGGGTTTTGTTGGTCCTGCTTATCGTCTCACTAATCGTACTGGAAACAATTCCTAAAGATGTTGTTTCTCTTGGGAAAAATCGCGTAAAAACTAAGATATCATTTGGTGTACCAAGCAATATTCGTTCTCATTTTTGGTCAATGGTTGGACTGCCTATCTTCACTGTTTTCACAATTCAAGGAATAGCGTTTGCACTTATTCCTAATTTCGTCAAGAATGTCATTCAAACGTCTAATCTCTCCGTTTCTGGATTAATCATTTTCGTGCTTCTCAGTGGAGCAGCTTTGGCTCAGTTCATACCTTGGCCAAGACATCCAGTTACACGTATCAGATTAGGCATCCTGCTTCTTGCGATTGGATCATGGGTTATTGTTTTTTCGGGTATAACATCAAGTTTGTCATTACTCTGGTCAGGCATTGTCATCCAGTCTATCGGCGGTGGATGGACTTTTCAAATTGCATTACGATTTGCCGGACAGTTACCGGAACCTAAAGCACGCCCACGAGTCATTTCTGCTTTTTATTTGTGTGCATATTCTGGATTTATCGTTCCGGTTATTGGAGTCGGAGCGCTTACACAATATTTCAATTTGAACATTTCGCTGACCGTTCTAAACTTGTTTGCTGCGCTAATTGTTATTTATGTGTTGATGTATTCCGTTAGATTTAATCGCACTTTTTCGGGAAGTTAGTGATTTTTCGTTCCTAAAAAGAGAGGATTGTTTAGTATTTAATGAAATTTGTAAAGCAAAAGCATCAAATGATGAGGCAGAAGGAGATAAAGAAATTCAAGTAAGTTAGACGTTAGAAAATAGTTTATGGATTATGAAATAGAAATTTTTTAACATATAAAAAACCTTATGGGGTTAAAATAGTTTTGAATTTAAGGCTGATTATATTAGAAATATAATCGCAATTATTTTGATGTCATTTAACTTTGAAAAGGGGATTAACCCAACCATATTATAGACTTGGTAAGGGGCTAGAATATAGTGGAGAACTCAACAGAAAGGTTATTATGGAGTATTGCTCTTCCTGGTTTTGGACAATTTTTAAACGGTAAACTAATAAAGGGTATAGTTATTATAATTTTAGAATTCCTAATAAATGTACAAGCGAATTTTAACGAGGTAATTATTTCAAGCTTTCAAGGAGATATTGAAAAGGCAATTGCACAGACCGATTATTTATGGCTAATGTTTTATCCTTGTTTGTATTTCTTTGCTATGTGGGATGCTTATAAAGATGCGGATGGGGGAAAAAAAAGTTATTCGTTTCTACCATTTGTGTTTGCAGCCTACTTTGTTACTGTTGGGTGTATATATTCCTCTACCTTTAAGCTTTTCGGGGTATTATTAGGTCCTGTTTGGCTTCCAATATTGTGTGTAATCCCAGGTGTCAGTGTGGGATTTTTATTAAGAAAAATATTTAAGAAAAAGCACATTGAACACCTTTAAACAAAGCAGCCTAAATTGTTGATCCTTGTAATGAGATACCATGTAAGATATTAGTATGAAATACAAAATAATGATAAATTACAAATTTTGATTACAAACTAAGAATAAAATATATTGTGGAGTTGGAGGGATCTTTTATATGAATTTAAACGAATTAGGCTTTCTTTGGTACTTACAATCAAGTTCAAATATGGTTAATATTTTTTTGGAGCATCTTATAGAAACTGCTGAAGATAACGATTTAAAGGGTGTTTTAAATGAAATTAAAACACTTTCAACATTTCAAGAACAAGAGGCATTGCAAATTTTGTCTGCAAATGGATTTAATGTTACACCGTTTTTTAATGAAAATGATTTACAATCCCCCTCAGAAAAGTTATTTTCTGATCAATTAATTATAGAGATTCTTAAGCATATTACTAGTAATGGACTACGTGTGCTTTCTTATCAATATTCTGACCTAACAGAGCCAAATGTCAAGAATTTTTTAAAGAAATACTAAATAAGTTAATACAAATTGATAATTCGCTTTTAAAATTATTAGAAAACAAAGGTTTATTACAGAATAGGTCATTTTCATACAAAAATGCCGAAGACAGAGAAAGTAAGATTTTTAAAGTGGCATCAACACAGCACAGGCCGCTTAATGCAGTTGAATTAGCAAGTATGTTTGGTTCATTTCAATGTAATAATGTTGGTCTAGCCATATGTACTGCATTTTATGATGTTGCAAAGGATGAAGATTCAAAGAGGTTTTTGCAAGATGGGACCAAATTGGCTTATCAGCAAGCTGCTATTTTTTCCAATATATATAGAGAAAACGGAGTTCCAACAACAACCGGATTAGAGGCCCACGTCTATAAAGTAAGGAATTCTCCATTTTCAGATAAACTAATGACTAACTTAATAATGTTCTTAAATCCCATAGGAATCGGTAATTTACAAACTGCTGTAGTTTCTAGTTATAAAAAAAGCCACGTGAAAGTACTAAAGGAACTAATTGAACAGATAGAAAGCTATTCAGAGAAAGGGTTTAAGTTATTAGTGAGGAAAAACTGGTTTAATGAGCCACCTTTAACAAATAGGTCAATTGATAATTATTAAAAATATTTAGATGTGGAAATTTATTAGTACCTATATATTAAAATCATTGGTTCAATAATAGGTTTTTTATCCATTGATTGCTTATTTAAATGAAAGTTATCGTATAAGAAATAAACAAACGCTATTGTTTTGGGAGTTTGTTTATTTTTTTATGATAGTTGTATGGTTATGGCTTCATTCCAGCTGCGGCAATGTAAAAAAACATTCCACTAAATGAATCTCAGATTCATAATTAGTTTTTTGCTCTTTTTTAATGTAATAGGGTCATTTAATTGAAAAATAGAACCGGGGATATGTTGAATTTCATGTTTTTGTGAAAAATTGTTCTTGATCTAAATAATCGGAACAGGTTAGTTTCAGAAGAACAAACAATATTTATTTCAACCTAAAGTTATTATGGTTATTGACAAAAAAATTCATAAGCATTATAATCATCTCAGATTCGAGATATATTAATTCGAGATTTAAAAGTACTTGCTCGTTAATAAAATGTTCATTCATGAAAAAAGTAAGGAATAAAGCTCCATTTGTATTTTTTTAAAACAATATCTCGAATTCAAGATAAATTGCAGGAGGATATAATAATGATAAATATTGGTTTATTAATCATTCGATTGATAGTAGGTTTACTTTTTGTGGGGCACGGTGCTCAAAAATTGTTTGGTTGGTTTGGTGGTTATGGGTTAAAAGGTACAGGAGGTTGGTTTGAATCCATTGGTATGAAACCAGGCGTTACCATGGCTCTTTTTGCCGGATTAGCAGAACTTATTGGGGGAATATTGCTCTCATTAGGACTTTTAACCCCACTTGCATCAGTTTTAATCGCAGGAACTATGATTATGGCTATCATTAAAGTGCATGCACCAAACGGATTATGGGCAACAGCTAATGGATATGAATATCACCTAACGTTGATTGCGGTTGTTATTGGTATTGCCTTAATCGGTCCTGGTAAATTTGCTTTAGATGCAATATTACTCTAAATTATCCCAATTTCAGCTTATTTAATTGGAATTCAATTTTACGAGACTTGAACTATTTATGTAGGAGCAATATAAGTAATAAGGTTTTCTTTATTAATATATTTCATTAAAAAAGGAGTTAAAAAATGAGTAAAAAAACGATGGGTATACACCATATCACAGCAATTGTCGGTCATCCTCAAGAAAACGTGGATTTTTATGCAGGAGTATTAGGATTGCGATTAGTAAAGCAAACGGTCAATTTTGATGATCCAGGTACTTATCACCTTTATTTCGGGAATAGTGGTGGGAAGCCTGGAACCATCATGACATTCTTTCCATGGGCAGGAGCTCGAAAAGGAGTTATTGGTGACGGTCAAGTAGGTGTAACATCTTTTGTAGTTTCGAAAGGTGCTATGGAATTTTGGGAAAAGAGACTTGAAAAGTTTAATGTTCCTTTTACAAAAATGGAGCGTTTTGGGGAGCAGTATTTGGAATTTGATGATCCTCATGGACTTCACCTTGAAATTGTTGAAAGAGTAGAAGGGGAAATCAATACTTGGACTTTTGGTGAAGTAACACCGGATGTCTCTATAAAAGGTTTTGGCGGAGCAACTCTATTATCAACCCGACCAAACAAAACGGCTGAATTGTTAGAGAATGTAATGGGACTTGAATTAGTCGGTAAAGAAGGAGATTTAGCTCGTTATCGCTCAACTGCTGATATTGGAAATATAATCGATCTTAAATTAACCCCTATTGGACGCGGACAAATTGGCGTTGGAACTGTACACCATATTGCATGGCGTGCGATTGATGACCAAGATCAATTGGATTGGCAAAAATATGTTGACTCCAAAGGGTATGATGTCACTCCAGTACAGGATAGAAACTATTTTAATGCTATTTACTTCAGAGAACATGGAGAAATATTGTTTGAAATTGCAACAGATCCTCCAGGATTCGCACATGATGAATCTCATGAAACGATGGGAGAAAAATTAATGCTGCCTGAACGGTATAAACAAAATAAAGAGCAAATTGAACGAGGCTTACTACCATTCGAAGTCAGAGAAATAGATTAAAACGAAGGAAGGAATGATTTCGTTGCTTTCTATAGACCCAACACAAAATACAGAAAGAGAAAATTATAAATTCCTAATAGGAAGTATCATCCCAAGACCTATTGCATTTGTCACAACGATTTCAAAAGACGGCGTTTTAAATGGGGCACCTTTTAGCTATTTTAATATCGTATCATCCAATCCCCCGATGATTTCATTATCCATTCAACGGACATCTGGGAGACAAAAGGATACAGCAAGGAATATCAGCGATTCAAAGCAATTTGTCGTTCATATTGTTGACGAACAGTATGTTGAAAAGATTAATCAAACTGCTGCAAACCTTCCTCCAGATGAAAGTGAGATTGAGTTAGCGAACCTAACTCCAGTAGACAGTGTAAAGATTTCTGTACCGGGCGTACATGAAGCGAAAATTCGAATGGAATGTACATTGGAGCATTCGTTGGAATTGGGAGGCTCGGAGACACCGGGATGTGATTTTATAATAGGAAAAGTTGTTCAATTTCATATTGAAAATGACATTTACGAAAATGGAAGAATTAATCCAATTGGCTTGGCTGCAGTTAGTCGATTGGCAGGTAACAGCTATGCAAAGATTGGCGAGATTTTTGAAATAGAGAGACCTGAATAGTTCCTAATTTTAACTCCCTTGATTAAATGGATAGGTTAATATGCAAAATAACACTAAAAGTAAACCTATCCACTTGTCTATCAGGGAATGGGGAAATGGCAGGATATGAATTAGATACAGCATTTCTTGCGGTAGCAATTTATCTTGTAATCAATGGTATCAAACTATTAACAGTAACTCATTTAATCTTTTACAAGGATACAATTGTGTAAAAAGAATTGCTTAATAGATGAATTTAGACTTCTAAAGTAAGAAATAATAGGGGGTGTAGCAAATGGGTATCATATCCAGATTATTTGGAAAACCAACACAAAAGGAGTCAGTGAAAATGACAAATGTAAAACTAGCAGTGATTTATTACAGCATGGGTGGTACAAACTATCAACTCGCCAGATGGGCAGAAAAAGGTGCGGAAGAAGCTGGTGCAGAAGTAAAAGTATTAAAAGTACCTGAACTAGCTCCACAATCTGCAATCGAAGCAAATCCAATTTGGAAAGCGACAGTCGAAAAGACAAAAGATGTACCAGAAGTTAAATTGGAAGATTTAGAATGGGCAGATGCCATTATTTTCAGTGTACCAACCCGCTTTGGCAATATGCCATCCCAAATGAAACAATTCTTAGATACAACTGGAGGACTTTGGTTTAATGGAAAGCTAGTGAATAAGGTTGTAAGTGCTATGACTTCCGCCCAAAACCCTCACGGAGGTCAAGAGGCAACTATATTATCACTATATACAACAATGTACCATTGGGGGGCAATCGTTGCTGCTCCTGGTTATACAGATCCAGTTACTTTTGGAGCTGGTGGCAATCCTTATGGAACAAGTGTAACCGTCGGTCAGGATGGGGAAATGATTGAAGATGTTCAAGCAGCTGTTAAACACCAAGCAAAGCGTACTGTTACAGTTGCAGAGTGGGTAAAGAAATCAAATAATTAAAATTTGTGATAAAAGAAAAGCTAATCGGAAATTATCGATTAGCTTTTTTGTGTAAAGATGTAATTCTTGAAAGTAAATTTTGTGAAGTTTTGGAGGCCCATGGGAAACCTTTCAAAAAAAATTGGAAGGATGGAAAAGTAAAAGCCATCATGGATTAGTATTCAATTTTCATGATGGCATTTTTCCACAAGGTGAAAGGATTTTCCACGGTTTCCAGTTGCACATGATGGAAAGGAATCTTTTTAACCGATCCGTCTGTTAGAAGTTCCTTATAAATGAAGGCATCATCAAATCCAGCAGCTTTTGCATCATGTTTCGAACTTGCAAAATAGACTTCCCGGATCCTGGCCCAATAAATCGCACCAAAGCACATCGGACATGGCTCGCAGCTTGTATAGAGAATGCAATCTTTCAATTGGAAATCTTTTAGATTCTGGCAGGCATCTCTTATAGCCTCCACCTCAGCATGTGCGGTGGGATCCAACTGTCCTGTCACTCGGTTCACACCCCGTCCAACTACTTTTCCATCCTTGACAAGGATCGCACCAAAAGGGCCACCAGAACCAGTTTTCACGTTCTCATTTGCTAAATTGATAGCTTCCAACACGAAGGATTGATGGTTCATTTCAACACCTCCAATATAATAGGAGTATATTATTGGGGTTGCTGAAATAGAAGGTGTGGCGGTTATAGATATAATTAAACATTTCATATGATATCACTATTGAAGAAGGACTTTGGCTTTGTTGAAGAACTTATAAATTGGATAGCTAAGTATTTTGTACAACTTGAATAGCCAAAAGTGCTATTATTCGCACTCAAGAACATTTGTTCGTATAATAGTGATAAAGTACTAAATACACAAAAAGGATAGTGGATTATGAATTCCAAAAGTAGCAAACGTTCCAACCTCAATTTAGAAGTAGAAGAAATCATCCAATTATATAAGGATGATCAAAGTACAACGGAAATAGCAGAGAAGGCCAATGTTACGAGTAGATATATAAGAAAATTACTAAATGATAACAGAGTTGAGATGAGGCCTCGTGATTCTTGGAAGAGGAAGTACCATTTAAACGAAGATTACTTTAAAACCTGGTAGGATAATATGGCATAATAATTCACTGACAGTGGAATTTCCGAAAGTTCCTGAAAAGTATTTGCATCACTTTGTAATAGGTTATTTCGATGGAGAAGGGAGTATTTATAAAAAAGGATATATGATTAACTTTGTTGAATGAATATACTCTATATAAATGCGTGGAAACCGCATGCAAGCATGTTGGTGTTAATAAAGAAATTTTTGAGAATTGGATACAAAATGACTTAGCTATTAATAGGGCTTTCCATGATAATGAGTTAAAAATAATGGAACGATAAATGATGAGCAGGGTGTAATACTTGCCCTGTTCATCATTTATGTTTTTATTAAGTTTACATAACATTTATTATAGGCAGTTATTAATTTAAAACGAATTTCGTATCAATAACTAAGTATACTCTTGATAGTGAGACAAATTAACTTGAATTATAGTTTTGCTAAATTTTTTACAATTCCGTGATTTTTCATCTAAAATCATTTAAATTAAATCTAAATCTTTACTTAAGCTCAAAATTCATATTTGATACAAAAAATCGCAGGTTCTATTCAACAATTTGTCTCGGCAAATTTATTATTTTAAACTTGTAGCTTTTTACTGCAATTTTTGAATCTATTTCAATCCTACCTCTTTTCAAAAAATGCATCTTTAAGTTTACATAATACAGTTATGTATAACAAACTTCCTTCTCAAAATAAAAACATCTTTCTGATTAACTCATCTTTTGGCATATAGCTCACACATTCCAATCAATAAAATTACTCTTGGCCCCCTCTTTGATGATTTTTCTCGTATATTAACGTGTTTTATACATTATTTTGTTTTAAGCGCATCATCCTTCATTTCAAAGTGCATTCATGTTCTCTGCATTTTAATAACCCTTTCAACGATTCCAACATAATTTTCCGATAAACGTTTATACTACAAAAATAAAGATAAAGAACTTCCAATGAAAGAGGTTTTTGGATGAAGACGAAACATATCTTGTTGATTGTAATCCCTGTTCTGTTAGGGAATGTGATTAGCAATTGGTTTTTTGTCACCCATAAAAAAGAGGCAGATTTTAAAAGCGCACTTTTCAGCGGAGTAGTGTTAACTATATTAGGTGTTCTGTATTCCACCTTCCAGACATTATTTATTGTAAGAAGTAGAACGAATAGTAATTGAAAAGAAAAAGCAGTGAACAGAAATTTCTGTTCACTGCTTTTTTTGTCTAAAGGGCGGATTTTCAATCTACTTTGCTTCTTCAGGCTCCACAATCCACATTTCCCTAACATCTCCAGCATCCTGCTGATCGATGATAAAAGATCCGTTGGAATACCGATCATTGTTACGGTAGCTGGCAGATTCCAATACTTCCAATGTACCTTTTTCCGTCTGAATATAAACAAGACTGTTCGATTGGACGATGTCCACTGCTGCAATTAAATGAGGGTTGTTTTTCACCTCTCGCAGCATCACCAGACCACGTTTGGCACGTGAGCCTTTATCAAACTCGGTAATCTTCAGCTTTTTCACCGCACCACGATGAGTTGCAATGAAGAGCAATACTTTAGTTTCTTTTTCAAAAACCAATCCGTTAATGACATAGTCGTCATCCTTCAGATTAATACCTTTAACCCCTGCTGCACGGGCACCGACAACATTGATTTCCTCTTCGGTAAACCATAGTCCATAGCCATTTCTTGTTGCAAGGAATAGATCTTGATTACCATCTGTAATATGAACATTGATGAGCTGGTCATCTCCCTTAAGATTGACAGCCATCAGCGGTTTGGAATATCTTTGCGCCTTGTATTGTGAAAGCTCCGTCTTTTTGACCATCCCGTTCTTCGTGACAAACAATAGGAATTTCGGTTCTTCAAAACTGCTTACAGGAATTGCCTTTAAAATGAATTCATCCTTGTCAATACTAATGATATTGGCCACGTGCTGCCCCATGTCCTTCCAGCGGATATCCGGAAGCTCATGAACAGGCAGGTACAGGTAGTTCCCTTTATTGGTAAACAACAGCAATGTATCTGTTGTATTAATGTCAAGTTTAGCAATGACCCTGTCGGATTCCTTCATGCCGAAATCCTGGCCATTGGATGCCGAATAGGATCGAAGACTGGTCCGTTTTACATAACCGTCCTTAGTTACTGTTACTATAACGTCTTCGGATGGAATCATGACCTCGAGATTGATCTTGATTTCTTCGATTTCCTGTTCAATTTTGGACTTTCTATCATTTGTATAAAGTTTTTTCACGCGCTTCAAATCAGTTTTGATGACAGAAAACAGCTTCTTTTCACTGGATAGAATAGCTTCTAGCCCCGCTACCTTCTTTGCCAGCTCATCCGCTTCCTGTTGAAGTGCTGTGATGTCCGTGTTTGTTAAACGGTATAACTGCAAAGAAACAATCGCTTCCGCTTGCGGTTCTGTAAATGTGAATTTGGCAATCAAGTTGTCTTTTGCATCCCGCTTATCCTTGGAAGCACGAATGGTTGCAATAACCTCGTCCAGGATGGATAGGGCTTTCATGAGACCTTCAACTACATGCTGGCGCTCTTTCGCCTTTTCTAGCTCAAAGCGTGAACGATTTGAGATAACCTCTTTCTGGTGCGCAATATAAGCATCCAGGAAGTGAGGCAATCCCATCAAGGTCGGTCTTTTATTATAGATTGCAACCATATTGAAGTTGAACGTTATTTGCAGGTCTGTATTCTTGTAGAGGTAATTAAGAATACCGTTTGCATCCGCTTCTTTTTTCAGTTCAATTACGACTCGGAGTCCTGTACGGTCCGTTTCATCGCGAACTTCGGAGATGCCGTCCACTTTTTTGTCATAGCGGAGCTCATCGATCTTTTTCACCAGATTTGCCTTATTCACTTCATAAGGAACTTCTGTGATAACGATTTGCTGCTTTCCGCCACGAACATCTTCCACTTCCGCTTTTCCACGGATGATGATCTTCCCTTTACCTGTTTCATAGGCTTTTTTAATGCCTTCTACACCTTGAATGATGCCTCCTGTCGGGAAATCAGGGCCTTTGACAGCAGTCATCAGTTCCTCCACGGTAGTGTTCGGATTATCGATGCGCATGATCGTTGCATCTATAACTTCTCCTAGATGATGAGGTGGGATATCGGTTGCATAACCGGCTGAGATACCTGTCGATCCATTCACCAAAAGGTTCGGGTACATTGCAGGCAATACAGTCGGTTCTTTGCTTGTATCATCAAAGTTCGGGATAAATTCAACCGTCTGCTTATCCAAGTCTCTTAAAAGCTCAGAAGCTATCGGTGATAACCGCGCCTCGGTGTAACGCATTGCAGCTGGAGGGTCTCCATCAATACTACCGTTGTTACCGTGCATTTCGATCAGCATGTTCCGAACCTTCCAGTCCTGGCTCATTCGCACCATCGCATCATAAACGGATGAATCCCCGTGTGGATGGTAGTTACCGATAACATTACCGACTGTTTTTGCAGATTTACGAAAAGGCTTATCTGCCACATTTCCTTCGTGATACATCGCATAAAGAATACGGCGTTGTACCGGCTTTAGTCCATCACGTGCATCAGGTAAAGCACGCTCTTGGATAATGTATTTACTATAACGTCCAAATCGGTCGCCTAATACTTCCTCTAGGGGTAAGTCATGAAATTTCTCTGTCTGTGTCATCTGTTATACCTCCTCAGCGACCAATAAATTATCATTTTCCAGGATATTCGGGTCTTCCTCAAGCCCAAATGCCACATTGTTTTCAATCCATTTACGACGTGGCTCTACTTTATCTCCCATCAAGGTGGTCACACGGCGCTCCGCTCTTGCTGCATCATCAATGCGCACTCGAATAAGCGTACGCGTCTCAGGATTCATCGTTGTTTCCCATAACTGGTCTGCATTCATTTCCCCAAGACCTTTGTATCGCTGAATCACATACCCACGCCCAATTTTCTGGATGGCACCTTGCAATTCTTCGTCTGACCATGCATATTCCAGCACTTCTTTTTTTCCGGTACCTTTACTAACCTTATACAGCGGTGGCAAGGCGATGAACACTTTACCCGCTTCAATTAGAGGTTTCATGTACCTGTAGAAGAACGTCAACAAAAGCACCTGGATATGTGCACCGTCCGTGTCGGCATCTGTCATGATGACGACTTTATCGTAGTTGATATCCGCAACCGAAAAGTCAGGTCCGACTCCACCGCCGATAGCATGAATAATCGTATTGATTTCTTCGTTTTTGAAAATATCTGCAAGCTTTGCCTTTTCGGTATTGATTACCTTTCCTCGCAATGGCAGAACCGCCTGGAAACGGCGATCACGGCCCTGTTTTGCAGATCCGCCTGCAGAGTCACCCTCTACCAAGTAGATTTCATTCTTTTGCGGATTGCGTGATTGAGCAGGTGTCAGCTTTCCGCTCAGCATTGCATCCGAGCGTTTTCGTTTCTTGCCGCTCCGTGCATCCTCACGCGCTTTTCTTGCCGCTTCACGTGCCTGGTAGGCTTTGATGGATTTCTTGACAAGCATCGAGCTTGTATCAGGATTCTCTTCTAGAAAGTAAGCCAAATGCTCAGAAACGATCGAGTCTACTGCAGAACGCGCTTCACTCGTTCCAAGTTTCCCTTTTGTCTGACCTTCGAACTGCAAAAGCTCTTCCGGTATACGGACTGAAATAATCGCAGATAATCCCTCACGGATATCAGATCCATCCAGGTTTTTATCCTTTTCCTTCAGAAGACTTACTTTTCTCGCATATTCGTTAAAAATTCGAGTCATTGCGGTTTTTGCACCGGATTCATGCGTTCCACCGTCTTTTGTTCGTACATTATTTACAAAGGAAAGAATCGTCTCGGAATAGCCGTCATTGAATTGGAATGCAAAATCTACTTCAATCCCGTTTTGAGCTCCTTCAAAGGAAACCACGTTATGAAGGGCATCTTTTTCTTCATTCAAATAAGTGACAAAGGCTTCGATTCCACTTTCATAGTGGAATACTTCCTTAACGTCATTACGCTCATCATTTATCTCAATCTTTAACCCCTTCAGTAGAAACGCCGACTCTCTCAGGCGTTCACATAAGGTTTCAAAGTTATACGTTGTTGTACTGAAGATGGTAGTATCAGGCTTGAAATGAATCGTTGTACCTGTCTGTTTCGTCGTACCGATCTTTTCCAAGGTCGTTACAGGCTTTCCGCCGTTCTCAAAACGCTGTTCATAGATGAAACCATCACGTTTGATCGTTACAGTCAGCCATTCGGATAGGGCGTTAACAACAGACGCACCAACTCCGTGCAGACCTCCACTTGTTTTGTACCCGCCTTGTCCAAATTTTCCACCTGCATGTAGTACCGTTAAAATGACTTCTGGGGTAGGTTTTCCCATCTTATGCATTCCGGTAGGCATACCACGTCCTTTATCCTTCACGCTAATACTGTTGTCTTTATGTATGTTCACAATGATATGATCCCCGAATCCGCCCAATGCTTCGTCGACTGAGTTATCCAGGATCTCATATACAAGATGATGAAGGCCTCGGGTGTCCGTACTTCCGATATACATCCCTGGACGCTTACGGACTGCCTCCAGACCTTCTAATACCTGTATCGCATCATCGTTGTATTCAATCGTATTCTTTGCCACCAAAAACATACCCCTTTCACTGCTACTGCCACTATCTCTATATGTATAGGTGTTGCGTATATATTAATATTTATCCAATTTGCCGTTTCCCAACAAACAATATTCGTTTATATATTAACATACATTTTAAAGTTGTCTACGTTCTATTGTATAGAGTTCATCGACTTTCGCCAATAACTTTTGGCGAATTTTGTCATAAAAAGAATAAAAATCCTTGTTTCATGGAAGAAAACAAGGATGAAAAGCACTATTTTGTTAAAGCATGCTCCACTTTGATACAACGATCCATGATCACGGTATAGCCCTTGTCCTTTAACAGATGGTAAGATTTCTCGTCTTCGAGTCCCAGCTGCGCCCAATAGATATCTGCATCGATCTCCAAAAACTCCTTCGCAACATCATAGAGATGTTCGCTGCGACGGAAGACATTTACGATATCCACATGACCTTCAATCTCTTTCAGTGAAGCAACAGCTTTAACACCCAGCACTTCCTCCACAATAGGATTGACGGGGATGATCTCATAGCCAGCATCCTGCATGGCTTTGGAAACCATATAGGACGTTCTTTGGGGGTTATCCGACAACCCTACAACCGCAATTCGTTTGCTTTTCTTTAATATTTTGCCGATTTCCTCGCGACTTGGATATGCTAGACTCATTATTTTTTAGCCCCTTTCAAAATGGTATCTGTGTTTGTTATACCCTTAAAATCTTAGTTTTAACAACTGGTTACAACCACTCCCACCTCTACTTAATTCTGCACAACTTGCAAGAAACCCTTTGCTTCTCTTAAAATTTGGCATATATTAAAGATAGGAATATTACATAAAGGAGTTTATAGCATGATTGAAATCATAATACTTATTCTTGCTTATCTATTAGGCTCCATCCCTTTTGCTCTTGTTGTCGGTAAAATAGGCTATGGTATTGATATAAGAGAGCATGGCAGCGGAAATCTGGGTGGAACCAACACCTTCCGTACTTTAGGGGTGAAGGCTGGCTTGATCGTTACGGTCTGTGACATCCTGAAAGGCACACTTGCCGCTTCCCTACCGATGGTATTGGCTGCAGACATTCATCCATTGATTGCAGGACTATGTGCCGTAGTCGGACATGTCTACCCTATTTTCGCAAAGTTCCGTGGCGGTAAAGCAGTTGCAACGTCGGGTGGAGTATTGCTTTTTGTCAGTCCCATCATGTTTGGCATTATGCTTTTTTGTTTCTTTTTATTTTTGTTTCTTACCAAATATGTATCGCTCTCATCTATGCTGACAGGTATCGTAACAACAGCATACAGCATAATATTTGGCGACCTTCCATTGATTATTGCCGTTTCACTTCTTACGGCATTTGTGATATTCAAACACCGGACAAATATCAGCCGGATAATCAATAAAACAGAGCCAAAGATCACTTGGTTAAGCTTGAAAAAGAAAAAACAGACAAACTGATATGATTCCAGTAAAAAGCTCAGAAAATATCTGGGCTTTTTTTTATAGCTGTTTAACGGTTTCCTTTAAGGTCACTTTTTCTTCCTCATCCCACACGGAGTAAATCTCAAAAGTACCCTCCTGGAAAAACAGCGGAAATCTCCTTTTGAACCAAGGCTGCATCGGTAACTCCTTTGCTTCATGAATGGAGACCCAGTGAAGTGTTCCTTCCGGAGGATTCGGTAAAAGATTCCCTTCAAAGTTGCTGGTAAGGTAGTTGAACACCATATACCTGTAGTTCTTTTTCACATCCACAAATTCATCAAGTCCTTTGTAGATCAGGTTACTGACACGAAGGCCTGTTTCCTCATATACTTCCCGTGCCGCGCCTTCTGTCAGGCTCTCTGGAAAATCCAATTTGCCTCCTGGGCCGATGAAACCTGGAAACCCTTTATTACTGGGTCTATCCAGCAGCAAAATCTTGTCTCCATCTTGAACAAGACACATCGTATAGATGTCCACTTTAATATTATCTGTCATAGGTAATCCCTTCTTTAAGTAAATTCAATTCTGCGGCGCAACCAATTCGACCTTTATACGGTCAGGATCCTCAAAAAATACAGCATAATAATCATTTCCACCTGCAAAAGGATGCTTATCCTGATAAAGGATCGCCACATTCCGTTCTGTTAAAGACCGAGTCAACTCGTCCACTTTAGCTCTTGAGGCAGCATGAAAAGCCAGATGATTCAACCCCACTCTGCTTCTATGGTAGGGAACATCCAAAAATCGTTCCTCTGCCTGAACAAAAACGAGATAGGTTTCCCCGAGCTTCCAGCTTTGCCCCTTTTCCCACTGTTGATAGACCTCATAGCCCAATTGTTCGAGTAGCCATCCCCAAAATTCTTTCGACTTCTGCAGATCAGAAACATAGATCTCCACGTGATGCAGCAATCCCTGCATACTTTTCACCATCCCTTACTCATTGACATAATCCACCTCAATTTTAGTCCAAATGAATTGCCAATTCTTTTTTTGAATTCGGTCTTTAAATATCTTTTTCCGCTCCTCCGTTTTAGAAAAAAACTCTGTTGGCCTTAGCTTCAGCCCCAAAACATCTTCTACTCCGCAGGGAGCGGCAAGCATGACAGAATCATCCTTATCCAACTTTACTCCCAGTGCCGTTGCTGTCTCCGGAAATTTAGAAATTGCGTCAACAGAGGATGAGTAAGGGGCCAGATTGTTAACCTGATGCATTCTCACTTGGTTTTTAACAGACCAGGGAATTCCGGGATGGATGGTCGCAAGTTTCGCTTCCAGTTCCTTTTCTGTATCTTCGTCTCGCATTTCAGGGTCGAAGTAGATTACATCAATATCGGGGAGCTCAGTTTTTCCTTTAAAATTATGAAGAGTATCCCAAATTTTTGAACGCACAAACCCAGCACAGACCCACCAATCAGGTAAATCAAGGGTACGTACCGTTTTTAGGATATCCATCATCCAAGGATCCTGCTCTATTATTCTTATTATATCCTTTTCATTTTTGAGCATATATGCCCTCCTTTACGGGTTACGAACATACATTCTCATTATAAATCTTAGGTTCCAAAAATGAAAGTATATTTTGGAAATATAAAAGGTGATGAGCATTTTCATCACCTTGCTACCTTCTTTTACCCGTTAATAACAGTCTGATCCAGATGCTTTACACAATTGTATTCCTCACAATTCCATATGTTATCTGAAATTGACAGCGTAGTAATGGACGTATTTTGAAGATGGTTTGTTAAATCTACATCAGGTGTCAATTCTTTTAATAGATGCCTGATGAAAGATCCGTGGCTTACAATCAGAATGTTGGATTCTGGATGCTTCTGCTGAATGTCATTCAAGCATGCCACCCCACGCTCGAGGACCGAATCAACCTTTTCAATTCCCAGGTCCATCGAGCGCCAATCCGCTCCCCATTTTTCCAATCTTTCAGCTTCAGTCGTCCCTTCTATCAACCCACCGCTTACCTCCCTTAACCTCGTATCAAGGATGAGGTCAGGAACACCGAGCTTTTCTGCCACAATTTCAGCTGTCTGTTTGGCCCTTAAAAGGTTGCTTGAGTATATATAATCCCAATTCTCTGAAGACAGGCGTGCAGCGAGCTTTATAGCATCATTGATCCCGTCCTGGTCGAGAGGGATGTCCGAACTACCTTGTGCCCTTCTCTCCTTGTTCCATGCTGTGCTTCCATGACGTATAAAACCGAATTTTGTCATTTTGTTTTCCTCCTATTTCAAATAGAGTAAAGAAACCGTCCACTCAATAAAAACCAAGCTGAACCAGGAGTCCAGCTTGGGATATTCATAATCTTATAAATGCGAATCAAGAAACGTCAATATTGCCTGGAACACCTTGATCTCATTTTCTTTTTTAGAGAACCCGTGTCCTTCATCATCTAGAACGAGGTATTCCACACTTCGTCCTTTCTCCTTCAAAGCTTCGACAATCTGATCGGATTCCTTTTGCACCACTCGTGGGTCATTGGCTCCCTGGATGATCAACATCGGTTTTACCATCGTGTCCAAGTAGGTTGTTGGGGAATCCACAGTCAGTCTTTCCTTATCCTCGACCGGATCACCCACCCATTGCTTCATCACAGGCTTCCAATGGTCTGGTACAGAATCGATGAAGGAGAATAGGTTACTCACACCAAAGATATCAATGACCGCCTTGAAGTATTCAGGGTGTCTGCCATGCAGCAGAAGGGCCATATAGCCGCCGTAGCTGCCTCCCATCAGGAAGATTTTATCACGGTCTGCATAGCCGTTTTCAATTAGCCATTCCAGGCCTGTAATATTATCAAGGCGAGGTCCATGTCCCCAGTCTCCTTCAACCATTTTCATATAACTTAGACCGTAGTTGGAGGATCCACGGAAGTTCGGTGCAAAGATGCTGTAGCCACGGCTAACAAGAAATTGGAAGTAAGAACGGAAGGATTTTCTTTCCGAGCTTTGTGGTCCGCCATGAGGCCAGAGAATGACATGACCGTTGGAGACTTCCTCTTTGGCACGGAAGAACAATGCCTCAATTTCAAGACCATCAAAGGACGGGTAGGTTAAAATCTCTGGCTCGGAAAGGTCCTCATCAGATACAGCAGGGACCCGGTTATTGGTAAGATGCTCCCATCTTCCATCATTTTTTCTGAAAATGTTGGCAGGCTTAGTAGCTGTTTTACCTAGAAGATAGACCGTCCCGCTCTTCCCGACGATGACTTTGTCTATGATATCTACAGGAGTTTCTTCCTGTTTCAGCTCCTTGGTTTCCAGGCAGAAGGAATAGAAAGTATCATCTACACCGTTTGACGAAACCAAATAGAGATGATTTCCCTTTTTATCATAGAACATACTATTCAGATCCAGGGACTGATCCTCTGTCACTCTTGTAAAAGTTTGAGTATCCATATCATAATGTGCCAGGTAGCTCTTATCATCTTCATAATCGGTTAATAGATAGATAGATGAAGATCCTGTAAAAATGGCGTTGGAAACCGTATGCTGTGTATCGGTTTGTGGAGTAAGCAGAATGGTCTCTCCATCCTTTACCAGATAAGCAAGTGAATATGTATTCGCAAAATGCTTCATGATAAGATAGTTCTTTTCATCCGCTGATACATCCATGAGATAGGTTGATGCACCTGAACCTTCAACAAGGAGTGTCTCTTCTTTTGTATCGAAGTCATATCGATAGGCATTCAAATAGGTTTTATTGTTTTTGGAACCTGTATAGTAGAGTCTTTTTCCATCTTCGGAAAACTTGGGGTTCATATGGCGATATTCATCGTCCACACGCAGATCTTCCAAATCCCCTCCCCGGTTCGGTAACGCATAGAACTGTGTTAATTCATTTCCATCATGATCAAAGCTTGCCAAAATGTATTGTCCATTCGGCTCGTATTTCAGTGCATGACAGCTCTGGTTTTTGAAGGTCATCGGATATGGATAGTTATTGGGTAGATCCATCCCCCATAAATTGTAGTGACCAGTCAGGTTTGTGCTATAGACCAACTGAGTCTCATCAGGGCTTACGGTGAAATCCTGAATATTAAACACTCGAAAAAATTGTTCCACTTCGGGCTTTTTAAAAGCTAGCATAAATGATTCCCCTTTCATAAAAAAATGCTCTCCCCATTTTATTTCGGGACACAAATAAAAATTCCTGCAACCCTTCTGAAGTTTCGACGGTTTTTGCAAAGAAAGGATAACAAAAATAGGGAAAATGTATTATAGTGGAAGATAGATTAGAATAAAAGGGGTCAATATCGTGAAAGCAAAATGGAAAATAGTATTACCAATCCTATTAATCTTACTAATAGGAGGCGCATTTTCAGGACTATTATTAAACCAGTATAATAACTCATCCTCCAAAACGGAGAATGAAGCACCGAAAGAAGTAAAAGCGCATCAGAGTAAGCAAGTGGAAGCTGCGGAAAAATCCTACCGTACAGAAGCTACCATATCCGCTGTTGGAGACCTTCTCATACACAGTACGGTTTACGATGCTGCACAAATCGGGGAAAAAAGCTATGATTTCAACCCAATGCTTGAACGTGTAAAGCAATACTTGCAGGAAACCGACATCTCCATCGCCAATCAGGAGACGATCATAGGAGGAACAGAAATCGGTTTATCCAATTATCCAAGCTTCAACAGCCCGTTTGAAGTGGCAGATGCACTGCAGGACGCTGGCATTGATATTGTAAGTATTGCCAACAACCACACCTTGGATCGCGGAGAGAAGGCAATCATGAATGCCATTAACCACTATGAAACGATTGATATGCAGTATGTGGGCGGATATAAAAGCGAGGAAGACCGTGCCACGCTTCGTACCATTACAGAAAACGGTATCACCTTTTCTTTCCTTTCCTACACATATGGTACAAATGGGATTCCTGTACCAGAAGGCAAAGAGTATTTCGTCAACCTGATCGACCGTGAGAAAATCGAACGCGATGTGAAGGAAGCAAAAGCGAATTCTGATGTAGTGGTAGTAGCCATGCACTGGGGTGTCGAATATATATTACTTCCCAACAGTGAGCAGGAAGACCTTGCTGATTTCCTGGCTGGCTTGAATGTGGACATTGTCATTGGTCATCATCCACATGTATTGCAGCCAATGAAATTCCTGGACCGTCCTGATGGCAAGAAGATGTTTGTTGTGTATTCACTAGGAAACTTCCTCTCTGGCCAAAAGGATGATTATAAGGATATCGGCGGCATTCTTCAGCTGCGAGTAGAGAAATTCGTGGACGGAGCTAAAACAAACATCGATATCAAAGTGGATGACTTTATCCCGACCTATGTTTCCCAGGTCAATCCATCCAAGTATCACGTAGTACCGCTGAAGGATGCTTCAAACTTCGGTTTTCCGAATGGTGCGGCGAAGCATGAAGAAATGATGGAGCATATGTATCAGTGGATTAATGAGGATGCGGGGAATTAATGCAAATACAAAAAAGTCTCAGAGCAGAGGTATGCTCTGAGACTTTTTATCTTGTTTCTGAAATATGCCCCCAGACAACTTAGAGTTCTGTTTGTAAAAGCATATCTACATGAGGGATATTATCTTCTAAATATGTTTCGGTAATAGCTTTGAATCCAAATGATCCATAGAATTTTCTTAGATAATCCTGTGCTTGTATTTTTACAGTATCTTCCTTCAATTCAACATGGATAAAATCGATTCCCCTTCTTAAGAGTTCTTCTGCTAATCCTTGGCCTCTATATTCTTTTTTCACTAACACTCTACCAATTGAAGCTTCCTTATAGGAAACACCTGCAGGCAAGACTCGTAAATATGAGATAATCTCTCCATTCTCCTCTTTAAAAAGGTGATAAGATTGTGGGTCTTTGCCATCAACCTCAGGATAAGGACAATTTTGTTCCACAACAAACACCGAAGTTCTTTCTTTTAATATTTCATATAGCTCCTGATTTGTTAATTCATTAAATCTTTTTAATTTCCATCCCATAGAAAGTGCACCTCATATTATGTAGCGTTGTCAAAAATTATATAACATTTCTACAGCAGTTTCCCCATATAATATTCATCCACAAAATCCCCATCAACCCACAAAGAGTGCTTTTTCACACCCTCTATTTCAAATCCCATCTTTTTGTACAAATTTATTGCAGCTTCATTATTTACCATGACAGTCAGCTCTAATCTGTGGAGGTTTCTATTCTTCGCCCATTCCTCCACCTGGCAGAACAATTCTGTCCCTACCCCTTTACCGCGTGCAGTTTCCGATACCCCGACTACGAGATAAACGGAATGTGCTGTCCTTTGTGTTGTTGTTCCGATTGAAAATAGGTATCCGATCAGTTCTTCCCCATCAACAGCAACAAAGATTGTGGAGGATTGGTCATTTTCCAAAGGTTCAATCCGGTGTCGTCTTAATTGCTCCCCTGTCACTTTTCTTTCACCAGGATTAAAGAGCATAAAGTTTGATTCTTCCACCTTTTTTATGAGATCGGCCAAATTATCAGCATCTTCAGGAAGTACTTTTCTAACAATCATTTCCTATCGCTCCAATTCGATGTACTCGCGGATCAGTTTCCATTCATGGTTTTCTTCCCGCCAAATGAACATGCATTTGGCAGGGTATTCCGCTCCGCTTATCTCTGCTGTTTCACGTCCCATGACAATATATTCTTGTCCATTTTTACGGGAAGAGATGGATTCGATCTCAAAATTTTTCTTCGCATCCTGGTACTGTTTCAATACTGATACTAGGTCATAATGATAATCATACTGCTCTGGCCTTTCCAACCCTGAGTGCGCCCAGTATCCAACAAATTTCACTGACATGAAACGCTTTATTTCCGAAGGATCCTTTGTAATAAATGCCCTATCCCATGCACAAAAATAATTATCCACTACATCTTTGATAGACAACATTCTTCACCATCCAATATTAAAGTCTAGCAATCTTTAAATCTTATAAAAATAAAAATAGTTCTCTTCCTTCTTGAAACCTATTCTCTCATATAGTCGCTGTGCATTAACATTATCTTGCATCGTCTCTAGGAGTACTCCTGCTGCACCTTTGCTGTCCGCAAACTCGATTGCCTTGTTCACCAGCTGCTCCCCAAACCCTTTTCCACGATGCTCCTCGTGTACAAACAGATCATTCAATACCCATGTCCGCTTCATTTGGACGGACGAAAAGGTCGGGTAAAGCTGGGTGAAACCCACTGCCTGCTCTTGATCATAAGCCAGAAAGATGACTGATTCATCATTGGAAATCCTTTCTTGCAGAAAATTGACCGCTCCCTCCATATCTGATTTTTGCTCATAATAAACTCGATAAAGATTGAATAGATGCGCCGCTTCTTTTATATGTTCCAACCTAGCTCTTTTAATGGTCATTTTGTTCTCCCACTCCTTTAAATTTAGCTATTTTACCCCTAGAAAGCTGTAGGGAACACTTCTGGCAATGCTTGGAATACCTATGTACTCTTTCGCTTGAGCAAAATCCATCCATACCACCTCTTCTATTTCATCAGGAAAAGATATCCCGATCTCTCCGCTATTTATCTCTGCATGAAAATAATAGAATACAGCATGGTGGCCTCTTTCCTCAAAAAATGCCTCGGAAACCCCGGCGAGCCCATTTGTCTCTACAATCAGGCCCGTTTCCTCCATGGCTTCCCTTCTGGCAGCCTCCTCCAAGGTTTCCCCGTGCTCCACTGCCCCGCCAGGTAATGTGTAATATGACCCCTTCGTTCCTTTATTCTTCACCATCAGAATTTTCTCCTTGTTCTCGCTAAGGAGAATCACATATGCCACGTCCACCCTTTTCACATTACAGACCTCCAAATTGCGAATTATGCAAAAACTCCCTCAAGAACTTAACCTTTAATAACCAGAACCAACTGGAGCGAAACTTGATTGCTTTTCTGATGATTGAATGATTGATGGGGACAACTTTCTCAATTGATAATCCAATATTTCTCCATCGACCGAATAGGTGAATGCATGCTCTTTTGGGGGTTCCGCTCCTAATATTTCTGGCAAAAAGATAGGCATATTACTTACCACTTGATCTGAAGCTTTGATCCATTCAAGCGTCTTCCATTCCAATCTTCCTTCTGGACCTTCCTGGAGGGTTCCTTCCATCTCCGTCCCGGTAAAGACATACATCCCGCCTTTGTTATTCCAGGATACGATGCCCCGGAAGGTTAGATCTTTAATTAATAAACCTGTCTCCTCAAACGTTTCACGGAAAACGGCATGATATGGGGTTTCACCTTTTTCTATTTTTCCTCCTACACCATTCCATTTTCCCTTGTTCGGAGCTTTGTTACGATGTAGCAATAGAATGGAATCTCCGCGCTGTATAAAGCATATTGTGTATGGCAGTTCCATCGCTTTCCCCCCTAAGTGGTTTCGTTTGGTTCATCTTGTGGAAATTAGTTATAATAAGAAAGTACATAAAAACCATGTATTTTTTCTAATGGAAAACTCCAAAGCCATAAAAAAATTCATGCAATCGATTAATGAGGAGTTGCTCTTATGAAAATGACTATGTCTCAACAGGCAGTAGACTGGTATAAAAATGAACTGGACCTTAAATATGGCGACAATATCCGCTTTCACATCCGTTATGGCGGGTGCAGCACCGTCCAAAAAGGATTTTCATTGGGAATTATACAGGAAAATCCCGATCAGCCAGCTGCAAGCGTCGAACAGGATGGCCTTACATTTTTTGTAGAAAAAAAGGACGAATGGTACTTTGATGGCCATGACCTGCATATAACGATGGACGAAGAATTGAACGAGCCGAAATTCGGTTATGAATGAAAAGAAAGAATTAGGATGAATCTGTCCTAATTCTTTTCTTTTTGAAAAAACCGCTCTATCTGATCCACTTGGTTTTCAGAGATTAAAATCTCCAGCTGTTTGTCGCCAATCAGATCAAAATGAGGGTATTGGTCACGATTATGTATCCACTCTTCCTTCAGGCCGTAGGAATGACCCCATGCGATCAGCTTTTCCAGGTCACTGCAGCCTGCCTTTGTAACAGTCTTAATGCCCTCAAAACGTGGATGGATCCAGTAATGGGTGATGAATGCCATCTTCCCTTTGGAGACTTGCTCCTTCCACTTTTTAAGTTCTTCTCGAGCAATCCCGAAGGCCATTATTATTACTCTCCTTGCTTTTTCGCATTCTCATAAGCCTCATGCCATTCCGGATATTTTTTACGGATAATGATTGGCTTAAAACTTTCCTTCTTCACGCAGACATGTGACGAACTGCCGATAAGTGCGATCTCCTCATCCGGAGTCAATACTTTATATCCATAGACGACCCTGAATCCATCATAGGTTTCGATCCATGTTTGAATCGTCGCCACTTCCCCGTAGCGAAGTGGTTTCTTATAGGTGACATTTATATCAATCACAGGAGAAATCACGCCGTCCTGCTCCATTTGAGCGTAGGAGAAGCCAAGATCTTTGATAAGCTGCGTTCTGCCGAGCTCCATCCATACGAGATAGTTGGCATGGTATACCACACCCATCTGATCCGTTTCTGCGTATCTTACTTCTATTTCTTTCGTTGATACTAACATCCTCTTTCCCCCATTTGCTTAGAAAGTATCCTATTATGATACCATAAATGAATATTTTTCCACATCAAAAAAGATGAGCATTGTTAAATGCCCATCTTTTGTCCTATAGATTACTGAAAGCCGTTTTCACGAGAGCTAGCTTCGTCCTTTATTTCGGAACGGAATGCTGCGATGCTTTCTTCACGACGATGATTTTTTGCCTCGATCTTCTCTCTTTCCTCTGGGCCGGCAAATTGCATGGATTCCTGAGCTTCTTCGATATTTTCAATCGTATTCTGGACCATGCTTTGTAGCTTCTCTACATTGTCACTGCGATCATCCGGGTTTGGACGGTGTTGTTGATTTTCTGCCATTGCTTAACGCCTCCCTGGTATCATGAAGATATACTACAAACTCTAGTTTGTGCAAGTTGAGTGATTTACACACTTGAAAAACTTGGATAGGCTATTCGCCTTTAGTCTGAATGACTTGAGCATGCTTGCCTGAAGTGTCCTGCATCTGCTTCCCCTTATTGCCTCCCGCTTCCTGCGGTTGTGTACCAATATGGTTTGGCATAAAATGCTTTCTGCTTCCTTTTGGATTACTCATAAAAACATCCCTCCTACTTTTACTATCTCTAAGTGGAGGGATAATCATAACAAGAAATATTTGAAAGTTATTCTGCCTTATTCAACATCTTCTCTTCCAGACGGTCTTCAATCTTACGGAGAGCTTCCTCATCTTTTAACAGCAGCTGCTTATTTTCCAATACAAGCTCTTCAAAAGAACGTTTACGGATTCTTCTCATTAATATCACCTTCTCACTTATTATTGTAATAGTATTAATGTCCATAATTCTTTAAAATTATGATAACTTTCCGACAAATTGTGAAATTCTCAGTCTTTGGAGGCTATTCTTGGAGTAATTTTTTTCAAAAGGGGATATTTGTGCCAGTTAATCAAGATATAGCCGTTTTCATCAATACGGAAACTGGTAGATAGAACCAGTCAAAAAACACGAATATACGTTCTTGTCCATTATTATTTCTTAAGATATAGTATAGAAGTGAGAAAATTTCGAAAGGATGTATTCATATGAGTAACTTGAGCCTGAAGAACTACGAGAAGAATAGAAAATATTTTCTATCCCTTCACACTTTACCCGAAGAAAAATTAATGAAAAATACGGAGCACATTAAGTGGAGTATCAGGGAAATTATCGGCCATATTTATTACTGGGACAAATTTTTGCTTGATGTTATGGTACCAGAGATGTATGAAGGTGCTGCTCTTCCTGAATTTCCAGATCATGATACCTATAACGAAAAATCCATGAAGCACATTATTAAATTTACATCCACAAATGAATTGATAAATGAATTTGCCTTAACACGAGAGAATCTGCTTCAAAAAATTGAGGCGATACCAGCGAATACAGCATTTACAATCGGAAAAGGAAAGAGAGCATTTTCGCCAAACACATTTATGGCGATGTTTGTAGAACATGATGATCACCATATCAAGCAGATAGAAGCATTTTTGAAGAGACAAAACAAGAATTCGTGTTAAAATATGGATAAAAGCAAGAATTTTCTTTTTTTCGAGGTGATGCTGTGAAGAAAAAACTTATTTCAATTTTTGCTGTAGTATCAATAGGTCTTATAGCTTTTCTTTTCTTATTTAGAGACGGGATTATTCTTGATCATATAGGCCTCCATGTTGAGTTTCCATTCGGAAATGCTATGGAGGTGCCGGCAGAATTTTCAGAAGTGGATACTAATAGCAATGATATCCCCGATCCACTTGATGTTGTTAGGACAGCTCGTGGCGAAGTCGATCGGCGTACAACATACAAAAGCGTTTATTATGATGGAGGATATCCCCCTGAAGAAGAAGGAGTATGTACGGATGTTATTTGGCGGGGATTGATGGGAGCAGACATCAATCTGAAGGACCTGATGGATAAGGATATAGCGGAAAACACGGGCCTTTATCCCCGAGTCGGAGGAAATCCTGACTCAAATATTGATTTCCGGAGAGTTCCCAATCAGGACGTCTTTTTCCAGCGGTTTGCTGAATCGTTGACAACGGAGTTGATTCGAAACGATGTGGAAAATCTGAAGCAATGGCAGCCAGGGGACATAGTTGTTTTCCTTGGAGGGGACTTTGATCATGTAGGAATAGTTTCCGACAGAAGAGCCAAGGACGGTACGCCCTACCTTATTCACAATACCTACCCATTTGCTGCGGAAGTGAAATTGTCATCCTTTAGATCCCCTATTACAGGTCACTACAGATGGAAATATTAAAAGGAGCAGACCAACAAAACGCGGTCTGCTCTTTTTTATCATCAGTTCATCTTCTTTACTTGCTCTTCCATCAACTCATACGTCATTGGTCCAAGATGCCGGTAGGAGATGATTCCTTCCGTATCAATGAAGAACGTCGTAGGCATGGTCAATACGTCATAATAACGGAACATTTCTTCCTGATCGAGGAGAATAGGGAATGTGTAGCCACCCTCTTCCACGTACTCCTGAATATTATCAATCCCAGGCTCCGAAGTAGTGAGGTTTACGGCCAATATTTCCACATCCTTGTTCTCTTCCGAATACTTCTGCATCTCAGGCATTTCGGCTCGGCATGGGCCACACCAAGTGGCCCAAAAATTGAGGATTACTTTTTTGCCCTGATAATCCGAAAGCTTGGCAGTTTTGCCGTCAAGGGTGGTCAGTTCAAAATCTCTTGCCATTTCTCCCTCTTTAACCCCGACTGCAGGTTCTTTTTCTGCAAAGACCTGGAATATCGCATATCCGCTCAAAGCCACCAAAAAGGCAATAGCAATTATTTTTTTCACAAGATCTCCATCCTTTATATGAAATACATCATTCCATAATAGCTCGCCAACACAATAGCGGCACTTACGATGACTTTTGTTGTCAGTTGTCTAATATGTAAACCTGAGCGATACGCTTTCCAATAGAAAAGGAAAAGCGCTACAATGCTCGCCAGATAAATCCCTTTAGTCCCTCCGGTAAAAAATATTATCCCAAATGGATTGGTCCAGATAATAGACGGTCTAAAGAGAAGAATACTAAATTTAAACACTAAAATCCACCATATGGCCGCACTCATCAGATGTTGCTCCATGATCCTTAATGTCTCAGACTGTTTTCTAAATATGATGGCCATATATAAATATGCAAGGAGCAAAGAGAAAAGAAGGACAAGGATTGATTTTTTGAGAAGCAGCGGTCCTAATTGAATGGCATCCATCGTATTTACCTCGTTTACTTTAATTAAATCATATTCATGTCTTTCCTTTGATTCTTCATGTGTCTATTTTATAACAAATGTGATTGGATGAAAAAAAGCCGGCCCCTCCATCTGGAGGGGCCAGCTTCGTTTTTGCACTATTACGCTTTTAACTTGTCACGTAATACCATTCTTAAGATACCACCATGACGGTAGTAGTCGATTTCCACTTCGCTGTCGAAACGAACAAGTGCTTCAAACTCTTTCTTGTTGCCATCTTCGTCAGTCGCTGTAACTTTTACGAAGTCACGTGGTTTAACTGTCTCATCAACAGCCACTTCAAATGTTTCTGTACCAGTTAAGCCAAGGATTTCAGCATTTTCGCCGTCTTTGAACTGTAAAGGTAATACGCCCATAAGAACAAGGTTGCTGCGGTGGATTCTTTCGAAGCTTTCCGCGATAACAGTCTTGATTCCAAGCAGGTTTGTTCCTTTTGCAGCCCAGTCACGGGAGCTTCCCATACCATAGTCTTTACCAGCGATAACCATTAGGCCAGTTCCGTCCTCTTTGTACTTCATGCAAGCATCATAGATGGACATTACATCGCCAGTTGGCCAGTAAGTCGTCCAGCCGCCTTCAGTACCTGGAGCCACTTGGTTACGGATACGGATGTTCGCAAACGTTCCACGCATCATCACTTCATGGTTACCACGACGGGAACCGTAGGAGTTGAACTCACGTGGAGTAACACCGTTAGCTTGCAAGTATTTACCTGCAGGCGTATCTTTCCCGATGGAACCAGCTGGTGAGATATGGTCAGTTGTTACGGAATCCGCGAATTTACCAACTACACGCAATCCTGAAAGTGGTTCTACAGTTCCTGCTTCAGGAGTCAACCCTTCAAAGAATGGCGGGTTTTGGATGTATGTGGAATCATTATCCCATGTATAAAGAGCTTCATCGGAAGTCTCGATTTGGTTCCAACGCTCGTTGTCATCAAATACTCTTTCATATTCTCTACGGAACAGTTCAGGCGTTACAGTAGCTTTTACTACTTCCTTCACTTCATCTTGGGATGGCCATATGTCCTTGAAGAATACATCGTTGCCGTCTTTGTCCTTGCCTAGTACATCGTTCTGAAGATCCACATCTACATTTCCAGCAAGTGCATAAGCCACAACTAGTGGTGGAGATGCAAGGTAGTTACCTTTTACAAGTGGATGGATACGTCCTTCAAAGTTACGGTTACCGGAAAGTACAGAAGTAACAAGAAGATCATTTTCCGCAACTGCTTCTTCGATTTCATCCGCTAATGGACCGGAGTTACCGATACATGTAGCACAACCATATCCAACGATGTTAAAGCCAAGATCGTTCAGGTAAGGTTGAAGTCCGGAATCATGAAGATAGCCTGTTACTACTTTCGAACCAGGTGCCAAGGAAGTTTTTACATAGCTTGGAACCTTCAATCCTAATTCCACCGCTTTTTTCGCAACAAGACCTGCTGCAATCAATACGTATGGATTAGAAGTATTCGTACAGGAAGTGATGGAAGCAATCGCAATCGATCCTGTTTTCATTGTTGTTTTATCACCGTTTGCAAGCGTAACTTCTACTTCTTTGTTGATATCAGTAGGAGTCATACCATAGCCTTGGTTTCCTTGTGGTGCTACCAATGCATTGCGGAAAGTTTCCTGCATCATGGATAGAGGCACAAGGTCTTGAGGACGTTTAGGTCCGGAAAGGTTTGGTTCAATCTCAGCCAAGTCGATTTCCACTACATCTGTGTAGATAGGATCTGCATCTGGGCTGAAGAACAATCCGTTTGCTTTGCAGTATTCTTCAACAAGCTTGATCTGTTCTTCGTCTCTTCCTGTTAAACGCATGTAGTCTAGGGACTCCTCGTCAACTGGGAAGAAACCACATGTTGCTCCATATTCAGGTGCCATGTTTGCAATCGTTGCACGATCTGCAAGAGGAAGCTCGGAAACTCCAGGACCGAAGAATTCAACAAACTTACCAACTACACCGTGTTTACGAAGAACTTGCGTAACTTTTAATGCCAAGTCAGTAGCGGTAGTTCCGTTTGGTAAAGAACCTGTCAGTTTAACCCCTACAACCTCAGGCACTGGGAAGTATGAAGGCTGCCCAAGCATTCCCGCTTCTGCTTCGATACCACCTACACCCCATCCAAGAACACCGATACCGTTGATCATCGTAGTATGGGAATCTGTTCCTACAAGTGTGTCTGGGAAAGCTAATAACTCACCATTTTCTTCCACACCGTGAACCACGTTTGCCAAGTACTCTAGGTTAACTTGGTGAACGATACCAGTTGCTGGTGGCACTGCACGGTAGTTGTCAAAGGATTTCTTTGCCCAGCTTAGGAACTTATAACGCTCTGCATTACGTTCGAACTCAAGCTTCATGTTGAAATCCAGTGAGTCTGCAGTACCAGCTTTATCAACCTGTACAGAGTGGTCAATAACTAGGTCAACCGGAATCTCAGGATTGATTTTCTGAGGATCTCCACCCACGTCTGCCATTGCTTTACGTAAAGATGCAAGGTCAACAACCGCCGGAACTCCTGTGAAATCTTGAAGAATTACACGAGAAGGCTTGAATGGTACATCCACTTCCTTTTGCTCGTCTGTTCCCCATTTTGCTAAGTTTTCAACGTGTTCTTTTGTGATAACACGGCCGTCTACCTGGCGTAGAACGGATTCTAATAATACTTTAATGGAATATGGTAAGCGTGACACGTTACCAACGTTCGCTTTCTCAAGCGCTTGCAAAGAATAGTAATGATACGTTTTGCCGTTCACATCGAAGGATGCACGTGCATTGAAAACATCTTGCTTCGTCATATGTATTACCCCCTGCTACTCATAGTTTAATAGGACCTCGCTATGAACAATTAATAGGCATTGAAAAACAGGCTCACCTTTGGAAAGCGTTTGCGATTGTTTTTCTTTGAGACAAATTACGATTGATTTCTCCCACCGAATAGTCCTTACGACATTATCTTAATACAACATTCTTCATAAGTAAATATCAATAAAGTTATCAAATCACATAAGTTACACTTATCTTTCATAATATTCGACAAATACATGTGTGGAATTCTGCTGGTAATGATAAATGTAGGAGGTGATGGATAATGGCAAAAAGAAAGGCAAACCACGTTATCGAGGGAATGAATGCAGCCGGAGCTCAAGGCAAAGGCGCAGGGTATAATGAGGAGTTCTCCAATGAACCATTGACGGAAGCACAGAAACAGAATAATAAAAAGCGTAAGAAGAACCAGTAGGGTAAGTAGGATATTTATGGATTGGTTGCGGTCTTCATCAGTGGGATGAAGACCTTTTTAGTGTGACTTGGCGGGCGTGTGGGTCTTCATGGACTGGATGATGGACTTTTCGCTTGGGATTTTAAGGTGAAAGGGCCTTCATAACCCCGATGACGCGTTTTTCACCTGCATTGCTTAGCTAAAAAGCCCTTCATCACCCCGATGACGCGTTTTTCACCTGCATTGCTTAGCTAAAAAGCCCATCATAACCTCGATGACGCGTTTTTCACCTGCATTGCTTAGGCAAAAAAGCCCATCATCACCCCGATGACGCGTTTTTCACCTGCATTGCTTAGGTAAAAAGCCCATCATAACCCTGACGACGCGTTTTTCACCTGCATCCCAAAAACAAGTCCCATCATACACAGCCACCCCTACGCCGCGTCCCCCACTTATACAACAACAAAACCCAAAAAACCGCCCCAGACTCCCAAAGTCCAGAACGGCTCCCTTCTCATTCTTGATTATTTCCTTGCTGCAAAATAGTCTGCAGATCCTGCTGGAATTGCATCAATTGTGGACGCTGTGTTTCAGAAGCCACTTCCAAAGCATTATTGATTTGTTCCATCGCTTCATTCACTTCATTTTCTAGACGTTTGAAATCATGGCCATAATTAGGGTCATTTCTTACAATCGCCTCATATACATCCCTTGCCTGCTCTGTTCCTTGCTGAGCTGCTTGGAAAGCCTGCTGTTTATCTTTATGATATGGCATGCGGGTTCACTCCTCCAGATAGAAAATAAAAGCTCTACCTAGACTGCCCATATGGCAAAAAATTATACCTGAATTCCCTCCGCATAATACACGACAATTATCAAAAACTAAAAGCAAAGGAGGAGATCAAAATGAACAAAAACGACCATAAAGACATGGTAAGAAACCAGCCCAAAGGTAACCAACATTCCGGCCAACCAGAGCCTTTAAGCGGATCACATAAGGTGAAGAACCGCAATCATACCAGACAAAAGCATAATTCTAGTCACGATATGTAAGCCTCTCCATCGCTTTGATCAGATCAGGAAGCTCTCCACGCGTGATGGTTCGGAAGTCGAGTAGGATACTGTCCCCACTTGTTCGGACTATCACGCTTGGAGTCCCTGTTCTTAGCTTATCGGCCAAGGAATGTGCAGCAAGTGCCTCATGATTCAACTTCACGACATAGGTAGGTATCCGTACATCTGGCATCGTCCCTCCCCCTACCATGGAATATTCCCTGATAATTTCAGCCTGAAAACTATTCCACCCGGAAATGGCGTCGCTAAACTCTTCAGCTTTCTCCTTGACCTCCTCCAAAGACTGTAGCATATCTCTCACTGTAGGGATGTCTTTGTGGCGCTGATTCAGATACGCTTTAAAAGTCGCTTCCAAGGCGGCGAAGCTCATCTTATCCACCCGTAGGACTCTGGCCAATTGGTGCTTTTTCAGTTGATCGATATACTTCTTCTTGCCGGCAATAATTCCTGCCTGCGGACCGCCGAGGAGTTTATCACCGCTAAAAGAAACTAGATCTACACCTGTTTCAAGAACCTTATGCACAACCGGCTCTTCCCCAATGCCCTCTTTGGCAAAATCATATAGTACCCCGCTTCCTAAATCCTCATAAACCATAACCTCATCACGAGTCCCTGCAATCTCAACAAGCTCCTCAGTAGAGACCGTCTTGGTGAATCCAATTGTCTTGAAATTGCTCGTGTGAACTTTCAAAAGCATCGCAGTTTCATCATTCAATGCATCAGAATAGTCTTTGACATGTGTTTTGTTGGTCGTTCCTACCTCCACGAGCTTTGCCCCGCTCTCTTCCATGATCGAGGAAATGCGGAACGATCCGCCGATCTCCACCAGTTGCCCCCGGGATACTATTACTTCTTTTCCTTTGGCAAAAGTTTTCAAAATAAAGTAAACGGCTGCCGCATTATTATTGACCACCATTGCCGCTTCTGCTCCAGTAGCCTGTTTGATCAAGTCTTCCACAAGATCATGCCTCGAACCACGAGTCCCTGATTCGATTTCAAACTCCAGATTTGAATAGTTTACGGCAACCTCTGCCACGCGGTTAATCGCTTCCTTGCTTAATCTTGCACGGCCAAGGTTCGTATGTAAAATAGTTCCTGTTCCATTTATTACTCGTTTCAAACGATTTTCATCCGCTTCATTCAGCATCTTTTCAACCGTATTCCAGATGATACCAGTCAAATCCCCGTTGATGACGATTCCGTTCTTAATATCTGAACGCATGCCTTCTAAGGCTTTACGAATATGAACCGTCATTACTTCATCCTGAAGATTGTATTTTTGTCTTAACCGTATAAACATCGCATCCCGTTGCAATTCATGAACCGGGGAATGTCCCGTAGACTTTTATTTATCATCTAATTCACCTGTCTTAAGGATTTTTCCACTATTATAACATGTGCAGGATAGTGGAGCAGAAAATGAAAAGAGAAGGGATATCCCCTTCTCCAGCTCAACCTTTTTCCAATTTTGCAATGACATCTTCCGCTTTTGGGAAGACTCCTGTTTCTTTTTTGGAATGAACCGTCTCTCCATCCACCTTCACTTCAAAAACTCCTCCTGAACTTGGAATGAGTTCCATGGTAGTGATACTTGTACGGAAATGGGTAAAAAGTGATTCCGCGAAACTCGCGGCTTTTGGTGCGTAGTTTCACTGCATGCAGAATTCGATGGATACTTTGAAATTTTTCATGAATTTTCCTCCTAATGCATGATGTACTACAAGTGCTGGCATCTTTGTCAGCGCTTACTTTAATTGTAATACAAGCATCCGTTTTTCGCAAAAGTATGAAAATTATTTAGTGGAAATCATTTTCACTACTGACTATACTTAAACTAGCAGGAGGTGGTCCAAATGAGTGAACACGAAAAGTTCCGTTTAACTTCACTTTCATCAAAAGCAGGCTGAGGATGCAAACTTGGTCCAAGTGACCTCACGCAAGTTTTGCGTGGATTGCCCTCCAATTTAGAGGATCCGAATCTGTTAGTGGGATTCGCCACTTCAGACGATGCTGGAGTATATAAAGTGACAGAAGATATTGCTCTGATTCAGACCGTCGATTATTTTACACCCGTGGTGGATGATCCATATAAGTTCGGACAGATTGCTGCCGCCAATGCACTCAGTGATGTGTACGCAATGGGTGGTGTTCCAAAGACGGCACTAAATATCGTGGGATACCCGATCAAGAAATTGGGTCCTTCCATACTTAATCAGATTTTAGCGGGAGCCTTTGACAAGGTGAAAGAGGCGGGTGCAGTCATTGTTGGTGGACACTCCATCGATGACCAGGAGCCGAAATTCGGCATCTCTGTTACAGGCTTTGTACACCCTGAACGTATCTGGAAAAATGTCGGTGCACGGCCGGGAGATGTGCTTGTCCTGACAAAACCGATCGGAGTGGGCATACTTACCACTGCCATCAAAAGAGGCAAAGCAACAGTTGATCAAATAGAGCTTGTGACAATCGTCATGAGTGAACTCAATAAAGTGGCTGCCGAAGAATTGCAGCACTTCTCCCCACATGCCGTAACAGATGTAACCGGTTTTGGCTTATTGGGACATGCAAGCGAAATGGCCAGAGGAAGCGGTGTTAGTCTACATATTCATATGGACAGCATTCCAGTACTTCCAGGAACATATGAGCTTGCAGCCCAGGGAGTGGTTCCCGGTGGATCCAAGGCTAACCATGAATGGCTCAAGTCCGATGTAAGTTATGCCTCTCTCATTACGGAGGAGCAGCAGCTTGTCCTGTGTGATGCCATCACTTCCGGTGGACTGCTAGTAAGCCTCCCTAAGGATGAGGCGGCACTATATCTGGATTTGCTTGCAAAAAGGAATCTCTCAGCTGCCATTATCGGTGAAGTTGTAGCGCCTGATGAAAAACTTATCCTTATTGATTAAAAAAGAGCAATCCCTCTTAAATTTAAGGGATTGCTCTTTTTCTGCTATAGCCACCTGCGTTTGGTTCCTTCTCTCTCTGTAACCCCAAGGGCATCCATCAGCTCAACGAAAGGAATCAGATATTTTCTGGAAAGCTGCAGCATTTCTTTTATTTCGCTTAATTCAACCTCTTCCACTGTTTGACTTTTCAAATAGTCAACAGCCACATGAAATTCATGTCCATCAATCAGATGTGCATCATCCAAAGGATAAGCTTTCATTTGTCTAAGAAGGAAATATTTCAAGTCATGGGTTTCTTTTTCAGGCAGACCAGCTTTTTCACAGTACTGGATGAACGGCTGTGGAGTTACCTTAGCCGACGCAAGCTCCCGCTCCACCTGTTCCATCCTTTTCTGCCACTGCTTTGGGTAGCTTGGCTCGAATCCGTCCAAATACAATAGATTATCCTTCCTTCGTACACATTTGGAGGTTTCCATTTTTCCCAGAAGAAAATCAAGGAGCTCAATGGAACTGGAATTACTAAATTCAGAAAATAGCTCCGCCTTCGGAATTCCAAGCCTTAAGGGGTTCATGACGTGATATTCACGAATACGGTCAGTCACCTGCCTCTTTTTTTCCTTCAAAATCGGCTCAAAGGCATATATTTGACCTGTGACATTCACAATAAGCCCTTGCTCCTCAAGCAGCACGAGCACGTTATCCACCAATCCCGCTTCCCTTTTCAGATTCTCCATTGAAAGCATGTCTCTTCTAGAAAAAGCCTCTCTTACCCGTTCTTCAGGTGTACCCTGCTTTATTCTTCGCAGAGTATCAACGGTTGCTTGACCAAATTTATAGACAGATCCCTTTGATTGAATGATCCACCCTCCTCCTATGGTCTCCACCGGAGTCGGTCTCCTGAGGATAATTTTATCTCCCCGGCTGCATGTAATGAGCTCGTCTAGACGAAGCTGGCATAGTACCTCTTCTTCTGACTGGCCGTCATATTCATTTCGATCAAAAAAGACGATTTTACCCAGGACTTCCGCAGTACCGGTATGAACCTTTACAAGACTCCTCTGTTTTATTGGAGATTGAAGATTTTCTACCATATGGAGGGATACATCAATGGTATCGGTTGTATCATATGTATTTTCGTGAGCGAGCACATCCCCGCGCTGTATGCTATCCTTGCTTAACCCTGAGAGGTTTACGGCAACCCGCTGACCGGCAACGGCTTGTTCCACCTGCTTGTTATGTACTTGAAGCTGTCTTACTTTTGCGACTTGCCTTCTTGGCAATACTTCAACTGTATCCCCGTTGTTAATCTTACCTTCTGTTATCGTACCCCTGACAATCGTCCCTTGCCCTTTCAATGTAAAAACCTGATCGATTGGTAGTCGGAAATTGCCTGTAACATGTTTTTCCTGTAAAGCTTCCAGCTCTTTTTGGAGTATTTGCTTCAATTCGGGAATTCCTTCCTTTTTCAAGCTGTTCACATATACAACTGGGGCACCTTCAAAAATAGTTCCAGTAAGCTCCTCCACAATTTCCTCTGTCGCAAGCTCAAGGAACTCCTCATCGACTTTGTCTATTTTAGTGAATGCCACGATGCCCTTTTTCACCTGGAGAAATTTCAGGATTTCCAGATGTTCCTTCGTTTGAGGCATGACCCCTTCATCTGCTGCGATGACAAGAATAACAAGATCGATGCCGGAAACCCCTGCAATCATCTGCCTGATAAATCGCTCATGGCCAGGCACATCGACCACAGAAACGATGGATCCATCACCTAAATGCAATGGTGCAAATCCAGGTTCAATGGAAATCTGCCGCTCCTTTTCTTCTTTTAGACGATCCGTGTCCACTCCGGTTAAAGCTTTAGTTAACGTGGTTTTTCCGTGATCGATATGACCGGCCATCCCGATTGTAAAGTGTTTATTCAATATCTTCACCTATTTCATCAATAAACTGGACGTTCTTTTTCCCACATACTTTCACAACACTGACCTTTGTGAATGTTTTGATGTTATTCCCCAAGTTCCCACTGCCGGAACCGGTCACACCAGTCTCTTCAGCAATCGGGCACGCCTTGAAAATGTTTCCGAAATTCACGACACCACCACTCACATTCTCGATGATTACCTTTTTGATAAAACACGCCATTTCTGTCACCCCTTTTTATTTAGGGTATGACAGCATGTTTTTGCTTGTATAGGTGGACGTCCCTGCCCTATTATTTTTTATAAAATTGCCGCAGATACTGCTGCCACTCTTCCTCTGTCCACTTCTTATTTTTACGCTCCTGCAAAAAGCCTTTTTTCCATTGACGTTTCAAATTATCCACTTTATTCGCCTGAATGCTGCTCTGATTTAAGGCTTTCGCACGAACATCTTCCCAAATAGGCTTCTTGGTGGAAGGTTCAAAATATAGAGGCTCGATCAGGTACTTAAAGATGAAAACGCTGAAAATGAAAAATGAGATAATTTTTATTGGTATAGGTAATGGTAGGACTATGTTTGCCACAAATCCTACGGCAATGATGAAGCCGCTTCTATAGGAAAATTTCCTTACTGCCTGTTTGCGCTCATCCATGGAAAGGTCCAGCAGGGATTGGTATCTCTGCTCCATTTCACAGTCGACACAGTATGCTTCTATGAAAGTGCTTTTCTCATCATAGCGCTCTGCCAATCTCTTTTTGTGTTTTGTACAAAATAAATCCAATCTCTTCCTCCAGCATCTTGTCTTAGTAGGTTCATTATATCAATTAATTGGAGAAACGAAAATAAACGCTATGCAGCTCCCATAATACAGAAAAACAGATGCGGATTGCTCAGCATCTGTTTTGTGAATATATTAGCTGTATCTTTGAATAATGCCCATCAGCTTCTGTTCCATATTTGGCAGGTCCTGTTTCGTTACCGTGAAGTTCACATGCGATTCGTCCATTTCCAACGCTTCAGAAAGGAAACTTCCCAATCCTCTTGCTTTACGATCCACCTGCATCCAAACATCCACTTGGTTGTCTGTCTGATTCAGGAACATGAATTCTATTTCATCCAATCGGCCACGGTAAGCACCGGACGTTGGAACAAGTTCGAATTCCTGGACAAAGGGTTGGCGTGTTTTCAAGCGATAAGGTGACGCTTCACATTCCACTTTTCTAAGTCGGAACCCGATATCACTTGCTGCCTTCAGTACTGAAGAAATGATAGTGGAAGGCATCACGTCGATAAAATCTCTGTCTGAGGGATCCACAGCATTCTTAATATCGAGCCCTGTTTGAATCCAGACTTTCGTATTCCCCATCGTGACGGGAGTTTCATAAGGCAGGACAAAGCGGAATGGAAACTCCTTCATTTCATTCGGACCAATTGTAAAAGGGTCCACAAGTTTAATAGATTCGATGGTTGCTTGTTTTTGAACTTTCGTGTCATTGGACTCTTTTATATATGTTGTGACAAGCGATAAATAGATGGTATCAATCTGCTGCTCAGTTGAACCACCTTTGATTTCTACGATGCCTTTTACTTCTTCACCAGGAATCAAACGGTCGTTCACCAATTTGGTATCTACCGTTGCTGCACCTATCCCAATACTCGCCAATGCCTTGTTAAAAAAGGACATTACAATACCCCCTACACCAATTCAAATTAGTTTTTTGGATAACACGGTTAATTTACGAGCAAGTTCTTAAAAGGTTTCATGTTTTTACAGTTTAATAGATGAAAAATTACTTATTTCCATATTAATCTCTACTTAGGAAACTAACAAGAAGAATGTAGCGACAGCTTTTTGTAATCAAACTTTTTCAATACTGATTTTTGACTGTTTCCTCATTGTTGACAATCGTCCCGATAGATTCACCCATACATATCCTGCCCATTGCCCCACTTTCATCAAAGTTGAAGATGTGTACAGGCAGCTTATAATCCCTCGCCAGTAGAAGTGCGGATTGGTCCATCACTTTAATATTATTTTTAATCACATCATTATAATGCAATACCCGATACATTTTTGCATCCTTTGTTGTTTTAGGGTCACTTGTAAAAACTCCGTCTACACCTTGTTTGGCAACAAAGATCGCATCACAGTTGATTTCAATCGCCCGCTGCACACTTGGATAGTCGGTTGTAACAAATGGCTGCCCATTCCCTCCCCCAAAGATGACAATATGGCCCTTTTCCAAATGGTGCATCGCCCTTAACCTGATATAAGGTTCTGCGACAGAAGTAACTGCTATGGATGTCATGACACGGACGTCCTTTTCCGTTTTACTCTTAAGTACTCCCCTCAGCATCAAACTGTTGATGATGGTGCCGAGCGTTCCGATATTATCCGCCTCTACCCGGTCGATGCCCCACGCATCCGCCATGCTTCCACGAAATATATTGCCTCCCCCGATGACAATGGACACCTCTATCCCGTTTTCTACAATGGTAAGTATCTCGTTTGCGATATGTTCCAATCGTTCTGGACAAAAGCTGTTTCCGCTCTGGTCCGCTAGAGCTCCTCCACTTAATTTGATCATGACTCTCTTATACATGCACACACCCCTTTTTCCAAATAAAAAGGACTAAAGGCAAAAACACCTTTAGTCCTTCTAAATATCAAAGAGAAGAATAACGCCTGCATCCGCTTGGTTAGAACGTCTCACCATTACTCTTCCCCCTCTTCATTCTGATTCCTTAAGACAGTTTATACAAGAAAACCATAATCGTCAATGAAATTCATTAAAATTTCAGAAGCTTTTTTCTAGTTCGTCAACTAGATGCCCGACATAGGCGACAGCCTTCTGGATAGGGGCTGGTGTGGACATGTCCACACCGGCGAGTTTCATCATGTCCAATGGCTTCAAGGTACCTCCCGCCTTCAATGCCTCCAACCAGCGATCAACAGCAGGCTGGCCTTCCTCCTGGATGCTTTGTGCAGCAGAAGTAGAAGCAGTAAGTCCTGCAGAGTACGTATATGGATACAGACCCATATAGTAGTGAGGCTGACGCATCCAGGTCAAGCCTGCTCCTTCATCCAGTTCTACCGAGTCTCCCCAGAACTTGGACAGAAGTTCTGTTTTTTGTTCGCAAAGAAGTTTTGCCGTGATCGGCGTCCCCTTATCTGCCAAATCATAGACTCTGCGTTGAAGCTCCCCCTCCAGGATATGTGTGACAAAATTATGATAGTACGTTCCCAGTGATTGCAGGATCACCCAGCGTCTCATGCGCTCATCGCTCGATTTGGCCAGTATATGCTGACTTAATAGCATTTCATTCATCGTGGAAGGTGCCTCGACAAAATATCTGGACGGACGGGTATTCGTCATTGTCTGGTAGCGCCCAGCCAAACTGAAGTGTCCGGCATGTCCAAGCTCATGTGTCAGAGTAAAGGCATTTCTCATGGAATCGTTCCATGTAATCAGGATATAAGGGTGTACGCCATATGGGCTGGAACAGAATGCACCGGAAGCTTTCCCTTCATTGTCCGCCAAATCAACCCAGCGGTCCGAGAGCGCCCTTTCCATAATTTCCATATATTCTTCTCCTATGATCCCCAATGATTCCAAGATAAGCTTGGAGGACTCCTCATAGGTGATCTCCGGGTTATATTCCGGATCAAGAGGTGCTTTCAGGTCACAATAGGTCATCTTGTCCAATCCGATCAGTCGTTTCTTGAGCCTTGCAAATCTCTGCATATGTGGAGCCAATTCATTTTGAATCGTATCAAGCTGGTTATGGTACATCTCCTTTGATACATCCTGATCATGCAAGAGCATGTCCGTTACAGATTCATAGTTTCGCAGACGAGATTCAATGACCTGCTTTTTCACTTCTGTCGCGTAGGTGGCTGCGTAAGTATTCTTATATTGATTCAATGTTTTCGTATAGGAGGCATACGCTTTTCTACGGATTTCGGTATCCGGTGATTCCTCATAAAAAGGATAAGAATTGAAAGTCAATGGATGTTCGGTTCCGTCATCCGTTGTGAAGGATGAGAACTTCATATCCGATGTTTTACTTCGTAGGTAGATCATATAAGGAGCGTTGTTCACTTCACCAAAGGCTGCCAGCACCTCTTCCGCTTCCGGGGATAGTCGATGCGGTTTTGTCGCCATCAGGTCATGCAATGTTTTGCTATAATCCTTTAACCCTGCTTCTTGCTGTATGTATGCTTCTACTGTCTCTTCATCCAACTCAAGAATTTCAGAAAAGAGGAAAGAAGTATTAGATTGTACAACTCCTAACATCGATGCAACCCGTGCAGAATTTGCCTGGTTCACCGGGTTTGTTCCATCCTCCGACTGACGCAGACTTGCAAAAGTCATCACTCTGGTAATCCGTTCAGCTAATGCGTCTTTAGCAAGAAGGCTGTCCAGAAGTGTCTTCGCGCTCTCTCCCACTTTTCCTTTGTATTGCGTAACGGATTGAAGATCCAGTGGAATGGCTGCCAGTTCAGCCTCCCATTCCTTTTCGGTTTCAAACAGGTCTCGAAGGTCCCAAGTATGTTCAACAGGCACTTCACTTCTTGTTAAGGTCTTGTTCATAACTTTCGTCATAAAATCTCTCCCCATCTATCAAAAATATATTTCGCCTTACGAAAAACTTACCCCTATTATATAAGAGTTTGGTATTGATTGAAATGGGATATTTTAATTTTTCTAATTTTTTCGTCAACTCATAAAAGAACGTCCCTTCTCTTCCAAAGCCACTCGAAGTATGCCAACCGCTTTCGGGCCAACTCCATGCAGCTTCAACAGCTCTTTCTCCCGAATTGATGTCAATTCTTCAAGTTGCGTATATCCTGCTGCCTCGAGCGCCCTTGTTGCCGGTTTTCCAATTCCTTTTGGAAAACCGGTTTCTATTGTCTTGCTTTCCTGTTTCATATCAATCGCTCCCTCCTTGTTAGATTATTTCGCTATTATTATTGCAAATCCTTTGTTGAAAAAGTAAAATGAAATATGTCTAAAAAATGGGGCTGATTGCAATGCTGGTGCTTGTCTCGGTCTTCAAAACCGCTTGTGAGGCGCGTGCCGTCTCAGGTGGGTTCGATTCCCACGCAGTCCCGCCAACCCTTATATATCAACGGATTGAAGGTTTTCACTTATTAAATTGTAAGCCTCGATTAAAACCCTTTTCTTGTTTGGGTGCCATCTGGGTGCCGTAAGGGGAACATGACCTATTCGTTATCATTCTTCGTCATCAAATACTTCAATAGCCTGTTCCTGCAAAGATGGTATCACATGACTATATAAATCTAATGTATTTCCAATTTTAGAGTGACCTAAACGTTCGCTGACAATTTTGGGATGGACATTCTTTTGTAGCAAAATGGTTGCGTGAGAATGTCTTAAGTCGTGAAACCGGGCATCTTTTAATCCTGCTCGTTTAATCGCGCTTTTATAAACTCTGTGTAACTCCCTCAGACTAGGATAATTACCATTTGAGTTGAAAAAAACTAAATCGTTGGGATTAAAGCTAGATCCTAATTGGTTCTTTAAATCTTGATACCGATTATAGTGGCTCATTAAATGTTTCATGAGCTTTTTCCCAATCACAATTGTTCGATCTTTACCACTCTTTGTCAGATCCTTGATTTGTACTTTGCCATCTTCATCCACATAAGCAGATTTGGTGATAGCCATCCGTCGGTTCTCAAAATCGATATCTGTCCACGTTAAGGCACGTAACTCACCTAAACGCGCTCCAGTATGACCCGCAGTGTAAATTACTGGATAATAGACCATGCTCGATTTTGCTGCTTCTAAAAGACTGTCCAATTCATCTTTAGAATAGAAAGTCGGTCTAAACTTTTTTGGTTTAGGTGGCTTGGCTTGCTGAACTACATTTCTGTTCACAAATTCCCAATCTACCGCATCATTTATTGCTTTAGATAATAAACGATGATGATGTTTAACTGTCTGAGCAGATAGATCTTCAAGTTTTTCTACATAATAACTCTGTATTTGCAGAGGTCTTAACTCATGTAGCATGATATGTCCAAGCCCGGGCTTTAAATGAACTCGGATTATCTGCTCATAACCTCTATAGGTATTGGGAGAAGTATTTGATTTGGCATACGAATTAAGCCAATAATCTAAATAATTACCTAAGGAAATATCCTCTTTAACCTCCTTGTTATCTTTTTCTTTTTGAAGGTCTGCTATTGCAATATCTAGAGCCGCTTTAGCATCTCTTTTAGTTTTAAAATTCTTTTGAACTTTTCGTTTTCGATTTCCTTTCGTACCAATTTCAATTGTTACATAATAAGTCCCTGTCTTTTTATCCTTTGTTACGCGACCAGTCAAATTCTAATCCTCCTTCTAATGACTGGGCACCTAAACTTAAACACCATTATTAAGTATGGTTTAGTATACATTGTAATAAACCTAAAAGTGTTATGGATAGATGCCCTATTGAAAATTTTATCTTGCAGCTTTGCCAATCAACCATTCTTGCAGAGCAGCTTTTGGAATTAGAATTTTTGTGCCAACCCTTACGGTATGAAATTCACCCGAATGAGCAAGATCATACGCTTTACCTCGACTTATTCCTAAGAATTTCATAAGGTCTTAGACTTTTTGGATGTTGTTTTCTTTGTTTGATTATAAAATTTATCTTGATTGTTTCAGACAGTTCTTTATATTGAATTGATTGTATTTCTTTTCAACTTTTTGAAGAAAGTTCGTTTTAGATATTCACTTCAATATTTTTGAATCATTATATTACCAACATCAGTTTGGTCGGATATATATAACGTTGTTCCTTTTCGAAAGGTTCAATCCTATACACGGAAACTCTATGTGTATTTAGGAAGAATACTGATTCATGAATAATCAAGAATTTTATTGACAAACTAAAAAAAGAATGAATCTTTAGGGGGTATAAAAATGAACGTAAATGAATTAGGTTTCCTTTGGTACTTACAATCAAGTTCAAACATGTTCAATTTATTATTAAAATATCTTAGTGAAACATCTGAGGATACTGATTTAAGGAATATTTTAAATGAAATATATGAAATCTCTACATATCAAGAACAAGAGGCTACTCAATTATTGTCTGACGAAGGTTATAAAGATACACCGTTCTTCAGGGAAGATGATATATATAGTTCAACAACAAAGCTATTTTCAGACCAATTAATTATAGAAATCTTAAAGCATATAACGAGTAATGGATTGCGAGCGCTTGCTGTTCAATATGTTGAATTAACAGATTATAAAGTAAAAAACTTTTATAAAAAACTACTGAATGATGTAATTCAATTAGATTTTTCTTTATTAAAATTGCTTAATGATAAAGATTTATTACAAAATAATTCCTTCTCTTACAAAAAAGCAGATGAAAGGGATGGGAAACTATTCAAAGTTGTATCAACTCAGCAACGACCACTTAATGCGGTAGAATTGGCAAATATGTTCAGTTCCCTTCAATGTAACAATGTTGGAGTTGCTCTTTGTATCGGTTTTTCTGAAGTCGTAGAGGATATGGACACTAAGAAATTTATACTAGAAGGGAAAAAGTTAGCATTTTATCAATCAGCTTCTTTATCCGATATCTATAGAGAAAATGGAATTCCAACAACAACTGGACTAGAGGCTCACGTTAATAAAGTAAAGGAATCACCTTTTTCAGATAAATTAATGGCAAACTTAATAATGTTCCTAAATCCAGTAAGTATAAGCAACCTACAAAATGCAGTGGTATCCAGTTATAAAAAGGATCATATAGATTCTTTAAAGGAACTAATCAAAATGGTTGAAGACTACTCAGAGAAAGGGCTGAAGTTATTAATAAGGAAAAATTGGTTTAATGAACCACCTGTGTCTAATTGGTCACATAAATAGAAACGGTGGCTGGTGCTAATCAAGAAATGGTAACTTCTCGGCACATACTTTAGGGATGGTAACAATCAGAAAAATGGTATTTAACAATATTTGGAGTGTTATTGGGTCCTGTATGGCTCCCAATGTTGTTTGTTTTTCCTGGATTAATATTCGGATTTATTGTTGGAAAAATCTTAAATAAAATTTCTTAAAAACCATCACTTTTAATATTTTGAGGATGGTTTTTTATATTGAATGTGCATGAAAGTTTAGTTAACTAAACTGCTTATGTTAATGGAACAAGAAAAGCCTTACTCCCTTTTTCTTGTGTCCAAATCTGCATGAGTATTCATCGAACCACAAATACATGAAAACACCAGCAATTGCCTAAACTAGCTAAGAATAATACTTGACTGTTTTTATATGGAGGTTTTGGTTCCTTGCGGAATTTCATAAAACAAAAAAACAATTCAATACATGATTTGTTTAAAAAGATTTCTAAATCTGATGATTTTTACCAATTTTCCACTAAAAGCGTCAATGAGTCACCCATATATTTTTCCTATTATAAGAGCCTTATTGATGAAAAAAAAATACATCATCATCTCCTTCCATATATTCAATCTGCAGAGGAAGTATTTACAGAACTTACGGATGTAATGAATGCCATACCTATAGAAGATCGAGAAATCACTTCCGATGCTAAAGTATTCATAAACAAACTGACAAAAGGCTACATTTTTATTCATTTAACAAAAACTCCTGAGAATGGTATTTTGGTTAATCTTTCGAATGGAACGAAGGGTTATAGAGATTTTAATGATGCTGAAAATGAATATAGTGTAATTGGACCAAATGTGGGCTTTGTCGAAGATCTTGATACAAACCTCAGCCTATTGAGAAGGCAAATTACATCCGACGATCTTGTTTTTAAAGAATTAACTAAAGGATCTCTTTCAAATACTCGGGTTATGATTGGATATATTGATGGAATTGCAAATCCACAGCACATTCAAACAATGAAACAACGTATTGAAGATTTAGATATGGATGTTATATTCGATAGTTCAGTTCTAGATCAGATTATTTCTGATAACTCAAATACACCTTTTCCGCTATTTATGTCTACAGAACGTTTGGATCGTACAAAGTTTATGCTTTTAAGTGGACAAGTAATCGTTATTAGTGACGGTTCACCTTATGTTATCGCAGGACCTACCAGTATATTTAACTTTTTTATATCACCAGAGGATTATTACTCACCGTGGCCAGTAGGGTCTTTCTTTCGATTAATACGATTTATAGGTGTCCTTTTTTCAATTTTTGCAACACCATTATATGTCGCAGTATTAACACACCATTATGCAATCATTCCGGAAGATCTGTTAACTCCGTTAATCATGTCAAGGGCAAATGTCCCGTTTCCTCCTTTAGTGGAAGCTTTATTTTTAGAAATTACAATAGAACTCTTGAGAGAAGCAGGAGCCAGACTTCCGACAAAAGTAGGCCAAACTCTGGGAATTGTTGGAGGTATTGTAATTGGGCAAGCTGCTGTTCAAGCTGCACTTACAAGTAACATTTTATTAATCATCGTAGCTCTTTCAGCACTTGCTTCTTTTACTACTCCTACTTTTAAGATGTCTAATACGATTCGGATATTAAGATTCCCACTTATTCTCTTAGCTGCAATATGGGGAGGTTTTGGGGTAACCCTGGGTCTTACTTTTATCCTGTGCCATCTAATAAGGTTAAAATCTCTTGGCACACCCTATTTGGCACCTCTATACCCAATCAGGTACAGAGATCTAAACGATAGTTTTATTCGGTCTTCTTTAAGTGTCACGACTAAACGGTATACCTTCTTTAGACCTCTAAAGTTGCATAGGTACAATGTCAAAAAGCATAAAGATATCGAGGATGACTATAATAACGAATAACTTATTTCTTTTTCAAGAGGTTGTGGGCCATGATGAAATTTTTAAAAATCCTATGTGTCCTGTTGTTAATTGTAGGATGCTCTAGGAATAAAATAGTCGAGGATTTAAAAATAATTGAATCATTAGGCTATGATCTTGAAGATGATAAAATAAAAGGAAGCGCCTCTTTCCATGTTCATTATGAAAAACCAGCAGAGGCACCAGTAAAGCTTCTTACAGCAAAATCCGAAACTGTAAATGGAATATTTACGACGTTTACGCAACAAGTACCACACCCTGTTGCAATAGGAAAAACAAGAACTATATTAATGGGAGAACCTTTTGCAAAAGAAGGCATTAAAGATTTAATGGGTACTCTTGTCAGAGACCCAATGATGGAAAACATTGCAACAGTGGTAATATCAAAGCAGGATGCTGCTGAAGTTCTTAATCTTGCTATGAGATATCCACCTTTTTATCTCTCTGATGTAATTGAACAAAATATAACATACGGAAATACGCCACAAACGAACATTCATACAGTATTAGATCAATACTATGGTGCTGGGCAAGATGTTTACTTGCCGGTCTTAACCATTTATGAATCTGAGAAGATAATGGTTGATGGATTAGGAATATTTAAGGGTGACAAATTGATGATGCTCCTTCAGGATAGGGAAGCGTTCCTCTTTAAGATCATTAAAGACAAAAATATTAGTGGTACTTATGAATTCATCAGCGAACAGAAAGAGAAAATCTTTCTTAAAATTATGTATGGAAAACGAAAAGTCTCCATTAAAAATACTCACCAAAAGCCACAGGTGAAAATTAAACTTGATTTATTTGCTCATATTGAAGATTACCCAAGGTCTCTTGATCTTTCTAAAAAGAAAGATGTAGATAAATTATCTAAAAAGATCGAAAAAGAATTAAGCACAAAAATCGAAAAATTATTGGAAGAGTTTAAAGGGGAACAAGTAGATCCTGTGGGATTTGGAGATTTAGTTAGAAGTGAAAAACGGGATTGGACGCAAGATAGCTTTAATGATCAATACCCAAATTTAGAATTTGAAATTGAAACGAAGGTGAACTTTCTACAGACGGGAGTGGAAGGATAGTGGAGCAAAAAAATAAAGAAAAATATTTAGTTTCTACTTTTTTTGTTTTCTTTTTGATTCACTCCTCTCAAACAGGGATTGGTCTCCTAAGCTTTCAGAATACGATTATTGAAAATGCTGGACATGATTCATGGATTTCAGTTATTATCACTGGTCTAAGCCTTCATATTATATTATGGATGATACTACAAATGGTAAGTAACCCTACCAAAGATTTGTTAAAAATCCATCAAATTTCGTTTGGTGAAAAGACTGGGAATTTTTTATCGGTTATTGTTATAGGATACTTTTTACTTTTGGCTCTTACCGTTTTTCGTATTTATATAGAAGCTATACAGGTATGGGTATTCCCAATGATCAAAACTTGGGAGCTTAGTCTAGGGTTAGCATGTCTAATCATTTATATCATTACCGGAGGATTTCGAACATTAACAGGAATAAGCTTTCTAGGAGTGGTTCTACCTTCAATTCTTCTGGTAACGTTATATTTTCCTTTACAATATGCTGATTTTAGAAACCTAATGCCGGTTTTTAACCATTCTATCTTGGAAATAGCTCAATCCTCTAAAGCATCTTCCCTAATATATATTGGATTTGAGACCTTGTTGATTTACTTCCCATTTATTAAGTACCCTTCTAAATCTGCAAAATGGGCACATGGGGCATTAGCCTATACAACTTTCATATATCTATTGGTTACATTGATAACTTTGGTTTATTTCAGCCAAGGTCAACTTAAGCATACATTATGGCCGACATTGGTAATGACTAAGATTGTTGAAATGCCTTTTATCATGCGGTTTGAATTTATTTTTATCTTTACCTGGCTTTTGGTTATACTTCCTGCCGTCTGTATTCCTATCTGGTGTTGTACGATGATCCTAAAGAAAATTACGAAAATTAAACCAAGGAAATCATTATATACGATTATGCTATTCATATTACTTTGTAGCATCTTTATTGATGACCGTCTGAAAGTAGATGCACTAGGGAAATTCACCTCAGAGGTAGGTTTCTATTTTATATATAGCTACATTCCACTTTTATTTATCATTTATTCCCTACGTAAAAGCAAATTTAAAAGCTCTGAGTATTAAGTTCAATGAAAACCTAGAAAATAGCTACTTTGAAGAATCTGGTGTTTAAGTAATTTAATAGTTTTTTCTATGTTTACTTTTCGCTGTCTGGTAAAAAACTGAACACTGCCGGAACTATGGGTTGTACAGTGGGTTCAAACTTGGCTATTTCATGAATATTATATTAAAAGCTGTCTCTAAAAAATTGTTGCTTTTGAATAAATGGCATACCCATTGATAGTGATTTGCTCCCCAAAAAGTATACAGATCAAATATAAAATCTGTTTACCTGGGGAGTTTTTTACATGGCCAAACAATACTATTCTGTAGAATTCATGCTTAAATATCTTCGCTTGTTATTCGAGATCACAATAGTGTCCTAACCAGCCTCAAACATGTTTCAACAAGTAGGGGGTGAACAGTTTTTCAGAAGGGATCAAATTTCCCATGCCCCCGTACGTTCTACCCCGGCTCCAGATAAAATATAACCTATAAAAAATAGACCAACCAGATATAACTTCTGATTGACCTTATAATACGAAGCCCCCGATTGCCGAATAATTAAATTGCCCTTTCATAAACGTAGAATTCATATTTATATGGGTTCTTCTCGTCTGTTATTCCTCTTTTTACAAACACTTCATTCCATTCACTTAAGTTAACTTCTGAAAAAAACGTATCACCTTCAAATTCTTCGTGGATTTTTGTTATATACATCCTTTCTACCATAGGTAAGAATAACTTATATATTTCTTCTCCACCAAAAATAAAAATATCTTCTTCACCTTTACATAATTCAAAAACCTCTTTTACTGAATTAGTCATTTCACAACCTTCATATGAAAGGTACTTATCTCTTGTCAAAACAATATTTTTTTTTACATACAGTCTTCCCAATTGATTCGAAGTTTCTTCTTCCTAATATAATTGGATGTCCCAAAGTTGTGTTCTATACATATTCCCAATCTTTCGGCTACCTCCAGGGTATATCATTGTCTTTACCTATTACTCGATTTTTGTCCATTGCTACCATTAAAGAAACATTCAAACAGCTCTCACACTTCCCTGTCATTTAACAAAGATTCAAATCGCTTCCTCCAGAAAACTGCCCGATTGTTGAACAACAATTTCTAAATAGCCAATAGGACTTCATAACGTAATAAGTCCTATTTTTCACTTATAGCTTTTGTGTCACTCGTTACAAGGGAGGATAATAAACGACTATCTATTTATGTTTCTAAGAATTCTAGTAACTTTCTTTGATAGATCATAATATTTTATCGCTTCTAAATAGGTAATATTTTCATCTGAAAGATGCCCGTGAACAGCCTTATTACGTAGTTCTCTCAACTCATTTAATGAATTTAAGGTATCAAGATCAATTGTTCCTGCATCCTTAAGTAGTTGAATGTTTTTTAAAGGTGAGTTATAGAGCGGGTAATCTGGAGACACTGCAGTTCTTTTAACTGTATTCATTATTTCTTTTTCAACCATTGACCAAGACATAGTAATTGATGCTGCAGGAGAGATCTGTGCTACTGTTATTATCTCTTTATCGTTGTTATTTAATTGGTTATTACTTTCAGGTAACTGTTTATCTTCAAGTGTTGTTTCAATTTCTTCTAATTTATTATTAAAATCCATTTCTAAATTGTTATAAGTTACCCTGTTTAAGTTAGAAAGGATCTTAACAAGGGGTTGTTTTAAAAAGATTACCATAGTTAGTACAGCACCAGGCCAAGCTAGGGACTTAATAATCGATGAAATAAACTCAAGCTTATTCAAGTTTGATACTCCTCAGTTTAAAATAGTATTGATTTTAATTAGAATTGACGTAAGAATTATTATTGCTTAACCAAAAATAATTGTACTTTTTCACCTCCTAATTAACAGTCTTAGGATAAAATAGTACAGGTACATCTATTTGATTGTACCTGTGTTATTTTATCTAACAGGGCTTATTGAATCATATTCTTTTATCCTTAACTAACCGCCAATAATGATAACCTAATGCAGTTAATTTACATGATTTTGAATTCATGGCTGCAAAATACATATGATCCTCATTGACCGGGACTATTAACCCTACACTTTCGAGTTTTTGTAGAATTTTAAATTTATTAACATTATCCGAATCTGCATACGGTTCAACAACTTTATGTTCCACATCTACGGTATTTGTATCTTCAAATGATGGATCTAAGCTAAATTCATGCTGTGGAGCAGGAAAAAACTCAATAAGCTTTCTTAATATATTTATAGGGACTTGGGATTCTATTGTTCTTAATGAAGTAAACCGAGATATGTTTGTTTTGAATACCGGTCTTTGATCCCATGGTCCTAAAGCTTGATCAATATATGCATAAACACTACCAGGAGTTATATGCCCCCTTAAATCAGCAGCTCCCCCTCGTAAAGCATCTAGTAATAAATTCGTAAATACCCCATGTCCATTAATCTCTAGTGAAGGTTCATGATCCCTACTAGCTGTCAATATAGAAACCCCTTCTACAATTTGTGTAGTTATTCCACCATTTATTTTAGGGGAACCAAAAGCACCGGAATGACAGCAATCAAGAATTATAATCCGGTTTCTCGCCTTTGAATCGTTTGCAATTTTAAGAATTTCATCCATAGATACTCCTAGATCATGTGCTTGATAATCTGGAGTAACAATATAACCACCAACATCGTCTATGTACCCATGTCCAGAAAAGTAGAATAATGATGTTTCGCTGTCACCATTGAACAAATCAACAATTAACCCTTTTAGCTCAGATTTATTTGAAACATCTGTAACTAATTTAACGTCGAAATTCGGTGAACCATCACTGTTACTTTCTATAATACTAGCTATTGCAGAAGCATCATTTATACATCCAGCAAGAGGGGAGGTTGGATAGTTGTTAATTCCTACAACTAATGCCTTTCGCATTTATAGTTCCCCCTATTCATTTTAAAGAATTTATCCAGTTAGCTATGTTATCCCATGTCCAATTAACCACTCTGATACCATTGAGTTCTGAAGGAAGAGTAGCCGGACGATTTTCTTGACTACCCCAAATACCTCTACAAGGGATACCTTCTTCTTTTGCACATTTTATTTCCCAAAGCTGACCATCGGCATTTTTAGAATTCTTGGTAACTATAATTATTACTCCATCACAGCCCTTAATTCTCGTACGACAATTAGTTTTCCAAGAAGAATCCCATGGTTTTTTAACTGACATATCCACAAATTCAAATGGTGAATTGTGGTTTTTCGCTTGTCCTACCAAAAAATCTCTTAACATTTTATCCTCCATTGCAAAACTAATAAAAATTCTCTTTTTAGCCATGAATCTCTCACTCTCTCTTCTTCCTAGAAATATTTGTAATTTATTATGTTGATTTTTAGTCTATTTTGTATAAATATATCAAAAATAACAATATAATTCCATATTCAAGGTATAAAGAAGCTAAACGTTTAATAAAAAAGTACTTTATAATATTAATAATTAATATAAGGGTTAAAACATTTACTAAATTTAACAAATGTATTAAACTAATACAGATCTGATAAAATTTAATTTTTAATTTTTTATCTAAAGGGGGACCTGATGCAATTTTCTGAGCTTACTGTAAGATTACTTTTAATCTTTTTTCCAGGTATTATTTCTGCAATTATTATTGATAATTTAACAATACATAGAGGAAGAGAACTTAAAGTATTTTTATTAAATGCTTTTATATTAGGTCTTGCTTCTTACTTTATATTATTTATCTGGATTTCAATAAATAATTGGATTGTTAAATTGAGAGGATTAGAGCCTACTTGGAAAGTAAATTTTCTTGATTCATTAATAGATAAAACGTCAAATATTGATATTAAAGAAGTTTTAATTGCCACAATGATATCATTTTTACTAGGACTATTAATTTCAGCAGCGATAAACTATAAAATTCTTCATCGATTTGCAAAAAAAATAAAGATAACTAAGAAGTTTGGTCAGTTGGATGTTTGGTCTTATACTTTTGATTCACCTGACATAGGTTGGGTAATAGTTAGAGATCTTGACCAAGATCTTATGTATCAGGGATGGGTCGAGGCCTTTTCTGATACACATGAGATTAATGAGCTCTTATTAAGGGATGTAAATGTTTATCGGAACTCTACTGCTGAAGAATTATATTTTATGCAAGGTCTTTATATCACACGGGATTTGAATAACATAATCATTGAATTTCCTCAAATTGAAAATGATGAAGATCAAAATAATGAGGAGGTACTATAAATGACTGAAAATAAGAAATTAAATGAAGGGTATATAAAAAAAGGAGGGTTAAACCCAAAGCCATCTTCCCCTAGACCCCCGGCTCCACCAGCACAAAAACCTCCAACTACAAGTAATTAACAATAAAAGAAATGGGCAGAACTAATAACTCGCCCATTTCTTTTATTTAACTGCATATTTTAATAAGTTGATCTTCAACAATCTGGCCCGATTGTTGAATAAGTCCATATACAATATCTTAAAGTTTTATAATTCATAAATCTTTATCAACATACTGCCAACACATACATAAATTAAATGCCAGAAAAATTCGATACTATTTGTTGTTTTCTCTCTTCCAAAATGGAAGCCATTAGTCATATTCTAGGTTTATTAATTATTTGTTGGTTGCTATTTATTAAATTTTAAAGTCGTCACCCTAAATAAGAACACATTTAGATCAAAATATTAACTTCTTACAATAAAGTACTATTAACTTAAATCTCCTCTAATTATTGGTGCCAAGTTTGGTGCCCATTTCCGAAAATTTAATGATACTGTGAAAGATTCTATATCATTAAGTCCTTATTTTATAGTACATTAGAGGACTTAATGGTACTAAAAAGTACTCACCACCTAGAACTTCAAAACCGCTTGTGAGTCGCGTGCCGTCCCAGGTGGGTTCGATTCCCACGCAGTCCCGCCAACTACAAGGTTTTAAGAGGTTACTTTATAAGATTGTTTGAATTCGTTGGGGAATAGGAAGGATACTTGTTACGGGCTTAAAAACCACTCCTTCGGAAAATAAAAAGATTCCTCTAAATCCGACTGAATTATTAAATTCATATTACGAATCTGACCACATATATAAATTACAATTATTCATTATTCCCACCAAAATGGGTGTGAACCTCCATAAAGAGGTTCACACCCATTTTTTGGTGGCAGAGATGGCACTCTCGATTCTTTTTAATCATATTAATTGCTCAATCTAATATTCGTCTCTCTGTTTTTCAATAAATGTAGCCCCATTTTTAAACACATATTCTAGGAAACTTATTGTATATGATTCGCCACCTTGATCTTTCCAATTAAACTGTATTAGATTTACTTGTTTAATTCTAACGTCTAATCCATCAGGCATTTTTAAATTTTTTTTTATTCTTAATTCATCCGGATTTTTAATTTTATCAAATTCGACATCTATTTCTCTTGAAAGCTCTAATCTTGCCCTACCCTGATATTCTTCTGTGTATTGATTTTTTATTGATTCTTGATAAAAAAAATAAACAAATACAAATATTATTACAAATAAAATACCTAAAAAGATTCTTCCATATCGCTGATTAAACTTCATCACTTTCCCCTCCTATATGGAGTTTATTACCATTATTTTAGCAACCTACAATATTTTAGTCACTAATTACTTTTCCTAACATCTGGAATTGGAATATATATGAGTATTTTCAAGAGAATTCCATTCGGGACTCTCTTTTTCGTGTTGCACAATATATTTAATCAATTCTTAAAATTTATGGAACTTTATCACATAAGTCACGTCTACTTTTTAAAAGGGGTGATTTTATGGGAAAGAGAATACTTATAGGTTTTGCTTTTATATTACTTTTATTGACAGGATGCAGTGCATCCAATGACTCTAGCGATTCATCCAATGCCATGGACTCCTCTGAACAGAAATCCTATGAAGGTGGCATCGGGGCTGACATGGATGACAGTGCTGGTGTTGAAGAAGATGGAGAGATGGCACCTGAGGGAGTGAATAACGAACGCAAGGTGATGTACAATGCGTCTGTGTCCCTGGAAGTGGATGACATAGGTAAGTCGATCGATGAGGTTGAAAAAAACGTCCGGGATCTAAATGGGTACGTCGTTGAAGTGAATTTCACGTCTAACAATGAGCAGGACTATGGCTCCATTACCCTCCGAATTCCGACTGATTCTCTAACAGCTTTTTTGGATGGCTTGGAAGAGTTTTCTGGAAAAGTGGTAGAGAAAAGAGTGGTCGGTCAGGACGTCACGGAAGAGTATGTGGATCTAACCTCCAGATTGAAAGCGAAAAGAGTGGTGGAGGAACGGCTGCTGGATCTTTTAAGCAAAGCAGAGAAAACCGAGGATCTTCTTAAAATCTCCAATGACTTATCAATTGTACAGGAAGAAATCGAACAGGTTATGGGCAGGATGAAATACTTGGATAATAAAACAGAATTCGCTGAAGTGGAAATGAACTTTATGGATGTCTCCATCCCTATTCCAGATGTGAAAGGCAACGAGGATCTGAAGACAGGCGAAAAGATAAAGAAAACATTTGCCGCTTCCCTTAACTCCATTACGGCATTCTTCTCCGGCCTTGCTGTTTTTCTGATCGGATATTCGCCGATTCTGCTATTATTGGCCGCGGCTTCCTTTATCATCTATATTGGGGTAAGGAGATACTATAAAAAGCGTGAATCCAAATCGGAATAACAGCGAGTAGAATGATACAAAAAAGAAGGTGTCCCTCTTAGCCAAGGACACCTTCTTAATATTTTTATTTACCATTAAAGTTCTCTTCATGCCAAGTCTTGATTTCTCCCGGCCAATTATTACTCGCATACACTTCGGGACTGAATCCCCCTAGTTCGACAAGAACAGTAATTCCATCCACGTTTACAATATAAAAGTCTTGGAATGGAGTAGGATTTATCTCCTGGACATTCCTGTTGCGCTCTGCATAAAATTCTCTTATCTCAGCTTCAGCAGAACCTGTAGTTTCAGTGTAATCTTTATTTTCAGGAAGACTTTTCTCCTCACTATCAACTTGATCATGTCCTAGTGGTTTTATTTTATTATTGATGGATTGTAATAGATTGATCACTTCAGCAAATCCAATAAAAACCATACCGGTTACGAACGTTTCAAAAAATAACGGGACCCCAAGCCCAAAACTCTCTGTTTCAGAAATCACTTTTATTGCCAAGATAAAACCGATAATGATAATACCGAAACCAATAATCCTCAATATTACTCCGACTTTGTTTTCCATCTATCTATCCCCTTGTTATTTATACCACTAAATTCGACACTTTCCATTAAATTCCTCTATAGGTTTGAACATGAAAAAAGAAACTTGATATTTGGGGAGTCTAAGTATGTAGACAATAGGAATTTTATCGTTGGATAACAGAGTTTTTCTGCGGAATAATTATTACCACATGAGTCTTTAAAAAATACCCTATGCTATCGTTCCACAAAAAGTATTGAAAACTCAGTTGATTGTAGTGGAAGGCACGGAGACTCCTCGAAAATGCAAGCATTTTCTTCGTGCGATGTATCGCTGCCGCAGCCTTCCTTGTCCTGCGGGGGGAAGGGACAAGGGAGACCCCACAGACGTGCAAGCGTCGAGGAGGCTCCCGGACCGCCTAAGGATAAGCGCAGTGCCTGGAACGGAAATCAACGGGCTTTATAATACAGGTACACAAAAAAACTGTAGACAACCTCGAATTACTTCGAGTTTGTCTACAGTCTGAGACCCCCGAAACTTTCAGGGGTCTTTCTACTCAAGAACGAGCCACATACCACTTATTCCCCATCCGTCCGATAGCTGCGGCTCCTTTGATTCTCAGGAATCGCCTGAACGATTTGGATGACCCCGAATAAGATGACTCCGAAAATCATCCAAAAGAAGCGATCAGAATAGGATGTGACTCCAAAAAGAAAAAACAATGAAAATACAGCTAGAATGAAAAGGTGAAGAAATTTGTAGTATTTCCCTAAGATTCTTCTCAACAGTGTAAGCACAGTAAGAGATAGAAAAAAGATGGATAATTGTATGATACTTTCAAGAAAAATATTAGTTTTGATTGTACTTCACTATCCTTTGTAACAAATTTACACTATAAATCTATGTATAGTAGATAAGTTGTTATTTTGATACTACCATATTACTACCATTTGAATGATTCTTCCACAATAAGACATGAAATTCCTTCAAAAACCGAATAAAACCGTATCCCATAAAAGAGATACGGCTGCAATTAATTCATCTATTATCTGATTTGTCCATCGCCTGTCATCTGATACTTAACAGTTGTTAATGCCGGCAAGCCCATCGGTCCACGTGCATGAAGCTTCTGGGTGGAAATGCCGATCTCGGCACCAAAGCCCAATGCTCCTCCATCAGTAAACCTTGTAGACGCATTATGGTAGACTGCCGCTGCATCCACCAGCTTCATAAATCTGCTGGCAGCTTCTTTATCCTCTGTGATAATTGCTTCAGAGTGCTTGGTTCCATAGTCATCAATATGGTCGATGGCTTCATCAATCGATTTTACGACCTTCACAGCGATATCTAGACTTAGGTACTCGTTTGTCCAGTCTTCCTCACCGGCTGGAATTGCTCCAGGTATCTCACGTACAGCTTCTTCATCCCCATGAACCGGAATGTTATGGTCTTTAAATAATTCAATCAGTTCTTCTTTATTTTTATCTAACCATTTTTCATGGACAATTAACGTTTCAGCTGCATTACATACGGCAGGTCTGTCGGTTTTGGCATTTACAATGATGGATAAAGCTTTTTCCAAGTCTGCCGCCTTATCAACATAAAGATGACAGTTACCCACACCCGTCTCCAAAACAGGTACCGTTGCATTTTCCACTACTGCTTTAATGAGGGATGCTCCACCTCGTGGAATCAATACATCTATATGCTCCTTCATGGTAAACAACTGCTCTGTTGCCTTCCTGTCCGTACTGGAGATGAATTGAACTGCCTCTTTCGGTATCAATGTCGTCTCCAATGCCTTATGCATGATGTCTACAATGGCCTGATTTGAATGGATGGCAGAAGAACCGCCTTTCAGGACGATGGCGTTCCCTGATTTTAATGCCAATCCCGTTGCGTCGACTGTAACATTGGGACGAGCCTCATAGATCATGCCGATAACGCCAAGTGGCACTCTCACTTTTTCCACCTGCAACCCATTATCCAGCGTCCAGTCAGAAAGAATATCTCCAACAGGATCTTCCAGTTCTGCAACTTCCCTTAATCCATTTGCAAAATCAGCGATTCTCTCAGGAGATAGTGCCAGGCGGTCCATATATGCTTCCGTATAACCTTTTTCACGGCCCTTGGCCAAATCCTGTTCATTTGCTTTAAGAATATAGTCCACATTGCCTTCAAGTGTATTCGCTATTTCCTTCAGTACTGCATTCTTCTGTTCTGTGGTCAGCAAGCTGACCATCTTAGCCGCTCTCTTCGCTTCCTTCGCTTGTGCTTCTACGTTTATGTCCATAACTAAAGACATCCAATTCCTCCTATTTTTTTGACTATCTTATATTCCTACAGGGATTGAATCTTCCAGATGACATACTAAATCATCATGTTTTACCACTTCTTCTGTATAGTTGTTTTCACTCTGGTCATACTCTCTTAATTGTTCGGATGAGTAATTGACAACTCCCAGACCAATACGGTTTCCTTCAAAATCCAGAATTCTCACGACAGATCCTTCCTGGAAATAGCCCTTCACCTTGCTGATACTTGAAGGCAAAAGTCGTTTCTTCCCAAGCATGGATATGTCTGCATTCTCCGCCAACATCACTTCACCTTCCGGACCGGAATTGAATGCAATCCATTGCTTTTTATGATTCAAGTTTATGGTAGTGTCATTGGATTCAAAATACGTACCAACCGCTTGTTTTTCGACTGCCTGAAGCAGGATATTCGGTACACCGGCCTTCCCTAGAAATGCGGGAATGCCTGATGCCATGGCTATCTTGACCGCATCTATTTTGGATTTCATCCCGCCGGTACCAACCGTACTTCCGGAATCGCCGGCAGCTGCTTCAATTGCTGGAGTGATTTCCTCCACTTTTCTGAGCAGTGTGGCATCCGGATCTTTTCGTGGATCTGCATCATACAAGCCATCAATATCAGACATGATAAGAAGCATATCCGCGTCCACAAGGCCCGCCACCTTGGCAGAAAGGGTATCGTTGTCACCGAATTTCAGCCTATTGACCGTAACGGTGTCATTTTCATTGACGATCGGTACAATACCACGCTCTAAAAGGACATTTGCAGTGTTACGCGCGTTATTGTAGCGATTTTCATCCGAAAAATCTTCTCTTGTAATCAAAATTTGAGATGCAACGTATCCGTTTGATAATAGTAGTTCAGAATATGCCTCCATAAGCAACCCTTGTCCGATCGAAGCAGCTGCTTGCTTTTCAGGCAGGGAAGTCGGTCTATTCAAACAACCCAATTTACGATAGCCTGCTGCTACAGCACCTGATGAAACTAGAAGCACCTCATATCCAAGGTCCTTTAATTGTGCGACTTCATCTACCAATCTTTCGAGTTTCCTTCTACTGATTTCACCATGAGAGCTTGTCAGTGAACTGCTCCCAATTTTAATTACCACCCGTTTTGTATCTGTTGCGGGATTCATTGAATCACTCCTGTTACAGTCTTTGTTGCGTATTCAGCTTAACACCAATACTTTTTCATTTTCCGTACTTATTTCCTTCGAGCGTTGTGCAGCACCTTTGATTGCAGCGGAAATAGCCTTGCCGCCTCCATTTTCTCTTAATGCTTCAAGACCTGCTGCTGTCGTGCCATTAGGAGATGTTACCTTCTTTCGTAAGCTTTCGGGTTCTTCATGATTGGTTAAAAGCATTTTTGCCGCTCCCAAAATGGTTTGAGCAACCACATCTCTCGTTACATTTTCATCCAATCCAGCCTCATTTGCCGTCTTCTCCATATGTTCCATTAAATAATAGAAGTAGGCAGGACCGCTCCCTGCAACACCTGTAAATACGTCCATCTGCTCCTCTTCGATGGTATACACTTTCCCAATAGTGCTTAATATGGCCTGAGCATCCATCACATGGTCCATTCCTACGTGCGAACCTGTTGAAATGGCAGTGGCAGATTCCCCAATCATACTGGATGTATTAGGCATTACACGAATAACCGGCTGATTGCCTAACAGACCTTCTTCCATATAATTAGTGGATATTCCAGCTAATACGGAAAGTAGAAGCTGATGAGGCTTTATTTTTTCCTTCAAAAATGAAAGTGCATGGTCGATATCTTTCGGTTTCATTGCTAGAACAATAATATCCAAATCTTCAAAAGGCAGATTATCCTTAGCAACACCGAGTACACCATATTTATCTTGGAGTTCATTTAATCTGTTTTCATTCGATCTATTACTTACAATCACATTTTCTGCAGGAACAATGTCACTTGCAACTATGCCTGAAACCATTGCTTCTGCCATTGATCCCGCTCCGATAAATCCAATCGTTTTTTCGTTAAGCATCTTATCTCTCCTGACTTATCCGTCCGTTTTTAACAACGCATCTATACTAACATGTAGAGAGGCAGTTTCAAGGGGGATTTCCCAATTAGTTGGCATAAGAGCCAGATAGTGAGTGTAAACGCTAACATTCAGAAGCATAAATCGTTAAATCGCAAAAACGGGGGTAAATCACGGAATATCGCGGAATATGCCGTTTTTTGGCGATGCAACCTTACCAATATTATCCTCCTGTTTGCTGTAGAGGTGTTTCTCAACAAAAAACATCGCATTTCCTATAAGAAGGAATATGCGATGTTTACCATCAGCCCGCTTTTTTCAATTCTTTTAAAGTCTTCCGGAGCTCATGGGCCATTTCACGGCATTGTTCATGTTCTTCGTCAGACAGTTTCAGCTCCCCGTATCTCACTTTGGCATACAACTGCATAAACTCCTGTTTTAGAAAAGATTCGCGATTCAACCAATCCTCTAATGTTTCAAAAGGGTATCTACCTCTATTTTTCTTTTTGGCCAGCTTTTCTAGATCATACATCAACCTTCTTACCTGATCCTCTGGAGGTTTTTGATTCTTTTTTGTAAAACGGAAGCCTTCTTTTCTTTTTGTTAAGGAAGTCAGGAAGGTAGCTCGGTCCATATTCTCATCCACATCCTTCTCCACTCGCTTTTTTCGAAGGATCAGAAAAAGGACGGTAATGACCACAATAGCAACTATAGTAAGCACCCAAGGATCATCAAACAGGCTGCCGGGCTCATAAACTACTTCTGTCTCAGGAATTGTGCCATCTCCTAAGATAGCGCTCTGTTCTTCTGGTCCTTTTGGTTTAACAGTCCAGTCATGCAAACCTAACAAATAAATGAACGGTCTCGCAATCAAGCCTGCAATAAAGGATACAGCACTTCCAAACCAGCCGAATGCGCCGCCAAGCAGCCATCTCCCAAAGGTAGAAAACGTCACTGCAACAGCAAGGACCACCCCTACAACAACAGCAGTGGACATCATAACGCTCTTCTGCATCGCAACATTACCCTTTAAGGAGAATAGGGTCTCCCCGGTATATAAGAGCAGGACAAACACCAGCTGACCCGCAAACAATGCAAGTAAGGTGGAACCATAGGGATAACCGACCGCCACTCCTCCAACATAAATGATAGGCATCCAAAAGAAGGAGTGCATCAGCAGGGAAAAGGTGGAAATCCTTCTCTCCTGGATAAAATACATAAATCCACGATAGCTCAAGAATAGTCCCATCAAAATGGAGACCCCTATATGGAAGTTAAGCAGGTATGCCAAAAAGGCGATAACCGGTGCAACAAACATGATGGATACATATGTGTCAGGAAGTCTTTTTGACAACATCATATAAATTCCAATCGTCGCTGCATAGGCCGCTAAAAATCCCGGGATTGATGGAAGAGCTTTTGCGTCCATGTAGAAAAGCAGAATAAAGAAGAAAAACAAATTCAGCTCCAACAGCATGGTAAGACTATTCTTCCAAATGTTAACCATGTAGCACCCCCTGCCTGTGATAGGAACGCCATTGCCTTAAAGTGTAATGCTGGTCTATGCAGTCCAAGATGTACACTTTAGTGGACGTCGGCATTTTCCAGCTGGCTACACGCTCCTGATCCGCACAAATAATGACATATGGTGAAGTCAATGCATGCTGAAAGGTAATTCTTTCGAAAGATTCCATCCCGATGGCCACATTATTGGATTGCAATCTTGCCAGAAACGTTAACGCCATCTGCAATTGCTTTTTCCCTTCACCAGACGGCAATTCAAAGTAGGAAGGTTTTCCCGCTTTTTTTATATTGACCAAAAGAGAGAAAGGAATGTGGTTAGCTGCAGCATGATGGAGCAGATACGTAACAGCCTTCAGTCTTTCTTCAAAGTCTGTAGACCTGATATCCAGGACCATCAACCAGGAAAACTGGGAGCTTCTTTCATGCAGTTTCGTTTGGAGCTTGGCCATTCTGGCGCTTGCTTTCCAATGCACCTTATTGAACGCATCCCCGTTCTGATAATTCCTTGTTCCCACTATGTTTGTCATATCCTCGAAAAGGGAAGATTTCGTGGCATAGGTGCCCTGATTTCGAGGTACAATCCTTTCCATACCTGACACGATTCTTCTATCCGAATACACAACAGTCTCAAATATTTGAAGATCCGTTTTATGACGATATACCTTTCCTTCATCCATGAAATGGCGGATGTCTATGTCTACCTGCCGGATTTTCGCTACACCACGGGAATGGGCCGTAAACGGTACATCAATAAGCAGAACACTTTTCCCCATGAGGGAGAAAGGTATTTTTAAAATACTCATCTGTTTTCTTTCATCTCCAGCCTGAAACTTAAGGTTATTATCAACTGCGAGCACGATATTGCCGAAAAAGATTGGCAATCTGGAGTGTTGTTCAAGTTTAATCGTAAACGTTCCTTCCTCATTGGGGAAAAGTTTAATTTGCTCCTCCACAATTGAAAATTCCAGTTTCCTGCCTACCTTGTCCAAGTACAGATAGCAGGCCAGGAAATAAAACATGTAAAGGCTTCCGATAAAAAAGAAAATGGCATTTCCACTCAGCATACCACCAAACATAAGTACAAAAGCTCCCGCTCGAAGGTATTTATGATGATCCAGATTATCAATTTGTTGACTCCAAGTCCCCATTTCTAATTTGTCGCCTCCACCGGAACCGTCACACGCGATAACACTTCATTCAGGATCTGCTTGTTCGTTTTCTTCAAGGATCCTTCCATAGTAAGAACGATACGGTGGCTCAACACATATGGTGACATCTTTTTAACGTCCTCAGGTAGAACATATTCGCGTCCATTGATATAGGCACTGCCTTGTGCAGCTCTCATCAGCGCCAATGTTCCACGGGGACTGACTCCCACTTCAATTTCCTCATGGCTCCTGGTCGCATGGACAATTTCCAATATGTAATCTTCTACAACCGAAGATACCTTCACTTTTTTAACATCCTGTTGAAAATCTAAAATTTCTTCTTTAGAAAATAAAGCAGTCAAATGCTGGATTGGGTCGTCCTCCCTGTAACGATTCAGGATCTGCTTTTCTTCTTCAAATGTTGGATACCCCATTTCAAGCTGAATAAAGAAACGGTCCATCTGAGCTTCAGGAAGAGGAAAGGTTCCCTGTTGGGATTCGATTGGGTTCTGAGTCGCTACCACCATAAATGGGCCAGGGATTGGAAGCGTCTGTCCATCGATTGTGACCTGGCGTTCCTCCATAACCTCAAGTAGACTCGATTGTGTTCTTGGCGTTGCCCGGTTAATTTCATCCGCCAAAAGGATATTTGTCATAATGGGTCCGGGACGAAGCTCGAAGGTTTGCTCCTTTGGATTGAAGAATTGAATCCCCGTTACGTCACTCGGCAAGACATCTGGAGTAAACTGAATTCGTTTGAAATCTGCCTCCACCGTTTTGGCAAAGCTTTTCGCAATCATTGTTTTTCCAGTACCCGGCACACTTTCAAGAAGTATGTGACCTTTGTTGATTAAGGCATTAAAAAGGAGCTCTACTACTTCTTCTTTTCCAATTATGACATCGGCCATTTTTTGTTTTAACTGTTTTACTGATTCCATTTTCCTAGCACCCCATTTAGTTTTCTATCTATTTAGAATTATTTTACCATTATTTCTTGCAAAAAAAGACAAATTAACAAAAAATAGCCGATAATATTTACCGGCTATTAGTATGATCATATTAATTTGTGAATGCCTGGAATATAGTTTCTGCTATTTCAGGTGCCAGTTCATATTTTTTAGGGTCTGATTCTATCATATAGATGCCTTCATAATATGCTGTTTCCCCTTCCAGCCAACTATTGATCCAAACAGAATATGTTTTCTGTTCCCCATTATCATAATGTATGGTCAGCATTTTTGGTGCGAAATCGGGAGAAAATTCATTGGATGCTTCTTTTTCAGGATTTGCCAAAGCCTCCCCGATCATATTGTTTCTTTCAAAGTCATCTTCCTTATCATAGGAATAACTCAAAGGTCCAGAGACTCCATAAATAGCAGTCACTTCAGTCGCTTCTCCTGCATTGGTGGACGGATCTTCTGTAAGAAGATTTATTATAGTCGGGGCAAGAAGTACACACATAATAGCTGCTGCGGCTAGTAACGTCATATAATATTTATAAGGAATGGCAGATTTCCTTGTAGTTTTTTGTAATTTCACAAAAGTATTGTTGCGATTTGCGTCTGATCTGGTAAAGTTGCCAAGTTCTCTGAAATTCTCGTTTGATAGGTTTCCATCAAGCCATTGTTTGTTCATTTGCAGATCCGCCCTCTCTTCGCTTTACTATTTCGGTTTTCAACGCTGCCAGAGCCCTCAACAAGGTGGATTTCACTTTGCTGACAGACCAGCCCAGCGCCAATGAAGTTTCTTCTATAGATAGTTCTTGTATTTTTCTTAGGATAATTACTTCCTGATAGTTTGTTTTCAATTTTTTCATCGCTTCATATAACTCTCTTATTTCCTCCCCTTTTTGAAGGATTTCATCTGGGGTACGGTAATCTGCCACCGGCTTGCTCGCAGCCAGTGGGATGAAGCGGATAATCCTCTTCTTTCGCCAATGGTCATAGACAATGTGTCTTGCAATCGAGATGATCCATGTATAGTAGCTGGCATCACCCCTGTACTTATCCAGAGAATTTTTGACTCTTAAAAAGGTGTCATGCGTCAAATCCTCTGCAATTTCTTCGTCTCCTACCATCATCATTATAAACTGATACACTCTGTCACTATATTCATAATAAAGTTCTTCCCAATTCACTCTGTCACCCTCTTTAATTTTTTCTAACAGAATAGTCGAATGGAGATTCCAAAAGTTGCATAAAAACTAATTTTTCTCAAAAAAAACTCCACTAAGCTAGCTTAATGGAGTTTAAAAAGGCATATGCTTAATCTTTAAACATGGTCAAATCTTTTGTGCGGTAGCTTTCCGGGGTGACAATGGAAATCAATTGATTTTGGCTCATCTTATTTTTTATTCTGTCAGCTATTCTTTCGCCGTAACGTTTGGTTAAATCACCCGGATGTATATTGGATGTAAAGACGATACTCTTTCCTTGACGCTGATTCAAAATGGAATAGATCGTCTGATCGACCCATTCACTGATACGCTCCACTCCGAGGTCATCTAGAATGAGCACATCCACGTCAGCGATCGCCTTCATGAATCTGCTTTCGGAGTAGCCAGAGTCGTTTTCCCAAGATGCGACAATGGTGTCCATAAGCTTAGGTACATCAAAAAACATGGCCGTAATGTTATTTTGTTTAAAATATTTATACAATCCGACTGCCAGATGAGTTTTACCCCGTCCGGTCCTTCCATAGAAGTACAGGTTCTCTTTTCCGGTAAACTGATCAAAGAAATCAATGGTACTCTCCAACGCTTCCCCTTGACTGGCATATTCCACTTTAAAGTTTTCAAGTGTAGCGCCTTCCAGTTCTCTCGGGACGATACAGAACTGTTCAAAGTATTTATGCTTTCGTCGTTTTTCCGCTTCCATCGTTTCTTGCGCCAAACGGCAATCACATTCATTTTCGAATTCCTGCCATTTCCCTTTGTTCTCGCCGCCAATTATCTGCATGCGAACTCGTTTGACTTCCCTGTTGCATTTCGGACATACTCTAGAAGAGATGATTTCCGTCTTTCCCATATTTCCTATTACAGCTCCAATTTTTTTCAATGCGGCCACCTCCATATAACTGTGGGTATGATATTAAATGTATCGTTCATAGAAATTTAGATAGTATCAGTGTTTTACTAGTGCAATTATAATAGTTTCGGGTATAATAATACAAGAATGTTAACGAGTTCGGAGGGAAAGAACATGTTAACCGGATGGTTTTTATGGTTAATTTTATTTTGGGTAGTGGCGATGGTTGGTTTGTTAGCCATTGGCGGATTTTTCATGTTCCGCAAATTCTTGAAACGTTTGCCAAAAGAGGACGGCTGGTCCGAATTGGATTGGCAGGATTATTATATCAAAGAAACGCGGCACATGTGGCCTGAGGATTTAAAATCCCTATTGGAGGAGCTCGTATCGCCGGTACCTGAACTCTTTCGGGATATCGCCCGACAGAAGATCGCAGGTAAAATAGGTGAGCTTGCCTTTAAAGAAAAAGCTCCCTCCATCACTAGAGAGCATGTAGTCAGAGGGTACATCCTGGCAACTCCTAAACGGGATCACAAATTTCTCGTAAAAAAACTAAGAGATCTGAACATCGACCAAACCCCATATCAGCACCTATTCTAAAACGAAAACCTCGGTTAAACCGAGGTTTTTATCGTTGGCGGAAATCCCGCACTTTCAAGCTTCTTATATTTGATATACATCGCGATTCTCCACGGAACAATCATCCCGAAAGCCAGCAGCCAGAACATGCCGGTCAGTTCGCCGATATCAATGGTTGTGCTTAAAACCAGCTTCATGACGACTCGAATGACTAACAGTCCCAAAAGGATGAAAGCAAATGCTTTAGATCGCTTCAAATAAATATCTGAATCCTTGATTTCAAATTTGGAGGTTTTAATCAGAAAAATGGAAAAAACCGCTCCAACAGAAAGCGCTTCGATAATTTGCAAAGGGCTCACTCGAAATTCTGGAAACAGAAACATTAAGGCTCCAGTGCTCATAAAGATTGGAGGCAGTATTATTTTTTTCACTGATGAAGGCTTTTTAGCTGCTTTCATTCTTACGAAGATGACTAGAAGAGCCATACACACAGCGAAAATCGTAGATAGAATTGTTTGCACTAATATCATCCCTTATTTTCACAACTTTTTCCCTTTACTATTATACCGAAAAAACGAAATAATAAAAGCGATTATAAAAACCCTTTATACATTCATATAAAAAAAAATAAACTGCCATTCAGCAAAAGCTTAAATGACAGTTTAACAGACTATTATCCTAGAACTCTCTTAACTGCTTCCAACACCCTGTTCTCATCGAAAGGCTTTACGATAAAATCCTTGGCACCAGCTTCTATCGCTTCCACTATTAAGCGCTGCTGCCCCATCGCTGAACACATGATGATCTTTGCTTTCGGAAACTGACGCAGGATTTCATGAACCGCATCTATTCCGTTCATTTCTGGCATGGTAATATCCATTGTCACGAGGTCAGGTTGAAAATCACGATAAAGTGAAACAGCCTCTCTTCCATTTTCGGCCTCACCGACAACAGTGTGGTTGGCTTTTGTTAAAATGTTCCTAATTGTTAGCCTCATAAATTTTGCATCATCCACCACTAAAACATTAGCCACCGCAGAAATCCTCCTTATGTCCTATAAAAAAGTTTTTATTTTCCTATATATCCAATTTTACTTTACTCCTTTTAAGAGGATGACGCAACTAAAAACTAAAGTACCTTAAATTAAAAACCTTGGAATCCACCGGTAATTCTCGTAAACCAAGCAATAATTTTTGTCATCCAGTTAAAGAACAGTAGAATACCCATCATAATCATCGCATAACCGCCGATTTTCATGATCAACACATGATTACGTTTAATCCAACCAAGTTTTCCAATGAAAAATGATAGGATGAAGAATGGAATCCCAAAGCCGAGCACATACGCTGTCATGTAGATGACACCTGAAGTCGGATTGGAGGCTGCCAGAGCCATAACACTGATCAGGATCGGACCGGTACAGGGCGTCCAGCCCGCAGCGAATGCCATCCCGATCAAGACGGTCCCAATAAAGCCGGAAGGTCTGTTTTTAAATGAAAACTTCTTGTCCTGCATAAGAAACTTTGGTTGGAATACACCAAGAATGACAAACCCGAAAAAGATAATAAGGATTGCTCCTACTTGTCGGATCAGATTCTGATATTGAGTGAAAAATTCTCCGATGAACGATGTACTGAAGCCTAATGCAATGAAAATAATTGAAAAGCCTATTAGAAAGAACAACGTATGTAAAATGCTTCTCTTTTGCAGCATCCCTTTCTCATCTTTCAGTTCCCCCACCGACACACCAGTAATATAAGATAGAAACGCTGGATATATCGGCAGCGTACATGGTGAGATAAAAGATAAAAATCCTGCACCAAACGCCAATAATAAAGTTATATCTGCTTCCATGCTATCACTACTCCTAAACAATTATATCTTTCTTAATAGTATCAGATTCCCTTGTTGTTAAATGCGTGTTCTTTTAACATTCTATGACGAAAACATGACAATCTTGCACTTATGTCTTTCAATGGTATGACAAACATTAAAGTACCATTAACTTGAAAATATTCTTTGAATTCCCTTTCGGATTCTTGTATAATTATGATACGAATTGGAAGAAGAAAGGAAACCCAACATTGGCTACTAAACAAGAGATTTTACAACTGATCGAGAAAAAACGCATAGAGTTAATAGATATTGTTGCAAAATACGGAATGTCCTCTTCTAAGACTCTAAAGATAAGCCAGGAACTAGATATTCTATTAAATAAGTATAACCATTTAATTGTACCTAAATAAATATAAAGTTACATAGTGAAAAGAACCATCTGCGGATTGATGGTTCTTTTCTTTTTAATTTGTTGATCTATACTATCGGTTGGCTTGCGAGGGGTAAGCAAAATCATTTAGAATGTCCTACTACATCCTCCACTTTATCGGGCTGGCCGTTTTGGAGAAGGTACATTTTATGATAGAGTCCCTCTTGATTCAAAAGCTCCTTGTGTGTTCCCCATTCCACTACCTCTCCCTGATGGAGTACGAGAATCTGTTCAGCGTCCTGTATGGTCGATAGGCGGTGGGCGATTGCGATAGTGGTTCTTCCTTTTCTCATCTTTTCGAGCGCCGATGAAATCGCTTCTTCGGTTTCGGTGTCAATATTGGCGGTCGCTTCATCCAACACGAGGATTTTCGGCTTTGTCGCGATGGTCCTCGCAAACGCGACAAGCTGCCTCTGCCCGCTTGAGAAAGTTGCCCCTCTTTCCACTACCAGCTGCTCATACTGATCCGGCAGCTTCCTGATGAAACTGTCAGCCTGAACAAACTCCGCAGCTTCCACAATCTCATTATCTGTAATACTTGTATCATGTAATCGAATATTATGGTTGATGGTGCCATAAAAAAGGAAGGGATCCTGCAGGACCAATCCCATCTTCTTCCTGAGCTCCTTATCCTCAAAGTTGTTCAGGGACACACCATCCAATAGGATTTCCCCTTTTTCAAGCTGATAGAAACGCATAAGCAGATTGATGATCGAGCTTTTTCCGCTACCAGTATGGCCGACAAGTGCAACTGTCTCCCCGGGCTTCGCTTTAAAGGAAATGTTTTTGAGCACATCCCTTTTCCCATCATAGGAAAAAGTGACATTCCTGAACTCGATCTCCCCTTGACGGATCACAGGCTTTACGTCGGCTGTAAAGGCGGTTGGCGCCAATTCCTTTTCATCAAGCAATGCAAATACACGTGACGCTGAAACGATTGCCTGCTGATACATCGAAAGCCTCATCATCATCTGGTTGACAGGTTCGAAAAAACGCCCCAAGTAATTGACGAATGCATAAAGGACACCAATTTCAATGACGTTTCCGATAGACGAAATCCCAAAATAACTTAACACCAGTATCAAAGAAAGCACATATACAAAATCGATTGCAGGTCGAAGTAATAATCCATCCAGTTTGATGTTTTTGACTCCCGCCTGGTAGTGTGCCTCATTGATTTCTGCAAATTCACGTCTGAGCCTGCGCTCCTGTCTGAAAACCTGGATGATGGACATCCCTTGCAAGGATTCATTAAGCTTTGCGTTAAGCTGGCTTAGCCTTTCTCTCATATCCGAATAAAATCTCGAACTGAAATGGCGATAGGTTGCCATGATTGCAAAAATGATAGGTATGATAAGGAGGCAGAACAATGCAAGTTTCACGTTAAGGAAGAACATGGCAATGAATATCCCGATAAGAAATACACCATTCTGTACAAAGGTTGAAATTACACTGACAAACATATCCTTGATTGCTTCCGTGTCATTAGTCACTCTTGAAACGATGCTCCCCCCAGGAGTCTTATCAAAAAACTTCAAGCCTAGACTTTGCACCTTTGTGAAAATGTCTATTCTTAGTTCCTGTATGATTTTCAGTGAAATTTCCTGAAACTTGAGAAGTTGAAAATAAGTGATGAAAACCTTCAGTACCAGAATGCCTAAATAGAGCGCCGCCAAAAATAGTATTGGACCCCTATCCATCACTTGCGGAGTAAGATGATCATCAATGAATACTTTGATGATCAAAGGGCCGACAATTTCTCCAATTGTAGCCAATACCAATAAAGCAAAAGCAAAAATAAACTGTTTTGTATGAGGCTTAGTGTAGGATAATAACCTTTTCAATACGATTCTTTGCTGTTTAGCTGTTAAAGTTTGATTGTTCATCATTTTTAGCCCCCATGCTCCACTAGGGATTCCAATGCCTGGCGATGGTACATGTCACGATACCAGCCTTCTTCATCCATCAACTCCGAATGTGTCCCGCTTTGAACAATTCTTCCCTCATCCATTACCAGGATCAAGTTGGCATGCCCGATGGCAGATAATCGATGTGAAGTGATGATGGTTGTTTTCCCTTTTCGATTTTCTTTTAATGCGTGCAGAATCCTCTCTTCCGTTTTCGCATCCACCGCAGAAAGGGAGTCATCCAATAACAGAATTTCAGGATCCATCAATAAGGCCCTTGCTATGGATAATCGCTGTTTCTGCCCCCGGACAAAGATACTCCACGCTCACCAACCATCGTTTGATATCCGTCTGTAAATTGGATGATGTCCTCATGGATGTTTGCCAGTTTTGCAGCATGAATGATCTCTTCAAATGATGCCTCTGGAACGGCAAAAGCGATATTATCCGATATTGTAGCCGAAAATAGGAAATGATCCTGTGGTACATAACCGACTGCCTTTCTTAATGCTTCAAGTGAAAAGTCTTGGGTCGAGTATCCGCCTATGGTGATTTCCCCTTCCAATCCGTTGAATTCGCGTATCAATACTTTCAACAAAGTAGTTTTTCCGCTTCCTGTTTTACCCACTATCCCAAGCGTCTCCCCCTGCTTCAATGAAAAATGTATGCCTTTCAGAAGCGGCTCTGTTTCGTTCGGATAGGAGAACGTGTTGACATCATAGATGATATCCCCTGAGGGAAATTCTTTTTTAGGATCAGCTCCATCCTTGATATCCACTTCTTCTTTTAGAAGTGAAGAAACTCTATCATATGAAGCACGGCCACGCTCGACGATATTGAATAGCCATCCAAATGCAAGCATCGGCCAGATCAAAAGCCCCAGGTAGGTGGTGAAAGCTATCAGCTCCCCGATAGTCAGTTCCCCTTGCAGTACATAGTTTGATCCGAATGCCAAAGCAAGAAAAAAGGATATCCCGATTATCAAGCCGATAGTAGGATCAAACAGAGAGTCTATTTTAGCAACCGTCACGTTTTTCTTCACTACATCTTCGGCCTGCTTTTCAAACTCTTCAATATCTTCCATTTCCTGCCCGAATGTTTTAATTACTTTTACGCCATTGACACTTTCCTGCACCTTGTCATTCAGGGAGGAAAAAGCGGCCTGGGACTTATGGAAAGTACGATGCAGCAGCGTTCCGTAATAATTAGTCGATAGCGCCATGAAAGGCAAAGGTATCAAACATATCAGGGTAAGCTTCCAGCTGATGGTGGTGGCCATGGCTATCAGAACGAACCCCCCTGTCATCAAGGAGTCCACCAAGGTCAATACGCCTGCACCGGCAGTCTGCTGAATAGCCTGCAGGTCATTTGTGGAGTGAGCCATCAAGTCCCCAACCCTGCGTCTTTGGTAAAAGCTCGGTGACATTTTCGTAAAATGTTCATACAGATTGTTCCGCAATAATCTTGCCAGCCTCACAGAAGGGCCAAAAATCATGATTCTCCATAAATACCTTAAAATATAGACAATGACTGAAGTGCCTAACAGAATTAGCATCAACTGCCAAATCAAGTCCTTTGTCAGCTCTCCTTCAGCTATATAGTCCACCGTCATCCCGACGATCCGGGGTGGAACGAGCTCCAGCAGGGCAACAAGTGCCAGCATGAATACGCCTGGTATATAGGACTTCTTTTCCAGTTTGAAAAACCACCATAAATCTTTAAATATACTCATCGTACTCCCCCGTTACCATTCTTACTTATCTATATAATCAACTTAGATAGTTTAGCAAAAATTCTAATATTTAGGAAGATTATTTATCTTATTTTAGGCAAAAGATTATCCAAATAAATAGGTGGTTTCCTGTTGGACTCCCTGTTGATTTCCGTTCCATGTGTTCGCTTTCCGCGCAGCCTTGTGCAGAAATCAACAGCGGTGTTTGATAGATTGTAGCCAAAAGAAAAAGCACTCATTTGACTGAGTGCCCTATCGTTTATTTCATTTGTTGGTTGCTCATTGCTTTCATCATTTGGTTAATTTTCTTTTGGGATGGTTTCATTCCCATTTGCATCATCATCACGCGAAGCATTTGCTCGTTAATCGGCGGGTTTTTCTTCAGGTAAGTCATCATGTACTTACGAGCAATGAAAAATCCTAGTGCAACTCCAGCGATAAGTGCCAGAACTACAATCAGAATCCAAATCCAATCTGACATCTAACATTTCCTCCTCTAAACTATGTCTACCAATGTAGTGTACTAAACCAACTATCATTATACAACATTTTCCGCTAATTTCTCTATACCCTAGACATATTTTCTCTGTTTTATCGGCTGCAACCAGCCAAACCGCCCAGATTTGGTATCGATAGCGAGGAAGAAAGGAGCCTGTTTTCTAATTACTTCAAAGAAGATCGCCTCTGCTTCAAAAGACCCAGAGGAGGACAGCTTCAAATATTTTTCAAAAATCGACAATTTGGCGATGCTATCTCTTTTTTCTATTTTGTGCTGATAGGATTGGGACTGGTAACCTTCTATTTTTTTCATGGAAGTTTCTAACGCCTGCTGGAGGGGGAAGGTCGGTATGGGGATGGTGATGTAATCCACCTGCTGCTTCACTACATCCTGAAGTTGATCCTCTCTTTCATACTGCTGAAAGAGCTGAAATAATTTCAATTCATTGCCCGCATAATGGTTCGCAATTTCTTCCTCTATGAGATAGATCATATAATGGCGCAAACAAAACCCTCCTAACATCCTCTTTTTTTTATTATAAGGAATAAAAGAGGAAAGATTTGTCTGTTGATGGCGCGACTATTGACTTCTTTTGTTGAAAGTTGTCGATAATATAAAGTTTTCCAACTTAAACACTCTTTTTCACGAATAAAAAAAGAGCCATGCACAAATGCATAGCCCTTTTCTACTTTATTAGTTATCCAATAGTGCTTTCACTCTAGCAACAACATTCTCAGTAGTGAAGCCATATTCCTTCATGATTCTTTCTCCTGGAGCTGAAGCACCGAACGTGTTGATCGCAAGGATGTCCCCTTCATCTCCAGTGTAGCGTTCCCACCCTAGTGGAGTTGCCATTTCGATTCCAAGACGTTTTTTCACATCTTTTGGCAATACGGAATTCTTGTACTCCTTGGATTGCTGCTCGAAGCGGTCCCATGATGGCATACTTACAACTGAAACATCGATGCCTTCCTGTTGAAGTGCAGCTTGAGCTTCTACAGCCAATCCGACTTCAGAGCCTGTTGCCAATATTAGCGCATCCGGAGTTTCCTTTTGTGCTTTGGAAATCACGTATGCACCTTTTTTCACGCCTTCTAATGCCGTCTCGCTTGTTCCTTTGATCGTAGGAAGATTTTGACGAGTCAATACAAGGGCTGTAGGTGTTTTTTCTGATTCCAATGCCACTTTCCAAGCAGCCGCAGTTTCGTTACCGTCAGCCGGGCGAATCACGGAAAGGTTCGGCATAGCACGCAGTGATGGCAATTGCTCGATTGGCTCATGTGTAGGCCCATCTTCTCCAACCGCAATACTGTCGTGTGTAAATACATATGTTACAGGAAGCTGTTGAAGTGCAGCCAATCGAATAGCTGGACGCAGATAATCAGAGAATACGAAGAAAGTTCCACCGTACACTTTTAATCCACCATGAAGTGCCATACCGTTCAAAGCAGCACCCATTCCGAATTCACGTACACCGAACCAGATATTGCGTCCGCTGTAGTCTTCCGCTGTGAAGTCCGCTTCGTTTTTAATATTTGTTTTATTGGAGCCCGCAAGATCGGCAGAACCTCCAAAGAAATAAGGTACTTTTTTAGCAATTGCATTCAGGACTTCACCGGAGGAAGCACGGGATGCCAAGCTTTTCCCATCTTCGTAAACTGGAATCTCAGAATCCCAGCCTTCAGGCAATTCACCTTTGATTGCCGATTCAAGCTGTTGACCCATTTCAGGGTACTTTGCTTTGTAAGAATCAAATAGTTCATTCCATGCCGCTTCAGCCTGTTGCCCTTTTTCCGCTACCGTTTCACGGAAATGCGCATATACTTCGTCCGGAACATGGAAATCTTGTTCAAACGTCCATTTGTATGCTTCTTTTGTTAGCTTCAGTTCATCCGCTCCAAGTGGTGCTCCGTGAACATCAGACTTTCCTGAAAGATTCGGGGAGCCAAATCCAATCGTCGTTTTCACTTCAATCAATGTAGGTCGATTGAGGTCGCTCTTCGCTTCATCCACTGCCGCCGCAATCTCTTCCAGGTTATTGCCGTCTTCTACACGGATGACCTGCCAACCGTATCCTTTGAAACGAAGTTCTACGCTTTCGGAGAAGGAACGGTCCAGATCACCGTCAAGAGAAATATCATTGGAATCATAAAGAACGATAAAACGGCCAAGCTTCAAGTGGGAAGCAAGGGATGCCGCCTCACCAGAGACACCTTCCATCAAGTCACCGTCTCCACAAATACTGTATGTAAAATGATTGACCAATTCCATATCTTCTTTATTATAGGTTGCTGCAAGATGACGCTCCGCCATTGCCATTCCTACACCCATCGCAATACCCTGTCCGAGTGGACCAGTTGTTGCATCTACTCCTGCAGTGTGACCAAATTCAGGATGTCCCGGAGTTTTACTGCCCCATTGACGAAATTCTTTCAAGTCATCCATGGATAGGTCATATCCGCCTAAGTGCAATAGGCTGTATAACAGCATGGAGCCATGACCAGCGGATAATACAAATCGGTCTCTGTTGAACCAGTTGGGGTTCTTTGGGTTATGGTTCATGAATTTTGTCCAAAGGGAATAGCCCATTGGAGCAGCCCCCATCGGCATACCTGGGTGACCTGAGTTCGCTTTTTCGATTGCATCGATAGATAATGTACGAATTGTGTTAATGGAAAGTTGATCTATATTGTGTGTCATCAATTCCATCCTTTCTTTTTATCTGATTTTTATTGGAAAAATTATATTTTATCATAAATAGTATGTTCCAATGTTCTGAAAAAAAGCGATTAATGCTTTAAATTCTTTTTTGTTTCCTTCAGCTTCTCTGGTGTAACGTCATTTCCTTCCGGATCTACAATGGTGACGGATTGAAGCGTGTTATCCATGGAAGCGCGAAAAGTCTTGATATATTCTTCGCGAAGCTGTTTTTGCTCTGCAGCTTCTTCCATTGAAAGCCCTTCTGCTTTGGATTTTTTCGATAATGCATTAATTCTTGCGATTTTTTCTTTTGATAGCATGTAAAACCCTTCTTTCATCCTAGTAAACATATGCTTTAATCTTACTAGAGGGAATCTTTTTTTACAAGCAAACCGCCGTCCTTCTCATCCATATACTCTTTATAGCGCCTATGGACTGTCGCTTTGGAGACATCATTTCCGAGCCCTCTTAGTGTGGCTGCAATCTCATGGAAGGTCAGCTTGTTGTTACGGAGCCTTGCTATCTCCTCCACTGGAACATCAAGCCTTTCACGGCCTGGGCTCGCATGCAGGTTGGAAAGGTTCTTGGATGGATCATATCCATTCCTGACTGCCCGCTGCATTCCCCTTTTAATTTTCAGGTTATGTAATTTGCGTTGATATTCTTCAACAATACCTACGATATCCAAGACCATGGAATCGGAATCTGATAGGGACACCTCCCCATTGTCTGTGATGGTGAATATCTTCACCTTATGCTTTCTCAGCCAATGCAAGAATGCAATCTTAGCATTTCCGCGCCCCAAGCGTGTCTCATCCTGTATAAGGACGACATCAATTTCCTGGTTGGACGTGATCTCGATGATCTTGAAAACTCCTTCCCTATCCAAATCGAAACCGCTAGCCTGCTCTTCTATCACTTCCACAATTTCAATGTGGTGCTGTCTAGCCAACATGAGCAGCTCTTCCTTCTGTCTTACCAGTGACGTTTCCTGAGTCTCTTTCTTTGTACTGACTCGGCAATAGATGATGCCCTTCATCGTTACCACCCCTATAAATATCTAGATTACTTATTATCAGGCGAACAAATATTCCTGTCAATTATTCGAACTTATGTTTGTATTTTTGATGCGAACATGCTATACTATTCATAATATTAATGATAGAGGTGCGGAATATGAAACTATCAAAAAGGCAACAAGATATCCTGAATTTCATTAAAAAAGAAGTACAGGATAAAGGCTATCCCCCATCCGTTCGTGAAATAGGCGAAGCGGTAGGACTTGCTTCGAGCTCCACAGTCCACGGACATCTTGCCCGCTTGGAAAGCAAAGGGCTTATCCGTCGTGACCCTACTAAGCCTAGAGCCATTGAGATCAGAGATATGGAAGACGAAATGACGCCAAGAATTTCTGCAGTCAATGTCCCGATCATCGGTAAAGTAACTGCAGGGCAACCTATCACAGCCATCGAGAACGTTGAAGACTACTTCCCGTTGCCTGACCGCTATGTTGCACCAGATGAGCAGGTTTTCATGCTTGAAGTTATGGGAGACAGTATGATCGAAGCTGGAATCCTTGATGGAGACTATGTCATTGTACGCCAGCAGCAGTCCGCAAATAATGGGGATATTGTTGTTGCGATGACTGAGGATGATGAAGCAACTGTAAAACGTTTCTTCAAAGAAAAAGACTACATCCGTCTTCAACCGGAAAACTCCACACTTGAGCCGATTATTGTTCGGAACGTGAGCATACTTGGTAAAGTGATCGGGGTTTATCGTAATATCCATTAACAGAACCAAAAAAGCCAACAGCATTTGTTGGCTCTTTTTCGTTCTGTTTTTCATTTGACTCTTTGTCTTGCTTTTTTCGTCCAGTCATTATCCTTCCACCATGCAATCACCGATGCGACAATTGTCCATATTAATGTATAAAGCTGTTCCAACTGCTCGGAGCTAACAGGTATAGGAGATTTGTCCATCATTACCAAAACCTGATTGACCAGTGCAAGAACCAGGAAAACCACACGAAACCAGGCGCCTTTGGATATAGGTCTAATAGGTGCTTCCGACATTATGAATTCTCCTTTATTAATAGAGTTTCGATTAAATTTATCTTTTATCTTGGAGTAATGGGCTTGACCGTTATAGCAAAAGAAGTAGAGGTGGTTAGGCACCCATCCAGGTCACATTCACTCAATAATCCCAATTGGATAGCTGATTTTATTTTTGCTTCATCAGGTTTTTTCACGACTTGAACTAATTCATTCATCTCTAATTCTTCTAATCTCCTAACAGTTGGTTCTTCATTGTATTTCTCACTCTTCCTTACTTGCCTCTGCAATTTAAAACTTCCCAATTGTATTTCACCCTTACCTTGAGCTCCTATCTGTTTATCAAAGTAATGATGGAACGCTTCTTTCAGTTGATTCATTTCTATTTCAATCTCTTTTTTTTGCTTGTTGTATTCGTAATATTTCTCCAGCATATCGGCAGTTAACGACTGTTCCGTACTTTTAGACATCCCCGTGCCTCCTTAAAAGACTAGATAGTTCATCATATTTGATAATCAAAAAAATATACCTTCATTTCAATATAAAAAGTCCCCTCCTATTTTTCATAGAGGGGACACAGAGAAGCGGATCCACATTAATCCAACCATTCTGCCGGTTGGTCTTTTTTGGCATGTTTCTTTTCATTCACTTCACTGAAAAGATTACCTTCCTTCTCACTTTTAGGTAGATTATTGGTGGACACTGTTGGGTCTATCATGAGTTTAATTAACTGAAGTTCCTGGTATAAAAAGGACAAGTCCTTTCGTGTAACTGGTTTTGCCTGTTCTATCAATTCATAACCAATTTGTCCGTTCGGTTCCAATGTAGCCCATTTTACATTACTGATTTTAGTAATATTTTGTTGTCTTAATTTCATTTCCAATTGATCCACTGTAAACCTTAGATTTCGTAGAGTGTTCTCCTTGATTACACCATTCTCTATGATAATCTTGGATTTCCCGGTTATTAGTTTTTCAAAGACGTCTGATTTCAACTGCAAGTATTCGATTAGTACCAGGGTTATTACCAGGACAGCCCCGACACCGAATGTCGTCCAAATATTCTTTCCTGCCAATGGCTGTATCAATAAAGAACCAATACCGATCATAATGACTGTTTGAGCAAGTGTCATTTGAGAAATTGATTTTCTTCCAGCAATTCTTAGAAGAAAGGTTCCAATGATAGTAATTAATACTGCTTTCCATAACCAATCCCAATCCATTTTAGTTAAACCTCCTTACAATTATGACAGAGCATGCTTTTACTATTTACTATTTACTATTTACCATTTAAAGATAATTATTGGAAAACAAAAAAGTGACTTACTTTTACAGTAAAGTCACTTGTATTTAAACATCTATCTATTGCAAGATCAATTCATAATAAGGTTCTTCCTGTTTTGTATATTCAAACCATCTTGTCTCCAGAAAGTGTAGTCCAGCCTTCTCTAGTACCTTTAATGAACTAGTATTATTAGCATCAGCAGCTGCATGTATTTTTTTTACATTTCCATTCAATTTGGCAAATTCCACGCAGGCTAGAGCTGCCTCTGATGCATAACCTTTCCCCAGCTTGATTTTGAAAAGTGGTAGATTAATTCGATTTCCTCTACAGACTCCTTCACATTAAAACCTGCAGCTCCAATCGTTTTCCCTGAATCCTTCTCCACTACCGCATAGACCGATAGACCATATTTTTTATGGCAATTACGGTACCACTCCAATACTCTGGACAATTTATTTAATGGGGTTGCCCCACCACAGAATTTCATTCCCTCCTGATCTCCCCAAAAGTTTTTTGCGGCTTCCACATCATGTTCATCAAATATTTTCAAATATATCCTCTCTGACTTCGCAACGAACTCCATATGTACCCCCTAATTAGAAAAAAAATACTTTTCTTAATATTAGCACGTCTGCTTGAAATAAGGATATATACCCTAAAAAAAACCCCTTACACCAATGGTATCAGGGGTTTGCATGTATTAATATTGAGATAGATACTGGTCGCGTTCCCAAGGATGAACTTGCGTGCGGAACATATCCCACTCTATTTCTTTCGCTTCGATGAAGTGCTCAAGCAAGTGCTCCCCAAGAGCGGCTTGAATGACTTCGTTGGATTTCAATTCTTCAAGTGCAGCAGCAAGAGTTGCCGGAAGATCTGCGATTCCTGCAGCAACGCGCTCTTCTTTGTTCATTACGTAGATATTGCGGTCAATTGGTTTAGGTGCTTCCAATTTGTTCTTGATTCCATCAAGTCCAGCTTGCAGTAATACAGCCATTGCAAGGTAAGGGTTGGCAGCCGGATCTACACTGCGCACTTCTACACGGGTAGAGATTCCACGTGATGCCGGGATACGGATTAATGGGCTACGGTTACGTGCAGACCATGCAACATAACAAGGTGCTTCGTATCCAGGTACTAGACGTTTGTAAGAGTTTACAGTCGGGTTGGTTACTGCTGTAAAGCTTGTAGCATGCTTAATAATACCTGCGATGAAATGTCTTGCATTTTCGCTGAGCTCTAAATCACCATTTTGGTCATAGAACGCATTTTCGCCATCTTTGAATAAGGAAAGGTTGCAGTGCATACCAGATCCGTTAACACCGAACAACGGCTTAGGCATGAACGTTGCATGTAATCCATGCTTGCGTGCAATTGTTTTTACAACAAGTTTAAATGTTTGGATATCATCACAAGCTGTAATAGCATCAGCGTATTTGAAATCAATTTCATGTTGTCCTGGAGCTACTTCATGATGAGAAGCTTCGATTTCAAAGCCCATCTCTTCAAGTTCAAGAACGATATCACGACGGCAGTTTTCACCAAGGTCTGTTGGAGCTAAGTCGAAGTAACCACCTTTATCGTTCAATTCTAAAGTAGGTTCTCCTTTTTCATCCAGTTTGAATAGGAAGAACTCTGGCTCTGGTCCAACGTTGAAATTTGAAAATCCTAAATCTTCCATTTCTTTTATCATACGTTTTAAATTAGCACGAGGGTCCCCTTCGAATGGAGTTCCATCGGGATTGTAGATATCACAGATAAAACGGGCAACCTTACCTTTTTCGGAAGTCCAAGGGAATACCACGAAAGTATCCAGGTCCGGATATAGGTTCATATCTGATTCTTCAATACGTACAAATCCTTCAATGGATGAACCATCGAACATCATTTTATTGTCTAAAGCCTTTTCTAATTGACTTACAGGAATCTCCACATTCTTGATGGTACCAAGGATGTCTGTGAATTGAAGACGAATGTACTTTACGTTTTCTTCCTGAACAATGCGTTTAATATCCTCTTGTGTATACTTAGCCATTTACATGTTCCTCCTCAGAATTTTTACTATGTTAGTTTTTAATAAAACTTACCAAATAACTCAAAAAATCAATGGAAAAATCGAGACATGTCTCCTTGGCGAAGACTGGTTCGATTCTGTCTTCCGGCTTGCATCATTTCTGCTCGCAATAGCTTTCGAAGTTCTTCGTCCGATAAATCAGGCTTTGCAACATTTTCGGCCACTTCTGGCGCTGGTATTGTATGCTGATCTTTCATAGCCATCAAATGCTTGACTCCTGCTATGTTAACCTTCTGTTCAATCAGATGTTTGATCTCAAGTAGCGTATCCACATCATTGAAAGAAAAAAGGCGGCGGTTTCCTTCAGTACGTGCAGGTTGAATCAAATCGTTCTCTTCATAATAACGGATTTGCCGAGCGGACAATTCCGTAAGCTGCATGACAATCCCAATTGGAAACAATGGCATTGAGCGTCTGATATTGTCACTCATTCCAAATCCTCCTTTCACTAATTACTGTGAAGTTAACCTAAGTTTATCTGATGTTAGATAATCTGTCAAGAACATGTTAGGTTTTCTAACATAGAATTTAGAAATGGAGTGAATTATGTACAATCGAGGGATGCCCCTTATTACTATAGCCTGTCCACACTGAATGAAAACATATAATTACCCCTGATTTCCGAGTCAGGTAATCAAAAATAAAAGAGCCCTCAAAAAAGAGAGCTCTTTCACTTAAATATCCAATAAATCCTTTTCGATGAGATGATCGATCGCAGTACATACAGCAATCTTCACGTGCGAATAGGTAAGTCCACCTTGAACATAGGCAACATATGGTGCACGAATCGGACCGTCCGCTGTAAGCTCGATGCTTGCTCCCTGGATGAAGGTCCCGGCAGCCATGATGACATCATCCTCATAGCCAGGCATATAATTGGCGTAAGGCGTGACGTGGGAATTGACAGGAGATGCATATTGTATCGCCTGACAGAATGCGATCATCTTTTCCTTGTCATCAAACTGGACGGATTGAATCAGATCTGTTCTTGGTGCATCCCAGCTTGGCGAGGTATTCATGCCCAGTTCCTCCAAGAACGCAGCCGTGAAGATGGCGCCTTTCAAAGCCTGTCCTACTACATGGGGGGCAAGGAAAAAGCCCTGATACATTTCCTGCAAGCTGTACAGGGATGCCCCGGCTTCCGCTCCGATTCCAGGGGAAGTCATTCGATACGAGCACGCCTCAACCAATTCCTTCTTACCGACAATATAGCCGCCTGTCTTGGCTATTCCGCCACCGGGATTTTTAATGAGGGAGCCGGCAATCAAGTCTGCCCCTACATGGCAAGGTTCAAGCTGTTCGACAAATTCCCCGTAGCAGTTATCGACAAACACTACCACATCTGGTTTGATTTCTTTTACAAACGCAATCATTTCCTTGATTTCTTCTATTGTAAAGGAAGGACGTGTTGCATAACCTTTGGAGCGCTGTATCCCGATCATTTTCGTTTTCGGCGTGATGGCGTTGTTGACAGCCTCCCAATCGATTCCACGGTTATTCTTCAGATCCACCGTTTTATAGTCGATGTTGAATTCTTTAAGTGAGCCCACTCCGGTTCCACGAATGCCAACAATCTCCTCCAATGTATCATATGGTTTGCCTGTCATATATACCAGCTCATCCCCAGGACGCAATATACCGAACAAAGCAATGGAGATGGCGTGTGTACCCGAGATGATTTGGGGACGGACCAAGCCCGCTTCCCCGCCGAACACCTCGGCATAGATCTTTTCCAATGTTTCTCTTCCACTATCATCATAGCCATAACCGGTAGTAGGAATAAAATGGGAGTCACTCACCCTGTTCTGCTGAAAACTTTGCAGAACCCTGAATTGATTCGTTTCGATATTCGAGTCCACTTGTTTAAAAAGTTCTTGAAGCTGATTTTCCACTTTGATTACTAATGGTTCTATCGTTTCCCCGTGCTGTAATAATTGAAACATGCCTAATCTCCTCTAATTTCGCTTTCTATTTTTTATCTCTGTAGACAATTTGGAGTTGTCAAAATAATACCCTTCCATTTCGTAACCATCTTTTTCGTCCACGAACACAAATTTACGGACAATGGTCTCCTGCTTGAGCTGCGACATTAATTTACCTTGTTCGGAGGGGACGAATATATGGTAAGGGTTCATCTCTTTTACCATCATTTTTTCAATTCTTTGTACCAAAGCATGGATATCCTCTTTATTCAAAGCACTGATATGCAGCATTTCTTCATTATAGGAAGGAACAAAGGACTCTGTCACCTGATCCTTTTTGTTGTAGATGGTAAGCACAGGTATCCCTTCTACGCCAAGCTCCTTCAATAGCTTATCTACCGTCTTCTCATGGTTAACATGATCAGGACTTGAACTGTCCACTACATGCAGGATAAGGTCCGCTTCCGTCACTTCTTCCAATGTGGAACGGAATGCCGCCACCAATGACGTCGGAAGATCTTGAATGAATCCTACCGTATCTGTCAGAAGCGCCTGGAATCCAGATGGCAGACTCACTTTTCTTGTAGTCGGATCCAACGTGGCGAATAGAAGGTTTTCCTCAAATGTCCCCGCTTCCGTCAGACGATTGAATATGGTGGACTTCCCTGCATTCGTATAGCCGACCAAAGAAAGCTGAAAAGCCTGATTACGTTTCCTGCGTTCACGATATCGCTCACGATGGCTTACAATAGATGTAAGCTGTTGTTTGATATCAACGATTCTGCGATTAATGTGTCTTCTGTCGGATTCAAGCTTGGTTTCCCCGGGTCCCCTCGTACCTATTCCTCCACCAAGCCGGGAAAGCTCTACTCCTTTTCCACTTAGCCGGGGAAGAAGGTACTGCAGCTGAGCCAATTCAACCTGAAGCTTCCCTTCCTTTGACTTTGCTCTCTGTGCAAAGATGTCCAAGATCAGCTGAGTTCGGTCGATGATTCTCGCGTCAAGCACTTTGGAAAGGTTTCTATTCTGACTCGGAGACAGCTCGCCATTGAAAATGATGAGATCCGGCTCCAGTTCTTCCTCCAATTGGACCAGCTCTTCTATCTTCCCTTTGCCGATATAGGTGGCTGGGTGAATTCGTTCCCGTTTCTGCGTGAGCGTAACGAGCACTTTTCCATTTGCCGTTTTCGTCAGGGACTCCAGCTCCTCCATAGAGTAAAGGAACGATTCTTCCTCAACATTGGGCAGTTGGCAGCCGATTAATATGACTTGTTCTTTTTCTGTTTTTTGCGTCTCGTTCAAGCGCGATACCCCTTTTTCCTATTATTTAATGAAATATATTTTGGCCTGAATATGTATGTAAATAGAAAGTTTCATCTAATCATATCAAAATATCGCCCATTTCTCTAATATTTCTTGTAGACTATTGATTTCCTAGTGGATTCTATATAAAATCAGGAAGGCTTTAATGTTTCTGCAAAGCTCTTTTTGTAAAGTTTGGTGCTTATGTCCGTAAAAAATCGGCTTTTGGATTTTTTACAGCATGTCTCCCCATATTATTCAAAGAGTAAATAAAACTAACACACGGAAAAAGAGCACGAAAGCGAATAATATTATGTGTTTAAGTTATAAACGTCAAAAGCAACATTGTAAGCGAAAACAGCCATTTGCAAGAGAGTGAGTGATAAAATGACTTGGGAAGTCTTTAGTATCATCGGGACAATCGCCTTTGCGATAAGTGGAGCAATTGTCGCGATGGAGGAAGAATATGATATTCTCGGTGTATATATATTAGGTATTGTGACAGCATTCGGCGGTGGAGCAGTTCGTAATCTTTTGATTGGTGTACCGATATCCGCCCTTTGGGACCAAGGAATGCTGTTTCAGGTAGCACTAGTGGCGATGACTGCAGTTTTTTTATTTCCTAACAATCTATTACGCCATTGGAGAAAATGGGGTAACTTTTTTGATGCCATAGGATTGGCGGCTTTTGCCATCCAAGGCGCACTTTATGCCACCAATATGAACCATCCGATCAGCGCGGTTGTCGTTGCTGCAGTTTTAACAGGTAGTGGCGGCGGGATCATCCGTGATCTCCTGGCAGGCAGAAAACCCTTGGTGCTTCGAGCGGAAATCTATGCAGCCTGGGCCATTCTTGCAGGGCTTGCGATAGCGTTCGGAATAACCAGTTCTCCTTGGCAACTTTATGTACTATTCGTTTTGATCGTGCTATTACGGGTACTCTCCTACACGTACAAATGGAGACTGCCGAACCGATCTCTTCAGCAGCAAGCTTAGCACTCCCTGCTTGAAGAGGATGAATAATGAGAAGATGGCGAGTTTATCGTCATCTTTTTTGCTTTACCTAGAATCCTTAAGATGCGAAACCGATTATAGCGCTGGATGAAGAGGAATGGCAGGTTGACAAAAATACCATACAAAACCATCAATAAACCCACTGAGGGCGGATTCCACAAAAAGAAAAATATCCCTGGAATAATGGTGATAGCATGTGTTACCTCCCCTCTTTTTGTTTCCAGGATAAATTGATGGAGGTAGAAAAATGATCTGTTGGAAAGATTTCTTTTCGAAAAAGACTCGCTGAAAATTGCAGAACCATCAGGAGCAAGGTCCTTCCACCTCTTTATCAGGATCCGTTTATAGAATGTGCTTTCCCAAGGTCTTTCCTCAAACCATTCCCGCTCCTCTTTCAGCCACCAACCGGGTATCTGATTGCAAAGGTATGTACCTCCAAGGTGAATGATGAGCCAAGCTACGATATTTACCAACGTTCCCTCCAAAGCAGATAGTTGAACAAGCATTTTCGACACCACCTTTTTATAGATCCATTCTTCTATCTTTCCACATGATATTCTTTGAGAAAAAAGTCCGAAAACAGGAATAACCAAAAACGATAATAAAAAAAGCAAGCCAAACCGGAAAAGCCACTACCGTATACCACTTAAAGTTTCCTATATTCTTAAGCACTCTCCAAAATTGCCAACATAGGATTCCATAAATGACGATAAACCATGTGAGCGGAAAGTCTTGTACTTTCAACAGGAAAGTCACTAAGCCACCCAACCATAAGGATACAAGCAGAAGATAGAGGAAATCAGTCCGCGATGCTCCAGTGGCAAAGCTTTTGCTCCACCCTTGTATTAACGATGAAAGGCCATCCGGATACATCCGCATACTGATAGCCCCTTTGCCGGAATATGCACGAACAGTACCCCCTTGATTCGCAATTAAAGCGCCAAGTGCCATATTATCCATCAACTCTCCTTGAATCGCTTGATGCCCACCATACCGAAAATAATCCTTACGGCCGATCAGCATACATTGACCGAATGCACCATTGGTAGCCAAGTTTTTTTTGAACGGCAGAAAGGCACCAAGAGAGCCCATGATTACCAAATGGAAAAAGGAAGAGAGAGATTCATACGGCCGCTTCATTTTATGAAACGGTTGGATCGAAACCATATCCTCTTCAGCTTTTATCTCAGAAACCAACCTTTCCAGGCCGTTTGCCTCAACCGTTGTATCTGCGTCCATAAAGAGCAGGAACTTCCCAGAGGCTGACGTTGCACCGTTCCAGCATCCGAATGATTTACCGAACCAACCCTTTGGAAGCTCATTTAAACTCAACACGGTAACTCCATAGGATTTTGCAATTTGAGCGGTGCTGTCCGTTGAATGGTCATCCACCACAATAATGTCCTTCACCTTATTCAGGTAAGGCTGCAGCGAATCTAACAACCTGAATATATTTTTCTCTTCATTTCTTGCAGGAATAATGACAGAAAGCTCTTTAAGTGTTTTTGCTTCATCAGGAACACTATGGTCAAAATGAGGGATTCGATAGAAAAGTACATAGTTCAAAAACAGGGTTATGGCTGTCAGGAGTTCCATCATTTTAAGCTCCTTCCTTAAAATAGACATATTTTCATGTTATGAAAATCAAAGATATGGGCAAAATGGAAAGTTGAGTGAAGTATCACCTTTTATAATTATGTTATCTAGTTTAGTCAAACTTTCTATTTTTCATAAGGAGGATTTCGAATGTCGAAAAAAGTAATAGTTATCGGTGGTGGATTGGGTGGCATGTCAGCTGCCGTTCGTCTTGCTGCGGATGGCTACCATGTTCAACTGATTGAAAAAGGAGAACGTCTAGGAGGTAAACTTAATAAACGGAGCGGCAATGGGTTCACCTTTGATACAGGACCATCCATCCTGACCATGCCATGGGTATTGGAGCAGTTGTTCGCAAGTGCCGATCGTAACTTGCACGATTATCTCACGATCGAACGGATTGAACCTCAATGGAGGACCTTTTTTGAAGATGGCGTCACGATTGATGTAACGAGCGACCTGCCTAGGATGCTCGAGGAAATAAAATCAAGATCCACAAAGGATGCTAATGGTTTCTTTGAATATCTGAACTATTGCAGTAAAATGTATGAATATAGCTTAAAGAGCTTCTACAAAAAGAGCCTATCAGGGCTGAATGAACTTAGAGCTCTCCACAATTTAAAGGAACTGATCGGAATGGATCCAATGAAGTCGATGGATCAGATTACAAAAAAATACTTTGAGGATAAGCATCTTCGTCAGTTGTTCAACTTCATGATCATGTATATCGGTTCTTCCCCTTACCACGCACCCGCCGTCCTTTCCCAATTGACGCATGTGCAGCTTGGGTTAGGAATCTACTATGTGAAGGGTGGCATGTACAAAATCGCCGTGGCCATGGAAAAACTGCTGAACGAATTACAGGTGGACTTTCAGGTGAATGCATCTGTAAAACAGATTCTGACTGCTGGAAGTAAGGCGACTGGGGTCAGACTCGAAAATGGGGAAGAGCTTTTTGCTGACATTGTTGTTTCCAATCTCGAAGCGGTTCCAGCCTATAAAACCCTCCTAAAGAATGTTCCTCACTCAGAGCGGGCACAGGAAGACTTAAGCAAGTATGCTCCAACTGTTTCAGGCCTGGTTTTACTGCTGGGAACGGATAGGAAATATGACGAGCTTGCACATCATAATTTCTTTTTCTCTGAAGATCCGGAAAAGGAATTCCATGAAATCTTCAACGAAGGGAAACCTGCAATGGATCCTACCATTTATATCGGTGTTTCATCCAAGTCCGATCCTACTCAGGCACCGGATGGTAAGGATAATCTTTTCGTACTGACCCATGTGCCTCCATTGAAGGAGGGAGAAACATGGGAGGAATATAAAGATGTCTATCGTGGGAAGATACTCGACAAGCTTGAAAGAATGGGTATGAAAGATTTGAAGAAATCTATCGAATTTGATTATTGCTTTTCACCAAATGACCTTCAAACCCTATATGGTGCAAACGGCGGTTCTATTTACGGGGTAGTGACGGACCGCAAGAAAAATGGCGGGTTTAAGATTCCTAGCCGAAGTAAACTGTTGGACAATCTATATTTCGTGGGAGGCTCCACACATCCAGGTGGCGGGGTTCCGATGGTTACTCTATCCGGCCAGTTGACTGCTGACCTTATCAACGAAGATACGGAACATGCACAGAAGAATATCGGGTAATAAATATATCAAATAAATAAGCAAGCGGGAGGCAGGGTAATGAACCCATCCGCTTGCTTTTTATTACCATTGGAGAATAAGGTCCTTGCCTTCGATGGTCATCAGCTCCATTTTTTCATACCGATCTACCATCAACAGTCGCATCGCCTGTGTACGGATCGACTTTTCGAGGATATTTCGTATATACCTCCCATTGCTGAATGCAGTGGGAAGCATGACGGTTTTCATTTGATTCAGATGTTCACGAAGCTTCCATTCCGCTTCTTTGCTTAACAGGTACTCCCTTTCTTTCAGCATCCTCATACAGATTTCCATCAATTCATCTACATTGTAATCAGGAAAATCGACAATGATGGGAAATCGGGATACAAGACCTGGATTGGTACGGAGAAATTCCTCCATTTCTCGCTGATAGCCTGCCAGTATCAAAATGAACTCATGTTGTTTATCTTCCATATGCTTGACGAGGGTATCAATTGCCTCTTTTCCAAAATCCTTTTCTCCACCTCTTGCTAGAGAATAGGCTTCATCAACAAACAATATTCCCCCTATCGCTTTTTTAACAAGATCACGCGTCTTCTGGGCGGTATGACCGATATATTCCCCAACCAGATCCGCTCTTTCAGCTTCAATCAGATGTCCTTTGGCCAGCACATTCATATCACAGAACAATTTCCCGATCAGCCGGGCAACTGTTGTCTTCCCAGTACCCGGATTTCCCTTGAACATCATATGCAAAACTTGTTTCTCAGCCTTCAACCCAGCCTCTTCCCTCTTTCTATTAACATAGATCCAAGCATAGATCTCCTTTACTACCTTTTTCATTTCCTGCAGACCGACAAGTTCTCCAAGCTCTCTCTCTATTTCCCTTAATATTGCATGTTTTGGATACGTGTATTGCTCTTCCATCGGTTGAATATGGGTTACTCTAATCGGTTTCTTCTGCCCGTTGAGAACGATATTTATTTTCCCATTATGATTGGTCATTGATTGTTCCAAGAGCGCTCACCTCTCATTCCGTCCGAACCAGGTTCCATATTGCCTGCTGCATTACGACAAATACCAATCTATTTACCTATATTTCTTCCTCAAATCGATTTCTTTCTACATTTTACTAATCTTTTCAACAAACTATTGACATTTTTGTCATATTATGCGCTTTCCCGAGAAATAATGAGGAATTTATAAATAATTGAAGAGAATATCTCCATTTATTAACTAACTATATGTATAAGTAGGATGAAACATGAGTCTAAATAAAGGAAATAAAAAAACCAGCAGTTATGCTGGTTTTAAGCTTCCGTTTCGATTTGGACATTTTTGGACGGAGAAAAAGTGGAAATGGCGTGTTTATAAATTAACTGCTGCTTGCCTTCAGTCTCTAACAGCACAGTGAAATTATCAAACCCTTTAATTAATCCTCGAAGTTGGAACCCATTTAATAAAAATACCGTTACACCTGTGCTATCTTTTCTTAGTTGGTTCAGAACCTGATCTTGGATATTAATCGATTGCTTCATCTTTTCGTCCTCCTCTTATCTCTATATTTCTTACTTATTCGCTTCAAGTTGGAGCTTTCCTGCTACAAATAAAAAAATTTCCTCTAAGATGACCTCAAAATTGGCATCTGTCATATCAAACCATGTAACATCCATTTTATTTCGGAACCATGTCAGCTGCCGTTTTGCATACCTTCTGGAGTTCTGTTTCAATGTTTCGATTGCCTGTTCCTTTGAAAGCTTTTCATCAAAATAGCCATAGAGCTCTTTATAGCCTATTGCCTGGATTGACTGACAATCTCGTATTCCTTTTTTGTAGAGCGATTCCACTTCTTCAAAAAGGCCTTGTTCTACCATAAGGTCTACCCGCAGATTAATTCTATCATATAATACTTCCCGGTCCATGGTTAAACCGACAAAGGCCACATCATACAGTAGCTCCTGCTCCTGTGACTCCTGGTACTCCGCCATGGTCTTGCCTGTAGCATGAAAGACTTCCAGCGCCCGGATCACTCTGCGCACATTGTTGGGGTGGATGTTTTCTGCACTTACAGGATCGATTCTCCGAAGCTCTTCAAAGACTCTTTCCATCCCCTCTTCCTCCACTTGCTTTTCAAGGCGCAGACGAATCTCTTCATCCTTTCCCGTGTCAGAGAACTGATAGTCATAGAGAACAGATTGTATGTAGAGGCCGGTACCTCCTGCAATGATAGGAACACAGCCTTTTTTCGATATAACGTCAATCAGTTCTCTTACTTCCCGTTGGAATTCTGCAACAGAGTATGATTCAGTTGGCTCTTTCACATCGATAAGGTAATGCGGGACTCCTTGCATTTCCTCTTTGGAAACCTTGGCTGTCCCTATATCCATTTCCTTGTAGATCTGCATGGAGTCCCCACTGATGATTTCCCCATTGACTCTTTGTGCCAATTCCACACTTAATCTCGTTTTCCCAACTGCTGTTGGTCCAATAATAACAATTACCTTCTGCTTTTCTCCCAACACTCATTCACTCTCTCAACTAATCTGTATCACAAGATATCATTATACCCACATTTTTATGGGTTCAATCCAAATTTAATGAAAATGGGCAAATTCTCCCTCTACATCACCCTTTTGAACATTTTTTCCATATCATAGGTGGAAAAGTGGATCAATATAGGTCGTCCATGAGGACATGTAAATGGATTTTCCGCGTTTCGCAATGTATCCAGCAGTGCTGAAATCTCTTCTGGTCTTAGATGATGATTTGCTTTGATTGCCGCTTTGCAGCTCATCATGATGGCTGCCTCTTCCCGCAGGTCTGACAGTTTTATTTTCTTTTTATCCATCACATGCTCCATCATTTCGTCGATGATTTCCCGCTCTTCCCCTTTAGGAAACCAGACAGGATGCGCTTTGACGATGAATGTTTGGTGACCGAAAGGCTCCAGGAACACTCCCACCTCGCGAAACTCCTCCACATACTCCTCTAAAAATAAGTATTCATCGAGGGAGCATTCAATCGTAAGTGGGACAAGTAGTTCCTGGAGATTCCGCTCCTCCTCGCCAAGCTTCTTATAATAATACTCATAATTGATTCTTTCCTGGGCAGCATGCTGGTCAATCAGATAAAGTCCATTTTCATTTTGTGCCAGAATATAGGTTCCATGCATTTGACCAATCGGATAAAGTGGAGGAATCCTGGAGGAAGTTTCCTCTGGAATTGAATCTTGAACAGGCTTTTCATACACTTTTTCCTCAACAAGATTCTCTTCCGTATGCCATTCATCTACTGGTTGCACCTTTGGAACATTCCAAGCTGAACCTACACTTTCCTTTAATAATGATTGATCATCATCTTCTTTTTGTAAATATGGTGTTTTAGGTTCGGTGAATAATGTTCTTTCCTCTTGAGGCGTGCTTTCCATTCGCTCCAGTTTATGCTCCAGGGTAAATGCTTGCTGCAAAGGTTTTTCTTCCTTATGAAGGCTTCCTGTTTTTCGTGGTGCATTGGAAGGAATGAGCTGTCTATCCTGAAAAGATGCTTTTATTCCGTCTGCAATAAGGCGATACAGTTCTTCTTCCTTGCTTAGGCGCACTTCCAATTTTGCAGGATGCACATTGACATCGACCAGCAATGGGTCCATATCTACTTGTAGATAGCAGATAGGAAAACGTCCAATCGGCAAAAGGGTATGATACCCCTCCTGTATGGCTCTGATGATGGTATAGTTTTTCACGTTTCTTCCATTGATGATGGTGGAGATATAGTTTTTCGATGCCCGGGTGATTTCCGGCAAACCTATATAACCTCTCACTTCAAAATCGAGTGAGGAAAAGGATACAGGGATCATTTTCTTGGCGATACTCAATCCATAGATCGCCGCAAGCACCTGCAGACTATCTCCGCTTCCTGTTGTGGAAAGCATTCGCTTCCCATTATGACTCAGCCTGAAAGAAATGGATGGATGAGCAAGCGCCAACCGGTTCACCAAATCTGAAATATTACCAAGCTCAGTATGGATGGTCTTCATGTACTTCAGTCTCGCAGGCGTATTGAAGAAAAGATGCTGTACGACAATGTCCGTCCCTTTGCGGCTGCTGGCCATCTCCTTTGCCTCAAGATGTCCACCTTTAAACTTCAGGCACGTGCCAGGGCCATCCCCTGTACTTGTTGTAATATCAAATAGGGATACGGAAGCAATACTCGGGAGTGCTTCGCCGCGAAAACCTAGCGTTCTGATGCGAAACAAATCATTTTCATTCTTGATTTTACTTGTCGCATGCCGCTGGAACGCTGTTATGCAATCCTCTTGATCCATCCCATCTCCATTATCAAGAACACGAATCCTCGTCAATCCGGCTTCTTCCAGTTCAATTTCGATAATGGTGGAATTTGCATCTATGGCATTCTCCACAAGCTCTTTTACAACGGATGCAGGGCGTTCGACCACTTCCCCTGCAGCTATCTTATTGGCTAGGCTTTCATCGAGCTGGATTATCTTCCCCATCTAGCTCCCTCCTCTCCTATTTTTTCGTTTTTAAAAGCTTTTGAATTTCATAAAGTTTATTTAACGCATCAAGAGGTGTCGTATCAAGTAGATCCATCTTCTTTAATTTTTCAATTGCTTGCGTTTCCGCTTTACTCATTTTCTCTGGACCATGCCGCTCTTCGTTCACTTCAAAGAAAGAAAGCTGTGTAAGTGGATCTGCACTTTCCTTTGCTTTGAGGTTTTCCGTTTCTGGAATAGCCGTTGAACCAGGTTCCGCTTCAAGCTGTTCCAATATGACTTGGGCACGCGCTATCAGCTCTTTTGGCAGCTCAGCAAGTTCCGCTACATGTATACCATAGCTCTTATCTGCAGGACCTTCCTTCATCTTATGCAGAAATACAACTTTTCCGTTTTGCTCCACCACACTGACATGGATATTCTTCAGTTTATCCAGATTCTGATCCAGTGTGGTCAATTCATGATAATGGGTGGAGAATAACGTTTTAGCACCGATCTTATCATGGATATATTCAATCAATGCCTGTGCAAGCGCCATTCCATCATAAGTGGAGGTTCCTCGCCCTATCTCATCAAATAAGATCAAGCTGTTTTGCGTTGCATAGACAATCGCATTTCTCGCTTCCAGCATCTCTACCATAAAGGTGCTCTGACCCGAAATCAAATCATCTGCTGCACCGATCCTTGTGAAGATCTGGTCAAAAATCGGAAGGGATGCCTCACTGGCTGGAACAAAACACCCGATTTGGGCAAGAATCGAAGTCAGGGCAACCTGTCGCATATACGTGCTCTTCCCTGACATGTTCGGTCCTGTTATGAGCAACATCTCTTTTTCCTTATCCATCCAGCAATCGTTCGGCACATATTCATTGGAGTCCATAACCTTCTCCACGACTGGGTGACGACCATCCTTGATATGGACTCTCCGTTCGTCATTGAAAGTCGGCCTCGTGTAATGCCGCTCTTCGCTGATTGTCGCAAAGCACTGCAGGACATCCACTTCACTGACCGCTTTTGCCAGCTTTTGAAGTCTTGGAATATAGGCCTTCACTTCTTCTCTCAATTTAAGAAACAGCTCGTATTCCAATGCCACTATCTTTTCTTCCGCTTCAAGAATAAGTGTTTCCTTTTCCTTAAGTTCCTCGGTAATGTATCGTTCCGCGTTTGCTAGTGTCTGTTTTCTTTCATATCTACCTTCAGGCAATGTTGCGAGATTTGCTTTTGTTATCTCAATATAGTAACCGAATATCCGATTGTATCCTATTTTCAGTGAACGGATGCCCGTAAGCTCGCGCTCTCTTTTCTCAAGCTCCGCAATCCAGGTCTTGCCGTTCTTACGTGCATCCCGGTACTTGTCCAGTTCTTCATGAAAGCCTTCCTTCATCATATTGCCCTCTTTAACGGAAAGGGCCGGCTGTTCTACGAGACTGTCTTGCAAAAGTCCTCTTAAATCAGTGCATTCATCCATATGTTCCAACACACTGACCGTGTCAATCGGAAGCATTTGAATCTGCTCTTTTAATGCAGGAATTTGCGACAGGGATTTTCGGAGCTGCACGAGGTCGCGGGCATTCACATTCCCAAAAGCAACACGTCCCGCCAGCCTTTCCAGGTCATAGACCTCTTTAAGGAGCTCCCTTATTTCCTGCCTCGTAAAATACTCCTTCATTAACGTCTCAACTAGTTCATGACGGGTTTCTATTTCTTGTTTTTTTATTAATGGTCTGTCCACCCATTGCTTTAATAGCCGGCCGCCCATAGCTGTTACAGTTTGATCCAACAGCCAGAGCAAGGAGCCTTTTTTACCTTTGGATCGGATGGTTTCAGTGAGCTCAAGGTTCCTTTTTGAGAACAGATCTATTTTCATTGTTTGATCCAGCTCATAGAATTGCGCTGGCTGCAAATGGTCAAGACTCCGTTTTTGAGTTCTTTTCAGATAGTTTAAAAGTCGTCCAACAGTAATTAGCAGTTTTTCCTGCTCCAGCTTGTCCGCAATATGGGAAAATTCCGGGGTAATCACTGTTGATTTTTCATAGGAGAATGTGACTACCATTCTCTCTTTAAGCATCTGGACAATATGTGGCGGAAACCCCTCTTCTACCACAACTTCCTTCGCACCAATTGAATAAACCTCATTCAGCAGCTGCTGTTCGGGCCCGGACATAATGGTCGTATGTATTTCCCCGGTCGATAAATCTGCAAATGCCAATCCGTAAGTTTCGTCACCAAAGTCAGATAGGGTCGTAAGGAAGTTATTTTGCTTATCCGTTAAACCTTTACCTTCCATAACCGTACCAGGTGTGATAAGCTGGACCACTTCACGTTTCACCACACCTTTTGTAAGCTTCGGATCTTCGACTTGCTCGCAAATCGCCACTTTATATCCTTTGTTTATTAATTGTTCTATATAGTTAGGAGCCGCATGATATGGAACCCCGCACATCGGAATCCGGTCCTTGGATCCTCCATCACGGCTCGTTAATGTAATCTCTAGCTCCTGGGATGCCTTAACCGCATCCTCAAAAAACATTTCATAAAAATCTCCAAGGCGAAAAAATAAAAAGGCATCTTGGTAGTCTGCCTTCACTCTTAAATATTGCTGTATCATAGGCGTATAAGAAGCCATGTTATCCCCAACCATTCTCCATTGTTTTTGCTGTTTTATTATATCATATTTCACATGGGGCTTATAGCTATGAGGAATTGGTTATGTTGGATAATGTTGAATGATGTTAGCTCGGCCGCTTTAAGATAATGCCAAAACAAAAGAAAACTAGGAAGTGGCCTCCCTAGTAATCTTCTTACTCTTCGTATCCGTCTACAATAAAGTCAGGATTCAGATCTTCGAAATCCTCATCTTCTACATCCCAGTCCGAATCATCAGTAGAAGTTTCAGGATGTACCTCCACAACCACTTTTGTTTCACCGATTATTTCAGCAAGGAACTCTCTTTCCACCTGCACTTCCACTTTTCCACCATTCTCAGAAATGCTCGCCTCCAGGCAATTGGGCTGCTGCAGTACGCGTGCTACAACTTCGTGCTCATCGCCAATACTGTTGTCATCCTTATAGCGGAGCTTCACCACATCCGTATAGGAGACAGTTTCCGTGACAACCTGCGTTTTCGTATTGTCACTATGGGAAAACCAACAGTTGATATCATAATGACCTGCCACTTCAACTGTGTCGTCCACTTTCTTCGCATCATACTTATGGTTAATGACCCAGCATCCTAAAATACTAGTAGGACGATGCGAGGGACTAATCGTATGTTTAGACTGCGTAAATTTTCTACCTTTACCGGTAACTGCTCTTGTGATAATTTCTCTGTATTCAGACATTCGAGCATACACCCTCCTCATGACAATCTTCATTTCATCCTATGCGGGTTAAATGACTATTGTGCTTTAATGGCATTAAAAAACGTAACCTATAATTTCTAACACATTAACGTATAGTTCATTGTATGCAAGCTTTCCGAGATATGTGCCTATTTTTTATGAATTTTTCAAGAGGAGGGTTGCGCTCCATAAAATGTATATTACGAATTCGCTTTAAGCCTATGACGCATTTTCAATTCTAAAAAAAGAAGCAGCAAGGATATGACTCTTATCCTTGCTGCTTCTCTATACTGGTTTGGCTGCTTTTCAATTAACTGCAAGAACCGCCGTGGCTGTTCTTTACATAGGAGCCAGTTTCCCCACGTAGAACATCGCCGCCTGTTGAAACGACGATTTCGTCTGTCACCTTATTGGAAATGGCAGATGAAACTAATTGCAATAGATCGTTAACACTTTGCTGGGAGTTTTTGAATTCTTGGACAATCGGAATCTCATCCAATTCTTTCAACAGATTATCCAGCTTTTCTTCTGTTTTCTTCAGTGCTTCCTGCTTGCCGTAGTGTTGGAAATTCACCGCTTGTTTTTGCAGGCTCTTTACACTTGCAACCATCTCTTTGATTTTTTGGTTTTCATTGATCTGTGCTTCTGCACGTTTGAAGTAATCCACTTCTTCCGTCTCCGCGATCATTTGTGCCAATTCTTTTGCTCTTTCAATGATGTCCGTTTTTGTATACTTAGTCATAATCCTTATACCTCCAGTGCTTCTTCTACCAGTTCACCATCAAGTGTCCAGGTTTTTGCTTTTGTTACCTTCACTTTTATCAACTTTCCGATAACGGATTTTGGTCCTCTGAAGTTAACCAATTTGCTTTTTTCTGTATAGCCTGCCAATACATCAGGGTTCTTCTTGCTTTCCCCTTCTACCAGCACTTCCACCACTTGTCCTTCATACTCTTTCAGCTTTTTCGCTGAGATCTCGTTTACAAGGGCATTCAAGCGCTGAAGACGTTCTTTTTTCACTTCCAATGGAACGTTGTCCACCATCTTGGCAGCAGGAGTTCCTTCACGAGGGGAATAGATGAAAGTATATGCTGTGTCAAATTCGACTTCACGATAAAGGGAAAGCGTTTCTTCAAACTGCTCTTCCGTTTCATTTGGAAATCCTACGATAATATCAGTAGTCAGAGAAGCGTTGGGCATTGCCGCTTTAATCTTGCCAACAAGCTCCAGGTAGCGCTCTCTATCATACTTTCGTGCCATCATCTTCAACACCTCGGAACTGCCCGATTGTACAGGAAGATGAATATGGTCAAGGAGGTTTCCGCCTTTTGCCAGAACCTCAATCAATCTATCGTCGAAATCCCTTGGATGACTGGTTGTAAATCGGATTCTCGGGATATCTATCTTTCTTATTTCGTCCATCAGATCTCCAAGTCCATAAGTCATATCCTCAAAGTCTTTTCCATATGCATTAACATTTTGTCCAAGAAGGGTGATTTCCTGATAGCCTTGTGCTGCAAGATGACGAACTTCCTGGATGATATCCAGAGGACGTCGGCTGCGTTCTTTCCCGCGTGTGTAAGGCACAATGCAATACGTACAGAATTTATCACAGCCGTACATGATATTTACCCAGGCTTTGATCTCACCTTTACGGACCTTAGGAAGATTCTCGATCACATCGCCCTCTTTGGACCAAACTTCGACAACCATTTCCTTAGACATGTAAGCCTCTTTGAGTATGTTAGGAAGACGGTGGATGTTATGTGTACCGAAAATCATATCCACCTGATTGTAGGTTTTCAAAATCTTATTAACTACTGATTCCTCTTGGGACATACAGCCGCAAACACCAATCAATAGGTTGGGACGGTGTTTTTTCAAGGTTTTCAAATGCCCCAATTCACCGAACACCTTATTTTCGGCATTTTCCCTGATTGCACAGGTATTCAATAGGATGACATCTGCATCATTTACTGTATCTGTTGGTGCATAGCCCAAACCTAGAAAAATACCAGCCATTACTTCTGTGTCATGCTCGTTCATCTGACAGCCATATGTGCGAATATAGAATTTCTTACCGTTACCCAATCCTTGAAATTCTTCTGAAATATGAAAGTCATTATGATAGTTCACTTCTTCTTTTCCGCGCTTTTTTGCATCCTTCAAGGATGGTGGAACATACACGGTTTCAAAGTACTTGCTGAAATCTTTAGCGGATTTTTTGTCCGATGGATATCCAGCGACCACTTGCTGTGATTCTACTCTTTGCTTTTCATTCATTAAGATGACTCCTTCCCATAGAGTCTCTAAAACTCTACACATTAACATAGTATATAATTTTATCCAGTTCTAAACAATATAAATACCTAAGCTGTAGGAAAATGTTCATATTCATAGATAAAGAAGAGACACGCTTTTAGTGGTGTCTCTTCTCTTGTTGTTTTTTATGAAATAATCCCTAGCTCTTTGCCGGCCTTTTCAAAAATATCCAAAGCCTCTTGTAGTTCTTCTTTTGTGTGCTGTGCTGTAACGATGGTACGGACACGCGCCAACCCTTTTGCAACAGTCGGGAATGCGATACCTTGAGCGAAAACGCCGTACTCCAATAGTTTATCGGAGAATTTGTGAGATAATGCTTCATCTCCAACAATAACCGGTGTAACTGGAGTTTGGCTGTTTCCAGTATCGAAGCCAAGCTTTGCTAATCCATCTTTGAAAAACTTCGCATTGTCCCATAGTTTTTCAATCAGTTCCGGCTCCTCCAAAAGAACCTGGATCGCCTCATCACATGCAGCCGTAACTGCAGGTGGATGGGATGTACTGAATAGGAATGGTCTGCCTTTATGGATTAGATAGTCAATCAAAGAACGCGTACTCGCTACATATCCTCCAAGTACACCAACAGCTTTACTCAATGTCCCGACTTGGATATGAACTCTTCCGTCCAACCCGAAATGGTTCACTGTGCCGCGGCCATTTTCACCAAGTACTCCTGAGGCATGTGCATCATCAACCATGACAAGTGCATCATACTTTTCTGCAAGCTCGACAATTTTATCCAGTGGAGCAATGTTGCCATCCATGGAGAATACACCATCTGTTACGATGAGGCGTTTACGGAAGTCCGCTGATTCCTTCAGTGCACGCTCCAAGTCTTCCATATCAACATGCTTGTATACTTTACGGGCTGACTTTGTCAGACGGATACCATCAATGATGGATGCATGGTTAAGTGCATCTGAGATAACAACATCCTCAGGTGACAGAATGGCGGACAAAACTCCCTGGTTTGTTGTAAAACCTGATTGGAATACGAGCGCTGCCTCTGTGTGCTTGAACTTTGCGAGCTTTTCCTCAAGCTCTTCATGCATGGTGAAAGTTCCCGCGATAGTACGTACGGAACCTGTTCCTGCACCGTACTTTTCAACTGCTTCAAGCGCAGCTTTTCTAAGGCGAGGATGAGAGGTAAGTCCTAAGTAGTTATTGGAAGATAATTGAATAACTTCCTTACCGTTTATTACCACTTTGGATCCTTGATCGGATTCTAGAGGAACCAGTTTTCTAAATGTGCCCTGTTCCTTCATTTGATCTAATTCTTCCTGCAGGTATTCAAACCCTTTCATTATAACCCCTCCTGAAAATAGATGTTCACTTTTATATTAAAATTAAGGTTGTAACACTACTTTACCACATTGACCTGAAATCATTAAATCAAACCCTTTTTCAAAGTCCTCGAGTGGGAAATGATGTGTAATCATCGGTTTTACATCTACTTGGCCAGATTTAAGAAGTCTTGAAACCTGCTGCCATGTTGTATACATTTTCCGGCCCGTAATCCCTTGGACCGTCACACCTTTAAATACGATATCATTGGTAATATCAAGCTCCACAGGACGGACTGGTAAGCTAAGAATGGAAACTCGGCCGCCGTTTGTCACCATTTTGAATCCTTGGTTCATAGCTATCGGATGACCGGACATTTCACAAATGACATCCACACCATTACCATCGGTCAGCTCCATTACAAGATCTACCGGATTATTCTCTTTTGCATTGATGACAGTTGTCGCTCCCATTTTGGTTGCTAGGTCCAAACGATATTCATTCAGGTCTATTGCGATGACCTGAGAAGCACCTGCAGCTTTTGCTACGCCAACTGCCATGATTCCGATAGGGCCACATCCGATTACCGCTACCGTTTTCCCTGCAACATCACCGGCAAGAACAGTGTGAACAGCATTCCCCATTGGCTCCTGCACAGAAGCAACATCGTAAGGCATATCTTTCGGATTTTTCCATACATTAACCGCCGGAAGTGCTACATACTCAGCAAAACAGCCATGTGTATCCACCCCGATGATTTTCGTGTTCTTACAAATATGGTAGTCCCCAGTTAAACATTGTGGACACTCATAACATACAATATGTGTTTCCGCTGAAACCTGGTCTCCCAATGCTACATTAGTTACTTTGCTTCCAACCTCTACGATTTCGCCGGCAAATTCATGACCAAACACATATGGAGGATTCACTCGGCTCTCGGACCATTCATCCCATGTATATATATGAACATCTGTCCCGCAGATAGATGTCGCTTTCACTTTTATCAGTACTTCATCTTCTTTGATTTGTGGTATATCAACCATCTGAAGTTCGGCACCATATCCACGATGATGCTTCACGATTGCTTTCATTTTTCCATTCACAGAGAACACTCCCTCAATAAATAAGTCTATAATTCTTGATTTCTACTAACAGTGTATCATCTATGAAGTTTTGAGTAAACAGTAGTGTCCACTGGATGTGTACAAGTGATTACGTTGGGGAAAATCACGAAAAAATTTTTCTGCGCGCAGTTAAGCGCTTTCATTTAATTTAAAGACTGTGTTAAACACCGCTGTTGATTTCCGCACTAGGCTGCGCTTTCCGCGGGCGGTCCGGGAGCCTCCTCGGCGCTTTTGCGCCTGCGGGGTCTCCCTCAACACGCTGCTTCCGCAGGACAAGGAAGTCTTCGGCAGCGAAACATCGCACGAAGAAAATGCTTGCATTTTCGAGGAGTCTCACCCCTTGCGCTCCAACAAACAGGGGGCGAGCAGAATATAAATTTTGCTTCAAATACTTCAGTACAATAACAACGAAGAAACATTCATCCTATTTTGCTTTACAATAAACAAAAAAGAACCCGGACGATTGTCCGGGCACTTTTGATTGTATTACATGAACTCTTTCACTAGCTCATTGAACTGTGCTTCATCCAGTTGAAGATCGGCTTTTGCCAGTGGCTCTTCACTGTAGTTGTGCACTAATTCCTGATAGGATTTCTGTTCTTTGTTCTGGTAGATAAGACCTGTAACAAGACCATTGTGCTCCATAAGTGTTTGCATAGCAGATACTTTATTGTGCGCATCGTAGCCTTCGATATCGCTCAGTTTAGTCAGATTCTCTTTGAACCAATCATACGTGTTGACCTTGTTATAGGTAACACATGGACTGAATACATTGATCAGGGAGAATCCTTTATGATTGATACCCTGTTCGATCAAAGAAGTTAAATCCTTCAGGTCTGTAGAGAAACTTTGGGCAACAAATGTTGCACCGGCAGTCAATGCCATTTCCATTACAGATAAAGAGGACTCTATTGACCCTTGTGGAGTGGATTTCGTTTTGAAACCTACTTCACTACGAGGGGAAGTTTGACCTTTAGTTAATCCGTAAATTTGGTTGTCCATTACAATGTAAGTAACATCTATATTACGGCGAATTGCATGGATGGTATGACCTAGTCCGATGGCAAATCCATCTCCATCTCCACCTGATGCGATAACCGTCAAATCTTTATTGGCCATTTTCACACCTTGTGCAATCGGAAGGGAACGACCATGGATCCCGTGGAAACCATATGAATTGATGTAGCCGGAAATACGGCCGGAACAGCCGATACCTGATACTACAGCAAGGTTTTCTGGCTCAAGTCCAACGTTAGCAGCTGCACGTTGGATGGCAGCCTGCACAGAAAAATCTCCACAGCCTGGGCACCAGTTAGGTTTTACATTATTACGAAAGTCTTTAAACGTTGCCATCTTATAACAGCTCCTTGCATTTTGTGTGGATTTCTTTCGGTAGGAATGGATCTCCATCGTACTTCAAGAGGCTACGGATTTTTTCAGCATGACCGACATTCATTTTCAGGATGCTGGCCAACTGACCTGTAGCGTTGTATTCCACAACAATTACTTTTTTCGCCGCTTTAACCAATGGCATAACTTCCTCTGTCGGGAATGGGTGAATCAGTCGGATTTGCGCATGGTTTGCTTTGATGCCTTCTAATTCTAGACGTTCCATTGCTTCTTCGATTGTCCCTCTTGTAGAGTTGAATCCTACAAGCAATACATCCGGATCTTCATGCTTCGCATTAACATGAACAGGGTTGTTGAACTTCAAGTTGTTCAATTTACGAAGACGCTTGTCCATTTGAGCTTGACGGTTAGCCGCAACCTCAGAAGGTTTACCTGTTTCTTCGTGCTCAACACCGGTTACATGGTGAATTCCGTTCTTCATACCAGGAATCACACGTGGGGATACCCCGTCTTCTGTTACCTCATAGCGCTTAAAGTAGCTCTTGTCATCTGTATCCGGAATTTCTGCATTAATATCTAGTTTACCGCGGCGGATTTCTACCTTATCAAATGCAAGAGGCTCAACCGACTGCTTGCCCAATGATAATTGCAGGTCTGTCAATAGAATAACCGGCACTTGATATTCTTCCGCAATATTGAATGCTTCCACTGTATCGTAGAATGCTTCCTGAACAGTACTTGGAGCCATAACAACCTTAGGGATTTCACCATGTGTGCCATAGATCATCGCCATAAGATCAGATTGCTCGATTTTAGTTGGAAGACCTGTACTTGGTCCACCACGCTGCGTGTCGACGACAACAAGCGGAGTTTCTGTCATACCTGAAAGACCAATCGCTTCCATCATCAAGGACAGACCAGGACCTGCAGAAGCTGTCAGCGTACGTACCCCAGCGTAGTTAGCACCGATTGCCATTGTACATGCTGCAATTTCGTCTTCTGTCTGGATAACTGTTCCACCGAATTTAGGGAGCTTTTTAATCAAGTATTCCATGATCTCAGATGCCGGAGTGATAGGATAAGCAGGCATAAAACGTGAACCTGCAGCAACAGCACCCATTGCGATTGCGTCATTTCCGATCATAAACAGGCGCTTTTTGCCATCGGCTTTTTCCAACTGCATCGTCTGGACATTTTCTGCTTGTTCCTTCACAAATGCAACACCCGCACGGATCGCTTCCATGTTCTTTTCCACAATGGATTCGCCTTTTCTTCCGAAAATCTCCTGTACCACTTCACGGAATGATTCTGCATCCAAATCAAGAATGGCACTGGATGCCCCAACGGCAACCATGTTCTTCATTAAAGAAGTACCAAGTTCTGTAGCGATTTCTGTGAATGGTACAGCATACAATGTTGCTTTTCCATCTTCAGGAATACTTGGCTTGAATTTCGCATCGGCGATAACCACTCCGCCTTGGCGTAATTCATGGTAATTTACATCGATTGTTTCCTGGTCAAATGCTACTAATATATCAAGATCATCAGAAATGGAACGGACCTGGGTTGTACTAACGCGGATTTTATTGTTAGTATGTCCACCTTTAATACGAGAAGAGAAATGGCGATAGCCATATAAGTAATATCCTAAACGATTTAATGCGATGGAGAAAATTTCACCAGTACTTTCGATACCTTCTCCTTGTTGCCCTCCAACTTTCCATGAAAGTTGATTGATCATGTGCCTTACACCCCTTTAATTACCTTCATTGTCAGAATTTATCATACGAATTCAATTGTAACACTATTCCGATTAGATTACTTATTTAATAAGGAAATATGGAATAGAAACTACTATAAAATCAGGTAAAATATGTACTAAACGCTTTCATTGTAGACCTATTTTTTTAAAAATACAAGCGTTTGATTCAATTTCTTTCAAAAAATTTGAAAATTTTATTAGTAAAATATGAAAACGCATTCATCGGTGCTTTTTACTAATCATTTAGGGAATCTTTTAAAGAAATTCCCATAAAGAAAGCCTTCCACCTCAGTATTAGAATAGTATTTTAATAACGTATTCACCAGACTTGAGTAATCTTCGTATCTGGATAATCCACTGACTGTTTTTGTGATTCCGTCAAAATCCGACCCTAACCCTATATGATTGATACCGCCAAGAGAACAAATATGATCTAAATGACGTATCACATCAGAAATGTTACATTCAGGATTATTGGAGAGGAATTGTGGAACAAAAGTTACGCCTATGACAGCATCTTTTTCAATCAGCGCTTTTATTTGTGCATCTGACAAATTCCTTGGATTTGGACAGATCTTTTTACAATTGGAATGCGATGCGATCACATATCGACCTATATCCAGCACTTCCCAGAATCCCTTTTCGGATAAATGGGAAACATCCGTCCAGATAAAGTGGTCGTTGTTCTCCAGTACAACCTGCTTACCGAACGATGACAGTCCTGCCCCCCTCTCCTCAAGAATTCCATCCGCAACTGTGTTGGCATAATTCCATGTCAGACCGACAGAAGAAACTCCTAGTCGGAATAGGGTCCTTAATCGTTCCAAACTGTTGCCAATCGCATCACAGCCTTCCAATGTCAAAACGGCACCTACCTCATCTTCCTTCAAATGCAGCATATCCCTCTTTGAGGTAACAAGCTTCATTTTTGGAAATCGCTGCAGGATATCTCTATAAAAAATATCGATCATTTCCAATGCTACATCGAACTTGGATTCCGCTCTTACCATTTCCGGTATGTAAATAGCAAAGCATTGTACGCTTGCATCCGCTTTCTTTAGACCATCCCATGTAACATGAAGGTCTGTACTATCTTTGAAGGATAGATGAGGTTCTTCCCACATTCTGAATATGGTATCACAATGAGCATCAAAAATCCGCATTAGATTCTTCCACCTTTTTACAGTTATTTTTGACCCACTTATAAAAAACAAGCCCGTCTGCATCTAATTGCAAACAGGCTTTTTTTATACTATTCTTCTGATTTTTATCTATCTAGGTTCTACAATCAATTTTATTGCAGTTCGTTCCTCACCGTCAATTAATATATCGGTAAAAGCAGGAATACATATCAAGTCCACTCCACTAGGAGCGACAAAGCCTCTGGCAATCGCTACAGCTTTTACAGCTTGGTTCAGTGCCCCAGCCCCGATTGCCTGTATTTCTGCATTCCCTCGTTCCCTTAACACTCCTGCTAAAGCCCCTGCTACCGAATTTGGGTTAGATTTGGCTGAAACCTTTAATATTTCCATTTCTAGCTCCTCCTTAACATTTACAGTATATGGTGAAAGGTCCATAGATGAATGAATTGTTAATAATTTCATTCCTACTATATTCGGGAGAAGCCAGATGTATTCCAACTTGTATCACTAAAGATATCTTAATATTCAAAAAAACAGATAATCAATCAAAAAACGGATGATCCTCATTAATGATCAGTGGTTTGATGGACTTCGCCTTACCTGTTTTCATATCTACATCGAGGATGACAGCATTAAGCTGCGTTCTTCCTTCCGTCACCTCAAAACGAACTGGAAGAGACGTCATAAACCGTTTCAATACGGCATCCCGCTCAACCCCTAATATACCGTCATAGGGTCCTGTCATCCCTACATCGGTAATATAAGCAGTTCCTTCAGGCAATACCCGATAGTCGTTTGTTTGAACATGGGTATGCGTTCCGACGACTCCTGTTACGCGCCCATCCAAATACCAGGCAATCGCCTGCTTTTCACTGGTCGCTTCTGCGTGAAAATCGACAAATATAAATGGCGTCCGCTTTCTCGCCTCCTCTACTAGCTCATCAGCTTTTTTGAAAGGACAGTCAATAGGAGGCAAAAAAGTTCTTCCCTGTAAATTGATTACGGCAAGCTCCTTCCCGTGAAAAGGGATATATGCAATGCCCTTCCCAGGTGTCTCACTTGGAAAATTGGCAGGGCGTATCATAAATTTTGCACTATCTATAAACTCAAAAATTTCACGGTTATCCCACGTATGATTCCCGAGCGTCACCAGATTTGCTCCAGCAGATAAAAATCCTTGATAAATTTTTTCTGTGATTCCTTTTCCTCCTGCTGCATTCTCTCCATTGACAATGGTGACCGCAGGTTGGAACTTACTTTTTAATTTTGGCAAATATTCTTTGACCATATCTCTACCGGGAGAACCCACAACGTCTCCGACAAATAAAATTCTCAAGATTAATCGATTCCCTTCTATATTTCTTGTTAGTAATAGTTTCCCATACCTTTCGTTGATAGGCAAACCACTTTAAAGACAAACAAAAAAAGTGGTGCGAGCACCACTTTACTTTGCGTATTCTACGGCTCTTGTTTCACGAATCACCGTTACCTTGATATGTCCTGGATAATCCAGTTCTTCTTCAATGCGTTTTCTGATGTCTCTTGCAAGACGATGCGCTTCCAGATCATCGATCGTATCAGGTTTAACCATGATACGCACTTCACGACCTGCTTGGATAGCAAAGGATTTCTCAACACCTTCGTAGGATTCTGAAATCTCTTCCAGTTTCTCTAAACGACGGATATAGTTTTCGAGTGTTTCACTGCGTGCTCCCGGTCTTGCAGCTGATAAGGCATCGGCTGCTGCCACAAGTACCGCAATGATGGAAGTCGGTTCCGTATCTCCGTGGTGGGAAGCGATACTGTTGATAACAACAGGATGCTCCTTATACTTCGTAGCTAATTCTACGCCGATTTCCACGTGACTACCTTCGACTTCATGGTCAACCGCTTTCCCGATATCATGCAGCAATCCTGCACGACGAGCCAATGTTTCATCCTCGCCAAGCTCAGCTGCCATTAGACCGGATAAGAAGGCCACTTCCATCGAATGTTTCAGAACGTTCTGTCCATAACTTGTACGGAATTTCAATCGACCCAGGATTTTAATCAAATCAGGGTGTAATCCATGGACGCCGACTTCAAATGTAGTCTGCTCACCCATTTCACGGATGTATTCATCCACTTCACGTCTTGATTTTTCAACCATTTCTTCAATACGCGCAGGGTGGATACGCCCATCCTGTACTAGCTTATCAAGGGCAATACGTGCTGTTTCACGACGGATCGGATCAAAACCAGATAATATTACAGCTTCTGGTGTGTCATCGATGATCAAGTCGATTCCAGTCAATGTTTCAAGAGTACGGATATTACGTCCTTCACGACCAATGATTCGACCTTTCATCTCATCATTAGGTAAGTTAACAACGGATACTGTCGTTTCTGCAACATGATCCGCTGCGCAACGTTGGACAGCTAAAGAAAGAATTTCTCTTGCCTTCTTATCCGCATCTTCTTTTGCTCTGTTTTCGCTTTCCTTCACCATCAGAGCAATATCATGGGATAGTTCGTTTTCAACACGGTCAATGATGATGTTTTTAGCCTCATCTCGTGTCAAAGCCGAAATGCGTTCTAGCTCTTCCTGCTGTTTACGCACTAATTGATCCACTTTGCTTTCTAATTCTTCAATATGCTGTTGTCTATCGTTTAAAGAATCTTCACGCCTTTCCAAAGCTACTTCACGTTTATCAAGCGATTCATCTTTTCGATCTAGATTCTCTTCTTTTTGCATTAAACGATTTTCTTGTTTTTGCAGTTCGTTTCTACGGTCACGAATTTCACGTTCAGCTTCTGTGCGAAGTTTGTGAATTTCGTCCTTAGCTTCTAATAGTGCTTCTTTCTTAAGTGATTCAGCTTCACGTTTCGATTCTTCCACAATCTGTTCAGCTGCACTCTTAGCGCCTAAAATCTTTTGCTCAGCAATAGATTTACGAACATAAAAGCCAACAACTACACCGACGAATAAGGCAAGCAAAGCGGAGATGATTGTTACAGTTTCCATTATTACACCTCCTCTTGCTATGAACTTTTTTCTTGCTAGATTTCATTGTCGGCATGTACATTGTTACAATGTGTGTCAACATACAGCTCAAAGGCTTTTTTAGCTTTTTTATAGCTCTAAAATTCTAACAAAATGTAAATTATACATACTAATTGTAAATCTGTGAAAATTTATTGTCAAGCCTGTCCTATCAAGCATTTTACCTTTTTGGTAAACTAATCCTATTTCAAACACTCAAAGTAGGTATAACTGCATGGTTTTCGGCCTACAAAAAAAGGGCCGTACCGACTCTCCAGCGGCACAGTACCACTGTGCAGACAGGTACTGTGCCAGAAAAATCGATACAAGCACTTAACTAATCGGAAATTAAAAATCAAGAAGTTCCTCTTGGTCATTTTCCTCCGGAGGAGCCGACAACTCTTTATCAAGACCATGGTGATCACGGATTAGTTGATAGATTTCTTGACGCACTTCCTTGTTTTCCTTCAGGAACTGCTTGGCATTCTCACGGCCTTGGCCTAATCTTTCCTCATTATAGGAATACCATGATCCGCTTTTTTGTACGATATCCAGGTCAGAGCCCATGTCAATGACTTCTCCCTCTCTGGAGATTCCCTCTCCATACATGATATCCACTTCCGCTACTTTGAATGGAGGGGCAATTTTATTTTTCACTACTTTAATTTTCGTTTTATTCCCGACAATTTCATGACCTTGCTTCAACTGTTCAGCACGACGAACCTCTAGACGTACGGAAGAATAGAATTTAAGCGCACGCCCGCCTGGTGTAGTCTCAGGGTTACCGAACATGACACCGACTTTTTCACGGATCTGGTTGATGAAGATCGCAATGGTTTTGGATTTATTGATTGCACCGGAAAGCTTACGAAGTGCTTGGGACATAAGACGGGCCTGAAGACCTACATGGGAGTCTCCCATTTCCCCTTCAATTTCCGCTTTTGGAACTAGCGCTGCAACAGAATCGACTACAATGATATCAACAGCACCACTTCTTACAAGTGCCTCTGCAATTTCAAGGGCCTGTTCCCCAGTATCCGGCTGGGATAGAAGCAATTCGTCTATATTCACACCCAATTTTTGTGCATATACAGGATCAAGTGCATGCTCGGCATCGATAAATGCTGCTTGTCCACCCTGCTGCTGTACCTCAGCGATTGCATGAAGTGCAACCGTTGTTTTACCTGAAGATTCCGGGCCATAGATTTCCACTACTCTTCCTCGCGGATATCCGCCGGCACCCAATGCTACATCCAATGCCAGGGAACCACTTGGCATTGTGGAGATTTTACGCTCGGCCTGTTCCCCTAATTTCATGATGGAACCTTTACCGAACTGCTTTTCTATTTGTTTTAATGCCATATCTAAGGCCGCTTTACGATCACTCACACAATTTCCTCCTTTATATCTATGAAACTTGATAATCTATATCTATTAACTAATCTAACTATACCTCTTTTCAGTGTGTTTGGCAACTAAAAAACGAACATCCATTCGGTTTTTTTATTATTGAAAATAGAACAAAAAAGACATTTCCTTATAGCTAATTGGCCCTTTTATGCGGACAAGCCGACTCAAAAAACTTTTTTCGGTTTTCATTTACTTCCTAAAACAAAAGCAGCTGAGGGTATCAGCTGCTCTTGAATAACTCCTTTAACAGGAAATGACAACCATATTTCACTGTTCTTTGCCTGATGGAGTCCCTTCCACCAGCCAGCCTGATAGAATGAACCATAGTTCTGCCATCAGGAAGGGCCAAACCAATAAATACGGTACCTACCGGCTTCCCTTCCATCATACCTGGTCCTGCAACTCCGGTGAAACTGACACCAATATCTGTCTTAAATAGTTTTTTCACCTGTTCAGCCATTTCTGCAGCACATTCTTCACTTACAGCACCATACTGTTCCAGTGTTTGTTCAGACACACCTAATACTTTATGTTTGATATCGTTGGTATAGCAAACGATACCTCCCTCTATCACCTCGGAGGCCCCAGTAAAGGCTGTCATCTTTTCAGAGAACAGTCCTCCCGTCAAACTCTCAGCACTGCTGAGTGTATAGTGGGAATGCTGTATTTTCCCGAAAAGGACAGAAAAAATGGTATCTTCGTCGTAACCATAAAAGTGCTCGCCCACTCTGGCTTGAATAAGTTTTTCCGTAACGCTGATCAACCTATTCGCTTCTTCTTCCGAATGGTGCTTCGCCGTCAATCGCAAGGTTACTTCGTGGTCGCCTGCCAAAGGCGCAATAGTAGGATTTGTCTGTTGCTCAATCAAATCGTCGATATCTGTTTCAAGCTGTGATTCCCCAATTCCAAAAAAGCGCAGAACCTTTGAAACTATCTGTTCCTTCACACCAAGCTTGGAGAGGATAAATTCCCTTCCGTAGTTCAGGAACATAGGCTGCAGCTCTTTTGGAGGACCAGGCAGGAGCATATAACTGTGATTCTGGCCGGTAAGAGCCATGCCTGGTGCCATTCCGTAATCGTTCGGTAACACTGTAGAACCCTCTAGAACGATAGCCTGTTTTTTATTGTTCTCACTCATCGTTCTTTTTGTTTTTTGATAGTAGGCTTCAATATTCGTTAATGCCTCATTGTCCATTACAAGGTTCTTTTGTAGAACCTTCGATATCGTTTCCTTGGTCAGGTCGTCCTTGGTTGGTCCGAGTCCTCCAGTGAAAATGAGAAGGTCGGCCCGCTTTTTTGCGGTATGTATAGCTGTGGTCAGTCTATCAGGATTGTCCCCGACTACAGTATGAAAATAAACATTGATTCCAAGTTCCGCCAACTGCTTGGAAAGAAATTGTGCGTTCGTGTTGCATATCTGCCCCAGAAGCAGCTCAGAACCTACAGCAATTATTTCTGCACTCCTAAACATATATTTCTCTCCCTTTTTTCTAATTGAAGCTTTTATTTTGACCGAAGAATAGCATCTTTATTTTTATAGAAATAGTCCCACCCCGATACAAGGGTAAAAATAAGCGCAACCCAAAGTGCGATCGTATCAAAAGGTACGGAAATCAATTCAAAAGGTATATTATGTAATAATAATGCGGAAACTGCAATAATCTGTGCCCATGTTTTGACCTTCCCCAGCATGTTTGCTGCGACAACTTCCCCTTCACCTGCCAACACAAGGCGGAGACCTGTTACTGCAAACTCCCTGCTGATGATCAGGATGACGATCCAGGCCGGAGCCATCTGAAGTTCCACCAGCGCTATTAAAGCTGCGGAAACTAGTAGCTTATCTGCTAAAGGATCCAGGAATTTCCCTAGATTGGTCACAAGGTTAAGCTTCCTTGCATAATAACCATCCACCCAATCAGTAACGGAGGCAATGATAAATATGAGGGCTCCGAATAGATGTGCATAGGGAATGGTTTCTTGTCCGATTGCCAGTTCTCCTAAATCTAAAGGCGCAAGCATTAATACCATGAATACTGGAATTAACACAATTCTTGAAACGGTAATTTTATTAGGTAAGTTCACATTCATTCCTCCAACATTCAATATTGCTTTTCCAATATACATAAATATGGGTTGTTTGTCTAATCATATGAGATTAATGTGTACAAAAAAAGCCATCATGCCGATGACTTTATTGTTCTCCATTCTTTACAAATTTAATAGTGAATGTCTGTGTAGTTTTCTGATCTGTCGGAAATGGAAACACGAATGGCTCTCCATTAATCTTTATATCTGTCTCAAAAGTCCTACCTACTTTAAAACTAACTTCTGTTTCATTTGACAAATCAATTTTTTTGGCCTCGTCTTCTTTTTTCACCAGACCATAAAGAAAATTTTTACCTTTTTCATTATCAATTTCAATCCATGTTTCACCCGGAGATGTTAGTTCCACAAGAAATTGATCCGTACCACTCAATTCCAAGGTAGCATTTGAGCCGCTTTTTTCTATCTCCTTCAAGGTTCCAGCGGCTGGAGTTTCCTCTTCAGCCGGTTTCTCTTCTTCCGCAGGCTCCTTCTCTTCCTCAACAGGAGCCGTTTCCTCTTCTTCAGGCTGGGCATCTTGATTCGGAGCATCTATTTCTGCAGGCTGCGTATCTTGTGCAGCTTGATCTGCATCATTTCCTTCTCCACCTGACAGGCTGATGACGACCGTATAAACAATGGCGCATATTGCTACAATTGCTAAAATTGTAAAAAGAATAGGCAGGAACTTCCAGGACTTGGTGCTTTTTGCAGGCACTTGTTTTCGCGTTTTCACACGGGAAAGCTGTGGTAAATCCTCTTTCTCATTTACAGGTATATCATTTTTGTATTCTTCAAATATTTCTTCCGGATCGAGGCCAACCGCCTCTGCATACTGTTTGATGAATGCACGGGCATAGAATTGTCCAGGCATAATGGAATAGTTACCTTCTTCCACACCTATCAAGTACCTCTTTTGAATCTTTGTTGTCGTTTGTAGATCCTCTAGGGACATCTTTTTTGCTTCACGTTCCTGCTTCAGTCTGTTTCCGAGTTCTGTCACTACCTAACACCTTCCAACATTATTAAAAATCAAAGCCTCCAAAAGGATTATCTTCGAACATATTATTGGATTGCACAACTTCGTAAGTTATTTCTTCGTCCTCCGAATTTCTCAATTCAATAATATAATCAAAATCATCAAGTTTATATTCTGTATTTTGCACGAAAACATCAGGATGTTCAACCACTTTCACAGCAGATAATCTCATAATTTCCCGTATCAGCTGCCAATGCTTTTCATTTGCTCTTTTCGTAGAAACAATTCCATCAATAATAAAGAGGTTATCCTCACTATATTCATCTTCAATCAATTGACTGCGAATCGTTTGTTTCAGCAGGGTGCTGGAAACAAATAGCCATCGTTTATTCGCACAAACACTTGAGGCAACGATGGATTCGGTTTTCCCTACCCTTGGCATCCCCCTGATTCCAATCAGTTTATGGCCTTCCTGCTTGAACAGCTCTGCTAAAAAGTCAACTAGTAAGCCCAAGTCTTCCCTTACAAAACGGAAAGTTTTTTTGTCGTCTGCATCTCGTTGTATGTATCTTCCATGTCTAACAGCCAGACGATCACGAAGTTTTGGCTCTCGAAGCTTTGTTACTGTTATATTATCCATTGTATTCAGGATAGATTCAAGACGGACTATTTGCTCATTTGTATCACTTAACAATAGCATTCCTCGTCTAGAGTCATCCACTCCATTGATTGTTACGATATTTATGGAGAGCATTCCGAGTAAAGACGCTATATCTCCAAGAAGGCCCGGCCTGTTAATATGTATTTGATATTCTAAATACCACTCTTTTTTCTCCATCAAACCACTCCCGTCCATCAAAACGTTTCGTTCACCATTGTAACTTCTATAATAGCTAATAATAAGTAAATTAGAAAGCAATTCCTGAATAATGAATAAAAATTTGAAAAATAAAGTATAAGAAAAGTGCAAAAAAAAAGAGAGGATTTAGCCTCTCTTAGTGTGAACCGTCATTTTGAACAAGCTTAACCATCATGTTAGCAATAGCATGCTGCTCTTCCGGGCTTGCCACTTTCCAAAGGTCTGCCAATACGCGTTCCTGTGGATTTTTTGCTTCTACTTCTTGGGCAAGGTAGTCTCCGATTTCGTATGCAAGCTGTGAAATGGCACCGTGATCCATTCCTTCGTGCTCTGCATGATTCAGGCGATCACCTAAAAACCCTTTCCATTGATCCCAATTATCCAACACTGACATAATTAACTCCTCCTTCCACATATGTTCAAGAGTTAGTATGTCTTGCAGGAGAAAAAATATGCATATTCTTAATTCCATCCTCCATTAACGCCTAAAATTTGCCCAGTTATGTAGGATGCTTTATCAGAAACCAGGAAAGAAACAGTGTCGGCGATTTCAGAAGGATCGGCCAGTCTGCCAATCGGAATTTCTTCTGCTATTGCATCTTTTTCCTCTTTAGAAAAATGGTGTAGCATCTTTGTATTTACTGCACCAGGTGCAATGGCATTTACTCGGATTCCGCTCAAACCAACTTCTTTGGCCAATGCCATGACAAAGGAATTTTGAGCGCCTTTGGTCATGGAATACAGCACTTCGCATGACGCTCCAATTTCACCCCAGATGGAAGAGATGACAACTATGTTACCTGCCTTTTTGCTGATCATATCAGGAAGGAACAACTGGATAGTCGAATATAACGATGTTATGTTAAGTTGTATCATATTGATTTTTGTCGCTTCATCAATATCTGTCATAAGTCCGTAAAAGGCTGATCCAGCATTATAAATGATGCAATCCAGCTTGTCGGCTATTTCATTCTTTAAGAGACCCGCTCCATCCATACTTGCCAAATCGGCTTGTATGGCAATAAATCGATCATTCCCAAATTTACTTCCCATTTCGTCCACCGCGCACCGATCCCGATTATAATGAAGATAGGTAAAATACCCTTCTTCCAAAAGATTTTCAGCAATCGCTTTACCAATATCCCCGCTTGCCCCAATAATCAATGCTCTTTTTTGCAATAGATTCACCTTCATAACTTAATATTCGATAAAAGGAAAGAAGTCGACTCAACTATACTTTCGCACAGTTGAGTCGACCGGTTTTATTTCGGTACTACCTGACAAACGGTGAAAGCCTCCTCTTTAATTAGGGCTTTCGCCACGTCAGAGAGATCCTGTAATGTGATTTTTTCCAACTGAGGGATTACCTCGAATAGATCCATTTCATTGAATGCATACCTTGTGAACTGGTTGGCAATGAACTCTGGTGAATTTAATGCCCGCAGGAAGGATCCAATTTTCTTTTTCTTTATCCGTTCCAATTCATCCTCTTTAATGGTGGAAGGATCCAGGGATAGCAGAATCTCTTTCAGCTTTTCAGCAAGCTTATCCGGATGGGCTGTATCTCCGCCAAGCATGGCAAAACCAAATCCATTTTCTCCTGTATAGTCATAGGCGAACGTTTCGTCGATAAGACCGTCGTCGTAAAGCTTTTGATAGTGATCGGAACTTTTTCCAAAAAGAAGATCCAATAGCACATTGACAGTTAGTTCGTGCTTCAGAAGCTCTTTACCTTGTTTGTCGGGAGTCGACTCTTTGACTCCAAGCAAGCTTTTTGAGGTATGAACATTCATCTTCAGCACTTTCTTCGCCTCGTGTACGGTGGTCGGTTCCTCTTCAAAATGCCTTTTTATCTCCTTTGGCTCCTTGAATGTTTTCTTGCTTTGATTTTCTTTTATAAATTGCATCATTTTTTCCGTATCCATTGGTCCGACAACAAATAACAGCATATTACTTGGATGATAGAACGTTTCATAGCATGTATACAGCAAATCCTTCGTGATTTTTGCAATGGATTCCTTTGTACCGGCAATGTCAATCTTCACTGGATGATGATGAAACATGCTTTCTATCAAGCCGAAGTAAGCACGCCAGTCTGCGTTATCCTCATACATGGTGATTTCCTGTCCGATGATCCCCTTTTCCTTCTCCACTGTTTTTTCCGTAAAGTATGGACTCTGAACAAAGTCCATCAATGTTTCCAGATTTTTTTCGACATTTGATGTACTGGAGAATAGATAGGCTGTTCTGGTAAAGGAAGTGAAGGCATTAGCCGATGCACCCTGCTTACTGAAATCCTGGAACACATCTCCGTCCTCTTTTTCAAACAGCTTGTGCTCGAGAAAGTGTGCGATTCCATCAGGTACATGCAAGTACTCGTCTCCATCAATAGGAATGAACTGATTGTCGATTGAACCATACTTGGTTGTAAAGGTGGCATAGGTTTTGTGGAAGCCATCTTTAGGCAATAGATAAACCTGAAGTCCATTATCCAAGGTTTCATGATATAGGGTTTCTGCCAGTTGGCTGAATTCTATTTTCTCCATTTATTCTGCCTCCTTTCCCGTTAAAAAGTAGATTGTATCCAGTTCGACCTGCTTCGCAACCTGCTGAATCTCTTCCTTGGTGACCTTTTCGATCCCTTCGAGGAAAAGGTCTACCGGTTTATCAGCTTCCGCTACTTCATTATTATAGAGAATCTCGATTAATCCACGTGCAGTATCAATGGTCTCAAGCACCTGATTTTTAATGACAGCTTTTGTCTGTGCGATTTCTGCATCGGTATATTCCCCTTGCCTCATCGCTTCCACTTGCTTATGAATAATGTTAACCGCTTTATCATAATTGGAGAAATCAATACCGGACATGACAAGCAGCAACCCTTTATGGCTTTCTACCCTTGAAGCAGCATAGTATGCCAGGCTTTCTTTTTCCCTCACATTTATGAATAGCTTGGAGTGGGAAAATCCTCCGAATATTCCATTGAAGACTTGCAGGGCATAGTATAGGTCATCATTGAACGTTACATTTGTCCGATAGCCCATATTAAGCTTTCCTTGTTTCACATCTTGGCGTTCCACCACTTCATTCGGCTCTTTGGAAAGCTTTGGATGCTCGGTAATTGCAGAAGATTTTTTTTCTCCTTGATCCTCGATGGTGAAATATTTCTCAACAAAAGCCTTTACTTCCGATTCTTCAATATCTCCGACTACATATAGATGGATATCATCGTTTTTTAGCATCTGTTGGTAATACTCAAAAAGGGATTTAGCTGTTATACCATCCACCTGTTCGCTCTGGCCATTTGCTTGTAGGCGATACGGCTCATCACTGCACATTTCTTCTATCAACCTTTGGCTTGCGTATCTCATCTTATCGTCATAAACAGATTGTATTCTTTGTTTTAAGGCTCTTTTTTCTTTTTCTACAGTGGCTTGAGCGAAGGAATCGCCTTCAACAACCGGCTGGAGGAGAACCTCACTAAGAAGCTGAATGCCTTTTTCCAACAGAGGAGTAGTATCCTTAAGGAACTTTTCATTCGCAATTTCCAAACGAAAAGTGATGATGTGTGACTCCCCTTTTTTACTTAGATCCACCGCCAGGCTTGCACCGTAAAGCTCATCTAGATATGCACGGAAATGCGAAGACTTGGGATGGGATTTTGTGCCATTTTGAAGCACATAAGGAAGAAGCGCTCTTAGGGTGACATCCTCCTCGGAAAGTGGTGCCATCAATTTAAGGACTAGCGTATTTGTTTTAAATTTATCTGTTGATACATTATGAACTTTCACCCCATTGAGGGAAAATGTTCGTTCATCGATCAGCTTCAAGATATCTCCTCCTTAGATTGTATAATAATTTTTCATCTTTACTTTACACTTTAAAGGCAGGCTTTCAATTTTTCGCATAGTATTCATTACTATTTCAAACAAGTCAGTACTATTCTTTCATTATTTCATGAAAATTAGTCTTAGTTCCAATATAAAGGTTTATTAGAAAGTATTACAAGTTTTAGTGAGAGGTTTTTGTGCATTTTGTTTACATAATATTATTATGGGGTTTATTTATGAAAAATCGTGTTAAAAGACCGCAAATGATTTCCGCAAAAGGCTGCGCTTCCCGCGGGGCGATGCTGGAGTCTCCGCCTTTTTGCTCCAATCATCAGCTAGCGTTTCGCTATATTCAAAACTCTTCGTTTACCGATCTTTAAAAAAGAAAAATGACCCCCATTTTGGAAGTCACTTTGTGTGTGGTGATTATGGACGTTTCCTTAGGACGTGGAAACTGAATTTATCCGCTCTGAAATAATTCAAGGAATAGAGAATCGGTTCATCGTTTTGATCGTAGTGCATCTGTTTTAGCACCAACAAAGCTGTCTCCGGTTCACACTCGAGAATAGGAGAGATTTTATCATGGTAGCCTAATGGTTCAATGTGGGCAACTGCATAGGAGACGGTTCTGCCCGCAACTTTTTCCAATAGCTCAAGCAATGACTCATTTTTGTAAGATTGGTAGTCTTCCACTATCGTTGTCGGAATTTTATCGATACAGTAAACGACTGGCAGGTCGTTCGCTGTTCTTACCCTTTCAAAATGCAAAAGCTCCTCCATGGAAGGATCGTCGAATTTCTTGATGTCCTCTTCCGTTGGGCTTTCAATGGTGGACGTCAGGAAAATCGTACCCGCTTTCATGCCGGCTTGTGAGATCATTTCCGTCACACTGTTCAATTGCTCAATGCCTGAAGAGAAAACCGGCTTGGAATTGACAAAAGTCCCCACTCCATGACGTCGGATAACGATATTCTCCTCTTCCAGAACTCGAAGGGCTTCCCTGAGAGTCGCGCGGCTGACACCTAATCTGCGTGACAGCTCGAATTCTGAAGGCAGCTTTTCTTTTTCCTTATATATTTTATCCTCGATATCCTGTTTTAATTTATCTACCACTAGTAAGTATAAATGCCTACTGTCTGACCGAATTGACATAATTCTTCCCCCATTAACCGTTTACAAAACAAATTGTCTATGCCCTTTTATCCAAAATAATATAACACTTTTCTCCCGTAAAATAAATAGAAAATAAAGTTTTTGATAATAAAATTAGTCTCTTTTAATCAAAATTGTTTCTTTAAGCATAGAGCTAGACTAAAGATAAGATGTTCATATTAAACACCCTGTTGGTCTCCGTTCCAGGCGTTCGCTTATCCAGGAAGGCCTCGGGAGCCTCCTCGGCGCTTTTGCGCCTGCGGGGTCTCCCTTGACACGCTACTCCCGCAGGACAAGGAAGGCTCCGGCAGCGATACATCGCACGCAGAAAATGCTTGCATTTTCAAGGAGTCTCACGCCTTGCACTCCAACCAACAGGGGTGAATCATAGTATAAAATTTGCTTCTCTAAAGTTTGAGAATTGGCATTGGCTAATTTTTTTCTTCAGTAGAGCAAACAATGTAAAAAACTGAGTTGATTGTAGCGGAGGACACTTGACTCCTGCGGGAAGGTAGAGGGCATGGGAGACCCCACAGGCGAAGCCGAGGAGGCTTCCATCCGTCCCCGGGGAATCTTGTATCCCTCGCTGCAATCAACGGGCAACATTTAATAGTTACATTTTATCTTTATAACAGCAATGAATGAGAAAACAGCATAAAATTAAGAGGATAACAGAAAACTGTTATCCTCCAATCTTATGATCCTACGTCTTCGCTGTGGGAATTGGACATTAAGACGGTCCTTGGCTTACTGCCTTCATAAGGGCCAACAACCCCTCTGACTTCCATCGCATCAATAAGGCGTGCCGCTCTTGTATATCCAATCCTGAAGCGTCTTTGGAGCATCGATACCGAAGCAGTTTGCATCTCGAGGACAAGCTGAACGGCATCATCATACAAATCATCTTCCACTTCTTCCACTTCTTCATTGATATCCTGAGGAATCATCTCCTCTTGGTACTGTGCCTTTTGTTGGTCAATGACAAAGTCTACTATACGTTCCACTTCCTCATCCGACAGGAAGGCACCTTGCACCCTGACAGGCTTGGATGCACCTACTGGAAGGAATAACATATCACCGCGTCCCAACAGCTTTTCTGCTCCACCCATATCTAGAATGGTCCTGGAGTCTGTCTGAGAAGATACGCTGAAGGCGATTCTGGAAGGAATGTTCGCCTTGATGACCCCTGTAATGACATCAACGGATGGTCTCTGAGTTGCAATGATCAGGTGAATCCCTGCAGCACGGGCCATTTGTGCAAGCCTTGTGATACAATCCTCCACATCGGAGGAGGCAACCATCATCAGATCGGCTAACTCGTCCACTATAACGACGATATATGGAAGGGAAGGCTGCTTCGCCTCTTCATCCTGGTTATGTCTCTTGATATAATCGTTGTAACCTTCGATATTTCTCGTACCAGTATGGGAAAACAATTCATATCTTCGTTCCATTTCATTTACGACCTTTTTCAGGGCCTGTGATGCTTTTTTGGGATCTGTCACTACTGGCGCAAGCAAATGGGGTACACCATTATACATGTTTAGTTCCACCATTTTAGGGTCGATCATCATCATTTTCACTTCATGCGGCTTCGCTCGTACGAGAATACTTGTAATGATGCCATTTATACAGACACTTTTTCCGCTTCCGGTCGCACCAGCAACAAGTAGATGCGGCATTTTGTTCAATTCCGCTACCACAGCATCCCCGGAGATATCTCTCCCTAGCCCGATAAGCAGCTTTGCATCCGGCTTTTCGGCCTGCTTTGTATCCAATACCTCCCGAAGTGAGACCATGGCCACTTCGTTATTAGGCACTTCAATTCCAATAGCCGACTTTCCAGGGATTGGGGCTTCTATACGAATATCCTTTGCGGCCAACGCCAGTGCCAGATCGTCACTTAGATTCACAATCTTGCTGACTTTCACCCCCACATCAGGGTACACTTCGTATTTGGTAACTGCAGGTCCCAAATGGACTTTTGTGACCTTCGCCTTTACACCGAAGCTAGCAAAGGTTTTTTCAAGCTTACGGGCGTTCTGATAGATGTTTTCATGCTCCGTAGTCTGATGATTGGTAATTGGTTCGTTCAATAAATCCAAGGAAGGTAGCTGATATTCCTTGTTCTCCACTTCCGTGAAGGCCATTGGAGCTGCTATAGTAACATCCAGTTCCTCCTCTGGTTCCACTTCAGACTTACTTTCAGCAGGGGACTTCGCTTTCTTTGTACCTTCCCCTTTTTGCATATGATCAGATCGGTCATTGAAGGAGGAAATGATCGGTGGGGCAATGACTTCGTCTCCATGCTCCTCGGTTACTACCACTTCTTCTTTTACGGTATTATTTTTCACTTCCGGATCCTTTTGAGCTTTTACCGATTGTTTATCTTTTTTGCGCTTCTTGCTGTCCGTTCTCCACACCTTCATATCTTCTGTAAAGGCCAACCACTGTTCTTTTATAAAAGTAAAAAGTCCCACTGCCACTTTGATGACTGTATCGTTCAATGATTTGCCTGTAACCAGGATAATCCCGATCACAATAAAGATTGTTGCTATCCACTGTGCACCTTTTGCGTCAAATAGAAGGTGAAATAGGGCAAAGAGAACTGCTCCGATCATGCCTCCGCCCAAATCGGTTGTACTGGTTTCCCCATTCACTTCAAACCAGAATAGTTCCCAAGTATTTGCAATAACAGAAGGATCTGCAAATGTCCCGCCTCTGGATAACATTTTGAATAAAGAGACGTGACTCAATAGGAGTACCGACATGATAATGACATAAATACCTACCAACTGCCTTGTGAAAAAGGAAGGCATATCTCGCTTCCAGATTATATATCCTGATAGAATAAACAAGCCGAGCAGCATGAGCATATACCATTCACCGCTAAAGAAGCGGAATACCAAAACAAAGGCATGCCCTACCATACCCAGCTTGGCTATGGCAATACATGTTACGGCAAGCATCAACAGGCCCATCACCTCAAAGGTGACCGTTCTTTTCCATTCATTTCGATTTTTACTCGGTCTTTTTTTCCGCTTTGACATTTTATTCACCTATCTAATACCATAATGAGAAGAAGAAAGCAGCCAACAAAAATGGCTGCTTTTTCCTCTGATGCTTGTATTATATCATAAGCCATTCTTCTTGAAAGGTAGTTTACCGAAAATATCATCCTTTACCGAGCTTTTTGTATTATGGACCTAGGTAAATGGTTTGACCAGGTGCATAATCACTATTCAGGTAATGAGCCGGATCTGTACTGAGATTTCGTACAATCTGATAAGCATTCATTTCCGTCTGTTGAACAACCAGTGAGATTCCATTATAGGCAACAACACGCTGCTTTTCATATTCGCTGATGTCGGCAGGAAAAATGATCTCCTGCGGCATGGTCGTATACAAAATCATTGAAGCAACTTCCCTTCCGAATGTTCCTGGCGTGCTTCGACAAGCTCATTAAGTTTCTTTATTGCCTCTCCGACACCACCCACCCTATCAATCAGCCCGTATTCCACGGCATCAGACCCAACAACATTGGTCCCTATATCCCTGGTCAAGTTCCCTTTGGAAAGCATCAACTCCTTGAATTTCTCTTCAGTGACATTGGAGTTTTTTGTCACAAAGTTGATGACTCGATCCTGCATCTTGTCCAAATACTCAAATGTCTGAGGAACTCCTATTACAAGACCTGTCAGACGTACCGGGTGAATGGTCATGGTTGCCGTTTCAGCAATAAAGGAATAGTCGCAGGACACTGCAATCGGTACACCGATGGAATGGCCACCACCCAAAACGAGAGACACGGTCGGTTTAGACAGGGATGCCAGCATTTCCGATATTGCAAGACCAGCTTCCACATCCCCCCCTACAGTGTTCAGAATGACCAATAGGCCTTCTATATTAGGGTTCTGTTCAATGGCAACGATCTGTGGGATGACATGCTCATATTTCGTTGTCTTATTCTGAGGCGGCAATTGGACATGCCCTTCGATCTGTCCCACGATTGTCAAACAATGAATTTTTGAATCTGCAGGCATCTGTGGCACATTTGTTTGGCCAAGCTGTTGAATTTTATTTACTAAAGAATCCTTCCCGGCATCCTGTTTATTGGGTTCCTGCGGCGGCTCCCCTGAAGACTGGTATGTAAATTCCGTCATGCTTATTGCTCCTTTCGTCTATCAGTTAGGAAAAACTAATCTATTCTAGTATTAACCCAAAGACCAATTTCATTCTTTGCATTATCCATAAAATAAGAAAAAAGCCGTAAGGGAAGCAGTTCCCTAACGGCTTGATCTATTCATTTACACTTCCATGATGATAGGCAATATCATTGGTCTTCTTCTTGTTTTCTCATAAAGGTGCTGGTTCAGGGATTCCCTGATTTTCAGCTTCAGACTCGACCATTCCATCACATGCTCTTTTACTGCCTGATCAAGGATTCCTGTAACGATCTCGTTCGCTTTTTCCAGCAGCTGCTCAGACTCGCGTACATAGACAAAGCCTCTTGAGATGATTTCAGGTCCTGCAACAATAGTTTTCTGACCTCTGTTTATAGAAACCACCACGATCATGATGCCATCCTGTGATAGAAGACGTCGGTCTCGAAGGACGATATTACCTATATCCCCAACACCTAAACCATCTATCAGGACATTGCCTGCAAACACTTTCCCTCCATATTTCGCTTCTTCGCGATTGAACTCCATGACCTCCCCCTTTTCAAGAAGGAAGATCGAATTATCCTTTATGCCGACACTTTTTGCCACTTTGGAAAGTGCCATCTGCCTTTTATATTCACCTTGTATTGGTATGACGAACTTCGGCTTTAGTAGATTCAGCATTAGTTTTAATTCTTCCTGGCAGCCATGACCGGAAACGTGAATCTTCTTTTGCCCATAAATCACCATTGCCCCTGCGCGATAGATTTTATCAATAGCCTTGGCCACTGTAAGTTCTGTGCCCGGGATGGGGAAGCCGCAATCATCACCACATCATGTTCCTGAATCTGTACGTGCTTATGAGTACCTTTCGCCATTTTCAGCAAGGACGTCATCAGCTGCGAATGGGTGCCGATGGTAAGGACGACTATTCTCTCCTCATCCGTATTGCCCATCTCGTTAACTGGAATGATTATTTCCTCCGGTATTTCCAAATAGCCAAGCTTCATTGCAATATCCAAAATTTTATTGGTTGGGTGAGATACGATAACCAGCTTTCGTTTGCTTTCTAGAGTTGCCTGGACGATTTGCTGTATTCTGGCAAGATTAGTTGCCAGGCAGGCTGCAAACACTCTGCCCCTTGCATTGTATACCACATCCGCGATTTCCTGTTTTACAATCCCTTCTGAAATGGTGTATCCCGGCTTTTCTGCATTCATGCAGTCGGAGAGTACACATAAGACTCCATCGTTCCCGATTTTTGCCATTTTTCCAATATCAGCAGTTTCAGCCAATTGGGATTGATCAAATTTAAAATCACCTGTATGTACAATTGCCCCCTGGGATGTACGGAAGCAGATTCCCACTGAATCTGGGATGCTATGATTGGTGCGGAAAAAGGTGACTTCCGTTTTTGGAAGATCCAGAACGGTGTCCCCGTTAATTTCATGGAAGGTGACTTGTCCTGAAAGCCCCTCGCCTTTAACAAGCTCTTCTGCAAGGGCCAAGGTCAATTTCGTCCCAAATACTGGTATTCTTAATTTTCTGAGGATATAGGCTAAAGCTCCAATATGCTCTTCATGCCCATGTGTCAAGAATATGCCTTGTATTCTATCTTTATTTTCAACCAGATAAGATACATCGGGAATCACCATATCAATCCCAAGCATCCCATCCTCCGGAATCATCACACCTGCGTCTATCACATATATGTACTCATCGATTTCAAGCACGTACATGTTTTTCCCGATTTCTCCAACGCCTCCAAGGGAAAATACTCTTAGCTTCTCTGTCTTTGCTGTACTCACAGTCTTCCCTCCTATATGTATGTAAAAATTGGATGACAAATATGCTTCTTCTTTTTATGCTGTTTAGAATTGAAACTTTACTTAGCCTATTTAGCTAAAAGAATTTCCGCTCAGTCATTTGACAATATTATAACGTATGCAAGAATTGGAATACAAGAAATATTATGAATATCACACAATCCAGAAAAATCAAAAAAGACCAAAGTCTCTTTTAAGAGAACCCTGGTCTTTATTTTTAAGTTTATATTGTATTTAAAAGGGCAGTCAGCGTTTCTCTTTCTTCTTGGGAAAGTGGCACTAACGGAAGCCTTACCCCTCCGACATCCATGCCTTTAAGCTGCAAGGCTGTTTTGACAGGTGTTGGGCTTGGTGCGCTGAACATACCTTTCATGATAGGCAGCAATGTTTGATGGAGTTTTGCAGCTTTCGCGTGTTCCCCATCCTCAAAAGCTTGAATCATTTCCTGCATTTCGTTGCCTATGACATGGGAAGCAACCGAGACCACTCCGTTGCCACCAACAGACAGAACTGGCAATGTAAGTCCATCATCCCCGCTGTATAGCAAGAAGTCATCAGGTGTATTCGCGATTATTTCAGTCATGGCATCCAAATTGCCGCTTGCTTCTTTCACCGCCACGATATTTTCTATTTCAGCTAATCGGACAGTAGTGTCTACACTCATGTTGGCGACAGTTCGGCCTGGGACATTGTAAAGCATCACAGGTAGGACAGTTTCTGCAGCGATTGCTTTAAAATGCTGATACATGCCCTCTTGAGTAGGTTTATTATAGTATGGTGCCACAAGCATGATCGCATCCACACCGATTTCTTCCGCCTTATTGGAAAGATCGATTGATGCTCTAGTATTGTTACTTCCTGTCCCGGCTATTACGGGAATACGTCCAGCTGCGACTTCTACAACATGACTGAACAATGCCAGCTTCTCTTCTGTTGATAGAGTCGGTGATTCTCCGGTGGTACCTGCAACAACCAATGCATCCGTTCCATTTTTGATCAAATGGTTCACTAGAAGCGTCGTCTTCTCAAAATCTATATTTCCGTTGTTATCAAATGGTGTCACCATAGCTGTTAAAACTTTTCCAAAGTTAATCATGTACTTGAATCTCTCCTTCATCAACTACTGCTTGTCGAATGGTTAGTTGTTTTTTTGCCAGATTAAAAGCTTTGTGCAAGGCGTTCACTGCCTGAATCATATCATCCTGTCTGACAAGGACCCAAATGGTCGTATGGCTATCCGCCGATTGAAGAATCTGAATACCAAGTTCCGATAAGGCCGTAACTATCTTCGCGGTCACACCAGGCACTCCTGACATACCTGCTCCTACAGTGGCAACCTTCGCGCAATGGCGGGTCACTTTTGGCTCATAGCCTAATTTCTTCAGTACGGTTATTGCCTTTTCACTCATTTCGTCTGTTACTGTATATACCACACTAGTAGGTGAAATATTGAAAAAATCTACGCTGATCTGCTCGTTTGCCATTGCACGGAATACTTCTGTCTGTATCCCGTAATTTCCTTCTTTTGCATACACTTTAATTTGTGTCACATTCGGAACATGGGCAATTCCTGTGATCAACCGATCTTTCACATCTGACCCTTTGCTTACCTTATCCAAAGTGGTCACAAGGGTTCCTGGTGACTCCGAATATGTGGAACGGATACGAATCGGGATCTTTGCTTGCATGGCTATCTCCACTGCACGAGGATGGATGACCTTTGCACCTTGATAGGCCATATTGCAAATTTCATTATACGTAACAACAGTTAAAGGGCGGGCATCCTTTACAATTCTCGGATCGGCCGTCATGACACCTTCAACATCTGTGAAAATATCGATCCACTCAACTTGTAATGCGGAGCCCAGAGCAGCGGCGGAGGTATCGCTTCCTCCTCGCCCTATCGTGCAGATGTCCCCGTTTTTTGCCTCTCCCTGGAACCCTGCAACCACCACGACATCATGTTTATCCAATGCTTCCAAAAGCCGATCACATTTCATATCAACAATGCGAGCATTCATATGGTCATTATTCGTGCGAAATCCAGCCTGCGGGCCATTGAATGATGTTGCTTTTAAGCCTTTATTGATGAGCATATTGCTGAAAACTACAGCGGAAATAATCTCCCCGCAGGACAATAAACTATCTATTTCACGTCTGGAAACAGAATGACTTCCACTTCCAATCAAGCTAAGGAGGGTATCTGTAGCATAGGGCTCCCCTTTTCGTCCCATAGCAGAAACGACCACCACGACCTTAAAGCCCTCTCCTACTGCCTTTTTGATATGCCGGAAAGCATATTCCCTACTTTTTTCATCTCTTACAGACGTTCCACCAAATTTTTGAACAATTATCTTCATGTCATGGCACCTCTTTGTTTTAAAACATCCATAATACATACGAAACATGCTGTCAAAATAGTACCTGATGCATTGAAATGTCATTGTTCAAGATTAGAGGTGGTGTCTACAGCAGAAAAGAAAAGGTCGGAATTAATCTGGACCTTTCCTGATGGGAATTTTATTTTACAATTCCTAGTTCAACTAAGCTTTCTGCAATTTGCACGGAATTCCAGGCTGCGCCTTTTAGAAGATTATCGGAAACAACCCATAAATGGAAACCTTTTTTGTTATCAAGGTCTTTTCTGATTCGTCCGACAAACACATCATTCAAGCCCACGCAATTTGCAGGCATCGGGTACAGCTGTTCTTCCGGTTTGTCTTGCAGCACCACACCAGGCGCATTTTGAAGCAGCGCTTTAATATCTTGAACATTCACATTTTCGTCCTCAATTTCAATATATACGGACTCGGAATGTCCTGTGACAACTGGCAAGCGTACACAAGTTGCGGCAACCTGCAGGTCAGGTGCATGCATGATTTTCTTTGTTTCATTAATCATTTTGAGTTCTTCAAATGTAAAGCCGTTGTCTTCAAATTTATCAATCTGCGGTATGGCATTGAATGCGATTTGATAATGCTTTTTGTCACCTTTTACAGGAAGTATTCCAGGAGTGAATTCCTCTTTGTTCAAGATAGCTTGGGATTGGGACTCAAGTTCCTCAATGGCAGCCGCTCCTGCACCAGAAACTGCCTGATAGGTGGAAACGATGATTTTTGATAATCCGAATTTCTGACGGATCGGTTCAAGCGCCACTACCATCTGGATGGTGGAACAGTTGGGGTTGGCAATGATCCCATTGTGACCGTTCAGATCTGATTTATTCACTTCAGGCACAACAAGCGGCACATTTGGATCCATACGGAATGCACTCGTATTGTCTACGACGATAGCGCCTCTTTTGGCCGCTTCTGGAGCCAACTCCTTGGAAACGCCGCCTCCTGCACTGAACAATGCTATTTGAACACCGTCAAATTTCGCCGGTTCTGCTTTTTCAACTGTATATTCCTGGCCTTTATACATGATCTTTTTACCTGCTGAGCGCTCTGATGACAATAGTGTCAGCTTCTCAATCGGAAAGTTTCTTTCTTCTAATGTATGAAGCATTTGTTGTCCAACTGCCCCTGTTGCCCCTACTACTGCTACATGATAACCTTTCATCTATTCAAGCACCTCTCCATAACAAATAAAATAGTATAAACATTCATACTTAATTTTTAATTTTATCACATTACTCAAATAAAGAAGAGAAGAAAATTTAACTTTTTCTTCTCTTCCTGCATCATCCTATAGGTCATCTTTGTACCGTTCAACTATGACGGGCTGTACTTGTTTGTTTTCAAGTGCATGCAGTACTGTCGGCACCAGCATTTCCATTCTGGCAACCATCGAATTTGGTTTCTTTTCCGGAGCATCCTGACCAAATGGAATGAAATAGATATTCTTTGTGGACATCAGTCTCATAAGATTCATCCCATTCAACCCTAACGCGTCATTGGTGGAAATACCAAGTACAACCGGCTTATGATTGCGGAGTGTGGCTTTTGCAGCCATCAGTACTGGTGATTCAGTCAGGGCGTTGGCCAACTTGCTCATGGAATTCCCGGTCAATGGCGCGATGACCATACAGTCCAATGGAATTTTCGGTCCTAGTGGCTCTGCTTTTACAATGGAGTCAATCACTTTGTTTCCTGTTATTTCCTCTATTCTTTTGATCCACGCTTCCCCTTCACCGAAACGGGTATTGGTATTCTGTACGGTGAATGAAACGACTGGAAGGACATCTGCACCTGCATCTACTAACTTTTTCAATTCAGGCACCACTGCATCGTATGTGCAGTGTGAACCGGTTAAGCCAAACCCTAATCGTTTACCTTTTAAATCCATATTATTTCTCCCCTCTCCCATCCATGCCTTCCTTAAGTAACTGTGCCAGCACATTGGCCACTATCTGACCCGCTGTTTTCGGAGCAACAATGCCTGGAAGCCCTGGTGCCAGTAATGCTTTTATTCCTCTTTTTTCTGCATAGCGGAAATCCGTTCCACCCGGTTTGGATGCCAGGTCGATAATCAATGTGTGTGCAGGCATCTTTGAAATAACATCTGAAGTCACAATCATATGCGGGATGGTGTTGATGACCACATCCACATCCGATACATGGGAGGACAGATCTTTCAATGAAAAAGGAGCCAATCCCATTTCAAAAATCCGGGCAATATGCTCTGATTTTCTTGCTCCAACTCTTACATTTGCGCCAAGAGCTGCAAACGTACGAGCAACACTCATCCCTACTCTACCCAGCCCCAGCACCGCCACTTTTGAATGATGAATTGTAATATCCGTGTGCTGGATAACCATCATGATTGTTCCTTCGACGGTAGGTATCGCATTGTAAATAGCGACGTCATCCCGCTCAAACAATTGCACCAGCTTCCTTCCGGTACTTGTTACGAGATGATCAAGATAGCTATTGGTAATTCCTGAGTAGATGGTGCAATGGGCCGGAGTCTGTTTGACAAGTTCTTCCGTCAAAATAATCTTCTCGTTCGAAAATATGGTATCCACTTGCCCTTCTAAATTCGTCCCAGGAACAGGTAGGATAATGGCACTTACCGTGGAAAAATCCACTTCATCTATTTGCTCCTTTGAAGCACCAGTAAAGCCGTGATCCAATTGATCAAATCCAACTAGCGAAAGCTTTGCGTCCAGCTCAATAAGCTTACGAATCACTTCCAGCTGCCTTGCATCACCGCCAATGACAGCTATGTGCATTCCGGTCAGCATATAAGTTCACCTTCTTCTATTTCGTGAAAGTATTGAAACAATAACCTCAACTTTTCTTACTTCCACATCTTATGTCATCCAAAGATATTCTGTGATTGAATAGGCGTATAAAGGTGCAGGGAAGTTGAATAGTGGTGGAGGGATTGTGGTAAGGGTGGGTGATAAAGGGGCTCTGTGGAACCAGGGCTACTCGATTCTTTTATACATTCAAAAAAAAGACCCGGCAACAAGCCGGGTCTCTCCCTATTCCTCATCCGGTATATCAATGATGATCATATCTGTTCCAATTTTCTTGATATGCTGCCAGGGTACGCGGATATCGCTTCCCTCTTTCTTCAGTCCGAACCATTTTACTGAGGGAATGATTAGTGATCTGATTTCCCCTGTGTTTTCGTTGATTTCCAAATCAGTATGTCCCAAGATTCCTAATCTTTCGGCACGTTTTACATCCACTATCTCTTTTCCGCTCATTTCACTCAGTCTCATGCGCATCGCCTCCTTATACCTACTATATTAAGGAGCTAACGAAAAAAAACCTGCTAGTTTCCCAGCAGGCGAAATATTTATTCTTTTAGGGAATTTGGCAATTCTCCATCAGGGCTGATCAACGCGACAGAATATTCATCCGTGAAGATTTTCTTTGCAAGGGTGTTGACAGACTCCTCTGTAATGCTATTGATACGTTCCAATATATCATCAAGAGAACGATGTCTGCCCAATAACAGCTCGTTTTTACCGTTTCTGCTCATGCGGCTGTTTGTACTTTCTAAGCTCAGCATCAAGCTGCCCTTTATCTGTTCTTTACTGTTCACGAGCTCTTTTTGAGTTATTCCATCCGCTTTCAGCTTATCAAGAGTCTGCTGGACCGTTTCAAAAAGCAGGTCCAATTGACTGTTGCCAGTTCCACCGTAAATGGTCAGCATCCCGTTGTCCTGATAGGTGGAATGGTAGGAATAGACGGAATAGGCAAGTCCACGTTCTTCGCGTACATCCTGGAATAGTCGGCTGCTCATGCTCCCGCCCAATACATTATTCAGTACAATCAGATTGTAGATGTCTTTGTCACCTATCGGTAAGCCATTGTATCCAAGGCATAGATGGGCCTGTTCAGTTGTTTTCTTTTTTGCAATGCGTCCCGTTTCAAAAGCTGGCTTTACATAGTCGCGTTTGGAGAATCCAGTTTCATAGCTTCCAAAATGCGCTTCGATTTCTTTTATGAAAGAATCTTCAATATTACCTGCCACCGAAATAACTACATTATCTGGAGTATAGGTTTCCTTCATATAATTTCGCAATGTATCCCCATTAAAAGTGGATAACGTACCTTCTGTACCCAGAATTGGATAGCCAAGTGGATGATTTCCATAGGAGGCTCTGCTTAACACATCATGGACTATGTCGTCTGGAGCATCCTCATACATTTTAATTTCTTCGTACACGACATTTTTTTCTTTTTTCAGCTCTTCCTCATCAAAGATGGAATGGAAGAACATATCTGCAAGAACACCTAGAGCATAATCGGAATGTTCATCCATTACTTTTGCGTAATAGCATGTATATTCTTTTGAAGTAAATGCATTCACCTGTCCACCAATGGAATCGAAGGCCTCAGCTATTTCTCTTGCATTCTTCGTTTTGGTCCCCTTAAAGAACATATGCTCCAGGAAATGGGATACCCCATTATTTTCATGGTCTTCATTTCTAGAACCGGTACCAATCCAGACGCCGATTGCAACAGAGCGGACATGTGGTATATTTTCTACTACGATTCTGACTCCATTTGAACATGTATGTTTAGTAAGCAACGATAATCCTCCTATTCAAGTCTGTCAATTCTAGTGGTGATGTGTGATTCTCTCTTCACTTAGCAAAGAGGAAACAGATCCTAGTTCCAGCCCTTTTTCTTTAATTGAGATGATAAGCGTTTCCAATGCCTGTGCCGTCGATGGTGTGGGATGCATGAGGATCATGGCACCTGGGTGAATTTTCCCCATTACCCGATTGACCAGCACATTCGGCTCCGGCCGCTGCCAATCGATGGTATCCACACTCCACATAATGGTGCCAAGCCTCAAGTCATGAGCAATTGCGACAACTTCATCACGGTAGCTTCCACTCGGCGGTGCAAACCATACGACATCGTTGCCTGTAATCGCTTCTATTACTTCATTTGTTTTCACTAACTGTTCCCGGACTGCATTTGCTCCGAGTGTCTTCATATTTGGATGGGTATAGGAGTGGTTTCCCACTTCATGCCCAGCTTCAACAATCATTTTCGCCATGGAAGGATTCTCCTTGACCCACCGCCCCTCAAGGAAAAACGTTGCTTGTACCCCATGTTTCTTTAATGTTTCAAGCATCCCGGGAATGTGTTCATTTCCCCATGCCACATTTATCAAAAAAGATGCCATTTGTTTTTCGGGATGTCCGCGGTAAATGGGGGAAGCTGGGAGATCACTCAGGTGAACCTTCGGCGCTACCTGATCCATTACGAGTTTTTTCTCATCGAATACACCGTTTTTCTTCATATTTTCATATGATTTTTCCACATTGACCTTCAGCCCGTTCAGGCCCGGCTGCGCTTTCCATACCTTATCTATCTTGGCATCCTGGGCTGCAACCTCGTAGTCTTGTGCTTTCTCTTCAATCTCTCCATATAAAGCATCCTTCTGCTTGGAAACTTCCGAAAGATTAAGTGACAGAGATTTGGTAAGATCCTCCGGATTTGGATGACTCACCGTTTTATATGTAAAAAAAGCTACAATCGTAAAAGCTGCAAGCTGTAATATTGATCTTTTCATTCTAGCCTTCCCCTTTCTACTAGAATTTATGTAGAAGGGGGACAAGGTAGAACATAAAGTACGTGTTCAAAAGAAGGATAAAACCAGACTTTTTTAACACCCTCATAAAGAAATATTGTTCCTATTGCAAAAAAAGCCCGGTCTTCACCAGGCTCGTTTTTTAAGACATTTGTTCATTCTTTTCTTTTTGCTCTTTAAGGAGAACTTTTCTGGAAAGATTTACTCTTCCTTGTTTGTCGATCTCCATAACTTTCACCAATACTTCTTCGCCAAGCTTCACAACGTCCTCCACTTGTTTCACACGTTCTTCTGCAAGTTCAGAAATATGAACAAGACCGTCTTTGCCGCTGAACAATTCGACGAATGCACCAAACTTCTCGATGCGCTTCACTTTTCCAAGATAGATTTCTCCTACTTGTACTTCACGCACGATATCTTCGATGATCTTTTTCGCCTTTTCGTTCATTGAACTATCTACAGAGGAGATAAAGACCGTTCCGTCCTGTTCAATATCGATTTTAACGCCAGTTTCCTCAATAATCTTATTGATTTGTTTTCCGCTCGGTCCGATTACATCGCGAATCTTATCCGGATTGATTGCCATCATCAAGATTTTAGGAGCATACTGAGAAAGCTCTTTACGAGACTCATTTAGAGTTGCAAGCATGGATTCCAGAATATGCATACGCCCAACTTTCGCTTGCTGTAATGCTTCTTCCAGAATTTCACGGGAAAGCCCTTCAATTTTAATATCCATTTGAAGTGCTGTAACACCTTTAGAAGTTCCTGCAACCTTGAAATCCATGTCTCCCAAGTGATCTTCCATACCTTGGATATCGGATAGTACTGTATAATGTTCGCCTTTTTTGATCAATCCCATTGCAATTCCGGCTACCGGTGCTTTGATTGGAACACCTGCATCCATCATTGCCAATGTGCTTGCACAAATACTTGCTTGGGAAGTGGAACCGTTTGACTCCAATACTTCAGAAACAAGACGAACCGTATATGGGAAGTCCTTTTCAGAAGGCAGGACAGGTTCAAGTGCACGTTCACCAAGGGCACCGTGACCGATTTCACGACGGCCTGGACCTCTCATCGGACCTGTTTCACCAACACTGAATAATGGGAAGTTATAGTGATGCATAAAGCGCTTCTCTTCTTCCACTCCAAGACCATCCAAAATCTGAACATCGCCAAGTGCTCCTAATGTACAGATGCTCAATGCTTGAGTTTGTCCACGAGTAAACAATCCTGAACCATGTGTACGAGGAAGTAATCCAACCTCAGAGGATAATGGGCGAATCTCATCGCTCTTACGGCCATCCGGGCGTACCTTATCTTCTGTGATAAGTCTTCTTACTTCTTCCTTTACAAGCATGCTCAAAATTTCATTTACTTGTTTCAGTGTATCTGCTTCCGCTTCCTGCTCTTCGTATCTTGCAATGACCGCCGCTTTTACTTCTTTAATGGCAGCTTCACGCGCATGCTTTTCAAATACTTGTACAGCAGTTGTCATATCTTCCTCGGCAAGAGCACGGATTTCGTTTTCCAGGTTTTTGTCCACTTCATACAACGCGATTTCAGTCTTTTCTTTACCGACTGCTTTTACAATCTCTTCCTGGAATGCAATGAGGCGCTTGATTTCTTCGTGACCGAACATGATTGCTTCAAGCATCACTTCTTCCGGCACTTCATCTGCCCCTGCTTCTACCATGTTAATGGCATCTTTTGTACCGGCTACAACCAGATTGATATCACTCTTTTCCAATTGCTCCACGTTAGGATTGATGATAAACTCGTTATCAATTCTTCCAACCGTAACTCCTGCAATTGGTCCTTCAAAAGGTATATCAGAAATGGATAATGCCAAAGATGAACCGAACATCGCAGCCATTTCGGAGGAACAGTTCTGATCCACACTCATCACGATGCTGATGACCTGCACTTCATTTCTGAATCCGTCGGCAAACAACGGACGAATCGGGCGGTCAATAAGACGGCTGGCAAGGATCGCTTTTTCACTTGGACGACCTTCACGCTTGATGAACCCACCAGGAATTTTCCCGACTGCATACAATCTCTCTTCGTAGTTTACAGTCAAAGGGAAGAAATCTAATTTTTTCGGTTCTTTTGAAGCAGTTGCAGTGCTCAATACCGCAGTGTCACCATAACGAACCATTACAGCTCCGTTTGCTTGTTTCGCCAATTGGCCAATTTCTACCGAAAGGCTTCTTCCAGCCCAATCAATAGTATAGACTTGTTTGTCTTGTCCCATGAGTTCGTTTAACCCCTCTCTAGCATTTCATATGTATAGGCTTACTTACTTGCTACTTTCCTTCCATCCTATTGGGACATCTACACTAAAAGGCAAGAAGCCAAGTGGTGCAATTTCCAGATAAGGTAAAAGCAACGATCTGAGTAGTGCCTATTTAAAATATTCAATAGTAAAAATAATGCATTTAGTATTATGTATAGTATGAACGAAATAACTACAACATATCAATAGAATTCCGTAATGTATAGGTAAAAAGTTGCCTTTTATGATATATATGGAAAGCCAAAGGTACAACCTTGCGAATAGCCGCTTCTAAAAATACTAACAAAAAAGCGGGAATTCTCCCGCTTTTTCAAAAAACATTATCGACGTAGACCTAATTTTGTGATTAGTTCACGGTAACGAGTTACATCTTTGTTACGTAGGTAAGTTAGTAAGTTACGACGCTTACCAACCATTTTCAATAGACCACGACGTGAGTGGTGATCTTTCTTGTGCGTACGTAAATGCCCGTTTAGGTTGTTGATTTGCTCTGTTAGGACAGCGATCTGAACCTCTGGTGATCCAGTGTCAGACTCATGAGTTTTGTACTCATTGATTAGCTCTTGCTTACGCTCTTGTGTGATAGCCATCCTATTCACCTCCTTATTAGTAAAAACCCCTATTACCGAGCAAGCGTTGGTGATTCGACTTGCCAAGCAATGGTTTTAGTACGTTTAATAGCATACATCTTTTTTCGATAAAAAGCAAGTATCGGGTGTGCTTTTTTGAAAATAGTCCTGTGCCGTCTGCTTGTCCTTTTGGATTTGTGCAATCAGGGCATCAACACCAGCGAACTTCCGCTCTTCCCGTATGCTTTGGTGCCATTCCACAATGACTTCCTCTTCATAAATAGATTCATTGTATTCAAAGAGATGGACCTCAATGGAAGGCAAGGCCTCTTCTTTACGTTCGTGAAAGGTCGGTTTATATCCAATATTGCAGACTCCATGGTGCCATTGACCTCTAACATGCATCCTCACTGCATAGACACCTGTCCTTGGAACAACATAATCGTCTGAAAGCTGAATATTTGCTGTTGGAAAACCAATGGTACGACCACGTTTATCACCATGTCCCACTGTTCCCCTGATTACATAGTAGCGACCCAGCGTATGGGGAAGCTTATCCATTTCCCCCTCTTTGATCTGTTCCCGAATCAGTGTAGAGCTTACTTTGAGGTTATTGGTTGTAAACTTTTCAATGACGGTCTGATTAAATTGCCCTCGTGAATGGAAAGGCAGTGTTTCCATTGTTCCCTTCCCTAAACGGCCATAGGAATAATCAAATCCAGCCACTACATGTTTGATATTGAGCCCAATGATATACTGATCAACAAAGTCCTGAGGCACAAGACCGGCAAATTCCAGATCAAATTTCACCACGTACAGAATATCCACACCCAAGTTGTTAAGAATCTTTATCTTCTCCATCAATGGCGTTATATAACGTACATGTTGAACGGTCTTCCTCAAAACGACGGATGGATGCGGATCTAATGTCATGACGGAAGCTTTCAGATTATGCTCCCTTGCTTTTTCAATGGCAGCCTTTATGACACTTTGGTGACCTAAATGGATACCGTCAAAAAATCCGAGTGCCACGACCGAAGGATCACACTCTTTTTGCTGTATAGAATGAGGATGTTCTAAATAGACAACTTTCATCATAATCACCTAAATCTATCTGTTCATACAGTATGTATGCCAAATTTCTAATTCTCTTTAAAGCCCACTGTCCTGACCGTGAAAAACCTTCTTCGGCTTCATTAATCCCGGTTTTGTCGGATGCTTCATGTAAATGGCTAGGCAGGCATTATTATGGAAAACACTGAAGTACTCCGCTTCACCATCAAACTCTTCAGGAAAGGTGAGGACTGCTCCATTTTGGACTTTCTCTGCTACTGTATCACTTATCTCAAGCTTAGGCAACGAGTTTAACGCATTTTCCATTGGAACAAGGACACTGTCCACTTTATCGTTCACCATCAAAACTTCGAGTTCCTCCAATGTAATCGCCTGGTCAATTTTAAAATTCCCAGAAGCGACTCTGGTCAATAGACTCATATGTGCTGGATAGCCAAGCAGTTCCCCTATTTGGACTGCCAATGTCCTTACATAGGTCCCTTTGCTGCATGAAACTTCAAATGAAAACTTCAAAGTATCGTTCTCATGCTTGATTTCACTTGTTAGAAAAAGGTCGTAGATGGTAATTTTTCTGGAAGGTCGGTCTATTACTTTTCCTTCTCTAGCATATTCATATAATTTTTTCCCATTTATTTTCACCGCGGAGAACATGGGAGGGGTCTGATCTATTTCACCTGTCAGTTCTTTTAGAACCTGCTCTATTTTCTCTTGCGAAATAGATTCAGTTACTTCTTTTTTCTCCACCACTTCACCAGTTTGATCCTCGGTTGTGGTGGAAAAGCCTATTGTTACTTCCCCTATGTATGTTTTTTGTTCAGCTGTCAGGAACTCAACAAGTTTAGTCGCCTTTCCAATGCAGATCGGCAGAACACCTGTAACTTCCGGATCGAGTGTGCCTGTGTGACCGACTTTTTTCGTTTTTAGGATTTTCCTCACTTTGAAGACACAATCATGAGAAGTAAATCCCTTTGGTTTGTTTAAGACCAGAATGCCATCCAAGGGATGCACCCCTTCCTATTTTATTCAGTAGTTTATCAACGTTGAATAGCGCAACAATTACACTTAAAGGATAGACACTTCTGTCTATCCTTTAAGGTTACTCTTCATCATCAGAGTCAGTTCTATTCAATTCATGGATTAAGGTATTGATTCGATTACCATATTCCATGGATTCGTCAAATTCAAAGAAAAGCTCAGGAGTTTTTCTCAAACGAATTCTTCGTCCGATTTCACTGCGGATGAAGCCTTTTGCTTTTGCCAGCCCGATAAGTGTATCCTGTCTTTTTTCATCGTCTCCAAGGACAGAGATAAACACCTTGGCTTGTTGAAGATCGCCGGTAACCTGCACATCTGTAACAGTGACAAAACCTACACGGGGATCTTTGATTTTACGACCAATGATATCGGAAAGCTCCTTTTTCATCTGCTCTCCAACACGGTTTGATCTGAGTGTCATACTTTTCACCCCTTTAAAGCCAATCAAGCGAAGTTTCTGCTCGTTCTATTTCCGGAAAGGAATCCAAATAATCCAAGACTTTCTGCAATTCCTTTTCGGTGACGGATTTAGAAGAAGATATGGATACAATCCCTAGCTTCGTCCGCTGCCATACGTCCTGATGGTCAATCTCCGAAATGGAAATGTTGAACCGCTGCTTCAGTCTTGTGATGATACGCTGAAGCACAGCTCTCTTTTCCTTCAAAGATTGAGCATCATAGATCATACAGTCACATTCTAAATATCCGATCATTTTCTTTCGATTTCTTGCATGACGTACGCTTCGATGATGTCGCCTTCTTTGATATCATTAAAGTTTTTGATCGTTACTCCACACTCATAGTTTGTCGCAACTTCTTTCACATCATCCTTGAAACGTTTTAGAGTATCTAATTCCCCTTCAAAAATGACAATGCCGTCACGAATTAGGCGAATACTGGAATCACGAGTGATTTTACCTTCCGTTACATATGCACCTGCGATTGTTCCAACTTTGGAAACTTTGAAGGTTTGACGAACTTCCACTTGACCGATAACTTTTTCTTCAAATTCCGGGTCAAGCATCCCTTTCATCGCTGCTTCAATTTCTTCAATCGCTTTGTAGATGATACGGTGTAGACGAATGTCAACCTTCTCCACATCAGCTGTACGCTTTGCTCCTGCATCAGGACGCACGTTGAATCCAATTACAATGGCATTTGAAGCAGATGCTAAAATAATATCGGATTCTGTGATTGCTCCAACACCGGTGTGGATGATTTTCACTTTCGCGCCTTCGACTTCAATTTTCTGCAGGGATGCAGCCATCGCTTCTACAGAACCTTGAACGTCAGCTTTGACAATGATATTGATTTCTTTCATTTCACCTTGTTTGATTTGTTCAAAAAGGTCATCTAATGTTACACGAGTTTTCTCGCTTCTTTGCTCTTGAAGTTGTTTTTGGGCACGTGCCTCTCCGACATTACGTGCTTTTTTCTCATCAGCGAAGACCATGAAGTTATCACCGGCTTGCGGCACATCATTAAGACCCGTGATTTCAACTGGTGTAGATGGACCAGCCTCTTTCACACGGCGTCCCAAATCATTTACCATCGCACGCACGCGACCGAATGTGTTTCCAACAACGATAGGATCTCCAACTTTAAGTGTACCTTTTTGCACAAGAAGTGTCGCTACAGATCCTCTTCCTTTATCAAGCTGTGCTTCAATAACAGTACCTGATGCTGCACGCTTAGGATTTGCTTTGAATTCTTCCACTTCTGATACAAGCAGGATCATTTCAAGAAGCGTATCAATTCCCTCTCCGCTTAAAGCAGATAGTGGAACAAATATAGTATCCCCGCCCCATGCTTCGGAAACAAGTCCATGCTCTGTCAATTCCTGCATAACGCGTTCAGGATTGGCACCTTCTTTATCCATCTTGTTTACAGCAACAATGATTGGAACCTCGGCAGCTTTTGCATGGTTGATTGCTTCAACTGTTTGAGGCATAACTCCATCATCCGCAGCTACTACAAGAATGGTAATATCCGTTACTTGAGCTCCACGAGCACGCATCGTTGTAAAGGCAGCATGCCCAGGAGTGTCAAGGAAAGTGATTTTCTTGCCTTCCACCACTACTTGGTATGCACCGATATGTTGAGTGATTCCACCTGCTTCTCCAGCTGTGACCTTTGTGTTGCGGATGGAGTCCAGAAGTGTCGTTTTACCGTGGTCAACGTGACCCATGATCGTAACAACTGGTGGACGTTCTTCTAGAACTTCTTCCTTATCTTCTGTTTCGTAGCCTTCGAAATCAGTTACTTCAAAAATGATTTCTTCTTCTACTTCCACATTGAACTCGCCTGCTACCAGTTCGATTGCATCTTTATCAAGATCCTGGTTGATGGTAGCCATTACACCCAGCATTAAAAGCTTCTTGATGATTTCAGAAGGCTCTTTGTTCAGCTTGTTTGCTAATTCTCCAACTGTCAGGGAACCTGTGAAAGTGATCTTAGAAGGTGTCTCTTTTTTCTTCACTGGTGGTGTTGGCGCTGATTGTGGTCCGCGGTTTTGTTTATTATTCTGTTGTTTCTTCTTGCCTTTTGAAAAATTGTTATTATTGTTGTTATTGTTGTTGAATGGCTTCTTTGCAGGCTTTTGTGCAGAGTTGTTGCTCTTTGTGCCACCTTGTGCGGCCCCCTGGTTATTGGCAGGCTTCTTTGGAGCACTGTTTGTTCCTTGTGAAGCCGCCGGCTTTTTAGCTGTTTCTTGTTTTTTTGTTCCATTCAATTTTTGGATAGTGTCTTCATCTAATGTTGCCATATGGTTTGATACCTCAATATTCATTTCTTTTAGTTTTGTAATGACATCTTTACTTGATACGTTCTTTTGTTTAGCGTATTCGTACACGCGTAATTTCGTCATACATTCACCCCCAAAGATTAATCGAGCAAAGTGAGGAGTTTTTTTGCAAACCCTTCATCTGTGATCGCGATGGAAACTCTCGCGTCTTTTCCTATTGCCCGACCTAACTCGTACCGATCCTCGACCGTTCTGATCGGCACTTCGTAATAACTGCACTTATCATGCAGCTTTTTCATTGTATTGGGAGATGCATCGCCTGCAACTAATACAAGCTTGGCATTCCCCGCTCTGACTTCTTTCACCACCAGTTCTTCCCCGGTGATGATTTTTCTCGCTCTTGTGGCGAGGCCTAATATGGATAACCATTGATTATTCATGATGTTGAATCTTTCTCCGTTTCTACCAGTTGAAGCAATTCATCATACAATGAATCATCAATCGCTACTTCTAGATGTCGGGATAAAATATTTTTCTTTTGTGCAAGAAGGATACTCTCTTTGCTTCTCGCCAAATACGCCCCTCTACCAGACTTCTTCCCTGTCAGGTCAATCGAGACTTCGCCCTCTTTGGAGCGGACAATGCGAATCAGATCTTTTTTCGGTCTCAATTCCTGACTAGCAACGCATTTTCGCATAGGAATTTTTTTGCGACTGTTCACTGGTCTCACCCTCTTTTACGATCATTCTTCCGTGTTCTCATCCTCATAGTAATCATCCATATCTTCCTCATCATTTTTTGATAGGGAAAGGCTAGGATAGATTCCTAATTGTTCTGCTTCAGACTCGCTTTTTATATCAATTTTCCAGCCTGTAAGTTTTGCTGCAAGACGCGCATTTTGGCCTCTTTTCCCGATTGCAAGGGAGAGTTGATAGTCAGGAACGATGACAGTTGTCGCTTTGTCTTCTTCATTTACCTGCACCTCCAGAACCTTTGAGGGACTAAGGGCATTTGCCACGAATTCCACAGGATCTTTGGACCATTTTACGATGTCGATCTTTTCGCCCTTCAGTTCGTTTACAATAGCCTGAACCCTTTGCCCTTTGGGACCTACACAGGCTCCAACCGGATCAACTTCCGGATTATCGCAATGTACAGAGATCTTGGAGCGATCACCTGCTTCGCGGGCAACGGATTTGATTTCGACAGTTCCATCATAGATTTCCGGAACTTCCAATTCAAATAGGCGCTTAAGCAACCCCGGGTGCGAGCGTGAAACAAAGATCTGAGGACCCTTTGTTGTCTTCTCGACTTTTGTTAGGAATACTTTTATTCTATCATGAGGTTTGTAATGTTCATTAGGCATTTGCTCATTTACTGGCAAAAGCGCTTCGATTTTCCCTAGGCTGACATAAATGAACTTAGCGTCCAATCGTTGGACAATACCTGTCATGATATCTTCTTCACGTTCGATATACTCGGAGTAGATGACTCCTCGCTCCGCTTCTCTTACACGCTGCGTGACGACCTGCTTCGCAGTTTGCGCTGCAATGCGGCCAAAGTCCTTCGGTGTAACCTCGATTTCCACAACATCGTTTTCCTGATAGTTCGGATCCAGTCGGCGAGCTTCCTGAACGGAAATCTCAAGACGGGGATCAAACACTTCATCTACGACATCTTTTCTTGCAAATACTCGCATGGTACCTGATTCCAAATTCAGATCCACTCGAACATTTTGTGCTTGATTAAAGTTTCTTTTGTAAGCAGATATAAGTGCAGCCTCAATCGCTTCAATAATTACGTCTTTGCTAATGCCTTTTTCTTTTTCCATCAGAGTCAGGGCATCAAATAACTCGCTGCTCATACAAACATGTCCCCCTTAACATACCTATTCATTCTTTTTAACCTCGACGGCTAGTGTGGAAATAGGTATTGAACCTTTTTAGAATTTCACTGCCAAACGTGCTTTGGCCACTTTCGGATACGGAATTGCCACTTCTTTTTTACGTGTCTTGATTGTCATGGAAATAGTTAGCGTTTCGCCATCAAAGCTTAAAAGGTCACCTTCAAAAGTTTTGAGTCCATCCAATGGTTCGTATGTTTTCACATGCACATACTTGCCGATTGATTTTTCCAGGTCTTCTTTTTTCTTCAAGGGGCGCTCTGCACCAGGAGAAGAGACCTCGAGGAAGTAGTTATGCGGGATAGGGTCCAGCTCATCAAGCTTTTCACTCAACATCGTACTTACTGTTCCACAGTCTTCGATGTCGATGCCGCCATCTTTGTCTACAAACACACGTAAAAACCAAGAAGAACCTTCTTTTACGTATTCAATATCCACTAATTCAACATTCATTTCTTCTGTGATAGGCAGCATTAATTCCTCTACCGTATCTATTACATTTTTGCTCATCTTTTTCCTCCTTCGCTGTAGCGAGAAACGATGTTTTTAAAATCTGAACAAAAGACCCTGCCAAAATTAGCAGGGAATCATAAACAAGCAAGCTTATGTACACCTAAGGCGATGCCGAAAGAATAGTAATTTCCTGGTCGCCGGAAAATGGGGATACAATACGAAAGAGTGGGTTTCCCCACTCTTTGCTAATTACCTGTATATAGCATTTCCAATGTAAATATATCATATCCCTGGTAAATATGCAAATCTTTCTAGTGTTTGCAAAGCATGAACAGTGTTGATTTACAAGGTTTGTTTCAGCTTTTTAGAACAGGGAGAGCTGGTTTTGATCCGGCAGGGAACCAAGGCATCCCTGCTTGTCCAGAAATTCCATGATAGTTTTTGAAACCCTGCCGCGCTGCTGAAGATCCTCTTTGGAAAGGAACTCGCCGTCCTCCCTTGATTTTACAATATTGATGGCCGCATTGGTACCAAGTCCAGGAATGGCATTGAATGGAGGAATAAGTGAATTTCCTTCAATAATGAACTCGGATGCATGTGATTTATATAAATCAACTTTTTGGAAGGAGAATCCTCTTTCACTCATTTCCAGTGATAATTCCAATACGGTCAATAAGGATTTTTCCTTCGGAGAAGCATCCAGACCTTTGGCATTTATTTCTTCAATCTTTTGACGTATGGCTGCCGATCCTTTTACCATACTATCAAGATCAAAATCATCCGCACGGACGGTAAAATACGCCGCATAATACATCAGTGGGAAATGCACTTTAAAGTAGGCGATACGCACTGCCATAAGAACATAGGCTGCAGCATGCGCCTTCGGGAACATGTATTTTATTTTCAGGCATGAATCGATATACCATGCAGGTACATCGTTCTTGATCATTTCTTCCTTGAATTCATCGGACAGGCCTTTTCCTTTACGCACAGATTCCATGATTTTAAAAGCCATGGAAGGGTCCAGTCCTTTATAGATAAGATAAACCATGATGTCATCACGGCACCCGATAACTTCACTCAAAGTACAAGTCTTATTGTGAATTAGTTCTTGGGCGTTTCCGAGCCATACATCCGTCCCATGTGAAAGTCCGGAAATCTGGACAAGCTCGGAGAATGTCGATGGCTTAGTATCCTCAAGCATCTGCCTTACAAATCTTGTTCCAAACTCTGGAATACCAAGTGTACCGGTTTTACACATAATCTGCTCTTCTGTCACTCCGAGTGATTCGGTGCCACTGAAGATTTTCATCACGTAAGGGTCGTCAGTCGGAATCGTCTTCGGATCAATGCCGCTTAGATCCTGCAGCATCCTGATGACGGTCGGATCATCATGTCCAAGAATATCAAGCTTTAGCAGATTATCATGTATGGAATGGAAGTCAAAATGAGTGGTCTTCCATTCCGAGCTTGTATCATCTGCCGGGAACTGTATGGGGGAGAAATCGAATATATCCATATAATCCGGTACTACGATAATACCGCCGGGATGCTGACCCGTTGATCTTCTCACCCCTGTACAGCCTGATGATAGGCGGTCAATTTCAGCTCCCCGAAGAATGAGGTTACGGTCATTTGCATAGCCTTTCACATAGCCGTAAGCTGTTTTATCAGCTACGGTACCGATCGTCCCTGCACGGAATACATAATCCTCTCCAAACAACACTTTCGTGTAATTATGGGCACGAGGCTGATATTCTCCGGAAAAGTTCAGATCGATATCAGGAACCTTATCCCCTTTAAATCCAAGGAATGTTTCAAACGGGATATCATGACCATCCTTTTTGAAAGCCTCCCCACAATTCGGGCAATCTTTATCAGGCAGATCAAACCCTGAACCTACCGAACCGTCGTCAAAGAATTCGGATGTTTTACAGGATGGGCACACATAATGAGGCGGAAGTGGATTCACCTCGGTTATCTCTGTCATGGTTGCCACAAAAGAAGATCCGACAGAACCACGAGAACCTACTAGATATCCATCATCCAATGACTTTTTAACAAGCTTATGAGATATCAAATAGATAACTGCAAAACCGTGCCCGATGATACTTTTCAGTTCTTTTTCAATCCGCTTTTCTACCAGATCCGGAAGATCTTCCCCGTAGATGCTCCGTGCCATTGAATAGCTCATCTCACGAATCTCTTCATCTGCACCTTCAATTTTAGGAGTATACAAATCATCCTTGATCGGTTTAATCTCCTCGGTCATCCCCGCGATTTTCTGCGTATTTGTGACGACAATTTCCTTTGCCTTTTCTTCACCAAGGAAAGAAAAGGCGGAAAGCATATCGTCGGTCGTCTTGAAATGGACATCCGGAAGCTTGTGACGGTTCAGCGGATTTGCTCCTGATTGGGACCTCACAAGAATCTCACGGTGAATCTTATCCTCTTTTTTCAAATAGTGGACATTCCCCGTCGCTACTACCGGCTTTTCAAGTTTTTCACCGAGCTTGACGATATTTGTGATGATTTCCTTTAACGCCTTATCGTTCTTGATCAATTCCAGTTCAATCAGATGATCATAATTGCTTGGGGGCTGCACTTCGATGTAATCATAGAACTCGGCAATACTCTCAACTTCATCCGGTCCTTTTTGCATCATCCCTTCGAATACTTCCCCTTTATCGCATGCGGTCCCGACGAGCAGGCCTTCACGATATTTTTGCAATAATGAACGTGGGATACGAGGTACTCTGAAAAAGTAGTTCATATGGGAAATCGATACAAGCTTAAAAATGTTTTTTAATCCAACCTCATTTACTGCAAGCAGAGTGATATGGGAAGGTCTCGCTCTTTTATAGGCATCGGACTTGCCGGAGTTGTCATTCAGTTCATCATGATAGGTGATGCCGCGCTCCAGGGAGTCCTTCAACATCTTCATGAGTAGGTAACCGGTGGCCTCGGCGTCATAGATTGCTCTGTGATGCTGTGTTAGTTCAATATCAAACTTTTTACAAAGGGTATTCAAACGATGATTTTTTAAATCCGGGAAAAGCAGTCGACCCAGCTCAAGTGTGTCGATGACAGGATTCTTCGCTTTTCCAAGCCCTATCCGCTGGAATCCGATATTCAGGAATCCCATATCAAAGCTTGCATTGTGCGCCACAAGAATATCATCTTCAATCCATTTATAGAAATCCTGCAATACATCACCTACTTCGGGTGCATTTCGTACCATGTCATCTGTAATTCCTGTCAGGTTGATGGTGGTTGCAGATAAAGGGTGATGTGGATTGGAGAATGATTCAAATCGGTCAATGATCTCACCGTCCCTGATTTTGACTGCTGCAAGCTCGATAATTGTGTCGTACATGGCAGATAAACCTGTGGTTTCCACATCGAAAACAACATACGTATCTTCGGCCAGGTTTCGATGGGCTGGGTTATAGGCAATGGGAACACCATCGTCTACGAGGTTCGCTTCCAATCCGTACAATATTTTGACGCCATTCTTCTTTCCGGCGGAATATGCTTCGGGATATGCTTGGGCAACCGCATGGTCTGTTATGGCGATGGCTTCATGACCCCATTTTTTAGCCTGTGCGACCAAGGAAGAAATGGAGCTGACGGCATCCATCGTACTCATTGGGGAATGAAGATGAAGCTCGACCCTTTTTTCACCCTCTGGTGCAGTATCCCTGATTTCTTTGCCTTGGAATTCATTGATATCATTGGCCATCATAACGAGGTCACGAACAAAGGTGTCGTTTTGAATGCTTCCTCGAACTTTAAGCCACATACCTTTTTTCACCGCTTGCAATAAAGGGACATCCTCTTTGTCTCTTGAGAACATTTTTACAAGGATGGAATTGGTATAGTCGGTTATCTTGAAGGTCAACAAAGTTCTGCCGCTGCGAAGCTCTTTCGTTTCGGCATCAAATACATACCCTTGAACAGCCACACGTCTTTCCTCTTCGACTATCTCCGCCAGGGTTTTGATTTCGGCGTCATCCTTGATGGTGTAGCCGATCATTACTGGACCGCTGATTGAACTACCATCCTCTTTGGCGCTATCTTTTTTCTGCATCTCGGTGACAGCGGCCAACGCTTTTTGTTGATCTTCCATCTGTTTTTGTTCAACAAACTGCTGATACTCCTCTTCCGAATGGGAAAGTGTCGTATCAAGCACGAACGTCGGAAAACCAAACTCTTCATATGTTGTACAAATGGTAGTGTTCAATTTTCGTTTGACAGCTATAGCCTCCGCTTCATTCCTGGCAGTCAGTATAAGCTTATTGCCTTGAAGCGTAGGTGCTTGTCCCTTTAATAACATTAATAGCGGCGGGGAACAGCCTTCAAGTTCTTTCAGGCAAACTGGCCAATAGTCTTGTATATATGAATCCTCAAACGAACGGTCCAAGACACTGATTTGAAAGGAAACATTGGCTATATGTGAAAAGCTTTTTGTCAGCTTCATGTAAAATAATTCATAGATGGAAACAGGCAGAACTTTCTGTAGAACAAAATGAAAATGCCATCTTTTGCTTGTCTTCTCTACAGTCAATTTATCTATTCCAGCTTCTGCAAAGTAAGGAAAAATATCATCACTTGTCAAGTCAAGCTGTTGAAGGAGAAGACGAAATCGATCTTTTTTTTCTTGAACTAGCTCCATTACAATGTTTAGACCCCTTTCTCCGTCCCTAATCATTTTTCTAAACATACTAGAAGGTACCTCCAAATGGGGGTACCTTTTTTGTGTATTCACATCTATTGTACTACAGATTGGCGCAGTGTTTGAATTAAATGTTCAACAGATACTTCTTCCATTTCACCTGTTTTTCTCCATTTTACTTCCACTACTTTTTCCTCTGCTTTTTTCCCGACCGTCACACGTACAGGCAAACCGATCAGCTCTGCATCTGCAAACTTGACTCCAGGACGTTCCTGGCGATCATCGAATAGAACTGCAAATCCTGCTTTTTTTAAGTCGGAATAAATTTCTTCCGCAAGTTGTGCCTGTTCGGCATTCTTCACGTTTACCGGTATGACATGAACATCATAAGGTGTAACTGCATCTGGCCATACAATTCCACTTTCATCATGGAACTGCTCAACTACCGCAGCCATAACACGGGATACACCGATGCCATAGCAGCCCATAATCATCGGCTGAGACCTTCCATTTTCGTCAAGATAGGTTGCCCCCATGGCTTCGCTATAACGGGTACCAAGCTTAAATACATGTCCCACTTCAATACCTTTTGCAAATTGGATAACCCCTTGTCCATCTGGAGAAAGGTCCCCTTCCTGAATGAAACGCAGGTCTGTATACTGACTTACGGTAAAATCCCTGCCAGGATTAACATGCTTATAATGATAGCCCTCTTCATTGGCACCTGTCACTGCGTTTACCAAATACTCGACAGCGTGGTCGGCTACAACCTCCACAGATTGAGGTAAATCGATCGGTCCAAGGGAACCGATGGAGCAGCCCATCTGTTCTATCACTTCCTCAGGCGTTGCCAATTCGACAACTGATGCCTGATAGAGGTTCTTTAATTTTACGTCATTGATTTCATGGTCGCCGCGAACCAGTACTACCACGAATTTATCATCCACTTTAAAGCAGAGTGTTTTAATCATTTTGGAATTAGTAACATGTAGGAAGCCTGAAACTTCTTCAATGGTTCTTTTGTCTGGTGTAGACACCCTTTCCAACTCTGCTAGCGCTTCGCCACTTTTTTCATAGTTCGCAACCACTGGAGCCATTTCAATATTGGCAGCATAGGAAGAGTCCGAAGAATAGGCTATCGTATCCTCACCAATTTCGGATAATACCATGAATTCATGCGTATCCTTACCGCCCATTGCTCCGGAATCTGCAATAACAGCACGGAAATTCAATCCCAGTCTTGTAAAGATATTGGAATAGGCAGTGAACATCTTTTCGTAAACATCGTCCAGGCTCTCTTGTGTTGCATGGAAGGAATAGGCATCCTTCATCAGAAACTCTCTTCCTCGTAAAAGACCGAAGCGGGGACGTTTTTCATCACGGAATTTAGTTTGAATCTGATAGAGAGTCAAAGGAAGCTTCTTATAGGATTTCACTTCATCACGTACAATTGTAGTAATCACCTCTTCATGGGTCGCACCAAGTGCAAACTCACGATTATGGCGATCATGCAGTCTCATTAGTTCAGGTCCATAGGAATACCACCGGCCGGATTCCTGCCACAACTCTGCCGCTTGCATAGCCGGCATCAGAAGCTCAACAGCACCTGCATTTTCCATTTCTTCGCGGACGATATCTTCCACCTTTTTCAACACTCTTTTTCCTAAAGGTAGAAAACTGTAGATTCCGCTTGCGTTTTGTCGTATAAATCCTGCTCTTAGCAGCAATTGATGGCTTTTCACTTCTGCATCCGAAGGGACTTCTCTCAGAGTAGGAATAAGCGTCATGCTTTGTTTCATATAAGGGCACCCCATAACTTATGTATTTTACAATAAAAGCAAAGAGAACTTGCATCTTTCTCAAGGATGCAAGTCAATCTCCTTTAAACTATCTTTTTAATATCGAATGTAGCCCGTTGATTTACGCTGCGGACACTTGCTTTCCGCGGGGACGGATGGGAGCCTCCTCGGCTTCGCCTGTGGGGTCTCCCATGCCCTCTACTTTCCCGCAGGAGTCAAGTGTCCTCCGCTACAATCAACTCAGTTTTTTAACATTATTTGCTCTTCAAAGTCCAATTTTTCAAACTTTAGGAAGGCAAATCTTATACTTTGATTCACCCCTGTTGGTTGGAGTGCAAGGCGTGAGACTCCTGCGGGAGCAGCGTGTCAAGGGAGACCCCGCAGGCGCAAAGCGCCGAGGAGGCTCCCGAGGCCGCCCGCGGAAAGCGAACGCCTGGAACGGAGACCAACAGGGTGTTTAATGTCAGCATTCTATCTTTAGCTGAAGCCTATTCTTAAAGCAACAATCTTTACGAAAAGAACCTTATAAAAAGAACTTCTGGATATCATTCCAGGTTACGACTAGCATCAAGAGCATCAGTAATGCAAAGCCGATGAAGTGGACGAGTCCTTCTTTATGGCGGTCAATCGGTTTTCCTCTTACCGCTTCGGCAGCAAAGAACATCAGTCTTCCACCATCCAATGCCGGGATAGGTAGGAGGTTGATGATACCGAGATTGATACTGAGGACTGCAGTCCAACGCATGAGTAGGAAAATCCCTGATTCCGCTACCACTTCGGTTGATTTATAGATGCCTACAGGACCAGAAAGCATATCAATGGAGAATTGACCTGTTACAAGCTTACCAAGACCAGTAATGATCTCTTTTGTCCAAGTATAGGTTTCTGTGGCGGCTTTTGGAATAGCCCCTAGGACGGACTTCTCGGTAGGCATGAATACGCCAATAACTCCCCTTGCCTCTCCATTTTCAGCCTGTTCGGATTTAGGTGTGACCGGAATGTTCATCGATTGCCCGTCTCTTTCAACCAAAAACAACAATTCCTCATTTGCGTTAACTTGGATGATCTTCACAACTTCTTCCCACGTAGACACACTTTCGTCATTGATTGCCAACACTTTATCGCCTTGTTGTAAACCTGAAGCCTGAGCAGCTCCATCAGGCGTCAATTCCCCTATAACGGCTTCGTTGATGTAATAACCCTGGACCATACCCAGAAAGGCGAAAATCAAAAAAGCCAAAATGAAGTTCATCATCGGACCAGCAAAAATAGCCAGTGTACGCTGCATAAGCGTTTTCGAACCGAATTGCCTATCGTACGGTGCATTTTGGATTTCCTGCCCGTCCATGACAAAGTAGGATTCCTTGCTCACCTTATATTCCTTCAAAGTTTCCTCTTCATTTAGCTCGTACCCTCTGATGATAAGTTCACGCTCGAGATCAGCATTTTCAACCTCAATGATCTTGGCATCCGGATACTTATCCTTATTATTGATGACTACCTTATTGACTTCCCCTTTGCCATCGAACATAAGGCCGACATGGTACCCCGGTTTTACCTCAATTACTTCAGGGTCTTCCCCAGCCATCCGGACAAATCCACCGATCGGCAGAAGTCTGATGGTATAGACGGTTTCCTGTTTTTTAAATGAAAACACCTTGGGGCCAAAGCCAATGGCAAATTCGCGGCAAAGAATACCTGCGCGTTTGGCAAAAACCAGATGTCCCAGTTCATGAACAAATACAAGAACTCCAAAGATGATAATAAATGCGATTACTGTATTCACTAGATCTCCACCTCTAATCTGTTAGTGAACGAACAAATTCTCTCGTTTCAAGGTCAACCTCTTTAATGGTCTGCAAATCAGGATTCAACTGGACTGCATGTCGTTTCATGGTCTTATCGATGAGGTCTTCAATGGTTAAAAACTCTATTTTGCCATTGAGGAATGCATCCACAGCCATTTCATTCGCTGCATTTAGTACAGTGGGCATCGTGCCTCCCGTAATCCCTGCTTCATAAGCAAAATGCAGGCATCTGAATCGTTCAAAATCCATCTTTTCAAAATGGAGCTTTCCAAAATCCGTGAGACTCAGTCTTTTTCCTGATTTGTGTTCAAAACGATCCGGATAGCTTAGTGCATATTGGATGGGGACCTTCATGTCTGGCGTGCCAAGCTGGGCCATCACACTTGTATCATGGAATTCCACCATAGAGTGAATGACACTTTCTCTATGTAATACTACTTGAATATCTTCATAAGGGATATCGAACAGCCAGTGTGCCTCGATCACTTCCAACCCTTTATTCATCATGGTCGCAGAATCTATGGTGATCTTTGCGCCCATGGACCAGTTAGGATGATTCAGGGCATCGGCAACTGTTACCCCTTCCAATTCTTTTCTGGATTTATCCCTAAAACTTCCACCGGATGCAGTCAAGATAAGAGATTGGATGTTTTTTTCATTTTCTCCCTGAAGACATTGATAAATTGCGGAATGCTCGCTGTCAACCGGAAGAATCGATACGCCATGCCTCTTGGCCGCAGCCATTACGATGTGGCCTGCTGTAACAAGCGTTTCCTTGTTTGCAAGTGCAATTGTTTTTTTGCACTCAATGGCATGCAGCGTAGGCACCAGTCCTACACTCCCCATCACTGCATTCACGACAATCTCCGCTTCTTCATGTGTGGCAATATCCACTAAACCTTCTTCCCCATAGGAAAAGCGGATTTTACTTGCCGGAAACTGCCTTTTCAATGTATCACAGTCCTCTTTCGATTTCACTGAAACAGCTTTAGGGGAAAAATCCTTGATTATCTCGGCCGCTGCCGGAACATTGCTTCCGACACTAAATGCGACTAGTTGAAATAGATCCGGATGCTGCTTTATCACATCTAATGTTTGAACACCGATCGAACCAGAAGCACCTAATAGACTTATCTGCTTCACAAGCTTTCACTCCTTCATCCACCACTATACAAGCGCTTAGGATATAAAATTATGTATAAAATGTAATAGTGGCAAAACAAACAGCAGGCTATCAAAACGATCTAATATTCCGCCATGTCCTGGGAGTAGATTACCTGAATCCTTAATCGCATAATGTCTCTTCAATGCGGACTCGACCAGGTCGCCCATTTGTCCCACTACAGAAAGTATACTCGCTACTATAATGGTAATGATGAGGCCATGTTCAAACCCTACTGTAAACTGAAAAATGATTGCAACTAAAATTGCACAAAGCACTCCGCCCAAAGATCCTTCGACTGTTTTATTCGGACTGATTTCCGGCCACAATTTTGTTTTCCCCATCGCCTTACCAATAAAATAGGCTCCCGAGTCGGTTGACCAAATTACAACCAAAGCAAAAAACACATAGGCTAAGGAAATGTCGCGGATTTCGATAAAATAAAAGAAACCCATACCTACATAGATAGTAGATAGCAGCGCAAAACCTACATCGTCGAAATTGAATCTATTTTTACTGATGACCGTATAGGTTAATAGCAGCAAGACACCTATAACCAAGAATTCCACTTTCGTAAACTGGAGTTTAGTCGGCATCCATTGGCCTGGGATAAGTAGCACCCACAACAACAGCAAGGATAACACGCCCGGGACACTTGTAATGGTGATTTTCTTCATTCTAAGTGCCTCGTATAATCCGATGGTAGCTAATAAATAAATAAAGAGAATAAATGGTAGATTGCCATAAATCACGATTGGCAAGAACACCGCGGCAGCGATGACAGCTGTAATAATCCGTTGTTTCATTGTATGTCCAACACCTTTTTATATACCACCAAATCTTCTGCCACGCTGTTGATAGCTGCTTATCGCCTCAAAGAGATGACTTTCATCAAAATCAGGCCAAAGTACATCGGTAAAATAGAATTCGGCATAAGCAAGCTGCCATAGCATGAAGTTACTTAATCTAATCTCACCACTAGTACGAATCAGAAGATCTGGATCTGGTAGTTGATTGCTGAAAAGGTAAGTAGAGAACACCTCTTCTGATAATTGTTCCATTGTTAATTTGTTGTCTTGAATATCTGTTGCTGCATTTTTTACCGCACGTAAAATTTCATCTCTGCCTCCGTAATTCAAGGCGAAATTTAGTATTAGACCGGTATTATCCTTTGTTTTTTCCATTGCATTTTCCACAGCCCTGAGGGTGTGTGCCGGCAGATCTGATTTGTTCCCCATCAGTCGGACTTGTACATTTTCCTCCATCAGTTCAGGAAGAAATGTGCCAAGAAACTCTTCAGGGAGCTTCATCAAGAAATCCACTTCCAATTTGGGGCGTTTCCAATTTTCAGTTGAAAAAGCATACATTGTCAGCACCTTGACACCAAGGCTATTCGCGGACTTCGTAATCTTTCTTACCGTTTTCATTCCTTCATGATGCCCTGCCACTCGAGGTAGAGCGCGTTTTTTCGCCCATCTCCCGTTCCCATCCATAATGACAGCGATGTGCTGCGGGATTTGGTGCTGCATTAGTTCCTCTTTGGAAAAAGAGGATTTAGAGGTTTCTTTGCCTCTCCACTCTTGTATTTTCTTCAGCATAAAAATCCTCCATTAAAAATAAACAGACTCGCCAATAAAGGTTCTCCATTTATAGTAACAGTATTAACAAAAAAACCCCCTGTAAACATTAGAGGGTCTTTCCATCTTTCTATTTTACATGTAAATCGCTTAGACTTCCATGATTTCTTTTTCTTTTTCTTTTGTAACAGAATCCACCTTCACAATATAGCTGTCTGTTTGCTTTTGGATGTCATCTGTATAACCACGCAATTCATCTTCTGTAATCTCGCCGTTCTTTTCAAGCTTTTTCAGATCATCATTGCCGTCGCGACGAATGTTACGGATCGCAACTTTTGCTTCCTCAGAAGATTTCTTCACAGATTTAACAAGCTCTTTACGTCTTTCTTCAGTTAATGCAGGGATGGAAATACGGATAACGGTACCGTCATTTGAAGGGTTCAATCCTAAATCCGCCTTGATGATCGCTTTTTCAATATCCCCTAAAGAAGATTTGTCGTAAGGCTGAACTACTAATAGTCTTGCTTCAGGTACATTAATAGATGCAAGTTGATTTACAGGAGTCGGAGCGCCATAATAATCGACAGTCACTTTGTCGAGAATTGCAGCAGAAGCTCGTCCTGCACGGATGGATGCCAATTCTCTGGAATAAGACTGAATCGCTTTTTCCATTCTTTCTTTTGTTTGTGTAATGACTTGTTTCGCCATGATTATTTCCCCCTTACAATTGTTCCGATATTTTCACCTAACACTACTCGTTTAATGTTTCCTTCTTCCATGACAGAGAAAACAATGATTGGTATATCATTATCCATACATAAAGAAGAAGCTGTGGAATCCATTACAGCAAGTCCTTCGCGTAATACATCAAGATAGGAAAGTGTTTCATATTTTGTTGCAGTACTATCGATGGTTGGATCTGCACTATATACGCCATCCACATTGTTTTTTGCCATCAGGATAACTTCCGCCTCGATTTCAGCAGCTCGCAATGCAGCTGTTGTATCTGTGGAGAAGTACGGGTTACCGGTACCCGCAGCAAAAATGACAACACGTTTCTTTTCAAGGTGACGTATTGCTTTCCTTCTTATGTACGGTTCTGCAACTTGTCTCATTTCAATTGAAGTTTGAACACGCGTTTCCACCCCGGCGTTTTCCAGGCTGTCTTGTAACGCTAATGAGTTCATGACAGTAGCTAACATCCCCATATAATCAGCGGAAGCACGATCCATTCCCATTTCACTGCCTACCTTGCCTCTCCAGATGTTTCCGCCGCCAACTACGACAGCCACTTCCACACCCAAATCAGCCAATTCCTTCACTTGAAGGGATACAGATTTTATGACGGATGGATTGATACCAAAGCCCTGGTCGCCTGCTAAAGCTTCCCCACTTAATTTTAATACGACACGACGATATTTTGCTTGAGCCATAATAACCTCCAGGAATACATGTATTTCTTATCTACCTATATAAATGTTTTTAAAAAAGGGAACACAAAGTGTGCTCCCCTACTATACAGAGTTTAACTCTTATTTTTTAACTTGGCTCATTACTTCTTCAGCGAAGTTATCTTGACGTTTTTCGATACCTTCTCCTACTTCGTAACGGATGAATGATTTTACAGTTCCGCCTTTGCTTTCAACGAATTGACGAACTTTCATGTCAGGGTTCTTAACGAAAGACTGATCCAATAGGCAGATGTCCTCGAAGTATTTACCAAGGCGACCTTCTACCATTTTAGCTACAATGTTCTCAGGCTTGCCTTCGTTTAATGCTTGCTCAGTAAGAACTTTACGCTCACGATCAGCTTCTTCAGCAGAAACTTCATCACGGGATACGTATTTAGGATTGATTGCAGCGATGTGCATAGCTACGTCTTTTGCAGCAGATTCATCAGTAGTACCTTCAAGAAGAGTTAATACACCGATGCGTCCACCCATGTGAAGGTATGCACCAAACGCGTCAGCGTCAGTTTTAGTTACAAGTGTGTAGCGACGTAGAGTCAACTTCTCACCAATTTTAGCGATAGCAGCGTTGATATGTTCAGAAACTGCAACACCATTGTCCATTTTTGCTTCAAGAGCAACTTCTACAGATTCAGGTTTGTTTGTGATCAGGAATTCACCCAATTCGTTAACAAGCGTCTTGAATCCTTCGTTTTTCGCAACGAAATCCGTTTCAGAGTTCACTTCAAGGATCACCGCTTCGTTTCCTTTAGTTACGATAGCAGTCAAACCTTCAGCAGCGATACGGTCAGTCTTTTTAGCAGCTTTCGCAATACCTTTTTCACGTAGGAAGTCGATTGCTTTCTCCATGTCACCGTTTGTTTCAGTTAACGCTTTTTTGCAGTCCATCATGCCAGCGCCAGTTTTTTCACGTAATTCTTTTACCATTTGAGCAGTTACAGCCATAGTAATAATCCTCCTTAGTGTATGTAAATCTGATGGAGCGGGGTAAAGTTGATCCACGCTGCCGTCTGGATATTTTCCAAAAAAAAGTGATAAAAGGCTTTCCCCTCTTATCACCTTTTTCTTAAATCAAATTATGCAGTAGTTGTAGCAGTCTCTTCGCCTTGTTTCGCTTCAAGGATAGCGTCTGCCATTTTACCAGTTAATAGTTTTACAGCACGGATTGCATCGTCGTTTGCAGGGATTACAACATCGATTTCGTCCGGATCACAGTTAGTGTCTACGATACCAACGATAGGGATGTTCAATTTTCTTGCTTCTGCAACAGCGATACGCTCTTTGCGTGGGTCAATGATGAATAATGCATCAGGAAGGCCCTTCATGTCTTTAATTCCGCCTAAGAATTTTTCAAGACGCTCTAGCTCTTTCTTTAACATTACAACTTCTTTCTTTGGAAGAACTTCGAAAGTTCCATCTTCTTGCATTTTTTCAATCGCTTTTAGACGAGAAATACGCTTTTGGATTGTTTCAAAGTTAGTTAATGTTCCACCTAACCAACGTTGGTTAACGTAGTACATTCCGGAACGTTCTGCTTCTTCTTTCACAGAATCTTGAGCTTGCTTTTTAGTACCAACGAATAATACTGTTCCGCCGTTACCAGCAAGTTCCTTCACGAAGTTGTATGCTTCTTCAACCTTTTTAACAGTCTTTTGAAGGTCGATGATGTAGATGCCGTTACGCTCAGTGAAGATGAATTTCTTCATTTTTGGGTTCCAACGGCGAGTTTGGTGTCCGAAGTGTACACCAGCTTCTAGTAATTGTTTCATAGAGATTACTGACATGTTATATTCCTCCTAATGGTTTTTTTTCCTCCGTTCACTTCATTTCCAAGCAAAACTGAACGAGTCAGCACCAATGCCGGGATCGGTAAACGTGTGAATTTATAACACCGAAAATAAATATATCACAATCACATTTTACAATCAAGTCGTAATTGCTTATCACTGTCGAATTTTCCACAAAAGCTCTATTTCCGTCTTGCCTTTATCCAATTTCTTTGCAATTTCCTCCATGGAATAGCCTTCTTCGAGGAGAATCGCTACTTGTTCGTAGGTGCTTAGCTCTTCAAACGCTTTTGGCTTTTCGTTATTGTCAATCGAGTCTGATTGTTCACTCCCCCCAAGCAAGGCATTGATATCATCCTGGGTGATTTCAGGCTCCTTTTCGTCGATTGAACGTTCTGTGGTGTTCCTTGGCTGCTCTTTCACCACTTTATTACGTTCAGGAAGCTTCGCTAGAAAAGCTTCGTTCTCTTCCTTCAGTTCATAAACATAGGAACCTATCGTTTCTTCCGCCTCTTTCAGCAGCTTATGATAATCCTGTTCCAGCTGCTGGATATTAGAAAATTTAATATATAGGATGATAACAAGAAAAATGGCCAATAAGCTTACGGCGAAGTTAATCACCAAGAATAGAGTTGTCAAAAGTAACACGCTCCTTTCACTTCATATCATAGATGGAGCCGATTGCGTTATTAAATGAACACAACCGGCTTTGGGATTTTGCACTTTTTATTTTATATTAGGCTGTTTTCGCATTCATTGCTACTAGTTTAATAAAATGGCCCCTTCAAATGTAGCCGTTGATTTCCGCTGCGGACACTTGCTTTCCGCTGGGACGGATGGGAGCCTCCTCGGCTTCGCCTGTGGGGTCTCCCATACCCTCTACTCTCCCGCAGGAGTCAAGTGTCCTCCGCTACAATCAACTCAGTTTTTTAACATTATTTGCTCTACTGAAATGAAAAAATAAGACAAAGTCCAATTTTCCAAACTTTAGAAAGGCAAATCTTATACTTTTGAGTCACCCCTGTTGGTTGGAGTGGAAGGCGTGAGACTCCTGCGGGAGCAGCGTGTCAAGGGAGACCCCGCAGGCGCAAAGCGCCAAGGAGGCTCCCGAGGCCGCCCGCGGAAAGCGAACGCCTGGAACGGAGACCAACAGGGTGTTTATTGTTCACATGTTATCTTTAGTCCAGCTCTCTATACGTAAAACAACAATCTTTACGAAAATAACCTTAGATTTTGAACAAATTGATGTTGCCCCCCTGCTGCGGAAACCAGCAGGGGAGTTACGAAGTGCCATCACATTAAATCATGGCCGTCAATTCTTTGCGCAATTTAAAGATTGCTTTGGAATGTATCTGCGAAATCCTGGAGGTTGTTAGGCCAAGTACTTGTCCGATCTCCGTCAACGTCAGTTCTTCTTTATAGAATAGACTAATGACCAGCTTTTCATTGTCATTCAGTTTTTCAATCTGGTCGATCAGTTGCTGGATCGCTTCAGATTTCAACAGTTCCTGTTCAGGGGAAATGCTTGATTCATCTTTCAAAGCAAAGGTTTGATGGGTGGAATCATCTTGTTCCTTCGGCATATCATCAATGGATAGAACGTTGGAAAAGAACACCTCATGAGTAATAGCGGCTACTTCCTCCTCAGGCATGCAAAGCTCCTCCGCCAGTTCCTGCAGCGTGGCATTCCGCATGAGCGTCTGCTCCAACCTTTCGACTGCCGCTTCAATCCGTTTGGACTTTTCGCGCAGACTTCTTGGAAGCCAGTCTTCTTTTCTTAATCCGTCAATGATGGAGCCGCGAATCCGGAAAGAGGCATAGGTGTCAAACTTCAGGTCCCTGGTGGGGTCGAATTTTTCTATAGCATCAAATAAGCCGACCAATGCCAAGCTTTTTAGTTCTTCTCTTTTTACATTTTTGGGTAGGCCTGTTGCGATACGCTGAACATGATAGTGGACAAGTGGCATATATTTCTTCACTAGATAATCGCCTGCATCCTGATCTTTTTTCGTTTTCCAAAGATCCCAGTAGCTTGATTCCTTGCTGGATGATATTGTACTCATGGCTTTCCCCCCTTTATTGCCGTTAATACTTAATACATTAAATAAAAGTGATTCCTTTATTGACTGTCTTGATCATCAGTTTTCCTGATTCTGGATTGAATTCGATGGTTCTGCCGCTGTTCCCTCCGCAATCCTCACCTACTACCTGTATTTGATGAGATTCAAGTCTTTCCCTGACAGCCTCAACATTTCTTGGGCCGATTCTCATCATTTCACTGCTAGAACTGGAGAATTGGAACATCTGAGCTCCTCCAGCCATTTTGGCTTTCAATTTCGGGAGGCTGGCGCCACTTCTGATTACCATCTGAAGTAGATGATCCACTCCTGTATCAGCATATTTGCATGGGTTAAAATCTGATGTCCTTGCAAGGCTGGAATTTGGAAGCATCACATGTACCATCCCTGCAATCTTTGATGTCGCATCATAAAGAACAACCCCGACACATGATCCAAGACCGGAAGTGCGTATGAACTGTGGAACTTGAACTATATTCATTTCTGCAATACCCACTTTGACGACATTTTGTAAGCCTAGCATTTACTTCGCTCCCAATTCCATCAAAATTGTTTCGAAAGAATCCGGAAAAGGAATAAGGAAGAAATGCCCTTTCACTTTCTCGGCCGTTTCATCGGAGGTTTGCGATAGTTCCGTATCAATGAATATCGCATGGTCACTCACATGTGAGATTTCCAGAAGGCCTGCCATTACAATAGCCCCTACCATATCCACTGAAACCTGTGGTACAGATGGTGTCACAACTAGTCCGATTGCTTCTGAAAATGCCGTCAAATAATGAGCGGAGACAATATTGCCTAATTCCTGCAATGCAGATATTGCCATCTCATGTTGTTGCAAGCTTTCTTTGTTCAGACTTTCGTCCTCTAATAGCTGCTGTATCAGCTTAGTAGCATCTTCCAGGGAAAGGACGAAGAACAAGCTACCAGAAAGCTCCCCTTCCATTGTTAAAAAAACAGCTGCAACAGGTCTTTCAGGCCCACCTGCCAGCTCCATCATTTCATTGAAACTGACAATCTTTGCCCTTGGAACGTTCATATATATATCTTTATTCAAGAGCTGTGACAATGCTGTGGCAGCATTACCAGCGCCTATATTTCCAAGCTCTTTCAATAGGTCCAATTCTATTTGATTATCCTGATTGTTCATTCCATCAACCTTCAATCATGTAGTGTTTCCAATTGCAGGACTTCATGAAGATCCAAGCAAACGAATAGCCGTTTATCAATCTTCACGACACCCTGGACATATTTTGTTTCAACGCTTCCCACTACTTCAGGCGCCGGTTCGATTGATTCTTCGGAGATGTCTAGGACATCATTTGCAGCGTCTACGATAAACCCTACTTCAAGCTCACCTACAACAGTAATAATGATTCTTGTTCTTTCATCATATTGCTTTTCAGGTAAATCAAATCTTGTACGCAGATCGACAATTGGTGTGATGACTCCCCTAAGATTAATAACTCCCTTTATATGTGCAGGTACATTGGGGACTCGTGTAATAGGCAATAATTTTTCGATTGAGCGGACCTGCTGAACTGGTATCGAATATTCCTCCGTATTCAGTTCAAAAATAATGAGCTTTAATTTTTGAGCAGTTGTCTGCATTCCTTTTCCTCCAGTCATTCCTGAAATTACGGGCTATGAGTAACCTAGTAACTATTTTATAAGAGCGTTGCAGTCAACAATCAATGCAACCTGCCCATCGCCAAGTATTGTTGCACCACTTATGGCGTAAGTTGAACTTAGATATTGACCTAGTGCCTTCAATACAACCTCTTGCTGTCCAATGAAGGAATCCACCACAAGCGCTGCCATTTTATCACCTTTTTTTACCAGTACGATTGAATAAAGATCCGTTTTATCATCCTGTGTTTTCTTGACATGAAATACCTTCTCAAGATGGACGACCGGTACAATTTTCCCTCGGAAGTCAATTACTTCCTGTCCATGTGCAGTCAGGATTTCCTCTTTCTTGATAATAGCCGTCTCTATGATGGAGGATAAAGGTATTGCGTATTTCTCTTTTTCTATTTCTGTCAGAAGTACGGATATGATAGACAAGGTCAATGGCAATTGGATAGAGAAGGTCGTCCCTTTTCCTTCCACGGAATCTATCGTAATATTTCCACCAAGGGATTCTATCGTGTTTTTTACAACATCCAATCCAACACCACGGCCTGAGATATCAGAGATCACTTCAGCAGTCGAGAATCCAGAGGATAAAATAAGCTGGAACACTTCCTGATCTGTTAGACTATCAGCAAGCTGCGAGGATATGATCCCCCGGCTAATCGCTTTCTTAAGGACCTTCTCCCTAGAAATCCCACCGCCATTATCAACGATTTCAATGAAAACATGGTTCCCGCTATGAAAGGCCTTTAATGTGATTTTCCCTTCTTCAACCTTGCCAGCCGCCCTTCTTTGATCAGGTAACTCAATGCCATGGTCGACTGCGTTACGCAGAAGATGAACAAGCGGGTCGCCAATCTCATCCATTACAGTGCGATCCAATTCCGTTTCAGCACCAATAATTTCTATCTCCACTTTTTTGCCCAGATCCCTCGCCAGTTGTCGAACCATTCGAGGGAAACGATTAAAGACGGTTTCAATAGGGACCATGCGCATATTCAAGATGATATTCTGAAGATCATTCGATATTCTCGACATTCTTTCCACAGTTTCTATCAATTCCGTCTCATTCAATTCCTTTGAGATCTGCTCCAGCCTGCCTCTATCAATCACAAGTTCCTCAAAAAGATTCATCAGCCCATCCAGCCTATCGATGCTTACGCGGATTGTTTTGTTTGTTTGACCTGCCTTTGCAGCTGTTACCGGCTCCGCAGACTTCATTGCAGGCTCCACCGTTGCTGCTGCCTCCAATGCAGGTAGCTCAAGCCCTTCTTTTTCAGGTTCAACTTGCGCGTCGTTTGTTTCTTGCACGGAAAGATTTTTTGTATGTATGACAGTAGTTTCTACCTTTTCCACTTCCGAAACCTTCATGATTCTTTCTTTGACATCCTGCTGGTCCTCTTTTGTTACCATTGTAATAACAAACGAATCATTGAAGTTCTCTTCTTCAAGCTGGTCAACAGGTGGGTTTGATTTGATCACTTCCCCTATCTGCTCCACCACTTCAAACACCATAAATACTCTTGCTGCTTTTAAAAGACAGTCTTTTCGTAGAGTAACCTTAACCTCCAAGGGCAAAAATCCCTGTTCTTCGGATTGTTGGAGAATCGTCAGTTCATAGGAGTCATAGGAATGCTCCTCCTCATGTCCACTTGCTTTTATTGACTCGGCTTCGAACGTTTCGCCTTTTTCAATTTTCACCAGCAGCGCAACTACATCGGAAACATCTTTTTTCCCATCTCCACCATCTGCAATGGAAAATACCATTGCCTCTAGATACTCTACCGAGCGGAAAATGACATCCAACAGATTGGAAGAAACAGATAATTTATGGTTTCGAATCATATCCAGCACATTTTCCATTTGATGAGTCAGACTCGCAAGGTCTTCATAGCCCATCGTGGCAGACATTCCTTTAAGTGTATGTGCGGATCGGAAGATTTCATTGACAATTTCGATATTCTGAGGATTACGTTCCAATTCTACAAGCTGGTTATTGATTGTTTCTAAATGTTCCTTGCTCTCTTCAAGGAAAATGTCTAAATATTGGCTTAATTCCATGTTGAAACACCCCTATCACAATGTATACTGCTGTATAACTTCAGCAATATCTTCAATATTTTCAATGCGATCTACAAGTCCTGTCTGAACGGCTGCATTCGGCATGCCATACACAATGGATGTCTGATCTGACTCGGCTATTGCAACTGTGTGTCCACTTTCTTTTAGCTTCCTTATCCCGGCAGCCCCATCCGCACCCATTCCTGTAAGGACGACGGCGATTTTCCTGATATTCTTTATTTTACTTAAGGAAGTAAAGAGGTTATCAACAGCCGGACGATGACCTTTTAATGGAGAATCTTCATTCAAGGAGATGTATAGCTCTCCCCCTAGCTCCTCCACTTCCATATGAAAACCGCCAGGCGCAATATAAACGGTACCGTTTTTCACTTTTTCACTATGTGCCGCTTCTGTAACAGGAAAGCTACAGAGGGAATTGAGCCGCTCTGCCAATGATTTTGTAAATTGCTTTGGCATATGCTGAACGATAAATACGGGTGTATTCAAGGAGTTCGGCAGCGCTGTAAGCAATGTTTGAAGAGCTCTTGGTCCTCCGGTAGACGTCCCTATACAGATTATAGTCTTGCGCCATTTTCTGTTTTCTGCAGGTAGGTCTATTGTACTATACGGAACTTTAGTTGGCTGAGCTTTTTTTTCCTCTTTTTTTCTTCTTCGTAAAGAAAGGATATTGGAAGATGCGGCAAGTAGAATTTTCTCGATCAATTCCTCTTTCACCTTATATATATCCAAGGATATTGCTCCGGATGGTTTTGCAACAAAGTCTACAGCTCCGTTTTCAATCGCCATAATGGTATTCAAGGATCCCGACGAGGTTGTACTGGAAAGCATGATAACTGGTACAGGTGAGTGGGCCATTATTTGCTTCAATGCCTCTAAGCCGTCCACAACAGGCATTTCTACATCCAATGTGACTACATCCGGTGACAGTTGCTTCACCTTTTCAATTGCCTCGGCCCCATTACGGGCAGACGCAATCACTTCAATATCGGGGTGATCTTGTAGAAGATCTGAAATCAGCTTCCGCATAAAAATTGAATCGTCTGTCACCAATACTTTTATTTTTTTCATGTTTGTATGACTGCCCCTCTTTCGGCTGTTTAAACACCGCTGTTGATTTCCGCACTAGGCTGCGCTTTCCGCGGGGCGATTGTGGAGCCTCCTCGGCTTCGCCTGCGGGGTCTCCACTAAACGCTTCCTCCCGCAGGAGTCTTCGCCTATTGCTCCAATCAACAGCTAGTCAACTTTAATATCATCACTAGTCTTCTATTAAGGTCTCTAAGCAAAAAGACGAAGTAGTTTTGCGACAAAGGATGGTTTTTGATTGGTTGATGTAAAGGACTTTTTCTTATCCTCCAAGTACAAGGATGCTATGTTGGATACTGCTCTGGATGCCTGGCATTTAGGATATTTCAGTACAAAAGGGGTCTGTTCCATTACAGCATGCAACACATATCTATCATCCGGGATGGATCCAAGATATGGAAGGTCTTTCTTCAGAAATTGCTTTGCCACTGCCTGAAGCCGTTCAGCCGTCTTGGCTGCGACCTGGAAATCCGGAACTTTATTCAACAGCAATTTAAATGGAATGGCGTCCTCATGGATGTTGATATATTTTAGCGCGGAATAGGCATCTGTCAAAGAAGTAGGTTCACACGTCGTCAGTAGGAAGATCTCCTCGACCGATAATAGAAGTTGCAGAGTTTCATCCGTGATTCCCGCTCCCATATCAAAGATAATATAATCGTAATGGGACGAAGCTTCTTCCAACTGGCTTAAAAAATATTTCCTTTTCTGCTCATCCATTTTGAATATTTCTGTTAATCCCGATCCTCCAGCTATATAGGAGAGATTTTCCGGTCCACGTTGGATAATCTGATCCAGTTTACGTCCTTCTTCAAAAAGATGAACGATGCTGTAACCATGTGTTGTGCCCATTAGAATATCTATATTTGCCATACCGATATCCAAATCGAACAAGAGCACTCTATTCCCTTTTTGCTGCAGGGCTATCGAGAAGTTTAACGAAAAATTGGATTTTCCGACTCCGCCTTTTCCGCTTATGATGGCAAGGCTTTTAGCTTCCTTGCGATGCCGGACTTCTTGTCCTGATGATTCACGATGTCTTTCAATCTGTTCTCTTAGTAGTCTGGCCTGATCATTCATTGCTTCAATTCCTCAAGCAATTCTGTGACGACCAGGTCCTTATATGCCACCTGCAGGTCTTCCGGCACACTTTGTCCATTTGTGATGAAAGCCGCACCTATATTGTATTGTTGTATCATGGCATACATGGAGCTTGAGGAAGCCGTTTCATCTTTTTTCGTGAATATGAATTGTTGAATACCGACTTTCCAAAACTGATCCGTTATCTTTTTCATATCATTTATTTTTGAAGTGAGGGATAAAACCAGAAACGTATCCATTTCTGATTTGAAATCAATGACAGCTTGCAGATCCCTGACAAACTCTTCATTCAGAAAGTTTCTTCCTGCGGTATCAATAAAAACAACGTCCAGATGAGAGAGCTTGCCTTTGGCCTCCTGAAAATCTTCGGCATTATAACAAACCTCAATAGGTGCTTCCAAAATGCTTGCATAGGTTTTCAATTGTTCAATAGCAGCAATCCTGTAGGTGTCAGTCGTAATAAAACCAACGCTCTTGCCATGCTTCAGTACCACACTCGCTGCCATTTTAGCCAATGTCGTGGTTTTACCGACTCCTGTTGGTCCGACAAGGCTTATATACTTCTTCTTGTAGATATTGCGCTCGAAATCGACCTGCTCTATTAATTGAAGAAAATAACCCTTTAGAATCTCTGTCATCTGCCTTTTGGACAGATTTTTACTCTTCTGCCACTCTTGATATAGATGCTCTGAAGCTGCTTGTGCGAGTTCGGTGGGAAGCTCCGTTTTATGCAACGATTCTTCGATGTCGAAAAAGTAATAGGGTAACTCTGAATCACGGCTATTTGAACTTTTTAATTCTTTCATCATCCGTTTCATCTCTTGAATATTATCAAGAAGCTCTCTCTGACTCGATAAATCGATTGAGAGTTGCTCATTTTGGACGATGACAGGTTCCTTGACCGGTTCTATTTCCGGGACAGGATGGTTTTTTCTTTTCTGTTTGATTGGTTCCTCATCCACCGCAGCTATGACTTCCACACCTTTTTTTGTAACTAGTCCAAAAAACTTGGATGTTTTTACTGCTTTTGAATTTAAAATGACTGCCTCATCCCCAAGCTCAGCCCGAACTTGATTCATGGCATCCTGCATAGAGGAGGCTTTGTATTTTTTCACTTTCATCCTTCCACATTCACCACCCCTATGCTTTGTACTTCTACACTGGCTTCCAGTTCGTTATAGGACAGAACAGGTATTTGTGGAAGATACCGCTCCAGTAATTGTTTCACGTACATCCTTACAGCCGGAGAACAAAGGAGGATCGGAGTTTGTTCGAAACCTGAGAATTGCTCCATCTGCTCTCCGACTCTCTGGACTATTTCCACCGATATATTCGGATCCAGGCTAAGGAAATTGCCATGGTCGGTTTGCTGAATATGGTCAGCTATCAGCTTCTCTACCCGACCTGCCAAGGTTACAACCTTGAAAGATTCGTTTCCAACAGAATATTGGTTGGTGATCTGCTTGCTTAGAGCTTGTCTTACATATTCAGTAAGCAGCTCTGTATCTGCAGACATTTTCCCATAGTCTGCAAGCGTTTCGAAAATGACCGGAAGATTTCTGATCGATACATTTTCCTTCAAAAGCTTGGCAAGAACTTTTTGAACATCCCCTATGGTTAATGGGGAAGGTGTAACTTCTTCTATTAGAATAGGTGATGTTTCTCTTAGATGGTCGACAAGCTGCTTCGTTTCCTGACGGCCCAATAATTCATGTGCATGCTGTTTTATCTTCTCTGTAATATGAGTGGAAACGACAGAAGGGGGATCGACGACTGTATAGCCGTACATTTCCGCCTCATCTTTCTTTTCCTCACTGATCCATTTAGCAGCAAGACCAAAGGATGGCTCGATAGTATCTATTCCTTCGATACTATCATCCTCCATTCCAGGACTCATTGCCAAATAGTGATCAAGGAGCAGTTCGCCTCGTGCCACTTCATTGCCTTTGATTTTCAGACGATATTCATTCGGCTGCAGTTGAATATTATCACGGATCCTAACAACCGGAATGACAATCCCAAGCTCCAACGCCAACTGTCTCCGAATCATGACAATGCGGTCCAATAGGTCCCCACCCTGCTTCGAATCTGCCAGCGGTATCAATCCATAACCGAATTCAAATTCTATCGGATCAACGGAAAGCAGGTTGACCACACTTTCCGGACTTCTCAATTCGTCTGTAACGACTTCTTCCTCCGTTTCCTCGACCACCATTTCCTCTTTTTTCTGTGATTGTTGGATGAAATAGCCCCCAACAATCAGCAAAAGAGCAATAGGTGCTGTCAATAACGGTCCTATTGGCGTAAAGATTCCAAGAAGCAGAATTGTTCCTCCTGCAACATAGAGCATTTGCGGATAGGCGAATAGCTGGGCCGTAATATCAGCACCCAGGTTACCTTCAGAGGCAGCTCTTGTCACCACGATACCTGTCGCTGTTGCTATTAAAAGTGCGGGTATCTGGGAAACAATCCCGTCACCTACCGTAAGCAGCGTAAACATCTGGGCAGATTCTCCGAAGGATAGACCAAGCTGTGTCATCCCTATCACAATTCCAAAAAGCATATTAATGAAAACAATGATGATACCGGCAATGGCATCCCCTTTTACGAATTTACTCGCACCGTCCATTGCACCATAGAAATCCGCTTCCTTTGCGATCTTTTCACGGCGCGCTTTAGCCGTATGCTCGGAAATAAGTCCGGCGTTAAGGTCCGCATCGATACTCATCTGTTTACCTGGCATTGCATCCAAGGTGAATCTTGCCGCAACTTCCGATACGCGTTCTGAACCTTTTGTAATAACAACAAACTGGATAACTACTAAAATCAGAAACACAACAAGTCCTACAACGACATTGCCACCGACTACAAATGTCCCAAACGTATCTACTACAGTACCCGCATCTCCTTCACTAAGAATGGACCTTGTAGTAGAAACATTTAGCGCCAATCGATACAGCGTCAATAATAAGAGTAACGATGGAAAGATAGAAAATTGCAAGGGTTCCTGAATATTCATGGTAGTCAATAATACGATCAAGGCAAGGGAGATATTGATAATGATTAGAATACTTAGCATCCAGGAAGGAAATGGAATAATTAACATGGCAATAATCAGGATAACGCTAAGTAATACGCTTAGATCTCTAGCTGACATAATAATCTCTCCTTTAGGTCAAACCATCATTTAACAAGGTTCTTTAATCGGTATACATAAGCCAATATTTCCGCTACCGCCTGGAAATACTCTTCCGGAATAGCATCGCCGATTTCGGACTGACTGTAAATGGCTCTTGCAAGTGGTTTATTTTCCACAGTGGTGATGTTATGCTCTTTGGCTACTTCTCTTATCTTTAATGCAACAAAGTCAACTCCTTTGGCCAATACATAAGGAGCATCCCTTTTATTCTCATCATATTTGAGTGCAATTGCATAATGAGTTGGATTGGTGATGATGACATCCGCCTGGGGAATATCCTGCATCATACGCTGCATGGCCATTTCCCTTTGCTTTTGCTTGATTTTTGATTTGATCAGGGGGTCACCCTCAGACTTTTTGTATTCATCCTTAATATCATTCTTGGACATTCTGATATTCTTTTCATAGTCATATTTTTGATAAAGATAATCAAAGACTGATAGAAACAAGAGTCCTGCACCGGCTATAAGCCCCATTCGAACCGTTAAGCTGCCGATAAATCCCAACGCTTCATGAATATTCATTTGGGATAGCATCAATATTTCCTCAAGAGAGAACCATAGCAGTGAAAAAGTGATAAGCCCCACAAAAAGAATCTTCAACAATGATTTCACCAGTTCAACGATAGCTCTTACGGAATAGATGCGCTTAAAACCCTGAATGGGATCCAGCTTGTTCAGTTTCATATGGATCGCTTCTGTGGAAAACAATGCACCAACCTGAACGAAATTCGCAATGACCGCCCCAACCATGGCAGCAAGCATGACAGGTCCTACAATGATGATGAGCTGCATCAGTATATCCATGAATATAAGATGAACCTGATCCACTGTGACCTCTTCAAGCATATATACCTCAAATGCTTGAACAAACAGTGTGAGAATTTCCGATTTCAGCCAAGGTCCTATAAACAAAAGACAAAGAAACACAGCAATCAGGACAAACGCTGTATTGACGTCGGCACTTTTCGCAACCTGACCCTTTTTTCTCGTGTCCTGCCGTTTTTTAGGTGTCGCCTTTTCCGTTTTCTCTCCTGAAAAAAACTGCAGATCCAGTCTCAACAATGATGCCATCTATAAACCTCCAAGCAATTCCATTAACCCTCTCATGGTATGAAGCATTAATTCGAACAATTGATAAAACAACGTAAAAAGGATAGTCAGGGAAAAGATTATGGCAATAAAGCTTACACCAATCTTCAAAGGCAGACCCACAACAAATATATTAAGCTGTGGAACTGTACGTGCAACTATTCCCAACGCAACATCCACCATAAAAAGGATTGCGACAATGGGGAATGCCAATTGCAGCGCAATGACAAACATCATGTTGACCGCTTTCAATACGTATTCCAGTACAAGATCATCACCAAGTGGCAGCCAAGCCTGAGTGATGGAAATTAGTTCGTAGCTATAAAAAATACCATCAAGCATCAAATGATGACCATTTACAGACAAAAGCAGCAACATTGCAAACATATAGAAAAACTGTCCGATGATCGGGCTCTGTACTCCGGTTTGGGGATCGATGACATTCGCAATTGCAAAGCCCATCTGAAAATCTATAAAACCCCCAGCAATCTGTATGGCGGTCAAGATCATATAGGCAACCAGTCCGATTAATAGACCCACCATCATTTCTTTTACTACCAACATGATAAACATGCCGTCAATTTCAAGGACAGGAAGTTCAAGACTGAATGACATCACCATTGCGAAAAAAAATCCGAGCCCCACTTTAAATGTTGCTGGAACACTCCGATAAGAAAAGAGAGGAAGTGTTACAAAAAATGCTGTTATCCTGGTCAGAACCAGCAGAAATGCCGGAAAATAGTTCAATGATTCAAGCATCTTCCTAACTCACAAAACGGTGCATGTTATTGAAAATTTCCATCGCATAGGAAAGCATATTGGATAGCATCCATGGGCCGAATACGATAAGACCTACGAGGACAGCAACAATTTTCGGTATAAATGCAAGCGTCTGTTCCTGAATTTGGGTGGTAGCCTGAAAGATACTAACAACTAAGCCCACTACTAAAGCGAGTATTAGGAGAGGAGCGGAAATCAGCAAAATAGTAAAAACTCCTCGTTCTGCCATGGATATTACGAATTCTGGGCTCATTTATTTTGACACCTCTTTTAAAATGTTTGCAGCAGTGATTTCACGACTATATACCAGCCATCTACAAGGACGAACAATAATATTTTGAATGGCAAGGAAATCATAACCGGAGGAAGCATCATCATCCCCATCGACATCAGAACACTCGCCACTACCATATCAATCACAAGAAATGGAATAAATATCATAAATCCTATTTGAAAAGCGGTTTTCAATTCACTGATTGCAAAAGCCGGCACTAAAACGGTCAACGGTATATCTTCTATGGATTCAGGCCTTTCCATTCCTGAATAATCCATAAATAATGCAAGATCTTTCTGTCTTGTATGCTTACTCATAAATTCCTTCATTGGCAGAGCGGCCAATTCATATGCCTCATCAAGGGTAATTTCCTCATTAAACAGCGGCTGCAGGGCCTGTTCATTCACTTGCGAAAAGGTCGGAGCCATGATGAAAAAAGTTAAAAATAAAGATAGTCCAATCAATACCTGGTTTGGCGGCATCTGTTGCGTTGCCAAGGATGTCCTGACAAATGATAGGACGATGATGATTCTTGTAAAACTGGTCATCAGAATCAGGATTGCTGGTGCCAGCGAGAAAACGGTCAATAATAGTAAAAGCTGAACAGAAGTGGATACGGTTGAGGCGTCATTGCCACTGAAGACTTCCATTAAATCTGTCATCTTCCCCGACCTTCCTTTTCATCCAACTCACTGAACTTCTTTTTTCTTTCCTGAGATAGTTGTCCAATCTGTTCTTTTAATAGACTGGAAAACTGGTTGGTTTTGCCCGAATTTTTACTCTTTGGAAGTTTCTTTATCAAATCTTTGAACGTGTCCGAAGTTAGAGGTGTTTCTGATTTATTCTTGTATGCCTCAAGAAGTAAATCTGCTTCTTTTTCGTCCGTTATTTCTTTTAATAGATTAATGGAATCCCCGACTCCGACTACTAATATGCTATTTCCCACTTTAACGAGCTGCAGTGATTTATTGTTACCGAGGTTGGTTCCCCCGATATTTTCGACCGACCGGCCGTTGTCAAACCATTTATTACGCTTGTTGATAAAGCGCAGGGCACCGTATATCAGTAAAAGCACAAAAACAAGCGCAAAAATCATTTTAACAAAATCCCATATGGTAACAGTGGGAATGCTCTGCTCTTTGACCATTTCTGTATCGCTGAATGAGTCAGGCTGGTCCTGTTCGGTTGTTTCGGATTTTTCTTTTTCACTTTTTTGATTGAACATTTCATCCACCATCTTGCTTCCTCCCTCTCCCTGCTGAGAAGCAGTAAATGGAGAGGGCAGTAGAAAGAATAGTAGAATAAACGCTATACTGATTTTTTTCATGTTTGCAAGCAAAGTTGACACTCCTAGGATAGAGTTTTGTGGATAGCTTCAATCACTCGATCCGCTTGGAATGGTTTGACAATAAAGTCTTTCGCGCCAGCTTGGATTGCATCGATTACCATTGCTTGCTGCCCCATAGCAGAACACATGATTACCTTGGCATTTGGATTGATTGCTTTAATTTCTTTCAACGCAGTAATTCCGTCCATTTCAGGCATGGTAATATCCATTGTAACCAGATCAGGATGATGTTCCTTGTATTTCTCGACTGCCTGTACGCCATCGGCTGCTTCCGCTACCACTTCATATCCGTTTTTCGATAATATATCCTTGATCATCATTCTCATAAATGCTGCATCATCAACTATTAAAATACGTTTGCTCATCTTGTTTTCCTCCCAGTAATCAACGAAGCTTTTTGATTCTATCTGTTTGACTTACAATATCTGTCACTCTCACACCGAAGCTTTCATCTATTACAACTACTTCCCCTTGTGCGATAAGCTTATTGTTTACTAATATATCAACTGGTTCTCCTGCCAGTTTATCCAGTTCTATAACGGAACCGGAAGACAACTCCAGTATATCCTTGACCGAGCGCCTCGTCCTTCCAAGCTCTACTGTTACCTGTAATGGAATATCCATTAACATGTTTAAGTTATTGGGTGCAGCTTCTGCTATTGCAGTAGTTTCGAAGCTTGAGAAAACTGCTGGCTGGACATTGACGGTCTGTGCCGGCTTTGCTGCAGCCTGTTGTGCCTTTCTTTCTTGTTGCTGATAACTTATGTTTTCCGGTGCATGTTGTGAATAGTCGTACGATGTTTCCACCGTTCTATGCTCCATCGATGCCACATTCTCTTGTTTTGGAACAGGTGTTGGTGGCACATTAGACGGAGAAACAACAGGTTCTTCCACTTTCTTGTCTTTGTTCAATAATTCTTTCACAAGTTCTTTGGCAAATGGAAAAGGAAGTATCTGCATAATGGAAGAATCAATCAACTTACCGATTCTTATCGAAAATGCAACCTTTACCAAAAGATTATCTTCTGGCAATTGTTCTTTCCCTTCGCCCTCTTTGAAGTCTATTAACAGAACTGCCGGGGGCGAGATATCTATTTTTTTGGAAAACACCGTCGACATCGATGTTGCTGCAGACCCCATCATCTGGTTCATCGCTTCCTGAACAGCACTCAAATGAATCTCATCAAATTCCTGGGATGGATTTTCACCGCTGCCACCAAGCATCAAATCAGCGATTATGGCCGCATCTCGCTGTTCTACCACCAAAATATTGGAGCCTGTAAAGCCCTCTGTATAATTTACTCTGATGGCAACATAAGGATCTGGAAACTCTGCTTCCAATTGTTGTTTTTCGAGCAGACTTACCTTTGGTGTCGTAATTTCCACCTTCTGATTCAATAGGGTGGATAAGGCTGTTGCAGAACTGCCAAAGGAAATATTTCCGATTTCCCCCAGTGCGTCCTGCTCTAATGTCGAGAAGTGATCTTCTACATTTGGTGCAACAAAGAGGGGTTCTTCGTTGTCGTTATCTGAACCTCGAAGCAATGCATCAATTTCGTCCTGTGATAACATTCCATCACTCATCATCTTCGTATCCCTCCTTGATTTCCTTCATAATTTGTATGGCCATATTCTTTTTTACTTGACCCACCTGGGCCAGAAAACTTGGTTTATTGTCGACATTCACGAAGATGGGCTGTTCTATCTTCTGATCTAACGGCAACACGTCTCCAACACTTAAATCAAGAAGATCAGAAAAAGTTATTTCAGACCTGCCCAGTTCGGCTGTAATCGTCAAGGTGGTCGCTTTAATCGCTTTTTGTAAAGATTCTACTTCATGGTCCTGCCTAACTTTACGCTTATCCTCCATCCAATAATGTGCAGATAATTTCGGGATGACCGGTTCCAACACTACAAATGGAATGCAAACATTGATCATACCTGTTATCTCACCGATCGTTATGTTCATCGATATAACGATGACCGTTTCATTCGGGGAAACCATCTGCAGGAATTGAGGGTTCACTTCCAGGTCTGCCAGGAAGGGCTGGATATTAGCTATCGACTCCCATGCTTCACCAAAATTTTCAATCGCTCCTTCAAAAAGGGAGGTCATGAGCTTTGTTTCAATTTCAGTCAAGCTGTCCACTTTATTAAAACTGGTTCCTTTTCCACCCAGCTGACGGTCAAGCATCGCATAGGCGATATTGGGATTTACCTCCAGCACCAGTCTGCCTTCCAATGGAGAAGCTTCAAAGACATTCAATATTGTCATCTTAGGAATGGATCGAATAAATTCTTCGTATGGCAACTGATCTACGGATGCCACACTGATTTGTATGTAAGTTCTTAATTGTGCGGAAAAATAAGTCGTCAGTAATCTTGCAAAGTTCTCATGGATCCTTGTCAAATTTCTGATTTGATCTTTTGAAAATCTTAAGGCACGTTTAAAATCATACACTTTGACTCTTTTTACTTCATTATCTTTTTTCAATTGATCCGCATTCATTTCACCCGTTGAAAGAGCGGATAAAAGGGCATCTATTTCACTTTGCGACATCACTTCTGTAGACATGCCCACCACCTCCTATCTTCCCGTGGATCTCTTGATGTTAGTCTTGAAGCAGAAAGGACGTTGTGTAGACTTGAACCACGGATCCTTCCTTCATCACTTCATTCAGTTTGGACTGTATATCGCTTTCAAGTTTTTTCAAACCTTCGTTGCCTGCAAAATCGGAAGACTTTTTATTCGAGATTTCATAGATGATGATATTTCGAACCTGGAAATCTCTTTTTTCCAACTCTTCCCTAGCTTTTTTGCTATCTGTCTGAACCTTGAACTGCACGCGAAGATATCCTCCGCTTTGCAGGTTTGTTGTTATCTCCTCAATATCCAAAGAATGCTTCAGAATGTCATCAATCGATTCCTCGTCCTTTGAACCGTCAGCGTAGTATACATTCACGGTAACCAAAGCCGCCACACCCACAAGGGAAATAATCAATAAAATGATAATCATGGCATTCACTAATTTGTTGCGGAACATTTTCTTTCCCCCTATCGCTTCTCTTGATGAATGCTGGTATAAAACTCTTTACAAAGTAGAATTACCTGCTCCATCGTTTCTGTTACGATCAATTTCTTGCCATTATTAAGCGTAACCATCGTATCTGGGGTTTCCTCGACCTGCTCGATCAGCCAGGCATTTAAAGCAAAGGATTTACCATTTAGCTTCGTCAGTTTAATCATAATAGAGGGGCCAGTTCAGCTTACCCCGGCCCAATCCTCCTTTAGCGCTTCAGATTGACAAGCTCTTGCAAAATTTCATCAGATGTTGTGATGATTCTAGTATTAGCCTGGAATCCTCTTTGCGCAGTAATCATCTCCGTAAATTCTTCTGAAAGGTCCACATTCGACATCTCCAATGTTCCGGAAATGATTGCAGCCGCTCCATCCTCTCCTGGTCGGAACATTTCAGCCAATTGAATACCGTCGCCGTTTTTATCCATCGTTCCGGAGTTATTGGACTGTTGGAATAGGTTTTCACCGATTCTCTCCAAACCGGAAGCATTAGGGAACTTGGCAAGCATCACCTGCCCTGCAACTTTCAGCTGTCCGAACTGATCGATGAAGCTTACTTTTCCATCACCTGAGATACTGTAACTTCTAGCATTCGGTGGAATCTGGATCAGACCTGGACTTCCACTTAGAGAGTCGCTCCATGTTGGTAATTGAACCATTTCCGCTTTTGCTACGAAGTTTTCGAAGCTTTTATATTCCGTATCCAAGCCTTCTTTGATAGATTGTGCATAGAATACAAGGTCTGAAAGTTCATTCTGGCTTGCACCTGGAGCGACAGGCAATGTTCCACTGTAAGGCTGAACAATCGGATCTATCAATTGATAGACTACTTCACCTGTCTGGTTGATAAACGTTGCAATGTCCGTGTTTAACGACTGTCCAGCAGCATTGAATCCAGTAATTTGACCGGAATAAATATCTGTATAGAAATTATTGAATTCATTTGCTACATTGTCACGAGCCGTTTCTGCAGCCTTAGAAGCAGCCACCAGTTGGGGATCTGTGCCTCCAGCCTCAGTACTGGCCTTCAATGCATCTTCATATGTTCTCTGCGCCTCAAGGAAACCACTTGCCAGCTTTAGGAACTTTGTTGTGTCTGTTCTGAAATCCTGATACTGTCCAAAAAAGTTTTCCGCACTGTTCAACGCTGCATTGGAGGCATTGACATTCGCATCAGTCGGTATTGTCTTTTCCCCTGTTTCCCCGATCAAATACATCCCGTTAGAATTAACTATATAGCCATTGTTGTCTAAATAAAAATTGCCAGCTCTTGTGTAATTCATCGCTACAGCGTTATTGATGCCTCCGCCAAGAATCCGGTTGTCCCCATAGACTGTATTGGAGTCCACATTCACCCTTGTTAAATCTGCAATAGATGCAACGGCAAAATATCCATCTCCTGAAAGTGCCAAATCAAGCCCTCTCGCAGTTGTCTGTAAAGATCCCTGTGTTTGGATGGAATCTATGGTACTGATCATCGAACCCAACCCGATCTGCTTCGCATTGATCCCGCCTTTTCCTGCGGCAGGACCGCTCGCACCGGAAAGCTGCTGTACCATCATTTCCTGAAAAGTTGCTCTACCTTTTTTGAATCCGTAAGTATTGACATTTGCGATATTGTTACCTATTACATCTAGTTTTGTTTGAAAGTTTCTTAATGCTCCTATACTGGAATACATGGAACGTAACATGGTAAATCCCCCTCTATCTTATCTAAAGTCATTGAGATATTTTCGTAATAGCATCAAGCGGTATCTTTACATCCTCAAGGCTTGGGTCGGCAACGGTCAAATAGGTCTTTCCATCCTTTGATACGACAGAGTTAACTTTAAGATCTTCATATGTTTTCCCATTGTAAAGGAGTGAAACTTTCTTATCGATCAAATGGCTGGCTTGCAAAAGGGTGTTCTGCACAGAATCATCAGAATGCTTAATTTGAGTAAGCTGCTCTAGCGCAACTTCACTCCCATCATCCGTAATCAGTTTTGCATTACCCTCTGCCATGGCAATACTGGTGACGATGCCTTTTTTAGTTTCTACAAAAGGCTCTTCATCCACAAAATAGACTTCCTGCCACGTCACTTCCGCACCCAGGTATTGCTGCATCGCTAATGCCTGCTGCTTGTTTTGCGATTTGATGAATCCTTCCATACTTGTGTTGAGATTGGTCATCTGCTCCAAGGAGGAGAAGGTGGCCATCTGGGCGATGAACTCCCTATCTTCCATCGGATTCATAGGGTCCTGGTTTTGAAGCTGAGCCATCAGCAACCTCAGGAAGTCATCTTTCCCCAATACGTTGTTTTGCTTTTTGCTCTCCACTTGGCGATTTTGAATATATAAATCGGAAGATATACTGGTCATATTCCTTCAGCCTCCCGTCCATTTATATCGATTTCCTCTGAAAGTATTTCATCAAAAGATTTATCGGCAGGCTCTTTATCTTTTCTCCCACTTGAAGAAGAATCTCTAAAGGCTTGCTGTTCCTCCTGGCTTTTTCCTTGATGGAAAAAGCGCTGTTCCTGCTCCTGGTAGACGACCTCAATTTTATCCACAAGGATATTGGCATTAACTAAGTTCTGTTTAAGCGCGGCTACTCCACTTTCAAGAAGGGAGGCGCTTGATTTGGAATGTGCAACCAATTTTGCGACCAACCCATGTTGTGTTTCCTGTAATTTTATATGTAATGTGCCTAGATGTTCAGGGTTCAATCGGATAGTAATCTGTTGATTGCCATTTACAAAGCTCGATTGGCTCTTGGAAAGTATGCCTTCCAATTTCTGAATAAGCTGTTCTCTTGCAACCTGGCTTGAAGAGGTATCCACCACCCACTGAATGGTTGCTTGTCTCGGTTGTTGCAGTTGATTGATTGAAAATGGACCTGCTGATACATTCTCTGATATAACATGATGGAATGGGAAGCTTTTTACATTGGCAGTGTCTGCTTTTCCTGTATGTTTCTCTGTGACCTGAAAGATTTTTGCGAATTTCCTTTCAATCAGAACCATCAGTTCTTTTAAGTCTGTTTGTTGTTTGACATTTTGCGCCTGTGGATTTTCTGATTTTCCTTCCTTCCATTCTTTAATAAAAAGAAGAAGTTTGTTGGTTAACAGTGCCATCTTTTCAAAGACATTTTCACCCATGTCTGCTGGAACTGACTGTTGCTGCTTAGCCTGAGTCAATGTCGAAGATAACTCCAAGAATAGATGAATAAGTCCGAAATATTCCTCAGATGAGAGTTCCTCTTCTAAACTATTAAGAAGTGAGAGTTCCAAATGTAAGAGTTCCTCCAAGTCTTCTATGCTTGTAAGAGGATTGCTTGTTTCTGAATGTAAAGCCATCTCTTTTCCTAGATCGGTAGGAGAAGCAGTAAGCTCTTCCAATAATGATGAAATATTTTCCGATAACAGACGATGAAACTCGCCAGCTTCGGAAGCTTCGGACTCAGTTCTTGCAGTGCTCTCCATTTTTAGCGGTTTTGCATGTAGCATTTCCCCCAATTGGCTAGTGCCTAAAAACATCAACTTTCCTCATTCCTTTCACATCGCGCTATTCGTCCTCTGCAAGAAGCTTCGTAAATCTGGCGGCCTGGTCAGGTTCAAGCTGGCCAAGAATCCCTGATTTCTTGGAAACACTCAGGTCCTTAAGAATTAGCAGCGCCATCTCTTCCTCTAATTCCATGATGATCCCGGCTGCTTTTTTTGTCGACATTCTTTCATACAGTGCTGCCAGTTCTTTAGTTGAAGATTTAATTTCTTGCTCCTGCGCTTCCAAATCCCTGATACGATTGTTTGCCTGTTCAAGTTCAGCAACCAGCTTTGTTATTTCACGTTCCTTATCATTTATCTCTCTTTCAAGCATGATGACCTCTTGACTGGTTTCCGGCTTACTTTCATCCTCTTTATTTGGTAGAGCTTCTTTCCCATTTTCTACAGGTTCTTCTTCATTCTTGGCCGTTTCTTTCGGAATAAATGTTTGGGCAAGATCAAAGACATTGGTACCTTGAAACGTTAAAATGGCCAGCACCACGGTAATCAAAAACAATACAGGGAAAATAAATAAGTATAGGACTTTCTGCAAAAAATTATAGTTCTGTTGTTCTTCCTCTTGAATCATTTGTTGTTTTTCTTTTTTCATCGCTACTTCACCTATTCGTGTGATGCGTATAGTGAAGGATCGACATCTCATCTATGAACGAGGTCTCAATCCTGTTTTCGTTTTGTTTAATGAACAGCTTCTGCTTGTCATCAAGCACTTCATATTTTCTGCACTCAATCGATTGTTCCTTTAATCTTTCTTCTTTCAGATTCATAAAAGCACGGGCATGACTTACTTTCCGTTGCTGATTCAGTACATTCTTTTCCAGATTCCCGATAAAAAACTGTTGCTGTTTCAAATTTTCGATCGGGATGCCGTGTTGCAGTCTATCCTGAAGACTACCTTCTAGCTGCTCTTTCCGCTTCAAAAGGTCGTAAAGCTGCTGACCCTCGTTTTCAAATTGCGAGATGGCATCCTGGTATTCCGTACTGGCCAGTTCCTTCTCCGCCTTTTTCACAAATAATATCTTTTCCAAACGTCCTTTTCTAACTTCCATCTGATCCTCCTTTTCTTCTTAGGTCCATAAGCGCTGTCTTTGTCTGCATAAAGCTCCATTTAGATTCAACATCTTGTTTTAGAAATTGAATAATCGTCGGATATGCTTGAATGGCATCATCAATTTCTCTGGATGTACCACGCTTGTAGGCTCCTATGTTAATCAAGTCTTCCGCTTGATAGTACTTGGAGAGTTTCTCACGCATGTACTCAGCTGCCTGCTTATGCTCCTTGCTCACAATGTTGTTCATCACACGGCTGACACTTTTCAGCACATTGATTGCAGGGTATTGCCCTTTATTTGCAAGCTCTCTATCTAAAACAAAATGTCCATCTAAAATACCTCTTACTGTATCTGCTATCGGCTCATTCATGTCATCCCCGTCTACAAGTACCGTGTAAAAGGCGGTAATGGATCCATGTTGATTGGTGCCCGTCCTCTCAAGCAGTTTGGGTAGCATCGAAAAAACGGAAGGCGTATAGCCTTTCGTGGTAGGAGGTTCGCCGATGGCAAGTCCCACTTCCCGTTGAGCCATCGCAAAGCGAGTGACAGAATCCATCATCAGCATCACATTATACCCCGCATCCCTGAAGAACTCTGCAATGGCAGTGGCAGTGTAAGCTCCTTTGATCCTCATTAAAGCGGGCTGATCAGAGGTTGCCACAACGATGATGGAACGCTTTAGACCTTCCTGGCCAAGATCACGCTCAAGGAAGTCTCTTACTTCCCTGCCGCGCTCCCCGATCAAAGCAATGACATTAATATCGGCAAACGTGTTTCGGGCAATCATTCCAAGCAGGGTGCTCTTTCCGACACCGCTCCCGGCGAAAATTCCAATTCTCTGCCCTTTTCCCACTGTCAGAAGACCATCAATAATTTTCACTCCCACTTCCAGTTCTTCCGTGATGGAAGGTCTGGTCATTGGGTTTGGAGGAGCTTGGTCGGTTGGATACGTACCAAGTCCGATCGGCATTTCAACCGAGGGATCCAGGGGTTTCCCCATCGCATCCAGTACCATTCCCCGGAGACCTTCTCCTATCTTTATCTCCAAAGGTTGATTGGTAGCCTCCACCATACATCCTGGTCCGATATCCTGAATGTCAGTAAAAGGCATCAGTATGACATGCTCATCCCTGAAACCCACAACCTCCGCCTGCACAATTCTTCGCTTCTTACGGTCAATAATGATATTACAAACGTCTCCTATCGAGCTTTCCGGACCTTTGGATTCTATCATCAGTCCTATCACCCTTTTTACTTTTCCATAGCGTTTGTAAGAGTTCATGCCATCAATTTCTTGCAGTAGCTCTTCTAGAATCATCATTATTTGCCTCCGGTTTGACTAATTGCAGCAATTTTTCCTTGATTTCCGTCAGCTGTGTTTGTACTGATACTTCCATCCTTCCAGCAGAAGAATCAATCCAGCATCCGTCTTCCTGTAAGTCTGCTTCTGGATATATTAATAGATCATATTGACTGTTTATAATATTTTGCAAATGTTGTTTATTAAGAATGAGATGAGGGTACTGTTTAGTACTTACATAGATTTTCACTTCTTCTTTTTCTTTTACTTCTTTAAGGGCAGTCTGCACCATTTTCATATACGCATCACTGTCTCTCTCAAATTCATGGCCCAGGATTTTTTCAGCTACTTTAATACTGACAGCCATGATGGTTTCGATGGAGCTGTCCACTTTTTTTTGATGTTCTAAATTGCTTAGTTCAACAGCTTGTTTTGCTTGCAGGCACAAACCTTCATATTCCATAAGCGCCTCTGTCTTACCAGCTTGGAATCCTTGCTCATAGCCCTCTTTAGAAGCCTGATCCATCCACTGCTGTTTTTCTTGTTTCCATTTATCTTTTTCCTCTGCAATCACCTGGAGTGCCTTCTCTTTTTCAGCGGCAGAAGCCTCCATGATCCTGGCAGCTTCTGCCTTTGCTTCCTGGACCATCCTATTAATACGCTCGATAGAATGTCCCGGGATTTCTGATTGCTGCTCATCATCCTGTGCAGTAAAAATAGGTGCAACTCTTATTGCTATTCTGTCTTTCTCTTCGATATTGAAAAGAGAGGATTTTATTAACCTAGACAATGATGTCATCTCCTCCGCCTCGAGCGATGACTATTTCGCCTGCTTCCTCGAGCTTTCGGATGATGCCAACAATTCTTGATTGCGCCTCTTCCACATCCTTCAAACGTACCGGACCCATATATTCCATATCGTCTTTCATCGTTTCTACCATTCTCTTGGACATATTTTTGAAGACTATCTCTTTCACTTCCTCACTGGCTACCTTTAATGCCAGCATCAGGTCTTCATTTTCCACATCCCGGATAACACGCTGTATTGCCATGTTGTCCAGCGTCACGATATCCTCGAAGACGAACATTCGTTTCTTGATTTCTTCGGCAAGTTCCGGATCCTGTATTTCAAGGGCATCGAGAATGGTTCTTTCCGTACTGCGGTCGACCTGATTTAACACATCCACCACCGAGTCAATTCCTCCGGTGTTCGTATAATCCCTTGTAACTGTAGTGGAAAGCTTGCGCTCAAGGATCTGCTCGACCTCGTTGATAATTTCAGGAGATGTACTATCCATCACTGCAATCCTTTTGGCGATATCCGCCTGAAGCTCCTGCGGAAGCTCCGAGAGAATCTGCCCTGATTTGGTTGGCTCCAAATAGGATAAAACCAGCGCAATTGTTTGTGGATGCTCATTCTGGATAAAATTTAAAATCTGGGATGCATCCGCTTTTCTTGCAAAATCGAACGGTTTTACCTGAAGGGATGAGGTCAGCCTGGTGATTATCGCATTTGCTTGTTCTTTCCCTAATGCTTTCTCAAGAACCGTTTTCGCATAATTTATTCCACCCTGTGAAATATAATCCTGTGCAAGAGCAATTTGGTGGAACTCCTCCAACACATCTTCTTTAATGTGCGAATCCACTGTTCTTACCCCTGAAATCTCCAATGTAAGCTTTTCTATTTCATCCTCCGAAAGATGCTTATAAACGGAAGCGGATACGTCTGGCCCAAGAGAGATTAATAAAATGGCTGCCTTTTGTTTGTTACTGAAAGATTTGCTTGAATTCGCTTTCGCCATTTATTGAACCTCCTTATCTTTATTCTGATAACCATGATCTTAATAGTTTTGCAAATTCATCAGGTTTTTCTTTCGCCATTTTTTCTAACTGCTTACGGCGAGCTGAGCCTTCCGATTCTTTTTCGTTATTATTAATATCCGGAATGTTTATCCGTGTGATTTCCTCTTCTATTATCATTTCTTCCTCTACTTCCTCTTTCTTACGTCGCATTAACAGGAAGATCAAGAGAATGATGATTGCGACAAGCACCCCACCGACCACATACATCCAAATCTGGATGTTGGAAGTGGAAGTTTCCTCGAATTGCGCTTTTCCATTGAAAGTTTGAACAGATACCACCACTTTATCTTCAATGTCCGCATCCGGATTTTCTGCTAGTGCTTGCTTATCAATGGAAGTTCTAACGATTGTACCTAAAATTTGCCTGATTTCATCAACTGTCCCATTCTGTAAGGAAAGTGGATCATCAGCAACAGGCGGCTCCACCATTACCTGAATGCCCATATCCCGTATCTTATAAGGGCTTTCCACTATTTCTTTTCTTATCCTGTTTACATCATTATTGATTCTTTCTTCCATCTTTTCATAATCGCCGCTGCCATTCGCCCCACCAGCAATATAAGCAGGAACATCAGCTTCACCGGCACCTGTCACTCCACCAGCTTCCCCTTCAGAACCAGTGTAGGTCTCCGTTATTCTTTCGACACTGACGGCAATCCCTTCCATATTGTCAGGATCGACAGGTGTAACAAGGTTTTCTTCCCTGTTTTCTTGTGTAAAATCGATATCAGTCGTGACAGACACCACAACCTTGTTTTGTCCCATCATCATGCCCAGCATCTGCTGAACCTGTCGTTGAATATCTCTTTCAATCTCTTTTTTCAATTCCAATTGGCTCGTTACATTCAGAGCATTTCCTGAATTTTTATTATTTGCAAGGTCAAAATACTCAAAATTCTGATTCATGATGACGATATTATCAGTAGAAAGGTTAGCGATACTTTTTGACACCAAATGATACAAGGCATTTATTTGCGCCTGGTCGAACTGATAGCCAGGTTCTGTATCCAATACGATGGATGCGGAAGCTTCCTGCACAGCGTCACGGACGAACACACCCTCTTGTGGCATTGTGATCATCACTTGTGCATCTTTCACTCCTTCAATGCTTTTAACCAGGTTTGCCAGCTCCGTTTGCATGGCATCGAGCTTCATTATCTGGAATTCATTGTCGGTCATCCCAAAACCGGATCTTTCTCCGAAGAAACCATAGTCAATACTGCCGCTTTTCGGGACGCCCTCGGCAGCGAGATCCACTTTCAAACCGTCCACTGTTTCCTGTGGAACGAGGATCGCAGTACCATTTTCCGTTATTTCAGAAGGAATTCCTCTTGTATCAAGCACCTCTTTGATTTGTCCAGTTTCCTGGGGAGTCAAGTCTTTATACAAGGGTGCCATATCGGTTCTTGTCAAAAAGTAAGTGATAGCAGTAAATGCAAGAATTGCAACGACTGCACTCGTAATGATAGCCGTTTTCTGTGTTTTCCCCTTGTTTTTCCAAAAGGAGATTGTTCTATTTTTCATATCAAGTAATTTTTCTTTCATTCTGTCAATTCCCCCGGTTATTATCTTGCAGCAATTTATGCAGTAAATAACCGCATTTATTTGTCTAGTATCTAATCGTTAAATGTTAGAAGGTGTTACTGGCAGACTTGGAAATGAATCTTTTATACTTGCATTCGCATTATTTCCTGATAGGCTTCAATACCTTTATTTCTTACTTCCATTGTCAATTGAAGGGAGACGCTCGCTTTTTGCTGCGCAATCAGCACATCGTGCAATTCAACTCCCTCATTATTGACGAGCTTTCTTGTCATTTCATTTGATGCAATTTGAGAATTATTGACTTCGTTTAATGCATCCTTTAAATAGCCGGAAAACTGCTGATGCACTTCACCACTAGATTTTTTATTGAATTCGGTAGTCTGCATCATTGAAACCTGGTTCGAAATTTTCGATATCATTCGTTTTCAGTCCTTCCTATTTACCAAGTTCAAGTGTTTTCATCATAATGCCCTTTGATGCGTTAAACACTGTAACATTTGCTTCATATGACCTGGACGCACTCATCAGATCCACCATTTCCTTTAAAGGATCTACATTCGGGAGTTCTACGTATCCGTCCTCATTGGCATCTGGGTGCTCAGGATCAAACACGACTCTAAATGGCGCATCATCCTCTTTAATTCTTGTTACCTTCACACCATTGCCAATATTGCTTGAAGAGCCTGAAGCTTTTTGTAGAAAAGATTGAAAGCTGCCCTCTTTGGGAGCCGTCTCTACTACCTTCCTTTTATATGGAACCCATTCACCATCTACAAATTTACCCCTCGTAGAATCAACATTTGCCATATTGGATGAAATGACATCCATCCGCAATCGTTGTGCAGTCAAGGCAGAAGCGGAAATATTCATACTTTTAAACATGGACATTACCCTTTACCTCCTTTTATTACGTTCTGCAGCGATTGAAATTTACCACTAAGTTGATCGATCATGGTATAGTAATAGATTTGATTTTCTGCCAAGTCTGACATTTCCTTATCGATGTCCACATTGTTTCCATTATGTGAGTACGAATGGGATGTATTATTTATCGTAAAAGCTTGTTTCGAAGTTCCTGTGAAATCATGATGTCTGCTGTCTGTTTTTTTGGCATTCATCGCATCCTGATAAAATTGCCCGAAATTCGGACTTACTTCTTTCCTTTTGTAATTCGGTGTATCCACATTGGCAATATTTTGAGAAATCGCCTTATGTTTCATTCCCGAATATTGGATACCTTTTTCTAGTGCACTAATTGATGTCGAAAATATTTTCATTATGACCCCCAAAAAAAATAGAAAAATGACGAATTATATAGTTTTGTCGAAAATTGTATGTATAAATTCATTGTAAATTATGGAACCCCATATGTCTATGTGTCAAATGTTAAAAAAAATCGTCAATTTGACTCATTTTTTGTCGTAGGACTAAAGTCACGACAAAAAACGACAAAGAGAAAAACACAAAGCAAAAGTTGTCGATTAACAGATTATATTTAGAAATTTCTTAATACTGCTGTCTACAAAAATAAAAAACCTGCCTAATTAAAGGCAGGTTTTCATCTATTAGTGAGACTTTAATTTAGATAATTCCATAAGGAACTTATCGTTTAATACTTTAATGTACGTTCCTTTCATTCCTAAGGAGCGAGATTCGATTACTCCGGCACTCTCAAGCTTACGAAGTGCATTTACGATTACAGATCTCGTAATACCGACACGGTCAGCGATTTTACTTGCTACAAGTAAACCTTCTTTACCATCCAGTTCCTCAAAAATGTGTTCGATTGCTTCAAGCTCACTGTATGAAAGGGAACTGATAGCCATCTGTACCACAGCTTTACTTCTTGCTTCCTCTTCGATTTCTTCCGATTTCTCTCGAAGAATTTCCATACCTACTACTGTTGCACCGTACTCAGCCATGATAAGATCGTCATCGGAGAAAGGCTCCTGCAGGCGGGCAAGAATAAGTGTTCCTAAACGCTCGCCACCACCGATAATCGGGACGATCGTAGTCAGACCTGATTGGAACAGATCCTTGTTTTCAACAGGGAATGCTGTATATTCGCTTTCAACATCCAGGTTGGATGAAGTTTCAGAGATGTTGAATAGGTTCTTTGTATATTCTTCAGGGAATTGACGATCTTCCAACATCTTGATCATTCTCTCGTTTTCAATCTGCTGGTTAATGGAATAACCAAGCAACTTTCCTCGACGGCTAAGGACGAACACATTTGCTTCAATCACATTGCAAAGCGTTTCGGACATTTCCTTAAAATTTACTGGTTTACCTGCCGCTTTTTGCAGCATTGCATTGATAGTTCTTGTTTTTTGTAATAATGCCATAACTATTTCCTCCTAAAATCTACTTCTATAATATAAATTGGCTTAAATCTTTATTTTTTACGATGGTTCCTAATTTTTCATCCACATACTGTGGGGTGATCACTATTTTCTCCAGATTGATATCCGGCGCTTCAAAAGAGAGATCCTCCAACAGTTTTTCGAGAATGGTATGCAAACGGCGCGCCCCAATATTATCAGTATCCTGATTCACTTGGAATGCAACTTCAGCTATCTTACGAATAGCATCGTCAGAAAATTCAACTTGTATACCTTCTGTTTCCAATAATGCTATGTACTGCTTTATTAAAGCATTATCCGGCTCAATCAAAATCCTTACAAAATCTTCAACAGAAAGCTTGGTAAGCTCCACGCGGATCGGAAAGCGTCCCTGCAGTTCCGGTATTAGATCTGAAGGTTTCGCCATATGGAAGGCACCTGCTGAAATGAATAGTACATGATCCGTCTTCACTTGACCGTATTTGGTAACAACCGTTGAGCCTTCCACGATTGGAAGGATATCACGTTGCACCCCTTCACGGGATACATCTGCTGATGAACCAGAGTTCTTTTTGGCAATTTTATCGATCTCATCGATGAAAATGATGCCGCTTTGCTCCGCACGTGTTACCGCATCCTGTGTAACCTCATCCATATCAATAAGCTTGTGCGCTTCTTCATTTGTAAGAACCGGTCTTGCTTCAGCAACTGTCAGCTTCCGTTTCTTCTTTTTCTTCGGCATCAGGTTGCTTAATGCATCCTGCATGTTCATGCCCATTTGTTCCATACCCGAACCCTGAAGCATATCAAACATCGAGCCTTGCTGTTCTTCCACTTCGATCGTGATATACCTGTCTTCCAGTTCACCCAAAGCAAGCTTATGTGCCATTCTTTTTCTCTGCTCCTGAATGGACACTTCCTCTTGTTTGGATTGTTCTTCCGAGTCGGAGTTCTGGGCATTTCCGCCAAAAATCATTTCAAAAGGATTTTTATAGGAAGAATTCTTCTGTTTTCCCGGTACGAGAAGTCCTACAATGCGATTATTTGCATTTTCGAGTGCTTTCTCTTTCACCTTGATCATTTTCTCCTCTTTCACAAGACGAACAGATGTCTCAACAAGGTCCCGAACCATTGATTCCACATCTCTGCCCACATATCCAACCTCTGTGAATTTCGTCGCTTCCACCTTGATGAAGGGAGCACCCACAAGCTTAGCTATTCTTCTTGCAATCTCCGTCTTTCCTACACCAGTGGGACCGATCATCAGAATGTTCTTTGGTACAACTTCATCCCGCAATGATCCTTTAAGCAAGTTACGTCGGTACCGGTTTCTTAGCGCCACAGCTACGGCTTTTTTTGCATTTGTCTGCCCTACAATATATTGATCCAGCATTTCCACTATTTGCCGAGGGGTCAATTTTGTACTCATGTTTACAACCGCCTTTTCTATAGTTCTTCTACAATGATATTGTCATTAGTATAAACACAAATTTCGCCGGCCATATCCAAGGCCGCCTTCGCAATTTCCCTGGCAGTCATATGCTCACCTGCATAACGTTTTAACGCACGGCCTGCAGCAAGGGCATAATTTCCACCGGAACCGATAGCCAGAATACCATCATCCGGTTCGATTACTTCACCAGTACCAGCGATAAGAAGAAGACTTGTTTCATCCATGACGATCAACATTGCTTCGAGTCTTCTGAGGACTTTATCGCTTCGCCAATCCTTTGCAAGTTCGACTGCCGCCCTTTGCAAATTCCCATTATATTCTTCCAGTTTTCCTTCAAACAGTTCATATAATGTAAATGCATCCGCTACAGAACCGGCAAAACCTGCAAGAATCTTTCCATTGAAAAGCCTCCGGACCTTCCTCGCAGAATGTTTCATCACAACAGCATTTCCAAATGTAACTTGGCCGTCACCTGACATTGCCGATTGACCATTGTGCTTGACGGCAAATATCGTGGTGGCATGAAAAGAAGACATGGGGATTCCTCCTATTTGATCCTCAGGCTCGAGGATGAAATTGATTGTATGTTTGTTGAAGACGATCTTTCGTCACATGCGTATAGAGCTGAGTGGATGAAAGGCTGGTATGACCAAGGAGCTCTTGAACCACTCTCAGATCTGCCCCTTCATTTAACATATGAGTTGCAAATGTATGACGCAAAACATGGGGGCTAATATGTAGGGTCGAGCTGGTTTTTTTCACCATATCATTCAATACACCCCTTACACCACGATGAGTGAGCGGGCCTCCGCGAAAATTCAGGAATAGTGTCTTTTCATTAGGCTGATTTCCTTTGGATAGCAATTCCTTCCGCCCGTATTCCATATAATGCTTAAGGGCCTCTTGTGCATAGCTTCCAAAAGGAACATATCTCTGCTTATTCCCTTTTCCGGTAACAAGAATGGTCCCAAGGCTGAAATCAATATCCTGCAGTTGCAGCTGGCAGCACTCGCTGATACGAATGCCTGTCGCATACAGCAGCTCCAAAAGTAGTTGATTTCTTTGACCAAGGGGCGTATCAAGATCTGATACTGCAAACAATTTCTCTAATTCTTCACTATACAGAAATTGCGGCAGGCGTTTTTCCTGCTTGGGCAGGGAAACAATCGTGAAAGGATTAACGCTTATTTGTTCTTCCCTGATCAAATATTTAAAGAAGCTTCGCAGGCTTGAAGTTTTTCTCGCAACCGATCTTCTGGCATATTTTTTCTGATGCATCTTGGTTAGATACAAACGTGCTTCAATATGGGTGATATCACTTATGCTAGTCAGCGCTTCTTCTTTCATAAATTCAAAAAAATCTTCAATATCCTTTTGGTAATACACAATAGTATATTTTGAATAGTTTTTCTCAATCTGTAAATATTCTAAAAAAGAAATTAACGGAATCTTAACATTTTGCATATTATTTATCACCTCACAAGGGCTACTAAATATTATCACAATTTAGTAGCCCTTGCAATTAATTTGATTAACTTTTTACAAAATTCTGAATTGTTTCCAACGCTCTCCTAGCATGTGCTTCATTGCGTTCCTGCTTATTCTTTATCTTACTCGGCAAATCAGGGAACAAACCGAAATTGGCATTCATAGGCTGGAAGTTCTTAGCGTTTGTTGTTGTAATATAATGCGCCATACTTCCGATAGCAGATTCCTTAGGAAACTCCACTGGCTCTTCTCCAGTTACAAGCCTCGCTGCATTGTAGCCGGCTACCAGACCTGAAGCGGCTGATTCCACATACCCTTCCACCCCGGTCATCTGTCCTGCAAAGAAAAGATTGTCCCTTGCTTTAAACTGGTACGTTGCTTTGAGCAGGTTTGGGGAATTGATGAACGTATTTCGGTGCATGACGCCATAACGGACGATTTCTGCATTCTCCAGACCAGGTATTAATCTTATCACATCTTTTTGAGGACCCCATTTTAAATGTGTCTGAAAACCGACAATATTATACAAAGTTCCAGCAGCATCATCCTGGCGAAGCTGTACTACCGCATATGGACGTTTATCGGTTTTAGGATCTTCCAGGCCGACTGGTTTAAGTGGACCAAAGAGCATCGTCTTTTTCCCGCGGTTTGCCATGACTTCAATCGGCATGCAGCCTTCAAAGAAGATTTCCTTTTCAAATTCCTTCAATGGGACCGTTTCCGCTTCGATCAGGGCCTCGTAGAATGTATTGAACTGCTCCTCTGTCATCGGGCAATTCAAGTATGCCGCTTCTCCCTTATCGTATCTGGACTTCAAGTACACTATGTCCATATTGATGCTGTCTTTTTCAATAATCGGTGCTGCAGCATCATAGAAGTACAGATACTCCTCCCCAGTCAGGGAACGAAGCTGATCTGATAGTGCTTTTGACGTTAAAGGCCCTGTTGCGATGATGGTCGGACCTTCAGGAATTGCTTCCACTTCCTCATTAAATACCGTTACATTCGGATGGTTTTTCACCATTTCGGTAACCTTTGCAGCAAACTCATGTCGATCAACAGCTAAAGCTCCTCCTGCAGGTACGGCACATTCATCCGCTGATTTTATGATAACGGAGTCCAGCATCCGCATTTCTTCCTTTAGGACTCCAACAGCATTTGTCAGTGTGTTCGCTCTTAAAGAGTTGGAACATACCAATTCTGCAAATTTATCTGTATGGTGTGCTGGTGTTTGCACAACCGGTCTCATCTCGTATAAATGAACCTGAATCCCTCTATTTGCAAGCTGCCAAGCCGCTTCACTACCTGCCAATCCAGCTCCAATAACAGTTACTACTTGTGTTGTCATAATATTTCTTTCCTCCAAATCTGCAAACTTACTGACCCAATTACAACAGGCCGCCTAAAAACTACTTTACCAAATGAAAAGGGGCTGACGCAAAGTGTTGAGGTGTCAGTCCCTTTTTTCTTATGCTTGCTGCTCTTCTTTGTAATCACACTCAACGCATTGTACTTGAACGCCCTTTTTGAGTTTCTTCTCTACAAGCAGAGATTCACACTTCGGACATTTACGGGCAATCGGTTTATCCCATGATAGGAATTCACACGTTGGATATTGGTCACAGCCATAGAAAATTCGCTTCTTTTTACTTTTTCTTTCCACGATATTCCCTTTTTCACATTTAGGACAAGGTACTCCAATATCCTTAACGATCGGCTTGGTATTTCGGCATTCCGGGAAATTGGAGCATGCCATGAACTTGCCATAGCGTCCCATTTTGAAAACCATTTCGTGTCCGCAAACTTCACAATCCTCACCAGCAGGTTCATCTTTGATTTCGATTTCCTGCATTTCCTGTTCTGCTCTTTCCAGACGTTTGGCGAATTCATGGTAAAACCCATCAATGATGTGGACCCAGTTCACCTTGCCATCTTCCACATTATCCAGATTCGTCTCAAGATTTGCAGTAAACTCAACATTAATGATTTCAGGGAAAAATTCCAATATTAATTGAATGACGATGTTACCAAGTTCAGTTGGAACAAATCGTTTGTTATCGAGTGCCACATAGCCACGTTTCTGAATGGTGTCAAGAGTCGGCGCATACGTAGAAGGTCTGCCTATTCCGAGTTCTTCCAAAGTCCGTACCAGTCTGGCCTCTGTATACCTTGGTGGAGGCTGTGTGAAATGCTGCTTCGGATCTACATCCTTTGAGAAGACATTATCGCCCTTCTCAAGTGCCGGAAGCAGGTTTTCCTTTTCTTCCTGCTGGTCATCACTGCCTTCAACATATACCTTCATGAAACCGGGAAACTTAACTGTAGAGCCTGTTGCACGGAACATGACATCATTTTGTGCAAGATCGATGGAAACAGTATCTAAAATTGCAGGTGCCATTTGACTTGCGACAAAACGTTCCCAAATTAGCTTATACAATCTGAATTGATCGCGGGACAAGTATTCCTTTACGGACTGTGGGTCTTTCATGGTAGAAGTTGGACGGATTGCTTCATGCGCGTCCTGGGCATTAGCCTTTTTAGTTTCTTTTCGTTGTTCAGTCGAAAGAAAATTCTGGCCAAATGTCTTTTCTATGTATTCTACCGCTTCCTTTTTAGCCGTCTCGGAAATCCTGGTGGAGTCTGTCCGCATATAGGTGATCAATCCTACGGTTCCTTCCTTCCCAAGTTCAATTCCTTCATACAACTGCTGTGCAAGCATCATCGTTTTCTTAGCACGGTAGTTGAGCTTACGGGCCGCTTCCTGCTGCAGGGAAGAAGTGATAAACGGCAGGGCCGGATTACGTTTGCGTTCCTTTTTCGTGACACTTTGGATTTCAAAGGCGTTGCCTTCCAATCTTCCAAGAACGTTTTTAACATCCTCTTCAGACTTCAATTCAGTCTTTTTTCCATCAAGTCCATAGAAGCTGCCCTCAAATTCCTTTGAATCATTGGTGATGAACGAACCCTTGATAGTCCAATATTCCTCAGGTATGAATGCATTGATTTCATTTTCTCGATCGATGATCAGTCGGACAGCAACTGATTGAACACGCCCTGCACTTAATCCTTTTTTAACCTTCTTCCAGAGAAGCGGACTGATATTATAGCCTACAAGACGATCAAGAATTCTTCTTGCCTGCTGTGCATCCACTACATCGAGGTTGATAGGCCTTGGATGCTTAAAGGATTCCTTGATGGCATCTTTCGTAATCTCATTGAAAACAACCCTGCAGTCCGAATGCAGATCAATATCAAGGCTATGTGCCAAATGCCAAGCAATTGCTTCCCCTTCGCGATCCGGGTCAGCTGCGAGATAAATTTTCTTGGCTTTTTTGGCTGCTGTCTTCAGTTCCTTAAGTACAGGTCCCTTTCCTCGGATGGTAATGTACTTTGGCTCAAATTCGTGTTCCACGTCCACACCCATTTGGCTTTTAGGCAAATCCCTGACATGTCCCATCGATGCTTTTACTTTATATTTTTTTCCCAAATATCGTTCAATTGTTTTTGCTTTAGCTGGTGATTCCACTATCACTAAGTATTCTGACATTCAATAATCCTCCTCAAGAGGGTAAATTCTTAGAAAAAATTGGCCTAATGCCATTTGTTTTCTCAAAGTTTTTAACAACCACTTTTTATATTCAATTTTTATCAAAAGGTAAATTTTCTCGTTTTTTAATTTTGGATCCTCTGAAAATAAGTGTATGCTGTATAACTCCCTGTTGATTTCCGTTCCAGGCGGCAGCGATCGCGGGAGTCTCACACCTTGCACTCCAATCAACAGGGGCGGCAGGTGACGCATAACGTCCTCACTATATTTTCATTTTTCACGCTGTAAATCTTTTACATGAAGGGCCCTGTTAAAAGAGAAGTGATGTTTATTGTGTATACTAGCTGTTGATTGGAGCAATAGGCGAAGACTCCGGCGGGTGTTGCGTTTAGTGGAGACCCCACAGGCGTAGCCGAGGAGGCTCCACTAACGTCCCGCGGAAAGCGAAGTCTAGTGCGGAAATCAACAGCGGTGTTCACAGAGTCTGTATTTAATTACTGAGTTCATTAAATCTTCACCATTATTAAATATTAAAGATGGGTTTGTCAAACAACTACCCATTACTACTTCTTCTTTTCCCTCCTATTTCTATCAAATAAACGAAGAAATCATTCTTTATTTGTGGAAAAGGAGGTTCGGCGCTTCCTTCTATTTACTATGTAGTCAGATATCGCGCTTTTCATACTTGCTTGCATGAAAAAAAGTACAACTTATGAATATCGTTGTACCCTATAATAATATAGACATATAATCATTTGTAAAGTAAAAATAGAAAATTATTATAAAAAATTGAAATTTATTTGTCATTTTATATGAAAATTTTAGAAAATTCCACTATTGCAGTTCATTTAGTATATCATGGTGACTCATCACCAGTTTGGCACCTTGCTGTATCAAGCTGTTTGTTCCTGCTGCGGTCGGTTCCATAATCGATCCCGGTACAGCAAAGACGTCCCTGCCTTGTTCTAGAGCCTGATCTGCGGTAATCAAGCTACCGCTTTTTTCTTTTGCTTCTATTATAATAACCCCTTCGCTTAGTCCACTGATAATTCGGTTCCTTTTTGGAAAATGCCACCTCACGGGAGATGAGAATGGAGGGTATTCTGAGACCAGCAGATGTTCTACTGTAAGATAGTCGGCTAGCTTCTGATTTTCTTTGGGGTAGACTTTCATTACCCCGCCACCTAGCACCGCAATGGTCCCGCCTTTATTTTCTACAGTCAGCCTATGGGCATGCGTATCGATCCCCTTTGCCAGACCGCTTACGGTGACAAACCCTGCTTTTATTAACGGCGGTATTATTTTCTGAAGGGATAACCGACCATTTTCCGTCATATTTCTTGTCCCGACCACCCCCAGAATCCTTGCTTTCAACAATTGTGGGTTACCTTTTGTATATAAAACCAATGGTGGACCGTATATCTCCTTCAGTAGAGGAGGATATTCTTCATCAAATATTGTGATTATACGAATCTTTTCCTTTTCATAGACGTCAAGTAGGTGGTCAAATTGGAGGTTTTTCATGTAATCAAAGATGGTAAGAGATTTTTGATGAGAAAGAGAAGTGAGCCGGGAGATTTCAGAAAGAGAAAGTTGGTGAAAGTTTGCAAGGGTAGGGTCCATTTTAATCAGTTCAATAATCGAAGAATCGTTCAGAAAAGGGCAATGATGAAGGGCAATGAATCTTTTTTTCCATCGTTCCATACGGTCGCAGCACCTCATTAAATTTTTTTTGGATATGATAAATAGGAATAGCCGTCTCCGACTATTCCTTTTCAATCAATTATTAATGTGTTTTACATTTATCGTAAATGCCTTGTTCTTTGATCACTTTGATAAGTGTTTCTCCCATTACAGAAGGAGTATCTGCAACTTCGATTCCACACTCATTCATTACACGGATTTTCTCATCAGCTGTACCTTTACCACCAGAAATGATTGCGCCGGCATGGCCCATACGTTTTCCTGGAGGAGCAGTACGCCCACCGATGAATCCAACGACAGGTTTTGTCATATTTTCTTTCACCCATAGAGCCGCTTCTTCTTCAGCAGTTCCACCGATTTCGCCAATCATGATTACTGCATACGTATCTTCGTCTTCGTTAAAAGCTTTTAACACATCAATGAAGTCTGTACCGTTGACTGGGTCTCCACCGATACCTACTGCTGTAGATTGGCCGATACCTTCTTGGGATAACTGGTGAACTGCTTCATACGTAAGTGTACCAGAACGGGAAACCACCCCTACATGGCCTTTAGTATGGATGTAGCCAGGCATGATTCCGATCTTGCACTCATCAGGAGTGATGACACCAGGACAGTTAGGACCCACTAGGCGAGTCTTTTTCCCTTCCATATACCGTTTCACTTTAACCATATCAAGAACCGGGATATGCTCAGTAATACAAATAGCCAAGTCCAATTCAGCGTCAACCGCTTCCATGATTGCATCTGCTGCAAACGGAGCCGGAACATAGATTACAGATGCATTGGCACCAGTAGCCTTTACCGCTTCTTCAACTGTGTTAAATACAGGTACACCTTCCACTTCAGTGCCGCCCTTACCAGGTGTTACACCACCAACGATCTGTGTACCATACTCCAGCATCTGCTTTGTGTGGAACAGAGCTGTAGATCCAGTAATACCTTGTACGATAACTTTTGTATCTTTATTAATAAATACACTCATGTATGTCCCCTGCCTTTCTTATCCTACTTGCGCTACGATTTTTTGTGCTCCATCAGCCATGGATTCAGCTGCAACGATATTCAGACCAGATTCACGTAAAATCTGTTTTCCTAAGTCAACGTTCGTACCTTCCAAACGTACAACCAGAGGAACTTCAAGTCCTACTTGTTTAGCTGCTTCCACTACTCCAGTAGCAATGATGTCACACTTCATGATTCCACCGAAAATGTTAACAAAAATTCCTTTTACATTATCATCAGAAAGGATAATCTTGAAAGCTTCTGTTACTTTCTCAGCAGTAGCACCGCCCCCAACGTCCAGGAAGTTAGCAGGGTCCCCACCGTAATGCTTGATGATATCCATTGTTGCCATCGCAAGACCGGCACCGTTAACCATACAACCGATGTTTCCATCCAGGGAGATATAGCTTAGGTCATATTTGGAAGCTTCGATTTCTTTTGCATCTTCTTCTTCCAGATCACGATATTCCACAATGTCTTTATGACGGTAAAGAGCATTTGCATCAAAGTTCAACTTTGCATCAAGTGCCATTACCTTCGCATCACCAGTTACAACTAGTGGATTGATTTCAGCAATCGAGCAATCTTTTTCTACAAAAGCGGTGTATAAACTCATCATGAATTTAACAGCTTGTCCCACCAATTCTTTCGGGATGTTGATGTTGAACGCAATACGACGAGCTTGGAATCCTGTTAATCCAACAACAGGGTCAATTACTTCTTTGAAGATTTTCTCAGGCGTATGCTCAGCCACTTCTTCAATCTCTGTTCCACCTTCTTCAGATGCCATTAACACAACACGGGAAGTTGCACGGTCCAATACTAACCCGATATAATATTCTTTCTTAATATCGCAGCCCTCTTCAATAAGTAAACGTTTTACTTCTTTACCTTCAGGGCCTGTTTGATGAGTAATCAATGTTTTGCCTAAAATCTCGTTCGCATATTCGCGGACTTCATCCAGATTCTTCGCAACTTTAACGCCGCCGGCTTTACCGCGACCACCTGCGTGGATTTGTGCTTTTACAACACAAACTTCTGTTCCTAATTCTTTCGCAGCTTCTACTGCTTCTTCTACAGTAAATGCAACGCGGCCATTTGGAACAGCTACCCCGTATTTTCTGAGGATCTCTTTTCCTTGATATTCATGGATATTCATTTCCCATCCTCCAATCTTATGTATCGCAAAAATAATAGTTAAAGGGTCTTTTCGCATACATTGTTGTTTTTGACGTAGCCAATGTAAACACGCAAGATTACTTACTTTCGTGCTCTTTTCCCGTGTAATAGATTTATTTTCATTTAATTTAACAGGGATAAATGCAGCAGAAAATCCAAAAGCCGATTTTTTACGGGCAAAAGCAACAAACTTTACGAAAAGAGCCTAGTTAAAAAATAGACTGCGCTTTCATTTTATTAAAAGGTTTGGCAAATGTCTACCTTTCTGCAAAAATATTATACTATTTTCAAAAAATTATCATTTGACACCTAGATTTTGTATTAAATGAGCTTTAAAAATGGCGATAATCGAATTTTTGACAGATTATTCAATTATTTTGTTATTTTAATAAACCTTCTTGATTGACCAATTCGGATGTTTCAGCTTTCTCCTTTTGATTCAACTGATACACAAAGGACAGCACTTCCGCTATCACCTCATACAGCTCCTCCGGGATGCTTTCGTTCAATTCGATTTCGAGAAGCATCTCTATCAGAGCTGAATCCTCCTGAACCGGGATATTGTGCTTCACTGCTTCCTGAATGATGTTTTCCGCTACAATGCCCCTTCCTTTTGCACTGACAACCGGCGCGGAATGCTTCGCTTTATCATACTTCAAAGCAACTGCTTTCTTTCTTTCCATAGACGCTTTACCTTGACTATTGCTCATATTCGAAAGTCCACTCCTTCCCCGGAAGTGCTGAATATCTTTTTGACAAAATCCAGAGGTAACTCTTCAAGCCCATCTTCTTGCTTATGAACTGTTTTAATCGCTGAGAGAGTATAACCCTTCTGGTAGAGATTTTCTTTTAGCTGAGGGAGCCCCTTCTCCACCAAATCACCTAATGGAGGGTAGGAGTGGTGGATGGACAAGGTAATCACTCTTTGTTGCACGAACAAGTCGACCAAAGTGGTGGAAAAGAGCGGTAAATCGAGATAAAGGACAATACGGCAATAATCAGGATCAATTCCCTCGCCCTTTTTCTTTTTGGAACTCAGATGAACATACCACTCCCTGGATTCTTTCTCGACCACAACCGGAATAGGAAGGAATAGGTGTTGGAATGACCCCTCTTCCCTGCTAAGAAGCTGAAAACCTGTTAATTTATTTACGAGCTTTGCAACAAAGCCGCTTTCCTCCATATTCATCATGCCCTTCGCATATTCGAGCAGTAAGGGCTTAAGCTGTTCTAACGGCTGGCTTGATAAGGGCTGTTGTGAGTGGAGTCTTTGAAATAGGGTATTTTCATAATCCAACCCCGTATTAGAAAATAGTTGTTTCAAAAACAGCACTATTTCCTTTTGTGATTGGAGAGGGGCGGGAATTGCAATCTTTTCAAGCTGCGCTTGCAGTTTCAATGTTTCGGGGCTTGCTTCCTTTGACACACTGATTAGTTGTTTCACCTTTTCCATAGTACTACCCAAAGATTCATCATCGAGCAAGGCTGCAGTCAGGAATGGCAGATTTTTATGTACAGCTTCAGGTGTGGCAGCATTTCGAACGATCAAGAATTTAGTCAGCTCCATCGTGATTTCCTTTTGAGCCCCTTGATACCGATCAATCACTTTGGCCAGCTGTTGAAGGTCAGGGGGAGCGAGCTTCACCCCCACTTCCCTTATATGGTGCTCCAGCCTATGTATAGTAGACTGCGCTTGAAGATGTTGCAGCCCTTTTGATGGCGTTCTGTTCCCGGGCAAGGATTGTGTAGCATTTTCAATGGCTGATATGGTGCGGTCCACTCTGAGAACCAACCCTTTTTCTTCCCTCATACTATGAAACACATATTCTTTTCCCACTTCAACAACCCCTGAGATCTTGGCTGAAAAAGAGACTCCCCCTTTTTGAACGGTAAAAAGAGCACCATTCAGCTGCTCTGTCACCTTTGCCTGAAATATGTCCGGCAGCTTATGTTTGCCCTTTTCCAGTTTATTTAATAGACCGTCCGGAATTCTATGCTGTATAAGCTGCCAAATATTCATCGCGCTATTCCCCTTTTTCTCAACTCACAACCAATTCTTTTACCGGGGAAAAGGAATGTCGATGCTCCTTCATGATTCCCACTTCTTTTATTGCCTCAAGATGTTCACTTGTTCCATATCCCATGTTCTTTTCGAAACCATATTCAGGGTATTGTGCCGCAAGTTCTTTCATATACGAATCACGGGCCTCTTTGGCAAGCACAGAACTTGCTGCAATCGAAATACTCTTAGCGTCCCCTTTGATAATGGAAGTCTGAGAAATGTCAAGGTCGAGTTTCATGGCATCGATCAGGAGATGATCCGCTTTAACTGATAACTGTTCAATCGCCAACCTCATCGCAAGCTTTGTAGCTTCGTAGATATTAATCCTGTCGATCGTCCTGGAATCCACAACACCAATACCAAAGCTTACCGCATGCTCTCTTATATACTCATTGAAAAAAGCGCGCTTGGAAGCTGATAACTTTTTGGAGTCTGTCAGACCTAGAAGTTGAAAATCTTTCGGCAGGATGACCGCTGCTGCAATCACAGGTCCTGCCAGCGGCCCGCGGCCGACTTCATCTACCCCTGCAATATGGTGACACCCTTGTTGATAAAGGGAATTTTCATATTGGCTCATTTCTTCAAACTGTTTATGTAATTGCATGTCCAGCTCGATTCCTTTTTCCCATCGCTTCACTAGAGCCTTTACGCCCTTCCGTTCGTCGCCTTTCAGGGAGTCCAGAAAGGGATCATCGGCGCTTTTCAACTCTCTCAGCTTTGCTTCTATCTCTTTTATCGGAGTATTCTTCATTGTGTTTACCTCTCATTTTTCATTATCTGGTATAAATAAAAAAAGGCAGCAAAAATTGCTGGCCTCCTATAACTGTACAGGTGCTTCAAAGCTAAGTTTTCCGAGCTTCTCTTGTCTTATTTCCCTGATGACAAGCTCTGCAGTCTTATCGTAGTCCACATGGCCGCCACTCATCATACAACCACGTTTGGAGCCGATTGCATCGAAGAGATCCACTATATCTTCAGGGATTTCCTCCAGTGCATAGCGTTCACGCAGTCTGTCCGGGTAGTGCTCCGTTAGGAAACGCAACGCAAAAACTGCAATATCCTGAAGATTGATGATGGTATCTTTGATGGCCCCTGTAGTCGCAAGACGATATCCGACCATCTGATCTTCAAACTTCGGCCAAAGGATACCAGGGGTGTCCAATAGCTCGAGCTCTTTTCCAACCTTCACCCATTGCTGGGCTTTGGTCACTCCGGGACGGTCACCGGTTTGTGCGATATTCTTTTTTGCCAGCCTGTTGATCAAGGTGGATTTCCCTACGTTCGGAATACCCACAATCAAAGCCCTGATCGCTCGGGGTCGAATCCCGCGGGACTGCATTTTATCGAATTTTTCTTTCAGCAGCTCTTTTGAAAGGGAGGATATCTGCTGAAGGCCCTTCCCTGTCTGGGAGTCGATGGCTATCGCCTTTGTTGTTTCCCCTTTGAGGTTGAAATATTCCAACCACTGCTTGGTGATTCTTGCATCTGCCATATCCGCTTTATTCAACAGGATGATACGAGGCTTGTTTGCCACAATCTCATCGATCATCGGGTTGCGTGAAGATACTGGAATACGAGCATCCACCAGTTCGTAAACGATATCTATTAATTTTAGTTTCTCTGTTACCTGTCTCCGGGCTTTTGCCATATGCCCCGGGAACCATTGAATTGTCATTGCCTGATGCCTCCTGAAATCCTTACCGAAATATTGCCTTAATCCACCATTCTAAGATCAGCCAATGGCCAGTATACGATATTCGTCTTGCCTAGCACTTCCTCTTGACTTACAGTGCCAATATGACGGCCATCCCTGCTGTAACGGCGGTTATCCCCCATGACAAAGATGTGGCCTTTTGGAACAACCTTTGATCCGGTGCGCTCTTCCAAAGTGAAATCCTCGGTTAGAGGACCGTCCCCTTGCAGCTGTTCCTTGTACTTGTCCAAATATGGCTCTTCGTACGGTTCACCATTGATGTACAGCACATCATCACGGTATTCTATTTCATCACCCGGCAATCCGATTACACGTTTGATATAATCCTTGTCTTGTGTTGCATGGAAGACGACAATATCAAATCGTTCCGGATCACCAATTTTATATCCGATTTTATTGACAATCATTCTGTCTTTATCATGAAGAGTCGGCATCATGGATTCTCCGTCTACCACTATAGGTGCGAAAAAGAAATAACGAATGCCTGCTGCCAGTAAAACAGCGATTGCCAAAGCTTTTACCCATTCCCAAAGCTCATTTTTAGAACGTGCCATATCAGTTCCTCCGCTACTCTCAATTAGTGTGTAACAACATGGATGAAAATATATGCCAGACCGGCCAAGCATTAACGATCGGTCTGAAACTCCCCGAATATAACCTTGTCTATCAATTGCCTATATGTATTCTCTTCCTATTATATACCTTCTTTTGGGTTTGGGAAAACTCCAAGCGCCATAGATTTCTGATTAACAAAAAAAGAGCTTGTCACCAAGCTCTCCCTTTTATTATCGAATTTCTTTGATACGCGCTTTTTTACCACGTAATGCACGAAGATAGTAAAGTTTCGCACGACGTACTTTACCACGACGAACTACATCGATTCCTTCAATCTTAGGAGAATGAACAGGGAATGCACGCTCTACACCTACACCGTAAGAGATCTTACGAACAGTAAATGTTTCGCTGATGCCGCCGCCACGACGCTTGATTACTACTCCTTCATACACCTGAATACGCTCACGTGTACCCTCGACAACTTTAACGTGTACACGTACAGTGTCTCCGGAACGGAAAGCTGGAAGATCAGTTTTCAATTGACCTTGCGTAATTTCTTGAATTAATTTTTGCATAGTTTTCTACTCCTTTTCCACAGATGTTCATTCCATACTTCTGATGCAGCGGAACATCGTTTTAAGACATAGCTAGGCTAAGTCACAAAGAGTATAATAGCATATTGAATAAAAAAAATCAATATCTCTTATCCTCTTTTTTAATCTCCTGCAACCATTCTTCCTGTTCTTTCGTCAACGAATATCCTTCAAAAAGATCTGGTCTTCTCTCCCATGTTCTCTTGAGCATTTCCTTGGAACGCCATTTTTCGATGTGCGCATGATTGCCTGACAATAATACATCCGGCACCTTCATCCCCCTGAAATCAGCAGGCCGTGTATAATGGGGGTGTTCGAGCAGACCTGTGCTGAAGGAATCCTGCTCATGAGATTCCACTTTTCCGAGGACATCAGGTAAAAGCCTTACCACACTGTCCACGATGACCATGGAAGCCAGTTCCCCGCCAGTCAGGACAAAATCCCCGATAGACAGCTCATCTGTTACGATGTGTTCTCTGATTCGCTCATCATAGCCTTCGTAATGGCCGCAGATGAAGATCAGATGTTCTTCCTTGGAGAGCTCCTCCGCTTTCTTCTGTGTGTAGCGCTCGCCTTGAGGGCACATAAGGATGACACGGGGCCTTTTGGCAGTGGTGGATGCCCTCAGGCTTTCCACCGCATCAAAGATGGGTTGAGCCTTCAGTACCATCCCAGCACCACCCCCAAATGGGTAATCATCTACTTTTTTATGTTTATCCGACGCGTATTCACGAAAATCCGTCACCCGATACTCCACAGCCCCCTTGTCGGCCGCCTTTTTTAAAATGGAGGATTGCAGGACACCTGGAAACATTTCAGGGAAGATGGACAGTATATCGATCTTCATTATCAGAACAGCCCCTCTAATGGCTCGATGATGATGGTCTTTTCTTTTACATCCACCTTTTTAACAACCGATTCGATGTAAGGGATCAGGATGTCTTTCCCTTTTTGAGGCTTCACTACCCATACATCATTTGCCCCAGGTGTCAGCACTTCCGATACCTTGCCGATTTCCTCCATGTTTTCCTGCAGCAACACCTTGCAGCCGACGATTTCATGGAAATAGTATTCCCCTTCTTCCAAGTCCCCTAACTGATCCTCAGGAACCTTGACAATGGCTCCTTTCAGGTTTTCCACTTGATTGACGTTATGAAATCCTTCAAACGTCAGAAGATCAAAGGACTTGTGAACTCTTCTCGTCTCCACCACTACTTCAAGCGGTTCCTTCTGATCAGGCAGGAATAGATAAAGGCGGTTTCCTTTTTTATAGCGCTCTTCCGGGAAGTCGGTTCTTGATACAATCCGGACTTCTCCCTTGATTCCATGCGTATTCACCAATTTTCCCACATTATACCATTTCGACACACGTAGCACCTCCATATACATTTTCCTCGGACATCTATGTAGCATTATTTTACCCTGATTCACTTAAATAACCTATTAAAAATGAATTCCGTAACATATGGAACATCCTCTAAAACAGGAAAAAGGGAAGCTATAAAGCCTCCCCTACTCCAGTATTTCTAATTGCACTCGTTTATTTTCATGAGAGGCAGCAGCGAATAATACAGTTCGAATCGCTTTTGCAATTCTTCCCTGCTTGCCAATCACTTTCCCTAAATCATCTTGATGTACTGCGAGTTGATACGTGAGGGCATTACCTGTTGCCTTTTCAGTAACAACCACCTGCTCTGGATGATCTACCAACGACGTCACAATTGTTTTAATCAGTTCTGTCATCTGATCTCTTATTTGCTTAATTTAGCATTGTGGAATTTTTCCATAATACCTTCGTTAGAGAAAAGGTTACGAACAGTGTCAGAAGGCTTCGCGCCATCTTGTAACCATTTTAAAGCTAGATCTTCATTGATTTTAACTTCAGCTGGTTGTGTTACAGGATTGTAAGTTCCAACTGTTTCAATGAAACGTCCATCACGAGGAGAACGAGAATCTGCTACTACGATACGATAGAATGGGGATTTTTTAGAACCCATACGTTTTAAACGAATTTTAACTGCCATAAATATAAGCACCTCCGAAAATATTTCACACAAGATAGTATGATAACAAGTAGTTACTTGTTTGTAAAGTGTTTTTTCTTGTCACTTGATTTATTAAGAGAAAAAATGGTGTGAAAGGCTTACATGAAAGGAAACTTGAATCCGCCTTTTTTGCCTTTTCCTTTTTGCATGTTCGTCATTTGTTTCATCATTTTTTTCATCTCTTCGAATTGTTTGAGTAGACGGTTCACTTCCTGTACAGGACGTCCGCTTCCTCTTGCTATCCGTTTTTTTCGGCTAGCATTGATCAGATCTGGATTTTCTTTTTCTGCTTTTGTCATGCTTTGGATAATCGCTTCCACATGACCAATCTGCTTTTCATCTACCTGGACGTTTTTCAGGCCTTTCATTTTGTTCGCACCAGGTATCATCCCCAAGATTTCATCGAGAGGGCCCATGCTTCTTACCTGACCTAACTGCTCCAGGAAATCATCAAACGTAAAGCTCATCGTACGCAGCTTCTGTTCCAGCTCTTTCGCTTTCTCTTCGTCTACATTCGATTGTGCCTTTTCAATAAGTGTCAGCACATCCCCCATACCTAAAATACGGGAGGCCATACGCTCAGGATGGAAAGCTTCAAGGGCATCCAACTTTTCTCCCATACCAATAAACTTGATCGGAGTATTCGTTACCGCCTTAACAGAAAGCGCCGCACCACCACGAGTGTCTCCATCCAGTTTTGTCAATACAACTCCCGTCAAGCCCAGCTGTTCGTTGAAGCTTTCCGCTACATTGACAGCATCCTGACCAGTCATCGCATCCACCACCAGGAAGATCTCATCCGGTTTGGAAATTTCTTTCACCTGTTTCAACTCGTCCATTAACGCTTCATCAACATGCAGACGTCCGGCAGTATCGATCAGCACATAATCATGGTGCTCATCTTTTGCCTGTTGGATGGCCTGCTTCGCGATTTCCACTGGACTAACCTTGTCTCCAAGGGAGAAAACCGGCATGCTTAATTGTTTTCCTAAGGTTTCAAGCTGTTTGATTGCTGCAGGACGGTAAATATCGGCAGCTACTAGAAGAGGCTTTCTATTGTGTTTTTTACGCAATAGGTTTGCCAGCTTTCCGGTAGTGGTCGTTTTACCAGCACCTTGTAGACCTACCATCATAATGACGGTTGGCGGGCGGTTGCTTACAGCAATTTTACTTTGTTCCCCACCCATCAGTTCAGTCAGTTCTTCTTTAACTACCTTGATGACCTGCTGACCGGGTGTAAGACTTTTCATGACTTCTTGTCCAACTGCACGTTCATTAACACGTTTGACAAAGTCTTTCACTACTTTGAAGTTTACGTCCGCTTCTAGCAGAGCCAGTCGAACCTCACGCATCATTTCTTTTACGTCTTGTTCACTGACTTTACCTTTTCCACGAATCTTCTGTATCGTATTTTGCAAACGGTCGGCTAAACCTTCAAATGCCATGTATGCCGCCCCCTAATCTAATTTCTCGAGCGATTCGATAAATGTTAAAAGCTCTTCTTTTGACGGATTGGTCAAAAGTGTACCCTTCAACTGATTTATCAGCTCTTGCCGCTCTTGAAACTTTTGAAATAACAAAAGCTTTTCTTCATATTGTTCAAGCATCTGTTCCGTACGTTTGATGTTGTCGTACACCGCTTGACGACTTATGTTATATTCCTCTGCTATCTCACCAAGGGAGTTATCTTCTAGGTAATACAAAGCCATATAACTTCTTTGCTTTGGCGTCAACAACGATTGATAGAAATCATAGAGATAGTTCATTCTCGTTGTTTTTTCTAGCATCCTACTCACTCTCCCTTGTTAAGTGAAATGCCTTTACAATAAGTTAGTTTACATTTTGTTTGAGGGGATGTCAAGTTTTTTTCTTGTCATGGGGTCTCGTTGGGAGGTGGTGCATTAATAAATTTGTGTAAAATGGGATGCAGGTATCGTTCGAAGGGTTCGTTGATTCCCTCACTCCCTCTTTTCGCGATGAGTGAAGGTATCATTCCTCTCTTTTGATTCCCTCACTTCCCCTTTTCGCAATGGGTGATGGTATCATTCCGGCCTTTTGATTCCCTCACTTCCTATTTTCACAATGAGTGAAGGTATCATTCCTCCCTTTTGATTCCCTCACTCCCTATTTTCGCGATGGGTGAATGCATCATTCCACCCTTTTGATTCCCTCACTTCTTCTTTTCGCGATGGGTGAAGGTATCATTCCTCCTTTTTGATTCCCTCACTCCCTCTTTTCGCGTGGATGAAGACATCATTCCGCCCTTCTGAACCAATAACAAGCTGCACTGGTACTCCTTTGTGCCAATAAATTGACTTGGATTTTCGTCCAGCGCTAATCATCGTCCCCTCTTCAATAAAGAAAAACCGCCCCAAACCGGAGCGGCCTCTACCTATTCTACTACTTCCTTATCCACCATATCTGCAAAGAGTCCATACACATACTGTTCTGCATTGAACTCTTGAAGATCTTCCACTTTTTCACCGAGGCCGACGAATTTCACCGGGATCTTCAGCTCGTTGCGGATGGCCAGTACGATACCACCCTTTGCTGTTCCATCGAGCTTTGTCAGAATGATACCGGAGACGTTTGTCACTTCAGAGAATATCTTTGCCTGGCTCAGTGCATTCTGGCCTGTAGTTGCATCGAGGACAAGCAACACTTCATGAGGAGCCCCTGGCACTTCGCGTTCGATTACACGTTTCACCTTTTCAAGTTCCTTCATCAGGTTCACTTTATTTTGCAGGCGTCCGGCCGTATCACATAACAGCACATCCGCTTTCCGGGCTTTTGCCGCCTGGATTGCATCAAACATTACGGCTGCAGGATCGGATCCCGAAGATTGCTTGATTACGTCGACACCTACGCGCTCACCCCATACCTCAAGCTGTTCAATCGCACCGGCACGGAAGGTATCCCCTGCTGCAAGCAGAACTTTTTTGCCATCCTGCTTCAATTTATTGGAGAGCTTTCCGATTGAGGTGGTTTTCCCGACACCATTTACACCAACTACAAGAATGACTGTTAAGCCTTCCTCCTGCATGTTGATGCGTGGGGAGATATCCTCGCCAGCTTCATAGATTTCCACCAATTTTTCGGAAATGACTGCCTGTACCTCGCGCGGGTCCTGGATGTTGCGGCGCTTCACTTCCATTCTGAGTTCATCAATGAGCTCCATAACGGTATTGACGCCGACGTCTGCCCCAATCAGGATTTCTTCCAATTCTTCGAAGAAATCCTCATCCACTTTACGATATCGGGCAACAAGATCGTTTACTTTACCTGAAAAGGAATCTCTTGTCTTAGTCAGACCTTCTTTGAACTTTTCTGAAACAGATTCCGTTTGAAAAGTGATTTTTTCTTTCAACTTTTTAAAAAAGCTCATTCTATCTCTTCCTCTCTAATAACGCTTTTTTATTGGACTAGTTCCCTGGATTCTTCCAGCCTTACGGAAACGAGCTTGGAAACACCGGATTCCTGCATGGTCACTCCATAGAGTACATCACTGAATTCCATCGTTCCCTTACGATGTGTGATGACGATGAATTGCGTGTCCTTACTGAACTGCTTCAGGTATTGCGCAAAACGGTGGACATTCGCTTCGTCAAGCGCCGCTTCCACCTCATCCAGAATGCAGAACGGTACCGGTCTTACCTTCAGAATGGAGAATAATAGGGCGATTGCGGTCAATGCCCGCTCCCCTCCAGATAACAGCCCTAGGTTCTGAAGTTTCTTTCCTGGTGGTTGTGCGACGATATCTACACCTGTATTCAGCATATCATTCGGATCGGTCAGTACAAGATCCGCTCGTCCGCCGCCGAACAAGGAACGGAAAACATCATGGAAATGGGCGCGGATATTTGTAAACGTCGTTTCAAAACGTTTTTTCATCTCTTCGTCCATCTCTCCAATGACTTGGAACAGTGTATCTTTCGCTTCCTGCAGATCATCCTTTTGCTCTTTCAGGAAATAGTAACGTTCACTTACTCGATCATACTCTTCGATAGCCGCAATATTAACTGTTCCAAGCTCTTCGATGGCAAGCTTGATCAGCTTCACTTTTTTACGCGCTTCCTCAATTTCCACATCAAGGGATACGCTTCTTTCGCCGCTTCAAATGACAGCATATACTCTTCCCTTAAATGATGAAGTCTATTATCAAGTTCCACATCCAGACGGTTCAGCCTTACCTCTTCCGCTTTCAAAATATCTGTGAGCTGCTTGTATTGCCTTTTCAGCTCTTTTAGCTCCAGCTCTTCATTTTCAACCTTTTCATAGATGGTCAGACGCTGTGCTCTCCGCTCGGCAATCAACTTCATTGTCGTATTTTTGTCCTGCAGCTTTTCTTTTGCAGCCACTTCCAGCTTCTGTTCCCCGGAAGAGTTGTCATTCATCTCGCTTTGAAGCAGCGCCAGGTCTTCCCGGATCTCTGTCAATTTCTCTTGTGCTGATTCAATTTCCTGTGAGATGTTTTCCACTTTTTCCGATTGACTATGAAGCTTTTCTTTCTTTCCTGCATAATCAACTTTAAGTTGGGTAAGTTCGTTTTGGACAGCTTCCTTTGTTGTATGCTGTTCATTTTTCTTGGTATGCAGCTCGGTTATTTCCCTATCAAGCTCCACAATGCCAAGACCTACCTCTTTCAGCTCTTTCTCTAGGACAGTTTTGCGGTCGACCGCTTGCTGGATAGAGGTGGAAAGCTGCTGTTTTTCGTAATCATACAAGCTAAGATGCTCATTGACATTTTTCTCTTCCAGCTCCACTTCCCTGATCTGGCTCAGGACTTCCTGCTCCCTATAGCGTAGTTCCTCTCCAGCTTCTTTCAACTGTTGGACCTGTAACTCTTTTTCCGAGATTTTCTGCTTGAGTGTTTTCACTTGATCTTCAAGAAGGGACGTTTTCCCTTCCATCTCCTCAAGCTTGGAAGCAATCGTATCCAGCTCACGGCCCCTGCTAAGGAGACTGTTGGACTTTTGCTTAACAGCTCCACCGGTCATCGAGCCCCCGGATTCACCACATCACCATCGAGCGTGACAATCCGGTAGCGATGCTGAAGTATGGAGGCTAGTGCATTGGCCCCTTTAAGATCCCTTGCAATTACGATGGTACCTAAAAGATTGAGAACAATATTTTCATAGGCCGGATCACTTTCCACAAGTGATGCCGCTACTCCAACAAATGCATCATGCTGGCCAATCTGCTTCAGCTGATACTCCGGCATTGTTCGCGGCTTCATCACGCTAAGAGGCAAAAAGGTGGCTCTTCCATAGCCGTTCTTCTTCAGATACTGGATGGAAGACCTGGCACTCTGTTCATCCTCCACCACAATGTGCTGGGTTGCGCTCCCGAGGGCTATCTCAATGGCTGTCTCAACGATCTGATTCACCTGGATCAGTTCAGCGACCGCCCCTTTGATACCGGATAAGCGGTTTTCATCACGGGCTTTCAGTATCTCTTTGACACCCTGGAAAAAACCTGCAAAATCCCCTTGCATGGTTTCGAGCATTTCCTTCCTGGATCTTGTCTGCTGAAGGAACTGGTATGCCTGGTATAGGGTGGTTTCTTTCTTTTGATAGGATTCCTTGTATTGATCTAAAGTTGCCTGCTCTTTTCGAAACGAAGCAATGGTTTGATGAAGATCTTCACTGACAGCCTTATGCTTACTTTCGATTTCCAGCTTTTTCTGTTCTGTGGCATGACGCTGGTTCACATACTTCTGATTCCCTTCGTCAAGCCTCTGGATTTTCAATCCTTCTTGTTTTTCTTGTTGATCTAAATAAGTCAGCTCGTTACGAACAGTAGCTTGCTTGTTTAATAGTTCAATATATTCACTTTTGAGTGCATCAATCTTCTCTTCGATGTTCAAATCGAACTGCTCATTGATCAGCTGCTTCTCCTTGAGCTGCTGTTCCGTTAAAATCAGCTCCTGATGAAGAGTTTCAAGCAAGGCTTTTTCTGTTTGCCATTTCTCTTTATGCGACTTCAGGAACTCATCCAGCTCCACCGATGATTTTTCCAGCTGCGCCCTGTTTGAACTTGCATTCTTTTTGCGTTCCTTCAGGACTTCCTTCCGTCCTTCCAGCTTTTCAAGCTCCGAGCTCGCAACAAGCAATGCCTGCTGGAGGGAGTCGACGGATTCGTCGAGTGCAGCCACTTGGTCTTTATACTTTTCAAGTGTCGCTTCCTTTTGTGACAGTTCAGAAGAAAGGGTCAATTCCTTTTCCGTACTTTCCTTTACTTCCTGTGAGGTTCTTTCCCACTTTTGGTGCAGTTCTTCAATTTCGTAGACGGTTACCCCTACTTCGATCTGCTCAAGCTCTTCCTTTTTCTCCAGGTAATCCTTCGCAATGGAAGCCTGCATTTTCAGCGGCTCCACCTGCCCTTCCAGTTCATGCAGAATATCCGATACACGATTCAGGTTTTCCTGTGTGTCCCAAAGCTTGCTTTCCGCTTTCTTTTTACGGGATTTATACTTCAGCACACCAGCCGCTTCCTCAAAGATGCTTCTTCTCTCTTCCGCCTTGCTGCTCAGGATCTCCTCGACTTTCCCTTGACTGATGATGGAAAACGCTTCTTTACCAAGTCCGGAATCCATGAACAGGTCGACAATATCCTTCAGGCGGCACGATTGCTTGTTAATCAAGAACTCGCTGTCACCGGAACGGTAGGCGCGCCTTGTTACACTTACCTCCATGTAATCGATGGGCAGGATGCGCTTGCTGTTATCAAGTGTGAGGGTAACTTCGGCAATATTCAAAGCCTTCCTGCTGTCACTACCTGCAAAAATGATATCTTCCATTTTCGACCCACGCAGAGATTTGGCTGACTGTTCTCCCAGCACCCATCTGATGGCATCGATGATATTGCTCTTTCCACTTCCATTTGGGCCAACAACGGCTGTTACCCCAGGTACAAAATCTACCGATATCTTTTCTGCAAACGACTTAAATCCAACCACTTCTAATCGTTTGAGGTACATTATCCTTCACCTCTGTTTTATGTATAGGCTTTATTCGCATACATTGTTGCTTTTTCGTATACAATTACAGCCCGTAATTTTACTCGTCTTCGTGCTCTTTTCCAATTCGGAACATTGTATCCCTAATAAACTTGAAGTAGTTAATGCAGTAAAAATCCAAAAGCCGATTTTTTACGGACAAAAGCAACAAACTTTAAGAAAAGAGCCTATGTAAAAGAGAAAGAAGGCGACCCATATAGCCGCAGCGGAGGCACCATCGGATCGCCCTCTATTCTCCATTCCTATTATTTCGATTGCTTGAGCTTATCTAATGCGAACTGTGCAGCGTGCTGCTCGGCTTCCTTTTTCGATCTGCCGACACCAATTCCAAGCTCCTCTTTATTTAAACTGACCTTGGAGACAAATTCCCTGTTGTGAGCAGGACCTTTCTCCTCAAGGACTTCATATTCAATCACGCCAAGAGCATTGCGCTGAATCAATTCCTGCAATTGACTCTTATAATCCATCACATGAGAAAAAGCACCTTCATTTATTTTAGGGTACACGTATTTTTCCAGGAATAAGAATACGGCTGGCAGTCCAAGATCCAGGTACAGTGCCCCAATAAAGGATTCAAACACATCCGCAAGCAAGGCTGGTCTGGCTCGTCCACCGGTCAATTCCTCCCCTTTCCCGAGCAAAACGTAAGAACCGAAAGAAAGCTCATTTGCAAAAGAAACAAGTGATGGCTCGCACACGATAGATGCACGCAATTTCGTCAACTGACCTTCACTCATCATAGGAAATTTCTTATATAAGAATTGAGAGACCGTCAATTCAAGCACTGCGTCCCCCAAAAACTCCAATCGTTCATTATCCTCATATGGCTTTCTCCGATGCTCATTCACATACGATGAATGTGTAAATGCCTGATACAGTAATTTATCATTTTGAAAATCGATGCCCAATTCTTCTTGAAGCGTTTGGAACTTCTTTGAGATCGCTTCACTTTTCTTTTCATTTATTCGACTTTTATTTCTTGTCATAAAGGTGCCTCCAACATACATTCTTCTTTCTCTATGCTGACTATTAAATCATGTGACGAAAGATGTAAACAAAAACTATTTTAACAAATTATTTATAGGTTACAAATAGCATCTTACACCATTTGCTCATTTTTATGTAAAAAACTTATGTTAGCATAGATTTGTGCAGAAATACAGTCGGACATCGTTTGAATGGATAGGCTGAAAATACCCTTGAAAATAAATAAGAGTCCCACTTATAAAGTGGGACTTTCAAGGTGAAGCAATTATGTGTTTGCTTTTATGTAGTTGACCACATCTGCAACTGTAGTAATGTTTTCTGCTTCATCGTCTGAAATTTCCAATTCAAACTCATCCTCAAGCTCCATTACCAATTCAACTACATCTAAAGAATCTGCACCTAAATCATCTTTGAATTTAGAATCAAGATTAACTTCAGTCTCGTCCACACCTAAACGATCAACAATGATCTTTGTTACACGCTCTAAAACCTCTGCCATAACTTTCACCTCCCCTCAAGTATTATAGTTAAAGTTTGTGAAAAAAACCAGATTGTCTACAGTATTTCACAAGAATTTTGTTCGACTTGCTTGTCGGTCCGGCACGAATTGCCTTATTACATCACCATTCCGCCGTCCACGTGGATTGTCTGGCCAGTGATATAAGCACTCTTTTCACTTGCAAGGAAGGAAACAACGGAAGCAATGTCCTTTGCATCGCCAAAACGGGCTAATGGAATCTGCTTCAGCATTTCAGTTTTCACTTCTTCGTTTAATTTATCTGTCATGTCGGTTGTAATGAATCCTGGTGCAATCGCATTAACGTTAATGTGACGTGATGCCAATTCACGGGCAGTCGTTTTGGTAAGGCCGATGACACCTGCTTTGGCTGCCACATAATTGGCTTGTCCAGGGTTGCCGCTTACACCGACGATTGACGCGATATTGATGATTCTGCCTGAGCGCTGCTTCATCATCTGTCTTGTCACAGCTTTGGTAGTATTGAAAACGCCTTTCAGGTTGATGTTGATTACATCATCCCACTCGTCTTCCTTCATGCGCATTAGCAGGTTATCCCTTGTAATCCCCGCATTGTTTACAAGAATATCGATAGACCCGAATTGTTCCATGCTCTCTTTCATCATCGCCTGGACCTCTTCCATATAGGCTACATTAGCGCGAACCGCTATTGCATTCCCACCAATTTGTTTGATTTCTTCCACCACTTCATAGGCCTTTGCCTCACTGCCGGAATAGTTGACCACGATATTTGCACCCTGCTCCGCCAAGTCCAAAGCGATGGCGCGACCAATACCGCGTGATGCTCCTGTGATGACTGCTGTTTTACCTTTAAGCATTTGATGTATCCTCCCCTTGAAAGTGATCTAACGCTTTTTGCAACGTTTCCATGTCATAGACAGGGATGGTTGTTACTCGGCGGTTTATTTTTTTGATCAGGCCTGATAAAACTTTACCAGGTCCAACTTCGATAAATGTATCTACTCCAAGTTCGATCATGCGTTCGATCGATTGCTCCCATCTTACAGGAGAGTATAATTGCTGGACGAGCTTTTCATTGATATCCTCTAGTTCTTGCATTTCATGTGCATCCACATTCGCAATAACAGGGATCTCGGTATCTTTCACATCTATTTTTTTCAATGCAGCTGCAAGCTTCTCTGCCGCAGGCTGCATGAGACTGGAATGGAAAGGCCCGCTAACTACTAGTGGGATGACTCGTTTTGCGCCTTTTTCTTTCGATAGTTCGGACGCTGCCTGAACACCAACTCTTGAGCCTGAGATAACAATTTGTCCTGGACAGTTGAGGTTGGCAAGCTGGACTGGAGCAATGGTGCTTGTCACTTGCTCGGTTACCTCAAATAGAACTGCTTCATCCAAACCTAGGACTGCCGCCATCGTGCCTTCCCCTGCTGGTACTGCCTCTTCCATGAACTTTCCACGCAGGTGTACTGTATGGACCGCATCTTCAAAGCTGATGGAGCCTGCTGCAACCAGGGCGGAGTATTCTCCAAGACTGTGCCCTGCCACATAATCAGCTTTTATTCCAGCTTCTTTCAATTTTTCTAGTATGGCAATACTTGTCGTTAATAATGCCGGTTGTGCGTTATAGGTCAATGTAAGTTCTTCCTGCGGTCCTTCAAACATAAGGGAGGATAAGCTAAATCCCAATCTTTTATCCGCTTTCTTGATGATGTTGTCCACTTCCGCAAAATGACCGGAAAGCTCCTGCCCCATTCCGACAGTCTGTGAACCTTGGCCTGGAAAAACAAATGCTACTTTACCCATTATTCTCCTCCGTTCTCCTCTTTTGTAACGAATTCCGTTTTTTCAATCGTTTCTGTTATCACGCCAACCATGTTTGATTCCAGCATATTACGTGTTTGGCGTATCGCATTGTAAAAGGCATTGGCATCCGAAGATCCGTGCGCTTTGACAACAGGAGCCTTTAATCCAAATAAGGCGGCGCCTCCATACTCCGAATAGTCCATTTTATTTTTCAAAGTTTTTAGCTTCGGTTTCAATACCGCTGCTGCAAGCTTGCTTTTCAAATCGCTGGTCAATGCTTCCTTCATCATGGCGAAGACGGAAAGTGCCGTTCCTTCGATCGTCTTTAATGCAATGTTCCCTGTGAAGCCGTCTGTTACAACTACATCGGCTACTCCATTCAAGAGATCGCGTGATTCCACATTTCCGATAAAATGTACAGCACCAGACTCTTTAATCAGTTCAAAAGCGGCTTTGGTCAGTTCGTTCCCTTTTTTATCCTCGGTACCCACATTCAACAATCCTACACGAGGCGCTTTAATCCCTCTTACTTTTTCGGCATAGATGGAACCCATGAGTGCATATTGGAAGAGGTGCTCCGGCTTTGCATCCACGTTCGCTCCCACATCAAGCATCACAAACCCTTCTCCGCCGATGGTGGGGAATGTCGGTGAAAGTGCCGGGCGCTCTATTCCTTTGATTCTTCCGACCACCAATAGTCCGGCAGTCATCAAGGCTCCTGTGTTTCCTGCAGAAATGCAGGCATCCGCTCGGCCATCTTTTACTTCCTTGGCCATCAGAACCAAAGAGGAGTTTTTCTTTTTGCGGACCGCCTTTACCGGCTCTTCATCCCCTGAAATCGCTTCTTCTGTATGTATAATGCTTATATTCTTATCATTGGTTAAGTATGGTCGTATTTTCTGCTCATCGCCAACTAAAGTAAACGTTAGATCAGGATAAGCCTCGACCGCTTTCATTGTTCCTTCCACCATGGACTTCGGTGCATGATCTCCGCCCATTGCATCTATTGCAATTTTCATGTTTTACTACCTGCCTTTACTAGATTAAAAACTCGTAGACCGGAACATTTCAAACTCCCCGTGAAATACCTTTTCGCTACCAACGGTGCTTTTCACTTCAACGGTTGTTCTGCCCTTTTCCTTGTCTACTTTACTGACCACCGCTTTGGCTACGATGCGTTCCCCGAGCTTTACGGGTCTTGTAAAGCGTATGGTCGCTTTAGCTGTCAATGCCAATTCGTCATTGATGACGGCAACGGCCAACGAGTTTGCCTGTGCGAATAGGTGATGGCCACGTGTAATATTGTTTCTTTTAAATACATGCTCGCTCTGAACGTCAAAGATGGAAATGGCAGATTGATCCAGCTCCAGATCAATGATCTCCCCGATTATCTCTTCAATCGGCAAGGAGCGGACTTCTTTTTCTAACGTACGGGCCGCTACATTTTTTATTCTTTCCCTTAATTCAGGAATACTAAGTTCCAGTCGATCCAATCGGATCGTTTGAATGCTCACTTGAAAAAATTCCGCCAATTCTTCATCCGTAATAAAAGGATTCTCTTTAATCTTGTCTTTTAACGATAATTGGCGCTCCTTTTTATTTCTTCTCATCTATTTACACCATCCGAACTATTATGACTAGGTACTAATAGTAGTATATATAGGAGTCCTTTATAATGCAAGAAAAAATCTTTATATAAAGGCGATTTACAATTAAAATCATACTTTTAATCAAAAAGGGAAGCTAGCAGATTTCTGCTAGCTTCCGAGATTATGTGGTGAAATCAATCCAGTTTTTCGCCATCCAGAACGCCTGATTCCTCAATCACGGTCCTTAAACCCTCATATTGGTCTTCTTCCCAAAATCTTTGCGAATGAAGAAGATCGTAGGCATCCTGTCTGGCAACTTCTAAGGCGCGGTAATCATGAACCATGTCGGCCACTTTAAACTCAGGAACACCGCTTTGCTTTCTTCCAAAAAAGTCACCAGGCCCTCTGAGTTCGAGATCTTTTTCAGATAGGACGAAGCCATCATTCGTTTCTGTCATGATTTTCATCCGTTCTTTCCCTACTTCAGATTTAGGATCTGCGAGCAGAATACAGTAAGACTGCTCGGAGCCGCGTCCTACTCGTCCTCTTAATTGATGGAGTTGTGATAAGCCAAACCGCTCTGCATCGTAGATCACCATCATCGTAGCATTCGGGACGTTGACTCCCACCTCTACTACAGTAGTGGAAACCAATACCTGTGACTCGTTGTCGCTGAATTCCTGCATAACCTTTTCTTTCTCATCGGAATTCAGACGGCCATGCATAAGACCAATTTTCCATTTACCCCGGTAATAGTGGGTCAGCATATCATGGACATCAATGGCATTTTGCACATCGAGTTTTTCCGATTCTTCTATGAGGGGGCAGATCACATAGGCCTGTCTTCCTTTCAGCAGTTCTTTTTCCACAAAGCTCAGTACCCTATCAATCATTTGGTGTTTAGCCCAATAGGTTTCAATCGCTTTTCGTCCTGCAGGCATTTCATCAATGATGGAGACATCCATCTCTCCGAAGGCAGTAATGGCAAGAGTTCTTGGAATAGGGGTGGCAGTCATGAACAACACATCAGGACTCTCCCCTTTTTCTCTCAAAATTCTCCTTTGCCCTACGCCAAAACGATGTTGTTCATCCGTGATGACAAGACCTAATCTGGCAAAATCCACTTCGTCCTGTATCAGTGCGTGTGTTCCTATCAAAATATCTATTTCCCCATTTTTCAATTGCTCCAGAATCTCTCTTCTTCTCTTTCCTTTTACAGAACTCGTCAGAAGTTCAACCCTTAAAGAGGTAGATGCAAACAGCCCTGTCAGGGATTGTGCATGCTGTTCTGCAAGAATTTCAGTTGGGACCATCAACGCTCCCTGATAGCCGGAAAGATAAGATGCATACAGACCAATTGCCGCAACAACGGTTTTCCCGGATCCCACATCCCCCTGGAGCAAGCGGTTCATCCTGTAAGGAGAAGCCATATCTCCAAGAATTTCTCTCAACACCCGAGCTTGAGCACCCGTCAGAGGAAAAGGGAGACCCTGAATAAATTCATTCAAGCTCTTCTCAGCAAATTTTTGGGAGATTCCTTTGGAATGCTCTCGTTGATATTTACGCAGCGCCTGTATTTTCAGCTGAAACATCAGAAACTCTTCATAGACGAGATAGCGTCTGGCTCCTTTCAGCATTTCTTGATTGACGGGATTATGTAAGGCGGAAATGGAGTCCTTCTTTGATGGCAGTTTATACTTTTGCAGCAGAACAGGCGGCAACGAATTATCGATTCGGTCGCCGTACTCTTTTAGGGCAGAGTGGATGAACTTTCTCATCTGCTTGACCGTAATATTCCCCTTTACAGAATAGACCGGCTCCACTTCCCTCTCTTGAGTAAAAGGACCAAAATGTATTTCCAGAACCGTGATGGTCTGTCTATGCTGGTCCCACTTACCTGTAATGGTGATGGTATCATTGATTGCCAGTTTGTTTTTGTAGAACGGTCGGTTGAAACAGACTGCCTTTACTAGAAAACTTCCTACAAAAACCCTAAAAGTCAGTCTTGATTTCTTCTTCCCATAATACATAAGAGAAGGCTCACCATGAACCTTCCCTTCCACTGTTATTTTCTCATCATGTTTCACTTCGGAAATATCCCGCAAGCGATAGTCTTCATATCGATATGGTAGATGCATGAGAAGATCCTCTACGGATTCAATTCCCATGCTATGAAGGGAATTCGCTGTCTCTTCCCCAATACCTTTAACATTTGTTATTGAAGTTTCAGATAGTTTACTCACCTTTTTGTAAGGGAACACCAAATATTTTCGCTTCTAGTTCACGTCCAGTTGGTGTTGCCGCCAACCCTCCTTGCGCCGTTTCTTTTAGTGCAGTCGGCATCGTTTGACCGATTCTGTACATCGCGTCAATCACTTCATCGCAAGGAATTCTACTTGTAATTCCTGCTAGCGCCATATCTGCTGCTACCATGGCATTGGCCGCTCCCATTGCATTTCTTTTGACACAAGGGACCTCTACCAAGCCAGCTACAGGGTCGCATACTAATCCTAACATGTTTTTCAGTGTAATGGCCATTGCTTGTGCACATTGATCTGGTGTGCCCCCTGCCATTTCCACGATTGCGGCAGCAGCCATACCGGAAGCTGAGCCAACTTCAGCCTGACATCCACCAGCTGCACCTGATATGGAGGCATTATTTGCTACAACAAACCCGAATGCTCCAGAAGTGAACAGGAAATTGATCATTTCCTCACGTGTTGGATTTAACACATTCTTTACGGCAAATAGTGTACCAGGAACTACTCCTGCAGATCCTGCAGTCGGTGTAGCACAGATCGTTCCCATTGCTGCATTAACTTCATTGGTGGCAACAGCTTTACTAACCGCATCCAGAATATTTTTACCAGTCAAAGACTTCCCGGATTCAATATACTTCTGTAATAGGACTGCATCTCCTCCAGTAAGACCTGAAACGGATTTCACCCCTTGCAGCCCTCTTTCCACCGCCTGTTCCATCACCTCAAGATTTCGATCCATCTGCGAAATGATGTCCTCTTTGCTCTTACCGGTAAACTCCATTTCCTGTTCGATCATGATCTGGGATATTTTCTTACCGGTGCTTTCGGCAAGCTCAATTAATTCTGCTACATTTCGAAACATACTAAGTTCCCCCTTACCTCTACTTGAAAGCGCTAACATTATTATACTGAAAGTTAATCCACTATTTTCGTTACTTGTGTAATATGAGGCAACGCAGACAGCTCATTGATTACCGCATCATCAATATTCTGATCCACTTCTATTGTCATCAATGCCTGTTTCCCTTTTTCTTTGCGGGAAACTTCCATATGTCCGACATTGATGGCAAATTTCGCAAGTACATTAGCTACTCCAGCAATCGCACCATATCGGTCATTATGCACTACCAAGAGCGCCGGATGGTTCCCTGAAAGCCTCAATTCAAAGCCATTCAGCTCTGTGATTTCAATCTTTCCTCCACCGATGGAGATGCCTACAAGCTCTAGTTCTCCCTGTTCGTCACCAATCCGAACTTTTGCAGTGTTAGGATGATCCGTTATTGCTTCTTCCTCTATGAATTCAACTTTCATGCTCAATGAGTCAGCAATGGATAGGGAGGTTTTGATTCGTTCATCAAATGTATCGAAATCCAGAAGTCCGCCGACAATCGCAACGTCCGTCCCGTGACCTTTATATGTTTTAGCAAAAGAGCCATAAAAGGAGATGCTTGCCCATTCAGGCTGTCTGCCAAACAGACTTCTCGCAACACGACCAATTCTGGCAGCTCCCGCTGTGTGAGAACTTGATGGACCAATCATTACAGGACCAATAATATCAAAGACGCTTTTATACTTCATTTCCCCACTCCCCCTCTATGACAAATGTAATTGCCTCTTTAAATACCGCTGTTGATTTCCGCACTAGGCACTTAAAATAAACAGAGATTTCCAACACCTTGGTTGATAAAAAAACATACAAAAGAAGGGTATTTACCCCTTCTTTTGTATTGATTCTTTTTTCCTGATTATAGGACTTTATTCAATAGAGAAGATGTAGGAGTATAACGGCTGTTTTCCGTTGTGAACTTCCACTTCAGCATCCGGATACGCCTGCTCAAGTTCTTCCACCAATTCGTCTACTTCTTCCTGGGAAACATCTTCACCATAAATGACAGTCAGGATTTCTGCATCATCATCCATCATCGTATCAAGCAGATCTTTGGCAGCCTGCCTTCTATCTTTGCTGGTAATGACAATTTTACCGTCAGCGATTCCCATGAAATCATTTTTCTGGATTTCAATTCCATCGATGTTGGTGTCTCTTACAGCAAATGTAACCTGACCGGTTTTAACAGATGTAAGAGCCTCTTTCATTGTCTCTTCGTTGTCTGCCAGCTCACCTGTAGGATTGAAAGCAAGAATGGCTGCCATTCCTTGTGGAACCGTTTTGCTCTCAATTACTGCAACATTCTGGTCGGCAACTTCAGCAGCCTGCTTAGCAGCCATGATGATATTACTGTTGTTAGGAAGGATAATGACGTTGTCGGCATTTACTTCCTCAATTGCCTTTAAGATATCCTCTGTACTCGGATTCATCGTTTGGCCGCCTTCAATAACAGCCTTTGCTCCGATGCTCTTAAATAGCTCCGCAATACCCTCACCCATTGCAACAGTGATTATTCCAAACTTCTCACGCTTTTTGTTCGCTTGTGGTGCAACAGTCGGTGCAGCATATTCATCTTCTTCAAAAAGTAGGTTGCTATGCTGCTCACGCATGTTTTCAATCTTCATGTTGATAAGACTGCCGTAGCGCTGACCGTAAGTCAACACATCGCCAGGCTGCTCTGCGTGGATATGAACTTTTACAATTTCATCGTCAGCGATGACCAGTAAAGAATCTCCATGTTGAGATAGGTCATTGCGAAATTTATCTTCTGTAAAAGGATTCGCCTTCAATTTATCCGCTTCGAATTTAACCATGAATTCTGTACAGTAACCGAATTCTATATCCTCTGTATTGATGGCCGCATGGACATTTTTATGGTGTTCTGCACTAACCAGTTGGTTCATCGAAGTGGTTGGTACGATATCTTCAATTCTTTGGCCTTTCAATTCAGCCAGGAAGCCCTCATAAATATAAACGAGACCTTGTCCACCACTGTCGACTACACCAACTTCCTTAAGAACTGGCAGCAGGTCAGGAGTACGCTTCAAAGATGCATTCGCTTCCTTTAGCGTTTCTTCCATTAAAACAATGATATCGTCTTCGTTCTTTGCAACAGCGACCGCCTTTTTGGCTGCATCTTTCGCAACCGTTAAAATAGTTCCTTCCACAGGCTTCATAACAGCTTTATAGGCCGTTTGAACTCCTGCTTCAAGCGCATGTGCAAAATCCTTGCTTGTGATTGTTTCCTTTGATTCGATATGCTTGGAGAATCCACGGAATAGCTGAGAAAGAATAACCCCCGAGTTACCTCTTGCCCCCATAAGCAGGCCTTTAGCCAGAGCAGAACCAACACTACCGATATGCTCGGAAACATTGTTTTTTACTTCCTTTGCTCCTGATGTGATGGAAAGGTTCATGTTTGTACCTGTATCTCCATCCGGAACCGGAAACACATTCAACGCATCCACAGTCTTGGCGTTGTTAGATAAATGATTTGCACCCTGGATAACCATCTGTGCAAAACGTTTCCCATTTAGAACTTTTACTGACACTAAATTTTCCTCCTTATTACGGGTTCGTAACTCGAACTCCCTGTACATAAATGTTTAATGAATCAACGGAAAGACCGAGCATTTGATTAAGGGTATATTTTACTTTAGTCTGTACATTATGCGCCACTTCTGAAATTTTCGTTCCATAGCTTACAATGATGTACATATCAATATGTAGTCGATCTTCTTCCTGGCGTACGATAACGCCCTTTGTAAAGTTTTCTTTTCGAAGTATTTCTGACAACCCATCTTTAAGCTGGCTTTTGGAAGCCATTCCTACGATGCCATAGCAGTCTACAGCTGCTCCACCTGCGATTGTTGCAATTACATCATTAGAAATATCTATTTGACCATAAGATGTTTTTAGTTCGATGGACATAAAGGTTCCCCCTTCGATTGGTTTATTCACCTTGTCTACTCGTTATTTTACTATAAAAGAAAGGTTTTTGAAAGCAGACGAATACTATTGTAATAATACTATTATTATACTGAATGCTAGAAACATGTATGTCAAGGCTTTTTTCTTGAAAGCTTTCTTCAGAACTATTGCATTGTGCGGGGTTGTATGTTAAATTATATAAGTATTTTCAACTGTTTTATCTATGAATAGAAAGACACTGTATGGACCTGCTTCCTTTTGACGGAGGTCCCGTGCATCGTTTTTCTGACACTAAATGAAAATATTGATTGATGTTTCTTTGTAGTTAGGAGGGAATTAAACATGGCACGTAAATGTGTAATCACTGGCAAAAAGACTGGTTCTGGTAACTCACGTTCTCACGCAATGAACTCTTCAAGACGTACTTGGGGTGCAAACCTTCAAAAAGTTCGTATCTTAGTAGATGGTAAGCCAAAGCGTGTATACGTATCTGCAAGAGCCTTAAAATCAGGTAAAGTTGAGCGCGTATAATTTTATAAGCGCACATGCAAAAGCGACAGGGACAATCCCCTGTCGCTTTTTACTTGTTCCCTTTTAGTTAACATAATATTATTATCGGAATATTTATCAAAAAAGCACCTCATAAAGGTGCTTTACTCTTTTTTAAACGACCCCAGCATGGCACGGATGATACCACCTAAAAACCTCGGCAACTTTATTGTATAAAATTTCATTCCATTTCCCTCCCCGGAACTTTTTAACCATAGTAGATATGAATGAATACGTGCAGATGAAGAATGCCGTCACATAAAATGGGATAAATCACGGCTCCTTATCATCATTAATATGCCATCCTTAAATGAAAAAGTACCATTTTCAGTATCTAGTTCATTACTTATACATAGTGTGTCGCCCCATTTTATATTCCTATTTTTTAGGGGATATTTAAATCCATCCAGGGTGATTCCGCTAACGGTAGGGCTTATGGGAAGGAATGAAATGTATGGGAGGTTCTCATCCTTTTTCATGGTATAAAAGCCGGGATTGACCAGGGTAAGGATATTTTGATTATCCTGGATTTCAATGGTGATCCCGTTTTGGTTCCCTTTTAACATGAGCTGCACATTGCCGAGAAAATGGTCCAGTCTTCCTCCGGTTACACCAAACATGGTAATGGATGTAGGGTTTTGTGCCATGGCCCAGTTGACTGCAAGCTCTGTATCCGTTTCGTCCTTTTCACTTGGAAACAAGTCAAGGTCAGTTATTTTCCTTTTCATTTCAACCAGTTCTGCAGGTGTAACAGAGTCAAAATCCCCGAAGGCCTTCGATGGGATAATATTTTGTTCCAATAGGTAGTGGACGCCCCTGTCGACTCCGACCCAGGTGACGGTTTCAGAAGTGTCTGCTCCAAAGGCCGGGATATTTTCCGGTGGTCCACCTGCCACGATATTAATAATCATTTTCTTTTTCTCCTTTATTCATGTGCAATTTCCGCAAAGACTAATGTGCGCTTCCAACACCCCTGTTGGTTGCAGCGAGAGGGGTTCGCTTATCCAGGGCGGTCCGGGAGCCTCCTCGGCGCATTCGCGCCTGTGGGGTCTCCCTTGGACTCGCTTCTCCCGCAGGAGTCTCACCCCTTGCGCTCCAACCAACAGGGGGATAGTTCAATAAATTTTAATCCTCTCTATCAATAGATAAAAACGGTTTATTCATTTGCTTATAAACATTCAATAATAAAAAAAGCCTTCTATAAGAAGACCTTTTAAATCGATGAATCATCGTAGTCGTAGCGAAAGCCGTCCATCTGCGTTTGATTCTTTTTATGGAATTTTGACAGTACCTGTTCATACATGCCTATCTCCTGATAGTCGGTACTGTTAGCCAAAGCAAATTGAAGTGCCTGTTCTAGAATTGCTGCCTCATCCTTGGAATTATTCATGAAAAAACCTCCATTCATAACTTTAGCATTCCACTCAAGTTTCAGGTTTATGTCATGTTTCCACGTATGGATGAAATGGCTTTTTTACGGTCTGTTTGTTGATAGATGGCCGAACCTGCTACAAGTACATCTGCTCCAGCTTCAACGCAAAGGGCAGCAGTTTCTGGATTGACTCCGCCGTCTACCTCCACTTCAACCGATAAACCCCTTTCCGTTATGAGAGATCTTACCTGACTGATTTTTGGCAGGACACTTTCAATGAATGCTTGTCCACCAAAGCCAGGATTGACTGTCATAAGCAATACCAGATCCACATCATTCAGGATGGGGATGATGCTTTCCACAGGAGTGGCGGGATTGATGACAACCCCTGCCTTCACTCCTTCAGCCTTGATGAGTTGAACTGTACGATGAAGATGACGGCAAGCCTCTACGTGTACCGAAATGATATCAGCTCCAGCTTTTGCAAAAGCTGAGATGTATGTGTCAGGATTTTCAATCATCAAGTGGACGTCCAAAGGAAGCTTTGTTATCGGACGGATCGCTTCCACAACAAGTGGACCAATCGTGATATTTGGTACAAAGTGACCATCCATCACATCAATATGAATATAGTCGGCTCCGCCTTGCTCCACATCTTGTATGTCTTTTTGCAAATTGGCAAAGTCTGAGCTCAGGATTGAGGGGGCGATTTTTATCATATTTTAGTACCTCGGCTTTCTGTCTTTTATTTCTTCCACAAAGGAAACATAATGCTTGTAGCGGAAAGCTGCAATTTCTTCCGCTTCCACAGCAGTTTTCACCGCACATTTCGGTTCTTTCAGATGGGTGCATTCCCTGAACTTGCATTGATCGCTTATACTCACAAACTCAGGAAAGCACTCCTTTACTTCCTCTGCCGCCATTTCCAGGAATTCAAGCGAACTGAACCCTGGTGTATCTGCTACAAAACCATCATTGATTTCCATTAGTTCCACGTGTCTGGTTGTATGCTTCCCGCGGCCAAGATGCGAGGAGATGTCATCTGTTTTCAATTCCAGTTCAGGACGAAGAACATTTAGAAGGGAGGATTTTCCCACTCCTGACTGTCCTGCAATGACGGATGTCTTATCCTTGAGGTACGGAAGTATTTGTTTTAATTGTTCCGGCTCTTTGGTTGACGTCAGGACCACTTCATATCCGATTTCCCGATAATAGTTGGCAAATCCCATCAGTTTTTCATCTTCTTCAAGCAGATCCATCTTGGATATGCAAATAAGTGGTGTCACTTCTTTCGATTCAATCAGCACAAGGAACCTGTCCAGAAGTACCGTACTGAACTCGGGCTCCATGGCGGAAAAAACCAGGATGGCCTGATCGATATTCGCAATGGGAGGTCTCACCATTTCATTCATGCGGGGCAGAACCTCAAGGATATACCCTTCCTGGTCGTTGTCCGCTTGGAATACCACCATATCCCCAACTAGGGGCGTGATCTTATTTTTGCGGAAAACTCCTCGTCCCCTGCATTGGGTTATATGGCCATCTGCTGTCAAAACGTAATAAAAACCGCTTAATGCCTTGACAATCTTGCCTTCAGGCATACACTCACTCCTTAATAATTACTCAATATCATCGTAATCGATTGTCACTGATTGAACTTCTTCCCCATCTACAAGCACTCTATATTTCGCTTTCTGTTTATAAGGAACGGTTATGGTGAAGCTTGTGATAAGATCTTCCGTAATGATATAGGTTTCTTTCGGCTGATCCATATTGGTGTTCAAATCTTCCACAAAGAGCTCCACTTTTTGTTCTGCTCCTTCTTCGGCAGGTTTATACGTTATTTCAAGCGGAATGTCTGTTGTCTTATCTTCAGGCTGCGGACCTTTGGAAACAATCAGCTGGATTTTATCGCCTTTTTTCACCTGTGATTCCGGAGCGGGATCCTGTTTGATTATATTTCCGGCAGAAACCTCAGCATGGAATTCTTCTTGAATGACCGGTTCAAGAAGCAAAGTTGCCAGATGCCTTTGGGCAAATTCAATCGATGAGCCCTGGTAATCATCAAGGATAATCGGGCTTGCACCCTTGGATACGACGAGCTTCACTACCTCATCTTCAGGGATGACCAATTCACCTGGAACAGGAGTCTGACGAATGACCGTCCCCTCTTCCGCTTCCTCGGAAAACACTTCTTCTACCGAATAATCTTTATATTTCGGTTCCACCAATTTAATTCTGCGTATCGCATCATCAACCTGTAGGGTTGTATAATCATCCACTTCCACTTTTTCTTTGCCTGCACTACGGTAGATAGTTATTTCAGAGCCTTCTTTTCTTGTTTTACCGGCTTCAGGGGATGTTCTTGTAACAAAACCTTCTTCTATCTCATCATTCGGCTCATCCTCTGTAGCTTTAATGACAAAGCCCTCATCCAACAGTTCATCCCTTGCATCCTCATATTCCATGTTTGACACATCAGGAACGACGATATCCTTTGGAAGAAGTATGGATGGGAGGAGGGTAAAGGCAGCAACAGAACCTACTCCCAGTAGCAAAAGCAGAATAAGTAAAAACATCATCCACTTTTTCTTTTTCTTTTTCTTCTTTTTGGGAGGCTCACCCTCCTTAGGCGGTGGAGCGATGGTATCTGTAGGGACCACCTTGGTTTCATGATTGTTCAATAGATGCTTGGATAGGTCACCTTTTATGACTGGGATCGCCTTTGTCGCTTCATCGTCGTCATTCGGAATAAAGAACTTCGGTTCGTTCACTCGGTTTGATTCCAATACCGTAGTCAGATCCTCAAGCATTGCCTCCACCGAACCGTAACGATGATTCGGGTCCTTTGCCATGGATTTCAATACCACATTCTCCAGGCTTTGTGGAATGGCAGGATTCCATCTTTTGGGTGATGGCGTCTCAGATTGTAGATGCTTCAACGCAATGGAAACGGCAGATTCACCTGAAAAAGGCAATCTTCCTGTAAGCATTTCAAACATGACAATCCCAAGGGCATATACATCAGATTTCTTGGTAGCAAGGCTTCCCCTGGCCTGCTCCGGTGATAAATAATGAACGGACCCCAACAAGGAATTTGTCTGCGTTATGGTAGTGGAGCTAAGCGCCATTGCAATCCCGAAGTCAGTCACCTTTATCGTACCGTAATCATCTATAAGAATATTCTGCGGTTTAATATCACGATGGATGATTCCATTTTCATGTGCATGTGCAATCGCAGATGTGAGTTGTTTCATGATTTCTACTGTATTGTACTGTTCAATTGGAGCAAATTGCTGGATGTACTGCTTCAAGGTTTTGCCTGATACGTGTTCCATGACGATATAGTAGATATCATCCTCTTCCCCGATATCATAGATGCTCACGATGTTTGGATGATCCAGGCTTGTTGCAGACTGTGCTTCTCTGCGAAATCTACGAATAAATTCTTCATCATTGGCAAAATCTAAGCGTAGTACCTTTACGGCTACATCCCTGTCAAGAATCATGTCATGGGCAAGGTAGACATTGGCCATACCCCCGCCGCCAATGACTTCCATTATTTTATAGCGATCATTTAATCTTTTTCCAATTAACAAAGATATCACCCACTTCCCTCTTCGGTGACAGATAATTCGACTATAGCTACCGTTATGTTATCTTCTCCGCCATTTTGATTGGCAAGGAGTATCAGTTTCTCGGCTTTACTTTCCAGAGAATGATGTTCACTTTTTAAGACTTCCACTAGCTCTTTATCATTCACTTTATTGCTCAATCCATCTGAGCAAAGCAAAAGATAGCCAGGGTCATCATATGTAATAGTTTTCAAATCAATCTTCACGGTTTTCTCTGTCCCTAAAGCTTGTAGTATAACATTTTTTCGCGGATGATGCTCGGCATCCTCTTTAGAGATCTGGCCACTTTTCACCAATTCATTCACAAATGTCTGGTCCTCAGTCAACTGCTTAGCCTGACCATTTGATACAAGATATACCCTGCTGTCACCAACATGGGCAATGGTGAAAAAGGAATCCCCGATAATGGCCGCAACGATGGTTGTTCCCATTCCATGACACTCTTCATGCCGGTTTGCATAGTCAAATAAGAACTGATTGATTTGACCTATATATGTTTTAAACCAAATTTCAGCAGGTTCAGGAGAAGAGACATTGATAGACTCCTCCCACAATTCCCTGATATGGTCCACCGCTTTCTGGCTTGCCACATCACCTGCTTGATGACCCCCCATTCCATCACAAACAACTGCTAAAATGGTTCCGTCTTTATTAACAAAAATTCCCCCGTTATCTTCATTATGCGAACGAACTCTCCCTTTATCTGTTAAAAAGACCATTAACACTTGTCACCTCGTTTCTTCTTTTCGCTCCTTCGCACGTAGCTGGCCACACGCAGCATCGATATCATGCCCCTGCTCACGACGAACTGTTACATTTACACCTAGATTTTTCAATGTTTTCTCAAAAAGATTGATCTGTTCCTTCGGCGTTCTTACATAATCACGCTCTGGTACATAGTTAACTGGGATAAGATTGATATGACACTTGATCCCCTTCACTAGCTTAGCCAATTCTTCAGCATGCTCCACCTGATCATTGACCCCACCGAATAAGCCGTATTCAAAGCTGACTCTGCGTCCTGTCTTCTCGATGTAATAGTGCACAGCTTCCATCAGGTCAGGCAGTTTATACGCTTTGTTGATCGGCATCAGACGGGAACGGATTTCCGTATTAGGCGCATGCAGGGAAATAGCAAAGTTGATCTGCATGTTTTCATCTGCAAACTTATAGATTTTCGGTATAATCCCACTAGTGGATACCGTAATATGACGGGCACCGATATTCAGTGCTTCATCATGATTGATAATTTTAAGGAAGCTCAGCATTTCGTCATAGTTGTCAAACGGTTCACCGATTCCCATGATTACCACATGGCTGACACGTTCCTGCAATTCATCGACCGCTTGTTGTACTTTTACGACCTGGGCAACGATTTCTCCTGCTTCCAGATTTCTTTTCAGTCCTCCAAGCGTAGAAGCGCAGAACGTACAACCGATGCGACAGCCGACCTGGGTAGTGACGCAGACGGAGTTTCCGTATTCATGTCTCATCAATACTGTTTCAATGGAGTAGCCGTCATGAAGTTCAAATAGAAACTTCATCGTTCCATCCGAGGATGTTTGCTGCACAATCGTTTTGAGCGTAGTTAGAGTGAAGTGCTCCTCCAACTTTTCGCGCAGTTCCTTCGATAGGTTTGACATATCCTCAAAGGACGTCACTCTTTTTTTATAGAGCCATTCAAAAATCTGTTTTGTTCTGAATTTCTTTTCTCCATTCGTCACTAACCATTCTTCAAGTTCGTGCAATTGGAGTGAATAGATGGACGGTTTATGTGTCGCTTCTTCTTTTTTCTTGATGTTCGTTGTTTTTTGTTCCATCTTCCTTACACCTGCCTTTTTAGTCTTACTATAAAGAATCCATCAGTTCCGAAATAGTGCGGCAAAAGTTGGAGCATGCCGTCCTGGATGTATGTTTCAAGCTTATGCGGTACTAAATCTTTGATGGACATATCTATCTCAAAATCCTGGTTGTTCTCCAAGAAAGCATTTACAACTTCTGTATTTTCTTCTTTATCAATTGTACATGTACTATATACTAAAGTTCCACCTTTTTTTACAAGTGGAGCAACCTCATCCAATATAGCAGATTGAATGCTTGCCAGCTGTTTGACATCCTGCATGGTCTTTGTATATTTCAGATCCGGTTTTCTTCTTATTACGCCAAAACCAGAGCAAGGAGCATCCACCAGGATTTTATCAAACATTTCATTTTGGAATACTTCTTGTGCTTTTCGGCTATCCATTGCCTTTACTTCAATATTAGAAAGGCCCAATCGGTCAGCCTGTTCTTTTATCAGCTTTACTTTGTGCTCATGAAGGTCTGTCGAAATGACAGTACCTGTCCCCTTCATCAATTCTGCGATATGGGTTGTTTTCCCACCTGGGGCTGCACAGGAATCATAAACAGTCTGTCCAGGTTCTACATCTAGTGTTCTGGCAACAAGCATCGAGCTTTCATCCTGAATGGTGATAAAGCCGTTTTTAAAGGCATTGGAATAAGCCAGGTTTCCTTTTTTGGACACTATGCTCTCTTGTGCAACCTCGCCTTTTTCCACATCAAATCCTTGAGCCTTCAACATGGAGATAACGTCCTCGACAGAAGCTTTAGCTGTATTTACCCGAGCAGTCTGGCTAGGGGGAACCAAGTTCATTTCACACAATCTTTCGGTATTTTCCACGCCGTATTGCTCTATCCACTTTTCCACCATCCAGCGAGGATGGCTGGTGGCAATTGATATTCTATCCACATCATTTTTCATCGTTTCCAAATCGGGAACACCTTGGCGCTGTATGGATCTTAGCACGCCGTTAACGACAGATGCAACGCCTTTGTGCCCTTTCTTTTTTGCGATTTCAACGGCTTCGTAAATTGCTGCTCTTTCAGGGACTTTATCCAGGTAGAGCATTTGGTACAAGGTAAGACGCAACAGCACCTTCACCCAATCCTCAAGTTTTTTCTGCTTTTCTATATAAGGAGTCAAATAATAGTCGATTGTCATCGTCCGCTGAATCGTCCCGTACACAATTTCCGTAAATAACCCAGCGTCTTTTTTATTCAACTTACCTGAATCCAAGTAGTTGTTAACAAGCAAATTACTGTATGCCTGCTTTTTCTCCACATTTACCAGTGCATCCAATGCAAGCTCTCTCACGTTTTTCATTTTATTCTCCTAGCTGTATGCCCTCTGATAACGACGCTCCTGCACCGTTTAAATATTGCATCCCGGTCATTCGTTTTTTCCCTGCAAGTTGAAGGTCAGTTATTTTGATACTAATAGTATTACCAGTTTTCACAATGAATCCATCTTCTTCTTTTCCGATAATCGTACCAGGTGTTTCCATACTGCTTGTTTCAACCTTTTCTCCCCACCATACTTTCATGACTTGCCCTTCAATTGTTGTGTATGCGACTGGCCAAGGGTGTAAACCTCTTATATGATTATAGATTTCCTCGCCTGTACGTGACCAATCGATTCTTTCCTGTTCCCTTTTGATATTGGAAGCGAACGTTGCCTCTTCATCATTTTGTTTGATTGGTGTCAACTTTCCTTCAAACAGGAGGGGCATGGTTTGGGATAGCAGCAAGGAGCCGGCCTCACTCAATTTATTGTGGAGCGTACCTACATGATCCTTTTCCGTAATGCTGACTTCCACTTGAGTCAGGATATCCCCAGCATCAAGCTTCTCCACCATATACATGATGGTCACTCCAGTCTTCTTTTCTCCAAGAAGTATGGAATAGTGGATTGGAGCACCGCCTCTAAGTTTCGGCAATAGGGAGGCATGCACATTGATACATCCGTATTTTGGAGCTTCCAGCAAAGCCTTTGGTAGAATCTGGCCGAATGCCGCTGTTACAATAAGATCTGGCTCCAACCTGGTGATCTTTTCATACTCTTCAGCCAATCTGATTTTTTCAGGTTGAAAAACAGGAATGCCATGCTTTTCCGCCTCCACTTTAACAGGGGGAGGGGTCAGGACTTTCTTTCTGCCTTTTGGACGGTCCGGTTGAGTAACGACCGCGATCACCTCATAGCCATCCTTGAGTATTTGCTGTAGAACCGGAACGGCAAAGTCCGGTGTTCCCATAAATACGATACGTTTCATCTAATCACCCTTCTAACTCTTGTTCTTCAAAATATCTGATGACCTTGCTCGTAAAAAGCACTCCATTCAAATGATCTATTTCATGCTGAATAGCTCGCGCCAAGAAGCCTTTCGCTTCTAACTCATACCATTTCCCCTTGCGGTTCTGAGCTTTCACTTTAATATAGTTGGAGCGGCTGACCTCCCCAAAAAGACCTGGAAAGCTCAAGCATCCCTCTGGTCCTACCTGTTCGCCTTCTGAAGAGATGATTTCAGGATTTATGAGCTCTATTTTCCCTGCCTGTTCATCCGTTTCCACAATTGCAATCTGTTTTGCAATGCCGATTTGTGGCGCAGCAAGTCCTACACCATCCGCCTCTAGCATCGTATCATACATATTGTTCAGCAGGCGAATCAGGCGCTTGTCGAATGTCGTCACAGGTTCACATTTCTGCTCCAGCACTGCCGCTGGATATTCCACTATCTTTAAAATTGCCACTATTTTTCTTCCTCCAAAAATTACATTAACATGTAAGGATTTAAATCGATATGGATCGCCAATTTTTCCTGGTCCATTTGTGATTGGTATTTTTCCACAACACTCTTTAAGGCATGATGAAGATTTGGTTCCCTTTTATATTTAATGATGCATTGATATCGATATCGGTCTTTAATTCTTGAAATCGGGGAAGAAACCGGCCCCAGAATGACCGCTTCCCTTGAAAGCTGTCCACCAAGGTAGCTCGTAATCCTTTCCGTTACCGCCACTACCTTTGTCAGCTCCTGATGAGTGACTGTAACAAGGGCAAGGTAGTAGAAAGGAGGGTACTGGTGATTTTTTCTTATAAGCATTTCTTTCTGATAAAAGCCGAGATAGTCGTGTGTACTTGCTAATTCTACACTATAATGCTCCGGGCTGTAAGTCTGAATGACCACTTCGCCAGGAAGTAGATGCCTTCCAGCACGCCCGCTTACCTGTGTCAGAAGCTGGAAGGTTTTCTCCGAAGAACGAAAATCAGGGATGTTCAACATAGTATCTGCTGTTAAGACCCCTACCAATGTTACTTGTGGAAAGTCCAGTCCCTTCGCAATCATTTGTGTCCCGAGCAATATATCCGCTTTTCTGTCCCCGAACTGCTGAAGTAGTTTTTCATGAGATCCTTTTCTACTGGTGGTGTCTACATCCATTCTTATGACCCTTGCACTCGGTAGCAATTTTGTCAGCTCTTCTTCCACTTTCTGCGTTCCGGTTCCAAAAAAACGGAAATGGTCACTTTCACAACTAGGACAAGTTGAATGCACTTGCTCTTCATACCCGCAATAATGGCACTTCAACTGATTGTTAATTCGGTGATAGGTCAAGGAGATGTCGCAATGTGGACATTCCACTACATAGCCACAGTCTCGACACATAACAAAGGAGGAATACCCTCTTTTGTTCAAAAATAATACGGACTGTTCCCCACGCTCAAGCCGGATCTGGAGTTTTTCAAGGAGGTCCCTTGAGAACATGGAACGGTTGCCTTCCCTTAATTCCTCTCTCATATCCACTATTTCTACAGTCGGCATTCCCTGTTCGCTCATTCTTTTGTCCATCGTCAGCAACTGATAGACTCCTTTGGAAGCTCTCGCGAAGGTTTCAAGTGTTGGCGTAGCACTTCCCAATACAACTGGACACTGATGAAATCTCCCTCTCTCCATCGCGATGTCACGTGCGTGATAACGTGGTGTATCCTCCTGTTTATAGCTCGTTTCATGCTCTTCATCTATAATGATGATTCCCACATTTTCAAAAGGTGCAAAAATGGCAGATCGTGCACCTACTACCACCTTCACCTCTTTGCGGTGAATCTTACGCCATTCATCATACTTCTCCCCCATGCCAAGTCCACTATGCATAACAGCCACATCGGAGCCAAAGCGTGATTTGAAGCGATTCACCATCTGTGGAGTGAGGGAAATCTCAGGAACTAGTACAATTGCCTCTTTACCTTTTTTCAGGACGGCATCCACTGCCTGCATATACACTTCCGTTTTCCCGCTTCCAGTTACCCCGAACATGACATATCCTTCATGCTTTCCACTTTCGATCGAGGAGAGGATAGGAGATATTGCTTGTTGCTGCTGGGAAGTAAGGGCTAAAGGCTCAGACTTAGCAAATTCCCTGTTTGCATAAGGGTCCCTGTATCTTTCATCATCCACTTCCTGCAGAATATCCAGTTTCACCAGCGCTCCAACTGCACTTGTACCTATCTGGAGGTCTTCAAGGAGCTGTTTTTTTTCTATTTTTTTCTGTCCTGTTTCCAAAAAGAAATCCAACAGACGGTGCTGGGCTTGCGCGCGCGTGGATACTTTGTTTTTTGCTTCCTTTAGTTCCTCTTTGGTGGCAGTGAGCACAATGGCTTTTACCGTTTTCTTGGAAAGTTTGTCTTTGACTTCATAATAGACTTCCAAAACCTCATCATCAATTAGGTGTTTAATAAGTCTGTAATGACCAGTACCTTCAAAATCTTCGAAACGGGCCCTGTTGGACGAATCGAAAAACAGTTCCAAATGCGGAGGCAGATTATTCCTGTCCTTTACTATGATCCATTTTTCATATTTAGCTTTCAGCGCAGCAGGGAGCATCGCCTGAAAGGCTGAAATGGTAAAGCATAATGTATGGTCTCTTAGCCATTCGGCGAGCTGCAGGAGCTCCTCTGTCAAAATTGGGCTAATATCTATCAGGTTCGAAATGGGCCTCGTCTTCTTTACAGACGTTGTTTCTTTCAGACCTACAACAAACCCCTGTATCTGGCGGGGGCCAAAAGGAACTACCACTCTCATGCCAGGCTGGATAAAACCATCCCACTTTTCAGGGATTTCATAATCGAACGCTCTGTCTGTCTGTTTTGCCGGAACATCTACTATGACACTTGCATATGTCATGCTTTTTCCTCGAAATTGGAGGCTATCTCTTCTAGTAGGGAGGCGGCGACTTCCTTCTTGGACATTAGTGGCAGGGATAGGTTTGAGCCGTCCTTACGATAGATCGTGACAATATTCGTGTCTGTTCCAAATCCCGCTCCATCCATCGTTACATTATTGGCCACAATATAGTCGAGGTTTTTCCTATCGAGTTTTCCTACTGCATATTCCTCCACATTATTCGTTTCTGCAGCAAAACCTACCAGAATCTGGTGTTTCTTTCTTTCACCGAGTGCTTTTAAAATATCTTTCGTCCGTTCCATTTCCAGTACACTGTCGCCATCCTGCTTTTTCATTTTCGTATCTGATATATGCTTTGGTCTATAATCGGACACTGCTGCTGATTTGATGACTACATCAGATGTGTCATAGTTCGCAAGGACTGTTTCGTACATCTGTTCAGCAGACTCCACCCTGATGGTATGGACCTTTGGGGGATCTGAAAGTGCAGTCGGTCCGGATACCAAAGTAACCTCTGCACCTAGATCAGCCGCTACCTCAGCAATCCGATAGCCCATTTTCCCAGTAGATCGATTCGAAATGAAGCGGACCGGATCAATTTTCTCCAAAGTCGGTCCTGCGGTTACCAGGATTTTTTTACCTCGAAGTGGAGAAGCCTTAGAAAAATCAGGGGTAAAATAATCTATTACGGCTTGCACGATAGATTCAGGCTCCTCCAAACGCCCCTTGCCTACATAGCCGCAAGCCAGGAAGCCTTCACCTGGTTCAATAAAGCGGTATCCAAATGCCGCTAAGCGTTTCATGTTTTCTTTTACAGCGGGATGGTCGTACATATGTACATTCATGGCAGGTGCAACCCAGATTGGAGCAGTTGCCGCAAGCAGAGTGGTGGTGACCATGTCATCCGCCAATCCATTTGCCATCTTGCCTATTGTATTGGCGGTTGCGGGCGCTACCAGTATCAGATCGGCCCAATCAGCGAGGTCAATATGGGAAATCACAGAAGGGTTTTTTTCTTCGAACGTATCGGTGAACACTTCATTTCTTGATAATGCCTGAAACGACAGCGGTGTGACAAACTTGCAGGCGGACTGGCTCATGATAACCTTAACTTCTGCACCCTGCTGAACAAGCTTGCTAGTAAGAGCAACAGCTTTATATACGGCGATGCCGCCAGTTACACATAAAAGGATTTTCTTATTTGTTAACAGCATTTTTCTATCCCCCGATAAGAAATTTTACGTGTCTAAAAAAATAACAACCTATCGCTAGGTTGTTATTTCAGACTGTTGGAAAACGATTGGCATTATTTGTGGTTTAAGATTCCTTCGCTTCTTTCCGCTGTTTTAATCGTCTTGGCAGAAAGCAAACCAGCATCGATTTCTTCCAAAGCTTTTCCTACAAACTTGTGGGAAACCGTCTTTTCGATCATTTGGTCGTTCACTTGCTGCAATTCGCGAGCACGTCTTGCCGAAACCGTTACAAGTGTATATTTGGAATCCAGTTTTTGCATCAATGAATCAATAGATGGGTATAGCATAATTATTCAGCCTCCAGCATTTGTTTGTATTTTTCGCGTAATCTTGTTCTTTTGCAATGTTCCGCTTGTACGATGGCCTGAATTCGATCGCATGCCAGATCTACTTGATCATTCTCCACCACATAATCATAAGCATCCATCATTTCGATTTCCTCTTTTGCAACCGTCATTCTATTATTAATGAGGTCTTCTGTTTCTGTACCTCTTGTTGTAATTCTATTTTTCAGCTCCGAAAGACTTGGAGGCATCAGGAAGATGAAAACTCCCTCAGGGAATTTACTTTTCACCTGGATGGCACCCTGCACTTCGATTTCGAGGAAAACATCCTTTCCTTCTGATAGACATTGTTCCACATAATCAACCGGTGTGCCGTAGTAGTTCCCTACGTACTCTGCCCATTCGATGAATTTGTCCTGTTCAATCAGTTCTTCGAATTCCTCTCTAGTATGGAAGAAATAATCCGTACCATGCAACTCTCCAGCTCGGGGATTCCTTGTTGTCATCGAGATGGAATAATGCAGACTTACATCATCTTTTGAAAATAGCGCTTTTCTGACAGTTCCCTTTCCAACTCCGGATGGACCGGAAAGAACGATTAATAATCCTCTATCTCTCATTTATTAATAAATACCTACCCTTCATCAGACATATCATCTTTATTTACAAGTCGTTGTGCAACGGTTTCCGGCTGGACAGCTGACAAGATTACATGATCGCTGTCCATGATGACTACCGCCCTAGTTCGTCTTCCATAGGTTGCATCTATAAGCATTCCTTGATCCCTTGCGTCTTGGATGATCCTTTTGATCGGTGCAGATTCAGGGCTTACAATAGATATGATCCGATTTGCTGAAACAATGTTGCCAAAGCCAATGTTAATCAACTTAATACTCATAGTTTCCACCTCTAGTTACCAACTATATTCTAACCCCTTTAAGAGGTTAGTAATCAAAGATTATTCGATGTTTTGCACTTGTTCTTTGATTTTCTCGATGCAAGCTTTCATTTCCACCACAAGATTCGCTATTTTGGCATCATTCGCCTTGGAACCGATGGTGTTGACCTCCCGGTTCAATTCCTGCACAAGGAAATCCAGTTTTCTGCCAATTGCTTCCCCACTCTTCAGGGAGAGCGTAAATTGCGCAATATGGCTATGAATTCGTTTTAGTTCTTCATTGATGTCCGCCTTATCCGAGAAAATAGCAGCCTCTGTGACAAGTCTCTGTTCATCAATAACCGATCCCACATATTCTTTCAATCTCTTCTCCAGGCGTTGTCGATAGGCTTCTACTACCATAGGGGCATATGAATGAAGTTCAATCGCGGTCTTTTCGATATGGGAAACAAGTTCGATGATGTCTTTTTGCAGTTGCTCCCCTTCAATGGAACGCATCGATACCAATTGCTTGGTTGCAGTATGTACATTTTCTAACAGTGAGTCTTCCAATTCATGGTGAATCGTTTCTTCTTCCGTAACGGAAAACACATTCTCTAATTTTAGTATATCACTTATTTGAATGGAACTAGAAATTTGATATGTATCTTTCACCTGCTGCAAGGATTGCATATATCCCGATAGCACGGACCAATCTACATTCACTTGCTTTTCGGCAAGCCCTTGTCCTTCTATTGTAATAAAGACTTCCACTCTTCCTCGCAGGATGGTGGAGGAAATCACGCGTTTGATCTTATCCTCAAGCGAAAGAAACTGCTTAGGCATCCTTATATTAATTTCACAAAAACGATGATTCACCGATTTCATTTCCACCAGGATCCGATAGGTTTCAGCATTCGTTTCTGCCCGACCAAAACCTGTCATACTCTTTACCATCATACTCACGTCCGTTCCCTAAGTATATAATGGCTCTTTTCAAGTACTCCATTTAATGAAAAAAGAGCCTTGTAGTGGCTTATTTCGATGCTAAGCAAACACTATATTAGCATTGTTTCACCTTTTTTAAAAGCTGTTTTCGTAAATTGTTTCTTCAGCAAGTTGAGACACGAAAATAATATCTTCACATTAAACACCCTGTTGATTTCCGTTCCAGGCGGCAGCGATCGCGGGCGGCCTCGGGAGCCTCCTCGGTGCTATGCACCTGCGGGGCTCCCTTGACACACTGCTCCCGCAGGAGTCTCACGCCTTGCACTCCAATCAACAGGGGAAACCCAATTCAACAATGTACCTTTGCAAATAAAAAGAAAAATTTGTTTTTTATTTTTTCTTTTCATTCAAGCTTTCCGCCAAAGATAAAATCTTGAGTTGATTGTAGCGGAGGACACTTGACGCCTGCGGGAGAATAGAAGGAAGTGGGAGACCCCACAGGCGAAGCCGAGGAGGCTCCCACCCTCCCCGCGGAAAGCAAGTGTCTGGAGCGGAAATCAACGGGCAAAATTAGTTGGCTATATCTTATAAATGCAACAAAGTATGCAGAAGAAATCCTAGTAAAGGAGTTATATTATTACATTATAAAACAAACGAAAAGGTAATAGAGTTTACCTCTACTACCTTTTTTATACTATACCATATTTTTCTTTGTTTTTCCTGTGAAAAGCGTTCCCACCAGTAAAAAAGTAGGAAGCGAAGCTAATCCCATAATTAACAGCCATTCCTCCGGTGCAAGAGAAACTGTGTGGAAAATGGTTTGCAACGGCGGGTAGTAGATGACAATGAGCATCAGGATGACACTTGAAATGACAGCCCCTACCAAGTATAGGTTCTGGAACGGATTACGATGATAAATGGACCGCTCACTCCTACAGTCGAATACATGTATCAGCTGTGCCATTACCAAGGTTGCAAAAGCCACCGTCTGGGCATATATCAGCTCGTCTGGATGCTGCTTATACACGATGATAAAGGCAATCAAGGTCACGAGTCCTATCAGGAAGCCTCTGCTGATGATTTTCCACCAAAGTCCTCTCGCAAACACTCCCTCTTTCGGATGTCTTGGCCTGCGTTTCATGACATTGCTTTCCGCCTGATCCAAGCCAAGTGCCATGGCAGGCAGTCCATCTGTAACCAGATTCACCCATAGGATCTGGATGGGTACGAGCGGCAATGGCAAGGCAAGCAGCATGGCAAAAAGCATGACCAGAATTTCACCGACATTGGAGGCAAGCAGGTATCTGATGAACTTTCTGATATTTTCATAGATGTTTCTTCCCTCTTTGATGGCAGATTTGATGGTAGCGAAGTTGTCATCCAATAATACAAGAGATGAAGCCTCTTTTGCCACGTCAGTCCCTGTTATCCCCATGGCAATACCTATGTCGGAAGCTTTGATAGCAGGGGCATCATTGACGCCATCCCCTGTCATTGCGACGATATGCCCTTTTTTCTGCAACGCTTTTACAATGGAAAGCTTGTGCTGGGGGACACCCTTGCAAACACATAGACATCATCCACCATTTCCTCTAGCTCTTCCTGTGTCATCTTCTGAAGCTCTTTCCCTTCAAGAACCTTTCCACCCATCGGAAGTATGCCGATGTCTGATGCTATCGCTTTGGCCGTAACAATGTGATCTCCAGTTATCATAACTGTTTTGATGCCTGCTTCCTTGCATTCCTTGACAGCTTGTTTCACTTCCGGTCGAGGTGGATCGATCATTCCTTGTATTCCTATTAGTATCAATTCTTTTTCCACATCTTTTTCTGTCATGCTATGGTGATAGTGAGTTAGCGGTTTAAAGGCGACTGCTATGTTCCTCAGTGCTTGTGACGCCAGCACATGGACAGTATCCTTTACAATGGTTTCAAATTTGGCTGTAAATAGCTGCTTTTTGCCCTCCCACAAAATAAATTCACTGACTCCACTGATGACGTCAGGTGCACCTTTTGTAATCAGGAACAACTTCCCCTGTTTATCTTCCACTACCATACTCATCATTTTTCTTTCGGAATCGAATGGGTATTCCTTTACAATTGCAAATTCCTTTAGCAGCCTTTCTTTTGTATAGCCAGCTTTCATTGCCGCAACCGCCAGGGCTCCTTCTGTCGGATCCCCATCTAAAACAAATTGATTATTCTTTTCAAGTATATTGGCATGGTTACACATCAATCCGAATGTCAAAAGTTGCTGCAGGGATTTGTTCTGGGTGGGATCTTTGGCATCATTTGCAATGAACTCTCCTGCAGGATCATAACCGTTTCCGGTAACAGTCCAGGTATTCCCCCCTGACCAGGCATGCGTCACCGTCATCTTGTTTTGTGTCAAAGTTCCTGTCTTATCAGAACAAATGACCGAAGCGCATCCAAGGGTTTCGACTGCTGGAAGTTTCCTTACGATGGATTTCTGCTTGATCATTCGCTGTACACCGAGCGAAAGTGCTACTGTCACGATTGCAGGAAGCCCCTCAGGTATGGCTGCAACCGCCAATGATACTCCGGCAAGGAACATATCGTACATATTATGTCCCTGGACTACCCCAAGGATTACCACAAGCAATGTAAGGAATAGTGCAACGATAATGAGGATTTTTCCAAGCTGCTCCAGTTTCCGTTGAAGCGGAGTGATTGTTGTTTCTGCCGATTGAAGAAGATCGGCAATTTGCCCCATTGCCGTATTCATTCCCGTTGCGACTACAATCCCCACGCCTGATCCCCTTGTGACAAGCGTACCCATAAAGGCCATATTCTCCTGATCTCCGATAGAAATATCGCCGCCTTGTACTGGTGTGTCCCTTTTCACAGCAGGAACAGACTCACCAGTCAAAGCAGATTCCTCTATTTCCAACGAGCTCGCCTGTACGATTCTCATGTCGGCACCTATCCGGTCCCCACTGGAGAATTTCACCACATCTCCTGCCACTATTTCGCGGGAGGCAACCTTACGCCATTCTTTATCCCGCAAAACAGCTACCTGCGGGGCAGAAAGTTCCTTCAGCGCCTGAAGGGATCGCTCCGCCTTCCGCTCCTGAAAGAACCCCAAAACCCCATTGATAATGACAATTGCAATGATGGCAACCGCATCGATATATTCACCAAGTAAACCCGATATTAAAGTGGCGGCCAGAAGTACAACTACCATAAAGTCTTTAAATTGCTCCAAAAACACTAAAAAGGCGTTGGGACGCTCCGCCTCTTGAAGCTCATTCGTCCCAAACTGCAACAGACGATTTTTTGCTTCTGATTCACTTAATCCGTTTTCTACATTTGAATTAATTTTTTCTACAACCTCTTCTGTTCTCATCTCATGCCATTTCATCTGTTTCACCTCACAACCTTTGCACAAAATCTATCTAACAAAGCTTATTCAGACTCGTCCAAAAAAATGATATACTTTTTAGTGTGTGTTCAAAAAGGAGGATAAAAAGAGCAAAGAAGTTCGAGGAAGCGCAGAAGCAAGCTGACGAAGAAATTCGAAGCTATATTTACCGGACTTTTTGAACATCCTCTATTAGGACTTCTGAAGATTGCTTGTATATAATTGATTTAGTCTAAAAGAAATTTGGATTGTCAAGGAAGGGAAGTAATATAGATGTCGTTTGATGGTATTTTTACATATGCAATGGTTAGAGAATTGAAGGAAAAGTTAGAAAGTGGACGGATTACGAAAATTTATCAGCCTTATAAGAATGAACTGGTGCTGACGATACGTTCCGGCAGAAGCAACCATAAGTTGCTGATCTCTGCCCACCCAAGCTACGCTCGCATTCATCTCACAGAAGAAAGCTACGATAACCCAAGTGAACCACCGATGTTCTGCATGCTCCTCCGTAAACATTTAGAGGGAAGCATCATTACAGATATCCACCAGATTGGAATGGACAGAATCATTGTTTTTGATGTGAAGGCAAGAAATGAAATCGGTGATGTGTCATACAAACAGATAATTGTGGAGATCATGGGACGCCATTCCAATATCATTTTCATTGATAAGGAACGTGGAATGATCTTAGACAGCATCAAGCATGTATCCATGTCACAGAACAGGCACCGCAGCCTGTCACCAGGACAGCCTTATGTACTGCCTCCAGAGCAGAATAAAATTCATCCTTTTGAAGCAACAGAAGATTTGGTGCAGAGGAAGATTGACTATATCGGAGGTAAGCTCGATAAGCAGCTCGTCCATACCTTTGCCGGCATCTCACCCCTTTTTGCGAAAGAGGCAGTATACAGGGCCGGTCTTGCAAATAGGCAGACACTTCCACCAAGCTTTGCCGGTCTCATAGAGGATGTCAAGTCGGGTTCCCTTGAGCCGCAGATCATAACGGCTGATAACAAAGAAATTTTCTACCTTCTCCCACTGACACATATAAAAGGAGAAAAGAAAACGTTCTCCACTTTAAGTGAACTGCTTGACCGCTTTTATTTTGGCAAAGCTTCCAGAGACAGAGTCAAACAGCAGGCAAATGACCTTGAACGATTCATTGCCAATGAAATCGAGAAAAACAAAAAGAAAATCATCAAACTTGAAAAAACTTTGGTTGATGCTAAAAATGCGGAAGTGTTCCAATTGTATGGCGAGCTGCTGACAGCAAACCTCTATCAGATAGCCCGCGGTGACAAAGAGGTGGAAGTGCTCAACTACTATAGTGAAGATGTGGAGAAAATAACCATTCCTTTGGACCCGCAGCGCAGCCCTTCTGGGAATGCACAACGGTACTTCCAGAAGTATCAAAAAGCAAAAAATTCCTTGGCTATTGTCGAGGAGCAGATTTCAAAGGCTGAGGAAGAAATCAACTATTTTAGTTTGATTCTTCAGCAAGTGGAGACAGCCTCCCCTAAAGACATACAGGAAATTCGTGAAGAGTTGGCCGAGGAAGGCTATATGAAAATGAAGCAAAAACGAAATCAAAAGAAACCAAAGCCGCAAAAACCGGTTTTGGAAGTTTATCAATCAACCGACGGCACCGAGATTCTGGTCGGAAAAAACAACAAGCAAAACGACTTTTTGACAAATAAGGTAGCAAGACGCGATGATGTGTGGCTCCATACAAAGGATATTCCTGGATCACATGTCGTGATCCGCAGCACAGATCCGACGGAAGAAACCATCAACGAAGCCGCAACCATCGCCGCCTACTTCAGCAAAGCGCGCCATTCCGGCTCCGTCCCTGTCGACTTCACAAAAGTCAGAAACGTCAAAAAACCATCAGGCGCAAAACCCGGCTTCGTCATCTACGAACAGCAACAAACCATCTACGTCACACCTAACGAAGAGATGATCATTGCGTTGAAAAAATAATTAACATGTGGAAACAGTTTAACAAAGTTCTTTTCTCAAGCCGTACAAAGGAATAATTTAGAATATAGGTATCTAGCTGTTGATTGGAGCAATAGGCGAAGACTCCTGCGGGAAGCCAACGTTCAGTGGAGACCCCACAGGCGAAGCCGAGGAGGCTCCACTAACGTCCCGCGGAAAGCGAAGCCTAGTGCGGAAATCAACAGCGGTGTTTAATCAGAAGCATAAAAAACACCAATTCAAATGTGCATATACAATTCACCCTTTTCATGAAAATTAAGAAGAATAGGGGAAATCATTTGCTTCCTTATAAAAACCATGTTTAAATGGAAAAATAGTTTTAAATGTTTCTAATGGAGGTTTCAACATGAAAAATAAACTTACAATCTTGTTAATCACTCTAATGTCCACTCTCCTTCTGGCAGCTTGTGGCGGAAATGATGACAAAGCAGCTGACAAAGATGCAAAGAAGAATGAGGACCAACCTACTGAACAGGCTCAGGCTGAAGAGGTCGATCCCAAGAAAGTCGTAGTGAAAGTAAATGGCGAAGAAATCAAAGGTGAAGAATATAACACAATGATGAAGCAGACTTCCATGATGATGATGCAATTTGGACAAGGTACTGATCCTGAAGCTATTAAAGAGCAGACTTTAAACTCTTTAATCGAACAAAAGCTATTATCACAGGAAGTAGCAAACAAAGGCTACAAGGCTTCTGAACAGGAAGTGGAAGACTACCTGGCAGAAATCAAAGCTAGCTATGAAAGTGAAGAGAAATTTGAAGAGGCCCTTAAAAGCAGCCCTCTTACAATCGACACACTTAAAAAGCAGATTGCAGATGAACTGGCTTTAGAAAAATATTTGGAAAAGGAAGTCGGTAAAACCGAAGTGACCGATGAGCAGATCCAGGAATATTATGATCAAGCCAAAGCACAAAACGATGCACAATTAAAAGAACTCTCCGAAGAGGAAAAGAAACAGCAGCAGCCATTCCCAGAGCTTGCTGATGTGAAAGAAGATATCAAAGGCCAATTGGAACAGCAGGAAACTTCCAAAAAGCTTCAAGCTATCGTAGAAGACCTGAAGAAAAAAGGCGAAATCGAAAAAATGATCTAAACATATTATAGAAAAAGGTCCACCTCATAAATCGGAGGTGGACCTTTTTCTATGTTCATTTTTCAGTAGAAAACTTCAGACTGCCTCATAATATATTTAGGTCTCCCCTGTTGATTGTAGTGCAGGGTGTGAGACTCCTCGAAAATGCGAGCATTTTCTTCGTGCGATGTATCGCTGCCGCAGCCTTCCTTGTCCTGCGGGAGCAGCGTGTCAAGGGAGACCCCGCAGGCGCTTTAGCGCCGAGGAGGCTCCCGAGGCCGCCCGCGGAAACCGAACACCCGGAACGGAAATCAACAGGGTGTTGAAAGAGGACACTTCATTTTTAGATACCTTCTTGCTTTTGCAAGATTAGTTTCGAAATGAGCCTAAATCAAAACCTCATCCACGTCTCACTCGTCGGATTCTCGAGCCATTTCCCGAGCTTCAATCGGTCGGATTCCTGCAGATAGCCTTTATCAATTGCGACATTCAACAATGTCTGATAATCACAGATGGCGTCCGCTTGAATCTGATGAGTAGTCAGATTATCCTTTGCCACTTCCAGTCCATATGTAAAGATTGCCACGACCCCAAGCACCTCACAACCGGCCACTCGCAGCGCTTCTACCGCATTGATGGAACTGCCTCCAGTGGATATGAGATCCTCCACTACAACCACCTTCTGGCCTTCCTGCACCCTTCCTTCAATCTGCTTCCCTTTTCCATGCTCCTTTGGCTTGCTTCTGACATAGCACATCGGAAGGTTCAGCTTTTCGCTCACAAAAGCTGCATGAGGAATACCTGCTGTAGCGGTCCCTGCAATCACATCCGCATCAGGATACTTTGCCTTTACAAGCTCTGCTAAAGATGTCGCAATATTATTTCTTACATCAGGATAGGAAATGGTTAAACGGTTATCACAATAGATTGGGGATTTAATTCCGGATGACCAGGTGAATGGATCACTTGGCTGGAAAAAAACCGCTTTTATTCTTAGAAGATCCTCTGCTACTGTTGTATTCATATTGTCTCCACTCCTTGCCAATGTTGTAGAATCTCTTGATATGCCTGTTTCGGATCTGCAGCTCTTGTGATGCTTCTTCCAACTACTATTTCTGTTGCACCAAGCTTCCTTGCGTCCGACGGTGTTACAATTCTGATTTGATCAGCTTTATCATCGTCTTTCATGCGGATGCCAGGTGTCACTTTTTTGAAGGTGCTTCCAAGCTTCTGTGTTAAAAGAGGCGCTTCGAGGGAGGAACAAACCACACCATCCAAACCGCTCTCCTTCGCATTATTCGCATAATGTAGCACAACATCATGAAGCGGTCGCTCTATCAGGAGTTCCTCTCTCATTCTTGCCTCTGAAGTACTGGTCAGCTGCGTCACGGCGATTAGAGCCGGCCGTCCATTGGAAGTGCAACCCTCTTCTAGGCCTTCGAGTGCTGCGCGCATCATTTCTTTTCCGCCTGCTGCATGCACATTTGTCATAGTTACACCAAGCTTTGCCAATCCACGCATTGCTTGATGGACGGTATGTGGAATATCATGAAGCTTCAAATCCAGAAATATGTCATGGCCATGATCCTGTAGAAGCCTGATGATGTCGGGTCCCTCCTGGTAGAATAGCTCCATCCCCACTTTCACATATAACTGTTCACCTTTGAAATTGGCAAGGAATGCTGTTACCTTTTCCCTGTTCGGAAAATCAAGCGCGACTATAAGCGATTTTCGCATGCTGATTCCAGCTCCTTCCGGTACACTCTGAGATATGATCAAAACCAAGTTCATGCAGTTTATATGGAAGTTCCTCGATGATGGTTGGACAAATGAACGGATCTACAAAGTTTGCTGTTCCTACCGCTACCGCACTCGCGCCTGCGAAAAAGTATTCCAGGACATCCTCTGCAGACTGTACGCCTCCCATTCCGATTATCGGAATCGTCACCTTTTGACTCACTTCATGTATCATACGAATGGCAACTGGTTTGATGGCCGGGCCAGATAAACCCCCTGAACCGTTTGCTAAAATTGGACGTCCCGTCTTCAGGTCAATGCGCATCCCAAGAAGCGTGTTAATCATCGTTAAGCCGTCCGCACCAGCTTTCTCAATTGCCATTGCAATATCCACTATATTGGAGACATTCGGTGACAGCTTGACATACACAGGCACTTCAGAAACCTCTTTAACAGCCTTCGTCACTTCAAATGCGACTTCAGGATCTGTACCAAAAGCAATTCCGCCAGTCTTTACATTCGGACACGAGATGTTCAGCTCCAGGGCGTGAACATTCGGAGCCTTAGAGACCTCTTTGGCAACCAATACGTAGTCTTCTATCTTAGAACCTGCTACATTCGCAATAATTGGGACGTCATAGTTTGCCAGAAATGGCAGCTCCTCTGACAAAACCTTCTCCAATCCCGGGTTTTGCAGACCGATTGCATTCAGCATTCCTGCATTGGTTTCTGCCACCCTGGGAGTGGGATTTCCAAACCTTGGTTCAAGCGTCGTAGCTTTAATCATGATTGCACCTAAAAGGTTTAGATCATATAGCTTTGCATATTCTCTACCAAAACCGAAGCAGCCAGATGCGGGCATGATCGGATTTTTCAAGTCCAGTCCAGGCAATTTGACATTCAGACAACTCATAATACAACCTCCCTCGCACGGAATACCGGTCCATCTGTACATACTTTTTTATAGGAATATCCATCAGGGTCATTCTGGAGGTGACAGACGCATGCAAAGCATGCACCTATTCCACAACCCATCCGTTCTTCCAAGGATAGATACACATTTCCCTCAGGATAGAGGTTTTCCAGAGCTTTCAACATAGGGGTCGGTCCACAAGAAAAGAGGGTGTGAAAGCTAGGCGTTATTTCATCCAGTACGTTTGTGACAAAGCCCTTTGTTCCGTAGGATCCATCTACCGTTGCGATATAGGTGTCCCCGAAATATGCGAAGTCATTTTTATAAAAAACATCTTCTTTCGATTGAAAACCTAGGACATGAGTCGTACGAACCCCTTTCCGATTTAATTGCTTCGTCAATTCAAGGAGTGGGGGTACCCCGATGCCTCCACCGACAATCAGGGCATGATCTCCTCTTTGCAATTCATGCAACGGAAAGCCGTTACCGAGTGGTCCTAGCACATCTACAAGATCCCCTGGCAGTTTCTTCGCTAAAAGCATGGTGCCTTTTCCCTCAGCCCGATAGGTAATTTTACATTGTCGCTTAACATCATCGATGCAAGCGATGCTGATTGGTCTTCTAAGAAGTGGATCTAGCCCTTCGCCTACACGGATATGAACGAACTGTCCAGGAGAACTCATCAAATCGACGAGCTCCCCTTCCAGTGTCATTTCGTAAATATTACGTGCAATGTTTTTTTGAGAGATTACTTTCATCCATGCTTTTTTCATTAGCTGTACACCGCCTCATTTTCTTTGCTTTCCAATGCTTCAATGGATTCAATCGAGAAGGTCATAGATTCCAATACTCTAAGAATAGCCTTAGCCGTATCAAGGGAGGTTAAGCATGGAATGCCATTTTCTACTGATTCCCTGCGAATTCTGAATCCGTCACGTGCAGGCTGTTTCCCTTTTGTCAGCGTGTTAATGACAAACTGTGCCTGGCCTTTTCGGATGACATCGATCAGATTCGGTGATTCGCCACCAATCTTGTTCACTACCGTTACCGGGATATTCTCTTCCCCGAAATATCCAGCTGTACCTGCCGTGGCCAGGATCTTGTAGCCGATTCGGTGGAACCTTTTTGCAAGCTGCAACGCTTCTTCTTTATCTTTATCCGCGATGGTGAACAGCACAGATCCATATGTCTTGATGGATATTCCTGATGCGACAAGTCCTTTATACAGTGCTTTTTCGAGAGTAATATCTTTCCCCATCACTTCCCCGGTGGACTTCATTTCAGGTCCAAGTGTGATATCTACATTTCTTAGTTTTGCAAAAGAGAAGACTGGGACTTTTACGAATACTCCTTTTGTTTCAGGTTGCAGTCCGGAGCCATACCCTTGCGTTGCTAAGCTACTCCCGAGGATGATCTTGGTTGCCACCTTTGCCATTGGTACATGCGTGATTTTACTTAAGAAAGGCACAGTACGGCTTGATCTTGGATTCACTTCGATGACGTATACTTCATTTTTGTAGATGACGAATTGAATGTTCAGCAATCCGATAATATTCAAGCCTTTTGCCAATCTTGTTGTATAGTCGATGATCTGATCCTTGATCTTTTGGCTCAGAGTCTGAGGGGGATAGACCGCTATGGAGTCTCCGGAGTGCACTCCAGCCCGCTCTATATGCTCCATGATTCCTGGGATGAATACATCCATGCCATCCGAAATCGCATCTACCTCTATTTCTTTTCCAATCATGTATTTATCAATCAATACCGGGTGTTCCGGATTGATTTTGACTGCGTTCTTCATATAATGGAGCAACTCATCAGACTTGTAGACAATCTCCATTGCACGGCCACCAAGCACATAGGATGGGCGGACAAGGACCGGATAGCCTATCGATTCCGCAATTTCAATCGCCTCTGGAATCGAGATGGCCGTTTTGCCCTTTGGCTGTGGGATGCCAAGGCTTGTTAAGGTCTGTTCAAACTTATCGCGGTTCTCTGCCCGGTCCAGATCCTCCAGTGTGGTACCAAGGATCTTCACACCTCTTGCTTCAAGTTCCGCTGCAAGGTTGATTGCTGTCTGACCGCCAAACTGTACGACTACCCCTTTTGGTTTTTCCAGATTGATAATGTTCATGACATCTTCAATTGTCAGGGGTTCAAAATATAGCTTGTCAGAGATACTGAAATCAGTTGAAACTGTTTCAGGGTTATTGTTGATGATGATCGCCTCATAGCCCGCCTCTTTAATTGCCCATACGGAATGGACGGTTGCGTAGTCAAACTCGATACCCTGGCCGATCCTGATCGGTCCTGACCCAAGCACCACAATGCTTTCCTTTTCTGTTACAATCGATTCGTTTTCCTCTTCATACGTTCCGTAATAGTATGGCGTACCTGATTCAAACTCAGCGGCGCAAGTATCGACCATTTTATAGACCGGTGCGATATCTTCCTGCAGGCGAAGCTCGTAGATGTCCCTCTCGCTTGTGGCCCACAACTTTGCAATAGTCTCATCACTGAAGCCCATTTCCTTTGCTTCAATCAGTGTGGAAAGGCATCCTTTATTACTTGTGATGAACTCTTCCATCGCCAGGATCTTATGCAATTTCTGCAGGAAAAACAGATCGATTTCGCACCATTCATGGATGGTCTGGATGGAAACCCCGCGGCGTATTGCTTCTGCGATATAGAATAATCTTTCATCCCCTGCTTTTCTGATGCGTTTTTCCACTAGGTCGTCAGAGAACCCTTCGCTTGCTTCCAGCTCAAGATAGCTGATATTGGACTCAAGAGATCGGACCGCTTTTAATATCGATTCTTCAAATGTACGTCCGATGGCCATCACTTCGCCTGTAGCCTTCATCTGGGTACCCAGCCTGCGATTGGCAGATTCAAATTTATCAAAAGGGAACCTTGGAATCTTCGTTACAATATAATCCAATGCCGGCTCGAAGCAAGCATAGGTTTTTCCTGTTACCGGGTTCATCATTTCATCAAGCGTCAGACCCACCGCAATTTTTGCAGCCAGTTTCGCAATCGGGTAACCCGTCGCCTTGGAAGCTAATGCTGATGAGCGGCTTACCCTTGGATTTACTTCAATGATGTAGTAGTTGAAGCTATGAGGGTCTAGTGCCAGCTGAACGTTGCAGCCACCTTCAATTTCCAAGGCACGGATTATTTTCAAGGACACATTGCGCAAGAGCTGATATTCTCTGTCACTTAAAGTCTGACTCGGTGCCACTACGATCGAATCGCCTGTGTGCACGCCAACCGGATCAATGTTTTCCATGTTGCAGACGACAATTGCGTTGTCATTACTGTCGCGCATCACTTCGTACTCGATTTCCTTGAATCCGGCGATGCTTTTCTCTAGAAGGCATTGTGTCACCGGGCTGTTTTTCAGGCCGCTTGTCACAATTTCATCCAATTCTTCCTTGTCGTTACAGATCCCCCGCCTGTTCCCCCGAGCGTATAAGCAGGTCTTACAATGACTGGATAACCAACCCTATCCACGAATTGGTAGGCTTCATCGAGGTTTGTGATAATGTCACTTTCCGGAACAGGCTCGCCCAGTTCATTCATCAGTGTGCGGAAAAGGTCGCGGTCTTCCGCTTTTTGGATGGCGGATAGCTTTGTTCCTAGGATCTGGACGTTACACTCCTCCAATACACCCGCTTCTGCAAGTTCCACTGCCAAGTTAAGTCCTGTTTGTCCGCCTAGCGTAGGAAGAAGGGCATCAGGACGTTCCTTGCGGATAATCCGGCTGACAAATTCCACAGTCAATGGCTCCATGTACACTTTATCCGCCATTTCCTGGTCCGTCATGATGGTGGCAGGATTGGAGTTTACGAGAATAACACGGTAGCCTTCTTCTCTTAGTGCGATACATGCTTGTGTACCTGCATAGTCAAATTCTGCTGCTTGACCGATTACGATTGGTCCAGAGCCGATTACTAGGATGGTTTGAATGTCTAAACGTTTTGGCATGCTAGTTCCCCCTTCTTCGCTTCTTTGATGAGTTCCATGAATTGATCGAACAGATAATTGGCATCCTCAGGACCAGGGCTTGCCTCCGGATGATACTGCACAGTGAATACTGGATAGTCCTTATGCTTCACACCTTCAACGGTGCCATCGTTTAATGCTCTATGTGTCACTTCGAGTCGAGTATTGGCAATCGATTCTTCAGTTACAGTGTAACCGTGGTTCTGGGAAGTGAGTGCAACCTTGCCTGTACGAAGATCCTTGACAGGATGGTTCGATCCTCTATGTCCGAACTTCATTTTTTCTGTGTCTGCACCGCTTGCCAAAGCAAACAACTGGTGGCCGAGGCATATCCCAAAAATTGGAACCCTGCCGAGCAAACCTTGAATCATGGTAATTGCTTCCGGGACATCCTTTGGATCCCCAGGACCGTTTGACAGCATGACGCCATCAGGGCTCAGCTGCATGATTTCTTCGGCTGTTATGTTGTATGGGACCACTACTACATCACAGCCCCTTTTGTTCAGTTCGCGGAGTATTCCATGCTTCATACCGAAGTCTACGAGTACAACCCTGTACCCACGTCCTGGACTTGGGTATGCTGTTTTGGTGGAAACCTGCTCCACCTGATTGGTTGCCAGAGTCGTCGCTCTGAGTTTGTTGATCACCTCGTCGCGGTCCACGTCGAGTCCGCATAGCGCCCCCTTAAGTGTTCCGTATTGGCGGATGATACGAGTCAATTTTCTTGTATCAATCCCTGCGATACCCGGTATATCCTTCGCTTTGAAAAATTCGTCCAATGTCCACTGATTACGGAAGTTGGATGGGTAATCGCTCACCTCTTTTACAATGAAGCCATGGATGGCAGGGTGGATGGATTCAAAATCATCACGATTGATTCCGTAGTTGCCCACCAATGGATAAGTTAAAGTCACAAGTTGTCCGCAATAGGATGGATCAGATAAGATTTCCTGATATCCTGTCATGCCTGTATTAAAAACCACTTCGCCAATAGAGTCCTTTTCGCTGCCAAAGGCCTTTCCTATAAAGAAAGTGCCATCTTCTAAGATTAGTTGTCGATTCATACTTGAACACTACCTTTCTGCCAAACTAGTTTTCCATCTACTATTGTCATTACTGGCCATCCTTTACACTCCCACCCGGCAAAAGGAGTGTTTTTTCCTTTTGAAAGGAAGCTGTCCGGATCAATCGCTGCTGACCTATCCAATTCGATGATGGTCAGGTCAGCAGGTGAACCTGCCTCCAATTTTCCGAATGGAAGCTGGAATACTTCTGCAGGCTTTACTGTCAACCAATCAAGAAGCTGCTTTAGTGTGAACGTTCCTTTTTCTACAAAATTTGTGTACAGCAAAGGAAAAGCTGTTTCCAGTCCGACTATGCCAAATGGTGCTTTTTCCATTCCCTCGGCCTTTTCTTCTGCAGTATGCGGTGCATGGTCTGTTGCAATGAAATCGATGGTCCCATCCAGCAGACCTTCAATCAGTGCCTCCTGATCCTGTTTTCCTCTTAATGGAGGATTCATTTTGAAGTTGGAATCAGGGCCTGGTATATCCTCTTCGGAAAGAAGCAGATGATGCGGGCTTACCTCGGCTGTCACCTTAATTCCTTCTTTTTTGGCATCACGGACTACTCGTACCGATTCTTTTGTGCTGATATGGCATACATGATAGTGGCAGCCTGCCGCTTCGGCAAGGAGAATGTCCCTTGCGATATGAACGGATTCACATACGGAAGGAATGCCGTTCAGTCCATGTTCCTTTGAGAATTTCCCTTCATGTACCGCACCCTTGTTGATCAGTGTGTTTTCTTCACAGTGCGCCACAATGGCCATGTTCAACGATGCTGCTTTTTTCATCGCTGCAAGCATTTTGGATGCATCCTGTACTCCCACTCCGTCGTCTGTAAAAGCAAATGCACCAGATCTCTTCAACTCTTCAAAGTTGGTAAGCTCTTCCCCAAGCTGTCTTGTCGTGATGCAAGCGTATGGAAGCACCCGTACATTTGCAGTTTCTGCGATTCTATTGTTCAGCCATTCCAGCTGCTCTTTCGTATCTGGTGTTGGTCTTGTATTTGGCATTGCGCAGATTGTTGTAAAACCGCCCTTAGCCGCTGCCATTGTTCCGGTTTCAATCGTTTCCTTCTTTTCGCCGCCCGGTTCTCTCAGGTGGACATGTACATCAATGAATCCTGCCGAAACCAAGTTTCCATCAAGCTCTATCACTTGTTCTGTCCCAGTTGCTTCAATATAGGAGGAGATGTTCGCTATTTTACCGTTTTGAATCAGGACATCCACCTTTTCCATTTCTCCTTTGGAATTAAGCCATTTCCCATTCTTTAGTAATGTTGTCATGTTTATTTCCTCCTTCAATTTTTGTCAGGGCTCTCTTTAAAACTGCCATTCTCATATACAGGCCATTTTCCATCTGCTTGAAGATTCTTGAACGCTCACATTCTACCAGTTCTGTGGCGATTTCCACTCCGCGGTTTATTGGAGCCGGATGCATGATGATGCTTGTCGATTTCATTCTCTTTTCTCGCTCTAATGTCAATCCGTATTGCTGGTGATACTCATCCACTACGTTTTCTTTCGCGTGGTGCCTTTCATGCTGAATTCTGAGCAGCATGACGACATCACTTGTTTCAATTGCTTCTTCCATTGTGATGTAGGCATCATCAGGAAAGTTTTTATCTTTCCATTCCGGAGGTGCGACAAACTTTACTTCCGTGCCCAGTCTTTCCAGCACCTCCGCATTGGAGCGGGCTACCCGGCTATGGCGGATATCTCCGATGATGGTTACTTTCATTCCATGGAAGGTTCCGAATTCCTGATAGATTGTCATCAGATCAAGCAAGGATTGTGTCGGATGGTGCCCACAGCCATCACCACCGTTTATGATTACGGCATCAATGGTATGTAATTGTTCAAAATACGCCTCGGATGGATGTCGGATGACAAGTGCATTCACCCCAAGGGACTGCAGGGTCTTGGCGGTATCATACAAGCTTTCCCCTTGTTGACACTTGATGTGCCCACTTCAAAAGGTAGTACTTGTAATCCAAGTTTTCTTTCAGCCACTTCAAAGCTGCATTTTGTCCTTGTACTGGATTCATAGAACAGGTTGGCCACAAATGTCTGTTTTTCAGGTGTCCATTCTTTTCCCTGTTGGAATGAGATCGCTTCTTCTATAAGCTCAAAAATCTCTTCATTTTTTAAATCACCCATGGTCCGTAAATGTCTCATCTTTTAACCTCCCATTGATAAAAAAACACCCTGTCCTGAGTCGGAAGGGTGTTTTTTGGCATGCGCAAGTCTACAAGTCATGGATGCAGTTATACATCCCCTTGTGCCTTTGCTTTAGCCATTCACCCTTCTCAGCCTCTCTGGACTTCTTTTAAAAGGTTAAGCTACTTTATTTTGCTTTTCATTTGCTTCTTTTCCTGCTTTTTGTTCAGGCAGGATCAAGTTCAATACCACACCGATGATGGCCGCTAATGCCATGCCTGCAATCTGGAAGTCTTCGATTTTCACAAACGCTCCCCCGACACCGATGACCGTGATGACGGATGAGATGATCAGGTTTCTATTGATGCTGAAATCCACTTTATTATCAATCAACATACGCAGTCCGCTTGATGCGATGATCCCGAAGAGAAGGATGGACACGCCTCCCATTACCGCGCTTGGGACCGTACTGATCAATGCCGAAATTTTACCGATAAATCCGAAGATGATGGCGATGATTGCCGCGCCTCCGATGACGAAGACACTGAACACTCTCGTGATTGCAAGTACTCCTATGTTCTCTCCGTAAGTCGTGTTTGGTGGTCCACCGATCAATGAAGCAATCATGGTGGCAACCCCGTCTCCAAGGATTGACCTGTGCAGGCCTGGTTTCTCTACAAAAGGCCTACCCACTACTTTGCTTAATACCATCTGGTGTCCGATATGTTCAGACAGGGTCACAATCGCAACCGGTACCATGATGAACAGGATGGAAAGATTGAAATTTGGTGTATAGCTGACAAAAGGTATCAAGAAGTTTGGTGCTTCAATCCAATCCGCTTCTTTCACAACACTCAGATTAACCAGTCCTGCAAAGTAAGCGGTGATATATCCCCCGATGATCCCGATCAGAATCGGGATCAGACTGAAGATCCCTCTTAGAAAAATGGTACAGCCTATTGTAATGGCCAAGGTTGTCAGTGCAACCATCAGATGCTTCACACTATAGATCAATTCCGCTTCAGGTGCCCCTGGATTTTCGTACATTGCCATGTCGACCGCCACTCCTGCCAGACCCAATCCGATCACGATGATGATGGGTCCCACCACAACCGGTGGCAACAGCTTCAATATCCATTGATGTCCGAGCTTTTTAATCATAAGGGCAACTACTCCATATGCAAGCCCAGCCATGAAACTCCCGATCATCGCTGCCCCCGGGCCATGTAATTGCGATACAAGAATGATCGGTGCGATAAAGGCGAATGATGACCCCAGATATGCCGGGATTTGCCCTTTTGTAATCAATAGATAGGCAAGGGTTCCAAGTCCGCTTGACATCAAGGCCACAGCAGGGCTCAACCCTACTAGCATCGGTACTAAAATCGTTGCACCGAACATCGCGAACAGGTGCTGCAGGCTCAGTATCAGCCACTTTGGTTTACTTGGTACTTCATGTATGTCTAAAACAGGTTTTTCTCTCATAGGGTAGGACCTCCAATTTTTTTCATAAAAAAACTCTTTGTGCTTTTTGAGGCACAAAGAGGTAGAGAGGTCCCTAAAACGCTTGCGTACAAGCGGGTCTAGAGCCAATTTACCCCTTTGCGGCCTCACGGGACTGCTTTTAAAAGGGTCTGTTATTTATCATGTATACTTACTTGATCGTTATTGTCTATTTCAGATAATTCGACGACAATCTTTTCCGAGCTAGCTGTTGGAATGTTCTTTCCAACAAAGTCCGCTCTGATCGGCAGCTCCCGATGACCTCTGTCAACAAGAACAGCAAGCTGAATTTGAGACGGTCTTCCAAAATCCATCAGGGCATCCATCCCTGCACGAACCGTCCTGCCAGTGAAAAGCACGTCATCCACCAGAATCACTTTCTTATTGGTGATGGAAACCGGAATGTCCGATCCCTTTACCAAAGGCTCATTATCCTGTGTCTTTGTGGTAAGGTCATCACGATATAATGTGATATCCAGTTCACCAACCGGAATCTCTTTATCCTCTATTTCATTGATTCTCGAAGCCAATCGTTTGGCGAGGTGAATTCCCCTTGTTTTTATTCCAACCAGGACGGAATCTTCTACACCTTTGTTACGTTCAATGATTTCGTGTGCAATGCGGGTCAAGGCTCTTCGAATGGCTTGTTCATCTAAAATTATCGCTTTTTCCGACATTCTAAGCCCTCCTCTTTTATCAGTGTTTTCGTAACGACTCATACAAAAAACCTCTCACCGTATGATGAGAGGTTTTTGTACACGAAAATAGAGGGACAGTATAGAACTCATCCAATTTTCGTATATCCGTTACCTTCTCAGCCTCACGGGACTGTCGTTTAAAGGTCTTATTCAACTGTTATGATTATCTCAAAATAACTTTAGGCTGTCAACGATTTTTTAAAACTTTGAGAATATGCTCGAAATCTGCAGGAATCGGCGCCTGAAATTCGATGTATGCTCCCGTACGGGGATGATCGAAACCTAAAACGCCAGCATGCAGGGCCTGGCCCTCAATATCCAATGTCTTTTTCGGTCCATATTTCGGATCACCTGCTAATGGATAGCCGATATATTTCATATGAACACGGATTTGATGCGTCCTGCCCGTTTCAAGCTGGCATTCTACATGGGTAAAATCCTTGAACCGTTCCAGAACTCTGAAATGAGTAACGGCATTTCTGCTGTTTTCATCCGTTACTGTCATCGCTTGACGATCTTTTTTGTCACGTCCGATAGGTGCGTCAATTGTTCCGACATCATGTGAGATCACACCATGGACAATCGCTTCGTATTTTCTGGTCACGGATTTGGCTACAAGCTGATTCACCAATTTTTCATGTGCAAAATCATTCTTTGCCACCATCAAAAGGCCACTTGTATCCTTATCGATTCGATGCACGATTCCAGGGCGCAAAACTCCGTTAATGCCGGAAAGATCCTTGCAATGAGCCATAAGCCCGTTAACAAGCGTTCCTGACGCATGGCCAACAGCCGGATGTACCACCATGCCTCTTGGCTTGTTTACGACAATTACATCGGAGTCCTCAAAATAGATATCCAGATCCATTTCTTCAGGAACAACATCCAGTGCTTCTGGTTCTGGAATAAGTACAGTAATCGTGTCTCCCACGCTGCATTTATAATTCGGTTTCGTTTTTTCGCCATTTACTAGAACATGTCCCTCTTTGATCCATTGCTGAACCTGTGACCTTGACCATTCATCGTGCTGACTGGAAATCGCCTTGTCGATCCGATCATTCTTCTGTGTTTCATCGATGTGTATCTGTACTGTTTCTTCCATTAATTTGTATTCTCCTTCTCTTTCTTACCTTCTAGTAAGGTTAACACTAAAATTATTCCAACACCAATCACCAATGCAGAATCCGCTACATTAAAGATCGGGAAATCGTACGAGAAAATAAAGGTGTTGATAAAATCGATCACTTCCTGATGAAGCAGGCGATCGATAAAGTTTCCGACAGCGCCTCCAAGCATGAGACTTAATGCAAGTTTCATCCATTTCTGATCATTCGGCAGCTTCTGCAGATAGATGATCAATCCAATCACAACCCCCATGGTGATGATGTAAAAGAAATACATCTGTCCTTGCAGGATTCCCCAAGCAGCACCCTGATTGCGATGGGAGGATAAATAAAGGAAGTTTTCGATTATTGGGATATTCTCCCCTAGTTCCATGTATTGTACAACCAGATATTTTGTTACTTGATCCACTATTATGATAAAAAGTGCAATTAAATAATATATCACCAATGGTACCCCCAGCCCTATTATATGTACCTTTGAATTATAGCAAATAAGGGATGGTAAATAAAGCTGGTTGTTGATGGGTTGGGGATGTTGGAGGAGTTGTTTCGGCGAATCTGGCTTACTGCGGGTATTTGTCACATTAATTATGGGGTATTACTGGTAAGAGGTGGTGCTGTCTTCACGTAACTGGGGTAATTCTTCGCTCCGTCCTTTTCTCACGCAACTCCATCTTATCCTCACGTAACTCGCAATAATCCTCACACAACAATAAATAAAAAAAAACCGCCAGGCAAAGCCCAGGCGGGGTCAAACAAATCAAGCAGTATAATTGTCCTTCACAACTGATGCACAACGTTTGCATAGGGACGGGTGATCGAAATCCTGCCCTACCTCTGGTGTGACAACCCAGCAACGATCACATGTTTCGCCTTCTGCTGGTGCTACAACAATGGCAACATTATCAAAGCTTTGAGCTTCTGCTGGTGCCTGTTCCTTGGAATCGGAAATTTCAAGCCCTGAAACGATGAACAATTGCTGTACATTTTCCTCGATTGATTCAAGCAAAGCTTTTGTTTCAGCGTTAGGGTATAACGTGATTTTTGCTGCCAAGGACTTCCCGATTACTTTTTCGTTACGGGCAATCTCAAGCGCCTTAAGCACATCATCACGTAATGTCATGAAGTTATCCCACTTCTCTTCGATTGCATCAGCATTGTCCACTGACAATACATCCGGCATATCAACCAGCTGTACGCTTTCCTCTTTCACGAACTCAATATGTGACCAAACCTCATCTGCAGTGTGCGGAAGAATAGGTGTAACCAGCTTGGTAAGTGCAAGCAGTGTCTCATAAAGAACTGTTTGGATCGCACGGCGGTCATGCTGGTCTTTTCCTTCTATATAAAGGATATCCTTGGCAAAGTCAAGATAGAATGAGCTTAGTTCAATCGTGCAGAAGTTATGGACTGCATGATAGATTCCGGCAAATTCATAGTCTTCATAGGACTTTTTCACTTTGGTGATCAGATTGTTTAGCTTTACGACCATGTAACGATCCACTTCACGAAGATCCTTCACATCAACTGCATCAGCCGTTGGATCAAAGTCAGCCAGGTTTCCAAGCAGGAATCGGAATGTATTGCGGATCTTGCGGTACACTTCTGCAACCTGTTTTAAAATGTTATCTGAAACGCGAACATCAGATTGATAGTCAACAGATGCGACCCAAAGACGAAGAATATCCGCTCCTAATTGGTTCATTACCTTGGAAGGCAATACAACGTTCCCAAGGGATTTACTCATTTTGCGTCCGTCTCCATCAAGAGCAAACCCGTGACTCAGAATTCCTTTGTAAGGCGCTTTTCCAGTAACTGCCACACCTGTTGTCAAGGAAGAGTTGAACCAGCCGCGGTACTGGTCAGAGCCTTCAAGATAAAGGTCTGCCGGGCGCTGCAAGTCATCTCTTTCCTCAAGAACTGATTGATGGGATGATCCAGAGTCAAACCAGACATCCATGATATCCATTTCTTTCGAGAAGGTTCCATTTGGGCTGCCTTCATGTGTGAAGCCCTCCGGTAAAAGATCTTTCGCTTCTCTTTCAAACCAGATGTTGGAGCCGTGCTCTCTGAATAGTGCAGATACATGATCAATCGTTTCATCCGTGATGATTTCCTGGCCATTCTCCGCATAAAATACCGGAATCGGAACCCCCCATGCACGCTGGCGAGAAATACACCAGTCTCCACGGTCGCGAACCATGTTATACAGGCGGGTTTCTCCCCAAGCAGGTACCCACTTCGTTTCCGCTACCGCTTGTAGAAGTTGATCTCTGATTTTATCGATCGATGCAAACCACTGAGCTGTGGCACGGAAGATGGTTGGCTTCTTCGTGCGCCAGTCATGCGGATAAGAGTGAGTGATGAAGTTCAGCTTCAGCAATGCTCCGGCTTCCTGAAGTTTTTCTGTGATCGGCTTGTTTGCCTCATCATAGAACAGACCTTCGAAACCTGGCGCTTCTTCCGTCATATTCCCTCTTGAATCAACAGGACATAGTACATCCAAGCCGTATTTTTTACCGATGACAAAATCATCTTCTCCATGTCCTGGTGCAGTATGAACACATCCTGTACCGGCATCAGTAGTAACATGATCGCCCAGCATAACAAGTGATTCGCGGTCATACAATGGGTGTTTTGCTACGATATGCTCAAGCTCGGCACCTTTCACTGTTTTGACAACATGAGCTGTTTCCCACTCCATTGTCTTGGAAACGGACTCTACAAGCTCAGATGCGATTACATATCTGCTTCCTTCCACTTCCACAACGCTATATTCCAATTCGGGATGTACGGCAATCCCTAGGTTTGCAGGAATCGTCCATGGAGTAGTGGTCCAGATGATAAACTGCTCGTTATCCTCCAACACGCCTTTTCCATCTGCAACTTTGAATGCAACATAGATGGATGGAGAACGCTTATCCTGGTATTCGATTTCGGCTTCAGCGAGTGCAGACTCACTGGAAGGAGACCAATAGACAGGCTTTAATCCTTTGTAGATCAGGCCGTTTTTCGCCATATCTCCAAAAACCTTGATCTGCTGTGCTTCATATTCAGGCTTAAGCGTGATATAAGGGTTGAACCAGTCACCACGTACACCAAGTCGCATAAACTGTTCACGTTGACGGTCAACCTGTTCATACGCATATTCTTCACAAAGCTTACGGAAGTCTGCCACAGACATTTCCTTGCGTTTCACTTTTTTGTTTTTTGTCAAAGCCGTTTCAATAGGAAGACCATGAGTATCCCAGCCTGGTACATAAGGTGCATGATAGCCGCTCATTGACTTGTAGCGGACGATTATATCCTTTAATACTTTATTCAGGGCATGACCCATGTGGATATCGCCATTCGCATATGGAGGTCCATCATGAAGGACATACATCGGGCGGCCCTTTGTGCGCTCCTGCACTTTTTCATAGATCTTCATTTCATCCCAGTTCTGCTGAATCTGTGGTTCGCGGTTAGGTAAATTCCCTCTCATCGGGAAATCGGTTTTTGGCATCAATAACGTATCTTTATACTCCATTGTCTTTCCTCCAACAATCCATTTTATAAAAAAATAAAAAAGTCCCCTCATCCCTAAAAGGGACGAGAGAACTCCCGTGGTACCACCCTAAATTGACTTAGCAAAAAATAAGTCCGCTTTAGTATCCTTAACGTGGATAAACCGATCGAACTTACAGGCAGGCTGCGTTCAGTCCGATACTCCAGGGTGATCTTCGCTCCTTCGCTTTTCACGGGCTTCCACCATCCCCGAGTCGCTTGTAAAAGTGTATGAAGAAACTACTATCCCTTTCAACGTTTTGTTTTATAAGTATGATAAGTTCACATATATAAATAGCTTATGGTAAAAACATTAATTTGTTTCGTTATTATACTGAATATAGCCTTAATTAGTCAAGGTTATACTCTATTTTCTTCTAATTCTTTCTCTTTTTCCTCATATTCCATCAGATGATCCCAATCGTCGTTATCAATCAGTTCCAACTGTGCTTCAACCAGCATTTTGAAACGATTGCGGAAAATTTTGGATTGCTTCTTCAATTCGTCAATTTCAACTTGAAGCTTTCTGGATTTTAATAGGGATTCATTAATGATGCGATCCGCGTTTTTTTCTGCTTCTTTAATGATAAGCTTTGCTTCCTTTTGAGCATTTCGTCTGACATCTTCTGCAGATTCCTGCGCGATAAGGATGGATTTATTCAGAGTTTCCTCAATTGTGTTGAAGTGGGTCAAGCGACTGTTGAGTTCTTTGACCTTCTCTTCGAAATCCTTCTTTTCACGGATGACCAATTCATAATCTTTGATTACCTGATCCAGAAACTCGTTTACTTCATCTTCATCATAGCCTCTGAAAGCCTTGTTAAACTCTTTATTATGAATATCAAGCGGTGTTAAGGGCATAGCTGCCACCTCCATTAAAATCTCTATTATTTATAAACATAATTCGACAGCAGTACTGAAATTCCTTCTGGAAGTTGAATTATTTTTGTTTTCCTACAATAATTCTCCATTTTTCCTTTTTCGTCTTTCCATCAATTGTCAGCAATTTACTTCGTCCGAAGCCTCTCACAGAAAGGATGTCACCTTCCCTGCATTCGAAGGACGACTGCTCCACCACTTTCCAATTGACCTTGACTTTTTTTGCTCCAATCAGCAACTGGGCCTTTTGCCTGGAAAGGTTATAGATGGATGCTAGCATGACATCCAAGCGCAGCGAAGCGGCTGTAGTTGAGGCTTCTTCCCAGGCGGTTTGAGGGCTTACAACATCGGAGAGGGGAATGTTCTGCAAGGACACTTTCACCCTGCCCACTTCCTGAAGCTGCATTTCCACATACGAGCTGACCTCTTCGCCAATTATCAGCTGCACTTTTTTGTCGTGGAAATAGATATCCCCAAACTTGCTTCGCTTCAATCCGATTCCCATCAATGAACCAAGAATCTGTCGATGCTCGATTTGGACAAACTTTTCCGGATAAGAAATGTCGTATGCTTTAAGCTGGAAATCCTCCATTCCTGGAGAATAGTAAGAAGGATACAGAAATGCTCTTTTCCGTTCAGCACCCTCTGCACCACCAAAAAGCCTAATCTTGACTTCATCGTTTGCTCCAATAATGCTCTGGATGATCTCTTGCTCACGAGGATCAAGGAAATCTGTCAGTTTTGGAGCATATTGCTCATTAACCGTTTCCTTCCATTCAAGAACCTGATCAATAAATTCATGTTCTTCCGGTCGGAAATGCATATAAATACTCAATCTGATCACCATCACATAGGGTTCTATAAGCTCAACTTCACAAAATATAAGTAGGGAACCATGATGGATTCCCTACTTGACCATTAAACCAATCCTAACATTTGGAAAAGTTGCCCCAGACCTGCCGTTGCGAAACGCAACACTAAAATCGCGACAATCGGGGAAATATCAATCATTCCCAGCGGCGGAATAAATCTGCGGAACATTTCCAAATACGGCTCACAGATTCTAGCCAATATCCTTCCAATGGAAGATTCCCTAGCACCTGGGAACCAGGACATGAAAATGTAGATGACTAAAGCTATCATATAAAAGCCGACCAGCTGTTGAATTAAATTTAATACTAATCCCATAAACTCCTACCACCTTTTATCGCTAAAGTCGTCCTGCTCCTGGTGCATGATTTCCGAAATGGATCCGGAGACATCCACGTTATCAGGCGTACAAAGGAATATGTTTTGGCCTACACGCTGAATGTCGCCGCCCAAAGCATATACGGTTCCACTAAGAAAATCAACGATTCGCTTTGCCTGGTCGTGGTCAATCCGTTGGAGATTCACAATGATGGCGCGGCGCCCCTTCAGATGGTCTGCAATATCCTGGGCTTCCGAATAGGACCTAGGCTCAAAAAGAACCACTTTGGAAGAGGAGGATTTCTGGACACTTTGCAAGCTTACCACATTTTGTTTAGGCTGATGCGTTGCGGACCTGGTTTTCCTTGTTTCTTCCACCATTTCCTCTTCATATTCTTCTTGTTCTTTGTATTCATATTCATCATCTAGCGCAAAAAAGCTTTTGAATTTTGATTTAATTGTCATTCCTTACACCTCCAAATTATTGTTCGCTCCCGACAAGAGCACTGCCAATTCTAATGAAAGTAGCCCCTTCTTCAATGGCAATCATGTAATCATTGGACATTCCCATGCTAAGCTCCGTGCACGGTGCATAAGATAGATTCATGGCTTTGATTTTTTCCTGCAGGTCCTTCAGGTCACGAAAGCATGTTCTTAAAAGCTTTTCATCCTCGGTGTAAGGTGCCATCGTCATTAAGCCTACTAATTCAATATTTGTAAAAGGGGATAAATCCTTCACAAATTCCGCTACTTCTTCCGGCTCAAGTCCATGCTTGGATTCTTCACCGGATACATTTACTTGAATAAAACATTTTACAGGTTGGGTTGCTCGTTTATGTATTTCCTCAGCCAAAGAGATTCGGTCCAATGAGTGAATATAGGAGACCTTATCAATTATTTTCTTCACTTTCTTTGTTTGCAGTGAACCGATGAAATGCCAGACAGCCTTATCGGACATATGCTCCCACTTTTCCAATAGCCCTTCGTCCCGGTTCTCCCCAAAATGAACGATTCCACTTGAAAGGGCCTCTTCCGTTCTTTCGACGGATACGTATTTCGTTACTGCCACTACCTTGATTTCATCAGGATTTCTATTGGACTGAAGGCATGCCAGATGAATATTTTCCTTGATAGTAGTCAGATTCCGCTGAACAGAAATGCGCTCATCCATTGTTCTGTACCCCTTTCATCCCAATAAAACTCATCATTCTCCCAGTCTTTCCATTATCTCTCCTATGGGAGAAGAACAGCTTATCATGAGTGCTTGTACAATAGGAGCTACAGCTGATGTTCTCTCTCGGTACTCCCGCAAGCAAAAGCAATTCCAGATTAACCAGTTTAAGATCTAAGCTATATTGCCCTTGGGAAGTCTCTTTATAAACAGTCGGAAAGATTTCTTTTGGCAATATGCCTTTTACTTGGCCAAGAACGTAGTCATCCACAATATAAGCATTTGAGGAGATGGAGGGTCCAATTGCAGCTTGTATCTCATTTGGAGAAACTCCCTCCTCCATCCAACGTTGTACCATTTTGCCGCCAATGTCCTGAACGGTCCCCTTCCAGCCTGCATGTGCCAAGCCTATGAGAGAATGCTTGGGTGAATGGAAATACAACGGTACGCAATCTGCAAAGCACAAGGTTAGTAAAATATCTTCCTTATCTGTATAAATCCCATCTGTCTTAGGTACCGCTGTATCATAGCTTGTTACCCCTCTACCGATGGATGATTCATTTATCTTTTCAATCTGGGCATCATGCACCTGATCACATCCTACCCAGTTAGAAAGAGGGAAATGAATGGACCGGGCAAGAATTTCTTTGTTCTCTCGTACTGCCTCATCCTGATCGAACACATGCAATCCCATGTTGAAGGAAGTAAAAGGACCTTTGCTTACTCCACCTGTTTTCGTCGTAAAACCTGTCACAAGTTTGGAGTTGGCCACTTCCCAACCTGGTATCGACAAATATTGTTCTGATTGTTGAATAAAAGGCTCTCGCATGCTAGACACCTTCTTTGCTTGTTTACACATATATTACTTCACATTGTACCACATTTTTCTTCAAAAAAAGAATGAATAAGTCACTTTCGACACGAATTTTCGCCTTTTCCTATTCCTCATACTTCGTTTCCACAGAAGTCTGATACCTGACAAGGATGACATCTGCTCCAATTTTCACGATGTTCCTCCAAGGAATGACAAACTCTTCATCCTTCCCGAAGAAACCTAACATTCTTCCCCCGCCACTGATAATGATTGCCTCTATTTTCCCATTGGATAGATTAATATCAATATCCCCGATATTCCCAAGCTTCTTTCCGTCCGACACACTCACAACATCTTTCATCTGGAATTCAGAAATTTTCACCATATCCATACCTCCATTAAATTGCTTCATAGTTAAATATATGATTCTGCTACCCTTATTCATGAGGGTATTTCAAATTAATCAGCGAAATTTCCTGAGTCCACATAAAAAGCACCGGTCCTATCCTTGAAAGGAAGGATCCGGTGCTTGTTTTATTACGGCATTGTATCACTACATGCATTCAGCTCTGAATATTTTTATTCATCTGTTTGATCGCAGCCTTTTCAAGTCTTGACACTTGTGCTTGCGATATCCCGATTTCATCAGCAACTTCCATTTGCGTTTTCCCTTGAAAAAACCTTTTTCTTAAAATGAGCTTTTCCCTGTCATTGAGTCGTCTCATTCCTTCTTTTAGTGCTATTTCTTCTATCCATTGGATATCTTTGTTCTTTTCGTCACTGATCTGATCCAATACATATATCGGGTCTCCACCATCATTATAGATAGGCTCAAATAAGGACACGGGATCCTGAATAGCATCTAAAGCAAAAACAATCTCCTCATGCGGGACTTCAAGTACTTTTGAAATTTCTTCTGCGGTAGGCTCCCTCGATGTTTCACTCATCAGCCTTTCCCTGACCTGCAAGGCCTTGTAGGCAATATCACGCAATGAGCGAGAAACCCTGATCGGATTATTATCTCGCAGATAACGTCTTATCTCCCCGATTATCATTGGTACTGCATATGTAGAAAACTTAACATTCTGACCTAAGTCAAAATTATCAATCGACTTCATTAAACCGATGCAGCCTACTTGAAATAAGTCATCTACAAACTCACCACGGTTGTTAAACCGTTGAATAACACTTAGAACGAGCCTTAGGTTCCCATTCACAAGCTTTTCTCTTGCAGAAAGCTCTCCGCCTTGCATTTCACGAAATAACTTCCGCATTTCTTCATTCTTCAAAACAGGAAGCTTGGAGGTATCTACTCCGCAGATTTCTACTTTATTACGTGTCATTCTTTCCCCTCCTAACAGGAGTTGCTGTTTCAGAGTTAAGTATCTCCTCTGGAGGGAAAAATATGCACAAGCTATAATCTATCTATTCTGACAAATATATCCAACCCTTATGAAATCTGGAAAAAATCTCAATAATTTTTTTTACACCATTTTGTTAAATTCTTTTCGCAGCCTTTTAATGATTCTTTTTTCTAACCGGGAAATGTAGGACTGTGAAATACCAAGCATATCCGCTACATCCTTTTGTGTTTTTTCCTCTCCGCCAATTAGACCGAACCGAAGTTCCATAATCTGTTTTTCCCGGTCATTCAATTGCTCCAATGCTTTTAAAAGTAGCTTCCGGTCCACATTTGCCTCTAGATCTTTTGTAATGATATCCTCATCGGTTCCGAGAACATCTGAAAGCAGAAGTTCATTTCCATCCCAATCAATATTAAGCGGTTCGTCAAAGGATACCTCAGAACGAACTTTATTGTTTCGTCTAAGGTACATCAAAATCTCATTTTCAATGCATCTGGAGGCGTAGGTAGCAAGCTTGATTTTCTTATCGGGATTAAAAGTATTAACAGCTTTTATTAGGCCAATTGTTCCAATGCTGATCAGATCTTCAATGTTGATTCCGGTATTCTCGAATTTTCGGGCAATGTATACGACGAGTCTCAAGTTTCTTTCGATAAGGATGGAACGTGCTGCTTGATCTCCTACTGGAAGCTTAACTAATAAAAGAGCCTCCTCTTCTTTCGATAACGGCGGTGGCAACGCCTCGCTTCCACCTATGTAGTATATTTCATCCGTTTTTATCCCCAGCTTAATGAGTAGCTTATACCATAAATAGGTGATTTTTATTTTTAGCTTTCCCAACTGAATTCCTCCTTCTATTTATGAAGAAAATGCGTATTTATATATAGAAAAACTCACAGATAAGTAGACTCATTGTGTAAACAGCCTATGCTCAGGAGACTTGCTCTTCGTCAGTTTCGCCCTGCAGCATTTTCGGATGAAGGATACATGCGTAATCCCCTTCTGAGGAAAGTTCCGTTCGTGTCAGCCCTATGAGGAATTTGGTTGTTTCATATTGTTTATTGTCATGTAGAATAATTGCCTTATCCGGTTTAATTGCCAGCATCAAGGTGGTCTCTTTGCCTACTGCCCGATAAGGGATGATCCTAATTCTCTCCACCCATTTCGTCTCATCGGAAAATGTAGGCCAGCCTTGTGTATTTTCGATGGAACTCATGGCATGTACTATTTCTTCCGGTATGATTTCTTGAAGACGGGCCACTTCCACAATCATCACAGGGGTCTTAGTGATGGGGTCTTGGAGCTGATTTCCACTATCAACCAAACCTGATAATACAATCACATCCTTTTCAAGATTAATGGTAATAGTGGCCAATTGATCATAGCGGTATTTTCTGGTTTCAACGGTGCTGAACTGTTTCTTCGTGAGGTATAAGAGGATCGGAAATCCAACAAGCACAAACATCCAGGATACAGGGTCACCAAGACCTGTTGTCAAAGTAGAAATCGTATCATTTGCAAATTGATGATCGACCCTCAAAAAATAATGAGTGGCAAACATTCCCCCGCCAACCGCAAAAGTAGTGATGTAGAAGACCATCAGATTTTCTACAAAAGTACGGGCTCGATGGAAACCAAAGGTGACAAGAATCATACATACAGAAAAAATGAGTTTTACTGTCACATGGGTCACAATATATTGCAGTGGCGTAAACATTAATACAACAATCACAGATCCAATGAGTGCACCTATCACCATTCTCCAAGTAGCAACATGACGTTTTAAAATGAAGGCGGTCATTCTTAAAAGAAGAAAATCAAAACCAAAGTTTAGGAGCCAGATGGCATCTAAATAAACGGTCAAATTAGTCCCTCATTTATACCTTTTTGTATTTGAAACTAGTATATATTACTGCCTCCTGGAAAGTCTGTCAGTTTATGCCGATAGTAGAATACAATTTTTGAAGGATTTTTTGCTAATTTGTCGGTGGTGATAACAGGTTAGGTACAAAAAAAGCGCAAAACCCGTATTAGTACGGATTTTGCGCTTTTAAATTGGCTCCTAAAAAAAGCTCGGTTTCATTCATTATTATCTGCGACGGTTTCTGTTACGAAGGAACGTCGGGATGTCCAATGTTTCCTCTTGCTGTTGAGGCTGTGAAGGCTGTTGCTGACGAACAGGCTCCTGGTGTTGTTGCACTTGTTCCTCACGCTTCACTTCACGCTTTTGAACAGGTGATTTTTGTGCACCAAATACAGGGCGGGCACCTTGTTTCGTATGGTTGATTTCCGCTTCACTGAATCCGGTAGCGATAACTGTAACAACAATCTCATCTTTCAGATTCTCATTGATAACAGAACCGAAAATCATATTTACCTCTTGGTCAGAAGCAGAAGCAACAATATCAGCCGCCTCTTGGACTTCATAAAGACTAAGGTTTGTTCCACCTGTAATGTTCATCAGAACCCCTTGCGCTCCATCGATGGAAGTTTCAAGTAGTGGAGAGGATACTGCTTTTTTCGCAGCTTCAGCTGCACGGTTTTCACCTGTTGCTACACCAATACCCATTAATGCGGAACCTTTATTGGACATGATTGTTTTCACATCGGCAAAGTCAAGGTTAATCAGACCAGGAGTGGCAATAAGGTCAGAGATACCTTGAACACCCTGACGCAGTACATTATCCGCTTCACGGAATGCTTCAAGCATCGGAGTGTTTTTATCTACGATTTCAAGTAGACGATCATTAGGGATTACAATCAGCGTATCGACTGCTTCTTTCATGGAAGCAATACCGCCAGCTGCTTGAGTAGCACGCTTACGGCCTTCGAATGTGAATGGTCTTGTAACAACACCCACTGTCAATGCTCCTAGGTCACGTGCGATCTGAGCGATGACAGGTGCTGCACCTGTACCGGTACCTCCGCCCATTCCAGCTGTTACGAATACCATATCAGCACCTTTTAATACTTCTTCCAACTGCTCTTTGCTTTCTTCTGCAGCTTTTTTTCCAACTTCAGGATTGGCTCCTGCACCAAGTCCCCGGGTCAATTTACCGCCGATTTGCATTTTCACTTCTGCCTTGGATAGGTTTAGTGCTTGAGCGTCCGTGTTTACAGCAATGAATTCCACACCTTGTACACCATGCTCTATCATACGGTTTACCGCGTTATTACCGCCTCCACCGACTCCGATTACTTTAATGGTAGCTAATTGATCGATATTAGTATCAAAATCTAACATAACTGTTCCTCCTAATTCTAAGAAAGTACTAACAAACTCATCAAATGTTTATTCAAAGAAAAGACCGAAGAATTTCTTCACCTTTGTACCAACCTTTTCTTCTTCATTCACTTGCTTCATCTGTTTTCCTTTTTGTTGTGTTGGTTTACCACTGCGCTTTTCTACATGTTCTACAGATGCAGATGTAGACTCGATTTTTCTTCCTTGAAGCTTTGCATTTTTATATGCGAATTGTATCAGTCCCACTCCAGTTGTATACTGCGGCTCTCTTACACCGATATAATCCGGAACAGCTTTGCGTACATTGTTATTCAAGATCAACTGTGCCAGTTCCAACACACCAGGCATTGTTACAACACCACCTGTCAGCACGAAGCCACCAGGTACATCTCTTACACCCAATCTCTTAATCTCATGTTGAACCAGTTCGAAAATTTCTTCCATTCTAGCTTCAATAATATCAGAGATTTCAAGTTGGCTGAATTGTTGGTGCTGATCACTGCCGATAATCGGAACACTGAAAACCTCTTCATCAGAAGCATGATCATAGAAGGCATGTCCATGCTTGATTTTAATTTTCTCTGCATCTTCCGTAGATGTGCGTAATCCGATGGAAATATCCTTAGTGATATATTCTCCACCTACAGGAACCACGCTTGTAGCTTTTAAAAACCCATCTTGGTAGACTGCGATGGTCGTAGAACCCCCACCTATGTCCACCAACGCTACACCAAGGTTTCGTTCATCCTTGGAAAGGGCAATGGAGCCGGTTGCAAGAGGCTGTAAGCAGATATCGGTTATTTCCAATCCTGCTTTCTCCACACAACGCAATAAATTATGTAGAACTGTTTTGGAACCTGTGATAATGGTACCTTCCATTTCCAGGCGTACTCCAAGCATTCCACGAGGATCATTAATTTCATCCAATCCATCCACAATAAACTGTTTTGGAATGCAATCGATTATTTCTCGCTCAGGAGGAATGGAGAAAACTTGAGCTGCGTCAATCACTCGTGCGATATCCTCATCCGCAATCTCCCTGTTTTCGCTTGATACTGCTACTACACCATGGCAATCCTGCAATTGCACATGATTTCCGGTTACTCCTACCACCACTCGGTTAATCGGCAGGCCTACCATTCTTTCTGCCTGCTCCACTGCCTTTTTGATGGAATGAACCGTTTCATCTATGTCTACAATTGATCCTTTTCGTAAACCAGTTGATTTTACATTACCGACTCCAATTATATTTAAAGTATCATTTACCATTTCTCCAATGATTACTTTAACACTGGATGTACCGATGTCCAAACTTACGTAAATTTCATTGCTGTTCATTCTATGGCACCTCCTTCTACTACTAAAAAACAACCAATTATATAGAACAACAAGCGGAAAAACATATTATACTAGAAAGTATTCCACATTCATGATGTTTTCCCTTTTTAAAAATCATTTTTTTTCGTTTTTTTCTTTAGAAAGTGACCATTTTGATAATAAAATCCTTCTTATCACTGCAATATTCTGGAACAACCTGACTCCAAATGCGAAAACTGCAGCTAAATACAAGTCTACACCAAGATGGACACCGAGAAAAGCTAAACTTGCTGCCAATAGGATATTAAAGAAAAATCCGGAAACAAATACTTTATCATCATAATTGTTTTGCAGGTGAGCCCTTATTCCACCGAATAAAGTATCAAGTGCAGCCAGAACTGCGATGGACAAGTAATTCGAATACTCATCCGGTACTCTGATTTCAGAATACAGTCCCAACACAATTCCTACTATCAGACCAAGGAGCGGAAGCCACATATTAATTCCCCTCCTTCTCTGCCTTCACCGGCTCCATGTATTTTACTCTGATTGCTTCGTCATATGCCGGTACTGTAACATGATTAATGGGAGTGGAAACTTCCAGCAATAGATTTTCGATCGCAAACTCGTCCATTGCACGTGATACCTGCAGCCGGTTATATAACTTGGTTGGGTCGTCTGTAATAACAACAATTTCAAAATTCGCGTTAGGAATCCATGCATTATTCACTTTTGTTCTTCCATTGATTTCACGGATCACCGTGTTATTGACGATACGCTGACCTGCAATGGAGATTTCATCACTTTCATAGGAATTCAACTCATTGACAAATCGACGCAATAGTTCTGCTGAAATATTTTCCTGCACTTCACCAAGGATATCCTCCCCGAAAAGTGGTTTGACAGTCATTCTGATACCCGGTCCGCTCACTTCAGTCAAGCCTGCATCCTTTTTTAATTCCTCAAGCGTATCTCTTAAAGCAGCTTCTTTGGATTTTTTTTGCTCTTTTGTATATTCCTGAATGGTAGCTTCATATTTCCGAATCTCTTGGATGATTTGCGACTGTATTTCCTGCTCTTTTTTCAAATCGCTTCTCAGTTCCCAAGTATCACGTGTATCGCGAACATTCGGTTGTTGTACTGTTTGAAATTGAACGGCAACCATCAGGCCAACAATAATTGTAATAATGGTAAAACTTAATTTCCGATTGACCACCTAGAACACCTAACCTTACCAAGCATGCTGCCCAATTAATCTATTGAATGACAGGGTCTATTACAATACTGTCTTTTTCCATCATTTTTATCGTAATGTTATCTGCAACTAATTGGTCCTTCACACCACCAAGGATATTAAGTGCAGGAATTAGCACATTTGGGTCTCCAATTGCACTTATTTTAAAAGGTGCAGGGTACTGGTTTCCATCAATTGTGATGACGGGACCGTTGCAAACGATATAAGAGTTCTTCGTAATTCGTTGACCATTGATGGAAACTGCAGCTGCACCCGAGATGAATAACTCGTTCATCAATTTAAAAACATGTCCCTCATGAACGATATAATTATTTACATTTTCCTCGGAAGGTACATAAGAGGCATCGGAAAGCGTTATCTCCACACCTTTACCCTGTACTTTTACGTTTCCATTGTACATTCGAAGATTCTCAGCATCTTCCACCAGATTAAAAAGAAGCTGTTCTCCTGTTGCAAGACTTTCCTCTATTTTTCTGAGTTCTTCCTGCTTGTCCAATAATTCTTTTTGCAATTGCAAGTTTCGCTCTTCCGTCTTTATCAAAGAATCACGAATTGCAAAGTCACGTTCCCATTGTCTGTCTGTTCCTTTGTTGTCTTCCTCTTGTGTTAATTGATACGAATAGGAAATGATGAATCCAAGCACTAAACAAACAAAGGATAGGACGACATGTTTACCGTTCACCTTCATCCTGATCTTCATCTCCAACTGTTTCATAAGGTTTGAAAAATGTCCCTACCTCTATATTAATCACACCTTTTTGATTCGGATCAAGTTGTGCGACAATGGAGGGATAAGCTGACATCTTATTTGAAAAGTCTCTTACTGTTGCACTAACTTCGAATCCATCATTCATAAATAGTGTAATATGATAAGGATCTACTTCAGATGGCGTATGATGAATTTCTGAAATGGCATAGATGATGGATTCGGGCAGCTTCATCAGTTCCCCGATAAATTCTTCCACGGAATCTCCCTGATTCCAGTTCATCATAAGAGGAGCATCATCTGGCAGCGAGTCCAATTCAATTGCAGCTAAAATTTTCCCGTTTTCGATAACAGGAAAGTAATTCCCTTCGTCATATATATAAGCGATACGATTATATTCCTTAACGTCTATTTCCACAGTATTAGGGAGTTTCCTGAACACCTGAGCTTCCTTTATCTCTTTATGCTGAAGGATTTTATTGGATGCTTCTTCCTCATTAACTCTCCAGATGCTTGTCTTAAGGGAAATTCCGCTTAAGTCTACAATCTCCTCTTCCGTCAAATGGCGATCACCGCTTACTTTAATAGCCGAGACCTTGCTTAAGGAAGATTGTGAGTAAATAATGAGAGACAACAGGATAAAAAATAAGGATAAATAGAGAATCAGTCTCCGATTAGCCTTGTGTTTTCGCTGCTCTTTTAATTTAGGAACCCGATCTTCCAAAGTAACTACTTTCCCTTTTTCCATGTAGTACGTTTTCACCCCACCGCACGGCATATTCCAAGAATATATTATGCATTGATTTTCTAGCATAATTATATCACATGTGGGGTGAAAAAAAGGATAAAGAATACTATTTTCTTCCTATTATTTCAACTTCCGTCTCTAATTGCACGTTAAATGATTCGAGTACTGTTTTTTTGATATGAGCGATAAGGTCCAGTACATCCTGAGCTTTCGCCCCGTTATCATTTACAATGAAATTTGCATGCATTTCAGAAACTTTTGCACCACCGATAGTGTATCCTTTCAGACCAGCTTTTTCGATCAATGCACCTGCATATTCCGGGAGCGGATTTCTGAAAATGCTTCCTGCACAAGGATAATTGAACGGTTGGGTATTACGTCTGTAATCTTTGTTTTTTTGAAGTGTAGCAACTACATCTTCCCTGTTGCCCTCTTCCACATTCAGAACGGCTTCTAGACAGATCCCAGGACGTTCTTTCTGAAGCAGTGATGTGCGATAGGAGAAATTCATTTCCTCCGCTGTCAACCAGGCCATCTCGCCATCTTCAAATAATACATGTGCCACTTTCAGTACTTTGGACATATCCGCCCCATGTGCTCCAGCATTCATATACACGGCACCTCCGACTGTCCCTGGGATGCCTGCAGCAAATTCAAGACCTGTCAATCCCTGTTTACTGATGATGGTTACAAGCTTGATCAGGGAGTAGCCACCGCCAACTTTCACTTCATTTCCGCTCACTTCAAGATGATCCATGCCGTTTCCAAGCTTTATGACTACACCTTCTATACCAAGATCAGACACCAACAGATTGGAGCCGCGTCCTATCGCAGTCCATTTTGCGTCATGCTTATGAATAATTTTCATCGTCTCCTGCAGCATGTCAAGATTACTCGGTTCTACCAATACATCAGCAGGGCCGCCAATCTTCATTGTTGTATGATTTGCCAATGGTTCATCTGGCAGGACCTTTCCTACATTTGCTTCTTGCAACTCCTTAACCAACTGTAACTGTTCCATAAATTCCTCCTACATACACGTTCCGTCAATCATTTAAGTTAATTTTATAATGAAAGAGTGTAAATCGTTTTTATTGCCGTGTACTTAATCTTTTTTGTTATTCTATGCAGTATAAAAAAAGAAGGTACATCAGCCTAATGCATCGTAAAGGGATGGGATGAGTCTAAATATGTATAATAATAAATAAAACGAACGATAGTTATATACCCATCGTACTATAATGATAAACCCTTTAAATCCATCCTAGCATATTTTCCGCTTATCTAAACGTCAAATAATAAAAAAGACTCATCGCTTTGTGCGCATAATATCTATATACTATATCCCTTGTTGGAGTTGTGCAATCAAAATCAGATTTTGTAACCAAAATTTTATGTTTTGTCATACTACCGAAATTCATATGACTCTAGTCTCAGGTCCAACTACTCACTTTCACATTCCTGATTCTTTAATGGTTCAACAAATAAAAAGGCTCTGTTAAACACCGCTGTTGATCTCCGCAATAGGCTTCGCTTTCCGCGGGGCGTTAGTGGAGCCTCCTCGGCTTCGCCTGTGGGGTCTCCACTAAACGCCATCTCCCGCAGGAGTCTTCGCCTATTGCTCCAATCAACAGCTAGATTCTAAAATAATCAAAATCAGAACTAACAGACAAGACCTCATGTAAAAGATTTACGCCATGAAAAATGAATATAGTGAAGATGTTATGCGTCACCTGCCGCCCCTGTTGATTGGAGTGCAAGGTGTGAGACTCCTGCGGGAGATAGCGGTAGACTTGAGACCCCGCAGGCAAGCCGAGGAGGCTCAAGCACCGCCCCGCGGAAAGCGAACACCTGGAACGGAAGTCAACAGGGAGTCAAATGGAATAAACATATATTTCAGAGAAACCAACAAAATAAGCCAGAAAGTCAGTTTTCACTGATTTTCTGGCTTATTCTTTTAATATTTTGCATATCGGCTTATATTGAGCAGGATTCCCACTGCCATAAGCATCAAGGTCAACGAGGATCCTCCATAGCTTAAGAACGGCAAGGTGATTCCGGTTACCGGCATCAATCCTGTCACAACCCCGACATTGATGATAACTTGGATGGCTACCATAGCGATAATGCCTACTGCCAAGAAGCTTCCATACAGGTCAGGTGCCCCGAGTGCAATACGTATGCCCCTCCATAGCAGTAGCGCAAAAAGCAAGACGACAAAGGATCCCCCGATAAAGCCCAGCTCTTCTGCCAAAATGGCAAAAATGAAATCCGTTTGTGGTTCTGGCAGGTAAAAGAATTTTTGCCTGCTTTGACCCAATCCCAATCCAAGTAGACCACCGGGACCGATTGCATACAAGGACTGGATAATCTGAAACCCACTGTTCAAAGGGTCTTCCCACGGATCAAGGAAAGAGGTAATTCGCTTTATTCGATAAGGGGCAGACAGTACCAATGCAACAAACCCAGCCACGCCTATTAACCCTAATCCAACAAAGTGACTGATTCTTGCACCTGCAACATAAATCATGACGATACAGGTTCCGACCATTACGGTCCCTGTTCCAAGATCCGGCTGAAGCATGATCATTCCAAATGCAAGGAAAACCAACCCAAGGCTAGGTACTAACCCCTTTTTAAAGGAAGTAATTTTCTTTTGGTTTTCGCTTAAGTACTTTGCCAAGAATGCAATCATGGCAATTTTCATGAATTCTGAAGGTTGTACCGAAAATGCTCCAACTCCTATCCAGCTCCTAGATCCATTCCGTTCCATCCCGATGCCTGGAATCAATACGGCTACCAGAAGAATAAAACACACAATGATAATCAGCTTTGCCCATGTCCGCCATGTCCAGTAATCGACATTCATGATAAAGAACATCGCCACAACCCCAAGGCCTGCAAACAGCAGCTGCCGCTTTGCGAAGAAGAAGGTGTCCTGGAACTTATAATCCGCCCAGACCGCACTTGCACTGTAGACCATGATTAGACCGATAGCAAGTAAAGTCAGTGTTGTTATAATTAGAATTAAATCGGGAGTAGATCGCTTTGTCGCCAACAGAAAACACCTCTCGAGCATTTTTTAGAGCAAATAGATAAGGATCCAGCCTGCTTTTCTCCTTCTATTTAGCCAAAAAAAGGCTTTGTCCGTATGTTGCACTTCCCTTATATCCCGGAAGTGGGCAACTATCAGAACAAAGCCTCATTTCTATGGCCAAGCCCTTACTTAAGCTTATGCACGGCCTCTATAAAAATGTCTCCTCGTTGTTCAAATGTTTTGTATTGATCCCAACTTGCACACGCTGGAGATAAAAGGATAATATCACCGACATGGGACATTTCATAGGCAACCGGAACGGCTTTTTCCACATTATCGACACGTTTTATCTCTTTTATTCCTGCCTCTTTCGCAGTTTTCATAAGTTTCTCCGCGGTTTCGCCAAAAGTGATCAATGCTTTTACATTGTTCAGGTACGGAAGAAGATCATCGAATTCGTTTCCTCTATCCAGACCACCAGCCAGCAGAATTACTTTTTCTTCAAAGGCGGAAATAGCTTTTTGCGTGGCTAATATATTGGTAGCTTTTGAATCATTGTAGAATCTTCTATTCTCGATTGTATCCACATACTGTAGGCGGTGCTTGACCCCGGTAAAAGAGGTAAGCACTTGGTGAATCGCTTCATTGGTGGTACCTACCAGCTTTACAGCCGCTACTGCGGCAAGTATGTTTTCCAGATTATGCTTTCCTGGCAATACAATATCCTTTACTTCCATCACTTTTTCTTCCTTAAAATAGATGGCATCATCCTGCAGGTATGCACCATCCACTTTCTTTGTTACAGAAAAAGGAATAATGGTTGCACTTGAAAGTTGAACCATGTCCATAATGACAGCATCATCTGCATTAACGACTGCAAAATCCTCATTTGTCTGATTCTTCATGATTGCAGCTTTGGCTTTTGCATAACCTGCTAGAGTCCCATGGTAATCCAAATGCGCCTCAAAAATATTCAGCAGCACAGAAATTTTCGGGCGGAAGGATTCAATACCCATTAATTGAAAAGAAGAAAGCTCAGTCACCATGATGTTTGATGAAGTAGCTTTTTGGGCCACCTCTACAGAGACTTGACCGATGTTTCCAGCAATAAGCGGTGACTTCCCGCCCGCTTCAAGTATTTCATCAATTAACGTGGTGGTAGTGGTTTTGCCATTTGATCCGGTAATGCCGATAAAATCCGCTTCACTGATCTGATAGGCAAGCTCCACTTCCGTCAGTACAGGAATACCTTTTTGAATGGCCAACTCCACCATTGGATTCGTATAAGGTATCCCCGGATTTTTGAACACCATATCAATCTCCTGATCAAAGATGCTTAATGGATGCCCTCCGCAGATTACTTCCATACCTTTGGCTTGCAGTGCCATCGCCTGCTCATTACCTTCTATAGGAGTACGATCGTTTACAATGACATTTGCACCGAGTGTATGTAATAGATTTGCCGTAGCTGTGCCGCTTTTTGCCAGCCCTAAGACAAGTACGTTCTTTTCCTTATAAAGGTCAATATGCTTCATATCAGATCCACACCTCTAAATAGATTCCTAGGACTGCACATAATAGGCCAACTGTCCAAAAGGATACTACAACGCGCCATTCAGACCATCCCACCAGCTCATAATGGTGGTGGAGAGGACTCATCTTGAAGATTCTGCGTCCAGTTGTTTTGAATGAAATTACTTGGATAATAACCGAAAGTGTTTCAAGGACGAATACGCCCCCTATAATGATCAGGATGATTTCGAGCTTCAAAAGGACTGCTACAGTTGCAATTGCTCCACCAAGAGCCAATGACCCTGTATCTCCCATAAACACTTTTGCCGGATGGGCATTGAATACAAGAAACCCGAGTAACGCACCGACGACTGCAACAGAAAAAATGGAAACTTCGAACTGTGATTGATTCCAAGCCAAAACAGCAAATGCTCCAAACGCAATGGCTGCTGTACCTGAAACAAGGCCGTCAAGTCCATCTGTCAGATTGACTGCATTGGAAAAACCTACTAGCCAGAAAATCAGGAAAACCACATAGAAAATACCCAATTCAAATGACACATCCGTTCCTGGTATGGAAACAGCTGTAGAGAACTCGAATTGTGTGAATACAAAATAAAAGACCACAGCGATAACGATCTGCCCAACCAGCTTTTGAAGGGAGGTCAACCCGAGGTTTCTTTTTAATACGACTTTGATGAAGTCATCCAAAAATCCCAGCAGGCCGTATCCAACTGTAACAAAAAGCAGCAGATAAGTTTCAACAGATGCCTCAGCAAATCTACCTGTAATGATCAGCGTAGTAACGACTACAGAAAGCAAAATCATCAGACCGCCCATTGTAGGGGTTCCTGTCTTCTTCATGTGTGACTGCGGCCCTTCTTCCCGGATGCTTTGACCAAACTTCAATCTTCGTAAGAAGGGAATAAAAATTGGTGATAATAGAACGGTAATTAAAAAAGATATAACGATGGCAAATAATACAACCTGTTGTTGCATCGTTATTCCCTCCTCTCTAGTAATATGAGTAGAGGTGTTTATCACCATAAGCATTCTTCAACATTATGATTCATTAGGTTCTGCGACTCTATCTATGATTCGTTTTAAACCTTCTTCGACAAAAATGCGGGACATACCTATGGTTTCAAACACCATGAACAAGCTTCTGTATTGCGCGTAACTTGCTTTTTGGCAAACCATTCAAAAAAGAGATTAGATGTACCAAAACTAAATTTTATCTGTTTTTCCCTCTTCTGCAAATACTTTTTTTCATGTTTTTACTTTTTCTTTAGGAATTGAACCTTTTTCTTTAATTTCTGGTCATTTTATGGGATTACCAGTGACTTTTAGCATGGATATTTTGAAAGGCTGATTAGTGTATTTTTCCATACCCTACATAGTCTATGATAGACCTCGGTCATGTATGGCTTCCCGAGCCACTTTTCTATCATCAAATTCCAGCACTTTGTCACCAATCAGCTGATAAGTTTCATGCCCCTTTCCAGCAATCAAAATGACATCTCCTGAACTTGCCTCGTTCACTGCTTTTGATATGGCCATTCTCCGATCCTCAATAATTTCATATGACTGACCTTCTAACCCTGCCTCCATATCCTTAAAGATCTGTGCAGGATTTTCAGTACGTGGATTATCAAGTGTGAATATCACTTTTTGCGCATGGCTTATTGCCGCTTTCGCCATTAAGGGCCTTTTTGAACGGTCACGGTCACCGCCACATCCCACCACACAGATTATGTTTTTATCGGATAATTGCTTTGCTGTCTTTAATACATTTTCCAGGCTGTCAGGGGTATGTGCATAATCCACTATCACAGTATAGTCCTGTCCTTCCTCGATTACCTCGAACCTGCCAGGGACTCCCTTCATCTCCTCTACAACCTTAATAATCGTCTCCATTGGAATATCTGAAACATAAGAAGCGGCAATTGCAGCCAATACGTTGTAGACACTGAACTGTCCCACCAATTGCAAGTGAATAGGAACCACCCTGTTGTCGTATACTAAGTCAAACTTGGTACCTTTCCCTGATATTTTAATATTGGAAGCCATAATATCACTGTTCTTTTTAATTCCATACGTAATTACCTGGGCGGCTGTTGATCGGGCGAAACACTCACTTGCCTCGTCATCAGCATTCAATACGGCGAATTTGGGTTTTTGTAGATTATAGGCATTCCCTAGGGAGGAAAATAGCAGAGATTTGGCAAACTGGTATTCTTCCATCGTTTTGTGATAATCAAGATGGTCTTGAGTCAGATTCGTAAATACCGCTACATCAAAATCACATCCATAGACCCTGCCCATATGCAGGGCATGGGAAGAAACCTCCATCACAACGGTCTGAACTTCATTATTCACCATTTGATGAAAAGATTCCTGAAGTGTCAGCGCATCTGGTGTCGTATTTTTCACAGGAAAGGACCTATTACCGATTTTCATATTGATGGTGCCAATCATCCCTGTTTTCTGCCGATGTTTTTGGAATATGGATTCGATGATATGAGTAGTCGTAGTTTTCCCATTGGTTCCCGTAATTCCGATGAGATGCAATTTGTGTGTAGGCTGACCATAAAAAACATCAGCTAAAATTGCCATTGCCCTTTTGGAATCCGGAACTACTATTACAGGTACAGGCACATCCAGCACTTTTTCGGAAATAATGGCGACCGCACCATTTCTGATCGCTTCTTCTGCATAGATATGACCATCTACCGTATACCCCTTAATGCAAAAAAATAAACTCCCCTTCCTTGCCAACCGGGAATCCATCACAATCGAATCTATTGCTGGATTTAAAGCAGAAGATACCTGATATCGGTGTAAATATTGAATTAAGTCTTGAAGCATCATAGGAATCATTCCCCTCTACTTGGAATTGCTCAAGGACGCTTGAAAGTGTAGGTTAGATTGTTAATTGACAGGTAGAATTTTCATCCTATCTCCATTCTATCCTATTTAGGGAAATTAAACCAAGAGCCCGCTTCAGGGCCCTTGGTTTTTTAGTCTTGGCCTGTTTAACACCGCTGCAGATTTCCGCACTAGGCGCAGCGACCCAAGGGGCTAGCGTGAGCCTCCTCGGCTTTGCCTGTGGGGTCTCCACCGAACGCCGCTTCCCGCAGGACAAGGAAGGCTGCGGCAGCGATACATCGCACGAAGAAAATGCTCGCATTTTCGAGGAGTCTTCGCCTATTGCTCCAATCAGCAGCTAGGCAAAAGAATTCAACCTATTTATTCTCGGAGCCTTAGTCTTTATCAGTTTTATTGGAACCGGACATGTATACTCGAATTGTGGATCCTTCTTTGACTTTTGTTCCTGGTTTTGGTGCCTGTTCCACTACTACGTCTCCGTCCCCACTGATATCAAGCTTCAGCGTGATCAGCTGCTGAACTAATTCTTTTTTGGACATGCCTTTCAGATCCGGCACTTCTACCAGAGGGACATCCGGCCATTGCAGTTCCTTTTCTATTTGTCCTTTTCTCTTCTCCACACCAAGCGCGCTTAGGCTTTCCTCCATTATATTCCCGACGACTGGTGCTGCTACTACTCCACCGAACTGAACAGTGCCTTTTGGATTATCAATTGCAAGATAGACAACAATCTGCGGGTCGTCTGCAGGAGCGAATCCAATAAAGGAGACGATATGATTGTTTTCCATATAACGGCCGTTCAGTACTTTTTGTGCGGTTCCTGTTTTTCCTCCCACCCGGTACCCTTCCACAAATGCATTCCTTCCTGTGCCTTGTGCAACAACACTTTCCAATGCATATCGAACTTGGTTGGAGGTTTCTTCCGAAATGACCCTTCTCTTTTCTACAGGTGTGTTCCTTGAAACAACGTCACCTGATACCGGGTCGATAAACTCCTTCGCAATGTAAGGGGTATAGAGTATGCCACCATTTATTGCTGCAGACACTGCCGCTACCTGCTGGATCGGTGTCACGGAAACACCCTGGCCAAATGCGGTGGTCGCAAGTTCTACTGGTCCTATACGTTCTGGCTTAAAGAGAATCCCTTTCCCCTCACCTTGAAGGTCAATTCCGGTTTTCTCCCCAAATCCGAATGATTTAATGTAATCAAATAATGTATCTGTACCAAGGCGTTGTCCCAATTCTACAAATCCTGGGTTACAGGAATTTTGGACAACTTCCAAAAAAGTCTGATGGCCATGTCCGCCCTTTTTCCAACAGCGAAGTCTCGCACCTGCAACCTCGGCAGCCCCGTCATCATGGAAGGTGTCTTTTGTCAAGTTTACTTTATTTTCTTCCAAAGCTGCAGCCAGTGTAATTATTTTGAATGTTGATCCTGGCTCATACGTACTCCAAACAGGCAGATTTCGATTGTAGATCTCTGGCGGGACCTTTTGGAACTCGGCAGGATCAAAATCGGGCCTGCTCGACATAGCCAGTATTTCGCCAGTGTTTGGGTCCATCGCTATGGCAATGATTCCATCAGGATTATATTGTTCATAGGCAAGATTCAGTTGATTCTCCATAATGGTCTGCACTTTGGAATCTATCGTTAGCCTGAGGTCAAGGCCGTCCACAGGAGCTACATAATCATCTGGAATATCAGGCATTCTCCGGCCTTTAGCATCCGAATAGAACTGAACATGCCCTTTATTCCCTTTGAGTTGTTCATCATAATACAACTCCAATCCCATCAATCCCTGATTGTCGATCCCGGCAAACCCAAGGACATGAGAGAGGTAACTGCCAAAAGGATAATGTCTTTTGGAATCTTCGGCAATATACACACCTTTAAGATCCAATGCACGAACTTCCTTTGCCTTTTCGTGAGAAATTTTCCTTCCTTCGGGATTGATTCTTTCCATGGAAGAGTTTTTAGTTATCTGCTTGTACAACTTCTCTTTGGACATATTTAAGACAGCTGCCAATTTTTCAGCTGTTTGATTTGGATCCTGAATTTGTCTTGGTACCACCAACACAGAAGGTGCACTCATATTTGTGGCTAAAGGTACTCCGTTTCGATCCAGAATATCGCCCCGCTCCGGTTCAAAAGGGATGTTACGGCTCCAAGAGTCCTTGGCACGGTCCGTCAACATATTTCCTAGAGCAAATTGTACATAGCCTAAGCGCAGATCGATGATTGTAAATAGAAGGATGCCTACCAGTAATACCACAGTCAATCTTCTCCGTACCGTAACATGAGATACTCGCATAACACATGAACCTCCTTTAATATTCGTTGTAATATATGCTTGTACCATGGGGGATAGAACATGATGGGCTACGAAGAATACAGAACGCGCTATCAATTAATAGTTGATACACAGAAAAAAGGCTATAGAGCGGAGAGGTTCCTCCCTGCCCTATAGCCTTTTTTCCAACTCAGCTCACTGCGTCCCTTTCTTCCTCTTCCTCCTCATTTTCACTTTCAGGAAGAGGCCTGTTGGATTTCAATTCAATGATGAGATGATCACCACTTTTCAGAACTGTTCCAGGAGCAATATTCTGCTTGTGAACATAGCCGTTGCCGACGATATTCGGTTTAATTCCCAACAGATTCGTCAGTTTCCTGACATCTCTCAGGCTCCACCCTGTCATATCCGGCATAGGTGGTTCTTTTTCCGTAAGAAGAAGAACTCGTTCAGCTTTAATTACCGATTGGCCTGCTTCCGGAATCTGCTTGAGTACCTTAGATCCATTCCCAAGCACGACATATTCCGGCGATTCGGCATCCTGACTTCCGTTGACGGCATTTTTAACACTTCCACCAACCAGATCTGGCACCTTGAGGCCTGTCTGCTTTTTCTTAGGAGCACTTTGCACCTTCTCGTCAGGCTGTATACTCAAATACTGCAAGCTTCTTCTCATCACGTTATTGAATATTCCGGACACCGGACCAGCTCCATTTTCATGCTTCTCAATTTTCGGCTTTTGCACCGCAACATACATGAGAATCTCGGGATTATCCGCTGGTGCCATACCTGTTATGCTATAGATGTATTCCCCATGTCCATACAGATACTTTCCGTCAGGACCAGGCATCTGGGCTGTTCCAGTCTTGGCTGCGACACTGTAACCGTCAATCGCATAGGGACGGCCAGTTCCATTTTCAGCACTTACAACCGATTCAAGGACAGAGAGTACTTTATTGGCAGTTTCTTTTGAGATTGGCTCGCCTTTTTGCTTTGGCTTATTTTGCAGAACCACTTCATTCGTATTTGGGTCGACGATTTTGTCAATCACGTATGGCTGCATCATTTTCCCATCATTCGCTATCGCTGTTGCAGCTTGAATCTGCTGAATTGGTGTAAAAGCTGATGCTTGTCCGAAAGCGGTGGAAATACGGTCACGGTTATAATGATAGTTTATGTTACTTGTGGTTTCATCCGGTAGGTCAATCCCTGTCGGTTTGTCCATACCGAACGCTTTAATATATTCCAAGAGTGTATCTGTTCCCATTTTATCCGCCAGCAAAGCAAAGGCAACGTTGGAGGAGCGTTGGACACCCTCATCAAAGGTAATCGTACCCCAGCCTACTCCACCATTATGATCTCTTACCGGAATCGGATCTTTTGGCAGCATGTACGTACCCGATTCATAAAGCTCTGAACCGTTATAGACGCCTTCTTCGATTGCGGCAGCCAAGGAGAAGATCTTCATCGTGGAACCAGGTTCATAACGGTAGGAAATGGCATCGTTATTCCAATTGTCCGTAAGTCCTGCGCGAGTGTTTAAATCAAAGGTCGGCCTAGAGCCCATCGCCAATATCTGCCCGGTTTTAGGGTCGGCAACTATGGCCATTATTTTCTCCGGCTCATATTTTTCTTCCACTTCATTCATCGCTTCCTCAAGAAACGTCTGAATCGTCTTGTCCAGAGTCAGGTGTACATTCTTTCCGTTTATTGCCGGCACAAAGGAAACATTGGCATCTTTCGGTAAAATGGTGCCTTTATTATCTGTTTTGATTGTGTAGTTGCCGTCTTGTTCTTTCAATTCTTCTTCCAGCATTTTCTCCAATCCAATTGCACCTTTTACCTGGCCATTTTCATCCGGCCTTGCAAAACCTACAACATGGCTTGCAAACACACCGTTCCAGTAGTAACGTTTCTTTCCTTCTATAAATGCTATTCCGGGAAGCTCCAGCTCTTCTATTTTATTCTTGACTGAAGGTGAGATGTCGCGCCCGATTGCCCCGAACTCAACCTGTTTCCTATCCTGCTCCAATTTCTCAAGAATCTCGCTTTCATCCGCTTCAAGCAGTGGTGCAAGCTTGCTTGCCGTTTCTTTTGGATCTACGACATGACGTTTAATCTTTTCGGTTGAAAGAGATTCATCCAATACTGCAACGAGGTTGAAGGATGGTGTATCTTCTGCGATCGGATTTCCACTTCTATCAAAGATAGTCCCTCTGTCAGCCTGGATGTTCTTATCTACATTATAGTATTTTGCCGCCTCGGCAGACATGTTATGGCCCTTTACTTCACCTGTAGCCTGCAGGTATAGAAAGCGTCCGATTAATAGAAAAAAGAGCAACGCAAATATTACAAGTAAAAATGCGGCTCCTAAATGAATTCTCTTTTTATGAACAATATTTTGCATAGCATTTAGTCCCGAACATTCTTCACGTTATTTTCGTTTAATGAAAGCCCAAGATTCTTTGCTTTTTCCAGAATGCGCTCATAGCTGCTTTCCTCTGCCACCTGCAGCTCCAATTCACGGTTTTTATTGATTTGGGTGGCTACTGTACCTTCAAGTGTTTGAATCTCGCTGTTAACCTGATAGATCGTATTGTTGTTTGAAATGATATGAATAGATCCAAAAGCCAGCAGTCCAATGAACATATAGCCCAAAACTTTTTCCCCTAGGGTGATCTTGGCACGTTTTTTGACTACTAGATTCTTTTTCGGAGCTTGCTGCTGTCGCTCTTCGTGTTGTCTCTGAATTTTATGAGCTAAGTTACTCATTTCCCTTCCCCCAAATCATTAGTTTTTTATCTGTATCTCATTAGTCTTTAACTTTTTCGGCAACTCTTAGTTTTGCAGATCTGGCACGATTGTTAGCCTCAAGTTCATCTTCACCAGGTAAAATGGGCTTTCTAGTAACCAGCTTTAGTACAGGTTCAAATTCTTCCGGAATGATCGGCAGTCCAGGAGGTAATTGCGGCAGTTGACTTTTTTCCTTGAAAGCCACTTTGCACATTCTGTCCTCAAGTGAATGGAAGGTGATGACACTGACTCTTCCACCGGGCTTCAGCACATCTATAGCTTGGTGGATTGCATCCTCAAAAACTCCCAGTTCATCATTTACAGCGATGCGGATCGCCTGGAATACTCGCTTTGCAGGGTGTCCTCCAGTTCTCCTTGCAGGTGCAGGAATGCCATCTTTAATGATTTCAACAAGCTCCAATGTAGTTTCTACCGGTTTATGCTTGCGGTACTCTTCGATTTTCCTCGCAATCTGCTTGGAAAATTTCTCTTCTCCATATTGAAAGAAAATACGGACTAGTTTTTCATATGGCCATTCATTCACTACATCATAGGCGCTCAGGGGACTATCCTTATCCATCCTCATGTCAAGCGGGGCCTCATGGTGGTAGCTGAAGCCTCTTTCAGGTGTATCCAGCTGTGGAGAGGAAACACCTAAATCGAATAATACGCCATCTACTTTGGTGATTCCCTGCTCATACAATTTTTCTTTCAGGAATTTAAAATTGCTTTTGATGAAGATGACACGATCCAGGTAGTTATGTAAAACGTGCTTCGCGTGCTCAAGGGCACTATCATCCTGATCAAATGCAACCAGCCTTCCTTTTTCTGAAAGCCTTTTAACAATTTCAGAGCTATGTCCTGCCCCACCAAGCGTGCAATCGACATAAATACCATCTTCTTTAATGTTAAGACCTTCCACTGCTTCATTCAAAAGTACTGTTACATGGTGAAACATCTTCCACCGCCTTTCTAGCTCATAGCTGTTTCCATCTGGTTAGTGTGCTTCATTCCCTAATATTTTTCCACGGTTTAGGGCTTTTATCCAAGCTGCTCTTTCTGATGCTTTGTAATATATCCCTTTTATAAGTCAAAGTCTACGAGGTTTTCTGCAATTTCTGCGAAGGAATCTTCCGAGTCTTCCACAAATGAATTCCAGTTCTCTTTGCTCCAAATTTCTATTCTGTTGGATACACCGATTACGACACATTCTTTTTCCAATTGGGCATATTGCACAAGTGGAGATGCGATGTTCACTCTTCCTTGCTTATCGAGTTCACATTCTGTTGCTCCGGAAAAGAAAAATCGTGTAAAGGCACGTGCATCCTTTTTTGTAAGTGGCAACTGTTTCAATTTATCCTCGACAGTTTTCCATTCGGAGAGCGGGTATCCAAAAAGACATTTATCAAGTCCTCTTGTAAGAACAAAGGCTTCGCCTAAGTGATCACGGAATTTAGCCGGAACAATCATACGCCCTTTTATATCAATAGTATGATGATATTCCCCCATGAACATTCGGCTTCCCCACCTTCCCTCTACTTTACACCACAATCCCCCACTTATCTCCACTTACTTTATTGTACTATTCTCTTCCCTAAAAGAAAATCCTTTAAGCCTAAAATTTTTTCGTTTTTCATCTTTTTACAACATTTTTTGACAAAAGGATGAATGAAGGATGAACTTGACTGAATTTGACTTCGCAAAAACATGATATGCTATCATTCTTCATCAATTTTATGTTTACGACCCATTTTCCCTTAGTGAATTGTCAGAAAATAAAAACAAAAAAAGCAACCGGAATTGGTTGCTTTTTTCTTAGCTTTTATCAGATATAAATCAGTTTATGTTTTCCATTATGCTCCAGCGGTAATTCACAGATCCGTTGTACGAGGTCGGTACCGTATTGATTCAAATAGTAGTATATATTCCATACCCTCTCTTGTGGCAGTGAATTCGGAACGAGGGAAAGCTCAGCACGATGGTACTTTTTCATGACATTTGCATGTTTCTCATAGGAAGACCTTTCCATCAGCCGTTTCATATAGGAGAATTGCCTGTCAATCAAGTTCCAATTTTTTTCAAACATGGACTCCAGATGTGGCAGAACATCCTTGCCAACTTCCCTGAATTTATAGTGAACCTGCTCATATTCCTTCTGGTAGGAGTCTAGGCGACTCTCAAGTGCCGCCAGCTCCTGATTTCTTAACCAAGCCTGCCTTTTCTCCTCCAAGCCATAGGTCAAAATGTCTTCCATGCTTTCACCCAGTTCGTTGACTGTGGATTCAATATGTCGCTCCACAATTGTCAATCCGATACGCGGTACAACAGGCGGCATTTCAAGATCTAGCGCTTCGAAAGCCCCTTTCAATTCTGCCCAATAGCTGATTTCTCCAGGACCACCGATGAAGGCAAGAGTCGGAAAAAGCAGTTCCTGCATCATTGGACGTGTTACCACATTGTTTGAAAAGTGGTGGGGATTGGATTGGATTTTTTTATTGAGCTGTACCCATGTCAGCGCTGTTTTCCCATCTTTTGTACAGGCTGTCTGTGATTCCTCATCCCAATACAGCAATTCCCGTTCCCCTTGTATATGAAAGAAGATATTCATGGAGTTTTCCTGAACCTCAAGCATCTGATTGTACCCGATTCTTTCTAGATCAGCTTGAGCTGATATTACTTCTGAAGTAATACTTTTATGGTTGTTGATGATACGCTGAAAGAATGGAACCTCTATTTTTCTGAGATCAGGGTTTGATGCATTAACAAGTATCAAACCAGTTCCCTTGAAAAGAGTGGCAATTAGCTCAGCGAAGAAATCGACAATATTATCTGCAGATTGCAAGGACCTTTCCAAAAGCGCTTTTATATCATTCGTAAAAGCCGTTTCCCCAAAGGAATTGACAATTTTGAGCATCCATTCCCTAAGTTTTGTCTTATCAAGCTCAAGCTCAGAAACCATTTTCTTTCCAGCTGACTTCATTGGTAGGGAAATCTTTTCAACAGAATTGTCTGCCGGGATATTCACATGATTGATTTCATTGTAGTCATGATCCTCCCCAGCAATCCAAAAGACCGGCAACACAGGTACTCCTAGCTTCTTTTCCTGCTCTTGGGCAAGTTTAATGATGCTGATAATCTTGGAGATTGTATACACGGGGCCTGTCAATAATCCGGCCTGCTGCCCAGCGATTACGACCATTGATTCTTCAGACCGCAGTCTTTCAATATTATGTAAGGTTTTTTCATCGGCATGGTAGTTAGTATTATAGCTTAATAAATGATCAGCAATTTCCTCTCTTAGGTAGGTACGATCTTTGAGAGCATTTTTTCTGTCTTCAAATGAATTTGCTGAAAACGGATTATATGTAAAAAAACGATGTAAGCTTTCCTCTTCTGATAAATAAGCTGATGCGAACTTATTGATAGTAGGAAGCGCCAGTTCTACTATATTCATAAAGTACGTCCTTTCTAATCGATCAATATCCATATCTCCATGAGTATAGCATTGATTTGTTTCGAATCAAAAAAAATTGCTTCAAAAAATTCATGCGAAAGTTTCATATATTCTTTTTATTACACCAAACAAGGCCAGACAGAAATAGGCAAAGAAAAACAAGAGAAAATTGAAGCGCCAAAATCCTTTGAACACTTTCTTGAATTGTATTTCCTGCTTGATTTTATAATGCGTAATAACCATGATCATGGCAATCGATACTAGAACCATCATGATAATCCATAAATAGGACCGCTCCCATATGATGACAACCAGGAAATGGACGGCAAGAATAAAAAATAAGGTGGAGGAATCTACGGCAGCATGAAAGGACCTTTTATTATTCTTCGTGAAATACCTTGCAAATACATAAAAAAGAAACAAGGCAATTATAGGGGCCGTAACGATTGTTGCAAAAAAGACAGTAATGATATTGGACATCGCTCTCTACCTCACTTCCTCGAACCATATTGTTTACAGAATGGCTTTTAGACCATCATTGTTTTTCATCCAGATTATCCTCTTCCAATCCTTTGATGCTCCTATAAATAAATTCTGTAAGAGGCACTTTTTTTCCTTGTTCTTCAGCTAAAAAGATGAGATATCCTAATATCGCATCCACCTCGGTCCGTCTCCCAAGTTCGATATCCCGCTGCATGGAAGACCGATTTTCCGCTGTATTGCTGCATATGTTCAAAACATGATCCCACATCTTTTCTCTTCCCTCTATTTCTATTAAAAACGATATTTCCCTGTACAGGGCAAACATGGTTTCTTTGTAGAAGCGATTATGTACAAGTTGACCATTTTTTACGCGATATAGAGTTGTCAGCGGATTGATTATGGCATTTACCACCAATTTCTCCACGAGTATGTTTTGATAGCTATCACTTATTTGTAGTCGAAAGCTCTCGGATAAATCTTTTCCCCACATATTCAGAAAGCGGAAGTGAGAGGAATCACTTCGAAATGGTGCAACTTTTGTCAACCCTTTACCTGTCCAATTGACCGTTACGTCATCCTGCTTTTTTACACCATGCTCCACTACGCCGATTAAAAGGTGAGTATTTTCTATTTTTTCCGCCTGCTTCACATGAGCCATCCCATTCTGAAGGAAAAGCACACATTGATCTTTATTCAATTTCAGTAAATACGGCATAATATCTTGTAGTGCATATTGCTTAACGGCCACAATGATTATTTCCTCTTCAAGCTTTGATTCCTCAGAAAGTTTCTTTACCGTTACCCTTCTATTACCGACAGGGAGATTTTTCTCCATCAGGGTTATTCCCTTGTCTTTCAGCTCCTTACACTGTTCCGGACGTCTTGTGTAGAGCGTGACAGGAAATAGAGCTGAAAATTGATACGCATATAACAGACCTATCGCACCAGCTCCAATAATTCCAATGTTCATCATGCCCCTCCATCTTTTTACCTATTTCTTCTTATTGTACCAATATATGAAGGATAATCTACAGGAAATTAACGATAAATCTTTAAAAATGTCGTAAAAAAAGAGAGGGCTTACTCACGTTCAAATGAGTAGGCCCTCTCTGAAAATTATACAGGATATACCGGATGTTTGCGGTGACTAAAATTCATTTGCTTACTTGAATAATAATGGAAGCGGCTTATTAATACATTTCGAAGGTCTTTGGCCGGAACTATTGTATCGACAATCAGTTCAGATGCCAGCTTATAGATATCAATGTGCTCTTTATATTCCTGGTGTTTTTCCTGCACATATGCCATTCGCTCTTTTGGATCTTCAATCTCATTTATTTTATTGGAATAGACAGCATTAACCGCCGCTTCCGGTCCCATAACGGCAATTTGGGCAGTAGGAAGCGCAATGCAGCAATCCGGTTCAAAGGCCGGACCAGCCATCGCATACAGACCTGCTCCATATGCTTTTCTAACCACAACCGAGATTTTCGGAACAGTTGCGGAGCTCATTGCTGCTATTAATTTTGCGCCGTGGCGGATAATACCCGCCCGTTCCACTTTCGTACCGATCATAAATCCTGGAACATCAGCGAGGAAAAGTAATGGAATATGATAAGCATCACAAAGCTGGATAAACTTTGCTCCCTTATCTGCAGAATCTACAAAAAGGACTCCACCTTTCACTTTTGGCTGGTTGGCGATGATTCCTACCACCTTGCCATCTATTCTCGCTAAGCCGGTGATAAGTTCTGGGGCAAAAAGTTTCTTTATTTCAAAAAAACTGCCTTCATCAATCAACTGATCAATTGCCTCATACATATCAAAAGGAGCATTCTGGTTGACAGGAATGATGTCAGCCAGGTTTCTCCCCTCTTTCGGAGTTACCGGATCAACCTCGGCAGTTTTGGTTTGGTAACTGCTCGGAAAATAGGTCATATATTGACGTGCAAGGCTGATTGCTTCCTCTTCAGTAGAGGCAAGCACATCGCCGCATCCACTCACAGAACAATGCATTCTTGCTCCGCCCATTTCCTCAAGGGTGACCTTCTCCCCTATAACCTTTTCGGCCATTCTTGGTGATCCCAAGTACATGGATGCATTACCGTCCACCATTACCACAATGTCACAAAAAGCCGGAATATAGGCTCCACCTGCTGCGGATGGCCCAAACAATAGACATACTTGCGGTACCATCCCGGAGAGCTTAACTTGATTGTAAAAGATTTTTCCTGCACCACGTCTATTTGGAAACATATCCAGCTGATCGGTTATTCTCGCTCCCGCAGAGTCAACAAGATAAAGGATTGGAACCATCAGTTTTTCCGCTGTTTCCTGGATTCTGATAATCTTTTCCACTGTCCTTGCTCCCCAGGAACCCGCTTTTACGGTTGAGTCGTTTGCCATGACACAGACAGTCTGACCATGAATTTTCCCAATTGCCGTTACGACACCATCTGCAGGAAGTCCCTCTGCTTGATTGTTTGCAAAGATCCCATCTTCTTCATATTGACCATTATCAAATAACAGCCCCAAACGGTCCCTTACGAACAGTTTGTTCTGCTCTTTCAGCTTTTCATGGTATTTTTCACTTCCACCACGTTTAATCTTATCTACGTTTTCCTGAAACTGTTGATCCAGATCACTTGTTTTAATCATTCTGACCCCTCCATTCTGCCTCTTAGTTGACCTTATCGGCTATTCCAGTTCGAGAAGTACATCTCCGTCATTTACAAAGTCACCCTCTGCAGCATTGATGGATGATACCTTTCCATCAACAGCTGCTTCGAGAGGAATTTCCATTTTCATGCTTTCCAAGATGATAACCGTCTGTCCTGCCGTGACTTCGTCTCCTGCTTCAACTAATATTTTCCAAATAGTTCCTGCCATTGATGCTTCAATTTTTTTCATTATGATTTCCTCCTATGATTCATGGTGTATGTGCAAACATCAGTTTGTTATCGGCTTCATGGACTGAATAAAGCCGGTATGGTAATCCCCTTTAATGAATTCATCTATTTGTAGCGCATGCCTTAAAAACGGCAGATTGGTCTTTATCCCTTCCACTTCCACTTGATCCAGATACTCTCTGGCACGATCGATTGTTTCTTTGCGAGTTTGTGCACTTATGATAATTTTGGCTATCATAGGATCATAGAATGGTGTAACTTTCAGGTCCGGACCATATCCACTATCGATTCTAATTCCTTCTTGCAGCGGCATGTGCCATTTTGTAATCAGTCCGGGCGACGGAAAGAATGTAACCGGGTCTTCGGCATATACCCTGAATTCGATGGCATGTCCTTGACTTGTGATCTCATCCTGCATTAATGGGAGGGGATTTCCTGCAGCAACAAGAAGCTGCCACTCAACAAGGTCAAGTCCGGTAATGGATTCAGTGATCGGATGTTCCACCTGTAGTCTTGTATTCATTTCAAGGAAATAGAAATTCTCCTTGTCATCCATAATGAATTCCACTGTACCTGCATTGCAGTAGTTGACTTGCTTAGCAGCAAGGACAGCCGCTTCACAAATCTTCATCCTTGCGTTCTCACTGATTGCAGGACTTTGCGCCTCTTCGATCACTTTTTGATTTCGGCGCTGAACAGAGCAATTTCTTTCATACATATGTACAATATTTCCGTGACTGTCACCGAATACTTGCACTTCAATGTGTCTCGCGTTTCCAACGTATTTTTCAATAAACATATCTTCATTCTTGAAATATGCTTTAGCTCTTTTCTTTGTCTGTTCAAATGTGCTCTCTATATCCTGTTGATTTTCACATCGGTGCATCCCGATGCCTCCACCGCCTCCACTCGCTTTCAGCATAACGGGGTAACCAATCTCAGCAGCAAGCTTACAAGCTGCTTCGAGGCTTTCCACCGGATGTTCTGATCCAGGGACAACAGGAACGCCAGCTTCGATCATGGTCCTTCTTGACGAAAGCTTATCCCCCATCAGTTTGATAACATCGACAGACGGACCGATAAATATCAGCCCTGACTCTTGAAGCCTCTCACTGAATTCTCCGTTTTCCGATAAAAATCCATATCCCGGATGTACGGCATCCACGTTTTCTTCTTTTGCAATTTCAATCAAAAGGTCCACATTCAAATAGGATTTCTGAGGTGGGGCTTCTCCTATATGTCTTGCAATAGTTGCTGAATGGACGTAAGGCAAGTCTTTATCAGCCTCTGAATAAACTGCAACAGTTTCAATACCCAACCGATTGCATGTGCGGATGATCCGTTCCGCTATTTCTCCCCGATTGGCAATAAGTATCTTTTGCATAGAGCTGTCTCCCTTCACTAGAAATTACCTAAGTACTAAGCAAAAAATCCTCTAACATACTACTAATTCTACATAATCCCTTCATTTCCTTCTAAAATTGCAAACGCTTTCTAAAATTATTGCAGAATTTTTTGTTATTTTGTTATATAATTAATATTAAATATATGCTTTCCGATTAATAAGATAAAAGGAAAGCGCTTTATCAGTTGGCTGACCAGAGAGACTTGAGGGGGAAAAACGCATGACTGTAAAAAAACTATCGATCAACTATAAAACACTAGAAGAATTCAAGCAGTTCAGGGAATATGGAATTCAGGAGCTTTCCATGCTAGAAGACCTTCAGGCAAATATGATTGAAAATGACAGCGAATCCCCTTTCTACGGAATTTATTTTGGGGAAAAATTAGTAGCCCGAATGAGCCTATACAGAGTTTCCAAGGAATTGGATAAATACTTTGAACCAGCTCAGGACTATCTGGAGCTATGGAAACTGGAAGTATTGTCTGCCTATCAGAGAAAAGGCTTCGGCAAAGAACTCGTTGAATTTGCTAAGGGCTTCGGTTTACCGATCAAAACAAATCCACGTGTAAAATCAGCGGACTTCTGGAATCGAATGGGCTTCACTTCCGTTAACTATGACGTGGAGCGCGATTTGGGTGAAAATCCACTAGTATGGTATCCAAAAGGGGTATCCGCCCAGGAAAGGACCCAATCCGGAACGCTTGATACTGCAGAATAAAACAAAGGGAAATTGCATCGCTGCAATTTCCCTTTATTATTTTAGTCGTTTACGAGCCCTTGGTTTACTAGGAATTCTTTTTTCTATAGAAAACGTTTTTTCATCTCGGGGCTTGGCAGCATGCACGCTTCCTTCTTACCGAACCATTTGTAGCGATTCTTAGCCACAAAGCTATATATGGAATCTCTAAGGGGCTTAGGCACTAAAATAAGAGGATAAAGAAGCTTCCATGGCCCATCCAATCCTTTAAGTACATTTAACCCAGCCGATGATTTCGTGTAGTATCTTTCACCTTGGATGAAATAGAAAGTATCGAATTCATTTGTAGAAAGGGAAAAGCTTTTTAATAGCTGTTGACCTTGCTCGGATTGCAGGGATGCAAATTTGAATCTTCCCTTTTTATCATTCCTGATTACAAAAATAACCAAGGAATTGCACATATTGCAAACTCCATCAAATAATAGAACGGGTTGAATATACTTTTCCTTTTTGCTAGGCATAAGAAAACCTCGCTTTTCTTTGTATGCTTCTATTATACCTCTATTGTCTGTTGTCTGGAAGAAGGTGGTTTCAAGCCAAATAAAAAAACCACCGGGTTATTGGTGGTCACAAAAATAGAATCCTACTTTTCCACTCTTTCCAAATTGCCGTTGCGATCCATTTGAAACTTTACCTTTTTATTCTTCTCATCATCCTGCAGCACGACCATCTTTCGTGCGCGCTCCATTATTTCAATGAGGGCACGATAGTCTTCCTCGACAAGATTCATCGATGTTTCAAGCTCCAATTTCGCTTGCCCCAATAGCTGGACTTCCCCTTCAAGCTTATCAACCTTCCTTTTGAGCTGAAGGTTTTCATCTTTTAGCTTCGTGTACTCGTTCTCCAATTGCTCCAAATGGTTCAGATAGCTTATGACAGCAGAAATGGTAAGGTTATCTGATGCATATAATTTTTCATTGATACTGTTAAATTCCGTCACTTCAGGATCGGGAATTTTTGCTGCTTGTTCCCTTTTGATTTCTTTCCGTTGCTTTTTTGCAAGTTCGATTCCCGATTTATATTGCTTTCTGACATATGAATTCCACCTGAAGCCACATGCGGCAGATGTTCGAGAGAGTTTTTTTCCGACTTCCTCAAAGGCCGTAAGTTGTGTGCCACCATCTCTTATATATCGTAACACCACTTCCGCCAACAATAGATCTTCATCTTGAGTCCATGCATCTTGACGAACAGTAGACATAGGCGCTATCCCCCTAACACACTTTTTTATTCCTATACATATGCGTGTAGTAGAAAAGATAGACTAAATGAAGCACCAAAATGAAGTGGCACCTTATTTTTTCTTATTTTGAAGAAACCTCGCCACAGCGTTGTGATGTTCATCCTGTTCCCATAAATATGCACATTGCTCTATTTCTGCTAGCATTCTCTCTTTCAGGTTTGTCTGCTCCCATTTTTTGACCAGTGCCTGTTTATAGCTTCTTAGCACTCCCGAAGATTGTACAAGGCCTTCATGCAGGGTGTGCGTTTCATTAGAAGGTACTATTTTCTGAACATAACCGAGTTTTTCTGCCACCTCTGCTGGATAAATAGTGGCGGAATTCAACATTTGCAAAGCTTGAGGTGAAGGGATTTTCTCAAATAGCATACTCGCCCCTCCCCATCCCGTTGTAATTCCAAGCTTTCCTTGTACAAACCCCAATTTGGCATGAGGCAATGCCCACCTCTGATCACAGGCAGAAGCAATTTCACAGCCTCCTCCAATGGCTATGCCATTTATTAGTGCATAAGTGGGGACAGGAAGTGTCATGAGGCTATATAGTATTTCCCCCATTTTAGAAAGCATGGAGTAAGCCTCTTCTTTTGTGTGCAGGGCATGAAAAACGGAGAGGTCGCCTCCGGAACAGAACGAATGCTCCCCTGCGCCTGTAATAATGAAAGCTCTAATGGCCGGATTCCCTTCTACTTCTTTTAACGCCTGCTCCAGCTCATTCATCACATCATAATCGACCGCATTTCTTTTGTCGGGGCGGTTTATTTGGAACCAGAATAACTGATGTTCATCTATGTATGTTACAGTTTTTGATTTTTGCATAGCTGAGCTGCTCCTTTTTTGGATTTTAATTTCATATTAACTGATTTCCGATTGGTTGTATTGCTTTATATAAGAAATTCACTTATAAACGAAAGCAAATAAAAAAAGCACAAGGGACGGACCCTGTGCTTTTTTCATTATTTATTTACTACTTCTTTTCCTTTGTAAGTACCACATGCTGGGCATACACGGTGTGATAATTTCTGTTCACCGCAGCTTGGGCATTCTACCATACCAGGAACTTGTAGTTTAAAGTGTGTACGACGCTTTCTTTTTACAGTTTTAGACGTTCTTCTGAAAGGTACAGCCATTCTTCCCACCTCCTTAAAAACGAGTTTCCATTACAAACGTAATCTCTACTCTTGGTCTTTCTCAAAAAACTTAGCCAGTCCTGCAAGCCTTGGATCAACCTTTTTCTCTTGATCCTCGTCTGTAATGACGCCCCAGTCTTTACCGGATTGGGGAGCCGCCTCTTCCTGATCGGGAGAGTCTGAGAAAATCTGCATGGGCACTTCGAGAATGATTGCCTCCTTAATGATTGGCATTAAGTCGACCACATCACCTTCAACCGTGTGCAGCTCTTCTTCATCACTTTCATACTCAGCAGGCTGAAAAAGATAAGTTTCAGTTGTTTTTATCGTAAAAGGATAGTCCACATCAACCAATGTACGTGAACATGGTAAAACCATTCTACCTTCCACAGTTAAATGAAACGTAGCTTTTTTCGAACTTAAATCAGCTCTACCAGTTACGTGAACGGCTTCAATAGATCGAATATCACTATGAGTCGTAATTTCACTTACATCAACTGTTTCATCGATTTCTAAACCTTTATGTTGTAACTGATTTAACTGGAATAATGTCCATTTCAACAAGATATTCACCTCAAGGCAACAAAAGTAATTATAGCTTTCACCGATATATTTGTCAATATTTTTTCTTTACACTATAATTATAGACATAATCCTATGATTTGAACAAGTACTTAACAAAAATAGCTAAAAAAACAATCAGTTAAATCATATTACCATCAGACAATGTGAATATGTTCATATTTGTCTGCTATAAGGGGTCTGAAAATGAAATCTTTAGGCGTAATTGTTGAATACAACCCTTTTCACAACGGACATAAGTTTCATCTGGAGCAATCCAAGAAAGCAACCGGGGCTGATGTTGTCATCGCCGTCATGAGCGGCCAGTTTCTGCAGCGCGGGGAACCGGCTCTCGTTTCAAAATGGACCAGAACGAAAATGGCTCTTATCAACGGTATCGATATCGTCGTGGAATTGCCTTATGCTTTTGCCACCCAAAAAGCGGAGGTCTTTGCAAGCGGTTCCATATCCATATTATCTGGCATGCATTGTGAGACTGTCTGTTTTGGAAGCGAGCAAGGAAATATCGGAGATTTCGAGCGAACCTTGACCATTATGGAAACCAAAAAGCAGGAGTATGATCTGCTTGTGCAGACATACAGTCAGGAGGGCTACAGTTTCCCGAAAGCGTCTTCCATGGCATTTACTGAGATTACAAAAAATGAGATGGTCCTTGATTTGACTCAGCCAAACAATATTCTGGGCTATCACTATGTAAAGGCCATTCGCGACCAGAATAGCCCACTGCAGGCATTCACCATTGAACGAAAGAATGCCGGCTATCATGACCCGGATTTCAACACTTCCACCATAGCGAGTGCCACAAGTATCCGCAAGGCCCTGTTTAATCATGGCGGTCAGATTGAGAATGTACAACAATATGTTCCTGAAGGTACCTACCATTTCCTTGCCCATTATCAACGGCAGGCTGGTGGATTCCATCGCTGGGAGGATTATTTTCACCTTCTGAAGTATCGGATTCTTTGCAGTACCCCTTCTGAGCTTGCTGCAATCTATGAGGTGGAGGAGGGACTTGAGCACAGGCTACAACAGACCATGAAAGAAAGCCATTCCTTTGAAGAGTTCATGACAAAGCTTAAAACGAAGAGATATACATGGACGAGGTTACAAAGGATGTGTACCCATCTTTTGACAAACACCAAAAAAGATGCGATGCAGCGAATTACTTCCACCAAAAAGAGTGAGTACATACGATTGCTCGGGATGTCAAAGAAAGGGCAAAGCTATTTGAAGCATATCAAAAAAGACACAACCCTTCCTTTACTATCCAAGGTTTCTTCTTTGGAAAATGTGATGCTTGATATGGATATCAGGGCGACTAATACTTATGCCATGAAGTTCCCGGAACCAGCCCGTGGGGAGTGGATGCAATTGGAGTACTCCAAGCCGCCAATAAGATATAACGAAGAGAAAAATATATTCTTGAATTAAAAAACCAGCGCCCACCATTATTAGTGGGCGCTGGTTTTTTATTCATTTCATTTCTCATTAAGCTCTTTAAGATATGCGATTGCATCATCAAAGGTATTTACTGGAACAATTTTCATTTTTGTCTTGATGTCTTTCGCAGCTACCAGCGCTTCCTGGTAATTGGAATTTTCAGCGCCATTTTCGTTGGGAGCAAAGAAAATATCTACACCTGCGTTATCGGCAGCGACAATTTTTTGTGAAATACCCCCGATACGTAATACTTCACCTTTTTCGTTGATGGCCCCAGTTCCAGCAATATTATAGCCTTTTGATATGTCTTCTTCCATTAGTTGATTGTAAACTTCGAGTGTAAACATCAGACCAGCAGATGGACCACCGATTTGGGCTGTATCGATAGTGATTTCTGGATCGGTTGTAATCTCATAATCAGTTAGTAAACTGATTCCTATCCCTGGACTTCCTTCTTTTTCCTGATGTTCACCTAATTTGATACTAGTAGTTTCCTCATTCTTCTTACGTTCGTATGTAACTTCAATTGTTTCGCCAATCTCTTTTCCACTTACCTTTTCCATGAAAATTTCTGAAGTAGGAGTTTCCTCCCCATTGATATGTGTGATTCTATCCCCTATCCTCAAATTGCCTTCTGCAGGCATTCCTTCAAGCACCGAGAACACATAGACACCTCTTGAAATCAGTTCTACTTCCTTCCCTGCCTTCTCATACGCAACTTTGATGGCCGTTTCTTTGGAGTTTTCCATCATGTGAAGCTGACGATAGGAGTACTCCTCATCTGATTCATCTTCCCTGCGAATCTGATTGATCGGGTAGATATTTTGGTAATCGCTGAATTTTGCAAAGGCATAGGTAAAGACATTCGCTTTCCCCATTTTTACCGTAGTCAGCATAAAGCGACCCGCATCATCCTTATCTCCACCTTCCACAGAAACCAGTGGTGCCAGCTCTTCTGCTGATCCTGGCCTGGTTACATAATAGGGCAATGTGACAAAATTCAATACCACAGCAATAATGACCCCGATTATCAAGGAATTTCTATACATTTTACTCTTCATCCTGATGATTCCCCTTCCACTCCTCAATCCTTTTCCGAATGAGAGGAATATGTCTTTTTGTCTCTTCTTCCCCTATCCGGATAATCTCTTCTATATTGGTGAATGCACGTGAACTGTAGTGTGCGACAGGTGGGCGTATCATAATATCAGACTCCAGCTCACTGCGCTTCACCAGTTCATTTTGCATGATATCAATGGTCTGCAGAATAACATCGAAGATCGAATCCACCGGTTCGTTTGTTTTCACATGAGAGACATCGATGGCTATTACCAGGTCCGCTCCCATCTCTTTTGCCACACTGACAGGTACACGGTCAACCACTCCTCCATCCACCAGGAGGCGCCCATTCAGCTTTTCAGGCACAAAGATACCTGGAATGGAAATGCTTGCTCTAACAGCATCTGCAATGGATCCGGATGTCAAAACAACCTTCTCGGCTTTCTCCAGATCTGTCGTAACGATGCTAAGCGGTATAGCCAGGTCCTCAATATTTTTATTTTGGGTAAACATCCTGAACAGATCCTTCACTCGATTGCCACTGATAAAGCCCATCTTCGGAACCGTAAAATCCAGATAATACTTCCGTTTGAATGCAGTAGCAATTTTGTATAGGCGATCCATATCATGCCCCATCGCAAAGAAGCTGCCGACTAATGCCCCCATGCTGCTCCCGGCAATCAGGTCAATAGGAATATTTTCATCCTGCAACACTTTCAGCACACCAAGATGGGCAAAACCCCTTGCACCACCAGACCCCAGTGCGACTCCAATTTTAGGTTCCAACATTCATCACCCCAAGCTTTAACAGCCACCTAAAAGCCCATTAAACCTGCTATTTTCTTCATATTCATTGTACGCTTCTTTTATTTATATGGTGAGCAAACAGTAGAGACTTGGGTCAATTTTTGTTCTAAATCCCTACCCTTCCCTCGTATATTGAAAGGTAAGATGGACAAACCATCCCACCATTCATAGGTAATTATTAATATTCTAACAAAAACCCAATCATTCTTGTACTAAAAAGAAAAGCGGAGCCGGCTTGGGAGCCCCGACAAGCATAAGACAGGTTTCCGGAGGAGGTTGGGTTTCACCTCCGCAGGAAACATGGCTTATGACTCGAGGGGCTAGCCGGCGGAGCTAGACAAAGAAAAGCGGAGCCGGCTTGGGCAGCCCCGACAAGCATAAGACAGGTTTCCGGAGGAGGTTGGGTTTCACCTCTGCAGGAAACATGGCTTATGACTCGAGGGGCTAGCCGGCGGAGCTAGTCAAAGAAAAGCGGAGCCGGGCAAAAGGTAGGAGGCTATACAAGTGAACTTTTCAAAAATAAAAACATTATTCTTTGCTTTTATTATTTCCCTACTAGCACTATCACTTATACTTAATCCTCAGGCTTCCTTTGAAGCAAGCTTAAGGGGCCTGAAAATGTGGTGGGAGATTGTCTTTCCTTCCCTGCTGCCTTTTTTGATAATCAGCGAACTGTTAATAGGGTTCGGGGTGGTCGCCTTTATTGGGGTATTGCTGGAGCCGTTGATGAGACCATTGTTTCGGGTGCCTGGCGTGGGAGGATTCGTTTGGGCAATGGGTATGGCCTCCGGGTACCCTTCCGGCGCAAAGCTCACGGTAAGACTCAGGAAGGATAACGAGATTACTGCATATGAAGCGGAAAGGCTGGTCTCTTTTACGAATTCATCCAATCCGCTCTTCATTTTCGGCGCTATAGCAGTAGGGTTTTTCCATAATGCAAAGGTGGGGATCATCCTTGCTTTAGCTCATTATCTTGGCAACATATGTGTTGGGCTGGTGATGCGTTTTCATGGACCTTACTATAAAGGTAAAAAAACGGAACGCCATTCTGCCGTGAAGAAAATATCCTTGAGAAGAGCATTCAGTGAGCTTCATCAAACGCGCATTAAAAATCAAAAACCTCTTGGAAAACTCCTGGGAGATGCAGTACTGACATCTGTCCAAACCTTGTTGATGGTTGGTGGATTCCTCATTCTATTTTCCGTTCTGAACAGCATGCTTGCCCTTATTGGGATTACTGCATTGTTGGCAGGTATGCTCGGGCTATTGCTGCCTCTATTCCAAATCTCAACAGAACTGAGCATACCCCTGATATCCGGTATTTTTGAAATCACTTTAGGAGGTAAATTAACCAGTGAAGTGATGCATGTTTCCCTGATGGATCAGATTATGATCACAAGCTTTTTCCTCGCCTTCAGTGGCCTGTCCGTCCAGGCCCAGGTTGCAAGCATCCTTGCTGAATCCGATATCCGATTCAAGCCTTTCTTTTTGGCCAGAATCATGCATGGTTGCTTTGCCGCACTTATTACTTTCCTTCTTTGGAACCCGATTGATAAAAAATTGAACGGACTGGAAAATGCGAGCGTGGATATTCCTGTTTTTGCTCCTTATCTGCCCGCAGGTTTCTGGGAAAAACTGCTTTCAAGCTTGGAGATATATGGCCCGATATTTACTTTGGCAGTTCTATGGGGGTATTTGATAATCTTACTGATCCGAAGAAGCCAGGACATAAAATCATAGAATATGATGGACTGAATCCCTGCGTTTTTTCCTTCATAACCCAAATAAAAGAACCAGCACCCTGTTTACCAAGTGCTGGTTCTATCTATGTAGGACTTAATTACTTTTGAATTTCTTTTTCAGTGCTTCTTCTACAACCGGCGGTACCAGTTCTGAAACGGAACCACTGTATTTTGCGACTTCCTTTACAATACTTGAACTCAAGAAGGAATATTGATTATTGGTCATCATAAACAAGGTTTCAATACTTTCGTCCAGCACCCTGTTCATCGATGTGATCTGCATCTCATATTCAAAGTCGGAAACCGCTCTTAAGCCCCTTACAATGGAGCTTGCATTTTTGCTGCGTGCGTAATCGATCAATAAGCCATGGAACTCTTCCACTTCCACATTTCCAAATTCGTTTGTGACCTCCTGTAGAAGCGCAACCCTTTCTTCCACAGTAAACAATGGCTTTTTGGAAGTGTTATTCAAGACACAAACATATACCTTATCAAACACCTTGGATGCTCTTTTGATTATATCCATATGACCAAAGGTAACCGGATCAAAGCTACCTGGACAAACTGCAATACTTGCCAACTTAATTTCCTCCTTCTTCACCCGATGCAAATTTATATACTGAAATCACGGTCAGCCCGTAATGCTCCTGCCTTGTCCGTTTAAAGCTTCCAAGAATGATAGGCAATTCAACCTCGTTGCTATGCTCTGCCATGATAAGGCCCGTTTCGGACAGTAAATTAAAATCATTTATTTTATGTATAAGATCTTCCAGGTGATGCCTCTTATATGGAGGATCCAATAAAATCAAATCAAATGAAATCTCCCTTTTATTCAACGCATTCAATGCTCTCATTGCATCGTTGCGATAGATTTCCACCTGCGACTCCAATTCAAAGGTTTCAACATTTTGTTTAATTGTCTGAATCGCTTTCCCATCTTTATCAACGAAAATCACTCTATCGATTCCCCGGCTGAGTGCTTCGATTCCAAGTGAGCCGCTGCCTCCAAAAAGATCTAATGCCGAACCTCCGTCAAAATATGGTCCGATGATATTAAAAATTGATTCTTTTACTTTATCGGTCGTGGGACGTGTATTCATCCCTGGTACCGCTTTCAACTGTCTACCTTTAAATTTGCCTGACACTACTCTCATCTTCTCACCACTACTTTTAATTCTATAAACTCAATTACCAATATCCTATCATATTCGACATAAAATTCAAAAGTATTTATCAGGAGGGAAGATAGTTGTAACTTGCGTGTATAGCTTTCCTTTATTTGGTTCATACTTACCTATAACAACATCTATTCGTGTGATGTTGTTGCCAACCGCGGAGAAGACTTACGTTTCCCCATAAGTTCTTCCTCCGGTTTCTCCTCTCCCTTTGCCTTCTTAACCTTGAAATTTTTCAAGGAATGGAAGGACCCTGCATGGGTATCCTTGCAGGGTTTTTTTTATTATAATACCGGCATATCCAAGTCAAAGTCACTTAAAGTGCAGGAGTCAAACTCCGTGAGGCATACATTTGCCCATTCCTGTTCAGTTAAAATATTATTGCTTAGAATATACCCTTCCAGTTCATCCAAGGTCTTCGATTCAAGCAGATCCTTCTGATCATCGTCTATCAGTCCTCTTGACAGCAGATAGAATACTATTCCCGTGGCGAGAATGCCCTTTAAGGGTATATGGTGGTTCTCTTGGGAAGATTTCGAGATGGTGAAGTGATCTTTTCCATAAACAATAAGTAAAATACCCAATAAACATAAGAAAACCAATAACATAAGCTTTCCTCCCTTTCAATGGTCTTTTGGGCTGTACTTCTATTTTTATGCGGAAAGTGTTAAAGTAAAACCGGGATAATGATAGTTGTTTAAATGAACATGTTCTTGGAGAGGAGTTTTAAAAAAATGATTCAACGATTTATAGAATTAGGGGAAGGTTATTCCGATATTTATGAGCTGTTGGAATTGGGAAGGTGCAACAAGGAACGGCTGCAGCATCTTATGATGTTCCACACTGAAAAGAATGGAAAAAAGGTCACTTCTTTGGCGGTCGTCATGAAACCGACAAACCCTGGAGACTTTCAGGCCATTTACATATGTTTAGAAGGGATACCCAATCCAAACCATCTGCAAAATAAACGCGCGGCATTATTTGAGGCATTGGCTGCAAGCCTGGACAAGGTAATCATACAGATGGATATCAAGCCTTCCACCACCTTTGCAGAAAAGGCACTATTCTATCAATACATTATAGGAATATTGCGATTAAACCATTATATTCCGCCTTTAAGATAAATGATCACCCTGATTCAAAAGTGTTTAATCAAGGTAGAATAAGGCAATTAAAGACAAAAAGCAGTACAAACACAACTTGATGTCGAAAGTTTGTACTGCTTTTTCTTATAGTCCCATCTTATAATCATATTCCTTAGCCTTATCCGGTCTGGAATTCTCGTAATGGGTTTTGATGGAAGGCTTGTGGGATACTTCCACTTTCTTCACATAGGATTGCTTGTTCAGCTTTTCGACCAGAGTGTCGGTATCTTCACTATTACAGTAGAAAAGCACATACTTCAATTTTTTTGATATATAAATGACATTGCCATAACGTCGCAGCAGCTTTGCTTGCTTTAACGAATGTAGCCATACTACAATGCCTTGTCTTTGTGTCAGCATATGTTTTTGCCCCTTTTATCATTCTAGCTTGCCGATATCTATATACTATTCCTATATTATCATATTCTTTCGACCTTTTTATTATTTTAGCACGGATGAATGGAAGATGACATACAAAAACGCCCTAATATATGTGAAAATTCGTTACTTTCCTTTATGAAATAGGAGAGGAGGACACCATCCATGGAACTTGAGCAAATCTGGTCCACTTTTTTGAATGAATTGAAAGAAGATGAGCTGGTGGAGGGGTGCTTCCGAAAAAACATCACCGGAATACCTTTTCTCTATGTACATGTTTCCTCAGAAAAAGTGTCAGAGTGGGAAGCCAAAGGGTCTGTTATCATAGCTGCCTGTGCCAAAAAAGCGATGTTCCGCAAAAAGGTCACAGTGGAAACGCATTTTGTCCGGGAAGCTCAAAACCTATTTGTTTATCGACACCGTTTTTTCGTTCCACAGGAGAAAATGTTCTGTTGTGGAAATCTATGTGATGATTGCATCCGTTTAAGAAAAAAAACATAAAAAAGAGACTAACGGATTAGTCTCTTTTTCTGGTCAAACTGGAAATCAACTTGCTTTACAGCCGCATCCTCCACCAGATCCACAGCCTCCGCCGCAGCTTGATAGGGAATCGAAAAATGGATTTCCTGTTGGGACCTTCACATTGACAGAGACGGAGTGGCCAATCATGACACTTATTTCATCAAGTGTTTTTTGAATGGCATCCTCTGCCTGCTTGAACGCATGAACGGTCTCATGCAGATCTACTTTTCTCTTAAGCTCCCTTGTTTCGAGGGTGACTTTCCGGTAATCGGGATGGTACTTCCCAAAACGCTGTACTTCCTCGTAACGGTCTTTCATATGTTGAAAAGCACGAATCAATTCCTGTGCCTCTTTATCCTGATGTACATTATATAGACAGCGGTGATAGTCTTCGGCAAGTTCTGACTGCCAAATCATCTTCGCCAATTCTTCTGCTTTTTCTACCATTTTAACATGCTCAAAAGTAGCGATCATATAGGAATACACCTCCGATTCCATCATACCATGAAAACTAAAGGAAGTATAATACCCAACCCTAATTTATCTCTACTTCAAAAGAGTCCGAAATTCCGTATTCAGTCTGGTCATTGTGCATCAGCTTTACGCTTATAGTGTGTTTTCCAGTCGGCATCCCTTTCAGAATGAAGGCTCCCTGTGACTTGGTTTCATAAAATTTTCCATCTACATAGACATGGAGGCGTCCCTCTCCCTGCTTTCTTTTTCTGCTATCGTCGGTAAAATGAAAATTCGGACCAACGATGCATTCCATGTAGACATGCTGACCCTTGATATGGTGATGAATGGTCATCGATAACGATTTACTGGATGGTTTCTTCGCCTGTGAAGACATTAAAGATACTTCTGTTGCCAGTTCATTTACATTGTTCATTACTTCGGGCTCTTTGCGCTTCTCTTCTTTGCAGCCTGATAGAAGCACAAGAGTAAAGCAGGTAAAGGTAATAAAAAACTTATTCATCATGGTTGCTCCTCCCAATTTTTACTTAGTTTGAGAAATTGGAAGTGTTTCTATTCTTGGATATGTAAAATGGAGCTGTCTATTAGCTCCATTAAAATCAAGTTTTATTTTGTTCAATCCATATTCTTCATGGTCTGAAACATATGCACCATCATGGACGCCATCTGGACGGAATTCTGGAATTTTTCTACCTTGTGGGGAATGGTCTGTTTGTAATAGTGCATGGATGATAACTCAAAATCATTTAGTTTTTCAGGGTTTCTCGTCAGTGTTCGATACCAGGATGGCTGTTCACGCAAGTATGACTTTAATGTTTTTTTCTTTTGGATATATTCGTACACATCTTTTCTCATGATCTTCATCCATTCCTATCAGCTTAATCTTTTCGAAACGAAAAAGGATTTTTGGCACCTTGGGATGGCGAACTTCCCTTTGATGAGCTTGGGATAAACTGTTGAATGAGCTGTTGGATATTGCCTATTGCAGAGTTTACATTGGTTAGATGGTACTGCATCTGATTCATATCCATTTTCTTTAAAGATTGTAGTATTTGAGGAATAACATCTGATTTTGACTGCTTGGAGCTCTCCTCCTCCTCTGGAAGGTTGGGGTCCCGGAAGCTTTTCCAGCTTTCGTCCTCCTCCCCAAGCAAATACCATTCTTCAAAAAGCTCCTGCCAGGTTTTTTTGTTGCTTTTCACTTCCTGAGCAAGCTTCGGATGCTTTTTGACAAACGCTTTGAACTTTTCAATACTTGGGTGCTTTTCTTTCGTTGCCATTCTCTCACCTCTCTCCTCTATATGCCTAGTGTATTTTATTGAAAAAAAAGAAAAAGTGTTCGCCTATTTTTCTTTTCTTTCCATGACATTAATTGATAAGATGAGAGGAGACTGTTTAGAAAAGAGGAACAAAAATGGATTTAACACAACAATGGAACGATTTTTTAATAGATGCTACAGAGGAGGAGCGCGAGATTGCCTCTTTATACCTTGATAGCCTAAAGCGGAAAAAGGCGGGTAAGAATGGAACTCATATCGGTGCACTAATGGGGATCACGAGTGTGTTCCATGAGCCTGGTACATTGACAATGACCATTCCAAATACCGAGATTCTTCAGAATTCATTAGACATATTGCATGGCGGACTTACTGCCACTCTTCTTGATTCAGCAATGGGAACATTGGCCTTCAGGCTACTACCGGAAGATAAAGCAGCTGTTACCACCGAGATGAAAATCAACTATGTTGCAAAAGGCGTCGGAAATGAATTTAAATGTGTCGCAAATGTTATACATAAAGGCTCCAAGCTTCTGGTAATGGAAGGGAGAGTTTTCAGGGACGACCAAACATTGATTGCTCATGCTACCGGAAGCTTCTTCATTATCCCCAAAAAAGTGTAAAGAGGTTGTTTTTATGGTAACAGCAGTAATCATTCCTATTTTAATCCTGTATTTTTATTGGATTACGAAAAAAGAGAAAGTCAGGCAGCGTCGAAAATGGGAAGTTCTGGACCATGTTAGGCTGGAGGCCCGTTTACATGGTACCATCACCGACTTGAGGACAGTGAAAAAGCGCTATTACCATGAAATGTACATGATGGTAACCACCATTCGGCTACAGACCAACGACCGGACCGTTCCTGTGGTGCTTCGTCAACCATTCACTCAGGATTGGAAAGAAATAAACCTTCACTCCGGCAACGATGTATTGGTGGAGGGACAGTGGGAAAAAGACATGTTTATTGCTGGAAGCATAAAAAAAAGCTGAACATCGCGAGTGTCCTCCGATGTTCAGCTTTTTTACCATGTCTCAATGAAGTTCTGGGTATAATATTTTTCATTCACCCCTACTCCCAGATGGGTAAAACGTTCATTGAGCAAGGTTTTGCGGTGCCCTTCGCTATTGAGCCAGCCTTCGACGGCAGCTATTCCATCGACATACTGTGCCGCAATATTCTCCCCTGCATATTGAAATGGTACATTACCGGTTGTCAGTCTGTCAGAAAGACTTCCGGAAGTAGGAGACGTATGTGAAAAATAATCTGCATCCTTCATATCCTTACTGTGCAGAAAAGCAACATCTGCCGTTTCATCGTGCCACTCCACAGGAGCAAGCTCAAATCGGTGCCTGATCATATTGGTAAAATCGATGATCTGTTGTTCTGCCCCTGCTTCCACCGCTTTCCATTCCTCACGGTCCAGCTCCTTCGGGTCGAGCAATGGCCCCCGGTAAACCAGTTCATACGGCCGCTGCTTGATTAAAGTCTCGGCATTCAAATACCGTATACTCGAGAGCTTTTTATCAAAGCTGTCAAAGTATAATTGTACATACACATCCCCCAGCAGTACTAAAGGACGAGTCTGTAGCTCCTCTTCTTTCATTTCGAAACGATAGGAACCTTCTTCATATAAAACAGTGACAGAATCTGCAAAGGACCATTCCTCGTTAAGGGAATCATATGCTTGACCAATTCGGAAAGGACTGTTTTCACTGTTTGACCCTGTACTGAAAGCTGTTACCACTTTCCCGTTTTCCACTCCGAATTGAATATATTCTTCAGGATAATTATGATAGATATACCATTCATAGTCATAAGCGGATAGATCTTTTCTATCCGGTTCGCCGTAGGTATGCAATAGTTCACTGACAGATTTCCCGATAAATGATGCTATTCCTTCCACTGTGTCGGATGATTGGATTTTTGACTGGATCACGGCCTGCTCTTCCTCATTAGTGTCACCAGATTCAAGCTGTTCTGTTTGAGGCTGGTTGCCCAACAGTTCTTCCAGCTGCTCGGGCTCTACATTAACAAAGAGGTAAAGGCAGAAAGCAACAAACAATAGTATAAATAGTCCTCTCATTTTCCGGTCGATCCCTCCTTTTCTATTAATATATTTGATAGACTTCCTTTAGATTCTAATTATGTACACAAAATGGTAGATTTTTTATCTTTATCACTTTTATACCCAACTTCTGATGAATGAATACGCTTTTTTCCATATTTACTTCATTATAAAAGATTTGAAAGTGGAAGGACAAAAAAAAGACTGCAGCTTTTTATATTAACTGCAGTCTTCCTCTTATCTTTCGGAAATATCGCTTAAAGCTTCTCCAGCACTGTCATCTGACATTTGATTTACAGCAAGATCTCCTAAAGCCAATATTCCAATCAACTGTCCATGCTCCACCACAGGAAGTCTTCTGACTTGATGCTTGGCCATCAGATGGGCAGCTTCATCAACAGATGCTTCCGGAGTGATGGTTACCAGGTGATCACTCATCACATTGGTTACAGAATTGGAACCTGCATGCTTTTCAGCAATTCCTCTAACAACAAGGTCCCGGTCTGTTATCATTCCTACAAGCTGATTATTTTCCACAATAGGGATTGCTCCCACATTCAAATCCTTCATTTTCGTTGCAACTTCATATACATTGTCTAATGGTGTGCAAACATCTACATTCGTCGTCATTACTTCTCGTACTGTTTTCATTATGTCACCTCGTATTTTTCGATTAAATTGGATAGGATACATAGTAGAGGAGGAATCTTACTTCTCCTTCAGAGATAGTTTGACCATTTTCTACAAAATCATGACTTTTTCTAAAAAAGTGCGACGAAAAGGCGAGTTCGACTATTCCTTTATTGAAAGTTATCCTTATTCGTACTATTATTAACAAGGAGCGTACTTTTTTGGTAAGGATCGAAAGGGAGTGTACATACATGAGAATTGAAAACACTGGAATTGAAAATGAAGTAGTGGAATTATCCCGTTTAACGGATATCATGGAAGACTTAGGGTTCGTACTGGCAGGACAATGGGATTATGAGCGCGTTACATTTGATCGTAAATTCGAAAATAAAGGTGACGTATATTACTTGCGTGTCCAAGGCTTTGCTGTTGAAGGAGATGTTGGGGGATCTCATGCAATGATCAAACTGATGCCTCCACTTTTAGGTAAGCATTACTATCCTCATGGCGTGGAATATGGAGAAGGCGAAACTTTCCCCTCAAATGTTGTAGAGACATCCAAATCTCTATTGGTACAATCAAAAGAAAGAATGGATCAAATGAAATAAAATTCTGTATAGAGGGTGAGTTTGTTTGTGCATGGCACAGGCATTCCACCTTCTTTTTAATTTCTATAGACCTCCCCTACAAAGATACGGACCGATTTTACCTGATAACCTGTCATTACCTCTATCTCATTCTTGATATGCTGCTGTAATCTAATACAAACATCTGGGATGCTTGTGTTAAAAGCTACGGCAATAAATACATCTATTGTAACCAAATGTTCCTTTTCCAAATGAATAATGGCCGATTGCCTTTGTTCTTGTTGCAATAAGGAATATACTTTGCCGAGTAGTCTTGGCGCAATCTGTTTGATGCCCTCTATATCAGAAACACATATGGAAGTGATCGTTTGTAGCAGTAACGTGCTGACTTCAATCTGCCCTTTACTGATTTCCATAAAAGCCTCCTAGAATTTTGTCTTTACCAAATCATGATTGTGGTATAGAAAATGCGCTCCTATTGGCGATAGCTATATATTTCCCTTAAGGAAGCAATCATTATCATTTTTTGACTTCCTATACATAATTATTTTCCTACATACTATTATTTCAGTAAAATCCATACTATAATCTATATTAGAGAAGTATGTGTTTAGAAAGGAGTCATCCATTGTCCTCATTGTTTACGAAGAAAACGTTATTAATTGTTATTATCATTGCCGCAATCTGTGTGGTAGGTTATTTCATTTTACCGGTATCCATACCGATCATATTAGCACTTGTAACAACATTTTTTTTAGAACCAATTGTTAAACTTCTCCAGCAACGCGTCAACTTGAAAAGAAACCTTTCCGTCATGATTGTATTCCTTCTGTTTGTCGCTTCCATTGGAGCAGTTGGCTATTTTATTACTACTAAGGTGATTACAGAAGCAATCAATCTTGTGGAAAATGCTCCATCCTACATAAATGAAGTAAATAGAGTATGGCGAGATTTTCAAGTAGATCTTCATAATGCTTCTGAAGAACTGCCACCTGAAGTAGTGGATGCAATAAGTGACCAGGTGGAATCCTTCCTGTATGATCTTAGAATATTTTTGACGGACTTTTTGAATATCCAAAATATCAGCAGCCTCTTTACGGATATTCCTAATTATCTGGTCAGTTTTCTTGTTTATCTAATCGCCCTGTTCCTCTTCCTCATGGATATGCCGCGATTAAAGGTTGGATTCTATTCTCACTTGAAGGAGTCGACTGCCAATAAAGTCAAATTTATGACCTCTAGACTATCATATGTTGTATTTGGCTTCTTTAAAGCCCAGTTTTTGGTCAGTGTCATCATTTTTTTCGTTTCACTGGTTGGACTATGGATCATTGCACCTGAAACGGCTCTAATCATGTCTCTGATCATCTGGCTGATTGACTTCATCCCTATTATCGGTTCTATTGTCATCCTTGGCCCTTGGGCGATATTCCATCTCATAACGGGTGATATCGGACTCGGAACCCAGCTTACAGTTCTGGCCATCGTTCTTCTTATAATCAGAAGAACGGTGGAACCGAAAGTAATGGGAACACATATAGGTTTGTCCCCTCTTGCCACATTGATTGCGATGTATTTAGGCCTGAAGCTTCTCGGAATTCTGGGTTTCATTGTAGGGCCGCTGATCCTGATTGCATTCAATTCCGCACGAGAAGCTGGAATCATCAAGACAAATTTTAAAATATGATAAAAAAGGTGCTCGGAATTTTATCCGAACACCTTTTTTCATGTTTATTGCAAATTGTAGACAAGATGAAATTAAAATCCCAAAATGGCTTTAAAGACAGATGTCGTTTCTCCACCCTGATAAATCACATAGAGAAGCAGGTAAACTGCAACTCCAGTAATACCCGTAGAAAACCAGATAATACTTGTAATTGGTCCAAGTTTTCTATGCTTGGATAGGTTGTTTTTATATCCTGTCCATAATGTGATGATACCCATTACTGCTCCTATCGTTGCCAATGTTATGTGGAATAGCAGGAACAATGTATAGTAAATCTTAATATTATCCGGTCCGCCAAAGCTGGTATTACCGACGAATATCGTTCTTGAGGCATATATAATGAAAAAGATGATCGCAAATACCGCTGCAAGCAGCATGGTTCGCTTGTGTGCCTCAATCTTTCTTTTACTGATTAAATACCAACCGATACCGACAAAAATAGCACTTAGTACAATAAAAAAAGTACTGATGGTTGGTAGGATAGGAATTGAATAATCCATGTGTTTCTCCTCTCACACTTATGCTCTACTCAAGACTATTTTAAGTTAACTTTCATAAATCTTGCAATATGAAAGTAGAACGTTCATGATATTGTAAAATTCACTGACCTCAATAAAAAACAGCAACGTTGCATGGTTGCTGTCGAAGCTGTTGCTACTCCACTACTTTTGGATTCATCGATTGTGATAATTCCATCTCTTCTTTTTCTCTTTCACGGCGAGCCCATTGGAAGAACACATAGGCCAAAATGCTTCCGTACATGATTTCTTGAATGATTTTCATAATAACACCGCCAAGCTTTTGATCTTCAATAAGCGGAAGGGCGTTGAAGAGTTCCGGTCCACCCAGATCTAAGCCTGCCAATGTTCCAGCAGGTACACATAGCTCAAGTGCAGCCAGCCATGCAGTCAGTTCCGAGTAGGTCGCATAAAGCGGTTGATCGGCGAAAATGATTAATGCACATGCCGGTGTCAACAGTATTCCATCACCCATGATGTAGCCGATTTTCAGAATACCTGAAAGTCTCTGTTCTTCTGGAAGAGGATTAACAAGCGGCCACCACATGATGAAAGCAGCCAAAAACATCACGGCGGTGTAAGTCGTATGCAAAGTCATATCCACTTTCACAATGTCAAAAATAACTGGAATGTGATAGATGGAGAAAATGGCATTAAATACGATCAATGCAATCAAGGGCTTGGAGAAAAACCTGAAAACAGGCTTCACTACTGGCAGATTGATCGCTTTTCGTAGCAGCCATGCAGGCGTACCCATCAACAAAAGCGGTGGGATCACCAGGTAAAGTATTGCCATCTGCGTCATATGAGCGCTTAACATCAAGTGGCTCAGAAGATCGACTGGTGACCCTTTTACAAGATAGAACATGATTAAACTGATAATGAAAAAGGATCTCTGCTTATTCGTAATGGCTTCTGACTCCTTAAAATGCTTCCGTCCGCTTCCTGTTATATATAGATACAATGCAATGATTGCAATGGTCGTGACAAGTAAAAACGGGCTCCAGAGTGCCTGAAAGCCAAACATATCCAAGTTGCCTAACATGAAAGAAGTCACCTCAATTTTAATGGTGCCACATTGGACACTTATTTCCATACGACCATTATACTACACCCCCTTTCCCCCTTCAATGCGAGGCAGAGTCGTGTAGAGGTATGTCAGAGCAATTGTCATGAATTGGACATACGGAGAGGAGTTTGAACGCCTGGAATGGAACTCAACAAAGTATTCAAAGGTGCAATCAAAAAAAGCGGAGTACCAGATAACTGGTCTCCGCTTTTTCTTTTTACCACCAAATAATTGTCGTAAACGCTAAGATTGTAATCAATCCAACAGCTAATCCAGAGAATAGGAACAATGAAGGCACTTCATGACCTTTATGGTTCATATGCATGAAATAGTATAGTTGGAAAATACATTGTACCACTGCCATTAAAATGATAACTGGTACAATGAACAATTTAGACATTTCCGCTCCTACTGCCAAAAATGCAAGAAGCGTAAGGAAGATCATTAATACAAATGATACTACCTGATATTTCATTTCTTCCTTGCTCTTTTTACGACGATATGCTAAATCTACTTTTGGATTTCCGGTATTAGTTTGATTTGCCATATGTCATCACACCATTCCCATTAAGTATACTACAGTAAAGATGAACAACCATACAACGTCGATAAAGTGCCAGTATAAAGAAGCTACATAGAACTTTGGAGCATTGTACAGGTCAAGACCACGCTTCATGTTACGGATCAACAATGTACCGATCCATAAAAGACCAAAGAATACGTGGGCACCGTGAGTACCTACTAATGTATAGAACGCGGAACCGAATGCACTGCTAGTAAATGTGTGTCCCAAATGAATGTAGTGGTTGAATTCGTAAATTTCAAGGATTAGGAACGCTAATCCAAGTAACCAAGTAATCCCCATCCACAATTGCATTTTCTTGAAATTGAAGTTCTTCATGTGATACATAGCGTACACACTTGTTAATGAACTTGTTAAAAGAATCATGGTTGCCGCAAAAACTAGTGGTAAGTCAAAAAGTTCCTGAGTTGTTTTACCCCCAGCAGTCGAATCATTCAATGCAAGATATGTTGCAAACAAAGATGCAAATAGAACTGTTTCTCCCCCAAGGAAGAGCCAGAAGCCTAAAAATTTGTTTTTACCTTCAAGGGTCGCTTTTTCAGGCGATGCAGGAAAAGTTTCTGCAGTTAATTTTTCTTCTGTATGCATTATAACTTCGCCCCCTTGTCATCATCTTCAGCCAATAGATCTTCCTTATGAATATGATACCCATGATCGTCGATGACAGAACGGAAGAACATTGCGCCAAATGTAATTACCAATCCAAGAATCATCACAGGTAATCCCCATGCATAATCCAATCTGTACATTACACCAAACGCGGCTACAAAAAGACCGAACGAAATGATGAATGGAAGAATGGAACCATTAGGCATATGGATATCACCAACAGGCTCGGCTGGAGTCATACCCTTTTTGCCTTCCATTTTCTCCACCCAGAGTGGATCCAATCCACGAACAAGTGGAGTTTGCTTGAAGTTATATTCAGGCGGTGGTGATGGGATGGACCATTCCAAAGTACGGCCATAACCCCAAGCATCGCCAGCAACTGTCTGCTTGCTTAATGCTGTCTTTACAATGTTAATTACTAATACAATCGTTGCTAAAGCCATGAATGCAGCTCCGATTGAACTGATCAAGTTGGAAAGATCCCAACCTTGGTCCGCTTTGAACGTGAATACACGACGAGGCATACCCATCAGTCCAAGGAAATGCTGAATGAAGAATGTTAAATGGAAACCGAAGAAGAACAGCCAGAAAGTAATCTTTCCTAATGTTTCATCCAAGATTTTTCCAAAGATTTTTGGCCACCAGTAATGTAGACCAGCGAAAAGGCCAAATACTACGCCCCCTACAATTACATAGTGGAAGTGAGCTACTACAAAGTAAGAGTCATGATACTGATAGTCAGCAGCTGCTGATGCTAGCATTACCCCTGTTACCCCACCAAGTACGAACGTAGGGATAAAGGCTACAGACCAAAGCATTGCAGTATTGATTTTCAACTGTCCGCCCCACATTGTGAACATCCAGTTGAAGATTTTGATACCTGTTGGAACGGCAATCGCCATTGTTGCAACTGCGAAAATCGCATTCGCGATCGGACCAAGACCTGTTGTGAACATATGGTGAGCCCAAACCATGAATCCTAGGAAACCGATTAGAACGGTAGCGAATACCATGGATGAGTAACCGAATAGACGTTTTTTAGAGAATGTAGAGAATACATCCGAGAAAATACCGAAAGCAGGTAATACAAGGATGTATACCTCAGGATGTCCGAAAATCCAGAATAAATGCTCCCAGATAACCGTGTTACCACCCAATGCTGGATCAAAGAATGCCGATCCGAATAGACGGTCTAACATCATAAGTGCTAATCCAACCGTTAATGGAGGGAAAGCGAAAAGAATAAGTGCAGATGCTACAAACGTAGACCATGTGAAAAGTGGCATACGCATATAAGTCATACCAGGTGCACGCATATTGATGATGGTAACAAGGAAGTTGATACCACCAATTAACGTACCGATACCCGAGATTTGAAGACCAAGTGCATAAAAGTCAATACCATGACCGGGTGATGCCAGTGATAGAGACGCGTATGAAGTCCAACCTGCATCAGGTGCTCCTCCTAGGAACCAGCTAAGGTTAAGGAAGATTCCACCGAATAGGAACAACCAGAATCCGAGTGCATTAATGAATGGGAATGCTACGTCACGTGCACCGATCTGCAACGGAACAGCAGCGTTCATAAATGCAAACAATAACGGCATCGCTGCCAGGAATATCATGGTTGTACCATGCATTGTAAGTATTTCATTATATAATCCAGCTGCAATGAAGCCGCTATCCGGCACTGCCAGTTGGATACGGATAAGCATCGCTTCTATCCCACCGACGACAAAGAAGAATCCGCCGGCAATTAAGTAAAGGATGGCAATTTTCTTATGGTCAACCGTTGTCAGGTAATCCCATAGAGTTGCGCCAAATCCCTTTTTCTGTGCTAACGTACTCACAATGTAACCTCCTTTTCGTGAAAATCTATTCTACTTTTAGTCCTGATAAATATTCTACAAGTGCTTTAATTTCATTTGGTTTAAGTTCGTCGTAAGCACCAGTCATTTTGTTTCCTGGTTTAAACGTCTCTGGATCTTCCAGCCAATCAGCCAGGTTTTCCGGAGTATTCGCTTTGTGTCCAGCAACCATTTGTCTGTTGCCAAAGTTAGTCAGGTTAGGTGCAACACCCTTTTGGTCAGCAGATACCGCGTGACAGGTGATACAGCTTTGTTCGAAGATTTCTTCCCCTGCTTGCGCAAGTTCAGTTTCTGCAGTTGGCTCTGCATTCTTCATGTTTTCAATCCATTGATCGAACTCGTCGCGAGGAAGAGTTTTCACTTTAAAGTCCATTAATGCATGGGACGGTCCACAAAGCTCAGCGCATTTTCCGTAGAAAAGCTCTTCAGGTGCCTGCCCTACACGTTTAGAGTCGAACTCCAACCAGAACTTGTTTTCGTTTTCTGTATTCGTATCCATTTTCCCACCAGCAGAAGGAATCCAGAAAGAGTGCTTTACATCGCTTGCTTTAAGGTTGAAATAAATCTTCTCATCTGTTGGTACGTATAGGTCCTGACTTGTTACAACCTCTTGGTTAGGGTATTCAAACTCCCACCAGTACAAATGTGCAGTAACATTGACAACAAGTGCGTCAGTCTCTTTTTTCTCCATTTCCTTCACATCAGCCAATTGGAATGTGTAGGAAACAGTTGGAACTGCTAGGATCAATAATAGTAAAATCGGAATAACAGTCCAGGTAATTTCTAATTTGTGGCTTCCTTCTACTTGTTTAGGAATGCGCTCTTCTTCTCCATCACGTTGACGGAACTTAATCACAACGTAAACGAAGATAATGGAAACAACCACTACTACAAGAATCATAATTGCCGAACTTAACAAGATCAGTGATTTTTGCATATCTGCTACCTCACCAACCGGCTGAAGTGCAGATAGGAATGGTTTACCACAGCCTGCTAAGAATAGCGTCATTACACTAAAAAGCGATAGTATTCGCCAATTTGGTAGCCATTTCTTCATAGCTTAATCAAACCCCTCTTTCATATTTAGTAAGTGAAGTAGAATGTATTGATAAATTCCTTCCAATCGAAGAGAAAGAATTAAATCATAATTTGGAAAGCGAGAAGTGCTGGATGCAATTTGAGCGCATAAAACGATGCTCGGTAGTTGCAGGCAGGTTCTCTTCGCTTTTATGTAGCCTCGACAAGCATAAGGCATTTTCCGACAGAGGTTAACAGCAACATCTGCCGGAAAATGACTTATGGTGTCGAGGTCCATCACACATTCTGTCTTCATTTGATGAAAATTTTGCCTCTAGTTGTTACTATACCACAGCTTACACTCTTTCACCCTTCATCTTTAAAGTTTCCGTTAAAAAAAGACAGTCATTTCTTTATAGGAACTGGGCTTATACTGTCTTGTTTTAAAAAATTGTTACAATAATCATGGAAACAAAAAGGATGGTAAGATAATTCAAGGAATAGACGAACATCAATGTCGCCCACTTCATTTCATCCTTCATTCTAAATCCTGCGAGGCTTAATGCAAACCAGCCCAGATTCAGCAGGGTTGCCAATATGACAAAAGCAAGACCCAGGTCAAACATATAGAATGGCAATGGCAATAAACAAGCCACCCATACGAGCATTTGTCGTCTGGTTATGTTGAATCCATGCACGACAGGGAGCATTGGGATACCGGCACTCCGATATTCTTCACAGCGACGAATCGCGATTGCCAAGAAATGTGGAATCTGCCAAAGGAACATGATGAAAAACAGCATCCATGCAATCAATGAAAGGTCCGGATCCACTGCTGCCCAGCCAATTAGCGGAGGGACCGCACCCGAAATACTGCCTATCACAGTATTTAAAGTATTCCTTCTTTTGGACCACATAGAATAGAGGACCACATAAGTGAAGGCTCCTATCAAACCAATAATGGCTGCAGTATATGTTGTCAGTGCTAATAGAATAGTACCGATTACTGTTAAAGCCAGACCAAGATAAAGTGCACCTACCGGATTCATTCGACCTGTTACGGTAGGACGGTTTTTGGTTCTCTTCATTAGATGGTCGATATCGCGATCGATATAGTTGTTAAGGCTACAGGAGCCGGCTACTACCAGTGAAGAACCGATGATTGTGAGTAGAACAACATCTATATTGGCTATAAAACTTCTTTGGGTAAAAAACAATGCTAACCAAAGCCCAGTAAAAGTAGTAATAAAATTAGAATTGACAATTCCTATTTTAATAAGCGCTAAGAAGTCCTTCCAAACAGAATTCACTTCTTTATCTTGAGGACGGTCACCTGACAAAGAAGCAGATGCTTGATCCAAAGTCCTCAATTTTGCCATTTGTATTCCTCCTTTGAACCTTGGTCCATACATGATAAACACATAATATCCTGTACATTCAGGATTGAATCCGTTTCCACTAAGGAACTTTGAGATAGTGTAAAACACACGAAAACACAAGGATGTTAAGTAACATTCTCTCTGTATATTAAATCATATTTGCCTAAAACATTGTGAATTATATTTGAAGAAAATATGACTAATTTGTGTCACCTACACAGAATATTACCTACACTCTCTAAATCAGTATATAATAGGGTTTGTTGACCATATTGTCGATTGGACAGCTACCATTTCAACATGTCCCATATATATTTCTAGCAAACTCCTCACCATTATTCAACCTTTTTCACGATAATAAATTCGCTTTTGTAGCTTTAGGTTGGTTATTGTCATTTTCCGTTACATTGTGTAGTATTGGGAGGACGTTTACTATTTTACCATTTCTGCTTGTTTATATATATATGGGAGAAATAAATTCTTTGTTAGAAGGTGAATCGGTTGTATAGATTATTGAAATGGTTCGCCGTTTGTACTTCTATTATCATGCTTTTTGTACTTATTGGGGGAGCGCTAGTCACAAAAACCGGATCTGGCATGGGTTGCGGAAGATCATGGCCACTATGCCACGGCGAACTTATACCTAGCAATATCGATTTTGCACTGGTTGTCGAGCTGAGCCATCGTATTGTTTCAGGCTTGGCTGCAATTGTGGTATTGGTCCTTTCAATTTGGGCCTGGAGGGTAATCGGCCATAAAAGAGAAACGAAATTCCTTGCGTTGCTTTCATTTGCCGTACTCATGCTACAGGCTCTTATCGGGGCAGCTGCCGTAATCTGGGGACAGTCATCGGCTGTATTAGCGCTACATTTCGGAATTTCTCTAGTATCGTTCGCATCTGTCTTTCTGTTAACGTTACTTATCTTCGAAGCGGACAAGCGATTTGACGCAGAAACATTGATCATTGACCGCCGTATGTCTTTTCACATCATTGGAATCATCACCTATTGTTATATGGTTGTCTATTCTGGCGCTTTGGTCCGTCACGTCGGTGCAAGCTTAGCATGCCCTACATGGCCGACATGTACCCGAAATGGACTTGGCCTCCCTACACAAATGCATGAATGGATTCAAATGGGGCACCGGGCCGCTGCAGGACTCATCGTAGTCTGGATCTTGTATGTAGCAATTCTCGCTTTCAGGAAGTACAAGCATCAACCAGTCATTTATAAAGGTTGGATGGTTTGTGCAGTGTTGGTTTTATTGCAGGCGACGACAGGTGCATTAGTCGTATTTACAAAATTGAATATTTTTGTTTCACTTTTACATGCCCTGATCATTTCCTGTCTCTTTGGAGTACTTAGCTATCTATTGATGCTAGTGACAAGAAATAAAGTGAATAGGCAAAAACAACAATAAAAGCGAGCGGATCAACTATCAGATCCCTCGCTTTTTTCTTTTGCTTTATTAAACACCTCCTTTGATGCCAAAAAAGGAAGTAGCCCCAATTTTGGATAGGGCTGGGCTTAAGATAAGATGTCAACATTAAACACCCTGTTGGTCTCCGTTCCAGGCGTTCGCTTATCCTAAGGTGGCCTCGGGAGCCTAATGATAAGCGCAGTGCCTGGAACGGAAATCAACGGGGATAATTATAAAGATGCATAAAAAAACTGTAGACAACCTCGAATTTACTCGAGTTTGTCTACAGTCTGAAGCCCCAAATGTATATTGGGGCTTTTTTTTATTTGAGACTGGTTAGATCTGTTCCACTTCTATTAATAAGTCGCCTGTGGCAATGCCTTCTCCGGCGTTTGCATGGATTTCCTTGACTGTTCCACTGAAAGGAGCCTGAACGGTCGTTTCCATTTTCATGGCCTCTGTGATCATAAGGTGGTCGCCCTTTGAGACCTTCTCCCCTTTTTCAACTAGCACTTTAATAACGGTGCCCGGCATGGTTGCTCCAATATGAGTCGGATTACTGCCATCCATTTTCGGTTTGGTCACAACAGCCGACTTCACGCTTTCGTCCTTGATATTCACTTCACGAGGCTGTCCATTCAATTCAAAGTAGACCACTCTCGTTCCGTCCTTTTGAGGTTGTCCAATTGAAACAAGCTTCACCATCAATGTTTTCCCTTGTTCAATTTCCACTTGAATCTCTTCTCCAAGCCTCATTCCGAAAAAGAAGGTCGGAGTATCGATCACGGAAACATTTCCGTATTCCTCCTGCTTCTTCTGGTAATCCAGAAATACTTTCGGATATAGAGCATAAGCAATCATCTCATGGCTTGTCACCTGACGGTTTAATGTATCAAACAGCTTATGGCGGATCTCATCAAAGTCCACATCGTCCAATAGTTCACCAGGTCTGACTGTAATCGGCGATTTGCCTTTCAGTATGACATTCTGCAGCTCTTTCGGGAATCCGCCATGCGGTTGACCCAAGTAGCCTTCAAAAAGTTCGATGACCGAATCAGGGAAATCAATGGATTCTCCTTTTTCTATTACATCTTCTTCCGTAAGATTGTTTTGAACCATAAACAAGGCCATATCCCCCACCACTTTGGAAGAAGGTGTTACCTTCACGATATCACCGAACATATCATTTACCCGGCGATACATTTCTTTTACTTCCTCCCAGCGTGCACCAAGCCCCACGGCTTTCGCTTGCTGTTGAAGATTACTGTATTGGCCTCCAGGCATTTCATGCATATATACTTCAGAGTGAGGACTCATCATACCACTTTCAAAATCGCTATAATATTTTCGGACATCCTCCCAATAGTGAGATAGCTGCTCCAACGCTTTTACAGACACGTCAGGTTTGCGTTCCGTTTCCTCCAAGGCGTAGTACAAAGAGTTTGCACTTGGTTGTGAGGTCAATCCTGCCATCGAGCTGATAGCGACATCGACAATATCAACACCGGCTTCTATTGCTTTTGCGTACATATAAATTCCATTCCCGCTTGTGTCATGGGTATGAAGATGAATCGGAATATCAATCGTTTCCTTGAGTGTAGAGATCAGTCGGTAGGCTGCCTGTGGCTTCAGAAGCCCCGCCATATCTTTTATGGCCAGGATATGCGCACCGCTGGCTTCCAGTTCCTTAGCAAGGTTGCAGTAATAGTTTAGGTCATATTTCGTTCTGGCAGGATCGTTGATATCACCCGTGTAGCAGATGGCAGCCTCGGCGATTTTACCGCTATCCCTGACAGCATCAATAGCTAAGGTCATCCCTTTGACCCAGTTCAAGCTATCAAAGATCCGGAACACATCAACCCCGGCATATGCGGATTTTTCTACAAATTCCTTTATCAGGTTATCCGGATAGTTTTTGTAGCCTACTGCATTGGAAGCACGCAACAGCATTTGGAAAAGCACGTTTGGTGCCTTTTCACGCAGGGTGAGAAGACGGTCCCATGGATCTTCACTTAAGAAGCGATATGCGACATCAAAGGTAGCTCCACCCCACATTTCCATCGAAAAGAGGTTTGGCAACAGTTTTGCGGTAGGTTCAGCAATCTGCTTGATATCATGTGTACGCAGGCGAGTAGCAAGCAGTGACTGATGCGCATCGCGGAAGGTTGTGTCAGTTAAGAGTACTTCCTTTTGCTCACCGATCCACTTGACAAGACCGTCTGCACCTTTCTCATCCAAAATCTGCTTTGTACCGCTTGGAACCGTCTCCATGCCTTTCATTTGCGGCATTCTAGGATTTGGGAAGATCGGCTTCTTTCGCTTTTCCACTCCAGGGAATCCATTAACAGTAACGTTCCCGATATAGCTAAGCATTTTGGTTCCTCGGTCTTTTCGCTTTGGAAACACGAACAATTCAGGTGTCGTATCAATGAATGATGTATCATATTCCCCATTCATAAATTTCGGATGGCGTACAACATTCTCTAGAAAAGGAATATTCGTTTTGATTCCACGTATACGAAACTCCTTTAAATTACGCTCCATCTTGTTTGCTGCCTGTTCAAAGGTCAATGCCCAAGTGGAAAGCTTAACGAGCAAGGAATCGTAGTAAGGGGTTATCACAGCCCCCTGATAGCCGTTACCTGCATCCAGGCGGACACCAAAACCTCCACCCGATCGGTATGCCATAATCTTTCCTGTATCCGGCATGAAGCCATTTAACGGATCCTCTGTTGTTACTCGGGATTGAATGGCAAAACCATGAACACGAATATCCTCTTGTTTCGGGATACCAAGCTTACTGCCATGCAGGGCATGTCCTTCTGCAATCATGATTTGTGATTGTACGATATCAATCCCAGTGACCATCTCTGTGATGGTATGCTCGACCTGTACGCGCGGGTTTACTTCTATGAAGTAATATTCATCCCCTGCCACCAGAAACTCCACTGTCCCGGCATTAATGTAATCCACATTCTTCATCAGTTCAACTGCAGCATTACAGATCCGGTCACGCAATTCATCGGGGATGGAGACGCTTGGAGCAATCTCGACTACCTTCTGGTGACGGCGTTGTATGGAGCAGTCACGTTCGAATAAGTGGATGATTTCTCCGTGCTGATCTCCTAAAATCTGCACTTCAATATGCTTTGGATTCTCAATCAGCTTCTCTATGTATACATCATCGTTGCCAAAGGCAGCTTTCGCCTCCGATTTTGCACGTTCAAAGGACTCTTTCAGTTCCGATTTACTGCGTACAATACGCATTCCACGGCCACCGCCACCTAAAGCGGCTTTGATCATCAACGGGTAGCCGTAAGTTGCGGCAAAATCCATCACTTCATCAAGTGAATCAACAGGCCCGTCCGTCCCAGGGATTACCGGGATGTTTGCCAGTTGAGCCTGACTGCGAGCTTTCACTTTGTCTCCGAACATATCAAGATGCTTGGAGGTTGGACCAATAAAGATAATGCCCTCATCTTCACATTTTTTGGCAAAATGAATGTTTTCAGATAAAAACCCATATCCAGGATGAATGGCATCCACGCCATTAGCTTTTGCTATTTCAATGATGCCTTCAATATCCAGATAGGCATCGATAGGCTTCTTCCCTTCTCCCACTAGATAAGCTTCATCAGCTTTATATCGGTGAAAGGACCCGATATCTTCATTTGAGTAAATAGCAACCGTTCGAATATTTAATTCAGTACAAGCTCGAAAAACACGAATTGCAATCTCGCCGCGGTTGGCAACAAGTATCTTATTGATTTTCTTCGTCATTTTGTCTCCCCCTAGTAGCTACTTCTCTCCAGAAAAGTTTAGAATATTTTTTTAATTATACTTGCAATTATACCTTATGTATTTAAATTTTTCCTTCTTTTCACATCGGATTTGGAAAAATGTAAATATTTGCTTATCTTTTCAGATTAATAAAAACGCTCAATCAACAATGTTGTTGTAGATTGAGCGTTCTATTCATTCAATTTTTCTCCCAGGCTTCATGTAAAGCAGACAATTCCCTCTCTAGCTTGGAGAGGATGTCTTTGCCTTCCTTTTCGGAAATCAAGCCTAGGCGAACAGCGAAGTCCATTTCCCTGGACAAACCAAACATCTGGGTATCCAGGACCTCTTCGTATAGTGGACATTGAGGCATAGTCAAATTATCCATTTGTACTTGAATCAACTTCAAAATTTTATCTGAATCAGCCTTTAAAAGCGAAATAGCTTTATCACGATGATCGACCACGATATCTGATGCCAATATCGATCCCTCCGTTTACGAACAAATACCTATCTTATCTATAAATATTATCGTTATTCTGGAAAAATTGCAAGCTTCGTGCGAAAAGATTGGATTCCACGGGTGAATAAAGGATGCGTTAATTTGCCCAGGGCTTCAGTGGACATGACAAAAATTTTTCTAGGCATTATAATGATGAAAAAGACTACAATTTCTAGGGGGACCACATGGAATCAATCATCAGAATAGAAGGAAAGGTGCAATTCTCAATTACACTAGATCCAGGTGTATGGATTTTTGACGACCGCCGTTTGGATTTGGATACATATTTCACAGAACAGATCAGTGAGGAACCTGACGAACTAGAGGCTTACACGAAGGCTGCTTCAAAACAGTGGGAACGCGAAATAAGCGAGGGTGCCATCCAGCCACCTACATTAAAAACAGAACGAAAATTTAAAAAGGAACAGTTGTTGACAGGGTCATTCGGTATTAAATTCGCTCCATTCCTGCAAAATGCTGAGCCGCATGAGGATGCCTCCTCTATCGTTTTTGTCAGTGGCGAACAAGAAGTGGAAGTAACTATCGACCATGCACAAGATATTATTTTTGGATTCTCAAACAAAGGCAAACCTTTGAAAGAGGATGGACCTGTCCATGTTTACTTTGGGGACGGATCCAATCAACTTAACCCGTTGAAGTGTGTAAATAGAATAATCGTAAAGTGAAATATGCGCCGCCTTTGGGTCTGAGAGGAAATATCTCAGACCCTTGCTTTTGCAGCATAATATTTCAGTTCTAGAGTAAATCTGCTGCCAATTTTGCCAGCATGGACCTTTCCCCTTTGATCAGCTTGACATGTCCTGCCAGCTTTTGGTCCTTAAATCGTTCCACAACATATGTCAGACCATTATTATATTCATCAAGATACGGATGGTCGATTTGTTCAGGGTCTCCCATCAGGACTATTTTACTTCGTTCTCCTACTCTCGTAAGTATCGTTTTCACCTCATGCTTCGTTAGGTTCTGGGCTTCATCAATGATGATGAATTGTTCAGGAATGCTTCTTCCTCTTATATAGGTCAAAGCCTCGACTTCAATAGATCCCATACCTGCCAATATGGCATCCAGTTCACCTGGTTTCTTTGTATTGAACAGATACTCCAGATTATCAAAAATAGGCTGCATCCACGGCCTTAGTTTTTCCTCTTTTTCGCCTGGCAGAAATCCGATATCCTTTCCTACGGGTACAATGGGCCTTGCAACCAATAGTTTCTTGTAGCGATTTAAGTCTTCCGTCTGAAGGAGACCTGCAGCCAATGCCAAGAGCGTTTTTCCGGTGCCAGCTTTTCCTGTCAGGGTAACAAGTGGAATATCAGCCCGTAGTAGCATTTCAAACGCCATAGTCTGTTGTACATTTCTTGGTCTGATTCCCCAGATATGATCCTGGTCAAAAACTAGCTTCTTCACCTTTTTTCCCGTTCCATCAACAAGCCCCAGCCCAGATGCAGACCCTCCCAAAGCATCTTTCAAAATAATGAATTGGTTTGCGTAAAAGGGATGATTGGCAAGCTCCGATACATTCATTTCCCCCTTTTCATAAAAAAGGTTCATTTTATCTGCGGCTACATAAACCTCCAAAAATCCTTTATAAATGTGATCCACTTCCACCACTCGGTCATTGAGAAAATCCTCGGAATTAAGGCCGATTGCATCTGCCTTTACCCTTACAAGCGCGTCTTTGCTGACTAGGATGACAGCTCTTCCACCCTCCTTTGTCTGCTCTTCCAATGAAAGGTTTTTAGCTACTGCAAGGATTCGGTTATCATTCGTTTTTTCCACAAAAATTTCTTGCAACTGGTGGAAGCTCCGATGATTCAATTCAATCCTCAGGGCGCCTCCATTATGCAAAGGAATTTTTTCATGCAGCTTGCCTGTTTGCCTTAATGAATCGATAATTTTTGACACTTGTCTTGCATTTCTTCCTATTTCATCCATATATCGTTTTTTCGAATCCACTTCCTCCAGGACTACTGCCGGTATAACCACTTCATTATCAGAAAAAGAATAAATGGAATATGGATCCTGTAACAATACATTTGTATCTAAGACATAAATTTTATTCAACCTGCCGCCTCCTACTCCTGGCTCTATATTCTTATTTTCTTTCGGGAGTGAATCAAGGCATCCATCACCTTCAGAATTTATGGCCCCACTGTACTGCGAGTCCTTTTGCTTGACCATATTAAGGGACGGACCGTTGATAAAATATATGTCTAAATGAATAAAGATAGAAGAACAAATAAACAATAAAATCAAGCGACATGACAAATTGGTCAAAGTACGTTAAAGGAGTGAGTAGAATGAAAAAACGACTTTTTGTGTTATTCATTGTTATACTGGCTGTTTCAGGCTGTAATAATCAGCCCCGGAATATATCCCGAGAAGAAGATGATAAGTCCCAGATTATCCATGTCAAAGACTCTGCTGACATACATGTGGATAGAAAAACGGGACAAGAGGTTTCCGCTCATCTTGTAGAATTGGCTACACGCGTACCGAATGTCAATGATGCAACTGCCGTAGTATTGGGACCATATGCTGTGGTTGGTATAGATGTCAATTCTGATCTGGATCGTTCAAGAGTAAGCACCATCAAATACTCTGTTGCAGAAAGTCTGAAAAACGATCCTTATGGTGCAACAGCAGTCATCATTGCAGATGCAGACTCCTTTGTCCGCCTGGAAGAAATGGGGAGGGACATTCAGCGCGGGAGGCCACTTGCTGGGATCATGGAGGAGCTTGCCGAAATAGTTGGACGTGTCATGCCGGAGATTCCGATTGATTTGAAAGAACCTACTGCTCCGAATCCGACAGAGCAGAACAATTCCCAACTTCCAGAAAATCAACAGAAGGAATTAGAAGAAAAACAGCAGGAGCAATCAAACCATCATAAGGATGAAGAACGGAATAAAAAGGTCGAACAAGATTAAAAAAGTGCCAGAACCACAATTTCCCCTGTGTGTTCTGGCACTTTGCTTTTATTTTAAATTCTTTAGGAGTCTCATTACTTGCTGATCAAGTTTTTTTGCTGCTTCCTTGTCATATGTTTTCTCGAAACGAGGTTCAACGCATATTTTAGCACCATAGAACATCACGTCCCGCACCTCTTTTATTTTCAAAGTGATGAGTGCCAGCTTTAGAGGGAGCTGGTCTGCCTCTTTTTCTTGAACATTTGCTGTGGTATGTATGGAATAGACCGATTCATTGGCATACAACGTAACCACAACATGGTTATTGTTTTCAATATTTTGGACAATCCTGGACTTGGCGGTGACTGCAAGATGGATGGTTGTCTCGTCACTGGCATAGATCCAGGACAAAGCGCTGACATTTGGACCACCTGTTTCAAAATCCACTGTGCTTATGGAAACAAGCTGCTCTTCCTGTAAAGCTGACAACAGCGATTCGACAAGTGTAGATTCCACCAGATTTGGCATATAAATAACCCCCTTCAATTTGGATTTTCTATTATCATACCACAACCGTTCTTTGGGGCGTGCTACTATTATATTGAAATTAACCGGACCTTCTTTTGTTATTCTGTTCCTTCTCCTTTATGCTATACTATACGTAATGTTGGATTAGATGAGGTGGACCATGAGAGTCAAGTGTGTAATTTGCGATAAAATTGAAAGTATAAATGATGAATCCCTGATAGCAAAAAGACTTCGAAACAGACCTATCCACACCTATATGTGTGATGATTGCAGCGCAAGAATCGAAAAAAGAACAAATGAAAGAATTGCTACTGGCAACTTCCGTCTTTACGAACAGAAGCAAAATCAGGATGAGTGGTAAAGGATGATACTGAGAGGGGCACTTTCAGGTTTCATCAGCGGCTCGATTATGGGGCTTGCGATGAAAGGCTTGGAGGCCATTTTCTCCAAGAAGATCTATATTTTATTGCTGAATGTTGATTTCATCCCTTTTATCGGCAACCGGAATTTTCCGGAGCTTGTGGAATTTTTGTTCCATGTTCTTATAGCCGTCTTTATTGGGATTATTTTTGCCTGGCTGATGGAAAGAAAGGCAAACTCTAAAACCAGCCCTTATATTTGGTCTTTCCTTTTAACTTTGCCTACTGTGTTTCTTTACTTTCCATTGACCATTCTTGCGAAAAAGGATACTCCTCCTGCGGACGACCCTATCAGTTTTTCCTTATGGACAATCGGTCATATACTTTTTGCAATATTAATTCCTATTTTTTATTTTCCTAAACAAAAACAAAGAGGATGACTCAAATGGTGTGCTTTGCACTAGTGAGTGATCCTCTTTTTCATTTATTCATAATTATGGTATTTTTCCGGTTCATTCTTGATCTGCTCGAGCATGACATCAATCAATTCAATCGGAAAGCGGTTTTTCTGAGCTTCCCCATCCTTTATGTACGATACATAGTACATCGGGTCTTCCTTCGTTACCCTTATCTCCGTTAGCTTATGGTCATCAATCAGGATGGATTCGAACAATTTCATCGTATCCTGTGCAGATTTATCATCTGGTCTGGCTTCAGCAACCACTTTAATGGTCAGCCAATTATAAAGCGTATCTTGCAAGGACCTCATCACGAGACCTCCCTTTAAGATTCTGTGCCTTCTTCTTGCTTATGACGGCGCAAACGTATTTTGTAGATAATCAGAATCAAGGCTGCCACAACCAACCCTTCTGCTACTGGCAGGAAAATCCCTAAAAATGTAAGTACAGTCCCACCCAATGCCAGGAATAGATAAATAATAGCAGACTTTAAGATTGGCAGCTTTAATGCAAATCCAAGCTTGTACACCAAAATGGATAGTGCCAAAATGGTTAGGTATAGCAACCACATACCTAATACAGGGTTTTCAACCACATTGTAGAGGCTGGCAAAAAAAGAAAGATATTCCGGTACTTTTTCTTCACTCACGGTATTCTCACCTTTCCCTTCTTTAATTTAGAAAAAGGGGAGCAAGGATAGACCTGTTAGTCGATCCTCGCTTCCCCTATTCATTTGCAAATTAAGCTTCTGCGTATTTCTTTTTCTTTGCTGCTCTTTCACGCTCGTTCTTGTCTAAAATCTTCTTGCGTAAACGGATGGACTGAGGAGTGATTTCACAGTACTCATCGTCGTTCAAGTACTCCAAAGATTCTTCCAAAGTCATAAGACGAGGCTTTTTCATACTAACTGTCTGGTCTTTTGTTGCAGAACGGACGTTAGTAGCCTGCTTCATTTTACATACGTTAACTACAAGATCATTTTCACGGTTATGCTCGCCCACGATCATTCCTTCGTAAACTTCCGTACCTGGCTCTACGAAGATAACACCGCGGTCTTCAATACCCATGATGCCGTAAGTGGATGCTTTTCCTGCTTCCATGGAAACAAGTACACCCTGGCGGCGTCCACCAACTTGACCTGCAGCCATTGGCTGGTAGCTGTCAAATGTGTGGTTGATGATTCCATATCCACGAGTCAAGGAAAGGAATTCAGTTGTATAACCGATTAATCCACGGGAAGGAACCATGAAAATAAGTCGAACTTGCCCATTACCGTTATTGATCATGTCCACCATTTCACCTTTACGGGCACCAATGGATTCCATAACCGCTCCTGTGTAATCCTCAGGAACATCGATTTGAACGCGCTCAACCGGCTCTGATTTCTTGCCATCAACGTTTTTGATGATAACTTCAGGCTTGGATACTTGAAGCTCGAAACCTTCACGGCGCATGTTTTCAATCAGGATGGACAAGTGAAGCTCTCCACGTCCTGAAACAACCCATGCATCAGGAGAATCAGTTGGATCTACACGTAGACTTACGTCCGTTTCCAATTGCGCCTCAAGACGCTCTTCGATTTTACGGGAAGTTACAAATTTACCTTCTTTACCTGCAAACGGACTGTTGTTTACAAGGAAAGTCATTTGTAGTGTCGGCTCATCGATACGTAGTACCGGTAAAGCTTCCTGATGGTCAACCGGGCAGACTGTTTCCCCGACGTTGATATCTTCCATTCCGGAGACTGCTACAAGATCCCCAGCTTTTGCTTCTTCGATTTCCACACGCTTAAGTCCGATGAAACCGAACAGCTTTGTTACACGGAACTGCTTCACAGAACCGTCAAGCTTCATCAATGCTACCTGCTGGCCAACCTTCATTGTACCGCGGAAAATACGGCCAACCCCGATACGACCTACATAGTCGTTGTAGTCAAGAAGGGCAACCTGGAATTGAAGCGGCTCTTCACTGTTGTCGATTGGTGCTGGGATATGCTCGATGATGGATTCATAAATTGCTTCCATGTTCTCATCTTGTTTTTCCGGGTTAGTACTTGCAGTACCATTAATGGCAGAAGCATATACTACCGGGAATTCCAATTGCTCTTCTGTAGCGTCAAGTTCGATGAACAAGTCGATCACTTCGTCCACTACCTCAGTAGGACGGGCAAAGTCACGGTCGATTTTGTTTACGACAACAATCGGTGTCAAGTTCTGCTCTAACGCCTTCTTCAATACGAAGCGCGTCTGAGGCATACAGCCTTCATAAGCATCAACCACTAAAAGTACACCGTCTACCATTTTCATGATACGTTCCACTTCTCCACCAAAGTCGGCATGTCCTGGTGTGTCCATGATGTTAATGCGTGTATCTTTATAGTTAATTGCCGTATTTTTTGCCAATATGGTAATCCCACGTTCTCTTTCTAGATCGTTTGAGTCCATGGCACGTTCTGCTACCTGCTCGTTCGTTCTGAACGTACCAGCTTGGTGTAGCAATTTGTCTACTAACGTTGTTTTACCATGGTCAACGTGAGCAATAATTGCGATGTTTCTAATATCATTGCGGATGTTCACTATTTCATCTCCCTAATTTACAACTTGATAACTTTAGTATTATACCACAAACATAGTAGAAAAGACGAAGAGACTTCTGTAAAATATGTGTTAAGTGTTGAATGCGTTAACAAAAAGGAGTGAAAATCATGAAAAACATTCAATGGATCTTCGTACTTTTCGCTTGTTTGGCGGCTTCCTCCATGGGATTGATTGGTATAGCAATAGCAGAAAGAAGCTTAACAGGTATAGTATTTGCAATTATTTTATTATTTATAATAATGGGTTTCGGATTCAAAAAGAAACGAAGTATGAGGGAAAATGACCACTAGGATGTGTTTTTGCTTTTTGAGCTGAAGAAACCCCCTCAGTATTTCTGCGGGGGTTTTTACCATACTACTTTGACTTTTTCTCAAGCTTCGACAAATACTCTTTGCTAATGGCTTCATGCAGGCCAGGCTTGCAGACAAACACACTGTTCTGACCTAGGAGGTTCAGCTCTTCTCCGTGTAAGGTCGTCACTTTCCCTCCAACTTCATTTACCAGGATTAGACCGGCAGCAAAATCCCAAGGTGATAAGCGAAGCGTAATATACGCATCAATACGTCCTGTCGTTACATAGGCCATTTCAAGTGCAGCAGATCCATATGAGCGTGTTCCTCGCACTCTTCGTACTAGAGGGGCCAATATGGAAGGATCGATTCTTTTATTTTCAGTAATCCACGTTGCATTCAGGCCGATTATTGCCTGCTCCATCGCCACCTCTTCAAGCTTAGGCAATTTTACATCATCAAGGTAAGCACCCTCATCGGCTTTTGCATGATAAAGCTCATCATGCACAACATCATAGATCAACCCTATTTTACCGACTCCATCATGATACACCGCCACAGAAATGGCGAAGTTTCTCTGCTGGTGCACAAAGTTCATCGTTCCATCTATGGGATCAATGATCCAGACGGTTCCGTCGAGTTTATCTATCTTATCACCAAAGCCCTCTTCACCAAGTATTTGATGTTCCGGATAGGTGCTTCTTATTTTTTCAATAAAATATTGCTCTGTTTCCCGATCGATATTCGTAACAAGATCATCCGGAGACGTTTTCGTATGTATCATCAGCTTTTCATTAAAGGAAGCGCGTATCCTTTCCCCGGCCTCTCTTGTCCATCTCTTTGCATTTTCATCAATTTGTGACCAGTTCATGCCGACTCCTGCCCTTCCACAACTATGTATTCCTTGTTATTTTATGCTAATTGTTCTTTTTAGCTTACTTAAACGGGCGTTTAAAATCAAGTAATGCGGCACAGAGAAAAACGAACCTCTTACAGGTTCGTTAGGTAGCGATGGCTACTAAACCTCTAAACTCAACAGTTCTTTACGCAATTTCTCTAATTTGACTTTGCTGCTATTGATCATGTCGGTATTATTTTCCGTCATCGCATCAAACAAAGTTACCAGTTCATAATCAATTTCAAGCTTCAGCACTGCCATCTGATTTTCTTCCTTCTTCTTTTTCCAAGGCTTCACAACCTGCTTCATTACAATCCCTCCCTCGGGTGATGTTCATGGTTTCAAGATACTCTCAACTTTTATGGTTGATATATCATATGAAGGGATTAAAAGTTGGTAACTAAAATGTGCAATAACCCAGAAAGAAAAAATAGGCATACTGGACGAAGCTCAATCTTTTTGAAAAGACATGCGGCTATGCTAGAATAACCAGTATACGTGGCACCTGAAAAGAAAAATTCAACTTGTTCATCTTTTTGAGTGGAATACATATATGTGGAGTGATAAATGTGGCATCAAGAAAATTTAACGGCTTTAAAAAAGCAGATTTTAATGTCTTCAAAATTGATGGTCTGGAGGAGCGAATGGCTGCTCTCCAAGAAAAAATCCAACCGAAGTTCCAGCATCTTGGAGAGCATTTTGCACCTTCATTGACAGCTATGACCGGTGATGAAATGCAATATCACATTGCCAAGCATGCAAGACGCACTATCAACCCTCCTAAGGATTCGTGGGTGGCATTCGCAAACAGTAACCGGGGTATAAAATGCTCCCTCACTTTCAGATCGGACTTTGGGAAACGCACGTTTTTGTCTGGTTTGCAGTGATCTATGAGGCGCCGATCAAGGAAGCATATGGGGAAAAGCTACTTGAGGATGTAAAACAGATTCGCGAATCGATTCCCTCCAATTATGTTTGGTCCAAAGATCATACAAAACCGGAAGTTATCCTTCAAAGTGATATGACAGAGGACGACCACAAGGAACTTTTTCAACGATTAATGAATGTAAAAAAAGCGGAAATCCTATGCGGCATTCAAATCCCTAGAGAAGAAGCGATCACCCTCTCCGGCGACGAAACGATCGCAAGGATAGAAGAGGCATTCCAAACGCTGAGACCTCTCTATAATCTGACAAAGAAAACAGCTGTATCATAAAAAAACAAGAATCGGATCATTTCCGATTCTTGTTTTTTCTACATTTTCACTTTATCTCCTGATTCCAGGCTTTTAGCTTTTTTAATCGTCTGGTAGGCAGAGAAACCGCTCAATTCTTCATACTCATTAGCGAGATTCCGCTCCTGCGCTTTTCCAGGCACTATTTCCTTGAAGCGTCGATACACGCTCATCAGTTGTTCACGATCTATTCCTTTGGCATATGCCTGCTCCACAGCTTCGTAGAAAGCAATCACATCCACGATTTCATCTGTTGTCCAGTCGTAGGAAATGGGATAAGAAAAGTCCATACCGTCACCTCATTAATCTAAGCTTATTTCGATACATAGTATAGCACTTATTTCAGTTAGATTGTCCATTCTATACGAATTTCTTCCGCTTGATGAATGATTCTCTTTATCAGCTCGCCTGCAGAGGGGACATCATCAATCAAGCCCATCACCTGTCCTGCCCATGCAAAGCCCTGTTCAATTTCCCCGTCAAAGATGAAACGTTTATTCGCCAATCCGCTGATATATTCCTTTAATCCTTCATACCCCTCAGCGTTCTGTTCACGCACCAGTATTTCTTCCGTCCATTTATTGTGAATGGCCCTTGCAGGAGCACCTATACTTCTCTTAATAATGACTGTATCGTTTTCCGTACCATTAACAAGCATTTCCTTATAGATGGGATGCGCATGCAGGCATTCTTTCGTCGCGATAAATCGGGTTCCCATCTCTATCCCTTCTGCCCCAAGGCTCAATGCTGCCATCAGTCCCCTACCGTCTCCGATTCCACCAGAAGCAATCACAGGAATGGTTAAGGCATCCACCACTTTAGGGACGAGCACCATCGTGCCAAGATCCTGCTTTCCTAAATGTCCTCCACCTTCCTGGCCAACGACCATGACAGCGTCCGCTCCCAATTCCTCTGCCTTTTCCGCCTGTCTTCTTGCTGCAACCAGAACAAGCTTTTTACAAGAGGTGCCCTCCAACCTTTTGAAAATAGGAGCAGGGTTTCCTCCTGTCATCGATATAACAGGGACCTCTTCTTCGATTGCGACATCCAGCATATGCTCAAAAGGTCTGCCATGCTGACCGATGGCGTAATTCACGCCAAATGGCTTATCCGTCAAGCTCTTCAATTTATGTATCTCAGCCCGAAGCTCTTCCGGTGTATCAAGGCTCATTGCTGTAATTTGCCCAAGTCCACCAGCATTAGAAACCGCAGCAGCAAGATCAGCATAAGCCAAATATGCCAGTCCCCCTTGAATGATTGGATATTCTATGTCCAATAGATCTGTAATTCTCGTTTTCCATTTCATCTGTATAAGCCCCTTTCTGCTGTTCCCATATATCTTCTTTTTCGAATGCTTAAATCCTGTTTTTTTCTACAAAAATATATGTAAGAAAAATCTATGCAAGCTTAGTTTAAAATGCTATAATTCATTTGTTTTATGTGTAAGTTTGTTCTGCGTTTTAAGATACGTTAAGATGAAGATATATTTTACATGATAAAAATGTCAAAGAATTTATATAAAGAGGTGCTTAGTAAAGTTGACATACTCCCAAAATGAAACACCATTGTTTACTGGACTGCTTGAACACGCAAAAAAGAATCCGGTTCAATTTCATATACCCGGCCATAAAAAAGGGGCAGGCATCGATCCTGAGTTTCGTGCTTTCATCGGCGATAATGCATTGTCCATCGATTTGATAAATATTGGTCCTCTAGACGACCTGCACCAACCAAAAGGTATGATTAAGGATGCACAGGATTTAGCTGCAAAGGCTTTCGGTGCCGATCATACTTTTTTCTCTGTACAAGGTACTAGCGGAGCCATCATGACGATGGTCATGGCGGTTTGCGGACCTGGCGAAAAAATAATTGTACCAAGAAACGTGCATAAGTCTGTCATGTCGGCGATCGTTTTTTCTGGTGCTGTACCAATATTCATTCACCCTGAAGTAGACAAGGAACTTGGGATCTCCCACGGGATAACAACTGATTCTGTCGAAAGGGCCCTGCAACAGCATCCTGATGCAAAGGGTGTACTGGTCATCAATCCGACCTACTTCGGCATTTCAGCCGACCTGAGCCAGATTGTAGAAATTGCACATAGCTTCAATGTACCTGTATTAGTGGATGAAGCACACGGGGTTCATATTCATTTCCATGAAGAGCTTCCACTGTCCGCCATGCAGGCTGGCGCAGACATGGCAGCAACAAGCGTACATAAGCTTGGAGGGTCTATGACACAAAGCTCCATTCTGAATGTACGTGAAGGACTCGTGAATGTAAATCGTATTCAATCCATCCTGAGCATGCTAACAACGACCTCGACTTCCTACCTGTTATTAGCTTCCTTGGATGTCGCTCGTAAAAGGCTTGCAACAGAGGGGCACATGTTAATTGAAAAAACAATCCATCTTGCCAACCAGACAAGGGATGCAATCAATGAAATTGACAATTTATATTGTGTAGGACCTGAAATTCTCGGAAGAAAAGCAACCTTCGATTACGACCCGACCAAACTGATCATATCTGTAAAGAAATTGAACCTGACTGGTTATGATGTAGAAAAATGGCTCCGTAAAAACTATAACATTGAAGTGGAACTTTCCGACCTGTACAATATCCTATGTATTGTAACTCCTGGGGATACTTCAGAAGAAACAGGGATACTGCTTACTGCTTTGAGAGAGCTTGCCAACCAGCATCGCGACCAGGCTGAAGATCAAGAAAACCAGGTCAAGGTATTTTTGCCGGACATCCCTGTACTGGCTATTGCACCCCGTGATGCCTTTTATTCAGAAACGGAAGTCGTGCCTTTTGAAAAGTCAGCAGGAAGAATCATCGCTGAATTCATTATGGTCTATCCTCCAGGGATCCCGATCTTTACACCTGGGGAAATTATTACAGAAGAGAACTTGGCCTACATTTCCAAAACATTGGAAGTTGGTCTACCCGTACAAGGCCCTGAAGACTACGAACTCAAAACACTTAGGGTTATCAAGGAACATAAAGCGATCAAATAATACAAAGAAACAGCAGTCTAAGTTGCGACTGCTGTTTTATTTTGGTTGCTATTAATCAACATTCTATTAGTCTAGGTCTTCCACTTTCTCAGAGCACTTACATTCCGCACATTTCGCATAATAAGTCGTAACTTTTTCATCCTCGAAGTGATCTACTGCACTGTTGCAAGTTTGACAAATAATTGTACCCATACACATTTACCCCTTTTCAAAATAGATTTTATTGGAAAACAGATTGTGTATCAAGAAATTGTAAGCGTTTTCTCTTATTAATTACATAATAAACCGTTAAATGTGTTATGTCAATAGACAAATTGTATAACACATTTAAAAATATTTTTGCATATTATGCATACTCAATTATATAATGGAAGATTCATAAATATAGTAGGGCCATCACCCTATCGATGGATGATGGCCCCTAAACTTTTGAAAGACTTATTCGTACTGTTCTTGGAAAGGAATTGCAGGAATGGCTTCGGAAAAGAATTCCGCAAGGTCTTCCGCCTGTTCTTGAGAGTCGATTCGGAATACATGTTGAAGGTGATTTAGGTCGGTAATATCTTTGGGATCGAGGAGCGTGGAGCGGCCGGTTTGCATACAGATGACGAGAGGTTTACCAAAAAACATATTCGTATAGACAATACCGAAATCATATCTGGTATCCTTGGTGGTGAATCCTACGAATCGGACAGGAACACTTTCATTGTTATCATAAAGCTTATCAAATAGGTTCATACGGTTCCTCCTTCTGAATTTTTTGTTTATTCAGATATTTATTATACCCTACAATTTAGGCTAATTGCAAGAATTTTAACTTAATGATTGTCAAGGACTTTCTGCAAGTGCTAGAATAATATTCAAATGGATTGTCATATTTGGGAGTGAAACGAATGGCTAGCAGCGCATATATTAACCTTGTTCCAAAATCTTCGAAGAAAACCCTTACCATTCAAGATGTTAAGGAACTTCTCACCTACTATAAAGAAATCACAGAAAAAACCGGAAAGCAATTGGGCTGGGAATACAGCCAAGCCGCTTTCCCTTATGAAATCAAGGAAACTCCAGAGGGACAAGGGCAATGGTTCTACCTGAAGGCCAAGGAGGACCGCTATAAGATGATACTGATAGGAGTAGGCACCCAAGATGGTGAAGACGAGCCTCTATCGTACATACAAGTGACACTGCACGATCAAAGTACACATGGAGACAAGGGAAAAGCAAATGAACTATGTAAGTTTCTAGCTAAAAAGCTTGAAGCGGAGCTAAAACTATTTACCGGAAGCATCATGTATTACTATAAGCGATGATAAACCGTAAAGACCCGTCAGACAATGTCTGACGGGTCTTTGTTTTCCAATTTTTAACAACGTCCAAAAACCTCTTTATTCTGTATTACTAATGTATATTTTAATCGGTTCACCCGTAATCCCAAAGCCATCCTCCATATAGCTCCATCCATACTTTTCATAATAGTCCACTATATCAGTAGCTAAATACAGCTTTTTGAATCCTTTCACATTTGCCTGTTTTTTCGCATGCTCCAAAAGTCGGAAGCCAATTTTATTACCTCTATAATCCGGCTCCACAAAAAGACAAGCAAACCAAGGGCAAAGGTCCTGTCTGCTGATCAGGTCGTTTCTGAGCAAAGCATATGTACCAACAATTCGGCTATCATCAAGCATCACATAGAACTTAGGTAATTCATTATCAGGATCTAATGAGTGTTCTATGCAATTTTGATAAAAAGGAAGGTTTGTTTCACTTCCCCATTGCTTCCAAAAGTATTCTGCAGCTTCCCTGAGCATATCTGGTCGCTTGTCCAATTCCAATATTACCATCAATTACTCTCCCTCTTTCTTCCACCTTTATCAGAAAAAAGAAACCCTGCAAACAGCGCTTCTTTTTTTACTCTTTTACAATTCCGAGTCATCCATCTGAACATCTATCAGGTCTGGATCGAGCATTTCATACCCTTTATCCTGCAAGCCTTTTACAATATCGGCAAGGGCAGCGTTTGTCCATTTCCGGTCATGCATGAGAAGGTTTGCCCCGCTTCTCAATTCCTTTGCATTTACCATGATGTCCGCTATAGCTTCGGCAGTTGTATATTCCTGTTCCCAATCATAACCGTAGGTCCAATTCATCCGTACCATACCCTCACTTGCTACTAGCTCATCGGAATAGTCCGTATTGATGCCAAAAGGTGCACGGAAGAACTTTGGTCGCTCTCCTATAATCTCTTCAATTAGATCATTCAATGCTACTATTTCCTCATATTGTTCTTCTTCTGATATTTGCCTTAATGATTTATGGTTCATTGTATGATTTCCAATGGGAAAACCCATTTCATGAATTTTTTTCAATGTAGCTTTTTCTTCATCCGTCTGCAGGAAGTGTCCATTAACAAAGAAAATCGCTTTTACACCTAGTTCTTTCAATGTCGTTGCCATCTCCATGGCGTAGCGGTCGGGGGCATCATCGATTGTAAGAAGTACCACTTCTGCATTTGCTTCACCAATTGGCTGAATGGAAGAATCTGCAGGATTGATTGTATATTGAGGCTCTTCAGGTTTCCCCTCCTCTGATTCGGTATCAGTTGTTGCCTCTTCAGCATCTTCCGGACTTTCTTCTTCCTCAGGAACATTCTCTTGTTCGTTCTGTGTCGCCGGGTCTTCCTCTTCTTTGTTATTGTTGTCGTTCTTATTTTCTGCTCCAGCAGGTTCCTCTTCATTCGCTTGTCCGTTTTCTTTTTGAGGTGAAGCAGTACAAGCGGTCAGGAGGAGCATTAGTAGCGTAAGCACTATCCATTTTTTCATGTTCTTTCCTCCATATGTAAAGTTCACCTTTTATCATACTAGCTCTTGTAACCTTCTGGCAATGCTTTTACTGAATTTTGGCTTCACTCCATAAATCAGGCTGATAATGAACAGTAAAAAATGCCTAGAATTAAAAAATGAAGTAATAAAATAGACTCTGGAAACTAAAATAGAAAAGGAAGCTAAATACCGTAGTAATGGCTGCCTGCTTCTTCTTATGAATGATCGAGTGCGCCAATACATAACAAAGATAGATAAATATACCCAGAAGAATGACCTTTGCCTGAAGTTTATCCCTTACAGAAAACCATTCAATGAGACTGTAAGCGCCAAACAGGATATTCTGTATTAAAAACACTACATAATTTTTCATAATAGCAGCTCCTTACTGCATATTTCTATTATGGTAATAGCCTTTTTAACCCAATAGAAAACCTTTGTTATAATTATGCAGGTAAGGAGCATTCTATTTTTCAATTTTGTAACATTTCCATGACAAGCAATAAATTGTTATTTTTTCATGATAGAATAGCAGCGTATAGTTACATAGTAGGAGTTTTTTTCAGTACTATTCAGTGGTTGATTAAATAATCTTTGTTGCTTACATATATCTTTTTACAGAAAGTGAGGATTGCCATGATTAGAGGCTCTGTCATTTTGATAACGTTGTCTTTTTTCATATTGTCTTCCTGCCAAGAGAACAATACAATTACTCACGTTAAATTTCCCGAGCATTCCAAAACCCTTGTTTTTTTTACTGACGAAAGCAATATACAGGATGAGAGTACTTATTATGATGCGATTTTGGATTTAAAGGGATTGTATCCGAACGAGGTCGCTAATCTGATGGTAGTTCCGTTAAGAGAGGAAAAAACATTATACAAGCAGTTTAATATAAAGAGCACTCCCTCCTTGCTGGTAGTGCTTGATAACGAAGTGGTAACACAAATAGATGGAACACGCCAAAAAGAAGACATCATCGTTTCCATTGAAAAAGCATTAAGCAACTCGGAAGAAGTCTTTCATTGAGAGGCTTCTTTTTTTCATCCGTTATATACATATAAAAAAGCACCCGAAAAATCCGGGTGCTTTTTAGTTGATTACTTAACGATATGAATCGGGCTACCCATCGCTACTTCTGCAGCTTCCATTGTGATTTCTCCCAATGTTGGATGAGCATGGATTGTCATAGCGATATCTTCCGCTGTCATTCCAGCTTCGATAGCAAGTCCAAGTTCAGCGATCATGTCTGATGCACTGGAACCGGCAATTTGAGCTCCAATGATCAAACCATCCTCTTTACGTGTAACAAGCTTCAAGAACCCGTCAGTAGCGTTCAGTGCAAGCGCACGTCCGTTAGCTGCAAATGGGAATTTGGCAGCGACTACTTCTAGACCTTCTTCTTTAGCTTGCGCTTCTGTATATCCTACAGATGCCAATTCAGGCTCAGAGAATACGACAGCCGGAATTCCAAGATAGTCGATTTCTGCAGGATGTCCAGCGATAGCTTCTGCAGCGATCTTACCTTCATAAGATGCTTTATGAGCAAGCGGTGGTCCTTCTACGATGTCACCGATAGCATAGATGTTAGAAACACTAGTGCGGCACTGCTTATCAATTTTGATAACGCCACGGTCTGTCATTTCTACGCCAACCTGGTCTAGTCCAAGCTCATCTGTGTTAGGACGGCGGCCGACAGTAACCAATACATAATCAGCGTCGATTGTTTGCTCTTCGCCTTTTACTTCGATTGTTACTTTCACGCCATCTTCCGTTTCTTTCACACCTTTAGCCATTGCTTTTGTGAAGATTTCCACGTTTCCTTTTTTCTTCAGGTTACGTTTAACAAGTGAGCTCATTTGCTTTTCGAATCCAGCTAAGATCTCATCTGCAGCTTCCACAATAACAACTTCGGTTCCAAAGTTGGCATAAGCTGTTCCAAGCTCTGTACCGATGTAGCCTCCACCGATAACAACCAATTTCTTTGGAATTTCTTTTAGTGCCAATGCACCTGTTGAATCAAGCACACGCTTGGAATACTTGAATGTTGGGATTTCGATAGGGCGAGAACCTGTCGCAATGATACAGTTGTTGAACTTGTATGTTTGGGCAGAATTTTCGTCCATGATACGTACCGTGTTTCCGTCCACGAAATAAGCTTCACCTGAAACGATGTCGACTTTATTTCCCTTTAGTAGACCTTCTACACCGCCAGTAAGTTTTTTAACAACTCCAGCTTTCCATTCTTGTACCTTTGTGAAATCCACTGTCACGTTCTCAGCGGTAATTCCCATGTCATCAGAATGTTTAGCTGTTTCATAGCGGTGTCCTGCAGAAATTAGAGCTTTGGAAGGGATACATCCTACGTTCAGACATACTCCTCCAAGCGTTCCTTTTTCTACGATTGTTACTTTTTGTCCCAGCTGAGCCGCGCGGATTGCAGCAACATATCCGCCAGGGCCAGACCCGATGACAAGCGTATCTACATCAATTGCGAAATCTCCTACTACCATTTAAATTAACCCTCCATTAACAATAATTGTGGATCGTTCAATAGACGCTTGATATGGTTAAGCGCATTTTGAGCAGTAGCACCATCAATCATACGATGGTCAAAGCTTAGTGATAATGCAAGAACTGGAGCTACTACAATTTCTCCGTCTTTCACTACAGGTTTTTCAGCGATACGGCCGATACCCAAGATTGCTACTTCAGGGTGGTTAATTACTGGAGTGAACCATTGTCCACCAGCAGAACCGATGTTTGTAATTGTGCAAGAAGCGCCCTTCATTTCATCGGAAGCTAATTTCCCATCACGAGCTTTTCCAGCAAGTTCATTGATTTCATTAGAGATGGAGAAGATTGATTTTCTGTCTGCATCTTTCACAACAGGTACTAGTAAGCCTTTTTCTGTATCTGCAGCAATTCCGATGTTGTAATAGTGCTTGTGTACAATTTCGTCCGTAGCATCATCTAGAGATGTGTTAAGTACAGGGAACTCGCGTAACGCAGATGTAAGTGCTTTTACTACGTATGGTAAGAATGTTAACTTAATACCTTTGTCCGCTGCAACATTTTTGAACTTTTTACGGTGAGCAACAAGATCTGTTACGTCAATTTCATCCATCAATGTTACGTGTGGAGCTGTGTGCTTGGAGTTGACCATCGCTTTTGCGATTGCACGGCGCATTCCACTCATTTTCTCGCGGGTTTCTGGGTATTGACCCGCTGGAATAGCTTGTTTTTCCTGCTTAGTTTCTGTTTTTGCTTCTTCTTTTGCTACTGGAGCCGCATCTGTTGTAGTTTCTTCTGCTTTCGCGCTTCCTCCGGATAGGAATGCATCGATATCGCTTTTAATAACACGACCATTGTCTCCAGAACCTGCTACTTGGCGAATTTCTACGCCTTTTTCACGGGCATATTTACGAACGGATGGCATTGCAATAACACGTCTGTTCGGGTCCACTTCAGCTTGGGCTTGTGAGCCTGCACCCGTTTCAGCTTTTGGTTCTTCTTTAGGTGCATCTTCTTTTTTCACGTCTTGGCCAGCTTCAGCTGTAGCTTGAACTTGAGCCTCAGTTTTCTCTTCTTTTTTCTCTTCATCATGGCCGTGGTCGTCGCCTTTGAATTTCAGGTCTTCGTAACCAGGAGCATCCAATGTAATGATGGTCTGACCAACTGTTGCTACTGTACCTTCTTCTACTTTCAATTCCAATACTTTACCTTTTACAGGAGATGGAATTTCAACAACCGCTTTGTCATTTTGCACTTCAGCTAAGATTGCATCTTCTTCGATCTCATCACCTGGTTTTACAAACCATTTAACGATTTCACCTTCATGGATACCTTCACCGATATCTGGCAGTTTAAATTCGAATGCCACAGTATTCAACCTCCTATGATAATCATGCTTTATTTCCAAGAATAAAGTAGGGAATGATCCGCTACTATAATGTTAAATTGGAGAGCCCAATCTAAGCTTAGCTAAGAATGGGCTTCAATCAGAACTCATTTATTGCAAACACGAGGCTATTAATATTGCAATTAGAAATTAAGAACTTTTTTCGCAGTTTCCAATACATCCTTATGGTTCGGTAACCATACGCTCTCTGCTTGAGAGAATGGGAATACAGTATCAGGAGCTGCTACACGAAGTACAGGAGCTTCTAAGCTTAAAATTGCGCGATCGTTGATTTCCGCAACAATTTGCGCACCAATTCCAGCTTGCTTTTGAGCTTCTTGTACAACAATTGCACGGCCTGTTTTTTCAACAGATGCAATGATAGTATCGATATCAAGCGGGCTGATCGTACGCAAGTCGATAACCTCAGCTTTAACACCGTCTTTTTCCAATTCATCTGCAGCTTTAAGGCACTCATGTACCATTGCGCCATATGTGATCATCGTTAAGTCGGAACCTTCACGCTTTACGTCCGCTTTTCCAAGTTCAATTGTGTATTCCTCTTCAGGCACCTCTTGACGGAAAGAACGGTAAAGTTTCATATGCTCCAAGAAAATAACTGGATCGTTGTCACGAATCGCAGAAATCAACAATCCTTTTGCATCATATGGAGTTGCCGGAATAACGACCTTTAAACCAGGTTGTTGAGCCATTAGTCCTTCTAAGCTGTCTGCATGAAGCTCAGGTGTATGCACACCGCCGCCAAATGGAGAACGAATTGTAACAGGAGAACTCCAGCGTCCGCCAGTACGGTAGCGCATACGAGCAAGCTGTCCACTCACGGAGTCCATTACTTCATAAACGAAACCGAAGAATTGGATTTCCATGACAGGACGGAATCCAGTTACGCCAAGGCCGACAGCTAGTCCACCAATACCTGATTCTGCTAGTGGCGTGTCAAATACGCGGTCTTCTCCAAATTCAGCTTGAAGACCCTCGGTTGCACGGAAAACCCCACCGTTTTGACCAACATCTTCACCGAAAAGCAAGACGTTTTCGTCGTTTTTCAATTCTGTGCGTAACGCATCAGTGATTGCCTGAATCATTGTCATTTGCGCCATGGCTTACTTCGACTCCTTCTCTTTATAAATTTCATTTTGTTCTTTTAAGTTGTATGGAAGCTCTTCGTACATGAAAGAGATTAAGTCCGTAACTTTTTGCTTAGGCTGTCCATCCGCTTTTTTGATTGCTTCTTTGATGTCTTCCTTCGCTTCTTCAATCACTTTGTTTTCCTCATCTTCGCTCCAAATGCCTTTGTTTTCAAGGAATTTGCGGAAACGAACCAAAGGATCTTTCTTTTCCCACTCATTATCCAACTCTGAAGTACGGTAACGAGTCGGGTCATCACCAGCCATAGTATGTGGACCATAACGGTAAGTCAGTGTTTCAATCAGTGTAGGACCTTCTCCGTTAACAGCTCGCTCACGAGCATCACGAGTTGCTGCGTAAACAGCTAAAGCGTCCATTCCATCAACCTGAACACCAGGAATACCTGCTGCTACTGCTTTTTGTGCAATAGTTCCTGCTGCAGATTGTTTTTCAACAGGAGTGGAAATCGCGAATCGGTTGTTTTGTACAACGAAAATCGCTGGCGCCTGGTAAGCACCTGCAAAGTTCAATCCTTCGTAGAAGTCACCTTGAGATGCTCCACCGTCACCTGTATATGTAATTGCAACGGATTTTTTACCTTTTTTCTTCAATCCAAGTGCGACACCGGCAGTTTGGATGATTTGTGCACCAATAATGATCTGAGGTGGCAATAGATTAACACCCTCAGGCATCTGGTTACCATGGAAGTGACCACGGGAGAATAAGAATGCTTGGTATAAAGGAAGACCATGCCAGATCATTTGGGGAACATCACGATATCCCGGTAAGATGAAGTCTTCACTCTCCAACGCAAACTGTGAAGCCAATTGTGAGGCTTCCTGTCCAGCTGTAGGAGCATAGAAACCTAGTCGTCCTTGACGGTTTAAACTGATGGAACGCTGATCAAGAACACGAGTATATACCATGCGGCGCATTAATTCTTTTAGTTGATCATCACTTAATTCAGGCATTGCAGCTTCGTTAACTACTTCGCCCTCTTCATTTAAGATTTGAAACGTTTGGAATTGCTCTTCCACTTTTGCTAACTGCTGCTTTGGATCGAACTTGGCATTTTTAGTTTTTGCAGCCATCTACGTCACCTCTTCCTTTCTATTAAGAGAACTGATTGATACATAGTTTACATACAAAATTAGGGTACCCAAAAATGTACATTAAAAGACATTTTTCTGCATCCCACGTAAAATTGTACTTTTTCTCTTTTATTGTGCTTTTCAATTTGAAATCAATAAGCAAGACTACTCATCTGTATTAATTCTTCAATTAAATATATTAATACAACTTTTGAACAAGTTCAAGTATACAACCAAGCCGATTATTCCGTCAATCTCTTTGCATTTATTGATTTCATGCGTTAAACCGAAAACATACTAACTTATCCATTTACAATCTGTACTAATACAATTTCCCTTTCTGTATCATACGGAGTGTGCAGGTTGTCTTTCAAGTTATATTATCATAACAAAATAGCGGATATTAACCCTTTCCCTTTCCACAACAAACATAATCATCTAGAGCAAATTGACTATTTCAAAATACATTTCCCTTTCATTGTTATAAGACAATATATATTTATGTTCTGTTATTTTCCGACAAAAAAAGAGATCGTCCCGAATCAGGGCCGACCTCTTCCTCATATTATTTTTTGTATTCTACATTCAGTCCTGCGTTTTTATAGAAGGTGAATTTAGCTTCATTATATTGCTCTGTAAATTCATTGAAGGCTTGATTGGATTCTTTGATCTTTACTAGCAGCTCGTTGATCTTATTGATTTGAAGCTGCAGTTCTTCCAAAGTCAGATCCTCTTTTTGAAAAAGTTCATAAAGCTCCTTGTCCAATTCAATCGCTTCCATATAGTGGTCAGATAGCGTCATGTATGCTTCATAACGCTTTTCCATCAACTGATACAAGTTTTGCCCTTCTTTTTTCAGGTCCTCATCGTCCAAGGATTCAATCGAAGTTTTCACTTCTTCAAACTGTTTTCTGGCTGTTTCGATACTTTCTTTTTCTGCTGTCATAGCCTCTTTTCTTTGTTCAACCAATGAGGAGCCCTCTTCGGCAAGCTTGACAATCTGATCGAATTCTTTCATTCCCAGAGTGATGATTTCATCGTAGATCTGCTTTTCCTTCTGTTCCAACTCCAATAAAGGTTCTTGCTGCGCTTCAAAGCTTTCTTCCAAATCGACAACCTTTTCGAGAGTCTCAAATATCTCCTGCTCCGGTGTTTCTCCATTCATACAGCCGGATAATAGCAGAGAACTTGCAAAAGTAACAGAAGCAATTGTTTTTTTCCATTGACGCAATTTAAATCCCCCTAACATTTCTTCCCCTTTAACTATAAAATTTATCATGTATTTTGACAACATCTATTTGAATACAATGGAAGAATAACGTAAATAATCCATTTCCATTATATAATAAATGTATGAATGGGTCGAAATTAAAATGTCCCATTCTTTCATTTCCCCTACTGATGCTTTTTCTGTTAAAATTATTAAATTAATGTGTGAATATTAATAAAGAAATAGTTTTCCGATTGGAGTGGTCAATGCTATGCTAACGACAAATGAAATCATTAGGGAAGGTCATCCCACACTTAGAATTGCAGCAAAGGAAGTCGATCTGCCTCCGACACAAGAGGAGAAAGACACGCTACATGACATGTTGCAATATTTGATAAATAGTCAGGATCCAGAAACATCGATGAAATACAACCTTCGCCCTGGGGTTGGTCTCGCAGCGCCCCAAATTAATGTACAAAAAAGAATGATTGCTGTTCATATTGCCGATGAAACAGGAAAACAGCACAGCTACGCGCTGCTTAACCCCAAAATAGTAAGTCATTCAGTGGAAAAAAGTTATCTTACTACAGGGGAAGGTTGTTTATCTGTAGATAGGGATGTCCCTGGTTTTGTCCCAAGGTATGCCAGAGTAACAGTCAAAGCCACGACGGTTAATGGGGAGGAAGTCAAACTCCGATTAAAAGGTCTTGTAGCGATTGTGTTCCAGCATGAAATAGACCATTTGAACGGTGTGATGTTCTACGACCATATTAACAAGCGGGACCCTTTTCATGTACCTGATAACGCCATTGCCATTGAACGATAAAAAAAGGTGAATCCACGGATTCACCTTTTTTCTTTAAATAAGTCCAACAAGTTCCAGTCCATTTTTTATGCCATCCTGTGATACATCTGTTGTCACTTTGTCCGCAACCTTCAACAGATCGGAATGTGCATTTCCCATAGCAATTCCAGTTCCCACATATTCAAGCATCTCTAGGTCATTTAAACCATCACCAAATGCAAAGACATTTTCTTTTTTAAATGGCAAACGCTCCAGCATACGTTGGATTCCAATGGCTTTCGAACCACCTTTTGGCAGAATGTCTGTGGAATAGGAGTGCCATCGGATAAAATGAAAATCCTTGTACGCTTCAAGATATGTTTGCTGGTCCTTCTCTTCTATAAACAGAAGCGCCTGATAGATTTCCGTTTCTTCCAGAAAACCGGGATAATGCTCTGGATGTGTAAACTTCAAGCTACCCATGCTCTCATGTATAAATGGATGGTCCCCCACATTCGCTTTCATTGTTTCATGATTTAAATATACAAGCGGATGCTGCTGTTTTTCTGCATACTTTCTTAATATCTTCATTTTTTCAAGGTTAAGGGGATTCTTATAGATAACCTCCCCTTCAAAGACAACATATTGTCCATTAAAGCTTACAAAGGAATTTATATCCAGCTCTTCTCTGAGGTCTTCGAACATGAATGGCGCTCTCCCTGTTGCAATTGCAACGTATACACCATTTTCCTTCAGTTTCTTTATCGCTTCCTTTGTTGAAGCCGGAATTTCTTTGTCATGGTTAAGCAATGTACCGTCTATATCAAAAAATACGATTTTCTTGTTGTCATCCATCATTTGAAACCACCTTTATTAAGCAACAATTTTATTGGCCAATTTTTGCTTTTTTGTTTTATACGACGATAAGTATACACCACTGAAAATCAGAACTAAACCTATAAGCATTGTTAGACTGATATGCTCATCCAAGAGGAGGCTTCCCCATAGCATGGCCGTGATTGGGACGATATAGGTGACAAGGGAAGCAAATTCCGCGCTGCCCTCTTTTACCATATAATAATAAAGAAGATAGGCAATTCCCGAACCGAATACACCTAATCCAATCAAGGAAAAAAGAGTCGATATACTTGTTATTCCCAAAAATGCTTCCGGCTGAAAGAGAAGGACGAAAAAGCCTGAAACAATTCCTGCAAGCCCCAAGGTACTGAAGGAAATTATAGTAATCGGTACTTTTTTCAGGTATTTTCTACTCAGATGTGCGCCGAACCCATAGCAGATTGTGGCACCGAGCATCGTCCCGACTCCCATTAGATTATGATGGAATAGCTGCACAATATTTAGATCTAATAGGACAAGAATGCCGAAAAAACCGACAGCCACGCCTATCCACTGCGTTTTCTCCATTCTGCTTGAAAAAAGAGAAAAGCCGATCAGGATTGTCCATATGGGCGTGGTGGCATTTACAACAGAAGCCATGCTGCTGCTGATGGACATTTCACTCACAGCAATCAGAGCCCATGGAAGAGCATTATTTAAAATGGCTATTAGTAGCAGTGGTACCCATGGGAGATTTTTTAGAAGCCTCAATTTCCCTTGGAAGAAAAGCAAGATGAATAATGTTCCTACACCGAACATGCATCTCCAGAAAACCACGCCCCATACTCCAATTTCTCCGACAAGCAATTTAATAAATAGAAATGATGTTCCCCAAATCAAGCTTAACGTTAACAATGCCATATAAAGTCGCTTCATTTTTCTTACCACCTTGTTATTCTTAGGGTATCGAAATATTAGTTTACACTTAACCTACATGAGGAAAGCGTTTACTGTCAATAAGTTTTTGCGCCATTATATCCTTACAAAACGGATAGCTGCAGAAAGATATATGCGCAAAGCTTATTCCCAAGTCAGCAAAGATATGATAGGCTAAAGACAGTACGTCTTTAATTTATTAAAGAGCCCATATGCCTCTGACTGTTATTGGCCATTCCTTGGATAAAATAAAATACTTTTTTTCCTAATAACTAATTGTCCTGTTTGAGCATACTAACACTACTACAAACAGACAAACCTTGATAACAAGGAGTGAGGCGCAAATGCTTAGAAGGCTTCGAAAAAAAATACTGCGACGAATGAACAACTTCCTAAAAAGAAAAACGATAGCTTAAGAAGTTTTGATCAATGAGTCCTTCATTTTTGAAGGGCTCTTACATATATGTAGCGAGAATAAATTTTACAAGACCAGTTCCTCTCACTATAATAGGATTAAGTACAGTGCTGCCAGCCATGTAATCATGGTCTTTTTTTATACATATCAGACTCGGACTTTTAATTTTTTTGCCATTTGGAGAAAATAGAAAGTAAACTCTTACATGAAAAACATGAAATTTCCTATTATTTCGTATATAATATAGGATATTAATGGCTTTCATGCCAAAGTACGGCTATGTTTAAAATGAAAGAAGCATTGATAATTAGCGCGTTGTCTTTTTGTAAGGTTGCGTATGCATAGATGAATCGCACAAAACGGAGAGTCGTCGGACACTTCAGCTTATGCAGCCAAACATAAAATAACTATAGATATACCTTCCCCTTTCATCATCTGCTGACTTCTCAGCGATAGACAAAGTTTGGAGGAGAAATTTTTTAAGGAGAGATTAGAATGATATTTAAAGTGTATTACCAGGAGAACATTGCAGAAGCACCGGTAAGAGAGAATACCGAATCATTATTTGTAGAAGCTTCTGCTGTTTTTGAGGTGCGCAGAAAATTAAAGGACAAACCATACAATATCGAGTTCATTCAGGCAGTGGATGGAGCTTTTTATGAGTATGAAAAACAAGCTGAAAACTTTAAAGTATTGGAGATATGATAGAAAATGAAATTTGTAAAAAATAATCAAGCAGCGGTTTTCGCTTTAGGGGGACTAGGTGAGATCGGGAAAAACACCTATGCAGTCCAATTCCAAGATGAAATTATTCTGATCGACGCTGGAATCAAATTTCCTGAAGACGAACTTTTAGGAATCGACTATGTTATTCCTGACTACACATACCTAGTTAAAAACCAAGAAAAAATCAAAGGCTTATTCGTCACTCATGGACATGAAGATCACATCGGAGGTATTCCTTACCTTCTTCGCGAAATTGATGTACCAGTTTATGGAGGGAAGCTTGCTCTCGGATTGATTAAAAACAAACTTGAAGAGCACGGCTTATTACGTAAAGCCAAGCTAATTGAAATCCAGGAAGATGATATTATCAAATTCCGTAAAACATCTGTTACTTTCTTCCGTACCACTCATAGTATTCCTGATTCATACGGGGTTGTTGTTAAAACACCTCAAGGAAATATCGTGCATACAGGAGATTTCAAGTTCGACTTCACTCCTGTGGGTGAACCGGCTAACTTGACGAAAATGGCGGAAATCGGAAAAGAGGGCGTTCTTTGCCTACTTTCCGATAGTACAAACAGTGAGATTCCTGATTTCACGATGTCAGAACGCCGTGTTGGGGAAAGCATCCAGGATATCTTCCGTAAAGTGGATGGACGTGTCATTTTTGCAACATTCGCTTCTAACATTCACCGTTTGCAGCAAGTGGTCGAAGCTGCTGTTGCTCATGGAAGAAAAGTTGCTGTATTTGGACGCAGTATGGAAGCGGCAATCAATATCGGGCAGGATCTCGGATATATCCGCGCTCCAAAGGACACGTTTATTGATACGCATCAAATTAACCGTATGCCAGCAAACAAAGTAACGATCCTATGTACAGGAAGCCAAGGAGAACCGATGGCTGCACTTTCAAGAATCGCAAACGGTACACACCGTCAAATTCAAATCATCCCTGGTGATACGGTTGTATTCTCATCTTCCCCTATCCCGGGTAATACGTTGAGTGTAAACCGCACAATCAATATGCTATTCCGTGCCGGTGCAGATGTCATTCACGGTTCATTAAGTGATATCCACACTTCCGGTCATGGTGGTCAGCAGGAACAAAAGCTTATGCTTCGTTTAATCAAGCCTAAGTATTTCATGCCGATCCATGGTGAGTACCGTATGCAGATCACTCATAAACAGCTTGCCATCGATTGCGGAGTTGCAGAAGAGAACTGCTTTATCATGGATAATGGTGAAGTATTGGCACTGTCCGAAACAGAAGCATCAGTAGCAGGTAAGATCCCTTCAGGAAATGTGTACATTGATGGAAACGGAATCGGAGACATCGGTAACATCGTATTGCGCGACCGTCGCATCCTTTCTGAAGAAGGACTTGTTGTGGTAGTCGTAAGCATCAATATGAAGGACTTCAAGATTGCATCTGGTCCGGATATCATCTCACGTGGATTTGTTTACATGAGAGAATCCGGTGACCTGATTAATGATGCACAGTCCTTGATCACAAAGCACCTGTCCAAAACGATGGAGCGTCGTACAACTCAATGGTCTGAGATTAAAAATGAAATCACAGATACACTAGCTCCTTTCCTTTATGAAAAAACGAAACGCCGTCCAATGATTTTACCGATCATTATGGAGGTTTGATAAGAAAGCCACGTGCAATTTATCGCACGTGGCTTTTTATTGAACATTAGTATGGTCTTTGAAGTAATACTGTTCCTCTTCATACATATAATCTATTTTGTATTCCGATCCCACTTCAAACTTTTCACAATATGAAGTAGCTTCCCCACTATCAGCCCCTACGAACCTATAGTTGATACCCGACTCTTCGTCCACGACATCACAATAATATTGATCCGTTGATTCATTCAAGCTGACAGATTCCACTGTAATAGTTGCCTCCCCCTCCACCACCGGACGGTTCTCATTCACCACAAACCCAATGATAATCAGAATGATCCCTACTAAAACAGATCTTAATGCAACCTTATTATCACGTTGCGTAAAGAAGTAGAACATTCCCAATCCAATTGCACCTATCCCAATGGCATAAAGCGATAACACCAAATACATGATGATTCCCAACCTAATCACTCCCCTGTCCCAGTTATAGGTTATATATGATTCCACATCCGATTTATGCCGAAGATTCTTGCTGCTCTATTTTAAATACGAATCAACCTGGAAAAAGTTACAAAAAAAGTGGGATATCAGATATCCCACTAAGGTTCATTGCTTATTCCTCAACCAAATTCTTTTCAAATCTATCAATATCCTTGTCTGCACCGATCACAATCAGTATATCGCCCTGTTTGATCCCCTCGTTAGCCTGGGGTGAAACGATGATATTTTTTCCCCTTTTGATTGCGACAATATTTATCCCATATTTTGCTCGGATATCAAGGTCAATCAACGTGTATCCACCCAATCTTCTACTGGCGACAATCTCCACGATACTGTGCTCATCCGAAAGCTCCAAATAATCAAGAACATTATTTGATACAATGTTATGCGCTATTCTTCTACCCATATCCCGTTCCGGATGTACCACTTGATCGGCTCCAATTCGGCTAAGCACTTTTTCATGATAGTCATTGGTGGCTTTGACTGTAATATGCTTAACCCCTAGTTCCTTCAAGATAAGTGTGGTCAAGATACTCGCCTGGATGTTATCACCGATTGCAACGATGACATGATCAAAATTTCGGATGCCTATGCTCTTCAATACCGCTTCATCTGTTGTATCACCTACAACAGCATGTGAGGCTATGTTAGCGTATTCATTTACTTTATCTTCGTCCATGTCGATGGCAAGGACCTCTACTCCCTCTTCACTCAATGCCTTTACCATGCTTCCTCCGAACCGGCCAAGGCCGATAACAGCAAACTCTTTTCTCTTCAACGGATATTCCCCCAATAACAACGTTTTCAATTACTTATATTGTACCATAATTTTTAGAAATCATTGCTGACAAGGTCACTCTCCATTAAATTTTTCCGACTTAATGCTTTCACATAAGGTAGTTCGCGTCATAGTATGTTGTACCGTGATGGAGTGGAAAACGAGGTAGTGGCGGTATGAAAGCTCTGGATTCGTACCGTGATGGAGCGGAAAATGAGGTAGTGGCGGTATGAAAGCTCTGGATTCGTACCGTGATGGAGTGAAAAACGAGGTAGTGGCGGTATGAAAGCACAGGATTCGTACCGTGAGTGGAAAAACGAGCCAGTGGCGGTATGAAAGCACAGGATTCGTACCGTGATGGAGCGGAAAACAAGGTAGTGGCGGTATGAAAGCACTGGATTCATACCGTGATGGAGTGAAAAACAAGGTAGTGGCGGCATGAAAGCACTGGATTCATACCGTGATGGAGCGGAAAACAAGGTAGTGGTGGTATGAAAGCACAGGATTCGTACCGTAATGGAACAAAAACCGAGGCAGTGACGGTATGAATACAAGATTCATTTAGTGAAGCAGTCGAAACAGCACATTGATGGTACCATTTCGAAGCAGCAGAAATGAAGCCTCTAACTTAAAAACCTCCTTGCTTTCATAAAGGAGGTTTTACCATTGTAACAAACTCAACCCCATTTTGTTCAAAGCTGATTTCCTCCTCGAATCCAAATTTTGAGTATAATGCCATAGCCCTTTTGTTAAATGTCGCTACAGTAAGCCTGAACGCCGCTTCCCCTTCTTTTTCCTCAGCCAAGGAATCCAGTATAAATGAGAAGAAAGAGCTTCCCTTGCCTGATCCAGTCAGATATGGCTTCATGCCTAGGCCGACATCCAGGCAGGCATCCAAATAAGCCCCCTTCGCATGTCCTGCCGGAACCTGGGCAGAATTGCCCTTACAGTAGTAGCCAAACAGACGATCATCCCCTGAATATACAGCATCATAACTTCCGTCCAGCAGTTCCGATAATGCCTCTTCACTATTTTCCATATTATAAAAATCGTATGGTGCCTCATAGCGCCATAACAATATATCTTCGGCATCAACCCTATTCATCTTTCGAATATAGAATGTCACCAATGTTTCCTCCTTTCTTAAAGTTTTTTCGATAATGTACTGTAAAGAATCATCCCCACAATTATGATGACCAGCCCTACTGTTGCAAGTTTACTTGGCAGCGGACTGGATAACAGTACCACCTCTCCTATAAGTACGAAAATGACTTGTGTCGATTGGGTTGCTTCAACTGAGGCAAGCTTCCCATGATTATCCCTCACCCGGTCTGTTGCGAAGAAGAATAATGTGGTAGCGATAATACCTGAACAGACTGCTACAATAAAGGTTTGCAGAACTTGGCCTGTTGATGGAAGACCTACCTTTACAATGCCTACGACGGAGACAATGAGCCAAACTGGTAGCGTTGCTATGGTCATTCCGAATATACGCTGAAAGGTATCCAAACGACCACCACAAAGCTCCATCATTTTCCGATTGCCAAGGGGATAGGCGAATGCAGCTATGACTACTGGTACCACCCCGTACATGAAAGCTGATAGTGAGATGCTTTGCGCTTTTTCCCATTGGATCAACACAACACCAATAAAGATGACCATCGATATCCCGAGGGCCTTATAGGGTATTTTCTGTCTAACAGTAATGATTCCTGCATCTGATTCCCGAGTATAATAAAATAAAGGTCCAAGGAGAATACCTGCAATTATTGTAAGCTGCCACGTTCCTGCAACAAGCCAGCCAGGGCCAAAAGCCGCTGCGAACGTTATCGGTCCATAAAACAATACAAAACCCACCACACTCCAGCAGAACCATGCAAGCGGGTATTTTGCCATTTCTACGAGGACCTCTTTTAGATTGCGACGCATAAAGACAATAAGAAGCAGAAATGGGACCATAAAGTAGAAACGCAAAGAGGAGCTCCACAACCAGCTCCCACCTGAAAGCTCCATGGACCTATTTAAAATAAAGGTTACTGCAAAAAACATGGAAGCAAATATGCCGATCACTATCTCCTTCATCAGGTTCATCCTCTCAATTCCCACATATTATACTAGATACAAGCTAAGGCACCGGCTGATTGCACCGGTGCCCTACTTATGAATAAATGTCTATTACCCTGCATCCTGCATCGTGAATTGGGCTTTAACCAAATGATAGTATATCCCTTTATGCTCCATTAACCTATCATGGTTCCCCTGCTCCATGATGTTTCCATGGTCAAGGACGAAAATATTATCCGCTTCCCTGATTGTAGATAATCGATGGGCGATAATGATAGCCGTTCTTCCTTTTAGCAGTTTTTTCAACGCAAGCTGGATTTGAACCTCTGTTTCCGTATCAATGCTGGCAGTAGCTTCATCCAGAATGATGATACTTGGATCTGCCAGCAAAGCACGGGCAAACGAAATCAGCTGCCTCTCCCCAACGGATAGAACGTTACCTCTCTCTTCCACTTCCGTTTCATAGCCATTCTTCAAACGCTCGATGAATGTGTTGGCACCAACAGCTTCTGCAGCTGCCTTCACTTCTTCATCTGTCGCTGTAGGACGTCCGAAACGGATATTGTCATTGATAGTTCCAGAGAAAATAAAGGTATCTTGAAGAACAACACTGATTTGAGATCGTAAGCTCTGCAAGGAAATATCACGAATGTTGTTGCCGTCAATCTTGACCACTCCACCGGTTGCATCATAAAAGCGGGAAATTAAATTGGCAATGGTCGTCTTCCCTGAACCGGTATGGCCAACCAAAGCAACAGTCTGACCTGCTTCCATCTTCAAGGAGATGCGGTTTAATGCTGTGCGCTTACTGTCGTAGGAGAATTCCACATCTTTGAATTCAATTTCCCCACGAATTTCTTCCAGTCTGACTGCATTATCCTTTTCATCGACAATCGGCTTTTCATCAAGGAATTCAAATATACGTTCCGATGAAGCCATACCGACGAGGAGCATATTATAAAGCTGCCCTAATCGGGAAATCGGCTCCCAGAACATGCCCAGATAGAAAGCGAAGGAAATGAAAACACCAATAGTCAGTGTACTTGTTCCACCTTGCAGGCTTGATTGAATGAGATATGCGCCAAACCAAATTAAAATGGCTGTTCCGACCGCATTGGTCATCTCAACAAAAGGCCGGAAAATCGCATTCTGTTGGGTGGCATTTCTCCAAGATTCGAAGTTTTCGGTATTGATACGATCGAAGAATGCGATGTTTTCCCATTCCTGGGTAAAGGATTGCGTGACACGAACCCCTTGGATGCTTTCATTTAGATGGGAATTCAACATCGCCTGCTTAATACGTACATCCTGCCAGGCTCTTCTGATCTTTCTTCTAAGACTTGTAGAAATGAAGAACATGAGCGGCAATATGATCAGGATCGCTGTAGCAAGCTCCGGACTAAGCGCAAACAGAATGACGACAATCCCTATTAAAAGTATAAAGTCCATTAAAAGATTGATGACTCCGTTTGTAAACAATTCCTGCAGGGAGTTGATATCATTCATAATACGGACAAGTATCGACCCTGCAGAACGCTGATCGAAAAATCGGTGGGACAATCCCTGAACATGGGTAAACAAATGTTTCCGCAAATCATAAATGACATTCTGACCCAGCATATTCATCCATCTGATACGCAGTGCATTTGCCACATAAGAGACGACATATAGACCTGTGATCAGAATGGCAAGGTTCACCAACAGATCCATATCCCTCTCCCCGATGGCAAAGTCAAACATGTATTTTCCGATGATGATCGGTATGGCAAGTCTGACTCCAGTTGCAATCAGCATTGTGATGATGGCAAGCGGGAGCAGGTTCTTTGAGTAAGGCTTCATGTAAGAAAATAGACGCCACATCTGCTGCCAGTTAAAGGGTTTTTCAATGGCATTATCGGTAGAATAGTAGAATCTCTTTTTTACGTTATCGTTCATTTCTATTTTTTGTTTCTTTCGCACTCTTTTTCACCTGCCTTCAATTTGTCTGTGCTTGCAAAACCGTTTTTTGGTCCTTATATTGAATATCGTAAATCCGACGGTACGGTCCATTCATCTGAATTAGTTCTTCGTGTGTACCTCTTTCCACCACTTTACCTTCATCTAACACAAGTATTTCGTCAGCGTGCTTCAATGATGAAATGCGGTGAGCGATGATAAAGGTGGTTCTGCCAGCAAGAGCCTCTTTCAGTTCTTTCTGGATATTGAATTCCGTCTGCATATCCACTGCGCTTGTAGCATCGTCGAGGACAAGGATTGTCGGATCGAGAATCAATGCACGGGCGATTGCAATACGCTGCTTCTGTCCTCCAGAAAGACCCATTCCCCGTTCCCCAAGCATAGTATCGTATCCATTAGGCAGTTCCATGATAAATTCATGCGCTTGTGCCATCTTTGCAGCACGAACAATTTCGTCCATCGATGCATTCGGTCTGCCATAGGCTATGTTTGATTTGATGGAAGAGGAGAACAGGAACGATTCCTGCAGGACAAATCCTATCTGATTTCTAAGTGAATGGAGTGTGTAGTTGTTTACTTCTTTTCCATCAATTAAAATACGGCCTTCTTCCGGCTCATAGAATCGTGTAATCAACTGGGTGATACTTGTTTTCCCTGAACCTGTTGCCCCAATCAAACCAATCTGTTTACCAGGTGGTGCATCAAATGACACATTTTGAAGAGCTGCTTTCTCTTCATTCGGATAGCTGAATGTCACATTCTCAAATGTTACATGGCCATTTAGGTTTGGTACGTCTTTTGCACCAGGGATATCATGAATGTCCTCTTCTGCTTCGAGTATCTCCAATAGACGTTCCCCGGAAGCCTTTGCCTGTGAAAATTGATTGATGACAAACCCAAGATTGGCAATCGGCCAAACAATGTACCAAACCAAGCTGAAGAATGCCACAAGAGCACCTTCCGATAATTGGCCATCTATAACCAAATAACCTCCAAAGCCAAGCAGTCCGACCACACAGGCATTCCCGATAAACTCCATAAGTGGGAAGTACTTTGCCCAAACATTGGCTGTAGAAATAAATTTATCCTTGTAATCGACATTGGAATTATTGAATTTATCGATTTGGTAGCCTTCACGTGATAAAGATTTTACCGTATTGATTCCACTGATATTCTCCTGTACATTCGTGTTCAGTTTTCCGAAAGATTTTCTTATTCCACGAAATGCAGGGTGAACCCTTTTATCAAAACGGTAGGTGACAAATGCAAGGAATGGCATTGCCAACAAGGTAACGAAAGTCAGAGCCACTGAATAATAAAACATCAGACTTAAACTGATCGTTACAAGCAAAGCAAATCTGATCAATTCCGAAAAACCGTAGGATAGGAAGAAGCGGAACCCTTCCACATCAGCCGTCAGCCTAGACATCAAATCCCCGGTTTTGGCATTGTCATAATAACGGAAAGGTAAAAATTGCAGTTTTTCGTAAAGTTCATTCCTCAACCGGTAAACGGAACGGATACCGAACACATCTCCCAAGTATTGGTTAAAATACGTAAACAACCCTTTTAACGCCATGATTCCAATAAACCCAAGCGCAATATACGGTACATAATGGAATTGCTGTTTCTTCATTACTTCATCTATGGTCACTTGCAAAATGACTGGATAGATCACAGTAATAACTGTAACCAAAAGTAAAAAAATCAATGAAATATAGAAATTTTTACGGTAAGGCCAGTAAAATTGTTTTAATTTCTTAAAAGTCTCCACATGTATTCCCTCCCTTTGTTCACTCATGCTGGAAAATATAAGATAGTATCTAATATATCGAGTTTCGAAATATTTTTCCAGTGTTTTTTACAAAAATTAAAATAATTTACACTATTAATTTTATATGGGGCAAACAAATTTGTAAGCAACACGAAGTCGGATGTTTTCTACATCTTTAGATGGAGAAAAATTGAATAACTTTAGAATATATGTAAGTTGATGAATGATAAGAATAGGATAGAAGGATTATTATTATAGGTATGGCTTTCTGGCGACTTGTCATATAAAACGACGCCATTAAATACCGCTGTTGATTTCCGCACTAGGCGCAGCGACCCAAGGGGCGTTAGTGGAGCCTCCTCGGCTTCGCCTGTGGGGTCTCCACTATACGCCGCTTCCCGCAGGAGTCTTCGCCTATTGCTCCAATCAACAGCTAGGTTCTTAAAAATCAACAATAGTCTTTAGCAGAGCCAAAAAAAGAAAAAGGGCTTATTGCCCTTTTTCACTTTAAGATTATTTTTCGTTTTCCCCTAGTACACGGTTAACACGTTTCTCTAGCATTTTCATTCCGCTTCCGCCTGCTTGGAAATGGCGAAGGTTTCCTTCTGCATCAAATACGTAATATGCAGGTACATATTGATTTTCAAAAGCATCCGTGAGCTTATGGTTATTGTCCACAAATATCGGCTGCGTGATATCATGCTCACTTGCCACTTTTTTGATCTCATCCATGTTCAAATCGTCCTCGGAGCGAGGCATGTGTACAGCGATGACATTCAATTTATCCTTATAATTATCGCGGAATTCATTCACTTGCGGCATCGCTTCTTTGCATAGGTGGCAGCTGATTGACCAAAAGTGAATCAATGTCGGCTTTTCTCCGATCAGTTCCGCTTTTGTCACTTCTCCATTTAACCATTCCGTTGCACCAGAAAGCTCTGGCATTGGTGAGCGTAGTTTCATTATTGATAGACCTCCCATTAATATGTATATAGAGGATGTTCAAAAAGTCCGGTAAAAAAGCTATAGAATTTCTTCGTCAGCTTGCCTCTCCGCTCCGCAACATTACAAATCATACGCTGCGGTGCTCGAGACTTCGCTTCCTCGAAATTCTTTGCTCTATTTATCCTCCTTTTTGAACAAACTAATATAGTGAAAGAAAAGGCCTAACGATTTCGTTAGACCTTATTCTCCAATGAATGAAATTATAATGTAGCTTGTCCAGGCTTCCAGTTAGCTGGGCAAAGACCACCAGTTTGTAATGCTTGAAGTACACGTAGTGTTTCTTCTACGTCACGACCAATGTTGTTGTGGAATACTGTTTGATATTGCAATTCCCCTTCAGGGCTGATGATGTATAGGCCGCGAAGTGCGATACCCTCGTCTTCGATAAGCACTCCGTATTCACGGGATACTACGTGGTTAGTGTCTGCAGCTAAAGGATATGCTAACTCACCAAGACCGTTGCTTTTGCGGTCAGTGTTAATCCAAGCCAAGTGAGTGTGGATTGTATCAGTGGATACTCCAATGATCTCTGCATCTAAGTCTTCGAACTCATCGTAGCGATCAGACATTGCAGTGATTTCAGTTGGGCATACGAACGTGAAATCCATTGGGTAAAAGAAAAGAACTGTCCATTTTCCGTTTTTCATGTTCTCTTCCAAACTTACTTTACCAAATTCTTTATTCGGCATTACAGCGTCCATCTCAAAACGAGGAGCTTGTTTGCCAACCATGCGTTCTGCCATTAAAAATCCCTCCAAGTTGTATTTATTGAGAATATAACCTATACATTCTCAATTACTTTTATAATCAACAGTACCCATTATAAAACATACAATATTTTTAGTCAATGTTAAATGATAATTAATTTAATATAGGATTCATTAAAAGGAACGTGCCTCCTTTTATCCTTAATTGGTATTCCCTACTTTCAATGGAATTACACTTTCTCAGATAAATACGGGAATTATTTTCTAAAACAATTTTAACATTCTTTTTTATGGGAATGAAATAATTAGCATATACTTTTTATTTGCCGTATTGATTGGATTTATGGGGACTATCCTATATAATGCCTAACTATAGATGTACTATCAATACTAGAGAGGAGTAAGGGAAAGATGATTATTGACTTTTCAGATTTGGATCTTTACGCCATTTTGGCGGCGATTGGAATTATATTTCTTAAGTTGCTTGTCATTATTGTCGTATATGCCATCGTCAAATCAATAGGAACCAAAATAATTACCCGGTTATTCAAACGGGCAACCGAAAAACAAGGAATATCAGCAGGACGGGGGAAAACGCTCGAGAAATTGACAACGAATATTTTTACATATGCCTTGATCTTCTTCTTAGTGATTATGGTGCTTGAAAATGTATTTGATGTTCGTACAACAGCAATCTTGGCAGGGGCTGGGATTGTGGGATTGGCAATCGGTTTTGGTGCACAGGGAATTGTAAGTGATGTTGTAACAGGATTCTTTCTTCTTTTGGAAAAACAAGTGGATGTAGATGATTATGTCACTACTGCTGGATTTTCCGGAATTGTCGAAGAGGTCGGATTAAGAACTACAAAAATACGCGACTTTGACGGGTCACTTCACTATCTGCCGAATAGGGAAATATCCAGTTTGACAAACCACTCTCGCGGAAACATGCGTGCCCTTGTCGATATAGGCATTTCTTATGAGGATAATATCGATCACGCCATCGAGGTGATCCAGGGGGTCTGTGATGCGATAGCAGCAGAGGATCCTGCAATAAAAGATGGTCCTAATGTAATTGGCGTCCAAGGGTTGGGCGATTCGGATGTTGTCATCCGCATTATCGCCAAGACAGAAAACATGATGCAGTGGGCAGTAGAACGAAAATTGCGAAAGGGTATTAAAGAGGCGCTTGATGCTAATGGCATCGATATACCTTACCCACATCAGGTGAACGTTGAGAAAACAGCGGAATAGCAAGGAATATGAGGTTGGGACAACCGTCCCGCCTCTTTTTTATTGATTATACGGACCTCCTAATATCGAACCCAAAAAAAGAAGCCGATAAACGGCTCCTCCTAGTGGTTTAAGCGGCTTTCCACCTGCTGGCATACTTCATCTGCAGAAAGTCCATGAGCAGCTATTACGCTTCCTGCTGTAACAGCATTGGACATTCCCATGACATTATTGTCGATTCCGGTTACGACACAGCAGTCGCAGCCTTTTGCATCGTCCTCATTGTTTAGCTGAACCACGTCATATCCTTTTTGCTGCAACGCTTCTTGAACAGCCGTTAGAGACTGCTCCACACCTACTTTTGGCATAATTGGTCCACCTCCTCCTACTTAATTTGTCTTTTTCCATAAAAATTATTCGAAGGAGGTCTTATAACTTTATTCGTTCCCTTTTTTAGTGAGGTAGGAAATGAGCATGCTGATACCAACGCCTATTGCTTCTTCCTTGGGATCTAATTTGGAATGATGCAGCCCGTATGGAGATTCAACTCCCAACCAGAACATAAAACCAGGTATGTTCTGAATCATATAGCCGTAATCCTCTCCCGTCATTGCATGCCTGCATTCCACTACACGGACATTTGTTTCCTTTTCGACAAATGCCATGAACTCTTCTGTAAGCTCCGCATCATTATCCACCTGGTGATACATACATCCATAGTCAATCGATGTTTCACAGCTGTACCCGATCTCCACACCCTGGACAAGCGCATGGATTCGCTCTTTCACCTTTGTCATGCTTTCCACCGACAATGTGCGGATTGTCCCCTCAAGTCTTGCACGCTCTGCAATGATGTTTTGAACGGTGCCCCCCGTAATTTTTCCGATGGTGATGACTGCACTATCCAAAGGATCTACATTCCGGGAAATGATCGTCTGCAGTTGGGTTACCAGTGAACAAGCTGCCACTACCATATCGTTTGTTTGATGAGGATAGGCTGCATGACCACCCTTTCCTATCAAGTCGATAAACAGCTCGGATGTATTGGCAAATAGAAGGCCAGGCTTCGTTGCGATGGTACCTACCGGATACTCCGGTGCAATATGAAGCGCAACTATCATATCCGGTTTCCACTCGTGAAAAATATCGGATTGAATCATCAGTTGCGCTCCACCAGGTCCCTCTTCGGCTGGCTGGAACATGAATAACAAGTGATCACTAGAAGGGTGCTGGGAAAAGTGCGTCAACACCCCAAGTGCGATACTCATATGAAAGTCATGGCCGCAAGCATGCATCATCCCTTCATGCTCGGAGTGGAATGGCAGATCCGTTTCCTCTGTTATCGGCAGTCCGTCTATATCGGTTCGATATCCGATTGTTTTGGAAGGATTTGTTCCTTTGATTCGCACAAAGATGCCGGTTTCCCATACCTTGATTTCCATGTTTTCCTGAGGAAGACCCTTTAGATACTGAAGAAGATAGCCTTGGGTTCTTTTTTCCTGGAATCCCTTTTCAGGTATTTGATGAAGGTCCCGGCGGATTTGGATAAAAGGATTTGAAGCATTTGTCACGTTATTCGCCTCTTTCTCATAGGTTGCAAATTACATGGATCCTATATTTTGAAAAAGAAGGCGCAGATCGTTTGCATCCACGCCTTCCCTGTCAGGAAATTATTTGGAGCTTACAGCTGACGAAGCTCTTGTTTAATTTCTGTTTTGGATTTGGTCTTTTCATCGATATCCTTGATTTTTCTTGCAGGTGTTCCAGCAACCACTGTGTACGGAGCTACATCATCGATTACAATAGCTCCTGCTGCAACTACAGCACCTTTGCCAACTGTCACACCCTCAAGCACCACTGCATTGGCACCGATTACCACATCATCTTCCACGATAACCGGCTTCGCGGATGGAGGCTCGATTACACCGGCAAGCACTGTTCCAGCACCGATATGACAGTTCTTCCCTACTGTCGCACGGCCACCAAGTACAACGTTCATATCAATCATCGTACCTTCGCCGATAACTGCTCCAATGTTAATGGAAGCTCCCATCATAATGACCGCATTGTCTCCAATTTCCACTTGGTCACGGATTATTGCTCCAGGTTCGATACGCGCTTTAATACCTTTTAGGTCAAGTAGTGGAATCGCGGAATTGCGGCGGTCGTTTTCCACCACATAGTCTTCGATCTTTGCTTCGTTTGCTTTCAATGCCGCTTCAAGTTCCGCCCACTCGCCGAACACGACACCACTGTTGCCATTTATAAAGGATTTGGAAGAAGGTCCAAAATCGATACCTTTCAAATCACCTTTTACATATACCTTTACAGGTGTTGATTTTGTACTATTTTGGATAAAAGAGATAATTTCATTTGCATCCATCATTTTCATTATGTATTCCTCCTAAAAGCATGTGTTGTCTTTATCCCTTTACTCTATCAAACAAAAAATAGAGTGACAAGTGAAAAAATTTCTAATGCAAAAAAAACTGACAGAGAGCATTCAGAAGGAGGCTTTCTGTCAGTTAAGTTCCAATCAGTTTGCTTTTTGAACCATTTTGTTATTCATTTTCCCAATAAATTGAACAATGATAATACCCATTATAAAAGTAATGACACTGGCTACATTCAAAAATACGCTTGATGATATTCCAGGAAACACCACCATAGTGGATCCCAATACCAGGCCGATTATAACAGCAAAAGTCAGTCTAGGATAAGCATTCATCAGGAATTTTATCACTTTGCTACTGACGATGAACCCTACACCTCCACCTGCCACAAGGGTAAGGATGATCGGTATGTTCATTGTATGCAATGCATTGAGGGCAGTGTAATAGACGCCCATAATAAGAAGCATCAAAGAACCGCTAACTCCCGGCAACAACATCGTCATGCTGGCAATCCATCCTGCAAAGAATAGACCGATCGCTGAAGTCACCGTCAGCGTTTCAATAGGTGCCATGGATGACTCTTTTAAGAATGCCATGGAGGCAACCAGAATAAACGCAATGGCTAGAGCAAAGTAGTCCCTTTTAGTAAAAGATTTTTTCAAATCGGATTCTTTGACAAGCATGGGAAGAATTCCTATGATGAGGCCTAAAAATAAAAACTGGGTCGGCTGATAATAATTGTCGATAAAATAAGTAATCACCTTGCTGAACAATAATATGGAGGTGCCAACTCCTAACACTAATGGCAGCAGAAAGCGCAGATGGTGCAGCCAATCCTTGCTGAAGAATCCGCTGATTGCATCTATCAATCGATCATAGATTCCTAAAATGAATGCAATTGTTCCTCCGCTTACGCCAGGGACGACATCACTGACTCCCATAATCATACCTCGAAAAATGTTTTTCCATTCCATCCTTATCGTTCCACCTTAAAAATTCAAGTCTTTGTTTTACAAGTCTATATCATACTATTATTAAGTTTAAGAATCCATTAAAAACTAAATGAAGCTTTGATTATCTTTTCCATGTACCTCCTCTTCCAGCACCTCCAGGAAAGCTTCCACCTGCTTCAGCCTGAAGGAGGATTCATATCCAATCAGCCATGTATCCCTGTGCAAAGTGGAATTCTCATTTCTGGCCAGTGGTATCTTATTGATCTGTTCGTAGGTCTCCTGCAACGTAACGGATGGAAGGATTGCATACCCGATTCCATTTAATGCCATCTGCTTGCATGTTTCAATCTGATCCACAACAATCGTTCGTTTCGGAGGGGTCTGAAACTGTTTATGCCACCAGACCTGGATTTCCTGATAATAAGTCGAATCGCTCTTGAATTGAATAAAAGGGCGTTCTGTATGCGGAAGCTCCTCCAGACTTTCAATTTCTGTATCGACAACGTACAGATCGTCACTCAAGAGATGCTGCTTGATCCCTTTCCATTCAGGATTTCCCCTTATTATTCCGATATGCACCTCGTCCTCATAAAGGCTTTTCACAATATCACTGCTCCACCCTGTGACTAATGACACTCTGGCATTGGGATATTTTTGAATATATTTCTTCAATATTTTTGGAAGCCAATATTGTCCAATAATTGTGGCCACTGCTATCTTTAAGGTTCCATAGACTTCCTTATCCAGAGAAGAGATTTCCTCCCTCACCTTTGCATCCTTTGCGAGGACCTCATCCGCAAACTCCACAATCTTTTCACCTGCCGGCGTGATCAGCAGCCCTTTTTGCGTTCGTATGAAGATTTTTGTATTCCATTGCTTTTCAATGCTTTGAAGACGCTGAGATAAAGCTGGCTGCGAAACGAATAGTCTCTCAGCAGCCTTTCTCATATTTTTTTCTTTAGCCAATACGGATAGTATGTAAAATTCCGATGAATTCATAGAACCACCTTCGATCTCTCGATATAAGTTTTTCTTATAGTATATCTTAATTTTTTTGATATTTCATTATGACTATATTATTCATACAATGTAATAGAAAAGATATTGCCAAAAGGCGGAGATGGTTATGGAAACTTCTTATTACTTATTGATTTTTATCGGATTTATCGCCACCTTTATCGGAACTTTGGGTGGTGGGGGAGGACTTATCAGCCTGCCTGCAATGCTTGTACTGGGAGTACCTATTCATGCTGCCATTGCGGCGAATAAGTTTTCTAACACATTCAGTTCTACAGGTAGCTTTTATACCATTTGGAAGAGGAAGGAAGTAAACCTTAAATTAGGATTGAAGATCGTTCCTTTCACCCTATTGGGCGGATTATCGGGGGCTTTACTTGCATCCTATCTAACGGAGGGAATCCTGTTAAAGATTGCACTTGTCCTTTTGATATTTGCAACTATCCTAAATATGATGAAATCCCGTAGACCGAAAGTGGCTTCGGAGCAGCCTGACCCGAAGCTATTCTTTCCCACCTATATTTTTATCGGGGCATTTGATGGTCTCTTTGGTCCAGGGCAGGCGACACTTCTTATGCACTCGTTTCTTAACGCAGGTTACTCTTTTATCACCAGCATAGGTCTCGCCAGGCTTCAGACGCTTTCCAGCTGCTTTATTTCTTTCATCGTTTATTTTTCGATGGGACTGTTTGATTGGAGGGTGGGAGTTCTACTTGGGATCGGCTCGTTTATAGGGGCTCAAACTGCTGTCAGGCTCGCACCTAAACTTTCCACATTTCCATGGAAAAATATCCTGTCTGCTTTCTCTATATTCTTAATAGGATATCTACTTTTAAAAATCTATTTTTAATAGGCTCTTTTCGTAAAGATTGTTGCTTTAAGAATAGGGCTGGGCTAAAGATAAGATTTCAACATTAAACACCCTGTTGGTCTCCGTTCCAGGCGCTCGCTTTCCGCGGGCGGCCTCGGGAGCCTCCTCGGCGCTTTTGCGCCTGCGGGGTCTCCCTTGACACGCTGCTCCCGCAGGAGTCTCACGCCTTGCACTCCAACCAACAGGGGCGACTCATAATAGAAAAATGCCTTACTAAAGGTACAAAAATTGCGTTTTATCTCAATTTTTCATTTCAACAGCGAATTTATTTTGTTATAAGGATCTTTCTTATAGCAAATAATGTTTAACCCGTGAGTTGGTTGTAGCGGAGGACACTTGACTCCTGCGGGAGAGAAGAGGGCATGGGAGACCCCACAGGCGAAGTGTACTGACCCCTTAAAACTGGACACTTGTTTTCTAAGCTGCTTGCTCAAAACTAGCTCGATAAGCTACTGGACTTTTACGTTTTAATCTTGATTTAATTCTCAGGTGGTTGTAGTAATGGATGTACTCTTCGAGCTCCTCCTTAAAATGGTCGATGCTATCAAATTCTTGTAAGTACAATAATTCGGATTTCATGATTCCGAAGAAGTTCTCCATTACTGCGTTGTCATAACAGTTTCCTTTTCTAGACATACTCTGAGTAATGTTATTTTCCTTTAAAGTCCTTTGGTATTTAGGCATTCTGTAATGCCAACCCTGGTCAGAATGAAGTAAGAGATCATCACCTTCACTTATGCGTTCTAAGCCTTGGGTTAACATCGTTTCTACTAGATCAAACGTCGGTCTCGATTGAAGTGTATACGTAATAATTTCGCCGTTAAACAAGTCCAGTATTGGGGAAAGATATAATTTTTGCCCGAACAACTTAAACTCTGTGACGTCGGTAACCCATTTTTGATTCGGTCTATCGGCCTTAAAATTGCGGTTTAAGATATTTGGCGCAGCTTTTCCCACTTCGCCTGTATAGGACTTATACTTCTTTATCCGAACGATGCATTGAAGTCCTAGGTCTCTCATAATACGATACACTTTCTTTTTATTAATTTTGTGGCCTTTTTCCTGTAGAACATCTGTGATACGACGATATCCAAAACGGCCTTTATGTTTACGGTAAATGAATTGAATCCGTCTTTTCCACTTGCGATCAGGGTCGGCTTGTTCCCATGTTTGAACAAGGAAGTAGTAGGTACTTCTAGACATCTTAGCTACCTTCACCAATTGATTAACAGGAAATGCATGCCTTAGTTCATATATTACTTTCGCTTTGATTTCTTTGGTGACTTTTCTTCCTGAACTAAGGCTCTCAGCTTTTTTAGATACGCATTCTCCATACGAAGGTATTCTAATTCTTTTTTCAACTCGTCCACAGATGGATTGGTAGCTTTTTCTTCATTAGTTTTATTGTTTTTGGAAGTCATAGTAGATGGCCTCTTTTCTTTTGGATTAAAGGCGGCATCTCCACATGTCTCCCATTTAATTTTCCACCTACGAACCATACAAGGGTCTGGGATATGGAAAATCGCCGATGCCTCTCGAACGGAATAATTCGATTCCTTTATAAATTGAATTACCCTCAGTTTAAAGGCTGGAGAATATTTTGTATAGGGAAAGGAGAATGCTTGGTCACCATGATGTTTGAACAACATCACCCAGTAACGGAGAACGGAGTGATCTACTCCAACCTCCTTAGCCAACTCTCGATAACTTACTAAATTATTCATATAACGTTGTACGGCTTGATGTTTTACTTCTCGGGTAAATTTACTCAACTGAAGTACACCTCCTATTGTTAGATGTATGTCCAACAAAAGGGGTGCACTTCTAAGCCGAGGAGGCTCCCATCCGTCCCCGCGGAAAGCAAGTGTCCGGAGCGGAAATCAACGGGTTACATTTAATGTGTACATTTTATCTAACTAGCAACAATAAATGCGAAAACAACCTTTTAATATTACAGAAATAAATGGCTCCCGAACGTCCATTCCGGACATCGGAGGCATTTTATTCTATTCTTTTTTAGGCAGTAGAAGGATAAGCAGAAAACTGATAACTGCAAACGCCGCTACCACTATATATACAGTCTGAAATGCCGAAGTCAGTCCATCCTGCAAGAGCGTCCTCATCGATTCCGACAGCTGATTTCTTTGCTCCTCATTTAATAAAAGCGTAGTGGAATCAAGAGAAAACTCACCGCTCATCCCGTTCTCCTTCAAATGTCCCTGTATCCGGGAGTTTAGAATCCCTCCGAGCAGAGCCGCTCCAATGGTACTCCCCAGTGTTCTCATAAACATATTCGAAGCGGTTGCAACGCCACGCTTCTGCCACGGAACATTGCTTTGGATAGATACGATAAAGGAAGTAGTTGAAAAACCCATTCCCACCCCTATCATAAAGGAGCCGAATGCCGCCCATAATGGACCATCGTCCGGACTTAGGGTCATAAAAATGATGCTTCCTAGAATCAGGGCCACTCCTCCAATGATCGAGGTTGTCCTAAACCCGATTTTCAAGAGTACCCTCCCTGCAATCATCGCTGCGATCGGCCAGCCGATTGACATTGTCGTCAAGGTAAATCCCGCAACGATGGGAGGCCTCTCCATGACGCCTTGAACAAATGCAGGCAGGAAACTCGATATCCCAATCAGCATCACCCCTGTTGTAAGGGATGTAGAATTCGCAATTAAAATGGAACGTTCCTTCCAGATATCAAACGGCATCATCGGATCGACTGCACGGTTTTCTTGGATGATGAAAAGAACAAAGGTGATGACAAAAATGGAGATTAAAAATAAGATGGGTGCGGAAGTCCATTCATAGCGAACGCCCCCTTCCACCAAGACATACATCAAACTCGAAACCGAAACGAAAAGTAGGCCTGCACCTGCATAATCAATGGAATGTTTTTTCTTCTCTATACCTTCATGCAAGTAGAGCAAAAGGCCAATGATTGCAAGGATTCCAAGAGGTACATTCACCCAGAATACAAAGCGCCAGCTTACGTATTGCACCAACAATCCCCCGATAGCCGGTCCTAAAATGGCTGAAATACCCCATACACTCGATAAGTATCCCTGTATCTTTGCCCGTTCCTCTTTTGTATACATATCTCCTACTATTGTAGAGGCTATCGGCATGACTGCACCTGCCCCGAACCCCTGGATAAATCGGAACAAGATCAGCATTTCGATGGATCCTGCCATGCCGCATAGAATGGAGCCAATCAGAAATACGACAATTCCAAAAATCAAAATCGGTTTTCTTCCAAAGAGATCTGAAAGCTTCCCGTAGATCAACACCGTAACGGCATTCATCAGCAAATAGGATGAAAATACCCAACTATACAATGAAAAACCGCCTAAGTCAGCTGCAATGGCCGGCATCGCTGTAGAAACGATTGTAGCCTCCACAGCTGCCATGAACATGGCCAGCATGATTGCCGCCAGCACAAATGGGCGCTTCGTCTTTTTTTCTCGGGCCAACCCGATCGCTTCTCTTTCCCTTTCCGCAGTTACCATACACTACCCTACTCTCTAACTAAATGAAATTTGTTTTTTCTTCGAAACTATTTCGTGCCTCTATGTAAATTGTAGCGTTCATTCTTTATTATGCAACCATTTACACACAATTAAAAAAAGACCCTTTCAGGTCTTTTCAGCTTTTGTTTTGCTTTTGAATTTGAGTATTTAATCTTTCCAGTATACTTCTTCGTGTAAGAATCCCTTCAAACACGTGTTCATCGTTTTCAATGCAAACAAAGGGATGATCGACAAGAAGTTCCAAGCCATTCTCTACACTGTCGTTCACATTTAATCTTGGGATTATTTTATTCATCACATCTTCCACAACCATTTCTTCCAGCCTTTCGAATTCAATACGTTCCAAGCCGAGGATGGAATCCATAATTTGTGTTGTGCTGATTAGACCGTGTAATTGATATTTCGGATCCAGAACGGGTACAGCTGTATAGCCGGTTTTGGTTAGCACCAGCAATGCATGTTCCAAATTATTACGCACCTGCACATGTGCCACACGTTCTGCAGGAATTATCAATTCAGGTAATGTTGTTCCTAATAATTCACCTTTTTGGAGGCTGATCATGAATGTTCTTCCTCTCTATATTTACTCTCAAAAACAGTATATGACGATTTTCATAATTGACCATTATCATTGTAGCATAAATTTTAATGGGACTCGACTATTATATAACAAGAACCTCCTCTTTTCATTCGACAGAAAAAGCTGCCAATTCGGCAGCTTTTATTCATCCCTATGAAACTTTATCATAAATTTCAATCAACTTTTTATAGGTGGAGCTCACAAGCTTCTTTTCTCCCATCTCCATATCATTGATTACACTCGCGACAAGTTCTTTAGCAAAATTTGTTGAGATCAACAATTCTATCAGTAATTCCTTTTCCTCTTCGTTAAAATGAACCATCCATTCCTCATCCCCTATTCTCCGATGACTATTTCGTGTATCGATTAGCATAGCAAAATGCAGCATATGCGTCCGGTTTAATCTTTGCATCAAATCCCATCGCAACAATTCTTCCTGTCATTTCCTGAATGAAATCCTTTGTTGCTCCCCTTTTACCGATATCCAAATGAATTTCAAAACGGAAATCGGCACCTTGCTCCAAATGTGGGATGATCAGATCCTGGATTGCCGCTAATCGTTCATTAGAAAATAGCATCGCAACTTCCTGGCTTAGAGCAGTTTCAAGTGATATTTTCTCGTGCAAGCTTCGAATTGCCCTAGAAGCAATATAAGGCCTGACACATCCCCAGGCTCCTTTTCCCACCCGATGTAAATGAATAGCCGTCATAAATTTTGTTTCTGTTCGATGCACATGCGAATCTGTCCCAATGGACAATAAGTAGGAGGCTTTTACATCTTTCTGGATAAAAGAAAGTATCTGTATATAAGCTTGTTCAAAAGTAAGGTAGCCGTGGGTGATATTATAAAACTTACTGGGGTTATCCATTAAGCCACTTCCTTTTTTGTACTTTCCTACTTACATATATGATGAAAAGACAGAAAAAATTAATGTTTTTCACTCCATTGACAGTCTGAATACCAAGAGAACAGCTTTTAGAACAAAAAAAAACCAAGCTCCTTTAAATAGGGGCCTGGTCAACCTTTGCTTGTATGGATTTGGCGCTTCGTATAAGTGCAGTGAGGACATTTAAAGATTACATTTTGATTAGATTGTGCAGTCAATACCTTATCCAGCGCTTCTTCTTTGTTGCACTTTGGACAATGAACCAATGGCATCATTCGTACCACTCCTAACGTAAATGTTTCTTAAACTCTCCGTTTTCCACGAAAATCTCATCCTTGTCTATGGCATGGGGATTCGCCAGCACCAGACCGATATTAGTGGAGGAAGCCTTATCATCCACTATCGTAAATGGGATGTTATGCTGATTGGCCATTTTCGTATATTTGGTCATGTGCGCATAATTGATGTCGCCATCCAAATAAAGACGGGAACCAGGATATCTCTTCATCAGGTCACCAAGCGGCACATAGACTTTCGCTTGCATCACTTGCCCATTGGTAAGTGCCAGAATAACGCGTTCCCTTAACTGGGATAAGTACTCTCTTCTCTCACCCGGGTTTATTTCAGGAGTTCCTTTTAAACCATTGTCAATATAATCATCTATATTTTTACCCATGATACTCTCCCTTTTGTTTTGGCTAACCTAACAAAAAATACGCATCACGCGAGTTTGCGCCATTAATGGATCAGATCGAAAATTTCTATTGCGATCATATCGATATTATCGAATTGATACGTTTGTGGACTTTCACCTTTAATAAACACTTCAAGCTCATATGTATTCGTTTTATCAAAAAACTTTACGCTGCATACCTTTTCTCCATTTACTTCAAAGAAACGCTGAGCCGGCTCATTTCCAGCCTCGGAAGTTTCTTTTAAGTCATTCAATCTCTTTACAATCCCTACTAATAGTGACATGTCACAACTCTCCTTCTATTCCTTCTACCTATATCATTCACCTACATCGCCTTGAACATTCGTTTTTGCAAGTAAAATAAAGTAGAAATTTTTTTATATTCATGCTACATTTTTATTTCCCTCTTATTGTAGTCTAAAACTATCTTAAAGAGTGAAAAAAGATGTGAATTTTTTTCTAACGAGGAGTGTAAATAAATGAAAGTTACCGTGTATACACAGCCAGACTGCCCACCTTGCCAAGTGGTTAAGCAGTTTCTACAACATCATGGCATCCCTTTCGAACCTATCGACATTTCAGAAGACCCGCGTGCAAAGGAATACTTAGTCTATGACCTTCAGTCCTTTTCCACTCCAACTGTAACAGTGGATGAGCATGTTGTAAAAGGATTTGATTTACAAACCTTGCAGAAGCTCCTGCATATAAAAGAGTAACCAAACAAGCAAGAGAATACATCATACCATTAAAATCCTTAAGAATAAAAGCATTTTATTAAAATTATTTATGCCTCTAAATATTGTGTTCTCTTTGACTCCCTGTTGATTTCCGTTTCAGGCGGCAGCGATCGCAGGGCGGTGCTTGAGCCTCCTCGAGGAAAGCGCAGCCTAGTTCGGAAATCATCAGCGGTGTTTAAAAGTGCAAAAAAAAGAGCTGGATACTCAGCTCTTTTTAGGCTTTATCTTGTAACGAGCATTTTCGGTTCGGCATCTGGAAGGACATAATGGGAAGCAAACATTGGCAGGAAATGATAGAACGCAAACGTCGGGTTCTGTGTACCTGGCAAGAAAGCAAAGCTTGTAAATGGTCGGGTCAGTTGGTAGAACGAAAATGTTTTTTCCTTATCTTTCTGCTGATCATTCACCATATTTGTAGCCTCTTTATTCTTCTCGTCGTTCGTCGTACTTTCCATTGTTCTTGCATCACTATCCTCTTTTAGAAAACCGGGTTGTCCCTTTTCATAACCATAACTGACAACTTGAAGCCCCTGCTCATTCTTTTCCAATTCCACATATTCATAATGATCAGGATACAGGTTAGCCTCAGATTCATCGACATCAAAGAACTCGTAGGCAAACAGCGTTCCGGTATCTTCATCCTGTTTGATCTTGGTATTCCCATCATAAGTGAAGAATGGAATGTAAAAGTGCGGTACGTCTGTTCCATAAGTGATATACCCTTGCTCCTCTTTAAAAAGATGCGCATCCAAAAACTGTTCTTGATAATCACGTGAAAAATATGGATCCAATGCGTTCTGGATTTCTGTCATATCCCTATGCTTTTCTCCAAGTGAAAACTGTGCCTCTTGAGCTTCCTGTAAAAAAGAGAAAATTTCTTCTTTCTGAGTCGGAGCTTCCGCTGCCACATATGATACTCCAATTAGTAGTATGAAGATAACTGCAACTGATAATCTGATATATGCTTTGAGCAAATGATTCTCCTCCTATTGTTATGTCCTCTCATTCTACCAAGTTTATCCTATATAATGGGCGGTAACCGTTCGCAAAATTCCTTGTCTATTTGACAAAATATTCGATATACTAATTTTTTACCCTCCAAGCACACATACAAACAATTTCCCTTAAGAAATTATTCAAAAAATAAAAAAGAGGTCTTTTCTCCTAGTAACGTCATTGAAGGCCGCTGTTGATTTCCGCAATAGGCGCAGCGACCCAAGGGGCGTTCGTGGAGCCTCCTCGGCTTCACCTGTGGGGTCTCCACTTAACGCCGCTTCCTGCAGGACAAGGAAGGCTGCGGAAGCGATACATCGCACGAAGAAAATGCTCGCATTTTCGAGGAGTCTTCGCCTATTGCTCCAATCAACAGCTAGATTCTTAAAGATCAGCACTTGTCTGTAACAAACCTTGAAAATACAAAAAAACTGACCAAATATCTCGTCAGTTTTCTTTATGATGCCAGTGCCATATACGCAATAAAGATTAATGCTAATGAAAGTGCAATAATATAGGCCAAAAACACTGGGTTTCTCAGTACATAATGGTCCTGCACCTTCTCACTTATCGCAGAATCCATTTCAGAGGTCTGACTGGAATTAGAACGTCTGCCTACCCTATAAGCATATATACCTCCAATTCCAACTACTAAAATGCCCAGTATAAATAACATCAAATCAAAAGATCCCATTACTCTCACCTCTCGAGCTTTGTTACTCTTAAGGTTTACTTCCGGACTGTTTCTATACCTTCCTTTTATAAAAAGTCCTGATTTTCATATAGATATTCATATGCCAGATCTATATAGATGAACTGTCCGTTATTTATTGGATAGGAGAAGGTACGAACGGTCTCGCCTGTTTCAATATCGCTGTACACATCTGATAATAGTCCTTTCTTCTCTACCCTCATCTTCATTACATATTCCAAAAAATATGGACGCCAGCTCCAGTTTTTTTGTTTATATTCAGGTTGAAGCTCCCATTTGCCTTGTTTCTTTATAAGGTTGGAAGATAACTGAAAACCATTTTCATCACAGACGTACATTCTGAAACTAATTTCGGAAAAGTCTTTGGTAATCGCATGCAGCCAATCATCCAGCTCCTCGGTCTTTTTGTTCCTGCCCACTAACTGCTGAATTTTATTTTGGAGCATTTCGGTTAGTTGTTGGATGGCTTCAAGCTTTCTCTTTTCATAGCGGATAAAATGCTGGAATTTATCAATCAGGACTGTTTTAGCGTAATCTTCCTGGATAAACGCGGGACCTGGTTTATGTAAATAATATCCCTGGTAGTACCTACCGCCATGCCGCCAAGCATATTGAAGTTGATAGGAGGCTTCCATATTTTCATACAGCAGTGTTGCACCAATTTTCCGGGACAATACAGCAAGCGAAAAAAGCACATCCTGATGCGCACTTAACTCATGGCTTTGACGAAGTACTTTCAGGTCCACTTTTAAAATATTGGGGGATAGCCTTCCGATTCGATCAAGGTCAGAACCTGATTCCCCTATGTTTGAGACGGCAATTTGTATGCCAAAGGTTTTGTAATAGTTGACAAGATGCTGAAGATGCTCCACATCTCCATCATAGGTATGTTCATCAATTTCCAGGACAATATTTTCAAGATTCAACCCTTTTGGCACATAGGAAAGCAATAGTTCTAACAATGATTCCCCCTGATCCTCCAAAAGCACACTTGCATTCTGATTGATGAAAAGTAGAAAGGATTTTTTTCCGGAAGTATAATCAGTCAAGGCTTGATGGATGATTTTCTTTTCCACTTCCAGAAAGTATTCGTCCGGGACATTTTTATCATGGAAAAAAGGGCCTAGACTAAGAACATTCTTTTCATCAATTTGTATTCTTCCCAGCACCTCATATCCCACAACCTCCTGCTGGTCTGCACTGAATATGGCTTGATAATAGGGAATGACCCTTTCTATGTTTGTCATTATATCTAGTGGATCCATACCCTTCTCCCCTTTTGCCTTTATTTTCGAAAATTATATCATGTTTCAGTAAGAAAAAAACAAAAAAGCTGCAGGTTCTCAGCAGCTTTTCATATAGATCGTTAAATGAATGGATATTATTCGCCCCTCGGTATTTTCAATTCCATTCCAGGACACAAGCAATCTGTCTGCAGTTTATTCATCGAACGGATCGCCGATGAGGATGTATCAAAGCGCTCTGCAACTTTTTGAAGACTGTCAGATGCCACAACAGTATGCCTATAGACTGGGACTTTAAGTTCCATACCCACAAAGAGTGTATCACTGGATAGGTTGTTTTCCTTCCTCAACAGTGCCTCTTCCGTATGCAGAAGCTGACATATATCCTTCAACGTATCGTCCGGCATAACTTTGTAGAACCCATATTCCAAAGTTTCCGATTCTGGAACAGCATGGTTTTGTTTTTCCTTCACTACGGCAATCAAAAAGTTCTGGAATTTGACCCGGTAGCTATTCACTTTCGTTTGAGGAGGAAGGAATTGTTTGGAGTATTGTCTTGCTAGGACCAGCAGACTCCCCTTTTTTTCCGCTCCGCTTTTTTGCTCGGCAAATTCCACTGCAAATTCATAAAAAGCCTCGGACGGATTAATAAATAGAGTCAATTGCTTATTTTCCTCGTCCCATTCATGTTTATAAAACAAACTCACCAATATCCCTCCCGGATCCTTACTAATTACTCTTAGTATGTATCCAAATGGAAGAGATATGATTCATCGGCATACTATTACGGTCAAATTAAAATGGGAATGGTTGAAGCCATTGTCCTCCATCCATCGTGACACATTCCCCATTGATGTATGCCGCTTTATCTGAGCTTAGAAAATAAGCGAGTTCCGCAATTTCTTCCGGAGTTCCAAATCGTTTAAGTGGTACACTTTCAGCTACTTTCCTTGCTTCTTCCTCCGATTGCATCAACTTATCTGCTCCGCCTGTCCGTTCAATGGGACCAGGGGCTATGGCATTCACCCTTATGCCATATTTGGTACCCCATTCTACAGCCAATGTCCGCGTCAAGGACAGGACACCAGCCTTTGCAGCCGCAGAATGCACAACGCCCGCTCCAGCATTCCATGCATATGTGGCAACCATGTTAATCATGCTTCCTTGATGTTTTCTTTCCATCCAATACTTACCTACTGCAGAGCTGCAATAAAATGTACCATTCAATACAATATCAATGACCGACTTCCATCCATTAACGGACAGCTTTTCTGCAGGACAAATGAAATTGCCTGCTGCATTGTTTACAAGTACATCGATGCGTCCGAATGCCTCATCTGTCATTTTCACCATACGCTCCACATGCTCAGGTTCCCTAACGTCCATTTGAACAGTTATTACTCCACCAATTCCTTGAGCTTCAATTTCTTCCTTCGCAGAAGCCAGCCTGTCCAAATCTCTGCCTGTAATCGCTACATTGTACCCTTCTTTTGCAAATTTGATTGCCATATATTTTCCCATGCCACTTGATCCACCTGTAATGATTGCCACTTTTTTCTCTTCCATTTTTACTCCCCCTAATAGCTTTTTCTCTATTCTATCTTAATTATCAAAATACTCAAAATGTTTTATTGTTATTTTTCCATAAATAAACACATAAAAAATAGAATAATAGACCAAGGAACTGTGTGAAAGATGATGGTATAATGAAAACTAATGCGTCGCCGCCCAATCATGCAGGTGCACATTTAGAAATTCAAAACTCTTTAAGTTAGGTTGATTTTTCTTATGAATAAAATGACAAGAAGACTTTTTTTGAAGCGAATGCTCACCATACCTTTTATCGCGTTCATTTCGAGCGGAATCGGTTATTGGTATGCTAGATATATAGAACCAAAACAGATTAAATTAGAATCTCACATTATATCCCATAAAAAAATCCCAAAAGGCTTCTCTGGAATGAAAGTGGTACAGTTTTCCGATACACATGTAGGACATTATTTCGAAAAGAAAGACTTGGAGCGGGTAGTAAAAAAGATAAATGAAGAATTACCGGATGTGGTTCTTTTCACTGGTGATTTAATGGATGATCCATTAAATTTCCCCCAAGCTGATCACCTGATTTCTATTTTGCACAAAATCAAAGCACCACACGGCAAGTTTTCCATTTACGGAAATCATGATCATGGAGGTTATGGAACGGAAATCTATGAGGAAATAATGGTTGCTTCAGGCTTCACTGTATTAAAAAACGAAAATACCTCCATTGAATTAATTGATAATAGCCGCATCTACATTGCAGGTGTGGATGACCTGATGCTGGGGAGACCTGATTTCCGTTCGACCTTGCACGGCATTCCCGAAGACGCCTATTCTATTCTGCTTGCCCATGAACCGGATGCTGCAAAGGAGATTGCCGAAGAATTCCATGCTTCCTTGCAGTTATCGGGGCATTCCCATGGCGGTCAGGTCCAGCTTCCATTTATCGGGCCTTTGATTACGCCACCGCTTGGAACAAAATACTATGAGGGCTTTTACCAAATGAATGATCTGACACTTTATGTAAATCGTGGACTTGGGACAACGAGGCAGCCTTATCGTTTTCTTGCCCCTCCTGAAATTACCGTTTTCACCCTTGAAACGTCCGAATAATAAATGGGCATTGACATAGGAGTGATGACAAGCGCACAACCTCTTTATTTTCCATACAATATAACGACTAAATAAGGAGGCGTATGTCCATATGTATAGAAACTATCCTTACGGAAATAGACTAATAGGTGGGTTTGGGTTCCCGTTCTTTCCATTTTTGGGCGGACTGGCATTAGGTTCCCTGCTAACCCCGAGACCATATTACCCACCTTATCCCCCTTATCCCCCTTATCCCCCTTATCCTTACCCATGCTGCCGTTAGTGTGAAGGATATATGAAGCTCTAAAAAGCCGTCGCTATCTTGCGACGGCTTTTTTATTCTCCTACTTATTCTTCATCCTCTTTTACATGATAAGCAAAAGCAAAGAGAGTCAATTGGCAGTTAATTCGATGGTCATTATCGGTATTGACATAATGATAGACACCGTTTTCGTCCTGTTCCCGTGCTTTCACATTGTCTGAAAGTTCCAGTGCAAGCGCACTTTTAATCCGTTTTTTTAAGGGGCTCGCAAATACAGGGAAGAGTATCTCCACCCTTTTTTCCATATTTCGGGTCATCATATCAGCCGAAGACAAATAAATCTTTTCTTCCCCGTTATGATAAAAATAATATATTCTGCTATGTTCGAGGAATCTGCCAACGATGCTTCGAACACTGATATTTTCACTTACCTTTTTCAGACCGGGACGCAAACAGCATATCCCTCTGACAATGAGCTCAATCTTCACACCTGCTATTGATGCTTCATAAAGTTTCATGATCAGTGATTTATCTGTCAATGAATTCATTTTCGCAATGATTTTTCCATTTCCGCTTTGAATATGATATTGAATTTCCTGTTCTATCAACTGAATAAATGTTTCCCTTATATCCATTGGCGCAACGGATAAATGATGAAACTCCGGCTTTTCGGTATATCCGCTTAAATAGTTGAAAAAGTTGGTGGCGTCAATTCCAATTTTCTGGTTGGCTGTCAAAAGTCCGATATCGGTATAGATCTTTGCTGTGGCATCATTGTAGTTTCCTGTTCCTAAATGAACAAATCGTTCTATTCTATTATTTTTTCGTCGCACCACCAACGTGATCTTACTGTGAGTCTTCAGGTGTGTTATCCCGTAAATAACATGACAGCCTGCCTTCTCCAATTTTTTTGCCCACTGTACGTTATTCTCTTCATCAAACCTGGCTTTCAATTCCACCAGGACGGTGACTTGTTTTCCATTCTCCGCGGATCGTTTCAAGGCTTCTATTACAGGGGAGTCCCCGCTGACTCGATACAGAGTCTGCTTGATTGCAAGAACATCGGGATCAACGGCAGCATCCCTGACAAAGTCCAGGACGGGCTCAAAGGATTCGTAGGGATGATGCAGTAATACATCCTCTTCCAATAGCTTATCAAAAATATCTTCCTGAAATCCTAATTGTTTGGATGGCTGTGGAATGAGTGTCTCAAATGTCAAATGCTCCTTTATTTGTGATAGCTTCTTGTACAGGGAAAAAAGGTAGGTTGGATCCAGTGGACCATCCAGCTCATAAATATCCTTGCTATGAACCTCCAATTCTTTCATTAAATAATCTAAAATCGAAGGGTCCATCTGCCTGGAGCGAACCTCCAGCCGGACAGCAGCCCCCCATTTCCGTTTTTTCAGCTCTTTTTCAATTTCCTTCAATAGATCACGGGATCCTTCTTCATGAATTGTCATATCTGCATTTCTAGTAATCCTGAATTGTGTGACTGCGATAACATCAAAGCCTTTGAATAATTTGTGGATATATGAAGTGATGACATCTTCCAGCATGATAAAGCTGATCTTATTGCCGTTTTCGGGGAGTTGGATAAAACGCTCCAGTACAGAAGGAACCTGTACAATAGCCCGTTTTATCTTGTGTTCTTCCTGTTCTTCGTCATCCTCCAAAGTTATTGCTAAATTGATAGATTTATTGAGAAGCATGGGAAAAGGTCGGTACGCATCTACTGCAAGAGGAGTAAGTACTGGGAAGATCTGTTCATCGAAATAGTCTTCCAGATACTTTTTTTGAAGAGGATTTAAGCTTTCCATATGACAAAAATGCACATTTTCTTTGGCCAATTCATCGTTTAATTGCAGCAGGGTTCGATATAGCAATTGAACAAGCAGGTGGGCTTCCTGCGAGATCCTGCTAAGTTGCTCTTTCGGGGTCAGGCCAGCTTTATTTTCCGGCTTATTGTAGCCTGCCTTCACTTGGTCCTTTATACCTGCCACCCTGACCATAAAGAATTCATCAAGATTAGAACTGAATATACCTAGGAATTTAAACCTTTCCAATAATGGGTTGGTCAAGTCCAAAGCCTCTTCAAGCACGCGTTTATTGAAAGCGAGCCAACTAAGCTCCCTATTGTTGTAATAAAGAGGATTATTCAATTCTATTTTTTGTATTTCCGTTGAGTCCATATGGGAACACCCTTTGTCGTTTTTTCTTTCTTCAACGTGACAAGAATTAACATGTTCCTAGTAAAATCTCAGATGTATTGGATACTTAATAAGCTTCTCCAAATGTTTCTTTTGCCTTTCCGCCTGGTATTCTTCCGCATCTGCGGGCCTGCTGCTTTGGATATGGAATAAAAGCCCCTTCTCTTCAAGTGTCACTTCCACCTTTTCCACCACATTTCGTTTGGTGGCGTTCAAGCTATAGCAAAACTTCAGCATGGCCCCATATAATCGAAGTGCCCTCAATTCATCCTCAGTGAACCAATTTCTGAACGGATTGGCATACTGCTTGAAGACAGTCTTATTTTTGAAGGAAGCCATCAGCGCTAACTTGAGACGCTCCTTATGCATAAGGCCATCTATCGTACGGTTTGCCAGCAAATAGAACGTATGCTGACTGCTTGATTCCGCATCAATGTATTCACCCAAGTGAAAAACGTTGGCAGCTCTTTTCAGCTCCTTTCGTTCATGCACGTTCACAGATAACACTTTCAATCTATTTAATTCATCAACGATGCAAATCAAAATTCCTGTTACATGTTTCACATTCTCCATATTCATCTCGAAGTCTTTGGCCAATTCATCAATACTGTCTGTCAGAACATTGGTACCTTTGGTTGCAGGGTTTTTCATGCCCTCAAAAAAAATACCTTCCCTCAGCCCCTTACGGCTAAGAACAAATGAACTCGCTTTCGTGATGGATACCAGTTCATCAAACACCATCAAGGCCGGAAGCATCAACTCAGCCCTGTCCTTGGATAGCCCCTCCAGCTTTTGCAGTTTATCAAAAGAAAGAGAGTTGATATACAAACCTAACAGTTGGATGTCTTCGGGCGGCATTTCATATAAATGAAGGCCAGCCAACGGGTAATTTTTCATAGCCTGATCTATTTGAACCATATTTCTAGCGCTTCCACCGATACCTATAATTGGAAGCTTTTTTTCTCGAAGCCATGGCAGTAATTGGAACTGGGAATTGATGAAAAGCTTCATTTCTTCCTTTTCATTTTGGGAAGGCAATTCACTATTAACAAATTGCTTTTTTAAGGAGAGCGCACCAAATGGGAAGCTATGGTATTCGACAAGTTCTTTGTCTTTGAAATAGGTGATTTCCGTACTTCCTCCTCCAATATCGATAGTAATTCCTTCTGTAAAAGGGGTAGTATTCACTACTGCCAAATAGCCGTAATATGCCTCTTCATATTCTGATAATATCCTCATGGAATAACCTGTTTCTTTTTGTACCAATTCCTGTATCACTTCTCTGTTGGCAGCTTGCCTGATGGTTGCCGTAGCAACACATTTCACTTCCGTCAACCGATGAAAATCGGTAATAGCACGAAAACTTGATAAGGTTGTTATTAATTTATGCACGCCATTTTCTGTTAAATACTCGTCATGATTTAAAAAGTTTCTCAGCCTTGCAACAGACTTAACATTTTCAATCTCTTTAAGACGTCCGCTTTTATCCCTTTTATAAATAACAAGACGCATTGTATTTGATCCAATATCAATAATTCCGTATTTATCTTTCATCGGACAACATCCTTTTTTAATGTGGCTGTAATATGTAGGAATAGTTAGAAATATTATACCTTTGACAGGAGCTTTTCAACCTTATCTGGAGGTGATCTAAATGGCGATTCATATTGTAAGGCCAGGAGAAATCTTAACTTCCATAGCCATGGATTACCGCAGGACAGTACCACAGCTTTTGGCGGTGAACACAATTGCCAATCCCAATATAATATTAGTAGGTCAACAGATTGTAATTCCAGGGTTGCCTCCTAAAGAAAGTATTCCATTTTCAATCGAAGTCTCTGTGTCCAGTCGCACTTTGACACTCAAGGAAAACGGAACTGTAAGAAAGATCTACCCGATTGCTGTTGGCAGGATGCTGTTTCATACACCTGTCGGGGATTTTGTAATTGTGAACAGACAACCGAATCCGGGAGGACCATATGGCACCATGTGGCTCACGTTGTCCAAAAGAAGCTATGGTATACATGGTACGAACGACCCGAGCTCCATCGGAAAAGCCGTTTCCAAAGGGTGCATCCGTATGCAGAACACCGCAGTCAATGAATTAGCATCCATTGTTCCAAACGGAACGGCAGTTTTTATTCGTCCATAAGCATCCTCTTCCCACCATTATCGTCCAAATGCACTAGCCGCGTTTCCAATTTTTGATTATAATGGTAATAGAAAAAGTACTCTCAAAGGAAGCGATGGTTTGTATCAGAACATTTACTACAATTTTGTCCGTCAACTTCTACTAAACTATCTTATCGGGTCCTCGATAGCAGTATTAGGCGTAGGCGGCATTTTAATTTTTTCGACATTGGATCTGTCATTTCTTGAGACCCATGTCATGTTCTTCATATTATTTATTTCAGCCCTAGTAATGGGGATATGCGAATACGTTGTTTTTAAGAGGCATGTAAAGGTTATCAGAAATATCCTCTGTACAACAGGACCCACCTATATGGACTGTCAACACGCTTTTATACATACACACCGATTTCCAATGCTTACTGTAAAGCGGATTCTGGGACCTCATTTTCTTGGCCTCTCCATCCCAGCCATAAGCCTGGTACTACTGAGCATCCATCTCGAATGGCTTGAGATGCCGCCGAATTACGTACTATATGCTACAATCGGGGCGTTATTGATAGCTGGAATGCATGCTTTCATTGAGTACTTCCTGACAACCCGTGCCATTCAGCCGGTGCTTGCATCCCTTCAGGAATTTTCAAAGAATGTACATAGACAAACATTATCCCTTGAAGGGGATGTTCTAGTATCCATTCGAACAAAGTTTTTGTTGAGTGCTCTATTTATCGGAATTTTCCCTGTATTACTGTTCAGTCTAGCGACACAGGTCCGATTGGATGAGTTGCACTTAGAGGCCTATTTCCCGGATTTTTGGAATTGGGCAATAATCATTTTACTTGTGGCAGCCGCCTTTTCCTCATTCGGGGCATTTCTGCTTTTCCGAGATATCATTCAGCCAATCAATACTTTATTAAAAGGTATGAAGGATGTGAAGGAAAATCAACTTGTACCTGCAAAAGAGCTATATGGGGATGAGTTTTCGAATGTGATCGGTGGCTTCAACTCCATGGTACAAGGATTAAGGGAACGTAATGAAACGAATCGACTTCTATTGGAAAGCTTCTACCAGACGCTTTCTACAGCTCTTGATGCAAGGGATCCATACACAGCCGGTCATTCCTTGCGTGTGAGTGAATTTTCGGTTCTGATCGGTAGGAGGGCCAACCTCCCATTAGAGCAGCTCGAGCAACTCAAAAACACTGCTCTTCTCCACGATATCGGGAAAATCGGAGTCAGGGACGATGTATTATTGAAGGATGGAAAACTTACAGACGAAGAATTTGAGCAGATAAAGCTCCACCCAGTTCTCGGAGCGAATATTCTGGAGCAGGTTCTTCCAAAAGAAGCGATGGCAAAATTGATTCCAGGTGTACGAAGCCATCATGAAAGATTCGATGGCTATGGCTATCCGGATCGGCTATCAGGAACAGAAATCCCCCTCTTTGGAAGAATTATCGCAGTAGCTGACGCTTTTGATGCCATGACATCCGATAGACCTTATCGGAAAGGTATGTCCACTTCAAGAGCCTTATCCATTCTACAATCAGGCAAAGGCACTCAATGGGATCCTCGGTTTGTTGATTGTTTTCTGGCAATTATGAAGGAAAGAGAGGAAAAAGCCCCTATTGCTTCCAGTATTTAAGACAATATGGGCCTTCCCTTCCCTTTTTTAACAAAGATAAGTATAATGGAGAGAAAAGAAAGGAGTTTATTATCGAATGCCCAATCAACGCTATACAAATCAAAGAAATACAGAAGCCCCACTGCAATCTTCTATCGAAAACCTCTCTCGTGCCATTTTTACGGTGAATCGCCATGCGAAAACTGCACCAGATCCAAAATTTCTTTACTCTTTAAAGCGCCAAGCACTTGAAAAGCTTCTTGCAGAAGGCAAGGCTACCAAAAAGGGGCTGCACTTTTCCAAAAATCCGAAAAACAGCCGCCAGCAGTCGGATGTGCTAGTGTCAGCCGGGGATTATTTCTTTCATCTTCCACCAACGAAGGAGGACTTCTCGGAACTGCCTCATCTTGGTGAACTGAATGACCATTATCGAAATCCGAAAGCGAATATGTCCTTATCGGTAGCCAAAAACTTGCTTCAGCAATACGCGAACTACTACCCAACAGAAGATAAAAAACAACCGGGCAAGAAAACCTATCAAAAGCCGGTATTCAAACGCCTAGGAGAAAGCTACTAAAAAAACGCCAACCAATCCCGAATGATTGGTTGGCGTTTTTATTGTTGCTGTTGTAGGAAAAGATATAAAGTTTCTGAATACAATTGCGGCTGATCCCGATGGACAAGATGGCCGGCAAACGGGATTACGGATATTTGTATGGCTTCATTTCTTTTTCTGTAACTACTTGCAGCTTTGAATTCCAAAGAGGACTCGCCGCCTACCAAGCACATGGCAGGGATTTTAAGGTCTTCTACAGCTCCAGTTTCTTCAAACGGGTAGAAGTTCTCTTGATGCCAGGAAGCAAGCATCGCTCTCCAATCATTTTCATCATGCATTTGATTCATATACTCTATCACTTCTTCCCTTTTAAAAAGGACTTCATGATGTGCCGCCTCCTGCTGGGTCAATTCTTCCCAGTTCTCCGGTTTTTCAGGGAAAATCCCGGAAAACGTGATTGTTTTCACTTTATGAGGATATTTTTTGGCAAAGAGTAGTGCCGCAATCCCACCAAGTGATACTCCAGCCAAATGACAGGATTCAATATCAAGGTGTTTCAAAGTATCCATGATATCTTCTGTACAATATCCAAAATAATCATCAATTGGACCAACCGATTTACCATGTCCCCTTAAATCAGGCCGTATAACTTGGAAGCCTTTTGCCGCAAAGAAGTCCCTCTGTTCTTCATACTCCGAAGAACCTGACATCCCTCCCGAATGTATAAGCATTAATGGATGCCCCTCACCTGTAATTTCTGTATGCAGAATCATCAAATATCCTCCTTTAATTCAAAAATAACCACTCATCCATCAAATGGATCAATTTGCTCAATTGAGGTTTGCTTAATTGTGCATTTGCCCCTACTTGTTCTCCTTTATGATAAAGATGATCTGTGATCAATGAAGAGAAAATGATGACAGGAATAGTGGAGAGTGAGGAGTCGTCCTTCAGTTTTTTTGTTAAATGATGACCGTCCATCAATGGCATTTCGATATCCGTAATCAAAAGATCCACCTTCTGCTCACCATGCCTGACCTTCTCATCAAAAAATGTCCAGGCATCTTTTCCATTTTCAAAAAAGATCAAATGCTCAAAACCTGCTGCAAGCATGGTTTCCTGTAACAATTTACGGAGCATCGGGGAATCCTCAGACAATACGATTACCTTTTCACTTCTTGCCGGATTAATGTCTTTTGATATCCCTTGCACGCCGTCATCAACATTTGGATAAATATCAAACAAAATCTTCTCCACATCCACGAGCAGAATCATTTTTTCCTGCCTTTTGATGACACCTGTAACATGATCTTCAAAGCCTTGATTAAGTGAGGCCGGCTTCTCCATTTGAGACCATGACAGACGGTGAATTTGCGTTACATGATCTACCCGCAGGATCACCTTCATGCCGTTGAACTCCGCAACGATGAATTTATCCTCCTGATAGGAACTCTCCGCCTCGATGGATAACGCCTTTCTCAAAGAGATAACAGGTAAAACTTCCCCCCTCAATTCGATGATTCCTTCCACATTGGGATGCGAATGGGGGATTTTGGTGATGCTTACCGGATTTATGATTTCCCTTACTTTCAATACATTGATCCCAAAGCTAGTATCAGCCATCAAAAACTCCAGGAATTCCACCTCATTGGTACCGGAATCCAATAAAATGCCAGATCTATTTTCCATATCGTGTTCGTCCTTCCGCAAGTAAATGACTTCCCTACCTTCATTATCGGAAATAATATGGAATAGTTAAGATGTACCTATTAATCTCTATTCCTCTCTTCCATTCCCTCATTAGCTTTCTGTATATATTCTTCATATTCTCCTTCAAGGTACATCCATAAAAACCAACCTGCCAGGAGCCCGGTGATGATGATGGATACAACATGTCTTATTATAAAATCATTGAAAGACAGGTAGCGAAGAGTATCTGTCGTTAATGCTGCATTTATCAAGGTCACAGGCAATGAAAAATATAGATAACCAAATTTCAATACAAACAAAAGCATACCTTTTTGCCTAGTTTTTGCGAAACTCTTCATTTTCTCTTCCTTTGTCCATATTTTCACTTTTTTGAAGAAAAGTAGAATTGCACACCCAAACATAATTATTGAAATGAAATAATGGGGTATAGAAACAAGCAATCCATACTCTGTTATCCTACCCCAGTAAAAAACAACCCCAGAACACAGCAGTAAAACAAATATCACTAAGAATTTTAATAGATTCATAAAATGCATCCTTTTATGTAAATTAATGTCTAAAGGTTATTATTCTATACCTTTGTGAGAATACCTACTTTGTGAAAAATTAATATATTCCCGAAATGAGTTATAATTGAGAAAAGGGGGCAACCACATTGATAAAAGCAGTGATTTTTGATTTCGATGGACTGATCATCGATACTGAAACCGTATGGTATGAAAGCTTCAGGGATATTATGAAGAAGGAGCATCAACACGAATTGTCCATCGAGGATTACAGTGCCTGCATCGGCACAAGCAGCAGGGTCCTGTATGAGTTCCTTCAACAAGCTGTACCTGAAATAGAAGAGGAAAGAATGAAAGAATTGACAAATGCATACTATTTGGAGAAAGCCTCCCGTCCTGAGCTTCGTCCTGGCGTACTTGCTTACTTGAAGTCCGCACAGAAGAATGGATTAAAAATCGGACTCGCTTCAAGCTCAGGTCGCGATTGGGTGGTAGGTTATCTGGAGCAACTTGACATATTCAGCTATTTTGAAACGATCGTCACCAGGGAGGATGTTGAAAAGGTCAAACCAGATCCCGCTTTATACATAAATGCATTACAGAATCTAGGTGTAAATGGAGAGGAAGCGATTGCGTTCGAGGATTCCCTGCACGGCTCCAATGCTGCAATGGCTGCCGGCATTCATTGTATCGTTGTTCCAAATCCCGTCACGTCCCATATGGATTTCAAAGACTACCATTTGCGTTTGTCTTCAATGGAGGAAAAAGAACTTGAAGCAATATTGAAAGATTTTGAGTTGGATAATTAATAAATACTCATGCATTGTATTAAGATTAATGTATACATCAAATGTAACCCGTTGCCTTCCGCTTCGGACACAAGATTCCCCGGGACGGATGGGAGCCTCCTCGGCTTCGCCTGTGGGTTCTCCAATGCCCTCTAATTTCCCGCAGGAGTCAAGTGTCCTCCGCTACAATCAACTCAAGTTTTAAAATTATTCGCCCCACTAAAATGAAAATATGAGACAAAGGCAATTTTTCAAACTTTAGAAAGGCAAATTTTATACTACTATTCACCCCTGTTGGTTGGAGTGCAAGGTGTGAGACTCCTTGAAAATGCCAGCATTTTCTGCGTGCGATGTATCGCTGCCGCAGCCTTCCTTGTCCTGCGGGAGCAGCGTGTCAAGGGAGACCCCACAGGTGCGAAGCACCGAGGAGGCTCCCGAGGCCTTCCTGGATAAGCGAACACCTGGAACGGAGACCAACAGGGGGTAGAATGTGTACATCTTATCTTTAGCCCAGACCTATTCTTATAGCAACATTCTTTATGAAATGAGCCATAATTAACAAAAAACAAGCACCTCACTCTATTGCTAGAGAAGTGGTGCTTGTTTTTATTTCATCCTTCTTGCAAAGTCAACAAAGCGGAATTTATCCAGTCTGTGACGTGATTCTGTAAACTGAAAAGGACTGGCGTCATCAAGATGAACAAGGCTCTTCACCACTACAACATGCGATAAGCCATTGAGGTCCAGCAACTCCCGGTCAAGTGGGTTCGCTTCCTCCACTGTCACTTCCTTATCAGCAAAGCTGATTGAAAGCCCCAGCCCATTCTCCAGGTGTTCATAGATGGATTGCTCAGCTATCTCTTCTGTTAATAGAGGCACATGTCTTGTTTGGAAGTAGTCAGTGTCCAAAATGATACGCTCACCATCCACTTGACGCGAACGTACCACTTTCCAAAGTTCGTCCGCTCCCAAGCTTTCTCTCAATTCATCTGACGGTTTTACCACTTTAAGCTCATGAACCTTTGTTACCCAAGGTTTCCCCATCTTTCTTGCCAGCTCCTTAAAGCTGACAAGTCCTGAAATCGGAAAATCAAATCTTGCACGATCAAGCACGATCGATCCCTTGCCGCGGACCTTTTGAATATAACCATTCTGTGCAAGGAGGTTCAATGCTTTTCGGATGGTTTCCCTTGATGTATGGTACTGGACCATCAATTCATGTTCTGATGGGAGCTTTTCTCCTACCCTTATTTCTTTCTCTTCCAATTTTTTTGCAAGCTCCTGATAGATCGCTTGAAATTTATTGTTTTTCATGATTAACCACCTATCACCATTTTATCATTACTTTTTTAGGTGATAAATAATGGATTCATAGGGACGAAGAGTAATTTGCCCAAACGCTTCACAGGAATCCTCATAGTTGCTCAGCAGGATTTCAGCTTTATATCCATCGACGTCCACATCCTCAGGCAATGTAAAGACCGTTTCTTTTGCATAATAGTTGCTCACAACAAGAAGCTTCTCATCCTTGCCATTGCGGATGTATGCAAAGATGTCAGGATGCTTTTCCAAAATCAGCTGAAAATCGCCATATGTCAAAATGTCGTATTCCTTGCGAAGCCTAATCAGTTTTTTATAGTGATAAAAGATGGAATCCTTGTCACTTAGCGCTTTTTCTGCATTGATATCCGAGTAGTTCTCCGCTACGCCAATCCAGGGAGTGCCTGTGGTGAACCCTGCGTGCTTCTCGTCATTCCATTGAACAGGGGTGCGGGAATTATCACGGGATTTATGCCTTAATATTTCCAGGATCTCTTCTTCTGACATTCCTGCCTCCTTTTTCAAATGAAAAGTATTCAACGATTCAACATCACGGTAATCCGAAATTTTCACATACCCAGGGTTGGTCATCCCAAACTCTTCGCCCTGATAAATATAAGGAGTTCCCTGCATCATATGCATACTGCTAGCAAGCATTTTAGCTGATTCTTCTCGGAACTCCTTGTCATTCCCATATCTCGATACAATACGTGGCTGATCATGGTTGCACCAGAACAGGGCATTCCATCCCCCTCCAGCGTTCATTTCTATTTGCCAAGTGGATAATATTTCTTTCAGTTCCTGAAAATCAAAATCCGCGACAGACCATTTCTCCCCGCCTGGATAATCAACTTTCAAATGATGGAAATTAAATGTCATGCTCAATTCGTTACGATCCGGACGTGTGTACTTGATGCAATGGTCGATCGAGGTGGAGGACATTTCCCCTACAGTCATGCTATCGTACTTGGAAAAGACTTTTTCATACATTTCATTCATATATTCGTGAACTCTTGGACCGTCTGTGTAGAATTTACGGCCATCTCCCGGAGGCACGGAGCCATCATCATCGGGGAAACGTTGGTCTTTTGATATAAGATTGATCACATCAAGCCGGAAGCCGTCCACTCCCTTTTCAAACCAGAAGGTCATCATGTCATATACCTGTTTTCGCACCTCTTCGTTCTCCCAATTCAAATCGGCTTGCGTAATATCGAAAAGATGCAAATACCATTGTCCTGTCTTTTCATCGAATGCCCAAGCGTTGCCGCCGAATTTTGATTCCCAGTTTGTCGGTTCACATCCATCTTCCTTGCTGTCCTTCCAAATGTAGAAGTCTCGATAAGGATTATCTTCTTTTGCATCCTTGGATTTTTTAAACCATTCATGCTCTGTTGAAGTGTGGTTGACAACTATATCCATGATCACTTTTATCCCTCTATCATGGGCTTCGTTTAGGAGTTGGTCAAAGTCCTCCATCGTTCCATACTCTTCATGGATGGAAAAATAGTCACTGATATCATACCCGTTATCCTTTTGCGGCGATTTGTAGATCGGAGTCAGCCAGATGACGTCCACCCCGAGCTCCTTCAAGTAGTTTAGTTTCTGTATAATCCCCTGGATATCCCCTACACCATTTCCTGTTGTATCATTGAAGCTTTTTGGATAGATTTGATACACCACCGAACGTTTCCACCATGGTTCCTTCGCAATCTTGCTCATTTCAACACCTCATTTTATTTGTACTTTCTTATACAGTTTCTATCCTCACTTGATCAGTTCAACAAATACACTCTCGCCTCAAATGGCTGCAAGGTGAATCTTGAAATGTCGCTCTGTTCTTCGGTTTCATAATTGCTTGCCAAAAGCTGTTTAGTCATGAAGTGAATGTCTCTTGGCAACTCGAATACCGGATTGTTTTCATAGAAATTACAGATGACCAAAAGTTTTTTATCCTGAAATGTTCTTACATAAGCATAGATTTCAGGATGATCTTCCAAAATCAATTGATAATTTCCATATATGATTATTTCGTTCTGCTTTCTTAAATGGATGAGTTTCTGATAGTAATAGAAAATCGAGTCCGGATTACTCAGCTCATTTTCAGCATTTATCTTTTGATAGTTTGGGTTCACATTTATCCACGGCGTTCCCTTAGTAAACCCTGCATTTTTTTCGGCACTCCATTGCATAGGTGTTCTTGCGTTATCCCTGCTTTTCGCATGGATGCTCTTCATGATCATCTCTTCATCCCAGCCTTGGCTTTTCAGCTCTTCATATGCTTGCAAGGACTCAATGTCACGATAATCTTCTATGGCTTCAAAAGCCACATTGGTCATGCCTAACTCTTCTCCCTGGTACACATACGGAGTACCTTTCATCATGTGCAGGAGTGTGGCAAGCATTTTGGCAGACTGTATCCGGTATTTCCCATCATCAGCATAGCGGGATAGGGCACGCGGCTGGTCATGATTATTAAAATAAAGACTGTTCCAACCCTTTTCACCTAACGCTTCCTGCCAACGGGATAAGCTCTTTTTTAAATCTTGCAGCACCAACGGCTTCAAATCCCATTTCCCGTTCGGACCATTATCCAGACCTACATGTTCAAATTGGAACACCATATTCAATTCATTCCGTTCCTCAGCCGTGTAATCAATGGCCTGTTCAGGTGTAACACCAGGCATTTCCCCTACTGTCATGACATCGTAGTGAGAGAGTACATTTCGATGCATTTCCTGCAGATACTCATGGATATAAGGACCTGTTCGGTAATACTTACTTCCTGAAGCATAAGACTTTCCAGGTTTCACTTCTCCATCAGGTAGTCCATCCACTTTGGAAATGAAATTGATGACATCCATCCGAAATCCATCAATTCCTTTATCAAGCCACCATTTCATCATCGTATAAATCTCTTCACGCAGCTTCTTGTTCTCCCAGTTGAGATCTGGTTGTTTTTTGGAGAAAAGATGCAGATAATAGTCACCAGTCTCCTCATTGAACTCCCATGCAGATCCGCCGAAATTAGACGCCCAGTTATTCGGCTCGGAGCCGTCATCTTTTGGGTCCCGCCAAATATAATAGTCACGATACTGGTTATCTTTTGATGACTTAGCCTCGATGAACCATTCATGCTCGTCTGATGTATGGTTCACCACAAGATCCATAATCAGCCTCATTTCACGTCTATGTACCTCCATAAGCAGCTCTTCCCAGTCCTTCATGGTACCAAACTCTTTCATAATGGACATATAGTTGCTTATATCATAGCCATTGTCATCATTAGGGGATTCATATACTGGAGAAAGCCATATGGTATCGATTCCAAGCTCCTTTAAGTAATCAAGTTTGGATATGATCCCTTGGATATCACCTATTCCATCCGCGTTAGAATCCATAAAGCTTCTAGGGTAGATTTGATAAACAACGCTTTCTTTCCACCAAGCCTTTTGCATCTCTCATCTCTCCTTCACGAAAAGTATATTACATGCTTCGCTTCAAATTTGTAAAGGATTGTAAGTTGGGGTCTGGCCCCTTTTTACAATCCTTTACAATGTAACATTCAATTTTATTGTGCTTCTTGTCTCATTTTAAATTTGGCAATTAAAAATGTAAGTCCAAATGGCACAATGAGCACGATAGCCATTCCTACAAAGAATATCGGCCAGAATTCATTCAGGATGGAGAAGAATGCCGGAATCCCTCCAACTCCGATGGATGGTGCCATTACACCTGCAATCGTAATGGTCACACCTGCAATGGCAGATCCGATCATTGCAGCGAAGAATGGATAACGGTAACGAAGGTTTACCCCGAACATCGCAGGTTCCGTAATACCGAGCCATGCGGATATGGAGGAAGTCAACGCCAATCCTTTCAATTTTTCATCCTTGGTAGCAAGCATCATGGCGAAAGCTGCAGACCCTTGTGCAATATTCGAGAGGGCAACCATCGGCCATAGGAACGTACCTCCGATTGCAGATATCAGCTGTAGATCCACAGCCAGGAACGTATGATGCATTCCTGTGATAACAAGTGGTGCATACAATCCGCCATAGATCAGACCACCGATGGCAGGAACCGCATCAAAGATGGATACAAACCCATCCGTCAGGAAGTTTCCGATTGCAAATGTGATAGGTCCGATTGCTACAAATGTAATGAATCCCGTCAGTAATAATGTAATTGGTGGAACGACCAATAAATGAAAACCGTCACTCACACGTTTTGTCAGGAATTGTTCTACCTTGGCTAATACAAAAGCTGCCACCAGAACTGGCAATACCTGTCCTTGATAACCAACCTTTTCGATTTCAAGTCCAAGGAAATTCCAGGTGTCCACGTCCCCCTCTTTCTGTGCCTCTGCATAGCCCCATGCATTCAAAAGGTCCGGGTGCACCAGCATCAACCCAAGAACTATCCCTAATAGTTCACTGCCGCCAAATCTTTTGGCAGCAGACCACCCTATAAGACCAGGCAAGAAAACAAATGCGGTATTTGCAATCAGGTTGATAATGCCTGCAATATCTGCCCATTGCGGGTGTTTATCGATAATGGAAGCATCATTGTAAAATATCCCCGCTCCAGTAAGCAGGTTGTTGATCCCCATTAAGAGGCCTGCTGTTACGATTGCAGGTAAGATTGGAATAAATATATCCGCCAGTGTTTTTACTGCACGCTGGATCGGGTTCAAATTCTGCTCAGCAGCCTTTTTCACTTCATCCTTAGAAGATTCACCTACACCTGTAATTACTACAAACTCTTTATAGACTTTATTGACGGTGCCTTGTCCAATAACAATCTGAAATTGTCCGTTTGTGGAAAAGGAGCCTTTTACACTCTCTATTTGTTCAAGCGCTTCCTGGTCGACCTTACTTTCATCATTCAATGCCAAACGGAGACGTGTCACACAATGTGTTGCTGCACTGATGTTTTCTTTTCCCCCGATGGCATGGACAATCTCTTCTGCCTGCTTTCTAATGTCCATATTCGTATCCTCCCGTTTTCTCTGCGTTAGCTCTTCACTTTTAGATGGAATAACTCAGTTTGTCCTTTAACAGCATTATCTGTACGCTTTTTGTCAAGGCTTTCCACCACTTCGCCGTTCGTGATTACGACAGGTGTAATGGTGCTTGCCGCTTTTTCATTTATCAGATTTAGATCAAAGCTGATGAGTCTATCCCCAGCTTTTACTTTATCCCCTTCTCTGACATGACCTTCAAAGCCCTCTCCATTCATGGAAACAGTTTCAAGACCTACATGTATAAGTATTTCAGCTCCCGTTACAGAACGAATTCCGATTGCATGTTTTGTATGGAAGAATTGTACGATTTCCCCATCAACCGGAGAGACTACTTCACCTTCACTCGGGATGATTGCTAGTCCGTCCCCCATCATTTTTTGTGAAAATGTAGGGTCCGGAACTTCTGTCAGTTCCGTCACTTTTCCACTTAATGGCGCAAACACAACTTCCTCCGTCGGTTTTGCTTCTGTATCCTTCATACCGAAAAGTTTCTTAAACATATAATTCCCTCCAGGTTTAGAGTCTGAGATAAACGCTTACATTTAAAAGATAAACTTGTATATACATCTTTAGATTTACAGTCTAACTTGTATATACATGTTAGTCAACCAAAAACTTTTGCTGTGCCTTTTTTAAAAGGGTAATAACTAATCTTGTTACGAGTGCAAGAAAAATAAAAGAGAACCATGACTTAATGTGAGTCCATGTAATAAGGTTAAGCATATTTATTTTCAGAAAAAGGGGTTCGAATATATAAGAAAGCAAGGTAGATACAATCACGCTGCCTAAAAGGAAGGTTCTCCACCTTTCTCCATACTGATAGAGAAGCATATACAGCACGGGAATGACTGAAACATCTGCGGGAAGCAGGCAGGATACCTTGTAATATAATTTGAAAGGATACTCCCACATGCCATTTGATGTCCCAAGTAGATCCAGCCAGGTAGCCATCGCCGCCCATAATAGCCCATATGCGAGAATTTCGAATAGGCGCTTTTTGGCGACAAGCTTCCACCAAACAATCCAAGGCCAAAAAATAGAAAGGAATAACAGCCACCATCTCGGGTCAGCAATATTATTAAGTAATATCCAATAATAAAAGTCGATAAAGTAGAGTGGCTTCACTATGTACATTCCCTCTCTTTCCTGCCCTAAACGCCATTAGTTTCGTTTTTTTGTCGAAACTTGTCACAACTCATGTTATTTTTTCCTTAAATGTCCTTTTTTACTCTAAGAGGAGGTTACTTACTTTCCACCATAACAACAAAAAAGACGCTAACTGAATAGCGTCCGTTCAAAGTTTAACTTTCGTATGGAAAGGGAGAAAGGAAAATACTTTAAATGAAATCGATACTTCTTTGGCAGTATCCATCCTCCATTTCTTATCTTTTTCTCTCATATAGATTGTATAGTTTTTCTCTTTTTTATTGCTTGCACCGGGAATGTCCACTTCCTTCAATTCCTCGAACACATCCGTTTTCCGGGAAATCACCGCTTGGTCAACAGTTGCATCCGAACTGCCGTAAGAGCCATTTAAAATGATACTATAAGCGGTTACAGGCATCTCCTTCTCTTCCTTATCCACCACTTTTGAATGATAGATGGTAATGGGAACAATGAAAGGGTTCTGAATGTTTACCGCCACTGCATTATTTGTTTTATCGAGTACAGCCGAGGAAACAATTTTATCCTTTGAGATGTGTATGTACACAATAAATAAAAGGGAAATTATCGCAAAAGGCAGTAATATACGATATGGCTTGCGTAGTTTCATTCTTGTATCGCTCCCAACATTAACACTTGATGCTCTTTACCTTCCCTTTTACATATCACCTTACACCGCAATTTAAACATCATTTCTAGTTTTCAGTTTCATCGAAGTTTTCTATCTCATCAACAAGCTCTCCTTTTTCATTAAAGAGTTGTGCTTTATCCCCTTTGTTGTTCCACAAATGGTCGCTTAGCCAATGGATATATTTTTTGAAATGCTTTTTTTGAGCTCCTGAAGTAATATACATCATTTCACCTGGGGCTAGCTTATAATTTTTCGGAAAATCAAATGTTTGGTATCCTTTCTGGCTGATAAGCTTCCAATCCGTCAGGTCGATTGTTTCTGTCCCTTGGTTCTGCAAGGTCACTGTTTCTTCTTTTACGTCCAGGTCTGTAATTGTTATAGTATTTGTCTTGGTCCTTTCCTTGCTGTTTGCATACAGCCATGGTCGATCATTGACAAACAACAGAGTTCCATCCGTCGAGAACACGATATCCCCTGCTTCTGCCGTATTATAGATATCTGCACCGCTTTCAATCAGCCTGTTCAGAACAGGCTGGTGTGGATGACCAAAATCATTGTTCCTTCCAGCGGAAATGACTGCGATTTTTGGTTTTACATCCTTCAGGAATGCAGCTGTAGAGGAACTGTTGGATCCATGATGGGCAACCTTCAGTATGGTGGATTCCAGGTTGTATTTTCTGCTCAGCCTCTTCTCTTCCATCTCCTCTGTGTCTCCCATAAAGAGGAACTTTATTTCCCCGTAGGCAACCTGGAGAACGATGGAAGCATCATTTGTTTCCTTTTTACCAACACCGCTATTAAGCACCTTCACTTTTAGATCCGGATCAAATTCAAGCTTCATTTTTTCCTTGGCATATTGCACAGGAACAATATTATTCCAGACGTACTGCTTGTACTGGATGAAGGACAATGTGGAGTGCGCTTTACCACTATCAAGAATCTTCTTTACAGGTATTTCCTCAAATAGCGCCGGAATTCCACCAATATGGTCAAAATCAGGGTGAGTGATGACCAGCAAGTCAATTGCGGTAATGGAAAGCTTTTTTAGGTAGCCTATTAATTTGGGTGCCGATTCCCTCGGACCGGTGTCTATCAGCACCTGGGAGCCATTTGGTGTTTGAAGAAGGATGGCGTCTCCTTGCCCTATATCAATGTAGTGCACCTTTAATGATGGAATCGTTTTTTCGGTTCCGGTTGAAGTTTCGTCAATTTTGTTTTTATAAACGGGAGAATAAAGATGGGGTTGTATTTGAATGTTGGCAGATAGGCCTGCACCAAATACAAGTATGGGTGTGTTGGTATGGATGATTGCAAATGCAATGATAAAAGCGCAGATAATCTTTTTCATGAAAACTTCTCCCCCCTCGAACATTTCACTCGTAATGTTACTATGAGGGAGAAGCTGCTATATTATTCGTTCTTCTTAAAGCTTTCGGTCAATATTTACCTATCAATTAACCGATAATTATTCTGATGTCCTAATTCGCTCTTTCAAACCGATGTTGTCGAGGTAAATCAGCCCACTTCCAGTTTGATTGAATTCAAATATGATTTCATTAATATCCTGATAGTTGATGTCTGCCATGTTTTCCTGCAAGAACGCTAATGGCACCTCGTATGTCTGCAGCATATGCTCGTAATTATTCCCGAATCTTTTATTCCACCAGTCGAATTTGTATAGCTTAGTGGAGTAGGTAGGTTCGATTTCCACTGTTGTTCCAATGCGGGTATCCAACTTAATGGTACCTTTTGGTTTTACCATGACAGTGATGGGGATGCTCTTCTCTTTAAACCCTTCCGGAACACGTATTCCATAGAAGTCATATCGGCTGGGGTGCAGCTGTACAGCATCGAAACTCAGAACTGTCTGTGGACCGAGGGTTTTTGAGACTTCATCCGGAAGTTTTACTGTGTATCTACCACTAGTCCCTCGCCAACCCAATTTTACCGCTTCATTTCCCTGGGGCTCATTATTCCTTAAAGTCAGATTAACCTCTTTCCAGACTTGGAGGTTATAGCCATGGAGCTCTCCCGCTTCCTTCGTCATGGTAGTTACATCCACATCCTCTTCGTAGGTTGCAAGAGGTGTGAAAGAGTTATCCTCATATTTCAACCTTACAGGATCGATAGGAATCCACGAAGAGGCGGTCTCCTTGCTGGAAAAGATTTGACGGTATTCCTCTCTACCTTTTAATGTTGCATCGAGAAAGGCTGCTACGTAAAGCTTGGTCATTTCTCGCTGAAGATCGGGTTCCATAATTTCTTTTCGATTCATGAACCACCAATACGGGGAAGGCTGGTCCACCTCCCAATCGGAATTGAATTGGCCATGATTCGCTCCATAAATATAAATGCTGCTTTTGAAACCATCAAAATCATCCGAGAAACTGACCCTCTCATATTGCCTTATACCGTAATAATTGGTATGATCAGTATCGTTTGCCCCTTGAATAGTCAAATAGTTGATATCTTTCAATTCAACTGGCTGGTCACCAAGCTTGAATCTTCCGTCCCCTGGGGAAAGTCCGATTAATGCCTTGATGGAAAAATCGAAATTCAAAGTTACCTTCGCATTATTTGGCAATCGGTCCAGATCATTCATCAGCGCAGCCAGACTGACAGCCTCCCCACCACGGGAATGACCGATTAACCCGATATTTTCCATATCCACTTTTCCGTATAGGGGGTGCTGTTTATCGTTATTCCACTTCCCCCACTGATCCAAATGCTTTAGGAACATCCATGCCCTTCCTGCATTATCCCAGCCAATATGTCCCGACTTTCCGGAGTTAAGGAAATTTTGGTCTATGGAAACGGCAATATACCCCTTACTCGCCAGAAGTTCGCCAAGATACGCATATCCCCCATCTGAGAAATCCGCCATATTATGATTCCCATGAACCATGAGTACTAATGGATAGGGGCCATCAGACGATTCATCAGGCATCCATACCCTCCCATTTAAAGGAGCTTTGTTTAGATCAAAGCCCCAGAACCACTCACGGTACCATTTGTTGAAGCCTTTTGGATGAACGATAAATGAAGACATATTTACTGTGTTCGTCTGATATGTAACATTTCGGTATTCTTCTCTTTTCTGATCCTCTCCACTGCCATATGTAAAACTATTTATGGTGTTCTCACCGGTTGCAGCAGGATTGGCAAAAGAAGGATTCATCGCTTTGCCTGCTACTTCCAGGCTCCATGCCCCCTCTTTCCCTTCTGAAAAGATGGAAAAAAGAAACAGAGCATGCAGTAATACAGTTACACACCCTAAAGCGGCAAAAGTTAACCCTCTTCGTTTTCTTGCGCTTCTTACCAGTTTAATAGAAAGTCCTGTCCATGCACCCAATATCAGTAGTAAATAGCCCATCATCGTAAAAAACGGTCCCAAGTATGCCCCAAGCGTAATAATCCCTGCAACAGCCCCCAAAATGCATGCGACAAGTAAGTTGGGTAATTTCGCCAATGCCTTTAATGCAATCCAACTAATAAATGTTCCTATTAAGATGCTCAGGAATGCAGTAAATAAAGTAAACGAAAAATCAAACCATTTTCCAGCTCCGGTATAGAAGAAAAAGCCCATGATAAAAACCAACACCAGAATATAAACAAATAATCCACGAATACTTGCTTTCCAATTGCGCTCGATAAAACCAACCACCGTTTTTCCAACTAATAAAAGTGCCCTTTTTATTGCGTTCATTTATAGTCCCCTAAATTAAATTGTTTGAGTTCCTTTATAGCATATACTTTTCTATTATCCTTTTTTGCATTTCTCTATTTTTTGATTTTCCTAAAACACTTAAAGTGATATAGGCAAGAAGAGAAAATACGACTGGAAGCACGACACTGTGCATCCCAAACACTCCATCCATAAATGTTACAATCACTATGTAGGAGAGTACTCCTACGAGGATGGAGCCCAGAGCTCCATAAGCATTTCCTTTTTTCCAATACAATCCAAGTACAACTGGCCAAATGAATGCAGCCTCAAGTCCACCAAAAGCAAACAAATTTAAAGTAATGAGGAAATCAGGTGGGTTGATTGCCATAAAGAATACAAGAATACCGACTATTCCTGTTACTCCCAAGCTCATTTGACGGATCTTCTTTTCCGGAGCATCAGGACTCACATAGTTCAAGTAGATGTCTTTCACAATGGATGAGCTGACTATCAAAAGAAGGGAGTCTACTGTAGACATGATGGCAGCCATAGGAGCAGCCAATACGATACCAGCCAGCCAGGGAGGAAGTACCTCCATTGCCAGCAGGGGCATCACAGTGTCCGGTGTCGTAAGTCCTGGGAGCACCGCTCTTCCAAAAACACCTGTCAAATGCATCCCTAGCATAATGAATCCGACCACAATAGTGCCGATAATCAAAGCTGTATGCATGGCCTTTGAATTCTTGTAGGACATAGCCCTTACTGCCACTTGGGGCAATCCCACTACCCCCACTCCCACCAAAATCCAAAAGGAGGAAACATAAAGTGGAGTGAGCCTGCCGTCCGCCCCAAAAGGAGTAATCAGGTTCGGATTTTCGGCAGAGAGTTCTCCCATTATGGTAGAGACTCCCCCTCCAGCGACGATTGTCCCGGCTAAAATGATCACCGTCCCTATCACCATCACCACACCTTGTATCCCATCTGTTATCGCTACCGCACGGAAACCTCCGATAATGACGTAGACTAGGACTGAGACCGCAAAAATGAACAGCGCAGTTGTATAAGAAAGGCCTGTAATCGATTCAATGAGGATAGCACCACCTATCCATTGTGCCGTCATGGCGGAAAATAGAAAAATGATGATATTTGCAGCAGACAGAATGACCACCCACTTGTTCTGATAACGTTCCTTCAGGAAATCTATCAGGGTGATTGCCTTCATTTTACGTGACATGATGGCAAATTTCTTCCCAAGAATAGTCAGGACAAAATACCCTGTCACCACTTGGATCATCGCAAGCATGACCCAGCCCAGTCCCGTATGATAGGCAATCCCCGTCCACCTATAAAGCTTGAGGCGCTTCCATATGTTGCGACCATTGTCATGGCCAAAAGCAGTCCACCGAGCTCCCTCCCTCCAAGAAAATAGTCCTGCACGAAGGAGTTGGAACGGGAGAGACTTCTAGATGCCGCGATTCCTATAAGAAAAATAAGTATTAAAAAAGCGATAAGCGGAAGAATCACACCTATTTTCATCGTTCGTCTCCTCTCTCCGATTCCAGAGGAAGATCTTGAAAGAAATTTTTCACAACAACTATCACAATGGCAACTATTACAATAAAGCCGAGAATACAACTATAAAAAAACCAGTCCGGAAAACCCAGGATATAAGAATAGGATTCCACCGGTCTTGATCCGAATCCATAGCCGAAGCCATACCACCAAATAAAATGAAATACAGCCAACAAGACGCCTATCCAAGCCTCTTTATGCGCAATGGGATAACGCCAGTCCTTTTTAATCTTTCTACCTCCATTATCGTCCAAAAGAAATCCTCCTTTTACTCTTCTTTCTATTAAGATAGACGATGCTCCGATTCTTTCCATTTACTGTACTCCAAACTCAAGCCAATCATAGGTTACAGGTGCTTCCTGATGTAAAAAATAGAAAACAATTGCCGCCACTATTAAAAATAGCCAGCGCAAGAGAAAAAAGCTAATTTCTAAATGATGATCCGTTTTTCTGATAGTATGGTTCACTTTTCCCACGCCTCACTAGTATCATTTGCTTTTTTTTGTACCAAACGCCCTTTTAGCCATCATTTCCACAGTCAGGTCGTCTGCAGGAGGATTATGCAAGCCTGCTCGGACGTCCCGATAGTGCCTTTGAAGAGGGTGATTCGAATGCAGGCTTTGGGCACCAACCACCCTCATTGCTTCATCCACTACAGATAATGCAGTGTTGGTGGCGATATATTTTGCAGCTGCAAGATCTTCCACTAGTTCATTCCGAGTGTCCGGTGATTCGTCCCACTTCTTGGCTACACTATATAAAAAATGCCTCGCAGCAGTTAACTCTATATCCATTATGCCGATCCGCTCCCGCACTTTCGGGACATGGCTAATCGGATGCGGAAGACTGTTTGGCTGATAGGCTTCCGCAAACTGGACAGCTTCGTTTCGGGCTGCTATTGCAATCCCCAGATAGCAGGCAGGTATATGCAGCAACCAGCCTTGTGGTTTTGGCTCCCTTGTGCCTTTCTTAATATAAAGAAGGCCCTCTGAATCCACTTTAACATTTTCCAAGATCAAATCATCGCTTCTTGTGGCACGCATACTCACAGAGTTCCAAGTTTCGCAAATCGAGAGACCATTCATCTCACGGGATAAAAGGAACTCCCCTACTTCACCGGTATCTTCAATAGTGGCAGAGACAATGAAATAATCAAGGATTGGTGCCATGGAAGTGAATGTTTTTCTTCCATTAAGAACCCATTCACCTTCATCCGTTTTTTTCGCACTCGTTTCGGGAAGTCCCCCTCTTGCCGGGCTCCCTGTACCAGACTCTGAATGGGCCGAGTTGATGATTTTATTATCTCGAGCTATGTAATTGCATATTTTTTTAAAAGTACCCTCCGGCCAAGGTAGGTATGTTGATACATTCATCAAGACGCCTAAGTGCCAGCCCAAGCAAAGAGCTGTCGGACCATCGCCTTGTGCAATCGTCTCCTGAAGGAGAATAAAGTCGTACAGTCCAAAACCTTTGCCGCCATAATGTTCAGGTATGGTTGTATCCAGAAGGCCAGCTTTCTTTATCTCATCAAAATTTTCAAAAGGAAACATCGCTTGCCTATCATAGTTTGCAGCACGAGTTGCAAAAGAGGCAGAAAGATTCTTGGCAACTTCAAGAAGCTCCTTCTGTGACTCATTCGTTTCAAAAGTTGGAAGGTAATTCATGCTTTATTCCCCTTTCCAGTATTTCTATTATTTTATCACAAAGACAATAAAAGCCTTTCATAATTTAGCATTGTCACTATTCACCCTACCATTGGTAAAACAGATTTTTGCAGAAAAGGAACGAATAATGTCAAAAAATTTAAAATATAGAGAATTATTTTTCGATTACTATGTTTTTTTTCTATCTGCAGTAGTACAATAAAAAATGAAATCTTCATAGATTTCTAATTTTGTTAAATACAAGGGGGTTATTTTGTGAAGAGCAAGTTTTATCTTTTTTCCGCTTTACTGTTAGTTGTTGCACTTTTATTGTCTGCATGTAGCTTTAGCGAAAGCACGAGTAACAATAAAAATAACAACAACGAAACAGAGAGTCCGACTGATTCAGAAAACGAGGGTACCACTGATGAAGAGTCCTCATCTCCAAAGGTACTTCGACTTAATAATGGATCAGAGCCCGGATCCCTTCATCCAGCATTGGCACAAGGAACGCACGATTCTTGGATTCTCGAGCATACTTTTGAGGGATTGACCAAGAAGAATGCAGAAGGCGATATTCAACCCGGTATGGCATCTGAATGGAATACCGAGGACGGCGTAACCTGGACGTTCACATTGAAGGATGATGTATATTGGTCCAACGGTGACCCTGTTACTGCAGAGGATTTCGAGTACGCTTGGAAGCATGTATTGAATCCTGCTACTGCAGCCCAGTATTCCTATCAGCTCTACTACTTAAAAGGCGCAGAAGCCTACAACTCTGCTGAAGAAGGTGCCGATCTTGCGGCGTTAGAAGCTGAAGTAGGGGTAAAAGCTGTAGACAGCAAGACTCTGGAGGTAACGCTTGCGCAGCCGACACCGTACTTCTTGGATCTAACTTCTTTCTATACTTACTATCCAGTAAACAAAAAAGTTCAGGAAGCAAATAAAGATTGGGCTTTGGAAGCAGAAACGCATGTTTCAAACGGTCCATTCTACTTAGCTGACTGGAAGCATAAAGAAAGCATCGCAATCAAGAAGAATGATAAATATTATGAAAAAGACATGATCAAGCTTGATGAAGTTCAATTTGTCATTATTGATGATGAGAACACAGCTTGGCAAATGTACCAGGCCGATGAACTGGATCTAGTATATCCGTTGCCACAGGATGTTCAGGGTCAATTAATGGCGAGCGATGACGCTGAATTCCATATCGGACCTGACCTGGCAGTTTATTACTTCAATATCAATAATACAGAGAAGCCGTTCAACAACGCTAAAATAAGAAAAGCACTTTCCCTGGCTATCGATCGTCAGACAATTGTAGAACATGTTGCACAAGGCGGCCAGACACCTGCATACTCCATCGTACCTCCTGGAATTCCTGATGTGAACGGTGACTATCAGGAAAATACAGGTAAATTATTCGAGGAAAATGTAGAGGAAGCGAAGAAGCTTCTTGCTGAAGGCCTTGAAGAAGAAGGTCTGGATGAGCTTCCTTCCTTTGTATATTTGTATAACACATCAGAAGGACATAAAGCCATTGCTGAGGCAGTACAAGAAATGTGGCGTAAAAACCTTGGTGTGGAAACTACGCTTGAAAATGTTGAATTCCAAGTCAAATTGGACAGTGAACAAGCCGGTGACTATACTGTTTCCCGTGCAGGCTGGGTAGGAGATTATGTAGATCCGATGACATTCCTGGATCTTTGGGTAAGTGATGGACCATACAATGATGCCCGTTTCAAAAACAGCGAGTATGACGAGCTTATCTCAAAAGCAAAATCTACTCTTGATCAAGCGGAACGCATGGAAGCAATGCACGCGGCAGAAAAGATCCTTATGGATGAAATGCCAATCATCCCAATCTATTTCTACACAAAACCGTATGTACTAAAGCCATCCGTAACAGGCATTTATGACCCAATCAACAGCTATCCACAGTTCAAGTATGCTGACATAAAGTAATGATGAGTGGAAGAGAGAGGGCCTTTTCGGGTCCCTCCCTTCTTTTTTTAAAATGCTAGTTATCGGGGGTCATGATTCATGCTGAAATATACGTTTAAGCGACTTGGATGGGCAGTATTGACTTTATGGGCCATCATTACACTTACCTTCATCCTGATGCACAGTGTCCCTGGAGACCCATTTGCAAGAGAAGGAACCATGCCTGAATCCGTTCGTGAAAATCTCAACCGCTTTTATAATCTGGACAAACCTTTAATTGTACAATACGGACTTTACCTGAAGAGTGTCGCCATTGATTGGGATTTTGGTCCATCCTTGAAATCTTCTACACTATCGGTCAATGATTATATAAGTAAAGGCTTTCCCGTATCTTTTCATTTAGGTATACAATCTCTATTCATCGCCATTTCTTTCGGTCTGATATTAGGCATTATCGCCTCCCTCAATCGAAACAGGTGGCCGGATTATATTGCCATGATTCTTGCCATTATTGGCGTATCGGTTCCAAGTTTTATTCTTGCCACCATCCTCATCAACTATTTTGCAGTTGAGTGGAGACTTCTCCCTGTTGCAACATGGAAATCCTGGGCTCATACCATTCTTCCTTCCATATCTCTTGCGATGTTGCCGATGGCCTATATAGCAAGATTGATGCGTTCGAGCATGCTCGAAGTGATGGGGCAGGATTATATACTGACAGCTACTGCAAAAGGATTATCCAAAAGTACCATTGTCATAAAGCACGCTATTAGAAATGCGATTCTGCCAGTTGTCACAGTAATTGGTATCATTGCGGCCAACCTCGTAACAGGAAGCTTCATCGTGGAAAGTATTTTCGGTATTCCTGGTATGGGTGACATGTTTGTTAATGGTATCTTTAATCGTGATTATCCTGTCATTCTCGGATCCACCATCTTCTACAGTGCCATTTTGATTTTCCTCATATTTATAGTGGATGTTGCTTATACCTGGATTGACCCACGAATTAAGGTGACAGGAGGCAATGGGTGATGGGAGAAAAACAATATTCGAAAGATTTTGAGGCTATGTTTGAAAGGGTCGAGCATTCCTCCTCCGAGCAGGAAAAAATAGCCGGCCCAAGTATATCCTATTGGAAGGATGCCTGGATCCGATTAAAAGACAATAAATTGGCTATGGTCGGATTCATCCTGATTATCTCGATGATTGTAATGGCAATAATCGGTCCTTATTTGAGTGGCTATTCCTACTTTGAACAGGATTTCACAAAAAAGAATCTCCGCCCTAACAGTGAGCATTGGTTTGGCACCGATTCTTCAGGACGTGATCTATTTACAAGAGCGTGGTACGGAGCACGCTATTCCCTGCTTATCGGATTGATGGCTGCCCTTATCGACTTTGTATTTGGGGTATTATACGGTGGGATATCCGCCTTGAAGGGTGGCAGGATGGACAACATCATGATGAGGGTGGCTGAAGTCCTTTATGCGATTCCCTTTTTATTGATGGCGATTCTTATGATGGTCGTTTTGGACCGGGGCCTTCTATCCATCATCATCGCCTTAACTATTACTGGTTGGATACCAATGGCCCGGCTGGTAAGGGGGCAGATGCTGCAACTGAAGGAATATGAATTCGTCCAAGCTGCAAACGCCATGGGAGCAACAACTGGATGGAAATTGCGAAAGCATATGATACCTAACACTTTGGGACCTATTTTGGTCAACATGACATTAACTGTTCCAACTGCCATTTTTGCTGAAGCTACACTCAGCTTTCTTGGTTTAGGTATTCCAGCACCAAAAGCAAGCTGGGGTACAATGGCAAGTGATGCACTGGGAAGCATTCTGATAGGCAATTTTTATCAGCTTCTTGTCCCTGCCATCCTCATATCCTTAACCATGTTTGCTTTTAATGTATTCGGAGATGGTCTACGGGACGCGCTAGATCCTCGCTTACGAAAATAAAGGAGGAATCTTTTTTGGCAAACCTATTAGAGGTGGAAAATTTACACGTATCCTTTCACACATACGCTGGAGAGGTTCAAGCCGTAAGAGGCGTTTCCTTTACGATAAAGGAAGGGGAAGCAGTAGCGATTGTAGGGGAATCGGGCTGTGGGAAAAGCGTGACAGCCAAAGCGATTATGCGGCTGCTCCCCCCTGCAATTACGGAAATAAAAGATGGGAACATCACTTTTGATTCCTCTGATCTTCTGGCACTATCAGAGAAAAAAATGCAGTTTTTTAGAGGAAAAGAAATGAGCATGATCTTTCAGGACCCTATGACTTCCCTGAATCCAACCATGCGAATTGGAGATCAGATAGCAGAAGGCCTTATCAAGCATAATAAGGCTTCCTCAAAAAAGGCGGATGATCAGGCAGTCGAACTGTTAAGGATGGTAGGTATCCCTGAGCCGGAGAGACGGCTCAAGCAGTATCCCCATGAATTTTCAGGAGGAATGAGGCAGCGTGCCATGATTGCAATAGCCCTAGCCTGCCAACCGAAGCTTTTACTTGCCGATGAACCGACCACTGCTTTGGATGTTACGATTCAAGCTCAAATACTGGAGCTATTGAAGGAACTGCAGCAGAAACTGGGTACCTCCCTTGTTCTGATTACTCATGACCTTGGAGTTGTTGCAGAAACATGTGAACGAGTTGTTGTCATGTATGCAGGACAAGTGGTGGAAACAGGGAAAGTGAAGGATATTTTCAACAATCCCCTTCACCCTTATACCCAAGGCCTCTTGAAAACGATACCAAGGATCGATCGGGACAGAAAGCAAACCTTGGAGCCGATACCCGGGACTCCTCCAGACCTTTTGGATCCCCCAAAAGGTTGTGCATTCTTCGCCCGTTGTCCTTACGCAATGAAAATATGTCAATCAGAGACACCGGAACTTTTGGAAATAGAAAACAAACAACTGGCCAGATGCTGGTTACACCACCCTATTGCCAAACGTATGTACCAGGAAAGCTAGGAGGTCGGAGAATGGCAGGAAGTAGTGCTTTAGTAGAGATTAAGAATTTACAAAAACATTTTTCTATCAGTGGCGGAACCGTCAAGGCGGTGGATGGGGTAGATCTCACCATCCATCAGGGGGAAACAGTGGGTCTTGTAGGGGAAAGCGGTTGTGGGAAGTCGACCATCGGGAAAACAGCGATCCGCTTACTTGAAGCTACTGCAGGGGAAGTTCTTTTTGACGGAAAGAATATCTTCTCTTTATCACCGAGGGAAATGAAGGCGTTACGTAAAGAAGTACAAATCATATTCCAGGATCCTTACGCTTCCCTCAATCCAAGGATGACAATTGAAGCGATAATTGGTGAACCCCTTGATATCCATCAAACATTGAAAGGCAAGGCAAGAAAAGATCGGATCAAAGAATTACTGAGACTTGTAGGATTGAACGAGGATCACATGCAAAGGTTTCCACATGAGTTTTCCGGAGGACAAAGACAGCGTATCGGAATAGCAAGAGCACTTGCCCTTCAACCAAAATTCATTGTCTGTGACGAGCCGATTTCCGCGCTTGATGTATCTATCCAGGCTCAGGTCGTTAATCTTCTAAAAGAATTACAGGACCGATTTAATTTAACCTATTTATTCATAGCACATGACCTATCCATGGTGCGCTACATATCAGACCGAATACTTGTGATGTATCTTGGTCAGATGGTTGAGCTTGCAGATAGCGATGAGCTTTGCAAAGAACCATTGCATCCCTATACACAAGCTTTGTTGTCCGCAGTACCGACTCCTGCACCCAATGGGAGACGGGAGAGGATCGTACTGACTGGAGATGTCCCAAGTCCGATGAATCCCCCTTCCGGCTGTGTGTTCCATACAAGATGTCCGCAAGCCATGGAAACATGCAGAGTAGAGAAGCCGAAATGGCAGGAGGTCAAGCCGGCACATTTTGTAGCTTGCCACTTGTATGAATAGTGTTTTATTACCCTATTATTAAAATGCAAAAGAGCCTTTCGATAAGGCTCTTTCAGACGGTAGACAACATCGAGGTAATTCGAGGTTGTCTACCGTTTTTTGTGTGCCTGTATAATAAAGCCCGTTGATTTCCGTTCCAGGCACTGCGCTTTCCGCGGGCGGTCCGGGAGCCTCCTCGACGCATACGCGTCTGCGGGGTCTCCCTTGTCCCTTCCTCGAAGCCACTGAAAAACGAGTTTATTATTTGAATTTTATTTAAAAAACTAAACAAAAAGAGCTTAATTGGCAATTGCCACCCAATTAAGCTCACATTTCACCCTATCTTACTATTTATTTTTCATCGATTAGCTTAACTATTCGTTTTAAATTTACTGCGAATATCGTAGTGGCACCTTGAATTTGCATCCCAAATAGACCTGCGGCTTTTGATTTTTCATACCCATGTCTATTCTTTAACTCACTATTCTTTGCTTCAACTTTATATCTTGAGCGGGCAAGTTCTTTGAATTCATCTGTCTGTTGAAACGCTTCTTGTACTAAGTGTTCATTTGATTTTATAGGGATGGAGTAGGTCTTCGACTTAGCTCCTTCTTTATAGCACCCTCGACGAATCGGGCAAGCTTTACAAACCTCAACGTTCCAGAAATATTTTAGTTGATCGTTACGGTTTGTTCCCCTTTTCTTTATCAGTCCACTCGTTTTCGATAAGTGCCCAGCAGGACAAGTAAATCGGTTTGCGTCTTTATTAAATACAAAACCATCTTCTTTTTCCCGGGTGCCGTTTGTGATGACCGGATGCAGCTTCGCTACAAGTTTTATGTTTTTTTTATGAGTATAAATCAAATTATCTTTACCGGAGTAAGCGGTATCTCCACCTACTGCATCTACTTTCATCCCTGCCTGGTTAGTTTTCTCCACTAGTTCTTTTAGGTATTTACCATCGGCTTTTTCTCCTGATGTGATTACGGCAGCAGTGATAATTCTTTCGTCAGAAATAGCTAGGTGGGTTTTATATCCAAGAAAAGAGTGGTCTTCCGATTTATGTCCAACCCGTGCGTCGGAATCTGTAGAGAAATGAGTTTGGTGATTACAATCTTCAAATGCCTCTTTTAAATGGTTTAGCTTTTCATTGACTGCAGGGATCTGTGAATATTGTGGATTATTTTCTAAGACATCTACTAAATTTTCCGTGTAGTCTAATTCTGCTTGTAAATCTTTACTTACTGGTTTTTCAGGGAATATTTTTTTTGCTTTTTCATCAATTTGGTAGACAGCTTTGCGCAATAGTTTTGATTTTTCCTGAAGATATTGCTTAGCTGTTTTAGATCTATAACGAGAATTTGTATGTGTAGAATCGATAAAGATTATGTTTTGTTTAATAAGATTATGTTCGATTGCGATATCTACAGTTTTTCCAATTAACATATCTAGAATTTCCATATCCTTAAGACGAAGTCTTCGGAATTTGGTGAGTGAGCTAGGGTTGATTACGGATTCTTCTGGAGCCATATCTAAAAAGAATTTAAATGACATATCATATTTTGAGCGCTCCACCACGTCTACATCTGATAGGTCGAAAATTACCTTTAACAATAAGTATTTAAACATTCTGATTGGTGGTATGGCATTACGTCCGTTATCGAGGGAATACTTATTTTTCAGTTCTTCGTGTATGAAGGAAAAGTCCACAATTCCGTTGATTCTTCTTAGTAGGTTATCTTTCGGTACTACTAAGTCATAAATCTTGGCATAGGGACTCAAAGCGAATTCTTCTTGGTTCGTTAACATAAGCACACCACCTAAAGTTAGTACTTTTATTATAAAATAAAATAACTAGACAAGCCTTAAAAAATTTAGGTTTGTCTAGCTATAGGAGCACTTTTTCAGTGGCTTCCCCTTCCTCCCGCAGGAGTCTCCGTGCCTTCCACTCCAATCAACTGAGTTCTCTAAATTCATTATAGAATGATAACCACGTGTATATTAAGATAGTAATAGATTATACATGAGATGATAATGATGCTTACTAAAGAGAGATCCCTTTTCAGTTTGTAGACAAAAGGTGTTAGGAATGGTCACTTTTGTAATAGGTATAGGCTATTCTTTTTCTATGTACTCAAACTTGGAAAGTGCTTCTTTCACAAAATCTAGATCCATACCCATATTCAAGGCTATCCGCTCCGCCCAATCCTCTTTTGAAGAGAGCGCTTGCTCGATCTTCAGTCCGGAAAGACTGCTTTCAAAGCTTTTCCAGTTATAAAACTCCCAATGGGTGACTTCTTGCGACCCTTTTCTTCTAACCCTCTTTTCACATAAGGCTTTCCAGATCCTAGCTTGGGATAATTCACCTGCCCTTTGTAAATCTTCAATGGTATATGGAGTTAAAGGAAATGTCTGTTTGGAAATTTTACCATTATTTCTAATATATGATATGGTGAATCCCCCTGATTCCGCTTCCACTTTTACGTGAGCACCAGGAAAAAAACCCTCTAATATCTCTCCGCTAAAGCTATCATGGTTTTTCTCAACAAGGATGGGTTGTATCCATTGGTCCCCCAGATCACAATAGTACTTTTCTCCATTTTCACCTAATGCCATAACGGCTACATGTGCCTTCTCATCAAAAAAATCATGACCAATTGGATAGGCCTCAATGCCAGCCTCCTTCAATTCAGCAAGGAGCCAGATTGCCAAATCAAAGCAGTTGCCACCAGCTCCAAATCTTTCGAAATGTTCCTTCATTTCCATGACAGACCGCTGCTTCTTGTCCCTCTTATCATAAAAATAAGCTTTTGTGATAGTATCCATTCCAACACTATCAAACTTTCTCCAAACCTTCAGGATGTTCTTTGGCGCTTCCACATTCATTCTTCCCCTCAGAAATATTTTGCACTATCCATTGTTTCTATGTGATTCATAGATTGGAATTAACACTGCATTACACTCTTTTTCGTAAAACTCTATAGGCCCTGCACCCTCTATCACTACATATCGATAGTTCTTTTTCTTCAGATCAGACAAGCAATGGTGCAGCAATTGTGCTCCAAGCCCCTTGTTTCTCTCTCCTGAGACAACTCCCATTGGTCCAAAGGTGCCTTTTTTATTTTCAAAGGACTCATAGCATGCAAACCCTACAATTCTATCTTTCACTACAGCTAGAAAGATGGATATTTCATCTTTTTGAAAGCCGTTTCGAATGGACACTATCCAACCTGAACCAAACTGCTTCTCCACTAAATCCAATAAAGCTTCAAGATCTGCCCTCTTTGCTCTTCTGATGAAGGTAGATGCCCCCATACTATCCTGCACTTGGTAGTAATCCATTGCTACCAGTAAATCCCGAGATGAGCAGACTGTTTTTTCCACAAAGGCTCTATCCTTTTCGGTAAGAAGCGAGTGGATAATGGGATCCAATTTAAGAAGAGCCTGCATAAGATGTCCTTCATTCAAGCGGATCTGGTTGTATCTATGCATCCTGCCTGCCGCAAATTTGAATACACTCTCTACTTCAGGAGAGACAGGCACTGTACAAAGCGGTAGATTTATAGGAGATGAGTGAAAATGTTGAAGACTTCTAGAAAAATCATGCAAAAAGTTATACCCATATCCTTTAACTAAATAGGAGGATAGTTCTTCACATACTCCGCTACTCTCTTCACACATTGCGAGAAATAAATGAAATGGAGTAAGAACTTGATGGTCCTCCACTTTATCCGTCGCCAATTCCAGAATTCGATTTACTCGGTCGGTGAAAACGATGTCCATTCAGGCTAACACTCCTCTACACTGTCTTCATATAGTCAAGTTTTACTATGCTTTATTTTATCATTAATGAGGGAATTTTTAGAAGCTTTTGTGAAATTTTGGGCACACAAAAAATGGGACGGCCCAATTTAGGTACGTCCCTTCTGCAACTAGTTCTTCAACATTTCATATACTTCTTCATCTAATTTCTTAGCTAGCTCTGCATCATATGTTTTTACATATTCCGGTTCCTGCGTGATTTGTCCACCATAGAAGATGACATCTTCCACAGACTCAACATCCACAGTGACAATGCGATATTTCATTGTTTTATCAATTACATCTGAAACCGTCCCTTTTCCGCTAACGGAATAGCAGCTGCCGGCTCCAACTACTCCCAATAAAAGATCCGGATTATCATCAATATTAAATGCGCTTTCGGCTTTATGTCCCAATGCAAATTTAATGGTCTTCCCATCCTGATGGGCAACCAGCCAAGAAACGATACTCAGGTTCGGTTTCTTCGTTTTCTTATCCGTCGTGATCAACGATACAATTTTTTCACCCTGAAGTAAGTCGATAAGTTCCTGTTTAAGCGTTGCTTCTACTCTTGCCATTTTGAAAACCTCCTCTAAATTACATATTCATATTATATACATGGAATGGATACTAATCCAAATATTACTTTCATTACCCAATTATTGAAATCTAAAACGTGGATGTTCTCTCATATATTCAACAAGGAAAAAGGGCAGGAAAATATAACTTTTCCTGCCCCCTTTGGGATTTAATGATAATATTTACTTCTTCTTGCATAGCTCACGGAATCGGAAAATCTTCCCTGATTCTTTTTTCTTCTGCGGCGCTTTTGATTCCAGCCAAGTAGCCATATAAAGATAAAAAGGATGACTAAAAAAATGCCCAAAGAAAAGAAGCTGCTTTTTTGGTTTTCAGGCTGGGAGGAAGCTGCAGGGTTGTCCTTTTTTTCTGTGGACGCCAATGGACTTATTTCATTCTTCACTTGCTCCACAATTACATCTTCTTTAATATTCTCCCGGCCACCTGTTTTCACAACAAGCTGGTCTGCAGCATTTACAGCAAAGCTGATTTCTTCATCCTCCTGTTTGGAAACATGTATATCCTTTGTCAGCATAAATTCTCTCCCAGCAGAATCACTGATCATCTTACCTTTTGGAACTTTGACCGTTTTAAAATTAAGAAATCCATAGTCCAGGAGATTCATCGTGTCCTTATAGGAATAGTATTTGGAAGCCGCTTTTAATGTAACCACAAGCAGTTCCTTTCCATTACGCTCAGCGGTTGTGACAAGTGTGTGGCCTGATTCCGGCACATATCCATTTTTAACTCCTGTAGTACCTTCATAATCCCATAACAGTCGATGATGATTGTAGAGGGTAGTTTCCCAGCCCTCGCCAATCCACTCCATCTCTTTCGTCCCTACAATTTCACGGAATGTCTCGTTTTCCATGGCATATTGGGCAATTTTCCCCATATCCTCTGCTGTCGTGACATGTTCAGGATCAAAAAGTCCATGAGGATTTTTGAAGGCAGTATTTTCAGTACCTATTTCTTTTTCCACAAACTCTGTCATTCGTTTGGCAAACTCTTTTTCACTGCCATTCAAATGCTCTGCTATGGCTGTTCCTGCATCATTCCCGGAATTGATCAATAGACCTTGTACGAGTTTAAGAAGTGTAACCTTTTCGCCCTCCAAGAGATAAACTCTCGAGCCATCCTGATTACGTGCATTCTCACTGACCGTTACAATATCCTCCAGATTCCCCTCTTCAATGGCAATAATAGCGGTAACAATCTTGGTGATGCTTGCCGGATACATGGTTCTATCACTGTCTTTCTCATAGAGAATATCCCCAGTTTCCGTGTCTATCAGTATGGCCGATTCACTAAATAGTTCTATAGTCTGATTCGCATTTGTTTGTTGAATAGGAAACCCAAGCACTAGCACAGCGGCTATTAGCGCTAAATTTATACATCTTTTTATCATGAAGGAGACATACCTTTCTATAAGAAGTCTAGTATTCTTCTTTAATATTATTTGTCAAAAAAACTCGAAAAAACTCCATATTGAATAGTGTAACGTAAAACACGACTATTTTCATAGTAATATTCAAATTTGTAAAAAATGTAATGTAAAATTAATAGGGACCATAAAAAAGGAATCAAAGTAAATGGGAAACCCATTACTTTAATTCCTTTTCCATTACCAATAATGGCTTTTCTTTGTATAAGACTTCTTTAATTTTTCTGAACCCTAGTCTCTGCCAAAAACGTAAGCCCCTGGTATTGTCTTTATAGCATCCTAACCTGACTGCTGGAACTCCACGGTTCGTCATCAATTTTTCGTAAAGCAGATATGCTTTCTTTGCCAAACCTTGCCCTTCAAAAGACTTGTGAACAAGCAATAGTCCAAGCCACGGGAACTCGTCTTTTGGATTGTACATGGTAAAATCAATGATCCCGATATGTTTTCCTTTCCACTTTAACAAGTATCTTTCTTTTTCTACCTCACCTTCTTCATGTTCGGTCAAAATGTCCTTCATATCCAGCGAGGGTTTACCATCTGATAATAAATTATAGTCCGGCTGTGAATTCATGATTTCCATTTCTTCATTGATAAATGATTTTCCGCTTACCATCAGCTCTAACATGGATATTCCTCCAAAAAAAGAAGAAAACCGTTAATGCATCGGGTTTTCTTCTCTATTATTAACTTATCGTTTTACAGGTGTTTTTTCACAATATGCCTTCACAAAAAATGCCGGATTCAATGGTTCCCCTGTTACCATTTCTATTTTCTTGTTCCAATGATGGGAACTGCCAGGCGCAAGGAATTCATCACGGATATCTGCTCCTACTTGCGGAGTGAAGAACTCATCCGAAATATTGGTTAATATATATTGATGAAGCTGAGCAGAAGTAATCTCACCAAGCAAGTAATTCTGATAGTAGACCGGTGCCAATGTAAAGTGAATCTTTGCTGCCCAATCAGGGTTACTGCGATTCTCTGGAGGATTAACAAGCTGAATCTTTTCCACCGTTTCCCACCATAATGCATTTAAATCCTGATCCGGATTTTCATAAAGCGCTCTCTCAAAGAATACGAAAGTGATGATCCACCTTGCAGAAATGAGCATTTTTAATTGTTCATGCTTTTCTAGACTTGGCGCTAATTTATTCAAAGTCGCATCATCCAGCTTCAGAAACTTCGATAGCCATTCGCGGTTCTCCGTCATCTTACCAAAGAGCATTGCAATAGCTTCGGTTGTCAGAATGTGTGCAGGACTTCGAAGTAATGCAGGCAAATCACGATTGGTATATTTGTTGTAGGCGGCATGCCCAAATTCATGAAGCATCGTTCCCATCCAATATGTATTATCCACATTATTGCATAATACCCGGATGTCCCCTTCACGGTCCATATCCATGCAGAACGCAGTTGGATTTTTCCCATCCCGAGGATTCAAGTCTGAGGACGCATATAACCCCTCAATCGGCATATCCATCGAATCGAATGTTTCAGCTGTAAGTGTCTCCAAATTTTTACCTTTGAAGAAAGGATCAAGGTTTACATCCTTGTTGGCAGGAGCTTCCTGGAAGAATGGATCGGAATAATGCCATGGACGCAGTTCCGATACTTCCACCTGGAATTTCTCTGCAAGGGAGGCATCCAGTTCGATTTTTAGTGCACGGAAGGTTTCATCTGACTGCTCCACAAGATCGGTGAAAATGGTGAATATCTCTTCCAAATCCAGCTCCTGATTTGCGAAGGCCATCTTATAATAGTTTTCATACCCGAGGCTTCGAGCTGCTTCATTTCGCTTTTTAACAAGCTCGAGCAGTTTGGACGATACTTCCGCCCCAACCTCCTTGCTGGCTTTCCATGCTTTCTCTCGTTCTTCATTATTTGTGCTATTTACCAGAATATCACGGATGTCATTTGCTGAAAGCTTTTTCCCATCCACCTCTGGCATATACGTATTAAATAGATAGTTCAGCTCTGATGACATGGAAGCAAGTTCTTCTATCGTCTCCTTGGACATTTGATTCTCTTTCATTTCCGTTTCCAATAGCTCCAATTGGCGCTTCTGCTCTGCACTGAGGTCTTCTTTGGAAAGTAATTCCTTCACTTTTTCAAAACGTTCACTATCTGAGTAGTAAAGGCTGAATTCACTTGATGCTTTTCCTGCTTCCTCTGCCCACTTTTTCTCCCCGGTAGTCTGTGCCATCCAGCCTGCATAGGATGATTTTTTCAATAGAATCTGAAATTGTTCATTCTGTTCTTTTAAGAATTGCTCTACTGTCATAAAATTTCCTCCCTTTTAAAAGCCTGTCATACATATTGGTTTTGGTAATGCTGAAAAAATCAGGTGTAAATCTTTGAGATATTTGTCATCAGAAAGCTGTACCAATCCAAATTGAAATAAACTCGTGAAACTAATTGAACCTATGATTAAAGAGGAAAATTCACCGATGGATAGTTTAACAGTAACATCCGGTTCAATATCTTCCATTACAACCGCATACCCATCGTGGAAATTGACCGATACTTCATGAGTAAGATTTGCAAAGGTATCCGTCACACACCATTTAACATTCAAGTTTGCCGAACCAAATGAATTTGCAGTAGTCTGCTCAAATAATGCACGAACATCCAATACCTTATACATCAGCCCCACACCAGCTGCATTGCTTTCGTGATAAACATGTGGCATCAGATTATCCGAGCCGTTTCTTGGGTCATTCAGCAGGAAATGAAAAGCCTCCTGCTGAGTATTCCAGATAATCTGGTGAATCTGATCCTGCTGCGAATGTAAAAACGTGCAAAGCTCCAATAATGCTTCCTGTGTCTCCCAGACAAATTCTTTCATTAGGATATGATTGGAGATGAAATTTCCAGACTTACTATTTTCAAAAGAGAATACACAATACCCCTTGCATTCGTCTTCTTCCCATACGCCAAAAATCTTAATCTTGGGATCCTGAAATAACCTCTTCATATCTTCCTCGGACCGCACAATCATGCCATGGTTTTTTAATGAAAACCGAGAATAGCATTTGTGAAGTTCCCCAACTTTGTCTTCCGAGAGTTTCTTCATGTTCTGTTTTGATGGACCTTTAGGCAATTCTTTCGGTGCGAAACGGTATTGATTCATCTTGCTCCCATAGCCGTAGCCCATCCTCCTGTAGAAATCCGGGCGGAAAGGATATAAAGCAGCAATGGCTGTTCCTTTATCACGATAGTACTGTTCAAAAAAAGTGATCAGTTCCTTGGCGATTTTTTCTTTCTTGTGAAGTAGATCGACACAGACAAATCCAACTCCACCCAGTTCGATTTGATGTGAGTGAAAGTTCATCGTAAAGTCATGTAAAAGCATGCCACCCACCAGCGTGGTTTCCGAATATGCCCCAAAAAGATTTTTCCCATCAGATTCGGTCTGCTTTTCCAGCCGTTCGACCAGTTTCTGTTTATCTTCCGTGGTATTCACTCCCATACCAGGATAGGCATTCCTGGCAACCTCTACAAAGGAAGGAATATCAACCCTTGATAATGACCGGATGCTTCCCACGCTAGACTCCTCCTTGAACACCTTCTTTTATTCCTTTTTTCATCCAGACTTGGCCTATCCTTTTTGTAAATCCCTTATCAAGCAGGAATTGATAAACCCTTTTATTGGAGATGGCGAAGAATGCCACGGTACAAACATAGTTGACGGAGGATGGTGGAAACAAATATGAAAATAAGGAATCGATCAAGTATTCCGGATTCCCTTTATCCTCCTTTACATAACAATGTGTGACAGTGACGGCTTTCAGAGTTCCGTCTCCGTCATACTCTCTTTTGAAAAGCCCGTATGCAACTGTTTCCCCTTCGTTATTCACCAGTTGTAGTGCCTGCCCCTCCCTCATGGAAAACCACTGGCTTTGCCATGGAGTGTCATGTTTATAAATAGGTAGATACTGAGCATCATTTGCAGACGTGAAAACAGCCTGGTAGTCCAGTGCTCCATAAAATTCAGGAACATCCTCAGTCCGTAAGTGCACCACTTCGTCCACAATTTTGTATCCCTTTTTTTCATACAAGCTGATGGCCTTTGTGTTTTCTATTATTGCTTCGAGTGTGCTTACTTCCACATTTGCTTCCTCATATATTTCCAGAGCCTTATCTATTAATAATTTCCCTACACCTTTTCTTCGGTAATCGCTTGCTACTCCTGTTCCACCGTTCCAGGCCACTCTTTTCCCTTCGATTGTTTTGACTCCACTCAATAGAATCCCGATCGGCTTTTGTTGGTCAAATGCCACAATGGATAATGAGGCTGATAGGTTTTCAAGTCCCAGTCTAGTTGTAAAACGATCCACATCCATTGTCGCATCAAAAAAATATCCTTCAAAGCCGGTGTTCCATGCAGCGACGGCTTCTTCCAATTTACACTCACTCAATTTTTTGATGGTAAACAATGCTTTTCCCCCTTTTGTCAGTCAAGCGCAATCTTCTATTATATTTCTTCATACGCCTGCTTTGTTCGTTACTCAATAATGATTAGATAACCTTTTATACGGATAATCCACATGGGCAATCCCCGCCTTGTCAGATTCTTTTTTATCTTTAATTAAAACTGACCAGACAGTCTATTTTGAGAGTAAAAAAAGGCATCAGTAAACCGACCACTCAGTTTATTTCCATTTAAGCACGAATTTTCAAAAAGTTCAATCTAATATTTTCGACAAATTCCTTTCTCTTTATCCAACTATTATAAGGATGTAACCATGGAGTTGATGACACTTTCCAACTGGTTGACCAGCCTCTCATAGAGCTCATCATTTTCCATCACACATTGATAGAAACAGATTCCATCGAAGGAACTCCAAAACACATTACCAATAAAATCTACGTCAATCTTTTCTGGGAATTCTCCTTTATCAACACCGAATTGAATAATATCCGTTAAGATCTTTTTGTAGACCATCTGGTATCGATTGTACATGAAATCCTTTGTTAACTCATTCCGAACCGAGCTTAACCAAAATTCGATATGGACCCTGCTTGTATTTTCCCAGTTAGGATTCACTTTTACCTGTGAGCGGAACACTTCAAAAAAATGGTCGAGTCTTTCCTTTGCAGTCGGCAGTTTTTCAAGCTTCCCCCTGAGCACCTCGAAGCTTTGGTTGGAATTTACATTCATTAATTCAATATAAATTTCGTCTTTACTTTTGAAATAATTGTAAATGGCTCCTTTACTCATGCCGGAGTGTTTCACAATATCATCAATGGTTGCGACCTGGAACCCTTTCTCTGCAAAACATGCCAAAGCACTTTCGAGAATCATTTTTCTCTTCTTTTCCTTATACTCTTCGGAAACTGCAGGTGGCATTTCCATTCCCCCTTTTATATAAACGACTAGTCGGTTTATTATTCCAATGATACAACATCTTCTTAAAAATGACAGTAAATTCTAAAGAAAAAGAAAACTTTTTTCTTTTCCAATCCATACGAACCTCTTGAATAAGTGATATCTATAATGAAAGAAGGAGAGGAGGAAACCGGATGATAACCTTTAAAAGTGAACGTGAAATCACAAGGATGCACGAAGCGGGCAAACTGCTGGCCGCGTGCCACAAGCTGCTGAGACAGAAAATAAAACCTGGGGTCACTACCCTTGAGATAGATCGGTTTGTGGATGAGTTTCTTATCGCACATGGGGCAAAATCAGAGCAAAAAGGATACAGAGGTTATCCTTATGCAACCTGCGCTTCCATCAATGATGAAATCTGTCACGGATTCCCTCGCGCGGAGTCTTTAAAGGATGGGGATATCGTAACCATCGATTGCGTGGTCAATTTGAATGGTGCGTTGGCAGACTCTGCGTGGTCCTATCCCGTAGGAAAAATAAGTACAGAAGCTAGGAAATTACTGAATGTTACAAAGAAAGCTCTCTATATTGGCATTGCTCAAGCGATTGCTGGCAACAGGACTGGTGATATCGGGCATACCATTCAGGAGTATGTGGAAGGCAGGAACTATTCAGTTGTTCGGGACTTCACCGGACATGGTATTGGAAGGAACATACATGAGGAGCCACAAATCTTTCATTATGGGACAAAAGGCAGAGGAATTCAGCTTAAAGAGGGAATGGTAATTACGATTGAACCTATGGTGAACATTGGAACATGGTTTTCCTTGCTTGACGATAACGGCTGGACAGCTAGAACCGTCGATGGCATGCTCTCTGCACAATATGAACATACCATCGCCATCACGAAGGATGGGCCATTGATTTTGACTTCTCAGGATGACTGATAGCCTTCAGACCTATTCTAGCGGCCAATTTTTTATTAGCCGCTAGCTTTTGTATTTCCGCCGAAATAAATATAAAAAAAACAGTAATCCTCGGATTACTGTTCCTTATTTCCCAGCACTTCCTTTTTTAAAATGGAGAATACATTTGCATCATGAAAGCATCCACCTTGAAACAGGTAGCTGCGAAGCATTCCTTCATGGGTGAAACCCACCTTTTCCAATACCTTTCTGGAACCTGCGTTTTCCGGATATACATTGGCACCGATTCGCTGAAATTTCATGGAGTCGAACCCATAATGCACAAGTGCACGGATTGCCTCGGTCGCATATCCCTTCCCCCAGTGATCCACCTCTATTTCATAGCCGATCTCTGCCCGGAGGTGCTTTTCGGAAATGGCATGGAATCCACAAGTACCTATTAGTTTATTAGTGCTTTTCTCCACAATGCCCCATCGAAATAGCATATTATAATCATCCAGGAAGTCTTTGATAAACTTATCCGCTTCCAACCTGGATTGGAATGGTTCCATCCCATAGTATTTTGTCATTTCCGGATTTGAAAAATAGCTGTATATGGTATCAGCATCCTTTAAAGATAAGCTGCGCAACTGCAAGCGCTCTGTCCTGAGCATTGGTACTGGTTTCAACAAATCTCCCCTACCCTTCTGTCATCTCCGCTACAATATATTGGTTTGTCCACATCTTCAGCATCAGAACGAGGCTCTCATCCCCTCTGGTAAAAACGAAAGTGGAGCCCAGTTGATCTGTCAGAAGCCAGCCATCTGTTTCAATGAGGGAAAGGACCTCCTGAAAACCCGCCCCTTCTTCCATCCTGGCCATTACTGTCACAGTTTCGTTTTCAGTGGAGATGGTCACAACTTCCTTTCCCAAAAGTGCAAGCTTGACAGCACCTCGAACATTTTCATTAAAAGAGAGAAGCACACCTGTCACCAATAATACACCCGCAACGATCAATAATGGCCATTTAAATTTCATTCACATCACCTTTACACCTATATTTTTCTACCCAAGATCACCAAATCCCTTTTTACCCCTTCGAGTTCTGCCACATTGGGTAAATAGCCCCATTTCTCAAAACCGAATTTTTGGAACAGACCGATACTTGGCAGGTTGTGAGAAAAAATGAAGCCGAGCAGATTTTCAATCCCAAGTCCAGGGCATGCCTCCAATGCGTATTTCAGCAGATATGCGCCGAGACCTTTACCTCTTGTGTTTTCATGCAGATAGATGCTGACCTCAGCTGTCGCCTGATAGGCAGGCCTCCCATAAAAGGATTGGAAACTCAGCCATGCACATATTTCATTCTTCTCCTTGTCCACAACCACCCATAATGGTCTGTTCAGCTCATTATGGTCGTGGAACCAGGCAAGCTTGTCCTCCACTGCAACTGCATTTGTGTCGGCTGTAACCATTTTGCTTTCAATGGTCGAGTTGTAAATGGCAATAATGGCAGGAAGGTCTTTTTCCTCTGCATTTCTGATTTCTAATTGTAGGTTTTCCATGATGATTCACCTTTCTAGTATTCTATGCTTTCTACTTTTATTTAGTATATAATTTCATTTCAAATCTGAATAGAAAAAAAAAACCAGCCATACTAGGCTGGTCTTATTCTTTCATTTTATCCCCTACAAATTGGACATCTGTTCCAACAATTATTTGCAGATTTGTTTGATTTACTTTTATTACCCCTTTGGCCCCATGTTGTTTTAATGAATTTTCTTGTACTTTATTCATATCCTTGATCGTTAATCTGAGTCTTGTTGTACAATAATCAACAGCAGCAATATTTTCCTTACCGCCTATATCATCAATAAAATTACGAGCCATTACTGAATATTTATCTTCACCTGTTCCTTTTTCTTCTATTATATCTTCTTCATCTTCTCGACCTGGTGTTTTTAAATTAAAGGTTTTAATCAGAAAAAAGAATACAAAGAAATAGACCGCACCATAAGCTAAACCGATGATTAATAGTAACAACGGCTGTTGTGCTATCCCCCAATTCAGGAAAAAGTCGATGGCACCGGCAGAGAATCCAAAACCATGCTTAATATCCAATAAGTAAACAATGACCATGGAACTTGCTGTTAATAATGCATGTATGACGTATAAAAACGGAGCCAGGAACATGAAAGTAAACTCAATCGGCTCTGTAATCCCAGTTAAAAATGATGTAATGGCGATACCAATCAGCATTCCTGATACAGCTTTACGGCGATGTTTTTTTGCTGTTGCAACCATCGCTAGCGCTGCTGCAGGCAAACCGAACATCATGACAGGAAAGAAACCGGCCATAAATATACCAGCTGTCGGGTCACCAGCAAAGAATCGATTTAAATCCCCAGTAGCACCATTATATTCTCCAAATACAAACCATACTAAACTATTGAGTACATGGTGCAAACCTATTGGAATGAGAAGACGGTTCAAGAATCCGAAGATACCAACTCCTACTGCTCCTGCATCTATTATCCACTGACCGATGTTGTTAATAAATTCTTGGATTGGAGCCCAAATGACTCCAAATATTCCCGCTAAGATTACCATCACAGTAGCGGTAATAATAGGAACAAAACGTCTTCCTGCGAAAAACCCAAGCCAATCAGGCATTTTAATATCATGAAACCTGTTATAAAGCACTCCTGCTACAACCCCTGATATTATCCCGCCTAGTATGGCCATATCAATCTCTTCATTGATTGCTTGGGTACCACTTACTAATACTAGGTAACCTATTGCAGCAGCCAAGGCCGCAGATCCATTATTGTCTTTGGCGAAACCAATTGCTATCCCAATCGCAAATATAAGCGCAAGATTAGCAAATACTGCGTTCCCTGCGTTTGCAATAAACTCAATATCCAATAAGTCCTCTTGTCCAATTCTTAATAATATTGCTGCAGCGGGAAGCACAGCAATCGGCAACATTAGTGACTTTCCGATTTTTTGTAAAAACCCAATCATTTTTATCAATTCTCCTTAATCATTTGTAAGTGCTTGCAACGAAGTAATACTAGCACATCTTACAAATAGTTGTCTATACCAATATTTCTGGAAAACACTTAAATTATCTAATATTAAACAACCAATAGAGCAAAAGTGGTATATACAACTATACATAATTCTGTTAGAATTAACATATAATAATCGTGAAAGGAGACTTACATGAGTACTTTCTTAAATAGTTATTCCCTGCTTTCCGTCAATCTAATAAAAGAGAAAACTATTCAACAAACTGGATTTATTAAAGTTAAAGAAGGAAAAATTTTCGAAATCGGAGCTATGGATCACTATCAAAATACTGAAAATCTGCAGGAAATTCGATTTTCCTCCGATCTGTATGCTGCCCCAGGCTTCATAGACATCCATATACATGGGTTAAACGGAGCTGACACGATGGATGCTTCTGAAGAGTCATTGAAAACAATGGCAGCAACATTGCCCCAGGAAGGTACAACTAGCTATTTAGCTACAACCATTACGCAAGAGCGGTCTGATATTGAAGCAGCTTTACGCACAGTAAATAACTATTTAAAAATAGAGAAGAATGAATCAATAGGCAGTGAATTACTTGGAATACATTTGGAGGGGCCATTTATATCCCCAAAGCGCGCAGGTGCACAGCCATTAGAACATATTGTGAATCCAGATATCCAACTATTTGAAAGCTGGCAGGTTGAGTCCGGAAACCAAATTAAAGTGGTTACCATGGCACCCGAGCAGCCAAACGGAATAGAATTTGTCCATCATTTATCGAAAAATAAGGTCATCACTTCCATCGGACACTCTGATGCTGTTTATCATGAAATGGTCGACGCTATGGAAGCCGGTGCAGAGCACGTTACACATTTTTACAACGGGATGCGCGGCAGCCACCATCGTGAGCCGGGTGTTGTAGGTGCCGGACTTGCCCATGATGACCTGTTGGTCGAAATGATAGCTGACGGTATTCACGTTCACCCTGCTGTCGTAAAAGCAACCTATCTTGCCAAGGGAGCAGATAGAATTATTTTAGTAACAGATTCCATGAGAGCAAAGTGGCTGGAAGATGGAGAATATGAATTGGGTGGCCAAAAAGTCTCAGTGGCAAACAATACTGCAATCCTTGAAAATGGCACACTTGCAGGAAGTGTTCTAAAAATGAATGAAGCAATAAGAAATATGAAAAAATTCACAGGCTGTTCACTAGTAGAAGCCGTCAGAATGGCTTCTACCACCCCTGCAAAAAGACTCAATGTTTGGGAAAGAAAAGGAAGTATCGAAGTTGGTAAAGATGCTGATATTGTAATCATGAATCAAAATTGCGAAGTCAAGATGACCTTTTGTAAGGGTCAATTAGTTTATAAAGGAGAGTAGTCCCTAATGGATATTATCACCGCTAATACCTATGACGACCTAAGTCAAGTAGCTGCTGAAATTTTAATAAAAAAAGTTAAACAGAATCCTAACCTTGTAATAGGAATGGCAACAGGAAGCACACCAACAAAACTCTACGAATATTTGATAAAAGACTATAAGGAAAACCGTACCTCCTATCAAGGTATTACTACTTTTAATCTGGATGAATATGTCGGTTTAGATAAAAATGATTCGAACAGTTATTTCGAATATATGAATAGAAACTTATTCAAACATATCAACATATGTATAGAAAATACTCATATTCCGAACGGAAAAGCAGAAGATCTCGAAGAAGAATGCAGAAACTATGAACAGAAACTCCATGACAAAGGACCTATTGATATCCAAATTTTGGGATTAGGCGAAAATGGACATATTGGTTTTAATGAACCTGGTACCCGTTTTGACAGCAGAACGCATGTTGTAAAACTTACAGAATCGACTAGAAAAGCGAATGCACGTTTTTTTAAAACGATGGAAGATGTTCCCTCTCACGCTATCACAATGGGTATAGATTCCATTATGAATGCGAAAGAAATACTACTTTTAGTTTCTGGAAAAAACAAAGCCAAAGCTTATGAACAACTGATGAATGGCAGCTTTTCAGACACCTTTCCTGCATCTATCCTAAAAAAGCATCCTTGTGTTAGAATTATTACAGACAATACGGTTCTTCAAAACTCCAGTATTATTGCTTGAAAGGAGATAAACAGAGTAAATGATTGATAAAAGTTCCCCCATACCATTTTATTACCAGCTAGAATCTTTCATTAAGGATCAAATTAACTCAGGAAATCTTGTTCCTGGAGATACTATACCCTCAGAGAGAGAATATGCCGAAGCTTACGGAATAAGCAGGATGACCGTCAGGCAAGCCATTAATGCACTGGTAACCGAGGGGCTTCTGTATCGTAAAAAAGGTAGCGGCACTTTTGTAGCAAATAAAAAAATCGAACAGCCACTTCAAGGCTTGACCTCCTTTACAGAGGATATGAAAAAACGAGGGATGAACCCGACAAGTGAATTGATTCATTTTGAAATAGTGCCAGCCTCCATTAATATAGCTGATGAACTTCATATCAAGGAACATGCACCTGTATATGAGATAAAAAGGATACGTTTGGCTGATGGTGAACCGATGGCACTTGAGACAAATTACCTCTCTGCCAATTTAGTAAAAGGCCTAACGGAAGAAGTAGTAAACACTTCCATTTATGCTTATATCGAAGAGAAGCTAAACCTTGAAATTGCCCATGCAGATCAGATGATTGAATCCATACAAGCTTCCAGTGAAGATGCCAGACTTTTAAAAATCAATAAAGATCATCCAATGTTATACATTAAGCGAAATACTTTTCTACAAGATGGGACTCCTCTAGAACTAGTAAAATCCCACTATAGGGGGGACCGATATAAATTCTACATCAAAATGAAGAGATTCGAATAGTAAGGGAGAGGTATCATGGATACGAGTTATTTATCAGCTGTTCAACAGCTCCTGACTAAAGTGGAGCAAAAAAACAGTATGGAGATAGAGCAGGCATCCTCTCTCCTTGCTGACTGCTTTGGAAATGAAGGTATTATGCATGTTTTTGGTTGCGGCCACTCCCACATGATCGCCGAAGAAGTATTTTATAGGGCAGGTGGACTTGTCCCAATCAGACCTTTATTTGTGGAAGATCTCATGCTGCATAAGGGCGCTCTACGTTCCTCTGATTTAGAGAAAGATCCCTTGTTCGCAAAAACTTTTCTCCCCTCCCAACCATTCCAACCAAATGATGTTTTATTGGTTGTCTCCACATCTGGAAGAAATCCTGTTCCGATAGATGTTGCACAGTATGGGAAAAAGATGGGACTGAAGGTCATGACAATATCATCTCATGCCTACCACTCCCTTTCTTCTCGTCATTCTACCGGTTTACATTTAGCGGCTACAGCTGATATTACACTTGATAACCTTATCCCTGTAGGAGATGCCTTGATAACATTACATAATATTAATTCAACCAATAGTATAGGGCCAGGGTCCACTATCATAAATGCAGCCATCCTGAATCAAATAATTGTTAAATCCGTTGAACTTCTTATTAAAAGAGGAATGGAGATTCCTATATTTAAAAGCGGGAATGTTGACGGTACTGAGGAGCACAATAACGAATTGATAAATAAGTATGGAAAGAGAATTGAATTCTTTTAAAAGTACTGCCACTTCGAGTGCAATAGGAAAAGAGCCGGGCTGTCATAATCCGGCTCTTTTCCATTTAATAGTTCAGAAAAACTTATCCTATATCATCAAGCGTTCTAAAAATTTGCCGGTAGTAGGATAACTTCATAACAAATTTCTCCCGAAGGTTTCTCAGCCATTCAGGATGCTTTTCTGATTCAAGAATATCGATTGAACGAAGGATTCTCGTATACGAATACAGTTGATGCATTCTTAGAAACCCATCGATTTGTTGAAGGTAATTTTCATCCAGATTGGTTACCGTCCTATACCCTCTTATGAAGTTTTTCACTTGTGGTTTCTTGATATCTTCCTTATTCGCAAGAACATCTCGTAACGCAAAAACAATATCTCCCACATACCAATACCCTGCACTTTCGTCAAAGTCAAAGGCCCCAATCAAATCCTCATTCCAGCGCAGATTGTCCACTTCAAAATCAAAATGGATGATACCGAAATTCTCAGGAGTTTTCCGTAAAGAACCGGTCCATTCTTTTATTCTGAACATTTCTTCCCTTGCAGGTAGATCATCAATTGGAAGATGTGAGTCGATCCATTGCAGATGATCGGCATAAGTGGGTCTTTCGGATATATACCCCTCGGGAATCACCTTGAATTTTTCATGGAGCATCCCAAGTGACCTTCCCCATAAAAAAAATTGCTCCTTTATTAATTCCGCTGTTTCCATCTGTTTCCCGGGAATTCCTTCAAAAACCATTGCCGAAAACTCCCCGACTTCCGTATCAACCACTTCAATATATTGACGGTTCTTAGATAATAATGGTTGAGCGACCTTTACAGGACTATCTTTAAGGTAGAGGAGAATATTCAGTTCTGTTTGAAGTTGGCTGAGTGATTTCTCAGTTGTTTCATTAAAACGTAAGTAATGTGCTTTTCCATCTTTTCGAAAAATAAAAACAAAATTTGCACTGGCACGAAAGTAGTACAGTTCGTCAGCATCATATTCCCAATTACACATTATCTGCTCAGCTAAAGGACTGCGCCAATCCTCCCCTACAGTATCCAAAACCTTTTTCATCGTGCTCAATTTCATCATTAAAAACAGCCCCTTTTTTGTTATATGCGGGGACTTGCACTTGCTTCTAACTTATAATTAACAGTTGGTGGGACAAGGCATGACCCTGCATTTTGAAACAACTTGCCATCCTGTCATCACCCCTTCCAAATAAGATAATCCTATTTTATAGTATATTTTGGAAGAATCATAGAATTTTTTCCAAAACAGAAAAGCAGCGAAGCTCCATTCGCTTCGCTGCCTGACCAATTATTTTGAGATAAACATCTGTGTCCAGTAATGACCGTATGAGCCGCCTTTCGCATAACCTACACCAATTTCAGTGTATTGGCTCGAAAGGATATTTTTTCTATGTCCTTCACTGTTCATCCAAGCATTCATGACCTCTTGTGGTGTTTTTTGCCCAGCAGCAATGTTTTCTCCTGCTGCTCGGTAAGAAATACCAAAGTTCTTCATCATTGTAAACGGAGATCCGTATGTTGGAGATGTGTGGCTGAAATAATTCTTGTCTATCATATCTTGAGACTTGTATCTTGCTACTCTAGATAACTCCCAGTTCAACTTCAATGGCTGAAGTCCATACTTGCTGCGCTCCTGGTTCACCAGTGCTGCAACCTGCTCTTCTGCTGATTTCACCTCTCCTAATTCTGGAATGTTAAGCTTCTGACCAGGGTAGATCAAATTCGGATTTTTGACTGCCGGATTGGCTTGAATCACTTCCGAAACTCCCACCTGATATTTCACAGCAATCTTCCACATCGTATCACCGGATTGGACCGTATGAGTAGTTGCGGCAAGTGCTGCAGTATTTCCACCTAAGACTATAGCGACAATCGACAATGTTATGAGGACTTTCTGTAAAGTTTTCATACTATTACATTAATATGAAACACGTAAAAGATAAAGAAGAAATTATTGTAAAATAGTAATAACGCTTGTGAAATGTGCGTTTTATTTGTCATGGAAAGTTTTGGAGTGGGTGAAGGAGTCGGTGCGGTAGTATTTAGTTCAAGAAGTATACTCTTCCTTTTTTTGTGCCTGTGTGGCGGAGGTTCATGGATTGAAGAATTTGAAAAGTAACAGAACTTGAGGAAAGGTGTAAAAATTCTTTTGCCTGCTTATTTGTAATGGACTTACCACACAATAGTGCGTAATCTTCCAGTGCTTCTATATGTGCATTTTTGGACTTACATCCACATTTCAGACAAATCCATTTTGCACTTTTTCTTAACATGGGTGAGAGTGAGCATTCAGCGCAGATGACTCCTGTAATTATTTCATTATGAGTGAGCTTAAAAAAGTCCAGAAATGCGAACTGGTCAGGCGTGTGTTTTTGGTTGAGGATTCTTGTAGCTTTTCGCAGTTCCTTTTCAGTTAAAATAGGGTTTGGTAAATTTTCATGAATGGCTTTTATGCGAATTGGGAGGTTTGTTAAAAAGGTGACTTTCTTCATGGTCGAAGGAGAGACATTTTTGAGGATTGCATTTTTGTTAGTTAAAACCACTTGTCCAATAATCGGGACGACCTTGCCCAAATACTTTTCCATCCAGCTTCGCATCTGATCTTTATGTCGTTCAACCTGTGAAATGGGATCTCCCATGGACTCGTGTCCATCTGCTACTTTTCTTATTAGCTGATTGGATTTTTCATCGAATTCCAATTCGCCGGATATGTATTTCGACTCCAGTATCAGGCCATGTGATAGTGAAAACAAATAGCTATCCATCTGAAAATATCTGTTTTTTGGATCTTCGAGGCGCAATCCATGAAAGATAAAATATTTATCATCAGGTATAAAGGTTAAATAGTAATCTAATGCACACTCACCTTTATAGCCAGCCGTCTGCCTGCCCAGCTCCCTTTCTATTTGGGCATACACAGGGTGATTTTTATCCACTCGCCTTCCGCCAGCCTCCATTGTTAAGAGTCTGATCGATTTTTCTCTCACTTTTTTTATCATTTGCTCACACCTTTCTGTTTCTATTGGTTTATTTCTCGAAAATGGGTAAAAAGTCCTTTTTATTTTTATAAAAAGATTGTTTTTTATAGCGTAAATTCGGGATATCAACGAAAATATTAATATATCAATGATTCTGTAAGCGATATCAATGAAAATAAATTTTTATCAACGAGAATTTTCAGATATCAACGAAATCAACCAAGATATCGATAAAACGCACAATTCGACAAATCATGCCTACCGCCGTCTATTTGTCCCTGCTCAAACCATTTAAAAAAAGGAAGCACCCTCGCTCCCCTCCTTGCAACCACTCACAAAAACACCACCGCCACACCTGCACCAATTGCAAACGCGGTAAGAAACGCTTCCGCTCCTTTTGACAGGCCTGATACGAAGTGACCGGCCATCAAGTCACGGACGGCGTTGGTTATCAAAAGTCCCGGTACAAGTGGCATGACGGAAGCAATGATTATCTTGTCGAGTTCCTGCCCTAACCCGATTCCGACCAGCTGGAAAGCGAGTAGGCCGATAATCAATGCTGAAATGAACTCAGCAAAGAATTTTACTTTTGTGTAATGTTGAATGGCCAACAAGCCCGAGTATCCGATTCCACCTACAATCATAGCTGGAAAAAAGTCTATCCAGACACCTTTGAACATAATGAGAAACGATCCGCTTAACAGTGCAGCAGCTGCAATTTGCAGCCAATTCGAAAAAAACAGCTGTGCTGATTCCAGCTCTTTTAACAACACTAAAGCTTCATCCACATCCAGGCTTCCACCTGCTATCCTCCTCGAAATACCATTTACCCTGGCCACTTTTTCCAAATCAGTGGTCCGATTACTGATTCTCACCAGTTGAGTCGGGCTTACCCCCTGTAAGGAAACTATTATTCCAGTAGGGGTGACAAAACTGTGTGCTTCCGTGATGCCATACGCTGCAGCTATGCGTGTCATCGTATCCTCCACCCTGTATGTCTCCGCTCCGCTCTCCATCATGATTCGGCCAGCAAGAAGGCAAACCTTCAGTACCTGTTCTTCATCGTATCCTACCAAATTTTTCATTTTCCCACCTCATTACCAGTGACCCCATTTGGTTTTCTGAACGCCTTCATTACAATTTGCACAATAACCTCTGCAAATACCAGCCCCATGGCTATCGCACCTGATATCATAAATGCTTTGGCAGCGAGAGGAATCGCGGCAAGGTAGTCATTTTCCGCCACCTGTCTCATCGCATTATAAGCCAATCCTCCTGGAACAAGCGGGATGATGCCTGCCACGCTGAAAATGATCATGGGCATCCGGAATCTTTTCGCCATGATATGGCCTATCAATGCAACGGCAAAAGCCCCTACAAAAGAAGAGATAACAGGATCTACTCCGGAATCAGCTAAAAGTATGTATGAAATCCACCCGACCATTCCTACAAACCCGCAATGGATCAAGGAATTCCTGGGTGCATTAAAGATTACTCCGAACCCGGTCGAAGCAATAAAACTGAAAATGATCTGCGAAAGAAGATACTCCATTGCTTCACCTCAACTTATTTGATTAAGACTATTATAAAGCAAATCAGGCAAAGACCCAAAAATACATCAGGCTGTCATTTCCTGATGTCTCTTACCTTGACTATTATTTTGGAAAGGATACCAACTGCACCCTACTACCGATCCACCAACCAAGTCTTCGCAACTGCAAAATACTCCCGTGTCCAAAGCTTAAAAATCGCTATTTTCGGGGTTTTCCCAGGAAGTGTATGTACCTCATGGAAACCAAGGCGCTCGGCTATTATGGATGCCCGGAATAGATGGAAGTCATTGCTTACGATAGCAACTGATGACCCTTCCTCTATAAACTGTTTAGAAAAACTAAGGTTTTCATAGGTGGTCGTGGAAAGCCCCTCTTTGATGATCCTCTCCCGACTCACACCATTTTTCAGAAGAAATCGCTCCATTGCTTCGGCCTCTGTGATATCTTCTCCCGGTCCCTGTCCGCCGGAAACGATGACCTTCGTGTCGGGATTTTCTTCGAGGTATTTCAGAGCGGCTTCCACTCTATAACGTAATGCCAATGTCATCTGTTCCCCTCTCACCCTTGCACCAAGTACAATCAAATAATCAAGGTCGCTTGGAGGTTGTTCTTTTGCAGCCTGATAGATGAAGATGTGAACAATTAATATATACACGGCTAAAAAAATACCGAATGGTAATAGCCTCTTTATCCATTTTTTCTTTTTCATGCATAAAAACCCCTATTCATCCGTCTTTTACTATAACGAATGAATAGGGGCTTTAGTTTCAAAAAATTACTAATTAATTTCTTTTATCGCCTTTTCAATGGCAACTTCACCTGAGATGACATCGAAAGCTTTACGATAGCTATTTGGAGCCGATATGACCTCCAATAAGGTTTTTGCAACATCTTCACGGGGAATGGAGCCTCTTTCAAGGTTCAATCCCAGTTGTATGCTCCCGGTACCAGAGTCATTCAAAAGCCCTCCAGGACGGACGATTGTATAATCCAGACTGCTTGCTTCCAGCATTTTATCAGCATAATGCTTTGCGACATAATAAGGTCTTAATTCTTCGTTCCAGTTTTCCCTATTGTGAGCCTGCAGGGCACTTACGAGAATGAACCGGTTAACATGTGCATTTTCTGCCGCCTCCATCACCTTGACTGCACCGTCAAGGTCTATGAGCAAGGTTTTGTCCAGCCCAGTACTGCCACCAGATCCTGCGGTGAAAATGATGGCATCATTCCCTTTCACTGCATATTCAAGGTCCTTTACCTGCCCTTCCAAATCGGCAAGTACTGTATCAATGCCTTCACTCTGGAATTTCTCCGACTGCTCCTCTTTTCTAACCATGGCAACAGGCGTATATCTATCATCCTCCAGAAGCATTCCAACGAGTTTGGAACCTATCTGTCCATTTGCACCAACTACTAGTACTCTCATCCCTATCACACTCCTTGCAAGGTTTATCAGCCATTATTTCAGACAAGCTTTCCAGATGCAAAAGAACTGCTTATGATAAATTACACGCGGTTCCTATCCTTCTCTAATACTTACCCTGTAGCAAGGAAATCATTCATTAATGTGAGAGTTTACGAAGGGAGTGCCCTTTGAACTAAAGTGAGATGCAACATTCATTATGCTCCTAATCGATGAAAGTATTTTCTAAGTCCTTCACCAAGGATATTGAAAGTAAACACAACAAACATGATAGCTACGGCGGCGTTTATGGGAATCCAAATGGCTGTGTAGATGTCCTTTCTCGCTTCTCCCAATATGGTTGGCCAATTGAAGCTTGTATTCCTTATTTCTCCTGATCCATATCCAAGTTGTACAAATTCCTGGGTCACAAATATCGAGAAAATCCCAAGCTGGCCAATAATCAAGGCGACTCTTCCAATATCAAAGCAGAAGTTGACGACAAGTGTCGGTAGCAGATTGGGAAGGTAATAGTTTTTCGCCAAACCAATTGGGGTGAGCCCAACTACGATGCCCGCCTCCACATATGGAGTCCCTTTTATCTGCAGGAGATGATCCCTGATCAGCACTCCTACCCTACCAACCTCCACCAAAGCGATACTGATGATCACTACCCAGAATCTAGTTTCTAAAAATATCAAAAAGGGAAGATTGAGAAACAGGATCGTGAAAAAAATGACCGGCAGGCTTGAAAATGTCTGGTCCCAGATATTAAGAAGATTAGAGAGGAACTTCCCTCTGAAAGAAGCGATCGTTCCTAGTATGATTCCAAAGGTGTATCGGATAAAAGCGATGCAGAAGATGACAACCAACGTGTCCTTTGCCCCCATAACAAGCACGCTGATAAGATTTCTGCCTTCACGGTCCGAACCGGTTGGAAAGTCTGCAGATGGTGGGAATGGTGCAGTCTCTATCACACCACGCTCCGGGAAAAGCACCCTCGAGCCTTCAATACCTTCTTTGACATAAGGAATAAAAGGTCCGGCCAATGCCATTAGAAGTAAAATAAATAATAAAAATGTACCTATAGACAAATATTTATTATGTAGCATCGTACCCCTCACCCCTTTTTAACCAGTTTTGCTAATAATGCCAATTTCAGAATATGTACAGCTAGCACAGTGATCATAAAACAGAATGCCAGCCCCAAGACAAGCTCTGCTTCTATAGGAGCTGTATATCCGGAAATCTGTCTGCCTCCCATGGCTACGAATAGGCGGTTGGCCGCTCCTTCAAAACCTGTGAGGTACTCCACCATCAAAAGATTGGAGATGATGACAATCATGATAGTAGGTAGGTTGCCCACCATATCTATTGAACTATTTCTAAGTATATGTTTATAGATGACCTGTTTGGCTTTGTATCCTTTCGAAAATGCGGTCCTAATGTAATCTTGTCCATCCTGGTTGAGCAGGGATACACAGGTCAGCCTTGCCACAAACATGGTCGGATAGATAGAAACAAGAATGGCGGGTGCCAGAAAGCTGTACCAGTTGCTGTTGCTGAAAATTCTTTCATGAGGAAGAAAATAAAAGGATATACAAAAGAAGACGAACACAACAAAGAAATCAGGAATGGATTGGAACGCCCATGTTGTGCCATTTCCCAGAAGATTTTTTTTCGTATTCATGTTCCGGTAATCGAATATCCCTTTCCATACTCCAAAACCTATGCTTAATAGAAAGGAAATTCCTATTATCAGCAGACTTTTAGGATAATAGCGTGCAATTTCCTCTTCCACACTAACCGTTTGAAACATCGTCCCACCCAAGCTTCTCTCCTTCCAAATATGTTGAAAATATCGAACGATGTCTGCCTTATACTGGTTGATGTCCAATCTATATCCAAAGTCCAATGTCCCAGCAGGTCCATATACCATTACTTCCTGTGTTCTGGGAAAGAACACCATCAAAATTAAAAACACAGTGGCAATGAGGACGGCTGCCAATAGTCTCAAGGCTTCTTTTTTCAATTCCATAATTACCCTCCATTAGAAATATCCATCCATTTTTATGAATATTGTACTATACATTAAAAGTTAATTGTCAAAAAATTCTTAACTGCATGCAGTTCTTTTTAAAGGCTTTCGTTTTTAACCGGTTCCGTTTGGATGCATATATTGTAAAAACACTTAAATAATGACATCAATTTAGGCTTTTTTCATACAATATGGGTGGGGTGAGATAAATGGCAAGAGTAAAATATACCGATTCAGACGTGGCCTTAATGGCAAGGATGATGCGTGCCGAAGCAGAAGGCGAAGGAAAGCAAGGAATGCTGTATGTTGGAAATGTAATTGTTAATCGTGCAGTAGCGGATTGTTTAGACTTTAAAACTATAAGAACCATTCCACAAGTCATTTTTCATGTACAAGGTGGGAATTATTCTTTTGAAGCTGTTCAAAAGGGTAATGTATTTTATAACAGAGCGAGAGGGGTTGAAAAAAGATTAGCAAAACAGAATTTGAATTCTTGGAGACAGCACCCAGCGAAATATGCACTTTGGTATTTTAATCCCTATGCACCATGTCCTCCAACATGGTATGATCAACCTTTTACTGGTCAATTTAAACAACATTGTTTTTATGAACCAAAACCTGGAACATGTGCCAGCGTTTATTCCTGAGTTTATATTCTTAATTTTGAATATATTTTTAGCGATACAAAAAGGGGAACATCCTGTTTAAAGCAGGTGTTCCCTTTTTTATAGAAAATGAATGAAGTATCGGGACCCTGATATTTTGTTCCTCGCCTTCCTCATTTGCTATGATAAGTAAACAAGGGGGCGTGAATGGATGATCTACTTAGCGGCTTTCACCTGCATATTCTGGTTCGTTGTATGGATTGATGCAACCATTGGCATGAAAAAAATAACCAAGCTGGAACAGATTCCAATAAACAAAAAAACTATTAAACATAATCCTCTGCTCTCCATCATTGTTGCTGCAAGAAATGAGCAGGAACACATCAAGGGCAGTCTTCAGTCCCAATTCTCACAGTCATACCCCCACATTGAATGGATTGTCGTCAATGACCGATCAACAGATCAGACAGGAGTCATACTGGATCAGATAGCAGAAATGGAACCAAGAATGAACGTGATCCACCTTTCCGCTCTTCCATCAGGGTGGCTTGGAAAGAATCATGCCCTTCAGCAGGGATTTTTAGCAAGCAAAGGGGAGCTCATCCTTTTTACCGATGCGGATATCTATTATGAAAAGGACACGATTGCCAAGGCGCTCTCATATCTGTATCAAGAAAAGCTTGATCATTTGACATTGGCTCCAAATCTTAAAGGGAAAGGCTACTGGACAAACGCTTTTGTCTCTTTTTTCCTTTTCGGTTTTTCCTATTTTAAGAGGCCATGGAAATCCAATGACCCTAAAAGTAATACGGCTATCGGAATTGGCGCTTTCAATCTCCTTACACGGGAAGCCTATCTTCATGCAGGTACACATGAACAGTTGAAAATGCGCCCGGATGATGACCTTATACTCGGACAAAAGGTAAAGCGGTCAGGTAAAAAACAGCATCTTGCGTTAGGGCAGAAGAACCTTTCCGTGGAATGGTACCCTTCTTTGATGGCCGCATTGATTGGACTTGAGAAGAATACATTTGCTGGTCTTTTCTATAGCTACCTGATGGTCCTTGTTGCCGTTACAGGACTTTTTGCTTCACAGATCTGGCCGTATCTTGCATTGGTCATGACAAATGGGTCTACAAGAGTTTTATATGCAATTAGCATCCTGTTGTTGTTTCTGTCCTATAACCAGACTGCTGATAAAATGACTGAAGGCGCCAACAAGTATTTTATCGCCCTGCCAATCACTGCAGTCCTTTTCATTTACAGTATTATCAGAGCCACCATTCTGACAGCCATACGCGGTGGCATCGTGTGGAGGGGTACCTTCTATTCACTGAAAGAATTGAAAAAGTAGCGGCTAAAAAAAGAAACCCATTAGCCACCACACAGGCATAATGGATTTCTTTTTTCAGTCAAAATGCCGAACAAGTAGAATCAGCTTCAAAAGCGGGTACACCACAATCGCCATGGAAAGCTGTACATACAGAACCATTTCCACCGATATCTTTTCCATGATCAAAAGAAGCACAGAAAAAACCACGCTTGTGGCCATTAGTATGTAGGCGACATGTCCACTTTTTTGGTTGATTTCGGCACGCTTTCTTTTCGTAGGACGGTAGTGGCGTCTCATAACGGCCCTAATGATTTCTGACAGCCCAAGGAGAATAAACACGACTGGTATGTATTTTAGCTTTCCGGAGTTATGTGCTTCCACAAGCAGAAAAACGCCGAAAAGCATGATTAGAATGGGTAAACCGAAGGCAATGACCGGCTGATCAAATAATGAATGCTCCTCTTTTTCCAACAACTCGTCCCTCCCGCTCCAAATCTCCTAGTATGTATGTTTCGATAAAAAGGAGTGAAAATCCTTTTGCTAATAATGGCATAAAAAAGAAGAATCGTTACATTATATGCAGCGATTCCCCTGATTCATGATACATTCTATTATTTTACTTCAATCTCTTTAATGATTCTTGCAGGATTTCCTCCAACAATCACATTTGGTGGAACGTCCTTTGTCACCACTGCGCCAGAGGCTACCACCACATTATCCCCTATTGTTACTCCGGGGTTGATGACAGATGAGCCTCCAAGCCAGACATTGTTTCCAATCTTGACGGGCTTCCCGTATTCAGGTCCCTTGCTTCTTTCTACCGGGTCGATCGGATGTGTAGCTGTATAGATATGGACACCTGGTGCCAGCATGCAATTGTCACCGAACTCGACTTTGCAAACATCCAAAATGCAACAGTCAAAGTTGGCAAAGAAGTTCTCCCCAACATGGATGTTGTAGCCGTAATCACAACGGAAATTCGGCTCTAGAAATACATGTTCGCCTGTGGAGCCGAAAAGCTCCTTCAATAGCTGGACCCTTTTGTCTGTTTCAGTTTCGGTTGTTCCATTTATTAATCTTACTAGTCTTCTGGCTTCTATTCTTTCGGCCTGAAGCTGCTCGTCCCATGGCTCATATAATTCCCCTGCAAGCATTTTTTCTTTTTCACTAAACATTACTGTTTCACCTCTCAATCTTTCTAAAATTGATGCATCTATCATACCATGATTGATGCCTACATAAAGTCAAAATAATAGCGGATCACATGGAAGAAGATCGGTGCCGAATATGCCAGACTGTCCACGCGTGTCAAATAGCTTTTCTTAATCACAGCGGATTTTTCGTTCTCTCCGATCAGAAGGTCCCGTTTTAACACAGAAACCGCTAAGCTTCCTCCAAAGCAGGCAACACTGATAATCAAACCGGATAAAATCCCGAAAAGCTCATCCAAAGGTGTCAGGTAGGCATACAGGTTATAGGAGGCACCTGTCGTCACAAATGTGGAAATGATAAATCCTTCCCAGGTAATATTCGGGTTGGAGGAAGGTACGACCTTCCTTTTTCCAATAAAGACGGATACGAGGAACTGGACTACGTCATGAAGTTGTGTAAGGACAACCAAAAAGAGTACAAGGTTGGCACCGTATTCCGGTGATGCCGTCTGATAGAACGCTAGATGACTCAATCCGAACACCATCAGCATCAATCCCCATTGCGTGGAGCTCACCGAACGAAGAAAACCGACTGTCCCTTTCCCTAGGATTCGAGGCAAGGGCAAGAAGAGAAAGACATACACCGGGATAAACACAATAAACATGCCATACCAGCCTATATAGATCCAATAAAATTGGAGAGGTATCGAAAGATATGCCCATAGGAACAGCTGCCGATCCACCTTCCGGGTTTTTAATATGGAAAAATACTCTTTTAATGAAAAGAAACATAAAAACATAAGTGCGAATAATGAAACCATAGGATGAAAGAGTGTGGCAAAACTGAAGACCACTAGCATCCCCCACCAGGTTTTGGACCGGACAGATAGATCCGATAAATCCTTAGATGGATTTTTCTTTTTAACAAACAATAAAGCAAGGCTGAAAACAATAAGCCCTAAAGCAATGACCAGTAAAGTAATGACCGCTTCTATTTCGAACATGAACATGTTTTTCCCCCTATCTCTTCTTTATTATGAAATTAATGGTTAATTTTGGTCAAGGGAAATTGTATAATAAGAGGGAGAATTCTTTCTATTATTCTATAAGTCTGGGGTTTGATTAATGATGAATCAAGCATGCGTCTATATTTTACTGACAGATACCGGTACACTATTTACCCGTTCCATAAAAAAATACACAAAGGCACCCTACAACCACGTATCGTTGTCTTTTGATTCAGCTTTGATGGAGCTATACAGTTTTGGTCGCAAGAAACCGAGTAACCCGCTGAATGGCGGATTTGTCAAAGAGGATGTCGAGTTTGGCACCTACCGTAATTATCCCGCACCACATGTGTCATCTATAAACTGCCTGTTACGGAAAGGGAAGTTGAGAAGATGAGACGTATCATCGGGGTCTTTCAGAAGAAGGAGAAGAAATGGTTCTATAACCTTTTAGGTGTACTTGGCGTTTCCATCAATGAACCGGTTGAAATCGACTCCACTTATTTCTGTTCGCAATTTGTCTCCGATGTCCTGCACAGATCCGGAATCAAGCTCTGGGAAAAGCTCCCTTCCCTTGTCACACCGGATGATTTCCGCAAAAGCGACCGTTTGGAATGGATGTATGAAGGTAAACTGTATGATTATGAGCCAGTTAAATTACGCGTAAAATGATTGTTCCATTAAAAAGGACGAAAAGCCATTTCCTGCTTTTCGTCCTTTTTACATTCCCCTTACACACCACCATCTTGATTGGTGTTTTCCATCTGCTGCATATCTTCAAGGGAAATTTCTTCAGCAGTATCCAAAACCTCCTGTGGAATCGTGATATCGCCCACCTCATCAAAGTTTGAAAGGGTTGAATTCATGTTCTGGATGCTTGTTACTTTTTCCCCTTCGATATCCATTTCCATATCCATCATCATGACAATTTTCGTTTGGTAGAAGGTTTTCTTGTCAATATGAAGTTCATAGTCCAGCTGATTGATAGACATCATGGACATCATCTCTTCCATCATGCCACCCATCTCCTCGCCCATCATACTGCCGAACATGGAAATCATTTCATTGTATTGCTCACCGGAACCAGAGAAGTTAAGTATGTATACATCCCCCTCTTCCGTCAGCTTCATTTCATCGGAATACCCTTTCAGCATCTCAAGCTGCTGGGCAGGATTGGTCTGCATGTCAGATAAGGAATTCAATTCTGAAGCAAACTCATCAGGCATTTTAAACCATTGCCCTGCCATCTGGTCAAAGATGAAAAAACCTTCTGCAGTAAAGTAAGATTCCGTCTCCATTCCCTCCATCATGCTTTCTGCATCTTCCATGGAGTTTACTTGATACATCGCAACAGGATCAAGTGTCATGTCCGTCTTGGTGGAGGTGACCATATTGATTGGCTCTTCCCCTTCCATCGTGATTTCCTGCTCGGAAGTCATCTCCATGCTATAGCTGTTAAGTGCTGCCATTGCTTCCATTGATTTTTGAAGAACCTCATCAGCCATCATGGATTGGTTCTCCTTATTATCCTGCTCTTCTGCCTCTGTTACACTGTTGGCTTCCTTATTGTTTGATGACGCATTATTCTGTTCACCATTTCCGGTCGTTGAATTTCCACAAGCAGCCAAAATCATTACCGCCAGAATACCCACCAACCACATCTTCAACACTCTCACTTGATCCTCTCCTGTTCACATTTCTTTTTTTATCCACCCTACTGCTTACCCTTTAAAAGGGTAAATATAACATTTTTTCAATATACCGCTATTAGCCCCAACAATTTATATACGCCTTTCATAATTAAAAGTTTCATATATTATTTTTTTTGACAGAAAAAATGACCCTGTTTTGATATCAGGGTCATTTTCACAATGCAAATTTTTAGTAGAGAACGTTCAGTCTCTGATTTACACTAATCTATTTGATAGTCTCTTATTTTCATAGGTTAAAATTTCATTTTGATACATCTCCGTCAACCCGATATCATCAAGTCCTTTTAACAGCATCTTTTTTCGATATGGGTCGGTTTCAAAGGAATAGATATCACCTTCACTCGTAGAAAGCTCTTGAAGTTCCAGGTCTACTGTGACTTTCAGATTGCCTGATTCGGCATTTTGAAATAGCTCCTCCACCTCCTCTTCTGTTAAACAAATAGGCAATATCCCATTTTTAAAGCAGTTATTATAGAAGATATCTGCAAATGAGGACGAAATCACCACTTTAATTCCATAATCCAAGAGTGCCCAGGGAGCATGCTCTCTAGAGGAGCCGCAGCCAAAATTGCTGCGCGCCAATAGGATGGATGCACCGTCGTATTCTGCTCTATTCATCACAAATTTCTCGTTTGGCTGTCCTTGGTCGTCAAATCTCCAATCGTAGAATAGAAACTGGCCAAATCCAGTTCGTTCAATTCTTTTTAGAAATTGCTTAGGAATGATCTGATCTGTGTCCACATTGGCTTTATCCAAGGGGATGACTTTTCCGGTATGAGTAACAAGTGGTTCCATTACAAAACCCCCTCCTTTTCAACCCTCAGTTCGTTTACATGAACAAAATGTCCTTTTACAGCGGCAGCTGCTGCCATTGCAGGACTGACGAGATGCGTGCGGGCACCTCTTCCTTGTCTACCTTCAAAGTTCCGGTTGGAGGTGGAGGCACAGCGCTTTCCAGCTGGAACGACGTCAGGATTCATGCTAAGGCACATGCTGCATCCCGCTTCTCTCCATTCAAAACCGGCTTCCAAAAATACTTCATGTAAGCCCTCTGATTCTGCTTGCTGCTTTACACTTTTAGATCCTGGGACCACTAAAGCTGTCACACCAGGAGAAACTGTTCTCCCATTAACAACCTCTGCTGCCTCTCGCAGATCTTCTATTCGGGAGTTGGTACAGGAACCGATGAAGACATAGTCGATGATAATATCTGTAATCTTCATTCCTGGCTGCAATCCCATATATTCGATGGCTTGTGCAACAGACTTTTTTTCTGTTTCACTTTGGATATCTGTAGGGTCTGGCACCAAACCACTGATTGATGTCCCCATCGAAGGGTTGGTTCCCCAGGTGACTTGAGGTTCGAGATTGGTGATATCAAATTCTATCACTTTATCATATACTGCACCTACATCCGATTTTAACGCGTACCACTCCACCTCGGCACGATCTCGTTCTTCCCCTACAGGTGCATATTTTCTTCCTTTCAGATAGGAGTAGGTGGTTTCATCCGGGGCAACAAGACCCGCCCGAGCACCAGCCTCAATCGCCATATTGCAAATGGTCATCCTTTCCTCCATGGACATGTCTTCGATGACTTTCCCTGTAAACTCCAGGACGTATCCTGTACCGAAAGCCGTCCCGTATTTTGCGATTACTGCTAGGATGATATCTTTGGCTGATACCCCAAGTGGCCTTAGCCCTTTGAATTCTACCTTCAATGTTTTCGGTTTGGATTGCCACAGGCATTGAGTTGCAAGGACATGCTCCACTTCGCTTGTGCCGATTCCAAATGCCAAAGCACCAAATGCCCCGTGTGTAGAGGTATGGCTATCTCCGCACACAATCGTCTTCCCTGGAAGGGTCAGACCCAATTCGGGGCCTATTACATGGACAATCCCTTGATCGGCACTATTCAAATCTGCCAAACGGATACCGAATTCCTTGCAGTTTTTTTCCAAGGTACTCATCTGTTTCGCAGCAATCTCATCTGTGACATGAAAAGGATTTATCGTTGGCACGTTATGGTCCATGGTGGCAAATGTGAGTTCTGGCTGTCTGACCTTTCTGCCGTTCAATCTTAATCCTTCAAAAGCCTGGGGAGATGTGACCTCATGTACCAGATGCAAATCAATGTATAATAAATTGGGTTTATTGTCTTCTTTCACGACTGTATGCTGATCCCAAATCTTTTCGAATAATGTTCTCGGCTGCATGTCACTCACCTTCCGCATTATAATATCCATTACTTTTTCTATCAGCTCTTGATAGGTGCCTTCAGGTAGCCTCTTACCACTTCTCCCATTTGTGTGGTACACAGCACTCTCTCCCATTCACTACCAATATCATGCGTACGATATCCATGTTCAAGGGCTTGTTCCACAGCTTTCTCGATTGCATCTGCTTCATCTATTAATCCCAGTGAATGCCTCAAAAGCAACGCTACCGATAAAATGGTGGCAAGTGGATTGGCAATATCCTTTCCTGCAATATCAGGTGCTGAACCATGAATAGGTTCATAGAGACCTGGACCTTCCACTCCCAAGCTTGCTGACGGCAGCATACCTAGTGAGCCTGTCAGCATCGATGCTTCGTCACTCAATATATCCCCAAACATGTTTTCCGTCACAATGACATCAAATTGCCTAGGATTACGGATCAGCTGCATCGCTGCATTGTCGACAAGCATATGACTTAATTCCACTTCCGGATAATCTGAAGCAACCCGGTTCGCCACCTCTCGCCAGAGTCTGCTGCTTTCCAATACATTCGCTTTATCCACAGACGTCAGCTTTCTTTTTCGGCCTTGTGCCAGTTCAAAGCCTTTCCGGATAATGCGTTCCATTTCCTGTTCCGTGTAATAGAGTGTATCTACCACTTCCACTCCCTTTTTTCCTACTCTTCGTTCCCTGGGAGATCCGAAGTAGATGCCTCCTGTAAGTTCACGGACTATTAATATATCAGTGTCCAGAACTACCTCTCTTTTTAGCGGGGAACTATGAATCAAGGATGAAAACAGCGTAACAGGCCGCAGGTTGGCATATAGTTGTAAAGCTTTTCGAATGCCGAGCAATCCGGTCTCAGGCTTTCGTTCAGGGGCTTCGTTGTCCCATTTCGGTCCACCAACCGCCCCCAAGAGAACGGCATCACTCTTTTTACAAATTTCCACCGTTTCTTCGGGAAGAGGAGTTCCCGCTTCATCCACGGCAACTCCTCCAATTTTTCCATACGTAAATTCAAATTGATGATTATATTGTGTTCCGATCTCTTCAAGTAGAAGGACTGCTTCCTTTACTACCTCAGGACCGATTCCGTCACCAGGTAACACGGCAATTTTAAAGCTGCTCAACTGACCTCCACTCCTTTGGATGAATATCTTGCAAACTTTTCTTTGATGGAAAGCCTGTTTACTGCATCCAAATATGCTTTTGCGGATGCTTCCAACACATCATGTTCAATTCCTCTTCCGCTGCTCACTTCTCCCTCACACTTAATTTTCACGTATACTTCAGCGAGTGCATCGCTGCCATAGGTTGTAGATTGAATTCGGTAATCCAATAGGGAAATATCTTTTTTAAGGATTCTGGATATTGTGTTATAGACCGATTCGACACTCCCTTTTCCTGTAGCCGACTCTTGCAGAACAGCCCCATCATCTGTCTGGATGGCAATGGTCGTAGTGGGAATAATATTAGATCCATAGGAGATTTGCAGGGTTTCCATTCGATAATGTGGAAAAAATCCCTTTACCGAAGAGTCCATCATAAGGGCAAAGATGTCGTCTTCTGTCACTTCTTTCTTTTTGACCGTCAAATCCTTGAACGCCTTGAACAGCTTCTTGCCTTCTTCTTCATTTAAAAAGAGGCCAAGTTCCTCGCATCTTTGCTTGAAGGCATGGCTTCCGGAGTGTTTCCCTAGGACCATCTTGTTGGAGTTGAGACCGACCATTTCCGGATTGATCACTTCATAGGTGCTTTTATTTTTCAGGACGCCATCTTGGTGTATCCCGGATTCATGTGCAAAAGCATTTGCTCCAACTACCGCTTTATTTTGAGGAACAATCATTCCTGTCAACTTGCTGACGAGATTACTTGTTCTGACTGTTTGGGTCAGATCAATATTCGTTTCCACCCTGTAGACATCTTTTCTGATTTGCAGTGCCACGATGATTTCCTCTAAGGAGGCGTTGCCTGCCCGTTCTCCGATTCCGTTAATGGTGCCCTCGATCTGATCGACACCACTTTGAATGGCTGATAATGAGTTGGAGACTGCCATCCCTAAATCGTCATGGCAATGGGCCGAAAGTTTAACTTTATGAATGTTGGGGACATGATCTTTAATATATGTGAATAACTGAGCATATTCTGCTGGTGTTGTATATCCAACTGTGTCAGGGAGGTTGATGACAGTTGCTCCGGCATCAATGACCTTTTCAATGATATGTGCCAGAAATGGCCAATCACTTCTTGTTGCATCCTCTGCCGACCATTGCACATGTGTAAAAAAGCGGCAAGCGTATTCTACAGCCTCTACAGCCGCTTCCACCACTTCCTTCGGCTTCTTTTTCAGCTTATATTCCATATGGATGGGTGAGGTGGCCAAGAAAACATGGATTCCGGGTTTTGCTGCATCTTTTACTGCTTCATAGACTGCATCAATATCCGATTTCACTGCTCTTGCAAGTCCCACTACTGTAGCATTCTTGATCGTTCTGGCTATCTGCTGCACCGCCTGGAAATCTCCATAGGAGGAAGCAGGAAAACCTGCCTCCATCACATCCACACCATACCTTTCCAATTGAAGTGCAATCTCGAGCTTTTCGTGGGGGTGAAGATTGACTCCGGCTGACTGTTCCCCATCTCTTAATGTGGTATCAAATATGTCAACCTTTCGCACTGCCAACCACTCCCTTCTTCTTCGATTGGATGAATGGCATTTTAGCGCGGAGCTCCCTTCCTACCACTTCGAGCGGGTGTTGTTTTTCCTGTTCATTGATTGCATGGAACATCGGTCGATTCACTTGGTTCTCGAGCACCCATCCTTTTGCGAACTGACCTGATTGGATTTCCGATAGGATTTTTCTCATTTCTTCTTTGGTTCCATCATTTACTACACGTGGACCTGCTGTAAAGTCGCCCCATTGTGCAGTGTCTGAGATGCTATATCTCATGCCTTCTAAACCGGACTCATATAATAGGTCGACAATCAGCTTCAGCTCATGCAAGCACTCAAAGTACGCGACTTCCGGCTGATAACCCGCTTCCACGAGTGTCTCGAAACCAGCTTTCACAAGCGAAGTCGTCCCTCCGCACAGAACAGCCTGCTCCCCGAATAGATCTGTTTCCGTTTCTTCTTTAAACGATGTTTCCATCACCGCGGCTCTTCCCGCTCCAACCGCTTTGCTGTAGGCCAAAGCAACTTCTTTCGCTTCCCCTGAGGCATCCTGGTGGACTGCAAAGAGAGCTGGAACTCCTCCGCCTTCTTCAAACACGCGTCTGACAAGATGACCTGGTCCCTTAGGTGCCACTAAGAATACATCTACATCTTTCGGTGGAACAACCTGATGGAAATGGACATTGAATCCATGTGCAAAAGCCAACGCTTTGCCAGCAGTCAAATGTGGCTCGATTTCCTGTTTGAACACTTCCGGCTGCCTTTCATCCGGGAGCAGGACCATGACAACATCCGCCTTTGCCACTGCCTCAGCTACAGAAGATACCTGGAATCCGTCCTCCTGGGCCTTTTGCCACGATCCTCCGGGTCGAACCCCTACTACCACTTCCACTCCACTGTCCCTTAAGTTTTGTGCATGTGCATGACCTTGCGAACCATACCCTACCACTGCAACCGTTTTCCCATTTAATGACGCTTGTGAAATATCATCGTTATAATACATTTTTGCTGCCATTTTTCTTCCTCCTTTTTGTAAAATTCAGTTAATTGGAAAGAGCAATCTGTTCAGAAATGTCTGTAATTTGAATAACATCAATCTGCTTATCCAACTGGAGCTTTATTCTTTCTACTTCCTGTTCCTCCACCACATTAACGACAATGGTCATAAGGGAGATGGACGATTCATTGACCGGTGCGACGGCCAGGCTTTCAATATTCAGTCCTTTTCTTAAAAAAAGGTTGGTCAACCTGTTCAATACACCCAACTGATTGTTCACAAGGAGCGAGAGTGTCCGCTTCATGGCTTCACACCTTCCATTTGTTGAATTCCTTTTCCAGGGGCGATCATCGGATAGACGTTCTCAGTCGGTGTCACCCGGCAGTCCAAGAGATAAGGTTCGTCCGTTGCAAGTGCTAGGGCAAAAGCAGTTCGAAACTCCTCTTCATTCTGAACGATGGCCGCCTTGATTCCAAAAGCATCCGAAAGCTTCACATAATCCGGCTGATTGGGCAATAGGGATTCCGAATATCTTTCCTGATAGAACAGCTGCTGCCATTGGCGTACCATTCCCATGGACTGATTATTGACGAGCACCACTTTTACAGGAAGCTTATATTCTTTTAGAACTGCAAGCTCCTGAAGTGTCATCTGGAACCCGGCATCCCCAAGGACAGCTATTACTGCTGCATCTTTGTCGGCCACCTGCGCACCGATAGCTGCCGGTAAGCCAAATCCCATTGTCCCCAAGCCACCCGATGTTACCCATCTATCAGGCTGCCTGAAACCATGGAACTGTGCTGCCCACATTTGATGCTGGCCGACATCTGTTGTGATAATGGCTTCCCCTTTGGAGAGCTCATGAACAAGTTCCAATAATCGCTGTGGTTTGAATGTTTTGCCATCTTCTACATACCATAATGGAAATTCTTCCTTTGATTGAAGCAAGCGTTCCAGCCATTCCCCTTTATCTCCTGTTTCCAGTACTTCATTCAATAGGAGTTGAAGAGAATTTGAGGCATCGCCGACTACCGGGTAGTCTGTCGGTACATTTTTTCCGATTTCTGATGGATCGATATCAAAATGGACAACTTTTGCAAATTTTGCAAACTCCTGCAGGTTACCTGTCAGCCTATCATCAAATCTTGCCCCAATATTGATGATCAGATCTGCTTCATATAAAGCCATATTGGCCGTATATGTTCCATGCATCCCTGCCATTCCCAGAAACAAAGGGTGGTCATACGGGAAACTTCCCAAACCCAGTAAGGTGTTTGCTACAGGAATGGTCGTTTTTGCAACGAACTCTTTTAGTAGATTGCTTGCTTTACTGTGGAGAACTCCTGCACCTGCAAGAATAACCGGCTTGTCGGCTTTTTTGATTGCCTGCGCGACCTTTTTGATTGCTTCGGGATCTGGTTCTTTCTGTAATTTATATCCCGGTAGATGTACCCCTTTGGAATAATCGTAGATTCCTGAGGTAGCTGTAATATCTTTTGGAATGTCGATCAGCACTGGTCCAGGTCTTCCTGTTGAAGCAATATGGAAAGCTTCCTTAAATATCCTTGGCAATTCCTTTACATCCTGGACCTGGAAATTATGTTTGGTGATTGGCATGGAAATTCCAAGAATCGGTGCTTCCTGGAAAGCATCTGAACCAAGTACCTGTGAATTGACCTGACCGGTAATGACTACAAGCGGCAGCGAATCTATCATGGCATCCGCCAGACCTGTCACGATATTCGTGGCGCCGGGACCAGAGGTGGCAATCACGACTCCGGGCTTGCCTGTAATGCGCGCATATCCTTCTGCCGCATGTATCGCTCCCTGCTCATGTCTTGTTAAAAGATGAGGAATGCCTCCATCATATAGTGCATCGTAAATGTTCAGGACTGCACCGCCAGGATAACCGAATATCACCTCTACCTTCTCTTCCTTCAAGGCCTCCACTATCATGCGAGATCCTGTCAGTATTTTGTGCGCCACCTTCGTGCCACTAGTTTCTGCTGTACTCATTTGTTCTCCACCTCCTTATTTTTATACTTTCAATACTCCGCCTGTATTTGCAGAAGTGACGAGGGCCGCATATCTTGCCAAGTATCCGCTTTTGACTTTCGGCTCGGGAGGCTGCCAATTGGTTTTACGGGCTTCCAATTCTTCCTTTTCCACAAGCAGATAAATGGTGCGTTTCTCTAAATCTATCTGAATGGTGTCCCCATTTTCCACAAATGCAATAGGGCCTCCTTCTGCTGCTTCAGGTGATATATGACCAATGGAAATTCCCCTTGTAGCTCCTGAGAACCTGCCGTCCGTAATCAACGCTACCTTCGTCGATAAACCTCTCCCGGCAATGGATGAGGTCGGTGCCAGCATTTCCGGCATTCCCGGTCCACCTTTTGGACCCTCATAACGGATGACTACCACATGACCTTCCCTGACCTGGCCACTATCAATTCCTTTTTGTGCCTCTTCCTGAGATTCATAGATGATCGCTTCTCCGGTAAAGGACTTGATGGATGGATCAACCGCTCCAACCTTGATAACGCCTCCATTTGGTGCCAGATTCCCAAAAAGGATGCTGAGGCCGCCAACCGGACTGTATGGATTGTCTTTTCTTCTGATCACCCTGTCATTGACTATCTGGGCATGGTCGACTACTTCCTGGATGCTCTGGCCGGAAATCGTCAAGCGATCTGGGTGGATTGCGCCTTCGATTTGGCAAAGCTCCTTGATGATGGCACTGACTCCTCCTGCTTCATGAACGTCTTCCATGCTATAGTCCGAAGCGGGGCTTACTTTGCAAAGGTATGGCACTCGCTCTGCGATTTTATTGATATCTTCAAGTTTGTATTCAATCCCTGCTTCATGGGCTATGGCGAGTGTATGTAGTACGGTATTCGTGGAGCCGCCCATCGCCATATCCAATGCAAAAGCGTCATCAATTGCTTCTTTTGTAATAATGTCGCGTGGCCTCACATCTTCTTCAATTTGCCTCATGAGATGCTTGGCGGCGTCCCTGATCAACTGGTGGCGTCCTTCTGAAGTAGCAACCATGGTACCGTTACCAGGCAGGGCCACTCCCAGCATTTCCATCAATGTATTCATCGAATTTGCCGTAAACATCCCGGAACAGGAACCACATGTTGGACAGGCGCTCGATTCGATTTCAAGAAGCTCTTCACGGCTCATTTTACCGGAAAGCACACTTCCTACCCCTTCAAAGACAGATACAAGGGACAATGGCGCACCATCCTTTGTCCGGCCAGCCTCCATCGGGCCTCCTGATACGAAAACTGCCGGTACATTCGTTCTCGCTGCCGCCATCAACATTCCAGGTGTGATTTTGTCGCAATTCGGGATGTAGAATACCCCATCAAACCAGTGAGCATTTATGACTGTTTCAGCAGAGTCGGCAATCAATTCCCTGCTGGGCAGAGAGTAGCGCATCCCTATATGCCCCATCGCGATCCCGTCATCCACTCCGATGGTATTGAATTCAAAGGGTACACCTCCCGCGTCCCGAATCGCTTCCTTCACCACTTCCGCAAATTTATTTAGATGCATATGTCCCGGGATAATATCCACATAGGAATTGCAAACGCCGATGAACGGCTTATCCATATCTTCATCCTTCACTCCCGCCGCCCGCAGCAAGCTGCGATGGGGAGCCCGGTCGATTCCTCGTTTGATTGTGTTGCTTCTCATTTTAGCCGGTTCACTCCTTTGTGATGCTTTTTTGGGGGCCTGACCCTCAATGCTTTAAAGCGGTGGGGGTCAGGCACCTTTTTAGTGATTTAAAGAACAAAAGATTCAAAGCGAATCATTCATCCTCAATGATTCAGTGCTTCACCAAGCAAGACGCCGCCGCTGATTTCCCATCCAACTTGGTTTTTTTCCGGATATACTTTCAGTCCATCTTCCACTACAAGTTTCCGGAAATGATTTAGTAGATTGTGTGTTTCTTTTCCCGGCTTTCCGTCCGCAATCATCCGTGCGTCCAGGCTCACTACCGGAATGACCTCCGCTGCAGTACCTGTCAGGAATACTTCATCTGCCACATATACGTCATGTCTTGTGAACGGCTCCTCGCGAACATCATATCCAAGATCCTTTGCCAGGTCGATGATGGCGTTTCGGGTGATTCCCTCCAGCGCTCCTACATAGCTTGGTGGGGTCAAGAGCTTTTTCCCTTTCAGGATAAAGATGTTCTGTCCGGATCCTTCTGCCACATAGCCTTCCGTATTTAATGTCAGAGCCTCATTCGCTCCTGCCATGTTGGCTTCGGCTTTTACCATGATGTTATTTAAATAATTGAGCGATTTTACTTTCGGACTTAGGATATCGGGTCGGTTCCTTCTAGTAGGAACCGTCACCATGCTAATACCAACGTCGTACAGTTCTTTTGGGAATAATGCCAGCTGCTCGGCAATGACAATCAGATTTGGGGTTTTGCATTTTGTGGGATCTAAACCGAGATCGCCGACTCCTCTGGAAACCACCAATCGGATATAAGCTGACTCATACAGCTTGTTTTTCCTCAGGGTCTCGACGATAATGTCCTCAAGTTCAGACATGGTATAGGGGATGTTTAAAAGAATGGATCTTGCTGAATCATAAAGTCTTTCAAGATGCTCACGAAGGCGGAAAACATTTCCGTCGTACATTCGGATACCTTCAAAGATGCCATCTCCGTAAAGGAACCCGTGATCATATACAGATACAACTGCCTTCTCTTTTTCTACTAATTGGCCATTCATATAGATGTATCTACACATAGCTAATCTCCTCTTTCTCTGTTTTATTATTTGAATATTCTGATAAATAAATGTTAAAAAGTTGCCCCTTAGACAGGTTGAATACACGTTGTGCGTCAATCAGAACCTATCCGTAGAGGCTTTTTTCCTCACGGTGTACATCATCGCCAGGGATGATGCTGGTATCGCTTGGACCAGTCATGCTACAGGAAACTCAAGGTGTAAATACGAAATATCATTTCATTACTTCACCGCTTTATTTTCCTGAAAACATCGGAACCCTAGATACCCTCCTGATAAGGGAATTGTTATTTCCTTACTCAATGTTTGTTTGAGTTGTTGTTATTTTAATACCGTCCATACAGGAGGTCAACACCCAAATTCAGATAATTCTAATTTTACAGACTATTTTAAAGCGCTTTCATTTTTGTCCCATCAACAAAGAAAACGTTTACAAAAACCTTGTAAAAAAAATTTACATACCCTCTTTTTCTTACGTATAAACAGAAAAAAGGACGAAAATTCTCGTCCTTTTCTTTACCTTGTTTATATTATATTAATAAATTAAACAGCTGCTTATCCTTATTGATTTCCAAATAGGCAAAGCCTTTCTTATTCATCCGATCAATCAGGGAAAAATAATCCTCTTGAACCCTGAGCTCCACTCCTACCAGAACAGGACCTTTGTCCCTATTGTTCTTTTTTGTATATTCAAAACGGGTAATATCATCTGTTTCGCCAAGGACATCTTCCATGAATTCACGGAGCGCTCCGGCTCTTTGGGGGAATTTGACGATAAAATAGTGCTTTAATCCCTCATAGATCAGTGAGCGTTCCTTCATTTCCTGCATCCGATCCAAGTCATTATTGCCTCCACTCACTACGCAGACAACCGTTTTCCCTTTGATTTCCTCCTTATAGAAATCGAGTGCGGCTATCGAAAGGGCTCCTGCCGGTTCTGCAATGATTGCATTTTCATTGTAAAGGTTAAGGATGGTGGTGCACACCTTCCCTTCCGGAACAAGGATGATATCATCTACTAAATCTTTTGCCATTTCAAAAGACAGCTGCCCTACCTGTTTTACTGCAGCACCGTCTACAAAGCTGTCAATTTCCTCTAAGGTAACCACTTCATTCATGGAGATGGATTGTTTCATTCCAGGCGCACCCATCGGCTCTACCCCGATGATTTTTGTATGGGGGGCTACACTTTTGAGGTAAGAACCCACTCCAGATACGAGACCACCACCCCCGATACCCATAAACACAAAGGAACATTCCTCGTCAAGCTGTTCCATCACTTCCAGACCAACTGTTCCCTGTCCGGTGATGGTGAGAGGATCATCAAATGGATGCACGAATTTCATGCCTTCCTGTTCACAGATCTCCCAGGCTTTTTGATAGGAGTCATCATAGGTGTCCCCTGTCAGGACAACTTCTGTAAAATCACCGCCAAAAAATTCAACCCGGGAAACCTTTTGCCGCGGTGTGGTTGTCGGCATATAGATCTTCCCTTTGATGCCAAGCTCTTTGCAGGCATAGGCCACTCCTTGGGCATGATTTCCCGCACTCGCACATACGACCCCTCTTTTCCTTTGTTCATCAGTTAGGCTTTGAACCAGATAATAGGCTCCCCTTATTTTAAACGAACGAACTACCTGAAGATCCTCTCTTTTCAAATAGACCTTGCACTGATATCGCTCCGATAAAATGGGATCCAACTGCAAAGGAGTCCGTGTCACAACATCCTTCAACACCTCCCTGGCATGTTCGATGTCTTCTACCCGTACCCCGTTATGTATCACTTTCATTACTCACCCGCTCCTTTCAAGCTGTTCGGAAAGAATATTGTGAATTATTGTACAACAGCTTGATAGCCGATGTCACTACCCGATTTTTTAGAATCCACAGTTTGGTACGGCAAAAAACCCGAGCATCCACTCTGACAAGTCGGAACAAGTTTTGGTACAATAACACTTATTAAAAAAAGAGGGGCTATCTTATGCTGAATAGTGGACTTGTATTGGAAGGCGGCGGTATGAGAGGTGTATATACTGCAGGAATTCTGGAATACTTCATGGAAAAGGATCTTTATTTTCCTTATGTGATAGGCGTTTCCGCCGGCGCTTGCATGGCAGCCTCCTACCTGTCGAGGCAAAAAGGCAGAAACAGACAGGTGAATATCGAATACGTGAAGGACCCGCGTTACCTTTCCTATCGCAATTATTGGAAGAAGAAACAGCTATTTGATATGGATTTCGTTTTTGATGAAATTCCTAACAGGCTTGTGCCGTATGATTATGAGACATTCCTGAAAAGAACCGAGCAATTTGTCGTGGTGACAACAGATTGTATGACGGGTGAACCCATTTATTATCATATGGATGAGCACGGGGAAAGCATGCTTCAATTGATTCGGGCTTCCAGTTCCCTCCCATTTGTCGCACCGGTTGTTTCCTATCAGGATCGATTTTTATTGGATGGCGGAATCATCGATCCGATCCCTATTAAAAAAGCACAGCAGGACGGGTTCCAAAAAAATGTTGTCATATTGACGAAGCCTGTTGGATATAAGAAGAAAGCAAGCCGCTTTTCTTCTCTCTTCAAATACAAGCAATATCCTATCATTTCTGAAAAGCTGCAGACTCGTTATCAACAGTATAATGATACACTCAACTATATTGAAAAAGAGAAAGAGAAAGGGACCACCTTCCTATTCCAACCAAGCAAGCCGCTTCCGGTCAGTCGGATTGAAAAGAACCAGCAGAGGCTTATAGATTTATATGAACTAGGTTGGCAGGATGCAAAAAATAACTATGAGAAGCTTCTTGCTTTTTTAGAAAAACAATAGAAACTTGGTGATCGTTATGGGGCTGGATTCGGCCAACAGACAGGCAGTTGAGCAGCCTGTACTTCAAGAAACTAAAGTGATTCTCTTCTGGAGCATTACCGTTTGGCTGGTGGTCATGAATACGACGATGTTCAACGTTGCGCTCCCCAGTGTTCTGAGGGAGCTGTCACTTTCCTCTTCAACCGCTTCCTGGATTGTGTCAGGCTATTCGATTGTCTTTGCTATCGCAACATTGACATACAGCCGTTTATCCGACTTTCTTCCTATTCGCCGGCTGTTGACCATCGGTTTAAGCTTATTGGCCATTTCCTCCATTATTGGATTTTTATCAAAAGATTTTTATATGCTATTAGGGGCCAGACTCCTTCAGGCTGCCGGAGCTGGAGCGGTACCTGGTCTGGCGATGGTGCTTGCAGGAAGATACATACCGATCTCCCGCAGAGGTAAAGCGATGGCTTTCATCTCATCTGCAGCAAGCCTGGGCTTTGGACTTGGTCCTGTTATCGGAGGCATGATCACCCAGTATCTAGGGTGGCATTACCTTTTCATGGTTACAGGCTTTGTCTTGCTTTTGCTCCCTATTTTTAGGCGTCTACTGCCTTATGAAGAGGTGCAGAAAGGGAAATTTGATATTATAGGCAGCATATTGATCGGACTTGGTGTGACAGGGCTTCTCCTTTATCTATCGAGCTTTTCAATTCCAGTTTTACTTGTGAGCCTAGTTATTCTTGGCTGGCTCTGGTGGCATATCCATCGGATTCCAATGCCTTTCATCCAACCTGCATTATTAAAAGACAGACAATTTACAAAGCTTCTTTTTATAGGATTTGGTGCATTTGTCACCCATTTTTCTTCACTTTTCCTGATGCCGATCATGCTTTCTGTGATTTTTGAAAAGGAGCCGGCCACCATCGGATTGTTGATATTTCCTGGTGCCATTCTATCCGCGATTGCTGCTCAATTCATAGGCAGATTGATCGATCGTTTCGGAAATATACCCTTAATATTATTTGGAGAAAGCTTTCTTATCGTAGCAACTTTGTCCTTTGCATTTTTCGGGGTACTCTCGCCCTACGCCATTTTATTTACTTATATGTTCATGAGTACAGGATTTTCAGCATTAACCTCGAGCATTTCCAATGAAATCTCCAGGATTCTCGACAAAAAGCAACTTGGAGCAGGAATGGGAATTGCCCAGCTTGTCCAGTTTTTTGGAGGAGCTTTTGGAGTGGCATTAACCGGTCTTCTTCTTGTATGGCAATCCGGGATATCTGTGGAGACTGCCTACCGTAACATCTTTATCGGACTGACTTTACTATTATCCTTGACCCTTGCTGTTTTTCTGCATTATAGGAAAAACAAAGGTCTTTGATGCATAAGACAATTTACGTGAAATGCCAATAGCTTGCTGCTATTGGCATTTTCATTGGGATTAATGTTCAAAAAAGCCATTAGCACGCTGCTATTGGCCTTTTCATTTGGGTTTATATTCAAAAAAGCCATTAGCACGCTGCTATCGGCCTTTTCATGGGGTTAATCGTTAATAAAAGCCATTAGGCATGCAATAGGACTAGAATTCCATTCTCAGCCTCTTCATTTTCCACAGGTCATCTCTGCCCACTTTTCATGTATTGGATGGTCTCCTTCAGCCCATCTTCGTATGAAGTCCGGGGGAGGGGTCCTATTTTGTTCTCATATTTCGATCCAGAAAGGATTGTTTCCTCATTTGCAATGTACTGCATCTCCAATCCCTCTCTCATGTCCTTACCGGCAAACAGGCTGAAAAAAGCAAACATCGGTTTTGAAATGGAGTAGAGGGACTTTTTCTCTCCCAGTTCATTTTTTATCAATAGTTCCAGTTCATTACCTGTAATGGTCCTGTTTGCAGGAATGTTCCAGCTCTGTCCGTAAGCATTCGGGTGGAGCGCCAAAGTAACCATTGCTTTGGCTCCATCAGTGGTGAGGAGGAATTCTCTTGCAATAGTTTTCGGACCTACATATCCCGCTTTATTTTTCGATACAATTTGGTCCAGCGTATAATGCATGTAGGTATTGGTTGCATTAGGACCATAGAAATCTGGAAAGTGTGCAATGAAAGCAGGTACCTCTGAATTGAAAATCAGTTGTTCCATTTCTAAACGGATTTTACCTTTTTTCGTATGAGGTCTTTTCTTTGTTCCCTCTGTTAATAATTTTGCATTGCTTTTTCCATAAGCATAGATGTTATCGACAACCGCAAGCTTTGCTCCAGTCATTTCGGCAGCTTTTAGAATATTCTTTACGATTGGAAGTAACTTTTCTTTCCATTGTGAGTAAGGGATATTCAGTGCATGAAAGATGACGTCACAACCTTGGGCAGCATCTATTAATTGTTGGGTATTCCCAGCATCCCCTGCCTGAATCGTCACTAATTCTTCTTCTCCAAATAATTCCCCCAGTTTTCCCCCACCTCTTGCAAAAGCTACAGCCTCTATACCTCGACTGACTAATTCCTTAACGATTGCATACCCCATTCCACCTGATGCACCAATTACTAACGCTTTTTTCATAATCAAATCCCTCCCCTTTAATTAACCACCGGTCAAATAATGACAAAAATTATTACCCCAAGGATTTCAGGATAAAATCTACATGCCCTTTTGCTAACAGCTCCACATCCTGGAAGCTTTCCTCACATCTGCAATAATGACTGACAAAGCCATGTAAGGATAGAAAAACGGACCAAGTTTTTTGAATGGATATCCTATGATTACTCAATGTGACAAGCGAATATGCAAATTTCTCATAGGATTTATTCGGACCAGTATTGATATAGTTGCGAACATCCTCGTCCCCCACCATAAACATCATTTCATAATGACTTTTGTTCTCAAGACCGAATTGAATGAACTTCAACAGTACTTCACGAATTTTCTCTTCGTTTGTCAGATCAGTTGCTAAAACTTTATCAAGCCACTGATCCAACCATTTAAAATCATTTTCGATCATTGCATAAAACAGTTCCGCTTTATTCTTAAAATGATAGTATAGGGCTCCATGGCTATAACCGAGTGACGTAGCTATCTGCCTCATAGAGACATGCTGGTAGCCCTTGCTTGTGAAAAGTTCCCGTGCAGCTATCATGATTTTCTCCTGGGTAAGCTCTTGTGCGACAGATTTTCTTGGTGACATAAAAGCCCCTCCATTTAATTGACCACTGTTTAATTAAAATGTAGAGGATATAGAAAATAATGTCAAGATATTTTTCGCATGATAAAGAGGGCTTAGTAATGACCAGCCCTCCCTACTTCTTATCCAAGCTCGATTGCCTCTGACAGTTTTGTCTGAATCAAAATTTCCAATTCCTTCAATCGGTGAAGATTATAGGAGGATTCCTTCATCAGGTATGAATCCACATAAGCTGGATGACACATTACCTCCACTGTAGTATCTGGTCCCACTTTTTTTGGCAACTTCTTAAAATAATCCTCTCTGACTCCATCTCCGTAAAAATCCAGCAAACAACTGTCGGTAAAGGCAGGCACACCTCTTAATTGTTCATGTCCATTAGCTCGGACAGGCAGCCCATAAGTGATGGATAGCCGTTGGACAACCGGCAAAAGGTCTTCCCATGTATGGATGTGATGATGGCTGTCCATATGAGTGGGCTTTAGACCTGTCTGAAGGAACTTTTCAATCTGTGCTGTCCATTCCTTTTCCACTTCTTCCAAATCAAGAAGATCCTTGTTTTGCATAGCATGGGGTAACGGATGGAAAGCTCCTTCCTTCCCTACCAGTGATGGAACGTTACCGGATAGTGGTTTACCGCAAGTCAAGACCAGATGAATGCCTACCTTCAGGGAAGGGGTCTGTTTTGCCAGGGCTATGGCATGCTCTGTTCCCGGGGTGTTCATCATCATTGTAGTGGAGTTTACAATTCCGTATAGGTGAGAGTCCATTATTCCGTAGTTAACCCCGCGACACAATCCAAAATCATCAGCATTGACTATTAGGCGTATCAAATCCTCCCCCCTTCTCCTTTTAACTTGAAAGGATGATATTTTCCCTGTTAAAGAAATTCGGCAGATAAACTTTATGTGCTTCCAGCATTTCATCCAAAATCTTTTTGGCAATTTTGTCCGACCCTACTAGAGGATTAATTGTTAATGCCAAGAGCGCAGTTTCATAGTTTCCGGTGATGGCTGCCTCAATTGTAATCCTTTCAAACGATTTAATTGATTGTATCAGCCCTTGGACTGGTACCGGCAGCTCCCCTACAGCAATAGGCTTTGGGCCATCCTTTGTGATGATGCAGCTGATTTCCACTGCTGAGTTGTGAGGAATCCCTTTTATTGCCCCATCGTTCTTTATGTTAACCGGCTGAATATCCTTTTTATCAGTGTAGATGGAATGGATCAGCCTGCATGCAGCATCGCTGTAATACGCTCCTCCTCGTTGCTCAAGCTGCAGTGGCTTTTCGGTAAGCGTTGGATTTTTATAGAGTTCAAACAGGGCATCCTCCAGCTTTTTCACAACTTCCGCTCTGGTACCGTCTTCTTTGGATGCTTGAATCTCTTTCTCTACCATTTCTCTGGTTTTATAATAGTATGCATGATAAGGACATGGAAAGAGATTGAGTGCTTTAAGAAATTCCGGCTCCCATCCCATTGCATGGATATTCTTCATTGTCACCGATTTGTCCGGATTCGAAAGCAGCTTGATTAACTTTTCCTTCACACTTATTCCATCTACAAATACATCCAGTCCATATACCAAATGATTTAGCCCAGCAAAATCAATTCTAACCCTGGAGTGCTCCACATCAAGAAGCTTTGCAGCCCCCATTTCCATCCCGATCGGCACATTGCACAAACCCACCACTCTCTTGATGTTTGTGTTCCGGATTACCGCTTCCGTAATCATTCCTGCTGGATTGGTAAAATTGATGAGCCAAGCATCCGGGCAGAGCTCCTCCATTTCCTTGCAGATTTCGAGAATTACAGGAATGGTGCGCAAGGCTTTAAAAAAACCCCCAGGACCATTTGTTTCCTGACCCAAAACCCCGTACTTCAACGGAATTCGCTCATCCTTTGCTCTGGCCTCCAATAAGCCTACCCGGAATTGGGTGGTCACAAAGTCTGCGTCTTTAAGTGCCATTCTGCGATCTAATGTCAAATGGATATCAATTGGCACCCCAGCCTTTTGAACCATCCGTTTCGCCAGGTTTCCGACAATATCCAGCTTCTCTTTTCCCTCTTCGATGTCCACCAGCCAGATTTCCTTTACCGGCAATTCCTCAAAGCGTTTGATAAACCCTTCTATCAGTTCCGGAGTATAGCTGGAACCCCCGCCTATTGTAACGATTTTCAATCCCTTACTTTTCATTGCAACTATCCTCTCTCATGAAGCTTATCGTATAGATCAATAAACTCCCTTACTAAATCCTTCACCGTCAAAGCGTTCATCAAATGGTCCTGTGCATGGACAAGCAGGATGGGAACATCATAATGGTCCCCACCTGCCTCCGCTTGAATCAGTTCCGTTTGATAGCGATGCGCTTGCAGAAACTCTTTATCCGCATCTTCCAAAAGACTCCTGGAACGGTCGACGTTCCCCTTTTTCGCTTCCTGGAGGGCTTCCATCGCCATACTTCTGGCATTACCGCTGTAAAGTATCAATTGGAAGGATATATCGTATAGTTTTTCTTTATGCATCAATATGACTCCCTACATTAACATCAATTTTATTTTGCAGCTTTTTCTCATCTATTCTAGCGTTGATATACACAAAAGGCAGGTATATGGCAATGGATATCGCCAGGTTGACAAGGGCCAGAACCGCTCCCGAAATATGACCACCAGTTGCCAAATAGCCACCAATACCGGCAGGAGTCACCCACGGGATGCTTGCAGTAACAACCGGGTAGACCCATCCGATTTTTATTGCCGTATATGCAACAATTGTCATGATTACTGGAGCTGTAATGAACGGAATCAACCATAGCGGATTCAATACAATCGGCAATCCGAAAAGTAAAGGTTCATTGATTTGAAATACCCCAGGTGGTGTCCCCAAGGCTAGCAGCTGCTTATGCCTTTTTCTCGCTGCCAAAAACATGGCAATGATCAGTCCCAAGGTTGCTCCCGATCCACCGAGGTAGACAAACGCATCAAGGAACGGGCCTGCGAGGATGGCGTACTTATCTAAATCCGTCACTCCCATTGCATACAAGTCCGTATTCTTTGTTCCAAGTGACGTGAAAAGTGGTGTAGTGATGCCTCCCAGGATATTCGGACCGTGGAGACCTACTGCCCAGAATACATGTACCAGAAGAACAATCAGTATTGCAAAGAAGAGGGAATCGGCAGCACTAGTCAATGGAGCTACCAAAACAGTATTAAGCCAGTCGTTTAATGGCTTACCATCCGAAAGCATCCTGAATAGTAATCCGAATATTCCGAAACTTAAAATCGTAAGCATCCCTGGTATTAGTTTGGCAAATGCCCCTGCAACTGCTGGTGGAACCCCTTCCGGCAAACGGATGATAAAGGCTTTTACTCTCGTTAATCGAATGAAAACCTCTGTAGCCGCCAATGCGACAATAATACCAGTAAAAAGGGCAGTTGAATTGAAATATCCCCATCCAATAAATCCCCAAGCTCCTTCTGTTTCAGGTACGTTTGCCACTTGCGGAATCAGGAGGAAAAAGCAAGCAGCTGAGATGAGCATTGCTTCAAATCCATCATCTCCATAAGATTTTGCAAGCTTATGAGATATGCCAAATACCGCAAAAATCGTCATAAATGCAAAGGTTCCCCACCAAATGTCACCACCCAAAGTCGTCCATGTTGGACCGAAAATGCTCTCCATCATTTTTCCATACGGTTTGATAATGGATCCCAGATTATTCAATAGAACGGCAAAGGAACCGATCATGGTAATGGCGATCATACCTATCAAAGCGTCCCTGACGGCCAATAGGTGACGATTGTTACCGAACTTCACAGCTGTTGGCATAATATATTTTTCAAGAAAATCTTTCACAGCCCTATTCCCCCTTTGCTAATGCAATTGCACGGTTCAGAACTTCTTCTCCATTGCACAATCCGTAGTGCATGGGATTAATCGCTTCTACAGGAATCCTTCCATTTACCTCATTCTTCAATTGGTTTACCAGATATCGAACCTGGGGTCCCAACAGTAGAACATCCGCTTGATTGAGATGATTCTTTACTTCTGTGCTTCCCACAGCCCAAATCTTGCATTCTATCCCTTTGGAGATTGCGCTTTTTTCCATTTTGCTGACTAATAGACTCGTAGACATGCCAGCAGAACAACATAATAGAATATTCATAGATTCTCCCCCATCCAAGTAAGCGGTTACAAATTGTTTTTTATGAATCTTTCTTTTAAAATATCATGCTCTACCCACTTATGCGATACAATTTTAATCTCTATGGCATTTCCCCCTCTTCTCCCATATTATCTTGCATTTACAGAGGTCTCTTAGTTGTTGTACTATAATTGTAATAATAATTATATGCTAAATCAATACAAATATTATTTGTTATAACAAATAATTTTTTAAAATATTTGACAATTTACATGTTTTGTCATTAATCTATCTTTAGGAGGTTGTATGGTCATGTCAAAAGACGAGAATGCTTTACATATTAAAGTTAAAGAGATGATACTGAAGCTTATCCAATCCGGTGAATATATGCCAGACACCAAATTGCCTACTGAAGCGGAATTTTGTGAAAAATTCGGGGTCAGCCGGACAACGGTTAGGACGTCCCTTCAGCAACTGGCTTTGGAAGGCTATGTATATAAGCAACAAGGGAGCGGAACATTTGTTGCTGGAAAAAAAGTCAAACAGAAGCTTACTTCAACAGTGGAGAACTTCTCTGAACAAGTAGCGATGCAGGGAAAAAACCCCTCGATAAAAGTTGTATGCCTGGATGTAATTCAAGCAGATTCTTTCCTCGGGGAAATCTTTGAACTTGAAAAAGGAGATCCAGTTAACAAATTAGTCAGGATCAGGGAAGTAAATGAGGAGCCTCTGCAATACGAAGTTGCATATCTTCCTTGGAGAAAGACACCAGGACTTAACATGAAGGCTTGTGAAAATTCCTTATACAGTCTTTTGCAGAAAGAATATGATGCTCATATTAAGAAAACAGTGGAGTACTTGGAGATCGTGGCTGCATCCAAGGAAATGCACGAGATGCTAAATATCCCAGTTGGATCTCCCTGCTTTTCGCTGGAAACGTATGCCTATCTAGAAGATGATAGTGTCATAGAATATTCGAAGACAATTTTTCGTGGAGATATGGCCAATTTTGTCATTGAAAGGAATTATTAATTACACTTCCAGAAAATAGAAAAACCACCCTTATACTTTTATTAAGGGTGGTTTTTCATTGGAAATCAATATCCTTTATCGAACTTCTCCTGCGCTTCTGCAGTCCTTTTTGCATACGGCAATGCTTCCAAACGTTCATAAGGAATCTCTTCTCCTGTATCAACGCAAACACCATAAGAACCTTCTTCGATCCGATCTAAGGCATCATCAATTTCTCCAAGAACCTTTTCATCAATCTGTTCAAAGGTTTGTTCCTGTTCCCGGTCGACACGCTCGGCATTTCCTTCTGCAAGATGATTGCCGATACCGGTTGTGATATCACCGGTCGATTCCCTCATGGACTCGTCCAGCAAGCTATTATCCTGTTTTTCCTCTATACTCTTTTTCATTGTGATCAGCTTCTGCTTCATTGTACTAATTTCATTTTTTGATAATGTCATCATAATCTGCTCCCTTCTGTCTATAGGGAACATTCCCCTTTAACCATAAATTAAAACGAATCAGGGTCTATGATGGAAGTTGTTCCGTTTATACTGCTCTATCATATCTTCCACAAAGAGGGATAACCACTCGATATTAGCTTTTGATAATTTCCTCCAATGCTTCATTGATCTTTTCATACTGGAAGGTATAGCCCGCCTGCTCCAGCCTCTTTGGTATCACCCATCTGCTCTTTAAGATCAATTCGGTTTCAGTCCTTATGACAACTGCCCCTATTTCAAGCAGCCATTCCGGGGAAGGCAGACCGATTCTCCGATTCATTTTTTGCCGTAGCGAAGCCATGAACTCCCGGTTTGAAATGGGATTTGGAGCTGCGCAGTTAAATACTCCGCTAAGATCTTTTCGCTTTTGGAGGAAAAGGATAATTTGATGGACATCCTCGATATGTATCCAGCTGAACATCTGGCTTCCGTGCCCTTGTACTCCGCCCAACCCGAATTTTACCAGGTTCTTGAACGGTATCATAACACCGCCATCTTTCCCCAGCACGATGGCAATCCTTAGCGCTATTTTTCTGGTTTTTGGAAGCTGAAACTGGAATAGGCTCTCTTCCCAGGCCTTCGCTACATCCACCGAGAAACCTGTTCCGATATCCCCGCTTTCCTCCGTCATCGGCCTATCCTCTGCATGTCTATAAATCGTTGCCGTGCTGGAATTGATCCATAATTCAGGGGGCTGTATAGCTTCAAGTATGGCTTTTCCAAGTATTTCAGTCGTTTTCGTTCTTGAATCCATGATCACCTTTTTATTATGATCATTGTAGCGGCAATCAACGGACTTTCCAGCAAGATTAATCAGCATCTCCGCTCCCTCTAAGGCATCTATAATTCCTTTTTTGTCATTCCAGGATATATGCTGTGGCTGTCTGGAGATAATCTTCACTTCATAGCCTTTTTGCAGAAATTCATTCTCCAGATATTTCCCAATAAAGCCTGTTCCCCCAGCTAGTACAACTCTTTTATTCATATAGGTACTGTCCTTTCCAAGACATTTTTTTTGATTCACTTATGTACATATTCACTTAGGTATAATTTGATAGTTTGCATCTATCATATTATCACTTTACAAGATACAATTGTTGGAATTCCCGGTATTTATAGGGGTATTTCATCTCATTTTTGAGGTACATCAAGAAAATGGTCATATTCTCTTTAAAATCCATCCTGAAAAACCTTGGGAGAATCCTGATATCCACGAAAATTTTGATATATCAATGAATTCGACCACGATATCAACGAAAATATAAATATATCAATGGAAAATTCCATATATCCACAAAAATGGATCAGATATCGATAAAACGCAAAAATCGACAATTCCCGAGGCCCCTACACCCGTAAACCAGTGCACTCGTAAACCCTACCCTTTCATCCCCCTGTGACCAACAAAAAAGCGAGCCTCCCAAAATCGGAAGCCCGCTACAAGTAAAAACCCTATTCCACCGCTCCGCTCATTTCCTTTGTCACCACATCCCGAAGCGCCCGCTTCAGGAATTTCCCTACAGAGGTTTTCGGAATCTCCTCCATAAAGATCACTTCATCCGGAAGCCACCATTTGGCGAACTGTGGTGCGATGAAGTCCAGGATTTCCTGCTTCTCCACTTTGCCTTTATACGCTTCCTTCAGAACCACACATGCGACTGGCCTTTCCTGCCATTCATCATGGGGAACCGCCACAACGCTTGCTTCAAAGACAGCATCGTGTGCCATTATTGCATTCTCAAGATCCACGGAAGAGATCCATTCTCCCCCACTTTTTATCAGATCCTTGGTACGATCGACTATTTTCACGACGCCTTCCGGATCAATGGTGACGACATCACCGGTATGGAGCCATCCATCCCTGAAGGCATCCTTGGATCTTTCATCCTTGTAATACTCGTCTGCAATCCATGGTCCCCGCAGACAAAGCTCACCCATTTCCTGTCCATCCCATTTCACTTCCCCGTCCGGCCCGATTACCTTCATGTCCAATCCCGGAACAAGTAACCCCTGCATGGATCGGATATCAAGCATCTTTTCTTCATCAAGATCGGTCTGATGGCTCTTCAGACGGGAGACCGTCGCCAGAGGGGTCGTCTCCGTCATTCCATATGCATGAAGGAACGGGATGCCATATTTTGTTTCAAAGGCCTTGATCATTCCTCTTGGAGCGGCTGACCCGCCACATAGAATGGCTCGAAGACTTGAGGTATCGTATGTCCCTTTTTCCAATTCATTTAAAAGGCCCAGCCAGATGGTCGGCACCCCTGCAGTGAGCGTGATATTCTCCTGCTCAATAAGTTCCGCAAGCAGCTGTGGTGTAAACTGTGGACCAGGCAGAACCTGCGTCGTCCCGAACCAGGTGGCTGCAAATGGTAGGCCCCATGCGTTCGCGTGGAACATTGGCACCACCGGCATGCATGTATCATATTCAGATAGACCCGCAGTGTCAGCCAGTCCAAGTGCAAAGCTATGGAGTACAAGGGATCGATGGGAATAGACGACACCTTTTGGATTTCCGGTCGTTGCTGAGGTATAGCACATACCGGCAGGATCATTCTCATCGATATCTTTTACAAAGGAATAGTTCGGGTCGCCTTCCTCCAATAGATCCTCATAGGAAAACACAGGATGCAGGCTTGTTTCCGGGAGCTCTTCTTTATCTGTCATAATGATGAACGCTTTTACCGTGTCAAGTTGGTCCTTGACCCGTTCCACCAGCGGCAGGAGGTCTTCATCCACAAGGAGTACCACATCCTCGGCATGGTTCACAATATAGGAGATATGCTCCGGTGCCAAACGAATATTTATTGTATGCAGCACAGCACCCATACCCGGTATCCCGAAATAGGTTTCAAGGTGACGATGATGGTTCCATGCAAACGTCCCGACTCTATCGCCTCTGTGCACACCTAATTTCTCAAGTGCACTCGAGAGTCTTCTTGTCCGCTCCCCTATCTTCCTGTAGGAAAAGCGCTCGATACCTGAGAGAGTGCGGGAAACCACCTCTTTATTCGGAAAAAACTTTTCTGCTCTTTCTAGTAGCGAACTGACAGTCATAGGTACATTCATCATTTTGCATTACCCCTTCCTCATTCACTTTTTATAGATTGCAGTTTTACTGAACCGGTTTTCATTGCCGAACCTCTGAATCAAGCAGACTATTATGCTCTCCGAGACTTGGCGGCTTGCCTTTATCCTTTACGGAACCATCATGCATACTCACTTCGAGATGCCCTTCTTCATTTCTGTACACGATTCCCTTTTCCTGAAAATAAGGGAAGGCTTCCAGTTCCCCAACTTCCAAAACTGGCGCTATACAACAATCAACCTGTCTACCAAACTCAATCCACTCCTGAAAGGTTTTGCTCTGGAACAGTTTTTTCAGAGCCAAAAAAACAGGATTGCTATCTCTTTGGACCGAGAATTGAGCTGTTTTCCACTCCTGCCTGTCGACAGCATCACAAAAGTTGACCCAGAACTTCGGCTCCAACGCACCGAGTGTGATAAATCTTCCATCCTTCGTTTCATAGATTCCATAGCATAAGATTTCCCCATTAAGTTGAGTTATGCCTCTTGACTCCCCTATCGCCTCATGGATAGCCAAATGATTTCCCATCAGGGATGCCATCACATCTGTAATGGAGATGCAATGGTAGCTGCCATTGCCGGTCCTTATCTTTGATAGAAGTGCAGCAAGAATTCGTTCGCATGCAGCAAAACTGCCAAAATAGTCGGCTATGGTAATGGAGGGATGAATGGGTTTACCGGATTCATCCTTCAACTGGGCCAATACCCCGCTCAAAGCCAAATAGTTCAGGTCATGGCTGCCTAGACGACTCCATTCGCCACCAGCTCCATACCCAGTAATGGAACAATAAACGATATTCTTGTTTCTCTTTTTGATAGATTCATAGTCGAGCCCTAATTTTTTCATCACACCAGGCCGATAGCTCTCCATCACAACGTCAGAACTATCAATCAATCCCATTATTGAATCCAGGGATACTTCCTTTTTAAGATCTATCGAAATGCTCTTTTTCCCCGGTTGTTTGCCAGGTAGACAATGCCCGTCCCTTCCCTTTTCAATCCGGTGTGACGGGCCGGATCACCCTGCACGGACTCGATCTTGATGATTTCCGCTCCGAGCTCCGACAATCGCTGAGATGCAAAAGGTCCTGGAAGGTAGTTGGTAAAATCAACAACTCTGATTCCTTCAAGCAACCCCTCTATCATGTAGAAGTTTTTTCTCCCGTGAAGACTTCCTCCATCTGTTTTCTCAGAACAAACTTTTGGATTTTTCCGCTTGCATTTCGGGGAAGCGCATCGACAAACATATATTTTCTGGGACGCTTATATCGGGCGAGCCTGGAGCTGCTCTGACACCATTGATCCAATTCCTCTTCAGTCAGTGTAGGATCTTTCTTCACCACAAACGCCGTGACGGTTTCACCCCACCTGTCATCAGGCAGACCGACCACCGCAATGTCGAGAATTCCCTTATGTTCATATAGGACATCCTCTACCTCACGGGGATAGATATTCTCCCCGCCGCTGATGATCATGTCATCCACGCGGTCTTTCACCCATAGATAACCTTCCTTATCGAGATAACCGATATCCCCAGAGTGATACCACCCTTTATACATGGCGTTTTGTGTTGCTTCCTCCCTGTTGAAGTAGCCCTTCATCATACAAGGTCCTTTGACAATGATCTCCCCTGCCTCCCCTGCCTGTACCACATCATCAGGGTCTGATGGACCATTTTCATTCGGTCTTACTATACGGATTTCATGGTTCAAGCACGCCTGACCTGCTGAACCTGCCTTTGTCAGCTGATCCTTTTCTGATAAAAAGGTGATGGCAGGGCCCATTTCCGTCATTCCGTAAGCTTGTACAAGTGAAATGCCCAATTGCTCGTGGCAGGCGCGTACAAGTGCAGGCGCCATCGGTGCTGCCCCGTATAACCCAAGCTTCAGGCTCTTCAAGTTATAGTCATTCAGGTTTTCCTGTAGGAGCATGTTCCACATGGTCGGCGCAGCGAAGAACTTCGTCACATTTTCCTCCTGGATCAGCTGCAGCACTTTTTTGGGTTCAAAATGATGAAGGATGACATTGCTTGCCCCTACTTGTATTCTTGGTATCACCGCACAATGCAGCTCGGCACAATGAAACATCGGTGCTGTCACGAGACCAACATCAAAAGATTCTAGTCTGGTTGCCGAAATCACAATCAAGCTCTGCTCCGCCATTTCACGATGAAGGTGGATGACACCCTTTGGTCTCCCTGTCGTACCGCTTGTGTACATGATGGCATAGATGTCATTTTCCTGGACATCTGATTCCACCACTCGATCTGGAGCTGCAGCTACCTTTTCCTGATAGCTTGCGGCATAGCTTGCCGGTTCCCCGTCAATTTTCCAGAAGCTGATCTCTCCAAAGCGATTGGTAATCTGGGAAACTACATGCTCAAGCGCCTGCTCCATCACCACGATTTTCGGATGTGCATCCTCTAGAATGTAAGCAACCTCTTCCGCTCCAAGCCGAAAATTGATCGGGTTGAAGACAGCGTCGATTTTTGCACAAGCGAGCATGGTTGAAGCCAGTTCTTCCGTGTTAAAAAGAAAAGTGGATACCCTATCCCCTTTTTTCACACCTGCCTGTAAAAACGCATTGGCCAGTTTGTTCACTTCATATTCCCATTCTTTATAGGTTAGACGGACATTCTTCCTTACATCGTATAACGCTTCTTTATCCGGAAACTTTTGTACGGCAAGATCAAAGATTTTTGCTATGGTAATAGACATCTTTCTCCTCCTGAACCTTGTAGTTTACGTTAACCGTTCAATGATCGTCGCGTTCGCCATCCCATGACCTTCACACATCGTTTGCAGCCCATATCTACCGCCTGTCCGCTCAAGTTCATGCATCATGCTGACCATGATTCTGGCCCCGCTTGCTCCAAGAGGGTGACCTAGGGCAATCGCACCTCCATTCGGATTCAGCTTAGCGGGATCTGCCCCTGTTTCCTTCAGCCATGCCATTGGTACAGGAGCAAATGCCTCATTCACTTCAAAAATGTCGATATCTTCAAGCGAGAGCCCGGACTTCTCCAGAACCTTTTCTGTGGCAGGAATTGGCCCTGTCAGCATCAATGTCGGGTCCGAACCGACCACTACTCTCGTATGGACTTTGAATCGCGGCTTCAGACCAAGCCCCAATGCCTTTTCTTTTGTCATGAGGAGAAGTGCTGCTGCACCGTCACTGATTTGACTTGCATTCCCGGCATGGATCACACCATCCTCTTTGAAGACTGTTTTTAGCCCACCAAGTGCTTCGACTGAAGTTTCAGCCCTCGGACCGGAATCCTCCTTCATTAGAGTGGTCGTCCCATCAGGCAGAGTCACCTCCAAAGGCATGATTTCTTTATCAAAATAGCCCTTCCTTTGCGCTTTTAACGCCTTCTGATGACTCTCAAAGGAAAACCTGTCCAACTCTTCCCTAGTAAATCCGTAGTTTTCGGCAATTCGTTCTGCTGACAATCCCTGGTTGATCATTTCATAGCGTTCAGTCAGCTTGTCACTGAATGGTGCCTTCTGATAGTTGGATCCCATCGGCACACGTGACATATTTTCCACGCCGCCCGCGATCACAATATCCATGTCCCCTGCCAAAATCGCCTGGGCAGCAAAATGGACAGCCTGCTGGCTGGATCCGCATTGTCGGTCAAGGGTGGTGCCAGGCACCTCAATCGGAAAACCGGCAATAAGGGAAGCGACCCTTGCTATATCCCCAGCCTGTTCCCCGGATTGCGTCACACAGCCCAGAATGACATCCTCGACCATTCCGGCATCTATACCTGCTCTGTTAACCAGTTCCTTCAAAACTTCACCGGCTAAATCGTCCGGTCTCATATCCTTTAATAGTCCGTTTCTTCTTCCTACCGGGGAGCGTACCCCTTCGACAATGACCACTTCTCTCATGTTGTATAACTTCCCTTCTTTATAGTCCAAGATTTTTTGCAATGATTGTTTTCATAATGTCATTCGTGCCGGCATAGATGCTCGCTACAGGAATATCACGGTATCTTCTTGCAATCTTGTATTCTTCCATATAGCCATACCCTCCATGAAGCTGCATGCATTGTGTGGCAATATTGCGGGCGATTTCCGTCAGCTTCCATTTTGCCATGGAGACTTTTGTCACGACATTTTCCCCAAGCATATGCTCCCCGATTAATCTATCCAGAAATACCCTGCCCATTTCGACGTCAGTCGCCATTTCCGCAATCTTGAATTGGGTGTTCTGGAACTGGCTGACAGGCTTCCCGAATGCCTCCCTGCTTTTGACATAATCAATCGTGGTCTGCAGCATCTCCTCAGAGGCAATCTGGGCACCAATCGCAACAAGAAGACGCTCCTGTTGCAGCTTTTCCATCAAATATAGAAAACCTTTTCCTTCTTCACCCAAGAGATTCTCTTTTGGGACCTTGCAATCTTCGAAATATAATTCTGCAGTATCCTGGCAATGCAACCCGACTTTATCCAGCTTCCTTCCCCTGCTGAAGCCGGGATGTCCCCTCTCGATAACAAGCAGACTGACACCTTTATGCTTTGGCCGGATCTCTGTATCCGTTTTGCATGCAACGATTACGAGGTCAGCATGGATACCGTTCGTGATAAAGGTCTTTGCTCCGTTTACGACATAATGATCGCCTTCGAGCCTTGCTGTCGTCTTGATGTTCGCCAGATCTGATCCCGTTCCCGGCTCGGTCATGGCGATTGCAGTAATGGTTTTACCTGTTACGCAAGAGGGCAGCCAGCGCTTCTTTTGCTCATCCGTTCCGAAAGAAGTAAGATACGGAACAACAATGTCGTTATGAAGCGCAATTCCGATCAAGCCTGTACCGACTCGTTCCAGCTCTTCGTCAATCACAACTGAATAGCCCCAGTCCGTTTCACTGCCTCCATACTTCTCTTCGATATCGGGGCATAGATACCCCTGTTCACCCATCTTCTCCCAAAAAGACCTGGGAATGATTCTGTTTTCTTCCCATTCGTCATAGTAGGGATGCGCTTCTTTTTCCAGAAACTTTCTTAAAGACTTGCGAAATGAATGATGCTCCTCCGTCAAGTATGGATGCTTCATCTTTTCCTCTTTTGTTGAAAGCGATTTCATTTTACCACCTCTAAGCCTTCACTTTATTTAGTTGCTGACGAAGCTGATATTTCAGTATTTTCCCAGATGCATTTCGGGGAAGTGCCTCTTCGATAAAAATCCTTCTCGGTACCTTGTAGCCTGCGAGCTTCTGGCGGCAGAACTGCTTCAGTTCCTCTTCATTTACCACCTGGTCCTTATGAGTGACGACTACAGCACATACCGCTTCCCCCCATACTTCATCAGGTAATCCGATAATTGCTGCCTCCAAAACCTGAGGGTGCTCATATAGAACCTCTTCCACTTCAATGGAATAAACATTTTCGCCGCCAGAGATGATCATATCTTTTTTGCGGTCCACCAAGGTGATATTACCTTCTTCGTCAACCGTGGCCAAATCTCCTGTATAAAGCCAGCCATCTTTTAGCGTTGCTTTCGTTTCTTCTGGCTTTCTATAATACTCTTTCATGATGGATTCACCCCGAAGGACAAATTCACCGACCGCACCTGGCGCAATTTCTCTCCCGGATTCATCAACCACCCTCGCTTCTGTCAGGAAAGAAGGCTTGCCGTTTTTCCCGAGGTGGTTTTTATGGCCATTTGGATCCAGCAATATTCCATTTGGTCCCGCTTCTGTCAGGCCGCAGAGATTGTAGAATTGATCATTCTTAAAGAGGTTCATGCTCTTTTTTACGAGTTCCGGTGCCATTGGTGCAGCACCATATCCACAACGTTTAATGGATGACAAATCATACTCACCCGCATTTGGAACCTGCAGGAGGAAGTTGAACATGGCAGGGACTCCAAAAAAATGGGTTATCCTATGCTCCTGTATCGCTTGAAGCGTATGGACCGGATGGAAATCCCTGTGAATATAATGGGTCGCTCCCAGGACCACTCCGGATACTAGAAAAAGATTCAGTTGAGCAGAATGGAAAAGCGGTGCAATATGTAGAAAACGCTCTTGTTGATTGATTCCCATACTGATCATCATCGATAAGCCTACATTGAATATTCGGCGATGGTCGAATAATGCGCCTTTAGGACGGCCTGTCGTTCCTGATGTATAGAGAATTTCCAGATCATCTGTTTCCATGACTTCGATTTCCGGATCCTGTTCATTTTCAGAGAGGATTTCATGGTAGGAGCGGTGCACAGGAATTTTTGGTGTTCCCACGACCACCACCTTTTGGACAGAGGAACCTTCCATCGCCTTTTGGATAACCTCTTCAAATTCACAGTCACAAATAACCGTTTTCGCTTCAGACTGTTCCAGGATATAACTTAATTCCGAAGAGGTTAAGCGAAAATTCATGGGTACGATTACTGCTCCTATTTTTGCTCCTGCAAAATAAGAGAAAACAAAGTGATCGGAATTCTTCATCATGAAAGCAATTTTGTCACCTTTGGTCAGTCCGGTATCAAGTAATCCATTTGCGAGCCTGTTTACTTCCCTATTAAACTGATTGTACGTATAGGACCTGTCCTCACAGCTTATTGCAAGTTTTTCAGGTACCTTTCTGGCATTTTGCGATAAATACATTCCAATGTTCATCTTTCATCCTCCTTTAATGGGTGTTAATAATCACCATGCAATAATTGTGCCAATATTCAAAACACTGGTGAATAAGCCTTAATTAATTATAATTAAAAGAAGTGTCCGCAAAATGGACACTTCTTTCATGATTCTAAAGATTATCGGACTGCTCGTTCCTTCATCTTACCAATTGATACTTCTTTATTTTCTCATATAGCCCAGATCTGCTTATCCCCAATATACGAGCAGCCTTCGCTTTGTTTCCGTTTGTCTTTTCGAGCGCATTTTCGATGGCATTCCTTTCTGCGCTTTCAGCCATTTTCACTTCCGGCCAATAGGAGGCTACGTGTTTCTCACGCCGCTTTACCACCATATATTCCGGAAGATCCTCAAGTTGGATTTTGCCATGCTCCGCAAATGTCATCGCCCTTTCCATGACATTACGAAGTTCACGGACATTACCAGGCCAATGATAGGTTTCAAGGACAGCTCTTGCATGAGTATCCATCCCTGTAATGGACGTATTTAAAGCGGCATTCAGTTCTGTCATCATTTTCCCGATTAACAGATGAATATCGCCTACTCTATCCCGGAGCGGTGGAATATGAAAAGAAATCACATTTAAACGGTAGTATAGATCCTCACGAAATGTTCCCTCTTTCACCATCTCTTCCAGGTTCCTATTGGTGGCGGCAATAATCCGGACGTCCACTTGAATCCGCTTGGTCCCTCCAACCCGGTAAAATTCCCTTTCCTGTAGTACACGAAGAAGTTTTGCCTGAAGATTCAAAGACATGTCCCCTATTTCGTCCAGGAAAAGTGTACCTCCATTGGCAAGATCGAATTTCCCTATTTTCCCCTTATTCCTCGCACCAGTAAATGCCCCGTCCTCATAGCCAAAAAACTCCGATTCCAACAGATCCTCCGGTATTGCTGCGCAGTTCACCACTACAAACTTCCCTTCTTTACGGGCTGAGCTGTTATGGACTGCATGTGCGAACAATTCTTTTCCTGTTCCGCTTTCCCCGCGGATCAGAACGGTAGACCTGCCTTTTGCAGCTTTTGTCGCACTTTTCTTCAGCTTTTCCATATAGGCGTCCTTGCTTAGAATATGGTCCCAAGTAAATCTGGCAGATTCCGCCTTCTGGTATTCGGAATGATAATAGTTGGCTTTGTTTTCCGCTTTTTGTAGCTTTTTGAAAAGCTCACTTACTTCATTCAACTGCCGGTACATGATTTTCCCGATTGCACCGACCACCTTGCCATCCTGGAGAATCGGGATGCGATGAACAATGTATTTTATTCCGTTAATCTCTTTGAAATCGCTGACTTCCGCTGCTTCGCTTTCATAGACTTTTGAGAGTTGAAATTGCGGGAATACCTTATCAGCCTTTTTAAACAGGATATCTTTCTGCTCTATTTGAAATAGCTCCAATAATGATGGACTTACCATTTGGATGTACTGTTTTTCATCCGTCATCATGATTCCGTCGTACGCATGATTAATGGCTGTCTGAAGGGAGAGCTTCAAGCTTTTTACTGATTCAAGTTCCGTAGCAATGTTTTCAATCTCAGACAAATCCTGAAAAAGGAAAATATGTCCTATTTTGTTTCGGACATTCTCATAGGTTGTGATGGTAAGTACCGCTTTCAATCTTTCCACTTTTATTGGATGAAAAGGAGCCCCACTCTCCAAGGCTTGTCCTGCTGCGGGAAAAACAGATAATAGACCAGTAGATTGCAGCTCTGATGCTTTTCTCCCGGTCATCATGCAAGCACGTTCGTTTACATAGATGATCTGTTTATTCTCATCTGTCATCACTACCCCGATTGTTGAATTAGTCAGTACCGTATCAAGCTGATCTTTTAATGTACTTGTCGCTTTCAAGAGGCTCAATACCATATCAGTTTTTGTAAAAAGTCCGACTACCCTCTCTGCGTCATCGACGACCACCCCAGTACCAACTGCGCTCGTCCGGACGATACTTTCCACTTCGGAATAGGAGGTAGTGATGGAAAGTGTCGATACGTTTTCCTTTATGTAGTTCCTTATAGGTGTTTCCAAGTCCAGTTGTTCCATAATCATTCTATATAAGCTCGATCTGGTGAAAACACCTACAAGCCTATGATCCTTATTGGTGACAGGCAATAGACTCCACTTGTTCTCTCTCATTATTGCCAGTGCTTGTCTCAAGGAGGTGTCTGCCGTTATTCTATACCGGACCGGTGTTATCATATCTTTTAATGGAATCATCACAATAATCCCCTTTGCCATCGGATACTTCCATTGTAAAGGAAATCAGCGCGAATTGTTAGAAAATTGAATCAAAAAAGAGCGGGAATCCAGTAAAGCAGATTCCCACCCCTCATTGCGGCAATTATTTTGGCTGCATACGGATGGCACCATCGAGACGGATCGTATCCCCATTCAGCATCGGATTTTCCATGATGCTTTGAACGAGCTGGGCATATTCCTGTGGATATCCAAGCCGAGGCGGGAACGGCACCATTTTCCCCAATGAGTCCCTCGCTTCTGCCGGCAGAGAATCAAACATCGGTGTATGGAACAGTCCAGGTGCTATCGTCATCACCCTGATACCGAAAGCGGCAAGCTCTCTTGCAATCGGTAGAGTCATCCCAACAATGCCACCCTTAGAAGCAGAATAGGCAGCCTGTCCGATTTGTCCATCAAAAGCTGCAACGGAAGCTGTATTGATGATTACTCCCCGTTCTCCCTCAGCATTCGGTTCATTCAGCACCATTCTTTCCGCTGCAAGCCGGATGACATTGAAGGAGCCGATCAGGTTGATGGAGATCACTTTTGAAAAATGATCAAGAGGATGTGTTCCCTTCCGGCTGAGAACCTTTTGTGCAACTCCAATACCTGCGCAATTTACGACTGCATTTATTGAACCAAGCTTTTCGATTCCTTGCTCTAGTGCTGCTCTGACATCCTTTTCACTCGTCACGTCCGTTTTGACGTAGAGGACCGAATTACCAAGCTCGTCCACAAGCATTCTGCCACGCTCTTCCGAAAGATCCAAAATAAGTGCCTTTCCGCCTTTGGCTACTATATTTCTTACTGTCGCTTCTCCAAGACCTGATGCGCCACCTGTTACAAGTGCACAAATATTTTCAACCTTCATTTCATAACCTCCTATTAAATTGCTTACTGGTTTTAATGCAATAAGTATGCCAATATAGAACGGGCAATTTTATGAGGTATGTGTCCAATAAATGGACAGTCTATCCGAAATCTGCATTTTTTTACTACATCTCTTTTCCCAGCTTCCACACTTGGTGAAAATTATCCTACTACCAATGTTTCTACTATTCATGAAATATCCCTAAAAAGAGTCTTATTATTTCTAACTTTTACACTATTTTGGTAAGATATAGTTAATACTAGTAATGGAGGACATTCATCATGAAAAAGCGAATCATGGTTATAACGCAGGATATCGGCGATGAATATACACAAAAAATCAAAGCAACGGCTCCTGATTGGGAACTGATTGTAGGTAAGAAAAAGGATGTCTGGGCACCCTATGCCAATAAGGCGGAAGTTATAGCGGGTTGGAAGAAGGATCTTGAGGAGCTGTCCCTTCGAGAGAGCTCTGAGCTCCGTTGGGTACAAGCCTGGAGTGCCGGGGTGAACACGATGCCTCTTGAAAAGCTTGCTTCTAAAGAAATAGCACTGACAAGCGCGAATGGTGTACATGCATATCCCATCTCGGAAACCATTATTGGTCTGATGCTTGGACTTACTAGAAAAATACATACGTATGTAAAAAATCAACAGGAAAAGAATTGGCACCATGCCCATATGAACCTCGAGATGCACGGGAAGACAATAGGAATCATAGGCGTCGGGGAAATCGGGAAAGAAACAGCAAAGATTGCCAAGGCGTTTGGAATGAGAGTACTCGGCGTAAGGAATTCCGGTAAAGAGGCAGAAAACGTGGATAGCATGTTTACTCCTGAAGAACTTCACCATGTACTCCCCGAGTGCGATTATGTAGTAATCACGCTACCATTGACCCCGCTTACCAACCAAATTTTTGGAGAAAAGGAATTTAGGTTAATGAAGAATTCCTCCTTCATCATCAATATCGGCAGAGGCGAAATCGTAAAGGAAGATGAGCTTGTGGAAGCATTGCAGACTGGAGAAATAGCCGGAGCAGGACTGGATGTATTTATGAAAGAACCGCTTGAAGAAACTAGTCCTTTGTGGGAAATGGAAAATGTCATCATCACACCTCATACTTCAGGTTCAACGGAGCACTATACAAAAAGGGTCATAGAAGATATCTTCCTGCCTAATCTCGTGCACTATTTAGAAGGGAAACTGCCCCCTATCAATTTGGTTGATTATTCTAAAGGCTACTAAGAGGAGATGTACGTATGCATAGAAATGAAGAATTGCACTCATTTTTGTTAAACAAAGCGAAAGTCCTTACAGAGCAGTGGTATGAAAGTTTGGATAAACAGAATTCAACAGGTGTATATGCGTCCACAAATCCGGAAGTCATTCAAACATTAAAAAGGCAAAACTATGATTTCCACTTGCACCTTTGCAAAATATTCGTTGAAGAGGAAACAAAGTTCTTCCATGATTTCCAGAATTGGATTTTATCCATCGCACAGGACGAGCAGCACCTGAATACCCCTATCCACTTTATAATAAGAGAGTTCTTCACAGTTAGGGAACAGTATATTCAATTTATACATGAGTTCGTCACGACGCATGAATTATACAAAAATAATGAAATTACATGGAACAATATGATTATTAAAGCCTTCGACAAAGTGGTCCTGAGGTTTGTGGAAGAGCATCAGAAAGTCTCGGAACAGAAACTCAAAGCACAGCAGGAGATGATCCAGGAACTGAGCTCCCCTGTCATTGCCTTGGACAATAATCGAGCGTTGCTTCCTTTAGTGGGAGATATCGATACAGGCAGAGCAAAATTTATGCTGGAGCATACCCTGGAGCAATGTTCGAAGCTCGGAATCAACCATCTTTTCATTGATCTATCAGGAGTAGTGATTATTGATACCATGGTGGCAGATCAGATTTTCCAGTTGATCAAAGCCCTGACCCTCATAGGTGTAAAATGTTCTCTTTCGGGGATTCGCCCGGAAATTGCGCAAACGACTGTCAATCTTGGACTTTCCTTTAATAATGTTTCCATTAAACCAACCCTTGCCGGCGCACTGGCTTTTAATCGGTAAATAAAAAGGAGTTCTTTTATGTACGAGTTAAAAACGAAGGAAAATGATAGAAGTGTTGTAGAATTCATTGAAAATGTGGAAAGCCCAACGAAGCGGGAGGATGCCTATAAGCTGTTGGATATCTTTACTGAAACAACAGGCTATCAAGCAAAAATGTGGGGCCCGAGCATCATCGGCTTTGGATCCTATCACTATAAATATCCAACCGGACATGAAGGGGATGCACCGCTTGTGGGTTTCTCGCCACGTAAAGCAAAAATCAGCCTCTATTTTGCCACAGGTGACACAAAACGTGAAGAGCTGCTAGAGAATTTCGGCAAGCATACCACCGGCAAAGCATGTGTGTACATCAACAAACTGGCTGACGTGGATGTGGCAGTTTTAAAAAGGCTGATAGAACAATCTGTACGTTTTCTACAGGATACGTATCCAAATAACAATACTAACTAAAAGAAGCAAATGCTTGGGAGGAGCTCCCATTCATTTGCTTTTTTCTTTTTCTTCCAATACCTGAAGTAGTAATTATAGAACTTGTAGTTTAAAGACTTGTAAAAAAGTGAATTTAAACTATATGTACTTGGTTAGTTAGCTTTTTAGAAGTATTTGCAAAAGAACAGGTTGCATAGGACAACCAAAGGGAGCGAAAAAATGGATAAAGTATTAAACGAGATACTTTCAGAACTTAAAGAATTAAAAGCGATCCAACTACAAATACAGAAAGATCAAGTTTCCATGAAAAATGACACTACCTTACTGAATAGTGCCATTACCCATTTAAAAGATGGACAACAGGATAAAAATTCATTGATCAAGCATACCCTGACTCTTCAGATAGAAAATATGCTAGAAATAAAACAGGCATTAAGGAGCTTGCAGGAAAAAAATGATGTCACGAAACATTTAAGGTAATCGAAAACCCTCTCTTAAGATAATGAGAGGGTTTTTAAATTCTATTGAAATGAATTAGCAAACAATCCCCTACCTTACAATCCCACTTACCCCTTTATCGGACAAAAAGGCTCTTACTTCCCTTTCTGTTGCCAGGTTTGCATCACCTGAAATGGTGTGTTTCAACACGGAAGCACCCAAGGCAAAGTTCAAACTGTCCTCATCGCTCCAACCTGAAAGATGCCCGTGGAGATAACCTGCCGCAAACGCATCTCCTCCTCCGACCCGATCAAGTATGTCAAAGGTCTGCGAATCTGTGGTAAGAATGCCTTCGCCCCATGAATAGAGGTAACCCGTAAGAGAATGCTTCGTTACGGAGTGTGTCTCCCTAAACGTGCAAATCACCTTTTTCACTCCATAAAAGGTGCAGATCTGCTGAAAAAGATCCTCATAAAGCTTTTCTCTATTCCCGTCTGAAATTGAACTCTTTAACCCTAGTATATTTACTGCATCCAAATAGCCTCCAAAACAGATATCCACATAGGGGAGAATGGATTTTATTGCTTCCCGAGCCTCGTCCAACCCCCACAGCTTACTTCGATAGTTTATATCAAAGCTTGTCTTGATGCCCTTGTTTTTCGCCGCTTTGATAGCAGTCAATGCAATTTCTCTTGCAACGTCACTGATTCCAAGCGTAATCCCGGATGTATGAAAAAGATCTGCTCCTTCAAAAATCGCTTCCCAATCAAAATCTTCCTGGCTTGCTTTGGCAATGGAAGAATTTTTCCGATCATAGATGACTTGAGAAGGCCTGAATGACATACCCTGCTCCAAAAAATAAAGCCCTAATCTTTCTCCTCCCCTGGCAATGAAGTCAGTATGGACTCCTTGCTGTTTCAGATGCCTGAGGGCACTTGTCCCCAAATCATTTTCAGGCAGCTTCGTCACAAACTGAACCTTATGTCCAAACAATGCCAGAGAGGCGGCTACATTAGCCTCTCCACCTCCGAAAACCGCCTGAAACTCGGTAGCCTGCACAATCCGGCTGTAATTCGGAGGGGTAAGACGCATCATTAGTTCACCGAAAGTCACCACTTTCACAGTCTTACACCCACCGTTCTGCTCTCATGGACCTTCTCGACAAATTGCTTTGCCAATTCAGTTACCCCTTGGTAGTTTCCTTGTTTTGCAGGAGCAGTCAGCTCTCCCCCTACTCCCACTGCGATTGCCCCAGCCTTGAACCAATCACCGACATTGTCCAGAGTTACTCCCCCAGTAGGCATAAAGGAAGCATGAGGAATTGGTCCCTTAAAGGCTTTTATCGCCTCTGGTGAAAACAGATTACCCGGGAAAAATTTGATGATATCCACACCATATTCCAATGCTTCCACCACTTCCTTTACAGTCATGCACCCAGGAAGATAGGGAACTTGATATCTATTGCAGAGTTTTGCCGTTTCCACGTTGAAGCAGGGACTGACAATATAATCCGCCCCGGCCAAAATGGCAATCCGGGCTGTTTCCGTATCCAGGACAGTACCTGCTCCGACAAGCAGGCTCCTGTTATCCTTAAGTGAAGCAATCACTTTATCCGCACCAGGAACGGTAAATGTCACTTCAATTGCCGTCACCCCTCCATCTGCACATGCTTCTGCCAGCTTTTTTCCCCCTTCCGGACTTTCCGCTCGGATAATGGCCACAATCCCTTGTTCGACAAGCCGTTGTAACACCTGATACCGCTTCATTCCTTCCATCCCCCTTTTCAATTACACTCCTGAGTATGCGGAAAAACCGCCGTCAACCGGCACGACCACACCATTCACAAAGCCGGAAGCGCGATCATCCACTAGCCAGAGCAGCGTGCCGATCAATTCCTGACTTTCCCCGAAACGGGCCATTGGGGTTTGCGCTATTATTTTCTCAGCGCGCTCCGTGAGCAAACCATCCTTATCCAATAAAAGCGATCTGTTCTGATCTGTCAGGAAAAATCCCGGTGCAATGGCGTTCACTCTCACCCCTGCTTTTGACATATGTACAGCAAGCCATTGCGTGAAATTGCTGACCGCGGCCTTCGCTCCACTGTATGCAGGAATTTTTGTCAGAGGAGAGAATGCATTCATCGATGAAATGTTGATGATCGTTCCGTTTTTTTTCTCTACCATATCCTTCCCGAATACTTGTGATGGAAGAAGGGTCCCAAGGAAATTCAATTGGAAAACATAATTGATTCCTTCTTCATCCAGATCAAAGAATGTCCGGACATCTTTTTGCAGGTCTCCCTGATTAAAAAATTCAAGGTCTGTAGTACCCTTGGGGTGATTGCCCCCTGCACCGTTGATCAATATATCGCAGGTGCCGAATTCCAGATGGATTTTCTCTTTGGCATTCTCCAATTCCGCCTTATCCAATACATTGGCAGCCAATCCGATGGCTGTACCACCATTTCCGTTGATAACAGCTGCAAGCTGTTGCACTTTTTGTTCCGTTCTTCCGATGATGGCAACCTTTGCACCGCAATCGGCAAAAGCTTCACAAAACGCCGAGCCAAGCACCCCGCTTCCGCCGGTCACCACGATCACTTTCCCTTCTAAATTCACCTTGAATGGAAGATTCATGTTGATTGCTCCACTCCTTTCACTTTGTTGAGTGCTTCCCAGATTCCATTAAGATACACGGCACCAAGCGCCCTATCATAAAGTCCATAACCCGGGCGCCCTGTCTCTCCCCAAATCATTCTGCCATGATCCGGACGGAGTGGCCCTGTAAAACCTATATCCTGATATGCCTTCAATACCTCCACCATATCGACAGAACCGTCTGATGATAGATGGGAGGTTTCTTCAAAGGACTTTAGTTTAGTCCGTTTTACATTCCGGCAGTGGGCAAAATGAATTCTCGAACCAAATGTGCGAATCATCGCGGGAAGATCATTATCTGCCCTTGCCCCAAATGACCCCGTGCAGAAGGTAATACCATTGAATGGGCTTTGCTGTATATCTATCAATCTCTGTAAGCTTTCTGCATCTGTGATGATTCTCGGCAAACCGAAGATAGACCATGGTGGATCATCGGGATGTATGGCCATTTTAATCGATACCTCTTCTGCAACCGGGATGATCTCATTTAAAAAATGGGCAAGGTTCTCCCAAAGCCTTTCTTCGGTAACAGCTTGATAGGACTCCAGAAGTCCCTTCAGTTCTCCATCTTTATAAGAAGCGTCCCAGCCCGGCAAAGCCAAACCTCCAGATGAAGGATTCATTTTTTCTATTGTGTCCTCCTCGTAGATCAAAGTGGTGGATCCATCCTCCAACAGGTGGTAAAGATCCGATCGGGTCCAATCAAAGACCGGCATGAAATTATAGCAGACTACTTCCACACCTGCGCTCGCAAGATTCCTTAATGTCTCCTTGTAGTTGGAAATATACTTATCCCTTGAAGGGAGACCCAATTTTATATCCTCATGAACGGGAACGCTCTCAATTACTGCAAGAGACAAGCCTTTCTTTTCAATCACATTCTTTAAATCAACTATTTTCTCCTTTGGCCATACTTCACCGACAGGTATATCATAGATTGCCGAGACAATTCCTTTCATTCCGGGAATTTGGCGAATATACTCAAGCGTAATACTGTCTTCCTCTCCATACCAACGAAAAGCCAGCTTCATTTTCTCACCTCCGAAATGGTAGCACGATCAAAATAATTCTTTGCATTCTCATATGATATATTTTTCACCATCGAACCAAGCAATCTCTCATCATGTGGTGCCTCGCCTTTTTCAACCCAACTTCCAAGCAGATTGCAAAGGATGCGACGGAAGTATTCGTGCCTTGTGTAAGATAAAAAGCTGCGCGAATCTGTCAGCATTCCTATGAATCTGCTTAGCAGGCCGATATTGGCCAAATCGGTCATCTGCCGCTCCATTCCATCCTTCTGATCGTTGTACCACCATCCGGAACCAAACTGAACCTTTCCTGGTACTCCTTCTTCATGGTAGCTCCCGGCCAAGGAAGCAAATATGAAATTGTCTTTTGGATTTAAATTATAGAGAATGGTCTTTGGCAATTGATTTGTTTGATCAAGTGAATCCAGAAACTTGGCCAGGGGTTGAGCCACAGTGTAATCTTCTATCGTATCGAACCCGGCATCCGCCCCTACCATCCTGAACATCCTTTGGTTGTTGTTTCTCATCGCACCTATATGCAGCTGCATTGTCCATCCCTTTTCCGCGTAAACCTGACCCAAAAATATAAGGATAAATGTCTTGTATTTCCTTTCTTCCTCCATGGACACTTTGGTATTGCTCAATGCCTTTTGGAATATAGCCTCCACTTCGCTTTTAGTTGCAGTTTCAAAAACCATTTCGCTGATTCCATGATCGGAGAGGCGAGCTCCTTTTTCATGAAAATAGTCCACTCTCTCCAATAATGCATCAAGCAGATCGTCCAATCTGTCAATCTCTTTATCTGTAACACTGGAAAGCTTTTGAATCCAAGGGAGGAAAGTTTCCTTCGTTATTTCTATTCCCTTATCAGGACGGAATGTAGGCAACACTTTCGTTTTCCATGTTTTATCCTCTGCTAACCGTTCATGGAAATCGAGAGTATCTGTCGGATCATCCGTCGTACCGATCATTTCCACTTTTGATCCTTTAATAAGCTCCCTTGTCCGTAAGGAATCTCCTTCAAGCATTGCATTCGTGCTATTCCAAACTCTTTCCGCAGTGTCCGCGTTTAGCAATTCATAAAAGTCAAAATACCTTGCCAGCTCCATATGGGTCCAATGGAACAATGGATTCCCCAATGTATGTGGAACAGTATTTGCCCATTCGAGAAACTTTTCCTTATCAGATGCCGTTCCTGTTATGTATTTCTCTGAAACACCGTTTAAGCGCATGGCACGCCATTTATAATGGTCGCCAGAGAGCCATATTTCTGCAATGGAACCGTATTGCTTATTCTCCCATATCTCTTTTGGATCCAGATGGCAATGATAATCATATATAGGCAGATTCTTAGCGTAATCATGGTAAAGGATCTTTGCCATTTTACTTGTCAGCAAAAAGTCTTCATGAATAAATTCCTTCATTATTTTGCACCCTTCCACTTAGTTTGTTTACTAAACAAACTATATTTTATATAATCATACACATCCCCTATTTTCTTATCAAGAGTTAATTTACACACTATTCAATTTTTTCGTTATGGAGGAATTCCTTTGAATACTGGTGATGCGTCATTTATTCGTCAATTAAACCGAAAAATCATATTAGAAAAAATAATGCAGCATAAAAGCATTTCCCGTGCAGAGATTGCCAAGTTAACAGGTCTGAACAAAGCGACCGTTTCTTCCCAGATTGCTGATTTGCTCGATGAAGGCCTTTTAGTGGAAACACATGCAGCGTTCTCATCCGGCGGAAGAAAACCGATTTTCCTATCCATGAACGAATCTGCAGCATATGCGGTTGGAATTGATATTGATGTAACGTGCATCAGCATCGCTGCCACAGACCTCAAAGGGAATATAGTTGCAAAAGAAATTCACCCAATTGAAGATCAAAGCTTTCCTGCCGTGGAAGAAAAATTGAGAACGATCATTTGGGAATTGAACAAGACTTTGCCGACCTCAAGGTATGGAATTATCGGCATAGGGGTTGGAGTACACGGTATCGTGGATAATTATGAGAACATCGTTTATACCCCACAGCATCAATGGAGGAATGTTGATTTAAAAGGTGCCCTTGAATCGTCTCTTCAAGCTCCTGTTTTTATAGCCAATAACTCTAATCTTTGTGCAGTTGCAGAACAAGTATTTTCTAACGAAAGTACCGACCTTGTTTGCATTACAACCTATTCCGGAATCGGGATGGGCATCATCATTCAAAGGAAGCTATTCCAAGGATTTGAAGGCTATTCAGGTGAAGTGGGCCACATGATAATTGAACCTGAAGGGCGTACTTGCACATGCGGAAATAAGGGATGCTGGGAGCAATATGCCTCCGAAAAAGTTCTGCTAAAAGCAATACGGGATAGACTCGGTAGGTCGAACTGCTCTGTTGAGGAAGTACATCAATTTATGGAAAGCAGAATAGAGGAATTAGAGGAAGTTATTAAGGACTATACAAATCATCTGGCTATCGGAGTGAACAATATCATAAATATCCTCAATCCCGAGACAGTCATTATCAATTCTGATTTCTTTTCATATCATCCGTCAATGCTGGATATAATCAAAAAGAATTTGACCTCCTCCATGAACCATCGCAAGGAGTTAAAATTATCATCACTTGGAAAAAATGCCTGCATGCTTGGTGCGAGTGCAACGGTGATCAAAGAGTTTTTGAAGATGGATCATATTGATCTATCACAGAAATAGAGGGATCGAGGAGAATGATGGGTTTTTTCTTAACTACAACCTCGCAAATAGCTCATCATGACCATTATGATGAGCTTTTTTCTACCTACAACCTTGCAAAAAGCTCGTCATGAACCTTATGATGGGCTTTTTCCTATCTATATCCTCGCAAAAAACTCGTCATGACCACACTATTTCCTTAATGAATTCAGTTCCTTGTAGATTGCTACTATCTCCTCCAGCTTCATCCTTACCAGTCCGCTTGAAGATGGTGCGACAAACTCAATCGTACCTGGAACTACCGGTCTTTCCTGGACTCCCCAATCAATTTGCCTATGCCCACTATACTCTTGATAGACTCCTTTTCCGACAAAGCAGACTATTCTGGGCTTGTTAATTTCAATTTTTCTTTTCAGCTCTTCACGTCCTGCTCTGTATTCTTCCCTCGTAATATCTGCTGCACCGACAGTCGGCCTGGAAACGATATTGGTGAGACCAAAATTCAGGTCTAGAAGTTTGAAATCTTCTGTTGGGGCATATTTTCTTGGAGTTATACCCGACTGATGTAATATAGTCCAAAAGCGGTTATTCGGGTTCGCATAGTGATGGCCGGTTTCCCCTGAGCGTATGCTTGGATTGAAACCAACAAATAAAATATCAAGATCTTTTTTAATATGATCGTAGATAAAATCCAACTCACATCCCTCATTTCATTTCTCTTTTCACCAATTTTAACAAAAATAAAAAACCAAACGAAGTAGGAACGGTTACTTTCGTCTGATTTTTGCATTGTTATCTTTTAAAATAAAGGTAGTGGCCTTAAAATCACTTTTATCGACTGTGGCATTTTCAATTCTTCCTGTGCTTGTTTAAAGTATTTGTACATTGCTTTACTGCCAACCGAGTTTGCAGAATGAATCGTAATTCTTTCTGCATAAAGTTCATTCTCCACCATAATTTGAACGAGCATAAGACCATTCCGATGTCTATTGAGTAAGTCATGATCCAACGATAGATGCTCGATCGCATTATTCTCTAACAAGGTGAGGCATTCGTCAATGTCTTCAGCAAGGATATACCCTTCTGGACATGTGCGACTATCATCTAGAAAGACATTTATTTTCAAGATGATCCCTCCAACTATTTCGACTTACGTATAGTGTAACATACTTTGATTACTAATTTTTTCCTATAAAGATTGAAGAGAAAGCCAAAAGCCTTTATCATCAAGGTTTCACGGCATTTCTCAGGAATAATGTACCAATTTAATCTGGAGAAACACTACGTCTTTTTATAATCCGGAAAATCAAAAATCCATTTCATCCAAAATGATTGAAGTCGTGCTTGTAGACGCACATAGGTATTATATTCCTTGAGGTAGGCCTGTTTAAAGGAATAGGAAACTTCACCTTGTTTTTCTTTTTCCAATAATTCCTGTTCCAGCACTTCAAGCTTTTCGATTTTTATTTGAATGGAATTATACGTCAATGCAGCCAATCCGCCATAAAGAATGGAAGCTATCAATAATAAGGAAAGTATATATTTTAGTGGGGTACCCACACATGTCCCCCCTTTCCGTCTTTTCTACATACTATGACGAATTGCGGGAATGTGACAGGACTGTTACAAAATGTTTGAGGTTCGAACAGGGACTAGCAGCCTTCCATTGAAAATTGGGGGAATTAAAGATATATTATAAGTAAAATGTACCGGAGGAAATGGGATGGCTGTCTTAATAGATGTACTTGTTGTAATAGTGTTTGCTGTGATCTTTTTCGGCGTATATAAGTATGTAAAAAATGCGTTAAAGAAATATTAATATGGAGGCCCTTTCACCCAAGTTGAAAGGGCCTTTTTTATGTTTTTTCGAAATCGATAGTTTGTGAAGCTTTCTTTTTCAGAATCAGCAGTGGTGCGTAAAGAATGAGAAACATGAGGATAACCACCAATTCCAGCGAAAGGATGTACCATGGATATGGTCCTAGCAAATCGATGATACTGGCATTTGAAGGTTTCCTGGCCAGAAACATATAGTTCCCGCCAGTTTGCCTATTAATAAAGAATACCAGTATGGCTATAAGCTGCAGCGCCCCAAACGCTTTCCACATGGATTTAAATGTAATGGCTTTCTTTTCCACCCATAACATATAAAAAACCGACAAGATGATGGCAATATGTGCCGCAAAGAAATGCAGAAAACGAAAGTGTGGAAAATCATAAAAGAGCTCTGGCGTAAGCAATGCCTGTAACGCACCACCAAGTCCCAGGAAATATACCACTTCAAATGTCCAGGTTTGCCTGGTTATCAGCATCCACATGCACAGATACAAGCTGATGGAGCATAGCTGAAAAGGGAGGGTGTAGCTTATATCCCACATATCGGTTGTAATATACCAATAGTTCAGCCATGCCTCTGATAAAAGAAGGCATCCCAAAATTGCCCACCTTCCATACACATTTGTGTATTTACTATTTCGTAGAAAGTACAAAAGTAAAATGAGCGACAATGCGATCACCAGCGCAAATATATGGGACGATGACAAGAGTATCGTCCCTTCCATTAGAGCATTCGGGTCGGTATAAGAATCCAACACTTCTCATCACCGCCTTTCGTATTCATTTCTTTCTCCATACTTCTACTACACCATGGTAAATTCCTGCTATCTTTTTTCCAAGCGTTTCTTTTTGCGCTCTGAAGCACTGTTGAAAAGCATTTTTTCTGCATCTGTCTCGGGAATCACACCTGGAACCGGAGTCGGCTTTCCATCTTTTCCTTTTGCCACCATTGTCAAAAATGATGTGGTGGTTGTCGTTTTCTCACCTGTTTCATAATTTTCGTTTTCCACTTTCACAAAAATTTCCATGGATGTTCTTCCCGTGGAGGCCACTATCGCCTCAAGAGTCAGAATATCCCCGACCTTCGCAGGGGAAAGAAAAGTCACTTGGTCGATGCTAGCAGTAACAACAACATTCCTGGAATGCTTCATTGCAGTAATAGCTGCAATCTCATCTATGTACGATAGAATCACTCCTCCAAAAATGGTACCCATATGATTCGTATCAGGCGGCAGAACCAACCTCGTCTGAATGGTCCTTGATTGATTGGAAGAAACGGAATTGTTGGTATTCATATGCTTAATATCCTCCTTATTAGTAAAAATAAAAAAACTCACCCTGCATAAGGATGAGTGAAAGACGGATGCAAGAAAGAAGCCTTGATAAAAAAGCCTTCCTTACGCACCCTCGTTCTATCTCTCACCTCCCGAAGAAGATAGTACTTCATCAATCAGACAGGTCTCCTGACTTAGCTTCTCCCTACTCTAGCCCTTCCCATACTCAAAAGTAATAGTGGGTTCTCTATTTCGTCAGCTTTACAGTTGCGGGTACAGTTCTGGACTTTCACCAGATTCCCTATTAAGTGCGTGCACATCTAATTAATTGGATGATTAAATTGATATTGCCCCTATATTCTACCATTAAACAAGATCTTCTAGTAATGATTATTCATACAGATTTTCTACGCATAATTTCAAGGTAAGTGCCCAAAATTTCATGACTTGAATAGTAAGATACCCCACAGATGGTTCCATTGTCACAAAATAGTAAAAAAAGAAGGTTGAGTAAAGGCTGTATTAGTGTGTATACTTATACTTGCAAGTTTTTCTACCCCCATTAACCGGGTATGGATTCATGAATATAAATATGCAACATAAGTGAGGAAACCTATGTTCTATAAAACTCTCATTCACCCATCTTCAAAAGAATGGATTGTGCTCTTTCATGGCTTTGGAGGAAACTCTTCCATATTCTACAAGCAATTGAAACCTTTCCGTTCTGAATATAATGTACTATTACTAGATTTACCAGGACATGGAAAAACTCCATATCCAAAAGGTGTGGATCTATTTGAGTACTCTTGTGATAAAACCCTTGAAATACTGAAAGCCTTAAAAATAAAATCCGCTCATTTTGTTGGCATTTCCCTTGGCACCATTATTATGCAGGAAATTGCACTGCGTTCCCCATCTTCAATCAAGTCGATGATTCTAGGAGGCGCCACTCCGAAGTTGAAAAAATGGGGCGAGTTTCTTTGCCGACTTTCCGTCTTTTATCCTTTGAGAAAAATTCTTCCACATATGGTTCCTTATAGAATATTTGCGAGAGTTCTATTACCGAAGCGCAATCATTCCGATTCCCGTAAAGCTTTCATCAAGGAAGCTTATAAACTTTCTAAAGAAGCTTATCTGGGATGGGTCTTATACGGCCTGAACGGTTACACCACCTACGATAGATTGGCAGAGACGAAAAATAAAATCCCTAAGCTTTATATATCGGGCTCTGAAGACCATATGTTCCTCGAAAGCACAAAGAAATATGCTGCAAACGAAGAGAACTCTACAATGGAAATCATTGAAAATTGCGGGCATGTTTGCAATATTGAAGAAAGTGAACGATTCAATGATCTTGCTGTTTCTTTTATGAAGAGTGCGAGCAAGGTGCAGATAATTGCGTAAAAGATTGAAGCTGAATTTTATGTTCAGCTTCTTTTTTGTGGGGAATTGAGCGAACCTGAAAATACAAAAACACAAGGAGCCCCTTGTGTTTTTGCATGCTATTTCTTCCTACTTTTCGCACTTGTCGAGATTTTCTTCCATTTATCCTTTTCTGCCAATTGTGCCCGTTTATTCGTTTTTCGTTCCAGATAAGCAAGTTCCCTTTGCAGCTTTACATAGCTTTGATACCTTGCTTCCTCCAATGTCCCTTCATCAATTGCCTCCCGGACCGCGCAGCTTGGCTCGTTCTCATGTTTGCAATCTCTGAAGTAGCATTGTTCAGCAAGTTCCTCCACATCCTGAAAGCTCTGACCGACTGTAGACCCATCAGCCTCCCATAGCTGCAACTCCCTCATCCCTGGCGTATCAAGCACTAGCCCGCCTGTCGGCAAAAGATACAGTTCCCGATAGGTGGTTGTGTGCCTTCCCTTATCATCGTCCCCTCTCACCTCTTGAATGACCTGCTTTTCTTCTCCTAACAGGTAGTTCGTCAAGGTCGATTTTCCTGCACCGGAAGATCCAAGAAGTGCTACAGTTTTTCCTGTAGTAAAATAAGGGGCCAACTCTTCAAGTCCCGTTTCATCTTTCACACTGACTGCGAATACCGGAACACCCAATGCGACAGCTTCAACATCCTTTATTCTTGCTGCCACATCCTCACACAAGTCAGTCTTGGTGAGGACGATTACAGGGGTTGCGCCACTCTCCCATGCCATGATCAAGTAACGTTCCAATCTTCTTGCATTAAAATCATAGTTCAGTGATTGTACCAAAAAGACGGTATCCACGTTTGCCGCAACAATTTGTTCTTCCGTCGTAAGTCCTGCAGCTTTTCTGGAAAACTTGCTGAAGCGAGGAAGTAGCGCCTGGATTGTAGCCTTTCTCTCACTCGGCCTTTCACTTAGGACAACCCAATCGCCTACTGCAGGGTAGTCCTCGCGGCTTTCCGCCTCAAATCGATATTTTCCGGACACCTCTGCCAAATACTCACCGTTCTCCGTTTCGACACGATATATTCTTTTATGTTCAAGCATGACTCTTCCAACCGTGAAGCCCTGCTCTTCGTAAAGTGTAAATTCATTATTCAAATAGTCGTTCCAACCTAGTTCATTACGTTTCAATGTTTATTCCTCCAATGGAAAGTAGATTAATTTTGGGTAAAACAAAAAGACCGCTCTCACGGTCTTTTCATAAAAATTTATAAACCATGGCGCTGATGACACAGCCCATGGGAATCTACAGTCTTATCCATCTCGGAATAAAATTTTATCGATTTCCTTGCAAGGGCTGTGCTGTTTTATTTAATTGGTTAACGTTCATGACAATTAATCGTTCCATAAAACATCCCTCGCTTTCAGAAAATTAATATTACAAAGATTATTGTAGACCATCTGCATCAAAAAGTAAATAGGAAAAAGTGGAGAATTTTTCCGTAAGTTTACTTTGCTTCTATGCTCACTAGCTTTTTTCGCTCCCGGTTCTGCCAGGACATGGATAATGTTATGGTAAAGCTTAAGATCACAAGTCCAAGAATGAACGGATATGAAATGTTCACATCATACAGGATCCCGGCCAATGTCGGCCCAAGAACATTCCCAATGCTCATATAGGCATTGTTCATCCCCATTGCAAATCCCTGTTCATTTCCTGCAAGCTTGGAGATCAATGTATTGATGACAGGTCTCAGAATGGAAGTAGCCAAAAAGATGATTAAAGTGATGATGAAGAAAAATGTGTAACTCGAAGCAAATAGCGAGAATAAGAATCCTGCAGCTGCTACAGTAATGAAAATATTCAATACTTTCCCTTCACCTAGAACCCGTACAATTCGATCGACGATAAACAACTGTACAATTACACTGACAATTCCAGTAGCAGTGATCATGAGTGCAATTTCCTGCGGAGTTGCCCCATACTGGTTGTCTATGAATAATCCAAGGACAGATTCATATGCCATTAATCCAAAGCTCATCACAAGTGTGATGACTAGCGGAATAAAATATGGTTTTTTGACTGATTGAGCCAGTTTTTTCACCATTGGGTCTGAATCGGTGGCTATCACTTGATTCATTTCTTTTTCTTTACTTTCTTTTAGTACCAAAATAGAAAAGACTGTCGCTAGGAGAGAAATCAAGGCCGATACCAATAGAGGCATTTTCAGGCCGAAATCCGCCAGAAATCCACCTATTCCCGGCCCAATGACAATACCTAGGGACATTGCGGCTGAAATATAACTGTTTCCTTTTGCGCGCTGCTCCATCGTGGTAATGTCTGCGACATAAGCAAACAGTGCCGGAATCAGCAGTGCAGCACCGACTCCTCCTATCACACGTGATAGATACAGCATCCAAACCGAATCAAAGCCATAAAACACAAACATCGATAGTGTCAGTCCCGCAAGCCCAAGAATGATCATAATCCTTCGGCCATACTGATCGGCCCACTTGCCTGCAACAGGTGACATCACAAGTTGTGCACCAGCAAATATTGCGATCATCAACCCTGCCGCCATTCCACCCTCGCCGATCGATTCCAGATAAGCTGGAAGGATCGGGATGATGATGCCGAAGCTACCAACGGCGATAAACATATTGACCATTAAAACTAACATCTTCTTACGCTGCTCAGGTGCCAAAGTAACTCCCTCTTTCTATATATTTTCCCTTTATTTCGTGTGTCGTAGCAATAATCACCTTTAGTATCTTATGACTTTTCTTTATCAGTGTCAATGAAAAGAACTGCTGATATCTGCAGGGAAAGGAATTCTTTGGGCGACGCATCTAGGTTTAGGTAAAGTTGAGAATCTTGTCGAAATATGCGTTTTATCGATAACTGCCTCGATTTTGTGGATAAATATAATTTCTCGTTGATATATCATTTTTTTCGTTGATATCAGGACGCAATCCATCGATATATCATAATATTCGTGGATATATGAATCCCATAATAATATACAAGCTGCCTAGGAGCAGCGTCAGGCTCCACCAAACCCATTTCTTAATTCAGCTTAAGCTTTTTACCGGCAATAATGGTATTGGAAGTCAGACCATTTAGTTCTTTCAGTTCTTTTACTGTCATCTTGTATTTCTTAGAAATGGAATATAAAGTGTCACCTTTCTTGATCGTAATGCTATAGCTTCCCGGTGCAGGTGTCACAAATAGTTTGTCGCCGATTTTGATAGTAGATGATGTTAATCCATTCCATTTCTTAAGGTCTGAAACGGATGAATCGTATTTTTTTGCCAAGGCATACAGTGTATCGCCTTTTTTCACTTTGACGATTACAGGTGCTTTCACAAGCAATTTCTGACCGGTGTAAATCCTGTTGGATGAGAGATTATTCCATTCCTTCAACAAGGTTACGGTGGTGTCATGCTCTTTTGAAAGGGAGTATAGCGTATCGCCTTTTTTGACTGTCACTATGGAAGCCTCCTGAATGATAAGTTTTTCACCTGCGATGATTTTCGAAGTAGTAAGATCATTCATATCTTTCAGTTCTTCAATGGAAACGCCGTGTTTTTTCGACAGGCTATATAGCGTATCGCCTTTTTTAATGACTATCTCTTCCTTGGAATAGGAGGCAGCTGCTGCCTTTTCGTGGGAGGAAAATCCGACTGCACCAGATAAACCAAGTGACAATGCTAACGCCAAAGCTATTTTTTGATGTTTTTTCATGTTGCAACACTCCAGTTTGTCAATTATTTTTGCTTCATTTACTTTGACGCAACTGAAGGATTTTTGTCGCTTGTTCCTTGAAAACGGATGAGCCCGTTTTTAATTGATGAATTAAATTTCGCAATTTCCATAAAAAAGCACAGCCATCAGGTTTAACGGCTGTGCTGCACTGTTTTTAATCTGTGGATTTCCTCAAGCATCTGATCGGCAAATTTAAAGAGTTCATTATTAATGAATTTAGGTTCGTCCGTTTCTCCTACATAACTTGCCAGGCACTCAGAAATAAGTTTATTGTAGGAAGAATGTTCTACTCCCCATTCACCAGCTTCTTTTTTAGAAGAGACGACACCTTCCTTAAGGAAGTAAAGCACCCTGCATAAGTTTAATACGTAATACACCGGGTTTTCTACAATTCCTGTTCTGGCATCCTCCACATCCTTTACGATGGAATCAACATAATAGCTGGTTCCGATCGGATGAAAGGCCTTTTTAACATCCAACCCATATAAGGTTTCCCCTCTATTATAGGTAACTACTATATGAGCTGCGAGATCCGGGTCCAAGAACCCGTCACCACCACAGATAAATTGACCATCAACCAAATAGCGGGGATGGAAGAAATGCAGTTCAAATGGTGTCGGATAGATGAAGTCCTTTAGGTATTTTTCCTGGATAATGCTCATTTCCAATGGATTTTTGTGTTCCTGGGTAATGAAGAGGAGGCGGCTGATCATTCTTCTTTTTATCACATCTTCTATACCGTCATTTACCACTACCAAAAGATCGACATCGCTTCTATTAGGATTGAAGCATCTCATTGCAATGGAACCGTGGATATAAATTCCGATTAAATTGTCTTCCAGTTCATCAATAAAAACTTGTCCAATTTTCTGTAAATAGATTTTTAATTCCATAGGATTAAACCTCCATCATGTAAAATGTGAAAAGAAGCCAGACAATGGCTTCTTTTCCAACGATGAATTTATGAAAACTGGCTGCTCTTCCAAGCCTCCAGCACTTCTTTTTCCTTTTCGCGATGAATACCTGCCTTTCTTTCTTCGTCGCTTCTGGTCTCTTCCCAATCAAGGATGTCCTTGATTGTATCCTCAACAGGTCGGACAGTCAGACGGTGCTGAATGGCTTTATCGATACTTATTGTACTGGCACCGCGCCATGGCTGGCCACCTTCTGTCAAAGGATGTTCTTCTGGAATCCATAATGGCATTTCAGTCCATGGTGCGACTTTGTTTTCCAGTAAAAAGCTTTCATCCGCCCATACGAGCTCCGCATCTGAGTTTGCTACCTTTTTGCAGGTTTGTAAGAATTCCTCCATAGTCATCGGAGTTGTTGGCCCGGTGACGTTAAACACACCAGAAACCCGCTCGTCAGCCATTTTCAATATCCAGAGTGCCATATCCCTGGCATCGATCATTTGCACATTGCGCCCTTTTCTTCCTGGTGCCAGGACCTCACCGCCCTCGGCAATCCTTTTTACCCAATACGAGAATCTATCTGAATAATCAAGTGGCCCTACAAGCAGGCCTGAACGAACATGAAGCATTTTTCCGGGCATATTCTTTTCTGCAGCAGCTTCACTCATTGCTTTCAAGGCTCCGTAATGCATATTGATTTCTTCGGTTGTACCATATCCGATTTTATCGGCTTCCGCATCTGACAATGACAGGATAGGATAGTCCTCATCCAAGCCATGTGGGATCCAGTCCTTGTATACGGAAATGCTGGAAATGAATGTGTAATGGTCCACCTTGTCCGCCAATACTTTAGTGGCTTCCGATAATTGAAGTGGAGTGAAGCCGCACGTATCAATCGCAACATCCCATTTACCAGCTTCGAGCAGTGCCAAATCCTTATTGCGGTCTCCGATGATCGTTTCTACCTGAGGGAATAGATCTTGATGATTGCCGCGATTGAATAGTGTTATTTCATGACCTTGCTTTAACGCTTCTTCGACTATGAATCTACCTAAAAATCGAGTGCCGCCAATCACTAAAATTTTCATATGTATGCCTCCAGGAATATTTGATAGTTACTAATTCTATGTATATTGGAGTTTATCCTTTAAATGACATGTAAATTAAATAGCCCACACTATAGTATGGGCGACGATCAGTTTCTAAGCTGCTCTATCGGCTTCTAGATTTCTGCCAAAATACCATTTCAACACAGGTGGCACCACGCTGATGATAAACAAGAGACGGACCAGTTGAAGGGCGCTGACGACTGCAGGGTCTCCTCCGACAGTGGACGCCGTCAATACCATTTCAATCAGCCCACCAGGAGCCACACTTAAAATGGCAGTCGGCAGGTTTAAAGAAGTGAAAGCTGCCAGGCCTGCACCTAATCCGAATGACACAAGAATGAGGGTTACCGTCAAGCCAAAGTAAACAAAACAGTATTTTCCTCCGAGCTTCAGATCGGCAAAAGCAATTCCTTTTCCCATCCCGATGCCTACCGTGATTTGCGCAATAATGAGAAACAACGGTGGAAGGGTAGCCATTTCAACAAAAAGTATATTCATCATTGCTGTCAGAGCCATCGGGGCGATGACAATGCCTGCAGGGATCCTATTCCTGAAAAGAATTCCACCTATCACAGGCAGTACAAACCACAGATAATCCCAGCCGCCAAACGCATAGGTTGCACCAGGGAGGACAGTATCCAATCCAGTCCTTGTATTTGCAAAGATCTGGACCACCACAAATGGCACAAAAAAGAGGACGGTAAGCAACCGGACAGTTTGGAAAATCACGACAAGGGAAGAACGTGCATTCAAAGATTCACTGGCAATGACCATTTCAGATAGGCCTCCTGGGATGGAACCGAAAACACTGGTTATCCTATCAACCGGTATCCAGCGTGTTACAAGAACGCTATTCAGGATGCTGATTCCCACTAGAATAATAGTGGAGACAACATAAGGCAACACGTACGGGCCGACTGTACTCAAAGTCTCTGCTGTAAAATAGAGGCCAAAGAACATCCCCAATATCAGAAATCCGCTTTGTTTGAGCGGATCAGGACAATATATCTTCCGCTTGCTGATGCCTTGGTAAATCATGACGAAGGTCAAAGCTCCCAGCACCCAGGGTAAAGGGAGACCACCCAAGAAAAATAAATATCCTCCAAAAGCTCCAATCATATATGTTTCAGCTAAATGGATGTAAGGAATATTTCGCATACCTAAACACTCCTTTAATTCGATAAAGTAATTGTAACATAACTGGAAAGTGAAGAGAGGAGTTTTTTCGGTATACGAAGAAAACCGGACGATCCCATGGCATCGTCCGGTTTATCTTGCTCATCAACTTCCTGTACTCGTGAATGCTCGAATACCCCTGTTCCAAAACCAATATGCGATCATAAAGGAAACCACAGCGATAATCGGAGTTAATACCGCCAACCACATATGTGCGCTTCCCTCGAAAAAATAAGTGGCTGGATAATATGCTGTAAATCCGTAAGGTACCACCCAAGTGATAATCAGTGTAATGGCACGAGGATAGATCGTTAAAGGATATCTGGCAAATTCACTTAATTGGAATACCGAAACGACAATGGGAAGGCTGTCGACCATCCAAAAAGAGAAAGTGATGAAAAACAGGTTGATTGCTACAAAAATAATTCCGCTCGAAAGGATAAAAACAAGCAGCATAAGAATCGTGCCGATCGACCATTGAATATCAAGTTGTGCACTTGCAATGGAAAGTACAATCCCCCCGATGATCAGTTGCCCGAAGCCATCCTGCTGAACGCGCTCCGCTACGACTTGAAACAATGGATTCACGGGCCGTAGAAGAAGTCGGTCGAAATTCCCTGTTTGTACATATTGCCATCCAAGCGTCCAAAGATTATCAAAGAAAATATGGTGAATTGAACGCCCTAAAAAAGCGATCGCATAAATGAAAAGAATTTCATAAAATGTCCAGCCTTTGAGCACATCGATGTGGTCAAAAACGATCTTCAGAAAGAACAAGGCGGTGAACTGTTGCACCATCACCGAAAATAGACCGATGAAAAAATCTGTTTTATATTCCATCATCACCTTCAGATGATTGGCAAAGTATCTACTATATAAAAAGCTATATCTTTTTGTTATTTTCCACATATCCCTTTATCCCCCAAACACCGTTACTTTTTTCACTGCCTGTGACCACACAATCCTTACAAGGAAAAATAGGACAACAAGCCAGAATAGTTGAGCGGCAAAGGCCATTATTGCCTCGGTCCCAAATGGTATCTGACCTGTATAAATGGCGACAGGCACAAAGATCATGGACTCAAATGGCAGGAAGCTTGATACCTGCTGAAACCAATCAGGAAAAAGTGTCAAAGGGATAAGGGCGCCGGAAAAGAACTTGATGACAGCTTCCCTTAATACCCGTAACCCCCATACATTCACCGTCCAAAATGCCAGTACCCCGATGATCAAATCAAGCTGAGTACCAATCAGGACCCCTATCATCATACTTGGGATGAATAACAGGAAGCTTTGCCAGGATAAAGGCGTTTGGATTCCGATAAACACCATAGCGACTATGAACATAGGGATCGTTGTACGGACAAAACTATTAGCTTTAGATCCAAAATCCATAAAAATCAGCTTTGTCAAATAGTCATAAGGCTTTAGTAATTCCAGCGCAATATCCCCATTCTTTATATTGCGTGTTAGCTGGTCCCCAGCCCCGGAAACATAACTTTCAAGCATCATGGCTATGACCACATAGGTAATCATGCTATCAAATGTAATGGAGGAAATTTCTGTTCGATTTTGATAAACGGCCAACCAGAAGAAATACATGATTGCCAATCGCAGCAATGTGGAGACCACATCTGCCCAGTACCAGGCTATATAAGCGGTTTCGATTTTAATTTGAGACTTTAACAGTTCCCAATACTTGCGCATGATCCAACCCCCGCTCATATATTTCTTGGACAACCTTGTCGATTCCCGGTTCCGTTACGGTGAAGTCATTGATGACATGATGCTTCATCACCTCTGCAATGATCTGGCTGCCATTGATATCCTGATTGTTAAAGTGAAGAAGAAGTTGGGAATCCGACAATTCTTTGAGCACATAACCCTGCAGGGCTACTGGTATGACAAAGTCTTCCGTGGATTCTTCGAGCTCCAGTTTTACGGTACGGTTATATTTCGTCGTCTTCTTCAATTCTATCAAACTGCCATCATAGATGATGGTACCCTTATCAATGATGATGATGCGGTTGCAGAGCTCTTCTATATCCTGCATATCATGAGTGGTCAAAATGATGGTCGTTTCATGTTCCCGGTTCATCTGTTTGATGAACTCACGGATCTTTATTTTTACGGATGCATCCAATCCGATGGTCGGTTCATCCAGATAAACCACGGATGGGTTGTGCAGGAAAGCTGCTGCAAGCTCACATCGCATCTTCTGACCCAATGACAATTGGCGCACCGGGATTGATAACAACGGCTCGAGATCCAGGACTTCCTTGAATTTTTCGATATTCTTTTGATAGGCTTCTTCTGGTATTTCATAGATGTGCTTTAACAGTTGTAATGATTCCTGTACAGGGATATCCCAGAACAATTGGGTTCTTTGTCCAAACACTGCACCGATACTTTTCGCATTTTTTGTCCTGTTTTTATATGGCGTGATACCGCCAACGACTACTTCACCGGCATCGGGAGTCAGTATTCCACTGATCATTTTTATGGTGGTGGATTTTCCTGCCCCATTTGAGCCGATATACCCTACAATTTCACCTTTAGGGATATGGAAGCTGATATTATCAACTGCCGTCTTTTTGATATATTTTCTTTTGAATAATGCGCGGATTGCACCTCTGAGTCCAGGCTCCCGTTCAAACAATCTGTAATATTTGCTTATGTTTTTCACTTCTATCATTCTTGTACTTCCCCCTTGATTACTGCTGTACTAAGTCTTTTGGAAATATCATATTTCTTTTTTTCTCTTCATCAGTTCCAAAAGCTTTTCATCCATCTCTGCATACGCCTCAGTTCCTGGTACAACCATACTTATTTTCCCTAAGAGTTCAGTTATCTTCGTATCCAGGATAGCCTTTATTTCCTGTTTTTCTTTTTTATCCGGCTCTATCTTCTCTTTTTGCTTTTTATCATAATCCTTTAAACCCATTTCCACCCTTTTAATCTGCTGATCTTCAATCAGAAGCAGCTTATCGCATAGCTTTTCTATAAAGTACCTGTCATGCGAAACAGCAATCAAAGTTCCCTGGTAACTCTCCAAGGTTTCTTCTAGCCTTTCCCTGCTTGGAAGGTCCAGGTGGTTGGTCGGTTCGTCGAGAATCAGTACATCATAATCCTGCATGATCATTTTTACCAGTTTGACTCGTGTCCGTTCCCCCAGACTGAGGGTGGAAATCGGCTTTAAAAGCTTCTCCTCTTTCATTCCCATATTGGCAAAAATGGTTCTTGCCTTTGTAACCCTCTCCCAGCCGCTAAAGGAAAGATATTCCATCGCCGTTTTCTCAGAAGGCATATCACTGACATCCTGACTCAAATACGCTATTTTCAGAGTGTCGCTCTTCCATAGAGATCCATTTGAAATGGGTTCACTTCCCATCATCATGTTGATGAAAGTCGTTTTTCCTGCACCATTTGATCCAAGCAGCCCCACCTTCTCTCCATGCTTTACATAAAAATGACTTTGCTTGAACAGCACACGATCACCAAACTCTTTTGTTAGTCCTTTGGCTTCGAGGATCCTTTTACCACGCTTTCCACTTGCTTCAAAGTCGAATAGTACCTGGGGTTCCTCTTTTGGCTTTTCAACTTTATTTTTGGAAAGCTCCAGCTCAAGCCTCTTTGTTTTTGATTTAATCTGATTGTCTTTCTTCTTGGCCTTGACTCTTTCGTATTCTTTTAACCCCATCTGTCTATTTTCAGAGTCACCCCTATTTTTCCCCGCATCCCGATGGGCTTTTTCAGACCATTGCTTAAGCGTTGAAATCTGCTCTTCCACCATTCGGATTTTCCGTTGCTGTTTATCGTAATCTCTCACCTGTTGTTCATAAAGGCGTTGCTTTTCGTTCCGGTATTCCGTATAGTTCCCCTCATACTCCTTCAACTGGCTATCCTCTATTTCGTACACTTTCGTGACGCTTCTATCCAAGAAATATCTGTCATGGGAAATGATTACTGCAGCACCATGGAAATTGTTCAACTCATCCACCAGCCAATTCACTCCCTTCAAGTCCAGATGGTTGGTAGGTTCATCAAGGAAGATAAGCGAAGGATTTTTTGCCCAGATTGCTGCAAGTGCAAGTTTAAGCCTTTCTCCTCCACTTAAATGGCGATAACGTTCTTTCTCCCAATTCTGTAGCTTTTCCAACCCCAATCTGCTTGTTGCCTTCAAAAGAAGTTCTTCATTGCCTTCTAGCATAAGACCATCAAGTACACCTTCATAATCTGTGGATTGAGGAAGATATCCTATATTCAATTCCATGGGAAGCCTTTTGACACTTCCTTCATCCGGCATAATCAGTCCCATCAGAATTCGCATCAGTGTCGTTTTCCCTGTTCCATTCCAGCCAACAAGCCCTATTCTTTCGCCATTTCTTATGTCCAACGTAATTTCCTTCAAAATATTTCTTTCTCCAAAGTTTTTGTTGATATTTTTAGCTTGTAGAATAATGTTTCTCATACACAGCACCTCATTTTGGTTTTATAAATTTTTTCCGTAATTAAAATGAGTAGCTTTATCAATCATCACAAAAAACCTCCCTAGGAATCCTAGAGAGGTTAATGATAAGTCCTGTGCATGAAAACATGCCATCTTAAAAAAGCCTTTTACATAATGAAACATCGTAAAATGACACTATGCCAAACAGCTAGTGGTTTTTTTCAAACGATTCTTATGGAAGGCAAAAATGGGCAGACTAATCCAATTCTCTAGGTTCCTCATTCTATTCATCATCATGAGTTCTCTCCTAAAAATTAGATTAATTCCACATCGCACTTTGTACCTTCCTTTTTACGTATTCTTATCCTTATTAGTATATTTTCCCTTTCGCGGACTGTCAATATAATTTTGAGAATTTCAACTTTGTTTTTTTCTGAATATTCATCCATCCTCATGGTATAATAATGGGAAAGACAGTGTTTTCATAAACCACTAATCTTAACGGAGGTCATGCCGTAAAATGTATAGTTTGTACACACTTTTGTCCATCACGCTGCTCGGTGGAATAGTGTATCTCTGCAGCAGTTTAATGACCATGGTGAACAGAAAGATACAATTCCTTGCCGTTATCATACCTATGGTTTCCATTAGCATCCTTTATAGTGTAATGGCTCAGTTAACTAATCTTTTGCCTATTCTCATTACCATGACCACCTTGCTCTCCCTCCTTGGCATTTGGACGGTCAATAGAAGGATGGCGTTTGAGAAAATAACAGATATATGACCAACTGACTGTGAATCTCATCTAGATTCTCAGTTTTTTTATTCTCCTGCTAAAGATGTAGGAGAAGATACTACTAAACTTTGATTTCCTGCACCCTTATTTGGAATAAACTTATAGTATCAAAATGACAAAGGGGAATCCGGGAATGAAGAACTCGAAACTTTTTGAAACGCATATCAAAACAATAAACTTGGAGGAATCAATCAGTTTTTACGAGAAGCTAGGATTGAAGCTTGCCACTATCATTCATGAAAGAAGGGTCGCATTCTTCTGGCTTGGTGATCCTGAAAAGAAGGAACAGATGCTTGGAATATGGGAGGTATCCAAAGAGGAATTCATACCAGCACATTTCGCATTTTATGTGGAATATGATCAATTGCTTGCAGTCCCTGCATTTCTACTAGAAAGGAACATATCTTTGAGGGAGAGTTTCGGACTTGATACCAGTGATGCAGTAGTCCATGCATGGATGCCATCTGCGAGCTATTATTTCACAGATCCTGATGGTAATTCACTGGAGTATATTACAAATCTTGAAGGAGAACCAGATGCTCATATGGGGACACTTCATTTAAAGGATTGGCTAAAACGATAAAAAAAGAACCTCCATCACCATGGAGGTTCCTCTTTCTATCCGTTCTTCAAGGACAATCCTTCCTTCATATATCCAAATGGCGTCTGTATTGCTTTGACCACATACTTATTACCTGTTACAAAAGTTACCATGATACTAAGCAGGATGAGCAGTACATAGCCAGGTCCCGAGTTTATGGCCTCACTGAAACTTGTTTCGAAAAACCACTTGATGATAAAACCGTGAAGGATATATACATAAAATGATCTTCTGCCTATTCCTGTAAAGAAATACTTCTCCTTAGGAACAAGGGCAAAAAATGCGATTGTAACCAGGAAACTTCCTGCATAGATGCCAATGCGCCCCATCATATCCATGACAGAAGAGAAAGTATATGTCCCATAAAGGATACTTGCTCCATCGATCCCACCTAAAACGATGTAGATGGCAACGAATAGAAGGACCAGGAAACCAGCGGCATAAGGACGATAAGCCCCATTTTTCACTTGTTCAAATAGATCGGTTTGCGTCAGATAATAACCGATCAGGAAGAATGGAAAGAAGTAAAATGTTCGATCCAGGCTCAGGAAACGCTCGGATATTTCGAAAAATCCAATCCCCACTCCCAGGGCAAGCGCCAATGGTACACTGTATCTTGCTTTCAGCTTGGCAAATAGCGGCAACATAAGTTTCCAGGCTATCATACTTAACAGGAACCACATGGCCCATCTTGGTGTAAAGTATTGCAGGGAATATTCCGTTGATGCATATAGCTGGCTATAGAACAAAGTATAGATTGTCTGCAAAATAAGATACGGAACTAGTAATCTTGTCACTATTTTTGTATAGTAACCTTTTTTATGAAAGTTTGTACTAAAGTGTCCGGCCAATAAAATGAATGCCGGCATATGAAAGATAAAAATAAAGTGATAGATGGACACAAGCCATTCATCATTTGATCGATAAGGTGATATGATATGCCCAAATACGACTAAAAAGATTAGGATAAACTTCGCATTGTCAAAGAAGGAATCGCGAGTTTTCATGATGTTCTCCTCCGTTTCTGTTCTATACGAAGATATTTACCCAGATTTATTGAAGTAATAAACCTAGCAACATATATATTCGGAAAGTATAGAGGAAACCTGTCCGTCTTTTCAATGTTATTTTCTGTAAAAAAATACACGCAGCTGCGTTCACTGCGTGTCGGATTATTCAACATCTATTTCATTTTTTAGAAATGATGTCAAAATTGACACCGCTTCTTTTTCATCCAAACCTTCCGCCTTCACCGTTACGACATTTCCGGTGGCTATCCCCAAGGAAAGAAGGCCAAGAAGGCTTTTTCCATCCACCATTTTGTTATGCCGCACCACTTTTATATCAGATTGAAACGCAAGTGCTTTTCGGACAAAAGATTGGGCTGTTTTCGAGTGAAGCCCATTCGTAAGTGTAACGATAATCTGCTTTGTTACCATCATGATTTCCCCCAACTATTTCATAAAATTTATATATGGTATGACAGGGTAAATAAAATCATGAGTAACTTTTGTAAAATAGTACTTTTGCCTAAATCCACTTAAGATCTTCAACAAATTAGACCAATTATTTATCTGAAGAATTAATAACTATCTCCAAATTATTTCATACACTAAATACAATCAAGTATGAAGGAGGAAAAACATTGCCAGTATCCATTATCTTCAACCAAATAAATGTGAACTCCATCAGTAAGAGTTCGGCAGTTTCCACAGGTCAAAATAATCAACCGGACTGGTCTACCCAGGGAAAAATCAATATGGGGAATGGAATTGAAATCGGAGTGGTAGGCATTAACGGAGTATTCAATGTAGTCATTGATACGGATGGAGTTGATACGACCATTACGAATCCAGAACTTAACAACCCTCAGCCGAGTGCCCAATTCTAGGATGGAGGTCACTATGCGAAATACAAAAAAACAACAGTTGCATGTCCATTTTCTTCTAGATCGAATTGAAATAAACTCCATCATGAATAGCTCCGGAGTTTTCACCGGGCACAACGTCCAGTCAAATTGGAGTACCAGTCAAAAAGCAAATATGGGTTTTGGGCTGGTAGTAGGGGCAGACAATCATACTTCATCAAATATGAACATTGTATATGACCCGGATATGGTTGATATGCCCGTTCAGGTTAAATCCAGCAACTAATCTTCATCATTTTCATCATCACAGTGCGTGCCCTGCTTTTCCTTTATGGCATCCTGGAGCCAAAGAGGAAGTTCCTGATTTTCCAGCTGGTGAAGCATATCGATAAAGGACGAGTCGTTTACCAGACTTTTGTTTTCATGGATATCATTTTCATCGCCGCTGATATTACCAATCCCCTGATTATGTTTTTTATTGCTTTGAAACTGTGCAGGGTAATTGTTCCCCATGTTTATGCAGGAGGCACTCTCAACCACCCCTATACGGATACTGCCTATGAAAAAATTGGGGGAATATGGAGAACTCATTGATTTTCCTCCTTTTTCTTAAAGGTGACCGAGTAGCCTTTGGTTTGCGGAGTTACAATAAGATCCTTCCGGGGCTTTTCACTCTGCTTTGAGTGAGATTTGACCAAATTTTGCTTTTCTTTTGAATTAGTATCATTAACACCCTTCCCTTTCACTGGGATGGGAGTGTTCTTTTGTTTTGGCATATCAGGTTGGGATGGGTGAGGCTTTCCCTGTACTCCTCCATCAAAATTATTGCCTATATTCAAGGTCCCGCTTAAGTTTTCGATACTGATTGAATCCAAGTGATAGTGGAGCTGTTCAAATGCGGCCTCTTTTATTTCCAGATGCTGAATATGGTAATGAATGGTGCGCTCCTTTTTCATTTTTTCCATCTGACTAATAAGGCTAAACAGTTTTTGTTCAAGTTCTCTGACTTTGTCATCCACACTATATTTTTCATTCATCATCATCACAACCAACTAAATTTGATTTTGTTCATTCGACTCAGTACCATTTTGATTCCTGACCATGCTCGTATTATTATCCATCCGGTTCTTTTCCCCGACTATGGTGCCCACCCCTTCATTTTCCTGCTTCTGAGCTATTACATTAAAAATTGTATTATCGCCTTTGTTAAGTGAAGAGGAATTCATCAGGATGTCAACTTTGAATGAATGAAATTCAAATTTCATCTTTTCAGCTCCCTCTTTTAATCTTGAAAGTCAATATCAACCTGAATGTCCTGATTTGACTTTTGAAAGGTCAACAAAAGTACTCCTTGCATATATTGGGCTGTCAATTTCTGTGGAATAAATGAAAAGGGGATCGAAACCGAACGTTTGAAAGTGCCGAAAAATCTCTCACTTTGAAGAAGGTTCTCTTTTGGGACCTGATAAGGGTTGGGGATGGTTCCTTTTATAATGAGCTGATTATTTTGCACGGATAGCTCCACATCCTTAGAGGATTTTAGTCCTGGTAGCTCCAATACCATATATCCTTGTGTAGGTGTTTCATATATATCTATTAATGGAACCCTTTTGGGAATGACAGGCAATACATCCTTCCAAAACTTCTCCCCGAGGACATCATCTATCTTCTCGTTCATGTTTTCCCATGGGTTATTACCCTGCTTGCTATTCTTCTTCATCTCCTTCCTCCCCTGTACCTTCAAACATACCGTCTGCATGTTTCATATATAGTATCTCTTTATGTATATGTGGCTTGAAGGGCTAATTATTACGGACTTGATTGAAACGAGCTTTAAATGCAGTAAAATAATCCCCATAAATAAAAAAGCAGCCAGGCAGGGAATTCACAAGCCTGGCTGCTTATATTATAGAAGGGGTCTGGCCCCTTACTCTTTACTTCACTTCTACGCCAAGAACCCTGTTGATACGTTTTTTCAGCATGTTCATGCCGCTTCCTCCTGCCTGGAAGTGACGCAGGTTTCCTTCTGCATCAAAAACGTAGTAGGCTGGCACATATTTATTTTCAAAGGCATCTGTCAATTTGTGTTCACTATCTACAAAGATCGGCTGGGTAATATCATGTCCCAAAGCCATAGAGCGAATCACACCTTGATCAAGGTCATCCTCTGATCTCGGCATGTGTACTGCCACAACGTTCAACTCGTCATCATATTCATCACGAAGATCATTGATTTCCGGCATGGCCTCTTTACATAAATAACAGCTCACAGACCAAAAATGAATAAGCGTTGGTTTTCCGATCAGGTCCTCTTTTGTCACTTCTTCATTGATCCATTCTGTTGCACCTAACAATTCTGGCATTTGTTCTCTAAGTTTCATGTTTACTCTCCCTTTCATCTATATCAACTACTTATTTATAATAATTATTATATAATATATTTTATATTATATTTACTAACTGCTTTTCTGTCAATACAGATTGTACTAATTATAAAAAGATAATTAAAATAATAAGCTAACACACAAATTAAAAAGAAGCTGGTTTCAGCTTCTTTTTTCTATGCTTCTTTTTTGTATGGCACCTTCAATGTCACCACAAGTCCTATGAACGCAAGTATTATCAATGAACCAAGTGCTGTTCTGCTGGCGATATTTCCATAGCTCGCCATTAGAAGAGTGATGGTTCCATAAATTAATGGGCCGACAATGGAGGACACTTTGCCTGAGAAAGCAAACAGACCGAAGAACTGCCCTCTTTTTCCTTCAGGAGTCAATTCAATGATGAACGTTCTGGATGTGACCCAGGTGGCACCCAATGCTACTCCAAACAAGCTTCCAGCAGTCCATAACATCCATGGAACTATGGCAAACACTGCGAATAACAACGCAACAATCAGCAGGGCTGCCACAGATACAACAGCATATTTCGACCCGATCCTCTTTGAAATGTATCCGTAAATGAAAGAGCCGATAATACTCGAAACAGTGGAAACCAAATACAGCAGGATGAATTCAGAAGCAGTAAACCCTCCAATAGACCGGGCATAAATTGCCATCATGGCAATTGCTGTTGCAATGGCATCGTTGATGAAGAAGTAAGCGATCATAAACAGGAAAACTGGCCGGTATATGCGCATTTCCTTGAAGGTCTGCAGGATTTCCTGATAGCCGCTGATAAATGACTTCTTTTCTTTAACTTGTAACTGTTTATCTTTGTAGATGAAAAATAATGGCAAGGAAAACAATAAAAATAATAGGCCAGTAGGGATAAATGCACGGTGGAAACCACTGTCTCCCACATAAAGGTAGACGGTTAAACCTAACAGTGTTCCCAAGTAGCCCACTGCAATCCCGAAGCCTGATATCAGCGGCATCTCTTTTTTCGAACCGAGATCCGGCATCATTGTATCGTAGAAAATCAGGGAGGAATGGAAAAAGAATTTGGCAACCACAAACAAGAGCAATACTGCACTAAAGGTAATAGGCAATCCGAAAAGTAATTGACTGCTTTCAAATGAAGCAAACACTCCCATAAAAATGGTGCAGAATACTGCCATCAGTGTAAACGGAATGATATATGACTTTCTTTTTCCTGTCCGATCAATCAGTACACCAAACAATGGAGAAAAGAGAACGAGAAAGAAACTGGCCGTAGCGTTTGCATAGGATAAAAAGGTGCTGGCGATCTGGTCCATCCTTTCATTGGTTCCAATGACCTCCTGCAGATAGAAAGGAAAGAAAATTGTAATGATATTTGACGAAAAAATGGTGTTTGCAAAGTCATAAAGGGCCCAGGATAGTATGGGCAATGATAAATAGAGCTGCCACGGGGACCTTGGTTTTTTTTCCTTTAATAATTGACTTTCGACTTTATTCTCTAAGTTTGCCACATTCTTTCCCCCAATAATTATTGATAAATAAAGTATTCTCTAATGAATCCTCGCACTCCTTCTTCTTTACTCAGATTTAACGTGAAGTTTATGTTCAGGGGAAATCCCTAGTAAGTGTTTCTTATTAAAAGGCTCTTTTCGTAAAGGTTGTTATCTTAAGTATAGGGCTGGGCAAAAGATAAGGTGTCAACATTAAACTCCCTGTTGGTCTCCGCTCCAGGCGTTCGCTTTCCGCGGGCGGCCTCGGGAGCCTCCTCGGCGCTTTGCGCCTGTGGGGTCTCCCTTGACACGCTGCTCCCGCAGGAGTCTCACACCTTGCACTCCAACCAACAGGGGTGAATAAAAAAATAATATTCGCCCTCCTAAAGTTTGGAAAATTTGAATTCGTCTCATTTTTTTATTTCAGTAGAGCAAATAATGTTAAAAAACTGAGTTGATTGTAGCGAAGGACACTTGACTCCTGCGGGAGAGTAGAGGGCATGGGAGACCCCACAGGCGAAGCCGAGGAGGCTCCCATCCGTCCCCGGGGAATCTTGTGTCCGGAGCGGAAATCAACGGCTACATTTGATGCTTACATTTTATCTATATAGCAACAATGAATGCGAAAACAACCTATTATTATGATATGACCATTTCTACGCATTCAATACTCAGTAAAAAAATGAATAGGAGCCTTTTCTATAAATCATACTAATAGCAAATACATTTGATTGGAGCAGAATGAAATAATGAGAATGCTATTCTTCCTTTTTACAGTGCTAGTAATGGCGAGTGGGTGTGGTATACAAGATGGAAACAATGAAGCCGGAGGAAACTCCCCTACTCTGACCGAGACACAACATACAGGTGAAGTTCCATCTGATGAAGAAATGCTGATAGGGGCAAGAAATCAGTTTCCGTCTACAGCAGAGAATATGAATTCCGAGAAAACCTTTTATTCTAAAGAAGACGCTAAGCTACTTGTAAAGAAGCATCTTCAATTGAATAACAATGAGAATATGTCAGTCACTTTTGAAGGTTTTAAGGATGACCATTATCTTTTTCATGTATACGACCTGGTTCATTTCAATAACCAGCCGGAAAAAATGACCCGAGGATGGTATAAGGTAGACCCGGAGTCCGGGAAAGTTACCTTGGAGAAAAAATAATTCAGCAAAGCTCTTTTCATAAAGTTTGTTGCTTTGCCAGTAAAAAATCGGTTTTTGGATTTTTTACAGTATTCCCCTTCATATTATTCAATGTGATAAAGAATTTACTACACGGAAAAGAGCACGAGGACTATTACTATAACGTGATTACTTTGAGTACGTCAATAGCAACAATTTATGCGAAAATAGCCTTCAGCAAAAAGGCAGACCAAGACCATTGTCTCAGTCTGCCTTTTTAATTTCGATACTGGCTGGCAGTAGGCAAAATCACAGTAACCTTCGTACCATGTTTCACCTTGCTGTCATAAAGTATTTTGCCTTTCATTTCATGAACTAGCCTGTTTGTTATCATACTGCCTAATCCGGTGCCTTTTGACTTGGTCGTATAATATGGAAGACCTATTTTTTCCAGCTGATCTTCTGACATCCCGATGCCGTTATCAATAAACGTAATAATCACAGACCCTTTTGTATCACCAGTCTTTTTCTCTATTTTAACAAAGCCACCCATTTCCTCATCTATGGATTCTATCCCATTCTTAATAATATTCATGATGGCCTGTTTTAGATGTTGCTCATCCGTATAGATGAAATGCGTTCCATCCAATTCAAGCTCCAAGGATACATTTCTATATGAACCAAATGGCCTCAACAATTCCACAGAATCGGATAGGACCAAATTCAAGTCAACGAATTTTAAAGAAAAAGATGTCGGCTTTGCCACAGTAAGATAGTTGGTAATAATTTTATTTGTACGGTCCAGCTCGTCCAGGATTAAAGGGGCAAACTGTTGCAGTCTCTCATCCTTGGTATCCGTATTCAAATACTGGATAAACCCACGAACAGTTGTAATAGGGTTGCGAATTTCATGCGCAAATGCAGCTGCCATTTGCCCAATGGTAGATAATTTTTCGAGGTACAATGTTTCATCGAATTGCTGGTTTGCCAAAATTAAATGCTCCACTACATAAATTAATGAAAGAAATGTAGCGGCAAAAGCAAGAAAGTATATCAGATAAAAACTCATATCCAGAAAAGAGACAGTATTATAAAGGATAAAAATATAACCGGAGTAATAAAAAATGAGAATAAATAGACCGTACAATCCTTTATTTGAACTTTTTAAGAAAACCGTGCGAAAGGTGACAGCAACTATAAAAGCCAAGATGGAAACGGCAATTCCTACATAGAGGAATTCTCCTCCGATGAAAAATCGAACGATAGAAACGATGGCAGCACTTAATATTCCGGGATAAGCACCTCCGTATAATGTGACTAGCAAAATAGGAATCATTCTGAGATCAAAATGTGTATCCTCCAACGTTTCAATAGGATAAAGCATACATAACAGGGCAGCAAATGCACTGAAGAGCGCAAATATCGTTTGCTGCTTGAAATTCAACGGCTTACGTTTACTAAAAGGGAAAAACATATTCAAATTGAATAATAACGAAAAGATGATGGTCATATTGACGATTAAGGGTTTAATCAGATAGATCATTAAATGGGGTTCCTCCATTACCGTAACTCAATTTCCTTAAAGCAGAAAATCAATGGTGTCATGCCGTTACTTTCTATATTGTACCTATTACCAGAAAGCATACCTTCCCTATTATAGGTTCTACATTCAAAAACTGTCTAGTGGAACTACCGACAAAATTACAAAAGTGCAAAATCCAATATAAATAATCGGTTTTTGCATTGTCCCCTTAAGAATCAAGGATAATTTTTTTTAGGAATTGAGTACCTCTTTCCTATATAATAGAAGAAGACAAATCTATTGATAAAGAAGTTTCAATAAGAAGGTGCATGAAAATTGGCAATGAAGCTCGTAATACTTGGACTCTTGATGGAAGGGGATAAACATCCCTATGAAATGCAGCAGGTGATGCAGGAGAGGCATATGGAGCATTATATCAAATTGGCAAAAGGCTCTTTATACTATGCAGTTGAAAGGCTCCTTAAACTGGAACACATTGCTGTCCGAGAAGTCGTAAAGGATCAGACAAGACCTGATAAAACCATTTACTATATTACCGAAAAAGGAAAAAAAGCTTTTCAGGAGCTGTTAAAAAAACAGTTTCAAGCTGAAACGAATTATTATCATCCCATGTATACCGCACTCGCTTTTATTCACCTTTGGGATTCTGACATGATTACCAAGATATTGAAGGAACGGATTGAACACACAAAGTTTCAATTGGAAATGCTTGAAAGAGTCTATCAACTATACGGTATAGGTGCTCCCCATGGATCTGTTTCCATTATGGAAAACGCACATGAATTATGTAAAGTGGAGCTTACTTGGCTGGAGAAATTACACCAGGATGCACAGGATGGATTGTTCAGAAAGTAAAATAAAAACGAGCATTGGCGTTGTAGCCAGTGCTCGTTTTTTCGATATCAATGCATCGGGAAGAAAATCATTTGGACAAGGAAAATCACCGCAAAAATGTAAATGAGGGGGTGTACTTCCTTCCACTTTCCGGAGACAGCCTTCATAATTGGATACAAAATAAAGCCGACTGCAATTCCCGTAGCAATGCTTGAAGTAAGGGGCATAATGAGAATAATGGCAAATGCAGGGAATGCCTCATCAAACTGATTCCACATTATTTTTGCAAGTCCTTCCATCATGAAACAACCAACAATAATCAATATTGGCGCTGTAATGGCTGGTAGCATGGAGATTGCCGATATAAATGGAGAAAAGATCATCGACACTAAAAATAACCCTGCGACTACCACTGCAGTCAGCCCGGTTCTCCCCCTGCTGCAACCCCTGACGATGATTCAATGTAAGCACAAGATGGGCTAGTACCAAATGCTGCTCCGATTGTGGTAGCAAACGAATCAGATAAGGTAGCCTGCTTGGTACGCGGCAGCTTTCCGTTTTTCATAAAGCCACCTTGCTCAGATACACCAACAAGCGTCCCGGTAGAATCAAAGATTGTCACTAAAACAAATGCAAAAACAACTGTATATAAACTGTTGGAAAACACTCCGCTTACAGCTTCTCCCAAATTGATGAAGGTTGGCAGAGGCGGAACAGAATAATACCCATCGAATTTCAATAGGTTCATAAAGTACCCCGCAACCGCTGTCGCAATCATCCCGAAAAACAAGGCACCTGTCACTCTTTTGGCCATGAGTATCAACGTTAAAATCAATCCCCCGATGGCTAGGGCTGTTGCAGGCTCCGTTAAATCACCAAGTGTAATCACCGTTGCTTCATTCGGTTGTACAATACCGGCCATTTTCAGCCCGAGAAATGCAATGAACAGTCCAATACCAGCCGTTATTCCATATTTTAATGGCGCTGGGATAGCTTCGATCAGTGCTTTTCTTAGATTCGTTAAACTTAAAAGAATAATAATAAGTCCAGCCAGAAATACAGTTCCAAGAACAGCTTGATAGGTTAGACCCTGGCTTGCGACTACTGTTGTGAAATATGCATTCAACCCCATTCCAGGTGCGACTGCAACAGGATATTTTGCAAATAGTCCCATTGTTAATGTTCCAACAACTGCTGCAATGATGGTAGCCATGAAAACTTGATCAAAAGGAATACCTGCTGCTGATAGAATCGCCGGATTCACAATCACGATATATACCATTGTAAGGAAGGTAGTGACACCCGCCAACACTTCCGTCTTTATGTTTGTTCCAGATTCTTTTAGTCCAAATAATTTCTCAATCACTACTTAATCCCCCAAAAACGAATGTATTAATCAAACCTTTATAATATTATTCGTTTTTATATCAAAAAACAAGTGTTTAGTAAAAAAACGATTAACTCATAGTTGCTTTTTGGCGAATTTTAAGAGTTGAATTGATTTATGTTGTTTTCTTTCAAAGAGTTCTGGGTATATAAAAATTAACCAATTAAACTAATATCAATTGTCAACCGGCACTGATTTACAGAGTTTCCGCTATTTTTTCTGATATATCTAAATTTTCTAAAAATACTTCTTCACAAATCCAGTAAAATATCAGATAATAGGACAAAGGAGCTGGTGGATTTCTTCTACCTTTCCTTTCATGATTAACCCGTTACACTATACCAAAATTGCGCACAGGGGGTAAAAATTATGAATAAACATTTTGCTTTTCAACCAGAACAATCTGTCTCGAATATCCAAAATCTAGATATGACGAAAGAGGAGAAAATGGCACAACTCATTGTAGACTCCTCTGTATTTCAATATCATAAAAAGAGGCTGATGAAGGAAATTGATCAGGCGCTAAGTATTAGAAATCAGGAAAAATTCAAACGTCTATCCACTCAATATAATGAACTGCTAAATCAGTATTCCCACATTAATTAATAAAGAAGCGGATAGGATCCGCTTCTTTATTATTGCATTTTATTAGGACGACTCATCTGTATTATTCTTTTCTCTCTCTTTTCTGCAGCAGGAACAGCCATTGCCATTGCTATTCTGCCCTGTTTTCTCTTGCTTGAACAGATAAGCCAGTACACCAATAAGCAAGAATGAAAAGACCCCGGATGACTCACCTTGAAAGAACAAATCTTCCGCGTACACTTCAAACAACCTTAACCAAATCTCAAACAAAATATCCATTACTCTTTCCCCTTTCAGACGGAATCCAACAGACACCAAATCCCAGTAATACTAAGATGAAAGGAGTAACATTACGTAAGGCAATGGAGAAGGTAAATATTTTGACTTATGTGAATATTCTGTGTTCAATACTATCATACCGTACATGTTATTTTTTTCCTATCCTACTTGTTTCATATTTTTATAGGACTTCCCTCGTAAACATGTATACACTTTAGGTGGTTTTCAACCAATCTGGGCACCTTGATTCCCCACTTCATACCTATTAATCAACATTTGGAATCCCGATTATTTCACTACTACTGTACCCCGATAAATAAAAACAAGGGCAATCAGCATCAGTACAACACCAAAAAGTCTTTGATTATTCAAGGCGATTTTTGCTGAACCGAATAATCCAAAATGGTCGATTACCATACTTACAATCATCTGTCCTATGATTAACGAAATAATAGTTAAAGCCACACCTATTTTCGGTACAGCAATGATGACAAATGTGACGAAGCTTGCTCCAAGGAACCCTCCAACCAGCTGCCATTTTGGAACACTCGTCAACTGCAACAGATTCCCTTTACCAAAGAAGGTTGTTAATAACAAAAGAAATAAGGTCCCTATGAAAAACGAAACAAACGAGGCTTCCAAACTCCCGATCCTTTTCCCGAGCTGACTGTTAACAGGAGCTTGGATACCTCCAAGTATCCCACCTAAAAACGCAATGAGGACAAACCATATTTTAATCAATTCAACTACTCCTTCCGTTCCTGACAACTGTTTATACTAATACTACATTTATCTGAATATTCCTTTGGACAGGAGAAAAAAACTCGCTTATACTATGTAGAAAGTGATATCAGCCCTATATGGAATAGAGATAGACAAAGGAGTTTAATGATGGAGCATTTAATCAACAAGAACGTTCGAAACATTGAAATATCAGGAATCCGCAAGTTTTTCAATTTGGTTGCACAATACGAAGATGTGCTTTCTCTTACCATTGGGCAGCCTGACTTTCCCACTCCCATGCATGTAAAAGAAGCTGCAATCCAAGCTATAGAGGCAAATCAAACAAGTTATACCCATAATGCAGGAATACTGGAATTGAGAAAAGCTGCCTGCTCATTTGTAGCCGAAAAGTACGGACAATCGTATAACCCAGAAGCTGAGGTAATAGTGACTGTCGGTGCCAGTCAAGGAATTGACATTGCATTGCGAACCATCCTTGAACCAGGCACTGAAGTCATATTACCTGGACCAGTATATCCCGGTTATGAGCCGATCATCAAACTTTGTGGTGCCACACCTGTCCATGTCGACACTACCATTACCGAATTTAAATTGACAGCTGAGCTGCTTCAACAGCATATGTCAGAAAAGACCCGATGCATCATTCTTCCTTATCCTTCGAACCCCACAGGTGTCACGCTCCCAAAGGAGGAATTGGTGAAAATCGCTGCTCTCTTAGAGAATAAAGACATCTTTGTTTTATCTGATGAAATTTACAGTGAATTAGTATTTGATCATGAACATATTTCAATCTCCACCATTCAAGGTATGAGAGATAAAACCATTGTCATCAACGGCGTTTCGAAATCCCACTCCATGACCGGCTGGCGTATCGGATTGGTCTTCGGACCGGAATACTTAATGCAGCAGATGCTGAAGGTACATCAGTATAATGTATCCTGCACCTCCTCCATTTCCCAATCTGCAGCACTCGAAGCGTTAACGAACGGCATGGATGATGCATTGGAAATGAAAGAACAGTATCAGGAGAGAATGGAATATGTATATAAAAGATTGCTTTCCATGGGATTGGATGTTGTAAAACCGTCCGGTGCCTTCTATTTATTTCCTTCCATAGAAAAATTCAATATGTCCTCCTTTGAATTTGCATTGAAAATGGTTGAGGAGGCAGGAGTTGCAGTTGTACCTGGAAGTGCTTTTTCAAGTCTTGGAGAAGGATATGTCCGCTTGTCCTATGCATATACAATAGAAACATTGGAACAAGCGATGGACAGGATGGAGAAGTTTTTATTGGAGTTGACATAACAACCGGGGTCTGGCCCCGGTTGTTATGTCAACATTGAAAAAGAACAGGTGGTTTCCTACCTGTTCTTTTTCATTACATTATAAGTCAACTTCTTATCTCAATGCTTCCTCCACATTTATGACACCATGCCCATAATTAAAGGCAGAACCTAGATTAGTAGCTGTATCACGAAGTTTTTGCCTGACTTCCACATTTGTCATGTTAGGATATTTCGCTAAAATCAGAGCAGCCGCTCCAGCCACATGAGGTGAAGCCATGGAGGTTCCATTCAAAGAACCATATTGGTTGCCTGGCATCGTGCTGTTAATATCAACACCCGGAGCCATCACTTCAAGCTGACTGCCTACACTCGAGAACGAAGCACGGTTATTATTTGAATCGACTGCTCCTACAGCAATGACGGAATCGTATCTTGCCGGATATCCGATGGTATTGATCAGTCCAAAGAACGAACCACTATTACCTGCTGCAGCTACAACAACAATCCCTCTATTATAGGCGTTATCACTTGCCTGCTTTAATGTGGAGGATCCTGTACTGCCACCTAAACTCATATTAATGACATCCATATCATTGTCAATTGCCCATTCAATTCCCTGGGCAATCCCACTTAAAGTCCCACTTCCCTCTCCGCTAAGCACCTTAACTGCGTATAAATCCACATCATATGACACACCTACTACCCCAGCGTTATTGTTTAAAGCAGCAATGGTACCTGCCACATGAGTTCCATGACCATTTCCATCTGTTAATGCATCAGGCTCATCTGCCACAAAGCTCGCTCCACCTGCAACATTCAGATCTTCATGATTTGCATCGATACCAGTGTCGAGTACTGCGACCTTAACCCCTGACCCTGTCACCGATTGGGAATGTGCAACATCCGCTTTAATATGAGGAATTCCATATGGGACCGTTTGAGCATCAATTTTATACTCGATATCCTCTTCAACATATTCAACCAGTGGATTTTTCTCCAATGCTACGACTGCCGCCTCAGGCAGTGTGACCTGCAGGACATTCATATGTTTGAATTGATGATTGACCGATCCACCCAAAGAGGAAACTATTTTGTTTGTCTGTTTGGAGACAGGATTCTTCAACCCAATCAAATAATCTTTGAATAACGGCTTTCCTTTTGCACTTGCCTCCCCTGGTGAAAATGAAAACGAGAGGACCAAAGCTATTGCCAATAATACGGATAAAAACTTTTTCATATGTAGATCATTCCTTTCGATAAAAATCTAAATAATCAAATTATTTAGTTACTTTTGATGTTAGCATAGCTTTTAAGGGATTGTTATTGGGAAAGTAGGTAAGCATTTGGGGCTTTAAAATGGAGATATCATTGTCGATTTCCCAATGGTTTATCATGGTATTTTCCTGTGACTTTATAATTAGATTTACATCTTTCCTATCATGAAACCAAAAAAACACCCGACAAATTGTCAGGTGTTCTATTATAATAGGGGGAATTTAATCAAGTTATTGCAATGCATTCTCCACGTTGATGACTCCGTTTCCATAATAGAAAGCATCACCTAAAGGAGTTGTTGTATTTTTTAAGCGGTCACGAATTTGAGATGCTGATAGACTAGGATATTTAGCTTTGATCAGTGCTGCTGCTCCTGCGACATGAGGAGAAGCCATTGATGTTCCATTGAAGGAAGAATAGCTGTTTCCTGGAGTTGTACTAAGAATGCTTACACCAGGAGCCATCACTTCTAATTCAGAACCTACGCTAGAGAAAGAAGCTCTATTGTTATTTGAATCAACAGCCCCTACTGCAATTACAGAGCTATATTTAGCTGGGTAGCCGATTGTGTTTCTTTTTCCTTTGGAACCAGAATTTCCAGCAGCCGCTACGACAACAATTCCGCTTGCATATGCATTGTCACAAGCTTGTTGTAAGGCTGTAGAACCTGAACTTCCACCTAGACTCATATTGATTACATCCATATCATTTGCAATTGCCCATTCAATCCCTTGAGCAATTCCACTTAAAGTACCGCTCCCTGAAGCACTCAATACTTTTACTGCGTAAAGATCTGCATTATATGCTACACCCAATACTCCTGCAGTATTATTTAATGCCGCTACCGTGCCGGCAACGTGAGTGCCATGACCGTTTCCGTCCGTTAATCCACTAGGCTCGCCGGATACAAAGCTTACCCCTCCTTGTACATTCAGATCAGGATGGCTTGCATCAATCCCAGTATCCAATACCGCTACTTTTACTCCGGAACCGGTCACATTTGCAGCATGTGCTTTATGTGCATTAATATGCGTAACGCCCCATGGAGTGGATTGAGCTGTTGCATATACTGCTGCATCCTCTTCCACAAATGCGATGTTTGGATTGTTTTTCAATGCCAGTGCTGCTTTTTCAGGAAGAGTTACAAGCTGAACATCCATATAATTATACACATGTTCCACTTCCCCGCCTGCAGCGGTAATCATATTTTTAGCTGAAAAAGCTTTTGCGTTAGTTTTAAATCCTACTAGGTATTGCTTCTTTTCATTTACACTAGGGCCTTGCGCATTAGCTTGTGCGGGCCCGAAGGCAATAGAAAATGCTAACATCGCTACAATGAATACTGAAAATCCTTTAATCCAATTTTTCAATCATTCCACTCCCTTAAATTTGTTTTGATAATTCTTAATATTAAGAACTATTAACGCTAGTCTACCACCTGTCATCCTAATTTCATATTGGGAAAGTCAAGCCTTCAACATAGATTTAATTACTGTTTTTTGTCCTAAGTTGCCCAATGAGAAATTATGTAAAGTTTTGCATCGTTTCCCTTTCCTCCCTCCCCCACTTTTTCTTGCACAACCTATCTTATTTTCGGCTGAAGAACTTTTTGCTTGGGAAAGCAGGAGAGTTTCAGACATTTTATTGAAGGAAATGCTTTCGTACTTTCCCAACTCAAATTAAAAAGAAGAAGGAATGTTTCCGTTCCTTCTTCCATAATCACTGTCTATTTTTCAGTTGAAGTACACATGATAATATCTTGTAAATGCCACAGCAAAATCTCCTCTTGTTACCACTTCTTCTGGCGCAAAGGTTGCTTCCACTTTTGGCTTCAGATCATATTTTCCTTGCGTCACAGAAAAGTTTGCGTTTAGAATATTCAAGTCTAATGCCACTTGTACGTACCCTTTTAAGGCGTCGGGGATGTTTGTTTGATCTTTCAGCACAATGCGCTCATCTTTATAGGTGACCTTCACGTCTCCCGAATGATCCAGTGCTTCTTTTTCCAGGCCTAAGCTCTGTACTAATGTATAGGCAAGTTCGGCTTTTGTGACACTGCCTTTTGGAGAGAACTTTCCTGGTGATGCCGGTTGCATCACTCCCTTTAGCTGTTGTGATTGATCTCGAAACGCCGCACCTTTGGCAACCACTGCTTCAGCAAAAGGAAGATCGTCTTTTGACATATCAGCAAAAGATGCTTGGGAAGGCAGACTTTGACGAATCTCCGCTCCCATCAGGAGAGATTTGGCCATATCCAATCTTGTGAGTTTGGAGTCCGGTTTGAATGTACCATCTTTGTATCCATCAAAAAGTCTCTCTTTCACACCTTGTTGGATGGCCGCTTCTGCGGGATGCCCCGCAATATCACTCAGACCGGTAAATCCATTGATTTTTGTAAAAGCAAAGGAACCTTTTACTGTTTCAGGAAGCGATATCCCTATAGGGTTCAGCTCGTTCCCTCTTAATCCTCGAATCTCCGCTTTCCATGTACCTGACATCGGATTATCAACCAGCACCACCCGGTCAGTATAAAGAGGGAAAAGTAAACTTACCCCCGAGCTGTACTCTGTTCCATCTGGTGCAACCAAGACGAGATTGATAGGGTTACCGGTTTCCTCCAAAAGACCCTTTCCATCAACTCTTGCCAATAAGCTGGTCAAACCTTCATCTACAGTAAATTCACGTGCACCATCTGTCAACAATGAACTCTCCATCTCAAATTCTTCTCTTGATGTGGATGTCTCCACATTTGAATGATAGGTTTGGTTCATAGTTAGAGTAGATCCATAATTTTTATTTTCAAACGATGCATCGACTGCTGCATAAGCATTCACATATCCTGCACCAACTTCCCAAGTTTCATAGCCTGGCATATTTGTCGCAGTCGATTGCAGTATTTTTTTCACCTCATCAGGTGATAATGACTGGTTTGCCTCTAGCATCAACGCAACTATTCCCGCTACATGTGGTGTTGCCATGGAGGTTCCACTCATTGTTGTGTAATAAGGCAGATGCGCCGGTTCAATCAATTCTGCGTCCTTTTCTGCAGCCAGTGCCGTAAGGGGGGATACGACTTTCGTGGATATGATATCCACACCAGGTGCAGTAACAGTTGGCCGATCTTCCCACGTCCATTCTTTTCCATCCATTGTAAAACTTCCCCCTACCCCTTTTGTTCCACGGGAGGAGAAGTCAGCTAGCGTTCCATCCTTCACTCCTGCTGCTACAGAAATTACCCATGGTGCTTTTGCGTAAGGGTTGTGTGTATTTTCGGATGGCCCTTCGTTGCCCGCTGCAAATAGAACGACTATGCCACGGTCAAAAGCTTTTTTACTAGCGATATTGATGGGATGGTTCGGATTGAATTCACCACTGGACCCCCATGAATTTGTAATAACTCGAATGTCATATTCCTGTTGATGGGTGATGGCGTAATCAAATCCTCCGATTCCATCCAGTACAAACAATGCTCCACCAGAACCATATCCTATTAAACTTGCACCAGGTGCAGCCCCTTCATACTTTCCTCCAGACAATGCACCCGTTCCACCCACAGTTCCTGCCACATGTGTTCCGTGTCCGGAGTTAGTATCGGTATTTGGGACATTTTCTGTATAGGAGATTGGCAGTATTCCTGTAATACTTTGGAGGTTAGTTGACCCAAGGACGTTCTGCACCAAGTTGCGTCCTAGCTCATGGTCTTTGTGCGTTCCATCTACTCCACTATCATTTACCACTACCCCAACACCTTTACCTGAGACAGGCAATCCGCCATTCTTTTCACGGAAGGAATCGTCGGTACGCAGCTTATTAACCCCTGTTACGTCTGTGGACTCTGCATTGTAATATGACAGTTCTTCATTCAGGTATATGGAAAGGACTTCCGGAGAAGCCTCCAATTCTTCTATTTGCCTTTTAGTCGCTACTATCCCTACTATTGGCAAGGAATTCATTGTAACAGCTGAAGTGATGCCAACTTCCTCAAGCAGCCCTAACTGTTCTGAGCTTGCCTTTTCTTCTCCTTTGAAAGTAACAATCACTTGTGCGGTACTGGTAGCATCACTTAAAACCGACCATACCTTTTCATTTACTACAGATCCTGTGGATGACGTGGGCTGAGCACCAACAGTGGTAAACATGGAAAAGATCAGAAACATGGCACATGCAGCAGCAAACATTTTTTTCATTTGGTAACCTCTTTTCATTTATTTTTTTAATTTCCTGTGAAATTAATAGGTTCGAGCTAGTTTTACTGCTTCATAAGCGTTGACATATCCATGGCCAACTTCCCATTTTTCATAGCCTTCCATATTGGTAGCACTGGTTTGTAAGATATCTTTTATTTCAAATGTATCGAGTGTTGGGTTTACCTCCATCAGCAGTGCGATGATTCCCGCAACATGTGGAGCCGCCATGGAGGTTCCACTGAAGGTGGTGTAATACGGCAGGTGAGCCGGGTCAATGTATTCCACGTCCTTCTGTGCGCTTAATGCAGATAATGGAGAAAGCACTCTTGCCGAGATAATGTCCACACCAGGAGCCGTGATGGTTGGGCTGTCCTCCCACATGTAGGTGGTGCCATCCACCTCTACACTTCCCCCTCTGTCTTTCACTCCTCGTGAAGAAAAGTCTGCAAGTTCTCCATCCTTGGTACCAGCCGCCACCGTTATGACCCATGGTGCTTTTTTATAGTTACCGGAGATGGTCGCCTCTCCAGGACCGGAATTACCCGCTGAAAATACAGTTATTATTCCTCTGTCATATAGTTTTTTAGTTGCAATATTTATCGGATCAAACGGGTCAAAATCTGTTCCAGCATCACTTGTTGCGCCCCAGGAATTGGTTATGATTCGTATGTTGTATTCCTGTTGATGGGTCAAGGCATAATCAAAGCCCCCGATTGTATCAAGCATGGCAACCACTGCTCCCGAGCCGTATCCAATCAATTTGGCACCAGGGGCAACACCTTCATATTTCCCACCGGACATAGCTCCTGTTCCACCTACAGTTCCTGCCACATGTGTGCCGTGACCAGAGTCGGAATCGGTATTCGGTACATTTTCCACATATGTGATAGGAAGAATACCCGTCAATGCATTCAGGTTGGAGCTGGCAAACACGTTCTGCACGAGGTTACGACCAAGCTTGATATCATGATGCGTCCCATCCACTCCACTGTCGTTCACCACCACTCCGATATCCTTTCCACTTATCGGCAAACCTCCATTCTGGGTGCGGAGCTCTTCGTCCGTTCTAACCTTATCTACTCCCGTATAGGAAGTTGAGCCCTCATTTTCATACTGAAGACTTTTGTTTAAATAAATGGAAACGACACTTTCCTCATCAAGCAGCTTTTCCACTTGCTGTTTCGTAGCAAGTAAACCTGCAACCGGCAAGCTTTGAAATGTGATCCCCTTTTTTATTCCAAGCCTTTTTAAAAGATCTACGTGTTCTTGCTGGATACCGCCATCATGATCAAATGTGATGATAACCTCAACCGGACCCGTTGTTGTTTGTAGAACCTCTTCTAATGTCACATCCAATAATGCGGAATTATTAGCATTTGCCTCGGCACTTTCAGGACCTTCCACCCAGCTAACTGTGAAAAACATTCCAAGTATTAGTACCCCCATTAATAAATAAGTCACACTTTTTTTCATTCCGTTTCCCCTTTCGCAACTTTTAGAATAGTAAGACAATTACCTGTATTTTCTCATACCCACTAAAGCACAACTATTAGTCATCAGTTATAAAAGACAGAGTATCCGTACTATCTTATTTAGTACCTTGGTAGTAGAAAAACACAAAAAAACACCGAAGCATGCGCTTCGGTGTTCGCTTTTTATATGGCTGTGTTAAACACCGCTATTGATTTCCGCACTAGGCACAGCGACCCAAGGGACAAAGGAAGGCTGCGACAGCAATACATCGCACGAAGAAAATGCTCGCATTTTCGAGGAGTCTTCGCCTATTGCTCCAAACAACAGCTAGATTCTTAGAAAATCAACACTACTCAATAACAGAGCCTTTTATATTAATCCGAGTGATTGAATAAAGACGAGAAGTATTCCAACAGGGACTACATAACGTATAAGATAGTACCAGATGATAAATACCGATTTTTTTACGGTTGACCCCTGAAAGAATTCGTCCTTTAAAATATCCTTGGGAATACGATAGCCGACAAATATTGAAATCAGCAATGCCCCAACAGGCAAGGCAATGTTTGTGACAAGATAATCGGCTGCATCAAAGATGATCAACCCGTCAATCGTAATATCTGATAGGACCCCAAAGGATAATGCAGATGGTATACCCATGATGAAAATGATGATTCCAGTAATCCAGGCTACCTTTCTTCTTTTCTCCTGGTTATCCTTCACAATAACAGCAACAATGATTTCCAATATGGAAAATGCAGATGTCAGTGTTGCGAAAAGCAAAAGAATCATAAACATCGCAAGGAAAATTACTCCAAATGGAAGCTGATCAAACACTGCAGGAAGAATAACAAAAACTAACCCAGGACCCTCATCCGGTTGCATTCCAAGCGCGAATACTGCTGGAAAAATGACCAAACCTGATAATAAAGAGATAATAATATTTAATCCGACCACAGACCCTGCTGATTTGACAAGGTTTTCGCCTTTTGTCAGGTAGGAGCTGTATGTAACCATGATGGAAATACCAACACTTAAGGAAAAAAGGGCTTGTCCCAATGCCATCAGGAATGTATTGGGTGTGATGAGTGACAAGTTTGGCTGAAGGAAGAATCGGACTCCCTCCCACGCGCCTTCCAATGTCAAGGAGCGGACAAGAAGAACAAGAAAGATGATAAATAATAATGGCATTAAGATTTTGCTTGCTTTCTCTATCCCGCTTTGTACACCTGCCTGTACCACGTAGATGGTAATGAGAATAAAGATGAACTGTGCAATTAGCGCTAAATAAGGGCTTGCTATGGCCTGCTCAAATAGCCCACTATATTCATCCAATGTGAAATTGGATAACCCTCCAATAAAGCTTTTCCCAAGATAGGTGACAATCCAACCGCCAACTACACTGTAGAAGGAAAGAAGAATAAAAGAGGCTACAACACCCAAAACCCCGATAAGGTGCCATTTTGACCCTTTGGCAAGCATTTTATAGGAGGAAATCGCATCCTTTTGAGTGGACCTTCCGATAATAAATTCTGCCAGTAGCATAGGAGCACCAATGAGAAGAGTGAATAGTATAAAAATTAAAAAGAAAATTCCTCCACCATTGGTTCCGGCCATATATGGGAATTTCCAGATGGCACCGAGACCTATGGCAGAACCTGCTGCCGCTAAAATAAAGCCGATTTTTGATGTCCATTGCTCATGCTGTTTCATTATGAAAAACTCCTATTTCAAGATTAGTCTATTATAATACTATCGATTCTTGTATTTGTATAGGGAATATTCTGTCATAATTCCTACGGAAGCGGTACCAATTTGTGCTGCACGGCATAGATGACTACTTGCGATCTACTTTTCACATCCAGTTTTTTGAAAATTTTACTCACATGGATTTTCACCGTTTTATCACTAATATAAAGACGCCCTGCAATCTCTTTATTGGAAAGTCCCTCTACAAGACAAACGAGAACCTCCTTCTCCCTTTCTGTCAGGGCAGTATCCTCTTTGACATGAGTCTCCTGCTGATGATAGCTGATGAGCTTTTTGGTCATAGCGGGATGGATGATGGATTCTCCCCGATGAACTGTACGGATGGCATCAATCACCTGTTCGGAAGGGGAATCTTTTAATAGATATCCATCCGCCCCCTCTTTTAATGCGGACATGAAATATTCATCATGCTTATACATTGTAAGGATTAGCACTTTTACAGAAGGATATTCTTTTTTCACAAATTTAGTTAGTTCTATTCCGTTTTGCTCAGGCATGTTAATATCCATCACGATGACGTCCGGACTTTTACGCTTCAATAAGTCTTCCATTCCTGCTCCTCCAGTGGCCTCCCCCACCACTTCCATGTCGCTTTCCAAAGATATAATGGTTTTTAGACCATCCCTTAATATGGCATGGTCATCCACAAGTATGACATTAATCATTCTCAATCTCTCCTTCTAACCCCAATTTGGGAACTGTTAGTGTAATTTCCGTTCCCTCGTTCGGTTTGCTATCAATTTGAAGTGCGGCGCCTATTTTCTCTGCCGCTTCATTCATTTGCAGTATGCCGTAGTGAGGCTGATTCATCGCTTTGATCATGGCATGATATAAGGAGAACCCTTGACCATTATCCTTCATTTTCAATACAATATGATCTGACTGGTAGCTGATCAGGATATGTAAATGGGTGGCATTCGCATGCTTCAGGCAGTTTTGGATGCTTTCCTGGAACACGCTGAACATGATTTTTTCGGTCATCGGACTAATGGACCCCCGATTTCCACGGACCTGAAGCTGAATATCCACAGAGAAGGATGGATCCTTTTTCAGCTCCGCTAGCTTTTTTTCCACTGCCAAATGAAATCCCAGCTGCTCGGTTGGGTAGGGACGAAGTGCATAGATGGAGTCCCTCACATCCTTAAGGCTTTCCCTCAGCTTTTTGATGCTGTCAGCAATAAGGAGCTTGGCGTCTGAAGGTTGTGTTTCCAGTTTTTTATAGGAGGTATCCAGCTTCATAACAGCACCTGCTAGGGTTTGGGCAATCCCGTCGTGAATGTCATGTGCAATTCTGTTCCGCTCTTCGAGAATGATTCTTCGCTCCTGCTCACTAACTAGCTGTCTTGTTTTCAAAAATACTGCCAGCTGGTTGGCAATCGTCGCAATGGAACGGGTATCCTCGATTGTAAAGCTCTTGGTGCGCCCTTTCGTCACGACAAAACAGCCGATTGATTGGTCTTCAAATAATAAAGGTGCATATACAACAGATCGTGATGAGGCTCTCAAAAAAGGTGCTAAAGGTCCTTTTCCTGCTTTCTTATGATCATAAACCTGCATATGTGATATATTCTCCAATTCAAAGTGAATATCATCAAGAGGCCTAGGTGTTAGAATATTCCCATCGATGATTGTGTGGTCCCAGAAATCTTTTTCATTTTTCATAAAAAGGAGGCAATCTTCAAAGGGCATCAATTCTTGCAGCAGGTTTTTTATCAGTTTTTCCCACCCTCTGGAAGGAATGGACCTGTTCAATTCAGTTGAGAAATGGAATAAAGCCCGTATCCGGTTTTTCTCTGTTTTCAGACGGGCTATGATGGAACTTAGCAAAGAAAGTCCAACAAGCGGAGAAAAGAAGAAAAAGAATGAGAAGATGTCTACTTCTCCGCGATTTTGGCTGCCAAGTATATGTATGAGGCAGCCATATATATAGGATACGACAAAACTGATGAGTTCCCCTTGTGTTTTCCCCCACCATACTTTTATTGTATAGGGTTCCGGCCTTAGCCATAGAACAATATCTACAATCGCATTATTCAACACATAAAAGAGAGTGATCATTAATGAAAAGCCAAGCAATCCATCCATTATTGGATTAAGACTGACTGTCAGAAAGCTTTCCAGTATAATTTGATGGAAAATATGTGCCAAATAAAAGCTGATTACCAGCTGGGACGGATTGAACAGCATAATACGGAGGGGTCTCCGGTGACTGAGGTTGATTGCCAGAACGATAGATGCATAAGTGATTATTACCAGATCCAATCCAAACACCACATAGATCATATAGATGATGGGAAATGTAAGGGTAGTGTGCCCTTTTGGCACAGGCATTGGGTAATACTCACAAATCCCTAGAAAAACAATCAATAAAACCAGTGTGAATGATACTTCAACCGGGGATAGGGATAGCACTTGAAAGAGCACCAGACCCCATCCAATTAAAGTTACAAACCCCATATAAAGTTGTGAAATGTGTAGTCCCTTCCATTTCTTGTTCATATTATTTCCTGCCGTTTCAATAGTTTATGTGATAAGTATCAATATAAAGAGGAACTCCAGCTGGCACAATGAATTCTCACTTCCCAACTGGAGTTCCTCGTACCGCATTGGCACATATCTATCGTAATGAAAAAGGAGTCAAAAGACTATTAGTAAAAGGGAATATATTAGTTAGTACAAAAGTATTAGTCTTCAAACTTTTGGAAACGAACTTCAAAGGTGGTCCCTTGGTCCACTTCGCTTTTGACACTGACAGTGCCATGATGGTTCTTGATAATATTGAAGGTGATCATCAGCCCGAGTCCTGTTCCGGTGGTTTTGGTGGTAAAGAACGGCTCCCCTAAACGGGAAATCACCTCATCCGCGATGCCCTTGCCTTCGTCTCTGATGCGGATGATTACTTCTTCCGCATCATCCTCTGTTTCAATGAAGATGTTTCCACCTTCTGGCATTGCTTCTATTCCATTTTTAATGAGATTGATGAACACCTGTTTCACTTGATTGTCATCACATTGTATATACGGGTCCTTGGCATCAAGCTTCATTTCAAACCAGACATTATTCATGATAGCCTGTGTCTCGAGTAGGGTCGTGACATCCTTAAGCAACGTATCCAAGGAAACTTGTTGAATACGGACCTTATGAGGCTTAGCAAGTAACAGAAGTTCGCTAAGAATCAATTCAATTCTGCTCAATTCCGACTCAATGATATGAAAATACTCCTTCTTTTGGTCCATTTCCCGCTCAAGGAGTTTAAAGAACCCTTTTATAGCGGTCAGTGGATTTCGTATTTCATGCGCTATCCCAGCAGCAAGTTGGCCGGCAACAGACAGCTTTTCCGATTGAAGCATCACTGCCTCTGCCTGCTTTTTCTCGGTAATATCACGAATGATGACCTGCATCGCATTTTTCCCAAGATACGTAGTAGGAATCCCTACCACTTCTGTGTAGAGCTTATGCCCCTTCATAGTAGTCCATTCCTGTTCAAAGGCAGGCAGTTTTTTCCCGTTGGTATGAGCATGTATCGTCTTCCATATGTGTTGAAAGTCGTTTTTATCAATATTTTGATAGACACTTTGTCCGATCAGTTCCCCATAGTTGTCCACTTCGAGCATCTTCACTCCGGACTCGTTGATGAATGTCCATTTCTCTTCACAAATGACCCCTATCGTATCAATGGAGTTTTGCACAAGCATCCGAAAACGTTCTCTACTATTCTGCAATATCTTGTGGAAGTTTTTCCGATGCGAAATGTCCATCAGCATCACAAAGGAAGCTGGCTGCCCCTTGTACATCGTCTGATTCGAAATTATTTCCACTTCTATCATTCTTCCGTCCAAGCGATACCACCTTTGTTCCATGAGTCCTACACGAAAGCCTTGCTGTACCGATCTGATCCGCTGCTTTACAATATCATGGAAAGTCTCTTCAATGTAGTCATAGACTGAAGTATCGATCAACTGGCTTTTTTGGCAGGCACCAAGCATTCTTGTTCCTGTTTCATTGACATATTTGATGACCCCATCGACCGTTAAAAAAAGCCCATTTGGTAGATGCTCAATCAAGTCAAAAGCGGAGTAGCCTTCTTCTTTCTCTTTTAATTCTTTTTTTTCATTTACCTTCTTGCTATTTTCCTGACCATTACCCTCGGTCTTCAATATAAAGTTAGACTGTTTTGGGGATTCACTACCTATATCCATTGTTTGAGACAGTTTCAGTACAATTTCTTTTTCAAATTCCTGTGCGGGATCTTGTATTTCTGAAAGTAGGGCTTCCATCCAAACAAATCCTGAATGTTTCCTTTTCATTCGAAAAAAACATTGTGCTTGGTGGGAAGGTTGGTAAATCAAACTCTCTATTAAATAAAGGTCCTCTGTATGTATCCAGTCTTCCAACTTTGTGTCTATAAGTTCATGCTTGTGAAAACCAAGTAATGAGGCACATGAGGAAGAGGCGTACTGTATGTTGCCTGTCGGAGATATGATGATGATGAGATGAATTTTTGAAATGGATTCTACTTGTTGGTTATTTCCTTTTTTCAACAAAGAGTTAGGCTTTTCCAACGTTTTTCCTCCCTTCTAATTCTATCAATCTATTTGTCATTTCTTGAATGATGTGTATTATTTCCAACATTCCCTATTATACTACAAAATTCTTTATTTTTCTAAATATTATAACAAATTAAACATAAACACACATTATAACTCTCTCACCAACTCCCAAAAGCGTATTTCTATTATTTAATTGCTAAATTCCACAAGATTTAAACTATAGCAATATAGCCCTAAAGCACACATTTGGTATAATAATAAAAACATTGATAACAAAAATTAAATAGGGGGCCAGACCCCGGGAGGAATTTGAACATGAATGTAGAAGCGAAGAAGGTCGCGTTTATTGGTACTGGTGTGATGGGGCGCAGCATGGCAGGCCATTTGATTAGTAGAGGCTATGATGTGGTTGTGTATACTCGTTCAAGAGAGAAGGCGGAGGCTCTTTTGGCACAGGGGGCCAGTTGGGCAGGCAGTCCTGGTGAGGCTGTGGGGGAAGCAGACTATATTATTACGATGGTCGGATACCCCAAGGATGTGGAGGAAGTGTATTTTGGCCTAGAAGGGATCCTTGCAAATGCTAAAAGTGGAGCATTTGTCATCGATATGACCACTTCCACCCCGACCCTTGCCAAGCAGATTTTTCTAGAAGCAAAGGAGCGTCAACTCCATAGCTTGGACGCCCCGGTTTCCGGTGGGGATATAGGCGCTAGGGAAGCAAGACTGACGATTATGGTTGGTGGAGACAAATCTTCCTTTGAAGCATGCCTTCCGGTCTTTGAGGCAATGGGATCAAACATCATCCATCAGGGTGGTGCCGGAGCCGGGCAGCACACAAAAATGTGCAATCAAATAGCCATCGCTACAAACATGATCGGAGTTTGTGAGGCGCTTGCCTACGCAGAAGCGGCAGGTTTGAATCCTGAAGATGTGCTGAAGAGCATTTCAAGCGGGGCGGCAGGGAGCTGGTCACTAAGCAATCTGGCTCCTAGAATCATTGCCGATAATTATGAACCGGGGTTTTTCGTGAAGCACTTCATCAAAGATATGGAGATCGCACTGGATGAAGCGGAGCGGATGGGATTAAATGTACCGGGATTGGCACTGGCAAAGGAAATGTATGTGAAATTATCGCAAAACGGCGAAGAAAACAGCGGTACTCAAGCTTTGTACAAATTGTGGAAGAAGTAAATATGAAAAGCTTTGGCCAACAACGGCCAAAGCTTTTTTACATAGATGCACGCCCACGCATAAACTCAAGAAGACAAAACACAGCCACTCGAGTCGTCATATCCCTAAAATCTATGGTTGGATCAATTTCCACCATATCAAGGCCACACACCTTCTCCCGCGTCCCTAATAGATGGATGGCCTCAAGAATCTGATCACTTGTCATCCCACCCGGTCCTATCGCTGGGCAGCCCGGTGCAAATGCCTGATCGAGTACATCTATATCGACGGAGACATAAATATGATCCACCTTATCCTCCAAGTATTGTATGGCAGACGTCATAACTTGAGCGATTCCTTGTTTTTTCACATCAGCCATCGAGAAAATTGTCACGCCCTGATCACGTGCATACTGGTGGTAATATGCACTGTTGGAATAATTTCTAATCCCGATCTGGACTAGATTCTCCCCTTTCAGCAAGTCCGCTTCCAGCAATCTTCGGAAAGGGGTACCATTTGTCGGTCCCCCGTCCTCTGTATTGCGGAGATCATGATGTGCATCAAATAGGATGACACCCACCGTCCCTTTTTTTCCTGAGAGACCTTTGAGTGTGGAATAGGTGATAGAGTGATCTCCTCCAATAAAAATCGGAAGGCAGGATGGATTCGCATCCATCAAGGAGGATACCGTCTCTTCTATCCTGCGGTAGGATTCCTCCACATTTGTAGCATGCATGACGATATCTCCCATATCAGACAGCTTTGGCGATGAAAGTAGCTCAGTCTCATCTTCTACAGCATAAGTGGAGTAGGACTGCAACAACCTTCGAAACACGCCAGGCGTGAAACTTGCACCTGAATGGCTGATGGAAGGCTTGGAAAGAGGCACTCCAATCAGTGCGAGTCCCTCCACCGCCTCCTTCCCGTCCCACGACTGCAGAAGCTCCGCTGCCTTCGGAAAATGCCGGTCCATAAATGCTGGTCCACCTGCTTTTTGCATGTAAGGGAGACTATTCAAGATAGGCACCTCCCTTTGCTACCTCCAGGCCATTTTGGAAAACGGTATGCACATGATTCACCCCATAATGATAAGGGACGTATTGATAGTTCAAAGCATTCCATACCACCACATCCGCTTTTCGACCGACTTTAAGTCTGCCGGACACATCGTCCTTATGAATGGCTTTGGCTGCATTGACCGTTACAGCGTTCCAGATCTCTTCGCATGTCATCTTCAGCTTTAGCATGGCAAGGTTCATGATGAATTGGATGTTTTCCGTTGGAGAGCTCCCAGGATTAAAGTCTGTCGCGAGCGCAACCGATCCCCCACCATTAATGATTTCACGCGCTTTCGCATAGGAATCTTTATTCAGATAAAAGGTAGTTCCAGGTAAGAGAACAGCTACTGTATCTGAGGTGCCGAACAATTCCACCGCTTGCTCCGACGCTGCGATAAGATGATCAGCGGAGGCTGCTCCGAGTTCAATGGCCAGCTCCGTTCCGCCTAGTGAGACTATTTCATCCGCATGAATTTTCACTGAAAAGCCCGCCTCTTTCGCTAGTTCGAGGAATCTTTTTGATTGCTCGATCGTAAAGACGCCTTCCTCGCAAAAGATATCCACAAACTCGGCAAGTTTTTTTTCTTTTATTTCCTGAAAAAGCTCTGACATTTCGAGAAGGAATTCGTCCGGGTTATCCTTGTACTCCTTAGGTATCGCATGTGCACCCAAAAATGTGGAGGCGATCTCCATACTTGTGTTTTCTTTCAGCTTTTTTACGACCTCCAGCTGTTTCAATTCAGCATGCTTCTCCAAACCATAGCCGCTTTTTGCTTCTACTGTGGTGATGCCATAACTAATTAATCTTTTAAGATGGAATGTCGCTTTATCATATAAATCTTCAAAGCTAGCATTTCGTGTAGCCTCTACGGTGGAGTGGATTCCCCCACCCTGCTTAAGGATTTCCAAGTATGGCACGCCCTGCTGCTTTAAGGCAATTTCATGCTCCCTTGATCCACCGAAAACGAGATGGGTGTGTGGATCAACCAGTCCAGGTGTAACGAGCATCCCCTGACAGTCTATCACTTTTGAGCTTTCTAGACCTTCTGCTTCCGAAGAAGTGCCGAGAAATGCTATGATGCCGTCCTTCCACCCGATTGCCCCATCCTGGATGTGTGGCAAATTACTCATCTGTTCCCCTTTGGCATGCGGGGAGTCATGATCCATTGTCAGAAGTTGGCCGCAATTGATTAATAGAGTGTCAAGCTGCATTTTTTATTCACTCTCCTTCAACAATGGTATGTGAACACCTTTTTCTTTCGCCACTTTTTTGGCAAGCTCATATCCAGCGTCAGCATGACGGACTACACCCATCCCCGGATCGGAGGTTAATACTCGATCAAGTCTTCTTGCCGCCGCTTCCGTTCCATCGGCGACTATTACCATTCCTGCGTGGAGGGAGTATCCCATTCCGACCCCTCCGCCATGATGGACTGATACCCAGCTCGCACCATTCACTCCATTGATTAGAGCGTTTAAAATCGGCCAGTCCGCCACTGCATCACTGCCATCGAGCATTGCTTCCGTTTCCCGGTTTGGCGACGCCACAGAGCCGCAGTCAAGATGATCACGTCCAATGACAATCGGTGCGGACAGTTCCCCACTTGCTACCATCTCGTTGATGATTTTGCCGAAACGGGCACGTTCACCATATCCTAGCCAACAGATACGTGAAGGAAGCCCTTGGAAAGCCACCTTTTCCCGCGCCATTTTAATCCAGTTGCATAGGTGCTCATTATCTGCAAACTCCCTTAAAATGACTTCATCCGTTTTAAAGATGTCCTCTGGGTCACCGGATAACGCCACCCAACGGAATGGGCCTTTCCCTTCACAAAATTGAGGACGTATAAAGGCTGGCACGAATCCAGGGAAGTTAAAGGCGTCCTTCACTCCCTCGTCAAACGCGACCTGGCGGATATTATTCCCGTAATCAAAGGTGATTGCCCCTTTTTCCTGGAGCTCAAGCATCGACTTTACATGAATGGCCATGCTTTCCTTCGCAAGCTTCACCAGCTTCTCAGACTCGGAGTTTCTTAGAGAGCCCGCCTCTGTCAAAGTCACCCCAACAGGAATATAACCATTTAGCGGATCATGGGCAGATGTCTGGTCTGTTAATAGATCAGGTGTGAATCCCTTGGACACAAGCTGCGGCAGGATTTCTGCCGCATTCCCTAAAAGACCTATTGATAATGGCTTGCCTGCAGCCTTATACTCTTCAGCTTTTTTGATAGCCTCATCCAGGTTTGTCATTTTCACATCGCAATATCGCGTTTCAATTCTTCGGTCGATGCGGTGTTCATCCACCTCAATCGCAATACAGACTCCGCCATTCATGGTGACTGCCAGTGGCTGAGCCCCACCCATTCCACCAAGTCCGGCAGTAACAGTGATGGTGCCTTTTAGCGTATTGTTGAAATGTTGTTTTGCCGCTTCCGCAAAGGTTTCATAGGTACCCTGTAGAATCCCCTGTGTCCCGATATAGATCCAGCTTCCGGCTGTCATTTGTCCATACATCATAAGGCCCTTCTTATCCAGCTCATGGAAGTGCTCCCAATTGGCCCATTTTGGAACCAGGTTCGAATTGGCCAAAAGTACACGCGGAGCATCTTCATGACTGCGAAATACAGCAACAGGCTTACCTGATTGGATAAGGAGCGTTTCATCATTCTTCAATTCCTTCAGAGAAGCGACTATCGCATCAAAACTTTCCCAATTTCGTGCTGCTTTCCCTATCCCTCCGTACACCACAAGCTCACTCGGAATCTCTGCAACCTCAGGATCCAAATTGTTCATCAGCATCCGCAGCGCAGCCTCCTGCACCCAACCCTTTGTATTCAACTCATTGCCACGAGGTGCTCTAATCACATTTACTTTTTCCATCCTTCCTCATCCTCCCATTTATTAGATTGTATTTTGTTTAAATTTCATCTTAAAAGGCTTTGAGATTTACAGTATTAAAAATTATTTCGTGATGGGGGCCAGACCCCTGCAGGAATTTCACGTTCCACACAGTACGCTCCCCCGATATTGCATCCATTCGGTGAGGGCTTCGATGTCTTTGGAGAAGATGCGGTCTTCGATGATGCTTGGGACGATGCCTCTTCCTTCATGGTGCCATTTTTGCATGAGTGGGGCAGCAAGGTGAACTCCTCGGTATTCTACAGCTTGCATGGCGCACATCCATTCGATGGCCAGGACTCTCCTGACATTAGCTATGATCTGATGGGCGTGTCTTGCTCCTATGGTACCCATGCTTACATGGTCTTCCTGGTTAGCCGATGAGGGAATGGAATCAACGCTTGCTGGATGTGCCAGTGTCTTGTTCTCTGACACCAGAGATGCTGCACAATATTGCATGATCATTGCTCCCGATTGAAGTCCCGGCTTGGCACTAAGAAATGGCGGCAAGTCGTTCAATTGGGGATTTACCAATCGTTCTATCCGACGCTCTGATATATTGGCAAGCTCCGCCATACCTAATTTCAGGAAGTCCATTGCAAAAGCGATCGGCTGTCCGTGGAAGTTTCCACCTGAGATTACTTTTTCACCGTCACCGAAAATCAGCGGATTATCTGTCGCTGCATTCATTTCAATCTCAAGCTTTTCCTTCACATAGCCGAGTACCTGCCATGATGCACCATGCACCTGTGGGATGCACCTTAGTGAATACGCATCCTGTACGCGCTTCTGTCCCTGCCTTGTTACGAGCTTGCTCCCATGTAAAAGGGTTCTGATCCTTGCAGCCACTTCCACCTGTTCCGGATAACCTCTTACAAGATGCACATCTTCGTCCAATGCATCGACAATCCCTTCCAAACCTTCGAATGTCAGCGCAGCAATCGATTCCGCCTGAAATGCAAGTTTCTCAGCCTCCAGATATGCCACCACCCCGACAGCCGTCATTGCCTGGGTTCCATTAATGAGTGCCAGACCCTCTTTTGCCTTCAATTCAAGGGGCACGATTCCTTTTTTAGCCAATACAACACTCGTATGAACCTTTTCTCCCTGATAAAACACTTCTCCTTCTCCGAGCAGTGTCAGTGCAAGATGGGATAGGGGAGCCAGATCTCCGCTTGCCCCGAGTGAGCCTTGCTGAGGGACGACCGGATGGATCCCCTCATTTACATACTCCATCAGGCGCTCAATGATTACAGGCCTTACACCCGAAAAGCCCTTTAATAAAGCATTTGCCCTGAGTACAAGCATCGCTCTTCCAATCACTTCAGAGAAAGCTTCACCAACCCCGCATGCATGGGAATGTATCAGATGCTTCTGCAATATTTCGGTCTCTTCCACCGGAATCAGCACATCACTGAATTTCCCGAATCCAGTAGTGATGCCGTAGACCACTTCCCCGTCCAACACTATATTTTCCACCGCTGCACGGCTTCCAACTACTCGCTGCATTGCATCCTTACATGAAGTTACTTCTTCCTTATCAAACAAAATCGCCTTCATTTTCTCTAAAGTCAACGATTGCCCATTTAATATAATCACATGAATCATCCCTCTCTAATCTTCAATAAATACACAAAAGAGGGCCGCACTTTAACAAACGTTAAACGTCCATTAAAGTACAGCCCCCTATAAATCAGCAACTATGGGCATAGTTTCTATTTAAATGTGATTGATGCCAAGTCCAATTGTCTCATGCTCCGACCCTCGCACTGGAGCACCAATTGTCCCATAAAGCGCAACTGCAATCCAGTCGCCCTCTTCCAACTCTTCATACGGGTTTCCCCTTACCACAGCAAACCTAAGACCTACTGTACGCATCACCGAACCAAGCTGAACCTGACCTCGTGTTACGCCGCTCAAGGCATCCATGATCGCATGGTAGAGAGCATGTGTTTCCCGATAGCCATCGGATTTGATGATTCCTTCCCTTTTGGCTGCGGTTTCAATAGCAGCAACCACCTTTTGGGAATCCATCGAGCCAACTTTCCCTACACAGGTACCCCAATGCTCCGGAAGAGTAAAAATAAATTCATCTTTTTCCGTACTCATCGAGAGCAGCACGGCAATCTTTCCAATTCTGCGTTCTAGAGCTAAGACCATATGCATTTTCCTCAATACTGAAAATTTTCTAACAACTATCAACTAGTTTAAGTGTAAAGTTGAATAAGCTTTCCTGTCAAGTTATAGATTTTCATATTCTTTATGGATCATAAAATATTGCAGCCCTTTTGTCGATGCTAGAGCCTGTTCCTTGTTTTCCTTTGCCAAAGAAAAATTTTTCTTATTCTTGGCTCTCTCTGTTTCAATCACATGCCTCATCCAGTCCTTTTTGAGCCTTCCTTTTAACTCTTCCACCTTTGCTTCATCTTTTTCCATAGCGGCAATGGCGGCAAGGACATAGTTCTTCATATCCGGCTGGTCGATTAATTCAACTTCCTCTTTAGCCCTTACGATATTTCCGACACGCAAATAATACTGAGCCCGGAATATTGCAGTCTTTTTACCCTTCCACTTCTTTTCAAGGTCTTCCAGCTGCTTTTTCGCTTCAGGCAGATTTCCGTTCGCGAGCTCCAAAATGAAGCCGTAGTATGGCTCATCCCTTTTCTTTTGCAGGTACTTTTCCATTCGTTCCACATCTTTTGAAAGAAACATGAAACGGATGTCCTGAAAAGATAAAGCAAAAAATGCAACAACAAGAAGTGCGACAAAAATCCAGAAATTAAAGGCAATATTCATGAAGCCAAGAACAATTCCAATCGCAAAACCGATGACTATAAGCAGTAATAAATGTTTCATCTATTCCTATTTTCCCTTCTCTTCACCGTTATATCGATTTGACCATCCCGCCATCCACAAGGAAGGAGCTTCCGGTCATATAGCTGTTGGCATCAGATACAAGGAAGGTAACGACCTTTGCGAACTCTTCCGGCTCCCCGTATCGACCAAGAGGAATTGTATTTTTCATTTTCTCTTCCATTTCACTTTTTGTGATCCCTTGCTTTTCCGCGTTGACTTCATCCAGGAACGCAACTCGGTCCGTAGCTATTCTGCCTGGTGCCACCGTGTTAATGAGGATACGGTCCTTCGCCAGCTCACTAGCCAACGTTTTCGTCATTCCGACAATCCCTGTCCGGAAAGTATTGGATAAAAGCAAACCTGGAATCGGCTCTTTGATAGACGATGACGCTATATTGATAATCTTCCCGCCATTTTTCTTCAGATGTGGCAGTGCCTCACGAATCATTCTCACATAGCTTAATAGGTTCAATTCAAAAGATTGCTGCCACTGCTCGTCTGTTATCTGCTCAAACGTACCGGCAGGAGGACCACCAGCGTTATTTATTAAGATGTCCAATTGCCCAAAAGAATCTATCGTATGCTGCACTGCTTGTTTGATCTGATCAGGCTGTGTAATATCTGTCTGAATATACCTCACCTGACCACCCTGAAGATTTTCGAGTTCAGTTTGAACTTCATTCAGTTTTTCTTCATTCCTGCTTGCCAGTACAACATTTACCCCTTCAGTTACAAAAGCCGTGGCAATCGCTTTGCCCAATCCTTGGCTCGATGCCAGTACAAGTGCCGTTTTCCCTTTAAGATTCAATTCCATAGGTGCACGTCCTTTCAGAAGTATGTATTTACTTTTATTATAGCGCTTACTTTATTCTGTGTAACGTATTTGATTCTCCAATATGGAAGTAATATCAATTGTGGTGATATATGAAAAATAAAAGAACCGCAATCAAAAATCGCGGTTCTTTCCAAATAGACAAACTATAAACATTCTTCTTCCACAAGCTCGATCAAGTTTCTGAGCATATTGACCGAGGTATCGAGGGTCAGGGAATAAATTCGCTGTGTCCCTTTCTGTTCTATGGAAACCAGCTTATTGTCTCTAAGTATTTTCAAATGGTGGGAGATAGCCGGCCTTGATAACCGGGAACTCTCCGCAATTTCATTCACGGTAAGCGATTCCTGTTCAGCAAGCAGAAGGATGATATCCTGTCTCGCTTCATCGGCAAGCACCTGAAATAAAGGGATACAATCCCGGAAAGTTTGAATAGCACGCTGATTCATAGTCCAACACCTTCATCCTGCATCTTTGCCTATAGTATACCAAGAAATTGGCAGCTTCGGACAGTATCTTCTATTTTTTTGCCTGCACGCTTCGAACAATATTGGTTACTGCTTTTCTTGGAAGGAAGCGGATCAGTCTGGTAAGGAATTTGTTCTGCAATCCTGGCACTATAATCACTTTCCCCTTTTTGAACTCCTGATATGCAACTTGTGCAACACTTGCCGCTGATGACAAGGAACCGTCGAACAGCTTGGATTTCCCTAAATCTGCCCTGTCTCCAAAACCTGTTTCAGTAGGTCCTGGACATAATGCAGACACTGTAACATTTGTTCCCTTCACTTCATTTGCCAATGCTTCTGAAAAGGAGAGAACAAATGCTTTCGTCGCATAATATACGGCCATAAACGGTCCGGGCATAAATGCAGCAACAGATGCCACATTCAGAATGCCACCACGGTCCCTCTCAAGCATCCCGGGTAAAAAAAGTTTGGAGAGAAGGGTAAGGCTTCGAACATTCAAGTCGATCATTCCGAGTTCGTCCTTTACATCCGTCTCCACGAAATCACCGTATAATCCATATCCTGCATTGTTTACAAGTACATCTACCTTTACATTTTCGTCCTTCATCTCTTGTGCCAATTGATGGATGGCATCCTCATTGGATATGTCCTTAGCTTTCACTTTCACCCCGACCGCATATTTCTCCCTAAGCTCTGCTGCCAGCATTTCCAATTTATCCACACTTCTCGCTACTAAAATCAAGGAGTACTTATCTCTTGCAAAATGGTACGCAAGCTCTTTTCCTATGCCATTTGAAGCACCTGTAATTAATACTGTTTGTGTATTCATCTATTTATCTTCCCTTCCGTTCGTTAATTTAAATGTTTAAACACTTAAACATAATATACATAACTTTGTTCAACCTGTAAACTGTGAAGTGTTTCCTTATTTTTTAAACCCTCACAACGTGGACCAACCGGTTAAAAAGATAACCGATTGGTTCAGCTTTTTTCTAATCTTCTTCAAACAACGGGATTCTTAATTCACCTTCATCAAAATTATAGATATTAAAGGCACCTTCTGCCTTTAGAGTGACTTTTTCCATCTCGTTCTGGATGCCTCTAGGGAATATCTCCGCATTAAGCAGCTCAAATTCTCCTTCTTTGTCTGCAGGTATATGATTACCCATATAATGCAACTCCAGATACTCCCCGTTTTCTCCGACTACATTCCAATTGAATTGCTTTTCACTTTTCCCCTTATTTTTAACTGCATTTATTAGGATTTGATAGCTTTTGTCATCATCCCCATTCTCTTTATGCCTTACAGTCAAATCCTTCAGAGTCAAACCTTCCAGTTCAATATTGAGCGGTTTGTCTTCAGCTTCCTCCAAAGGGAGGGAAAGTGAGACAAATGAAGGCTCGTTGTAATGAATATTCCTGACATCGGCGAAGTAAGGGCCATTCGCCGATGCTTTTCCGAGATTTTCATATTTTTCATAGTCATAATGATAAAGGGAGTAGTCCTGAGTGATCAATTCACCAGGTGTCCATTCCATCATTTGAGAGTGATAGTAGAGTGGAACCATATATTGGCCTTCCTGATTTAGCAATTGAATGTCCGCGTAGGCGTTTTGATAGCGTTCCAGAACAGGATCACCATCTCTTGTTTCCTTCAAAAGATTTTCCAACCGCTTCTTTTCCTCTTCCTTCAATCTTACATGGTACGTCAACCGGCTTCCATGTTTTCCATAGATCATCGTGAGGAACTCAACCTCTATCTTTCCATCAATCTCCTTCACCTCATTCAATTCCACAACCTTGAGGTTATCCTCCACTTTATCATACCTGATCGGCACTTCCACTTCCCAGTTTCCTGTAATACCCTGCATTCTTCTGAAGTTGAATTTAAGAGTAAATTTATCCGGAAGCTTCTCTTCTTCTACTGCCCTGATGACAAATGAATGGCGCTCTGCTTCTTCTTTTTCATTCATTTCACTCCCCTGCGGTGTATAGAACATACTGCCTAACGGCTGAGACACTTCAATCGGATATTTCTTTCCTTTTTCATCGATAAGCTCCACTGCATTGGGCTCGTATATATCAAAATCCATAAAATTAGGAATGATTTGATCTTTCCTTTTGGCCTCATAATAGACCACCATATGTAATGGATCGATATCCACACTTTTCACTTCAAAAGACACATCCTTATCCGTTGCCTTGTATGTGCCTTCCGTCCAGACATTTAAGATGGTGCCATACTCTATGTAAGTAGCCACTTTATTCGCCAAAGGCTTCAGGTTAGGTACCACGACAGCCCCTATCATGAAAACTGCAGCCATGATGCCTATAACCCCCAGCTGGTATTTCCAGGTGCGGTGCTTTGGTACTTTTTTCACATAAGGAGTAAGTTTGTTCAGTACTCTCCTATTGAAATCCTCTTCCAATTTAGGTGAATGGATGACATCCTCCAAGCCTCTTTTCTCCGCCTTCAAGCTTGTCAGGATTTCTCTGCAGGAAGGGCAAAATTCCAGATGATCCTCGACTTTTTCTTTTTCCGCTTCCTTAATATCTTCATCAAAATATTGAATAAGCTGATAGACGGAAAGGCATTCTTTACTGCCTTTCTCCGTATCTAGTTCTATCAATCTATCTCTTACATGATTCAAGGATTGCTGATATCTCCCTTTAATGTCATCTACCTGTTCATCCAGGAACAGGGCAAGCTTTTCAGGGGTTTCTGCAAGAGCATGATGTAGAAGAAATTCAAAACGCTTTTTGTTCTCGAGCGTTGTAATGGCTTCTTCTATTTCAAGAAAACGAGGATTGTAAAATTGGATATAATCCTCAGGGGCAGTTATTCCGAAAGAAGCTACTTCCGTTTTGATGTATGTAAGGGTCTGGCGATAAAGCCAATCGGAAAAGAACTCCTTCTCTTCATACAAGGCAAGCCTTTCATAGGCAATGATAAAACTTTTTTCCACCAATCTTTCCGCTTTGTCCTCTGAACCTGCCATCCGGAGAGTTACGGCATACAGTCTGTTTTTATATCGTTCAATGATAGAATCATATGCATCCTTATTGCCATCTAAAATACTTTTAACCTTCACTGTTTCCTCGATCATGCCAATTTCCACCCTTTTACATAGTTCTCGGTGACTTGTATTTATCTCTCTACCTATTATACCATTCTCTTCCTTATTTTCACTGAATTATGCGAACATTTACAAAAAGGCAGAAGCAAACCTGAATTCCATGGTTTACTTCTGCCTTTTTCATTAATCCAAAGGAACTTTCATCGGTTCAGGAAGTAACACGGTTTTATCAATGGAAAGAAAATCAATGGTCACTGTTTGGACACTGTCCGTAGCACCTGTCATTTCAAATTCCAGTTCAAATCCTCCTTCATCATTTATAGAGGTAAAGTTTGTGTCAGTATCCTGTCCAGGTCGCTTCCAGCCGAGTGTCGTTACATGTTCGATGCCACTTTTTCCAGTTACCTTCACTTTCAGCACCCCGTTGATCAATTTTGCCGTATAGCCGGTAAGGATCCATTCATCAGTCGCCATATCGTCCAATATGTGCGTTCCCTGTTCAATATCCAGGTTAAATTGCGCAACCATTGGTTCCTTCACTGAAAATCCGTTCAGCTCAAAAATATGTTTTTCTCCTTTTTTATTATTTTCAGCTGGCCTTTCCCCTCTTTCCGTTAATCTGAATTCCGTTTCCATCAGAAAATGATTGCCGTTGGTGGATGAGACGCTGGCACCACTGTAAGTCAATTCCCTCCCCGCTTCAGTTTTTACATTGTAAATAGGCTCAAGCCAGACGTGGAGTTCTTCACGCCCCTTCATGTGACTCTGAACCCTGGCCATTTCCTCATCGGAAAATGTTGACTCGAACGTCAGTATTTTTGCATTTGGTGCATTTATCCATTCAAGCAGTTGCAATTTATATAGACCTTCTATTCCAAGCGTATCATCTAACTTCAGCATAGTGGTTTCTTTTTTGGATTCTGTCATATCTATAGGTATCGAAAAAGACCAATCTCCCTTTTCATCCATTATTTCATTGATTTCAATGTCAACTGCTAAATGATTGGGAGTTTCATCTTGAGGATACAAAATTATCGATCCATTCCAAGTATCTGGTTTCGTAAAATCCAGGTTTTTAAAAGGGACTTCTTCACCATTCACAGTTTTAAGGAAAATGGAAGGAAACTCATAGTCCTTGGACATCAGAACATTATTCATTTCATTATCCAGCAGATTATCTCTGAATCTTTCCCGCATCTCCTCTGTAGGCTCTATTTCATAAAAAATTTCTATTTTGACAGGGCTTGCGCTGACTTCTGTGATATTGAATGTTACACCATTGTGCTCCACACTGTACAAAGCATTTACTTCCTCCTGCTTCACCGGTTCAGCGACTGTAGACCCTTCCCCAAATAAATTTTCAAGCTCGGGATACATCGAAGCTCCCAACCCAAATGCCAATACAATACTGCAGGCTGTCAGAAACTGATATTTCCATGAATGTTTTTTCTTTTGACTTGGATATGGAGTTAGATCTTTAAGTACGTGTTGATCAAAATCATGCGGTAGTCTCGGTGCATGGATGGCCTCAATCAGAAATGCTTCTTCCTTTTTCAAAGCCTCCAGCACTTCACGGCACATCGGGCAGAACTCCACATGTTTTTCCACCATTTTGGATTCTGTCTCTTCCAGGATGCCATCAAAGTATGCTGTAAGTGTTTCAAAATTAAAGCATTTCATGAAAATACCCCCCTTTCTGCTGCATAAGTTCTTTTCTCATCTTTTTCTTTGCTCTGTGAATTTTATTCCTTACTGTACTGATGGGCTGCCCTACAAGTTCACTGATTTCCTCGTAGCTCAGATCTCTCGTATATTTCAATAGAAGAATCATTCTGTCTTCCTGTGGTAAAAGCTCCAACAGCTTTTCCAAATGTTCATATTTTTCCTTTTGCAAATACTTGCTCTCAGGTGTATTTGCAAAGTTTGATTGATCAGATTCCTCCTGCAGCTCCACTAGCTGAAACCTCTTCTTCCGGAACTGGTCCATGCAATGATTAATGGACAAACGGTACAGCCAGCTTGCAAAGCTTCCTGTGCTTTCATACTTTTCAAGCTGTGAATAGGCCTTGATCAAACATTCCTGTACCAGGTCTTTTGCATCCTCCGGGTTTTTGACCATTCTTAAAATGACTGCATAAAGCTTGTTGCTGTAACGGGTGATAAGAAAGGAATAGGCCTGCTTATCCCCTCGTAGCACTTCTTTTATATAATAGGAATCGTCCTGCATCCTCTAACCTCACTTCACATCTGACTTTCATTATGTATAACGGGATGAGCTTTAAAAAAATCTCATTATTTCATTAAAATTTCTATTACCATTATACAAAAAGAAGCCGCAGAACCTGCGACTTCTTTTTTTCCTCCTCAATATTTGTTAAGGTAAAAAAATTTAGCGAAAATTTCTCTTCTTTTCTCATCTATTGAAGCATGCTTGCTTGGATAGCTCGGATTCTTTTTACTACCGAAAATGAGTGACAGCATTGTTTTCATCCTCCATCATCCCTTTAATTTGTTATAACCAAATTATAGAATGAACTGGATTTGATAAATACGTACTGCAGAATGGTTTACACTCGTTCTTTCATCTATTATTTTTTCCCACTTAGTAAGGATGGCATCTACGTCTTGTGACGGAGGAAAAATACCCATGCAAAAAGGAGATGGTTTTCATTTATCTCCTTCTTGCGTAAGCGTAAGTTATCTCTAAATTAGAAAACCCTTATTGCCTTCACCGCTCGTGGCTTCCAATAAGTATTCATGGTTGCATAGGCAACTCCGGTTGAAGTGGCAGAATGCAGAATGGTGGTAGCGTCCACAACGATGGAAACGTGATTGATTGTGCCATTTCCGTCTGTGTCAAAGAAAATCAAGTCCCCTTTTCGCACTTGGGATAGCGGAACTTCTTTCCCGACATTCGCTTGCTGAGCAGATGTTCTTGGCAGGTTGATCCCATTTTCCTGGAATACCCTTAAAGTGAAAGAGGAGCAATCAAATGCATCTATTCTTGTTGTTGATGCACCATAAAGGTAGCCGGCACCTAAATATTTCTTCCCGCTTTCAATGATGGCGTTTGCTTTTGTCTGCCAATCAGTATCGCCGCTTACAGGTACAGCTTGTCCTGCACCCGGAATAGTAATGACTTGTCCTACATAAATCCGGTTTGCATCCTTGATGGATGGGTTGGCATTCAATAATGCCACTAGGGTGATTTGGTGACGTTGTGCCACTAATGATAATGAATCACCACTTTTAATGGTATATGTACTTGATTCCTGAACAGGTGCTGGTTGGCTTGGTGTACTGCTTGCAGGTGCAGAACCGTTTGGCACCGTTATTTTTTGGCCAACATAGATGCGATTAACATCTTTGATAGCAGGATTTAAACTCAGCAGTTTGCTTAATGTTGTTTGGTGGTTTTTAGCAATGGCAGTCAAGGAATCCCCTGATTTAATTGTATAGGTTCCATTGGAAGATGTACTGCTCGGTGCTTGGACGTTTTCTGCAGTTACTTTCAGGGATTGCCCAGGATAAATGACATCTGTGGAAAGACTGTTCCAAGTTTTCAGCTCGTTTATGGAAACCTCATTGTTGTTTGCTATTTTCCAAAGTGAATCTCCAGATTTCACAATATAGTCAGATGCAAAAGCTTGTCCGGAAAACATGAATGTCGTTACAAGGGCTCCTGCCATGATTTTCTTTTTCATGATGTACAATTCTCCTCTATTCTCACAATTTGTTAATCAATACAAAATTATCTTAGCACGAATTTTCCAACAAATAACGCTAATTTATTTTCCTTAAATCCCATTATATGTATATAAAATAACCCCTGGGATCTTACCCAGGAGTTACAAACTCATATTCCAGCTGAACGCTGCAGTCTTTTTGCAATTTCCATAAAATCTTCCGGTGATATTCCAGGCGCAAACTCCTCCGGAAGATCTTCCAGATCGGGGATTGGACCTCCTTCGGGGGTACCTTGAATTACTTCAAGCTTACCACCGTCTTCCGGATGTCTGCCTTTCCAAATGAGCGCGACATCTTTATAATCATTTTCGCTAAAAGTGTAAAGCTTTCGATGGATTCCTTCTGCTTCAAATTTCCTTGTTGTTTCGAATGCCCTGTTCTCCAAAGAAGGAATGGGAACCATTTTCGTTATGTCCACACCTGTTGCAATTTCCAGGGCTTTTGCGTAGGCAACGACATGAACCCCTCCTCTTACAAGGAGATACCCGATCATCTCTCTTGCTACGGGATTATCTGTCATCTCATACACCCTCATCTTATGGGTTCTTGCCCCACACTCCAAAAAGAAATTATGCAGCAAGTCTAAAACGAGATTACCGCTGTTAAATACATTATCCCCTGTCCATGCTCGCCCCATCGAATCAGCCGGCATTCCTGTTTGTGCATTAACGATATAGTGGTGGGTATTCCGAAGGTCTTTTGTATTCCGCAAAGGGGCGGCATTTGGGTTCGCAGGATACGTTACACCCTTCAGCATCAGATTTATTGTATTTGTCACAAGTTCCACATGTCCGAATTCCTCGGCAGTAATGCTTGCCACCAGATCGTAAAAGGGTTTCAGCTTTTTCTTGTTACGAAAATTAAAAGATTGGAACATGTAGTTATTCAAGGTGGACATCTCCCCGAATTTCCCGCCAAGCAGTTCCTGTACCGCTGCCGCTCCATTCGGATCTGGACTTTTGGGCATCGGCAATTCGATCTGCAGCTTATTTATTCTTTTAATCATGGCATTCCCTCCCTTGCACTAGCAAAGATATCGCTATTTACTTTTATGTTTTGAGGGTTCTGTCCTATTACAATCACCGAAAAGAGTTCCAATATCTAGGGCATATGCCCATACATCATGGGTGTTTGTAACATAAAGTATCGTATCTTAGCTTGAAAGGAGATACGTTTAATGAGTAAAGCAGATGGCGGAAGATGCGATCATCATGGATCTGGTTTCACATTATTCATCATATTGTTCATTCTTCTAGTGATTATAGGTGCAGCCTACCTTTGTTAATAACGGGTGATGTATGAAACGTAGAGATTTTCTCTGCGTTTTTTATTTTAAAATCATAAATAAACATAATTTACGCAACTATAGGCTAGCATAAGTGTAGATTAAGTGTTGGTTGGAGGAATATTAGCAATGATTACATCCCTGCCTAATACCCAAAATAGAATAGCAATTTCACATCCGCAGGAGTTTAATTGTTCTGAGGCACGGTTCTGGAATTACAATAAAATGAGTTTGTACGATGAATAAGTCTTTGGAAAGGTTGTTATGGAGCATTGCCTTACCAGGATTCGGTCAATTATTGAACAAGCGGTATGTCAAGGGCATTACATTCATTATTTTAGAGGTACTCATAAATGTACAAGCCAACTTCAACTCCATAATCATGTATAGTTTCAATGGTGAAATCAAGCGGGCTTTTGAAGATGCAAACTATTTGTGGTTGATGTTCTATCCTTGCTTGTACTTTTTTGCGATGTGGGATGCATATAAGGATGCCGGTGGTGGAAGTGCGCCTTTTTCCTACCTGCCATTTGTAAGCTGTGCCTACTTTGTCACTGTAGGCCTTATGCTTTCAGCGAAGATTAAAGTGTACGGAATAATTCTTGGACCTGTATGGCTCCCAATGGTTTTTGTCATACCTGGAATTATATTTGGACTACTCGTAAGAGAGATACTCTTGCATTATTACACTGAATAATCTCAGAAGGAGTGAGCATTTTTGCCATATGCTACTACAAGGGATAATGTCGATATCTACTACCGTCTTATAGGAAGTGGGCCCCTCACGCTTGTCTTTATTCACCCTCCAGGAATGGGGCATATTACATTCACTCACCAATTCCCATTGGCGAAGAGATATCGGTTATTGCTCCTGGATCTGCGAGGAAACGGTAAAAGCGGCAGCAACCAAAAGAAAATACAATTCCCATTACTCGCTCAAGACATTTACGATATTTGCCAGCAGTTGGAACTGAATAGATTGATATTGATAGGCTATTCAAATGGGGCATCCATTGCCATGGAATTTGCAATCACTTACCCAAGTCTTGCAAAGGGGCTCATACTAGTCGGGGCTTTCCCTAAAGTTAATTCCTCCCTATTATTTGGAGAGTTTCTTCTTGGCATTCTTGCGGCAAAGCTTCATGCTGTACCGCTTTTAGCAAAAGTTATCGGAAATGCCCACGCCTACACAAAGGAATTCGGAATGGAACTGGAAACTTACATAAATAAAACAAATGCCCATATTCTTTATCAGATGTATCAAGAGGGAATGAGGTATGATTGCACAAAAAGAATCGCTGATATCAAAGCACCGATTCTGCTTGTGTATGGACAAAGGGATTACTATGTCCACCACTATCAGAATGAATTCAAAGCTCTCCACCCCGAGACGCAAGTTATTTATATCGGAAAAGCCAAACACCAGGTTCCCACAAAATTCCCGGACGAATTCAATGCCGTTGTACACTCTTACATCCGAAGGATTACTATTCCCTAATAAAATCAAAAGACCACATGCAGTTAGCATATGGTCCATGTTACTTATTTTGTAGGAATACTTATTTTTTGTACTTCTAGTGTCTTTCCTAAGTGAATCTTACTTTGAACGCAACTGGATGCATATGGGAATAAGCCATTATGCGCTATTCTCATCCTCGTTAAAGTGGTCTGAAGCGTCGCTAGGGCATCTTTCTCACGGACCAATTGAATATTGGTCATATCCACCATGGCGCGAAGGACATTTTCAAGTGCTTTCCTGAGCTGGTCCTGCTGCAGCACTACCTCGTCTTTTACCAATAGCCTAACCATTTCATTGGCGTACACATTCATTTTTTCCAAACTCTCCACTTTCGTTTTCATCGCACAATCCCCCTTGGCTCATTGTATTTGCAACAAAAACTTACTATACCATTATTTTTTTCCTAGCCTTATAAATCATTTTTCGCCGATACCTCCCCCAATCCCTGCCTATCGACAAAAGAAGTGATGAACCTATCTTTTTCGAGTGTACGTCCCTTATTTAAAGATGTACAATATATGCTTCTTTTCGTTTTACGAAGTTTTTTACGATAATACCTCCTTTTTACACATAACCTATTTTCTTACAGTTAATTTTCCTTTATAATTGGATATATCGTTAGAGGGAGTGAACATGATGAAACTTATTCAACTTGCAGTAGAAAAAAAGCGCAACCAGATGATGCAAACTGCTAAAAAAACAGGTTTAACCTCTAATGAAACGATAAAATTAAGTCAAGAACTGGATGAAATGATGAACATCTTCGTTCCTCCAACGATTGATTTTTCAACTAATCAGCTCACAAGGAAAAATAATCTCAAGCGATAATATCTATTGAAACTTTAATAAAAATCTTTATAATTAATAAAAATTCATCTAAAAGCCATTAATGAAAAAGAGAGTAGCTTATCGGCGGGACAATAGCGAGTTAGGGACGGTGGGAGCCTAATGCGATGCGATAAGGGAAGCGCACTTTGGAAATGGATCGGTTTATCCCCTATAGCGGATAAAAGCGGCTTTTTCATTATGGGAAAAGCAATAAGAGTGGTACCGCGGGATTACAATGCTCGTCTCTTCATTAATTTGAAGTGACGGGCTTTTTTATATTTTAAAAAAGGAGTGCTAGTTATTATGAACATCAAACAGATTATCGCTGAATCAATTCAGCATGCATTTCCGGAACTGACGATTGATCAGATTGCCAGTAGAATCGAGAAGCCAAAGTACGCGCAGCACGGAGATTTTGCCTTCCCGGTATTCGACCTTGCCAAAATAAAAAAACAGGCACCACCTGCCATTGCATCCTCCCTTTCATCCATGATTCATCATCCATGGGTGATGAAAACAGAAGCAGTTGGCCCCTATGTCAATTTCTTTTTGCATAAAGAGAAGGTTCAGAAGGAAATCGTCTCAACCATTATTAATTCGGGAAAAGATTTTGGAAATCTTCAAATTGGTAAAGGAGAAAACGTAGTACTCGACCTTTCCTCTCCCAATATCGCCAAGCCATTTTCCATGGGACACCTGCGATCCACGGTTATCGGCAATTCATTAGCAAACATTCTGGAGAAATGTGGCTATCAAACGGTCCGCATCAACTACTTGGGAGACTGGGGTACTCAGTTTGGAAAGCTTATTGCCGCCTATTTAAAATGGGGGTCAGCGGAAGCCGTCCGGGAAAACCCAATACCTGAACTATTAAAGTTGTATGTGAAGTTCCATCAGGAAGCCGAAACCGATCCGTCATTGGATGACGAAGGACGGCTATGGTTCAAAAGATTGGAGGACGGAAATGAGGAAGCTCTGGCCCTGTGGAATTGGTTTCGCGAGGACTCTCTCCATGAATTCCAGCGAATCTATGATCTGCTCGGCATCGAATTTGATTCCTTTAACGGGGAAGCATTTTATAACGATAAAATGGAGACTATCATCAATCGTTTAAAAGAGTTGAAACTATTAACCCTATCCGACGGTGCCGAGGTGGTCGAACTGGATGAAAGCCTGGCCCTGCCCCCTTGCTTGATCAGAAAATCGGACGGCGCAACACTTTACGCAACCCGGGATTTGGCTGCCGCTTTTTATCGGAAAAAGAAGTATAACTTTGCAAAAGCTCTTTATGTCGTCGGCCAAGAACAGACTGTCCACTTCCAACAAGTAAAATCTGTTGTTCAAAAGATGGGAGAAAGCTGGGCCGAGGATATGCACCATATCCCATTTGGCCTTTTATTGAAGGATGGCAAGAAAATGTCCACCCGGAAAGGAAAAGTAATACTACTGGAAAAAGTGATTCAAGAGGCTATTGAACTTGCAGAAAGCAATATCGCAGCCAAGAATCCTCATCTATCGAACAAGCAGGAGATTGCAAGACTTGTAGGAGTCGGCGCCATCATCTTTCACGATCTGAAAAACTATCGCTTGAACTCCATTGAATTTTCATTGGCAGATATGCTCAAATTCGAAGGGGAAACCGGCCCTTATGTTCAATATACCCATGCCCGGGCATGCTCCATTTTAAGAAAAGCTTCCTGGTCTGCTCAAGGGATTGCTCCATCCCAAGGACTTAATGATGACTATTCCTGGAATCTTTCAAAGAGACTATATGAGTTTCCAGTGACATTGGAGAAAGCTTATGGGGGGTTCGACCCTTCCATTATTGCAAAGTATATTGTGGATGTTTGTCAAAACTTCAACAGTTGGTACGGCCATGAGAAATTCTTGACAGAGGATGAGGAAAAAGAGAGCAGACTTTCGTTAGTGTATGCTACGACACTTGTCATCCAGGAATGCTTACATTTATTAGGAATGGTTGCTCCTCAAGAAATGTAATGACATTCTTTGTAAATATTGCTTCCCAGCACATGAAACCGCCCATTCTCTCATATATTGTAGTAATAATCTATTGGGGGGATGCCTATGAAATGGTTGGTATGGTTTCATGTCTTGGTTGCAATAATTGGAATTGGCCCCACATTTTTCGGAAATATTCTATTGCGAAAACATCAAACCATCACTGACCTGCGACATAACATACTTCTGCAGCACAAACTGGATTATTTCCCAAAAATCGGTGGAACAATCGCTGTCATCACAGGTATCCTGCTCGTGATATTCGGGGACTATGGTTCCATTCTCCAGTTCTGGCTTTTTGCACCCCTTCTGCTTTACCTTGCCATTCAGGTTCTTGTTATCGGCTTTATTTCACCAAGACTGTATGAACTGCAACAGTGGCTGCTTCATCCGGATAATCGCGCCTCCACCCAATTGCCTCTTAAATATGTGTTAAGCTTGAATGCCCTCAGTAATCTCTATATGTTCGTTTCATTCCTGGGCTTCTTGATTTTCCTGCTGATGGTAGTCAAACCGACATGAAAAATAGGTCAGTTCCTTACCCCCTCTTTGGAAGACAAAAGAGTCTAAGGCATTGACCTATTTTTTGTAACTCATTCTGACCATGCTTTGCGGTTTTTATAGTTAGATTCCGTCCCAAAATAACTGTTCAAGAGCAGCTCCATTTTTTTCAGATCGGCACGTGTCACGACCTCATCCCTCTCATCCCAGTAGACTGTGGAAACAAAATAATATTTTTTCACTCGGGAGAAAAGCACATTCGAATGGGGGAACTTATCAAAGAAACCAATTATTCTCCCTTTTTTCATATAGGAAACGTTCAACAGTTCCATCTTTATCACCTGCTTTATTAGGTGTTGTACAAGGTAAATCCTGTTCTTCCTCTATACCACCTTCAGGCCATAAAAAAACTGCCTATACAATGAAAGGCAGTAGCTTGTGTTAAATATCTCTACGTAAAGCTTTTAATACATCTATTCTTGTAGCCTTCGCCGCAGGTTTCAGGCCTGATAGAATGGCAACGATCAAACTGATTCCTACACAGATTGCAGTCAGCGACCATGGTATATACGAGAGCATAACCTCTGTTCCCATCTCTTCGTTGAACACCATCTTAATGACATGTGGCAATGCAAGATTAACGCCATAACTGATCAAGTAGGAGGCAGCGGTCCCAATCAGTGCTCCGATGATTCCAATATAGGCGCTTTCCATCAGGAACAGACTCTTGATCATTTTCGGGCTTCCCCCAATCGCTTTCATGATTCCGATATCCTGCGTCCGTTCTGTAACTGCCATGCTCATCGTATTAAAAATTCCGATAGAAGCGATGATGACGGCAATGGTACCCACAAACAATAGGCCAACTTTCAAAACCGCAAACAATAGATTGATTTCCTTCAGCTGCTCAATTGGAGAGTACGCATAATACCCATCCGCTCTCGCATTATCCAGTATCCCTTGTACATGTTCCATGTCAGTTGCATATACACCAAGATAAGAATAGGAGGATTCCTGACTTTTCAAGTTCTCAATCGCCTCTTCAGGCATGGATGGATCTAACAAAGCGCCATATGCAGTTCCTGTAAAATCTTCAATTTCCTTCATTTTCTCTTCTGTTATATTGACAAAATTCTGGTAGCTGTTTTTATTGACAGGCTCTGCAGCAACCCCGACAATCGTAAGCTTGAATTCCTTCGTCTCTTTTTTCTCATCGAAAAACTGCGGAATAGACAAAGTTATCTCTTTTCCAATCATATCATCCTGGTATTCCTGATACTGACCGTCCACCTCCTTGCCAAACGTCTCTTTTAGATGATACCCGACCACCACCTCATTCGGAGATTCAGGCATGCGTCCTTCTGACAAGGAAAATCCAGCTTTTTTCTCTGATGGATAATGTACTACCCTTGTTTCGGCATGACTTGCAAAGTCCTCCAACGTATAAAAGGATTCCCAGTTATCTAGTTGTTTCCGGCGAACAACAGTTTGAACATTTTCCATTTCTTCAAAGTATTCAATATCGCTTTGGGAAAGTCTTGCGCTTGTCTCAGGATTATCTCCGTTACTTTTTCCGCTTACCTCGACCTCGGTTACCACACCGTTTTGGGTGACATCCTTAATGATCGTTTCCTGCAAGCCAAACCCGACAGAAGCCAGCACCATTAAAAAGGCACATCCCATCGCAGTTGCGAGAATCGTCATGAATACACGGCTTCGATTCTTTTTCATATTTTCCCTTACAAATTGAAATTTATCTTTGAACTTCATAGATTTCTCCTCTTTCCATCACACTGCCCTCTGTCAGCTCTATCGTACGGTGCGCAACACTTGCAACATCTTTGTCATGCGTAATAATGACAAAAGTGATGCCTTCCTTTGTATTTAACTCTTGAATGAAATGCAGAAATTCAAGCTCTGTTTCACTGTCCAAGCTTCCGGTAGGCTCATCCGCAAAAATGATACCTGGCCTTGTAATCAACGCTCTGGCAATACCTACTCTCTGCTGCTGACCGCCTGACAGTTCACTAGGATAGTATTCCTCGAATCCCTTCAATCCGACCCGGTCTAATACCTCTAACACACGAGTTCTTCTCTCGTTATTCGAGATTCCCTTTATTTTCAGTGGCAATTCCACATTGCTAAACGCACTCATACTGGGAATCAGCTGAAAGCTCTGAAAAATGAAACCGATATTCTTCAGCCGGAAATCGGACCATTCCGCTTCCGTCAGCTTCGTCACATCCGTTCCTGCAATTTCAATCGTTCCGGACGTCGGCTTCATAAACCCGCTCATCAGGTTCAGCAGCGTCGACTTGCCTGAACCGCTTTTTCCCACAATGGAAACAATCTCTCCCTCATAGATGGACAAATCCACATTTTTCAGGACTGATACTCGTGTCTCTTTATTTTTCTTCCCCACAATAAAATCATGGGAAAGCCTGCTCACTTTTATCATCGCTATCATTCACCTATTCTTTTGTTTTTTGTATCGATACATAGGTATAAACGAAATAGGAGGTAGAAAGGTTGTGGGCTCGCGCACAAAAAAAACCACCTCTCCCCAAAACGAAGAAAGGTGGTTTTCCATATAACCCTATGCTGCAATATCCCTCTTCACAAATGTAAAGAAACTGATCACATGCAGCAATACAAAATACAGAAGGTACATCACTACCGAAAACCAGAATGTGGTTCCCGCAACGATTGGCATGCCGTCGATTAAAGCGTTGAAGTTGGTGTTGGCGAATGGCGAATACTTCGCCCACTCGAATTTCATTCCGACCAATTGGGTGATCTGTGCACCTGTAAATAGCAGGAAGAGCGAGATACCAATTGCCAGTGAGTTGTTACGGAATACACTGGAGATCATGAAGGCGATTGTGGCAAACATTATAACTCCAAGTGAACTTAAGAGTAGCTTAACCAATATATAGACCAACGGATGAAGCTCGAACACATCCCCGCTCACATATAGTAGCTCCGGCGCGCTTTTCATTCCGAATGCGATGGCTCCGGCGATAAAGGATGTTCCAAAGAAAATGAGGAAAAAGATGACCATAAATACCAGAACTGACAGGTATTTTGCTATTAGGATTCTGCTTCTTTTAATAGGGCGGATCATGAGGAGCTTGATGGTGCCCCAGGTAAATTCACTGGCGATGGTGCCGCCTGCAATAATGACCACGAATAGTGTGATGATGCTTGTTAATCCTAGATTGTCGTTAATGTATGTCCACACGGAATTTTCATTTGTAGGCTCCAAATCATTCTGAATGCGGTACTCATTTATTGCATATTGGCGCTCCAAGTATCCGTGGTCACGGTCGGACTCGCTTTCCATCGTCATTTTAAAATTCTCGTTATCCTGTTGAAGCTGTTCCTTCCAGCCAAGCTGTCGTCCTTGGCCTTGATTTGGATCATCCATCATGGAACCCATCATGATTGTGAATACTACCCCGATAACGGATAGACCGATTAGAATGATGCTCATAACATAAAAACTTGGACGGCGGAACCATTTTATCAGTTCATTTTTTACCAGATTTATCATACTAAGCACCTCGCTTCTGTGACGTTTTTTCCAGGAACTTGTCTTCGAGGGTTTTTGTCACTTCTTTTACTTCAAAAATTGCAATCTTGTTCTCAACCATACTTGCAACTATTTCCGGCACTTTTTCTTTTTCAAGGACCACCTGTAGGGTGCCTTCCACCTCTGTTACTGCCAAACCGGCTGATTCTAGGATTCCCTGGGCCGCATCCATCTGTGCAACTTTAAATTGATAGGAAGAAACCCCATCCTGGATAAAGTCACGGACGCTTTGGATATCCAGCAGTTCTCCCTGCTGGATGATGCCGATCCGGTCACACATCAATTCCATTTCCGACAACAGATGGCTTGAAACCACAATGGCCATTTGCTCCTCACGTGCGAGTTTTCGCAGGTAATCACGTATTTCCCTGATTCCAGCAGGATCCAGGCCATTTGTCGGTTCATCCAAAATCAACACCTTGGGCTTATTCAGCAAGGCCTGTGCAATCCCTAAGCGCTGCCTCATACCGAGTGAATAAGTTTTCACCTTTTCTTTAATCCGATCCGTCAAACCCACCAGTTCAATCACTTCCGCTAAGCGCGCTTCGGTTATTCCAGGTACCATGCGTGCATACTGCATCAGGTTCTGATAGCCCGTCAAAAATTTGTACATTTCAGGGTTTTCGACGATTGCACCTACATGGCTGACCGCTTTCTCATAATCGGTTTTTATGCTGGCACCTTCTATGAAAATATCACCTGAAGTTATGCTCATCAGTCCCACCATCATACGAATGGTAGTGGTTTTACCTGCTCCGTTTGGTCCTAGGAAGCCGAACACTTCCCCTTTGTACACTTCAAAGGAAACATCCTTGATAATCTTTTTCCCCTTAATTTCTTTGCTGACATTTGTAAGCTTTACTGCTATTTCGTTCATCACTTTTCCTCCTAGCATTACATTTCCATTTTCTTTTCCATCCATGAGGCTGTTAAGAAAAACAATACTGCGCAAATCATGGCATAAAAGCCTATAAGCCCAAGTGATACCTCTCCCATTGTCATTCCAAAAGTAATTGTTTCATTTTCAAATTGCGATCCAAAAGTCGGCATTGGTAATACTCCGATTTCAGAAATGTGTGTATATAGCTTCGTTTCGTCTGACCACTGATGTACATGGAAAAGCGGAAAAATGGATAAACCAATAAGAATCTGACTTAATTTTCCCAGGCCACTTTTTGTCCTGACACTGACCAGCATCACCCAGATAAACAACCCCCAAAAACCAAGGTAGACGCTCACAAGCGTAATTCCTCCAAATAGAAAGGCCAACTCCCACCATTGTTCACCATCCATCCATACAGGGGTCTCCATTAAAGTATTAGATAGGGAGACTAGAATAAACGTAAAGGATAGCGATAAAAATAAAGATAACAAGGATACAAGGGATTTACTCGTTAGTAAAGCAAATGCAGGACTTGGATTATGAAGCCATTGCATGCTTTTTGTCTCTTGATGGATAAGGATGGGTAACCCTACACCGATATACAATAAGTGAGTTAACAGTAGGAACATTCCGATCCCGGTTGCTATTGTGGGTTCATTATAATAGAGTGCAAGACCGATGCCAAAAGTCCAAGCCACAAATATCGCCGCAACATTTTGCAGGAAGGATTTCTTAGCAAGCTTCCAATCCTTCCGTAACAATCCCTTCATTCGCATCATCCCAGTTTCTCCTCAAACGAACGGATCATCCATTCCTTTACAGACAGTCCTTCCACTTCCCTAATCTGTTCTACGTTTTCCTTGGCCAAAAAGTTTCCATTTTTCATTAAAATAACTTCATCAAGCAGCGGTTCGATCTCATCGATTTCATGTGTAGCAATGATGATTGTCTGTTTTCCGAAATCCACATAAGTCAGAAGCCCTTTTACAATCGAGTCCCTTACCATCGGATCGAGGCCTGAAAAAGGCTCATCCAGTAAAATATATTCCGCTTCCCGTGCAAGTGCCAGAACAAGCTTTAATCTTCCCCTGTTACCTTTGGAGAGTTGTTTGATTTTCTTTCCCGGTTCCAATTTCATGAATAGCAGCAGCTCTTTTGCTTTATCCATCCGGAAGTCTTCAAACTGGGAAGCATAATACCAGATCATGTCATCTACAGTAAACGGTTCATAATAGAAATCGAGTTCTGTCAGATAGGCAACGGTCTTTGCTACTCTTCGTGTGGCTACTTCACCATTGACGGTTACCTCCCCATTATTCGGTTTCACGAGTCCTGCCATCAACTTCAGGCTTGTTGATTTTCCACTGCCATTTGGTCCGAGGAGACCGATTATTTTTCCCTGTTCCAAAACAAGGTTTCCGTCCTTCACCGCATAATCCTTGCCGAACCTTTTTGTGACTTTATCAAATCTAATCATGCTTCCCTTCCCCCTTGGATAAGAATTCTTCCACACTGTTGATGATTTCCGTTTCCACAACACCTATTTCTCTCATACTTTTGACAAAGTTCTCTACAACACTCGCCTGCATCGATTTCTTCAATTGCACCACCATCCCCAGATTCTCTGTCACAAACGTTCCCTGTCCCCTTTTTGTTTCCACGACCTCTATCCTCTCCAATTCACTATAGGTTCGTTGAATCGTATTTGGATTGACCCCAGATTGAATCGCCATTTCCCGGACAGATGGTAATTTATCTCCAGGCTTAATGTCCCCACGGACGATTTCCCTGCTTATCCGGTCGATGATCTGCAGATAAATCGGTTTATCCGCATCATATTTATTACTCATTTCACTTCCACCACCTTCTCCAAGAGCCAAGCAGAAATTGAATACCAAATCGAAATTCTGAAGAAATACAGAATTAGATAGCCAACTGTCAGAGGATTACTGTCAGGATTAATGGTTCCTCCCCCATCCGCCACTTCAAAATAAAGACCAACAATATGATCAAATGGCAGCGGCCATAGACCTGAAATAAAATTTACAAATGAAGTGTCTCCGAGGTAAGCAAGAAGGGAATGTAAGAGAAAAGCAAATGAAATAGTAATAAACACTTTATACTTGCCAAGAACCGGGTGTGTACCTGTTGCGTGATAGAAAGCCCAGTAAAAAAGCAGATAAAGGCCCAATTCGACCCCGATTGCTGTTATCCCAAATCCCCCGGAGATAAATAAAGAGAGGTAGTTGAAATCTTCTAGCCTCGGAAAGGCTTCAAATAGTATAATAATTGCCAGGATAAAGATACAGAAGCTGGCAAGATGCAAGTACAATCCAGTTACTACTTTGCTTAACAGGATTTTAAAGGCTGATTGAGGCGAGTGCAGCCACAGCTGGGTTTTCCCCTCCATGATCAATCCGCTGATCAAAAAGACAGCGATATAAAAAATATGCCCTCCAAGTATCATTGTAGTCACCACAAGCCCGATTCCAGGTTGCTCGTGATAGATGGAAAAGCCAAGTGATATCAGCCACGCACTTAGCAGTCCCAGTGTAGTAAGCAGAAAAGTCTGCCTGGAAATCAACCATTCCTTCCTTAACAACCCCCTGAATGCAGCATTCATCATAATCCCTCCCAAAAATACTAGTGTACTAATGTAATCATACACCGTGTTCTAGTTAGATAGTACACTAAGTCAAACTCGACCGTCAATAGGTTTTCTCCTTAATTTTTTTCGACATGATCCCTAAACATAAAAATTATTATGCCGATAAAACAATTACGTCTGCTCTAGTCATCAGGCGCTGACAAGGATGTACATAAATTTAGTTTTTTTTACAAATTTCTCTATAATCGCTTATCATTTATTAGAATATTTTGTATAATAAAATTACTAATTTCTTCATGTGTTTAGGAGTGAAGTGATGGATACAAGAGGAAGAAGAATTGTTCGCAACAAATCTAGAAGTCAGTTTCATTATTTAGTACTAGCAAAGGAATTTATCAGTTCATTCGTTCTTCATGCACTTTCACTAGCTATTGTTGCAACATTTTTAATTTGGGTATTAAATCAGGTATAAAAACCAAAAAACGAGAGGGTCCCCACTTGGAGGTCCTCTCGTTTTCGTTTATATTGTCCCACTACTTCTTTTTTTGCAGCGGAACAACTTTTCTAGTTTCCCATTTCGTTTCCAAATCAACCATCCTGTCTTCTAGCTTTCTAATAGTTCGATTTAACCGATAGAACATTGGGATGTAAAGGATAATGACAGCTACTACAGCATAAAAGATAGATTCCATTCTTTTCCCCCTTATACTTCGTTTCTGCTTCTCTTTTTAGTTGGCTGGACCTTGCTTTTATAATAGCTTATTCTGGTACCGGCATAAAAAACACTGCCACTCGCAAGAAGTAATACCAATAAAACCTGAACCAACCTTGATTCGATGCTAAAAATTGCAGTTATGATATAGACCAGAATGACCGGGATCATGACTGTATACAAGGAAAATAAAAATCGATATCGCTCGTCCACTTCATGGACCGTTCCACATGCTTTGCAGGTTATGGGACGATAACCAAAGAAAATCGATGTCAGTTTTGTCGAATATCTTACGTTTTCCTTACAGGTTAAACATTGTTGAAATGACATGCTTCTACTCCTTAGAGGTTGATAAATTTAAAAAATATTCATATGTATAATCCACTAGCTCCTTCTGGTCCATCAACCGTGAAAAAGCTTTTCCTATATAACCTTGTTTGACCTCGAATTTCAATTCGAACTTTTTGCCAATTTCATTGAATACTTCGTCCTGATAGGCTATTGTGTGATATTCCTTCCAGACTTTTGCCCCATCTTCCATGATGGCACTCCCCGCTTTTATAAGCGTCTTTTCAGGTTGCCGGTGTTCCGCAAGATGCATGGAGGTATTGTTTTCATAGTCCACTCCAAGTAAAAGGACACTCCCTTTCAAGTCATAGATTCTCGCCAATGGGGAATGCTCCCCTAAGCCTTCGTCAAGTCCATGACCATCAGTTACAAAATGTTTATGCTGTCCCCACGCAGCAAAAGAAAGCGTCGGATGATTGCTGCGAACAACATTTGGAAAACTGCGGAACGACTCCGGTACTACACCCATTTTATAGGTAGGAGTTATGTCCGGGTCAAAAGCTGGTGTCTCCACTTTTATCGTCTCCCACCATTCAGAGGGCACTGGAGGATGTTGCCACTCGCTGGGATCACTATTATCTCCGGTGTGCGTCGGCATCACCAGAGTCCCCTTATCGGTCAGCACTTCCTGCAATGCCTGAATGACTGCTACCTGTGCCCCGCATACCCAGCCGATTTTGCTCAGGGAAGAATGGACAAGCAAGGTTTGTCCCTCTTTTATTCCAAGTTTCCTTAAATCATCTATCAGGGAGGATTTCGTGACCAATGTCGAGCTTATCTCCTCTTCATGCTGTGTCATGCTATCACTTCCTTTTCCAAGAGCATCTATACTTATCATATCAAATCTATGAATAAAGAAATATATAATTATCTGAAAATAGGAATAAAAAGGAGGATGTGCAGCAGGCATCGCTCATTGCTGTTCACCCTCCCTCTTTTTTCCTATTGCTCTTCTACAGGCTGTTTAAGATTCTTCAGTATATTAATTACAAATAATAGCACACCTAGAGTAGTTAAATTGGCCCCGATGATCGTTGCGATCAAGTAGGAGTCATTACCGTGAACTGCAAATGCCAAACCGATCATCATTAAAGGCAAGCCGATGTTATGCAGCCAAAAGTGGCTGAGTGCAAGCTTTGTTTTTCCGACTGAAGGGAATAAATGATAAATGATACCCGCAAGCGTCAAGGAGCTCCAGCCCAGGAGATTGATGTGAACATGTACAGGTGTAAGACTGTAATCGTGTGCCGTTGACATATAATACCCGATTCCAACACCAATCAAAAAATATACCGCTGAAATCTTTATTAATCTGATTCCCATTCCCCGTCCCCCATTCCTGTTTACGCTAGTAATCTACACCTATTTATACGTATAATAGCAATACCTTAGAACCATAAAATTTCCATATATTGAATAAATGGTAACCTCTTCAAAATATCTAATAAACTATTATTCTGAGTTTGGCAGTTTATTGGTCATCACTTGAATGAAATCTTCAATAAAAGGCTGTGTGTCAACTTCCATGGCGATTGCGACCTTGTTCTCCCCGGGTTTAATATCAGGCTTTGGTCTGAAGTCGGCAATGCTTACCCCTCGCAGGTCATTCTCTCCTGTCCCGATAAAAATTTTCCGCTCCACATATTTAAAGGCCTCTGGAGTGGAAATGGCAAATAAGGTAAGGACATCATGTAGAGGACTTCCTTCAATACCTGGGACAAGTTTCTGATATGCTTCGAAATAATAATCGAAAATGGATTTCATCAGAGGCTGGTATGGATTATTTTCGGTTGCCACAATATTATTGATGATTTCCGGTGTAATGATTGCATCATTTGTCACGTTCAGAGGATAGACTACCCCATTCTTCACTTTGCTCGTTACAATAGCCGAAGCAAGCTGGTCACCATAAAAGTTTGCCTCTGCCCCTGCTGTTACATTTCCCGGCACGAGAAAAGCCCCTCCCATCAAATAATATCCCTTGACGGAATTCATAATTTCATCCCCGGCCAGATTAAATGCCAGGGCGAGCGATGTACTTCTCCCTACATCGACAATGAGCAGTTCCTTTCCATACTCTTCAATTATTTTAAATATCGTATCAAAGTTAAGCAGTTCCCCTTTAATGGTGGCTGGTGGACGGATTGGACCAAGCCCTTCCTCCCCGTGAATTTCCGGATAAAATGGTGTAAACTCCCCAGACAACGGCCCCTTTGCTCCACCGATTAGAACCACATTATTTCTGTTTGCCAATTCCAATAAATAAGCGACGTTCTGAGAGGCCTGTTCTTGATTGACATTGCCATAGCTGGTCACTATTCCGACCAGTTCAATCTTCTCACTTAATATTCCATAGATGATTGCCAATGAATCATCGATGCCCGGATCACAGAATAACAAGACTTTTTGCGGCATTTCCCTCTCTCCCTCGGTTGAGTGGCTTTCTCTATTATATTCTGCTGAACCTTGATTTTTCCTTATTCCGTAATACCAGTTCCGATTATTCTCACTTCGGACGTTATTTTAATTTTTACATTTGGATACTGCTCTTCCCATTTTTTGAAATCAAAACCTCTTTTTCGTGATTTGGCTTCATAACCAAAGCCGACAGGATCGACATTTTCCTTTTGAAAGGAAGCGATCAATTCGGTTGATTTCTTTTCTAAATCCTCTTCGAAAGCTTTCTGGAACTCTTCAATCTTTTTAGGGTCCACCTTTCCACCCGAATACTCTCTGACAACCCCATCCATTTTAAGGTGAACATGAAATTGGGGTTCACCATTTTTCCATTTCACCTTAACCTTTCTTTTTGTTTTGATACTTCTTAAAGCAACGTATTCCTCTTTGTTGGGCAGTTTAATTGAAAGTACTCCATCTGTATATTCATCCACAAGGAATTTAAAATAGAAGAGCTGTTTATTTGGGACGATAGTTGTGAGCTTTCCCCCTTTAATCACGACCGCTCCGACAATCATAACTTTTCCATCGACCAATTTAATATAAGGAAGATTCGGATCCTTCCCTTTTTGATAATAGTCGGACAGAAAAACATGTAAATTTGTGGTTGGGACATCACGGCGTTCTATATTATGTTTGATGAGGTTGGCTAAATAACTCCCTGTTCCCTCTGTTCCATAATTCCCTTCTAATATTTCCTTAACCTGACCATCCACAATTGACAGATATAGACCGGTTCCTATACTAGCATCCCTTTGTAGTGCATCGACTAGTTTTAAGATTCCTTTTTCAGCTAAGTCCTTGTTAAAAAGCACTACCTCCAAACTACCGTTTACAATGGGTGCTGAGGATTTTTTCTGTAGCTCACTTAATAGATTTCTATTCAAATTTGCTACAGCAGAAAATGTTTCATTTGATATCGATTTGTCCGCCTGATATATCGGAATGAGGAAAGTCCCCATTACATCATCACCTGAAACAAGATCAAACCCCTCCACAGTCTCAATATTGACATCATCTACAATTTCCTTTTCCAAGCAGCCTGTAAGGAGAAGCATGCAGAATGTGAAAATACTACATTTACGCAGAAGCATTTGCTTTCCTCTCCTTTCTCCAACTTGCAAAAGATACTATGGCAAAAAGGACGGGGATATAGATATACCCCATGTAGAATCCGATCTGCCCCAAATAGTTATTTAAATCATTGATGAGTTTCCTATCTTCAAACAATTGCATCACACAAAAAACTAATATTGTGATGATGATGAGGGTGATTCTGTGCTTGGTATGGAAGACTCGTTTAGCCAGACGACTGGAGCACCAAAGAAAAATACAGACGTTGGGAAGTATGATCAGACACCAGTTGGCAATACCTATATACTCCATTCGCTCAACAAATGGCAGCTCAATGATTTTCCAGATGGAAAGTGTAGCCCATATATTTTTCTCCAGTTTGCCTTCACTAAAATAGGCAAAAGTCACTACAGTAAGGAAAAGGTAAAGGATTGATGTCGCAAAAACCCCGAGATGTGCCCATTTTTTTGATTTTTCAGGATTGCTTATAAACGGATAGAAAATGAGCAGGGTTTCAAACCCCAGCATACTTAAGGTCATATCCTTTCCGGAAATCAGAATGTCTTTTATTGAGTGATCGAATACCGGCAGCAGATTCCTGAAATTGGCATATTCCAATGGAAGAATAAGCGTTAATACCAGATAGGAGGGAAGGACAACTCCCAGGAAGGCGATTCCGGTAATCACCCTGAAACCTCCGGAAATAATGTAATAGACGAGCATAAGGAAGAACAAGGAAAAAATCCATGTATGCAAATCCTGAAACAGCCAAACCTGAATCACTTCAATATAGGTTCTCAATACAGTTACTGTTGTGAAAATAAAGTAAACCACAAAAAATATATTGAAAAGGTTACCAATCCATTTCCCAAAAGCCAATCGGTGGGCACTTGCTAAATCCCCGTTACTCTTTTCACAAATTTTATAGATGAAATAGATGATGAAGTTCGTGTATAACCCAAATATTATTATCCCTATCCAGGCATCATATCCGGCAGTCATTGCAATGATCCGCTGGAAGCCTAGTGCCCCCACCCCAAACATAGTGCTATGAATCAGAAAAAACACTAAAAAAGGTGAAACCTGAAACTTCTTTGGCACCTGTTGCAATGTAATGCCTCCCTTCATTGGCTATTCGCCATCAATATCCTTTGGTTTCCGTTTCTTTTTCATTGCCATTCTCTCTTTTTTCTGCGTTCTTAATTGATTAGGCCGTTTCGTTTGAAATGAAAAAGGAAAACGCAATAAAGCATCTTTCATATCTTGGACTCGCGGCGGATAGATCGGCTCCAAGTATGGCTTGTTCAAAGAAGTTAACCTCAATAAGTGGGTAGCCAGTATGCAAAAACAAAAGACTATCCCGAGCAATCCCCATAGCTCGGCAAACAATAAGAATGGGAATCTCAATAGACGAATGGTATTACCCATTTTGTAGACAGGAGTTGTAAAGGAGGCCAGTGCAGCCAGAGCTACGATAATAAGTAGTACATTACTCGTAAGGCCAGCTTCCACCGAGGCGGTTCCAATTACGATCCCGCCCACGATACCGATTGTTTGACCTACTTTTGTCGGTAATCGGGCTCCAGCCTCCCTTAATAATTCAATTGTCAATTCCAAAAAAATCGCCTCCAGTATCGGGGGCAATGGTACCTCTCTCCTGGATGCAATCAACGTACTGAGCAGATCTTTTGGAATAAGCTCATAATGATAGGTGAGTACGGCAACATAGACCGGAGTCACCAAAATGGAAAAGGCAACCCCGAAAAGTCGTATCAACCGGAAGAAGGAAGAAAGCCAATAGCTTAAATAGTAATCCTCAAAGGATGAGAAGAACTCCACTAGTGTTGTTGGCCCGATCAGTCCGTGTGGGGACCCGTCCACCATGATTACGACTTTCCCTTCAACTAATGCGGAAGTAACACGGTCAGGCCTTTCCGTATCCAAAAGCAACGGAAATATTGTATTTGCATTATCAGAGATTAGCTGAGTAATATAGGAACTATCATTAATATGGTCGTACTGGACTTCTGATAGGCGTTCTTTGACGGTCGCTACATTATCTGTATTTGTGATGCCATCGATGTAGAGAATGGCTATTTTCGTTCTTGATATTGATCCTAATTGCTGCTGTTCCACCGTCAGCATCGGAGTTTTCAGTCTTCTTCGAATCAGGTTCAAATTAGAGTCGATATTTTCTACGAATGACTCTTTCGGGCCGATTACACTGAATTCCACTTCAGGTAAGGAAACCGCACGTGTTTGAACAAACTCTGATCTCACAAGTAATCCTATCTGGTCATGTTCATGAATTTGCAGGAACATAAACCCGGATAGCATCTTTTCCCTAATTTCGTTTGCATCCTTTGAAATGGATACCACTTCAATTGGAAGTAGATCCTTCAGATCCTCCAGACTATTCCAGGGTTTTGTTGTTATAACATGAAGAATATCCCGATGCAAGAAATCAGTATCTATAAGAGTGAAATAGTAGTTCACCCAAACTTTTTTTCTTCCATCCTCCGTATTACATGTGAAACGGAGGAAATCAACTGACTTGTGCATCTGAGCGATCAGCTCATTTACTGTCATATTCTCTACAAGTCCTGAATCGGATTTAGATTTAGTTTTTTTTGTTTTAAAAAGCTTCTGAAAAATATTCTTCAATCTAAACCCTCCTCTGACCATTCTTGTATATGTTATTTTTCCTAGAAAACGCCTTAATATACAAGAAAATCCATAGCTCTTTGTTCCAGATTTGCGTGATTACCATAAAAAAAATGTAGAGCCCTCTAAAGGGACTCTACATTTTTACAACTATTATCTTTGTGGTCTTCTGATAATCTCCACCACATCAAATAATCGAATATGGTACGTGTTTTTATCTATATCTTTAATCGTCAGCCTGTTCGCTTTATAACGAAATGATTGGATCCGCCCTGTAATCTGTATAACATCACCTTCAAACCATATGGACATCTTTATCGTCTCTTTTGCCATATAAATATGACGCAGGAGCTTTTTTATGTACTGGATATCGGGGACATTTTCCGGAAACAACAGAAACCCCTGTACAGTCTTCTCCTGATCATTCTTCCATAAGTACATCGTTTGGTTGGTTAGCTTATTTTCATTTTCCTTTTTATTCTCCATGGCCATTACCCCTTTTTCTATTAAATTCTTTGTATTTCGATGCAGGTAACCTCCATTTTCCAAATAACACCATTGAAAACTTAATAAACTACCTATTTGACTAAGCATATACCATATATTCTGAGATGTGCAGGATTAATAAAAACAACTTACATTGTAAGTACCGCGGAATAATGAAGAGCCGGCTTTTCAAAAGGACCACAAACATGAAGGAACCCTTTGAAGAGGTGCTAAAGCAATACACTCCCATGATTCATCATATTATTCATTCGTTGCACATTTACAAAAATCAAGATTATTATCTGCAGGAGGGTATGATTGCACTCTGGGAAGCTACCGTTACTTTTGAAGCGGAAAAAGGTGCATTTACTTCTTATGCATATTCCACCATTCGGGGAAAATTGCTTAATTATCTAAAAAAAGAAATCAAGTTTGCAGCCACAGAAGAGCCTTCTGACGATATTAAATTGGATGCATTCCCCTACCATGAATCCACCATTAGGGAAGACATGGAAGCCTACACTCAGAATCTTACAGAAAATCAAAGGAAATGGCTAGTAGAATATATCATAAATAATAAGAAAATAGAGGAAATTGCCTTTGAGACAGGGGCGACAGCAAGTGCAGTGAAATCCTGGAGAAGAGGAGCCTTAAGAAAATTAAAAAATGTGGTGCTATAGTAAAGGGATAACAGTGGTTTTTAGAACCCACTGTTATCCCTTTAAAATAAGTTTCAGCTTCTCGCCTCTTGCATGTATTGGTAAATCACTTCGCCATTATGTTTTGCTATTCCCCGAAAATGCTTAAAGTCTTCTCTTGAGACAAGCACTTTTCGGAATTCCATGAACTCCTCTTTTGTCACCAGATATTGATGAAGTTCCCCATTTTTCAATTTATCCAGAATTTCTGCAGCCAACTCTTCATTCATGACTTTTCCTCACCTTCGTCTTTCATCTGTCCAAATTATTATTATAATATCGTATTATTTCAGAAAAGACTTCATTTGAAAAGAAAAAACCCCTTCTTTTTGGGAGAAGGGATTCAATGGGGGATAAGGAATAAAATGATTAGAGTTAATTTGCTCTTCACAAATTACTACTCTCTCCATGATATGCCCATTAAATAAAGTTGTTACTGTTAAATTAAAAGAAAATTTCGAAAAAACTACCTTCAAACTATTTACGTTTTTACAAAAATAATGCAAAATGTATATAATAACTTTTTTATATACTTTCATTAGTTTTCCAACATATACAAAACTTTATAAGGAGAGAGAAGATGAAAAAGGCAGAAGTGGGGAATATTATTGAATTTAAAGAAGGCTTGCAAGGGGTAGTAGAAAAAGTGAATGAAAACTCAGTTATAGTCGATCTGACTTACATGAATAACTATCGTGATTTGGAGCTTGAACAAAGAACAGTTGTCAATCACAAAAACTATAAAGTTATAGGACAATACTGACACCATTCAAAAGGCTCTGGATTTCCATTGCCAGAGAAGGAAAAGGAAGTTGTTAAATGCAATCTTCCTTTTTTCTTTGTGTTTTTTCAATCATCCCAATTCTTCCTCTAAAATATCTAATACAACCGCACTTTTTTCCTTATCAAGTTGTACAGTAAAATGCGTTTCTTCACTTATCTTCAGGTTTCTTCTAATTTCTACGGGTATATTCACTTTTCCATTATTCGAAACGACGGACTCGTTGAAAACATGTTGTTCTTCAATCGGCTTCATCACTAGGCCCAGCGGTTTTTCCATAATCATTAATACATCGCCATCAGAAATTTCCAGCTGTTCCCTTATTGTTTTGGGAATGGTTAAATGGCCAGATTTTCGAATTCTCCGCAATTCCTTATAATGGCACATGGTATACACTCCTATTTTTTTAAATGTATTCCCTTATATTTCAAATAGAAAACGAAAAATGGAGATGTTAAAGGAAAAACTAACAATAGTCATAGGCTCCCTATCTTTTGTATTAGATCGGACTCTACAAGGTGTACTCCTTTTTTACTATTTTTCATAAAAGCAACCATTGCTTTTGCCACTATTTTGCCATCAACGGGCCTGTACTTTTTAAGTTTCCCTACCAATATAGGCTGTACTGCCTTTCCAAGCCATTCTCCCACTTTTTCACCTTGTCGAAATTCCTTTCTATCTCCCAAGAGCAAAGAAGGACGGAAGAAATAGATGGAGGCGATTCCAATACCGCTTACCGCCTCTTCCATCTGACCTTTAATTTTATTATAAAAAAACCGGGATTCAGAGTCTGCGCCAATTGCAGAAACTACAGCAATCCGTTGTACACCCTGAGCCTTTGCCAGCTTTGCTGCTTCCACGACATAATCATGGTCAACCTTTATAAAACTTTCCTTCGATCCTGCCTTCTTTCGAGTGGTGCCTAAGCAGATGAATACTTCATCAACCTGAAACGCTTCGGTATTTTCGGAAAGTCTTGAGAAGTTTGTAACTACTTCCTTCAGCTTAGGGTGTTTTAGGCTGGTTGGCCTTCTCACTAATGTAAACACGTTTTCGTATTCTGAATTATCTAAAATTTCGTTCGTCAACTGACTCCCAACCAATCCGGTAGAGCCAAGGATCAAAGCATTCTTTGTACTATTCATAAAGTTTCTCCTTTTCCTACTTCTATTCTCTTTATAACAAATCCTTTAATTTTCTACAACTAATGAGCTTTGTCAGCCAATCTGTTCCGGTACGCAGTGAAAGGAGCCCTTCTCTTTTTAGAAAAAGGCTGTTTTCGCATAAATTGTTGCTTTTGACGTACTCAAAGTAAACACGTTATATTACTGGTCCTCGTGCTCTTTTCAGTGAAGTAGATATTTTATCACTTTGAATAATATGGAGAGAAATGCTGTAAAAAATCCAAGTGCCGATTTTTTACGGGCGTAAAGCAACAAACTTTAAGAAAAGAGCCTAGAAAAAAAAGGTACAACATGATGTTGTACCCTCGGGTATTAACGGTTATCAATCTTTTCCGGATATAGGTCATGGTTCATCAATCTGTATTGCGCCATTTCCTCATATTTTGTACCCGGTTTTCCATAGTTTGTGTACGGATCGATGCTGATGCCGCCACGCGGGGTGAATTTGCCCCATACTTCGATATAGCGAGGGTCCATCAATTCAATCAAGTCATTCATGATGATATTCATGCAATCCTCATGGAAATCGCCGTGGTTGCGGAAGCTGAAAAGATAAAGCTTCAGTGATTTGCTTTCCACCATCAGCTCTCCCGGAATATAGCTGATATAGATGGTTGCAAAATCGGGTTGATTTGTTTTCGGACATAGGCTAGTGAACTCAGGGCAATTGAATTTGACAAAATAGTCCCTGTTCGGATGCTTGTTTTCAAATGTCTCCAGGACATCCGGAGAGTAGTTGAATAGATAGCTTGTTCCTTGGTTTCCTAAAAGCGTGACACCTTCAAGTTCATGATCTTTTCTTCCTGACATGTTAAACACTCCTCTGATCTATACTCCGCGCTTGTTTCCCCAGACAAGGGTATGCAGCTGCGGCAGCACTCTTACATTATTCAGTTCCTCGTCTTGCATCACTTCTTCAATCAGCCATTCGTACTGAGCTAAAAGCTTTTGAATCAATTTATCATTATCTTCTGTGGAGATGTCTTCGTTCCCCACCTGTACAAAAAAGGATAGCTGTGGATATCTGTTATGGACTTTCTTAGCATAAGCCAGATCGTCTTTATTAAACACTACGACCTTCAAAGATGTCTGTTCTACTTTTATTCGTGAGATGATAGCATCGAGCACATTAAAATCAGTTTCCATCAAGGAGCTTGGCGGTTTTGGGGAAATGGTCAGATCATCAATATCAAAGAGCCAGTCCTGCCATCTGCTGCCTTGTGTCTCAAGTGCGACCTGAATATTGTTCTGATGTAAGAGCTGTACAAGCTCTCCCATGTTTTTTAACAGAGCCGGATTGCCTCCGGATATGGTAACATGGTTGAATTTCTTGCCACCAATCCTTACCAAGCGCTCCCAAATCTCTTCAGGAGTCAGCAGAAGGATATCAGCCTTTGCACTGCCATCCCATGTAAATGCTGAATCACACCAGGAACATTGATAATCACAGCCTGCTGTTCGTACAAACATGGTTTTTCTTCCGATGACCATCCCTTCCCCTTGCACGGTAGGCCCAAAAATCTCTAATACTGGTAGTTTGGTACTCATTTATCCTTCTTCCCTTTCTTCTTCGGGCGATAGACCACATAGCTGGTAGGCGTTTCACGTACAAATACCTGCAGACATGTCGGTTTATTGGGAAGTGCTGACAGATGGTTCTCGATCGTTTCCCACATGGTTCTCGCCACTACCTCCGTTGTCGGAAAGTAATCAGGGTTGTCAGAGCGAAAAACATCCACATGGTCATTTAAAATGGTATGGTCAAACTTATCATGCAAAAGTACCTTCAGATCTTTGAAATTCACCAAAAATCCAGCTTCATCAAGATCATCCCCACCAACAGTTACATTGACAAAGTAAGTATGCCCATGGACCTGCTTGCACTTCCCAGCCGAGTCAGAGGGGATATAGTGCGCCGCTGCAATATGCATATCCTTATTCAGTTCATATTGGAAATCATGAAAAACCTGTGGATACATCTGTTGCATCATGAGGACACAACCCCTTTATCCTTTATTGCCAGATACTCATCAAGTCCACGCTTTCGAAGCTTACATGCCGGGCACTCCCCGCATCCATCGGAAATGACGCCATTATAGCATGTCAAGGTTTTGGTTCTTACAAAATCCAGGGCACCTAGTTCATCTGCCAGTTGCCAGGTTTCCGCTTTGTTCAGCCACATCAAAGGGGTATCAATGACAAATGGGTAATCCATGGAAAGATTCAGTGTGACATTCAAGGATTTGATGAATATATCCCTGCAGTCGGGGTAGCCGCTGAAATCCGTTTCACATACTCCGGTAACAATATGCTTTGCACCCATCTGCTTGGCTGCAACTGCTGCAAAGGATAGGAATAACAGGTTCCTGCCATCCACAAAAGTGCTAGGCAGCTCCCCCTCCTTTTCCTCAATCTCAATATCAGATCGAGTTAGAGCATTTGGCGTCAACTGGCTTAATAGTGACATATCCAGTACACGATGATTCACTCCCAGCTCTTTTGCTATTGTTTTGGCACATTCTATCTCCAATTCATGACGCTGACCGTAATGAAAGGTTACAGCTTCCACTTCCGCAAATTCACGCATTGCCCATAATAAGCAAGTCGTGCTATCCTGGCCGCCGCTGAATACTACCATCGCCTTCTCTTGTTTTTTCATGGTAAAAATCTCTCCTTACATACGAACTAATTCTATTTGACTGTTTTCAATTTCCAAATAAGATGAAAACAATTAATTTTGCCCGTTGATTTCCGCTCCAGAAACTTGCTTTCCGCGGGGAGGGTGGGAGCCTCCTCGGCGTCGCCTGTGGGGTCTCCCACTTCCCTCTATTCTCCTGCAGGAGTCAAGAATATCGGCTACAATCAACTCACGGGGTTAAAATGATTTTCTAAAAACAAAAGCCTTTCAAATATGGCGCTAATGTAAATGAGAAAATTTAATAACCTAATTTTTCTTGGCTTTAGTAATACTCAATCTTGACTTAAGTTCACCCCTGTTGATTGTAGTGCAAGGTGTGAGACTCCTGCGGGAGCAGCGTGTCAAGGGAGACCCCGCAGGCGCTTTAGCGCCGAGGAGGCTCCCGAGGCCGCCCGCGGAAAGCGAACACCTGGAACGGAAATCAACAGGGAGATTAATGTGTACACCTTATTTTTAGGAAATCAATTTGTTAAAAGCAACAAAAATTTATTAAAGAGCCATATATTCAAAACAGAAAAAACGCTACCTGAATATGGAGGCTAGCGTATAACATCGGAACAAATAAAAAAAACTATATCCTAAGGAATATAGTTATGTTCAGTCCTTAGTTTTTTATAGAGGGTATTTGCTAGAACCTCTCCTACTGCAACCAGTTGCGTAGACTTTATTCAATTTAACTTTGTTACTATAACATATTTTATCGTAACAATCTACTATCTTTTACTATGAAGGAAAGAAGGGAATGTAAATGGCAAAATCAGCTGCACTTTTAAGGATAAAAAGCAGCTTTTTGTATCTACCAGCGTTCTATGGGATACTATCTGCCTGCTTGGCATTTATCACGTTATTTGTTGATCATCTACTACTCGTATCAGGAGGAAGGAGTACTTGGATTCCCTTTATTCTTTTATCGGATATTTCTCTTTCGCAAACGATACTCAGTTCAATCGCTTCATCTTTATTGACGATGACTACCATCACTTTTTCCACGATTCTTGTTGTGCTGACCACTTATCTGTCGCAGTTTTCACCCAGGGCTCTGCAAAATTTCATTACAGACCATGCCACTCAAAGAGTGTTAGGTATCTTTACCGGTGGTTTTATCTATTGTATTCTTTTACTGCTTTTACTAAAAGAGACCGAGGAAAACCAGCTATTCCTTGTCCCTGCATTCGCCGTTGGCATTGCCATTCTCTGCTTGATTGTCTTCGTGTTCTTTATCCATCATGTGACAACATGGATTCAAGTGAGTAATCTGCTGCACAATATAACTGTGAAAACCATTGATAGTATGGAAGACCGTTTCCTGAGTAAAGAAAATGCACAGATTGATTCTCCATGGGATGATTGGGAAAGCCAAGAAATTGCAACAAAAAAACCGATTATATATATGAGCGATAAAGCAGGATACATTCAATATATTGATATTCCCTCATTGGTAGAGACTTCTTGCAAATACGAATGCATTGTAAAGGTAGAACGTAAGCAAGGGGACTATGTAAACGAAGATACTCCCTTGTTGGCCATTTATAAAAATGAAAAGGATATTTCTAAAGAATTATTCATGTCCCATATCTCTGTATCCCTTGCACGTGCACCCTTGGAGGATGTTGAGTTTGGCATACGAAAGGTTACAGAAATTGGTGTAAGAGCGCTCTCAGCAAGCATAAATGATCCGATTACTGCCATACATTGTATCGAGCAATTGAGCACCATACTTTCTAGGCTGAGTTCCATGCCTGAAGCCGCGCCATACTTTAATGATAAAAATAGAAATTTGAGAGTGATGGTTCGTAATCCTGATTTTTTTGAATATCTGAATATCTCATTTTCCTCCCTCATACGCTACGGGAAGTCGGATTTTGATGTAGTCATTTCTTTATTTCATGCACTTACCATTATATCGAACCATTCTGAGGGACCCAGAAAAGAGGCGATATGGAAGTTTACCCAGCACGCACTCGAAGCGATGAAAAGTGAAAATTACCTTGAAATAGAGAAACTTCGACTTAATCAGAGCTTGAAAGAATTATTGTTTTCTCTGGGCAAGTCAAAAGAGTTTACCCATATAATGTTTCAATAATTCTAATCTCCTTCCTTTCCTTCTGTCCTTCAGCAATTTGACAAAAAAAGGTGGGATGGAGGTTTATTCCAACAAAAAAAGGCACCTATTACAGGAACCTGGTTTTAATAGCCTTTTTACCTTTCCAATACACCTATTCCTAGAACAAGGTTATTCCAGAGGACTTTTTCTATCTTTTCCTGTTTCTCCTTTTCACAACGTATCAACAGAATCAAATCTGCATCCGATCCACGTTTCCTCATATTCTTCTCACTTTTCTTCGTAGTATAGTAGTCGACCAGAAACCCTAATACCACTCCAAAGACCAATCCAATAAGGCCCCATAGAATTGGTCCCAAATATAAAACATATCCGTAAATAACACCCAGCAGCATAAAGATGATTCCAAATATTGCGGATAAATCCATCAAACTCCGTCCATCTGAACGGTGCATGGAATCAATCAGTTTGGATTGGTATTTGACCTTATCCAAAGGAATGACAAGCAACTGATCCTTTGATAGACCCAGCTCTTCCAATTCACGTAATGTAAGTTCCATTTCCATGTTATATTTAAAGGTCGCGAAAATGTACATTACATTCATCTCTTTTCTATAATGGCATTTTAAAATCGAGATCTTGAAATTTTTCCTTCAACTCCCTGCTCATATACCGGTCTAGGAGCTTATTGATCTCAACGGCGCTTACATAGGAATCATATGCTGCAAAACAATAGATGGATGGGAGAAATAGAAGCCATTGAGGGATAAGCGCTTGACTGGCATGACTGAAATCTCCCATTAATGTAAAGTGGATGGCAGTGTAGACATTCGCCTGGTACGTGATAATCATCCACCACGTTAAGATAAATATAACCGAAAGAATTCTTGTAACGTATAAATTCCCTAGTCCTGGTGTCAACAGCGACCAGAATAAAGCAAGGGTAGGGCTCTTTTTGTCCATAAGATTAATTTCAAGAGAACTTGAATTTTTGATGATAATCGGAAAATTATCCCGATAAGCCATAGTATAATGCTTATTCATTTCAATGGTTAAACGATAGCTGTCCCAAATCGAAAAGACGTACATGCTTATGTATAGAATGATCCAGCGTTGATCTAAAACCCCCACTGCGTCTTCAAACCTTCCTATCATGGAAAGATAGATTGCTTCGTTCAGATGGGCAGCGTTGTTTATCAAGACTTCCCAGGAAATTAAGATGAATGCGGTCAAATACTTATTTAGCATAAAATGTCCAAAGCCCGGGAAAGAAGCAGCCCACCAAGCCACAACAAAAGGTTTGCGGTAATGAAGTATGCTCGTTGTAAACGGACTGATTATCGCAGCATATCTCTTTTTCTTGTAGCTTTCGCCCATTCTGCCTACCCCATTCACCTGTTATTTCTTCCCATAGTATGCGGTAGACACCCGCCAACTATGCAACTGTTGATGAAAACGGGACATAAGTATTATTTTTGGGATATCTTTAAAGGTTGATTAAATAAATGGCACTTCCCGTTTGGGGTGCCATTTATTTTGAGAGAATTTATTTAATTGCTCTTCTTTCCCGCTTCATCCGCTAATTGTTCGAAGCTCTTGACTTTTCCGTGCTCATTTTGTGATTGCTTTCGTACTTTTCTTTGTCGTTCCTGCTGACTTTTTGATTGTGTCATCCTTATCTACTCCTTTCGCAAGCTTGTTCTTATGATTTGTTTATGGAAAAACAATTATTCGACAGACATGTTCTTCTGCTACAATAGTTGCAACAACAAAAAAGGAATGTTGATTATGAATTCAATTAAATCAATCCTGCCCTTGTGGATATTGGCCAATATTCTGATTGGTATCAGCTTTATTTTTAGCGGTTTTTTTTGGCTTTTATTCCCGCTAGCATTAACGCTTCTAGTTTTATAAGCCTGAAATTCACACGCCAACGTGATATTTCACTGATACCATCCATTAAGTCTGTACTCATCGGTTTCGTTTCAGGCAGTTTGCTTTATCTTGTTTTTTTCTTGACCTATTATGTTATCAAGCTCTTTGATCTTCCTTTCCTTTCACAAGTTAAAGGATTATATACGATTGTGGGTCCATCAGAGATATGGCACTATCTGCTATTGGTACTCATTATTGTACCTGGTGAGGAGATTTTTTGGAGAGCGTATATACAGGATGCAATTTCAGAATGGAAAAACGGACCTGCAGGTGTCATGATTGCTGCCTGTCTTTATGCATTTGCACATCTTTGGTCCGGAAACCTTATGCTTGTGGCTGCTGCATTTACAGCAGGTATCGCCTGGGGGGCATTATTCGAATGGAAACGCTCTTTGGTGCTGATCATTATTTCCCATTTGGTGTTTGATATCTGGTTGCTTGTCCTTATGCCATTGAATTTTTAAGTTTTGATTTACCCTCATCCCGTCAATAAGGTAAAATGATTTCTGGGATAAATGAAAGAAGGAGGAATAAGTATGGATGCCATTTATCTATTTGTCATAGCAGCTGTAGTTGCATGCTTTGGAATAGCTTTACTGCTCAGGTCAAGTATGGAACAGCTGGCAATGCACCCGGAGAACATCTCTCACATACAAACAAGGCTATTTATGTTTGTAGCATTTATTGAAGCTCTTCCGATAGTTTTAATTGTTTTCGGATTTATGACATTAGCTGATTCTGATGCAGACCTGATTATCCCATTAGTGATAGTCGTCGTTAGTGTTGTGATAAATGCCATTTTTAATCTTCTAAAACGAAATGAACTCGTAGCGAACTACCCGGAAGTCAAAAGTACGATTAATTCCCTTTTCCTTGTAGGAAATGCTTTAACGGCAGCTATTCCTGTTGTTGCCATAGTAGCGATGTTTGTAAGATGACAACAGGAGATAATCCAAAAATGAAAGCAGGCAGGAAACCACGAAAGGTTTTCCTGCCTGACTCATTTCCTCACAATCAAAAGTATCAGAAATGCGATGCTTATATAGCCGAATAGTGGGTAGAGGTGTTCAATTAAACTTCCGTAGCCGATTTGGCTTATCGTATATATGATGGAAACCAAAACGATCGTTACGATGTAGCGAGGAATATTCCACATGCTTTCCAACTGACGCTGCAAACCGAAAATATCGCTGACAACAGAAGTGAAAATCTCCCCATAAATGACAAACACATACATACCGAAAAAGGAAATCATACCAAGCTTTACAACCTCTGCCATAGGAATTTCAAACGTCTGGAAATTCGGCAGTGATGCGATGGATATATGACAGGTTATCAAGATGAAGCAAAGAACAAGGCCACCTATAAAACCGCCATGCTTAATGACCCATTCGTCATCGACTTCTGTTGCAAGAGGTACAAGAACAGGCTGAGCCATTGCCAAGTTGAAAGCGACATAGGTAATAGGGGAAATCCAACCCTTCCATGACGGCTGTTGCGAAGCCAGGGTCAGGAAATCCAGGCCGTGCTCCATTAAGGCATTTCCTGCGATGAAAAAACTGAATCCGATCATGACAGGCACTACCACAATGTTGACACCAACCAAGCCTTTGACACCAACTAATACAACGCACACAGCCAATCCCACTGTCAGCAATAACCCAAGCTGATAATGCCATCCCAGTTGTTCTTCAAATACAGCTCCTGCCCCGGACAGCATCACAGCTCCAACACAGGTCAAAATGATGAGCATGAAGAGGTTGACCACTGTACCTGCAGACACCCCAAACAGATATTCATTAAACTCTTTATAGGAAGTCGCTTTTATCCTTTTGGAAACCAGCATCATTTTCGTACCAAGCCAAATGAATAAAAACCCACTGATTAAAATGGAGAAGAATCCTATCCATCCATATTGGGTGAAAAATTGGACAATCTCTTTACCGGTTGCAAAACCTGCCCCCACTATTGTCCCAACATAAACTGCACCTATTTGAAAGGCACCAAGCCAACTTCTACTCAACCGCGCCCCCACCTCTAAACTATTTTTTTGCGACCTCTCCACATTGAAAATGAAAAAACTGCTTGTCACATTATATGAGACAGGCAGTCAGGAAAGAAGCGCTTTTTTGATAAGGGCTTTATTAACATTCCGCTAGAAAATGTTCTCTAGTAACTATTAAACTTGGAGGGGCAATTTCTTCCTTTCATACCTTCCTTTTAACGGGAATATGTTTGTACTCGAACTGTGTGACAACCCCGAAGGTATAACCTCACCTTCAATAATCCAGGTTGTATCATCCAGCTTTTCGATGACCGAAATTTCTTGACCGGATTTTTCTATTTCAGGGTATTCACAAAAGATTACCCATTGCAATAAAGTATCCTGGTCAGTAACAGAATTTTTTGCCGCAGGAGAGGCTTTAGGTTTATTTTCCAACTGAATGATGTCTTCTAGGACTGCACTCGCTGTAGGAAACATGCCAGCCCCTGGACCCTGCAGCTGCAAAGTACCCAACAGATCGGTTGTAATAGAAACACTGTTTTGAACCCCTTCGACTTGATAGAAAGGATGGGAATCTGTTACAAGAACAGGTTCCACCTTACATTGGATCTCATCATTTGACTTGGAGAGAGCGACCACATGTTTGAACCTCAAACCCGCTTCTTCTGCAACCTTCATATGCTGAGGCTGAATATGTGTTATTCCCTTTCTTTTGACGCTATCGATACAAGGCAGTTCTCCATAAATCAGCTGACTCATTACCATGCCTTTATAAAGGGCATCATATCCTTCAATATCATTGGTAGGATCGGATTCTGCATAGCCATTTTCTTTTGCAAGCTGGAGCGTCTCAGCAAAAGTGCTGCCCAACTTCCTCATATTCGTTAAAATGAAGTTGGAGGTTCCGTTAAGAATGGCCTCGATTTTTTGAAAATGATTAACCTGAAGAAGCTGTCGAATCGTTTGGATGATAGGGATTCCTCCCGCTACGGTCGCCTCATAGCCTAGGCCAACTCCTTTTTCCAGGGCCAAGGTCTGCAGCTCGGTTCCATGAAATGCAAACATTTCTTTATTCGCCGTAACAATATGACAACCCTTATCGATTGCTTTTTTCAGATAAGTAAATCCTGGTTCCCTGCCAACAATGGCATCAATGACAATATGAAGATCTGAAAGTGACAGAATATCCTCAAAGTTCGCTGTAAGTAGGACCTGATCATCCGGCGCCACATGTTTTTCTAAATTTCGAACAAGAATGGCAACAACTTTAACCTCTTTTCCCAATAGCCTCTGTAAACGGTTTTGATGGGATTCAATCGTACTGTATACCCCCTTTCCAACCGTTCCATATCCCAACAGCGCCACATTTATTTTAGACATGAGTCACTTCCCTTCTCTCTTTTTCCTCAAGCAATCTCTTCACTTCCATCCCCCATTTGTCAAACTCAACCAAAAAGCCATCATGTCCGAACTCTGTTTCAACCTCAACAAAACTTGCAGATATTCCATGGGCTTTCAGTGCCTCCACTGCTTCTCTTATCATACTAGTGGGATATAGCAGGTCTTTTGAAAAACCTATCATACACACTTTACTTTTTATTTGGCTCAGTGCTTGCCTCCAGCCGTTCCGTTCCCAGCCGATATCATACTGATCCATTGCCTCCAACAGACAAAGATAGCTGTTGGCATCAAAACGTCGTGTGAATTTCTCACCCTGGTATTTCATATAAGAATCCACCTGATATTCAACAGTAGAGTCATCTTTTGTTCGTTTCTGTTCCCGGTTAAAACGATGATTGAATAAACTGGCAGAGCGATAAGTTACCAGACCAACCATTCTGGCTATTTCAAGACCTTTCAACATTTCATTTTCCTGATAATCTCCATTATTCCAAAGCGGGTCTGTCATAATGGCTCTTCTTCCAATACAGTTAAAAGCTAGAGCATAATCAGTAAAATAAGGGGTTACAGCCATAGGAATAAGAATATCTGCATAATCCGGATATAATATTCCCCATTCGAGCACCTGCATTCCCCCAAGTGAGCCTCCAATAACCGCTTTCGCTTCGGAGTACCCAAGCTCCCTCAATGCCAAATATTGAGCATGCACCATATCTCTGATTGTGACGGACGGAAACTTGCTTCCATATTTTTCACCAGTTATTGGATTCAGGGAGGTTGGACCTGTGGAGCCATTACACCCTCCTAGAACATTCATTGTTATTACTTGATAGTCATTTGTATCAATATAGGATTCGGGACCAATAAAGGAATGCCACCAGCCTTTTTCTTCCTCGGATCCTCTTGCAAATTGGTTTCCTGTCAAGGCATGACAGACTATAATAAGTTCCCTATTCTTATTTCCAACCCTTTCATAGGCAATTTCCACCTTCTCCAATACTTCTCCACTTTCAAGCACCAGTCGCTCGATCCGGACACTACCGGCAGTTGTTTTGCAATCACACTCTGTCACTGTCCTTCCACCCTTTTCATATCAGATGCTTTCCACTTTTAAGATGGATTTTCCTGTTGCTGTGAAAAGTGCCTGGTCCAGATCCTTTTTCAGATCTTCGATTGATTCAATTCCTACAGATAGGCGAATCAGATCTTCTGTTACGCCTGACTTTTTCAGATCTTCCCCTGTAAGCTGCTGATGCGTGGTGGATGCTGGATGAATGATCAAGGATTTTGCGTCTCCTACATTGGCTACATGTGACCATAGCTTGATTGAATCAATAGCTTTTCTTCCAGCTTCTCTTCCTCCTTTAATTCCAAAATTGAGAATGGAACCATATCCGTTTCTCAAATACTTTTGAGCGGATGCATGCGCCGGATGTCCTTGAAGACTAGGGTGGGATACCCACTCAACAGCAGGATGATCTTGTAGGAATCTTGCAAGCTCTGTTGCATTTTCGTTATGCTTTTCCACCCTTAGGTGAAGCGTCTCCAATCCTTGTAGAAGCAGAAATGCATTTTGAGGACTTAAGCATGCGCCAAAATCACGCAAAAGCTGGACACGCAGTTTAACTGCATAAGCAAGGTTTCCGAAGGCTTCTGCATAGCGAATGCCATTATAGCTTTCATCCGGTTCAGTAAAGTCTTGGAATTTAGGATTATCCCAGTTGAATGTACCGCCATCCACCACAATTCCTCCGATTGTCGTTCCATGGCCGCCAATCCATTTAGTTGCGGAATGTACCACAATATCCGCTCCCCACTTGATCGGGTTGCAAAGATATGGGGATGCAAAAGTATTATCAATAATGAGTGGTATGTCATGATCTTGTGCAACTTTGGCGACACCTTCAACATCTAAGACATGTAAGCTCGGATTTCCAATGATTTCGCCGAAAATCGCTTTGGTTTTTGGGGTTATTGCCTTTCTGAAGTTCTCTGGATCCGTTCCATCCACAAAGTTCACTTTTATCCCATATTTCGGCAATGTGACAGCAAAAAGATTATAGGTACCTCCATACAGATTGCCTGCTGCCACAATTTCATCACCGGAGTGGGCAATGTTTAATATGGCAAATGCAATTGCAGCCATGCCGGAGCTGGTTGCCACTGCCGCCACTCCGCCTTCTAACAGCGAAATTCTCTTTTCCAGCACGTCGACTGTCGGGTTTCCAATTCTCGTATAGATGTTGCCGAATTCATTCAGGGCAAATAAATTTTGGGCATGCTCTGTATCATTGAACACATACGATGTTGTCTGATAGATGGGGACGGCTCTGGAACCGGTAGTCGGATCAGGAGTTTGCCCTCCGTGTAGCAATAGCGTTTCTAATTGATAAGCGTCATTTGTATTTGTCATGTTTTTACCTCCGTTTTTATATAAAAATAAAAAACCCCTTCATAAGAAGAGGTTTTTTCCTCCTCTTATCTGTCAGGCATAGTCCGCCTGCAGGAATTAGCACCTTTTCAGAAAAAGAATAACTTTTCCTGATGGTTGCCGGACTTCATAGGGCCTGATCCCTCGGTCACTCTCGATAAGAGATATTCAGTTTTTTTTGTTCATTGCGTTAATTCATTGATTGGATGATTGATTTACTATCTACCATATTGAGTAATTCCGGATAATATTACTTTTACTTTTCCCCCTTTTGTACAGATAAAAAGCCTCTTCGATAAGAAGAGGCTTTCATTCAAGGTCCTCTTCTTATCTCTCAGAAAAAAAATCTGCAGAAATTAGCACCTTTTCAACATCATTGAAGGTTGCCGGGCTTCACAGGGTCTGTCCCTCCACCACTCTTAATAAGAAGTTTGCTATATGATTTTTATAAGATTGATACTTTTTGCAATTATAACAACAGTCTCAAGATGAAGTCAACAAACTTTTCTAAATATATAGAATATATTTTTTCTATGATTTACCAACAGGCAAAATACTTGAAAGTCAAAAAAGGTCAAAGTATACTATGGCTAAACCTAAATGGTCAAAGAAAGTCAAACAATTCTCAAGGAGGAAGCAAAGAATGATTTGTCAAAAATGCGAACAGAATCAAGCAACTATTCATGTTAAGTTCCAATTAAATTCAGAACAAAAGCAACTTGTCCTATGCTCTTCCTGCTTTGAAGAAGAAAGAGCAAAATTACAGACACCGTCTGGATTCTTTCAAGGATTTTCCGGACACTCTCCTTTTTGGGAGCAGGATCATCGACCTACTAATGAGTCAAATTTCAAAGATGCTAAAGAGTCCAAACAGGGTCGTGGAATTCTGGACAAATTAGCCAAAAATGTAACAAATCTTGCTAAAGCAGGATTGATTGACCCTGTTGTGGGAAGAGAAAAAGAAATCAAGAAAGTAATTGAAATTCTAAATAGACGAAACAAGAGCAACCCTGTACTAATCGGTGAACCTGGAGTAGGTAAAACAGCCATCGCGGAAGGACTTGCTCTTAATATTACTACCGGAGATGTCCCTGCCAAGCTTCAGAATAAAGAAATCTATCTGTTGGATGTTGCCTCACTTGTTGCCAATACTGGTATTAGAGGTCAATTCGAAGAACGGCTGAAGCAGATCATCCAGGAACTGCAGGAAAGAAAAAACGTCATCCTATTTGTGGATGAATTGCACTTAATTGTGGGAGCTGGTTCTGCGGAAGGGTCCATGGATGCAGGTAACATGTTGAAACCGGCATTGGCCAGAGGCGAGCTGCAGCTCATCGGGGCTACTACCTTGAAGGAATATCGGCAAATAGAAAAGGATGCAGCATTGGAACGACGCTTTCAACCTGTTATGGTAAAAGAGCCAACTCCTGAAAAGGCTGTTGAGATCATTAAAGGTATCCAATCCAAATACGAGGATTTCCATCAGGTTTCCTATACAGAAGAAGCGATAAATGCCTGCGTCAGCCTGTCACACCGCTATATTCAGGATCGTTTCCTACCCGATAAAGCCATTGATTTGCTTGATGAAGCAGGATCTAAGAAGAATTTAACCTTGGATGTAATGGACTTGGAGGGAATTAACTACCGACTTGCACAGATTGAAAAGGAAAAACAAAAAGCTTTGGATGAAGAGAAATACGAATACGCTGCAAAGCTGAGAGATGAAGAAGCAAAGCTTGAAAAGAGTAGAAATAGCTCCACTGCGAAAAAAATTGAAGTTACACTGAATGACATCTATGCAATCATAGAAGAAAAAACTGGCATTCCAGTTGGAAAACTTCAACAGGAAGAACAAGTAAAGCTTCGTGATCTCGAGGCAAATTTAAATAAAAAAGTGATTGGACAAAAAGATGCAGTCCAAAAGATTGCAAAAGCAATTCGCAGAAGTCGTGCAGGTCTTAAAAGAAAAGAACGACCTATTGGTTCCTTCCTTTTTGTCGGACCTACTGGGGTTGGTAAAACAGAGCTTACCAAATCACTTGCCGAAGAGCTTTTTGGTTCAAAGGATGCATTTATCCGTTTTGACATGAGTGAATACATGGAAAAGCACTCAGTATCAAAACTAATTGGATCTCCACCAGGGTATATCGGGCATGAGGAAGCTGGACAGTTGACAGAAAAGGTCCGCCGCAACCCTTACAGTATTGTACTGCTTGATGAAATGGAAAAAGCCCATCCAGATGTGCTCCAACTGTTTCTTCAGGTAATGGAGGATGGCAGGCTGACGGACAGCCAAGGAAGAACTGTCAGCTTCAAAGATACTGTGATTATCATGACAAGTAACGCAGGCGTAACAGACAAGAGAATTACAGTAGGTTTTGAGAAGCACGAAAATACAGAGCAAGGTTCTATTCTGGAATCCTTGTCGTCCTATTTCAAACCGGAATTCCTTAACAGATTTGATAATATCATTGAATTTGCAAAACTTGAAAAAGAGCATATGCGTCAGATTGTCGATATTCTGATTAATGATTTGTCAGGTATGCTGATGGAAGAGCATCAGTGTAAACTTTATTTATCGGAAGATGCAAAAGAGTGGTTGGCTGATAAAGGCTACCATCCTCAGTTTGGGGCTAGACCATTACGCCGACTTATTCAGGAACATGTAGAAGATGCCATCGCTGATGTTTTACTGGAGCTTGATTTCATCCCTACTTCTCTTCAAGTGGAGGTTGAACAGGAAGAATTGAAAGTAAATGTTAACTAATATGCGGTTTGAGGCTTGTTGGTCACCACTTTTCTAATTGGTGACCAACAAGCCTTTTTTATTAATAATTAAATAGACGAAATCCCCGGCTTTTATATTCAGGCACACGATTATGCCTTCTCTGTTTCTTTTTATTTTCACTCGTTAATCCAAATCGATTTCCTTCTTCCGAATTCTTTACCGGATCACATAAACCAGTCATCGGCATTTTTTCTTGAGCTTGATCTATTTTGATTATTGATTGGCACGCAGAAAAGTTTAAAAACAGCATTGCCGAAAATAACAGATGACAAAAACAGGCCACGATATCAACCTCCCATTGTTATCGTGACCTGCATCAAATTTTTTATGTAGATGTAACGAAACTGTAATAGTACATTACTCCAGTTCATAATCCTGTAAGTGAACAAAGCTGAATCCCTGTTCCAATAAATTCAGAACCGCTTTCTTTACTCCTTCAGCTGTCCCGCTTTCGGGGTGATTCATGTGAAGGATCACGATCGATCCGGAGGTTGCCTTAAGCATGGAATCTTCAACTTGATCGGCGGTAAAAGTCGCTCCTGCATCACCTAGAATATCAAAGTTCACTACTTCCAAACCAAGGTCCTGGGCTATTTTAACCGATACATCATCGTAAAAAGCAGTTCCCGAGCGAAAATGTTTTGGAAGCTTTCCTGTATACTCCAATATAATTTTCTGATTCCCGATAATTTCCGCTACGATTTCCTCTTTTGAAGCTGTACTTTCTATGCCCCAGGCAGAACGTAGGATAGTGGATAAAGGCCGGTGTTCTGTACCATGATTTTCTATCGTAAATAAAGAATTGTTTGCAAGCTCCATAAAAATAGCGGGCTGCGTCTCTATCCATCTGGCATTCACAAAAAGATTAGCCTTTATGTGATGCTGATTCAGGAATCCGATCAGTTCATCATCATATCCGCTGCCATTTTCTCCTCCGCATGCATCCAATGTTAATGCTATGACTTTTTCATCGGTTTTCATCCTCGTTTTTACACCTGTAACAAATTCATGGAATTCATTGGACTCACCATAATCACTATTGTTCAAAACATGGTTTTCCCTTTTTGTCAGTTCCTCCAAGGCCTCCTGCCTTTGCAGTTCTGCCTCCGTTAGTTCAGGCAATTCCTCCACTTTTGGTTCTTCTCTTTGAACAGGTTTCTCCTCTTTTACTTTTTCATCCTCTCTTACAGGTTCTTTTGTTGTGGTCACTTCTACACCACTACAGGCCACCAACAATAAGATACAGATGAAGAAAACTCCCCCAATGATTCCCCTCATTTCAACATCCCTTTTCAACAATATACTTTCAAAATATAAAAAAACTGACTGAAGCATTTTTCATGGAAAACCCATGCACTTCAGTCAGTTGATATGTGTAGAATCTATGTTGTCGGAATACTTTCTGTAAGTGGATAAGTTCTAATTGCTCTTAATGCTACTTCCCCATCGTTAAAAGGAACAGACTCGGTACCAATCAATTGGTAATTTTCATGGCCTTTACCTGCTATTAATACTACGTCGTCCTCTTTAGCAAGTTCGATGGCCCTGAAAATCGCCTCTTCACGATCACCGATACATTCAAACCTGTCATCCACTGCCCCGGCGGCCATTCCATTAATAATTTCCTCGTAAGGCTCATCCAAAGGATTATCGGTGGTGAAGATGACGTAATCTGATTTCTCCGTTGCGATCTTACCCATCTTCGGACGCTTATCTTTATCTCGATTACCGCCTGTCCCAATAATGGATATGACATTCCCTTTGGAGAACATCTTGATACTGTCGAGCACCTTCCCGATTGCATCTTCCGTATGGGCATAATCAATAATGACGGTTCGTTGATCACCTGTTTGCAACGTTTCCATCCGGCCACTAGGTGGTGTTACCTCACTTAGATGTTTAAGAATTTTCTCAAAAGGCATTCCCTTATCCCAAAGTACACAGATAACGGAGAGAATGTTATAAACGTTGAATTCACCTACAAACGGAACTTCCAGTCTGTATTCTCCAAAATCCGTATGTAAAGTGAAGGCTGTTTTATTTTCGAAAAACTCCAGATCACTCGCTCTGAAATCCGCATCATTTTTGATCCCGTATGAAATGATTCTGGCACTTGTCATACTGATATAATCATTTGAAGCTTCATCATCCATATTTAGAATTGCAGCCTTGTCTTTACGGAGATCCTGTCCGAGCTGCGAAAAGAGCAGCCCTTTGGCGTTTTTATAATTTTCCATGGTACCATGGAAATCCAAATGGTCCTGTGTTAGATTGGTAAACACTCCATTCTGGAACTCCACCCCGGCCAAACGTCCAAGCAGAAGCCCATGGGAGGATACTTCCATTACAACATCCGTCACACCTGCATCCACCATGTCCTTCAACATTCTTTGCATGGTCAGTACATCACTTGTTGTGTTCTTGCTTTCGAACTTTTCCCCATCTATATCGATTTCAATCGTACCACTAAGGCCAGTTTTATAGCCTTCATTTCTCATCACTTTATTGATGACGCTTGTCACTGTCGTTTTCCCATTCGTTCCTGTAACTCCGACAATTCTAAGCTTGGTGGAAGGGTAGTCAAAAAATGCATTCGCAAGCTGTCCCAGTGCTCTTTCCGTATCTCTCACCTTCACGTAGCAGACATCTTCATGCAGCATTTCCGGCAGATCCTCGACCACGATAACTTTCGCACCCAAATCAATTGCAGAAGATATATATCGGTGGCCGTCGACCGTATATCCTTTTATACAGACAAAAACGGAATCCACTGTTACCTGCCTGGAATCGGAAAAAATATTAGAAATGGAAATCGGGAATTCCCCATAGATTTTTTGTGTTTGCACTTTTGAAAACAAAGAATTTGTATTCATAGGGTCACTTCCTTTTCTGATACTAAATATTATTTCTAAACGAAGTCAATGCGTTTTTTTTATAGTATCTTCAATTAATTGAATATGTATTTAACCGAATATTGACAAACAAAAAATAAAATCAATATCAAAGCCATTTATACACTATATATCTACCATTCTACAAAAGTAAAGGAAAAAGGGAAAGTAGAATCTTGTCGGAAATGCCTTGATTTCGTTGGAAAAAGCTGCCGATGTATCGACAGCTTTCATATTATAAGACTTTATCATCTACCTTGTTCAGATAGTTTTCAATTTCCCCCACCACTGATTCCACACAGCCATCCTCGAATGGAGAACGAAGTTGTGCAAACTTCACCAGTTCCGTGAAGGATTTGCTTCCTCCCAATTTACACAGTTCCAAATAGGATTTCCATGCTTCCGCCGGTTTCTCTTGTGAAAGCTTCCAATACTGTAATGCACAGATTTGAGCCAATGTATAATCAATATAATAGAAAGGCGTACGATAAATATGGCCTTGTCGTTGCCAGAAACCGCCCGATTCCAAATAATCATTCCCATCATAATCTCTGTTAGGAAGATATTTCTCCTCAATTTCACGCCAAGCTTTATTTCTCTCTGCAGGAGTTACTTCAGGATTTTCATATACAAAATGCTGGAATTCATCCACAGCAACACCATAAGGAAGGAATGAAATAGCACTGCTTAAATGTGAGAATTTATATTTTTCCGTATCTTCCTTGAAGAAAAGCTCCATCCATGGCCATGTAAAGAACTCCATACTCATCGAATGGATCTCACAGGCTTCATAGGTTGGCCAATTATATTCAGGTACATCGAAATCCCGGCTCATGTATACTTGAAAAGCGTGTCCCGCTTCATGTGTCAGTACATCGATATCGCCGCTTGTACCATTGAAATTCGAGAAGATATAAGGTGTTTTGTAGGTTGGGATATAGGTACAATACCCTCCTGCTTCCTTCCCTTTTTTCGCCACTAGGTCCATCAGGTTCTTGTCGATCATGAATTGGAAGAACTCTTTTGTTTCCTTTGAAAGCTCCTCGTACATCTTGCTTCCATTCTCAATGATCCATTCAGGAGTCCCTTTCGGTGTAGCATTTCCGGTTTTGAATTTAAAGCCCTCATCGTAATACTTCAAATCCTGGACACCAATGCGCGCTTGTTGTCTTTCTTTCAGTTTTTCAGTTAATGGAACAATATATTCCTTCACCTGTTCACGGAATTTGGCTACCATATCTGCATCATAGTCCGTACGTGTCATTCTTGCATAACCAAGCTCAACAAAGTTCTTGTAACCAAGTTTTTGGGCAATCTTGGTACGGAGTTTGACCAAAGAATCAAAAATATTATCAAATTCCTCTTTATTCTCATTAAAGAAGCCGAATTTCGCTTCACTTGCCTTTTTACGCACTTCTCTATCCGTGGACTCCGTAAAAGGGTCCAACTGCGCCAACGTCAGCTCTTCCCCATTGAATGGGATCTTTGCTGATGCTATCAGCTTGGAGTACTTTGTCGTTAGCTTATTCTCCTGCTGAAGGTCTTCTATGATGGAATCATCAAATGTTTTCAATTCACAATCAGCCAATGAGAAAAGCTGAGTCCCCCATTTTTTCTCCAGCTCATTCCGAAATGGAGATTTTACAAGTGCTTTATAATATTTTGTATCCAATGCTTTTGTCAACGGCTCTATTTCGTCCAGAAAATCTTGTTCTTCCTTGTAGAATTCATCTGTCGTATCAATAGAATGGCGAATGTACACAAGATTAAAATCCGTGCTTAACTCATTTCTGATTTCATTGATTTCCTTGATGGCTTCCTCCTGCTCCTGAGCGGAATTCGCCCCCTCGAACCTTACCAACGCAGCATGATACCTGCCCTCGACCTCATCCATATTTGGCCGTGTATATGCAAACTCTTCAAATTTCATCATAAACGTCCCCTTTGCAAACAATATTCACCCTTTAATATTCTACATAAATCGGCATACTCCTGCCGGGGTCTGGCCCTTTATTTAGCGGCCCTTTATTAAAACAAAAAAACTGACTCTCGTCAGTTTTTTTCTGTATGCGCAGCAAAGTGCCCGAGTTTTTTTATTAGGTCGATTGCCTGCTCTTTTTCTTCTGTTTGGAGTCCGGCAAGCAGGTTGTGTATTTGTTGTTCATGCTGTGGGAAGATGTTTTGGAGTAGATCTTTTCCGGCGTCCGTAATTTGCGCATAGGTCACTCGGCGATCTTTTGCACATGCTTTACGGGCAAGCAAGCCTTTGCCTTCTAGTTTATCCACTACATAAGTGATACTTCCGCTTGCCAACAGGATTTTCCCACCTATTTGCTGCAACGGCTGATCGCCCTTATGATAGAGAAGCTCCAGCACTGCAAATTCAGTTGGATTCAGGTCAAAGCGTTGAATGGACTGATTGGCTTTATCCGTAATAGCTCGGTATGCTCTGGAAAGTACTATGAATAGTTTTAAAGAGACATCTAAATCGTTTCTATTTGTCATGATCTTCATTCCTTTTTCAAATATCTTGAATTAAAACCAATGTTATAGTAAACATCTTCATCCGTCAATCCAAGTTGAAAAATATGTAATCCACTCTATCTTGGTCAATTCGACAAAGTTATGTAGAAGTATGCTAAAATATGGAACAAGGGGAATGAACATTCTCCTTGTAGAATTCTCTTTCATTTACTCGATATTTGAATTTTAATATAATCAAAATTAAATTAACCCAAAAAAACGGCTAAGTGCAGTTTTATGCAGCCGTTTCTGAACAACCAAATTAAATAAAATTTACGTACTGGCATAGAAAAGCCTTGAAAGGAAAATAGTGATGAATGAAGCATTAACCGGTAGCATCCTTTCTGCCATGTCTACAGGTATAGGTGCATTACCTATTCTCTTTCTTAAAAACTCCATTTCACACAGATGGAAGGATATACTATTAGCGTTCACTGCCGGCATCATGATGGCAGCCGCCACCTTAAGCCTTATACCTGAGGCACTGAACTACGGGGGGATTCTTCCCTTATCGATCGGACTATTATTGGGTGTCTTTACCTTAACCTTACTGGAAAAATCCATTCCACATATTGACCTCGAACATAATAGAAAAGGTATCGAGTTTGACCAAAAAGCCATGCTTATCGTTGCTGCCATCACACTTCACAATATACCGGAGGGGTTGTCTGTTGGGGTTAGTTATGCGTCGGATGCAAATGATACGGGAAATTTGATAGCTTTTGCAATTGGTTTGCAAAATGCTCCTGAGGGATTTCTTGTTGCGCTTTTCCTGATGAACCAAAAAATCAATCGAGTTAAAGCATTCATTGTAGCTACATTGACCGGAGCAGTGGAAATTCCGATGGCCATAGTAGGCTTTTACCTTACTTCCATTGTCTCTACTTTGGTACCTTATGGTCTTGCTTTTGCCGCAGGTGCGATGCTTTATATCATCTATAAAGAACTCATTCCTGAGAGCCATGGCGATGGATATGAAACCACTTCCACCTACTCTTTCATCTTTGGGCTTTTATTCATGATCTGGCTGATTCAAATCTTCTGACCATTCTTTTTTGGAATGGTTTTTAATATGGACTTCTTTTGGTAGATCATTTTTTGATACTCGTAAATTAGCTTGTCTAAATCCTGGCTGCATTTAATTGTCTGATCACTGATATAACCCGTTTTATTGGCCAAAACAATCATGGAGTCCCTTTTCTCCTTTATCAGAATCAATAGGTTCTCCACATACCCTTCATACGACAATGTAATTCGCTCCTTTTATCTCTCTGCTCTCCTTTTCGAATTATTACAAAAATTTCTATTATTGTAAATAGAATCGCAATATTAGACAATCTTTTCACAAATTTTTTTCACCCTACCGCATGAATACACAGATTTTGTACAAAATGTTAGTAATGAAGCTCATTTACTAGCAAGGAAATAATAGAAAAACAAGAATTTTGTCGAATGGAACCTCACCCAACCCCTAAAACATTTATAAACCATATACAGCATCTTAGAAATGAGTGGTAAAGTTGAAAAATCTCATCGCTATTTCATCCATATTATCAGTATTTTTAGTTAGCATCGTCGTTCATGCAGAGGAGCACGATCAGCATGGCAATAGAGTAGCCATTGTAATTGATGATTTCGGAAATGACATGAAAGGTACCGAAGAAATTCTTCATCTGCCAGTCAAGTTGACCATTGCTGTGATGCCGTTTCTTTCTACAACAAAAGAGGATGCGGAGCTTGCACATGAATTGGGTCACGAGGTCATTTTACACCTTCCAATGGAACCTGTTAAAGGGAAAAGGAGCTGGCTTGGTCCCGGGGCCATCACAACGGACCTCTCCAATAAAGAAATTGCAAAACGAGTAAATGCCGCTATTGATGCCGTTCCATACGCCGTTGGAATCAATAACCACATGGGATCAAAAGCCACTGCTGATGAGCGTGTGATGCGGATTATCCTTGGTATCTGCAAAGAAAGGCACCTCTACTATCTGGACAGTAAAACCTCAAGAAAAAGTGTCGTCCCAAAAATTGCCACAGAACTTTCTGTGCCCTATTTGGAAAATGAATTGTTTTTTGATGAGGTTTACACAACCAACCATATCGTAAAGCAGACGAACCAGCTGATCAGAAAAACCGAAGTGGATGATAGTATTATTGCCATCGGTCATGTGGGCATTGCAGGAGAAAAGACAGCCAGTGTTCTGAAACAATATATTCCTGCACTCAAGAAAAAAGCGGAGCCTGTCACTTTATCGACTATCCTCATAGAAAAAGAGTTGATTACCACACCACAATAAAAAACGAGCATCTTTTCCCTATGGGAAGATGCTCGTTTTACGGTTGTATTATTTCATTACATCAATCTGATCGACATGTGTCACCCGGAACTCTTTCTCTTCCAGCTTTTTCACAATCTTATTCAGTTTATCCTCAGGCAGCTCGGCAGGCAGGTTCACGATGATCCGTCTTAAATATTTCTCCCCGTTATCCAGTGTAAGCATGCCGTCAATGTTGATGTCCTTCAGCATGGAAACCAGATCCTTGATTGCCCCTTTATGTTCAATTGTGGCAATGGTCAAGGTGTAGCCTCCCGTTTTCATTCCAAATGAATCAGCAAGTACATCCATGACGTTTGCATGAGTCAGAATCCCGAGAAATTCATTTTCCTCGTTCAGGACTGCAATGAATGGCAGTCGCTTGATTGTGAAAAACGCTTGGAAAAATGAGTCCTCCTCAAAAATGAATGCATCTTTATTTTGGATAAGGGACTCCACAGAATCGTTTTCCGATCCTTTCCCCTCGTATAGGTAATCCAGTAAATGCACTTTATAGACAAGCCCTACAAAGCTTCTCCCATTATCCTCCAGGATGGGAATGCAACGGTAACCTGTCTCTTTGATTTTCTCATACGCGTCCTTCACCGTATAGTTCGGCTCACAATACTGTACATCTTGCTTAGGCACAAAATTATAACGTACTTTCATTCCCTCACTCCTCCAAAACACTTCTATTTATGTAGATAAAACTACCTTTTACATTAGCATATTCGCCTACAAAGGTAAAGAAAATTCATAATATTAACACTTTTAAACCTTATTAATTTTTCTCTTATTTTGCTGCATTTGCTGCAACCTGAACCGCATCCCAAACTGTTGCATATGGTGGTGCGTAACTTAAGTCCAGCATACCAATCTGTTCTGTCGTCAATCCACATGTAATGGCTGTGGCATAGATATCTATCCGCTTTGCTGCACTTTCATCCTGACCAAGTATTTGTGCGCCAAGCAGTTTCTTTGACTCTTTTTCATAGACAAGCTTGATGTGAAAAGGCTTCGCATCAGGATAATAGGAAGCATGGCTGTTCGTTTCAATTTTTACTGTTTTGAAATTTACATTCTCCTGTTTAGCGGATTTTTCGGTCAATCCAGTCATCGCAGCTGTCCAATCCATTATTTTCACTACGTTCGTGCCAAGTATTCCCTGAAAGGAATTCGAGATTCCAGCCATGTTATCCGCTGCGACTCTTCCATGTTTATTGGCCGTAGTTCCTAAAGCAATATTAACAGGCTTTTGCAAAAGAAGATGGTTGCTTGTCGCACAGTCCCCTGCAGCATAGATGGCAGGAATGCTGGTTTGCTGCTGTTTATCGACAATTATGGCACCATTATCTAGCATATTCAGTCCAATACCTTTGACAAACTCCGTGTTAGGTTTATTGCCGATGTTCACGATAACTGCATCCACATCATACTTCCCTTTATCTGTGCTTACGCTGGTAACCTTCCCTTCCACAACGTGAAGCTCCTTGACTTCTTCGCCAGTCAGGATTTTCACTCTGTCTTTTAGGGAATCCTCCAAGATTTCAGCCATATCCTGATCATAGTTAGGAAGAATATGTGGCTGCAATTCGATGACCATTACTTCCTTTTGTAATTCCATCATCGTTTCAACCAGTTCCATCCCTATATATCCTCCACCGATTATCGCAACCCTCTTCACATTTTGCCTTTCCTGAAAGTATTTTCTCATGACCATTCCATCGTTAAGGGTTTTTAACGTGAAGACATTCCCTGCATCCTTTGGTATGAAAGGAGGAACAATTGGTTTTGAACCGGTAGCTATCAGTAGTTTATCATAGTTCACTTCCATCGTTTCGCCGGATTGGAGATTTTGGACAAGCACTACGCTTCGCTCTGGCACCACTTTTTTGACTTCATGCTGAATATGTACCTGGATATTCCGTTTCTCGAAATCCTCCACAGTCCTCGCCAAAAGGTCTTCGTGCGACTCTGTCACTCCAGATATGTAGTAGGGTAAACCGCAGGCACCATATGAAATATGTTCATCCTTTTCAAAAACGGTTATTTTTACATCTTCCTTTAGTCTTCTAAGCTTGGAAGCCGCACTCATGCCACCCGCTATTCCACCAATTATCACTATATGCTCCATCAAATAACCTCCTATTTGCAACAGTTCACCACTTCCCATTATATTCCCTCTTTATGGGGTGATTACTCATAAAAATCACTATTTATATTGATTACTACGTTGAATTTTGTCCGTGGATTTCCGCTGCAGTCGCTTGCTTTCCGCGGGGAGGTATGGGAGCCTCCTCGGCTTTGCCTGTGGGGTCTCCCATTACCTCTATCTCCCGCAGGAGTCAAGCGCCTTCCGCTACAATCCCCTCACGGTTTTATCTTAATTTGCTTTAGTAGCAATAACCTCTTAGAAATAAACCACAAGCTGAGGTGTTATGAATGATTTCCAGGTTCTCCCCTGTTGATTGTAGTGCAAGGCATGAGACTCCTGCGGGAGCAGCGTGTCAAGGGAGACCCCGCAGGCGCAATAGCGCCGAGGAGGCTCCCGAGGCCGCCCGCGGAAAGCGAATGCCTGGAACGGAAATCAACAGGGCGTTTATTGTGGATACTTAATTTCAGTGTAGACTTGTAAATACAATATTCTTTTCAAAAAGGCTAAAAAAAAGACATTTGAGTGAAAATCATTTCACTCAAATGCCTCTGTCCACTTAGTTATTTATCTGTTCTGTCTGGCTCTCATAAATCGGAACCCAACCCTCAGTCGTAACGAAAATCCGTATGGCTACGACCTTTCTGTCCTCCATGAGGGTAAAATAATGACGGACATTTGGCGGTACGCTTATCAGGTCTCCAGGCTCAAGTTCCACGTCGAAAAAGTTGCCATCTTTGCCTTGAATGACAAAGATCCCATGCCCGCTCACAATATAGCGGACCTCATCATCAGTGTGATGGTGCTCCTTATTGAAATTCTGCAAAAGCTGTTCCAAGTTAGGAGTGGTATCGGATAAGGAGATGACATCCTGTGCTCTGTATCCGCGTCGTGCCGAAATGTCCGCAATTTCACTCTGATAGACAGCTAGGATTTCCTCTTTATTTTCGTCTGTCAGTGCAAAATTCTCCTGAAGATGTACAGGAAGCTTGGAAGTATCCCATTTTTCATAAATAACTTCATTTTCAGTCAAAAAGGATTCCACTTCTTCTTTTACTTTGATTCTTTCGTTTGTTTGATGAATTCTGATTTCAGCCATTCTTTTTCCTCCTCAAGGTTTATTTTTATTGGACCTGCAAGCTTCCTCTAATACTGTTTTTCACGCTTAAAAGCTTTAAGTGATAGGAAAACAGGAATTCCCATGCTTCCAGGTGTTTTTTCGCTTCAAATGCAGTTTTTCCCCAGACTGTAATTCCGTGATTTTGGATCAGCACAGCACCACTGTCTTCATGGATATGCTTTGAAAACTCCCTCGCAAGTTTTGGAATATCAGCATGATTTTTAATAATTGGAATGCTGACAGAGGCACCTTCTTCCCAAATCCCCAAGGCTTTTATAATTTCCTGGCCTGTAAAGACTATCTCCTTCTGCTCGGCATATAATTCCGAAATGACATTATTGTCGACCGTATGGACATGAAGGGAGCAACCGGCATTTGACTTGCCGTACACTTCCACATGAAGCAGTGTTTCCGCGGAAGGCAACAGAATGGTCTCTTCCACCGCTTCCCCTGCATAGTTTACTAGCAGAAAATCTTCCGGTGTTCTTTTCCGCTTATCCTTTCCGCTTGCTGAAACAAAAAAAGTCAAAGGGTCATCTGTTACTTTGATGGAAAGATTTCCACTTGTTCCAAAAAACCAATCACGGCCAGCCAGCTCCTCCTTCACATCTGCAAGCTCATTCCACCTAGTGATTTGACTACTCATGATGGCACCTCCTGCTTATTCAGTATCTTTATCACATCGAAGAAGTCTTCAAATGCTTCATAGTTAATGGATTGCTCATCGCATTTTTCAATCAAAAAATCCCTGGCTATTACCTGATCCGCCATTTTCGCCGCCTGCAGGTCTGTAATGGAATCACCAATCACTATTTTATAAGTGTCCTTGTCTGCAAGTTTACGAATAACAGATGGTTTGCAGCACCCGCATTCGTTTTGGCATTCCTCATCACAAGAATGCGGCCAGTGAATCCTGATGCTCTCTTCTGAAAAGTCAGACTCATTGCAGTAGATTTGGCCCCGGGGCACAATTCCACGCAACAAGGGCTCTACAAAAAAGTCTATTCCTCCAGACACAATATAAAGTGGAATCTGCTGGTTCCTCGCGTATTCGACAAATTCATGAAATCCTTTTCTGATCGCGGCATGCTCTAAAATGTACGTGCTGATTTCTTCCACTTGGTTTGAGGGAAGCAGGGAAAACATTTTCCCTACTCCTTCTCGAATGGATATCTCCTGCGAAAGTACTTTATCCTTTAAATCATTCCACTCTGGTGGGGCATATTTCTTCATAATGGCAATGATGTTGTCACTGTCTGTCACCGTTCCATCAAAATCACAAAATATCATAGGCTGACCTGAACTCATTTTGCCACCTCCAAACTGCCCCATTGTTCAATTGCGAGTTTTAGTTCCGGGTTCGTTTCAGCCTGTTCGCTCAAGTTTTTTCCAACCAGCACTCCATCAACCGCCTGTCTGAAAGCCGCACCACCGCCAATGGCGCCCAATGCATGTCCATGAATCCCACCACCTGCATTGATTACAGAATCCTTACCGAAATCATGGTAGAGCTGCGGTACAAGACCTGGATGAATTCCAGCTGATGGAACAGGCAGGGCAGCTTTCATTCCTTCTTCTACTTTTGTTAAGCTCTCTCTAATTCCAAGTGCTTCCTTCTTTGGCAATGCAACACTGCCATAGGGGGAAGGAAACAGGGAAAAATCGGCTCCGGCGTACCGGACAAGTTTTCCAAGAAGAAGTTCGTTGGAAATCCCATAAAACTCTGATGGAGTACTTGCTCCACTTACTGCAGGGTGTGCCATGATCGGTATCTGAATGTTTTCATCCTCAGCAAGCCCTTGCATTACATCCAACCCATATGCAAAGACATTAAATAATAGAATGTCAGCTCCAAGCTCGACAGCCCGCTTCGCTTTTTCCTTCAAGTCAGACGTTCGGCCGGTGAGATTTACAGCATAGAAGGCGCGATGCCCTGTATCCTCGTATACTTCCTCCAAAACTTTTTTGCCGACTGCAATTCTCTTTTCAAATGGAGTAAGTGGATTCTCGAAAAGGATTTCATCATCCTTAATAAAATCGACTCCCCCAAGTGCCTGTTCCCGAAGCTGATTTCCAAGGAATGTGAGGTCCCTGCCAATTACACCTTTAAAAATGCTCATGACATATGGACGATCGGTGACACCTGTCAGTTCCCTGATCCCCTCCACACCGAATTTTGGTCCAGGGAATAGGCTTTTCAGTTCACTAGAAAACTCCAAATCTAACAGTTTGATTTCACCATCCAAGGAGAGCTTCCCGAACACGGTCGTTAAAATGGCAGGTAGATCATTGCTGAAGTTTAAGCTTGGGTAACCAATTTGGATGATCCCTCTTGTAATGGCGGTTCCAAAATAACTGTTCACCCTCACGCATGGTTCAAGTTCCTGGACATGCACCACCCTGCCCTTATGTTTTTTCAGCTGTTCCTGTTCCAATAGCGGCAAATCGGTCCAAGAACCAACGGTCAAACCAAGGGCAATACCCTCCGCTTTTTTTTCCAAGTTCCCTTTTCTGTCATGTACCAGGTATGCGGCTATAATTTCACTCATATCTATCATCCTTTCAAAAACACTTGAAATGGTATGTAAACGTAAAAAACCTCTTCGACAAGAAGAGGTTAGGAATCCTAACATCCTCTTATCTCCCAGCATAAAAGCTGCAAGATTTAGCACCGTGCTTATGTACATAAGTCGGTTGCCGGGTATCATCGGGCTAGTCCCTCCACCTGCTCTTGATAAGAAAACGCAATATATATAATATTTTTAAGTTTAAAATAAAGGAAATCTAACAGGAATTATGACATCCTTCCGTGCAGATGTCAATAAAGTTTTCAGAAAATATTCAGTTTTTGAATCCTTTGCACTGCTTCTTTCAGACGTTCTGTACTTGTCAGGAGCCCTACACGCACATATCCTTCACCATAGGAACCGAATCCAATACCTGGTGCTACGACCACATGAGCTTCACCTAGCAGTTTATCGGCAAATTCAGTGGATGTGAAACCTTTTGGAACCTTTAACCAAGCAAAGAAAGAACCTTGTGGCGCAGCTACTTCCCATCCTATTTCCCGCAGCCCTGTAATGAGGACATCCCTTCTTTCAGCATAAAGATCCACCAGCTCTTCCACACATTTCTGCGATTCCAGCAGTGCAGTTGTAGCAGCTTCCTGTACCGCCCCAAAGATGCTTACATACATATGATCCTGCAGTAAGTTGATCGCCTCGATGACAGTTGGGTTGCCGACAGCAAATCCAACACGCCACCCTGCCATGTTATAGGTCTTGGATAGGGTATAAATCTCAATTCCCACTTCTTTCGCTCCCGGAGTCTGCAGAAAGCTTAACGGCCTTTTCCCTTCAAATCCGATGGCTCCATATGCGAAATCATGTACAACACAAATATCATGCTTATCCGCCAGGTCTACCGTCTCCTCGAAAAATTTTGATGTGGCAACTGCACCAGTGGGATTATTGGGATAGTTCAAAAACATCAGCTTCGCTTTATCCAAAACACTTTCATCTATGTCTTCATAATTTGGTAAAAAATGATATACTTCTTCTAACGGCATATATTCCATTTTTGCTTTTGCAAGGGCAACCCCTGACCAGTAATCAGGATAACCGGGATCTGGTACAAGCACAGTATCACCCTCATTCAATAAGCATTGCGGAATTTCAACAAGACCTGCTTTGCCGCCAAATAGTACCGCCACTTCCGTTTTCGGGTCGAGCGTTACGTTATATTCTCTTTTATAAAATTCAGCTATCGCCTCTTTAAAAAAGTCGTTGCCCCTGAATGGTGAATATTTATGATGAATGGGATTATCTACAGCTTTTTGCAAGGAACGTACAACATGTTCCGGTGTAGGCTGATCCGGGTTACCTTGTCCAAGATTGATGACATCATGCCCCTCGGCCACCACCCTTCCCACCTTTTGCACCAGGGAGGCAAAAAATTGAGTCGGCAGCTGATCTAATAGTTCAGATTTTTGGAAATGTTTCATTTGCTCACCTACTTAAAAAATTCTTGAAATCCTAGTCACAAATCATATAATGTTAAAAACGACTTGTAAAGAAATTTTTCAAAAAATAAAAAATAATTTGTTCTCAAAAAGGGGGTCCACCACATGAAATGGAAGATTGCATGCATTCAGTTTGATATCGCCTTCGGAAATCCCGAAGCCAATATAGAGAAAGTGTGTGAGCTAGTAAAAGAAGCAGGAAAAGATAACCCGGACATTATCGTCCTACCTGAGCTCTGGTCTACAGGCTATGATCTTGGTAGACTCGATAAAATTGCAGACTCGGGAGGATTTGTAACGACCAAATTCCTGAAATCACTCGCAAAGGAACAGAATGCCCATATTGTCGGGGGGTCAATTGCTAAAAAGACCAACCGTGGAATCTACAATACGATGCTTACAGTTAATAAAGACGGGGAGGTTGCAGGGGAATACAGCAAATTGCATCTGTTTCGTCTAATGGATGAACACCATTTCCTGCAGCCAGGAAAAACAGATGGAATGTTTAAGCTTGATGGGGAAGACTGCGCAGGCTTCATCTGTTACGATATCAGGTTTCCCGAGTGGATTCGCGCACATACCACGAAAAATGCCAAAGCCATTTTCGTTGTGGCGGAGTGGCCATTAGCAAGAGTCGCGCATTGGAGGACTTTATTGATTGCAAGAGCAATTGAAAACCAATGCTATGTAATTGCCTGCAACCGATCCGGCTCCGACCCTAAGAACGAGTTCGCCGGACATTCCATGATTATCGATCCATGGGGAGAGATCCTTGCTGAAGCAGGCGAAGGAGCAGATACCATTTCAGCCACAATCGATCTGGCCAAGGTCGATGAGGTAAGAAAGCAAATTCCTATCTTTGAGGATAGAAGACCGCAATACTATTAAAATATTGATTCACGGCTCCACCTTTTTTGTTGAGGGTGGAGTTTTTTTCTACCTGTAAAAACCCAAAACAAAAAGGACCCCAACAAATTGGGATCCTTTTCTATTTGGCTAGCATTATTTTGTAACGTTAGCAGCTTGAGGTCCACGAGCACCTTCAACGATTTCGAAAGAAACTTCTTGACCTTCTTCTAAAGTTTTGAAGCCTTCGCCTTGGATAGCGGAGAAGTGTACGAATACATCGTCTTGACCTTCAACTTCGATAAAACCGAAACCTTTTTCTGCATTGAACCATTTTACTTTACCTTGTAACATGTTTGTTCCTCCTTGTGGTTTACCCACGTAAATAATATTACTATTCTTGCTCTACATTCCACTTCAAGACGAAAACTTGTTTCTGACTTTGCATCATGACGAACAAAAATAATAGTTTAATAATAACAGGTGAGAAATTATTTTTCAAGGTTTTATCCATACTATTCTAGTTGTTAGACCTCTGCTTTCTTAACTGTTTTGCACGCCCCCCACAAAAGGGAATCAAAAGCTTTATCAAAAAAAGTTATTGACAATCCTCTTTTGTGCTTGGTATTATTTTCAACAAGTGATAATTTTCCAACAATTCAATACATTCGTGAGATATATTTTCACGATCTCTTATCAAGAGCAGGTGGAGGGATTTGGCCCGATGAAACCCAGCAACCGACTGTAATACTGTCGCGAGACGGGGCGTTAACTATTAACGCCGGAACCTTGTGTTCCATAAGGCACGGTGCTAATTCCAGCAGAAATCATTTCTGGCAGATAAGAGGGGAGAAGAACAAATCTTCAAGCCTCTTTCTTATGGAAAGGGGCTTTTATTTTTCATTGCCCCTCCTTTGACACTTTTAAAAATGGAGGAATAAACATGACAATTGCACTAAAAGAAGGCTATCAGCCGTTAACGGAAGCTACAGCCATTCAATTAATAAAGGAATTGGGATACTTCCATGCCCACGATCAACTTCGATGCAGGGAAATCGGAGACGGAAATCTAAACCTCGTTTTTCACATCCAGAATGAGAACGATAAAGCACTCATCATCAAACAGGCTCTGCCGTATGCCAAGGTTGTGGGAGAAAGCTGGCCTTTGACCTTGCATCGTGCAACCATCGAGGGGAACTATCTTAAAAACGCAATTCCATTGGTTCCAGAGCTTGTTCCGCAACTTCACCATACTGATGAAGTCAAAGCGTTAACCATCATGGAGGATCTTTCCCATTTGGACATTGTGAGAACCGGTTTCATAGCCGGGAAATCTTACCCGAACCTATCACGCCATATCGGTGAATACTTGGCAAAAACATTATTTTTCACTTCCGATTTCGGTTGTAATCAACAAGTCAAAAAAGGATTGCAGCAAGCTTTCAGCAATCCTGAGCTCTGCAAAATAACTGAGGATCTTGTTTTCAGCGACCCTTTCCATGAGAGCGACACCAATGATTTTGAACCTGAACTTAAAGGAACGGTTGAAAGACTATGGCAGGATGATTCACTGAAACTCGAAGTTGCTAAGCTGAAGTATAAGTTCTTGACGCATGGAGAAGCCCTGCTTCATGGGGATCTACATACAGGCAGTATTTTTGCCAATGAAACAGACACCAAAGTGATTGATCCCGAGTTCGCCTTCTTCGGACCAATCGGATTTGATATCGGTCAATTTTTTGCAAATCTTTTATTCCAGGCCATTACCCGTACTGAAGAAAATAGGGACATCATCCTATCCCATCTTCATCAGGTTTGGAAAACTTTCGAGGAGACCTTTACCACACTTTGGCACACCTCAAGCGTAGAAACTTTCACCAGAACAAAAGGGTATCTCGAGTATGTTCTCAAGGAATATTTCAAAGATTCCATAGGCTTTGCCGGATGTGAACTGATCCGACGCACAATCGGTTTGGCACATGTAGCGGACTTGGATGGAATCGAGGATTCATCAAGAAGATTGGCTAGTAAAAAGATTGCTATCGAACTCGGGCGTCAACTTATATTGCAGCAATCAAACATTACTAGCACAAAAGATATGGAGCGTTTATTTGAGAAAGTAAAAAGAGGAGAATGAAACAACATGACTACCCTGACAAACATACCACTTTCTGTAGAATGGAAAGATACCCACATCCGATTACTCGATCAGCAAAAATTGCCGCATGAAACTGTTTTTCTAGAACTATGCACCCTACAGGATGTATTTGATGCTATTCTTACATTAAAAGTTCGGGGAGCCCCTGCCATTGGCATTACGGCAGCCTACGGACTTGCCCTATCCGCTCAAGGATACGAGTCTTCAAGTATCACTGATTTTCAGGTTAGGCTAAAAAGGGACAGTGATTACCTGGCTAGTTCGAGACCAACTGCAGTCAATCTGTTCTGGGCTTTGGAGCGCCTGCTATCCGCTTTTGCAACTGCTTCTTCTGTGAATGAAGCAAAAACGATTCTTATCCATGAAGCTATCAATATCCAAATGGAAGATGAAGCAACATGCAGGGAAATCGGAGAGCATGCGCTAAGCCTATTCGATAAAGGTGATAAAGTACTGACGATATGTAACGCAGGATCCATTGCAACCGCAAGATATGGAACAGCCCTTTCCCCTTTCTATCTGGCAAAAGAAAGGAACTTTCCGTTAAGTGTCTATGCATGCGAAACACGTCCGGTTCTGCAAGGTGCGAGGCTTACGGCATGGGAGCTTCAACAGGCAGGTGTGGATGTCACACTTATTACGGATAATATGGCTGCACACACCATCCAATCAAAGGGGATCAACGCGATTATAGTTGGTGCTGACAGAATTACTGCAAACGGTGATACCGCTAATAAAATTGGGACATTCGGACTTGCAATATTGGCAAATGCATTGAACATTCCTTTTTATGTTGCAGCCCCACTATCCACTTTTGACCTGTCGAAAGAAACGGGAAGAGAAATCATCATTGAAGAGAGAGGTTCAGAAGAAGTGACTTATATTGGAGGGCAGTTGGTGGCTCCTAAGGGGATTTCCGTCTTCAACCCCGCATTTGATGTCACTCCAAATGAATATATTACTGCCATCATTACCGAAAAAGGCATCATAAAAGGAGATTATCGTTCAAAAATAAAAGAGTTGTTCATCTGAAATATAAAGGACATAGCGCAAATTTTATGCGCCATGTCCTTTACTTTGCCCACATCTCTTTCGGATTCAATTCATAGATTCCATTTTCCCGATACATATAATGGTTGATGATGAATTCCCTTCTGATTGTTGCGTAATCTTCATGGAATTGCTTGATGTGTTCGTTTATCTCTTTTTCCGTATATTTTTTTCCTATTTCCAGATCCTTGATGATATGCTCGAAAATGATCAACTTCTTCTTTCTCTGTGCCGGAATCGTCTTCAGCAAACCGCTCGGCAATAAGAAATTTTGTAGTATTTGAGTCTTTTCTTTATCCTTCTCCATGTTCTCCACCTCACTTCTCCCCCTGTTCAGTACATGAAACAGCCCTTCCGAATGCTGTTTCAAGGATTTTTCATTCAGAAAATAAAAAATGGTATTCTTTTCTCTTCGTTCATAAACGGCACTTACTTCCTTCAGTTTTGCAATGTGATGGGAAATGGTCGGTGCTTTGACTCCCAACCTTTCTGCCAGCACTTGTCCGCTTAACGGCTGCTCGGCAGCCAGCAATACCAGAAGTTTAATCCTTGTCTGATCTCCCATCGCCTTATGAAAACTGACCAACTTATTTAACTGCAGAGGAAACACCCTTTCAGTTTGATATGCATCTAATTAGATGATAATCAAATTGAGTGCGTTTTTCAACCTTTTTTTGTCATATTCTTTAGTATTAATTCTTTTTCCTGTTCACTGATTATTTGAAGTTTAGATAATACATTTGTATAAAAGGCTATTTTGTTTGTTTTACCCATCTTTCTTCCACTTCCTTTTTTTTGCACTGACGCAACTTTTTTAGTGTTAGTAAATTATATGATTTTTTCGCAAAATTGATACAGGTTATATAAAAGATTGTACAAAAAAATACGATAGGGGTTTCCCCTATCGTACACCCTCTAACTTTAATAGCTGTTCTTTCATTCCTATTTTATCACCGGCATAGCCGACTAGCGCCTGATTCTTCCCTATCACCCGATGGCATGGAATGATGATTGGCAAAGAATTTCTCCTGTTTGCCTGCCCAACTGCTCTTACAGCCAATGGGCGATTGATTTCTACTGCAATTTCCTGATAGCTTTTTACTGTTCCATATGGTATATCACACAGAGCATTCCATACTTCCATCTGAAATGGTGTACCATGCATATTCATCGGAATGCTGAATTCCATTCTCTCTCCATTAAAGTACTCGGTTAATTGCTCTTCCACCATTGCACACATAGCATAATCTGAATCTTCATCTATTGTCACAGAATGATATTTATCAAATAGCTCCTTTTCGTCAAACAGGATGGAAACTAGACTTTTATCATCACAAACTATGAATAATGGGCCAATCGGGGAATTCATCTTTTTAAAGGTATACATGAAAATCTCCATTTCCTATTATTGCCTAGCTTTTAAAGGTTTGGGTGATTGGCAGTTTGATATGGAAGGTTGTACCCTTCCCCAATTCACTTTCCACCTCTATTGTACCATTATGCTCTTCCACAATTTTATAGCTTACCATAAGACCCAGGCCTGTTCCCCTGTCTTTTGTCGTGTAGAAAGGTTCCCCAAGCTTCTTTAATTTGTCCCCTGGAATGCCCAACCCCTCATCTTTGATGGAGATCAAGAGGTGCCTGCTTTCCAATTGCTGAAGGTTTACAGTAACCGTCCCACCCTTTGGCATTACCTCTATGGCATTTTTTAGAATATTGATAAAAACCTGCTTTAATTGATTTGGTTCACAATAGACGTCCGGTAACTCTTCTTCATTGAAGCTTGCGAACTGGACATTTTCCAGAGCCGCCTGTGCACTTAATAGATCCAGCGTATCTTGCATAATTTTGACCACGCTCTTTTGCTGATACGAAATGGCTTGCGGTTTGGCAAGAACCAGAAATTCCGTAATGATCGACTCAATCCGTTTTAGTTCTGATGTAATGACATCAAAGTACATGGCATACTGACCGTCTTCCATACTATTTTGCAGTAGCTGGATAAATCCTTTTAATGCTGTCATGGGGTTCCTTATTTCATGTGCGATCCCAGCCGCAAGCTCCCCCACCACAGTCAGTGTATCTGACTTGCGGAGTTGGTCTTCCATTTCACGTTTCTCCGTAATATTCCGGAAAATGGTCATATGAAGACCTTCCACTACATTCTTTTTTGCCGAGAACTCAAAAATACGCGGGCCCTTACCATAATCATGGCATAGTTCTCCACTCAACTCTTCATTTTCTTCACATTGAACCCATAGTTGCTTCATTTCATCTATCCGTTCCATTGGAATATACTGTTTCAGGCATTGTGCCATCAGTTCTTCCCGTGAAAGTTCAAAGATTTTACTGGCATTTGGATTTGCATCAATGATTGTGCAAGAATCATCCCAAAGGATAATACCATCCATTGCGTTATTAAAAATTTTACGGAATTTCTGTTCACTTTCGCGCAGATCCTTTTCCATCTTTCTTCGCTCACTTACATTTCTGAAAATGATCATATTATATCCATCAATGATCCCTTTATTAGCAGTAAATTCCAAGAGCTTCTTTTGTCCATTCGGCATATGGAACTCAAGCTCCTCCCGAATCTCGCCTTTTTTATTGAACTCTTTGATGATGGTAGGTACTTTACTTGTCCCCTTTTGGACAAACTCCTGCAGCTTTGATTTCTCCAGTTCATCCAATGGCAGTTCGAACGCTCTGCTTGCAGCAGGGTTCGCGCGCATAATATTTCCGAAATTGTCCACCAGTACAATGGCATCCAATGCGTGCTGGAACATTTCGCGGAATCTTTCCTCGCTTTTTTGAAGCTGCAGCTCCATATTTCTCTTTTCGGTCACGTCGCGCATAATAGCCAAATAATAGTCATCATAGATGTTTGCGGTGATGGTGACCTCGAATCTCTTCCTTTCCCCATTATGTAGCAGTACAGGAAGTTCACCTCTCACTCGTCCATATTTGTCCAGTAAGAGCCAGATTTTCTCCACTTTATATCTCGCATCATTCTCAACAAAATCATCCAGCTTTGCCTGTAGCAAATCCAGTTTTGACATGGCAAAATTTGAACAGAAAGCCGGGTTTACATCAATGAAGAACCCTTCTTTATCAAAAACGACAATACCATCAACAGCCCTATTGAAAACATCATGATACATCTGCTTGCTTTTGTTCGTTTCATTTTCCAGATACTTTTTGGAGGTGACATCCCGGATGATGCAGATATCCAGTCCACTTTCATCAGGGTTTCGCACGGCCGAATACTCGACAAACTTAACTTTTCCATCATCCAATCGCAGGATCAGCTCATTTTCAGCTTCCCCCAATTTATCCAATTGGGCTTCCTGGTAATTCACTTCCTCTTTTGACATCAGATCAAGGAATTCATAGAGATTCCGTTGAAGCAATTTTTCTTTGGAAAGCTCAAATAGCTCACAGGCTTTATTGTTAACTTGAAAAAATTCAAGGTTTCTATTAAACAAAATGATTCCATCATTGGCGTGTTCAAAAGTAAGCTGTAAAAACATATTCTGCTTCTCCATGGTATGGAGTTTTTGCTGCAACTCTTCCACTTTTGCTTCCAACTTTTTGGTTTCTTCCTTCACCATGTGTTGGATCATCACTCTTCCCCATAAAAAAAGTTATTTTTATATCCCTTTAACAACTTCTACGCCCAACCTGAAATTCCTTTTCTACGACACATAAAGCAATAAAAAAGTCATTTCAGAAATACTGTTGTAATATTACGAGTTTTTTTGTAGATAATGGTAGGTAGTAAATGGCAGGGGAGGGGATTATTACTCTGATTCCGAAAATGAGGAATTCGTTACCCTGTAGTCCTTATTATGATAAGATATATTAGTTATAGTTAATTTTGTAAAACTAGATTATTTTACTAGGAGTTTGATGGACTTAAAATGAAAATAATTGCGACAACTCTCAATGCCAAATACATTCATACGAATCTTGCCATTCGCTATTTGAAAGCATATGCAGAACCTGAATATACAGTGGATCTTGTTGAGTATACGATAAAGGATCCAGTCATGAACATCGTTTCCGATCTCATTCAGAAAAAGCCAGATGTTATCGGCTTCAGCTGCTATATCTGGAATATCGAAGAGACCATAAAAGTCATGAGTATGTTAAAGAAGGTAAATCCGGAGCTAATTATTGTCCTTGGCGGACCTGAGGTGACCTATGATGTTTCCTACTGGCTGGACCGGCTGAGCGATGCTGATTTTATTGTCATCGGCGAAGGGGAAATTACGTTCAAGCAACTATTGGAGCAATTAAATGGGGACAAAAACTTCTCTTCCATCAGTGGTCTTGCATATCGCAAGGACGAGGAAAAGAACATTTCTCCACAGCGCAACAAGGTCGACTTGAAGGAGCTTCCTTCTCCATACCGTTTCAAGGAAGATTTATCCCAGCTTGGAAAACGCGTTACCTATTTTGAAACAAGCCGAGGCTGTCCTTTCAGCTGCCAATTTTGCTTATCCTCCATTGAAGTGGGAGTTCGCTACTTTGACCGTGAGAAAGTAAAAGATGATATTAGATTTTTGATGGATAATGGGGCAAAAACAATTAAATTTGTCGATCGCACCTTCAATATCAGCCGAAGCTATGCAATGGAGATGTTCCGCTTTTTAATCGATGAACATAAGCCAGGAACGGTATTCCAATTTGAAATCACTGCAGATATCATGCGTCCGGAAGTAATTCAATTTTTAAATGAAGAAGCTCCTGCCGGATTGTTCCGCTTTGAAATTGGCGTGCAGTCCACAAACGATGCGACCAATGAGCTCGTTATGCGTAAACAGAATTTCGCTAAGCTTTCAAGAACGGTCACGATGGTCAAGGAAGGCGGCAAAATCGACCAGCACCTTGACTTAATTGCAGGCCTGCCTGAAGAGAATTACGATTCCTTCAAGAATACGTTCAACGATGTATTTGCGCTTCGACCTGAGGAGCTTCAGCTTGGCTTTTTGAAGATGCTTCGTGGAACAGGACTCCGAATTCGTGCCCATGAGCATGACTATATCTACATGGACCATGCTCCATATGAAATCTTGGGCAATAACATATTGAGCTTTGATGATATCATTCGTATCAAGCAGGTAGAGGATGTATTGGAGAAGTTCTGGAATGACCATAGAATGGATACGACTGTGGAGCATTTGGTGACAAATGTCTTCCCGACGCCTTTCGACTTTTTCCAGGAATTCGGCTCTTTTTGGGATATGCAGGGATGGGCGAGAATCGGTCACCAGCTCGAGGATCTATACAAACGCCTTTATGCCTTTCTGGAGGAATCTGACCGGAATTCTCTTGACGTTGTAGAAGGTCTGATGAAGTACGACTATCTTCTTCATCAGAAATTCAAACCACGTAAGCCTTGGTGGCAGGACAAGCTGACAAAGCAGGGTCGATCTTCACTTTATCAAAACGTCTTGCAGTCACCAGAAATTTTAGGGGAAAAATTCACGGCACTGAAGCTTAACGAAAAAGAATTGTATAAGCACACTATGCTTGAATCTGTTTCCTTCGATCTTTCTCACTATTTGCAGACGGGTGAAATCAAACAAGCGGAAAGCTATCTGCTCGTGTATTTCAATCAGTCCACGAATCAAACAGAAGTGTTTCCCATTCCGAATTCAACAGTAAAAAATGCTAGCTGATGCTAGCATTTTTTGTTTTTGCTTTTATTTTTAGACTCGATAGCACCTTCAAACGCTTTCGCGGCATTCGGATCTCCAAACTCAGGACCGAATTCCTCTTTTAATCTGTTTTCAGGAATGGCATGATCCTTTTTATGTGCCTGCTTCTGCTTTTTCTTTTTTGCACCTTTGTCCATTATTTATCCTCCTTACCTGCCTTGTCTTCCTTTTTTCGAGTTGCGATTTGCACCACGGATCATATCCTCTGTCTGATACTCTGCTGCAAACTCAGTATCAGGCAGACTTTCCTTCGGAGTCTTGTTATTATTTTTTGCTGCATCATGTGCCACTTTCCGTTTTGCCATCCTCTTCACCCCCTTGAATTATGTTTATCATGCCCGTTTGCGTTTTTTTCATAAGCGATTAGAACAATCTCTTCCCCTAGCTCTTCCCTCATCTGGTTTTCGAGTTTTGTAATGGCCCCAAGCTTCTCTTGTGGAATGTTTGCATATCCATATTCCTTGTTCATCTAGCCCATCTCCTTTTCATTTCTTACATACTTATTTATTTTATAGAAATGCTAAAACTATACCCCCACGGAGGTGAAAAATAATGACGAAAAAAAATAAAGACCTCGAAAACCCTTTTATGGAGGAGACGATGCCCCATCAAATTAATTCCCCCTCATTTAAAGGGTCAGGCATTAAAATGCAGCCACCATTTGTGAATGAGCATGGTGTTGTAATAGGGGATAGCTTGTATAATTCCGAAGAATCTCCCTTGAACAACTGGACCGATGAGGTGGACCCATCTGTCATGGCAGGAGACCAATGGGTGCATCCGACTAATGATATTGGATGGAACTCTAGTGAAAATCGTGAACTTGTAGAAAAGTCAAAGAAGCCTCAAGGAGTCCCTTTCACACATCCCGATAAAGACGTGAGTTACGGAAGAGACTGAAAGCAAAATGGAAAAAGCAGCCAGAGCATGTACCATGGCTGCTTTTTCCTTTTATTGTTTAACAATCATCCGGTGGAGTTTCTTCACCCTTGGGCGGATCAATCCCTTTAAAAGAAATAAGTAGAGCAGCGGCACAAGTCCCAGCCAATACGTAGAACATCATATTGTCTGACTTTTTAATCAATAGTGCCACCATTGGCGGTCCTAATGCCACTCCAATAAATCGCATGGAGCTATAGATGGAAGTAATTGTCCCTCTTTCCTCTTTCTCTATTCCTTCGGTAATAAGCGCATCAAGACTTGGCAGCGCCACCCCGATCCCGATCCCACCTATAAGAAAAAGACCCATGGTGACCCATACATTGGAAAAGAAGCTGTTAGCAAAAACCGCACCGCCTAAGACAGCAATACTGATGACAATCAGCCATTTCATCAATACTTTATTTTTGTCGATTTTTTTTCCTGTGACAAAGGAGGCAATACAAAGGGATGCCAATGGAACTGCCAAGAAAAGTCCTTTTTTGATTCCATCGATCTGATGCTTTTTCTCCAATAAATCTGATAAATAAAATAAAACCCCGAATAGAACAAACATTAATATACAACCGATAAAGAATATGGCTAATAACCATTTGCAATCCTTTTTAAAGATTGCTTTCACAGCTTGAAGAAATTCTTTAAATGGCAACGGCTCTTCTTTTTTCTTTGGCGATTTCACCAGAAAAATCATTAATAGAATAGAAACGAGACAAAAGACCGGAATAGAAAAAAAAGGAAGAAACCAGAAAAAACCGGCAAGTACCGCACCCAATATAGGACTTAACACTTTGCCAAGTGTATTGGAGGTTTCAATAATCCCTAAATTTTTGCTTACTTCAGAGTCACTTTTAAACATATCACCGACAAGAGGCATGACGATTGGTGCCGCCCCAGCAGCTCCCACCCCCTGCAAAGTCCGTCCTACAAGTATCATCCAATATGGGTCATTCATTTTCCAGCCCGCCCAGCCTGAAATGACACCCCCAATTGCCGTTATGATCAGACTTGGAATAATGACAGCTTTTCGTCCCAGACGATCTGACAAATATCCTGCAATAGGAATTAAAATAATCGCAACAATAGAATACACTGTAATAATCATACTTACTTGAAAAGAAGTTATCTTAAGCTTCTTCTCTATAGTAGGCAAAACAGGAATTAACATCGAATTACCAAGAGTCATGACCAATGGTATCGATGCCAGCGAAGCAATTGCCCATTTTTTCTCATGTTCCATCTCGCGTACCTACCTTAAATTATTTCATCCCTCTTAATATGAAACCAAATGACAAAAAATATTACGATTATGGGGCCAGACCCCGGCAGGAATTTCCTCCACAACGTCGAAAGGCCAGTCACTCCGATTTTTGAGAGAGTGACTGGCCTTTTACGTATAGGCTATCCTATGATGACCCGTTCAACTGGATAATGGTATTTTGGCGGTTTTTGCCTGCTTTCGAGTATGAATAGGAATGTGAGTAAGCCTACTCTTCCGATAAACATCAGGCACATGATCACGCATTTTCCGATCGTGGTTAGATCTGCGGTAATGCCCATGGAGAGGCCGGTAGTTCCGAACGCAGAACACACCTCAAATAAGATTTGTATCAGGCTGAAGGGTTCGGTAATGCTTAATATGATTACCGCGGAGGAGCAAATGAATATTGCAAGCAATAATACTACGAGCGATTTGATCAAATCCTCCTCATGGATTTCCCTGCGGAATAATTTAATGGACTTGTTGCCTCGTGCAAAGTGGAATAAAAACAGGATATTCAAAGCAAAGGTAGTCGTTCTTATTCCGCCACCGACTGAACTTGGTGAGGCACCTATAAACATCAGTCCACTCATAATCAGCAAGGTTGGGACTGTAAATTCACTCACATCCATGGTTGCGAGTCCCCCGCTCCTTGTTGTAACAGATTGAAACAGCGCATAAAAAAAGGACTCATGCCAGGACATTCCTTTAAAAAAGTGGTTAAATTCCATTAGAAGAATGACAACTGTTCCAAAGGTGATCAAACAAGCAAACGTAATAGTAGTAATTTTGGTGAAAAGGGAAAACCTGAATCGTCCCCCTTTATTTCCGATAAATTCTTTGACTTCCACCAGAACGGGAAAACCGATGGCTCCAGTAATGATAAGAATCATGGTGATGAATTGAACAAAGTAATCATTTGCAAAAGGTACCAACGATTCCCCTGTTATATCAAATCCTCCATTTGTCGTGGCACTGACAGATGCAAAGAAACCATGCAAATAGGCTTCCTGCCATGTTGAATAAAAAGATAAAAAATATGTTCCCAATATCAAGGCTCCGATAATCTCAATGGTAAGAATGAGAATAAGGATGTGCTTTATCATCTTCACTATTCCAGATAAATTTGATTGATTTTGGTCAATCATCATCAATCTTCTTTCTTTCAGGCCGATTTTTCTTCCCAGGATGAGCCAGATAAACGTACCAACTGCCATTACTCCTACTCCACCAAACTGCAGAACAAAAGCTAAAATAATAATACCTGGTACGGTGAAGGTATCCACTATACTTACAGTTGTAAGACCTGTTACACTGACAGCGCTGACTGCAGTGAACAATGCATTAATAAATGTCCAATCAGCCCCCTCCTGTCTGGCAATCGGTAAGCTCAGTAAGGAGACGGCGACCACTACCGCAACTAAATAGAAAGTGAAGATCAACTGTGCAGGTGAAAAATGATGTATTTTGTTACTGAATGCATTTTTAATTTTTATCATTGGAACCCTTTCAATGTGAAACTGATTTCTGATTTCTTATTCTATGTACGACTCTCTTATGAAAAAGTTTCATAATCCTCATTATATTACATGTTTTGTCTGATATATACTAGTATCGATCGTTTCTTTTGCCTCATACTAACTATACAACTTAACTACAAAAGTTGTATATAAAAAAGGAGTGATTACCATGGCTAGAAGCAGCAACAAGTTATTGGTTCCTGGAATAGAACAGGCTTTAGATCAAATCAAATACGAAATCGCTCAAGAGTTTGGCGTAACACTTGGTTCAGATACAGTATCCCGTTCCAACGGATCTGTTGGCGGAGAAATTACCAAACGCCTAGTAGCTCAAGCACAATCTCAACTTAAAGGAAAATAATTAAATAAATTGGCGAGTCCCAGGGCTTTCTGCTCTGGGATTTATTTTGTTGCAGAATCAGAATAAATAAGAAGAAGACTCCCGATTTCAGGAGCCTTTCTGAAAATATTATTAGTTGGATAATAGCATTAGCCAAAATTAATTAGTGTCTGTCTTTGTCTCGGTTATGATGGTCATTATTGTTTTGCCAACGCTCATTTTTTCTATCTTCCTTACGTTGGTTCTGCTCTTCTTTTCTTTCCTCACGGCTTTGTTCCCGTTCTTGTTTTCGTTCTTGTTTTCGTTCTTCTCTTTGATTCCGTTTTTCCCCTTTTTCATGCTCGCGATACTCTTTTTTCTCTCCTTTAAACTTGTCACGATTTTCTTTTCTTTGTTCCTTTGTTTCATCATGGAGCTGTTTTCTTTCTTGTTTTCCTTCTGTATCTTTCCAATTTTTGTTCGGCACTGCATCAGGAAGCTCCGGCTTTTCCGGCTCAGTTTTAACCCCTAGTTGCTCAACATTTGTGACTTTGCTTGGCACAACCTGAATTTCTTCATTCGATTCAGTTGCTTTTGACGTATCTTCAGAATCGACCAATTCCGTTTTACGTTCGTTTTGTACATATGTACCAGGAGAAACCCCTTGCTTAATTGCTTCATCACGTTTTTCAATAGTTGTCTCAATCGTAGTTACACTGACATTTTCCACCTTGAGATTTTTAGAGAATGATGTTAGTTCATTTTGCATTTTCTTTTTCCACACCAGATTTTCGCTGTCTTCGAGAACAGATGCGATGACGATCTCCCCACCGGCCTTGAGATAACCTTCTTGGCGTATCAACTCCATGATGTCAGAAGAAACTTTACTAAGATCTTCATTTTTCCAATCACCCAAGCGTGGTAGTAGCAATTTTGCTTCATCGTTAAATGCATCAATGGAAACGACCTGCATATTTTTATTCAATCCCAATTCCAGGCTTGGATTCACATCCAATGAAACGTAAGCATAAACTTGATTGTTTACATATTTCGGATAGAAGGACATAAACAAAACAGCTGCAGTAAGCATCGTGACAATAGCCCACTTCATCTTGAAAAAAGAGGTCAGTTTCCTCTTCTCCGCTGCGTCCCTATGCAAAGGAAAAAAAATGATTTCCTCTCCGATATCCACTTGCCCCTTTTGTTTTCTGGACTTCAAAAACTCTCCATCCGGGGTGAGCATTGTGACATAGTCGTCATGAACTTCGAGCACAATCCCTTTTTTCAATCGTAACCGCCCCTTTTAAATAATCTTTCAAATATATATAATCCCCCGATAATATAATGGACACCGCGATAATGTATTTCCGGTTACGTTCTATTGTTTTTCTGCTCACATCAACCAAACCTTCAAGGTGTTTCATCGGCAGCATCTTCTTCTCAAAAAGATGCTTCTTCAACTCCTGGTTTTGAACCAATGTATGCGCAACCTCTATAGCATTCTGGCGGGCATCCGCGTGCTTAGGTGAACATTCCAGCAGGTCTGAAAAAGAAAGACCAAATTCTTTAAGGACAGCCTGGTAGTAAAGAATTTCTTCTTTACGCTGCTCCTGATCGATTTGCTTCTGGAATTCTTCGACTGATAACGTTGCTTCAATCTTATTTGATGCATAATCATCCTGGTCGACATCCTGCTCTGACATCGTGACCGTTATGTTTTTGCTTTCTTTTCTTATATAGTCGATCACTCTGCGTTTAATAATCAATTCTGCGAAGGATAAAAGGGAACTTCCCTTGTCCTTTGAGTATTTTTCAATTGCTTCATTAAAAGCAATCAGTCCTATGCTGAATTCATCATCTGTCTCATTTATATATCTTTTACAGACAGAGGATACAGCCTTAGCGATAAATGGTTTATATTTATTAATTAATTGGTTTTGTAATTGTAGATTGCCAGCTTGAATTTCTAGCACTTCATCCTCGAGGGACTTGGTGCGTCGCTTGCCGATTTTAAAAAGTAGGCTCAGCACTGGCCTCACCTCTCTCCCTGCTTAAAGAATCATGATATTTGCATCTATGAGTCCGTATATTAAGCAAATTTTAAGAAGGAGGCTTTTTCATTATCTCGAAAAAGACACCTTTCTATATATAAAGGTGACGTTTTCTCTAGAAAATGTCAATGTAAAAACCTGTTAAGACACTTTTTGTGCAACAAAAATGCACAAACCCTTTTTACTGTTTCGTTTCCTTTTCTTATGTAATGACCCTAAATCCGAATAAAATAATCCAATTTCAACCATGAAAGTTGCTGTTTCTGCTTAATTCCTCCTTTTACATTTTATGAAAGCTGATTCACTCTCACCAAATGTTACGTGAATGTTTCAATTTTTGCGGGGAGAAACAAAAAATAATTTTATAATACTTCGAATTACCCAACCCTACCGTGTCAATATGTTTACTAAATTACAAAAAATAAGAAGCCAACCCGGACATTAAGGCTAACTTCCTTCCTAATTTAGCTAATCTGAACATGTTTCATCCGGTTACTTTTGTGCTGATTATAATACTTCACCATATTATCTGCCGTTTCTTTAAAGGACGGACAGTGAATATTTGCTTCCGTTAATATTCCTCTCGCTTCCGAACAATCGAAGCTTCCCTTCCAAGTAAAATAGTCTAATGCCTGTCGTTCGACCTTCAACCACTTTCTTGCTGTAGGCACAAGCAGAAATGATTTCGCAAGTATGAGAGGAATTGATCCTTTGGGAGCTTTGTGAAGCAGAATTTCAGTAACAATACAGTAAGCCTCCCTAATGGAGATAGGCGACGGATTCGTTAAGTGGAGGGTTTTCCCTTCAGCCCTTTCCGAAAAAGCAAGATGACAGGTCCCCTTTACAATATAATCGATTGGTACCACATTAAACTCTGCTTCACCTCGCCCAAGGTGTGGAATGAACGGCAGGAATTTCAAGGTGTCAAGAAAATTCAGCATAAAATAGGGTCCATCAAACTTTATTGTCTCCCCTGTCTCGCTGTGGCCCTTAACGATACCTGGACGGATGATAGTGGTAGGAATCACCTGTTTCTCCACCTCAACCAGCATTTCGGCAAGGTATTTTGTATGCTCATAATGATTTTTAAAACCAGCTGAATGCTCCAGCTCCTGTTCATAGATGATTCCTTCCCTTAGGCCAGCGATATATGCTGTACTGAAATATATAAACCTCTTCAGGTTGGGTAATATTTTAAGCCATTCAAGAATCTGCTTTGTCCCATTAACATTTACATGATAGGCAATTTCCTTTTTCACAGCCAAATCATAGACCGCTGCTAAATGGAATACATAATTCACCTCTTGTCTTAAAATCGTGAAATCCTTGTCACTTATCATCAAATTTGGCTGAGTAATATCTCCTTCAATGAGTGTGATGCTTGTATCAGGATATTGAAGCTGCAAGTTTTGTATAATGGGAATTGCCTGGTTTTTCATTGTAGGAAGCACCAGCAAAAAAAACTTTTTCAGCTGCTGATCTTTACTCAGTATTTCCTTCACCAGCTCCTGACAGATAAAACCTGGAAACCCCGTAAAAAAATAACCGCACATAATTTCCCCCCTTCCAAAATTTTAAATACTCTTCTCTTTTTTTCAGGATAAACTAACAGGAAGCACAAAGAAAGTGCTTTTATCTAAATTTTCAAATAATAATCAGTGAATGAGTGTTAGACTGTTTGACTCCCTGTTGATTTCCGTTCCAGGCGTTCGCTTTCCGCGGGGCGGTGCTTGAGCCTTCTCGGCCTTGCCTGCGGGGTCTCAAGTCTACCACTATCTCCCGCAGGACAAGGAAGGCTGCGGCAGCGATACATCGCACGAAGAAAATGCTTGCATTTTCGAGGAGTCTCACACCTTGCACTCCAATCAACAGGGGCGACAAGTGATGCATAACGTCTGCACTTTATTTTCATTTCCCAAGGTGTAACTTTTACAAAAGGGTCTTTGTTAGTGTTTAGTGTAGGTTTTTTTAAGAATCTAGCTGCTGATTGGAGCAATAGGCGAAGACTCCTGCGGGAGATGGTGTTCAGTGGAGACCCCACAGGCGAAGCCGAGGAGGCTCACGCTAGCCCCGCGGAAAGCGTAGCCTAGTGCGGAAATCAACAGCGGTGTTCAAGAGTCAAAAAAAATACATGCGAAAAGTAAGGTGAGAACCATGCATACAATGTGGAAGGGCTCCATTAGCTTTGGTCTTGTCAATATCCCCATAAAAATGTATTCTGCAACCGAGGACAAGGATATCAAGCTTCGCACTCTACATAAAGAGTGCAATACCCCAATCAAGTATGAAAAGGTCTGTCCCAATTGCGATAAAGAGGTGGATACTTCCGACCTTGTTAAAGGATATGAATATGTAAAAGGGAAATATGTCATTTTGGATGATGAAGAACTGAAACAATTGAAAGAACAACATGAAGATAAAAGCGTGAAAATCATCGATTTTGTGAAACTTGAGGACATTGATCCCATCTATTTCAACCGATCCTACTTTCTCGGACCTGGTGAAAATGGAAGCAAAGCTTACTCACTCCTCCGCGAGGCGCTGGAAAGTTCCAAAAAAATCGGGGTGGCGGAAATCACGATCCGCTCCAAGAAGCAGCTTGCGATTGTCCGGGTTTACCAAAACTGCCTGGTCATGGAAACCGTCCATTATCCGGACGAAGTGAGAGAAGTTGGCGAAGTACCAAGCGTGCCGGAAAAAGCGGATGTGAACGAACAGGAATTGAAGACGGCCATCATGTTGATCGACCAGCTTACCACCGAATTCGATCCAGAAAAATACCATGACGACTATCGGGAAGCTGTACTCGCCCTAATAGAAGAAAAAGTGAACAACCAGGAAGGTACTGCAACACCAAAGGATGCGGGAGGCAAAACCAATGTCGTTGATCTTATGAGTGCCCTTCAGGCGAGTATAGAGCGTACAAAGGATCAGGAATTGAAACCTGACAAAAAGAAAACGGAAGCAAAGAAATCTGCCGAGCCAAAAAGCGAGAAAGAAAAAGCGAAACCTAAAAAACGTACAACACGCAAGAAAGCGACCAGCTAAACTAGCTGGTCCCTTTGCTTATGGTTAACAAGCCATTGCGCAGCCTCCAACAAGGAAGCGAAACGGTAATCACCTACCCCGAATTCTTCCCCGATGAATACGGTTCTTGTTCCTGCCGCTTTTCCTGCCTCTATATCGACCGCCCTGTCCCCTATCATATAAGACCGTGGCAAATCGATTTTATGACCTTCCGCAAGATCAACAATCATCTTCGGCCCAGGCTTTCTGCACAAACACCCTTCATGCGGCTTATGGATGCAAGCAGCCACTTCCTCAATCCTTCCCCCGGCAGCGCTGATCTCTTTAACCATGTGAAGATGAATATCCTCGAGCATTTGACTTTTCATATATCCGAGACCCACTCCTCCCTGGTTGGTAACGACAAACAGCTTGAATTCCGCTTCAGTCAGTAACCGTATCCCTTCCAAAGCTCCAGGCAGAAAGTGAAAATCATCAGGGTTATTTACAAATTTGACCCGTTTCGTCAGTACTTCATTGATAACGCCATCTCGATCAAGAAACACACCTTGGTACAAAACATCACCTTCTTGACATAGTTTTAATTTTCTAAAGCAAAATAGAAGTAAAGATAATCAAGATGAAAGGATTTCTACAATGTTTAAACCAATGCTTTTGAGTTTACACCGCGATCCTCCAATCGGTGAAGACTGGGTGTATGAAGTCAAATACGACGGATTTCGGTGTCTCGCCGTCCTTGAAAAGGATAGTATCTTGCTACAAAGCAGAAATGGAAAGTCGTTGAACAATCAATTTCCTGAAGTGGTGAACTTCCTGGGAAACCTACTGGAAAATAAGGTTATTCAGCAGGCGCTTCCATTAATTTTAGACGGAGAATTAGCCATTCTCACCTCTTCTGAGAAAGCCGATTTTTCTTCCATTCAAAAGCGGGGCAGAACCAAAAAAACAGAAAAAGTTGAAGCACTCGCCCAATCCAACCCTTCAACATATCTGGTCTTCGATTTGCTTCATTTTAAGAATGAATCACTTTTTGATACCCCTTTATTCAAAAGAAAGGAAAAACTGAAGAATCTCTTTTCCACCTTACAACTGCCATTATCTCCAACTGCTGACAGCTCCTCTCCTATACAATATGTCCCTTACCATAAAGAAGCAGACACTCTTTGGGAGAAAATAAAGCTGGAGGATGGAGAAGGCATGATTGCTAAGAAGGTTAACAGTTTTTACCGACCAGGCAAACGAACCAATGACTGGATCAAAATAAAAAACTATAAGATCATTAGCTGCTTCATCACTTCCTATCAAAAGGAAAATGGTTTTTTTCATGTTGGACTTTATAAACATTCCGACATCGTCCCTATCGGTCTATTTTCACATGGGATGAGTACAGATGAACGCCAGGCGCTATTATCGGTAATCAAAGAGAATAGCTATAAAGAGGATAGTCAATTCATCCATGTGGAGCCTGGAATTTGTTTAGATCTTTTATATCTGGAGCTGTACCAAGGTCAACTACGGCACCCGGAATTCCACCGCTTCAGATTTGATATACAAGTGAAGGATTGCAGAATTGATAACCTGCAGAAAGCGGACCTAAACCTTCCTGAATCGGTTACTGTCACCCACCCGGAGAAACCTCTTTGGAAGGATGAATCTGTTACAAAATTAGATTATCTTCAATATCTAAAGGCGGTTTCACCATACATTCTCCCTTTTCTGAAAAATCGGCTACTGACCACAATCCGGTTTCCACATGGAATGTTCGGTGAGAGCTTTTACCAAAAGAACTGTCCGGATTATGCCCCTCCATTTGTAGAAACAGCTCTGGAGGAAGGCATCCAATATATTGTATGCAACAATCTCGAAACCCTTCTATGGCTTGGAAATCAGCTGGCTCTGGAATTCCACATCCCTTTTCAGAAAGTAGGAGACAGTTCTCCTTGTGAAATTGTATTTGATTTAGACCCTCCGTCCGCGGATTATTTCTCTGGAGCTGTTAAAGGCGCACTTATGATGCAAAAGGTATTTGAGCAACTGGACCTTCATGCCTTTGTAAAAACTTCAGGCAGAAAGGGGCTGCAAGTTTATCTCCCTCTTCCAGAAAAGACGTTCACTTTTGAAGACACAAGAATTTTCACGGAATTTATCGCACAGTATCTTGTAAGCACAGAGCCTGACATATTTACGATTGAGCGATTAAAAAAGAGGCGGGGAAACAAAGTCTATGTAGATTACATCCAACATGGAGAAGGAAAAACCATCATTTCCCCTTACTCTTTAAGAGGAAATACTAAGCCAACAGTGGCCACACCCCTGTTTTGGACGGAAGTGAATACTAAACTCAGACCGGAGTTTTTCACTGTCTTTAGTGTAATGGAACGTTTGAAAGAAAAAGGAGACCCTTTCAAAGGCTACCTAACAATACAAGCTCAGCAACCCTTCGAACAGGTTCTCTCCTTTTTGAAAAAAGTATAGGATGTCAGAGGTTTGGAAAAAATGGCCATTAAAACAATGAAGTTCTTTTCAGTCTGTGAATCGGCTTCTAATTGGGAAAGGTGATCAATTTGCAGGCCTTTGCGATTGTCCATCCTATCATAGAAATGGACCAGACCTTAATATTGGAGTTTGTGGATGAAACAGAACCGGTCGACAGTCGTCGCTACCGGCTCTTTCTCCAAAAAACTACGTTGCAGGAAATTAAGCTGATTGTCTATCGGCCTAATCTGGATAACTGGCAGGACATCACTTCCATGCTATCCCCATTTTATCTGGCATCCCTACGCAACGTACTATTACAGCAGATCGATATGCTGTCTGAAAGAGAGGATATCATCTCATAAAATCAAGCTGACCTTCAATATGGTGAGCTTGGTTTTTGTGTACACTAGGATTTCAGTATGTAGAGCGGTGATGAATGAAGGCGAGGCGTGTCGGAACACCTCCAAATGATTTTCAAATTAAAAAAACACCCTGATATCCCAGGGTGCTAATCAATCATATATAAAACATAGATTAAGCTTAATGTCGCTACAAACACTGAGGCGATAAACCCGGCAATAAACGGCTTCAAGCCCAATGCACGAAATTTCCGCCACTCCACCTGAAGACCGACGCCAGCCATGACCATGATGATCAGAAACTTGGCAACCGATCCAAGCCAAGCGCTCACTCCTTGTGAAACAACACCGACAGAAAAAAAAGTGCTCATGACAAGGAACCCGATGATAAATAGGGGAAACGCACCTTTAATGCTGGCACTTTTATCACTCTTATTAACAATGATAAAAGAAATGGCTAGCACCAAGGGAAGAATGAACAGAGTCCGTACAAGCTTCACCGTTGTAGCAACTTCCCCGACGTCCTCCCCTACGAGATAACCGACAGCAACAACCGATGAGGTATCATGGATGGAGGTACCAATCCAGATTCCAAACTGCAGGACAGTAAGATCGAGCCACTGACCTATCCAAGGATAGAGCAAAGTAGCCAATATATTAAAGAAGAAAATCGTGGAGATTGCATAGGCTGTGACTGTTTCCTTTGACTGGACGACCCCTTTCACAACAGAAATCGCCGTTGCTCCACAAATGCTTGTACCTACACCAATCAGTAAGCTTAGCATTTTATCGATTTTCAGAAACTTTCCTGCCAATATTGTCACTAGAATACCGCCGGACACTACCAGCAAAATAATAAATATGGACTGTGAGCCAATATCCAATATGCTACCTATGCTTAACGTCGCACCTAACAGTACAATCGCGACTTTCAACAATTTTTTTACAACAAATTGGATTCCAGGCAGAAACCTCTCATTCAGCTTCAAGCTGTTTCGCAGTACAATCCCAAGCAGTAACGCAAAAATGACCCCACCTATGGCCGGAAAAAGATTTCCAAAAGCTTTTCCTGCAATAGCAATCAGGAAGGCGTAAATGGTTCCAGGCAACCATGCCGGCAATTTATGAATCAACTTTTGCAGATTATCTTGATAGGTTCCCATCGTTATTTCTCCTAACGAACTATTTTCCAAACACCTTTATTATTTTAAAGAACAAAAGAAAAACTGTCGAGAATTTTCGACAGTCATTAGGCTTCTAAACGATGGAAATGTTTTCTCAGACCCTCACCAAAAATATTGAATGTCAGTACAGCAAATGCTAGTGCCAAGGCCGGGAAGAACGGAATCCAGAACGAGCGGATGACATCGCCTCTAGCTTCACCCAGAAGAGTGGCCCAGTTGAAACTCGTATTCATAATTTCCCCGGATCCGTAGGAAAGCTGAACAAATTCCTGTGTAATGAAAATACTGAAGATCCCCAGTTGTCCGATCAATAACGCAATTCTCCCTAAATCCAGAAAGAACTGAACGGTCAGTTCAGGTAATGCATTCGGTATATAGTATTTCGTAAACAATGTAAATGAAGAAACCCCTACTGTTATACCTGCTTCCACATATGGGGTGCGCTTGATTCGATAAAACTGGTTTTGCAGAACCGTGCCGACACGTCCAACTTCAATGCAAGCAAGAATGATAATAGCCCAGATAAAGCGATTATCGTTGAACACAAAAATTGGAAGATTCAACAGGATGATTGCAGAAAAGATAACGGGAAGTGCAGAGAAAATCTGGTGCCACCCTTGCAGGATCCAGATTGCTGGACCTTTTTTGTTAATCGACAATAATGCTAGCAGCATGGCAATGCTGTACCTCAGTAAAGCAACTCCCAGAATCAGCAGCAGCGTATCCTTTCCACCTACAACAATAACACTCAGTAAATCCCGGCCCTCTCTATCTGTGCCAAAAATATGTTTTTCCGAGGGTTCAAATGGCGCCGTTTCAATACCATCCTTCGTAAAGACGACCCGTTTGCTTTCCAGTACCGTATCAATGAAGGGTAAGAATGGCCCAACCAACGTTACCAATACCAAAAAGAGTAAAAAGGAACTACCCACAATTAACGTCCAATTTCGTTTCATCTATCTATCACCTACTTCGGTTCTACAAGCTTCAGCACGAAAAGGCTGATAAGCTGCGTAATAAATACAATCATCATAAAGCTTAATCCGAACCCGATGATCAGACCGGACTCATTGATAAACCTCATACTCCCTGAAAGTGCCTTGCTTACATCAAATGCCTGAAACATCCGATAGGCTGCACCCCGTAGTCCAATAAATACTCCACGATCAATAGGTTTGACAGGAGATAAAGCATCATTGCAGGAAGGTTGGAGAATATAGGATATAGACTGTTGCGTAGCATATGCTTCCACAGCACCTTTTTACCGGTCAGTCCCTTTGACCTTGCCACTTGAATATAAGGCTTACCTTTTTCATTGCTTAAGGCAGCGGAAGTGATCCTCGCCACATACATCATCGGATATAAGGATACCAGAAAGGCGGGCAGCAAAAAGCTGTACCAATGGTCATGTCCGAAGATCCTTATCGATGGGAGGTAAAAGATAATCAGCCATTGCAGACAGATTAATAAAAAGAAATCAGGAATCGACTGAACAATCCAGGTCAGCCCTTTACCAAATATATTCCAGCCTCCCCATCGATCATAAAAATCATAGATTCCCTTCAGCACTCCGAAAATCATCGTAATCATAAAGGCGGTGATGATAACCTTAAGGCTTCTTGCCATATGTAAACCAATTTCCTCTTCTGCCTGGTTATTATATCTAGTAAAACCCAGCGTCCCCCTATCTAACACATCATCCAAAAACAAGGATATATTATGCCTATAGGCCTCCCAAGAAAATTCGTAGCGATACTCGAGCGTCATTGCACTTCCGGATACCCCAATATCAGGAGACCTAGGGAATAGGACTGCCAATATCAGAAGTATTGCAACAAAAAGAAAAAATAGAAACGATTTCATGATATTCCATGTTATCTGCATAATAGCCCCCACTTTACGAAAACCGAAATAAATATAGTAAAATACTACCACTAAATTATTTTGAATTCTACAAAAATATTCATTTTTCAAAATAATAGATAGTTTTTATCAATTGAAATACGAACCCGAAAGTAGTATTATAATGCTTTATAATAGATTGATAGACAAGATGAAATTCGCAGCTATGCCACTTCGAACATATTGATCTATGGGAGGTCTGAACCTTTGAGCAAATTTATAAATAGCTTTACCGAAACATTTACTTATGAATTCTGGACAGATATGGATTTCTGGCTGGATCTGGGTATTGCACTTCTGATCCTGTGCCTCTTTCTCTTATGGAGGAAGCTGTTCACCAAATATTTTTTCAAAATGATCCTGTCGCTATCCCAAAAGACACCTACCGATCTATTTAGTTACATCGTCATAGCCTTTAATAAACCGGTGCGTACCTTCTTTGTGATATTAGGTCTGTTCTTCGCTTTGAAGGCGGCTCCATTTGAACTGATGGAGGCATCAACATTATCTCGGCTGATGCGCTCTTCTATCATTTTCTTGATTGCATGGGGATTGTTCAATTTCATCCCTTCTTCATCCGTCCTTTTTTCTAAGCTTTCTACTAAATTGGACTTTGAAGTGGATAAGATTGTGATGCCTTTTTTCACCAAGGTATTACGCTTCATTTTAATTGCATTGACATTGAGCATTGTTCTTGAAGAGTGGGATTATAATGTAGGCGGTTTTGTTGCCGGACTTGGTCTTGGAGGGTTAGCGTTTGCACTTGCCGCTCAGGAATCCATCAAAAACCTCTTAGGCGGATTCATCATCGTGACTGAAAAGCCTTTTACTATGGGTGACTGGATTAAAACACCTAGTGTGGAGGGGGTTGTCGAGGATATCTCTTTCCGAAGCACGAGAATCCGCACCTTTGCCCAAGCAGTGGTTACTGTTCCAAATGCCACGCTTTCGAATGAGCCCATCACCAACTGGTCGAAAATGGGCAAGCGTCAAATCACTTTCGAACTTGGACTCCAATATGATACTTCCAGGGAAAAACTTGAAACAGTAACACGCCGAATCGAGCAGCTGCTCCGCAACCATTCGGAAGTACATCAGGAAACCATTCTCGTCCGTTTTGATAATTTTGGGGCAAGCAGCATGAATGTATTCATCTACTTCTTTACTAGTACTGTCATGTGGGCAGAATTCCTGAGGGTCAAAGAAGATGTTAATTTCAAGATCATGGAAATTCTGGAGGAGGAAGAAGTGGTCATCGCCTTCCCTACCCGGACTCTTCATATCGGGAAAGATGCACAGCAGGAACTGAAAAAAGAGTATAGTGTAAATTAATCAAAAGAACCTAGTTCTCCTCGGGAGACTAGGTTCTTTTAATTTTCTTTCCGTTTTGCGTTCCATTTCCTGCTAGGCACATCATAATAAAAATAGTTATATTCATCCTTTAATTCGGTTGTCGTCATGCCATCCAATATAAGCGAGTCATATACTCCAATCAGAAGGAGCTTATTGATATAATATTCCCTTTGCTGTTCCAATGCCTTTTTTAAATTTCCCTTCATGGGACATCACCCTCAACAATTGTTTAACCATATCATAGCCAAGAAATATTGATTTCACATAAAGGGAATGTAAATTTTTTTTAAAAGATTGTTTTCGCATTCATTGTTGCTTTAGATGAAATATATACATCAAATGTAGTCCGTTGATTTCCGCTCCGGACACTTGCTTTCCGCGGGGATGGATGGGAGCCTCCTCGGCTTCGCCTGTGGGGTCTCCCATGCCCTCTATTCTCCCGCAGGAGTCAAGTGTCCTCCGCTACAATCAACTCACGGGTTAAACATTATTTGCTATTAGAAAGAGCCTTAAAATAAATTAAATTCCCTTTTGAAAATGAAAAATTAAGATAAAATGCAAGTCTTCTATCTTTAGTAAGGCAATTTTCTACTATGAGTCACCCCTGTTGGTTGGAGTGCAAGGCGTGAGACTCCTGCGGGAGCAGCGTGTCAAGGGAGACCCCGCAGGCGCAAAAGCGCCGAGGAGGCTCCCGAGGCCGCCCGCGGAAAGCGAACGCCTGGAACGGAAACCAACAGGGTGTTTAATGTTTACATCTTATCTTTAGCCCAGCCCTATTCTTAAAGCAACAACCCATACAAAAAGAATTTTTTTAAAAAAATTGTTCTGTTAAACTCTCAGGTCTTTGAAGTTCTGCCATTCAGGGGGAAGCAGACTTCGATATTTGGAGGTGTAGTAGCGGTCATCGATAAGCAAGATAAAGCCAGAATCCTTTTCGGTTCGGATTAATCTACCGCCTGCCTGCTGCACCTTATTCATACCGGGATAAACATAGGCAAAATCAAAACCGTCGTAGCCGTGCTCCTGGAAATGTTCTTTCATGACATTTCTCTCCAAGGTGATTTTGGGTAGACCGACCCCTATTATGGCAACTCCGTTCAGTCGGTCTCCAACTAGATCGATACCCTCTGCAAATATCCCACCGAGAACTGCAAAACCGAGCAGCGTATCCGTGCGTGAATGGAAATTAGTCAAAAAGACTTCCCTGTCCGTTTCTGTCATTGCAGGCTGTTGGATAATCGTCCTCACATGGTCAGGCAAATCGTTTTTCATATAAGCATCATATACCTGCATTAAATACTCATAAGAAGGAAAGAACACCAAAAAGTTCCCTTCCTTTGAATGAAAGGTTGAAATGATCGATCTGACAATCGGCTCGATGGATTTGTCCCGATCACGGTATTTCGTGGAAACTGCATGACCATACACCTCAAGCTGCTCCCTTTTGAAGGGGGATTCAATGGAAATATGATAGTCCTCTTTTTCCCCGCCTAGCACTGTCTGATAATAGCCGAGCGGCTGCATCGTAGCAGAGAAAAACACAGTGGCAAAAACCTTCTTCGTTAAAGACCTAATCACGGTAGAAGGATCGAGACATGCGAGCTTCACATGTACTTCACTTTTATGAATGGTGACTATCGTCTTAAAGTTCACATTGTATTCTTTGGCTACTCTGATAAAGGCCTGACCATCATAGAAGCAAGTCAGTACTTCTTCAAATCCAGCACCTGAAGGATGAGTCTTGAGCCACCTTTCACATTCTTCCACCAGTGCCGCCACAAGCTCGACAATGTGGTGCGGTTTCTCTGATAAAACAAACAAATCTTTGTCAAGCAGCTCTTTTTTCCACTCCAATAGACCTTCATTTACCGCTTTAAGACTTCTATAAAGCTCTTTGTCTATATTTTTCATGATTCTGCCTGTTTGCAGGAACATCGATTTGGAAATAGACGCAGAGTACATCTCCCTGGCGCGGTCTGCAAGATTATGTGCTTCATCAATCAGGACGATGGTGTCCCTATGGAACTCACTCCATCTTTGCATCCTTACTTTTGGATCAAAGAAGTAATTATAGTCACAGATAACGGCATCTGCATACATCGCAATGTCGAGGGAAAATTCAAAAGGACAAAGTTTATGCTTGTGGGCATATGCCTCGATTACCTGTCGGTTCATGATCAGCTCATTGGCCAGAATGTCTTTCAGGCCATCTTTAAGTCTGTCATAATAGCCATCGGCAAAAGGACAGAACTCCTTTTGACAGCGAACCTCTTCCTGAAAGCAGATCTTTTCCTTTGCAGTTATGGTGACTACCTTCAGGTGCAAACCGTTCTCAATTAAAAGTTGAAAAGCTCCTTCCGCCACCTGCCTTGTAACCGTTTTGGCGGTAAGATAAATCATTTTCTCGCACTCTTTTTCTCCGATGGCAAGCAAGGTGGGATAGATGGTTGAGATTGTCTTCCCTATCCCGGTGGCAGCTTGTGCGAAAAGTCGCTTCTTTTCCTTAATAGTTTTAAATACCGCTTTGGCTAAATCCTTTTGCCCCACACGGTAGCTTGGAAACGGGAAAGACAGCTGTTTCAAGCTCTCATTTCTTTGTTGTTCAGAGTCAAATATGGTCCCCATAAAGTTCATATATTCCAATACAATGCCTTCCACATAGTCCTCCAGTTCATCCAAGGAATAGGTCTTTTTGAAAAGCCTCTCCTCCTGGCTGTCCCGTTTGGCAAAGAGGAGATGCACAGAAATATTTTCAAGCTCCTGCTGTTTGCCATAAATATAAGCGTACATCTTAACCTGGGCCCAGTATGTCGGAAAATCTTCTTCTGTCAAATTGGACAGCTCTCTTGAAGTTGTCTTAATTTCTTCGATAATTGTTTCTTTTTCATTACGATATATTCCATCGCATCTACCTTCAATCTGAAGAAGAAGAGATTGATATTTATAGTCGATAGACAGATGCACTTCTTTTTCATAATCTTCTCCACGGCTGTCCTGAAGCCTCTGATGGGTTTTTGTCCCTTCTTGCATGATATTTGTTCCAACAAAGCGAGAGTCTATGCTGCCGCCCATCTCTACAAACTCCACAAGCTTTCTGACAGATACCTTTAGGGAAACATTCTTATCCATTCCATAACCCCTACCGTTCACATAATAGGTCAAGTATAACAAAAGAATATTGGAAGTAATGCATAAATATTTCATGTACTCAGGAAAATATAGTAATTGGGTAGTTTAGTAAAATTGGAGGTGTAATTTTCATGACACAACAGGAAGCGACTGGGGTGCTTTCCACAAATCTTGATGAGAATATCATGATTCTACGGGAAGCGTTTGTCCATTCAGAAGACTTCGTCGTGGATTATACCCCCTATCAGGATAAGGATGCGTTTCTTATTTACATAGAAAGTATTACAGAAAGGAAAATAATTGAGCAAGAGATAGTAAAACCCATTCATGTCAGCGAAGCGGACAATATTAAGAAATTGCTTCCTCAGGCATTTATCAAAGAAACAAGCAGCATTAAGGAAATCTCGAAATTCCTCTTGGAAGGGAATTCCATCCTGTTACAAAGGAATAACTCTCTTGCGATGATCTTTCAGTCACAGCTGCTGACTGAAAGAAACATCACTGAACCCGGAAGCGAGACCATTATTCGCGGCGCACATGAAGGCTTTGTCGAAACATTAAGTACCAATATCTATCTGATACGAAAAAGGCTTCAAAACCCAAAATTAAAAATCAAATATTTTTCAATCGGCAACGACTCCCATACAAAAGTGGCAATGATTTATCTAGATCATTTAGCAAACGGGAAAACCGTCGGCAACCTGGAAAAGAGTCTATCCGACATTGATACAGACTTCATTCTTGCACCAGGGCATATTGAGGAAAATATCAGCGATAATGTATCGATATTTCCCACGCTGTTAAGTACAGAGAGACCTGACAGAACAGTAGCAAATCTCATGGATGGCAGGATTGCTATTATTGCAGATAATAGCCCGAGCGCTTTGATAGCACCTGTTACATTTTTCTCTTTCTTCCAGTCGCCGGATGATTATAATAGCAGATGGTATTTCGGCTCTTTTATCAGGTTTTTAAGAATTATCGGTTTCCTGATAACAATTGCACTTCCCGCAACCTATATAGCGATTGTTTCCTACCATTATGAAGTGCTGCCAACGGAGATTGTGGTTTCCATTAAATCTTCCCTGGAATATGTACCGTATCCTCCACTCGTAGAAGCGCTGGCAATGCAAATAACGTTGGAAATCTTGCGTGAAGCATCAATCAGGCTTCCAAACCCCATTGCTCAGACTATCGGAGTGGTTGGAGGGCTTGTAATCGGAACAGCCGTTGTAGAAGCAAATCTGGTATCCAATACGATGATTATTGTTGTAGCAATCACTGCCATTTCTTCATTCGTTGTTCCAATCTCTGAAATGGGTTCTTCCATCCGATTGCTTGGATTTCCATTCATGATTTTGGCGTCACTATTCGGTTTTATTGGAATGAGTATCTTTTTCATGTTTTTACTTATCCATTTGTGCAAATTGGAATCATTCGGGACACCATTTTTCGCACCATTTTCCACATTAAGATTTTCGGAAATGAGGGATACCATTATCAGGACCCCACTGCCACTATTCAAATCCCGACCAAGTGACACACAACCAAAAATGAAGAAAAAGACGAGATACTGAGGAGATTTTTTATGCTAAAGGCAAGTGAGAAATCAATTAGCCAAGGTCAGCTTTACTTTATTATCATTCAGTCGCAAATGGGTGTCGGAATTCTATCCCTCCCATTTGCTGTCCATAGTACAGCAAAAGGGGACGGCTGGATTTCTACGATACTTGCAGGCATTGTCTTACAGATATGGTTGCTTATTTTTCTCACTATATCTAGATGGTTTCCTGAGAAAAACATTTATCAAATCATGAAGCATCTGTTTGGAAGGTTCATTGGCTCGATTCTGATTTTTGCCTATATCCTTTACTTTACTGCTGTAGCAGCACTTGTTGCAGTCCTGCAAACAGGTCTCATCAATAAATGGATTCTCACTTTGACCCCATTCTGGATTATTTATATATTGATTATCATTGTAGCGGTATACCTGGCTACAGATAACATATTAACGATTGCCAGATTTTTCAGTTTGTCCACTGGTGTTATTCTATTTTTCATCCTATTAGTATCAACCGTATATCGCGATGCAAATTTATCATATATACTGCCGGTCGGGGATGGTGGTATTAAAAACATCTTCATAGCAGTAAAAGATGTACTTATCGCCTTGGCTGGGTTTGAAATTATCCTGATGGTTTATCCACTCTTAAAGGAAAAAAAGAAAACATTCAAAACACTTACTTTAGCGAACGTCACTACCATATCCATCTACACCTTTCTCGTTTTCACAAGCTTGATTATTTTTAGCCCGGTGGAAATGACATTAGTGCCTGAGCCGGTGCTCTATATGCTAAAGGCCATATCATTTGAGATTATTGAAAGGCTTGACTTGATTTTTTTATCCATATGGGTCATACCGATGACAAATTCGTTTATCATCTATTTGTACCAAGCCAGCAAAGGACTGAAGGAGCTGTTTCACGCTGAGTCGCATTCCACTTTTGTACCAATTATTGTTGTTCCTATTTTTATCTCTGGGTTCTTTTTGCAGGATAAATTCGTTATTCAAAAGATAGACTCGTTATTCCAATACATCATCTATTCATTTGTCTTTTTCTTCCCAATAGTCTTCTTGATTTTTGGATTTTTCAAGAAAAAAACCGGAAAGGAGAAAAAACATGTCAGGTCTACGTAAGCTTTCCGTCACCACTACCATGATTTTCTGTCTTCTGCTTCTTACTTCCTGCTGGGACCAGCGTTTACTAAAAGATTTAAAGCTTGTGTTTACGGTTGGACTTGATAAAGGGGAAAACGACGAAATACTTTCCTCGATTGCAATAAGGGAAACAAAGAAAGTCAGCATCGGCGGTGAACCTGGAGAGGCGACAGTTGCTATTGTAAAGGCCTCAGGCATTACACTGAGGGATACGCGGTTGGAACTGGATAGGAAAATACCTGGTGAGTTCTCTCCCAGCAAGATGAGGGTATATCTAATCGGGGAAGATCTGGCAAGAGAGGATCTATACTCCATTCTTGATATTCTATACCGAGATCCAAGAGCACCACTTGGAGCAAAACTTGCCATCACAAAAGGTGATGCTTTCAATGTTATCGATATGGGGACCATTAAAGAAACATTGCTGACCGAAGCTGTAACCGACCTTTTGGAAAATGGCGAAGAAAATACCATTATCGCAAATGAAACTGTCCAATCGATTTGTCCCATAATGTTTGACCCTGCATCAGATTTTATTTTACCTGTTATCGAGAGAATAGAACCGCATGATATACAGGTTAGCGGAGTCGGACTAATCAGCGGTAAAGTCTTTACCGGGGATATTCTGCCCCCTACTGATGCGACAATATTACTGTTGATGGCAGGTTATAAAGGGAAAAAAACTCAAATGGTCCTTAAGGTACATGAGGATGAAAAGATTGTAAGAAACCAGTACATGACTTTAAATATTAATAAGTCTAAACCCACTATAAAAATCGAGGCAGAATCTCCTGATTCCATAAAGATTGTGGTGCATTTAAAGTTAAGCACCTCGATTGCTGAATACCCCAAAAACGGTCCTCTAGACAAACAAAAGGTGGACAAGCTGGCGGATAAAGCTGCTGCAATAATCGAAGAGAAATCCAAACCCATCATCGCAACGATCCAGGAAGCCAATAGTGATGTTCTAAAAATCGGAGAAGAGCTTCGAGTCCACCACCATTCGACCTGGGAGAAGTTAAAATGGAGGGAGACCTATCCAACTATTGAAATCATTCCTAAGGTAAGTGTAAAAATAAATGGGACAGGAATAATCAATTAATTCCGACCATAAAAAATGACCTCGGACACTTTTCTTTTCCGAGGTCATCTAATGTAACTATCTGCTAACAAGCACCGCTCTTACAGGACTGCCATCTGCACTGGCTATTTTTAAAGGCAGTGCAATCAACTCGTACTCGCCTTCCTTTACGTTCCTTAGATCAATTCCCTCCAAAATGGCGATGTTCGCTTCATGAAGAAGATGATGTATGGCAAGCTCTTTACTATCCAGCTGATCTACGCTCGGGAGATCTACTCCAATTAATGGAACAGACAGTTCTTTTAACACAGCTACTGCTTCAGGATTCAAAGAGGGAATACTCCCAGGAAAGGCTGATTCATCCTCCCATGAATCAGTTTTAAATAGAACACGTTTCTTCTCATGTCCTTTTAACAATTCTTTCAGCTTCCCATGGTCTAGCCCCTTTAGCTTGGACACTTTCAATACAATTGCCGGACCCATAAATACAGACAGTTCAAGCTGGTTGAGCTTTGCTCCATTCTCATCAAAATGATAAGGTGCATCCACATGAGTAGCCGTATGAACACTCATTTCAATGCTCCCCACATTAACCGATCCCGTCTCCTCTTTTGTCCAGTTCAAGGAATAGGAGAATGGTGTATCCCCAGGCCATGTTGGTGTTTTGGAATGAAGCGTCCGTGAAATATCGTATATGATCATCTTGATCCTCCTAGGCTACTACTTCTCTTTCATTTGAGTATTTTTCGTAATGCTTCTCCTGCATAATACCTTTTAGAATGGCGACCATCTGATAAATTTCTTCATATGTTGTATATAGTGCAACAGGTGCCAACCGGATAATGGAGGGTTTTCTGAAATCAGGGACCACTCCATGCTCCTTCAAAGATTTGCATATCCTTGCAGCTTCCGGATGTTCCAGACTGACATGTCCTCCACGATAGCGGTCATCTGTTGGATTTGCAATGATAAAATTGTATTCCGACAACTCTTGTTCAATAAGGTTCATCAGGATTCTTGTTTGATGCAGCGATTTTTTTCGGATTTTCTCCATTCCGACCTCATCAAACATTCTAAGTGAACCCAGTAGGGGTGCCATACTGAAAATATGCGGGGTACCAATCTGATAAGTCCCACTCGCCTCTGCAGGAGTAAAATGATGCTCCATGTCAAATTGCTTTTCTTTCTTGGAACCAAACCATCCTGTTAGACCAGGTGTCCTGCCAAAGTGCCTTTCATGAACAAAGAGCGCTCCCACTCCTCCGGGACCTGAATTCAAATATTTATAATTGCACCAGTAGGCAAAATCGACATTCCACTCATGAAACTGGTGAGGAATCGCACCAACTGAATGACAGCCATCCCACCCCACTAATATTCCTTGTTTATGTGCTTCGTGTGTAATTTTTTGAATATCCAATAATTGGCCGCTACGGTACAGGACTGTCGGCAAAATGAGTAAGGCAACCTCTTTGTTCAATGAGGCTAAAATATCCTGCTCATCTAAAAGCCTCCCATCCCTGCTTTCCACTTGGACGAGATGTTCTGCTGGGTCGCACCCTTTCAATTTCAACATACTTTGGATGGCATAGATATCAGAAGGGAAATTCAATACGTCAGCAACAATTTTTGTTCTAAGCCCCTTTGGTTCATAAAATGTGGCAAGAAGCTGATGCAAATTACCTGTCGTGGATCCCGTTACGATGACTTCTTCCTTTTTTGCTCCAACCAGTGGCGCACTCAATTCTCCCAAGTTCTCAGCAAAATAGAACCAAGGATTATCCCCTTTCATCCATCCGTCGATACCCAGATCCCTCCATGAATCAAGCATGTCCAGCAATGCATGTTCCGCCCTTCTAGACAATAATCCAAGTGAATTGCCATCAAGATAAATGCTATTTTCATTTATGTAAAATTCTTTGCGATATCCCTTTAATTCATCCTCGCTATCCCACTTCTTCAATTCCTCAATAGTTATGCTCATATTCAAATACCCCTTCCCTTCATTCTCATTATCTCATTTTTCTGTGAATGCAAACAAGCATTAGTCCTACAAAATCTGTAGAAAAAGCCATAAAAAAGACCCTCCATAGAAGGGTCACTTAAATCACATTTTGTGTAAGTTCAAAGAAAAGGGCATGCATTTTCTTTTCCGCCAAGTCGTTTACTCTGTTTCTTGTCTGCAAGGAAGGATTGCCATTGATTCGAAAGCTATAGTCAAGAATTTCTGGATGATGTTCTGAATACATAAACTCAATTTTCACTTTATGACCATCGGATTCCATAATAAGGGTACATACCTTATTCCCCATAAATTCTGTGATTTTCACTATGATTCCTCCTTCTCTCCTTTCAACACATTACTATTTCTACAAAGAAGGACAAAAACCTTTATATTTTATCTAATTTTTCAAACTTTTCAAACTAAAAAAAGGAAGACGTTAAACTTGCCGCCTTCCTCAGAAATTATTTTTTAAATGGTTATTTGCTTTTCTTATATCGCGGTTATTTCCAAATGCATGTGTGACACCCCAAATAGTTGTATCACCCTCTTCTTCCGTCACTTCATTTAATGTCACATCTAGGTCATGAAAAATTCGGTGGAGGTAACGAAGGGCCGTTCTGTCACCCTCCCTTTCAACTAGCAAAATAAATCCATGGGCATTTTCCATATCATTGAGTATCTTGGATGGGGCAAATCCTTCTGTTTTCATCCAATTTACAGCAGCTTTAAGTTCCTTCCACTCGTCAGAGGTAATCAGATTACGGATGTTCGTCGTTTCTACGCCTCCCCATCCTGTAATATCATTAAGATAGCTATGCTGGACGCTTAATGTCTCTAACGTGGTTACCTCGCGATCAGGCTGGTAGTCAACACTTTTCTCATATTCCTTATGCTCGATTTCCTGTACAGAAGCTAATGTGGTAGAGGAAAAAAGCGATCCTTCATCGATAAAATCGAAAAAATGATATCCCACTAGGCCTAATATTAAAATAAATAATAGATTCAACATATATTTTAACAAGGAAATCACTCCCTTTCATTCTTAATTAATAGGTTTCTTTTTGCTCATCTTCCTGTTTCTTGGTAGGATAAAAGAAAAACAACAGGTGAGCGTACATGAAAAAACAATCAACTATCTTTATTATCGTCATTTTTCTACTATTATTAATAGGATGTCAGGAACAAAATGAACCTACTACCGATGCCCCGCTAGATAATTTTTTTGCTAATACTGAACTCAACTACGGGGAATATGTATTTATTTTTGAAGATGTGGTGGCGCGTGCCCTAGCTATGGATCTAGAGGATAAAACTTTGGAAAAATGGGTGATAAGAGCTTTAGGTGATGAGAAACTATCCAATAAAAGGGATTTTACACCAGATGAGGCTTTGAAGATAGCCAAGGAAAATCAGGCAGAAAACCAAGCCTGGATAACTGTGGCAGAAGAGAAATACGATATGAGGGTATCTGAAGAAGAACTGGATCAGTGGATAACAGCAGGGCCGGACCAAAGTGAAATACCTCAGCAAAAAGCATTTGCAGATGCATTGAAGCTTTCTTTAACGGAATTGAATCATGAATTCGATCGCGAGCTATATAAACAAACCCTTACATGGGAAAAATTGATACCGGTTCTGGAGAAGAAATATGAAACCAATGACCAAGAGGTTTTGCTGGACAAGTACATGGAGCAAGTAGAACAAGAGAAGAAAATCCAAATGAAAAAGACGACAGGGGTATGATGACATGCCTGTCGTCTTTTTCAATTTCTATGAGAAATCAAGTTGCCTATAAAAGCTCGCTTTCCTTTTATCTTAGAAACTTCCAAGGAAAAAAGACAAAATAACAGCCATATCGTTCCAACGGCAAACCCTCCCAGAATATCACTCGGGTAATGGACATCCAAATAGACTCTGCTAAATCCCACAAAGATTATAAGAAACAGCAATCCAATAATAGCAGCGACTCTACCGATAATAAGTTTTCTTTCCCTAGCTATCAAATATATCATGAAGCCATAAAGGATGATACTCCCTGTAGCATGGCCGCTTGGGAAACTGAATCCATTCCCATCATAGGCCGGATTTAAGGAGGGACGAGGACGTTGAAACACATGTTTCAACAGAAGGACGAGAAGTCCTCCACCACCATTTGCAATGATGAAAAACAGGACACCCCATCTATCCTTCCTATAAAACCAGAGGAATACTGCGGTAATAGCAGTAACAGAAGCAATCCACCATACCGAGCCAGCTTCTGTAATGATTTTCATTTTCGAAAATACCAAATCATATTCATGTGATCGAAGGAAGGTCATGATCGCGTGATCGAACGCAAACTTTTCCTCCTCCAGGACCTCTTCTGCCAGTTCAAGAAATAAGCCCCCGGCTGACACACTGACTATCATACCAAGCAAAACAAGAAAAATGGCAACCCATTTTTCTCTTAAATAACCACTATTCAGCCATTTCATCATAACATTCGTTTTCTTCAAGACACTTCATCCTATCACAACAATTTTTTCATAGTATTTCTTATATTCCACTATGAGAAATTGATAAACTTCCTTCAAAACGAATGAATAGTTTCAGCCCTTCATTTTATTATATGAATACATCATCCATAAGCCGATATCCTGAAAACCGATTCGCTTATAAATGGCTCCCGCTGCTGGATTATCATAAAACAGGCACAATTCTTTCCTCTCCTGGAGTAATTGATGACAAAGCTTTACCATGCATTGCGTGGCATACCCCTTTTTCTTATAGTCAAGCAGGGTCGCAACACCGACAACCATTGCTGATAAGGAATTTTCGGCTGTAGTGGAAGCAGTAGAAACCATTCTTCCATCTTCTTTTATAAAGTAAGATCGAGATAACCCTTTCTCAATCCCCCTGCGCTTTCGTTCGACCGTAATGATGGAGTCGCTGAATTCCGGAACGCCATTCAGCAGCTCCACCAGTTCCTCCGCATCCTCAGGGACAGCAAGGTACACATCTGTCGTTGGCACATTTTCCGTTGTGGAAGAATTCAGTTTGGTGCATTTCGCATAATAGGTCTCTCTTTTGCGCTTAAGTCGGCCATTTAAGAATGGCTCCAATCTTTCCGTGATGTCTTTAAGGCCAGACATCATGGTGAAATCCGGGTCCTGAAGCATAATTTGAGCAAAACCCTCCGCATCAAAATTTATCTGCGGCTTTGCGTAAGGGATAAAATTTTCCTGGTATTTTAGCAGGACCGCATGCAGTTCTCCGTTCTCGTCGAAGTCCCCCCATAGCTTTTGAAAATCCTGTTCATAGCCATACGCTTCGATATCACCTAAAATGAATAAATTCTCTGCAGCTTGTTCCTTCACTAGGTCGTAGCAGATTTCATGATCTGCTTCCGTTAGTTGTCGAATCATTTCTCTTCCTCCTATACAAGGTTAGAAAATTCCAACCTAAAAGAATATTCTCATATTTTACTTGAGAGTTGTAATTCTTGGAAGAGTTTTTTTTGAAGGAAGTTTGCATGATGGACCTTTCGAGCCTCCTTCATTATGAAAAGGTCCTTCATCCACTTCTTGATGGACTTTTCAAGCACCCTTCCATACAATTTTGTCCTTCATTCAACACAAAAAGGCCACCCAATGCGGGCAGCCTCTGAAAATCTATTATTTATATACTTTTACTTGTACTTCTTGGACACCATAGTTGATAGCATCTTGCTTGTCCGGAATGAAGATATCAATCTTGTTGCCTTTGATTGCTCCACCAGTATCTCCAGCAATCGCTTCTCCATAGCCTTCAACCCATACTTTTGAACCTAAAGGAATGACATTTGGATCAACGGAGATAACCTTCATGTCTGGATTTTCAAGTAAGTTGATACCTGTTGCAGTAATCCCTGAGCAACCTTCACAGGATGCGGTATAAGCAGTAGCGGTTACTGTAAGCTCCTTGACAACTTCCTTGTCAGCAGCTTCATCTTCTTCTGCTGGCTCTTCAGCTGGTGCTTCTTCTGCCGGTGCCTCTTCTACTGGCTCCTCAACAGGTGCTTCCTCTGCTGGTGCCTCTGTTACTGGCTCTTCGGCTGGCGCTTCCTCTGCTGGTGCCTCTGTTACTGGCTCTTCGGCTGGTGCCTCTTCTGCTGGCTCCTCAACAGGTGCTTCCTCTGCTGGTGCCTCTGTTACTGGCTCTTCAGCTGGCACTTCCGTTTGTTCAGGATTCGGATTTCCTTTTGTATAGATAATTAATTCATCATCTGCATAGATTAAATCAGGATTTTCAATGGAGTTCCATTGAGCTAGCTGCTGATAAGAGATTCCATCATAGTTTTGGGAAATCGCCCAAAGTGTGTCACCTTTTACAATTTTGTAGCGTTCGGATAAAGCCACTTTTAAACCTTGTTCCGGATGAATCAGATCACCGGATAGATTGTTCCAGTCTTTTAATTCTTGAACTGTTATGTTATTTGACTTTGCGATATCCCAAAGAGTATCACCTTTTTTTACTGTTACTTCTGCAGCAGAGGCATTTGAACCTAGACCGAACGTACCTGCAAGGGCCGCTGCTGTTACCAATGAAAACATGGTTTTCTTCATACGAAATACCTCCTATGTATTCTGACTCAATGCTTACAATCATATCATGATATTGCTAGATTAAAAGAACAGTGGAATAACAGTTTCATTACATGAGTAACGGGTATATTAAGGGATTGTTACAAAGTTTCCTTATATTAGAATATTAAGGAATACTCTTCTATCATAGGGTTTTCCAACCAAAAAAAAAATGGTCTGCGGAGAGTTTTTCATTCTCCGCAGAACCTATCAATCTACTATTTAGTTTTAGTGAGAGTAATCTGATACCAGCCACCTTCTTTGATGACAGGCTTCATTTTTTCCACTTTTAGACCCGCTTGTCGAGCCAGTTCTTCCAAATCATCCTCTGATGGAAGGGGATAGAGATTATCAAACGCAGTAAAGAAGCTGTTAAATACACTTGAGAACTGTCCCCCATGCTTGGAGTTATGGATCGGCGTCACGATGGAAAGAGTTCCTTTGCGGTTCAACCACTCATCGATATTTTTAAATAGAGTGGTTCTATCTTTTGGGGAGATATAATGGAGAATATTATTCAACATGACAAAATCAACTTTCGACTCTGGGCTCCATTCCTGCACATCATTACAGAGTATCTCTATTTGTTCCTGCTCCATGCAATTTCTTTTTGCTTCCTTTGCAACATCCTCGTTCAACTCTATTCCAAGCATCTCCGCCTTTGGGAATTTTTTCGACAGCTTCAGCAGGTATCCACCGCTTCCACAACCCACATCCACTACACGCTTTGGGTTTGCTTTCTTCATAACCTTCATTACTCTAGGTACAGCCAACTGTTCTAATAAAGAAGAGGTTTGTGCTACCACCATTCCATGCTTATCCTGGTTAAAACTCTCTTTTTGATCCTCCTGCATCATTTTCGGGTACTTAATAAGGGTTGGAATATGAAGCTCCATCATTTCCTTCAGTAGTACGCCTGTCGATCTTGGGTTATTCTTGCTCGAAGGTACCATGAAGCGCTTTACCGTCTGATATCTCTGTTTGGAGCGCTGCTTCAAGTAGCCGATCACTCCACCTACTTCCACCCATCTGACAAGGAGATCCTCCTTCAGGGAGAATTCCTGTGCAACTTCAGTTATTGTTTTTGGCTTTTTAAAGGCTTCGTACAAGTCCAGCTCATAGCCTACATATGCATGCCAACTATATAAAAAAGGCAGATTTCTCTTCATATATCCTCTTGCTTTAAATAGGCGAACATATTCACTTATCATCCCTTGACTTCCTCCTCCATGTCCCTCCAAGGATAATCATCCTTTTTTGTAAATAGATGACGCTTATCCAAGTGAAAATCCATCTCTTCTTTTCTTTTTGGGGCCACTCCCGACTGAATGGCCCTATCGATGATGGTTTCCTTCCAAATACCCAATCCGGAAATGTTCAGCATATGCTTAATATGAAGCACAGGGTCATTTGTAAGCTGGTCCATCACTTTCTTTCTCCACGATACCAACGAGCGCAAAGGCCGGGAGTAGGCAAGCGCAGATAAATGACTCAGTTTTAGAATATGATGAACACGCGGCATTCTTACTTCTTCGTATAATGATAAAAGTTCGCTTGAATGGCGGTTATGTTCATACATCCAACAGAAAAGCTCTCCGATCACATCCCCATCCTGGATAGCAAGGTTCATTCCTTCACCAGCCATGGGATGGACACTGTGAGCAGCATCTCCCAATAAAACGATATTATCTTTTACATAGCTGGAAACATGATAGTGAACAGGAATCATCAGTTGTATCTGTTTCCATGATTCTATTCTTTGCACATACCCATCCAATGATGGACACAGTTCTAAGTATTTTTCATAAAAAGATTCCAAACCTTCCTCTATCATTGTTTTATAGGAACCCTTTGGAATCAGATAAACAGACCTCACCATGTTGTTTGGAAGCGGAAAGAGTCCTAGGAAAGTCCGGTCGGTTGAGATTATTTTTCCTTCCGTAAGGCTTTTGGGTCTTGGAAAGGTTACAGTCAAAAAATGATGATCATATTTCTTTTCTTTCCGGCGCAGCCTCATGTAATCTCGCACCTTCGACTTTCTTCCTTCGGCACTCACATAGTAATCAGCTTCAATAAAAACCTCTTCCTTGGCGAGCTTAACTTTTGCCAGACCATTTTCAAATCCCATAAACCTCCCCGGCTGAATATACTTGAAAGATGGATGTTTCTCCGCTTCCTCGAGCAGTATGGTTTTTAATGTTTCATGAGGAATCATAAGAGCATGTTGGTATGGTTTTGGCAGAATGTTATAGCTCATTGATTGAAATGGCAATTCTTCCATGTTAACATCTACCGTTTTTTTTCTTTCGACCAGATCTATTTTGTTAATGATATGCCCCGCATCCAATACAGGTGGTAAAAGGCCGATACTGTCAAAGATTTGCAAAGTCTTTGGTTGGACGAGCTCTCCTTTATATAGGTGGGGGCTTCCCTTCATCTGCTCCACCAGAGTTACTCCTATGCCGCACCTTGCAAGCTTGAGAGCGACCGTTAAACCTCCTACCCCTCCTCCAATCACCAATACATTCGTCTTCATATTCGTCACCACCTATAGTTTTATTTCCACTTTTGTTCAGATGTGAAACTTTTGAACTCTCTGCGGAAAGGCTTAATTATTCATAGCACATTCAAAAAAGCCCTCCACTATTGTCAGTGAAGGGCTTTTAACCTTATTACCTTTTCGATCTCGTTGAACGTTTCAAACTTTCAAGGTCCTCTTCCACAGCTGACCATCTTTGCTCGACCATCAGCTTGGCATCAGCCACACCTTGATTATAATAGTAGATCCCTATCTCTTTCACAAAAAAATCAACGAGCATTTCCGCTCCGAGCTCGCCAATAGTTTCATCCCGCTCCAATTCGAAATAGGTCTGGATACTGCTGATCATTTGGTCTTTTGCTTCTTTCGGCAATTTAATCATTTACTTATTCACACCTTGCAGTAGATTTAACCGCTGTTTTCGGATGCTTCAAGCAACGGTTCATACATCATGATAGCATGATTTTCCGTTACATACTGATCATCCACCTCCATCCCCTGCAAGTTTGATACTTTTCGATGAATGATGTTATGGCGAAGATAGCCTCCCCAATATGCAGGAGTTATTCGATGATCTTTTTCATACACCTTATAGCTGACAAGTGGTGGATTGGCCATCCTCCATTCTCCGACCAATTGGTCCCCCTTGACCATGACAAGAAGTTGAAAAGGCTGATTGGTATCATTTCGAATCTGCAGATCCAAGTAATTGTAGGAGCAGGTTGCCCCACTTCCAAAAGGCTGTGTTCGTCTTGAGTCGGGAAACACATCAAAACTGTGACGATAGCGTTCGGTCACTGTTAAAGGAGTATGTAATGTCATCCAGTATATCAAATTGGAAAGTTGGCACAGTCCACCACCTACACCGGGTTTGAACTTTCCGTAAAATAACACCATTCCATCCACATACCCTTTCTCTTTGGTTGGCTTTCCGATAAGCTTCCAATAGGAAAAGGTTTCTCCAGGCTTCAGTACAATACCGCTTAATTTTTGTACAGCAATGCGCAGATTGATCACTTTATTGTGCTGATACCACATATCCACATTCTTTAACTTTCTTAAGGTGGGAGTGGAATGTTTAAAAGATAGGTATGGCAGCAATTCATCTGTCTGATAATCAGCGTACCTGATAGAATCCGTTTTCCACTCCACCCATCGTTTTGCTATGTAGAATTGAGTTCCTAGCCAAATTCTGAGTGCAGACCTAGGCTTAGGTCTTAAATCCACGTTATTCAATAACATTACCCCCAAAATATCCCTTTTAAATAATAGACGATTGTAATCTATAAAAGTTTCGAGAATTTATAATTTTAAATTAATAGCCCTTTGACATTATTTCTCAAGAATAATTGGTGGCGCTCAAAAAAGAATAAACAATAGTAGAGAATTTATTCGAGAAGGTGAAGACCATGGAAATACCTCAACCGTCCAATTCTGCTGATGTAACGGTCGGCGACTCAGTTTATCTTTTCTATCGAAACCCACATACCCAAAATGTAGCAACCTTGCAGGAAGCGCAAGTGGTTCCTGATCCGCACGATTCAAGTCAATTAGCTTTATTTTTATATGATACCTATTATCCGCTTTCAGATGAGTTTGTCTTTTTCAAGTCTTTGGCTGATGCAGAAGCTATGTATAATGACTATTTTGGGCCTACATATGATTAGGAGGTGTTTTTTTGAAACCATTTGTTCCTCAACTGGTCTATATTGAACCTAAAGCATTGGAATACGAGCTTGGAAGAGAATTAAAGCAGAAATTTGAAGCGATGGGGCTGGAAATCAGGGAGACTACTTCCCATAACCAGATACGGAACTTGCCGGGGGATAATGATTTTCAAAAGTATCGTATTGCTAAATCTACGCTCGTTGTCGGAGTAAGAAAGACCTTGAAGTTTGATTCTTCCAAACCATCTGCTGAATATGCCATCCCTTTTGCAACAGGCTGTATGGGCCATTGCCATTATTGCTATTTGCAAACAACTATGGGCAGCAAGCCATATATTCGTACCTATGTAAATCTGGATGAAATATTTGATGCTGCAGATAATTACATGAAGGAACGGGCACCCGAAATAACAAGATTTGAAGCATCATGTACATCGGATATCGTAGGAATTGACCATCTCACCCATTCGTTAAAAAGGGCTATTGAATATTTCGGAAGATCGGAGCATGGGCAACTTCGTTTTGTTACCAAATTCCACCATGTCGACCACCTGCTTGATGCTGACCATCAGGGGAAAACGAGATTTCGGTTTAGTGTCAACGCCGACTATGTAATCAAGAATTTTGAACCAGGGACTTCTTCTCTCGATTTAAGAATCGAAGCCGCCGCAAAAGTGGCTGGCGCCGATTATCCACTTGGCTTCATCGTTGCCCCCATCTACTTGCATGAAGGCTGGCAGGACGGCTATAAAACCTTGTTCCAAAAGTTATATGATAAGCTGCCGGCTCACGCTACTGAGGATTTAACCTTTGAACTGATCCAGCACCGTTTCACCAAGCCCGCGAAACGCGTAATCCAACAGAATTATCCTATGACCAAATTGGAACTGGATGAAGCAAAACGGCAATATAAATGGGGACGTTACGGAATTGGCAAATATGTCTATACCAAGGATGAGGCTACAGAAATCAAGGATACCTTATCCCAATACATTCATTCCTATTTCCCACAAGCCCGAATTGAGTATTTTACTTAGGAACAACAAAGAACAGCCTACTCGGCTGCTCTTTGTTTGAGTCAATATTTCACCATCTCAGACAATAGATAATGATAAATCAACTTCTGTGTGTTGAGAACGGAGCTTTCGTGTGTCCGCTCGAAAGCATGGGACGATTCGATTCCAGGCCCAATCAGTCCATGAATAATATCATGTCCGGAACGGATCGCAGCAGATGCATCCGACCCATAAAATGGATAGATATCAACTTTATATCCTATTTCATTTTTTTGTGCGAGCTCCACCAAATGTTTACGCAAGCCATAGTGATACGGCCCACTGGAATCTTTCACACAGATTGAAACTGTGTATTCATCGGAGGATTGACCATCTCCCAATGCCCCCATATCCACGGCAAGATACTCGACCGTTTCAGGAGTGATATTGGAATTCCCTCCATAACCGATTTCTTCATTATTGGAAATAAGGAAATGCGTTGTGTATGGCAAAGTTATTTTCTCGGTTTGAATATGTCTGATCATATTAAGCAAGATGGCTACACTTGCTTTATCATCTAAATGTCTGGATTTTATGTATCCGCTTTCCGTCATTTGTACACGAGGATCAAATGAGACAAAATCTCCGACTTCTATTCCTAGCGCTTTCACCTGTTCTCGTGTGGATACTTTTTCATCAATCCGCACTTCGATGTTTTCATCATTCCTGGCTGCCTCCCCAGCATTTTTATAGACATGAACAGATGTCTGATGCATGAGAATGGTGCCTGTATAAACCTTGCCTCCTGATGTTTCAATCTCACAGTATTCCCCTTCTACGGAATTCCAGCGAAAGCCCCCGATCATGGTAAGTTTTAACCTTCCATTTGATTTGATTTCCTTGACCATCGCACCTAATGTGTCCACATGGGCCGTCAGCATCCGATGCTCCCTCTCGTTTGTACCTTTGATGGTGGCAAGAAGGCCGCCTTTTCGATTTCTTCTTGTTTCCACTCCATATTCTTGCAGAAAATTTTCCACAAAGTTGATTACCTTGCCGGTATTACCGGAAGGACTTGGAATGGAAACAAGCTCTTTGATTAATGTGAAGGTTTCCTGTACACTTGGTTGATAGTTCAAATGAGCACTCCCTTTGCTATTCTTATAATAGTACTAGCATAAAATATTTTTCGCACCCTGTATATATCATTTGAAGGAAATAATCAGACTTTTTAGGAATTAGCAACGTGCCACTAAAACTTGACGTCTATCGATTTCCCTAAAATATAGTATACTGTAAGTAACTACTAGACATCCATAAGGGGGATTAGTATGCATGAAATTGCAAAAAAGCTGTCTGCCCACTTTCTTGAAAAGAATGTTATTCAAGGATGGGCTAGTATAAAAGACACAATCGAACAGGGCTACAATAGCCCATATATATATGATTTTCTATTCCGGGATGCCATGTACCACATTGGCGAGCTTTGGGAGAAAAATGAAATTACGGTTGCCGACGAGCACCTCGCTACCGGTGTAAGCGATCTTCTTTTATCTAAATATCATCTCGAAAAAAAGGAAATGACCCTATCAGGTACGGACCCTGTTTCCAAAACTCCTTCCAATAGGGCCATGTTTTTCTGTGTGGAAGGAGAAGAGCATTACTTGGGCCTTAAAATGGCTTCTTCCTTATTTGAGGAATTCGGTTGGGATGTATATGATCTTGGTTCCAATCTCCCTTTGGACTATGCCGAGTATAGTCTGAAGAAGTGGCAGCCCGAAATCATCTGTATTTCCATTACCATCAGGCACCTGTTGCCGAAACTAAAAGATACAATCGAGAGACTGGCAGCCATTCATCCACAAGCAACCATTATTGTAGGAAGTCGTCTTCATCAAGAAGCCGCTTTCCTCTCTTGCTGTACGGAAAATACAATCATTGCTAAAGATGCTGCCTTTCTGTATGAGTGGTTGAATAATCACAAGAGTGAAGCTTCCTTCGTCCAAAAAGGAGTGTTACTATAATGTATCGTATACCGGTACCCTACTTTAAATTAAGAAGCGACTTTTCCATCCTGGATGTTTCAAAAGAGGTAACCCACCTCTTTTATCCTGTTACATCGTTTCTCCATATAGTGGATTCAGAAAGTAGAAACAAGTTAAAGCGACTCCTTAATGTTCCTTCACCCGGGAAGATGGAGATAAATCTGAATACAATAGAGTCGCCCACCACCTTGTTTACTATCCATTATAATTATCAACCAAAAGAAGATATCATCCATCTTGTCTGTTTAAATGAATCAGCTTCCTACAATCACATTCAATTCGAATTCCAACAGATCAAAGAAAAGATTCAAAGAGGTGCATGGGAAAAAGTCATTCCGACGCCAGTGGAAGAAAATACTCACAATATAAACCTGCAGCAGGCTTCAAGGAAAATCTCCACCATATATGATCTGCTCAATATCATACAACACGATCTTCAATCTGCCGGAAAAGAGGAGTACGCGGAATTGATCCGCTCCGAACTGGCAGACATCAAAGAGTTCATTTCGAAATAAAAATAACCGGCCAATAGCTGTTGCTACTGCCGGTTATTTTTTATTTCCCTTGATTAATATAAAACAATTTTAGTGCTTTACTGAGCTTGCCCATTTCAAACTGCAATGCCTGGGCATACTCTTTTTTAAATGGCAAATCTTCTTTTTGAAGAAGATCTAGCAGCCCTGTAATAAATAGAGTAGGTTCTGCCAAATCATCACGGAGGGTCTCCATTTTTTTTAAGTGCAACCGTTTCATTTCCTCTAGTTTCTCATTCGCCTTTATTAATTCGGATTCTTTCAGACTTAATTGCATCTGAAGAGATTGTTGCGTCATTAAAAGCGTGTTTAGCTGCTGCATCTCATCCCATGATGTAAGCATGTCATTACCGGGTTCATTTGCTGGGTGCAAGTCCACTTGTAGCTTCCGGTAGATTTTCCACTTATTATTTACAGCCGAGAAGTATTTTTTTGATTCCCCTACAGTTTCACTTTTTCCAAGAAACAAGAAACCATTGTTATTTAATGACTCATGGAACTTGGAAATTATTTTCTGCTGTTGTTGGGGCATGAAGTAGTTAATCACATTTCTGCAACTGATAAAATCAAGCTTTTGGAAGGTTGGATCTTTCGCGATGTTGTGCGGTGCAAAAATGATTCTTTTACGTATATCCTGATTAACGACATAAAACTCATCTTTTTTATCAAAGTACTTTTTTTGTATGTCCGGTAAAACATTGTCAAATGCATGTTTAGGGTAAATGCCTGCACTCGCAATGCGAATGGAGTCCTTATCTAAATCAGTTGCATATATCTTAAATTCCATATTGGACTGTGCTTCAAGATATTCATTCAACAGAATGGCAAGGGAATAAACTTCCTGTCCCGTAGAACACCCAGCTACCCACAATCTTATTTCATCCCGTTCATTTTCCTGCTTTTCTTTCACGATTCTGCTGAACACATTTTCTTGGATGTATGTTGCCAACTCATTGTTAGGTAAAAATTCTTCTGCACTAACCGTTATATTACCCTCGAAATTTTGTACGACCATATCTGCTCTCCCTTTAAAAAAGTTCACCAAGATTCTCTATCTTTTAATATCATATCAAAAAGCTTTTTTCGGTTGTGAATTTTTTTCCTACAAAAATCGAGTTATATCCTCCTCCATTTGACTTATTGTTCAATTGGTGTATAATAAGAGATTGGGCACTGGTCCAAAAAAGTTAGTAACTTGATATTGAAAGGAAGGACGTTATGACATTCTTTAGATTTACAAACATATCACAAGGATGCACTGGCGTTCCATATAGTTTTTTAAGCAAAGCTTAATCGTACTGGCACGGCCTAGGAGCCGTAAGGACGTATGAGAGGTAGGGCTTACGTTGTTTAAGTAAGAAAAGCTACCATGGAATTTTAACCGCGGCAAACGAATTAAAACACTTTTATGTCAATTATAATGCTTGTGATGAAGCAAGTTACTAATAGCGCAAAAACATCATTTCTTATTGCGCTCCCATTACGAAAAATAAAAGCGGGTCGATCCTTGAGACGACCCGTTTTTATTATGTCTTTGCACATTTACATTTGATAATTTTCTAATACACCTGTATAATTTAATGCTGATTGTCAAAAACCGTCGAAAAATTTTAACGGAATAAAGTATTTTCTGGAAATAAGGGGAATTGGATGTCTTTTACAAGCTTATTTTTAGCCGAAGAAGAGACAGTAAATACTTCAAAAAATAAAGAAGAGATAAAAAAGGAATTGGATGAGCTTGAACATCAGATGTTTCGCATGAAAGAAAACATGAAAGAGATCGCAAAAAAGTGGCAAGTTATCGGAATTGATCAGACAAAAGATGATACTTGGGTAGTGGTTTACACCAACTATGACAATCACTCATGCAAGATTATGCTAAATGATTGCGACTCCGCATACCGTGGACAATGGGACTATTCTATCCAGGCAACCTATAAGGATGAAGATACCATCTTTATTGGTGATATCAAAGGCCCTGAAAACAAGGGGTTTGGGACAATCTGTATGAACTACCTAAAAGAGGTGGCAACAGAACGAAATATCAGGTATATTACAGGAGATATCGCCGAGAGGGATTGGGATCATGTAGACCGCCTTGTACATTTCTACAAAAAACATGATTTCCATATAGAGATCGATAAGGAAGCGAAGTCCGGAGAAATTGTTTGGCAGCCGTATAATTAGCTGGAATTTTATATTGCTTTATGTTTTGATGTAAGTAAACGTTAAAGGCAGGAGCGAAAAAAGCGTATATGAATAAAGGTCAGAATATCCAGGTTCTTGGAAAGACGGTGGATAAGGAAACAAGGTGTGTTCATTACCACTCTTCAAAAGACATTATTGCGATCAAATTCTACTGCTGTCAAACATATTTCCCATGTTATCAATGCCATGATGAGCATTCTGATCATCATGCACAGGTCTGGCCAAAAAAGAGTTTTGGTGAAAAAGCGATACTTTGTGGAGTCTGCCAGAATGAACTATCCATTCATGAATATATAGATAGTAATTCCACATGTCCCATTTGCAGGTCTCCCTTTAATCCGGGCTGCCAATTGCATTATCATTTATATTTTGAAAAATAGAGAGACCGGCTTCCGGTCTTTTTTATTTTTTTCTTCTATTTAATTGCGGCTTTTCAACTTTCCAATTAACCGCCACAAATCCCCAGAAAAAAACACCTTCATCCTGAGAATGAAGGTGTTTTTGATTCCCCAAAACCCTACTTATGAAAGGGGATATAAAATTGCTTAGTCAACTTACCATGGATACTTTCTCTTTTTATCGCATTCATCGCATTTCTTACGTTTTTTAGGTTTATGATGCTTTTTTTCTTTTTCTTTTTCATGGCATCTGCATTTTTTATGATCTTTATGATCATCGTCATATTCTTCATAATCTTCTTGGTCTTCCCATTCATCATACCCTTCCCATTCTTCCTGACATTTACAAGGTCGAGGTTTTTGGGGGGTTTCCATTTTTCTTCACAACCATGATGTTTCTTTTTTTCACAACAAGAGCATTTGCATTTATTACACTTGTGGTGTGATTTACATTCTTCATGGCAATCTGTTTTACTTTTCTTTTTGACACTTGTACACTTCTTAAAGATAGAGACTTTCTCCACTACTTCTACACAATGGCCCTTTTTTGTTTTCGTTAATGAACGATGCTTTTTTTCCATGCAATCCTCCTTCCAGTCACTGCTTTTGCTTGAACAATGATGTTTCTTTGAACAGTGGCAGCTGTGTTTTTTGCAAGTGTCGCCGTCATACCCTATACTCAAAAAAATTCCTCCTTAATAATTAAGATATAATATAATATTTCAAGAATTTTTTTTTGTATAGATAGATGTAAGGGGAAAAGAAGATAAATAAAAAAAAGTGGAACTCTTCAGTTTTTAATAAATTCCCCTCATTAAATCTACTAAAATTCCACGTTTGCACTACTGCACTTACCCATGGGTGTGCATAACATAAACTGTACCCAAAATTAAAGGAGGAAGTTAACATAATGAATAAAGATAAAAATTGTGTTGAAGTAGATGTTTCTGCTTCCATTGGCCAGTGTGATAGTGTAGCGATCGAACCTCAGACAACACCTGGTGATATGAATAATGAAGTAGTAATGAAGGTTCCTGTCACAATCGCGGAAAGAAGAGTAGATACGAGCCTTGTGGCTAACATTAAGTTTCCGCATCCTGTCCTTGAGATCAAAGATATCAAAAAAACTATTCAAATAGTTCAATGCCGACTTCTATTGCCGGGAATTTCTCCAGCAGCTGCAGCCGCAGATGGATTTTTCCAAAACATGGATTTGAAATTATTCCTGAAAGGATTTGTCCGCAAGAACATAACGTATGCATCACCTTGCCCGCATTCCAAAGGGGATTCCTGCATTTCATCCGAGATCAAGTCATTGACAGCTAAAATTGCATTTGAATGTGTTACAACTATTCCTGCAAATGAATTCATTTCTCCACCACAACTACCATTATTCAACGGCCGAAACGAATTCGATTTCTTTAGAGCACAGGATTTAGGTCCAGGTTTCCCTGAAAAGGAAAAATTCCTGTCGAGTGACCTCTCCCAATTCCATCAGGTCAGCAGCCAGTTCTACAACGAAATTCCGTACTGCGAATTGCTTGCAAGCAATATCATTGAATGGGATGAAGCGATTGACCGTACACCACTGTCGGGGAATGCTCCATTCCAAGAAGGAACATTCCATGAAGTAGTTGAAAAGATGTTCTTGACCTTTGATATCAAAGTACTTCAAAATCAACAGGTGCGCGTGGCAGTCATTCCACCACCACAATAATATTAATATGGATTCCTACTCTGACTTTGGCGAGCTGGATAGGATCCTTGGAGGCAATATCATGGACCGGGGTCGGTTTGTGATATTGCTTTTTTATTCCATTCAATATTATTAATATTCACTTTTGTTATAGTTGACAATACTAAATTGCATTTTTTATCTGTTAATAAACCTAGAAGCTTTTATTAATAATGTGTTGAAGTTTCTTTTGTTTGTGAATCTAGCTCATAAACTACAACACTCCCAATATCTTCTATTCCTTCAAATTGCAAACACTATACTACCCTGGATATGTTCAAGATATACAAATGAAGGACGCTGACTGAGTCAGCGTCCCTTGCCACTTGACGTTGCATAAAAGGATGCCTGTTCATTGTGGCAGCCTGGGCATACTCAAACATTTCAGATAAATTAACGACCAGTAATGTTTCTGAATCTATCATAAATAGTAGCACTTGCACCTAGTACACCACTAGTATTCGGTGGCACTGTTGGTGCAATTGTAGGACCTACGAAATCTTGTTGTTTCTGGAACAGTTTTATACCAAGCAAGACTTCCATTTTCTCAGTAACATGATTAAATCTTCCCCAGTTATCAAAGTTTTCCAAGAAATCCAAATCATTCACGAACGCGAAAAGCAGTTTGCAACCGATAGGCTCATTAAATACTTCAAATGTAGCTGAACCAAACGTGCAGCGATTTGCCCCCATTCCGTCCTTAGCCAGTTCTCTCACTTCGTCAATTGAGCCTTTTTGACTAAATCTACCAAATGGGAAGAAAATTGGATTCTCGAGCGTTACATCTTGGAAGCAGCTAAACTCCACATCTACACCGTAATCTTTCACTACACCAGTACAATCCTCGACATATTGAATATTCTTATGAACAATACCTCTGACGTACAGTTTTACTACTGTAGATGGGTTTAACACAGAAGGAATAGCTTTGCATTGAGTTAGAGAGACATTTTTGCGAATGTGCTTGATTTCTCTTGCAAATGTAGGAAGCTTAATTTGCGATTCAACGTTCGTCTGCAGTGTAATATCAGTTAATACAATCGTTCTCTCTTCATCTGCAATAACCGGAAATGGTTCTACATTACAACCACCCTGATGGATGGTATCTGCCACATCACAAGGCGGGGCAGGTGGACAAAAATCGTGGTTTGAGCGGGAACCTGAACCAGAACCGCAACCACAGCCTGTATTTCTCTTCATTCTTTTCACTCCTATTTATTTTTTGTTGAGAACAAACAAATCTAAATACTATTGCATTCTGTATTTGAAATGATCTGTTATTTTCAACCTATTATTTTATATGTAAGATTGAATGATATGGTATGGACTAGTGTCTTAAGATATTAAAAAAAATATAATTATAGGCTATTTCAAGAGATTTTACACATTTTGATTGGCAGTGAAGAATAAGGAATCGTCGTTATTTTTAGTTGCTTCAGTCATAAAGAAAAGTCCACACAAAGGTAAAAAGATTAACATATTATAATAGAAGTAATCAAGAAGAAATCCTTACAATGGAGGCAAATAAATGAAAACAAAACCCTTTATTTCTATTATATTTCCAGTGAAAAATGAGGGTGATAACGTCAAGATGACATTAGATTCTTTATTTTCTTTTCCATCAAAATACCAATACGAAGTAATTATTGTTAATGACAACTCAACCGACGGATGCTGCAGTTTTTTAAGCTACTATGATAAAAAAGAAAAAATAAAGTTGATTGAAACAACAGGTATTGGATCTGCTAATGCAAGAAACGTTGGAGCTAAAGATGCACAGGGAGAATATCTGATTTTTTGTGATGCCCATCTGACATTTGAAAAAGAATGGATCGATAAACTAATTGAACCATTAATCACCAATAAATCTGATGTTGTTACACCAGGAATAGCAGATATGGAAAATCCAGAGTCAATAGGCTATGGACAGACATTATCTCCTAATATGGAAATAATTTGGCACACAAAGCAAAATTCAATATTTGAGACAGCTGTGATCCCAGGAGGTTGCTTCGTAATTTCAAAGGTCGTGTTTGAGGATGTAGGAGGATTTGAAACTGGATTTAAAACATGGGGACACGAAGATGTAGAACTATCTATAAAACTATGGCTTTTCGGCTACAGATGCCACGTACAGACGGAAGTAACAATTTATCATTTATTCAGGAGAATACATCCATATAAAGTGAAGCCGGATGATGTTTACTACAACTTATTAAGGCTTGCCTTTTCACATTTTAACGAAGTACGAATAGAAAAGTGCAAAAGGATCATTACGCAAAGAAAAGCAAAGATTATTGTGCCCTTAGTACTCCAGGATGGGGTATTAAAACAACGTGAGTTATATATTAAGAAAAGGAAATTCAGTGATGATTGGTACTTCAGGAAATTTGGAATAGAATTTTAATAAGACTTAAAACCAGTTTGGTTATCACAATGGGGCCCTGAAGAAAAATTGCATAAGATTATTTTGTGGGGGTTATAAGATGGAGTATTATAGCCAGATAGGTCAAGATAAATTTGTTAATGAAAACATTTTTAATGGGATGGAAAACGGATTCTTTGTGGATATAGGTGCACATGATGGAATTAGTTTTAGCAATAGTTATTTTTTTGAAAAGCATAAAAACTGGAGCGGTATATGTGTTGAACCATTAACAGATGTCTTTAACTTACTAAAAAAAAACAGAGCATGCATTTGTATAGAGGGAGCAATTTATATCGAAAATTCGTATGCAGATTTTAGACAATTATCCGGACCATTAGAGATGCTTAGCGGGTTAGTTACTGAGTATGACAAGAGACATATTAAAAGAATTAACCGTCAGAGTGAAAATACGGGTAGTGAATCAAAAATCATTAAAGTTAAAACATTTACATTACAGTCTATTTTAGATAAATTCAATGTAACACACATAGATTTATTAAGTATTGACACTGAAGGCGCTGAACTAGCTACACTAAAGTCGATAGATTTTACTAAAGTGAGAGTCGAATGTATTGCAGTAGAGAATAATTATCAAGATAAAATAGTAGAAGAATTTCTAAATAATCTAGGTTTCAGTATAATAAAAAAATTAGAATTTGAAGATATTTATCTTCATAATGAAAGTAAGTTTTTGTTTGAAGAAAAGAATTCACAATATAAAAATTGAAATCAATACTACAAATACAAACATAAAACTATACTTTCTATGAGCATTTGTATTTTGCAATAAAAGATGCCATACCCCTAAGCCTGCTTTCCATAGTTTATCTTTCCTTCCTAATATTCTCTTACAATCTTTCAAGCTTAAATTTAACCATAAAAATACACCCCAAATGTTAGTATTCACTTTAACTTTTGGGGTGTATTTCAATTTCTCCATTTCATTTCTACTTTTAACAGTAGTTTAATAATCTTTCGTTGATTGAAGGTACCATTCAATTGTTTTCTTAAGTCCTAAATCTAAATCTGTGTTAGATTCAAAGCCTAAGTACATCTTTGCCAACTCCACATCCAATCTTCTACGAGGCTGACCATCAGGTTTGCTTTCATCCCAAACAATTTCACCATCATAACTTGTGAATTTTTTAATTTTTTCTGCTAAATCCCTAATCAAAATCTCCTTACCGGTTCCGATATTGATAGGATCAGAGGAATTATATTTTTTCACAGCAAGAATTATTGCTTCAGCAGCATCCTCGACAAAAATAAACTCCCTGGTAACTTTTCCAGTTCCCCAGAGTGTAACATTTGGATACCCATGCATTTTTGCTTCTACACATTTCCTTATTATAGCCGGAATAACGTGGGAGGTTTCAAGGTCAAAATTATCATGTGGTCCGTATAGATTAACAGGCAATAAAAAGATAGAGTTAAAGCCATATTGTTCACGATAAGCTTGCGATTGAACTAGCATCATTTTTTTCGCTAAACCATAAGGGGCATTTGTTTCTTCTGGAAACCCGTTCCATAAATCTTGTTCTTTAAAAGGAACGTCTGTATTTTTGGGGTATGAACAAATGGTCCCAATAGCAACAAGTTTTTCAACTTGAAATAATCGTGCTTGTTCCATTAATTGTACTCCCATAATGAGATTGTCATAAAAATATTTTCCTGGATTTTTTTGATTTGCTCCAATTCCACCTACAGAGGCAGCCAAGTGAATAATAATATCAGGTTTATACGTATGGAGCATTTTTATAATGTCATGTTCCAATCTTAAATCAAAATCCTTACTCCTAGGAATATATAGATTTTTGCATCCTTGATTTTTTAATAGTCTTACAACATGTTTACCTAAAAAGCCAGCTCCACCAGTGATCACAATATTTTTTGCAGTTATATCGGTCATTACCATTTACCATCTTTTTCGTATCCAGTTAACACTAATATGTCATTATAATGTTCTTTAAATATTTCCTTTATTTCTTCAGTGAAATAATTTCTCCAATCTCCTTTAATTCCTTTTCTATTATGTGAGTTTATATCCTCAATACCAGGTTTTCTTCCAGTTTGTTTGGAAAATCTTTGAGATTTAATTACATCATAAAGATCTTTTTTGGCAATTGGCAGCTTACATTCATTTATGAGAATTTTTTCAAGTATTAATATATCATTTTTCAAAAGATCTTCGTAAAGTATGATAGGTTCTCCACTCTCTACCCAAGATTTCTGGATTTCTGTATTAGGATAAAGCCAATTATGTTTAATCATATAGATTAATCCCTCATCAACACTCATTGAATTCAATGTAGCTCTAGATTTTTTCATTTCTTCATTTAACATATCGTGACTATACTTCAAACTAAAATATAATGAAATAAGCGTGTCTCTTAGATCCCTAATGACAATAAATTTTCGACAATTGTCTGGTAGTTGAACACTTTCAAATTGTTGTTTCGTAACATAGAGAGGAGAGTAGAACCTTCCTTTTATTACTGGTTGATTTAAAAAATGACTAGCACCAATTTGTCGTTGTACAACTTTACCTGGAAAAGCATTTCTTAAAATATTTAATATCCAAGTAGATCCAGCCTTGTAATGCGTTATGTGTATAAGGGTTGGAAATACAGAATCTTCTCTTTCATTTCCCATTACATAACTCCTTCCTTATAAATCAATTAGATAATACATTAGCTTTACATTTTAGAACTAATACCATATTTTATGCATCATTAATTTATTTGTTCGTTATAATCATCTACTATTGAACCTATATAATGATAAAACTAACAATTTGGGTAGAATTAACTTCATATTTTTTTGGGGAAATAGATTTCTATATGTATTATTATTTCCACTTTTGCCTTATAACAAAGTCTAGCATTATAGAATACTATATATAGGAGTGTTTAACAGCAAAAATTAACAAAGGAGTAATTGAAATGACAAATTTAACAAAACATCATTCTCAAAACAGCCATACACCAAAAAAAATTGATATTTTTTATAAAACATACCCTGAGGATGAAGAATGGCTAGATTATTCCATAAAATCTGTATACAAATATTCCAGTAACTTTCGTCAAATCGTAATAGTTTCAAATCGCGGTCATAACTATAGACCACCAGCAGGGAATATACCTGTAAAATATATTGAAATTGATTTGCCACCTGATAATCCTGGGTACCCACACGGAGTAGGGTATTGGTGGCAAATGGCTACAAAGTTAACATGGCATCTGTATACTGATGCCGATGCCATTGTAAGCGTGGATTCTGACCAAATTTTCTTTGATTATTTCTCACCTGCCTCATGGCATAAAGACGATAAAATCATTTGGTTAAGAAGGCCATGGTCTGAATCCGGGAGAGGGATAATATGGAAACAAGGTGCCGACTATCTACTTGGAAAACCTACTCAATACGACTATATGGTGTCTTCTGGTTTTTATATATCAAGATCGGCTATTAAATTATTTAACCAGTATTTATTAGATAAGTTTTCTCAAACTCCTACACAATACTACATGGATTTAAAACACCCTCGAACATCTGAATATGTACCAATTGGTGCATTTATAGATATGATAAATCATAAAGATTACAAATTTTATAACTATAAAGAACTGAATGGAAAACCTTGGCCATTAAAACAATTTCGGAGCTGGGACAAAATTTCCAAGGAGACTAGAGAAAAGCTCGAAGAAATCATTAAATGACTAGATAGTATGGATTCATGAAAATTTTTTACCTAAGCAATAGAGAACTAGTAGTTATTCAATATAATTAGAAAATTCCTTTCTAATAACATTAATTTAGTCAGTACACTATTATAAATCGAAAATTAATAATCTATTTTTTCATTTTTAAAAACCTCATATATAATAATTTAAAGTTGGTGAGCTATGAAAAATTGCATTGTTTTTGGTAACTGCCATGTCTGGCTTATCCGAAAATATTTATCATCTTCAAAAACTTTCAATAAAAGATACAGAATTATTGAAATTCCCCCAGTACACGAATTGAACATGGAAAAAGGAATAAATGAAGACCTTTTAAAAAATTGTGACCTATTTATCTATCAAAGGGTAAAAGAATCTTTTGGGAATTTACTTACCACGAACTATATTCTGAGCAGATTACCTGAAGATTGTATTCGTATTAGTATTGCAAATCCCTATTTTATACCGTATTTCCCTCAATTCACAAAGAGTAGTGACCAATTTCCATATTCAGATAAAAATGTTATATCATTGATTGAGCAAGGTTTTAGCAAAGAAAAGATAATTTCCGAATTATCAGACGAAAATTTTTATTCATCCAATGAGATAACAAAAATCTTAAATGATTCTATGACTGATCTCAGAAAACGGGAATCTGATTTAGATATTCGAATGGTTGATTTTCTTCAACAGCATTTTAGAAACACTCACTTATTCTGTACAATTAATCACCCAAAGCATCCCATCATTCGTTATATGACAATGAATATATTAGATAAACTTGGAATACCTCGAACTGAAATTTCTTCCATTGTTCACGAAAGGTTCACCGACCATATCCACCCAATATATCCAAGTGTCATTAAACATTTAAACCTCCGTTTCACTCACGGGAGAGAACGTTGTTACACCTTAGGCAAAAAACCTTTAACCTTCAGTGAGTATTTGGATAGATATATTGTCCATTTACTTACCCAAAAAAGGTGAAGTCGGATAATATTGAGGACTTTTCAAAATAAAATATCCCTCAAATAAGTAACAAAAGATAAGGTATAGTTTCAAATTGGTGATATAGTTTTGGTAAGCATATAAGCCTGTGAAGAATGGTATTTTCTCCACAGGCTATAAATCTGATTTCCTATTTACTTCTATTATACTGTCTCACAGTATCTATCCAGTTGGGTTAAGCATAGGGATCGCAAATCGAGGTTTCCTTGATGTGCCCGAGTAAATTCCACAATGCTATCAAGCGATTGATTGATACTCCAATTAGGGTTCCAGCAAAGCTCATTCTTAGCCCTTGAAGAATCGCCTCTTACATAATTCCCACCGTCACTTTGGACAATTTTTTCTGTTATATATGAAGCACCATCTCCCCATCTTTCACAGAGTTGTTGAACTATCCACTCTACTGATTTAGCATTTTGTTCATTTGGGCAGAAATTCCAGCTGCATGAATACCTTCTTCCATTTTCGACTAATTTTTGTGCAAGTAACAGGTATCCCTCCAGTGGCTCAAGAACGAATTGCCATGGACGGGTTGCTAAAGGGTTTTTGATTTTGACTGTAGTTCCAGTAGAAATTGCTCGAACAACATCAGGAATTAATCGGTCCTTTCCAAAATCTCCTCCCCCAATGATATTCCCCGGTCTAGCGGATGCAATACCTACTCCATGAGAATCATATTCTTCTGGATTAAAAAAAGAATTTCTGTAACTCATAGTCACAAATTCCGAGCATGCCTTACTATTCGAATATGGATCTAGTCCTCCGAGTGCATCTTCTTCACGATACCCCCATACCCAATCCTTATCTTCATAGCATCTATCGGTTGTAACATTTATCAGTGCCTTAACAGGTATGTTTCTATGAACAGCTATTCGAACAGCTTCAAGTAAATTTACAGTCCCCATCATATTGATCTCATAAGTTTTTACAGGTTCATCGTACGACAACCCGACAAAAGGTTGAGCCGCCATGTGAATAATTACTTCTGGTTTAGCAATTATGAGAGCTTCCAAAAGGCTATCTTTCGAACTTACATCTCCTTTTAGTAAGTTAACATCTGAATGCAGCTTACACATATTAAATAAGTTGGCTTTTGTAGATATGTCACGTGAAAGCCCGTACACGTTTGCACCTAAGGAATTCAGCCAAAGACACAACCATGATCCTTTAAATCCGGTTGCTCCTGTTATAAACACTGATTTGTTTTTCCAAAATTTCTTGTCAATACTCATAATTACCCTCTTCCTACACAATTATTTTCTATATTTTGAGAGATTACTAATGAAATCTTGGTTTTGGGAACCTATTATTATTCAGCCACTCCTTAATAACTTTAGGACCCAGACCTAATAATGAGTAAAACTCATATTCCTCATTCGTTAAAGGTAAAATATGATTTATCAAATAACTGTTATTATTTGTATTAGGATTAATTAGATAATTTAGCGGATGTATTACTAGCTTTAGATCTATTTCGGTTAATTCTCCTAAATTAGATAGGTTCAATTCGATTGAAGTATCATCATTATTGGTTTTCATATGGAAACGGCCATTTAAATAAACATATGACACTGGTATAATTTTGGGTGATTGAATAATTAGGGCACGAAAAGGAGATCTTTTGTTTAGTCCAATTTTGAATTGAAATGATGAAGGAGCCGAAGCATTTTGAAGCTGATTTTTTGAAATAATCCCGTGGTTAGAGCCAAAAATAGAATGTTGTTTTAATTTGATTAATAGCCAGTCTCTACCTTTTCCATAATTATTGACTGCGAAAGCCCAAACCCAATGATTTGATACTGTACCAAAATTTTTGTTGCTTACTTTGAATATTTCCAAAAATCCTATGTCATTCATATCTTTTACCGTTTTAGCAGAGTCGTGTAATCTTGAGTTTGCCAGAAAGTCATCTATATATCCAATAGGATATTTTTTTGCAATTCTCATCCATAAATCATAGTCCATGCAAAAATATAAATCTTCATCTACCCCCCCCACATCCATAAAAATTTTTTTTCTAAAAAAAGCTGCAGGCTGGCATATTATACACGCTTGAAATAACCTATCTAAACTATATGGCTCAACTGGATAAAGTCTAATAGGCTTATTTTGATCGTCTGTAAAGTTCGCCTTACCGTAACATAAAGCCTGACTCTGCTGTTCGTTTAAATGGTTCACAGCTTTTCGAATTGCTCCTGGTAGGTATGTGTCATCTGAATTTAACCATCCAATGATCTCACCATTAGCTTTTCGTACCCCTTTATTAACCGCATGAGATTGACCACGGTCTTTCTCAGATACAAAATGAAAATTGGAGTATTGTTTTCTATATTTCTTGAGTATTTCTAACGTTCCGTCTGTAGAACCTCCATCAATTACAATATGTTCAATGTTAGGATAATCCTGACTCAAAACGCTATCAATTGTTTCAGCTATGAATTTTGCTTGATTATAAGATGGGGTTACAACACTTACCAGTGGATATTCATTTAGTGCCATTTTTTCACATCCCTATTAATAGTTTTAAAAGATTATTTGGATATATATTCATTAATTTGTTCTAAACAAATAGCATTCAGATCCTTACCTTCTCTGTATGCTAATGTCCACTCTATTATTCTTGTAATAGCCTCATCTATATTCCATCTTGGACGCCATCCTAACCCTTGAATTGCTTTTGAGGAATCAAGTCTTAGAATTTTTGTTTCATGAGAATAACTCCCCTGCTCTATTTCATAGGATGCATGCCGATCCCATTTTGCTATTAGATTTTTCACTACCCATTCAACGGATTTTGAATTCTCTTCGCAAGGACCAAAGTTCCATGCGTCTCCATAAATCTGGCCGTTTAAATATAATTTTTCACCTAAAATCATATATCCGTTTAATGGTTCTAACACATGTTGCCATGGTCTCACAGCCAATGGGTTTCGAACTTTTACTTCTTCCCCTTTTAACAATGCTTTGATACAGTCTGGTACTAATCTATCTTTAGCCCAGTCTCCTCCACCAATCACATTTCCTGCTCGGGCTGTAGCAATGCCAACGCCATGGGTACTAAATGTTTTAGAATTAAAAAAAGAATTCCGGTAAGAACTGGTGACCAACTCTGAGCAAGCTTTACTATTAGAGTATGGATCAAACCCTCCCAGTTGATCAGTTTCCCGATACCCCCAATACCACTCTTGATTAAGATAGCACTTATCCGATGTGACATTAATAATCGCCCTTTTTTTACTTCCATTCCTCGCTAAAATTTTTATAGAATCTAATAGATAAATAGTGCCCATAACATTTATTTCATAAGTACTTACTGGTTCCTGATATGATTGCTGAACAATTGGTTGAGCTGCTAAGTGGAAAACTATATCTGGATCAGCTTTTTTTATTGCTTTCTGCAGTTTCCCCTGATCCCTTATATCACCAAAAATAGAATCTATTGAATGGCTTAGACCACATAAATCATATAAACTCGGATTTGTTGGGGGAGCTAGGGCATAACCTGTTACATGTGCTCCTAACGAATGGAGCCAAAGGGATAGCCAAGAGCCTTTAAATCCTGTATGTCCAGTGACAAACACTTTTTTACCTTCCCAAAATTTTTCATTTACCACTTTTTCCATGGCGCACTCCCCGTTTTCCATAGTGATTCTAAATAATTTTTGTCCTTTAAAGTATCCATGGGATACCAAAACCCTGAATGTTTAAACGCCATCAACTGGCCATCTTTTGCTAGTTTCTCCAAGGGTGACTTTTCCAGTACCGTTTCATCGCCATCAATGTAATTGAAAACACCTGGATTCATGATAAAGAAACCAGCATTAATCCAGCCACCGTCTCCTAAGGGTTTTTCTTGAAATCCGGTTATACAGTTGTTTTCTCCCATTTCCAAAGAACCAAAACGCCCATCAGGTTGTGTGGCCATGACTGTAGCTATCTTGCCATGTGATTGATGGAATTCTACAGCCTTTTGAATATTTATATCAGAGACTCCATCCCCGTAAGTTAACATAAAGCTTTCATTTCCTACATATTTTTGTATTCTTTTAATCCTTCCACCAGTTTGGGTATCAAGACCAGTATCAACAAGTGTCACTTTCCATGGCTCAGCCCTATGTTGATGTATAATTTCTTGGTTTGAATTTTTGAAATCATATGTTACATCAGATTGAGATAGATAGTAATTTGAAAAGTATTCTTTTATAATATGTCCTTTATAACCTAGACAAATGATAAAATCATTGTATCCATAATTTGAGTAAATTTTCATTATATGCCATATTATAGGTTGATCCCCAATACTCACCAGAGGTTTTGGCTTTAAATGTGTCTCTTCACTGATTCTGGTTCCGAAACCTCCCGCTAGTATTACTACTTTCATAAAAAAACCTTCCTCCTATAAATTTATTATTCTTTCAGTACCAGAAAAACAATCAAAGTACTTGTTTAACAGTTTGAAAATTATTATGATAAGAAATCAAACTTTTCACTCGATTCTCTTTACTAGTAGAGGTAAGGAAAATTCCCTTCTTTTATTTAATGTATTTTTTTGCTTTTATCTTTTCCAAGTCACTTTCAACCATCATCTTAATTAACTCGTCAAAAGAAACTTCTGGTTTCCACCCAAGTTTTTCTTCAGCTTTTTTGGGATTTCCCAACAAGAGGTCGACCTCTGCAGGTCGCATAAGTTTCGGATCTTGAACAACATATTTAGTCCAATCCAATCCAACATGGCTAAAAGCTACTTCCACCAATTCTTTAACAGAACGGGTTTCCCCTGTGGCTATAACAAAATCATCAGGTTTGTTTTGTTGTAGCATCAACCACATAGCTTTAACATAATCACCTGCATAGCCCCAATCTCGCTTGGCATCCAGATTGCCTAAAAATAGTTCTTTTTGAAGTCCCAATTTTATTTTTGCAACTGCATCAGTTACTTTCCTTGTAACAAAATCATATCCCCTTCTTGGTGACTCGTGGTTAAATAAAATCCCCGAGCAAGCAAACAGTCCATAGCTTTCTCTATAATTTACTGTTATCCAATGTCCATATACTTTTGATACAGCGTATGGACTTCTTGGATAAAATGGTGTCGTTTCTATTTGTGGGATTTCCAGTACTTTTCCGAACATCTCACTACTTGATGCCTGATAAAAACGAATATTGGGGTTTGTTATTCTAATAGCCTCCAACATATTCGTTACGCCTAATGCTGAGGCATGACCAGTATATGCAGATTGAGACCATGAATCTGTTACAAAAGATTGCGCTGCTAAATTGTAAATCTCATCTGGTTGTGAGATTCTTATTGCTTCAATCAAGGAAGCTAAATCTAGTAAGTCACCTGATATAAGTTCGATATTATCAAGCAGGTGGCTGATATTTTCGAAACTAGGAGTAGCTGTTCTTCTTTTTAGTCCAAAGACTTTGTACCCCTTACTTAACAATAACTCCGCTAGATAAGATCCATCTTGACCAGTTATGCCAGTAATCAATGCTTTTTTCACTCTATCAACTCCTGTTATTTCATTAGAAACAGCATATGTTATTGTATTCCTCCATCTTTAAAGTGACAGGATGATTGACCTAGCTTTAATTTGTATTTTTCATTAATTTCACTTTTTCCTCAAAAAATCATATATATAAACAGTATTAAAATGGGAGTATTTTTTAGGAGGGGGAAAAAATGTCACTTAATCACAAGCCTTTAGTTTCCATCATTACTCCATCATTCAATCAAGGGAAATTTATTAAAGAAACAATTGAGAGTGTATTGACACAGGATTATTCCAATTTGGAGCATATTGTAGTCGATGGCGGTTCAACTGACGAAACTCTACAATTATTAAGGGATTATCGTACGCGTGACCCAAGGTTTAGATTTATATCTGAACCTGACAACGGGCAATCTCATGCAATAAATAAAGGGCTTAACATGGCTAGAGGGGAAATAATCGGATGGCTTAATTCAGATGATACCTATTTACCGGGAGCTGTAACAAATGCGCTAAACACCTTTAATTTGAACTCAAACTTATCGATGGTATACGGAAATGCTTATATAACAGATGAAAAGAATCAGAATATATCACAATTTGTAGCCAGAAGAGTTAGATTGACCGATTTATTCAAAACCTGCCCAATTTGCCAACCAGCAGTATTTTTGAAAAAAAAGACCTTAGTTGAACTTAATGGTATAGACGAAAGCTTAGATTTTTGTATGGACTATGATTTATGGATCAGAATTGCTAAAGCGGGTTACGAAATGGGGGTTGTTAAAGCTTTTCTTGCTAATTCGAGGTACTATCCCGAGAGCAAAAGTGGATCAAAATTTTGCGATGTCGGTTTTCCGGAAATTATTAAAACAAGCAAGAAACATTTTGGATTTGTTTCTCATAACTGGTTTATTCTATTCTTAAAACATTATCGAGATAAAGGGGCATTATGGTTCTTACAATTATTTAGGTCGTCCTCAATTTTTAAAGATTCTCCCATCATTCTCGATAAGGCTATAAAACACACCGATTATCGCAATGTTAAAATACAAGCTCAGCCAAATAATCCTGTACATGGAATTATAGTAGAAGGGAATCAGGATAATTATGAAAGTGTTAATTGCAGCTTTTATCTGGACAATGTTCAAATCTTACAGACTAGAATCACCAAAGGACCGTTCAGTCTTACAATTCCTATAATATCCCCAAAAAACACAAATGAATTCACATATATATGTAATGAAGGAAAGGCAGAGCCACACATAAAAGTATTAAAACTATTCGCCCTTTCAAAAGAGGAATTTGAATTTTATAAGGTGTTTGATAAAGGGGATATGGAAGTTAAACGTTGGGTAAAGCTTAATATTAAATATGAATAATCAAAAGTGCAGGGCTAGGAGCCATCCCATAAATAGCTTAACAGCTTAGCTCTGCACAATTAATATTTTTTTTATGAAAAGCCATTAATCACGTCTTTTATACTTTTTTCGCAGTCTTTGTTACAAATAAGCAATCCTTCATCAGTTGATACAATAATTAAGTCTTCCACACCAATGACAACCGTTTTTTGTACTTCTGATATTACTACACAATTTTTTGATGAGTGCAAATGGATGTCACCCTGGATAAGATTACCTTCACCACCACTAGTGTTGAGTCTTGTCCAGGCGCTCCAGTTGCCAACATCATCCCATTCCAAGCTGATTGGTATTGTAAAGATATTTTCAGCTTTTTCTAAAATTGCATAGTCGACGGAAATCTTCGGTAGCAAAGAATATCTATCTTTCAGATTGTCGTTTCCTTGCAGACCACTCCATATTTCAGGTTGATATTTCTTCAAATAATAAGATATAGTGGAAGGCTTCCAAATAAAAATACCGCTATTCCAAAAAATATTTTCCTCTTGATATAGTTCTTTTGCAACCTCATATTTCGGCTTTTCAATAAATCTCTTGACTTTTAAGACATCTTCAATCTTATTCTTCTTATCAGATTCTACTTGAATATAACCATATTCCGTTTCAGGGCGCGTAGGTTTTATGCCTAACGTTACTATATTTAATTCCTCTTGTGCTATCTTTTCTGCCAACTTAAAAACCTCTGGTAATAAACTATCATCAGGAATGTAATGATCAGCAGGTACAGCAGCAAAAGCTTCATTGTCCTCTCCACTTAAAAAGTGTTGCGCCGTCATTGCGATACAAGGCCCCGTATCTCTAAGATAAGGTTCAATCAATATCTGATTTTCATCTATTGTAGGAATCTGTTCCTTTACTAAGGAAACATACTGTTCTGTTGTGATAATAAATATTTTTTCTGGGGAAAGCCAATTTAAAAATCTTTTATAGGTTTGCTGCAGCATCGTTTCTTCTGACATTAACGATAAAAATTGTTTTGGTCTTTCTTTAACACTCCATGGCCAAAACCTTGTCCCTTGTCCTCCTGCCATAATAACAACTTTCATTTTCCACCACCTCGATATTACTCAAAAATTGAAACGACATACAACTATACTATGTGAATCAACTTAATAGCGAATGGAGAGATGACTATATTACAGAAATTGTGTTTTAGTCTAGTATTCTTCCTTTCCAAGTGAGTTGTACAGATGTGTGAAAGGAAAAATTATAAAATAAAAGGCTAATACATATACAGGCAAACAAAATTTACATACTAATAGTATGACAACTACATTATTGTCTGTTTGGAGAGATTGACCTTGAGCCTTGATATAATAATTCTTTGTATCACTTTATCCTGTATGTTTATTGCTTTATTTAAAGAGTGGCTATTGCCCGAGTTTATTATTTTTCTAGCATTATCTTCATTAATTCTAACCGGTATTTTATCACCGGATGAAGCATTAAAAGGTTTTTCAAACCCTGCTGTTCATACTGTTGCTTTGCTTTTTATCTTTGGAGCAGCTATTTCAAAAAGCGGGATTTTGGATGATTTAGTACATTCTGTTCTAAAATCTAAAAAAAATTTCGGTTTCTTACTTGTAAGAATGATGTTACCAGTAAGTACAATATCTGCTTTTATGAACAACACTCCGTTAGTTGCAATGCTTATTCCTTCTATACAAAAATGGTCATTGTTGAATAATATAAAACCTTCTAAGCTACTTATACCTTTATCTTATGCAGCTATTTTGGGTGGAACAATTACTTTAATAGGAACGTCAACTAATTTAATCATTCAAGGTCTATTAATAGAGAAGGAATTGAGCGGTTTCCGCTTTTTTGAATTTGCTTATTTTGGCATACCTTTGACAATTGCCGGAATTCTTTATTTTGCAACTGTGGGCCATATTCTACTGCCAAATAGAACTCCCAATATGTTAAATGATCCCAATGAACGCTCAAAATATATCTTTTGCTATTTGGTGGAAAAAAACTCACCTTTAATAGGAAAGACCATTGTCGAAGCAATGCTTCGGAATTTAAATCAATTATTTCTTATTCAAATTTATCGAGGAGGGAAATCCATAAGCCCTGCTCCAAACGATGAAGTAATTCAAAGTGAAGATATTCTTATTTTTTCAGGTAATCCAAAAGGTGCTCTTCCCTTGGTCAATACCTTGGATTAAAGCAGATGGATGAGACATTACCATTTAAAGTGGAAGATTACACCACATTTTATGAAGTCTGCATTTCGAGGAATTCTACCTTGTTAAACAAGAAGATTAAAGAAAGCAACTTCCGTTCTAAGTATAATGCCGCCATTATTTCTGTAAAGAGAAAGGAGCAGCAAATTACTTCTGGTATTGGAAACATAATCCTAAAGCCTGGTGATACCCTATTATTAGTGGCAAAAAGGGATTTTATCAAGTCATGGTCCGATTCAGATGATTTCTATTTCGTATCCCCTGTTGATCAAGATAAAAAGCAGACTCCTTATATAAAGAAAATAGTAACGATTCTACTATTTGGTATTATCATTAGTTCAGCATTTCAAATAATCCCTATTTTTAACGTGGTTTTAATTGCGACGGCTGTCATCATTTTAACTAAGATACTAACAGTTACCGAAGCTTTAAAAGCGATAAACTGGAATATCCTCATCTTGATGGGTTCTGCCTTTGGGGTTGGAACTGCAGTAGAATCCACTGGATTAGCACAGATCCTGTCTAGTAAAATTATAGATTTACAAAATAGCATTGGAATAGTTGGAATATTAATTTTATTCTTTGTAATCACAATGATTATGACGGAAATATTAAACAATCTGGCGACAGCAGCATTAATGTTTCCAATAGGCTATTCTATTTCCATTCAACTCGTCTTAGATCCTATGATGTTTGCGATGATTACTGCAATTGCTTCTAACTGCAGCTTTTTATCTCCCATAGGCTATCAAACAAACTTACTTGTATATGGACCAGGTGGTTACAGATTCAAGGATTACTTAAAGGTTGGATTCCCATTAAGTTTACTATGTATGAGTGTTACGATACTTGTTGCTTATTTCAAATGGTTGTATTGACAGGTTATAAAAGAGAGGAGATTAAAGGTTTGGATAATAATAAATCAAAGAATATTACTTGGCACCAATCTGGAATTAACAAATTTGATAGACAAAAGCAGCTTGGTCATAAAAGTGTGATGATTTGGTTTACAGGGCTTTCAGGATCTGGAAAATCAACAGTCGCAAATGCTCTTCAGCAAGAACTATATAAAAGGGGAATCAGTGTGTATTTATTAGATGGGGATAATTTACGTCATGGCTTAAACAATAACCTATCCTTTAGTGCAGAAGACCGTAAAGAAAGTGTTAGAAGAACAGCTGAAGTAGGGAAGCTTCTCGTAGATGCCGGAGTAGTGACGCTTGCTGCACTAATTTCCCCTTTTGAAGAAGATCGTAGAATTGCGAGAACTCTATATGAGGTTAATGAATTTGTAGAGGTGTATGTGAAGTGCACGCTACAAGAATGTGAGAAACGGGATCCTAAAGGGCTTTATGCTAAAGCCAGAAAAGGTGAAATCAGACAGTTCACAGGAATTGATCAACCTTATGAAGTACCAAAAAATCCAGAAATAATAATTGATACTGATACATTAGCAGTTGATGAGTCAGTTGAGATTATTATTAATTTCCTTTTCAATAAACTGAGATTAATGGACATTTAATGATGAAGGAGAGATTATTTTGACAATAAGTTTACCTCACGGAGGACATTTAGTTAACAAAATCGACTTAACTTGCAATACCTCCCAGTTGATGACTGAAATTGAAATAGATGCAACAGCCCTTTCGGATTTAGAATTAATTGCAAACGGTGCATATAGTCCCTTAACTGGATTTCTTGGGAAAGAAGACTATGAATCTGTAATAAATGATATGAGATTAACCAGTGGTGATATATGGAGTATACCGATCACTCTGCCTGTTTCAGAAGAAGTAGCAATGACATTAAAAATAGGAGAAAAAATCATATTAAAACATAGAACAGCAAGCTACGGTGTATTAGAGCTCAAGGAAATATATTTTCCCAATAAATTAGATGAAGCAAAAAAAGTCTATCAAACAATCGATCCCAATCATCCCGGAGTCAAAAAGCTCTTGGAACGACCTGATGTATATTTGGGTGGCCCCATCACTTTAACAAAAATTCCCGATAAAATCCCATCCTTTCTTTCTTATTATAAAACCCCTTTAGAGACGAGAGACCTATTTTATAAAAATAACTGGAAGTCAGTAGTAGGTTTTCAAACCAGAAATCCAGTACATCGTGCACATGAGTATATTCAAAAGTCAGCTCTTGAGACAGTTGATGGTTTATTTTTAAACCCTTTAGTTGGAGAAACAAAGTCTGATGATATCCCTGCATCCATTAGAATGGCCAGCTATGAAGTGCTTTTGAAAAATTATTACCCTGAAAATAGAGTGTGTTTGGCTGTTTTTCCTGCAACCATGAGATATGCAGGGCCCAAAGAGGCTATATTCCATGCACTTGTCCGAAAGAACTATGGATGCACACATTTTATCGTTGGTAGGGATCATGCAGGTGTAGGAAGTTATTATGGAACCTATGACGCTCAAGAGATTTTCTCTAGATTTACACCTGAAGAGTTAGGAATAAATATCCTTTGCTTTGAACATAGCTTTTACTGTACTAAATGCGCTAATATGGCATCCAGCAAAACATGTCCTCATCCTGAAGAAGATCACTTACACCTTTCTGGAACCAAGGTAAGAGAAATGTTACGGAATGGGATTACCCCTCCACCTCAATTCAGTCGTCCTGAAGTAGTGTATACTCTGATTAATGGAATGAAGTATTATAATAATCAATGAAAAAGAGCTGATTTTCAGCTCTTTTTATTCGAAATCAATCCCAAACTGTCCTAGAGAGTGATTTTCATCATGAAAATCCGAACCTCCTGTAACAATTTTTCCATATTTCCTCGCTATATATTTATATCTAATAACATCTTCCTGATTATGGGAACGATGCCATACTTCTAAACCGTCGAATGGAAGCTTCATAAGATCCTCTACAATTTGATCATTTTGAATGAGCAAAGGGTGGGCCATAACTGCAATTCCCCTTGAATTGTGAATTAACTTTATTCCTTCATATGGTGATAAGATCATTTTATCTACTGAACATACTTTTCCATCCCCAAGGTAAAGATCAAATACCTCTTGGCTGTTTCTTAAATAACCTTTCTCCACTATGGCCTTGGCTATATGTGGACGGGCTAACACTCCACCCTGACTATACCTTTTGACATCTTCTATCGATATAGGCATTCCAATCTCACAAAATTTATTGATAATTAACTGGGTGCGATCCTCCCTGTGCTCCTTCATCTTTTTTAATACTTTCGTTAACTCTTCAGTTTCTTGAATATAATAACCAAGAATATCAATGGTGATCCCTTCATGCTTCGTACTCAATTCAATACCTGGTATAACCGTTACTCCCATTTCCTTCCCTGTTTGCAAAGCCTCTTTTAATCCAGCTGTTGTATCATGGTCAGTTATAGCAATGGTGGATATTCCTTTCTGAGCCGCCAAAAATACAACTTCACTGGGTGAAAGGGTACCGTCTGAAGCAGTGGTATGAACATGGAGATCAAAGGAACCACTTTCTATAATTTTGCCAATATCCATAAATATCTCCACCTTTATTCACTTAAAATATTGTTTACAAATTCCATCACGCCATCCTCGAGCTTTCTTAACATTTCTTCACCATCTTCATTGGATGAGCCTTTTACTGAAAAATACAATTTTGCTTTCGGTTCAGTTCCCGATGGACGGACCGAAAACCACGAACCATCCACCAAATGAAACTTCAGAACATTTGATGTCGGAAGGGAGATAGTGGATATCTTTCCTGTTAACAGGTGTTGACGTTTACTAGTTTGATAATCCTCCAAAACTGCAGTTTTTATACCACCTATGTGTAAAGGAGGATTTACCCTGAAAGCTCCTAAAATGTTTGAGATCTGCTCTGCTCCCTTTTTTCCCTTCAATGTAAGGGATTTTAATGATTCTTTATAATAACCATATTTTTCATGTATCTCCTGCATCCCTTCATAAAGAGACTTCCCCTGTTCCATATAGTAAGCTGCAACTTCTGCTGTAAAAACAACTGCCTGAATCGCATCTTTATCTCTAACAAAATCACCAATTAAATAACCGTAGCTCTCCTCATAACCGAATTGGAATGTAAATTCTTTTGTCTTGTCAAATTCTTTAATTTGCTCCCCGATGAATTTAAAGCCGGTTAGCGTATCAATGGTTTTTATACCGTAATCATTCGCAATAACCCGTCCAAGTTCAGAAGTGACAATCGTTTTGACTACTGCGCCATTGGAGGGAAGTGTCCCATTTTCTTTTTTTTCCTTTAGTAAATAATGAAGCATTAAAGCTCCCATTTGGTTACCGCTTAGTATTTCATACTTTCCATCCTCATTTTTCACAGCGACACCTAAACGGTCAGCATCAGGGTCTGTTGCCATCAATATGTCAGCATCTATCTTTTTCCCATATTCAATAGACAATTGAAAGGCAGCATGCTCTTCGGGGTTGGGTGACAAAACAGTAGAAAATTTCGGATCTGGCTCCTCTTGTTCTTTCACTACTGTAATATTATCAAAACCAAATGCTTGTAATCCTGCGAGAACGGGACGGAGTGCTGTACCATGCAGGGGGGTAAATACTATTTTTAATTTTTTTCCAGTTCTTTGTACTAATTTTCGGTTTAGTTGAATGGTTTTTAATCTCTCCAGGTATAATTCATCAATCTCCTCGGTAAGGTAAGTTAACAATTCTCTTTGCAATAATTCTTTTTCTTCCATTGTTTCTATTAATAACTCATTCTCAATAGCTTCCACACATTGTGTAATTCTATCAGCTATAAAAGGTGTAATTTGACCTCCATCTTCTCCATAAACTTTAAAACCACTATATTCAGCAGGATTATGACTTGCAGTAATTACAACACCCGAAAAAGCATTCAATTGACGTACAGCGAATGATAGTTCAGGTGTTGACCGTATGTCTTTAAAGAGACTGACTCTTATTGCTTGTTTCCCAATAGTTTTTGCCACCTCTAACGCAAATTCTGCAGACTTATAACGAGAATCATAAGCTATGACAACTCCCCTCTTTATCGCATCTTCTCCTTGTTCAACAATATAGTCTGCCAGCCCCTTTGCTGCTTTTCGAATGGTATATATATTTATGCGATTCGTTCCCGGCCCTATCTCGCCTCTAATACCACCGGTTCCAAATTCCAAATTTTTATAAAAGCTATCTTCTAAAATCTTTTCATTCTTCTCTAATTCTATTAATAATTCCTTTACTTCTTGATCTAAATGATCAAATGAAAACCAAGCCTGGACCTTCTTTTTCCAAGACATCAATTTATCCCCCTTCACTAACAATAGAATGAAACAAAACTATTCTATATTATATGCTTATCAAATTTAACGGTACTTTTAAGAGGCTAATTTTAATAATTTGATTAAGATGTCTTATGCTTATCTCGGATTTGGAACAAACAAAAACGCCACACCTATGTGACGTTCATATATATTCTATTCCAGAGAAATTTTCACATATTGCTCTTGAAGTAGATTCAGTGAAAATCTTCCCATTCCTTTGATGGCGATTTTGCTTTTGTTAACTTGCTGATCCAATTCCTCATGCCATACAAAATTTACTTCGCTTAGGTCAAAGTGAATTGGATTAGCATATTCCGCACAGTGCTCATAATGCAAAGATGGCTCTTCGCAGTCTGATATTCTGAACATGTATTCTTTCTTCTCGGATTTCGAAATTTCAGGCTTCATCAGCCAATCGATCTCCACCGTCTGGCACCACGGTACTTGAACCCTTACAGAATGTAATGTTTGTTTTTCACATGTATAATCTAATTTAAGTAGAAGCATACCTTTAATAAATGCGATGTTGGACGGAAGCGGAACACGCGCTTCAATAGAATGCACGGACCATTCACTTTTAATAATAGTTGATATGGATGCGGGCAATTGATATGAGTCGAAAATTTCATATTCCAAAACTGTTTTTGAAAGAATGACTGGAAGCCTGACTAGTGAATATTCGATAATTTTCGCCGGTTCCATGGATTCTTTGGGCTCTTTACCACCCTGTTTTCTGACTTCACTTTCATCCAGTTCTTCACAATATGCTACTTCCAACTCCTGGTCAAGGAGAAATTCCTCAATCCATAATTGGTAGTCCCTTAACTTTCTCACTTGTTTGCTAATTTCTCTTTGAGGCTCAGAAGAACTGTATTCCCCTGCATTTTCTAGAAAATCATTCTCCTCTTCCGATAAAGGATCCTCCTCAGGCTGCTTTTCCGACTCCACATGTTCAAGTTGAATCTCTGTACCCAGCTCAATTTCATCTAATTCCTCCAGTTGAACTTTTTCCCTATCGCTGGTGGACATTTCTGAAACGAGATGAGAAACTTCCTCTTTTTCATCTTCTAATACCTGTTCTTCAGATATTACTTTCTGATCTTTCATCATACCGTTATCAAATTTAGGCTCATCAGGAGATACAGTATCTTCAACTAGAAAATATGGCGGAATTTCTCCCTCAAAAAACAATCCCCTTTCTACAATAATTGGTGTTTTTTTAGAGCTTGGTTTTTTCTTTATTTGCTTACCAACTGTTATTGGAGGGGGAAGAATTAATGGACCTGGAGCAGCTTTTTTTGAAGAATTTCTCTTCGAACCAGAACTATTATTTTTTCTGGATTCTTCAGCTTTTGAATCCATTTTGGTTTGCTCCTCTCGAACTCCATTCATGGCATTTATACTTAGAGAAGGGAATGGATGTTGGGGCTGAGAAGCGTCAACATTATTTTTCAAAATTCTATTCATAATTGATGAAAGTAACTGCTTCTAAAAGCAACCTTTCCTTCCCCTCCTTTAACATATCTTTAGTCCAGAATGATAGGAAGGAATTTACAAAGGGATGTGAATTCCTTCCGTAGATTTTCGTAGTAGTTACTTATTCGCAATCACAATCACATGTCCAATCGCAATCATCATAGCATTCATCATTAGTTGCAGAAGTTACACGAATCTGCTGGTTTTGAAGTACCTTCACTGTAATATCTAGAACCATTTTTTCTTCAATTCTGGTAAAGTAACCTTCCTCTACTGGTGAGGCACTTGGAAGTGGAACTCTGTCAACTGCTTCATCCCATTCAATAATCTTACTTGAAATTAATTCACAGAAAGGTAGTTCATTGTAATGCTGGTTGCTTTCCTGGTGAAACTGGGAAAGATCACTCGATTGGTATTCATCCTTTTCAGGGTATCCCTGGGACAATGGTTTTGAAACAAAGAAATCAAATTCCTGACGAGTGTTTATTTCAGGCATGACAGGTTTTGTTAAGTATTTCTTAATTTCTGTAACACATTCAAACGGGATATCTGTTGTATAGGAATGCAAGTCAGATGCAATCGAAGCTGAAGTGCTTTGCTCAATTTCCTTGCAAGGGCTGGCATATTGAATGTTTTTACGGACGAATCCTTTGATAAACAACTTGTTAGTTGGCAGCAACAGTCTGCATTGAGTCAATTTGACCCTCTTTTTGATGTCCTTGATTTCAAGGACTGGTTCAGGAAAATCAATGAAGGCATCCATGTTTATTTGAAGAGTGAGTTCGGCAAGAACCACTGGAACCTTTGTGATGATTTTTCCAATGTTAACTTTAGGGTGACATTCTTTGCTTTCATAATGGTGTTGTGAAGATTTGCAATGCGGTAGGACTTTATTATGTTTATATGAATCTGACAATTCATACTCCTCCTTAGATTCAAGATAATTCATCCTATGCCGGGCGAATGACCATGACTGGGCAAGAGCCCAGATTCCTCAAATTAATTTGGACTCATGTCCCTTGTAGGGTTCCTGAATTTCAGTTACTTCCTATAGAATGATTGAAATGCCCAATAATTTTTTTCTGTACTTGCACCTTACAATCACCACAGAGCATAGTATTCAGAAGGAGGAGGATATGATGAATAGACATAATTTTCTTGCCGTTGACTTAGGAAACAGCTGGTATAAGGTTATGGCATCTGAAAACGAAGAAATAACAGAGTACCAAATGCCGAATGCCATCGCTGAGTTTGATGAAGGTTTTTATGAGAAGCATTATGATGAAGAGGATGTTCCGCTTGAAGAAAACCTTATAGTAGAGGTGAAAAGCCAGGCGATTTCCAACAAAAGAGATACCTTTTATATTGGGAAATCGGCCACAAGACAAAAAAATGTCAGCTTAACATCGTATAATAATCAAAAGGCGGAGGAAGATCGTACTTTTATTTTACTTTTCGGATTTGCAGCATATCATGCAATCTTATGTAATCCGGAAGAAACAGAAATTCATTACACGATCGACCAGCTGGCTGTCTCTTTGCCGACAACGCAATATAAAGAAATGAAAGAGTTGATGAAACAAAGGCTTTTAGGTACACATACAATTATTTTCCACAAAGTTCCTGAACTTCAAGAACCAAAAGAAATATTGGTTAAGATAGAAGTAATGGATGTTATTGTTGGCTCTGAGGGTGCATGTGCGTATTTGGGATTGACAAGAGATGTGGAGACCCTTTCTATAAAAGATGAATCCCTCGTGAAAGAATCTCAAAAAGGGATATTGATTGGTGACCTTGGAGGCGATTCCGTAGACTTTGTCGGAATAAAAAATAATAAACCTGTTGCATCAGTTGAAGGAGAACCGTTTGGAATAAACCAGTTTCTTGATAACATTATAAGGAAAATAAGTAAGCATGAACTCTACAAATTTGATTCACGTTCAGAACTGGAGGAAAAGTTGCTGGCAGGAGTTTCCGAATGGTACGTTGAACCTTTTGCTGGTGTCCAGAAGGATATCAGTAAATATGTTACACCCCAACTGAAGGCGATGGCCATCAAATATTTGGAGCTTTTTGATCAAGTTCGAAGCAGCTCGAATGAAGTAAAAGGTTCTGTAAAATATATCGCTGTAGGTGGGGCGGCAAAGCTTGCGCAGCGCCAAATTCAGGAGGCTGCAATCAGTTGGAAACAGAAAGGCCGCCCAATTGAATTAATGTTCCCAGAGAATTTGGAGAAGCTGAATGTGCAAGGATTATTGGTTCTTGCAAAGATGAACCACTTGAAAAAATCCCACAATAAGGCAAGTAAAGTTTCGATTAGAGGGTGAGTGTTGTGACAAAAACATACACCGACTATGTCAACAGAATAGCACTATCTGTTCCCGATCAATTCATTGACGTCAAAACCGGTAATTTATTGGAAGTATCAAACAAAATCCATGAGCAGCTGGACTATCATGCAAGTAACAGTACACTAGCTGACTTACTTCTTTCTGCACTTTACGAGTATCTTAACCCCAGATCCATGGCCCTGAAAAAAGGGGCAAACCAAGAGATACTTCAAGAGCTTTCAGCAATAAAAAAGATGATAGAATCCGGTTATACTCCTCCACCAATAAAATCATTTCCAATCAAAAATCGAAGGTCCTTAAACAATGGAACGATCGATATAAAAGAAGTAGATGATATTCTGGATGCTTTTGGAGGTTAGATTTATAGGAAGCGCTAAAAACCCCTCATCCATTAAGATGAGGGATTTTTATGATGATAATTTACTTAACAAGTATCAAGCCATAGTTTGTTTTATTCGTTTTTTACATGGACAGTTAGTAAGAGTATAACCTAATACTTTTACCCCTTTATTCTTAAGGAAACGGATACTAATATTCTTCTCCAAAGAGTCGGAAGCTACTACAATAATGTTAGAGTTGGACAACTCGTGATAATTCCTTTTTAAATATGCTACTGGTATGTTGAAAGAATTTTTCACAGGATCTTTATAGGACTGGTTATAGTCTCTGACATCCAGAATTTTTACATCGTTATACTGAAACATGCTTGCTATACACGGTACTCCGTAAACAGGAACATATCTTATATAAATGAAAAAAGCTATAATACTAATAATAACCATCAAGAACCATATCATTAATTTCCCCCCCCATAAAAAGGTACTTCATTTACTTTATTAGTTGACTATATACCCCATTGGGTATATAGTCAACTATTTTAATTCCTCGGTTCTTTTCTTTTTTTACAGTACCTTAACAAACACACTAGATCCCATGGACGAAAATAATGAAGGATTTTAACGAGGATATCCCTTTAATCATATAACGAAAAAAAGACGTTTGCCACGTCTTTTATTGACCAAGCTGATTTTCAACTCACTGCAAGCAAGTAGGAACGGTTATTGATGTCCCATTATACTTTACCCATCTGGACAATTAATAAAATCTCTTGTATGCCCTTCCTTGAGTAGGAAATATTAACAGTATGCAAACATTCAGTGGGAGGAGTAACATGAACTTACAATCGGGTACGTATTATTGGCCAACCACCTTGCCGGATGCCCCATCCTATCCTTCACTTGAGGAGGATATTATCTGCGATATCCTTATTATTGGCGGAGGAGGTTCTGCTGCACAATGCGCTTTTTATCTTGCTGACAAGGACTTGGAAGTTGCTGTCATAGAAAAAGGCAGAATCGCTTCAGGTAGTACAAGTGCAAACACATCACTCATTCAATATTCCGGAGAGAAGATGTTCACCGAACTCATTAATATCTTTGGAGCGGAATATATTGCAAGGCATCTACAATTATTGAAAGAGGCGATAAATGACATTGAAGCGGCTTCCAAGACAGTCGATATGAATACTGAATTTACTAGAAGAGATACACTCTACCTGGCAAGTTGTAAAGAGGATATACCACGACTGGAAAAGGAATATGAATTGCTTAAACAGCATGGATTTGAGTTGGATTTACTGACCCAAAAGGAAATTGAGATGAAGTACCCCTTCAGCAGGGAGGCGGCGATTTATTCCTTTGGAGATGGTGAGCTCAACCCTTTCAAATTTACTCATGCCCTTTTTGATTTTGCAGCAAAAAGAAAAGTACGTATATTTGAAAACACAGAAATGAATGGTCATCATTATAATAAGCAGGAAAAGCGCATGGTAATCACTACAAAGACCGGATATACCATTAAAGCCGCCAAAGTTATATTTGCAACCGGGTACGAGGGAACAGAGCAAAAAAAAGAAAAGAAAGTTTCCTTTGTCAGCACATATACTATCACCACTAATAAAGTGAGTGATTTCTCCTCTTGGTACAATAGGACACTTATTTGGGAGACCGCCCGGCCATATCTTTACATGCGTACGACAGCCGACAACCGGATCATCATTGGGGGCCTCGATGAAAACACTACCTCTGCTGAAGAAAGGGATAGTATGCTGATGCACAAAAAAGAAAAACTTGCAGAAGAGCTCAAAAACATGTTCCCTGATTTAGATGTTAAACCCGAGTATTATTTAGCGGGATTCTATGGTGGTACAAAGGATGGCCTTCCTATCATAGGAAGATATGATGAATATCCTGAATGTTATTTTCTTTTTGGCTTCGGGGACAACGGTACGGTTTACAGCCAACTTCTTGCAAAAATAATTGCCACAGATATCCTTGAAGGCGATAGCCCCAATATGGCTTTATATTTACAGGACCGACCACTTTTAAGAGGAAAATAATCGCAGAAAAAGGCCAGGATTCCATCAAATGGAATCCTGGCCTTTTGTTTTGATGATCTGAGAGGGATTCGAACCCCCGACCCCTACCCTGTCAAAATCAAGTGTAAAATAAATTGAGGTGAAATCAGTAAAATTGAGTCATATAAGTATGGAAAAATCATTGTTTTTGGTATGTAATTGTAAATAGAGCAAATAAAAACAATAAAGAAAATTAAGTCTGTGCAATTTCTGTGCAATAGAACTATCATCTTTTATTAAGTGAAGTCTATACTGAATAACTGAAATCTTTCCTCTATATTTGTTAATTATCTAGTGCCTATTTTCTCTTCTAACAGTTTTTTTGTAAATAGGGTCTCCTCGTACACCTTGAGGATTTGACACCACCGCCTCCTCTCAGACTTGAGTCGTTAACCCCTCGCAAGCATCTATCATTGATCTATATTAAATTTTTATAGAATTAATCATCCAGTGAGTGATAATCCTTCAAAATATTTTCAAATTCTTTTTTGGTCACAAGTAACCCCCCCTAAATGAAAATTCATTTTAACAAAACAACCTCAACTTATCCTATACGGAGGATTATTTGAGGTTGCTTATAGTAAAGCAAATTTACTATTCTTATTCTGATATCCATTTAAAGAATTCATCTCTCAATACTCGTTTACATCTGCCAATTTTGATGACAGGAAAGTAAGAATGGTTCATTAATTCATAAGCGGTGGGTTTTGAAATTTGCAATATTTCACTTATTTCTTTAGCCGATAATACAATTGGGTAATCATCTATACTTTTATTTTTCATTATTATTTTCTTCATTTAACTTTTGTGTTTCCCGTTCTAATATCTCTATCCATTGTTCGAGAAGCTTAACGGCATTTTTTCTTTTATATTTTAACTTGTCTGTTTCTTTTATGTTTCTCATAATAAAATCCTCCTCAATATGTTGATATTGAAGAGGTTGGCCTATGATATCTAATTTTTAACTTAAATCCCCAAATTGGGATATCTCCTTTTTAGAAGGATACAATAAAATACCTTGATAGTTCTTAATAAGTTCATCTTTAAATTCTTTTGCATCCCGATCTTGTTTTAATAAATAGCTCCCAATAAGTATTATTTTTCTTGTATCCCTAAGTAACGCTGTTGATAGAACGATAAATGAACATTCAGGTTTAATACTTCTTCTAACTTATTAATTGACTCGTAATCTATAAATTGTAATCGATTAAGGTACTATAATAGAAAATACTCACTTCTTGTTTACCAAGTAAAATCGTTGTTGTCTTAAAGTCACACGATTGTCCGAATAATATTAATAATTGTTCGACGTTTTTAAATTCTGTATTCATTGCGAATAAATCCTTCCAGGCTAAAGTCTCCAAATGTTCTTTATGGTACCATGTTATTTTTGTTAAAAACTCTTTTTTATACATAAGTGGAATCACAAAAAAATTTTGACTGACCAAGGACGGCGAGCATTGATCTGTACATCGTTCAATCGGGCCATTAGATGGGTACTGGCGGCAGCTACTGGAAGTATAGCAACTTATCAAGAATCCGTATCCCGTTGGCTAACACCATTTGGAGGCTCGATATTCAATGAACAAGCTGTGGTATTTATCGCAAATCAGCATTTTTGAGGAAATGTCGCGAGAAGAGATAAGAGAGATCGAGTTGATATGCAAAGACCACCAGATTTCCGGTGGTCTTTGCTTTTACTTTAAGGACATATGTCGTAAATTGCCATTTAGTTCCCATGTCCGAAGCAGGAAATGACGGGGCCTCGCGGCTGACGATGAACCACGAGGCCCAGTCCCTGAGCCCTTACGGACGAACGCGGATGATCGTCTTTCCCTTGATCCGCTCGGTTGGGTTGAAGGCGGCGACAGCATCGTCGAGGGCCGCCACGTTGCCGATGTTCGTCCGCAGCCTACCATCCCGGACCCGCTGTACGATCTCACCCAGTTGCGCGCGATCGGCCTCTACGACGAAATCAACCGCCAAGCCCTCGGTCGGCTGTGCCTCGGGCGGACCGGCGATGGTCACCAGCATTCCGCCGGCGCGAACCAGACCCGCGGACCTATTCCCGATGTCGCCACCGATCACGTCGAAAACCAGATCGACGCCACTGACATCTTCCAGCGAGTCGTTGTCAAGGTCGACGAACTCCTGCGCGCCGAAGTCGAGCGCCGTCTGACGGTCGGCAGCACGTCCGGTGCCGATGACGTAGGCTCCCGCCTCGCGGGCGAGCTGCGTCACCATCGAGCCGACTCCACCGGCCGAGCCGTGCACAAGGACGCTCTGCCCCGCCTGGAAGCGACCGTGCACGAACAGTCCCTGCCACGCGGTCAGACCCGAGATCGGTAGGCTCGCTCCCACCGTGAAGTCGATATCGCCCGGCAGCGGCGCGAGGTTACGTGCCTCAAAGGCCACGTACTCCGCGAGGGTTCCGTCGCGCGTCCAGTCCGCGATCCCGAACACCCGTTGTCCTACCGACAGCCCCCTCGTGCCATAGCCGAGGGCGCTGACCACTCCGGCCACCTCGTGGCCGGGGATTGATGGTGTGCGGTCGCGGCCGAGGCGATCGGTCCAGGTTCCGAGCCACGTCAGCTCGCCTGGGGTGAATCCCGACGCATGAACCTGAACGACGACATCGTTCCCCGCCGCCTTCGGTTTCGGCCGCTCCGCCAGCGTCATCCCGGCCGTTCCCGCGGCCTCATCTGTCACCACAATCGCTTTCATATAAACACCTCCCTGTATAGTCTTCTCCTGCACAGCACGTCGGTCCGGAAGCTATTAGCGCCGCCAAAGCTCGGCGTCTTACCATGACAGATGAACTGGCGTAGAGGCGCGGCTACAGCGCCCGTTATTCCTTTGTTGATCACGATTTGAAATGTTACCATCGCACTCACCTCTCCCTTGATTAATTGCTATAAATGAGGAAATCGGATACAAAAAATGGTCCCCCCCCTTAAATTAGTTTGTACTGCTCACAAACGACATGAAAGGGGACGCCGCTTCGACCACATTCATAAGCAGCCCGAAATCGGTCTTGTCGGACTTGCTTGCGAAGCAAACACATGCCGCCATATTATATTTATTTGACCCACTTCACAACATCATCAAACGGTCTGCGTATTTTCGGTCTCGGCTCTTTTTTGCGATAACCGAAGGCAATCATGACCGAGATGGTAAAGTGTCCGTCCTCCAGCAGCCCTTCTTCGTCCAACAGCTGGTTCATTTTCTCAATGTGAAAGCCTTCGATCGGACATGAGTCAATGCCGATTTGCGCCGCAGCCGTCATCATGTTCGCAAGCGGTATGTACGTCTGCTTGACGGCCCAATCGGTAAGAAAGCGTTCATGATCCAGGAGCTTGAAATCATGTCTCTGGAACTCTTCAATCAATTCAAGCCGCCTTGTCAGGTGTTCCTTCGGAATGTCTTTGATTTGCTGCTCCTTCAGGTAGGCGGAGTCATATCTCGTATCCAGCGGGGTCCGGGCCAGAATAATGACGAAATGACTGGCCTCCGGCAGTTTGCTGGCCGCTCCATAAGAAGAGTTTTTTATTTTGTTCCGAAGCTGTTCGTTTTGAACAACAACAAATCTCCACGGCTCAGTGCTAAACGAGCTCGGCGAGAGCCGGCCCGTTTCCAAAATAAATTCAAAATCGTCGTCGGAGATGGTTTTACTATGATCGAATTCTTTGGTTGCATGGCGAAAATGATAAGCTTTCAAAATCTCTTCCTTGGTCATTGTCATGATATATTCTCCTTCTTAACTAACATTTAATACAGATGCATAGCTGCCCCATGTACAACAGCCGCCTGCATCTGCCTCATTAATCCGCCTCAGCCGCTCGCTCCGCCCACGCATTGACCTCTTCCTCTTCAAGTCGTTTTGTTGAATAAAATTGCAAGATGGCTTGATCCAATTGTTCGACTATTTCATAAAATCCCGCAGCTTCTTCATACCAGCCTTTAGATTTAAGTCGTACGCGCGGCGAACCGGCAATCGTTGAACAGCATTTTTGTAACAATTTCGATCGGCGTCCTGACGCCGTAACCTGCATCAAATGAAGCAAAATCGCTCGCTGTTCCGGAAATGACAACCGTGAATCGGAACTTCACAGCACCCAGCCAATGACGAAGCAATTTTCCGGCGTTTATGGTCTGAGGTTGAGAATTCTTTTCCATACCTCTATCCCCTCTGCATCAACAAAATGCTCGCTTGGAGACGCCGGACGTCTGCGGCCTTTGTAGGCTATGTAAACGCACGAACAGGGAATACAGTCATACTCATGCGCCCGCTCTGATTGTCGCTGAACCCACCCATATAAGCTTCTCCCAGATCACCAGCATATATTTATATGTCAGGTCTTATCGTACTGCAAGATAATTATACATGTGATATCCAATATAAAGCCTCGCTTCTTCAGACTTGTTCTTACCATAATCGCTTGTTCTGCCCACAAATGTATGATAAAAAAATCGTTACAGCTTTTTTAGCTCTCGCAAAATTTCCTCCGGGCTTTGACGCTGCATGAAATTCGGATTGACATAAGAGCAGCGAATAATGGCGCTCTCATCAATCATGAAAGTAGCCGGAACCGGCAAAACCCATTTCGAGTTGTTGTTGTACTCCGCAAGATCAAGTCCGATACCTTCCATGACTTCCTTTACTCCCTGCGGAACATCGAAGAGAAGATTGTACTTGGCCGTTACCAAGCCCTTCGAATCGCTAAGGACTTGAAATTCCAATCCTTCCTTTTCCTGAAGGGATAACGAATGATCCGGCTTTTGAGGGCTAATCGCTATTAGCTGAGCACCTATCGCCTGGATTTCCGGCAATTTCTGCTGGTAAGACTTTAATTGCATATTGCAAAAAGGACACCATCCGCCGCGATAGAAGACCAGCACAACCGGCCCTTTCGCGAGCTCTTCAAATAAAATTACATCCCGGCCTAGTGCGTCTGTTAATTTAAAGTCCACCGCCTTTTCGCCCGGTTGCTTCCCGGAAGCGATCCCCGTTTTCTGAAGTTCCTCAATCATTTGTCCGATCTTGATCTGCGCTTCAATCGGTGAATTGGCCTTAAACTGATGTGTGGCCACTTCAAGCTGTTCGGTTAAATTTTGGTTGCTCATCGTTCTGAAACCTCCAATATCGAGTGATAGCTTGATTATAATTCTAAAAAAAACGGATTTCTGTAATGTAGCTAACAGTTATCCATTTTATTTTGAAATTGTGTAAAACGGCAGAACAATGTAATGTAGATGACAGATGCCCATTCGGTTGGCATGTTAATACTAAACCGCCAAGTACCATTGAGTTATCAGACAATTTTATTTTGTCTTGGATGGCAGGAGAAAATTCGATCAATTAATAAAATAAGAATACAAATGTGAAAGGAGAATGTGGATGAAGATACTCGTTTTAGGAGGAACAGCGTTTTTCGAAATCCAATAATACTTAATCTTATATGAAGCTAGTGTTCCTCAAGATCGAGGTTTGCCGCTTACTTTCTATATATTCCGCGCCATTTGGATTCTCTCGCTTTACGTTAACTGATAATTCTGTCTTCGAAGTTCGCGACTTTCACTATTGAGACTCACCCAAAATTAGCTCACACAAGTTAAATTAGAAGAAGCCCATTCGTCTCATTTTTATTAGAGTTGCTGGTTAAGAGTTCAACCAAATTTCCTTTTGGTTGAAAGCCAATAATTTTATCCACAATTTCGCCATCTTTAAAGACGACCAAAGGTGGGAGACTCATGACATTAAATTGGCCAGTTACTTGTTGATTTTCATCTGTTTTTATTTCACAATCTTAATCATATCGCCCATCTCTGAGTAGATTTCTTCAAGGACTGGAGTAATCATCTTACATGGACCACATCATGGTGCCCAAAAGTCCGCAAGTACAACTCCCTCAGAAAACGAAATTTTGGTCTAATGTTCAAATGGGTTAAGATACTTTATTTATATCATCGCTTTATCCTCCCTAAAGTATTGTAAACATTACCCAATCTGCCTGATTATTTGTTTATGTTGTAAAAATTGATCAGCCTTTTAACTAAGGCTTCAATCTTGGTGAGCAAAAAGAAAATGAATGTGATCAGAACTATTTACTTCTTTCAGCAGTCGATCTATAAGACCGAAGCTGAAAGGTTGTTATTTGGTGCCTTGCCTTCCATGTAGATTTTGGGTCTGCTATATTACAATTACAATAAAATCTGACATGAAAAGAAGACGCAGAGGCTAACCTCAGCGTCTTTCTTTATGAACATGATATGAAAGAAAATATCGATTACCCCTCCTCCACCTCATATAGTTCCGTAGCCAGAACTGTATTAATTTTTAATGGCTTTCTTGTAATGACTTGTTCCTTTTCTAATTCTCCTAAAAATAAACTAACGGTTTCTCTTGATGACCCGATCATACTTGCGATATCATACTGGGTGATTTTGACCCCAACTGTTTGCCACTCCCCACTTCTTACACCAAAACGGTTACTCAACTGTATGAAAAGTAAAAGAATTCGATATTTGACATCTTTATAAGCAATACTTTCTGTTATTTGATACATCTCTTTTAGCTTCGAAGTCAAGATGGTTATTAACTTTAACGAAATATCAGGATTTTGGCGAAGAAACTTTTCAAAACGCTCCCTTGTTAGCGTACAAACAAATGAATCAACCATCGTTTCTGCATAAATATCAGAATCTGTTAAGGAAAAACTAGAGGTTTCTCCAAAGACATTTCCTTCACTTAAAAGATCAACCGTGAATTCCTTTCCTGATGAAGATACCTTAAATAAACGAACCTGTCCTTTTTTCAAGAAAAATAACGCCCTTATTTGTTGAGTCGGACTTAAGATAATTGTACCTTTTTTAATAGGAGCGGTTTGCGTCACTTCGTCTATTTTCTTTAATTCTTCTTCTGGTAGCTCATCTAGTAATTTAATTTGTGAAAGTAGCCTGAGTTTATCCATGTCTACACTCCTTTGTTATCCCGTTTCATAATTATTTCATAATCAAGCCACTCATTATTTTCCTCTAAAACTGGTTGCCCATTAGCCCAGTACTTGCTAGATTCTGGTTTAGTAGGTTACACGAATTTCTTGACAGACTCTGGATGGCCGAGGCAGAGCCTTGGATAAATCTTCACATAGCGTCTATGGCGCTCATTAAAATATGAGGAAGTCTATCTCTACGACTACCAAACCCCAATAGAAGCTAGGCAAGGGATAGCCCGATATTTCCAAATGTATAATTTTGAACGCCCTCATCAATCGCTGAAGTACAAAACGCCGGCTGCCGTTTTCAACATTTGAAATTTCCGCCCTCCTCGGGGGCATACCCCTTAAAGGATTAAAATAAATGCACTTATAAAAACTAAAAACCGTGTTTTGACGACGGGGTCCACCGTATGGTGTACAATTGATTAAGGATATGTACAGATTCTTTTATGGTTCTTCAAGCTGATATTAGATATTTATTGTGCGTATACCTTACAAAAATTTTTTCTAGTAGTATTAATAAAATTCTTTATTCTTTTACTTGCTTCCTCAATCTGATCTATAGACTGTGTCATAGCAATTCGTACAAATTCGTGTTTTTTTCGTTTTCATTAAAAAAAATACTTCAAAGTAAAATTTTAATTTTTTCCTGTTGATATGGCTCCTTACAAAACTTTTCGCTATTGCCTTTGATATTAATCTAGAAATAAAAACCAACTAAAGGGATATCTATATAAATAGTGTCTTTTAATGTAGTATGAAATTTCTTTACTTTTTCAAAATTAATCTCTTAATTGATTAGTATAGTTACTATCTTTTAATATTATTGATATCATTGATTGCTGTATGGTGGGAACAATTGATCCAGTTAAATTCCGATAGATATTATACTTTTCAATTATATTTTCATCACCACAAATAAACCCACATCTCGCTCCTGGAATGCAACAAAACTTAGATAACGAATGTACTGATAATAAATTTGAATAATCCTTGAAATTCAAAATTTCAGCAACCTCTAATATCCCAAAAGTTTCCATAAAGACGATTGAGGTTATTATACTTTTTTCATCCAGAATTCTATGTCATTCAATACATCATCAGATCCTTTTAAATTAGGATATTTGTTCATATTATCGAATCTTTTATTAAAAGTACTCTTAAATTCTTCTGGTAAGGACTCAGACACCTGTCCTATAGATAAATCAATCTCTTCCTTTGAACTTTTGCAAATCCCATAAAATTCCTTTAAGTTTGATAATGGATACTTAGATAAATTTTCGGTCTTATTTCTAATATACATTCATAAGTTCATTCCTCTCGTGTTTTTTCAAGGTACCATCTTTATAAAAATCTTAAATGTTTGATGCTACTTTTCAAATTACAAAAAACTATGCAACCACAAAATATCAATCTACTCCATTGCTCATCGATTACTTGACATGATTTAACATATAGCGATAGACCTGCTCCATTTCTGCCTCCTTCTTTGCGATGTTTTTTATTGATTTTTGACTATTTCAAATTATATGACCATGATTTTGATAAGTAAAATCAATAATTTTTATCATTTTTCCAAAAAAAATTTTATCAATAATTCTATTGACAGATTATATAGAATTGACTATCTTTTCGAGAAGGCTTAAAATCTTAATAGACAATTTTCTCATTTAGAATCGAGGTGCCTTCTTGGAAGAAAAAGATTTTAATATTCTTCGGTACATTGCCGAGGAGATGCATTTGACGAAAGCAGCAGAGCGGCTCTATATGACGCAGCCCGCTCTCACTTATCGGATACAACAGCTGGAAAAAGAGCTAGGTACACAGATTTTGATCAAAAATGGAAAACGTATTAAATTTACAGCGCAGGGAGAGTATCTCGTTTCCTTTGCAAATAAAATGCTTGCGGAATACCGGATAGCGAAAGACTCGCTCGCCAACATGTCTTCGGATGTGCAAGGAACCCTGCGAATTGGAGCAGCTAGTATCTTTGCTAAGTATTTTCTTCCCTCCCTGATGAAAAGTTTTGTCACCCAGTATCCAAAGGTCATTTACAACGTATACACAGGTCCCTCTCCGAAAATCATAGAGCTTTTGGAAACGGAAAGTGTAGATATTGCCTTCATTCGAGGTGAATACAAATGGCCCAAGCTAAAATTTCCAATTATGGAAGAGAATTTGTGCCTGATTTCCAAGCACGAGATCGACCTCGAGGAATTACCCAATCAACAAAGAATCGAGTACAGCTATAAAATCAACCTGCCCACCCTTGGAAAATACAGACCCCAGACATCTATCAAAGACCATTTTCGCGGCTGGTGGGAGGAAAGATACATTGTGCCGCCGCTAACGACTGTAATCGTAGACAGCTATGACATCTGTAAGGAAATGGTGATCAATGATCTTGGCTACGCTTTTATTCCCGAGCCATTAATCAGCCAGGATGATGACCTGCACAAGGTCAATCTATTTCGCAAAAATGGAGAAATCATCAAACGAACCACATGGCTTCAGTACAATGAAGCCTCCGAGCATCTGAACATCGTCAAAAAGTTCGTATCCTTTGTTCGCTCCCAAAGCTTTCACTCAACCCCATAAACACTCTCGATCAGAGAAGTGCTTTTTTACTTTAGTGAAAGCACTTTTCAAGTAAAATAGTGACTTATAAATTGAAAAAAATTTTTCGTTTACTCGAGAAAGTAAGGGAAGGACTGAACAATTAAAGAAGAACGAGAACTATGCGTACAATTCTTGTGCTGAAGCAGATAATCTCTTAGGAGACTTACTTGAAGGAGGAAGTGGTGAATCCCACGGGGGACTTCAAGAGGGTGGAGCAAGAATAACACAAATAGACCTCTCGTTCGCGTGGAAAGGAAATATCTAATAATGTTAATGGATAGGATACTGTCACGGGAAAACTTAATAGAAGCACTCAAACGTGTGGAAAGAAACAAAGGAAGCCACGGAAATGTCCGTAAAATCCCTACGAAGACACATTGTTGATAACTGGAAATCTCTTTGTCAATCACTAAGGAATGGTACCTATAAACCAAGTCCAGTACGTCGAGTTGAAATCCGAAAACGAACGGTGGAGTTCGGGTTACTAGGAATACCTACCGTGACAGACCGATTCATTCAACAAGCAATCGCTCAAGCACTAACTCCAATCTTTGACCCTGCTTTCTCCGAGCATAGCTATGGCTTCCGACCGAATAGAAGAGGGCATGATGCCGTTCGGAAAGCAAAAGGGTTTATGAAAGAAGGAATTAGATGGGTGGTTGATATAGACCTTGAGAAATTCTTTGACAAAGTAAATCATGACAAGCTAATGGGAATACTTGCTTCTAAAATTAAAGACCGGACGGTCCTTAAGCTAATTAGAAGGTATCTTCAAGCTGGGATTATGATTAACGGTGTTGTCCATGAAATAGAAAAAGGGACTCCTCAAGGTGGTTTGCTGAGTCCACTTCTCTCTAACATCCTATTGGATAAACTCGATAAAGAGCTAGAATTCAGAGGTCACAACTTCGTCCGTTATGCGGATGATTGTAACATATATGTTCAGTCAAAGAAGGCAGGAGAAAGAGTCATGAACTCCATCACTGACTTCATCGAAAAGTAGCTGAAACTAAAAGTGAATCGAGAGAAATCAGCAGTAGACCGTCCTTGGAGACGTAAGTTTCTTGGCTTTAGCTTTACTATTCATAAAGAACCTAAGGTAAGGATAGCAAATGAGAGTATCAAACGACTCAAAGCTAAAATAAGAGTCCTTACATCTCGTTCTAAGCCAATCCCGATGGAAGGCGAAATCCATGGATGTTCTATCACGAGGAGTCTTTGGAGAAAAACGTCGTCAAGGCCTTCATTCAGTTTATTGAGGGAATCGATTTCGAGAGTTCCGAAGAAAAGGACTAGTCATGAAAAATTCTTATGCCTGTTCATTCGGTTTTCTTATTTTTCATGTTTTCTTCCTCATGCTATACTTCAGGTGCATCACTACATATCTGATGACAGGTAAACAAGTATGAAAACGGTGGAACAGGCTATATGGGCATTACCAACAGCCTTTCCTGTCCACGGCAAAGAATTTAGATACTATCCAATCCAGGTATTGGAGGAAGCAGGAGTCGGCAATACCTCTTCCCTTCCCTACTGTATGAAAATCCTTTTGAAGGCAGCTGTACGTGAGTTTGACTGAGTGACCGTCACTGTAGAACATATTCGCAAACTTGCCAATAGTACAATGGAGCGAGATCCAAACGAAGAGGTGCCTTTCAAGCCGACCCGTGTACTGCTGCATGACACAACCGGGCTGCCTGCATTAGTAGACCTCGCAGCCATGGGTGAAACCATGCAAGCTTCGGTAGCAACCTATCCCGCTTAAATCCGCTAATCCCCGTTGATCTCGTCGATGATCATTCCGTTATGGTAGATCATTTTGGCACTTCCGATGCATTGTCCTTGAATCAAAGGAATGAATTCGAACGGAATTCCGAGCGATTCCGCTTCTTTCGCTGGGGACAGAATGCCTTTCAAAATATACGAATTATTCCTATCTCCACCGGGATTATGCACCAGATCAATATGGAGTACCTCTCGGCGGTAGTCGCTTCCAAAGAGGAAGATGGTTCTACTGTTCTATACCCCGATTCTCTTGTCGGCACGGATTCTCATACCACGATGATCAGCGGTCTTGGCGTCGTCGGCTGGGGTGTTGGGGGGGTTGAAGCAGAAGCAGCTATACTTGGACAGCCCCTTTACTTCGTCCCTCCGGAAGTGTTAGGTTTTTGACTTACGGGTTCTTTACCGGAAGGGGCGACTGCCACGGATCTCGCCTTAACAGTCACTCATCTTCTCCCGAAAAAAGGCGTCGTGGGTAAATTTGTCGAGTTTATCGAGCCCGGAGTCAGCACCCTGAGTCTTGCCGATTGAGCAACTATCGCGAATATGGCACCGGAATATGGTGCGGACATGGGTTATTTTCCAGTCGATCAAGAGACCTTGAGCTACTAAGCCTACTACAAAAGCACAGGGTATGTTAGTATCGGAAAACAGTGAGGATCCTGTGTATTCAGAATTAATCGAACTTGACCTGTCCACGGTAGTTCCTTGTTTGGCAGGTCCAAAGCAACCACGCTTTTGTTAGCCCCCTCTTTCTTTTTCTAAATTGAGTAAAAACATGCAGATTTTTAATAAATCGGTACAACTCATAGACATTCGGAACCATCGAATGATCTGATTATTTTCCCACATCCGGATAGCGACTCTCCCGGGTTTCATGAAACGTTCCACGGCTAGCCGCCTTCAGTGACTCGCCCAAGGCAAACACAGAAGCGCCCAGCAAGACGAGATCCTTCAACAGAAACTGACCTGGCGCCGAAGAAAGGGCGGGGAAACCGAGGCTCGGCTCAAAGACACCCGGCGTGGAGACCATGAAACTCAGTGTCGTCAGAAATAGAATGCAGGAAAGAAACGCTCCAACAGCTGACAGCTTTGCAGACACAAATCGGCTGAGAATGAGTAGGCCGACTAATAATTCTAATATGCCCAATAAAGAAGAAAACGTACGAATTGAAAAATAGTTGTAAAGCCATCCAAGTACTGGGCTGTTACTTACAAGGGCGGCAATCTCCTTCGCTTCGTAGGCCGTGAATTTCATCGCGCCAATCCAAATATAAACAATGGCTAGTGCAATAAATAAACCCTTTGTTCCGAAAATCTCAATTTTTTTACCGAAAGCTTCAAATAACTTGAACATGAACGTTTCCTCCTCCGCCATTAGCGACAGTAAGTTTGTTATTTACCGAAAGGCTAAAAAAATGTTCCTCCATTTTCCCCTCGGACCCATGCATTTTTATCATACCCGCGTTTTTCCCAATAACCTGTCCATTACATTCCAATGTGTCGCATTTTTCATTTAAATTATAAACCACCACTTCACAATTATCGCAAGCTAAAGCCTTCACTTGCTCGACAGCACCTTCACAAACACTACAACCTGCTGTAAATACTTCGATTAATCTTTTTGCCACTTTAATTCACTCATTTTGATAATTTTTTTAAAATCGGACACTGACTTTTTGGAACTCCAGAACCAGGTCATTTTTCAATCAAACCTTCTAACAAGTATTTCATTTCGTTTAAATCAGGAATCTTTTTTTCAATTTCCTCAATTTTTCCTGATGCAAATTGAGCATTTCTTCTGAATGAAATTCTTTATCCCCGTTTGATGCAGCTAGTAGATCTTTAATTTCTTCCAAAGTAACCCTAGATCCTGAGCTCGTTTAATAAACTCAATGTCTTGAATTACTTTATGGGGATACATTCTGTATCCAGCATCACTTGCGGGTGGTGTCAGCAACTCTGGTACTACCCCGCAACGATTGTTACTTCTCAATGCTTTTTTAGGCTTAGATATGCTTATTTAATGCTTCCTCAAGTGCTTCCTTAGGCTTAAAACCAACCAAAGTATCTACAACCTTCCCATCTTTCATGACTAGTAGAGTCGGAATACTCATGATACCAAATATGTTGGCTGTTTCTTGGTTTTGATCGACATCAACCTTTACAATCTTAACTTGGTAACCCATGTCTTGATCAAGGTCTTCAAGAACGGGTGCAATCATTTTACAAGGTCCACACCAAGTGGCGAAAAAGTCAGCTAACACTATTCCATTGTTGGTTTCTGCCGTAAATGTTTGATCGGTCACGTTTAATACCGCCATCTCTTATCCATCTCCTTAAAATCTGTAATAGTCTTTTCCATTATTTTAACCTACTAAGAACTTTTTTGTTGGCTCAAGGCGTGATGTGTAGTCTGGGTTTACGAAGGCAAATTGAATGATACCTTCTTTGACAATCACATAGATTGCTGGAACCGGTAGCATAGCATCGTTATAGCGAATAAGGATCTAGTCCAAGAGCCCTTTTTAACGTCTCAGCCAAGTAATCAGGCACTTCATATGATACCTTGTAAGCAGAAGAAACATGGCTATTTCGATCACTCAATACAATGAATGATAGATTATGCTTTTCTCGTGAGCTTAAAGAATTATCTGGTGATTCTGGGCTTACTACAATTAATTGAGCACCAAGCCCTTTTATCTCATCCATATGCTTTTTATAGGCTTGAAGCTCCAAATTACAAAATGGAAACCATCCACCACGCTAAAAAGTTAAAATAACAGGTCCTTTTTCCAATTCCTATGAGAAGGTTATTGTTTTTCTGTTGCATCCTTTAAAGTGAAATTGGGAGCCTTTGTCCCTATTGCTAGTCCACTCACTTATCCCTTGTTTATTAGGTCTGTTACTGATTTTCGTATATTGTATAGTACCTCTTGAGGTGCTTGTTGTTTAAATTGCTCTCCAATAGCCTGTAACTGATCATCTAGTGTAGTTGTCCATTCATTAGTATTCTCCTCCATCTCGTAAAACATGTTTAATGGTATATTTGTTCTTACACTTACGAGTATAGTTTTTTTCTGTATTTAAAAATGTTAGATGGCTAACATTTAGTCAATATATTTAAGAATTATTGGCTGTTCGTTTTCTCATCTAGCTTTTTAATTTTTCCAAGACCTCTTCTACATAATGCTGGGCACTTTGTGCGGCAATGCTACCATCACCAGTTGCGGTTACAATTTGACGTAATGTTTTTTCACGAACATCCCCTGAAGCAAAGATACCTTCCACCTTTGTTTCCATTCGATCATTTGTCTCAATGTAGCCCATTGAATTCGTAATTCCAAGTTTCCTAAATGGTGCTGTTAGTGGAACCATTCCGACATAGATAAATACACCGTCTATAGTAAACTCTTTTTCAGCGCCATTTTCCGTCGATACAAGCGTCACTGACCCTACTTTTCCATTTTGCTCATTAATGGTTTTAACGGTTGTATTAAACATAACCTCAATTTTTTCATTATCAAACGCACGTTGCTGTAGAATTTTCTGCGCTCTGAATTCATCACGTCGATGAACAATTGTCACCTTATTTGCGAAGCGAGTTAAGTATACACCCTCTTCAACAGCAGAGTCTCCTCCCCCTACTACCACAAGGTCCTTGCCTTTAAAAAAGGCTCCATCACAGACTGCACAATAAGATACACCACGTCCACCTAGCTCTTTTTCACCAGGTGCACCCAGCTTTTTATACTCAGCACCGGTTGCAATGATCACGGCGCGAGCTTTATATTCCTTTGAAGTGGTTTTGACCGTTTTATATTCCACACCATCTTCAATGTCTTTAATATCTCCATATGCATATTCAGCACCAAACTTCTTTGCATGCTCAAACATCTTGTTAGAAAGATCAGGACCTAGAATATGATCAAATCCAGGATAGTTTTCAACCTCTTCTGTATTGACCATTTGTCCACCAGGCACTCCTCTTTCAATCATTAAAGTTGAAAGGTTGGCACGAGATGTATAAACCGCAGCTGTCATACCACCTGGGCCAGCTCCAATAATAATCACATCATAGATATTTTCACTCATCATCTTATCCATCTCCTTTTTCATTTAAGCAACTTTGAAAGTCTAATATGAATTGTCTATTGTCTTACTTTAGGAAGTATAAACTAACTAAAAACATAAAAATGTTAGATGGCTCACATTAAAGATGGTTTATTTTATAAAAAAAACGATGTTAAAACTATTGCTTGTAAACATATCTAGTTATTTCTTAACATCATACAAGTAGGGTACGAAGGTTTATTTTGTACATATAAATGAAACCATTCTTCAGAATATAAGAAATGCAGAAGGCGAGAATGAGAAGCTTGCGAAGGGTATTCAGCAATTGAAAGAAATAGGAGAAACTTCCTAATAAAAGAGAATATTTCGATGTGTAAGCCAAATTACAGAATACATAGTGGTTATCTCGTATCATGTTGTTGTGTAAGATAACTGAACACTTATGGAAAGGAAGATAAATATGAAGAAAAGAATAAAAAAACAACCGGATTTCAATCAAATTATCGACTCAAAGGAGCCAGTTGTCATCAAGTTTGACACGAACTGTTGTCCAGACTGCAAACGTATGGATGCTTTTATGGGAGAGGTATTAGAAGAGTTCCATCCGTTTACTCTTTATGAAATGGATCGAGACGAATTTCAAGATATTTCCACAACGTATGAAGTGATGGGAATTCCAAGCCTACTTGTATTTAAAGAAGCCGAGAAAATAGGCCACTTGCATAGTGCAAATGCCAAAACACCTGAAAGTGTAACTGAATTTTTAACAACTTATTTTAAATAAAAGCAAGGGACCGAGCTTGTGCTCGATCCCTTTTCTTAACTTCATGAATCATCATTTTCATTTTGAAGACTCCTCATGTACTTCAAATATTGATTGATTAATTGTTCAAGCTCTTGACTTAATTGTATGATAGTAGGTTTTTGAAGTTCCTTATCAACGTTGAATAATTTTGTCAATTCTTCCCGTTTTACCTCAATCATATACCTCAAAAAGTAAATAGGTGCTATCGAATCACAGTACTTCGTCTCCATATCCGTTCTCCTCACTGTTTTACCATTCTTACACCGAATAAGCGTATTTTATCTCATAATGTTCACATTATGATTGATTTAACTCTAGCTGATATCGGTAATGAATAATGTTAGCTTTCTTACATTTATGAGGTTAACCGTTACATTTATTTAGAAGATAATTCTGCTTTCGTAATTTTTCTTCCACCTGATTTTTCCGAATGGTAGAGAAGCTTGTCTGCCCCTTCTAGTAGCTCGTCCATTTTCATTTGATGAGAATGAACTAGTCCAATTGATAGGCCTAAGTCTGGTAATATTTCTGCAGTCATCTTTTCAAAATCGCTTAGGAGGTTGTTCGCACATTGTTCATGGGACGTATCTAGTTTTTCAAGTACCTCTTAATGCTTGATTGGCTTCGTGAAGCTCGGCCACCCACAGCCAGAATCAAATTTATCAAGAGAGCTAAATAATGGTTTGCCAGAGACAATCTCGACATAAATCCCTTCATCTTTATAATCCCAGAATTCATTTTGAAAGGGTGGTTCCTTTCCGTTTTCTTGTGTTAGTGTATCTTACTGGAGTAGCTACAAGGCGTTACCCTATCTTTTCGTTCTCTAAACGAAAAAGTTGTTCTCTTTGTAACTTTTATATGAGTTACTCAGAGCCGCTCTCTCCCCCCATATAGTTTTTAGTCTTACTTTTGAGAACAACGTCTCGTACCCTTCGGAAGTTCGTTAGTTCCTATATAATGAAACTATTCTCATTATATCTAGTTTTTCAGGTGCGCAACATATCCGTTTGCATACCTTGTATTAAAGAATGGCTTCAGCCCTCGTAACCTGTCAGTTATGACCCATGCATGAGTATTGACTAAATGGTTTCGGGAAACATGGTTCCGTCATTCCCACCCTCTGTTGTAAAGTTATGATTAATGTTCGATAATCCCCTATATTTCATGTAGAAAAACATTTTTAACAGAACTTGTCGTTTGGACCTGATTTCTGAAGATAAAAATAATATTAAATGTATCCGAAACAAAACTATAAGAGGATCGCTGAGAGTTATTATTTTTCAATTGCTGTTTGCCCCATTGCAATAGCAATTCTATTCCAAGTGTTAATTTGATTAATTATTAGAACAAGGTCAACATACTGTTTTTCGTCATAGTGGTTACGAACTCGTTGATAAAGCTGATCTGGCACACGTTTTGTCGGGATTAAAGTTACGTGCTCTGTCAACTCTATAGCTACTTTTTCTGCTTCTGTGTAAAATTCACACTCTTCCCAAGCACTAATACAATATATTCTTTCTTCCGTTTCACCCATTTTCAGGGCATCAGTTGTGTGCATATACATACAAAGTGGACAGCCGTTAATTTGAGAAGCACGAAGTCTAATAAGTTCACGAAGTTTACGTTCTATACCTGTAGTTGCCGTATACTTATCTAATTTCCCAATGATGTCAAGTGCGTCTGGTGCTACATTGTAATAATCAATTCTTTGTGTCAATTTTATTTCCTCCTAATAAAAGTTTATTCAATCCCATTCACTTCTTTGAACCAAATTCGATAACGGTCTGCTATTGTTCCTTAATATGTCCAAATGTTTGTTTATCACCCCCATTCTTTCTCTCTTTACCACAAGTTTATATAAAAAAAAGAATGGATTCTGTTATCTAGCTTACATTTATCCTTAAATATAAAAAAACGTCCTAGAGAAGTATCCAGGAACGTTTTCATAACTATTTAAATAAACGAAGATATTCCCCATAGCCTTCTTCTTTTAGCTTGTCTATTGGGATAAATTTAAGTGCAGCAGAGTTAATGCAATATCGAAGTCCACCTTTATCACGTGGTCCATCATCAAATACGTGTCCTAAATGAGAATCTGCCGAGGTGCTTCTGACTTCAATACGTCTCATCCCATGGGACGTATCTAGTTTTTCGAGGACTTCTTGATGCTTAATAGGCTTTGTGAAGCTCGGCCATCCACATCCAGAGTCAAATTTGTCAAATGAACTAAATAATGGTTCACCAGAAACAATATCTACATAAATTCCTTCTTCCTTATGATCCCAAAATTCATTATGGAAGGGTGTTTCCGTACCGTTCTCTTGGGTCACATGGTGCTGAATAGGAGTAAGCTTCTTTATGTTTTCTGCATGGTGTTTCTTCCAATTTTCTCGGATAAATCCCGCTCGTCCAGATCCTTCTTTGTAAATATTATAATGAAAGGAATTCTTTTTATAATAGCCCTGATGGTATTCTTCTGCTGGATAAAACACAGATGCCTCTTTGATTTCTGTCACGATTGGCTTTGAAAACCTTTTGCTATCCTCTAATGTCTGTTTTGATTCTTTGGCTAGTCGCTTTTGTTCCTCAGTATGATAAAAGATTGCCGTTTTATAGGACTCTCCTCGATCACCAAACTGACCATTTGCATCGGTTGGGTCAATTTGTTGCCAAAATAGTTCTAACAGCTTTTCATACGGAAAAACAATCGGATCATACGTAATTTGAACTGCCTCATGATGACCCGTTATATTTGAGCATACTTCATCATAGGTTGGGTTCTCTATATGCCCACCTGTATAGCCTGAAACTACTTTAATAATGCCTGGTAATTCATCAAATGGCTGAACCATACACCAAAAACATCCACCAGCAAATGTAGCTAATTCATAATTTGTTGACATAAACATACCTCCTACTAGTACTAGTTTGCCCAAACCCTATCTATTCCATCAATTTAGAAAGAACCTCTCAGTTCATAGGGGTTCTTTTTTAATTATTTAGATTATTTCTTTCTCCAAGTTGATTGAATCTTTATGAAGTTTGTATCTTTTAATATGTTAAACACTGGACATCTTGAGTCTGTCTTTTCTTTTAGCTCTTGAATTCTTTCATCAGATTCGTCAGTGTCAACCACTGCTTTAATGGTAATCGTTTCGAAGTATTGCTTAACAGAAGCATCTCCCATTAATCCTCTTGGATCTAAAGCACCTTCAATTTTGAAGTCGATTCCGTCTAAATTAAACTTCATTTCCTTTGCCACCATGTTGGCAATGGCGTTTTCACAGCCTGCAAGAGAGCCTAATAGTGTATTTAATGGATTTGCACCCTTATCATTTCCACCTAAGTTTTTTGGCTCGTCTACAAAAAATGTATGAGCTCTTGCCTTCACTTCAGTTGTTACCTTTTGAGATGTAGATTCGATATTGAAATTCACTAATGCCATGATTAGTTCCTCCTCTAAAATGTTTTTTTAATTACACTTAGGAGTATACTTGGAATCCTCTTAAAAAAATGTTAGGTGCCTTACATATTTAACGAATAATAAAATGAAGCAAAGTAAAGTTGAATTTCTCTGCAATTAGTAGCATAGTCTCGTTAATTTGGGAGAATACCTTCATATAATTGTGAAAAAGTTTTGGGATTTCTAGTTAATTTTATTCATCCAGGGTTATTTGATTTTTTTGCATACGGCTATGACAAAGTGTGTTATGTTTACTAATTTTCTCATTAATGACTTTGACATCTTGTTCTGTTTTACACGAATGTACTAATTGAGAGATTTCTTTTTGTAATTTTATTTTCTGATAATCATGCAGCTCTTCTATTAATGAACTGGCTAAGGTGGCGTCCTATTCGTTTATGGTAAAGCGAAATCGAGCCATCAAATGAAGCGCCATATGATCTAAGTAAGTTTTCGTGAGACCTGGCATCTCGAATAGGAAACAGGGAGAGTGTTTTTTGTTTGGTTTGCTTATTCAAACCTTATCATCATATTCTAGTGAATGAAGCACCTTACTTAGAGGATAAAATCATGGTTGTGTTTTCTGAGCTGAACGCTGAAGAATTATTTGACGATAGATTCAAAGAAGCCTCCGATCCGCGGCAATGTAGATAAGGTAGCCGAGGGCTCCATGAAGATTTAACTTGTGCCACCCTTTCTCAAGGGAAACTCTAACATCTAAATAGGGCATAAGTGCAATTCTGGAACGTTCCTCTTGGAAATTTAGGTTTTTTTGATTCTGGATATTTATATGGTCGTTTTGCTTGATCACCTTCGTATTTTGCCATAGAGTTAATCCATCAGCGGCTATATTTAAGAAGAAATAATTATGGTGGTTTCCAAACGATAATTTTAATCTAATGTTCAAATGGATTAAGATACTTTATTAATATCATCGCTTTATCCTCCCTAAAGCATTGTAAACATTACCCAATTCGCCTGATTATTTGTTTATGTTGTAAAAATTGATCAGCCTACTAACGAAGGCTTCTATCTTGGTGAGCTAAAAGAAAATGAAGGCGATCAGAACTATTTACTTCTTTCAGCTGTCGATCTATAAGACGGAAGCTGAAAGGTTGTTATTTGGTGCCGTGCCTTCCATGTAGATTTTGGGTCTGCTATATTACAATTACAATAAAATCTGACATGAAAAGAAGACGCAGAGGCTAACCTCAGCGTCTTTCTTTATGAACATGATATGAAAGTAGATATCGATTACCCCTCCTCCACCTCATATAGTTCCTTAGCCAGAACTGTATTAATTTTTAATGGCTTTCTTGTAATGACTTGTTCCTTTTCTAATTCTCCTAAAAATAAACTAACGGTTTCTCTTGATGACCCGATCATACTTGCGATATCATGCTGGGTGATTTTGACCCCAACTGTTTGCCATTCCCCACTTCGTACACCAAAACGGTTACTCAACTGCATGAAAAGTAAAAGAATTCGATATTTGACATCTTTATAAGCAATACTTTCTGTTATTTGATACATCTCTTTTAGCTTCGAAGTCAAGATGGTTATAAGCTTTAACGAAATATCAGGATTTTGGCGAAGAAGCTCTTCAAATCTCTCCTTTGTTAGCGTACAAACAAATGAATCAACCATCGTTTCTGCATAAATATCAGACTCTGTTAAGGAAAAATTAGAGGTTTCTCCAAAGACATTACCTTCACTTAAAAGATCAACTGTGAATTCCTTTCCTGATGAAGATACCTTAAACAAACGAACCTGTCCTTTTTTCAAGAAAAATAACGACCTCATTTGTTGAGTCGGACTTAAGATAATTGTACCTTTTTTAATAGGAGCGGTTTGCGTCACTTCGTCTACTTTCTTTAATTCTTCTTCCGGTAGCTCATCTAGTAAATTAATTTGTGAAAGAAGCCTGAGTTTATCCATGTCTACACTCCTTTGTTATACCGTTTCATAATCATTTCATAATCAAGCCACTCATTATTTTCCTCTAAAACTGGTAGCCCATTATCCAAGGTTAAGGTTCGGTCTGCATTCATCGTATCAAAAATATTGATTACTTTCACATCTATCTCCAGCTTGGTAAATAGCTTGATGACTTCTTGACATTTACAACAGCTTGGTAATATATATATAACCATTTCCCCCTCACTCTTCCTCTTCTTCATTAGTTTTTTTATCCTCTAAAGTTGCTGCAAACAATTTGTCTATATGGTCAACATTATTTTACACATTTATTTTAAATGTAAATGTAAATGTAAGATACCTTACATTACCCATTTGAGGCTTTGCAGGCTTTTGAACGTTCCATAAGAGAAACACAAGAATCAGGTTTAGTCACAGGTACAAGAGAAGGTGAGCAAGCAAGGATATCACTTTGAAAAACCATGTAGGCGGGTACATTAATCTTTATGAAGAGTTAGAAAAGGGGCCGGTTGTGTTAACCCTTTATCGTGGCTCATGGTGCCCTTTTTGTAACCGTCAATTAAAAGCATACCAAGAAATCTTATCGGATATACATGAACTTGGCGCACAACTAATAGCGATTAGTCCCCAAACACCGGATAATACATTATCCATTCAAGAAAAAAACGAATTAGAATTATAGGTATTGAGTGATCCTAGACGAGTCGTTTCAGCTAAGTATAATGTCCTTTTTGATGTACCTGATTATTTAAAAGGTGCCTATGAAAAAATTGGATTAGATCTAGAATCCTTTAATAGGAAAGCAAATTGGATATTACCAGTGTCTGCTACGTTTATGATTGATGAATTAGGTGAAATTCGCTTTAAGTACGTCAATACTAACTTCATGTCTCGTTTGGAGCCTAATGACATTTTAAGTTTTTTAAGAAACCTATAAGTTTTAGCAGCCCTATTAACAGGGCTGCTTTCCATTTTTTTCTATTAATCTAACCCACACATATCCTCTGACTGCTGTTTCGAATTCTCCCTCACTTCTCGGATAACCGACCAAAGGGAATCGTAGGCTGAATCCGGAAACTCTTGCATCAGTTCTTCTAGAGAACCACAACCCTTTGAAAGACCATTAAGCCTAGCAGCTAAGGTTGATTCAACTAGTGACTCCTTTTCCACATGTAGCTCCTGCCACTTCTCATAGACCGGTTTCCACCTCTGAAGGTAATACTTTTGATGACGAAGGTCTGCTTCGTAAAATGAATGTAGGGGCTCTACAAAGGTATAGCTGTTCCCATGGATATGCTTAATCTCTTCTAGTTTTTGAAGCATTTCACTCTTCTGCTCTTCGTTTTCAAACAACAATAAAGATCGATACTTCATGGAACGAGGTGCTCTCGTTGTATTATGTTGCTTAAAAAATTGATTTATGATTTGCTCTAAGCTTAAAAGCTCTGGGTTAAACTGGACTTGTAAAACCTCCGTGTAGTCAAACGTGTTTTTCGAGGTCGGTTGACCTTCTTTTCCACCTGCGTACCCGACTCTCGTTCTAAGAATCCCTGAATGGTACCCAAAACGCGCCTCAGGTCCCCAAAAGCAACCCATTCCAAATGTTACGGTATCCAATCTCATCACCTCAAAAAATACAAATGAGGGCAAATCGATTACAAGATGCCTGATTTGTATCATCCTTCATTTTTATATTCTAGCTTCATATACGCCGTATAAATTTGACTGTTGCTTTTTAGAATAAACGTGGATGTATTTGGATTATAGTCCACTTTTAGATCTTCATCAAATAAATGGTCTGACTTATGTCCCAGCAGGACTGGTTTATAGTTGGTTGAAAGGAATTGTTCGTTTATTTCTGCACTCAGTTCCTTCATCCCAACAAACGTTACCCAATCTGCTCCAATGGAGCATCCACCCAGGCTAGGATTTAACTGATACGCCTGTGCGGGCTCCTGACTAAGTCTTTCCATTGCTCTTTCTGTAAATAGAACATTCATAATGTTGTCCTCCTTTCTTCCAAATTTAGCACCAGCCAAGGTCACAGCCCTCCACATAGGCTTTAGGATGATCATCTTGTAAATGCTCTATCATTCTAAATATCTTTCCGTCTTCTTCTGTAAAGCCTTGAATCAGTTCTAACTTACCCTGTTTTTCTGGAGTAATAGAAACCCATCCAATCAGTTCTTCTTTCATGTATAATTCTATCTTTCCTTCTTTTAAAACTGTTCTAATTTGCTCCGTCACGTTAATCTGATTCTTCATTTTATTTCCTCCCACTCTTTTATTTTACTTATTAGTCCTTACAGGTAAGAGTATAGTGGAAAATTTAAAAGAAAAATGTCAGTTGCATTACAGATTAGCTATAACATTGCTTAAACTTCATACACATTATATGAAAAGTGACCTCCCGAAACGGGGTGGTACCAGCGTCGCTGATACCATCCGTAAAGTAGATGGAATTAAACGGTATTGATAAGGGGACATGTATATTGATCTAATTCTGTAATTGCATTTCCTTTCTGTTTCGCTTCATTTCACCTTTTTATACAAAGAAAAATACAGATGCAACCAGGGCACCTATAGGAAGCCTTGCTACAATCTCAGCAGGGGAATACAAATGGAAGTAACGGGAAAGCGCAAACGGCTGGCATACGGATGCCAACAATACGCAGCAAAATCAATCATTAAAATCGTCGCCAGTAGCGTGATTAAGATCCAAGAATCAATGGTCAATGGTCAATGGTAAAGTACAAAAGCGTTCCCACGGTTGCCAATATAGTTAGAACCATTCCTTGCTTAAATGCCATTTTTCCATTGTACATGGGTTTTTGAAGCACTTCATAAACGACAACCAGGATAGGAGGAATTACGGCGAGTTTTAGATAGCCAGCGACCCAGACTAAGCCGATCCATATGATATTCAGGTTGAGGAACACCATCATATACTTGGACTGAATTTGAATTTTCTTCTCCAATCCCGTATTTAATCTAAATACGAGAACTCCAAGCATTAATAGGATGGTGAAAATTAAAATTGTTATGATAAAAGACCATTCGGGTGCATTCATCACCAATGGAAGCAAGCCTGTTGCAATTGAAGGTGCCAGATTCGATTGAATGATACGCAAAATAAGCATCATAAACCCCTTAGGAAGTTGATTGACCACAAAACCAATCACAGCTGTGATAGATGGAGCAAGAAAAATCTTCGACGGCTGCCTGATCCATCCAGCTTCTCGATATACCCACATGCAATTGCCATTGCTGCCATTTCAGACAAAATCACTTCACGGTCTTTTAACATCACCGAAACCGTCACCATCGCTTTCTTTTTTTGAAACAACTATATTCAAGGACAACTCTCCTTTCTTTAAATAAGAAAACAAGGGTGAAGTCTTCACCCTTGCGAATTCATTATTAACACAGACCTAATCCAGCAGCTTTTAACACATCAATATTGATGCCATTCGTGCTCACTAATTTCCTATTGATTGCAACTGCTGGAACGAATTTAACTCCATAGGCTTTCGCTTTTGCTAGCCCCCTCTTCCTTATTCTAAATTGGGTAAAAAACATGCAGATCTTTAATGCGACATTTGGGTTTCTGTCTAATACTTGTCTTTGATGTTCATTGAAAATAATCTTACTCACAATAACTTCTCCCGCTCTAATATATAGATTTTAGTATAACGGGGTTTTAAGCTAAGAAAAAATGAAAAAACCCGAATAGGTCAACTTTTTTTAAAGTTCCCACTATTCGGGGTTCAGTTCATGACTAATATGTGCACTTCTTTTATTTTTAAGGATTTTTACAATTTAGATCTTGATAACATACGCTAAGCAAATTTCGACATGAAGAAAGCCGAGTTTTCCTACACTAAGGAACCATCGGACTTAATTTAATAATTAAGAGGTCTGAGTGAATCTAAGCTTGCTACTTCTTTCATATTAAAGGTGTTTTCGCCAAGAAAATTAATATGTCCCATCCTAGAGGGGAAATATGCTTTAGTAAGTCTTCTCGTAAATTTCCTTTTTCTTTAAGCAATTTTGTGGCTTCAGTAAGATAAACGGTGTTCCATATGCTAATGGCGTTAATTATAATGTTTAAAGCACTGGCTCGTTGAAGCTGATCTTGCAATCCTCTTTCTCGAAATTCGCCTCATTTCCCCAAAAAACAGGGCTCTCGCAAGGCCGTTCATGGCTTTACCCTTATTTAATCCTCTCTGAATACGACGACGTAAGGCTTCATTAGATATGTAATCCAAAATAAAATTGGTCTTTTCTATTCTTCCCATTTCATGTAAAGTAGTAGCTAGTTTATTTTGTCTTGCATAGGATCCTAATTTACACATGATAAGCGAACCGCACACATTTTCTTCTATAATAGAATGGGCTAAACGGAGTACGTCGTCAAAATTTTCTTGAATAATCTTTATGTTGATTCTTCCACGGAGTAAATTTTCTAGACTAGGGAATTCACTCGGCTATTGAACCGTATATAATTTGGCATCAGCTAAATCATGAAGCCATGGTGCAAAACGTAATTCTAGTAAGTGGCTTAATCCAAAGACCAAGTCAGTATAGCCAGCCGTATCTGTGTAATGCTCCTCAATATTTAATTCAGTTTCATGATGAAGCAACCCATCGATGACATGTACAGCATCTCTTGCCATTGGTATTAATAACTTTCGTATAAAAAGAGGAGAATTGATCACTAGTAAACCGATAAATCGTTGCTCCTTTCCCAGTACCCTAATGCGGTTTGGATTCAGAATGTAGCGTTGAGACACCCACTTGCACGCGCATTCCGTCCGATGATGAGGTCAGATGGCAAATGCCGCACAATACCGTTTATATGATGATGCTATAAATCGAGTACAGGTAACTTTTGTAAATTTTAAACATAAGCTTGCGTTATCCTCTTATTTGGGAGATGGCAGTATGTAAGGGCCTAAAAGAGAACAAGAGGATGAAGTATTATGAAAATTATGAGTGGAAACAATAATTTTAATAAGTGCTTAATAATCTATATTTAGGTAAGTTATATAAATCAGTTAGTATTTAGTTAATATATCAAAAACATTTATATAATAAATTAAACGCTTAGAAATTGAAATAGTTTTAAAAAAATTATTATCTGCGAGTGATATTAGATGCTTGAATTTTTAATAAAAGATGAACAAAATACACCCATTTATCTTACCCTCTATCGGCACATTCGTGATGCCATTCGAAATGGAGAAATAACTAATGGTATGCGTCTGCCTTCTATAAGATCATTACAAATGCAACTGAATATCAGTAAAACACCGATTGAAACAGCGTTTCAAATGTTAATCGCTGAAGGATACGTAATTAGCAAGCCACGATCGGGTTTTTACGCAATAAATCCACAAGCTGTTTTGCCTACCAAACAATATGAACTCTATGCTGATCAAGAAATTAAAGACATTAACTGTCCACATATTGAATCTAAACCGACAATTGATTTTGATCCTTCTGCTGTTGACCCACATTGTTTCCCTATTCGAACCTGGAATAAGATGTTGAAAGAAGCTCTTGAAAATTTCTCAATGGATATTGGAAAATATGGTGATCTTCAGGGAGAATTTAAACTTCGCGCAGCACTAGCAGATTACTTAATTAATGCGAGAGGCGTTCACTGCACTCCTGAACAAATCATAATTGGCAGTGGAATAGCAGATAGTATCCGTATAATTTGCCATCTGTTTAACGATAATTCCCGAATAGCATTTGAAGAACCAGGATATAACTTGGTACGTCAACAATTTATAATGAATGGTTTTGAAGTATTACCTATCCAAGTAGGGGAAAAAGGGATTTCAGTTAATGATATAGAAGGTAGGTCCGCAAAACTAGCTTATATCACTCCTTCACACCAGTTTCCCACAGGATGTATTATGCCTTTTTCCGAAAGGGAACATTTTTTAAAGTGGGCAATTAATGAAGATGCATTTATTATCGAAGACGATTATGACGGAGAATTTAGGTATATTGGAAAGCCTATCCCTTCTCTACAAAGTTTAGATGGATATGACAGAGTGATATATATTGGCACTTTCTCCAAGGTATTTACACCAGCGTTACGAATGAATTACATGGTATTGCCACAAAAGTTATTGAAAAAATTGAAGGAAAGTAATTATGAATTCACATCCGCCCCTTCTCGAATCACCCAATGGGCAATGATTTCTTTTATAGAACAAGGACATTGGTATCGGCATATCCGCAGAGTACGTAAATTATATCGTAAAAAGCATCATAAATTAATTGAGCTTATTCAGAATAATTTTCATAACCATATAAAAATTACTGGTCAAAATGCCGGCCTTCATATACAAATCACGGTTAACACGAATCAATCCACAGAGACCCTGATAAAATCAGCTGCTGAAGAGGGAATAATTGTCTATGACTTTAAAAACATGTGGATGACCATAAGGACTGATCCTTTCCCAAGATTGTATTTAGGGTTCGCTGGCGTGAGTGAGAAAGACATGGAAAAAGGAATAGAGTTATTAAAGAAGGCTTGGTTACCCTATCTTCTTAATCAGTAACCCTCATGCAAATCTGACTTTTTAAATAGAACTAAACTGACCATTTATAAATGGTCAGTTTAGTTCTATTATTGTGAAGTGATAAATGATAGTTTTTTGAAAGGATGAAGATAAAGATGAACGAAACATTAAATTTAAAACATAAATTTGGGCATGGAATAACTCCTCAACAGTTTATGGACAGTATGGAAATTCGAGTAATGGAGCAAAGCAAAATCTTAAATACGAAGGACCAATTTTTGTACAACTATGAAAATTTCTCATGGGAAAATAATACGGATAACTTGTTTTTTAATTCTTTTCGTAATCCTCAAGATCTTTATTGCTTAATTCTTTGTACCGATTGGTGCCCAGACGTTATTTGGAATGTCCCGATTCTTTTCCGGGTTATGGAACAATGCAACATTCCTACAGAAGTATTATTAATGGAAGAACACTTGGAAACTATGGATCATTTTTTGACTGATGGAGTACGTAACCAACCGATTGCTGTCATCCTTGATAAAAATGGTAATGTATTGGGTAGGTGGGGAGCTCGTCCTTCCTATATTCAAGCTGTCATGGATCGATTTAAAAGTTCCAATCCTGACAAGGAAGCTCCTGATTACAAAGAGAAAATAGGAAAAGTATATGGAGAAATAGGTGAGTTGTACAATTTGGGAACTCACTATCAGAAAGTTCTACTACAGGAATTAACTGTACTTTTTTCCTCTATAAAAGACTTTGGTTAAAGTGTTACGATTGTTAAGGAAAGAAGGACATTACGTACGACCTAAGTGTACTAAGTCCCAATCTAATGGAACATATCGAACGATGGAGAAGAATTATGAATATTGTTAAGTCGTTCGTAGATATAGAGCAATCTAACCAAATGATTCCTTATAATTCATATACTGCAACGAAAATTATCGAGCATCTGCGACTTGCAACCAAAGAATTCGATCCTAGCAAAACCATCTCCGACGACGATTTTGAATTTATTTTGGAAACGGGCCGGCTCTCGCCCAGCTCGTTTAGCACTGAGCCGTGGAGATTTGTTGTTGTTCAAAACGAACAGCTTCGGAACTAAATAAAAAACTCTTCTTATGGAGCGGCCAGCAAACTGCCGGAGGACAGTCATTTCGTCATTATTCTGGCCCGGACCCCTCTGGATACGAGATATGACTCCGCCTACCTGAAGGAGCAGCAGTTCAAAGACGTTCCGAAGGAACACCTGACAAGGCGGCTTGAATTGATTGAAGAGTTCCAGAGACATGATTTCAAGATCCTGGATCATGAACGCTTTCTTACCGATTGGGCCGTTATCGCAAAAATGAAATAAAATAATATCACATAGCTATGGCTTGAGTCGCTCCGGCGGTTATTATCACCTGTGAAGGCAGACACCGAATCCCCTTGGTATGCAGCAAAAGCCGACAAATATTCGTGCGAAGTGCCAATGGCCTGCAGGATCATCGTCATAGCCAAATTCTCCTGAATGAGTATTTGCGCGGCAATGGGGGTTTCTTTCCATCTCTTGAAAGGGATTTGCTCTAAAACCGGAAAACTTGGGCGAAAATCAATGCCATGGAAGTGAGCCGGGGGTTCCGCAATAGTCGCTTCACCGGTAGAATCGATTTCTTGGAGCTGTGAAGGGAATTGTCCTTTACTTCCGCGCAATTCAACGACATAGCGGACAGAGCCTTGACGGCCCTCCAAGTACCCTTCGGCGATTAGCTGTTCAAACACGTCCACGATGAGTGCCCGCGATACTCCGAATTCGTTTGCCAAATCCCGCTCGATGGGAGCTTAACACCGGCTGCATAGACACCTTGAAATATCTGTTCGCGCAGTATGGAATAGATTTGTTTGGTTTTAGCAGACAACGTGCGTCGGGGCATAAAGCAAGCCTCCTAAGTCGTATGCTGATCAAATAAAAGTGGTTCTGTGGAATCCAATTTTACATGCTAACATGGATATTGCCAATACAAAGTTTCAGAAAGAAGATGACACCGATGAACCTTCGAACCTTGTTTATTCGGAACTGTGAACGGAATGTTCGAAACAGTGAAGCAAACTCACAGCATGAGAGAATACCGTCTAAGGCGGCCGACTGGCTTCCGATCGCCGCCCTCTTTATGGCATCTCTGAATCTGAGGCCTACGATTAGTTCAATCGCGCCCATACTAGAGGTCATTCGAAGAGATCTGGGCATGAATGCATTTGCAGCCAGTTTATTAACCTCTATCCCGGTTCTTTGCATGGGCTTTCTTTCGCCGCTATCCATTCGACTCGGCAAACATATTGGCTTTGAACGGGGGATTGCCTGTTCACTGGTTATAATAACGGGAGGCACGCTTTTGCGTATGGTCGCGCATTCCGTTCCAATGCTGCTTCTTACCGCCGTTTTGACAGGTGTTGGCGTAGCTGTGATGGGGCCACTATTATCCGGATATATCAAAAAGCACTTTTTCCGCAACATTCCAATGATGATCGCCTTATACTCTATGGCCTTGTCGCTGGGGGCCGCTCTGGGCGCCAGCTTGTCCGGTCCTATTCAAATGAAATTACACTCATGGCAAACGGCGCTTGCTTTTTGGGCGCTGCTCGCGGTCGCGGCTGTTCCGGTGTGGTATGCAGTAGTTAAACATCAAGTCTATTCTCCAATCGTGAAGGCTGCTGAACCGTTCCAAACGTCGGCGTTGCCGTGGGGCAATAAAAAGGCATGGCTGTTAACCTTCCATTTTGGACTTATGGCTTTGGTTTTTTATTCCTTGATGGGATGGTTGCCGCTTATGATGGAAAGTGCGGGGTTCTCACGCTTTTACGCGGGAATGCTACTGACGATGTTTGCCTTGATCCAAATACCGAGCGGGCTGGTGGTTCAGATGCTGCTGAAACGCTTCCCTTCCCGCTTGGTCTGGCTTCTTTCAGCCTCATTTCTGCAGCTAATCGGGCTGATCTTAATTTTTTTCGCTACACTTCCTTGGTTGGCGGCTCTTTTATGCGGGTTTGGCTGCGGGATGCTATTTACTCTAGGGACCTTGCTACCGATAGACGAAGCGGCAAATCCCCATGAGGCGGCATCCTGGGCAGCTATGACACAATCTGTCGGATATTTGATCGGGGCGATCGGACCGGTCTTTGTTGGTTGGGTTAATGATACTACACATAAATTTGGCTTTGCGATATCGGGATTGATTCTTATCACGCTGATATTGGCGATGGTTCAATGGCTGATAGTTCCGCGAAAAGCAAAATCGGCAGTTGAAACCGCAGCGAGAATCATGAATCGCATTTGATAATGAAAAGTTGGGAGTTGTGCATATGAAAATTTTGTAGCAGGTTCTACTGGGGTAATCGGCCAATTGCCGCTTCCCAAATTGGTGCAAGCAGGCCACGAAGTTATTGGGATGTCTCATATTTCGCTGCTTTCAACCCGACCGAGCGGATCAAGGGAAAGACGATCATCCGCGTTCGTCCGTAAGGACTCAGGGTTAGTGACCGGGCCTCGTGGATCATCGTTAGCCTCGAGACCCGGTCATTTCCGGCTTCGGACATGGGAACTAAATGGTAATTTACGACATATGTCCACCAAACTTTACTCCATTGCTAATTGCGGCTTTTACCCCTTCTTTTTGCCGAGTCCTTATTCTATTTCGCTCATCTTTTGCCATATAACTTAATAATTATGGATTCTTACTCACCCAAAGCTAACCCTACATTTAGTAGTAAATACATTTCTGTATAATGCCAGTCTAGACCCGTACATTCAGAAGTTCGTCAGCAATATACTTACTTATTATATTTCATTGCATTCTCACCATATTTGTTCAACCCAAGCATCATGATTTACACCACCCCATCGGGTAGGCTTTCGTCAGCCGGACTTATTTCGACAGTTTCATGCGCTTATTAAGGAAGCAAAATTACCTAAAATCACTTTTCATGATCTACGTCACCTCCATGCAACAACATTAATGGCTCTAGGTGAAAACCCAAGGATTGTAGCAGATAGACTAGGTCACAGCCGAGTACAGGTTACATTAGATTACTATTCACATGTTAGTTCTGAACTGCAAAAACTTACAGCTCAAAAATTTGAAGAAGACTTTTTTAATATAAATGTGCAGTAAATGTGCAATTCAAGAATATCAGTGAACAAATCCATATCTAGTGAATCGTGCAAAAAAAGCTGCAAGCCCTTGATTATCAATGGCTTGCAGCTTTTTTATCGGATGATCTGAGAGGGATTCGAACCCCCGACCCCTACCCTGTCAAGGTAGTATTCTCCCGCTGAACTATCAGATCGCAATATATAAGATGTAAGATTAATTATAGATAGGACATGTTTCTTTGTAAAGGATTTTTTATTTATTCTTGAAAAATTAATAACCGCTCTTCAATTGAGAGCGGCTTCTACCATTAAATATGATTCGCTTCTTTTTCTCTCTTCCCTGCCCCGTAAGCATCCACCATCAACAGGATTGCAGTCACCGTATGCAGCGCCCACCCCAGAATCGGGACCCAGCCCAAACACGAAGTGATAATACCCCATATACTTCCGTGCTTTTTTTCGCCTTCCTGACTACTGAAAACAAGCGTCACGATATGTAGAACAAGAAGTATGCCAAGGGGTGCATACAAAAAGGAGACGACGGTTAAACCCCCGATGACCGGAATGGCAAGAAAGGCTTCCAGACCCCCCGTCACCCATTTTAAGATAGTAGATATTTTCATATCTTCCTCTCCTTCTGCAAAATTAAAAATAAATTCCTTTTATTAGTATATGCTCGACCACCAATAATAAAACAGAACATAAGTTCGTTTTTCACCTTGCATACAAAACATACGTTCGCATATAATAGTTATTGAGAGGAGGTCGGGTTGAATGCACAGATTACTATCACTTTATTCACAACGCCAGATGCCGATCGAAATGATTTACCTTGCAAAAGACGGCCAGATTACACAACGTGAAATCTCTGTGTTGCAAGTTAATGGAAGTACTGTCGTCGCTTTTTGCCACTTGCGTAAAATGAAGCGAACATTTCTTATGGAAAACATTCTATCCTTTGTTCCCGTAAAGAACAAAAGAAGCTATATCTCACTATAATTTCCACTTTTGTCCTATTGTTTTAGTTTTGTCCAATGTGGTATTCTATATAGTAATATATTTTTTACTAACACAAACTAGGGGAGGAGATATAATGAGAGAAGTTACCTTAACAGATCTTTTTTTACACCCGATTACACAGAAATTCCTGCAACGTTCCGGGGTGGCGCATGCACTCGAGGTTGCCAACCATGCTTTTCATCTAGCATTCAAATACAATGTCAGTGTCGACCTGGCCACTAAGGCGGCTCTATTACATGATATAGGACATTACGAATGGTACCGTCAAGGGAAATGGGACTATGACCTATATCGTGAAAATGATATTCATGCCATAAAAGGAGCTGAGCGTGCTCACAAGCTGTTAATCCGGTTAGGGGAGAACCCGCAAAACGCAAAACAGATATCCGTTGCCATCCTGCTTCATACCGATTCTTATCTTCCGGAATCCGATATTAAACGCAGCCCTCTTCAAAAGGTTGTCAAGCTTGCAGACGAGATGGATGAAGAACAAGGCGGAAATCACCACTACAAAGAAATTGATAAGATTACTGCACTAAAAAAAATCCAAAACCTTGATCAATTGGTTGATCAATACCTTCCAAAGCAGCAACTTCATCTGAACACCCAGGAAAAAACAATGTAAAAATCCCATAGTAAGAGGTAGCCATTGCTGCCACCTCTTCAGCTCCAAAATGAAATCCCTTACTCTTTTACTTTATGCATAAAATAGTCATATCCGCTCCTAATCAGAAATCCAACACCTTCATACAGCTTTAATGCATTGCTGTTTTTTACATCTACATCTAACCTAATCTTTTTACCGGGATAATTGTCCTCTATCAATTTGATTGCTTTTTTAAGGATTTCCCTACCGATCCCTTTACCGCGTTTTGACGGAGTGACAGTAAAAGCACTAATATACATCGAGCTTTCTTCATTAGAAATGGTCAACGTTGCAATATCTTTACCCTCATATTTGATGATATAAAGTTCAAACCCCTCCTGTGTTCGGTTTCTTTCCAATAATGGAGTAACACTGTCGTTGGCATGTTCAAAATGAAATCCGTCACACAACAGGTTGCCAATGATCTCAACATCCTTTTCCTCGGCCAAAAGGAATTCTATTTTCTGTTGCAGAATTGAATTTTCATCTTCACTCTCCGTTTCCTTGCAGTATTCCATCGTATACTCAGAAAAGCTATATGTTGCTTCTATTTTGTTCATCAAGCTTTTTCCTTCAGCCGAAATCCCCGGACAGACATAAAGAATCTCATCCGCATCCCGCTTTTTGCAAATTTCCATGGCAATAGTCAACATCTCTGAAAATCTTCCAGCTTTTCGATGGTCTGGATGAATCATCCCTGCGATCTCCACCTTCGTTTTGACTACAAAGGAATAGACTCCTAAAAAACCTACTAACTTTGAACCTTCCTCATCATAGCTCAACAATAGATCCAAATGACTTCCTTCCGCTTTTTGCAGCATCGATAGATTAATGCTTGCACTTACTATAAAGCCATCATGTTTCTCGCATTCTTTCATAAGCTGGACTAGATCCTGATATTCCTTTTGCGTTAAGAAGTTTTTTTGTATAATGTTCATTTGTCTATGCTCCAATTTTTATTTTTTCCTTATAAATAAAAAACACCCATATTCACTATGAGTGTTCGACAAGATCCATATTTATTCCTTCCATACTATTCTCTTACTTTTTTAAGATCCTCCATGATTTCCTCAAACGGTACATCCATTCCACTGTATTGTTCCCGTACATAACCTTCTTTGTCTACAAGAAAGATTCCCGTACTATGCATATACTGGTCTGAGGACTCATCCTTGGCTGCTGGGACCATAAAGGAGACATTTGCAAACCTTTCGATATCCTCCTGCGAGTATCCTGTAACAAAGTCCCAACTGCTGTAATCCGCTTCCACCTGATTTCCATATGCCTTTAACGCTGCTGGAGTATCTACATCCGGATCGATACTAAAGGAAACGATGGAGATATCAAGTCCTTCCTCTTCCATTTGGCGCTGTACTCTCGCCATATTCGCTGTCATTGGAGGGCATACCGTATCACAGTTTGTGAAGATGAAGTTGGCCAGCCAATATTCCCCTTTTTTATCAGAAGTCGCAAATGCCTCTTCGTCCTGGTTTTTTCCTGTAAGCTCACTTACTTCAAGCTTCATGGAAAACTCTTCATCCAAATTTATTTCCTTATCCGCACTGCATGCACCAAGCAATAGAATGGATAACATAATAACACATATTGCAAAAAAATGTTTCATAGTAAGACCCCCTAGTTAACTAAAGAAAAAGTGTCGAGACTATTATAGCCCGACACCCCGCTTCTGTGCTAGTTAATGAATTGTGTATCGATCAGATCTTTGAAATCTGGTTTTTCTTTAAGAAATTTCAAATCAAAGGAAGAGTTTGCAAACTCATGGATTACTTCCGCATCCACTTCGTTTGTAAAACGGATTCTTTCCCAAGCTGAGTCGACAACTTCTTTGGAAAGCTCCTGATTGGTGGATTCTTTGATCGATTTAATTGCAATTTCCTTCGATTCTTCCGGATTTTCTGTGATAAAACCAATCGATTCCTGATGAGCTGCCACCAGCTTCTCCACCAGTTCCTTCTTTTCATCAATCAGTTTGCCAGTCGTTACAAAAATCGTATTAGGAAGAGTGGTTCCAAAGGATATTTCATTACTGTCAACGAGAATCTTTGCCCCATACTCAATTGATAGGACTGAAGCCCAAGGTTCCGGTACTGCTGCAGCATCCACCTTCTTCGATTCGAACATGCCCGCATATTGTGCAGGGTTACCGGTTACATGCTTCAATGTACCACCGATACGTGCAGATGAAAGTCCAAAGTCTTTCAGGAATGTTTCCATTTGCACATCATGTGTACAACCTATTCCCGGTGTAATGAACGTTGCTCCATCAAGCTCTTCAACGGAAGTAATGCCGCTTTCTTTGCTGGCAATAATGACTGTACCTCCAGAAGATGCTCCAGCAACAATCTTCACATCCGCTCCACTTGTAAAGTTATTCATGACCGGTGCCGGACCAACGAGGCCGCCATCGATATCGCCGGTTTTCAAAGCTGTCATAAATGCTCCACCATCAGGGAATGTTTTATATTCCACAGTATATTCTTCACCCAAAGCTTTTTCATATAGGGCTTTTTCTCTTGCAACCATTGCCGGAACATGATCGATGTTAGGAAAATATCCGATTACCACTTTTTCCTTTCCATCTCCGGAACCACTGCTAGCTGAACCACAACCGCTTAGAACCCCCATCACCAGCAAAAATAGTGCACTGACTGCAAACCAACTTCTTTTCATCTTTTTTCCTCCCTGTATACTCTTTTTTATGAATCCAAGCCCCAGCGGCGAATGACATTTTTCTCGAAACGCTGGAAGATGACTAAATCAACAACCGAACCGATGACACAAATAATGATGATGACTCCAAACACAAGGCTCATCTGTCCGAAGTCTGCTGCATATTTCAACGTGTAGCCAAGCCCTGGCCCCATACTAAGAAGCTCTGCAGCCATCAATGCTCTCCAAGCGAATGCCCAGGCGAGTCGTGCTCCAGTCACCGCATATGGGACTGACGCGGGCAGGATGATTTTCCAGAACATTTCAATGCCTGATGCTCCCATTGTGGAAGCGGCTTTTATATATAGTGGCGGGACACTTTTTATTCCCATTCTCATATTAATCGTCATCACCAAAGTACCACCCAGTGTGACAATAAAAATGATGGCTGTTTCATTAAAACCGAACCAGATGATGGCAAGTGGCAGCCATACAATGCTTGGTACACTTTGCAGTGCTAGCACGAGCGTCCCGAGCGTTTCATCCGCCGTTTTGGATTTCGCAAGCCAAATGCCCAGCAGTGTTCCAATAACCAAGGCGATTGCAAGGCCTACAGTCAATCGTTTAAAGCTTGCCAATAAGTCATAGATCAATGTTTTATCGGCAAATCCAGATATTAGTGCATCTGCAACATCGGTCGGCTTTGGCATGAGATCCGGTGACCAGCCGATCATTCTCACTACAAGTTCCCAGACAATAAATAGGGTCGCAAAAAATATGAGGCGCTTAACTCCTGGTTTCATTGCTTTAACTCCTCTTTCACGACTTTATCTATCTCTTTTTCAAGCATTCTGCTGATTACAAGCTCCAGTTCGGCAACCTCTTCGCTGATTCTGATTCTCGGACGTGGCATACCTACTTTTATATCTGCTATAATCGTTCCAGGTCTTGTTCCCATGACAAGGATTCTGTCAGAAAGCTTGATGGATTCATGTATGCTGTGAGTCACAAATAGAACCGTCTTTTTGGTTTGAAGCCAGATGTTTTCCAACTCCTGCTGTAATCGCAATCTTGTTTGTTCATCCAGGGCGCCAAAAGGTTCATCCATCAGTAATACGGCGGGGTCCATGGCGAGGGCACGTGCAATGGATACTCTTTGCTGCATTCCGCCGGAAAGTTCGTGAGGGTACTGTGTGAGGTTGCTTCCAAGCTGGACCATTTTCAAATAATGATTGGCTCGCTGCAATCGTTCTTCTTTATTCTTCAAGTCTCTGATGGCAAAAAGTACATTTTCCTCGACCGTCATCCACGGGAACAGGGCTGCTTGTTGGAACACCATACCTCTATCCTTACCAGGCTTTGTAATTACCGAGTTATGTAATCGGATTTCACCGCTGGTCGGCTTCAGCAAACCAGCAACCATGGAAAGCAAGGTGGATTTACCACAGCCTGATGGCCCTAATATGGAGACAAATTCCCCCTCTTCTATATCCACATTAATGGAGGAAAGGACGGTATTTTGCACATTGTTCTGTACATATTGCTTCGTTATATCGGAAACTTGTAAAAACATAAGTATCACCTGCTTCTGTTTAATCCTTATAAGTTTAATCGGAATAATAGGAATAAGAACTATTATATAACGTATGAATTTTTCGTCAATATATTGACAGCAAAAAATCAAATTATTTTTATCTTTTTTCAAGTAGGCTGTGAAAATATTGTGTAGACGTTATGTGTCACCTGCCCACCCTGTTGATTGGAGTGCAAGGTGTGTGACTCCTCGAAAATGCAAGCATTTTCTTCGTGCGATGTATCGCTGCCGCAGCCTTCCTTGTCCTGCGGGAGATACCGCAGGCAAAGCCGAGGAGGCTCAAGCACCGCCCTGCGATCGCTGCCACCTGGAACGGAAATCAACAGGTATTCAAACAGAACACACACTTTTATTTTTTCAGGTTTGCACTTATGTAAAGTCATGTGCGCAAGATTCCTACTTTTTAACGAAGATATGATATGATTATGACTAAAGCGCTTACCAGAGTGGAATAAGACATCATAGGAGGCTATTTTGATGAAAAATGAATCAGGAAAAATCGAAGAACTGAAACTATACAGCAATGAACTGCAAGAAGAAATGACCTTAATGGTTTACACACCTGCGAACTATTCGCCGCTCTATAAATACAATGTCCTTATCGCCCAGGACGGAAAAGACTACTTCACATTGGGCAGAATAGGAACGATTGCTGATCAGCTTTTAGAAAATAAAGAAATTCAAAACACCATTATCATAGGGATACCATATAGGAGTGTGAAGGATCGAAGAGATAAGTATCATCCGGAGGGCAGCAAGCAGAGCGCGTATATCCGTTTCCTTGCCCACGAACTGACACCGTTTATCGATCGCGAATATCCGACTTATCAAATGGGGATGGGACGAGCGTTAATCGGAGATTCTTTAGGTGCTACTGTTTCACTCATGACTGCTCTTTCCTATCCACATACATTTGGTAAAGTCATCATGCAGTCACCCTATGTAGATGAAGCAGTACTGAACAAGGTCGAGGATTTCCATCAGACTTCCGTACTGACCTTGTATCATGTAGTTGGAACAAAAGAAACGGAAGTGCCTACCACCGATGGCAAGAAGAAAGATTTTATCACCCCAAACCGTACGCTTCATGAACGAATGAAGGAAAAGAACTTCACCGTATTCTATGAGGAGTTCGAAGGGACGCATACCTGGACTTATTGGCAGCCAGATCTGAGACAAGCATTGCCAAAAATGCTTTCATAACTATCAGAATTCTTTTCTATCTATTTACGTAAGATTACGATAAAATAAGGAAAAGAAATATTCATTTTTCTAATAAACGAATACATAAGTAGGAGGGATATTGGATGAAATATGGAATCGCTATTTTTCCAACAAAAAAACTACAGGACTTTGCAAATTCTTATCGTAAACGCTATGATGCGCATTATGCGTTAATTCCGCCACATGTCACATTGAAAACTGCGTTTGAAATTGATGAAAACGACATGAAAACTGTCACTGATGAGCTTTCTTCCATTGCAAAAGAAACCGCTCCAATCCCTTTGAACATTTACAAGGTTAGCTCCTTTGCTCCGGTTAATAATGTCATCTATCTAAAAGTGAATCCGAATGAAGAGTTGATTTCCCTTCATGAAAAGCTGCACAATGGGACCGGGTATTTCAATGATAACCGCGAATTTTCCTATGTACCGCATATTACAATCGGACAAAAATTATCGGATGATGAACATTCTGATGTTCTTGGCGCTTTGAAAATGACAGACATTGAGCATGAAGAAATCGTGGATCGCTTCCATTTGCTATACCAGCTTGAGGATGGCATGTGGACAGTGTATGAGACATTTCGTTTTGGAAAGGACTGCTAAACCTTGCACGTACAATTAGTCGAAAATGAACAACAGCTCGAGGATGCTTATTCCGTTCGAAAAATCGTTTTTGTAGAAGAGCAATTAGTACCACTGGAAGAAGAAATTGATGATTTTGAAGCCGACGCTGCCCATTTTGTCCTTTATGATGAAGATCAGGCAGTTGGAGCCGGACGCTTTCGTATAATCGAAGGCATCGGTAAGGTGGAAAGAATTTGCGTACTTCCTTCCCACCGCACCGACAGAGGTTCCGGTCGACAAATCATGAAATTCATTGAAAAATTTGCCCATTCCAAAGGAGTCACTTCCCTGAAATTAAATGCTCAGACTCATGCAGAAGGCTTTTACTCCAAGCTCGGCTATCAAACGGTTTCTGATATTTTTCTTGATGCAGGAATACCTCATGTCACCATGAAGAAAAAAATCTAAATATCAAAAGGCGAATACCCATCAAATCGGGTGTTCGCCTTTTTTCATAATTCTCTCTAACTTGTGTACACTACTAGGAGGAAAACAAGTGAAGGATGACGGCATTTTATGATGGATTATGGACGAATTATCGTTGAGTTATTTGTAGGATTTGTCGCTCTCTTTGCCCTGACCCAGCTTCTTGGTAAAACGCAGATTACACAAATTACCCCATTTGACTTTATTTCTGCGCTTGTCCTGGGAGAACTGGTTGGGAATGGTTTATACGACAATGAAATTGGGGTAGGGAAAATTCTCTTCACTTTATCTCTCTGGGGAGTTCTGATCTATCTATTGGAGATGATTACGCAAAAGTGGGGGAAAACAAGGGCATGGCTGGAAGGACGCCCTTCCATTGTCATCCATAAAGGCCGGATAAATAAAAAAGAACTGAAAAAAGCGAAACTTGATATTGATCAGCTTCGCCATCTTCTCCGTTCCAAAGGGGCATTCTCACTAAGGGAAGTGGAATATGCAATTCTGGAAACCGACGGTACAGTCAGCGTTCTTAAAAAGTTTGGATATGAAACCCCTATTAACAGGGATTTAAATGTGCCAGCCAAAGAAATCACACTTTCCATCCCACTCATTACGGACGGTCGCATTTTATCGGAGAACTTGAAAGAAATTAATCTTACAGAGCAATGGCTATTATCAGAAATCAAGAAGATGGGATACCATACTCCACAAGAGTTGATTTTTGCTGAATGGGAAAGAGGGATGCCTCTTTATGTCATCCCTTACCTGGAGACTAACTCGACCACCAACTGATTATTTTTCACTGCAAAATCAACCTTTTGTTCACTGATTAGTTTTGTAAGGTATGCAGACACCGCTGTTCGAAAAAGCATGTAGGAAGGTGCATTTTTAATGACTACCGCTTTATTGCTGCAGCAGACTGCCACAAGGTTTTCCAGAGTGATTCCGCCTTTGATTGCTCTCACATTTTCTTCTACTAATTGTCCGATTTCCTTATGTACGCTGATATTTTTTTCGACCGTTTTTACATAGTCCTCTTCATAGCTTCCGTGTCCGGGTATCGCTCCCTTGCACGGAAGGCTTTTTATTTTCTCCAGACTCTCCAAAGTACGTGATGCATCCACGATATAAGGAATCCCGTGTTTGTCCAATGATTCTTTCCCAAAGTATCCGTCTGCCGCAAAAAGGATATCTTCGGCTATAACTCCAAACTGATTATAGCTGTGACCTGGCAAAGCAATGGTTTGAAGGCTGACCTCTCCCACTTTCAGGTTCTCCTCTTCCATTAAAATGGTATCCACTCTGACAGGCTTCCCTTCCAGGAATTTGTTTCTCCAATGAGGCAATGGATAAACTCCATGAAATAAATATAGCGGCTCGAGTATCGGGTTCTCTAAAATAGCCGATTCCAGATTGGGGGCATATGTGTGTATCGCCTGTTTTTCTTGAAGATAGGCGGCCCCTCCGTAATGATCCGCGTGAGCATGTGTAATGAATAGATGTGTTAGAGGCAACTCTTGCTCTCCAAGGTGCCTCAACACCTTTTTCATCGCCTGTTCGTCAAGCCCGGCATCCACCAGCATACCCTCTTGAGAGGAAACTTTGATATATCCAATATTCACTGCACCTTGGAAATAACCAACTGAACCTGTTATCCATTGAAAATCCAAATCAAGCACTTCCTTTAAGGCTCTTTTCGTAAAGTTTGTTGCTTATGGCCGTAAAAAATCGGCTTTTGGATTTTTTACCGAGATAAACTACGCATTGTGTAAAAAGCAAATAATCTATTACACCTGAAAAGAGCACGATGATAGGTAAAATTACGTGTTTATTTTGCATCCGTCAAAAGCAACAATTTCTGCGAAAACTGCCCTTAAAAAATATCCTACTATATAGATTCGTTTACATACCTTCCTTTTCCTGTTAATTCCGCCAATAAGTGATCAGAAATATGTGAAGCAGCTTTTTCGTCCTTTTTTCCTTTGTATAAGTTGGTTCTGATGTTTTTCTGGATGTCCTCCCATGAGTACTGGGAATCAACACGATAGAATGCAGGTCTTATTACTGGATCCAATTTGATCTGTTCCTTTGTTGTATTTAAGCGATTCGCATATTGCGTATATGCATCCATTTGAACAGGTAAAACATAGCCCATGATCCATCACTCCTTTCTTCATTTTTCCCTTTTTTAGAATTTAACAAACTATTATTGTCTCATGTCTTATTGATATATTATGTGTTACTATGAGAAGGATTGACTGTTAAAGGAGTTTTACAAATGAAGTCTGCCATTTGGAACAAACGATCCATACATTTAGATAAAATGACGAGAGAACGCTATCAGGAAATATATGAAGCAGGTGTTAAAGGCGAGCTCCAATGTACGGTTTGTGGAGAAAGCGTTAAACTCTATCTCGGTCTTCACAAAGAACCTCATTTCCACCATATACATACATCCATTGTCCATGAAATGCCAATAGAAGAACTGGAGACAGTACCGCCCACCAATACCCGAGAAGAAGTCTATGTGGAGCGTAATGGATTCCGTTTACCGATGTCCAGATCAATAGCGACCGACTCAGGCATAGATACTGTCAAACAAGTAAAATGGAAAAATCCTAAGCTACTTTCCAAGCTACCTATCTTTATTAAAGAAAATTCGACTCCCCTTTCTACTTTAGGTGGGTTTTTCCACCAAATTGAGAAGAAAAATATTTTCCTTGATTCTGCACAACAGGAAGCGGCTTCCTCCATTGATGGACCGCTTCTTGTTCTTGCAGGGGCAGGTAGCGGTAAAACTCGCGTCCTTACAACCCGAGTGGCCTATATGGTGCATGAAAAAGGGATAGATCCCCGCTCCATTATGCTGATTACATTTACAGCAAAAGCCGCGAACGAAATGAAAGAAAGATTGCAGATGTATGAAGATCAGCATGCAAGGGTTTTTTCCAGCCTTGTTGCAGGTACCTTTCATAGTATCTTCTATAAAATGCTGGCCCATCATCACCCCGCTCGCTGGAATGGGGATAACCTCATCAAGTGGGACTGGCAAAAGGAACAGTTTCTGAAATCAGCGGGGAGGAAAATCGGACTCGATGAAAAGGATTTTCCCTTTGATCAGGCTATTCAGCAGATTGGATTTTGGAAAAACAATATGCTGACACCGAAAATGATTACACCAAGCAATAAGGTTGAAGAACAAATAGCTAGCTTGTACAACGATTATGAGGATTGGAAAAAAGAGAAGCAGTTGTTTGACTTTGATGATATGCTTATCGGCTGCTATGAGCTATTATTGGAGAATCCGGCACTTTTGACCAGATATCAGGAACGCTTCCGCTATTTTTTGATTGATGAATTCCAGGACATCAACAAAGTACAATATGAAACCATCAAGCTTCTCGCCCCTGAAGGAAACATCTGTGCAGTTGGGGATGATGATCAAAGCATTTATGCTTTTAGAGGTAGTAATCCAGACTTCATCCTGAATTATCACCTTGATTTCCCGAACACCAAAGTGGTCACTCTATCTCAAAATTACCGCTCCGCCCACAGCATCGTTTCAGCGGCCAACCTGGTTATCCAAAAGAATAAAAGCCGCAAGCAAAAAAGAATGGTTGCTCAATATGACAATCAGACCTGGCCTGTGCTGTTCTTTCCTTATGATGAAGAAGAAGAAGCAACCTTGATTGTACAGGATATGAAGGAGCAAATCGAAAAGGGAAAACAGCCACGTGATTTTGCGGTATTGTATCGAACACATAGTGCAGCGAGAGCGATTTTCGAGCGCCTTTCCCAGTCAGGCCTTCCATTTACATTGGATCAGGATTATGAAAGCTTCTATAAGCGGCGAATTGTCAAAGCTATCCTCGGTTTTCTCCGTCTAAGCCGGGATCCGAACGATGTACATGCATTTTCTGATATACTGCCTTCCCTATTCTTAAGGCAATCAAGCCTTCAGGATGCAAAAGCATTAAGCATTCTTGAGGATTGCAGTCTGGTAAAAACAATGAGTAAATTATCTAATCTCCAGCCATTTCAACTAAAGAAAATCAAAAGGATCGTACCACTGTTTTCCACTTTGAAAACGGTGACTCCTCTTGTGGCACTTGAAATGATTGAAAAGGACATGGGCTTTGATGACTATATCAAGAAACGTGGGAACGAAGGCAATGCCCTAGAGAAAGGCTCGGATGATATTCGTGATCTAAAGGTTGTGGCAAAGAAATTCAATTCCATTTCCGCTTTCCTGGAGCATGCCGATGATATGATCGCCAAAACGGATGAGATGAAAAAGCTGAGTAAAAAGTACGGCAATGCTATTCATCTTTCGACCATCCATCGTTCAAAAGGTTTGGAGTATAATCATGTATATATTCTAAGTGCAGTAGACGGGAGCCTCCCACATGATTTTTCCTTGGAGGCATTTCGCAATGGAGAACACCTGGCGCTTGAAGAAGAGCGCAGATTGCTTTATGTTGCAATGACTCGTGCACAGGATGCATTGTATCTTTCCATTCCTGAAAACAGAAGAGGAAAGAAAGCTTATATGTCACGATTCATTAAAGATATTCTATAAATCACCGAGCAATCCCTTTCACTGGGATTGCTTTTTTATTTTCTATTTGTGCTTTATAACGTTTATAACATCCCATTTGGGGTATGTACCACGTATGAGCAAAGTGGAACTGAAAATTCAGACCATTTTCGAGGTAAGAAAGGGGAATGATCTATCGATGCAATCCATCAAATCCAATTGTGTCATTACGGAACTGACAAATGAATCATTATTATTTGCATATGAAAATGCAAGAAAGAAAAATCTAGATTTACACTTCATTCAGCTTTTGGAGGAAGAGATTGCAAAAAGACAGAGCATTAATTTACATTCGAAAAAAATACCAAATTAATATAACGCCACGACCCGATACATGGTACTATTTAAATATACAGACTATTTAAAAAGAAGAGGGATATTATGACACAAACAATTCAAGACGTTGAACAGTGGACACAATTCCATCGTAAAACTGCCGTAACCCTTTTCAATCAAGTATGGGACTTGATGGAGAAAGAAGCTCGTACGGAAGAGGAAGATTTTTTAATGGTACATAAAGCGCATGCATCCCGCTATCATTGGAATGAAATTGGGGAACCTGTACATTTTTCTCGCGGAGAATGGCAGATTTCAAGGGTATATGCCGTTTTGAAACGCCCAGAGCCTTCCCTGTATCATGCAAAACGCAATTTGGCCATTTGCCTGGAGCATAAGATACAGGACTTTGATCTCGCATTTGCTTATGAAGCAATGGCGCGTGCCTATAGTGTAGGCGGCGAGCAGGAACTGAAGGAAGACTATTTGCGCCTGGCGCATGAAGCAGCTGCACATATCGTAAAAGATGGAGACAGGAATTTGGTATTGAGCGATTTGGAAACGGTCTAGCTATAAAAAATCTGGCACTCGTGGAGAGCCAGATTTTTTATTTGCTATTTTTTCTTTTCATTTAACATTTTTGAAATGGTTCCCATGTCCACAGGCTTATTTCCATTAATCAATGTATTAACAATTTTATCTTCGAGTTCCTTAGGTACCTTTTTATTGGCAAGACTGGCTACACGGCTGACAAGATTACGTACTGTCTGCTCATCCTTAAAATTTGCATTTTGCATCGAATTTGCGAGTTCAAATACATCCTTCATATTTACACCGGTTTTCTTCTCTATGCCTTTGAATAAATTGTTTTCCACTATACATCCTCCTCTCGGATATACCTCATTGTATGTGTAAAAGAATGGGTTTGTTACTTCGATACAGTTTCAATTTAGGGCCATCCATGAAAAAAAGCACGGATATCCGCGCTTTTTTTCATTCTTTTCTATTTATCAATAGAATTTAGAAGCACCAACGATAATTAAAAGAATGAATAGAACGACAATCAAAACGAATGTACCGCCAGCATAGCCGCCACAGCCGTAGCCATAACCAGGATATCCTGCTCCACCCACACCATAAGGATAGCCACAATAGTAACCCATAATCTCGCACCTCCTTAATGAAGATTCCCTATTAATATATGTATTTATGATAATTCGGTATGGGCTATTTTACAGAGAATCTTCAGAATAATTTGGATCGCAAAACAGTAGTTCATGGGAGACGAAAAACACCATTTAGAAATGGCCAAATAAAAAGAAGTGAAAATAACCAAAATTTAACACTTTGTGTTACTTCCACTGCTTTTTAATCCAGGTCGTTTATTTTACTGCTTGTACCTTCCATCCAGTTCTCCAGGTTTCCAATATAACGGTTTAGCCGGGATTCAAACCATCGTGCCTGCTGAATGAACTCTTCTGCATCAGCAATACCGGCTTCACTTGATTTTTGTGTATCTTTTATATTTTCTAACACTTTCCACCGTTCAAACATAAATTTCAAATGCTCTTCTCCAAAATCAAAGTCACCCAATTGACTCACCTCAAGAATAATATATGTATCCATGGCGGCTATTGTGTGGTTATGATTTTAATGATTCAGCCAAGTTCGTTTGGATATCTTTCAAGCTCTCAGCAATATTTGTATAAACAGCTTTTCTCTCAGGTGATGAAGTTATTTGTTCCAGGTATTGAAAGTCAGTAATGCCCTTTTCCAAGGTTAACAGAACCAGCTTTTTTTCTTTCATTTTGTGGGGTTTCATTTTGTCGTCATATAAATCGAACGATACGTTTCCCTGCGAGTTCACTTGCGCAAGGAATATGGACTCAACGATGACTCCCTGCTTTTCCAATTGAGCTTTTAACCAGCCTCGATTCAACCCAAGCTTGGCGAGTGGTTCATCCAAGATGATGCCATCCATTATCACTGTTTGTGGTTCTTTCACTTGTGGCACGTTAGAAAATAAATCACCATACGTCACTGGCTGGCATTCCTTTTTCAACAGGACACTGAAATCTCCGTTTGACTCAAGCGTTGCAAATTCAATATTATCAATGTTAAAAACATCTTTTTTCCTCAGTTGCTCCATAAACTCGTCAATGGAGTATTTTTCTTTCCTTAAATTGCGCTCCAGGATTTTCCCGTTTTCCACGAATACTGTGGCATGACCGTCAATTAAATCGCGAAACCCTTTATACCTTAAAGATATTTGCGAAATGACCAGCGGAAAAAGTGACCAGATCAATATACTGGTTATCCCGTTTGTGACGTCCAATTCCGAATCCATCGACAAGGTGCCAGCTATGTCCCCTACTGTTATTCCTACAATATATTCAAAAAAGGAAAGCTTCGAAAGTTGCTTTTTTCCAAGTAGCTTGGTGATGATAAAAAGCCCAATTATGATGGAAAACGAGCGTACAGCTATCTCTGTCCATTCCGGCATCATATCTCAGCTCCTTTATAATCACTTGAAATTTTTAGACTTCCCCGTTTTTCATTGCCTTATCGATATGATGAATGATATCATCAATCTTCATCATGGATTCATGATAATTCTGCTGTGCCAGTTCGTCCTCTGATTCCATTGCGTATACATGCAGACTGCTCCTGATCATTCTTAAGGACGCCAGATTATAGGCAAGGATTAGATTTTCACTCATAGCCCTTTCATCCTTTCGGCTTGAATAGAAGTGCACCAATGAATCCAAAGACGATTGCAGCAGAGATACCGGAACTTGTCACTTCGAACATACCTGTGAGAACGCCAACCAACCCGTGCTTGGAAGCTTCTTCTAATGCGCCATGTACCAATGAATTCCCAAAGCTAGTAATCGGGACAGTCGCTCCTGCACCTGCAAATGCGATCAAAGGTTCATAAAGACCCAGTCCGTCAAGAATTGCTCCTGCTACAACCAATGCACTCAAGGTATGGCCTGGTGTAAGCTTGAATACATCAAACATGACTTGACCAATGACGCAAATGAGGCCACCGACAACAAACGCCCAAAAAAACGATAGCAGCATGCTAATTTCCTCCCATCTCTATTGATACAGCGTGCGCAATACAAGGAATGGATTCCTTTTGCTGAAAGGACAGAGGAGATAAAAGTGCCCCTGTTGCGACCATCAGAAGTCGCTTTATATTTCCTTTCTTCATTTCATTTAACAGGTGCCCATAAAAAACAGTGGCCGAGCAGCCTGCCCCACTTCCTCCAGCTAGCACCGGCTGATCTTTTTTATAAATCAACAACCCTGCATCCTGATATTGCTGTTCAGTAATCGAGAATCCACCCTCACGCAAGAGATCAATCGATACCTGTCTTCCGATTTCTCCAAGGTCCCCAGTTACGATCAAATCATAGTAGGAGGGATCTCTTCCAAGGTCCTTAAAATGGGCTTTTAATGTATCAACTGCTGCCGGAGCCATGGCGCCACCCATATTGAACGGGTCCGTTAAACCCATATTTATCACTTTACCGATTGTTGCAGCTGTCACATGCGGTCCTACCCCTACATTCCCAATCAGCCCAACTCCTGCTCCGGTTACCGTCCATTGTGCTGTCGGAGGTTTCTGTCCGCCATATTCCGTCGGGTAGCGGAACTGCTTTTCTACAGCCGTATTATGGCTGGACGCCCCTGTCAGGCAGTACTGCGCTCCTCCATAGTTCACAAGAAAGCTTGCCAGCGCCAGACCTTCCATCGATGTTGAACACGCACCGAATACACCTATGTAAGGAATACCCAAAGCTTCAGCTGCAAAGTTCGTCGGAGTCATCTGATTGATCAGGTCACCAGCAAGCATGAATTGCACATTCTCCAACTCCATATTGGCTTTTTGCACCGCCTTGTTGCATGCTTCCTCCAGCAGAACCTTATGCGCCTTTTCATAGCTATCCTCTTCCAGCCAAAGATCCTTGTGTAATAGATCAAAATCATCGGCAAGTAGACCATTCGCTTCAAAAGGACCACCGACTGCCGCTCCTGAGAGAATAACCGGCTTATTTGCAAATGTCCAAGATTGTTTTCCTTTTAGCATCAGAAACCTCCTATCTGCATGATGACCGTTTTAATTAGTGCAACAACAAATGCGGAAAACACACCGAACAGAATCACAGATCCGGCTAGCTTAAACATATTGGAACCTACTCCTAGAACAAATCCCTCTGTGCGGTGTTCAATACAAGCAGAGATTACAGCATTACCAAACCCTGTGACAGGAACAGCACTGCCAGCCCCGCCAAATTGGGCAATTCGATCATAGACACCAAATCCTGTCAACAGCATAGAGAGGAAAATCATCGTAGCAACCGTCGGATTCCCCGCTGTAACTTCTGTAAAATTCAAGAAATGGATATAACAAAGCTGAATGGCCTGTCCTACTATACAAAAGATTCCTCCAACCAAAAAGGCGATGAGACAATTCTTCCAGACCGGTCTTTTTAGTTCCCTTTGCTGTTCAAATTGCTGGTATTCTTTCTGCTCGGGTGTTGGCTGACTATTTTTTTTACTCAAATGGGATCCACCCTTTCTAAGCCTTCTCTTTTCGAAGATCATCAATTTTTTTGATTCGCTTATTAATTTCTTTCTCGGTTAGTTTTTTTTCCTTGATGTCCTTACGCAATCGTTCTATTTCCAAACGTATCTTCAGATCATGGGAAACGATCACATTCTCATCCGGAAACTCTTTTTCCAAAGCCTTTTTCACTTTGGCTTCTATTTTTTCCGTGAAGAATTTTTGAAATTGGGTGACATGAAAGGCAACAAGAAGCTCATCCTCTGAATCAAATGCAACTGCACCCTTTACTTCTTTGAAACCAATTGCAATCTCTTCAGCCATTTTTTCCTTATCGGATTTCTCTTTTTTCTTTGTGGAGGTCTGTGTGACAGTATCCTCCACCCTTTCTTCAAAATCTCCTCCACCACAAGCACTGAGTATTTGAAGTAATAAAATTAGTACAAAAAATGCTTTCCAAAATTTCATCTTTTCACCTTCCTATAATATACTCTATCCTTTAATATTCTTATCCTGATGAAAATTATGTAATAAAACAAAAGCAGCCTTCATATAAGGCAGCTTTTGGTCATGTGATTATTCGATTTACGCTCCTTTCAATGATTCCTGCCATTCCAGCAGCAACCGAAATAACGAGCACCAGCCTCCCTGAAAATGGAAAAAATAAAAATCTCCCTTGCCTAGCAATAACAAAAATAACACGAAGATTAAGATAGAAAAACTACTAATATACAAGAAAAAAGGCGCTTGTACTAAAAGATTCGCCCTTTCCATACACACTTCAGAGAATACATTATTATAGGAAGAAAATTCCTAAATCAAAATTTGAGGGAGGCAATAAATATGAGTTCATCCTATAAGAAAAAGTCATGTTGCAATAAGAAGGATCATTGTAGGGATGACCACAAGAAGGATCATTGTTGGGATGACCACAAGAAGGATCCTTGTAGGGATGACCACAAGAAGAATCATGATCAGGATTGTTTTTGTGATAAATTCATCACAAAGTTCATCGGTCAAGAAGTAAAGATTTATACAAAAGATGGCAAATATGTTAGTGGTCTACTTTCTTGGTTTGATAAAGAATCAGGCATAGTCATTCTCGTTCCAAAACTTAGACAGTGTCATGATTTAGCTGTAGATTATATCTGCTGCAAACATATCGTTAGGATTAGACGCGAAGCATGCTAGTATCAAAATAAACCCTTAGTAAACTAAAATTTACTAGGGTTTTTTTCTGAATTTTAATGGAAAATCCTTCTTTATTGTTGGCTGTTTTCGCATAAATTGTTGCTTTTGACGTACTCAAAGTAAACATGTTATATTACTGGTCCTCGTGCTCTTTTCAGTGTAGTAGATTTTTTATCACTTTGAATAATATGGAGAGAAATGCTGTAAAAAATCCAAGTGCCGATTTTTTACGGGCGTAAAGCAACAAACTTTAAGAAAAGAGCCTTATTGTTTATATACCGATCACGTGAATTTCCTTGATTTCCTGTAGCGTCAGAAAGATTGATTCAGGGATATTAGGTGTATTTACTGCCAAAATTTCGTTATGATAGCCTACCACTTTCCCTATATATTCCTGCTCGGTTGTGATGATTTTGCACATTTTCTTTTGTGAATCCATAGGTGGCACTATCAAATAATGGATCTTTTCCTCGAGCGATAAGTTATGAAACGGTTTTTTCAGTTTTTTTTTCTCTTCCCCTACTTTTTTCCCGCTTTTTATGGAGGACATAGCCTTTCCTTCTTCTAACCCCCGTTCTGCGTTCTCTGCTTTCCTTTTCTTCACCTCTATCAGCAAGGAACTCTGCATCGCAACTTCCACATTCGAATTGGTTGTGGTATGAATATAAAGTAATGGCTCATGCTTTATTTTATCTGTCTGTTTCTTCACTATTGGCACCTCCAAATTCTCCACTCATCTTTTATATGTATGCATGAAGCCTGTCTCTTTTTCCGGGAAAACAAAGGCCAGGCACAAACCTGGCAGCAATTAGTCAGACCTTTTTTCCAGCTGATGAATCCGATTGATCAACGCAACATATTCTTCGGTCCTTCCGATATCATATCGCTGACTTCTAACAACCTTTCCATAGCAGTCTTCCACCGCTATTAGCTCCTTGATGGCATCTGTCAGCTGAATCTCTTCTCCTTCCTTTGGTATGGCTTTTTCAAGCATGGTAAAGATCGCGGGAGTAAACACATATCTCCCTATAACGGCATGCTTGGACGGTGCTTTGCTTTTCGGCTTCTCAACGATGCCATCTAAATGGTATAGACCCGGCTTTATTTGCGCTCCACTGATGACACCATAATTCTTCAAGAGAGACTCTTCCACCTCTTTCACGCCTACCACGGATTTTTTTGTCTCATTATAAGAATCGATGAGTTGCTTTAAAGCGGGCTCTTGCTCTGAAACCATAATATCGTCCGGAAGCAATACTGAAAAAGGTTCATTTCCTATAAATGTTCTGCCTAACCTTATCGCATCCCCCAACCCCTTCGCGTAAGGCTGCCGAACATAATGGATGGGTACGGATGGGATGGGAATCAGATCTATGAGATGCTGTTTTTTTTCTCTCTCCAGAAAGGCTTCTAGCTCTAAGGAATGGTCAAAATAATCTACAATCAAATTTTTCTTTCTCGATACAATCATCAAAATCTCTTCTATACCTGATTCGATCGCTTCTTCAACAACATAATGGATCGCAGGTTTAACACCGATTGGAAACATTTCTTTGGGCAGAACTTTTGTGATGGGTAAGCTGCGAGTACCATACCCTGCCGCTGGAATTATCGCTTTTTTTACCAAAATTAACCCCTCAATCCTGTGTTTTTTTTATCCTATTCAATTGAATAGTTCAAGAAACTTGTCTTCCCCACTTTTCGTTCCCATTCTTCCTCTATTCTTACATTTGGGCTGGGTTTTCGTCACAAGTCAACATTGTCCAATAATAAGATATTAAGGATTATTCACAGTGATAGTTGTGATGAGGGGAGTGTCATTCTTGGAAATTTGCATTATCGGAGCAGGTTATGTAGGTCTTACCACCACTGCGGTTTTAGCAGAGTTCGGTCATACCGTTTATTGTATAGATGTTAACAAAAAAAAAATAAATGACCTAAAGCAGGGGATAGTCCCCATTTATGAACCGCAGCTTGAAGAGCTCCTTCAAAAGAATAAAAGGAAAATCTCATTCACCACCGATATAGCTGGATCAATAAATACTTGCACCGTAATATTTGTTACAGTGGGAACCCCAAGCAGAGAGGATGGCAGTACAGATCTGACCTATATGTACTCGGCATTTGACCAATTTGCCCCAGCATTAACAAAGTATAAAACCATCATCATTAAAAGCACCGTTCCTCCTGGCACAAATAAAAGAATGCACGAATACCTCACTGAAAAAGGAATCTCAGCATCATTATTTAATATAGTTTCAAATCCTGAATTCCTGAGGGAGGGATCTGCCATCCATGATATGTTCTATCCTGACAGAACAGTCATTGGATTGGGGGATGGTGATAAGATTTCGGCAACAATCGCAAAAGAAATCTATCAGCAACTTGATGCTCCCCTTCTAATAACAAACTGGAATGGAGCTGAAATGATTAAATATGCATCCAACGCGTTTCTTGCAACGAAGATTTCCTTCATCAATGAAATAGCACGTGTGTGTGATGCTTATGATGCAGATGTTATGGAAGTTGCAAGAGGCATGGGGGCTGACCCTCGAATTGGTGCATTATTCCTGCAGGCGGGGATCGGGTATGGGGGATCCTGCTTTCCGAAGGATCTTCATTCACTTAACTTTTCAGCTTCCGCCAAGTCAGTGTCCACCCCCATACTTGAAGCGGTGCAATTGATTAACAATACACAAATAGATTCCTATATCAATAAGCTTCAAGAGCATCTATCTCTATTAAAAGATAAAAAGATAACCGTCCTGGGTGTTGCCTTTAAGCCACATACAGATGATATCAGGCATTCACCCGCCATCGAGTTGAGTACCCGACTTCACATGCTTGGTGCGGATGTTCATGTGTTTGACCCTAAAGCACATCTTCCAAATGATAAACGCCATATAGCTACCCAGCATAAAACATTGAAATCCTCCTATTTGGACTCGGAAGCCATTGTTATCGCAACTGAATGGCCGGAAATACGCCAATTGGACTGGAAGCATGTCAAAGCGTCACTAAAGGGAAATCTTATTCTGGACTGCAGAAACTGTGTCGAAAAAAATGAAGTCGAACAGAACGGACTTGTCTATAAAGGAGTTGGTCGAAGATGAATATTCTTGTAACTGGTGCTGCAGGCTTTGTTGGTTCACATCTTTGTGAAAGGCTGTTGAAGGAACCTTCTTTTCATGTTATCGGGGTCGATGCATTCACTGGGCCAACTCCACCTTCATATAAAAGGAATAATATACAAAGCCTGTTGGATCATCCACGATTCTCCTTTATCCAAGAAAATTTATTGGATGCGGACCTCAAACACCTTCTTGAAGGAGTGGATGCCATCTATCATCTCTCTGCCATTCCAGGTGTCCGGTCCAGCTGGGGTGATGAGTTTCCACCATATATGTACAATAATATCCTTGCCACTCAAAAGCTTTTGGAATCGGTGAAAGACTTTCATATCAAACGGTTTATATACATCTCCACGTCCTCCGTTTATGGAGAAAAAGTGGGAAAAGTGTCCGAAGATGCTGATCTCAATCCCCTTTCCCCTTATGGAATCACCAAACTTACAGGGGAACAATTGTGCAGAGTGTACGAAAACAGTTATGGACTTCCACTTGTAGTGCTGCGTTATTTTACTGTCTATGGACCAAGACAGCGACCTGATATGGCTTTTCATCGCTTCATGAGGCAGATCTATACCAACCAGCCGATTACCGTATACGGGGACGGATTACAGACACGGGACTTCACGTATATCGATGATTGTATAACCGCTACTAAAACCGCGCTGACAGCTGATGGAGTGATCGGGGAGACCATCAATATAGGTGGAAAAGAACGCTCTTCCATTCTGGATATCATCTCTATCCTAGAAAAAGTTACCGGAAAGAAGGCATTGCTTTCGTTTTATGGAAGATTGAAAGGAGAGCCGAAGCATACATGGGCAGATATTTCAAAAGCAGAGAGACTACTCGAATATTCTCCTGCTATACCCTTAAAAGGAGGGCTAGAAAAAGAATGGCATTATATTCAGGAGATTTACAAAACGAATCCGACATAAAACTTGCCATCATCTGTACAGAAAAGCTTCCCTCTCCAGCTATTAAAGGTGGCGCCATCCAGATGATGATCGACGGCGTCACCCCATTTTTAAAGGAAAAATACAAACTTACGATATTTTCTGTAGCAGACGAGGAACTTGCAGATCGGGAAATTGTGGATGGGGTTCATTACATTCGTTTTCCAAGAAACGAGTACCGGCACCATGTTGCCAATGAACTTACCCTTCATCATTTTGACCTTATCCATGTCTGTAACCGTCCAAAAAACGTACTTCTTTACCACCAATCCTCTCCTCAAAGTAAATTTGTACTAAGCCTTCATAATGAAATGTTTGCAGCCCATAAACTTTCCGATGAAGAGGGAGCGGAAGTAGTGGAAACGTTAAGCGCTGTCACTACGGTGAGCAATTTCATAAAAAAGACGGTGGTAGAGCGGTTTCCAGAAGCAGAAAAGAAAATCAGCGTTGTTTATTCAGGAGTCGACCTGGAATCTTTCCCCTTACGTCAAACCATGGTAGGGCAGCAAATTCGAAACAATTTCCGTAAACGATATAATTTGGAAGATAAAAAAGTCATCCTCTTTGTCGGTCGATTAAGTAAAACAAAAGGTCCACATATTCTGATAAAGTCAATGGAACAACTGTTAAAAGTACACAAGGACCTTGTTTTGCTCGTGGTAGGCGGCAAGTGGTTCAGTGATAATAGAATGAATAAATATGTATATTCTCTCTACAAACAGGCTCTGCCCTTTAAAGAAAAAATAATCTTCACCAAATACATTCCATCGGACTTCATAAATGAAGCATTTCTTGGCGGAGATGTATTTGTTTGCAGCTCCCAATGGAATGAACCACTTGCGAGGGTCCACTATGAAGCGATGGCTGCAGGTATACCTGTTATCACCACTAATAGAGGCGGCAATTCGGAGGTAATCCTTCATCGATACAATGGTTTGATCATCAACGACTATAACAATCCAACTGCTTTCTCAAAAGCCATCCACTACTGCCTGACTGAACCTGAGCTGACAAGCAGGATGTGCCATAATGGCCGTAGATTCATTGAGATCAATTTCACCTACAGGCATGTATATGAAAGACTGATAAGAGTCTACGACCAAGTAATTTCTTCCGTGTCGCCTCCAATCGAAACTTGACGAAACAACTGAAAGTGCCAGGATCTCTAAAAAGAGACCCTGGCACTTTCTCTATTGCTTCATTCCTCTTCCTCTTCATCGTAGTCTTCTTCATCATCTTCGTCATCTTCGTCATCTTCGTCATCTTTGTCATCGTCGTCTTCGTCGTCTTCTTCGTCTTCTTCTGCTTCTAATAATTCATCGTCAGCATCCTCTTCTTCAAAGTCCACTTCGGAGCCATCATTGTACTCAACAGCGATCTTCACTTCAGAAACATCACCGTTCTTTAAAGCTTTTAGTACTGCTTTTAAAGCTTCTTCAGAATTCAAATCGGGATTCAAGTTAAAGCCGTTTTCGAAATCCAGCTTCAGCTTTGCTTTACGGACATCATTGGTCATCCTTATCACTCCTAGTTTATCTATATACTTCTTATACATAAATAACATATGCTAGAGTGTCCGATTTTGATGAGTAACTTTTGCTGAATTATTTCCTAGTTTTTTTGTCTTTAGACAATAACGGAGAGACCCAAGGCATTTTCAAGGACGTTTCTTTAATGATAATGGTGACTTTCTTTTTAGGAGGCTCTGGAACTTCCATCATTTCTTCTGGAACTTCCTCTTCAACTTCTTCCTCTTGAACTATATCTTCAATTTCAATCTCCTCTATGAATATTTCTGGCACTTCTTCAGTAGCGGGCAATGATTTTGCGGTATGCTTTGCTTTTAATTCTCCACTCAATGAAAGTTCCACCAATTGAATTCCTTTTAAAGAATCCAGCTGTGAATTGACTGTGGACTCATTGAGAACAAGTTGATCTGGATTTTCCAACAGCTGTTCATACTCAGCCATATTCCAACCCATTGGGCCGGGAGGAGAGAAAGTGAATTTTTCCAGCTCCAATTTTGGTATTTTCGGACTTTCTGACATTTAATTTCCCTCCCCTTGACCAGATATGATGTCTCCGTAAATGGAAGGATACCTCTTCAGGAAATCACCCTTGGACTGTTCAAGCGCGATGATGTTTTGCAGGGCCCAAATATACTTTTCATCCGACCACGATCTTTTTTGCGCCAGAAAGTACTTATGGCCGATTGCACAAAACAGATGCGGGAATAAGAGATCCATATTGAGTACTTTATAATAGTTCTCCGATAAAGGATTTGTTTTATGATATGCCTGAAGAAGGTCAAACACGAGATGATCATCCCACACCGAAAATTTTTTCATCATCTTATTTAATATGATTCGAAGATCTCTTGTTGGCAGGTCAAACGTAATGGAGTGCAGCTCCTTCATAAATGGTGCACCATCTACTTCAGTGAATCTAGCCAAGGTAAAATCCTGCTGGCAGAACCCTTTAATACTGCTTACTTCTTTTGATACTTCTAGATAGACCGGCTCATCCAGTGCCGTTAATGCATCTTTTGCACGCTGAATCATTTCATCCACATGCTCCAGGAAAAGCAGTGAGAAAGCATCGGTCGGATACGACTCAGCAATTGTTTTATTCCCTTCCAGTTCCTGAAGCTTCCAGCGAAACAGTTTATGCCACTTTCCCAATCTCCCACGTGTTTTGCTATCTTCAGCTGGTAGATACCCTTTGGATGCTTGATAGAAATTCCCTGCAAATTCCATGGCCTTCAGCATCTGCTCTTTGTTGTAGTATATGACTTCACTACCTTCCACTTTGTCATAGAGCACATACCCCAATGAACCCGCACCGATACAGATTCCCCCACTTTTTGTTTCATGGATTGGCGTGATAGCTAATCCATTATTATGCAAATGCTGATGAGCGCCTGCGATAAACAGCATTCTCTCAGGCTTCATGCTTGCCTGTTTCAAAATTTTCTTGCCTTCCGTGGTATCCACTTCCCACGTCGTTCTTCCACTCCTGCTCGAAAGCAACCTCACATCATTTATCTCAAAAGGATAAAATTCCAGCACCTGTTGCAAGTGATGCTGTTCCACCTCTTGATGCTCTTCTATCCTTTGATGTTGTTCCACCTCTTGATGCTCTTCCACAAGACATCACCTTTCTTTCTTATTTTTTTGCTGCTTCTTCGTACACGGCCAACAAGTTATTCTCTACATTTTTCCAAGAAAATTCCCTTTCGACCTTGCTTCGGCCATATTTGCCCATACTTTCGCGGGTGTTTGCATTGTGGAGTAAAGAATTAATGACTTTTGCATAGCTTTCCGGGTTTTCAAAGTCGGATATGACATGACCATTACGCCCTTCATCTATAACTTCTGGATTTCCTCCCCTTTTACTTGTCACAATAGGCAGCCCTGCTGCCATTGCTTCATAGTGAACACGTGCAAGTGGTTCCTGCCATTGGGAGGAACAAACAAAAACATCCGACATGGCAAATAGCTTTGGAATATCCACCGGTTTAACAAATTTGATAAAAGTTACGTATTCAGGATACATCGCCCCGAGTGTATATAGATGCTTTACATAGTTATTGATATTGTCATCCCCGAACCACTTTGATCCGATGAAGACCATCATGACATTAGGATGCTCACTAATAATAGAAGGCAGAGCCTGCAAAAGAACATGCGGTCCCTTTACCTTACTTAATCTTCCAACAAACAGAATCACCTTTTTATTCGTCAGGCCAAGCTCATTCCGAACCTGGCTTCTTGCCTGTTTCCCATTTGCTGTCCACAATGGCTGAAACGTATCAAGATCCACTCCCGAATAAACGGTCCTGACTTTGGATTTTGCAAATGGAAATCGGTCTGTGATGGTTCTTCCAATAAAATCACTCACCGTAACAACCTTTGAAACAAGGTTCAAGCATTCTTTTCCTTCGGCATCACCCAATTTTTCAAAGGTGAACATCTCATTATGGACACTTAAAACAATCTTTGTTTGTGGTGCTGCGTCTTTAACCTGCTTCACCCATGTTGGCCTATTACATAAATGGATTACGTCATAGTTCTCCTGACTGATATGTGAAAGAATGGAAGGAAGGTACTTCTTTTCGTCGAAACGGATATAGCGGACATGCCCTCTTCTTTCTTGCTGCTCCAACTCTTCATGCTCTATCGAAATAATGGTGACATCATGCTTTGCACTAATGATTTTTGCAACAGAATCAATATAGATCTGTATCGCACCGCCGCGAATAGCCGGCACTGGAAGCTTTTCTGTTGCAATATACGCAATTTTCATATGTTACCTCCATTCACCTAAAAACGGTAGTTTATAAGTATCGTATGGATGAGCCGCCAAATTTGAAGCTTTTCCCTCTTCGCTTTTCGAAAAAGGGCGTATTCACTGCAATAATTTCCTCTTGTTCTTTAACACTTTCTCTTTAAAAACCATACCTTAAAGAAAATGCATTTCCCTATGGGGATGCGGAAACAATCTTAGTTGTCTGCAGCAAGCTAAAAGCTGCAGCTTAATAGAGGATGGTGGATCGTTTGTCAGAAGAAAACAAGCAAATTCTGAATGAAGCTGCTGAAGAGGAATATGTGTTATCACCAGAAGAAATACAACGACTGATTTCCCTGGCGGAAACAATACTGAAGAACTGGGAGGTCACCGTTAATGATATCGAGGTGGTACAAGGTGGGCAAATGGCGCTTGTATGGAAAATACATACGAGCGAAGGACCGATTTGTCTGAAAAGAATTCATCGCCCGGAAAAGAAGGCGTTATTTTCCATCAATGCACAAAACTATCTGGCTTTGAAGGGAACACGAGTACCTGGCATCATTCCAAATAAACACGGTGTGCTCTATACCAAGCATGGTCCCTTCCTTTTCGTTGTCTATGAATGGATCGAAGGGCGTCCATTTGAATTGACCGTCCAGGAAGACCTTGAATTTATCATGAAAGGATTGGCGGAATTTCATACTGCCTCCATTGGCTATCGGCCACCGGATGGCATTCCCATTTTCACTAAGCTTGGGCGCTGGCCGAACCATTATATCAAGCGCTGCCAGCAGATGGAAACCTGGAAACTCGTGGCACAAACGATGCCAGAGGATCCATTCTCCCAGCTTTATTTGGCAGAGATAGATCCATTTATCCAAGAAGGAAGAAGCACACTAGCACGCCTGCTTCAATCCGAATATCCTGCATGGGTATCCCAACTGAAAGGTTCCCCGACTCTCTGTCATCAGGACTATGGAACAGGAAATTCCCTGCTTGGCGACGACGGACAGATTTGGGTTATTGATCTGGATACGGTTTCCTTTGACCTGCCGATTCGCGACCTTCGTAAAATGATTATTCCTCTGCTTGACACGACCGGAGTCTGGAACGAGGAACAGTTCCATGTCATGATCAATGCCTATGAATCTGTCTCGCCATTAACCGAAAAGCAGAAGGAAATCATGTTTATCGACATGCTCTTTCCATATGAACTGTATGATGTAATCCGCGAACGCTATGTCCGTAAAACTCCCCTATTGGAATCGGAACTGGCAGAGGCTTTTGAGTATGAAAGAATCAAATCCGGCGCATTGAATCAGTTGATAAAATAAGTAAATCCGAGCTCTCCTTTATTAGAAGAGCTCGGATTTTCTCTAAGAAACGGGGCATTGGATTCACCTTTTGGTCAAATGCGCATCAAAGTCTTCCCCTCTTAGGACAGACTCTCACATAATTCGGAGGCATCTTCACGTAGCTCGGCTTTATTCTCACGCAACTTCGCTTTATTCTCACTCAACTCATCATGAGAGCACAACTCTTTTTCGTAGCGTGTTCGTCATTTAACTCGTATTTATTGATCTAGGCTCCCAACATAAAAAGCTTCCTCTTCGTAAGCAAAGTTCCCACCAATAAAAAAACACCGAAGACCCGTAAGTCCTCGGTGGTGCTATAGTTCATATTACAGAATGTGGTATCCGGAATCCACGTGCAGGTTCTCTCCTGTAATGCCGCGTGCAAGGTCGCTGAAGAGGAATAATGCAGCATCTCCTACTTCTTCTTGTGTGGTTACACGTCGAAGTGGAGCTTTTTCTTCGATCTCTTTTAAAATGGAGTTGAAATCACTTACACCTTTAGCGGATAGAGTACGGATCGGTCCAGCGGAAATCGAGTTTACGCGGATGCCAACCTTTCCTAAATCATTCGCCAAGTATTTTACACTTGCATCAAGGCTTGCTTTTGCTACACCCATTACATTGTAGTTGGCTACAACTTTTTCTCCACCTAAATAAGTTAAGGTTACTATACTGCCGCCTTCAGTCATCAGGTCTTTTGCTTCCTTCGCTACAGCAGTCAAAGAGTAGGAACTGATGTTGTGTGCCAGCAAAAAGCCGTCTCTTGTAGTATTCATGTAATCGCCTTGCAGTTCTTCCTTATTGGCAAAAGCGATGCAATGCGCAATCCCATGAATGCTTCCAACTTCTTCTTTGATCTGTTGGAAACAAGTATGAATTTCCTCGTCCTTCGTTATGTCACATGGAAGTACCAAGGAATCGTTTCTATCAAGGGATTCGGCCAGGTCACGAACACTTTTCTCTAAACGTTCACCTGCATAAGTAAATACCAGTCTTGCTCCTGCATCATGCAAGGAACGGGCAATTCCCCATGCAATACTTCTTTTATTCGCTACTCCCATTACTACATATGTACGACCATTTAAGGATAAAGTCATCTTTATATCCTCCTATTTATATTAGTTATTAGTACCTAGTCATAATTATAGCATAATCCTGTCGAAATGCGAACTTTTCTTTTTTTACAATGAAAACTCAAAAAAATAATTTCATTAATCATAATCCCGCTCGAGGAGCACTTCCTTCGGCAATTCTGTTCCACGCGTACCACGGAGATCTTCTTTGGCTTCGGTCGGATAGTAGATGATGAAGCTTTCGGGATTAATTTTTGCGAGCTTGCCCGGTATCTTCTCGAGTTGGGGATGCCATGCTGTCGTACCTCTCCTGGCACTGATGACCACTACAAGGTCATCTTCCATCAGCCGTGGTAAATGGTCCTCATACAAGGATGTCCATCCTTCCACCCACTCCACTTCTGTAGGAGGATTCGGTTTGATTTCCCTCATATGTGCTTTATACGTATCTGGGAACCCCTTGATGGCATAACAATGGATGGTCGCCCCAAGATTACTGGCAATCTGTTTGATGGTTGCAAGTGCATCCCAATAGCCCGGCTTGTGATCAATTCCATTCGGCAGAACAAGGATGATACGCTTTGTTGTGTTTAGTGGGTGACCAAGCTTGGAGATGAGTACCGATACATTGGATTGATCCAACACCTGGTCGATGACTCCACCGAATATTTTCTGAGGGGCCCTTCTCTCCCCGTTCCATCCGGCAACAATCGTGGTAATTCTTTCTTCCGCAATCGCCCGGTTGATTCCGATGGCTATATTTCGGTCTACCCTTGTAGTGACACGGATCGGGACATCTGCTCCACTTGAATACGAAACAGCCTGACCGAGCATTTTTTCCGCTTTTGCAACATCGCCCTCAGAAGCCCAAATATCCCTCTGGACAACGCTTAGCGCATAAAGCGGGTGCTCTTTTGATAGGGACTGCCGTATGACAAATGCAAGATCAAGAAGTGATTCCATCGTATTGGGATTGGCAATAGGAATCAGAATCCGTTCCGGCGCATCCCCTTTTTTGATTGGACGTTGGTCCTCGATCAAAGCAAGTTTCCGGCCATATTTTTCAACGAGGTAAGGACCTATGATACATGTAATCAAAATCATGATAATGACACCATTAACTGTAGCCTGATCGAGCAGACCAACATTAAAGCCCACCAAAGTTGCTGCAAGTGTAGCTGCCGCCTGGGGAGTCGTCAATCCAAAGATGACAAGGCGCTCATCCTGTGAATATCGATAAAACTTGCTCGTAATGAATGATGCAATATATTTGCTGAACAATAACCCAAACACAATCGCCAAAGTCAAAATCCAGGCTTTAGGATTGCCAACCAAGACACTTAGGTCCATGAGCATACCGACCGACAGCAGGAAAAACGGAATGAATATTGCATTCGCAGTAAATCGTATCCGATTCATTAATGGCCCCTGCTCAAAGATGAAGCGGTTCAATGCCAACCCTACCATAAATGCTCCGATGATAGGCTGCAAACCTGCAATAAGTGCAAGTGATCCTGCAGTGAAAAGCAGTACCATGACATAAATGAATTCAATCGGTCCTTCCGTTGAAACGTTGCGGAAAAACCAACGTGAAATGAAGGGTGTACCCAGGAAAATAATAGCAACAAACACGATGAGGGAAATGGCCAACTTGACTCCAAAGTAAATATCAAGCTGCCCTGCTGCTGCACCTGTGATAACAGCCAATACCAACAGCGCAAACATATCTGTCAGGATACTCCCACCAACGGCTGTCGTAATAGCTTTGCTTTTTCCAATTCCCAAGCGGCTTGCGATAGGATACCCCAACAATGTGTGAGAGCCAAGAATGGAACCGATCAGTAGCGAGGCTGCAAGATTGTACCCTAGCAATAAACTGATACCTGTTCCTACCGCTTGAGGAATCCAAAACGACAGCATCCCAAAGACAATGCTACGGTTACGGTATTTTTTAAACCCGTCCAAGTCCATTTCCAGTCCGGCTATAAACATGATAAATAATAGTCCTACTGTTCCTAAAAGCTCAATTGTGTCACTTCTCTCCAGCAATGCAAGCCCATTTGGCCCGATAATAACTCCAGCTAAAATTGGTCCAATCAAACCGGGAATCCGTAATAATTTCATGAAATAGGGAAATATGAAAAATGTGATCATGGCTATTGTAAATATGAGAACAGGCTCTTTGATTGGCAGTTCAAACATTCCTATCATCTCCAATCATAATGTCTATGTAATAAGCTCTTTTCTTAGAGTTTGTTGCTTTTGTCCGAAAAAAAAGGCTTTTGGATTTTTTACAGTTATTGAACAAGAAATTCAATTAAGAAAAAAAGCTAGCTAACCGGAAAAGAGCACGAAAGTAATGTATGTTGCGTGTGTATGTTGCATACGTCATAAGAAACACTGTATGCGAAAACAGCAATATTATAAGCAGAAATTATACCATGCTTTACCAATAGAGAGTATAAATTAACGTCAAAATTAACAGAAAGATAAAGGATGTCATAATCTTAATAACGAATATGTTGCTTTATATTTAGTATTCTCTAGGTTTATTAATTCACTCATATTTAAACTGAAAGGTGTGATTGTTCATGAAAGTAGATATCATCGGGGATATTCATGGCTGCTATGACGAATTCAAAAAGTTATTAGGAAATATGGGTTACGAAAAACGGGACAACCTTTTTATACATCCTGAAGGTAGAAAGCTTGCTTTTGTGGGTGACCTTACGGACAGGGGCCCGGCTTCTTTGAAAGTGGTGAACAAAGTCTGTGACCTTGTGACGAACGAACTAGCCTACTATGTTCCGGGGAACCATTGCAATAAGCTATATCGCTTCTTTCTGGGAAATAAAGTTCAGCACACACATGGACTTGAAACAACGGTTGCGGAATATGAATTGCTTTCCAAAAAAGATCAAGAGAAAATAAAAAAACGGTTTATTGCTCTATATGAAAATGCTCCGCTCTATCATGTGTTGGATGATAATAAGCTGATCATTGCACATGCAGGAATCAAAAAGGAGTTCATCGGCCAAAGCAGCAATAGGGTGAAATCATTTGTCCTTTACGGTGATATCACAGGTGAGTTTCATGAAAATGGCATGCCGGTCAGGAGAGATTGGGCAGTCCATTATGATGGGGATGCATGGATTGTTTACGGACATACTCCGGTCCGTGAAGTTAGAGTGGTGAATAGGACGGCTAATATTGATACAGGAGTCGTATTTGGAGGGAAGCTGTCCTCATTAAGATACCCGGAAATGACAGTCGAATCGGTCCCATCCAGTATGCCGTTTGTGAAGGAAAAATTCCGGGAATTATGGGACTAGGAAGACAAAAGAAGAAAGCCATCATCTAGCTTTCTTCTATTTCTACGAGGCTTAACATGTCCTCGGGCAGCCTTGAATGGAAGGTTAGTTGTATTTCTCTAACTGGATGGTAAAAGGATAGTTCACAGCTGTGAAGCGCCTGTCTGGCAATATGTGTTTTTTCTCCGCCATAAAGGGTATCGCCAGCCAAAGGATGACCCAAATGCGCCATATGCACTCTGATCTGATGTGTCCTTCCCGTCTCCAATTTCAACGATACATGAGAATAATCTCGATTACCGCCAAGCACTTCATAGTTCGTAATCGCCCTTTGACCGTCCGATCTCACTTCCCGTTCGATGATACTTGTATCCTTTCGGCCGATAGGGGCTTCTATTCGTCCATTTCCGATTTCCATCAACCCGTGGGCAATCGCTTCATATCTTCTTTTGATGGCATATTTCTTTTGTTGAAGAGAAAAAAGATGATGGGAATGCCGGTGTTTCGCAATCAGCATCAACCCCGTCGTATCGCGGTCAAGCCTTGTCACAATATGTATGGTTGCCCCGTAGCCGCAAGATTGATAGTAATGCATCAGCGCATTGGCCACTGTGCCCTTTCTATGCTCCCTTGACGGAATGGAAGCCATATTGGCAGGTTTATCGATCACCAATAAATAATCGTCTTCATAGACAATATTAAGTGGGATGTCTTCCGGTAGCATATCTTCGCTTGGAATTTCCCTCGGGAACTGTACCATTATCTCGTCTCCCGCTTTTAAGGGATAACGGACAGTCACTCTCTCATTATTTGCAAACAAGCCCCCACCGAAAAATTTAATCTCAGTGAGAGCCGTTTTGCTAATCTGTCTTTCTTTTAGAAATTCACGCAGAAGCTTACCGGAATCCGCTTCGTCAACTAGATATTTTAACGTAAACACGTTCACTTTATGCTCCTCTTTCTTACTTATCCGTAATAAATGAATCGCTGACCCTTTTCCAGAACGGAAATGGACGGAAGCGCGCAAATCTGATTTTCTCTTTGGCCACTCTGCACTGTATGGACTTTACATCCTTATGAAGAAGTGTTAAATGGTCAATCGTTATCTGATAATCCACATCATTCACCGGCTTCAACAGGCAAGTATGGTGGTCCGGCAAGACAAGCGGGGAGCCGATCGTCCGGAAAACCCTATTATTGATGGAAGCCATTTCAGCCAATTGGATCGCCGGCAAAGAAGGATGAAGGATTGCTCCGCCAAGCGCCTTATTGTATGCTGTACTGCCTGACGGAGTGGAAATGCATAGCCCATCTCCCCTAAACGTCTCGAAAAGCTGTCCTTTGATTTCCACATCCATGACGAGCGTTCCTTCCACACTTTTCACTGTACACTCATTCAATGCAAGATATCTCGCTTCCCGTCCACCATCGATATAGCGGATGATTACTTCAAGCAACGGATACTCCACGATTTGATAAGGTGTTTTGGCAATGGCGATGACAAGCTTTTCAATCTCTTCTGGTACCCAATCTGCATAGAATCCCAAGTGTCCGGTATGCACCCCGATAAATGCTGTTTTATCAAGCCTGCTGCGGTATCGGTGAAAGGCGTATAATAATGTTCCATCTCCACCTACCGACACGACGATGTCAGGCTGATCCTCATCATAAATCAATTCAAAATCCTGCAAGTACGTCCGCATTTTATGCATGAGCGTATTTGACACGGAATCACCTTTGGAGGTAATTGCAAACTTCATACTCCCACCCCTGAAATAAGATATTGTTCAAGAAGTCCTGGCAAAAACTTAATCTGTATCTTTGTTTTCTTTCTTCCTGGAGAATATGGCCTGTGCTTCCTGAATCTCTCCACGGATCTGCGACATCTCCGCATCAAGCAGATAGGCCGCTTCGGCCGCACGTACCAGACGCTCTTGGATATCCTCTGGAAATTGTCCACTATACTTATAATTCAAGGAGTGCTCGATGGTTGCCCAAAAATTCATGGCAAGCGTACGAATCTGGATCTCCACAAGTATTTTCTTTTCACCGTCAATAGTCTGTACCGGATACCTGATCACGACATGATAGGAACGGTAACCGCTGCTTTTTTTCGTGGAAATATAATCTCTTTCCTCCACAATCTCAAAGTCATTTCGGATCCGCAGCAATTCCACAACCCTGTAGATGTCATCCACAAACTGGCACATCATCCGGACTCCAGCTATATCCTGCATTTCCTCTTCCAGCTTCTCAAGTGAAAAGCCTTTTCTTGTCGCCTTGTCCAGGATACTTGCCATCGGTTTAACTCTACCTGTGACAAACTCGATCGGAGAATGCTCCGACTGCATGGTAAATTGACTGCGCATCCCTTTCAATTTCACTTTCATTTCATCAATTGCCTGTTTATAAGGTGCTAAAAACAAATCCCAATGCTGTATCATAATTGGCCAAACCCCTTAGAAAATATCGTTTACTCGCTTCTCCATCTCTTCCCCGTAATTGGCGTTATCTTTTATGTTCTCTATCAAATATCCCAGTTCTTCTTCTATGTTTGTTAAAAGCAGGGCCACTTTATCAACAACAAGAACAATCGCCTTCTTTTCTTCCATCGCTTTTTTCAAATCTTGCCAATATGTATCCTTCACGCTTACATAGATGAATTCCGAAGGCGTTTCCAATATATAAATAAAGGATAAATTATCAGAGTCCACCAGCATTTTGTTGCTCGCTGCCACTTGCTCCATTGAAAACGAAACAGGATCCGCTTGAAGTAAAAGTTGCTCTTCATTCCATGATGTGTGTGTGATTTCTATTCTCTTTTGCATAATAATCTCCTTCCAACCTAAATCCTACATTTATTTTATCATAATTCCCAGTTATCATCTAAATGGAAACGCTACTTTTTATTTTTTGGCTGTTTTAGCATTCAATGTTGCTATTAGTGAAATTTATACATCAAATGTAGCCCGTTGATTTCCGCTGCGGACACAAGATTCCCCGGGACGGATGGGAGCCTCCTCGGCTTCGCCTGTGGGGTCTCCCATGCCCTCTACTTTCCCGCAGGAGTCAAGTGTCCTCCGCTACAATCAACTCACGAGTTAAACATTATTTGCTAAAAGGAAGAGCCTTAAAATCAATCAAATCCTCTACTGAAATTAAAATTGAGACAAGATCCATTTTTTCTTTTAGTAAGGCAAATTTTTCACTTTGGGACACCCCTGCTGGTTGGAGTGCAAGGAGTGAGACTCCTTGAAAATGCAAGCATTTTCTGCGTGCGATGTATCGCTGCCGGAGCCTTCCGTGTCCTGCGGGAGCAGCGTGTCAAGGGAGACCCCGCAGGCGCAAAGCGCCGAGGAGGCTCCCGAGGCCGCCCGCGATCGCTGCCGCCTGGAATGGAGACCAACAGGGAGTTTAAAGTTGACATCTTATCTTTAGCCCAACCTATTTTTAAAGTAACAATCTTTAAGAAAAGATCTTGATTTTTTCATTCTTACAAGAATAACAGTTTATCGTTGCTATCTAAATAAAAGCAAGTGATAATGGAAGTATACCAATAGTGAGAGGTAATTATATGAGCCATCAAGAAATTGAAATAGAATTTAAGAACATTCTTACCTTTGAGGAATTTACGACACTTTGTTCTAGCTTTCAGGTACATCCGGAAGACTTCTTCTCTCAGGAAAACCATTATTTTGATACGGATAAATTTGAATTGAAGGAATGCGGCTGTGCACTTCGCATCCGCAAAAAGGGGGATACTTACACCCTTACTCTTAAACAACCTGCGAATGAAGGATTACTCGAAACCCACCAAGCCATCACGGAAGATGAAAAGGCTGAAATGTTTGATGCAGGCCAAGGACTAATCCAAGGAGTCATCGCTGATATTTTGAAGGATGAGCTTGGTATTGATTCATTAAACATTCGTTACTTCGGTTCCTTGAAAACAAATCGTGTGGAGATTCCTTACAAAAATGGCCTTCTTGTATTGGATGAAAGCCACTACCTTCAGACCAGCGATTTCGAAATGGAATATGAAGTCATCAACTACCAAGAAGGACAACAGGCTTTTCACGAGTTGCTAAGAGAACATCAAATTCCAATCCGCGAAACGAAAAATAAAATTGCCCGCTTTTATGATGTAAAAGTGTGCAGACTAAATGAATAGGTGATTAGCAATGAATATTGATCAAGTTCGTTCCATGATCCAACTACAAGCCCTGCAGAATCTGCAGAGCAATAAGTCATCCCATTCCCAGACTGCAAGCTATCAATCATTTGCCAGTCTGTTTGAAGGATTATTGCAGCAACCGAATAGCGGGGCAAAGCATGCTGGACGATTTACATCTTCTCATCCATTGAACATGGCCCATCTCTCCAGCCTTTCGACCTACCTACCGGAAACTGTCCTATCGCATACAGGGGGAAGCAATGGCTCCAGTGTGGCCGTACGATCTGATTACGAGGACCTTATCGAGGAGGCTTCGGTCAAGTATGGAGTTGACCCCTCTTTAATTAAATCAATCATTCAACATGAATCCAATTTCAATCCCTCTGCAAAAAGTCATGCCGGTGCTCTCGGATTGATGCAGCTGATGCCGCAGACCGCAAAAGGACTTGGTGTCCATGATGCAACCGACCCCAGACAAAATATTATGGGCGGTACCAAGTATATCCGACAAATGCTTGACCGATATGACGGTAATGTATCCCTTGCACTTGCAGCGTACAATGCAGGACCAGGAAATGTGGACAAGTATAATGGGATCCCCCTTTTAAAGAAACAATCAATTATGTTCGCAAGGTTACGGGCAGTTTGATGAGTTGAATTTATCAAAATCTTATTAGAGCAGGCGCTTTTAGGCGCTTGCTTTTTTTTGACTTTCCTTCCCCCACCTATTATTTGTAAGATTGGAATCGAAATATTTGAGATATAATAAGCACATTGCTAAAATATACATACAATCACACATTGAACTGAATAAGGAGTTAAAAAAAATGAATAACATACAATCACCCTTTGAACTTATCGGCGGAGAGCAGGTTATTCATGAACTTGTAGATGCATTCTACTCACGTGTCAGTAGCCATCCTGATTTAGCTCCCATATTTCCTGATGATTTGACGGAAACAGCAAGAAAACAAAAGCAATTTCTTACTCAGTACCTTGGAGGTCCCTCCCTTTACACAAGTGAGCACGGACATCCGATGCTGCGTGCACGCCATTTGCCTTTTGAAATAACCCCAACACGTGCAAATGCTTGGCTGGCCTGTATGGAAGAAGCAATGGATGAAATTGGACTTGAGGGTTCATATCGAAAAGAATTTTTTCAGCGTTTAGTTTTAACGGCTCATCATATGGTTAATACTCCAGACAAACCTGAAGAAAAGGAAGATTCATGTGACCTGTAACGATAAACAGCTTTTCTATTTAAATAATATCCGACATACGACAAACAAGCCGATTGAAGTGTATTTTTTCATTGATCCCCTTTGCCCTGAATGCTGGGCATTGGAGCCGATACTAAAAAAATTGCAGATGCAGTACGGCCAGTACTTTACAATCAAGCACGTACTAAGCGGCCGGTTGACTTCTCTTAATTTGACAAAAAAGCATTACGCCGCATCGCTGGCCCAGGTTTGGGAGAGGACGGCTAGTCGCTCAGGGATGTCCTGTGACGGTTCACTTTGGCTAGAAAACCCTATCGCAACTCCTCATGCCGCATCCATGGCAATCAAAGCGGCGGAATTGCAAGGAAAAAAAGCTGGCACAAAGTTTTTGCGCAAGCTACAGGAAGTACTGTTTCTCGAAAAGCAGAATATTTCAGATCTTGCTGTACTCATTGATTGTGCAGAATCGGTTGGATTGGATAAAGAGGAATTTATCGGTGATATGAACGGGGAAAGCGCCGCCAAGGCCCTGCAGTGCGATTTGAAGATTACAAATGAGATGGAAGTAAATGAAATTCCAACGCTTGTTTTTTTCAATGAAAATATTGAAGAGGAAGGAATCAAGGTATCCGGCTATCATTCATACGATGTGTATGTCCATATATTACAGGACATGCTCGGTGAATATCCCTTCCCTACAATGTTGCCTCCTTTAGAGGACTTTCTGCAGCAGTTCCAATTTGTTGCCACAAAAGAGATATCGGTCGTCTATAACCTGCCGATTGTGGAAGTGGAACGGGAGCTGAAAAAACTTCAGCTGGCACAGAAAGTCGAACAGGTACCTGTAAAATACGGTGCGTTTTGGAGATATTTAGCTTAATAATTATAGTGATATAAAGAAAAGCCTTGGTCTGGGACCAAGGCTTTCTTCTTGTCATATAGACAACAAAGGGGATGGGAGAAATTTTTCACGGTCAAACAAAGGGGTATATGTTTGTTTGTGAATCGTTTCACGATATTAATATATCAAATTTCGTCGACTTTTGACAAGTGCTTTCCCTTTTATTTCACAACATTGTCACAAACAGCAGTAAATTCATTTTTTAGGAAAAGATTGAGGACTTGTCACATACATATAACTAAGAGTGGACAAAACGCCGGGAAGGTGAGTAAAGTCATGAATAAACTGCCCTTTATACTTGCGATTCTGTTTATTGCATTCTGCTTTTACATCAACATATTAGGACTTTTGGAAATATACCCTCTTTATTTTACCTCGCCCCTATTGTTTTTTTCTGTGTTTCTGTTTATGGGCATGCTCAATAATAAGGATCGTTTCCGAGGGTTTAGAAAGTGAAAGACTCCCCATTCAAATAGATGGGGAGTCTTTTGCATATTATGACAGAAGCTCTTCCATTTCCTTCAGCTTCTCTTCAAACACTTTGCATGCTTCTTCGATCGGGGTGGATTGTGTCATATCCACTCCTGCTTTTTTCAATACCTCGATTGGATAGTCCGAGCTTCCCGCTTTCAGGAATTCAAGGTAGCGGTCAACTGCAGGCTGGCCCTCTTCAAGGATCTGTTTGCTTAGAGCAGTGGCTGCACTATAGCCTGTAGCATATTGATAAACATAATAGTTGTAATAGAAGTGAGGAATTCTTGCCCACTCCAAACCAATTTCCTCATCAATATGGATACTGTCACCAAAATATTTCTTATTCAGCTCATAGTAGGTTTCTGTCAACAGGTCGGATGTAAGAGCCTCACCACTCTGAGCAAGCTCATGGATTTTGTGCTCAAATTCTGCAAACATCGTTTGGCGGAATACAGTGCCACGGAAACCTTCCAAGAAGTGGTTTAGTAAATAAAGACGCTTCTTATCATCATCGATGGTTTTCAATAGATAATCATTCAATAATGCCTCATTACAAGTGGACGCCACTTCCGCGACAAAGATGGAATAGTTTCCGTACGGATAAGGCTGAGTCTTTCTTGTATAGTAGCTGTGTACGGAATGTCCGAACTCATGTGCAAGCGTGAACAGGTTATTGACATTGTCCTGCCAGTTCATAAGGATATACGGGTTGGTACCATAAGTTCCGGAAGAATATGCACCGGAGCGCTTCCCTTTGTTCTCCTGTACATCCACCCACCTGTTATCAAAGCCTTCTTTCAAGATTTCGGAATACTCTTCTCCAAGCGGAGTCAGCCCTTTCAGGATATAATCCTTCGCTTCATCATACGTAACAGCCATTTTTACATCCTTGATCAGTGGAGTGTATAGGTCATACATATGAAGCTCTTCCACACCAAGCACCTTTTTGCGTAACTCCACATATCGGTGAAGCAAGTGAAGGTTCTTGTTGACCGTATTGACCAGATTGTCATACACCGTTTCAGGGATATTGTTATTGCTCAGCGCGGATTGACGCGCAGAATCGTAATTGCGGACCTTCGCCTGGAAATTGTCTTTTTTGACCGTACCACCTAAAGTACTCGCAAATGTATTCTTGTATTTCCCATAAGTTTCGTAGACCGCTTTGAAAGCATTTTTTCTCACTTCCTGGTTCTCGCACTCGAGGAAACGTATATAACGGCCGTGTGTAATCTCCACTTCTTCCCCATTCTCATCTTTTACGGACGGGAATGTCAGATCTGCATTGTTAAGCATGCCGAAAGTATTGGATGAGGCGGATAACACCTCGGAAGCTTCCGCAAGCAATGCCTCTTCCTTTGCAGATAATACATGTGGACGTTGACGGTTAATTTCGTCGAGGGAGTGCTTATAAAGGGAAAGCCCTTCATGCTCCTGAAGGAACTTTGCTATTTCCTCTTCCTTCATCGTCAAAATTTCCGGTACAACGAATGATAACGCGCTTGCCACCTGTGTATAAAGGTTCGTTGCACGGTCATTCAATCCTTGGTAAAAGCTGTTCGTAGTATCCTGGTCGTAGCGCATATGAGCATATGTATACAGCTTGCCTAGACGGCTGGAGATGGAATCCTGATACTGAAGTGCTTCGTACAGGTTTTCTGCAGACTTTGAAAGTGTTCCTTCAAAGTCCTGTATTTTGCCGATCATCCCTTTTACTTCCTGAAATTCCTTTTCCCAAGCTTCATCACTCGAAAAAATATCTTCCAATCTCCATGTATCTTCTGCAGAGATGTCTTTACGTTCTTGTAATTTCTTAACGGCTGTTTGTTCTGCCATGAATTGGTACCCCCTTGAAAAAAATTAAAAATATGCATCTTTTACCTATTCGACGCAAGCTTATTATTCCCTCTTTTCTTTTCATTAATTGTAGCCTCTTCACAATTTCAAGACAATCCTGTCCAAAATGTCCTTATCGTGTGCTGTTGCCTCTTCCATCGTATTGTATCTTTTTTCACTTACTGCCTTCCTGAAGACCAGGTCGCTCTCTTTTTTTAGAATGCCAACCGCACAAAGTTGCTCTAGGTATTCCATAATAGCATTTGTATAATGTCCAAATTTCACTAATGGTAGCTGCTTGACTTTTACATGGGCATGTTGGATGCGTTGATTAAAACGGTTCATCAGGGATGGAATGTGAATGATGGAATGGATGGGGGTATGATAGATGGAGTCAAAATACAGCCAGGCCTGCCACTGGAGGATCGGGGTCTGAAACCAATAGGAGCATGAAACCGGTATCCCAATAACTGCAGGACATAACGACAGGGGGATCTGCATTTTCGTATAGCAATAATTACGTAGCTTCTGGTTTGGCGGGTATAGACAGAAATCGTATCTCCATCTCCTTTTCGAATGTAGCCATTTTGTTTTCCAATAGCTTGGCAGGCTTTTTCTGTTATCTGGGGGATGCAACTGCCACTCCTTGCTTGTTTTTGAGAATACATAGGAATCCAAGCTGTTAAAACCGAAAAGTGGATGAAGGTAATGAAAGACCGAATATTGTGGACAAAAGCTTAAAATGTAGGGCGTATCGCCTTTTTTATGATTTTGTAAAAAAGACCATTGAAACACTGATAGTTTCATATTGGATTGGATGTTTCCGAGCTTTTCTTTGCCGATTAGCCAGATGGGAATGATGGATTCTGATTCATATAATGTGGATCTTCGTTCGATGATGGAAGGGTGGATCGGAGAGCATTGAAATTCAAATGCAAAGTCCTGCCTGGCTTTCAAAAATACATCCGCTCGCTGGCTGGTCTCCGGGATATAATATTCCAATTCGGGGGAGCCACTTATTTTCAACGATTGATAGAGCTTTGCTTTTCCCTCTAAATGATAGAAGGTTTCCGCTTCACTCGAAGCACGGCATTCTGTATCAAGATGAGCAAAATGCATTCTACGGATATTCCCGCTTTTCAGTTTCACTTCCGAACCGCACGCCGGGCAGTTATACTTGTACTTCCTTATTTTCTCCTGTGACAACGTGTCTTTGTAGTCATGCAATGTGATAAGGGTACCATCTTCTCTTTTTGCTATAAACATTGCCTCACTCCTTTTACTTGTTTCCTCTCCCTAATATTCTGCATCGCTCGACAATATCCTTTCGCATTTTGAAAATAGTATTTTGGATTAAAACTGCTAGTAAAATTGATTTTTGGTGATTTTATGTGGCGATGTGCTGGGAGGGGTTTTAATAAGTTTATGATGGACTTTTCACTGGGGTTTCAGGTGGATAAAGTTCTTCATCGGGGGAATGATGGACTTTTTACAAGCTGATCAGTGGGAAAAGGGCCTTCATCCGGCTCATGATGGACATTTTTGCATGCGGATCTTGGTAAAAAGGGCCTTCATTAAGTTCATGATGAGCTTTTCACTACCTTTCCCAACTCAAAAGCCCGTCATTCAAAAACACAATGAACTTTTCCACCCGTCCCCCACAACAAAAAAACTGCCAAAAAGTGAAATGAAGTCACTTTCAGGCAGCACCAATATTATAGAAGTGGGGAAGCGAGTCTTGCCAAGGATTCCACAACTTTCTGGTAAAATGGACGTTTGGCAAACACACCTTTTACGATTGGATTGCTCTCGAGAAGGTCCTTTTCAAAATCCTCCACCAAAGATAGTACACTTTCCGTATTATATAGGAATGCATTCACTTCAAAGTTTAGATGAAAGCTTCTCATATCCATATTTGCCGTTCCTATCGAGGCGATTTCATCGTCCACTATCACGACTTTGCTATGAAGGAAGCCTTTTTCATATTCATAGATTTGCACCCCTGCTTCCATCATCTCTGGAAAATAGGAGTGGGAGGCATAATAGACGATTCGTTTATCAGGCCGTTTCGGAACCAGAAGTCTGACGTCCAAGCCGCTTAAAGCAGCAACTTTGAGGGCCGTGAAAATATCATCATCCGGAACAAAATAAGGAGAGGCAATCCAGATTGATTTCTGAGCCGAGGTAATCATGGAAAAGTACAGGCTTTTTATTACTTCCCATTCCTGATCCGGACCGCCAGCTATCATCTGTACCCCGCCATGCTTTCTCTCGGTTAAGGTTGGAGTCAGGTAACTCGGGGTCAGCAGTGACTGGTCGGTAGCATAGTACCAGTCCTGCAGAAAAATCAATTGTAGCGTACGGACTGCCTCCCCTTTTACGAACAGATGGGTATCCCGCCAATAGCCGAAGTATTCATCCCTTCCCAGGTATTCATCACCGATGTTAAGACCACCGACAAAGCCGACTTCCCCATCAACCACAATTATTTTACGATGGTTTCTGAAATTAACTTTATTGTTGAAAACTGGAAATGCAACCGGCGAAAAAGAAACGATTTCCACACCAGCTTCACGTAACTCTTTCAAATACGCTTTGCCAAGACCAAGACTGCCCACAGCATCAAAAAGGAAACGCACATATACGCCTGATTTCGCTTTTTCCATCAATAATTGTTTGATTTGATTGCCAATTTCATCATTTTTCACTATGTAATATTCCAAGTGAATATGGTGCTTCGCCTTATTGATCTCTTCCAGTATTTTAGAGAAGGTCCGGTCGCCATCTGTCAGCACTTCGGTATCCGTTCGAAAGGAAATAGGACTTCTTCCGATGTTTTGTGAGAGCCGGAATATGCTTCTTTTACTCTCTCCTAATGAGGCGATGTCTTCCTTGGTATAGATTCGTTCCCCTTCAATTTCCCTTATCGCTTCCTTATCAAATAAAGCCTTCCTTTGAAACAGTCTCCGCTTTCTTACATTGCGTCCGAACAGGAGATAAAAGAAAAATCCCAATACTGGAAAACTGCCTAGGACAACCAGCCATGTCAGGGTTCTAGTAGGATGCCGGTTCTCCAATGAAATTAAAAATCCAATAAAGACGACGCTAATCGTAAAGAGTATAGATATCGAACCTAGTAGCCACCCTTCCCATATTCCCTGGGTGGCAAATAGTACAGCTCCTACTGCCAATACAAAAACAGAAACCCTAACCGTATTCTTCAACAAACTTCATCTCCCTAAGTACATCTATCTGTCTGGAAAAAAAACCGATTTCAACAAAGTGAAATCGGTCTTTTTATTTAAGTGGAAAATGCATGGTCATTTCTTTCATTGCAGTATCTTTTACAACTTCGGAACCATACTCCTGGAGACGATGAATGCTCATTGCCGACTCATCCCCAAACTCAAGAAGAACACTAAGCACATTATCTATATCCTCATCCGTGTAATGCTCACTGGAAAAATCAACATATAAATAATAGCTGCCTTCGAAGAAGTAGAGGCTGTTATTTAAATTCTCCAAGTGCTGTAGACGATGACTGACAGAAATAATATATTCGAGATCCTTGAAACGGATCATGAATTGCAAGAGATCTGTTTCTTCTTCGAGCTTATCTTCTTTATTATCCACTTTAGGGTTGGAATTGAAATGCTGATCAATCAAAGCTTCAATTCGCTCATCCACAGGGATATCGATTTTTTTGTCATCGGAAACAGGAACTTCAAAATTTTTCCCATCCTTGGAAAGCTGAGCTCTTGTCACAACTACCTCCAAGCCTTTATCAAGAGCCTGTACCTGGATCCACAATGGCCCTTCCACCATAAAATCTTCTTCATCGTGGGCTTCATCCATCATTTCCCAGAATAGCTCTTCGCTTCTTTCACGATTGTACCAGATTTCTTCGCGGTCAAAGCCTCTTTCCTCTATATCACCATATGAAATATAAAATTTTACCGTATGATCATTAATCCGTTCGATTTCCATCCAACAACACTCCCTTCTGATTAGGTAAATGATCAGCGCTCATCATTACACGAACCTCATAACCCTTGTAAAAGCATGAGATAAGCTATCCTCTATACTGTCCGCTTCTCATTTTCCTCCGTCTTTCCTTGGAAGGGACCCTCCTCGAAACTTTTTAGCCTTTGTTACAATTTATCCATTTCACACAGCCCGTAAACCTATATCCTATGCAAAGATGGAATACCTTGTACTCTTATTTTATGATAAAAAAAGGAAGAATGGAAATAAAAAAGCTCATTTTTTTAAAAATCGTTCATCTGCCTACTTTACGCTTCCCAAGCCCACAAACCGCCTGAATCGAGTCCAAAATTAAGTCATAAATCCAGACAAGCCTCACTATATTTATTAGGAATGGACAAGAAGGGGCGATAGTGTGGATTTGGACCTAATAACTTCTATATTGATTATCATAGGCATAGACATTGTGCTTGGAGGAGACAACGCAATCATCATTGCATTGGCTTGCAGGAATCTTCCAGAGCAATACAGGAATAAGGCTATAGTCACTGGAACTTTTTTAGCCATCATTTTTCGGATACTTATCACCATTGGGGCAGTATACTTGCTTGCCATCCCTTTTTTACAATTTGTAGGCGGTGTCCTTTTGGTCTACATTGCCATTAATCTCCTGAAAAAACAAGACGAATCGAAGATGATCAAGGGTAGTACTTCTGTTGGCGTTGCAATCAGGACCATCGTAATGGCGGATATCATAATGGGAATTGATAATGTAATGGCCGTTGCCGGGGCCGCCCACGGTCAATTTCTGCTCGTGGTCATCGGTTTGATTGTATCCGTCCCGATAATTATATGGGGGAGTAAAATTATATTAAAGGTAATGGATAAATATCCTATAATTATCTATTTGGGGGCAAGCATTCTTAGTTTTACCGCAGGAAAAATGATGATACATGAACCGGTAATCCAGGCATTGATACACCAGGAAAGTTGGAGAATTGCCTTTCCTATTATATTGACAATAAGCGTGCTGGCTGTCGCAGTCATTCAGAAGAAAACAGGTGAAAATAGTTAAAAAAGCTTCTACATTTGAATCATGTAGAAGCTTTTTTTATTGGTCTATTATCCGTTTACCAAGCGTTGAGCTTCCCGCAGCTGGAACGTTCTTACCTTTCTTGGTAAGAAGCGACGAATTTCATCTTCGTTGTACCCTACTTGCAATCTTTTTTCATCAATGATAATCGGTCGTCTTAAAAGACCAGGATGTTCCTTTATAACAGAATATAATTCTTGAAGAGGCATTGCCTCCACATTGATATTCAGCTTTTGAAAGATTTTTGATCTTGTTGAAATGATTTCATCTGTTCCATCCTCGGTCATGCGAAGGATTTCTTTAATCTCATCAATGGATAAAGACTCAGAGAAAATATTTCTTTCTGTATATGGAATGTTATGCTCTTCTAACCAATTTTTCGCTTTGCGGCAAGACGTACAACTTGGAGATGTATATAAGGTTACCATGAACTTTCCCTCTCCTTTTATTCTTAATTTATTCGAAAAAGAACATGCTGTAGGATTCTAATTGTGAATCACTCTCAATTTGAAATTACTATAAAAAAGGAATTTCTATTAAGTATTATACACGATTTAGGTGTAAAAAGGTACAGTATATTAAAAGTTAGACAAGTTGTCACAACATGTTCGCTTTTTCGTAGAGTTTCTTTTATTACCTACTTGTACAACTTTTCTCCTTATATATGACGTATAAGAATGACGAAAAGTTTCATTTAAATGAAATTAATTCTAATCATTTTCACCTGTTCACATTTTGTTAACAAATGTGCTCTTTCATATGCCCTTGGATAGTTATGAATTGTAAGGGTTTCTAATACATGTTAGTTTTATATTTAGACATGATAAGTATGAGGTGAAAGAAATTGAAAAAAACATGGTTGTTTCCTGCAATTTTTTTGCTAGTATTTTCGACAGCCTGCAGCCAAAAAGAGATTACGAGTCAAAACACGGAATCTAACAAAGTACCTGTTTCGGTCGCAGAAGTCATTGAACAAAACATTAGCAATACCATTGAATTAGTTGGAATGGCAGTACCTGAGACCCAAGTACCGCTCCTCACTACCTCCCCCCTAACCGTTGAAAAGGTTCATGTAAAAATTGGTGATATAGTCAAAAAGGGCGATTTAATTGTTTCATTGGATCCTACAGCTGCCAATGAGCAGGTATTGCTGTCCCAAAACGCTGTGTCGGAATTGGAAAATGCCCTCTCTAAAATGAAAGAAATGCAACAGGCTGCTGAAAGTCAAGCCTCTTTAACTGATATACCCAAGTTGCAGGGGGAATTAAACCAATCTTTAGAAAAATCTCAAGCACTATTAGATGGAGTTGAAACAGGCGCTGTCACTTCCCTTGATCTACTTCAAAGTACAATGGAAGTAATGTTAAAGCAAGCCCAGCTCTCGACCGCAGCGAGCCAGGCGCAGCAAATCCCCTCCTTTAATACTGTAGAGATTGAAGCACAGTTAAATCAGGCACGCCAAGGTCTGAAACAGGCGGAACAGCTTGCTGAAGCTGCCAGCATCACAAGTCCGATAGACGGTATCGTTTCGGAGCTAAATGTTGTGGAAGATGGAATTGCCGCTCCCAACGTACCGATCGGAACCATCATCAGACAGGACAATATTTCAGCGACTTTTCAAGTAAACAGCTATCAGGTTTCAAAATTACAGGCTGGACAGACAGCCACCATTGCTTTTGAAGGACTTTCGGAATCCTATGAATCAGCGATAGAAACAGTTTCTCCGACCGTCAATCAGCAGACTAATATGTTTTCGGTGATCATTCCTGTAAGCAACACGGAACAGTACATTAAAGGCGGAATGCGTGCTACCGCATATGTGGCGGTTGATAATCTCGATGCACAGATTGTCGTCCCGAATGATGCGATCCTATATGAAGAAGCAACCCCCTATGTTTATTTGATAGAAGACGGAAAAGCAATGCGCCGTGATGTTATTACAGGTTTTCGGGATGGAGAAATGATTCAGATTGTCGAAGGCTTGACAAAAGGTCAGAAAGTCGCCGTTAACGGAAAAGAACGGTTAAAAGACGGCACAGATATTTCAGAACAAAGTGAGTGAGCAACCTTTATGAAAATTGCAAAGCTATCCGTACTACGACCAATTGCGATGAGCATGGTGATTGTGCTTATGCTCATACTCGGCGCTGTCAGTATGCGGAGCATGACTGTCGATTTATTCCCTGAATTAACCTTCCCGATAGTGGCCGTCACGACTACTTATGAAGGAGCTGGACCTGAGGAAATCGAAAATTTGATTTCCTCTCCTATTGAAAATGCAATGGGCACTTTGCCGAATGTAGAATCTGTGACATCGATATCAAGAACTGGCGGCTCACTGGTACTGGTTGCTTTCACATGGGGAACCAATATGGATTTCGCATCGCTTGATATGCGGGAGAGGATCGACTCCGTAAGGGACTTTTTGCCTCCAGGTGCTAAAACGCCGCGAGTTCTGAGATTTAATCCAAGTGACCTCCCCATTGTACAACTTGCTATTACAGACCCTTCAGGTGAAATGGTAAAAGCGAAGATGCTTGCAGAAGAGGAAATCGAACCTGAACTGAATAGCGTAGATGGAATCGCCTCCATATCAGTCGAGGGCGGTGCAGAAAGTGAAGTTCGTGTCACCTTGGACCCGAATACACTTTCGTCCTTTGGAATCTCCATTGATCAGTTGCAGCAAATCATCGCATCGGAAAACTTGAACCTTCCTGGTGGTGCTTTAACCGATCAGAACCAGGATCTGCCTATCCGGATTACGGGGGAATATGGATCGATCACCGATATTCAGACTCTCCCCATCCCAACCTCCAAGGGAATCATCCAGCTCGATCAGCTTGGTGAAGTAAAGGAAACACTTCAGCCTACCACTCAATTAAGCTATCTGAATGGTGAGCCTGCTGTAGGGATGTCCATCCTGAAGCAGTCGGGAAGCAATACCGTTACAGTAGCCAATGATATCAATAAAAAATTGGAAGAAATCAAGGAAACGCTTCCTGAAGGTGTTGAAATCAAGCCAATTTTTGATCAAAGCCAGTTTATCGAACAGTCCATTCGTGCTGTAGCGTCCAACATGATTCTCGGAAGCCTGCTTGCAGCTCTGGTTCTTTACTTTTTCTTAAGAAATTTGAGAAGTACGCTAATTATTCTGTTTTCCATCCCCCTTTCCATAGTGACCACGTTCATCTTTATGTACTTCAGCGGTCAGACGCTTAACCTATTGACGCTTGGCGGGTTGGCATTGGGAATCGGAATGATGGTGGATAACGCCATTGTCATTCTGGAGAATATATATCGATTAAGGCAAAAAGGGTATTCGCTGAAAGATGCGGCAATCGAGGGGACAAGTGAGGTCGGACCTGCCATCATTGCATCCACACTTACTACCGTCATTGTATTTTTGCCGATCGTTTTTGTCGACGGGTTGGCTGCACAGCTATTCAAACCATTGGCACTAGTTGTATCGTTTTCGCTTTTAGCATCATTGTTCACAGCTTTGATTATAGTACCTTTGTTCTCATCTCTATTATTGAAAGTGAATAAGAAGAGCTCGCGATTCGAAGAAAGATTCAGCTCGTTTTCTTTATGGTATAGAAAAATACTACATAGGGCGCTGCTGCATCCGAAGAAAACGATATCGCTAGTATTATTGCTCCTTGTGGCTTCCCTTTTTGGTACACCGTTTATTGGGAAGGAGTTTTTACCTCAGCAGGACCAAAGCTTTATTTCCATGACAGCGCGGTTGCCGGAAGGAAGCTCGCTTGATGCTACCTACGGTGTGATGGAGGATATCGATCAGAAACTGAAAGAGATAGAAGAGATAGACCTTTCCTTTGTTACAGTCGGAGGAACTGATAACTTCTCTGTTTCAGCCGGTACACAATCGAACAGGGCTAATTACAGTATTTTGCTTGTACCTTTGAGTGAAAGGAACAGGGCTGATACAGAGGTCGGAGATGAAATCAGAGAGCTGCTGCAGGACATTCCCGGCGTGGAGATTTCCATATCTTCCGGTGACTCCGGTTTCTCGCAAAACCCTGTATCCCTTAGCATTACAGGACCTGATCTTGATACATTAAAAGGTATGGCGGATCAGACCATTGATCTTTTATCCGATATTGAAGGTATCAGAGAGCCGAGTTCCAATTACACAGAGGGCAATCCGGAAATAGTCGTAGACATTGACCGGGTAAAGGCCAGTCAGTTCGGCGTTGGAAGTGCCCAGATCGCCTCGGCCGTATCCAGTGCAACAAGAGGCGTTGTGGCATCCAGAATGGCTCGTGAAGGAGAAGAGCTGGATATCAGGCTGACAATCGATGACACGTACACAAGCTCCATTCAAGACCTGGAAACCTTGCTCATCAGTACACCAACAGGGGAAAACATTCCGCTACAAGCTGTTGCATCTGTAAGCCGGGGACAAGGTCCGAGTCAGATAAACCGAACCGATCGCCTGCGTGAAATAACAGTTAATGCTGATATTGTGAACCGTGATCTGGGCAGTGTGGTGGATGATATTGAGAAGACCCTAAAGGAAAATGTCTATATTCCCACCAAACAATACAAAATTACCATCGGCGGACAGGATGAACAGATGAATGACGCTTTCTTCAAATTGGGAGGGGCCCTTGCGCTTGCAGTTGTACTGGTTTATATGGTAATGGCTGCCCAGTTTGAATCTTACTATTATCCTTTTATCATCATGTTTTCAGTTCCGCTTACCATTATCGGAATTATCGTAGGACTGTTAGTTACTTTCCAGCCGCTTGGGGTTGGGTCACTGGTTGGGATGCTCATTCTTACCGGTATAGTGGTGAACAACGCGATTGTTTTCGTAGATTACGTCAACTTATTGAAGAAAGACGGGAAGTCCACTGTGGAAGCAATTTTAATAGCCGGACCAACAAGAATCCGTCCCATCTTGATGACTACCCTTACCACGATATTAGGGTTGATCCCTCTTACTTTGGGGATTGGGGAAGGGATGGAAATTCAGCAGCCGATGGCAATTGTCATCGTATTCGGCCTAAGCTTTGCCACTTTAATTACACTGGTTCTTATTCCAGTATTGTACTATCTTTTGGATCGATTTAAAGAAAAAAGACAAGCGAAGAAATTAGAAAAAGCGGAGATATAAACTTCTGTTTGTAGAGAGGATGAAATAACGATGGGCAGAAAACTTATGTTGGCTGCATTTCTTATATTCGGCAGTTTCTTCATGTACCCTCCTGCAACAGCTGAGTCTCCTAAACAGTTGACTTATATTGCACTAGGAGATTCATTGACTGCCGGACTCGGCTCATCAGAGGAGAACTACTTGCGCATCCATGGATTTGTGCCCCAATTTACAAAGTATCTGAGAAAAGACAATACTGTCAAAGTGGAAAACTACGGTATCCCAGGAATAACTTCGACTGGACTTTTGGCACTGCTCACTGGGGATGAAGGGCTGAGGAACAGACTAAAAACCGCAGATATTATTTCCATCTCCATAGGGGGGAACAACTTTCTTCAGACTGTCCGTTCCCAGCCTGACCCGGTGGAGGGGCAGTTAGATCTTAATATGCAGATATTAGAAACATCCTTAAAGGAAACCTATGAAATGATAAGGGAAATCAACCCGACAGCCACCATCCTGTTGATTGGACTATATAATCCGTATCCACCTGGTCATTCCCTCCATCAGCTTGGTAAAGAATATGCACCTAAATTCAATGCAGCTGTAAAAAAACTGGCTTCACAATCCACTCTATTCATAGACCCTTATCAAAAATTCATCAACAAAGAAGTGGAACTCACCCATATAGAAGAGGATGATATCCACCCCAATGACCAAGGGTATCTGGAAATAGTAGCGCTCATGAAAAAAGCATATGAAGAGATGCAATAAAAAGTGCTTCCGTGATGGAAGCACTTTTTTTCATATGTACGTATGATTAAAGTTTGGAAAGGATATTATTATCATCATTATCCTCTTCGTCAAAGCTCAACACCTTATCGACAGTTTCATAGGACTCTCCGTACAGCTCCTTGTCCTTGTAGGTATGAACCTGTTCATACATCTGTTTCATCCCCTCAAAGATTGCCGCTTCGTCCTGGTTGTTCGGTGACCAGTACAGTATCTCCATCTGATTCACTTCATTTGTTGCCAATGATCTTCTGCTGTACCCGATGGAGGATGCATGATCAAAGCCTTCCCTCTTGTAAAACTTCAGCCTCTTTTCCGTATCCGTATCTTCATAGTCCACCGGCTCCACTTCCAGGATGATCGGCTTCCCTTTCTGTTTCAGCTTTTCTAGAAGTTTGTGGCCAAGTCCCTGTCCTCTTGACGCCTTTGATACAAACAGATAGTCGATAAAAATAAACTGGTCAAATTCGGCATACATCAAAACATGATGCTCGCCTTCATCCTTATGGTACATATGCCCTTTTTCTTTTAATAATAGATCCATATGCTCTTTTGATTTCATCTCTTCTACCGGAAAATATTGATTTAATTTTTCATACCAATTCATCTCTTTAACTGATCCCCTTCCATCTTTTTCTTTGGCTGTTTTCGCCTTCATTGTTGTTAATTAGATAAAGTGTAAGCATTAAATGCAGCCCGTTGATTTCCGCTCCGTTCACAAGATTCCTCGGGGACGGATGGGAGCCTTAGGATAAGCGAACGCCTGGAACGGAGACCAACAGGGAGTTTAATGTTGACATCTTATCTTTAGCCCAACCCTATACTAAAAACAACAATCTTTACGAAAAGAGCCTTTTCTTTCTCCTATTTAAGCATAACATACATAAACATACCTCAACGTTAATATACCCTCTTTCTTTTATGATAGTCATAATTTACAATAGAAGCAGGATGTATTTATACATAAGGCAAAGGGGATGTCAGTGTGATAGAATACTTTATTGATTTTGGACTTGTAGCTACGCTGATTATAGCAATTACGGCCGTAATGGGTGTCCTGGCCAACGGTATCGGTGAAAAATTGTTCGGTCGCAACAAAAAAGGCTCGGAAAGCTTCGATAAATCCGCTAGCATGCAAGCAGGCTGGAAAAGCGTCGGCGGCGGAAAAAAGTGAATAGATAAGAAAAAGCTGCACTCTTTATAATGAGAGGCAGCTTTTTGTTTGACATATCACACCGCTGTTGATTTCCGCGCAAGTCAGCAGCGACACGCGGGCGGGTAGGGAGCCTCCTCGGCTTCGCCTGCGGGGTCTCCCTGACTCCGCTTCTCCCGCAGGAGTCTACGACTTGCGCTCCAATCAACAGCTGGAGACGGCCTATAATCAACCGTACTCTTTAACAAAGTCTTATGATTGTATCGATTATTCCCCAAGCGGTTTAAAGTTTACACCCTCAGTATATGTGTTGCCGGCATTCCATAAAAGGAACTCTTCAATTCCATTTTCATTCAATGCGCGAATTTGATCTTCCACCTGCTGCTTGCCATAAGGAATATAATTTCCTGCTCCAAGCCATGAGGCGGTGAAGTCCTGGATCCATGGCCTTGATATCGGGCGTTCCTCTAGCTCATCCAGCTTGGCATTTTCAAATTTTGCATATTCTGCAATAATTTTATATGGCTCCGTATCAGGTTTGGCCACTCCAAAATAGGAGGTCCAATGACTTGGATAGATCATGGACGATATGACATCAACATGTTCAGAGATGCGGCTGAAGTTCTGTCCGATCCCAGGTGCTTCAGGCAGAGTTGCGGTATAGCCGAATATGTCCACAGAAACCTGAACATTGTATGGTTCAAGCTTTTCTCGTGCGTATTCCACAAAATTCGTTACCGCTTCCACGCGCTTTTGAACATTATCAAGGTCAAGATCTTTATAATCACCGTATCCATATTTAAGGGTTGTATCCCTGTTTTCGAACCCTTCCGGATAGCGTACATAATCGAACTGGATTTCCTGGAAGCCCATTTTTGCAGCTTCGATTGCTATATTGACATTATACTCCCAAACCTCTTTCATAAATGGATTAACGAAGGATTCCCCTCTTCCATTCTTCCAAACCTGACCATTTTCCACAAAAGATAAATCCGGACGCTTTTCTGCCAGAACAGAATCCTTGAAAACTACGATTCTACCGATTGGATAAATCTGCTTTTCTTCCAGCTTTTTCATCATTTCCTGCGTATCCCCAATATAAGGCTGCGCAATATCCATATATGGCGATCCCTCTTCCGGTATGTACGTCAGATATCCATGATCGTCCTTGATGTCAATAACCATCGAGTTAAGATCAGTAGAGTCTAGCAGATTGATCAGACGTTCAAACCGTTCACCTCCAGCAGAGTGCGCTGTTACATAAATTCCTCGCACCGCATCAGGATACGCAAACTCATAGCCTGAATCAAATGCGAATCTCGCCATGGAAACCGGCAATTCTTTTTTCTGTACTTCTACCTTTTTTGTCATGTGCTTCTCAACCTGAAGACTTTCCTCTTCAGCCTGCACTGGAGAGAAACACATCATACTTAGTGCCACTGCAGCAGCTAAGCCACCGAACCATTTTTTCATCATTCTCCCCCATTTTCATCTCATTTCCTGTTAGTTCTATTATAAAGGAAAATCGTCTTCTTTTTGGCTTTTTCACCAAATTTCTTCAAAATAATCCAAGAGTACCAGTATATTGATACAGACTAGTGTAACTTTTAGTTCTGTATATTTTATTAGGGATGCCAAACTTTTATTAATTGATTATCCACGAAAAAAAAATAACCGATCCTTTATATGGACCGGTTACTTTTTTAAAGATTTATTGAACAACAGCGTTTTCTGCCTGATACTTCTTGAGTTCTGCCTCAGAACATAATACGAAATGTCCTGGCTTCACTTCACGAAGCTCAAGTTCCTCGTTTTCACCATATTCATGTTCTTTAGGGTCGTATGCAAAACGCTTACGAGTGCGCTCGGAATCAGGATCCGGTTGAGGGATAGCCGATAATAGAGACTTGGTGTAAGGGTGGATCGGGTTGTTATATAGCTCATTGCTATCAGCAAGCTCGACGATTTTCCCAAAATACATTACACCGATTCTGTCACTGATGTATTTTACCATCGACAAGTCATGAGCGATGAAAAGGTATGTTAATCCTTTTTCCTTTTGCAGCTTTTTCATCAGGTTGACAACTTGTGCCTGGATGGAAACGTCCAGTGCTGAAATAGGTTCATCCGCAATGATGAACTCAGGCTCTACAGCCAATGCTCTGGCAATTCCGATTCGTTGACGCTGTCCACCACTGAATTCATGAGGATAACGACCAGCGTGATCTTTGTTTAGTCCTACTGTTTCAAGTAGATCGTAAACCTTTTGCATGCGTTCCTTTTTGTTTTTAGCAAGTCCATGAATGTCGATGCCTTCTGCGATAACATCAGCAATCGTCATTCTTGGATTCAATGATGCATAAGGATCTTGGAAGATCATCTGCATTTTACGGTTGAACTTCAACAGTTCTTTTTTGGATTTTTTGCCGTGGACATTTTCGCCCTCAAACAATACTTCACCATCTGTAGCATCATAAAGGCGGATGATCGTGCGGCCCGTTGTAGATTTACCACAACCTGATTCCCCAACAAGACCTAGTGTTTCACCACGGTAGATATCAAAATTCAATCCATCCACAGCACGAACCATATTAGGCTTTCCTTCATTGAAATACTGCTTCAAGTTACGGATTTCCAATAATTTTTCACTAGTGGCCATTGTTATTCACCGTCCTTTATCATAACAGGCTTATCGAAATTGTTAGGCATGTGACGTCTGCGCTTTTGAACAGCCAGCGGCGGTTCAACCTTTGGCGCGTCTTCATGCAATAACCATGTTTTTGCAAAGTGAGTTTTTGAAATCTGGAACATCGGTGGCTCCATTTCCAAATCAATCTGCATGGCAAATTCGTTACGTGCTGCAAATGCATCACCAACTGGAGGGTCTGTCAGATCTGGCGGAGTTCCTGGAATCGCATAAAGCTCAGCTTCATCTCCTAGCTCCAGATCAGGCATGGAGCTCAATAAGCCCCAAGTATACGGATGTTGTGGGTTGTAGAATATTTCATCCACTGTCCCCATTTCAATTATCTGTCCACCATACATAACGGCAACACGATCCGCTACGTTAGCTACAACACCTAAATCATGTGTAATAAAGATGATGGAGGTTTCAATCTTTTGCTGAAGATCCTTCATCAAGTCAAGAATCTGCGCTTGTATCGTTACGTCAAGTGCAGTTGTCGGTTCATCAGCAATCAATACTTTCGGATTGCAAGCCAGGGAGATTGCAATAACAACCCTCTGTCTCATCCCACCGGAGAATTGGTGCGGATATTGCTTAAAGCGTTCTTCCGCCATAGGAATACCTACTAAACGCAATAGGTCTATCGCTTTTTCTTTTGCTGCACTTTTACTTAATTTCTGATGTTTGATAATGCCCTCCATGATCTGTTTTCCAACAGTCATCGTCGGGTTAAGTGAAGTCATCGGATCTTGGAAGATCATCGAGATATCTTTACCGCGGATTCCTTGCATCGCTTTCTCGGAAAGCTTTGAAAGGTCTTTTCCGTCAAACAGAATCTCTCCATTTTTGATATGGGAGTTGTTTTTTGGCAATAGTCGCATTATGGTTTTTGTTGTAACCGATTTTCCGGAACCGGACTCTCCAACAATCGCTAGCGTCTCCCCTTTTTTCAAATCAAAGTTAACGCCACGAATTGCTTTGACTTCTCCACCGAATGTATCAAATGAAACGTGTAAGTTTTTTACTTCGAGTATTTTTTCCATGTTCATTTCACCTGCCTTTAAACTAGTCCTTCATTTTAGGGTCTAATGCATCACGCATACCGTCTGCAACAAGGTTGAATGCGATCATCAGCAAACTGATGATAATTGCAGGGTAGATCATGATGTGTGGGAAAATCTGTAACGATTTATATCCATCTTCTATCAACGTACCAAGGGAAGCCATTGGAGGCTGCAGCCCCAAACCGATGAAGCTAAGGAATGCTTCAAAGAAAATCGCACTTGGGATTGTGAACATTGTGTTTATGATAATTACCCCTACTACGTTAGGTAGTAAGTGCTTTGTAATAATCTTCCTATCAGATGAACCGAGTGTCCTCGATGCCAAAACAAACTCCTGGCCTTTTAGCTTTAATACTTGTCCCCGGACTACCCGAGCCATTCCGACCCAACCGGTTATGGTGAGGGCGATGATGATGGCCAACATACCACGTTCCATGACAAGTATCATCAGTATTACGATTACAAGGTTAGGAATACCAATCAATACTTCAATAATACGCTGCATGACATTATCGACGCGGCCGCCATAGTAAGCGGAAATACCACCATATGCAACCCCGATTACCATGTCAATTAATGCTGCCAATAAAGCGATAAAGACGGAAACCCTGGTACCTTCCCAAATCCTGGTCCATAAATCGCGACCTAAACCATCTGTTCCGAACCAGAAATAATCCGTGATACCACGTTGTTCATAAATGTCTACACCATTTCTGGTACCATCCATGATCCCAAGGTTTTCAATTCCAGGCATCTTAGCCGGTAAATTGGCTCTCATAAGGTCCTGATCATTGAATCCATGGCTATTCATAAATGGTCCAAAGATCGCTAGGAAAGTGATTAAGAAAAGAATGAAAACACCAACAATTGCGGCTTTATTTTTCTTTAATCTCAACCAACCAGTTTGCCAATAGGTTAAACTTGCTTTTGAGATTTTCTCACCTTTGTTTGGATCTTGCTTTGCTGGTTCAAATAGCTCTTTAGGAAGTTTTTCATAATTGTTATTCACTATTTTTTACCTCCTGCCAAACGGATACGCGGATCGATGACTCCGTAAAGGATATCAACAATCAATACAATCAAAATGAATAGTGCAGCAAAGAAAAGAGTTGTACCCATGATTACCGGGTAATCGTTAGTAGTAATGGAACGTACGAACTGTTCCCCTAATCCTGGTACTGCAAATATTTTTTCGATTACAAGCGTACCTGTCATTAAACTTACCGCAAGTGGCCCAAGTACGGTAACCACTGGGATGAGTGCATTTCTCAAAGCATGTTTGAATGCGATATCAAAAGAAGATGCACCTTTTGCTCTTGCAAGCGTTATATAGTCCGATCCCAAGACCTCAATCATTTCTGTACGCATGAAGCGTGCAGCTATAGCAATCGGGAACATGGAGAGTGCAATTGTAGGAAGTACGGTATATTCCCAACCATTCCAAAACGCCACCGGGAACCATCCTAATTTTACTGCAATATAATATTGCAATAATCCTGCAAAAACGAAAGAAGGAATAGATTTACCTAATACCGCCAAAACTGTAGAACCGTAATCCACCCATGTGTTTTGCCTTAGCGCTGCAATCACACCAAGAAAGATACCAATGATGGTTCCAACAAGCATTGCCTGGAAACCTAATTGTGCAGAAGGTCCGATACGCTGCAAGATCAGGTCGGTAACACTTCTGTTGTCATATTGAAAGGAAATACCAAGATCCCCTTGTGCTAGACTTAGAATGTATTTTGCATATTGCACTGGGACAGGATCATCAAGACCGTATTTGGCATAAAGAATCGCCTTTTGGGCCTCTGACATTTTCTCCTGCATGGTAAACGGAGTACCTGGCATTAGTTTCATCAAGAAGAATGTAAATGAAGCGATTAAAAATAAGGTGATGATCATATAGAGAATACGCTGCAATAAATACTTAGTCATTTTTGCACCTCCTAAAAAAGTGTGAATAGTCAAACTATCTATAATCTTCCCTATAATTCGACAATTTGTTTACAGGGAAAAAGAGAGTATATATTTCAATATACTCTCTTTTTCTGAAGTTTGGAAGAAATAATTTTATACTGATATATCTTTATTATTCTTTTCCGCTAATGTAAGCCCACTTGTAGCTGAAGTCTGGACCAAAGTTATGTTTGTATACGTTTTGCACGTATGGCTGCCATAATCTTGTAGTACCACGTTGGTAGATCGGTGCAATCGCTGCATCTTCTTCAAGAAGGATGCGCTCAGCTTCTTGCATAGCTTCGAAGCGTTTTACAGGATCGTTCGCATAAGTTGTCATTACATCATTTAAAAGCTTGTCATACTCAGGGTTTGAGTAACCCATTTTGTTGTTTCCACCATCAGTGATCCAAAGGTTTGCGAAAGAAATTGCATCTAGGTAGTCAGGACCCCAACCAGCTAATTGCATGTCATAATCCATCGCTGAATCTAGATCTAGACGTTGTGCAAATGGTACTTCTTTCAATTCGATAGTTAGACCAGGAAGGTTCGTTTCGAATTGGTTTTGAAGATATTGTTGCATGTTTTTAGCTGTTTCAGTGTCTCCACCAAGAATTTCAATTGTAAGTGCATCAGTTCCTAACTCTTCAAGACCTTTTTCCCAGAATTCTTTTGCCTTTTCAGCATCGAATTTGTTGAAGTCGCCGAATTTTTCACGGAAGTCTTCACCAGTTTCAGGATGTTGAACGAATTCTACAGGTACAGAGAAGTTAGCAGGTACAGAACCGTTATTCAATACAACTTTTGCAAGGTCTTCTTTGTTGAAAGCCATAGCTAGTGCTTTACGGATGTTCACGTTAGCTAAAGCTTCATTTTTAGTTTGGTTCATTTTAAACCAGAAGATTGTCGGCTCCAAATATTGGATCAAGTTTGGATCTTCTTTGTAAAGGTCAACAAACTCAGAAGTTAAACCAGGTGAGATATCAATTTGTTTAGCAGTATAAAGGTTAACCCCAGTGGATACTTCTTTAACTACTTTTACATTGATTTCATCTAATTTTACAGTGTCTTTATCCCAATATTTATCGTTCTTCGTCATTGTCCAGCCTACTTCATGCTCCCATTTGGATAAAACGAATGGTCCGTTGTAAACTAGGTTTTCTGCTTCTAGAGCGTAGTTTTCACCTTGCTCCTCAACAAAACCTTGGTGTTGCGGGAAGAAAGTCGGGAATGTCATTAAAGATTCGAAATAAGCAACAGGTTGCTCTAATGTTACCTCAAGTGTGTAATCATCAAGTGCTTTAACGCCTAGCTCTTCTAAAGGAAGTTCCCCGGCAGATACTTTTTCAGCGTTCTTGATTTTACCATTCATCATATATGGTCCATACTCGGATCCTACTGTAGGATCTACAGCACGCTGCCAACCGTATACGAAATCTTTAGCAGTTACAGGGTCACCATTGGACCATACTGCATCTTCACGTAGTGTAAAAGTATAAACAAGTCCATCTTCGCTAGCTTTATGTTCTTTTGCGATACCTTCAACTACTTCATCATTTTCGCTAAGTCTGTAAAGACCTTCAAAAACGTTGTTCATTACGTTGAAAGCTACTGCATCTGTTCCTTTAACAGTATCCATTGTAGGAATTTCAGCAGAGTCTAAAACATTAAGTACTTGTGGTCCAGTTGCTTCACCTTCACCAGCAGGTGGTTGTCCTTCACCTTTTCCATTATTGTTCTGTGCATTGTTTCCGCCGCCACAAGCAGCTAAAAATACACTAAGAACAAGTGAAAGCGCTAAAAGAAGTAAAAATTTTGACTTTTTCATTTACTTGACCCCCCATAAGAAATGTGTCGAATTTTGTTAGTAATTCGAGGTAACGATTTTTATTATACAAGTTTTCTAAACATTGTGCATTCATTATTTTAACAACAATTTTACAAAATACTGATTTTTCAACTATTATCATTACAAAAATAGTTCTTTAGACCTACAAGAAATGCGTTCATTTCATGAGTTTTATTGCAATTTCTTTACAATCTTTTCATTAATTTTACAATGTATTCTTATAGGTTATTCCTTTTATAGTCTCTTTATATTTGTCATATTCTATTCATTTCTTTACAATACAATTTAGCAACTTATTTAGGAGGAATTATGAATAAGACAATAAAATCCGCTGGCATATACTTTTTGGTTCTTTTGTCATTAACCTTATGTACCGGATATTTCTATTACGGTACTTTCTCTTTACTTGTATTTATTAATACATCCTTCTTCTTTTCCGGAATCACCTTATTTTTTTCATTGCTCATTCTAGTCACTCAAAAAGGTTTTTTTGATGGGATCTCTTATGGATTCAGAAAAATCTTTGCTACTAAACAGGCCGATAAACAATTGGAAGAAGATCTGGCATCTGAGATGAGAAATCCTTCCGAATTACTTGACCCTATTAACATTTTCCCGATGGCTATCGGTGCTTCTGCGCTTTTTGCTTGTATGCTTTTAAGCTTATTTGTCTATTATAATAGTTGATATTTACCAATAATTAAGCTATAATAAAGTACAATTTATTACAAAATGCAATGAAAAAGAGTAGTACTGATCAGGTTAGTTTTTAGAGAGTTTGTGGGTGGTGGGAACAAACAACTAACGTTCAGGAATGGACTTTCGAGCATCTAGCTGAAAAGAAATGAGTAGGCGAAGACGTTACCTTACGTTACAGGGTCAAGTGATTTCTGCAATTTCTTGCATGAAATAATAAGGGTGGTACCACGGTCCATTCGTCCCTTTTTTTGGGATGAATGGGCCTTTTTGTATGGATTTTTAACTATTTTTAAATTGGAGGAGTCAATATGAAGACAATATTTTCCGGCATTCAGCCGAGTGGCAATGTCACATTAGGAAATTACATCGGGGCAATGAAGCAATTTATTGAATTGCAGGATGAATATAACAGTTATTTCTGCATTGTGGATCAGCATGCGATCACTGTTCATCAAGATCCCACTGAACTTAGAAAAAGCATTCGAAAACTCGCTGCCCTGTATGTTGCGATTGGACTTGATCCAGAGAAGGCTACATTATTCATCCAATCGGAAGTCCCTGCACATGCACAACTGGGCTGGATGATGCAATGTGTTGCATACATCGGTGAGCTGGAGCGCATGACTCAATTCAAGGATAAATCCGCTGGTAAAGAGGCCGTAACTGCGGGTCTACTAACGTATCCGCCATTGATGGCAGCGGATATTCTACTCTATAACACGGACCTTGTGCCTGTAGGGGAAGATCAGAAGCAGCATCTTGAATTGACACGTGACCTGGCTGAAAGGTTCAATAAGAAGTACCGTGAGATTTTAACCATTCCGGAAGTGAAAATCCCAAAAGTTGGCGCTCGTATCATGTCTTTGACTGAGCCAACCAAGAAAATGAGCAAATCAGACCCTAACCAAAAATCATTCATTTCCTTGCTTGATACACCAAAACAAATGGAAAAGAAAATCAAGAGTGCAGTGACGGATTCTGAAGGAATAGTAAAATTTGATAAGGAAAACAAACCAGGTGTTTCCAACCTACTATCCATTTATTCTATCCTTGATAATAAATCTATCGAGGAACTGGAAACTTATTATGAAGGAAAGGGATATGGCGAGTTCAAGGGTGATCTTGCTGAAGTGGTAGTAAACGCATTGGAGCCAATTCAAACTAGATACTACGACTTAATTGAATCCGATAAATTGGATAACATCCTTGATGAAGGTGCTGAGAGAGCAAACCGTGTCGCCATGAAAACTTTAGCAAAAATAGAAAATGCAATGGGATTAGGTAGAAAGAAAAGAAGATAAAACAAAAAGAGTAGGAGGTGTTCATGCACCTTCTACTCTTTTCTTTATTCCCTCGGAAACAATTAATTCACTTTTGGGTGTTGCTCCAATTCCCACAGTTTTTCAAAGAATGGTTGTCCTTTTACTAAAGATTCACAGAACATCTGATGCTTCAAGGACCATCCATCCCTGGTCTCTTCAAATAATTGTGTCCATACTTCTTCAAATGTCATTCTTTGAATCTCCCTATAGTGCAATGGATTCCACTCTGTATACCAGTAGCGGACTTCAGCAACATTGCTCGTCGACCTTAACTGATCAAGCGCCATAAATAACAACTGTTTCAATTGTCTTTCCTTACGGGTCAATCCGTTCATGATCTCCGGTGATGGAGATAAAATGTGATAGTCCTTCTCCGTTTTTGTGCTAGGCGAGAAGGCAAACACTGAAAAATCATGGCTTTCCACCATGTCATATACTAATTGCTCCTGTCTAGGAATCAATCTGCTTTTTCTGATCGGAATGTTATATCCGATTGTGTCCACAGCTAATATTCCTTTCCCGTCTGTCACGACAAAACAATAATCTAATTGAATCCGCTCATGATTTTTCCTGATATAGCTTTTTTGAAAAATCTCTTCTAGTAAAGATGGAGGCAGCTCTTGGAGGTCGTTTTCAATGTAGTTGAATAGAACAGACTCTACTTTTAGTAATGGAACCTGATCTAATAGCTCCACACTATCGTCTTTTCTCCATTCGTGAAAATGGCAAACATTATATCCGTTTTCTTCTCCTTCAAACCAATTTACCCATACGTCATGAAGATACAACATATCATACCCCTCACTTCACATCTACTCTTTATTTATCAAACAGTATGGGCAGAGAGGTGCAAAATTATTCCATATAAGCCATATATTTTTCCATTTCAGTCTTTTTCTCTGAAAGTAGGCCTGTTCTTTTGCAACGCAAAGAGTGTCCAGGTTACTGTTCCTATTCCTACTGGAAGCAGATAGCATTCTGGACGTAAAAGGATAAATTGAAGAAACTCTACTATACTGCTGCCTGTGGCGAATAGATTCAAATAGGCCAGGATACTGATCCCTCCGGAAACTGCCATACCAAAACCACATAGGAAGAAAAAGCCTCTTATCATCATCCGTCACTCATTGAAAAATCGTCATATTTCATCATAAACGAACTCCTTGTCCATTCTTGTACTACTAGTTTATGTTCGGATGTAGGGTTGATGACACTTTCCAATTAAATCAGGCGGATCTTTTCGATTTATTGGCAAAAAAAAAGAAAAGTCAAGAGTTCATCTTGACTTTTCTTTAATCGTTAATTCTTGGATCCAGCGCATCACGAAGGCCGTCACCGATAAAGTTGAAGCTTAATACTGTCAGTAGGATCGCTAAACCTGGGAATAGCGGATACCACCAGTGCTTAAGCATGATTGTAAAGTTCTGTGCATCCTGAAGCATGTTCCCCCAACTTGGTGTTGGCGGCTGAATACCCAATCCTAAGTAACTCAAAGCAGACTCTGCAAGTATAACGCCACCAACGGCTAACGTAGCAGATACAATGATTGGACCAAGTGCATTCGGCAGGATATGTGCAAAGATGATTTTATAGCTTCTTGTTCCAATTGTTTTGGATGCAAGAACAAATTCTCGAGATCTTAATGATAGGAATTCCCCACGCACTAGACGAGCTGTACTAGTCCAGCCAGTTAAGGCAAAGATCATGATAAGTTTATCGATACCTGGATCAAAGATCGTTACAAGAGTGATCAGCAAGAATAGTGACGGAATGGAAAGAATGATATCTACCAGTCTCATTAGGATAGAATCAATCAACCCACCAAAATAACCTGCAACAGCACCAACGACAGTTCCAATAGTGATCGCACCTATAACGGATGCGAAACCTACCAATAAAGAGATTCTTGCCCCATAAAGCATTCTGGCAAATACGTCACGTCCAAAGCGGTCTGTACCAAGCCAATGCTCTCCACCAGGGGACTGTAGCTTATTCAGCAAGTTCTGCTGCTCATAAGGATGAGAAGTAAGCCATGGTGCAAATAAAGCACCAAACATGATGATACCTAAAATAACAGCTCCAATGACAGCCAATTTATTCTTCATAAACTTGCGGAACATGATTTTCGTCAATGTGTCCGGTTTAGCTTTTAAATTGGGGTCTAACGATAAGTTTGTATTGTTTTGAGGCGATGTTTGAGTTTGCATCGATGTTCCCCCTCCTAGTATTCGATTCTCGGGTCAAAGACTGCGTAGAGAATATCTGCAATCAGGTTGCCGATAACTACTAAGACCGCTGAAATTACTGTTAAGGCCATGATGACAGGATAATCACGTTGGAAGGCGGATTCGATAAATAACAAACCAATTCCAGGCCAATTGAATATTCTTTCTGTAATTGCTGCCCCACCAATAAAGGAAGGAAGCATAAGTCCAAAAATCGTAATAACAGGAATTAACCCGTTTCTTAATCCGTGCTTGTACACAACTTTTTGCTCTTTAAGACCTTTTGCACGTGCTGTACGCATGTAGTCCTGGCTTAATACCTCAATCATACTGGAACGAGTATAACGGGTTAGACCAGCCATATCCGCACTGGCAAGTACAAATGCCGGCATGATCAAGTGCTTGATACGGTCCATGATGCTGAAGTCGGCATTCAAAGTAGCAACGCCACCTGTTGGGAGCCATCCTAATTGAACGGCAAATACCATGATCAGGATCAAACCTACCCAGAAGTTTGGAGTAGCCAACCCGATGAAAGATGTGACAGTGACTCCATAGTCTGTTAATGAATATCGTTTTCTAGCGGAAATTACTCCAAATGGTACTGCGATAATCACTGCAAGAACAGTGGAAACAATCATCAGCAGCAATGTGTTAGGTAGACGGTTCATAATCATTTCACTTACAGGGACACCACGCTTGATCAAGGAAGTTCCAAAATCACCCTGGGCCATGTTTCCTACCCATTTAATATACTGTTCGTGTACTGGATCATTTAAGCCGTAACGCTCTTCAAATTTCTTCAAGTCCTCTTTACTTATATTTGGGTCCATCATCAGGGAAGATGGTCCGCCTGGCGCCATCTGGATAATGGCGAAGGATAATATGGTGATACCGATAAGCAAGGGAATAGCCATTAAAGAACGGCGGATAATGTATGAGATCATAGCTGATTCTCCTTTTCTGTCTTTACTTTAAGCGGAGTTAAACGTGTCAGGGATTATATAATTATCAGAGATCCATCTGGCATGCTCCGATATTACTGTCAAATTCATGAAAAGAGGAAAGGGATTGCTCCCTCCCCTCCAATACTACCTGTAACTATTAGTTAGCAGGCTTTAACCACCATTCATTGATCTTGTAGAAGTCAGACTTCGCGTGGAAAGTATAACCTTCTAAGTTAGCAGGCATTGCACGGTGTACGTTTGGATAGTACAAGAACGTGTATGGTTGCTCTTCAGCAATAATGTTGTTAACTTGAACGATATAGCCTTTACGCTCTTCTTGATCCATAGTGCTTAAGTTTTTGTCCATAAGCTCATCAGCTTCTTTATTAGAGTAACCGATGAAGTTTAATCCTTCTTCGATTTCTTTAGAGTGGAAGATACCAGATGGATCTGGATCAGTTCCTAAGCTCCATCCAAGGATGATAGCATCGAATTTCCATGCAGGAGGGTTAACATCCGCTAAGAATGCAGACCATTCCATGATGTTTGGTTTTACTTCGATTCCAACTTCTTTCAATTGTTGTTGAACAACAACCGCGATATCTTCACGAACTTTGTTACCTTGGTTCGTTTTTAATTCAAAAGAGAATTTTTGTCCATCTTTTTCAAGGATTCCGTCAGCACCTGGAGTCCATCCAGCAGCAGCTAACATTTCTTTTGCTTTTTCAGGATCGTACTCGAACTTTGGAGCTTCAGAATCATCATATGCCCAGCTTAGTGGAGACTCAGGGAAGTGAGCTACTTCTCCGTCACCGTTCATTACAGAAGAAACGATAGTCTCTCTGTCGATTGCGTGAGTGATTGCTTGACGTACTGCTTTGTCTTGGAATAATGGGTTACGTAGGTTGTAACCTAAGTAAGTGTAAGAAAGAGCAAGACCGGATTCGATCTTCAATTTCCCTTGACCTTCCCATTCTTTTGCTGTTTCTAGGTCAGTAGAAGGAACAGTTGTGAATTGAACATCACCAGTGCTTAATTGAGTTAACAATTGGTCACCGTCAGTTACGATTTTGTAAGTAAGTGTATCAAGGTAAGGGCGGCCTTCATGATAGTCATCGAAAGCTTCAACCTTTACATATTGTCCGTCAACCCACTCAACAAATTTGAATGGACCAGAACCGATAGGAGCTCTGTTGAACTCATGCTCACCCATTTCAGCAACAGGAACGTCACCAAGAATGTGCTGTGGTAGGATACCGTAGCTTAAAGTGATGTGGAAATCAGGAGCTACAGCGCTTAAAGTGAACTTAACTGTTAGATCGTCAACGATTTCAACAGATTGGATCTTTTCGAAAGAGCTTGCACGAGGACCATCATAGTCTTCACTTAAAGGAATTTCGAAAGTGAACTTAACGTCTTCAGCTGTTACAGCTTCGCCGTCATGGAATTTTAAACCTTCTTTTAATTTAACTGTGTGAACTAGACCATCTTCAGAAGGTTCCCAGCTCGCAGCCATAGATAATTCTGGTTCGAATTCAGTGTTACCGCCAACTAAAGAATCGTAAACGAAACCTTCGATAGCAGAAGATGCAGTATCTGCAGAGTAAAGAGTGTTGAATAGAGTAGGGTTACCAGTAGAACCGATTACAAGATCTCCACCTTGTACTGGCTCGTTGCTGTCAGCAGGTTCTTCTTCAGTTCCCCCGCCATTGTTTGTACCGTTGTTGTTTGCAGGTGCATTGTTATTGTTGTTGTTCGACGTAGTGTTGGAAGAACAAGCAGCTAAGAACAATGAAAGCACCAATGTTAAAGCGATAAGTAATAATGACTTTTGCTTCACGTTTAACTCCCCCTTGAAATTTTTAAATGTTCTGAAAATGAAAGGTAAAGAATATTAGCCTATCTAGATTATCTCCCCCTTTCAATGGGTATATATTTGATAACCTGTCACCTATTCGTATAGGTGACAAGCGACAAAATGATTTGGTTTTACTTCTTTGAATTCAGGAATGATCTGTTTGCAGGATTCCATTGCTGCCGGGCAGCGTGTATGGAAGACACAGCCTGTCGGCGGATTTGCCGGACTTGGAAGCTCACCCTTCAGCACGATGCGCTCTCGCTTCACCTGACCTTTGCGACGTGTGGAAGGTACAGCTGATAGCAAGGCTTGTGTATATGGATGCAACGGCTCGTTGTACAAGTCGTTTTTGCTTGCAAGCTCCATCATTTTCCCTAGATACATAACTCCGACTCTATCACTTATATGTCGAACGACACTCAAGTCATGAGAGATGAATATGTAGGATAATCCCATTTCCTTTTGTAGATCCTGCATAAGGTTGATGATCTGGGCTTGTATCGAAACATCCAATGCTGATACTGCTTCATCGGCAATAATCAATTCCGGATTCAATGCCAATGCTCTGGCAATCCCGATACGCTGACGTTGACCACCCGAGAATTCATGTGGATATCGGTTGATATAAGAAGGATCAAGTCCTACTTTTTCAAGCAATTCCTGCACTTTCTCTTCTCGCTCTTTTTTAGTGAAAAGATTATGCGTATTGTACGGCTCTTTTAAAATGGAACGTAGCGTTTTCCTTGGATTCAGCGTTGCGAATGGATCCTGGAAAACCATCTGGATATCACGTCTTACCGTCTTTCTTAGCTCGCTCTCACTCATTTTCGCAATGTCGCGGCCCTTGAAAATTATTTCCCCTTCAGTAGGTTCATATAGACGGATAAGTGTTCGTCCAGCAGTGGATTTACCACAGCCCGATTCCCCTACGATACCAAGCGTTTCGCCTTTTTTAATGAACAGGTTGATGTCATCCACCGCTTTTACGTACCCAACGTTTCGCTGCAGCAAGCCTGCTTTGATCGGAAAGTACTTCTTAAGGCCTCTTACTTCAAGAAGGTAGTCGGAAGAGCTGTCTGTCTGTAATGTATTGGTGTTTTGCGTATCTGTTGAAATCATGCTTACGCCTCCTTCCCTTCAAACAAGAAGCATCGTACTGAACGATTGCCTTCTTTCTTTTCAAGCGTCGGCACTTCATTGAAGCAACGGTCAAACGCTTGTGGGCAACGTGGTGCAAAACGGCAGCCTGGCGGCAGGTTCGTCGGTGGTGGTACATTCCCTTGAATGGACTCAAGTCTGGAAATATCTGCCTCGATGCTTGGAATTGAATTCATCAATCCTACTGTATATGGGTGCAAAGGTTCATCGAACAGGTCATCTACGGATGCTTCCTCCACTACCTGACCGCAATACATAACAACGACTCTATCAGCTATTTCTGACACAACCCCAAGGTCATGTGTAATTAATAGGATGCTAGTATCGAATTTATGGCTAAGATCTTTCATCAGGTCAAGGATCTGAGCCTGGATTGTAACATCCAAAGCTGTTGTAGGCTCGTCTGCAATGAGGAGCTTTGGATTACAGCTCATCGCCATTGCGACCATTACCCTTTGTCTCATCCCGCCGGAAAGTCGATGCGGATAGTCATTTATAATTTGCGCCGCTCTTGAGAATCCAACGAGCTCAAGCATTTCAATCGCTTTCTTCACAGCAGCTGTTTTAGACATTTTTTGATGAAGCATTAATACTTCTGTAATCTGTTCCCCGATGGTCAGTACGGGATTCAGGGAAGTCATCGGCTCCTGGAAAATCATTGAAATTTCATTTCCGCGCACCTTACAAAGCTGACTCTCAGTAAGCTTTGTTAGATCTTTTCCATCAAACAATATTTCTCCGCCTACTATCTTTCCTCCCGGGCTGGGTACCAGGCCCATAATAGATAGGGAAGTAATCGATTTACCTGATCCGGATTCACCAACCAGTGCGACAGTCTCTCCTTTCTTAATGGAGATATCTACACCGTCAACTGCTGGAATAGCTTGCTTTTTTCTAAAAAAGTGAGTCTGTAGGTTTCTCACTTCCAATAAAGCTGACATTTAGCCTTCACCATCCTTTTCTCTTTCGATGCATGGTCTGTTGATGCTACAGTAATCCACTTTGTAAATTCATTGTTAAAAATATTCGGTTAATTTTTAACGCAAATATTACAAAATTATTAAACTAACAATCTTTCGCCTGATTGATTGAAACTTTTTTGTAGGCTTTCCATGCTATTTATTACAGGATTGCTTCAATATAAGCTTGATATTATTCTGTAAAAACTAAATTATCGGAAAATAATTATCGTCTGTTTGTATATTATTACAGTTTCGTTACAGAATCAAGCTAATTTTGAAAATTAACTAAAAATTTTTTTAATTTGGACTTATAACAATCTTCTACAAAAACTGATTATATACAAAAAAATGCAAAAAAACTAGCTTTTTTTGCTAGTTTTTTAATATTTTTGCTATTTTTACACTATTCCTCAAAGAATTATATCTCTAATAGTTTTCGAACATCAGAAAGACTATTCTTCATCACGGCTGGATAGGTCCATTCCTTTTCCTCCAATAGGCGCTGAATCAAGTAATATCCCACGCAATATCCCACCATTTTGGGATAAAACCCTTTTCCATATAAAATTTTCATGTGCTCTCTTTCTTTTTTTATAAGATCTTTATTAGGCACTATATATCTCTCCAAGAATCTGTTCAGCTCTTTATCCGTGTAATACTTCGTCCAATTTGCTGTATATCTGTCTCCCAAACTGTATTTTACTGCACTCTCTGCTAAACCTTCTATTAATACCGACTCCACAAGGGTGTAATGGTCATCCTTCTTCCGATTGTTGGCCAATACGCAAATATGGTTATATTCATGTGTAAAAAGGGCCTTGAGTTCATTGTGTTCAATATCCTGGGGAAGAAACAGAAAAAGCTTATCCTTGAAAGCTACTCCTGATTTTCCTTTAAAGTCCCTTTTTATCTGGGGATTATGTTCATCAGACGGAAAAATGAAGATTGGTATGTCGGGACCATTCCACATTTTCTTCAATCGCTTCCATTCTTTGAATACTACGTTCCAGCAGTCAAGCTGAATCAGCTTCTCCACAGTTTCTTTTCCATTTTCAAGTGGTCTGTACATTCCATGCATGATCAGATATTCGTATAGTTCTCGTTCTGTAACATCCTCAAAGTATTTCAGAAGTTTTTTGGAAATGTTCAAGGGTTGATGGTAGTCTTCTTCCAGCCATCGATCCGTATGAATTATGCTCATTTTCTACAGCCCTTTTCTTCACTTTTTCCCATTGTATGTTGGAGAGGGGGAATTGGTGAGATGGGGAAGAACTATTCCAAACTCCCCTCATTTAACCAAAAAAAAGCACCAGCCCCCTGATTTCGGGTCTGGTGCTTCCAATATACATAGATTAGTTTTCGTACTTTTTGAATACTATCGTAGCGTTATGTCCGCCGAAGCCAAGTGAGTTGCTCATTGCTGCTTTGACCTCTTTTTTGCGCGCTTCGTTTGGAACATAGTCCAGGTCGCATTCAGGGTCTGGTGTTTCCATGTTGATGGTTGGAGGGATGATGGAGTTCTCGATCGCTTTGATTGTGAAGATCGCCTCCACTCCCCCTGCCGCTCCAAGCAGATGGCCAGTCATGGATTTAGTGGAGCTTATTGCAACGTTTTGCGCATGTTCTCCCATCACTTCCTTGATTGCCAATGTTTCGAATTTATCATTGTATTCGGTACTTGTACCATGGGCATTGATATAGTCGATTTCTTCAGGCTTAAGACCCGCATCGTTTATAGCCATTCTCATCGCACGGACGCCGCCTTCTCCGCCTGGAGCTGGTGCTGTAATGTGGTGAGCGTCACCAGTTGCCCCATATCCTACGATTTCTGCATAGATTCGGGCTCCACGTGCAAGGGCATGCTCGAGATCTTCAAGTACCAGGATACCCGCTCCCTCTCCCATTACAAAGCCGTCACGATTTAAATCAAATGGTCTGCTTGCTGTTTTCGGATCGGGATTTAAGGAAAGCGCCTTGGCGGAACTGAAGCCGGCAAAAGACATTTCCGTCAATGGAGCCTCTGTCCCTCCGGATATCATCACGTCTGCATCTCCACGCTGAATTACCTTAAATGCATCACCTATTGAATTCGTACCTGTCGCACAAGCGGTTACCGTACAGGAGTTTACACCCTTTGCCCCTAAGGCAATGGAGATCTGTCCAGTAGCCATGTCAGGAATCATCATAGGTACAAAGAAAGGACTGACACGGCGTGCGCCTTTTTCCAGAAATGTCTTATACTGAGTTTCAAATGTCTCCATTCCACCTATCCCGGAACCAACCCATACGCCGACTCTAGGTGCGATTTCTTCCGTGATCGTCAAGTTTGCATCCTTTACTGCCATGAGGGAAGCTGCAATGGCGTATTGTGTAAAACGGTCCATTTTGCGCGCTTCTTTTTTATCCATATAATCTTCAGGCTGGAAGTCATTGATTTCTGCAGCGACCTTCGCAGGGAATTTTTCACTGTCCACGCGTGTTAATGGTCCTACCCCTGATACACCCTTGATTGCATTTTCCCAAGCCTCATTAACATCTTTTCCTATTGGTGTCACCGCACCAAGACCTGTTACCACTACTCTTCTTTTTTGCATAAGAATATACTCCTTCCAACATCATGTCCAATTATGTTTATTATCTTCCCCATCTGATTGCGATTGCACCCCACGTCAATCCTCCACCAAATCCTACCATAACTATCAGGTCGTCGTCTTTTATTTTACCGTTTCCCAGCTCTTCCACAATGGAAATCGGGATGGATGCAGCAGAAGTGTTGCCATATTTATTAATCGTCATTGACATTTTTTCTTCCGGCAGCCCCAGCCGTTCCCTGGCCGCCTCCATGATCCGGATGTTTGCTTGGTGAGGAATGAGGAAATCGACATCCTCTCTCGTCAACCCAGCCTTCTCTAATACATTTACGGATGATTCCCCCATTTGTCGGACCGCAAATTTAAATACTTCACGGCCGTTCATGATAATTGTTTCATCCTGGTAAAGATGTTTCGCACCTGTTCCATCTGCGCCAAGTTCAAACGAGAGGATACCTCTACCTTCGGATACTGGCGAAATGACCGCGGCTCCGGCACCATCCCCGAAAAGCACTGCTGTGTTGCGATCTTCCCAGTCCACGATTTTGGATAGCTTTTCCACACCTACCACCAATACATTTTTATAGGTTCCAGCTTCCACAAATTGTTTGGCCGTAATGATGCCATACATGAAACCTGCACAAGCAGCGCTGATATCAAATGCGTTGGCTTTTTTGGCCCCAAGCCTCTCCTGGATCATACATGCAACAGAGGGGAAGGGATTATCCGGTGTCACTGTTGCCACGATAATCATTTCCACTTCTTCTGCAGTGATTCCTGCATCCTTCAACGCTTTTTCAGCGGCGTAAAAGGCCATATCGGAAGTATCCACTTCATCACTTGCTATTCTTCTTTCCTCTATTCCTGTTCTCGTCTTTATCCATTCGTCCGTTGTATCTACCATCTTTTCCAAATCAGCGTTTGTCAGTACCTTTTCAGGTACATATCTTCCGATTCCAACAATCCCTGCATTCATTGATATAACACCTAACTCTCTTTTAATATGGCTGAATATACTGTGATGGTGCAACACTCATGCGCCACCCTTAATCAGGCTGTTTTTATTATCAAATATTATGACTTGGTACTAATTTTAACTTATCTTTGGCTTCTTGACAATATATACTTGTCCCGTTTTCACTTCCCAACCTTGTAATAAGGCAAATGCCCAAGCCTTTTATTAGAGGATGCATACACTATTTTGACAACCCAGTAATATAATGAGGTGATTAAAATGAGTGAGGATCAGGCTAAAAGGGAAAAGGAGCATGTGGATGCAGACCCTTTTACAAGATTGATGTTCGGTCAGCCCAGGAAAAGTGAAAAGTTGGCAGAGCAACCCGAAGAAAGCAATCAGAAAAAGTTCGGAGAAGACTATTATGCGTTGATTGAGCAGGTTGACTCCATCATGGAATCGGTCAATAAATTAAAGCCGATGCTAAAAGAGTTTTCCCCTATCCTCGATTACTTTAAGAAGAAATAAAAAAAGGATGCCCTATTTTTTTCACATAGGGCCATCCTTTTTTATTCGATCTCTAAAGCATTCTCTTTTCCCAGCTCATAGGCATCGTCCATTACTTTAGTAAGCAGGGATATTAGCGGTTGGATGTGCTGGGGTTCAAGTGTCAGTCCTGTTTCATCCAGCATCTGTTTTGCTTCGGGTAAATATTTCATGGCGATTGCCATGTATTGCATCGTTCTATCCTGTTCCATTTATTCTTTCCCACTTTCTGTCTGATTAGGTAATAAGCCTGTTTCCTTATAATTCTTGATATGATCCAGTATGTCATCTTGATAATCCTCGCTGACAAGTGGACTGAAAGTGCCCAGGGAAATGACTCCATCCTCAAAGTCGAAATAGCTGTTGCCCGGCTCAAGCTCACCTGCCAGAAAACGCTTTGCCACCAATTCATATAAGGCGGGGACGTGCTGAACGGTACTTGTCAGTACAGTATTCTCCCCTAAATCCGATTGGTCGGATACAAATCCAATGGCAAAAAGCCCTCTATCCTTTAATGTGTTGATAACGGGAACATTGAACCCATCGCCGGCAGGATAGACAATGTCCACACCACTAGCCAGCATTTTTTCGAGCTTGGAATTGGCCAGTTCAGGATCATTCCAGTCCTGTGTATACTCTATGTAGACCGTTGCATCCGGATTTTCATAAAGGACACCTTCAAAAAAACCGTTTACTTCCGGCTGCCATTCAAAAGCTGCAATGATTCCTATATGATTGGATTTCGACATCTTTCCAGCAACCATACCACCAAAAAATCCCATTGCATTTGCTTTGAAATTCAGGCTTGTAACATTATCCCCGCTTACATCTGAATTAAAACAAACAAAGTGAATGTCTGGATATTCGTCACCTATTTCGCTGAACACTTTTGCATATTCACTTCCATGACCGAATATGAGATTGATTCCTTCATTTTCAAACTTTTTAACCGCTTTGATGATTTCCTCTTCCTTATGTATTCCTTCTTCATAAAAGACATCTACACCAAATTCCGACTGTATCCTTAAAAGGCCTTTATACCCTTTGGTTCCCCAAACTTGATCATCAATGGAGTCAGGTACGAGCAGTCCCACCTTCTGAAGCTTGGTTTCGGTATCAGGTTGTCCACATGCAGATAAAAAGAGAAAAACAAGAAGAATGAACCATATTGGCTTTTTCATGATGAAGCACCACCTTAGTTCCCGGAAAAAACTCCCATGTACTTGCTGATTTTTATTACTCTTATATTGTACCTCTCGGGATGCGAAAGGAAAAGTTAAAATTTCAGTTAATTGATACGCTTTCCATTAATGACTATCTATTTTCAACCTCTTGGCCGCGTGAATCCTCTGGATTGCCAATGCTTCCGTTACATTTAACGAAGCTTCCACATAGATCACCTCTGCCCCCTTTTCCCACTCATTATCTGGCTTTACTTCTGTATCCTTAAGGGAAATATCCAACTCATGAGCAAGAAGCTCCAAGGCTTTTTTGTCTTTATTAGCCAACCGTACAGTTCGGTTCTGAGTGTCATTTTCTTTTTCAGCAAGATTTATTAGCACTTCTGTAATATCATCAACAAAGAGAATATCCTGGTTTTCCATTTCCAGTTTGTCGCTTGAAGGCTTTCCTGTCAATTCATCCATTATCTTTCTCTGAATCGGTTCCTTATCAGGCTGCCACGGACCAAACAAAGCAGGATGGATCACCAATGTTGTTTGCATGCCCTCCAGATGCGTTTGCAGGAAGTTCCCTCTTTGAGCCATGTTTTGGGGAGCAACAATGAATACCTTTCGAGATAGATTGGACAAATAGGTAAACCTCTCTAGATATTCTTTTTCGAACAGTTCCCCAGCCTCTAGAAAAAAATAGGCAGCATCAAATTTTTCATCACCATTTAAGTTTCCCTTATCTACTTTGCCTTGAAACTGAAAGAAGGCATTCCGTCCAATTTCCATCAGTTTATCTTCCTCGAGGTCAAACTTCTTTTCGTGAAGTTCCACCCCGTACACTTCCACTTCTCTCCGTATCAGCTTCTGACATAGTGAGAAGCCGACAAAACTTGTTGCACCTGCGACTATTGCATTCTTCATCATGCTTCACTCCAACCAATAGTTTAATACTGTATCGTATGCATTTGGCCATAATAATAGTCCCTATCGATGGATAATCGGATAGGGACTTTCTATAAATGCTGTTCAAATTTTTTAAAAAATTGGCAGATGGAACCTCCATATGCATAACGCTTTTCCACTAGATGATAGGTTACTGTAATCGGAAACCCGCTCTTTTGTCTGAGTTCTTCGTATCTTTTACAATGAAGGTTTGGGTCATAGCTAATATTGGTGGTTGTTTGCCAAATTTTCACCGGCAGGGAAATTAACAATTGTTCTAATCCCGGAAAGTCAGTAAAGTTCTTGAGCTCATCCACAGATACATCGTATGCCATAGCCAGTTCCTTTTGCAGCTTTTTATAAAAGAACTTCCTATCTTTTTCCTGTTCCATCTGGGCGCTGAGATCAATGCAAGGATTGATAAGTGCGATCGATCGGATCTGCTCTTTCAACATTTCCGCCAATTGCAGCGCAGTGAGCGCTCCCATTCCTTCGGCCAGAATATGAATCTTATCATTCAGAATTTCCTGCTTCTGAATAATATGATATAGCTGCCTAGCAAGCAGGACGGATCTCGAACTCCCCCAGTGCATCCCATATAAGTTGGAGTAGAAAACGGTATATCCAGCCCTAACGATTTCATCTATAATACGTTTTCTTCCGATATGCTGGATCCATAGGCTGTTATGGTCATCAACGAAGTGATTGGTATCACCGATTATCAATACACCAAAGCCATTTGGTTTTTCCGGCACATGAACAGCATTCCATTGTCCGCCCATTTGAAAAAAGCGTTGATTTTCTTCCATTTTCCTCACCCAGCCTCCGGATTACAAACTTGTATAGAATATGCTATGTAAAAGAATCCTGCTCTGTTAAAGGCAAAAGGCTTAATTTTACTAAAAATAAAAAGGAAAGATTAGCTTGATCTTCCCTTTTGGCTCTTTTCGCATAAATTGTTGCTTTTGACGTATTCAAAGTTAACACGTTATTTTACTAGTCCTCGTGCTCTTTTCTGTGTAGTAGATTCTTTATCACTTTGAATAATATGTGGAGAAATGCTGTAAAAAATCCAAGTGCCGATTTTCTACGGGCATAAAGCAACAAACTTTAAGAAAAGAGCTTCCCTTTTTCATTCAGATCCATATTGAAGCTCTTGCTTAAGCCTATGCAAGGTTTCTATTCCTAGCTCAGTCAAATTGCTCTGTTCCTGGGATAGGAGCATCTCAAGTTCCTGCATCTTTTCTTCACTATTCATAAATATTCAACCCCTTTTTCTACAAGCTTAAACATTTTACATTTATTATATGCGCTGGTTGTGGTAAAATATCCGATGGATACACAAAAGCTGCGCACCTGGCTTCTAAGAGGTGTTGAACAAACATATTTAATGCTTTATCTATCAAAAGAGAATGGAGGGGAAGTCAAGATGCGAGTATTCTGGACTGTTTTCTGGTCACTTCTTCTGATAAACATGCTTTCATATGTTGTTGCAAACATGGTGGGTGATACATATAATTACATGTTAGCTTCAACTGTTGCTATCGTCTTTTCCGTAATTGTTATGCTAATTGGGGAAGCGCTGCCAAACGAGCCTGTTGAAAAACACTAATAATCACGTTAGAAAAGAACTTGGCCTTCTGGGACAAGTTCTTTTTCTGTTTTATTAGAAAAACACATTAAATGTAGCCGTTGATTTCCGCTTCGGCCACTTGCTTTCCGTCGGGGACGGATGGGAGCCTCCTCGGCTTTGCCTGTGGGGTCTCCCATGCCCTATACTCTCCCGCAGGAGTCAAGTGTCCTCCGCTACAATCAACTCAGTTGGAAAACATTATTTGCTATTGAAACGAAAAATAAAGATAAAACGCAATTTCTGTACATTTAGTAAGGCAAATTTATTACTATAAGTCACCCCTGTTGGTTGGAGTGCAAGGCGTGAGACTCCTGCGGGAGCAGCGTGTCAAGGGAGACCCCGCAGGCGCAAAGCGCCGAGGAGGCTCCCGAGGCCGCCTTAGGATAAGCGAATGCCTGGAACGGAGACCAACAGGGTGTTTAATGTTGACATCTTATCTTTAGCCCAGCCCTATTTTTATAGGAACAATCTTTACGAAGTGGCCTATCTATATTAATTATTTGCCGCGATTTCCAATTTTCCTGCTTGTAGGTCAATAATAATTTCTTGAAAATCCTGGATGGACCCTTTGATGATTTCTTTTGCTATCAGCGTTTCGATATGTTTCTGGATAAAACGCTTCAGGGGGCGTGCGCCGAAAACAGGATCAAAAGCACGGTCAGCGATATGCCGTTTTGCTTCTTCTGTAATCTTAAGTTGAAGGTGCTTGCTTTCGAGCCTTTTTTGCAATTCGTTGATCAGCTTTTCCACAATCAGCCCGATATCATTTTTGGATAGCGGTGAAAAGATGACTGTATCATCGATCCGGTTCAATAATTCCGGTCGGAAATGAGCTTTCAATTGCTGCATTACCCTTTCCTTCGTTTCTTCCGTAATCTCCCCCTCAAGAAGAAAATGCGATCCTATGTTGGAGGTCATAATGATGACAGTATTTTTAAAATCCACCGTTTTCCCTTGGGAGTCGGTTATTCTCCCGTCGTCCAAGAGCTGCAAAAGGATATTGAAAACATCTGGATGAGCCTTTTCAATTTCATCAAGCAATACCACGGAATACGGTTTTCTCCTCACTGCTTCAGTCAGCTGGCCGCCTTCGTCATAGCCGACATAACCGGGAGGTGCCCCGATAAGCCTGGAAACAGCATGCTTTTCCATATACTCGGACATGTCCATCCGGATGATATGGCTCTCATCGTCAAACAACGACTGTGCCAATGCTTTTGCCAATTCAGTTTTCCCAACACCTGTCGGACCTAGAAAAATAAAGGAACCGATGGGACGGTTCGGGTCTTTTATCCCTGCCCTTGCACGAAGGACAGCTTCTGAAACAAGCTGTACCGCTTCTTCCTGGCCAACTACCCGTTTATGAAGAATATCCTCGAGCTTCAATAGCTTTTCACGTTCTCCTTCAACAAGCTTCGTAACTGGGATGCCGGTCCATTTTGCCACTATCCCTGCTATTTCATCCTCTGTCACTTCTTCTCTAAGCAGGGAATGTGCCCCTTTTTCCGCCTTCGCCTGGCCTTCAAGCTGTATCAGTTCTTTTTCAAGAGCAGGAATCTTCCCGTGGCGGAGTTCTGCCGCTTTATTCAAATCATAGTTGCTTTCCGCAGCTTCCAGATCCCTTTTCGCCTTTTCCAGTTCTTCGCGTTTTTTCCTTATATGCCCAATGGCATCCTTCTCCTGTTGCCATTGCATTTTCATTCCGGATGACCTTTCCTTCAGATTCGCCAGCTCTTTTTGCAGAAGCTGCAGCCTATCCAAGCTCGCCTGATCCTTTTCTTTTTTGAGGGCCGCCTCTTCGATCTCAAGTTGCATCACTTTTCTTGTTACTTCATCAAGTTCAGATGGCATTGAGTCAATTTCAGTCCGGATCATGGCACATGCTTCATCAACAAGGTCAATGGCTTTATCCGGTAAAAACCGTTCGGAGATATAGCGGTCGGAAAGTACGGCAGCCGACACTATTGCCCGATCATGGATATTAACCCCGTGGTGGATTTCAAACCTCTCCTTAAGTCCTCGTAAAATTGATATAGTATCCTCAACAGTAGGCTCTTCCACAAGGACCTGTTGGAAACGGCGTTCCAATGCTGGATCCTTTTCAATGTATTGACGATGCTCATTCAATGTCGTGGCACCGATGCAATGCAACTCCCCACGAGCAAGCATCGGTTTAAGCATATTGCCTGCATCCATGGCACCTTCCGTTTTTCCGGCTCCGACAATGGTATGGAGTTCATCAATGAACAGGAGGATCTGACCGTCACTTTTCTTGATCTCCGAAAGCACCGCCTTCAATCTTTCCTCGAATTCCCCGCGGTATTTAGCTCCAGCGACCAAGGAACTCAAGTCGAGAGAGAAGATCGTCTTATCCTTCAATCCATCTGGAACATCCCTTCTGACAATTCGTTGAGCCAAGCCTTCCACTATGGCTGTTTTCCCAACTCCAGGCTCACCGATCAGTACAGGATTGTTTTTGGTTTTTCTGGACAGTATCCTGATGACCCTGCGAATTTCCTGATCGCGGCCGATGACCGGATCAACCTTTCCCGCTTTTACTTCCTCAATCAAATCTCTACCATATTTTTTTAATGCCTCATATGTATTTTCCGGTTCTTGTGATGTCACTTTTTGGCTCCCCCTTATCTCTAAAATAACTTTCTCCAGCTTTGCTACCGTAACTGAAAATTTTCTCGAGAGTTCCTGCCATTGCATATGTTGGTAAGTTGGATCGAATAGCCCCAATAGGACATGTTCGACTGACAGATACTCATCCTGCCATTTCCCTTTCCACTCTTCCGCTTTCTGAAATACTTTTTGCAGGCTTTTTCCTAAATACACGTCTGTAGTACCGCTTATTTCTGGTTTGCTCTTCAAAAGGTTTTTCATTTCGGTTATCAGCAAGGGTACATCTATGTTTAATTTTGAAAGAATTCTTTTTCCTAACCCATCTTCCTGTTGCAGCAATGCAAGTAACACATGCTCTGACTCCACCTGCTGGTGATTCATGCTTACCGCCAAATCTTTTGCCTGAATAATTGCTTCCTGCAGTTTGGTCGTCATGCTTTGAATGTCCACTAATCAACACCTACCCTCGGTTTGACCTTTTTTGACCTTTGTGCATTTATTATAATCCAAAAAACGCCACCTCTGCAAGAAAGGTGACGTTTTAACCTATGGTCTACGCTTTTTAGCCCACAGTCGGTTATGATTGGCAGTCTCCGGAAAAGTATCCCCCGCTTTAAGATTGATTTTCTGCGGGTTTTTCACCATACTTCCCGTTTCCCCTATTTCCAAGTATATTCCATTGTTCGGAGCTTTCTGTCCAGGTCTGAATTGATGATTTTGTCCCATTCCGATTCCCTCCTATAAAAAGAGCCATGTCTATTCACTTCAGGTAAATGGGGTTACATGAGATAACCTATCTCGTTTCTATTTTTCCCAAAGTCCAGATTTTCATGTCATCATTCCACTTAGAGGAGAAGGGATTTTAGGCAATGGTCAGGACTTCATATTCCGCTGCCAGTTCAATAAAGTGAGCCATTCCACTGATTTCCCCACTTATTAACTGCTCTTCCACCTTGTAGTGGTCCACACATGTTTTACATGCGTAGACAGGAACACCAGATTCATGGATCTCCTTCAGATGCACGGAAACAAGGGATTGCTCCGTAAGGGTAAACACTCCTGTATTCATCAGAAAAATGGCTTCAGGCTTTTCATCTCTTTGTTTAATAAGGGTGAAAAAAGTTTCGAGAACACCTTCCCCAAGGGCCTCGTCCCCTTTTCCCAATTGATTGGAACTGACTAGGATCACTTTGTTTTTCATGTTTGTTCCTCCCTCTCCAATTTTTTATGTAGATTAATCGGTCACATTCAAGGCGATTTTCGCAAGACGTGACATTCGCTCTTTTCCCCAAGGCGGATTAAAGGTGATGTTTACATCCACTTCATTGACGTCTTCCATTGGTGATAGCTTATTTTTTACTTGCTCCACAATTTCTCCTGCAAGGGGACATCCGATGGAGGTTAAGGTCATTGTGATCAATACATTTTGCTGTTCATCCATTTCTACATCATAGACAAGACCCAAATTGACGATGTCTACGCCAAGCTCAGGATCCTCCACTTCTTCCAGCGCTTCCATTATTTTATCTTTCAATTGTTCATTCATCAAAAAAGCTCCTCCACTATTTATTTTGCAATTGGCTTTCCATCTTACTTCCCATATGGAGAGAAAACCAATCCACTGCAGCAATAACACCTTTACGGGACACCTTATGATCTGCTTGTTCATCAATAATCAGGCTGATATTTTCCGGTTTATTCTTATAATAACCTCTTAAAGTTTTTACAAACCCGATTACAGGTTCAGCTGGTACTTCCTGATCCTGTGAGCCGTGCCAGCACAGGACCGGACGTTCATTCATTTTTCCAGGTTCAAGCGACAGATCATACGCTTCAAGTTTATCCACATAGTGCTTTATCTGCTCTTCATCAAACGGTAATGTAAAGCCCATTTCTATCACTTGATCAATTTTCCATTTGGCAAATTCCTGATAGCTTGGACATCCCATCAGGCTCACCGCAGCTTTAATCCATGGATATTTTTTCAATGCCCCAAAGGTAATGATCGCCCCCATCGAGGTACCTGCTACACCAATTTCATCTTCCATGGACAAACGCTCGTTTATCAAATGATTTTTCAGTATTTCCAGCTCATGGATGGACTGTATCACAACCTCCCAAAAGGATTGAGTCAATTCAAGAGACGATAGACCGCTATCCCGATCACCATGATGGATACAATCCGGCAAAATGACACGGAAGCCCTTTTCCGCCAACAGATAGGCATAGTGCAGATTGTTTTCTTTGGCACTTTTAAAGCCATGGAAAAAGATGACGGTCGGTTTTGGTTCATCTGCTGATAAAGCTTCACATATATGTAAAAATGAAACGGCTCCTGTTTTTCCTTTGGTTACATGTATCAATTTACTTTCCCCCCTAAGGATCCAACTTATCTTTTATCTAATAAGTGTAACATGTAGACAGTTAAAATTGAAAAAGGTTACACTTGGAATAGGAAAGTTTGAACAGGAAACTTTAAAAGGAGTTTGATCTCGTTGGAAAAACATTTAATAGCAGTCGATTTAGATGGAACATTATTAACCGACGATAAAAAAATATCAGCCCGGAATAAACTTGCCCTTCAAAAAGCGCGTGAACAGGGCCATGAAGTGGTCATCGCTACAGGTCGTCCCTATCGTGCAAGCTCCATGTACTATGAAGAATTGGGACTGACCACACCCATCGTCAACTTTAACGGTGCCTTTGTGCATTTTCCCGGAAACGATGATTGGGGTGTATATCATGAGCCTCTTGACCTTTCAACCGTAAGGGAAATCATTGAAGTCAGTGAAAAATATCAAATACATAATATCCTGGCGGAAGTGATCGATGATGTATATTTTCACTTTCATGATGAAAAACTGTTGGACATTTTCGGCTTTGGTGATCCTAAAATGGAAACCGGAGATCTGCGTCAGGTACTGAAAAAGGATCCCACATGTATTTTGATCCATGCAAGCGAAAGTGAAGTAGCAAAAATCAGGAAATACCTGACAGAGGTCCACGCAGAAGTGATTGACCACCGACGCTGGGCTGCACCGTGGCATGTCATTGAAATTGTACGAACCGGTATGAGTAAAGCGGTGGGACTGAAACGGATATCCGACTATTATAATATTCCCAAGAATAACATCATTGCTTTCGGAGATGAAGACAATGACTATGAAATGATTGAATTCGCCGGCATGGGGGTCGCAATGGGAAATGCGATTGACGGCCTTAAAGGGAAAGCAAAGGAAACTACCCTTTCCAACCAGGAGGACGGCATAGCCGTTTTTCTCGAAAAATACCTGAAGCTATAATCCTGCCAATTATTTGTCCAAATAAATTTGCCCGATTGTCTCACACTATATAGTGGACGCTTGTTGTCCTATATGAAAAGGGGGGCTTTCATAATGGGTAGAAGCAGCAAATCCAAACGTTTTGTACAACAAGGCAAGAACTCTGTGCAGCAGCATGATCAGCAAATCCCGTACCATCTGACAATGGAGCAAGCTGAGGAACGCAAAGCCCACAAGGCAGAACAGAACTCGCTTGGAGGGTTTTAGATTATGAGCAATCAGCTTTTTCAATCAGCACGTGAGGCAGTCATGAATGCGGAAAAAGCCCACATGCATTCTTCATTCGTACAAAATGAAATAGATGTTGCAAAGAATGCATTATCCTCCGCCTTTGCAAACACCACCGAGGCAGAACAACGCCAGCTTCGGGAACTGCAGGACCGTTTGCAATCATTAGAAGGTAAGTAAAAAACAGCGCAGCCCCTCTCGGAGGCTGCGCTGTTTTTTGTTCTCAGTCCTTGCGGAAAAATCCAAAGATACCCGCTGTCTGGACGATATTGGTGAAAGCATTGGGATCAGCATCCTTGATGATGCGTTCCAAGTCATACATTTCATACCGGGTAATGACAATCATCAGCATTTCCTTGTCTTCGCCAGTAAATGCACCCTTAGCAGGGACAGATGTAATTCCACGAACCATTTTTGCATGGATCGCATCCTTGACATCCTTGCCTTTTTTTGTGACAATCATGGCCGTCAATTTCTCATGGCGTGTATGAATCGCATCAATGACCCTTGTTGATGCATAAAGCGTCACAAGTGTATAGAGCGCTTTTTCCCAGCCGAACACAAGTCCCGCTGTGATAATGATCACGGCATTCAATGCGAAAAAATAGGTTCCAACAGGCTTGTCCTTCATTCGTGAAAGGATCATGGCGATAATATCCAAGCCTCCTGTAGAAGCCCCCCACTTCAGAGTTAACCCAACCCCGACTGCAGCAATGACTCCACCAAATACTGCATTGAGAAGAATATCATCATTCACCTTATAGATAGGGACAATCTCTAGAAACAGGGACATCAAGAATACACTTAAGAAACTATAAATGGTAAAAGAACGACCTACTTTTTTCCATGCTAATATTGTCACCGGGATATTTAATAGAAACAACGAAATACCTGTGGAAATGGTAAACGGAAAATAATCCTCGGATATCCGGAATATCAGCTGCGACACCCCTGTAAAACCACTTGCGTACACATCTGCGGGTATTAAGAAAAAATTCATTGCGATGGCATTCAAAAATGCCCCGATTAATACGATCAATACTTTTTTCACATGTTGCTGCATCATCATATGACTAAATAACCTCCTAACCAACCTACTGCCTTATTCTATGTATTTTTCCTCTTTTTACCCATTTCAAACGATTGCTGCGATTTCTTTTCTTGAAGAGTTTTCGTTTAATAGGTAAACTGAAAAAAAGGAGTAATCTTCCACGGCAGGGAACAAAAAGAATACATGGATGTAAGTATAATAAAGAAGGTGACATAATGACAATAAAAATCATTGCAGATAGTGCCAGCGACTTACCAAAAGACTTTTTTAACCAGGATCATGTAGAACTACTTCCTCTGAAAGTCTTATTCGGCGAAACGGAATATGAGGATATGGTAACGATCGACTCCTCTACTGTATATAACTCTATGCGGGAAGGACAGGTTATAAAAACCTCCCAGGCATCCCCTAACACGATGAAGGAACTTTTTATCCAAATTGCAGAAAAAGGTCAAACTGCCATCTATATCGCCTTTTCCTCTGAATTGTCAGGTACATATCAAACAGCTGTATTGATGCAGCAAGAGGTCATGGAGGAGCATCCGAACCTCGATCTCACCATCATTGATACAAAATGCGCTTCCCTCGGTTTGGGCCTTGTGGTGAAGCATGCATCCGAATTAGCCGCCAATGGTGCTTCCAAAGAGGACATCCTGGCTAATATTGTCTATGACATATCCCATATGGAACATGTATTCACAGTAGATAATCTCGATTATCTGGCTCGAGGCGGCCGTGTCAGCAAAGCGTCTGCATTTGTTGGCGGACTTTTGAATATCAAGCCTTTACTACATATGGAGGATGGAAAGCTGATCCCGCTTGAAAAAATCCGCGGCCGAAAAAAAGTGCTGCGTAGGATGCTTGAAGTCATGAAAGAGCGAAACGGATTCACCGCTGCCAATCAACGGGTGGGAATCAGCCACGGTGACGACGAAGTGACTGCCATTGCACTTCAAGAGATGATAAAGGAATCCTCTGAATGCAGTAATTTCACGATCACTACAATCGGATCAGCAGTCGGTGCCCACGCAGGACCGGGCACGATTGCGTTATTCTTCCTGAACGATGACAAAGCATAATTAACTGGCACATAGTAGCTTCTGCATTTGGATAACCTATTCCTATCCTTATTTTGAAAGGGGTACATCCTGATGCCACATACAAGCGACAATGATAAAAAAGCGAAAGACAATAACGCTAAACGCCACGAAAAGAACATGGAACGCGAAAAGAGCCGCAAGAACGGCGAACGTCAATATTCCAAGAAAACAGATCATCTATAATTGGAAAGCCCGGCTTTTGGGAGCCGGGCTTATTGATTTTTGTATCATTTAATGCCCCGTACAATAAAAAAGGGCAATTTCCGTGAATTAACTGACATTCTGAATTGGTGTGTTTATGATATCAACGGTTTTGAGTGGTATATCAATGAAAAAATTCATATATCCACGATTTCACATGTGATTTCAACGAAAATATTCATATATCCACGAAAAACACTCTGATATCGACGAATCTACATATATCGACACCAACCGACACCAAACAAATTCCGCCCCTACCCATACAAAAAAGCGCGGGTTCACCACCTCGCGCTTCATTACAGCAAAAACTATTCACCTTTTTCCTCTTCCTTCTTATAAGTCCAGCCTTCCTTCTGCGTGATCAGGCCTTCTTTAAGAAGTTTCCCCATAGCACGCTTGAATGCGGCCTTGCTGATCAGGAAACGTTCTTTGATATCCTCCGGTGCACTCTTATCGCTATATGGCATTGCTCCTCCGCGCATCTCCAGGTAATCCAAGATCGCTTTGGAATCATCATCCATGGCATCCTGTTTTCGTGGAAGCAAGGAGACATTGATGGTACCATCGTCCTTCACACCAATCACTCTACCTTCGACGATGCCACCCAATCTCGGCTCTTCCTTTCGTTCAGAGTGATGAATAAACCCGACATATCCCTCATTGGTAATCATATAGCTTCCGACCTTCAGCAGTCGATAGATCGTCCCTTGGACATTCTGATTTACAATGTCTGATGGAGCGTTGATGGAGCGTTCAAGCATGACATCCTGGGACGCAAGCTTACCAATCAATTTGCCCCTGCGATCTGTCTTCACGCGGCATAACAGCAGGTCTCCCACTTCTGGCCAAACATCTTCAAATACCGGCAAATCATCCTCTGGGATCAATGCATCCTTGGCAATTCCGATATTGATAAAAACGCCAAGCCCTTGCAGAACCTCCACCACTTCCATCCATTCATGGCCATTGAGACCTTTAGGGATGGTCATCGTTGCAGTAATGCGGCTTTTCTGATCTGAATAAAGAAAGACCTCAACAGTTTCATCCTGCTGCAGTTCCCTTGTCGCTTCATTCTTATGAAGCAGGATGGTCTCTTCCCCATCCGTAAGCATATATCCAAGTGGGGTTTCCCTATCCACTGTCAATTCCAAAACTGTACCTGTTTCCAAAGCCATTCCTACCATTCCTTTTCATCCGTTCTTATGTAAAGTGTACCCGACTTTCATTAAGTTGTCCAAACCGCTTCATTCTACTATAATTAAGAACAGAATGCGATGTTTTTTTATTCTATTGCCTTTTGGTAAAATTTTAAACATTAAATGGAGGGATTTCCCATGGCTAAAGAAAGCTCCTTTGATATTGTTTCAAAAGTAGATTTAGCAGAAGTAACAAATGCCATCAATATTGCCTTGAAAGAAATTCAAAACCGCTTTGATTTCAAAGGCTCTGTCAGTGACATCAAACTGGAGAAGGAGGAACTTGTCCTGCTTTCCGACAGTGAGTTCAAACTCGACCAGCTGAAGGATGTCCTGGTAAGCAAAATGATCAAACGCAATGTTCCGACGAAAAATATCCAATACGGTAAAATCGAGGATGCATCCAAAGGTGCTGTACGCCAGCGCGGAACATTGGTTCAAGGTATTGATAAAGAGTACACAAAGAAGATCAACACCATCATCAAGAATTCCGGCTTGAAAGTAAAAACCCAGATTCAGGACGACCAGGTGCGCGTAACGGGCAAGAACCGTGATGACCTGCAGCAGGTTATTGCCGCATTAAGAGCTGCAGACCTTGATATTGATCTGCAGTTTGTGAACTACCGCTAAAAAATACATAGTGCCAGGCCCATCACAGGGTACCTGGCACTTTTTTAGATACTTTTTAATTTTGTCAGAATTGCTTCCGATAGAAATTCATACCCTTTGTAATTGAAATGCAATCCGTCCTCCGTTAGGAAATCCTCATAGCCTGGATGCCCGCTCATCTTTTCAAAAAAGTTAAGATAGTGTGCTCCTGTATCAGCTGCAACCTTTTCAACCACACTTGCAAACCCTTGAAGCGTTTCATTTTTCCTTGCATCCTGTCTTGACTCTACAACAGGAGCTGCACTGATTAATAATGTTTTTTCGGGACCAATCGTCCTGGTAATCCTTCTCAGGTTTTCTTCGTACAACTCTATGTCTACGTTCCGGTGAATGGCAGAATCATTGGCTCCAAGTAATACTATGACTAGGTCCGGATGATGGTCCACAACATCCTCTTTGATTCGCAGTAGTGCATCGACAGTGGTATTCCCAGATATCCCACTGTTCACAACCTTCCAATCCGGAATTGCCTTTGCAATCCGAGGTGTCAACCTTTCTCGGCCTTCATCGTCGTAATCATTTGCCGTAATGCTATCACCAAAGCATACCAACCTTTTCATTCATTCCCACTCCCTTTTACAAATCGGCCCATGACATACTCATCTGCATATGTCCCATCATCAAACTTTGCATGCTTTTCTTTTCTGCCTTCCACCTTGAAACCGAGCTTTTCATATACATGTATTCCTCTATCATTGTGTGAGAAAACTTCCAGGGTGACCTTTTCAATGATCGGATCCAAGGCAGCCCAGTCGAGCAGCATCCTGATCATTCTGGTACCTAGCCCGTTATTGCAAAAAGCTTCCTGAATGCTGATTCCGAATTGGCAATTGTGCTGGACCCGTTTTCTCGATCCCCTTTGCGCACTCAGCATTCCGATTATCCGACCATTCTGTTCGGCAACAAGTACGAGATTGTTCTTAGCCCTCATATCTGCAAGCCAGCGGAGTTCCTCTTCGACTGTAATAGTGAATTCTTCAGGTGCGGTTAGAAGGTTCCTGCTTTCTGAATATGCTCTTCTGCTATGTTCAATCATTGATGGAGCATCATCCTTTGTTGGCTCACGAACTATTATCTCCCCCATCGTTCCCCCTCATTTCCTCTTGTAATCTTCTAGCTTTGTTAGGATAAATTATAAGCGTTTTCCCAATAATATGAAAGAATTATTGGAGGTGTCCACATGTCAAATCAAACAAAGAAAACCTTGCCTGCCCAGCATCAAAATCAGCAGCCGGGACTGGAGTCTGAAATGGTTCCAGCACCAAAATCCGAGGATTCTTCCTATAAGGGAAGTGGAAAGCTCAAAGGGAAAGTCGCCATCATTACCGGGGGTGACAGTGGAATCGGGCGTGCAGCAGCCATCCTTTTTGCAAAAGAAGGTGCCGATGTCGTGATAGCCTATTTAAGTGAAAATAATGATGCAAATGAAACGAAAAGGCAAGTGGAACAGGAAGGCCGGAAATGCCTTTTGATTTCAGGGGATATAGGACAGGAATCGTTTTGTAAGAGGGTCATCGATGAATGTATATCCAACTTCAATAAATTGGATATCCTTGTGAATAACGCAGCAGAACAGCATCCTCAGGAATCAATAGAGGATATCACTGCTGAACAGCTGGAAAAGACGTTCCGTACCAATATATTTTCTTTCTTCTATCTGACAAAAGCGGCAATGCCCTATCTGACAGGAGGAAGTTCCATTATCAATACCGCATCTGTAACCGCTTATGCGGGGAATGAAACCTTGCTTGATTATTCAGCGACCAAAGGTGCAATCGTTACCTTCACAAGATCCCTTGCGCTGCAGCTGGTAGGGAAAGGGATCCGGGTAAACGGTGTTGCGCCAGGTCCTATATGGACGCCATTGATTCCATCCACTTTTTCAGCCGACAAGGTGGCAAGCTTCGGCGCGAATACCCCGATGAAGCGACCTGGACAACCGGAAGAGGTGGCACCAAGCTACGTTTTTCTTGCGAGTGATGATTCTTCCTATATGACAGGACAGATTTTGCATGTGAATGGCGGAAAAATTGTGAATGGGTGAGAGGTCAGAGAAATAGAGGGCATGTTATGAAGAAAAAGCTTCTCTGTCATGCAGGAGAAGCTTTTTCTTAGCTGAATTTTCAGTTACTATGGGTCCTATTGAACTTTTTTTCGGTTTCTATCGAACTTTTTTTAATGTCTATTGAACTTTTTTCGCTCTCTATTGAACATTTTTTGAGATCTATCGAACTTTTTTGACTTTCTATCGAACATTACCCAAATTCTTACAACAAAAAACTACCAAACCATCCGCTCAAAAACAAAAAAGCCAGTCCGAAATTCAGACTAGCTTTTCACTATATTGCATTAGTATTCCTTGCACGTTTGGCGCTTTACCATACTATGAGGAATGATGATCCGTTTCGTCGGTTCAGTTGGATCCTTTACTTTTTGGATCAGAGTTTTCGCTGCCTGAAACCCAAGTTGAAAGATATTGATGTCCACAGAAGTCAAAGGTGGGCGTGCCACTTCAGCCAACAGGACATTGTTGAAGCTGACTATCGACATCTGTTCGGGCACATCGATTCCCATATCGTGTAGTGTATTCAGGATTCCCAATGCCATCAGATCATCGGCTACCACGAGGGCCGTTGGTGGCTCTTCCAAACTAAGCAGTTCGGATACCGCTTCCTGTCCACCCTCTTTTAGGAATTCCTCGTGGATAATGTATTCATCCTTGTAAGGAATGTCCGCTGTGCGCAACGCTTTTTCATACCCCAGAAGTCGGTCGATTGTCACCACAAGCTGGATGCTTCCTCCGACAAATGCCACACGCTTGTGCCCAAGGTCTATCAGATGCTCGGTCGCTTCTTTGGCTGCCCGGTAATTGTCATTGTCTACATGTGTAATCTCTTCAACTTGCTCAAAAGGCTTCCCAATCACGACAAACGGAAAACACTCTTTTTGCAAATACTTGATTATTTTATCCTCAACTGCTGAGTACAGCAGAATGATCCCGTCTACTCGGCGTCCCTGCACCATCTGCATCACACCGTCGAGAATTTCGTTTGCTGTTTCCCCGGTGGACATTTGAAGTGCATACTGCTTTTCGTGTGCGGCCGTACTTATTCCCCTTAGCACTTCCGGAAAAAAAGGATTTTGAAATGTTTTATCAGCTGAAGCCGGCATCACAAGACCAATAACCTGTGTGGTTTGGTTTGCCAGACTCCTAGCGATAAAGTTTGGATGATACCCAAGCTCTTCCATTGCTTCTCTCACGCGTTTTTTTGTTTTTTCACTTATGCGCGGACTGTTCGCGATCACGCGAGAAACTGTGGAAGGTGCAACATTGGCAATCTTTGCTACATCTTTTATCGTAACTGCCATGCACCTATCCCCTCCCTTTTGAAATGAAACTAAAAAATTGTAAACGGATACATTTATCAACATGGAACATCTTCAATAAATGAAAATGTATCCACAAAAAGTTATTCTTTCTTTTTTCTGCGTCGGACTACAGCAGCCACAATGAATGCGATAAAGCCACCGTATATAAGTGCCATTGCTCCAACGAATGGAACATTCATACCTGAATCCTCGCTTACCGTGTATATCTCCGCGGTTTCACGGTCCAGGCTGATCAAGTATTCGCCGTCGCTATTGCGGACCAGCTCATCACTCAGGGTGCCGCGAAGCTCAAGCTCTTCACCAATCATGTCCTGTTTAATTGGGGCAACTTGAGTGCCTGTTGTATTATTTAGTGCAATAATAGTCGTTTCTTTCTCATATTCACGCTTGAAAACGGCCATACCGCCTTCTTCATAGAGCATTTCAAAGCTTCCATGTGTCAATGTCGGCATGCTGCTTCTCAGTTCTGCAAGCTTGGTTACATAGTCCACAATCTCTTGCTCCGAACGGAAGTTCATATCACGGCGGTTATCCGGATCCGGTCCGCCATCCAGAGCAATTTCCGTACCATAATACACGATTGGAATACCAGGAGCTGTATAGAGATATGCGAGTGCCTGCTTTATTCTTGCAGGCGGATACTGTTTTTTCTTGATTGCTTCTCTTGTAAAGCGCTCCACATCATGATTATCGATGAATTTCCCCATGACATATGGATTGGAGTAGAAGTTCTGGTTATGTGCCCATACCGTATCCAATCTGCTCAGGGACTGATCAGGTGCTGAGAATACACGAGTTATTTCATTATAAGTAGGAAAATCCACGAATGAATCGATTCCCGTTTCCTCATATGAAGCCACATAACGTGGATCATCATTCCAGACTTCTCCTATTAAAAAGAAGTCTTCCTTAACGGATTTCATTTCCTGTGCGAATTCAGTCCAGAATTCCTTCGGGACATGTTTAACGGTATCCAGTCGATAGCCATCGATATTAGTTTCTTCAATCCACCATTTAGCCATATCCAGTAAATACTGACGAGTCTCGGGATTTTCCTGGTTCAAGTCAGGCAAGCCATAGATCCAGCCATTCTCTACCTCATCCTGGTCCTCCCAGTCTCTTACATCCTTCTTTGGATGAAACCAATCAGCTTTGTCGGGTTCCTTTAACCAGGCATGTTGATAGCCTGTATGGTTCACCACGATATCCACAATGATTTTAATGTCACGTTTGTGCGCTTCTTTTACAAGCTCTTTGAATTCTTCTATCGTTCCAAAATGCTCTTCGGTATCATAGAAGTCCTCTGTCCAGTAGCCGTGGTAGCCCTTATCCTCATTTTTCACAATGGGTGTCAGCCATAATGCGGTAAACCCCATGTCCTTGATATAATCAAGCTTTTCTATAATTCCACGAAAGTCCCCGCCATGATAGGCTTTCGGATCATCTCGGTCCACAGTGAAATCATTAGTAGTGTCTCCATTGTTAAAGCGGTCAATCATAATAAAATAGATCATCTCATCTTGCCATGCGTGTTCTTCTTTTTCAGCTTTTACAGGTTGAACTGGTTGTACGAACCATGCAGAAAAAAGAAGAAACGGAATGAGAATGAGCCCCATCACTCTTTTCATCAATTCCGCTTCCCTCCCTTAAATCGTTTTAGTAGTTTCGCTATATGTTCCTTCAATTAAAAGAACCTTTGCTTTCCATAAACGATTATATACTATTATTATCCTTTTGTACCACCGGCAGTTAATCCCGCAATCAGATAACGCTGCAGGAATAGGAACATCAACGCAATCGGGATTGCGATAAGTATGGAACCTGCTGCAAATCGGGTAAAGTTGTTGGCAAACTTATCGGCAATAAAGTTGAATAGCCCTAATGCAAGAGTAAACTTCTCTGGACTTCTTAAAATGATTCGTGGTAATAGGAAGTCCGTGAAAGGTGCCATAAAGTTAAACAATGCAACTACCGCCAAGATAGGTTTTGCAAGTGGCAGCATGATTCTGAAAAACACGCCAAAGTGACCTGCACCATCCATGCGTGCAGCTTCATCCAATTCTTTTGGAATTGTATCAAAGTAGCCTTTTACAAGCCATGCATTGAATGGTATCTGACCACCAATATAAACTAAGGTTAATCCAATCAAAGAATCATCCAATCCAATCAGATTTAAAAGGATATAGATTGCAACCATAGCCATTAATGCCGGGAACATTTGCAATAGCAAAAACGCATATAAACCATAAGTTCTTCCACGGAAACGGTAACGTGAAAATGCATAAGCTACAAAGGAAGTCACTAATACGGAAAAGAACGAATTAGCTACAGCTACCATAATACTGTTTTTATACCAAAGTAAATAATCACTTTGAGGAGAAGTAAAGAGCCATTTGTAATGAACTAATGACCAGTTTTCAGGTATCATTGATGCGGAATAAAGACTAGTACCCGGATTCAGTGATAACCCTATCGTCCATAATAACGGGTAGGCAATAATGATGAACATGAACCCAATAAATAGATAGATGAAAGATACTTCGAGTTTTGATTTGGTTTTAGCGTTCATTAGATATTACCCTCCTCTTTGAACGAACGAGTGCGTCGGAACTGGAAGATAGCGAATCCAGCAACTATCAAACCTAACAGAATGGATATTGCTGCGGCCATATTGTAGTTATTCGTCTCGAACGTTAATTTGTAAACCCAGGAGATAAGGATATCCGATCCGCCAGCATTTTGTCCACGTACCGCCGGCCCACCTTGGTTAAATAGATAGATGATATTAAAGTTATTGAAGTTTCCAGCATACTGCATGATAAGTAACGGAGCAGTCGCAAAAAGAATGTGTGGCATCGTAATGTAACGGAATTTCTGAAAGCGTGTTCCTCCATCTACATCTGCCGCTTCATACCAGTCTTTTGAAATACTTTGAAGGACTCCGGTAAATAGTGCAAAAACAAATGGGAAGCCAAGCCATGTCTGTATCATGATTATTGCAATTTTTGTATAGAATGGATCAGTCAACCACGGTAGAGCCATGCCGATTGTTCCCAAGATATCACGGTTGATTGCTCCAAAACGATCATTGAACATTGCCGCGAAGATCAGAATGGTAACAAATGCAGGTACTGCCCAAGGTAATATTAAAATTGTACGAATTAAGCGTTTATATTTAACACGGGGGTCGTTAACAAGCAACGCTAAGAAAAGACCTAAAGCAATTTGAGCTGTAGTTGCGACAACAGTCCATACAATCGTCCAGGAGAATACGCTAAGGAATGTGGATTTCCAAAGTGGAATCGATACCAGATTAGTGAAGTTCTGAAATCCTACCCAGCTCAATAAATTCCTAGGTGGAGAATTATATAAATTGTAGTCCGTAAAAGCCAGGGACACCATAAAAAATAATGGTAATACAACGATGAAAACAAGCATAATAAGTCCTGGTATTACCATGAAATAAGGGAATCCAGTGTCATAGAAGTTCTTCAAGCCTTCTCTGACGGATGGTTTTTCTTTTCCATTTTTGATATCGATTGCATTATTGCGAGCATCCATGACATTTAAATAGTATAATGCAGCCGCAAAAACAGTAAGGATAATCGAGATTAAACCTTGTATCAATAAAAAGATGGAGTGGTCAACTTTTGGAATTTCACCTAGTGTAAAAATTCCCCAGTATCCCCAGGAAAGAAAGTTCCAGAATGTAATTAAAAATGAAGCCTCGATGATAATGAATGCAATACCTTTCGCATATCTGCGGTTATACAGTTGACCTAACCCTGCAAACAAAATGGAAAGGATCATGGCTAAGGTCGGGTTATGTTTCCGCATTGTAGTTGTTGCTGTCTCAGGCATAGCAGATCCTCCTTCTTAAAGAATAATAGTGGATAGACAAGCTTCAAGCTTCATCTATCCACCAACTTCTAACTCTTAATTGTTACTGTGCTCCACTTGCAGCAATATTATCTTCAATTTGTTGTTTCGCTTCAGCTAGAACGTCTGCAACGTTGTCACCGTTTGCGATGAATTGAAGTGCAGAACCCATCGGCTCCCAAACTTGTTGCATTTGTGGAATGTTTGGCATTGGCTCACCGTATTGAGTTTGCTCAGCGAATGCACCGATTAACTCATCGTTAGCGATTTCATCACTGTCAAGAGCTTCTTGAAGGGCAGGCATTTCACCAGCAGCAGAGTAGTATTTCATTGCATTGTCGTAGTTAGTTACGAACTTCATCAAGTCGATGGCCCACTCTTGGTTTTCAGAGTAAGAGCTCAGCATCCAAGTCTTAACACCAACGAAAGATTTAGGAACATCGCCATTGTCAAGCTTAGGTAATGTTGCAGTACCTAATTTGTCCCCTAAAGCTTCTTTATAAGTTGGGATATTCCAAGGACCTGTGATGACAGAAGCAACTTTTCCATCCGTGAATAGACCATTCATGATGTCTCCATTGATTTCTTTCGGGATATAGCCATTAGAGAACCAAGATTGTACCAATTCTCCACCTTCAACTGCACCTTCGTTAGCAAGACCGATGTCTTTAGCATCGAAGCCAGAACCATCGTTCTTGAATACATATCCACCGTTACCAGCGAAGAAAGGATAGATGAAATAGAAGTTAGTAGCTTCCATTAAAAATCCGTATTTGTCTGCACCTTGATCAGTTTGATCAGCAGCAACTTTCATTAAACCTTCCATAGTAGCAACTTCTTCAGCAGATACTAGGTCTTTATTGTAGAATAATCCGTAAGTTTCGATAACATGAGGTACACCGTATACTTCTCCGTCAACAGTTACTGCGTCCATAGCTGCTTCGCTGTATTTCGCAGCATCTTCACCTAAGTCGATAGGATCAGCTAAACCTTGAAGAGCGATATCACCGATACGATCGTGTGGTTGGAAGAAAATATCTGGACCTTTTCCAGATGGAGCGTCAAGCGCTAATACTTCGATTTGGTCAAGCATGGAAATTCCAGTAGCTTCTACTTTAATTCCAGTTTCTTCCGTGTAAGCATCAAAAATTTCTTGTAGAGCAGCTTTTTGTTCTTCCTGATCATTTACCCAAACTGTAAGCTTTTCTGGTTTTTCTACACCTTCAGTTGTCGTGCCTTCACCATTGTTTGCAGCATTGCCGTTGCCTTCTCCAGCGTTTCTGTCACGCTGTGGACCACAAGCAGCAAGAACGCCTAGAGCAAGAACCGCAACCATTAACATTACTAGGAACTTCTTCATATTGACCCCTCCGTCATTTAAGTATGTCTTTTACTAGTTTGTACAAGCGGTTGCATTATTATGTAAGCGAAATCATATAGCGCTTACATTTTCGTGAAAACGATTGCACAACTTTCACTTTTTATTATACATGTAATCGCCCAATTGACAACCTGTTTTTTAAAAAAATTTGATATATTTATAGAGATGAACTTCTTCAAAACTATGTATCTATCGATAAACCATTGATACACATGGCTTCCTATCATTTTGATAATGAATCATCCAGAGGATTGTCCAACACATTTTCACCGCATCTCCAGTTCTGCTCTGCTTTTCATTGACAACGATTTCAATTTGACATAAGGTTATGTTGAATAAAATGGCAATGAAGCTATTTCAACCATTTTTTTCTCACATTAGATGCAAGCGATTGCATAAAGGAGAGGTTGAATACATGATGCTGAAAGAAGCGATCTACCATCGCCCTAAAAACAATTTTGCATACGCATACAACGACACCACTCTTCACATTCGTCTTCAGACAAAGAAGAATGATGTAGATTCGGTGGAATTGATCCATGGTGATCCATATGTATGGGAAAATTCCGAATGGATCTCGACGAAAACACCTATGACAAAATCAGGCTCAGATGATCTATATGACTATTGGCTAGCAGAAGTATCCCCTGAATTCAGAAGGCTCCGCTACGGTTTCTCCCTTACTTCAAAGGAAGAAAATCTGACACTTACAGAAAAAGGATTCTATGAAGAAGAACCGAAGGATTGCGGTCTATACTTCTGTTTTCCTTTCTTGAATAAAGCGGATGTGTTCCGTGCACCTTCATGGGCAAAGGATACTATCTGGTATCAAATTTTCCCTGAAAGGTTTGCAAACGGGAATGTGGATAATGATCCTGAGGGTGCTCTTCCTTGGGGAAGTACTGAACCTACTACAACCAACTTGTTTGGCGGGGATTTCGAAGGAGTTATCGAGCATATCGATCATCTTGTGGACCTCGGAATAACGGGAATCTATTTTACTCCTATCTTCAAAGCACGTTCCAACCATAAATACGATACGATCGATTATATGGAAATCGATCCTCAATTCGGAGATAAAGAGACATTCAAAAAACTGGTAGAAATCTGTCACGAACATGGCATCAAGGTAATGCTCGATGCGGTATTCAACCATAGCGGATACTACTGGGCCCCCTTCCAGGATGTATTGCAAAATGGAGAGTCTTCCAAGTATAAAGATTGGTTCCACATTTGGGACTTCCCGGTTCAAACGAAGCCAAAGCCGAACTATGACGCATTTGCCTTCGTATCGGATATGCCCAAATTAAATACGGAAAACCAGGAAGTGAAAGACTATTTACTTGAAGTGGGACGCTACTGGGTAAGAGAGTTCAACATCGACGGCTGGAGACTGGACGTAGCAAATGAAGTGGACCACCAGTTCTGGAGAGAATTCAGACAAGCAGTGAAAGCTGAAAAAGAAGATGTCTATATCTTAGGGGAAATCTGGCACGATTCCATGCCTTGGCTGCAAGGCGACCAGTTTGATGCAGTCATGAACTATCCTTTTACAACTGCAACATTGGATTATCTTGCAAAAAACAATACAAAAGCGGAGGATTTCGCTCATTCCATTACGAAAGTTCTCCACTCTTATCCTAAGAACGTAAATGAGGTAGCCTTCAATTTACTTGGAAGCCATGACACTCCACGAATCCTAACGATTTGTGACGATGACAAGAACAAGTTGAAGCTTTTATTCCTATTCCAGCTTTCCTTCATCGGTGCACCTTGCATTTACTATGGAGACGAAATCAGCATGACCGGCGAGCAAGATCCCGGTTGCCGCAAGTGTATGATCTGGGATAAAGAGGATCAGGACGAAGACATGTTTGCTTTCGTGAAAAAGCTTACCCACCTTAGAAAAGAGCGTGCGACATTCGGGAACCACGGGGACATACGATTTATCCAAGCGAGCAATGACACCAATCACGTGATGTACGAAAAAACATCAGATGACGAAACAATCTTGTTCATCGTTAATAACAGTGATCAGGAATTGGTTGTGACTCTGCCTGATGGGACTCAAGGAAAAGTGTTGCATGATATTTGGAACGATGAGGAGTTTGCTGCTGATGCAGAGATCCTGCAGGCAAAGCTTCCTGCATACGGTTTTCAGATTTTATCTTATAAATAAGTATTAGTGAAAAAAGCCTTATCTGCATGCATCGCTGCTTGCGGATGAGGCTTTTTTAATTTTACCCACGGTCAACCTATTTCCGATGAACCAGTCTCCTATATTCCATCGGCGTCGTCCCTTCCATCTTTTTAAACAGCTTGGAAAAGTAGGTGACATCCTCTATGCCTACTTCGCGAGAAATCGTGGATACTTTATATTCCGTTTCCACCAGCAGTCGTTTTGCCTGATGCAACCTGAAATGGGTCAAATATTGTACAGGGCTGATCCCTATCGTTTTTTGCATGCATCTTGTGATGTAATCCGGGTGAAAATTCAACTCTTCCTTCAACCATGTCATGCTTATAGGACTCTGATAGTTTTCCTGTATCAGCTTCATGGCCAGCTCACATACCTTTTCTGTCGCGCTGGGGATGGAAAACGCTTCTTTTTGAAGCTGTAAAATGAATTCCGAAAAATAGATCTGCTGCTTCAGATAGTCATCCGGTAGATGTGCATCCCCGTCACTGATACTCAGCATATTTTCAAGCTGCTGTTCCACAATCTCTCTTCTTTTCACCTCGGCATACTGCGGGATGTGAAACCGATAGTGGCCAGGTTCAATGAATGTCGGCTCCTTTTTATAGACATAGGACCAATCTAATTCCTTTGTGTCCACTACTTGATACTCATCATTCGGAATGACAAAGTGAAGCCAGAAATACGTGGTATCCTCATCACATCCTTTGTATCCGGTATGCCTTTTTCCCGGAACCAAAATTACATACTGGCCCTCTTTCACTTCAAATTTTTCTTCATCTTCCTGCATATAGAGTGTTCCTTTTGTTACATATAGCAGATCAAAGACGGTAAACACTCTGGAAAAGTGGCTCTTCCCCTTCTGGAAGGTGAATTCTCCCCCTCTGATAAAAGTCGGGAAAGGAGGAATCGAAAGCGCAATCATTGACATTCTTTACACCTCAAGTCGTAATACTCCAATAAGTATCGAAATCATCTCTTTCTATTATAATAAAATCCGGTTAAACTATAAATTGTTTTATGTCGGAATCATCAAAAGGAGTAACGTAATGAAAGAAATAAACACGAAAAAATTGACCCTTTTCGCCTTAACCTGGCCAATTTTCATAGAAGTATTATTGCATATGGTAATGGGAAATGCAGATATCCTGATGCTGAGCCAGTACTCTGATGACTCAGTAGCCGCCGTCGGAGTTGCGAATCAACTGCTTTTCATGCTTATTGTCATGTTCGGCTTTATTGCTACGGGTACATCCATTCTGGTCGCTCAGTACCTCGGGGCAAAAAATAGAACCCTAGCCTCTGAAGTGACCGTAGTATCCCTCGGGGCCAACCTTGTGTTCAGTATTGTCATAAGCCTGATCGTTTTTGGATTCAGTTCACAATTACTGTTGCTAATGAATCTTCCTCCGGAGCTCCTGGCAGAGGCTGATTCCTACCTGAAAATCGTTGGGGTATTCTCATTTGTCCAGGCACTTGTCATTACAATGGGAGCCACTATCAGAAGCTACGGATTTACCCGGGATGCCATGTATGTAACGATTGGAATGAACATCCTGAATGTCGTCGGTAATTACCTGTTCATTTTCGGGCCATTCGGAATTCCTGTACTCGGAGTGGAGGGAGTTGCCCTTTCGACCGTTGTGAGCCGCGCACTTGGGCTTATCGTCATTTCAGTCTTGCTATTTAAACGGATTGAAGAGCCACTTCCTTTCAAAAGAATTTTCCAACTACCGGTGGACCATTTGAAAAATCTTTTGAAAATCGGCATTCCTTCAGCGGGAGAGCATCTTTCCTATAATACCTCCCAGATCGTCATCACCTTTTTCATCGTGATGATCGGAACGGAAGCGTTAACCACCAAGGTATATGCACAAAGCTTGATGATGTTCATTTTCCTCTTCGGTGTTGCCATCGGTCAAGGTACGCAAATCATGATTGGCCACCAGATCGGCGCGGGCAATATAGAGGATGCCTATAATCGATGCATAAAAAGCTTGCGTTTGGCAATTTTGATAAGCATCCTTACCGCGGTACCGATTGCGATATTTTCTGATACCCTTTTAGGATTTTTCACTACGAATCCTGATATTATCACACTTGGAGGCACCTTGATTCTCCTTACGATCATATTGGAGCCCGGCCGCTCCTTTAATTTGGTGGTCATCAGCTCGCTGCGTGCTGCAGGGGATGTAAAGTTCCCTGTTTATGTTGGAATCCTATCCATGTGGGGTATAGCCGTAACAGTCTCCTATGTGCTTGGAATCCATTTCGGACTAGGGCTAGTTGGTGTTTGGATTGCCATGATCATGGATGAATGGCTCAGAGGCCTGATCATGCTTCGACGCTGGAGGTCAAAAGTCTGGGTAAATAAATCTTTTGTTGTATCAGAATCGAAAAATGCTTCTTAATAGAATACAAATAACAGATGCACTCCCTTATATAGGGGGGTGTTTTTTAATGTTTCCAAATGATTGTCAGGATTCCTTACACAGTTGTAAACGCTTTCGACTGAATTTTTCGAAAATTCGTATTGCAAAGTGAATGAATATGAAATATGATAATAAACATACCATATGATGTTAGGAAATATAACATTGGATATAAAGGAGAGATGATAATGAAAAAGGTGGAAGCAATCATTCGTCCAGAAACATTTCGCAGCCTTCGTGAACGCCTCGAGGAAGTAGGGATAAACGGCCTGACCGTTTCCGAGGTGGCAGGATGCGGTCAGCAAAAAGGACAGCAGGGTGTGTTCCGGGGCAATACGTTTGAAATTAAACTTCTCCCGAAAGTAAAAGTCGAAATGGTCGTAGAAGCGGAGTTTGTCGATGAAATCGTCCAGATCATCCAGGAAACATGCAGCACCAATTCTGTAGGAGACGGAAAAATATTTATCTACCATATCGAAGATGCTATTCGTATTCGTACTGGGGAAACTGGCAAACTTGCAATTATCTAACCATTACAGAAAGGGTTGATCTATATGAAAAAGAAAATCGGTTTATTGATGACAGGCGGCTTATTGCTTGGTTCTACGGCACATGCCCAAGCTCCGACAGTGGAAACATTGAGTATTTCCATGGATATGGTTTGGATCATGATTGGTGCATTGCTCGTATTCTTTATGCATGCAGGGTTTGCGATGGTGGAGTCAGGGTTTACACGTTCCAAGAACTCTCTTAATATCCTGATGAAAAACTTTCTTACCATTTCCATCGGTTCCATCCTCTATTTGGCTGTGGGATATGCCTTTATGTTCGGCTCATCTTCAGGAGGCTTCATAGGGACAGAAGGCTTCTTTCTTTCAGGACGTGAAGGGGACATCGGCTTCTTCGTCTTCCAGGCAATGTTTGCTGCCACATGCGCAACAATTATCTCCGGGGCAGTGGCAGAAAGAATGAAGCTTAGCAGTTATATTCTTATCACGGTTGTGATGACAGCTTTAATCTATCCAGTTGTAGGACATTGGGTATGGGGCGGAGGCTGGCTATCGGAAATGGGCTTCACTGACTTTGCGGGATCCACGGTCGTGCATCTGACTGGAGCGCTCGGTGCTGTTGTGGCGGTCCGATTCTTAGGCGCCAGACTTGGCAAATATTCAAACGGCAAAGTGAATGTCATTTCGGGCCATAATATCCCTTTAGGTGCACTGGGAGTTTTCATTCTTTGGTTCGGATGGTTCGGATTTAACGGTGGGAGCACGCTGGCTGCTGATCCCGAGCTTATCCCACATGTCATTACGACCACCCTATTATCGGCTTCTGCAGGTGTAATCGCCTCCGCTTTTTATTCTCAGTTGCGCTATAAGCGAGTGGATGCTTCCCTTACGCTGAACGGAGCATTGGCAGGTTTGGTAGGGATCACTGCAGGTACCGGTGATGTTTCACCGATTGGCGCCATCATAATCGGTATAATCGCAGGTGTGATTCTGGTTGAATCGGTTTCCTTCATTGACAGAGTGTTAAAACTGGATGATCCTGTAGGGGCCATTGCAGTTCATGGAGTGTGCGGCATTTGGGGTACACTTGCTGTTGGATTATTCTCCACTTCAACCGGACTTTTCTATGGCGGCGGTGCGAGTCAATTGGGAATTCAGGCAATAGGTATCTTGGCGGTAATAGCATGGACCGTAGCAACAGTAGCCGCTTTCCTTTTCCTTGTTACCCGCTTCGCCAGTATCCGCGTTACAAAGGAAGAAGAAATTTCAGGTCTTGATTTTGCTGAGCACGGTTCCTCCGCATACGAGCTCAGAGAATCGGTCTTCTCTGATAACAGCTCTGCACCGGAATTCGGAACGGGTCTTGTCCACCGGTTAAACAACCTGGGAAGCACCAAACAGAAAGCCAAGCAAGTTTAACATGAAAAAATTAAGTCAATCATCGTAATCGACAATGGCGATCCATTCCGTTTGGATCGCTTTTTTGATGTATACAAAACATATACAAACATTCAATCAAAGTGGTATAATTCCCCTAGAGGTGATAGTAAATGGTCAGTAAATGGGAGAGGAATGTCTTTCGTTTTTTTATTCTATGGTACATATGCGGAGTGATTCTGTTAACATTCGATCTTCTCCCTTCTTGGCTGGAGTGGGCGAATGTGGTATTTCTTGTGACAGCAGGCTCACTAGGTGCGATTTATTTTTTCAAAAACTATAAAATCTTCGGGCTGCTCTTCACTTTTATCGTCTTTTTTTCTTCCATTGCTGCAGAGCACATTGGCGTCAAGTATGGATTCCTGTTCGGAGACTATTATTACAACTCCTATTTTGGCCCGATGCTTTTTGATGTGCCAATCACAATCGGTTTTGCATGGGTGATGGTTATTGCTACATCACATGTAATTGCCCTTCGCATCCTCCCTGCTTCCCCTTTATGGTGGAAAGCTGTTGTGGCAGCCGTGGCAACAGTAGTGCTCGATTTGATCATCGACCCCGTCGCATTTATTGCAAAGGAATATTGGATCTGGAGTGGAGAAAGCTTTTACTATAACATCCCTATGTTCAATTTCTACAGCTGGTTTGGTTTGTCCCTACTTTTCCATCTGATGCTACTGCTTTTCACTTCCCATACTTCTTCAAAGGAGAATGCTTATTGGGAAAAGAATATGTATGTACTATACGGACTGATGGTGGGCATGTTTTGCATGATTGCATTATCCTCGCAATTATATCTGGCGTTCTTCGCTACAGTCATACCTGCCCTCCTCCTTTATGCCGGAACGAAAAAAAACAAGGAGTTCATTCATGATACCAGCAAAAAAAAGCAGAGCATTTGACTATTTATTTGATCAGTTCAATAGGCGTTTCTTAAAGTTTCATTTTCGGGGAATGTTTTTTTCCAAAGGAGCAGACGTACCCATTCCTTCCTCCCCATGCTTATTTGTCGTCAATCATAGTACATGGTGGGACGCGCTGGTAGTCTTCCACCTGAATCGCCACATCATCAAGCAGGAGAGCTATGTAATGATGCACGAAAAGGGAATCAAGGACTACCCTTTTTTCCGTAATATCGGGGCATTCTCCGTCAATCGGCAGAACCCTAAGGATATTGTGCTTTCGCTGCAGTACGCAAAAGAAAGATTACAAGAAAACAAGACGTTGTGGCTATTCCCCCAAGGAGACGAACGGCATCAGGAAATTCGGCCCTTGGGATTTCTGTCAGGTGCCCTTCATATTGTCAAAAACACTAGCATACCAATCGTACCTGTATGCCTCTACTATTCTTTCGGGAGAGAGCGAAAGCCCGACATTCATATCAGAGTATCCGGTGCGATAACGGCAACTGATCTGCCTGGGAATTCATCCAAAGAGAAGAATATTGCCCTGGAGGGGTTATTTACAAATCATCTGGATCAATTAAAACACGACGTGATCATGGAAAACACGGGTGATTTTGAGAATCTTTTATAGCCTGGAGGGGAAATACAATGGAGCAACTCGTCATATTCTTATCAGTTTTTCTTCTCCTTTCGTTAATAGGGATGATGGTAAACGGCCTCTTTTTCCCCGGTTCCAGAAACCTATCCCGGATTATACACCACTAGTGTCCATATTGGTTCCCATGAGAGACGAAGAGAGGAATGTCATCCCCCTGATTCAAAATCTGCAAAAGCTTACCTACGCTAAGGTTGAATGCATCCTTTTGGATGATCATTCCTCAGACTCCACTCTCACCCTGGCAAAAGCTCAGACGTTGAATGATAAACGTTTCCGCCTTATAGAAGGGGTACCATTAAAAAAGGGGTGGGCAGGTAAAGTGCATGCTTGCCATCAATTGTCTGAGAATGCATCCGGGGACTTTCTACTTTTCCTCGATGCAGATGCAAGACTGAACCCAGATACTATTGAGAACTTTCTACCTTTTTTCGAACAAGAAAAGGTAAAGCTCGTCACTGGCTTCCCACGTTTCCCCGTAACCTCGTGGTTAAGCAAATTGCTTGTTCCCATGCAGCATTTTGTCATTTGGCTTCATCTACCCTTGGCCCTAGCCAATTATTCCGGCTACAAACAGGCCACAGCAGCACATGGCGCTTTCATGTTTTTTGAGCGGAACGCCTATCTTGCTGTTGGAGGGCATCGCGCAGTATGGGACTCCATTGTCGAAGATGTCCATCTGGCAAGAGTGATGAAACAGCACGGTTTTGCAGTAAAACTGGTAAATCCAACTTCGTATGTGACATGCCATATGTATGAGACCAATGAAGAGGTGTGGTCAGGCTTTTTAAAGAATATCTATATCGGAATAGGAAGATCACCTTGGATTGTGGCTGGATTAACGATTTTTTATTCGATCTTTTATTTCTTACCCTTGCCATTGGCTTTACTTGCTCCATACTACGGATACTGGTATATCCTCCCATTATTACTTATATGGATTCAAAAGCTCTATGTAGATCTGCAAACAAAGCAAAAAGCCTTTCTTTGTCTGCTACTGCCTCTAAGCGCACTCGCTTTTATGGTCATCATGCATGCTTCCATGTGGAAAAGCTTGAAAAAAGAACATTACCTATGGAAAGGACGTGCATATAAATGAAGAAGGTTGTGGTAATCGGAGGAGGGCTTGGTGGACTATCCTCTGCCATTTCCCTTGCAGCGAAAGGTTTTGACGTAACACTCCTTGAAAAGAATCGTCATCTTGGCGGAAAGCTGATGCAGGTAAATCTCGGCGACGCGCATTTCGATTTTGGACCGAATACCATTACCATGCCGGAAGTGTTCCGCGAGGTCATCAGGCTTAGCGGGGAGAATCCCGATGAGTATCTGAATTTCATCAAACTGAACACCCACACCAGAAACATCTCTTCTGATGGAAAGGTTCTTGATTTCAGTTCTGATCAGGAAAAGATGAAGGATCAGTTAAGTAGGTTGGATCCGACAGGTGCGAAGAACTATGAATCCTTTATCAAAGAAATTACAAGACTCTACCAGCTTGGAAGTTCGCAATTTTTCCGTAAAAGCTTTACATCCAACACGGATTACCTGTCACCAGGCCTTGGCACCGCCTTTGCCAGGGTTCGTCCCCTGCAATCGCTGCACCATTTCTATCGCAGGTATTTTTCGGATCCATTTATTTTGCAGGCCCTTGACCGCTATGCCACTTATATAGGCTCATCCCCTTATATATCTCCTGCAACATTTGCCTTGATCGCTTATTTGGAGCTTGTGGAAGGGGTTTATTACACGAGGGGCGGGAACTGGAAAATTGCTGAAGCTTTTGAGAAAGTCGCAAAGATTTCAGGTGTGACGATTCGTACAGACTGCCGAGTGACAAGTATACAAGTCAAAAATGGCAAGGCGGTAGCAGTAGAAGTCGCAGATGGGGAAACCTTCCCATGCGACTTGGTTGTCATGAATGCCGATTTGCTTGCAGCATATCCTGCGCTTGTAGAGGAAAAGGACCGCCCACGTTTTTCAGACCGAAAAGCCGCCTCCTTTGAACCGTCCATTTCTGCATTTGTTGCCCTTGTCAGCCTGAACACACGAAATAAACAGCTGCTTCATCATACGGTCTATTTTTCCTCCGACTATGAAAGAGAGTTCAAGGAACTTTTTGTAGAAAGGAAATATCCTGAAAGTCCTACTATCTACATAAGCAATTCCTCTGTTACAGAGCCGGAAAAAGGTCCAAGCGGAGACAATCTCTTCATTTTGGCGAATGCCCCTGCAGTAAAGAAGGAAAGTGTAAGGGATGGTTTTTCGGAAAGATACAAGGAGCTAATTTATAAGACCTTGGAGAAGCAGGGTGTATCCATCAACGGCCAAATCTTGGAGGAAAAACTGATAACGCCAGAAGATATACAATCCCAATTTGGAGCCTATAAAGGGGCTTTGTATGGTGTCGCTTCCAACAGGAAAAAGGATGCTTTCTTCCGTCCAAGGAACAAAGCTCAAGATATCGGTAACCTCTACTTTGTAGGAGGCTCCACCCATCCAGGCGGCGGTTCGCCGATGGTTACATTATCCGGGATGAATGTGGCGGACGCGATTGTCAGAGAATGGAATGCATAGTAAAGGCTGCAGTCACTCCTTTTACAGGGCGCTGCAGCCTTTTTATCATATCAAGTAGACAATTGAAATCGAAGCACAGAAAAGAAAGAAGATGTAGGTGATCCCCGTACCCTTTCCAACAGCTCTTTCTTTCTTCTGTAAAATGACATCGATCAAGTAGAATAGGATAAAATGAATCACCAATAGCAATCCAAAGCTGACCAATAAGGACATTTCATCATAATACTTATCCACTAGATTCACTACTAATAAAGCTATGACAGAAGATGAAAGATACAAAAGTGTTTTGAGCTTCATTTTATCCACCCCACCTCAACCAGCCAATTTTCATCCATAATTATTTACCTAATCATACCATATTTTTCTATAAAATAGGTGTTATTTATCCTCATTTTATATAGCAGTAATGATGCATATAAAACAGTCTTCTTTAAACACCGCTGTTGATTTCCGCACTAGGCTGCGCTTTCCGCGGGGCGTTTGTTGAGCCTCCTCGGCTTCGCCTGTGGGGTCTCAACTAAACGCTTCCTCCCGCAGGAGTCTTCGCCTATTGCTCCAATCAACAGCTAGATACAGAAAATCAACACCATTTTTAACAAAGACCCTCATTTAAAAGATATACACCATGAGAAATGAAAATACGAAAATACAGTGGAGACGCTATGCATTACCTGCCGCCCCTGTTGATTGGAGTGCAGGGTGTGAGACTCCAATCAACAGGGGCGGTTGACTTGAGACCCTGCAGGCAAGGCCGAGGAGGCTCAAGCACCGCCCCGCGGAAAGCGAACACCTGGAACGGAAATCAGCAGGGAGTTAAACAGAATACATATTTGCTTTCAAGGTAGCCAAAAAAAAACGACCTTCCGCTCCAATTGTCAAGGAACGGCTGGGTCATTATTTGTTTTATATTTGTGATATGATTTGTTGCTTTTCATCGTTTGAAACATAATGCTTGGTCTTGAAAACTGAGTAGTGTTTCTTACGGATTGAGCCGAGGATTGCGCGATAAAGATAGGCAGCACCTTTTACTGGCGTACGGGAATGGGTCGGATATAGATCTATCGTACTTAATGCCTGTTCGTATAGGCGTTCCGCTTTTGCAGCGATATCCTCCCAGACGGAGATGAGGGCCTTGTTGACGACATGCTGCTGAAGTTCATGAATAGAATAGCCAGCCTCTTCCAATCTATTGATAGGAAGATAGATTCGATCACGCGTGAGATCCTCCCCTACATCTCTTAATATATTGGTAAGCTGCATCGCTTGACCAAGTGCAATGGCGTCAACTCTCAGCACTTCTTTATTTTTCGGAGCCAGTATCGGAAGCAGCATCAGTCCGACCGTACTTGCCACATGGTAAGAATAGGTCATTACCTCTTCTTCTGTATAGTAGAGCTTCTTATAAAGGTCCATTTCCTGGCCGGTTATCATATCGCGGAAGGCTTCGATATCCATTTCATAGTTGGTGAATACATCCTGAAGGGCCAGCCACATTGGATCTGATGTAGGCAGTTTCCCTTTCAGAAAATCATCAAAATATCCCTTGAATCTATGCAACTCTTCTTTAGGATTTTCTCCCTCATCCACTATATCATCCACTTGCCGGCAAAAGGCGTAGACAGCCCATACCGCTTTTTTCTTGTCAGCCGGCAGCAGCATAAATGCTTTGTAGAAAGTCTTCGAGTGCTCTTTTATGATATTTTCACAATGTTGATATGCTTTCACCAATTCGTTCATGAAGATTCACATCCTTCGTCGAAGAGTTATGGGCAAAATCAGCTATAATCTGATTGGCGGCAAGCCGGGCGCTCTGCATGACTATGGGAATGCCACCGCCCGGATGAACGGAAGCCCCAGTTGCATAAACGTTTTTCCATTGAGTTGGCTTGACTTGAGGGCGAAAGACCCCTGATTGAAACAATTCCGGTGCAATGCCGAAGCTTCCACCCTGATACAAGCCTTCCACTTCCGCATCATTCGGTGTCTGCACTTCCATCCATTCCATTTTTTCTCTAAGTTTCGGAAAGGCCTCCGCTTCCAGCCTATCCATCATCCTATTGATAAACTCCTTCTCGCTGCTCCAATCAATATGACTTCCTGAAGGAACCGGAACCAGGACATACAGGACACTTTTCCCAACGGGGGCCAAGCTTTCGTCAATGAGGCTCGGATTAAAGGTGTAGAAGGAGGGATCAGTTGGGACCGATTTTTCTTTGAACACTTCTTTCATATGACGCTCAAAGTCGTTACTCATAAAAAATTGATGAACATCCGTATCGTATCTGCCCTTTACACCAAAGTAGAACCGGATACAGCCTGAGGATGGTGTATATTTCCTCTGCTCTTTTGTTACTTCTTGTATGGATGGGAAGTCCCCATTCCATACCAATCCATCGATTTTAATCTTCCTGCCTCTTACGTTGATCGAAGCTACCATGCCTCCTACTTTTTCTATCTCTTCCACTTTGGAGTCAAGATGCAACCTGATTCCATTTTCCTCGATCTGTTGAACCAGAACATCCACGAGCGACGCATAACCGCCCTTGACGTAATGGATACCATGCTCATGCTCGCTGTAAGGGATGAGGCTGTACATGGCAGGTGCAGTTTGAGGGTTACCACCGATATAGAGGGTTTGCAGGGAATAAGCTTCCTGGAGACGTGTATCGGAAAAGAAAGTGGAAGCATATTTTTTTGTCGATTGATATGCCTTCAACCTCCATAACGAAGCGATGTTCTTCCAGGTCCAGAAGTGTTTTTTCTTCGTGAACGACTTTTCGAGAAAAGATGCCTTGCCAAGCTTAAAGCTTTTTTGCATCTCTTCCATATATCGGTCGAATCCTTCCTCTTGGCCAGGAAACAAGCTGGCAATTTCCCTTTTCTGCACGGTTGCATCACGATGTTTCCTGTAAACAGTACCATCTCGAAAATGGATGGAATACAAGGTGTCAAGCTCGATAAGCCCCCATGCTTCTTTTGGTACACCGGCTTCCTCCAATATTTCTGTCAGCATTTCAGGAAGCAGTACGATGGTAGGGCCCTTATCAATCCGGTATCCTTCTCTTTCTATAAAAGCAAGCCGTCCTCCCGCTCTCTTCTCTTTTTCAAAGATGGAGACGTCAAATCCCTGTTTTTTCAAAAGAAGTGCTGTTATCATTCCGCCTATTCCGGCACCAGCAATCGCGATATGTTGAGTAGTCATTGGGCCCGCTCCAATCTGTGTGATGATACACTGTTCTTTACAACATTTTGATGTTTCTCCTGTAAGAGATTGGCTGTAATCCTTGCTGATTCCAAAATGGTTGGCAAACCGCTTCCCGGATGGGTTCCGCCTCCAACGAGCCAGCAGTTCTCGAGTTCTTCAAATTTATTATGGGGTCTTAGTACCATCATCTGTGAAAGCTGATGCCCCAAATTAAAGGTTGCCCCTTTGTATACAAGGATTTCTTTTTCCCAATCATGTGGTGTCAGCACTTTTTCCACTTCAATATGATGTTGAAGGTTTTTAAATCCGCTCTTTTTTTCCAAGGTATCAAAAACAAGTCTTTTAAACGTTTCCTTATGGGTCTCCCAATCTATCTCACTGAAATTATTCGGAACCGGAGCCAGTATATAAAGTGCTGACTTTCCATCCGGCGCCAGGGTCGGATCTGTCACCGATGCATTTTGCACATAGATGGAAGGATCTTCGGATAGTTTTTTGCTATCTGTAATTTCTTCTACATTCTTTTTGTAGTCGTCAGCAAAGATGATGGTATGGTGGTTGTTGTCATAAACTTTGTCTAATCCTAGATAAATCATAAAAGTAGAACAGGAGTACTTCTTCTTTTCCAGTTTGAGTTTACTGTACTTTTTTAGAACGCCTTCATCTATCAGATTGGTCATCACATGGGCAAAATCACCGTTTACAATGACTTCATCCGCTTTTAATTTTGTGCCGTCCTCCATTTGAACCCCTACTACTTTTTTTCCTTCGAGCAAGAGCTTTTGAACTCCGTTTCCCAGCTGCATACTGCCCCCGTTTTCCTTAACCACCCTCGCCATCGCTTCAGAAAGCTGATTGACGCCTCCGATTGGATGATAGATTCCGTACGCATGCTCCATATAGGAGAGGATGGAAAAAGCACCGGGGCACTCCCATGGGGACATCCCCAAATATTTGGATTGAAAGGTGAATGCCAGTTTCAGCTGCTCGGCTGAGAAGAACTTGCTTAACTGGTCATATAAGCTGCTTCCTAAACTCAGGTGCGGAAGTGCTCTGATAACTTTCCACTGCAGATAGTGATAGAAGCGGTCCATTTTCCCTTGCAGAATCGGAGTCAAGGCAGCCATCTTTTTTTCCGTTTCTTTCATGAAACGATCATAACCAGCACCATCACCGGGAAAATACTGTTCTATCGTTCTTTTCATTTTTTCCGCGTTCCTGGTGACCATAAACCTTTTATCAGGAAAAATCAGTTCATACATATCTTCCAATTCCCTCAAGTCCAAGTAGTCATGAAGATCCCGGTTGCTCTCTTCGAAAATTTCTTCGGCAATTTGAGGCATACTCAAAAAGGTTGGACCCATATCAAAGGTAAATCCATCAAGCTTTATACTTGAATTCCGTCCCCCTACATAGGCTTGCTTTTCCACCACTGTCACACTGTGCCCTCTTGCGGACAGTAACATCGCGGCTGCCAAACCTCCCGGCCCGGCTCCAACAATTATCATTTTTTTACTCATTTTGTTATGCCTCCTCATTTGTACCGAACCACTTTTTTGTTAAACAAATATTATACAAATACTATACACAATACATTATGTATGCACAAGAATTTATGCTCTAAAAGCATGTCCTAATTTTCAATAAAAAATTTCTCCCTCTGGCAAGCAGCGCTGAGGGAGATTCATGTCTAGTAATATACACTTCTACTCTTTAACAATTTATTCCTTTATTGCAACACCGTATTCCGTGAACCATACATGAATTTGTGCAAGATGCGCCAATAATTGGGGACCTGTCATCAACTGTCCAAACCAGGGAACCTGAAAAGCTTTTCCTTCAGATTCGACAATCTGCTGCAGTTTTTCCTTTTGGAAGAAGTCATGCAAAGGAGTCTGTTTATCTTGAAGAATTTCATTCAACCACTTTTTAACTCCTTGCGTATAGATCGGATGATGTGTTTTAGGATATGGACTCTTCTTACGGTACAGAACTTCATCAGGCAATACACCCTCCAGTGCTTTTCGAAGCAGCCCTTTTTCCCTGTTGCCATGCATCTTCATTTCCCATGGGATATTCCAGACATACTCTACAATACGGTGGTCAGCAAAAGGTACTCGCACCTCGAGGCTCGCTCCCATACTCATTCTGTCCTTTCGATCAAGCAATGTCGTCATGAACCAGATCATATTCAGGTAAAAAAGCTCTCTTCTCCGTGCCTCCAAACTGCTCTCGCCATCTAATCTCGGAGTTTCTGCAACCGTCTCTTCAAAACGGGCTGTAATATAATCGTCCAGTTGCAGCTTTTTCTTCCACTCCGGACGAAGCAGGTCCATTCTCGCATCCGTCGACCGCATCCAAGGGAAATTCCTGGCAGCAAGGTCCTCCGGGCGATGGAACCATGGATAACCACCAAAAATTTCATCGGCGCACTCCCCGGATAGACTAACCACATAATTCTGTTTGATTTCCCTGCAGAACCAAAGCAGGGAAGAATCGATATCCGCCATCCCCGGCTGATCGCGCACAAGCACAGCCTCTCTCAGATTCGCCACCAGGTTATCTTGTGAGATGACGGAGTAATGATGGACCGTTCCGAAGGTCTCCGTCATTTTCCGAATCCAATATTCATCCGAGTTTGGTTGAAATTCATTGGCTTTAAAGTATTTATCATTTTCTTCATAATCGATGGAAAAGGTGTGTAAGGGGGGCTTTCCTTCTTCTTTGAATGCATTGGCGGCAATCGCTGTGATGGCGCTTGAGTCCAATCCCCCTGATAGGAAGGTACATACAGGAACGTCTGAAACCAATTGTCTTGTAACGGCGTCCGTAAAAAGTGCGCGGACCTTTTCCACCGTTTCATCAAAGCTATCCGTATGCGGCTTGCTTACTACATTCCAATAGCGGCTAATTTTAAGCCCTTTTCTGGAATAGGTTAATAGATGGGCAGGCCGAAGCTCCTTGACATCCGTGAAAAGTCCATGTCCCGGAGAACGAGATGGTCCAAGTCCGAAAATCTCTGCCAAACCGTCATGCCCCACTGCACTTGTAACGGAAGGATGTGCGAGAATTGCTTTTATTTCAGAACCGAATAAAAGCTTTCCGCCCTTTTCATGATAGAATAATGGTTTTACTCCCAGGCGGTCCCTGGCAATAAATAGTTGCTCCCTCTCTTCATCCCAAACAGCAAAAGCGAAGATTCCATTGAGATGATGAACACACTCCTCTTTCCATTCCATATAGGAAGTCAGGAGCACTTCCGTATCCGAATGTCCACTGAAGGTATACCCTTTTTTCAGGAGATCTTTTCGAATATCCTCCGTATTATAAAGCTCCCCGTTGTAGCAGATGGTAAACTGATGACCGTTCTTCTTTCGGGTCATCGGCTGCACCCCACCCTGGGGATCTACCACTACAAGGCGTTTATGCCCGAATCCCACATGATCCTGCATCCAGATATTTGTATCATCAGGCCCTCTGAACGATAATGTCCCGGCCATTTTTTTAACCGTATGCTCCTCTTGCCTGATCGATTTCCGATAATCTATCCATCCAGTAATTCCACACATAGTATCCATACCACTCCTTTTTTAAAACAGAACAAGGCTTTTTTATACTATGCAATTGGGGCTTATACCATGAATTATTGCAACACATCCACCATTTTTCCATGTTTGTCTTTCTACCATATATTTTTTCAAAAGATGGGGAATGTAAGAAAGTAAGAGAGTCCCTGTTTAAAGGTTTTGAAAGTGGGACAGAATTGGGAAAAGAGAAGATTCCTATTACTACTATGTTTCGCATTGGAGGAAGCCCTGTGAATCTGCAAAAAAGAAAAAACATCATATACGGACAAAAACGTTCCTATACATGTGGAACCATCGAGAACATTAATGAGCAGTGGATTTTTTTTGAAGCGGAAGATGATGAAGCCTTTTTGCTGGAAGAAATAACGGAGGACGGAATAGAAGTCTTATTATCCAATGAATGGGTTCATGGTGTGCTTCTGGAAACAGGAGAAGTATTGCTTCAAACCCAGCATTTATATGAGCTGAATAACGGAGATGCTGTCAGAGTCAGAAAACGGCTTCCATTAGCCTATATGGAATTTTTGGAAGAACTTTCGGAGGATGCGTTTTTCCATTTTACAAAGCTCTTGAATTCCTCTAATATTTCGCTTTATGACTGCATCTTTTGCCATAATGCGATGCAATTCATGGAGACCGGTAAAGATCATAAGGGCGTCAATTTCTTTGTCTATGATAATGAAACCTTCATATGCAGTGTGCAGCATCACTTTACAAGAGGAAAGCATCACTCGGACCGTTTCGAATATACGCTACAGACCGGCAAACGCTATCTGTTCACGAACTTGGAACGCCGGAAAGCGGAATAAAAAAGCTCTTTTCGTAAAGTTTTGTTGCCTATGTCCGTAAAAAATCGGCTTTTGGATTTTTTACAGCATTTATCCTCGTATTATTCAAAAGATATATAAATCTATTTCATGTGAAAAGAGCACGAAAGCAAGAAATTTTACGTGTTTACGTTGGATACGTCAAAAGCAACAATTTATGCGAAAAACACACAAAAAAAGCACCGTTTTCAGCATAATTGCTGATGGACGGTGCTTTTGCTCTTTATATGAAACTCACGAGACGCTCCTGGATAAACCTTTCAAACTCTTCCTGCTCACGCGGTTTGGATAGGTGGTATCCCTGGGCAACGTCACAGGAGAGATTTTCCAATAATTGCAATTGGTCCTCAGATTCTATCCCTTCTGCAATCACTTTGAGGTTCAACCCTTTCCCCATCGTAACAATTGCATGGACGATAGCTACATCTTTAGAGTCAAAGCGGAGATTTTTGATAAAACTCCGATCAATCTTCAGGTTATTGATGGGCAAGTCCCTCAAATAGCTTAGCGAGGAATATCCGGTACCGAAATCATCAACGGAAAGCTGGACTCCGAGCTCCTGTAGCTCCTCCATGACTGCTATGCTGTATGTGGCATTGCGGAGCATGACGCTTTCGGTAAGCTCGAGCTGAAGATAGGAAGGGGCGAGACCACTGGCCACCAATGCCTTTTTCACTTCCTCAACAAAGGTTGGCTGCTGGAATTGATGTGCAGATACATTAACGGAGATGGTCATATAACCGAGACCTATTTCCTGCCATCTTTTGGCCTCGCTACAAGCTGAACGAAGAACCCATATCCCGATATCGGTGATAAGGCCCGTTTCTTCTGCTAATGGGATAAATTCCGCCGGAGAGACCAGACCCAATTTCGGATGATCCCACCGTATCAAGGCTTCAGCACCAATCACCCGCTTCGATTGGATATCGATAAAGGGCTGGTAGCAAAGGAAAAACTCGTTCTTTTCCAATGCTTTTCTCAGGTAACTTTCCAGCTCTATCCGGAACATTGCCTGATGGTTCATATCATTGGAATAGAATTTTATACGATTCCCTCCAAGCTTCTTTGCCTGGTTCATGGCAGCGTCAGCATTCTTCAATAAACTTTCTGCGTTCACACCATCACTTGGGAAAAGGCTTACTCCGATGCTTGCTGTCACATAGAATTCCTGCTCATTGTACAAAATCGGCTTATTGATCGAATTCAAAAGCGCCTGGGCGAGATTGATTACTTCATCAATACTTTTATAGTCTGATAGCGAAAGTGTGAATTTATCTCCGCCAAATCTCCCAAGATAGCTTTTGTTCGGCAGGATTTTCCTGATTCTATCTATGATATGGATGAGCAGTTTATCCCCTACATAATGACCTAGGCTGTCATTGATGAGCTTAAATCGATCAAAATCGATAAACAGTACTGCCAGCTTCTGCTTTGATTTTGCTTTTTTGATTTCATCCATTTCTTCTGTTAAACGATCACTGAAATTCTGTCTGTTCGGCAAGGCTGTGGCAGCGTCAAAATAAGCCAAGTATGCCACCCGCTCCTCCGCTTTCTTCTGCGCTGTAATATCTCGTCCGATTCCATAGACCCCTGCGCGTTCCCCGTGAACGATAATCGGAATGTGCTTGATCAGATAGGTGCGTTCCTGGCCATCCCGTTCCTTGAGGTCCACTTCATAGGTTTGCTCTATCCCTTGCAAGGCCTGAAAGAAATGATTGGATACCCTTTCCACATCACTTGGCTTCAAAAAGCTTAACGCGCTTTTCTTCAATATCTGCTTTTCAGTGAACCCGAAGATTTCCGAGAATCTGGGGTTGACACTAAGCACCCTACCGAAAAGATCAATGGAAAAAACAATATCCGAATTGTGCTCAAATAAAGACTTATATCGCTGCTCCGATTTTTCAATGCTCTTATTTAGCTTTGCAATATCACGCGAGGATGCATCCACCAAATGGGATAGTGCCAGAACCGCCTTTGTTTCATTCGGCATTTCAAAATCAACTGTTAATGGAGGCTTATTCTTGATGCTCGCTGATTCGCTCATGGCAAGGGTGATGCTCGAAAAGCTGACGTAATCCACTTGCCCCATTGAGGAATGATCAATCTCCCCATAGGAAAAGAATCCTGTCGTTGGGGCAACCTCCTGTAGTGCTTTGATTTCCTTTTCAACAAAATGTCCGAAATATCTTCTTCTTGCCATACAGTTAAAAATAAGGATGGATTCCACCGGTTTATTTATCAAGTCTTCTATCTGTAATTTAGTCGTATCTATAATTCCTTGGGCATCGGCATAGGAAAAGGTGAAGGATTCCCCTTCGTATACCCTCCTATCCACCTTGACTCCACCATCTTCCAATACCTGAGTAATAAACAACGGAGTATTCTTCCCATTTCTAACCGTCATCATGGGAAATTGTGTTCCACTCTGCGGCAGCTCTTTTACAAACTGCTCCCCAAGATATTTTTTCAGAATCGTGAGGGGAGTCAAATGATTAATGGATTGAATGATATTCCCTTCTGCTCTTGTCATGAGAAATGTGGTGCCAATCTCTTTCCAGCAGTGGTTCGATAACGGGTAAACCTCAAGATCTTCACTATTGAGAGCAATAGCCACTATACCATTGACTGTAATCAAGTCATTCAACCAAACATAGGTCTCCCCAAAATCACCATTCGCCCCTGCCAACGCACCGAATATTTTTGCTTCCGTTTTATCTGAATATTGTCCCAGCCCCTGAGCCAATTGATCGTAGTCGAAATGCAGACCATTAGCCAAAAGAAGAACAAGCTTCGTCTGTTCTGTTATCATATCCTGTACTATCTGCTGCCCTAATTTAACCAAGGCTTGACATTCCTCTAAGGGATACATCGATGTATGTACACTTGTTTTATCAAATAGCATAAATGAGATGATTATCTTATTCGTGGAAATCACTCCATTGGAAATTTCCCCATCAGTTGTAGCACCCACTATCTGTGCCTGAGGGAGATTCCCTTTGATTTCCGTAATGATTCCATTTAGTTCATCCTTATCCATAGATCCCGCGTACATATGGACAAGTACCTCAGAATGGGAGTCTATATCATGCTCTTGAATAAATAGAACAATATCTTTAGGATTGTGGTATGTAAGATTTAAAGTTTTCATAAGCATAAACTCCCATGCATTCTACATCTTTTTGCAAAACAAGTGCATATTTTACAATTTATTCAGTTTAACTTTACCATAGTTATACAACGGAAAACATGCAAAATTGAAAACATTCGTAGAAGAATATTGGGGGATGTATGGCAAAAAAAAATGTCTGACATCAATGGATGATGATCAGACATTTTTGCGGATGTTTTAGAAGAAGTTCATTCCCATATCCAAACTGAATCCTAAATAGATGACATACGCAAGCGCAGCTGCGAAAATGACCCATAGAACAGTTGTCGATTTCGCTTTTCTAGTGCGAACAGAGATCATTTCCATCAGGCCGATAACAACAATCCCCATTAACCCTTTTATGATATAGTCCCCTGTAAGATTAATGTTCCAAAGCAGAAGTACTCCTGTAGCAACAATCAATATGTAGAACAATCGTAAAACCATGGAGACGATTTTTGCTCCTTTGGCCTTGCCGCTTTTTTGCAAAGCAATTGCCACGACAAATAGAATCAGTGCAACTGCCCATGTAGAAATATGTGCATGTGTCATGCTTGTTCCTCCTTACATTCAAGTAAAATACAATACTTGTATCATACCATGTTTTGCTAAAAAACCTAAATAAATCGTCTTTTTTCCCTTTATATAAGATTTTGAATTTTAACAATGCTATAATATTTTTTGAAAGCCATTACATTGATTAGATGGAGGTATTTCATACATGACCACTAAAACTCACGACATCATCAGCATTACAGAAAAATTTGGAGCAAACAACTATCATCCGCTTCCGATCGTCATATCCAAGGCGGAAGGAGTTTGGGTGGAGGATCCGGAAGGCAATAAATACATGGATATGCTTAGCGCATATTCCGCTGTGAATCAGGGCCACCGCCATCCAAAGATCATTCAGGCATTGAAAGATCAAGCAGATAAAATAACCTTAACTTCCCGCGCCTTCCATAATGACCAGCTAGGACCATGGTATGAAAAAGTCGCAGGGCTGACAAATAAAAACATGGTGTTGCCGATGAACACTGGAGCTGAAGCTGTGGAAACAGCGGTCAAAGCTGTTCGCCGTTGGGCATACGAAGTGAAGGAAGTGCCTGTCAATCAAGCGGAGATCATCGTTTGTGAAGACAATTTCCATGGACGTACCATGACAGCCGTTTCCATGTCATCAAGCGAAGAGTACCAGGAAGGCTTCGGACCGATGCTTCCGGGAATCAAAGTTATTCCATATGGAAGTATTGAAGCTTTGGAGAGTGCTATTACTCCTAATACAGCTGCATTCATTTTTGAACCGATCCAAGGGGAAGCAGGCATCAACATCCCTGCTGATGGGTTCCTCAAAGCTGCTTACGACGTTTGTAAAGCGAATAATGTCCTGTATGTAGCAGATGAAATCCAGGCTGGCCTTGGCCGCTCCGGTAAACTGTTTGCGTGTGATTGGGAAAATGTAGAACCGGATATGTATATTCTTGGCAAGGCACTTGGCGGAGGGGTCTTCCCTATCTCATGCGTTGCAGCAAACAAGGACATTCTAGGCGTATTCAATCCTGGTTCCCATGGCTCCACTTTCGGAGGAAATCCGCTTGCGTGTGCCGTTTCCATGGCAGCCCTCGAAGTTATCGAAGAGGAAAAGCTTGTGGAAAGATCGTTCGAGCTTGGCAACTACATGCAGGAAGAACTTTCTAAAATAAACAATCCAATCATCAAGGATATTCGCGGCAGAGGCCTGTTTATTGGCGTGGAGCTGACAGAAGCTGCCCGTCCATATTGCGAGAAGCTGAAAGAGGAAGGACTCCTATGCAAAGAAACACATGAAACAGTGATCCGTTTTGCACCTCCTCTTGTGATTTCACAGGAAGATCTTGATTGGGCAATCGGTAAAGTGAAGAAAGTTCTATCTGTTTAGGATTAAAATAAGAAATGGGACCAGGCACTCCTTAGTTTTGGGGAGGAGTGCCTGGTCCTTTTATTTTTATTTTTCATCGAACCTTATTCGTAAGCTTGCCTATCCCTTCTACATATACCTCCACTACATCCCCACGCTTCAGGAATTTTGGTGGATTATAGCCTTTCCCGACCCCTGCTGGTGTCCCGGTTGCAATGATATCGCCCGGCTCGAGCGTCATCCCTTTGGACAACGTGGCAATCATCTCGGGTATGGAAAAGATCATCAGGTCAGTTCGAGCATGCTGCCTTATCTCACCGTTTACGCGAGTAATGATTTCAAGTTCATGAGGATCCTCGATTGCAGATTTATGAACAACAACCGGTCCCATAGGGCAGGATGCATCAAGGCTTTTTCCAAGAAAGAATTGTTTATGACGCGCTTGCATGTCACGGGCCGTAATATCATTGATGATCGTGTAACCGAAGACGTAATCATAAGCCTCTTCCTCTTTTATCCCTATACCTTTCTTTCCGATGACCACTGCCAACTCCCCTTCATAGTCAAGTTGGCTTGTCAGACTTTCGTGGAGGAGAATTTCAGCCCCATCTCCAATAACGGAAGTTGGCGCTTTTGTAAAAATCATGATGTGCTCGGGGATGTCCCCTTCGCTTCCCATTTCCAGGACATGATCTTTATAGTTTTTTCCGACACAAAGTACATTTTTAGCCGGACGAGGAATAGGAGCTAAAAGGGTAATCTCTTCCATTTTATAGAAAAAGGTTGGCGCCTCCCTATGCGTTAACACCCAGTCTCTTAAATCGACTGCCTTATCTATAAAAGAATCTCCCAGTTCAATACATCCCTCGAGTGTTTGGGGGAGGTTCTGTACACCATTTTTCACTCGTTCCGATTCATTGAGATCAATGACATACTGTTGTGCTTCGTCTGTTAAGCCTACAAATGTTTTCCCTTTAAACTGTGCAGTAAGAAAATGCATAATGGTTGATCTCCCTTTCCTATCGAAACGTTTTTTTGTAGTATTTTGTTATATTTTGACTTGTTTTAGCGAAGTCCTTTTTTTCTTTTTCTAACCATGCCATAATTAGGACAATCGATTGCATCTTATAAAAATGGAGTAGAGTCGTATGTTAGCTTTGACAATTGAATTAAAGAGAAAACAAATGATTCATTATGCGAAAGAGTATGGATTTACCGCTTCTGAAACGGTTCAATGCAGTCAGGAGCTAGATGCTTTACTGAACAAGCAATGGGAGCAGCAATTGCTTTCCATTCATCAACCAAATAACTATTCTTTTGCCCAATAGGAAGATGCGAGAGATTATTCTCGCATCTTTTCATTTGGACTTTTTCTAAGCGGAGATCTCCTACCATACGTCCCCATTCTCCATAGCCACTCCATCGGACCGTAATGAAAATGGGTCAGCCATAACTTGCTCAAAACTATCTGTACCGCATATACCCCGATAACCAAAAGGAACCCGTGAAACGGCTGGAAGCTTCCATACAGTCCCAATCCATAGCTGTAAAAAATGAAGGTACAGAGCACGGACTGAAACAAATAGTTTGTCAGACTCATTTTCCCTACATATCTCAAAGGAGAAAGTATTTTAAGGCCTATACCTTTCCTTGTTGCAAGGACGATGGTAAGAAAATAAAATACTGCACTTGCTGGTCCCCCTATAGAATCCTGCAGATAATCCACCGCAAGGTTTTTCCCCGCATAATAAGGAAGCAACTTAAAGACCAGTGTTAAAACCAAGGTCAGCACCCATAACTTTTTGAAGCCCCCGAGCTTATCCTCCACCTTTTGAAGCCATTTGGCCTTGGCTGCCGCTGCACCGAAAAGGAACAAGGGTAAGATGGATAGAATAATAAAGACCGAGTTGGCTATATTTACAAATGCCCAGTCTTCCATTCTCTGTCTGGTAATCTCCATGAACGTTCCATTCGCATACACCTCCAGTGACTGCAGCACTGTACCCTGATACCCCTCGTAAACGTCGAAGCCCCCATCCATCATCATCATGGATAGTAATGTTAATAGAGTCAAAAGGAAGGTTGGGATGGCAATCAGAAGCATGCCGGTCCATACCATTGCTCTTGATGTCATGTTTCTCATAAGCAATATTATAAAACCGGTGATGGCATAGGAAATGAGAATATCACCATGCCAGATCAGAAATGCATGAATGCACCCTATTGCCAGTAGTACCAATAGTCTTCTGGAAAAGTACTTGGTAACGGATAGATTCTTCTCTTTCAGGCGGTCCATGAAAATGATGAACCCGTACCCGAACAAAAAGGAAAACAAGGTATAAAAGCTTGCCTGTGCCACTATGTCCACAAAATTTACCGTCCAGATATCCAACTTGTCACTCCAGTATGTACGCTGGTCCACGTAGAGCATTGGCGAAAAAAAAGAGGGCATGTTAACCAGGAAAATCCCGAGTATCGCCAAACCTCTAATAATATCTAAAGCAATGATTCTATCTTTCTCTTGTATCGGAGCAGCTTTCATCCTATTCCTCCCATCAAATGATACGTATATTATAGCTGATTTACCTAAATATTCCTATATGTGATATCACCTGTGAGAATCACCCAATTGGTACTCACCATACCGGGCATTTGTCATAGGATAATAAGAAAACGAAGTCTTATCTGCTTAACCACTGACGAAAAAGGTTTGGGAAAAGCAGGTACATTTAATTTGGTAAAGGGGTTAACGTTTATGCCAGCAATAGTCGGAGCTGTAAATGTTAACAGTATAGGGAATTCCGGCATTTTCCATATAGGGGATGTATTTCAGATGTCTCCCACCAGTGTCGCAAAGACCTTTGCAGGTGCAGGCAGCTTTAACACAGGTGATGCAATCACAGTGAGTAACACGAACAGCCAGACCAATACGTATGATCAGGATGTAGCTGATCAGCCGGTTGCTTTGAATGCGTAAAAAAGTACAGAATGGAGGATTGTAATGGCAACTAATTTTTTCATTAACCAGAGTATCGTCATTCATCAAGTGAAAATAGGGGGAGTCAGCAACTCCTCCGTCTTTCAGATTGGGAGTGCCGGCGTTATCAAGAGCTTGTCCAATCTATATAATACAGGGGGTTTTGAAGGTCCTGCCCCGGAAAGCTCCGCTGAAATTCAAAGTGGCACAGGTTTACAAAGTGGTAGCATCTCAACCGGACCTTTAGTACCATTTCAGGCACGCTGATTTTGCCATGGGCATTCACCCATTTCTGCTGATTGCATACAATGTTAATGCCTTTAGAAGGGGAAGATTAACTCTGCAGGGGAAGGGGTGATCAAATTGTATTACAATTTTCAGCAGTACTTATACGAATCACAGCAGCAGATCAAGCAACTACAAGACATTGTAGAAAAACAGTCAAAACAGATATTGACCTTGGAAGAAATATTGAAATCGATGCAACAGGAGATCATCCAAATCAAAAGTAAACCCAGCATGAATATTGAGCGGATTGAATACAAATTTGACCAGTTGAAAGTGGAGACTCTCGAAGGTACACTCAACATCGGATTGACACCTGGCTCCTCAGGTGAAATTGAGGATTTCGTGGTGACTCAGAACAACATGGAAGTGCCTGTACCACAGAGGAACCAGCAGCTATCAAAGGAAATAGAGAAAGAATTGTTAAACCATTTAAACAAGAATGGTCCGAATAAGATTAAGGAAATTGCAGAGCAGCAAGGAAGAAGCCTTGAAGAGCATTATTATAATTTTATGATTCAGGATGTGTCTAAGCAGCTTCCTCAGAGAATCAACCATACATTGAACAACTTAACAACAGAGGCGATTCAAAAAGGATATAGTGACGAAAAAATTCAGGAGCTGACAATCGCACAGCTTCAAGGTGATATGGATAAAGCATTTGCTGCATTCATCCAAAATCTACCCAAGAATAAATAAAGTGGGGTGTTTATATTGAACTTTCATGTCGTGAACCATAATCTGCAGGTCGGCGATATCGATATCCTCGGGGTATCCTCCTCCGCCATCTTCCTTGTTGGAGATGCCCAATCCATTGTTCTTTCCTCCTATTTTGATACACCGGCCGAATCGCTTATTATCGGGCCGTTTGTACCATTGACGACAGAAGGGTAGAGTCATGCGAATATCTAATGTCAATGAAATCAATGTGCATTCCCTTTCTTTCAGCTCCCATTTTCTTATTGGCGATTCGTGTTTTATCAATGCTCGCTCGAAAGCGCTGGCAGTGAAGCGGGAGTTTCCCCGCTTTTACGGAAAAGAGGGAAGCTTTTCGGAATATCCCATTTTCTCCATGGAAAACCCTATTCCGAAAGTAAATGAAAATATTCAGATGTGTGTGACGAATGTCAACCCGAACATCTATGTCAATAGAATTAAAGTGAAAGGGGTATCCTCTTCTTCCATTTTGCAAGTAGGTTCCACCAATACGATATTTGCAGAAGCAAAAATAAAGCATATCAGACAGCTAATGGGCGATGCAGCACCACTTGCCACAAGGAAAACCCCGAACAAGATTTAGAAGGAAAGAAGGAGTACTCATGCCGGCAATAATCGGACCCGTTAAAATCAACAATGTGGGAGGAGGAACCCTTAATTTCGGGGATTCCTTTTATATCAGCCCGAAAGCCACAGGTAAATCTCATGCAGGCTCCGGTGCCTTCAATACAGGTAATTTCATTAATGCCAATAATGGCCTGAGTGCTACGAATACCATTGATCCGGATGCGAATGACCAGAATGTCGCGGCCAATGAGTAAGATGATTTCCAGGCTTTTGAACACTTTCAGCCTAAGAACATATAGTGTACTATCACTTAAATAAAAAAGGATGTCTTACATGCCAGCTATCGTCGGTCCTGTAGCAATCAACAGTGTCGGAGGAGGCGTCATCAACTTTGGGGATTCCTTCTACATCTCTCCAAAAAGCGCCTCCAAGACCTCAGCAGGCTCCGGAGCCTTTAACACCGGTAACTTCATCATCACCAACAACGGCCTGAGCGCCACCAACACCATCGACCCAGACATCAACGACCAGGATATCATCGCAAACAAATAAAAATAGGGGGCCAGACCCCGGCAGGAGTTTCCCCTTTTATGTCGACGTATATGCAAAAGGCCTTGCCTCGAAACCGGGGCAAGGCCTTTTGCTATATGGTTACTTAAAACTTCCATTAAGCTACATTGTAATTTCTATGTTTATCTTCGTTTCTTTCTTTCGTTTGATTTCCGGGTGACCGGGATTCTGGTGGATGGCTGCTTTTGGATCCATTTGAGAAACGAGGCTATCTTCGGATCATCCCGGAGGAGGGCGATGGTATTTAGACGGATAGCCAGTTCATCATTGGTATAAAGAGCATGAATCTGCTTATGACAGGGGATGCACAGATTTGCTGAAGGCATGAATGTTCCGCCCATCTCTTTTGGTGTCAGATGATGGACGGTCGTCTCCACCTGTTCCCGCAGACACAGCTCACATGTTCCAATCGCCTTTTTCTTCTTCCCCATCCTGAAAACCTTCCTCCGGTCCATTTCGTTAAACTTCCACTATCCCTATGCTACCCAATTACAGATTTTCCAATGTGACCACGGAACCTGTCCCTTCCGACTGGGCTGGGGTGACCACCAAGCGCCTTGGGAGTCTGGCTCTCAGTTCTTGCACATGGCTGATGACTCCTACTGCCAGATGATTGGATTGAAGTTTCTCAAGAGCTGTTACTACAGCATCCAACAGTTCGGAATCAAGTGTTCCAAAGCCTTCGTCCAAGAAGAAGAATTGAAGCGGATATTCTCCTCTTAGTTGGATCTGCGCCGAAAGTGACAATGCCAATGCCAAGGAGGTCAGGAATGTCTCTCCTCCGGACAAAGAGGATACAGGTCGTCTTACTCCGCCATTTGCATCATCCCGAATGATGAATCCGCCCTGGGAATCCATCTCGAGCGCATACCGTTGTCGAGTAAGATGGCCTAGACGCTCGGATGCGTCGCGACTGATTTGATGTAGCTGTTCTTCGGCCAAATATTCGACAAAACTATTCCCCTTGAAGATCGCCTGCAGCTTCTGATAGGAGCCGATTTCATTGGAAAGCTGCTCCTTGTTTTCTTCCAGGCTACGGTATCGCTCATTTCTTTCCTTCACTGCGGAAAGGTGGTGTTGAGCCGCACTTTTTGCTTCAATTTCCATGCGTAGTCTTTTTCTGTTTTCCTGTACCCTACCTTGGAAGTCAATCCATTCCGTTTCATTTATGGACTCTTCCCCAATTAAGGCGCTCAATCGATTCCGGTTTTTTTCGAGCATATTGCGCTCATCCCAATAACTTTTCGTCTCTTTTTTCCAACTATCCATATTATCAAGGAATCTGACGGCGTTCTCCACTTCCTCCTTGGATGTGAAGGTACTCTTCTCAAAGGCTAAACTCCATTTATTTAAAAGAAGCTCCTTGCGTGAAAAGGTTTCGGCAACCATCTGTTCACTCTGTTTCACTTTTTTGTCCCATTCGTGATAGTCGTTTTGGGCTGCCGTCCATTTCTGATAGGCACCCTCCTCCATTTCATTCAGCTTCAGCAGGTTCTCTTCCACCTGCTGAAGTTCATGAAGAATGGATAGATCACCCACCACAGCTTTTATTTCACCACTTGTTTCTTCGATCCGGTTCAGAAGCTGCTTCTTTACGAGATTCTCCTGGAACACAAGCTTTTCTACTTCCTGCTTTCGCTCCTGCACCGTCCGTAATTCCCGCTCTTTTTCTTCAATAAATTCAACACTTGTGTTAATTCGCTCCTGCAGCACTTTCATCTGCTTTTCCACATCTTTTGCAGCCAGATAGTCTGCTTCAATTGTTTCCAGCTTCAGTTCAGGGAATTGCTCTTTCCAGGCGGCGCACAACTCTGTATTAACATTACGCAATCCTTCCAATCTTTCATTCCAGCCTGCCCACTGCTCCTCGAACGATTGCATGAGTTTTGCCGTTTCACTGACATTTTGGCTTGATTTTCTTAGAGAAAGATCTAGCTGTGCCTTTCGTTCCTGAACAAGGATCAGGTCCTGCTGCAAGCCCTTCTGCTCGGTCTCAATCTTATGGAATCTATTTAATAACAGTTCCGCCGGTTCAGCTGTTTCACGGTATTCCTTTTCCCACTCTTCCACCTGCTCCGTGGAGGGATTCGGGTCTGGCAAAGAATACGATCCCTCAAGCTCTTGATACAATTCGGAAGCCAGCTGTTCAAGCTTCAGCTTCACGGTAACATTTTTCTGTTTTTCCGCCTGAATGGACGGAATCAGAGCTTCCACTCCGTTTTCTTCCTTGCTGCTGGCAATTTCCTTCATGCTTTCATGATCAGGTCGACTAGGGTGATGGGTGGAGCCGCATACTGGACATGCCTCCCCTTCCTCCAACGATTTGGCCAGTTCCATGGCAAGCTGATGGATCTTCAGCTCTTCCTCCATATCCCTTTCATCCTGAAGAAACTTCTCCACCTGGCGACCAATCCAATCCAGCTCAACTGTCAGTCGGGAAGTTGCTGCATAATATTTTTCCGTGCTTTGGAAAAATGCCACTAGCCCTTTTTTCCCTTCTTGCAGCTCGGTCTGGGCATGACTGTTAGCCTTCTGATATTGCTGAAGCTTTTCAAATAGCTTTTGCGTTTCTTCATTAGTATCTTTCAGCTTTTTTTGGACCTGGGAGATTTCCTGTTTTTTCTCAAATGCTTGCGCGAGCTTATCCATTCTATCCGCAGAAAGGGAGATGTCCGTCAATTCCGCCTTCAAGCTTTTCTGCTTGGCTAGCGCCTTCTGATGAATTTCCCTTGTCCGGTTTTCTAAAAGCTCTTCTTTAGTTAGCTTTTCCTTTTTCATCTCTAACTCTTCTTCAAGCTTCTTCAATTCCGTTTTTAACGGAGCCAAACCGTCTTCCAATGTCTTAGCCCTTGATAGCCTCTCCTTTTTCCTGAGAAGCTCCGGATGTTGCAATTCTTTTTTCTTTCTGGCTGCTTCATAGGAACCCACCGCTTTTTGCAGGAGCTCTTTTGCCGTACTATGTTTGATGGTGTCCTGTTCAAACTGACGCTGCCACTTATTCAATGATGCCTCGACTTCCATCAGGTCATCCAACAGGGGCTTCAATGAAGAGGCCTGCTGAGCAAGAGAGATTTTCTCTTCCAAATCCTTCATGTGACTCTCGATTTCTAGCATCTGTTTTAGGGAAAGCTCCACCTGCCCTCTTTCTGCCTGCCACTCCCACTTTTTCTTTTTTCCTCGAAAAGAGTTTCTATTTCCTGAAGAGTCTTTTCGGAAGAGGTTACAGCCCGTTCCAATTCCTTATAGGCCTCTTCTGCCGACTTTACAGCTTCATCCGATGCTTCTCCAAGCCCAAGCTGCTCCGCTTGGATTTCACCAAGCAGGCGCGTTTTTAAATGAAGCTCCTCCTTGATTTTTCGGGAAAGCTCATCGCCGTATTTCTCCAGTTGAAATAGTCGCTGCAGCATCTGTCGTCTATCCGCACCCTTCAGGGAGAGAAACTCGGCAAACTTGCCTTGAGGAAGCACTACCGCACGGGTAAAGTCATCAATGGTCAAGCCGAGGATTTCCTGCACCGCCAGGTTTACTTCCCCCGCTTTATCGGCAATCACAAGATGCTCTTCATCCCTGATTTCCGACAATCGGCAAATGCCTGATTTCACACGGATATCATCCGTTCTTTTGAAGGTACGCTCCACTTTAAACCGCTGCTTGCCTTTTGCATTTTCCAATTCGAAGACATAGGACACTTCCAGGACATTTTCAGCATGATTCATGATTCCTTGAGTATTATTGGAAGCGCGCTCCACTTTTCCGTAAAGGGCAAGTGTCATCGCATCCAAGATCGAAGACTTCCCGCTTCCGGTCGGACCGAATATCCCAAATACACCGCCTTGGCAAAGGGCTTCAAAATCTATTTCCTGCTTCTCACGAAAGCTGTGCAAGCCAGCCACTGTCAAACTTATCGGCTTCATGCTTCCCCCTCCCTTCCCATTTTTTCATCATTCAATAGGGATAAAAATAAACGTACAAGCTCTTCTTCCGGCTGCGCTCCGCCCGATTGCTTTTCATAAAATTGTACAAACAGCTCTTCTATCGGCATGCTGTCCATTTTTACCATATTACGTTCTTCCACCATTTCCGGAAAGATGGGCCTGATGTGAAGGATCCCATCATGCAGCTTTCTTACACGGTGAATTTCCTCCATAGATAGCGCGTTTGTCACATGTATCTCCAGGTCAATCCAGGCGTTATAATCCCTTTTCTCCTCGAGCCAGCCAAAAACTTGCTGTAATCCCTCGGTTGCCTTCCAACGTACCAGAGGTTTTCCACTCGACAAAAAGACCTCATTTGTCGCAACTTCTTTCCCCGGTACAGCATCTATGATTGTTACACTCTTGGCATAACCGGCCTCCGAAAAGCTGTAGGCAAGCGGCGAACCGGAATAGCGTGCCTGCGTGTTCGCCCGCTTGATTGTCTGAGGTCGGTGCAAGTGGCCGAGTGCAACGTACTGAGCCTGATGCGGCAGGCTTTCGGCAGCAACCGTAAATGCGCCTCCCACCTCGATTGGCCTTTCTGAATCACTGGAGCTGCCTCCTGCAACGAACAGATGACTCATCGCAATATTCACCGAATCAGCTGTAAAACTCTCACACATCTTTTCAAAAAGCTGACGGATCCTTGCATCATAATGATCGCGAATAATTTTTTCATCAAAAGTTTCCGAGAGCACTTCGTTCAGCCTTGATTCGGAAGGATATGGCAGGGATGCAAGCTTCAGCAGTTCGCCGGTAGTTGGAATATGAATGGATTGTACGTCCGTGGTAGGGTAGCCTAGCAAGGAAATGCTCTGAGTGGATGCGAGTGGCTGGGAGGCGGAAAGTCTGTCAGGATTATCGTGATTCCCGGCAATCACAGCTACAGGTCGTCGTCCTTTGTCAGAAAGCTTTTGCAAGGATTCGTAAAATAGCACCTCCGCTTGTGCTGGCGGATTTACGGTATCATACACATCGCCTGCCATCAGAATGACATCGATTTTTTCTTCTTCTACAATCGTGGCTAGCTCATCGAGAAATTGAGCCTGCTCTGGTAATCTGCTCCGCCCTTCCAATGTCTTGCCCAAATGCCAATCGGCCGTATGCAATATTCTCAACCTTTCTTCCCCCTATCGTAAAAGGACGCAAGCGGATCGGAACTTTGTCCTCTCCGCCTGTGCACTTTTTCTATTCTTCTATCTTCACTAAATGGTTTCTATCAAAGAAATACAGGTATTTGGCAGTGAGCTTTTTATTCCAGATTTGCTCCACCGCTTTGCCGTATAAGGAAACCTGTTCCCGATAGCGATTTCGCAAAACTGGTTCTGCCTCTTCAAAGCCGTTTGCAAACCTTCCTGTAATGGTATCAGTTTTATAGTCAAGCAGTACCAGTCCGTCCTCATCCTCGATCAAACAGTCGATAACACCTTGTACAAGCACGGTTTCTTCCTCAAGATCTGCATCGTTCCCAATCTCGCTTCCTTTTAAGGCAAAGCTGAATGGAACCTCACGATGCACTTTTTCGGCGTGCAGCATCCGCTTGCCGATCGGTGTGGAAAAGAAGGACTCTACTGCACTCATATCAATGACTTCCGCCTGGTCACCAGTGAGCAGTTCTTTTTGAACCATTTCCAGAATCCTTCCCTGCAGCTCTTCCCGGGTGAAGCTGCTTTGGTCCAGTCGGATGTTCTGCATGACGGTATGCATCGCTGTTCCAATTTCTGATGGTGACAATCGTTTTTTCTGCAGAAAAGTCGGTCTGTCCAAAAAGTATTTCCGTTCGGTCTGGACAAGAGAGTGATCCGCATAAGGATCCTGCTGCTCCTTCATCCGTTTGAGCTCAGACACCGACTGCTTCGAGCGGTGCCTGCTCGCTTCCTTAAATGGATATTGCCAATGCAGCTGCTCTTTTACCTTTTCAAACAGTGGACTTTGGATGTTCACATGGAGACCATGCTTCACTTTTTCCAGAAGCTCATTTTCCTCATGTTTGGCAGATTCAAGTTCTTCCAGCAGTTCCTGGACATTGGTGACAGTAATCTTCCAAGAAGCAGGGTGTTGGGTAATCTCCTCTGGTATGAGCGTAGATGTTGCCCCTTCGCGGAGCTCGTCTGCGTCTTTATGTCTTACCAATGCCGGTCCTACCCAATCGATATAGGATTTTGAAGCAGCTCTTGCATAGTCAGGCAGCAGCCAGTTATTGGTGTCTGCAGACTCATTCCATTGTAATCTTGATTTTTCAAAATCCTTCACTGTTCCAACAAGATAAAGCTTCTCTTTCGCACGGGTCAGGGCTACATAAAGCACCCGCATTTCTTCAGCAATCAACTGGGCCTTCGCTTTGCGCTTCAATGCCAGTTGCAATAGCGTCGGGTAGGTAATGCGCAAGCGTGCGTTTACATATTTCGATCCGAATCCAAGCTCCTTATCCATCAGATAGCTACTGTTTAAATCCATCATATTGAACTGCCTGGATAGGCCTGCAACAAAGACGATCGGAAACTCGAGCCCTTTGCTGGAATGGATGGTCATAAGACGGATAACATCCTCCTGCTCACCAAGTGCCCTTGCCGCTCCAAGATCCTCTCCCCTATCCTGCATCCTCTCAATGAAACGCAGGAATCGGAACAGTCCCCGGAATGAGGTCGATTCGTATTGTCTTGCCCGGTCGTACAGCGCACGGAGATTCGCTTGACGCTGCTTGCCGCCTGGCATCCCCCCGACAAAGTCGTAGAAGTGGGTATCCTGGTAGATCTGCCAGATAAGCTCCGATAAAGCCCCTTCCCTGGCTGAAGTCCGCCAGTTCTGAAGCATCTCATAAAAGGCCTTCACCTTTCTGACAACCTCTTTTTCTTCCACACTATCAGGAGTTTTATTGAGGAAAACCAAAAGTGCGTCAAAATAGTTCCCCTTCCTCTGCTGAATTCGTATGAGAGCGAGTTCATTTGAATCAAGCCCCACAATCGGGGACCTCAGAACAGAGGCAAGCGGAATATCCTGATATGGATTATCGATAATTTTTAATAGGGATAGCATGATTGCAACCTCTGTTGCCTCGAAATATCCGGTGCTCAGGTTCGCATATAATGGGAGCCCCTCTTGTTTGAACTCTTCCATAAATTGCGGAGCCCATGGCATCGAGCGCATCAGGATGACAAAATCCCTGTATGTGACGGGGCGCATGCGCTTTTCATCCTTATCATAAATCTTGTAGCCCGACTGAATCAGCTTTTTTATTTTACGGGCTATCAATTTGGCTTCCACCTGTGCGGTTTCCAGTTCCACCTTGTCAAAGGCAGATGGGCTGAAATCTTCTTCTGACACTCCGAAAGATTCATCGGCGGAATGATCGCTCCGGTCGACAAGTAGCAGTTCCGTTTCCCTATCGTCGGCTTGTGGATAATTGGCTGCACCAAACTTCAATTCAGCAGCTTCATTGTAGTCGATCTCTCCGACCGTCTCCCCCATGATCTGCTTGAAGATAAAGTTGGTGGCATCCAGCACCTCTGTTCTGGAACGGAAGTTGCGGTTCAAATCGATGCGAAGCCCGCCATCTTCCCCTTTGGTGTCAAACCTCTTGTATTTGCTCAGGAAAAGGAACGGCTCTGCCAGACGGAAGCGATAGATTGACTGCTTCACGTCTCCTACCATGAACATATTTCCGGCCTCTTCCTCTTCTTTCGTAACAAGCTTCAGAATCGCTTCCTGCACCATATTCGTATCCTGGTATTCATCCACCATCACTTCTTTAAAAGTGGCTTGATACCTAAGAGCGGCTTCCGATCGTTCGAAGCCTGAGCCAGTCGGCGTGCGCAGGATACTTAAACAGAGGTGCTCCAGGTCAGAAAAGTCCACCAGGCCCTTCTCCTGCTTCAACATGCTGAACTGTCTGCCATATTCCTTTACAAGCCCCACCAAAGTGCTCATGACAGGAGCCAGTTCCTCCAGGTCCTTGAGGAAGGATTCCGGGCGTCTGGAAAACAGCTCGTCCTTGATCCCCTGAACGATTCCTTTGGCCTTGTTTCGAACCTTGGTCCAGCTTTCGATCAGTTCTTTATCATATTCATCTCCACGGCAGGTTTTAGCGCGTGGAAAATCTAGGCTCTGCATCTCTTCATATAGCACATCCCATGATTCCCCAAGTGCAGCCTGCAGTCTTGCCAGTTGCTCTGTGTCCTCTTCGATATTGACGGAACGAGGAGCCGGCCCACCAGGTTCAAGTGTTATCTCCATCGCTTTTTCCAAAAGACTCTTCGCCCCAAGGAATTGTAGCTCCATCTCCCGTTTCAGCATGGAGATAAACGGAAGTTCATCAATCGGAAGCTGACTGGTAGACTGATAGAAAGCAGCGATATCCTCAAGCCACTTCTCCGGTGCCGGATTGGCCCTGGAAAACTCATGTAGATCCAGTACCAGCTTTTGGAGCGCTCCATCCGTCCGGTCATTTGTGTAACGATCTACCAGGTCAAAGAAAGCGTCATTCCCCTCTTTTCCGTACTCTTCCTCAAAGACGTTCTCCAGCACTTCCTCCTGCATCAGCTGGATTTCCGTAGTATCTGCAATACGGAAACTCGGATCGATATCGATCAGGTAATAGTATTTTCTCACTACATCCAAGCAAAAGGAGTGGATGGTCGAAATGGAAGCACGGTTCAGCAAGCTGAGCTGTCTGCGGAGATGGAGCGATGCCGGCCTTTTTTCAAGCTGCTTCTCCAATGCTTCCCCTATACGATGCCTCATTTCCGCTGCTGATGCATTTGTAAAGGTCACAACAAGGAGACGGTCCACATCCACATGCTCCTGCACAATCTTATGAATCATCCGTTCTACCAGAACGGCCGTTTTCCCCGATCCGGCAGCCGCCGCAACAAGTATATCCCTGCCGCTTGCAACAATGGCCTTCCACTGATCATCGGTCCATTGGGCATCCACTGGTTTTGGCAATAGTTCCATCCCCATCATTAACCTCCTCCTTCCACTTTTCTTTTGATGGATTCCATGATTTCATCCTTCGGTATATTTGTCAGCAATCTATAGTCGTTCTCGTCAAGCGAGGTATCAAATTGACAGAACGATTTATAGGAACAGAAGGTACATGGTGTTTGATTTTTCAGCTTGTAAGGGGCAATGCCCGTTTCACCTTCTGATATTTTCATCCCGATGTCTTCAAAGGTCTTCCTCACGTAGTTTCTCAGATAGGTGAATTCCGTTTCACTTGCTACTGAGGAATTGGAATAGAACTCCCCATTGGTCTTCAATCCCGCGGAAACAATTTGGGAGTGCCCTTTATCAAGCGTCTGATCCATGAGACGGACAGATTCCTCTTCTCCTAAAAGAAGTCCCTTCATTTTGAAGCTTTTGAAGATCTCCTCTTCAATGATATCCTCAGGTGCCATCCCATTCGTTTTGATCATTGGATTGTGCACATGAAAATAAAGGACCCCTGCCGGTGACGCCTGAGTACCAAGCCACCCCTGTGAATGGGAGATGACGATATCCAGATAGGTCAGCATCTGCAAGGCCAATCCATAGTACACTTCTGTCAGATCCAAAGCTTTGTTGCTGGATTTATAGTCGATGATCCGAAGCAGCAAGCCATTGGAGCCCTCCGCCTTATCAACACGGTCAATTCGCCCGACAAGCTCCATGGATACCCCGTTAGGCAGATCCAGCCTGATCGGAGGCAGCTCTTCCTTTTGGCCGAATCCAAGCTCAAGGCCAACTGGCGTGAATTTACTTGCCCTTGAATGCTCACTCAGGATTTGTGTTGCTCTCGTAATGATGGTTTCAAGCTTTCTTTTTATATATTGGAAACGGTTGGAGCTTAAAAGAATTTCCCCTTGCAGCTTAGGTGCCAGAATATTTACGGCCTCTTTTGCCAGCCTTTCACACTCAGACTTCGTCAACGACTTCCAGTCACTGCCCTTTTGTCTGAGACTATCGGAAATGGTTTTTAGTGCTGCATGAAACAGCTGCCCGATATCCGGCGCCTCTAAACGGTAGATTTGCCTGTCCTTCAGCTTCAACCCGTGGGAAGCGAAGTGTGAAAAAGCACAGGAACTGAATTTCTCCATCCTTGATACACTGGCTTCCATATGATCGCCGTAAAGCTTTCTGCTGACGCACGCTTCCAACTTTTTCGCTTCATTTCTATAGAACAAGCTCTGAAGCACCTGCTCGGTTCGCCCGTTCCATTGTTCATCCTCAAGAAGGGTGTTATACACATCCCACCATACCGGATCGACCGGATATTTCTTCATCCAGGCCTGAAGCTGAACCGCCAGATTGGAAAGCGTAGTGCCGGGGGTATGGACAAACATCAGCGGCTCCTCCTGGGATAGCTCCGCAGGTTCATTCAACATCAGCCTTTCCTCCACCTCCGGGAACATTTCCTTCACTCGCTTAATATAGGAGGAAGCCAAAAGTGATTTCCCTTCTTCATCAGCCAGGGAATAGCTGATATAAAGCTGATGGGAAGGAGAAAGGAAAGCAGAATATACAAGAAAATGGTCATCTAGCAATCTTTCCAGGCTAGTTGGTGCAAGCTCCAGTCCGAAGCTTGCGAGAAGCTCCCTCTCTTCCTCCGAAACAAAGCCTTCATCCTTGATTTTGGCAGGAATGACCCCTTCGTTTACTCCGATAACAAAGCTGTGCTTGATATCCGTCAGTCTCGACAAATCAAAGTTTGCCACAATCACCTGATCGATTGCTGGCGGTACAAGACTGAAGCGCAGGCTTTCCAACCCACTCTCCAGCATTTTTGAAAACAATGCCATGCTAATAGACTGATCTCCAATCAGTTCCACCATCTGATCGAGCATTCCGATGATTGCTTTCCACACCTGCTCATTTTCTTTTGAGGATGATAGATTTCCAGCTTGTTCAGCCTTTCTCATCCGGTTCTCCAGTTTCGCTGGAATTCCAAGGTCCTCCATGTATTCGTACAGTGCCTTGCAAAAGCCTTCAATGGACTTCGAACGCTTCCATCGCTTCTCAAGCATCAAGAGCGGCTCCACAATCATACTTCTCAGTTCATTGATTTCCTGTTCGTAGGCAAGCTCTTCATCTGTCTGCACATATGGGCCTTCGGTATCAATACTGAAAAAACGACGGTAGGTCCAAGGTTTATCCGCCGTCCACCTTTTCCCCTGAATTCCATAGGAAAGGCAATAGTTCTCCAGCTTGTCCGTCTTCTCCCGCATCTCTTCTATATCATGATCCATCGAATAAAAGAAATCCGTTTTTACACAGCGGAAAACAGACTCATAGCGCCAGTTACGTGTGATGACCTCGATACTCGAACGCAAGAGCTCCACTAGCGGATGATGAAGCATCGTACGTTTCTGATCGATGAAAAAGGGAATCTCATAATCTTTGAAAACCGTGTTGATCAAATCCACATAGGACTCGGCATTGCGGACAATAACCGCAATATCCTTATAGCGGTTATCCTTGTCACGAACAAGCGATGTGATTTCCCTTGCAATTCCTTCTATCTCCGCTCTTCTGTTTACAGCCTGCATAATGGAGACCTCGCCCTTACCGGGATAAGCCACAGTAGGTCTTACGTCAAAATATTTCTCCAAATGCCGCAATGAATCTGATTCCATAAAGCGGTGGGCATCCTCCATTAAAACAGGCGCCTCCACTTCGCATCCTTCTTCAAGTGCAATTTTTCTCAGCTTCTGATAAGTGGTACCAGTTGACCGGAACAGATGGAGGTCATATGGCGCCTCTTCGTCATAGGGCTTGTCCAATGTAAGAGCAACGGTGACAGACCTGGCATGCACCATAAGTTGCTTCAGGACCTCCACTTCCTGTGGTGTAAAGCTATGAAAACCATCTATAAAAATTTCTGCTTGTTTTATATAGGAGGAAAAAGGGATCTTTTCAGCCAGCAGCTGCAGATAATCCTCTCCATCCACATAATTGCCCTCAAGGGTATGCTCCAATTGGCGGTAAACCACCAAAATATCCGTCAGCTTCTTGGCGAGCATTCTTTCATGTTCCGAAATGGTGCTATCATCCTTGATACGGACAATCTCCTCCTGTAGCTGCTCAGGAGTCACACAGTAGCGCTTGAATTCCGTTACCATGCTTTCCATCTGTTCAATAAAGCCAAACTGCTCGGCAGAACGGCCAAACACCTGAAACTCATTTTTATGCTCCTCGACCACCTTGCGAAGAAGCATATGTATCCCGGTCTGATCGATATGAAAACGGCTGATTCCCCCAACCTCCTGCAGGATTCGCCAAGCAAGGCGGGTAAAACTGAATACCTGTGCCCGGATCATCCCCTGTATATCAGGCGATTGAACCATCCGATATTCCGATTGAAAGGTCATCTGTTCCGGAACAAGATAGACAATCGGAGGTCCTTCCGGATTGTCTTTCAGCTGCTGAAGGATCTGATCGCTACACCATTTTGTTTTTCCACTTCCTGTTCTTCCTATCAAAAAACGAATCGACACAGCATTTCCCCCAGACATCTCTATGGATAAAATGGCGATCGGCTCTAACGACTCCGGTCGCACTAATTCTATGATTATATAATTAATTTACAAATTCTATTGTACTTAAAAAATGACCGTTATGCCAACCAGCCGCATACATATATTAGGATGTTGCAGTGAATTCCAAGCACCACATCTTTTAATCGGGCATATCGTATGGTGGGAAGGTGATTTTAAATGAAACTCTCACAGAGCAACTATCTTTCTGCAACGTTGCTTACTGTCACGGGCCTCCTAGTCGTCTGCAACTTATATGCGTTCATTCCCCTTTATACACCCATCAGCTTAGAATGGCAGATACCTGTATCCCAGACAGTGCTAGCCAGCAGCTTCTTCAGTATTTTCTACGCCATTGGGCTTCTCAGCTTTGGTCCATTGTCGGAAAAGCTTGGCAGAAAAAATGTTCTGATGTATGGAATGTTTTTCTCAGCCGGTGCAACCTTTCTTGTTTCCTTAGCCGGGAGCATTCCCTTCCTATATGGATTTCGATCCCTGCAGGGTTTTGCTCTAGGATGTTTTGCTCCAGTTGCGTTTGCTTACTGTTTTGACCACTTTTCAGAAACCCTGCGTACCATGACCATCTCATTCATCAATGCTGCCTTTCTTCTGGCTGGAATTGTTGGACCACTAGTCAGTGAGTTGCTGGAGTCCACCTATAAGTGGCAGGCGGTTTTCCTTTTCTTTGGCACCTTATACGCCATCATCTTCGTACTATGTGCAGTCATTCTCCAGCCTTCTGTGCCGACTGCCACTTCACTGCTCAAGATATGGCAGCCTTTTTTCCACCTGTTGGCCAAAAGACATCTTCTGCTCTGTTATCTCATTGTATTTTCCTTGTTGCTATCATTCGTTGCCTTCTACGACAGCCTTTATCAATATCTAATCCAAACATATCCTGAACAACCATTCATCCTTGTACGTTCCATTGGCTTGCTTGGCGTAGTATCCTGTTTCTTTTCCAACAGCTTATATAAACGTCTTGGTGCACCAAATCTGCTCTTTTGGTGCTCCATCACAATCATCATTTCGTTTGTCTTTGTTCTCATCCATCCCGTCCCTATTGTCATCAGCATCGCTTCCATCCTTTTTGTGGCCGCCATCTCCATCTATCTGCCAAGCATCATTTCCTATATTGGGATACTTGGAGCAGAATACCGTGCCAGTGCGATCTCTCTTTATTCCTTTACCCTATTATCAGGAACGAGTATTGGTCCGATCATCAGCCACGCCTTTTCTTTTCGGACGACACTATCCATCCTTTCGTGCTGGTTTATGATCAACATATTTCTGCTTACATGGATAAAAAGAAAAAACACTTGAATAGATCTGGCATTCAAGTGTTTTTAAGTCAAAAGATTAAGTGGTCGCCATAGGGGCCTCTGAAGCGTTTTCCTTCAAGTTCTTCATGCGTTTTTTCAGGAACAGCCCTTGTCCGATCCCGAAAAGGTTACCGATCACCCAGTAAAGGGCAAGTGCAGATGGCAGGGTCATACCTGCAATAAGGATGAATACCGGCATGATATTCATGACTATTTTCATTTGCGGCTGAATGTCGGGGGTCAGGCTCACTCTTGTTTGAATAAACGTAGTGATGGCCGCCACAACCGGCAAGATGAAATAAGGATCGGATTGACCGAGACTGAACCAGAGAAAGGAATGCTCGGCAATTTCCGTTGTTCTTCCTATAGCATAATAGAATGCCATAATGATTGGCATCTGGATCAAGACAGGCAGGCATCCACCAACAGGATTGATTTTATGGGCCTGGTAAAGCTCCATCATTTCCTTTTGCATTTTCTGCTGATCAGCCGGATCCTTCTTGCCTTTATATTTCTCCTGTAGTGCCGTCATTTCAGGTCGAAGCTTTTGCATCGCGATTGTGCTCTTCTGCTGCTTCATCACAAGCGGAAAAATAAGAAGGCGAATCAGAATAGTAACGACGATGATGGACAAGCCATAATTACCTCCCGAAAAATCCGCTACTGACGTTAAAAGGAGTGACATAGGATAGATAAAATAGTGATTCCACACTCCCTGGGTATCTGAAGTAATCGGTTCACTCATACTACACCCGGTCATTACTACCATTAATACAACCATCAAGACTGCCATTGTTAATTTTTTCAATGTCGATTCCTCCTACTACTTCTCGAATTTTTTATTTTTCTATTAGAAGTAGGAAGGGTGTTCCTCATCATCGAGGGTTTCCTTGGAAGGACGTTTTCTGTAAACGAAGGCCAATCGTTTTCTTCTTTTCCTATCCACCTGATAGGAAACAACACCGCTCGTATCAATAGATGGGGAGCATGAACGGGACTGATACCAGACCTGCCTGGATTCCAGATAAAAACAATAAGTGACAAGACATAATATTGTAGCTGTTACATATGGTGCATACAGCAGCAAATCCAAATAAAATTCCATTAATAAAAACCTGCCTTACAGGAGTAGTATTACATTAATAAATTGTACGAGATCATCTAGTATAAAGTTTCAATAAAAGTATTTCCCTATAATAAAAAGATACACCTAGTCCGGTAAAAAAACTAGGTGTATCTTATTGTAAATTATAAGCGTTCTTTTTCATAGAGGAAGATTTCCCGGTACCTTTCCATCAGAAGTTTTTTATCTATTTTTCCGACCGCTGTTTTAGGGATCTCTTTTACAAAAACGAACCTTTTGGGTACTTTATATTTTCCCAGCCTTTGAGAACAGAAGGTTGTCAGCTCTTTTTCGGATGCCGGACTCTTTAGTGAAACAACAGCGAGAACCGCCTCTCCCCACTTTGGATGTGGTATCCCCACCACGCTGACCTCTTTAACTGCAATATGCTGAGAAATGGTCTGCTCCACTTCTGTAGGATATACATTTTCTCCGCCAGAGATGATCAAATCCTTCGCCCGGCCGACAATATAATAATATCCGTCTTCATCTTTTCTTCCCAGATCTCCTGTGCGCAACCATCCCTCACATTTGACTTTCTCAGTTTCTTCCTGATTGGACCAGTAGCCAGTAAACACATGTGGACCTTTAAGAAATATTTCCCCGACTTCATTCGGTTCTGCTTCCACATTGTTCTTCCTTACTATTTTCACTTCATTGAACATCATGGGTTTTCCTACAGAACCTTTCTTCCCGTAGGCTTCTGTCGGATCGATATAGAAGTTGTTAGGTCCAGCTTCCGTTAGTCCATAGCCCTCCTTGAACAGCTTGCCTTTTTTGTAAAAGGCTTCATAGACCTCCAAGGGGCATGGAGCTCCTCCGGATAGAAATGTTTTCATGGACGGAAAGCTCTCTTTTATAAAATCCGGCTGTTCGATCAGCATATGGTACATCGTCGGAACCATCAAAACCACCGTGCATTGATAAAGGTTCAATAAGTCTATTACTTTATCCTTCTGGAAATCTCTCATGATGACGACCGTTCCACCTGCCATCAAAAGTGGTGTGGAAAGGGCATTCAATCCTCCCGTATGGAACATCGGCAGGCAGGTGAGTGTAATATCCCGTTCACTTAAACCCCAGCTGATAATCGTATTGATTGCATTGCTCGCTATGTTCTGATGGGAAAGGATGACTCCTTTAGGCTTTCCTGTCGTCCCTCCCGTATAGATGATTGCGGCATGAGTGCAAGAATCCCCCAATGAGATTTCTGCAGATATGGACTCTTGATCGGTCTGTGCTTCCAAAGGAAACGTTTCACAAGGAAAATTCTTCACAAATTCCTTATAGTCCGGATGGACAAAAACACACTTAGCCTCGCAATCTTTCATGATATAAATTAGCTCCTTTTCGGATAACCGCCAATTGAGCGGAACGAATATTGCCCCTGCGGCCTGACAGGCAAACAGCAATTCAAAGTAAGAAGGATCATTCGGAGACAGCAAGGCCACTCTATCTCCCTGATTTATGCCAAGTTGACACAATCTATCAGCCATAATTAAAGTGCGATTATACAATTTTTTGTAATTCCATTGCTCTCCAGTTTCCCCATCAATAATGGCGACTTTTGCAGGAGACAGTTGTGAACGCTTCTGTAGCCACGATCCATCAAATGCCACTTCCATCTCTCCCTTATCCTTTTCAAGTAATTACCACTATAAGGGTGGGTGGTTACAATAGGGTTACAAAAAAGGTGAACCCCCTTTTCAGGAATTCACCTCGACATTTAATTATTTAATGATTACATTAAACACCGCTGTTGATTTCCACAATAGGCTGCGCTTTCCGCGTGGCTAACGTGAGCCTCCTCGGCTTCGCCTGTGGGGTCTCCATTAAACGCCATCTCCCGCAGGACAAGGAAGGCTCCGGCAGCGATACATCGCACGAAGAAAATGCACGCATTTTCGAGGAGTCTTCGCCTATTGCTCCAATCAACAGCTAGATTCTTAAAAAACAGAGATCCTCATGTAAAAAATTTACACCTTAAGTAATGAAACTATAGTGCAGACGTTATGCTTCACCTGCCGCCCCTGTTGATTGTAGTGCAAGGTGTGAGACTCCTGCTTGAGATAGCGGTAGACTTGAGACCCCGCAGACATGCCGAGGAGGCTCAAGCACCGCCCCGCGGAAAGCGAACGCCTGGAACGGAGATCAACAGGGTGTTTAACGTGTCTACCACATATTCAAGAAAGCACTTTTTTCAAAATAACAATCCTATCAAAAACTTTGATTTATTAAACTTCCTTCACTTTTCTTCTTTTGATTACAAAATAAAACGCCGGGACGAACAGTAGGGTGAAGAAGGTTGAGAAAAAGATTCCCGAGATGATTGAGATTGCCAGTGGTGTGAATAGCACATCTCCACTGAAAGCAATCGGGATCAAAGCCGCAATGGATGTAAAGGCAGTCAGTACGATCGGCCTGAATCTCGCCTTCCCGGAATCAATGACCGCTTCACTAAGTGTTGCGCCTTCGTGTAATCGCTGCTCCATAAACTCGATGAATACCGTTGCATTACGGACAACAATCCCTGCAAGAGATACAATCCCCATCATCGCCATAAATCCAAGACCTGTCTGTGTCAGGAACAGTCCGATCACTGCACCTGAAATTGCCAGATAAACCGAGCTCATGATCAGCAATGGCAGACGCAAGGAATTGAACTGAATGACCATCAGGATGTAAATCAAGAAAACAACGATGACGAACAGTTTACCTACTTCAATAAAGAAGTCGCTTCTTGCTGATGATTCTCCTCCAACCGAAATCGAAGTGGATTCCGTTTCATAGGAATCGGCAATCTCCTCGACCTGCTTTTCAAGATTCTGTTTATCCTCTTCACCAGGATAAACCCGGACCGTAACTGTTCTATCCCCATTTTTATGCGGAATAAGCGGCAAGACTTCCGTTTCCTCCTGGGTAACCAACTCGGATAAAGGAACAAGTACAGGTGCACCGAATTCAGTGGTTGCAAGCTTGCTCGGGAGCTCGAGGTTTTCCAGATTTAACGTTTCCCCTTCATCCATCAGATCCTGAATGATGGTTAACGTTTTTCTTTCCTTACCTGCTTCATAAGAACCAACAGGTATGCCTTCCGTTTTCAGTCTGATCAGATTACTGATTTCCTGAGCGGTAATGCCATGCTCTTCCATTGCGTCGCGATCTGGAACATAGTTGATGGTTGGTAAAGGTGTACCCACATCATCTATTACCACACCGCTTCCTTCCAAAGCATCAATATCCTTTTTCAGCCCATTTACAGCTTCCATCAATTCATCGATATTTTCTCCAACAATTGTCAGGGCAATCGGGGCACCAACAGGCGGACCGGCTTCGATGGTAGAAAGCATAATGACACTATCCGGATTTTCTTCCCTCAACTTAGGTTGCCATTCTTCAATCGTTTCAGCAGCTGACTGCTTTTCGCGATCAACTCTCAAGACAATCTGTCCTGTATTTTCACTGGAATTGGATAACTTGCTGCCGAAAATACCAGGCTCTCCACTACCCGCAAAAATAGTGGTTTCATAGATATCTTCGTCACTCTTCAAACTTTCTTCCATCGCTTTCAACCTTGACTCCGTTTCGTCCATAGGGGTTCCTGCAGGCAAGGTGACGGTAACGGTCACTTCTTCCCTATCCGCACTAGGGAAGAATACGACAGGAATAAATGGTACTAAAGCGTAGGTTGCCGTACAGAAAATCAGCACCGAAAAACCTGTAAGGAGCGGTTTTTTTACAATCTTTGTTAAAATTTTGTCGCTATACCAAGTGCTCACTTTATCAATTTGTGAACCTAATATTCCATCTTTCGATTTCTTACTTCGCTTTTTTTGACGCCATGCAAGAAAGATTGGAACAATCGTGAGCGCCACAATGGTCGAGCCGATGATCGTTGAAATCAAAACTGTCGGTAATGCCGAAATGAAGGCACCGTTCGGACCGGATATGAACGTTAACGGCAGGAAAGTGAACACAATGGCAAGGGAGGAAGTGATAACAGAAACCCGCACTTCTTTCGTTCCGGTCAACGCACCCTTCAATGGGCCATCGCCAAGCTGATATCTCCTTTGTATATTATCATTTACCACTATGGCATCATCGACAAGGATGCCCAGGGCGATAATCATCCCGATGATCGAAATCTGATTCAGATCCACAGATGCATAAGGCAGCGGGATGAGACCCAGTGCTATGGATACCGGAATCGATACCGCAACCAAAATGGCGGATACTGCATTTAAACCAAAGAATGTGATCAAGACGACTACAAAGATGGAAATAAGGAATGAGATACCCAAATCTTTGAATATTTTACTGACAATCTTATCCTGGGTATAGTAGAGATCCAACTCAATTTCATCAGGAAGATCCTTTGCAAGACGCTGCATCTCTGCATCCACTTTTGAAAAGAGGGTTGGAATATCCACGCCCTTCTCCTGCATGATGGTCAACGATAGGGCAGGAGTACCATTATAGACAATAAGGTCTTCCTGTTCTGCCGGGATTGGTGTCAAACTTGCGATATCCCGTACATATATGGATTCCCCAGCTTGATTTTTTTTGATAAAGACATTTTCTACATCTTCTATTGAATCAATGTGCTCCATCGTCAGCTGAGAAACCTTGTTTCCTGCCTTCTGGCTGCCTAGTGGGGTGATTTCGAGTTCATTTTGGATGCTAGTGATTACATCAGGCAGGATGATTCCGGTTTCCTGCATTTTGTCGGAATCAAGATTTAAAGTGAAACTTGGCTCCTCCAATCCTTTTACAGTGACCTTGCGGACTCCATCGATCTTTTCCAGTTGGGGAATCCAATCATTAATCAATCCTTTTTGTTCCTGTAAAAGGGAACGGTCTTCATTCAATAAATGGTAGGACGCGATTACTCCCATTTGAATATCTGAGTTGACTGTTGGCTCAAATGCTTCCTCCGGGAATTCACGACTCACATCCGATACAGCCTGACGGACAAGTGAAAACACCTGATTCCGATCTGCATCATCTGCCAGTTCCAGCACAATGTTGGAGATACCGACGCCTGAAACGGAAGTCACGTTATCCATCCCTTTAATATCAAGAAGCTCCTTTTCCAGAGGTGTGGTGATATCCCTTTCGACTACATCTGGCGCAGCCCCTGGATAAACAGTGGTGATCGTCCCTACGTTAATGGTGATCTCCGGTATCTCACGCTTTGGGATCTGAAAATAAGTGAGCGTACCGATTACGACTAGCAATAGCATAAAAATTAATGTTACCTTTGGTTTTTTAATAAGTGCATTAAACACCTGGATGTCCTCCTATACGAGTTGATTATTCAAATTTGACTATATGATTAATATGATATCATCATAATGGCTAGAGGATGTTGAGTGCAAGGTTGAATATGCTCGGTAGGAAAGTTTAGATTTTTAGACACAAATTAAATCAAAAAAACACCAAGTGCATTCCTTCGCACCTGATGTTCGTTTTTCTGTTGGCCCTATAAAGACCGCTGTTGATTTCCGTACTAGGCTTCACCTATTGTTCCAATCAACAGCTAGTGTACACAAAAAGCAATACTCTTCTTTTACTAACATTATAGTTTATTAAACTCCCACAACATGTAAGTATGTACTTTACATCATGATGCCGCCGTCCACATGCAAGACGGTTCCATTTACATAATCGGATTCATCTGATGCCAAGAATAGATATGCGTTCGCAATATCGCTCGGTTTACCTAGGCGCTGCAACGGGATGACCTGCAAAAGCCCCTGGATAACCTTTTCCGGAACAGTCGCTACCATGCTCGTTTCCACAAATCCAGGTGCGACAGCGTTTACATTGATTCCTTTGCGCCCGAATTCCTTTGCCCATGATTTAGTCATCCCTACCACCGCCGCCTTGGAAGCTGCGTAATTGGTCTGACCGACATTGCCATACACGCCTGAAACAGAAGAAGTATTGATGATTTTTCCTGCTCCCTGTTCAAGCATATGAGGGACTACCGCCTGGGTACAGTTGAATACTCCATTGACGTTGATATCCATTACTTGCTGGAAATCTTCACCGCTCATCTTAAGCAGCATATTGTCCTTTGTTATGCCGGCATTGTTTATTAATATATCGATCTGTCCAAATTTTTCTTTTACCATTTGTACCATTTCCAATACTTGTGACTGGTTCGATACGTCCACCTGGTAGAAGGCAGCTTCACCCTCCGCCTGCAGCTCCGAGACTCTTCGTTCCCCAGCTGCAGCATCATAGTCCACTAGTGCCACTTTTGCACCTTCCCGTAAAAATACCCGCGCTGCCTCCAGCCCCAACCCATTGGCGGCACCGGTAATGATGGCTACTTTTCCTGATAGTCTCATTGATATTGTTCCTCCTGTTTTTTCACGAATGTTGTAATGGCTTCCAGCAGTTGCGGCAGATCATCCACCAAGGCAGAGTGTCCGCACCCTTTTAATGGAATGAAAGTCGCTTTATCTCCTAAATCCTCGAGGATCTCTCCTGTCATTTGTTCAGTGATGACAAGATCCTTTTCTCCTGCAAGAACAAGCACCGGGATATTGATTTTCTTTACATCTCCTGTTCCATCCTTCAGGCCATTATTCTTTTCACTGATATTAAATGTGTTCAGGGCATGCAGTATTTCCGGGTAATTGCGCTGTGTCAGCATATCATCCAAATATGCCTCGTAACGTTCCTTTTCAGGTTTATTATCATGGTAGATGGCAAAATCCCAAATCATCCGTAACATGTCTTTATTTTTCGTTTCATATGCTTGTGTAATGGTGATGGTTCTTGTTTTATCCTGCAGGACCTGTTCATAACTGGTAAGTCTTTTGGATAAATCCTGCTGACCTGTTTCATCCGTAGCGAAAATCGGATATCCTCTGGTAGAAGCGGAAGCAAGCAGAATCAGCTTGTTGCAATAGCCTGGGTTATCGGCAGCAAATTGCATTCCTACCGCTCCACCTGTCGACCATCCGATCAAGGAGAAATCAGAAAGCCCCAGCTCATCTACAAAAAGCTTGATATCAACCGCTAATTCCTTGATAGAATAGAATTTTTCATGATAGGTAGACTCGCCAAAACCACGCATATCCACTGCTATCAAATGAAAAGAAGGATCGATGTTCTCCATGACAAGGTCCCAATGTTTAGAGGAGGTCATATTACCATGAACAAGTAATATTGTTTCTCCACTTCCTTCACGCTCTCTATACCCGAACGTTTCGCCATTTGCCAATTTGACTGATTTTTGTACGATAACACTCATGTATCTCATCCTCCTAATTGATAGCTTTCCCCCATCTGATCGTTGTTGCACCCCATGCATAGCCGATACCCGCACTAACCAGAACGACAATGTCACCAGCTTTTATCTTCTCTTTTTCCAATGCCAGCTCAAGCGTTAGGATCTGGTCGATCTGGCCGATATGCCCGTAGTCTTCCAGATAGATAGATTGGCTTTGGGTCAATCCAAGTTCCTTTAATACATAGTCATGAGCCGATTTCTTCATATGAAGGATGCCTAAATAATCCACATCCTTCTCAGTTAAGCCGCTCCTTTTCAAAGACCCACGGATGGTTTCCAGGAAATTTCGCATCGATTTCTCTTCCAGTCTTGCTTTCATTCCTTCTGGGTCCAGGACTTCCAGTTTGTTCAATCCTTTTTCTAGTGCTTCTGTTGAAATGGGGTGTTTCGTCCCACCTGCCACCACTACCACATCCTTTGAAAAGGATCCGTCCGTAATCAGGTGGGAGGCAAGCACCTCGTTTTCTCCAAGATTCTTTTTAAGAAGGAGAGCTCCTCCTCCAGCCGCCAAGTTGAACATGAAGCGTGTCCGTTGGTTATCATAATTGATAAAATCTTCATTACGATAACCGCCTGCCAGCAGAACGGTGTTGATAGCATCATCACTAAGCATCATATCCTTAGCTATCTTCAACGCCATGATGGTGGTGCCGCAGCGTAATGCCATATCAAACCCAATCGCATTCACCGCACCCAATCTCTCCTGCATATATAGGGCCGCTGTCCATAATGGATATTCCTTATGCTCTTCTCCGATATAAATGATCAGATTAATCTCTTCGGCTGTTATTGCCGCCTTTTCTATAGCAATTCTTGCCGCTTTGATTCCCATTTCACATGTATGATCTTCCTCTGCCGCAATGGGCTTCTGTTTAATGCCCAGCTTTTCTTCCACCACATATATAGGTATTCCAGATTTTTCTGAAATCTCCTTGCTCGACATGAAATTTTCCGGGATATAAATTCCTGTACTGACAATTCCAACGCTTGTCATCACTCTCACCTGCTTAATATATCCTTCATAAATTCATACACTTCCTCCAAGGAAGTAACCGATACTTCTTCCTCACCTTGCACATGGCTGACAGTAATTCTCCAGACAGGATTCTTATGATCTTTATCCACTAAGCTTGCGCATCGTACCACAAAGGATGCTACATTCGGCTGTGTAATCATCTTTTTCCCCCTAACCTGAAATGTTGTTATCGTTTTTAATAGCGCTTTGCTTTGCTTTCCTCTTCCCCCACCAGAGTCTTACTGTCCCTATGATGCCTTGCGGGAAGAACATGACGACAAGTATATAGAGGATTCCGAAAAAGATGATCCAGCGCTCAAAAATCCAATGCACCTTCGCTAAATCCGTTAGCCAGTGATGCGCAAATTCGATCAATCCTGCACCAAGAATGGCACCGATCAGCGTGCCTACTCCACCGATGATGGTCATCAATAAGGCATCGAGCGTCACATCCACTGCAAATACGGAGGTATTGACAAAACGCAGAGTCAGCACGTAAAGGCTTCCGGCGAAGCTTGCCACTACACCTGCAACGACACTTGCTATCACCTTATAGTGAAGAACGTGAAAGCCAAGTGATTCGGTTCTGTTCTCATTCTCCCTGATAGCCTGGAGCACCCTTCCTAGTGGAGATAGGGTGAACCTTTTTAACAATAGAAAAATAGCAGCCATCATTAAAAGAGCAACAAAGTACAATGTCATTCTATCCTTTAGTGGATCCGGAATGGAAAAGGTGAAACCATCATTTCCGAATGTAAGGGTTCTCCACTTTTCGGCTACCACTAAAAACAGACCAGAAAAGGCAAGGGTAAGCATCGCATAGAAATGGCTTTTTAAACGCAAGGAAAGCATCCCCACGAGGTAACTGATAGCGGCTGCAATAACCGCACCAACAAGTACGGCGAGAAGCAATGTTGCGATGGTACCGTCAAAATGCTTGAGCATTACGCCTGTAGAATAGGCTCCAATTCCAAAGAACATCGCATGACCAAAGGAAACGATACCCGTGTAGCCAAGGAGAATATCATAGCTCATCGCAAATATCGCAAACAGGAATATTTGCGTAAACATGATTAATAGCGTACGAGAATCAGAGACAAACGGCACGGCCAGAAGCATGATGAAAATTAATAAATACACCAAATTAGGCTTTGTCATATATGTGTTCATGCCCTCACCCCTTTACCCCAAATAGGCCTTGCGGACGGAAGATGAGCACAGTAGCCATCAACAGCATGTTTACCGCCAATGCCAGGTCCGGTACGTAATATGCCATAAAGCTTCCACTCAATCCCACCAGGATGGCCGCAAGAACCGAACCGGTTATGCTGCCCATGCCACCGATGACCACCACGATAAAGGCAAGTATTCCAAATTCCAACCCCATTTCGGCATATATGACTCCTGAATAAGGTCCAAGAAGCATTCCTCCAAGAGCTGCCATGGCCGCTCCGACCATGAAAACGAGCATGAATACCCGTTTAATATTGATGCCCAAGGCTTGCACCATTTCCTTATTGATTACACCAGCCCGTACAATAAGGCCTATTTTCGTATTTCTCAGAATATAGTAAATGGTCCCGAAAACCAGTGCGCCAACAATAATGATGAAAACTCTGTATTTGATGATGATAATGTCCCCAAACTCCCAGCTGCCACTGAAATAGGAAGGAGTTTTCGCACTAAGCTGATTCGGCCCGAAAACGACCTTGATCATTTCACTCAGTACAAGCATCACCCCTAATGTGATCAGAATCTGCTGGACATGATTGCCGTAAACAGGCTGAATGATAAATCTTTCAAGGGCTAAACCTAGAATAAGTCCAGTCGCAATGGCAGCGAGAATACCTAACATAAAACTTCCAGTTGTGCTATATACCCAGATACCGGAGAAAGCACCCCAGGCGAACAACCCTCCATGGGCGAAATTCAGTACATCCATCAAGCCGAATATCAGCGTCAATCCTGCAGCCAGCAAGAATATCAGCATCCCTGTCGCTAATCCGTTGACAGCAAGGTTAATAAAAACCTCCACTATGCTCCCCTCCTTTTATGCAATTCCCAAATAGTGCTTCCGCAGTTCCGTATTCTCTTTAAGCTCTTCCATCAACCCATTATGAACGGTTCTTCCATCATCCAGGATATAAAAGCAATCCCCGATGGTACTTGCCATATAAAAATTCTGTTCCACCAGAATGATAGTCGTCTCTTTTTTCATCTGTTCAATGGAATGCATCACCTTTTCCACCATGATCGGCGCTAGCCCCTTGCTAGGCTCATCTATCAGCAGGAGCTTGCTGTTATTGACATAGGCACGGGAGATCGCGAGCATTTGCTTCTGACCGCCACTGAGATTTCCTCCACTCTTCTTCCAATAGGTTTTCAGATCCGGAAATAAATCCAGGATCCAATCCAGACGGGAAAGTGTTGCCACGTCGTGCTTTCTCATGGCGACCTTCATATTTTCCTCTACCGTCAATTCCCCAAATATCCCTTGATCCTCCGGGACATATCCGATTCCCTTATTGGCAATTTCATATGTTGCAAGGCCGGTGATATCCACCCCATTATAGGTGATGGAACCTTTGTTAGGTGGGTTCAATCCCATGACACTTCTCAGGGTGGTTGTTTTTCCTGCACCGTTTCTGCCTAGCAGAACGGTAACTTCTCCCTGCTTCGCTTCAAAATCCACCCCTTGCAAAATATGAAACTGTTCTATATAGGTTTGTATCCCTTCTACTTTAAGAAGCGTTGTCATCATACAATCCCCCTAAATACGCCGATTGGACGGTTTCATTGTTCATTATTTCTTCAGGAGTCCCATCCGCCAACAGCCTTCCATTGAACAGGACCGTTACTGAATCAGATAGATCCAGGATCATATCCATTTTGTGTTCTATTAAAATAATGGTTCGATCTCCCTGTGATTTTATCAGCTTTATCACTTCGAGAATAGCCGGCACCTCTTCAATCGACATTCCGGCAGTTGGTTCATCCAAAAGGAGAATCTCTGTTTCCAGTGCAAGCAGCATCGCAATCTCCAGCTTCCGTTTTTCACCATGCGCAAGGTTCTTGGCGAGTGAGTTCGCCTTCTTATCCAACAGTACTGTCGTTAAAAGTTCCATGGCCCTCACTTCAAAATCCTTGAAGTGCAGGAAGTGGGAAAACATGTTGTACCGCACCCCTTTTTGCGATTGAACGGCAATCCTCACGTTCTCCAAAACAGTTAAGTTAGGGAAAACATTGGTTATTTGAAAAGATCGACCTATCCCTTTTCTCGTCCTCTTCATAGGAGTCAGCTTCGTTATTTCCTCCCCTTTCCAATAGACCTGGCCTTTTGTTGGCTTCAGCTGTCCACTTAACAGATTGAAAAAAGTGGTTTTTCCTGCACCGTTTGGACCGATGATCGATTTGAAATGATTGGGTTCCACCTTGAAATTCACCCCATCGACCGCAACATGTCCTCCAAAAGCTATCGTTAAATCCTTTGTTTCCAAAATGGGATTCACTTTGATTCCCTCCTTTTAACTTTTATGTGTTGCTTTAAGCATATGGAGCTGGACTAAAGAAAAAATGTGAACAATAAACACCCTGTTGGTCTCCGTTCCAGGCGTTCGCTTATCCAGGAAGGCCTCGGGAGCCTCCTCGGCGCTTTGCACCTGCGGGGTCTCCCTTGACACGCTGCTCCCGCAGGAGTCTCACGCCTTGCACTCCAACCAACAGGGGGTGAGTAATAGAATAAAATTTGCCTTTCTAAAGTTTGACAAATTGCTCTTTGTCTCATATTTTCATTTCATTGGAGCAAATAATGTTAAAAAACTGAGTTGATTGTAGCGGAGGACACTTGACTCCTGCGGGAGAGTAGAGGGCATGGGAGACCCCACAGGCGAAGCCGAGGAGGCTCCCATCCGTCCCCGGGGAATCTTGTGTCCGCAGCGGAAATCAACGGCTACATTTGATGGGGACATTTTATCAAATTAGCAACAATGAATGCGAAAACAGCCTTAATGTAAATCCAGAAATATAGTACGAAGGAACTTTAGAGCAGAGCTCCAAAGTTCCTCTCATCTATGATTAATTTCGAACTGGTGGGGCCGTTTCCTCAGGGGATAGTTCCCTGATCAGAACTGGCACCGGATATTCCACCCCATCCACCTTTTCCAAGCGAATCGCATACAAGGTCTGCATCGCCTGATGATCTTCAGGACGGAATGTCATTTGACCTTTTGGTGTATCAAAGCTCATTCCTTCCATGGTCTCAATGAGTTGATCTGTGTCCGTTTTACCCTCTGTCTTCTTTAAAGCTTCGACGATGGCAATAGCTGCAGACATCCCGCCCGGCGTGAACAGATCCGGCACTTCCCCATTGAATTTTTCTTTATGCTTTTCCACCAGCCAATCGTTTATTGGATTGTCAGGCAGCGTATGATAGTAAACTGAAAATCCCTCCATGCCGATCAGCTGCTCCATCGTGGAAAGTGCCGCAATATCAGGAGCTCCAGTGGAGATCTTGATTCCTCTATCCTGCACCTTCATATCTGAAATCTGGTTCCATGGAGAGTTTGCACCCGCCCAAACAACGAAAAGATAATCGGGCTTTGCATCTAGGATCTTCTGGATATTGGATGTGAAATCCGTTGCAGCAGGATCTGCATACTCCTCAAGCACAATGTCTGCTCCGAGAGCTACAGCGGCTTCTTTAAATGCTGCGACCCCGTCATGACCGAACGAATAGTCAGGCGCCAATGTCGCGATTTTCACACCTTTACCGGCGATTGCTGCTGCCCCTGCCACTGCATCCTGCGAGGAGTTGCGGGCAGTACGGAAAATATATTTATTCCAATCAGCACCCGTGATGCTATCGGCTACAGCCGGTTCCACAATCATCACCTTTTCATATTCTTCAGCCAGCGGAAGCACTGCCAATGTGTCCCCTGAACTTGATGATCCCACCAGGAAATCCACTTCATCTTCCTCTAATAGTTTAGTAGCTTTTTGGATGGCCACTTCCGGTTTTGTCTCGGTATCCTCCACCACAAACTCAATCTTATGGCCGTTCACTTCCATGGTTCCTTCTGTTGCGTAATCCAAGCCCAGCTCAAAACCTTGTACCGTCTGCTTGCCATAGGTTTCCAGAGCCCCTGTCAGAGAAGCAAGTACCCCTACCTTAATCACCTTTTTGTCATTATCTCCACTTGACGAATCCGAATCTGTTCCTGCATTGTTGTTACAGCCGGCAAGCACCAACATCATCATACAGGCAAGCAGAAACCCTATTTTCCATTTTTTCATTGTTTATCCCCCTCTAAACCAATTTGAAAAGTTGTACCCTTATCGTAAAAGGAAGGGGTTACAAATGAGTTACATGCAAATACCCCCGCACCCAAAAATTGTGGGTATGGGGGTATCCTCATTCAGTTTGCTTTACCGAGTACCATGTCATACATCTGCATTGTCGTGGACATCGGTTCCACACCGAGTTCGTTCTCGAGATAGGTTTTACATTTTGCAAACCACTTCATTGCCTGCGGACGGTTGTTTTTTTGATAATAACAGAACATCAGAAGTCGATAGGCTTCTTCCCATGTTGCGTCCTTTTCTATTATCTTTTCGCAGTAGTGGATTGCCTGATCGAAGCTTCTGGCTGCAACAAGCAGTTGTGCTATTTTTTCACAGCAACGTAAATAATAGACCAGTAGGCGCTCACGCTCATTCAAGCACCAATCCGCATATTTCTGCTCAGGCAGGAAATCTCCTTTGTATAGTTCCAACGCCTTTTCCAATAGGATTAACGCTTTACCCGGTTCCTTTTCATCCAGCCCGATATGTGCAAGCGTTTCAAATTCCATACAATCCAGCATATATCCGCAGTTCGGGTTCAATCCATAGGTGTTACCGTTCCTTTGGATAAAAAACGGCTCTGTCCGAGCTTTACGGTCCGGCTCCAAAGCATTGTTCAATGCATTCAAAGCGACCTTGAAATCCCTTGTCACCGTTTTTTCCGGAACATTGGGCCAAAGTGCTGCAAAAATGTCATCCTTGACGATCTGCTTTTTCCGTTTCGTGACAAAATACTCCAGCAGCTCTTTTGCTTTTATCCGCTGCCAGTCTTTTGAGTCCAGTTCTTTTGAGCCCAACCATACCCTGAATCCACCAAGAGTCTGTACTTTCAACGTATAGCCTGGATGATTGTGAGCATTCGCAAAGCCCAGCTCATTTAACAAGGATGTCACATACGATCGCTGAATATCTCTTTGCAGCGCTTCCTGCAGCAATGGTGTGAATTTCTGGATATCACTCGGCCCGAAGGTTGTGCGGTTAAATAGCATGAACTCATAGTTTCCTGCTTGAAGAAACGTCAGAAAGCGGTTCATCGAGTCTTCAAAGTTCCCCCATTCTTCCTTCTCATAAGAATGGATGGAGCGCCAGAAATAATAAAGAAGCTCCCCATAATCGTCTCCGCATTTATGGAGCAGACTGTAAGCACGCACTCCATAGTACTCGACCTTCTCCCATTTTCCATTTACGATTGATGCTATTTTCATGGATAGGTAGATCAAGCCTGAAAGCCAGTTGTCCTTGACTTCCTCTGTTTCCTTTAAGGCCTCTTCCCCGCAAATGATCGCTTTTTCAAAAGCTCCCTGGTTGGCGTATAAGAGACATAGCCCCATATTCGCTTCGGCTTTTCCTCTTGAAATATTCAATTCATCCATTATGTTCAATGCAGTCTCATAGCATTGCTTGGCAAGTGTTGCATCATAGGCTTCCATCAATTGAACCGCATGACCTAGACGGATCCAGCCGCATGCTTCCACAAAAGGTGCCTGCAGTTTTATTCCCTGCTTGATTCCGGCATCCGCCAATTTCTTTGCCTGTTCCGCATTCCCCATAAATACCTCTACCAAAGAAAGCAGAAGGTCTGTCTCTCTATGGGATTGGGGCAGGATTCCTTCTACCTGGTCCCTTTTAGTGGAAGTCAGCAATTTCTTTGCCTTTTGCAGCTTTCCTGAGCGGAGCATAATTCTTGGTTCAAGATTATTCTCAGAACTATGTTTATAGGAAGCTTCCACCTTATCAAACCACGCCAAGGCTTTTGTCGCCTGACCGGCATTCAATAGATTTTCCGCCATGATGGAATAGAGCTGATTCTGCTCTTTGGCTTCTACTTGAGTAGTAGCGAGTAGATGAATAGCTTCTGAGAGCAGCCTCTCCGCCTTTACCGGCTGAATGGTATCCAAATAAATTTTTGCAATGCCCTTCAGAGATCGAATGGTGGCAAGTCCATCCTCATATTCCCTCGAGACCTTCAGCGCCAGCATATAGGCCTTTTCCGCTTCTTCATACTGACAGCGATAACGGTAGATTTCCCCTTGAATAAACCAGAGCATATAGTATTTTCCCTTTATCCTGTCATTGATCCTCAACAGCTTTTCGAGCATATAGGAAAGCTGCCCCTGTTCGATCAGCTCGAAGCCAAAATCATGAATCAAGGCTGCAATGGCGGAATAGTCCGCCACCTTTTCCAAATGAGAGATGGCGGAAAGAATATCCCGCTTTTTTATATACCACTTCGAACATCGTTTGTGCAGCTGGATATATTGCGCTTCCTGCTGCTTCAGCCGCCTTTCCAGAAACTCCTTGAACAAGGCATGATAGCGATATTGATCGGGTCCCGATGCACTAATAAAAACATGCCTTTCCGCAAGGGTCTGCAGCAGATAGTTCGATCCGTTTATACCAAGGATTTCATCGCACATCTCGCCTGTCATGATGTCAAGTATCGAGGTTTGCTCCAAAAACTGCTGTACCATCGGGGTTTGTTTCGTGAAGACCTCTGTCGCCAAATATTTGAACAAATCGTCCAATGTTCCGGAAGTGGATACCATGTCATTGTGCAATGACTGCTCCCCCAGCCTTTGGCTTAGAAGTCCAATGGCCATCACCCACCCCTCCGAAAGGGAATAGACCTCTTCTACCTGCTCTTCTGTCACATCCACCATATAGATATCCTCCAATAAAACCTCCACTTCTTCTTTCGAGAATTTCAAATCCTCTTCCGTAAATTCCAATAGTTCATTCTTCACTTTCATTGCGGTGAGAACATCCCAAGTCGGACATTCCCGTGTAATCAAAATGAGATGCAGGTTGGAGGATATATGCTGCAGTAGCCAATGGAACCATGTGACAATTTCCGGGTTTCCCTGAACTAAATGAAAATCGTCTATGACAAAAATGATCGGTTCCTCAAGATTCAAGAGCTCATTCAGGAACAATGAGCATAAATCCTGTATTTCCTCATCCCTAATATATCGGTCCATTCTTTCAAGATAAGAGAGTATCTTCTCCCCGAAGCCTTCCTTCTCTCTTCTGATAGCATGTACCACATAACGAAGAAAAGGAATCAGTTCATCATCGAACGCTGTCGCCGTATACCAATATGTAGGGACATCGAATGTAGGAACAAAGGATGCCAGAATGGTACTTTTTCCATAGCCGGGACCAGAATGAACAATGGTCACGCCATGACTGGTAACCGCTTTCATTTTTCTTGCCACTTTTGCACGTCTTAACACATAATCCTTGACGATTGGCGTGGTGAGTTTTGTATGGAGGATTGTGTTTGTATCAGATGAAGACATCATCTTGCCCCCTAGTTCAGAATATTCTATCTTTTTATTCTATTATAATGGAAAAAAGAATGCAGATAGTACTTTTTTCAACATGTTAAGAGTGTTACAACAAAAAAAAGAGAGCAACCTCGGTTTCCAAGATGTCCTCTCTCCAACTATTTAAAAATTGTACCAAATTCATCTGCCGGCCAATAGCGGATATGAACCTTTCCAACAATGTCTTCCATTTTTATAAAGCCGAAATGACGGCTATCGCGGCTGCCAAGACGATTGTCTCCGATCACAAACACATGACCCTTTGGAACCTTTTCAACGCCGGTCAGCTCTTTTAATGTAAAGTCCCCGGTGAAATTCCCGCCAAGGATCCGAAGGTTATCCGACCTAATAAACGGCTCCAGTACCAGCTCATCATTTACATATAACATATCTCTCTTATATTCTATTTTATCTCCCGGTAACCCTATTACTCTTTTCACATAGTCTTCCTCAGTGCTGTCCTTATGAAACACGACAACATCGAATCGTTCTGGCACGGAGAAAGCATAAACCATTTTATTGACCATTAGAAAGTTCCCTTCTTCTAATGTAGGGTTCATGGAATGGCCTTCCACTACATAATTGGAAAAGAACAGGGCACGAATCATAATAACCAAAAGGAAAGAGACAAGCAACCACTTCATCGCTGATTTACGCTGTACGTTTGTATTCTTTTCTTTCAATTCATAACCCCCGAAATTAATCTGTTAGGTCTATTGTACCAATAACCATCTATTATCACAATATACTGAATTCTCGATAATATTCTTTTTTTATAAGGCTCTTTTCAGCACTAAGGTTATTACTTCACAAGTGAAAAATCGGCATTTGGATTTTTCACCTTTATTATTGTAAATACTGCTAACCTACCTCGTGCATCGGTTAGGAAAAGAGCACGATGAAACGTTAAATTCGTGTTTGCAACCTCTACGAAAAGTAACAATTTTTGCGAAGATAACGTTTATTTATCTGCTGAAAGCTGCAGGCGCAATTCTACCTTTTTTCCAATATACCATAAAACAAGCATAATCGTTAATGCGATCACCGTTTTAATAGGAGCGCGGATAAAAGAAATAATATCATACCCAATATAACTGATCGTAAAAATCATAACCATCTTCCCTGCTAACAGTGCCAGAAAAAATTGATAGAATTTTATTCGTGACAGGCCCGCCACCATATTGATTAAAAAGGACGGAGTGAAAGGGAAACATAATAAAAAGAAAATCGGTCCGAAGCCATGCCTCTCGATCCAGGACATCGTCTTTCGGATTTTCTCTTTTTCCAACTGCCTTTGAATCCATTTATTTTTTTTCAGCTTGGTTGCAAAAAAATACACAATGACTGCACCGACCACTGTGCCTGACCAAGAAATCAAAAATCCCAGCCATAAACCAAATGCTGCAGCGTTCGCCATGACAATCACAATCAGCGGCAGAAAAGGTAAAAACGCTTCTAGTACCACCAGTAAAAATCCGGGAAGCGGACCAAATGACTTATAATCCTGAAGCCCTTCCAAAAGGTTATCCATTGTTAGTAAATCTTTAAAGAAATTTATCATATCCATGTAGGTTAACTCCGCTTCTGTCTATATCTATCATCTCTTATTGTACTAGTTATTTCTATATTCACCCATAAAATAACATAAAAACTTTACATTTTTTTATAAAGTATCCAATACCCGTTTAATGCAAAAAACAACCATCCATTTCACTTTGGAATGGATGGTTGTTTTTATTTTTTTAAGAAGCGGTGCCCTGCTCCATATAAAACACTTCCCAGAGGTGTCCGTTTATATCCTCAAAGCCCCAGCCATACATGAAGCCGTGATCCTGTGGGTCATTGGATGGCTTACCTCCGGCATCGAACGCCCTGTTCACGATTTCCTCCACCTCTTCCCGGCTATTTGCAGTAAGGGCAATGATGACCTCAGAGCTTTTGGCTGTATCCGAAATGTCCTTCTTTGTAAACGACTTAAAATAATCCTCCACGAGCAGCATCGCGAAAATATTGTCGCTGATCACCATGCATGTTGCGTTTTCATCAGTAAATTGGGGGTTGAACTCAAAACCGATTTTCGAAAAGAATTCTATCGTCTCATCAAGATTTTTCACCGGCAAATTCACAAATATCTTATCTGCTTTTAAAGCCAAGCTTTTCACCAACCCTTCAAGTTTTTGCTACAACTTTAATATTTCACTGCAAATCGATATTCTCCTTCCTCAGCTTTGGAAAAAAGTTATAACCATATTGATCTATTCTTTTGTCCTTTTATTTTCCTGCTGCTTCAGCCAATGCCGTATCCCTTTCCCAGCCAGAGGTTCATCGTTATATCTCGGAATCACATGAAAATGGCTGTGCGGGATCGATTGGTTGGAAGCAGGTCCCACATTCCAGCCTAATGTGTAGCCATCAGGGGAGAATTTTTCATCGAGATATCCTTTTGCCTGCTGCAAAAGATCATAGGAATCATTCCACTCCTCCCTTGTGAGCTCAAACGTATTTTCGCGGTGCTTTTTCGGGACAATGACTCCGCAGCCTTCGAGAACGTCCTGTTCTTTATCATGCTGAAGGAAATAACAGGTTTCGTTTTGTAGGACTATGTTTTGATTTGTATCGTTCTGCGGGTTGCAGAACGGGCAGTTTTTTTCGTAGGTCATGGTGCCTCCTAAGGGTAAGTGTTTTACGATTTTACAGCGCGCGTTGTGTGAATGCCCAGCGGTGTCCGTCCATATCATCCAGCTCGAATTCGATATCTCCCCATGGACGGGTGACAGGCTCGTCGATCGGCTTGCTTCCCAGATGGTGGTCGATCGGGACGAGACCGTTCTCTTTGACCTGTCTGAAGTGCTGATGAACGTCCTCGACTTCGGCATGGACAGCCGTATCTCCGGGAGTCACCGTTTCGGCTGGATGAAGCATGATAAGTCCGCTGCCTAAATGGAACCAATGCATCCCTTCGTATCCGTGCGAGTATTGGAATCCAGCTTTTTCATACCATTTCTTTGATTTTTCGGTATCCAAGCAAAATAAAACTAGGTGATCGAGTCCTTTGATCATATGTATGTTCCTCCCTGCTTGATTTTTGAGCATACTTTAAGGTTTCTTCGTGATATTTGAAAGTCCTCTAGCGGATTTAGGTGTTTTTAGTCCCACTCATGTTTCCAGTACTAAAAAAGCGTAAAGTTCATTTCTGTAAACTCGTTTATCAAAGGAATTTTTAATATATCAACGGTTTCCGATGTGATATCAACGGAAAAAATTTTTTATCAACGGATTTTTCGATATATCAACGAAAAGTAGCCAGATATCGATAAACCGCACTTTCCGACAATATTCGCCCGCACGTGCACTGACAACACCACTGTCGACTTCAACACCGACTACCTCGGAAATCCACAAACAAACAGGACAAAAATCCCAAAAGGGTCCTCCCCACCCCAGGGAAAGGCCCCCCTCCTTGTGCTTTCAATCCAAATTGCCTATTACTTCGCACCCTCCAAATATTCCACAAACCAGTTCTTGATATGGTTTAATCGGTGGATTCGGAGTGCCGGGTTGCCGCTTCTGGACAATTCATGGTTGGAATCCGGGAAGCGGACAAACTTGGTTGTCTTACCCTGTTTCTTCAGTGCAATAAACAGCTGTTCGGCCTGCTCGATCGGGCAGCGGTAATCTTTTTCACCGTGTAGGATCAAGAGTGGCGTGTTGACATTCGCTACGTACTTGATTGGCGAATGGTCCCAGAGCTTTTCGACTTTATCCTCCATGTTTCCTTTTACTTCCCACTCAGAGAAATAGTAGCCGATATCACTCACACCGTAGAAACTCAGCCAGTTGGAGATGGAACGCTGTGTCACTGCCGCCTTGAAACGGTCTGTATGCGCCACCACCCAGTTTGTCATAAAGCCTCCATAGCTACCGCCGGTTATCCCCAGGTTCTTCTCATCGATGTAATCGAATGTTTCCAAGGCATAGTCCATCGCACTCATGACATCGATATAGTCTTTGCCACCGTAATCGCCACGGACCGCATCGACGAACTCCTGACCATAACCATGACTGCCTCGCGGGTTTGTAAATAGCACAACAAAACCTTGGGAGGTGAGGGTCTGGAACTCATGGAAATACGTGTTGGCGTACATCGCATGAGGGCCGCCGTGAACTTCCAGGATAGTCGGATATTTCTTTCCTTCTTCAAAACCTGCCGGCTTCATGATCCAGCCATGCACGTCCCATCCGTCCGGTGCCTTAAAGCTGATCGGCTCGGCAGCGCTGATTTCCACTTCTTCTTTCCACGCTTTGTTCACATGTGTAAGCTGCTCTCTTTTCTGTGTTCTGAAATCAAGGTAATATAGTTCACCAGGATCAGTTGAGCTGCTGATTCCCACAATCGCTTCATGGGAATCTGTCAGGATAGATACGGCATACACATGCTCACCAGGAACATGGATCGGGTACATCGCCCCATCAAGGGAACCGTAGTAGATGCCTGTTCCACCCTGGTCACTCAACAGGAAGTAGAAGCCATCACTATCCTCCGTCCACATAAGGCCGGGATTCACATTGCCAGAATGGAAGTCGCCAATTGCCACATCTCCCACTTCGATATCCAGATTTTCTGTCAGACAGTGCAGCACTTCCGTTTCCAGCTGGTACACCCATACACGAGTCAACGTGGCACTCTGGAACTCTTTTTCATGTCCCAGGAAACCAAGAAACGCACCGTCAGGGGACCATGTGATGGTGGAAAAGAAACCGTTGCTGTGGGTCACTTTTTTCTTTTCTTTGGACTCGAGATCCATCACGTACACGTCCGTTACAAGCACCTCATCCGGATTTTCCTCCAGGTTCGCTACAAAAGCGACCTGCTTGCCGTCAGGGGACCAGACTGGGCTTCCATAGTCACGATCGCCGTGAGTTAGCAGCGTAACCTCCTTCGTCTGGAGATCAAGCACAGCCAAGTGATCGTTTTTCTTGTCCAAAAAGCCTTTTGCATCCGATTTATAACGCAGCTTCTCTACAACCATCGGCTCGGGTTTTTTCTTTTTCTCTTCTTTCTTGGAACCTGACTTCAGATCTTCCTCCGACTCCAACGCGGTACTGAAGATCAGCTTCGTTCCACATGGGGACCAGACAGGACCTCTTGCACCATTTTTGCAGAAGGAAACCTGCTCAGCTTCCCCTCCATCCACCGGCATCACATAGATTTGGGCTTTTTCATTACGCGTGGAAACAAATGCAAGCCTGCTTCCATCCGGAGACCACCTTGGAGTAGTCGCTCTTCCTTTTCCATATGTGAAAGGTTTTGCCTTGCCATCCAAGCTCCCTACATAAATGGTGGAAAGATATTCATTATCCTCTTCGCTGATTGTTGTCTGCACATAGGCAAACTTGCGGGAGTGCTTCTCCCACTGCGGATCTGTCAGGGATGTTAATCGATATAAATCGTTCGCTTCTATTTTTCTCTTTGTCATAGGAAACTCTCCCTTATGTATAAATTCAGTCTTACCTCTTTATTTCGACAGCAGAAATAGATACCCTTTATAAAATAAAAAAAAGCTCGAAATTATTCGAACTTAAAAAGTTGCTTGCATAATTTTTATAATTTGGTATAGAATAAATACGAACAGATGTTCTTTTTTTCGAAAGCAGGAGGATTAATTTATGACAAGACTATCAAAAGAACAAATACACCTCTTTGAGCAAGCCATCTATCTTCCCTTATTGCTAATTGTCCTTGAACGGGATACCGCCATCATCCGGGAAAGCACGTTGAAACTGAAAGAGCCCTATCTCACCTTGATTGACGAGGTCATGAAAAAAGTACAGCTTCAGCTTAAACAAGTGAAAATGGACATGAAGCAGCAAAAAATGAAGCTCCATAAATTAAAACAGGATGAGGCCTTTACGATGTATGCATTTCTCTTCAACGGCTATGAGGAGCACCACAATTACTTTAATCCGAGAATCCGCAACAAAATCAATGACCTGCTGCACTTTTATCTGGTCAATAAAGAGCAGCGGCTGCTTAATGAAAAATAGGAAGCGTTTCTGTTTTGTCAGGAGTTTTCAAGCATACGTGTAACCGGTTCTGTTCGTTCACCGAAGCATAAAAAACTTCTTTCACATCTGCGATCTTCCGCATTAATAGCTCTTCACGAAGCCAGGCTTCATTCAAGCCTTTATATTGAAGGGCTTCCTTTTGTATTTCTCCATCAATAATAACTGTAAACTCCACAGCATTTAGTGCAGGGCTTCCTTTTACATGCTCCACTTTCGCAGTTTCCTTTTCAGGCTTTAGCTTAACAGACAGGTCACCATTTGCCTCTACTAAAGCGAAATGCACATCCTCGACCCTAAACACATCCTTCTGCCTCAGCATCTGCAGAACATTGTCAATCGAATAGCTTATCTTACGCATATTGTGGATATGGAACTGACCTTCATAAATCACCAGCGTCGGCTCAAAGGATAAGTACCGGCCAACTTTTCTGTTCTTTATTTTCCACCACGCGATGAGCTTTTGAAGCAGCGCTATCCCAATGATTGCACCAATAGTCGGAAAGTGATGTATTTCAGGGTCGGCGATATCCGCTCCTACGACAGAACCGAGCGTCAATATCACGAGAAAATCAAAAACCGGCAACTCACCAATGGAACGCTTTCCCATAAACAAAGTCACCAGCAGCATCAGTGGCAGAATGGTGACGATACGCAGCATCACCTTCATTAAATCGAGAATAAGCTCCAAGGCCGTCACTCCCTTCCTCCATAGCCTTTTTCAAAAAGAAAATCCTATACACATAACTTGATTTATAGGTTCCACCATAGAAATAAAAAACATCCCCTAATATGAAAGAGGATGTTTACCATTACTTTTTTTTGATGATTCGATAGGTTCGGGGAGGAGAAGCAACATAATCTCGATGCTCCTGAGGAACACCTGATCCTTGAGCCCTTTGTAGCATCCTTGTTCGCAATAGTGCGGCTCTGTGCATTTGGGTTTCAAAGGAACGCAGGGAAATCTGGAATTCCATTTCGGTTTTATTGGTAAAGTGGGCAATTGTAGTGGATAAGGATGTTTTTCTTGTTTTCTCAACATGGTTCAGGGAAATCCAGGTGCATTCATTTTTTTTGGGAGACATGGTGGGAAAAAAGTACAAGTCACTCATGGGGTCTATTGCAAGTGGGGATTTGTGCGTAACACCCGTCACCATTTTAGTTCCTGATTTTCTGCCTTCCATACTTGCTCCATAGTAGTTACAGCTATCATCGATAATTTTAAGGGGAGGTAGGTCCACGTATATGTCCCCTTCCACTTCCATTATCTTAGAAAACACTTTCCCCTGTTCCTCTATAGGCAATACAGCCATAGTGAAGCGATTGATCTCATATTCTGAAACTAAAGTGACACTATTCTCCATATAATTCACCCTTCCGCTAAAAAATGATTTGCCCGGCTCCGAATAGAGCGAAAGAACCAGAAATTTGTCTATTTATGTATATTTTTACAAAAGATAACCAAAAAGTAAAGACTTTTTAAATTTTTCTAAATATTTTTAATTTTTGTTGATTTTATGTGAGTTCCCCAATATACTATTAAAAAGGCTCGAGGTGAGGGACTCATGAAAAATGAGAAGTCTTATACGGAATTGATGAAGTCAAGAGTAATGAACAAAAAATTGTCCGTTGAAGCCTATATGATGAATATTTATACCCAGATGATCATTGATGAATCGCTTTACCACTACCACAAGAATCTCCTCCAAGAAAGAATAGACCATGCCATCGACACCAAAGACCACACGCAGTTTCATTCCCTAAGCTCCACATACAAAAAGTTCCTGACTGATTGGGGCGATTCCGCCTGATAACATGGAAAGAGAAGAGCCCAAATTTGGATCTCTTCTCTTTTTTTATTCTTCTTTTAGAATTGTGCCTCTTCCGTAGAACCGGAAAGTGCTGTAGTGGAAGAATTCCCGCCGGATACCACTTTAGCCACTTCATCGAAATAACCTGTGCCCACCTCACGTTGATGACGGGTTGCCGTATAGCCGTGCTTTTCACTGTCAAACTCCGCTTGCTGCAATTCCGAATATGCCCCCATCCCGCGATCTCTGTACCCTCTCGCCAGCTCAAACATGCTGTGGTTCAACGCATGGAACCCTGCAAGCGTCACGAACTGGAACTTGTAGCCGAAAGTGGCGATCTGCTGCTGGAAGGTCTCAATCGTTTCGTCATCCAACTTGGATTTCCAGTTAAAAGAAGGAGAACAATTATAGGCAAGCAGCTTTCCAGGGAATTCTGCATGAATGGCATCCGCAAAAGCTTTTGCCTGCTCCAGATTCGGCTCGGACGTTTCACACCAGATTACATCTGCATAAGGAGCGTATGCCAATCCGCGTGCAATCGCCTGGTCAAGTCCGGCCTTTGTTCTGAAGAAGCCTTCAGGAGTCCGTTCTCCCGTCAGGAATGGATGATCATATTGGTCCACATCACTTGTAATCAAATCCGCCGCATCCGCATCTGTTCTGGCAATCAAGACAGTCGGCACTCCCATCACGTCAGCAGCCAATCGTGCAGAGATCAGATTTTTAACTGCGGTCTGAGTAGGCAACAGAACTTTTCCTCCCAAATGCCCGCATTTCTTTTCGGAAGAAAGCTGATCCTCAAAATGAACACCGGAGGCTCCGGATTCAATCATTCCCTTCATCAGCTCAAACACATTCAATTGCCCGCCAAACCCAGCTTCTGCATCCGCTACGATCGGTGCAAAATAATCGACTTCCTCTTTTCCTTCTAAGTATTGGATCTGGTCCGCACGCTGAAGCGCCTGGTTGATGCGCTTGACCACATGAGGGACGCTATTGGCAGGATACAGGCTTTGGTCCGGATACATATTTCCTGAAAGGTTGGCATCTGCCGCTACCTGCCATCCGCTTAGATAGATGGCCTTCAATCCCGCTTTTACCTGCTGGATCGCCTGATTTCCTGTCAAAGCACCAAGTGCGTGCACATAATCCTCTTTTGTAAGCAGATCCCAAAGCTTTTGTGCCCCTCTTTTTGCCAATGTGTGTTCAATGTCAATGGATCCGCGAAGCCTTAGTACATCCTCTGCACTATATGGTCGCACAACCCCATTCCATCTTGTCTCAAGCTCCCAGCTTTCTTCTAACATTGCCATTCTCTCTTCTCTGTTCATCTTTTCTCCTCCTTATTATCTTGTAATCTATTAGTCTTCCAGCAAGCTATATGCTGGAAGTGTTAAAAACTCTGCAAACTCTTCGTCTTTTATCAGACTTTCAAACAGCTCGACAGCCTGATCCAATTTCACTTGTGTGTACCGTGATGGCCCCACTTTTGTTAAAATGGCCCGCTTCTCCTCTTGAATGAGTCCCTTTACAAGTTCAAGTGTTATTTTGGTCCCATCTTCCAAATTCGCCTCAGGATGCCTTACCCATTGCCATACCTGCGATCTTGAAATTTCTGCTGTTGCAGCGTCCTCCATCAGATGGAAAATGGGAACTGCTCCGTTTCCATCGAGCCACGCGGTGATGTACTCGATGCCGACATGGATATTTTTCCGTAAGCCCTCTTCGGTAATGGTGCCTTCTGGAAGTTCTACGAGTTCTGCTGCTTCCGTATGGACATCTTCCCTTTTGCGATCAATCTGATTGGGCCCCTTCATATGCTCATTGAATACTTCCATGGCAACCGGCACTAGCGCTGGATGCGCCACCCATGTGCCATCATGGCCATCCTTTACCTCACGAAGCTTATCCTCCCTCACCTTGGAAAAGGCAAGTTCATTCGCCTGTTCGTCGTTTTTGACAGGAATCTGTGCGGCCATCCCGCCGATAGCATGAGCGCCACGGTTATGGCAAGTTTTTATGACCAGCTGTGTATACGCTCTCATAAATGGCACCGCCATGGTCACCTGGCTTCTATCCGGAAGCAGGAACGCAGGAGCGTGACGGAACTTTTTGATGAAGCTGAAGATATAATCCCATCTGCCACAGTTCAGTCCGGCAGCATGCTCCCTTAGCTCATAAAGGATTTCATCCATCTCAAAAGCTGCCGTGATCGTTTCGATCAGCACCGTGGCCTTGATGGTCCCCTGTGGGATTCCCAGCTCCTGTTGCGCAAATATAAACACATCATTCCAAAGCCTTGCCTCATGGTGGTTTTCGAGTTTCGGCAAGTAAAAATAAGGTCCGCTTCCGTTTTCAAGAAGCTGCTTTACATTATGGTAAAAATACAGTCCGAAGTCGAAGAGACTGGCTGATACAGGCTCCTTGTTCAGAAGTACGTGCTTTTCTTCGAGATGCCAGCCTCTGGGACGGACAAGTAATGTTGCAATCTCATCGTTAAGCTTGTATAGCTTGCCATTTGATGCCTCAAAATCAATGCTTCTGAAGTTTGCGTCTCTTAGATTGATTTGGCCATCCATGATATTGGACCAGGTAGGTGATGTTGCATCCTCAAAGTCTGCCATGAACACTCTTGCACCTGAATTCAGCGCATGGATGATCATTTTCCTATCCACCGGCCCGGTAATTTCCACTCTTCTATCCTGTAAATCTTGTGGGACTGGGTTGACCTGCCAATCACCGTTTCTGATATGTGCAGTTGATTCAAGGAAATCCAATTTTGTTCCTTGATCGAGTTTCTTCTGTTTTTGCACTCTTTTTTGAAGAAGCTCTTTTCTCCGAGGATTGAATGTTGTCTGCAGCTTTTCAATAAAAGTAAGTGCGTCCTGTGTTAATACAGTTTCATAGCCTTTTTTCCATTCCCCTGTAACCCTAATGCCTGATGTGTCTATGTTCACGCTTCTTGCAACCTCCTTTGTTATGAAACAGTTAATATATTTGTATTGTATTATATAACAGAATGTTCAAAAAAATAAAGCCCTTTTTTGGATTTGTTTAGTAATTTTTTTCGACAAGGTGAATTCCACACAAACACCGCTGTTGATTTCCTCACTAGGCGCAGCGACCCAAGGGGCGTTTGTGGAGCCTCCTCGGCTGCGCCTGTGGGGTCTCAGCTAAACGCTTCCTCCTGCAGGAGTCTTCGCCTATTGCTCCAATCAACAGCTAGATTCATAAAAATCAATTCCATTGTTTTTTGACCCATCAAAAAAAGAGGCAATAGGTTTCCCTACTCCTCTTCTTTCAAGAATTCTTCAAGATAGGCGATGCGGTCGACCATCGGTGGATGGGTATATCTCAGGAATTTTACAAGTGCCGGCGGATGGACTTCACTGAGGCTGGATCTGGTTATCTCCTGAAATGCGCCGATAGCAGCCTCCGCATCACCAGTCAGTTCGATGGCATAGACATCCGCCGTATGCTCCTGGTGCCGTGACACTGCATTGGTGATGGGGCTTGCAAGAAACAGAACAAGGGATAACAGGAGCAGCAGCAAAGGCAAAGAGGCCAGCTGTCCCAAACGCGTAATCTTGATTGCCTCCCCCCACCTGCGGATCACTCTGACTGCACACCAGTGAATCAGATAAAAGGCAAAAAAGGAGAATACAATATAGCCAGTGATACCGATCACCACATGGTTCATGACGAAGTGTCCCATTTCATGTGCCATGATGAACAGGATTTCCTCCTCTTTGAGGCGCGTCAATAACGTGTCCCATAAAACAATGCGTGAATTTCCTCCGACACCTGTTACATAGGCATTGATGCTATTTGTCTTTTCCGACATATTCACTTCATAAACCCTGTCCGCTGCAATATCCGATTCTGCAGCAAGCCCAAGGATTTTCTCTTCCAATTCCTTGTCCTGAAGCTCGGTGAAGTCGTTGTACAATGGATCGATGACAACGGGCTGTATGTACATGAGGAAGAAAACAAACGGAATGAACAACGCCCAGGCTGCCACCCACCACCTTTTCTCGAAGCGCCGTATCAGATAATAGAGGACCGCCACCACGAGCCACATGATGAAAATCCCTTCCCAGAAGCCGACCACCTGATCCCGCATCCAGCCGGTAAAGGGTTGAACCGTGATATCATAGCTTTTCGAAAGACTGAACCGGAGATAACCGAGCGGAAAGCTTGCGAGAGTGACAAAGAGCGTCAGCCAGAATACATAGATGCCGCCTTGGAGCCAAGCGTATTTTGTCACCTTCTCCGACCAGGACTGGATAGCCCGCGCACCTCCAAGCAGGATCAACAGGAAGTAAAGCACCCAATCAAACGGCAAGGATAGAAAATACATCATATTGCGTATCTTGGAGTATTCCTCTACGAGCAGCATTTCCTTGCTTGAGAGAAACGTCCTCGGATCCGCCTTCGTTCCCATCAGATCTGCCGGCAGGGAAGTATCCGCACCAAACCAGAGATAATAGGCCATCACAAGCGCATATAGGACGTACCCTGCTATTGTTCCAATAAGAATTTTTTTCAAGAACGCACCTCCCCACTTCCATACTATTCTATTGCCGAAATGGCTGTTTTATTAGTCTGTACAAAAAAACACACATAGAGACATGTGTGCTTTACAGAAAGGCTTTCCTATCATACTATCAACTCACCACCCATGAATATACACTCAGAGCGGCAATTGCACTGATGACAACCAAGATCACATTCGCCCCTAGATAGGCAACAACCAAGGCCACCGCACCGCCGATCACCCCGTACAAGATATCTTCATTGATGAGAAAAATCCCTGGAACGATCAGTGCTCCAAGTGTTGCATACGGAACATTTTTCAACACCGCTTGCACAAAAGGAGGAAGCTCTTTCCCCTGAAACATGACAAATGGGATAAGACGAGGCAGATAGGTAACCACCGCCATGCCGACAATCATGATGACAATCATATTATTCATGGTCCTTCTCCCCCTCTTCTACACCACTTCGAAAAATAATTTCCACTCCAACTGCACTGACTAGCGTGGCCAACACAATGGACCATCCTGGTGCAATGCCGAGGACAATGGCGAATGCCGTATTCAACATCGCAGCAATCCCCGCCAGGACAACGACTTTTCGATGCTTTTTAAAGGACGGGACAAGCAAGCCGACAAACATCGCATACAGGGCCACTGCCATGCTTTCCTGCAGGGAATCAGGCAGGCTGCTTCCGATGGCATGGCCGATCCCGGAACTCACGACCCAGCTGGAATAGGAGATGAAAATCACTCCAAACATATAACCTGTCCTGATGGTTCCTTCTTTTGTCGCTGTGACAGAAAACGTTTCATCTGTAATGCCAAATGAATAGAGTGACTTCTTCCAAAGCTTATCTTCCTCGACCTTCTCATTAAGTGAAGCACTCATCAGAAAATGGCGGATGTTCAGGATAAAGGTGGTCATGACAATCTCAAACACTCCTGACCCCAGGACTATCATATTCAAACTCATATACTGTGCCGCTCCTGCAAAAACAAGGAGACTCATCATAACTGTTTCCGTTACTGTCAGCCCTGCCGATTTCGCCAGCAAACCAAATGTAATCGCAATCGGAACATAACCGATCGCGATACTGACACCTGCCTGCAGACCGTTCCGGAAGGATGAATTGTTTCTTGTTGCAATAGTCGTTGCCACGCCGCATTTCCCCTATACCTGTCAATTTTATTAACTATTAATATACTAATTGTCAGGAGGGATTGTAAAGAGTATTTCGAAAATCGTAATAGATCAATAAAAGAGTGCCCTCATACGAGAGCACCCTTCCTTATTTCCCTTTAAATTCCGGCGCCCGTTTCTCCCCGAACGCCACCAATGCTTCCACCCTGTCTTCGGTCGGAATGATAACTTCATAGGCTTTGCGTTCGATCTGCAAGCCTGTCTGCATATCGACACCCATCCCTTGCCTGATGGCAAATTTGGCCTGTTGAAGCGCAACAGGACCATTTTTCAGCATTTCATGAGCAAGCTCCATGGCTCCGCCGAGTACTTGGGAGCTTTCGTCTACGAGTCTCGTGATCAAACCAAAGCCGTTCGCCTCTTCTCCTGTAAAACGTCTTGCAGTCAGGATTAGCTCCATTGCCTTCGCTTCCCCTATGATTCGCGGGAGACGCTGCGTGCCGCCTGCTCCCGGGATGATGGCAAGGCTCGTTTCCGTCAGTCCCATTTTCACATCGCGGGCCGTGACACGGAAATCACATGCCAAAAGAAGCTCCATCCCGCCTCCGAATGCATAGCCGTTGATCGCGGCAATCGTCGGCTGCGGCAGGTCGGCGATGCGGTTGAACACATCCCCGATCTTATACACATTGCGCCGGACCTGTTGCTCGGTCAGGCCTCTTCTTTCCTTCAGATCAGCACCGACACTAAATGACTTTTCCCCGGCTGCCGTCACAACGACAACCCGTACCTCCGTGTTCGTACGTAGTTCTTCTGCCACAAGGCCAAGCTCCACCAGCATATCGTAATTAAACGCGTTCATCGCATCAGGGCGATTAAGCGTGACAGTCGCAATATAGTTCTTTACTTCCACCTGTATAAAATTCATGTCTGTTCCCTCCTCGAGATTGTTAGCGGTTACAAAATTCGCTATTTTTATAGATTCTCTAAGGAGTCCAAATATCCTCTTATACTCCCAGCTTTTCTTTCAGAGCTCTTCTAAGTATCTTCCCCGTCGTATTCTTTGGCAGCTCCTCCAAAAACTCAATGGAGGATGGAACCTTATACTTCGCCAAACGTTCAGCACAATAAGCGAGCAGCTCCACTTCCGCCACCGGTCGATCTGTCACGACGAAACACTTTACCGCTTCACCGAGCTCGGGGTCAGGCACCCCAACAACTGCCACTTCCACCACATTTTCATGGCTGTACAGCACTTCCTCGACTTCACGTGGGTACACATTGTAGCCGCCGACGATGATCATGTCCTTTTTGCGGTCGACGATGTAGAAATAGCCTTCGTCATCCATTGTGGCAAGGTCACCGGTATAGAGCCAGTTATCTCGGATGGCGTGTGCCGTTTCTTCCGGCATCTTGTAATAGCCCTTCATGACATTCGGCCCGCGTACCACAAGCTCTCCCACTTCACCAGGAGCAACCTCTTCCCCCAGTTCGTTTACGACCTTGTTCTCCACGTTCACGATTGTCGTACCGATACTACCTGGTTTTCTTGGCTTATCCAATGGGTTGAAGCATGTAACAGGTGACGCTTCGGATAGTCCATAGCCTTCAGAGATGATGACCTGGTATTTCTTTTCGAAATTCTGCAAGAGTGCAACAGGCATGGAAGCACCGCCACTGATGCAAAGTCGCAGTGATTTTAGATCCTCCACATCGCCCTGGGATTGCAAGAGGAAGTTGTACATCGTCGGCACTCCGGCAAACACGGTTGCTTCGTATTTTTTCACAGTTTCAAAAATTGCCTGCGGGCTGAACCTCGGCACAATGATCACGGTTGCACCATTCATCAACGGGGCATTCAGCGCCACCGTCAAACAGAAGACATGGAACATCGGCAAGGTTGCCACGACCTTATCACTGTCATTCATTTTCAGGAAGTCAGCTGCATCCTTGGCGTTTCGGTACAAATTCTTATGTGTCAGCATCGCACCCTTTGGCTTTCCGGTCGTTCCGGATGTATAAAGGATCACTGCCACATCATCATCCTGAAGTTCCGGACCCTCATAAGTAAAGGTTCCGTTCGCCATAATGCTTGTAAACGATTTCATTTTAGGGAATAGGGAAAGCTGTTCAACCGGGAAGCTCTTCGCTTTTTCCTTTCCATCCGGTGTTTCGCAAATGATGTAGGTTTCTGTGTCTGGTAAATAATTATGAAGCTTTTCAAAAAGTGGGACAAGAAGGTCTAAGGTGATGACAGCCTTTACATCGCCGTCTCTTAATATGTAGCCCAGTTCATCTGGTGTGTAGATGGGATTGATTGGAACGACCGTTGCTCCTAGGCGTGCGGCACCGTATAAGCCGACAACAAAATACGGAGAGTTGCCTACCACAAGTGCGATATGGTCACCCCTTTTGATGCCAATTGCTTCAAGTCCTGAAGCGAAGGCATTGATTGCAGCATTCAGTTCCGCATATGTTTTGGAATCCCCTTCAAAAACATATGCCTCTTTCATCGGGTTCGTTTTAGCCGTCAGTGCTAATTGTGACGAAATATTCATTTGTTTCATCTCCCCTATAGTTTATTGAATGAATGACCATTCATTTATCTCCCACTAACAATTATAGTAGATTGCTAGAGTTCTGTCATTAAATTATGTCTATAAAATTAAAATATTCAGATAAGATATTTCGCTATAGAAAAAAACGTGAAGCCGACTGCCCCACGTTCCCAAAATTAGTATATTAGATCAAGTAATTCTTCACGTGTTATATTACCGAAATAATGTTTCACATCTACTGTTTCGATCGCTTGGGCTATTTCAGCTTTCTCATATTTGACGCCAATGAGCAGCTCTTCTATTTCACTGACATCCCCGACACCAAAGAAGTCCCCGTAGATTTTGCAGTTTTCGATTTTCCCTTTTGTCACATCAAGGCGGATATCAATCTGTCCGACCGGGAACCGGTGTGAATGCTGCAGGTTGAACTTGGGTGATTTTCCATAGTTCCAGTCCCAGTTCTGATAGCGTTCCTTCGATAGCTCATGGATGTTCTTCCAATCCTCTTCCGTCAGTTCATATTGAGGAACATCCTTCGTCTTGAAAATCGCTTCCAATAGTAGCTGGCGGAACTGCTCGATGGTGATATCCTCTTTCAGGAATTCCTTGATATTCGCCACACGGCTCCGGATCGACTTGATTCCCTTCGATTCGATCTTATCCTTTTTCACATTGAGTGCAGAGACAACATGCTCGATCTCGGAATCGAATAATAATGTCCCATGGCTGAACATGCGGCCCTTTGTGGAAAATTGCGCATTCCCTGAGATTTTGCGTCCCTCTGCCAGGATATCATTGCGTCCGCTCATCTCTGCATCCACACCTAGGCTCTTCAACGCCTCCACCACAGGTGCGGTGAACTTTTTGAAATTGTGGAAGCTCTCCCCGTCATCCTTTGTGATGAAACTGAAATTCAGGTTTCCATGGTCATGATATACCGCTCCACCGCCGGAAAGGCGCCGTACGACATGGATGCCATTATCCTCCACATATTTCGTATTGATCTCTTCCACACTGTTCTGATTCTTCCCGATGATGATGGAAGGCTCATTGATGTAGAACAATAGGTAGGTATCCTCGATATCAAGATTTTTCAGTGCGTACTCCTCGATAGCCAGATTGATCCTTGGATCGGTAATTCCCTTATTATCAATAAAAAGCATCATTTATTTTCCACTCTCCCACGTATATCCTTTATGTGCCAATGTGATTTCACCCTTATAGATGGAGGAAGCCTCCTCCACCAGCTGCTCGATGTTTCCGAAATGTGGCAGATGCGTAAGCAACAGCTTCGGAACAAAGGAATCCCTTGCCACTTTTGCAGCATCATGGCTGTTCATATGCCCTGCAGCCTGTCCATTCTGATGGGCATACAGGTTGCACTCGCATATCAAGAGGTCCGCGCCCCTAGTAAAAGGGATGAATGATTCCTGATAGCTCGTATCTGCGGTATAGACAAAAGAGCCCTTTTCGGTCGTGACCTTCATCGCATAGCATGGAACCGGATGGGTGGTCTTCATGAACTCTATGGAAAACGGCCCAATCTGAAGAGTCTGCGCGGGATCGTATGCCACACCCTTTGTATACTCCTTATGATCCAATGAGGCAAAACCCTGCATGTCCTCCTGATGACCATAGATCGGCAATTGTGTCACCGATTTGCCCATATAAAAGGAAATAAGTCTTGCAAACTGCAACGGCCCGATGTCTGCTACATGATCATGATGATAATGCGACAGGATGACGGCATCCAACTCTGTGACTTCTATGTAATTCTGGAGCTGTGCTAATACACCGCTTCCGCAATCAATCAGTAAACGAAAACCATCATGCTCGACCAAATACCCGCTTGTTGCACTATTTGCAGCCGGATATCCGCCCCAATACCCTACAACCGTAAGCTTCAAAGTCACATCACCCTTTACCTGTTTCTATTCAAAATAAGAATACCATACCCACACCCAATTTCCTATTTTACGCTTTGTATTAAAACAGTTGTTGACAGGACGAGCCCTGTTATAATACAATAACAACAAATAACAAAACGGAGGGTGATAACATGTTGATTAAAAGTACAGAATTTTTCAAAACCTTACCACCTAAAAAATGCGTAGAATGCAAAAAAACAATGGATGAGCAGCACGAATGCTACGGCAACCATTGCAACGAATGCATGTCCAACCAATTAAAATAGGAAACTACCAACAGGGTATCCTTATCGGCTACCCTGTTTTTATTGTCGTTACTTATATTTTTTATAGACTTTTACGATATTATTTGATTCTTCTTCTTTCATTTCTTCAATAAATTCCATGGATGACTTTTCTAAAATCTTTATGGATGGGATATTCTCCACATCAGCAATTGCTACAACTTCCTTTATTCCTTTTTCAGCTAGTGCAAACTCTATAAGCCCTTCTAGAACCTCGTGCCCGTACCCTCTTCCCCAAAATCTCTCCAAAATTCTATAACCAATCTCATTTTTCCCATAATCATTTTTTACTAGGGCACACGTTCCTAATAACCGTGCTTTATCTTTTACTTCAGTAACTGCCATTACAAGCAGGTCTGTATTTTCTTGTTCATAACTTTTAATAATCCTATTAAATTCTTGCATGTTTTCTTCTTCCATTTTCGCTCGGCCAATAATATACCTCATCACATTAATATTACCTTGCATTTCATGAAAAGCTTGAAAATCACTTTGCTCTAACCTTCTGATCTCTAGACGTTCCGTCCTGAAAAACATGGTATTCCTCCTAAAAACGTTCTGAAGAACTCCCTCTCTACAACTCTTGGTGATGATCAGCAATTCCGAAAGTCTTAATACTTTTTATAATATCAGGAGATTGCGCTGTCATTCAGTTTTATATCCTTGAATCGATAAAAGGGTTTCTAAATCCACTAAATCATAATTCCTTGCTTTCAATTCCAAAATCAATTTAGGTAAAGCTTTGGCAGTTTCAGTTTTTTCGGAATCGGAATGCATAAGAATGATATCTCCATTTCGAACATTTTCCATTACATTATTCACAATATTTTCTGATTCCTTCTGGGACCAATCAAGGGTATCAATGGACCAGAGTACAATGGAATACCCTTCTTCATCTGCAATATCCGCAACAAGTCCATTCGTTTCCCCATAAGGAGTTCGGAAGATTGCTGGCTCCCTTCCTATTACTTTCTTCACAGCGTTCCCGGCCATTTCAAGTTCAAGCCTTATTTTGTCCTCTGGCAAGGTAGTTAGATCCACATGATGGTAGCTATGGCTTAATACAAAATGCCCCTCCGAATAAGTTCTCTTCACAATATCAGGATGCTTCTCAACTTCACTCCCTAGATAGAAGAAACTTCCTTTCACATTATACTCTTTTAAAACATCCAAAATGGCAGGTGTTACGAAATTGTCCGGTCCGTCATCAAACGTGAGGGCAACCTTTTTCTTATTTGGGCCATTTATGTAGATATGGTCATAGTCTCTGGAAAATGAAACAATATCCTTCCGCCATTTTTGCATGTCTTTCCATGCCTTAGCAGATAGTTGATTTGATGTCCCTTTTATATCAAGGTGATAGTCTCTTTCCTCTTCGATCACAGACGCTTTTGCCCTTTCCCCATTAAACACAGACAAATGATCAACTCCTTCAGTCTGATTGGTTATTACCATTTTCAACTCAAGCTGATTTTCAAGTCTATAAACATAAATCCTTTCGTTTTCAAGCTCACGTATTTCCGAAGGTTTCCCCAACTTCTTTTCCATCATTTCCAAAGTGATTTCATGAAGATTTATTGCATAGGACCGGATATCAAAAATCTCCCCGTCATCGCTATATCCGATGGTAATCTGCTTCTCCGGGAAGCTGGCATATATTCCGTAGCCTGCCCGATCTACCTGCTCGGGTTTGCCCCATTCCTTTTCCACTTGGGCGATAGTTGTTTGCCATACGTCATATGAGCTTTCCTTGATCATTCCTTTTTGTGCCATGGCTAAGATTTCATCAAGTAGTATGGATGGATCGATCTCATTAATTGGTGAGGGTTCTTTTTCGACTGAAGGACTTTCTGCTTCATCAGGTGGAATTACCATTTCCCCTTTTTCACATGCCGACTGGGCGAAAATAAATAAACAAAGGAGGAAAATTAAGGAATTGGCTATTTTACGTTTCATCCGATACCGGACCTCCCTTCATTTCTTGGATTGATTTCTTTTAAAAACATTATATTCTCTTTTGGACTGACTCATCATAATATTGATGAATTCATGTAAGATTTAAAGGAGATGATAAGCATTTTCCTACATGTAATTCAATAAGAGAGTGGTAAAATAAGGAGTCACCCTTATTTCGAGTAAAGGAGTTTACATATTTTGACAAACGGACAAAAAAAGACGTTAAAGCCTTTTATAACACTTATTCTTTCCACGAACATACCCAAGCTGGCATTGACCCTCGGTTTAATCGGTAGCATATTGACGACCTTTGTCGGCCTTACCATCCCATTGTTGACCAAACAGCTTGTTGATGGGTTCTCAGTCGACTCCCTCAGTATCTGGCTCATCGTCGCCATCGGAGTCGTCTTTATTGTCCAGGCGCTGATTGACGGTTTTTCCACCTATCTTCTTGCATATGTCGGACAGAAAATCGTCTCACGGCTTCGTGAACTGATGTGGCACAAGCTGATCCGCCTCCCTGTGAGCTATTTTGACAAGCAGAAAAGCGGGGAATCAGTCAGCCGGGTCGTCAATGATACGGGAATAGTTAAGGATCTGATTTCTCAGCATTTCCCTCAGTTCATTACAGGTATCATCTCCATATTTGGTGCAATCATCATCTTGCTCATTATGGACTGGAAGATGACTCTTCTCATGCTTATATCTGTGCCCGTCACCACAATAATCATGATTCCTCTCGGCAGAAAAATGGCATCCATCTCCCGCGGACTTCAGGATGAAACCGCCCAGTTCACCGGAAGCATCCAGCAGACATTGAGCGAGATCCGCTTGATGAAGGCCTCCAATGCGGAAACGGCGGAAGCTGCGAAAGGGATTGACGGAATTGGCAGGCTTTTGACTTACGGTTTAAAGGAATCTCGTATTTTTGCCATGATCGGCCCTTTGATGTACTTGATCATCATGGCGGTCATTGTGGTCATCATCGGATATGGCGGTATTCGGGTGGCAGAGGGTTCCATGACCACCGGTGCCCTTGTCGCTTTCCTGCTTTATCTTTTCCAGATCATCTTTCCCATCACCTCCTTCACGATGTTCTTTACCCAGCTTCAAAAAGCGAAGGGTGCTACAGAACGGATCATCGATATTTTGAACCTGGAAGTCGAAGCGGGTCAGGAAGGATTGGCAATGGACATTTCCGATCTACCGCTGAGCGTGGAGGGAATATCTTTTTCCTATAATGATGGTGAGCCGATTTTAAGCCATGTTTCCTTTGAAGCCGAGCCTGGCACCATGGTGGCCTTCGCTGGTCCAAGCGGCGGAGGGAAGTCAACGATGTTCGGACTGCTGGAGCGATTCTATGAACCTACCTCCGGGGAAATCTATGTTGGAGACACACCCATCCATGATCTTTCCATGGAATCCTGGAGAAGCCAGATCGGCTATGTTTCCCAGGACAGTCCCATGATGGCTGGAAAAATCCGCGACAATCTGACGTACGGATTGAGTGATGCTTCAGAGATCCCTGATGATCGCTTATGGGAAGTGGCAAGGATGGCCTATGCCGACCAGTTCATAGCCGAGTTTCCAAAGGGCTTGGATACCGAAGTCGGTGAGCGTGGGGTCATGCTTTCCGGCGGACAGAGACAGCGGATTGCCATCGCCCGCGCATTCCTCCGAGATCCGAAAATATTGATGATGGACGAAGCGACGGCGAGCCTCGACAGCCAGTCTGAAAGCATCGTGCAGCAGGCACTGACGAGACTGATGGAAGGTCGCACCACCTTTGTGATCGCCCATCGATTGTCGACCATTGTGCATGCGGATAAGATTGTTTTTATTGAAAAAGGGCAAGTGACTGGTGTGGGTACTCATCAGGAACTGATTCGCAACCACGCCTTGTACCGGGAGTTTGCAGAGGTGCAGCTTGCTTAAAAATATTACCCGTTTAGGACTGGCTTTTATAAAGGCTGGTCCTTTTTTTATTGATAAGTGATATCTCTATGATTTTATTAACAATTAAAGTAAGGGATTTTTTTAAAACATAGTTGTACTTTCAAAAATTCGATATATTGTAAAACAAGATATATAGAACATAATTATATACGGGGGAATCGGAATGGCTCAGACAGTATTAAGAAAAGGCTCCAAAAAGAGAATTTTATTGAAGGTTTCAGGAATTCTTTTCATATTTCTTTTGCTTCTTTCTGCTATAGGGACTTATTCCTTAAATGCCTATATCAACGATAAAGCAGTACCTGTTAAAGATACTTTAATGTCTACAGGAGAATCAAAGAATCTATTGGCCATTTTTGCTCATCCTGACGATGAGATCATGGCTGCCGGGACTTTACACAAGCTTGCAGATGAAGGAGTAGAAATCACACTTTTATACTTAACTAAGGGGGAATCTGGACCTACAGGCGGTATTGTTTCGCAAGATGAATTAGGTGCCGAACGTGAAAAAGAAACAAAGAAAGTAGCGGAAATATTGAATGTGGAACACCTTGAAATACTTGATTATCCTGATGGTGGACTAGTTGAAGCTGATCATGCAGCCATAAAGAAAAGTATTACAGATATCATTAGGCAAACAGAGCCATCTACAGTTATTTCATTCGATGATACTGTTGGGCTATATGGACATGCGGATCATCTTCTTACAGGGAAACTTGTAAAAGAGATTTTACTAGAAGAGTCCTATGGCGTAGAGCGTTTCTATCAAATGACACTTCCACAACCTATGATCGATACTGCTTTGAAAATATCGAAAACCTTCCAGGAAAGATATCCCACTGATCCGGAAGATGGTCTGCCTCAACCAACAGTGGCAATAAAAATGGCATCTGAAGCAAGAGAAAAAATCTCCGTAGTTAAAGCCCATAAAACACAATGGGAGGTTACCGGAGATGTCCAGCCATTACATGATAAACTCCCTTACTGGATTTATTATCGGATTTTCAATCGTGAATATTTTGCCGAGGTGGAGTTGGATTAGATACTAAATACAAAAAAGCGCACCATCCCCACAGTGCGCTTTTTCCTATTCTATACGTAAACCCCTTGTTTGACCGTTGATTCCCGAACGATGAGCTCGAGATCGTATTCGTAGATTTCCTTGTGGCGGAAGCGTTTGGAGCGGACCTTTTCCATCATGACCTGGAAGGCTTTGCGTGCCATGTCCTCAATCGGCTGGTTGACGGTTGTGATGGACGGTTCGACCAGTTCAGTGATGGCCTGGTTGTCAAATCCTACAACTGCGAGATCCTCCGGAATTCTTACTCCATGTCGCTTCGCTTCTGTAATGATGCCGGCAGCCACTTCATCCCCGCCTGTGAAAACGGCGGTCGGCTTTTCCTTTAGTGTGAGCATATCGCGAAGAATTCTACGGCCGTCCTCGATGGTGAAGGCGTCCCCAAAGGTGAACTCTTCTTGAAATGGCACATTAAATTCCGCCAGCGCTTTCCGGAAGCCAGCTTCACGGCTTTGCGCCACATTGCTTTTGTACCCCCCAGTACAATATGCAATCTTACGGTGACCAAGCTCGAGTAGATGCTTGGTGGAAATGTATCCCCCATATGTCTGATCAAGGCGGACGGATGGCACTTGCGCATCTTCTTCAAATTCGTTGCATAAAACGATCGGTCCATATTCTAAAAATGGCTCTATTACATTCCAGTCGTTTTGAATCGAGGAGAGTATGATGCCGTCAACCTGCCTTGTTTTCAGAAGGTTTAAGTAGTCCATTTCCTTTTTCTTGGAATATTTCGTCTGACAGATGATCAGCTGATAGCCGTTCTCCGCCGCTGCCATTTCCATTCTTTCAATCAGTTCGCTGAAAAATGGATTCATGACCCGCGGAATCAAGAGGGCAATCATCTCCGTCTTTTGACTGCGTAAGCTTCTGGCCGAGGAGTTCGGGACATACCCAAGCTCACTCATCGCATTCATGACAAGCACTCGCTTCTTCTCCGACACATACGGGTGGTTGTTGATGACACGGGAAACAGTCGTTCTCGATAACCCTGCTAGTCTTGCTACATCTTCTATAGTTGCCACGAGTCTCCCCACCTAACTAGAATTTAATATCTTAGTAGAATAATTGAAATCGTTTTCATAACTACTAGTATAAAAGGAAATGTAAGTGTTTTCAATAGGTTTTTTGCATTTAAGCAGGAAATATGGGTGTGGTGCGTTAGAAATTAATTCTTTTACTGGAATAGGAATGATGATTTAGGCATGTTGACATCGAGTTCGTGCGGAACAAGGCAGAGTTGATGCCGAACTTGGGTGAGTTCGTGCCAAACATTGGCGAGTTCGTGCCAAAGTCCCCCTAGTTCGTGCCAAACCACCGAAATACAGAAAAAACGGAGCCCAGCATCCAGCCGGGCCCCGTCTCCATTATTCTTCTATCAGTCTACCAATCTTCTTAAATCTTGCCACAAAGTACATCCACGTCCCGGCCATCAGCACACCCATGAATCCCGCAAGAACCGCTGCATTCTCCCACATGAAGCCGTAGTCGCCGCTTGAGATGACCGCTTTGAAGCCGGCAACCGAATAGGTCATCGGTAGGAATGCATTAAACACCTGCAACGCTCCCGGAATCAGTTCCAATGGGAATGTACCTGCGCTTGTTGTCAGCTGCAGGATCAAGATGATGATAGCAACAAATCTTCCCGGATCGCCGAGCAGTGTCACGAGGAACTGCACAAGTCCGATAAATGCAAGCGATGTGAGGATACTGAACCCTACAAACAACGGAACGCTTTGCACCTCAATGCCAAGCCCATATAACAGTACCACATCCGCAAGCAAGGCCTGCACCACACCGACAGCCACCAAGACACTCAGTTTCCCGAGAAACCAGCCGGTACCGGAATTTGGTTTACCGACAGTGTCCCGTAATGGATAGACAATCGATAACAACAGGGCTCCGACAAACAACCCGAGTGATAAAAAGTAAGGAGCAAATCCTGTACCGTAATTAGGGACACCATTGGCAACCTCTGATTTCACTTTCACCGGATCGGCGAACATCCCGAATGTCCCTTCATCCCCTTTGACCTCTCCTGCCTGATCGGCTGCATCCGTCAGCTTGGACTCCAGTTCCCGGGATCCGTCCCCCAGCTTGCTGATTCCTTCGTTCAAAGCGGAGGAACCTTCTGCAAGCTTGGATGTCCCATCGCTGAATTGCTTCGAGCCATCATCAAGTACTCCCATTCCGTTGACCAACTCTTTTCCTCCGGCAGAAAGCTCACGGCTTCCATCAGCAGCAGAAGTCAAACCATCACCGAATTTGGCCATACCTGAAGTCAGCTCGGTCTGACCAGCAAGCAACTCATTTGTCCCTGCCGTCAATTTTCCGGACCCATCAACAAGTGCTGCCAACCCTACTGAAAGATGTGCCTCACCGCCAGCAAGCTGTGCAAGTGAAGCTTCTGACACATTCAAACCGTTCTGCAGCTCACGCACCCCGCCGACAAGCTCAGCCATGCCTTGTGAAAACTGATCGGAACCTGCAACAAGCTCCTTCATATAAGCCTCGACAACAGCGCGCTCCTCTTGAGTCGCATCTTCCAAAACAGGCTGCAGCACTGTTTCAAATTCTTTCATGCTTCCAGCAAGCTGCTCCGCCTTCACAGCAGCTCCTGAAGTCTTTTCCTGCAAGGAGGCTCCTCCTGATGCCAGTTTTTTCGATCCTTCATGAAGCTGTGAGGCAGCACCGGCAAGCTGTTGCTGGGAGCCGTATGCCTTCTCAATACCTGCCTGTGTTGCTGCAGCACCATCACTCAACTCTTTCGTTCCAGCAAGCGCGCGCTCCATTCCATCTGTCAGGCTTCTATGTCCCTCTTCCAGCTCATCCAAACCATTTGCAAGCTTTTCATTCCCAACATAGATTTCCTGTACTCCGCCATAGGCCTTTGCCACCCCTTGACTGAAACTGATCGATTTTTCAGCAGCCTGGCTCAAAGCTTTCTTCAAATCCCCCGAGCCTGATTGAATTTCCGCAACACCTTCATTTAGTTGATGTGTTCCATCTGCCGCCTGAGAAAAACCGTCCCCGAGTTTTTCTATATTGGCAAACATCTCTTCCGCATAGGTAGCTGTCAATTCGTTGGAAACTTCTTCTTTGATTTTCTCGACAGCGGTTGAACCGATCTGTGCAGATAGGAAGTTGTAGCTTTCATTCGGTACATATTTCAATTCCATTGGAAAAGGCTTTTCATCCAGAAGCGTCGTTGCCCGCTTCGAAAAGTCTTCCGGTATCTCGATCACCATATAATATTTCTGATTTTCCAGGCCTTGATAAGCATCGTCCTTATTCACAAACTCCCATTGGAACGAAGGATTATCCTTCAGATTCTTCGAGAGATCCTCGCCTATCGCAAGCTCCATTTCTTCAAATTGAGCACCTTCATCAAGATTTACAACCGCAACCGGCAGGTCATCCAATCTTTCATAAGGATCCCAAAATGCCCACAGGAACATCCCACTGTACATCAATGGAATGAAAAGGACTGCCAACACCGGGATCAATATTTTTTTATTTGTAAAATGATCCTTCCATTCTGCACCAATTAAATTTTTCATTGTATCAATACCTCCTGTAAACTATATGACCATTTTTCTCATTTGGTCATTTCTCTTCAAATAGATAAGGATCATCAGACTGACAATCCTTTGAAAAAGTAGAGCTCAAACAGCTCTGCGATTTTTTCTTTTGATAATGCTTCGTGATTTTTTTCCCAATCCACAATCAGGGCAAAATAGAATTTCAGCATCAGGAAAGCTGTAAGTTCTGAATCGCATGGAATGATGTCACCTTTTGCAATGGCAACGTCGATCTTGTCCTGGATATAGGCGACAATGACCTGTTCCACTTTTTGCAACTCTTCCTTCACAATCGGTGTGCCAAGCTCTTTTTCCTCCTGGATCAATTTTATCGTCAACTGATGCTCTTTCCGGAACTCCAAAATCCTTACAAGTGCCCGGTGTGCGTTCTCATGAAACGTCAGCTCGGGATCGATTGCTCTATCTGCAACCTCTCTCATTTCGCAAATGATGGCTGATACAATGTCACCGAAGAGCTCCTCCTTATTGGAATAAAAATTATAGATAGTTCCTTTTCCAACATTGGCAATTTTGGCAACCTGGTCCATGGTGGTGGCTTTGTAGCCGAACATGGAGAAGGATTTCGCAGCCGCTTCCTTTATGCTTTGTTTTTTATCCATGATTGATTGGCCCCTTTTTATTTGCTGACCAAAATACAATTTCGGTCATTTCGTCATTATTATATTCCCTGTTCACAAAAATTGCAATAAAAAAAGGGGATTACATCCGAAAAATGCAATTCCCCTTTTCTATTTATACCGTAACCGGCTGATTCTGGTAATGATTCAAAATGGTCGCCACTGCCGCTTTCCCTTGATCAATACAATCCGGCAGTCCCACCCCTTCAAAGGAGCTTCCTGCAAGATAGACTCCTGGCATATCTGCAGCAAGACGCTCATTGATCTCACGCAGCATCTTTTTATGGCCGACAGCGTATTGTGGCATGGCCTGCTTCCATCTGCTCACAATGGTGAAATCAGGCTTTGCATGGATGTCCATGATCTTATTCAGGTCATCGAGCACCACCTGCTTGATTTCTTCATCACTTTGCTCGACAATAGCCTCTTCACCAGCTCTGCCGACATAGCAGCGCAACAGTATTTTCCCATCAGGTGTCGTATGCGGCCACTTTTTGTGGGTCCAAGTACACGCGGTGATGGTGTAGTCGCTGTTTCGGGATACCACAAAACCAGTGCCCTCGATATCATGCTTGATGGCAGATGCGTCAAACGCCATGGCTACTGTTGCAACACTTGTAGAATCCATCTCTGCAAGTGGTGCCAAATAATCAGCATGTGGCAGCATGCTTGTAGTTGCAAAATGTGGTGTGGTCATCACTACATGATCAGCTTTCAGCGTTTTGCCATTGCTTAATGAAATCTGATAATGAAAATCACCCTGCTTGACTAATTCATCCACTTTTACAGCCTTTTGCACGTTCACATGTTTCAATTTGTCCTCAACAGCATCCACAAGTGACTGCAAACCGCCCGTCAATGTCTGGAACATCCCTTTTTTGCTCTTCGGTTGATTGGCTGGACGCTTTGGTGTGGTCTGCTTCATTCCTAAGATCAAACTGCGGTACTTCTGCTCCACCTGCTGAAATTGCGGGAAGGTTGCCTGCAAGCTGAGTTTATCAATGTCCCCTGCATAGATGCCGGATAACAATGGTTCTATCAGGTTTTCGACAACCTCATCTCCGAGCCTTCTACGGAAAAAAGATCCCAGTGACTGGTCTTCACCATTTCCTGAAGAAGGCATGATAAGGTCTGCCGCTGCTCTCATTTTCCCCATTGGAGAAAATAGACCGGTTGTGACAAATGGTGTCAGCTTTGTCGGAATACCCATCACTGCACCCTCCGGCATTGGATAAAGCTTTCCTTTTAACAGGATATGGGCAGTGCCTGTTGCGTTATTGGTCAATTTGCTTTCAAGCCCTACATCCTTGGCCAACTGACCGGCACTGACCTTTCTCTCCAAGAAAGAATCCGGCCCGCGCTCAATGGTAAAGCCGTCTTTTTTCACCGTCTGGATTTTCCCGCCTAATCGATTGCTTGCTTCAATCAATGTAATCTCTATATCTAAATTTTTCTCTAACATTTCTTTTTGAAGATAATAGGCGGCAGAAAGGCCTGTAATCCCTCCACCGATGATGACAACCCTTTTTTTCTCCTCGTTCATGGTTTCATCGCCTTCTTTACTAGTTTACTGATTGTGCTTTTTCAATTCTTCCAATACGACTGTTGCCATTGCATCCACAAACTGTGGCTGAGTATTCGGCATTTCCGGACGATAGTATTTGGCACCGATCTCGTCCGTTACAATCTTACACTCGATATCATTATCATAAAGTACCTCAAGATGGTCGGAAACAAATCCTACTGGTGTGTAAACAAATGATGTGTAACCCTTTTCTTCATGAAGGTCACGTGTAATATCCTGAACATCGGGACCTAACCATGGATCTGGTGTGTTTCCTTCACTTTGCCAGGCAATCACATAGTTGTCGACCCCTGCACCCTTGGCGATCAAATCAGCCGTTTCCTGAAGCTGGTCGCGGTAAGGGTCCCCCATTTGAAGGATCTTTTCAGGCAGACTATGTGCAGAAACAATCAGTACCGCCTTCTCTCTTTCAGCATCATCCATGCTTTGGAAGGTTTCCTTGACACCTTTTACCCAGTAGTCGATGAATTTTGGCTCATCATACCAGCTCTCCACAGAGTAAATTGCCGGACCGTCGATTTTCTCTGCCTCTTCCTGTGCACGGCCGTTATAGGATTTCACGCTGAATGTGGAGAAGTGCGGCGCAAGAACGATGCTGACCGCTTCTTTGATTCCGTCATTATGCATCGCTTGCACTGCATCTTCCACGAAAGGCTCGATATGCTTCAACCCCAGATACACTTTGAATTCGATATCGTCCTGGATGGAGTTCAGGTGTGCGCCAAGTGCATTCGCCTGGTCTTCTGTGATTCTTGCAAGAGGAGATATTCCTCCGATTGCATCATAGCGGTCTCTCAAATCCTGCAGCATTTCATCCGACGGTTTTCTTCCATGTCGGATATGTGTATAATAACGCTCCAGGTCTTCTTCTTTATATGGCGTACCGTAAGCCATGACCAATAGGCCCATTGTCTTTTTTGCCATTAGTTCTACACCTCGTTCTATTATTCTTTATAGGATAAAGTGATTATTTCTTAGAAGAATAGTCGTGTACGAATTGTGCCAGACGTTTCAATGTGTCAGGGTTCACTTCAGGGAATACACCGTGACCCAAGTTGAAGATATAACCAGGCTGTTGCATCCCTTGATCCAGGATAGCCTTCGCTTTTTCCTCGATCACTTCCCATGGGGCAAGAAGAATGGAAGGATCCAGATTCCCTTGTACCGTTTTAGTGATGCCGCGCTGTCTTGCTTCTGCGATTGGCAGTCTCCAGTCAAGTCCCACTACATCCAATGGAAGGTCATGCCATTCATTGGCCAAGTGGCTCGCACCGACACCGAACATGATCAATGGGACATTTTCCTCTTTAAGAGATGAGAAGATGCGGTTCATGACAGGCTTGATGAAGTAGCGGTAATCTTCCACATTCAACGCGCCAACCCAGCTGTCGAAAATCTGAATCGCTTTTGCTCCTGCATTGATCTGTGATTTCACATAAGTGATCGTCATATCCGCAAGTTTATCCATTAATGCGAACCATGCTTTTGGTTCTGCATACATGAATGCTTTTGTCTTGTTGTAGTTTTTGGACGGACCGCCTTCGATCATGTAGGAAGCGAGTGTGAATGGCGCGCCCGCAAATCCAATCAGTGGTACATCCAACTGTTCCTGTGTCAATAGCTTGATTGTATCAAGTACATAAGGAACGTCCTCTTCCGGATTTATTTCCCCAAGCTTTTCCACGTCCTGAACGGAACGGATCGGATTATCGATAACAGGGCCGATTCCTGATTTGATTTCTACATCCACACCGATTGCTGGTAGCGGACTCATGATATCCTTATACAGAATGGCAGCGTCGACATTATATTGATCAACCGGGAGCTTTGTTACGTATGCACATAGCTCAGGCTGGTGTGTAATTTCAAACAGGGAATACTTCTCTTTGATTTTTCTGTATTCAGGCTGTGAACGGCCGGCTTGCCTCATATACCATAAAGGAACATGATCCGTTTCTTCCCCTCGACATGCTTTTAAAAATGTATCATTGAACTTGCGTTGACTCACTGTGATGACCCCTTCCGTCTATCGATTGATTCTCTTTTATTACGTTTCACTTCTGTCATTTAACACTATACCTATTATTGTAAGGAAAGTATAGAATTAGCGCACATTGTTCATAAAATAGACGATTTATTTATGCACTTTTCGTACATTTATTTATGCAGCGGCAATAAGATTCTTACGGTTGTACCTTTATTTTCCTGACTTTGGATCGAAACTGCTCCACCATGGTTTTCAATGATCTTCATGCTGACCATCAGTCCAAGGCCTGTCCCCTGCTCTTTTGTCGTGAAAAAAGGCTGTCCTATTCTTTCAATCAGTTCATCCGGTATGCCTGTCCCTTCGTCCTCAATGAACAGATAGATGAAGTCGTGCTCTTTTTTTACCTTGATACGGATCTTTCCACCTTCAGGCATAGCTTCTATTCCATTTTTTATCGTATTGAGCAGCACCTGCTTGATTTGGTTCGGTTCACAATCAATCCATAAGGCAGTTTCTTCATGCTCCACCAAAAGCTCCACCTTATGCAGCAGTGCTTCGCTTTCAAGGAAATCGGTCACCTGGCAGATCAGTTCCAAAAGATTCTGGTTTTTGATTTTGATTGCCTGGGGTTTGGCAAGTGCCATAAATTCATTGGTGATCTGGTTGATTCGATCAAGTTCCTTTTGCATGATATTGAAGTAATAGGGATCCGGGATGGTCCGTTGCTGAGAGAGAAGCTGAACGAACCCTTTCAGGACGGTCACCGGATTGCGGATTTCATGGGCCACTCCTGCTGCCAATTCACCGATGACGGAGAGCTTCTCCGACTGCATCAGCGCTTCTTCCGTCCTTTTCTTATCCGTAATATCCTCTATCAGAAAGATGAGTGCGATGATGTTTCCTCTTGGATTTTTGATAGGTGTTACTGTCACTTTCACTTCGAGCGATTGATTGCCGACAGAAGTCACGGTCTCGAAGGAAACGTTCTTCTGCTCTTCCATTATGCGTAACAGAGGGAGCAGATTTTCCATTTTCGTGAAAGCAAGAAAGCTTGTTTGCTTGCCGACTACATCCTCTGCACGGACTTGAAAGATATTTTCAAAGGATGCGTTGATTTGAAGAGCATGTCCATTTAAATCATACACGCCGATTGCATCGGTAGTATTGGCGAAGTATGCCTCCAAGTACTCTTTGGTTGAAAGCAGTTCGCGGGATGTCTCTTTTTCTTTCTCCTCCGCTTTCAGACGGAAACGTTCATTTAAGCTGCTTGAAAAAAGGAGATAGACGGTTACAAAAAGCGTAAACAATAAAAAGTAGACCACGTCCACTTTTATATTTTCATAAAATACAGTTTGGAAATAATAGAAGTAGAAATATGTCAAGGTAACCAGGGTTATGGCACTGGCCAAGATGGTAGGCATGATCCTGTTGTATACCGAAGACATGATTAAAGGCATCGTTAAAAATATGTAATTGATAACATCCTTGTCAAGGTAGGCTACCACCCAAAAGGGCAAAAAGGATGTACAGACAATCACGTACATCCCTATTTTTGCAAGCCTGGGCTGTAAAACAAAATAAAGGGTCACGCAGCAGCCAAACAAAGACAGAAGAATTACCGGCAATAGAATACTTGGAAAAACAAAGATGTTTGTGATGGTATCAAGGACGGACAGCGTGACGAAAACAATCAGCAATAGTTTGTTCCTTTTATGAATCATCGCAAGCTGTTCACTCGTGTCGTTCTTTTCCAAATTCCATTGTTCGGCTAATCTTAGGGTGAAGCCAGTAAAAAAGTTTGGTTGATAAGATTTCATTTCCTTGTTTCTCCTCTATTGCATTGCTTTATCTATTTTAGCGAAATGCTGGTTTTACTACAGGTGACGGTTCCCCTTCCTGTTCTGTCTGCGGATTGTATGGAACCAAATAATAGGAAGGGACGGCAAAGATATTGATCATTTCCATCTCATACGTTCCGTTTCCTGTGACCTCATCTACAAGTGTCGCTTTGTCATCTTGAAGGGAGTAGATACGGTAGACTACCCTCTCGTCCTCCGATGCAGGCCAATGCAGGATCGTGGTAAACAGGCCGAATGGACGGAATGTCAGCGATGCTTTCAGCTCTTCGACTTCGGGCAGAATGATCGGCTCTTCAAGATCGGTTACACCTGCCGGAACGGAAAACATCCCATCATCCAATCCTGATTCCCTGACTATGTCCTTAAAAAGCTTGGTAGGGAAAGCACCGCCGCCTGTCAGATACTGCTCTTCAGTCGTCACATCGTAGCCCATCCATACCGTTCCAACGATATCCGGAGTATACCCGACAAACCAAGTATCCTTGATGGCACCCTCGACATGGGGATAATTGGTGGTCCCGGTCTTTCCCGCCAGATCCCCTTTTATCGATCCTGCCTGTGCAGTCCCCTGCTCGACTACTCCCTCAAGCATTCTTGTCATGGTCCACGCCGTTTGGGAGCTGAAGACATGCTTTTCTTTTAATTTTGCCTTTGCGATGACTTCTCCGGTTCTGCTCTTTATTTCCTTGATGAAGTATGGTTCCACAATTTTACCGCCGCTCCCGAAATTACGGTAAGCCTTGGTCAATTCCAGAGGTGTAACCCCTTCTTTCAACCCGCCAAGTGCGATGGCCAATCCGTTATCCGGGATGGACAGATCCATTCTATCGAGATAGCCTTTACTCTTTTTTATCCCCAGTTCATTTAAAGCCCAAACCGCTGGTGCATTAAGCGAATCCCTAAGCGCATCATACATCGTGACCTGCCCCAGATACTTGTGATGATAGTTTCTAGGTTCATAGTCGCCATAGGATAGAAGCTTGTCCGATAATAGGCTGTATGGCTCAAACTCTTTTTCCTCAAGGGCGGGTGCATAGACAGCGAGGGGCTTAAAAGTAGAACCTGGCTGCCTTTTGATGGAAACCCGATTGATGCCTTGGGTGACATAATGCCTTCCTCCCATCACCGCAAGCACGCCTCCTGTTTGCTGGTCCATCAGAACAAAGGATCCTTCCACATTTTCGGGTTTGCCTGGAAAATACTCATCCTTTTGGAACAGCTCGAAGGCGGCGTCCTGTGCGGCAACGTTCATTGGGACAGTAATCGAGTACCCTCCTCTGTGCAGTTCTTCGTTGGTAAGGCCATAACGGGTTTCGGCCTCTTCCACCACCATATCGATATAGGTCAGATAGGCCTGTTTCTCTGTTGGCTCCACAACATGGATTCCAAGAGTTTTGCCTTGCAGGGTCACCGCTTCCTCCGCTTCCAGGTATCCATGCTGATGCATAAGCTGAATCACCAGATCTCTCCGGTTCTTGGCTTCCTCCGGATTATTGATAGGGGAATAGCTGTTTGGAGCCTTCGGAAGTGCCGCCAGCATTGCACCTTGTTCCACAGTGAGATCCTTGGCGCTTTTATTAAAATAGAACTTGGAAGCCGCTTCTACTCCATAGGCACCGTGCCCAAAATATATCTGATTCAGATACATTTCAAGGATTTCATCCTTCGTATACCGTCTCTCCAGATTAATGGCAATGACCGCTTCCTTCGTTTTACGTAGCCAAGACTTCTCATTCGTCAAAAAGATATTTTTCGCAAGTTGCTGCGTTAAGGTGCTCCCCCCCTCCGCCTTGCTCCTTGTCACCACATCTCGATAAACTGCCCGTCCAATGGCCCGGACATCAATGCCACGATGCTCATAAAACCGTTGATCCTCCACCGCAACAAATGCATGCTGGACATGCTTCGGAATACGGTCGAGCGTCACAATTTCCCGATTTTCAAAAAACAGCTTCGTGATGGGCTTCCCTTCTTCATCAACTAGCGTGGTGGTCGAATCCATAATGAGCTTCGTATCGTCTATCACGTAGTTGCCCGCCAGAATAATCGCGATATACCCGACTAGACTGAATAGTATCGCACAGACTGCTATCAATGGAAACACAATATATTTTTTCTGAAAATGCTTCTTTACCTGTTGAATTCTATTCCACTTCTTTTTTTTCGTAGATCTTTCTATGATGTTTACCTCCTTATGAAAAGCGGTAATAATAAGTAAGACTAATTTGCTCGGGCAACCTTGTATTGGGGCCCGGGCATACTTTTTCTTATATAATGGGAGAAAAAGAGTAAGGCTAAAAACGTCCAGGTACTATTTTAACTTATTCTGGAGAATCTTTCTTGCATTTACCTTATTTTGTTATAAGAAACCGTTAATTAAACATGAGGAGAGATGAAAAATGAACTTTTATATGACATTTGGAACAGCGGGGTTCCTCGAGGATCTGCGCGAAGGTATACATGATGGTGAATTACTGTTGATGCATGGGGAGGATAACGCAGTACTGATGCACGAAACCACAGAACAGTCCAGCTTCAATTCCGGAAATAAATATGAAGTGCTGGACGCATCCGGCGAGCTCTCGAAGGGGAAATTCGCAGTCCTGAATAACATTCCGGTGTCAGATGAAGGCCGGCCAGTATTTGAATACCGCTTCAACCAGCGAGCAAGATTAATTGAGGATGAAGCAGGTTTTGCGGCTATCAGGGTTCTACGACCAGTAGGTTCTGATACTTACGTGATTCTTACACTATGGGAAGACATCAAATACTTTACACAGTGGCAGGAATCCAAGGCATACGATAAAGCCCATGAAAAACGCGGTTCATCGGAAGGAATCGACCAAAAGCAGCAGGTATTCCCACGTCCCTCTTATGTCACCACCTACCATGTGCAGATGCCTTCCGAGGCGGAATAGGCAGCAAAAAAGGACCGTTGATCCGGTCCTTTTTTATATCATTTTTTCTCTTTATCCCTCAATACCCCATGCCTATTAGCATAAATGGCTGCTTGGGTGCGATCTGCGACATTCAGCTTGCTTAGTATATTGCTTACATGCGTTTTGACTGTTTTCACACCGATAAAAAGCTCATCACTGATTTCCTGATTCGTTAATCCATCCCCTAGACACATCAGCACCTCTATCTCCCGGCCTGTCAATTCATCGTGCGGGAGCTTGGAAGGAGCACGGAATCTATTCATCATCTTGCTGGCCACCTTAGGTTCAATCACTGGCTCATTACGGACAGCCTTCTCGATGGCCAGGATAATATCCTCTGCCCTTGCGGTTTTCAATAGATAGCTGTATGCGCCTGCTTCTATTGCCGGAAAGACCTGTTCATCATCATAATAGCTTGTGATAATGATAATTTTGCAGTTTGGGTGGAATTTCACTATTTCCCGTGTAGCTTCTATCCCCGTGCCATCCTCCATTAAAAGGTCCATCAGCATGACATCCGGCATTTGCCTTCTTGCCAATTCGATGGCAGCCCTGCCACTCGCCCCTTCTCCGACTATTTCAATTCCCGGCTCTGTTATCAGGTAAGCCAAAAGGCCTTTCCGCACCATGTCATGGTCATCCACCACAGCGACTCTTACCTTATCCATTTAATTTTCCTCCCCTCTTATCGGAATATGAATTTCTATATGCGTGCCTTCCCCTCTTTTCGAACGTACCGTAAACTCTCCGCCAATCTCTTCACAGCGCTCCTTCATATTCGACAGACCGTAGGAGGATTGCTTCTGATGGTTCACTTCAAATCCTTTTCCGTTATCACTAATAAATATGTATACATACTGATCTTCCTTTTGATGCATATCTATTTTTACAATGGTGGCATCAGCATGACGGAGTATATTCGATATCGCTTCCTGAACAATCCGGAACAAGTGATCCTCCGTTGCATTGCTCAAGGATGAGATTTCCTTAATATCATGCTGGAACGTAATTGGAGTCCTTTCCTCCAATTCTTCAAGGAGCTTATGTATTCCCACACACAATGTATCGTTCGTCAGGGAAACAGGACGTAGATGCAAGAGCAATGCCCTCATCTCCCCTTGTGCCTGGGCAGCGATACCTGCAATATCATTCAACTGCTTTTTGGACTCATTCGGGTACTGCTCAAACATTCTTATCGCAGCAGAGGACATGATACTTAAGGCGAAAAGCTGCTGACTGACGGAATCATGCAATTCCCTGGCCAGTCTCTGTCTTTCTTCAATGGTCGCAGCATTATGGGCTTTCATGGCAAGCTGGTTTTTCTCTTCCGCAAGCTTCTGAAGCGAACGGACCTGGCTTTGAAATTTGTTTGCAAGCTGGTTGATATCTTCCGTCAATCTTCCCAATTCATCCTTTTCTGCGACAATGATTCTTTCAGAAAATTTCCCACGGCCCAGTGTCGCAATGAAGGTTGAGATATCCTCCACCCTCTTTTTCAAATAGCTGCTCTGCTTATAGCCGATATAAATACTTGTACCAACAGAAATCAAAAAACTCATGACTGTCATCCAGATCGAAATGGAAACAGTGATTTCAAAATCCTGAACTAATAGGACCAGTAATTGAAGGGAAATGAAAAATAAGGAGCAGGAAATCGTCGCCACCGTCACAAAAGAACGAATCAGCCAAAAGCGCAAACTGTTTATCTTTTTATCTTGTTTAGATTCGGTCAATGCGCACATCCCCTATTTTCAGATCCAGTTCAATATTAAGCTTTCTGGTCGCACTATCATAATTCGGTGATTCATAGAAAACCCTGCATTTTTTCCCTTGAGAGGATTCATCAAAAACCCTGATTTTCCCTATCTTAACCGATGACTCTATTCGAATTGGCAGGTCATCCGGTATCAACATTTTCAAGTCCGCGACCACTCCCTTTATTCGAATTTTAGTTTCCTTGTCAGGGATATAAGCTTTTGAAAAATCAAAGTAGTAATCCCCTACCACCGTTTTCAATGTCAAAGGCTCAACAGCCCAGTTCGGCTGATTCATTTTTAACTCGCCGATTGTAATGACCCTCTTTTGATGGGAGGGGTCTTTCTTTTCCTCATTTGAAAAATCATCGTCTTCCTCTTTTGAAAATAGGTCAAAATCATAATCACCCTTAGTGACCGTTATTTTAACCGGGCGCTTTTTGATAAATAACTGGAGGCCAAAATAGATGAACAAAAGCGGCCAAAGCTTCCAGATCATCCTAAATTCAAATACGAGGAAATCAAGACGGTCCATCAGCAATAACGCCCCAAACACGACAAGTACAAGGCTGATAAAGAGAGCTTTCTTACCGTATAGAACAGATTCTATGAGCCACTTTAACCCCAGCAATACGATAATAACGGGATAAAACGTGACAAAATACTCTTTTATTTCCAAGGAAATGACTCCTAAATTGACAAGAAGCAACATAATTCCTATAAGAACAAATAAAATTGCGATTATTTTCTGATTGAATGTTTTCATGATGATGCTTTTCTCCCCCCTTATACCTAATTAGACAACCTCAACGGAAAATCCTTTTAATCTACTATCAGTTTACTTAAAATCAAAGCTTTAAAAACCGACCTGCAGTTTGTATCTTTATCCGTCTAGGGGCGGAAATTGCAAAAAAGAGCAGCTTGCCCTAAGGCTTCACTGCTCTTTTCTGAAAATAGGAATGTAACCATTCGTAGGCCAACACACCTAGTAGCAGACAGATATAGCCTGCTGCATAACCTGCAAACACGTCGGAAGGATAGTGGTAGTTAAGGAAGATCCGACTGGTCCCAAGCAACGCAATGAATACGATGCCGGCCACAAGGATGATAAACCGTTTCCCTCCGGTCTTGGTATAGGTCAAGATCAGATACAGGAGCAGCCCATAGAAAAAGAGCCCTACCATTGCATGTCCACTTGGAAAGCTGAGACTTTCCGCACCTGGTCCGGTCATCGGCCGCTCTCTCCCGGTATAATCCTTAAGCCATTTGTTTAACTCATTGACAACAATAACTCCTGCAATGATCGTTCCCATCGCTATGTAATCCTTTTTTCTCCACCAGATCAGCACCACAGCAATTAGCATGATTGTGATCACACCAGGTTTATCGCCAAGTGTGGTAAACAGATGAAAGAAACCGACAAGCCACTCCGCTTCCAATCCGTTGACTGCCTCCCGGATCACTTCATCAAAAGCTATCGTATTTTCAGCAACAATCTGTTGAAAGGACCAGAAGAAAAACAGTCCACATAAAAGAAAAATGGCACTCCGCGTCCAAATCCTATATTTGATTGCAACCTGTTCTCTTTTCACTTTTTCCGCTTGCATTCTATCTCCTCCACCATACTTTCTACCTAACTATCATACATGATTTTTGAAAAATATGACTATTCTTTTTTGGTGAAATCATATAGAATACTAGAAAAACAATATTTATTTCGAAAGGGGAAACATTATGCTGGAAAAATTGAATGAGCTTTTAGAAAAACATTTTGATGAAATGGTAGAAATCAGGCGTTACTTGCATCAATTTCCTGAGGTATCCTTCAAAGAATTTCACACCGCGACATACATATCCGATTTTTATAATAATCTCGGGATCTCCGTGACAACAAATGTAGGTGGAAACGGCGTGGTTGCAAAAATAGAAGGAGCCCTCCCAGGCAAAACGGTTGCATTGCGTGCTGACTTTGACGCCCTTCCTATCCAGGATGAAAAAGAAGTGGAATACAAATCGAAAGTTCCAGGAGTGATGCATGCATGCGGTCATGACGGTCACACTGCAACCCTTCTTGTACTGGCAAAATGCTTAAATATGCTCCGCGATCAATTGTCCGGGAACGTGGTCCTCATCCACCAGCATGCCGAGGAATATGCTCCAGGCGGTGCAATTGCCATGATCCAGGATGGCTGCCTGGAAGGCGTTGATGTAATATTCGGCACTCATTTATGGGCAGGTGTTCCCGTTGGTACCATCCAATATCGTGTAGGTCCCGTAATGGCCGCTGCTGATCGCTTTTCCATTAAAATTCAAGGCTCAGGTGGACATGGTGCCCAGCCTCATAAAACAAAGGATGCCATTGTGACCGGCTCCCAGCTTGTCATGAACCTGCAGCAGATCGTCAGCCGAAGAGTCAATCCTGTAGATCCGGCGGTCATTTCTGTCGGAACATTCGTAGCAGAGAACGCCTTTAATGTCATTGCAGATTCTGCACAACTTATCGGTACTGTCCGAACCTTTAACGATGATGTCCGCGACCAGATCGAAAAAGAAATTGATGCAGTGGCAGCCGCAACTTGTTCGCTGAATGGCTCGACTTATGAATATACTTTCGATCGCGGCTACCCTGCTGTCGTGAATCATAAAGAGGAAACAGAATTTCTCGTGGAGATTGCCAAACAGATTTCCGAGGTGGATTCTGTCGAGGAAACAGCGCCTCATATGGGTGGGGAGGATTTTGCCTATTACCTTCGTCATGTAAAAGGAACCTTCTTCTTTACAGGGGCGAAACCTGAAGGCGTGGAAGTTGCCTACCCGCATCATCACCCTAAGTTTGATATCAATGAAAAATCCTTGCTGGTTGCAGCAAAAACACTTGGTTCTGCAACTGTTCAATATCAGAATCAGTCACAAAAGTCTCTCGTTCAGCCCCGTCAGGCATAGTTAAAAAGCACCGAACTTCTCTTTTGAAGTTCGGTGCTTTTTACATAAGTCCCTGTTCCTTCAGATATCTCAGTCGGTAGCAATTAACCGCTGTTTTCCCAAGATGATCGAGGAAATTATAATTTGCATATGCCCCAACAATCGCTCCAAATCCCGGAATCATCTGCAGCATCTTGATAAGATCGATATAATCTCTGTACTCCTGTTGAAATGTCTGCCAATCCAGTTCGGTTATATCCTCTTTGTTCTTTTCCCACTCTTCTAAAAACCCTAGAACATTCCTGCGGTGGTCTTCACCTGAAAATGCCAGCTGGAAAATATAAAGGATGTACACCCGCTCCTCATAGTCCTTTACGTTGTAGCCGTAGATGGATGCGACTTCAAAAAGGAACTTCATTTTGATTGAAAGGAGAAGAGGGAAGTCCGCCAGTCCCAATAAAATGCCGCCAGCCCCTGTTCCCGCCCCTTCTACAGCAGCGGTTCTCTTGTAAAAATCAAGCTTTTCCTGTACCAGTTTTTCTTTTTCTTTCAAGGAAAGGTTGTTGATATCTTCCTTCTTCTTAGTAGTAATATTACTCCCCACTAAAGTTGCCTGTACCATCTTTTTTATACTTTCACGCATCACCGTATGGACTTTTTCCGGAATCATGGCATTCACTTTATTTTGTGCACCTTTGGAAAGCCTTTGGAACATTGTTGATTTTTTCTGTAGCTGGAGTTTCCATTTTGTGACTTCTTCTAGCATTATTTGTTCGTACACGGGAAACACTCCTCTGTTCTTTATTTTCATATATACGTTTGTTTTTACGACAGGTTTCATCTGATGTAGAAGAAAAATGAATCAACTCCATAAAGTATAAAAGCACGCAAACGCCAATACGCTTACGTGCTCAACATTTACAACTTTGCAATTTTATTCTTCACTACAGTATTCACATAAACAAAAGCGAACAACACACCACCAGCCAACACGATGACCACTTCCAACCAGGAAGCCACAGACGCAACAAGGACACTTAATATCACAGACTGCACAACTAGAATGCCTGTCATCATCTTCAAGAATGCGCGGCTTCTTTCCTCTTCCTTGACCGGATAGATGGATAACCATAATTTGTTGTAATGATGGCGCCACATCGGCACAAGTTGGAAGGCTGTCAGATAAAGAACGAACAATGGTGCAAGGTAGGTTGCATATCCCACAGGCAATAACAACAGGAACACTCCGCCGATGATCAGCAGCCTCAGGAATAAACCGAAGTAGTCACCAGAACGAAGAAATGTCCGCAAGTATAAATAGAGATAGCTTTGTTTCTGATGATACTTTGCCAATGGCAGCACCGCATCCAGCCATCTTCTCCTTTTCACTTTTTCCTTCAGTCCAGGCACATCCACAAACAGGTTTGCTACACGGTAGAAAAGCTGCATTCTCTTTGTTTCATTTTCGATCAGGTATTCCCATTTCCAATTCAGGTTAGAGGTTGCTTTTTGGAAATAAACGAGCAAGAAAGCCATGATTACCAATACAAGCCCAATGAATAGATAGTCTGCCCGCGCAAAAACGAGGTACAGTAGGGCAAAGTTCAAGAAAAGCCTGATCCACCAATCAGCCAGGCGCGCCTTATTATCCGTGTAAAAGCTCATAAGCCAGGCTATCCAGAGGTTCCAGGCTTTCACTGCAACTAAAAGGACCAGGATTGCCACGACAGTCTGCATCGTTACCCCTGTAAGCGTTACAAACAATGGCACCGATACTCCAAAGACGAGGAGAAGGAAATAGCTCTCCAGGACAATCGAAAACTTGAATGATTTTTTTATGTATGGCCCAAGCTTTGCTTCAAGCGGAAGCAGAAAGACAATATCCGGATCCTTTAAGAACGTATGAATGCTTCCCCTTGTCAAAAGAAGAGCAAGAAGCGCTCCCATAAGTGGGGCATACGGGAAATCCTTCGGGACGACCTCCAGCCAGTTTTGATAGGCAAGCGCAAGTCCACTTAATAGAAAGATCATGACAATGACCAGATGATCATTGAACATATAGCGTAAATATTTTCTGGTATCCTTTATATATTGACTGAACCTTGTTCTCCAAAGCTGATCGACATTAAACATTGTTTTCTTCCTTTGTAAGTTGGATATACAGGTCATCCAATGAAGCATGCGGCATACCGAATTGCTGTCTTAGCTCCGTTAGTGTTCCCTTTGCCCTCACTTCCCCCTCATGCAGGATGACAAAGGAATTGCAATATTTCTCCGCAGTTGCCAGGATATGCGTGGACATCAGTATTCCTGCACCACTTTTCTTTGCTTTGTCCATGATTTCCAGCAAGGAATGGATCGCAAGCGGGTCCAACCCGACAAACGGTTCATCCACAATGTAGAGCTTCGGTTCAATCAGAAAGGCAGCCAAGATCATGACCTTCTGCTTCATTCCTTTAGAGAAATGCGCTGGAAACCACTTCAAACGCTTCTCCATACGGAATTCCTTCAATAAAGGATGCAGCCGTGCCTCAAATGTTTCCTTGGATAGGCCGTAAGCCATCGCTGTCAGCTCCAAATGCTCGTAAAGAGTCAGTTCATCATATAAAATCGGCGTCTCCGGTATGAAGGTAAAAGTGGAACGGTACTTGGTCGTATCCTCCTGAATGGATATGCCATCTATCTTAATGGACCCTTTCTTCGGCTCCATCGTACCGATCACATGCTTGATTGTCGTACTCTTCCCTGCCCCATTCAGACCAATCAATCCAACCAGCTCGTTCCTCTTCACCGAAAACGAAATATCCTTCAACACTGCCTGATTCGTATATCCTCCGGTCAACCCGCTAATCTCCAACAAATTCAAACTCACCAACACCCCATCCTTTCACAATCCACTAAAGCAATATTAATATGTACTACATAAAAAGGGAAAATCCTGCTGGGGTCTGGCCCCTTATTTTTTTCTTGTTTTTTCTTATATATAAAATTTACCATAACATATTTTCGCGGAAAGTGCGCATCATATGTAAGGAAGGGGAACAGAGGGCAAGAAACAAGCCTTAAGGTTAACTTTATGAGATGAGGTGGCTGTCCAAGACAGTTGTGCTTGACTCAAAAAAAGTTAAATTAATGTTTTCTCGTCGTTGTGGGACTTAACCGGCTACAACAAATCGATCATCATGAACTCCTACGATGATTAAGAATGAGGTGTTTACGGGCGACGCTTTACTGTAAAGTAGTGTATCCGTGAGTAATTCATTTTGAAAATGAGGTGTTCGTCAAAGACTATATAGTCGAAAATCCAAGTTACTCTAGTTGTGAAACCAAGTAACAAGGGGATGGTTGTTTTGAACAGGAAAGCTGACCATTAGACACATTTTTAAAAACAGATGAGGTGTTTATCAAACACAGTTTATTTGTAAGCTAAAAATGCTGTTTGAAGGCTTCTCCTAATTCTGATAGAGAAGCTTGTTGCCCCCTTTCCCTTTCTTTAAAGCAGAGGCTTAATGCTTCTGCTTTTTATTTTATCCAATTCTTGATGATTCACCGATTATGCAACGTGTCCAAAACATGGTAAAATGAGAAAAAATTAATGAGGTGATTCTGATGCATGATTGCATTTTCTGCAAAATTATCAATGGAGATATTCCTAGTGCAAAGGTATACGAGGATGAGCATGTTTACGCATTTTTGGACATCAGTCAGGTAACGAAAGGTCATACACTGGTGATTCCTAAAGTACATAAGGAAAACATCTATGAACTCACTCCCGAGATTGCATCCAATCTGTTCAAGGTGGTACCGAAAATCGCAAATTCCATTCAATCACAATTTGAACCGATCGGCTTAAACCTCCTGAACAATAACGGGGAAGCTGCAGGACAATCGGTATTCCATTATCACCTCCATATCCTGCCGCGCTACGGTAAAGGGGACGGATTCGGTGCAGTGTGGAAGTCCAATCAAAGCGATTATTCCACCTCCGACCTATTGGAGATTTCCTCCAAGATCGCTGAAGGAATTAAATAAAATGATTAGATGAGCTGTCCGAAACTCAGGCGGCTTTTTTGATTTTGCTGGGGGTATTTAAAGCAGCGGGCAATTCTAAGTGGATGATGGACTTTTTACATGCATTCACAGCTCAAAAAGTCCTTCATAAACCCGATGATGGACTTTTCACATACCTTCACACCCCAAAAAGTCCTTCATAAACCCGATGATGGACTTTTCACTTGCATTCACACCCCAAAAAGTCCTTCATAAACCCGATGATGGACTTTTCACTTGCATTCACACCCCAAAAAGTCCTTCATAAACCCGATGATGGACTTTTCACTTGCATTCACACCCCAAAAAGTCCTTCATAAACCCGATGATGGACTTTTCACTTGCATTCACACCCCAAAACGTCCTTCATAGCCACGATGATGGACCTTTCCATAAAGATCACACCCCAATAAGTCCTCATCCAATAACGCTACAAAGACATCCCTTCATCACCCACTTTTTAAAAGCACCTTTTACATATCAACAAAAAACATGATATGCTTGTTGTCATGTGTTCATTTCTTTTTCAAATCCAACGAACACATACAAGAATGATGGAGTTGATAGTATGAGTAAGAGCAAAGGCGGCGGAACTGGCCGGGGTACAGGAAAAAAAGGCTGGAATCGCTGGAAAGCCGGCGCCAATAAAGCAAAAAGCGCAAAGCCCTATAAAAGCAAGGGTGTCAAGCACGGCAGCAAAGACAATCCCGATAGTTCCGATAACTGATAGATACCTGTACAGTGCTTGGTCAAAAACCATCGCACTGTATTTTTTTGACTGTTTACGCATACAGTGTTGTTTTGACGTATCCAACGTAAACACGTCATATTACTTACTTTCGTGCTCTTTTCTCGTGAAGTAGTTTATTTTTTCTTTGAATATTATGGGGTGAAATGCTGTAAACAATCCAAAAGCCGATTTTTTACGGACAGAAGCAACCAACTTTACGAAAAGAGCTTTTTTATCTGAACGATCGATTCATCTCCCCGATGCTTGCAATCGTCTCGAGTGGCTTCCAATCCTCATGATGAAATTCACCTGTATGCTTCTTCAAGAAAAGCTCCACCTGTTCCCTGAACGCGAAATCCCATCTTATTAAATGGATAAATTCTTCCCTGGTTCCCCTAAAATCGATCCTCTCTCTCACCTCATTCAGCATATCTGCCTGCCAGATAGCCGGAAGCTGACTTGTGCCAGGGATATCAGGAAACCTTATCATATTCCCTTCCCAAACAAGCGCTTCGGGAACAAAGTAGGCATATACTTTTTCAAAAACCTCACCTGATTCCAAGACCACCTTCTGGCCGCTATGTTCCCTTAGCTCATAGCCCTTTTCTGTCGCGTTTATCAATTCGAGCTGCTTTTTATCCATAAAGGTGATCCAGACCTCGGTTTCCGCTCCCTTCATTGGTGCTATTACCGCAGGCAACGAACCATATGGTGCAAGAAAAGGACCATACACAATTTCTGAATCCGTAATTTCACCCTTAACACAAAGCATGAAGTCATCTACAGATGGACGGAGATTGAATTTATAGCGGAGCTGTGCTAAGCAGACGTTCGACCCATAAGCGACTACAGGCACTTTTTCCTTCATTAGATCCTCGCCTAAGAAATCCGCCACCTTCCTTGTCTCAAAGCTATTGAAGGCAAGGCTGCCGAGAATATGGTCACTATTTGATAGATGGACACATTGGTGCTCAATAGGCAATCCTTTGACCGCTTCTATTCGGTGTGCTTTTCCCTGCCAAAAGACAAACGAGGAATGCGGCCTTGGTCCAGGATAGATATCGGGATGGTCATAAGGACTCAAATCAAATGGTTTGTTATCTCTATACATGATAGGATCTCCTTCGTTTTCAAAATCTTTTATGTATTCTAACATAATTCGTGGTAGGATATATATTAATATTTTGAACCAAAGCCAAGGAGGAATCTTCCATGAAACAAGTGTTCAATTTCAATGCTGGTCCTGCAGCATTACCCAAAGAAGTACTGCAGAAAGCGCAAGCGGAACTATTAAACTATCAGGATTCAGGCCTTTCCGTCATGGAACTCAGTCATCGCAGCAAGCAGTATGAAAGTATTCAGAATCATGCCACAGAGCGACTTCGGACGTTGATGAATATCCCGGATGATTATGACATCCTCTACATGCAGGGCGGTGCCAGTCTTCAGTTTTCTGCTGTTCCCATGAATTTTCTCAAAGAAGGTAAAACCGCCAATTACTGCCTGACCGGTTCCTGGTCTGAAAAGGCGCTGAAAGAGGCAAAGAAAGTCGGCAGCACCCATATTGCATCCTCCTCAAAAGAGGCAAACTATTCCCACATACCAGAATCCCTGGAGCTTTCAGACAATCCTGCCTATTTGCATATTACCAGCAATAATACCATTTTCGGCACGCAGTGGAGAACCACACCTGACCTGCCTGCAAAAGTCCCTTTGATTGCGGATATGTCCAGCGATATCCTGAGCAGGTCCATACCCGTAGATGACTATTCTCTTATTTATGCCGGTGCCCAGAAAAATCTTGGACCGTCCGGCGTGACCGTTGTCATCGTCAAAAAGGAATTGCTTGAGCGTTGCCCGGATAACCTTCCAACTATGCTAAACTATCAGACCTATGCAAAAAACAGCAGTTTATATAACACACCACCAACCTTTTCCATCTACATGCTGTCCCTTGTATTGGATTGGGTAGCGGATCAGGGTGGAGTAGAGCAAATCGAAGCCATTAATACTGAGAAAGCAAACCTGCTCTACCATGTAATCGATTCCAGTGACAACTTCTACAAGGGACCGGCACGAAACGATAGCCGATCAAACATGAATGTCACTTTTACATTGCCATCAGAGATGCTCACGAAAAAGTTCTTGCAACAGGCAAGCGAATCAGGCTTTGTGGGACTCTCAGGACATCGCCTGATAGGGGGCTGCCGTGCTTCCATCTATAACGCGGTCCCACTTGCGCATTGCGAAAAACTGGCGCAATTCATGAAGGATTTCCATACCAATTTTATGTAATAATGATCATTCCCCTTTTCAAACACGGAAATAGTTTGTATAATTGTCTCTATAATCCGCATTAGACAACGAGTGTACTAATGGGGTTATAAAAAAGAGTAGTAGAGATGAGGAGAGTTGAGAAATGAATACAAAAACGTTAGTTGCACTATCTTTAATGGTGGGAATCGGTGCGGTATTACATACCGTTGTTCCCGGGGTGATCCTTGGCATGAAGCCTGATCTGGGCTTGACCATGATGTTCCTTGCGATCATGCTGTTCCCGGAAAAAAAGAATGTATTGTTGGTTGGTATTGTTTCAGGATTAATTTCCGCTTTGACCACAGGATTCCCTGGAGGTCAGATTCCAAATATCATTGACAAACCGATTACAGCGTTTCTTTTCTTCTTCCTGCTTCTTGCAGTGAAAAAGATAAATAAACCTTTAGTGAAAGCTGGAGTGTTAACCGCAATTGGTACCATTATATCAGGCGCTATTTTTCTATCGTCTGCACTTCTGCTTGTCGGGTTGCCAGGAGGAGAATCATTCACGTTTTTCTTTGTTACTGCCATTTTACCGGCAACAGCATTAAATACCGTGCTGATGGTAATCATTTATCCAATTGTAACCTCCATTGCCAAACGATCAAATATTATTGCTACTGCTTAAACAACAGAGGGGATGCTCCAAATGGAGTCATCCCCTCTTTTTATTGCGTCTATTTTCGCATACATGGTTGCTATTGACGTATCCAACGTAAACACGTAATAAACTTTGCTTTCGTGCCTTTTCCCGTGAAATAGATATATTTTCTCTTTGAATATTAGGGGGAGAAATGCTGTAAAAAATTCAAAAGCCGATTTTTTACGGGCAAAAGCAATAAACTTTACGAAAAGAGCCTTATTGTTATTTATGAGATCCATAAAGCAAGCAACGCTAGTAGAAAAACTGCCCCGCCTCCACCGCAGATGACCAGGCCTTTTTGCTGCAATACTCTCTTGGGCGGGTAGACACCTGCTCTTTGGGAAGCTAATAGAAAGTTTACTCCTCCCAACAATAGCAAGATGCTTATGGTAAACAATCCAAATGTTATCCCTGCCATATCATGCCGCCCCCTTTCTTCATATCTATGCAATCCCCCTCTTTCTTATGTACATGTTCTTCTTCCGGCACCATATTTTCCAGTCTTCAATCCGCGGATAAATATTTTTATCCTATCTCGTAAAGAATAAAAAAAGGAATTTTTCAATAAATGTTGAATTATATAATAATCTTAGGGTATTGAACTATACTTACATAATTTTAATAACGAGGTGATTTTAATGAATGGCAAATCATTCATCTATGGTGTAATTATTGGCGGCGCAGTGGCAGGAGTTTCCACTTTGCTTGCGACTCCCACTTCCGGAGAGAAAATGCGAAACCGCCTACAATCCACAAAGCAGCAAATCCAACTGGGTATAAATGAGCTCAAAGACGAGGCAATGGGAATAAAAGATCAGGTTTCACAGGCAGTGGAAGAAAGCAAATCTGTTGTCACAAACCTTTCAAACGACTTGAAAACTTCCGTGGAGCTTTGGCAGAATTCCATCAAACCTCATCAGGATTCGATCCAGCACAGCATCGCGCTAGTGGAACAGGAATTGGAAAAAATAGAGAAAAACCTAGGCAAAAAAGCCGAGTGAAGAAAAAATTTTAATTTTTTGTAAATTTTGACCTTTATTAATTATTATTTTATTGTCATAATAGATAGTAATATATTAGAAAAAAGTAGGTGAGTTTGTGAATACACAGAACGGTCAGTATTCATTAAAAGAAGCTATGCTATTTAGCCAGCGTGTCGCCCAGCTAAGTAAAGCTCTTTGGAAAACAATTGAGAAGGATTGGCAAGCTTGGATCAAGCCATATGACTTGAATATCAATGAACACCATATTTTATGGATTGCATATCATTTGAAAGGTGCAAGCATTTCAGAGATTGCTAAATTCGGAGTCATGCATGTATCTACCGCCTTCAATTTTTCCAAGAAGCTAGAAGAACGTGAATTACTGCAATTCTCCAAAAAAGAAAATGATAAGAGGAATACTTACATTGAATTAACGGACAAAGGGGAAAAAATTCTGCTCGATCTAATGGAAAGCTATGATCCTAGCAAAAATTCCGTTTTCAGCGGAGCCCTTCCTATGCATGATTTATATGGGAAATTCCCAGAGCTGTTGGATGTGATGTGTGTTATCCGCAATATATACGGAGAGGATTTCATGAAAATCTTTGAACGTTCTTTTAATAATATTGAAGAGGACTTTGAGGAGATTGATGGAAGACTTTCCAAAAAAGAAGAAGCTGCAGAGAAAAATGAAAGCGTTACTTCTTCTTAATAAAGGGCTTCATAAAGGCATCCATAAGTGGTTCATACAACCTTTGTGCCTTCATGGCATGTATCGTTTTTTCCAATGGCAGATCAGGATGTAATTTCTGATGAAACTCAGTAAGAAGCGGAGCGAACGTCACAAACCCTTCCGCTTTTTGCTTTTCCATTTCTATGCTCAGTTTTTCACAAAGATTCATCAGTTCCAGGACTTCTTTTCTTGAAAGTTTACTCTGGATTACCAGGGCATCGAAAGGATATTGATCCATTTGAATCTGTTTTAACAATAGTTCCATATGGTATTCCAACTTCGCCAATCTTTCTTCTACACTACTCATTTTCTTCTTCCTTTTTCGTCATTTCCCTCTATTTTACCCTATAATTTGCCTCTTACCAATATTTAGATTCCATTCTTTTAAAATAAGTGAAAAACACCTATTGCTTTTCAATACAAAAAGGCTTACAGTAGTTTAGTAATTTGAACTTGTAATAACGGAAGGTGAATCAACCATGAACTGCTGGAAATCCATTAATATCGTTAAACAATATGGACTCCATCGCATAACGCTCGTTTCCTTTATCATCGCCTTACTTTCATTTATCTTGTTGTTTTTATCTTTTAGCCTCATTTTTCATGACATAACGGTTTCATCCAATAATTTTGGTTGGTTCTGCCTATCAATAGCTTCCATGTTTACCATGCATAAGCTATGTCATGCTTTGCCGCTGCTTGCTACTAGAAAACAAGTGAAGTTTCGCTGGAAACTGAAAAGCTTTATGCCTTATATGATTATAAAAACAAAAAAACCTTTTTCAAAATTCCAATCATACATTGTATTTTTGTCACCATTCTTTATCATTACGTTTGCCATACTAATACTTACGAGCATTTTCCCAAGCTATTATCATTATTTTGCGATGCTTGCCGCTTTGAACATCGGGTTGTGTTTTCCTGATTTCCTGTATGTCAAACACATCCAGGGTGCACCGAGCGCATGTCAGATTGAAGAACTGGAAAGCGGTTATGATATTTTGATAAGTAATGAAACAGAAGTGGCTTCCTAACATATATTAGGAGGCTTTTTCTTATTTCTGTAAAAGTTTTGGAACGTCTAGGTATCTTTTTTACTCAAACTTTGGTAATGTATTATGTATAACCGGAAGCCAAAAGGAGGGATCTTATATGGCTATCTTATTTATCGTGGTGGCTGTATTTATACTCTTCTACATAAACAAATTAACTAATGCATTGTGTGTTCAGAAGGAAATCCCTGAAGAGCGTCAACCAAAGGTATTCCGAACCATCAATGTACTCATTACCATTCTTTTAATTTCTTCTTATGTAGATATCCTGTTAAAATCTCTGTAACTATTCATCCAGCATTCTATTAGCAATTTGATCAAAAAAGCATCTCTTTCTTAAGGGGATGCTTTTTGCATTCCAAAAGCAAAGGGTGGGGAAATTCTTCCCCACCCTTTCTGGTTATATTAGCATAACCAAGCTGCACCTACGATTACTAGCAAAATAAATAGTACTACGATTAAAGCGAAACCGCCTGAATGTCCACCTGACATCTTTTTTCCTCCTTTTGTTTTATAAGTGAAACTCCCAGTAATGAATGTTTTCATCCATTACAAGTTAGTTGAACCAATCGGGGTGTTAATTTCCGTCCACTTTATACAAGTTGAACTGACAACCTGGATTAGAATGTACTTAGTACAACCAAGCTGCACCTACGATTACCAACAAGATAAACAATACTACGATCAACGCGAAGCCACCTGCATATGGAGTACCCATTTAGTAACACCTCCTTCTTGAGTTGTTACGATATCTTATGCTGCATTTTCTTAGGAGGCATAGGCGTTTATCCTGCCTCTAAGCTTTTTTACATGAAATCCTTGTGTGTTCTGGACAGTTGGTGTATTTCATGATTCTGTTTATCATATGTAGGGCAGTCAGAATTGGATTGGACTTTTACCCATTTTTTTAGGAAGAACGTACTTCGCCTAAATAAACAGCTCTTCAGCCAAATGCTACAAATTTCTTATCTTTCTGTATAAATCCGATAATTTTTTCATTAATTTAGGAGATTATGCTATAGTAGACTTTGTACCTTTAATACATATGGGAGTTGTTTAGAATGAAAAAATGGATGATTGCTTTTACTGCGACAACAACAATCTTTGCACTGTCCGCCTGTAACGCCGAAAAAGGAGACAATTCCGATGTCGTGGCAGAAACTGCAGCGGGGAACATTACGCAAGAGGAACTGTATACTGCTTTGAAGGAGCGTTTCGGCGAGGAAGTCCTTCGTGAGCTTGTGTATGAAAAAGTTCTTGGAGATACATACGAGGTAACGAGCGAAGAACTGGATGATCGTTTGAATGAACTAAAGCAGCAGCTTGGGCCACAGTTCGAAGCTGCCCTGATGCAAAGCGGATTTAAAGACGAAGAGCAATTAAAACAGACTCTCCGCATTTCCATGCTTCAGGAAAAAGCTGCGATTGCAGATATAGAGCTAACGGACGAGGAAGTACAGCAATATTACGATAGCATGAAGGCTGAAATTCGTGCGAGCCACATTCTAGTTGAAGATGAAGCAACTGCCCAGGAAGTAAAGAAGAAGCTTGAGGAAGGCGGAGACTTTGCTGAATTGGCCACAGAATATTCCACTGATACTGCTTCTGCTGCAAACGGTGGCGACCTGGATTGGTTTGGTGCAGGCAAAATGCTACCTGAGTTTGAAGAGGCAGCTTACAGCCTGGAAGTTGGCCAAATCAGCGACCCGGTACAAAGCATGTACGGCTACCACATCATTAAGGTGACCGATAAAAAAGAAAAGCAGCCATTGGAAGAAATTCGTGCAGACGTAGAAGATGAGCTACGCCGCTCCAAGGTTGGACAAGAGTCTGTCGATGCCGCTGTGGAAAAAGAGTTGGAAAACGCAAAGGTAGAAGTGAAGGAATCCTCCTTAAAGGATACGTTTAAGAAAGATGAGCCTGCCGAGGAAGCAAAAGACGAGGAATAATATACAAAAAGCTGGAGCATCCGTGCTCCAGCTTTTTTGTTGACCATGCTACTCCAGACTTTAAGAGGCATTGGAAGACATGACCTGTCTTCTCTTCTCCCTTTCTTCCTGGATCCGGTCCATATAGACTTGTCCTTCTTTTTCGATGATGGCACTTTCCACTTCTTTCTCCTCTTTTGCAGTCCGAAGCGTCATATACGCACTGAAACAGATGCCAATAACCACAAGCAACATCCACCAAGGCATGTTCATTCCTCCTTCAAATCTAGCTTACACTTCCTAGCTAGTCTATTTATATGAAAGAGAATGATAGCCTATTACTTATTATTCATGAAAAGTAGGCTTATAGAAGTTTCGGTTGTCCATCGCAAAAATTCTCTCTGTATACTCTCCAGGCTTTACTCGTTCAAGTGCGCGATCAAGCATATTCATCTTCGCATCAATATTATCAATATAGTGCAAGATCTCAGCTTCCTTGATCAGAGGCATCTTAGGACTGCCCCATTCCAGCTTCCCATGGTGACTTAATACTAGATGCTGAAGCACCATCACTTCTTCACCGGCTATCCCCAGCTCCTCTGCGGCTTTGCCGATCTCATTCACCATAATGGATATATGTCCGATCAGGTTCCCTTCAATCGTATAGCTCGTAGAAACAGGTCCTGAAAGCTCTGTCACTTTCCCCAGGTCATGCAGGATGACTCCAGCGTAAAGCAGGTCCTTGTCAAGTGTTGGATATAAGTTGCTGATTGCTTTTGCGAGATCCAGCATGGAAACAACATGATAAGCTAAGCCTGAAACAAATTCATGATGGTTTTTCGTTGCAGCAGGATATTGCAGAAAGTCCTGCTGATGTTTTTTTAACAGATGACGGGTAATACGTTGGATATTGGGATTTTTCATTTCGAAAATAGCCTGTGTGATCTTTTCCATCATCTGATCTTGGGCAAGTGGAGCGGTCTCTATCAAATCAGCAACGGAAACTGCTTCATGCTCTTCCTTGGGCTTGATTTTGCGTATTTTCAGCTGATTTCGACCACGGTAATGGTGAATATCCCCTTGGACCCGAACGATGCTTTGAGGGGCATATAGATGCTCGTCATCAGTTGAAGCATCCCAAAGCTTGGCTTCGATTTCCCCGCTTTTATCTTGGAAGATAAGCGTCAAAAAAGGTTTTCCATTACTGGCAATCCCTTTTGTCGAGTTTTTAATCAATAAATGAACATCCACCTGTTCGCCAACCTCAAAGTGGAGAATTCCTTTTTTCATGTACATTTCCCCCTGTCTACATCTAGCAAATGTAGGATAGTATTATATTATTTAGTTTGGCTCTTTTAACACCGCTGTTGATTTCCGCAAATAGCACAGCGACCCTCGGGGCGGTGCTTGCGCCTCCTCGGGCTCCGCCCTGCGGTGTCTCAAGCCTACCGCTGTCCCCCGTAGGAGTCTACGCCTTTTGCTCCAATCACCAGTTGAATACGGATAAATATCAACATACTTCTTTAACAGAGCTTATAGTATGAAAAGCAGTCCTGTATATTATGAAGAGACTTCCACGGCTCTGTTTTTTTTCGCAAGCCACAGTTTTGTAGCGGAAAGTCCGAACAGCATGACAAATGCACCAAACAGATATGGAATATGAATATTAACTTCGAAGAAAATACCTGCCAAAATAGGGCCTGCTACATTCCCGAGGCTTAAAAAGGAATTATTCAGCCCCATGACCAAACCTTGTTTATTTCCGGCAAGCTTGGAAATGAAAGAATTAAGTGATGGACGAAGCAGGGAGTTCCCCAGGAAGAAAATGCTTGTCGTCACTAGAACGAGCAGGAAATTCGTCGCCAGTGTCATCAGTACAAAGCCAAGTGCACTGATCAATAGCGATGCTGTCACGACTCTTTCTTCTCCGAACCTTTTAGTAAGCCTTCCAACCAGCACTCCCTGGACCACGGTGCCAACGATTCCCACCAAAAGTATGATCAGTCCCACTTCACTCGGGTCATAGTGGTAGCGTTGCATGGTATAGTACCCGAAAATGGACTGGAAATTTGCCAATCCGAAACTCATTATAAATACCAAAATCAGCAAGAAACCTACTGGACTTTTTAATGCCTTCCACATCTGTACAAATTGGTTATCCCGTTTCTCTCCTGCTTCAAGAAGCGCATCCTGCTCCCGTTTTTCCTTAGTATAGGATTCCGGCAGAATAAGAATGGATAATACTCCGGCTATGCTTGCAGCTGCACCTGCTACGATAAATGGGAAGGACAGATCGATTTCTCCAAGCCATCCACCAAGGCCGGGTCCTACTACTATTCCAAGCCCCATGGCTGCTCCAAGAATCCCCATTCCCTGACCACGTTTTTCTGAGGTGGTGACATCCGATACGTAAGCCATTGCTGTCGGCATCAGAGCTGAACCGAAAATACCTGCAAGTATGCGCGATAGAAACAGCATCCACAGTCCATTGGCAAAAGCAAAGACGAATTCAGCTACGGCAAACCCGAACAGTCCGATGGTAATCAGTGGCTTTCTCCCTATTCTATCGGAAAGTCTACCCCATAATGGTGCAAACAGAAATTGCATAAATGCAAAAACAGCTACAAGCAACCCAAGGGTTCTTGCATTTGCACCGAAAAGGTCAATATAAAAGGGAAGGATGGGGATGACCAATCCGATTCCCACCATGATGATAAATAAATTGAAGCTCAACAAGATCAAGGGAGCTTTTGTTTTTGATACAAGTCTTTCTTTCATTCATTTGTTCCTTTCAGGCGTTCCTCATTTTTGTCTATATAAGCATAGCACTTGTCTTATCCAGGTAGCAATCAAATATAGACAATAAGCCTTAGCTTACCGTGATTGGTAGGCCCGTTCGTTCCAATTCTACGATCTTGGTGTTTTCTACTTTTTCAAAGAGTGCTTTCATATGCTCATGGCAAGTAAAAAATAACAGCTGTTCTCCCTCCTCAGTGATCTTCTTCATGAGATCCAGGGCTTGAACCGTACGGATATGGTCGAAGTTGACAAAACTGTCATCCATCATAAATGGAAAGCGTTGTTCCTTGCTCCAGACGCTCGCAACTGCAAACCTTATTGAAATGTAAAGCTGTTCAACAGTCGCCTGGCTGAGTTCCTTCGGTTCAAAAGCAAGTCCGTTTTTATGCTTTACCATCAGCTTTGTCTCATTAGTCGGATCGTAAACTTGGCTATACTCCTCTTTGGTCAAAAAGCGGAAATACTCGGATGCCTTATCGAGGACCTCAGGCAGTTTTACGGTGCGATAATAGTCCATTGTTCTAATGAGCAATTGCTGGGAGGTTGCAAGGACAGCCCACTTCCTGGCCTGCTCCTGGAGATTGCTTTTTGAGATTTCGAATTTCTGGACCGCATCAGAATAGGTTCCTCCCTCTTCCAAAGTGTGAACGGCTTCTTCTTTTTTGGTTTTCAATTGATAGTAACGGGTTTGCTCCTCCGATAAGTGGCGAAGCTGTTCTTCCGTTTCCGCTTTATCCGAATTCCACATCGAAACGGTCTTACCTTTTTCTGGAATGATGCCGTATGAATTCTGCACTTGCTCAAGCTGTAACTCTAGCAGCGACATATTCTGCTCATATTCCATCCCTTTTTGAAACAGCCGATGTTTGTATCGAAACTCCTCTTCCGTTGAAACGTCCGCTTGTTTCATCAATTTCCATATTTTTTCAGTGATATCCTTCGCTTGAATGGTTAAGAATGTTACTTCTTCCTCGATTTCTTGTCTTTTAGTATGAAGGGATCCAAGTTTTTGCTTATTCCTCTGATTCTTCTCGAGTTCCGCCTTAAGATAATAGAAAGCTTCCTCTAAGGATGATTGAGTCAAGCCTAGTTGATTCATGATCTTGGAGGCTTCATCCTTGAATTGATCAACCATGCTTTCGCTCAGTTGGATCCTCTTATGGAGATTCTGCCTTTCCATGAATACCGCTTTTAATTCTATTGCTTTGGCAAAGGCCTCATCCATATGACTTGCAGGAATTGCTTCCAATCCTCGATTCTCTGCCCATTCCTTCCACTTCTCCTCATAGGAAAACTGTTGTTTTTCCCACTCTTCAAATTGAAGAATGATTCTGTCATAGGTTCTTTCGCTTTGGGAAAGAAGTAGCCTTTCTTTTTGCAGAAGCTCTTCAATCTGCTTTTCTTTTGCCAACATCATCCTATACTTTTCAAGACCGGTTCTCTCAGGACTTGTGTAGAGTGTTTCCTTGATTTTGCTGAGCTTCTCTTTCTGGGCCTCCCGATCCTTTTGCAATCGAATCAAAAGGGATGTGGATGCCTTCGTAAAGAAAAGATATCCTCCGATACCCAGTGAGAGAATGAACAAGAATAGTCCTAACAATGTGTTGTCCTGCATGTATAATATAGCAGCCCCTGCTACCCCTCCTGCGCTACTTATCACTGCGGCGAGCTTTTTTTTCTGTTCCCTTTGGACATGTTCATGCTCCTGCTGTTGAATCTGACCTTCAATTTGATGAAGCAACTGCTCCTGGATAGCGATATCAGTTTCCAGACGTTCGACCCCAAGGCTTTGCACCTTCTCCTGCAGTTGTTGAAAGTCTTCTCGTGGTAGCTGTTCCTTTAGCAGGGATGATATGCGATCTTCCTGCTTTTCAAGTTCATCTTTCGCTTGCTGGAATTCTTCATCCAAGTGCTCTTTTTGAAGGGACAGCTTATTCTGTTGTTGCAGAAGTCCTCTCAGCTCCGCTTTCGCTGCAAGGCTTGTATCGATTGCCTCTACCTGTTCTTCGTGTTTTCCTTTCCATTTCAGCTCCATTTTCAAAACTTGAATCTGTTTTTCCAGTCGCTGCTCCTCGGTAGATAGAAACGCTAATCTCTCCATCGATTCCTGATACTTAGGGAATTGAGTCAATAGGCTTTCTATGCGTTCCCGCTGCTCTAGTAGGACTTCATCCACTTCGAGCTGCTCCATTTTTCTATCCATCGAGAACCTGTCCTGCTCTAGCTTTTCCAATCTGGAATTGTAGTTGGACTGTTCAATCAGGAGCTTTTCCAACCTTGCTATCCCATCAAGAGGAAAGGTTGAATAGTCCCCTAGCTTAGATATCTCGCTTTTCACTTGTGATAATTGATCCTCAATAGGCTGTATGGCTACCATCGCATTAATTTTTCTTAGCTTTGTGGAGAGATTTTCCTTTTCTGACTTCAATGTTTTAAGCTTGTCTGCTGCATGTTGTATATCTTTCTGGAGCGATTCATATTGCTCGAGCTTTTGCTTCCATTGAAGCACCGTCTTTTCCTCTTCCTTTAAATCCCCCAGAAGCTTATTCATCATAGGCTTTCGACCGCCCGGCTTGAACAATTCCTCCATAGATTTGTTCAACTGATCCGAAATCCTCTGCAGCTTATCTGACCCAATCAGACCCGATGAGAACAAATAGCCTCCAAGTTGCTCTAAATCTATAAGCTTCAGATTTTGTACATCCATAATATTGAAGGAAAAAATTCCTTTATAAATATTCCTATCAATTCCTGCCAATACAGAATCGATGGAAAGGTTCATCCCCTTCTCATCCGTTACCGTTACATCACCTGCTGATTTTCCTGCAATTCTTTCAATGGTTAGGAGTTTGCCAGCCTTCGTTTCCATGATAAGTCTACCGCCATACTTGTACCCTTTTTTGGGCTCATACCTTAGTTCAGTCTGATTTTTCAAAGGAAACCCAAATAGAATGGCATGTATAAATGCCATCAGTGTGGACTTTCCAGCCTCGTTTCTTCCATAGAATACTTGAATGCCTTGGGAAAACTCATCTATTTTCACATTCTCCAATTTACCAAAACCATAGATTTCGAGAGATTTTATTTTCAAGTTCTATCACCTCTTTTCCGATTCCAGAAATTTCGTCACGAGCCATTGCTCCGCTTCTTCCAAGATGGCTTTTTTATCCTCCTGCTTAAACGGATCCAAAAACCCCCTTGCATCAGAATGCTTGAACAGCGATCCCAGGAATGGAGTGATATCCGCTGTTTCCTCTACCACCTTAAAGAAGTCTTCATAAAAGGCTTTCTTTTTTAACTCTTCCTTTGTGAAAGAAGGGGTAGTTTGATTTGCTGCACTATATACAAATTGAAAAATGGGCTGAGCTGATTCGTCTTCATTTAAAAATTGCAAAAGATCCTCCAGGAGACTTTCATCTTGAATCTGCACAAATAATGGACCGCTCCCTGTTAATACAATACGGATAAGAGAGGCTTTTTCTTCCTGCCTACTTTTATCCAGTAGGTTCTTTGCTTCCTGCAACAGTTCATCCATTGTCTCAATCGATTCAATGGAAAGTTTGAGTTCCTTCCATAAAATGGTGGCTGTCTCCTTAAAGGTAGTTTTTGCCCCGTGCTGATCCAGTTCAACTAGATAACAGCCTTTCTCACCGGTTTCTTTTTTATTTCTGCCTTGGATGTTTCCCGAATAGATAACAGGGGGATTCTCATGAAGGATCTCGCGTTTATGTATATGCCCAAGCGCCCAGTAGTGGAATTCCTTTTCCAATAGTTCCGAAAGGGAAAATGGCGCATATGGGTCGTGATCCTCCCTACCTGCCAGGTTTCCATGCAACACTCCGATATGAAAAGGGACGTCATGGTCCTTCTTTATATATTCACTTGTTCTGTTCTGAAGTACATGCCGTCTGTCATAGCTGAATCCATAGATATTGGCAATGTGCTCTCCATCCTTGATAAACTTTTTGCTAGCTACCTTCTCATTAAAAATATGTACATTTTCCGGATACCTGAATTGCAGAGAGCCGGCACCGATGAAATCATGGTTTCCGTGAATAACATAGACTGCGATGGCCGCCTTCTCCAGACGCAGGAATTCCTCTCTCAGCTTTGCCTGAGCCATTAGACTTCGTATTTCCATGTCAAAAAGATCTCCTGCCAAAACAAGAAAATCAACCTTCTCTTTTATAGCAATATCCACCAGGTTGGCAAGTGCTGTAAAGGTGCTCGCTCTCACTTGCTCAAAAATTTCCCGCGGCACATAGTTCAGCCCTTTAAATGGGCTATCTAAATGCAAGTCTGCTGCGTGTATAAATCGAATAGCATTCATTGGTATACCTCATCTATCACTCTTTTTCTTTATTTTACCACGGTTGAAATACGAATGCACGTTCGCGCCGAATGAAAGTTATGGTTTAGACTAACCCTTTTCAAAAAACAAACCCCCAAATGATTTCATTTAGGGGTGAGTGCATTATTTATCTTTTGAAAGCTGCAATGCCTTTTTGATATCCTTCAGGGACGTGCTCTTTCCATACATGAGAACTCCGCCACGATATACCTTTGCTCCAAATATCGCAAGAAGCACAATGGTGGCAATTAAAATCCCAATGGATAATCCGATTTCCCATAATGGAACCTCCAGCATCCCGACTCGCAGGAACATAATCATTGGCGCAAAGAACGGGATGAATGAGGTTACCTGAATAAACGAATTATCAGGGTTGTTCAAGCCAAACATCGCAATCATAAAACCAGCAACAATCAACAAGGTCATAGGCAGAATGATTTGCTGTATTTCCTCGATTCTGCTTACTAAAGATCCCAAGAATGCTGCAAACGTAGCATAGAGGAAATACCCGAGCAGGAAGAATACAACTGCAAAGATAAAGGTTGAAACCGCAATATCCCCTACACCGAAGTATTCAAACACGCCACCTGTCATGCCCTCCAGATTCCCACTTAAGGAGATGTAGCCAACCACAATCCAGAACGTCAATTGTGTTAAACTCAGTAGGGCAATTCCCAGGATCTTTCCGAACATATGCATGATCGGTGATGCCGAAGAAATCAGGATTTCCATGACCCGGGACGATTTTTCCACTGCCACATCTGTAGCAATCATACTTGCATACAGGATTACCGAGAAATAGATGACAAATAGAAGGATATACACCAATCCTCTTGCCTGACTCAGTTCTTCCTCCGATTTTGCCGACTCCTGTAAAGCTACGACATCAAACTGTATCGGCTCATATAGGGATGCTATCTGCTCCTGGGTGAGCCCAATCTGACTTGTTGCAATACCAACCTTGATTTGCTGCAGGGCCTGCTCAAGCTGGGAGATGGTTTCGTTATCTGTGATGGACGAAGCCTTGTACTCTCCTGTTGGGAGTCCCTCCTCATCAAAGGATACGACCAAAAGCCCTTCATACTCACCGGACTCAATCTTTTCCTCGATTCCTTCCGTATTGTCCACCCGTTTCACTTTCAAGGAATCGCCGGTAGCAGCCAACTGCTGTTCAAGCAAGGGAATGGCCACATTCTGTTCATCATAGACAGCCACAATTTTTTCTTCCTCTGAATCAAATATATCAATGATCGACTGGATATTGGTGATGCCCAAAATGAAAATGGTACTGATAATCGTTGTGATAATGAATGATTTGGATTTCAGTTTACTCATATACGTATGAAAAAGAATGACTAAAAACTTATTCATGATAGGAGGCACCTACCTTTTCAATGAAAATATCATTCAACGACGGCTCTTCAAGGATGAATTTCCTTACATAGCCTCTTCCGGTTATCTGCTGTAGAATATCCTGGGAGATTACTTCATCCTTCACCTGAATAATCATGCCCTCCGCTGTTTTCTTTGTGTTCGTCACTCCCGGCAACTTCCCTAGAAACTCCAAATCAAAGTCTGCATGAATGATGACATTTTTTCTTCCGAAGGAGCGTTTAATATCCCTTAGCGCGCCATGCACTACCGGTTTCCCGTGATGCATGATGCAAAGATGCTCACAAAGCTCCTCCACATGCTCCATCCGATGCGAGGAGAACACGATCGAAGTGCCCTGATTTTTCAGATCTACCACCGCTTCCTTCAATAGCTCCACATTCAATGGATCAAGTCCACTGAACGGCTCATCGAGGATCAGCAGCTTTGGTCTATGAATGGTGGAAGCGATGAACTGTATCTTTTGCTGATTTCCCTTGGAGAGCTCCTCCACCTTTTTATTCAAGTATTCCGGCACCCGGAACCGTTCTAGCCAATAGTCAAGCTCCTTCAATATTTCGGACTTTCCCATCCCTCTTAGGCGTCCTAAATAAATCATCTGGTCTTTTACTGTCAGCTTCGGATACAGCCCTCTCTCTTCTGGAAGATATCCAACAATCTGACTTTCCTTGTACGTAATCGGCTTCCCTGCCCAGGAAATCCTGCCTGCCGTAGGTTCGAGCAGCCCAAGGACCATACGGAACGTCGTCGTCTTCCCCGCACCGTTTGCCCCAAGGAATCCGAACATCTGGCTTTCAGGGATCTCCAGGGTTAGATCATTCACTGCGACATGTTTCCCGAATTTTTTTGTTACACCTTCTATTTGCAATGCCATCACTATATCCCTCCTAAACTCTCCTTAACTATACGATATATAAAACAAATAGTTTCATATTCTTTTTACAAAATAGGAATCTAATAGTAAAATAAAAGCAATGAATGCGTTTCATTCTTTGATGGAGGGATTAAGATGGGGAAATACACACTGACTGTATTCAGCAAAGCAGGGGAAACGCTACTTGACCAAAGCTTTGAAGCTGCGACTGAAAAAGAAGCAAAAGAAACAGGCGAAAAAAGATTAGCCGAACTGAACTACTTGGATTCCACCCACCGCTGTACAAATGCAAGCGGGAAATTGGTATTGTTTCATAGATAAAGGCTCTTTACGATAAGAGCCTGGATAAAAAAGACGCTTCGATCAGTCATTGTGATCGTAAGCGTCTTTTGCTTTTTTCCAACACTCTTTTGATAGCGATGCTAGAAACGAAGATGACAAGCAGGATAATAGAACCAGCAACCACCAGCTGGGTGCTGGTCAAGGAAAGTGCTGTGGCAAAATAAACAGAATAGGCTAATAAGGAGGTAGTGAACAGCTTGGAGATGGCTGCGATGACAAAGAATCTTTTGAACGAAACCGCCCCAATCCCCGCCCCAACGCAAATGATTTCGTCCGGTAAGATCGGAATGATAAAAAGTAGCGCCAGTATAACTGTTTCATTCTTCCCCATGTAATCCTGAAATTTCAGGAGATGCTTTTCCTTCACCAATCTGGATACCAGCTTAATTCCGCCGATACGCGCAATGAAAAACATGAGGATAATTCCGGCCATCGTTCCCAGGAACCCCATGTATGCAGCAGTGAAAGGACCGAAAACCGCACTTCCAGCCGGGAGAGTCACTGCTTCGGGAATCGGGAGAATAATGGGCTGTGCCATACAAACGAAGAAAAAGATCAACTGGGCTGTCGATTCATGTTCACGCAGCATATTTTCCATGCCATACATATCCGTTAAAACCAGGAATTTGGTTAAGTAGTATACTAGAAATAAAAGAAGTACAAAAATGAGAACGGTAAAATGTGCGATTTTTGTGATTTTCAGATATTCATAGCGTTTCCAAAGCATAAGAAAAAAGTCCACCACTACGATTCCGATGATGATGAATAGAAAAACCAATTTATAAGTTAAAAGCAAGGTTGGAAAAACTGTACAGAGCAAATAAGTGGATGTGACCGCTAAAAGGATGTGCAAGAAGACCTCGAGCGGCAACTGTTTTCTGTTATTTATCAAGGCAGTAACATCTCCAATGTGAACCGTAATTTTCTAACTGATATACCACTTTTATTATAGTTAACCACCAATTATGATAAAACGCACCAAAGCATTAAGTTTAGATAAGTCTTGAGTCTTAGTTGAAAAAATAGTATCACCATTGGGGGAGCTCTGTCTATTTTTAACACAAGCAATAATTTGGATGAAACAAAAAAATGCTGCTACTCGAAAAAGTAGCAGCATAAACACCTATTATTTTCCTGTAAAAACAGGCATCCTCTTTTCCACGAAAGCCTTGATGCCCTCTTTATGATCCTCGGACTTTCTCATTCTGCCTTGTGCATTTTTTTCAAGTTCCAGAATCTGTTGCAAACGAGGCAGGGAAGTTTTAGTGTAAATCTCTTTTGTCTCGAGCATCGCCTGGAGTGGAGCATTTAGAAGCATGGACACTTTTTTCATGATCATTTCCTCCATCCCGTCTTCCTCTACACGATCTACCAATCCCAGTTCCAAAGCGGCAGCCGCGGAAATGGTTTTGCCTTCCCATATCATTTGTTTCGCTTTCGATTCCCCTAAGCGCTTTTCCATAAAGAAGTGCCCGCCGCCATCGGGAATAAGGCCGATCTTGATAAAATTCATCGCCAATTTCGTAGAAGAATGAGCTACAACAAAATCACTTGCAAGAGCCATACTCAACCCAAGACCTGCGGCAGCCCCGTGGATGGCGCTGATCGTAATTTTCGGCATCGTGTATAGTGTCGTAATCATCGAAGCAATGGAATCCATGACTCTATCAAAGTTGCCCTCATCCTCCTGCAGCATCATCTTGATGTCTCCCCCTGCACTAAAGGCATTCCCGCTTCCCTTCAGCACTACTACCTTCGCATCTCCTTTAGCGATATTTTCCAGTTCCTCCGCCAAAGTCTCCAGCATCTCCACATTCATGGCATTCAACGACTCCGGTCTATTCAACTCCACCATAACAACCTGTCCCTGATCCTTCACCTTCACCGTGCTCATTCAATAACCTCCCCATTATCAAACCAAATATGAATGACTATTCATTTCTTTATTATACAATAAAACTTATGTGGTTGATAGAATTTTCAGAAATATAAAATTGTGTTTTGAGGCAAAGGACACAGCACAAAAAAGAACGTACAGCTCAAAAGCTCATACGTTCTTATCCTTGGGCCTACACTTCTCCTCGAAATCAGCCCATCCATTCACCCTTTCATACCTCCAGCTTATCATCCGAAAAGAACAGCTCATCCAGGATGCGGATTTTCTCCTCCGTATAATGAAGAAACCCGTCGTTATACGATTTCGGGTCTTTCGGGTTTGCGAATCTAGTAATTTTCCCGGTAGTCGGATGGACAAATTTACTGGAGGCACCGCAGCCCAAACCGATGATCGTCTGCTTTTCTTCCATGATCATGATGTTGTAAATGCTGTCCTGTCCTGGCAGTGCGTAGCCGACATTCTCAAGATTGCCTAGGATGTTCTTCTGACGGTACAGATAATATGGCACATAGTCATGTTCACGTGTCCATTCTGTCGCCATATCCATCATCCGGCTGATTTCATTGCGGTCCGCCACCTTGTATTTACGCTTATTTTGCGTCATCTCGGAGGCACGCTTAAAGGAAAGGGTATGCACCGTCAAGGATTCCGGCATCAGTTTTTCCGTCTCCCGCAGGGTATGGTCGAATTCCTCGACACCTTCCCCAGGCAAACCGATAATGAGATCCATATTGATATTGTTCATTCCCATTTCACGCGCGAGATGGAATTTTTCAATGGTCTCCTCGACCGTATGGTGACGCCCGATCGCCTTTAAGGTTTCCTGTGTGTAGGATTGCGGGTTGATGCTGATACGGTCGATGTTCCATTTTTTAAGAACCTCGAGCTTTGCTGGGGTAATCGTATCAGGACGGCCCGCCTCCACCGTTACTTCGCGTACACGGTCCATGTCAGGAAATGCTTCATACATCTCCTCATACAGCATGTCCATTTCCTGGGCCGTGATGCTTGTAGGTGTTCCGCCGCCATAGTAGACGGTCGTGATCTTGATTCCTTTTTCTTTCAACCAGGCACCGATTTCTTTGATTTCATGATGCAATCCGCCCAGGAAGGAATCTACCTTGCCCTGCTTGCCATTGATCGCATAGGCCGGGAATGTACAGTAGGCACATTTCGTCGGACAGAATGGAATCCCGATATAGATGCTGACCTCGTTTCCAAGCTCGTAAAGGTCAGGCACGACGGATAGCTGACGATCGACAATCTCCTGCATCAGTGCAATCTTTTCGTCTGTAATCAAATAGTCCTCACGCAGCTGCTGGTGGACCTTTTCCTTCTCTTCGCCCTTTTGCAGCTTTGAATGTAGAAGCTTGGTAGGACGTATGCCTGTCAAAATACCCCACTTCTGGACTATTCCCGTCTTATTTTGCAGCAGAGTCAGATAAACATAGGAAACCGCCTGCTTTTTTAAGCGAAACCGTTCCTTCTCATCAGTTGATGTCAAATCCTTGTCATGTTGGACTGTATCTCCGCCAAGCATTCCTTGTACATGGAACGTATCAGCCACTTCCTCAATAGAAAAAGTGATAAGGATATCAGCCATTTCCTTTTCGCTATTCTGAAATTGCACTTTCGTTTCTTCAAAAAACAAGTCCGAAATCAAGGATAACGGACGGTGGTATCTATCATCATGAAGCCCTTTAATTGCTATTTTCATTATAATCACCCTTCAATGTTGCTCTCCATTTCACTCTTTCTAGTGTAACGGAACAGGTGAGCCATTATCAAGCGTCAGGATAAGGAAAAAGAGGCGGACCAAAGTATGCGTCCGCCTCCCTATTCATCTATATTTTCATTTTATTTAAAAATGCAATTCGCTGCTGCTTGCGGAAATGCTCTTTTATCATGTAAGCAACACCGGACTCATCATTGGTCCTAGTGATCCAATCGGCTGCCTGCTTCACTTCTTTTGGTGCGTTGCCCATTGCTACACCAAGACCTGCAACCTCGATGATTGGCAGATCCTCCATCGTGTCTCCGATGACGACCATTTCCTGTGGGGGAATCTTAAGAACATCCCCAAGCATCAACAGCCCATCCAGCTTTGTTCCCCCATCAGGAAGAATATCCACTTTTCCATCTGCATGTACGAGGATCTCAATATCGTTGAAGGCGGATTTCAATGTATCGATGACCCGCTCCCTTTCTTCCGGCTCTGTAAAATAAACCTCGATCTTTGGCGGCGCTATCGGATTATCTATTAAAGTATCTCCCAGCGATTCCACAAACTGCATCGGATAGATCAACGGATCACTCGAACCGAGAACCGCCCTTGCCATCAGGTTATTTGCACCCCTCAATCTGTTACCGATTGAGTAGCGTTCATGCAATATCCTCACCGTACAATCATAGTTTTCCAATACCTGAACAAGATTGAACGTTTTATCCTCCGAAATTCTTTTTGCCTGCAGCGGCTGATCCAGCTTGGAGGCGATGAATGCTCCCCCATGTGTGATCAGGAATGTGTCAAGCTTCATCGATTTGGCAACCTTCTTCGCAAATGCAAAGTTCCTGCCCGTCACTAACGTCACATAGACCCCTTTATTCTTCACATATTCGATGGCTTCCTTCGTTTCCTTCGCTAATCTTCCATTCGATTTCAACAAAGTGGCATCGATATTTATGGCTAGTAAGCGGTATATCATGGAGAGGCCTCCTTATCTAAGATGTTTGTACTTACTGATATGAGTATGAGGAATGAGGGCAAAATAGAACAGGTAAGGTGCGGTTGCAGGGGATGTTTATGGTTGTATGCAAATAATCCAAAAACAAAAAGCGTACCGAAGTACGCTTTTTGTTTAGTTCTGGTTCTCTTCGCTATACAATTCTTCAAGAGGCTTCATGATGATTTTGTTCAGTTCGCTTACCATCATGCTCATGCGCTGCTCGGCTTCCATCAGCTTGGCGATGCTTTCGTTCTGCTGAACCAGAGCCACCGTTTGTTGCGCCTGCTCCACTTCTTCCTGAGTGATTTCCTGACCGTTCATTTGCTTCTGCTGAAGCTCCAATTGGATGTTACGGAAGTTCTCGAACATTCTTTTAGTAGACTCGTCAGCAAAAACCTCTTTATATAAATGTTGAAGATTTTTAAAGTCGTCGCTTTCTCTAACCGCTTTTTCCAAACCATATGCTACATCATAAACATTATTAGACAAGATAAATCATTCCTTCCTTTTTTACCCAACTATCAGGTATGCTAGTGACCAGTATAACAAACCTGCCAATCTCATTCAAACAATTCACTATGCGGCTCTTAAACGAAAAGAACAAATATCCCCTGAAAAAGTCCGATCAGCCCGCCGAGCAGGGCTCCAAGATAGGTGATCATCTTCAGTTCCTTTTTGGATACCGAAAGGACCATTTCCTCCAATTGCTCCAAAGAGAAGGACTCGACCTGATCAGAGACCACCTCCTCGAGCTGCAGTTTCGCAAGAAGTTCTTCGAGTTTTTCGAGTACGAGATGACTCCCTGTCAAAAGAATCGATGGTACAAGCTTTTCCATCATCCATGGATGAATCGGCCCAATAGCCTCAAGCAGGCTCTTCTCCATCCAGCCTGGAATGTTCAAGGTGCGGTCAAGCGCTTTGTGGATAGTGGAGAGGATGGTCACTTTTGTCAGCTTCTCTTCGACTTCCCCGATTTCCATCCTCTTGATTTTTTCCCATTCTCCATACAGCACCTTCATCAGTACATCTTTTGTTCCATCATGCTTCAGGAACTTGACGACCTCTGGCTGCACTTTATCCACGATATTGTAATTGCCCATAAACATTTGGACCACACTGCCGAGCTTGCCCCGTGTAGCGATAAAATCCTGAATCATTTTGTTGAGCTGTCTTTTTCCTTCAGCGCTTTCAAAATAATGGACCCCTTTTGATAAAACATATTCCGCAGCATACGGTATATTGCTCTGGACAGAATGAACTATTGAAGCTGGCAGTACTTGATGTAGTGGATTGGAGCGCAGACCCGTCATGATTTCTTCATATTTTGATTCCACGACGCGCTCCAGATTCTCCTTCAACTTTTCATCCGCATTTTCGATTCCGAATCTGGACAAAAACTCCTGGACGGTAATCCCGCTTTCCAGATAGTTTTGCAGTTCTGCTTTGACCCATTCCTCCATCTTCTCTTGGAACTGGCTGTTTTCCAGTCTTCGCTTCATGCTGTCTGCAGTGAGCAGGTGCTCCATTACAAGCTTTCCCAGTTGGTCTGCCAGCTCCCCTCTTCGTTTAGGAATAAGGCCTGGGGTAAACGGAACCCTTTTCCCGAATAGATAAATGGGTTTGTAAGGACGGAACAGCATCCGTATCGCAAGGGAGTTCGTGACTCCCCCGATCAATGCACCTACAAGAACCATAACAGATATGACATACAGTATTTTCATCTATAAACAACCTTTCTTTTATCACCTATTACTTGCGCTTTCATATTATAAAAGGAACCTTCTACTCGGTTAGGAGCCCAGGCTTCCAACCAGAGTTAGTTGAACCAATCGGGGTGTTAGCGACCTTCCTCCCATAGACGAGGACAGATCCTGGCACCTTCTTACTATCCACACACTGAATCACCTACACTTTGCCGCTACAGGTAATAAATGAGGGAATATCATGAACTTTCATATTGTAAGAGTAGTACCCTTTGAAAGCATGCATTCAGTTCCAATTATACAAGTTAGTGAAGCGTTGGCAAAAAAATTGAAGCTTCCACGGGATATAACTTTACTTGAATTGCAATGCAGCCGGAATACAATTTCGGCTCCGGTCGTATGTATCAAGGGAGAGGATTTCACCATAAGACTCGATCCCTCTATTTTACATTCCCTGCTGCTCTTTGAGGAAGAAAAAAATTATTTGATCTCCTTTGATCACGCAAACCAAAAACTTGTGATCGGTCCTGTTATCGGGCTACTGACTGAAATCACCTTAAAAGAAGAAGGTATCGATCTGAAGTCCATACATGAATACTGCCAGGAGCTGGCGAATTACTCTGATGAGATAGGAGCCATCTTTTATGTGTTTTCCATACCGGATCAGTGGGCAGCGCCATCGATTGAAGGCTATTTTTACGAAAATGATTCCTGGAAACGATACACCCTCCCTTTTCCGCAGGTGATCCATAATCGACTCCATAAACGTACGAATGAAAGACGGCAAATGTTTCAGGATTTCACTCAAGCATTGCAGGAGTGGAAAATACCCTATTTCAATGACCATTTTCTTGATAAGTGGACGGTCTATAAGCAGTTGCAGGAAGCAGAGCATCTTCAGCCCTTCTTGCCGGAAACGGCTCTCTACTCGAAGGAATCGCTGATGAGTTGGCTGGACAAATACTCCACCATTTTTATTAAACCCATCAATGGCAGTCAGGGAAAGCAGATTTTCAAGGTCTGCAAGATGCCAGATGGTTTTGCATTAAGCTACTCATCCATTCAACAGGAAGTATCTTCAACATACAGTACTTTTGCTGAATTGTACAAGCGACTCTCCTCGCATATCAAAAAAAAGCACTATATTATCCAACAGGGTCTTGATCTGTTGGACCTCGATGGCCGACCGGTGGATTTCCGCTACCTCTGCCACCGCGGGGAAAACCACCGCTGGCGTGTGACCTCCTCCGTCGCTAGAGCGTCCAAGGCGGGATACTTTGTCTCCAACCTTGCACAGGGCGGCGAAATGCTGACCGTTTCAAAAGCATTGCGAACACGTTATGAAAGGGAGGAGCTTCTACATCTGCGTCAGCATCTGAAGGAGATTGCGCTTGAGGTGGCCGATGTAGTGGGAATGGTTTCGGAGGGAATATATGGTGAGCTTGGGATTGACCTGGCTATCGATCATACCGGACGTCCCTGGATTATCGAAGTGAACACCAAGCCCTCCAAAAATTTGGATAGTACTCCAAGCTCCCCTACTGTCCGCCCTTCAGCAAAAGCGATTATCCTCTACTGTCTGTATCTGATAGATGAAACAATAAAGGAGGCCAAATAAGCATGATAGCACTAGGAATACTTTCTTTTTTGAAGCCGACTCCATATATGACCAAAATAGCACAGCATGCCGTCAGCAGTACGATGGTATATCACTTTACTCCTCAAGCATTAAACGGAGAGGAAAAAATAAATGGTCTCCGGTATTGTCGTGAAAAAAAGGAATGGGTAAGTGACAGCTTTCCTATTCCTTCTTTTATTTATGACCGTTGCTTTTACTCCTCCCAATTGGCTCGTGAACTGTCCGGTAGAGTGGAAAGGTTGAAGATGGAGAGGGAGTGCCGTTTTTTGGGATATGGCCTGCCAAACAAATGGATGGTTCATCAGGCTGTTTCAACAGACCCATCTCTTGCGCCTTTTTTCCCGAAGACTTTAAGACTCACAACATCAAGCTTTCTATTGGCAAATTTGCAGCTTCAAAAAAAGTGGGTGCTGAAACCGATTCAAGGCTCACAAGGAAAAGGTCTGATCAAGGTGGAAGCCTCCAATGGGCATTTTGTAGCTAAAGAAGTGAAGCAGCCGGGGGAGCAGCATTTCACTTTTCCGTCCTCAAGCCTTTTTCAGCAATGGCTACATACCCGCATGAAAAAAACATCCTATATCTTCCAGCCTTTTTTATCCCTTCAAAATAAGGAAGGTACGCCTTTTGATATCCGGCTCTTGCTGCAAAAGGATGAAAGGGGTGAATGGCAGGAGCGGATCAGGGTCATTCGTACAGGCATTCCCCATCACATTACCTCCAATCTGGCTGGGGGAGGAAGGATGCATCCCTACTCCTCGCTGACTAAAAGCCTCAGCTCCCTGCAAAAAAGAAAACTGGAAGAGGACATCCGAAAAATAGTTACTCACCTTCCTGTATTACTCGAAAGAGCATTTCAGCCCCTATTTGAATTGGGCGTAGATCTCGGATTGGATAGCCGTCAGAATTTATGGATATTAGATATTAATTCCAAGCCAGGTCATAAGATAGTAACAATGACAGCAAAGCAAAATCAAAAGGAAATCTATGAGGCTCCAAGTAAATATTGCGAGTTTCTGACTTTTTCAAAAGGAAACAAAATGGGAGTTGAATAAAATATGAAAGCTCTTTTACCTGTAAAGTGTAAGGATTCATTAAAGGAAGATGCCATTTCCATCCCTGACACATTGAAGGAATGGCCAGTCTCCTCGATTGCTTTTGGAACATTGCAATACAGCTGCAAGCCCACCTACCATACAGGAGGAACTTTATACGTATCAAAGAAGATCTATGAGGAACTTATGCTGCCATATGAAGGGAAAATCCACTTGTTCATCCATGAGGATGTGCTCCATCTCGGACCATTGATCGGTATTTTCACAGCCGGTTTTACCAACTCCATCGTCAGGCCAATCGGCGAGCGGACTCTCTTCTTTTCCAAGCTTTTGGCCACTGAGAAAAAGGTGGGTGCGTATGTATTTCTTTTTGGTGCAAACCATATCAATTGGGAAGATGGAACAATGGAAGGATATATGTTTTCAGACGAGGGCTGGTGCAGAAAAACCGTACCCTTCCCTCATGTTGTGTACGATAGACTTCCAAATCGACGAACAGAAAAACACAAGCTTCTCTCGGAAACGAGAGAGAAAATCCAAAAAGATTATGCCATTCCCTGGTTCAACCCAGGTTTTTTCAACAAGTGGGATATCCATCAGAAATTGATGATCGAGGAGAGCATGGTCCCCTATCTCCCTGAGACGAGCAATAAAGTGACCATTGAGAAAATGGAGGAATATCTGGCTCATTATCCTTTCATTTATGTAAAACCGATGAACGGAAGCCTTGGTCTTGGTGTTTATAAAATCATCTATGACCGCGAGAAAGGCCTCTATTATGTTCGATTCAAAAATGCAGAGCTTCAGAACAAGCTGATGCGCTTCTCCTCTTTGGAAACCTTGCTCGGGACCGTCATGAAAAACAAAGATCTATCAGGCTACATTATTCAGCAGGGCATTCCTTTACTGAAAAAGAATGATTCTCAGGTGGACTTCCGGGTACACACGAATAAGGATGAAAATGGCAGATGGATGGTAAGTGCAATGGCTGCTAAGCTCAGCGGCAAAGGGAGTGTCACCACCCATATGAATAGCGGCGGAGTGGTAAAAACCCTCTCTGAGCTATTTCCTGACGAGGTCGATCATGCGGATGTCACACAAAAACTCACCCAGGCTTCCCTTCTGATCAGTGAATCCATTGATACTCATTTGCCCGGATTTATCGGGGAAATCGGCTTTGACTTTGGGATGGATAAGGAGAAAAGGGTCTGGCTATTTGAAGCTAATTCAAAGCCTGGAAGATCAATTTTCTATCATCCAAAACTTAGAAATGAAGATATCCTGACAAGAAAGCTTTCCATTGAATATGCCGTCTATCTCACAGAAAAAAGCATCCAGTATCCGGATGGTATATTCTCATGAAGCAGCTTTTCTACGATTTGTCCGGAGAATCCTGGTATCATCTCAATCAGGGGAAAGAGAAAATATTTCTGGGTAAATACTTTACTGTCCCCTATAGGGACTCCCATCCAAAGAGCTATCAGTCCTTTCACTTCCATTTCGAGGAGTCCAAAGCAGGTCCGCTTGTCGGGATCCTGGCGAGCCCGAATAAAGAGGGGTTTATCGGGAATATCGGTTTGTTCAAACGGCTGCAGCTCTCCTTGGCCAGAAAAGGCGGGAATTCGATCGTCTTCACTCCGGATCAGCTTTCAGAGGATGGTATGGAAGGATTCTGTTTTCTGCCGGCCCACCGGAACTGGATAAAAATGAAGGCACCACTCCCTGATATCATCTATAACAGGCTCTATTCCCATGAAGATGAAGCGGAGCAACTGGAACAAGTGCAGAATCTTGCCGACCTTTACCATATCCCGATTTTCAACCCATGTTTTTTTGATAAATGGGAGCTTTATCTGCAGCTGAAAAGCCATGAAGAAATAGGGCGGCACCTCCCTCGGACTGCTCTTTTATCCGAAGAGAGTCTGGAGGAATTCCTGACCACATTTGGGGCCGTTTACATTAAAAAAAGAAAAAGTAAAAAGGGAATCGGTCTTGCCTACATCTATAGCAATGGCCATAGTTATATACTAAAAACAACTTCTGCCAAAACCTTTTTGTTCCCGAGCATTAAAAAGCTGGTCCAATATTTCGGCAATACCGACTCATTACACTCCTTCATTGTCCAGGAAGCCATCGCCACCCTTCCTTTTGAAGGAAAAAAGTTCGATTACAGGATTCTTGTCCATGCAAAAGGACTGAGCCTAGGTTTTGACATCACAGGAATCGGAGTACGGGTCGCCAATACGCAGCAGGTCACCACCCATGTTCCTGCAGGCGGAAGTATTGTATCCTTGGAAGACCTTCCCTTTGCGCTCGACATTCCTGCCGTTCGAAATCTAATCAACCTATGCGGTAAACATCTCTCCACCTTTTATGATAATCTGAGTGAGTTCTCAGCTGATATAGGATTGACACCTGATGGGAAACTTTTTCTTTTTGAGTTGAATGCAAAACCGATGGACTTCGATGAACCAGCAATCAAAAAGGCTTCAACAGAAAAACTGATTGACCTTTTTATCGGAAAATCAAATAAAATAAAGGATTTTTCTGTTTAATGAAGAACTAATCATTATTGAGAAATAATGATTAGGAGGTAACAGCATGATATCACATTTCCAGATAAAACCTTTCTATAAAAACAGCCAGTTGCCCGGGTGGCACCTGTCCTTCTTTTTCAAAGGCCAGAGCATAAAAGCCACCTATCATAAAGATGGAAAAATTGAATTTGACGAGTCTGCCTCCTTCTCTCCTGCTGAAAGAGAGCAAGTGGAAAAGCAAATACATGAACTGATGCTCTTCCACGTATATGAATAACTGGTATGGTTCCTCCCTCCTTCACACAAACTACTTGTAAAAGGAGGGATTTTTTTGAGTGAAAAAAAGAAGGATCAGACCAGGAAAGAACCAAGCTATGAGGGTCGTGATGAATATTTCATGGACGTGGACCGCTATATCAATGAAGGGATGGCCGGTGGCAGCGTTTTTTCCAGAGACAAGTATACGAATATCGAAGAGGCGCGCGAGCTCGAGAGGGAAACGCCGCCGAATGAATAGCTTTATGGACTCTTCCTTTCTGTGGGAAGAGTTTTTTTGTTTGTTCTTTTGCTATAATAGAAGCAACGCATGTACAGAAAGAAAGGGATCCACATGTACAATCAACTGAAAAAAATTTACGGAGATTCTCTTGTCAGAAGATCCATGCCTGATGATTTCGAACAATATGAATGGTTCTATGGTCCAACCAATGATTATATAGGTATTGAGAAAAGCGAATTAGGAGAAAAGGACAGGCTATTGTTGGCTGCATTTTTGGAGCGGGTTTCACAAGTCCAATTCGAAATGACATCAACCGAAAATTGGTGGCATTCCTTCTTATATCTAAATGAATATAGTGCACCTGACCATCCATATCCACCCCATATGCAGTGCCGTTTTATCCAGTTTCATTTCGGGCAGGCCTTCCCGCTCAAGGAAGAATGGAAGGAAGCATTGGCTGCCTTCTTTGAAACTCCCATCGAGCTGATATGGGAAAATGCGACAAGCGGAGTCATGGTTGAAGTCTTTCCGAAAACCCATAAACCAGAAGACAGCCCTCCCTATTCCGATATTACCGATACGACTGCAAGCGACTTTTACTCAAATGTAAAGCTGTTCATCGGCTCCACCAGACCTATAGACGAAAAAGCGAAGGATTCCTTTGACTGGGAAAAGAAATGCTTTGACCTCTCCCGCCACTCACAAAAGAAAATGGCGATCCATACATTTGAACAGGCCATCCCCTACTTGGTGACAGGCCAATTGGAACCTGAGCTGGTCACACAGTTTAAGCAGCAGTTCGGACCTGTGCTCGAAGAAGACCAGGAATTGCTGCAAAGCATCAAGGTCTACATTGAAAATAATCTCAATGTCTCGTTGACTGCCAAAAAACTTTTCATGCATCGCAACAGCCTGCAATATCGAATAGATAAGTTCTCCGAGCGCACCGGGATAGATATTAAAAACTTCCAGGGGGCATTGGCGGCTTATCTTGCACTTATCATTTTGGAAACGGAAAAGTAATGGTTACTGCACCATGTTGTCAGGCTCATGACAACATGCACAAAAAACCTCCCCCATCTTTGTGCAACTTGTACATTTACGAAATGTATCCGTTTTCGTTACACTGATACTAGTTAAGAAAACGATTTCACAGGAGGAAATGAACAATGGCTGAATTAAAATTAGATCATATTTATAAAGTATACGAAGGCGATGTTACTGCCGTTAAAGACTTCAATTTACACATCAAGGATAAAGAGTTTATCGTATTTGTAGGACCATCAGGTTGTGGTAAATCTACAACTTTACGTATGATTGCCGGTCTTGAGGAAATTTCCAAGGGTGACTTTGAAATCGACGGAAAAAGAATGAACGATGTAGCTCCAAAGGACCGCGACATCGCGATGGTATTCCAGAACTATGCGCTTTACCCGCATATGAATGTATATGACAACATGGCTTTCGGATTAAAGCTTCGTAAGTTCCCGAAAGAAGAAATCGACCGCCGCGTAAAAGAAGCTGCAGCAATCCTGGGGTTAGAGCAATATTTAGACCGTAAACCAAAAGCATTATCTGGTGGTCAGCGTCAGCGTGTTGCGCTAGGTCGTGCAATCGTTCGTGATGCAAAAGTATTCTTGATGGATGAGCCTTTATCCAACCTTGATGCGAAGCTGCGTGTTGCGATGCGTGCTGAGATCTCCAAGCTTCACCAACGTCTGCAAACAACTACTATCTACGTAACGCATGATCAGACAGAAGCAATGACAATGGCAACTCGCCTTGTTGTAATGAAAGACGGTATCATTCAACAGCTTGGTTCTCCAAAAGAAGTATACGAAAATCCGGAAAACGTATTTGTTGGAGGATTCATCGGATCTCCTGCAATGAACTTCTTCAATGGTAAATTGGAGGAAGGTGCATTCTTACTAGGAGAGCAAAAAATCTCTGTTCCAGAAGGAAAAATGAAAGTTCTACGTGACCAAGGTTATGTTGGGAAAGAAGTGATTCTTGGAATTCGTCCAGAGGATATCCATGATGAGCCTGTTTTCATCGAATCAGCTGTTGGTTCTACCATCACTGCAGTAATCGAAGTTGCAGAATTACTTGGTGCTGAATCCATGCTTTACTCCCAAATCCACGGGCAGGATTTCGTAGCACGTGTTGACTCTCGTTCTGATGTCAAGCCTCAGCAAACGCTGCAGCTTGCACTTGATATGAACAAAGCTCACTTCTTCGATTTCGAAACAGAATCTCGCATTCGTACAAAATAATAAAGCTTCCAAGCCAGGCCGTCTCTTTCATGAGTGGCCTGGCTTTTATTCATTTACTGCCAATATCAGGTCCTGATGACAACTAGTGCAACTTATAACATGAATGCAGATATTATCACTCAGACTTGTCAAATTCCCATCAACCAGCTTTAACACATCAATATCCATATATGCGCTGTAATCATCCAAAAAATCTGTTGCCGTACCAAGGTCGTGCATCAAACCACCACAAGATGAGCACCGGCTTTCATAGACCTCAAATCCATTGCACAAAGGACACATCGCCATCCTTGTCCCTCCATTCCTGATTAGGTTTATTTTTTCTCAAACTGTTGGAATTATGCTTTGTCACCTCCTCTGTAATATCCAATAATTACCTGAAAGAAAAAAGAATAAGGATTTTAAGAAATTCCTATAATACAAGTAACATCTTACTAACAAATGGACCAGGCTAAAGAGCGCGGCGGAAACATCTGCTGAACTGGTGCAAACCCAGTGGGTCCAACCAAAACTATATTTCGAGGAGATGAATCAACATGGCAAACCAATCAAGAAATTCGTCTAATCAATTAGTAGCACCTGGAGCACAAGCAGCTATCGACCAAATGAAGTATGAAATCGCTTCTGAGTTCGGAGTTAACCTTGGTGCTGACACAACTTCTCGCTCCAACGGATCTGTTGGTGGAGAAATCACAAAGCGCCTAGTACAAATGGCTGAGCAATCCCTAGGCGGAAGATAAGTTTCAGTTTTTATGTAACACATAATTTTATATGAATGGCTATGGGCACCTCAAACTAACTTTGGGGTGCCTTCCTATTTGTGTGGATAAAAAAAGACTGATTTTCAATTCATTGTTAAATTGTTGCTATTCTAATAAAATGTAAACATTAAATTTAGCCCGTTGATTTCCGCTCCAGACACTTGCTTTCCGCGGGGACGGATGGGAGCCTCCTCGGCTTCGCCTGTGGGGTCTCCCATGCCCTCTATTTTCCCGCAGGAGTCAAGTGTCCTCCGCTACAATCAACTCACGGGTTAAACATTATTTGCTACTAGAAAACCTTAAAACAAATTAAATTCGCTATTGAAATGAAAATTTGATATAAAATGCATTTATTGTACCTTTAGTAAGTTGAATTTTTTACTATGAGTCACCCCTGTTGGTTGGAGTGCAAGGTGTGAGACTCCTTGAAAATGCAAGCATTTTCTGCGTGCGATGTATCGCTGCCGGAGCCTTCCTTGTCCTGCGGGAGAAGCGTGTCAAGGGAGACCCCGCAGGCGCAAAGCGCCGAGGAGGCTCCCGAGGCCGCCTTAGGATAAGCGAACGCCTGGAACGGAGACCAACAGGGTGTTTAATGTTGATACTTTATCTTTAGCCCAGCCCTATTCTTAAAGTATAAATCTTTACTAATAGAACCTAAAAAAAGACCTCGCACAATACGAAGTCTCAAATACTATATTCAAACTCCACTGCTGATCAAACGCAGGAATTGTTTCGTTCTCTCTGCCTTTGGAGACTCAAAGATCTCCTCCGGCTTCCCTTTTTCGACAATCACGCCTTTGTCCATGAAGATCACTTCATCTGCCACTTCCCGGGCAAACTGCATTTCATGGGTGACCACAACCATGGTCATCCCCTCCTGGGCAAGCTCCTTCATGACTCGAAGAACTTCGCCGACAAGTTCGGGATCCAACGCGGAAGTCGCCTCATCAAAGAGCATCACTTTCGGCTCCATCGCCAAAGCTCTTGCAATTCCGACACGCTGCTGTTGTCCTCCTGAAAGCTGGAATGGATAAAAGTCCGCTTTATCGCCGAGGCCAACCTTCTCCAGGAGACGTCTTGCTTTTTCTTCGACCTTTGCCTTCTGTTCCTTTTTCACCGTTATCGGCCCTTCCATTACATTTTGGAGGGCTGTCATATGAGGAAAAAGATTATAGCTCTGGAACACCATACCCGTCAATCTTCTGAAGCTGGCAATTTTCCCTGAAGGAACCTTCGAGGAAAAGTCCAATATCTGACTGTCAATGGATACTTTTCCGGAGGTTGGTGTCTCCAAAATGTTCAAGCAGCGTAAAAGTGTCGTCTTTCCTGAACCTGATGGGCCAATGACGACCACCACTTTCCCCTGCTCCACATTCAAATCTATTCCTTTTAAAACTTCTAAATCTCCGAACTGCTTGTGCAAGCTCTCTACTGCAATCATTTCTCGAGCTCCTTTTTCATGGCCGGTTTCGCATAGTCTGTTGCTTTCCGTATGGATTTCCACCCGTAGTAAACGTACCATCGTGCTCTTTTCCTAAAAATCATACGAAGTGAGAACAACATCTTTTTCATATGAATGTAAAAAATCCAACTGCAGATTTTTTACTAGCGACAGAAAGCAACATTGATGTGAAAAGAGCCTTTTTATTTAGCTACATATCTGTCAAGGCGTCTCTCAAGCTGCCCTTGAACAAGTGAGAGAAGAAAACAGATAATCCAATACAAGGCAGCTGCCTGTGTATATAATAGTAGAAATTCATAATTGGTGGCTGCAATTTCCTGTGCTTTCCTGAACATTTCCGTCACCAATATCAACGACGCCAAGGAGGTATCTTTGACAAGGCTGATAAAGGAATTAGACAACGGAGGTATGGACACCCTGGATGCCTGCGGTAAAATAATGCGTTTTAACGCCTGCGGGTAAGTCATTCCCATGGAATAGGCTGCCTCCCACTGTCCTTTTGGCGTGGATAGAATGGCTGCACGGATAATTTCAGAAGCATATGCACCAAGATTAAGTGAAAATCCTATAACGGCAGCCGGAAATGAATCTATGGTAACGCCTATAGACGGTAAACCGTAGAAAATGATAAATAATTGCACCAATAGCGGCGTTCCCCTGATGATGGAGACATAGATTCTTGCTATGATCTGGAGCGGCTTAACCGAAGAAATTCGTGCCAATGCCGTTAACACCGCAATCACAAGACCGATGTAAAAAGAAATCAATGTCAATGGTATCGTATAAGTGAGAGCTCCCTTCACCAATGGGAGAAGGGAACTCTGGGCAATGCTCATCATCCGGTCGAGTCTTTCAGGATCTGAAAAAATACTAGTTAAGTACATCTTCACCAAACCATTTCTCAGAAATTTTTGCGTAAGTGCCGTCTTCGATCATTTCTGCCAATGCACCGTTGACTGCTTCTACAAGTTCGTCACTGCCTTTTCGGAACATAAATCCGCTTTGTGCAGCATCTTCATGCTCTGCTACGATCTTAATTGGTGCATTCGGGCGGTTTTTCTGGAAATCAAGGACAGACAGATTATCATTGATTGTTACATCTACACGATTGGATGATAAAAGCTCAATCGCTTCATTAAAACCGTTTACTCCAACAATCTCCGCTTTGTGCTCGCGCGCAAGATCCGCGTAGTTGCTTGTCAGGGACTGAGCAGATTTTTTTCCTTCAATATCAGCAAATTCCTTGATGTCATCATTGTCTTTATTTGCTACAACGACAGCTGTGCTTGTAATATAATGATCAGAGAAATCATACTTTTCGAGACGATCCTCTCTGATCCCAACCTGATTTGCAATCATATCAAAACGTTTTGCATCAAGACCCGCAAACATGGCATCCCATTGCGTTTCCATGAACTTCGCTTCAACGCCTAAGCGCTTTGCCACTTCTTCTGCCACTTCCACATCAAAACCAGTCAGCTTGCCGGAATCATCATGAAATGTGAATGGAGGGTAGGTGCCTTCTGTTCCAATCAGAAGTGTTCCTTCTTCCTCCACTTTGCTTAGCAGATTTTCCTTTTCTTCTGCCTTGTCGCCCTCGCCTGTCGTACCATTATTATCTGTAGTTCCACATGCCGCCAAAACGAATGCGAATGTGAACAATAGTGTAAAGAGTGTTAAATATTTCTTCATCTTTTTTAAACCCCCAGTAATCTTATCAGAATTGTTTTATTTACATATTGTATAGTATTATAAAGTTTCTCCTGTTGTAAAGAGTTTTGTTTCAACATTATCATTTCCTATTTCCTTGATAATAATGTTGCATCAGATCACCTAGAATCATCCATTACTGAACCTATACCCTGCACATGATAAGAATAACTGATTATTTAGCACCAAAAAAAAGAGCCCGGATTATCCCGGACTCTGGTTGATATATTAACCTGCCAAATGCTGGCCACCCTGTTGCAGCTCATACATCTGATAGTATTTTCCCTTACGCTCCATGAGTTCTTCATGGTTACCTCTTTCCACAATTGCGCCGCGATCCAATACCAGGATCTGATCTGCACTCTTAATAGTAGAAAGTCGGTGGGCAATGATAAAGGTCGTTCTTCCTTTTTTCAGCACTTCTAGTGCATTTTGGATGACTACCTCCGTTTCGGTATCAATGCTGGCAGTAGCTTCATCTAAAATCAGGATTGCCGGATCAAAGGCCAAGGCTCTTGCAAAAGAGATGAGCTGTCTTTGTCCAGAGGAAAGCGTGCTTCCCTTTTCGATAACAGGCTCCTCCAAACCTTTTGGCAGTGCGGAGATGAAGTCCATTGCACCCACATCCTCCAGCGCTTTTTCGACCTTCTCCATGGAAATCGAAGGATCCTCCAAGCTCACATTGGAAGCGATCGTACCAGAGAAAAGGAAAGGATCCTGAAGCACAATCCCCATGTGCTGCCTGATTTCCTGTTTAGAAAGTTGCCGAATATCTTTCCCATCAATAAGGATTTTTCCTTTTTCAATATCATAGAAGCGGAAAAGAAGGTTCATGATGGAGCTTTTTCCTGAACCTGTGTGACCGACAAGTGCCACCGTTTCACCTTTTTGGGCCTGAAAGCTTATATCCTTCAGGACATATTCATTCTCTTTGTAGCCAAACCATACTGATTCAAAGGTGACATTCCCTTCATAGCGGGGATGCTTATCATCCGATACTTCCACCCCTGCCTCATCCATCAACTCAAATACCCGAGCTGCGGATACACGTGCCTGCTCCAGGTTTGCCAATTGATTGACCATCCCTGTAATCGGTCCGAACATTCTTCCAAGATAGTCTACATAGGCGTACAGAACACCCAAGGAAATCATCGATCCGGCACCCAATGAGGCACCACCGAAATACCAGATAACCACCACAAACGAAATGTTTCGCAATACACCAACCAGATTATGGGAGGTCAACGCATTCAGGCTCAACAATTTGTTCTGATAAGTGAAGTGCTCCTCGTTCCATGTTTCGAATTCTTCCTTCGCTTTCTTTTGACGGCGAAACGCTTGAATAATCGTCATCCCCTGAATGGATTCATTGATATTTCCATTAATATCGCTTAACAGTGCTCTGATTTTATGATTATAAACAGATGCGTACTTTCTGTAGAAAATAAACCACACTATAAGGATCGGGATGAGCAGCAAGCTTATGGCTGCAAGCTTGGCATCCAATAGGAATAAAGCAATATAGATCCCTGTAATATAGATGATTCCGGAAAAGAACGTAGCAAGGACTGTTACGTACAATTCCTTGATTGTTTCCGTGTCATTGGTGATACGTGATACAACCTTACCAGCCGGAAGATGATCAAAATACTGGATTGGAAGCTTTTGAATCTGACCGAATACATCCTCTCTCATCTTTTGGATGATTCGGTTTGCCGATGTCTGAAGGTAATAGCTTTGCCCGTACTGGAAAAATGATGATACGACCAGCAGTCCAAAGTATATCGCAACGAGATACCCGATATATTTTACCTCAGGCTGATAAAAGTCGATCAGCTCACCGTTAGTGAGTAATGTTGCCTCATACGTAGCTGATTCTTCACCCCGGGTAATGGTGAGTTCGCCATTGTAAGCACTTCGCTCACCATCAAAAGTAATTTCTGAAGGGACAAAATAATACTCTCTTCCAACCTGGAGAACCCTAGCTGTTTCGCTACCGGAGACATCTATTCCTTCCGAACGGTCCTCCCTTATATAGTACGATCCATCATAATAGACCTTATCCTTTCCGTCCTTCTCTGTCGCAAACCACGTTTTTTCAATACCTAAAATGTGGTTGTCGATCATACGCTTCGCAATAAACGGACCTGTAAGCTCTGCTGCAACGGCTATGGAAAGCATGATTAACGCAATAATGATAATTTTCTTTTGTGTAAGGGCATAACGGAATAGCCGTTTCCCTGATTTTACTTCTTTCATGTCAACACCTCGCCTCCTTTTGGCGACTGAACTTGCTGTCGTTCAAACTGTTCTTTGTACCATCCTCCAACTGCCATTAGCTGCTCATGTTGCCCGGACTCGACGATTTCCCCGTTTTCAAGCACGATAATCCAATCTGCATGCTGCACTGCGGATAAACGGTGAGTGGAGATGATGGTCGTTTTACCTGATCGTTCATTTCGGATATTTTCGATGATGGTTGCTTCCGTTTTTGCATCCACTGCCGATAAGCTATCATCGAGAATCAAAATTTCAGGATTGGCGATCAATGCTCTCGCAATTGAAATCCTTTGCTTCTGTCCGCCTGATAACGAAACACCTTTCTCTCCCACAAGCGTCTGCAATCCTTCCGGAAGCATCTCTAGGTCTTTTGTGAAAGCAGAGGATTCAATTGCCCTTGCAATCTCTTCTTCTGTAGCATCATGCTTTCCGAATAGTATGTTCTCTTTTACCGTTCTGGAAAACAAAACGTGATCCTGTGGCACATAGCCGACCCATCCTTGTATCTCCTCGAGGGTGATTCTCTCCAATGGTACGCCATCAATCGTGATTTTGCCTTTACCAATCGGATACTCTCTCAGCAATTGCTTGATGATGGTTGTTTTACCGCTTCCCGTCTTACCGACAATACCAAGTGTCTGCCCTTTCTTTATATGGAAGGAAACCTTCTTTAAATTATCCACTGTAGAGGAAGGATAACGGAATGTCACCTCGTCGAAATCAATGGTTGCGGGATCGTTTACCGTTACCGGTGAAGCATGGTCCGAAACATCCGCTTCATAGGCAAGTGTCTCATTGACACGGTCTAAAGAAGCGTTCCCTCGCTGCATGACGTTGATCAGCTCACCAATTGCGAACATCGGCCATATCAGCATCCCTAAGTATACGTTAAAGCTTACCAGTTCCCCGAGTGTGATCTCCTTATGGAACACAAGGTATGCCCCGTAGCCCAACCCGATCAGGTAGCTTGCACCGACAAGCAGTTTAATAGTAGGTTCAAATAATGAATCAATGATTGCCACTTTCACATTCTTTTTGTAGACATCGTCTGTCATATTATGAAATCTGCCCTGATCTGCCCGTTCCTGCACATACGCGCGGATAACTCGCACTCCTGCAATGGATTCGAGAACCCTGTCATTCATATCCCCGAAAGCATCTTGGGCTTCGGTAAAGCGTTGATGAATTTTCTTTCCGTATATATTCATCGCAAGGGCCATCAACGGCAATGGAAGAATGGCTGCGATTGTCAGTTTCCAGCTGATGAGGAACCCCATCGTTCCAAGGATGACCAGCATGAACGCACTGGAGTCGATAAGCGTCAGCACCCCGAAACCGGCGGTGGTCGAAATCGCCTTCAGATCGTTCGTTGCACGCGCCATCAAATCCCCTGTTCGATTTTTTTCATAAAAAGTCGGTGTCATCTTTAAAAGATGCCCCATCAGCTTTGAGCGTAAAGATCTTTCAACCAGGAATGAACTGCCAAAAAGCTGATACATCCAAACATACGTAATTCCATAGATAACAAAAGCAAGAACAAATAAAAAGGCAACATACTGAAAAAGCCTTTCTGGTGTAAACGCTCCAATCTGTATATCATCAATGGCCATCCCGATCATCTTTGGCGGGATAATCTCCAAAAACCCCGCAAAAATCAATAATCCTATTGCAACAGCATATCTTCTCCAATGCTCCTTAAAAAACCAACCTAATTTGCCTAAAACTGAAAGCATATGATCCAACCCCTTTCCGTTCTCCTAAAACTAAGGTACCTACCCATCATCTGAAGCCTCACTGTATGTGATCCTAAGAACCATTACTTTTTCCATTTTCATTTCCTCCTCATTTTAGTTTGGTTAGCGGATTCTTTTGTGGAAAAAAATAGTAATCCATGCAAACAAAAAAAGGCATACCGAACGTTAGCCCGGTATGCCTGAGAAATTTCCCAATAAAAAAGCACACGTCACGTTCCTAAAGTGACCTGTGTTTGCACAATTACATTATCCCAAATAATACAAAAAATATTAGGTGAGGTGACAGTCAGTATCAATCCAGACTGAAAACACTCTTAGGACAGGTCACGAGATCTATGAAGTTATTAGGCTTACCTGCAACATCATCACCGAAAACAACAATTAAATTAATCATCTCGAGCCCTCCATTTCCTTTTAAATTTTTGTTTCATATAATTTCCACCCTCTAAATTTATCACCACGGACAAGATTTTGTCAATTACTAATTTTAAGATAATTAACAATCGGAGTACGAAATACTCAATAGAAAAAAATAAAATGAAAGTCGGGGCCAGACCCCGGCAGGAGTATCGTCATCCATGTCGAACGGCTTCCGAATTCCTAAAGGAATATCATCTTCTCTTGCTATTTTTGGTGTTTACTGTTATTCTTAAGAAGAATTATTTTTGTTCGGTATGTAAGGATTCAAAGTTAAGATTTAACTTTCGCCTTGATATTGTTTGAGCAAGAATAGTAATACATTTGTGCGTAAAGCACATAGGAGGTAACAACATGTTACAAGGTACAGTAAAATGGTTTAACGCAGAAAAAGGATTCGGATTCATCGAGCGCCAAGACGGAGACGACGTATTCGTACACTTCTCAGCTATCCAAGGCGAAGGTTTCAAATCTTTAGAAGAAGGTCAACAAGTTACATTTGAAATCGTTCAAGGTAACCGTGGCGACCAAGCAGCTAACGTAAACAAAGCATAATTTTTCAAAAGATAAAAAAGGCTCCCTTTATGGGGGCCTTTTTATTTTGCCCTTTTTCAACAGATTAAACCTCCATTCCTCTTCCCTTCCTATTCGATTCATATACACATACACAGACCTCATTCACAATTCAGCCATAAGATTGTGACAGACTTGTTAAAGATGTATTTGAAATATATCTTTAACCATTCATCCCTCTTATAATAAAGATGTATTTAAAATATATCTTTTAAAGGAGATCTTATCATGTTAAGCCAGAAAACAATTGAGATCGTTAAATCCACTGCACCTGTATTAGCAGACAAGGGCGTAGAAATTACTACTTACTTCTATAAAAAACTTTTCGAAAACCATCCGGAATTATTAAATATCTTTAATCATGCAAACCAATCCAAAGGACGCCAGCAAACTGCTTTGGCCAACACCGTTTATGCAGCAGCAACCTATATCGATCAGCTTGAAGTCCTGCTTCCTGCAGTAAAACAGATTGCACATAAGCACCGAAGCCTACAAGTAAAACCTGAGCACTATCCTATTGTAGGTGAGCATCTGCTACTCGCGATCAAGGAAGTGCTTGGAGACGCAGCGACCGAGGAAATCCTGCATGCATGGAGAGAAGCCTATGGCGTCATTGCTCAAGTATTCATTGATGTGGAACAGGAAATGTATCAAGAAGCAGAAAAAGCGAATGCCGGCTGGTCCGACTTTAAAGAATTTGAAGTAGTAAGAAAAGAAGAGGAAAGCTCTGTAATCACTTCCTTCTATTTGAAGCCGGCAGACGGAAGCAAAGTTTCTCTTCATAAGCCTGGCCAATATATCACCATCCGTGTATCCATTCCAGGTGAAGAATACTTATTGAACCGCCAGTACAGTCTATCTGATGCGCCTACTGAAAAATTTTACCGGATTTCTGTCAAAAGAGAAGCGGAAATCACTCCGGAAGGGAAAGTCTCCAACTACTTGCATGATCATGTCAAAGTAGGTGATAAGCTGGAGCTTACTGTACCTGCAGGAGACTTCACTCTTGATACAGGCAATGAACCAGTCTACCTCATCAGTGGTGGAGTAGGGATCACTCCTATGCTAAGTATGTTGAAGGCAATCGCTCAAACAGAGCCTACCCGCCCAACGACCTTCCTGCATGCTTCAAAAAATGGAACGGTTCATGCATTTTATGATGAAGTGAAGAATTCAATGGAAACTCTGAAAAAAGGTGAAGCCATCTTTGTCTATGAAAATCCAACTGAGGAAGATCGCAGCTTCCAAAAGTTCCACTTCGATGGATATGTAACAGAAGAAATGATCAAAGAGCTGCATGCTGAACCAGAAGCTATATTCTATGTATGTGGACCGGTTCCATTCATGCGTGCCATCCTGACCCACCTGGATAACATCGGAGTACCAGCCGAAAAAATCAACTACGAATTTTTCGGACCTGCGATGGATTTGAAACAGAAGGAAAGTGTAGGGGTCTGACCCTCACTACATTAAAGCACTAAAAAGGGTCCTGACCCCCATCGCTTTAAAGCGGTGGGGGTCAGGCCCCTTAACGTCGTTCACTTCAAACAAAGTGCCAAGCACATAAAAAAACCTGCTCCAAAAAGGAACAGGGTGGTTACAAACATGTAATAAAGTAAATGGTCCTATTATTATAGCATCATTTTTTGATAATGGATATTTATTTTTTTGCAACATGCAAAACTTTTTCCACCGCGTATAGCAATTCCCTTGCTGCATCAGTGGGGTATGGGTCTTGGCTAATTGCGGAAATAACAGCAACACCATCCGCACCGGCCTCCACTACACATGCAGCTCGTTCTTTGTCTATCCCACCGATCCCGACGATTGGAAGAGTGATTCCAGCTGCGCGGATTTCTTTGATTACATCCGGTCCTTTGACCTCATGCAGATCGGTTTTCGTACTGGTAAAATACATTGGACCTACTCCAAGGTAATCAGCACCGCACTTCACTGCCTCTTCCGCCTCCTGTACATTATGGACGGAGACACCGAGTAGTTTTCCGGCAAATTTTTCTCTTGTTTTGGTGATCGAACCATCCTCCTGACCGATATGTAATCCATCCGCCCCAAGGTTCAGGGCAAGTTCCACATCATCATTCACGACAAAAGGTACACCATATGAACGACAACGGTTCATCAACGCCTGACCGAGCATTATTTTCTCCTGCCCGGATTTGGACCCATTCCCCTTTTCACGGTATTGGAAGAGGGAAACGCCTCCTTTTAAAGCTGCGTCAAGAACGGTCAGGGGATCATTTTCACGACAATTGGTGCTTCCCATCACTAAATATAGTCGCAGCAGATCTTTCAATTTATTTTCCATCAAGAAATGACACTCACCCTTCTCTGCTGGTAAGCCCAGTGATTGGTCGGGCCATGGCCACTGCCAATTTGAAGGTCATCTTCAATCGCAGCATGGATGAATTCCTTGGCTATCTGTATGGCATCCCAAACCGACTGTCCCTTTGCCAGTTGAGCTGTAATGGCAGCGGCAAAGGTACAACCCGTTCCATGTGTGTTTTTCGTGGCAATCCTCATACTCTTCATTTCATGGAAGCTATCCCCATCAAAGATTAAATCAATGAGTTCGTCTCCATATCCGTGACCGCCCTTGATAACCACAAAATCTGCACCAAGTTTATGTAGGATCCTTGCTGCCCGATGACGGTCCTCCATTGAACGGATTGGAATTTCAGTCAACACCTCCGCTTCCGGAATATTTGGAGTGATGACGGTTGCAAGTGGAATGAGCGATTCCCTCAGTGAACGAATAGCCTCCTCCTGCAAGAGCTTGGCTCCCCCTTTTGCAATCATCACCGGATCCACCACTACATTCCCCCATTGAAAGCTTTTTATCTGTTGTGCGACTGCTTCAATCAGGTCGCTGCTAAAAAGCATTCCTGTCTTTATAGCATCCGGTTTCAAGTCTTCCTCTATGGAAGAAAGCTGTTGAAGCACCATATCAATAGGGATGGGGTATACCGCTTGAACGCCTTTTGTATTTTGCGCAGTTAGGGCAGTAATCGCAGACATCCCGTAGACCTTCAATTCCTGAAAGGTTTTCAGATCTGCTTGTATTCCTGCTCCTCCACCGCTATCCGAGCCTGCGATGGTTAATGCTTTTCCTACCATGGTTGTCACCTCCGTGCTCTTCACTTTTTCCATTGGCATTTTAAACATATTAAACACTTTAAACACCGCTGTTGATTTCCGCACTAGGCGCAGCGACCCAAGGGGCGGTGCTGGAGCCTTCGCCTATTGCTCCAATCAACAGCTAGGCATACAATTAAAGCACTTTTCCATTTTAAAGTGTTTTAACCAAAATACCGATAATACAAAGATTTTGCTGCCTGTATATCCTTTGTTCCATGGATGAGCACTCTGCCATCCTTGAATGCCACCAGGCGGTGATGCTCTATTTCAAAGGACAGTAGATAAGGATTTTCCTCGACAGCCATTCCTCGTCCGATGAGTACTCTTTTCAGCTCCGGCAGATTTCTTTCCCCCGTTTTGGATGGGCGGATCTGGACAGAGTCGCGTCCGCATAGGACCGCTGTTTTTGTTTGGTTTTCAAAGGAGAGGTTCGGATAGGTTCTCTTTTCTCCGCAGCTCTTGCAGCCTGCCTGTTTCATTTTCGCAACATCCATGGACACATAGTGGTTTTTCCAGAGGTCAAAAGAAACGAGCTTTCGTCGACAAGCTCCCTTGTTGCCTGTTAACAGCTTCAAGGCTTCTGCCACCTGATGCGCCACCACCATTCCAACAGCGGGAGAGATGATGCCGACCGTGTCGCAGGTTGCTCCTCCTAGCGGAACGGTGTTCAACAGGCATTGAAGACAAGGAGTTTCTCCTGGCAAAACGGTAAAAGAAAGGCCGTAGCTCCCTACGCATGCCCCATAAATCCAGGGTATCTCATATTTTTGCGAGATATCATTCATGATCAGACGGATATCAAAATTATCTGTGGCGTCAAGGAGCAGGGAAACCTGTTCGTTTTTCACGAAATTCTCCAGACTCTCTGCTGTAACATCGTCTACTAGCGCAACTATCTCTACTTCCGAATTGATTTTTTCCAGACGTGCTTTAGCGGCAATCGCCTTGGGTAGCTTTCCGCTTGCGTCCTCTTCGCTGTATAGCTGCTGACGCTGAAGATTGCTCCACTCGACATAATCCCTGTCGACAATGGTCAGCCTGCCGACACCGGCACGAACCAGCGCCTCGGCATTTCCTGTTCCAAGTGCACCTGCACCGATCAGAAGGACATGTTTTTGCCCTAATAGATTTTGACCGTCTTCCCCGATCGGTGAAAATAGGGTCTGACGTGAATAGCGTTCCATTATCCCACACTCATTCCTTCGGTCGGGCTGCTTGCTGTTGCATAGCGCTTTTTCTCCATTCGGCCGGCTTCATATCCTAGGCGTCCCGCTTCAATGGCAAGTTTCATGGCATAGGCCATTTTCACAGGATCTTTCGCGGCTGATACAGCGGTATTCAATAGCACCCCATCTGCACCCAATTCCATCGCCTTGGCTGCGTCTGCTGGGGATCCTATTCCTGCATCGACAATTACAGGAACATTCGCCTGTTCGATGATGAAGCTAAGGTTCAATTCGTTGATGATTCCTTGGCCAGAACCGATCGGGGATGCACCTGGCATGATGGCATGTGCGCCAAGCTCCTCGAGTTTCCGGGCAAGGACGACATCATCGGACGTATATGGCAGGACGATAAAACCCTCTTTCAGCAATTCTTCTGTTGCTTTCAAGGTTTCCACTGGATCTGGCAGCAGCGTCTTCCAGCAGCCGATCACTTCGACCTTGATCATGTCACACAGCCCGGATGCTTTTGCGAGCTTGGCAATACGCACCGCTTCCTCAGCCGTTTTGGCACCTGCTGTGTTTGGCAGGAGCGTGTATTTTTCCAAATCCAATTTTTCCAAAAAGTTCGGCTGACTCGCTTCAAAAATATTCATTCTTCTAACGGCAAACGTCAGGATCTCCGATTCGGATACATCCACAGCCCTCTGTTGAATATCAAAGTCCGGATACTTTCCTGTTCCAAGTAATAAACGAGAATTAAATGTGTATGAACCAATTTTCAACATATCATCCGCCTCCTACAAAATGTACTAATTCCAGCTGATCACCTTCTGCAACGGGTTCCGCTGCATGAAGATTTTTTCGCAATATCTCTTTGTTCTTTTCTACAATAACTACCTTTTGATCGAGCTGAAAATGTAATAATAATTCCGCAACGGTGGTTACATCGTTTGGAATCTCCAGCTGATCGCCATTTATCCATATTTTCATTTTTTCACCTCATTGAAGGTTCTTGTATTCTTTCCAGTCCAAATGCAAGCATATAATCCGGCAGCTTCCATCCATTAATCATGCCAGCCACCAGCTTCCCTGTGATTGGCGAAAGCAGTATTCCATTCCGGTAGTGACCTGTGGCAATAAAGATACTGGGGAAGGTTGGGTGCTTTCCTAGAAATGGAAGTCCATCACCCGTTTGCGGCCTGATTCCTGCCCATGTACGTTCAAAGCTGGCATGCTCGATTGCCGGAAGAGTTCTGATTGCTTCCTTCATTAGGGAAGCCAGTCCTCCAATGGAAACTTTTTCAGAGAAAGTGTGGGGCACCATGGTGGCACCAACCACCAGCCGGTTGCCGCTTTTTGGTACTATATAGCAGGAGTCTGTAAAAATAGTACTCTCCAAAATCGGCTTATCTGTCAGCACTGAAAAGCATTCCCCTTTAACCGGATAGGATGGGAGATTCAAACCAAGCTCCGATAAGATTCTCTTGCTCCATGCACCTGCGGTTACAACAATGGAATCCCCTGCAAAGCTTCCTTCACTCGTTTCCACTTTTACAGTTTCTTGATTAAGATCCTGTATCGAATACACTTCCACATATTCTTTGATTTCTGCCCCGAGCGTGATGGCAGCCTTGGCAAATGCATGTGTCAGCTTTTCCGGATTGACGTGTCCATCCATCGGAATATCCATGGCGCCAAGCATCTCCACCCCTAAATCAGGCTCTCTCCTCAAAACCTCTTCCTTGCTAATCCAAGCTGCCTTTTCTCCAAGTCCCTGTTGAAGAGCAATCGTCTTTTTTAGCGACATAACTTCCTCTTCGTGATACGCAAGCTTCAGCATCCCTTTTTGAACAAGCTCAATATCTATACCGGTTAATTCCTTCAGGTCTTGTTGCAAGTGAGGGAATATGGCTCTGCTTTCTTTAGCAAGTTCAAAAAGAGGACCTGCCTCGGTCACCTCCACTTGAGCACCGAGCATGCCTGCAGCGGCACTGGATGCCTTTGATGCAATCCGATCTTTTTCCAATAAAAGTATCTTTTTTCCGGTTTTGCTTAAGTAATAGGCGGATGCACATCCATTGACACCCCCACCTATGATAATGACGTCATAGCTTGTGCCCATCCAATCCCTCCTGTCACCAACTAGTTTGATAGGAAATTGCCGCCTCCACGGGATTCTTGGCACTCATGATACCGGACATGACGGCTATCCCTTTTATGCCAATACCTTTAATCTCGGCAGTCTTGTCTGGAGTAATCCCCCCAATTGCGATCACTGGAATGGATATAGTAGAGGCGATAGCTTTCAGCTCCTCCATTCCTCTGGGCTTCAGACCATCTTTTGACTTTGTACTGTATACGTGTCCATAGAGCAGAAACGATGCCCCATCTTGTTCCGCTTCTACTGCCTCCTGATAGGAATGGACCGATTTTCCAACTTGCAGACCGGGGAAGAATCTCCTAACCTCAGTAACACCTAAGCTATGATACGCCAGCTGTACGCCTCCAACTCCGAGTGTATGGGCCACATCCACCCTGTCATTGATGATGAGCTTCTTAGGAGAAATTCCACTATGAATCAATCTTTCTACTATTTGATATAAATCTTTTGCTGGTCGATTCTTTTCCCTAACATGTATGTGGTCCACATGGGAATGAATCGAGCAAAGAATGGATACCAGTTCATCATCTGTTCTTTTTCCATCTGTAATAACATGCAGCGTCATTTCCAACACCCTTTTTTTCTTTTATCTCAAATAAAGACTAGTGTTGATACTTAAGAATCTAAGCAATAGGCGAAGACTCCTCGAAAATGCGAGCATTTTCTTCGTGCGATGTATCGCTGCCACAGCCTTCCTTGTCCTGCGGGAGGCAGCTGTAGGCTGGAGACCCCACAGGGCAAAGCCCGAGGAGGCTCCAGCACCGCCCCTTGGGTCGCTGCGCCTAGTTCGGAAATCAACAGCGGTATTTAATGGCGCCTTTCCATAAAAAAACCACTCTTCGCGTAAGAGTGGTTTTGTCTATCAATGGTATGTACTTTCCTCATCCAAAATAGAACGGCTCCACTTCCCTACGCTGGTATTAACCAGATCAGGTTCGAAGGGTCTGGAAATCGTTCTTTCCATCTCAGTCACTTATGACTCCCCTAGTGATAAATTTTCAATTGACACTTTCATTTTAACACACGATTACGAATCTTCAAGAAATTCATTCTGACCTACCTGTAACGAACATCGGAAATCGAGAAAATCGGCAGGTAGTCGGCAGCAGCAAAGCCTAACATAAACACGCATATAAAAAGGGCGACAAACCATATGTCTTTTTTTGAAAATCCCGTCCTATAATAATAGGTCCGTTCCTTCTGCCTACTAAATCTTTTCGCCTCCATCGCCACCGCTACACGATGTGCCCTCCTGATGCTCTGGGATAAAAGGGGAATGCTAAAAAGCTTTATCTTATTAAAAAACGCAGCCACCACTTTTTTCTGCTCCACCCCTCTAACCAAATAAGCATTTCTTAATGTGAGATACTCCTCCAACATGATGGGCAACAGTCTTACTCCAGCCATGAATCCATAGGCAAACTTCGGAGGAAGCTTCCCTTGCTGCATCAAGGAATAGAATAGCAGCACAGGCTTTGTGGTAAGCGCAAAAATCAGGCCGCAAAAAGCAAACACCATCGAACGAAGACCTAGATGTACCCCCCTGAAAAAGCTTTCTTCGGTCACATGAATGAGTCCAAAGCGCAACAGGGTGGTATCCCCTTTTCCAAACATGATCATCGCAAGTGAACTTGTAAGAAAAATGAACAAAAAAGGCAGGAGAATCAACATTTTTATTTTTACAGGGTACCTTATTGAACCTAGAAAGACCAACAGGAATAACAGGGTCACATAAGTAATGACATCCACATTATGAATGAACATGATGCCGATAAAAATAAGCAGCATGATCAGGAGCTTCAGGCTTGGATTCACCCCATGCATCCATGATTGTTTATTAGTTAGCGCTAACTGCATGCTTCTCTCTCCTACTCTCAAGCTTACTGCAAAGTTCTTTACCCGGGACCTCTTCTTTTACTTTCCCATTCTCCACCACCCACACTCTATCCGCGAAATTCTCCGCAATATGAAGATCATGCGTGACCATGACAATGGATACTCCTGCCTGTTTCATTGAGTACAGCCATTCCAGCATTCGAAACGTATTTTTGCTGTCCTGCCCGAATGTCGGTTCATCGAGCAGGAGTACTTCTGGTTCGTTGATGACTGCAGCTGCGACACTGAGCCGGCGCTTTTGACCCATTGAGAGCTGATAGGGATGCTGAGTTTTCAGATGCTGAAGCCGAAACCTTTGCAACAATTCCTCGACCCGCAACGCTACCTCCTCTTCCTTCTGCTCTTTCCAACGCAATGAGTATGCGATTTCCTCATAAACGCTGGTGGTGACAAATTGGAACTCCGGATTCTGAAAGACAAAGCCAATACGATTAGAAGGAATGCCTTTTACAGCCTTGCCATCCAAGGTATATACACCTTCCGTTTTGACCAGCTGCATCAATGACTCCAGCAAGGTGCTTTTGCCAGCGCCATTTTCGCCTACAATAGCTATCCACTCTCCGCGATGGATAACCTTACCCTCTACCTCGATCTTTTTCTCTCTTCCCCTATAACCAGAAAAACCGTCTAAGGAAATAATAGGAAGCTGTTCGGGTTCTATGGAAACTATGTCAGCCTCTTTCTCTCTTTCCTTCAGATAATCCTCCCACACTCCCGGATACCAGATCCCATATTTCTTTAAAAGTGGAATATGATTCTGAAAGATGCTGGCTGTTGGACCGTCCGCCACGATACATCCTACCTCATCAAGCACCACAATCCGGTCCACATAATCGAGGAGGAGATCCACCTTATGCTCCACAATAATCACCGTTTTTTCTTCGTCTATTCCCTTTATCGTATCCCAAACCTGCTGCGTCCCTACTGGATCCAGCATGGCGGTGGGCTCATCCAGAAACAATACCTCCGGCTCCATGGCAAGAACGGACGCTATCGCCAAACGCTGTTTCATACCTCCTGAGAGCTTCCCGATGCTTGTATGTATATCATCGAGATCCAATCTTACTAGTTCCAGGAGCTGACGAATTCTCTCGGGCATTTTATCTCTTTGAACCGCCAGATTCTCCAGAACAAATGCCAGCTCTTCATCAACATATGGCATGCAGAATTGGGTATCGGGATCCTGGAAAACATAGCCCCAGGAATTTGGAGCCACCCTATCCCTGGCAACCATCGGGACATCCAGCACCTCCGGAATCAAGCCTGACAGCACCTGAAGCAGGGTCGATTTGCCACTTCCTGAAGGCCCAAGGATCAGAACTTTTTCCCCCTTTTTTACAGACAGGGAAAAGTCATGGAACAACTGCCTGCCCTCTGGATACTTCAATCGTAAATCTTCCAATAGGATGATTGGCTCCATATTTACCTCCTTTTTACTGTCTCAAGGAATCGTAGTCCTCTTTGCTCGCAGGACGCAATAAACTCGTGACTCCTGTTGCTTCCAACGCTTTTACAAGGATATAGGCAAGTACTCCAGATAAAAGGATGGCTCCGATGATACGGAAAGAAATCAACAGCGTCACATTCCACCACACAAAATCAAACAGGTAGCCTCTGAACAAGTCCATCAGAAGAGATCCTATTGCAGCAGCAACACCTGCAAGTGAAACAACCATCATGTCAAAGCGCTTATAGCGGAAGCCCATGAATACAGCCTCTGCAAAAATCCCCTGCACCACTCCATAAACAAGTACCATCAAACCATACTCCGAACCGACCAGAAATTCACCCGAGGCAGCAGCCACTTCCGCCAAGAAGGCGACACCTGCTTTTCGGATTAGCAGATAGGCAACAGAAGCTGCAATAAACCACATACCATAGGATAACTCCTGGATCTGCAGTCCCAATGGGGTTAAAAGGCTGTAGATTGGTCCCCAGATTTTATAGACGATTCCAAACACCAATGAGATCACAATAGTGACAAGAATATCCGTCAATTTTAGTCCCTTTTTCATTTTCCTCATCCCTTACGCGTTTATTTGTATTTCCACTACCGGCCACTTTTCCAAGGTATAGGCCATCTCCCAGAAGGAATATTCATAATGGCTGCTGATGATAAAATACTCCATCATTCTTTCCCGTTCTTCTTTCGTCGCTTTTTCCGCGAGCTCATCCAATCTATTAATCTGTTCCTCCACAAGTTCTCGGAACCACTCCCCACCATAGGCGGCAATCCACTCCTGATAGATCGACTCGGCAGGTGTGGCATCCTTCAGCCTTTCACCAATCTCGTAATATAGCCAATAGCATGGAAGCAGGGCTGCAATGACTTCCCCAAGACCCCCGGTAAGAACGGCACGGTACATATGGGAGGTATAGGCGTGTGCAGTAGGTGCTGCTTTAAAGCTTACTTTTTCCTCCTCTGATACTCCCAATCTCTTGGAAAAGTTCTCATGCAGAGACAATTCCGCCTCGTACGTACCTTGTGCGTGGGCAGCCATCCTGGATGTAGTATGTAGATCGAACGCTTTGGCTCCTGCATATGCCTGGACTCTTGCAAAGTGGCTTAAATAGTAAGCATCCTGCAGCACGTAGTATTTGAATGACTCCATTGACAAAGTACCATCGGCTATCCCCGTTACAAATGGATGGTGAAAGCTAGCCTCCCAGATAGGATCTGCCTTCATGCGTAATTCCTGTGAAAATTTCATTCCTCTTCCTCCTGTCCAAATCTTTTTTTGAAAAAACAAAAAACCACCTTCCTCGCTTACGCAGGAAAGGTGGTTGAGTATATTTCACAATTCTCTTCCACTCGAAATAAAGAGATGGAGAGCTCGACCGACCACTTCCCTACGCTGGTGTTAACCAGATCAGGTTCTAAGAGTCTTAGAGTCTCACTCTAATCTCAGCCTTTTGAAGGCACCCCTAGTGGTAGAAAACTATAAAGTTAATGAATAAGGTGGAATCCTTTTTCTGATACCAATCTTATATCAGCTTTCTCCGGTTTGTCAAAAACTTTTTAATTTCCGCTGACTTCGATTGGACTTTTATCCTTATTTTTACGCCCAAACCATCTACGTTTCTTCTTGGATTTTTTACCGAAGCCATCCAGCAATTCATAGACAACCGGAACAACAATCAGGGTCAGGGCGGTGGAAACGGTCAGCCCTCCGATTACGACAACGGCCAAGCTCTTTGATACTAGGCTGCTGGCACTTGCATGACTGAAAACAAGCGGCATCATCGCGGCGATAGTCGTAACTGCTGTCATCACGATCGGACGCAGTCGGGTTGCACCTGCTTCAAGCAATGCTTCTCGTGTTGCAAGATCCCGTTGTTTGTTTTGAATGACTCTCTCCAATAGCACAATCGCGTTGGTTGTCACGATTCCAATCAGCATCAATGCGCCGATCAGTGCATTCATATCAAGCGAGGTTCCCGTCACGATCAATCCGATTACTCCACCTACCACTGCAAGCGGCAGCGAGAATAGAATGGCGAATGGAGCACGAGCTTCACCAAATGTAATGACCATGATCAGATATACAAGCAGAATGGCTATCCCCATCATCTTGAATAGGTCCATAAAGGTTTCCTGCATTGATTCGGTGACACCGGCTACAGCCACATTCGCTCCATCAGGAAGGTCAAGATCCTTGATCATCGTATCTACCTCAAGACCGATTTTTCGGACATCCTCTCCCACAATCTCTGCTGAAACCTGTATCGTTTCTTCCCCGTCCTTGTGGAAAATCTGCGTTTTAATATTCTGCTCTTTAACGGTTGCTACATCCTTAAGTTCCACTAGACCTGCCACAGGGGAAGCAAGCTTCAGGTCAAGTAGCTCTTCTTGTGAATCCAATCCATTGTGGTTGTATTTAAAGGTTGCTGGGAGTCTTTCCCCGGCTACTGTCACTTCTCCCATCGGTGTTCTGGCCAAAGCCATTTTCACTTGTTCCCCGATCTGTTGGGCTGACAATCCCGCTTTTTCGGCTTCAGACTGATTCACTTCCACCTTCCACTCGGACTGCATCTCTTCATAGTTGGAAGTGACTTTATCCAAGCCCTCTATATCCTTCAGCTCTTGCAGCACCATTTCAGCTGCAGCTACCCGCTCCTCTTCATTGGCAGCTGTTACATCGATTTGGATCCCGCTTCCGCCAAATCCACCAAAGGAATTTTTCATGGCTTCCACTTCGACCGCATTAAAGTTCATTGCCTTCTCTTTTGTTTCCTCGATAAAAGCGTCCACATCTTTTCCTTTTTCAAACATGACGAAAAACGCTGCGACATTCGATTGTGTTACCTGGCCAAATTCTGCATCCTCCTGGGCCATCCCCATACGAAGCAGCACTTGGTCCGCTTTTTCTTCTTTCAAAAGCTCTTTTTCAAACAGAAGCGCGTTTTCCCTTGCCAGTTCAGGATCCATGTCCTTAGGGAAAGTAAGATTGACGCTTACTGCAGACTCCACCTCTGACTCCACATTGGATTGAGGAATCAGGAAATATCCGCCAATGGATGCAAGAAATATCACGAAAGAAGCTGCAAGGACAATGAATTTATGAGACAGGGACCATTGCAGGACTTTCTTATATCTCAATGCTGGTTTTTCCTCCTGCTGCTTCACTTTCTTCAACAGCATAAAGCTCAGCATCGGTACTACAGTCAAAGCAACCAGCAAGGAAGCCATGATGGAATAAACAACCGCCAAGATCATAGGAAGGACAAACTCACCAAGCGAGCCTGATACAAATCCTACCGGCAGGAACACTGCAATAGTGGTAAGGGTTGACGCGGTAATCGCCATTCCCACTTCTCTGGTCGAATCGATGACAAGCTCTTTCGAAAGTTTTTCAAGCTTCAGTCTTCGATAGTTGTTTTCCATGACCACGATACTATCATCTACAAGTCTACCAACAGCGACCGCCAATCCCCCAAGGGTCAGAATATTCAAGCTTACCCCTGATTGTTTTAACAAAAACATCGTTATTAGTATGGAAAGCGGTATGCTAACGATTGCAATAAAGGTTGTTCGGATATTTCTTAAGAACAATAGGATGACAAATGTGGCCGCTATCGCTCCGATTCCCACTTCACGTGCCATTCCATATACTGCACTTTCCACTTCGGCTGCAGTGGAGAAGAGCATGTTTATATTGTAATCGGGATATTCCTTTGCCAACTCTTCCAGCTTCTCATCCATTGCCTTACCAACATTTACAGCATTTGCACTTGTTTCCTTAGTAACAATAAAGGCTAAACCATCAGCACCATTCAAACGGGTAAGCGCCTCATAGTATTGATTGATCGATACTGCTGCGACGTCGCCCAACTTGACATCGGGAGCAAGCATAATCGCTTCAATGTCACTCACATCATCGATTTCCCCAACCACTCTCACTGCGGTAGAGGAGCCATCCACATTCAACTGGCCGGATGGAACCGAGATGCTTTTGCCTTGAAGTGCCATCATTACCTGCATAGCAGTCAATTGCTTCTCCTCGAGGCTTGCCGGATCTACTTCAATCAACAGCTCTGTGCTTGATTGACCGTACAGAGAGACAGTGGATACTCCTTCAACCTCTTCCATTTGCGGCAGGATTTTTTCTTTGATTACCTGTTCGTCTTCAAGTGTCATTCCCTCATCTGTTTGAACCCCGATCTGCGCAATCGGAATCATCGAAGTGTTCAACAGGACAACAAAGGGCTTCATCGCCTCCTGTGGCAATGGCAGCTGATTGACGATCCTCTCCACCTCTTGATTTGACTCTTTCAGATCTGCTTCGTTATTAAAATATATATCTATTCTTGAAAGTCCTTCGCTAGTGGAAGAGACCATCTGCTCCACATTCGCAAGTTGCTTCAAACCGCTTTCAATCGGTTCTGTTATCGTATCTCCCGTCGTTTCCGCATCCATCCCCTGTGCAATCGTCGTCACCGTGATCACCGGATTATCGACGCTAGGCAAAAATTCGACTGGCAGCTTCGTAGTGGAATAGACCCCCATAACCGAAACCAAAAATACCATAATAATGATTGCCGCTCTGTTTTTCAATGAAAAGCCGATTAATTTTTTCATCTCACATATCCCCTAAGAATTTACTGGTTTTTTCGTTCTTTTCTAACTATATCGTGGCATTACGTTTACTAGTGTTAAAACTTCGTAAAATCATCCTTTCTCTTCCAACCGGGTGTCCCATTGGATATTTTAACATCATAAGAAAATTATGGAAATATTTATTTTCAAAATAAAAGATGCTAACCGAAGTGGATAACACCTTTTTCAACTTCCTCAAACCGAGGCTGATTTTTCAAGAGCCTCTGGCGCTTCCTCTTCCTCTTCTGAATGTTTTGGAAGGGTGGCCATGTAGAAAAATGAGACAAAAAGCAGACATCCACCTACCAACACATAAATCCCTTCGACACTGACAACTTTCTGGAAAGTCAACGCGATAATTCCAAGAGTGATGGACTGCGAAAGCATCATTACAGGCGTAATCCACCCCTGCACCCGCCCCATCATTTTCGGATCTACGATTCTTGGAAGCCAACCCCCAATTCCGATATTCACAAATGGCAGACTTAATCCAACAAGTGCACTGAATGCCAAGTAGTAGAATACCGACGTGCTATACCCCGAGGCGATAACAAATGCTCCAGAAACCCCTACGCCAATGATTACCATTTGATAGAGCTTCAGCTTTTTGGCAAGCATGGAAGCTATGATACTGCCCAAAAGCACCGAGATACCAAATACAATTCCTACAATAACCATGATTTCCTCATAATTGTCCGGCGCCAGTTTATATTTCAAAATATACGCAGGCATGACAGACATCCCTCCGTTCACAATCCCGAAAACAAAGAATCCGATGATCAAATAGACGAGCAATGGGCTTTTCAGGATATAAAGGAGCCCATCCTTAAAATCCTTTGCTACAAATTTGATGTTGATCTCCTTCCACTTGTGAGTACCATTGGGAAGACGCACTGTCTCGGAAAGCACACACGCTCGGATTAAAAGTGCACTGACGATATACGTGGCGAAGTCCACTATGATTGCGCCTTGTAGTCCGATGGTCCAGTAGATGAAGATACCCAGAGCATTTCCGAAAAGCATGAACAAACTGCTGGTCATCTGGTTTAATCCTGCTGCCACCGTATATTCATCCTTGGAGAGAATTCCTTGTATCATCGCACCTTGCGCCGGATAGAAGAATTTTGAAACCGCACTGCGCAAAAACAATAGGGCAAAAATCAACGGCATCCAATCTATGTAGATGGCACCAAGCAAACCAAGTGACAGGATAGCACAGATCCAATCACTATTGGCAGCGATCTTCTGCCGGTCCATCCTGTCTGCCAGCACCCCGACCAGGAAAAATACTGCCAGGGTAGGCAAGGAGTACATAAGCTCCGTAATGGCCGCGTAGAAGGGCTTTTCTGAAAATCTATCCAACAGGTAAAGCATAAAAGCGGCAATTCCAATTATATTCCCCATCTGCGAAGTAAATGCTGCCAGAAACAAAAGACTGTAATTGCGATTTTTAAAGATTTGCACCATGTTTTTCATCGAATTATCCCTCACCATCATCTTGTTATCTAGCATCATTTTACCTTGATTAGTAAACATTGGTAACGGACTTACGGGTAATTTTCTATCGGTCTCAAGGAGGAGAGCAGGGTAGTGACGGAGGCTTACTTTTATGGATAGTCGGGGGTGAGGAAGGAGTGTGATTCTTCCGTCACCTCCAAGTTTTTTCTGGGTGGCGGTACGAAAGGGTCAGTCTTGTTCCGTCACACCCATGTATTTTGCTGGGATGGAGTATGAAAGGGTGGGTTTTGTTCCGTCACACCCATGTATTTTGCTGGGATGCGGTATGAAAGGGTAGTCTCAATCCATTGCCGTTAAATAAAAAACGCCCGGCAATCCAAAAGGATTACCTAGCGTCATTTTAAGGCTTCAACAATATTTTCCCGGTACTTTTTCTGCTCTCCAAAAGCTCGTGGGCTTTAGCTCCATCACTTAGGGAAAAAACATTCGGCTCCGCAATTTCCAACTGACCCTCTGCGATCCAGGAAAACAGCTGGTTCGAACGTGTTACCCTCTCTTCCCGTGAAGTCAGCACATTCCAAAGGTCTCCGCCTGTGAGGGTCTTAGAGGTATCCATCAGCATCCTTGGATCGACAGGTTCCGGATCGCCGCCTGCCATTCCAAAGAACACAACCGTCCCGCCAACTTTTGTTGCTTTAAAGCTTGATGCCAAGGTCGAACCGATTGACTCGTACACCACCTCAACGCCTTGCTCCGAAGTTGCCTTTTTCACGTCTGCCACCCAATCGGAACCATACAAAAACACATGGTCCGCACCTGCACCCTTTGCGATAGCCGCCTTATCCGCAGAGGAAGTCAATCCGATTACCGTGCCGCCAAGCAGTTTAGCCATCTGGGTCAAAAGCTGACCGACTCCACCCGCTGCTGCATGCACCAGAACTGTGTCCCCTTTTTTAACAGGATAACTGTCGTGCACAAGGTAATGTGCCGTAAGTCCTTGAAGTAAAACGGCAGCAGCCGTTTCACAAGAAATCTTATCAGGAAGAGGAATTGCTTTCTCGTAAGGTACTGCCACAAATTCCGCATTCGCATATGGGACATCTGCAAAGCCTATTTTGTCACCAACCATAATGTCCGTAATAGCGGCTCCAACTTCTGAGACCACTCCTGCCCCTTCATATCCCAGAATATAAGGCGGCTCACCTGCAAGATGGTAGTTGCCTTTTCTACGATAGATATCAGCAAAATTCAAACCAACCGCTTCCGTCTTAACCAAAATTTCATGATCACCTATTACAGGGTCCGGTATTTCCCTGTAATTCAGAACATCCGGACCGCCAAATTTATCAAATACGAGTGCTTTCATTAGAGGTTCCTCCATTTCTATTCAAAATTCCAGCCTGCTTCATTGTCCAATATACTATCTTGATGACTTTGGATGCAAAAAACTTGTTCTCACCCATTTGCCTTTTTAGCAATGGCTGAGGCTCGCAAACTTAAAATGCCAAGTCCTAAATCAGGGACTTGGCACTCATTCTCAATAATCAGTGGTTAATCGTCATCATCATCGTCGTCTTTTTCCTTCTTCTTCCCGCGATCTTTCTTATCTTTATCTTTTTTCTTTTCCTCTTTCTTCCTTTCGCCCTGATTGTCAGAAGATCTTTGAGACTCTTCTTGCTTCTTAACAGGCGCTTTCTGTTTTCCAAAAGCAGGTAGATTGAAGGACTCCACCGGCTCATCCTTCAATGCTTCACTCACTACCTGCTGGAAAATCTTCGCAGATGGACTGCCGGCTCCTGAAACAATCGGAAGGTACAGATCTTCTGTAGGCTTATCGAATCCAATCCAGAAAGCCCCGACCACTTGTGGCGTGAAGCCAGCAAACCACTGGTTGGAGGTGGCTTTATGGTTATCATCCCTTGTCTGGGTGGACCCGGTCTTTCCTGCCACTTCTCTGCTTTGAATGATGGCGTTCTTCCCGCTCCCTTCCTCCACAACATTTTGGAGGATATAGGTCATTTTCTCTGCTGCTTCCTTGGAGACGACCTGCTCTTTTTCACCTTCAAAATTTGCAACTGCATCGCCGTCTCCCGTTTCGATTTTCATAATGGCATGGGATTCGACAAGCTCGCCCTTATTCGGGAAAATGGTGTAGGCCTCCGCCAGATGCTTAGGTGCGATTCCTTTGTCAAATCCACCAAGAGCCAGGGCTGCAAGGTTATGGTCATTTTCCGTGATCGGCAGATACAATTTTTTTGCCGCTTCAACACCAGTTTTGATTCCCATTTCATGTAATAGGGAGACTGCCGGAACGTTATAGGAGTTCAGCACAGCGTCGTACATGGAAACTTCCCCACGGTAATCAAGTGTGTGATTCAGCGGCTTGTATCCGTCTATATCGATAGGTGAATCATTTAACATATCATACATATCATAGCCCTTTTCCAGAGCAGGCGTATAAACCAATAATGGCTTCACCGTGGAACCGGGCTGCTTGGCGAGTCGTGATGCCCGGTTGAAATCCCGGAACTTATAGTCTCTTCCACCGATTAGTGCAAGAATCCCACCTGTCTTGGGATCCATTAAGATTCCACTGCTCTGGGCCACTTCCCCATTAGGTGCCGTCGGGAAGTTGGCTGGGTCGGCATACACCTTTTCCAAGGCTTCCTGTGCTTTAGGCTCAAGGGAAGTGTAGATTTTGTACCCACCTGCCAATAGCTCACTTTCACTGATGCCATACATTTTATTGGCTTCCTCGAGAATGTAATCCATATAGCTTGGATATTTCCCTTCGTATGGGTCGACATTTCTCGTTTCAAGCTTCAACTCTTCCGCTTTGGCGGCTTCGAGTTCTTCGAGGGTAATAAACTTTTGATCATACATCAGGTGCAGGACCAGATTTCTTCTTTCGATGGAACGGTCCGGATTATTCAACGGTGATAAGGCTGAAGGTGCTTTAATTAATCCGGCAATGGTGGCAGCTTCCGCCAGTGTCAATTCGCTTGGATCCTTTGCAAAATAAACGGAGGCTGCATTCTTGATTCCCCATGCTCCCTCACCGAAATAGATCTGATTTAAATAAAGGCTGATAATCTGATCCTTTGTGTAGGCCTTTTCCACCTTCTTGGCCAGGAAAAACTCATCAAACTTCCTTTTAAATGTTTGTTCATGTGTCAAAAATACATTCTTCGCCAGTTGCTGTGTAATGGTACTTCCGCCCTGTACGACTCCCCCTGCCTTGATATTAGAGGAAAACGCACGGAGTGTACCAACAAAATCGAACCCGTCATGTTCATAAAAACGATGATCCTCCACCGCTACGACAGCGAGTTTCATCACATCCGGAATATCCTCACTCGATACTCCCTCTATTTTGCTTGCAGTCAGTTTACTCGCAACTTCACCATGACGGTCAAAGATTACAGTCGCCTGAGGCAAAGGTTCTGTCAAAGCACTGACATCCCTTGTATTAATATATAATTGCATCCCTAGCAATACGATTAGCACGAATAACCCAGCCATTAAAAACAAGGCTCGCAGGCTGACCTTTTTCTTATTTCTTTCTACTCTCTTCGCCATAAGAACCCCCTATTTCACAACAAAAATCTTTACAGTAATTCGGAGCATCCCCAAATTTTTTTAGGGTAAGCACACATAATTCCACGCTTCATCCATTAGAATTAAATACGACGGAACCCTGTAATACCTCTATTCTCCATAACTTGAACATTACTTCTTACCCATTTTACAAGAAGTTGAACCACAAAAATAGAATTCTAATAATTGCGCGAATTCAAATTCCCTTGACTACCCTTCTTTTCACCCACTATAATGATGAACAATTACCTTAATGAATAAGTATAAAGTGCTACTCGTATAATCTTGGAGATATGGTCCATAAGTTTCTACCAAACTGCCTTAAACAGTTTGACTACGGGATGGAGCAAATACTATATGTATGTTTTCGGCAAAAACCTACTTTTTATGTAGAACGGAAACAAAAGATAGCCTCTTTGCCACTTCTCTATTGTCAAACTCCAGGATTTTTATGGAGTTTTTTATTTTTTATTGGAGGAGATTGAAATGAATACAACCAACCTGACAAATCTTGTCAAAGCTTCTGCAAAATACACACCCGCTGACCTTGTCATCAAAAACGGGAAAATCGTTGACGTGTTCAATCTCGAAATCATCGAGGATAATGTAGCAATAAAAGACGGAACGATTATTGGAATAGGAGACTACGAAGCTATAGATTACCTGGATGCCAAAGGAGCGTATATATGTCCCGGTTTCATTGATGGACATGTCCATATGGAATCCTCGATGGTTCACCCTTTTCATTTCACCAATACTTTAATTGAACATGGCGTAACCACCATCATCACCGATCCTCATGAAATTGCCAATGTCAGCGGGGCAACCGGCGTGCAGTTCATGATTGATGCAACCAAGGATTCATTGGTGGATGTATTTTTCATGCTGCCTTCCTGTGTCCCTGCTACACCATTTGAACAGAATGGTGCCACTCTGCAGGCAAAGGATCTGGCACCTTTTTACGAGAATGATAGGGTCTTGGGACTGGCTGAAGTAATGGACTTCCCAGCTGTCAGGGATGCCGATGAAAAAATGATGGAAAAGCTGACGGATGCTTGGAATGAAAGAGCGCAGATTGATGGGCACGGTGCAGGCTTAACCGAAACGGGAATCAATATTTACCGCAGTGCCCAGATAAAAACGGATCATGAATGCGTTACTGCAGAGGAAGCTTTGGCCCGAATCAGGCGGGGGATGTATGTCATGATACGGGAAGGCTCTGTTGCCAAGGACTTGAAGGCACTGTTACCTGCTGTTAATAATCGAAATGCAAGGCGCTTTTTGTTTTGCACGGACGATAAGCACCTCGACGATCTTGTAAAGGAAGGAAGCATCGACCATAATATTCGGCTCGCGATTCAAGAGGGAATGGATCCGCTGCTTGCCATTCAATTGGCCACATTGAATGCAGCTGAATGCTTCTCCCTTCCCCAAAAAGGTGCTGTCGCGCCAGGCTACCACGCGGACCTTGTTTTAGTAGGGGATCTGAATAATCTAGAAATAATAAAAGTCCTGAAACGCGGAAAACTAGTAGCGGACCCTTTAAAGGGTTTATCGAGAGTTCCTCATTCCGCGCCTAATGAACTCACAAATTCTGTTCACATCAAAACGTGTTCAAAGGAAGACTTGAAACTGCCTGTGGATGGTTCAGTACCTTGCAACATTATTGAAATTATCCCTAACAGCCTTGTCACCAACCATATAAAGGAAACGGTACAAACAAGTGCAGGGGAATTCGTTCCATGCACAGTGAATGATCAGCTGAAGCTGGCAGTAGTCGAAAGGCATAAAGGTACCGGAAAATTGGAATTGGCATAGTGAAAGGACTGCAATTAAAAAATGGAGCGATTGCATCCACCGTTGCCCATGACTCTCATAATATAGTAGCGGTTGGAACCAATGACGATGATCTCCTTGTTGCCATTCAAACACTTGAGGATATACAAGGAGGATTGGTAATTGTATCGAAGCAAAAACCAATTGCCACCCTGCCTTTGGAAATTTCCGGATTGATGTCAGAGCAGCCTTTGGAGTACGTTTTAGAACATTTAAATAACCTTCATCGCACATTAACAGAAATAGGGATGGAGCTTGATTTCAATCCATTTGTCACCCTCTCATTTCTGAGCCTGCCTGTTATTCCTGCACTAAAGCTCACAGAATCAGGATTGTTTAATGTAACAGAGTTCAAACATATCTCCATTCAGTAGTTTTTTCACAAAAAATATCTTCTCCTCCACTCTTGGTCTACGTTTAAAAGTCTAGTTACAGGGTACTTAATTTACAAACGACCAGATTAAAAAAAGGAGAGGAATAACATGCACTCGTTCAACAATATCCTCATTGCATATGATGGATCAGAGGGAAGCGTCAAAGCTCTCAAGCTTGGCATCGACATGATGAGAAGACTCGATACAAATATTACAGTTTTGCAGGTATTGGAGGAAAAAATGACGGGAGCCCCCATTTCATCAAGGCAGCCTGAAGTCATGCCTGTCGGAGGATTTGGACTCGAAGGTATGAATATGTACGCTAACAATGTCAAAGAGCGTGTCCCAACCGACCGCCCTTCACAGGCTACCAACAATGATCCGACAGAGGAATCAGCCATGGAAATACGGGAACTATTGGCACAGGAACGTGTAGAAGCACCTGTTGAAGTAATGTTTGGAGATCCCGCCAAATCCATCTGCAAGTTCGCCGAAACGCAAAATCATGACCTGATCATTATCGGGAGCCGCGGACTAGGTGGTCTAAAGAAACTTATTCTCGGCAGTGTCAGCGATAAGGTCACAAATTCCGCCACCTGTCCTGTACTTGTTGCAAAATGATAAACGGCTGAACCAGGTCTTTCCTTCTGGAAAAGACCTGGTTTTTTTGTGCTTTCAAACGCCACTCTTCACCAATCCATAGGCTAACGCATACCGTATATAGATGCTACACGAAAGGAGATATCCCTATGTATCCATATAGACAATTACCTGGAATGCCTCCGATATTCGGACCAGGATCCGGGCAAGGGCAAGGTGGAGGATTTGGACCTCCAGGACAAGGGCCGGGCGGATTCGGACCTCCAGGACAAGGGCCAGGCGGATTCGGACCTCCAGGACAAGGACCAGGCGGATTCGGACCTCCAGGACAAGGGCCAGGCGGATTCGGACCTCCAGGACAAGGACCGGGCGGATTCGGACCTCCGGGACAGGGAGGCGGTCAGGGTGGACCTCCACCGGGACCTCCACCATCTTCCCCTCCACCGGAAGCGATGGGTTATGGTGCAGGTGGACCTACTGCACTTGCAGTCGATCCGGGATCGATGTGGGGATGCTTACGTCGTTATACCTGGGTTAGACTGAATAACGGGGAAGGCTTCTGGTTCTGGCCTACCTTTATCGGCAGAAGATCTGTAGCCGGCTACCGCTGGTGGTTCTTCACTTGGGTATACTTCGGTATTGATACAAACAGAATCAGATCATTCCAGTGTTTCTAAGAATTTTATTGAAATGAAAACTCGACAAAAACACGCCACGATTCATATGTGGCGTGTTTTTGTTATCCTTGAATTTTCTTGGCATGGATATTTACTTCCTCGTCGTTTTGTTTCATCTTGTTGACCATATTGTGGAAGGCGCTCCACTTGGACAGTTTATCAATGGCTTCTTCTTCTGATTTTACTCCTGTGACACGGAAAGAGGTGTCGTTCACAAAGACTTCATAGGCAGGCTGAAGTGCCTTTTGCTCTTTCCGCTTCTTTTCCCGCTCCATATGCCGATTGATCCTGCTCACGCTTTTTGCATCCTTTTTTAAGGAGGATCCGTCCTCGGCATATTTAGCCTTTTCCATTAAACTCTGATTCTTTGTCCGTAATGTGTTTTCACTCAAGGAAATACCCTCCTCATTGTTCTCTTGCTGTCGCTTTATGTGTATTACTTTGAGTTCTCTGATGTGCATTGACCAGGCGCTGCGTATGCCCGATGGCACGATGCTCAGCATGGGACTTGAATAGAGCTTGTCTTTTTTCAAGCTTCTTCTTCAATCTTCTTTTCACATCAATTCCTCCCTCATCTCTTACTTTTACTTACCCCATATCGTTAATCTAAAACATGGAAATTGCTTTTTTGGATAGTTCGTTGTAGGATATGTTTATAACCTAACGAACGGTAGGTAGTAAAAAACAAGAAAGGTGCCGATAAATCATGCCCCCTTCCACTTACGATAAAATAAAAAAAAGTGCGCTCCAACTTTTTGCCCAAAGAGGATACTATGGTACCTCTCTTAATGATGTTGCCAATATGGTGGGAATTAAAAAGCCCTCCCTCTATGCGCATTTCAAGAACAAGGATGAACTATATAAAACTGTCATTATTGAATTGGTGGATGTATTTACAAGAAAAATCACCATGACTTATCAAAACGCCCATCATCAATCAACCAGAGAACAATTGTTTGGAATGGTAATAAGCATGGTTGATTTTTGGAAGGATGAGGAGCTTGGGCTTCTTTACAAGCGCTCGATGCTTTTCCCGGAAGAACAATTTCAAGAGCTGACCCATGAACAATTCAAACAGAGTGAAGCACATACAACCGAGATTCTAAACCGGATATTCATCGAAGCCATCCGGACAGAACAAATAAAGGAGCAGGAGATTCTACCATTGATTGATGCCTTTTATTGTTTAATAGATGGGCTTTTCGTTCAACGTTTTTTTTACCAGCCTGAAGAATATGAAGCAAAAGTTTTCCATGCTTTTGATCATTACTGGAAGGGAATACATCAAGGAGGAATATAACATGCATTGGGTCTTCATCTTTATAGCGGGACTACTTGAAATAGTTTGGGTGCTTGGACTGCGCTTTTCCAACGGCTTTACGGAGCTGGTGCCGAGCGTGGTTACGATTACAACCCTTGCGGTCAGCTTTTACCTTTTCTCCAAATCTTTGAAGTTTTTGCCGATAGGAACCGCCTATGCCATTTTCACCGGCTTTGGTGCAGCAGGGACAGCAATTGTCGGAATACTTTTCTTTGAGGAGTCTGCTGGTGCTTCCAAGCTTTTTTTTATAGGACTGATGCTTGCAGGCATTATCGGATTGAAACTCACGACTCCTGCAGAAGTTCAAGGGGAGGAAGGATAACATGGCTTGGATTTATTTGACGATAGCAGGATTTTGTGAAGTTGGAGCCGTTCTTTCGCTTAAAAAGGCGGAAGGATTCAAGCGTCTCCTACCTTCTATCCTCTTTATTGTAATTGGAATGATGAGCTTTTACTTTCTATCGCTTTCACTGAAGGAAATACCGATGGGTACGGCCTATGCCATCTGGACAGGTATCGGTTCGGCGGGGAGTGTTCTTCTAGGGATGCTTCTTTTCAAGGAATCAAAAAGCATCATTCGCATGCTCCTGCTTTCGATGATTATCATCGGGGTGGTGGGATTGAAAATAACCTCGTAGTGACAAGAGAAGGACAACAAAAATTCGAAAAGCCACTCCGGGGAGTGGCTTTTCAATTAATCCATTTCTTTTTCAGGTATTTGTGTACTGCTGTCCTCTGATTTCGCAACAACGTAGGCCGCTACTGCATCACCTGTAATATTAACAGCTGTTCTTGTCATATCAAGAAGTCGGTCAATTCCTAGTATTAATGCGATACCCTCAACTGGAAGGTTTACAGATTGTAAAACCATCGCCAATAGGATAAATCCAACACCAGGTACTCCCGCGGTCCCGATACTTGCTACAACCGCCAGGCCGACAACCGTAAGTAATTGCGTAAGTGACAGATCAATTCCATACACCTGTGCAATGAACACTGTTGCCACCCCTTGCATGATTGCCGTTCCGTCCATATTGATTGTCGCACCAAGCGGCTGAACAAAACTGCTGATACGCTTTGGCACACCTAGGTTTTCCTGGGCTACATCCATGGATACTGGAAGAGTGGCATTACTGCTTGACGTACTGAATGCAACACTCATTGCAGGTACAAAGCGTTTAAAGAAAGTGATCGGGTTTACTTTACCCAGGAATAATGCAGCTCCACCGTATGTTACGATAAAGTGGATTAACAATGCCAGCACTACTACCATAAAATAGGCGCTCATCGCCTTGATAGCATCGATCCCAAGGCCGCCCACCGCAGAAGCGATTAGCCCGAATGCTCCATATGGCGCCGTTTTAATTACAACATGCACAAGGTACATGACGATATCATTGGCTTGTTCAAAGAAGGTTTTGACAACGGATGCCTTCTCTCCCAACGCATTTATGGCAAATCCAAGGAAGACCGCAAAAGCGATGATTTGAAGCATTTCCCCTTTTGCAAGTGCTTCTACCGGATTTTTAGGAATAATATTCAGCAGGGTCTCTTGAACCGGAGGAGCTTCCTCAGGCTTTTGATCATCTGCAAGCTCTTCAACAAGCATATCTTCAAAGTTCCCTGCATTTCCAGGCTCGATGACAGAAGCCAATGTTAATCCAATAATAATGGCAATACAAGTCGTCACTAGGAAAAATGAAATTGTCTTAAGACCAATCGATCCCAATTTCTTTGTATCTCCCAATCCCACTACACCAAGAGTAATAGAGATAAGTACAATTGGAACAACCAGCATCGTAATTAAGTTAAGGAATATGGTACCTAATGGCTGAAATAGGAATTTATCAAATGGTTCGTATAGGCTTGGCGCATAGAGATTAATAGCCAGACCAACTAGAATACCTACGATAAGTCCGATTAGTATTTTTTTCGTGAGTGATAATTTTTTCTTTTTCACATGATGTTCCTCCCTTTTGCAATAGTAATATAATGTTTTTTTGAAGAAAATTACAGGAGATGTATGTAATTCACAAAAGGCGACTTTTTTCATTCTACGTCTAATATAATATTCTGTAAAGTGCGTTATGATAGATTTACTTATGCGCCATGTGTTATATTACAGAGATCAGGTACGAAAGTCGGGTTGTCTTCTTTTCAAATTTTTGATATAGTTAACAACGATTTTCTACTTTTATTTACCCATTAATTAAACTTTTATAGCATTCACAAATAGAAAAATTTTCATGCAGAAAGATGGAGGGGTTTTCGTTGAAATTACTTTGGAGAGTTATGGTGGCAATATTTGTTCTAATTGCAGCAAAAGTGGCCATCGATTCCTATCAAATCATCAAGGTAGCCGCCGCTGCAGATCACGTAAGGATCGATCCTGCCCTATACTTCAACCTGTCATACTTAATTTTCGGCTTTATCGGACTGATGTTTTTCTCTGACATATTCAAGAAATTCATCAATAAAAGAAACAACCAGTTGAAGTTTTAATCCACAAAAAAAGCAGGCATGATGCCTGCTTTTTTTGATTTGGCTGTGTTAAAGACCGCTGTTGATTTCCGCACTAGGCTGCGCTTTCCGCGGGCGGTCCGGGAGCCTCCTCGGCTTCGCCTGTGGGGTCTCCCCTGTCCCTTCCTCGAAGCCACTGAAAAAGTGCTCCTATAGCTAGACAAACCTAAATTTTTTAAGGCTTGTCTAGTTATTTTATTTTATAATAAAAGTACTAACTTTAGGTGGTGTGCTTATGTTAACGAACCAAGAAGAATTCGCTTTGAGTCCCTATGCCAAGATTTATGACTTAGTAGTACCGAAAGATAACCTACTAAGAAGAATCAACGGAATTGTGGACTTTTCCTTCATACACGAAGAACTGAAAAATAAGTATTCCCTCGATAACGGACGTAATGCCATACCACCAATCAGAATGTTTAAATACTTATTGTTAAAGGTAATTTTCGACCTATCAGATGTAGACGTGGTGGAGCGCTCAAAATATGATATGTCATTTAAATTCTTTTTAGATATGGCTCCAGAAGAATCCGTAATCAACCCTAGCTCACTCACCAAATTCCGAAGACTTCGTCTTAAGGATATGGAAATTCTAGATATGTTAATTGGAAAAACTGTAGATATCGCAATCGAACATAATCTTATTAAACAAAACATAATCTTTATCGATTCTACACATACAAATTCTCGTTATAGATCTAAAACAGCTAAGCAATATCTTCAGGAAAAATCAAAACTATTGCGCAAAGCTGTCTACCAAATTGATGAAAAAGCAAAAAAAATATTCCCTGAAAAACCAGTAAGTAAAGATTTACAAGCAGAATTAGACTACACGGAAAATTTAGTAGATGTCTTAGAAAATAATCCACAATATTCACAGATCCCTGCAGTCAATGAAAAGCTAAACCATTTAAAAGAGGCATTTGAAGATTGTAATCACCAAACTCATTTCTCTACAGATTCCGACGCACGGGTTGGACATAAATCGGAAGACCACTCTTTTCTTGGATATAAAACCCACCTAGCTATTTCTGACGAAAGAATTATCACTGCTGCCGTAATCACATCAGGAGAAAAAGCCGATGGTAAATACCTAAAAGAACTAGTGGAGAAAACTAACCAGGCAGGGATGAAAGTAGATGCAGTAGGTGGAGATACCGCTTACTCCGGGAAAGATAATTTGATTTATACTCATAAAAAAAACATAAAACTTGTAGCGAAGCTGCATCCGGTCATCACAAACGGCACCCGGGAAAAAGAAGATGGTTTTGTATTTAATAAAGACGCAAACCGATTTACTTGTCCTGCTGGGCACTTATCGAAAACGAGTGGACTGATAAAGAAAAGGGGAACAAACCGTAACGATCAACTAAAATATTTCTGGAACGTTGAGGTTTGTAAAGCTTGCCCGATTCGTCGAGGGTGCTATAAAGAAGGAGCTAAGTCGAAGACCTACTCCATCCCTATAAAATCAAATGAACACTTAGTACAAGAAGCGTTTCAACAGACAGATGAATTCAAAGAACTTGCCCGCTCAAGATATAAAGTTGAAGCAAAGAATAGTGAGTTAAAGAATAGACATGGGTATGAAAAATCAAAAGCCGCAGGTCTATTTGGGATGCAAATTCAAGGTGCCACTACGATATTCGCAGTAAATTTAAAACGAATAGTTAAGCTAATCGATGAAAAATAAATAGTAAGATAGGGTGAAATGTGAGCTTAATTGGGTGGCAATTGCCAATTAAGCTCTTTTTGTTTAGTTTTTTAAATAAAATTCAAATAATAAACTCGTTTTTCAGTGGCTTCCCCTTCCTCCCGCAGGAGTCTTCGCCTATTGCTCCAATCAACAGCTAGATTCTTAGAAAATCAACACTACTCAATAACAGAGCCTTTGATTTAATCCACTTCACGTCCTCTGTACGCTTCATAGATTTCAAACCATTGCTGTCTGGATAGAGAAAGTTCTGTCGACTCTACCGCCGCTTTTACCCGCTCAATTTTCCCAGACCCTACAATCGGAATGATTTTTGCAGGATGAGCTAACAGCCATGCATACAACACTTGATCGATCGAGGCAGCCCCAATCTCTTCTTTTATCTGTTCAAGCACATTTCTGACTCTGACGACACCAGCTTCCTGGCTTGTGAAAATCGAACCTCCCCCAAGTGGCGACCAGGCCATCGGAGACACTCTCTCCTGCTGGCACAGCTCAATGGTTCCAGCTTCGAAATGCTCCAGATGTGTGGCAGAGATTTCGATTTGATTGGTCACTAACGGGAAATCCAAATAGGAGTTCAATAGCTGATAAGCTGCAGGTTTGAAGTTCGATACTCCAAAGCTTTTCACTTTTCCTGACTCCTTAAGAGCAGTGAAAGCTTCTGCTATCTCCTCGGGGTTCATGAATGGATCCGGTCTATGGATGAGCAGTAAATCTAGATACTCCGTTCGGAAGTTCTTTAATGATTTTTCAACCGACCACATGATATGCTCTTTGCTTGTATCATAGTACTTGATTTTATGCTCCGGTCTATTGGATGAAATAAGCTTGATGCCGCACTTGGTGACCAGCTCCATTTCATCTCTCAGAGAGGGTTTGAGGGCCAAAGCTTCACCAAATTTTCCTTCCACCATATAATTCCCGTAAATATCGGCATGATCGAACGTCGTCACGCCCATTTCCAGACACTGTTCCATAAAAGAGAGTGTTTGCTCGTTCGTATAGTTCCATTCCTGCAATCTCCACATCCCATGGACAATCCTGGAAATGGAAACCTCTTTAGACAGGTGTATCTTTTCCAATTATCATCACTCCTTTCCTTCTTCAAAATGGATTATACTAGGTTGCCGGAGAATTTACCAATTTAATTGAGAGAAGGATTCCCTTAAAAAAACAAAACTTTTTTCCTATGTGAAGCATGTAAAGATATACATCTGTTCTACTAATGATTAGAATAAAGATAGATAAAAATTGACAAAAAGTGAGGATACTACCATGCCTACAGCAGTACACTATAAGATCGGGAAGAGAATGCTAGAATCAGAGATTGAACTATCAGAAAGAATATTGAATGAAATAAGGCTTGCTTATCCTGAAATTTCGGAATACCGGGATCCACATCATCAGGCAGCAATAAAAGAAATCTTCCAGACTCTTATCAAATTTATTGGGAAGTACGTGCAGGACCCGGTAAATACATTATTGGATGAGGCAAAAGACTGGGGTGAATCCGTGGGAATCATGTCTGTTCAGGCTGGCGGCTCCTTGGAGAATGCATTATCCAATATGACGCTGTATAAGCGGGCACTATGGACCTTCATTCAGGAGGAAGGTGCCAAAGAAGGCATTCACCTTAATCAACTTACTGAAATTTTCATCCACATTGATGAGATTTTCAATATCATCGTCTACGGCTTCAGCCATGCATTCACAGTTGCATCCGAACAGAAGATACAGGACACCAGGACTAGCTTCATAAGGCTTTCCATCCCGATCGTGCCACTTTTCGAAGGTCTTGCGGTTCTGCCTTTAGTTGGGGAGATCGATGAGCTAAGAGCAAGCATATTGATTGAAGAGACTTTGCAGAAAAGCAAGAACTTGTCCATCAATAAGTTGATTGTTGACTTTTCAGGCGTATATAATTTGGATCAGACGGTAGTGCACACTTTAGATCTGCTTATCCGTTCCCTGAAGTTAATCGGGATTACACCGATCATTACCGGGTTACGACCGGAACTCAGCCTGCAATTCATCTCCACTGGGGTGAGTTTGACAGATATCCAGATTACAGGGTCCATCGAACAAATTCTCCAGGATTTCCAATTGAACAAATAGGAGCCGCGCTTATTGCAGCTCTTTTTTTATTTTTTGATTGTAATATACTTAAAGATGGATTATGATAGATTTATCACAAAAACACAAAATACAGTTATTTGAATATATAAAATAACTATATATAGTATTATTGCGAAAAAGGTGTCTTTAACAAGACTTAATAGGGAATCCGGTGAAAATCCGGGACTGTCCCCGCAACTGTAAGTGCTGACGAATTGAATCACCACTGTATAAGTAGGCTTAACGGCTCTTATATGGGAAGGGTCAATGTAGGAAGAAGCACAAGTCAGGAGACCTGCCTTTTCGAACTAGTTTCTTATTCTTCGGGAGTTGAGATGATGAAACGGTGCTAGAAGCTTGCATGAATCAATACCCCTTCTCTATTGAGTTGGAGGTATTTTCCATGTCGTATTCTAATATCGTTTGATCCACTCAATCCTGGGTGGATTTTTTTTATTAGGCTCTTTTCGTAAAGTTTATTGCTTATGTCCGTAAAAAATCGGCATTTGGATTTTTTACAGCATATTTCCCTGTATTATTCAAAAGAAAATAATTCTACTACATGGGAAAAGAGCACGAAAGCAAGTAATGTTACGTGTTTGCGTTGGATACGTCAAAAGCAACAATGTATGCGAAAACAGCCTTTTATTATTGCGAAACGGAGTGAACGGCTAATGATTACTTCAACTTTAAATAATACGAACAAGGCATTGGACAGCAAGGATTGGATCCTTGGTATATTGGAAGAATTCCCCCACTTGGAAACAGAATCCTTCAATGAAAAAACAGATAAGCTGGTTGGAAGCCAAAATACGGAAATCTATAAGCATCTTACCTTGGAGGCGATTGGCTACATTTCGGAGAGTGAGCCAGATTGGACCTTTGTTGCCGAACGTATCCTTTTGAAACAATTATATGAAGAAGCATGTGAGACACGTGGCACAGATAGACCCTATGATAATTTTCACTACCTTTTGCATTCCTTGGTGGAAGTAGGCATTTTTCATCGTTCACTTCTGGATTCATATAGCATTGAAGAAATAAAGGAATTGGAAAAGGCCATCAATCCGGAGCAAGACAAGCTTTTTACATACATCGGCCTCAAGACGCTGGCAGACCGTTATCTGTCCCGTGGCTACAACAAGGCTCTATGGGAGCTGCCGCAGGAAAGGTTCATGATTATTGCGATGACCTTGATGGCCAAGGAAGAAAACAATCGTCTTGCTCTGGTAAAAGAGGCATACTGGGCACTCAGCAATCTGTATATGACGGTCGCGACACCCACCTTCTCCAATGCCGGGAAAAGCTATGGCCAGCTATCGAGCTGTTTCATCGATACGGTGGATGATAGCTTACAAGGAATCTATGACAGTAACACAGATATTGCCAATCTATCAAAGTCAGGTGGCGGAATCGGCGTGTATTTAGGAAAGATCCGCAGCCGAGGAAGTGATATCCGCGGCTTCAAGGGTGTATCGAGCGGGGTCATTCCCTGGATGAAGCAGTTGAACAATACCGCTGTAAGTGTAGATCAACTGGGACAGCGCAAAGGGGCCATCTCTGTATACTTGGATGTCTGGCATAAGGATATTTTCTCCTTTCTCGACAGCAAGCTCAATAACGGCGATGAGCGGGTGCGTACCCATGATCTATTTACCGGTGTCTGCCTCCCCGATGTATTTATGGAACAGGTGGAAAGCCGAGGCGACTGGTATCTGTTCGACCCGCATGAAGTGAGAAATGTGATGGGCTATTCGCTTGAGGATTTTTTTGATGAACAAAAGGGCGCTGGCAGCTTCCGTGATAAATATTGGGAGTGTGTGCACCACCCTTCCCTGCATCATGATAAAGTACCAGCCATCGATGTGATGAAAAGCATCATGCGTGGCCAGCTTGAAACAGGAAGTCCGTTTATGTTCTATCGCGACGAGGTCAATCGTATGAATCCCAACCATAACCTTGGGATGATCTATTGCACCAACCTTTGTACAGAAATCACCCAGAATCAAAGTGCTACCACCATGAACCAGCAATTTGTAAAGGACGGGGCGATTGTGACGGTGAAAACCCCTGGAGATTTTGTTGTTTGCAACCTCTCCTCCATCAATCTTGCGCGGGCTATCCCTGCTAAAGTCCTAAAAAGATTGGTAGCTATTCAGGTTCGTATGCTCGACAATGTCATTGATCTTAACAACATTCCGGTCCTTCAAGCAAAGCTGACCAATGAGAAATACCGTGCAATTGGTTTGGGAACATTCGGGTGGCATCATCTTCTTGCCTTGCAGGGAATCAAATGGGAAAGTGAAGATGCGGTACAATTTGCAGACTCACTCTATAGAGAAATCGCCTTTTATACGATTCAGGCAAGTGCAGCCTTAGCAAAGGAAAAAGGGGCATACCCAGCATTTGAAGGCTCCGATTGGCATACGGGAGAGTATTTCAGTAAAAGAGGTTATCAAACAGATGATCTTTTTGATTGGGGAGGCTTACAGGAGCAAATAGCTTTAAGCGGCATCCGAAACGGCTATCTCATGGCAGTGGCCCCTAATGCTACCACCTCAATCATCGCAGGCAGCACAGCAAGCATCGATCCCATTTTCCTGAAAGTGTACTCCGAGGAAAAAAAGGATTACAAAATTCCAGTGACTGCCCCTGATTTGGATGCAAGCACCACATGGTTCTATAAATCTGCCTACCATATCGACCAGCATTGGAGCATCGCCCAGAACGCGGCCAGACAGAAGCATATTGACCAGGCGATATCGTTTAATCTGTATGTGACCAATGGAATCAAAGCAAAGGCGCTCCTTGATCTGCATCTGGATGCATGGAAGCAGGGATTGAAGACTACCTACTATGTCAGGTCCACGTCAAAGGAAATAGAAGAATGCGATTCTTGCGCAAGCTGATAACTTAGGAGGGAAACAATGATGACTGCTTCACTGACTTCTCGATTACTGATGGACGCAACCGCTCCAAACCGATCGACGAAAATAATAAACGGCCAAAGCTCGAACGTGCTGAACTGGGACGATGTCGCCTTTTCCTGGGCCTATCCCAAATACAAAAAAATGCTGGCAAACTTCTGGTCACCATTTGAAATAAATATGTCCCAGGATATCAAACAGTTTCCCGATCTTACATCGGACGAAAAGGATGCCTTCCTGAAAATCATCGGACTTCTTGCATTGTTGGATAGCATACAAACGGATTACGCAGGAAAAGTGGCGGACTATTTAACCGATTCCAGCTTGAATGCACTGATGATCATGCTCGCCCAGCAGGAGGTCATTCATAACCATTCCTATTCCTATGTATTGTCAAGTCTGGTTTCCCGGACAAAACAGGAAGAGGTTTTTGAATACTGGCGGACTGAACCGACACTCCGAAAAAGAAACGACTTTATCACAAATGGATATGCCGCATTTGCAGAAAAGCCGGATGTGGAGAGCTTTCTTCATTCGATCGTCTATGATGTCATTTTGGAAGGACTGTTTTTCTATTCGGGATTCGCATTTTTCTATCATCTGGCAAGACAGCAGAAAATGGTCGCATCCAGCACCATGATCAATTACATCAACCGGGATGAGCAGATACATGTGGACCTATTCGTGAAAATCTTCAAAGAGGTGCTGGTGGAGTATCCGGAATATGATACAGGTGAATTGGCAAGCTTTGTTACACAAACCTTTGTACAGGCAGCAGAGCTTGAAATCGACTGGGCAAGACATATCCTGGGAGATAAAATTGCAGGGATAGATATAGAGGAAGTTGGGGCTTATATTAGGTTCTATGCCAACGTACGATGTAATCAACTCGGTTACGCGCGCCCCTTCGAAGGATACAGGACCAACCCTTTGAAATGGATCAAGGCCTACGAGGAGGTTGACCTTGGCAAATCAGACTTTTTTGAACAGAAATCCCGGCAGTATACAAAAGTGAATGTTGTGGACAATGGATTTGATGAGCTTTAAATTTATAGTTAAAAGCCGGTAGCTGAGTTACTCGCTACCGGCTTTTTATTCTCACCAAACAGGATAAAAGAAAATGGATACACTCAGATACACTACTCCCAACACCACATAGCCGATATACTGCTGCTTGTGTGAGAGCCAGACTTCCAGGCCCCTCATGAGAAAAGCCAGGCTTACCTGACAGAACATCCATCCGAGATACAATGTGTTATCTGTGTAGACACCAATACCACCAAAAATCAGTCCAGAAAAAAACAAAAGCAGCTGTAGTAAAACAAATGGCTTATTTCGTGATTTTATATCCTTAAACATCGACATTCCCCCTTGATTTGGTGCGAAAAATAAAGAGTTTTATGTATGTATATATTTATTTTAACAGAATTTTTCGAGAAAAGTCGTTTTTGTGTGATAATCGGTCAGGTCTTATTGCTGGGGGTATGGTAGTGGGATGAAAACTCAGATTCGTGCCGTTTAACAGACAAATACATTCGGGTGACGGAACGTATCACTACCTTTCTTACCGCCTGATAGACAAATACCCTCGGGGGACGGTACGAATCGCACCTTTTCGTACCGCCTGACAGACAAATACCTGCAGGTGACGGCACGTATCACTCCTTTTCGTACTGCCTAACAGGCAAATACCTTCGGGTGACGGCACATAAAAAAGCCCACACCTGGAAAATCCTCTCCAGCTGCAGGCTCCCCCACTTTATTTCTTCTTATAGAACACCCTCGAAGCTATCAGCCCAATCAGTCCCAAAGCAATAAAAAGAATCGCTTTGAACTGAATAGAAATAAACGGTAGATCCAGCAGAATCAGCTTTACGAGCGTCAATACCAATAATCCGACACCGATATATTTTGCAAGATTGAACCTCTTCCATATGCCCAGTCCAATAAAAACAACCGCTTGGGTCATCCAGGCAAAGCTAAGCCATAGGGTCTGGTTTTCATAGGCCAGATCACTTGTCATCGCCATCGTAAGCTGAGTAACAAACACCAACGAAAAGAAGGTGAAAAGCAGACCCCCAATGGTCAAGGTCCGTTTCCGCACATCCTGATTAAACTGCCAGACAACCCAGATCCCGAGTACAAACGTCACCAATAGAATCAGCCACTGTACCGACTCGAAGGATACAGGTTCCATAATTGGATCCACTAATACCATCATCGTCCCTATCAGGAAGATAAATACAGACAGCACCTTACTCGCCAAGCTTTTGTATTTGAAAGCTGCATAAAACGCACCCATACCCTGGAGCAGAAGCAAGGCTCCCAAATATTCATCTGAAAAGAAATGGAAGAAAAAGAAGAACATAAACAATAATCCGTTAATAGCAAGCTGATCGACTTTATGCTTCTGCTGCTTCCAAAGGAAACTCAATACTGCATATGTTGCAATTCCAAAAAGCAGATAAAGGGTAATGGAAAGGTCCTGGAATATTCCATACACCCATGTGTACGTAATAAATACACTACTAAATACCGTGCCTGCCTGTATCTTCATGAAATGCTCCGTTGTCAGGAAGAAATACAGGAGTACTGCATGCTGAATGATAATGGCAGTCGGCAGCAGATAGCTTCCTTCCACTTCCGGAGAAAATGCATAATAAAAAAGTAAAGCTCCATTTAATAATAAAAAGGATGCCACATACAAGTAAAGAAACCGAAGCCGAATGGCAAGAAACAGAAACACAAGGAATAGCACAGTTTCATATCCGACGAAAATGTAGCTGGACGGATTGGTGCTCTCGATCAAAAACGGTACGAGAAATCCTCCTACCACACTGATGATTGCGAGTGCTTGAGAGGAAAATCGCGTGGTCAACCAGACGCCGCCAATGATCCATATCACCTGAAGGATAAAAGCCGATATCGGTCCAATCATGCTGTATAGACTATGCATGGCAAAAGTGGCAAGGATCAGCACCGCTATGCCGCCACCAAGCAGGACCTGCCCCAATACTTCCCGCTTATGATTCATCTGCTTGTATCCGATAAAAAGGAAAGCCGCTGATGTAAGATAGCCAAGACTAATCTTGACCCAATCATTTAACCAGCCATAATCTGATGCCGCTTTAAAGCCCCATACCACACCGACAATAAATACGAAAATGAAAATACGGGGAAGCCAGGTTTGCAACAGGATCTTTTCCCAGTCCCTCGGTTCTGTTTTAAAAGGCTCGGGTATCGCCTTCCTTTTGATAAACGATTCCTGTCTTCCACTTATATCTGAAGGTGGAATAGGCGCAGCTTGCTTGATCGGTGCTTTCCTGAAACCAGCCTCCACTGGACTTTCCTCTATGTTCTTCACCTTCGCCTGCAAAAGTGATAGCTCTTGTTCCAAGACTTTCAGCTTCTCTTCCAGCGCGTCAATTTTGGACTCCTGATCCATATACTCACTCCAATATTAAGACATCGGCATTACAATTGGTAATTACAACCATAACTCCATCTTACTATTAGAACTGCGCCTGTCAACAACTAGAACAATTTAAAATACTGCAGGGCAATGATTGCCATGCCCAATATCCATACGTACACCGCAAACATTCGCAAGGAGTGCTTTTTTAAATAATTGATCATCCATTTGACGGCAAAATAGCCAAAAAGGCAGGAGGAAAGTATGCCGACCATCAAGGCCAGAAGAGAAATATCCTCTTTACCTGTCTGTGCGACCTCCACAGTCTGAAGGAATACAGCGCCCGCGATGGCTGGAGTGGATAGCAGAAAGGAAAAGTATGCCGCTGTTTCACGATCCAGCTTCCGGAATAAACCAGCCACAATCGTCAGTCCAGAGCGTGATATGGCAGGAAAAATCGCGGCAGCCTGAAAAGAGCCGATGAAGAGAGCATCCTTCCACGAAATATCCTCCATTTTCTTAGCGCCCTGTTTGATGCTGTCTGCAAACCATAGAAATGCTCCTGTGATCAGAAATTCCCATCCGATGGTAACCCCTGTTTTGGAAATCTCCTCAAAATAATCCTTAAAAGTCAATCCTATGACAACCGCAGGAATGGTCCCGATAATCAATAGAAAGGATAGCTTATGAAAGGGATTGCGGATAATTTTTGCAAACTCTTCCCTGTAAAAGTACAACACGGCGACCAATGTTCCAAAGTGCAGCATGGTATCCAGTAAGAGGCCTGCTTTCTGTAGCCCAAAAAGATTTCTGCCCAAATACAGATGTCCTGTACTTGAAATTGGCAGGAACTCTGTCAACCCTTGAATAATGCCAAGTATGAATGCCTCTATTTTAGACAAAATAGCTCCCCCCTCTACCCTCTCTTACGATCGAACACAAAATAAGTAATGGCTCCAAGAATGATCAGGATCATGATCGGAATGATCAAAGGCTGTGCGCTCTGTTTGATTTCCCGCCAATTCTCCCCAAGCTGGAAACCCAGAAATAAAAATAGAATGGTCCAAGGTATCACCGCTGCTACCGTATAAAATAAAAAAGGGAGAAATCTCATTTTTGCAATACCAGCGGGGATGGAGATGGCGTGCCTTACTACAGGAATGAAACGGGCCGTAAAAATGACGATCGGGCCATATTCCTGAAACCATCTTTCCGATACATCAAGATGCTTCGGATGAATGAATACAAACTTTCCATACTTTTCGAGAAACGGCCTTCCGCCCATGCTCCCAGCCCAGTATAAAAATAGCTGGGCAAATGTCCCCCCCACTACCCCAGCTACTGTAGCGGCCAGAAATCCTACCTCACCTTTGGAAATCAAATAGCCCCCATATCCAAGCACAATTTCACTGGGGATAATCTCAATCATCAATCCAAGTGCAATACCAAGTACACCCAATCCAGTAAAAAGCTCAAAAACAGATAGAAAGAAATGTTCCATTTATCACGCCTCTTTTTTGGTATGTTGTCCTTTATATGTATGAAAGCAAGTCCTTAATAATCACCATAAAAAAGAAACAAGCATCCGGGCTATCAAAAAGTATTTTGGAATTCAAAAAGGATTTTCTTGCTTTTTGTCGAATCGTATATATGATTGTCAAAATGAATGAGGTGACTGATGATGAAGAAACTGTTTCTTCTCTCTGTGTTCCTCCTTTTTCTTACAGCATGTGGCCAACCTCCTGAGATCAAGCAGCGGTATTCCTTTGTGGAAGTGGTAGAACAGCAAGAGGATGCTTCTCTGTCTGAAATAGAAGATATCGATCTGATATTAAGAAATGGCGAAGTGATCGTGGGGCTTGCGAAAGCTAATGAAAAGTACTCCCGTTACAACTTTGAGCAGACTCCTGCCTATGCCATTTTCGAATACACTGGTTATTTGACGGACGATATGATTATGTTCACTTATGATAAAGAAGAAGCGGTAGCACTTCTTGAAGAGCTGATACAAGAGGAAAAGGAAAAAGAGGAATAAAAGTGGTCGACCAAAGGGTTTGAAACTTCATCCCCTGACGGCTCGACCTTTTATTATCCTCATATTGTAAGCGTTTTCTTTTATTCTGGTGCTGAGCATTTGCATGCACCCATACACTTTATCAAGGGGGAATATGATGCCGTTATTAATAGGATGGGGGAATGAAGATGAACTCTTTTTGCATCCAAAGCTTTTGTGTAGGATATGACCTACTTGCGATCACCTTAGTTTGCATGATCATATTATATATAGGCTACCGCTTTTTGGGGCACGAAGACTGATAAATGGAATGGGACCGTGCATACTAAAGAAGAGGTGAATAATGATGAAAAAAATTTCACTCCTTCTTTTTTCGGCCTGCTTGATTCTTTGCCAACAGACCTTTGCTCAAACGGATATTCAAATAGAAGTATTTGACGTAGCACAAAGCAAGGTGGTAAAGTCCATTCCACTTGATGAAGATAAAAAAAATGAGGCCATCAGGCTAGTGAGAAGTGTTGAATCCCTATTTCCAAAGATAAATGCGACACCGAGATCAGGTATCATGGTCAAGGTTCCATTCGATTCCACCATTAATCTTAACAATATTCTTGTCAAGGATCCTGTGAAAGAAGTCATCTTCATTTTTCCAAACGGGGAACGGCCCTATATGCTTCTTTTTAATGAGCAGAAAAAGAATCCGATGTTTTACTACTTTAAGGAAGATGCAAGCCCGTTTTTGGAGCAATTAGGGGTGACCCTATAATGTAATACTGAAAAATGGTTACACTAACAATATCTATCTATTTTGGAGGAGCAAAAAATGAGAAAATGTTATCTACTCCTTTTCGCATTTTGTGTTAGTGTAACCTTACTTGCTGGATGCAGCACAAAGAATATAGATCCTTCCGCAGATAAAGGGCAAGCAGAAAAAGCTCCCCTTCTGCCGGTATCAGGGGACTATACTTTTTTGCGTTATGTGGAAGATAAAGAGCATACGGAATATCGTGTACTGTACAGCCAAGTACCGGACAGCAAAATTGTACAGGTAAAAACGGTCCAAAAACTTGATTCAACAGAAATTTCCGAAACCAATAATTTTTATGAAGAACTGAAGGACGGAATTTATGGATATGTGGTTCTATCAGAGGATTTCCCTAAAGATTGGACTGCCAAGGATATTAAAAAATTTCAAAAGACCAAAATCATCGCATATCCTCTTGAGGTTGGAAACAAATGGACAGAAAATCTGGAAGACTTGGGCGTGTCCATCTCCTACCACATTCGCTCCATTGATTCTACCTTGGAAACACCGGCAAAAACCTTCAACCAAACTATTGTCATTGATTTTGAAGAAAAGGATAAAGAGGGAAAAATCCTGCGAAAGGGTACTTCCACCTTTGTACCACAGATCGGTTGGATTCGTCATGAAACAGAGGAGGAGTATTTAAAAGACATTCACGAACTCGTGAAAATCAACGAATCTTAACTCATTATTTCTTAGCTCATTTTTTTCATGAATATTAGAACTTTCAAGCTTTCACTTACGTTTTAAGGTTAGCCATTGCTAAAGTTAGTTTTTATAAAAATTTAATGAAGAGTCATATCAATATCGTGTATAATAGTAAACGTGCAATTATTATATTTTAGGCTATAAACCGTTACATACATTTTTCCAATTTTTAATATTTATTCATGGACGGGGGATGGACTGTTGAGGTTAAGTAAAATTATCTTTGTTATCAGCATCATGGCAAGCTTTTTAATGCTAGTTGCCTCTGTCATAGCATTTGTCATACAAGACATCGGTTACTTTTGGGTAATGTTTGCCTTGATGGTTATCAGTATTCTGCAAAACATTTCCGTTTACAAACATATTTATACAAGTGAAGAGCCGGCAAAAAGCTAGACCGCACCTTTTACTATAAATAAGGGCGGTCTTTTTCATGCCAAAATTAAGACCAAATCAACCTCTTCTCTCAAAATCAAGAAATCTTGTACCCTGAAAAGTCAGTTTCCCCTTATCTCCCTCTGCCAATAAGCCAAAGGCACCTTCCTTCATCATGAACTCCATCCTGTCTCCGCTTTCCACTTCGAATGTGCAGAAATAATCAGTGGATGTTTGAGAATGGTGATGATGATCATGATTATGAGTTCCCCCATGTCTTCTTACCCTTGTCCGCTTGGCTACGAGAATTGCTGCTACACTCAGTTTCGGCTGCTGATTATTGCTGCTCCACTCTTTGATGCCTCGAAAAAAAGAAAAAAGAATGATACCGAGAACGATAATAAAAAAGATCGGAAATAGCTGAAAAAGAAAATCCCCTGCAAAAAATCCACCAGGCATCCCCATATTGTCTGTCATCATATATACCCCTCCTTTTAAGTCTCTACATCGAATATACGTATTGTAGGCGGGGAAAGTTCCGAAAAAAAAGAAGCTGGTTTTCCAGCTCACCTACCAAAACATTTCCCTCATAATTTCAATTCCGTCCCCAGAAATTTCCCCTCTCCATCATAAAGATGAAATTTTCTCACCACTTTTCCCCCTTTAATAATGTGTTCAGGGATTTCAACATGCAGCAGAAATTGCTGATTCTTCACATCGCTTGCGGCCTGGAAAATCATCTCATCCTCGAGTTCCACCTCCAACACCACTTTTTGCACTTCCCCCATATTCGGAATAAGCCCATGAATATAGGTCAACTCACCATCTGCACTTGTTACCTGTTTTTCTTCAAAGCAAAAAGTCTTCTCTCCCTCCATCGAATAGGTATCCCTTTCTCTTTCAGACGCTATTCGATAGCCTTCCTCTGCAATTTCAAAGCTGCCCAAAACAGTATTCAATTTATTATTTTCAAGGGAATGAAGCATATAGGTTTGATTCACTCTGTCCATAAACAACAGCTCCATCCCGGCATGTTCCAATGAAGCATCTATTGCTCCCTGCAGGGTTTTGTAATAGTAAACGGGGGAAGATCCGCTTTTTATAAAGGATTCCGCTTTTTCAATCTTAGTAAAGTACGCTTGAGGAGGTACTGTTATTTTCTTAACTTCGTTTTCTCCCTTAATATCAGTAAGAATGGTCTTAATGGCCAAGTCACGGTTTTCTCCAAGGAAAAAAGCATAGGTCCCTTTATTCGTTTCAACAAGCTCTGAATAGAAAGCTTGATTATCCAGAACGCTCTTCAACTTTAATTGCCGGTTCATTCCTTTTTCAAAAATCATCGCACCGATGGTATCCTTTTTATGTAAGTAGGTTGCAATAACAGTGGTGGATTGATCGATGGTATGTATCTCCAACAATAAAGGCTCATCTTCTTTATACCATTCATGAAGGAAATGTTGTATGTCTGCTTCGGAGTGCTGTAAGGAGTAGATGTCATAATGATGAACAATACCCGCTGCAACTGCGATAATGCTAATGAAAAAAACGAGCAATGCTACTTTTCTCAAGCAATCTCCCCCTCTGCAAGATCCATATTTTTAGAAAAAAATTACTTTTTTTTAGTTCTATAGCCTCATCTTCTATCATAGAACAAGTTTTCTTCGGTAGCTATTGGGAAAGTTGCAACTCTATTTGGACTTTTATTCGTGATTCCCACTGACGATTTTCCTCAGATGAGAAAAGTACTATGAGAATAAGGAAATAATTGCATTTTTTAATATAATTTGGACAAGTTAAGAAAGATAAATCTTAAGGAGGGTATCTGTTGAAGAAATTAGTATTCAGTTTGATTACTTGCTGGCTTTTATCAACTGTCGGAGCATACTCTATGGTCCATGCTGAGGATCACGCCAATCACCCAGCAGAGCATCATAAACATAAAATGGAATGGGAAGCCGGAGAAAAAGAAAAGATGGAAGAATTAATCAAACTTGGCTACTCCAAGCATGATATCTTTGTTGCCCTGAAGCTTTCCAAAGAAGCAAATGTCGAGGCGGAAGAGATTCTTGCATTCCATCAAAACAGTAAGTCATGGCAAGAAACGGCCACTCATTTTGGCCTGGACCCAACTAAAGTAAAGCATCATCATGACTGGAAGAAACACCATCTCTATCTGGAGAAAAATAAAGACAAGGTAATGCCCTACTTGGCAACTTATCTTGGTAAAGAGGAAGCGGAGTTGAATGGCTACCTTGAAGATGGTGCAAAGCTTCATAATCTCGTAAAAGCTTCCATTGTCTCAAAGCTTGCAGGAGTGGAGCTGAAGGATGTTCTGAAGAAAAAGGAAGATGGTCAATCCTTCCGCGACATTGCAAAAGAGTACAAGCTGGAAAAAGCAGACTTGATGATGGAAATGAAAAAGCTTAAAGATGCGATTGATGCGTAAAAAACGCTCCCGGTGATTCTTTCTCACTGGAGCGTTTTTTTCTTATCCACTTTTCCTACTTACGCAAAAACCGAATTATTTTACTTATATTTTATATTTTAATTCGCTTTTTACTTTTCAGGGGTTTCTTTTTTTCTGATTTTCCGATATAATCGCTACATAATCCAAACAAATTCATATTAGAAACTCGTATAATAGTGGGAATATGGCCTACAAGTCTCTACCAAGCTACCGTAAATGGCTTGACTACGGGTGATACCCTGACATGGTACAAGTCAGCAACAGTCATTCCCTGCTGCGCTTGTATTGTTTATTTTCCATTAATAAACCCGAAAGTCTTGGTGGTCACTTGTAGTACAGTGCCAACCAGCTTTCGGGTTTTTATTTATTCATTTTTAGGAGGCAACGAGATGGAAGCTTTGAAAAAAGCCATTCAAGAAAAAGGCACTGTTCTTCCAGGTGGGGTACTGAAGGTTAACTCCTTTCTAAACCATCAGATAGATACCGGTTTAATGATCGAGATTGGAAAGGAATTTGCACATAGATTTAATGACTGTGGTATCACCAAGGTCATTACGATCGAATCATCAGGAATCGCACCGAGTTTCTTCGCCGCTCATGAGCTTAATGCACCACTGGTTTTTGCCAGAAAAAAGAAATCACTTACTCTTCAGGATAATCTCTATACAAGCAGCGTCTATTCCTTCACTAAACAGGAAACTAGTGAAATTACCGTTGCCAAAGAATTTCTGCATGAGGATGACACCGTCCTGATCATTGATGATTTCCTGGCAAATGGTCAGGCAGCACTTGGCTTGGTTGATGTAGTGAAACAGGCTGGTGCAACTGTAGCAGGTATTGGGATTGTCATAGAAAAATCCTTTCAGCCTGGCAGAGAAAAGCTGGAATCAGCAGGCTACCGTGTTGAATCGCTGGCAAGGATTGAAAGCTTGGACAATGAATCCGTTACGTTTCTTCAGAAGGACGCTGTCCATAGCTAATAAAATTTCTATTTGGAGGTATTGTGCATGTCCACAAAAACGGTAAACTACCCTTGGTATAAAAAAGAAGACACAGATGCATTTTTTGCGCTCTTTCAAAATAACCTGGCAAATTTCGTCATCATCGCTGTTACCATGCTAGGCTTGGGCTTTCCTGCAAGCATTGTATTCGGAAAAGTCATTCCTGGTGCTGCAGTAGCCGTGATGGTCGGAAATCTCTATTATGCTTACATGGCAAACCGTCTTGCACAAAAAGAAGGCCGGACCGATGTGACCGCCCTCTCTTATGGGATAAGTACACCAGTCATGTTCGTCTTTTTATTTGGTGTTCTCGTTCCAGCCAAAACACTGACCAATGATCCTGAACTTGCATGGAAAATTGCAGTGGGAGCAGCTTTCCTGAGTGGACTTGTGGAAACCCTGGTAAGCTTTACAGGCAACTGGGTCCGTAATCAGCTTCCTAGAGCAGCGATGCTTGGTGCCCTTGCAGGGGTTGCCTTGACATTTATAGCAGGGGAAATGCTGTTCAACACCTTTTCCATCCCTGTAGTGGGTCTGGTTGCACTCGTCATTATCATCGTTGGGGTTGTCGGAAAGATGTCCATGCCGTTCAATATCCCATCCTCTTTATTTGCAGTTATCATCGGTACCATTCTTGCTTTCACTTTGGGCTATCAATCTCCCGGAAAAATAAGTGAAGGCCTTGCAAATATCGGCTTTTATCCATTATTGCCAACACTTGCAGCATTTGATGGAATGACTTACTTGTTCGGTGCTCTAATCGGCCTGTTAGCCATCATTCTACCAATCACTTTATATAATGCAATTGAAACGATGAACAATGTTGATGCCATGGCAGCTACAGGAGATTCCTATGACGTGCGTGAATGTCAGGCTGTGGATGGGGTAGGAACCATGCTTGGCGCAGTATTCGGTGGACTATTCCCTACAACCGTATATATCGCAACAGTCGGTTCGAAATGGATGGGAGCAGGTCGAGGCTACAGCATCCTGAATGCCCTTGTCTTTGGCGTAGCAGCGGTAACAGGCGTCATCGCTGCAATGGCCGCCATCATTCCATTAGCAGCCGTTGCTCCGATTCTTGTTTTCGTCGGAATATCCATGGTGGCTACAGCCTTTCAATCCAATGAGAAAAAATACTTCCCAGCAGTGGCAATTGCAACGCTCCCTTATTTTGCCAACTACGTGATGACACGCTTCAATAATGCTGCAGGAGAAGTGGTGGCAGGCATTTCTGAAGGAATCGTTCCACTCGGTCAAGGGGCGATGTTTACGGCAATTGTGATAGGCTCCATCACAGTTTATGTAATCGATCAGCAGTTCAGAAAAGCTGCCGTCTTTTCACTTGTTGGAGCACTTCTTTCTTTCGTTGGCTTCATGCATGCACCTAAGCTTGCATTCAACGCTTCACCGGAGTTTGCGCTCGGCTATATGCTTGTCTCTGTGTTCCTGGTCTATTGCGCCTATCAGCATGCTTCCAGTACAGTGAAGGCCGACAAAAAGATTCTAGTAAAACAACAGCATATCGCTTCTTAACCTGAATGGTACCTGACAGCTTCTCTTTTCTAAGAGGAGCTGTTTTTTGCTGATTTAAGAGGAGTGTTCATTGGTCGGGCACCGATTGGACATTTGTACATAGTATACCAAGTAGACCTACGCGAGAGGAGGAGAATTATGATAGCACATCGTTGGAATGGTCCATCTCCCTTGGCTTTCCGTTCTAGAGGATTAGGGTTTGGTGGCCCAGGTGGGTTTGGTGGCCCAGGCGGCTTTGGTGGTCCTGGCGGCTTTGGTGGTCCTGGCGGAATCGGTGGATTTGGCGGATTTGGATTTCCTCTAATTGGTGGATTAGTCGGAGGGCTTGTCGGCAGTGCACTTTTTAATCAATTTGGCGGGCCATTCGGTGGAGGATACGGAGGGTATCCCGTTGGATATGGTGGCTTCCCTGGTTATGGAGGTGGCCCTGGAATTGGCTTTGGTGGTCCCGGGTTCGCTGGCGGTGGTCCTGGGTTCGGTGGCGGTGGTCCCGGGTTCGGCGGCGGTGGTCCTGGGTTCGGCGGCGGTGGTCCCGGGTTCAGTGGCGGTGGTCCTGGGTTCGGTGGCGGTGGTCCCGGGTTCGGCGGCGGTGGTCCTGGGTTCGGCGGCGGATACGGACCAGGCTATGGGAACAGTTATGGAAATATAGAGAGTCCCAACTAACTCGTTGAATATATAGCAAGGTATGGAGAAGCATAGAAGTTACACAAAAAATATCTCTTATTTTAAAATTCTGAAAATATAACTCAACAAGACCAGTGCAATTGAACTGGTCTTCTTGAGTTATAGTAGGTATGAGACCACCATTCCACTTTCTTCACGTTTTCATGGTCTCAAAACCACTTTTTGAGACCACCATTCCACTTTCTTCACGTTTTCGTGGTATCAAAACCACTTTTTGAGACCACCATTCCATCTTCTTCACGTTTTCATGGTATCAAAACTGCTTTTTGAGACCACCATTCCACTTTCTTCGATTAAGTCCATATAATTGTGTAAAAAAAAAGAGTCATTTTATTCACTCTTGGCAACACTGTTTTCAACCACGATAAACAATGAAAAGAGGAATAAAGATGACTCAATTACAGTTTAACCTTAATGTTGACGTATTAAAAGAAGCTATTATGAATTCCAATCTTGATATGGTGATTAAATCAGCTATTGTATTGGTGTTGAACGAGTTTATGGAAAAGGAAAGGGATGAATTTTTACATGCTGCCCCATATGAACGTGCTGTTGAGCGCCGTGACTACCGAAACGGTTACTACGATCGCGAACTATTGATGAGCATTGGTAACATAACTTTGAAGGTTCCACGAACACGTAATGGGGAATTCTCTACTTCTGTTTTTGAAAAGTATGCCCGGTGTGACCAAGCCTTGGTGCTCTCCATGTTGGAGATGGTCATTAATGGAGTTTCCACTCGGAAAGTGACCAATATAGTAGAACAGCTTTGTGGTAAAAATGTATCCAAATCGTTTATCTCTTCACTTACGCAGAAGCTTGACCCTATAGTTAACGAATGGGCCACGCGGCCCTTGAATACAACGTACTACCCTTTTCTCTTTGTGGATGCAATGTATATAAAAGTGCGTGAACACCACCGTGTTGTCTCAAAAGCTGTTTATGTTGCGACGGCAATTACAGAGAAAAACACACGTGTAATACTTGGTTTGAGTGTTGACCATGTTGAAAGCTTCGAGAGCTGGAGCCGTTTCTTTCAACTTCTCAAGTCACGGGGTCTTCAGTCTCCAAAACTGGTCATTTCTGATGCCCATCAAGGACTCCAGAATGCAATACAACGCGAATTTATAGGAACTGCCTGGCAAAGGTGTAATGTTCATTTTAAACGAAATATTATCAATAAACTCCCTAAAAAGAATACCGCTGAGATTCGTACGATGATTAAACGAGTCTTTGATGCTGTCACGATTGAAGATGTTCGCCAATTTAAGGATGAATTGATGAGCCAGTTTGGGTCAGAGCCAAAGTTTGAAAAAGCTCTTGCCATTTTTGAAGATGGTTTCGAAGATACCATCCAATATATGAGCTTTCCACAAAATATCAGGTGCCACATCCGAAGCACAAACTCTTTAGAACGATTAAACCAAGAGATTCGCAGAAGAGAAAGGGTAATTCGTATTTTTCCGAATACCCAATCTGCTTATCGTTTAGTTGGTGCTGTTCTAATGTACTATCAGGAAACCATCTATTCGAAGAGAAAGACACTTCTTAGTAGATAGACCATAATCATTTTTTACTTCACTTCCATTATGGATAATTTCATATCTGGGAAGGGATGTCAAAGTGAAAAGCCTTTGACATCCCTTCCCAGATATGAAGAAAAAAATCCATGGAAGTTTCGCAAAAAAATAATAATAGTGGGTTGAAATCATTGCCTACAATTTTACACAATAACCAGGACTTGACTCTTTCTTCACGTTTTCAAGGTATCAAAACCACTTTTTGAGACCACCATTCCACTTTCTTCACGTTTTCGCGGTCTCAAAATCGCTTTTTGAGACCACCATTCACTTTCTTCACGTTTTCATGGTCTCAAAACCACTTTACCTGACATCGTTCCATCCAAAACCACTAAAAAAACCAGGTCCTCCCCCTCACAGAGAAAACCTGGCTCTTCATGCTCTACATTTTCATTTTTAATTGCTCAGATCCATAATGATCCTCATCATCCGCTTTCTTTTCCTTCAAAAACTCCTCAAGCTTCTTTTTACTTTTTCTTGAAGTTAATATATATAGAAAATCCTTTTCGCGAATGACGGTATCTCCAGATGGAGTCACAAGTATGCCCGAACGGATGATGGCATTGATCAGCGTGTTTTCAGGGAACTTGATATCCGCTAGAGACTGACCGATGATTTTTGCATTGTCCTCCACTTCCACCTCAATGATTTCCGCGTTAGCCTTTCCAATGGAAACGAGCTCCAGGGAATGAGGTGGCGAAACCTTCTTGGGACCCATCAGCTTCAGCTTTGCAGCAAGCATGGTGATGGTGGATCCCTGAACCAGGGTGGATGTCAATACAACGAAAAATACCACATTGAAAAATAGTTGGCTGTTCGGAATTCCTGCAAGCATCGGGAAAGTTGCAAGCACGATCGGTACCGCGCCGCGCAAACCTGCCCATGATAGGAATACCTTTTCTTTTGTATCAAAATCCATACCGATGGTGGATAGGAATACTGCCACGGGTCTTGCCACAAGAATAAGGACAAAGGAGATCAGCAGACCTTTTAGGATAATATCCAATTGAAACAGCTGTCCAGGGAATACCAATAGTCCCAGAATGATAAACATGAGTATCTGCATCATCCATGCGAATCCTTCGTTGAAACGGAAGATGGAGTGGCGATACGTCAGTTCACTATTTCCGATGATAAGAGCGGCCACATATACAGCAAGCAGGCCACTTGCCCCCATTAATGCTGCGGCACTATAAGTGAGCAACGCAAACGCCATTGCAAAGACCGGATATAGTCCACTCGAGTCAAGATTAATCGTGTTGATGGCATAGGAAGCAAACTTTCCTAACAGTAATCCAAGAAGTAATCCGATACCCATTTGCCAGAAAAAGTTGCCGATAAATCCGAGGTAGCTCGGTTCAGGTGCAAGTATCAGTTCGATGAATGCCAATGTCAGGAAGACAGCCATCGGATCATTGGTACCTGACTCCGCCTCAAGGGTCGCTCCCATGCGCTCTTTAATATTCTGCCCTTTCAACACTGCAAATACGGCTGCTGCATCTGTAGAACCAACGATGGCTCCGAACAGGAACGCCTCAAGCATCGTCACGTCCAATATAAGCTTTGCAGCCAATGCAACAATAGTTGTTGTCAGGATAACACCAAAGGTTGCCAATGATAAGGATGGGATGATGACAGGTTTCACTATCTTCCACTTGGTTTGCAAACCACCCTCGAACAGGATGATGACAAGGGCAAATACACCGATAAGCTGGGCGTATTTTGCATTATCAAAATAGATGAATCCAAGTCCGTCACTACCTGCTACCATCCCCACGATAATAAAGAGAACAAGCGCAGGAACACCCATTCTGGCAGAGAATTTTGTAGTCAGGACACCAACAATCAATAACATTGCAATCAATAAAATAAAATAGTCTACATTAAATGCTCCAGAAATCATCGTCTCCCCCCTTAAATCTATAAGTTCACATCAATCTTGACCAATGTGTTTTCAGCTTTATTGATTCCCAGATATCGAAGTGTCTCAGAAGGTGTTGTATGGTGGAAATACTTTTGAAGGATGGATATTGCAACACCGCTTTTATAAGCGTGATAGCCAAATGTTTTACGGAGCGTATGCGTCCCCACCTTTCCAGGCACACCTACTTCCTTGGCGGCATGGTTAATGATCCGATACGCCTGCTGGCGAGTTATGGGTAATGCACATTTTTTTGATTTAAAAAGATAATCATGCGGCTCCATCTCCACTGTTTGAAGATAGGAGGTCAATGCCTCTCTTACCTGATTGTTGATATAGATGGAAGGAGAATAATCATCATTGCCTGAGTAGAACTCCTTGATGCTTTCCTCTCCTTCCACCACATCCTGAACTTTAAGCTGAAGCAGCTCGCTTACACGAAGACCCATATTTATACCCATTACAAAAAATAGGTTATCCCTTAATGAATGCTTAAGAAGATACTCTTTCATCGCTTGTATATAGTGTTTATCCTTTAAGGCCTCCACATACTCCATTCCTAAAATACACCCCCCTAATGTTACTTAACTCCATTATAGCATATGTATATGTAACATTTTATTAATTTGCTCATTTCGAGATAAATAATTTTAGATAATTTAATTAACATCAGCCGTCTATTGATTAGCATAAAAAAGAAGCCCCTAAAATGAAAGGCTTCTTCTATCCTACAATCTATAAAAATAGTATTACTAGAGTTCCTACGATAAAGCAGTAGATGGAAAAGTAAACAAGATTCCCTTTTGCCATGATGTTCATGAACCATTTCAAAGAAAAATAAGAAGCAACCAGTGAACCTAGGAATGCCAATGTATACGGCAGGGCAAGTTCCCCTAGGTTCGGGGTATTAATGAGATCGGAAACTGCTAAAATGATGCTTCCCACACTGACAGGAATGAATAGCAGAAACGAGAATTTTAATGCTGTTTCCTGCTTCATGCCAAGACCCATTGCGGCAACAATGGTCGCACCTGATCTGCTGATTCCCGGAATCAGGGCAACAGCCTGGGCCAAACCGATGATGATGGCATCTTTTAGGGATAGCTCCGCATCATTCTTTCTGCCTCGCAGATTTCGGATCAGGAACAAGGCAACCCCTGTTACAAGAAGGGTTACTCCAATTATCTTAATGTTATCATCGAGCTGTGCAGCAATCCAATCACCAAACAGCACGCCAATGACACCTGCTGGAATGGTTGCAATAATAAGATATACCGAGAATCGGAAATCAGCCTTATCCGCTTCATCCCTTTTAACCAAATACCTTGTTGCACCAAAGAAAAGCTGGGAGATGGATTCGCGATAAATAATCAGGATAGCCAGCAATGATGCAAAGTTCACGACAATTTCAAATGTCAACCCTTCCAGTCTCATACCTAACAGTTCTTGTAGAATCATTACATGACCACTTGATGAAATGGGAATTGGCTCGGTGATCCCCTGGAAAATACCTAAAAGCAAATATTTAAACAACAACAATATTTCTTCCATGATTAATAAACCTCAATTTCGTAAGATGATAAAAATTAAATATAACACATAAGCGACGGCTAGGATACTACCCTCTATTTTACCAATTCGGTATCTTGTACGAGAAAATATTAGCAGCACAACAGTCAGGAATAGCATAATAAAGACATCCATAAAAATTTTACTATTGACGGGTAAAGGGGCGATGACAGATGATGCACCAAGTACAAAGAGGATGTTGAATATATTGCTTCCTACAATGTTTCCAAGGGCGATTTCGCTCTGCCTTTTTATTGCAGCCGTTATGGAAGTGACCAGCTCAGGAAGGGATGTTCCTACAGCGACAATTGTCAGACCCACCAATGTTTCACTCATACCAAGGGAGACAGCAATTTCCGTACTGTTTCGGACGACCAATTCCCCGCCAAAGATAATGGCGGCAAGACCAAGTAAGGTTCTGACTGCATTTTTTCCCCAAGGACTTTTTTCTGTTGCTTCAACGGATTCCATTTGATCCCGATTATTTCTGGCAACTTCGAAAATATAATACATGAATACCGTGAATATCAATAGAAAAATAAAGCCATCACTTCTCGTTATCAGGTTCGAACTAAATCCCTGTAACGCAATGTCACTGATGACTACAAGCAATACCATACTTCCCAACAGGGTGAATGGTATTTCCTTTCGGATAGTGGCACTCTCTACCTTCAAGGGATTTATCAGCGCTGTAATACCTACTACGAGCGTGATGTTGAATATATTACTTCCAATAACATTTCCAAGTGAAACTTCGGCACTGCCATCAAGGGCTGCCAGAATACTGACCGTCGCCTCCGGAGAGCTTGTCCCGAAAGCAACGATGGTAAGTCCGATCAAGAGCGGAGAAACTCGCAGAAGAGATGCTATTTTGGACGCACCTTCCACGAAAAAATCCGCTCCTTTAATTAATAATGCAAAGCCTACTACAAGAAGTACATATGTCATAACATTCGATTCCTTTTCTTTGTATTAGTTGGTAAGTTTCGACCTTTGTACGAGCTGCTCAAACCTTTCTTTTGTTTCGGACTCCGATTTAGCATTAATGAATATGTGTTCGTCTCCTACTGCCACATACACATATGGGGCATTTCCTTTATATATGTACAATAGGCTGTTGCCGTATCCCTTGACTATAAAATGCCCTTTTGACATCGTCTGCATTCCAAAACCATTTTTCCGTACTTCCACCTTTGGCATTTCCTGTAGAAGCTCCACTCTTTGTACATCCTCATAGCGCCATTCACCACCGTAGACACCAGTTACTTCAAAAGTATCATCCTTATGCACCAACTGAAAATCCTGATAGCCTATAAAGGTCAGAACACTCACAAACCCGATTGTAACGATGAATATGGATGAACTGATGAAATAGCTTTTCTTCCTCTTTGCTGCCACTTCATACTTTGACAGGTAGATGAACCCGCCGAGCAGCAAGACAAGCATGAAAACAATCTGAACTTCCAAAGCGTAGGCAAAATCCGTGAATAGCAGAGGCATCAAGATCAGCATACCCAGGCCTGTAACCATCAGCATTTTACCTGCATTTTGAGGATAGCCATTTTGAATCAACTGCTTTTTCTCTGCTTCAGGCCGTGAATGGAAATTGGAGATAAGTCCGTATGCCTTTTTGAAAAGAATTAACCATCCCAATCCTAAAAATATCAGTGCAACCGAAAATTGAATGAAAAATAACGTCCACATTAGCCCCACACCTTTCATACATTGCCGAACACACCTATCTTCTCATTTAAAGTTTATGCTTTTCACAATAATTTTTGCAAGTTTCTAACTTTACAGAGCGTCTATTACTCCTAATATCACAATATCCTAATAGTAAGAAAGGGGGACTGTATGATCAACATGAGTATAGCAGCTTTATTCATCCCATTTTTAATTCTTGTTTTATTGGGTATCTGTCTTTTCATGGCAGGAAGCTATGCAAGAAAAACTACTTCAGAAAAAAGTCGAGGTGCAAGCATGATTAGAGTGGTATATTACTATTTAATCCTATTTATGACCTTAATGATGACCATCGGAGGTAGTGTCGCAGCCTTCATGGCAATCGCTGATATCGTTTCGCCACCAAGCTATTATCAAAGCTTTATGGAATACAAGGAAATGAAAATTGCCAACAAGACCAAATATGATGAAAACGGAAAACCGATTTCCACCCCGGAAATAGACGAAGAGGACTTGCTTAAGGAGTACGATATGGTGGTGAAACAGGATAAAGAGCGCAACAAGGAAAGAGCCTGGAACACACTGATTAAAAGCTTCGGCTGGATCGTCATTCCTCTTCCGATCTTCATCTTCTACCAACGGAAAATCCGCAGTTCCAAGGAGTAAGTCTCACTCTTAGCCTCCCACCACATCGTGGAGAGGTCTTTTTTATGTTCCCAAACCTAATACCTGATTCTTTCTTCATAAAAAATTTACAAAAAAAACGTATTGACGAACAAGAAAAAGGGGAGTAAATTATAATACATCATACAGAAACATATAAACCTATTGCTTAATCTTTTAAGAGCGGGGGAACCATATTGATAATGGACTTTTTCATTATCTTGGGGTGAATCGCAGACATGCGAAGAGGACTCTCATCCTCTAATCCGACAGCTAACCTCGTAAGCTTATTGAGAGAAGGGTCTAATTTATGAACGAGTCAGACCATTCTTTGTGTTGTCAAGGAATGGTCTTTTTATGTTCAAAGGGAGAAGGAACTATCATGAAAAAGCAGTTTGTCGTAATTGGATTAGGACGATTCGGAGGCAGCATCGTAGAAGAGTTTTCCACTCTGGGTGTTGAGGTGCTTGCAATCGACAAAGACGAGGAAAACATCAATAAGATCAGTCCTTATGCGACCCATGCTGTACAAGCCAATGCAATCGATGAGGCCACTCTGAATTCGCTTGGCATACGGAACTTCGATCACGCTATCGTATCCATGGGGGATGATATCGAATCCAGCATCCTCTGTAGCCTCCTGTTAAAAGAGATGGGACTAAAAAAAGTGTGGGTAAAAGCAAACAATAAATATCACCAAAAGGTTCTTGAAAAAATTGGAGTCGACCGCATCATCCAGCCGGAGCGCGATATGGCAAAAAGAATTGCTCACCATGTCGTCTCCGATAAAATTATCGACTACATCGAGCTTTCGGATAACCATTGTATTGCAGAATTATATGCAACCCAAAAGGTTGCAAATAGGAATTTGATGGAGCTGGATATACGTGCAAAGTATGGCTGTACCTTGATTGGAATACAGCGAGACGGTGACATCATTCTTTCTCCGGCGGCAGATGAAGTGATCCGCCAAGGAGATTTGATGATCATTCTAGGAAGAAATGAAGATATCCACCGTTTTGAGGAGACTGGAGTGTAAAGCATGCGTAACCTGAGTATTAAACTGAGTCCGCCTCAATTGCTCATTCTCGTTTTCATCGTTTTTGTTTTTATCGGATCCATTCTGCTTATGCTCCCGGTTTCCACTACCGAGCGCATATCATTCATCGATGCCTTGTTTACTGCCATGTCAGCCATGACAGTCACAGGGTTGGTTGTGGTGGATACCGCTTCCGTTTATACAGTATTTGGGCAGGTCATCATCATGGCTTTAATTCAATTGGGCGGGATCGGAATCATGACATTTGCCGTCCTCATTTTCATGATGCTCGGCAAAAAAATCGGTTTTCAGGAAAGATTGCTTCTGCAACAAGCATTGAATCAGACTTCTGTAGGGGGGATTATTCTCCTTGTTCGAAGGATTGTCATCTTCTCTTTGTTGATAGAAGGAATAGCTGCACTCTTATTGTCCTATCGCTGGGTACCGGAATATGGGTGGGGACAAGGCATCTATTTGAGTATTTTTCACTCCATTTCTGCCTTTAACAATGCTGGATTTGCTTTATGGGCCGACGGCTTGACCCAATACGTCGGAGATCCTGTAATAAATATCGTCATATCCTTCCTTTTTATCATTGGAGGGATTGGATTCACTGTTCTTACGGATTTATGGTACACAAAAGAATTCAGGAAGCTTTCCTTGCACACGAAGATTATGCTGTTTGGGACACTTGGGATCAACCTGTTGGCCATGCTTGTCATTTTTTCACTGGAATACTTCAACCCGGACACATTAGCTAATCTGACCTTTATGGAGAAACTCTGGGCCTCCTATTTCCAAGCGGTTACAACAAGGACAGCCGGATTCAATTCAATTGACATAGGGGCGATGGAGAGTTCATCCATCCTATTTATGATACTGCTGATGTTCATTGGGGCAGGAAGCACATCAACCGGAGGGGGGATAAAGCTCACAACCTTTCTCATTATTATTCTGGCGGTCATCACCTTTATAAAAGGCAAACAGGAAATTGTCCTTTTTAAAAGATCCATCCATGAAAAATATGTGTTTAAGTCGCTTGCAATCACGATCATCAGTCTTCTATTCGTCTTTTTATCTTTATTCATCTTAACGATCACAGAAAAAATGGACTTTCTTCTATTATTATTTGAAGTGGTTTCCGCTTTCGGAACTGTCGGACTTTCCATGGGAATCACAGCTGATCTCACCCAAATTGGAAAAGCGGTCATCATTTTCATCATGCTGCTTGGGAAGCTCGGTCCGCTGACCCTTGCCTATTCCCTGGCAAAACCAGCCCGTGCTAAGATTCGCTACCCTAACGAAGATCTGTTGACAGGATGATAAAAAAAATGCTCCCTTTGCCGGGAGCATTTTTTTGTATCGGATTTTCACATCAAAAAAGCGATTCCTCAATAGAATCGCTTTCTGAATCCTTCTTCAATCAGATACTGCTTTGCTTCATTATAGGAAGGAAAAGTACCGTCCAAGTTTGGACCTGCGTAGACATTCCACATATCATCCTCTAACACCAGCATAAGCGTCTGATTTTCGTCATTCGCCCACTTCTCATCTTCAAAAGCCTCCGCTTCATCGGACACTTCCGGGTTGGTTTCCACACTCAAAACCTCGATTGCTTTTCCGATAACCTCTTTTAACTCTTCTTCGGAAAATTCGCGGATATTGACCATGCCTTTTTCATCCGTCCGATATCCCTTGATCCCCTTGGCATAAACAAATCCATTGCCGTTTGGATGCAGGTGATACACTACATTTTTCTTGTCACTCAAGCTTTCCTCGAATTGAAAATTGACACGTTTCAAAGATACGTCTTTACGTTCTAGCTCCGGAAAGGATTCGATAATTGCAAGTTTTTGTTCGAAAGTTAACATAATGCCTCCAAGAAGATATATTTAAACATTGCACCATTATAACATTAGATCATTGTTTCTCAAAAAAGATTATGCGAACACATATTTCCGGGTTCTCAACTGAACATTCAATACAATACCTATCGCAATCATATAGGTTAGGAGCGAACTTCCCCCATAGCTGAAGAATGGAAGCGGAATACCCGTAATCGGCAAGAGACCAACTGTCATCCCGATATTTTGGAAGACCTGGAACGTAATCATCCCAATGATTCCCGTACAAAGATAACTGCCAAAGGTATCATGGCATTGCAAGGCAACGAATGTAATCTTATACAATAGCAGAAAGAACAGCGATAATACGACCGTCGTCCCCATAAACCCGAACTGATTGGCAATAGCGGCAAAGATAAAGTCGGTATGTGCTTCAGGAAGATAGACATTCATCGAGCCATATCCGGCACCCGTATACTCGCCTGATCCGATCGCCAGCAGGGAACGAACCAACTGGAACCCCTGTTCATCCTGATATTCATATGGATTCAGCCAGCCATAGAATCGGTCAAGCTGATATTCAGGAATGAAATACGTATGAAAAAACTCAGGAAACTGGATGAAAATATAGATAAATATTGCGGCAAAGCCCACGCCGATGGAGATAAGTCCAACAATAATGCTCCAGCGTATACCTGACACCAATACCAAAGCAGCAATAATGGAGAGGTACACCATGGTTGTCCCCATGTCAGGTTGCCTCATCAAAAGAAGGACAGGCACGAGGGAGGCAGCAGCCATCTTGAAAAGAAGATAAAAACTATCTCTCACTTCAGGATTCTCGTATTTGGTGCGGTGGTCTGCAATTATTTTACTTAATACCAGAATAAGCGCTATTTTCATTAATTCAGAAGGCTGGATATTCCCAAGGCCCGGGATACTGTACCAGCTTCTTGCACCTTTTATTTCAAGCGTACCCGGAAAGTTCAATTCCAATCCTATTAAAAAGAAGATACCGATTCCATAAGTGATCCATGCAAGATTTCGAAGGTAATCAAAGTGGATAAGCAGTGATATGCCTATCCCGACTGTTCCTACCAAAAACCAGACAAGCTGCTTTTCCATGAAATTTATACCTTGCAGCGCCTTAGGCAAGGTCGGTTCAATACTATCGAGTGCAATTAAGCTTGCAAGCACCATCATGATCATCAAAAAAATGAGCGTGACATCTAATTGTTGTTTATCTTTATAATCCACATTCTTCTACTCCATTTTCAGCAAATAATTAGTATAATATCACTTCATCTATTATTATCTAATAATATAGTACATACCTACAGTCTGTATTGTTTTCTTATCGAATAAATCATATTCGAGTATCGGGGTGTAGTCAATCATTTTACTATCATTTTATATATGTAGTTTTAGCCAAAAGAAAGTATTCTTTATAAGGGAATGGGGAAATTACTACTATTATATCTTAGGAGGCAACAAACTTGATTATTGCATTATTATTTTTCCTTTTTATATCGTTTTTTCTCTCGGGCAGTGAAACAGCCTTGACCGCCGTAAATAAGATGAAAGTACATACACAGGCGGAGAACAATGATCCACGTTCAAAAAAACTGTTGAAGCTGATTTCAAAGCCTGATGAATTCATTACCGCCATTCTCATCGGTAATAACATAGCCAACATCATGCTTCCTACACTCGTTACGTTGATAGCGATCCAATATGAAGTCAACATCGGAGTTGCGACTGCCATATTGACGGTGGTCATCATTATTTTTGCAGAAGTGCTGCCAAAGTCCATCGCAGCAACGTTTGCCAACCGCGTAGCTTACATAGTATCACCTGTGATTTCCGTATTGCTAATCGTTCTGAAACCATTGATATTTCTCCTCTCCCTTTTCACCAACTCTGTTATCAGGATGCTTTCAAGGGGAATGATCCAAGAAGCCACCCTTTCAAAAGAAGAGCTGAAGACCATGGTGGACATCGGATTAACGGAAGGAACCTTTTATCAGGAAGAATCCCAAATAATCAAAGGCGCTATCGATTTCCATACAAAAGATGTCCGGGATGCTCTGAAGACCCCACGAATCGAAATTCATGGTCTGCCCTGTGAGGTGACATTTGAAGAAGCCAGGAATTTTGTCATGGATAGTAGCTATACCAGATATCCAGTCTATAAAGATAATATGGATAATATCGTAGGTGTTTTTCATGCAAAATTGCTGCTCAACTGGTCCCTTGAACCAGATTTGACTATTAGGGATTTTATGGACAAAAGCCCCCTTTTCGTAGCTGAATCCACCAATATTGAAAAAGTGTTCAAGATGATGCTGAAGGAAAAGAAGCACTTGGCCATTGTCATTGATGAATATGGAGGAACAACGGGTATTATTAGCCATGAGGATATCATTGAGGCGATGATTGGATTGGAAATTGAAGATGAAACAGATGAAGACAGCGACATACTGATTGATGAATTGACTGAAAATCAGATCATCTGCCATGGGAAGATAGCAATCAGACGTTTTAACGAAGTTTTCAAAACGAAGGTACCTGAAGACGAGGATACGATTGCCGGATTTTTCTTTAAAGAAATTGGTCATATCCCTGAGGTTGGCGAAACAATGGTATACCACCATCTGCATTTTGAAGTGGTTGTCATGGAGGATAATGTGCTAAAGCAGGTGAAAGTCACAAAGAAAATCAAGAAGCCAACTGATTCCCATTAAAAGAAGAAAGGAGCCAATATATCAGTTGGCTCCTTTCTTTTGGGTTTAGAACGTATGAGCTAGATCCTTTGCACGTGCAATCGCATCTTCTTTGATTTCCTGTGCTTTATCAGGCATTGCGGCATGTCCTTCGACAAACAGGCCTTCAAATGATGGAACGCCAAAGAATTGCATGAGAACAGTTAAATAACGATGTCCCATTTCCATTCCTGCAGCAGGACCCTCGGAATAGATTCCGCCGCGCGCTTGAATGTGAAGGGCTTTTTTATCCGTTAGTAGACCAACAGGACCTTCCGCTGTATATTTAAACGATTTTCCAGCCACTGATACAGAATCGAGATACGCCTTCATAACTGGAGGAAATGAGAAATTCCATAACGGTGTAACAAACACATACTTGTCTGCAGCAATAAATTGCTCGGTCAGTTCCGAAAGACGGCTGACCTTCGCTTTTTCTTCCTCGGACAGCTCTTCAAATCCTTTTCCGGATTGAAGCTTTCCCCATCCACTGAACACGTCAACATCAATTTGAGGTATATTCTCACGATATAGGTCAAGATGAATTACTTCATCACTCTGGTTTGCTTCCTTGTACGTATCAATAAAAGCTTTTCCCACCGCCATACTGTAGGATTGTGTATCGTCATGCGGATGTGCCGTGATGTATAAAACTTTAGCCATTTTAAATCTATCCCTTCCATGTAAGAAATTTGATAGTTTAGTTTGCCTTAAAACGCAAAAATTAACAACTATCTTGAATGAATTTATTTTTAATTCGAGATAATAATATTAAATATATCTTTCAGATGCAAGTTATTTGTTTCTATATAAAAAAAAGACTTGCCCAAAAGACAAATCCCTACCAATTATTCCTCATTTTGTAGTACAAACGGATTAGCTGCAATATTCTTTCTCATTTCATCCGTTACGATCAACGTTTCATTTTCCGATAAAGGATCTTGATTCCCGATTACCGCTTGAACGCTGCCATCATAGTGATTAGGCTTATTTTCCATTCCACTCACCTCCATCTTTGTAATGGTTAGTATATACTTTATTGTAAAATGAATTCCATCATTACGAAAGGTGTTTTTGGTATTTTTTTCAGAAAAGATGTGATTTTTTACCCATTTTTCCAAAGTAGATAATTTTGGACCATTTTCTCTTGTGGATATCCACGAAAATTTTAATATATCCACGAATCCGTGGGCGATATCAACGAAAAAAATATTTTATCAATGAAAATGTCATTATATCCACGAAAACATGGTGGATATCGATAAACCGCATATTACGACATACTACGCAACTTTTCATGACCTACCACTATACAAAAAAGCCCCGTTTTCCATGAAAACGGGGCTCTGACCTTAATATCATCTATTTTCAGATAAAGCTCCTAGCTGCAAGGCTACCTGCTTTACCTGGTGATTTTCCATCTCAAGAATTGTCCAGGTGTTGTTATCATGCTCGAAGGTATCAACATTCTCCTCTTCGGCATTCTGCAATTGTACTTGAATCCACCCGCCGATTGTATCAATATCCTCGCTCTCTTCGAATATGATATCAAATTCATTTTCGATTTCCGAAAGCAATACTCGTCCGTTGATATGATATAGACCTTCACCATGCTGGTCAATCTCTGGAACTTCATCTGCATCAAACTCATCGCGGATTTCCCCAACGATTTCTTCAAGAATATCTTCCATTGTAAGGATACCAGCTGTACCCCCATACTCATCAATAACAAGCGCGATATGAACCTGCTCTTCCTGCATCTTTAATAGGGCATCCTGCAAAGAAGTGTACTCGTGAATAAGTGGAAGTTCATGAAGGAAATCTTTTAATTGGCCTTCACGACCTGCTGCAATGCTTGTCAGCATTTCTTTCACGTTCACAAATCCAATGATACTATCCTTATCCCCATCATCAGTAACAGGGTAGCGGGTATATTGGTGCTCATCAAGGATGGCAATAATCTCTTCACGGGTAAACGCTTGTGATAAAGTGATTATCTGAACTCGAGGGACCATAATGTCCTTTGCAACTCTTTCATCAAATGTAAAAATATTTTCCATATAGGAAAGTTCTGTCTGATTAATCTCTCCGCTTTCAAAGCTTTGCGCCATAATAATTCTCAATTCTTCCTCTGAGTGAGCTTGTTCATGATTTGCAGGCTGCACACCAAAAATACGAAGCAGGATACGCGCTGAACCATTCAAAGTCCATATGAATGGATACATCAGCTTACCAAACCAATATAGTGGTGAAGCAAATAGCAGTGTCATTTTCTCAGCATATTGTATAGCCAAAGTCTTTGGAGCAAGTTCCCCTACTACAACGTGTAAAAATGTTACTAGTGAGTAGGCTACTGCATATGATATTACACTTATCATGGAAGGTGATACTCCGAGACTTTCAAGGAAAGGATAAATAAGGGCTTCTACTGTCGGTTTACCTAACATACCTAAACCTAATGCTGTTACTGTAATACCCAGTTGACAGGCTGATAAATAGTAATCCAGATCATGGATCAATTTTTTTGCCCTAACCGCTTTCTTGTTTCCTTCTGCTATCAATTGATCGATTCGAGACATACGTACTTTAACTACTGCAAACTCAGATCCTACGAAGAATGCCGTTAGTGCAATTAACAAAGCTACTAAAAGCAAGTTTATAATCGTTATACTGTCCAATTGGTTCCCTCTATTTTGAGGGATTCACCTCCGTGAAATTTTAATTTTTACTTTCCAATGAATAAATTACTTTTTACATATTATATGGTGCTTCCCTCCTATTTACATAAAAAAACCTTTACCAAGCTTATTAGTAAAGGTTTTCCATCTATATAACCTTTACCGAATAGGCAAAGGTCTCGCAAACAACATGAATGTTGCCAGTTAGGCCGGCGATGTATCGCACATCACGGATTGACGACATAACTGTTAGCTACTCCCCTTTGGAGTTTTATAAACTCTGTTGCAGAGTAATAGTTTCACTCTTAAACTACTAAGTTAATAATATTAAAATGCGGGGGAGATGTCAAATGACCTCAATTTCCCCGCTCGACCCTTCCTAGAATTTCTGAACTTCCTTTACCTGACCAATATAAAACAAGTAAGCAGTTAAAATAAAACTCCAACCCGCATGCCTGCAAAAATCATTAATTTATCTTTGGTGTCACTCTTTCCCCAATTTCATCCACACCATAAACCTCATTTACCTGCTCATACAAGCCAAGCTTAGGATTATAGTGTTTGAGTTGGTTCGCTTCAATTAAAAAACTCCGATTGACTACCTCCACTTTGTCCGTTATTCCATTTCCATAATCCAACACAACCTCATGGACCGGCTCTCGGTCAAATGGAATGGTGCCCCAGATGACTGGAATGCCATCAATTTCAGTTGCTTGTGCCCAGAGAGGGTACCCTCCACTCATACTATCTATATGTTCTTCATTATATACAAAGGTTCCTTCACTTCCCTCGAATCTTGCTAGAATGTATTGAAAATCCTCTTCATACTTCCTCCAATAAACCATACTTGATAGAGACGGTGCTGTAAGCTTTACAAAAATTTCAGCATCGGAACCCTTTCTTCTATAGGTTGTTTCCACAGCTTCCTGAAGTAAATCAAAAGTTGGCTCCCACGCTTCAATACTTTCATAGAACTTTACAATCTTGGATTCATCCTTCAACACTTTTTCCACCACTTCACTTTTCCAAACTGCCTCTTCTTCCTTAAAATTTGTAAGGTCCTGACCATAAAAATCTTCCATTTGTTCACGTGTGATGGTAAAAGTCCCCTCTCCCCCCCTTACACTGTCAGGCTCATAGTGAATAGTAAGGATCCCAAGGTTATGAAAAAAGGTGAAATATGCTGTTGCATCATAGAGTAAAGTTTCCGGCAGATTTTCCTCTGTAAAAGCCTCATGTTCTTCCTCCAATGAATAAAAAATCCTGATCTCATAGGGTTCTTCCTTCGTCTGAAGCTCGAATGTCCTTTCTGCATCATTTCCTGGCAGTAAATACGCCATACTAGTAACAGCCCCATTGTCGCCTACATAGTTGGTCGTGGATGAAAATTCATCATGCAAATTTATTTTACTTAGTTCGGTAATATAGTCATCATTTGGATGTGATGATCTTGGTGCGCCACCTTCTTCGCCTTTAAAAATAGTAAAGGTCAAAATCATGACAGCAATCGCACTTACCGTGACTGCAGTTATTCCCTTCAAATTCTTCAACCAGCTTCCTTTTTCTTTACGGATTTCATAACTCATCAGTCTATCATGGATTTGTTCTTTTCTTTCTGTGGACATTCGTGGTTTTGAGACTCCTCTGAGTTTTTGAACCAATTGATCTTCTCTTCTATTCAAGGTGATCTCCTCCTAGCTTCTGCTGTAAGGCTGCCTTGGCACGGTGGTGTGTCGATCGCACCTTATTCTCACTCCAACCAAGCACCTCTGCTGTTTCCTCTATTGAAAACTCTTTTATACTCCTCATGATCAACACATCCTTATACGACTCCTTGAGAGATCGGATAGCAGCTATTAAGACCCTCTGCTCTTCCTTGTCAGTAAGAATATCTTCTGGTGTCAGCTCCGTGTGGTGGGACTCCTGGTGGCTATCGTCAAAGGAAAGAAACCATTTCCATCTGTCTCTTGTCCGTTTTCTGCCTTCATCAATTGCAACATTTCTTGCAATTGAAAAAAGCCAGGTTTTCGGGCTCGAATTCCCCTTAAAATGGGAAAGACCTTTTAACGCCCGAATAAATACTTCCTGTACAAGATCTTCTATGTCATGCTGCTTGGCATTTAATCGGAAATGTAAAAATTGATAAATATCATCGCTATATTCATAAAACCATTTGGAAATGACTTGTTTGTCTGACATCCTCTTCCCCCGTATCTTGCAGTTTCTAATTATATAGACGAATCCATCTCCATTTTATCGCACTTAGGTAATAATTTTTTGATAAACAAAAAAGAAGCACCTCCCGTTATTGGAGAAATGCTTCCTTTCTAATAGAATCTGGTCAACAGTTTCTTTTTGTATAAAGCTGCAATGAAGTACAGTACTCGGGCTGGCCATTTTTTCGGGAAATACCTTTTTTTATAGTACTTGAAAAATACTGTTTTGATATCTTCCCACTGTGTACAGAATTTCTCCTGTCTGAATCGTGCCACATCTATCAGCTTCACCTCGTCTGTGGGGGTGATGATGATATTGTGCAGATGGATATCCGAGGGGTTCAAGCCTCTTTCCCTTGCCATCCCGAGAGCTTCGTCTATCTGCTCCACATGGCGCTCATTCATTTTCCTGCCATGAACCAGACATTCAAAAAGTGTCAAACCCTCTATATGATCTATGACAAGATAGTTTTCTCCATCATCATAAAGAGTTGGATAATAGGAAATTCCTTTTAGGATTTGATAAATTTCTGCTTCTTTTGTTGCAATGTCTTCAAAAGGCGGGTAGAAAACTTTAAGTACCCTGTTTGACCCGCTAATTTTAAATACATATGCGCTTCTCCCATAACCTATTGGAGTTAATTCCTCTTTATTATAATCCACCAAGGATGTTCCTTGATTACCGTGAACAAACACGACACTTTTTGCAAGTGCATCATAAGATTGCAGGAGCTCGGTGTTATGTCTCATTCTAAACCTCTCACTCTCTTAAGAAGCTTTGGGAGGAAGAAGGTTAGTTCCCCAAGTCCTCCACCAAGTTCATCAGCTTTGTAATTTCATTGATTGTCGTGATCAGCTCAGAGTTCTGAAGCTCCTCTAAAGCCAACTCCCCGTTTACCATCGCATTATTGATGATTTCTTCTAAAGCTTCATTCTTTTCTACTATTTGCTGGTGCAGATCTGCCGCAATAGCTGGCGGTTCTGTCTTGTTGAATTCGTCAATTTCCTCCAGTAGGGCATTTAACTCCGCTTCCAACTCTTGCTTAGTCTCAGGATTAGTCGCAGCTTCCTGGATCATTTGAGGTGCCTCCTGACCGAAGTCCTGCCACGTATTGATATGTTCCGTCGCTTTGTTCGCGTATTCCAGCGAATTATTGACCTCTTCCAAAAGAGAACAGCCACTGAGAAGTACCGATGAGATAATTGCAACAATCACTAATAATTTTTTCATGTCCATTCACTCCTATTATATTATTTCTTCATTCTTTTCTTTACTTCTTTCATCACAACAGGCAATACTTTCTGTTTGGCAATCTTGGCTCCTTTTTTCAAAATCAGTGCTTTCACTAACTTTTTTATCATCGTTTTTCCCCTCCTTTGATCTTTTGCCCAAACCCAAATGCCCCTTTGAACACCGCTGTTGATTTCCGCACTAGGCTGCGCTTTCCGGAGGGCGGTGCTGGAGCCTCCTCGGGCATTGCCCTGTGGGGTCTTCGCCTATTGCTCCAATCAACAGCTAAGCGGGGTTTTTAGATTAATCTTCAATTTTTCTAAAAAGAAAAGAGGCCTTCTACCATTTTTCTGGTAGAAGGCCTCTTGGAATAGAAAAGACCTTTGCCAGAATGCTAGTACTGACAAAGGTCTCGCAAACAACTTGACGTTGCCAACAAAGCCGAGGACTAAAAATCCCGTAATGACGACTTTATTGTATAGCTACTCCCCTTTGGGATGAATTCATTTGTTTATGTTAGGTTCATCATAGCTTAAATCGTTTAATTGGTCAAATTTTTGCACACTTTTGATAAAAGGTTAAGCTTTTGTAAATTTAATTAGAAAGGGTTGGGCAAGTATTTATTGTATGTTAGTATCAACATATCGATTTCCAATATCGAAGTTCGATATCGAAGTCCAACATGCTGTGGGAGGCGAAAACTTGGAAGAGAAAGTGCTACGCAAGCTATTCCTTGGATTTATTCAAATTCACATACTCCATCATGCGAAAGAACATCCCATTTTCGGATTATGGATGCTGGAGGAGTTAAGGGAACATGGATATAACATTAGTGCCGGGACACTTTATCCCATTCTTCATACGATGGAGTCGGATGGTCTATTAGTAAAAGAGGAACAAAAGGTGGAAGGCAAAATCAGAAAGTATTATACCACCACCGAAAAAGGAAATCTCATTCTTCATGAAGCAAGAAACAAAGCATATGAGCTATTCAAAGAAATCAAAGAAGGTGATGAAACATGAACAAATTAAAGTCGTTGCTCGAAATACTTATTGTATCCACAAGATTGGGACTGACCTCCTTTGGTGGTCCGGTGGCACATTTAGGTTATTTTCATACTGAATACATCCGTCGCAGAAAATGGATGGATGAAAAAAGCTATGCAGACCTGGTGGCACTCTGTCAGTTTCTGCCAGGACCTGCAAGCAGTCAGGTCGGAATAGGGATTGGCGTGATAAGGGCTGGGGTCCTTGGAGGCATTGTTTCCTTTATCGGCTTCACCTTGCCTTCGGTATTGGCATTGATCATCTTTGCACTGTTACTGAATACCATGGATATTGGCAGTGCGGGCTGGATTCACGGGTTGAAGATCGTCGCAGTTGCAGTCGTTGCACATGCAATTATGGGGATGGCAAAGAATCTGACTCCAGATTTCCAGCGTAAAGCCATTGCGCTTTTTGCGCTGGTAGGAACCCTATTATGGCAAACAGCCTATTCTCAAGTTGCTGTCATCCTTATAGCTGCATTAATTGGATTTCTATTATTCAAACAGCACGCAGTAAGTGATTCGGATAGAATAAAATTTCCTATCTCCAAAAGTTTCGCTGTTGTATGTTTAGCCTTATTTTTCGGTCTATTGGTGTTACTTCCTATTCTAAGAGAGGCTACCTCCTTAAATTGGATCGCCATGTTTGACAGCTTTTACCGTTCCGGATCACTTGTATTTGGTGGAGGCCATGTAGTCCTTCCATTATTGGAAAGAGAATTTGTTCCAACAGGCTGGATCAGTGAAGAGGCATTCCTTGCCGGCTACGGGGCTGCTCAGGCAGTACCAGGTCCCTTGTTTACATTTGCCGCATATATCGGAGCAGTTATCGATGGGTGGAAAGGCGGATTTTTAGCAACCTTCGCCATTTTTCTTCCGGCATTCCTGCTCATTTTAGGAACCCTTCCATTCTGGGATTCTCTCCGTCGCAATGTGAAGGTTAAGGCAGCCTTGATGGGTGTAAATGCGGCTGTTGTCGGAATACTGATATCAGCCTTTTACTTCCCTATCTGGACGAGCTCCATCCTTGTTCCCATTGATTTTGCATTTGCTGCCATTTTGTTTTTCATGCTTGTTTATTGGAAGCTTCCACCCTGGGTCATCGTGGTGACAGGAGCGATTGGCGGGACTTTGATGACACTAGTGTAACGGACTTAACTCATAGCTCATACTTGGTTCTTCTTTGAAGTGAAAACTCTTATCAGTTGTGGAAATTGGCATTATATTGGCACACAAAAAATGCTTGGAGAATAATCTCCGAGCATTTTACTATGTGTCATATAAAAAAAGGAAAACAAAATTTTTACTCCATATTATTAAATTGCTGACTTTTTCCTTAAGAAAGTTTCAAATGGTCCTCTTATAGACCTTTGATGCATAAAATTAGCAACTATAATTGAAAAAATCCAAACAAAAACCGCAATCAAATCACTCCAAAATTGATTAATATGCCCACCAAGACCACCTGCATATGGAGCTAATATGAGAACAAACAGAATGGACTGAAATAGATAGAAACTCAGTGATCGTTGTCCAAGGGCAACAATCGCCTTTGTAATGCTGCCAATCTTCCCTTCGACCTTTATGACTAGCAATCCAAACAGCGCCGTCCATCCAACACCACCTGCATAACCTGTGATTGTATGAAGTGATTTTGCAGTTGCTTCCAATACATCATTGTAACTTGTCCAAAACAAAGACGACATTAGGGCCATCGGAATACCGCCAGCTGAAGATAGTAATAGTCCCAGTGTAGCAACCGTGATAAGGGCCTTCTTATGTCTCTTAGGGTTATCTATCACCTGAAAACGCGCCAGTAATATACCAATTAGAACCCCTGGGATTACTTGATAACTAAGCACAGGTGTGTAGAACAACCAATCAAACATTCGAGTAATGGATGCCTCAATAGGATCTTCAATTGTAGCCGAAGTAGTGACCTCCATGTTTAAGGCATCAAAACCTCTAGGCATGAACGGAGCAAACACTCCCACCAAGACAAGAAAAAACACGGTTATTATAATGATTTTTCTATTGGAAAATCGAAGAAATAAACTTGCAAAAAGGAGCGCGATAAATCCATATACCCCGATAATATCCGCGAAGAAAAGAGTTGCATGGAAAAAGCCTATCACTAACATCCAAGCTCCTCTACGTTTGAAAATTTTCTTCGTATCCTTCCAAGTGGTCCCTTTTCTCTCTTGGCCTTTAAATACTTGATGGAGACCATATCCAAATAGTATGGCAAATAAAGGGAAGGCACGTCCATCAATGAAAACTTGCCTGAAAAATACGGTCAACTGGTCGGTTAAAGTAATTTTTTGTTCATTTGAAAATATAAATTGATTGGCATGAGCCAACGCAATAAACAACAACATAAAACCTCGTGCTAAGTCTGGTGTTAATTTTCTTTTGTTGACGATTGAGATACTATTCATTAATTTTTCCTTATGATATATTATTTTGATTTACTTTAAATAGCTGTTTACGCAAACTCTCATCAAGCAAATGGAACGCTTTTCGTAATTCCTCATTTGGTACAGCTGCATATCTATCCCCGACGCTAACCTCATAATAGCATGCTTCCTCGCTTGTTTCCCTTATATAGCTGGATAAACCGATTCCGGTTTCTTTATAAATGGCTATTAGAATAGGTTCAAGCTTCTCTTTTGGAACATGGAAATTGACGTGGAACATATTAGAGACAGGTACAAGAGGCTTTGTCGTTATTCCTTTGCAACCGTTATAAAGCTCAGCCAGTTCTTTCGCTTCCTCATAATACTACCCCATTTTATCCAGCCTCTTATTAAAATAATAGTCAGCACTGATTATATAAGGATATAGGCTTATCAAATCCCCGCCATATCGTCTTTTCCATTTTTTCGACTCTTCTACAAATGGTGAATCCCCAGCAAGAATCGCACCTGCAACTCCGCCAATGCCTTTGTAAAAAGAAACATACACACTATCAAAAAGGTTGCATAGTTCAGCTGCCGTTTTCTTATAAAAAGGAAGAATTTCAACAAGCCGAGCACCGTCCAAGTGCAATTTAATCCCTTTTTCGCGGCAATATCCAGAGATGGATTCAAGCGTTTCATAATCCGGCAGCTGTCCGCCAATTTCCCGTTGAGGCAATTCCAACAATAAACATGCCACTTCCTCTTCCATATTGATGACATCATCGAAATGTATCAACCTTTTCGGATCTGCCAACAGAATGGTCTGTATCTGATGCAATTCCTTCAACCCATCCTCTTCATGAATTTCCAAATGACTTAGTGGATGATAGGCAACTTTTTTTATTCCTATTTTGTCACACCATATCCTCAATGCAATCTGCTGTGCCATGGTTCCGCTCGGGAAGAACACTGCATCTTCTTTCCCTAAATACGTCGCCATCTTCTCTTGAAAATCTTCGATAATCTTCCCTTTCCCATATATATCACTTTCCTGCTGTCCATCGACATTGGCCAAGGCTTCTTTCAATAGTTGAATGTTCCTTGGACCATGCCCTGCTACTTGATATTTGGTCTGTTTGAATATTTCTATTAATTCTCCATCTTTCTTCAATGTTTTCTGCACCTCAATTGTATGCTTGATAAAATCAACTCTGTCCTTTAATTCGTTTAAAATATAGATAATCCTTTTATTTATGCCAACTGTTTTAGATTTTCTTTACACAAAAAAATGGGACAGTCGAGGGACTGTCCATTTTTCATCTATTTTCCATCATATAATACAAAAACCAGACGGCATGATTCTGTTCATCCGCAGCTGCCCTTTTAAACACTCTTCTTATATAAGGATTTTGCGTGGAATCTGCAATATCCAAATAGAAATCCACTGTTTCCTGTTCATCTTTGAAAGCAGCCAGTATTCCCTCCTTGAAATCATCCGGGCATTCCTCGCTGATTTGTGGAGTTGACTGCTTGCCTGTCAAAGATTGATAGATTTGAGAGAACGCATTCAGATGCCTGATCTCATCATTTCTTATTTCCGAAATCTGATCTCTGACCTGGCCTGAAGGCGCCTCCTTAGCAAGCTGTTCATAACACTGGACCGCACTGTATTCCCCATTTATGGCTTTAGCAATGTTATTGATCAGGCTCTCATCCTGTTGGGCCCTTGTGTAATAAGGATAATAGTAGTTGTACAACTCCTTCATTCCCTTCAAAATGTTATACTCTTCTCATTTTATGAAAGGGAAGTACATTCATTCCTTTTTATTTTTGGCTATTCAACATTTTCTACCATTTTTAGTATAATGGTAGAAATAAATATATTTATACTTGGAGAGGTGAAAGAATGAAAGAGAACATATTGGTTTGTGTAAGTAATCCCAGTAACGTGGAAAAATTGGTCCAGAGGGGTAAAATCATTGCTGACGCATTTGGCGGGGACTGCTACGTACTCTATGTATGCTCTGTGGAAAAAGATGAACTGGATTTGAATCATATTCGCACCAAACAGCTTTTTCAGACCATCGCAGCAAAGTATCAAGCCACCATGCTTGTAGAGTCCGCCCAGGGGAAAAAGGTTTCTTCCATAGTCGCAGAGGTTTCCAATAAAAAGGGGATCACCCAGATTATTTTAGGGCAGCCTGTACAATCCAAATTCGAAATGATGATGAAGAATTCCTTAATTAACGAGATATTTCAAATTGTCGAGGGCATCGACATTCATGTAGTGGAAGTCGGACGCGAAGCAGTGGTGCAAGGAGTCGACTACGATCGAGGAATAAAAGCACAACTTGTGAAAAAATCGGCGGATTACGAGCTTGTCTTTGACTCCAAACTTCCCGATGCACGCAATGGGGTATTTTACAAAGAAGCATCCACCGACTTCCTAAACGGCTTCTTCGTCATCACAAAAAACGAGGATCATACTGTACTGAAGGTGAAGGACGGTATAGTGGAAGGCGACGACATGGTTGTTGGTTAATTTTGTTGATGGAAAAGACCGTCCCATATGTTCTGGACGGTCTTTCATTGATTAGACGGTTGCTTTCTTTTTCAATAATCCAACCATCACAGCGGTTACAAATGCACCAATTAATATAGCCAAAATGTAAAGTAGAATACTCCCCGTAATGATCGGGATGACAAATATTCCGCCATGAGGGGCAGGCAAGCCGATACCGAATAGCATCGTCAATGCACCAGCAATCGCTGAACCAACCACAACAGAAGGGATGACTCTCATCGGGTCAGCTGCAGCAAATGGAATTGCTCCCTCCGTAATGAAGGTCGCTCCCATTACATAACATGTTTTTCCTGTTTCACGTTCCTGCTTGTTGAATTTATTTTTGAATAGGGTAGTCGAAATTGCCAATCCAAGTGGCGGTACCATTCCCGCTGCCATGATCGCAGCATGCGGCGCATAATTACCTGCGTCAATCATCGCAATTCCGAATGTAAATGCCGCTTTATTGATAGGTCCTCCCATATCAATGGCCATCATTGCACCCAAAAGCAGCCCCAGGAAGATTAGATTTCCTGAGCCCAATCCGCCTAACCATGATGTCAGACCTTCATTGAAAGCCTTTAATGGAGCAACCACCTGAAGCATGACCATTCCGGTAAAGAAAATCCCGAATAAAGGATACAGCAGCACAGGCTTGATTCCTTCCAAAGATGAAGGCAGGACATTCAATGCTTTTTTCAAACCAAGGATAATGTAACCTGCCAAGAATCCGGCGATGATACCACCGAGGAAGCCTGCCCCACCGGTCGAAGCCATCAGTCCCCCTACCATACCGGCAGCAAGACCTGGTCTGTCAGCAATACTCATCGCGATAAAACCTGCCAATACAGGAATCATCAATCCAAAGGCGTTTCCTCCGCCAATTGTGGAAAGTGCTTCTGCAAACCAATGATAGCTCGGATCATCCGGATTCGCCGCTTCAATCCCGAACATGAATGAGATGGCAATCAAGATACCTCCACCCACAACAAACGGTAGCATGTTGGAGACCCCGTTCATCAGATGCTTATAGAATCCGGAGCGCCCCCTCTTCTCTTCAGAACCTGACTCCGCTTTTCCTGTTCCGGAATAAGTTGTTCCTTCCCCTCTGCTCGCTTTTGTGAGCAGCTCTCCCGGCTTGCGGATTGCCTGTGCAACAGGAACCTGGATGATTTTCTTGCCATGGAACCGCTCCATGTCGACATGCTTATCTGCCGCAACAATAATTCCTGTTGCAGATTCAATATCTTCTTTTGTCAGTTCATTTTTCACACCGCTTGACCCGTTTGTTTCCACCTTCACGTTCAATCCGAGTTCTTTCGCCTTCTGTTTTAAGGCGTCCGCTGCCATATAGGTGTGGGCAATTCCGGTTGGACATGCTGTAACAGCGAGAATCATCCCTTTAGTTTCGGTTGTTTCAACCTCTTCTTCCTCTTTGAACAATTCTTTTTCTTTATCATCTATTAAACTGATAACCTCTTCTTTCGATGCAGCACTCAAAAGCCCAGCACGAAAATCGGTATCCATCAGCATGGAAGAAAGACGTGATAGTGTTTCCAAATGGGCATTGTTTGCACCTTCACTTGCAGCTATCATAAAGAACAGGTGACTTGGTTGACCGTCCAGCGACTCATAGTCGATTCCTGCATCTGAAACACCGAATGCAATTGCGGGAGTTTTAACCGCTTTTGTTTTTGCATGGGGAATGGCAATGCCCTCCCCTATTCCTGTTGTACTTTGTGCTTCCCGGGCCAGGATCGCTTCTTCATATCCCTTTTTATCCGAAAGCTTGCCCGCCTGGTCTAGCGTATCCACCAACTCACGAATGACACTTTCCTTGGAGCTTCCCTTCAGTCGCAGGGAAATCGTTTGTTTTGTCAATAAATCAGTAATTTTCATCATGAACTCCCCTTTCTATAATTTATCTATCTCTACTTGCTTTAATAATTTTTCCACTTCTTCCTTCTGGCAAAGGTCATGGGAAAATGCCGTTGCGCTTCCTGAAGCAATTCCATATCTCAGTGCTTCCTCTATATTGGCATATTTTTCGTAGCCTGCCAGGAATCCTGCAACCAGGGAATCCCCTGCTCCAACCGAATTTTTCACGTTCCCTTTTGGAGCTTTTGCAATATAAACCCCTTCGCTGGAATAAAGAAGGGCGCCTTCCCCTGCCATCGAGACGATGATATTCTGCACACCTTGGTCATGAATTTTTCTGGCATATTCCACAACTTCTTCCTTCGTCTGAATGGTTACGCCAAAAAGGTCTCCCAATTCGTGGTGATTCGGCTTTATAAGAAAAGGCCGTTCAACGAGCAGATCCTTCAACAAAGCACCACCAGTATCTATCACTACATTGGCTTCATGCTTGTTGCACTTTTCTACAATAGTTTGATAAATCGTAGGAGGCACCGTACCAGGAAGGCTTCCGGCTATCACAACAAAATCTGCAGGTTGCAAGGCATCCAATTGGCTGATAAGACGGGCTGCTGCTCCTTCATCAACAATTGGTCCTGTTCCATTGATTTCTGTTTCCGTCCCTGCCTTCAATTTCACATTGATGCGCGAGGTTCCCTCCACCTCAATCAGTTTTACCGCGACCTGCTCCTCTATTAATTTCTCTTTTATAAAAGTGCCGGTAAATCCTGCTGTAAATCCAAGTACTGTTGTATCAGCACCCATCCGCTTCAGCACCCTCGAGACATTAATGCCTTTTCCACCGGGGTAATACATGGTGTGTTCGGCGCGATTGACTGATCCTTCCTTGAAATCCGCAACTTCCATCACGTAATCAATGGAAGGGTTTAAAGTTATGGTATAAATCATTTGTTGGTCACCACCATAATCGTCGTTTTTTCTTCAAATGCTGGAATCAAGTCTGGATCCATGTGATTGGTGATAATAACCGCTTCTTTTAATGCCCCGACTTTTGAAAAGGTCACTTCATTGATTTTTGATTCATCTGCCAGTACATATGCCTCTTGTGCCAGCCTCATCGCAAGGCTCTTCACAGCCGCCTCTTCCGGATCCGGTGTTGTATAGCCGCTCTTTAGATGAACGCCGTTTGCTCCAATGAACGCTTTGTCAAAATTGTAGGCTTCCAAGCTTTCAGTCGCTTTTCTTCCGATGATGGCCCCCGTTTTGTTTTTCATAAAACCACCAACAATGTAAGTGGAAATACCTTTATCCATCAGTGCTTGGATATGGGCAAAACCATTGGTCACAACAGTGATCCTTTTGCCCGAAAGGAACGGAATCATCTGGTAGGTGGTGGTACCTGCATCAAGAAAAATGCAATCCCCATCCTTTACAAGCCCTGCCGCAGCACTGGCAATGATCGTTTTGGCATCCAGGTTTATCGAGGATTTCTCCAGAATGCTCGGTTCCTCTCCTTTTTGATGAAGCTTTGCTGCACCGCCATGCACGCGTTTTAATTTGTTTTCCTCTTCCAGCTGGCTAAGATCGCGACGAATGGTTGACTCCGAAGCGCCTGTTATATCAACTAATTCCTGTAATTTCACTATTTCATTCTGTAGTACCAAATCTATAATTTTCTGTTGTCTCTCTGGAGTTAACATGAACATCACCTTTTTTATAGGACTTAAGTAAGTACCCTCATTTTAATGCAAGCCCTTTCAAAAATCAATCAAAAACATTCATTAACTTTCAATAACTTTCAATAACGTTCAAAAATGAGCAAAAAAAGAAACTAGATATCTAGTCTCTTCTCTTTTGCATCACCTTTATTAAAATACACCATCAGTGACAAGAACATAATAGCTGGAACAATCAAAGACAGTACTTCAAATATCCATCCATCCTTCACACCCTTTAGAATAAATATCCCACCCTTTTCACCGCTTCCCGGCAGGCCGTATACTAAGCTATACATCATATTCAAGCCCCAATGGATACCGGTTGTAAACCAGATGGAGTGCGTTTTGGCAAAAGCCAGGGAAAGTGATAAACCGAGAATAACAGAGAATGTAAAATTGTGAAGGCTGATCCCTTCATACCAGCTATCGTCGAGTGCATAAATAATCGTGGAGATGATTACTATTCCCCAGACAGGAAAGGAAGATTTTAAATGTGCAAATATGTATCCTCTACAAATAGCATCATTAATGGTCGAACCCAAAAACATTCCAATAGAAGCTTGGACCAGCAGCCATATCATTGCAGTGGGTTCCACGAATCCGGTAATTTCAAATCTACCTAACATATAGGAAACCCCATAAAGAATACCCCAAGCAAAGAAGCCGATTAGAAATCCTGTAAATAAGTTTTTAGACCATCCTTGATGAAACCGATATCCAAAGCTTTTTATCCCATCTAAACTTGTAAGTTTTGCCACGAAATGCGCTAATACAAAAAACAGCAAGGCAAATCCTACCCAGAAAACACCATCCAATGGTACAAGTATCGGTATCAGTTGGAAGTAAGCACTCAAAATAATAAATCCCAGGATAACCAAAAACCAATTTTTCTTCATACTTTGATACAATTCCCTTCGAACATGACTTTTTTAGAAAATTTTACAAGTTATATATTCTATATGAACTAGGTGTTATCCTCTTCGACCAAAATAACAGGACGCTAATTAACTAGCATCCTTAGGTCTTGAACAATTTAATATGTCAGCTATTCAACACTAAATTCCCCTTTTGCCACCACTTCATTATCCTGGATGATTTTCATTATATAGCCGCCTTCTTCTTCAGGCGAGTACATGCTCCCTACTACACCCGGCCAGTCAGGTGGTACTTCATCATCCCATTGATCATAAAGGGATTCAGTGCCCTCCAGCTTTTCAATCACCACTTTATAAGGACCACCTTCTTGACTTGGAAAATAGAAGGAATAGTAAATTTCATCATATTCCTGAAATTCTGAAGATGGATCATCGATTTCCCCGTCCATTTCACTATAACCGAATTCAATCACTTCCATTTCCGGAGTGGCTAATGCCGGATCTAATATAAAAGCAGATATGACTATGTAAATTATCATCATGAAAATGGAAAAGAAAAGACCAAGTGGGCTCCTTCCACCAGCTCTAGCTATTTTATCCTTTAGATAGATGCCCTGGTGAGAGTTTTTCATTATAGATTTTTCTGCTTGTAAGTAGTAGAAATAATTACCCATTAATCCGAGGACAATGGAAGTACCCATTCCAATACCACTGTTTATCAGCGTACTATCGATATCTATTGCATATAAAATGACATCCGTCACCAAGTAGACTGCCACTAGCGCAAAAAGTACTGAGTACATTTTCCTGTATCCCAGCCAGAAAAAACCCAAAAAGAATGCCGCCCAATTCCAGCTATCCTTCTTCACTTCCCCCGTTTCAATCTGCCACTTGTTGAAATAATAGTCGGCATTTTTCCCAACATAGGCTCTTAGCGCATCCGTCTTGGCTGTCTTTTCTGAAGTTACATCATTTCGCAAATCACTCTGATAGATATCCTCTTGCGATGGATTACTTATCGGTGCTCCACAACTTGGGCAAAACTTTGAATCTATAACTTGTTTTGCTCCACATTTTGAACAATACATCCTTATTCCCCTTTCTACAAATGTTAGGGCTTTGATGAATTTATTACATGAAAATTCATATTTTTACATATTTCTACAAACCACTTTTAATTCCCTTCTTTTTCATAGTAACAGGCATATTTTTACGCAAGTGGGCTTCTAATGTTCCCGATGCAACGATGCTCATAGAATATGAATCCGATGCTGATGATTTTGTTGTAAATGAAAATCTGATTTCTGTTTGCGCGTACTCACAGGCCTCTCTCACACCGGAGTTAAACTCTGTACTTGAATAAGTTCACAACTATGTGATTACCGATGACGAATTCTATGCTTCTTCTTTATATTGAAAATAGAAATACTTTTAAGAGCCAGGCAGTTACCGGGCTCTTTTGGTTAATTGATTGATACTGTAGTTCAATATTTAATCCTTTGACATATGCTTTCGCAATTTTAAAAAAGAGCTTGTTGTAATTACGTAGCCTCCCATAGCATTCCTCTTGATCATCTTGGAATGGAGAAGAGCTAGTGACTCAAAGTCTACATCTTTTTTCAACATTTGACCTGTCCTAAATATAATATTGCGAGAGGTATAAACCACACTGCCGCCAATCCTAGTCATTACGATTTATAAATTATTTCTACTAAATCATAAATAAACCATAAACTTAATCTTTAAATGGTCCAATAAGTTAAAGTATCCAATATCCCTAAAACAACTAAAAAGGCACCTGCAACTTTCTGGATAGTACTTCCCACTCGTTTTCCTTTCTTCATCACCATGCCATAAGCTTCGAAAAACCATATCAGAAACATAAATATGAATATTGGCACCGTAGTTCCTATCGCTAATACGGAAGGAAGAACCATGCCATATGATTCTGTTAATGCAACCGGTATAAGGCTTAAAAAGAATAGGACGAACATGGTCGGACAAAATCCTAAGGAAAAACTGAAGCCCAACAAGAAAGGTCCCCATATTCTTGACTTAATATTTTCACCAGCAATATTAAGCATAGGGAGGTACCAATTCATTTTTAAATATCCTAATAAAAATAGCCCTACCACAATCAACAGCGGTCCAATCAATTTCCGTATCCATGGAAAATAAAGGATCAGTGAAGACTGAATTTCTCGACCAAATAACCAAATTAGAAGCCCAAGAGATGTAAAGGCAACAATTTTACCTAAAGTGAATAATATGACATCCCCCCAAGCGACTTGTTTATCAAGCGACTTTTTTCCGAAAAGGGTTAGTGCCCCAATATTCCCAGTCAATTGGCAAGGAACCATCGATCCCACAATACCTAACAAAAAGGCATATAAAAGTGTAACCTCTCTAAATGAACTTGCAACATTAGAAAGTGGGACTGTAATGGAGTTTGTAATCCCATTCATCATTTCGTACATTAAACCACACCATTTCATACTCTTTTTTATCTTAATTGTAAGATAAAAATGTGCAGATTTCATGAAGGAACTCACTTATTCATTTATTTGTAACTATTACTTTCCTACCATCCCAGCTTCCCTATGACCTGGAACCGTTAAAATTCAAGATCTCCTGCTTCAAGAGGGGTGAAACGAATCTCATTTTGACTATTTCCAAGAGCGTGTAAATGCAAAGCTCCCGTTAAATGATGATGACTACTTTCCATTGTTTTTACTGACAGCAATTATTGTGGAACTGAATATGTCACCTTGGTACATCAAGCCAAATGTCAATCCAACTATTAAACTTATGGTCATTGGATAAGTCATGGATAAAACCATTCCCGCCATGGAAGGCAACTGTTTCTTCAGTATTCTTGATAGTACTAGAATTATCACTATCACCATAATCAATGTTAATAGAATATACCTTTAAAATACATGCATCGCTTCCCCCTCCCCTCTGACATACTTATGCAAGTAATGGTGGGTCATGTATGCTGTAGTTTTACAATACTGTGCAGATTATAAGGATTTTTATTTTTAAGTATTAGGAAGTTAACTGGCTGGGTACACCATTAATGTTTAATAAATCTTGAAAGGAGTTTTTCCATTGTTAATTAAAAATGAATATCAAGAATGTTTGGACGCCTGCTTGGCCTGTATGGAAGCCTGTAATATTTGTTTTGATGCTTGTTTAAATGAGGAAGATGTGAAGATGATGGCTAATTGTATCCGACTAGACCGTGTATGTGCTGATACTTGTAGTCTTGCGGCAAAAGCCATTCAATCAGACAGCCCTTTCAAAGAAGAAATCTGCAGATTATGTGCCGAAATATGTGCAGCCTGTGGGGAAGAATGCAATAAGCATAGCCACGAACATTGCCAAATGTGTGCAGATGCATGTTTTCGATGTGCTGAAGCTTGCAGAAGAATGATTACTGCATAATTTTCATCTTTAAGACACGCCGGATTTAGGCGTGTTTTTATTTTGTATTTTCAAATAACACCCCCTATAATACATACATCGAATCCAAGAGAATATTTTTTTGTTACATTCAGTAAATCTGCAAACTTTCTCGATATTTTCCATATACTCTATATTTATTAAAAGTAGGTGAGTTACATGAAATTTTCAACCAAGCTAGGTCTTTGGTTTTTCTTTTGTATATTAATTATTGAAACAGGTTCCATGCTGTTTCTTCACCAAAATGTCGTCCATTCTCTCGTTGATAATGAGATGAAGTCACTATTGGCAAGGGGTGATAGCCATCGGGATGTTCTCGAAGAAACATTTACCGACAATACACTTCAACATATCGTGTTAATGGAATCCAAAACCGATACTGAAGTGGTGGTTACCGACACAAGTGGAAGGGTTATCAACAGTTCCATTGCCATCAACAACGAAATAAAATCCATTATTGCACCAATTTCTAATAACAACCAAATTATCGAAACGGATTGGGAATCCCAACCTTATATAGCCACTGCTTCTCCATTCAGCTCAAATAGTGGTGAAAGCGGAACCGTCTTTATGTTAAAGAGCACCAGCCAGATGAAAGGTTTAATCACCGATCTTAATCACCACTTCGGCATTGCTGTCATCATCATTTTATTTTTTTTGGTGATTACGAACCTCGTCTTAGTGAAGCTTTTAACTAAACCGTTAGTATCCATGAAGGAAGCAACGAAGAAAATTAATGAAGGAGACTTCACTGTTACTCTTCCTGTAATATCCAAGGATGAGATCGGAGAATTGGCAAACTCCATCCAAACTCTTGCAAGCAATTTGAACTACCTGCAACAGGAGCGGAAGGAATTTCTGGCGAGTATATCCCACGAACTCCGTACTCCTCTAACCTATATCCGAGGTTATGCAGATATTGGACAAAAGCCTCATTTATTGGATACACAAAGAATGGAGTACCTTAAAATAATTCATGAAGAATCGATTCGCGTTTCTACTCTACTTGAGGATTTATTCGAACTTGCAAAGATGGATCAAAATTCTTTTTCTATTGTAAAGGAGAAAATAAAATTAGGTGAATTTTTACAGCTTATTTTCGAAAAGGCTCGCCCTGTTTTCTCTAATTCTGGTATTGACCTTCAATTTTATATCAAAAAGGAATGCTACGTGAATATTGATCCATTGCGATTTGAACAAGTAGTGCAAAATATATTGGACAATGCTCTGAAGTATTCAGATGGAGGCACCACAACCATTAAATTAAGTAAACAGGACAATACCTGTGAACTCACCATTTCTGATGAAGGGAAAGGAATCCCTGAGGATCAAATTCCTTATATATTTGATCGATTATTCCGAGTTGAAAAATCCCGTTCTCGTCTTACAGGTGGTGTTGGTCTGGGGTTATCCATCGTAAAAGAAATTGTAGATGCCCATGAAGGAGAATTGAAGGTAAGCAGTAAAATTGGTGTCGGTACAACTGTATCGATTCTATTAAAGGAGACACAGAATAAATGAAACAAATCTTACTGATAGATGACGAACAAAGAATGCTAGATCTCTTATCTCTCTATTTAACCCCGCACGGATTTACCTGTATCAAAAAGACTTCTGCAAAGGCAGGAATTCGGTTTCTTGGAGATCATGATGTTGATCTCATCATTCTTGACGTCATGATGCCAGCCATGGACGGTTGGGAAGCATTAGTTGCTATTCGACAGTTCAGCAAAACCCCTATTATTATGCTGACAGCCCGAAACGATAACAGCGACATGATAAAAGGATTGAAGAATGGTGCGGACGATTACATTTCCAAACCATTTAATGAAGACGTGCTTTTAGCTCGGATTGAAGCAGTACTTCGCCGCTCCGCTAAAGACGAGACAAAAGAAAAGACATTACTATTTAAAGGTTTATCACTTGACTCATTCTCTTACAAGCTATCGTATAATGGGAATCCTATCTCGGTTACACCAAAAGAATTTTCCTTACTTGAATTATTCTTAAAATATCCGGATAAGGTCTTCTCTAGGGATCATCTACTTTCTACAATATGGGAGTTGAAATCTGAGACCGAAAACCGCACCATAGACTCTCACATTCGCAATTTAAGGGAAAAATTGCGACAAGCAGGTTTTAATGTGGATAAGCATTTAAAAACCATTTGGGGTATAGGGTATCGGTGGAATGATAAATTCGAGTCATGCTAAGTAGTTCTATGGAGGGTTCAGCAATGAAAAAGATAAAACTGATTATTCTCGTATCACTCATCAGCATTTTGGTTATTGGATGTACAAGTAAAGACCAGAATGATGAATACTTTGTAGCAGCAAAAGAAGAAAAGATAAACCACATCCACGGGATTGGTTACTTAGGTGATAAGAAAGAATTATTCCTAGCAACCCATCATGGCCTTTTACGCTTCTCTGAAGGTAAATGGTTCAGGACAAATAGAAATAATCATGATTATATGGGTTTTCAAACGACCGATGAGCAATTTTTTTCCAGCGGTCATCCTGAGCTAGGTTCCGACTTAAAAAACCCCTTGGGACTCATAAAAAGTAAAGACCAGGGAAATTCAATGGAAAAGTTAGCTTTTTACGGGGAAATTGACTTCCACTATCTTGCCGCAGGGTATAAGAGTCATACGTTATATGTTTTTAATGAGCAAGAAAATTCTTTGGAAATCGGGCTTCATTATTCGGTTGATGAAGGTGAAACGTGGAAAACAAGTTCTATGCAAGGAGTCTCTGCAAATTCGATAGGAAACCTTGCTACACATCCTACCATTTCAGAAAATGTTGCTATTTCCACCAATAAAGGATTATTTATTTCTTCTGACTTTGGTAATGAGTTTAAATTGCTCACAAGTTCAAATCCCGTGACAACAGTGGAATTCCAGGAGGACAGCCTGATTTACTTTATCTTGGAATACAATGAAACCAAATTACTGACATACAATTTGAAAAATGAAACTACCGACGAGTTGTCCCTGCCTGAAGGAATCTCAAGTAAAAATCCCATCATGTTTATTGCCACGAATCCTGAAAATCGGACAGAAATTACAGCCGTCTCCTTGAATAATGACATTTTTCAATCGAACGATAATGGAGCAAGCTGGAAGCTACTAGTAGAAGAAGGAAACGTCACGGGTGAATAGGGGTCATTATCGGAGTCTGCTCACTTCTGATAAGTTATTTGATAATAAGAAGCAGAAATCATAGTTAAACTAGCACTCTTTATTTAATAATTCTAAATAGTATTACATGAAAAAATAAGTATAATTATAAGAACTAGGGGGAAATACCAGTGGAACAAATCACTAAAACATGGAATCTAATATGGTTTCCATATGTCATTTATATCATGTACTTTTTAGGAGTTGGGCTCATTTCTGGAGGAATAGTCCATATGCCAATCGAACCAGCTCGTTATTCTATTATCCTAATCTTGGGTTCTATTTTGTTTATTTCTGCGTCTTTTGTAAATGAGTTTTATGTAGAAAAAAAGAAAATGAATTTTTCTCAAGCTTTAAAGCTTCTATTTTTTTCCCTTCTACTTTCCTTAGGAGTAGGTATGGTAAGCGGTGGAATTCAGCATTTTGGTGATCTAGGTGGATATGCTGTGATTTTAATACCAAGTGGCATTGTATTGTCAGTGTTTAGTTTTATTTTAAAAAACAATATTCTCTTAAATACAAAACAAACTGCTTTAGTAATTACAATGCTATTTCTTTTAGTCTCCCCTCTAGCATTCACCCTTAACTGGTATGTGGATGGGGAAGCCCAGCATGAAAACAATAGTGAGATTAAAAATGATGGTCACGGACATGGTCATTAATATTTGTTATCGGGTTTTCCCTAAAAAAATCTATACTTGTTTCATAAAGAAAAGCTCGCAACCTATGCGAGCTTTTCTTTATTGCTTATTCTGTTGATGATAGTTCTTCTTCCGTTACCCACTTATGATTGGTTACTTCTTCCCCACTGTCTTTCAAGGTGAAGTCCACCATGTAGACGGTGGTTTGTTCAGCAGAATCAATAACTGAAGTCGCACCCTCCATACCTTCCATATGGTCAGCTTCTACTTTTACTTCAGCTCCTGCTTCATAGGGTTCTGCCTGTCTATCCGCTATTTCTTCGTGGATGATCCATTTATGATCTTCGACTCTTTCTCCACCATCAGTTGGATCATAGGATATGGTATATACGGTTGTATCATATGCTCCAACAATTGTAGCTTCTGCACCTTCCATCCCCGGCATGTGAGCCTCTGTAATAATCGCTGTACTTCCAACAGGGAATGCAGGATTTTCTGCTTCCTTCAGTCCTTCTGGCACCTCACCAGAGCCGGACATATCCATACCGGAATGATCCATACCAGAGTGTTCACCTTCCGAGTGATTCTCATCATTCTTATTTGAAGCTGTATTATTACCATTATTTGAGCAAGCTGCTAATACAAGCAATGCAGCAAGTGCTCCAAACATTATTAGCTTTTTCCACTTCATCATTATATCCTCCTCTTTATGATACAACTAATATACCCAATAAGTTTGCAGAAAATATGGATTAATGCACATTCTTATCGCTTTTTCTAAGCAAAATAAGTTGAAAATTCCATGTGGAGTCTTCAACATATTTACATATTCAAAAAGAAATTAGAAAGAAATGTATTTCCTTGGATTTACCGCATTTGATTTTGCATTATTCCAATCTCCTTCATGCAGTTCAAAATGGAGGTGGTTCCCGAATGAATAACCGGTGTTGCCCATTCCACCCAAGTATTGTCCTTTCTCCACATATTGACCTTGACTGACTGAAAGGCTGTCCATATGGGAATAGACTGTTGTGAATGTTTGTCCATTAATGCTATGTGTGATAATGACCCAATTTCCATAAGAACTGCTATATGAAGCATTTGTGATATAACCATCCGCAGCAACTACGATGGACGTTCCTCTTGCAGCTGCAATATCCATGCCATAATGATAACGGGATTTTCCATTCAGTACATCATATCCGAACTCAGTGGTAAATACTCCATATGCAGGAGCAGACCATGAACCTTCAGCGACAGGAGTAGATGCTGATCCACTTGCATGCTGTGGCTTGGCAGACGCTTCTTTTTTCCTTTGTTCTTCTGCAGCTTTTCTTTCGCGTTCTTTTTGTTTTGCTAATTCTACTAATCTCGCTTGCTCAGCTATAATGCTCTCTTCTATACCTCTCTCTAACTCGTACAATTCACTGCTCTTTTCCTCAAGCTCGACCTGCATTTGTTCTATTTCTTTCTGTTGAGCTGTAAGACTGTTGATAAGTTCATTTTGTTGTTCCTTTTGTAAACCTAAACTAGCAATAAACTGATCTAGTTCTTTCTTTTGAGTTTCTAAATTTAGTAGTTCTTCCCGAACTTCTTGTTCTTTCTGTTTTAATGTTTCCTGTTCTTTGTTTTGTTCGTCAATTTTATCGCGGTCTGCTTGTACAAGTGTACTTACTGCTGTTAATCGATTTATGAGGTCAGCAAAGTTTTCAGCATTCAAAATAACTTCTAAATAGTTATTAAATCCTCCGTTTGTTTGAAAGGCACGAGCCCGATTTTCTAACAAAGCTGCCCTTTTTTCCAGCTTTTCTTTCAGTACCTCTATGTCTTTCGTCAACTTTGATATATTTTCATTCGTTTTTTTTATATTGCCATTTACGGATTTTATCTCTTTATTCGTATTGGATATATCCTTGTCCAACTTTTTAATTTGGGCTGTCAGGTCATTTTGTTGAGCTATGATACTATCAATTTTTTTTTTATTATTCTCGATACTTCTGTCAATTGACTGACGTTCTTGCTGAACATCCTGTTTTTTCTCCTTTAAACTATCAATCTCTTCAGCTGAAGTGGAGTGAGGGAAAAAAACATTAATAACTGATAAAAATGCAACTACAAAATATCCGAGAAACCTCTTATTTTTATTCATTGATAACTCCTACATGATTATTTCCTCTTTCTATGTATGGATAGCAATTAATGAAATGAGGATACGAATGCATTGTGTGTCGAAAAATAAAACTTGTTAGCGAAACACGTTTTAATCGTATCATTATCTGGAGCATAGTTGATGACTGCTGGTTTACATAATCTTCACATACTGGTTACATTTCCTTGCAGTTTTTGTGCAGAAAAAGACGGTTCCCTCTAATGAAGGAACCGCCTTGTATAGTGATTATAACATGCCTTGATCCACTGAATAGACCTTAATAAATCATTTTTTATATATATTTCCGGTGCACACTCTTCCCATCATAAGTAAACAGTACATTCTTCGTCTCGATCACCGACTCCATATGCACCGGTCTTCCCCAGATCTGATGGATGTATGGCAGGACTTTTTCTAGGTATTTTAAGTCAAGCTCTATTCCCTCGAACCAGTGCTTGAGGTAAAGCTCCCCTGCACGGAGGTAATCGCCGTCATTGACGGTGATGTATGGGAAGCCACCATTCACCCTCATATTCACTAGCTGATCACGCACCTGTTCCCATGCCTTGTCGACAATCTTATAGTCCTTGCCCTGCTTCTGGAAAAGATACATATCCTCCCGCATGACGAGGTCCTTGTTCAGGTAATTGCGCAGGAACGAAATGTCCGATTCCACTTCCCGTACTTCAAACATTCTTTCACGCCCGGAGCCAGGCTTGATGCCATCCCTCTTCATCTCTTCTGTCGGATTGTTGTAACGTTCTTCAATGTCTTCAAAGATTTTGATGCCCAGATAATAAGGGTTGATGCTTGTTCGTGAAGGCTGCACCACCCCTGCATTCAATTTTGCGTACTCCAACGCTTCGCCGCTTGTGAGATCCATTTCACGGAGGATGCGTTGGTGCCAGTAGGAAGCCCAGCCTTCGTTCATTATTTTTGTTTCCATCTGCGGCCAGAAATAGAGCATCTCCTCGCGCATCATCGTCAGGATATCACGCTGCCAGTCCTCGAGCTCGCTACTGTAATGCTCAATGAAAAGTAGGATATCCTTTTCAGGCTGCGGCGGGAATTTCTTTTTCCTCTTTTTCGGAACTGCTCTTGGCTTGTTTCGCGAATCCAGATTCCATAAGTCATCATAGGCACTCGTTTTTTTCTTCACTTCTTCCTCTTCTTCCATATCATCCATGCTCCAGGCGAGCTTGGAACGTACCAAAGATGGGTCAATATGCTCTTGAATGGCAAGGACTGCGTTCAGGAAATTCTCCACCTCTTCTTTTCCATGATCATGCTCATACTGCTTGATCCTTTCAGCGGTTGCAGCCATGCTCTCTACCATGTCCCGGTTCGTATTCTGGAAACGGCAATTATTTTTGAAAAAATCACAGTGGGCGAGCACATGCGCCACAATCAGCTTATTTTGAATAAGGGAATTGGTATCCAACAAAAAGGCGTAGCAAGGATTGGAGTTGATTACAAGCTCATAGATTTTACTGAGCCCCAGGTCATAATGAAGCTTCATTTTATGAAACTGTTTTCCGAAGCTCCAATGGGAAAAACGAGTTGGCATTCCATATGCTCCAAAAGTATAGATGATATCGGCTGGGCAAATCTCATAACGCATCGGGTAAAAGTCTAGTCCAAACCCTTTTGCAATCTCGGTAATCTCATCGATGGCCCGAAATAACGCTTTTTCGTCATCTGCTCTCATGTTACAACCTCCCTTTTCCTCTTATCACAATGTATGAACAAGGTCTTGATATGATGAAAAGGGATTGCTTTTTTATGAACTTCTTTTCTGATTCCGGGAAAGAATAGGGATGTAACATGTTATAATTTTTTTATTGTGATTTTTTAGGGAGTGTTTTTTTTGGAGTTAGCATTATTCATCCTAATGGGGTTTTCCATCAGTATGCTATCGGGATTTTTCGGTATCGGGGGAGGCTTCGTTCTGACACCAGTACTCATGTTAATGGGGTTCAGTCCCATTGAAGCTATTTCTACTAGCCTTATGTATACGATCGGTACATCCATCTCGGGTGTTTTCGCCCATTATAAAATGAAAAATATTTTATGGAAGCAGGCCCTGATCATTGGGACAAGCGGAATTTTAGCTACTCAGCTTGCCTATCCTTTAGTAGAGTGGTTGGATTCCACCGGACTTGACGCAACGGTGATACCTACAATGTATTTGATATTGCTTAGCTACTTCGCTTTCACGATGTTGAAACAATCAAATAGAGAGGGCAATGTTCAGCACAGGTCTAAGTCCATTATCCCCTTGATGTTTATCGGATTGATTGGAGGGTTCCTCTCCACTGCACTTGGTGTAGGAGGCGGCTTCATCATTGTGCCGCTACTGATCAGTTTCTTGGGACTTCCGTCGCGGAATGCTGTGGCAACCAGCCTCACTAGTGTAATTTTAATAGTTACTGCAGGATTTCTTACTTATGCCATCAACATACCGATTCATTTTGACACCGGGTTCCTATTGATTGCCGGGGCCATTTTCGGTTCACAGTTCGGTGCAAAAGCTACATCCTTTGTAAAAAACGCCACCATTCAACGGCTGCTCGGAATCCTTTACATTTGTACAATGGCGAGCCTGATCATTAACATGACAGAGTATACCGTACTTGGATTAGTGGTGCTGGCTAGCTATACGTTGACGATGAACATTTTCATGTTTTTCCGGATATTTAAGCATGATATGGTGGAATCGAACGGCTGAATGTTACCCAGTAATACAAAAAATAGCCTGGAAGTATTATCAAAATACTTCCAGGCTGTTTTTTTTCATGTATCATGTAATATAAGACAAAAACGCTGTCGCAATCCCAAAGTAGATCAACAGCGACAAAATGTCATTAACCGTTGTAATCAGTGGCCCTGATGCGATAGCAGGGTCAATGTTCAATTTATATAAGATTAGCGGAATAATCGTTCCTGCCATTGTTCCGATGATTAATGTTATAAAAAGGGAAGCACCTACGACCATCCCTAATATTAAGTCCCCTTGCCATACATAAGCAATGATTGAAATAAGAATCGCACATGTCACTCCGATGGTGATCCCCACACCCAACTCACGGAAAACAACCTTTGTGACCACTTTTTTATCCAAATCACGTGAAATGAGTCCACGTACGATTACAGCCAACGACTGAGTTCCGGTGTTACCGGTCATCCCAGCAATCATCGGCATAAAGAATGCCAAAGCCACAACGTCATCCAATGTACCTTCAAAACCACTAATAATGCTTCCAGATATAAGTCCAATAAATAATAATAAGATCAACCACGGTAATCTTCTCGCGGACGCTACAAGCGCCGGTGTATCAAAATCGATGTCTTTACCGGATGCGGAAAGCTTTTCGATATCCTCATTCGCTTCCTGGATCACGACGTCAATGACATCATCGACGGTAATGATCCCGATGAGAATTTGTTCATCATCCACTACCGGGACCGCTAAAAAGTCGTAGCGTTCAATGATATTGGCCACTTCCTCCTGGTCGGTATCAACGTGAACGGAAATGACACGGGAAAACATGATGTCCATGATTTTTTCATATGCATCCGCTAAAATGAGGTCTCGGTAGGAAACAACCCCCACCAGCCGTTTCGCTTCATCAATGACATATAAGTAGTTGATTGTTTCCGCCAATTCCGCAAAGGATTTCAGCTTATCCACTACCTCACGAACGGTATATTCCTGTGGAATCCATACATATCGATTCGTCATTAATCGACCGGCAGTTTCTGCCTCATATTTCATCAAGTCCTGTACTGCAGTGGATTCCGCTTTGTTCATTTTTGATAAAAAGGCTTCCTTAATGTCAGGGTCCATTTCATCAAACAAGGAAGCAAGATCATCGTTATCCATGCGATCCATTACTTTAGCCGACTTTTCGACCCCGATTTTCTGGAGTACCTCAAGCTGAAACTCCTGATTCAGCTCCTGTATAAGTGCTGTGAGCTGGTCGATTGTCAGATACGTCAAAAAGCGTACACGGTGCTTTTCAGGCAGCTGCTGATAAATGATAGCTGTATCATACGGCTGCAATTCTTCAATGATATCCTGGAAGCCTTTACGCTTCCCGTCTTTTAAAAAGGTAATAATATTTAATATGATTTGATCCTCTGTCATGTTATGCACCATGCGCGCTACCTCCTCTGCCTGCTAGGAAGTACTAGGATTCACTCTATTTTTTACCAAAGGAGTGGTAACAAAAAAAGTAAGCATCCTGTACTGCCTTTGTGTTTGTCCTCGGACTCGGACTACTATCCATTTTCGCTACCAGCTCCTTTTCATTATTTTCCCCATTAAAAAAGCACCTTTCATCCACAGAATGAAGGCGCATAAAGGCATAGTTACCCTTATAGATTCCCTCATTCGTAGAGCTTTAGCACTGTGTGGCATAGGAATGATCCAGCTGCATTAAAAACCACCTTATATCGATGGTTCCTGTTGACCCATTGGCGTCTTTGGACGTTTCTGGGCAGCAGCGTATCTCCAGCACAGGAGCCTCACCTAACGAAGGTTCAAGTGTTCTCACAACTACTACTCTACAAGGGAAAAACCGGCTATGTCAACCTTTTTCGGTTACTGTTTTTTCTCTTCGATATTTACTGATTTAAGCTGTTTCGTTTGCGGATTGAATGTAAGCGCTACATAGATATCGATGCTTTTGTTATCTTGTTTGGCAGTGAAGTGAAAAGTATCCTTCGCTTCCGTTTCAGATATCTCTTCACGTCCCTGATACTGGTAATCGGAAATTTCCGCTTCCGGATAATTCTCCTTAGCCAGCTGGATTGCGATTTTTCCCCATTTCTCATAATCGGTATTTTCTGCCTGTGCAATGCTGATAGCAGTGGTAAGCACTAATAAAACACTTAACAAACCTAATACCCATTTTTTCATGCAACATAACCTCCATTACATTTTTTTCTTGGTTATTCTTCCTCAAACTGTACAGAATCATTACCTGATAGGAACAATTTTTTGGATTCTGTCGCCAAGAACAGTCCCACCCTTTTATTTCTCTGCCATTCCTCGCGAAAAACGGATAATGGAGGGTTGGTCTCTTCAACTGGATATGAAATTTCCGGAGTAAAAGATGGCCTTTTAAACTCCGAAACAAACCAGTCGGAGAATCCTCCTCCCACTGCATGATCCTCTGGGTAATCCAGTTTGTAACCAGTAATATTGGATAGCTTTTTGGCAACAGTCAGGTCCCGCTTTAAAATGGTTTGATCATTGGTGAAGTTCCAATATAGCACCCTTCCGGATGAATGATATGTAACAGCCATCAATGGAGCTATGCTGCGTGAAAAATCTACGACAGCCCTTGTCTCTTTTGCCTGCAGAGGAAAATCCCCTTTATAGAACTGATAATAGGGTACACGGATACTTTCTTTGATCGCGTTCCATCCTGCCGGATATTGCCTATTAAGATCCAGCCCTTGTCCGTTCGCCTTCCACCTCTCAAAATTCCTGCTGTCCCCGTTCATCCTGATCAGCTTTTCCTGAAGGTGTATCGGCAAAAAATGAACACCTTCCTGCTGAATCCTGATGCCATCCGGATTTACCATAGGCACAAACCAGATGGCTACATCGTCCAGGATGGAAGTATCATATCCGTACCGGTGCTGTTCATCAGAATAAGCATGCACATATTGCTCTAGCATCGTCATCACCAAACTGCATGTCAACCATTCTCTTCCATGGTGACCTGCCAAGATAATAATGGTCTCGCTCCCTTTTCCCACCTTGACGGCCCAGATATCCTTTCCAAATTCGGTCCTCCCGATCGAATCAATGTCGAGGTCACTACCATATTGGCGCTTAAGCGCTTTAAGATCCTCCACCATTTTTTCATACGTGTACCACTCCTTCCCATTTACAACTTCAGCATGGAAGAGTGGCTGATTTAAATGGATTACGAGGAAAAACAGGAGGATCGCTTTTTTTGCCAAGTTCATCACCTCAACATTTCACTTTCGCTTATTATTCCTTAGTATTCGTATGGAGATACGACCAACATTTACAATGAGGATTCCGGGCCAAAGAGACGCAAAATAATATCACTCCTTACCAAGAGGAGGAAGGGAAATGAACTCAGTAGACTATGATCGAGCATTGTATTATACGCACCGTTCGGAGTGGGATAATCTGCTCATCTTAATGGTAAGAACGAAAGACGATTTTTTATCGAAAAACATTGAACACTTTCTGCATTCCTACAATTTCTCAAAGGACTACCGGGAAATTGAGAAGCACCTATATCAATTGCTGCGCTATATCGATCACGCAGTCGATCGAAGCACAGCCGATCATGGGGAACATGCCGAAGTCAGCCATGGGTATATGGTGTAGGCAGCTTGATTTATTATTGTAAGCAGCAAAATGGGGTTTATTCGACCCTGATTTGCTGCTTTTTGGTTGTGTGGTTGCGTGCCACTCTCCCTCGCACCATCTTTTCACCATGGATCTAAGAAAACTTTGCGGTTACGCCCGATTATTTAAATTTGCGCCCGATTTTGAACCGTTTTCGCCCGATAAAAAAGTTTTTCGCCCGTTTTCGGACGTTTTTCGCCCGTTTTCGGACGCTTTCCGCCCGTTAGTAAATACTTTTCGCCCGAATGGCAAATCCCGAAAAAAAAAAGAGACCCACTCAGGCCTCTTCCTTCGCTAACATATATTGGCGCATTTCTGCGTACATCACCAATTCATTATAAAGAGCTTCCACAAGCTTGGCACTTTCTTCATTGACAGCATCTTTTTCGTAGTCAAAGCAATGAGGATCAAGCACAAGTTGTTTCGGAATCACATTGGCATACACTCCGCGTCCGACTGTACGCATACTGTTCAGTGCATTGATGCCGCCTTTTCCGCCGCCGGCAACCGCCAATAGTCCAACCGGCTTTTGGTGGAACTGTTCGCTTCCGAGAAAGTCCATCGCGTTCTTCAGGGCTCCACTCATGGAACTGTGGTATTCCGGTGAGAGCAGTAGTACGGCATCTGCCTCCTTCACTTTTTTCCGAAGTGCCGCCACATTCTCAAGTTCAGCCTGATACGCTTCGCCATTATATAAAGGGATATCCCCTTCACTGAGATCTATAAGATCGGTATTAAAGGTACGCTTTATATATCTTGCGGCAATTCCTGTTCTGCCGCTCTTTCGTGGACTTCCATTGATGATTAAGATGTTCATTTAACATTCTCCCTTCTACTTGTTGATACTCTTAGTATATCTGTATACCCGATTATCGAAATCGGAAAATATGGCTAAGTTTACCTACAAAAATGGGAGGAGCTTTTGCACCAAAATCTACGACTAAAGTTGTAGGTTTCTACCCGATTCCATGCTTCACTGCGTACAAGGCTGCCTGCGTTCTATCTGCAAGCTCCAATTTTGCCAGGATATTGGACACATGGGTCTTGACCGTTTTTTCAGTAATAAAAAGAGAGGAGGCAATTTCTTTATTGCTTTTCCCTTTTGATATCTCACCAAGCACCTCGAGCTCCCGTTTTGTTAATTCTTCATGCAGGGATCGATTGTTGCCACCGCCTTTTGTCAGATGTGACATCACGTGAGAGGTCACTTTCGGGTGCAACTGACTTTCGCCCCGATGAACCGCATGTATGCTAGCGATCAACTGATCTGGCTCCACATCCTTCAACTGATAACCTGCCGCTCCGGCGCGGATGGCTGGAATGACATGGTCCTGGTCGGAAAAGCTTGTCAGGATCAATACTTTGCATGCTAAGCCCATTTCCATGATCCTTCTTGTGGCTTCTATCCCATCCACCTCAGGCATAACGAGGTCCATTAAGATTACATCCGGCTTTAATGAGGAAGCGAGCGTCACTGCCTCCTCCCCATTTTTGGCCTCGCCAACTATTTCAATATCCTTTTGTGTCTTCAAAAAGAACAATAACCCACGGCGTACAACGTGATGGTCATCTGCGATCAGGACGCGTATCATCGATTTTCCTCCTTTTTCACCGGCATCTCTATTCTTACTTTCGTTCCATGGCCAAGTTTGCTGCAAACAGAAAAGCATCCGCCTAAAGCTTCTGAGCGTTCCTTCATGCTTCTTAATCCCAAAGAAGGTATCTCTTTGCTTTCATGAACGGAGAACCCCGCTCCTCTATCCTCGATTTCAAAAATGACCTGTTTATTTTCTACAAGAATGCGCAGCATCGCCTCACGGATACCTGCATGCTTTTTACAATTATTGAATGCCTCCTGACCAATTCTCCATAGGCACTCTTCAATATGTGTAGGCAGATCTATGACACCTTTCACTTCACAGTCAATTTCCATCCCAAGCACCTTACCGTAATTCATCAGGGCACTCACGAGTCCATTTTCCAGCCCTTCAGGCCGCAGCTGCCAAATAAGTGCCCTCATTTCACTTAATGCCTCCTGGGACAACTCCTGCATATAGGTCAGCATTTCTTTTATTTGCGGATTGTCTGTAAGTTCTTTTGTCCCACGTGCTGTAAGCATCAGCGAAAACAATAGCTGATTGACAGAATCATGAAGATCCCTGGCCAGTCTATTACGTTCAGCGATCACTAGCAGATGCTGTTCATTCTCTGCAAGCCTGATCCGCTTGAGCGCAGTGCCTATCTGAAATGCCACAGATTCCAGTAACGCAAGCTCTGAATCAGAAAAATGGGTTTTTTTTGGAGATGCCACATTTAACAGGCCGAATTTCTCTTCTCCTGCTCTTAAAGGGACTGTAGCATGATGAGTTATTTCGCCTGTATCTCCCGTTTCATATTTAACTGCATCCTCAAGCCTTTTGCATTCTATAATATTCGACGCACGCTTCAGACGGCCATCTTTATATTGATCCAGACACCAGCATCCTCCCTGACACATCGGCTTTTTATTGTCCTTGATCAGTGCTTCGGGAAGATTGAAAGCGGCCGTTAATGTATAGGAGCCTTTTTCATCAATCAAGTATATCCAGCCTGTTTGAAGGCCAGTGACCCTTAATAGTTCTTCCAAAACGCCACTTAACATCGATTGCAGATCATTGGCTTGATTCAAAGACTCTGCAATAATCTTCAGCGCGCGTAATTCCTGTATCCTCTGAGCCTCGCTCACAAAGCCTCTCCCCTTGAACCTATAAACTTCTACTCAGTATCTTTCTATTCTAACAAGCATTTCCCCTTTTCACCTTGGAAAAAAGTCTACACTCTTCTACAACTTTAGTCCCATAAGTTCAAAAAAAGAGGGGCCAGACCCCTTAAAATAGGTTCGACCCCAATGCATCATCATTTATGATATTGGATAATTCTGCACCAATGGATGGATCACCAACTCATCGATCAACATATGCTTCGGTGCGCTTGCCATATAGGCAACTGCTTCAGCGATGTCTTTTCCCTTCAGCCAGTCTTTTTTCTCTTCGACTCCTTCTTCGGAATTGTTGAAATAGCTGTCCACCATACCAGGGTTAACCGTACCGACACGGATGCCGTACTCGCGAACCTCTTGGGCAAGTGATCCACTGAAGCCTTGAACGGCATATTTTGTTGCCGTATAAGCGGAACCATTGGCAATCGTGTAACGCGCTACATCCGAGGAAATCGTGATGATTGTCCCTGCATTCTTCTCCTTCATATGAGGGAGAACGGCCTTGGAGCAGACGAAGACGCCTTGGACATTGACTTCAAAAACCTTTTTCCATTCATCAAGGGGCGTTTCCTCCACAAGCTTGAAGAAGCCCACTCCTGCATTGTTCACGAGAAGATCGAGGCCACCGAACTTTTCAATCGTGGATGCTATCATTTTCTCCACCGCTTCTTCATTTGCTACATCGACTTGAAAGCCTACTACATGCTCAAAGCCTTTTTCTTTTAGTTCCTTCTCTACCTTATGTATTTCATTGGAGCTGCCAATCAGTGCGAGCTTCATCCCTTTTTCCGCTAATTCATGCGCAATCGCTTTTCCTATACCTCTTGATGCACCCGTCACAATCGCAACTTGGTTTGATAACATGTCAAATCTGTCCCTTCCTGTTGAAAGATGTGATATCAATAACAAAAGGAAAGGCATAAAGCCTTCCCTTTATACCATTCAAGCTTTTCCTGCTGAATTCAATTCTGCTAAAACACCTTCCACCTTCACCATAAAGGCTTTTGAAATTTCTTCTAGCTTATCCTTACTTTGCTCCAAAGTTTCCGACTGGATTCCAAAATAGAATTTCACTTTCGGCTCTGTACCTGAAGGACGTACACATACCCATGAACCATCCTCCAAGAAATACTTCAGCACGTTGGACTTCGGCAATTCGATCTTTTCCTGTTTACCGGAAGCTGTTACGGTTCTTTCTTGTACCGCATAATCCTCCACAACTTCTACTTTATAGCCATTGACTTCCGTGGGTGCTGCGTTTCTGAATGCAGTCAGCAGGCTTGCGATCTGCTCTGCACCCTCTTTTCCTTTTAGCGTCAAGGACTTCATGCCTTCGAAATAGTAGCCATACTGTTCATATAGCTCCATCAGACCCTGATACATCGTCTTGCCCTGCTTTTTGTAGAATGCACAGATTTCTACAGCCATGACTGCTGCCTGTACTGCATCCTTATCACGAGCAAAGTCCCCAATCAAGGAGCCATAGCTTTCCTCATATCCGAATAGGAAAGAGTATTGACCTGTTGCTTCATATTCTTTCATTTTTTCTCCGATGAACTTGAAACCTGTCAGTGTATCGACTGTTGCAACACTATAGCTGTCTGCAATCGTACGGCCAAACTCCGAGGTAACAATCGTTTTCAGCATAACACCATTATCCGGCAGCGTTCCTGTCGCTTTCTTCTCCGCTAAGAGATAATGAAGGAATAATGCTCCGGTCTGGTTTCCAGTTAAAATGACATATTCCCCTGCTTCATTCTTTACCGCAACACCCAGTCGGTCCGCATCCGGATCTGTTGCGATAAGGATGTCTGCATCCATCTCTTTTCCATCACGGATGGCAAGCTCAAACGCAGCATGCTCTTCAGGATTTGGAGAAGCAACCGTAGAGAAATTAGGATCCGGCAATTCTTGTTCCGCTACAATCTTTACATTGGTATAACCCAATGCTTTCAAGCCTTCACGCACTGGAAGGTTGGCTGTACCGTGAAGCGGCGTGAATACAACCTTCACTCTGTCACCCATTTCCTGACCAAGTTCAGGGTGTACAGAAATGGTTTTCAGCTTCTCCTGGTAAGCATGGTCTATCTCTTCGCCGATGATTTTGATAAGCCCTTTTTCTTTAAGTGTCTCTTCGGACTCCACCTGGATTTCCAGTTCATTCTCCACTTCCTGAACCTTGGCAATCACTTGATCCGCTTCAAGTAAAGGCAACTGCCCTCCATCGGGACCGTATACCTTGTAGCCGTTGTATTCAGGCGGGTTATGGCTTGCCGTCACAACAATTCCGGAAAATGCATTCAGCTTTCGGACGGCAAAAGACAATACCGGTGTTGGACGCAGGCTTTCAAACACATACGTCTGAATGCCGTGGCTTGCCAGTGTCTTAGCAGCCTCCATCGCAAATTCAGGTGATTTATGACGGCAATCATATGCTATTGCAACGCCGCCTTTTTTCGCTTCTTCCCCAAAAGATTCTATGTATCGTGCCAATCCCTCGGACGCTTTTCGAACCGTATATACGTTCATGCGGTTCGTGCCTGCACCAATTTCACCGCGCATGCCACCTGTACCGAATTCCAACTCTTTATAAAAGCTATCTTCTTTTGCCTTTTCATCACTTTTCATTTCTTCCAAGAGCTTGACCATTTCCTCGTCAAGGTTCGAGTTACTTTCCCAAAGTTCGTATTTATCCATCCAGTTCATGTTTCTTTTCCTCCTTGCAATAATCAGGATACTGTAGACTTCTCTTAAGCTGGTACGACATCCTGCAAATATAATACGTCAGTTTGCGACAAATTGTGCACGGTGAACGCTTCCATTATTATTATACTAGAAAAGGAAAGGAATCGCATCGGCAATTCCTCATAGTGGTTCATCGCTTTTCATCCATCATCTTCCATTACCGTTACCGCATCCTTGATATGCTTTTCCAATTGACTTCGATGCTGCTCTGTCATTTCTTTCGTCCAGAACAGCTCCCTTGCCATTACGTCCAATACCTTACCCTTCCACTTTTGCACCCAGTGAATGTGAAAAAAAAGGGCACCAGTGCGCCTGATGAAAAAATCCAGCGGTGTTACGGCCATCTCCTCATGAATGGCATATAGCAGCTGTACATGGATGTTCAAAGGCAATGCAATTCCATTACCCTTTGCATTCTCCTTCTCGGCTATCCTGAATAGCTTATCGACATTCGATCCATACCGGGAAACAAGGGTTAGTGCATCCTCTTGTGAAAACCCAAGCTTCTCCCCCTCTTCAATCTTTTTCGCCACAAACGCCGGCATACTCTTGGACCCACCGAGATTTCCCCCTGAAATGGGCAGATTTTTCGTTTTACATGCATCGAACTTTACCTGATCGTCTTTGTTCAGCTGCTTTCCAATCAGGTCCACTACCATTTCCGCCATTTTCCGGTAACCGGTCAGCTTGCCACCAGCGATCGTAATCATCCCCGAATCGGATATCCACACCTCATCCTTTCGAGAGATTTCCGATGCGGACTTCCCCTCCTCATAAATGAGCGGTCGAACTCCTGTCCAACCTGATTCGATGTCCGTTTCCTTGATGTTCAGTGAAGGGAACATGAATTTGATTGCCGCGAGTACATAGTCCTTATCATCTCTGACCATGCGTGGATGAAGCATATCCTCCTTATATACTGTATCCGTCGTTCCGACATAGGTCTTTCCGTCACGGGGAATGGCAAAAATCATTCGCTTGTCTTCTGTGTCAAAATAGATCGCCTGTTTTAAGGGGAATTTGCTCTGATCAAAAACAAGATGGATCCCTTTTGTTAATTGAAGATGCTTCTCTTTTTTGGAGCTATCCATATCACGCAGGGAATCCACCCATGGTCCGGCTGCATTGACTATTTTTTTGGCACGGATCTGATAGCTTTTCCTGCTGATCTGATCCACCACCATTGCACCGGATATCCTGCCATTTTCATACAGCAGCTTTTCCACCTTTGCATAGTTCACCGCATCCGCTCCATGTTTCACAGCTTCCTTCAGCACCTCGATTGTCAATCTGGCATCGTCTGTACGATACTCTACGTAAAGACCACCGCCTTTTAATCCTTCTTTATTCAACAAAGGCTCTCTTTTTAACGTTTCAGAAGCTGTGAGCATTTTCCTCCGCTCCGACTTTTTGACACCTGCCAAATAGTCATAAACACGAAGTCCGATGGATGTGGAAAGCTTGCCGAATGTCCCTCCCTTGTAAATGGGCAACAGCATCCATTCCGGCGTTGTAACGTGCGGTCCATTTTCATATACAATCGCCCGCTCTTTTCCCACTTCGGCTACCATCTTTACTTCCAACTGCTTCAAATATCGCAGACCGCCATGCACAAGCTTCGTGGAGCGGCTTGACGTTCCTCCAGCAAAGTCCTGCATTTCCACAAGCGCCACCTTCATCCCGCGGGACGCTGCATCCAAAGCAATGCCGCTTCCTGTTATTCCGCCACCGACAATAAGGATGTCATATGTAGATTCCTTCATTTTCTCTAAAATCATCGTACGGTTCGTGCTGGAGAAGGATAGTTTTTTCATAGGATAAGAGCCTCCAAATGTTTTTTCTTCTACTTACTACTACACAAAAAAAGACCACAGCAAACATAGACAAAGCCCTTGCTCTGATTATGTTCTGTGATCTTTTCCCGACTATGGCCGATATATTGACTTACTCCGATTATACCATATTCTTCTTTTTACTTGAAAGCTGTTTTCGCATACATTGTTGCTTTTGACGTATCCAACGTGAACACGTAATAAACCTTGTCTTCGTGCTCTTTTCCCGTGTAAAATAATATATTTTCACTTTGAATAATAGGGGGAAAATGCTGTAAAAAATCCAAAAGCCGATTTTTTACGGACAAAAACAACAAACTTCAAGAAAAGAGCTTACTTGAAAGCCATAGTTGCACGGATCGCTTTATTCCACCCGTCATATAATGCCGCCTGCTGCTCTACTGACATCTTTGGTTCAAAGCTTCTTTCCACTTGCCACTGTGAAGCGATTTCTTCTTCACTTTTCCAAAAGCCTACCGCAAGGCCTGCTAGATAGGCTGCACCAAGGGCGGTCGTTTCATTGATTGTAGTCCGCTCCACATCCACTCTCAGCATGTCACTCTGGAACTGCAGGAGGAAATTGTTTTTTACTGCTCCCCCATCCACACGAAGCGACTTCAGCGAGATACCGGAATCCTGTTCCATTGCAGTCAGGACATCCTTCGTCTGAAAGGCAAGTGATTCGAGTGTGGCCCGGACAAAATGTTCCTTGGAGGTGCCGCGGGTCAATCCGAACACCGCACCTCTCACATCGCTGTCCCAATACGGAGTTCCAAGCCCTACAAAGGCCGGCACCACATATACCCCTTCGCTGGATTCCACTCTTGTCGCATACTCCTCACTTTTTGCCGCATCCTTGAACATGCGGAGACCGTCCCTAAGCCATTGAATCGCCGATCCTGCGACAAAGATACTCCCTTCCAGTGCATACGTGACCTTCCCGTTCACCCCCCAGGCAATGGTGGTCAATAGGCCGTTTTCGGACTTGATCGCTTTCTCTCCAGTATTCATCAACATGAAACAACCAGTCCCGTATGTATTTTTTGCCATTCCTTTTTCATAGCAGGCCTGACCGAACAATGCCGCCTGCTGGTCGCCTGCAGCCCCGGCAATCGGAATCTCCTGTCCGAAGAAGTGGAAATCAACCGTTTTCGCATAGACTTCCGAAGAGCCCTTTACCTCAGGCAGCATGGACTTTGGAACCTGCAGGATTTCCAAGAGTTCCTCATCCCACTTGAGATCATGGATATTGTACATCAATGTCCTTGATGCATTGCTATAGTCTGTTACATGTGCCTTGCCACCGGACAGTTTCCAGATCAGCCAAGTATCGATCGTTCCAAAGAGCAGATCTCCATTTTCCGCTTTCTCTCTCGCCCCCTCCACATTATCCAGAAGCCACTTCACTTTTGTTCCGGAAAAGTAGGCATCGATTAAAAGACCCGTTTTATCACGGAAAAAATCTTCATGTCCCTGCTCCTTCAGCTCCTCACAAATGGCAGCGGTCTGTCTCGATTGCCACACGATGGCATGATGGATCGGCTCTCCCGTTTCCTTATCCCAGACAACCGTTGTTTCACGCTGATTCGTGATGCCGATTCCCGCAACCAGAGACGGCTTGATCCCGGACTCTGAAATGCACGAGGCAATCACCGCAAGGATGGAGCTCCAGATTTCGTTGGCATTATGCTCCACCCAGCCAGACTTGGGGAAATACTGCTTAAACTCCTTCTGTGCCGTATAGACGACTTCCCCTTTTTTATTGAAGAGCATAGCGCGCGAGCTTGTGGTTCCCTGATCAAGGGATAAAATGTATGATTCCATGAATGGTTCGCTCCTTTCTGTAATCCTTTTTTTAGATTTTCGCCTGAAGTGGGGGGAATTCCTCCTTTATTGGGTGCGTTCCTTGAATTTAGGATAAATACCCTCTACAATACCACCCAAAACAGCAGCGGAAGCGTAAACAGTGTCAATACCGTACTTACGAGGGTTGCACTGGAGACAAACTCAGGCTCCGTATTGAATTCAACCGCATACATCGTCGTGTTTGCTGCTGCAGGCATCGCAGCCATCACAATCATCAGTTGCTTGATCAACTCATCTACGGGCAAGACAAGGGTGATCAGAAAAGCGATAACAGGTGATATAATCAGCTTGATTCCCACGGCATAAAACAGCTTCTCTTTTTTGGCCGTTTTTATCGATATCTTCGCAAGCTGCATGCCGAGAATAACCATGATTACAGGAATGGTTGCATCTGCCACTAGATTTACCGCCTCCATAATAGAAGAGGATACCGGTACAGAAAGGTATTGAAAACTTAGGCCAATCATGGCACCGTACATGATTGGCATCTTTACGACAGCCCTTGCAGCGGAACGGAAACCATCACTTTCCGGGCTCCCTTTGGCTGCATAGTATACTCCGACAGTCGCCATCAGCATCTGTTGAGCGACCATCAGGACAACCGCATATTCAAACCCCACCACACCAAACAATAGAAGGGCAAGCGGCGTTCCATAGTTTCCATTGTTCATGAAGCTCGCTGAAAGGATCATCCCGCACGTCTCAGCCCTTGAGTACTTTTTAACCCATGATAACAGGTAGACAAATAGAATAAGAGAAAAACATAGCAAGATCGTATATATCACGATATAGAGATGCTCGCTCGTAAACTCATTCGTATAGAAAGTACGAAATACAAGTACTGGGGACAGCAAATACAATGCCATCTTCGATAAGGCTTTCGTATCGAATCCCAGTGTTTTTTGACCGATGAAACCTATCGCAAATATTAGAAAAACTGGTAATAGTACGTCTAGAAAAATCATGAGTATCCTCGCATTCTGCTACTATTTCAATGTTGTAGTTTTTTTCTATCTTAACAAATTCCCTGAAAAATGACAGGAATTTATTTCGGCTCACTTAATAATTTACCAGTTCTATTCCCTTGCACGAATTACAGGTTATGGAGTAAACTGAATATATTCCGATTATACAGGTGGGATTAATAAGTTATGAAAAATACTGCATCAAATACAATACCTAAACCACTCGTCACTTCTAACCAATGGTTCATTTTACTTTCTGTGGTGATTTCTTTGATCAGTGGATTATATTTTATTTTGCTGCTGCCTTTATTGGCTGGCATAATCGGCTTGCTAACAGGGTATAACCCAGTCTTGAAACTGGCTGGCAAGTTTCTTTCAAAGCCGTACTCATCCTATCCTCAGGAGGATAAAGCGCAATTACAATTCAATCAGACAATCGCTGTCAGCTGTCTCGCACTTTCACTAATTGGGTTCTACGCCGGAATCACGGCTCTCGGCTACATTTTCTCCATCATGGTTGCGGTGGCCTCTGGAGTTGCACTTCTAGGATTCTGTGTAGGCTGCTTCATCCGTTTCCAATGGCAGCAGTATCAATATCGCAAGCATACGGCAAAATAAAGCAGGAGTCGACTTATGAAAAAGTCGACTCCTGTTTTTTAAACTATTTTCGCATAAACTGTTGCTATTGACGAATACAACATAAACACATAATTTTACATATCATCGTGCTCTTTTCGATGTATTAGATAATATAATTTTTAAATTATGCGAAGTTTATCTCGGTAAAAAATCCAAAGGCCGATTTTTTACGGTCAGGAGCAACAAACTTTACGAAAAGAGCTTTTTTACTTTTTATATTTAATTTCATACACATCACGCCGTCTGTCCTTCAACTGACGCACTGTTCCTGACTGGCGCTGGCGGCGCAGGATTTCGAGATCCACATCCCCGATGATCACCATTTCGATATTTGGGTTGCACTCGCCGACAATTCCGTCACGGGCAAATTCAAAATCGGATGGGGCAAAAATGGCGGACTGGGAATATTGGATGTCCATGTTTTCTACCTGTGGCAAGTTTCCACATGTTCCGGCAATGACTGTATAGATCTGATTTTCAACGGCACGTGCCTGTGCACAGTATCGAACGCGAAGATAGCCTTGTCTGTCCTCTGTGTTGAATGGACAGAAGATGATATTTGCCCCTTTTTCAGTAGCAATACGGGCAAGCTCCGGAAATTCGATGTCATAGCAGATTTGTATTGCAATCTTACCGCAATCCGTATCGAATACCTTCACAGTGTCACCGCGACTGATTCCCCACCACTTTCTTTCATTTGGTGTGATATGGATTTTATACTGTTTCTCGATCGTCCCATCACGACGGAAAAGATAGGCAATATTGAATACTTTATCATCCTCCTCGACGAAATGAGAACCGCCGATGATATTGACGTTATATTTTACAGCCAAATCGGTGAAAAGCTGGATATAGTCTTCGGTATATTCCGTCAGACGCTGAACGGCTTTACTTGGTGATCTTTCATTCAAAAAGCTCATCAGCTGGGTCGTGAATATTTCCGGGAAGACAGCAAAATCTGCTCCTGCATCAGAAGCCACATCCGTATAGTATTCCACTTGGGTAGCGAACTCTTCAAATGAACTGATCGGCTTCATCATATATTGAACCACACAGACCCGGACAGGGAAGGAAGTTTTAAAATGACGCTTCGTTTGCGGGATATACTCCACATTGTTCCATTCCATCAATGTTGCGTATTTATTGGAAGCGAGATCATCCGGGAGATAGCCTGGATTGATCCTCATTAGTGTAAATTCATTCAAGAGCTGGAACGAAAGCACCGGATCATAGATTTTGTGGCGCATCACCTGGCGGACGTATTCGCGTGGCGACATTTCGTCTGCATGCTTATGATAGTTTGGAATTCTTCCGCCGATAATGATACTCTTCAGGTTCAGCCTTCTCGCCAAATCTTTTCTTGCTTCATAAAGACGATGTCCGACCTTCATTCTCCGGAAGCCTGGATGCACCATCACTTCAATTCCGTAGAGGTTGTAGCCATCTGGATTATGATTCGTTATGTATCCTTCGTCGGTAATATCATCCCATGTATGTCGATCATCATACTCATCAAAGTTGATAAGCAGGCTTGAGCAGGAACCGATGATTTCCCCATCATACTCCGCACATAGCTGCCCTTCCGGAAACATGATCAAATGACTTTCCAGCTGCTCTCTTTTCCAAGGATCCATGCCTGGAAAACATAAATGCTGCAGGGCAATAATATCATCTATGTCTTTCATTTCTATATTTCTAATAATCATTTTTTTCTCGAATTTAGACAAGTCGATTTTAGACAAAAACACCATCTCCTCATAATTGTGCTAAATAAATGGATTTCATATTGGGCTTTTTCAGTAAAAAAAGGAGAATTACCCAATATTACTTATTCCCCAATTTCATAAATACAAAACACTTCCTCTTCTAGTTTTGCATAATGAACACGCAATTTGAAACAATAAGCACTAAAAAAGACCGGCTGCTGATTTAAACCTGCTGCCGGTCTTCATTATTATGTCAACTTATATACTCGTGCTTCCCAAGGGTGTAGAGTAAATTCTTTTACATCCTCATCTTTCACATCATAATTGCTGATTAGTAGTTCCTTTTCCTCGAAATTTGTTGGATGCTCCCATTTAAAACGGTGAATATTTCCTGAGAAATTTGTTACAACCAATAAAGTTTCGTCGTTTAATGTTCTAATATAGGCAAATACTTCTGGATGGTCTTCATAGAGCATGTCAAAAGACCCGTAAACGATAATCTCATGCTTCTTGCGAAGTTCTATCAGCTTTTTATAGTAATGAAAAATGGAATCCGGGTCTTCCAGTGCTTTCTGGGCGTTGACTTCCTTATAGTTCGGGTTCACTTTGATCCATGGTGTACCTTCTGTAAAGCCGGCGTTGGCAGTATCATCCCACTGAATAGGGGTTCTCGCATTATCACGGCCTTTTGTATAAATCGATGTCATGATATCGTCCACATTTTCCCCGTTTTCAAGCACACGTTCCTTATACATGTTCAACGTTTCAATATCCTTGTATTCCTCGATTGTCTCAAAACGGACATTGGTCATTCCAATCTCTTCCCCCTGATAGATATAAGGGGTGCCCTTCATCATATGCAGGGTTGTTGCAAGCATTTTGGCTGAAGTGACACGATATTCCTTATCCTCTCCCCAGCGGGAAACGATTCGTGGCTGATCGTGGTTATTCCAGTATAGGCTGTTCCATCCGCCATCCTCGAGCTCGGACTGCCATTTGCCAAGAGATTTCTTCAAATCCCTTAAATCAAGCGGTTTGAGGTGCCATTTATTTTTACCAGGCTGTGTATCGAGGTCCATATGCTCAAATTGGAATACCATGTTAAGCTCTTTACGTTCTTCTCCAGTGTAAAGCTTCCCTTCTTCAGGGGATACACCAGGCATTTCTCCCACTGTCATAATGTCATAATGGGATAGAACCTCATTGTTCATCTCCTGAAGAAACTCATGGATACGAGGGCCGTTCATGAAATATTGGTGGCCGGACACATATTTTTCCCCTTCAGGATTTTCCCCATCCGGCAAGCCGTCTACTTTGGAGATGAAGTTGATGACATCCATCCGGAAGCCATCAATCCCTTTATCAAGCCAGAATTTCATTAGATCGTATACTTCTTGGCGAAGTTTTGGATTTTCCCAGTTCAGGTCTGGCTGTTTTTTAGAGAATAAGTGGAGAAAATATTCCTCGGTCGTCTCGTCGTATTCCCATACAGAACCGCCAAAAGTCGCTTCCCAATTGTTAGGCTCCCGTACTCCCTTTCCAGGTCTCCAGATGTAATAGTCACGATAAGGATTGTCTTTGGACTTTTTAGCTTCCTTAAACCAGTCATGCTCGTCTGAACTATGGTTCACCACAAGGTCCATGATCAGCTTCATGTCTCTTTTATGCATTTCAGCCAGCATTTCTTCCCAATCTGCCATCGTTCCGAATTCATCCATGATTGTTCTATAATCACTGATATCATAGCCATTATCATCATTTGGGGATTGATAGACAGGCGATAGCCACACCACATCAACACCCAATTCCTTCAGATAATCCAGTTTTTCTATGATTCCCCTGATATCCCCTACTCCATCTCCGTTCGAATCATTAAAGCTGCGAGGATATATTTGATACACAACTGCTTCTTTCCACCATTGGCGTGTCATTGCTCCGTCTCCTTTTACCCTATTAGTCTTATACGAATGAAATCGATTCCATAACCTATTGTACAAGATTCCTTTTCCATTGGAAACCGCTTTCTTTTTTCTGCATCCAGTACACTTCCAACCTGTCATGAAATGTTCACAGGTAAAATGATGGATTAGCTTTGCAAAGCTGATGGACAAGTACTATAATTTTAAACAAGAATCCAAGATATATGAAACCAAGATAAATGAGGCGAGAAAAAAGTGGATCACTCCAAAAAAATTGAAAATCTTTTATTGGCAGCTTCCGTTGTCGCTTTAGTTGCAACATTGGGAAGCTTGTATTTTTCCGAAATACTACTATACATACCTTGTGAGCTTTGCTGGTACCAGCGTATTCTCATGTATCCGCTTGTCGTGATTCTTGGAATAGCTGCTGTAAAAAAAGATGCAGGAATTGCAACCTATTTACTTCCGTTATCCATTCTTGGCGGGGCGATCTCCTTCTACCACTATCTTGTACAAAAAGTGGATTTTATCGGGGAAAACTCAGTGTCTTGTGGCGTCGTGCCATGTACAGGACAGTATATCAACTGGTTAAGCTTCATCACCATCCCATTTTTGGCACTTATCGGTTTTATTCTTATCACGATCATCCTATTCATGGTTAAAAAATTGAACGTAAAGGAAGGAAAATAATCTTGAAGAAAATTGTAGTTATCGTATCTGTTATTGTCGCTATCTTTATTGCACTAGCCGCCATTACAAATATCCAGCAGAAACAGCAGTCTGAAGGCAATCCGTTTGGGAAAGCCAAGATATACCCAGCTACTCAAGAACAATTGGATGACCCATTGTATCAAAATATCATTCTTCCAGAAGAATTGGAGGAAAAGCTGGATAATGAAGAATCAGCAACTATCTATTTCTATAAATCAGATTGTCCTGCGTGTATGAAAACCAGCCCAGTAGTCGTTCCGATGGCGGAAGAGATGGAAATTGACCTAGAAATGTACAACCTGCTTGAATTCGAACAAGGCTGGGATGACTTTAATATCCACTCTACACCGACACTTATCCACTTTGAAGACGGCAAAGAGGTAAGCCGACTGGAAAACTATCACCAAGATGAAACTGTATTCTCTGATTGGCTGGAAGAAGTAAAAGAAACTACGGGCGAATAATACGCCCGTAGTTCTTTTTTGTTACACTAGGAATTGGTTGGATGCTCGAATGAACTTGCTGAGCATCGTGGGATTTTTTGTTTGTTGTGTAAACTGCTCAATGGCAAATGGAAAGGAAAATCCGAAATCCCTTAACATGTTGACATTCCTCGTATATAGTTCACGGTGTTTCAGCTTGATGCCCTCATCTTGGATTGTCTCGATTACCGCAATGATTGCCTGTAGACAGGAAATGATATGAAAAGCTTCTTTCAGTGTTCCATTATAAACGGTAAATGTGTCATGGACGGCACCTGTATGGAGGGATAACTGACTCTCAAGGTTTTCTATCTCTTTATCTGTGAAATAATATGGAAGAATGTTCGTTAAGAGGTGCTGGACCAGTTCCCCAATATGGTCCTCCTGCTCTGGGGTAGATGCATAAACTACTTTCACGAATTAAAACCCACCTTTGTAACTTCTCTATAATCTCTATAACAAAAGAGTAACATAAATACATGTTATATTGCGTAGGTAGTTAATGGAATCACTAGACTTGATACGACAAAAAGAAGGACATCCCTTCTATTTATTTAAAGGAGTTTTACCTATGAAAATACAGTTAACTGTCCATACGGAGAATCCCCCTTCCTTACAGGACTATCTAAAGGATTTAGTAGGGGTGCCAAAGGGGCTGCTTCATGAATTGCGCATGTCGAAAAAGGTACTCGTAAATGGAGGAATTCCCAATTGGACACAGCCGTTACAGACCGGAGATACGATCATACTTCCTGTATTTTCCGAAGAAGTAAGTCCTGTTCCAAACACCATGGACATTTCTGTTCTGTATGAGGATGAACATCTGTTGATTGTCAATAAGGCTGCTGATATGGAAACACATCCCTCCTCTGAAACCGATCAGAATTCTCTTTCTAATGGTGTTGCTAACTATTTCGTGGAAAATGGGATACAGTCAAAAGTCCGTCATATCCATCGTCTGGACAAGGATACTAGTGGAGCCATCCTTTTTGCGAAGCATAGCTTAAGTGGAGCCATTTTAGATAGGGAGCTTGAGGCAAGGAAAATAAAAAGAACTTATGTTGCCCTTGTTGAGGGTCTTATGTCCAGTTCTGCGGGCACCATCGATAAAGCAATCGGTAAAGACCGACACCACGCTTCCCGCCGGAGGATTTCACCAAGCGGCCAAAAAGCGGTTACTCATTTTAAAGTGCTAAAGAAATTTGTGAAAGAAAAACTTACACTGGTGCAACTCACCCTTGATACCGGCAGGACACACCAGATACGCGTCCATATGAGCAGCCTCGGCCACCCGCTCTTCGGGGACACTTTGTATAGAGCGAAAAGCAAACATACCCGTCACAGTTTGCATGCCTGGAAGTTAACTGTCCCCCATCCGTTTCAAGGTGGTTCCATCACGGTTGAAGCACCGATTCCGACTGATTTTGCCCCATTTACCCTTTCAGGTGAATGGAAAGAGCTGTAGCATACTTCTGCTACAGCTCTTTTTTAAATACATAGCTCGTTTTATCATATTCCATTTTTTCAACATAAAAACGATGGGCATCCTTGCGTTGCAGTCCGGAAGATAGCGTAACCGTCTGGCAGCCTTTTTCTACTGCCAGCGTTTCGATATGTGACAATAGCTTTTCACCGTACCCCTTGGATCTGGCATGACTTGCTGTCACCAGATCATACACATAAATATGATAGCCGTCATAATAGTTTGTCAGAGGGATGATGCCGGTGACAGCCTTGACTTCCTCCCCCTCATAACAGGCATGGATTTCATATCCCTCCTGTTTCATCTTTTCGTACATATCAAAGAAAGTTTCTTCTGTTAGATGTGTTCGCAGTTCCTTTAACACATGGTACCCCTGAAGTAATTCTTCTTTTTTCTGAAGATGCTTGATCATTCTACTCACACTCTCCTATGTATAAATAATCTTTCGTTTGGCAATTAACACTATAGTACCTTAAAAATTCACAAGATTGATCTTTTTTTCGATTCTGGGCGTTATTTTTATAGATATAATGAATGCATATAGATAAAGGAGAGTTAACGATGAAAAAATTATCATTATTCTTAAGCATATTTGCTGTTCTTCTGTTAACAGCTTGCGGAAACAATAATTCAGACAGCACCAAAGGGGATGGAGACAAACTTCCGGAAATGGTGGAAGTGGAAGTACTTCTTCCTGAAAAAATTGAACCGAATGAAGAAGTGAAAATCGAAGCGCTCGTTACCCAAGGCGAGGAAAAAGTCGAGGACGCAAACGAAGTAACCTTTGAAGTATGGAAACAAGGACAGGAAAAGGACCACGAAATGATTGAAGGGAAAAATGACGGTTCCGGCATCTATTCCTTTACGAAGACATTTGAAGAAGAAGGCTTCTACTTTGTCGTGGCACATACAACTGCAAGAGACATGCATGTCATGCCGCGAGTAGAGATGACCGTTGGAAATCCTGATCCTGCCACTAAAGAGGAATCCGGTCATGACCATGGTTCAGAGCATTCCAATCACGAAGGCAGCCATGATGGGGAAACTCATTCAAACCATGAAAGTCATGAGCACGAACACGATGCAACATTAATGATGACACTTAATAATAAAGAAGCGGTAAAGGTAAACGAAGAAGTGACTTTGTCCACAGAATTGAAAAAAGACAATGCAGCTCTAAAGGATGCTACCGTTCGCTTTGAAGTGTGGCATGTGGATGCCGAAAATCATGAATATATCGATGCCAATGAAGTCACTGAAGGTGTATATGAAGCGAAAACCACCTTCAAGGAAAAGGGCATGCATCATATCCAGATCCATGTAGAGAAAGACGAGCTTCATGAGCATCAATTGGAAGAGCTTGAAGTGGAGTAACAAAAAGGATGACCTCGAGGGGTCATCCTTTTTTTGGCTGTTTTCGCATAAATTGTTGCTTTTGACGTATTCAAAGTAAACACGTTATATTACTAGTCTTCGTGCTCTTTTCTGTGTAGTAGATTCTTTTTCACTTTGAATAATATGGGGAGAAAAGCTGTAAAAAATCCAAGTGCCGATTTTTTACGGGCGTAAAGCAATAAACTTTAAGAAAAGAGCCTTTTTGTAAATTAAAAATCAAAATTATCCGGATCTGGACCAACACGTTTGTTTTCATTTAACGCATGAATCTTCTGCATATCCTCATCCGTGATTTCAAAGTCGAAGATATCGGCATTTTCCTTGATACGGTGCTCTTTTACAGACTTAGGAATGGTAACGACACCATTCTGCAGGTCCCAGCGAAGGATGATCTGTGCAACAGACTTGTTGTATTTCTCTGCAAGCTCCATCAGCACTTCGTTTTGAAGCAGCTCACCCTGCATAAGCGGAGACCACGCTTCCATTTGGATACCATTCTCTTTACAGAAGTTAAGCAATTCAACTTGAGATAGTTTAGGGTGATATTCCACCTGATTCACCATCGGCTTCACTTCTGCCACATTCAAAATGTCCTGAAGATGATGGATGTGGAAATTGCTTACGCCGATTGCCCTAACTTTTCCATCCGCATAAAGCTTTTCCAATGCTCTCCAAGTGTCGACGTACTTGCCTTTTACCGGCCAGTGAACTAGATATAAATCCAGATACTCCAAGCCAAGCTTCTCCATGCTTGCCTCAAATGCAGCAAGAGTGGATTCATATCCTTGATCGGCATTCCATACCTTTGTCGTGATGAATAATTCTTCACGAGGAACGCCTGCTTCTTTGATCGCCTTGCCCACACCATCTTCATTTTTATAGATGGCTGCCGTATCGATGCTGCGGTAGCCCGCTTGAATTGCCATTTTCACGGAGCTTTCCACTTCCTGCCCCTCTTCCACCTTGAATACACCTAATCCAAACCAGGGCATTTCCACCCCATTATGTAAAGTCGTTGTTGAAGTTAAACCATTTACCAAAGGAATCAGCCTCCTATTCATTAATAAATTCATTATGACCGATTACAGGTAAGATGCAAATTTTATGCTCGGATTCACACTTCTTTTTGTCCCAGGATATAGATAGAAAAAAGGAGTTTTCGATGGAGATGTATGACTACCTGATGCTCTTGAATGTGTTGGTGATTGTCTCTTCTACAATGATCAGTTACCTTTATGTCTCACAGATGGTTCTGAAAAAGGGAGCATTTCTGTTCCACACTGTAATAAGCCTCTCCTTTGTGGTTGCTGCCTGGTTTGTGACCACCAGTATATGGTACTACCTGACCATAAGAGTAGATGGACTCCTTTACCTCGGCGGGATGCTATTCAACCTGATAGTCATGATGTTCTGTGTAACAGTCCTTATATCGTATCTTATTGTAAGGCGAACTTATCTGATCAGGCAATTTCAAGCTAAAAATAAATAAAACTCATCACCCAGCGTATCTAAAGCTGGGTGATGAGTTTTTTGTCCTTTGTTACTTCATTCCATTCTTCACAGCACCCGCAATCTGGATGGTACGTTTAGCCTGATGCTTTACTGCTGCTGTCACATCTTCCTTCCATTTTCCTTCCTGATCTGCTGTTACACTCGTTCCATATGGGTTCCCGCCTGCAGCAAAAATGGAGTCATCCGTATAACCCGGTGCCGCTACAATTGCTCCCCAATGGAACATTGTCGTATATAGGGACAATATGGTCTGCTCCTGGCCACCGTGGGGATTGCTCGCAGATGTCATCGCGCTGACCACCTTATTTGTAAGCTTGCCTTCCGACCATAGCCCACCTGTTGTATCCAGGAACTGCTTCATTTGCGACGGAACAGTTCCATACCTTGTTGGAACACTAAAAATGTACGCATCCGCCCATACCAGATCATCCAGGCTCGCAGTAGGAACATCCTTCGTCTCCTCCAAATGCGCCTTCCAAGCTGGGTTTCCATTTATCGCTTCTTCCGGTGCCAGCTCAGGAACCTTTACAAGCTTAACTTCAGCCCCTGTTTCCTTCGCCGCTTCTTCCGCTGTTTTGGCCAATTTGTAGTTTGTCCCTGTTGAACTATAATAGATGATTGCCAATTTCACATCATTACTCATAAAAACAACCTCTCCTTTTCGTAAAAAAATGCTACATCCTCATTCAACTTCAAAGATTTACCTATATAGTCCCTCTACCCTCTTATCTTGATTTCAAACAAAATGGCACTTTTCGTAAAGATGGCTGCGAATACACCCAACAAAAAACCGCCGGCAATTACCAGCGGTTCTTTGTCTACTAATCTATTAGTTTACAATTGCCAACGAGAAGTTCTGTGGTCCAACAGGTACGTTGTAAGCCTGTACCTCTACCGTATACGTCCCGCTTTGCGGCGCATTGATAAATACATTTTCAACGTTATTGCGGCCATCCCAGTTATTATTGTATGGCGCAGTAAAGTCATTTCCTACATATTGGGTGCCATTTGGAGCTGTAATGACAAGATCCAAATCATTTACTAGCGTTACGGAAGCAGTTGTGCTCGCTGGAGCATCAGACCATACCAGGGAAATCTTCAACGGCTTGCCGGCAGTAGCAGTAAACGAGTACGTCGCTTTTTGGCTGGTTGATAGAGAACTGGACTCGTTCACATAGGCAACGTTCAGGGATTTATCCAATGTCACTCGGCCCCATCCTTGGTTTCCGTTCGGGTAGCCAAGGCCGATGTCAGCCGCACCAGCAATCAGTGCCGCTTTTAATAAAGATGGCTTTGGTGTGATGCCTCTATTTTTTACAAAATGCTCACGAAGCTGTGCTACATTTCCTGCAACAATCGGTGTAGCCATGGAAGTTCCACCCATGTATGCATATTTGCTGTCATGGTTCGCCCAGAAGGAGGAATCCGGTGCAAGTGACGATCTTGCTGATAAAATGAACGTTCCCGGTGCCATGACATCCGGCTTGATACGTCCATCCTTCGTCGGTCCACGGGAAGAGAACTGTGCCACATGGTTGATGTTATCCGCATAGGACCCGAAGCTTGGACGGAGGTTTTCCGTAGCGCCGACTGTTATCGCATTTTTAGCAGTACCTGGTGCACTGATGGTTCCGCCGTTCGGCCCTTCATTCCCGGCAGCGAAAAGGATCGTCATATCATTTTTGCGTACATAGTCATCCACATTTCTGGAATCTGTCGTGTAAGCCCCATTCACTGCTGCACCCCATGAGTTTGTATGAATTCTGGCTCCTGCACTGTATGCTTGGCTGAATAAGGTTTGCAGATTGGAAGGTAGACCTCCAAGTCCTCCACCGCTATCCATGATAGATTGGAAGACTAGATTCGCCTGAGGTGCCATTCCCTTATTAGTGGAGCCGTTTCCTAATACAGAGCCTGCCACATGTGTACCATGACCGTGTGTATCATTGGCATTATTCGTGCGGCCTAGGGCATATAATGCCGTAATCTTACCACGGAAGGCTTCATGCATCGTACTGTCGTTTTTCCCAGTATCAAGCCCTGTATCGGCAACTGCTACGATCTGTCCTTGTCCATACAACCCGTAGCTGCTCTGAGCCACATCCGCTTTGACAATTCCACGCGCAACATCATTCATCACCTTATACTCAGGCTTTGCCGTAATATAAAGCACATCATTGCTGGTTGCGAATTGAGCGATTTGCTCGATGCCTCTTAATTGCACCTCTTTATTTTTCTGCTTTGTATCAAGCGCCACTGCTTTTACAAGCTCTGATGCCCCTTTTGTGAAAAGCTGGGGATCTATTCTGTATATCGGCAAGTAAGGCTCCACGGATTCCACGTGCTCAATGGTGCTTGTTGCTGACTTAACATCGCCCTCATACTCGACAATGTAAGCATAATCAGGTATGTAGTCGAGAATCTTTGCCCCTGTTTTTTCTAGCTGCTGTTTTGTTTCTTCTAGAATTGGTCCATTAAATTGGACAATATGGAGTTTATTATTTGCCGGGACTGTTTCAAGCTTCTTCTGCAAACCTTTTGGAAGTTTCACATTTTCAGATTCCACCAGAAATGCAGCAGCACCAGTCTGCCCCTGCTTGGAGAAACCTTTAGCATCAGTTGTTGTCTGAATTCCTTTGAAATCCAGATCAAAATTCCTTGCACCACCTGCAGATGGATTACTTAACGCAACAGTCGACAAAATCGCTGCAGCTGATAAAACAGATAAAAACACCTTTTTCTTCTTTCTCATCCTGAACCCCACTCCTCTCAATTCGTAACTCCCCCTTAATTTAGCACACAAAAAGAATACTTTATATTGGGAAAATTCAGACTTAAAAGGCATACTGTTAGGCTTTTTTCCGCCCTACTTTCCCAATGGAAAAGCACTGCCAAAAATAAAAAACACACGCAAGATCCCATAAGGGACTTACGTGTGCTCTGAAATGAATCAACCGTTCGGAAGCGGATCCGGATGCTCATCCTTCAATGGGGAAACCAAATCCGGAGCTCCCACAACCACCACAGCTTTCTGGGTAGTCTGTGAGGCAATATCATCTTGACCATTAGAGAAAATGAAACCAACCATCAGGAAAACAAGTAACAATTTTTTCATCTGACCCTCTCCTTAGTATAAAAATGTTTGCTTCTTTAACTCCTGGTAACACAAAGAATAGAAGTAGCTCGCTTTTTTGTACTTATAGCAGGACTCAAAGTAGATAGCGAGTTTTTCCGCATATTTTATAATAGGCTCCTTAAAGTCATGCTGCTGGAAAAAAGGGAGCGCCACTTCCAAGAAAAATGTGTCCAAATCATCATAATTTCCCTCTAGGATAAATTCGAAAATGGTGAAATAATAATGATGCTCGATGTGTTCCTCTGGATCTTGCATCAGGGATTTCCCCAGATGAAGCCATTTTCTGCACTGTTCGGCATCTCCCAGATGGTCATACTCTATCAAAAGGCAATAGATAGAATCCAACTTACTTTCGAGGTTTCTGCCCTCTTTCAGATAATAGCTCTTCTCAAACTCTTCAATTGCTTGCGTGTGATGCTTCCGAATGGAGTACAATTTCCCTAGATTGTGATAGATTAGTGCCTGTAGATACGTATTATTCAAGGATTCGGAAAGCTTCTGTGCCAATAGGTAGCTTTCCTCGGACCGGTCATATTCACCGATTCTGCGATAACAGATCCCGAGTAGCACCTGACATTCAGCACTTCTTTTCAAATCATAGATTGCCTGAAAGATAAGCAGCGCCTTCGTAGTATGTGTGATGCTCAAGGGGACTTTTGTCGTCTGGCTGTATGTGAGGCCAAAAAGATAATAGAGGTCGGCCTCCTCCGCGCTTTCAAAATTGGTGCTCCGCTGCAGCAATTTTTCGGCTGCTTTCAGATGCTCCAGTGCTTCAGAATAATTGTTCTGCCTGTAGCTAAAAATCGCATAGAACTTTTTAAAATAATAATGCATCTGCAAGTCAAAAATATCATGGAACTGTACCAGCTTATCGATTAGCACCTTGGCCTGTTCCAAGTCCCGCAGATAAAGATAGTACCGGAGTTCAAATAGAATGAAATACATGTATGTTTTTGTATTGACAGACTGAATTTTCAAGGAGAGCTGCTCGTAGCGCAGCTTTATTTCGTCGCTGTTGCTAGTGACCATCAATTTGTACCAGGCCATCAGCTCACCAAGGATGGTCTCGTCCTGTTGCTCGATCAGACTGACTCCAAGCCTCTCACATAACAGCTGTAATACTTCCTCACTTGGGGAGGTCAAATTGTTTTCTATTTTAGAAAGATAGGACACCGAAATGATTCCCTTGGCCAAATCCTCTTGCTTTAAATTGCGCTGGATGCGAAAAAACTTCAGCTTACTACCGATATCCATTTTGGTTGTTTTGGCAGATTGTTGATCGATCTTAATCATATGGACCATTCCTCCGCAATATCTATATTCTTAATATTCAGATTACTAAAGGTGAGTCTATGTAACTAAAAACTGTCTCTTCTTTATTATAAAAGGCTTAATTCCATTTAGTAACCATTATTTATAGTTTTCTAGGCATATTTTTAATGGGAATATTTCCCCATTCTCCCACATATACTTAACCCTTGTTATTTTTACACTATATTTGACGAACGGTAACTAGTTTTGTCTACTATAAAGGATTTCTTCATTGAATGTTTAATAGTGTTGTGTAAGGGAGGGATGTTACATGGAATTAAAAACACATGAAGTTGCAAAAGAGTTGGGGATGGCTCCAAGAACCATCCGAAAATGGGTACAGAAATACAAAATCCCTTGCAGCAAAAATGATTATGGTCACTATGTATATGATCAGAAAGCTATTCTCTTGTTGGAAACCTTGAAAGCCAGTTCAGAAGTTGCAGGGTCACTGGATGAATATGAGTCTCCCCCTCCAATTAAAGAACCTACATCCATCATCCAACAGCCCAATGAGCCAAAGGAGCAGAAAATGGAACTTCTATATGACAGAATAAATAGAGTAGAACGATTGTTAGACCAAAAAGCGGACGAGGTGGTATCCTACCAATTGCTCCAACAACGAAAGGAAATTGAAGATCTCACGAAAAGAGTCGGGGAATTAGAGGAAATCATCCTTACCCTGCAGACTCCGAGTGTAAAGAAATACGAACCGCCCCTTATTTTTGACCAACCCGTTAAAACCAAACGGCGCGGGATGTTCCGCTCCATTTTTGGGCTTTAGGGAAGCTGACCTTTATTTTGGCCAGCTTCTTTTTTTGTCTTCCACAAGCAGATGGTCCATTACAAGATTGAACTGATGTATTAATCCTAGTTTCTCTGTTTCCTTCAGGCGGGACCCACTTATCCGCTTGATCGCAAGGAAATATTTTGCCCATGGTGATTTTCTCGTCCGGGGATGAGTCAACTCATCCTTCAGCTCTATCTTTATCGCCTCTTCAAGCTGCTCGGTCACGGGTTTTGCAGAATGGGATAATGATCGGTTACTCCAAAGCTCCTTATAGGCCTCTAATAGTCTATCCGGGTTCTCCATACAGTTTCTGCCCACTTTCTTACAAAATTCGTCAAACATATAGAATTTTCTTTCAATTTATGGTACTTTGTTAATGAATAATAGTACTTATCGCATCTTGGTTAAGGGGACTCGCAATGAATCTACTGAAAGATATTCTACTACAATTATTCTTTTTATTTCTACCTGTATTTCTATATTACCACTTCGATAATAAATACCAACATCACATATCGGAATTCAAAAGGCAATGGACGTTCTTTTTGTATTGTGCTGTTTCTGTACTCATATGCATGCATTTCCCTATTGAATTACAGGATGGCTACGTTTTTAATCTGGCATTTATCCCTGTCATCTTATCCATTTTATATGGTGGTTATCTTTCCGGAATTTTGACGATTCTCCTTATATTTGTCTATCCGTTGTTTTCAACAGGATCAACCAGCTTTCTTTTCATTTTTTTAACGGTACCATTTATCGTACTTTTACCCACTTTTTTACAACCTCGATGGAAGGGTTATCATAAAAATAAAAAATATCTGCTTTCCTTTTTAATTATTACTGTCAAGCTTCCCATTTACTTTGTTTTCATTTTATACAAGGGAATTTCGGGAGACTTACTTGGACCAGACATCTATGTGTCCGCATTATTGTGTTGGCTGATTCTATGCTTGTCTTTATTTCTCCTTATTTACTTTATTGAATATTGTCTAGACCTTGGTAACCTTAGAAAACAGTTGAAACGTATGAGAAGGCTGCAACATGTAACCAGCATAGCTACAGATGTATCTGATGAGGTCCATAAACCTCTGACAATGGTAAAGGGCTTCACTCAATTGCTTGGGGCGGAGCAGAACAAAACAAACAGAGAATATGTTCCTATCATCCTTTCGGAATTGGACCGTGCAGAGTCCATTATCCATTCCTACCTCAATCTGGCAAAATCATCAGAAACCTTTCCTGCCAAATCCCTTTCTTCCAAAGAACTGATGGAAGAGGTAATGGATCGATTGCACACCTATGCAGCAAATAATCACATCCAGCTTAATGGGGGACCATTGCGTAATCTTCGTCTTCGAGGGAATATGGAACTTCTGTCCGAGTCCTTCACAAGTATCCTCAAAATCTGCATGGATGCAATGCCCGCTTCTGGAGGAAAGATTGATGTGAAAAACTTCCGAAGAGGAAACGATGTCATTTTTGAAATTGTGGATGTGGAGGGCAAAATGAAAGAAGCCACCCTTCATTTACTTGAGAATTATCAGTATCCATCCGAAAATATACATAACGACCAAGTCAATGCCGCTTTTTCCATTCTTTTCGCTCATTATGGTGATATTGAAGTGAAACGCGGTTTTTTCCGAAGTAACGTGATCCAGTTAACACTTCCTGCTTATATCAGGAAAAGAAACCAGCTTAACCATAGATTTGTATCTCCTTAAGATGAAAAAAGTCCTTATCCAAGTTAATGGATGGAGGACTTTTTTGTATTTCTAGCCTGAGAAAATGACCTGCATGTTTAATGGGCCATTAAGGCATAACCCGACATAAACCCTATAATTGCACCAAATACACTTATCAGGATATAAAGTGCCGCTTTCTTGAAATAGCCTGCCCGCAGCAGCTGCACAGCCTCCATACTGAATGTGGAAAAAGTAGTAAAAGACCCGAAGAAACCAATGCCTACTAAAAGAAAAAGAAGATTGCTGTAAAGTTCAGGTTCTTCATGCAAATGGCCCATCAACATCCCCAATCCAAATGACCCGGCTAAATTGACCATGATCATGGCAACTGGAATACGCGGGGAAGGATAGCGCTTCATTATTACTACTCCGGTTAAATATCTGCCAACAGCCCCAGTGCCACCGCCAAGGATAACCATCAGCTGTTGAATACCTTCATTCATCATTCCGCCCCAACCTTTCCGGCCTTACCGTGAAGCGCTCCAGCTTTCATACCCAAGTGCATTCCCAGGAAAGCCAAAGCTATCCCTAAGATAACGGTAACGGATACATAACTCGCAACCTCCAGGATCTGTCCATCCATCCATAAGTGGAAAACATCACCACCAAACGTGGACATCGTGGTAAAGCCCCCACACAGCCCGACTCCAAGACCAAGCTTCACCCATTCCCTGCTCTGCACCACCAAAAAAACCCCGCTCAGAACACCCAACACAAAACTCCCAAGCAGATTCTCCACCACCGTCCCGAGCGGAAAACCAAACCCAAGCAACCCAACATTAATCAAATACCGCACATAAGCACCTGCTGCGCCCCCTACAAAAACCGCTAGCACATTCGCCATAAATCTTCATTCACCTTCCGGGGTCTGGCCCCTAACAATAATTTATTTCTATTGTAATCTATTGTAATACAATTTAAGTGTAAATTTACAGGGCCCTTTGATTGGAGGGGAGCACACAACGATTTATGGAGGGAGATTTTTTTCTTTCGGGGGCTGTATTGGTTATTGTTTGCTGGGAATAATATAGAATAGACCGACTCTACCTTAGGAGGAGTATTTTGTGGATCAGCAGGAAAGGAAGCAAGCCGCAAACGTCAAAGGAGTAAAGAGTGCCGAAAATAGAATGAACGTGAGGAACCTCTTAGTTCAGGAGAAATTGCAGCAGCATCTATCCTATGTCCGAAAAGAGCTTGCAGAAGATTACCCGCTTTCTTTGAAAAAGGCGCTTTCCGAGCGCGTCATTTCCTTGAACAGAAAAAAGCTTACCCAGATATTGAAGGAAGATGAACAGTCAGAAGAAGCAAGATAATGTCCTATATCTTCATCTGCGGAGGTGCAGCTCTCAAAGCCGCACCTCCGCAGCAAAAAGAAGCTGGCCCATTATGGCCAGCTTCCTCTTTTTAGAGCTCCACCTTTTCCAATTCTGGTTCAAAGTAGGCCCTTACAATTATATTCAGGATCTCATCAGTCATATTCAGATGAGCAATCGGGCTATCCGCAATCAGCTTCTGCGTATTGCGATCCTTAAACGAAATACTGCGGTCAAGATAAGGATCAAACACTTGCAGCATGCCATTTAGCTGTTTCTCAACAGGTGACAGTGAAAAGCCAGTCCCTTTTTCATAGATGCCAAGACTATCGAATTGAAGATGATTTTTAATGGTGTTCAATATATCCCTGTTTTTAGGAGGGGTTGGATTCGTAATATTATAGATTGTATTCTTCTTGGCCTTGGTAGCTGCAATGGTTAAGATATCAGCTACATAATCGACTGGCACCAAATTGGATGTACCATTCTTCGAACCGACAAGATGCACCTTCTCCACACTGTCTTTGCGGTCCAGACGGCGTTTGAAAAGCTCGAGGCCTCTCATGAAGCCATAAAGGGTAAAGGTGGAATCCGCTTCTCCCGTTTTGGAATCACCTACAATAATGGCAGGCCTGAAGATGGAAACCTCCATTCTTTCCCGGTAACGGAATACCTCATGCTCCGCTAGAGCCTTACTCTCTTCATATGGATTATTGAATCCTTGAGTGAGTTCATACAATTCCTCTACACCTTCATTGGACTTTCCAACCGTATAGGCCGTGCTCACATGAATGAACTTCGCTGCACCAAGTTTTTCTGCAACCTTAAGCGCCTCTTTTGTTCCAGTGTAGTTCATATTCATTAATGTATCATGCAGGTCATGGTCGAACTTCACAAGTGCAGCCAGATGATAGAAAATATCGACTGTATTTGATAAGGAATCCAGTACAGCCTTTGATATTCCGAAATTCGGCAACACAATATCCCCTTGAAGGATATACACCCTCCCTTGTAAGGATAAAGGGAGATTTCCCTTCAAAGCGTTTGCCTTTTCCAGGTTTCGAGCCAATATATGAACAGTGTGACCTTCTTCCAAAAGGTTGCGAATAAGCCTGCCCCCAAGAAATCCAGTAGCACCGGTTAAAAATATATTCATAGAAGTTCCTCCATTGTTGAAACATGATTTTCAATCAACACAACTACAATCTTAATATAGAATTCTTGTTAAATCAAAACTTGGAAAATATTGAAGATTCTAAACGAGCATATCTTTGTTGGTAGATGGCTTGTCCACTAAGGTATAATGCAAGAAAAGGTGTCTGAAAGGAAGTCTGTGATGAAAAAATTTTGGGGAATCATCATTCTTGTGGCTATTGGATTGACAGCCTATTTTTTTATACCCAATATTTTCGCTTCTGTAACCCAAAAGTCACTTGGCAGTGTTCCATTTGAATATAAGGAAAATGAAAATATCGCCTACGCCACATTTGCAGGTGGATGCTTTTGGTGCATGGAGCCTCCTTTTGAAAAACTGCCAGGAGTTTATGAAGTAATATCCGGCTATACAGGAGGAGAAGTTGAAAACCCATCCTATAATGAAGTGACTACCGGCACGACCGGCCATATGGAGGCGGTGGTTGTCACCTATAACCCCAACATTATCGAGTACTCCACACTGTTGGATGTTTTCTGGCGTCAGGTCGATCCCACCGATGCAGAAGGACAATTTGTCGATAAAGGCACTCCTTATCAATCCGCCATTTTCACACACAATGAGGAACAGCGGATGGAAGCCGAAAAATCCAGGGAAGAAATGATAGCCTCCGGTCGTTTCGAAAAGCCGATAGTGACCAAAATCATCGAGGCACAAAACTTTTATATTGCAGAAGATTACCACCAGGACTACTATCTGAAAAACCCGGTCCGCTATGATTACTATCGCAGCAATTCCGGTCGTGACGACTTTTTGGATAATATTTGGGGTGAGGAACGTTTCATTACACCTGTAGTAAATGCTGTTGATAACTCCCTGCTCCACCTCTCCAAGGAGGAACTGAAATCCGTGCTGACCGAGGAACAGTATTTTGTCACACAAGAGGAAGGCACCGAGGAACCCTTCAACAATGAATACTGGGATTTCGAAGGGGAGGGAATCTATGTGGATATCGTTTCAGGCGAAGCACTATTCAGTTCCTTGGACAAATATGATTCCGGTACTGGCTGGCCCAGCTTTACGAAGCCGTTGGTGGCGGAAAACATTGTGGAGCTTGAGGACCGCGGCCTGTTCACCGTCCTTACAGAGGTCCGCAGCAAGCTTGGAAATTCGCACCTCGGTCATGTTTTTGATGATGGCCCCGAGCCGACAGGCCTCCGCTACTGCATGAACTCGGCTGCCCTCCGTTTTATTGCAAAAGAGGATTTGAAGAAAGAAGGATATGGAGAGTTTGCGGAACTATTCGATTAAGCAGACCAAATTAAAAGCACTTTTCCCCATCAAACGGAAAAGTGCTTTTTGTTTAGTCCTACCTATCCCCTGCCAGCACCTTGGACTTTTTCGTGCATGCCTCCATGGCTGAAACGACTGCGGCACGGAAGCCCTGTTTTTCAAGTGTGGTGACGGCTTCAATGGTTGCCCCGCCTGGAGTACAGACATTATCCTTCAGCTCGCCTGGATGCTTGCCTGTCTCCAGCACCATTTTTGCTGCTCCCAATACCGCTTGGGCTGCGAGCTTGTAGGCCTGATCCCGCGGGATCCCTTGCTGCACCGCTCCATCCGCCAATGCTTCAATGAACATATAGACATATGCAGGCGAAGATCCGCTGACAGCAGGAATCGCATCCATGAGTTGTTCCGTCAACACCTCCGCTTGACCGAAGCTTTCAAATAACCGGATTACCTCCTGAAGCTCGTCACTCTCCACCAGGTCATTCGCACATATGGCGCTCATCCCTTCGCCTACCAGTGATGGGGTATTAGGCATCACACGGACCGCCTTGATTCTTTTTTTGAAGGCACCCTCCAAAAAGTTCAAAGTAATCCCGGCAGCAATGGTAATAATCACTGCGTTTTCTTTTACATATCCCCTGATTTCCTCAATCACCGCTCCATGTAAATCAGGCTTTACCGCTAAAATCAGGATATCAGCGTGCTTTGCCACTTCACCATTATGTAGTCCAGCCTGTATGTTAAACTTTGTTGATACCTGCTCCACTGTCTGTTCTGTTCTCGCACTGGCAACTATGTGGTCTGGCTGATAGAGCTTAGACTTCAGCAGCCCGCCAATGATTGCCTGTGCCATTTTTCCGCATCCGATAAATCCTATTGTTTTTGTCATGGACATTACCTTCACTCCCATACTGTATGAATCGTATTATATAAGAATGGATGATATATGTACAATGGGACACGGAACCTGTCCCCATAAAAAAACTCACCACTTCTACAAGCGGTGAGCATTTTTTATGCCGAAAAGACAATTTCGAGATTTCTTTCCACGACTACCTTTTGGATGCGGTGCTTTTTCACTTCCTCTATGTGGATGGTAAAGCTTTCGCACTCGACTTTTTCACCCTTTTTTGGCAAGTATCCGAGGGTGTCCGATATCCAGCCGCTTAAAGTATTGGCGGTGGACTCCTCCACTTCCAATTGCAACAGCTCGGAAAACTCTTCAACCGGAAGTCGTCCGTCCATACGGAACATTCGATCATCGATGACTTCGATAAAATCTTCGTTCTCATCATGCTCATCCCAGATTTCCCCGACAATTTCTTCAATAATATCTTCAATCGAAATGATTCCTGCCGTTCCTCCATACTCATCGAGCACAATCGCCAAATGATTCTGGGAGCTTTGCAGCTCTTTCAAGAGGTTGGATATTTTTGCGGATCCAATCACGAAGAATGGTGCCCGACTGATATCCATTAAGGTGAAATTAGGATTTTGGACATATTGAGCAAAAAAATCCCGGTGTGAGATAACGCCGATGATATTGTCGACCGAGCCATCATATAGAGGTAAACGGGAATACTTTTCATGTATGAATATTTCCTTGATCTCTTCAATAGATGTCTCGATGGAAATTGCTACTACGTCAGGCCGTGGCGTCAGGATATCTTTTACGATGATATCATCAAACGCAATGGCATTGTGCAGCAATTCTCGTTCCTGAGTGAGAAAAGTCCCTTCTTCTTCACCGATTTCCACCATTGCTTTTACATCTTCCTCTGTTACAGTAGGTTCATCCTTACCAACCCCGATAAGTTTGTTGACACCTACCTTTAATTGGACAAACAACCATGTGATCGGGAAAAAGAGTTTCATGACTGTCATTAAAGAAGCTGATATTAATAGTAGATACTTTTCCGCAAATTGTTTAGCTAAAGATTTTGGCAAAATCTCACCGAATATCAGGACCAGAATAGTGATCACCGTGGTGGAGATAAGCAGGGTACTGCCTTCCCTACCATAGACCTGGGTGGCAATATTCGTTGCAATCGCAGCCAGTGCAATGTTGACGATATTGTTCCCGATCAAGATGGTAGAAATGCTTTGATCAAAATTATCGGCCATCTTCAATGAGCGTTTTGCTTTTGCATTGTTGTTTTCCGCCTGATTACGGAGCCTCACCTTATTGACACTCGTAATGGCAGTCTCTGATGCTGAAAAATATCCTGATAATAATAACAATGCCCCTAATAAAATTATCGAGTCATAGGGTATACTATCCAAGTTTCCATCACTCTCCTACATATTGATACTATAAATATATTTACAAATACCACTTTTAGCAATAAATATGCAAAATTTATTTTAAATTTTTTCAATTTTCCTTAAAATTCATTCATTATTCTTTAGAAGTTTTCAAATACACCCAGAATATGTTATAATTATCTCGAATTCAAGATAAATTAAAGGAGGAGAATGACGATGAAACTTTTAGGACTCCACCACGTCTCTATTCTAACAGGTAAAGCCGAAAACAACTTTCAATTTTTCACCGATATATTAGGTATGCGATTGGTCAAAAAGACTGTGAACCAGGATAACACTTCCTCCTACCACTTATTTTACGGGGATGCAAAAGGAAATCCAGGAACGGAAATCACCTTTTTTGATATCCCAAATTTGGGTCGCACATATGAAGGAGTGTCAAGCATCTCCTCCACTTCCTTGCGAGTCGCAACTACAGATTCGCTTCACTTCTGGAAGGACCGATTCCAGACATTCAATGTGAAGCACGGAGAAATTGTAAAAAGGGCGGATCGGGACACTCTCGATTTTGAAGACTTTGAAGGTACCAAGCTGATTCTCGTTGCAAATAACGGAGAAGCTGGTGTTGCAGCAGGCGTACCATGGGAAAAATCCGATATTCCTAGTGAGCATGCCATCATCGGACTTGGACCAGTAACCTTAACCGTCAAGTCTGCCCCTCCCACTTCAAGTATCCTGACAAATGTGATGGGTTTCAGTTACGTAGGATCCTATCCTTCTCTGAAAGGGGAATTTCCTGAGGTGGAGGTGTATGCAACCGGTGAAGGTGGGCCGGGAGCAGAGGTTCATATTGAAACAAGACCTGACCTTCCTCCAGAGAAGCTGGGTCGTGGCGGCGTTCACCATGTTGCCTTCCGCATTGCTGATGACGAAGAGTTCAACAAATGGGTACAGCGAATACGGGAAACCCGCCTACCCAACTCGGGAGAAGTGGAGCGCTACTATTTCAAGGCTCTCTATTTCAGAGAGCCCAACGGCATCCTATTCGAGCTATCCACAGACACGCCAGGCTTTACTGCTGATGAGCCTCTCGAATCAATGGGCGAAAGGCTTGCATTGCCACCTTTCCTGGAACCGAAAAGAGCGGAGATTGAAGCAAGTCTCCGTCCACTTGAGATAAACTGAGTCAAATTCAATGGACCTTTGGCAATTTTCCAGGGTCCTTTTTCTTTTATACATAGGCAATTGAGTTAAAAACCCATTCTTATATGAAAGCGCTACCATTTTATCTCATGCTGCATATAGTAGTAGAGAAAGGAAAGGAGGGTGTTCTCATGGAAAGAATCATTTTATTTTTTGCTAGTATGCTAGCTGGATTTGCATTAATCAAAGTACCGCTTACTGGTACATTTGCTGCGCTGGATCCTATCGCTTCCATTGTCGGCGTCATTACCATCTTAGTATTCGCACTTGCCTTAATCTATCACGGTATTCGAACCTTAATCAACAGGTAACACAAGATCTTTTTTCCGGTATAATAATTATTAAAGTAGCAATGTAAGGATGAGCGGTAGAAGTGCACCTGCCGCTTAAACTTTTGGAGAAAGGTGGACAAGCATTGACACTATTACAAATTAATAAGGCTCCCCTGTCATAAAGAGAAGCCGCAGCAGCATTCATTGCAAAAACCCGATACTGTTTCAGCATATACACGTTTTCCTTTTGACACCCAACTTTCCCCTTGTCTCGACCTTTTGAATATACTCTGTTGCCAAAGGTACTTTACAGGCTGTCTGCCCAACACCCACATGCACTTTTCCGATATGCTCGGCTACCTGCATTGCCTCATCATGCAGTTCCTTCACATAGCATCCAACAGAGATGACAAAACTGTTCATGACATATCTCACACGGTTCTTCTCATCATGAATGGTTTCCTTGACTTGATGCAGCAATCTGCGAAGTTCCTCTATATCCAGTAGGCTGTCATCCGTTATCGAAAGGTGATTGGCATACACACTCCAGCCAGCTGTGGCAATCTGTTCATTATCCGACTGAACCCATACCCCTGCCAGCTCCATAGCATATGGACTTTCAGCTGTAACATTCGCTACCGTATATTCAGACTGCATATACCAGGATGCTTTTTCCACCCAAGCCTGAAGCTGCTCCTTTGTCATCTCTTTCGGATTAACCGTTAAGCCTGCCAAATACATGGCGTCATGATTACCCGTTTCATAAAGAGCCAAAGCCAATGCCTGATTCTTTTTAACATACTTCACAAGCTTTTTCAGATCTCCCACCTTCACTCCAAACACCGGTCCAATGGCCCCGTGATTGTAATAGATATTTCTCGTCTGTTCCGTTCCAAGGCCCTCAAGCTCCATCATCAATTCCTGCAGATTCATATTTTACACCTCATTATTATTGTCTATTTTCTATCTATACTAGGTAGAAGTCAGAAATCCCTTTTCTAAACATAAAAAAATAATGCCAACTTCTCTTAAATAGAAATCGGCACTTCGCTTATTCACTATACGTTATCGGGATGCTTTTGGCGGTTGGCATACGTCGCACTTTCGTTGGTTATTATTTTTAAATTTCGAAAAAGTTTTTTCAAAGTTGCTTCCACATGCACATTTAAATAGTAACTTTTGTGAAAACCCGTGATATTCGGTGGTTAGCAATTTACTTTCGGAATTTTTCTCAACAAATTCTTTAATTTTATCAATTGTCCATCGTTTATTCATTCTCTAACACCTCCATATTTTATCGCTACCGGAGGCTTTTCTTGGCATCCGTTCCATTTTATATCCTAAGTTTCTCATTATAGCATGAACCGCCACTCAATATACAGATTGAATAAACACTCTGCATTACTGATATAGATTACTCCGGTCTATGGATTGTGGCATCTGTTCCATCCACCCTCTCTTGATCATCAGTTCTAGTCCTTCACCTCCGTACTTGGCTATCTCCGCAATCAGCAGGGCATAGTGCATCGATAAATCCTTTCTGATCGAGGTGGACATTGCATAAGACAGCAACTGGATGCCCGCTGAAGAGGTAGCGGTAATCAGAAATGTGACAAGCCTAACCGAGAAAGGAGAAATCATGGAATCCGTCACTTCCATACTTACAGGTATATTTCCTAAATGCTCCTCTTTCTTCAAAATCTTATTGAAAAGCTCCACCTGCTTTTCGGCAAGTTTCTTTCCTTTTATCAAATACTCTTTTACTTCCTTATCCTTGGTCACTTGTATCAACCCCATCAGCATGACCAGCCCAATATAGTTCCTTTCGATCGCATAGAATATTTCTCCCAATTCCATCACATTTAACGGTCTTTTATCCCCAAACATGGAGCCCAAAAGGGTAGGCTCCACTTTCATGTACTCCACATCTTTTGGATAAGGGATTTTAGGTGGCCGGTCGTAGATTCCCTTGCTTAACATCAATTCTAGGGACTTTTTATATAGCTTGGTAGAAGTTTTGAGACACCCATCGAAAAACTCGACAATATCCTTCCTGGCCACTTTGGTGAGTGTGGTCGAATAGAACGGCAGCAGCATCTGCCCTACACGATAGACATAACTCAGCGCAAACAGGTCGGTATATAAGGGAGGAGCAGACAGATTAATATCCTTATCGGAGAATCCATCCGGAACCGGAAATCCTTCTTTTTGAAAAATTTTTTCAATTACTTTGTTATATAATTCCTCCAAATATAAAGCACTTTTTACTATTTCCATCACTTCCGAATCCTCTAGTTGCTGCAAGAAATGCTTATAAAAGCACATTGTCGCACTATGCTGGATGTAGGAAGTCCATAACGCAGCAATCTCTGGAGTAGTAAGCTGAATATTATGCTCTTTCATGTCCGTCTCCTAGTCTGTATTAAATAGTTTGTGCCTATTTTTTGATAACTTTGGCTCCTTTATTCATCAAAAAACAGACCCCAAGAGGAGTCTGTCTTTAGCCAACCAAAAGCTTTATTCGATTCCCGGAAGGGTCCACTGTAAATACTCCTCCTTCATCTTTTGAAACTTCCGCACCCACGTTGTTTAACTGCTCCACTATCTTCTCCATTTCCATTTCACTTGGCAGCACAAGTGTAAAATGCTGAAGGCCGACGCTGTTCTTGCCAGGCATCGGTGCTCCTACTCCATTCCACGTGTTCAGGCCAATATGGTGGTGGTATTGTCCAGTTGAAAGAAACAGCGCCTGCCCTCCATAGCGGTTCACGATATCAAATCCAAGTCCGCTCGTGTAGAATTTTTCACTCTTTGCTAGATCTGCAACATGTAAATGGATGTGCCCCATCAATGTACCACCCGGAAGGCCTTTCCATCTGGCTCCATCCGATTCTGCAAGAATGCTTTGGATATCCAGCGCTTCTGAAGTCATCGCGACTTCCTGGTCCTGCCAATTCCATGATGCTGATGGCCTGTCGGAATATACTTCTATTCCATTGCCATCCGGATCGGCCATGTATAAAGCCTCACTGACCAGATGATCGGACGCACCTTGGATGGAGTGATTTTTTTGAATCAGATGCTGGATGAAACTCCCCAGGTCCTTTCTGCTGGGCAACAAAATGGCAAAATGGTAGAGTCCGGTTGTGCGCCGCTCTTTCGGTCTAACCCCTTCAGGCTGCTCAATCGTCAATAGAGCATTCAAACCATCAGCCGTGAAGGTTGCCTTCTTTTCCGATTTTTCCAATACCTTCAATCCTATGATTTCTTGATAAAATGCCAGTGAACGCTTTATATCTTCCACTTTAATAACTACTTCCCCAACATAAGTGTTTGGCGCTTCATGAAACCCTGTCATTTAATTTTCCTCCTTCTATCCATTCTTTATCTATATTTACTGCTTCTGAAATTATACACTTACTTTATGTAACTAATTATATTTTTATAACCTTAGTATGTCAAGTAACTAAATTACCTAACCATATTAGCTTATTTTCCTTGAAAATATGATATACTATACCCTATAGGAGTGATGAAGATGAACCAATCGCAAATTTGCCCTAGATTTGAACAAGCAATAAGTCTATTAGGTCAACGCTGGACGGGTTTAATCATATACAAACTACTTTCAGGCTCTCAACGCTTCTGCACCTTGGAATCCGGCATCAAAGGAATTAGCGGAAGAGTTCTTTCAGAACGGTTGAAGGATCTCGAAGGTAAAGGAATTGTGAAAAGGGATGTATTCCCGGAGACTCCTGTCCGAATAGAGTATTCCCTAACAGAAAAAGGGCATGCCTTGGAGCCTATTTTAAGAGAAACGGAAAAGTGGGCGCAAACCTGGCTGGAAGCAGCAACTGAATAAACAGCTAAAAGCAGCATACCTTATTTTGGCATGCTGCTTTTACTTTCTTACAACTGTATGAAGGTTTTTACTTCCCAAAAAGATCATCTATCCCACATGCTCTTTTCAAGCTATTGATGACCCCCTGATGCAAGCCTTCATGCCAATTGGTAAACGCCAGCACCTCCGCCAAAGTCTCCAGGCGGTAATCCCCGATCTGAAATGGACGGATAATTTTCTCCTCCAGCCGTCCTGTAAAATCACTTCTCATCCTATCGGACTGTGTTGAGAGACGTTCTTTCAGTTCGGCAAGGCTTGGCGTCTCCGCCTTCCATTCAAGGGGACTCGTATTCATTTGGAACAAAGGAAAATAGTGTTCCGGAACTTGATGGTCTCCTCCCGAAAACGAGTACATCAGCGTATCCTGGGACAGAAAAATATGCCCAGCATTCCATCTGATGGAATTGCGGAAGCCTGAAGGCATTTGATCTGCCAGATCCTCGGAAGTGGCATCCAACATCTTCACAGTGCGATTTCTAACAAAATCCATTTGTTTAAATAACAGTTCTTCATTTGTCATTCTAATCCCCATCCCCTCTTCTTTACATCCTATTAAGACCAAACCCCAAGTATGAAGACCATCACGGAAAACGTGACAACAGTAATTTCACTTCATTTTTATTATAAAGGATGTAATATCACTCATATGCAAAAATCGGGCAAACCTATAAAAAATAATCGATACATTAGCTTTCAGGGAACTTGTTGCACTACTTCCAAAAATAAAAAATGGAGCCATCAGTCTCCACTGATAGCCCCACCATCACTATGCTTCTTTTCTTAACTTCGCTTTTTTCTCTAAATCTTTTTCATCCTGCCAGCACTCGACATTCTCTAATCCTTCAATATTACTCGCATAGAAAACCGGGTCTTTTCCTTCCTTCCTTTGTCTCAAATAATCCCTCAGTACAGCAATTGCAATTTTCCCAAGGAATGCAAGAGCAATCAGATTCGTGATGGCCATCAGTGCCATAAACAAATCTGCCATATCCCACACCACGCTTAGGCTTGCCACTGAACCGAAAACAGTCATTCCAAGTACAGCCAGACGGAAAATAAAGATCGCAGTTTTACTTTCTTTGATGAACTCAATATTGGATTCCCCGTAATAATAGTTACCGATAATGGAACTGAAACAGAACAATAGAATCGCGATTGCAATAAAGATGCTTGCCCATGGCCCTACATGCTCGGCCAATGCAATTTGTGTCAATTGAATCCCTTCCATCTCTTCCCCTGTCGGAATTCCGGCAAGCAGGATGATGAAAGCTGTCGCACTACAGATAAGAATGGTATCGACGAAAACGCCAAGTGTCTGAATGAACCCCTGTTTTGCAGGGTGGCTGACCTCAGCGGTTGCCGCTGCTACAGGTGCACTACCCATTCCCGCTTCATTGGAGAACAATCCACGTTTGACACCATTCATGATTGCTGCGCCAATTCCTCCAGCGACAGCCTCATTGAAGCCGAATGCACTTGAAACAATCACACCAATCAAGCCTGGGATCTCTGTGATGTTCAGTGCAATCACATATACAGCCAGTAAAAGATAGGAAACAGCCATAATCGGCACAACCACCTGTGAAACCTTGGCGATTCTCTTTACTCCACCAAAAATGATCACTGCTACAACTGCTGTCAGCACTAGCCCCAGCACAAGGCGGTTTGTCCCAAACGCTTCATGGAAAGCGACAGTAATCGTATTAGCCTGAACGGATGTAAAAGCAAGCCCGAAGCAGAACGTAATCAGGACGGCAAATAAAACGCCCATCCATCTGGCCCCTAAAGCTTTTTGCATGTAATATGCCGGACCACCTTTATATCCATTGGCATCTTTTACTTTGTACACCTGAGCAAGCGTACTCTCAATGAAGCTTAAGCTTGCACCAAACAATGCCACTACCCACATCCAGAATACTGCTCCAGGTCCACCAAGCGAAATCGCAATGGCAACACCAGCGAGGTTTCCCGTTCCGATTCTCGTTGCTGCACTAATACAGAATGCACCAAAAGATGACACTTTCTTCTTTGCCTCTTCTGTAGAAGGGCTTTCTTTCAAAAGCCTGAACATCTCACCAATCTGATTAAATTGTACAAACCTTGCTTTAACCGTATAATAAATTCCTAAACCAACCAATAATGCAATTAGTACGTAAGACCAAAGAAAATTATTCGTCCAGTCTAAAATAGTATTCATCATGCTGTTCACCTCAAGTTGTTTATAAGAGTAACTATATTGGCAGCACTACCAATAGTTGGGATGGATAAAAATATTTAATAGAAAAGCTTTGAAGTTTGCCTATTAAATACTTCTATACTCATAAAGATGCGTTAGAATTCGCTTTGTAACACAACACTACCTAAATATCCTCGTGTTATATAATACCTGTATAATTTTATCATTATACTAAAATAGATTCAATAATTATCCCTGAATTAAATATTTTCTTTATTTTCTAATAAATATAATTTCCAAGAAAAATCTTGTCCACCAGTTATCTTTCCTGACGAAAATAGTATATACTGTATGTACCATTACATCTGCTTAGGAGGCAGTATTTATGACTGAATCAAATCAACAGAACGAAACAACAGAACCAAAGAAGAAAATCAGCCTGCAGGATGCTATTAAAAAGCAGCTAGAGCAAAAGAAAAACCAGGCCGCTGGCGGAAAAGGAAACCTGAATGGACCTAAATCCCAGCAAAAAATGAAAAGTCAGCAAACAAAGAAGCCAAGCAATACAAGAAGAAAAATGGGTGTCTAACTCGGGAAACATTTGATTGAAATGATCCTCTCATCAGAATCTCCAGTTTTGAGTGGGAGAAATATTTGCTGCATACGAATCTTCGTATGCTTTTTTTATTGTCATCATTTGGTGCCAACCAAATATGCGGCGTCCTAGCATTTGGTTGGACGAGTATTTTTCGGAAAATTTTCATGCTCAAGTGGAACCATTTTTATGGAAGTTTCGTCTAATACATTGTGAGTGTTATAATTTAGTAGAATAATTTATAATAATTGGGGTATTTCTTATAGATAAAAGATTGTTAGGTTGTCAGGACGGTCCCCCTTACATTGCGGAGAGTGAAGTGTATGAGTGTTAAAAAGAAATTACCATATTTACTATTGTTGCTTGTCATGCCATTACTGGGCTTTATATATACGATCTTAAATGAAAGTCCGAGAAAAGTGACGGAGATTCCATTGCCTATCGACCACGATATCCCATTTATCGTAGCATTTGTCGTGCCATATATTATTTGGTATGTGTTTGTGTTCGGTTATTTGGTATACTTTTGCTTTAAAGATACAGATGTATATGTAAAAACGCTTATTACCATTGTAATCGGAGAGTTGATTTGCTTTATTATTTATTTCTTTTTTCAAACAACTGTTCCCAGGCCGACAGTCGAAGGAAGCGGCTTATTCGTCATGTTGGTGAAGTACATCTATGCGCATGATCGCCCAGTTAATTGCTTCCCCAGTATCCATGTACTGACAACTTACGCCATTATGCTTGCTAGTTTTCATATAAAAAATAAACATAAGTTAAACAAATATTTCATCCACATAATGGGGAGCCTTATTATTCTTTCAACGATTTTTATAAAACAGCATGTGGTGCTGGACATGGTGGCATCCATGTTCCTGGTCGCTTTTATATACAGTACAGTATTTGCGATTTATAGACTGCGATCTGCAGCAAAAGAAAAGATTGGTGCAATTCAGTAAATCAGGGATTGCCTGTACAATAGCAACTAAGCGCGCATCGATCTTTATCGATGCGCGCCAGTTGTCTGGAATCTTTCCAAGGTATATGACGATAAAACAAGAAAGCTCTTTTCAACATACAATTCTATACAGATGTCACCTTTTTATAGGAGACAATGAATGTACATACCAGCGTCAAGGAAAGTAAAATGAAAAAGACTGGCAATGTCATAGTTTCAGGCAATAGAATGCTTGCCACCATCAAGAGCCCACCAATTATCAATGGATAAGATGCTGGCCGGATTATTTTATTCCATTTTTGATTAACTGAATTGGATGATTGTTTTGGCAGCTTGAATCTTGGAAGAGTATTTGCAGTAGCAATCAGGGAAAAGCCGACAATCAGAGGCACCATCGTCAGCAGGTTGAAGCTGTTTCCAGAAACGGTATAAAGTAGCGCTAAATGAAACAGGAAAAACAGAAATGTAAAGGAAAGGAATATACTTTCTAGACCGTTTTTATATCTCGAATAGTAGTGTTGAAGTGCCTTTTGTCTGGAAAGCAATAGCAAATTGCTATTCAGAAGAACAAGAGTTAAAGGAAGCACCCAAACGATTACCTCCTCTCTTCCGTACTTTTCTTCCACTACCTCCATATCCGAACCTAAAAAAAAGATACTTGCTCCAAAAGAAATAAGTATAAGCAATGCGATCAGACTTTTTTTCATCATAGGTTTTTTCCTTCCCCCTTGTTTTGGTTAAATTGAATAATCCACTTCATGACATCCTGAAACACACTGGCATTTAAAGAATAATACACATACTGCCCTTTTTTCTCGGCAAAAACCAGATTCGCATTTTTTAACACTGACAGATGCTGTGAAATACCCGGCTTGCTCATCTCAAAATGATCCGCAATTTCCCCGACAGTCAGATCCCTGTCACGCAGCAGATCCAATATCCTTCTGCGGTTTTCATCAGAAAGCGCTTTAAATAATTCATTGATTGACACAGGCGATCCTCCATTTAAACATTTAAGTAATTACTTATTTAATTAAATAATATCTGTTATTCCAAAAAATTGCAATCCTTTTCATCAAAAAAAGGAATTCTCATAGAGAATCCCACTAAAACAGCCTCACTCCGCTATCGGTATTCTTATCCTAAAAGTCGTTCCTTTTTCATGCTCACTCGAAACATCGATTCTCCCTTTCAACAGTTGTACAATTTGGAAGGAAATGGTCAAACCGATTCCGGTTCCCATATCTTTGGTTGAATAGAAAGGAGTCCCGATTTTGCTCAGTTGGGAAGAGGTCATTCCTATTCCGTCATCTGCTATTTCGATGACCGCATTTTCTTTTTCGAGAAAAGCATGGAGAGATATGGTCCCCCCCTCGCCAATTGCTTCTATGCCGTTCTTGATGATGTTTATCAGAACTTGTTTCACTTCATCCTTATTTGCTTTAATGTATATTTCGTCTTCAATCGAGTGCTGAAAGGTAATGCTCTGAATATTCGCATAAGTGGACATCAGCTGCACCACATTTTCTATTTCCTTTGTCAGATTCATCACATTGAATTCCATCTTGTTCGGTTTTGCAAGAGAGAGATAGTCCTGAATGATGGCTTGAGCCCGATCGAGTTCCCCTATCGATATTTCAATATATTTCTTTTGGGATTCACTCAGATTTTCATCCCTGCTCATCAGCTGAAGGAAGCCTCGGGTGGAGGTCATCGGATTTCTCACCTCATGGGCAACGGAGGCTGCAAGCTCACTAACGACCTTCAGCTTTTCAGATCGCTGCAGTTCACGCTGTAAATTCATCTGCATATTCAGATTTTCAATGATTAACATCACTGTTACCAATGTCCCCCATGTAACAAAGGACACAAGGATGGTGACGAAAATCTCGTCATGTTCATTTATCAGGATTAGACGTACAATTCTTGTTAGTGTAATGAAGAAGAAGAGAATGCTGACAACCAGAATCTTAATCTTTTTTTCCAACCCCTGAAACCACAAGGAAAAGATGGATAACAGCACCGCCACAATAGCATAGTTCACCACCATGATCAGAAAGCCAGGTTCATCCAAAATAAACAAATATCCCAGCATCGCAAGCAACAAGGTAATTCCAAGGATCCATCCCCCGTACATAAATGCAAGGATGATTGGAATGATTTTCTGGTCATAGGTATCTCCATTGGTCACTTCAATCGGGAAGGACATCGTAAAAATGAGCATAATCAGCAATACCATAAGAAATTCATAATTGATTCTTTTCGTAAAATCCGTTATGCCTTTGCTTAAAAATTGGTGATAAAAAAGAATAGGAAATAATATGATTAAAACATGATATAAAACGTGTCCGATATTTTCAAACATACCAACGCTCCTACAGGCCTAGACTCGACGTTAAATGATGTAACATTATCACTTCTATTACTTCTCCTTTCGTATCATTTTCTCCTTCTGGCAGGCAAAAGAAAAACCAGCTCAATAGGCTGGTTTTTCTTTATGCATATTTCATTTCCTGTTCTTTCTTAAAGAACTCCTTCATGGCATGAAATACATCCGGCTTCTGTTTCAGAATATAATGGCGGAACTTTTCATCGTTTACATTTTTATAGGCTGACATGAGAGTGGAGTGCCTATTGTACTGATTTACCTCCCCATAGCCGAACATATTGGATACCTTCATCAGCTCCCCTACCAGCTTCACACAACGTTGATTGTCAGAGGTCAAGTTATCTCCATCGGAAAAGTGGAATGGATAAATATTAAAACGTGTTGGATTGTATTTCGTATCAATAAGTTCCAGCGCTTTTCGATACGCTGAGGAGCAGATGGTACCACCGCTCTCCCCCTTGGAGAAGAAGTCCTCTTCACTTACGACCTTCGCTTCCGTATGATGGGCGATAAACTCAATTTCCACTGTTTCGTACTTCGTTCGCAAAAAGCGTGTCATCCAGAAGAAGAAGCTTCTGGCCATGTATTTCTCCCACATGCCCATGGACCCGCTCGTATCCATCATCATTAGCACCACTGCCTTGGAGTCCGGTTTCACCACTTCATTCCATGTCTTGAATTTCAGGTCCTCCTGAAAGATGGGATGGAAGCTGGCAGTTCCTGTCATGGCATTCCGTTTATATGCCGACATCATGGTACGCTTCTTATCGATATTCCCCATTAATCCGGTGCGTCTTATATCATTGAATTCATAGTGTTCTATTATATTTTCATCTCGTTCTTTCTGTTGCAGATTCGGAAGCTCCAACTGATTGAATAATGCGGCCTCTAAATCCATCATGGAAACTTCCGCCTCATAATAGTCCTCACCAGCCTGATCTCCTGCTCCCTGCCCTTTTCCTGGACCCTTCTGCTGACCCGACCCGTCCCTGGCAACCACATCGCCTACCTGACTTTCTCCATCGCCTTGGCCAACGTGCTTGTTTTTGTCATAATTATAACGAATTCTGTACTCATCTAAAGACCTGATTGGAATCTTTACGACCTCTTTGCCATTTGACATTACAATGTTCTCTTCTGTAATAAGATCTGGCAAATTATTCTTGATAGCCTCCTGGACCTTTTCCTGATGGCGCTTCTGGTCGTCGTGGCCTTTTCGATGGAGGGACCAATCCTCTTTGGATACTACAAAATTCGTCTCATCTGACATCGTCATTCGATATCCCTCCTTTTATTTGGTTAAAAAAACATTTTTACACTTACCGGAACATTTTCGTCATAAGTCACATACAATATCTTGGTGAAATTTTAAAGAGACCAACCTTCTAGCGAAAGAAAGGTTGGTTACTCTATCCTATGCACGCAAACGAAATAATTGACAGATTATTTAGATAATTAGGCTCTTAATACGTCAAAATTAGACAAGCGTCAATGCTTTCTTAGTATTACTAGATTTATGCGCTGTGCAGCTCGTTTTATACTGATATAGAAAAATAAAAAACCTTCCAGACCTCTGGAAGGTTTTACTCTTTTTCATTATCTTCATTGTTTTCATGTTGCTTTGGATCCCGTTCCTGGTCCGTTTTATTCTCCTTAAGCTGCTCCATTTCCTTAGCCAGCTTCTCCATTTCCTTTTCGTTTGGCGCCATTGTATTTTCAATTTCAGTAGATTTGTCTTTTTTCATTGTTATCACCTCTTATTCTTAATTTTCCCATTTTGTGTGGATATGAAACCATGGTGTGTATGAATATGTCTTCTTACCTATTATGCGAACTGGAAGAGGGGGGATGGACTTGGTATTGTTATGAAGAGCTTTTGTAGGAGGGATGAGTAGGAAAAAGCTCTTCATTGAGACTGTGAAGAGCTTTTGGGTGGCTTTCTTCATGTTAAATGTCCATCATAAGCTTGATGATGGACTTTTTTACCGACTTTTTCATACAAAAAGGCCTTCATCAAAACGATGAAGACCTGTAAGTTTATTCTACTCTTGTCATCCACTATCTGTTCAGTAAGCTTCCAACATAGCGCAGCAGGTCATTGGCGGAGGTGGAGTTATAGCCATGCTCATCCACCAGTCGTGCCACTACCTCATTAATCTTCTTCAATTGCGTCTCATCCGGGGTCTTGGATGAAGTCGTGATCTTCACCACATCCTTCAGATCAGCAAACAGCTTCTTCTGTATAGCTTCTCTCAGGCGCTCATGGGAGTTGTAGTCAAACCGCTTCCCTTTGCGCGCATAGGCGGAGATGCGGATCAGAATCTCTTCACGGAATGCCTTCTTCGCATTTTCCGAAATACCGATCTGCTCCTCAATGGAACGCATCAGCTTTTCGTCTGCACTCATTTCTTCCCCGGTTAACGGATCGCGCAGTTTCGCTTTATTGCAATACGCCTCCACGTTATCCAGATAGTTATCCATCAATGTCTTAGCAGACTCCTCATAGGAATACACGAACGCCTTCTGTACTTCCTTTTTCGCGATATTATCATATTCTTTTCTGGCAACCGAAATGAAGTTCAGGAATCGTTCACGGTCCTCATTGGATATGGAGGCATGCTGATCCAATCCTTCCTTCAGGGAACGCAGCACATCAAGGGCATTGATGGATGGCACTTCTTTTCGAATAATTGTAGAAGAAATACGGTTGATGACATAACGAGGATCGATCCCGCTCATTCCTTCATCCGCATACTCCTTTTTAAGCTCCTGAATATCGACCGAATTGAAGCCCTCCACCGACTCTCCATCATACAGGCGCATCTTCTTCACCAGATCAATATCACCGCGCTTGGCTTCCTTCAAGCGGGTAAGAATAGTAAACATAGCTGCCACTCTTAACGTATGAGGAGCAATATGAACGTTCGCAACATCGCTCTCATTAATCATCTTCTCATAAATTCTTTCTTCTTCTGTCAGCCTCAAATTATATGGAACCGGCATTACGATAATACGCGAATGCAATGCCTCGTTCTTCTTATTGGCGATAAACGAGCGATATTCCGTTTCATTCGTATGCGCGACAATCAATTCATCCGCACTAATGAGCGCAAATCGCCCAGCTTTGAAATTCCCCTCCTGCGTCAAGGACAATAAGTGCCATAGAAACTTCTCATCGCACTTTAGCATCTCCTGGAATTCCATCATCCCACGATTCGCCTTATTGAGCTCCCCATCAAAACGATAGGCACGCGGGTCGGATTCAGAACCAAACTCCGCTATGGTTGAAAAGTCGATACTGCCCGTCAGATCTGCAATATCCTGCGACTTCGGATCGGATGGACTGAAGGTACCGATACCGACACGCTGATTCTCCGATAGGAAAATCCGCTCAACCAATACATCTTCAATACGTCCCCCATATTCTTTTTCAAGCCTCATCATATTCAATGGCGACAGATTGCCTTCAATTCGAATGCCATACTCCTGATAGAAGTCATCCCTTAAATGGTGCGGGATCAGATGAAGGGGATCTTCATGCATCGGGCACCCCTTGATCGCAAAGATTGCTCCACGTTCTGTATGGGAATACTGCTCCAACCCTCTTTTTAAAATGGTGACAAGCGTAGATTTCCCCCCACTGACAGGTCCCATCAGAAGAAGAATCCTTTTTCGGACATCCAACCGCTTTGCTGCTGGATGGAAATACTCCTCTACCAAGCGCTCCAATGCTTCCTCCAAGCCGAACAAAGCACTGCTGAAGAAATTATACTTCCGCTGGCCATTTACCTCTTCCACACCAGCATCTTTGATCATATTGTAAACCCTTGAATGAGCGGATTGCGCTACCCATGGTTCCCTTTTTATAATCTCCAAGTACTCTCCGAAGGTTCCTTCCCACTTCAGCCGCTGTTCTTCTTCCCGATACTTTTCAATTTTTCTTAAAATATCCATAAGGACCTCCCCTTTATTACATCTTCAAGAGCGTGATTGCGTGATTAATATACTCTATGCTCATCCTGAATGAAACATGCTAAGAAAAGCGGAGGGCGCTCGTTTTGCGGCGTACAAACTGGAGCACACTGACTGAGATAAAGGAAACACGGAGAGCGCTAGCGATCCGATGTTGACTTATCGTAGGGAAGTGGGCGAAGTTTGTTAGCCGCAAGCGCCCGGAGCTAGACAATGAAAAGCGGAGCCGGCTCGTTCTGCCCCGACATAAAAATGGCTGTCATAAATTATCCACACATTCCATTCACATTACTTGTCCTTTGGGATATAATATAGATAGTATGCTTACTTGAAACTACCTTACATAAGGAGGAATTATCTATGGGAACAAGCGGATTCCTGATTCTTGGCGTTTGCCTAGCATTCCTAACAGCAATTTTCACTGCTGGCTTTGAAGGAAAACCAGGTACTCGTAAAAAGTAATAAAAGCACATACAAAAAAGGCCTCCACATGGAAGGCCTTTTCTATTTACACTTCCGGACATTCGATGGAAAGATCCGGATAGCCCTGCTGACGCAAAGCTTCATATATTAAAATAGCTGCCGTGTTCGATAAGTTCAACGAACGGACATTGGTCGTCATCGGCAAACGCAGGCACCGCTCTAAATTGCTCTGAATCAAGTCCTTCGGCAAACCGGTCGTCTCTCTCCCGAAAACAAAGAAGTAGTCTTTATCCAGACTGCTGTAATCAAAAGAGCTATGCGGCTTTGTTCCATACTTCGTAATATAGAAAAATTCCGCTTCCTTGTTCTTTTCAAACAACTCATCCAAAGAATCGTAATATAACACGTTCACAAATTCCCAATAATCCAGACCCGCTCTTTTCAGCATTTTATCATCTGTTGAAAAGCCCAAAGGTCGGATCAGGTGCAAAGTAGTGTTGGTTGCTGCACAAGTACGTGCAATGTTTCCTGTATTAGCCGGAATCTCTGGTTGATATAGTACAACATGTAATCCCACAATCGTCACCTCAATTTATACCTCAAATATTTCCTATACAACAATACCTTTTTATTGAATGAGAAGCAACCTTTAATTCCTGTCGATGATATGAAAAAACTTGTATTTGATATTCGGTGTATAAGCGGTGGAATCCTCATACTTCCAATACCGCATTCTACTATTATAAGTGTGCGCATTTACCAGTGGCTCATTATTCGGATCCTTGGCTACCACAATCGTATTATGGTCAAATCGACCATCACCTTCAAAATCATAACAGATGACATCCCCTGGCATGAGCAGATCCGCACGTGCCACTTCTCTTGACTTCATCCCCGATTTGGCAGTAGGGAGGTACCAGCGGAGGGCATTTGCGACAGTCCAGGTGTAGCTCCAGTCTTTGTTCCTCATCCACCACGCACCGCTTTTTTTCGGATAACCAACCATTGGAGCTCCGCCTTCATGCAAGCACTGAGAAATGTAATTTGTACAGTCCACATCAAATTTCTTGTACTTTGGATTAAACGTATTCCACCATTGCTCCGCGTAGCGAACTGCTTCCAACCTATTATAAGTAAATCTCACGTTCCTTTCCAAGTCTTCCTCCTCCATCGATGGAAGGGATACCTCCTGCATATTCACGCCCTCTTCATGCAGGGGTATATCCTGGACAACATCTTCTCCATGCCAAACTGCATAGCGTTGATCCGCTTCTTCCTCCATATACAGCTCTTCCTTAAGCTTTATGAGATACCTCACATGCACTTCATATATGGCTGCCTCTTCGTCCATATCCCTGTTCATGGATAGGATTCTCCCAGTTGCGTAACATTTCACGATTTCCGCACCTCGCCTGCGATGCATCTCCTGCTTACTTGAAATAGTATCTCCATTAATAATGGCTCTACCTGAATGCCTGCTTTTAGATACATATTGTTCCAACCTTTTCTGAATATGCAGCATAAGCTTCTCCCTCATGTACAACCCTCCATCATATTATCCTTATATTCATAGTATGATGGGGGATTGATAATCATTAGAAAAAGTTGGAATACAAAAAAAACGAGAGTTTCACCCCTCGCCTTTTAGCATCTCTATCCCTTTATCAATTTCAGATCGTACATCTTCATCCTTTTCTGTCTCTTTAAACTTAATTAATGCTTCCAGCGCAGATATATCTCCTATTTTTCCGACTGCCCAAGCAGCAGTACCACGTATAACAGGCCTAGTATCATTCTTCATCAATTCCAATAGATCAGGAACAGCCGTCTTGTCCTTATAATGTGCCAGCGCCAAAATGGCATTACGCTGGATAGGCTTCTTCCCTCTCCACGAGCCTGAAACCCTTTCAAACCTTTCCTTGAATTCCCTATTTGATATTGTGAGAAGAGGCTTCAACGTTGGCTTCACAATTTCTGGATCCGGCTCCATTTCAGGATGCAAATGAAAGTCCATCCCCTTGTTTTCAGGACATACCGTCTGACAGGTATCACAGCCATAAAGTCGGTTACCGATCTTCGTCCGATACTCCTCTGCCAGGAACCCTTTCGTCTGTGTCAAAAACGCAATGCATTTATTCGAATCGAGCTGTCCACCTTGAACAAGCGCTCCTGTCGGACATACCTCCACACATTTATTGCATGTACCGCAATTATCCTCCAAAGGCTTATCCGGTTCAAAGGCAATGGTCGTAATCATTTCCCCTAGATACACATAAGACCCAAACTCGGGAGTAATGATTGCACAGTTCTTACCGCTCCAGCCGATGCCTGCACGTTCTGCTACAGCACGGTCACTAAGCTCACCTGTATCAACCATTGATTTCATAGATGCATCAGGCTGTTTCTCCCTTATGAATGCCTCCAACTGCTGGAGCTTGTCCCTCAAAATATGATGATAGTCCATTCCCCAGGAAGCACGGCAGAAAATCCCTCTCCGATCCTCCCGTGTACTCCGTGGAGCATCCTTCAGCTTCGACGGATAGGCCAATGCGATGGCAATGATTGATTTAGCTCTTGGAAGCAGCAATTCAGGATTCGTCCTCTTCTCAATATCAGACTCCTCAAAGCCAGACTGAAACCCGTTTTCCTGCTGCACTCGCAACCTCTCTTTCAACCCGGTAAAAACACCTGCACTAGCAAATCCGATTTTATCGATACCTATCTCTTTGCTAAAAGCAATTATCTCGTCCTTCAACTTCCGGTTGGCTATATTCAAAATAAACACCTCCTCTATAAAAACTGCTTAAAGCCTTTCTATCATTCATCATTTCTATATCCTAAACGAAATATGATACACTTACCATATTGAAAACAATGGAAGGGATGAAAAGTATGCAAGTAACGCTGGAATCTATAGTCAAAAAACTTATCCCCAATGCAAAATTCGGTATCATATTCTATGAAGATATCACAATTGGCAGCTCCCCTCAAATGCTGAAAGGAAGGATCCGCCTTTTTCAGGAATCCTTGAACATAGACCTGCTTGAGAAAGAAATGAAAGACATACCAGGAATCATGGAATGGCGGTCTGTCTTCAAACAAACCGGCACAGACCCTTCCAGATATCGCCCTTCGGTTGAAGCCCTTTATCGCCGTATTAAAAAAGGACAGTTCCTGGAGCCTTTCAACTCTGCTGTAGACCTGAATAACTTCTTCTCCCTAAAATACGAAATCCCCCTAGGTATCTATGATTCCACAAAGATTAACGGGGACATCTCCATTACAATTGGAGAGGCAGAAAGCACCTACGAAGGACTCAATGGTCGGGAAATCAGCCTCAAGAACATGGTACATGCAAAAGACGCCACAAGCTCCTTCGGCAGTCCCTTTGTAGACAGCCAAAGAACCGCCATCACAGAAACCACCACTTCAGCAGTACAGATCATATACCTTAAGCCCTCCATGGACACAGAAGAATGCAAAAAAATGCTAGACGCCATTCTAAAAATGTTCACCCAAGTCCATGGCGGCACGGGACGCGTAGTCATGTTGGGGACAGGTTCCTTGTCCCACATAAACAACAGCATATAAATTGAGAGCCTCTTCATTTAACAAGAAGGGGCCTTTTGCATTCGCTGCCTTTTATGTATAAACTAAAAAACGCAATGCATCGTTTTCAAGAAACGAGACACTGCGTTATATACTATGTATGGAGCGGGTGATGGGAATCGAACCCACGACATCAGCTTGGAAGGCTGAGGTTTTACCATTAAACTACACCCGCATAGACAGGTTCGAGAACTTGTCTATACTTTAAGTACCGGTGGCCGGGGTCGAACCGGCACTCCAGAGGAACACGATTTTGAGTCGTGCGCGTCTGCCAATTCCGCCACACCGGCATAACAATAAAACAACTATTCAAATGGTGCCGAGGACCGGAATCGAACCGGTACGGTAGTCACCTACCGCAGGATTTTAAGTCCTGTGCGTCTGCCAGTTCCGCCACCCCGGCTTATATCTATATAAGCCTTCGTTTTTTGAATAGTGGAGGTGGCAACCGGATTTGAACCGGTGATAAAGGTTTTGCAGACCTTGGCCTTACCACTTGGCTATGCCACCTGAATGTTATATGGAGCGGAAGACGGGATTCGAACCCGCGACCCCCACCTTGGCAAGGTGGTGTTCTACCACTGAACTACTTCCGCAAAATGGCTGGGCTAGCTGGATTCGAACCAACGCATGTCGCAGTCAAAGTGCGATGCCTTACCGCTTGGCTATAGCCCAATAATATTGCTATTAATATTTATGCTATTTGTATTGATCTATATGAGTAAATCAATCATTTAAAAAATAATGGGGCGACTGATGGGAATCGAACCCACGAATGCCTGAACCACAATCAGGTGCGTTAACCACTTCGCCACAACCGCCACAATATTAATAAAAATTGGCAGGGGCAGTAGGAATCGAACCCACACCGGAGGTTTTGGAGACCTCTGTTCTACCGTTAAACTATGCCCCTATAGATGAATATGTTACTCTTTTTTAGAAAATGGTGGAGGGGGGCAGATTCGAACTGCCGAACCCGAAGGAGCGGATTTACAGTCCGCCGCGTTTAGCCACTTCGCTACCCCTCCATATATGTGGTGCCGGCGATAGGAGTCGAACCCACGACCTACTGATTACAAGTCAGTTGCTCTACCAACTGAGCTACACCGGCAAATGAAAACTTTTCAAGGAAAATGGTGGCTCGGGACGGAATCGAACCGCCGACACATGGATTTTCAGTCCATTGCTCTACCAACTGAGCTACCGAGCCTTAAAAATGGCGGTCCCGACCGGGATCGAACCGGCGATCTCCTGCGTGACAGGCAGGCATGTTAACCGCTACACCACGGGACCATTTTGGTTGCGGGGACAGGATTTGAACCTGCGACCTTCGGGTTATGAGCCCGACGAGCTACCAGACTGCTCCACCCCGCGATAATATTAATTAAGTTATGACTTATAGTATTCTATAAAAACTTAATGGTGGAGGATGACGGGATCGAACCGCCGACCCTCTGCTTGTAAGGCAGATGCTCTCCCAGCTGAGCTAATCCTCCAATGTAATAAAAGTTATTTTCAAAAGGAATATTTTTTTCGCTAGCGCGATTTGGTTAGTTATTTTCGCTAGCGCGAAAAAACTTTGGTGACCCGTACGGGATTCGAACCCGTGTTACCGCCGTGAAAGGGCGGTGTCTTAACCGCTTGACCAACGGGCCAATAAATAATGGCGGAGAGCAAGGGATTTGAACCCTTGAGACGGCGTTGACCGTCTACACGATTTCCAATCGTGCTCCTTCGGCCACTCGGACAGCTCTCCATAATATGGCTCCACCAGTAGGATTCGAACCTACGACCCTTCGGTTAACAGCCGAATGCTCTACCGCTGAGCTATGGTGGATCAATATCAGCCTGGCAACGTCCTACTCTCACAGGGGGACAGCCCCCAACTACCATCGGCGCTGAAGAGCTTAACTTCCGTGTTCGGTATGGGAACGGGTGTGGCCTCTTCGCCATCATTACCAGACAAATATTATTATAATATATCTTTGAAGAAAATCAAGCATTTTTTTGCTATATTCCTTCAAAACTAGATAACGTTTTTCTTATCAAGATTCACAAGTGTCGTTCATTGTTTTTTGGTTAAGTCCTCGATCGATTAGTATTCGTCAGCTCCACATGTCGCCATGCTTCCACCTCGAACCTATCTACCTGATCATCTTTCAGGGATCTTACTTACCGAAGTAAAAGGAAATCTCATCTTGAGGGGGGCTTCATGCTTAGATGCTTTCAGCACTTATCCCGTCCGCACGTAGCTACCCAGCTATGCCTTTGGCAAGACAACTGGTACACCAGCGGTGCGTCCATCCCGGTCCTCTCGTACTAAGGACAGCTCCTCTCAAATTTCCTGCGCCCACGACGGATAGGGACCGAACTGTCTCACGACGTTCTGAACCCAGCTCGCGTACCGCTTTAATGGGCGAACAGCCCAACCCTTGGGACCGACTACAGCCCCAGGATGCGATGAGCCGACATCGAGGTGCCAAACCTCCCCGTCGATGTGGACTCTTGGGGGAGATAAGCCTGTTATCCCCGGGGTAGCTTTTATCCGTTGAGCGATGGCCCTTCCATGCGGAACCACCGGATCACTAAGCCCGACTTTCGTCCCTGCTCGACTTGTAGGTCTCGCAGTCAAGCTCCCTTGTGCCTTTACACTCTGCGAATGATTTCCAACCATTCTGAGGGAACCTTTGGGCGCCTCCGTTACTCTTTAGGAGGCGACCGCCCCAGTCAAACTGCCCACCTGACACTGTCTCCCAGCCCGATAAGGGCTGCGGGTTAGAATTTCAATACAGCCAGGGTAGTATCCCACCGACGCCTCCACCGAAGCTAGCGCTCCGGCTTCTCAGGCTCCTACCTATCCTGTACAAGCTGTACCAAAATTCAATATCAGGCTACAGTAAAGCTCCACGGGGTCTTTCCGTCCTGTCGCGGGTAACCTGCATCTTCACAGGTACTATAATTTCACCGAGTCTCTGGTTGAGACAGTGCCCAGATCGTTACGCCTTTCGTGCGGGTCGGAACTTACCCGACAAGGAATTTCGCTACCTTAGGACCGTTATAGTTACGGCCGCCGTTTACTGGGGCTTCGGTTCAAAGCTTCGCTTGCGCTAACCTCTCCCCTTAACCTTCCAGCACCGGGCAGGCGTCAGCCCCTATACTTCGCCTTACGGCTTCGCAGAGACCTGTGTTTTTGCTAAACAGTCGCCTGGGCCTATTCACTGCGGCTCTCTCGGGCTTTAACACCCTAACAGAGCACCCCTTCTCCCGAAGTTACGGGGTCATTTTGCCGAGTTCCTTAACCAGAGTTCTCTCGCTCACCTTAGGATTCTCTCCTCGCCTACCTGTGTCGGTTTGCGGTACGGGCACCATACTCCTCGCTAGAGGCTTTTCTTGGCAGTGTGAAATCAGGAACTTCGGTACTATATTTCCCTCGCTGTCACAGCTCAGCCTTATAGGAGAAGCGGATTTGCCTACTTCTCAGCCTTGCTGCTTAGACGCACATATCCAACAGTGCGCTTACCCTATCCTTCTGCGTCCCCCCATTGCTCAAACGGAGTGGAGGTGGTACAGGAATATCAACCTGTTATCCATCGCCTACGCCTTTCGGCCTCGGCTTAGGTCCCGACTAACCCTGAGCGGACGAGCCTTCCTCAGGAAACCTTAGGCATTCGGTGGAAGGGATTCTCACCCTTCTTTCGCTACTCATACCGGCATTCTCACTTCTAAGCGCTCCACCAGTCCTTCCGGTCTAGCTTCAACGCCCTTAGAACGCTCTCCTACCACTGTTCGTAAGAACAGTCCGCAGCTTCGGTGATACGTTTAGCCCCGGTACATTTTCGGCGCAGAGTCACTCGACCAGTGAGCTATTACGCACTCTTTAAATGGTGGCTGCTTCTAAGCCAACATCCTGGTTGTCTAAGCAACTCCACATCCTTTTCCACTTAACGTATACTTTGGGACCTTAGCTGGCGGTCTGGGCTGTTTCCCTCTTGACTACGGATCTTATCACTCGCAGTCTGACTCCCATAGATAAGTCTTTGGCATTCGGAGTTTGACTGAATTCGGTAATCCGATGAGGACCCCTAGTCCAATCAGTGCTCTACCTCCAAGACTCTAACATATGAGGCTAGCCCTAAAGCTATTTCGGAGAGAACCAGCTATCTCCAGGTTCGATTGGCATTTCACCCCTACCCACACCTCATCCGCTCACTTTTCAACGTGAGTCGGTTCGGGCCTCCATTCAGTGTTACCTGAACTTCACCCTGGACATGGGTAGATCACCTGGTTTCGGGTCTACGACCACGTACTCATTCGCCCTATTCAGACTCGCTTTCGCTACGGCTCCGTCTCATCGACTTAACCTTGCACGGGATCGTAACTCGCCGGTTCATTCTACAAAAGGCACGCTATCACCCATTAACGGGCTCTAACTACTTGTAGGCACACGGTTTCAGGATCTATTTCACTCCCCTTCCGGGGTGCTTTTCACCTTTCCCTCACGGTACTGGTTCACTATCGGTCACTAGGGAGTATTTAGCCTTGGGAGATGGTCCTCCCTGCTTCCGACGGGATTTCTCGTGTCCCGCCGTACTCAGGATCCACTCAGGAGGGAACGAAGTTTCAACTACAGGGTTTTTACCTTCTATGACGGACCTTTCCAGATCGCTTCATTTACCCCGTTCCTTTGTAACTCCATGTTGAGTGTCCTACAACCCCAAGAGGCAAGCCTCTTGGTTTGGGCTAATTCCGTTTCGCTCGCCGCTACTCAGGAAATCGCGTTTGCTTTCTCTTCCTCCGGGTACTAAGATGTTTCAGTTCCCCGGGTCTGCCTTCAGTACCCTATGTATTCAGGTAAAGATACTGCTCCATTACGAGCAGTGGGTTTCCCCATTCGGAAATCTCCGGATCAAAGCTTACTTACAGCTCCCCGAAGCATATCGGTGTTAGTCCCGTCCTTCATCGGCTCCTAGTGCCAAGGCATCCACCGTGCGCCCTTAATAACTTAACCGTTGACAAACTAATTGTCATGTTTTTTCGATATCAGCGATGATATCTTAAAAGAAAATTACTAAGATGAACGATACTTGTGAATGTATCTTGATATTACTTAACGTTATCTAGTTTTCAAGGAACATGGCTACTGATTTGCATCACTTCATGCGATGCTTCAGAGCGTTACTTCATGCTGCCATGCGCTGAGGAATCCAACTTCTTGAATTCACTTGCAGACGCAAGCGCATATTTTTTTGAGAGAATGCTCTCTCAAAACTAAACAAAACAAACAGCGTCATATTCCTTAGAAAGGAGGTGATCCAGCCGCACCTTCCGATACGGCTACCTTGTTACGACTTCACCCCAATCATCTGTCCCACCTTAGGCGGCTGGCTCCAAAAGGTTACCCCACCGACTTCGGGTGTTACAAACTCTCGTGGTGTGACGGGCGGTGTGTACAAGGCCCGGGAACGTATTCACCGCGGCATGCTGATCCGCGATTACTAGCGATTCCGGCTTCATGCAGGCGAGTTGCAGCCTGCAATCCGAACTGAGAACGGTTTTATGGGATTGGCTCGACCTCGCGGTTTTGCTGCCCTTTGTACCGTCCATTGTAGCACGTGTGTAGCCCAGGTCATAAGGGGCATGATGATTTGACGTCATCCCCACCTTCCTCCGGTTTGTCACCGGCAGTCACCTTAGAGTGCCCAACCTAATGCTGGCAACTAAGATCAAGGGTTGCGCTCGTTGCGGGACTTAACCCAACATCTCACGACACGAGCTGACGACAACCATGCACCACCTGTCACTCTGTCCCCCGAAGGGGAAAGCCCTATCTCTAGGGTTGTCAGAGGATGTCAAGACCTGGTAAGGTTCTTCGCGTTGCTTCGAATTAAACCACATGCTCCACCGCTTGTGCGGGCCCCCGTCAATTCCTTTGAGTTTCAGTCTTGCGACCGTACTCCCCAGGCGGAGTGCTTAATGCGTTAGCTGCAGCACTAAAGGGCGGAAACCCTCTAACACTTAGCACTCATCGTTTACGGCGTGGACTACCAGGGTATCTAATCCTGTTTGCTCCCCACGCTTTCGCGCCTCAGTGTCAGTTACAGACCAGAAAGTCGCCTTCGCCACTGGTGTTCCTCCAAATCTCTACGCATTTCACCGCTACACTTGGAATTCCACTTTCCTCTTCTGCACTCAAGTTCCCCAGTTTCCAATGACCCTCCACGGTTGAGCCGTGGGCTTTCACATCAGACTTAAAAAACCACCTGCGCGCGCTTTACGCCCAATAATTCCGGATAACGCTTGCCACCTACGTATTACCGCGGCTGCTGGCACGTAGTTAGCCGTGGCTTTCTGGTTAGGTACCGTCAAGGTGCGAGCAGTTACTCTCGCACTTGTTCTTCCCTAACAACAGAGCTTTACGACCCGAAGGCCTTCATCACTCACGCGGCGTTGCTCCATCAGACTTTCGTCCATTGTGGAAGATTCCCTACTGCTGCCTCCCGTAGGAGTCTGGGCCGTGTCTCAGTCCCAGTGTGGCCGATCACCCTCTCAGGTCGGCTACGCATCGTCGCCTTGGTGAGCCGTTACCTCACCAACTAGCTAATGCGCCGCGGGCCCATCCTTAAGTGATAGCCGAAACCATCTTTCAATAAGGAACCAGGAGGTTCCTTATATTATCCGGTATTAGCTCCGGTTTCCCGAAGTTATTCCAGTCTCAAGGGCAGGTTGCCCACGTGTTACTCACCCGTCCGCCGCTGACTTACAAAAGCAAGCTTTTGTAAGTCCGCTCGACTTGCATGTATTAGGCACGCCGCCAGCGTTCATCCTGAGCCAGGATCAAACTCTCCAATAAAGAGTTTGAGCTTATGCTCAAATGTTGACTAGCTTATATTTCTTTTTCGTTCTTTGTTAATCTCGATAAGATTAACGTGGACGCTGTTGTTTTGTTTAGTTTTCAAAGATCATTTCAATCAGTCAATCGCTCAGAAGCGACTTTATTAATATAACATGTTTCATCATTTCAAGTCAACATGTTTTTTAACTTTTTTCTTTCGTTTGTCTCGCAATTTGTTTTCTCTTGCGGCGACGAATACTAATATACCATGGATTCTTTATAACCGTCAATAACACTTTTAAACTTTTTTAAAATAATTTTTTCGAGTCCTTTTTTAGCGTGAACTCCAGAAACAATCTCCTATTAAATACACATTCAAGAAGGGGTATTTCTGGAGTTCTTTGCTTGGAATAACTTTATTGTTATTCTACTACCTTATACTTTCGGTGGTACACGCCCTTACCTTTCGTTTCGACCTGTTCTACTTCGATGTACCCTTTTTCAACCAGGTAGCCGACTAGAACACTTAGATCTACGGAGTACTTGGAGAGCTCGGGATGATGTAGCAACTCATGGTAGGACCAGGCGTCCTCTTTTTCCACCATCGCCTCCAACAGATGCTTGGCCCCTGTTTTGGTTCTGGAATAGATAAGAAACTCACTTGCCAGGAAAAGAAGCTCCAGTCTTTTATCGATTGGTTCCTCTCCTGCAATTAATTCTTCATATAATTTATATATTTCCGGTTCAATTTTTTTAACCTGGCTCCAGACAGTTAGCTCAGGATGGAAACCATGGTCGATTACTGCAAGTCTTGCGAGATGATGCAGGGAATGCACGATATGGTTATAGGCATCTAGATAGTGCTTGGAATCAAAAAAGTCCTTCCCTTCAAGATATCTTCTGATCAGTTTGGAAAATTCGATGCCGATTTTCAATTTTCTATCCTCTAAAGGAAAATCCAGAAGCTTGCCGCGAAGTAGATGAATATATTCATTTCGGTCAAATAGGACCTTACCGTTGATGATCCAATCTATCACACGACGGTTGGTTCCAATGGTAATCCATTCGTGAAGCTGTTCAATGGTTGCTATATAGAGGGCAGCCTTTTTGTCTTGCATTTCATAGTGCTTTACAAACAAAGGAACCTCTTGCTCACGGACAATCATAAAAAGGATGACATCAAATTTATCTGTATTGGGACTGATCGGATTTTTCTTCTCTATCATTAAGATTCCTTGAGTATTCGCTTGACTTGCACGTTCTTGGTATATGGGACGAAGTAAATCTTCCATCATTAGACCTCCATTTAATAAGAGTTTCCCCCTACTATTCGACACTTTTTATAAAAAACCTTCTATATGTATGTAATCCAGAACTTTCTGTTAACTGCATTGTCATAAATCTGTTGGATATATGTAGAAGGTTGCCATCTACTTTTTGTCCTTTTTTGTGATATTATAGTGATTTAGGAGGTTATGTAGATGGCAGGTAAATATTCCAATAAAATAAATAGAATTAGAACCTTCGCATTAAGCCTTGTTTTTATCGGATTTTTCGTCATGTATATCGGAATTTTCTTTAAAACGAATATGCTTGTGATGACTTTGTTTATGATTTTGGGCTTATTATGTATTATTGGTTCAACCGCAGTATATTTATGGATCGGTATCATTTCTACAAAGGCGGTCCAAGTAGTTTGTCCGAGTTGCGGCAAGGTTACCAAAGTACTTGGAAGAGTGGATATGTGCATGTTCTGCAACGAGCCGCTTACGATGGATCCGAGCCTGGCTGGTAAAGAGTTTAACGAAAGCTATAACCACAAAAAAGAAAGCTGATAGGGATTCCTATCAGCTTTTTTATTTAGTTAAAATCAGCTTTAATGCGCGCCTTTATCGCACTCAGGACATACACCGTAAATCTCCATTCGATGGCGACTTACCTTGAATCCTGTTACGTGGGCCGCAAGAGCTTCCACTTCATCGAGACCCGGATAGTGAAAATCGACAATCTTGCCGCAGTCATCACAAATCAGATGGTAGTGATCGGTTGTCACATAATCGAAACGACTAGAGTTATCTCCGTATGTTAGTTCTTTTACCAAACCAACCTCACGAAACACGCGTAAATTGTTATAAACGGTAGCGACACTCATGTTAGGGAACTTACCTTCGAGTGCTTTATATATATCATCAGCTGTTGGGTGAGACATAGATTGAATAAGATACTCTAAAATCGCATGACGCTGTGGAGTGATTCGAACTCCAGTTTGCTTCAATGTTTCGAGCGCTTCCTTTAATTGTTCGTTTGCCACAGTCATGCACCTCACTTTTCATAAAGATTCTTACTTTATAATATTTATAATTAGTGTACCTCGGAATTCATCTTTTTGTCAATCTTCTTCTATTATATAGTTATTATGACAATTCAGGTTTTAGTATAGGTTCTTCCTGTTTCAATTGTGTATTGACGTACCTTGCAACCACAAAAAGGTAATCGGAAAGACGATTCAGATAGGCAAGGACATTTGGGGAAAGCTCTTCACTCAAGGACACCGCCGATCTCTCCGCTCTTCTTACGATGGTTCTTGAACAATGCAAGGCAGCACCGGCTTTTGTCCCGCCAGGCAATATGAAGTTTTTAAGTGGAGGCAATGTGGCATCCAACGCATCCAACTCTTCTTCAAGCTTCGCAACATGCTCTTCTTTCAGCTTCCAACGAACTTCCTTCCCAGTTGGAGTCGCAAGCTCTGCTCCTACATGGAAAAGAATGGTTTGTATGGTTTGGAATGATTGAAGCAGTTCATCCTTCTTATCGAATTTTTCCTCTCTTAAATAAGCGACTGCCAATCCAATCATCGAGTTCGCTTCATCACAGGTACCGTAGGCTTCCACTCTGTCGTGATTTTTGTCCACTCGCTGACCATAAACTAGAGAGGTCTGCCCTTTGTCACCGGTTTTCGTATAGATTTTCATATTTAGTATCCCCTTTTCACATCAATTATGTTTTGATAATCGGAACCACCATGCAAAAACACATATAAGTTATGCTCGAATATTTCAAGTGCACGCGGCTGATAACCTTTCGTTCTGCTTGATAAGTGAGGTGTAACGGTTACATTTTCCATCTTCCAGAAATGGTGGTCCTGCGGCAATGGCTCCACTTCAAATACATCAAGGACGGCATGTGCAATTTCACCACTTTCCAATGCGTGTATCAACACGTTTTCATCCACTAAATCTCCACGTCCGAGGTTCAGGAATACGGCACTATTTTTCATCATGTAAAAGTGCCTATCTTGAAGGAATCTTCTCGTTTCTGTTGTGCTGGGCAGTACACTGGCGACAAAGTCGGCTTGAGGCAATACAACGTCCAGCTCGTTCAAAGTGAACATTTCATCTATGAACGGAACAGCACGACCACTGCTATTTACTCCTAGGGTCCGCATTGAAAAGGCGGATGCCAATCGCGCGATTTCCCCGCCAATGGCTCCTGCACCCAATATCGCTATTGTCTTTCCATGGAGTTCGGATATTGGTGTGTTCCGATCCCATTTTCCCATCGCTTCGTTTTCAATCAGCTTTTTGGTGCTACGTGCTGTGTGAAGCATCATGGAGAGTGTATATTCAGCCATCGGTATTTTATGTATGCCTTTTGCATTGGTCACCAATATGTTTCGTTCGTGCAATTCTTTTAAAGGCATGAGTTCCATCCCCGCTGAGGTGACCATGATCCATTGGAGGGCGGAAGCTTCGTGAATATGGTACGGCGCCAGATCCTCCCCGTAGGTTATCAATACTTCAGCGGAAGCCCACTCCTTGGAAGGGACTAGATCTATATTTTGATAAAAAGAAAAAGTGACAGCAGGAAAACGGTTTTCCAACCTCTCGATCAGCTCCTGTTGTTCTGGTACAAATGTGGATACAACCAGCATATCTCCGTCCTCCATAAAAAAGTGCTTTTCTTTTATATAAACAAAAAACCGCCTGCATGTCCAAAGACAAGCAAGCGGTTTTTGATTATTTTATCCTACATAGTCAATCGGTGCGTTCGGCCCAATCGGAAGACCTGTCAGCATCCAGATGATCAGCATTGCTACCCATACGATGGTAAAGAACACAGAGTATGGAATCATCGTAGAAATCAATGTTCCGATTCCCACTTTTTTATCGTATTTCTGCGCGAATGCGATAACGATTGCGAAGTAAGGCATCAAAGGTGAAATGATGTTTGTTGTAGAGTCAGCTACTCGATAAGCCAACTGTGTCAGCTCCGGTGAATAGCCAAGACCCATCATCATCGGTACGAAAACCGGTGCCATGATTGCCCATTTCGCTGATGCACTACCGATGAACAGGTTAATGAATCCTGTTACGACGATGAATGCAAGGATAAGCAGAATACCCATTAATTTATTTTCGCTGTCAAAGCCAAGACTTTGAATCAGTTCCGCACCGTTAACAGCAAGAACGATGCCTAGTTTTGTTTCATTGAAGTAAGCGACAAATTGACCTGCTACGAAGGCAAGCACGATATAAGCACCCATCGTTGCCATCGTGTCGGACATTTGATTTGCTACATCCTTGTCGTTCTTGATCGATTTTGTAATCAATCCATAAACCAGACCTGGAATAAAGAACATGATAAGAATGACTGGTACTAGAGTGTGGAAGAATGGCGCTTCAAGAATAGTTCCATCTCCACGTAATGGTCCCCAAGATGGAACAACCAATAATGCCAATACTGCAATGGTTGCTACAAAAGCAAAAAGTGCAGCCCATAAACCTTTCTTTTCTTCTGGTTTCAGGTAGTTGACATCACCTTGGTAACCACCCTCGTATTCGCCAAGGCGCGGCTCGACAATCTTGTCTGTTACAAATGTACCTACAATAGTAAGAACAAACACGGAAATGAACATGAAGTAGAAGTTCATCATATAGTTCATGTTTTCCGCGTACTCTGGGTCAACTGTAGCAGCTGCTTCTTGTGTAAGTGATCCTAGTAGTGGATCCAGGGAAGTCAATAGAAGGTTCGCACTGAATCCAGCGGAAACCCCAGCAAATGCTGCAGCTAAACCAGCTAAAGGATGACGCCCAAGACCGGCGAAAAGTACAGCCCCTAGCGGAGTCAATACAACATAACCTGCATCTGCAGCCATGGAAGACATGATACCACCGAATACAAGAGCAGCAGTCATAAGCTGTCTTGGCACGGACGTTACAAGTCCTCGCAATCCTGCGCTGATCAGGCCTGATCTTTCAGCAAGTCCGATACCGATCATTGTTACAAGAACCGTTCCAAGCGGAGCAAATCCTGTAAAGTTGGTTACCGCACTTTCAAAAATATACTTGATTCCTTCAGCGCTAAGTAAGTTCTTAACCTGTAGCACCTCGCCTTCGTTTACCGGATCATCTACTTGTACACCCATGGCGGAAAATACGCCGGAAAGCACAATGATCAGAAGCGCAAAGATGGCGAACAATGTTACCGGATGTGGAAGCTTGTTACCGGCACGTTCGATCATATCCAACGCACGCATAACAAATCCACGTTTCTTTGTTGTTGATTCCATTGTGTGATACCCCTTTCTCAATCTAGCAAATTTTCAAAAAACGATGAATAAAAACCAGATTTCAGTATAATAAATTTCTCTAAAGGATGGAAGGGTTCTTGCAAATCGCGGAAAATAACCAATTTTAGAAATTATTAGTATGTTTGTCGAATCACCATCTGAATGCCATTACGGGTGGAATTCGAAAAATTGATATATCCACGAAAATTTCCATATATCAACGAATAGGGATCCGATATCAACGAAAAAGAAGATATATCAACGGTTTTTCCTATATATCCACGAAAATGAACCGCATATCGATAAAACGCACATTTCGACATTTTTCACACACGACGTACCCACCCATGCACCACCAACACACCCTCCCCAATACTCACAACAACAAAAAAGGAGTGCAAGCTGCGATCGCTTGCACTCTCTATACACGTCAACTTTTGAGGAGGTATGCCCTACACTATAAGGTACTCTCTGGACAGCCTTTTGGAATTAGACGTTTGCCTTATTTATGAAAAAATAGGCTAAACTCAGTTCAGGTTTTCCTTAATAAAGGTCAACGCTTCCTCCACATGCCCCTTCACCTTCACTTTTCTCCATTCCTTAACAAGCTGGCCTTCCTTGTCAATGATGAAAGTGCTTCGTTCGATTCCCATATATTCTTTTCCGAAATTCTTCTTCAGCTTCCATACGTCATAAAGCTCAGCAACCTTGTGGTCCTCATCGACAAGCAGCAAAAACGGCAGACCGTGCTTTTCGATGAACTTTTCGTGCTTGGCTTGCGGATCGGGACTTACTCCCAATATGACCGTATCCATTTCGGAGAAATCCTCATGCTTGTCCCGGAAATCACATGCCTGCGTTGTACAGCCTGGTGTCATGTCCTTTGGATAAAAATAAAGGACTACATTCTTCCCCTTGTAATCCGATAACTTAACCTCTTGTCCTGTATTGGCGAGCAAAGAAAAGTCAGGTGCTTTTTTTCCTGTTTCCACTGTCATATAAATTCGTCCTCCTTGAAAAAATTCTTCTATGTAATAGTAGCGTATCGAATTCCATAGCCCTTTTCAACTTTTCAGCCATCCGAACGCTCTATTTACTCCTATACAGCCATGAAAAAATCATTTCTTCTTCGCCTCCCTGCCGTCCATATGCAGCACCACGCGAACCACAAATGCTGCCGGCATTACAAAGCCGATCAGGGCCTCTGCCATTGCGATGACACGCCCTATCCCAATTGGTGTGACGTCACCATATCCCACCGTCAATATCGTCACCGCACTGAAATAGACGGAATGAGTAAAAATCGTAAAGTAATTCCCTGTCAGCTCGACCCCATTTTCCACCAGGACCGGTATTCCTTCGATATGCAGCACTGTATATAAAAGTCCAAATGAAATAAGCAGGGTAAAATAAATCAGAAGCAAAAGAAGCAGGGTTTCCTTGGACACATAAGGCATACTTCTGCTGTCGGAAGCAAAGACATTCGAAAAGCTAATACTGATTGCAACAAAAATAAAGAGAATCACCAATAAATAAAGCATCCAACTCCCCCAATTTGCGGACATGCCATCATTACAATATACGCAAGGGATGTGGAGGTATGCTTTATTATTTTTCGGCTGTGTTAAACACCGCTGTTGATTTCCGCACTAGGCGCAGCGACCCAAGGGCGGTCCGGGAGCCTCCTCGGCTTCGCCTGCGGGGTCTCCCCTGTCCCTTCCTCCCGCAGGAATCTTCGCCTATTGCTCCAATCAACAGCTAGACTCTTAGAAAATCAACACTACACAATAACAGAGCCTATTTTTTAAAATAGCACAGGAGGAAATTTTATTAGAAACCCCGTTTCATGTTAGAATAACGTATTATGCGTATTAGAAGCTTAGGAGGATACATATGAATTTCACGAAATCAGAACAGATACATGAAGAAGCGTTGCAGCATATCGTTGGCGGGGTAAACAGCCCATCAAGATCTTATAAGGCAGTGGGCGGCGGGGCTCCGGTTGTCATGGAGCGAGGCGAAGGCGCCTATTTCTGGGATGTGGACGGCAATAAATACATCGATTATCTCGCTGCATACGGTCCTATCATCACCGGGCATGCGCATCCACATATCACCGAAGCAATCGAACGCGCGGCAAAGAACGGGGTACTCTTCGGAACTCCGACTCCGCATGAAGTGAAGTTCGCCAAAATGCTGAAGGAAGCGATGCCGGCTATGGACAAGGTCCGGTTTGTCAATTCCGGCACCGAGGCTGTCATGACAACGATCCGCGTTGCTCGTGCATATACTGGCCGTGATAAAATCATTAAATTTGCAGGCTGCTACCACGGGCATTCGGATCTGGTGCTAGTTGCAGCAGGGTCAGGCCCCTCCACACTAGGTACTCCGGATTCCGCGGGTGTTCCTAAAAGCATCGCAAACGAAGTGATCACAGTACCATTCAATGATATCGAACCATATAAGGAAGCTTTAGCTAAATGGGGCGACCAAATCGCAGCAGTTCTCGTTGAACCGATTGTCGGCAATTTTGGAATCGTTGAGCCGATGCCGGGCTTCCTTGAGCAGGTCAATGATCTTACACATGAAGCGGGTGCGCTTGTCATTTATGATGAAGTCATTACAGCATTCCGTTTCATGTATGGCGGTGCACAGGATATGCTTGGCGTGAAGCCCGACTTGACTGCACTTGGCAAAATCATCGGCGGCGGACTTCCTATCGGTGCATACGGCGGACGCAAAGAAATCATGGAAAAGGTTGCACCACTCGGACCAGCGTATCAGGCTGGAACAATGGCCGGTAACCCTGCATCCATCCTTTCCGGCATTGCATGCCTTGAGGTCCTGAAGCAGGAAGGCGTGTATGAGCATCTTGATCATATCGGCAGCCTGTTGGAAGAAGGAATTTTGACACGAGCGGAAAAATACGGAATCACTATAACCATCAACCGCTTAAAAGGTGCACTTACCATCTACTTTACTGATGAAAAAGTCGTGAATTATGAACAGGCGGAGAACACGGATGGCGAGAAATTCGCGAAGTTCTTCAAGCTGATGCTGAACCAGGGCATCAACCTGGCACCTTCGAAATACGAGGCATGGTTTGTGACAACTGCCCATACAACAGAGGATGTTACGGTGACTTTGGATGCCGTGGAGCACGCTTTCAAGGAATTGGCGAATGCATAAATATACATTAAGGAGTGTACAAGTACACTCCTCTTTTTTTATGAAAACTATTGAAAACGCTTACAAATAAACGTTTTTTTAAATACCAAAACTAGGTCTCGCCTCACCTTCTTTGTATAAAAAATTGATTTTTTCGTAAAGAAGTGATAGTATATAGATTAAAGTCTGAAAATTCCCTTTTTTGACAAATGTATGTCCATTCGGAATATTAGACAACCGCAACCTAATCAGCGCACTGCAATTGCGCTCCCGCATTTCTACTATATACTACAGGAGGTGAATGGCTAGTTAGGGTCCCCTCTTATATCCCTAGTTTACAGCCAAGTAAAGATGACAAATTGGAGTCCAAGTACATTCAAAGATTTTCACAATGCCGAGCATGATGCATGTGGAATCGTATCCGCTATCGAAAAGAAAAAAATCCCTACAAAGAAAAATATCGATGATTGCATAGATGCACTAGTGAAAATGAACCACCGTGCCGGTTTCATTAATGGTGAAGGTGATGGTGTAGGCATTCACATTGATATCCCACGCGACCTGTGGAAACAGAAGCTAGAAAAAAGTGACCAGGATCCCTCTCTCGCAGACAGAGAAGATTTCATTGTTGGCCACTTTTTTATTAACCACCATGTGGATGTGGATGCTGTTAAAAACGAGATTACTAGTCTATTGGAAAAAGAATCTTTCAAACTGGTCTTTTCATCTGACACTGTGACTTCCTCGGAAGCGCTTGGTCCGATTGCCGTTATCCAGGATCCGGTATTTTGGCAGGTGGCAGCCGTTTCTACAAAAGAAGTATGTACACAGGAACAGCTTTTCCATTGTGCCATCGATATCGAGAAGAATGATGATGTTCATGTTGCTTCCTTATCAAACTACCATGCCGTCTACAAGGTAATGGGTGCCGGAGATATTCTGCCGAAGTTTTACCATGACCTTGCCAACCCGTTGGTTGCGTCCTCGATGACGCTTGGGCATAACCGTTATTCCACCAATACGCTTTCGAACTTTTTTCGCGTGCAACCATTTAGCGTGCTTGGCCACAACGGGGAAATCAACACAATTGCAAAGCTTCGTGACGAGGCAACCATGCTTGACGTCCCTCTCACAAAAGGCGGAAGTGATTCACAGGATTTAAATAGAACGATAGAAACATTGATTGCCAGAGACGGCTTTAGCCTTTTTGAAGCCTTGGATATTGTGTTTCCACCAATTATTAATGAAATCAAGAGCTACCCAACTCATCTTCAAGATCTGTATGCCTACATCCGTGAAACATGGGGACACTTCTCTCAAGGGCCTGCCGGAATCATTTCGCGCAACAAGGATGAGGCGGTATTCGGCCTGGATGCCCTGGGCTTGCGTCCTCTCTGGATGCTTCAGACTGAAACGTCCTATTATTTCTCATCTGAGCCTGGGATTATTCCAACTAGTGAGTATACTGCAGAACCGAAGCCTTTCTCCCCCGGGGAAAAGGTCGGGATGAAGTGGAATGGTGAAGAAATCAAGGTGTATGACTATCACGCCTATCAGGAGGAAGTCTACAAACGATTCAGCGATAAGTTTCAAGTGAAGAATTTTGCAGATAGATTGCAAACACCACAATTGGAGCCGATTGTCACTGTTTCTCCGCTTCCAAAGGTCCATAACGGACATTACGCTGCATTCGGGTGGGATCGCGAGCATATTCAGCTTGTGGAACAGATGGCGGAAAAAGGTGCAGAACCAATCCGTTCCCTCGGACATGATGTGCCGCTTGCTGCGATGAACCCTGGTAGGAACAATATAGCAGACTTTATCAAGGAAAGTGTGGCTGTTGTCACAAACCCTGCCATAGATCGTGATCGTGAGACAGAACACTTCTCCACAAGAACGGTCCTTGGTGCAAGACCCCATTTACGAAAAGAAGACGAGGTACCGAATGATTATACATTGGAGCTTCTCTCTCCATTATTAATCGAAGGACAGATTGGCGCAGATTGCGTGCATGCCTTGGAGCAGCCATCCTATGACCAGGTTGTGCACCAGTTCCAGACCAGAAAATTGACCTACTATCTAAATGCAACTTGTTTGGAGGACGAAGAGATTTCCTCTGCTTTAGACCGTCTAAAATCAGAAGCAGTCGATGCGGTGAAAAATGGAAAAACACTTCTTGTAATCGACGACGCACAGGCTCATAAGGATGGTCAATTATGGCTTGATCCTCATCTTGTAACTGCCGTCGTGAACCAGGAGCTTGTAGATCAGCAGTACCGTCGCAAATGTGCACTCGTTCTGCGCTCGGGTGCCATCCGCTCCCTGCATGATGTGATGGTGGCATTGGGTCTGGGGGCAAATGCAATCAGCCCTTACCTTCTTTTCGGTACCGTAAGTGATGAGACAGTAACTCCAGTCGTGAATCTGTTCCAGGCTTTAACGAAAGGAATGGAAAAGGTCATTTCCACCATTGGAATCCATGAACTGCGCGGCTATGGCCGTCTGTTCTCCGCAATCGGATTGCATGTTGAGCTGGAAAAAGCGTTAGGAATCGTCAACTTCCTCGGCTCCGATCAGCTTGGCTACAATTTTGCAAAAATGAAAGAAGATGCAATAGAGCGTGCAAAGGAATTTGAAGATGAGAAATCGCGCCCAGGCAAATCGTTCCACCTCTTCCCTCGTATCTGGAAGGCAATCGGGGATGTGGCGAAAAATGGGACTTACGATGACTATCGCGAAAAGCTGAATGAACAGGAAACAACCAATCCCATTACCATCCGTCATCTCACCGACCTGAAGGTATCCACTAAAAAACTGCCTAAGGAAAAGGTGAATATAGGGGTGGGTGCACATAGCCTGCCATTTGTGATTGCATCCATGTCCTTCGGCTCGCAAAATGAGGTGGCTTTCAGAGCCTATGCCGAAGCGGCTGACCGATTGAACATGATCAGTCTCAATGGAGAAGGCGGGGAAATCAAGGATATGCTCGGTAAATATCCAAAAACCCGCGGACAGCAGGTAGCATCCGGGCGTTTCGGTGTCAATGCGGAGCTCCTGAACTCCTCGAACCTTTTGGAAATTAAAATCGGGCAAGGTGCAAAGCCTGGTGAAGGCGGACACCTGCCTGGATCAAAAGTAACAGCGAAGATCGCAGAGGCGCGTAATGCAACAATCGGTTCCGACCTGATCTCGCCATCGAATAACCATGACATTTATTCAATAGAAGATTTGGCACAGATGATCGCCGAATTGAAGACTGCGAATGACCAGGCGAAGGTCGCGGTAAAAGTTCCTGTTGTGCCGAACATTGGAACAATCGCGGTCGGTATCGCAAAAGCAGGTGCAGACATTATTACCATCAGTGGTTTTGACGGCGGAACAGGTGCCGCGAGAATTCACGCCCTGCAGTATGTTGGTCTTCCTGTGGAAATCGGTGTTAAGGCAGCGCACAATGCCCTTATCGAATCCGGCCTGCGCAACAAAGTGGAAATCTGGGCGGACGGCGGAATCAAGAGTGCGCTTGATGTCATGAAAGTAATGCTACTTGGTGCAAACCGCATCGGATTCGGTACCCTTTCCATGATTGCCATCGGCTGTACGACTTGTCGCGGGTGTCACCTGGATACATGCCACGTCGGGATTGCGACTCAGATCGAAACGGAAGCACAGGCAAAGGACCATGGCCTGCGCCGCTTCGTACCACGTCAATCCGATCTTGCAGTACAGGGGTTGATGAACCTTTTCACTGCCTTTGGCGACGAGCTGAAAGCACTGACCGGTTCACTCGGCTTCAATAATCTGCAGGATATTGTCGGCCGCTCCGACCTGCTTGAACAGGTACGTGGAACAGAAGCACTCGACCTATCCAACCTTCTGCACACATTGGATGTACCGCAGATGGCACAAAAAGAAGTCGCAGCAAGCATGGAAAAAGAAAAGCTGCTGGTTGCTGCTGGAGCTGAATACCTCGATTACCAAGAGGATCAACTGCACCAATCCAGACAGTTTGACGCAGTAACAGCAGAGCAACGCGTACTTGGCAGCAGAGTTTCCTGCCATCGTGTCCGAGGTCGCTTGGACGGCTCCTATCTGCAGCTTCCGGATGTGGAACTGAGCTATAGAAAAGGATCCATTCCAGGTAACGGCCTAGGCGCCTACAACTCCAGCGGCATCAACATCGTTGTGGAAGGTGGCGCACAGGATGGAATCGGTAAAACAGCCTTTGGCGGAAGCATTTCCGTCTTTAAATACAAAGGCAAGAACGGTACCCTCTACAACGGCTCAGTCGGAAAAGGCTTCGGCTATGGCGCCCAAAAAGGTGCGCTTGTTGTTCAAGGGAATGCAGATGCACGTGCAGGAATTCGCCTTTCCGGCGCCGACATGATCATCGGCGGGAAAGTGACAACCCCTATTCCGGAAAAAGAGCACGGCAACCTTGGTGTTAATGCAAACATCAAAGGCTTTGCTTTTGAATACATGACTAATGGCCGCGGCCTTGTCATGGGTGACCCTGGTCCATGGATCTGTGCCGGTATGACGGGAGGCGCCGTCTATCTTCGCCACCAGCCGGAAATGGGCTTAACAAAAGATGCCCTGCAGCGCAGAATTGCCAAGGGTGCAAAGGTAAGCATCGAACCATTGAATGTGGCAGGTAAAAAAGATGTAGTCGAGCTCCTCTCCATCTACCATGATTCCCTGCTCAAACAAGGGCAGTTCGAGGAGGCAAATGAAGTGAAGCAGATGCTCGAAGATCCAGGCAGCTACTTCCTTCAAGTGAATCCTATGAAAGAACAGGCAGATCCTGCGGTATCAACGGAATAATAAATTTGATGAGGTCAGTCACCAATTTGGTGCTGACCTTTTCTTTTTGGTTGAGGTTTGGGATAAATCCACGTCCGGAATGAAATAGTAAGAAAGATTACAAATTTAAGGCGGCTGATACTAGTGGAAAGATTGATGATTCGCGGTCTATTTTTATTATGTGTTTCCCTGTTCCCTTTTGCTGTAAAAACTCCCAAGTATAAAGAAATGCTAATTGTTTTCTTTTCCAAAGGCGTACTCTCGATTTTGCTTGATACATACGTGGTTAATACAGGCAGAGTAAAATACCCGATACGACCTATGCCAAAAATCTTTAGCACCAACATTCTTTACGATCTATTGTTTTTTCCTATACTCAGTATCTTTTGGGTCAGGCAGACCTATCATGATAAACTGCCATACATACTATTGAAAAGCCTGACTTGGAGCGTACCTATGAGCATCCTGCAATGGTTCATGGAGAAAAAGACCGATCTGTTTGAATGGAAAAAATGGACCATCCTCCATACTTTTGCAAGTGTTAATTTCACCTTGTTCACGATACGAGCTCTTGTTGGCCTTGTTAAGATATTCAATAGGAACCCTTCATCGGAAGAACCAATCACATTGGAATAAAATCGGCTGTGAAAACAGAACGTCAGATTTTTCGGCGATCTGTTTTTTATTTTCCATTAACTTATTGCAGGACACATGGAAACCGTGTATAGTACATTAGTGTTCTAAAGACACAATCAATTTTCCGAAAATCTTACATAAAGTTTGAACTGAACTAAAGTAGGTTATATTATTCGGAAGAACAGGAAAGGAATTACTTTACCATGAAACTTGGTGCCAGAATAGTCAAGACCGGTATAGCTATCACGCTCGCATTGTTCGTAGCGCAATGGCTAAACGTACCTACCCCGTTCTTTGCGGGAATTGCGGCGATCTTTGCTATCCAACCATCAATCTACAAGTCCTACCAATCCATTATTGAACACGTTCAGGCAAACCTGATTGGAGCCTTTTTAGCAATCATTTTCGGTTTGATTTTCGGACACGACCCGTTCATCATTGGATTGACCGCAATTTTTGTTATTGGAATCAATTTAAAGTTGAAAATAGAAAACACCATTCCATTAGCATTGGTGACTGTTATCGCGATCATGGAAAGCCCAGGCGAGAACTTTTTGGAATTCTCGTTGATCCGCTTCTCCACCGTCATGATCGGTATCCTATGCGCATTTCTCGTGAATCTGATCTTCCTGCCGCCAAAGTATGAAACAAGGCTCTACTATAAAGTAAAGGAAACAACCGAGGATATTTTAAAATGGATCCGTATAAGTATGCGTCACGCATCCGAACACAATCTGCTTAAAACAGATATTGAAATGCTGCGCCAGCGACTATCAAAATTAGAGCAGTTATTCCTACTATATAAAGAAGAGAGAACGTATTTCCCAACAAGTAAAAGTGCAAGCTCAAAGGCTCGTAAGCTTGTCATCTTCCGGCAATTGATCTTGACGAGCAACCGTGCGCTTCATACATTGAAAATGCTGCATCGTTTGGAAAATGAGCTTCACCACATGCCTAGCGATTATCAGCATTATCTAAAAGCCGAGCTTGATCACCTGGTTAACCTGCATGAACAGATCCTGTTGAAATTTGTAGGAAAAATCAAGCTTCATAATACATCCGAAATGTACGAAGAGGAATTGTTCAATAAACAGCAGTTCATCGATGAATTTATGCTCCATAAAGAGGAATATCAAGGCTGCGAGGAAAAGTGCGACGTCTGGTATCACCTATTCCCGCTCGTTTCCAAAATCATCGATTACAATGACCAGCTAGTACATTTAAATAAGCTGATTGACAGCTTCCAGAACTACCATAAGTCCGAAAATGAATTTGAGATCGGGCAGCGTGAAGAGGAATAGGTTTAATGAGGCACTCCCCAATGATTGGGGAGTGTTTTTTTATATTATTGGGCGGAGTTGGCGGCAAGCTGAGGTGAGTTCGTGCCAAACGACCGAGAGTTGATGCTAAACTGGGCCGAGTTCGTGCCAAACAACCGAAAGTTGATGCCAAACTGCAATGAGTTCGTGCCAAACAAAAATCCATACCTACTTTTACACATCTGTCCCGCAACAAAAAAAACCCCCGGCAACCAAACGTCGCCAAGGGCCTATGATACCTTACTCTTATACAATCTCCTGAATATTGAACAAATGATAATAATTCCCCTGCTTTTTCATCAATTCTTCATGGCTGCCGATCTCCACGATTTCTCCATGCTCCAGCAGAACGATTCTGCTTGCATGGGTAATCGTAGACAATCGGTGTGCCACAACAAATGTCGTTCGGTTAGCTGCGAGACGCTCAAGCGATTCCTGAATCAGATGTTCACTTTCCAGGTCCAATGCTGAAGTTGCCTCATCCATCACAAGGATAGGAGGGTTTTTCAGAAATACCCGGGCAATCGCCACACGCTGCTTCTGTCCGCCCGAGAGCTTCACTCCCCGCTCTCCCACCTTCGTTTCATAGCCCTCAGGCAGGTTGGAGATGAAATCATGGGCATTTGCCGCTTTTGCCGCTTCGATGATCTCTTCCATTGTCGCATCCGGCTTTCCGAGCGCGATGTTTTCGCGAACAGAATCACTGAACAGAATATTGTCCTGTAGCACAATTCCGATCTGTTTCCGAAGCGACTGGACCGTTACATCACGGATATCCACTCCATCGAGTTCGATGGAACCCTCCGTCACATCGTAGAATCTAGGAAGCAGGCTGACCAGGGTCGACTTTCCGCCGCCGCTCATGCCGACAAGGGCGATTGTTTCCCCTTCATCGACCTGCAAATTGATATTCTTCAGCACATAAGGCTCTTTTTCCTCATATCTAAAGGACACATTTTCAAAGCGGACATCCCCGCGTGCAGTCTTGCTTTCTTTTGCATCAGTCTTATTGGTGATGTCATATTTCTCATCCGCAAATTCAAAGACACGATCCATGGAAGCAAGTGACTGTGTTAATGTCGTCGACGAATTGATGAGACGTCTTAATGGATTGTAAAGGCGGTCAATATATGCCACAAACATGACCATCTCCCCGACTGTCAATCCGCCGTTGATTACCTGATAACCTGCATAGCCGATAACCAAAAGCGGTGCGATATCAGTGATCGTATTGACTACAGCAAATGTTTTGGCGTTCCAGCTTGTATGTACAAGGGCTTTTGTCAGGAAATTACTGTTCTGCTTCTGAAATTGCTCTTGCTCATAGTCCTCGATGGCCATGCTTTGAATGACGGGCATTCCTTGGACCCTTTCATGCAGATGCCCTTGAACCTCGGCCAGTGCCTGGGAACGGACACGGGTCAATTCCCTTAGGCGGCTATAAAAGTACTTGATAGAAAATCCGTACAAAGGGAAGAGCATGATTGACACAAGTGTCAGGGTAAAGTCAACCTGGAACATGATGATTATAACGACAAGGATGGTAGCAAGGTCCAACCAAAAGTTCATCAATCCGGTAATGACAAAGTTCTTTGTTTGTTCCACATCATGAATGACACGTGAAATGATCTCACCTGCACGATTGTTTGAATAGAATCGCAGGCTTAGTCGCTGAATGTGATCAAACAGCTTGTCCCGCAAGTCATATAGGATTTTGCTCGCTGTCCATTGGGCGAAGTACTGTCTGTAATATTCTATTGGTGGTCGTAGTACAAGGAAGACTGCAAAAATCGATCCCATTATCAGGAGTAGTTCATTTGTCTTTTCCGTTGCGGATCTGCCATCTGTAAGTAAAATGTCGTCCACAATATATTTCAATAATAAAGGTATCAATAAGGGCAAACCGAATTTCATTAATCCTATTATAATGGTACCGACGATTTGCCACCGATACGGTTTGACAAATTTCATGTACCGTTTCACACTGCTCAAAGGTATTTCTCCTCCTTGAAAAAGCTCTTTCTCTCTAGTTTTTTCTATTGTGATCAATTCATCCAAATAAACACAAAAAAGGCATGGCAAGTGCAAAAAAACTTGTACCAGCCGCCTTTTCTTTCCTGCCATGCCTATTTATCCACGGTACGTTAAATAACGTTCATACCATAGGTCGATAAAGTCTGGTGCAAAAGGACCTTTTCTCTGACGTATCCACGAAATCAACGTGTTTACATTTGTCTTAAGGATTTTGTCAATGACATCTGGATATTTCATTTCATTGCGGTGCTTTTCATATTCATCCTCATCGAGCAAAATAAACGTCATATCCGGGAATACTTTAATATCCAGGTCATAATCAATATATTTAACCGCTTCATCATCTGCAATGAATGGTGAGCTGATATTGCAATAATAGTACACACCATCTTCTCTGATCATGCCAATGATGTTAAACCAATGTCTAGCATGGAAATAACAAATTGCAGGCTCCCTTGTCACCCAAGTTCTCCCGTCTGATTCCGTTACAATTGTTTTATCGTTTCCACCAATAACAAGGTTTTGCGTCCCTTTTAACACAGTAGTCTCATCCCACACCCTGTGAATGAGTCCGTTGTGCTTGTAACTATGTATTTGAATCGTTTCTCCTTCTTTGGGACAACCCATCCTTCTCCCCTTCTTTCATTTGTGCCGCCTCATCTCTAAAAAGCAACCTTTTCTATTATTATAACGGTAACTACCAGATTTTAAAACAAAAGAGCCATCTTTCTATGAGAGAAGATGCCCCTTTTTGAATATTATTCACGCTTTTCATAAAAATTTTACAGAATCGTGCCACGATTTCAGCTTAATTCCTGAAAATGGTAGGATTTTATCGCTTCCTCTGTCTGATTTTCAAATACCAACTGAATGTCCCTCAAATCCTTTTTCATCTGCGCAATATCAGCTTTGAGCTCCCTCAGTTTATTGGCCGCTTCCTGAATATCATTAAGCTGGCGCTCCACCTTCTGGCACCGTTCTATCTCAGACTGCAAATACAGCAGCCTATCCATCGTCTTCAACTGCTCCGCCACCGCCAAATCAAACCTATCCATGCTCATGCCTCCCACCTTAATTCTCCTCCTATGTATCATTCTTCCCCCACCCCTCAAACCCTTTGACAACATCTGTAGACACAACAGAACTTTTGTCGATATAAAAAAATATTAAAATTTAAAAAATATAAAATGGGGGCCAGACCCCGGCAGGAATTTTCCACTCGACCACGAAGAAAGGCACTCCGCATCGGTATGATAAGGAGTGCCTTGGTGTTACATATTAAGAGTTTTGTTGGTTTTGTTGGTTTTTTTGAGCTTGAGATTGAGCGTTTTGTTGTCTTACTTGTTGAGCGTTAGTTTCGCTCGCGAACTCAGCACCATACTGTTGTTGTTGGTTTTGAGAAGCGTTTTGTTGTTTCACATGTTGTACGCTCGTACCAGATGCAGTTTTACCTGCTTGGTTTTGTTGGTTGTTGTTTGCCATTGTTTATCACCTCCACGGAATATAAGATAACCAAGAGGCGATAAAACTATGTCAAAAAATTTAAAAATTCTTTTAGTATATTTTTAGACGAGTAGGGACCTTCCTCCGTCCACAATGATTGTCTGGCCACGAATCATGCTTGCTTGGTCTGATAAAAGGAACAATACGGTGTTAACCAGATCTTCCGGCTCCACCATTCGCCCGGCAGGTGTATTTTTCTTTGCATCCTCCAATAATTCTTCACGGTTCGGGAAATGCTTCAGCGCATCCGTATCCACCGCTCCACCGGAAACAGCATTGACTACAATATTCTTGTCTGCCAGTTCAACAGCCAGGTAACGGGTCAGTGCTTCAATGGCCGCTTTGGACACACCAACAGTTGTGTAGTTCTTTAAATAGCGGATGGAACCCAATGAACTGATGCTGACGATTTTCCCGCCTCCGACAGCTTCCATGCGCTTAGCAGCTTCCTGTGCGAGGAAAAGGAGGGCCTTGGAGTTGATATTCATGGTCCAATCCCAGTGAGATTCCTCCAGCTCCATCACATGACGAAGAACGCCGGATGCTGCATTGCTCACCAATAGGTCGAGGCGACCAAACTCCTCATCGATCTTCACAAACATTTCTTTTATTTTCTCTGGCTGTCCTACGTTAGCTTTGACAGTCAGGGCTTTCACACCCAGCTGTTCAATTTCTGTTGCCGTTTCCTGAGCAGCCGTTTTACTGCGGTTATAGTTGATCACAATGTTATAGCCCTGCTTTGCCAGCTCAAGGGCAATCTTTTTCCCTATTCCTCTACTGCTTCCTGTAACTAAAGCAACTTTTTCAGTCATATACCATGCACTCCTTTATGTAAAAAACTTACGTAATATCTTTCAGTATAGTCTTATTTGTTTCATCGAACAATAAAGGGGTAGAGTTTTTATAAAGAGGAACATAAAAGATTCTCATCCAAAGAGGAGGGACAAACCATGTACGTAGGCAGAGACATGACCGAATTATCCATGATGGCAAAAAAGGAATGGAAGGACAGCGAGTTGGCTTATTTCCACCACTCCCTACAGCAGATGGTTCCATATTTGAATGTGGAAGGACAGAGCATTCATCGCGAAATTGTTGAAGAAATCGAAGCACGCGGCGGTTTGACTCGGAATGAAGCGGATTATACGCATGGAACGAGAATGAGCTACGATTGAGCAACTTGTTGGTAGATAACGGCGGGCATAAATTGTTGCAAATGAGTGTTCGCCGTGACACCCTACACCTTCTAGCGATTCCACTTCCCCCCAAAAAAAGACCCGCCCCATCAAAAGGCAGATCCTCAAAAAATCACTTCTTATATTCCTTCCACATGTTCTGATGTGAGACCGGGAAGGCATATTCCAGCATCTCTTCCTCTGTAACGAGCACGACATCCTTGCGATCCGCTGGCGGGGTTCCATGAAACGTGCCAACATACACATTGATATCCCACACCAGATGGGTAAATACATGGCGGATATCACAGAGGTAATCCCCCATTTCCACGTCCAGACCATACTCGGTCTTCATCAGACTTTCAAGTTGTTGCTTGGTAGTACCCAGCTCGTCCAATTTAATAAAGTTCGGAAACACCCATAAGTTTGCTAGTAGCCCTTCACTAGGCCTTTTATGAATCAAATATTGACCTTCTTCATTTTTGAAAATTCCAGCTACGAGAGATACCTGTTTTGCAGATTTTTTCTTGGACTTAATCGGAAGCTCCCTCTGAACTCCCTCGTGAAATGCCCGGCAATGCTCCTGCACCGGACAAAGCATACAGGACGGTGATGTCGGCGTACAGACCATCGCACCGAGTTCCATCAGCCCCTGGTTAAAGAATGATGGATTATCGCGGGAAATCATGTCCCTGATAACCGCTTCAAACAGCTTTCGCGTTTTCGGCTTGGCGATATCCTCCCTGATGTGCAGCACACGAGAAAGTACCCTCATGACATTCCCATCAACAGCCGGCTCCGGCACTCCATAGGCGATGCTCAATATCGCACCTGTCGTATATGGTCCAACACCTTTTAAGGTAGAAATTTCTGCAGCATTATTCGGGACGACTCCACCATAGCTTTCGTAGACCTCCCGAACCGCACTCTGAAGATTTCTCGCGCGCGAGTAGTATCCCAATCCCTCCCAAGCCTTAAGCACCTTATCCTCAGCAGCGTTCGCTAAACTTTCAATGTTTGGGAACTGCTCAATAAAGGAATTAAAATAAGGAATGACCGTATCTACCTTTGTTTGCTGGAGCATGATTTCGGAAACCCATACCTTATAGGGATCCTGATCCTTTCTCCATGGCAGATCACGTTGTTCCTGAATGAACCAATTGATAAGATCGTTGCGAAAGCCGTCAATCTCAAAACCCTTAAGCAACTCGTGTTGTGTTTGTTTGTTATCCAAAATAAACCTCCGGGATTAGCTTATAATTTTTAAACCGATGTATTGTATCGCACCTCTTCTTGTATCCATACATTGTGCGAGATCATGGAATATACCATCACTTGCCGAAGCCCTCAGCTCCTTCATTGCAAAATAATGGGACTCGGTCGGCAATAGAAAAGTTTCCGTATAATAAGTGTGGCCACCGTTCTTGTACGATATTTTCGTCCAGCGAATCTCTTGGGCACCAAGTTCTTTCATGACACCAATGACATTTTTCATCGTCGCTTCATATTTTTGTATGACAGTATCTTTTATAGGATATTCGATGAAAATTTGCAACGGTTTTGTTACCATGTTTGAAAACACCCCTTTTGATTAACAATAAAAGAAAAGAATGTTCGTTCAGCTTCAGCAAGGATAAAATCACACAATAAAGGAGGCCGACCATTGGATACTGGAACACATGTGGTGATGGGAATAGCACTTGGATCCATGGCGACCATCGATCCATATGTTGCAAGCAATCCCGAAACAGCTACAGCGATAATGATTGGAGCTATCATCGGGTCGCAGGCTCCTGACATGGATACCATTCTTAAATTAAAAAACAATGCAAAATATATACGAAATCACCGTGGCATCACACATTCCATCCCGGCAGTTTGCCTTTGGCCGCTTGGGATTACTGCTGGAATCTATGCATTCATCCCACAAGCGGATTTGCTCTATCTATGGATTTGGACATTTATAGCCGTTATCCTGCATGTTTTTGTCGACATTTTCAACGCTTATGGGACACAGGCGCTCCGTCCTTTTACACACAAGTGGGTGGCGCTTGGAATCATCAATACATTTGATCCGATAATCTTCAGTCTGCATATTGTAGGATTTATACTGTGGGGATTCGGTTTTCATCCAGGCTACACCTTCCTGGTGATCTACATCATACTTGTCGGATATTATGTGCTTAGGTACTGGATGCAGCAAAGGGTGATCCAGCAGGTGCGGAAAGTGATTCCGAACATGACTAATACCATTATCTCGCCTACACTGTATTTCAATCAATGGCATTTGGCGATTACTGCAAAAGATAACTTCTATGTGGCCCGTGCGGTGAAGAATCAAATCATCATTCATGATACATTTGAAAAGGTGCCTTTACCGGAGACTGCCGTCATCGAGGCGGCAAAATTCGATGACAACGTCTCGGCCTTCCTATCCTTCTCCCCTGTCTATCGATGGGAAATGGAGGAATTCTCGGATCATTACGAAGTCCGCTTTATCGATCTTCGCTATCGAAGCAAGGACTACTATCCTTTCGTTGCAGTGGTACAGCTCGACCTGGATCTCCATATAGTCAGCTCCTACACAGGTTGGATATTCAGCGAAGATAAGCTCAGAGAGAAACTGGAGATTATTCCAAATTAAAAAGAATGACCCGATCCTTCTCATTCCAGGATCGGGTATTTATTAATGGGAAATCGAATCTCCCTCATCTTCGAGCAAATGCTTGTACTTCGGATTTGTCGAAAGGAACTCATGAAGCGTCTCACCGTGACGTTCAATGATCCCCGCCACCATTCTTTCAGTCATTTCTTTTCCTTTATATTCGTATCCGGCTTTTGCATAAGTACTTTCAAAATCCTCCCACAAAAGCTCGACCCACGTACGGGCCTTTTCATACGTCAACGCAGGATTCTTCGCCAAAAGCTGCTCTGCCAGGCGCTCAAAATATTCTTCCAATAAAAACACCTCTTCTGGTTTCATTTGACTGTCCCTATCATCACATATTTCGGGGGTGAAAATCCAATATTAATGATAGGGGCCTGACCCTCACCGCTTTAAAGCGCTAAGAGGGTCAGGCCCCTACCTAAAGGGAGGCGATACGATTGAGGAACAAAGCAAGGAACTTTCCTAACCCGAATGACAATAAGTTTGAAGGGGAAGGCAGAGCAAAAGCGGAGTTTGCATCTAAACGCGCGAACGGGACGATCAACACACATCCTCAAGAGAGAATGCGTGCGTCCGGCGCAAGGGAAGATGGCACCTATTAGATTTCTTCTATCTTAGGAGGGACTTAGCATGGGCAAACAATCAGGTAGAGCCTTTTATAACAATCAATCCGCAACAAAAGCAAATCCGTTTCCACAGCCTTTTGCGAGCGTAAAGCATGCGTATAACCAAGTTAATGGCCAGACCACACAGGCCCAAAATACGCAGATCTTGGAAGTTCAGACTCGCAAAAGATCTTGACAGTAGGCTCTTTTCGTAAAGTTTGTTGCTTTTGTCCTTGTTATAAGAACAAAAAATTCAAATAAGAAAAAAGCGAGCAAACCGGAAAAGAGCACGAAAGTAAAGTATGTTGCATGTGTATGTTGCATACGTCTAAAGCAACAATGTATGCGAAAACAGCATAACAGTAAAAGAGTAGCAAAAGGGGCATATCCCCTCTCTGCTACTCTTTTTTCATTAACATCGATATAGGAAGGCCCTCTTCTTCCCTGCTGACCACGTCTCCGCGAACTCTGTGCCCCCATGCAAACACACCGTTCATATAATCTATTTCAAAGAATACACCCGGGTCTCCTTCGATTTCGTACATCTCTCCGGACTTGTAGTCATCCGGATTAAGCATATATGCTTTTGCCATTGTTATCTTTCGTTCGAGTACGGCAAATTCATTGACTATGCCGAGTTGCTCCGCTTTTCTCGCCTTTTCCTTCAATGTTGAAATCTCCTGATGCAGTTCATGCGGTGTCATTTGACTATAGCGTTTATCCTGTTCCACTTGCTTTCCCCCTACATTTTCTATATAAAGTAAGAATAGCACGGTTATATGGCAAAACAAAGCGAAATTGCCTCAGAAGGATTTTACAAAGAGGAGTGTTGCACAACATGAAAACCATTCTAATTACAGGTTCCGGGACAGGATTAGGGAAAGAGCTGGCCCTTGAATATGCAAAAAAAGGGTATAAGATTATCCTGACAGGAAGACGGGAAGCTCCTTTAAAAGAGGTACAACAGCTTATCCATCAAGAGGGCGGCCATGCGGAGGTCTTCACCCTTGACCTGACAAAGCATGAATCTGTCCAAAAGACAGTTTCCGCTATAATAAAAAATCATTCTATATCCTTTCTTATCAATAATGCCGGCGCAGGCTGCTTTGGTCCTTTATCGGAGCTTTCAATAGAAGACATCGACCTTGCCTTACAGACCAATGTTTTCGGCACCATCTACCTGACAAAAGAACTTCTTCCTCACCTATTGGAACAGAACGAGCCAAAGATCATGAACATCATCTCGACTGCAGGCCAAAAAGGGAAGGTCAATGAAAGCGTATATGTAGCAAGCAAGTTCGCTGTACGCGGCTTTACCGAGAGTCTTCAAAAGGAGCTCGAAGGCAAGGTTACTGTTACAGCAACTTATATGGGAGGTATGGACACGCCATTCTGGGATGAAACCGACCACATTAAGGACAAGTCACGCCTGAAATCACCACAGCAAGTGGCCGAGATTATCATCAGTCAGGACAGTCAGTTTGAGATTAATGTGTAAGGAATCTAAAGCCTAATACTTACAAAAAGGTCTTCATCGGTGAGATGAAGACCTACTCGTAATTATTCAGCCGCTTCATTTTCCTCCAGCCATCGATCAATCAAATCCATTGTAAAGCCCTTGCGATAGAGGGCTCCCTTCATTTTCATCTTATAATCATAGCCCTCAAGCTTTGCATATTTGCGATGATATTTTTCCGCCTGTTTACTAAGCGCGTCCCATTCTTCCGAATCATCCTCATCAAGGGAAGCCTCCTCTATGGCCACCTTGATGACAGAAAAAGAATAGCCCTTTCTCATTAATGCCTGCTCCACCTTCTGTATCATAATCTTAAAGGCATCGTTTTTATATTTCGGGCTGTATTTATGAACCAATTTTATCGCATGCTCAAGTTCTTCTTCTTCACTGTATTCCACCAGGGCGTCTTCTATTGTATTTTTTGCCACCCCTTTTTCCACCAACTCCTGTGAAATGACCTGTCTTCCCTTTAACGTGGTCTGGACTTGGGTCCGGACATAGGCAACGGCAAATTCTGCATCATTCAAATAGCTCTGCTCCTTCAGCTTGGCGATGATTTCCTTTATGACAAACGGTTCGATTTCCTTTTCCTTCAGATACACCTCTATCTCCTTCTCCGTTCTCATGCGGAAGGAAAGATAATGTACAGCTGAAAGATATGCCTTATTGATCTGGTCGCTGTAAAGAATTTCTTCTATATCTAGCTCATCGAGTTCTTTTCCTTTTACAAGCTGGAACTTCAGTAGGGTCGACTCGTATATGGCAAATGCGTATTCTTCATCGAGGAAGATATTGAACCGTTCCTTGTTTTTTTGTTGGACCGATATTTTCGTTATTTTTTGCATAAGGTTCACCTCGTTTTGTTATGTAGCACATTGGTACGTATTGAATAAAGGATATTTAGGGAAAAGAACTAATAGTATAAGTAAGATATTTTCACGAGAGGATGAATTGCATGAAGATCGCGATTGCAGGCGGAACTGGCCTTGTAGGATCAGCCTTGACGGACTATTTAGTGGAAAAGGGACATCATCTATATATTCTAACGCGAAACAGCTCGAATAAAAAGCAAAAACCTCAAGTACGGTTCGTGGAGTGGCTAAAAGATGGCACCACTCCGGAAAAAGAATTGGAAGGAGTCGAGGCTTTTGTCAATCTGGCTGGTGAATCCATCAACAACGGACGCTGGACCGATGATCAAAAACGCAGAATTGTCGAGAGCAGAATCAGCTCCACCAAGGAAATTAACCGTATAATCGACTCACTTGTCGAGAAACCGGGAGTCCTGGTCAACGCAAGTGCCATCGGTTATTACGGAAACAGCGAACACAAAACCTTTACTGAAAGTGATACCACACCAGGATCCGGCTTTTTGGCATCAACTGTCCTTGCGTGGGAAAAGGAAGCGGAGCATGCCAGGCAGCTTGGAGTGAGAACCGCCTTTACCCGATTCGGTATTGTATTGGATAAAGAGGAAGGCGCCCTTCCGAAAATGCTGCTCCCTTATAAAATGTTTGTTGGCGGGAAAATTGGAACTGGAGAGCAATGGATGTCATGGGTGCACATCCAGGATGTTGTCGGTGCGATTGCTTTCTGTCTTGAAAACAAGGAAATGGATGGCCCCGTAAATGTTACGGCTCCATCACCGATGAAAATGAAGGATTTCGGGAAAACACTTGGGAAAGTGATGGGCCGTCCGCATTGGTTCCCTACTCCCGGCTTTGCTCTTAAAATCGCTCTAGGTGAGATGAGTGAGCTTGTGTTGGAGGGTCAGAAAGTGCTGCCGGTAAAACTGGAGCAGCACGGCTATAAATTCTTTTATATTCATCTTGATGAGGCTCTGTCCGACATATTACAATCAAAATAAAGACAAAAAAGTAGGAGCTTCATAATGAATATAGTTATTTTTAAGCACGCAACCGTTTATCCGATCACCTCACCGCCTTTATATGATACAGATGTGAGAGTCGAAAACGGTAAGATAATGGAGATAGGAATTGGTTTACCGGTCCCACCTGATGGGGTAGTAATTGATTGTAAGGGGAAGTATCTGTTCCCTGGCTTCATTGATGTCCATACCCACCTTGGCCTTTATGATGAAGGAACGGGCTGGGCCGGCAATGATGCCAATGAAACCATCGAGCCGCTTACTCCCCATATTCGGGCATTGGACGGTGTTCATCCCCTTGATCAAGGGTTCCAAGACGCGATCCAGGCAGGAGTGACGACCGTTCACATCATGCCGGGTAGCGCCAATGTAATCGGCGGCACCACCTCTGTTATCAAAACACGGGGTGTTAATATTCAAAAGATGCTGATGAAGGAAACTGCCGGGTTGAAGATTGCTTTCGGGGAAAATCCAAAGCGCATCCACAGTCACGGCAACAAGGATTCCATCACAAGAATGGGTATTATGGGCATGCTTCGGGAAGCCTTCCATCAGGCTAGGCACTACGATAATACGGATAACTTGCGCGTCAAGCCAATCATTATGGCATTGGAACGCAAGATTCCCGTAAAAATTCATGCACACAGAGCGGATGACATCATCTCCGGTATCCGTTTTGCAGAGGAATTCGATCTCAGATTTACGATTGAGCACTGTACAGAAGGGCATTTGATTGTAAATGAACTCAAAGACAGAAACTTGAGGGTCTGTGTCGGACCTACCCTTACCCGCAAGTCCAAGATCGAGCTGAAAAATAAAAGCTGGAAGACCTATCAAAGCCTTGCTGACAACGGTGTCGAGGTTTCCATTACCACCGACCATCCATATACTCCAGTTCAGTACTTGAATGTCTGTGCTGCCCTGGCAGTGAGAGAGGGCCTGGATGAGCAAAAAGCACTGGAAGGAATTACGATCACCGCTGCCAAAAACATTGATGTAGCGGACCGGGTCGGGAGCATCGAAAATGGCAAGGATGCCGATTTGGTCCTATGGTCCCATCACCCCTTCCAATTCCTCGCAAAGCCTGTCGTGACAATGGTTCAAGGTGAAATAATTTACCAAAAAATTTAACAAAAAAGTAGTATCTTTTTCAAATAAAATCGAGTATGATACGTAGGTAAACAAAATTAAATCAACTAACAATTTGTTTCTAAAATGTTAGGGAAGGCAAATGGTGCGCCACCAGTTTTATCTGGTTCTAGTGGGTTCGATTCCCACCCCGAAATTTTTTGTAATTTAAAAAATTTCGAGGGTGGGCCAGTCTTCACGGTACGTGACATTTCTGCCCTCAATTGGAGGGATAAGACATGCTTAAAAAACGTGATACTCACGAATCTCAGGCTCTTTATGACTTGATGGTGCACCCTGAAGTCTTCCCTTTTGTGCGTCAAAAAGCGTATTCCCACGATGAGTTTGTGTTCTTGACAAAGCAGACAATCGAAGCGGAAGAGCGCGGAGAATTGATTTCACGTACCATTCTTGATGAATGGGGCACTCCAATTGGGACAATCAATTTATTCGATGTACAGGACGGAGCAGGATTTCTTGGCACTTGGCTCGGCAAGCCATACCACGGCAAAGGTTACAATCAGATTGCAAAGGATCAGTTCTTTGATGAATTGTTCTATGAACTGGACATCCAATCCATTTTCATGCGCATCCGCAAGGTGAACATCCGATCCATGAAAGCTGCGGAAAAGCTACCCTATGTAGTCCTGGCTAACGAAACACGCCAAAGCCTCCTCGACGAAATCAACTGCGGCGAAGACATCTACAACCTATACGAAATCTCAAAAGATCTCTATACCCTATACAAAATGCGTACGCATCACGAAGTTGTCGAAGAACATCAGCTTCGCGAAGCTTAGTTGACCATAACGGGGCCTGACCCTCAACGCTTTAATGCGTTAGAGGATCAGGCCCCATTTTTACATTTTTTTAGTATATTTTCCCACACTTTAGAGGAAACTGTAGGTAGTACATATTCAAAGGAGGGTTTTGAAATGGCTGAAAAGAAACGTAAAGAAAGAGTGAAGAACTCATTAAGCAGCATGCAGGAAGTGACCTACTCCAGAGAATTCAAAGCGGCCGATCGCGTTGGCGGATATTCGCAGAAGCGCCGTTAATATTTGATATCAACCATTAACTCCCTCTTATCACACCAAAGTTTTTGGGTGAAGCTACAGTGGAGGACATGAAGGAATCTCCTTTTGTCCATCACCGTCTCTGGAGGGATTCGAATGGGCCGTTCACGTGGACACAAATCAGGTGGAAAGAATAAATCTTCTCTTCCACAAGTACCAAAAAACATGAAGACTGCAAACCAAGATGCCGAATTTGCTAGTGAACATGGCGCAGATAACGAGATTTTGGAAGCTCAAGCCCGTGCAGCAGCTGCCGGCATTAAACGCAACAGTAAAAAGGATACTTTCAAATAAGCAAGATGAAAGATTAAAGACGAAGGCACCACCCATCGAATTGGGTGGTGCCTTTTATTTAATGTGTAGTCACGTGTTTGTTGTTCATTCCATGATCTTTGTCTTTTTCTTTTCGTCGCTCCTCCATTTTTTCTTTCAGTACACGGATTACAAATCTATCTATACCGTAGAAATGAGCCGCTGTACCTGCTGCCAGTAGAAGGATCGCTGCAGTGTAAAGGATTGGGTTCGTGCTTACAGTACCGGCCAACAGGAAGTTCAAGTTCATGAATGCTGCTGCTATCAATGCGGGTACAGTCGCTAGGCCAAGGATGAGTGCTAATCCGACTAATACTTCGCCCCATGGGATGAGAATGTTGAACAGCTCTACGTTTGGAAGTGCTACGTTTTCAAGGAATGCTGCATACCATCCTTGGACGGCTGGGTGTGCTCCCTCCGCTTTTGCAATGGCACCATGTAAGAATCCCTCAGCATCAAAGCTGCCGATTTTCGGAAGTCCTGCCTTCAACCATTGAATACCAAGCCAAACTCTCAATACTGTCCATAGAATCGCCATTTGAGGTCCTCTTAACCATTTCATAACTCATTCCTCCTAAGGGTTTTTATGTGAATATTTTCACATACACCTGTAAAAAAATATGAAGTTTGTGATTAGCCGGCTAGCTGATTGTTGCTTTAGAAAGTTTGTGAAGCTTTTCACTTACTTTCTACCTTTACTATAATCCTTTTTACCAGATCTTACAATGGGTTTGAGCAACAATTCACAAATAGTTCAAAATATTTATTTATGTTAACAAGTGTTGTCCACACTCCTGTGGATAGTGTTAATAAATTGGATAAGACCTATTATATCAATATATAATAAAATTATGTTTGTGAATAATATTTTGTGGAAAATAGCACTCCAGCCTGTTGATAATGTGGATAAATGTGTGTATATCTTATTTCCCAGCACTTCTGCTTGTTGATAACTTTAAAAAAACCTGTGAATGACCCAATTTACTTCTTTCTCCAATACTACTTTTTACCTATTTCGCAATAATTATAAATTTTCTAACTATTTTCCAGTCATACTAAAAATATATCAGCCAAACTAAGAGAGAGATTGCCCATTTTAAGGTAAAATAGAAGTATCCATTGAAAATGCAAACGGAGTGTAGCTATGAGCAGATTTATGATCGGACTAGATATCGGAACAACTACCGCAAGCGCAGTTATTTTCACCCCACAGGGCGAGGTCGTTTCGGAATATGAATGCGCCTATTCCACCTATCATCCTAAGCCCAGCTGGTCGGAGCAAAACCCTTTGGAAGTGGAGAAGGCGGCACGTGATGCCATTACCAATTCCATGAGGCAGAACAAACTCATTGCCTCTGACATTATCGGATTAAGCATATCAAGTTCCATGCATTCTTTATTATGTATAAATGAAAAAAACGAACCGATTTCACCGTTGATGATCTGGTCTGACAGCAGAAGCTATCCGCAGGCTGCCATTATGAATGAGACATATGGAAAAGGGATATATGAAAATACTGGCACACCCGTTCACCCAATGTCCCCTTTCGTCAAGCTGATCTGGATGAAGGAATCGCGGTATGTGCCCTATTATGAAGCAAGCCGATTCGCATCCATTAAAGAATATATTATATACAAATGGTGCGGACAATGGAAGGTAGATTATTCCATCGCTTCTGCAACCGGACTATTTAATATCCATACGCTGGAGTGGGACAGCGAAGCGCTGGCGATTGCAGGCGTCCACCCTACCCAGCTTTCAACTGTCGTCCCATGCACAGAGCAGGTTGGACCGTTAGCGGCAAAGGTGGCCGATGACCTGATGCTGACATCGGAAACACCCATTATCATCGGATCAAGCGGCGGTGTATTGGCCAATATCGGAATAGGAGCCATTCATGATGCTGAAACAGCACTGACAATCGGATCTAGCGGAGCGATAAGAAGATTTACAACAGAACGCAAAACAGATGATCACCAGCGCACCTTTCAATATGTTTTCACAAAAGAACATAGCATTATTGGTGGTGCTTCTAACAATGGAACTGTCGCTCTAAAATGGCTAGCAAGGCAATTTTCCACCCTCACCAAAAGAGATACTATAGAGACGTTTGACTTGGAATCACTCGCTGCCACATCAAGTGCCGGGGCGAATGGCCTTTTCTTTATGCCTTATCTCGCCGGTGAGCGGGCGCCAAAATGGAATGCCAAAGCGAAAGGCGGCTGGATTGGGCTGACTCTTTCCCATAACAGTGCCGATATGATCCGCAGCGTAATGGAAAGTGTGATTTTCAACATGTATGAGATACAGGAAGCATTGACTGAGAAAGCAGGCCCGACAAAGAAACTTCTCATCAGCGGCAGCTTTGTCCGCTCACCGCTATGGGTGCAGATGACAGCAGATATCTTTCATAAAACCGTGCTTCTGCCAAAAAGCGACCACGCAATCGCATGGGGGGCAGCGTGGCTCGGGCTCTATTCGCTCGGGAAGGTGAACTCCATGGGTGAAATCAAGCAGTACATTCCTATCCAGCAGGAGGTGCTACCTTCTGTAAAAAACGTCGTCATCTACGAGGAGCATTATCACCTTTTCAAGGAGTTGTACGTGAAAAATAAGCCATTGTTTGCGGATTTGGATCGCTTGCAGCAATAAAATCTAGCCTTTTTGCAGAATTTTGACCTGCTGAAAGGCTTTTTTGTGATTTTCTTATATGCTTAGGGAGGCTTTGTTAGGAAGGGTAGCATGTTTGATTACTATAGATATCAGCCGATTGACACCGGATATCGGCCGTTTTCATAATATATCAGTCGTTACGGTCAAGATATCAGCCGTTTTCATTGTCCGCTTTAAAAAACAAAAAACCGCATCAAACCGCCTCTATGAGACTGTTCGATACGATTTCCCCAACTTATATTATGCTCCTTCAACTTGCTCCCGCTTTTTGATACTGATTCCCGTAAATCCATAAAACACGCTGATAAACGGACTGAGGAGACAGAAGAATGCAAAAGGCAGGTATTCCCACACCGGCACTCCAAGTACTCCTGCCATGAACACGCCGCTTACTCCATAAGGGATCAAGGGATTGATGACCGTTCCAGCATCCTCTAAAACCCGTGCGAGATTCTTTTTGGAGATTCCCTGCTTTTCAAATTCCTTTTCAAAGGCATGGCCTGTCAAAATGATGGACATGTATTGCTCGCCAATCGTGACATTCACTCCGATTGCTGTTGCAACAGCCGCGACGACCAACTTTCCGGTTGATGAAATGAAGGATTTCAGCATCAGCATCACCTTGTTGATGATGCCTAGCTTCTGGATCAGTCCGCCCATGCTCAATGTCAATAGCACCAGGGAAACAGACCACATCATGCTTTGGATCCCGCCGCGGGAAAGGATGCTATCGATGCTTTCTTCTCCTATTTCACTCTTGTAGCCATTTTGCATCACATTCATGAGCTGCGTGATGGTCGTTTCAGGCTGAAGAATAAATGCCACTACTGTTCCAACAATAATACCGAGGATCATGACAAAGATCGCCGGTACTCTTATAATGGCAAGGCCAAACATGATTACTGCCGGTAGCAGGGCAAGCGGATGAACCAATCCGGCTGCTTTCAGCTTTTGTGGAAGCTCTGAAACCTCTCCCACGGCGGCTAGCTCATCGGGTTTCCCGATAAAGTTGAACAACACAACACATATAATAAACGCAGGCACCGTCGTCCACAGCATATGCTTGATATGGTCGAACAGGTCCACCTTACAGACCGCTGATGCAATATTCGTTGTATCCGACAAAGGGGACATTTTATCTCCTAGAAAAGCTCCTGAGATAATGGCACCAGCCACAATTGCCGGGTTAAAGCCCATAGCCGTACCGAGTGCGATAAACGCAACACCAATAGTCGATGCAGTCGTAAAGGCACTGCCGATACACGTCCCGATGATTGCAGTTACAATAAACACGCTTGGTAAAAAGAAATCCACCGAAATGATTTGGCTGCCGAAGAAAATGAAAGTTGGAATGGTACCGGACAGCATCCAGACCCCTATCAATATTCCAATCAGAATAAATAGGAAAATCGGAATGAGCCCTTCCTTCAGCCCGCTTTTCAATCCTTCTTCAATAAAGGCCCAGGATTGCTTCTTAATCAAAGCGTATACCATCAGCACGATGATGACCAGAAAGATGGGAATGTGCGGCTCCGCTTTAAATGTAAATAATGATATCCCGATAATAATTAAAATAAGTGCAATAATGCCGACCGCCTCAAAACGACGGATACGAAATGCTGTATGATGTTGTTCCATGATGAATCCTCCAGTTAGTATAAAAATAGTTTGTCCTACATCTATATGTTCACTCACATGATTACGCCAATAAAAAAAGCCCCTCCATCCCTCGAAAATAAGGGACGAAGAAACTCCGCGGTACCACCCTAATTAGCAAAAACACTTTGCTCACTCAGTAAAATCGATAGCTCCTGAAACTATGTACGGTAATTCATCCATCACTGGCCTAGATTCGCACTCCCCATCTAGTCTCTGCTTGCTGCCCACATGATAGACTACTAAATACAAACGCTATCTTCCTATATTCCATTGCTCTACTCGGCTCAACTAATCTCTAAAAAAAGTTCGCTAACACACTTAAACGCTTAAACGCTTTTAGGTGTTAAAGTATATGTTTAAAGATAGTATAGATTTTAGGGGTTGTCAATGGGGAATTTTAAATAGGGGCCTGACCCGCTCCGTATTAAAGCACTAAAGCAGCGTCCTCTCCGCATGCAAAATAGGTCCAGCAGCAACAACGATATCGCAAATTTCATAGGACTTTTCATCTATTTAAAGGATATGGATTGTTTATGGAGAACATAAAAGAGTGCATATTAATGGCAAAAGGAGGAATAGATTTTTGTGCTTATTTTTCGGAAGTTCATCAATAGCATCAATAAAATAAATAATGTTTTTCTTTTTTCCATGACTGTTCTGACGATCGCAATCAGCACGATCGTCATGCGGACATTGGAGCCAGACACCTTTCCAAGTTGGTTTGACTCGTTGTGGTGGGTAATGACCACGATGACAACGGTGGGATATGGGGACTTTTATCCGACTTCCATATCAGGCAGGGTGTTTGCCATGGTATTATACATAGTCGGCATCGGGATCTTGGGGGTCGTTATCGGGAAGATTGTGGATTCATTCAGTACGTTCAAACGATTGAAGGGGGAAGGGAAATTGAAGTTTAAGGGAAAGAATCATATCGTCATCATCGGCTGGTCCAAGAAGTCCGAGTATGCCATTAAGGGGATACTTGCCAAACAGAGCTGCGAGGTAGTCATCATTGATGACTTGGAAAAAGAGCCATATATTCACGACAGAGTTCACTTCATTTCTGGTGATGCGGCTACAAAATCAGTGGTCGATATGGCCAATGTGCAGGAAGCAAAATCCGTCATCATTTTTGCAGACGAAAAAATCGATAATCCCCTGCTTGTGGACGGGAAAACGATGATTTTGGCAGCGTCAGTCGAGCAGTATGCACCTAACACGAAAACCATTATTGAAGTACAAAAGGAAGAACACTTAAGAAGCTTCGCACATGTCAAAGTGGACGAATTCATCCTGTCCAATGAAGTGGTTTCCAATATGGCAGTTGATTTTTCGGCATAAAAAAAGGGCTGATTGATCAGCCCTTTTATGCTTGTAATAGTTTTTTTATGACCTTGGTGAAAAAAGCATCACAGATACTCCGATCAGACAGATACCTGCTCCGATCCAGTCGTAGAGGTCGGGGGCCTTTCTGTCAATTCCCCACCCCCATAATACGGAGAGAACGATAAATACCCCACCATATGCAGCATAGACCCGTCCGAATGTCGGAAAGGCCTGATAGGTTGCAATTATTCCATAAAGGACGAGGGCTCCGCCTCCAAAAACGGCCCAATACCACGGCTTGCCTTCCCGTAATGAGAGCCAAATCAGGTATCCTCCACCTATTTCAGCTAATCCTGCCAATAAAAATAAGATAAAGGCGCTAATCAAGTACCCACACTTCCTCTATTCTAGGTTCAAACCTTCACTAACACCGGTACCTTTACAACAAAGCTTGTCTGCTCTTCCGTGGAATGGCAATAGATCTCCCCATCATGCTTCTCGATCAGTTTTTTGCAGATATAGAGCCCTATTCCGGTTCCAAGGTCCTTTGTTGTAAAGAACGGTTCAAAGATGGCATGTATGACATCTTCTGTTATTTTCGGACCATTGTTGATAATTTTCAATTCAATATCATGTTGCACTGCCTTACATTCCACTTTAATCTCTCGTAGTTCTTTCTTTTGCTGAAGGGCATCGATGCTATTCATGATAAGATTCAAAAAGACCTGTCTGAGTTCATCCTTGTTGCCGTTGATGGTCAGCGTCGGATCGGCATCCAACTTAAGGGTAACGTCCCCACTCAATAAACTGGGATATAAAAACTCTGTCAGCTCCTGTAGCAAAAAGGACAGGTTCACTTCCTCCTTCCGGCTTTCGATCAAGTCTTTACGTGAAACGTGCAGGAATTGGGAGATTCGATAGTTTAATTGATCTAGCTCATGCTGCATGATGTCCAGATAAGGCAAATGAGGATGATCATTCTGAAGCAGCTTTGTAAATCCTATTATGGCTGTTAGGGGATTTCTGAATTCATGAACAAAGCTTGAGCTCATCTGTCCCAAAATAGTGAGGCGCTCCTTGTGAGTCTGATGGATATAGGAATCCTTTTCCTGGAGCTGCTGTTCCTTGATTTCTGTATATTTTCTCACAGTATGATAGGAAAATTCATCAAATAGCGTATTGATTCTCTCAAAAAGCGGACGCAAATCGTGGAGGTCGATTCCGGAATTTCCTACCCATTTGATAATCTCACTTTTTCCGATATTTACGTTATAGACAAACTCACTGATATTAACATTCGCCTCGACCCGTTCCCTTGCCAATTTATAGGCAAGCTGCTTCATTTCCTCATCCTTTAAAGGATCATTGAGCGCCATTTTAATAAGCTGAAACATTTGAGTCCCGTTACGAATCACTTCTTCCCGATACGGATCATCTTCGGAAATAACACTTTTTTTGCGCCAATTATGTATAAATTCTTGCGAGTTCTGTTCTAAAAATAATGTTAATTTTTCCGAAGCATCCATCATCAACCAGTCACCCTTTATTATTATTTTCTTTCTTACATCATAACAGAATTCGTGAAAAAAATAGGACTTTTGTGTGCTGCTCCCCTACTTTTCTCCTTGAAAATTTCAGGAGTTTAGAATCATGATGAATTTTTTGTAAAATTTGCAACTTTATGCTTGACGATAGAGTTCGGATATATTATTCTATATTCATAGCAGAAGAATTTTCGCTGCACTAACTATAATACTCCAAAGGGGAGTAGCTTACAGTTATGTCGACAATACGTGATTACCAATCACCGGCCTAACTGGCAACCTAAACGTTGTTTGCGAGACCTTTGCCAATATTGGTAAAGGGATAATACTGAACTTTTCAAACCTTTACCGGCATCTTGGTAAAGGTTTTTTGTCGTCTATAAGGAGGAGAAAAAAGATCTAGAAACCATCCAAAGCGGGTATCTAACTATTATTCTATCTACGATTACACTAAAGGAGAAAATGAATTAATTGACCATCGATTTGCAAAAGAGATTACTAGTTTGGTTGACATTTATTGTCACAATAAAATTATTCCTTGTTTCGATGATAACGTTGGAGGCACATAACCCGCCAAGAAACCTGTCCTTACAGAATCCTACTAGTTAAATGAACCTTGTTTTACATGATATGCAAAAAATAAACCACTATTAATGGAGGTATTTTTTATATGATAAAAAAAATGATGAGTTATATAAAAGGCGGTTCCCCAAACGTGGACCTGATCTTGAAAAAAAGTGAAATGAAGCCTGGCGAAACCGTGACCGGCGCATTCCACGTGGAAAACGGTTGGAACAGGCAAGAAATCAAAAGATTGGAATGTGACTTGGTGAAGGAATTGCAAGGAGACAAGGTGGTAACCGTTGATTCTGTCACGACCATCCTGATGTCTGAGACTATGGAAGCAAAGGAAAAGACAGAATATCCTTTTAGCTATAGGCTACCTGAAGACCTGCCTCCAACAACAGAGGGGCTCACCTATCGCTTAAATACTAGACTCGTGTTAGAGGATGATATCAAGAGAAACGACCATGATGAAATTGTCGTACTTGGCTAAAAAACAATTAGGAGGAAGATAGATGGATATTGGATTATTATTAGAATATGGATGGGTGCTGCTCATCCTGATCGGGTTGGAAGGAATTCTTGCTGCAGATAATGCGCTTGTCATTGCAACGATGGTAAAGCATCTGCCGGAGAAACAGCGGAAGAAAGCTTTGTTCTATGGATTGGCCGGTGCTTTCCTATTCCGCTTCGGATCTCTGTTCATCATTTCGTACCTGGTGCACATTTGGCAGGTGCAGGCGGTTGGGGCACTATACCTGTTAGGAATCGCCATTTACCACATTTTGAAAAAACATGTTCTACAGCCTAAGCTTATGAAAGCGGCTGGAAAGAATAAAGGATCGGGCTTCTGGATGACGGTTGTAAAAGTCGAGCTTGCAGACATCGCGTTTGCTATAGACTCCATTCTAGCTGCGGTTGCCCTTGCGGTTATGCTACCTGAAACCGGTCTTCCTACAATCGGTGGGTTGGACGGAGGCCACTTTGCTGTCATCCTTGCCGGAGGTATCATCGGACTTGTCATTATGAGATTTGCCGCCGGCTTTTTCGTTGAATTGCTCGATAAAAGGCCTGGCCTCGAAACGGCAGCCTTCTTCATCGTAGGGTGGGTAGGCGTGAAGCTTGGTATCTATGCCTTGTCCCATCCCGAGCTTGATATCCTTTCAGAAGGATTCGCCAAAGGGGCACCCTGGAAGATCACCTTCTGGTCCGTCCTGCTTCTCATCGGTGTCACCGGCTGGTTCCTGTCAAAGGAAAAGCCGAAAGACTCCGGCGAAGTCAAGCAGGTAGTTTAATCGATTATCCTATCGCTGCAATTAAATGAGGGCCAGACCCCAACCAAATGGGGTCTGGCCCTCTCTATCTATTACTTACCATGATGGAATGGACATTTCCCCTCCATCGGCTTCGAGTCATCCCCGATGAAGTACATCTTCCATTCGCGGTGGTCCGGGTCGCCGTAGTGACTGATGTTCGGGTGTTTGGGCAGTTGATCCCATTTTTCCACGCGCTCCCTCACTTTTTCACGTGACATGGCGCCTCCTTGTGATGTACCTTCCAAACCTTCAAAAATACGTCTTGGTTGAAAACCGAGAACCAGGCTGTTGCCAAGGTCCCTTGTTTTACGCTGCTTGTATGCCGGAGCGTTTCCGAACACAAAGTACGGCTCACCAGCAAAGGAAAAGGCCCATAGGTGATGATCAGGGTCAGTAGGATAATCCTTTGGCCATGGCATGTCATCCTGTTGATGCAGATATTGCAGAATATCCCAGAAATATTGACGATAATGCGGAATGGATTTTTCTTCATTTTCCGGCTCCACAAATAAAAACAGACCATGCCTGATGAGCGGTTTATCCTGATCGAATAACGAATTAAAATCCTTCAGCGTTTCAGGGAGATGCTTCCAATCATCGTGTGTAATATACGAATAACGCAGTTCCCCCTTCTTCTCTCCAGCCATCCCAAAATAGCATGGAAAGGTTTTGTCAGTTACAACTTCATGGAAATTCCTATATTCCCGAATGACCCAGTCAGGTACTAGACCCGGATCTGTCATATTTTCTTTTGTTAATAGCTTCCCTTTCGTCCCTTGAACTGCCGCTTCCATTTCATCACCTCTGGATTTAAGTTTATTCATACATACGAAAATACCCTGATGGAAAATATGCTAAACATCCATAAGCGTTCCAAATTAGATAAAGCATGTAACTTAAGGTACAATGAAATAGAGGAAAGTTTTACTAATTTTATAGATTGAAAATGGTTTATGTTTGTCTCGGACAGGGTATTAATTGTGAGGGCTATTCCATTACAGATAATAGATTACATAGATACAGTAGAGGAGAAACCATTCATGGCCATTTTAATTGTGGATGACAATCAGGTGAATCTTTTTGTCATAGAAAATATATTAAAAAGAGCCGGCTACAAGGACTATCAATCTTTCACCTCTGCCAAAGAGATGTTCGATTACTTGAAGATTGATAGTTCGGGACCATTGGAAAAGCCGGTCGATATCATTTTAATGGATATTATGATGCCGGAGATCGATGGAATTGAGGCATGTCGCAGACTCCAGCAAATACCCCATCTTAAAGACATTCCGGTTGTTTTTGTAACCGCTTTGGAGGACTCCAATAAAGTGGCAGAGGCGTTGGATGCTGGCGGGCTCGACTATGTCATGAAGCCTATCAACAAGACCGAGCTGCTCGCACGTATGCGAGTGGTGCTCCGGCTCAAGCATGAAAAGGACAAGAACAAGAAGCAAGCGGAGAAAATAAGAAACCAATTGGATCTCTCCATGCAGGTTCAAAACAGTCTGCTGAGCGAGCCTATTTTCGAGGATCACCTGACCGTCAGAGCCTCCTATATCCCAGCCTATAAGCTTGCCGGAGATATGTATTACTGGTATAAAATTGATGATTCCAAATATGCTGTGATGATATTGGATATGATGGGACATGGAATATCCGCTTCCCTTGTCTGTATGTTCATCTCTTCTGTTCTCCGTGACTCCATCCGGAATTGTGCAGATCCCGAATATGTGATGAGTGAGCTGAACCGGTGGATGTATGCACTGAATACTCGAAACCAGCAAATCCCTTATTATTTCACCGCCATTTATCTGGTAATTGATACGAAAGAGAAAACGATGGAATATGTAAATGCCGGACATCCAGCAGGATTCGCCCTGGTGGATGAGGATGAAGTTGTGGAGCTATCCAACCGGACATGTGCTGTCGGTTTTTTCGAAAAGGTAGAAATCACCAAAACGACTATATCCTACCAGCATTCCGTTCAGGTCCTTCTTTATACAGATGGTGTGGTGGAGACGATGGAAAAAGTCGGGATCAACCAGTATCCGCAGTTTCTGAAATCAGCCTCGAAGCTGTGGGATCTTCCTAATATCCAGGAGCCTATTAATCTACTTCTTTCAGAGGAGCTGCAGTCAGAAGCAGCTGATGACATGTGTGTTGTGTTTATACAGGCAAATTGACTATTACATATCCAAAAAAGCTGAGAGATAAGGGAACAAACCCTTATCTCTCAGCTTTTTTCCGATAGATTTTATCCATGGTATCAAACTCCTCAAAGCTCGGATGAACATCCGTCCTGAGGACCTCCTTGCTGCCAAGGCCAAGGAAACCGTCCGGACTCAGGCTGTCCCGGAAAAGCTCGATGACGTTAAACTGCAGGTCCAGGTTAAAGTAAATCAGGACGTTGCGGCAGACTATAATATGAAACTCGTTGAAAGAACGGTCTGTGACCAGGTTGTGCTGGGCAAAGACAATTTTACTTAACAGTTCCGGATGGAAATAGGCAAATTGATGATCGGTATGATAATACTCGGAGAAGGAATTCTTCCCCCCTGCTTGCATATAGTTTTTCGTATAAGCCTGCATTTTGGAAAGTGGGATGACGCCTTTTTTTGCCTTTTCGAGTATTTTCTCGTTCATATCGGTCGCATAGATTTTAGTTTTATGGCCGAGCCCCTCTTCCTGGAGCAGGATGGCCATGGAATAGGCCTCTTCCCCTGAGGAACAGCCTGCATGCCATACCCGGATTTCCGTCAACTCTCTTAGTCTCGGAATCACTCTTTCCCGGAATGCCAAAAAGAATGATGGATCTCGGAACATTTCGGTCACGTTGATGGAGAAGTCATCAAGCACTTTGTTCAAATAGGTTTCATGATGGATAACTTTTTCAGTAAGCTGGCTGATATTGTCCAATCCTTCAAGTCGGAGTCGGTTCTCGATTCTTCTTGTGATGGATGAAAGCATATATTTTCTAAAATCGAAGCCTGACAATTTGTAGACTGCCTGCAGAAACAACTCAAGTTCTAAATCCTCTTTGTTCACGTTTTTTCCTCCAAAAAGCTCAATTCTTGCAAAAAGGAAACGGCTACCTCATCCAAAGATTTGTAACCGTTCCCCGGTATTTATACCTTAATTTTTTGCAACCCAAACGCGCATCGCGGAAAGAAGCTGATCTAATTTCAACGGTTTGCTGATATAATCGGAAGCCCCAACTTCCAAGCACTTCTCCCGATCCCCTTTCATCGCTTTTGCAGTAAGGGCAATTATTGGAACGTCTTTATGTTTTTCCAGGTTTCGGATGGTTTTGATGGCTTTGTATCCATCCATCACCGGCATCATGATGTCCATCAATATAATGTCCACACGCTCTGTTTCATGCAGGATATCCAAACACTGCAAGCCATTTTCAGCTGTCAGGATGTTCATATCCTCTTTATTCAATGCATTGTTCAGTGCATAGACATTTCGATGGTCATCGTCCACCACAATAACCGTCTTTCCTTTCAGAATATTAGACAGGTCCTCCTCTGCCGGCATGTAGCTTTGAGCTTTGACTTCCTCCGCTCCAACTGCCATATTCAAGAGCCTGTTTTCTTCCTCTAAAAGTTCGGTGTCCGTACCTGCGGCCACTTCCTGCCAAGCTGCCTCCACTTCCTTCATCTGAGGCATTCCGTTTGGCAGGCTCGGAATAACAAGGGAGAAGGTACTTCCTTTTTCCTCTTCACTCTCCACTTGCACCACACCGCCAAGAAGAGTAGAGAATTCCTTGGAGATGGATAATCCAAGTCCAGTTCCGCCGTATTTTCTCATTGTAGCGCCATCCCCTTGATGGAACGCTTCAAAGATCAGTCCAAGCTTATCCTCGGATATTCCAATACCGGTATCAGTTACAGAGATTTTCAACCAAGTCTCTGCTTCGACTGGAACTTTTGCACGTAGCAGGTCCCTTCTGTTCGCCTTTTCAATCGATACTGTCACTTTTCCTTTTTCAGTAAACTTGAAGGCATTGGATAACAGGTTCTTCACAATCTGCTGAAGTCGCTGCTCATCCGTATAGAAAACATCCGGCAGGTTGTCCCCTTGGATTATTTCGTAGTCCAATTTCTTGTGCTTGGCGATATGAGTGAACTGAAGCTCCAAACGGTTCACAAACTCCATCACATTTACTTCACCAAACATGACCTCTAGCTTCTTCACTTCCACTTTGGAAAGATCCAAAATGTCATTGATCAGGTTCAACAGGTCCTGACCGGAAGAATTGATGACTCTTGAGAACTCTTTTTGTTCCTCTGTCAAATTCTCCTCGATGTCTTCAGCAAGCATCTCGGATAAAAGGAGAATACTGTTCAATGGTGTTCGCAGCTCATGGGACATATTTGCCAGGAACTCGGATTTATATTTGGAGCTGAGCTGCAACTGCTTCGCTTTTTCCTCAAGCTCCGTTTTCGCCTTCTGCAGGTCGGTTGATTTCTGTTCAGCATCACGTGAGCGCTCTTCCAATTGCTCATTGATCATGCGCAGTTCTTCCGCCTGTGTCTGAAGCTCCTCGGATTGCGCCTGAAGCTCCTCGGACTGGGATTGCAGCTCTTCCGTTTGTGCCTGTGATTCAAGAAGCAGACGCTCAACTTCCATTCTTCCTAATATGTTGGTAATGGCGATGCCTAATGTTTCAAGTACTTTCCTTAACAAATTCTTGTGTGTTTCGCTGAACTCCGTCAAGCTCGCCATCTCGATGACAGCAATCACCTCATTCTTTATGATGACCGGAGCAATGATGATGCTCTTAGGTTTTGTATTGCCAAGTCCGGTCGTAATTAATGAAAAGCCTTCCGGAACGTCTTCAAGCAGGATGGTCTTTTTATCCCATGCGCATTGACCTACCAGTCCTTCACGCAATTTAAATGCTTCTCCACCTACATCCTCGGCACCATCTGCATAGGTTGCCACTTTATTAAAGGTCGAATGCTTACCCTCTCCATCCGACAGATAGAAAGCGCCAAGCTTGGCATCCATTAACGGAGTCAATGTACTGATGAACTTCTCGGCAAGCGAGTCGATCGAGACATTTCGGTGATATAGATTTATGATGTCACCCGAATTCGTCTGCACCCAATTCTGTCTGCTGATTTCCTCGGTGTATTGCTTTTCTTTTACATGATAGTCCTCAATGGAGGTTGCCATCGAGTTGAATGCATTCGAGATCTCCCCTATTTCATCCTTAATCGTAGTATCCAATCTTGGCAAGGAGGAAAGGTTGTCATAGTCTATGTTCGTAATCCCGAATTTCACTTCATCCAGACGTTTGTTTGTACTGCGGATTACCCACAGTGTAGTACCAACTATCACTATCAAGGAAACGAGTACCGTTAAGAGTAGCGACCCAATGAGCATTTCATAGGTTGTATTCGCCTGTTCCAGATTGTCTTCCATAATGCCTTCCTGCAGCTCTTTGAATTCAGAAATACTCTCTAATAGAGCTTGTCTGTTTTCAAGTTGGCTACTATAAATAGCTTGAACTTCGCTGTTGGATGCCCCGGCATTAATTTGGGCAATAATGTTTCGTTCCATTTCCCAATATGCATCATAGCTGCCCTGAATCTCCGCTAAAAGCACCTTGGTATCGTTTCTATCAAGTGTAGTGCCCAGCTCTGTGATTTGCCGCCTTACTTCTGCTCTGTCATTTTCCAGGTTTGTAAGGTTTTCCTCAATATCCTCATTCTCTTCTCTATTAATCACATACAATAGCTGTCTATCCGTCTGATAGAATAGCTGTCGTATTTCAATTGCCTTACTTACCTTATAATAGCGGTCCTCAACTATCTCCAGCATGTTTGTTTTCATAGAATTGGCCATAATTAAAATTACAGATAATAGAAATACAAGAAAAAAGACCGTTATTCCTAATCCAACAAATTGCTTTTTCCTAAAGCTCACCGTAACGCCTTCTCTCATCTTTTATTTCAAGCTAATGAACATATGTATCCATGTTCCTAATATAACAGGTAATGGTTAGGGGTGCGACTTTGAATGGGTTATTTCTGCTAAGACGAGCTTTTTTAAAGAATTCTTGGTGCAAAACACCCATCATCGGCGTTATGATGAGCTTTTTCTTAGATTTCGAGACTAAAAAAACTCATCATAGGCGGCATGATGAGCTTTTTCATTGATCTCTTGGTGCAAAACACTCATCATCGGCATTATGATGAGCTTTTTCATAGATTTCGAGACGTTTAACACTCATCATAGGCGGCATGATAATGTGCTTCAATCTTTTGTTTCTTCACCCAGACCACCAATCTCTACCTTCTGCAAATATAACTCCGCGAGCTCTCTATTCCCTTCGAGCTCCCGCTTCCCTTTTTCGCTTATCTTATAGGTCCCCCTCTTCACTCTCTCAAACCAGCGGTAGTAGTTCTTGGTGAGGATCGAAGAGGTTTTGTCCCCTGTGCCCATTTCCTTGAGCTTCTTGGGTGACAAGGGGCCGTATTGTTCAAGGTAGCAGGCGATCCTGATGCAGTTTTCTTTGTAGGCGGTCATGATTTTCGTTTTGTTGCTGCCTCCGATATTCGAATCCGAGCTGCGACCATCCATTTCCTTCAGGAGCGCTTCTCTTTTCTTTTTGTTTTGACGCATACTTTTGCCCCTGTCAAAAGGAGTGGGATGGAAAACGATTTCCGTTGTCTTGCGGTTCCCGGAGAAGGAGACGATAATCAAACCGAGCTCCAGCCGGCGAATAAGGTGGCATAGATCTGTCCACCTCTTCGTCCTTCGGTTGATATTCGGTTTTGGAATGGCGATATAGACAAGGTCTGTCAACTTTTGCCGTTTCGTCGCCTGGATGAGCAGGTTCACATTCAGTGTGAGCTTCAGCTCCACCACGACGACCTCATCTCCTTTTACCATGGCGATATCGCAGTCGTTCACTTCCCCGTATACCTGATAGCCTTCTTTGACAAAAAGCTTCTGGATCGGTTTGTATAGGTCTGCTTCGTAGATTTTTTTCTTTTCTGCCATTTCTAAACACCTGCCAACCTTTTATATCTTAAGAATTTCTCGAATGTCCTCTTCTGTCAAAATCGAGGACGCCTTCTCCCCGGGGTCTATGATCTCTTCCACAAGATGTCTCTTTTTGTCTTGCAACTCATTTATCTTTTCTTCGATCGTGCCGTGGGAAACAAGCTTGATTACCTGGACTACATTTGTCTGGCCGATGCGGTGTGCCCTGTCTGCAGCCTGCTCCTCAACGGCAGGGTTCCACCATAGGTCATAAAGGATGACAGTGTCAGCACCTGTCAGATTGAGGCCAGTCCCTCCCGCTTTCAAGGAGATCAGAAAATAATCGCGTTCTCCCTGGTTGAAGCGCTGGCACGTTTCCACCCGTTCCTCTGAAGGTGTCTGCCCATCGAGGTAAAAATAAGGAACTCCTTGATAGGCCAATTCCCTGCCGATCAGCTCCAGCATTTTCGTGAATTGAGAAAAGATCAGTACCCTTCGGCCGGACAACTTGGATTCCTCTATGATCCGCAAGAGCATATCAAACTTTGCCGACCCTCCTTTGTAGCCGTCCACAAACAGCCCCGGGTGGCAGCAAATCTGTCTTAGTCGGGTCAATCCTGCGAGGATCCGGATCTTGTTTTTCCGGAGCGTGTCCTTGTTCAGATGCTTCAACGTATCTTCGCGGAGCTTGGCCAAGTATGCTGCATACAGTTTTTTCTGTTCCGGAAGAAGCTCTACGGATTCGATGACCTCCAGTTTTTCAGGAAGTTCAGCCAGCACGTCCTCTTTTAGTCTTCTCAGCAAAAATGGACGAATGCGTCTGGCAATCTGTTTCCGAGTCAGGTTGCTGTATTCCCGCAACCCCATAAATAGCTCCGGAAAAACCACATGGAAAATCGACCAAAGTTCCTCGATGGAGTTTTCCACAGGTGTCCCTGTCAATGCAAAGCGATGATCCGCCTGCAGCCTTTTCACTGCACGCGCCGTCTGGGTGACAGGATTCTTGAATGCCTGTGCCTCATCAAAAAATACTGTATGAAAGCTCTGGTCCTCAAACCACTTCGTATCCCTTCTTAGAAGTGGATACGAAGTGATGACAACATCCATTTCCTCTACCTTTTTCAGAAGCTGATCTCGTTCGTTTTTCGTACCGTCGATAACAACAGCACTGATCTTGGGAGCGAATTTCATCAGTTCGGCGAGCCAATTGTAAGTCAGCGAGGACGGGCATACAATGAGTACGGGATGCTTTCTTTTTCGGATATTTTCGAGCTCCGATTGGATGAAGGTGATACTCTGGACAGTCTTCCCAAGCCCCATATCATCAGCAAGGATCCCGCCAAAACCATAGTGTGCCAATGTTTTCAGCCATTTATAGCCTTGGACCTGATAGTCACGTAAAATGGATTCAAGCTGCTCTGGCACCTCAATATCCATGCTGCCGGGGTTACGGATTTCCTCAAGGAACTGACGAAAGGATGATTCCGCTTTAAAAATACCCTGGTCATCAACAGCTTCAAGCAACTTCAAGCCTTGGACGACCGGAACATTCAAGCCGATTTCCAGGTCCTCCTCCTGTACGGGGACAGCATGAAGAAAGCGTTGGATTTCCTCTATTTCCCTCGTCTCAAGTGACATGAGAGAACCGTTTTTCATCCGGTAATACTTTCGCTTCTCTTCAATGGCGTGAAGCAGTTCCTTGATTTGCGACTGAGGAATGCCGTCTATATCGAACTTGAATTCCAGCCAGTTCGTCCGTTCCTTTTTGACACGAACCCGGATCTTGGGTCGGGCAGGCTCACGGGCAATCCTGTTTCGGACGGCCGTTGTCGCATAGATTTGCACCAGCTTTTGAACTTTTGGCAGTTCATGATAGAGGAATTCATATTCAAGCTCTTCATTATGCAAGAAGAAACCTTCCTCGGTCTTCGCAAATTCTCCGTCCTCGAAAAACTGGAGAATTCGTTCCTCTTTCTCTTTATCGCGCACTATTTTAGCGGCCCCAATGGGATCACGGGTTTCCAATGGATTGACGATGATGTTGTCATAATGAAATTCCAGTCCAGCGAGCAGGCGGTTTTTCACACGGTCCAGATACAATTTGGCCACGAGCTTCGTCTTGGCCAGCTTTTGTAAAATGCTATCGGAAAACTGGACAGTTCCAAGCTTACGCAATCCCGGAACCACCTTTTCCAGAAACATCTTAAGCTGATCCTGGTGTATCGGAATATGATTAGTACCAGAGGCATCGAGCAGCTGCTTCAGCTCGAAAAGCCGCCTGCAATCATCAGTCTTCAACTTTATCAGCTTTCCATAAAGCGAAAGAATCATGTCGTATGCCGGCAGCACCACCATCGCCTTCAGACCAGTGACGGACAGCCGATAACCTCCTCCATCTTTTTCTGCAAAAATAAAATGCAAGGAGAGCGCTTCGTCCGTTACACAGAGCTCGTCAAAGATTTGACCGTCCTGGTCCAGCTTTACGCTAGGAGCTTTTTGGAGATGAGGCAGCATTCTTTCCCAAGCAGAAGGCGTAATCGAGAGACCTTCACCGCTCTCCCCCTTACCTTCCTCTGCAAGCAGAATAAGACATTGTAAAACAGCGTCCGTTTCATTATCAAAGCAATGCATACTCGGGTCATAATTTACTGCTCTACATGGAATACCTTTTTCCACACTGTGCAGAAAATCCCGAATGTCTGCTACTGGTGTTTCACCCAGTTTCAGCTCCATCGCAAAGAGACGCTGTTCCACCAGCTTGCAAACAAACGTCACCTCCAGCACTTCCCTTTTTTCAAAATGACGCTGATGCCCGCTTTTCGGTTTTGGGTTATCCTGAAAAAGCGTGAACACTCCTTCTGTCAGCGAATTCTGAAAAGTTGCCTCCTTACCTAGATCAGATAACGCTAGCAAAACAGCTGCAACATGCTGGCAGTCCTTTTTTACCGAAGCAAGGGTCGGACAACTGCATGTCGCCACAAAGGTACCATCCCCCTTTGCCTCAACTGAGACATGAAAATCCTCTACTCCCTTCACGGTCGCTTCACATCGTTCGGGACTGTAGTATTCAATTGAAACCTTATCTGCACGGTGAAAAGCTTCGCCCCTTTTGAAGGAGACGGTCCCGCACCGATCCTGGATAATCTTTTTCGTTAAAGTAATATTCAACCGTCTTACCCCTTCTTCCATCTCGTACATGTCGTTAGTACGATTGTAACATAGAGAGGATTCTTCTTATTAATGTGTGTCCAATAAAATTCTCCCACCGGTTAAATGGAAATGCATTAATATAATCGATACATAAAAAAAGAAAGTGAGCCAGGTGTCTCACTTTCTTTTTTTCTATAATTCTTTTGAAGTAAAAGGGAGAAACAGCTTGATTCCCCGTTTATTGAACGGCAAAATTTTCAGGTCTGCCACCAGATGGCTGATATAGGCTGCCAGACATGTATAGAATACTCCTTCATATTGCATGGAAGCCTCCAAATGAAAGGCGATGAAGCCGAAGAACACTGTCCCTAAAAAGGAATGTGTGTAGCTTCGATGCGAAACAAAGGAGGCGATGATGATGTAGGCGCCAAAAAGGATCATCCATAGCTCCTGCAGGGATACTCCCCCGATTAATACACCTATTCCCGAGATGGTGAGCATATGCTTCTGTTTGATAAAAGAAGAGACAATCAGCATCAGCGCACCGATTCCAATCCCCCTCAAGCGCTCCATATAAGTTCCTTCATATAGACTATACAAAATCATCATTACTCCGATTACCTGCGCAACCGTCCTTGTCACCTTATGAGATAACGTAATCCTTTCACGCAGTGTCCCGTCGATATCCAAATCAGGAATCAAACCCGCAACTCCACCCAGTCCCACTAATATGAGTGATTCCATGGAAGTCGGTTCGAACTGATAGGTATTGGCTACCACAAACCCCGCTGCCGCTCCAATTGCTGTATGTGCTGTACCATTCACGTTTGTGTCCACCTTTAATAGAATAGTTATCCATCTATTTTATACCAAAACATTTGTTCTGTTTAGGGTTTTAGGGGGAAATGGCACTTTAGTCCTTCTAAATCTTTCGATACTTTTTCAACGCAGCCACATTCACCACGCATAGTACTAACGCAATCGCTACTAAAACGAGTAAATCAAACTGGATTGCTTCCATTCCCTGTCCGCGGATCATAATCGCCTTCAAAGCATCGCCCCCGTAATACAGCGGCATGATTTTGGCAATAGCCTGGAGCCATTCCTGCAGGGCATCCACCGGCAGCAGGCCGGCAAAGAAAATTTGCGGAACCACGACAATCGGAATGAACTGCACCATCTGCAGTTCGGAATCGGCGAAGGTGGAAAGCAATAATCCTAAACTTAATGCAACAAAAGCGATAAGTCCATTTGTCAAAAATACATACCAGATGCTTCCTGCGATTTGAATATCGAGCACATACGTACTGTAGGTAACAACAAGCAATGTCTGCAGGATGGCAAATATCCCGTAACCAAGCAGATAGCCGAGCACGATTTCATAACGCTGGATCGGTGTCGCAAGCAACCGGTCCAGCGTCCCTGTTGTCCGCTCCCGTAAAAGGGAAATACCTGAGATCAGGAAGACAAAGAAAAAGACAAAAAATCCAATGAGAAACGGGCTGATCGTGTCAAAAAAAGTGGTATCCTCCGATCCATGTACGTAAGTTTCATCCAGATCAATTGGTGCTGGAATCTCCCCGGGCGATACCGCTCCCTGAGCAGCAACCTTCCCAAGCACTTCCTTCACCTCTATCATGAAGCCCTGCTGTTGAATGCCGCGAAGCTTTGCTTTGATTGCCCCGACTGTGGTGGTGGCCGTTGCATCATAGGTGACGTGAAGCTTCGAACCCTCCCACACGAGGAAAGCATCGAGTTCATCCTCTATGATTCGTTCTTTGATATCCTTTGAATTCTCGTACTCTACAACCTTCATATCCGCATCTTCCATCCTATCTACAAGTGAACCAGGCATGGAAGCCACACCAACGGTCGCTTCATTGTCAGCGTTCGTTTGAAAAAGGAAATAGACAAGCGTAAGAATTAGAAGAGGTGCCAATAGCATCAATGCAAGGGTGCGTTTATCGCGAATCAGCTGCTGCATGATCCGTCCTCCGATGGCAAAAGTACGCATCAGCCTTCACTTCCTTTCTTTTGCAAGAAAATGGCCTCAATGGTATCCGTTTGAAACCTTTCCTTCAACTCAGTTGGTGAGCCTGAAGCTAAAACTGTACCATCAAGCAAAAGCACAAGCCGGTCGCATCGTTCCGCCTCATCCATTACATGTGTCGTAACCAGAATGGTCTTCCCCTGCTCTTTTAGCAATGTCAGCTCTCCCCATATTTCTTTTCGCAGTCTTGGATCAATGCCAACGGTGGGTTCATCGAGTACAAGCAAATCCGGATTCTGCAACAGGGCCATAGCAAGCGAAAGCCTTCGTTTCATCCCCCCCGAGTAGTTCATCACTCGTTTTTTCATTTCTTTTTCCAAGTCCACCAACTTCATGGCAGCAACGATCCGGTCCTTCCTTTCATTCTTTGGAACCTTGTAAAGCTTCGCAAAAAACATCATTTGCTGCTCTGCACTCAGTTCCAGGTATAACGCATCGGATTGAGCCATATAACCGATTCTACCCAGAACTTCTCTATCTGGCATCTTCTTCTCAAAGACGGAAACATTCCCTGCATCCACCTTCTCCATGCCTATAATCGTCTTTACCAGCGTCGTTTTGCCAGACCCCGACGGTCCGATCAAGCCGACAATCTCACCCTGCTTCATTTGAAAAGTTATATCATGAAGCACGACTGTTTTGCCAAAAGATTTCCCAACATCATTTATTTGAATAACACCCAATTTAATCCCTCACCTTCCCGGCTTTTTAAAAAAGGAACACTTGCTTATTCAACACTCTGTTCATTAATATTATAGATAGAGGTGCAAAAGTCCTTCAATATGTAGTTTTATGAGTTCTGTTGATTAATAGACATTCAGGAGATTATTGTTCATTAAAGGTGGTGATAACGTGGAGGAAAAACGGGATTTGAGAGTGGTAAAAACAAAGCGGGCTATTCGGGAAGCGCTCCTTAAGCTTGTAAAAGAAAAGGATTTCGCCAAGGTAAGTGTACGCGATCTTTGCGAATATGCTGAAATTAATCGGGGAACCTTCTATCTTCACTATCAGGATAAATTTGATTTACTCGAACGTATTGAGCAGGAACTACTTGATACCCTTATAGACCTGATGACAAAAAGAATGGCAAACAAAATGGAACATTTCGTCAGCCATCCGGAATTTTTGCTTCGGTTTGCGACCGAGCTCTTTCGGTATGTGGATAATGAAGCAGAGGTCTTCAGTATGTTGCTTCTTGACTCTGTCAGTCCAATGTTTCCAAACAAATTAAAAGGTCTTATACGTGGGAATTTCCTTCGTGCCCAAAAGAAAGAGTTCGATCCGTCCACTCTTCCGATCCCCTTTGACTATCTCATGGCATACGCCACCAGTGCCAACGTCGGCCTGATGCAGCAATGGCTGGCAGAAGGCAGAAAAAATCCTCCGGAAAAGATGGCGGAGGTGCTGGTTACTATCACGATGATGGGGCCTGTTCGGGCAATGGGGTACTAACCTGATGGGGGTCAGGCCCCTTTTTAAAAAGTCTTCAAACTTAAATAATCCAGAGTCTCATTGATTCTTTGCCTGTCATAGATGCCTCTTTCCAAAAAGAAGCGGATTGCAAGGTCATACCTTTCGCTTCCAGAAAGGGAGTAGCCAGCAGCGTTCAGGAATTCTTCCGCTTCATCAGAATCAAGTTCCAAGGCCAAAGCCAGCGCAATGATCGTCGTTTTTCTGGGTTTGTAGTCTGGATTGGATCGAATTTTCGAGAAATGCTTGCGGTCCATTCCAGCTTTTTTATAAACATCAGCATCCTTCAGCTCCCTATCGTCGATGTATTGAAACAGGAGCTCCTGCAAGGCTGGTTTTTTATGTTTTTTTATAAAATCATCTATTTCAAACGAATGGCATTCCTCTAATATCGGCTCCGAACATTTGAAACTAGATTCATATATCCCGTGCTGCAAATGAAAATCAATGTATTCTTTCAGTTCCTCCAGCAGCTTGTGGTCGATCATTTTCTGCCCCTCCAAAATGTCGCTTTGCAGGCGACCAAATTATGGATATATCACGCTATTATTATAGCATGATGAATCTTAGGAGGATGAAAATTATGAAAAACAATTTAACGGAGATTATTTTCTTACTGGATAGAAGCGGGTCGATGTCAGGCCTGGAGCAGGATACGATTGGAGGGTTCAACACATTCATCAAGAAACAGTGCGAGCATGAAGGAGATACACTTTTGACTACCGTACTATTTGATAGCCAATACGAGATCCTTTGGAACGGAGTGGACGCAAAAAGAGTGACACTTACCGAAGAGGTCTACTTTGTACGGGGGTCTACCGCCCTGCTTGATGCTGTCGGGAAAACCATACTTGATGTAGGCCACCGCCTTGCCAATACTAAAGCGGAAGATCGACCAAATAACGTAATCTTTGTCATCACCACTGACGGCGAGGAAAATTCCAGTCGTGAATTCACCTATGCAAAGGTACGGGATCTGATCCACCATCAGCAGGAGAAATACAGCTGGGAGTTCATTTTCATGGGAGCAAACATCGACTCGGAAAGGGAAGCCGGCAACCTTGGAATCCGCAAAGAGCAGGCATACAGCTTTGATGCGACAGAAAAAGGCATGGAAGTCATGTATGAATCAATTTGTGAGATGGTGTCGGAGAAAAGGATGAAAAATTAGTTGATTCATTTTAAAAGCCTCCCTAATGAGTGGTTTAGGGAGGCAGGTTAATATTACTCTATTAAACCTTGTGATCTATCTTGAATATATTAATAAGTTTTATTAGTAGTTAAACGATTCGTTCGCAAACACCAGATCTACTAAAGCAGGTGTAGCTGAATTTTTGAAGATGATTTTAATTTTCGCTCCTGAAATAATATCATAATTGGTTGCAGTTCCATATGCCACCCTTAAGACAATCGGTTCTTTTTCTCCATCTAATAAAAACTCTATCGATTTGTTATCTACTATCCCTGTAATGACAGCATGGGATTTGACCAGTCCCGTGCCTTTAATTTTCAATCTTTGTCCAATTATTACATGTTCTGATTTTAAATTGTTATCATTCTTAATCTTTATTGCGGATGTATGAAACCTTTTTGCAATGCCCCAAAGTGTATCACCAGGAGCAACCATATAATACGCTTCTGAAACAGCCTCGGATTTTGGCGTTGCGCTTGTTACTTGCTCCTGATTTTTTGAAGGAATTGTCAATCTCTGTCCAACATAGATTTTGTCTGATGTCATCTTATTCAATTTCTTGATTTTTTCTAGGGATACTCCAAACTTGTTGCCTATAGAGTAAAGCGTGTCTCCTGAAGTGACTAGATATGTATTATTCAACGAAGTGTCATTTGATATGGTCAGATTTTGTCCAATCATTATACGATCCGTTTGTAAACCATTTAATTTTTTCAGAGCGGCAACAGTAATTCCATACTTCCGGGCAATGCTAGATAACGTCTCTCCGGAAACCACTTTATGAGACATCCCCTCCACATAATTTGAACCAGGACTTTTTTCCTTTGGTATTAATAACTCTTGTCCGACTTTTATAAGGTCAGACTTTAGACCATTGGCTTCTTTCATCCCTTTAATGGTTACCCCATACTTTATAGCCAGTGAATACAAGGTATCCCCACTCTGCACTCTATGAACCAGGACATTTGCAGCCTCTTTCCCAGTAACATTCACTGTTACAAAGGCACTAGTAGCAAGCGTACCTGCAATGACATAGCTAGCAAATTTATGCTTTTTCTTTTGTTTCAGCCTTACCCTATGTTCCTGAATTCTTTGTTTTCTCGTTTTAAACCTAGATGCCTCCACCATAATTCCCCCTAAAATTTCCATGTATTGCATCAGTTAGCAAGTTTTGTCGAAATCACTAATTACTTCGATGCTAGTTGATATTTTAGTAGGGTGAATTTAATAAAAGAGAAAATAGTAGGAGTTATTGTATTTTTATGTAAAATTATTAAGTATTTCGATTTACCCTAAAATGAAGTGATAAATTTGAACGATTATTATAAAAAAACACTTCTTTTCAGAAGCGTTTCAAGTTTCATACCCCACTTTTGCTTGAAAAACTTTACAGGTTATTAATGGATATTCCTCTTCTTAAATTGCCCACCCTTTACATCATGCACATTCGCTATGGCGAGAAAGGCATTTTCATCAATACCATCAACGATACTTTTAAGTTTCGCTTCCTCAAGCCTGGTGATGATGGAGAAAATCACACGGCGGTCTTCTTGGGAATAGGCTCCTTGTCCGTCAAGGAAAGTTACCGCTCTGCCTAATCGGTCCATGATGGCTTGGGCAATTTCTTCATACTCGTCACTGATGATAAGAACGGATTTTGTTTCGCTCATTCCCTGCACCACGACGTCAATTGTTTTCGATGCTATGTAATAGGTGATAAGGGAATACATGGCGGACGTCCAGCCGAATACAAAGCCCGCACTTGATAAAATAAATAAATTGATGAACATGACGATGTTGCCTACAGAAAATGGGGTCTTGGAACTGATCAGGATCGAAAGGATTTCGGTTCCGTCCAAGCTCCCGGAATTACGCAGTACGATTCCGACACCGATCCCAATGATGATACCACCAAAAACCGCAGCCAATAAAGGGTCTGTAGTGGCAGGTGTGGAATGATGGAAAAACACCGTAAAAATCGATGCGGCGACAATTCCATACGCACTTTGAAATGCAAACGTCTTACCTATCTGTTTGTATCCTAAAAATATAAAAGGAAGATTTAATAATACCAGGAAGATTCCAAGCTTTATTTTTGTTATTTCAGCCATCATGATGGAAATCCCGACAATCCCACCATCCACCATCTGGTTAGGGATGAGGAATTTCTCAATCGCCACTGCAAGTAGCAAGGCGCCTAATGTGATCAGAACATAATTTTTCAGTATTTTTGCTGCTTGCACCCATTTGGATTTTTTCGTATGAGGCAAAAGTGCTTCCCACCTTTCTTTGAAGCGGGGCCTGACCCTCACGTCATAAATGCCAGTAAGGATAGACCCCTTAATTATACTGCACTATCTAAAGCATACATTTATTCTGCACATTTTCCCATAAATCCGACTCCTCCAGATAATGTGCCATCTGTAAAAGCAGGTCCTCTCTGCCCATTGCAGCCATGAACTGGACCCCTAGCGGCAAGCCTTCTTTTGTTATGTGCAGGGGCACCGACATTGCAGGCTGTCCTGTCAGATTGGCGAGTTGGGTAAACGGTACACGTTTGAGGCTATCTTCGACCATCTGATCAATGATGCCCATTTTCTTTAACAGATTGGCAGTTCCCATCTTTCCTGTTACTTGAAGAGCCAGCTTTTCAAAGGACTTCAAAGCATGCTCGCCTATTTTTGCAGGGGGATATGCTGTTGCAGGCGTGATGTAGAAATCATACTCATCATGAAAGGACTCCATTGCATATCCTGCTATGTCCCATTCTCTCATGCTTAATACAAAGTCCTGGGCTGTAATCGCTTTTCCCAACAGACCCATCACATAAGTCGTCGGCTCCACATCCCTAAAAGAAGCCTTTCTTCCAAGCACCATATCCATACTAGCCAGCGTGGCGCTGACCTCTGCGAAATACATCATAAGAAAGCTGTTGGCAATTTTCTTACCATCCACAGGAGCATCCACTTCTTCTACCTGAAAACCGCATTTTTCCAGATAACTAACCGTCTTCTTTACAGCTTCCACGCATTCTGAATCTACGTGAGTACCAATTGGGGATTTCACCGAAAAAGCAATTTTCCTCTTTTGATTAAGGGGTTTAACTAACGTCTGCAGATAGCTTTCATCAAACGGAGGTGCTGTGAACGCTGCTCCTTTTTCCATAGCCTTCAACTGATCCAGGACAGCCGCACTATCCCTAACCGAACGGGTCAGTACATGTTCCACTGCAGCACCTTGCAAAAACCTGGCAAATCTCGGCCCAACTGGAGTACGCCCTCTGGATGGTTTCAGACCAAATAGCCCACAGTATGCTGCCGGTATCCGTATGGAACCTCCTCCATCATTGGCCCCTGCAATCGGCACCATACCGGAAGCAACCGCAGCACCAGAGCCTCCACTGGAACCTCCCGGGGTAAAATCACGATTCCAGGGATTTCTTGTAGGTCCGTACTCAACTGGTTCTGTATATGCCGTGATGGCCAGCTCCGGCACATTGGTTTGTCCAAGAAAAAGAAAACCACTCTCTCTCAAACGGATGACATACTCTGAATCTGACTGGGATCTAAAATTGCGAAGTGCCTTGGAACCACCTGATTTTGGTTCGCCTTTCAATTCTTGCGAGAAATCTTTCAGTAGCATGGGCACTCCGGCAAATGGACCTTTCAAATCCCTTGCTGCCGAAAGTTTAGCCTGTTCATACATCTTGTGGATAACTGCGTTGAGTTTGGGGTTATGCTTGTCAATTTGCGAGATTGCAAGATCGACCAATTCTACTGGGGGAACTTTCCTTGCTTTTACTAATTCAGCCAGACCAAGGCCGTCATATTTCACATATTCCTCTGGTTTCAAAGCTCTCACCTCTATACATACTATTCTGTAGAAGAGGAGGGTAAACCTGCTTTTTTCAGACTAACTGTTCATTCGCATCTGGAGCTCATTCGAGATTCTTCTACTGAATCCCCACCAATCCAACCACTACCAAAATGGCCCCAATCACTTGAATCCAGGATGCAATCATCAAAATATGGTTTCCCCGCTGTTCCGATCCTTTCAGAACGAAAAATGTACCAATGGAATCCAATAGGGCACCAATGGAGCTGGCACCATATCCAAGAACCTCCAAATCATTTTCCATCAAGACGAGTGTGGCGTTCGCTTCAAGCGCTGCACCGAATGATTGAATTCCGCTTCCAAAAACATTCAGCTTTTGTCCATCGATTAACGCTCCGGCTAGCTCTAAGTTAGTAGCAACGGCATTGGTCGCATTCCCCCCTGCCTGAAGCCAGCTCCCGGTGATGCCCTGAGTTTGCCTCTCTCCTCCATGGACAGATTCCTTATCTCGGGCAATGGCTTGAAGCGTATTCCCAAATGCTTCAATACCGTTTCCTTTTATAATAAATCTCTTCCATTCTTCTATAGAAGTTACAGTGAAGTTCGTCTGCCCATAGGCTGTTGAAAGGGTTCCGATCAGTACGACGACCGCTCCAGCGACAAATAATTCTTCAGTATACGTATCCACTACCCTCACCACCACTTCACAATTTCTAATATTGTATTCTAATGCGACTCTAGATGCATAGGTCACTCCATAGATCATTTAATTAATTTCCAGTGGTCCAACACCACAGCCCATCCCTAAACATACCCTACTATACCAAGATTCATATTTTCAGCTTGGACTTCCGGTCTTAGAAAGGAGCTTGTATAGATGGAACTTACAGCGGCACATTGGATGTATCTCGTGGGTACGGTAGTCATTATTTTCACGATGCTCTTCCGGCAAAATGTCGTAGTACCCGCCATCGTGGTCACTTTTTTGGTGGGGTGGATTTTCAGTGGTTCGTTCTCATTCGGTCTTCAGACAATATTCAATGCCAGCTTGATCGCAGCAGGAGAGCTATTCAACATATTCCTGATCATTGCAATTATGACCGCCCTGCTTCATTCATTAAAATCGTTGGGTACGGATGAACAGATGATCACCCCGTTTCAAAAGGTCATGAAAAATGGCCATATTTCCTTTTGGGTAATCGTTTTTGTCACCTACTCCATCTCCCTGTTTTTCTGGCCGACGCCTGCCGTCCCTCTCGTTGGCGCATTGCTGATTCCGGTCGCAATAAGAGCCGGGCTTCCACCAATCGGTGCAGCAGTTGCCATCTCACTCGCAGGCCAGGGGATGGCACTGTCCTCGGACTATATCATTCAGATCGCCCCTTCCTTGACTGCAAAAGCAGCCGGGGTGGACCTGAGTTCCGTGGCGGATAAAGCATTTGTACTTTCGCTGATCACTGGATTGACCGCCATTGTTCTGGCTTACCTGGCCATTCGCAGATTGATTTCGAGTCCTTCCAATGATCATCTTCTAAAATGGAACAGCATAGAAAGTACCTCAAAAGGTACCGAAGATGATTCGGATTCGGCTGGGGTAACAAGAAGCAAATACAGCACCCTTTTTGCTATCCTTGTTCCTGGAACATTTCTCGCAATCATTGTCTATATGATTCTCGCAAAATTTTCCGACGTCCTGCCATCACTCGAGGGCGGCGCAGGTGCAGCACTGATTGGGGGAGCATCTGTCATCCTACTGATTGGGGCCACCTTCTTCAAGCAGGCGCGAACCTCACTCACCAATGTTAGCGACCACCTTGTCAAAGGCTTTGTGTTCGCATTCAAAGCCATGGGACCCGTTATCCCGATTGCTGGATTTTTCTTCATCGGCAGTGGCGAATTGGCTGCAAGAATTTTTGGAACGCCGGCAGAAGAAACACCGTCCTTCCTATTTGACCTGATTCTCGCAGGGCAATCCTATATCCCTGAGAATGCATTTATCGCGGGCTTCGGCATTCTTCTAGTTGGAATGATTACCGGGTTGGATGGCTCCGGGTTCTCAGGCCTTCCACTAGTAGGCGCACTATCCGGTGCACTTGGTGACAGTGTCGGCGTCGATCCTGCCACCTTAGCCGCTATCGGTCAAATGGGTGCTATCTGGGTAGGCGGCGGCACACTGATTGCCTGGTCTTCCCTCGTAGCTGTTGCAGGATTCGCGAAGGTTCCGGTGATGGAGCTTGTAAGGCGGAGCTTTGTACCGGTTATTGTAGGGTTGGTTGTGGCTACAGTGTTGGGGTTGTGGATGTTTTAGGGATAGTAAAGAGGGCCAGCTTCCCACTACTTAATAGCAATGGGAGGCTGGCCCCTAAATGTTTTCATTCATACAAATGACATGCCACATAGTGCTTCTCTTCTACCTCTATCCAGGATGGTTCCTTCCTGGCACAGATATCCATTGCCTTTGGACAGCGTGAATAGAACCTGCAGCCCGCTGGAATGTCAGTGGGACTCGGGACATCCCCTTTTAGGATAATTCTTTTACGCTGTCGCTCAAGATTTGGATCTGGTAAAGGTATTGCTGATAAAAGTGCCTCTGTGTATGGATGAAGCGGCTTGTCATATAGGTTTTCACTGTCCGACAACTCCACCATTTTCCCCAAATACATGACCGCAATTCTGTCACTGATATGCTTGACCATGGATAGATCATGGGCAATGAATAAATAGGTGAGCCCTTTCTCTTCCTGAAGCTGTTTTAATAGATTCACAATTTGCGCCTGTATCGATACATCAAGCGCTGCAATAGGCTCGTCCGCAACAATAAAATCAGGGTTCACGGAGAGCGCCCGGGCAATACCGATACGCTGCCTTTGTCCCCCGCTGAATTCATGTGGATAGCGATCCGCATGTTTACGATTCAATCCGACTTGCTCCAAAAGGTCTGTTACTTGTTTTCTGCGCTGTTCTTTCGTCATATCCGGTTGATGGATCAACAGACCTTCTGCTATGATTTCCTCTACAGTTAATCTGGGATTTAAAGAAGAATACGGATCTTGAAAAATCATCTGCATCTTTTTTCTGTATTTTTTCGCATTTGTTTTTGACATCTTGGCATGAAGGTTTTCATTTTCAAAGAGAATTTGGCCTCTAGTCGGGGAATAGAGCTGAAACATGGTACGCCCTACAGTTGATTTGCCGCAGCCGGATTCCCCGACCAATCCGAGTGTCTCCCCTTTGTAGATCGAAAAGGTCAAGCCATCAATCGCACGCAATACCCTGCCTTTACCGACTTTGAAATGCTTCTCCAGTTCTTTTACTTCAATTAGTACTTCCTTGGTAGTCATGAATGATTCCCCCCTACCGCTTCAAGTGCCAAGTCTTCAGGTACCCGTTGATCCTGGAGCCAGCAGGAAACCTTGTGAGAATCAGATTTGGACGTAGGTATAGGGTTGAAGTAATGACAAACCTTCATGGTATATGGACATCTCGCAGCAAATGGACAACCTGTTCCCAGATGGGCCAAATCCGGCGGGGATCCGGGTATTGGTATTAAAGCTTCCGATCGGCCAACATGGAGCTTTGGCATCGATTTTATCAACCCCAATGTGTACGGATGCTGGGCATTGTAAAAAACCTCATCCACCGTCCCCATTTCCACGATTTCACCAGCATACATCACCGCCACCCTATCTGCCATGTTTGCAACAACTCCAAGATCATGGGTTATCAGGATGATGGCCGTACCAGTCTTTTGCTGCAGATCACTCATCAAATCCAATATTTGTGCTTGAATCGTAACATCAAGGGCCGTTGTTGGTTCATCCGCAATCAGTATTTTGGGATTGCATGCCAACGCCATTGCAATGACCACACGCTGCCTCATCCCTCCCGAAAACTGGTGGGGGTAGGAATCGATTCGCTCAACCGGATTAGGAATGCCTACCAATCTAAGCATATCGATTCCTCTTTGCTTCGCTTCCCTCTTTGAGACATGATGATGTTTCTGCAGCCCTTCTATAATTTGCTTTCCAATTTTCATCGTAGGATTCAAGGAAGTCATAGGGTCCTGGAATACCATGGAGATTTCAGATCCACGAATGGCCTGCATTTCCCGAACCGACAAGTTTAAGAGATTTTTATCTTCATAGAAAATTTCACCTTGTGAGATTTTTGTATTATGCTTTGGCAGTAAACGCATAATCGACTTCGCTGTAACAGATTTCCCGGAACCGGATTCTCCTACAATGGCTAATGTCTCTCCTTTATGCAGGGAGAATCCGACACCTCTGACAGCCTGTACGTCGCTTTTCTGAGTGCGGAATGATACTTGCAAGTTGTTCACTGTAAGAATTGGCTTGGTCATATGGTCCTCCCTATTTTCTCATTTTCGGATCGAGTGCGTCTCTTAGTCCATCTCCCAGCAGGTTAAAACAGATCATGATTGCCGAGATGATGATTGCCGGGAAAAATAATTTATATGCAAAGAATCTCATCGCCTTGTATCCATCCTCGATCAATACTCCCAAGGAGGCAAGCGGGGCCTGCAACCCAAGTCCGATAAAGCTTAAAAACGCTTCAAAGAAGATAGCAGTCGGGATGGTGAACATGATGGTAACAATGATCGGTCCCAAGACATTTGGAAATAGATGCTTCCAGATCAACCTTGTATTTGAAGCCCCTAACGTACGGGATGCCAGCACGAATTCCTGGCTTTTAAGCTGCAGAATCTGCCCGCGGACAACACGTGCCATCCCTACCCAGCCAGTTATCACCATAGCAAGAATGATGGAGGTGATACCCGGTTCCAATATAAGAATGAAAAGGATGATCACAATTAGATTCGGGATACCGACCAGCACTTCAATAATCCGTTGCATGACGGTATCAACCCTGCCTCCGTAAAAAGCAGATAGCCCGCCATATAATACTCCAATTACTAAATCCAGAAAGGCGGCAACCAAGGCAATATAGAGGGAAATTTGAGTCCCTTTCCACACCCTAGTCCAAAGATCTCGTCCAAATTCATCGGTGCCGAACCAATAATTTGTCGTAATATTTCTCGCTTCATATTGATTGACACCATTCACATCCTTCCCATCGAAACCCAACCATTCCAAACCAGGCAGTTTTGGGGGCAGGTTTGTATGGGCGATATTTTGGTCTTTGTAGGAAAATTCATTCAAGGATGGACCTATGATTGCCATAACAGAAATGAAAAGTAGGAGAATGACGGCAATAATTGCTCCCCTATTTTTTAGTAGTCGATGAAAAGCCTCTCTCCAGAAGGTTAAAGGTGGTCCGGCAATTTCCTCCTGTTTACTTGGATCAAGCGGGGCTCGTACGAACAGGTCGTCCGTAATTTCCTTTGGTACAACATCTAATCTCTGCAAGGAGCTTTTATTAGGTGAAACAGGAGTGGGCGAATTGGTATTCCTTTCGAGCTTCATGCTTGCTCCCCCTTCCCAAAACTGATTCGAGGGTCAAGGATTCCATATAGAATGTCCACGATGAATACAACAAAAATAAATAAAGCGCTATAGAATAAGGTGATACCCATAATGACACTGTAATCCAGAACCAGAATCGATAAAGTAAACTGTTCTCCCAGCCCGGGAACTGCAAAGATTTTTTCTATCACAAGAGTCCCTGTCATGATAGTGACAGCCAAGGGGCCAAGCATGGTCACAACAGGGATCAGCGCATTACGTACCACATGTTTTGCGACGATGCTTGCTTCGCTTATTCCTTTTGCCCTGGCTGTTATAACATAATCCTGACCGATCACTTCAAGCATTTCACTTCTGATAAATCGTGCTACAGTCGCTATAACCGTCACAGAAAGTGCCAATGAAGGCAGCAGCGTGTATTCATAGCTCTCCCAGAGTGCAGGAGGCAGCCAACCAAGTTTCACCCCTATGTAATACTGAAGCAATGCTGCAAAAACGAAGGAAGGTATCGACATACCAAGGACTGCAACCGTTACCGAACCATAATCCAGTATGGTATTGTGCCTTAATGCGGAGACAATACCAAGAATCAAACCTGTGATTGTTCCGAAAATGAGAGCCTGGAATCCGATAAGTGCAGATGGCCCAATTCTATCGATGATCATACTGTTTACTGTACGCCCTTGATATTGAAAGGACATACCTAAGTCCCCTTGAACCAGATTCCCTATATAGCGGATATACTGGAGGGCAACCGGCTGATCCAGTCCATATTTGGCGTTCAATACAGCAAGCTGGTGATCTGTTAACTTTTCAGGGTTACTGTAGGGTGTTCCCGGAAGGAATTTTACAAGAAAAAAAGTGGCAGTAACAACGACAAATAGTGTGATAAGCATATAAATCATTCTTTGGAAGAAAAATCTTTTCATTTTTAACCACTCTTTTCTTTACATACTTTTATGATTGAAAGGATCATATAAGAGCTTAATAGAGTTGATATTCTTCTATAAAAAAGGGTAGGATGCATATGAATATACACCCTACCCCTAACCTGCTCTATACTGGATGACTATTCAATGTAAGCCCATTTGTATGTGAAGTCAGGACCACTTGGATGTTTGATAAGACCTTTGATCTTACTGCGTTGCAGGATTGCTTCACCACGCTGATAAAGCGGAACCAATGCGGCGTCTTCTTCAAGCAACAATTGCTCTATCTCCAGAAGCATTTCATAGCGAGCACTTAGGTCCGTTTCCAATCTCGCTTTACTGACGAGTTCATCCAAATCAGGGTTATGGTAGTCCATGCGGTTAGCTGAGCTTCCTTTTACCCACATATCCAGATATGTCATAGGGTCACTGTAGTCAGGTCCCCACGTAGATAAGGAAATATCATACTCCACCGCTTTTTCAATTTCGAGGCGTTGTGCAAATGGCACAGCCTTCAATTCCAATGTAAAGCCTGGCAGATTATCTTGGAGCTGGGCCTGCAGATACTCGGCAGTTTTCTTCATTTCTTCCGAATCGGCAATATTGATCGAAACCGTCAGATCTTCTACTCCAACCTCTTCAAGTCCTTGCTTGAAGAGCTTTTGAGCTTCCTCAGCAGTTCCCGTATTAAAGTCACCATTCAACTCCCGATAATCTTTTTTATCCGGTGAGAAATAGAATCCTTCCGGAACAACTCCATATAACGGAGAAGAACCATCTTTTAAAATAACATCCGTTAAGCCTTGACGATCAATGGCCATACTGATCGCTTTTCGGATATTTTTATTTTTCAGTGCCTCATGATTATGATTAAAGCGGAGGAACACTATTCCCGCCTGCTTTGTAATCTTGAACTCTTCGCTATCCTTATATTGATCAACAAACGAGGTGGAGAGCTTCACACGGTCAATCGTGTTACTCTCATATAGATTGGCCGCAGTTGTCGAATCTTTTACCACATAAACATTGATGGTATCGAGCTTTACACTGTCAGCATCATGGTAATCAGGATTCTTTTCAAATTTCCAGCTTTGCTCTTGTTTCCACTCCACTAATTTGAAAGGACCATTTGATAGGATATTTTCAGCTTCTAAAGCATACTGGTCACCTTGCTCTTCCACAAATTTCTGATTTTGGGGAAGGAAGGTCGGAAACGTCAATAATGTTTCAAACAGAGGGTTCGGATTCTCAAGCGTTACTTCCAGCGTCTTCTCATCAACAGCTTTTACTCCCAGCTGATCTGCAGCCATTTCTTCATTCATGATCGCTTCCGCATTTTTCACACTCGCAGTCACAAACATAAAGTTGTATGGGCCGGCTGTTTCGAATACTCTTTTCCATGCAAATTCGAAATCCTGTGCAGTGACAGATTTCCCATTACTCCAAGTTGCATCACGCAGTGTAAAAGTATGTACCATTCCGTCGTCACTTACGTCATGCTTTTCGGCAATTGCAAGTATTGGTTGGTGGTTTTCATCTTGTCGATATAAACCTTCGTTGTTATTATTCAATACATCAAACGCAATTGCATCATGTGCCTGGGTAGAATCAAGGGTCGGGATATCAGCAGTGGCACTGATATTCAGCACCTGTTCACTGGCACTTGCATTTTCACCATCTTTCTCATTTTCCGTCCCTGCTTCATTTGAAGAGCCGAAATTACAGCCTGCAAGAATGGTAGAAAGCATCAATACGAATAGGATAATCGGTAAAAGGCCTCTCTGTTTCATCATCTTCCCCCTTTTTATAATTTGTAGAATATACTATTCTATATCTAGTAGTTTACTTTATTCTGGTATTTCGGACAACTAAATATCTTAATTTTCTAAATAATATAAATATTAGGATTATATACCTAGACCTAAGGAGCTATAAAATGGGATTTAAAAAAATATTGTTTTGGCTGCTTTCATTACCGCTATCTTATTTCGCCATCTCTCTTTTCCACCAATCATATAATCTATTGAATTGGGTCGACTTTCTTTTCATACTTGGATTGGTCCTACTAGTCACAGGTTGCTTGATGTATGTAGTGGCAGGAGGCTTTTTCTCCTCCTTCATTCACAGCTGCAAGGTATTCTTTGCCTCCATCAGTAAAAAAGAACAGATCATTTCAGAGATTGAAGGAAAGAAAGATCGGAGTAATATCAGGTTCCGAAAATCGTTCTTCCCCTCAAAATTAATGATTATTACTGGCTTTGGTTACTGTATCGTAAGTCTATTTTTGTCAATTTTGATTGTGAACAGTTGAAAACTTTGAGCAATAGTCCAAGAAGTTTTGGTAGGCAAATCCTTTTACCATCTCTTCGGAGTAATGCTTTAATAGGGCATTTATCAGATTTTGATACTTGGAGGCGTCTTCGAGATCTTTCACATACGTATTAATTCCATCAAAATCAGAGCCCAGACCTATTTGTTTACTTCCACCAAGACTACAAAGATGTTCAATATGATGGATCAAATCGGATAGATTTGCATTCCCATCTTTTTTCACAAAAGGTGGACAATATACAACATGAACCATTCCACCTTTTGTGAACATCGCTTTTGCTTGGTCGTCATATAGGTTTCTTGGATGATCACAGATCGCTCTCGCATTGGAATGGCTAGCGATCGGGTACTCAGCAAGCTCCATCACATCCCAAAAGGCTTTTTCGCTCAAATGGGAAACATCCGTAAGCACTCGGTTCTCATTATTGATCCTGACAATTTCTTTACCGAACAAGGTTAACCCCGCACCACGCGGTTCACCTGCACCATCTGCAGCCAAATTGGCATTATTCCAGGTCAGGCCAACCGAACGAACCCCCAATTGATAGAGAATACTTAGTTTATGTAGATCGTTTCCGATCGCGTCCACTCCCTCAAGTGTCAGCACGGCACCGATTTCGCCTTCTTTTAACAGGGATATATCTTCCCATTGCTTGATATGTTTCATTTCTGGATTCTTCGCAAGTACTTCCTTATAGAAATAATCAATTTGATCCAATGCCGCCTGGAATTTCTGTTCCGCTTTCATTTCAGGATAGACAAATACTGCATAGCATTGAACCCATACTTCACCTTTTTTCAAGCGCTCTACATTTGTATCCATTTCCTCAGCATTTGAATAGTTCAACCTACCGTTTGAATCCCACAATTTTAACAATGCATCACAGTGCAAATCGATGATTTTCATTTTCTTCTCCCCCTCCAGTCAATTAACAGCTTTGGACAAATCGATTGAAAATATTTTTCGATATACTATCACCATGTACAGCCAATGGCTCGGGATGCCATTGGACACCTAACACAAATGAATGCTCTACACTTTCAATGGCCTCGATGATACCATCCGATGAGTGGGCTGATACGATAAAAGGCTTAGGAACATGTCGAACAGCCTGATGATGATAGGAATTAACTTTAAATTTCGCTTGTCCTGCGATTTCCGCCAGTAAACTATTTTCAGTTGCCATGACATAATGAGACAAATGACTACGTGTTGCTTTTTGGGAATGCTGCAGCAAAGGCTCATCCTTTTGACTATAAATATCCTGATACATGTCACCTCCAATAGCAATGTTCAGGATTTGAATACCGCGACAAATAGCAAGGATCGGCTTATTGGCAGCCAGCATTTTTTCTATAATCGCCAGCTCAAAGCTATCCCTCCCAGGTGAAATCATTCCTAAATTGGGATGCGGCTCTTCACCGAACAGCATGGGATCGATATCCCCTCCCCCCGCCAAAACTAGTCCATCGATCTTATCCACCAGCTGAACTACATCAGAATCTACCCCTATTGGCAAAATAACCGGTATCCCACCAGCCTGGATAATGGATTGCACATAATCGTTCGATAGACTGTGCCGATAATCCAACTCTACATGAGACGTAATTCCAATAATCGGTTTTTTCCCCATAATCAACCCTCTTCTCTTGTTTTAGTTAATCTTATTCATATTCGGAAGGTACATTCCCCCACTCTTGTGGATCAATCACCAATAATCTTCTTCATCACATGAAACTTCCTCGTAATCTCAAACCCATTCTTCTTATAAAGATGCCCTGCTGTCGTCTGCTCGCCCGTCCAAAGGAACCAGGCTGAATGAAGACTTTCCGCTCGCATACTTTGAAGGCAGTCGGACAGAAGGATCTTCCCAAGCCCTTTCCCCTGCTGGTCCGGGTCGACGCCAAACGGGCCAAACCGGTCTGGCACTCCTTCATACCCGCCATACATACAAAAGCCGACTACCTTCCCTTTATCTCGGGCAACTAGAATTCTTTCCAATGGCAGGCCTTGCAGAATCCCCTCGCGGATGGCACGTCCCCAATCCGGATTGAACTTTTCATTCGCGAAAAGAATCACTTCATAGAGGTCCTTATCCTCCGCCCTAGAAAAAGTATATCCCTCTTCCTGCCTGCTTCGCTTCAAAGCTTTTACAGATTCGGAAATCTCATAGCCTAACAAGCTTTTATCCATGGCAACAGGAGAATAGAGCCTTGCAAATCCTTCACTCTGCAGGAAAGCAAATGCTTCCGGATAAGCCTTCTCATCAATTCCAGGTAAAATGTAGTTCGGAGCATAGGATGAAAAGAAAATATTGGAGCGCCCCTCATTTTTCAGAAAAGCGACCGCATCCTCCATCAGTCTCTTTCCAACCCCATTTCGCCGCACATCAGAATCGACAAAAAAGAACGGAATCCAGCCATTATCAGCTTCAAGGTCGGTTCCATACATCGGCAGCAATCTTCTCACTGCATACACACAGCCGACAAGCTTTTCCTCTTCAAAAGCCAAACGAAGGCCACGCGGATCAAAGTTTGCATCCAGCAGTACCAGATTACGATAACGTTTAGAGGTAATTGGATCCTTTCCAAGACTTGCGTTCCACAGCTCCACAATCTGCTTTTCATCCCCCGACTGATAATACCGATAAGTTGTCATCTTCATATACGCCTCCTCATAGATTGAACCCCGGAATGGCAGGGCCTTTTCTTACGTTTAATCCTGTAGGATATTTCAGTGTCTGCGCATACTTGGTCCGGTTCACACAGCCTCGTACCGTACCAAGTGCCTGGTAGTAGTCATAATAGCGGAACGACTTGGAATTCATCACGAACCAATACTGGGACAGCGCTTCTAGATATGTATCAAACTCCTCCGACACATCCACAAAAATGTCCGGCACATATCCCTCCATGTCCTCCCAGTTCTCACTATGAAAATAGTTATAAAAATGGGCAGGCAATCCGTCGAGATTGAAACCTGGAAGCCCCGCCTTCAACTGGGCTGCCTGAACAATCTGCGCACACAGGGCGTGATCGGGATGAATACTGTTCTCCCAGTGGGTAATCACCGTTTTCGGCTTCAGCTCCCGCATCAGCGTCGCAACCCGTGTCACAATGTCATCACTAAAGGTAAGCTCGGCATCCCTGTAATCCAGCGTGATCGTATCCACTCCAAGAACAGCAGCCGATTTCTCCGACTCCCTGATTTTCTGCTCTCTGTATTCCTCAATTGAAGATCCCGGAGGATTCCCCTTTTCCCCTGCAGTCAAATGGACAAATGTCACCCTATGACCAGCCTTTGCATACTTGTGCGCAATCGCACCCGCCTGTATTTCAGCGTCACCGCAATGTGCACCCAGAACGACTAGATTCATAATCTGCACTCTCCTTTTTCTTTCGTTATACTAAATATTCCATGTAAAGGGGAAAAGTCCTCTAAATAAACCAAAAGGGGCCTGACCCTCACCGCTTTAAAGCGGTGAGGGTCAGGCCCCCTTTCTTTTTTACTTACCACTATCCGTTTTTCGTAGAAATACTCTTTCACCTACAAAAATCAACATCATAAAAATAATGGATAGGACAACTATTAAAGGATCTGTGGAAATTTTAACTGAAATAAAGGCACCAAGTACAAGCGCATCAAAGATTAGTGCACTTAATACAATAGCAGAATTCGCTCCAACTTTTTCACGAAGATGCTTGAATACTCCCCAGTGGATGATGATATCCATTACTAGGTAAAGAATCGCTCCCATGGAGGCAATGCGGCTTAAATCAAATAAGATGGTTAACAGCATCGCTAAAACAATGGTATAAACAAGGGTGTGTTTTTGAATACTACCCGGCATACCAAAATGTTTATGAGGGATCAATTTCATATCCGTTAACATAGCCAGCATTCGTGAGACGGCAAATACACTGGCGATGATGCCGGAGATTGTAGCAATTATGGCGATGGCAACAGTAAACCAGAGACCATAATCACCTAACACCGGCTTTGCTGCTTCAGCTAATGCATAATCTTTCGCTTCAATAATTTCATTTAATGAAAGGTTGCTTGAGACTGCCCAAGCTAGTAGTACATAAATGAGTGCACTGATAGAAATAGAAATCATAATGGCTCTGCCAACATTTTTCTTAGGTTTGGTAATTTCGGAACCGCTATTGGTAATGGTGGTAAACCCTTTAAAGGAAAGAATCGTCAAGGCCATCGCAGCTATTGCGCTAACTAAAGTCTGCTCAACAGAACTGTTGCCTCCTCCACCATCAGCCCCTTCAATCGAAAAGCCTGCAATCCATAACCCTACAATCGCAAAAATAGCCAATCCTGCAATTTTTAAAAGGGAAACTATCGAGGTAAAAGATTGGATAAATCTATTTCCAGTTATATTCACTAGAAAAGCGAATGTAAGCAGTCCTACTCCAAGAAGAGGAACAAGAAAACTTGATTCATCTACGCCAAAAATTTGCAACGTATAGGTTCCAAATGTCCTAGCAACCAAACTTTGATTAATGACCATGGAAATCGCCATGAGTAAAGCAGCTGATGCTGTTATAGTTCCATTTCCATAAGCCTTCACCAAAAACATTCCAATTCCTCCCGCAGAAGGGTATTCGCTGCTCATTTTTATGTAAGAATAAGCACTAAATGCGGTAATGATTGCTCCTCCAATGAAAATAAGCGGGAACCAAGACCCTGCAAGTTCTGCTACTTGTCCTAGCAGAGCAAATATCCCAGCGCTGATCATCACGCCAGTGCCTAATCCAACTGCTCCTTTCAGTGAAATACTATCCTTCTTATAATCTGACACTCTATAAGCACCTCCGTAAAAACTTGAATTAATTTGGTATATTTATACCCTTACCCAAAAAATTTGCAGTTATTGTGCAGTTTCTATAAAAAGGTTAGTAGATCAAAATAAAAAAAAAGAGTGCCAATGATAAGCACTCTCTTCTTATTGGTTATTACTGTTCAGTCGGAAGCTGCAGAATGTATTTTCCAAAACCATTCTCCGCTTCTCCATCGTAGCGAATGACGTTGCTTTCCGGAAGTGACTCTACAGCATCCATAGAAGAATCAAATGACACATCAACTTCTCCGCCAACTGGTGCGAATGTCCAGTTGCCATCTGCAGATGGATCGATGGTTCCAAGCTCACGGATGTAGTCGATAATCGCCTGACGGTTCTCGTCCGGATAGAGCTCCACTCCCGTGTTGTTTCTCACGCCAGGGAAGGCTCCGCTTGCACGATAGTTGTTTGTTACGACGATGAATTCCTGAGCAAAATCAATCGGTGCACCGTTGTATTGCAGGTTCTTGATACGGTTTGCTTCCGCGTTGATGACTTTTCCATCCTTGTCGTATTTCGCAGGCTCCGTTACATCGATTTCATACGTTACACCATCAATGACATCATAGTTGTAAGTCGGGAAATCTGTGTTGATCAGCGGCTGTACTGCAGAAGCATTTGGGTCAATCTGCTTGAACTGGCCGGCAGACATCTCCAGCCACTCCAACACGTCAGCACCAGTCACTTTTACAGTCGCAACCGTGTTAGGATACAAGTAAAGGTCGGACACGTTCTTTATCGCAATTTCCCCGGCAGGAATGTACGTGTAATAGCTGGCACCGTTTCTCCCGCCAGCCTTAAATGGTGCACCTGCAGAAAGAATTGGCGTATTTTCATCCGCTGTTCCCTGCAGTTGCTTTTCGATATACCACTTTTGAGCGTTTGTTACAATCTGAATGGATGGATCATCCTGCACAAGGGCGAAGTAGCTGTGGATATCAGCAGTTGTCGTTCCCACTGCCTGACGCACATAGTTGACCGTTCCTTCATGCGCTTCTTTTACCGCAGCCAACACTGCAGGATCGGGATCAGCCAAACTGTTCTTATTCTTATCCATGATCGGCTTCAGACTGGACACTGAATCCTTCACCTTCCAATCACCTTTCACCTTGGAGATCGTCAGGTCCATTACACCAAGCTGGTTGCCCCAGTTACCAGGCATCACAACAGGCACGCCATTGATGGTACCTTTTTCAGTATCAACACCTGGCAGGTCCTTAAATCCACCCGGGAAAGTAAGATGGTTGTGTCCGGTGATGATTGCATCCACACCTTCCACCTTTGTCAGATCATATGTCGCATTCTCTTCCATCTCTGCATACTCCGCATCACCAACACCGGAGTGGGCAAGAACGATGATAAGGTCCGCCCCATCCTTTTTCATCTTCGGAATGTTTGCCTCCACTGACTTCACTATATCCTTTGTAATGATTTTGCCATCAAGATGCGCCTTGTCCCATTGGGTTATCTGAGGCGCCACTACCCCGATTACTCCAACACGAATTACTTGTTTCGTTCCTTTTTCGTCAATCATTTTCTTTTTGATGATTTGATAGGGCTTAATATAATGTTCATCATTGGTTGGGTCATCATCGCCATCATCCTTGAACACGTTGGCACTTACATACGGGAACGGTGCATCATCAAGCACCTCATCCAAGTAGTCCATCCCATAGTTGAATTCATGGTTTCCTAAAGTCGCCGCATCATAATCCAACAATTCCATCGCTTGAAAAACCGGATGCATTTCCTCGTCCTCGAGCACATCCACTTTCGCTTTATAATCGCCAAGCGGATTTCCCTGAATCAGGTCCCCGTTATCAAACAATAAGGTATTTTTCACTTCTGCTCTTGCCTCTTTGATCAATGTTGCCGTTTTTGCCAGACCGAACTCATTCGTTTCTGCATCCTTGTAATAGTCATAGTTGACGAGATGGGTGTGAATATCCGTTGTTCCCAAGATTCTCAGTTCTACATCATGCTTCCCCTGTTTGTCCTTATCTCCTTTTGGTGCAGCATCTACCGCACCTCCTAATGCTGGAGTAGCCAGTACCGATAACGCCATCGTCCCTGCCAATACATTTTTCCCAAGCTTCTGGAATGTTCTCTTCAAGGCAAAACAGCTCCTTTGGTTATGTAATAGTCATACTCTTCTAATTATAGATAAGATTACTATTTACAAAATAATCTAATAGGACTGAATTTCCTTCCAAATAATAGCGATAATTGTATAAAAATAGGGATTTATAATGATTTTTGGAAGAGACCCCCATATTCTTAAAAAAACTCTGCGAATTATTATAGTTAATAAGCTGAGCGACGGGAGTCCCCTCGGAAATTTCATTTTCTGGACCATTTACATTTTTAGCAAAAACATCACTTATTAAAACAATCTCCCGCTCAAAGCATCCAAATACCTCTTCGCTGAACGCTGCACCGCTTCATGGGCATCCTCCATTACTACCCGGTGAAAAGCATTATACAACCTATCAAACTTCAACTCTTTAGTTTTAACTGCTATTTCTTCCACCTTTGCGGCCGACAACGGAATGAGATTCGGATAGCTGTACATGAAGCTCACCCAGTTCCGGTCCGCTACCACTTGGATTACATCACCAGTCAAAAGTACACCTTTTCCCTCGTTCCCATTCTTCCATTCCATTACCGCTCCACCTTTGAAATGTCCTCCTAACCTGTGCAAGGTAATAACGGGTGCCAATTCCAGTGATTCCCCTGACCAGAATTTGATGCGCTCACTTGGTCGCATCACCCATTCTTTGTCATCCTGATGAATATAGATGGGAACATCGAACGCTTCTGCCCATTCAACCTGGGTTGAATAATAATGAGGATGCGAAAGCGCAATGGCATGTATTCCCCCTAGCGACTCAACCTCCCTGACTGTCGCTTCATCCAAATAGGTGATGCAATCCCACAGCACATTAAACCCTGCATTCTGCACAAGGTACGCTGTTTGCCCAATTGCAAATTCGGGTGAGGTTTTTATACTATATAGACCTTGCTCTTCCATTTGAATGACATTTTGATATTCTTTTTGTTTCATCTCCTCCAAAGTTGTCCATGACTGGCCATCCGGACTCACATACTGCCTTTCTTCAGTGCATATTCTGCAAAAATCCGGTTGATGTAACGTGCCTTCGTATTGAACTCCACATGTATCACAAATATAATTCTTCATCACAAACCCCGCCTTCTTTAACTATTCTCTTTAAATTAAGGATACGGGTTTAGCATAGAGGATTCTTCAGTGAATAGATTGAATTTTCGTAAGACTTTTGATGTAGAAAAGGGGCCTGACCCTCAACGCTTTAAAGCTGCTTGAGGGTCAGGCCCCTACAATTCCTATTTCTTCACTACCTCAACTCTGCCCTTCTCCCCAAAGCTCACCTTTCCGTCCTTGATCTCAACCGCTTCGCCAGCAGCTAGATTCGTAAAGATGATAGGTGTGATGGTGGAAGTTGCTTCGCTTTTGATGATGTTTAGGTCAACTTTCAATAATGGCTGTCCTTGCTCCACTTTGTCTCCTTGCTCGATCAGGCTTTCAAAGCCGCGACCTTTCAGGTTGACTGTGTCGATTCCCACATGCACGAGAACCTCTCTGCCGTCAGCAGTTTCAATTCCTATTGCATGCTTGGTTGGGAATAGGTTAATGATTGTTCCGGCTACAGGTGATACGACAGTACCTTCCGTCGGTTCAATTGCAAAGCCGTCGCCCATCATTTTTTGGGAGAAAACTTTGTCAGGTACTTCAGAGATCGGCAGAAGTTTGCCGCTCATCGGTATCACGATTTCTGTATCAGTTGAAGCTACTGCAACAGGTTCAATAGTTGCTGCCACTTCTTCCTTCACCGGAGTTTTCCCGCTAAGGATATCCTGGATCTGCCCTTTGATGATTTCAGAACGAGGTCCGAAGATTGCCTGGATGTTTTTATCAATCTGCATGACGCCAGCAGCGCCAAGCTTTTTCAACTGCTCTTTATCTACCTGATCCACGTCTCTTACACTTACGCGAAGACGCGTGATACATGCATCCAGGTTTGCCAGGTTCTCTTTTCCACCAAGTGCTTTCAGTACGCCGTATGGAAGATCCAAAGAACCGCCTGCTGCATTTTCTTGTGACTCTTCCACTTTTTCTTCACGACCAGGAGTCATCAGGTTGAACTTCTTGATTGCAAAACGGAATCCGAAGTAGTAGATAACAGAAAACGCCAGTCCTACTGGAATCACTAGCCACCAAGCAGTTTGGTTAGGCAGAACACCGAATAGGATATAGTCGATGACGCCCCCGGAGAAGGTCATCCCGATTTTCACATCCAACATATGCATCACCATAAAGGAAAGTCCCGCAAATACTGCATGGATCCCGAATAGTACTGGTGCAACAAACAGGAAACTGAATTCAAGCGGTTCAGTGATACCAGTCAAAAATGATGTTAAAGCTGCAGAACCCATGATTCCTGCAACATATTTCTTTTGCTCAGGACGTGCACAGTGATAGATTGCTAGAGCTGCTGCCGGCAAACCGAACATCATGAACGGGAATTTACCGGTCATGAAGGTACCTGCAGTAAGTTCCGCTCCGTCTTTTACCTGCTCCATGAAAATACGCTGATCGCCGCGGACAATTTCACCAGCCGCATTTGTGTAGGAACCAAACTCAAACCAAAACGGCGAGTAGAAAATATGGTGCAAGCCAAATGGAATCAAGGAACGTTCAATCACCCCGAAAATAAAGGCAGCCAACGTACGGTTTGATTCTGTCATAAAGTAAGAGAACGTATTAAGCCCTTCTTGTGCAAAAGGCCAGATGAAGTTCATCACAACACCCAATACTAATGCGGATGCCGCTGTAATGATAGGAACAAAACGCTTACCAGCGAAGAATCCCAAATAAGATGGCAATTCAATATTGTAGAACTTATTGTACATATATGCTCCGAGCACCCCGGCTATAATACCGCCGAATACACCGGTCTGCAGGGTTGGTATCCCAAGTACATTGGCAAGTGCCGGATCGCTTCCAACCTGGTCTGCAGTAACGCCACTTATGACACTCATCGTCACGTTCATGATCAGGTACCCGATCATTGCCGCAAGTCCGGCAACACCATCACCATTGGCGAGACCGATGGCCACCCCGATGGCAAATAATAATGGCAGGTTCGAGAAGACGATGCTTCCTGCCTGTTCCATAATTTCTGCAAGTAAAATGATACCATCCGCCTCTAGAAATGAAAGACGGCTGACAAGATTCGGGTTTTGCATTGCATTACCGAATGCAAGTAGAATCCCCGCAGCTGGCAGCAGGGCCACCGGAAGCATCAATGCGCGACCGATTCGCTGCAGCAAACCGAATGATTTCTTAAACATAGCTTTTTTCCTCCTAAGTATCCTTCATGCATGACAGAAAAGTTCCGAACAACAAAAAAGGCATGAGAATCAAGAAAGTGTACGCGAAAGCGCGGTAGATGTCTGGTCTACCACTCTTTGTACAGCTTTTCTTCCTCTCATGCCTGCATCACCAGTAACACGTGAAAAAAACGTTGTATTTAGGTCTTATTCTATTGTTTAGAAAGCCTTTGCAAATGGAGAGTCAAATAGACGGCCTCTGCATCCGGCACAGACTTCTGCAATTTCTGCTGCATTATTTTTATCAATTTCCATGCTAGATTGTAGCATACGGGATATTCCTCCCGCAACACTTTTGCGAGGATTTCCTGCTGATCGGGACGGAACTGGTCTGTCTGCACTCGTTCGATCGACGCATGAAAATGGCGTACGAGGCGCAGATAATTAATATCTGTCCGGTCAATCTTAATTTTCAAGGAATCCTCAATCACCGTCACCATATCGTTGATCAGCTGGGTGTGGCGGTTGATTTCTGCCAGGTCCCGGTTCGTCAGGGCACTGTGGATGTGCAGGGTGATAAAGCCAATCTCCCCCTCCGGAATCGCAAGATCCAGCTTGACCTTCAGCCATTCGACAATCTCCAATGCTGCTGCATATTCCCTCGGGTAGGCAAGCTCCGTTTCCTTTAAAAAAGGGTTCTTGATATCGAGACCCTGCTGAATTCTTTTTACAGCAAAATACAAGTGATCTGTCAGCCCGACATGGATATGCTCATTCAGTTTCACCTGAAACCTGGCCTCGACCATTTCCATGCATTCATTCATGAGGCCGATAAACGATTCATCTATATAATCAAGCAGTTGCTTATATTGGTTCTGCTCGTCCTCACTTTTGAGCACAAAAAACTTCTCAGCGTGCTCGACTGTTATATCCTCTCCCGCCTTCTTTCCGAATCCGATTCCCTTACCGGTAAGAATCACTTCGCCGTACTCCGGGTGGGTGGCAATGAGGACATTGTTGTTCAACACTTTTTTAACTTGCATCTTCATTCCTCCGGTGCAAAAAAACTGCAATATTTATAAAGTTACGCTAGGATTGGAATAGAGTCAAGTCAACAATATCTGGTATGAAAAATGCATCCAAAATCCCTATGGAAACGTTAGAAGAATAGAATGTCTTTTCTTCTTTATTAAAGACACTAAAGGGTATAATGAAAGCAATCAAATAAAGAGGGAGAAATTCTATGCAGAATAAGGACGCACTCCTTTATGAGCGGGTAAGGGGCAAGGATAAGGTCGCTCTTGAAGAGCTTTACGATAGGTATGAGAGAATTCTATATTCCTTTTTGATGAAAGTGACCGGTGATCAGGAAATTGCAGAAGAAGCGATGCAGGATGTCTTCATCAAGCTATGGCAGGGAAACGGGATCTATGATTCCGCCAAGGGCAAGTTCTCATCTTGGCTTTTCACCATGGCAAGAAACAGGGCATTGGATATCATCCGCAAAAGAACACGAACCCAGAGCACCCCGATTGAAGACATCGAGCCTTTCCTGGAATCGACAGACTCGACAGAAGGCCAGACAGAGTGGAACGAACAGCGCGATGAAATCAGAAAAGCGGTATCCACCTTATCGGACGATCAGAAAAAAATGGTACATTATATGTACTTTAAAGGATATACCCAGCAGAAAATAGCCGAAAAGACCGGCATCCCGCTCGGTACGGTGAAAGGAAGACTACGATTGGCATTGAAAAAGTTAAAGCAGACATTGATTTCAGACGGAGAGAGGAGGGGGAGCATATGAGTCAGAAGTGTGACTTGCTTTTGGATTATTTTAATGGGCACTTAACAGATAAAGAGAGAGAAGAATTCGAACAGCATGCAGCTGCATGTCCGGAATGTCAGGAAGAACTCGAAGAACTCCAGGAAGTGCTTGGAGACATGGCTTTTCTTTCCGACCCGGTAACTCCCCCAGTAGAAATGAAAGATAGAATCCTGGGCAATGTATTTGCTGAGGAAAAGGTTGAACCGGCACCGGTTGATACACCAACGCCTGTTGCAACTCCAACGCCTTTCAGAAAAAAAACGGGCAATAACTCGAAGCCATGGCTGACTGGGTTGTTGGCAGCATCGCTTATCATATCCTTGCTAGGAAACGGCTACTTCCTGATGCAGGAGGACAAGGAAGGTGCAACAGATGATCAGGAGCTCACACAGCCGGATAGTGTCGTAGCACTCGAACCCTCTGACGCAGGTGGAAAGGGATTTGCCGCCCTCTTCAAACAGAATCAGGAGCTATCCGTCATGATCCAGACACAGGAACTGCCGGAGCTCACAGGAACGGAAGTGTACCAGGTATGGCTGCTGAAGGACGGTGCGCCGATACCTGCTGGTGACTTCACGGTGGATGAAAACGGCAAGGGCTACGTCTTCTATAAAGTAGATCAAGCTGAACAACAGGACTGGGATACGATAGCGATCACCCTGGAGCCTGAGAAGGGCAACGAGTTGCCTGAGGGAAGCATATTGCTTTCGGCAGGGTTGTAAAAGGAAAGGCAGAGCCAATCACGGCTCTGCTTTTTTGTGTTTCCGTAGTTAAGACTTCACTAATATCATTACTCCAAAAATTCATAAACCAATACATCAAACAATTCCCCGTCTGCGTAAAGCAGGATTGCCCATTCCCCACGTTCCGGAATTTTAACCGAGGATGGAATATGCTGATCGGCACCATTATTTTCTCCAGCCAATTCTGTAGTCCAGCCATTTCCATTCAGGAGAAGTGGATGAACGATTTGGGATTCCCGATGAAATCCTACTACCGTCAATTCCTCCGCATCAGTACCCCATAGATGCCACATCCATTTCTGCGCCTCCAGACTCGGCATATCCATCCCAATAACACCTGATTTATTTTCATTGCCCACCAAATTCCTGCCAAATGGCTCCGCTGTTCTATTCCAATCAACAAGTCCGATGTCACTCTCCTGAACAAAACCGGGAATATCTTCTGGCATACTTACCATATGATCTCCTTGATCTGATCCCCTGCTAATCGAAGCCATTAAATCAAATTGACTAGACACAAATAATATGAGGACAGCAATTAACACACCAGTCATTGCGAATACGTGAAACCTTCTAGGTTTGTGAAAATTATAATGTCCCCCAGAATTAATCACAGCTCTTATATTATTTTTTTGTTCTTCTGAAAAATGCTGCCCGCTATGAGTCGTCGCATCCATCGCTTTACGCAAACTTTTAAGCTTAATCTTCATCCATATCGCACCTTTCCATCATGGTTTTCAACTTGCCCCTCGCTCTATTCAATCTCGTTTTAATCGTATTCCTGTTCATGTTTAGTATTTTGCTAATTTCTTCAATCTGAAATTCCTCATAATAATGAAGGGAAATCACTTCCCGGTATTTCAGAGGAAGAGCAAGCACACACAAAGAAAGGATCTCCTCCTCACTCCGCTTGATCATTGCCATCTCTGGTGAGAGGTCCTTTGCACGGAAAAATTGAAACAGGTTCGGATTCATTATCATTCTTTTAATGCTTGAACTTTTTAGAACATCCTTTGATTTGTTTATGGCAATCCGATAGATCCATGATTTGAATGACGTGATAGATTCCAGATTTTCATATTGCTTATAGCAAATGATAAAAACATCCTGAACCACATCTTCAGCTATTTTCCAGTCTTTCACATAGGTGTAAGCTAACTTTGTAAGATTTTCCCCGAATTCATCCATGATTTCCTCAAACCAGGCATTTCTATCATTAAGGAATACAGATTCTTTTCGATCTAGGTTGCTCAAATTATCTCACCCCCTATTTTTCTGATGCTAAGACGATTAAGTAACGCTTAGGTTTCATTTTAATTGAAAATTTTTTGAAAAAATGCAAAAAGAAGCCCACAAAATTTTATTAGTGGACTTCTTTGTTGATTCATAATAAATAGACCTATCTTACTCTATTCTGTAGTTGGCCTTCAAATATCAGGAAACTCACTTCTTTTACTCCAACCCTAAAACAATCAGATAATCCCGTACATTTTCAACGCATACTCTATTCCATCTTCACTCGACTTCTTCGTCACGAAATCTGCCACGCACTTCAGGTTTTCGCTCCCGTTCCCCATGGCAATGCCAAGTCCGACCAACTCCAGCATGTCGATATCATTCTCCCCATCACCAAATGCAATGGCCTCCGACTGGTCAAACCCGAAATGCTGTAAAACCATGAGGATAGCCAATGACTTCGATACATCCTCCTGTAAAACGTTCAACACATAAGGATGCCATCTCCTAAAAGAAAGATGTGGAAACCTATGAAGATAGGCTTCTACCATTTCATCAGTTGCAAACAGGCACATCAGATAGACCTCTTCCTCATAGATCCGTTCATTTATAGCTGGGTACTCCTTCAATGACAAGGTTTCCTTGAGGGCTTCCAGTACCGTCTTATCGTTAATGCCGTTCATGCTGAAATTCTCTGTGTAAAAGGACAAAGCATGATTCTCGGAATATGCAAAATCAAACACTTCTTTTATGTGTTTTTGATCCAACGGAACTTTATGTAAAACAAGGTCCTGATGCTTCACATAGGCACCATTCGCTGTAATGAAAGTATCTATTCCAAGTTCCCTGATTTCTTTGCACATGGATAACGGCCTTCCGGTTGCCGCGACCACCTTCAGCCCCTTATTCCTTAGCCCCTGTATTGCCTTTTTCGTTCTAGCCGAAATACTGCCATCTTCATGATGTGTTATCGTTCCATCCACATCGAAAAATACAATTTTGTAATCCATCATGATCCCCTTTGAATCTATCCTTTATCATCCTTCAATTGTTGTACTAAACCATAAATATCCCCTAAAACCCACACTTCTGAAATTCTTTCATTTTTGAAATGAAAGACTGCAGCACCAGAATACTCTATCAGTTTATTAGTCGGTTTAATACCAAATAACTCCCCGTGATGCGTACCTTTATAGGTCAGTCGCGCAAACGACTTATTCCCTTCACTGATAATCTCCTCGATATGGTTATGGAAATCCGGAAAGGCATTCTGAATAAAATCTACATACTCCCTAAAGCATTTATAACCCGTTGTATATTTCCCCAATGAGCCCCGGAATCGAAAATCCTTTGTCAGCAGTTCCGGGAAAATGCTTTTATCAAATTGATTCCACATCTCATGATAGAATCGTTTAATCAGCTCTACATTTTGATTCTTGTTCATAGTAGCTCCTCCATCATCTATCCCTTTGCACCCGCATCAAACCGGCCCAAAGAAAATCCTCGCCGAACCTTCCGCTCTCCTGGTCCATTTTCTTCATTTCCCTGAATTCAATTACTTGGAAATCGTTTGCAAATACCTCTTTCAATCTTTCCTCCGAGTACCCGATTCCACCCTTCATGCTCTTTTCTGCATACACTTCCCAATCGGGTGTATCTGGTGCCCCTTTCGTATTGAAGCTTACAATGCCGAAGTGCCCGTCATTCTTTAATGCTTTCTTCACGATTTCAAGGTAAGCGATACGGCGATGAGGTGGCAAATGGTGGAGGAGTCCGCAATCGTAGATGAAATCATAGGAATGCGGTTCACATTCAAAATCAAAGACGGATGTACAATGGAAGTTGATTGCCACTCTTTCCGCCTCCGCCCGTTCCTTTGCCCAGCTGATGGCATTCTCTGAAATATCCAATGCATCCACCCTGCTGCCCATTTGAGTCATATAGATGGCATTCCTACCAGGACCACAGCCCAACTCCAGCACCCGCTCCGGCAGAAGAACATTCTCATAATAGGATACTAGATTCTCATCTGGCCCCTGAATTTTAAAGAAAGGGATATCCATGCTTCTATCTTCGTAAAAGCCCTCCCAAAAGGACTTAGAATCCCTAAGAAACTCGTCCAGCATTCTGTACAGATCCTCATTATTCAATATTGCTTTCCCCATAAAATAACCTCTTTTCATAAAATAACTTTATATGTAATATTGTACCAATATGTTATCTTTTTAGTGTTACAGGTGGTTTAAAGTTAGGTTATATTGAGGGAATTTCAATGCAGGATGTACCATTAAATCAGCCTTCTCAGAGGTTTGCTGGCTTACCTTTAACATTTTTACGTAGATTGATACTTATAGTATGTATATCAATTAGGTTGAATGAAAAGTAGTTTACGAGCGTAGGAAGAAGTTTGCGTTTTCCCAAACGGTTTATCACTGTAATATTTGTCATACTTTTGTAATGATTAAATCATGTACAGAAATTAGTTCTCTTTTACAAAACCAATAACTCCAAAAATAATTCCTGTAAACAATATGAGATATTCAAATCCTGCCAATCCCGAGTTTTCATCTAATATTAATACTCCACCCACTAAAATAATGCTGACTCCCATTAGCATAAATTTCATCCCAGAAATTTTACTTGTGGTAGCAACAATTAAAATAAGTAATCCTATTATTACTAGTAAAGGATAAGTAACTAGTGCTGACATAGCACTATCCCTCCAATCATTTTTTAACTTCCAGCTTGGATCAGGTCCGATAAGAATGAATCCACATCATCCTTTATTACAACCCCATGCCCCGTACAAAGATACTTAGCATCAAACTTCCGTAGTATCTGTAACCCATTCATAAACAAATCAAAATCATGCTTAACTCTCATCTCCTCGTTATTAGCCCACTCCGAGATGAATTTTACATATTTTTCTTGCATTTCTTTACCGTTACTCACCACTTTTTCATCCGGCAAAGGCTCACCAAAGAAACAAAGATGGTCTCCGCAAAACAGAACACCACTTTCTCGATGAAAAAGAGCGACAGAGCCGGGAGTATGATGACCAAGAAGTGTACACTCCAACCCCCTGATAGCCGCACCATTTCCACGGAGCGTTCCTGTAAGATTGGCTTTCAGCTTATCCGGCAGTAGGCTGAGATCTTTCCTATGAATATAGCTATCTACCTTTTCTAAAAAGGAAAGGCCGCCAATATGGTCTTTGTGACCGTGCGTAGCGATGAATGCGGAAATTCCCCCTTTATCCAGATTGAGTTCTTTCATGGCAGCTTCAAGATAATCGAAGTGCTCCTCTTTACCTGAATCAATAAGTGTGCAGCCATTCTCTCCCATTAGAAAATAACAGTTATTATAGGAATTCCACGATTCATCCCATAAGAGAAATCCATAAACATGATCCGTTATTTTTTCAAAGAAGTATTTCAAAAAACCCCCTCCTTATTTACACTCCAGAAAACTCCTCTTTCAACAAAGAATACATGTATAGATCATCGAATTTTCCACAAGTATATTCATACTTCCTTAGCAGCCCCTCACACACAAAGCCGTGTTTTTCGAATAGCTTTTTGGAAGATAGGTTGGCAGGTTCGATCAGTCCCTCTATTCTTTGAAGATTCAATTGAAGGAACCCGTATTGGAGCACAGCTTCCAACGCTTCGCTCGCAATGCCTTGTCCCCAGTAATCTTTGCTTAGTTCGGTTCCGACTTCAGCACGGAAATGTTGTGCAGCCATTTTTAGGAAGCCGCAACTGCCGATGACCTCCCCTTTAGGGTGATCCCCCACCTGATCCCGGTATTCTCTTGATAAATGGAGTCGTACCAGGAAATCTCCCCTAAAGAATCATCTATGGTCTCGAATGGATCCAGTCCGACGTGCTTCATCACATCAGGATCCGATAGGTAGGTTAATAGACTTCCGGCGTCGTCTTGTGTCACTTGCCTTAAGATTAATCTCTCTGTCTCTAGAATTGGAAATGTCATCGTGCACCTCTTTCTTATTAGGATTACTAATGATTTAGTTAGAAGAATCGGTATGTTATTCTTACAAACAGTCTAACAGTCTCTTAATAGCTCGTATTACCACATCAGGCGCATCGTTCTGTATGTAATGGGCACTATTTTCCGCCATCACAAGCTCACCGTGGGTAGAAATATCGGCTATTTCCCTTTGCATGGCATTCCATAATTCCTGTGATTCTTTCGAATAATGAGCTTTCTTACCAGCAGCTAATACAATGACAGGAACTTCTAATTTCTTTTTGCATTCTTTAAGCTGTTTCAAGCTTTCCATAAATTCATCATAATTTCCTTCATGGATGAATTGTTGGTTGTAGGCTGCCTGGAACTCTTCGGACATGGTTGGCAGAAACCGCTCCCTGTAATCCTCCGGGGTAGAATCCACCAGAACCTTACCCGCAACATCTTGTGGATATTGCTCAGCAAAAATTCGGACGTTCACGCCGCCAAAGGAATGGCCGACCAGGATATATGGAGGCTCAATGTCCAGGTTTGTTAAAAGCTCTTTCAATTCTGCCACCATATGGTTGCTTGTTCTCGGCTTGGGGCTTTTTGGACTTTTGCCTAGTCCTGCTCTATCATATACGAGAACCTGTGTAACCTTAGAGATGTCAGGTATGATTGGTTCCCATGCTTTCGAATAGTCTCCATATCCGGCATCCATGATGACTGTCGGGTTGTTATTTCTTTTACCATAAAGTTTTGTGTATAAACTAGACTCTCCAACCGGGACCAAGGTTTCTTTGCCGCGTGGTAGCGTCGAATTTCCTGTAGGTTTCATCTAATTCCTCCTGTTAGTGTAGAAACATCCCGTTGCATTCAGCAACTTTCCTCTTTACCTTTCTGCAACCTTTCATACTCCCGCCAATCTATCTCTTTAACCTTCCGATTCTCTCTGCCGCAAGTTTTGCAGGCAAAGCTTCATTTGCAGTCACGCCTGACGATAGGCCATTATTTGTTTGATACTGACTTTACTTTGTTAATCTCACCGCCGAAGCATCCAACAAATGAAACAACTAACCCAAAGAATGAAATACCCAGTCCGAACGTGGTTGCTGAGCGACTTGATGTCAAAATCAGTGCAATGCCAAACAGAATAATAGAAATTCCCAAAAGTGATAAACGCATTTTACATTTCTCCTTTTTGAATAGCATTTTCCCCTTATAAATCCTGAGCCAGCCGAACCATGTCTCTGCACTGTATCCCATTTTCATAGATAGTTTCGGGATAGTGTTTGATAAAGAAGTCTAAGTCCACTCCAACAATCCGGAATCCACATTTCTGATAGAGGGCCAACTGTCCGATACTTGAATTCCCCGTGCCGAGTTCGATGGTTTTGTAACCTTTGGACCTGGCTGCTTCAACCGCATCCATCACCAGTTGCCTTCCTATCCCTTTGCCATGATGCTCCTCGGAAACTGCTACATTTACCAACTCCACCGTGTCAGGTCTGGTTGGTAGAAGAACATAAACACCAATAATATGTTCTTCCAGTTCCGCTACAAAACATTCACCTCTTGTTATGTATTCTTTCACAATTGCTTCTGAAGGATCGGCCAAAAGCAGTATTTCCATTGGAGGTTGTTCTCCTTGTTTTAGTTTTCTTATGTTCATGTTATTCTCCTAACCAGGCTCGCTGACACCACTGTTCCGATTAACCATGTCGCCTTACTCCAATTCCTCTTTATATCTTTAATCATTTAGCGCTTCCCTCTCTTCCTTTTTAAATACCAAGCCAGTAATCCCAGAGGTAGAACTGCAGCAGCATAGGGATACCAGTTTTGCCGTTCGGTTGCGGAAGAGTATTTCGGGTGCTTCTTCAAATAGTCTTGCAGGTATTCCATTTCCTCGAATACTTCGGGGGCAATGTTCTCGTTAGAATCAATGTTCTCTTCCAAATAGATGATATTCAGCGGAACAATTGCTTTTGGTGTAATGGGGTGATAATAGCCATCTCGCTCTTCCAGGAAAAACAGAATGTCCTCGACTTCGGTATTTAGTTCTTCTTCCATGGACTCGATCATTTCATCCAATAGATAATCAGAAGAACGGTACCGGAAAATAGCTTCGGAATCATCGGTTTCCCCTTTTATTCCAGGTGTGGTTACTAGCATAAAATCTCCTTGGGACTTTCCTTTCAGGTAGGAAGTAACATCAATCTTCCAATCCGTAAAACCCAAATAGAACTCTTTTTTGACTTCAGGTTCTTCCACTTTCCCCGTTCGCTCTTCAAAAGCGCCGTTAATTTTCCCGACAATTATCAGGTCGGCCCGCTCGACCATTGTTTCGTAAGGGATATCTTCATATAAGGCGGCGTTGGCTTGGGAGATAGCGATTACCAGGAAGCAGATAAAGAGGGCAATTGTTTTTTTGTACAATGAATACATTCTGTTTCTCCCTCTTCCTATCATTAATTTTCGTCGCTGGGCAAAAAGGGTTTATAGTGCAATTCTAACATATATTTCCTTTGTGGAATCTAACTATTTTAACGCGTCTAGGTGATAGGTCTGGCGTGTTTTGTCGAATTATGCGTTTTATCGATATCGACCTTGTTTTCATTGATAAACAAAAATTCTCGTTGATATATGGAAATTTTCGTTGATATCGCCTTCGGAATCGTGGATATATCAAAATTTTCATTGATATAGGTATTTCAGCTACTTCACAAAATAAAAAACCCGCCATTTTTGACGAGTTTTCACCTGGAATACTCTAAACCTAGCTCCTGTACTATTTGCTTCGGTTTGCACGGTCATTTTACTTGTTTTAACCTCAGCTTCTCCACCAATTCTTCCTTCTGCCGCATGTGATGATGAAAATGCATACCCACGAGGTAGTACCATTCCCGAGCATTGAGCCAGCTGAATCCACCATGTTTAACTTTATAGTTCGGGTTAACGTCATCTATTTTCGGTTTCCACTGTCTCATCCTTTGCATAACCTCGTCCAGCCTACTCATAAGTTTTTCCCTTGTATCTGAATTGTTCGGTGGTGCATTTAGTTCGTCTGGCAGTTTGATTTTGATTGGAGGAAATCCTCCATTTTTAAAAAGACGTTCTCCAAACTCCGTTTTTCCGAGCTTTTGTTCTTCCACTGATGTTGCACAAGCCTCCATATTATCTAGGTACTCATGGGCAACGAGAATTACATGGTCGTACATTTGACCGATCGACCAAACTCCTTCTGACGATGTATGCCTTAGTTGTTCCAAGGAAAAGTTTTGCAGTTCGCTTTTGTAAGTTTCAATAAGCTTTAATTGATTCATTTGAGTCCCCTCCTTTACTCTTGGAAGATTTCCCTCCACACCTTATATAAGAATTCAACAAAAAAGAGCATTAACCCTTTTTGGATTAACGCTCCCTCCTATTGCATCTATTTTGTTTAATGAACTCCCTCAGCCAACTGGCGCATGGAATTCAATTTCGAAGAGAGCTCATGGAACCATTCTTCATCCCCTGTAGACAGCGCCAAGTCTATTTGAAAGAGGATTTGTTCTTTGTTAGTAACTATAGAATCAGGCAGCTTCTTAACCCGTTTGCTTAACATGTGAATGGTTTTTCCAACTGTTTCTTTATTGTCGCTGGTAACCACGGTTACACTCACTGCACCGTCCAGGATAATCGATTCTATATATCCGATCACCAGTTCCCCATCACGTGATTCTCCCTTAATCCAATCACCTGTATTTAATATGGAAGTATTATTGGACAACATGCTATTCACCTTCTTGAACTAGTATGGTTGTTCTGTAACTCTTTTTATTACATTTCAATCAAGAAAAAGCACATTTCTCTAACAGCCGCTTTGTTCTTCATTGACAAGATTGACTATTTCTTTAATCGTATAGTCCTTTAAATATTCCCCAAGGTATTTTTCAGCACCCATGAATATGGAAAACAAGACTTTATGCATATTCGCACCTACAATGCACTGTTCATTTGAATCGGGGCATTTCGGCTGAAGTGCACCTTCAGAAGTAATGTTATATATGTCAAAGAGATTAACTTCACTTAATTCTAATGCAAATATAAATCCTCCACCAGTTCCTTCTTTTGATTTAATAATTCCATGTCTTTTTAACAAGCTTAATACTTTACGAATGCGGACTGGGTGGACACCTGCACTCTCAGCAATGGCGTCACTTGTAGACATGCGGTCCGGCTGCAGCGCCAGAAGAGTTAAACTGTGAATGGCAAGGGTAAAATCACTGTTCATGACCTGCCTCCTAAGGAATGAAAACTTTACTGTATTTTCTAAGATTATATGCTACAAAAAATCGTGTCAAGGAAAATAGGCGAAGCCATGGATATGCAGGAAAAACTAATTATTAACCACGTTTTTCAGCGATCCATCCGGACTAATGCTTACAAATGTACGAAGCTTACGTGGCAGAAAACTGCGAATTTCTTCCTCGTTATATCCAACCTGCAATCTTTTTTCATCCTGGATGATCGGTCTGCGCAGCATTTGCGGATTTTTCCTTATTAGCCCATACAACTCTTTAAGTGGAAGTGATTCAATATTCACATTCAAATTCTGAAACGTTTTTGATTTAGTGGAAACAATTTCGTCCGTCCCGTCTTCTGTCATTCTAAGAATAGATTTAATCTCATCGATCGTAAGCGGCTCGGAAAGTATGTTTCGTTCCACGTAGTCGATATGATGTTCTTCCAACCAAGCTTTCGCTTTTCGGCAAGAAGTACAGCTTGGTGTAGTATATAAATTGACCATATATTTACACGCTCCCTACATATTTTTATAAAATGGTACTCGTCATTAAAATGAAATAAAAAAAATTACAGTTTAGTTAAAAAATATTGGTTACCATGATTGTTCATATACACGATAACCTCCTCATACTGTAATTTTAATAGTTACAGTAATTAAAGTCAAATGTAATTTTTTGTATAATTTAATTCTTTGATTATAAAAGGTACCTCCGCCAGATCGTCCACGATATAATCCGCTTCAACATCGTTCCAGTGATCATCCCTTTTCCAAATCCCTTTCATACCAACCTGTTGAGCAGCTTTCACATCATTAGCAGGATGGTCCCCGATAAATACACTCTCTTCGGGTGAAAGTTGGAGTTTCATTAATGCCTTTTGGAATATTTGCGGATCTGGCTTCTTCATTCCTTCCCATTCGGATACTAAAAAAAGGTCCATATACGTTTCGATCCCCAACGCCTTTACGTTATCCATTTGAAACTGTCCATAACCATTTGTGATGATACCAATAAGAAGCTTTTTGCTTTTCAATTCCTCCAACATACTAATGAGATGGGGACAAGGAACGCAATGATTTCTAAACTCTTTAATGTAATCCTCCAGCAGATCTTCCCACGCCATCTTAATATTAAATTCCTTCACCAACTGCTGGTACACCTTATCCTTCCACACATACCCGCGGCTATCCAGTTCTATGAATCTATCCATAAAATTTTCTTTCGATATGTGACCCATCCATTCAAATAAGCGGTCATATTGTCTATCAATGAACATTTTGACAGATGCATCTCTATTCAGAAGCGTTCCATCCAAGTCGAACAAAGCAGCTTTGATTCCCAATTGCATGCACTCTCCGATTAAAAAGCGTTAACCCTTCTGGTTCAACGCAAGGATCAATTATTATCCTCAGCGTAAAGTGAATGGTGTGAAATGTCAATGTGCGCTATAAACCCGATCCTGCACAAAGATATAGTCTTCCACCTCCAAATCCTTTATGGAATAAACAGCAGACCCTTTTCTTGCTATCGTAGCTTCTCCATCTTTCAACTGATATTCAGGATTATTACTTTCCTTACTTCCGACTACCGTAAAAGTGATGCGGCCAAGCTCCTCATCCAGATCCTCTTCTGTAATCTCAGCTGTCTTTCCTTCATCCAGCTGATATTTCACGTCATCCCAAACCACCACATCCGCCCAATCAACAGAAGTATGGATGACATTGTCAACGCCTAGTCCTTCCTCGTCATTCCCCTGCTCATCGATGGCACAACCCATTGAAAGGATAAGTATACCGATTACTATTATGGATAAGAATTTGTTCATACTACTGCCCCTCTACTTATATTTCACCGCTAAATCTTTCAATGTATTGACGGCATTTGATGCTACAATCCTCTTTTCATTATTATCTTTTCCTGTAATCTTCAACATATTAAAGATATCGAGAAATTTTCTTATCAGAAGGATGTCTGCTTGATACCTACAATAATAATTCGCAACAGAAAGAAAGTGGCTTTATCTTTTTGAAACGTTTTTCACACTCGCTCGTATTTAATAGGAATGAAATGGGAGGGATAAATCAATGGACATAAGTTTTTTCTGGATCGGGATTGGTCTAGCTGCATTAGGCTATTTTATTGGAGATGGTTTGAAAAACTTCAAAAATCAAAAAAATGCACCTAGCTACCCGACTTTGATTAAAAAGAGTGACTTGCACCTGTACTTAAACCTTACAAAGGGTGAAGTGGAAGACTTGCTGTCAAAGCATCCGAATGCTCCCAAAATCGAGTTGAACGGAACTACCTATTTTCCGTATCAACAGTTTATGGAGTGGCTGGATTCAAATGAAATTTACAAGAGTTGATTGTGTAAGTGGAAAACCAATCAAATAAAAAAGAGGTTGTCCGAATTATAAAAATTACAACCTCTTTTTTGACTTACTTGCTAACTTTCAAATTTTACCTTTTGGGCGAATTAGTGTGATATGATACTATTGATTAAAACTATTTTGGAGAGGATGATTAGTATGGAAAACGAATTGCTGAAACAGATATTGCAAGGGATTAATGAATTAAAAACTGATGTTTCGGTTTTAAAAGCAGACGGCATTGAAATTAAATCTGATATTAGTGGTTTAAAGGAAGGCCAAACAAGTTTACAACAAGGTCAAACAAGTTTACAGCAAGGCCAAACAAGTTTACAGCAAGGTCAAACAAGTTTACAGCAAGGTCAAACAAGTTTACAGCAAGGCCAAACAAGACTCGAGCAAGATTTTGCCGCATTTAAACACGAATACAGAAAAGATATGCAGAGAATTGATTTAAGACTTAAAAGCACAAATGAAAGATTAGATTCCTTCAAATTTGACACAGATCTAATAATCGAAAAAGAAGCAAAGTTAGAATTTAGAGTAAACAATTTAGAAAAACATTTAAAATAACTTCTACTTTTCCTCCTGATTTTCTTGCTCTATCAAATGCAGACTTGTTAAACTCAGCATTTGATAAGACCATACCACATAAGCCTATGTTCCTTTAAGCACTCTTACTCGACACAACAGCCCTTTTCATCCGCAGGCCCTTCGTCAACGTCATTGTATATAACACCAACGCCAGCCAGATACATGTAAAGGCAACTAAGTGCACACCAGTAAATGGTTCGTGGAACAGATAGACACCGATAATCAGTTTGATGGTCGGTGCAATGTATTGAAGCAGTCCGATCATGGAAAGTGGGATACGCCTTGCTCCGCTAGCAAAAAGCAGCAACGGAATGGCTGTCACCACGCCGGCTCCGAGCAGCAAAAACGTGATACCTATACTTCCCCCTAATGCTCCCCCGCCATTTCCGTGAACAACTGCTAAAAACAGGAGTGCAAAAGGGGTGATAAGCAGGGTCTCTATTGCCAGGCCGACCAACGACCCTAGCTGGATCATCTTTTTGATCAAGCCATAGAAAGCGAAGCTAACCGCAAGCATGATGGCAACCCATGGAAACGAACCGAAGTTCACGGTCAATACCATTACACCCATACCGGCTAGAATAATAGATAGGGTCTGCATCACAGTCAGTCTTTCTTTTAGTACAATGACAGCCAAAAGAATGCTTACTAACGGATTGATGTAATAACCCAAGCTCGCCTCGATAATGCGATCCTCATTCACGGACCATATATACAATCCCCAGTTGATGCTGATGAACACGGATGCACAGGCAACACCGATAAACCGCTTCCGGTTCCTTACAAGAGCCTTCAGTTCCATGAAAAAGCTCGAAAACTTCTTTAACAACAGCAGAATTATTACCATGAAGACCAGTGACCAAACAATTCGATGCGCCAATATCTCACTGGCCGGTACCTCATCGACCAATTTCCAGAATAACGGGAGAATTCCCCATAGCATATAAGATAACGCTGCAAAAGCAATCCCTAGTCCAAGCTCTTTATTTGCTGTTTGATTCATGGAAGCAACCTCTTTTTCTCATTGTATTTGTACCTAGTTTAGAGTGGCTTCATGAATTTTGCAACGGAAATATTTCGACTTGCGAAGATACTTGTGCTGAAACCATAAAGAAGCAGGCATCCCATTTTGGAATCCTGCTTTTTCTGTTCTATGTTCGATCTATTCCCCCAAAAAATCCTGAATTGCCTTCTTATTCGTTTCAATATCAGCCGCCAGCACCAGTCCGGCATGGTCATAGCGCTCATCAGTATATGTTCCGTCCATTGGAATTCTCAGGGATTCCATCTCACTCTTATTCTCAAAAAGGACGCTTGGTCCAATTTTAAATAGAAGGGAGTTTTCCATAGTTGTTTTGATATAAGGCATAGCAGTTCCCATTATTTTTGGCAGTTTCACCAAAGTGTTCAATTCCGAAAACTCGCTGCTTAACACCTTCAGCACTTCCTGCTGCCTCCGCACTCTCCCGAAATCACTTTCTGAATCCTGCCTGAACCGGACATAATCCAGTAGCTGGTCGCCATTCAATGTTTGCTTTCCAGCCGTAAGGGCATGGTCGATTCCTTTGGACATATCTTTTTCTACATCAATTTCCACGCCGTCCGGAAACGCCACATCCACGACCTTAGGAAAGCTTTGGAAGTCCACAATCGCATAGTAGTGCAGATCGACACCAAAATTGTGCTTGATTGTTTTTCTTAATAACTCCACTCCACCGATAGCATGGGCGGCATTGATTTTATTGGGGTCATGCCCCGGTATTTCTACATAGGTATCGCGCATGATGGAGACAAGCTTCGTATCTTTTGTCTTTTCATCATACTGGGCAATCATGATCGTATCCGTTCTGGACTGTTCTTCTCCCCTGGCATCTATCCCCAACATAAGGACGTTATACTTCTCATCGGTCACCTCTACCGGATTGAATTCGATCGGTTCGTCATCGAGAATCGAATCGTCCTTGGAATTTTCAAATGCGCTTTTGTACTGCAGATATCCAAAAGTAAAAACCGCTGCAATTAGAAGCAATGGTACAAAAATCAGGGACAGGATGATATATTTCTTCTTATTATTGCCCCTTTTTTGACTTCTTGTCATATTGGTCATAATCATACCCTATCCTTCAAAATTTGATTATTCAGAAACAGGTTAACAAAAACTAGAAATAAATACAAATATTTATAGATACGCTGAACTGCGCTTGGCTGCTTCCCGGATTAAGGAAAGTACATCCTCTTCCACAACATCCAATGCTTCCCTATCATATTGAAGTCTATCAATCAATTCGCTGATTTCATACCACTCCATTAAATCGTCCGGATAATCCAACTCTGTTGCCACAATCAGAAGTATCTCCCTGGCCAAGTCAAAAATAGGGGCACAGTTATTGCCTTTAATTATTTCTTCTGCCAAAAATCCAATATAACCCCGTGCACATTCCGCAAAACATGGTTCTTCTATCTCCAGCTCCTTCATCGCTCTCTTGAAATATGCTTCCACTTCAAAGATATTATCCCCTTTTGAAAAGGACGAGAGTATGGAAAGTGACGGTGAGGAACTGCCTTTTTCTAAAGAATGGTGGGACCAGAGGATGTAATCACTTGTAGTAACGGAATTTTTATTTATTTTATAGAATAGTGCTGGGGTTTTCATGAAATTGAATCCCTCCTTAGGTGTTTTATCATGTTAGTTAAAATTTCAGGTCAAAAGGTTCCCCTTCAAAATATACGGTTTTCACCTTTTCGAGTTTCGACTTTTCTATTGTAAAGACAAATGATTTCAGGAAACCTATATCATCACAGCCATCTCCATCAGGAACGGTTTCTATGGATAGCTTGGTTCCATCTTCACTTAGCTCAAACCTTTCTATATCCTTTGGACATGAGTTTTCCATTGTATGTGCAATTAGGATAGCAGATTCATCAAAGTCAATATCAGGTCGCTTCTCATTAAAGTTGAAGTCGCTCCATAAGTGCTCCAACTCCTTGTCCGTATACGCAATTTCTATTGCTCTTTCGGCTGCCACGGGACCTTTTGGACCGGTTTGCTCGTCGTGTATCAGAATTCCGCTTTCCATCTTGGTGCTGCATCCTATTAGGGAGAATACTAGCAATATCAGAACTACTCTTTTTATGGTCTTCATTTCCTCACCCTTCAGTTCAAATTGCCACTCCACAAGGAAGTTGCTCAAGATCTAATAAACTCAACTAAAAACGGTAGAATTGCCAATACAATTGCACTTTGGCAAAAAGTCAGGATAATGTCTTTCTTCCATGTATTGCTTTTAGGATACCGGTTCGTAACTCGTTGGAATACAAGGAAAATCATCCACCAGAACAGCAAAGTATATATGACGGAACTGACACTCTCGTAATACATTGTCCATCGCCCTTTCTATAATACGACCTCTTTCTTTACAATCCTGGTTTCTGTATAAAATCCTCTTCAATGATTTCTCTCTTTTCCGAAACAAGAAGTGACTGGAATCTCTTAAATAAATCCTGTATCTCTGCCTCTTCATTCACTAGCTTCATACTTTTATCGTATTCCTCTTCATTCTCGTATCTGGAGATCTCCAGCCATTTTGTAGGATCCGCTTTGCTGTTGAGGTAAGTTGTCTTGGAGGTGATATATTTGCGGTAAATCTCTGAAGATTTTTGCTGAATCTCAAAATACTCTTTCACCTTATCCTGTTGAATATGATACTGATAAACTTTAACAAACATTCACTTTCCCCCCACTTAGCTCTTTCAACCGCTTCATTGCAGAATGTACAGTCAGTCTATGGAAAGAAATTAATTGGTTCCGATAGACAACCCCATAGACCCCATAAGGAGTAGGAGACATTCTCAATAGTTGTTCTCTGCTTTTCATATCAATGATTTCCGGATGAATGCCCAGTTTCTTCGCTGCCTCTACAACATTATCCGTAGCTATATCTAAAAAAGGACACTGCTGTGTACGAAGGATTGTTAATCCGCTAATACGATTAAGCCGTTCTTCCCAATCCTTTGGAAAATACGGGTCAGGCGACTTGCCAAATTTGTGAACGAGCAACTCAAATCCATAAGGTGCATGTTCGATATCTTCAAAATGATGCTTCAAAAAAACGTCCTTGCCAGGTGTCCAGGAAGTATTGGGGTTGGTAATCACAATCACCCCGTCTTTGCCTTGATCCCTGCCATCCTGCAGACATTTATCAATCAATGTTGATGCATATCCTTTTCCGGTAATCTGCACCCATAAGCAATGAATAATCAAATAATTCTCGCCATGAACCACTCTCGAAGAATATTCTATCGGAGTATATTCGATAAACCCGGCGGCTTTACCATTCTCCGTTATTTTTATATACTTCAGCCCTTCCTCAAACCTTCCCAACAACCATTCGTTTTTATTTATATATCCTGTTGAACTCGGCTTACTCCTTAGACAATAGCAACCCTCAGCATCTATATTTGATTCGTTCAACTCTACAAGCTCATATTGTTGCAATGTTCTTCATCCCTTCCGGTTCTCTTACACCAACATGATGATTCATTCAGTTCAGTATTTCTTTTAATATATCTACTTGCTCCTTTGTTACATGGTAATAGTTTTTTTTACCTCGTTTTAAGGTGGCTGTACCATCATCCTTGTACCATATGTAAGCGCCTATTTCAGAGTAGTTTTCTTCTGGTTTATCCAGTGTAAAAAAAACATCTGCTAAATCACTCTCACTTTTTGGATTTTCTATACGCTCCAGTTTTTCAACAACCGTCCTTAGTTGGCTTATTTTCTTCTGATCCGTTACTTCGGAATAAAACGTTACCCCCTCCACTCCCTTCTCATCAGTCGGTGTGGCAATTCGAATAATTTCCTTGGTTGAGCAGGCAAATAGAAGTGAAGTTATCACTATGAAGAAAATTACTAAAATACTATTTTGGGTCATTCTATACCCTCCTTCTTAGTACAACGATTTTTATTGCCGTTTCTTCCCTCATAATTAATACAAAATCCCCTCGCTTCTCAACCGCTCCTTATCCTCCAAAGAGAATATTCCTGGAGACCAGTCTTCCAGATGACCGTGGCCACCGATGATGATTCCTTCCACCTCAAAGATTGAAATGTACATGTTGTTTCCATCAAAGATCGAGGCGTTCTCTCCTTTTCTTTGTTTTTCTTTCAACAAGTATCTCGTTACCTTTACTTCTTTGTTCTTATATTCCTCCAGGTCTAAACCCACCTCTTTGTACATTTGGAGAGTTTCTGGCAAATAATCGTTCAAATTAATCATTTCCCCATTTTCCATAGCTCTAATATGCCAGCCATAAGAATCCAGGTATTTTTTATGTTCTTCTGGAAAGTCTCCCTCATAAAAAAGACCTCCAAATAAAAACATACATCCGATCAGAATAAGCAACGAAAAAAACCAGCCTCTCAATCTCATTCGAATACCCCCATGCTAAAGCTATAAGATTACCATTTACACCATTCTAACTACAACACCCCGACGCGGCTGTCACATCCTTTTCTTTAATCAGCACATTGTTTTCGTCATCCAATTTAAAACTGATCCCTACCTTTTCCAGTCGTGTAATCAGGGATTCTCTTAGTTGAATATTGTCCATTCTTTCAGCCCAGATAACGTAATTGTCGTTGTCTTTCAAAAGAATGATCTCCTTCGCTTCGACTTGTCTTTGATCATTTTTTCCTAACTTCGTTTCCTTGCTCAATATAACGTTAACTACTGTATTCTCTTGAAAGCTTTCGAGAGTAAGATTGTTCCCATCCTCATCGGTCAATTTGGTCTGTTCGCTGATTGTTACTTCACATAGATACATAATGGCTTCCTGGCTGCTCGCCCAAAAAGGTTTTTCGAATGCAGCAGAGCAGTCTACAAGCAGAGAATCTTTCTGTATCTCTTGTATAGAAACTTTTTCAAAACTTTTCAACGTCGGACTGGCTTGACAGCCAGCGAGAAAAATAGGGAGAAGAACAAATAATATTAAATTTCGTTTCATGGATACCTCCATATTAGGCTTTCAATAACATTTCAATCCTTAATACCAATTATTTCAAAATAACCAAATATTCTCAATCTTTTTCTGATCAATACAAAAAAAACACACTCTGGTCAGAATGTGTTGATATCCATTTACTGCTCTTAGTCATATCATTACTCCCGCCCATATTTATTCCTGTAATGGCTAAGCGCCTGCAAGGGCCAAATATGCTTATAACTGTGGTAGTGAATATAGTAGCTACCTGGAATACCTGCACCTGTCGGATACTTGGAAGTCCAATCGTTCTTTTCCAGTAAGTGTGTAAGGGTGCTTATTCCTTTTTCTATTTGAGGCGCTGGTTGATCGTACACAGATATAAGCGCATCCAGTGCCCAGGCAGTTTGAGAAGGTGTGCTATGATGCAAAGGGATGTACCGTTTCTTTATGTCACTCTCACAGGACTCGCCCCATCCTCCATCTGGATTTTGGATGGAAAGCAACCAATTAACAGCGCGACTTATGATCGAATCTGTGGAAGGAACTCCAATCGCTTTAAGTCCGGTTATGGCTGCCCAAGTTCCATAGATATAACAAATTCCCCAACGGCCATACCAGGAACCGTTCGTTTCTTGGTTGTGTTTGAGCCATTCCTTTGCTTGATGAAGTGGTTTTAAGTCATGCGGTATCGTTGTATATTCACCAAGGAAGTATAAGGTCCTTCCAGTCAAATCCGCAGTTGATGGATCAAAAAGCACTCTATCCTCGTATCGAAAAGGAATCAAAGGCAAAAGGTAATTATCTGTATTTTTTTCAAAAGCAGACCAGCCGCCATCTTCATTCTGCATCGACATAACCCACTCCACACCTTTGTTCCAGGCATCCCGGAAACGGTCATCCGATTGAGCGTACGGGGTAATTACTCTTAAGGCCGCGGTTGTGTCATCAATATCCGGCATCAACGTGTTGATATCTGAAAAGCCCCATCCACCAGGCTCAACCCCTGGATTTTTTATGGACCAGTCCCCATATTTTTGTTGTTGTCTTGATAGGATATAGTGGCTGGCTTTTTCAATTGATTTGTGTTGGAGAGGAACACCTGCATTGGACAATGCGGCTGTCAATAAAGCAGTATCCCATACAGTTGATGGTGAATTTTGCACAAAAATAGCACCGTCTGTAGATGCCTTGCAAATATAGGATTTCATCCCTTGAAAGGCATTCATTATATAGGGATGATTTTTGCTGTATCCGAGTGCAAGAAATGCGAAAACCATAAAGAAGCTTGAGCTGAAGTAGCTATTTAACGTCCCATTTTCTTCTATTCTATCTATCATGTAGTTTTCCGCTTTAGAGTAGGATTTTTTCCTTAGGACATCAGGTGTGTCAGCCAGCTTTTCCATTGCATGCGTCACAAAATGTTGAAGCATTTCCATTCCCTCAATAGGTCGAGAGTCACCGACCTCTTCAAGTAAGTAGGATATGTTTGGAGTCTGCTGTGTTTGAAAGAAGGCATTCTTGTTGCTGCAGATAATAATGGGTACCCAGTGAGCCCTTGCATACCCTACTAAATGATAGATATTAATCGGAAACCATTTAGGCAGCAGCATGATTTCAATCGGAATACTTTTTACGATACTTGGCCACTCTATCTGACCAGTCAGAGCTAGCATCATCTTGGTGAGCCAATCACTTTGTAACAGCCCGCCCTTATTCTTTATAAAATTCTCCGCCTTGCGCATAGTGCTTTCTTCACGATCTGCGTAGCCAGAGTATAGCAAGGAAAAGTAGCCCTCTATCGTTGCACTTAGATTTCCATCAGCCTCATCTTCATACACTTTCCAGTATCCTTTTTCTGTTTGTTTCCCCTTTATCCGTTCAACGAGCCTTTTCACCAAATTCTCTTCATCCTTAATCTCTAAGACTCTGATAAGGATGATCATATAGGCATCTGTCATGATACTTCCTTCAAAACAAAAATTCCAAGCTCCGTTATCAGACTGTTCGCTTAGCAAATAATTAGTCATCTTGCTTATTTTTTCGTTTACGAGATCCATTGTTTTCATACATTCCTCCAAAATGGGTTAGTTAGTTTAACTTATGTGCTTTTATCCATTTTAGAAGAATGCCGATTACGAATTGACACGCCCGTTCGTCCAACAAAAATAACCATACAGAACAAACTGCATGGCTATTTCCAATAGCATAGACTACTCTACCAATCTTATTTTTTGACTTCTTAAAAACACACCGATTTAATTCACTAATGGAATTAGATAATCGAAGGTATCTGATTCTATGCTCGCGTACCTCTCGATCTTGTTCCCTGCAGGTTGAAAGCCGTACCGGATTACCACCTGGATGTAGGAAAAGCAAAGAAAGGCATCGTCTGCCCGGCAATCCTGCATGACAGCAAATAAGGTGGGAGGAACCTTTTCAAATCGGATGTTTTCAGTGTCCTTAAGTTGAAAGCTGTTACTCACCTCAAACCCTATTTCTCCGATTATTTTTTCCTGGGTAACCTTCTCGTTTCTTAAATATACCTGCTCTGAACATGGAATTCCTTGTTCCTCTAAAAGGCGTTTCGCTTTTATAAAATGTTCTCGAAAAGGGTACGGACTTCTTTCTGACTCAAATCTCTGCCAAACAAAAAACTTGTCCTTCTCCCACTTTGATAGCATAAGAGTTTGAGTGTTTTCTACCTTCATCCCTCCAACAAACTTCCGTGCAGCAAGGAGGGATTCCATTCTTTTATCCAGGTCCTTTTTCCAACTATCCAGAATCACTCTCTTCCCTTGCTCATCTGCTTCCGTATAGTGCCTTATATCCTGGATTGCGATATCAGCTTTTCTCAATGAATCAATCATCTTCGCCAAGTGAATCTGCTCTATCGAATAGACCCTGTACCCATTTTCCGAACGGGAGAACGGCTGCAGCAGCCCTTTTTTATCATAGAATCTTAGTTTACTTGGGGGCAAACCTGTCCTTTTTGAAAATTCCTGTATGGTAAGATCCATATATACCACCACTCTAGTTCGTTTATCTAGCTACATACGACCAAACATTAATCCGGTTATGATCCTGATCATAAATATGGAATCCTGCCCAGCCCTTAAAAGGGTCACCGGCAATATCAGAAGGCTTGATCCCGCTTTGAATCAGTTTATTGTATTCGTCAAAGAAAACTTCCGGCCTAATATCATAATAAGTTCTCGCTTTATTATCATTCGGCTTTTCCACAGGGCCATCTGTACTCTTGATGAGCCAAATATAATCCCAGAATTGTTCATCCAGGACATTTCTGTCATAGGCATCCTCAGTCCGCAAGTGGGCAAAACCATTCTCTTCATCCACCTCGACGACTTCAAATCCGAGGTTCCTTTCATACCATTCTGCAGATACCTTTGGATCTTTCACGTGAATGATTGTATTAACACTTCCGAAGCCGATGATTCCTGATGCAGGGTAATCTCTATTGTCCCCCGCTCGCTCTTCCTCCACTATCGTTAACCTTGTATTGTCAAAGGCAAAGATGTCACAGTACTTTTGACCATTCGGTAAGACATGGATATCCGATGATTTTACTTGTTGACCAGCTAGATAATGAAGTGTCTCATCGATATCATATGTAACAAATACGAGCTTAACGTTCCCCTCAGTTTCTTGCGATTGCAAGTGATCATAATCCCCTTCAAATGACTTGATCGTAACCATGCCGGTTCTCGGCATCTTCATAAAACTCTTTCGACCGACCCAGGTGGTTATCTGATCCACACACTCCCACCCCAATACTTCCTGATACCATTGAACACCTTCCTCATACTTATCGGGATCCACCATAATAAATCCCCCATCCCATCGAAACATTCGTACCACTCCTTCATTTTCTAATTACATTTTCAGGATAAAGGTTAAACCTAGTTTAAGGTCAATGGATAAATTCATTTTTTTGAAAAAGAAGCATTCTGACTGGTTATTTTCTTTTTAACAATAAAAATAAGAAGAGATAATATGACAATCGTTATTCCCCCACCTAGAACCAAATGAAGAGGATTATATTTTCTTCCGGCATACTCTCCATCCCTGTCAGCCTTTATATATTTACCACTGTCTTCCACAGCTATTGCAGTATCTGTACTAACTCCTTTGATAGAAAAATACTTTGTGCCTTTTTTATAGGCATTAGAAAAATTTCCATAATAAGTACCTTCCTTATCTGAATACTTTGTTACATGTCCTATTTCTTTATCAATCTCGGTTACATATTCATCGCTGATCACATAAATATCTCCGTCGTAGACCACAAATGAATATGCCCAACCAGCAAACTTGTTACTTGGTGATAAAAAACAACAAATAATGGCGATTAACAGGATAAAACTGAGTGATTTACTTACTTTCATAAAACAGCCCCCTTAGCAACTTGATCAATCATCTAATACCAATTATTTCAAATTCAGTCTATAAACTCAATAAATAGTTTCATGAAAAAGAAGCTTACCTTATTTCAAATAAGCTTCCTGATTTTTTTCATTAAAACTTAATAGTACTAAGTACAATAGGTTAATTTATTTCTTAGTTCCCCGAACAGCAACAGTATGATACCCTCTTGAATCAGGACCTCTGACTAAAGAAACCTCTTTAAATCCTACAGTCTTCATATTAGGTATAATTTGATTTTCAGTAATGCCTTTTATTCCTTCCCAATCTTCATCATCTTTCCCGTCAGAAAAAGTAAGGATTACAACTCCTTTAGGCTTTAGAACCCTATAGATTTCAGATAATGTCGCAGCTATATCGGTCCAAAAATAAATAGTTTGGATACTGAAGACCGTGTTGAAACTTTCATTCTGCAAGGGCAAATTGATGAGATTAGCTTGCACTAGTTTTGCTCTCTTTTCATTAATCGCCTTCTTATTTCTTATTCTTGCCGATCTGATAATTGTTGGAGAAATGTCCAACCCTACTATTTCTTCGGTTAAATCCTTTTCTAAAATTAATTTAAGTGCATAACCAGCCCCGCACCCTAGCTCTAAAATCCTGTCCCCTTGTTGAACATTCATTAATTCTAAAGTCCAGTTAGTTTCAGTCTTGTGCTGCCTTACCATTTTTTCACCAATGAATGTACCTATTATTCCTTTAGGAATTTGATAATGACGATCAATAAATTCTTTAGTTGTTTTAAGGAAACCCATACCTATCTCCCCTTTGATAAGGCTATTCCCATTTAATTCGACAAAGTTTGAGTTAAACCTGTCTTTAAATTATTTATGGATATTACTGAGCATAACTTAATTTTTTTAAAATGTCGGAGTTATAGATTGTTATTTGCAAACGAAAAAACGAGCACTAATAAGCGCTCGTTTTTGGAGTCTTCGTCTATTTTCACCATGCTAATTATTATCTTCAGTATAGGTATGTTTGCTGTTGGTAAGTTTTTGTAAATCTCCTCTATATAATGTATCCTTCAATTCCTCCATCTTAAATGGAATTAATGGAGATAGATAGGGAACACCTACTGATTTTAGGCTCACCATATAAATAATCTGAAGGGTTGTAGCAATTATTAACCCGGTAAACCCAAAAAAATTAGCAATCAACAAAAAAATGATTCTTAACGTGTTATCAACTACTACCAGTCCTCTGTTTGCCCCCAGGAAACTTGAGAGAGTTGTTATCCCAATAACGATTAGACTGACTGGGTGGATTAATTTTGCCGTAACCGCTGTTTCGCCAATGACGATTGTTCCGATTAATGATACCAAAATCACTGCTGTTTGCGGAAGACGGAACGAAACATCAACTAGTATTCTTATTAAAAATATTAGAATGACAATTTCCCAAAAGGTCGGCAACAGCTCATCCTTAGAAATGATTGCTTCTGAAATCTTTTTTGGCAGATCATCTTTGTGAAAATTTGCTATCGCTATATAAACAGCAGGCAGATACACTCCAATATAAAATGCGAACAATCTCATTGCCCGGCTAGTAAGCCTGCCCAATGGAATGTGATATTCATCAGGTGCCTGAAGAAATTCGACAAATAGAGCAGGAGTCAATATGGCGAAAGGGTAGCCATCAACAATAACAGCAACTCTCCCTTCAAATAAGGAAGATACCACTCCGTCTATTCTTTCTGAATGTCTTATACGTGGAAAAATAGACCTTGGCTTTCCCTCTAACACGTCCTCTAATACTCTTTCACTTAGGACATACTTTATCGTAAGACTATCTAATCTCTTTTTGACTTCTTTTAATATTCCTTTATCGACAATACCTTCTATATATAATATCGAAATAGATGTGGGGGAAACCGTGCCGATCTCTAAGGAATCTACGCATAAATGGGGAGTTTTTAATGAACTTCTTATCAGATTGATATTTGTTTTCATTTTTTCAGTTAATCCAATTTGGGGACCTCTTGCTGTACGCTCCCCTAATGTTGCTTCGATGCTTCTTTCCGCCCACTTAGGAGATGGGATGATGATTCCTTTTTGATATTCGTCCATCAGTAAAATAGTACTACCTTGTACGATTGCATCAGTCAATTCTTTATAATGAGTGGTGGTTTTTACATCTGCCGATTCAATGATTCTTTCCATTATCTGATCAAAAAATGATTCCTTAGATCCCACAGTTTTGAATGGTTCCAATAAAGGCTTGACCACATGTTCCTGAATAAGATCTAAATCAATGATTCCGTCTAGATAGATAACAGCCATATCGACAGAACCTTTGAAGCCTACCTTTATGTTTCGTACGACAAGATCGGATGTATGATGAAAAGTATTTTTTATATTTTCGATATTTTCTTTAAGACCATTTTCTATGCTAGGCATCCTACTACCTCCCTTAAAGGTAGTATTAGGAAATGTCAAAATACTATACTTTTTTACTGAATCAGTGCCTGCTGTTTGGGGACTAATATATAGGAGAGAATCACGTTTTTGACAAAAGGGGGAATTTATATGAATTTTAAAAACATTAGTGTTGCTGGTGGCGGAGTTTTAGGAAGTCAAATTGCATTTCAATCAGCTTTTAAAGGATTTGAAGTATCCTTATACGATATCAACGAAAGCGCATTAGAAATGACGGATACACGCTTTAAAAATTACATGGAACGGTACAAAGAGGATATCGGAGCTACGCAAGAAGAGTTGGAAGCGGCATACAACCGTTTAACACTCTATACTGATTTGGCAAAAGCAGTTGAAAATGCAGATATTATGATAGAAGCGGTTCCTGAATTGGTAGAAATAAAAAAAGAATTTTATCAAAAATTAGCGAAAGTTGCACCTGAGAAGACTATTTTTGCTTCTAACACATCAACTTTGCTACCAAGTCAGTTCGCTGAATTTACAGGTAGACCTGAAAAATTCTTAGCATTGCATTTCGCTAATGAAATTTGGAAATTCAATGTTGCAGAAATCATGAAACACGCTGGAACTAATGAAGCAATCTTTCAAGATGTAATCGATTTTGCAAAAGCAATTGGAATGGTGCCAATTCCGATCCATAAAGAACAACCAGGATATGTCATGAATTCACTTATCGTTCCGTTTTTATTCGCTGCTCAAAATTTACTTGTAAACGGAGTTTCTGACCCGGAGTCAATTGACAAAACTTGGATGCTCACTTCGGGAGCACCATTTGGTCCTTTCGCATGGCTAGATATTATTGGAATTAATACTGTCTATAATGTTGCTATTACAATGGCAGAACAGGGTAATAACGAAAGCGGTAAAGTAGCGGATTATCTGAAAAGAGAATTTATCGATAAAGGAAAACTTGGAAAACAATCTGGTGAAGGATTCTATAAATATCCAAATCCGAAATATCTAGACAAGGATTTCTTAAAATAATTCAAGAAAAAATCACATCCATTTTCGGATGTGATTTCAGTTTGTAGACAAAAAGGATTTTTTGGAGGAGAACCCAAAACCAAATTTTAAAGTGTTGGGTTCTTCATTGTACTTACATGTTTTTGTAGCAATATTACACATTCAGTTAAGCTTTATGGGTGGGTGGATGGATTAAGAATATGTTATTGCACAATCATTTTACTTTTGGTAATTAGACAATATTAACTCATAACGACAGGTATTCACTCAAGCAAGATTATCTGATATCGACTGGTTTCTTTTGGTCTAATATTATATTTACTGCTTCCGAAGGGTCCGTCCTACCATCCTTCGTTTCAGTAACTGCCGTTAATCTGTTTTCACCTTTTTTCAAATCTACAGAGATTGCAAATGAACCATCTTCCTTTGATTTTCCTTTTGCTTTATCTTTCCCGTTATTTTGTATGATAACAGTACTTGATGGTGTTGCCTGCCCCTTTACTATTACCTTGGATTCTTTTGTGAACGAATCATTTAATGGCGATTCAATCACTGGTACTGGCAAGGAATTATTTACAACTGCACGGATCATCATGTTTCCATAAATGGGATTAGTATTCTGCTCCCAAACCCCATTTAAGAAAAACCAGTTTCGATCATGGAAAGTACTGCTTGTATCACTGTAGAGACTTGGTGATATACGGTCCAAATAACCATCAGGTTGTATATATACCAAGTAAAAATCTCCTGTGACAAAAATGTTTTTATCCATTAAATCAACATGCGTCCATTCCCCATCAGTCCTGGCATCAGCATCAAATGGCCCCGCAATTAGCTTTCCGGGATCACCATTCACACCTGTGGAATCATATACCGCCACTTGAAATCTAGTTCCACGATAAGGAGCTTCTGTATTCACCTTAAATAATCCACCTGTCAACCAAGACTTCGTAACTCCTTTATCCAAGGACATTTTTATAGCAAAGCCATTATTGGCAAAACCAAAAAACCATGAATCTTCAGATGTCCCATCATCATACCCAATCTCTCCATTAACCCCGATAAATCTTTTCAATTCTATATTCTGTGTGGTTTTCTTTCCCGAATCAAGAGTTACCGTTTGTTCACTAAATACATAATCTCTTTTAAACACATGTAAGGTATAGGTACCTTCATAGGCTGTAAGTGCAAACCTTCCCTTGCTATCTGTTTTTACTGGAGTAATGGCTGCATCCTCTACTATAGAAATAATAGCATCCACTAGTGGCTTCCCAGTCTTTTCATCCTTAATAACACCTTTTACCGTTCCCTTACCTAATGGCTCAAGTGAAAAGTCCGATTCAACGATTCCATCTTTTGGAACGGAAACACGTTGGTCCTTGGAGTGAAATCCATAAGCCTCGGCACGAAGAGTGAACTCTCCGGCTTTATATTTCATAGAAAAACTTCCATTAGCTGGATCGGTTGTACTGGAAAATCCAGAATCTAAAACAGTGACCTTACCACCGATCGGTAATACATTGGGGTGGTTAGTATCATCCTCAACATGTGTAGCATTTGGAGCTAAAATACTATCTTCTGATTGTTGTTTCGTATGATTTAATCCTTCAGTGCCTTGCTGCATATATTGCTCAACACCTTCTAAAGGCTGATCTGTTAATGCTATGTCATCCACGTACCAGCCATCATGAAGACGTAACTCATAATCTGTTGCAAAGGCATTCATATAGAAACAGATATATATTTTATTTCCTGCATAAGCGGAAAGATCTACTTCTGCATCTATCCATTCATCAGTCGTATATTCATCGATCCCAGTGGCTTCCGTTCTAGCAAACATTTCCCAGTTTACCCGGTCAGTTGAGACAAGTACTGCCCCGAAATCTGTTGAACCCATTATCCCATCTGGACTAAAGTCATACCATTGCTTAAATTGCAAATATGCATTTCCGCTTTCAGGAATCTGTACAGGTGGCATATTCAGATAGGAATAAGTATTAAAGGCATGTGGGCCATTAAGGTATGTCCCATATACATTTTCCCGGAAAAAGCTTTACCTGGCCCCGCTAGCGGGCTGCCCCATTGCCAATCATTATTTATTCCTTCTGAATACCAACCTTCCGTCCCACTCTCGAAATCTTGGAAATAACCAATCGAGACCGCAGGCTTCACTTCCACATCATACTGTGAGATTACATTATTTTTCCCGTAATCTACTATGATCCATTTATACGAAAACTTGCTGTTCTTTACATCTTCTTCCGGAACTACAGCTTGGTAGGTACCGTTTCTGAAGTCACCTGCTGTTCTTGTTGCTTCTATAGTCTTCCATTCATTATCTACTAAAAACTGAAGTTCAACTGTCTCTACACTGATATTATCTTGTACTTCCACCGTTAAAGGCAATACTACTTGGTCAAATACATACCTTGGTGGTGTATGTTGGAAAGTTGGTTCTGAAATATCCTTCCCATTTTGTCCAACTTGACCTTGAATTGTTCCATTTCCTTGTTGAAATGATTTTATCGCATTGTAAGCGTTAACAAATCCGTGTCCATATCCATAATTCGGAGAAGCAGTATACGCTGAATCTGTCAACGGAATCGCTGTATCTAGCAATATCTCCTCAATTTGATCTATAGTCAATGATGCATTTGCTTGCATAATCAGTGCAATGACTCCGGAGATATGAGGTGTTGCCATGGATGTACCACTCATAAGCCCATATTCATTGGTTTGGACAGATGAACGGATATTAACCCCAGGTGCAGAAACATCAGGTTTCATGTCATTATAAGGTCCAGGTCCGCGAGATGAGAAACCAGCTAGAGCATTGTTATGATCAGTTGCCGCAACTGCAAGAGATTCTGGATAATTCGCTGGAGAAGAAATCCACCCTTCACCGGCAGAACCGGAATTGCCTGCAGCAAATACAGGGAAAATCCCAGCAGCTCGCCAGTTTTCAACCATTGGTCGATACCATTCATCTAAGCCTGGCCCACCGCCCCATGAGTTGTTTACCACATCAGGAGCCATCTCAGGATGGGGATTACCTTCAGAATCTTTTGGTGCTAATACCCACTCCCCTGCTCTAAGGAGATCTACATCGGTCCCACCACTACTTCCGAAAGCTTTAACTGCAATCCACTTTGCACCAGGAGCAACACCAATCTGGTTGCTGCCATCGGACTCTGAACCAACCATCGTTCCCACTGTATGAGTACCATGTTTTAAATCGTCATATGGTGCTTCCTTTCCCCCGATAGCATCAAACCAGTTATACTGATGGTCTGGTTGGTTTGGATTTGCTGGATTGTATCCGCGATATTTTTCTATTAACGCAGGATGATCCCATTGCACTCCTGTATCAATACTGGCCACTACGATACCAGATCCATCGATTCCCATGTCCCAAACCTGTGGTGCACCAACGCGTTCTACACCCCACTCGACTGTTGATTGATCACTAACAGATGTAGTTTCCATACTTGATGTAGGAGTGATCAATTGCCTTGTTTCATTGGGTAAGATTTTTTCAACCTCCTGATATGCCGCAACCTTATCCATCACCTCTTTTGTACCAGTCACTGCAATGGCATTAACCACGTAGAACGATTGAATATCTCTCACATCGCCTTTTTTCTTTGCATCTTCGAGGTAATCCATCACTTTATCTTGAGACTCCATCGCTGTATTCCTCAGCGTTGAAACGATAGCGGAACGGACATAAATCTCCGTATTCATTGTAGATTTTTGCTTCTTTGCTCTTTCTGCTGCTTCTGTTGCAACTCGGTGCGTATCTACTTGATCCTTGAATTTAACTAAGAATGTTACTATTTCCTGCTCATTAAATTGTTCAATAAGTGTAGCGTCTGCCTTATTTATTTGGACTTCATTCCCACTAGTGGATATCGGCATTGGGTTGTTCGTTGCCCTTGCGATGTTCGGCATGATGAAAAAGTTAGTTATCAAAGCGAAAATTAATATGATGCTTAGAGCGGCCTTCACTTTCTTTTTATTAGATTTCAAATAAACTCCTCCACTACTTTTTATTGAATAGATTTATAGATTCCAAAGTTCCTCAAACACTTGATCATTCATTTTAAAATATAGGGATTGCCCGTAACTGATATATCCTCCCTTGATTACACCTAGTGTGACAGTCGTTCCATCATTTAGATGTAAGGTTAATTCTTTATACTGATCATTGTTACGAAAATCGCCTATTTCTGCTTCTATATCTTGTATTAAATAAGGCTTGGCTTTGTTTAATTCTTCTAAAAATGCATGAATTACCTTTAAATTATTTACGTCCATGAAATTATTCGTATTGCTCAACGAATCCTCATACGATCTAGACTTTACATCTTGTACATGATTCACCAAATGCAAATCACCAAAAATTTCGCTTCCATCATTTACAGTGATTCCAGTTAGACTCTCGTAAAACTCTGCATAACCTTCTCCATTTATTTCGTAATAGGTCATAATCCGAAAGTCCTCTTTATACCCTTTTACAGAGTAGACATCGGTTTCCCCTATTGTCGATGCAAACTCTTCCGCATAGTTATCCTGTTTACTCCATTCATCTATACCAGCTTTTGTTTTTCCTAGCTTTTCACCTTTTATCTCTGAAACTTTATTATTATCAATGGTTGTTGGTGATTGGGTATAAATTTTCCCTTTATAAACAATGAGTGGCATCATCTTAGCTGACCCATGATCCGGCAATTCGATAGCAGGTATGGCAACTCCTGAATTAATTGATTGATCTTTCATACTAGATGAGTTCTGTTGAGAACTGTTTGTAGTATTTTGCGAGTTGAAATAACTATAAGCACCAATGCTTAGAGTAATTAAAAGAGCTACAGAAGGGATTAGTTTCGTTACTACCCATCCGCTCGAAGCAAATGCAAATCTTTTTATGGGACCTCTTTTATCCATTTTTCTTGCAGACTCTCTTAATTTTTTTGCAGTGGAGACAACAAACTCATCACTCGGATTTTGGGGATATGTCTCCCGAATCAAATCAAACAAATCCTTGTCATTTTGCATGTCGTATTACCTCCTCCACATTTAGATTCAACTTCTTTTTGAGGTCTTTTATTGCTCGGTGATAATCCACCTTCACCTTTGACTCACTACAGTTAAGGACCTCAGATGTTTCTTTTACGGACAGTTCATTTATCCCCCTAAGAATTACAACAGCCCTATATTTAGGCTTTAACTTAGAGATAGCCTCATGAATATACATTTTCAATTCATTTTGTTCGACTAAATCATTTGGACTTTTATTGGGTGATTCGATCTGCTTGAAAAAACCCTCACTGAAGATGGATGAAAATCTTTTCTTTCTGTAATGATCGACGGCTACATGTTTTGCAATCGAAAAGATCCAAGTCTTCAAATTGTTTTCATTGTTGAAGGCAGATAAATTGTTAAGAACCCTAATAAAAACTTCCTGAGTTATGTCTTCTGCATCGTCTTGATTCCCTGAAAAACAGACAAGAAACCTGTAAACATCTAAATAATATTTACGATAGATTTTACTAATGCTATCTTCTAAGTTGTCCAAATCAATCAAACTACTCCCCCCTCGTTATGTATTCTATTATTAATCGTTTGAACGGATTGAAAGGTTACAAGAATTTTTCACAACAAAAAGCAGAGTGAGTTTTACTCTGCTTTTCAGTTCATTACACCTATGTGATTTCACATTTATCAATTAGTTTTGATAACAATTTTATTGTATAGTGGAAAATCGAAAAATAAAGCGTTTTCTCTATCATTACGAAATGTAAAAAATCCCAAGCTTCATTCTGCTTGATTTTACGAATAACTTAGGATTTAAAAATAAATGTTCAAAACATTCCGTTTTCTGATAAAATGAGGCTTAATAAATTTCATTAGATTGGGGATCATCAACATGGAGAATTTCTATCTGTTTGTGATTATGAGTATGCTGCTTATCCTATTGCCCGGTCCTGATACTGCAATCGCCACCAAGCACACTCTATCTGCTGGAAGGTATGGGGGTTTTAAAACGTTAGCGGGGACATTTTGTGCGTTGCTGATTCATACTCTTGCTGCCGTTATCGGCCTTTCTGCTATCATCGTGAAATCTGCCCTTCTGTTTTCGATCTTCAAATATGTCGGTGCAGTGTATCTTGTGTATTTGGGCATCAAGACGTTATGGGCGTTAAAGAGCAAACCTGCTCCTGGCCCCGAAGACACAGATTCCATAAGAAAATATAAGAATCAGTCTCATTTCAAACAGGGGTTTCTGACAAACATGTTAAATCCTAAAGTTGCAGTTTTCTTTCTGACATTTTTGCCTCAGTTCGTTCATCCAGGCAGCGACACTTTAGTGCCGTTCATCCTTATGGGACTCACTTATGCCATCCTGACCGCTGTTTGGTTTATCATGTATATCCTTCTTGTCGACCAGATCAGTGCATTTATGAAACGGCCAAAAACCACGACCGTTATAGAATCGATAACAGGCGCAGTGCTGATTGGGTTTGGAATCAAACTTGCAATGGAAAAAGCCCATCAGTAATTTCATATAATTATTACATTCAAAGTTTCAAGAGCTCCCTCCCCTTGAGGAACTGAGTTTTTGGAACTTTTTTCTTTTAGACTATCCACACAATAGAAAAAAATGAAATCCACTTTGAACATTCTCAGTCTGAATCACGCACTCGCATTTTTTCAACTTCCTCAATTGGAAGTTTCGCCAATTTAGCCACTCGTTCTACCGACATTCCATCTTGAAGCAACTCTTGTGCAACAAGTCTCTGACCCTCTTCCCTTCCGATTTTTATTTCGAGTTCTTTTCCCAGTTCTTTCCCTATTTCTTTTCCCTCTTCTTTCTCTTGTTCCATCAACTCTCCAAATATCGGCGGTAGGTTTTTTCGATCTAGGTACATCATATCTGTGTCCTCCTTTGATAGGATTATTTCGCTTCTTAGCTTTCTTGTTAATTCTATTGGTATTTGTAGTAGGTAATCAATAAAATAAATGAGTGTGGATACATAGATGCGACGTTCTTCTGGAGGATGGTCGGTGTTTCGGAGTACTAATCGCATTAATTTCAATATAAAGCGAAAACGTTTTTCCATATCATTTTTTGACTCATTGGAAAAATTTGCTGCAAGTATAGCGATAGCAAATGGATTATTGGATTGGAGTAGTTCAATCTCTTCAAAGTCCACTCAACAATCGCTTCGTTACTCTTCTTGATACTTCGCAACTGAATCTCAAACGACAGGATTGTTATGATGATAACCATTCCGATAATTATTTCACTACTCGTTTCACCAGCTTCATTTATTCAACTTTTGAATTTTCACCTATCATCTCATATACAATTTTAGACGAGCTTTTGGATAGAGTTCCCCAATTCGGTTGTCCATCGATTGTGAGTTCTAGTCTTTCATATTCTTCGTTTCTCCAAACACTGTGCTTAAAAGAATTCCAAGTGAAAGTATAATCTGGGGGAGTAATATCCACTACCACATTTTCTTCCCAGTCTGCGTTTTTCAATTCATTAATAAGAGCTTTCACTTTCTTTTTATCTGTAATTTCTCTTATTTTTGCATTGGTTCCATTGCTGTTCCTCTTTATTACAATCAATGGAGTACCGTCCCAGGAACTACTGTATATTCTCTCTTTTGTAGAGTTATTATCAAGATTTCCTCCTGTTGTATCTTGTTGGCACCCAGCTAACATTACGGTAAAGAATAAAATAAGATATAAATATTTCATTCTCATCCCCCTCTAAAACAGATATAGACAATCACCCTAATCGGCAATTGTCCTCTTTCAAATTAAGCTATTTTCCGTCCTTTTCGTGCTTCCGCTGCAAGAACAAGTGGATAAGCTACTATGAGTGCCAAAGTAAGATAAGTGGACTGCTCAAAAAACGATCGGAACATCTCATTCGACCACCGCTCTTCGCCGATTATCCAATAGGCCAAGCTATTGGATATCCCCAATCCGTCATTCGCTTCCGGAATAAGACTTTGCGTATAATTTTGCGCAAGAGCAATAACAGCTAGAATGGAAAGGGCAATTGCCAAAGCCACTCCTTTTGAGAAGGAGTTTTTCACACCAAACCTTTTAAACAATAGTATGGAAGCAATCACTAAAACTAAGCATCCAAAAATGAACATACTTCTTATTCCCCCTTAAATGTTTTGAAGAATTCTTCCCATATCTTTTTTCATTCCAATATACCCATTCAAAGCTTTCTCGTCATGGGACTGGTTATCATATATTTTGACACTCCTATATCAAAAAGGTTTCATATCACTTCAATACAAAGACGGCGGATTATCCGGTACAGCATTAACTAGAATGATATAGATGATAAAAGAAATTGGCAGTGTTAAAAGAAAGATAAGTCTAATGCTTAGGGAAGAGATTCCGCAAAACTCTGCAATTCCACCACAGACTCCAAACAATGATCGATCTTTGGCTGATTTTCTTAATTTGTTTTTATTCAATGTTCTCCTCCTCATCGTCCAGTAATTATTCGTTATAGCTTCTTTCAACTAACTCAAAAACACTTTGAGCAGATTGTTCCGAGAGAGTATAGGTTGTATGTGTATCGACTAAGTTCATGATTGTCCCTGACGACTCTGATATCCAGAGATAATAGACATCTTCTCCAAAGTCAATTTTGTATTCCGGGTCTGACATATCAGCGGTGCCATCTTGCTTAACAGCACTTCTAAATGCCTCTTCAAGAGTTTTAATATCCTCTGGATTTGTAATCTCCATTAAGGAGTTCCCTTCAACCTCTGAAAAACTAACCATTTTATATATAGTTAACGTCTCTATATTTTCAGTCAAACTTGGTGCTACTTTATTATCGGTAGAACATGCAATTAAAGATAAACAACAAATTATGAATAATAGACTAATGAAACTACTATTTTTCATTTTCTTCCCCCTATGGGTCGTGGTTCTTTCTACTAATTTATTTCATTGGTCAAAAGTTCCTTATGAGATTTCGAAAGATCAAGCAATCCGAATTTCTTAGTATCTATTCGCCTAATAAGTCGCACTGCCTCATCCCAAGCCATATCGTAAAGAGTTTTATCAATGACTCCTGTAAGAAAAGCCTGCTCCAACTCATCCGCATCTTTCTCGATCACTTCCCCTGAAGGGAGCACAACAATGTCCAGATATAGATCATCCATATAGGGAATGCCGTTTTCCATACCATTCTCCAGACAAATATCGATATACCATTGCACCACATTACCGCATTTGTCGTACATGGTAGTGACTGAGTGGTTTTCTTTCAACGGAAATTGCTGAAGCCACATGTACCCGTCATCCACAATGCATAACTTTTTCTCACCGTACGAAACGAATAATGGCTCGGTAACTTTCAATGTATGTAACAAAGTAACGTACCCTGTAAAATCGCAGCTCTCTAAATACTTTTTAGCATACCTCCGCTCTAGAATCCTTTTCCAGTCCGACCTGTTTCCGTATTTTCTCTTTAGCACATCCATCCTCCCAACCATTATCCTCTTACTCGGGATTTGAGAATCAAACATAAACAGAGCCTTCTTTATCACCTTATCCTTAACTGATATTTAAATTCTGTTTTTCCATTATTAAGCTATTATAACATTAATTACAAATTTTCTGACAACTAAGTTATTATTAAAATAAATGGAATATAATCATGTCAGTACTTGAAGGAGATGAATTTGAAAAAAATATGGTTTGTTTCTTTGTTACTTTTAATGACTTTTCTATCGGGATGTAAGGATGATACTGAGGTATCCAATACAGACAGTCCGCATAGAACTGCTTTTATGATGGATTTCCTAGCGGAATCAAGTGAAGGTTCTTCAAAAGAATTTGAAGAATTATTTGCAGAGGGAAACGATCAAGAATTTATACAAGAGAGATTTGATTTGATTAAACAGATCCAAACTAACGGGTCGTCAGTCACTACAATGACATTAGTGACATATGAAAATGGCAAGCCGCTCTTGGTTCAATTAGTCTATGATACTAAAACGGAAGAATATTTAATTCATAACGTAGTGGAAGTTCCTGAAGACGTTGCAGCTTTTTTTGAAGAGGCATTTTAGTTGTACCTTCTTTTAACACACATTTTGTTCAGAAACATCTGGAAAACCAGTAAAAAAGATACTTCAAAGGGGATTGCCTATGAAAATAATTTCTAAGAGGAACTTGGTAGTTATAAGTATAATTGGGATTATTCTAACTGGTACAATCGGTTATTTTAAGTTTCCACTAAAGGCTGATCAAGTGATAATCCAATTGGATAATATCGATAAAATTCATTTCGGATTTTATAAAGAGGAATCTATAATGATATATGAGGTAGAGTTGGATGAACCCGAAGAGATCAAAAAAATCTTAGGAAATTTCAATTACTCCAAATACACAAGAATTCCTGGATATAAAAACATTGCAAACGACGGAAGATATTTATCCATGGTCGTTTTCTATGGGGAAGACTTTAAAAATCAAATCTTAGAAATAAACGATCAAGGATACTTGGTTGTTGAAAGAAACACTTACAAATTGACGGAGAATCAGTCGTTGATATTTGATGAACTTTACCAACTTCTGGTTGCTGACCATAAACCTATACATTAATATCGGAAGCGTATATCTTTAGTAGAATATGGGAATTTACTAAAGAAAACATGCTGAGGTGGAATATGACTAGAGCGATTGAGAGTTTAGCTGCGATTTTCAAGAATTTTGTCGATAAAGAACCGAAGCCATTGCTTCACGTGGGCGAAGTTATGGACCTGTGGACCGCTTTTACAGCCTTCCACGAGGCACAGACACTTTACCAGGTTGCTTTGAACACAACAACTGATCCTGAATTAAGGCATGTCCTTATGAATGCTTTTGAGGGTAGTAAAAGTGATACTAAACTAGTGGAGAAATTCTTGTTAAAAGAAGGTGTTCCCCTGCCTTTAGTTAATCCGACCAAACCTATATCTGATCCGATTTCAGTTCCTGAAGGGGTAAAGTTAAATGATGATGAAATAGCGAATCTAATTGCTGTGAAAGTTGCAGCCTCTATTACCTTTTGTGCTCAGGCGATGTCCAAAACGGTTAGGACTGACGTGGGACTGATTTTTTTTGAAATGCAAATTGAATTAATGAAGTTTGCAGCACCTTTAAAAAATTTGATGAAAGAAAGAGGTTGGTTAAGAGTACCCCCAAGATACAATCCTCCTGGCAATCCTAATTCGCAATAGACGATGGGCTTAATTATTTTGCTCCAGGCACTGATAAACAGCCATCATATCCCGTTTATTTAACTCACGGATACGATTGAAAATTGGAATATCCGCAACAGCCTCAATCCTAACACTTTTCTCCACTACATCACTTACTTTGCCAGTAAGCCATGTTTGGACATCTATGCCATCGACAGTCTCCTTACGACCTTCATCATTGATGCCACTTGCATAACAACTTACACATGGAATGGTTAATTTAAATACGCCATCATGGAGATTATCTTCTGAAATCACTTTCTTCCCTTTACAGAATGGACATAGATGACTTGCTTTGATCTTATTGATTTGGGTGACAATCTTTTTGTAGCCGAACGCTTCATACACATAGGTCAATTTTTTGTATTTACCATTGGTGAAATACTTATCAATGATGGTGTCTCTTTTTTCGGTGATATTGGAAAAATCACAGATGGTAATTCGATTATGGACACAGATGGATTCAATATTTCCGCTAATGCTGCCCCAGAATGGTAGGACGTTTTGTAATACCATTTCATAATTGGCGAAGCTTGCCAGATCTAGTTCAAGCATTTTCAACGCGACCTGTGTTTCCCTAGGCAACAGGGAGACATCTTCCGTCAAAGTCATCTCACCGCCAACGATGGCTTTCAATTTTTCCAGTTCCGGTAGTTTCCCTACTGTCTGCATCACTTGATCAAGCGGCTGATGAATGATCTCCCGAATATCCTTGTCGCCAAATTTTAGCTTTTTATGATGGTTTAGCACGGTTCCTTGGCAGATCGGACACGTGATTATCTCTTTTGACTCTTTCATATGCTCTTTAATGATGGATTTCGAAATGAACATATAACGCCCGATGATGATATTAAAGCCTTCCCATGTTCTCGAAGCCTTGCCTGCTTTATCATAGAATGACTTTTCCCAATATCCATACAAAAAGGTTTGCTTTTCTGCATCTGTCATCTCATTGTAGCTTTTACCAAGATCGTGACCGAGCTCATTCTTTATCTCATCAAAAAGGAATTGCAATTTTGGATATTGATAATATTTCAGTACTTCCATCACATCTGGATGCAAAAGGCCATCCCAGAACGGAACGGTTTTGTCCTGAATAACAACATCAATATTAAATTTTTCAATCACCCGTCGGCCGGAGCAGCATGGGCAATGGTTTTCCTGATAATAGAAATCGAAGCTTCCCGTATCTTTATTGGTTGGATGCGCTGCTACAATGTGGTTGATCAGGCCACCAATTTCATAGAGGAAACTATATTGGCTATATAAATGTCTTTCAAGATCAATGGCAATGACCGGTGCGATGGTTTCAGATTCGTATTCTCCATATATCAACCGGGCCATGGATGATAAGCTTTTTAAGATACCACCCTTATAGATGTTCTCTGCTTTTTTGAAATAGTCGATATGGTTTTCTTCTAAGTAGGTAATGCCATTTTGCACCTTGAGTGTGGAAGTAATAGGCGACGGATTAGCACTATCTTCTCTATTTTGAAGACGATAATAATCATCATGACTGACAACATCAAGATGCTCTACAGGTGCAAGCTGCCTTTCACCAAAATCAACGATGAAGTCAGAGTTTTCTAGCATATAGGCATTATGTTCGATCATCATGATAGAGACCGATTCATCCTGCAGAATCCCTCTGACACTATCAATAAATTGGTTTAATATATTTTGTGATAAACCTTTTGAAGGCTCATCAAAAATAAACAGCGTATGTGGATTTCGTGAGTTGGCAAACAGCTCCGACACTAAATGCACACACTGGAATTCACCAGTCGATAATGTTTGAGTCTTTCTTTCCAACGTCAAGTAACCCAGTCCAAGCTTGATCAATAAGCTCAATCGTTTATGTGCGATATCTTCATTAGGCAGCTCCTCAATGATATCTTCAATCGAACGCTGAAAAATATCATCAATATCTTCGCTATATTTTGTAAGCTTCCTTTTAATATCAAGAAAAGTCGCAACGGTCGACCGACTTGTAATCGATTGGTTTCGATCCTGTCCTACGATAACAAGTTTATCTTTTGGATAGCGCTTCAGGAAATCCTTGGCGATACACTCATTGACAAGGGTCGATTTCCCACAGCCACTCTCACCCGTAAAAGTGACAAGTCTATTTTTCGGTATCTGAATTTCAGCCATTTGAATATTACGGCAATAAAGATTCTGGAATTGATAGTATTCTGTTGGTATTTCCTGATTACGTTCCCCAAGGATCGGTTCAGGACGTGGTGATTCTTCCACAATTCTTCCGCCGTATTTCCCGCTGCCAGGTCCGAAGAACAATTGCTCATCGGTTAAGTCGAGAACCGTATCAGAATGATCAATGAGCCAGATTTGATTTTTATAGCCCAGCTGCTTAATCTGTTCTAAAATTTTCAATAGTGTTTGATGATCAAGGCCCACAGAGATTTCATCAATAATGATCACGGTATTTTCACTTGTTGCCATGAATTCCGCCAAGTAGAGTCTTGTTAACTCCCCACCTGACAATGTACCCATGATGCGATTTAAATGTAAGTAACCAATATTCATATTGATGATATTTTGGAGAATATGCTGTTTTGCTTCACTGATATGTAATTCCTCTGAAAGGGAAAGAATCGATTCAACACTTAAATCGTTGATATCGGAGATACTATGTGCTTGATTCTTTAACTCTATCTTATATTGCTCAACCTCCGGATTAAACCGCCTGCCCCCACACTTTTTACATTCGACGTTCTTGGTAGTTCCGCGCCCTTTACAATCCGTACACCATCCCAGAGCATTATTAAAGGAGAAAACCTCCGGAGAAAGATTAAACTTTTCAGCAAGCCTCTCGCGGATCTCTTTGAAAACGCCGGTATGTGTGCCAATTGTGGAACGTGGATTGGATGAAATCGATGATCTTCCAAGAAAAAGGACTAACGGCATTTCTTCCATCTTGATGGCACTGAAATTCGTTTCCATTATATTCGAGAATAAATACTGATATTCAGCCTTTGGCAATAAGGATACAAGCCGCTTCTTGGACTCTTCACCAATCGTTTGACAAAAAGTTGTTTTCCCAGATCCTGACAAACCAGCAATTCCTAAAGATTGATCTTCCGGCAAGACAGCATTCAATCGGTTAATATTATTGGCAATTAATTGATTTATTTTCATCGGATATCCTCTCCACTCTCTTCTCTCTAAATCTAGTATTGCCATATTAGCACAACTTCAAATTAATTTGTCGTAATTTTTTTATTGATAAATCCCCGCACTGTCCAAATACCCATTTTTGGCTAATAAACATTTTTTTTGAATAAGTATAATACATTCTTACTAAAACAAAGTCATAGCTAGTTTGAAAATACACTCATATTGTAAGGGGCGGTTTGGTGGATGAAAAAAGTATTATTATTTGGAGATCCAGGCATCGATGACTCCTTAGCTATTATATATGCATTATTAAATCCCAATATTGAACTTGTTGGGATTGTAACGAGCTATGGGAACGTCACTAAAAATCAAGCAACAGCAAATGCCTATTTTTGCTTCAGATTGCCAATCAAACACATATTCCAATAATCCCGGGGGCCTCTAACCCTGTACAGCAGGAAGACATGATGTATTATCCTGAAATCCACGGAGCAGAAGGGATAGGTCCTATTCGTCCTCCAAGGGATATGAAATACTCCATTTATCCCTTTGACACAATTAAACGTATACTTAATCAATATCAGAATGAACTTATCATTGTTGATACCGGGAGATCTACAAGCTTAGCAACAGCATTAATTCTCTATAACGAAGAGTTTAAAAAAGTTAAAGCCTTTTATATTATGGGCGGAGCTTTCTTCATTCCTGGAAATGTCACAGCATTAGCAGAAGCGAATTTCTATGGTGACCCTACCTCCAGTAACTATATTCTAAAAGTTGTCAATAATTTAACTATCACACCACTAAACGTTACCCAAAACGCATTGTTAACCTCTGATATGATCGAATACTTGATTCAAGCGTCCGATTCTCCATTTGAATTTTTACTTACTCCTATTTTTGAATATTATTATAAGGCTTATCAAAAGCTTGTCCCAGGCATTCAAGGCGCACCTATTCATTATCTCCTGACGGTTATGGCAGTAGACGACCCTTCCATCCTGGTATATATTTATTATGATGCCAAAGTAATCGACGGAACAGTTGAAGCTAAGGGACTTTCCTATATCGATCTGAGGCCAACAAGTAAAAAAGGAAAAACAAGGATTGCTGTCAAGCTGCATTATGAAAAGTTTGTAGAGAATTTCTTTGATGTAATGTTGCAAAGAAAAGGTGAAGGGTGTAATGACAAGCCGTAAGAAGAATGGAAAAACCTTCATCCATAAAAAAGAACTTTCCCAATACCTGTTCTGGAATTGCGGCAATATCAATAAAAATCACATCCGAAAAAATAACCCTCGGTTACCTAATACCAATTATTTCATAAAACTTTATTTTCACAAGATTTTTCCTAAAAAAGGGACCTTATGCTCCTTCTAAAATTTTTGCGGGAAGTATCTTTACATTTGTTTAATACATTGATAAAATATTTGATAATTTAATAACCAAGAATTGTAATTGCGATGATGAGAAGAGTAGATAAAATTAATTCTTTGCAGAGAGCTCCGGATGCTGAAAAGGGGTAAGAATTTTTTATTGAACCAAGGCTCTGAGCATTCACACTGGAACTTATCTTTTAAGGGATAGTGTGACAGGTGCTCCTGTTATAGAGCTAGGGTATAAGTATTGGATTAATACCGTACCTGATGAGGTTAATATGGCAACATATTAACAAACTGGGGTGGTACCACGGATATAAAATCTCGTCCCCAAGACTAATTAAGTCTTGGGGGTGGGATTTTTTTTATTGGATAAAAGCTTTGTGCATGATTTTAATAATCAGTGGAGGGATTAAAATGAACGAGAAGAAAATAGAAGTTGTCAGTAACAATTTGGAAAAAATTGTTGATGAAGATATAAAAAATGGTTCATTCAGCAGAACGATTTGCACAAGGTTTCCTCCCGAGCCTAATGGCTATCTCCATATTGGAAGTGCCTATGCCATCAATATGAACTATAGGATTGCTCAAAAGTTCAATGGAGATTTCAACCTTCGCTTTGACGATACGAATCCTTTAAAAGAAGAAAGCGAATATGTTGACTCCATTATTGAAGACATTAATTGGCTTGGCTATTCTCCTGGTAATCGGATATTTTATGGTTCGGACTATTCAAATGAGATATTTAATGTAGCAATCAGCTTAATTAAATCCGGAAAAGCTTACGTTTGTGAATTATCACAAGTACAAATCAAGGAATATCGCGGGACTCTAACAGAGCCTGGTAAAAATAGTCCGTTTAGAGACAGAGCAGTTGAGGAGAACCTAGATTTATTTTTGAGGATGAAAAATGGTGATTTTCCAACTGGTTCAATGGTGTTACGAGCAAAAATTGATATGGCTTCCCCAAACATGAATTTAAGAGATCCGATTCTTTTTAGAATTATCCACGCAAGCCATTATAGAACGGGTAATCAATGGTGCATATATCCAATGTATGATTTTGCCCACCCTATACAAGATGCTATTGAAGGTGTTACGCACTCATTATGCTCTATAGAATTCAAAGACCATCGACCGTTATACGAATGGGTATTAACAGAACTAGAAATAAGTCAACCTCCAAAACAAAGAGAGTTTGGAAGAGTTAATATAACCGGTGTATTGACAAGTAAACGGTATTTGAGGGAATTGGTAACAGGAAATGTCGTAGATGGATGGGATGACCCCAGACTACCTACTATAAGCGGCCTAAGGCGAAGAGGGTTTACTCCCGAGAGCATAAGAACTTTTATAAATGACATCGGTTTTATAAAACATCAAAGTATTGTTGATATTGCAATGCTTGAAAGTACTCTTAGGAACGAGTTAAAAACAAAAGTGAATAGTGTGATGGCTGCATTGAACCCTTTAAAGGTTACGATAACCAATTATCCTGAAGACAAGACCGAACTTCTATCAATTGAAAATAATACAGAAAACAAAGAGTTAGGCAATAGAGAAGTTCTCTTTTCAAAAGAACTATATATTGAAAAAGAGGACTTTATGGAAGTGCCAACAAAAGGATTCAAAAGATTATCTTTACATTCCGAAGTCCGATTAAAAGGTGCCTATTTTATTAAATGTAATGAAGTGATAAAAGATGATGCTACAGGAGGAATACTTGAATTAAGATGTACCTATGATCCAAAAACCAAAAGCGGGACGGGGTTTTCTGAAAGAAAAGTTAAGGGGACTATTCATTGGGTTTCCGCATTAAATAGTGAAACAGTTGAAGTTCATCTTTTCGAAAAACTGTTTGAAGATGAAGACATTGTAAAGGATACAGAAAAAACATGGGAGCAAAAAATCAATCCAAATTCTAAAGTAGTTCTAAAAAATTGTAGAATTGAATCTTGGATTAAAAACGCAAAAATCGAAGATAGATATCAATTTTTGCGACACGGGTACTTTTGTTTGGATAAACACTCAACGGATAAAAAGTTAATCTTCAATAGAATTGTCTCATTGAAAGACCCCTGGAAAGGGAAACAAGGGAAAAAATGATCAAGTAACAAACAATTTAGTAACATATGTGGAAATGAAAACGCAGGAAACACATGACTTCCTGCGTTTACTTTATTTTTCAGTTAAAGTTTTTTTTATAATATTAAATATTATATACTCCTTCTACTTAGATCAGGAATGAGTAATATAATTTGAAGTGGCACTATTTCATCTTAATTCCTTCGTCTGCAATACTGACCTTTTGTAAGAAAAACAATACCCGCTTAAAAATTTAATTAAATTTCATAAATTAGATACATCTTTCTAAATTGCCTAGGGGAGGATATTTTTGTGCGTACAAACTAGAGGGGTGACGCATTATGAATATTATTAGGAGGATGGTCATGGGTATATTAAGCGGAAATCCAAAAGATGAGCCAATGCATTATGGTGAAGTATTTGGAACTTGGAACTACTTGCTAACGGCGAAAAGTACAATAGCGGGTTATCAAATGCAATTAAATCATGCAGGAGATGAAGATCTAAAGAAACTTTTGAAAGACAGCATAGAAAGTGGACAGGAAGAAATCAAACAGGTGGAAACACTTCTAAAGGAAAATGGAATTGGCTTACCACCAACTCCTCCTGAACCACCACATGCATGCTTAGATGATATTCCAACAGGAGCTCGTATGCCTGATCCTGCAATTGCAGCAGCATTATCTGCAAATGTTGCTGCTGGATTGGTAGCCTGTAGCGCAGTTATGGGGCAATGTATTCGTGAAGATATTGCAATGATGTTTGGTCAATTTCATATGCAAAAAGCCCAACTGGGAGCAAAAGCTTTAAGGTTGAATAAGGAAAAGGGATGGCTTATCCCACCTCCGCTGCATAAAAACAAGAATGAACACTGTGAATAAATATTAAAAGGGACCTCATCTGGGTCTCTTTTGTTTTGTACTTTGCTATTTATACTCGTTGTTAGGCATTCCCTTTTTGAACAAGTCTATTCATTAGTAACCACAATCTTTTTGGCAAAGTGCTGCCCGTCAACTGTTTCTATCCATACTTTAACCTCTTGATTTTCTTTCAAATCAAAAATAGTGCTTATTTTCCCACTAACTTTTGTGTCCTCTGAAAAATGAATTTCTGGAGTATAGGCTTCCTCTTCAGGGTCTACTTTTAAGGGGTATAAGATAAATTTACTCTCTTCTAATGCTCCGACAATACCGTAATGATCTGGTTTTGTTATATACCATATTGATAGGAGAACCAAGGCAACTATTAATAATAATGAAAGTAGGAAAATTTCTTTTTTCACTCTATTTGTCATTGTATCCTCCTTTTCGTATTCGACAATCCTGGCTGAACCTTTAATAAAGCAAAGGCGAATAAGGGACCGCGATTTAATTAGATTTTTGCTTTTGCTTGTATAGGAATATGGAAGTAGCGACTAATACTAGGGTCCCTATCTGCCAGCCCCATCTTAGTGAATCTTCAAACATTATATAAGAAAGGTAAGATTGAAATGATAGCCATCCTTTAAAGGGTAGAATAAATATTACTGGAATTAGACTTAAAACAATTATTAATATGGAGATAAATATAATAATTTTTGATACTCTTTTCACATATATCCCTCAATTTCCTTCTAGTTATTGTTCTTCCGATCAATTTCTATAAGCTTTCTTTTAATCCCCTCAAGTTCAGAACGAAGAGCCTTCATATTCTGTGAGGTATCAATTCCAGCACGAACAGCGTGCATAATAATAAAGAACAGAATAATTAATCCGATAGTGACATAAAAAAAAAATCCATCCCGTTTCATTCCCTTTTATGCTATTCCCAAGTCTCATTCAATCTATCGGAATAGAATTCAATCGCTCTTTTGTATCTCAATATTTCATTGTCTGATGTGGTGTCTATCAAGCATTTCAGAAGAATCTCCATTGCACTGCTATGCTCTTTCATATTATATAAGGTCATGGAATAGAACACTTGGATTGCTCTATTATTCGGAAATGCTTCCATCCCACGCTGAAATGTATTCTTTGACTTTTCATATTCTCCTAATGATCTATATGTGCTTCCTACTTACATTCATAGCATAATTTCATGAAAAGCACCCCCCGTTCAACAAGCAACTGCTCATCTTTTATCATCAAAAAAGTTTTAAGTCCAAAGAAATGAATATATATTTTTGCATTAGCAAAAAATATGGAAGAGGTGAAAACAAGTGGAAATTGATAATTTAAAACTTACATCTTCCGAAATAGGAACACTATGGGGGGAGTATGTAAATGGAACAATGGCCGAGATAGTAAATAGGTATATGATTTCTATTTTGGAAGACGAATCAATAAAGAAAGTTTTTGAAATAGCCATTGAGACATGGGAAAAGCAAAAAAAGCAGCTTGTTTCTTTTATTGAGAAAGAAGGATTTCCAGTTCCCATTGGATTTACTGAGTCCGACCTTAATAAAGGTGCAGAGAGATTGTTTTCTGACACATTTTGTTTAAACTATTTACATATTATGACTATTCATGGTTTGTTGGGTCATACAACTGCTTTAAGTGTATCTGTCAGAAAGGACTTACGGGAATTTTACAATTCATGTGTTAATGATGCAAAAAGTATGTACGATTTAACCATTGAGTTATTGCTTAATAAAGGAAAATTCCAAAGAGATCCCTATTTCTATCCTAATGAGAGCCCTGAAATTATTACTACCAAGGATTTTACTGATGGATTCTTCGGAAAAGGGAGACTTTTAACTGCTACAGAAATAATCAGTATTTCTCTAAACATTAAAAAGGGCATTATGGCAAAAGCACTTTCAATCGGATTCAGTCAAGTCACTGTATCGAAAGAAGTAAGGAAATTTTTTGAGGAATTAGAAAAAGCATCAGATGAAAACTTACAAACCCTTTCAAATATTATGCACAAAGATAATTTGCCAGTTCCAATGTCGTGGGAATCAGAGGTTACAACGTCAACAGACTCACCTTTTTCAGATAAATTAATGTTGTATCATATGGGTTTCTTGACTCAAACTGCACAAGTATATTACGGGGCAGGTCTAGCAGGATCCATGCGGACAGACCTTGCTTTAGCTTATGAAAAAGCAATTCTAAAAACTTTGTCAATTACCAAAAACTGGTTTGATATTATGGTTAAAAACAAGTGGTTAGAACAGCCACCACTTGCTCCCAATAGAAAAGAACTTGCACAAGATAAATAAGATATCCCCCTCTTTGGTGAGGGGGATATTTTAACTTAGGTTCTTAATTTAATGGATATTTCCTACATATAGTAGTTATTTACTTCTTCAAGATGCTCAACTTAAGCCAACCGTTTGTTAAGTAATACTTTTACGAAAGATCAACTTTTTGAAAGTGTTCAACTGTCGGGAATGGGTAATAAAAATGATGAAGTTGATTTTTCCATTCTTGATATTCGTTTGATTGTCTAAATCCAACTGTATGATCTTCTAAAGTTTCCCAACTCACTAATAATAAATACTTCCCCTCTGCTTCCATGCAACGCTGTAGTTCGTGGGATATATAGCCCTTCATCGATGAAATAATTTTAGATGCCTTACGAAAAGCTTCTTCATATTCCTGTTCCATACCTTTTTTTACTTGAAGCATGACAGCTTCTAATATCATAAAAGCTCCCCCTCAATATACTTACGTCTTATAACACCTTTTTAAAACAAATAATACGATTTGCTTCACTGAATCCCAATTTAAGATGCATGGCCAAGCTTTCTTCATTTTCTAATTCACAGTCACTAGCAAACTCTTGACAACCTTTTTTCTTAGCCCAATTCTCACAAGCATTAACTAGTTTATTAGCAACGCCTTGTTTACGAAAGGCTTCTTTTACGTAAATTCCTTCTAAATATCCTACCGGACTTGAACTTGTCCCTTCTACATAATCATATCGCAGCTGGCATTGTGCAAACCCAATTGCTTCACTGTCATGATAGGCTAAAACAACCGTTGCGTCAGGCTGTGCAATAAGTTTCGCTATTTCTTGTAAAAATTCCTCTAATGTGTGATCTGGCCAAAGCAGTAAAGCAAGGTGAGCAGCTTCTTGTACTTCCTCTAATGTCGCCTCTTTTAGCATATAGAACCTCCACTCTAAAAAAATTATTCCACTCCACTTTCTAAAATCGTGAAAGTCCCCTTTTCACAATTAATTTCTGCCATTGCGCCATATGGCAAAATAAATTTCGGTTCGGTATGACCGAAATTCAAGTTATAAAGAATCGGCAAATCCTCCAAATCATATTCCTTCATGACCCTTTGGATTTCTTCTTTATACTCGTCGTAATACTTCTCATCTTGTGGTTTACCAAAAATGATTCCCTTTGTCTTTTGAAGAATCCCTTGTGCTGCATAATTACGTAACCAATATTTTATAAACGCTGGTTCTGGCTTTTCTTCAGATGTTTCAAAGAAAAGAATGCTATTCTCCCAATAATTTTTCTCAGGCCAAAGTTCCGTTCCTTTTGCAAATTCAAGTACTTCAATGCAACCACCAATCAAATGTCCTTGTGCTACACCTGCGCCTTGTAGTACCTCGTACCCTAAGTTTTTTCTCATTGTACGTCGTCGGTTCTTATTCTCTTCTATCCATTCTAATCGCTCACTCGTCCATTCTTTAGCCGGCTGGATTTCACCAATAATCTCATTTGAAAAGAGCGTTCGATTCACCATTTCAATTGTATAAGGATCCATCTCCACGTTTTCAGCAAAATCGGTTAAAATTGCTGGACCGTAAAAAGAAGAAATTCCTGCTTTATGACAAAATAAATGCGAAACGGTCACATCAGAGTAACCCATAAAAATTTTCGGGTTTTCACGGATGACATCAAAATCTATATAGGGAAGTAAGCGAATACTATCTTCCCCACCTATATTTGCAATGATCCCTTTTATACGCTCATCCTTAAATGCAGTCATCAAATCTTCCGCACGAGCTTGGGGATTCTGATAAAGATAGTCTCCACCTTTCAAGCTATTTGGCATTGGGACAACCTTAAGAACGAAAACTTCTTCTAATCTCTTAACACCTTGCTCAAAACGCCATCCAATTTCTGGATCGCCTGCCCCTCCCCATGAAGGACTTACTGTCGCAACAATATCTCCTGGCTGCAATTTTTTCGGCTTTACTAGCATATTAACTACCACCCTTATATAACTCGGTTTTCTACGTATGGGTTTAATTTCTATATAATCATCAAATTACCTGCTATTATTCGGAAATACTGTCCTTTTTCTTAATCGCTATTTTTCCAAGTTAATAATTGTTGTACAAAAAATTGACTCCTTGAAAAAAATCCAACAACCCATATTACAGGGTTGTTGGATTTTCAGACAGCTAATACACGCCTTTCACAAATTTCAAACATTCCTAAATCTTACCCTAACTGACGTTTAAAAGCTTTATTGGCGAAGACGTAGGCGATGACCATGATCCCGACGCACCAGGCAAGCGCGGTCCAGATATCGTTGCCCACAGATCCTTCATACAAGAGGGCACGAATCGCATTCACGATTGAAGTCACGGGCTGGTTCTCAGCGAACGCACGGACGATTTTAGGCATGGTTTCGGTAGGGACAAAAGCTGAACTGATGAACGGAAGGAAAATCAGCGGATACGAGTATGCAGTTGCCCCTTCCATCGACCCCGCTGTCAATCCTGGAATAACAGCTAGCCATGTCAGCGCTAGCGTAAACAGCCCTAGTATCCCAGCTACCACGATCCAATCCAGGATATCCGCCCCAGAACGGAAGCCCATCAAGAGCGCGACTAGGATAACCACAATAACAGTAAGCGCATTGGAAATAAGCGAGGTTAACACGTGAGCCCATAATACCGACGAGCGCTTGATGGGCATGGTAATGAAACGCGCCATCAGCCCGCTCTTTACATCCGTGAACAACCGCAAGGAAGTGTAAGCGACGCCGGATGCGATTGCCATCAGCAAGATTCCCGGCAATAAATAGTTAACGTAGTTGTCCGTACCTGTCTCTATGGCACCGCCAAATACGTAGACAAACAGCAACATCATCATAATCGGCGTAATCGCCACCGTGATAATCGTATCCGGACTTCGCATGATGTTACGCATTAAACGCCCTAGTAATACCCCTGTTTTATTTTTCATTTACTTCTCCTCCTTTTTGCCGATGATTGCGAGGAAAATTTCTTCCAATGTCGGATGCTTTTCGATGTACTCCACTTTTGCTGGCGGGAACATCTCCTTGAGTTCGGCAAGGGTACCGGTCTTAATGATTTTACCGTCATGCAGGATGGCGATTCGGTCCGCTAGTTGTTCGGCCTCCTCTAGGTACTGGGTCGTCAGCAGGATGGTCGTGCCGCCACTGGCAAGCTCCTTTACGGTATCCCAGACTTCAATCCGCGCTTCGGGGTCAAGCCCTGTCGTAGGTTCGTCGAGAAAAATGACTGCTGGGGTCCCGATCAGGCTCATGGCGATGTCAAGACGGCGCTTCATCCCTCCGGAATACTTGTCGGCCCTGCTGTCGGCCGCATCGGTCAGACTGAATTTTGCTAGCAGATTGTCGGCTACTTGAGCAGGATTGGAAACTCCACGCAACTTGGCGACCATCAACAGGTTTTCCCGCCCGGTGAGCATGCCGTCTAATGCTGCAAACTGCCCTGTCAGGCTAATGCTCTGGCGAACTTGGTCCGCTTGAAGCTGGACGTCAAAGCCGCAAATACCTACTTCACCGCCATCAGGCTTCATCAGTGTGGAGAGGATGTTGACAATCGTCGTCTTCCCCGCTCCATTTGAACCTAACAGTGCGAAGATTTCGCCACGCCGCACCTCAAAGTCCACCCCTTTTAATACTCCCTTGTCTTTAAAAGATTTCTTCAAACCTTTTACAGAAATCGCTGCATTGTTCATACTTTTTCCCCCTTATAAAATGCGCAACAAGGCGCTAGGTTCCTTTACCCCTCTACTTAGTCTGACTGATAATCTGTATTACTTACTACCGTATTAAAAAAATTTACTGAATGGTATGGGTGGCACATTTATAGTTGTAACCAGCTATTCAGTCGGAATTTTCTATTGAATTTACTTATTTTCAATCACTTCATGCTATTCATTTTTCATAGCCTTATCGACTTTTTGATTGACCGATTCTTGGTAGAGATCTGCGTAAGTTTTTGAATCTTCAATCAGCGCATCGCAGAAAGCAGCAACGTCTGTTCCTGTGACTTCAAGTACACCTTTGCCAGCTGCTGCACCTTCTTCAAAGAAGCTTATAATTTCCGAGAGCAGTCCGATACCTTCGTTTAGCTCAACAGGACCTACTTTGAAGAGATATTTTTGGATCTCTTTATAGACAATTTGGTAATCTTGTGGAAGCGCTTTGACACGCGAAACATGGGCTCTCCATTCTTTTTTACCTTGTATGATTTTTTTGATACTCATTTTTGTCCTCCTAATTTTCTTGCTACGTTCTTGTTGAGTTGATCACGCCATTTATCTCGATAAGTTTTTGCGCCATCGTCACCAACAAGCGCTGCACAGAAGCCTTCGATATCATCTCCTAGTACTTCTTCAACGCTCTGAGCATCTGCTGATGTAACTTCAAGCAGTTCAAGAACACTTTCAAAAATCGGCAGCAGATTACGGCCGGTGAAATCTCCGTGAATCCAAAGATTACTTGTAATTTCTTTCCAAGTAATTTGATATTCAGCTGGCAAGATTTTTGCTCGTGTTTCAAACCCTTTCATTTCTTTAGTCATATCGCTACCGGTTATTTTTTCTAAAAAGGTCATTGTAGTTCCTCCTTTAAGATACAAAGCAGTTCTGCAAAGTTCTATTATTTAATCGCATCGTTGAGTTTTTGACGTTGCTTATCAACCCACGATTTTGCATCAATGACGAGATCATCACAGAATGCTGCTACGTCGTTGCCAGTAACTTCTTTAACGCGCTTACCATCGGCTGCTGCTTCTTCAAGGAGGTCGATGATGTGATTAAAGACGAATTTCGTTTCTTGCCAATCCATCACGCCACCAGTGTTCCAGAGATATTTTTGCATCGCTTTGTAGGCCTTGTAGTAGTCTTCAGGTAAGGTTTTTGCGCGGTTTTCCATTTCACGCCATGCTTTCTTTTCACTAAAATTCCCAAAGATTTTTTCTAAAATACTCATCATATTACTTCTCCTTTTGATTTTATTTTAGATTTGAGTTCGTTAATTTTGCTTGAAACAAATTCCCATTTTCTCCAAAAAATTTCAAGTTGCTCTTGTCCTGCCGCGTTGAGTGTGTAAAATTTTCTCGGCGGTCCCATAGTGGATGGCTTTTTCTCGATGTCCACCAGATTGTTTTTCTCAAGCCTCATGGTAATTGTGTAAACTGTCCCTTCAACCACATCAGTGAAGCCAAGTTCCCGAAGCTGTTGCGTGATTTCATAGCCGTAAGTTTCGCCGCGGCTGATGATCTCAAGCACACAACCCTCAAGCACACCTTTCAGCATTTCCGTAATATTTTCCAAATTTACCTACCTCATTTATATTTCACTTTATTTTTTTCAGTACTCTGTAACACAGGTACCTTGTGATACAGATATTTAGTATTACTTATTACTAGTATATAGTAATGCAGAATAGCGTCACTTGTCAATACACTACTTTACTCAAATTCATGAAGAAGACGCTTTTCTTAATTGCAGAAAAGCGCCCCAAAGTTCAAGAACGAAATGAACGTTTCGTTCTAAATATAAATTTACTTGTCCGTGCAAAATCTAGACCATCAACGAGCCACGGAACCCCCTGGCAGCATAATAGGAATCTGCTCCATTGTGATACACGAAAACGTGACCAAAACGATAATCGCAAAAAAGTGCACCGCCGAGCTTCCTAATATCAGCTGGAGTTTGCACCCAACTCGACGTTTTCATATCGAAATTTCCAAGCTCCTGTAACGCTCGATATTGTTCTTCCGTAAGTAGTTCAATGCCCATGGCAGCTGCCATATCAATTGCGCTATTTTCAGGTTTATGTTTTTTTCTAGCCTCCAGTGCTTCGCGGTCGTAACAAACACTTCTGCGACCTTTAGGACTTTCCACTGAACAGTCACAAAACATGTATTCATCCTTCTCTTGATCAAACCCGATAACATCCGGCTCACCACCGGTTACTTCCATTTCATGGAGCGACCACATTTTTTCAGCATTGGCACTCAACTTTGCTTGGATGTTTTCCCACTCAAGACCTTCATGGCGGTTCATGTTTTTCTCAAAACGGGCTTTCAATACTCTGAGTAAGTCGTCACTTTGTTCTTGTGACAACTCCTTTTTATTGCTGACATTATTTAGCTTTGTCATCTTAGTTCCCCCTGGTATATTCATTTTCCACTTTATGATTTATGTACAACTGTCTATTAGTTTATTCCTGATTTCATCCGTTCGCTATAAATTATTCTACTTAAACATTCTCGATTAAAATTCTTTCTAAAAGTTAATTTCTATATAAAAGTTAATATATCCTTTGTTGAATAACAAGTAATCTTCATATTTATCTCGATAACACTAATCTTTATCCGATTTACCTATTGCTATTTCGTCAAAGGGAGTATAGTGGTTACTTGGTAATTTTCTCTTTTTCACTGGTTTAATTATCGAAAATCCGATGGCAAGCACCACAAATGCGATGAAGAAATATGCCATAAAAACCTCTCCCATCTATAGTTTTTTGTTCCGGAAAAGCTCCAGTATACGGTATGACTACCAAAAAACACAAAATAAAGTCAGATTCTTAAACCTCCAACTTTCTTTAAGGCCAGACGGCATTTTTCCTGCATTAATCTACCTCTAAGAATCTCATCTAATAACCAAAAAAGTGAAGAAGTGAATATGGCCGAAATGAAAAAGAAATTATTGAATACTTCTTGAATATCCAGACTCAGAATATCCCATTTCCAACCAAGTAAAGTTGGAGTTAGAATGAAAATTGCAGCAAAGGTTTGATGGATAAACAAAGCTAATAAGCCTCTCATAACACCATCAAGCCTTTTTAGAATATTGTCAGATATGACTGATACAGGCAATCCAATTAAATAAACAACTGGTAGTAAGTACATGAAGGCAAAAAGACTAAAATCTAGCCCACCCCATAGGGAGAGTGCAAAAAATGCTATCAAGCATGTAGCACTGGCGACTAATATTTTTCTAATAATCAGCTCGATCACCCCAAGGTTTTAGTTATTCATACATTTCTAAAAAAAGTCATTACTTTTTTTCAAAAAACCATATAAAAATACTCAAAGATAAGAAGGATATTCCGCTAATATATATGTACTTTGTATCCAAAAAGTAGTCGGGATATTAGCATCATTACCTATTGGACCTACTTTTGGACTCGTGACATCATAGATAGCTGATAGTGCCATTAAAATTAGTGTTATTGATAATGGATTCCCTCACTATCCTGTTTTGACCCGAGTGAGGGTATCATCCGTTGCTTTTGATTCCCTCACTATCCCGCTTTGACCTCAGTGAGGGTATCATTCGATGCTTTTGATTCCCTCACTATCCCGCTTTGACCTCAGTGAGGGTATCATTCGATGCTTTTGATTCCCTCACTATCCCGCTTTGAACTGAGTGAGGGTATCATCCGATGCTTTTGATTCCCTCTCTATCCTGTTTTGACCCGAGTGAAGGTACCATCCGATGCTTTTGATTCCCTCTCTATCCTGTTTTGACCCGAGTTAAGGTACCATCCGATGCTTTTGATTCCCTCACTATCCCGCTTTGACCCGAGTGAAGGTATCATCCGATGCTTTTGATTCCCTCACTATCCCGCTTTGAACTGAGTGAAGGTATCATTCGATGCTTTTGATTCCCTCACTATCCCGCTTTGAACTGAGTGAGGGTATCATCCGATGCATTTGATTCCCTCACTATCCCGCTTTGAACTGAGTGAGGGTATCATCCGATGATAAACGATGCGGTTTTCTCAATAATCTATCTTACTTTTTCTTTCCAATTCTTGAATGTCTTTTATCAGCCGCACTTAGTACAAAAAAGGTAGATAATAAAATAGCGACAAGACTTATTATCATCTCTGTCCAATATCCTAGTGGGAATAATAATGACATCAAAAATAGAACTAATGGAACAAGTAATATTAAACTTAAGCCAATTGTAAATGCCACCTTTTCAGGTAAATCTTTAATTCTATCTAACATTGTTTCACCATTCCTTCCTAAACAATCAGCCCACTTCTTAACTAAATAGCCACCCACGATAATGTTATTACTCCTGGTGATTAATGAAAATTAAATAAGCTATATACTACAACTTTCTCAGCTGTTTTCTCATTGTCAGCGTTCGTGCTGTACCATACTTTTACCTTTTGACCATGTTTTAAATCATCAACGTTATTTACAAAGAGAGCTTTCAGACCTAGTCCTGTTATTTTAATTTCACTTGTAATTTCTACCTCTAAATTCTTATATGAGGCTTCTGGATCAATTCTGATTTCAGATAATACCAGTGTTTCTCCATTAACTTCAGATATCATTTTCTTTTCGTCAAAATCACTATATCTAAATAAATCAATTGCATACCAGACTGCAATAATTAATACGATTGATGGTATTACCCATTTAAGAAATTTCAAATTGCCCCTCCTTATTTCTCTAAAATAACTGGCATTTATTTTAATACCATATATTTAAATATTAACATAATTATTCCAATGCCAGCGCTACAATTTCCTCTCCATAAAAAAGCAGCAAAACAACAGATGAAATCTCATACCATTTCACCTGTTGTTTTGCTGCTTTTCCTATATGAACCTGTTTATCTCATAAAATCTGATTGATCCTCCATAGATTGCCTTTGACTATTCTCATTCAAAAATCCAACTTTAAAGTTTTTCCAGTTATTACATTTCTATATATTTTTTCCCCTTGTTCCGTCTCTTCTATTTCAAAGATCCCATATCCACGTTCAATGACTGTGTAGATTTCATCCTCTGCTGGCTGTTTCGCTAGAATTACCGCGTATTCTTTTCCAGGCTCCATCTTATAATCGTATTCAGATGTATAAGAAATAAATTTGGTTTCCTGTTCTTCTTTTGACAGTTTGGTTAGGCCCATTTTTTCTAAACCTTCATATTCATTCCCAACCCAAGAATTCAACAAGTTAGATATTCTTATATCCCCGCCCTGGATGTAGATTTTCTTTTTCCCGAATAAAGCACTGCCATAGACGGTTTCTCCTATTTCGACTTCCAATGGAGTGTAGGGCATATAGGTATAGAAATTTTCATATTTAGGAAGTATTTCAGCCTCCCCGATGGATTGAACTTTTAAATGTACAACAGATGCCCCTTCCACATTCATAAGTATAATCCTTGGTTCTCTAGGATTCCATGCCCACAAGTTCTCGCTCTGAGAGACCGAATAGATACCCTCAGGATCAATCTCTTCCTGAATGTTCACATTTTCCTTCTTCTCAATTGTTTGTACCTTATCACTATGGTTTCCAGCTTGCTTTTGAATGTTCATATCTTGACCGCCAATGCTCCAAATTAGGATTGCTGCCAAAGTCATAGTTAGTAATCCGGCTGCGATTACTTTTTTATTAAACCGTGAACCCTTTTGGAATTTCGCCTGTCTCTCTGCCAATGCCTTATCAATGCTTCCAGAGATTTTGCTTAGGCTTTCTTCATTTAACCGATGATTTTTTGGAAAAGATTGAAGTTCCTCATGGAGTCTGGAATCCTTCATATTTTTCGCCCTCCCATCTTTTTCTCGAGCGCTTTTAAAGCCCTATGATAGCTGAGATTCACTTTACTTTCGCTCCACTTCAATGCTTGGGCAGTCTCTTGCACAGACAACTCGTTGATTCCTCGGAACATGAGTACATCATAATAGCTTTGCTTTAATGTCCTTATCGCTACATAGAGTTCCGCCTTCGTCTCGCTTAATCCCACAATTTCCTCTGGCGAATCCGATCCCTTTGCTGAAAGACTGAATTGCAGAAGACGATTTCTTTTCGTCTCTTCTTTCCTTCTCTTTCGGCTTTCGTCAATCGCCACATTCCTGGCAATGCTTATCAGCCAGGTTCTTGGATTCGAATCCCCTTTAAACTTATGTATGTTTCTTACAGCCTTCACGAAGGTCTCTTGCACAAGATCCTCCACATCCATACCGCCTGTATAGTAGATGAGGAAATTATAAATGTCATTATGATAGTCCCTGAACCAATCTGTTATCTCGTTTTCTTCTCTCATTCCTTCTCCCCCGTAAACGCATATACCTATTAGACGTTAGTTTTTATGAATACTTTCACATGGAGGATAAATTTTCATCTAAAAGGCCCCCATTTCATCGTACAGAAATGGAGGCCTTTTCACCAGAATAGTTCATTCTAAATCTATCAAACTATTACTTTCTTATTTAATATTCTCAACTACATCATTGCAATGTAGAGATGTATTCTTTCACCACTTCATACACATACCCTTGGTTGGCTGCTGCTGTTTCCGGGTTGTATTTTCCACCGTTGACTTTGTTATTGGATAGTACTCGTATGCCTAAGAATGCGATATCATACGCACCGGCGATTTGTGCTGCTGCGGCACCTTCCATTTCTTCCACGGAAGTTCCGTATTTTTCATGGAACCAATTAATACGATCTACTTCATTATTCCAGACATCTGCAGAACCGATTGTCCCCTGCACGATTTTCCCCTCTGTATATGTATCTATTACTGCATTGGCAGCTGCGAGCAACTCTTTGTCTCCCTCATAATAGCGAATCTTTTCGGCATTAGGGTCTTCGCCAGCACTTCCTTCAGAAGCCATTAAGTCCATGGGTTTCCATACAGTTGGATCAATCCCTTGGTTTTCATCCTTATCCGCTGTTTTTAATGAACCTAGGTTGGTCGTTCTTTCTCCTAAGACAATATCAAATACGTTCAGATCCGGATCATGCCCGCCTGATGTTCCTTGGTTGATGATGGCAATCGGGTTGTATCTCTCAATAGCCACTGCAGTAGCTGCTGCAGTATTTTCCATCCCTTTACCGGTTTTTGCAACGATGACCGGGTAGTCATCTAAAGTCCCTATGTAAAATACAAACGATCCTGATTTTTCTTCTTTCACGTTCTCTAGTCTATCTGCAAATTTTTCTGCTTCAATCGGCATCGGTCCTTGAACCATGATCGGTCTTTGCGCTTCCTTTTCCTTACCTGCTGACTGGGTCGTAGAACTGCAGCCTGCAAAGACGGACACTAACAGTACCGCAATCAAGGTTAATGAAACGAATTTTTTTACCATGATGTTTTTCATACGTGATCTCTCCTAAGTAGTATTTTCTTGCTGCATTGGTTAAAAGAAAAAGGCCTAGAAAATAGAATAATTTCTACCCTCTACACCTACGAGTTCAAGTATATATTACGACGCAGACATACAGCCCTGCATCAAAAATTGGAATCAGCCTATAAACCAATCTGCCATATACTTTACATCGTAGTCCAGTTCTTCCATGGGAACCGGGTAGAGACACTCAGACCATATTACCGAGTATATACGAGTAAAAATATTTAATTTTACTACTTTCCTAATATAACAAACGATTAATGGATAATCAACAAAAATACGAATATTAATTAAATATACCTATTTAAACGTTCGGATTTAATCAAATTCAAAACTATGAAATAGGCGTTTTTCCTACCTTTATCCCTAAAATATTTTCTATTGTAAAAAGAACTATTATCTATTATAATTCCATTTATAAACTCAATAATAAAATCTTAACTGTGGATTTTTCTAGAGGTAACTCTATTTTCGCCACACGACTGTCTTAGGACAGTCGTGTGGCTTTTTGTTTTTCAATAAGGGAAAGAGGGGGATTTTTCATGAAGACTTGGCATTATGCATTACTTGTATTTATTGGAGGCTGCTGCCTCGGAATATTATCCACATTTGTGAAGCTTGCCTATTCTGCAGGTTTTTCGATGGTAGAGGTTACGGGGAGTCAAGTTCTGTTTGGGACCTTGATTATTTGGCTGGTGGTTTTATTCGCCAAGAAAACCAAAATAAGCTTTAGGCAAGCCGGGATAATCATGTTGGCCGGTATACCGATGGGATTAACCGGACTGCTTTACTATCAATCTTTACAGACACTCGATGCTTCATTGGCCATCATCTTTCTATTCCAATTCATCTGGATCGGCTCCGTGATCGAATGGGTTGTTTTTAAAAGAAGGCCATCATCAGGAAAGGTTCTTTCGATAGTGATTCTCCTTGCCGGATCCATTTTGGCAGCTGGCCTATTCGTAGAGAATATACAATCTGTATCCTTCGAGGGGGCTGTATGGGGAATGCTTTCTGCGGTGACTTTTTCCATCTTCATTTTCTTGAGCAGTATCATCGGTAAGAAGGTTCCTGCTATTCAAAAAAGTGCCCTTCTTTCAACTGGAGGCTTGATTGTCACATTTATATTATTTCCACCTGTATTCCTTCTCGATATAACGACCCTTACAGGTGTACTGCCTTACGGATTGATCCTTGGTGTATTCGGTGTGGTGTTACCGCCGTTATTATTTTCAATCGGGATGCCGCATGTCGGTCCAGGACTAGGCACGATTCTTACAGCATCCGAGCTTCCCGTTGCTATAATCATGTCAGCGCTTGTCCTATCAGAAGAAATAGCTTCCTTACAATGGTTTGGAGTTGTGCTTATTTTAGGAGGAATCATCATCGGCAATACGAAACAAAGCCAGAGGGTCAGTCTCTCTGGCTGATTCCTTCTTATTTAGGAATAATCGGTACCCATAATTCATGTCGGGGTTTATGTCCAGGTGGATAATAACATTCAATACATGGCAGATCGGCTAGCTCATATCCGGATGTAGGAACCCATTCCGAATATAAACGTTTCCATGCCTCCACGATATTTGGAAATACAGCCCATGTACTTGGTGGAATAATCAGCGTTTCCATCTCTTCGGGAGCTTCATCATGATAGCGGACACCCATAAAATAGTTAAATTCCTCATCCTTTATGGCGGCTTCCTTTCCACATACACCTAATATTCCCTCGAGTGAGCATTTCGGATTCTCCCATGACATATTTATTAATTGCTGCATCAACCCTTCTTTTTTTGCAGTGCTCCAAAGTGTTGGAATAGTTTTAAAAGCTCTGCTAGTTTTTACAGGCTTACTTTTACCTATTAATCTTATTTCAAATTCCAGTTTTTCAATCCTATACTCCATTTCAGTATCTCCTTTTATGGACAATTGAAAAGATAGTTTTGGAAAAGCTTTTAATGATTTGCCTTTCAGGCGACATTCAGACGGCTTTATTCCATGTGTTTTTTGAAAAGCACGCGCAAAGGAATCAGCAGATTCATAACCATATTTCATCGCGATATCGATAATTCGACGATCACTTTTTTGCAATTCGAAAGCAGCAAGGGTCAACCGCCTCCTTCTGATATATTCTGAAAGTGAAATACCGGTTATGGATGAAAATATCCTGGAGAAGTGGAACTCCGAACAGCATGCAACCCTTGCTATTTCCTTGTAATCTATTTCCTTGTCCAGCTTTTCCTCTATGTAATCCAATACGTTATTCATCCTGACCAGCCAATCCATAAACTCCCTCCTTCTGTTCATCATTTTAAAGGAAAAACTTACATTCAGTCCGACATTTATTGCCTGAAAAAGCCGGTTGATAATTCTGTCATTCTCTATATCTTAAAGCATCTATATTATTTCTTACAGTATTGAATACGATAGGATATTTACTCATGTTTTCATAAATAGCCACATATTGATGAAGTAGATGTATTAATTTATTTATGAGGAGTGTTAACTTTGTATCCATATTACTTTAGAGGAAACGGCTGGGAACCAATTTTGAGCCTATTACAACAAAGCCTATATGCCGAAGAAATGCTATGCTCGATAAGTAGTGAACTCTATCATATTCCAGAGACCCAGGATTTGAAAGGTAATAACGAGATGCATAGCCATTTGGTTCCCGCCTCCTACCACCGAGTCACCTCGGTTGGATCAGCCAGGAGGCTTGTCAGTGGAGAACAGCAGAATACCATTATAGTAACTATGGCAACCTATATCGTGAATGCAGAAAATCAAGACAAGGGAGTTCGTGAGTGGTTGCAAGTAATGGAGAATAATGCCGAAGATCCATATAGACCAAAGATGAGAATGTTAATACAGTGGCAAAATCAGGCAGAATCGTATTTAAGACAAGCAAAGAATGCTTTACAGTCGATGGGAGTTAGCTTTCCTTCAGATAGTGCAGATCAGGAGCAAAATTATTAGAACTATTTTCAAAGCTTCCTAAATCTATATTAAAAAATATTGTTATTTTTTAAATAAAGAAGGGAACTCCGATATTTTGGAGTTCCCTTGTTCAATTTTTGTCTCCTAAATACTTTTCCATGCGGATATCAGACCACAATTTTTCTTGCCAATAGGTAAATTCTTCTATATGGCCGATTTCCTTATAGTCCAGCTTCTGATACAGCTTCTGAGCCTGTAAGTTAAATTCAAACACGCCGAGTTCAATACGTTTCAGACCCTCCTTCTTAATCTGTTCCTCTAAATATTGTATCGCCACATAACCTACCCCTTTGCTTCGGCCTTCGGGCTCACCAATCGTAATCCCAATCCAGGCGGTTCCTGGCTCTTTTTTGTAGAGATGGCTAGGATCAACCATATAGTTCATTTCTCCGATCAACTGGTCATCCAGATATATCAAGTAGATGTGATGGTCTTCCAGCCGTTGTGTCAAGTTATCAAGTGTAATTATCCTCTGGCGTTCCAGTTCTGACTTATTTGGGTTAGGGCGAGTCAAAGGAATCAAACTTGGGTCGTTTTCCCACCGATTAAACACGTCTACGAGGGTTGAGGCAGGTTCAGTTAATTTGGTGAAATTAATATTCAATGGGCACCTCCAATGATTAAGTCGAAACCTGACTTTATATTATCCATACGTTTTGTGAATATTGACTGTCTCTAAATATGAGTTTACTTGGATGATCTATGCTCCATAATGATGTCTTTCTTAATAACATTTTTTCTAAATCTGTAATCTAACTCACTCATTTACTTTCATTAAAAAGGTGCTTTCCAGCTTTCTTTTGTTCTGGAAAAGCGCCCGATAATTGAATACCAGAAAAATGATTATAATAATTCTTTAATTTTTCTACAAACCTCGTTAATTCCAATATATGTAGTATCTATAATAATATCAGACCTTATTTCTAATAACGGTAATACTTTTTCAAAACTATCTAAAACCAGTCCCTACTCCAGATAACCATGTAACAAAAATTATTGCCATAATGAGCCTCCAATTAGATATCATATTTTTAAACCAATCAGAATTTTCATTATCAATTTTTAAAAAAACTTCGAATAAGAAAAACATAGGGAGATTTAGTCTTCCTATGTTTTCATTCATATTATTTATCTGTTTGTTTTTGCTTCTTTTTCAAATACTCCGCACGTAATTTTTCAAGTTGCTGCTTTTTATCAAATTTAGCAGGTGTCTGTTTTTCATGAAACTTTGTAACAGCTACCTTACCTTTGGTATCCAATTGATATTTCCCCACTTTGTTCACCTACTTTTCTTGTTTTTAAAGAGAATCTATTCAACAAATATAATATACCTTATCTCAAATTCGCAAATTAACTCCTGAAGATTCCCAGTCTTATTCAATTAAATGGCCCTATAATTGAATAAGAAAAGATCCTGTTGATTATGATTCAACAGGATTGTTATCAATCGTTATTGAATATGTTCAAACTTTTTATAAATAATCGAACTTTGTTTTAAACGGTCATCAATACGTTAATCTATCATTTGGCTCTTCAATATTACCCTGCAGTCCAAATAAGAACTGACTTTACCAGTTTCATTCAAATTCTATCGCACTTGATTGTTTTAGTTCATTCATAATCTCTTTTGCAATTTTGGTATATTTTTCACATAGAAAGGAACGAATTGGAGAAATTAATATGAAAAGCTAATAATATGAGGTGATAGTCATGTCAAGCCAACAAAATCATAAGGAAAAGAACCAATTTAACAACCAAGAAGAGAGTAAGCATGCCGAACAACATCCCCCATACTTTGACCCTTCCTTACCAAAGGATACCATTATTCTTGATGAAGATATGTCAAAAAACGCAACAAATGTTGATGATGTTGAAATATAGTTTGATTAAAGAACCTTCATTAATAACACATGAAACAATCCATTTTGAAAAAAAAATCAAAATGGATTGTTTCATGTTGTATGGTGGTAAATCTAATTAATGTGAATAACCATAGCAATGGTTCTATCAGAATTCCTTCATTTTTTTTTCCACTTTTTCATAGAAAGTAATTAAATTGCGATGTAAGTCTAAAGCTGGAAACTCACGGGTTCCCCAAGGTGTTTCTTCGATTACAGTTTCCTGATTGTAAAGTACACCATTCTTTTTATATTCAATGTACAGATCATCAATTTTCTCTACTTCTATTCTACAACTTGCAGTTCCTGCTAGAAAACTTTCAGCACCACTTTTAATTGGTTCTGTTAACACCTGTGGACCACGTGACTTCCAATCTGAATCGTTTGCAGCCCATAAATGAATTTCCACCTCATCACGATAAAGTAATCCAAAACTTGTATCTTTATGTTGACAGTTAAATCCAAGTTTAGCTTCATAAAATATTACTGCATCTTCTATGTTATTTACTGGAATGTATGGGATGGTTTTTTTCATCTTCATCTTTTCAATTCCTTTACAAGTATTATTTTCAACACATAGTTTTTACGAGGAGTAACCTACTCCTTTATAGTTGGCATTTGTCAGCCACCTTCTATACAGGTAGTACTAGAACTTCTAACAGCAGAATTTAATTCTTGAAGAAGCGAATTAAGCTGTTCCTTTTTAACCAATGTTTTTAAAGGCTCTTTTGAATGTGGGATTTTATATTTTTGGAATACAGCTGCTGTAACGTCCCAAACTTCAACAATTGCTTCTGGTGACATATTTGATTGAATAACCATTTTAGCTTCTCTTCCTTTTTAACATTATTTTATCATTGCCTTTTTAAACAAATCTCGTACGCTATCTACTCTTTTTTCCCTCAAATGACCCAAGAAAGCTCACTCTCTCAATCTATCAAACCATTCCTCACCATTTCCAACGCACATACGTCTCCAACACCCTCTGAATCCTGCCTTCAAACAGAGTTTCCCTCCAGTAAAGGTCAGCGGTTTGCTGAACGGCTGCACTGTGACTCGGATAGGGATGGATGACATTGGAAAGTGCACCGATTTTCTTGTGGAATTGTTTGGCTGCAACGATTTCCTGCATGAAGTCGCCGGCGTGCTGTCCGATGGCATGGGCGCCAAGGATATGGCCCTTTTTATCGGTAATGACTTTGACGAAGCCTTCTGTCTGGTGGTCCGCGATGAATCGGTCGACATTGGATAAGGGCACACGGAATACTCTGATGTCATTGCCCTGATCCCTTGCCTCCTCTTCGGTCATTCCAAGATGGAAGACTTCCGGGGAGGTGTAGATGACCCATGGCACATTGCCGTAGCTGACTTTCCGCCGCAGTCCTAGGAGTGCGTTCTGCACGACGAGCTTCCCTTCCATTCCAGCAACATGGGTAAAGGGGAATGCGCCGTTGACGTCACCAACTGCATAAATGTGGGAGACATTGGATTCGAGTCGTTCATTGACGGTGATGTAGCCCCGTTTATCCGTGAGGACACCCGCTTTTTCCAGCTCAAGGGATCCAGTATTCGGTATTCTGCCAGCCGCTACAAGTACTTCATCCACCTGGAGTTCACTCAGCAATCCTGCTCTCTTCACGAACAGGATTTTCTTGCCGTCCCGCATTTCCACTTTTTCTACAGAAGCTTCTGTCAGGTTTGTCAGTTCTTTTTCCAACAGCTTTGACATAGCCTGACTGATCTCTTTGTCCTCTTTACCAAAAAGAGTTGGCGAACTATCAATGACGGTTGTCTCGCTCCCCAACCGTGACATAGCCTGTGCGAGCTCCAATCCGACAGGTCCTCCACCGATGACAGCGAGCTTTTGCGGCAGATTCTGTAAACTGAATATACTTTCATTGGTCAGGAAGCCGCATTCCTTCAGCCCTTCCACCTCTGGCACTAAAGGACGTGAACCGGTAGAGACGACGATTTTTTTGCCATAAAGCACTTCCTCATTCACCCTCACCTCATGGGGAGACTGAAAGCTTCCCGGGCCAAAATAAACATCGACACCAAGCTTTCGGAAGCGCTCGGCATCGTCGTGCTCCTGGATATGGGAGATAGATGCGCGCACCCGATCCATCACGGCTTTCATGTCGACGGTTCCGGAAGTTTGAAGACCAAGGCCATCCAGAGAGTGTACTTCATGGACTCTGTTGGCTGCTTCGATCAGTGTTTTGGATGGAACACAGCCATAGTGCAGGCAGTCTCCCCCAAGCAGGTCATTTTTTTCTATCAGGGCCACTTTTCCACCCAATGAGGCAGCACCAGCGGCAACGGTCAGTCCGCCGGCACCGCCTCCAATAACAATCAGATCATACTTTTTCATTCCGCTTCACTCCTTATCCAATATTCGCTTCGCTTCCATAAGACGCTGAGTGCCGGTGAATGTCTCGACAAAAAAGAATAAAAGCGTGGTCCATAATACATAGGCAGGCAGAAGCATCATGATGGAAAGAAATAGGAAGCCTTCCGTTCTCTCCGCCAGTCCCGCTTGATAGTAGAAGGATTTGACACCCTGCTTTTCCGATACGGCGCCAACTGTCAAGAAGACGGTCATGGAAAAGATAATCGACACACTTAATAGAAGGAGCGCCCATTGGACGTCAGGAATGGCAAAAGTAATACCTAGGATGACACTGATTTCCACCAGCCGGTCAAACGTCACATCCATGACCGTTCCAAAGGCGGACGGCTTTGTCTGTCGTGCCATTGTTCCATCAACCGCATCAAGATAGCCGCTCAGCCATAAAACGATGACGGCGATGATTGGGAAGCCGAAGTAAAAAAAGATCCCGGATGAAACGCCTATCATAAAGGATAGAACGGTGACCTGATTGGCGCTCAGGCCTAGCTTCAGAAAGCCGGTCGCTGTCTTTTCGATGGCCGGTTGTACATATTTTCTTGCATGGGTATCAAGCATCTGTTTTTCCTCCCGCTTTAGTCAGCCCGAGCTTTTCCCTAAGTTTAGGGCTTGCGATTACCGGAATAATGGTAATAAGTAAAAATACAAGGACCGCTGCGATCACCTTCCCTATATTATCTCCTAAAATGCTCGATCCCAAAAAGTTGTAAGCAAAAGTCCCTGGGATAATTCCAATGAAGGTTCCCAGCACAAAAGGCGCAATTTTCACTCTGGATACTCCTGCTGCATAGCTGATCAAATCAAAGTTCAATAGAGGGATCAGCCTTAAAAGGAGAACATAGACAAATCCACGTTTTTCTAGTTGCTCGGTGATCTTCTTCATTCTTGGACCACTCGTTTTCCCTTTCACCAAGCCTGTGCCCACTTTTCTGGCAACAAGAAAGGACACGATGGCACCAGCAGTTGCACCGATGATGGTATAGAATGTTCCCCACACCGCCCCAAAGGCCAGGCCTGCCGTCAGCGACAAGACCGAGGCGGGAAACAGGATCAACGGCCGGACGGTATAGAGAAGTATGTATAGGATTGGAGCGAATGCTCCATAGGAAAGAATCCATTCCCTGATATCCTGTGGACTCAGATTCAAGTATTCTTTGTTGATATACAGCAGGACTACAATTATGATTGCAATACCAATTATTTTTCCAACATTCTTTTTTGACATAGTATCATCCCTATTTTTTTGAGTGAGGTGAAACACAGAATGAAAACGGTTATTCTTGTCGGCGGCGGCCATGCCCATATTCAATGCTTGAAACAGCTCCAGGAAGAAACACTCCCTGACTCGAGGTTCATCCTTGTATCCTCCAATAAGTATCAATACTATTCCGGGATGTTCTCAGGCTTCACCGAGGGTCTTTATAAGGAGGAGGACATACGGATAGACTTGACCGAGCTTTCCCGTAAGGCAGGTGTACAGTTCATCGAAGCGACTGTCACAGAACTCGACCCTGAAAACAAAAGAATCGTCCTTGATAAGGGTGAAGACTTGTCCTACAGTGTCATTTCTTTTGATATCGGCTCCAGCACGAACCATGGTTTTCTTCCCTCAAGCGCGGTCCGGACGGTGAAGCCGAATTACACCTTCCCTGACACAATAAAAGAACTCCGGGATTCCCTGTCTCCTGTGATTGTAGGAGGAGGCGCTGCGGGTGTGGAAATCAGCTTATCCATCCTCGCGCGCAAAATGCGACTCGGACATACCGGGCAGGTGACCCTGATCAGCTCTTCCCGCCTACTTCCCGGCGCGCCTAAGGGAGCTTCTGCCAGCCTCGAAGAATTATGCAAAAGCAAAGGACTTCAAGTCTTTGTAGACGAAGAGGTAGAAAATATTGAAGATCAGAGTATCCGAACGTGCAACCGCTCTCTCAATCATTCCGGGGTCCTGCTACTCACAGGGCCAGCCTCCTCTCCGCTTTTTCGGGAAAGTGGCATGAAATGCACAGAGGACGGGTACCTACTTGTCCAGTCTACACTTCAAAGCGAGAGCCATCCGGAAATCCTCGGTGCCGGAGATTGCGTAACCCTCTCCACCTACCCGGAACTTGCAAAGAACGGTGTCTATGCGGTGCGACAGGGGCCTGTGCTTTGGGAGAATATAAAACGAACCCTTTTGAAAAAGGACCTGACTACCTTCAAGCCACAAAAAAGGTTCCTTTCCATTCTATCAACTGGCGGGAAAGAAGCGATGCTCCTGTACGACAGGATCTATTTTCAAGGAAAATCCCCCTGGAAGCTCAAGAACATGATCGATCGTTCCTTTATGAAAAAATACAAATGACAGCAGCGGTCTTCTCCCTGCTGTCATTTTACTGTTATCAAATCTTCTTCCTTCTCTATTCCTATCAGAAGCTCTTCTCCTGCCTGATAGTTTTCCTCTGCCAGAATGGTCAACTGCTTTTGGTTGTCTGTCAGTTTGATATCGTAAAAGACTTTTCCGTGCCTCATTCTTTTATTCACGATAGTTGCCTTCCAGGATCGGGCATTGGTTTCTCCATGTTTGATGACATGGAGTTTTTCGGTATGCACAAACGTAGACGGATTGAGCATGAACCCGTCTGAGTAGAACTCTGCCACAAAAGTGCTTTTCGGATGGTAGTAGATGTCGGACGGGTCGCCAATCTGCTGGAGTCTACCTTCCCCAAAGACTGCCACCCTGTCCCCCATGATCATCGCCTCTTCGATATCATGTGTGACAAAGATAGCAGTTGTGTTCTGCTCTCTAAGCAGCCGCTTCACCCAATCCCTTGTTTCCTGCCGAAGCGCATTATCGAGACTGCTGAACGGTTCATCAAGCAGGAGCAGGCTTGGACTGGTGACCAATGCACGGGCAAGGGCAACGCGCTGCTGCTGCCCACCTGACAATTCATAGGGCATGTATGCTTCATAGTCTGAGAGATTGACCTTCCCGAGAAAGCTTCTTGCTTTTGACGTTTTCTCTTTTTTACTTCCCTGCTGAAACTTGAGACCGTACATGACATTATCGAGTACCGTCATGTGCGGAAAAAGAAACGGCTGCTGAAACATCATGACAACCGGCCTTTTATTGGCAGGTATGCTGGTCATTTCTTTTTCTTCGATATAGTAGGAGCCGCCAGTCATTTCCTCGAGTCCTGCCAGGCATTTGAGAAAGGTCGACTTTCCGGTGCCTGATGGACCGACAACGCTGACGATTTCACCCTTTTCCATCGTAAAGCTGACCGATTCAAAAACGGACGACGACTTTTTATAGCTTTTTTCCATATCCTGAATGACTATCATGTAAAATCACTTCCTGAAAGAACGGTTTTTATAAGGATTCATTAAATAGAACATACCTTCAAACAAGATGACCACCAATATTGGAAGAATCGCAAACAAGAGCGAAAAGCTTGCGATCACCGAGGTATCGACACTGTTCAAATAGGGAAAATACAGCAGGGCCAAGGTCAGCACATTCCCTCCTCCGATGATGGCGGTGAGGGCGAATTGACTGAGTGAGATGACAAAAATGAGAAACACTGCACTGCGAAAGCTTGAGATCATCTGCGGAAGGTACACCGAATAGAATGCGTACAGCTTGTTCCCGCCAAGTGTCACCACCTGGTTCTCAAAGCCTACGCCAAGCCTTTCAAAACCGGCGCGGAAAATCTTGATCGAATAGGGAACCGTCGGAATCAGATGAATCAGAATTACACCAAGGATCGTGTCGCTTAATCCGACGCGAATCATCGCAATATGAATCCCCATAACCACTGCAAGACTGGGTATTAGAATCGGCAGTATCAATATGGTTTCAAGCCAAGCTTTGCCTTTGAAAGAATGAAAGGCAAGCTTTCTTGCTGCAGGCAAGGCGATGACAAAGTTCAGAAGAATAACACTGATTCCGATAGCAAAGCTTGTAAGCACCGCTCGGATCAGTTGCGGCTCTCTCATAAGTACCGACCAGCCCCTTAGGCTTAACCCGGGAGGCAGCACCTCTGGCCATCGCCAGTTGTAGGCAAAACTATTTAATAGCAGTAATAGGACCGGTGTGAGAAAGAATAGCGCCCACACGACATGCCAAGTTCTTTTCATAGAATCATCCATTTTCTAGTTATTTCCCCTCATCATCTGATAGCGCTTCTTATTCATCGAGGAGGAGGCAGCTGCCGTGATGAGCAGAATCAGGACCGTCACACAAATCATGAAAGCGAAGGACAATGGCCGTCTGCTCCAATCTCCCTGAAAGAACCATTCATACGCGACGACCGATACCATTTGCGGGTAGGTCGTGCCGAGCAGATAAGGCAGCTCGAATGCTGCGATGACAAAGGCGAACACAATGATCCCCGCCTCGACCAGCACCGGATAGACCCATGGCCACTCGACCGTTTTGAACACGTTCCACCTGCTTCCCCCGAGGGTCCTTACCACCTGAGGCAGTTCCTTAGGCATATTCATATACACCGGCAAAAGGAGCAGGACCACAAAAGGGACCTCCTTTGATATATACGTAAGGATGATGCCGATCCCTTGTTCATCCTGAATAATCAGCGGAAAGGAGGAGGAGGTCTCGATGACACCCATTTGATAGAGAATCGATGAGAGCCAGCCCGTCTGTGAGAACAGGAGGATCATCATGTATCCCCAGACAAAGTGGGGAAAAAGCATCGGCAGCCAAAGCAGGCTCCTCGACCTTCCACTCAAAAGCCTATGATGCAACAGCTTTGTCACACCCAAGCCGATCACAAGGGAACAAAAGGTGGAGACACCTGCAATACATAGACTGTATGTCATTGAATCCCGGAAGCGCTCTTCTTCGAATAATGCAAAATAATGTTCCCACGTCCAGCCCGTGCTGCAGCCGACACTTTCACAAAATGAAAGAAAGAGCGCATAGAGGACGACCACGCTAATCAGGATGAGTGCAGGCAGAAATGCCAGAAAGTGCTTAGTCTGTCTTGACCACTTCATTGATCCAATGCTCCTTTAACCAGTTCACATACTTCGCGTCCACTTCCGGAAGGTTTTTAGCGGCAAGCACCTCAGGCGGCAGGACAGATGCTCCACGGTCCATCGCCTCGAGAGTAGCCTTGTCTTCTTCCGATAGTTTCCTAGGGTCCAATGCAATGTTTTCTCCCCAGTAGGTGGAATCATACTTTGCTAGCTGCGCTACCGGGGAAAGCAGATAATTGATGGTCGCCATTGCCCCTGCTTTGTTCGGACTGTTGAACGGCACCGCTAGGAAGTGCGTGTTGCCGATTGATCCTGAGTCCATAATGAAGGATTTCGTGCTCTTTGGGAAGTTTCCATCTTTGATCAGGCTCTCGGCACGCGCTTCGTTATACCCGAACGTCATCCACACTTCCCCCTGGTTATACAGGCGGTCGAGCTCCGTCAGGTCGGAAGGATATGTTTTCCCTTCTCTCCATAAATAAGGCTTGATGTCCCTGAGGTAGTTCCAGAGATTCTCTTCCCCTTTTTCGAGCAAGTCTTCACTGTAGCCTGCTTCTAATAATGTGTCCGGACTTGCCACCTCTTCATATAAAAGATGCCTCAAGAATGCATTCCCCGTAAAATCAGTTGCTTCAGGATACGTGAACTTCCCTGGATTCTCCTCGACCCAGGCTTTCAACTCGTCGAAGGATTTAGGAGGGGCAGCTACCTTCTCTTCATCATAGAAGTAGACAAACTGCACCTTGCCCCATGGTGCTTCCATTCCTTCCACTTCCGTCCCGAAGTCATACTTGATATCGAGACTTTCAGTGTCTACATACTCCTGCACATTCGGCAACTTCTCTGTAAAAGGGCCGACCAGCAGTTCATTGTCTTTGGCGTTCTTGAAGTTCTCCCCGTTGACCCAGATAACATCAATGGTCCCCTTCTCTTTACCAGCCTTCTTTTCATTGAACAGCTTTTGCAGGATCTCGTTCGTATCCATCGGAACCCGCTCGAGCGTAATATCATGCTCCTCCTTCAAGCGCGGGGCGACAAATTCATCCATATAACGGTTGATCCCGTCATCCCCTCCCCACATATACATGCGGACAGTCGTCCCACTTGCGGACTTTTCTATTTCACTCCAATCCTTCTGCAGCAGCTCCTCTGCACTCTGTCCTTTTTCAGACTGGCAGGCTGCAAGCAAAAGAATAGTGATGATGATCAAGGCAAGCTTCTTTATCATGAATGGTTTCTCCCCTTCACTATTTGTATCAGATACCCCTATCATACTATTAATGGGTGTATGGTATGAACTTTAATGTTCTGTGATTAGTACTCAATATTTTTATATAAGTTCCATCCCTGTTATGATTTACTTATCTAGTAGTTTCAGTATATTAAAAAGAAATAAAAAGCCTTATTGCATATAATAGGAGAAGCGGGTATGAAGATACTAGTATTCACACTCGTTTCTCTTTAAGCTATCTTTTTTTAAAACTCATGAATGGAGAGTGAGGACTTCATATGGTAACTCCAATTAAAGCTTACGTATTTGATGTGTATGGCACACTATTTGATGTTCATTCAGTGAAAGAAAAATGTGAGGAATTATTTCCTGAAAAAGGAGAAAGCATAAGCCTTATCTGGAGAAAAAAGCAGCTTGAATATTTCTTTATGCGACAATTGATGGGTGATTACGAGGATTTTCAAAAGATAACAAAGGATGCCTTAGGGTACACTCTTGAAGAACATCACGAAGAATGGAGCAGCCACATAGAACAAACTCTGATTAGTGCCTACTCCCACTTGACTCTTTACCCTGAAGTTGTTGGGGTGTTAAAGAAATTGAGTAAAAATAAAATAGCGATCTTTTCAAATGGAACTCCGGATATGCTTGACTCACTTATAACAAACGCCGGATTGACACCTCATTTTGATCGGATCATCAGTGTCGACGAAATCAAGCAATATAAACCGACTCCCGCTTCCTATCGCTATGCATTAAAGCAATTAGGTGTAGCACGTGAGGAGGTATTATTCATCTCCTCCAATGGATGGGATATATCAGGCGCAAAAAATTTCGGTTTTCAAACAGCTTGGATTAATCGTGCAAAGCTTCCCGAGGAGAAATTTAATCTCTCTCCTGATCGTATTTATAGTGATTTGAACGGAATAACTGAATGGAACGATTAAGCATCTAAGAAAATTAACGATCAACGACTAGATGGCCAGGTCCCTTGCATTTTTCTTAATTGAATAATTTGGCCGGTATGATAAGCATCATGAAGCATGATGTCCAGTAATTTCCCTTCAAGTGATTTCTGGTTAAGCTCTTGGTCCGAAATCTTACTCAACACCTGTCTTAAATTGCGTTGAGCTTTTTCAGAACGTTCAACAACTTTCTTCCATTCTTTATCATCATTGGTTTGATTGGTAAGATAAAAGGTGTCATTACCGTCTAGATTATTCGTCCATTCACGCTCTTCCAAGTTTGCAGCTAATCTCTCTTTGTAATAGATGAGATGATTAACGTATTCCCAAATGGTTTTAGTTTCTTCACCAGATGGTTTCCATATGGCCTGTTCTGCAGTAAGCCCTTTTATAGCATGATGAAATGGTGCGTACCAACTCTCTTTATCGAATGTTGAATCCAGCACGGTTAATAGCAAGTCAACTCGTTTCAAAGTAATCTCCTCCTTGAAAAATAAGAGTTTTATAGAAATAAAAAATCGCCCCTAATCTTTATCTGATTTACCCATTGTAATATCATCGAACGGAGTATAATGATTACTTGGTAACTTTCTCTTTCTAATGGCTTTAAACATCGAAAACCCGACTGCAAGCACTACAAATGCGATGAAAAAATACTCCATGATAACTAACCCCTCCAGTTTCTTACTACTCCTCTATTCTCAAAGAAAACACTTCTTGCCATTTAACATTTTGATACCCGATTCTTCGGTAAAATTCGTGGGCCTCCTTTCTTTGGCCACCAGATCTTAAACGCACCTCTTGATACCCTTTGTTCCTTGCCCACTCTTCGCAATTTCGCATGAGGGTTTCCCCAACGCCTTTTCTTCTATGTTTATTATCTACTATTAAGCCTCCTATTTCTGCATAGGAATGCGATTCGATCACATGTCTACCGTGGACGTGGACCCAACCGGCAATTTCAGTCTCTCTTTCCTCGATTACATATACTTGATGGTCCTCCCACTGCATAAGTTTCTCTAATTGCTTTTCCACATGCGACTCGGAAACTTCATAACCAAGTTGAAAAGACAGTCTTGCAATCTCACGAGAGTCGGCCATTCTTGCATTTCTAATCTGCAAAATACTCCCCTCCTTGAAGACCTTCTTACCTAACTATATTTAGCGTTCAACTGGGCAAATTCCTGCTTACCTTTTGACACATCACCATTAAAATATGCCCCGAAACGCAAAAAAGGCTGGGAATCTTCCCATGCCTTCAGATTTTACTCATGAATTGCAGCCAAAACAACATTACTTTGCTCATCCCCACTGATTTCCAAGCCGTATACCTTCTCCTTTTGCAGATTATAGCTTCCTACTCTTTTGTAAAAATCCGTTCATCTTCCGTTCATATAAAAGCTATATTCTAAGATTACAAATGAGGCTCCTGTTAAGAGGCCCATAAATATAGGAGGTATCAGAATGAACCTTGCGTGGAAAGAAATGAGGAAGAATAAAGTGAGGTTTCTGATTTTTGGTTCCATTGTGTTTCTTATCAGTTTTTTGACGTTTATCATTTCTGGTTTGGCCAACGGTTTATCACAGGACAATGCTGCATTGATCAAGGATTTACCGGAGGGGCAATTCTACATGGCGGAGGACGCAGATGAATCCTATAATCTGTCGAGAATTGAGGGCAGCATCCAGGAAGAAACGTTAAACGTTCAGACGAATGCGGTGGCACTTTCCATTCAAATGGGGTTTGTGCATGATAAGAGCGACAAGCCACTAAGCGTAGCGTTTGTCACCTCAACCGAATCACCTCATTTTCAGGATGTCCAACCTGGAGAGATTATCCTCGATCATTCAATGGAAAGTAAGGGGATAAAAGAAGGCGACACCCTGACCGTTCCTTCATTAAGTAGGGAGTTCAAGGTAAAAGGGTTTGTCGACCAGAAGAAATTCAGCCATGCACCTGTTGCTTTCGTTAACATGGACGACTACAAGCTCATGCATAGGGTGGAGGAAATGCAATTGATTTTCATACCGGGAATGGAGAAGGCTGAAGCTATAGCCGGCCTGGAAACATTCACAAAAAAACAATTTCTCCAAACGATTCCAAGCTACAACGCGGAACAGATGTCCCTTACGATGATTGTCTGGTTTTTGGTCGTGATCAGTGGCATGCTATTTGCCATCTTCTTCTATATGATGAATGTTCAAAAAATCGGCTTGTATGGCATATTAAAAGCGCTCGGAATGAAAACAAGCGCCTTATTCAAGATGATGTGGACGCAAATGCTTAGCATCACGGCACTGGCTCTGTGTCTGGCAGCGGCAATGAGCCAAGGCTTCCAACTGGTTGCCCCCGAAGGAATGCCGTTTCATCTGTCCCTTCCATCAACCATGCAACTATCGATCGTCTTTCTCTTAATCGGATTTATCGGAGCTTCCATTTCCGGGATTCAGATAAAAAAATCCCAAGCACTACAAGCCATTCAGCAAGGAGAGGTGTAATATGGCATTCTTTACAATGGATCATGTGAAAAAATCGTTCCTTCAAGGAGATGTGCAGGAGGAAATATTGAAAGGCGTCCATCTTTCTCTGAGAAAAGGCGAGTTAACCGCTTTGGTAGGGGCTTCAGGATCCGGTAAAAGTACCCTTCTAACCATTGCAGCCGGACTTCAATCCGCTTCAGCCGGTGAAATCCTCATGGAAGGGAACAGCTTGCATGCAATGGATCAAGAGGCACTCAGAAAAATAAGAGCAGAAAGATTCGGCTTCGTCTTTCAGTCGGCCCATCTCGTTCCATTTCTTACCGTGGAAGAGCAATTGAAGCTGATGCTGCATGTGTCGGAATCGAAATTAACCAAAATGGCACAAAGAAAAGAAATAGCCAGGATTTTGAAACTTGTTGAAATAGACCATCGTAGAAATGCTTTTCCGGCTTCCCTGTCCGGCGGGGAAAAGCAGCGGGTGGCCATTGCGCGTGCCATCATCCATCAGCCTGAAATTCTTTTCGCTGATGAACCAACCGCAAGCCTGGATTCCAAAAAATCCAAAGATGTGCTGTCATTGATCCGTGATTTGACAGATACTCTGAACATCGCCACCCTGATGGTCACCCATGACGAAGCGATGCTTCCCTTTGCCGATCGTATCATCAGAATGAGCGACGGCCTCATTTTGCAGGAGGAAACAACTAAATTTCGTTCTCCACTGTTTGCACCGGACCATTTTTAAAGATACAGTAAAAATGAGTGATTTTATCTAATAGGAGTATACAGAATGACCAATATACTGATTGTTGATGACGATATCCATATTCTAAACCTTGTAAGGATCCATCTATCCGAGCAGGGCTACCAAGTGTTCCAGGCAAAGGACGGAATGGAAGCACTGGAGATCCTCCATAAGCAGAGTTGTCATTTAGCGGTGGTCGATGTGATGATGCCTTTTATGGATGGCTTTACCTTAACTAAGGAGATCAGAACCCGCTATCATATCCCTGTTATCCTGTTGACTGCAAAAAATCAGATCGAGGATAAGGAGCAGGGATTCGATGCGGGAACGGACGATTATCTTGTGAAGCCGTTCGAACCTAAAGAGCTGAGTTTTCGGATAAGAGCGCTGCTACGCAGGTATGACAAGCAGCCGGAGAATACCGTTCTTCGTATAGGGAATACCATGATAAATAAGAAGAGCTATGAAGTGACCATCGAGGACAAAACCATCCTTTTACCCTTGAAGGAATTTGAACTGCTGTATTTTCTGATGGCAAACCCCATACAGGTGTTCACGCGGGATCACCTGATTGAACAGATTTGGGGCTTTGATTATGAAGGAGATGAACGGACGGTAGATGTTCATATTAAAAGATTAAGAGAACGCCTGTTAACATATACAAATGATTTTCAGATTAAAACCGTACGGGGCGTCGGGTATTCATTGGAGGCAAAACGCGAATGAAATCTCTCTACACGAAATTTGTCTTTACGACAATCGGGATCATGATAGCCAGTAGTGTGCTCGCCTTTTTCATCTCCAATGCCTATTATCAGCAAAAATTAAAACCCGAGAACGATGAAAAAACCACCAGGTTCGCTCAATCCATCGCTAAGTTTGCGAACAAACATCCGGATATCAGCTTGAATGAGTACCTCGAAAACGTTTCTTCTCTCGGATATCAGCTTTATCTGGTGGATAGCACCGGTGAGGAAGTTTCTTTTGGAGCAACATTCAAAGAAAAGGATCTTTCTGATTCAACCAAGAAAACGGTACTCGCAGGGGATATCTATCATGGGATTCTTCAGTATCCACAAGAGATGTTTGTAACAGGCTTCTTTGCCAATGACCTGAAGAATACGATCGGGGTTCCGTTAACGCATAACGGAGAAAACTATGCGCTTTTCCTCCGGCCCGATATTAAGCTTCTATTTAATGAGATGCATTATTTATTTGCCTGGTTGCTTCTCCTCACGATCTTACTGAGCATCGTGATGGTCGTATTCAGTGCCAAATATCTGGTGAAGCCCATTTCCAAACTGACAAAAGCCACCACCTCCCTCTCTAAAGGGGATTACCGCGTGAAGCTAGATAGCAATCGCCATGATGAGCTGGGTGAGCTTTCCCGAAGCTTTGTGCGGATGGCCAAGCAGTTGGAGCAGATGGAGGACATGCGGAAGGAGTTCATTTCAAACATCTCCCATGATATTCAATCCCCGCTTTCCAATATCAAAGGCTACACCATGCTGCTCGAAAAGGAAACAACCAGTCCGGAAGAGCGAAGCCAGTATGTATCCATCATCCAAGATGAAACAACCAGGCTTTCCATCCTGACCAAGCAGCTATTGCTGCTTGCCTCTTTGGATCGCGATGATTCTATTGTGAAAAAGGGTCCATTCAATGTGGGGCAGCAGCTGCAGGATTTAGTCCGGAACTATCAATGGCTGATCAGTGATAAAGGGATGATGCTCAGCTACTCCCTGCCAGATAAGGAAATCATCGGTGATTCTTCCCTGCTCCATACGGTTTGGGATAATCTGCTCTCCAATGCGATCAAATACAACAAACCTGGTGGCAGTATCGACCTATCCATGGAGGAAAGAGGAGATTCGCTATTCATTACCTTTAAAGATACAGGCATGGGATTGAGCCCTACTGAATTGGAGCGGATATTCGACCGCTTCTACCGGGCGGATTCTGCGCGAACCAGAACAACAGATGGAACGGGACTCGGTTTATCCATAACGGCAAAGATTGTGAAGCTGCATGATGGCAAGATCCATGTTACGAGTAAAGTAGATGAAGGAACATCTTTTGTGGTGGAATTGCCTTTGAGGTAAGTCGTACCAAGAATATGTACAAAAAAAAGATGACTTCCATAGGGAGAACTTAAATTACAGGTTAAATCACACATAAAAAAGCTCAGCATGCTGAGCTTTTATTGTGTGTGGTTATTCTGCAGTCGCGCAGATTGTAAATCAATATCCATACCCAAGCAACCATAAACTTTGATTGCTACTAAAAACGTACATAACAGGTAAATGCTGTTCGAAATCCTTCTCTCTACTTAAATCATACTACTGATTATGAATTTTTTATAGACTACAATTTCTTAATTTCCTGTCATATACTGTTATATACAAATCAAATATAAGAGGGGTATTAGTATGAATGACAAAAAAGATGTCTTAGATAATGGTCCTTTCTTTCATGGTACTAAAGCAGAACTAAAAATTGGAGATCTTTTAGAACCGCAGCACTTATCCAATTACCAAGACAAGAAATCCAACTACATATATTTCACTGCAACATTAAATGCAGCTAAATGGGGTGCTGAATTAGCAACATCTGATTCAAAAGAACGAATTTACATTGTAGAACCTTTAGGTGAATTTGAAAATGATCCGAACTTAACTGACAAAAAATTCCCTGGAAACCCAACACGTTCTTATAGGTCTAAATCGCCTTTGAAAATAGTAGCTGAATTAAGTTCATGGGAAAGACATTCCGATGAAGAAGTAAATCATATGCTTGCATCTTTAAATAAGTTACGTGAACAAGGAAAAGCTGTAATATACGATTAAGTATTCAACATCTATAAAGTCATGAACTTAAAGAGTGAGCGTAAGAAACAGCCTTTAAAACTTTAAGCAAAATACAACATAGAGAAATCGGTTCCTAACAACATTCAGGAACCGGTTTTTTTGATTAAGCCAACGCCACAATATATTTAGACTAACTACTTCACAAACATAATTAGTCTAATAGTAAAAAATATCATTATTGATTTATGCTTGGCCATGATGCTTATTTTTCAAAATAAGTGATCCAAATTTAGATCCGGTGCATTTGAAATATTATTTATCATTAATCTTCCTTATACTTTTCCTTCACCATACCTGAACCGATACCTGCTCCGACCATCAGGATCAAAGGTCCAAAGTTCCATAAGAATGATCCACCATACATCGTAAAATTAAAATCAGTTAATTTGTTCATTAGAAGGACTCCAATTTTAATCACCAATAATGCAACACCTGCTAAAAATAAAACATCAAAGGTGAATTTCAGCTTCGGATATGCCAATTGCTTACTATCTTTTATCACCTTCTCTTTCAATTCCTCATCACTTCTTAACAATTCGTCAATGGAAACACCGAAAAGGTCACTGACTTTCATAATTACTTCAATGCTTGGATAGTTCTGTCCATTCTCCCATTTAGAAACTGCCTGTCGACTTACAAAAAGTTTTTCTGCTAGTTCTTCTTGGGACCAGCCTCTAATCTTTCTTTCCGTTTTTAATTTTTCACCAAATATCATATCATCCATCGCCCTTCTTCAATCTATCATCATTATTGTAAAATCCGTTCCTAAAGTAAAGATAATCCTGGTTGCACTATGGCGCAACCGCTAGTTGCTTATTGATAAATAGCGTGGTCTTGGCATTTAAGCTGTCCATTTCAAAAATTGGTGATCAAGATTCTGAGCCTATGCGATTAATAGTTAATATCAATCCAGTAACTGATCCCTATATCAAACAATGTAAAGCGCCCTTGACATCACCCGAAATGTAAAGTAAACTTTACTTACAACCGATTGTAAAGCTAGCTTTACAAAAGTGTTAGGAGTTGAGGAAACGATGAGAAACCGAATCAAAGATCTGCGCAAAGCTACAAAGATGACGCAAGAAGAGCTAGCAATAAAGGTAGGCGTTTCAAGGCAATCAATCATTGCCATCGAATCTGGAAAATATAACCCATCACTCGAATTGGCATACAACATTTCGAAGGTATTCGATTGCATCATTGAAGAGGTCTTTATTTTAGAAGAAGGGGGAGAAGAATAATGGAGGTACAAATAGGTGGGTTGATTGGATTATATGGGGGAGCGGTGATGGGTATTTTAGCCTGGTGGTTTGGCCGCCGTATGGCCAAAAAGCAGCGTGGTTTGGATGAATTACATGACCATATTTGGCAGAAGGCTCGATCCATTTCTTGGTTCTTCACACTTGCTTCCATCTATTTATTATTTACTTTTATCATGTTCGGTATGGAGTTAAAGGCCCCCATCGTTCTTGCTGTCATTATGCTTGTTCATATGGCGAGCTGGGGCATTATTGGCGTGATCTTGTCAATCAATATGAATATGTCAGAGCCTTTGAAGCCCTCTAGAGTCAAACTCGGAATTTCCATTGTGGCCGTGTCGCTTATTATATTTACTATTCTTTCTGTCACTACCGGTAACTGGTGGTTCCTGCTTGCTAGCGTTCCACCAAACATAATTGGGTTAATATTTGCATTAACTCCTGAAAGAAGCGGTGAGGATTTTGAGAAATAAGGAGGTGGCAACTATGACACACGAGGCTAAAAAGTTGATACCAGGTTTAGGCACGCTCGTTAAAATTCAACCCGATGAGGTTAGTTTCCAGATAGAGCACCAAGCTGACTCTACTGCAGCTACACTACCTGAGTTAGTAGCAGACTTTAACGAGCTATTAGCAAAGCTTCAAGCAGCAGGTATTATGAAAAAGCAATAGTCCATAAACAGGTCAGGGGCAATAGGAGGAAGCAGGGGACGGTTCTCTGCTTCCTTCGAACTTCGAAGAAAGCACGAGAACCGTCCCCACTGCTCACTGCTCATACACATTACTGTCCTTCACCGATTTTCCCTAATTGTTCCAATAAGAAATTGCCATCACGGTGTGCTTCAATTGCTCCCGTTGAATAAATTTAATCCTTGCTCCAAATTCTATTTACCTCTTTCAATTCTGATTTATCAAAAGAAAGTTTATAAATATCAGGCATATTGAGTTCATTCCAAAAATCAAAGCCATAATTATTATCAAAATAATTCATAATAAGAACCATAATATTACCGTGTGTTCCTATTACAATGTTTTTACCTTCATATCTTTCTAAGACTTTTAAAGTTGACTCAACTCCTCGTTTTTGAGCAACTACATTAGATTCTCCGCCTTCCCAACAAAATGAAGGCTCTTGCCAGACTTTTGTGATAGCTAACTGAAAATCTTCAACAGGGCCTGAAGACAATTGCCTCTCTTTAAAAGCATTCTCCATAATAACTTCTTTTTCAATACTCTTTGCTACACCTTCTACTGTTTGAACTGCTCGTAGATACGGACCTGAAATGACATAATCTATGCTTTCTTTGATAAGTTGTTGATTAATTTTTTCTATGTCAGACAAACCTTTTTTGGATAAAGGTCTTTTAAGTTCTTCTGGAGTATAGATAGAATGAGCGTGTCTTACAAAGTACAGATTTGTTAACAAAATGTCCTCTCCTTAAACTTTATTCTTATTCCACAACCCTTCCCTTTTCTGGCATAACTTACATTTTAAGATAAAAAATCTAATTTCCTTTTTTCTCCTACAAATTCCACCCCTAAAAAAAAAAGAAAAGGTGCGCTTATCCTTGTTCCAGGTAAGCGCCCTATAATAGAATAACTTTATATAATGTTTTAACGTTCCATATAAAATGCTTCACTATAGATTTTACGCAGCTTAGTTGAGTTATCGTGCCATTGAATTGGTTTACCATTGACGATTTGGACTAATACATCCAGACACCTATGCCATCCTGCGGCAGTATTAACTGCCCATGAATCATCGTTAAATGTATGGGTAAAGATCATTCGACAACCTTCATCCTCTTCCTCCAATGAAATATTTATCATATCATCAACTTCACGGAAACCAAATAAATATGGTTCTTCTAACTCTGTAATTGTACCATTATATGTGGTTCCTTCGCCGTCATCGAAGGCAATCTGGCCACCGATTCTGAGATCCATCTCCCCGGTTGCGAAAGGGTACCATTGGGAGAAGAAACTAGGATTCGTAATGATAAGGAAAACCTCTTCTGAATTATGAGGAAAAAATCGTTCAAATCTTAAAGTGTAACGACTGTTTGACTCATGTAGTGTACCATATCCATTCATCATTTCATCCTCCTTCTTTTTATCCTTGAAGTATTGCTATTCACCACTAGTTCAAGGTATAGGCTCAAAAAACATCAACAATCTCATATCTGTTTTCATGTTTTTATTTTACCAAACATTCATATATTTTTTCGGTAAAAAACAGTACTCCCTAGCTATTCTGCTTTATTAGCTTACAAAGTTTTATTCTAGAAAATATGCAAAAAGAAAAAGAGCGCCTCTTATCTGAGAATAGCTCCCGTTTGTTTAAAAAAAGTGAGGCTTTAAAAGACCTTTTTTCATATCATTATTTTATTTGTATTTAAAAATAACTAAATTACATTTTTCACATCTAAATGCTGGAATTTTACTTATTCGAAAAATCGCATCTTTTATTAATATTTCATTACCAAAATCAGCGATGATTGAATCAGCCGATTCTGACCAACATATTCTGCGAGGAGAAAAAATATATCCCTGCTTCCCCTCATTACTGCATTCAGGGCATCTTACAATATCGTTCATATTTAGTCACGCCATCCTTTCGCATCCCCCTTAGCTATCGCTCCCACTAAATTAAGTGATGTTTTTCAAAAAAATATTATTTTCTTTACCTTCTAACCTACTCCATATTTTATCTAATTTCTTTGATATCCTTATAAGTAATATAATGATGTGAGTAAAAAATCCAACTATCATTCCAACTAGTGGTGCGAAAGGTCCAATAAGAAAAAGAGCTATTATAGTTGGTACTATGTATCCAAGAGCTATCATTATTTCTCCCCCATAATTTTTTTACTGATGACACGTTATATTAACCTAACCCTTTAATAGAGGCTGCCCACTATATCTCCTTGTTTTACTCTTGCTCCCGATTGTTGAAGATATTTGTTACCTTGTAAACAACCAAAATAAGATTAGTATGATAGCAATTACTGACCAAAATGTTGCCTGCTTATTCTTCATATTTAACCTCCACCTTTACAAAATCCATCAACAATTCTCCCTCTATTAAGAAAGGAGATCACAATATGTAACTATCGCTACCCTTCGTGCAATAAGTTGTTTCAAATTTATTGACTCTTAAATGTAAAATAACAATGCTGATATGCCTAATGAAACTAGTCCCACTAAACCAGAAAATAACCCTATCTTTGTTCTAAAGCTTCTGTGTCCTGTAGTCTCCGAATGAAAATTTGCTCTTTGTTGTTGCCCGCTCGTCCATACTCCCAAAAAAACTCCTGAAATAACGATACCTATAACACTAATTATTAGAAAAGCCTGTAACATATTTATCACTCTCCCTTCTATAATATACCTTTAATAAACTTAAATAGTCTCAAATTTCAGATAATAAAATACAAAAAGAGAGGCTTACTCCCTTTAAATGAATAGCTTGTTACTTTCTTTTCTTAAATTTATATACTATTATTCCGAAAACAAATGTATAATTATCCCTATTATCACTTAAGTAGATAATTTAATATAAATATGGAACCTAGAATTAGATTTGTTTTTCTTTCCATATAAAAAAGTAATTATTCTTCATCACATTCAGACAATCCTTTTTCAAATGGTTCTATATACAAAGATAGAACGCAATTCTTACTCAATTTAAGCTCTCGATCGGAAAAGATGAATTATTTTAATGTAGACTCTACTGCTTCATTTTTAACTTCAAGTATGTACTGACTGAGTACATGTTCTCTACCACCATTGTACTCGTACCAATCTTTAATCCTTTGAACATGTATTTTATCACTTTTTACATTTGTTTCAATTTCCAAATAATCTTCATAGCTGTCATATTCCCAAATGGCAAAGATTTCAACGGTATTGTCCTTGTTATCCCTCATCCATCGCCCTACCAAGCGTGCTCCATGTTTTAATTGATTAGGTAAGTTTGTATTGTTGAAATGAGCATTGAACACTTCAACAAAATCACTCTTTACAGTATAAAATTTTCTTCGATAAAACATATCTGAACCTCCAAATAAATATTCAACTAAGGGCTATTTTCCTTAATAACAATATTTTCAAATTTAGAGTATTAATAAAATCAGCAATTCCAGAAGTTAAGATACTCAAAGAAAAAAGTTGACACAACCCTTTTTACTGAATCGTGCCTAAGGCAGTTGCAGCTGGCTCCTAGTTATTTAACTCTAGCAGTTACTTTAATAACAAATTCTATTAATTGAATAATTCTTTCATATCTTCTGGAACAACAATCACATCTTCTATTTCCATTTCATTGTTTCCATCAGGTGCCGTAAGCCTTACCAACAGCATCTCTCCATTATCAAAGGTTACTAATTCATACCTTGTGTACCCAGCACGTGCTGTCGTTTTATCTTTAAGATCTTTGAAATCACTTTCGGTAATACTCCCTTTCCTCCCATCAGAAAATAAAGAGTTAAAACTTTCATAATCACATTATCTATTGCTAATTTCATTAACCAAGTAGTGTTTTCAGGACTATTAGGTTTGACAGTTTCGTTGCTACAACCGAGAGTTATCCCAAACGAAAAGATAACAAGTAATAATAGATTAAAATTAGTTCTCATACATATCCCCCTCGTGCAAGTTATATTGATAAATTTTTTTAGGAAGCAGGGGACGGTTCTCTCCAGAAATTGCATTCACGCTGTACTGCAATCGCTCCCTTTACTTGAACAAAGAGCGGCTGCTTGTTCAGCAAACGCAAGATTATTTAAAATTACTCGGAATTTTAACGAGAACATAATTTTCAGTCCACATTTGTGTGGTCGCAATTAAACTTTTATCGTCTTTTTCAAAGAATAGACCAGCACCATCTTTATCTTTAAATTCCCATCCATTTGATACAACCATTTGTTTAATATTTTCATCAGCAATCGATATACCTTTATTCTTACTACTTGTGATATACCAAATAAAATCCCCTTCTACTGCAATTTCAGCTATTTTACTATCCGATTCTTTTAGTTTTTCAATAGCTTCTTTCGCTGATAAATTTTCTATTGGAAGAGAGGGATAGTATAGTTTATTTACAAATATGAACACACAAATAATAGCTATTACGAAACCTAGTAAAAATCCAACCTTTCTCATCTAATCACCCCTTTATTAGTTTTTATTTAAGATACTTTTATAAAATCCGTTCTTCAACAAAACAGCCCGATTGCTTAAAACGGTTTTATGGATTTTCTTTTCCCAGAGAAAATCCTTCAAATAAACGTCCCCCATAGGGATCCAACACCTTATCTACTAATTGAACAACCTTATTTTTCTCACCTGTTTGATAAAAAACATCAAATGCTTCTACGAACTCTACGGAAAATTTCTCATCATATCGATTCAAAGCACGGATAATCCATTTTGAAGAACCAATCCATTGGCGATTAGTTCTTAAAACAAATTCGTGAACAAGATCAGCTAATGTATTAGCTATGAATATTTCTTCAGCTCTATTTATACTTCCTAAAAAATCATCAAGAGCATCGGTTATAAAATATCGCTTTGTTCTAACAGTTTCTTCAGACCATATTTCAGGTCCCTTCTCTAATATATCTTTCGCTTCATTTTTAATAGATTCTAATATTCCTTCATCTCTTAAAATAATCCCTTCAGAAATCATTCTTGGCATCGAAGGCTTTGCAATCCATTTCGATGAAATATTTGTATGAAGTTAAATTATGGACAAATACCTCTATTGCCCATCCAAAGTCAAACATAGACTCTCTATATGATGAAGGAAGTCTTTTATCAAAAACGACAATATCAAGATCGGAAGTTTCTGTTGCCTCTCCCCTAACTACACTTCCTGCTAATAAAGCCCCTTGGCAATTTGAAAAGTGCTTATCTATAAATTGTTTCGCTGCTTCAACTGGATCAATCCTCTTCATTCTGTTCACCTCTACCCATTTTTTCATTCCCAAGATAAATTCGTCAAAAAAAACCTATTTCAAGATATAATGCCATCTTACTGTATTAAATAGGCGTTCCTTCTTATTAATGAAACGCGCCATATTGTTGAGTAAATGATAGGGAACAAAACAATTATGTATCGCTGAAAATTTCAAGAACGTACCTTAAAGAATCGCCGCCATTAATTGGGTTGATAATTATAGTCTAAGAACTGAATTAATAAATTCTGTTTTAGCCTTAGTGTACAACTCACGATTATTACTATATTTTTTCACTAAATTTTTTTTAAGGATAGCATACTCATTAACAAGGTGCTGATTAGATTGTAATCGGTCTCGAAACAGTAGCTGCATATCCCACCGTTCATCCCCCTCAAGCAATAGATGTAGATGTACTACTCGTTTGTTGTTAGTTACTTTCACAAAGAACCTTTGCCACGAGCGTTGATCTAAATCAGGATGTACATAATGCCAATTGTAATCAACTAACAATGAAGCTATGTCTTTTACCGTTTCGAATGAATCAATTTTGGCCATTAAATCGATGATAGGCTTAGATGGTAAATTCGGAATAGATGTACTTCCATAATGTTGAATTTCAGTTATACCTGAAGGAGTAAGAATATCTAGAAGTAACGCTTTTTCATGCTCACCCTTTTTGATCCATCTTGGATTCGGTTCAACAATTTCTATTGTTTCAGTAGCCCAAACTGGCCATGTGTTCTTATCATGAATATTCTCCATCTTACTCACCCTCAAACTGTTTATTTTTAATCATTTGCTAAAATGGTTTTACGTTATGTGACCTAAACATTCTACTTTTTCTTTATTCTCCATTCATACATTTTCTCCTTCCCTACAAAATGGCCATTACCAGCATTAACGCCGTTGCAGGAAATCCTGCTAAAACACCACGTGTAAACTAGTAGATTTCTCCTTGGATTGTTAACCATAAGAATTCCGCATCAACACCAGCATGTTCGGTGTAGGCGAAATGATGGCTGGTGCGATAGATTTATAGAATAAAAAGAAAGAGAGCGATTATTACTCTCTTTCACACTCAAATTTATTTGTTTTTCCATTTCAGCAAAGTCTCCGCATTACGATTTTATTTTAAAGTACCTGTAGAGGAACGTATCCTCTATTTTTCAAGCAAACCAGGTTTATTACACGGACAAATACATCGTCATCCAGAACCCGTCGATATAACATCGCTCCCTTAATGCTGGAAAATATAGTGACAACTATAAACTGAAGATCTATAGAATCATTTATGCTATTTTATTTCTGTTATTCATTTCCATATATTAACTTACTAATAGGTAAGTTACGGATTTAAAGTCCTAAGACGAGATTAATTTTCTTGCATTAAACGCATGAATTGAAACTGGCTTGAATTGTTCGAAAAACGGAATTTATTATAGCTTTTTTTAAAAATACATGCTAAATTTCTTTTATTTAATACCTAGTAAATGATTATAAACACCTACATTAAATCTATTCACATGTGAAATCAATAAATCAATAAAACCTTTTGCTGCTTTTCCAATGTGTTTTTGTTTATGGTGCACGATCGTGACTTCCCTAATAATAGCTGGATTCATAATCCGTATCGCCTTCAATTCCCCTTTATTTTCCAGAGAAAAAAGAGTATTAGATATAATTGTAGCCCCTATCCCTTCTTTAACTAGATTCAAAATTGACATGGAATCAGTTGATTCAATGATTGGTCGGATTTGAATTCCTGATGCATTACACTCAGCTTCTAATAATTGCCTAAAAAAGTGACCTTTAGGATTTAATATCAAGGGTATGTGCTGAATCTCTTTAAAATCTATGGCATTTCTATCTGACCAAACATGATCCCTTCGAACAGCTAAGAAAAATTCTTCTTCGTATAATGAAATGTTTGTTAACCTTTCATCTTTTCCTGGCATAAGCGTCAAGGCCAAATCAAATTCATTTTGTATAACCTTTTCAACCACATCATCTAAGGAGAAAATCTGTATTTGTACATCTGGGTATAGGGAATGAAATTCTAACAATACCGCGGATGCAATATGATTTAGATCTCCTGACAGGGTTCCGATTACTAGTTTTCCTCTTTTGACATTCTGAAGCTCTCCTATTTGTTCTTTAGCACTTTCTAGATTAGCGAATACCATTTTGCTGTGTTCAAGGAGGATTTTACCAGATTCTGTAATACCTATTTTCTTCCCTAAGCGATCAAATAACCGAACTCCAAGTTCGTCTTCTAATGCTTTCATTTGATAACTTAAAGTAGGTTGCCCAATTCTTAGTTTTTCAGCAGTCTTTGTAAAGTGCATTTCTTCACAAAGAGCCATAAAATGTTCTAATTGTCTCAATTCCAATATTCCCCACCCACTCTCTTGATGTATGTAAATCCATTTTAATGCAAAACTCATAAAATATACTATTCGAAATATTTTACAAAGCTATTATAAAATTCTCTTTTTTCTTCATATCAAGGATAATGAGTTTATGAATTTAACAAAATAGTTCTAATAGACTAAAACTAACAATATGATTTCAAATTTAAGAGACAGTTCACCTATCTTTATATCAGTGAACTGTCCCAAATCAAACTATCACTTTCCCTTTGACTTAATATATTTCAAACTGCACACCAATTTATTTGGCTTGAACTTGAATCGTTTTTCTCTCTATGTTTCCAGCTTTATCAGTCGCCTGTACGGTAATCGTATTGATCCCCTTTTTAAGCACAACCCGATGGTGGAAAACTCCTTTTGAATCTACTTCTGCTTCTTCACCATGAATGAAAACCTTATCTAAATATTCGTCTTTTGCCGTACCACGTACGATGACCTCATCCCCTTCTTCAAAATGGCCTTTTATTTTCTCTATGGTTAAGGAAGGATTCTTCTGATCTAAAATAATATTGACTGGAGAAGATGGATCCGTACTTCCTTCTTTCGTCAAGGCAGTAGCGGTTAACGTATTCAAGCCATTTTTCAATTTAACCGAGATGTTGAAGGTACCGTCCTGTTTGCTTTTGCCGGTTCCTACCTTTTTACCGTTACTTTGAATCGTAACCGTGCTTTCAGGGATTGCTGTCCCCTCTATCATAATCTTTTCTTGATTCGTATGCGTATTATCCTCTGGTGTTTCAATAATAGGTGCAGAGATTGCATTATTCATAACCGCTCGAATCATCATATTTCCATATACTGGTTCTGTATTTTGTACCCAATTTGAATTTTCCAAAAACCAATTTCGGTCATGGAACGCGCTATCATTATCACTATAGAGACTTGGTAATGAACCTGTGCCATATGATTCAGCCTGTATATAGACTAGATAGAAATCTCCAGTGACAATAATGTTTTTATCCGCTAAATCGACATGAGTCCATTCTCCATCAGTCTGGGCAGTTGCTTCAATCGGACCTGCGATTCTTTTACCTGGTGCTCCGTTGACACCCGTTGAATCATAAACCTCTACTTGAAATCTAGTTGAGCCTGGGTCTGGCCATTCTGTATTCACCTTAAAGAGTCCGCCTGTCAGCCAAGATTTCGTGACCCCTTCTTCCAAGGACATTCGAACAGCAAAGCCGTTGTTTGCATCGAACCAAATCCATGAATTTTCTGATGTTCCATCATCATAGCCGATTTCTCCGGGAAACCCAATAAATCTTTTCAATTCGACATTTTGTTTTGTATTCTTTTTCGCCTGGAGTGTTATAGAGTATTCTTTATAAACATAATCTCTCTTGAACACATGTATCGTATAGGTACCTTCATAGGCAGTGAGCGTAAATCTTCCCTTACTATCCGTTTTCACAGGTGTAATTGCAGCATCCTCTACTAATGAGATGATAGCATCTGATATCGGTTTCCCTGTCGTTTGATCCTTGACTACCCCTTCTACTGTTCCTTTCCCCAAAGGTTTAAGATTAAAGTCCGCTTCGACGATTCCGTCTTTTGGAATCGAAACAGCTTGGTCTGAAGAATGAAAACCATAGGCCTCAGCACGAAGAGTGAATTCTCCTGCGCTATTTGTGATAGAGTAACTTCCATTTGCCGGATTAGTTGTGACTGAGTATCCAGAGTCTACAAGCGTTACCTTTGCACCGATTGGCAATACATTTGGATAACTTGATGTATGTTGAACCATTGTAGCCGTTGGCGCTAATATACTATTTTTAGATTGTTTTTTCGTATGGAATTCTCCTGTTGTCTTTTCAGTATTTTTTTCTTTACTATCTACTATAGATTTATCAGTTAATGCTATGTCATCCAAGTACCAGCCATCAAAAGGATCCCAATCAAATCCTGTTAGTACTGTTTTCATAAAGAAGCTGATATAAATCCGCTTTCCGGCATAATCAGAAAGATCAACTTCTGCATCAACCCAATCATCAGTAGTATACTCAATAGGCACCCCATTTTCATGAAATTCAGTGGCTTCCGTTTTCGATAGGATTTTCCAGTTTTGACGGTCGGTAGAGACCATGACCGCTCCAAAATCGGTTGATCCGTCGACTCCATCTGGACTAATGTTATACCACTGCTTAAACTGCAGGTAGGAATCACCTTCAGGAAGGTCGATAGGAGGCATATCGAGATATGAATACGAATCATCAGCGTGAGGACCATCCACATTGGTTCCATATACTTTTTGTCCTGAATAAGCTTGTCCAGGTCCCCCTACTGGGCTACCCCATTCCCAATCGTTATTCCATCCTTCTGAATGCCAGCCTTCAGGAACAGTTTCTAAATCTTGAAAATAACCAATCGTGATTGCAGGCTTCACTTCAACATCATAAGTGGAGGATGTTACTTGATTTTGACCATAATCTACGATATTCCACTTATACATAAATGTACTGCCTTTCCTTATATCCTCTCCTGGAACTACAGCTTGATAGGTCCCGTTTCTAAAGTCTCCGGCAGTTCGAGTTGCTTGTACAGTCTTCCATTGTTGATCAACTAAATACTGAATTTCTACTTTATCTACGCTGATGTTATCTTGTACTTCCACTGTTAATGGCAACACTACCTGGTCGTATACAAAATCAGGAGAGGTATGCTGGTAGGTGGGGTTGGTTGTGTCTTTCCCGTCATGGACAACAACACCTTTAACCTTTCCAGTTCCATTATTTAATGTTTTTATCGCGTTATAAGCATTAACAAACCCATGTCCATAACCGTAATTTGGTGAAGATGAATATTCTGAGTCTGTCAATGGGATGGCAGCAACTGTCAGAATGTCCTCAATTTGGTCAATTGTCAAGGATGCATTTGTTTGCTTTAACAACGCAACAATTCCTGTAATATGAGGCGTTGCCATTGATGTACCACTCATAAAGTCATAATCATTGTTTGGTACAGCTGAACGAACGTCTACACCAGGTGCTGAAACATCCGGTTTCGTCTCATCATATGGTCCTGGTCCACGGGATGAGAAATATGCTAAGGTATTGTCATGATCCGTTGCTGCTACTGCGAAAGATTCAGGATAGTTTGACGGAGACGCAATCCCTCCCTTAGCACCGTTATTCCCTGCTGCAAAAACAGGGAAGATATTGGCTGCCCGCCAATTTTGGACCATTGGGCGATACCATTCGTCCAGACCTGGCCCACCGCCCCAGGAATTGTTTACTACATCAGGAGCCAGTTCAGGATGGGGATTACCTTCCGCATCTTTTGGCGCCAATATCCACTCTCCAGCTTCGAGCAAGTCAACATCCATCCCACCGCGTGCAGTGAATGCTTTAACAGCGATCCATTTTGCACCTGGGGCCACACCAATCTGGTTACTTCCATCAGACTCTGAGCCAACCATGGTCCCAACCGTATGAGTACCATGAGCTACATCATCATATGGAGTTCCCTTTCCCCCGACAGCATCAAACCAGTTTAAATGATGATCTGCCTGATTTGGATTCGCTGGATTGTAACCACGGTATTTTTCCATTAAAGCAGGATGGTCCCACTGAACACCTGTATCAATACTGGCTACCACGACCCCTGCTCCATCGATTCCCATCTCCCATACTTGAGGGGCCCCTACTCGTTCAACTCCCCATTCCACCGATGATGAATTTGCAGCAGATGTTGTTTTCTCATTATGAATAGGTGTAATTAATTGCCGCGTTTCATTTGGCAATATCTTTGCAACTTCCGGATATGTTGCCAATTTGTCCATCACATCTTTTGTTGCGGTTACTGCTACTGCATTTACCACATAGAAAGATTGGATTTTTTCTACTTTGCCTTTTAGCTTTGCTTGCTCTAGATATTCCATTACTCCAGTTTGAGTCTCCATTGCAGTATTTCGTAATGTTGAAACAATGGCAGAACGGACCTGAAGTTTTGCACTTGCTTCCGTGAGTTTCTGTTCTTTTGCTTTTTCTGCCGCTTCGATTGCTACTCTAGTTGTATCAACCTGATCTTCAAACTTTAATAAAAATGTGATCTTATCCTGATCCTTAAATTGTTTATGAAGCTTAGAATCTATCTTATTTTCAACCGAAGTGGTTTTTATAGCTGAGATTGGCTTACTCTCTACTGAATTACCATATGCGATAGTAGTATACGGAACGACTATGCTGATTAATAACATGATGGATACTAGTAACCGTAATTTAAGATGAAAAAAGTTATTCTTTTTGGCCAAGATGGGTGAACTCCTCTCCATTTTCACTTTGTTAAATCTACTAAAGTTTCCCAGTTTACAATCTGGTTGAAATCCCTCCTTTGTTTTTCTAGTCTAAATAGTAGTATTATTCAGAAATATTAACAATACAGGATTTTTGATTGAATCGATTCGGTTTTTTGATTGACACTAATGCCCTATCTTTTTGCACTCTCATAAACCCATTTTAAAGAAATGAAAGAATGAAACGACAACTCGTCATTTTAGATATTGATTGATTTAAGAACACTAAAAAAACTCGTCAACATTTTCATGACGAGTTTTTTCGTTTATTAAAATTTCTAGTCTTCAATATTCAGTCCTGGCACACCATGATTATATTCCCGTCCAGATCCTTGAATACGAAGAAATGACCGTAGACTATGTGATAGCAACTGCTGAAGATATCCACTATTGCATTAAAAATAGATTTTAAGCCTGATTCTTCTGGTACGCCTTCCTTACCTGTTCAATTTGAGAGAGGTGCCCTTGCACATGTTTAACACGATATTCCAACAATTGTTTGACAGTGAACTTTCCGGCATCGGGATACACTCCCACCCGTTCACCTTTTTCAGGTAAAAGACTCCTCAGTATTGGCAGCATGCTAGAACGAAGTATTTTGAAAAGCTGAAGGTATTGTTCACGGTCCAACTGATTATAATCCAAGCCATTCGCCCAAGCGTCCTGGTCAACAGAAAACAAAATAGGTTCTTCCTCAGCCAAGACTTTTTTTATCCTTTGCGTAGAAACTAATTCGGAATCCGCAATATGAATTAATATTTGATGAATACTCCATTTATCAGGTGCAGGTTTAAATCGAACCCCCTCTTCAGTGAGTCCTTCAATAGATTTTCGTATCATCTCATATCCCTGACCATACTCTTCAATTAACTCCTTCACTTTTGGTCACTCCTCGTATACGTAAATAAATTCTAAACTACCAAATTTAATAATCTTCTTGAAACTTTTTCCCTCTTCATACTCCAGAAACGCTCCTGGAAATTGAATAGGATATTATTTAGAAACATATTCTTTATTTTAAGTGGAATCCTCATTCAAAAAGCTTACTTTATTTTTGAATAAATACAAGTGTCAGTTAGCTTACTACCATCTGAGGATAAATCATCATTTCTTAAGGTTCCTTCTAATTCAAAACCTAGTTTCACTGGAATCGAACGACTTTTATAGTTTGTTGATTCACATCTTATTTCAATCCTTCTAAATTTGAGTTGCAAAAAGCCAAGGTTAGTTAACTCACTTACTGCTTCTGTCATATATCCATTGCCACTAAATTGCGAGTTAATCCAGTATCCAATTTCACATTTAGAAATCTTCCAATTAATTCTGTGAAGGCTAGCAGTTCCAATAAAATCATTAGTACCTTTATGAAAGATAAGATAGCGAAAGCTTTCTCTTTTCAAAAAATCTATATAGGCGTTTCTCAGGAGAATTTCTGTTTCTTCAACAGTAGGAATTGCCTGGAATAAAACCAACCATTGCTTTAACTCATTAATTGAATCCTTAATAGCTTGGTGTACTACATTCCCTTCACCAACTTGTTGTGGTGCTCGAAGAATTAATCTGTCTGTTTCTATTTGTAACGGAACATCTATTAAAATAGGATTCATATAATTCCCCTCTCTCAAACTTTTAGTTAATACCTAATGAAACCTTTTAAATAACCAAACTAAGATAAAGTCTGTTCACCTCTACCAATTTTTTTAAATCAAGATTTAATGCTATCTTACTTTAATAAAAAGGCTTTCTTTATTTTTAAAGAAACTCTCCCTTTACTCTAAGGGCTGACTAAAGTTAAAACCTGTTTTGAACTCCCAATGTTCCGTTAATACGTTTACTTGATCATTTTTACTATAAACAATCCTGAACTCTTTCTTTTCCAATTCATTCTCTAACACTAGAAGTCCATGATGGTAATAATCATACTTAAAACCTGAACTAGGCGGAAATTGAAACTCCCTTGGACTATTATTTATCTTATGGACCACTTCACTAATCTTTTTATTATCCTGAATTACGTATGTCGTTTTTCCCATGGTAATTGTTAATTGAGTGTATTCATCTTTTATTATTTTATAGTTGTATGCATAGTAGATTGTTAATGTTGAAACAACTGAAAACACTAACCCAATAATTAATAATATTTTCTTTTTCTTCATTTTCCGCCCCCTAGGACTCCTTGTTCTCCAGAACATATATGATTGAATCAAATATTCTGCTAAATTAGTGGAACAGAAAAAAATTCATTCCGCATTAATAGAATATCTTTTACCTATTCTCTACTTACAATTAATTCCCTTCTTCCACTAACTCATTTGCTTTCACAATCTGTTTAAAAAACTTTTAAAACTTTTTTCAAAAAAAGTGATCCAGATTTTGATCCGGGGCGTTAGGTAGTTGAAACCAAATCATAAAGGAGTGTTTGTAGATGAAGAAAAATGTGAACTGGAAAAAAGCAATGATTGCCGTACCGTTAAGTGTTGGGTTATTACTACCAGCGTATGGAGTAGCGAATGCAGAGGATCATGGAACGCATGGTGACCATATGACTTCCGTATCAACACCAGCATCTGACCTTCGCGCTTCCCTGGATGCATTACTTTCTGAACATGCATTCCTGGCAGTTGTCGCGATGCAAAAAGGAATTGATGGAGCAGAGGATTTCGAACAGGCAGCTGGTGCATTGAATGAAAACGCTGATGACTTGTCAGCAGCAGTCGGATCCGTATATGGAGATGAAGGCGGAGCTGCATTCAAGGAGATCTGGACCAGCCATATCGGCTACTTCGTCGACTATGTGACAGCGACTGCTGAAGATAATGAAGAAGGAAGACAGGCGGCATTAGCCGAGCTTGATGAATATACAGTGGAACAGGCAGCATTCCTCGACACTGCAACTGAAAGCCGCTTAAAGGCTGCAGAACTTGAAGCAGGATTGAAAATGCACGTGGAACAGCTTGTATGGGCATTTGATAACTACGTAACTGGCGACTTTGATAAAACATATGAGAACCTGAGACATTCTATTGAGCATATGTATGCACCTGGCAAAGGTCTATCTTGGGCAATCACAGATCAGTTCCCGGAAAAGTTCGAGAACACGAGCGTCGATACCCCGGCAGCAGACTTACGCGCTGACTTAAACCACCTATTCTCCGAGCATGCTGCACTGGCAATACTTGCGATGCAAAAGGGTATTGACGGAGCTGGCGACTTTGAAGCATCCGCAGCAGCATTAGGCGGAAACACGACTGACCTTTCTGCAGCAGTAGCATCTGTCTATGGTGAAGAAGGCGGAGCACAATTCGAAGAGATCTGGAGCAGCCATATCGGTTATTTTGTAGACTATGTGGTAGCAACAGCTGAAGAGAACGAAGAAGGTAAAGAAATGGCATTGGCCGAGCTTGAAGAGTACAAAGTGGAACAAGCAGCATTCCTTGAAACAGCAACTGAAGGAAGACTGAAAGCTGAAGACTTGGAAGCTGGATTGCAAATGCATATCGATGAGTTACTAAAGGCATTCAACAGCTATAACGAAGGCGACTATGAAACTGCCTACAACACGATCCGTGAAGCTTATGCGCATATGTTCGGTGTTGGCGAAATGATGTCAGGTGCAATTGTGGACCAATATCCTGACAAATTCGCACACGACATGCCATCCGACATGCCGAACGCCGGTATGGGTGGAGCAGCAACAACTGGCATGAACCCTGCTATCATGTGGAGCATTGCCGGCGTCATCTCTGCTCTAGTAGCCTTGACTGTGATTGCTAGAAGAAAAGCTAGTAACCAACAATAATAGAGTGATAGTTGAGAGAGGGTCCTCCCTCTCTTTCTATTATCCAAAAAGGAGTCGCTAACCATGAAGCACCTTATCATCCTATCCACCATGCTTCTACTACTTGCCGGATGCTCATCCGCAAACGATACTGCGAACAACGCGAATCAAAAAGAAACCCAAAAAACCGAGACTGCCACCACAGAAGCGGCTGCACCGGAAAGAGAAAGAACAGCCATCCCCACCCGCACCCCCTCCACCAATGAGAACGGGAAAGTAGTCAAAGAAGAACGTAACATCATCGAACCACACCGCATCGTCATCCCGGCTATCGGCGTCGATGCAACCGTCGAACAAGTAGGCGTCATCGAAAATGGCCAAATGGGCGTACCCGAATCCTTCGAAACCGTCGGCTGGTACAGCGAAGGACCCATGCCAGGCGAACGCGGCAACACCGTCATCTCCGGCCACGTCGACAGCAGAAACGGACCGGCTGTTTTCTTTGAGTTAAAGAATCTGGAGCCAGGGGATGAAATTCAAGTGTTAAACAAAGAAGGAGATTCCCTTACTTATGTAGTGGATCGGATTGAGACCTATGGGGAAGGCGAAGCGCCGGTGGATGCAATTTTTGATTATTCGTTTCAGAGTAATTTGAATTTGATTACATGTACTGGGACATTTGATCGGAGTGTGCGGGAGTATTCGGATCGGTTGGTGGTTTATAGTAGTTTGAAGAAGTGAGGAAAGCCGCTTTCCCTGATGGGAGGCGGCTTTTCAATTTGAATCTTTTTATATTCGCAAATGGTTATACATCTTCCAACGAGAAAAATCTTCTTTATTCATTTATTTTGCCACAAAGTTCCAGGGGCTTACTCACCCACTAGACCATCACCATCTCGATCGTCCATATATTTATAGAGCCAATGATCACTCGTTATTGGCATACTGAAACCTGCTTCTTTTGCTTCTTTGATTGTCACCTTGCCATTACCGTTTGTATCAACACTGGAAATATCTCCGTCTGTGTCTGAAGTAGTGGAATCAGTTGGCCCACTGTTTGTTAAACCGAGTTCTGCGTTTACTTCATCAGGGTTCACATTGTCAAATCTATCAATGATCCTGTTACCCATTAAAGTGTAGGTATACTGATAACTTGAAGGAATCTGCGTTTCCGTATCCGGATATGTGATAATTGCTTCAAAATTGGTGGCCCCACCTGCTTTACGGATCACTTCTTCCATATAAGCTTGATCACCATGTCGGTTGAGGGCACTATCTTGTGGGGTAATATTATAAGCATTCGATACCCCTCCGAGAGAATCAGCAATGATATGTCCTTCATCTAAAACGTCACTTTCGACACCAGGAACCTTTGCCTCATCAGAGTAGTATCTGCCAGACGATAATACAGGTTCGTTCTGGTCATCTTGTATAATGATTTCATCAGCAATGACACGTACCAGTTGCCCATATTCATTAGTGAATGCCCAATATTCACGGTCCCCATAACCAATGTCAACAACGACGTTAGGTTCACGATATCCAGACAAATCACCACCATCAACTTCAATAAGTGTGTATCCTGCGAACAATTCATCATTGGGTTGAGTTGGTGTTTCCTCTACTTCTGGTTCCTCAACAACCGTAGTGACAGCTTCTTCTTTTTCACTATTATCATCTGTGTTAACTGTGGTTACAGCTTGTGAGTCTATTTCTCCATCTGTATTGGATGCATCTTCTACGTTGGTACAACCAACCATCATGATGGCCGATAACAGTAACATTAAATAGTTCATTTTCTTTTTCATTTTGACTCCCCTATTGTAATTTCATGTTGTTCATTCTAAAAATCACGATTATTTCATTTTAACGAGATTAGTAGATTCTTATCAACTATCATTATATTCCAATAAACAGGATTTATTACTTTATTTTTCTAGTACTTTCGACTCAAATTCACATTGGGAATCTCAATTAAATAAAAAATAATCCCAACTCATTATTTGAGAAGGGATTATTCATCATACAGTACTATCTTTCACAAGCAAAATTATCTTTATCTCTATCCATTTTAGGTTGATAGGCTGGATGATCAGAAGCTACGCCATTTGGATATTTCTTTCTTAGTTCCGTACAATTGGCAAAGTGTTCTGATTCAGCTGCAGCTGCTTCTGCTTCCGCCTTCGCTTTGGCTTCTGCTTCTGCCTTCGTTTTGGCTTCTGCCTCTGCTTTCGCTTTGGCTTCTGCCTCTGCCTTTGCTTTAGCCTCTGCTTCTGCCTTCGCTTTAGCCTCTGCTTCTGCCTTATCTTTGGCTTCTTCATCCGCCTTCGCTTTGGCTTCTGCTTCTGCCTTTGCTTTAGCCTCTGCTTCTGCCTTCGCTTTAGCCTCTGCTTCTGCCTTCGCTTTGGCCTCTGCTTCCGCCTTCGCTTTGGCTTCTGCTTCTGCCTTCGCTTTAGCTTCCTCTTCTGCCTCTTCCTTGTCCTCAGAAACCTGATCCTCATTCTTATCCTCTGCTTTTGAGGTATTCGAACTTTCAGATGAACAAGCCACTAAACTCAAAATTAATAATAATGCAAATAACCCTACTAAATACTTTTTCAACTCAATAACCCCCATAATATTTTTTCTTTGGAAGCAGGGGACGTTCTCTGCTTCCTCACTCCTCCGAGCATATTCAAATAGCTATTCGTTCAATTCACCCGACTGCCATTGATAATTCCTCACAAGCATTCCGTTTGATTTGATCATGCCGAACTTATCGTAAAATGGTACTACTTCATCATCGCAACATAGATCAATCATGTAGATATGATCTAGCTCCTTTAGCATCCGCTTTACTAGCTCCTTGCCGATGCCTTGATTTTTATACTCCGGCAATACTTCAAGGAACGGAATATATGCAGACAAAACGCCATCGCTAATCGCCGTTATAAAGCCTATGACTTGATTCGCATCCTCATCTAGTGCCAGAACCACTTTACTGCTATTCTTCAAAAGCTTTAAGTGCGCTTCGGCATTTGGAGGCTTCGGCCAACCCACAAAAAAACCCTTCAGCATATTCGCAATAATCTCATCAGTACTATTTGTATATCTCATCCTATATCCACTCCTAATCCTTGTTTTCATTATTAGGCAGGTGATATATCAAAATATAGTAGCAAAACCATAACCTCCAAACAGATGGAATATTAAAAGAGATTCGACATGGTAAAGGAATTTCCTTTCTGAAAGCGAAGGGAAATAAGTAAAAATAAGAAGAGAACCACCCTATTATTAACGCAAATTCTTTATTTAAAAAGAGACATGCCGCATATGCATGTCTCTCTTTCTATGTTAATCATCTTTTTCAACAATATGTTTAAGGATTGACAATTTGTTATTCCAAAACTGCTCATAATAAGATAACCATTGTTTTACTTCTGTTAGCGGTTCTGGATGCAATTGATAAATCTTTTCTCGGCCAACCTTTTTACCACTGACTAAATTAGCTTCTGAGAGAATATGAAGATGTTTTGCTATGGCTGTGCGACTAATCGGAAAATGAGATGTTATTTCTGAAATTGCTAAATCTTTGTTAGCAAGCAATCCGAGAACTTCTCTTCTTGTTGGGTCAGCAATAGCTTGAAATACATCATGCTTTACTGCCGTCACTTATCCTTCCACAACCTTTTTAAGTCGTTCATTAACAATCTCCACCCAACCATAATTCATTCTCTCACGAATTACAGAACTCTTTTCGTTTGCTTTTGGAAGAACTGTATCTGGAGATTTCCAGCCACCATGTATTAATGTAAATTCTGTCTTTTCGCCCAGGTCTTTTAAAAGAAAAGAAACTACCCATCCATCTGTATCCCATGAGAAGGAAATTTTGTTTGGTTCATCCACTTCTAATACTTTACACGGAGATGGACCAAATGGGGATTGTACATGGAATTCATGTCCTTCTCTAGCTTCAAAATCATTAGGCATAAACCATAACGCTATACCTTCAGAAGTTGAGACCGTAGCCCATACTTTTTGTATAGGTGCTTCAAATATAACTGTTTGCTTAATATCCTGTAATGTCTCCATTCAAATTTCTCCTTTTCCGCTCAAATACGAAACCATTTGGTTTCGTATTTGAGTATATAACACCTTTTGGTTTCATGTCAACAAACCGCGGCCGAAAAGGGTTTCTCATCTTCATATAGAATATTTACTTATAACCATTTATATTGTCATTACATCAGATACGGAGTTGGTCTTATGGGAAAATTAATGCCTCTTCGCGGTACGCAGCTTTATGTCGAGGAGTTTGGAGAAAATAACGAGGAAGCGTTGTTATATTTGCACGGAGGTCCAGGTGCGAGCTGCCTTGATTTTTGTTATGAGCAGGTGAAGTTGTTAGGGGAAAAACTTAGAGTCATAGCATTTGATCAGCGTGGCGTGCTTCGTTCCGGTGCGATCAAGGAAGATACGGATTTTGGTTTACATGATATTATTGCAGACTGCGAGGCTTTAAGGGAGCAGTTAGGCATTGAGGCTTGGACCGTCCTAGGCCACTCCTTTGGGGGATATATTGCACTGAAGTATGCACACGAACATCCTCGTTCTGTGAAAAAGGTAATCTATGAGGCGCCAACCTTTGATTTAGGGTTATCTAGTAAATCCATGATTAAACGAGCCCTCCTACTATTGGATACTGAACACGAGTATAACCGTTACATCCAACAGGATTCCTATACTACCAAGGAGCTTTGGCATGCAATAGGTAAGGTTTATCAGGAATTAGGAGAAGAAAAAAAGGATTCTATCTATCTAAAATCGTTCGAGCCACATGAGTTAAATAGTATCTACGAAGAGGCCCAACTTCCGTCTGAATTATGGGGTCGCTCACAAAAATACACCCAAAAGCTTGAAGAAGAAGGCATGATTTTCGAAAGCCTTCTTCCAATCATTCCATTAGTAAGGCAACCTTCCCTACTTTTACACGGAAAATTTGATCCGGTCTTATGTGAACAGCAGAAAGAATATTTCATGGAGAACGCTCCCGCAAGTAAAACCGTTGTATTCGAACACAGCGCACACTTTCCCCGTTTAGAGGAGCCGCAAAAGTATCAGGACGAAGTGGCGAGTTTTGTATTAGAAACAGTTCCCAGTCAATAAGAAACACCACATTTCAAAGGAGGAAAAACAAAGAACCGCGTAAATATCATTACACTCGGCACTAAAGACATCGTAAAATCACATCAGTTTTACAAGGAGTTAGGCTTTGAAACATCTGTCAGAGGACCAGAATCTGCTCCGGCCATTATCTTTTTTAAAAATGAAGGTACACGGATTGCGCTTTATCCAATAGATGAATTAGCGAAAGATGTGAATGAACAACAACCTCCCGACATTGGAAGAGGTTTTCCTGGAATCACTCTGGCATATAATACAAAATCCATAGATGAAGTGGTCGAAGTCATGAAGAAAGCGGAGTTAGCAGGAGCAATCATCCAGAAAAAGCCGCAGATAACGGACTGGGGCGGCTATAGTGGATACTTTACCGACCTTGACGGCTACTATTGGGAAGTTGCTTATGGGGAAGCCTGGGAGTTTGATGAATCGAATATGTTAGTGATTGAGGATGTGTAAAATGAAAGCTACAGGTGATGACCTGTAGCTTTCATTTTGTTTCTAAAAGCATGGATGAATTAATTATAGAAAAAATAAGACAAAAAAGGGGTGAATGTAGTTGATTTCTTCATCATTAGAGTATGGAGAATATTTTTCTAACGTCTGAATTGTTACAGTGGCTTCACCAAATTTAGAAGGTCCACCACTATGCTTACTATCTCCTTCTGATAGCTATGAAGATTTTAATCATTGCTTCCTTTACCAACAAAAAAGGAGAAAGGAATGTTAAAAACATCCCTTCCTCCTCAATGGTCTGAAACGTAAGCTTCTTATTGCGCAGCTTCTAATCCCATCTCATTTAAATAATATTCTAGATCCTTTTTACCAATTGTTTCTTTCAGTGGCTTTCCTTTTGGTGCATCAGGTCCTTTAGTCAAGAAGTTCTTTTCAATGAAACGGACGTCTTTCTCGTCCACTGTACCATCTTGATTGACATCAAATGTCGGAACATCAGGGTTTTGTTTACCGTAATATTTAACAATATCGCGAACATCTTTTATGTCGATCATACTGTCGTTGTTTACATCTCCTGCAGGGTTTACCTTGTACCCGGCGTTAACATATCTTCCCAGATTCTCACCGTTCAATTCGAAACCAGTGATAACAGGTGTATAGGTCTTCAAATGCCCAGGCACTTCCACTACGACATTGTATGTTTCCCGTGAAGCAGGAACCCCTGTAATTTGATACTTTCCATTAAGTGCGATCGTACCTTCATATTTTTCACCATCTGGTGATAACGCATATACCTTTGCTCCAATAGTTTGAGCTACACCAATTGGTAAATTAGGTTTTAGGAATGCTTCCGGTCTGATATTTCCTTGAATATCTGCATGTTCACTAACGAAATCAAATTCGGATGTACTGTAATACGGAAGGTTCACTGCTTGTTCTTCACCCGATTTCATATAAGTGGATGTTGTGACTTCCAATTTATCAAATCCGTAATACCAGTTATCGGCTGTTACCTTAAAGGTCACATCCACTAATGGCATGTCCCCACTAAAACCGTCATACCCCTCACCGTCCAGCATTGCGCCAACTGTAACAGTATCATAATAGCTGCTATCTTTCACAACTGGCTCTAAAAGCGAAACTTGAAGCCCATTATCCTGTGCATAGTTTTTGAACTCTTCATTTAACTCCGCAGATTCAAAAGAATACATTTCCCCTTTATATTGAACCGTATATTCCCCGGAAACGAGATTCTTTACGTTGTTCAAGCTAAGGGTCATTGTAAATGTATCACCCAGTTTCACTTCTTCCTTGCTGTAATCCGAAGTTAAGTACTCCGTTCCTTCTTGTAAGAAGATATATCTTTGGTAATTAACATTCGCGGCAATGTCAGTGGCTGCAAGACTTAATCGTAATGGTCCGTTTGCAATGTCGGAAGGCTCAATGCCAAAATAAGTATCTCCATTGGAATCAGCCGGCGGGAAACAACAATTGAAGTACTCACGACTTCCGGTTGCAATTAAAAATTTATTGGATGATTGATCATAGTCCATCCCTTTTGATTGTAAGACATCCACTGTTTCATCCTGTACATTTCCGTGGATAAAGAACGCTTTCTGCCCATTCTCCTCTGAATACATCTCTTCACTGATTTCATATACATCAGGAGCTTTATCAAATGTCACCTGAGGTTTTGTATTGTCAATGATGACAGGTGTGTCGATTGAATACGTTTTCCCCTCTTCGTCATAACCTATGAACTCAAGATCATAATCCCCTTCAGGCAAGTCCATAATCTGTTCAGAAATCGGATTTTCTTTATCACCTGTAAATGGATACACATTTCCTGTGAAGACACCTGGAATGTAATACCTGACGTCAGCTTTTGCTGATGGTTCTGAAAGAGAAGCTATTAAACCAATCGCGTTACCTGATTGACCATCTTTCACCAGAATATCAATCCTGTTTAAGGGGCTTTTCATTTGAAATGCTGCGCTCATCATCGGATTATAATACTGCCATTTTGGCGTATTGTTCGCGAGTGCCGGTCTATCCGTTTCAAGGTATTCAAATCCCTTTTCCGTCAATCGGACAGCGAATGGAACCTGGTACGTTTCGCTGTTATCATTTGCATTCGTCAAATGGATGTACCCTTCATAACGTCCTTCTTCTGCATTTTCAGGGACAGTGATAGTAGGTGTAATTGTTTCCTCTGTGTCGCTGGAAACAATAAGACTAGCTGGAACATCCAAGCGGATTCCATTTTCCTCTGCATCCTTTATACCTGTTCGTTCGCCATGATATTCCACTTCAATATTGAATGACTTGTTGTCTTCTCCGTTATTTTCAATGACCATTTCACTGCTGGCTTCAACAGTAACTCCTGTTTTGTAATGGCTTCCGAAGTTGATCGATGCCGTCTTATCTTCAATCTCGACTACTTCACCATTTTCATTTAGATTTTTTGTTTTACCTAACACCTTGATAGATACATCGGCATGAACCGCCTCATAAGCATTTATACGTCCGGCTCCCTGTTCAAATACAGATACGTCACCATTTAAATCTTCGGCTGTATTCATCAATGCAGCTTTTATATCAAATGGGCTAGCATCTGGATTTTCTTGAAGCATGAGAGCTGCCACACCTGCGACGTGAGGAGTTGCCATGGACGTCCCTTGTAAACGTGCGTATGCCGCTGTGTAGTCCACTCCTTCTTCCGGACTATTGATAAATTCAGGAATGGTTGAGAAGATCGCTACCCCAGGTGCCACAACATCCGGTTTAATATCATAGCTGCCAGCAACTGGTCCTCTAGAACTGAAGCCTGCAAGGTTGTCTCCCTCAGTTTGAACGCTTGCTAAATCGCCAAATGTTATGTCCGTGTTATCTCCTATCTCTTTCAAACGCTCTCCATCCGCTTTTGTCATACGGAAGGTTGGGATATACTCTACTCCTTCTCCTAAATAAGCCGGAATGTTTCCATCTGTATTATTGTAGATAATGACCGCTTCTGCACCTGCTTCTTTCGCATGTTTGATTTTATCCACAAAGGTAATTTCCCCGCGTTGAATCAGAGCGATTTTACCTGATAAGTCTTTCCCTTCAAAATCAGCAGCATATCCAAGACCCGCAAAAACCAACTGCTTGGACTGGCCTTCAAGAGCTGCTAAGTCATCTGAAAAATTCTTCCCCATTAATAAAACATTCTCAAATGCTTCTCCATTGGCACTCAGGGACTCAAAGGAAGCGATATCCATGGCAAAGTCACTTGCCCCAACTGTAATCCCTAACGTAGCTGCACCTGGAGATCCGAGTGTTCCTTCATTCGGGCCGCTGTTGCCTGCCGCGACAACTGCCACCACTCCTTGCAGCATGGCGTTATTAACTGCTACAGAAGTTGGATATAAAGGATTATTCGTTGAAGCACCAAGTGAAAGGTTGATGACATCCATTTGATCGTCAATTGATTTTTCAATAGCTGCAAGGATACCTGATGTTGCACCGGAACCATAAGGTCCAAGGACACGATAGCCATACAATTCTACATCAGGGGCTACACCTTTTACGGCATAATCGACACCGTTCTTCTGACCCCCGGCGATCGTTCCTGATACATGTGTTCCGTGCTCGGTATAGTAAGCGGATCCCGAGGCAGGATGTCTTTCAGGCAGACCCGAATTTTTCCAGTCTTCGTAAGTTGCTTCCATTGGATCATTATCGTTATCGACGAAATCATATCCACCTTTATATACATCTTTTAGATCAGGGTGATTGTAATCAATCCCTGTGTCCAGTACCCCCACCTTGATGCCTTTACCTGTCAGGTTTTCAGCATGAAGCTTGTCCACATTAATTTGAGGAATGCTATCCATCATTTTAGATGGAGAGGCTGACGCTTCCATATCCGGAAGTTCAAGCTGAACTGTCTCATCCTTCCAAACCCGTTTAACGACTCCGGAATCTAGTAAGCTCTCAATCTCGTTACCTGGAATGGACATCGCTACACCATTGATGGCCGAACGATATTCTTTCGTAATTTTTGCTTCTTTCAATTGCGGACTTGCGTCTCTCTTGTTTTTCATAGAATTAAAGCTCTCTTTAAACTTATTGTGAGCTTTCTCTACCTTAACAGCCGCTTCATTTGCAGTAGTACGGATTCCTTTTGCCGCTTGCTTCATCACTTCCACTTTAGCTGGTGCTTGATGGAACTCTACAATTACATCGACGAGCCCTTCGCTCTGTGTATTGATATTCGGAGCGATGTCAAATTGTGGTGTTGCTTGAATTTCTTTAATTGCTTTTCTTTGTTCTTCTGAAAGATTCATTAATACGTTTTTAACATCTTTGATCTCCGTAAACCCGGGTGCATTTGGCGTACCTTCCGCCATAACATTCATCGGAATACCTGATGTGCCCAAAAGACTCATCGCCAGCGCAATAGTCAAAACTTTTCCAGAACTTTTCTTCTTCATCATTTCGCCCCTCTTTCGTTTATCAAAGCTGCTATCTATCTCTACTTAAAATTGTATAGGCGAAATAGAATTCTGTTAATTGGGAAAATTCATTACAATATTCGACGTAATTTTATAAAAATGCTCGCTAATTGTTGTATTTCCGGATGTTCAAGGTAGGAACCAAAATTAAAGTTGGGAAAGTTTTTCATAGAACAGTCATTATACCTAGCAAATCTCAAACAATTCTTGATTATCAGGTATAAATACCCAATAGTCAGACATCACCTGAAACATTGCATAAATAAAACCAACAGCTATTAACCGCTGCTAGTTTACTTATTTTGTACTTGCATGGTTAAAGAGTAATTTCTTTAACAGTTCATTCGATAATTGTAAATACTTATTGGAGGAGTCCAAATCTCCCTTATTTTTGAAAATGTCCGCTAACCGCTCGGAGTATGTTACAGCTTTATAGAGGTTATACTGCTTCATCATGGGCAAACCACATTCGATTAAATAATCAGTGAGTCTTTTGTCATCTTTTATGGCCTCCAAATATAGAACCATTAACTCTACATATTTACTGGACTGTTCATTTTTGAAGTTCTTCAGGACATCCTTCAACATATTAATGGCCTTCTCGTTTTCTTTTAAATCGAGCAATATTTGTATAATTTCAATTAAGGTGCTGAAATAAGTGGTAGTATGTCTGGTTTTCAAGTTAAGAGATTGAGTGTAATAGTCCAGCGACTCGCGGAGTTTTCCCTTTTTTTTATTCAATAACCCAAAGTTATGAAGGGCACTTATCTTCGTGCCATTATCCTTCAGCATTTCGGCATCATTTAAGGCGGTTTCGAGCATGGTTTCCGCCCGTTCAAGGTCATTGATGTAAATTAAATTTGCGGATAAGCCTATCTTTACATGCAGGATCCGAGAAATATTCCCGGTATTTTGAAAGATTCCCAATGCCTTATAAGAGTAGTGGAGGGATAAAGTAAAATGTTTCAATAGTCCATGCACAGCCGCTTTGTAATAGTAGAAATCCGTTACTTTATCGCTGAAAAGTTCAGCATTATTCTCTATTTTATCCATGATGGAAATCGCATCTAAATATTGAAGTTTTTGTGCGTAATAAATTCCCTGAAAGAAATCCCAAAGGTGTTTTTCAAACGCAGAGTATTTGTTTATATTTTTTTTCAGCTTATGAGAAACTCTTTCAAATTCGGAAGGATTATTTGTAAAAAGTAAATATCGAAGCATGTATAATTCATACAAGTAGATCATTTCCGTACATTGTATAAAGTCTCTATGCTCTTCCAATTCCTTTTTCAATCTTTCGGCATGATCTCTATGAAGCCTCTCCATCGCTTCATAGAATTGTGACAGCTTTCGCATTAACTTTTGTGTTTTCTTATTTTCTTCCTCGATCGAAATGCCTAGTCGTTTGCAAAGCAATTCCAGGGTTTCCAGATTCACCTCTTTGGAATTATTTTCGATCTTACTTAAATGGGTCGATGAACATATGCCCTGGCAAAGTTGTTCTTGAGTCATATATTGCTTTTTGCGATGGTAGTAAATAACTCTTCCAATAGACATCTTAGCACTTCCCTCTTTTTATTTATCTATTATTATACAAGCTATTAACTATAAGTCTATACATCTCTCAGTCTAAAGTAATAGATAAAATAGCCATAAGAATCTTACAAAATAAACCTTTCGTCTGATTAAATCAATGGATGAAGTGGACGAAGTCATGAAGAAAACGGAGTTAACTGGAGCGACCATCCAGAAAAAGCCACAGAAAACGGACTGGAGGGGTAGCTGGCTATAGTGGATACTTTACCGACCTTGACGGTTACTACTGGGAAGTTGCTTACGGGGAAGCTTCGGAGTTTGATGAATCGAATATGTTAGTGAGTGAGGATGTATGAGAATAGCTACAGGCATTGACCTGTAGCTTTTATTGTAGGACTTATAAGTATGGAAGAAGGTTTAATAATAGAAAAAGCAAGACGCAAAGCATCCCAGAAGTATAGAACATGATGCAACGAAAAAGGGATTAATGTAGCTTATTTTTTCCTCATTAGAAGAAGGAGAATATTTTCCTAATGTCTGTACTGCTACAGTGGCTTCATCAAATTTAGACGGTCCACCACTATACGTGATAAAGGCAGCGACAATGCTTGTAATGAAAGCAACATTACTTTTAGTTCTTGAAGCATCGGGTTGATTCCTGATGCTTTTTCATTGACTCACTGCCCCTATTGCTTACTAACCCTGATATAGATAATAGTCCTGAGAATGGTAATTCTTAAATCCACAAGATTCATATAGTTTGAGTGCATTTGCGTTTTTAGCTTCTACTTCCAGGAAGATAGGCTGGCCTTTTTCACTCTTCATTTTGACGACTTTGGATAATGCTTTTCTGCCAATCCCTTTTCCTTGGAGATCGGGGAAGACTGCGAACCCATATATCCATGCTTCCCCATCCGTTTCGGAAACACGGATTTTCCCAGCAATTCTTCCTTCTGCTTCAATGATGAACATATCTTCCCCGTTTAGTTCCCTCATCCGCTTGTTAAATTCCCTTGCTTCTTGTTCACTAAATCCAAAACAGGCCACTTCAAGCTGAATTTCCGCATCCCAATCTTCCTGTGAAGCCGATGGTCTAATTGTCACCGCAGGATCCTCATATACGTCCGTTGGATGCCATTTCATTTGATATTCCGTCATCGAAAACGTGCAGGGAATGTTGGCTAAAAACCTCTTGGCTGTTTGGGATGAGCTTGGCGGATTCAACAAGATGGTCTTGGCATTTTGTTGCTTTGCCTCTTCTACAGCCATCGCAAACAATGTAGAAAAAATCCCTTTCCCACGGTAGCCCGGGTGAACCATTCCGGTCATCTCTACTTTATTGCCGAATCCGTAGCTTCCAAGAAACCCGACAAGCTGCCCATCTTCATAATGAAAGAAGTCTTCCTTGCTGTTTTCATCCCGGTTTTCGAGCATATCAATATTTAGCTTGAGTTCGAAACCTCCTTGTTGTTCACAGATGTGTTGGAGTTGTTTGATTTGGAGTAATTGGTCTTTTGTTAGCATTGTTTGCACCTCTATAGTTAGTTTTTTCATGTTTCCAAACACATAACCATTCCCTGAAATACAAAATTTCGGGCTACGGTTTTCTTTCTTGAGGGTGGCTTGTGTACGAAAGCATATGTACAACACCCCTTATTTTAAAGATGGGTCACTACCTTCCCCACATACAACGGGATACCATCAGGAACAAACTCTCCACCATTCACTGCGACCGGTCCCAGTAGCTGATTTGGTTCAAGATTAATTCGCTGCTCGAACAACTCAGACAAAAACGCATCTAAATCGGTAGTGTTCCTTGTAATATTCTTGGAGTTTAATTGATCAGAATAAAATTCATGAACAAGGAAAATGGCTTGTGTGGCGCCGAACTCTCTTGCTTCGATAAGCGTTCCGGCAATGGCGTGCAGAAGTTGATATCTGAGGTGTTCACTGGTATTCGTGCCAAGGATAGAGGATGTTAGTTGCTCGATTCTGTTTGGTACATTGGATCGTGCGCTCACATTCTTCAGGTACTCCCCTACTACCTTCCCATAGGCCTCATCCGCCTTAGCTTCCACCGATAGGAGAATTCTTTCCTTCCCGGCTTCTCCGAGTAGAACGAGATCATGATTTCTCCCTTTCCCGTAATTGTCCAGTCTGGTTTCTTTCTCGGGGTATGCTTCAGAAATAATCAGGCCCTGCGTAATATCATTAGCATCGAACAAGTCCTGCACCTCTTCCGGAACCATTGCTTCACCATCCCGAAACCAGCATTTCGCTAATTCCATTGCACTTCTGAAATCTTTCAAATGCCCACCCTTCTTGGCAGGAGCTGCGTAGGTGAGCCAATCACTTAACGATTGGATTTCTTCATTGCTTTTACCATAAACTTTGATCATATTGATCCCTCCTATTTACCTATCAATCTATACACGCCTGGCCTAACTCTACCTAATTGTCTGTATCTAGTGGGGACAGTAGAGCTATTGTTCCCTCCCAATTCCCGTGGGACCATATCAGCCATGGTAGTCCCGAAATCCTTCCACTTCTCTCCGTATTGCTTTGTAACCCAATCTTTTATATCAGCAATACTTCTTTCGTTTCCGAGCGCTTTAAATGCTTCTAAGACAGCTTCAGTCTGGGTTTTCATGTTATCCTCCAATCAAACAAACTAGTTATTTTTGAGCTACATCATTTTATCCTCAATTAATTTATACAAGTTTAGGGTGGCGTTGGTGATGAACTTACTTAGTATCTGTAACAATTATTGATTTACCACTTAACATTTCCGCTAGTGTGTAATACCTTGGTCCTGCATTATTTTTTTCAGGATGTGGATTATGAGGTAATGAAATATGTTCTGTTTCTGATAATATGTAAAATTTATATGTATCATTACTTTTAAACCCATGACCCTTTTTCCTATCTATAATGTATGCTAATAACCGTTCTTTATATGGCATACTACTTTTTAAAACGTCATTCAAAACTGCTTGATTAGCAGGCGGAAGTATCAAAATTTCTTCAATTTTATACAGTCTGTTCATTACACCTCCATTTTTTTGACGGAAAGTAATGAAGAGCGGATCACGATAATTGTAGGATGGGGTGTTGGGGCATGCATGAACTTGATATTTATTAATTTCCATAAATGTTTTACCTGCTGGTACTGAAAGTATTTCTTTTTCGAAATAGTTCATATTTTTATCTACTCCAGTGATAAATTGATAGTAGTCTCTAACAATTAATAAATTGGTAGTATCTAAGCTTAATTTTATTATTCTATGAAGTATGTGTATAACCTCGATCCACGTTAAAGAGGCGAAATTACTTGTTTGAAAGGGGTATGTATATTTGGTTAGGGCAACTGCAAATTTAGGAATACCTTCATCATTTGGGAAGAATTTCGAATCCACATACCTATGCATTTGTTTTTCGAGATCTTGATTAAATTCTGACTTGATACTTTTTGCTTCAATAACTAACACAAGTGCTTTCCGATTCTTGTTGAAAAAAGATAATGTAATATCTCTCCTTATTCTCTTCTCAGTGATGCTTGTCATCTCAGCATCTACCGTTACAAATTCACTATCTAAAAAGTCAAGATATTCACTTGTGGATAGGGATTCCTTTATTGCCTTTTGTACTTTATTTATTGACAAAAAGTCATTTAAGAATCTAGCGGAAAGACTAAGCAAATAAGCTAACCCTTTGGTTTGTTTTGTTTCATGGGTACCATCAATTAAGTCAAATAATGAAGACTTATACTTACTATTTTCATTTTGATACATTCTAAAAATTGTATTAGGCATGTGATTAAGCATGAAATGGCTCCTATTTTACTTTAGTAAAAAGATAATTAATAAACATACAAGAATCAGCATTTGCTTTATATAAAGCCCAATGCTTCTCCTACCAATTGTCTAAATTTAGTTTGAAATCGCCACAGGAAATCAGCTGTATTAATCCGATATTTAGAGTCAAAATAACCTTTTCAATTTAATATTTATAATAAGAACCTAATCTCCATTGATTCCATTGGTTCTTTTTTTCTGCCCTCCCAGGTGCTATACAATAGTCATTTATCAACGTAGCATCACCTTTATAATCAAAAGGAAGTAAATCTTTATTTTGATATACATATCGAGCAATAAATTTCCGTGCAACAGTAATACCAGGTAAATCATCCTTTAATAACTCAATTTTTCCAGCAAAGATTTTCTCTACTTTATAAGGTTGATGCGCTTTACTTCCTGTTATAACAAAATGAAGTTCCTCACTCTTATTTATATGACTTATTATTTCTTTAGGCATACCTGATGATCGCCTCTTGGACATAAATTTATTTTTTAATAGTAGAAAGTTTTGCAAAAAATATTTAAGAACTTCATCATTAGTTTCAATTTCCGCTAAACTATCCATAACATCATCCCAAGTAAGGCGAATAACCTGAACATCTTCCCTATTTATTAATCTTTTGTGTGCTGTAATCTGGCCTTCATCTAAAACCCCTCTTATTTTGAATTCCATAAGTAAGTTGAAATTAACCCCACATATCCATGCATCTGGTATTGAGCCAGAATTATCCTCTAATTTAGAATGGGATAAACCACTTTTATAAGGGGCAATACCGATAACATATTCATATTTTTTTGCTTGCTGAGGGCAATACTTCTTTCTGGTATGTATTGATAGGGAAGAATATTGAAAATCACTAGATTTCTGAGGTAAAATTTTCTTAATAAATTGAGGTAAAATAAATTGGTTTTTATAATCTAAGATACACATTAAAATGTGTGTGTAATGGTCTTCTTCTTGCCCCTGATACTTAAAGATGTTCAACCTTTTCACTCCTAAAAATAGAGTTTTTGTTACTTCCCCGTCCTTTTTTACAGTGTGGACACCTAGGTGAAATTCTTCTTTGGAGGGGCAATGTGTTATACTCATTTCTATTAAATTGATGAAATTTTTCATACAAACTAATGAATCGTTTGTCTTATTCCCAGAAGGCTTACTTATTAATTTTTCTTATCCCAGGTACAAAATCATTTCTACACCACCTTACAAATGTACCTGAATGACGAAGGTATGTTTTTGCTGTTTTTTCTTCTAGCAATCCTTCTTTCAACTTTTCTTCGACCTCTTGTTCATATTCTTGATACAGTTCTTCTAATTTCTTAATAAAATCTTCAGGTGCTCTCATTTTCTTCACTCCTTATCCTTTTCGCTCGCTGAAAGCCCAAAGGGATGTCTCTTTCTTTCCTGATTTTCTTTCGAGTAACCTCTCCTTTATTCAACCTTGGGAAAACAACCTTCTTCACAAAAACAATGATAATATTATTTAAATCTAATGACGGCTCTAATTTCTGATAAACCCACGATGATCTTTGTATTTGTTGTTAAGGAAACATTCTATTTAAGTAATAATGTATCTCTCAGGCCCCTTAAAAACTTCTTTCACATGCCAGTAAATAAAGTCATCTTTTGGATAGTACCTTGTCTCAATCGGGTTCATTATCTCATTTCCGTGATATCTCATCAGCCATTCATCAAACCCATTGGTACCATGCGCATCTTGTGACACAATCATTCGCCGAGCATTATTGATTGTAAAAACTCCTCTATCAAAAAGCTTATGATGTAGCGAGCATAGGGCAATCCCATTCTCCTCAACATCCGGACCACCAGCCTGGTGCCATTTGATGTGAGCAGCTTCTACTCCAACCAGAGTATGGGCCAACCGAACATTAAACCCACAAACAGCGCAACTATAACCATAAGCTCTGAGTATCTTATCCCTGAACTTAGAATCTCTTTTTCTCTTTTTTGAGTAGGTAAAGGAGAAGTCCAAGCCAACCGCACTGATAATATCATCATGTATGGAAGCAGGAAAATGCTGCTCGAGAATGATCTGGGCAAGCTCTGGGATATGGTCCATATTGTCTTTTAGCGTCCTATAAACTTCAGTAATAAAACCTCCTGAAACACCTTCTTCCAGCAGCTTTTTATTATTCGGGTTGGACAGATTAACAGCCGTGTCTAACTCCCAAATGCCATCTCTTGAAAGCCTGACAAATGGCTCCTCCGGATGATAGGACTTCCTAATAGGACCAAAATCTACAAGCAGTTGCTTTAGATCCTGCCCCGCTTGTTCATAAGATAATAACCTCGGATTCCCCTTTTGCAACTGTCCCAGCGCATACAGTAACAACAAAGGCTTATGGGGCGCTCTTTGTTTCCCTTCTTCCAAATGGTCAGGTTGCTTATTGCGTTTTTTAATTCTTCCAGATTCATAGGGTTTACCTCTATTGTTTTGATTTTGAGTGGGTATCAATCTTCAACTTCTACTAAAAATATCCTCTTTTGGAATCCTCCACGCTTTTCCGCTTTCTCCTGGCGAACCTTTTCTACTTCTTCTATAGATGATTCCTGATAACTTGCCAAAGCATGGATGATTTCTAGTAAGTCTGCAAGTTCTTCTATTGCTTCCTCGTTTGATGGGGCTGTACAATACTCATCAAGTTCTTCGTAGCTTTTTTGTTTGAGGTATTTTATATAGTCATGGTTATTTAAAATTTTGGTTGTGTACTTCTTACCTGTTGCTTCAATTTTTTGTGGAATTTTGTCTCGGACTAGTTTGTTGTAAGTTGGCATAGGTTGCCCCTCCAAATATTAATTGGATTAGAAATTTCTTTCCTTAATATTGTCTATCTCTTGTTTTAAATCACTTATTACTCTCTTTTGTTCATTGATAAGTTTTGTGGCCACTTTTATCATAAAAATAAAAAATTAAAGTTGCTAGAATCGCTAATGAAAACAAGAAAATATCATCCATCGCATCTCGCCCCCTATTTTTATCTTAATCTTTCTCATCAACAATATGTAATAACCTATCATGGATGCTTTTCCAATCCCCATTCAAATCCACCGTACAAACCCTAACCTCAAACCCATGCATTCTATATTTCAAATCAACCTTTTTATGAACCTCCGGATACAAAAGTACGCCACAAGCTTTTCTGTGAGAATAGTATTCTTCATTCTTCAGGTAAGCAAAAAGTTGATACAGGTGAGCACTTCTAACCGTTTCTTTTTCCCAATGTGCGGTGAAGATATCTTTGTAAAACTTGGTGTCGATGATGTATTTTCTCTCATCGTATTCGAGTGAAATATCTGTTGTCATTTTGGGTAGGGATTCTGTTTCTTCCCCTTCTGCTGGCCAATAGAGTGATTCACTTTTTGCTTTAGAACCCCGGATTTCTTTACGGTAGAAGTTCTTCACGAAATCTTCAAAGAGCTTGGCGAGCTTTTGATGTTCACGGGAGTAATCCTGGAAATGTTGCTCTGCTTCGCCTTCATGCATTAAGGAGTTTTCCCATATAAACTGACAAATGCTTAAAAGGAACTGGTAATGCTGGTTGTTCCGATGTAGGTTGATTTCTTTAAACAACCTGCTTGAGACTTTCACCAAAGAAATGCCTCCAAAGTAAGGAAGGGTTTTAGTTATTTCTTCTTTATGTCCTTTCTCTAAAAGGTCTAGCTTTGAAAGGTGATATAAAGTCGTCTTGATAATTTGGTTATGTAGGATGTTATGTGTCATTTCATCCTCAAGGATGTGCAGTTTCCCTCTCCTGTAAGAGAAGGTTTCCATTGATTCCTTGAAGAGAATCTTACCTCGAATAATTCCAGACTCATCCCTTGTTTGAATGTATTCCTTGTAAAAGCCCTTTTTTATGAGGGCTTTTACTTTAATCAGCAATACTTTACTTAGCAGATTTACTAGGTCATTCTCATCTTCTCCAAATACAGAAATAAAGTCTTTTTCTTGCGGGTGATTCCAAGCATAGGCAAGCATGTAATAGATGTTTTTTATAGGAATTCGACTAGGATTTTCGGATGAGATCATCGACCTTATCCTCCTGGTCAAACCAATACTCTGCAAGTAATGGCTTAATTTCCAGACGAACTACTCGTTCATACCAAGCTTGTTCATCTGTTACTTTTCCATCCGGTGAGAAATAGCTGTGCCCAATTTTAAAGTCTTTCCCTAAATTCACCACATCACTAGCTATTTCATCATTCACTTCTTGCATGAATGTAATAATCTTCTCAATGAACCCTTGGCTGACACCCCTTGTTTTCAAGAATTCAGTGAAAGCAGGTGTTGAAAAGCCAGGGACAATATCAATAAAAGCAAATCTTCTTCTAAGGGCATAATCTACAAGCGCTAATGAGCGATCCGCTGTATTCATCGTGGCTATTACATAAACATTTTCTGGAATATAGAAGGTTTCTTCCCCCTTGCTATAAGCAAGCTTAATGGCATAGTTACTTCCTCGCTTATCTGCTTCTATAAGCATCATCACTTCTCCAAAAATCTTGGAGAGGTTTCCACGGTTGATTTCATCAATAATAAAATAGAAATTCTCTTCAGGCTTCTCTTTTGCTTTTTTACAAAACGAATAAAATAACCCGTCTTGCAGTTTGAAATGTCCTTCTTCATTCGGCTTAAATCCTCTGATGAATTCCTCATAGGAATAGGATTGGTGAAATTGGACCATTTCTATGTTTTCTGGCTGTTTTTTCTGCATGTGCAAATAAGCAAGTCGCTTTGCTACAAAGGTTTTACCAACGCCAGGTGGTCCTTGAAGAATGATATTTTTCTTGTAATCTAGGGACTCTATGGCATCCTCTATCTTCTCTAAATCCATAAATACATCTTTAGAGATATCTTCTACTGTATAAGGCACTTCATTTACCGTCGATTCGCCAGATGGCGGTACTCCATAGTCGTTTTCGTTTTTATCTTCGATCCGTTTTAATATTGTTTCCACAAACTCTTCATAATCTGTGATATCTGTTAGAGTCTTCATATTAACCGGCAAATCGGAGACATCCCATTCTCCTTGCTTTTTCCACTCCACCTCACGAACAGATTGCTGGTACCCATTCTCAGGATCATAGTGATAATCAGAGGTGATTTCACCAAGAGCAATAATTTTACCTACACCACGTTTTATTAGGACAATATCTCCTTGCTTCATCTCGCGAACAAACTGTTCATTAGCAAGGGCATCATTTGTCGGTGTGTGCTCTGTGTTATAAAGCTCCCTTAGCTTTTCCGTAATCTCTCGCTTGTTTTTATACTTTCTCAAATCACCTAGCTTGTTCCAGCCAATCGAGATGTTTCCTTTACTAACGAAATTGTCCCAGAATTTATTGTTTTCACCAGCAGACATTAACCAATATCTTGGTGCTACAAACTCTTCTTCATCTTCTATTTTCACTTTACTCTTTTCAAAAACAAAACTAAGAAATTGGTCTATTTCATAGTTAACCGGCAAGTCAGTAAAGCGGCCAACTATCGTTTCGTACTTATTAGAAAGTTGGTTTGTCATCAACACATTCTGGAATTTCATAAATTTTCGTGCAAAAGTATCTCTACGAATATACCCCGGATCAAGTCCTAATACATTCTCAACTGCTACTCTGTCTCTTTGGTTATAGAAGCAGTATTCTTCTGGAAAAATGTTTCCTATAATCTCACTAAGAGCGTTTACACTAATACCAAAAAGCTTATAATCCTCATGTTGCAAAAACTTATCCATTCTTGTTTCAAGAGTATCTTGCCCGTGAACGAGGTAGTGAAAGCTATTACGATATTTTTCAATCGGAGCATTCATAAATCCAAAAGCCCTGCTACGCGCAATAGCCATTCGATAACTATTTACATGGGCACCGATCTTCTGAAAATCCTCCCACTCCATTTTCAATATAAATTCTGGATCTTTATATTGTTGGAAGTAGTTATATGCCTTTGTTATGTACTCCACTTCCGTCAAAAAGCCATCTGCCTCTTGCTTGTAATATTGGAGGTAGCTTTCTACTAAATCCATATTTGTCTTTTCTTCTAGCTTAATAGGATTGTTCCAGAACCGATCTAAGTAACCAAACTCTTCATCAGTCAATTTATAATTCGTCATTTGTGGTGCACGAATAATTAATAGTTGACTAGTTTCCGGAACCTCCTTAAGCTTATGGCGTAACAGCATACCCTCTTCTTTCGTTAACCTGCAATCCAACACTTTTAGCTCCACAGAAGGGTAATCGTCCTCCCCAACAAACGATTCCGTCACAACCTCTGTTAGCGCAATAATTCCACCGCTATTTTTCTCTTCACCATCGGATCGCCAAATAAAAACCTTGTCACCAATGCTGATGTCATTACTAAATTGTTTCTGTCTTATACTCCAATCAATCACATTCCCTTTTTTTACATACTCATTAATATCATGAAGATGCGGGTACTTCTCATTATCTATCGTAAACCGTTGTGGGTTTCCTTGAAAAATCCAGTAAGACATTTTTCTACCTCCTTGTTTCATCTATTTAAAATATATTTCGACAAAAAACCAGGATTTACCTTCCTATTAATGTCATGATTTCCCCTTTTGTATAATCGTGATATCATATCAGTAGTTCTTAAATAGAGGTGTCCTAATGAAAAAAACAGTTAAAGTTGTCGCAGCTATCATAGAAAATGAGCAGAACGAAATTCTTTGTGCTCTCCGCTCGCCATCAATGGCTATCCCAAATATGTGGGAATTTCCAGGTGGGAAAGTAGAAAAAGATGAAGATATATATTCTGCTTTAGAGCGAGAAATTGTAGAAGAAATGAATTGTAAAATTAGGGCTGGTGAGCTATTCCATGATAATATCCATGAATATGAGACATTTATCATTAATCTTATGGCTATTAAATGCAAGATAACTGAAGCAGAACCAGTCCCAAATGAACACTCTAAGCTTGTATGGCTAAAGAGAGAAAATTTAGCTTCCTTAGTATGGGCTCCAGCAGATATACCTGCGGTTGAGCAATTAATAGCAGAAAAAGTGTAGTCGCAATTGACTACACTTTTTCTGTTAACTCTGTATATAAGACTGGTGGGATCTGGTGTTCCAGTTCTAAGAGAACCGTAATAGGTTTGTTTCCTTCGTACTTAATGGAATTACCCTTCCCGATATAAATATATGGTTCAGTCTTTCCCCTATCTATTTCTTTATATTTTCTCACAAACAGGTGAAGATTCACACCTCTTTGCTTATTACGGACTAAGTCCTGCCCTCTTTCTGTGTGCTGAGAGGTATTGTTGACAGATTGCCATTGAAAGTGGCCTGGATCTATGAATTTATCTTTATAGTTGATACTGTCTTTGATGTTTTCTTCTTTATGAAGATCAATATACAAGAAAAATTCCTTTCCGTTTACCACTAGTCCCGAACCTCTAAATGAGCTATGGGTTTTTCGATAATTTGATAGTAATGCCGCATCCACCATTTGATATTGCTCATAGAGTTTAAAGTGAGGCACCCCATAATACTCTTCCCTATACTCTCTTTCATATCGGAAGATTCCATAGCTAACAATATCTTCAATATACTGCCTAAACACATCATTTTGCAGAATGTTATTGAGAAGCTCTGTCTTCACTACTAACCCATTTTGATAGGAGAAAATCTTAGGGATATTCACTACTTGCAGACGATCATAATAATCCTGATTTAAAAATTCAAATGCATGGATAATACTATCCTCATCCACATGCTTAACTAACTTTAGGATTTCATTTTTCGCTTGTTGAAGATTTATTTCATCATGGTCTAGTAAATATTTTATAATAGCAAAGTCGTACACTCTCTTTAACGGTAGCTTACTAGAAAGTTCTTTAATGATAGCCTCGAAAGGTTCATATGATAATAATCTCTTTAACTCCTCTTCTTTTTCAACCTTAGCCAAGAAATGGAGATAAGATTTTTCTTTAGAGATAAACTTTGTTGGATCTGGTGCACCGTCAAACTTCAAATAATCTATTAATAGATATGGAATTCTTCCTTGGTTCATTTGTTTAAATTCATAATACTCTTCTTTTAAGTATTTTAATGAATTAAAGTTTTCTTGATCTATTTGAGCAAGGATTCTTTCCTGAGATATTTTGTCCATTTGTATATGGGTACACCCAGGGATATTTGCAAACCCTGTTGCTATCGCTACCTTCAAACTTTCTTTGTCATAATACCTACTACCATTTAACGCTAAAGCGATAAGAAATGTTTTATTATGATTACCGATGAAGTCTAGTACGGTTAAGAAGTTTTTGTTTGCATGTTTCCGCAATCCACGTCCCAGTTGCTGAATGAAAATAATGGGAGAGTTAGTTGGCCGTAGCATTAGGACGGTATTAACCGAAGGAATATCGACTCCTTCGTTAAAAATATCTACTGTAAAAATAAATTCCAACTCATCCTGATCATTTTCTAATCTATTAATATATTGAGTCCGCTTTTCAGATGAGTCTTCTCCATATAAATAAACACTTTTAAAACCTCTATTGTTGAACTCATCAGACATATACCTTGCATGTTCGATACTTGCACAGAAACCTAAACATTTACGCTTTTCACCATCGAAATCGTAAAAATTCATCTTCTCAATAATGAAATCTACCCTTTCATTAACCTTCAGGCGTTTGGTTACTTCTGCAATATTATCTATGGATACATCACTAAGGTCTACAGCGTCTATATCTGTTATGCCAAAGTAATGAAACGGAATAACCAATTCGTCCTCTAGTGCATCATGTAATCTAACTTCAAGAGCAACGTTGTTATCAAACAGATCAAACACATTATAACTATCACTTCTTTCAGGGGTTGCCGTCATCCCAAGAGTGAATTTCGGATTAAAATACTCAAGAATTCTTTGATAGGTAGAACTTGTGGCATGATGTGCTTCATCAATAATGATGTAGTCAAACTCCTCTCTATCAAACTCATATAAACAGTTATTAATAGATAAATTCGTAGAAAAGACAAAGTCCACATTTTTTTGTTTTTGATTTCCTGTTAATAACCCAAAGGTATATCCCTCATTAGGTAACAACTTTTCGAAGGTTTCCTTGGCTTTTCTCAAAATTTCTTCACGATGAACGACAAACAGAAGTTTTTTTGGTTTAAATCTCTTCACATCGAATGCAGACATATATGTTTTCCCTGTCCCAGTTGCAGCAATAACTAGAGCCTTCTTCTCTCCGTAGTATCTAAGACGTTCAAGGTTTTCTGTTGCTTTTTTCTGCATTCTATTCGGTACAATATACTCACTATTCTCATAGATAAGCTGCTTTCTCCAACCACTACCTTGAATGTTCTTTAAAAAATCTTCATACCTTTTTATAAAGTCTGCATCAGCATCCACGCTTGTGTTCCACAGATAGTCATATTCTTTAAGTACATCTTTTATAAAATTTGCATCGTGTTTAGAGATGATTTCTACATTCCATTCTATGTTGCTTTTAAGGGCACTCTGCGTAATATTGGACGAGCCTATGATTACTTTATAACTATCAGAATACTCAAAGATATATGCTTTTGTATGAAATCCTAATTCCTTATCTGTAACAAACACCTTTAGATCTACATTACAAAACTCTTTGAGTTTCTCTAACGCCTTTGCATCCGTGAAATTTAAGTAAGTGGATGTAATTATCTTGCCCTTTACCCCTCGATCAGCTGCTTCCTTAATAGGATCTAACAAAAGCTGTAAACCACTAAAGTTAATAAAAGCAACACTAAAATAAAAACTAACGCATTCGCTCATCGACTTGGTTAGTTCAGTTAACAGATTACCTCTTTCTGAGTTAACTATGAGCTTTTCCTCAATCATACATATCCCCTACTATTCATTTATCTTTATCACTCTCTTTTGTGTTTCTTCCCTTTTCTGTCGCTGCCATTCCTCAAAATAACCCGTAAACTCCGACTCCCCCGAATACGATATACAAAGATACTCCTTCGCCCTCGTCATCCCAATATACATCAATGAAACTTCCCGCTCTTTATCTTTTTCTAATGGGAATGGCATGGTGTCGGCTTTGACGATGAAGACTGCTTGGAAGTCGAGGCCCTTGCTGCTGTCAATGGTGCTGATTTTCACGGTTTCTTCTTCACGGTTGAAGGCTCTTTTGCTGGCTTCGTTTTTGGTGATCCAGGTTGCTGGGATGCCTTCTTTTTGGAGCGCCCGTTGGATGGTGCCGATGATGTCTGTTTGATGAGTTCGTTTAACACAATATAATATAAGCATCTCTGAATACGGAACTTTTTTTACATTGTGGAGCTGTTGGATTTGCCTTGCAATGATTTGCATTTCATTTGCAAAACTATCAGCTTTCAGAATTGCTGGTTCTGGTCCTTTTCTTTTGGTGCTTTTCGGCGAGATGATTTCGACACCTTCTGTTTCACTGACTACTACTTTGTTTTGCAAGGAAGAATTCTTTTGGAAAAAGTCCCAGGCACAGCTGACAATTTGAGCAGTATTTCGGTAATTGATATTTAAGATTTTTGATCTTCCGCGGAAATCAAGCCCTGTGTCCTTTAGGCAGCTTCGTTTTCTTGGATAAATAGTTTGAGCACGATCCTCTACAAGTAGGAGAGCTTTTGTTTCAGGGTTGAGAAACAAGCTGTCGAGGTGAAGATAGCGTGCTTCAAAATCCTGGCCATCGTCAATGAGGATGGCATCGTTTTTAGGAGAGATCGCCTCTCTGAGGGAAATGCCCAATTACCGCAGTTTCCATGAGCGACAGATTCGCAACTATAGGGATATCCTCAGTCTTGTACTGCTGTAGTTTAGTAATCCCTTTAGGAGTAAAACTACTGGAGATATCATGTTCCTGTAAGAAATCAAGCCAAACAGAATATTCAAGCGTTGTTGCTAAATCTGCTCCCTTTTCAAAAAAAACCTCTGTAAAGGTCAAGTTATTGTATTTCTTGAAAGCCAGGAATAACGTTCTGTTCAGTTGGGGTTCCCCTTCATCCAGTCTCGCTAACCACCTTTGACTATTAACAATGTTTCTCTCCAGTCTTAAAGGATATAAGAAAAGCGGAGCCTGAATAAAAAGTCCCATTCTGAAGCGTTCCCGTCAAGAAAGGAAAACCAAGATAAAAATCATGAATCCCTTTCTCCTCTTCAATAGCTTTCATATTTCGAACCAAATCCGTCAACTTCTTAGACAAAACCATCGTCTCGTCCTTATCCTTAGAAGGTTTTAATAATGTAAGATCTGCTTTAGACTGCTTCACAATCTTTTCCACAATCCCCCCACTTACCTTGTCATCATCCGAAAGCTTATCCCTCATATGCACTAACTGGACTTTCATGAATCAACCTCTTTCTGTTCCTTTTACTTCCTTACATTTTTATCGGTTAACACCTAATTTTTGTTTTGAGCAAAAAAAGAAGAGCTATATAGCATCTTCTAGATTTATTATATCATCCACTATTTTACTTATGTTAAGTGTCTTTATAGAATTCTCCAGAAATAGAAAATTAACGTATATCTAAATTACTCTTTGGTGGCTTTATTCACAATTACATCACCAACTATCTGCATCTGGCTTGATTAAATATTTCGTCAAACTCCAGCCTTTTTTCCCGTATTGGATTTTTTTGCCGCGTTTAAGGAACCCGTCTTTAAACCAATTATTATTTATTTGTTAGGACAGAAGGAAGCATAGAACCATCCCCCCCGCTTCTATTTCCATAAAATTCTTAATATAATTTTATATTCAATCAAATTCACGAAAAGAAATTTATTTAGAAGGTTTTCAGAGAAAAATGTTCCATATTTGTATTTAGATATGAGATAATATATCCAAATATTACAAATATCTGAAGGGTGTAAACTCATGTCATTTAAGAACATAAATTTAAAAAATGAATATAGATCATTTGAAGATAACATAATAAATGATTTTTATGTTCCGACCCTGAATAAATCAATTAGATATGACCGTGCAGTTGGATTTTTTTCATCTACTGCCTTGATTGAAATAACTAAAGGCTTAAGCGGACTAGTAAGAAATGACGGAAAAATACGTCTTATAGCATCACCTAAGTTATCTGATGAAGATATAGAAGCTATAACATATGGTTATAAAACAAAAGGTGAAGTAATATCTAGAAACATATTATATTCATTTGAAAAGGATTTTAATTATTTTGAAAAAAAACGCCTTAATTTACTAGCTCATTTAATTAGTGAAGGCATTTTAGATATCAAAATAGCCCTCATAGAAAACAATAAAGGAATCGGTATATTTCACGACAAACTAGGGTTACTTGAAGACGAGGAAGGGAATTTGATTGCTTTCTCTGGTTCATTAAACGAAACAGCAAATGCATTTTCACATAATTATGAGTCAATCGATGTTTTTAGGTCCTGGACATACGAAAAGGAGCGGGTAGATTCAAAGATTCGTACATTTGACAACATTTGGAGTAATATAGCAAGAAATATTATCACTATAGATTTCCCTGAAGTCTGCTATGAAAAACTACAATCGTACAAAACTGAAGATATAGAGCTTGATATAGATGAAGTTGAGGCTTATTTTCTAAATCGGGAAATTGAGGAAAAAACAAAAATAGATGGACCAATTTTACCTAATAGTATCAACATTCGTGAGTATCAATCCAAAGCAATTGAAAATTGGGAAATAAACGAATTTCGAGGGATATTTAATATGGCAACAGGTACAGGTAAAACAGTTACCGGTTTAGCTGCTGCTGCGCATCTTGCGAAAACACTAAATCATAAATTAGCTGTGGTTATAGTTTGTCCTTATCAACACTTAGTAGATCAATGGGTAGAAGATATTCAGTTATTTAATATGAAACCAATTATCGGACACTCAGCCTCAAGACAAAAAAAATGGAAAGAACGCTTTAAAACGATTGTAGAATCTTACAACCTAGAAGTCACAAATCATTTTTGTCTAGTTACTACAAATGCTACTTTTAGTAGCAACTTTGTCCAACAGCAATTAAGATCTATTAAACGTAATTTACTTTTGATAGTAGATGAAGCGCACAATTTTGGTGCGAATCATCTTAACTCAAAACTTTTAGAAAATTCCAATTACAGACTAGCATTATCTGCAACTATCTATAGACATAACGATGAAGAAGGTACAAATGCGCTTTTCAATTACTTTGGCAACATCTGTATAGAATATACACTTCAAATGGCAATACGTAATGATATGTTAACACCATATTATTATTATCCTATCCCTATTTTTCTAAATGATGCAGAATTAAAAGAATACAAGGAGCTAACTGCTAAAATCGGCTCAATGATAAAAAAAGACCGTTTCGGAAAAGTTACATTTTCAGAATCCGCAAAAATGCTTTTGTTAAAACGAGCAAAAATTATTGCAGGTGCCTCAGAAAAAGTAAAGGCTTTAGAAAATGCTATAAATGATTATAGGGATAATTCACACATACTTGTTTATTGTGGCGCAACCACAATTTCAGATCCTAGTTATGAAGAAGGTAGGACTGATGAAGAAGAAAAAAGACAAATAGATGTGGTAGTTGATTTGTTAGGAAATAAATTAGAAATGAAAGTATCAAAATTCACTTCTGAAGAATCGGCAAGTGAAAGAGAAATCTTAAAACAATCCTTTGATAAAGGCGATTTTTTGCAGGCATTAGTTGCTATTCGTTGTTTAGATGAAGGCGTAAATATACCTAGTATAGAAACAGCATTTATTTTAGCTAGTAGTACTAATCCTAAAGAATATATTCAACGAAGAGGACGTGTACTTCGTAAATATAAAGGGAAAAAATATGCTAAAATTTTTGATTTTATAACACTCCCAATTCCTTTTGATCGACTAAGTGATTTATCAGAAGATGAAATTTTATCTTTAAAATCATTACCTTTAAGAGAAATCGAAAGAATCAAGGATTTTGCAAGTGTGGCTGAAAACTCATCTGTAGCTGACGATTTAATTAGTAATATTCAAGATTACTATTATCTAAATAGAGGGGAGATTAATTCAAATGAATCCGATATCTTCTAAAAATATTAATATTTATGAAAAGAATTTAGAAATGATGAAAATGCGTATTATTGAACTAGAACGAAATAATATCAAAACAAGAGCACTTTCCGATGCTGAAATACGCGAAAAAATCCGTTCAATTATCATCGAAGAAACCAATAAAAATTACTAGAGGTGTAAAATTTGATTATTAAAAAAATATCACTTTATAATTTCAGACAATTTCAAGGGGAACAAAGTATTGAATTCTCAACTGACGAAAGCCAAAAGATAACATTAGTTTTGGGTGATAATACCAGTGGTAAAACTACTATATTACAAGCATTTTTATGGGGATTTTATGGAAACGCTAATTTCAAAAGTAAGGATTCCTTATTAAATGCAAAAGCAGCTCAAGAAATGTTGACAACGAAGGAAAATCAAGAAGTGCGTATATCAATTGAACTGGAACATCAGGATGTAAATTATTTTATTATACGGACTCTTACACATTATGTTAAAGGAAACATAGTAAAGGCTAATGCTATATCAAAAGTTGAAATGAAATATAAACAGAGGGATGGTCAAACTGATGATATCCCACCACATCAAATTCAAGCTAAGATTGGAGAAATTCTTCCAGAAGATTTAGCTATTTATTTTCTATATGATACAGAACGGTTTGGAAATATCACTTCAAAAACAGATGTAACAAGCTCAGTAAAAGGTATATTAGGCCTTACCGTTTTAGAAAACATGATCAAACATATCGGAAGTCCAACTAGATTATCGAATACCGTCTTAGGTCAATTTAATGCTGGCTTAAATTTAGAAGGAAATAAAATTGCAACTGAAGCTTTTAATCGTGTTGAATTAGCAGAAAAGAGAAAAGAAGCAGTTATTGAAAGACTAGAGCAAAAAAAGAAGGAATTCGAAGGTTATTCTAAAGCTGTTGTTGAAAGACAAGGGATTTTACGTAGCCTAGAGAAAACAAAACAATTACAAGTACAAAAAGATTCAAAAGTCAAAATGATAAAATTCGAAAAAACTGCTTTACTAAATGCACAAGAACAATTCTATAGTAGCATTCAAAATAACACACCTATGTTTTTAGGGCAAGCGCTTTTTCAAAGAGCACTAGAAGAGCTTGCAAGTGCAAAATTAGATAAAAAATCAATTCGTGATATGAATGCTAATGCAATTAAGGATATTATTGAACGTGGTATATGTGTCTGTGGTACTGAAATTTGTGAGGGCAATAGTGCCCATAAACATCTTCTAGAAGAGATTCGTTATTTACCACCTGAATCAATAGGCACTTTACTAAAATATTTTAAAGATAAATCAGAAACTTTATTAAAAGCCGGTAGTGGCTTCTTTATTCCTTTAGAGAACAGTTATAAAAATATATTTAACAATTTGCAAAAAATTGGAGATTTGGAAGATGAAATTCAATACTTGAATGAAGAATTGAAAAAACAAGACGACATTAATAAACATCAAGAAATACTAATGGAATTAGAAGCAAAATTAAAAACAATTACTGAAGATATTGCTGCCTTAAATCAAGAACTAGGTGAATTAAAGAAAGTAATTCAAGATAGTCTAGATACATATGAAAAAAACATTAGATTATCTGAAAGAAATAATGAACTATTAAAATATATAGAGTACACAAAACAAGTACTTGAATGGGTAACTAATCATCGAGATAAGCGTGAAAACAAAATTAAAGAAAGATTAGAAGAAGAAGTAAATAAGTATTTCTCTATGATGTATCATGGTAAACGTAAGGTAACAATAGATGATAAATTTCGTGTAGAATTAATAACAACAGATTTGTCAGAAGACATTCATACTGATGAATCTCAGGGTTTAGAAACTGTAAAAAACTTTGCGTTTATTTCAGGATTAGTTGAATTAGCAAAAGAAAAATTAAACGATGCCTATGAAAAAGAGGCTGAAGCATACCCATTAATTTTAGATGCGCCTTTTTCTAATGCTGATGAAAAGCATGTTAAAAACATATCCGAAGTACTTCCAACCGTAGCAAACCAATTAATTCTAATTGTTATGGCAAAGGACTGGAATTACGCGAAAAATTCCTTAAGTAATAAAGTTGGAAGAGAGTATTACTTAAATAAACAATCTGAGATTTATACCAAAATTACTGAGGTGAAGTAAATGTTGTTCGATAGAAATATTATTATCACTGGAAAACATTCAGCATATATGGATTTACTTAAAGATAACAATATCTTTTCCAGACACTTAGATGTATACATTAATGCTGCTATTGTAGGTTTTCAGTATAATCGAAAAAGCTCACCTGACAAATCAGAGGCATATAAAGATAAAAGAACACAAATTCATACTGAACAACTAGTTAAAGAGAGTTCAATATTAGAATTTATTTATCGATTAATTATGCTTTTAGATAATCAAAAAGAAATTGATTTAGAAAATCGTATCAATCGTGCTTTTCGTGATGATTCACTATATGATGTTAGTGAGAAACATGCTGAGAATATGAAGTTATACAGTTCCTATGTACTAGGCGGCATCGAAATTCTCTATGAGAAAATCATTGAAAAAGGTGTTACTGAACAAGATTTAATGAAGAATGCTTATGAATTTATTAAAGAGCAGAATCTATCTTTTACAAATAAAAGTGCCGACGAAATATTGTACGAAATAAAATAATCTCTTTAATGCTTAGATTAGGCTCTTCATCATAATCATCTTTGGATATGCCGCTATAAATAAACTAGGAGGGCTATTATGTCAATAAATAAAGCGAAGACAAAAAAAACAAATGAAAAATCTAGTGCCCTTAGTATTTTGAACGCTGGAAAGCTAGATAGTTCACGAGAGCGTAAGCCCATTCATATAGTAATGTTCAGTGGTGGTGCTGCATCAGCTTATGTAGCGCACTATATTGTACAAAAGTATGGAAAGGAGAATTGTATACTCTTCTTTACCGATACGCTATGGGAAGATATTGATAATTACCGGTTTATGGAAGAAGTAGCCGAATATATAGGTATAGAGATTACTTATCGCACAGATGGTAGAACACCTGAAGAAGTATTTTACGATGTACGCTTCTTAGGAAATTCTCGTATGGCTAAGTGTTCAGAAGAATTAAAAGTACGTCAAACTTTAATTTATCTCGAAGAGCTTCGAGATGTTTATAAAATGGAGCCTATTCTGTATTTTGGTATAGGTCCACATGAACAACATCGAGCAATTAACCTTCAAAACTTTTATGAGCATAATCCTATAGAACCTATTGCAACACGTTTTCCAATGATTGAAACTTTCAAAGCAGATTTGGATGCAAAGAAAATTATTAGGGATGAATGGAAAATCCCTCTCCCTCGTATGTATGGACTAGGGTTTTCACATGCAAACTGTGCTGGACGCTGTGTACGTGGCGGTTTAGGGCATTACGCCTTACTTTATAAAGTTTGGCCAAATCAATATTTAGAACAAGAAGACATGGAGCAACGTTTCCGTGAGAAGTTTGATAAAGACGTTTCAATTTTAAAGCGTAATAGTAAAGCTTTCACTTTACGTGAATATCGGAAACTCATGGATCGAGATGGAATAGAGGTATATCTTAGTGAAAAAGACGATTCCATTCCTTGTGTGTGTTCATACTCATAGAATTATAAAATGCAGCTATTCGATGATTCGAATAGCTGCATTATTTATTTCACTTCTTTTAGAATACGAAATAAAATATATTTCACTTCATCTTGATTCATGGTACGCCCACCAGCTGTAACTATCCGGTGTAACTGATTGTATATCGTACTGCCTTTTACTGATAATTCCATTTCCTTTATTGTTGAAATAACCTGATCTCCCTCTATTACTTTAATAAATTCTGTATCAACTAAGGTTAATAATTGAGTTAATGTGGCAAAGTATGAATCATACGTAACATCTGACCAATCCTCTAATCTAACTCCAACCACTTCAATAATAAATAAGTCAAAATTTTGTTCATCTTCTAATATCTGAACTAACTTTAATAACTGTGGAGAATTTTGAATTGCGTCTGCATGCTTAACTCGAAGTTGTTCTATATTTTGAACACCACCGAATACAGCATATGTTTCGTTTATTAATTGCTTTTTAAAACTTTCAATGAAATCTTCTAAGTACCTTTTCAAATCGCAATATTGTTCTCTAGAATATTTTAACTCCCTTATTTCTTTACTTGCCGCTAGGGTATCAGTTTGGCTGGAACGAATAATTTGTTTAAATTTTAATACTTCCTCCGGTTGTTTATTTGTAATTTGTGTAAATCGAGGTAACTCTAGTAACCACTGATAAATATCATTAAATAAAATATTTGGTGAAATTACATTTTTTCTATCCAAATAAATTTCATTTAAGTATTGAAGCATCTCCAAAATCTCATTATCTAATGAGTAAATTTGATATTCATAAAAATCAGCTGACTGATCAAGGATATCATATAGTATTTCTGCATTTATTTCAGCGAGACTGAAATCATTTGAATAAAATGCCATTTGATGCCATTTATCTTTAAGTAATGCAATTACAAGTAAGGGAACTAATGGTGCACGAATTCCAAATGGTGCTGATAAAGCTATAGAAAATAAACTTAAAATTGAATTTCTATTTGAACTTTCTAAATGTTTTACCAGCCTCAAGCGCAATTCCATAAGTTCGCTAATTGGTTGATTGTCAATTTCATGAAAGTTGAAATGTAAATTTTTGAACGTAGTTGCGTAAATTAAATAATCAGGCCCATTTCCTTTAATCTCAAATGTACCAGTGAAATTTTGTTTCAAAATTTGATTTAAAATACTTATTGCAGATTTTCGTTGAATACCCATAATAGAATGTTTATTGAAACTTTCATTACGAATTTCCGGTGTATATGGAAAACGAATAAACATCCATTCATCAAGAAAAGATTCAAATTGATGTATGTTATTCAATGATACTTCTTTTCCTACCCAATAATAAACTACCTCATTATTACTAAATTTCATTAAAGGGTGTAAACTTTGTTGAATAACAAAAGTAACTGTTTCAATTCGAATTAAAATCTCTTTTTTTAAATTTACTTCTTTGTGTAAAATTTCGGGCATTTGGAGCATTTTGTTTAATATTAAGTATTGATTAATATGCTTACTTACATCATCAAAATTAATATTTGTAATACCAAATAATATATCGTTTTTTGTGTACCTCTTAATACTCACTTCTGCTAGCTCTTGTTCATTTTGACTTCGTGATATCACAAATAGGAGCATCCCATCTTGGTATGGACCTAATTCAAACGGCTGATTACCAAAGGTGAATCGTGTTTCAATATAACGAGTCATACTTTTTGTATTATTATAACCTAAAGGTATGGAATACTTATCTCCAAAAAGACTTTCCAAAGCTCTAATTCTATCTGTATCATTTATTGTATACATTTCTTCTACATAATTATATTCCTCTTCAAATGCTACTATAGACCCTTCATATAACTCATAAGCTTTTGTAAATGGGTTTAAGCGGAAAAGTTTCATATGTACTAGCTCATCAATTACTTGTTTAGCCATAACTTCATCAATACCCAATGCAAACTGTAAAAATTCCATAGTTATTGCAAAACGATTATTTATTATATCCATTAAAGTAGCCAGTTTGACAACTCGTAAAGCCCCTTCAGATACATTGTAACTAATGGCTAACCGATAGAACTTCATTGAGTCGAGAGTTAGTATCATAGAATCATCCGGATAAAAATAATCGAATAAACGATCTGCATAATACCACGTTACCTCTTCATTTCCTAATTCAAATTCATTTAGAAACATATATAATGTTCGATCATTTTGGCCAAGTAAATTTGAGATATATGGGAGTAACTGTATTGCTAATGGGTGAATTGGCTGACAACCCTCAAGGATTGTTCCTTCAATTTCTTCAGTTGCCATATCAGGAAATAAATTATATTTCATAATAAAATAATGTAATTGATCATAATCTTTAGTTAAAAATATATCAGGTTTATTTTTTTTAGGTTTTTTGAGTAACTTGTGAGCAGAACGATAAAAGATAGCAGAATCACTTTCTAATCGATGCTCTAAAAAGCGCTTCTCTACCGCTTCTAATTCATTTTTTGTTATATTCGTATTACCATTTATATATTGCTGTAAACCAGTGTGTGTTATCATTAGCAAAAAGGCATTATATTGTCGATTTACTAACTCAGCTAAGTCCTGTAAATTCTGCATTGTTGAATGAATTTTCGTTTTAGAAACCGTTTTTAGAAACCTTCCAAATTCATCAAACACTATTACTAAACCGTTTTTTTTCTTAGCAAGTTGTTCAAAAATATACTCTAATTGTTCTTTAAACTCTACTTTATGAGGGTTATGATATGTAGTTCCAAAAGCAATATTAGGATAAATTTCTTTAAATAACAATATTGGAACCTCGGATTCAGTTTTTAGATCATCCTTAAAATTCTTTAAAGAGTACTTTGAGTTTTCTAGATGACTTTCAAATCTTACATAAATATCTGGGAAATCCTTCTCCCAAATATCCATCAATTCTTGAATATAAACTGAATCATTCCTATATGTTAATGTAATATCACTTTCTTCGCATGTCCTTTGGATACTTTCAAGTAATATTGATTCAAAATCACCTGTTTTACCGGTAATCATTACAGGCAACCACTTTATTTTATGTTTTGTTAAAGATTCTCTTAAATCCATCTCTAAATCTGGACTTACCGTTTGTACATCTTGAAAGAATTGCTTTACTGGTTTATTATTTTTATTTTTCGTAAGTAAAGTTGTAGCCATTGCACCGACTAGGGATTTCCCAGCTCCGTATGGTCCCACTAATAAATGTGCATGTTGTTTTGTATTACCTAAATCTTTAAACATTCGATTCATAATATCTAATTGCTTTATATTAGGAACATAGTTTTCAAATAATTGAACCTTCCCAATATCGTACATAATATTTATACTTGGTTGGAAACTCATAATTTAAATACCTCATTTTCGTATGCTGCTTTCATTTCATCTAGCCACAATGTTTCTGTATCTATTCTGATTACATCTAAACGATTTGTTCTTGTAAAGATAACTGGGTAGCGTTTTTGCACTTCTAATAAATATTCGATAATGGTATCGCGATTTAAATTAAATACTTTTCCCCACAATTCTGCACCATTTACCAAATCATTCAGACTTACTTCTTTTACTCTATGTTTCTCCGAATAAATTAATAAAGCTATATATAAAACATTTTCTATTAAATAATAATCCTTTTCAGATTTAATAAAATTTGCACTCCTAGTTTGATTTACTAAATTTAATGTCTCAAATGGACTCTTTATAACATCTTCAGGTGTTTTGTCTCTATATTCCTTCTCTGTATATAGTTGTAAAAGGCATTCTACATCTCGTTTTAATGAGTTAACAGACACAACTTTTTCAAAGTTCTCCTTTACCCATTGCTCCAATTCTTCTATAAGTATTTGTTTTGTAAAAACACGTTCGTTGAAAACATTAAAGAACCAATACCAAGTTGACGCTTCATTTCTCTCTGTGACTAGTAAATAGTGCAGTATATATAATGTATATCTAGTTTTAATATATGGGTCAAATTGGAATACAACTCTTCCTAAATTAGTCATAGCAATTTCAGTCATGGTAGTACGTTGTTCCTCGATTAGTCGTGTTGCCTTTAACCAATGTCTTATTGACTTAGCCATATTTTTACCTACACCTAATACTTCAAAATGCGCAGGTTCATAGAAAAAACGGGAATTTTTGTTTACTTCTGTTAAACCTTTAGTTAGCCAATGCTGTCTTAAATAAAATGTTTGGTGTTGACCAAAACCCATTTTTAAAACGCCACCTTAATCTTTTTATTATTTAATATTAAAACACATTTAATTCCATTTTAACCTAAAAACACTCTTAAGAGAGCTATATTTTAGACATAGTTTCCTAAAAAACACATTAACGATTATAAAAATAGCTGAAAAAGGAAATATATATAATGAGATTTGAAAATACAAAGGTTGGTCCAAACATTAGCCCTCAATAAATAAGTAATTGCATAAACTTACTTTCATTTAAAGATTTTTTAAAAAATGCATCTAGAGGTGAAAATCATGATATATGTATTGTGTGGAAAAGAATTAAAAAATGGACAAGCCATTAGAGTCTACAGGAACATAAGAAAGAAACTATTCTCAATTCAAGACAAAAAAACTAGAAGGCTAATTGCTTATGCTGATAGTCTTCTTTTAACTGATGTAGAAATGAAAATTGTCCAATCTGGACAAATAAGAACGAGAAAAGAACGACAAAAAAATATTCATGCTTTTATTGTTGGGACCTATATAGAAAGTAATAAGAAAAGCGCTTCTGAATCCCCAAATTGGAAACGAGTATTTTACAATCCGTATAATACAGATACATTCATTGATTTAGAAAGTGGTAAGCCTGTTTATTCAGCTCTAAGTAGCTACCTAGTAGACGGAAAATGTTTCGTCATAACTGAAGAATGTTAACAACGTTTTGCTTTATATTCTTAAGTTTAACAAGCTTTAGAATAAGGAATCTCCACTTACATTAAATTTTTCCATTGTGTTTGGTATTCATAGCAAATGTCCAGTGACGCCACAAATGCAATCTTTTCGCCAGTGGTGAAGCAGTTTCCTGATAAGTTTAAATAGGTAAAAGGCTGTCCAGAAAGTCATCAGCAATTGACTTTCTGGCAGCCTTCTTTTATAACTCCACCTTCCTAACACTTATGTTGGAAGTAGTTAGCTTTAACCTCTCCTTCAGCTCATCCGTAATGGTAAAGGTTATATGGACTCCAGCCTTCAGGTATTCCAATTTATAATGCGTTCCCATTACAATAGTTCCGTCTTCTCCTTAGGTTTCCGTTGGTTCTTCGCTAAAATTCTGAGAGATGCTCAAGATATGCCCCATTAATTTTACCTTTTTCAGTCTCATCATCAGGCAGGATATAGTAGGCTGGCTGTCTTTGAATAATGGAAATTTCCATACTATCTTCTTGGATCTGTGCTTTTCCATCCTTCGAAACCGCTACCCCATTAACCTTTAATTCATATTTCCACAAATCTCTTAAAGTTCATATTTCTCTTCATCCGTATAGTCCTCTATAAACCCAATAAGGAATTGCTTGTAGTAAGCTGTTTCTTCATTTGAATGTTTTAATCTAATTCAAGGCTTTCTAAAGAATGCTGCAGCTCTTCCTTCCTTTTCTTTTTGCAGCTCCCTGATTTGAGTTTCTTTTTTCCTCCACTAGTTGATTCGTTTCATCCTCACCAGTAGCCTTAGCTGTCGCATTACTGGTTGTCTAAGTGATTGTCACAGTGACGCCCCGAAGATTGTCGAAGGAAGAAGAGGAAATGTATAGCCCTATAAACCAAATGGAAAGACATGTAGCAATACTGGAGAGGTACTTAAACGCTAAAGGGATTATAAAGAAATGTCCTATCTGATATGCTGTTACTTTTGCCAATCCAAAACGGATGACCTACGAGCTCCTCTAATCGAATATCGTAGAACTCGCGCCCGGGAGCTTAATGTAAAGCCATACTATATCTACACTAACAAAACATTAGAAGCTATTCTGGAGCAAAAACCTCGTACTATAAAAGCTTTATTAGAAATTGGGGGTATTTGACCTAAGAAAGCGGAAGAGTTTGGGGAAGGGATTATAGCAATAATAAACAGAAATTAGATTTAGATATAACCCAACTAATCATTAATCTTAGGAACAGCAGGATAAATAGGACAACTGATAGAATTTATAAAAAGCATGTATGAAAAAAAAGGAGTAAATACTCTATGGCTACATCACAAGAAAACATCAACAAAATCATCCAAAACTCAATCCAATCCAACAACCTACCCGCCGCAGCCTTTGCAATTCTGCAAAACAACGAGGTCACCCTCTCCCAAGGCTACGGCAAAACAAACATAGAAGAATGGGCAACTCCTGTCACAGAGAACACCCTCTTCCGCATCGCCTCTGTCAGCAAGCTTTTCACCGGCACAGTGATCATGATGCTCGTGGAAAAGGGGCTGATCGATCTGGACAAGCCTGTTCAGCATTATGTGCCTTGGTTTGTCACAGCTCATGAAGAGCGCTCAAAGGACATTACGGTTCGTATGCTGGTGACGCATTCTTCCGGCCTTCCTACTGGCGGGGATGTGAGTTTCTTTTATAAGGAATCGGGTCTCTATGATTATATGAGAGAGGTGGTTTCGACGCTGCCGGTGCTGTTTGCGCCTGGGAGTGCTTATTCGTATGGGAATCATGCGCTGAATATTGCGGGGTTTGTGGCGGAGATGGTGACAGGTATGAAGTTTGCGGATCTGATGCAGGAGATGCTGTTTGATCCGCTTGAGATGACGCAGACGACCTATCATCCGCTGCGGGCGATGACCCAGCCGTTGGCGTTGCCTCATGACCGGGATGCGGAGGAGAATCTGACGGTTGCGAAGCAGTTCTTTGATAATAGTGCGAGCTATCCTTCCTATTATGCGTTCTCTTCCATTAAGGACCTGACCAATTTTGCGCTGATGCATCTGCAGGATGGATTGCTCAATGGGAAGCAGATCCTTTCCGCTGCATCGATCCAGGAGATGAGAAAGAAGCAGAGCAAGTGGTATACGACGAATGATGGAGGCTGCGGCATTACCTTCTTCAAGGAGACGAAGGACGGCATCGAGCGCTTCTGGCATTATGGCCAGTACAGCTACCAGTATTCCAGCCAATTCATCCTTGTTCCGGAAAAAGGGATCGCGGTCATCGCGCTTGCGAACGGAGAGAATATCTTCCAGGCAGGCTATGAGATCGTGGACGAGCTGCTGAAGGATGAGGCGGCGAATGTAGAACCTTCCGAACAGCCTATTTTAACGGATGAAATCGACGGGAAGGCCTATGAAGGGACCTACCTCCACAGCTACCACGGACTGTTCGAGATCTCTGAGCTTTCCGGGAAACTGTTCATGAAGCATCGTGAAAATATCTATGAATTGAAAAGACAAACAAGCGACATCTACAGTGCCCAGGACGAGAACGGCAACAACGTCTTCTCTGTCGGCTTCCCTCCTCTAGCTCCAAACCAAGCTGATAGATGCATCGTCGTGGATACGAAGGCATGTCCGGAGTTTGAACTGGCGTATACACCAAATCCTACTGATTGGCAGGACTTTATCGGGACGTTCAGTGATGGTACCGAATCCTACGAGGTGAAGCTTGGTGATAGTACGGTTGTTATCAAGGATGTGCAGAATAACAAGGAACTCATCGGCCATGCCATTGAGCGCAACCGCTTCTTGACGAGGGAATATGGGCTTGTTAGTTTCATAGATATTAACGGCGTTGTGACGTTGGAGTTTGATTATGCTTGGCGGTATCCGAAGCAGGAGAAGGATGCGTTGGTAGGACAGTCTTAATAACAAAGAAAGTCATCTATTCATAATGGTAGGTGACTTTCTCCTTTTGATTATCATTTTTTATCCTTCATTAACAGCTTAGCCTCTTTTAAATCAATCTTGGCTTGGTGACCATGTTTGTGAAGCAAGTGTAAAAGGTTGTTTCCATTTAATAAGGAGAGAGGTTTATCCTTTGCAAAACTGTAGGCATCTGGACCAAAATCCGCTGTTGAGACGAGGATTCCTTTGGTTGCGCCTTCGTTCATGACTGTACCATATAAATCTCGAACGGCAGAGACACCAACGACGTTCGTATATCTCTTCGCCTGGATAACAATTTTTCCACCTCTTATAGGATCCGGGTCAAATGCGACGGCATCCACTCCCCCATCTTTGCTGGCCCTTGTAATTCTTACTTCGCCTCCGGAATTATTGAATTCTTTCTCAAATAGTTCTCGAATCAAATGTTCAAAATCCTGCCAGTCCATTGCAGCCAAATTGGTTTCTTCGTCAACATTTCCGGCTACATTATACGAATCGACAAAACGAACATCTTCCCTATTAATTTTTAGTATTGGAGCAATTGGTGTGAGACTGAACAGTTTGCTACTACCAATACCCTTTAGATTTTTAAAACAAGTTTTCGAATCAACCAGCTTCAAGTTGATTTCCATAAATTCTTCTTTCGTTGTTTGAACAGATAAAATACACGCATCCTCGCTTTTACCTGTAGCCCTATTTACAGAGGTGACCCATCCGTTAAATACAATGGAATCTATCGCATCAATTGCATCTGCTTCAAAAAGTTCATGTATGGTGCGTAAAGTGATGTCATATAGCAACTTGTCATACATCTTTCTAAGTGCGGCTTCTGTAATAGATGATTCTTTGTACTCATCCCTTGTTGCTATATATTTTACCTCTTTAAGGGTTGGAAGCTCTGAAATATCTGGTAGGTTATATTCAACGATTAAATTGCGGTTATTAGGATTATAGTCAATATCAAATTCCTGAGGAAAATAGTCTGGATAAACTGAATTAGATAATACCATGTCACAGTATTCAATAATCGACTCACTTTCTCCGGCAAAATACTGTTCCTTTTTCTTTTCGATTGCATCGTTTTTCTCTTTCTTCATTGCTTCGTGAATATCACGCTTATCATTCCATTTCTTTAATTCCTCTCCATAGGCTTCGTATTCTTTCTCATGCTTTGCTTTTAACGTATCCGTTTCGTTTTTCCATTTATTCATGATGTGGCCATTTTTTTGAAAGCCAGCCTGAAGTAGAGTGTCTTCATGAAGTTCTTAACATTCGTTCTGACTTTATAATGTATGAGGGAGGTCCCACCCCAGCTCTCCTTAAGTTCAGCAAAGACCTGTAGGATCCACTCTTCAACTACCTGATCATCCAAACCTCTTTCCAATAGTCCCTCAAAAGCGCAAATTAGCCTTTCATCCTCATTATCCACCAGCACCACACCACTGAACAGACTTGGCATTAAAGAACCCAATAACCTTTTTGTATCATTCAAGTTATAGCTAGGATGGTGAATAACAGCACATAGAAGATCTGCAGCATGAGCGATGCTGTGTGCCCATCCTTTCTCTTCCACATAGCCACGGAAATCTTTCTCAAACCGAAAATATGAATCACACTTGTCCACTACTTCCCTCAGCTGTTCCTCTGAAAGAAACGATAATTCCTTGTCCTTGTTGAGGATGGAGGCGATTACCAAAGAAGAGAACGACCTTGTAAAAACAGAATCCTCATTTGCCTCCCCGATTCTGTAGAATAACTTGTCCAGGCAGTTATCCATAATCTTAGTTATTTGCAAATTAGTGAGATAATCCCCCATTATTAACTTATGAAAGATCTCATATATTCCTTCTCTAAGGTCTTCATCTGTTGTTCCGATATTGACTAGCATTTCATCAATTCTGTTGTCCAAATCCTGATTTACTATTTCTGCCCTGTCCATGATTGCCAGATTGTTTCGTAATTTCTTCAACTCCATAGAAATGATAATTCCTCCTAAATTTAAGTTATAATGCCAGGAAGCAACCGGAACTGTCCCTACTGCTTCCAGAAATAATTTCACTCGATTTTAAGAACAACCTTCCCCTTTGTCCGTCCGCTTTCAATGTGCCTATGAGCCTCCACAATTTCATTTAAAGGAAAGCATTTTTCAATTACAGGTCTTAATTTTTCTTGTTCCATAAGCTCTCCTAATAGAACCAAATCACTGTCGTTTGGTTTTGCAAGATGAATCTTGGCCTTTTTATTACCTATGATAGATCCTATCATCAATTGAATTGGATGATACTTGGGGTAGAGTGGATGTTCTGTTATATAAATTCCTTTTTCTGTTAGAGAACGCAAGCTACTGAAAAAGGTTCTCTTTCCGACAGCATCCAGTATTACATCATATTTTTTCCCGTTGTGAACGAAATCTTCCTGAGTATAATCAATTACATGATGAGCACCTAGATTTTTAACCCACTCAATATTTGTGGTACTACAAACTGCGGTTACTTCCGCTCCAAAATACAAAGCAAGCTGAACAGCAAAGTGCCCCACTCCTCCAGATGCACCATAGATTAATACCTTATCGCCTGCTTTTACTTTCCCTACATCCCGCAATGCTTGCAGGGCAGTCTGTGCAGCACATGGCATTGCAGCTGCTCTTCAAAAGTTGAGTTATTTGGCATAAGGGCAATGACACTTTGCCTTGGGCAGACATATTCAGCATGTGAGCCGACACAACTTCCAAAAACAGAATCGCCAACCTTAAATTTCGTTACATTTTCACCTATCGCTTCCACTGTACCCGCAACGTCTATTCCCAGAATCTGCGTTTTTGGTTTTGTAAGTCCATTCTCTATTCTGGTAGGAAAATAACCTTTTCGGAATAGATTGTCATATTGATTTACTGAGGCGGAGACCACTCTAATTAATACCCTATCTTCATCTTTGATGGACGGCTTATCAACTTCGCTAATCTCCATTACTTCAGGGGAACCATAGGATTTAAAAATGGCTGCTTTCAAAAGTTTGACCTCCTAGTAATTATCGAATTGTTAGATAACCAAAAACCTTGACAATTAATTTGAATCTGCCTGAAAGCATCCAAACTTAAAAACTGAACTATCCGTCTTAGAGGTAAGTACCATGCTTATTTAAGTATATTATGCTGTACGTAATCACACATGATTAAGTTCCACTTACTCCAATTTTAAATTCCATTGCAACCAGATATACAGCTGAATGATTGTCACAGTGACGTCTCTTGCATTGAATATAAAGAGGGGTCACCTTTTCTATGGAAAGGTGACTCCTCTTCTTATCTCACGTTCTGTTTAGATACGTTCGTGCTAATCTTGTTGTAGCTAATGACTCAGTATTATAGGGTTAATACTGTTTGGAGTCACTCAAATCAAACTCCACTATAAATTTGCTAGGAAGTAACCGGACCTCTCACCAAACCACGTATAGAGACGTTACGTTGTATGAAATTGTTACTCATAAAAGATTTCCAAATGGTTACAATAAAAAATAAAACTAGGGGGATTTAACAGGATGACTTCGAGTAAAACGCCTATCACATCATCAGAACTAGCTAATTTGTGGATGGCTTATCAAGAAAAAACCATGATCCTCAGAATATTGGAGCATTTTATTGAGCATGCCGATAATGATGAAAAACAACTGTTACAGTCTCATTATTCTAACGCTGCCAAAACCGTAGAAATCATTACAAGTATTTTCCAACAAGAAGGCGCAGTCATTCCTATTGGTTTTACAGAAAGCGATGTACATAAAAGCGTTCCAAAGTTGTTTGATTACTTGTACGATATCATGTATTTGCATATGATGACTAAAGTAGAAATGAGCTTATATGCACTTTTTACAGGCATGTCCTATCGAAAAGATATTGAAGATTTATTTATAGGTTTGACCGCAGAATCCCAAGCGATGAACAGCCAATCAACTCAATTCCTTTTAGAAAAAGGGGTACTTGTACGTCCAGCTTTTGTAACAATGCCAAAAGAAGTTCATTTTGTACAGGATGATAATTATATGGATGGGTTTAAAATGTTTAGTGAAACAAGATCCCTGAATACAGTTGAAGTTTCTCTCATCCATCATGCCATTGAAACAAACCTAATAGGGATGCAATTAATGATTGGATTTGCTCAAGTTGCTGCTGATAAAGAAGTGCAAAACTATTTTGCCCAAGGAATGAAATTATCAAAAAAAATCGAAATCGAGTTAGGTGAATTTTTACGGCAAAGTTATATTGAACCCCCTGCTACTCATGCAGGTAAAGCAACGACGTCAAAAACCGCGCCATTCTCTGATAAATTGATGATGTACAACACCAGTTTGTTATCTTCATTTGGGCTTGGAAGTCATGCTTTAGGGGGTGCCTTTAGTTTACGAAGTGACTTACCGGCAAAAATGGCCTTGCTTGTAAAAGATATTTTCACCTTTGCTCAAGATGGTGGAAAGATTATGATAAAAAAAGGCTGGCTGGAAGAGCCTCCGCAAATTGAGGATCGAAATCAACTAACTAAATAATAGAACCCACACAAAACGAGGACCTTCCTCCATAAGATTGGAGGAAGGTCCTCGTTACAACTTTAATCACCTACATGTTTTCTATCTCCAAAATACTCTGTTTCGCGTCTTCGACTATTACCTCTTTTGCTAACGAAACTGAAAGACTTGCTAGAAAATGATGATTTTGTTCAGAGAGAAGTGAAAAAAGGAAGTTTAACTATCACTCTTTATTATCTTAAATCACTTTGTGATGAAAAAAGAATAACGGATCATGTTATCTCACCTTTTTATGAAATAGACGGTATAAATGAATTTATAAAACTAGAGAACCATCGGGGACGGTTCCCGATGCTTATTCATCATAGTGTAGGGTACAATATCGCTCTAGATTCTTTCCATCTTTGAGCTTAAAAGTTGAACTATCCGTCATAGTGGTAAGCATCATGTTAATAAAGGTACATTAATTTGCTCGTAATCACTCATGATTAAGTGGCACTTGCACCAATGTTGAATTCCATTAGTGCTAACTACAGGAATATGATTTTTAAAGCCAAGGAAGCAACCGGAACCGTCCCTACTGCTTTGATATTAACGGCGTTGTGACGTTGGAGTTTGATTATGCTTGGCGTTATCCGAAGCAGAAGAAGGATGCGTTGGTAGGGCAGTCTTAAAAAGAAAGAAAGTCATCTTTTAAATGGTAAGTAGTTCAGATAACGTGGAAAAACGTTAAAATAATTGCTAGAATTTCATCCTGAAACACATCAGCATTAACACACTAAATAACACTAGAAAACGCTTGGGATTTTTCACCAAGCGTTTTTCGTTTATCTATTTTTCCAACTAAATTTATAACGGTTATTTTAAGTCCTTTTACCTCGATTATAATAAATTTACTTTTGATTTGAAGTTGGCTTCAACCTCTACTTCTTTTTCTTTTTTTCTTTTTCTTCTATATCTATTCTAATTGGCTGTTGAATTTGAGTTGGTAAAAGAGAAACATTCTTTGTAACACAACTCGCTTGGAAATTATCATTAATTGTAAGGATACCTTCAACTAGTAATGGCACTCTAATTGTTAGATTTTTAGTTTCAAAATCAAATTCGTTTCCTTGAACACACTCACCACATTCAACTTTAGTAGAAATAAGTGCTCCTGTGTATATATTGTAGACAACGGTTAAACAAACTGGTTGAGCTAAATCATCTCGTACACACGGCATTTAAATTATACCTCCTTAGTTTTTCATATAATAGGATACGATAATAAGACTAGCGTGGTTACGGCAGATGACCTTTAGATAGAAAAAATATATTATTTATACGCAGAGGAACTTCGTTAGTTTAAGAGAATCTTTCACAAACACTCAAATCTATCATGACCAAACTTGTCGACGCTAGTAAATACGGGGAGAATAAGTTCATCTTCCATCTCGATATATTAGATTCAGTGTCTCTTCGCCATCGGAAACTGTCCCGATGACAACTACCCCCTGATCCAGTAAGGCTTTGTAAAAATGAAAGTGGCTGCTCGGTTCTTTAATGGACTTTTGCCAAAAAAGGTTCAATTTCACTCCTCCCATAGTTACAACTCTTTTCCCATAATCTAGAAGGTCCTGGAATAGAAGTTGTCGTTTTATGTCATACGAGAGAGACACTTTCAGGTTATAGCAGTATTTGTCCCGCACCACCAAATGTAAAATGCATATTTTTTCATAATAAGGAAAAAATTCTTGTGAGGTGATTTAATGAAACTGAAGAGCTTGCAAGAAAATGATGATTTTATTCAGAGAGAAGTGAAAAAAGGCACTTTAACAATCACTCTTTATTATCTTAAATCACTTTGTGATGAAAAAAGGATAACCGATCATGTTATCTCACCTTTTTATGAAATAGACGGAAATAATGAATTCATAGATTATGTAAAATCGTTTGAAGAATGGGCTATGGTTAAAGAAGAAAAAATTGCGGTTGAAAAGATTTTCAGTGGATTTGTCATACTCTTACATGAAGATGACATATACGCTGTAAACCTAGACAATTTCGAAGTTCGGTCTCTAGGAGAATCAACTGAGGAAAGTGTTCTTCAAGGGCCCAAAGATGGCTTAAGTGAAAAAGTAGGTATATCCTTAAACGTTATTCGCAACCGGTACAGGAAAGAAACATTGATCGCGAAAAACCACACATTAGGAAAAAATTCAAAAACAAAGCTTATGGTTCTGTATGATAATTGCCTCTGTGACCAAGATATCCTTAAGCACCTCAATAATAAACTGGAAAACATCGAAGTAGATGTATTGCAGTCAGCGGGTCAGCTGCAGAAATTACTGATCGATAGTAAGTGGTGCCCATTCCCGCTATTTTTGACAACGGAGCGCCCAGACAGAGTGGTTACGAACCTCTCCCAAGGGAAAATTGTCTTCCTGATTGAAGGTTCTTCGTGGGCTTTACTGGGTCCGGCCAGCTTCTTTGATTTTTTCAAATCGATGGATGATCCTGTAGAATTGCCACTTGTAGGAAAGTTTTTTATTACGCTTCGATATATCGCACTGATGATTACGCTTTTCTTTCCAGCTTTATACGTTGCAGTGATTTCCTACTCTCCGGAAATTCTGAAAGTCCAATTTGCGCTCTTGATTGCCGGGAGCAGAATATCGGTGCCCTTCCCTTCCTACTCGGAAATTATCTTTATGATGCTGATGGCTGAATTTTTAAGTGAAGCTAGTATTCGTTTACCGCGAACAATCAGCTCATCCGCCACAACTGTAGGTGGCCTGATTCTTGGTCAGGCTGCATCCCAGGCTGGCTTGATTGGCAATGTGATGATTGTCGTGATTGCTGCTGTTGCCCTTTCAATTTTTGTTATCCCGATAAACTCGATGCATCAGGCTATCCGGATCATCCGATATCCTCTAATTATTCTCGGAAGTTTATTTGGATCGATCGGCGTATTGATAGGTGCTTTTGCACTTATCGCATATCTCTGTAATTTACGCAGTCTAGGTAGACCGTATATGCAACTATTTGCTAATAACTGAAATTGTAGGTGGATATTCATGCTAAGGCAACGCTATTACATATACTTGTTTTCTATTAATGCAGTAGTATGCTTAGCAGCTTTTATCCCTCAGTTTCTTTACAAAAACCGCTACAATGGCAGTTTATCGAGTCTTGTCATATCCACCTTGGCCGGAACGCTTCTACTATTTTTATTTCAAGCCCAGATTAAAAAATTCCCGGGACAAAACATTACGGAGTTGTTGAATAGAATCTTGCCAGGTGTGCTAAAAAAATCGTTTCTTTCTTTGAATTACATTCTCAGTATTATTACTGGCGTCTTGTTTCTTACCTCGATTATGCAAATCATCGGGGAATTTCTGACCTTGAACTCAACTATTATCTATTATTTTCTTCTCCTATTAATCGTATTTTCCATACTGAGTGAAACAAACTCCATTTTGTTCATGCTGGAAATCACTATTATTTTTGTTGCACCCTTCTTCCTCCTTATCCTGCTGAGGTTTTTTACAGACGACTTGGTACTAGTGGATTCCATGAAAGAATCTTTGACTTACTTCATGCATTTTCCAAAATGGAATTCAGTTGTAGCCGGATTATTTGTATTTACGGGATTTACAAATATATTGGTCTATAGTGAACATATTCTCTCAATTACGAAGAAACACCTATTTATCATATGGCTCATCTCTTGCGGTGTTCTTTTTTCTTCTTATTTCATACCAATAGGATACTTCGGACTTAAAGGTGTAGGACTGGAAAACCATGTTTGGATAACTACCATAGATAGCATGCATATCAACTACTTTTTTCTGGAAAGAATCGTGTTAGTTTTTATTCTTATCCTGATTGGCGTTACATTGATGTATCTAATACTAACTTATCACTCGTCAATTAAGTTTCTTCAGATGATGACAGAAGATTTCGGAGGAAAAACAAAGTGGGTAGGTATATATATCATCGTTATCTCAGCATTAATAACTCAGTATTTTACATACGAAATAAACCTTTTGAGATTTTTCTTTTACTTCTTCGTTTTCAGAATTTTTATGGACCTAATATTAATCGTGCTTCTATTTTTTGCTTCGAGAAAGGCAATGTAAGAGCACTATTTGTTACGTTGATATTATTTCCTATTTTCCTGTCTGGGTGCTCTTTTATGGATATTGATAAACGCGCCTTTGTCACTGCAATTGGCATTGATGAGTCTGACAGCATGGAAAAAAAATATAAAGTAACGCTCAAAATTTCACTTTCAAAAGGAGATCCAGCGACAACTGGAGCTGATTTCACTCTAATATCTACCGACGCTGATTCTATTTCTGAAGCCTTAAAAAGCATGAAATCCATGACAGATAAGGAACTATTCTACGGACAGACTAAAACCATCCTTATTGGTGAAAAAGTTGCTGAAAAAGATATTCGCCCATTATTGGATTACTTTGTAAGAAGAGCTGACATACAAAGGACTGCCTATTTAGGTGTCGCTGTCCCAACTTCCCTTCAGGTACTGGAGTTTAAACCGGATGTAGAACAAGTAGCGGGCAGTTATTTATACTCCCTGTTTGAGGAAACCAGTGCAGACTCCCCTTATGTACATGCATTACCACTGTTTGACGCCTTCAGGAGAGAGACAGAAGAGGGGATGAATATTGCAATGCCAATCATTGAAGTGCAAGGCGAAAAAATCCAGGTTGATACCATTGCCTTATTCAGCAAAACGGGAATGGCATCAAAACTTAACCCAAAAGAAACGGAAATTTATAAACTTTTGACTGCAGGAATGAAGAACGGCAGTACACTCATTCATACCAAAGATGGTGCATATACAATCAGCATTTCAAAAGGGAAAACAAAAACCAAAATGAAAGAGGAGAAAAACAACATCATTTCAACTGTTTTTCATATTAAACTGGATGCAACCGTCGAAGAGAAAATGGATGATCAACTAAAGCTCACTTTCGACCAAGTAAAGAAAATACAGGACGAAACCGAAAAAACAATAAAAACAGAGGTCTATTCCCTTCTGGAAACGATACAGAAAACAAACCTGGATCCCATGGGGCTTGGCCTGAAATTCAACTCAAACAATTTTCACCACAAAGATTTAAATCAATTTTATGCTAACCTCAAGTATGAAGTAAAAGTGGATTGCAGAATAAGGGAAGCGGGAATTGTGGAATGAAAAGGGTTTGCTCAAGTAAAATTTTTTTTGTTTTTTCTATTGGAGCCGAAATGGCAATCTGAAATAATAAATTTTTAAATTTAAAAATTGATCCTGAGTTAATATACATATTTGGCTCAACCATTAAAGGAACACCAAAAAAACAGTGACACTGGTATCGCGTTTCTTTCCAATCAAAATTTAGACGAATATCAAACTTTTATGTCAGCACAGGAGTTAGCTGGAATACTCAACAAAGATGTCGACTTAATTGATATAAATAAAGCTTCTAAAGTATTCCAGGCTCAAATAGTCAGTACAAAAGCCATATACTGTTTAGATGAGAAGATCATTTCTTAAACCATTGAATCCGCATATAAAACGATTGGCGTTATCAGACGTAGAAGAGTGCATTGGTCGCTTTATTTTTCTACCAAATCTAAATATTCTCATTATGATATAATGAATAATATTTTGAAGGGAGATGGATTTGTGGAAAAACAAGAATTTCTAGATCAATTAAAAGAGTTAGCCAAGATTCAAGGGACTCCCGGACAGGAAATGAAGGTTGTGAAGGTACTAGCAGATTGGTTTAACGAGTTTGCTGATGAGGTAGAAGTGGATCACATGGGGAATATTTATGCTTATTTACATGGAACCAATCCAGGACCAACTGTCATGGTTTCTGCACATTCCGATGAAATTGGCCTTGTTGTCCGTGATATAGATGAAAGAGGCTTTATTCGGGTGGAGCGGACAGGCGGTGTGATTGAATCGCTCCTGATTGGCCGAAAAGTAAACGTAAATGGGCACTTTGGAGTAGTTGGTGTAAAAGCCGGTCACCTGCAAACACCTGAAGAAAGAAAAACAATCCCTTCTATGTATCAGTTATATGTTGATGTAGGTGCGGGTTCTAAAGCCGAGGTTCGTGAAATGGGCATTGAAATCGGTGATCCCATTACATATAAGAGTGAAATTGAACAATTTTCTAATCCTGATTTAATATGCGGAAAAGCCATAGATAACCGTTCATGCTGTGTACTATTACTTCAGCTATTTAAATCTCTATATGAAGAGAAAAACTTCTCCGGGACTTTAGTTGGTGTGATTGCCGTTCAAGAAGAAGTGGGATTACGGGGTGCAAAGGTTGCGACCTATAAAGTTAACCCGGATTTTGCGATTGTGCTCGATACCATTCCTTGTGCAGATACGCCGGACAGCTTAAATAGCGGCTATCCTGTAGGAATTGGAAGAGGACCCGTATTCCCTGCTTTAGCTGGTGGCTCTGTTCGTGGAAATATTATGTCTCCATCGTTTAAGAAGCTGTTAACGAAGTATGCTAATGACTTGGATATTCCCTATCAATTAGCTGTTATGACAGGAGCTACCACTGATTTGGCAGCCGTTCATCTAGAACGGGAAGGAGTGCTCGCAGGTGCGGTAACTTTTGCAAGACGCTATTCCCATTCTCCAGTTGAAGTTGCTCACCTACGTGACTTCGAGCAAGGCTTTACATTACTTCACAAATTGATCAGTGATGTAGAGAATTGGGGAGAAATGAAATTTATTTAAAATGAGCCAACGGGGTCAGCTCCGACAAATTTTTTTCAAATTCACCTATTAAAGAAAGGATGAACCAACATGCGTGTTTTATTTTTGGATCTTGATTCATTGAGTCCGGATCATTTAGGTTGCTATGGATACCATCGTAACACTTCTCCGAATATCGATTCGATTGCTGCGGAAGGCGTCCGCTTTGAAAATTACTATACAAGTGATGCACCTTGTGCACCATCGAGGGCTGCATTAATGTCCGGCCGTTTCGGTATTCATAACGGCATAGTAGGACATGGCGGCACTGCAGGGGATTTCCGCCACGAAGGTGCAACCCGAGATTTCAGTGATACGTTGTCACGAGAAAGTTTACCTTCCTTTCTTCGTTCAGCAGGAATGAAAACGGTACTTTTTAGTCCTTTTCCACAAAGACATTCTCAATGGACTTTCTATGCTGGATTTTCCGAAATGCACGATACAGGGAAAAATGGAATGGAATCGGCAGAGGAAGTGACGCCACATTTGTTAAAATGGATTGATCAGAACGCCGAAGAAGACGACTGGTTCCTTTATGTAAACTATTGGGATCCGCATACTCCTTATCGGACACCTGAAGACTTTGAAAATCCGTTCAAAAACGACCCACTTCCTGATTGGTTGACTCCGGACGTTTTGGAACAGCACAAAGAAAAAGTCGGTCCGCACAGCGCGCGTGATATCAATATGTATGATAACAAAACCAACCCCGAGTTTCCGAAACATCCCGGTGAGATCCTGGATGAAGAGGGCCTTAGGAAGATGATCGACGGGTACGACTCGGGAATTCGCTACATGGATGAGCATATCGGCCGTGTGTTCAAAGCCTTGGAAAGTAAAGGCGTGATGGACGACCTTGTCATTATCATCACTGCCGACCACGGGGAGAACATGGGGCAACTTGGTATTTATGGCGAACATGGCACCGCAGATCAGGGGACTTGTCACATTCCGATGATCATGCGTTGGCCTGGGGTGACGACACCTCATGTGGATACAGGTCTTCACTATCACCTTGACCTCCTTCCAACTTTGGCGGATCTTTTGAATAAAAAGCCGTCTCAAAGCTGGGATGGACAAAGTTACGCGCCTGTACTGACAGATGGGAAGGACAGTTCCCGTGAATACCTGGTCATTTCACAATGTGCCCATGTTTGCCAGCGAAGTGTTCGTTTCAAAGATTGGTTGTATATTCGTACATACCACGATGGATATCATCTGTTCCCTGACGAGATGCTATACAACCTAAAGGATGATCCTTTTGAGCAGCATGACGTTGCTGAAGAAAATCTGCAGGTTCGTAAAGATGCCGTATATTACCTTAATGAATGGCATGATCAGATGATGAAAACCATGCCGTTCGATGTAGACCCACTTTGGACTGTCATGAAAGAGGGCGGACCGTTCCATGCAAAAGGCAATCTTCAACGCTATGTGAAACATTTGGAGACAACTGGCAGAGGCCATGCTGTACCTGAACTTCGCCGCCGGCATCCGAGGGAGTTTGAGTGATTAGTTTCCATAATAAAATCTATTTTTATGAACTTACCCAGCAAATTAGACTATCTGATGTTTGGACAATCCCAATTTCGGAGCTGCGTCCAGTAACCATCTATATGAGAAAAAACTATAAGAGGAGTCACCTTTTAAATGCGAAGGTGACTCCTCTTCTTATCTCATACCGCTATGATATTGCTTGGATTCAACCAAATCATCCTCCACCAGAATGTAAGGATGTGTTTCCAGAAGAATGTTTCTCAGATAGTCTGGCATCTTCTCTCCTTCGTACGCACAGATTAAAGGAAAGGACACCACATTCACCGCTTTATCAACTATTCTTTCAAAATCCTCTATCAGATGCAGAGGCTCCTCCATCGACCTCCACTCCACATGCGCCCAGGACCGGAAAGAAATGTTCTTTTCTATGTATGGCTGTACCGTTTTTTGAAAGTACTTTTCGATTGCAGGAGGATGATAGCTGCCACTTGAAAAATAGAAATCGAAGCTGTTGATCCAGTGACAATACTTCAACTGTTCTTTTGTTAGCCTCATGCTCAACTCTTTGTGGATCTTATGGTAAAGACGGTCGTTTTCAATCAGCATCACGTAATCTCCCGCCAAAATGCCATCTTGTATATATTGGACTGCCTGCTCAAGGTAATTCTTCATTCCATTATAGGCATACAGCACGTGAACGCTTTTTTGTTCTTCAAACAGCTGGTTCATTCTGCTTTTCATGTGAATCACCACTACTTTTCTTTTGTTACCTTCATTTTACTATATTGATGTCAGTATTTGAAATGAAATACCCACATGTCTTTTATATAGCCTGAACAGCCTTTTTCCTTGCTTAGGATATGTTTGGGGCGTTCTTAAAACGAGAAAAGTCACTTTCTTATTGGGAAAGTGACTTTACAGGAAGATGTCTTCATCCACCAAAGCGCCCTGTTTGACATACATGATAATCTTCCGTGCCTCTGCCTCCACCCGCATTCTCCCCTGCTCACTCTGAAACCAGTTATCCGCACGTGTGGTGAGGTCATTCACTGGACAGAGAGTGAAGTTGATCCATGGAGGCATATAGGTTTTCAGCGTCAGGTGGAGTCTTTTCATATGAAAGGCAGTGGTGACAATCAGCAGCCTGTCTATTTTATGAAGGGAAAATGCTCTGTCCAATATCAGCAGGGATGCCAGCACATTCTCTTTCGTATGAAGGGAGAGGTCCTCTACTAATACATCTTTCTCGTGGACTCCCAGTTTGACTGCCTCATTTTTAAGCGCAACAGCCTCTGCATGCTCCTGCCCGTCCCATTTCACACCACCGGAACATAGAATCTTCCATGCTCTGCCGCTGTGATACAATTCCACCGCTTTTGGCAGCCGGTATTGGACTGCCTTGCTGCTGCCTACAACAAGAATGCAGTCGCCTTTTTGCTGATCATCCTCCAAGCCTTTGAATAGCAAGCTTGCCATTTGATGATCTGTTAACGTATTCTCATCCAACTCTGAAATGAGCATCCGTTCACCTCCACTTATTCGTAGAAAGCTCTTCTTACAGAACTCCCTCCTTATAGGATACTCGATAAACTTCGGTGTGGTACCAGGAAATGACAAATTTCCTGGTTTTATGGTGAAGTGGAAGAGAGAAATCCACTCACCTTACAAAAAACGAAATCTCTCCAATGCCATCAAATGCGGAAATAACATGATCACCCTTCGTTAACCGGATCGCTTCTGTGATTCCGCCAGTCAGGATGATGGAGCCTTTCGGTATTTTCCCTTTTCCATGTGCGTATAGCATATTGGCAAGCATGGCTACCGAGTTTGCAGGATTTCCGAGGACTGCATCACTCGTGCCTTTCGCTTGCAACTCTCCATTGATAAATAAAGAAACCCTCCCTTTTTCCATATCAAATTGGCCTGTGTCAAAAACCGTGTCCCCAAAGACAACCCTGGACGCAGAAGTGTTATCCGCAATGACGTCGAAAAGTTTGAATTTAAAATCCTTGTAACGGCTATCAATGATTTCAAACGCCGGAAGGATTCCAGCCGTTTTTTCCAGCACTTCTTTACCGGTGATACCCGGTCCTTCAATATCCTCGGCAAGAATAAAGGCAATCTCCGCCTCCACTTTTGGATGGATCAACTCCTCAATGGCCATTTCCCCTTTGTTCGGCAGCTGCATATAGTCGAACACTGTTCCGTAGATAGGCTCGCTGATATTCATCTGTTTCATCTTGGCAAGGCTGGTTATCCCCATTTTGAAGGCGATCCTTTCATGCCCCTCATGCGTTCTTATATTTATCAGTTCATCCTGCACGTGATATCCCATTGTGACATCCAAATCAGGAAACGAATCGGTCAGACAGGACACTGGAAGTCTACTTTCTTCTGCTTCTATCAACAGCTCTGCAAGCTTTCTGGTGTTCATTTGGATTCCTCGCTTTTCAATTTATCCCCAACCGCATAATAGTTTTTTGGGATCTCATTCACATACACACGAATCGTTGAAAGTGGTGCATCAAGTGATTCATGTACTGTTTGTGCGACATTTCGTATGCATCGCTCCACCAATTCCGGTTCTCTTCCCTCGAGCAGGGTGATTTGGATGATAGGCATGTTTTTTCCTCCTTTTTTCCATATAGAAAGCAGGCAGGATAAAACATTTCCTGCCTGCCTTCACATCGAGGACACTTATAGCTGGTTACACAGCTTGGTTGTTCTCGCTTCTATTCTCTTTCCAATTACTAATCATCTGATCAACCGCAAGCATTTTACTGCCGTTGATTGCAAGGAATACGGCGATCGCAAGGAAAGCCAAATCCAGTTCATATCCGTTCAAAAAGCCAGCTGCAAGTTTCACTTTAAAAATAGCTCCAACCATAAGAAGTGAGATAAAAGCAGCGACAATTCTGGTCCCTAAACCTAGTACCATCGCTAATCCACCAACAAGTTCCACCAGTGCCACCACATAAGCAAAACCGCCAGGAAGGCCGATGCTGTCAAACCATCCCGCTACATTCCCTATCCCTCCCTGGAATTTATCCAATCCGTGTACAAAAAAGCTGATTCCTAATACTACTCGTAACATGAACGTACTTGCTTCTAATCTATTAATCATTTTCAATTCCTCCACATTCAAATTTTACTTTCAACCAAATTGCCAGACGCTATGGCTCAGATTTCCATAGCGATAGCTTCGATGCAGCAATTTTGCTTCCTGTTTATTATCGGCCGCACCCATCGCATAGAAGATTGGCACAAAGTGTTCGTTCCCATAAGGCGGAACTGCTTTTGCCGCATCAGGTGCTAAACTTTCGTAATGGAACAGGGCTTTTGTATCCCATTTTTCCAGATGAAGGGCTAGCCACTCATCAAAGCCGAGTGCCCACTCATCCACTTCCCCCTTGCCTTTCGTCCAATCCAACTTCGTGAGATTATGGACCGTTCCGCCACTGCCAATGATCAATACATCCTGTTCTCTCAGACTCGCCAAGGATTTCCCGATTTTATACTGCTCTTCAGGGGTAAGATGTGGGTTGACCGACATCGAAATGACCGGAATATCCGCATCTGGATACAGCAGTCTCAGAACCACCCAAGCCCCGTGATCCAGACCGCGTTCTGTGTCCATCTCATAAGGAATACCCTTGTCCGTGAAGAGATGCATCATTTCATTTGTGATCTCCTTATATCCTTTTGCCGGATATTTAATTCGGAACAAAGCTTCCGGAAATGCACCAAAATCATATATCGTGTCATATTCCTCGACACGGCTCACCTGTTGAGTCCTTGACTCCCAGTGGGCGGAAAATAAGACAATCGCCTTTGGTTTCGGCATCATCCGCCCCAGATGATTTAGAAACTGTGTATACTCATTGTCCTCTATCGCAATTAACGGTGCCCCGTGTGCAATAAATAAAGATGGCATCATGCTTTCTTCTCCTCCTTCAGTGAATCAAGTAGCCAATTCATATAGGCCTGATGGATTTCCATTGTTACGGTATGTCCTGCCTGGTATGGATGGAATGTGATGTCTGCTCCAAGCGACTGGAAATAATCCTTAGCGGCAGTTCCCCACTCAAAAGGCAATACCTGATCCATTTCCCCATGAGAAATCAATAAGGACATCTGATCGACCGGATCTATCTTATATTCATCCTTCACGAATCCTGGAATATATCCGCTTAGCGCCACAATTCCCTTGATGCGATTCCCAAGTGTCAGACCAAGTGACATCGACAGGATGGCTCCTTGACTGAATCCGAGCAAGTATAGTTGCGCTTTGTCAATCGGATACTGTTCGATCGCATAATCAATAAAGCTGGTCAGCTTGACAATCGCCTGATCGAATACCTCCCGATGCGGTCTCCCATAACCTTGTATCGTGAAATAAGCGAAACCAGGTGGATGCTCAAGATGTCCCCGAATACTGAAAATGTAGAACTGCTCTTCCAACCCTTCTACAAGCTGCAGCATATTCTGTTCATTGCTGCCAATGCCATGAAATACGAAAATGGCTGGATATTTTTTAGTCGAATCGAGTTTCTTCGGTTGACGCAGCTCATAGATCATCGGTGATTTCATGTTCACTCGTCCCCTTTTGTTATTTATTAAGAATAATATATTCATATTAAGAAACTTATAGTTAAAAAGAAAACCCTTTGAAAAGGTTTGTTGTTTCATAATATGAACATTTGTTACTTATAAGATAACAAGGTGCCTTCTAGATTGTCAACCATTTTTTTGCTAAGATAGAATTAAGTTTTTTATTAGGAAACCTTAGAGGTGAGAAAATGGAAATAGGCTCAAAAATTCGGGCAATACGTAACCGAAAAAAAATAACCATTGCTCAAATGTGTGAAGGCACCGGCCTTTCAAAGGGATTTATCAGCAATGTCGAAAACAATAACACCTCTCCATCCATCAGCACACTGCAGACGATATCGAATTATCTGGGAGTTCCACTTCCCTATCTATTATTGGAAAAGCAGCAGCATATGCGGGTAGTGAGAAAGGCGGAGCGAAACTACTCCACTTTTAATAATTTGAAAATAGAGCATTTGACGTCCAAAGGCGGGCTACGAATGATGATGGTTGAATTCCCTCCCGGTGCTTCCATGGGAGAGGCGAATGCCCATGAGGGAGAGGAAAGTCACCTAGTATTGGAGGGGAAAATCCTTGCAGAACAAGGGGAGGACTCCAGTATTCTTGAAGAAGGCGATTCCTTCAGCTGGAACGCAAGTGTCCCCCATTTTGTCAAAAACATAGGAGACGGGAAAGCCGTCGTTTTAATAAGCATCTATTCTGATACGGAACTGCATGATATTTTTTAAATAGGAATCACGAAATAAGAGGCCTTCGGGAAAGTCCATTGAAGCTGACTTTTCGAACGGCCTCTTCTTTATTTTGCAAGATTCCCGACTATCTTCGCGAGTTTCCTTATTCCTTCTACTATCTCCTTCTCCTCCGCATAGCTAAATGAAAGTCGAAGATACTCTTTTCCTTCTGCCTGATCCAGGAAGAAGTGCTTCCCAGGAATGTAGGCTACCCCTTCTGCCATGGCCTCTGCCAGCATTTCTGCGGTATCGACTCCCGGAATCCTCACCCAGGCAAAATAGCCTCCTTCGGGCACAAACCAAGTGACGGATGTTGGCATGATTGCCTGCAGGGCGGAGAGCATGGCCGCACACTTTTCGCGATAGGTCCTCCTCAGCATCTCGAGCCTTTCCTCGAAGTCGATGTTTTCCAGGAAAGTGGCCATTGTGCTATGGGCAAACGGATGATCGAGGTCTTTTTTGAACCACCATTGTGCTGTAATGAAATCACGCGCTGCTGCTACCCAGCCGATCCTCATGCCGGGTGCTACGACCTTGGAGAGCGATCCGATATGAAGCACCCGTCCTTCTTTGTCCATCGACTTCAATGTTTCGGGGCTTTCGTTGAATGCAAGCTCCCCATAGGCATCGTCCTCGATTATGAGAAAATTGTAGGAGGAGGCAAGCTCCAGCAGATGCTTTCTCCGGTCTGCTGTCAGTGTGGTCCCAGTAGGATTTTGAAAGGTCGGGATGGTGTATAGGAAACGCGGCAAAGCGAGGCCGTTCTGTTTTCTTTCTGCCAGCTCTTTTTCCAATAGATCAGTCTGAAGACCCTGCTCATCGACCGGAATGGATATGTAATGATCCGTGTAGTTCTTGAATATTTCCAAAGCCTCCATATAGGTTGGTGCTTCCATTGCAACGACCGCTTCCTCGTCAAGGAGGATCCGGGCAACCAAATCTATCGCCTGGCATGCACCGGAAGTGATCAATAGCTCCTCTTTGGAAACACGCATTCCACGCTCCGCCAATCTATCTTGAATCTGCTCTTTCAGCTTATCAATACGTGGACTTCCTAGATAGTGAAGAGGTAAATCCCTCTCCTCGTCCAGGAGGAGCGCCACTGCCGCCTTCAGCTCCTGATCAGGAACAAGCTCTGGTGCAGGATATCCCGAATTCAGCCGAATACAATTCTCCGGGATATTTGGCATCCACTCACCAGGCGGACTATTCTTCAATGCAGCTTTTATGTTGTTGGAGAAAAAGGATTCAGCGTCCATGTTCACCATTCCTTTCCGGGGACAGGTCCCTTGTCCCCACTCATTTAAATTGATTTTAAACTTCTTCCTTAATCAGTACCAGTAATTCCTGTTTATAGTTTGCAAACTCTCCAAATTCTCGAAAAAATTACTTCTTGACATTACCTCTTCAACCTATTAAAGTGATAATTATAAATTTTTAAAAAAGAATATACGTTGTATTCTCTTATCGAGAGTGGCGGAGGGACTGGCCCTATGATGCCCGGCAACCGTTCCATATGGAATTGGTGCTAAATCCTGCAGGACATATCTGTGTTCTGAAAGATGAGAGAGGAGCATCCCGATATATATATTGCGGTGAAACCTCTCTTTTCAGGGAGGTTTTTTTATTTTTTATTTTTTATGATTCCTCCCTGGCCAAAAAAAGAAAAAACCTAAAGGGGAGTCATGAGCATGAAGAAGAAATCAATCGTGAAATCAGTTTTTGCCGCAACACTATCATTATCACTACTTTTAACAGGATGTTCTTCCGGAATTCCGGACAGACTGCAGGAGCCAAGGAAAAGGTATCTTTTGAAAATGTACCGGAGCGCTTTGCGGAAGGCGAAGGTGCGAAAATCAAGGTCATCCGTAAAATCGGAGGCGATGATCATACCGCTCAATTCCTGGCAGGTGCCAAACAGGAAGGAGAAGCACTCGGTTTTGAAGTGGATGTATTCACCGCAAACGGGGACAGCGCGAAGTTCCACGATGCGATCGAGCAGGCTATCACTCAGGATTATGATGGGGTCATCCTTTCCCACGGGGACGATGCCGCGACTGTAGAAGGAGTAAAGAAGCTGGTGGAAGCTGGCAAAAGCGTCGTGACGTTTGACTCCAATCCGGATGTCGGAACTGTAGCAGGAGTGACACAGACCTCCCAGGACGATGAAGCACTTGCAAAATTGGCGCTAGATCAGTTGGTGAAGGATTTCAATGGGGAAGCAAATATTGTTTACCTTTGGGTGGACGGTTTTCCTCCAATGGTAAGAAGGAACGCAGTCTATAAGGACACGCTTTCCGGCAATCCCGGCATCAAGGAAGTGGAGCGATTCGGTGTGGCAGCTGCTGATACATCCGTTCAGACCCAGAATGCCGTAGCTGCAATGCTGAATAAGCATAAAAAAGGGGAAATCGACGCCATCTTTGCAACATGGGATGCCTTCGCAATCGGTGCGGCACGCGCGATCCAGGAAGCAGGACGTGACGAGATCAAAATTTACGGAATCGATGTATCCAATGCCGATCTTCAGGAAATCCAGGCGGATAAAAGTCCATGGAAATATACAGCTGCAGTAGATCCGAAACTGATTGGTGCCGTCAATCTGCGTCTGCTTGCAAAGAAGCTCGCTGGCGAGGAAACACCGGAAACCTATGACCTCGAAGCATCCCTCATCTCCCAGGAGGAGCTTCGCAAATCGGATCAAGCCGTCAATATGGTGAATCTCGCAGATATCATTAAAGGCTGGGGAACCTCCTCCGCATTTGAAGAGGACTGGATGAAGGTGCTGAAGGAGCATTATCAGAAGTAGCCAGTATATCGGGCACTCTCTTATCCTAGTGAAGAGAGTGTCTCATTTTTGTGAAAGGAGGACATGACATGGCAGCACAAACTCTTCAAATGACCGATATCTCGATCGAATTTCCGGGAGTGAAAGCATTAAGTCAGGTCGATTTTACAGCGGAAACCGGTAAGGTACACGCTTTGATCGGAGCCAATGGTGCAGGAAAGTCCACACTGATGAAGGTTCTCTCTGGAGCCTACAGTCACTATACCGGCCAAATTGCGCTTGACGGAACCCCCCTCCCCATCCGCACGCCAAAGGATGCACAGGACTTTGGCATCCAGACGGTCTATCAGGAAGTGGATACCGCACTAGTTTCCTATTTGACGGTCGGGGAAAATATCATGCTTGGAAAAACAGTCCGTGAGAATAGGCAGTTCATCGATTGGCGGGGGCTGCATTATAAAGCATCCCTTGTGCTGGAAAAACTGAACATCAGGCTTTCCTCGAAGAAGCTGGTAAGCGAGCTGACACTCGCGGAAAAACAAATGGTGCTGATCGCAAAGTCCATTGCCACCGATTGCCGATTCTTGGTTCTGGATGAACCTACTGCCCCGTTAAGCCAGACGGAGACGAAGGAGCTTTTCCGTATTATAGAAGACTTAAAGAATCAAAATGTTGGCATCATCTTTATTTCTCATCGGCTGCCCGAAATTTTTGAACTCTGCGAGGAGGTCACGGTGATGCGTAACGGAAAGCTTGTGTCCAGGGAAGTGACAACGGCTACTACTCAAAATAGAGTGGTGGAACAGATGCTTGGAAAGAAGCTGGAGGAGCAATTCCCGGAACAACCAGCCATGCTTGGGCAGACCGTGCTGGAAGTGAGCAATCTCTCCGACTCTACTAAACTGAATAACCTTTCCATCAAAGTCTCAGAGGGTGAAATCATCGGAATTGCCGGGCTCGTCGGCGCTGGTAAAACAGAGCTCTGCAAGACACTGTTCGGTCTATCTGACGTTACATCCGGCGACATTTTCATCAAAGGGCAAAAGGTTCAGCTAAAGAGCCCTCATGAAGCGGTGAAAAAGGGTATAGCACTCGTTCCGGAAGAAAGAAGAAAAGAAGGGATCCTTGTGGCTGAAACGGTTACGACGAACCTAACGGCTGCTTCCTTGAACTCGTTCACTTCTTTTTTCAGCTTTTTAGATCGGAAAAAGGAAAGGAAAAAAGCCAGCGAGCTTATTACGAGTCTGGGTATCAAAACCCCCTCCCCAGATACCATTGCCCAGCACCTTTCCGGCGGAAATCAACAGAAAATAGCGATCGGAAAGTGGCTGATCACTGACGCCGATGTGTACATTTTCGATGAACCGACAAAGGGTGTCGATGTTGGGGCAAAAAAGGATATATATGAATTGATTGCCGATTTGGCAAGGCGCGGAAAAGCGGTTCTTTACGCATCCTCGGAAACATCCGAAATAATGGGGATCACGAGCCGTATGTATGTATTGTATGATGGCGAGGTTTCACGGGAGCTTATCACATCAGAGACAAATGAAGAAGAAATCCTATATTACTCAGCAGGAGGAAAGTAACATGCAGGGTACCACATCACTCAGTTCGAACTCTTTGTTTCAATTTTTATATAAATATGGAACCATCCTGACCATTTTCGTATTGATTGCCGTCTTTACGATGGCCAATCCGTCATTTATCCAAGGCAACAACATCATCAGCATTCTTCGATCTATTTCGATCGTCACGATCATCGCCATTGGCATTACCGTTTCACTCGCTGTGAATGGATTCGATCTATCGGTCGGCTCTGTCGCCTCCCTGTCAAACGCGATCGTGATCTCCATGTTTGTATGGTTTTCACAGAATACTTTCATTGCCATTATGGCAGCCATTACCGCTTCTCTGATTGTGGGGCTATTGAATTCCCTGCTGATCGTAAAAGTGAAGATTCCGGATATGCTCCTCACGCTTGCAATGATGTTCATCATTCAAGGGATTGCTCTTACATATACAAGAGGCGCGGCGATCTCGCAAAACATGATCATGCCTGATGGAAACTTCTCCGAAGGACTGATCAGCCCGCTTTTCAGTAAAATCGGCCAAGTTCCCTGGATTATTCTAATCATGGGCATCGTCGTTCTTTTCGTACATGTCTTTTTAACATACACGAAGCACGGCAGGTACATGTATGTGATCGGCGGGAATGCCGAAGCCGCAAAGCTCTCAGGGATTCCCGTGAACAAATACAAAACGGTAGCCTACCTGATGTCTGCCCTTTTCGCCTCCATTGGCGGAATCGTCCTGGCATCAAGAATCATGACAGCTGAAATCAATGCAGGCGCCCCCTATCTCATGGATTCCGTTGCGGCAGCCTTCATCGGTTTCTCCGTATTAGGCGCAGGCAAACCCAACGCCATCGGAACCTTCATCGGAGCCGTACTCATCGGCGTCCTCCAAAACGGCCTCGTCATGATGTCCGTCCCCTACTACGCCATGGACATCGTCAAAGGCGGCGTACTGGCTCTGGCACTCGCGATTACGTATTACAAGATGAAATAAGATCCCATGTCCACACATGATAATTGTAGGGACATGGGACCTTTCCCACTCATTCTTCATCACTTCTGTATTCCAATAAATCCCCTGGTTGGCAATCCAGCGCCTTGCAGATCGCCTCCAATGTTGATAAACGGACCGCTTTTGCTTTTCCGTTTTTTAATATGGAAAGGTTGGCCATTGTGATTCCGACCCTCTCCGAAAGTTCGGTTACGCTCATTTTCCTTTTAGCCAACATTACATCAATATTGATAATAATCGCCATGTTTTCACCTCAGACCGTTAAATCATTTTCAGATTTTATGTCGATCGCATTTTTCAATAGCTTTTGAAGAACAGCGGCAAAGACTGAAATGACCATGCAACCGAAGATGATGACCATTCCGATCAGTATCATACCCGGGGCATCGTCCACCTCTGCCATGAGATAGATGAGTGGCATAAATATCACATAAAAGCCACCGATGGTGATGGCGCAGTATTTGATATTCTTTAAAGCAGTGACCGAAACTTCCGAAAACGCCTCGTTTTTATCAATATAGCTTAAAAGCTTTAAAGTCTGGTACAATGCAGCGAAAAATACGATTGCTGTTATATACAATCCGATTAAAAAGGGATATTGCAAAAAGTCTAGCTTGGGATTTAATTCTGCAAAAAATCCAGCTATCTCAGGTAAAACAAATATACACAAAGCAAGAACAGGAAGTCCCATAAGAACCACAACGAACTTTAAAAAGATTGTTTCCCGTTTCATAGAATGCACCTCACCTACTTAATAATAATTTGATTTTAGCACCACATTTATCGTTTTGCAATAAATTGTTATTGAAATATGCTCCATTATTGTTGCTATTTTTAAAAAAATAATAGCAGTGTGATTATTATTTTTGGCGACTTTTTTTTGATTGCTGTTTTAGAAGCAACAGCGTTTTAAGTAGAATTATTGAGAATACGGACACCCTTTCAAAAATATGTTTAGAAAGGAAGTGCATATAAGGGAGGAATGACAATGACCGATCCTATTGTTGCCAGGTCATTAGACGAAATTAAATTTTGGACTAGGATAATGAAAGAGCACGCTTTATTTTTAAGCTTGGGATTTACTTATGAACAAAAGCAACTAATCGATGAAGCCCAACAATTTATAGCTGTGTTTGAAAGAATAGAAGAAAAGCTGTCTAAATTCACGGTTAATTCGGATCTCCGTCAAGTAAAAGCGTTTAATACCGAGGTATATCAAGCGGTAGTAGCAATATGGAGCTACAAACGGAAGGTATTGGGCTTAACGCTAAATTGCCAAATCCGTACAAACAACTTCCCTTTATTAGTTGACCATATTAGCAGAGAAGCAGCTTACTTTGCTAATCGATTAAAAGAACTGAATGAAGGGAAATTGGCCCCAACACTCGATGCAGTTATTGAAGAAAATGTATTCTTCCTAAAAATCATGGCGGATCATGCTAAGTTTATCGGACATCTTTTAGATCCTTCTGAAAGAAAATTAGTTGACCAGGCCAGAGAGTTTAGTCATGATTTTGATCAGCTTCTTTTTCAAGCGATTGATTTGGATTCAATGCGACCACAATCAGAAACAAAACCATTACTCCATCAGTTCTTAGATCAAAATAGAGTATCTGTTGCATCTTTAAGGGATTTTAAGAAAACTGCAAGAGAGCTAATAGAAGCATGCCGAATAAAGAGTAACATACATCCATTATTAGCTGATCATACTTTTAGAGAAGCTGAAAGATTTTTGGAAATCATTGATTTATTTGAATCAAGTCTTACAAGTGCATAAAATCCAACAACTGTAAACCTACTTCCCATTCTGCTCCATCATTTTCATTAAATATACAGAGCAAACCCCAAGTATAGGATTTGCTCTGTTTTTTTATTTTCTTGGTCTAACACTGTTCAGTCTTTAGGATCAAGCGCCTGATAATCCAATTGATATCTTCCGCCTTCTGCAACCTCGGAATGATATAACGCTTTTAAGGCGAAGTTCTTTTCCAGACCGTGCTGGTCCATCAGGTCTCTTAGGCGTTGCTGCAGGTGGTCATTATCCTTGATCAGCTGTTTCATTTGCGATTTCATATATTTCATAGGGAGTAACTCCTTTCAATCCAACTTCTATTCTCCCTAGTATACATGATTACATCATAAAAGGATAAAGGCACTAATCCTATATCCTGATCCTTCAAAAGAGGATCATAATGGCCCAGAAGTATCAATCGGGAGGATTGATGCTGTTTTTGTGGAATATATAGATGTATTGATAGAGATGTATTTTAGGAGTGGTGGAAGTATGAAAGTTGTCGTGGGAGCTGGCGAGTATCATAATAATCCAGGGTGGCTACATACCCAGGAACAGGAACTTAATCTATTGGATAAATCCACTTGGAGAAATAAGTTTCGCGAGAACTCCCTTTCCGCCATTTTAGCGGAACACATATGGGAGCACCTAACGTATGAAGAAGGGGTGGAGGCGGCCAAGGTCTGCTATCAATTTTTGGCCCCGAATGGCTATGTACGTTGTGCGGTTCCTGACGGTTTTTTCCCGAATGAAGAATACCAGAATATCGTGAAAATAGGTGGGCCTGGCCCCGAAAATCACCCTGCTGCAAGCCACAAAATTGTGCACAATTATAACTCCCTATCCAACATGTTCAAGGCTGCAGGTTTTGAAGTAAAACTCCTGGAATATTGCGATGAACATGGGAATTTCCATTTTCATGATTGGGACGGAAAAGATGGGGTGATATTTCGATCCAAGAAGTATGATCCCAGGAATCAAGGGGAGAGCGTAGTCTTTCCTTCTCTCATTGTGGATGCGATCAAGCTGTCTAAATAACTTTAAGATGAAGGTGAATTTGTGGAAAATACAATTCTAATAAATACCATGAAACCGGAAGATTGGAATCAAGTGCGCCAAATTTATCTTGAGGGCATCGCAACTGGGAATGCAACTTTTCAAAAAGAGGCCCCTAGCTGGGAGAATTGGGACAGGGACCACATTTCGGAATGTCGTGTTGTAGCCAGATTAGGAGATACTGTAATGGGATGGGCTGCTTTGAGTCCCGTTTCGAGCAGGTGTGTCTATAGTGGGGTCGCGGAAGTAAGCGTCTATGTGGGAAGTAAAAGTATGAACATGGGAGTCGGCAGTATGCTACTGCATGCATTGATTGAATCAAGTGAACAGCATGGATACTGGACGCTGCAATCAGGCATTTTTCCGGAGAACGTTTCCAGCATTGGCCTACATAAGAAGTTTCATTTCAGGGAAATCGGTGTTCGTGAAAAAGTTGGTAAAATGGATGGTGTGTGGCGTGATGTGGTATTGTTGGAGAGAAGAAGCAGGACTATCGGAGTCGAATGAATAATAGCGAAGGAGTCGATCACAATGGAAAAAGTTACACCATTCTTAATGTTTCAAAATGCCGATGCAGAGGAAGCGATGAATTATTACACATCTTTAATAGAGGATTCTGAGATAAAAAGTATTATTCGTTACGGAGCCAATGAATCAGGTGACGAAGGAACCGTGATGCATGCGATATTCACCTTGAAGGGCCAGGAGTTTATGTGTATTGACAGTAATGTAAAACACGCGTTTTCCTTTACTCCTTCTTTCTCCATTTTTATCACATGTGAGACGGAAGAGGAACTCGATACGCTGTTCGAGAAGCTTAGCGTGGATGGACAAGTACTTATGCCCTTAGGGGATTACGGGTTCAGTAAGAAATTCGGCTGGGTTAATGACCGTTTTGGTGTTTCATGGCAGATTAACCTTCCTCACTGATAGGAAAACAGTAAAAGCACGGATTGCGGTTCCGTGCTTTTTTTCTCGATAAGAACCTCGTATTGAGTAGTATTTTTTGAAAAAGTTCGATATAAAGCGGAATTTGTTCAATAGAAGTGTGAAAAAGTTCGATAGAAGGCAAAAAATGTTCAATAGAACCTCAAAAAAGTTCGATAGAAGCGAAAAAAAGTACGATAGACGCTGAAAACAGCGACCATCGCACCTCCCTTTCACCTTTCAAGCTGCGAGAACCTAAGGTGACCACTCTCTTTATCTAGCATTTTTAAACTTCGGACTCAATTCACTCCACACATCGAACAAATTGCCATCCAAATCATAGAAAACAAAGTTGTTACCCGCGTGGCCGCGGTCTTCCATCTCCCCGACTTCGACTCCTTTTCCTTTTAAGAACGTATGTAAGGCAGAAAGTTCTTCGAATCCATCCACTTCAAATGTCATGGAAAAATGAAGGTTCCCATGAATGTCCTCAAAACCCAATCTCTCCCCTGGCTTAGCTTTGACAAGAAAAAAGCTTTGGTCGGCAAAATCCATAATCGCCTTGTCCGCATTGCGGAAATTTTCCACTGCACCCAAAGTCTCCTGATACCAGCTCGAGGCAGTCTCCGGATCCGAAACCGGAATATAGGTCGTCCCCACTCTTTTTATCATCAAGTTATCCTCCTTGTTACCATTAAAACTCCACCACGCCTAGTGTATTGCCATCCGGATCATAGAAGTCGAAGAAACGCATTCCATCCGCCGAGTGGATTTCCCCGACGTTATAGCCGTTTTCGACCAGAAAGGTATGGAAGCCATCGACCTCCTCGATATAGAAATTGAATGGACTGTGAATGCGCTCCGGCAGCTTGTCGGTTTTGAAAATCGTTAATGCCGTTTTCACTTCTTCCCCTTCCTCATTAAAGCGGAAGCCAACATAGTTACCATCCCCGCTCCGATACACCACACGGAAAGGAAACACCTTCATGTACCACTCCTCAGACCGCTGTAGATCCGTCACAGGAACAAAAACCGAATCAATTCTCTTCACCATTTTCAATAGTATTCACCCCCTTTATTAAGTAACGAGTTTACGAGCTGAAAAGATACGAAAATCTATTAAATTTTTTCTAAGATATCAAACGTATTGCCGTCCGGGTCTGTCAGCGTAAAAATAAAGTGTTTGTCACCGCTCTTGACCTTTACTCCCCTGGATACCAATATTCGATAAGTTGAAACGATTATCTTCGGATCATCCTTTTTTAATCCGTTTAATAGACGGTTTATCAGTGAATCGATTGGCTCTCGCTTCTCAGGAGCATCCATCATCACCTTTAACGTCGTTCTCCCCCGATTCAAGGCCGCTTTGACTCCCCCGGTTGTCATCCCAAGCATCTCTGCCACCTCACCGGCGGAGAAGCTAAAATACTCCGTAAGCAAGATGGATGCCGCTTGCTTAAAAGGTAGGAGAACAGTCAGCATTTCTACAGAATCCAACAAACTGATGTCAATTGTCGATGGGGCCAAAAGCAAATCGAATTCCAGGAGATCTACCCGCTTCCTTTTTCGGATGGTATCCCGCCACTGATTGGTGGCTGCTTTAAAAAGATACCCCTTTGGATTCGGATGAGTTTCCAGGTCAGACGCTCTTTTCATCATATTCATCACGGTATCCTGGAACAGGTCATCCCCATCCCAGCGACTCCCTGTAATGGAATAGCAGTAATTTTTCAAATCACGTAATAATGGATCAATTTGAGTACTAAGTTGCATAAAATACTCCTCTATTTCGTTTTATTGATAAACCTACTTCTTCAACTCACAGTAATTTTCCTTCTTTTAAGCGGATTCATTACATCATTTACAAGCGTAACAGTGTTATGTTACACTGAATTCACATAATTAAATAATAACGGAGGAATAGCCATGGAAGAAGAATTGATCTCCAAGAAGGATTTATTGGATGAAGCCAGTATTTCCTATGGCCAATTGTATCGCTGGAAGCGGAAAGACTTGATCCCTGAAGACTGGTTTGTTCGCAAGTCCACTTATACCGGTCAGGAAACCTTTTTTCCGCGAGTAAAGATATTGGACCGTATCAATAAAATCAAACAGATGAAAACGGACGTTTCACTTGATGAGTTAGCTGAAATGTTCTCTCCTAGTGCTACACAGATCTCCCTGACTAAAGATGATTTAATCAAACGGAACATTGTTACAGAGGCTATCCTTACTCTTTACTCTGAGCAAATCAGCCAGCAGGATACATTCGATTTTAAAGCAATTTTACATCTCTACCTTGTGAATATACTGCTTCAAGAAGGGCAAATCGTGTTGGAAGAAGCGAAGCAGATTCTTCATACATTACAGGAGCATTATTCAAAAACAGATCAGACAAATGCAAAGCTGCTTGTTGTAAGAAAAATGGGGGTGGCATTTGTGCTGCTCCTCGGTTCTTCCCATGATGTTTTTGCTGATAATCATGCGAAGGTTATTGTTGATCAGCAAATGGGAGCCGTTATCGAGGAATTAAAAAACAAGCTGGTAATGGGAGGGTAACAGATGACCGCTATCACTCAAAAAAGAAACATAAGGATTTTTGGAGAAGGTACATCCACAGGTGGCATTTATAATAAAGTGAGCATCCATGGGCAAGGGCATATCCGTGGTGATCTGCAGTGTGACACGATCAAAATTTTCGGTGATTTTAAAATGAACGGCAAAGCATCCGTTGACACGTTTAAGATGTTCGGAAATAGCAAGGTCTATGACGAGATCAAAGGCAGGAACTTTAAGGTTTTCGGCAACCTTGAGTTGATAAAGAAGATGACCGGGGAGTCCTGTCATGTAAAAGGCTGGATTTCTTCCAAAGATTCAGTGGAACTCGATGCTTTATCCGTCAAAGGGGGAATGGAAATCGAAGGACTTCTAAATGTCGGGAAATTAACCGTAACATTGGCGCATAGCACAAGCCGCATCCAAGAAATCGGCGGCGAAACTATCCGTATCAAAGGCAAATGGCTAAATTTTTTCGGCGGACAAAACCGGCTTATGGTTGAAAACATCGAAGGTGACAACATCTATCTCGAACATACCACCGCAAAAGTAGTGCGGGGCACCCATGTCACCCTTGGTCCCGATTGTGATATAGAACTTGTAGAGTATCAGACTAGCTATAAATCGAATAAAACTGCAAAGGCCCACAAAGTGGTTCGATACTAAAGGAGATGACAAGATGCAAAATGCTAAAATAGAAGATTTAGTTATTAATGGAAGTGGCAGTGTTGGAGGGGGAACATTTAATAAGGTGGTCATTAATGGCAGTGGATCCATTGTCCATGACCTTGAGTGTGCGAATTTGGAATGTAATGGTGCTGGAAAAATAACTGGAAACGTACACGCCGAGAACACGACCATCAAGGGCAGTTCTACCATAACAGGTAACCTTTTATCTGAAAGAGTTCAGATCCACGGTCATGCAACTGTCAAAGGATATATCCATTTTCAGCAATTAGAAGTGAAGGGTGCTTCCACTGTAGGCGAAAGTGCAAAAGGAGAACAACTGACAATAGAAGGATCGATAGATATAGGGGAAGATTGCGAATGCGAAAGTTTTCAGGCAGAAGGCGCCTTCCAAATCCAAGGCCTTCTTAATGCTGATACAATCAGCGTTACGTTGCATGGAAAATCCTATGCAAAAGAAATCGGCGGGGAAACCATCACGGTGAAGAAAAGAAATACCCGTTCATTATTCGATAAACTAATCAACACCTTCAACAAAACCCTGCAGTCTGAGGTAATAGAAGGCGACCACATCCACCTGGAATACACCAAGGCAAAAGTCGTAAGAGGAAACTTTATCACTTTGGGCCCAGGCTGCGAGATTGATTTAGTCGAATACAAACAGGAATTCAACGCAGATAAAAATGCTGTTATTAAAGAGAAGAAGAAAATAGATTAAGTTATTAGAGGCATTATTTTGAAGCTGAAGTGAGAGTAAATGTGCAGAGAGTTACAAGGTGAGGGACACTAAATGAGGTGTCCCTCTTCTTTTAATATTTCTTCTAAAGCATTTACCACTGTTGGATCATAGTGGGTCGGTGTAAGTCTTTTTATTTCCTCCATCGCACAGGTTGCAGTATATGCCTTCCGGTAGGCCCTGTCTTCTGTCATCGCATCAAATGTATCGCTTACAGATATTATCCTGGCCTCAAGAAGAATATCATCGCCTTTTAATCCATTCGGGTATCCGCTGCCATTCAATCTTTCATGATGCTGTTCAATTATTTTGGGAATATCTTCATTATAGAATCCCTTTACCATATTCGCTCCATCTAAAGGATGCAATTTAACGATGGAATACTCTTCTTCAGTTAGTTTTCCTGGTTTATTTAATATCTCTGTTGGTATATTTATCTTCCCAATATCATGTAGATAAGAAGCGATATATAAGTTTTCGAGTTTTTCTTTTACAAGTTTCATTTTCCTCGAAATCTTTATAGAGTATTTTGATACCCTATCGCTATGCTTACTTGTATAAGGGTCTCTCTGCTCCACTTTTTCTACCATTTTCTTTAATTCCGTTACATTTTCGCTTATATGGTAGAATGTGGGCTCAGTAATGAACCACAAGTATGAAACGTCTGTTAATGCAGTGAAATGTATCGGCTCCTTCAGATTACTAGCAGAATAGTAATCATGCGGGCCAAGTGTAACCTTTTCTCCATTCAACTCACAAACTACTTCACCTTGGAGTATATAAAAAAACTCCATCACTTCTGGTGATTCACCTGGGTAGATATAAAATAAATTATCTTTGGTAATAGACTGAATCATCACTTCAGCACCATTACCTCTTGATAGTAGGCTTATATCAAAATTATCCAATTTAACCTTTTCTAAGCTAGTCCCTTTTCTGCCTATGGAAAAACCCACTCTATTCACCTCTAATATTATGAAAAAGCGAGTCGTATTAACTATTAGACTCGCTTTTACTTATCGAAAATATGTACCATTTGTCTATTTCTTTAACCCTACCACCCGAACAGGATCAATCCATACACATCGATCAGCAAAACGCACCAGTACCCAGCTGCACTCCGCTTCTACACCAAGGTCAGCAGCCTTTTTGATTGTTACAGCTGACATTTCTAATGTTTCGTCATACACTTTTGCGATAATATTATCCAGTTTCTTATTGTATTTTGCCTCTATCTCTTTGGAAAGCTCTTCTTTTTTCTTCAGATCATTTTCCAGCTTCTCGTCCTCTTCAAGCCTTTGAATATCCATCAGATATTCAGCATAAAGTTTATCCGCCTTTGTGACTCCCTTTTCAATCTTTTTCTCAATCTCGAGATTCGTCTGTTCAATCATCTCCAATGCTTTTGCAATATCTTTTTCTTCAGAGGCAAATACGGGAGATGAAATCCCTAACATTAATATTGCAGTAAAAATAAGCGACATTATCTTCTTCATGTTCCTTTCCCCCTCTTTTTTCTGGTCTCTAAAAAGGTCTATCATGAAACAGAAATATTGCTTTTGTGCAATTCGCTAAGAAGTCCCAAATTTCTTCATACTTTTACTCTATCCCCCATAATTATACAAGGACCATATGCCTAAATCTATTATTTTTTTAAATATTTTGTTTTTTTTGACAAAAATTCCAGCACAAGAAAAAACACTCCTTATCAAAGTAAAGAGTGCCTTTTCATTAAATATTCCCTAGTTCAAACTGAAATCCCCTGACGTTGTCCTTACCTTTAACATATACTTTCCGTCACCGATCTTACCTAGGATCTCGTCCTCCGCTTTTTCCTCGAATAGCATTTCTTTCAGGTTGACTGTGCCGTCACCGGAGCTTGCACGGAAGTCGAGTGACAGGGAGGTTGGTGTATCGCGGAAGGAGACTTTTACATCTCCACTTGTCGCTTCTGCATGGATATTGCCCAGCACTTCGTTGTTATCGATCGTGATGTCCCCGGATGAAGCCTCCAAATTCAGGTCACCTGCCGCATCATAGACGGTAATATCCCCGGAGGATGTATCAACGGAAATCTCTCCTTCCACCCCATCGAGTCTAATGTCTCCGCTGCTGGCTGACACAGTGAACTTTTCTGCCTTCACGTTAGTCAGACGCATGTCTCCGCTGCTGGCATCCAGTTCATAAACGGATCCCACAGTAACGTCCTCAGCACGGATATCACCTGAGCTCACTTCAGTAAGCATCTCCTTGGCCCGAATTCCTTTGATGTCAAAATCCCCTGACGACGCATAGAGTCTAATAGATTCATACTCTTTTTCCGGAAGCTCGATAACCATCTGCAGGTTGATCATGATGGCGCCGAAGCGGAAATTCGGCTCCTCGATTTCCACCTTCAACGTCTCTCCACTTTCTTTCACTTTCAGCTTAAAATCATCCTTATAACGCTCACTCACTTCTCCGGCAAGCTCCACATTTATTTCCTCATCCGTTGTCGGTACCACTTTTACATCAATGGAGGACACATCGACCTCCACCTTCTTGATCCCATCCCCCTTTACTGATTTGGCATCCTGAAAGCCAACCGTCTTAAACGAAAAAACATCCGTAAACTGCCCAGCAGCAACCGTTGCCCCGACTACGATCAGGATTAGGATTAATAGGACTGTTCCCACTTTTTTCACGCTTCATCCCCTCTTTTTCTATCTATTGTTATGATGGCAAGATAAAGCATTGTCCGACTACCACTGTCGGATAACAGTTTTGTAAGTATCTATGTACTTCCAATGAATATCTTACTTCTTCTTTAATAATAACAAATATATATGGCTATGAAGTTAAATATTGTAAATTTTTTAACAATTTTCTTTTTACACTTTATTTTAGTCTTACGGAACAAACGCTCTTCTAATTCATTAAATCCTTTCAAACTTATTTCTCGTTACAATAAAATGTGAAATAAGATAGATAATAAAATAAATAAAAAACGAGTAAATATACTCCCAGTTAGGATACACATAATATCCAAGCCATAAGAAAAGAGGTTCTGCAATAAATGCAATGATTGCAGCATACACTAGTCCTTTTATAAAAGGGTTTATACTTGGTTTGAATTGTAGAAAAAACATAGTTGTTACTGGCAATAAACTGAAATCCCATGGCTTAAAGGAAGGCGTAAACGGGATTAGCTCATATTTGTAGTACCACCACCCTAATTGGGTACCCATACTGTCTAGCCAAAGTGAAATAAAAATAGTGAAAAATCCTACAAATAAAAGGCGATGGGTGCTTTCTTTTTTTCTGTATACCAACCAAATAATCCAAGGAATCAGTGTTAAACCTAGTAACAACCACCATCTCCAAGTGAAAACCACATAATCAGCCCATGCTTCAATATGCAAGTCAGAGGATTTTTCCAATAGTTGATATACTTTTCTTGCTCCTTCTGAGACCTTTTCATCTACAGTCATTTTTTCTCCTCACTTATATCTGTACTTTTTCTTTCCAACTTTAAAATCCATTTATAATACGTTAAAAGAATAACAAATAAAATGGGATCGATAATAACTGAATGCCATATCGTCCACCAACCATAATTGAAATATCCGATGGGTTCAGGCAAAAGTGTCAACATTTCATATGCGAGTATACCTATCACCCAATAAATAATGTATTTTATTTGTTTGCTTAACGAGTTATTAAAAGGATAAAAGTTTAAAAATATGATGTTTACTGGAGGGACTAGAATTGTAGTAGCAGGTAACTCCCACCATTCCACTGCCTTTGTAAAATACCAATAGCCATGTAATTTATAATCAATATAAACATCAAAGCAGGTTTGAAAGGCTATCGTAAACATCCATATATGAGCAATGTGATTGCCTTTCAAACTTTTATTGAATTTAAATGCAGTGAGATTGAAGATGATAATTGAAAGAACGAGTCCTATCATAATAATTCCTTTTTATTTTTTATTATGCACAAAACTGCTGAAAAAAATGAGTTGATAGATTGCTGTAGTAATTTGCCTTTCTGTTTCATCGCTGCTTAAAAGACAACGTTCTCTTATAAATAATGGCAAATAAAAAAAAGAAGTCCAAATCACTGACTCCATGATTTAGACTTCTACTATTAAACTAATTATTTAATAACAAACCTGGTTACGACCCGAATGCTTCGCTTTATACAGGCAATCATCCGCACTTTTAATAATGTTTTCCGTGTTGACATTTGTTTCCGGATAAGTTGCAGCACCTATGGAAACGGTGATGTGGATATGTTCATCTGCTGAAATTGAAAAAGGATGTATTTCCACGGCAAGACGGATTCTTTCCCCTTTTTCGATTGCCTGATGTTTCGGGCAATCTGGCAGGATAACGGAAAACTCCTCGCCTCCATTTCTAGATACCAAGTCGAACGATCTGGTGTTTCGCTTTAGTACTTCCCCGAGTTCCCTTAATACCATATCTCCCACTGGATGACCGTATGTATCATTCACCTTTTTAAAATGGTCGATGTCAATCAGAAGCAACGAAAGCCGTTCTTTTTTCTCTTCGGCATGAATCACCATCTGATTCCACACTTCATCAAACTGACGAACATTATTCAGGCCTGTCAGAAAGTCTGTGTTTGATTCTTTTTCATACTTTTCCAATAGGGATTGAGATTTCCTTAAGTATTTTACTGCGTATATGGAAGAAAATCCGCCAATGATCGAAATAATCCAGTAAACAGGAATTAACCCAAGCAATATCCCGCTATCTTGGATGAGCAGTATTAAAAAGAAAGAAAACGCGATATTGGCAAATACAATCATCATAATCGCCTTTTTCATCAACATTCTTGCAGTATCCTTGTTTTTCAGAATAAGAAGGAATCCGATAAAAATGGCCAGCATTAAAAGCAATGCCGAGATGGATGAAACATTCCAACCAAATAAAAACCTTCCAGCAATAATGAGAACAGTACTGATAAATCCAGGAAATGCACCAATGAATAGCATGGTTAGCATGACAGGCAAATACCGCAGATCGATGATGGTTTCATCTGTGATTTGAATAGAGAAATACATGAGTATATTTCCAAGCAGCCCTCCAGCAATACCATCCACCAGGCTCAGTTTTTTAGGTTCCCAATTATCCAGATAGGTATTCCATCTGATTTGAAGATATATGAATAGCAGTGCAATTAAAATACATAAGTTAATAAAAAGATCTGACAAAAACATTTGTAATATTCCCCTTCAGGTTGCTTCTTTCCCATTAAACCAGTGACTAGGGCTGTGCATCCGGCCGATTTCACTACCTTTTATCATATAATTTTTGTCAGATATTTGATAGGGGAAAATAAAAACTCTTTCCCAATATGAAAAGGAGTCTATTATTACATGGAAATTCCGTTCTTAGTCAGTTCCTCCATACTAGGCAGTGCAGTGATCGCTCCTACTTTCGTACATACAAAAGCCCCAACTTTGTTGCTGAAAACGACCATCTCTTTCAGCTTTCCGAAGTCTTCCATGATGCTTTTCGGGTTTGGTACCATACCAAATCTATAAAGCATAGATCCCACAAAGGCGTCACCTGCTCCGGTAGAGTCAATCGATTTCACTTCCATACTCGGTATGATATCGGACTGTTGTCCATTCGATAAGAATGTTCCTTCTTTTCCTAATGTAACTGCAACGATTTTCGTCCCCAGCTCATGCAAGACGGAAGCTCCATTCTGCAGATCCTTAGTACCGGTGATGATTTCCATTTCTTCTTCACTTACTTTTACAAAATCGGCTAACATAATCCCTTTTTGCGCAAGTTGCACAAAGTTCGATACCTGGCCGCTCCATAGATCTCTTCTAAAGTTTGGGTCAAAGGATACGAATTTCCCCGTTTCCTTTCCAGACTTCATCATATTAAAATAAGTGGTTTGAAATGGGTCTTCCAGCAATGCCGTAGCAGATCCAAAATGGAGGATTGAGCATTCCTCTAACTTGCTTTGATCTATCTCTCTATCCATCAGATAGGCATCGGCACCACGATTAAAAGTAAAGTCCCTTTCTCCATTTGCCTTTAATGAAACAAAAGCCAATGTCGTAGGATGCTTGTCATCCAATACAAGCATGGAAGTATCCACTTTTGACTGCTCTAAGGTTTGTTTCAAAAAGTGTCCAAAGGGGTCATTCCCGACTTTGCCACAGAACATGGCATTTCCGCCTAATTTTACAGCGGTTGCGCAGACATTTGCCGGCGCTCCCCCTGCCTGCTTCTCGAAATGCTTTCCATCTACTAGGTCAATATTTACTTCGGTACAGAAAAAGTCGATCAGTAATTCTCCGATGCAAAAAATGGATCCGCTCAATGTTGGATCACCGTCCTTTTAGTGATAGTAAATTTTAAGGTGGTAAAGGGTAAGAAACAGGGCAGAAACCGCAAAAAAGCAACCTATTCAAACAAGTTTCCGCCCCTGCTCGGTATATATTGATGTTGCCTGTTTGAATAGGATTATTATATGCCTATTCTAACAGATTCGAGTAACATTCTAACAGCTTAGCTGATCATACTAACAGATTTCACAATCATTCTAACAGCTTCGTCCATCATTCTAACAAATCCAGTTTTCGACTAATCTCTCCCCAGACTGCCAGTATCGAATAGCAGTACGATTACCGAATACCTTATGCCCCCCAAATAGACTTCATTTCCGTCAATTTCAAACTTTCAATTTTTACAGTACCATCCTCAGCAAATAGCTGAAGCTCCTGATACGCTTCCTTTGGAAACACGAGGCTAGTAAATGCAGCTTCCCCGTCGTTCGCAAACACTTCGATGGTCGATGCATCGAGAAAGATTTGCAGCTTGACTTTGCTGCCCACCGCGTTGACCTTCGCCTCCTGGACAGCTGCAAATGAATCGGAAAAACTGTTGTCCCCGGCATGCGTCCGGTCCACTGCCAAGATTTCCTTGCCTACATCATAGCTGACTACCAGCTTTTCGCCGTTAGCGTTTCGAAGAATAATTCCAAACACCGAAGCATCCTGCACTTCAAATTCCGCCACTATTTCCAAACTATCACTCACTAGGTCATAGATAGATCCATGGGCTTCCACAATCAAATTTTCGTAGATATCAGTTTTATTTCGCAGCACCTTCACTTCCTCAACAGGCTTCTGAACGAGACGGACGCCTTCCTCACAGGACACCAGTGACAGCTCCCGTGGCAGTGTCATCGCACTTCTCCAGCCTTTTGTTGGAACCAGATTCGCATAGCGCCAGTTGCTCATCCAGCCGATATAGATCCTTCTGCCATCAGTTGAGGGAATATCCGACCAGCTTACTCCCGCATAATTATCTCTTCCATAATCAAGCCAAAGTATGGTCTCATCGGAATTATCGTTCACGAAAACAGAGCCATCGAATTCCCCGACAAAGTATTGGGTTCTGGAGCCTTCCTTGAAATCGTGGTTATCTCCGATGCTTACAAGGAGGACCCATTTCTGGCGGTGCTCATCACCATCCACTGGCAGTCTGAAAAGGTCTGGACATTCCCAGACTCCGGCATGTGAACCTGCTGTATTTCCAAATTCACTGGCAAACTCCCAATCTATAAGATTCGGGGAAGTATAAAACATCAGGGATTGCCCGGTGGCTAATACCATCACCCATTTATCTGTTTCCTCATGCCAAAAGACTTTCGGATCTCGGTAATCGGTAATGTTTTCATCGGATAAGACAGGGTTTCCCTCATACTTGATCCACGTTCTTCCGGAGTCCTTGCTGTAGGCGATGCTTTGACGTTGGCGTGGACGCTCGGAATCAGGATAGGTTCCAGCACTTGTATAGATGGCAACCAATCCCGGTTCATCTGGAAAGAAGCCGGTTGTATTGTTCCAGTCCACCACGGCACTACCGGAGAAAATCGCGCCATGTTCATCTGGTTCCAAGGCAATAGGCTGATGCTCCCAATGAACCAGGTCCTTACTGATGGCATGGCCCCAGTGCATTGGTCCCCACGTCGTTCCAAAAGGGTGGTGCTGATAGAAAAGGTGATACTCCCCGTTAAAATACACCATGCCGTTCGGATCGTTCAACCAATTCTTTGCTGGTGAAAAGTGATATTGTGGGCGATGCTTTTCTTGATATGTCACCTTCATTATAATTTCCTCCTTTATTAAGGCAGCGTATTGAAAAAGGCTGTACCTGCCAAACTCTGTACAGCCTTCCCTATTTTTCAAACTCTATTATTCTTGGTTTCGGTCATAACCTGCCTGTTTGATTTCAAGCCATTCGGATAACCCGTAGCGTTCTAATTCCGCTAAATATTCTTCCCATTCCGCTTCCACATTGCCATTGGTGATCCATTCGGCTTTCTTTCTGTGGACGTATGGAATGAGGTCCGCTTCAATTTTGGAGAGGCGATCCAGCTCATCAAGCGAGAAGAATACTCTCGGATAAATATTCTCCGCCTTCATGTCTGGAACCATCACATCTTTCATTAATCCAAGTCTCCATGCTGCATCGTCTGGCTTCGTTGTAACATTGCCATAATACTCATCCAAAATAGCCAGCGGTCCGCCGATGGATGTTTTCTCCCTTAATTCTACAGGAGCCGTCCCATTCAGTGGAAGGTGTTTGAGCATATTTGCACTTTCATCCATTTCAAAGATGTTCTGCTGCTTGTCGTCGCCATACGTCCCCCAGTTGTTCTGGACGGATTGGTGCGGGTCATACAGCTGGTCGATCCATTTTGCTGTGAGCTCGAGATTTTTGTTGGCGCTGGTGATGACCATTCTTCCTCTGTCAAAGCCCATGCCGTTCGTTCTCGCCACATTTTTATGGCCGTCCGGACCTGCAAGTGCAGGCATCAGGTCATACTTATCATTCATCCCGGTAATGTTCGCCTTATCCCAAGTGAAGTATAGTCCATATCGCTCTTCTTTCCCTTTCGCCAGGTACGTGTTCCAGTCCTGTTCAAACGCTTCAATATCGATCAAACCTTCATTATAAAGCTCGTTGAAGAATTTGATTCCTTCCTTATAACCTTCTTGTGCAGAGGTGAAAATCACTTCCCCTCATTGCTTACCACGGTATGATCCCAGTTGTCACCTAATCCGAATGATCCGAATAGGAAGGAAAGGTCCTGCCCGCCATCATTGATGATCAGGGACATCGGGATTTCGTCTGCTTCACCGTTGCCGTTTGGATCCTGTGTTTTAAAAGCGATTAGAACCTCTTTTAATTCTTCGGTTGTTGTCGGCATTTCCAAGCCTAGCTTATCGAGCCACTCCACATTGATCCAAGGGAAGCAGTCTACAGAGTGGATACTCTCCTTCCCAGCACCTAGCTCCTCAATCCATGGGAAGGAATAGATATGCCCGTCTGGTGCGGTCATCATCGCTTTGTATTCCGGCGCTGCCTCCAGCACTTTTTGCAGATTTGGCATGTGGTTTTCAATCAGTTCCTCAACCGGGACGATTGCCCCGTCCTTTGCCAGCTTCAACAATTCATAGTCACTATAGCTGGCATTCAGGATGGCATCCGGAAGCTCACCGCTTGCGATGGCCAGGTTTCTCTTTTCGATGAAAGTATCATGTGTGTAGTTCTTCCATTCGATGTCGACTCCTGTTTGCTCGGCCAAACGCTGATAGATAAGCTTTTCGTTTGGATCGGTAGGTGCCATTGGAGAGCTGTTTGTCATAAACTTCAGGCTTACTTTTTCTTCTAAAGGAAAGGATACGTCGGATAGCTTATAGTCCTCCGAAGCAGCATTTCCACTGCTTTTGTTGCTGCAGCCTGTTGCAATCAACATTCCCGAAAGCAATACCGCAGACATTGTTTTCACCGTTTTTCTCATCATTAACCCCTCACTCTGCTTGTTTTATTTTAAGGTTGTTTTCGCATTCAATGTTGCTATTTAAATTAAATGTACATATCAAATGTAGCCCGTTGATTTCCGCTCCGGACACTTGCTTTCCGCGGGGACGGATGGGAGCCTCCTCGGCTTCGCCTGTGGGGTCTCCCATGCCCTCTACTCTCCCGCAGGAGTCAAGTTTCCTCCGCTACAATCAACTCACGAGTTAAACATTATTTGCTATTAGGAAGATTAGGAAGAGCTTAAAAACCAACTATATTCGCTATTGAATTGAAATATTGTGATAAAAAGATAAAATGTAATATTTGTAGATTTAGTAAGGGACATTTTTCACTATGAGTCGCCCCTGTTGGTTGGAGTGCAAGGTGTGAGACTCCTGCGGGAGCAGCGTGTCAAGGGAGACCCCGCAGGTGCGCAGCACCGAGGAGGCTCCCGAGGCCGCCTTAGGATAAGCGAACGCCTGGAACGAAGACCAACAGGGTGTTTAATGTTGACATCTTATCTTTAGTTCAGCCCAATTCTTATAGCAACAAACTTTACGAAAAGAGCCTATTTTAAAGACCCAACCATCACGCCTTTTTCGAAATATTTCTGAAAGAATGGATACATGATCATCAATGGCAAGCTGGCAATGACAATCGAGGAATACTTGATCATTTCTGATATCTTCTGAAGCTCGGCTCTTGCCAGCTGATCGCCGATCATGCCAGGCTGTACTTCGTTCTGGATCAGAATCGACCTGAGCACCAGCTGCAATGGATACAGCTCGCGGTCCTCAAGATAAATCATGGCATCAAAGTAGGCATTCCACTGACCGATGAATGCATATAAAGCGAGTACAAAGATGATTGGCTTGGACAGAGGGAAAACGATTTTCAAGAAAATCTTGAACTCCGATGCCCCGTCAATTCTTGCCGCTTCCTTCAGTTCTTTCGGAATGGCCTTGAAATAGGTTCGTGCGAGAATGATGAACCAGACATTGATGGCATTTGGAATAATGATGGCCCAGACTGTATTCAGCATCCCAAGGTCCCGTACCACCAGATAGGTCGGAATCAATCCACCGTTAAAGAACATTGTAATAATGAAGAAAACCATGATCGCTTTCTTTCCGACGAGGTCATCCGTCGATAGCGTGTAGCCAGCCAGTATGCAGACCAGGACGGTGACAATCGTGAATCCGGTTGAGTACAGAATCGAGTTGATGAAGCCTCTTACAATCGTTCCATCGGAAAAAATCCTTTTATACCCCTCAAGCGTCCAGTCGGAAGCTTGGAGTGAAAGCCCCTTCCTGAGTATAACGTTCGGCTCTAAAAAGGAAGCCAGTAGTACATATAAAAGAGGAAGCAGAACGATCATCACCACCATACTGAGCAGTACTTTATTTATCAGTAGCAGCATTCGGTCACTTCTTGCGTTGTTCATCTATTGACCTCCTTTCTATAAAAGTCCTTCACCTTCATTCAATTTTTTCACCACTTTATTGACAAAAATGAGTAGTGCTACATTAATGATGGCGTTAAACAGACCCACCGCTGTTGCAAAAGAATAGTCGCCTGCCTGCAATCCCCGCTTATAAACATAGGTTGGGATGATCTCTGATGACGGGATGTTCATGGCAGTTTGTAGCAGGTAGGCTTTCTCAAATCCGATCGCCATGATTCCACCGGCAGCGAGAATAAATAGGACCGCCATAACCGGTTTTAACGTCGGCAGATCGATATGCCAGATCCGCTGAAGGAGTGATGCCCCGTCCACCGTTGCAGCGTCATGCAGCTGCGGATCGACATTGGCCAATGCTGCAATATAGATGATTGACGCCCAGCCCGCTCCCTGCCAGACACCGGACCAGATATAAATCGAACGGAACGAATCAGGATCTGACATGAACGATACTGGTTGATCCATGAAAATCGTCAGAATCGCATTGATCGGTCCAGTTGGGGAAAGAAAGAGAAACACCATCCCCGAAATGACAACCACAGAAATGAAATGTGGTGCATAAAGGACCAGTTGAATGTTTTTCTTGAACTTTGCCCTCCTCACCTGATTCAGCATCAGAGCCAAAATAATCGGGATCGGAAAGCCTATCAGGAGCTCAAAGGAACTCAGTTTGAGCGTATTCATGAAAATTTCCATGAAATTCGGTGAGGTGAGAAAGCTGGTAAAATGCTTCAGACCAACCCACTCGCTTCCCAAGATTCCTTTGATCGGACTGAAATCCTTGAATGCAATGGTTGCTCCGTACATCGGGATGTACTTAAAGATGATGGTTAGAATAATAGCTGGGGCGATGAGCAGGTAAAGGATATAGTTCTTTTTCATGTAGTTCAGCTTCTTCGCCATTTTACTTTCCATTTTGATTTTCGTGGCAGTATCTTTCTCAGCCTTCACTATTTCCTGCAATGCTGGCAACCTCCTTTTGTAAGATTTCTTCTCAACAAATAAAGCGTTTTCATTATCTGATTAAAAATATAACAAAATCCCTGAACGGAATATTGCAATATCTTTGGGACTGACATTCTAATATTTTTGGATAAAAAAATCCCCCAGCCAACATCGCCGGGGGATACTAGTTACTTATTAATCTTCGAAGGCCTTCAACCCATTGTTTATCTTTTCTATCGCTTCGTCCGCTGCCTCTTTCACATTTTGGCCCGAGATTCCCACATCTTCAAACAATTCCTTGATCGCCACACTGACCACAGGATAGGCCGGTGTGACCGGGCGATTCTTGGAGTAGTTCTGCGCCTGAGTAACAAAGATCTTTTTAGGGTACTGATTCAGCTCAGGGAACTCCTTTGCAACAGAATATCTTGCAGGTATATCCCCTGTGATTTCTACATATTTTTTTGCTCCTTCAAAGCTTGTTGCATATTTGACAAACGCCCATGCCTCGTCAGGGAAATCCGTTTTCTGTGAGATCCCAAGGGCCCATCCTCCGTTTGGAACAACCTGGTTCTTTGCCCTCGGTAACGGGGCGATCCCATAATCCTTCCCCAATTTGAAATCCGATTCGCTCTTTTCATAGTCTGCCAATGTCCAGGAACCCATTACCGACATGCCAAGATGCCCCTCGACAAACGGATCTGTCGGCAGCTCAACCGCTGCCACCTTATGTGTGAAGTAAAGGTCCTGGTAAAATTGCAGTGCTTCGAGAGCCTCTTCTGAATTCAAATAGCCTTCCGCTGTGCTACCGTCGGGACTTAATACTTCCGCTCCGAACTGCCATAATATAGGCAGCTTGAAATAGGTCGGGGATTCCCCGTCACTGAATCCCTGGGCAGGATCAATGCCATAGATTTCCTTTGAAGGGTTGTTCAATTTCTTCGCAATGTCCACCACTTCATTCCAGGTCAATGGCTGATCCTTGGACGGAAAAGGGACACCTGCTTCTCTGAAAATATGTCTATTATAAAATAGAGCCACACCAGACTCGACGATACTCGCTAAATAGATTTCTTCTTCATACGTCATCCCCATCAGCGTGGTCTCAGGGATATCTTCCATATTCCCTTCCGCCCTCATTTGCTTGTCAATCGATAAAAGCGAACCGGAATTTGCATAAACCGCCAAATTTGGACTGTCAATCGCCATAATATCAGGGGGATTTCCGGCTGCAATTTCCGTTCTCAGCTTCAGCTCATAATCTCCGTATGGAATGGAAACCATATTGATTTTTATATGAGGATGTTCTTTTTCAAATGCAGCAACAATCTCCCTGTAAGCCCTGTTCTCCAGAGAGTTCCCATAGTTTCTCCAGAACGTCAATTCCGTCACGTGCTTGTCTTTCGCTTCTTCCTTTCCCGAATTGGTGGAGCTGTCGGGGAAAAGGGTGAAAAAAGACAACACATAGGCTGCAATAATCAGTATAATGCCCGTTACGATTCCAATGGTCAGCCTTTTTTTCATCATCATACCCTTTCCTTCTTTAGACATGCATCCTACGGGACTTCCTGTATTCGACCGGAGTCTGCTCATAATGCTTTTTAAAAACGGTGCTGAAATATCCGGAATTGGAGAACCCGACCAGATGGGCTACATCGATTATTTTTAATTGCGGATCCCTGAGTAGCTGCTCGGCCTTTTCAAGTCGCAGTCCTATCAGATAATCACTGAAATTCTTGCCGATATGAGTTTTGAACATTTCTGATAAGTAGGCACTATTGATATGAAACTGATCCGATAAGGTGGTCAGGGAAATTTCACTTGCATAATGCTGTTCCAAATACCGCCGCACCTTTTCCACTATCATGGATCCATTCGAAGAGCTCCTGACTTCCTGGACCTTCCTGATGATGGACTGCGCGAGTTCTGTAAGTTGTTCGATTACTCTGCTTTGGGAATTCAATTCCCAGATACTCTGCTGGCAATTCCAGATTCTATCATGGATTTCATTCGTATCTATCTCATATTTTCTCGCATGGGCACTCAACAGGAAAAGGATCCGATTGGCTGAGAGGGAAAATGTCAGTGCCGACTGACTGGTTGTATACCCCAATACCGCTTTCACATTGGAGATAAAAGCGTCCTGGTTGGCATGTTCGATTGCATTGATCAGCCTTTTTTCATAATCTGTGGAGAATTCGAGCTTTTCCTGTTGCACAGCACCTTCTAACACCTGTGACTTAGAACCAAGCTGACTTTGACTCCATGAAAGCAAGGCAGCAATATAGCCTGTCTTGAAAGCAGCCTGTCCCGTCACCTCTTTTCCGATTCCAATCACCGTTTCCAAGCCGAGGTACTTTTTTACGGTGCGCTGCAAATCCATTATGAATGGCGATTTGCGTGTCAAATGTTCAGAATCAATCCTGTGGATAAAATGAATCATGTGGGAATAGTTTGCATCATAAAAAGAATGTGTACCTTCCTTTCGTTCCGCAATTTCCTTGCATAGCATGCGGAAAGGCAGCCAAAGCTCCTTTAAGCAGCCGGAACTGGAAGTGCTCTCGGACTCTCTGATTTCCACGGTGACAAACTGCACTTGCACCTTTTCATTTGCAAAATCCTCGAGCTGCAGCTGTCGCAATCTCTCCTGTGCAATATTAAGCTCCGACCATTCCTCTTTGACTAAATATAGCAGATACTGTTCTCTCATTTCTTCAAACTGGTTATGTACAAGGCGGTTCATCTGTTCGGATTCCTTTTCCTTCTGCTTTTCCGCTAGCAGCTCACTCCTGATTCGAAGAAGTGCTTCCATCAATTCATCTGGTGATACCGGCTTTAACAAGTAGTCCTTCACTCCCTCAATCATGGAGGAACGAACATAATCAAAATCAGAATAGCCGGAAAGGACGATCACCTTGACCTGCGGATGCTGCTGACTGCATCGTTTTACAAATTCCATTCCGTCCATGATCGGCATTCTGACATCTGTCAGGACGATATCCACATCCATCCTCCCGAGCAAATCGAGTGCCTCTTTTCCATTCGAAGCCTCCCCGACAATTTCGAATCCCTCCTCTTCCCATTCCACCTTCATCCTCAACCCTTTACGGATCTGAACCTCATCATCCGTTATCAACACTTTCATCATGTATATCCCCCTTTAGTCTTATACACAATGTTACCTTTGTGCCTTTCTGTGCTTTTGATTGGATTTCAAACGAAAAATCCTGGCCATAATACAACTTCAATCTCCCCAGGACGTTCTTCAATCCGATGCTGCTCCCTTTACTTGCCAGAACTTCATTGAGTTCGTTGTTCTTGTAGGAATGCAACAGCTCGGTAATCACTTCCTCTGACACCCCTACGCCATTGTCTTCCACTGAAATGTAGATATGGTTATCTGCCTTTTTGGTCTCTATTTTTATGACAGCATGTGTATTTTCGATAAAACTGTATTTCACAGCATTTTCCACAAGCGGCTGTACCACAAACCGGATGATCGGGAGCGATCTCGTATCAGGATCCTCCTCCACTTCAATGGAAATATTATCTTCATACCTGACTTTCAATATATCCGTAAAATTTCGGATATAGTTGATTTCTTCTCCTAATGTCACTACATCACTTGACGTATCCAAGGAGTATCTCATCATGCGGCCAAGATAGACAGTGACATTCATGACCTCTTTATTCATACCCTGTGCAGCCAGCCCGCCGATGATTTCCAATGTGTTGTTCATAAAATGTGGATTGATTTGAAGAAGTAATGCTTTATACTCGGCATCTTTTCTGCGGATGTTTGCCTCGTACTCTATTTTTATCAACCTATTCAACCTGTGGATGGTCTGATTGAACACCTTTACGAGATAGCCAACCTCATGATTGTCCGATTTGATGGTGGGCATCACCAGCTTGGCGCGGTCAAAATCCCCCCGTTCCATATGCTTCATCGCTTTTGCCAGCTTCCCCAAGGGACTGACGATATTGGAAGAAAGCAGAAAGGAGGCAATTCCCGTCAAAATGAAAATGAAGGCACTTGTCAGAAGGAGTTTATTCTGCAACTGATCAATTTTATGGAATAATTCCGATTTCGTAATCTCGCTGAATAGAATCCAATCCCCTATTGTAAGTTTTTGATAGAATACAAGGTATTCCTCCCCATCATGATTCATTTCGAGCAGTCCTTCATTCGGCCTGCCCCCTTGTATACGAGCCAGGCTCTCCCTCAATACATGTTCAGGAGTTTCGACCTTTCCGGATAGGACATTTTCTCCTGCACCATTCAAAAGATAAACACGTCCGCTTTCGCCGAGCTGTATCTTGCTTAGCGCCGTTTCAAGCAGAGCAGAAGGGAAATTCACCTTTATCACACCGGCAAGCTCCATAGTGTTGATATCGAACAATGGTAGGAGATAGCTGTTTATGGGAACCTCGCTCATTTCATTTCGATGCTGGAATTCATCCGTATGCGTTTTGATCCAACGCTGATCATCATTGGGGAAGTCTTCATACCACTTCATTTTCTGCAAAGATGGATTATCCGTCCACAAGCCAGTTCCGTCATTAAGGAAAATGGAGAAGGACATCGTATTGGAGTTGTTTATGACCATCGAGGAAAGCTGGCCCCTCAGCTCATTTTTCATCATGAGGCGCTCGGTTTCGGTAACACCCGTATTCTCCCGTTCCATGCGCAGCCATTGCTGTGTGGTCTGATCGACAAGTACCTGTTTTCCCAGATCCTCCGCCTGCCTCGTAATGGAATCAATATACAGCGAGTACTGATCCATCATATCCTGCGTCGAGCTTTTGGTCTGATTCTCCATGATGGAAGTAAACCAGCTAGGGATCAGAAAGGACAATACTAAAAAGGGAACCGTCAACAATAAAGTAAAAATAAGAAATATACGATTGCGTAAAGAAAAGAACATATGGCCCCTCCATAAAATAGATCGTCTCGTAATCTATTGGTTCTCACAATAATCTTACTATTCTTATTAATCTATCATAAGTGTGCGAACCTTACCATATGGGTTTAAAAGGGAAAAAGGAGCCTTGCATGATTAAATAATAAAAGCAGGCAGGAAAAACGTTAGTTTTTCCTGCCTGCTCCATTTTAAGGATATATTAGACTTCTAAATCCGATAGCTTATCAGATTAACCTAACCGCTCCACTACCTCTTTTGCCACACTGATGGTGGACTGCGGGTTCTGCCCTGTAATCAGCTTCCTGTCCTCTTTCATATGATCTGCCCAATTATCCTTGGCTATGAATTCCGCTCCAAGCTCACGAAGACGGGTTTCTAGTAGGAATGGCACGTCCTTGTCGAGCGTTGTTTCGCGTTCCTCCTCATCTGTAAATGCAGTCAAAGTCTTACCTTCAACAAGTGGGGTATCATCGGATAGCTTCACGCCCACAAGTCCTGCAGGCCCGTGGCATACGGCTGCTACAATCTTGCCCTCTTCATACATGTCACGAATCAGGTCCTGCAGGTATATGTTATCAGGGAAGTCAAACATCGTTCCGTGTCCGCCAGGAAGGAAGATGGCATCGAATTTCGATGAGTCGATCACTTCATCGAGTTTGATGGTGTCCTCCAGGTATTGGGCCGTATCCAGGATTTCCTGAGGTATTTCCCCACCCTCCAGACTTCGGGCATCAACCGGCGCTTTTCCACCTTTTGGGCTTGCCACAGTAACCTCGTAACCCGCTTTCTTGAATTCCACGTAAGCTTCTCCAAATTCGGAAAGCCAAAGTCCTGTTTCGTTCCCGTTCTTCATTTTATCCGCTGTTGTTACTACCATTAATATATGTTTACTCATTCCTGATTCCTCCTCCTGTGTATTCTTTTTCGACATTTCTATATAATACCCGCCCTATATTTTTTCAATCATCCACAAAAAGGCTCTTTTCGTAAAGTTTGTTGCTTATGTCCGTGAAAAATCGGCTTTTGGATTTTTCACAGCACTTATCCACCATATAATTCAAAGAGAAAATAATCTACTACACGGGAAAAGAGCACGAAAGTGAATAATATTATGTGTTTAAGTTGGATACGTCAAAAACAACTATGCATGCGAAAACAGCCACAAAAAAAGACCATCCACCTCGAATACAAGGTGAATGGCCTTTAGCTGACAATATTGGATAAATAATTTTTAACTGCACGGATGGGTGTCGGCCGAAGAACCACATTTTGCTCTTCCAGCTCATTCACATGAGGATCCATGTCTGATTCAACCGCATCGTCTGCAAGATCCGGTGCATAGATTCTTTTTCCTTCAATAATTAACCGTACAGCGTCCACTAATTCTTCACTCGGGCCATCCTTCAGCAGGTAGCCACGGACATCTGCATTTCTTGCCCGAAGGAAATATCCGTCCCTTGCAAAGGTCGTCATGATGATCACCTTGCATTCCGACTCCTTCAAAGCTTCAGCAGCTTCAAGCCCGCTCATCTCCGGCATTTCCACATCCATGATGCAAACATCCGGCTGTCTTTCTTCCACCAGCCTCAGCGCTTCTTTTCCATTGCGCGCCTGCCCGACAACTTCCATGTCTTCTTCCAAATTGAGGAGGGATCCTATGGTCCCAAGCAACATTTCTTGATCTTCCGCTATGACAATTCGAATCATGGATGGTCTCTCCTTATCGGGTGGCTGATTTTAACGAAAGGCTCCCTAAGATTTAAGAGGAGCCTTCCTGATGGAACATTTTATAGTTCAGGTTTCATTTCTGCATTCATGCTGCGTTTCACCATTCTTTTTGCTTCTCTGAATGTGACAAAGTTCTTAGTCGTTTCATCCCAAAGACGGAACTTCAGGGAACGAAGGCTTGTCGCAAGCGTGATTGTAGGTACATTTTCCAAAGGAGGCGTATTCTTGTGTGCCTCTTCAAGCATATAGTTCGGTACTCTCGGACTTAAATGGTGAACATGGTGGAAACCGATGTTCCCAGTCAGGAATTGAAGAAGCTTCGGTAGCTTGTAGAAAGAGCTTCCTTCTACTGCTGCCAGCACATACTCCCATTCTTGATCCGGCTCAAAATAGGAATCCTCGAATGTATGCTGTACATAGAACAACCAGATGCCGATGGATCCGGCTACCATGAAGATCGTGCCGTGTACGATCAGGAATGACTGCCAGCCGATTGCCCAGCAGAGCAGCGCGATAACAGCCACAATCAGAACATTCGTCAAGTATAGATTGTTGCGCTCCTTCTTACGAGCACCTTTACGGTTAAAGCGATTTTTAAAAGCGAATACCCAGATAGGTCCAAGTACGAACATGACAAAAGGACTGCGATATAAACGATAACCGATTTTGGTCTTTAATGTTGCTGCATTATATTCTTCCACTGTAAGCGTCCAGATGTCGCCTACCCCTCGCTTATCAAGGTTACCACTTGTTGCGTGGTGAACAGAGTGCTCATGTCCCCATTGCTCATAAGGGAACAGTGTCAACACACCAGTGATGGTCCCGACGATTCGGTTCCATTTACGGTTTTTAAAGAAAGAGTGATGCGTGCAGTCATGGAAAATGATGAACACGCGTGTCATGAAGCCGGCTGCGAGAACCATCGGAACGAGCGCCAACCAATAGGAAACAGAAAGACTGATATAGGCAAGGTACCATAATAGAAAGAATGGTCCTAGAGTATTAATGATTTGCCATACACTTTTCATTGTCTGTGATTGTTCAAAGGGAGCCACTTGCTTTTTTAACGTTTTTGTATTGTTTTGTGAGTTCATATATTCAAATTCCCTTCTTCTTAATGTTGTTATTTCACATTATAAACAAAGGGAAAAAAATTATTAGTAGCAGGTGTCATATGCAGAGTATGACAAATGTCATGTTGGGGGCTGGAAGTGTTGGTATAACTGGGGTTGCGATCGTAAAGTTTTTTTGAAGACAAGCATAAAAGTTGGTGTTTCGATGTGTTTATAGTGTCGGAGCATGACATTTACCTATGATAGATTTAAGTGAAGGGACATGTTTGGGACTTCTAGCGATTAAAGGAGAAGTATGTCATCCTCTCCCACACTTGTCAGCCAGCGCATTGCATTCCCCTATCACATACTCCATATACGCCAACGCATCAGCACGTCTTTTCCTGGCAGAGCGATATAGGGATTTCTTTTCTCCTTTTCGCCATCTTATAGCTTCTTGAATGATTTTGTGCCATTTTTCCGGAACGGTCCCAAGTGCATATTCCCCCGCACCTACCTTGGATGTCATATCCTTTTCCCGGATGGTATAGAACAGTCGGGTTACTCCAAGCACACCCCATTCAATCGATCTGATACTCACAAAGGAACCAAAATAGTTGATGGAAGGAAATCTCTTGCAACCATCCAGCCAATTTTGCCAGTATGTATGGATGTTATCCTTCTGACTTTTCAATACAATATCAAAGTCCACAGAGTAGTCGACCCGCTGACCCATTATGATCATTCCGTATTTTTTTAACTGAAAGGCATCAATAGAATCTTTATGGAAGCTTCTCTCGCCTTTAAACTTTCCCTCTGAAAAATAATAGCTGGGAATGATCCGTTGATTTTCTGCTTCCATTTCTTCTTTCACGAGATAATAACCATCCAAAATCGAACCAGAAAACTTATTGTGCATTTGCTTATGGATATCTTTCACCCTTTGTAATTCATTATCTGTTGGGTGTTGATTGATTAGTGCAATAAAATCAATGTCACTGAATCCATTTTGATAAGCGCCTAATGAGATGGAACCATATATGTAAAATCCTTGAAGAAACTTCGGCAGTGCTGTTTCTATTTCTTCAATCATTTCATCCACAATTAAATTGATATTTTTCGGAATGCTCCTCATGACAATCCCCCCGTTTTTCACAATAATTCTATTTTAATGCAAACCTCCAAGCACTTGAATACCCATATTTCAGAAAATTATGATAGAATTTCCTCAAGAAAGGGACGTGATCTGGATGAAACGCATGCTCGCCATCAGTGATATTCATGGTGATATGGACAAATTCGAGAAACTTTTGAAACTAGTAAACTATAGCAAAGACAAGGACCAATTGCTTCTCCTTGGCGATTATGTCGACCGGGGTCCCAACTCCAGGGCGGTTCTGGACAAGGTGATGGAACTGACGTCAGAAGGCGCGATTGCCTTGATGGGCAACCATGATAAAATGATGATTGATGCGTTTGAGGATAACGATGACCCGAAGGCATTGAAGAGATGGTTCTATAATGGAGGAATCAAAACCCTACAGAATTACGGCTATGAAATCGAGAAGGACGATGCGAAATTTTGGTATACGACAGATGAGATACCAGAGCAAATCGATATGAATGATGAGATCCGTCCACATATAGAATTCCTCAAAGGGCTTCCCTTCTACCATGAAACGGACACACATATTTTTGTCCATGCCGGTGTCCATCCGGAAACTCCCATACACTCGACTGAGCCATATACACTGGTTTGGATCCGCGAGGAGTTCCATAAAGGCTACAACGGAGAAAAGACGGTTGTCTTTGGTCACACCCCGGTAAAATATTTGCATCAGAAGCCCGAGGTCTATTTTGGTGAAAATAAGATCATCGGAATTGATGGCGGCTGTGCGTATGGGGGCAGGCTTTATTGCTTGGAGGTAGCGGGATTACATATAGAGTTTGTGGAGTAATGTCCATTAAATTGCAAAAAGTGGCCCATCCAATGTGGATGGCCACTTTTATTACACAACCAAATATTTTTTCAACGTCTGCTGCAGGGTCCCGTGGGTTTCGGCCTGATTGTTGAAGGTCACTCCTAAACGAATCATGTTTCTTACTAGTTCCGCGCGCAATCCTGTGATGACTGCCTTGCATCCCATCATCGTTACACCGCTCAGAATATTTTCAAACTGGACGATTACATCTTCATCCATTTCGGTCAATCCTGATAGATCCATTATCAGTGTTTCAAGCTTCAGTCTGGAAATATCCATCAACACTTTTTCTTCAATCGTCTGCATACGGTAATCATCGATGTTCCCGATCAAAGGTAATACCGCAACTGTCGGACTGACAGGTATGATTGGAACGGATAGATGCTCGACAAGCTTTCTTTGGGAGTTCAACAGCTCATCCTTGTATTCGGAATAGCTGAGGAAAAAATTGTTAATGAAAGAGTCGATGGAATCATTGACCTTTTTTTCCAGATCAAAGAAATCGTCTCTGGTGAAATTTTTACTGTTGAATTTTTCGTACTTATGTAGGAAATGCCATAGAGTACGTCTGATTGCCTGTACCCATTCAAGCTTAAAAGATAGCGTCAAGGCATGCTGTGCCCATGCCACTCCCTCAAAACTTGCAAAATCAATCAGTTCTTGCTCTTTCTCTTCTACAACATAGATGACCAGGTTTTGTGCATTCTTCAAAAGGTCAATATTTCCGGTGTTCAAAATATCATTGATTTTTCCCGCTACATTGACCGCTTCTGAGAGCAGCTTTGCCTCGAACTTATCTTGATTTTCTTTAATAAAATGTGTCAGTTCCGAATTGCGGTTAAACTTCACCTTCATTTAATAAACTCTCCTCGCTTTTTTTTTCTATATGGAATGAGCTAAAAAATGTGAATTAATGTAGTATTTCTATAAACACCATCAAATCCCTGCTTTTCATTCGACAAAAAATGCGAATTTAAGGATTGAGATGGCGACGCCCTATGTTTTGAAGCAATTATATCATTATGTAGATAAATTAAAAAGCAGGCCTGATTGATAAGGTCTGCTTACTCTCTTTTTCTTCCTTTTATCATTATCCATACGATAAATACCGCGAAAACCAATACTCCCAGAGAGAAAATCAGGATCAAGGAGACATCAACCCGTTTCATCCCCTCTTCTTCCGAACTCTCAGCTTCTATCATCGGTGCATACTTCCCATCCCGTTCCGCTTTTAAAAAACTTCCTTCCGACTCTTCCACCGCTATCATATCCTCGGTGCTGACACCCTTGATGGAGTAATATTTTGTTCCTACAGGATAGGCATTCGAGAAGTTGCCGGGAAGGCTCGCCATGTCGGAATACTGCGTGACGCTACCTATTTCCTTCTCCACTTCCTCTTCCCCTACACTCTCCTCACTTACCACATATACGTACCCCTCGTACACCACAAACGGATAGGCCCACGATGTGGCGGATGTTTTACCTGGATAGGAAAGTGCCGTTAGCATAATGATGAAAATTAATAATGCATATATGTACCTGCTTTTTTTCATACTCAATCCCCCTTTATTCTTTAGACGGAAGGTAGAAAAAATGGTTTCATGGGAGAATGTAGCTGACGGTTCTATATTTAGGTTAATCAAAAAACTCCATATGCGTTTTTTCTTTCCTATAATAATCCAATCGATCCTGCAAAGTCCCGGTATGAAACTCAAACTTATGGCCATCCGGATCTGTAAAATAAATGGATTGCTTATCTCGCTTATCCCTTGGACGTCCTGAAAGGATATTCACATTACAACGCTTCAGCTTTTCGTACATTTCCACAATTTCCGCCTCATCGATAGAAAACGCTATATGGGTGTATGATTGGCTGATTTCATTACGAGGTATGTCTTTCTCTTCATTAAGAGCCAGCCACATACCATGGAGATCGAAATAAGCGGTGATCCTCCCTTTTAGGAGCAGCTTCGCCTCCAATACATTTTTATAGAATTCAATCGACTTTTCCAGATTGGATACGGAAAAAAGGAAATGGTTGAGACCTTTTATGGACATTTAATCACCTCAAATTCCAGCTGATCATTTATTTTTCAATATGCTTAAATAAGCCTCCCACGGTCCCACGTCGGTCTGGTATCTCTTCGCCATGACCCGGACGATCTGGCTGATATGGGTCAGGTCGTGCACCACCCATGTAGCCAGAAGCTCTCTTAATTTCACTTCCCCGAATTCAGGATGGATGCCTCTTAAGTTCAAAAGCCGATCGCTGGTATACCGCTCTTTCAGCTTGGTGACATTGTGCTCCCTGAGTGAAGCGAATTCCTGCAAAGCTTGTTTGATGGTCTTACTTTCTTGCCCGTTTAGAAGTGAAAAGCGGTCAAACGGTGGAAAATGCTTCATCTCTTCATCGTTCAGGATAGACTCCATTCTCGGAATCCAATTTGTTTTATCACATTCAATGAGATGATCCACCACCTCAGCAACATTCCAAGTATCTTCCCCTTCGTTGCTTTGCAGCCAGTCACTCGTCAGACCGGAAAGCATCGCCTCTAGCGTTTTGGGTGTCCGTTCGAGTATTTCAATTGCTTCTTTTAGGTTAAAAAGCATGGCAAGACGCTCCTCCTCTTCTTTTTATGGACTATTTCCATAATGGAGAGCTGAACTCCTTCTTTCATTGGAATACGACTGCAGGAAAATGAGATTTTACTTGTGGATAATACATTATTACAAGTGGTTTTTCACCGTTTTTGTGGACAATTCGGAATTTTTTGTGGAAAAACCATCGATTCACACTATGAGGCCGATTGTTACCTGGGATTAATTTTTACTTATGCACAAACTTAAGGATGATGCGCACAAAAATTTCGTTTTATGCACAATTTCTCTACGACCCCCTAATTCCTTTGGACACATTTGTACTGAAAACAGTACACTAGAGACATAAAATCACAGGAATTAGGGAGGGGGAATTTCAATGCCAAAGAAAAAGATTGAAGCCTTGGAGGAAGTCAAAAGAAACTATGTCCGAATGGCTTTAGAAAGTGGTAATTACTCGTCCATCGCCCGTCATGCAGGAATTTCTCGGACTACCCTTACGAAGTGGATCAAAGAGTATGAGGATGAGGTAAGGGAACAAATGGAGGATCCAACATCAGCTATTGTTTCTACTGAACCCACAAAAGAAGAGCTGAAGGCTAAATACGAACAGGCCATGAAACTCCTAGGTGAAAAAGAGCTGGAAGTTGCCATGCTTAGAAACATATTAAAAAAAACCCAGTACCGGCCCTGACGGTCTTGGAAGAGGTTCGACTATGGGCAAAGGAGGGGTTTCACATCACTAAACTTTCTGAGGTAACGGGGGTTAACCGATCCCTATATTACTACCATAATGGCATGGAAGAAGCTGCGGTAGCTAAGGAAAAAAGAGGACGTCCGATTCCAGGTTACTCTAAAACAAATAGAGGAGAAATCATTCCGGATGAGCAGATAGAAGAATTTCTAATGGAGGCCATCGAAGGGGACGGCGAAACATATGGTGTAAAGAATCTAACTCAATTTCTAAAAGATCACCACGACCTTCAAATTAATCATAAAAAGGTCGCTAGGTTATGCAGGAAATTAGGAATTCTCCTTCCCCAGCGAATGGGTAATCCGAAGTATCCAAAAAGATTTGTCCGCAATCGGCTCGTTACTGCCCCTAATCAACTTTGGCAGCTTGATATAAAATATGGGGCCATTTCAGGAAGCCGAAGGTTTTTCTTTGTCGCATGTGCGATTGATGTTTTTGACCGCGCCATTGTTGGATATTACAGAGGACCCAGATGCACAGCCAAGGATATAACGGGAATGCTTAATGAAGCCATTATTAGACGTGGGTTACAGGCTTTAGAGGAGACGGATGATCATTGTATTGTGATAAGAACAGATAACGGACCTCAATTTGTCAGTAATCTTTTTGGTGAATTTTGCGAGAGAAATAAGGTTTTTCATGAAAGGATTCCTCCCAGATCACCAAATTATAATGCCTATATTGAATCGTTTTTTAGTATTTTAGAGAGAGATTTATTCAGGCGTTATGATTTCGAACTTTTTGAGGAGGCTTACTATGAAATTGATGAGTTCATGAAGTTTTATAATCACCGCCGATATCATGGTAGCCTGGGCAGAATGTCTCCCGTAAATTTCTATGAGAAATATAAGGATATTGGCTTTCCCGAAGAAATGGCCTTAAGCCTTTAAGAATGCAGGATTTCTCCTTCTTCATTTACTAACCCGCAAAGGTCAAAAGTGAAGAAGGAAATGAAAAAATGAAAAACTAAGAATCATTTAGCTTCTTGGAGAATTCGTCAGGAATTAGGGGGTCAAACCGATTTTGGAGAACTTACGGTGAAAAATCTCCATTTGCGCTGAAAAAGAGAGCAGATATGCACAAAACTGTTTTCTAGCTACAAAAACCGCTGACTTGGATCCGCTCAACAACCAAAATCCTCTACAAAAGAAGCAGCCCTTCACAGGCCGCTTCACTATTGAATCTGATCCTTCACTTTTCCCCATAACTCCTTGGTATCGGAATGCGTCAATTGCCCTTCCACTTGTTCCACTTTAAAGAATCTCGCTTCCCTTATCTCTCTATCAATTGGTTGCAACTTTTCCTCATCTCCCAGATATTCCACCAGGAACATTTCTGTCTCCTGTCTTTCATAGCCACTTTTCTCCACGATGAATGGTGGAAACAGGAAGCAGATTTTCTCCTCCAAATGCCGCACAATTTTAAATTCGGAGGATCCTGTTTCCTCATGCAGCTCTCTCATTAGGGCTTCTTCAAGGCTGCCATCCTTATGCTCTATACCGCCTTTTGGAAAATCCCATTCCCCTTTGTCAGGACCATCCCAATCCTCTAGTAAACTTGCCATTACTTTATTGACAAGCAGTACGTATTCTCCCTTAAAGATGACCGCACCGACCGCTTTGCGAACCTTCCTACCTTCTGTCAATGGAACGCCACCTCTTCTCGATGGGAAACATCGCCCTCTAGGATGATGTTCACCTGCTCCCCGTCCAGTTCCATCACTGTCAGGCACGTATCATGAATGTATGCTCCCTCCCAGAATTTCTCAAGCGGCAGCTTTTTCATTTGCAGCAATAATGCCTTAATAAGGACGGTGTGGGTTACAACCAGGACATTACCGCTTGTATGGTCGTTCTTCAAACGGTGCAGAAAACCCGCAACCCGGCACCCTAACTGTTCAAAACTCTCCCCGGATTCCGGCCTATAGAGATGCGGCGAGTTCCAGAAGGCATGGTATGCTTCTTTGAATGTCTCCTGCAGGTAGGAGTGGGTCTGTCCCTCCCAATCTCCCATATTGATTTCGCGGAGGTTTTCGTCTTGTAAAATAGTAGTCTGCTTTTCCCCTAATATCAATTCGGCAGTAGCTAGTGTACGTTGGCTTGGGCTCGAATAGACCGCAGCAAAATCAATATCCTTTAATCGCTCACCCAACAGTCGGCCATTCCGCTTCCCATTCTCTGTCAGCTCCGAGTCCTTCCATCCCTGCAATTTTTTCTCGGTGTTCCAGAGTGTTTCACCGTGTCTTGTAATATAAAGTGTAAGCATATGGGACCTCCCTTTAACATACTTTTCCTCCTATATTACCTTATTTTTCTAATGTATTGTAAGCAAAAAAGGTGCATTTTCTGTTATGAAAATACACCTTTGGTTCTCACCCGATTATTACTTTCTCTCTTGGATATTTATATTTTTCCTTGACAGTTTTACCACGTATTAAGAAAAGGAAGGAGAAAATCCCGATCCGGCCGACAAACATCAAGAAAATGATTACTATTTTCCCAGCAGAGCTGAGATCAGGGGTAATACCCATGGAGAGACCTGTCGTACCGAAGGCGGAGCATACTTCAAATATTATTTCCACCAGCGTGAACTCCGGTTCCAGCGTGCTCATCAGGATGATGGCTGTGCCACAAATCATGATAGCAGTAGTGATAACAATGAAAGATTTCTGTGTATCACCAGGGTCCACTTCCCGCCCGAACACTTTAATGGAGTCTTTTCCTTTTGCATAAAAATAGATGCTCAAAACCATAATCGCAAACGTGGTGGTACGTATCCCTCCCCCAACACTGCTTGGAGATGCCCCGATAAACATCAACGCACTGATAAACAGCAGGGTAGGATCGCTGAATTCACTTACATCCATCGTTGCCAGACCACCATTACGGGAAGAGACTGACTGGAATAAGGAGTAGAATAATGCTTCATGCCAGGTTTTATCCGCAAAATAATGATTAAATTCCATCAAATAGATTAAGAGCGCACCTACGATAATCAGAATAAAAAACGTAATGGTTGTCAATTTTGTAAAAAGGGTAAATCGATAGTTCAGCGTGCCTCTATGTAAAATAAACTCCTTTACTTCTATGAGGACAGGAAACCCAATCGCTCCTAATATTAAGAGTGCTATATTGATAAACTGCACAAAGTAGTCATCTGCAAATGGAATGAGAGAGGTTCCCGTTATATCAAAACCGGCATTGGTCGTTGCACTCACAGACGCGAAAAATCCCTGGATAAAAGCTTCTTGCCAGGTCGGAAAGTATTGGAGAAAGTGGACTCCCAAGATAACTGCCCCGACAAGCTCAATAGAGATGATAATGATCAGAATCTGCCTCATCAAGCGGACCAAACCGGAAAATGTGGACTGGTTCTGGTCCGTCATGATCAACTGTCTTTCTTTTAACCCAATTTTTTTCCCAAAAACGAGCCATACAAATGTCCCGAGTGTCATGATGCCGATTCCACCAAACTGCAGGATGAAGGCCAGAATGAAGTAGCCGGCAGTATTAAACATGTCAGGTGTGGATACTACCGTCAATCCTGTCACACTGATGGCGCTGACAGCTGTAAATACTGCATCCAGAAGGGACCACTCCATGTTTTCCCGATGTCCGATGGGAAGACTGAGGAGAATTGTTGAAACGATAACTGCTGTTAAATAGAACAATACTATAAGCTGTACGGACGATAACCGTTTTACCAATGCAACCCCCGGATGGAAATGCAAACTATCACAACCTTATATATAATATGAAGATTATACCAGTTTCTTAAATCTAATGAAAGGACATCAAAAAGAGCCCTGTTTCCAAGGCTCTCCTCTTCATTGCTCCTCATAATTCTCCATCAGATAAGCAACCCATTTGCAATGGGGCTCCTTCCGTATATTCTCCAGCAGCCCTTTAACAATGGCTGGACTCAGCGAAGGATTGTTCAGGTGCTCTCTTAATAGCATTAACGACTCTTTTGCTATGGGCTCCTTCACTTGCGAAATCTTCTGCTCCATGAGCTCCAGAATCTGCACTTTTGTCATTCCCTTTTGCTCTGCCGGCATTTTGAACATCTCTATCAGGTCTTCAGAGATGAAGGGGATGGAAGAGTGCTTTGCCAACAGATTGGTTTTTTCCACCAAGGACCTCGCAAGCAGATCTACATCGAGTTCAAGGTTGCTGAAAAGAAACAGCTCGGAATAGATTCGGACAAAGCCTTTGATGCAGTAGATCAGATCATATTTGGTATGAAGGATTTCCTCCCCATACAACCGTTCCACCATTATAAGGAGGCTTTCATCAAAACGGCTATCGTAGCTGCGCATTTTCAGGATGACCTCCTCATTCAAGTAGTGAGCAGGCTCCTTCATCAGAACCTTGGCGAAATCGGAATGCTTATAAAATGATTCCAGCATCGTGTAAAAGTATTTATATAAAAGCTCTCTTTCATCGACGTTTCTGACTATACGGTCAATCTCCGTTAAAATTTCTATCATAAAGTGATCAATCAAGCCCAGAATCAGCTCGTCCTTAGACTTGAAGGACAAGTAGAAGGCACCCTTGGAAATCCCGCATCGCTCAGTGATCTGCTGAACTGAAGTGGCTTCAAATCCTTGTTCGGCAAAGAGCTCGAGTGCTTTCTCCATAATCAATTGTTTTTTCATCATATCTTCGCAGTTCTCCTATATCATTTTGGTTGACAAATGACTACTCAGTCATTAGTATAAGTAATTGAGCTTAACAAGTCAATTAGGGGTAGGTGTAACAGTGAAAGGGTTAGTCAATTTTGTTATAAGAAATAAACTTGCAGTATGGCTGCTTACTATTATCATTACCGTATCCGGGATCTATTCCGGTACCAAGATGAAGATGGAGACCATACCGGATATCTCCATCCCATTCCTGATGGTCATGGATGTGTATCCAGGTGCCACTCCGGAGAAAGTGATGAAGGATGTCTCCATGCCATTGGAGCAGGCAGTTGAAAATCTGGAAAATGTGAAATCCGTTTATTCCAATTCCTATTCTAACGTAGCAAGTCTGCAAGTGGAATATGAATATGGTATCGATATGGATGAAGCCAAGCGTCAATTGGAATCGGCTTTGGATTCCGTGACATTGCCAGAAGGCGCACAAAAGCCGACCGTAACGGCGATCAGCATGAATATGATGCCGGTTGTCGCACTTAGCGTCAGCAGTGAAACAGAGGATATCGTGGAATTATCTTCGACTGTCGAAGAAGTCCTCCTTCCTAAAATAGAGAAAATTGAAGGTGTTGCTTCTGCTACCATTACTGGTCAGCATATAGAAGAGGTGCAGCTCAGCTATAACCAAGAGAAAATGGCAGAGCTTGGCCTGAAAGAAGAAGATGTAAAACAGATGATCCAGGCAAGCGATATGGCTGTATCGCTCGGTCTCTATGAATTTGAAGAAGGCGAAGAAGCTGTGGCAATCGACGGAAAATTCATGACAGCGGATGAATTGAAGGAAATGCTAATTCCTGTCACCCCGACTGAAACGAACCAGGTTCCATTTGTGAAGCTTGGGGATATCGCATCCATCGAAGTGATTGGAAAAGTGCAATCCGTTTCCCGTACGAACGGTGCAGATGCGATCGCCATCCAGATCGTTAAGGGCCAGCAGGCCAACACGGTCGATGTGGTCAATGATGTAAAAGAACTGATTGAAGAAGAACAAGATCGAATCGATGGACTTGTAGTCGATGTGACCCTTGACCAAGGGGAGCCAATCGAGAAATCGGTTGCTACCATGGTGGAAAAAGCATTGTTCGGTGGCTTGATTGCCGTATTGATCATTCTGCTATTCCTGCGTGATATCAAATCTACAATCATTTCGATTGTTTCCATTCCTGTATCGATTTTCATGGCATTATTGCTGCTGAACTGGATGGAAATCACCTTGAATATTATGACGCTCGGTGCCATTACTGTTGCGATCGGTCGGGTTATTGATGACTCGATTGTAGTAGTGGAAAACATTTATCGCCGTCTGCATTTAAAAGAAGAGAAATTATCAGGACGTGCACTTGTCCGTGAAGCGACGATTGAAATGTTCAAACCGATTCTTTCCTCAACATTAGTAACGGTTGCAGTATTTGCTCCGCTTATCTTTGTGGGAGGAATGGTCGGCGAACTGTTCATGCCATTCGCCTTGACGATGACATTTGCGCTTGGTGCGTCCCTGTTTGTGGCGATCACCATTGTTCCAGCATTATCTCACTTCCTTTTCAAGAAAAAGCTGTACAGTGAGAAAACGGAAAGCAACCACCATAAAGAAGTTGGCAAGCTGGCTAAATGGTATAAAGGCATCCTTTCATGGACCCTTAACCATAAAATCATCACCTCTATCATTTCTGTCCTATTACTAGTTGGAAGCTTGGCCTTGACGCCAATCATCGGCTTCAGCTTCATGGGCAGTGAAGAGGATAAAGTGATGTATCTGACTTACACGCCGGAAGCAGGCGAGTTGATGGAAGATACATTGGCTAACGTTGAGGTTGTAGAAAAACAATTGATGAAGCGTGAGGATATTGATATTGTCCAGCTTTCTGTTGCGGAAAGCGGAGATCCGATGTCTGCCATGATGGGCGGAGGCTCGGATGGCGTATTGATGTATCTGATTTTTGATAAAGACATGGAAAACTTCCCGGAAGCACGCGAGGACGTGGAGGAATACGTGTTCAATATCGGCCAATCCGGCGAATGGAAGAGCCAGAAATTCGCTGCTGCCGGTGGTATGGCATCCAATGAATTGAGCTATACCTTCTATAGTGAAGATCTCGATAAGTTAAATGACGCAGTAAAAACGGTGGAAGAAGTATTGGCTGAAAATGACGGCCTGAAAGACGTTTCCTCAAGCGCTGAAGATGCCTATGTGGAGCATACCTTCAAAATTGCCCAGGATGAGCTTCTCCAATACGGCCTGACTACCGGTCAACTCGTCATGATGCTAAGTCCGAAGCAGGAAGAAACACTGACAACCGTGGAAAATGACGGTGAATCCATCGAAGTAATCGTTCAGCAGGAAAAGAAAGAACAGCCTAAGTCCATCGAGGATATCCTGGCAACTCCGATTCCTACTGCAATGGGCACGACCCTTCCGCTTTCCGAGCTTGTGACTGTGGAAGAAGGCACGACGATGAACACCCTTTCCCGCAGTAAAGGTGAGTACCATGCTTCTGTTTCAGGCACCATCGTAGGAGATGATATTTCGAAGGCAACCGCAGAAGTCGATGAAGCCTTGGAAGACCTTGATCTGCCAAAAGGTGTGACGATGGAAGTTGCCGGTGTCACAGCAGATATGAATGAAACCTTTACACAACTTGGCTTGGCGATGCTTGCGGCAATCGCAATCGTCTACTTCATCCTTGTTGTGACATTCGGTGAAGGTGTCGCACCATTTGCGATCCTGTTCTCCTTGCCGTTTGCCGTGATAGGTGCATTTGTCGGTCTATTGATCGGCGGGGAAACGATTAGCGTACCTGTTATGATGGGGCTATTGATGCTCATCGGGATTGTCGTCACTAATGCGATTGTACTCGTGGACCGAATTATCCACATGGAACGCGACGGCATGACCATGCGTGAAGCAATTCTTGAAGCGGGAGCAACCCGTCTTCGTCCGATTTTGATGACAGCAATTGCAACAATCGGAGCATTGATTCCACTTGCGATCGGTTCAGGCGGTGGCGGATTGATTTCCAAAGGACTTGGAATCACCGTTATCGGCGGATTGACGAGTTCGACGCTATTGACATTGATCATCGTACCGATCGTGTATGAAGTGTTGTCGAAAATGTTTAAGAAGAACCGTAAAGAAATTCAGGAAAACTGATAGAAATAGAGAATGTGTAAAGCCCAGCAAGGCGGTTGATGCCTTGCTGGGCTTTTTTGTTTACCATAACGGGGTCTGGCCCCTATTAGTGCTTCACTGTCATTTTATATGGTTTAGATGTTAAGCTTAAGCCGTTTTCGTCTGTTCCTGTCACGGTGACGAAGTAGTCTCCATTTGGATATTCTGTATCTGGATACCATTTCAGTCCGTAGATGGAATGTTCATTTTCAATGTCCGCTTCTTCCAGAACATTTCCTTCCGCATCCGAGATTTCAAAGTGCCAGTCCAGACGTTTATAGCCGAATACCGTGATGGAAGCTGGTTTATTCTGGTTGATGTTGCTTCCTGATACATACATATAATTAATGAATGGATCTGCATGAAGAAGCTCTTCATTTCCAAAATAGCTCACCCCAGCATTTTGGGCATGATCAACAGCCAATATCATTACAATTTCTGGTTTTTCTGTAGAAATATACTCTTTGGCGTATGCAGGTAATGACTTATAGCTCCCATTTACCCATAGTATACTTCCTTTATAGCCCGTTCCCTCTTCTTTTACATTCCAGGTAATTCTATATTTCCCATCCTGCTGCTCCTCAACTTTAATGTCTTTTGCAAGTGGTGCAGTCGCATCCACTTTGATTGGTACCTTGACTTCCTGAGGCTCTGCTCCCTCGAAATCTAGCTTACTCGTAAAGACATAATAGTATTGGCCGTCCGGTAGAATATTCCCTGCATCATCCAATGAATTCCAGAATGGATACTCAAAGCTGTAATAATAGTTTCGATAGCTCATGATATTTTTTCTGAATGGGTAGGGACTGCCATCTTCAGTGAACTCATTAAAATTGCCAATGGTTGAGACGGTATTGCCCTTCTCATCCTGGATACTGAGTGACATTTCCTTCAAATTGCGTAATGCGGTAAACGATGGGTACGCACCAGAACTGATGGATTCAGATGAAACGCCGATAATATCCTTGTCAAAAGTTCCAGTTGAACTGTCATATCCTAATGGTAAATTCAAAATTTCGTTCCATAAAACTGTATAGCCAAGGAAAGCATCCCCGGTTACCGGGCTTTCATCCACATTGGAGATGGCACCCCAGTCCCCATAGTAGCCCATGAATGGAATCGTTAAGTTCGTCAATTCCCTTACGGAGCTTCCCTTCGGAACAAAGCGTACAAACCCTTCCACAAAACGACCTTCACTCAGCTCTTTTGGAAGCGTGACAGAAATCGTTACCTTATCGTCACGATGCGGCTTGTATTGGAACTTACTGTTTCCTTTTTGCTGCTTGCCGTTAATTTTGATGACAGCGTCTTCTACTGGAATCGAATTTAAGGTGAGATACTCCCTTTCTATTCCATCATAGGTTCTTTTCTCTGTTTCATCGGTTAATACATCCACATAAATTTCATATTGGTGTTTAGGATGTACAAGGTTTTTAGCTAAAGCTTCTACTTCAAGAGTAAAATCAAAAGTCCGATCGATCTCTTTTAAAGCAACAGATGCCGCCTCTTCCAACGGAACACCAACATGCTGCAGCAAGTAAGGCGTATTTAATGCCTGCTCGATTTTCATCATGCCCGAACCCTGTCTTCTTGGTGAATACAGCGCATTTTGTTCTTTTGGATTGGTTAATTGCTCAGAAGTATTCATTAAAGCATTCTTTGCTTTTAAAACGGTATCCATAGTTTTTGGAAGGTTCCATTCCTGGTAATACTTTTGGAGTAGCAATGCCCCTCCACCCGCAACATGCGGACTGGACATGGAAGTACCGCTCATCGTTTCGTATTGGTTATTGATGACTGTTGAACTGATTTTTCCACCTGGGGCGGTGATTTCCGGTTTGAAGCTTAAATCAGTTGGTGAACCAAATGAAGAGAATGTTGACATCGGTTCGGTTGCTGTATTTTGCACCCACAGTCCTTCATCTGATAATTGGACACTTATTTTCTCTCCACTTTGTAAAAGTTCAATAATACGGTTGGCTTCTACTTGATCTGTTGTTACCCCTGGAATAAAGTAGGGGCTGAAGTATAAGTACGAATAGGCAGCTAAGTTGCTTGGTGGAATGACGATGACAGCAGCTGCACCTTTTTTGCCTGCTTCATTTTGAATATATGAATAAGTTGCATAGCTTTGTAGAGGTTTTGCAATCGCAATTTTCCCTGTCAAGTCCAGGTCTTTTACATCAGCCGATCTACCTTCTCCAACGTAAACAAGCTCATATTCTTTTGTAGCGTCTAAATTTCCGATTAATTTCTTGGAGCTTGGCTGTATTTGATAGCCCAATGTACTCCCATCATTTAAACGCAGGCCGTCCACTTTCATCAAGTCATTCTCAGAAGAGGCAACTTGTAAAGCGTACGGCGTCACCCCCGGATCACCCACAAGGCCGATGTCAGGATTTTTAGCTAAAGGAAGCTGAGAGCGTTCCAGTAGATTTTGCTTTGTGCTATATGCCGCATTTCCAGCTGCAGCGACTACCAATACTCCGTTTTCTGTTGCAAATTGAATCGCTCGTTGAATCGGATCATTGGCATCGACACTTCCAGCTTCCGATCCCAAGCTTAAGTTAATAACATCCGCACCCACCTCAACAGCATGGTAGATTCCTGCTGCAATATCATCATCGTAAGCATAGCCCGCTGTATCAGAAAATACTTTTTCAGCGATTAATTGTACATCCGGTGCCACCCCAACTGCCTTTTTCTGTGACTCTTCAAAGGCACCAACAATTCCGGCTACATGTGTCCCGTGGGAATCTTTGGATGGAATGACATCATTGTCTTTATCCGCCCAGTCATAGCCGGTAGGGACCTTTTCCGAATACCATGTGTCACTGATTTCTGTAGAATCCAGTATAGACTGGATGTTACCTTCTGTAAGCTTCGCACTCTTTTTCCCATTTTCCGATAAAGTCATGGCTTCATGGCGGTAATCGATTCCTGAGTCGACAACCGCAACTACCATTCCGTCCCCGCGATAATTGTATTTTGTCCAGACATTCATCGCTTCGACGAGGTCTTTGCTATTGACGACGGTCTGTTCATAGGTTTTGGCGATACGGACATCCTTGACGCCTTTTAACGCCTTTACCTTCTCCACATCAGCAAGTGTCGACTCCATACTGAATCCATGGAAACCATCCGTGTATGTATGTCTTACTTTTGAAGAGGAAGTTCTTGCTTTGGAAAGCCTGTTTTTCACTTCCTCTATCTGTGTTTCAGGAAGTGTTTTTGCCTTTTCGTCCACATCTACTTCTACTACTAATCTCACTTTCTCATTCGGATTGAAATTAGATAGTTTCTCTCCATATAACGGATCATTGCCAAGTTGTTCATTAAACATGTCAAAAACATTTTGGACTTGTGCATCCTTCTGTAACGCTTGCGATTGGACCGCTCCCCCTTCAGGCAGCTGGAAACCGGCACTCGCCGGTGCTACTGCTCCATTTAAAAGCAGGACACCTGCAAATAAACCGGAGAAAATCTTCTTCGTCGAACTTTTCATCATTTTGCCCTCCCCCGTAGTGATTAAATTCTTACTATTCACACTATTAATATTAGGTGTGCAGATACTAGAAGTAAATTGGGGTATTATTTGGCGATTTCTGGCTGTTCCATAAAGTCCTTTTACCTATTTTTCATATTTTCATTCCGGATCCCACCCTACAAAAGACCTCATTTCAGCAAAATATGATTCTATCAATAAAAAATTATTTCTTAAATTACCCCAAATCATCTAACTTGCAAAATAATGAATCATGTACTCCGAAGTAAATAACAGACATCTAACCTATGTAAATGCTCTATTTTGCAAGAGCTGAAGATGTTAAGATAGGTAAAAATAGCTGGAGTGAGATACATGAAAGAGGGACTTATTATCAAGCTGCATCGCGAGCGAGCAGGTCTGACCCAAACAGAATTAGGGAAGGGTATCTGCTCTGTCACTCATGTCAGCAATGGTTCAACAGCAGGTGGCTGAGACGGAAAGTATCAAAAAGGAAATAGAAGATAACACTTATTTCCAAATGCCTCAGGTGCAGCACACCTATCGCATTCTATTGGCAAGATATTCAATAATGAAGCAGGAGATGGAAAAAGGAAGGGAAATGCTGGAGAACTGCCAAAAGCAGGCTCATCATTTGGACCGCTTTGAAAGAAATCTGCTTGCCCACACATGGGGAGTCTTCTTCTTATCAGTCGGCAAAACCAGAGAAGCCATGCAACACCTGAACCATATTAATCCCTTAGAGTATAATAACCACGAATTCTACTATCACCTGGCAAACGCATTTCACCATATGGAAGCAAAAGTGAAAGCCTACCATTTTGGAAGTCTAGCATTATCATTTTTCCAGAAAACCAATAATTTTAAACGAATTCTGGATACTGAGCTATTAATGGTGATTCAGATGGAGAGCAATGAAATCTACCAATTCGATAATACCATCAACAAATACCATTCTCTTATTAAAAGCTGCCGCAGCTACAAGGAAGAGGCAAAGGAAATGAATCTGTGGCACAATCTTGGGGTTCAATATTCAGCGAAAGGTCATTACCCTGAAGCTAAGGAAGCCTATAAAAAGGTGATGGCCATGAGTGAGAGAATTGAACATCCATATTTAAAGCTTGGAGCTATAAGAGGCTACATTCACTGCTCCCTCCTAAGCAGCGTTTACGACAAAAATGAAATCGAGGACTACCTGCATACCGGTATTGCTCTTGCAAAACGGCTTCAAAATAAAACCTATCTCTATGGATTTGAAATACTTCACCTACAATTGGGAGACAAACAAGTTGAAGAATACTTCTCCTTTTTGGAAAACACATTTCTCCCACACTTACGCTTAACAGGAAATAGATCCCTCCTTTCGTTATATGAAAAAGAATTATTTCATTATTTTCGAGAAAAGGGCAATTATCAAAAAGCCTGTGAGCTTTCGATCCGCTATATAGAGCCTGCTTACTGACAAAAAATACCCATCCCAATAAAAAGGGAAAGGTACGTACGTTGAACTTTATATTACTTTCACACATTATCATATCGGGGGTGCTACTCTTATGTTTACCATTCTATCTATTTTTACCCTTATTTCAGCTTTTCTTTACTTCTTCGGAATCAAAACAAAGAATCAGAAACTACTATATTTACATAAACCACTTACCATGCTTTTTATCCTATCCCTTGCTGTAAACGGTGCTGCAACTTCCTGGACTTCCTTCGCAATGTGGATGATCATCGGTCTAATCTTTTCCTTGATCGGGGATGTATTTTTAATGCTTCCGAGTGACCGTTTTCTGTATGGTTTGGTATCCTTTCTGCTTGCCCATGCCTCCTATATGGTCGCCTTCCTTCAGTTTCCCTCTTTAGGGGAGGGAAACTATCTGCTTATAGCAATGCATGCAATCATCGCAATTCTTTTTCTCCATCGTTTGCACAAAGGAGTGCTGGCTAAAGGCGGCAAGAGGCTGTTTTTTGCCGTTACGTTTTACATCCTACTCATATCTTCCATGGTGTGGATTGCATTTCTGACGGACAATCCATGGATGATTACTGCTGCCATTCTTTTTTATATTTCAGATGCTGCTCTTGCATGGGATCGGTTTGTTAAACCGCTGCATTATAGAAGCTACATCGTCATGTCTACGTACTTTGGTGCGCAGTATCTTTTTGCTTGTTCTGTCTATTTCCATTGATGATCAAACTGGTTGTCCCTTCTTCAGAACCTCACCCACTCGAACTGTTTTTTCATATTCTTTTGTGGTTGCATAATAGTCATAGAGCTGCTGTCCAAATTTATTCAGCATGGTGAAATGATCATTGGATTGAAAGAATGGCAATGCTGTCTGTTCGATATATTGGTAGTAATCCTTATACTTTTCTTCCAATTTCAATAAAAGCAAACTAAAAATATGCTGATATAAAAGGTTTTTCAGTTTTTGGGCGAGGTGGAATCCTTCCTTTGCCTTGGTGTACATGTCGGCTTTTTGCAATATTCTTCCTTCTATACAACTATCCAGAAAGTTATAGAGCCGATTTAAATAAAGCGAGGATTGTTTAGGAGCCATCAGTAAAGCCTGTTTGAAAAAATTTTCTGCTTGCTGATATTGTTTACGTTTGAAATACTCGAACCCAAGATTATGCAGAAGCATAGCCTTTATCGTGGGTTCATCCAGGGAATCACAGTCACTGATCAGGCTCTTATACCTTTCCTCCACATGCTTGAATTCCGTTTTGGTTACACTTCCGTACTGCAAAAGCATGACCGATTCCGCCTGAATGGCCCTTCTGAAAGCGTTGGTCCTTTTAAAATAATGAAAGGCCTTTTCCGCGTTGATGTAGGCCATCGTATGATATCCGACCCACTGATAGGCGATTGCCAGGTGATAGTGATACTCCTCATTTCCATATGTGTCCCCATCAATGGATTCGAGAATTTCTATCGCTTTTTTCCGATTTTCACTTTGGAAGGAATTGTACCTTTCCAGATAGCAAAGTCCTGAAACATGCTTGAACAGATTGTGCTCATATGCGTTCATTTCTTTTGTTTGGTTTTTCAGCAGATGTACCAGCTTGCTTGCCATCTCCCCTTTTTTATGCAGAAGATAATACCTGGCCAGCAGCAGCTGATAGAATGCCGCATGACCGCTCGAAAGAATGGAAGGGTATTTTTCCAGCTCCGCCTTCCTTTCTTCTACTTCCTTCATCCTTTGCATAATGATGGAGGCATGCCACTTTTCAAGCTTGCATTTAACATCTTTCATGTAGTGGATTTCTTGCGCAATATCTACCCCAAGGCGTGTCGAAAATAAAGAGATCAGTTCCGGAGAGTATTTCGTCTGCCCTCGTTCTATCTTACTTACATGTGTGGCTGTACAGATATCCTTGCCAAGCTGTTCCTGAGATAGACCAGCCTTCTTTCTGTAGAAACGGATTATCTCCCCTTCATGCATGATTGTCTCCTCCTCTAGATGATTGATACAATATTCGGGTCTAAAGACCTCCATGACTACATTAACTTCTTCCCTAAACTTCAAACTTCCTTCCTGAATAAAAAAACACTACTTCCTTACCAGAGGTCAAAAGTCCGTCCTCATGACTTAGAACACGTGAAAATAACAAAAAAATCCACGAGAGCAAACTCCCGTGGAAACTGTTCATTATTCTGCTGGAACTCCGACTGCATCATATGCAGCGATAACTGCCGCTGTTTCAGGAGAAGGCGCTCCATTGCGGTCCTTATATAGGTCACGCGCAGCTTGGATGGCTGCTTGGCGCATTTCCTTGAATCCTGAACTCGGAGTAAGATATAGGGTCAAGGCTCGATAGAAGATTTTCTCCGCTTTTAAACGGCCTACCCCTGTTACTGTCACTCCATTGTGTGTGCCACCATCTGTTAATAAATATGCAGCTTTATTGTTGATGCTGCTGTTGATATGCACGCCGCCGCGATCTAGATCACCTAAATAACGGTCGTCATAATGATCTGGATAATGTCCTGATGGCAGATAAGCAGTACTTAATCGAACAGATGTAGGATCATCCATGGAACGGAGACCACCATCCCCTGGGATATTCGGTGTGTAGATATCTTCTCCCATATCCCAATCGACTGTGCCCGTAGCATGCATTTCACCGTATGCTCCAAAGATATCCGCAAGTGATTCATTGATCGCTCCTGACTCATCCTCGTAGATGAGGTCAGCCGTATTTTCGATCACACCATGGGTCATTTCATGGCCAGCAACATCAAGGCCGCCAGCAAGGGAACCTAGGATGATTCCATCGCCATCTCCGTACAGCATCTGCTTCCCGTTCCAAGCCGCATTATTCCATTTGGAACCGATGTGAACTGTGCTGATCAATCTCATCCCTTTGTCATCCAAGCTGTTACGCTTATGGATTTTCTGGAAGTAGTCATTGATTTTCATAGAGTTGGTGTGTGCAGACACTGCCGCAGGGTCTGCAAAGAAGCTATTGCCTGTTTCCACTTCAAATCCAGTGAATCCAAATAATGCAGACAAGAGTATGAACGGGGTCTCTCCCATACGACGTGCATCATAAGTGCTGACTCCTACAATATTCGGATTGGCCGTGGTCCCTCCACTGATATGTGGAGTGTGCATATATGTTTTATTCGTCGCTGCGTCTTTCACTGCAATGAAGTTCTGCATTTTACCGAACACATTCAACCCTTTTACAGATACAGGCTCCACATCCGGCAGCTCTGCCTCATGCAATGCATTGAACTCCTCGATTACTTCCCCGGTTGTCGCATCGATAAAATAGTGGAAATATCCTGGAGCCGGAATGGAAGTGGACGCTGTGATCACATACGCCAAACGGTTTTGGTAGATCATCAGCTCTGAATCGATTCCGTCATACCCTTTGACCTCTCCGATTTCTTCTTCCACACCTTGCTTCACAATTCCAATCGCGTCCTCTTCCGAAATGGAAGCTTCAGTCGGGATCAGGCTGCGACCGAGGTTCTGTGTCACTTTTCCAAAAGACGCAAACACATCGTTATTTGCATTCAGCGCAACAGTTTGTCCTGTTCCATAGATTGGAATGCCTTTGTACTGTTCGATAGTACGTACATGGTATGTATTGGTCGCACTATCCGTATACTCGCTGACAATTTTGAACTGACTACCTGTTCCCAATGATTTTATCTGCACACCAGTCAGCTGGGATTGCAGATAAGCCTGCACAACATCGTGCTTGCTTAACCCCTCCGCTTGAAACAATACTTGTGATTCTTCTGCAAAGGTCGAGCCTGAAGGTAATATTCCCCCTCCAAAAGCCATGGATAGTGCCATTACAGTTGGAAGCACAACCTTCGTTTTCAGATGTTTCTTTTTGTTCTTCTTCAATTCGCTTCACCTCTTGTTCAGATTGGGTTGGCCTAGCAGTTCTAATTATTGAGAATCTTTAGAAAACTGTCAATCGGGTTAATTAATGCTTGAAAAACCGGCATTAGTGATCTTTCCTCCCTTACTTCGACAAAAAACATGCCAGGTCGACGCATAATTAACCCGATAACAATTATCCCGACGTTCTGCAATAATGAGGACAAGTTCCTTCGAAAGGGAGGGTGAAAATGAAGAATGCATGGAGCAAACTTCTGCTTACCATGGCTGTTTTCTCCGGTCTTCAATCAATAGGTGATACGGAAGCGCGTTTCACGGATCCGCATGCAATGGACCCGATAGAGGTATCTGCCGCTCTCATTTTTCCGGCTGTTTTGGAAGAAATACTGCATGAAGCTGAGGATGTGCATCAAAAAATAAGACAGCTAGATGAGAAGCTTTCTACTATTCCTAGTAAAGGAACACTCGAGGAATTGGAACAAAGTCTACAAGAGGTTGCATCCATCGAACAGGAAAGAAGCTTGCTAGTATCAGAGTTTTCTTCCATTGCGAATGAGGTCGCTGCCTATTCCGAGCTGATACCTTCTTCCGACGCCGAGGCCTATCTTTTTGTATCTGAAGGATATTCAAGGATTCAGGAAATGAAGGGGAATGTCTCTTCTTCTCTATTGGAAGAGGTACTCTCTGCAATTCTCAATGAAATTGATCAACTAGAGGAAAATTCAAATGAAGGAGTGGATGCGGATGAAAATCATGAAGGCAGCCTATAGGCTTTTCAGGGGCATGGTCATCACTGCAGCCTGCATTTTAGCTGTTATCGTGTTGGTTGCGAGAGTCTCTGGCGGGGAACCGACCATTCTTAATCACCAGATCAAAACAGTCCTTTCCGGTTCCATGGAGCCCGTCTTTCAAACGGGATCGGTGATTGCCATAAAGTTGGCTGAAGACCCAGCTACTTTTCAAAAAGGCGATATCATCACGTTCCATATCGAGGATAAACTGGTCACCCATAGGATAACGGAAGCTGTAGAAAACAATGGACAGGTCTTCTATCGGACCAAAGGGGATAACAACGATAGAGTGGACCTTTGGACCGTTCCGGCAGAAAATGTGGTCGGAAAATACGTGGATGTCACCATACCTTATATTGGCAATGCCATGAATATCGCCCAGTCCAAAATCGGTACAGGCCTGCTCCTTTTTGTCCCTGGGCTCGTGCTTCTTGTCAGTGCAATCCGCTCCATTATTCTAGCAGCAAGAGATTTGGAAAAGAAAAAGCTTCATCCAAATGGTTAAACCTTCTATATATCCATGTGATATATAAAAGTTTAAATAAAAAAGTTACATACAAAAAGGGAGATGAAGAAATGAGTTTTACAAAAGTAGTAACAAAAGGTGTAATGACAGCAGCATTGGGATTATCCTTGATGAGCGGAGGTACATACGCTTACTTCAGTGACACAGTATCCACGCAGAATACATTTGCATCCGGGACATTGGATCTTTCCGTTAACCCGAATGCAGTAGTAAACATCAACAATATCAAGCCTGGTGATGAAATCTATCGTGAATTCACACTGAAAAATGATGGAACGCTCGACATCTATCAAGTACTTTTGGATACAAACTACACGGTGGAAGACTGGAAAGGCGACAACACAGAGGACTTCGCGGAGCATATCAAGGTAACCATCCTTTACAACACAAGCTCTGCCACAGTACCGGTCGTGGAAACAACATTGGCGCAATTAAAAGAGCAGCGTCCTGACCTTACCGCCATCGATGAATTTGTCGGCAACACACAAAGACCGGACGGAATCCCGGCTGGCCAGCAGGAAAAAATGTTCGTCCTCTTCCAGTTCGTCGATAACGGCCAAGACCAAAATCAATTCCAAGGAGACAAACTCCAAGTGAACTGGAAGCTCAACGCATCCCAAACACCGGCAACCTACTACGACGACACAGACCCTGATAACAACTAAAACATGGAAAAGCAGGACCCCTCTGATGGGGTCCTGCTTTTTCAGTTTACCATAACGGGGTCTGGCCCCTATTGAGAAGAGCACCTTATAATCACTTTCCCCTGCGCGTGGCCCTCTTCAAAATATTCAAAGGCTTCTTTTATTTTACTGAGCGTATAGGTTTTATCTATGACAGGCTTCACTTTACCGGTTTCGAGGAGTTCTTTCATGTAGTTCAGGTCAGCTGGTTTGGGTTTATGCAGAAAAGCACCCATTTTCTTTTTTCCGGTCATGGAGATCCATGGTCCCTCGGTCATGGTCTGGAACATCTGCTGACCTGAGCCCCCTACAAGGACAAACCTGCCTTCCGGTTTTAATGCGCGCTTATACACAGAGAGCGGCTGATGGCCATTGACACCGATAATCAGGTCATACTTTTGTGTTTGTTTTCGAAAGTCCTCTTGCTTATAATCGATCACATGATCTGCCCCAAGCGACCGGACAATCTCCACATTCCTTGTGCTGCATACAGCTGTGACTTCAGCCTCGTATGATTTCGCAATCTGCACGGCAAACGTCCCTACGCCACCTGAGGCACCATAGATCAGCACCTTCTGCCCGGGCTGTATTTCCCCTTTATCCCGGATAGCCTGCAAGGCAGTGACTCCCGCCATCGGAACAGCCGCTGCTTCCTCAAAGGAAATACAGGATGACTTTTGAACCAATACATCTTCAGGAACCGCGACGTATTCAGCGAACGCTCCCCATCCAGAGCCGGACAGGTCCGCAAACACCTCATCACCAGGCTGTAACCTCTTCACATTTGGACCAACCGCTTCCACTCGACCTGCCATGTCACCACCTGGAATGCGATATTTCGGTTTAGAAAAGCCGAAAGCAAACCGGACCAGAAACGGCTTTCCCCGCAAAAGGGCGAGATTGCCAAAATTAACGGATGTGGCATGGACTTTGACGAGCACTTCATTGTCCTTCGGAACAGGCTTTTCAACTTCTTTCAGCTCGAGTACTTCTGGTGAACCATATGTGCTACTTATGACTGCCTTCATGACACTCCCCCTAGAAACCTATTAACTTATAGATATTCGGGATGTATCAAATTCTTGTCCGTCTTGATTAACAAATATTGAATGCAAAAAAACACACCCTTTAAAGAATGTGTTTTTTTTGCATTCGCCTATTAAAACATCCCGTTTTTATTCACGGATTCTTCCGGTACCGCCATGCCCAGATCCCATAGCTCCACAACCCGGTCCCCCTCAAAGCGGAAAATGTGAACAACTGCTGCTCCTAGGTCATCCGGGTTCTGTCTAACATGGGAGTGAACTGCCACATGATTTTCCTCTTCCAATGCCAGCTTCACATCAAAAACCTTATTCGGGTTCTGTGACGCATTTTCTTCCATCGCGAGCATGATTGACTCCGCATCGCCCTGAAAAAAAGGATTGTGGTGAATAAAGTCATCACTTATGTACCGTGCAAATCCCTCACGTACGCTTCCGGACGCTACGAGTTTAAGAAATGTTACCGCCTTTTCTTTGCGGGAAGAATTATTCGTTTCCATGTTAAATCATCCTTTCATTTTTGGGAATCTCTATATAATCAGCATAATCTATTTTGAATGCTTCTCTCAATCTTTTCTTATCCATTTTCCCAACTGGTGTATAGGGCATAGAATCCATGAAGGCAATCTCCTTAGGTACTTGAAATCTTGCAACTCTCTTCTTTACCCATTGAGTCAACTTCTCCTCAGTAAGGTCAGCCCCCTCTATAGGAACAACAAACGCTTTTAATCTTTGGCCGAAATCTTCGTCATGTATCCCTATGACTGCTGCTTCCTCTATCTGTGGATGAGTGATCAGTACCCGCTCCACTTCTATAGGATAGACATTCTCCCCGCCTGAAATAATCATATCGTCCTTTCTGCCGTTCAGAAAAATTAACCTATTCCGATCCTGATACGCAAGGTCGCCCGTTCCTATCCACCCGCTTTTTGTTTTCAGGCTTATCTCTCCAATTGCCCCAACTTCCACTTCCTCTTTATGCTCATCCACAATCCCGAGTTGGACTCCATCAATGATTCTTCCAAGCGTTTGCGGTGCATTCTTTAAGTCCTGAGGAGTAGCAATAATATTCAATCCGGTTTCTGTTGTGCCATAGAGATTGTATAGCACGTCGCCTAGTTTCCTGCTTATCTCTTTCGCCAGGCTGGCATGAAGAATCGCCCCTCCTGATGCAATGCACGAAAGTGAGGATAAGTCCGCACCTTTCACCTTCAGCATTTTCTTCACCATCAATGGAACAACGGTTATGATATCCACCTTGTGGTTTCGAATAATTGTACAAGCACGCTTTGCATCAAAAGTATCACTGATTACAACCTGTTTACCCAAGGCCATGAAAGAAAAGAGGATTGCGACGCCATATCCATGATAGATGGGAGTGCCAATATAAGCTGTATGATAGTTTAATAGTTTTAATCTATTGAGCAGCCCCAAAAAAGGACTAAGATAACGGGATAAGGATTGCTTATGCTCGACCTCTTTGGGCTTTCCTGTCGTGCCACCTGTGAGGAGCAAGATCTTACTGCCATTTCCTTTTTTAAGTGCACGTTTCTGAACTGGCTGCAAACGGTTTATTGCCGGCAAGCTTGTGTGGTAGCTCAGCAACTTCCGACTGCCTTCATCCTCTACCGCCTGCTCAAACTCCGCATCATAAATCAGCAGATCAAATTGATGCTGTTCCAAAGCATGCTCGATCTGACTCTTGCTCATCCCTGTATTCATCAGATAGAGCGATGCACCAATTCTTGAGGAAGCAAAAATAGCTTTCACGAGTGCGGCGTGGTTTCTGCACAAAAAACCTACCTTCAACCCTTTTTCCACCTGATATTTTTCATGTAGAGTTTCTGCCAGTTTCTGCGACTGAGAAAATAATTGTTGATAAGTCAGCGCTTCCCGGTCATCCACCAAAGCAACATGCTGTGGATAAACTCTTGCAGCAAAATCCAGCAATGCCATGACATTGAGTCCGTTATTCAGAAAGGAAGCTATTAAATGATAAATCCCTTTTGGTGTGAGTACCTTCATTTTACGAAGAACAGAAAATAGTTGAAGCATGTTCATTTATTGTCACCTTTTTTCCTAAGACCGGCTGGTGCCAAACGCTGCCAGACGCTTCTGAACAGAATTGATCCCCACTGGGCAAATACGAGCCACCAGGGCGTGTATGTTCTTCTTTTCGTATACATCGATTTGGCAATAATGCTAGCGGCATGAACCGGGCTCATTGCAGGCGTACTCCGATAGGATGCAGTCGGAAGGATCATCGGTGTTCTTACTAATGGAAGATAGATGGTGGTTGTGGATATCCCCGTTGCATTCAGCTCTGGTTCAGTGGAACGGAACCAGGTGTCAAAGGCAGATTTGGATGCTTGATAGGCTGCCCAGTATGGAAACGGAATCATCCACATATTAATGGTGGATATGTTGATAATCTGCCCTTTGTTCTTTTGCAATAGCGGGATGATAGAAAGCAGCAGCTGGACCGGTGCAAAGTAATTGATGGCCATTGTTCGCGTAAAATCATGAAATCGGTCCAGCGATTCGAAAATGGATCTCCTGATGGAAATTCCCGCATTATTGACGACCATGTCCAACCCCTGTGGAAAAGTATGCAGGAAAGCTAGCAAGCGCTCCATTTCCTCGTGATTGCGAAGATCTGCTCGGAAAATGCTTACTTGCGCCGCTCGTTTTTCTATATCCTCCTTCATCACAGACAACTTCTCTTCCCTTCTTGCCACCAAAATCAGATGACTTTCCGTATCAGCAAGCAAATAAGCTATCCTCTCACCGATACCGGAGCTTGCCCCTGTAATAAGAACCGTCTTGCCTTGCAGTTCTTTTTCAAGTTTTTTCATGTTAATGTGAATAGATCCAAAAAGCACCTTTTCCTTTAGGGTATATTTAGGCATATTAGATTCCTTTGCTTTTTTATCCTATTATAGCAATTTATTACATTTATTGACGCAACTAATTTCACTTTCTATTTTGGACGTTTGGATGATAACAGAAAACTGTCCAATCGCTTTCACACCTATTCCTTTACCTTCGAGACAGTCTGATAAAGACAAGGTTTCATTTAAGATGACTTCTACACTGTCATTTTCCAGTTTGAAAGCGCCAACCATCTTTCTTTATCCTTATAGTCCGGCATAATTTTCCCAACAAGACGCCAAAATGAGCGGTCATGATTTAGATGGACCATATGACACATTTCATGAACAACTACGTAGTCAAGCACTTCACGTGGTGCCATTGCCAGTCTCCAATTAAATGTCAATCGAAGGTTTGAATCACAGGTTCCCCACGTTGTTTGACTATCCGTAATCCGTAAAGAACGTGGTTTCTTTTTAAAATGACGTTGATAGGAGGCTATACTCTCTTCTACTAAAGCTTTGGTTTGCTGGTAATAGAAGCGTTTCAATGATTGTTTCAGCATTTCTTCATCGAACTGCTTTGCGTAGATATGAAAGATGTTCTCTTCAAACACAACATGGTCTTGCTTAATCGTTCGATCTTGGATAATGTTAATCGGATACGTGTTTCCTAAATAAAGAAAATGCTCATCATTTTCATACACCTTTTCTTTGGGCCCGTCCATCCGAGCCTTCACTTCTTGAACTTTTTGCACAATAGCAACCCAATTTTCCTCTAACAGCCGAATCACCTGTTCATCCGGTGTTTTTTTCGGTACCGACACTTCAAGATCGCCATAACTATCTATAGAGATCCCGATAGAAGTTCGATTTTTATACTTGATTTCAAAACGTATCGTCTCACCTAAATAGGTATGTATCATGTCATCACCTGTTGAATTCTTTATTACGATTATCCGCTGTATTTAATCGCTTGTTATTTTAAGAAGTTTTAGCAAATGTTTCTTTGTTTTTATTATCCATTGTAGCCTTCTATTTAAAAAAGTTCCTGTCATCTAAGATAACAGGAACGAGGTTGCAGAGTCTATTTTAATTTTAGCATTGTTACGGTTTCCACGTGCGAAGTCTGCGGAAACATATCCACAGGCTGGATCCATTCCACTTTATACTTTTTGCTGACATACTGGATATCCTTTGCAAGTGTGGATGGATTACAGGAAACGTACACAAATCGCTTCGGCTCCACTTGGAGAACGGTCTGCAGGAATTTCTCATCACAGCCTGTTCGTGGCGGATCGACCACGATCGTATCAGGCTTCCATCCCTCTTTCACCCATTTCGGGAGCCATTTTTCGGCTTTGCCTGTGACATATTGCATGTTGTCGTAGCCGTGTTTGGCTGCGTTCTTTTTCGCATCCTCGATGGATTCTGGGATGACGTCCATGCCTCGGACTTCTCCCGCTCCATCCGCCAGCCAAAGTCCAATTGTACCTACACCACAGTAGGCATCGACGACTTTTTCTTTGCCTGTCAGTTCTGCAGCTTTTTTCACTTCATCATACAGCTTGACCGTCTGTACCGGATTCAGCTGGAAAAAGGCGCGTGCGCTAAGTTCAAAGCTAATATCTCCAAGTGTTTCTTGAATGACCTTTTCGCCACTCAGGTAAATGGTTTCCTCCCCAAAGATAAGCGATGTCTTTTGCCCGTTCACATTTTGCAGGATGCTTTTCACTTTTGGCAGACGCTTCTGAATTTCATCCACAATCAGCTGTTTTCTCGGCAGTTTTTCCTGGGAGGTTATCAACACTACCTGTATCTCCCCTGTGGAGAAGCCGACTCTTGTCATGATGGTGCGAACAGTTCCTTGGCGGTTCTTTTCGTTATACACAGAGATGTTGAAATCCTGCAGAATCTGCTTTATCGTGTTCGTCACTTCGATGGTCGAACGATGCTGCACAAGACATTCGTTAATATTGATCAGCTTATGTGAATTCTCGCTATAAAGACCAGCGATGATTTTCCCTTTTTGCATACCGAGCTGGAATTGGCTCTTATTGCGGTAATACCAAGGGTCGTCCATGCCGATTGTCGGCTTGATCTCAAGCTTTGTCACATCAAGCTTTGTATGGCGCTCCAGTGACTGAATCACAATATCACGCTTATATTCCAGCTGCTGTTCATATTGCAGATGCTGAAGCTGACAGCCGCCGCATTGCTCATAGACGTGGCATGGCGGGGTGGTCCGATGCGGCGACTTTATACGGATTTTCTTGATTTTCGCTTCGGCAAATTTGTGTTTGACGTTGGTGACCTCGGCCACAACTTCCTCGTCTGGCAAGGCGCCAGGGACGAAAACGACCTGCTTTTTGAAGTAGCCGACTCCCTCGCCGTTTATTCCTAAGCGCTTAATGGTCAAAGGGAATGTCTGCCCTACTGTCATGGTCACCTGTGATTGGGATGGTGCCGGTTTTCTTGATTTATAATCTGGTTTCATTTTACTAACTCCTCATGCTGCGGTTCGATGCTTCTCCATAGGTAAAGAGATGCGTAGCTTAAGTACGGCTCCCACTCCTTGCTCCATTCCTGCATCTGGAGAATGGTCGGCTTCTCGTCGAGCCCTTTTAGTTTTTTCAAGGCATTCTGTATGCCAATATCTGCGATCGGGAAAAGGTTTGGACGTCCGAGTCCGAACAATAGCAGGTTCTGGACAGTCCAAGGTCCAATGCCTCTGATTTTGACGAGCTCTTTTAGGATTTCTTCATCCGATTTTTGATAAAGATTGTACAAAGGCAACTCACCCTCTGCAATCAGCCTGGATGTATCAATGATGTATTCCGCTTTGCGACGGCTCATTTTAAGCGCGGTAATGTCTTCATAATCAAGCTTTGCCACATCCTCTGGTTTTGGATAAAACCAGACTCCATCAACCTCGAAACCGAAGGAATGAACAAAACGCTGTGTCAAGGTATGGGCAAATTTCATGTTCACCTGCTGATGGATGATGCATTTCATCAGGCAGTGATACAAATCGAAATCCAATACAAGCGGGGTTCCTTTATGTTCCTTGAAAATATCCGACAGGACGGTCGAAGAAAAATGGTCGCTGACTGGCTTCAGGGACTTGTCCCATTGAAAGATTTCTTTTAGCTTGTCGATTTCCTTTTCCGAAAAATCTGAGCTGCTAGTGAGTTCGAATTCCGGATGGTCCGTTGTGCCGGTTGCTTTCACCTTTATGACGATCGGTGTTTCTTCTCTATACAATGGCACTCGAACAGATCTTTCCGCATAATCAATCACCATCAATGGATCAATCGATAAGCGCTGAAGCACTCTGTCAAACTGATATGGACCTTCGATACTAATTTTCACCATTCTCTCCGCCCGCCTTCCTTTTCAATCCTTTCCCAATTATAACGGCTTTCTGGTTGCTTGCCAAACGAGTAGGATCCGGCATGTTTGGGGAGGGTAAAAAGGAAAAGCCCTCTGAGCGAAGTCAAAGAGCTAGTTAGCCGGCAATAATAGCATCGGATCCGGGATATTCTTTTGAGCAGCCGCATAATCCAGGCTTTTGAATTCATATCCCTGCTTTCGAAGGTCGTCTATCACTTTGGCCAGTGCTTCTGCGTTATCACTTGATACAGTATGCAAAAGAATGATCGCACCGGGGTGGATCTGCGCCATGATGTTATCGTAAGAGTATTTCCAGCCTTTCTGCTGATCGGTTTTCCAATCAACAAATGCCACGGACCAGAAAACATGCTGATAGCCAAGCTTATTGGCAAGCACTAAAGTCCGTTCACTGAACGTTCCCCGTGGCGGCCGCAGATACGACATATTGTCGAGTCCGGTAATGCTCTTATATTCCTCGCGAATCATTTCCAGTTCCTTTTTGAAGCGTACATCATTGACTTTTGTAAGATCCGGGTGGTGCCAGGAATGGTTCCCGACAATATGCCCTTCCTTGACCATACGTTTAATAAGGTCCGGTTGATCTTTCAGGTAATATCCTGTTACAAAAAATGCAGCAGGTACCTTTTTTTCTTTCAGTACATCCAGAACCTGCGAGGTATAGCCGTTTTCATAACCATTATCGAATGTAAGGAAAATCTCCTTTTTCGTGGTATCCCCCAAATAAAAAGCATCATTTTCTTTCAGTAGGTCATTCAGCTGCTTTCCGGCATCCGCCGGCAGATGGTCACGGCTTTTCTTGAATCCCCAATGCAGGGTCGTATGAGAATAATCAGAAGCGATACACACTTCTGGAATTAAAAATAGTGCTATTGCAGTCATGACGATAAGAACTTTTGTCCACATTTCTTTTCCTCCTTTCCTAGTGAAACTATTGTAGGTATAGGTTTCGTTTGGAATGAAGGAATGATACTCTGTATTGTTTTCCAATTAGATTGATTTTATTGCTTTTATAAAAACAGGTCCCATCATGACTCCCAGACATAGTCCGATGACTGTGCCAAGTAACTGACTTTCAAAAATTGGAGTAAAAACTGTCAGTCCGATTGTGACCCCGATAATGATGGATAAGAGGTACATCCCTGCATCTTTTTTGTTTTTCATTGTTTTTCCCCTTTCGGTCGATTGTTACTTGTTATTACGGACCAATAGGGAAAACGTTTCAAATTTTTCCATTTTAGGATTTCATCGCTTTTTCTTATCCTTCAAAAACTCGATTTCCTCCTCCAAGCTGTTCATCCTTTTCTCCAGCTTTCGTTTTGTGGTTTCCGCCTCATAAAATGCTCCAGCTGCAACCGCAAATGCGAACCATGCCATTAAGCTCATGTTATTTCCCCATCTCTATATTATATTTATTTTCTAACTGAGCGAATTGTTATATGATAGTACAGTTAAAGTATACTTGATTCATGTTATAAGGAGATAATAAAATGGATTTTTTAACCATAATAAAAGCGGTAATTCTCGGAATTGTAGAAGGCTTGACCGAATTCGCCCCTGTTTCATCCACTGGACACATGATCATCGTTGACGATATGTGGCTGCAATCGGAGCAGTTTTTAACCAAATACGTAGCCAACACCTTTAAAATTGTCATTCAACTCGGTTCAATTTTAGCGGTAGTCGTGGTATTCAGAGAAAGGTTCTATGACTTGCTTGGACTGAAAAAATTGGACAATAAGAAAACTGCTGATGGTAAAAAGGGATTGAAGCTGACCCACGTTATTGTAGGCTTAATTCCTGCAGGGGTGCTTGGTGTCCTTTTTGAGGATTATATAGATGAATACCTATTTTCACTTGAAACCGTCCTGATCGGGCTTGTGGTCGGGGCTTTCCTCATGATTGCAGCAGACCTTTTCGGATCGAAGGAACTTAAAACTGAAAGCATTGACCAGATTACGTACAAGCAGGCGCTTTCAGTCGGGCTCATCCAGTGCTTATCACTATGGCCAGGCTTTTCCCGCTCTGGTTCGACCATTTCAGGTGGCGTGCTGCTAGGCATGAGCCACCGTGCTGCAGCAGACTTCACCTTCATCATGGCCGTGCCGATCATGGCAGGTGCAAGCTTCCTGTCCTTATTGAAAAACTGGCAGTATTTCTCGATCGAGGCTTTGCCATTTTTTGCGGCAGGATTTATCAGTGCTTTTATTTTCGCACTGGTATCCATCCGCTTCTTCTTGAAGCTGATCAACAAGATCAAGCTGATGCCATTTGCGATCTACCGGATTGTGTTGGCGACGGTTATCTATTTCTTGTATTTCTAAGCATCAGAAAAGGCATCGCCTCAGTGGTGATGCCTTTTTGTGCTTTTATAAAAATTCGTCCTGAGATTCTACGGACTCTTCCGGTGCATCGAAACCATGCTTACCAAAGTGACGCCCTTTTCCCATTAGCTTGATTCCAAGCTCTTCAAGCTTTGCTTTCGCTTCCTCTTTCGTGATTTCTCCTGCTTCGACCTGCGCTTTTATGGCTTCCAGTTCTGCCTTCATTTCTTCATCAAGTGGCAGGTGCTTGCCTCGATGATGACGCGGCTTGATTCCATGCTCCTCCAACTGCGCCTTTGCTTCTTCCTCTGTGATTTCTCCAGATTTGACCTGTGCCTTAATAGCTTTTATCTTAGCCTTTGTTTCTTCATCCAACTCGCCTTTACAATTTGTTTCATTTACAACTACGGTCTGCTCCGTTTCCTCTGTTCCCGAATCGGCTGTTGCGGCATATGTGGCAGTTGGAAGGACGACTGCAATGGCAAGGGCACCTAGGATAAATTTTGATGAAAAGAGTTTTAGCATCTTTATTCAACCTCCAATTGACTTAGTGATCTTACACTTCCGATTTTAGGGAGGTTGTGTGTCGGGAGAATGTCGGACAAGGTTTTCAAAAAATTCTTTTGAGGTGATTTTACCAGTTAAAAGGAATATGTCATTCTTTAGCGAATACTTGGAAGAATCGTTTTGATGTCAGGAGGAAATCATTTGTTCTTATTTTACTTAGGGAGCTGCATATTTGCAGGAATACTGATTCTGTTAGTACATAAAAAGGAACTGCCTTCACTCAATTATTTGTTTTTAAGAGGAATGTTCATCGGATTGGTTTGTTTTCTGTTCACGAATGCTTATGCGGCCCATTACAATCATTTCATTGAGTTCAACCTGCTTCATTGGGCCGGTTTGATTGCCGTTTCGGTCTTTGTAAGCTATTTTGTGAGCAGAATTTCGATGTGGACGTAGGGAAGGAAAGGATTTGTCATGGGATGGGGTCGCATTTGGTCTGTTGGCAGAGTTAATCTATCCACTTTTGGTGTTAATCTATCCGGTTCCGGCATTTATCTATCCACTTTTCCAAATTATTTAGCGACTTCAGGCATTAATCTATCCAAAATACCACCTAATCTATCCACTTAACAAATAGTGGATAAACCGCCAACCAGCAGGCCACTCCTCCACAAATTAAAAAAGCAACCCAGCCCAAAGCCAGGTTGCTCACAATCTAATCTTAGTTAAAAACGCGATCCTTGAATTGAGCCAGCTTTTCCAATGAGGACTTCTCCACATCGGCATGCAGGCTGTTTCCGTGTGAATCCATCGTTACAACCGCTGTAAAGCCTTCCACACGCAGGTGCCACATTGCTTCAGGAATACCGAATTCCATCAGGTCAACACCGTCGACACCCTTGATACAGTCCGCATAGTATTGGGCCGCTCCACCGATTGCATTCAGGTAAACGCCGCCGTGCTCCTCCAGTGCTTTCAAGGTTTTTGCACCCATACCGCCTTTGCCCATTACTGCACGGATACCGAAGCGCTTCATGATATCGCCCTGGTAAGGCTCTTCGCGGATGGAAGTAGTCGGCCCTGCAGCTTTCACTTCCCAGTTTCCTTCCGCATCCTTCAGCATAACCGGACCACAGTGGTAGATGATCTGGCCATCAAGATCAACCGGTGAATCGTTGTCGGACAGGTATTTATGGATGGCGTCACGGCCAGTGAACATGCGGCCATTGATACGTACCACGTCCCCAACCTTCAATGAACGAATCTTCTCTTCTGTTATCGGTGCTTCCAATACGATTTCAGGAGAATCAGAAGTCGCTGCAACCTCTTCCTGCTGTGCCAGTTCCTTTGAAAAATCGATCATTTCGCCCTCTTGGTACATCCATTCCATCAAGTCACCGGATTCAGCGTTTAATTTTACACCAAGGCGACGGTAAGCCCAGCAATTGTACGCTACAGATACGAAGAAGCTCGCCGGGATGCGGTTTGCCACTCCCACCTTACAGCCAAGCAATGTCGTTTCGCCGCCAAATCCCATTGTACCGATCCCAAGCTTGTTGGCATTTTCCATCACGTATTCTTCAAGCTCTTTCAATTCCGCAATCGTATTTTCATCATCCAAACTGCGGAATAATTGTTCCTTCGCAAGCTCATAGCCGGATGTTCTGTCGCCACCGATCCCAACACCGATGACTCCGGCGCTACAGCCTTGTCCTTGTGCCTGGTACACAGAATGCATCACACATTTGCGGATACCATCGAGGTCGCGGCCCGCACGGCCAAGCCCTTCAAGTTCACATGGCAAGCTGTATTGGATATTCTTGTTCTCACAGCCGCCACCTTTTAAAATAAGGCGCGCATCAATGTAATCCTTTTCCCACTGCTCGAACTTGATGACAGGCGTTCCCAAACCAAGGTTATCCCCGCTGTTTGCACCAGTCAAGGAATCCACCGAGTTCGGACGCAGCTTGCCGTCCTTTGTTGCCTGCGCAATCGCTGTATAGATCGCTTCTTTAATTTCCAGCTGGTTCACTCCAACCGGCGTTTTTATTTTAAAAGTAGGAAGTCCTGTGTCCTGACAGATCGGGGACACATTCTCATCCGCCATTGTGATATTTTCAGTAATCGTCGCAAGGGACATCGCCGCTCTCGTCCCGGCACTCTCACTAAGCTTCGCCTTCGCAATCGCACGACGTACATCTTTCGGAAGCTTTGTGGAAGTTTCCACAATCAGCTGATACATACTTTCAAATAATTTCTCCATCTCTTAATCCCTCTCCTATCCCCTATTTGAAAAGCTATTATCTAAAATACGAAATTATCTACTCTTTTTCACAATAATTATTATACTGCTTCTCTGGAAGTTGATAAAGGGATTTGTAATCGATTGCAAGATTGTAAATCTAACATTTCGATCACTATATGCAAAAGTTTTGTCGCATGTATCTATACAGCGGGGATTACTATCGCTTAGGTAAAGCAGGCAAAAGAAAACAATTAACAAAAAAAGTGCAACTCCATTAGGATTTGCACTTTTGGGTTACCCTTTATAATTATCCCATTATTTCACTACTTTTGCTACGCCCATCGCCAAATGCTCCCAGAGTATTTCTTCCACTAAATCCGCTTTCGATTCATCGCAATTAATAATGACTATTACTTCAGTGCATTTACCTTTCAAGAGATTTCTATCTTTTTTAACGACTTTGATGATAAATAACTTGATAGCTAAACCAAGAACAAAACCACTAAAACCCGCTATCAGCCCCCAAAATATGGGCCCCCAGTAGAGGATGAATCCTACACTTGCTCCAATGACGGAAAATGCGGTGGCAAGTGCCATTGCCAAATCAATAAGGGAGATACCATCTGATCTATGGAGTGTGTCGAGTATTTTCCGTTCTTCTTTCCTGTTATCAAGCGGAACGGCAAATATATCTTCTCTCTTTATCCCCTTTTTTTCTAATAAGGAAATCGCCAATTCCAAATAGCCTGAGTCTTCAAAGCTTGAAAATATTTGCATCTCATCACTCCACTTTTTTTCCTTTCAGGATGGTAAAACTCGGTTTTTGATAGTTTCTTTTCAAATAGTTCCTTTGTTCAAATTCGAATAGTTTATTATTCTCAACCGTGTTCACATAGGCATCATACGCGGCAAACCCATAGATGGATGGAAAGAAAAGCAGCCATTCTGCATCCAAAACAGCTGTGGCTTGCTGAATCTTTCCTAGGAACAACAATGATACGGCTTCGAGAAGATGCGAATAATAGAAAAAGACGACACACCAGATGATGACGAACAACGCGGTGACGATTCTATGTATATATAATTGGCCCAATCCAGGCATAAACATTGACCATAAAACAGAGTTGATAGGTTTTCTTTTATCCAAATAGTTAATTTCCATGGCTCCCATGCTAAACGAATTAATCGGATGATTTTCCCGCTCCGCCAAAAGGTAGACCTTATTCAAATCAACTGTAGTACGATAGCTATCCCAAATGGCAAATAGATAGACAGGGATGTAGATGAGCAGCCACCTAGTGTCCAGCACGTCTTTAGCCATCTCATATTTCCCTTGAAAGGAGTAGATCATGGCTACATTTACTTTTGCCTGAATATTAATGACAACTTCCCATATAAATAGCACAAATCCACGTAGATATTTTGAAAGCAGCAGATGTCCAAAACCAGGGAAAGCCATTGACCACCATGCAATAATATAAGGGTTCCTCAAATGAAATTGCGTGGTTCCAAAAATACTGACATGAGCAAGATAACGTCTTGCGGTATTGGAATTAGTGTAGTTGTCCATGTTTTCACTCATACCCCTGACATATCTAGATAGATTTAGTTTTATCCTTCCCTAAAAGGGTCGTAGTATGTCAGATAGGTTCCGCATTCTAAAAAAGTGCAGTCCCTGATGGCCTGCACTTTTTATAAAATTACATTATTTACTTTTTAAAAATTTCTCAATAATATGGATAGTAAGGATACTGATAATAAGGATAGGGCGAAATATAAGGTAATAGTGCTAAGGCTGCAATCGTAGCAATCGGAAAAGTACGACGTCTAAATCGTCGGAACCTTCTTCTAGGACGGATATAACCACCATATTGTCGGGAGTCCGATACATTTCCACTTTCTTGCTCCATTACATCCTCACCAACAAGCACGCTGACACTATCTCTATCTACATCCTCAATGATACCATCCATTGTACTTCCATCTGCCATAGTCAAAGAGACCAGGTAATACCTATGTTTTCTGCACTTTTCATATAAATTCCGAAAGTGGTTTTCATAATCATAGTTTTCTGCATTCAAGATTCACTTCCTCTCCTTTCAACAACATGATATTCACCCAGGAGAGGAGCGTTACTTTTTACTTAGTGTCCCTAAGAAGTAATATAAAAAAGAACCTGGAGAAGGCCTCCAAGTTCTTTTCTCTTCATATTTCTGACCGGTAATCTCTTACCAATCTTTTTTAAACTGATTATATTTGCCTTCCAAATCATCCAGCATCTGAATCAAGCGATCGATGTCCTCTAAATCTGTTGATTCCGGATCAAGGGAGTCTACTACCTCCAAGAACATATTCAAACGGTTTTTCAGGTAATCTACTTGGGAATCCTTATTCTCTGTTGCTTTACCCATTATTTCCTCACCTTTCCTTATTTCCTCAAAGTTTTGCTTCTATCGTACCGTACTCCATGCATACATTCAACCAAATATGATTTTCCCAAGCTCTCCGCCCCGAAATCGTGATACAATGTAGGGTAGGTTTTTATGGAAAGAGGAGTATAGATGAAAACAACAACTTTAATGCCCATTACGCCTTCCTATGACCCATGGGAAGCTTATTTAGATGTAAAAGAGTACGGCCAGATGGACCTTACTAATGTGGAATTCACCACAACCACCCTCTGCAACATGCGGTGCGAGCACTGTGCAGTCGGATATACACTTCAGCCAAAGGATCCGCAGGCTCTTCCTTTGGACTTGCTTTTGCAGCGCTTGGAGGAGATTCCTCGTCTGCGGTCGATCAGCATCACAGGCGGCGAGCCGATGATGTCGTTGAAATCGGTCAATGAGTATGTGGTTCCATTACTTAAGTATGCCCATGAACGAGGCGTTCGTACACAGATCAATTCGAATTTGACGCTGGATTTGGCACGATATGAAAAGATCATTCCATATTTGGACGTACTGCATATTTCTCATAACTGGGGAACGATGGACGATTTCGTCGAGGGCGGCTTTGCCATGATGGAACGGAAGCCGACCTATGCGCAGCGTGCGAAGTATTTTGAAAAGATGATTGAGAACTCGAAGGCAATTACGAAGGCAGGAGTGATTGTGTCGGCAGAAACGATGCTGAACAAGCGCACCCTTCCTCACATCGAGCATATCCATAAGCAGATTGTAGAGGAGATGAACTGCCAGAGACATGAGGTGCACCCTATGTACCCTAGTGATTTCGCCAGCGGCATGGAGGTGCTGACCCTGGATGAAATGCGATCTGCCATCCACCGCCTTCTGGATATGCGCCATGAGGATGTGTGGATGCTGTTTGGTACGCTTCCATTCTATCCTTGCAGCGACAACCCGGAGGACCTTGCTTTATTGAAGCGGGTGTATGCGGCAAAGAACGTTACCGTGCGAAATGACCCGGATGGCCGTTCCCGTCTGAATGTGAACATCTTTAACGGCGACATCATTGTGACAGACTTTGGCGACACGCCACCGCTTGGCAATATCCAGACCACAGATCTTCCTGCTGCCTATGCAAAATGGAAGGATACGTCGATTGCAAAAGAATTGGACTGCCATTGTCAGGCTGTCGCGTGCCTTGGGCCGAATATTCTTGTGAAAAACGCCTATTATCCAAAGACGGATTTTACAGTCCGAGAAACGAAGATAACAAAATAGACAGATAAAACTTGGGGATATTCCCCAAGTTTTTGTTGATGTATAGGAAATTTAGTCCAGGAGAAAACTAGTGGAATAAGATTTGGCATCCTTAAGGTGGGATTGTATGCTAAACAAGATTGTTCTCTGGGTAATACTTATTGCTCCATGGTTCACCTTATTTTTTTTGAAAAAAGAAGAGATTAAACGCTATATGCCTGCTGCAATTTTCGCATCATTCCTTATGACCATTTATAACAATTTCGCTTATAATCAAGCTCATTGGGAACTTAAAGTGTCGATCATCCCCTCTTTAGACCCGCTTTTTGTTTCTGGTGTTTTTGGAGCCTTCCCTGTTATCACACTATGGGTATTTCATTTTACATACGGAAGATTTGGCGCTTATCTGTTAACCAATATTGTTATTGATTTCATGTTTGCGGTCTTTCCTATTCATTATGTGTTTCAAGAAATTTTAGGAATATACAAACTGATGAACATCTCTGCGTTGGAACGTTTTTTTCTTTTCGTATTTTTCTCTGTTGTGCTATACGGATTTTACAAATGGCAGGAAGGGATATTTAGGCCGAATGTCAGGCCTAGCCAAAATAAGTAGGAGCCTGGAGTGGATAATTGCTCAAGGCTCCTTTTTTAATTGGATGTTACTTGTGCTTCGTAATAAGCTTTCGGATCACTGATCCCGTTTTCTATGTAGAACTTGGCCGTCGTTTTGATTTCTTCTATGTAGTCTTCTTCTGTCATATTGTCCGTTAAATGCGTGAGCTCCTTGATGCTACCATTTACTTTGACTGTGTCAGCTGCCACATCCACGTACACAAGCATATAGACCTTCCCATGATAGGAGACCCTTCCTGTAACTTGTCTATTTTCCAGGTCAATTCGAAGGTATTCTGTATGAATTCCCGTTGATTTATATATTGTCCGTCCTACACTTGATTTCACATTTCGCTTGGCCAGCCAATACAGCCCCACAGCAAGTAAAATCAATAAAAAATAGATATAAGGCACCCCCACCTTGTTTCCACCTACTCCCTGAAAAAACTAACACTACTAGTTATTTCGGCATAAATCCATTTAGGTGAACATACCTACTCGTTTTTTAGAACAAATTTTAGGAGCCTGACCCCCGCCACATTAAAGCAATAACGCAATATGGGCCTGACCCCCACCGCATTAAAGCACTAACGCAGTGGGGGTCAGGCCCCTTTTTAATTATCGTGGACGATCAGACGCTGCAAAGATGAAGGAAACGTGATCCTGCACTGGGATCCATGCGCCAATTCCTTGGGATGTGACGTTTTTGACGACGATTTTCATTTCTTTGCCTTTGAGCACGAGGTACACTTCTCCGTATGTGATTTTTCCTTTTTCGTTCACTGCCGGAGAGAAGGCATATAGGTATCCGAGCTTTTTGACCGGAATGTTGTAGATCTGATCCTTTTTCGTTCCTGCACCGACGATGGTCTGGAAGGATAACGGAAGCTTCGTTTTTTGCATCGCTTTTAGCATCATCATCTGCTTCACTTCTTCAGAGCTTGTAACCTTTGAGGTCAGTCCGCCTTTTACATTTTTCTGCGCTTCCTGGCGGTAGTAGATCTGCTGTGGCATATTTCCACCACGGTTATCGGCATAGTTGGTGTTGATTTTCTGGTATTCCCAGTTCACATTCGTCTCATTGGATTCATAATACAGCGGCCATTGTCCGAGATAGATGGTCGCACGATAGCCGATTGCAACCGGAGATGGGTTGATGCTGGACTCGTTCATAATCTTGATCAAGTTCGGGTTTTCAATTTTTACATTGGAAGAATCAATTAGTTCTTGCGTCAGCTCACTTGGCTGCAGATACGGCACATCTTCGGCAGGGTTCGGATACGTATTGTCCTTTGAAATATCCAAAACGGAATTCGGTACCACGATCGCCTTATCATCTGTTTTCCCTTTCGTCGCTTGTTGTGCATGTGCACCAGTTACAAGGCCGAAAGAAAGTACCAGGATGAAAAGTAGTTGAAGGATTCGCATGCTGTAATACCCCTTTCATTCACTAAAATAATCTTTGTACTGTTATCATTTTCGAACCCTTTTGAGATTATCCACGCTTGGGGATATTTTTTAGAAAAAGAGGGGGAATTTCACATTTTAGTGTCTTAATTTAGTGGGGCCCTTTGATGTTATATACTTTTTGGAACTTAATTTTATGGATATCTTCACTCAACTCGGGTTTATTCTCACGCAACTCCTGTATATCTTCACGTAGAGCTTTATTATTCTCCCGTAACTCGCACCTATTCTCACATAACTCTTCATTATCCTCACGCTTCCAATTTCAGCTCCAAGGTTCTCCCAAGTAAAAAACAAAAAACACGAAAGCCCTCAGCTCTCGTGTCTCAGTTTTTTATACACTCTTTCCACACTTGGGAAGAACACTTGAATCATCGGTCCGATGCCGAACGTGATGATTAGCGTTCCAATTCCAATTGGCCCTTTGAAAATAAAAGCAAAAATCAAAGCTAATATCTCCCCAAGTGTTTTTGCCGTCATCAGTTTGATGTGGAAGCGTTCCTGCAGGGATACCATCAGATTATCGATAGGTACCAGCGGAAATTTGGCCTGCAGATAGATGGCAATCCCTATAGATAGTGCCACAACCCCACCCAATAACGTGATGAAGCGAACCACCGTATTTACCGGTAGCCATGCCTCCAGCAAAAAGAGAAGCACAAAGTCGATGAATGTTCCGACTAGAAATATCGTGATGACCGCCAAGTAATCAGGTCTCTTCTTACCAAGAAAGGCGTTCACGATGATCAGAATGATTCCGACGATAAATACCCAGCTTCCTACTGTCAATCCGATTGTCTGGGATAAACCAACGTTCAGAGCATCCCAGGCTCCCGCTCCAAGATTCGATTTTATGGTTAAGCTTACACCAAAGGATAAGATGAATAATCCAATTAAATAAAATAATACCCGAATAATCAAAACAATTTCTCCTTCATAATAAAACTTGTCCTTGCTCTTACCATTGTAATCCAAGAACTCTTTAAATATGAAAAAGAAAAAAAGATAAAATAAATCAGAATATTTACAAGATTCGGCTTATATAGTATACTAACCCTATAATGAAGGAGGGAATAAAAGCCCCTACAACCAAGAGTGAAGGAGGGATCTCCCCCTACTTACAAAGCTTTTCATTCCTTAGTTTATTATGTTTTACCTCCTAAAATGCGTACTTAGAATGTTCTTGTTTGTCCTACATTTTTAAGACTCTGTGCAGAGCCTACCAGCACAGAGTCTTTTTTTGTCCCTTCTACAAAAAGAAGAATCCAATCCCCATAATCAAGTACGCTGCAAGAATGGTTGCTCCCTCGAACCAGTTGGTTTCTCCATCGTTCGAGATGACGATGGCCAACAATACTGCCGTGACCATGGCAATAAGCTCAGGTAAGGTGAAAACCAATGGCATCTGCGTTGGGAAAAATATCGATACCAATACGAGAACCGGTGCGACAAACATCGCAATTTGCAAGGTCGATCCCACTGCAATTTCGACCGCGATGTCCATCTTATTTTTATAGGCCATGATGATGGCTGATGCATGCTCTGCTGCATTACCGACAATGGCTACGACGATGACCCCGATGAACAACTCGGACCAGCCGAACGCTTCTCCCACCTCTTCAAACGTATGAACAAGGCTTTCCGATACATACGCAACCGCTAGCGTAGCAAGAAGCAGGATCAGAATTGCCTTTCCTTTGCTCCATTCCGCCACTTCCTCATCGTGACCCGCCCCTTCTGCATGGTCACTCTGATAAACCCCTCGATGGGTAACGAGTTTAAAGAACAGGGCCGCCAAGTACAGGAGAATCAATATTACTGATATGCCCACACTGAAGGTGAACGTATCCCTTGCCCCCATCTCCTGTGCAAAAACCTCCGGAATAACAAACGCTACCAGTACAGCAAAAACAAGCAGCCCGGAATTATGCCGTGCATCAAACACGTTAAATTTCTGCCTTTTAAATTTCAATCCCCCAACAAAAAAGGATAAACCCATTACCAAAAGGAGGTTTCCCAGAACAGACCCTGTCAGGGAAGCGAGAACAACTGTAATCAATCCTGCTTTTAAGGCGAAAAAGGCAATAATCAGTTCCACTGCATTTCCGAAAGTAGCATTGATGAGTCCGCCGATCCTCGGACCGGTATGGATGGCGATGCTTTCTGTGGCACGCCCCATATATCCTGCCAAGGCCACGATTGTCAAACTGAAGATGATAAACATCATGACGACAGGCCAGTGCAGGAAATTACCAAGAATACTTAAAGGCAATCCCACTGCAATCATAAGTAAAAATATCTTATACAAGATCTCACCCTCTTTTTCTTTTCAGATTCTAATAATATACCCACCTTCCTACTTTTATTGCCTGATTCCAAATACATTCTTGATTAAAAAATAAAAAAATATGACACATTAACCATGAAACGACGAATGAGAAAGGTGAGATACAACATGAGTGAAGCCTTGAAAAATAAACTATCGAGAATGTTCAGTAACCATAAAGTAGGTACCTTGGCAACCATCAGGGGGAATCGTCCATATTCCCGTTTTATGATCTTTTTCCATGAGGACCTGACCCTCTACACCGCGACCAATCAGCACACACATAAAATCGAGGACATCAAAGCCAATCCCCATGTGCATATACTGCTCGGGATGGAAAACACTAGCTGGAATGAGCCGTATGCGGAAATCGAGGCGGAGGCAACGCTGGAAGAAAGTCAGGAGCTGAAAAACAAGTTCTGGGACGATAAGCTTTCCGAATGGATCAAAAGCCCCGATGATCCGGAGTATCTATTGCTGAAACTCTCCCCTTCAGCGATTCGTTATTATGAGAAGGCTGGCAGTGAGGCGGAGGTTTGGACGGATTGAGTACCTGCTGTCCGTGAAGTCATACCCTTTTGAATTTGAAGAACCCTTAATTTAAGTGATTATTTTAAATTAAAGGAATTTACAAGAAAATTATTGTATTATTAAATAGTGCCTCTAATTCAATATGAATTAGAGGCATAAATCGTTGTAGAAGGCGTTCATTATGTCAAACATACGAATTTTCATTATTGATGATTACAAGGGGATAGCGCCTAAATAACACTATTGTTATGCGTTTCCCCGAATTTAAAAGGGGAAAATTATGAGTATGAAGAATGTAAAAATTGTAGAATTAAATGCAGATAACTGGTATGAATGTTGTGAATTAGAGGTATCAACAGAACAAAAAGAATACATGGTTCCAAATGCTGTATCCATTGCTCAATCTAAGTTTGAACCTACATTAAAACCATTTGCCATATACTTCGAGGATAAAGCAGTCGGTTTTTTAATGTACAATTCTGTTCAAGAAGAACTTGATGGTTATTGGGTGTATAGAATAATGGTGGATAAAAAATTCCAAGGCAGGGGTATCGGAAAAGCGGCGACTGATTTAATGATTTCAGAGATGGCTAAACTACCACATGCACAAAAAATTGTTGTAGGTTATCATCCTGATAATTTTGGCGCACATAAATTATATTCAAGTCTGGGATTTATTGATAATGGTGATAGGTTCGGTAAGGAAATGGCAGTTATTAAATATCTTAACTATTGATGTACCACTGATGGCAGTATACGACGACAAAGAGGACCATTTTCTTGGTCCTCTTTTTTACTTGGAACGGAGTGATGTAACCCATTCCTACTTATCCCCCACCACAATATAGGTAGCCTTAATCGGCCCATGCACCCCGACCACCAGATTCATCTCAATATCAGCCGAGTTGCTCGGACCGCTAATGAAGTTGATGCAGCTTGGTATTTTTTCCCCCGCCACCACACGGGTATGAATGGCGTGGGCAGCCTGTGTGATCCGAGGGACAATCGTGCTTTTCGGAATAATGGCAATGTAGGTGGCCGGCAATAAGCTCACAGATCTGCCTTTTCCACCTCCACTGAAAAGGACCACTGTTCCGGATTCTGCGAGCGTCTGGTCGCTGAAGGTGATGCCGACATTGGAGCGTTCTGCCACGACAATGTTTTCTTCCCCGATTGCAGGGTCCCACACATGTACATTCATTCCATCAGAAGCCATTTCCTCCCTCAAGCCAAACTCCTCAAAACGCGGATCATCCCATGTGATGACCTGGCCGCCACCATATCCGTCTACGACCTGCCTCAATGTATCAGCCAGCAAAGCAGACGATGTTTCTACAAAATCGGTATGTATATGCGCACACTGCTTCTTCAGGACCTCGACGAGCTCATCCTGTGAGACGTCCTTCAAAACCTTCCACTGTGGCTGATGTTTCCACACCGGGCGCACCACACCTTCTTTTCGAACCGGCCTGCCAAGGCTCTTTGAGATGGTCGATAAAAAGGTGTCCCTGTTATGAATCGTTCCGTTCATTAGATTTCCCTCCTTTTTCACGCTCATCGAACCAGTCACGGAATCGTTTTTTGTCCGGTGCCGGGAATTCCCTGATTGCCGTCCAGCTTTTTAGGGGGCCTGGCCCCTTAGATATCGAAGCATCGACGGTAAAAGGATTCAGGGCGGACGGTGCCAGCTTGGAGCCGACCTTATACATGAGAGGTGAAGCTGCACCCAGGCCGAACGCTTTCATGGCAAGCTTTTCGGAAATGGGAGCACGCCCTTCCTTTTCAACTATTTTTTGTCGATGCTTGTGTAGCAGGTCATGAAGTGGTATTTTTACCGGACATGCTTCCGTACAGGCTGCACAAAGTGTCGAAGCATATGGCAGCTCCTTGTGGTCGTCATAGCCGTCCAGCAATGGTGTCAAGACCGCCCCGATCGGACCAGGATAGATGCTGCCGTAAGAATGACCGCCTATATGCCGGTAAACAGGACAAACGTTGATACAGGCCGCGCAGCGGATGCACTGCAGCACGGACTGGAATTCCGTACCGAGTATTTTCGATCTGCCGTTATCAATAATGACCAGGTGGAATTCTTCCGGTCCATCGACATCCCCTTCTTCCCGCGGTCCTGTTAAGGTCGTCACATAGCTCGTCAGCTTCTGTCCCACCGCACTGCGTGTCAGGAGACTGACCAAGACCTCAAGCTCCTCATAGGTTGGAACAAGTCTCTCCATTCCCATCACGGTAATCTGTGTTTTCGGCAGGGCTGTTACTAATCTCGCGTTTCCTTCATTGGTCACAAGACTGATAGAACCTGATTCCGCTACGGCAAAATTGCAGCCGGTGATTCCGATGTCTGCTGTGAGAAATTCCTTTCGCAGCATTTCACGGGCATGCAAGGCAAGTTCCTCCGGCTTTTCAGTCTTCTGGTAGGCTAGCTTTTCGCGGAAAACGTCCCTGATCTGCTGCTTGTTTTTGTGCAAGGCAGGCGCCACGATATGGGATGGCGGGTCATGGTCATCCACTTGCAGAATGTATTCCCCCAGGTCCGTTTCGATCACTTCACACCCGACCGCTACCAACGCTTCGTTCATCGATATCTCTTCAGTTACCATTGACTTGGACTTGACGACTTTTCGAGCGTTTTTACGCTTCGCCACGTCCTGGATATACTTGTTTGCCTCTTCGGCTGTTTTCGCGAAAAAGACATGCCCACCGCGTTTCGCCACATTTTCACTTAGTTCATGCAAATAATAATCGATATTATCGAGTACGTGCTGACGGATCTCTTCGCCGTGCGAACGCCACTCCTCCCAGTCGCCAAGATCGACGGTCGACTCTATCTTTCTCGTACGAAGCCGTTCCTGGGCACTTGCCACCGCGCCGCGCATGAACTGGTCGTCAATGCCTTTTTTCGTTCTGTCCTTAAACGATTCGTTTCCTATTTTCAATGGCATTTTTCTTCCCCTCCTCCCTTAACGACTATTTAACACTTCAGCAATATGCATCACTCTTACCTGCTTTTCGAGACGCTTTGAACGTCCGCCGATATTCATGAGGCAGCCGCAATCCGCTCCAATGAGATAATCCGCCTGCACTTCTTCAATATGGTGAACCTTTTCATCAACCATCTGCTCGGAGATATTGCCCATTTTCACGGAAAATGTCCCGCCGAATCCACAACAGTTATGGGCATTCGGCAGTGGCGTGAATTCCAATCCCTCGACCTTTGCGAGCAGCTTCATCGGCTCATCCTTTACACCCAGCAATCTCGTCATATGACAGCTTGTGTGATAGGTGGCACGGCCCGAAAGCTTTGCACCGACGTCCTCCACCTTCAACACCTGTACAAGGAACTGTGTGAACTCGTACGTTTTGGCAGCCAGCTTCTCGGCCTTCTCTTTCCAGACCGGGTCATCCTTGAAAACATGGGGATATTCCTTGAACATCACGGCACAGGATCCGGATGGGGTGACCACATAAGCTGACCTCTCGAATGTGCGGATCATCCTTTTCATGGCTTCCTTCGACTCTTTCACATAGCCGCTATTATAGGCAGGCTGCCCACAACAGATCTGCCCTTCTGGAAAATCCACCTCACAACCGTATCTCTCGAGCACCTCAACTGTTGCCTTTCCGACATTCGTCTGGAACATATCCACAAGGCATGTTGCGAATAAACTTACCTTCATCCCAAAAACTCCCCTCTATCAGAAAGCGTTTACTTTTATAGTAATCTTATCATGATAGCTGAAAAAAAGAAGATGAATCTCATCCTACATTTGGTATGCTAGAGAGGAATCTGTCCTTAGTGATAGGAGCATGATAGTTGAATATTAATAGGAGGAGAATCAAGTGCTTCGAACATCTCTTTCCAAAAAAATAATAAGGGAAATCAAGAGTTTTATAGAAGAAGACCTGATCATGGTCGATACATCCGGCACCATCATTGCAAGCACCGATCCTGCGAGAATCGGAAACTACCATGAGGGTGCATTTATCGCTGCTTCGCAAAAGGAAATGAAAATTATCAGCTCTTCAGATGAAGCGATGCTCGCAGGCGTGAAAGCCGGAATTACACTTCCCCTCTTTCACCAGCAAAAGGTTGTCGGAGTGATCGGCATTACGGGTACACCTGAAAAAGTATTGCCCTATGGAGAACTGATCAAAAAGATGACCGAGCTTCTTATCTCGGAAAACTACTATCAGGACCAGTTCGAATGGGAGGCAAGATCGCTTGAAACCTTTGTGTTTGATTGGCTGCTAAAGGACGGGCCATCTTCCGCTTTCCAAAAGCGGGCAGAGGTTCTCGGGGTCAATATGGAGGTAAGCCGACAGGTGGTTTTATTCGAATTTCAAGGTGACAGTACCATGCTGCAGCCGAAACGATGGAATTTCTCAGAACAGGATCTCGGCCTGAGTGACGACGATATCCTTGTTCAATGGGGGCATAACCGGATGATTCTTTTATTGGAAAAACGAAAAACTGCCATCCTGCCTTTATTGGAAAAAATGCGAATGATACTGGAAAAGCTCGCTGCTACATCAGTATTTATGGGAGCAGGAAAAGACAGCACCCTGTCATCAGTAAAGGAGTCCTATCTGGAAGCAGAAAGGGCCTTGGAAGTTTGCAATTTCGACAACCCCATTGTTCTGGAAGAGAACCTGCGCCTGGAAATGATCCTGCAATCCATCCCAACGTCCATCAAGAAGGAATTTTCTGAACGTATCCTCCATCAGGTCCTAGGGGAACAGGAACTGATGGAAACGATTCACGCCTACTTGGATAAGCACTCTTCCCTGAAAGAAACCGCCGCCGAATTGCATATTCATATCAACACGCTGCACTACAGGCTGAAAAAATTTGAAACGCTCACGAATTTGAACCTGAAGGAAGTACGCGATCTGAGCTCTTTGTATCTATCGCTTCTCTTTTTGGATGAATATACAAAATAAAACGAATGAAAACCCTTTTTCTTTGGATAAAAACACATAGAGAAAGGGTTCTTTTTTTTATATGATGAAAGAAAGATATGACCGATGAGGAGGTTGATTCAAATGATTTCAAAAAGCTTAAAAGATCAGTTCATTCAAATAGTCAGTGCGGACAACTACCGGGATAGTGCAGCAGAGAAGCTCGTGTATTCCTATGACGCCACGCCAAACTTCCAGTCGATGCCCGATGCAGTGATTGTACCCCGCAATGCGGAGGAAGTTTCCCAGATTGTGAAGCTATGCAATGAAAACCGCATTCCTTTAGTACCACGAGGCTCCGGAACAAATCTGTGCGCAGGGACCTGTCCGACAGAGGGTGGAATTGTTCTTCTTTTTACCCAGATGAACCAGATTCTCGAAATCGATGAGGAGAACCTGACGGTAACGGTCCAGCCAGGTGTGGTGACGCTCGATATGATTCATGCCGTGGAGGCAAAAGGTCTTTTCTATCCTCCTGACCCGAGCTCGATGAAAATCTCGACGATCGGCGGCAATATCAATGAAAACTCCGGCGGGCTTCGCGGCCTGAAGTACGGCGTCACACGTGATTATGTGCTGGCATTGGAGGCGGTTCTTCCTAACGGTGATATCATCCGGACCGGCGGGAAGCTTGCGAAGGATGTGGCAGGCTATGACCTGACCCGCCTTTTTGTAGGTTCAGAGGGAACTTTATGCGTGATAACGGAGGCAACCTTGAAGCTTGTGCCGATGCCGGAGACGAAAAAGACGATGCTTGCCTTGTATCAGGATATTGAAGCTGCGGCGAAGACCGTTTCGAAGATCATTTCGAACCAGATCATTCCGACAACACTCGAGTTCCTGGATCAGCCGACATTGGAAGTGGTCGAGGATTTTGCGAAAATCGGCTTGCCTACCGATGTAAAAGCGGTGCTGTTGATTGAACAGGACGGTCCATTGGAAGTCGTGGATCGGGACATGAAAAAGATCCAGGACATCTGTCTTCAGGAGCAGGCTGTATCCGTTCAGGTGGCAGAAACGGAAATCGAAGCGGAAGCATTGCGGACTGCCCGCCGCTCCGCCCTCTCCGCCCTTGCACGACTGAAGCCGACGACGATTTTGGAGGATGCGACGGTGCCTCGCTCCGAGATTGCAAAAATGGTTAAGGCGATCAATGAAATCGCCGTGCGCCACAACGTCAAGATCTGTACATTCGGCCATGCCGGAGACGGAAACCTCCATCCCACTGTGCCGACCGATGCAAGGGATCATGAGGAAATGGAGCGTGTCGAAGCGGCTTTTGAAGAAATCTTTGCAGCTGCCATCGACCTTGGCGGAACGATTACCGGAGAGCATGGAGTTGGCGTGATGAAGGCGCCATATCTCGAGTGGAAGCTTGGGGCGGAAGGAATTGCGGCAATGAAGCTTGTGAAGCAGGCCTTCGATCCGAACAACATCATGAACCCAGGCAAGGTATTTGCAAAAGAATCCCGCAAACGGGTGGTGATTTCCCGATGACGACAGCAAAAGAAAAACAGGTCATCCAGTCTGAGTTCCAGAAGCGCATGGATGAAGATGAGCTATTGAACTGCATGCGCTGCGGATTTTGCCTGCCATCGTGTCCCACCTATGTAGAATCCGGATTCAAAGAGTCCCTTTCCCCCGCGGACGGATTGCGTTAATGAAGGGTGTCGTCGATGGGCTGATCGAGCCTGATGAGGATGTCGAACGCACTCTCGACCTTTGCCTTGGCTGCCGCGCCTGTGAGCCTGTCTGTCCTTCCGGTGTCAAATACGGCCACCTCCTGGAAGAGGCGCGTGATATCATCAACCAGCACAAGAAGCATTCCCTTCCTGTCAGGGTGCTTCGGAAAACTTTTTTTAACGGCCTCTTCCCTCACCAGAACCGGATGCGCATGATGACTGGGATGCTTGGGATCTATCAGCGTTCCGGGGTCCAAAAGGTGGTGCAGAAATCCGGGATGATGAAGCTTTTCCCAGAGAGTATGGCAACGATGGAGCGAGTGCTTCCACAGGTTCCGAGCATGAAGAAAATGAAGGATCGTCCCTCTTTTCTGCCTTCGATTGTGGAAAAGAGAAAAAAGGTCGCCTTCTTTTCCGGCTGTCTGATGGACACGATGTTTTTGGACACCAATAATGCAACGATGAAGCTCCTACAGCATGCCGGCTGTGACATCGTCATTCCAGATAGTCAGGCTTGCTGCGGTGCCCTTCATGGTCATAGCGGCGAAAAGAGCGGCGCTAAGTCATTGGCAAAACGCAATATTGCCGCCTTTGAAGATTCTGAAGTCGATTACATCATCACCAACGCCGGGGGCTGCGGGGCGTTTCTCGTAGACTATGACCATCTGTTGAAGGATGACGCGGACTGGTATCCTCGCGCGGTGGCGTTTAAAGATAAAATCAAGGATATGTCCGCCATATTAGTAGAGTTGGAGTTTCATAAGAAAATGGATTTGCGAGTGCGCCCCCAAAAGGTGACGTATCAGGATTCCTGTCATTTGAAGAATGTACAGGGAACATTCCTGCAACCGCGGATGCTCCTTCAGGCTATCGACGGTGCAACGTTCATCGAGATGAAAGATGCCGACCGTTGCTGCGGATCCGCCGGTATCTACAATATCGTGGAATCGGAAATGTCGATGCAAATCCTTGACCACAAGATGGAAAAGGTGGCGGAAAGCCAGGCGACAACCATTGTGACCGCGAACCCCGGATGCCTGCTGCAGATGAAGCTTGGGATTGAGCGTGAGGGTCTTTCCGGTGTGATGAGGGCCGTGCATATTGCGGACTTTTTGCTGGAGGCGGTTGCGATGGAGAAGACGTAGTGCTCCAAGCCCGTAGAGTCTAGTTCTTAATCATTGAATTTTGGATAGTGGATTGCCCTCAAAAACGTCTTTTAATAGGTGTTTTCGGGGGTATTTTTTGTCTTTTTCCTATTAAAATATCATTTTGTCTATGTGACAAAAATCTGCTTGTTTTTTATAATCTTGTTACACTCCAAGAAATTCCTTCCCCTAGTAAAATATACAAGAGAAAGTTGGCTGATCATTTCATGTTAAACACACTACTTTGCCCCTGTGGCAGCGGAAAAACATTTATCTCCTGTTGTCGAAACTCTCCTAACGTCCGAGTCTTCAGCGCCCCGCTTGCCAATGAAAAAGAGCGGAAAGATTTCATTGAAAACGTGGAAATTGCATCAAAATTCAAAATGCCGATGCGCGGACATCTCCTCTTCTATGGGAAGGATCTGGTTGCATATGTAAAGGACTCCTCATCGATAAGTGACGACACATATAAATTCCTCCAGCCTTTTTCTTTTTTTCTATACCAAAAGAACGACCAGGGAAAATTAAACTCCTGGAAAGATTGCACATTTAGCTTCTGGGATGAATTGATTTCCACCTATTTCGTCCATTCTATCCGCCTATCGGCTCAACAAAATGAAGTGGGGACTCTCCTGCACGAGCTGAAGAAGTTTGCTGTCTGGCTCAAAAAACACCAAAAAGGCTCTTTTCTAAAAAAGATCCATTCACGCATCCATGCCTATGAAACAGATCTGAAGTTATGTGAGAAAGTAATTAATTCTCTCTATGAAAGCCATTGGGGAGATTTCCATGATAAAGACTGGGACTACAAACGTGCTGTTTACGAATCGGAAAACCGCCTGAATAGCTATTCCGTTACAGAAGAAGGCTTGTTTGAAGTCACTGGTGTCATGGGGAATTATACGGTTGCCAAGTGCTGTGAAACGGAGAAATATTATTACTTTAAAGGTCTTCCTGTAAAGCTCATTCAACCACATCTCCTGCTATCTGGCACAATAGGTAAACAATACAGCCAGGACACTTGGGACTGGATTTTCACTTCAGCTGTATATCCGCAAGAATCCAAATCGTACCTGCTTTCCTCTGTTACAGACCTTTACACTAGCACATTCGTTTAAAGAGGAGATGTCTTATGCTCATAAAACAGCGAAGCGAACCGCTCGAATTGACCATCTTAAAAACATTAAATGCCCGTTCGGTCTTGAATGCCACCGATTCCGCCAATTTCCACAATCTCGATAAAGGCTATCGTGGGGAAATCATGTTTGACGAGTATATGAAGGAAGTTTCAAATGAAAACAATCTAATTCTCAACGACCTACTATTGGAATATAAAAATACTATCTTTCAAATAGACTCCTTGTTTCAATTCTCTAACACTCTTCACCTTTTCGAAGTGAAAAACTTTGAAGGCGATTTTATCATCGATGACGAGAAATGGTATGCAATCGGAACCGGGCGAAAAGAAATAAAAAATCCTTTACTACAATTAAAAAGAACCGAATCCTTATTGCGACAACTACTTCAAGAACTCGGGTACCCCTTCCCCATAGAAGCCCATCTTGTCTTTATAAACCCGAATTTTCAGGCTTATCAGGCGCCAGCCGATCAACCTATCATTTTCCCATCACAGCTGAGTCGGTTTAGAGAAAAATTGAAAAGCAGATTTCCCGCTCTGAAGGCGTCACATAGGAAACTGGCGAAACAATTGCTTACACTTCATATGGAAGATAATCCATACAGTCGGATGCCGGAATACCAGTACGGAGGGTTGGAGAAAGGGATCATCTGTCCGACATGTCATACATTCTATGCTACTTTCAAAAAAACATATTTGCTTTGTCATGAATGCGGTGGTATTGAAGTTAATAAAACGGCCATAACTAGAAGCATTAAGGAACTGCGGTTACTTTTCCCTGAGGTGAAAATTACTACTAATCTAGTTCATGATTGGTGTAAGATCATAAAAGACAAAAAAACAATTAGAAAAACACTTTCAGAGCATTATATTAAGATGAATCATGGTAAAAGTTCATATTATGTAAACCCTTAATCCTGAATAATACTTGTTTCTGGCTTTTGAGACCACCATTTTCTTGTTTTTGCTTTATCGTGGTCTCAAGCGAGGCTTTTGAGACCACCATTTCCTGCTTTTGGCTTTATCATGGTCTCAATCGGGGCTTTTGAGACCACCATTTCCTGCTTTTTGTTATCGCGGTCTCAATCGGGGCTTTTGAGACCACCATTTCCTGCTTTTGGCTTTATCGTGGTCTCAATCGGGGCTTTTGAGACCACCATTTCCTGCTTTTGGCTTTATCGTGGTCTCAACCTGGGGTTTTGAGACCGTCATTTCCTGCTTTTTGCTTTATCGTGGTCTCAACCCAAACTATCATCCCCCTCTCCCACCAAAAAGTTTAACAACCCACCCCACAGGGAAAACTACACTATCACAAGGAGGCTCATCATGAAAAAAAGCATCATCTTTGTCACCGCCTTGGCCGTAGTCGTCCTGATTGCGGTCGGTGTCTTAAATTTATCCCAACGGAATAAAGCTCTATCTGTTCCCAATGAATCCGAGAAAATGGTCTCACTTGGAGATTCTCTCACCCATGGGGTCGGTGATGAATCCGGCGAGGGTTTTGTTGAAAACTTGGAAAAACAATTGAAGGAAGAAAAGAATGCCATAATCACTGTAGAGAATCATGGAATCCCTGACCAGCAGACGGACGGGCTACTGCAGCAGGTAAAGAAATCAAAAGTGAGAAGTGACCTGAAAGATGCAGATTATGTCACTTTATTTATAGGAACGAATGATTTAATAGAGAGTAACGGCGGCGACCTGAGGGAAATCAATGAAGAGAGGATTGCAGCAGGCCAAGCCGACTATGAACGCAACCTCAAAAGAATCCTGGGAATTATCCGTGAGGAAAATAAAGATGTACCAATTCTGTTCCTCGGACTCTATAATCCCTATCCCGACTCACAGGAAATAGAAGATGAAATTGTCGAATGGAACGAGAAAAGCCAGGCAATCGTGGATGACTATGAGAATATCAAGTTCATTTCAACGAATGAGCTTTTCCAAGAAAAATCAACCGATTACTTCAGTGATGCACTACATCCCAATGAAAAAGGATATAGCCTGATTACGAAAAAGATATTAGATGAATACGATTTTTAAGCGGGGGCCGCATTTCCAATTAGGAGATGTGGCTTTTTTGTTCACAATCGCCCACCTCCCGAATATCCTAGATACAACGCCACCATGAAAAGAGGAATACCATGATACAACTATCAGGAAAACCCTTCGAACAAACCGACCTGTGGCCAGACGGAAGCACGCATGCAATGATTGCCCAATCATTGATGGATGACCCGGATATCCACTCCTATGAATCAATGGAAGAACTGCAATTTGAGCTTACCTTCAGGAAGAATATCATTTCGAGTGCGGAGCTGATGAGTCAAGGGGATGCCCGGTTCGAGACCTTCGCAGGATCCGTGGGGAATCCGGATTACTGGATGATGACAACTAAAGGTGCCTTCCAGTTGAGGGATGACGTCGAGCCGGCTGCTGCTATTCGAGATATTTTCAAAAATAGTTCCCTGTATGCCTATGAATGTGCCACTGCAATGATTATGATCTATTATCACGCTGCGCTGATGACTATTGGTGAAAAGCTGTTTAATCAGTTATTCCCAAATCTCTACTTATACAGCTGGCACACTGACGTCGACCTTGGTGTCCAATCCCTTCTGACCAAACACCTTATACCTGGGGATGTTGCCTATTTCAATAATCCCGACTATCATCCGGAAACTCCTTGGTGGAGAGGAGAAAATGCCATTGTGATGGGGAATGAGATGTATTTTGGACACGGAATCGGAATCAAGACAGCACAAGAGATCACCGATTTTTTAAACAGTGTGAGGCAGCCGGACAGCACTACCCCGGCGGCTTTGATCAATCTAGTGGCAAGACCGTCCATTAAACATCTGGCCGAACTGTCAAAGCTGCCGCGTGGCTTCAACCGGGGCTATAAGCCACAGCATTTCATCATTCATCATAATAAGACGTCCATATCGTTATATCGATATCTTTACTATGTGTATATGGGTTTTTCCAGATAATCAAGTATAGAGCAAACATGAAGTTTCAGGAGTGGTTGTTTCTTTTTTATAAAGATACCCCCACTCCTGACACAGTAACCACCAACCATTCCCCGCCGTTTCTACTGGAGTTGAACGGGCATCCCTTTGTCATCTTTGGTTCAGGCGATACCTCCTAATAAATGATAATGATTATCAATGTCGTTTATTATTTTTTCAAGCATACAAATTAAATAGCCCAAATTTGTTGGCAAGAATCTCAGTCAGAGACATATACTTTTGTAAAAGTCAGTCAAAAGGAGGAATAACTTGTCTATGAATTCGAATGGGATACGACTACGGAAAGTGCAGAATCTGGCCCAGGAGATTATGTATGAGGTGAACAGAACAAAAGATGGACGGGATACGGAGCTATTGAATCTGGTCATTGATAATCTGTCCAGAGCTGTGGTCGATGCCACAGACCCTTCCGGTCACTATTCTCTGGATTACTTGGAAAATAAAGTGGGCAAGGCGCATTCCCTGCTTTTCCAAAAGACACGTAACAACAAGAAAATGATATTTTCCAAGTAGCTTCATGGCGTTCGGGAAGTCTCCATCAAACGCTAAGAAACCAAAAAGAGATTCTTCGATGATTGACATCATTCGGAGAATCTCCTTTTAGTATGGAACTAAGTATGATAAAGAATCTGACAGTAGGAATCGATAAAATCGTTATTCGGATTACACCGTCAACTTCCCGAGCACCACAGGCTTCCTCGCCCCGGTCGCCGAAGGAAGGTTGTTCTGCACGCCGAAAAGCGTCTCGTTCGCAAGCAGGGCAAACGCCACCGCTTCCTTCGAATCACTGGAAAACCCGTAATCTTCCTGTGTCTTCACCTCAAAAGTACCCGAGTCACGCAAATATCCAAGCAGCGTAGCATTATACGCCCCGCCGCCGCTAACAATCAGCGTGTCAACCGGACCGCCCAAGAAGCGCATATACTGATCAATAATCGTCAAAGCAGTAAACTTAGTCACCGTCGCCATGATATCAGCCGTAGAAAGTCCCTTCGAATGCAGCCGCCCGACAAGTTCACGTGTATACGAAGCACCAAACATCTCACGCCCAGTACTCTTAGGAATCGTCAAACAGAAGTAAGGATGCCCAAGTAATTCCCGCAAAACCTCTTCATCTGCATGTCCCTTTGCAGCCACTCGACCTCCATCATCATAATGGGCCTGACCCTTCGATAGAATTGACATCGCTTCGTCCATGATCATATTCCCCGGCCCTGTATCAAAGGCGACCACCTGACCCGCACTGCATCCGGCAGGCAAATAAGTGACATTCCCGATGCCACCGATATTCTGCAGGGCGATGCTCTCGGAATCCGATCGGAACAGCAGATAGTCCACATAAGGAACGAGCGGTGCCCCGCCTCCGCCTGCTGCCATGTCACGGACACGGAAGTCGGACACTACCGGGCAGCCAAACCTTTCCGCGATAACGGAGGCCTCACCGAGCTGCAAGGTGGAACGCACCAAGCCAGCTTCCTCCACAGGAATATGATACAAAGTCTGGCCATGCGATCCGATAAAATCAATATCCGAAACCTGGAAACCATGTTTCTTCACAACAGACTCCGCCGCTTTGCAAAACATCTCCCCAAGTTCAAAATTAAGGCTGCACAAGGCATCCACCGAGCTTGCTCCAGGATCGAACTGCCGGAAGATCCGCTCACGCAATTCCCCGGAGATTGCGATATTTTCAAACGCCAGCTCCTTGTAAGACATCATTTCCCCGGCACCTTTTACCGACACAATCGCAACATCCACACCATCGACAGAGGTTCCGGACATCAAGCCGATCCCGATTCTCTCCTCTTTTTCAGCGAGCTTTTGTAAAAGCTGGATCATCCGTTGTTCACCCTGGTATCCAGCAGTGTGATGGGCAATTTGCCTGTCGCCTTGAGTTTACCCATTAGTACCTTGCTCGCAGATTCCAAAGCAAGAGCGCGACTCTCATAGGTAACAAGATACGTAGAAACCTCCGGGAATTTTCCGATATCGTAAGGACTGCGCATCGCCACAACGCCAACACGATCGCCGAATCCTGCTGCCAGTTTCCGTACCAATTCAACCTGTGAAGGGTTCGCCACCGCCTGATACGTCACAACCACCACTTTGTCAAAATCCCCAGCCTGCTTAACAATTCTAGCAATCTCATCATCACTTGGTGCCACCGTAACGGACACTTCCACCGCTTGTGGCAAAGCAGCCTTCAAATAAGTTCCGACCGTTACTTTCGTAGCCAGTGTCTCATCTACCTCAGTCGCTACATTCGGATCGACCGCAACCACCAAAACCTTCTGATCAGCAGCCAAAGGCAAAAACGCCCCGCTATCCTTCACAAGCGTCATGCTCTTTTCGCTCACACTGCGAGCAAACGCCAAGTCCTCTGCACAACCGACTAGCACGGCAGCTTCATCCCAGGTAGCCACTGAGTCCGCAAGCTTTCTCTTTTCCTTCAGTTTCAACACCCGCCCAACAGAACGATCAATCTGCTCCATTGTCAGACGGCCGTTTTCCACCGCCTTTATCACAGCCTCCATTGCTTTTGATTGGCGCTCAAACGTATGGCTGATCAGCACGATATCAATGCCTGCATCAATTGCCATAATCGATGCTTCTTCTATTCCGTAATATTCAATAATTGCGTTCATTTCCATGCAATCTGTCATCGCCACACCTTCATAGCCAAGCTTTTCACGCAGCAATCCGCTCACGATGCGCTTGGATAACGTTGATGGGACATTATCGGGTTCAATCGATTTGAAGTTGATATGTGCGACCATTACGCCGTCCACGTCATGAGCAAAAGTCTCCTTGAATGGAACGAGCTCCAGGCTTTCAAGTCTGTCGAGGCCATGTGCAATCACAGGCAAATCCAAGTGGGAATCGACGTTGGTATCGCCATGCCCAGGGAAGTGCTTGCTCACCGCTGACACATGCTCCGCCTGCAGACCTTTTACCGCTTCCACTCCAAACTCTGCCACAATGCAGGGATCCTCGCCATAAGATCTGACGCCGATTACCGGATTTAGAGGGTTATTATTCACATCCACACAAGGGGCAAAGTTCATGTTCACTCCAAGTGCGCGCAGCTCTTTCCCGACAATTTTACTCAACTGATAAACTGCTTCCTTATCGCCTGCTGCGCCCAATGCCATGTTGCCGGGGCTTAACGTTACACCCTCGGTTATGCGCGCCACCATTCCACCCTCCTGGTCAATAGAAATGAATAATGGCAGCTTGCCCGCATCCTTCGCAACCTTTTGCAAACTGCGGGAAAGTTCATATACCTGCTTTGTGTTCTTCACATTGCGTGTAAAATAGATCACTCCGCCAATATGGTAGTCCTGTATCAACTTCGTTATGTTCTCGGACGGCTCTGTTCCTTGGAAACCTGCCATGAACAGCTGGCCTATTTTCTCCTCAAGCGACATTTCATGAATCTGTTTCATACGCTTTTCTCCCCTTTTAAAAAAAGTCTATGAATAAAGCAAAATCGAACCTGTTCTTCTTTTCCAATCTTCCAATCCGGACGGCCAGCCTTCCGCTATCTCTTCATAGGAAAGACCCTGGTCAATCCCCTTTCTCACCTTGTCCGTTCCCCACAGCAGGTCGATGAAAGGATGCATGCCCTCCTTGAACGGCTCGAGCCACTGTGCCTCACCATCGTGAACGGCAAAAATGCTATGTAAAAGTTCGAAGCCGAGCCTTGCAACATCAAGCCCATTCCTGTCCGTAATCACCAATTGCACCCCTCTGCATAAATCCCCCTTATGCTTGCTCATGTTCGGTGTGAAAAATGCCGGCACAAGCTCTAAACCAGGCAGCTCCTTAAGAGAGAAATGCTCCATCACCTTATCCGGCTTGAACCAAGGCGCCCCGAACCATTCAAAAGGCTTCGTTGTTCCGCGGCCTTCTGAGAGGTTCGTTCCTTCAATAAAACAGCTGATAGGATAATAGAGTGTTGTCGTAAAATGCGGGATATTCGGTGATGGCGGGATCCATGGCTGCTGCCAATTCTCGCCCCACATCGAGCGGTTCCAGTTTTCCACTTCAAATACATGGAGGTCTACATCCGGATAAACCTCTCGTTGAACCAGCTTCGCATATTCCCCAACCGTCACCCCAAGGCTCACCGGCAGCTTATACGGCCCGACAAAAGAGCTGTAAGCCATATCCAGCACATTCCCGGACACGAGCGGTGCAATCGGGTTCGGCCGATCCAGCACGACGAAGGATGTCCCTGTCTCCGCACACGCCTCCATCACATTTTTTACGGTTGCAAGGAACGTATAGAAGCGCACCCCGACATCCTGAATATCAAAAAAAATGGCATCTACATCTGCGAGCAATTCTGTAGATACCTTCTTGGTTGGTCCATATAAGCTGTACACGGGAAGTGAGGTTTTCGGGTCGGTGGTATCCTCCACATGGACGCCTGCCTGGACGTCCCCTCTGATTCCGTGTTCACAGGCGAAAAGCTTTGTCAGTCTGATAGAATCTGCTTCATTGAGTGCATCGATCGTGGATTGGAAGCTTGAGGTCATTCCCGTCTGATTCGTTACGAGGGCAATGTTCTTGCCAGCCCAGGCTTCCAAGCCGTTTTGCAAAAAGCGATCAATGCCGTATTTCACCTTTTTCAAAAGATCCCTCCTCTAATTAGGCACTAACTGGGTTCCAATCTGTATCCTCTTCCTCTGTTGCAATGACATTGCTTGTGACAATATTGCAAAAGAGCGTGGACAGGCTTGGAAACAGGAAAAACAATCCTACTACAGATAGTAGCAATAGGCAGAAAATCGATGTGATCTGCAAGAATGATAGAATCGTATACAGCGGATTTTTCACGAGCAGCTTGACGCTGGTGAAGATGCTGTCCTTTAAGGAGTACTGGAATTTTACCAATAATGGAATCGTGTAGATCTGGCTCAGGAAAATCATTCCGCAAAAGTAAGACTGGAAACATGCCAGTGCGAATGCGAATGTTCCGCCGACTTGTGTGTAATGCCACCATGATGCTGCGACAATCACGACAAAGAATGAAAGGAACAGGCTGTACCCGACGCTTGCTAGGAAGTATTTTTTCATGCCGGTGAAAAACATGACGATCACGGATTGGCTTTTATCCAATAGAAGTTGCTGGACAGCCCATGCCGCTCCCACAAAAATCGGTCCGCTTACGAGCATTACGTAAAAAATAGAGTATGGCAGTTGGATGAGAAAGAAGGATGGGCTTAGCACCGTTACGACTAAAAAGCTGATGAATACCATCGCTACTATGTGTTTATAGTACTCTCTTCCTGTTACGCGTAAAATATGTGTCAATCCATCCATCTGCATTCTCTCCTTTATGATTGTCTCCATTATCCACCGCTGTTGGTTTCCGCACTAGGCGCAGCGACCCAAGGGGCGGTGCTGGAGCCTCCTCGGGCTTCGCCCTGTGGGGTCTCCAGTATACCGCTACCTTCCCGCAGGAGTCTTCGCCTATTGCTCCAACCAACAGCTAGATTCTTAAAATCAACACTACAGACCATTTTGTTTTAAAAAATTAAAAAATCCTTAACTCAGTCGCCGGGTCGAACAGGTGCATTTTATCCAGGTTGAAGACAAATGATTTTTCCTCCAGTGGGCGGATGAAGCTTTCGCCGCTTACTTTGGCGGTGATCATCCGTTCTCCCATTGTGAAATATACAAGGTTTTCGCCGCCTAGATGTTCGATTGCTTTCACTTTGATGTTCGCTTTATTGTCTGTTGGGACAGTAAATGCGAATTCTTCATCATAGATGTCTTCCGGACGCAGGCCCAGGACCACTTTTTTGCCGACATAGTTTTTGTATTGTTTTACTAAGCTCTCAGGGATGGTGAATGTATGCTCCCCGAGGCGAAGTTTGTTCTCTGACTCTAGTATAGCATCAAAGAAGTTCATTGGTGGAGACCCAATAAATCCCGCGACGAACATATTTGCCGGGTTGCGGTACAGATCTCTTGGTGAAGCGATCTGCTGGATTTCCCCTTTGTTCATGACGACGATTCTTTCTCCGAGTGTCATGGCCTCGACCTGGTCATGCGTTACGTACACGATTGTTGCCCCGAGGCGCTGGTGCAGCTCGGCAAGCTCGATGCGCATCTGCACGCGCAGTTTGGCATCGAGGTTTGAAAGCGGCTCATCGAAAAGGAATACCTTCGGGTTACGGACGATTGCACGTCCTACCGCTACCCTTTGACGCTGCCCTCCACTAAGTTCCTTCGGTTTGCGGTCAAGCAGTTCATCAAGTCCAAGAATTTTTGACGCATACTCGATTTTCTCCTTGATTTCCTCTTTGGATGTTTTCATATTTTTCAATCCGAATGCGAGATTCTGCTCGATCGTCATATGCGGATACAAGGCGTAGTCCTGGAATACCATCGCGATGTCGCGGTCCTTCGGATGCATATTGTTGACCACTTTGTCCCCGATATAGATGTTCCCTGATGTTTGGCGCTCAAGGCCTGCGATCATGCGGAGGGAGGTCGTTTTTCCACAGCCAGATGGGCCTACGAAAACGAGAAACTCTTTATCTTTTATTTCAAAGGTTGCGTCAAAGACAGCAGTGAATGTGCCGCCACGCTTATCGTCCACGAATGTTTTCGTTACATTTTCTATTTTTATACTTGCCATTCCTTAAACACCTATCCTTTCACTGCACCGATTGTAATACCCTGCAAGAAGTAACGCTGTAGGGCAAAGAATAAAATAAACATTGGCAAGGCCGCGAGCACTGAACCTGCCATCATCGCCCCGTAGTCTGTTGCGTCCTGGAACTTGAAGCTTGCAAGTCCGACCTGGATCGTTCTCATAGAGCTTGATTGTGTTACAAGGAACGGCCAGAAGAATTCATTCCATGTTGATACAAATGTAAAGATTGCAAGTACCGCTACCCCAGGCTTGGAAATGGGCAGGATGACTTTTCGGAAAATGCCGAACTCACTGCAACCGTCAATTCGTGCTGCCTGGATAAGTGTCGTCGGCAAGGTCGACATGTACTGCTTCATCAGGAAGATATTCCCGACCACTGTGAACATCGGGAGCATGATAGCTAGATATGTATCTACCAAGCCGAAAATGTTCACGACCATGATGTAGACCGGAATCAAGGTAACCTGAGCCGGGATCATCATCGTACCAAGCAATAGCCAGAAAATCGTTTTTCTGCCCGGGAAGCTCAGTTTTGCAAAGGCATAACCTGCTAGTGATGAGAAAACGACGTTGGATAAAGTCAGGACACTTGAAACGAACAAGCTGTTCATCAGCCAGCGAACTGCATCTGTTTCCGTCAAGAATCGGATATATGTAGCCAGTGTCACCTTGGATGGGAACCATTCCGGCTTAAAGGATGCGGAAATCGTGGTATCCCGGAAGGAGGAAATCACCATCCAGTAGAGCGGGATGATGGTCAGCACCACCCAGAACAAAAGAATCGCCCAACTTAGTACACTGTAAACCTTTTTGCGCTGATTTCTTGCCTTCTCTCTTCTAATGGCAAGCTCTGCATATTGTGCATTGTTTGTATTGGTTGCTGGTTGCATGTAGATTTTCCTCCTTTCCTAGAATTCCACGTCAGATGACATGACTTTAAATTGAATAACGGATGCCAGGATAATGACTGCTCCAAGCACAAATGATTCCGCTGCAGCCAGACCGAATTGGTAGTATTGGAATGCATGCGTGTAGATCAGATAGGCGATGGTGGTTGTCGCAAAGTTCGGACCACCCTGTGTCATGAGGTAAATGCTCATAAACACTTGGAAGCTCATGATGATTCCAGTTACCAGTAAATAGAGAGTAGTAGGTTTCAATAATGGCCATGTTATATTACGGAATTTCGACCATTCAGAAGCGTGGTCGATGTCTGCTGCTTCATAAAGGGACTTCGGTATTCCGCCCATTGCAGCCAAATAAAGGATGATACCGGCGCCGTGCCCAGTCAGATAGGACATTAGCATAATAGAAAGCAATGCTGTACTGCTTTGTCCAAGCCACATGATATTGTCGAACCCAAGCATTTCAAGGAACATATTGAATAGTCCCGCTTTTGTCGGATCGTAAATCCAGAACCATACAAGCGCAACCGTTACTCCGGAAGCTACCGTCGGCAAGTAAAGTGCAGCCTTGAAAAAGGTCTGTGCCTTTTTTGCTCTCGGGAATATCAATACTGCAAGAAATAAAGTGATTGCGACGTTTACAGGTACTGTACCGACTGTGAAAACGAAGGTGTTCCACATCGCCTTCCAGAAGATATCGTCGTTTACCATCGTCTTATAGTTGTCTAATCCAATCCAAGTGGAGCCAAGTACATGGTATTTTTGAAAACTCATGACAAGGGCATAGCCGACTGGGAAGAGTGTAAACATGAGAAACAGAATGATTGGGACCGCGATAAATGCATAGCACCAGCCATAATCTTTTATAAATTGGGAGAAATTGAATTTTTTCGATACGGAGACCGCTGATTGGTTTGGCATTGTCTACACTTACACCTCCAGATTTAAGGTGGGCTGTTTTCCTTCTGTCCGAACGGAAACAAGACCTTTAAAATAAAAGAGGAAGAGCAGTTACGCTCCCTCCTCTTTCTTATGGCTTACTGGGAGAAAATAGCTTCTCCCTTGGTTTTGAACTCTTCCGCCGCCTCTTCAGGAGTCAATTCTCCGCTTAGTAGACCTTGGAAAGTCGGAATGACAACTTCAGTACGGAAGCGGTCATCTTTTGCTGCAGCTGCTGCAGATGCATTACTTGGTGGTAGAACGTGAGAAGCCAATACTTCTGCTGCTACTTTGTTGTAAGGTGCAAGCGGCATTTCAAACTTGCCTTCCGCATCCTTATGAACCTGTGGTAATGCCAGTGCTGCTGCCGCTTTTCCAGCTTCTGCACTTGTTAGGTGCTCAAGAACCTTCACACTGTTTTTCATGTGATCTTCTTTTGCATTCTTCTGTGTGAACATCATGTAACCTTCAGATCCACCGAAAGATACTTGCTCTTCTCCTTCGTTATGTGGAATTGGTAAAAGAACAAAGTTAACTTCTTCCCCTTCCACTTTTCCGTCTTTGATTTCCTGGTTGCGTGCTTCTACTACAGGATCAAAGTAAGGAATCGCACGACCGAAGAATAGTGCTTGGTGATTGTAGTATAGCTCCATACGTTTCGCAGGATCTACAGCCGCCGTTTCTTTCGGCATAATGCCTGAGTCTACTAAATTCTTGATGTATTTCATTGTTTCCAGGATTTTTTCGTCATTCCATGTGATGCCATCTTCTGTGTAGCGGTTTGGCAACCCATTGTTCATTGCAAGGTGTACTAAAAGTTCTTCGTTATTCCCTTGGAAAACAAAGCCGTATTTATCGTCACCAGCTGCATTCTTTCCAACGCCTTTTTTCGCCAGGTCTTCGAATTCCTTCCAAGTCCAGCCTTCTTGTTGAATTTTTTCATAATCGATGCCAGCCTCTTCTAGAAGCTGCTTATTTCCACCCCATACGTGAAGGAACATGTAGATTGGAAGACCGTAAAGTTTGTCTTCGATTTTCATGTAATCCAACGCAACCTGGTTGTAGTCATCTTTTGAAACATTCAATTTGTCGTCTAGTGGCACTAGCAGGCCTGAATCAACATATTTACCTTGTGGCTTACCGAAATAAACATCTGGTGGATTACCGGAGTTTAATGCGATATCGAATTTTTGTGGACCTTCTGCCCAGCTCAATACTTCATACTCGATTTCGATATTTTCGTTTTCTTTCTCAAAAGAAGCAACTAATTCTTTCAGTTCTGCTTCGTACTCACCATGCACCGGATATGTCCAAACCTTTACAACATCCTTTTTATCGGATGAAGAACTGCTGTTGGAACAACCAAGGATAATGGAAGCAACGAGCAACATAACCATTGCTAAACTTAACCCCTTTTTCATTTCCAATTCCCCCTTGAAAATTAATTTTTATTATAAGCCTTTATAGCCTTATAAACGAATCCCTTTGCGTCACTGAGCAGCTCTGCCGCTTTCACGGCGTCCACCTGACACGTATACATGATGATTGCCACTTTCGGGTTTCCTTCTGAACTGTCAAACAATGCTGTTGCTTCATCAAGGGAACATCCCGTTACTTGTTGTATGATGCGTTTTGCACGGTCCACCAGCTTTTTGTTCAAAGGCTGGACATCGACCATCAGGTTATTGAATACCTTGCCTATCTTCACCATGGAAGTGGTCGTGATCATATTCAACACAAGCTTCTGTGTCGTACCCGCTTTCATTCTGGTGGAGCCAGTAATCACTTCCGGCCCTACTTCTATATTAATCTTGTAATCTGCTACAGTATTAAGTGTAGCGTCCTTTGTACAAGTAAAGGATACCGTTTTTGCCCCTAGCTCTTTTGCCTGTTTCAATGCGCCGATGACATATGGTGCACGTCCGCTTGCCGTAATGCCGATGACGACATCGTGCAATCTCACGCCATGCTGCTTGATGTCATTCGCCCCAAGCTCCTCGCTGTCCTCTGCACCTTCCACCGCTTTGAAGATGGCAGGCTCGCCTCCAGCGATGATCGCTTTCACCATTTCCGGTGGAGTGCCATAAGTTGGCGGGCATTCGGATGCATCGAGAATCCCGATTCGTCCGGAAGTGCCGGCTCCTACATAGAAAAGGCGTCCACCTGCTTCAAAGGATTCCACTACGCTGTCGACCACTTTTGCGATGCTTGGAATTTCTTTCTGGATGTGAAGCGGTACTGTTTGATCTTCTTCATTGATGATGGCTAGTATTTCCTCTGTTGATTGTCTATCAATCTGGGTTGTCTTCCCGTTTTGCTGTTCTGTCACCAGATTCTGTAAGTTTTCTAATCCCATTTATCACATCACCTTTTTAGTGTGTATTCATTCTGAGCGATACGCTTTCTGAACCGCTTCCCGTGAACGTTTCAAATAAGCTACGGATTGATCAAAATCTCTTGCTGCTACTGCTGTAAACAGGATATCGATCACATTCAGCTGCGAAATCCTCGAGGAGGTTGCCGCACTTCTGATGGAAGATTCCATGGAAGAGATACATAATGTTATATCAGCGAGCTCCTTCAATGAATTGGAGCCGTATTTTGTAATCGCGATTGTCTTCGCTCCCGCTTCCTTTGCCTGCCTGATTGCGGCAAGCGTGTGACTGGTTTCCCCTGAATACGATATCCCGACCGCCACATCCGTGTTGGTCAAAGTTGCGGCAGATGTCAATTGAATATGGGCATCGGCATATGCCGTACACAGCTTATTTATTCTCATAAACTTCAGCTGTGCATCCTGTGCAATCAACTGGGAGGCCCCCACACCGTAAAAGTCGATACGATTGGAAGTATGTAAATAATGAACCGCCGCTTCCACCTCATTTTTGTCCAGAAGGTGGAGCGTATCCCTTAAAGAAAGGACATTGTTTTCCGTAATCGTCTTCATAAAAGTGGGAATGTCATCATTGTCCTTGAACTCGTGGTATTCCTCCTGTTCCTTCTCAAACGATGTCATATCGCCGGCAATCCGAAGCTTCAGTTCTTTGTAGCCATCCAAGCCGATTTTTTTGCATAGGCGAATGATGGCTGCCTGACTCGAATCACTTTTCTCTGCCAGTTCCTTGACCGAAAGAGTGACCACTTCTCTTGGATTTTCTAAAATAAATGTTGCTGCATTTCGCTCTGCCGGGTTAATTGCCGAGAGTGCCTGACGCAGCCGTAACAATCCACCATTCATCATTGACCACCCTTTACTTGCTTCTGTTTCTTACTTCTTTTTCAAACACCTCAGTGAATGTTGGTGCCACCTCATGCTTCCCGTTCTTGATCGCCGCATAGATGGTACCTGCAATCGGCGGTAAGGATGGAAGTGTAAATGCAAAAGGGTAATCGCGGTTTGCCGCTTCCTCCTCAAGAAAGGACTGCATCACGTGTGAATGTCCGATGATGCCGCCTGTCAGGACGATCGGAAATTTTCCTTCTGACGCCATCCCCTGGTGCAGCTTTTCATAAAGCGTATGGATCTCTTTCAGCATGCTGGCTGCAGCTTCTTTTAGAATATCCATACATAACTGATTTCCTTTGTTTGAAAAAGAAATAACCATGCTTCCAAGTGACGCGACCCTATCCCTTGTTTTACGGAGCTCGTAGACAAGCGAGACAATTTCGCTCATAGCCGTCACTCCGAAGTGATCTAGTACCGCTTTTGACAATTCGCAAGGTGCATGCCCCTTGTCATATTGTTCAAACACATAGTCCAAGAGCCGCTTGCCGATAGCGAAGCCACTGCTTCCGTCCTGGATGAGATAGCCCCATCCCCCGACCCGGGCCCGTTCCTCCTTGTCATTGATGCCAAAGCTGATCGATCCGGTTCCGGAAATACTGACAATGCCCGGATTCCCTTTCGTCTCGGAATATAGTGCGGTGATGGCGTCGTTATCGATGATGATGGTCGGTGCCTCGCCCGTTATCTCTCTTAGCAAGGACAAAAACCATTCCTTCTTCCCGCCACTTTCCACTCCGGATATTCCTGCAAAGACGACATCCTCTTTTGTAAGCGGTTTCTTTAGTGTAAAAAAATAAAAAAGCTTTTTCAGTTCCTTCTTGACTGTTTCATAGTCTGAACTATTAGGGTTTGTAGGGCCAACAGTAGCTTCAGCAAGGATTCTTCCTTGTTCATCCACGACCATTCCTGTTGTTTTCGTGCCCCCGCCATCCAATCCGATAATCATGCTTTAGCGCCCCTTAATCTGTCAAATTGCTCTTGTACTAAGTATAGTATTGGTGATATTCAGTGTCAATATTATTTTTATTTTCTGAAATTAAATTTCAAAAAAGGTATATTTCTTTTTGTTTGTACATACGAGTGGGCCGTGATTTCGCATCACGGCCCCAACCTTGAAATTTTACTCCACTATTTCAAAAGTCTCTGTCACTTCAATGCTATCCTTCACGGATTGGACCATCGGACAATTCTTTTTCGCAAGCTCCACTGCCTGCTCGACCTTGTCATGCGCCAGGTCTTTCCCTTTGATCACATAATGGATCTGTATCTTTTCGATGCGGTTTGCTTCCTTTTCATTTCTCGTCACTTCAGCAGTCAGGGAGATATCCTCCACTTCCATGCGCTTTTTCTTTAAAATTGTCCGCAACACGCCACCGCTACATACTGCAATGGAGGACACCATCAATTGATACGGCCGGAATCCGTACTGCTCGTCTCCCGCTACATGCAATTCCCCATATTCCAATTCTGTTGAAAACCCTACTTCTTTCATTTTAAATTTCATCATGCTGTCATCTCCTTTATCCACTACTTTATCAGAATGTGAAAAAGATCCGCTACTAAAATGTTCCTACGTTTTATGCATTCCAATCCCCTGCTTTTTTATGTATCATAGGGGATGGATTTTACTACATACAACCCGAGGTAAAAATTATGAATCGTTTTCGTTTTTGGATTTTGGTATCCATCGTTGCCATTTCCGGCTTCAGCCAAGGTATGCTACTGCCACTGATTGCCGTCATATTTGAAAATAGCGGGCTGTCCTCCTCCTTGAACGGATTGAATGCAACAGCCCTTTACATCGGGATATTGCTGGCGTCCCCCTTTATGGAACAGCCACTCCGGAAGTATGGCTATAAACCAGTCATCCTGGTGGGAGGTTTTCTTGTTGTCATCTCCCTTGCCCTGTTTCCACTATGGCAGACTTTCTGGTTCTGGTTCTTCCTGCGCCTCCTGATCGGTATCGGCGACCATGCCTTACATTTTGCCACCCAAACTTGGATCACCTCCTTTTCACCGGAGGATAAACGCGGTCGGAACATCTCTTTATATGGCGTTTTCTTCGGGATTGGATTTGCCACAGGCCCTTTAATGACACCGCTTGTCGACGTCAATCCTTCCCTCCCGTTCATTGCGTCTTCCTTATTATGCCTGGTTGGATGGGTGTTCCTGTTCTTCTTGAAAAATGAACATCCGGAGCAGGAAGTCGGTGTGAACTCCTTTTTCGAAACCATCAAGCGTTTTTCAAAAGCATGGAAGTACGCCTGGATTGCATTCCTCCCGCCGCTTGGCTATGGATTCCTGGAATCCTCCTTGAATGGAAGCTTTCCTATTTATGCTTTAAGAACAGGAATGGATTTGACGAATGTGTCAGTTTTGCTTGCTTCCTTTGCCATCGGGGGAATCTTGTTCCAGATTCCGCTTGGGGTTCTAAGTGATAAATGGGGTCGGCGAAATGTCCTGCTTGTGATTTTGTCGCTCGGATGCATCAGCTTTATTACAGCAAGCTTTTTGGAGACTCACTTTATCGGTCTAGCCATCTGCATCTTCGTCGCGGGAATGCTGGTAGGTTCCACCTTCTCGCTTGGCATCAGCTATATGACCGATCTTATGCCTAAGAATCTGCTACCGACAGGAAATCTGCTGTGCGGTATCGCTTTCAGTCTTGGCAGTCTTGGCGGCCCATTTTTCGGTGGCCTTTTCATTCAGTATTTTCAAGGCATAAGCTTCTTCCACATCATCAGCTTCCTATTGTTTATCATTTTATTTTTAACGTTTTCTTATGGCAACAGAGGGATGGTTGTGGTGGCGAAGCAATAGTAAATTTGAAACAGACAAGCCCCTTATATGATGGGGGTTTGTCTGTTTTTATTTTAGATGGCTCTGAAGGGTTTGGGACTGGGATGGAGCGGAATTGCTAGGGATCGTAGTATTATGGCCCACGCTTTGAGACCAAGATTGAGTGGAATTGCGGGGATCGTGGTTTCATAACACCGCTTTGGAACCACTATTTAAGGGAATTGCGGGGATTGTGGACTCATTACACCACTTTGGCACCACCATTTACCAGATTCACGAGAATCGTGGTCTCAAACCCACACTTTGGCACCACCATTTACCAGATTCACGAGAATCGTGGTCTCAAACCCACACTTTGGCACCACCATTTACCAGATTCACGGGAATCGTGGTCTCAAACCCACGCATTTGCACCACCATTTACCGGAATTGAGTCAAGTCCTGGTTATTGTGTAAAATTGTAGGCAATGATTTCAACCCCACTATTATTATTTTTTTGCGAAACTTCCATGGATTTTTTTCTTCATATCTGGGAAGGGATGTCAAAGGCTTTTCACTTTGACATCCCTTCCCAGATATGAAATTATCCATAATGGAAGTGAAGTAAAAAATGATTATGGTCTATCTACTAAGAAGTGTCTTTCTCTTCGAATAGATGGTTTCCTGATAGTACATTAGAACAGCACCAACTAAACGATAAGCAGATTGGGTATTCGGAAAAATACGAATTACCCTTTCTCTTCTGCGAATCTCTTGGTTTAATCGTTCTAAAGAGTTTGTGCTTCGGATGTGGCACCTGATATTTTGTGGAAAGCTCATATATTGGATGGTATCTTCGAAACCATCTTCAAAAATGGCAAGAGCTTTTTCAAACTTTGGCTCTGACCCAAATTGGCTCATCAATTCATCCTTAAATTGGCGAACATCTTCAATCGTGACAGCATCAAAGACTCGTTTAATCATCGTACGAATCTCAGCGGTATTCTTTTTAGGGAGTTTATTGATAATATTTCGTTTAAAATGAACATTACACCTTTGCCAGGCAGTTCCTATAAATTCGCGTTGTATTGCATTCTGGAGTCCTTGATGGGCATCAGAAATGACCAGTTTTGGAGACTGAAGACCCCGTGACTTGAGAAGTTGAAAGAAACGGCTCCAGCTCTCGAAGCTTTCAACATGGTCAACACTCAAACCAAGTATTACACGTGTGTTTTTCTCTGTAATTGCCGTCGCAACATAAACAGCTTTTGAGACAACACGGTGGTGTTCACGCACTTTTATATACATTGCATCCACAAAGAGAAAAGGGTAGTACGTTGTATTCAAGGGCCGTGTGGCCCATTCGTTAACTATAGGGTCAAGCTTCTGCGTAAGTGAAGAGATAAACGATTTGGATACATTTTTACCACAAAGCTGTTCTACTATATTGGTCACTTTCCGAGTGGAAACTCCATTAATGACCATCTCCAACATGGAGAGCACCAAGGCTTGGTCACACCGGGCATACTTTTCAAAAACAGAAGTAGAGAATTCCCCATTACGTGTTCGTGGAACCTTCAAAGTTATGTTACCAATGCTCATCAATAGTTCGCGATCGTAGTAACCGTTTCGGTAGTCACGGCGCTCAACAGCACGTTCATATGGGGCAGCATGTAAAAATTCATCCCTTTCCTTTTCCATAAACTCGTTCAACACCAATACAATAGCTGATTTAATCACCATATCAAGATTGGAATTCATAATAGCTTCTTTTAATACGTCAACATTAAGGTTAAACTGTAATTGAGTCATCTTTATTCCTCTTTTCATTGTTTATCGTGGTTGAAAACAGTGTTGCCAAGAGTGAATAAAATGACTCTTTTTTTTTACACAATTATATGGACTTAATCCGGAATTGCGAAGTTCGTGGACTCATAACCCCATTGTGAGCCCCAGATACAATAACACCAGGATCTCCAACCACTATCCCTCAACTACCCACCATCCATCTTTAAAATTCGGGCGTAAAAACTTTCAAAAAGTTGTTCCAATTTTAAATATTCTGTTATATAATAATACAAACACATACTTACTGTACTAATACAAAGGAGGAACAAAATCATGAGCAGACAGGAACGGAAAAACATGGTTAGATTTATCGAGGTTATGAAAAAGGCGGATCGTGATTCATTGGTTTATATGACGGACGCAGACATAGAGCACTTATACAATCATGTCTATCAGCAAATGGTGATTCAGGAAGGCCTTTAATATCAATGCCCTCCCCATATAAACGTGTTGTTTTCGCATACATTGTTGCTTTTGACGTATCCAATTTTAACACGTTATATCATTCACTTTCGTGCTCTTTTCCTGTGTAGTAGTTTATTTTCTCTATGAATAATATGGGGAGAAATGCTGTAAAAAATCCAAAAGCCGATTTTTTACGGACATAAGCAACAAACTTTTCGAAAAGAGCCTAAACGAAAAACTGCAGCTCACCTTCATCCGGTGGGCTGCAGTTTTTTCTCTTCTTTTTTATTTTCCTTTTGCCTGTTTACGATAATGATCCCCACTGTTACAAGGGTGAGTCCGATCAGGATTGTATAATGCATCACTTCATCCAGGAACAAGGCCGACAATATGACTCCGAAAACAGGGACTAAAAATAGATACATGGAGACTTTTCCAACCTTGTTATACTTCATGACATTGTTCCACAATACAAATCCTGCTGCTGATAAAAAGGCTAAATACAGCAGAAGAAGAGCTGTTAATCCATTAAACTCAAATGGTACAAATCCCGCAGACCAGCCTCCAGCCACAATCAATCCGATGGAGCCGAACAGCATCTGATAGGCTGTCAGATAGGAAACGTCCATTTTACCGGATCTTTCACGCGCCATGATATTCCCGTAGGCGGATGCCATCATCGCAATCAGGAGTAGAACCTCCCCGATTCCAAATTGAAAATCCGCTCCCGCTTTAGGCAAATTCACCACAAGAACGCCGCCAAATCCAAGGGCAATCCCCACCCACTTTCGAATCGACAATCCATCATCCGCATACAGGAAATGTGCGAAAAGAATCTGGAAGAACGACGCTGTCCCAGCAATTACCGCTCCTTGCATCCCGGTGGAATAGCTTAGACCAATATAGAAAAGGAGATACTGAAGAAAGGTCTGGACAAACCCAAGTTGAAACAATGGCACCAAAGTTTCTTTCCTTAGTTTTAATGATTGTTTAAAAAGGGTAAAAAATAGAAAGATCATGATTCCAGCCAGCAAAAAGCGGTAGCCGGCAAAGAGCAGCTGCTTGTCATAATCGTCTGCCCCGATGTTTAGTGCTGTATAGCTCAGCTTGATTGCCGGGAATGCGCTTCCCCAAAGAAAGGTTGCAATCAAGGCTGCTGTTATCACGCCAAATTTACTTTTGAAAAATTTCTCGGCCGTCAAATGCCGTTCACCTTCTTTCTTTTCCAAGCTACATTATACACAGAAATCCTTGAAGTTACATACTTTATAAACCCCTGATAAATAATAGTAGCCAAAACGGCAAAAATAATCTATAATAAAAATTAATTAATAATAAATATAATTAACTGACAAATTTATATTTCTTTATTAAAAGGTGAAAAACCTTGCTGCTATCCACTCGATGGCAGCTTTCGTCATTTTTATGGAAGTAGTGATTCTGATTCTTTTTCTCAATTAGGAGGTAATGATATGACAGAACTAGTACAAAAACAAACAAGGGATCTGGAAACTCAACGAGAGAACAATGTAGTAGCGCTCTTAAAAACACATATAGAATTAGTCTTTGCTCTTTTTTCCGGGGTGCTGATCTTCGCAGGCTGGCTCTTGCTTAAGTTTGATTCATCCACCATAGCCGCACCAATCTTTGTGCTCGCCTATTTAATCGGCGGTTATTTTAAAGCAAAAGAGGGGCTCGAGGATACGATAGCGGAAAAAGAGCTGAATGTGGAAATGCTCATGATCATTGCAGCAATTGGTGCCGCGATTATCGGATACTGGATGGAAGGCGCCATTTTGATCTTTATTTTCGCACTAAGTGGTGCACTTGAAACCTATACCATGAATCGAAGCCAAAAGGAAATATCCGCTCTCATGGGAATCCAGCCTGAGGAAGCGGTCCGAATCCAAGGTGACTCGGAAGAACGCATCCATATTTCAAAGGTGGGAATCGGCGACCATCTATTGGTCAAACCAGGTGAACGCATTCCCTCCGACGGACAGATTGTCAGCGGCGAATCTGCCATTGATGAAGCGGCCATTACCGGCGAATCCATCCCGCTTGAAAAGCAAAAAGGAGACACTGTATACGCCGGAACGATGAATGTGAATGGCTCCATCGTGCTTGAGGTGACAAAGCCCGCTAGTGAAACCCTATTTCAGAAAATCATCAATCTTGTTCAAAATGCCCAAAGTGAAAAGTCCCCTTCCCAGCAGTTTATGGAGCGTTTCGAAGGACCATACGTGAAGATCGTCCTACTCGTTGTGGGGCTGATGATGATCCTCCCTCACTTCCTGCTCGGATGGAGCTGGAACGAAACCTTCTACCGTGCCATGATATTACTTGTAGTCGCATCTCCTTGTGCACTCGTTGCATCCATCATGCCGGCGACCTTATCTGCCATCTCGAATGGTGCGAGAAAAGGGATCCTTTTCAAAGGTGGAGTCCACTTGGAGAATCTTTCGCACCTGAAGGCGATAGCATTTGATAAAACTGGAACGCTGACAAAAGGAAAGCCGGAAGTGACGGATGTATTAGTACGGGAGGATATCGACAAGAAGGACTTCCTCTTTTCCGTCGGGTCGATTGAAAGCTATTCCAATCATCCTCTCGCTCAGGCCATTACCGCTTATGCCAGAAAAAACAGTGAGCAGCCATTGCAGCGTCCGGAGCAGTTGGACGATAAGGCTGGCTGGGGTGTAACCGGTACGATTCATCAGAAAAAGTGGATAGTCGGAAAGGCCGAATTTGTCGGCAAGGATGCCGCACTTTCTTTTTCAAATGGTGCTGCAGAGGCTCTCGCACATGAAGGAAAAACCGTGGTATATGTAAAAGACGAAAACGGCATTGTCGGGTTAATCGCACTGAAGGACGTTATTCGAAAAGAAACCGTTGAAGCGATTAAACGACTGCAAGCACTCGACGTCAAGGCGATTATGCTGACAGGAGACAGCCGCAGTACAGCCGCAGCGATTGCCGGGGAAGCTGCCATTGAGAGGTACATTGCCGAATGCCTTCCGGAGAAAAAGGTGGAATCGGTCAAGGAATTAAAAGGCGAGTACAGTTCGGTGGCCATGGTTGGGGACGGCATCAATGATGCTCCCGCCCTCGCGACTGCAAATGTCGGAATTGCCATGGGAGAAGGAACGGATGTTGCGTTAGAAACGGCGGATGTCGTCCTCATGAAAAACGACTTGTTAAAAATTTCTGAAGCGATCGAGCTTTCCAAACGCATGAATCGGATCATTAAGCAGAACGTCATCTTTTCCATCACCGTCATCATGCTCCTGATCTGCTCCAACTTCTTTCAAGCAATCGATCTGCCTTTCGGAGTGATCGGACATGAAGGCAGCACGATTTTGGTAATATTAAATGGATTGCGGTTGTTAAGATAAGCTCTTTTCGTAAAGTTTGTTGCTTATTACTGTAAAAAATCGGCTTTTGGATTTTTTACCGAGATAAACTTTGCATTATAAAAAAAGTAAATTACCAAATTCACCGAAAAGAGCCCGATGGTATATAAATTTTCGTGTTTACGTTATATTTGTCAAAAGCAACAATTTCTGCGAGAACAGCCACAAGATAAAAGGAAAAGCAGTGGAATCCCGATTTGGGTCCACTGCTTTTTTGTGTAAAGATTATTGATTATCCGGGTCGGTTAGTGATAACCGTTCTGCCCGTTTGCACTGCCTGATGTCTTATTCTTCGGCTTGTGCTTTGCGTTTTGTTTTGTACCGCCATCTTTTTTCGTGTGCTTGGTCATGAAAAATCCCTCCAGATATGTTGAAGTATCTTTCATTAATAGAATCTCCAAAATCCGCCCAAAATTCACTGGGAATTTTTACGAAACATAGTTCTTTTCTGACTGCAGGATGATGGCATTAATCTCTCCCCCGATGATGATCATGAGGCCTGACAGATAGAACCAGACGAGTAGGACAATGATTCCTCCCAAGCTTCCGTACATGGCTGTGTAGTTTCCGAAGTTGCTCACATAGTACGAAAACATGGAAGAAACCGAAATCCAGCCAACTGTTGCAAAAAGTGATCCTGCAAGAATATCCCGTATGCGGAGCCGAATGTTCGGCGCGGCCAAGTAGAGGCAACTGAACACGAAAAAAAGAATGACAAAACTGACGCCCCATCGAATCGCATTCCAAATATCCAGAAATTCATCCGACAGACCGTAGGAAGAGAATATGAACAAGCCGATTTCCCTTCCGAAAACAGGCAGCAGCAATGCCACAATAATGACAAAGACCATAGCAAGCGTCAAAAGGATTGCCACTCCCCGAGCCATGAAAAAGGACCTGTTTTCATATACATCATAGGCTCGATTGAATGCACGGACAATCGCGTTGATCCCATTGGAGGCAAACCAGATGGTCGCGATGATACCAAAAGAAAGCAATTCGCCGCGCTGCTCACTCAATATCCTTAATACATTGGTTTCAATGATATGCATGGTATCACCAGGGGCGTATTGTCTGATGACACCTAAAACATCCTCCTGGGAAACAGGGACATAGGCAATCAACGTAAGTAGAAAAATAAGAAAGGGAAATAAGGACAATAGGAAAAAGTATGCCAACTCTGCAGCTCTTCCCAATACCTCATCGCGATCAAAACGGTGCAATAGATGCTTAAAAAACATGATGATTTCCATCCTTTTTCCTCCAACACTTATCATTTACTCTTTATTCTATTGACGCCTGCCCTGTTCTAGGACAAGTTTTTTTATTTCCCTTTATTGGAATCCAGGTGTTTTGAAATGACTTCCTTTGTATCCTTCACAATCTCCAAAACCTGAGGAGTTGTTTCTTTCAATTGATTTACCTTCGTTCTTAAATATTCCAGGTCTTCTGTTACATCATCCACAGCCGTTTTCACAGATTCAATCTGCTGACGGACAGAATCCGCTATCTCCTGAGGATGCTGGATGACATACTTTAATTTTCCACCAACCTGCTTGCCATTATGTATGAAATTCGTTCTTGTTTCTTTATCGAGTAATGAAATTGCTGCCCCAACCAAGGCTCCAATTAGCATTCCTTCTAGCATTTTATTTCTCTTCTCCATTCTCTCCACTCCTTTTTCTATTGGAAATTCTCTTCTTTGATCTTGTCGAGCAGGTTCTCGCAGCCTTCTGTGACCAGACTATACACCTCATCGAAGTTTCCGGTGAAATAAGGGTCCGGCACATCATTTATCTTGCTCTCAGGGACAAAATCCAAGAGCCTTCCGATAAAACCGGTCTTCTCATACCCAGCCATTTTCCTAAGATTTCCGAGGTTCTCTGAATCCATGGCAATGATATAATCATAATTCGACAAGTCCTCTTTCACGACCTGCCTTGCCTCCATTCCTTCATAGCTGATTTTTTTCTCATCCAACAGCTTTCGGGTCCCTTCATGAGGAGGGTGGCCGATATGCCAATCGCCTGTTCCTGCAGAATCGACTTCCAACCTGCCAAGCAGGCCAACATTTTCCACCAGCTGTTTAAATACCGCTTCCGCCATCGGAGAACGGCAAATATTACCGAGACAAACAAACAATACACGTACCAAAAGCCTAACCCCTTTCCATCAGTTCTTACTTTCATTATATACATGTTTAGTGCTTTCCTCGAATAATCTAAGATTGGACTTACATTTGTTATACCCTCTTCTATCGAGAATGGTACTTTTATTTTGATTTTCATGCTAAAATAAACAAAAGTAGAGCTTGTTCGAAAGGAATGTTCCAAATGAATCTGACAGAAAAGTCCACTGAAAACGTGGAATATATGATCGAAGCAATCAAAGGTAAACTGAAGGTGCTGAACCTTGGCGCCATCAAGCCCTCCCACTTTGACGAAGAAATGTACGAAGAGCTAAAGGATATCTATGACCTTGTCATGAGAAAGCCTTCCTTCAGCCCAAATGAAATGCAGGCCATTGCCGAAGAGCTTGGAAATCTTCGCAAAAACAAATAATTGAAAAGCCAAAGCACATGAAATATTTCTTGTGCTTTGGCTTTTCTTTTTGATGACTCTCAATGTAATTTTCAACTGATAATCCTTGGAATTGCAGGATTTCCGTTGCGATGGCGAGTGCTGAAGACGAGAGTAAAGTGATGGCAGAATTTTTTACGTAAGAAATTGATCAGAGCCGTGCCTCAATAAAATTTTTGGAAAAATATTTGTTTTCTTACAAAAGCTGGTTCAAAAATGTCGAATCAGCTTCTTTTTGTCCCCAAACCTTTACATCTATTTACGTCCCTGTAAATGTATGTTCATTCTTCCTTGTTACAGTGAGATAGTAGTTCACTTACAAAAGGAGAGTGGAAACATCATGAAAAAAGGTTATAAGATGACAATTGCTCTAGCATTAAGCTTATCCATTATGGGAACAGGATTTGCTGCGGATGCATCTGAAAAAGAAAAGGAATTTTTGAACGTTGCACACCGTGGAGCTTCAGGACATGCGCCAGAACACACAATAACCTCATATAAAATGGGTGAAAAAATGCATGGAGACTATATAGAAGTAGATCTTCAGATGACAAAAGACGGACAGCTCATTGCCATGCATGATGAAACTCTTGACAGAACGACGAATGGTACTGGCCAAGTAAAAGATCACACACTGGAAGAAATTAAAAAACTGGATGCAGGAAGTTGGTTCAATGAGAAATATCCTGAGAAAGCTAACCCAGCCTATAAAGGTCTTAAAGTTCCTGCATTAGAAGAAGTATTTCAGCAGTTTGGAAAAAACGCAAACTATTACATTGAAACAAAATCGCCTGAAGTGTATCCAGGAATGGAAGAGGCACTAATAGAATTAGTAAACAAATATGGAATCGACAAAGATACGCTCCTTGTACAATCATTCAGTCCAGCAAGCTTAACAAAGATGAACCAAATTGATCCAACTGTAAAGTTAGTACAGCTTATGTGGTATACATCTCCTGCAGCAATTTCAGATGCTGAGCTTATGTCTATCAAAGAATATGCCATTGGAATCGGTCCAAACAGCTCGATGATCGACCAGGAATATGTACAAAAAACGGTACAAAATGGACTTGAAATTCATCCGTATACAGTCAATGAAAAAGAAGAAATGAAAAAGCTCATTCAGTGGGGCGTAACAGGAATGTTCACAAACTTCCCAGACCGTTTGCATAAAGTTCAAAAAGGAAGATAAATGAAAGCAGCTGATAACCATCAGCTGCTTTTCTCTTTCTTTTCTTATAAAAAAGACTTTCCCCTCTTCCATAGAAGTTTCGATAGAGGGTTTACAAAGGAAACGATCTTTGGGACGGTAATGGGGTTTGCATTTCCTTTAGACCCGGTTAGAAATCCAAAAGTCTTATTATTACAACTTGGACAAACTTTTCATTCCCCCAGTAATGAACCTATCATCTCCTGCATATATGTGTACAGAGGAGGGATAACGATGCTTGGCTATTATGGCACTACGATTGGTTTGACCATTCTACTTTTCTTATTGATGGGGGTTTTCATTTATTCGGTTAGAAGCGGATTGAACAAAAAAGACTCCACCGAAATTGATCCTCTACCTCCAGAATTGCGTGATACGGATGACTTGGATGATAATCTTCACAAGGATGATTAAGCAACTTTTCAGGACAACCTATTACAGGTTGTTTTTTTGTTTGCACCCCCTTTTTAAGGTAAACTGTTAGAGTAGGCTTTTTGCTTTAACGTCAAGCTTGTCGGGCGAAAACAGGTCGACTTTGCTTTTCTTATAAGGGGGATTAATTTGGATACAATTACACACACGCTCTTTGGAATGACGATCTATGGGGCCGTGGACAAAAGAGAAGATGATAAAAAAACAAAAATAGCGTTATTTGCCTCTTCTATCATTGCAAGTCAAATCCCTGACAGCGATGTGATCTCACAGTTCTGGGACACAGAGGGCATGTACCAGATGTGGCACCGCGGCATCACGCACTCACTGTTCATGGTCCCGGTTTGGGCGCTTCTGCTTTTCTTGCTCAGCATGCTGATTTTAAAGAAGAGGGATTGGCGCTTTTTATGGGTCCCGCTTATCGCTGTTTTCATACATAATACGAGTGATTTATTCAACGCATGGGGAACCGGATATCTTGAGCCCTTTTCCTCGATACGGATAACGTTTGGAACGATATCAATCGTTGATTTTATGATCTGGTTCATTATCGCAGTCGGCTTTTTTGCACGTCGCTTTTGGAAAAAAGAGCGCCATCAACTGTATCGAATGGTGTGGCTGCTCATTTTATTCCATGTCACCATCCAGACATTCCAGGGTTATCTTCTCTATAAAAGCTATGAGGATAAATACGATCAAGTTGCACTTTCAGCTAGTTTCATTCCATGGCATTACTCAGTGATCGGTAAGATTGAAAACACTGTCATGATTTTTGATGACAGCCTGTTCACAAAGCCGACCTTGCAATATTCCTTGGAATCTGCGGAAGATGCAGACCTAGAAGCTTTGTTTGCCGAAGTGCCGGAAGCCAAAACACTGTATGAGTGGTCTCCGTTTGTCGTGATTGTGGATGATGAGGAGCGACTCGGCGTCTATGATCCGCGCTTTTACCGGGATGGCCAGTCGTTTTTGTTTGAGTTTTTGGAAAAAGAATGATCTGTTGTTGTTTGTCAGTTGAAGTTGTAATTTTCGAGGCTTTCTCAGGTTTTAGCGGTTGTGTTGCGCATCCTGCTGAAACTGGGGAAGCTTTTTTTTGGATCATTTTTGGGCATTTTTGTAAAGTGGATACATTGCGGTGGTTTTTCGATAGATTAACAGATGTTTTGGATAGAATAATACTGATTGTGGATAGATCAACACTATTTCCGGAAGAGTTATACAACAAAGTGTGTAGATTCCAATTTTCACACGCGTTCCTCATCTCCAGCATTTGCTTGATTTCCCGCCCAGCCCTGCTACATCTCAGCCCCAGCCGCGTCCACAATAGACAATCTATAAAAAACAAAAATTTTTTTAGAAAAATAGTTTTTTTAGGTATATAAATCTAGCAAACTGGGAATTACTATAGAAAATACAAAAAAAATTTAAACGAGGTGCTGAACTTGCTAGTAGCAAAACGATATTTCTTAACTGATATGGAACGTGAAAGTGTAGAACAAACGCTAATGGATAAAGGTCACCTGCGTCAAAACTTACTTAGTTTAGATGATGAGGAAATTATTCATATATATCAAAAAATAATGGTAGATCAACTTATCACCAAATAAGAAACTTTTCAGGTAAAGCAAAAGCGCCACATCTTCCTCTCGTGTGAAAGGAAATGTGGCGCTTTTTTCATTTATGTTAAAGGGGAGGAAACATAAATTATTGTATTATTGGGGGCTTAGCCCTTTAATCAGGTCAAGCCTTGGCTTGCATACTTCCACATTGATGCCTTTTTTCTTGTATTTTTCCACTATTTTGCGAACATCGATACCTTTTTTCTCTTTGACAGTCGTTTTTTGCATCATTTAGATCGCCTCTATTCGTCGAATTTAAAACATTTGTTTTACTAACGTCATTTCAGCTTCCTGCAATTGACCATTTCGATAGAACGACACTTTCACTTTGTCTCCAATTTGCTTTTCATTGTAAAGGAATTTGCGAAGCCCTAAAGCGTCCTTGATTTCCTGTCCATCCAGCTTAACGATGACATCATATGCCTTTAATCCCGCCTTTTCGGCCGGTGACATTTTTTCTACACCAGTGACGACTATTCCGTTTTGAACTTCTTCCGGAAGCTTCAGTGTTGTGCGCTGTTGTTCTAGTGGGACGTCAGAAAGTGAGGCAAGACCGACACCCATAAATGGTCTTTGCACTTCTGCATGCTGTTCCAGATCTTCGATGATCGGTTTTACTGCTGATATTGGAATTGCAAAGCCTAGGCCTTCAATCTCGGACTGAGCGATTTTCATCGAGTTGATTCCGATTACTTCTCCTCGCAGATTGATTAATGCTCCGCCACTATTACCAGGATTGATGGCTGCATCGGTCTGGATGACATCCGCTTCCCAATCCGGCTGACCGTCTTGATTTATGTCAACGGGAATGATCCGTTCTTTTCCACTGATGATGCCCTGTGTCACTGATCCGAAGAATTCAAGTCCCAGCGGATTACCGATTGCGATTACCGGTTCACCAAGCGTGATGGATTCAGAATTTCCGAAGGTTGCAACCTTGCTGACCTTTGATCCATCCACTGTCAGTACGGCAAGATCTGTCAGTGCATCACTACCAACTACATTTGCTTCGACTCTGCTGCCGTCCGCCATGCTGACCTCCACTTTGGAAGCTCCGTCTATTACGTGGGCATTTGTGACGATGTATGCTTTACCGTTCTCTTTTTTATATACGACTCCTGAGCCTGTTCCCGCTTCCTGCGAAGATTGGGAAGGCCTTGGGTCAAATAGTGAATTTCTTCCTTCTTGTATATTTACTACCCCAACTACGGCGTCAGAAACTCTTTCTACCGAAGTTGTTACATTTGTTTGTATCTGTTTGAAATCTACCTGCTCGGTCTGGATGTTTGCAGTGCTTGTTTCCACCGTTGGAGGTGTTTCTTGGTCCTGTGCTTCATTATCGATATATAATCCCCAATCCATCAGGACCGGCAGCATGGAGACTACCCCAAGTGCTCCTACAATCCCGCCTGAAACGGAAGCGATCATCACTTTACCGAAGGATCTTTCCTTTTTCGAACGTGTCCGGTTCACATGTTCATCATAGTATCCCATTTCCTTTTCACCTCATCTTGTTTTTTCAGAAGGCTGTTTTCGCCGAAATTGTTGCTTTTAACGAATAAAATATTTTCACGTAAATTTATCTACCATCGTGTTTTTTTCAGAGATTGAGCAAATTTCCCATTTGAATTTTTCTAGTTTATGACTGTAAAAAATCCAAAAGCCGATAAGCAACAAACTTTATGAAAAGAGCCTTCCAGAATCATCAATGAAATATTCTATACTTATATTTAACCGTATAGTGATGAAAACAACCTTAAAGAAAAATTAGATTTTGATGAGAAATTTAAGATGGAAGTTTTTCAATATCAAATTGCAGTTGAATGACGGTCCATTCCCCTTCTTTACTGTCAGCTTCAATCAAACCATTATAGTTGTGGACAATGCGCTTGGCGATTGACAGTCCCAGCCCTTGTCCGCCTTTTTCACGGCTGCGGGCTTTATCCACGCGATAGAAGCGGTTAAAGATTTTTTTCAGGTCTTCCTCCGGGATGCCAATGCCATAGTCCTTGATGTGGCAGATGAACTTGTCTGCTTTTTTCTCAGCTATAATTTCCACTTTTGTGGATTCCTTGGAATACTTCACTGCATTATCCAGGAGGATGATCAAAAGTTGTTCTAAGTGTCGATCGGCCATTTGTATCGAGATGTCCTCTTTTAATCTATTTTCAAATGTAAAAGAAAACTCAGGGTGGAGCAGAATGAATTTTTTAATAAGCTCTTCTATTACAGGAACTGGACTTATGAGATCATCGCCGATTTCGAATCGGTCGGACTCCAGTCTTGTCAGCTCCAGCAACTCAAATACGAGCATTTTCAGTCGCTCCACCTCTTGCTGGGACGCTTTCAGCGATTCCTCGAGTACCTCGGGGTCATTTTTTCCCCATCGGTTGAGCATGGAAAGATGGCCTTCTAGGATGGATATTGGAGTTCTCAGCTCGTGGGATGCATCCTCCACAAATTGCTTCTGCTTTTGGAAGGATGTTTCTACGTCTGTCATCATCTCGTTGAACATATTGGAGATGTCCGCAATCTCATCCTTTTCGTTGCTATCCTGAGGAACACGCTCCTTGAACCCTCGCTTTTTGATGCGCTTCATCGTATCCGTCAGCGCTGCAATCGGTTTAAGGAGCTTTCGTGCAATAAGCATCCCGCCAATACCACTAAGAAGAATCGCCCCTGCTCCCGCTGACCAGGTAACAAGGAAAATGAGTTTCCTTAGCCGTTCGTAGTTTTTTAGATCCCTGATAATTTCTATGTATCCGATAAAACCGTTCGTAATGACCGGCTGGCGGTGAATGAGATAATGCTTTCCGTTTACCTTCACATGCTCGAGATTATCGCTGTCCACTGGAGTCACAAGCAGCTCCTGCGGTAGATTGGTCGCTACTGCAAGAACAAGGTTTCCGTCGCGGTCAATAATTCGGATAAGCTCATTGGCTTCATTTACTTTTTCTAAAAAACCGCTGCTATAGATGATTTCTGTGCGATCGACCAGAAAGGGCTTGTCTGCCAGGTAGGCTTGTACCTCATTCATCTTGTCCTGGATATTCCGCTCCTCCTGATCGATCATCCAAGTTCTCATCACATAGTATTGTATCGAATTATAGGTTACAAATAAGATGAACAGCACTAAAGACGACCAGATGGTAATTTTCCAACGGATCGGCAGCTGATAAAAAAAGTTGGTTATTTTCGTCATTTTCTCATCACATAACCCGTCCCGCGCACTGTCTGAATAAAGCTTTCTCCGTCCGGTTTATCAATCTTATTCCGTAGGTATCGCACATACACATCCACCACATTCGTTTCTGCATAGGTTCCGAGCTCCCATACCTTTTCAAGGAGAAGCTCCCTGGTCAGGACCCGATTGATATTGGTCATGAAAACAACCAAAAGGTCGAACTCCCTTTTCGTCAGCTCTATCAATTCCTTTTCCCGATGGACGGTTCTGGCATCAAGATCCACTTCCAGCTCCTGAAAGGTGAGGGTTTTCGTACTGGATGCCGACTTCTTTCCTTCGAGCCTCCGCAATAGGGCACGGATTCTCGCAAGCAGCTCCTCTATGGCAAATGGCTTGGACATATAATCGTCTGCCCCGCTATCAAGGCCTGATACCTTGTCCATTACACTGTCCCGTGCCGTCAGCATGATGATTGGCGTATCTTTTGCCGCCCGGATCCTGCGGCACACTTCCATGCCGCTCAGGCCCGGCAGCATCAGATCCAGCAGTATGACATCCCATTCTTCATTTATCGCTAAGTCAAGGCCCGCTCTTCCATCATACGCAGTGGCGATCGTGAAGCCTTCATATTGTAGTTCCAGCTCAATAAAGCGCGCCAGATTCTTTTCATCTTCTATTATAAGTACTTTACACATCTCTCCACCTCCAAGTATAAGTGGCACCTTGCTTACAGTTTAGTCTATTACCTTAAAAATCAATCGCAAAACTCCTATATATTAATAGTACCTAAAATTCCATCCTCACGGCATGAGAATTTGATGAGAATTAAAAACGTAATGATTGTAATTTTGCTGAAATGAATGCGGCTTCCACAAAAAAAGACCCGATATATTTGATCAGGCCCTTACTTTAACCTTTCATCGATCCGGTTTTGATAATTCTTGAACACTGCCGAGTTTAGGTCCTTTTTCTTTTTTTGCATAAGTTGGTTGAAGCGGAGTTGCTTTTCATTCAATCTTACCTTCAATCTGGACTCCTCAAGGTCATCATGCGCCCCTTTAATCAGGTCTTCGAGATATTCAATCTCTGTTTTCAATTGTTGCTCCTCCATCATGCCGGAGTTTTTCATGATTTTATATGCCATTCTCATTTCAGGCGGAACGTGCGACATGTCCTCCAATTCCAAAGGCTTTCCTAGCCCAGGCAAATTTTCAAATTCGCCGTCTTCATAAGCTTTGCGAATTTTCTCTTCCGTTATTCGAAAAAAGTCCATCCCATCACCCTTTTCCTTTGCGTTACTTATAGTATACCCGAAGATTTTCAAATTGATTGTGAATATTTTCTGAACATTCTAATATAGTGTTTTCAAATTTTACTATTGTTGTTTTCTTCTTATAGACTTATAATACTAGTTTGTGGGTCCTGCGAGACCGGGTGGGAGAGGGAAACTGAATAAGGTGTTTTACTATGCTTCAATGGATAAAGTCTTCTTTTGATTTACCTGGCCATGAAACCACGTTAAAGCGTGAAATGATGGCAGGTATGATATCATTCTTTACCATTGTGTACATTATTGCTGTCAACGGAACGATTCTTGCTGAAGCAGGAATCCCAATTGAAGCTGGAATCATTGCCACCATCCTCACTTGTGTAGTGGGTTGCTGGCTGATGGGATTCTGGGCAAATGCCCCGATCATCCTCGTTCCAGGTATGGGAATCAACGCGATGTTCACTTATACATTGGTTCATTCCATGGGATTATCCTGGCAGGAAGCGTTGGGTGTAGTAGTGATTTCTGGGGTGATCGTAACCGTCATTTCGTTTACGAAGCTCTCTCAATTACTGCTAGAAGCAATTCCAAACTCTTTAAAGCATGCAATAACAGTCGGTCTGGGTTTATTTTTAACCTTGATCGGGTTGGAAAAAGGCGGACTTGTGACAAAAGGCGATAATTCGCTATTGGCACTTGGTGATGTGACGAGTCCTTATGTGATCGCCACCATCCTTTCTGTAATCCTTGCTGTTATTCTGTTCATGCGCAATGTTCCTGCCAACTTTCTGATCAGTATGATTGTCGGTACAGGTATTGCTGCGGCTTTAGGAGTGGTAAGCTTTTCCGATGTAGGTGGAAATGCATTGCCATTGGATGCTTATGCTTCCTTATTCGGTGCCGTTTCATTTGCAAAGATTGGAGAGTTTACGTTTTTAGTAGCTGTCTTCTCTTTAACGATGGTTCTCTTGTTTGAGAACATCGGGCTGATAAATGGTCACCTGAGTATGATCAAGCGTCCGGAAAAATTCAAACGTTCCTTCCAGGCAAACGGTATCTCCGTTCTTACGAGCGGACTTTTAGGCACAAGTCCAACTGTTTCCACAGTGGAAAGTGCTGCCGGTATTGCTGCAGGAGGACGAACTGGTGTGACAGCCATTGTGACAGGAAGCTTATTTTTGCTTTCCATTTTTGCGATTCCTTTCATTAAGATCATCCCTGGAAGCGCGATTGCACCAATCCTGATCATCATAGGGGTTCTTATGCTGCAAAGCGTCAAACAGATCGACTTCCAAGATCTAACGGAAGGATTCCCGGCATTTCTTGTAATTGTAATGATCCCATTCTCTTACAGCATTGCCGACGGAATCGCATTCGGATTCATTGCCTACCCGCTGGTTAAACTGGCACTTGGCAAAGCAAAAGAAGTATCCGCACCGCTTTATGTGATCGCGGCGCTGTTCTTCCTGACCTTTCTGACTAATGTGCATTAATGATAGATCGTTCTTTTAGTGAGTGAGTAAAAAAAATCCCTGCCAGGGGCCAGACCCCGGCAGGGATTTTTTCATTTACGTCGAAGCACCTTTTTAACCGCATGCCCACGTGCTGCGTTTATCGCACAAATGCTTCCCTTCGATCGGAGAATGCGTCAACAAGCCATCTGGGGTGCATGGGCAGGAGGTCATGTGGCAGTCTGTTTGGCGCAAAGTAGTCGATTTCGATTAGTGCTTTGTTCTTCTTTTCTGTGGTTCCACCAGTTATCTCGGCTTCGAAGTAGGAGGTGACAAACTGCACCAGTCTTCCATCCGGGTATTCGAATGTCTGGGATTCGGGATCGGAATATACCCCGATAAGACGGTACGGATCGACAATCAACCCGGTGTCCTCATATACCTCGCGCACTGCTGCCTCCTCGACCGTTTCTCCAGGCATCACATGTCCGGCAGGGATGGTCCATAGCCCGACATCCGCCCTTTTTTGAAGCAGTATTCTCTTTTGCTTATCGAAAATTATCACTGCAACAGCAGGATACATATTGATTGGTTTTTGTTTATTCATAGGAATACTCCTAACACAACGTTTTTACAATAGTCTATCGCGGTACCCATCCACTTTCAACGGAAACCACTTGCCAGTTTGAAAAATAGTCCATTTATACAAGGGAAATATTCCAAATTATGCATTTAACTGGTCTAAACCTACCCATTTTTTTATGTACCCCCATAAAAGTTCAGCAGCATTGACCAGCCTATTCAAAAGAAAAAACCAGCGTGTCCATTACACCCGCTGGTTCAATCCGTTCATCGTTTTGATTTCCTCTTTTGTTGTTTCCGTTCCCAGTTCATAGATGGATGCAAAGATCTTGTCCATGATCAACTGCTGCTTGTTTCGATGTTCCTGGGTACTTTTTTCATTCAATGGGGCTTGAAAGCCATCAAAGCTGTATTCGGAACGGTTCAACTCGTCGAACAGCACGTCGAGTTCCCTTATCTCATCGTTTGTTGCAAGGACCTCATAATATTTTACCTGGTCATCAAAAGGTTCTCGGTGTATCTTACCGGTTTCCATCGTGACATAGTATAGATACTTATCCATTATCTTTTCCCTCCCGATTCTAAATCCGAGTATCGGTTATTGCGTTCGTGGAGTTTTTTTTCTTTCTTTGAAATATTTATAGCCTTCCTTTGCCAAAATCGGCAACACTGCAATGAATACTCTTCTAAATAATCTCTCCATGAATATCGCCTCCTAAGCTTTATACGGTATAACTACCCCTGCCCCTAAAAAATAAAACAAAATCCAAGGTTCGGTTTTCCACGGAGCACATTCGAGCACATTAATAGTTTGAATTAAAAATAATCACGTGGTATACATTAGTTATACAGTTAGTTAACATATACTGTACAAAAACAAGAAAAGGGAGAGATTTATTTGAAAAAGTTTCGTTTGTTGATTGCAAGTATTGCCAGTATTTTTGCATTTTCGGTGTTAAGTAGTTTTGCAAGTGCAGATGACCATGCAATGGTTCGAATCATCCATGCTTCCCCTGATGCTCCGGCAGTTGACGTTTTTGTAAATGGTGATGCAGTTGTGGAAAATGCTTCTTTTAAAGCTGCTACAGATTACATGAATCTTCCTGCAGGTACACACAAAGTTGAAATTTATGCGACAGGAACAATGGGAGAAGCAGATCCTGTCATTGCAGCCGATTTGACCGTGGAAGCTGGAATGTCCTACACGGTGGCTGCCATCAACACCGTGGCAAACCTGGAGCTTTCCGTTACAACTGATAACAACATGATAGAGGAAGGTAAGGCAAAGATCCGTGTGGGTCATTTTTCTCCTGATGCCCCTGCAGTAAACGTAGGACTGATCGGCGGGGATGATGTATTCTCCGGAGCGGAATTTAAGGCTGTGACAGATTATATGGCATTGGATGCTGGGTCCTATGACTTGGAAGTTCGCACAGCAGATGGCGGTCAGCAAGTATTAGACCTTTCCGGCACTGAACTTGAAGCGAACAAAGTATATTCCGTCTATGCAATTAATACAGTAGATAGCATTGAAGTATTAGTATTGGTGGACAACACGATGATGCCAAGCGAAATGCCGCAGACTGGTATGGGCGGTGCATCCGCTTCTGCTTCTGAAGGAATCAATACTTGGGCAGCGATAGGAACACTCTTATTGGTGGGAGCTGCAGTCATTGGGGTTCGTCGCTTTGCAGCGCAGTAATAAGCTGATTCTTCCCTTCTTTGCACTAGCAATTCTTATTGGGTGTCAGACCCCTGAAAATTATAGTGCCCCTACACCGGAGCAGGAGCAGCCCTCCTCGGCTCCGGTGGAAAAGAAGGAAGAGACTACCGTAAAAAATCCACAAGTCGAGATCAATAGCTCGGAAGGCACCTCCTCTGGAAAAATAACGAAAGATGCACAGATTACCGTTATCCCTATTCAACTGCGTATTCCTGCCATAAACGTGGATGCTCCCATAAAGCCGCAGGGACTGTCCGAAAACGGCGAAATGGAAGTCCCGGAAGATGGAGAAACAATCGGATGGTATGAACCAGGCACTAAACCTGGAGGAATGGGTAATGCCGTACTGGTAGGGCATGTAGATGATTACACAGGTCCCGCGATATTTTTTAATCTAAAACAACTCGAAGTCGGAGATGAGATTCTAGTAGAGGGAGAGAACGGGGAAACACTTACATTTGTTGTAAAGGATAAACAGGCGTATCCATATGACCTAGCTCCGATAAGGCAGATATTTGGACCAAGCAACAAAAAACAGTTGAATCTGATAACCTGTACAGGCTTGTACAACCGTTCCACACAAAACCACGAAGAGAGGCTTGTTGTCTACACAGAACTGAAAGATAGCTAAAAGCACCCAACATTTATGAGGTATTGGGTGCTTTTAGTATGTTTTAAAATAGAAACGGATAGTTCCATCCTCTAATAACTCATAGTTGATTTCTGCTAGATCCATTGCTGCTATCAAACTGTTTTTCTCTTCTTCCATCAACAGATCAATTCCCGCAAATTTCTCTTCTGCAGCAGAACGGGAACGGTTTCCAAGAGAATAGGCGTAAAAGGCTGCATACCTTTCTGCCAATATGGCATTCATCGTGTCCTTATGTTCAAGGAACTCCCGGGGTGCATCCAGCGCTTTGCCTTCTGCCATTCTTTGTTTTAGGGATTCCAGGTCATCATCCACTAAAGTAAAACTGTTATTCTCCCCGTTTGCATACATCAATAAAGGTTCAGTAAGCAGTTCCGTTTCCTTTAGAAGTCTATCCGAAGTTGAGATGTAATCACTGATTTTCTTTTCCTTGTTAACAGAAATCCCATCATAGAATAATAGGAAGGTTAATGCCCCAATGATCAATGTACAGGCTATCAAGAAGTAGGTGATTATTCGATCCAAGGAAAAGAACTCTTCCTCGGTACTGTCCTCTATTTTTCTTTTAAAAGACATAGGCATGATTCCCCGCTGATTTTTTCTCCAATATACCATAAAATGACTATATTTCCCACTAAAGGGTATACATCTAGGTGGAAGGAGTGGAAAAGCAAGTGAATAGAAATGACTAGTATCCTTCTTTATTTTAACAAGAAGTATATTACCATATTATTCTATTACTTTTACCCCCACAAAACGACATAATTCTTAGAACGTATATAAGAGACCTAAACTAAAAGAATGATTGGGTGAAGTGACTATGTTTTCAACAACGGAAATTGGTATTGACTTAGGTACAGCGAATACGCTGGTATACAGTAAAACTAAAGGGATCGTGTTCAATGAACCGTCCGTAGTGGCAATTGATCTAGAAACTAAGGCTGTTCTTGCAGTAGGAACAGAAGCAAAGAATATGATTGGTAAAACTCCTGGCAGAATCGTTGCCGTTCGACCTTTAAAAGATGGTGTAATCGCAGATTTCGACATCACCACCAGCATGCTTAAACAAATCATGAAACAAGCAGGTAAAGCGATGGGCTTCTCCATCCGCAAACCAAGTGTGGTAGTTTGTACACCATCCGGTTCAACATCGGTGGAACGTAGAGCGATCCAAGACGCCGTGAAAAATTGCGGCGCGAAACATGTCCACCTGATTGAAGAGCCGGTAGCAGCTGCAATCGGTGCTGACCTTCCTGTAGACGAGCCTGTGGCAAACGTGGTTGTCGACATCGGCGGTGGGACAACTGAAGTAGCGATCATCTCTTACGGTGGCGTTGTTTCCTGTAACTCTATCCGAGTAGGTGGCGACCAGTTCGACGAAGATATCGTTCATCATGTTCGCAAAAACTACAACCTTTTAATCGGGGAACGTACAGCTGAGCAGATCAAGATGACAATCGGCTATGCACTTGTTGATCATGAAGAATTGACAATGGAAATCCGCGGCCGTGACCTTGTGACAGGTTTACCGAAAACGATTGAATTGCATTCTACTGAAATCCAAAAATCCATCAGAGAATCTCTGCTGCACATCCTTGAAGCAATCCGTGCCACATTAGAGGATTGCCCACCGGAGCTGAGTGGAGACATCGTTGACAGAGGTGTCATCATCACTGGTGGCGGGGCATTGCTGAATGGCATGCAGGAATGGTTGAGCAACGAGATTGTCGTTCCTGTCTATATAGCTCCAAATCCTTTGGAGTCCGTAGCAATTGGAACAGGGAAATCCTTGACGTTCCTTCATAAGCTGCAGAAGGCTGCGACTTAATTAATCTAGTAAAAAAGAGCCTGTCCCAAGAATCGGTCATTTTTGACCGGACTATGGGGCGGCTCTTTTCTGTTTACTTTTACAGGTTCGGACCTTGTTATTGTGCCTGTAGATTATTGAAATAGATGGTATAGTAACCGTTCCTTATTCTCAAAAAACTGTTTCATAACCGAATAGTGATTTGTGTCCTCCAGAAATGATTCGTGCATGCCATCTTCTGTTATTTCAAAAATAGATGCTTGTGGATATGCCATGATAATAGGTGAATGCGTAGAAATGATAAATTGCGAGCCTTGATTCACAAGCTCATTTATCCTAGCGAGCATGGACATCTGTCTTAGCGGGGATAAAGCTGCTTCTGGCTCATCGAGAATATAGAGACCATTACCTTGGAATCGCTCCATAAATGCAGCAAAAAACGATTCCCCATGTGATTGTTCATGCAGAGACTTTCCGCCAAAGGAATCAATAATTCTTCTGCCCCCCGACGGCTCTTTATCCAATTCATCTATGTTGGTTGCTACATTATAAAACGTTTCGGCTCTAAAGAAAAAATGATCCCTGGCCCTATTTACCCCTTTTATTAAACGAAGATACTCATCCAAATCAGAATGGGAGTCATAGCTCGAAAAATTAAAATTCAGTGTGCCCCCTTCCGGATTGAATCCAAAAGCGATGGCGATCCCCTCCAGCAGAGTGGACTTCCCCATGCCGTTTTCACCAATGATATATGTGACATTGGGATGAAACCTTAACTCTTCGAAATTCCTGATAAGAGGAAGATTAAGTGGAAAGGAATCATAATTGGTAATATGATCTCTCTTAAGATTGACTGCCCTGATATATTGAGAATCCTCATTCAGCTTCACAGTATTCACCTCAGTTTGCAGAAAGAAATAGAGGGGGGGCTGGCCCTCTCTGTTTTTTATATGGCTTTCCAGAACGTTAGCGTTTAGTCTTCATATTCTCCAGGTCGTTTTCCTGTTTCTACATATTTCTTTAAAAACACTCCAAGAAGCTCCTCCCAACCTTTCCTATGACCTTCTTCCCAACCCGGTTCGATAAGACCAACCGCATGGTGGGAAAGCTTCAATATAGTAGAAGTTTCCTTCTCTTCTAGAACATATTTATAACTGCTTTGCACAGCTCCTTGCATACCGAGAAGACCTTGCAATCGGATTTCTACCGGCTTTTTTAGATAAGTAACTGTCCCCCATAAAGCTCCTTGGCCATTTCCAAAGTCTTCGTAAAACGCTCCTCCTATTTTCGGATCTAATAAAAGTGGCGCTTCTTTGTCTTCTCCTAATCGATAGGCCCACCATTCTCCGATTCTTTCAGTTAATGCATCGTATACACGTTCTTTGGGTGCATCAATAAAAATTTCTTGTTCAATTTGGAATGAGTTAATTTCAAACTTATGTTCTTTTTCTAACATGGTCTTACTCCTTTCTTCTTCCTCCAATTTTTCCTTTAAACTTAACAGTGAGGTCGCTGCCTGACCGGCATAAAGGCTAACCCACCTCTGGTACAGTTGCTGCAATGGTACAGCATTTAAATAATTCAACCGGGTTCTTCCTACTTTTCGGGGTACTAACAGTCCAGTTTCTTCTAATACATCGATATGTTTCATAACAGCAAATCTTGTTACTTGAAACTGTTCGCTTAATTCTCCAGTACTCATTGGACGATCTTTAATATAATCCAAAATTTGAATTCTCATAGGATGGCCCAATGCCTTGAAAATATTCGCCAATTTTTCGTTAGTCATCATTTTGAAATATCTAAAAGTCTCCTTCCTTTAACCAATAAAAGTTTCAAAAATAAAACGTGACTAAAATGTAACATATTGTTGACACCCTAACAAGAGGATGATATATTCTTAAATGTGACCTTTTGGTAACATTATAATCCCACGCAGTCAGAATAATGCTCTTCCTTAGAGCAAATCATAAATTTAATAGAAGAAAAGAGGAGTAAATAATGATGAACATGCCACATCAAATCACCATCAATGCATCGCCTGAGAAAGTATATCAAGCAATTACCACTTCAGAAGGTTTCAAGGGTTGGTGGACAACAGACGCTAAAGCTGTACCTCAAGTAGGAAGCATTGCTGAATTTGGCTTTTACAATCGCCAAGCTGTATTTCAAATGCATATTGACCAACTTGAAGAAGGTAAACTGGTTGAATGGACAGCTCAACACGAGATGCAAGGATGGAAAGGTACAAAAATCCGCTTTGAGTTGAATGTTAATGAACACGGAGCGACTATTGTCAACTTTAATCATTCAGGATGGGAGTCCATGGAAGGACCATATGCAATGATTAATACAACGTGGGGAACACTTATGTACATTCTTAAGCAATATGTAGAGGGAAACAAACCGGCTGTCTGGCATCAAGCATAAATAAATTATCGTTTACGCAATATTGGAATAATAATTTTTATACAAGGAGGCTCTTATGGAACATAAATCTAATGCAGAGTTTAATGGTCAATGCGCATTTGCAGTGAGCTTGGGAAAGAAAGACGTTTTGTGTAACGGAAACCACTATATTGTTCAAAACGGAAAGAAATATCAGTTTTCAAACCCTGTTGCCAAGTTTTTGTGGAAGGTTATTCCGGGAAGCAGAAAGAAAGCAGATTCGAATTGGTCTTCCAGATAAATGAAAACAGACTCGATCTTCCGTCATGTTGGCTAGAATAATATTTGGACCAAGATCGTTGATATTCATGATAAAAAGGTTCTAGGTCAAATGTTTGGGTGAAGTTAATTTTACTTCACCCTTATCCAATTTAATACTGAACCCTTCACGAAGGAACCCCACCTTATGTAATAGAACCTAAAAAACCACAAAAGCCGGCATTTCCCGTTTGGCAACTTCTGTGGTTCAATCATTGCATTGTAATAGACCTATACACCAAATCTATCCTCTTTCTTATTCATGAAAAAATGCATGGCTATTTCCAAAGCTTTTTCCGTTTCACCATGTTCTGTGTAATAACTAAATAGTTCTTTTTCTGAACGCTGGACTAAATAAATAAATCCATATTTCCTAAAGTAAGGTAAGCCTTTTTTAGAAAGATAGTTGAAATACTGATCCTGTTCCCCTTTTATTAAATACGATAAGAGATTAAAGAGGATAATATACAAATCATTATTCAATTCATTAGCTTTATTTATTCCTTCATTTGTTAAACTTAATAATTGTTTTTTTGATAATAGTTCTCCTTCAAACAAGCTACGAATATAGCCTTCAAGAGATAGTAAGTACTCACTTGACTTCATATTCTTTAGATTGCATGACTTTTTATATAGCTCACTTGCTTTTTTATATTTATTTCTAATAAAATATTGAAACGCCAAATTATGTAAAAGCTTTGATTTTCTTCTTATAGAATTGAGCATTTCACAGCTTTCAATTAATCTTTCATATTGTTGTACCGTATTATCAAAATCATGGTGCTTATCAAATTGGAGTTGGACTAAAAGAAGCATTTCAGTATCAATAATTTTTAGAAAGTTATTACTGTTTTTAAAATAGTGTAATGCTTTATCTGCATAGTAATAACACATAATTTGAGAGTTAATATTATGATATGAGACAGCAAGGTGGTAATAATATTCAGGGTTATTATATTCGCTTTGAGTGATAGTTTTAAGAATATTTATTGCCTTTAAATAATCGCCTTTTGATAAAAAGTACAGTCCTTTTACGTGTTTAAATAGGTTCTTCTCATAAGTCGATAAATGGACTTCTAATTTCTGGATATCTTTTATTAGTTCATGGGCTTTCTTATAATCATTATGTGTTAGTACATATCTAACAGTTTGCAATCTGTATAAATTTTTGTAGATGGAAATATCAATTAATTCAGCGTTTTCAAGCTCTTTTTTTATTACTTCAATTTCTTGAAATCCTTCTTTGACTATCACCTCAAGCCAACGGTCTAGAAGCTGTTTTATCTCGTTAAGCTTTTCCATTTCCTTTTCCATTTTAATTCCTAAACGGCTTGCGATGATAGCAATCGTATGCGGAGAGCACTCTGTTAAACCACGTTCAATTTTACTTAAATGAGTGATAGAACAAATTCCACTTACAAGCTGCCCTTGTGTTAGTTTAGCTTTCTCACGATAAAACTTAATGATTTCTCCCTCAATCATCAAAAAGTCTCTCCTTTACTGACTTTAATAACAATTTTAATATCTACTTTATTTTAAACCTTTCCAAGTAGATGAAGAAATATTCTTCTAAAAAACTTGAATCAGTGCATTTCGATAGTCAGTCAGAAAATATGTTACCAAATGATTAAAGCCACCTCTTGAAAATAGGGCCCCTATTAGGCCCTATTTTCCTTCATATATTATTAATGAAACATTTCCGTACTTTCTCTGACTCTAATAACTGAATTATTCATTATCCTCATTTAATAAATCAGTTAAACCCAACTCTTTAAGAATATCTTCAAGCGTTTTACCACCTTGTTTTTCTTTTGGTACTGGTGGATTGTCAACCATTTCATTCACACTTAAATAATTTTGGACGATGAATTTCATATCGGTAGCATCAATGGTTCCATCTTGATTAAGATCTGCTTTTGGTGTCCCTTCTCCTGGCTTATTGATATGATTTTTTAAGAAAAAAGCATCTTTAATATCAATAACATGGTCGCCGTTTACATCACCAGCTAACTGTAATCCTGGATAAACTCTTGTTTTAATTCCTAATACTTCACCATTTACCTCTGCACCTACAGTCACCTTAGTGTGTGATTCGAAGTGACCCGGAACTTTCACCACTACTTTATAGGTCTCTTCTGTAGCTGGAATACCGTGAATTTCAAATTCTGATTTAGATGATTCTGTTAGCGCTCCTTCATATTTAACTCCATCTGGTGAAATTGCGGTAATCTCCACACCTTTATCATGTAGATCTACATTTACCCATCCTTCCTCATGTAGGAATGCTTCAGGCCCTAAATAACCCCAGATAACAGAATGCGTTGGAACTATTTCAAGCTTCTCTGTAATAAAACCAGGAACTTGCACAGCCTCCCCTTTTCCTACTTTATGGTATTTAGCTTCTAAAAAATTAAAAGATGAAAGATAATCATAAAATTCGTCATTTATCACCTTAAAGGTAACGTCTAGAATAGGCATATTTCCATCTACCCCATCTATTACATCCCCTTCTAAAAATGCACCAATAGGAACGTTATTCTCCCAAAAATCATGTACTATTTCTCCCACTTCTACTCTAGTACTTAAATTCTTTTCTTCTGCGAATTTCATTAATTTTTGATTAACTTTAGCATCGACAAATTCAAAATAGGTATTTTGATAACTAAGCTTAAATTCTCCACCTATTAACTCTTCAACATTCTTCATTGTTAATGTAATTGTAACTTCATCCCCAAGGTAAAGTTCATGCTTATCAAGATTAGCCGTGGCATACTTTTCACCTTTTCCTATGAAATAATACTTATGCATACCGCCTCCTTGATCTCCAGCTGTTGCTGCATCAAAACCATAGAACATAAAGTCCACATATTGACCGTTTGCTACTTCTTCAGGGGTAACACCGAACTTAAAGCTTCCATCCGATTCAGGAGTAAAATAATGAGTCGGCCATCCCCACCCTTTACTATCATAGCCCACTACAGTATTTAATCCTTGGTCAACGGGGCTGAATTGGCCATCAAAATTATTCCTTATTTCTTTTAATCCTTTTTCTTTCATTAAGTCAACGTTTGAATCGTAAATTTTTCCATTAAACCAAGTGACTCCTTGTTCATCATTTTCGTTATACTCAATTTCATAAACGCCAGGCTCTTGTTCCATTGTGATTTCCGGCACTTGATTATCAATGAATACATAATCTGATGGCTTAAACATTTCACCATCTTCATTTACACCGATGATTTCAAGTTCATATGCTCCATCAGGTGCTATCACCATTTTTTCATTTATCGGATTTTCTTCATTTCCAGTAAATGGGTAGTATGCTCCACCACCAAAAACAAATGGCACTAAAAAGTCAACTCCTAGATTTTCATTTAAAAATTCTGGATTGAATGACCCAAGATAACCTAAATATTCACCTGTATCTCCATCTTTTACAACTAAATCCATGGTTTCCATCGGACTTCTTAATCCTACATATAAAAAAGTTGCAGGGACACTCATATGGGCATGGTATTTACTGCCGTCTGAAGCAAATGCAGGTCGATCGACTGAATAGTTAATTCCTCTATCAGCTACGATTATCGAGAAAGGAATTTGAAATTTCTCGTGTTCATTATTTACATTTTTAAAATGAATATATCCTTCATATGTTCCTGACTTTGCGTCTGATGGGACTTCTATACTTGGAGTAAATTCAACTTTACTGTTTGCTTCTACAGATATTGAATCACTTACTTTAATTGCAACTCCGTTTGTTTCTCCATTATTTGCACCTGAAATATCAGAAGACAATAGTTCTACACTTACGTCAAAATCTTTCTTTTGATCACTATCATTTTGTAATTCTACAATTCTACTATCTACAGTTGATGAATCTTTTTGTTTGTAATGATATCCGTACGCAATCGCTCCCGTAATATCATCAATGACAACTTCATTATAAGATTCATCAATAGATAGCGTTTCATCCATGACTTGAATTTTCACTTCTGAATGAACAGCATGATATGGATCAACTCTACCTGCACCCACTTCAAACACGCTGTAATCTTGACTTAAATCATCTGCAGTATTCATTAATACCGTTTTCACATCAAATGGTGAGTAGTCAGGGTTATTTTGTAGTACCAGTGCAGCTACACCAGCAGCATATGGTGTTGCCATAGAAGTACCTGACATTCTTTCATATGCATATTGATAATTAGAAGGATCATCCTTATCGTTTATATATCCTGGTACCGTCGAAAAGATACTGACACCTGGTGCTGTAATCTCAGGCTTGATATCATACGTTTTTAAAGCTGGTCCACGAGAACTGAAGTCAGCTAATTTATCTCCTTCTGTTTTAATCTCGCCGACTTCTTTAAACGAAAACTTCGTCTCTTCTGTTATACTTTCTTTCAGGCTTTGCCCATCTTCTTTCGTCATTGTGAAAGTAGGAATATAATCGATTCCTTCACCTAAAAAATTCGGAATCACTCCATCAACATTATTCCAAATAATTACTGCACTTGCCCCAGCACTCTTTGCGTTAGCAATTTTTTCATTAAAAGGTAATGTACCACGTTGAATCAAAGCTAATTTACCAGTAAAATCTTTACCTTCAAAATCCTCAGCAAAGCCTAATCCTGCATCCATTACGTCAAGTGATGTATCGATTAGCTCCGTTATCTTGTCGTCAAAATGCTTTGCTAGCAACTGCAGATTATAGGAAGTTTCCCCCATTTCTCCTTTTGCTGTAGGTATCTTAATTGAAACATCACTAGCACCCACTGTAATCGCTAGAGCTGATGTTCCAGGAGAGCCTAAGGTATAAGCATCAGAACCATTATTTCCTGCAGCTACAAGAGATACTGTTCCTGTTATCATCGCATTATTTAAAGCAACTGATGTTGGATAGAGAGGATCATTTACACTCGCACCTAGTGAAAGGTTAATGATATCCATACCGTCTTCAACCGCTTTATCAATACCAGCCAATACAGAACTTGTATACCCCGATCCATATGGTCCTAATACACGATAAGCATATAAATCGACACCATTCGCTACACCCGTCACCGCATGTTCTGAATCAGCTTTACCTTGTCCGGCAATAATACCTGATACATGCGTTCCATGTGATGTCCAATATGGAACCCCATTCCATGTTTCTGGCCAAGCAGAATGGTCTAGATTTTGCCACTCTCCATAGGTAGCCTCCATTGGGTCAGCATCATTATCTACAAAGTCATAACCACCTTTATAGACATCTTTTAAGTCGGGATGATTGTAATCAAGTCCTGTATCCAGAACACCAACTTTAACCCCTTCACCTGTTATCCCTTCATCGTGTAGACCATCCACTCCCAAAAAAGGAATACTATCATTCATCATTGGAGAAATGGATGATTCATTTTCTTCTACAGGAGGTTCTAGTTGTATCTTTTCGTCAACCCAAACTGCTTTAACTTCTGTTAATTCGATGAGCTCCATTACCTCTTTTGCTGGTAATGTCATAGAAACACCGTTAAACGCATTTTTATATTCCTTGTTAATCTTATTATTTTTAGCTGATTTTGATTTGTTTATTTTTTCTTTAAAGTCATTATGGGATTTTTCTACTTTTTCCTTTGCCTCGTTAAGTCCTAAAGCTTTAGCCTTTTTACCTTTAGCTTGTTCTTTTGCCACTTGCACTTCTGCAGGGTCTACTTGAAACTGAACGATTATATCCAACTCTTCTTCATTATTTAGATTTACATCAGAAGAAATACGTAATTTCGCCGCTTCTTCTGAATATAAGTTTTTAAGCTTTGACCTTTGTTTTTCTGTTAAATTTTTCAAGATACTTTCCACATCAGAGATCTTTGCATGTTCATTTGTAGCCTTTTCCAAATAATCTAACCCCATTGCAAATGAGCTTATCGGAGTTATAAATAAACAAAAAATTAATACTAATGATGTTAATGCCTTCAAAATAGTAGACTTCACGTTTCTAATCCCCCTTTAATCTTTTTACCATTTTTCTATTGCATGCTTTCCCTTTCTCTCTTCTTGATCAGTCGAGAGAGTAGTTCTATCAAAACTAGTAAGCTTGTACTATACTTTCTTTTCATAAAACAGCTCCTTTTTTATTTTTTAGAAAAGTCAAACTTATTCTCTTTTTGAATAGTAGCATGGTCTCTATTAAGCAGTAAATCGGGGTTTTTGTATCCTGAACGTCCTCTTTTGTTCACTATTAATAGTGATAAATAATCATTTTTCCAGATCTATTGGTACATAGTTAGTAAATAAGTCACAACCAAATGATTGATGATTTGGGGTTATTGAAATATTATCCACAAAATGTACTTAAACCCATTGATACAACATCTTATATGCATACTCGTATTTATAACGGAAATAATAGGATTAATTAGTAATCTCTAAGGGGTAATTAAATGAAATTCTTCAAAAAAACTACAAATCAAAATACAAAAGAAAATAATAACCTTTTAACAAAAAATATAAAAGATAATATCGAACAGATAAAAAAGCATATGAGCGAAACAGAAGATTTGATAATAAAAGAAATTATCCATAATGACCAAAAGCCTGTCCTTCTGTACATAGAACCATTAGTCAACAAAGAACTGCTTCACTCCTTCATTATTGAACCTATGCTGGAAAGTAATTCTGAAGATATTGTAAGAAATATTAAATCCTATGAAATGAAAAATACCTCTGATATTTCAAATATTTGTAATGGCATCTTGGACGGTTTTTGCATCATCTTAAAGGAAAATTGCAATAATGCCATTTTGGCAGCTGTACTGGGTAACCAAGAACGTTCTATACAGGAACCGGAAAATGAACAAAATATCCAAGGTCCTCGTGAAGGATTTGTTGAAAGCATTAGCACTAATATTCAACTCCTTAGAAAAAGGGTAAAAAGCCGTTATCTAAAAGTGAAATATTTTACAATTGGAAACTATACGGGTACGAAAGTCGCTATGCTCTACATAGATAACCTTGCTAACAGAACGATCATCGAAGAAGTGGAGGAGAGAATCACATCTATTGAGGTAGATCAACTTTTATCAACCGGAAATTTGGAGGAGATGATTGAAGATAATCCTTTTACACCTTTTCCTCAAGTTTTAAATACAGAAAGACCTGATAGGGCAGTCTCTTATTTAATGGAAGGGAAAATCAATTTAATCGTGGATGGCAACCCTACCGTATCAATCTTACCAACAACTTTTTTTTCTTTTTATCAAGCACCTGATGATTATAATAGCCGCTGGTTGATTGGGTCATTTTTCCGGATAATCCGTGTAATTAGTTTCTTCATTACCATTAGTTTACCGGCTATTTATATCGCCATCGTTTCATTTCATTCCGAAGTACTTCCTATCGGTATTCTTTATTCGATAAGAGTTTCATTGGAATTCGTGCCGTTTCTTCCATTAATTGAAGCTTTTACCATGCAAATCATCCTGGAGTTACTAAAGGAGGCGGCTATCCGCCTTCCATCTCCTATTGCTCAAACAATTGGCATTGTTGGCGGACTTGTCATTGGGACAGCAATTGTAGAAGCAAATTTAGTTTCAAACACGATGATTGTAGTAATAGGATTTACCGCAATCGCATCATTTGGGACTCCCGTAAATCAAATGGGGACAAGTGCAAGGTTATTAGGGTTTCCTACCATGATTGCCGCATCTGTTTTTGGTTTCTTCGGAATTGTTTTTACACTAATGATAATATTTATGCATTTGTGTAAACTAGAATCATTCGGAACACCGTTCTTGTCTCCATTAGCACCTCTCAAAATAATGGACTTAAAAGATACATTTTTTAGACTTCCTATATGGAAGCTTATTACGCGACCGGCAAATGCAAGACCAAGACGAATTGTTCAGCAAAGCTATTCTAGGGTGTGGAAGAAAAAATGAAGAATAACTCAATATCTATTACAAAATTCCAATTAATATTTTTCCTAGTACAGAGCCAGTTAGGAATTGGATTACTCTCTTTACCTAATGTTGTACAGAGTTCCGCTAAAGGGGACGGTTGGATTTCCTCCTTACTGGCCGGACTGGTCGTTCAACTTATTCTCATCATTTATTGGTTACTATTAAAACGCTTTCCAAATGAAATGTATACTGATATAACGAAAAAAATATTGGGACGTTTTTTGGGGAAGCTATTAAATGCAATCATTTACCTCTACTTTATTCTTACAGGAAGCCTAGCTCTTGTATTATTTATAAAAATTACCAATTTATGGCTATTGCCATTAACTCCTTCATGGATTTTATCATTGCTTATTATAGGGGCATGTATATATTTAACGATGAGTGACTTAAGAATCATTGCAAGATTTTTTGTCTTAGCTTCTTTTCTAATAATTTTGTTAGTTTTTCTTTCTTTTTTAACTTTTAGCTTGCCGAAGGATTTTACATTCATCCTGCCAATAGGCAGCTCGGGAGTTAAGAACATTTTACAGGGGAGTAATAAATCACTCATCTCTATGTTGGGTTTTGAAGCATTACTTCTAATATACCCTTTTGTAATTAATAAAAGAAAAGGTATATTAAAAACCATTTCGATAGCCAACCTATTTATCACTTTTTTATATACATTTTTTATCTTCCTTTGTCTAATAATCTTTAACCCAAATCAATTATTTTTGATAAAAGAGCCTTCCCTTTATATATTTAGAGCGCTTTCTTTTACGATGATGGACCGGCTCGATTTAATTTTTTTGTCTATATGGATTGTTCCTATGACGACTTCTGTTATAGCTTATCTTTTTCTAGCAGCTAAAAGTATCAGTAAGAAGGAGTCTTATAAGAAGAATGTAGTCATTAGTGGTAGTATAATTTGGCTCTTTTCGCTCATTCCTTTAAATGAAAATTCGATAGGTCTATTTAGCCAATATATTTCCTATCTCAGCTATTTTATCGTAATAGGACTTCCAGTAATTCTTCTTTGCCTGTCGATTATTTTTAACAAAACGGAAAGAAGTGAACCAGCTTGAACAAATGCTTTCTAATTCTTTTAAGTATCATTTCGATATTAACAGGTTGTTGGGACCAAAATCTATTAGTGGGAAAAAAGCTGATTAATGGCGTTGGCTTTGATTTAATAGAGGACAATCAGATTCTGGTAACTACAAGAGCATTAAATATTCAAAGTAAAGGTGGCGGTCAATTTGACATTCAAGATGAATTGGTTCAAGCAACACGGCCATCAGTATCAGGGTTAAGAATCGACATTGACAATAAGTTGCCAGGTAATTTAGATATAAGTAAAGCCCACCTTATCATAATAGGGGAAGATTTTGCTAAGAATGGATTACATCCTATTCTAGAGGGAGAATTTCGTGGTAAAGATTCGTATATTGCAGCAAAAATTGTGATTGGAAAAGGTAAAGCATCAGATATCATATCAATTGAACCCGGGAAAAGCCCCATCGCATTTGACATATTAAAAGGACTTGAGGCAGCCGAAAACACCAATGTAATCCCGGACGAAACAATAATAAACGTCTGGACAAAAATTGGAGATTCAGATAGGAGAGATCCTATCCTACCTTATTTAGAAAAGATAGAGTCAAATAAAATAGTGATAGCAGGCGTTGCGCTATTAAACGATGACAAATATACCGGTTTTAGCTTACCCAGTGAAAAGAGCACGTTATTATTACTTTTAATGAATGAATTAAAAAAGGTTAGCAATTCCGCAGTGATTCTGAATCAAGGAAAAAAAGTCCAATCAATCGCATTTACTACAACACGTATGAAAAGAAACTTTGAGCTTGAAGTTGATAAAAAGTCACGACAAATTATTTGTAGAATAGATTTGAAGCTAGATATACGAATTAATTCTTATCCACAAGAAAAAAATAAGAAATTGAATATAGATAAACTAAAAAATGCTCTCTCTACAGAATTAACAAAACAAGCGAAAGATGTGACAGACACTCTCTTGGATGCAAATTGTGATGCACTTGGAATTGGCCGAAGAATAGCCAGTTTCCACCCAGATATTTGGAAAGAAATCGATTGGGAAGAAGAATATAAATATGTTCAATTTGAACCAAATGTAAAAGTGGACTTCATTAATACAGGATCTATTTATTAGGGTGGATGAGAATGTTTCCATTCAAACGTATAGGTCTTGCTTCCTTCACCGTAAAATTAATAAAAAATAGAGTATGAAACCTTATGATGGTTTCATACTCTATTTTCTGTATTGTTTAATATTCTACTCCGATTGCTAACATAAATTTTATTATTCTTCCCCTAAATCCACATTATGATATACCCTTTGAACATCCTCCAGGTCCTCCAATGCATCAATCAGCTTCTCGAATTGTGCAACGGAATCTTCCGGGATCTCCACTTCGTTCTGGGCAAGCATCGTCAATTCCGCAACGGTGAATTCCGTAATTCCAGCTTCCTTCAGTGCAGCCTGGATGGCATGGAATTGGTCAGGCTCCGCGTAGATGATGACAGACTCTTCCTCTTCAAAGATATCACGTGCATCAAGGTCCGCTTCCATCAGGATTTCCATGATGTCATCTTCGGATTTCCCTTCGATGCCGAAGACAGCTGTATTATCGAACATGTAGGATACGGATCCACTTACGCCCATGTTTCCCCCATTTTTACCGAATGCTGCTCGCACTTCTGAAGCTGTACGGTTCACGTTGTTTGTCAATGCATCCACGATGATCATGGAGCCGTTCGGACCGAAGCCTTCGTAGCGAAGCTCGTCATAGCTCTCCTCGCCTCCGCCCTTGGCTTTATCAATCGCACGATCGATGATGTTCTTTGGTACATTGTAGGTCTTCGCACGCTCAAGGACGAATTTCAGCGCCATGTTGGACTCTGGATCGGGCTCGCCCTGCTTTGCCGCTACGTAGATTTCCAAGGCGAATTTCGAATATACACGGCTTGTATTGGCATCCTTCGCCGCTTTCTTTTCTTTGATATTGTTCCATTTACGACCCATATATTTCACTCTCTTTCCTGACATTGAATCCTCTAATTCCACTATCCATTATATCAGATATTTATGGGAAGAAATATTAAAAAAGAAGCATCCGGTTAGATGCCCCTCTTCTAGCTTCTTAAATAATAGATTTGGAGAAACCTTTTTACCGCTCTATAATTCATCTTGATTTCTCTTTAATAGAGCCTCTCTTGATAAAAGTAATTCGGAATAACTATCTTGTCCTCGTAAGAATGGTGGAAAATATGTGTCGCAGCTGGAGAAACAGGCGGGATCAGCCACGCCCATTCCCCAGTCACATGGCGGCAGCTCTTCGCTTCCTGCTGTTCAAAATGCTGGAACTGCATCGCTGCTGTATGATGGTCGACGATACTGACCCCCATCTCCTTGAAGGAATGAAGAACGGCGACATTCAGTTCGATCAACGCCTTGTCCCTCCATAGCGTAGCATTCGTGGTGGTATCGAGCCCCATGATGCTTGCGACCTTTGGAATCATATTGTACCGGTCTTTATCCGCAAAATTACGTGCGCCAATCTCCGTTTCCATATACCAGCCATTGAAAGGAGCTGCCGTATAGTGAATCCCTCCGATTTCAAGCCGCATGTCCGAAATGAGAGGCGTCCCATACCATTTCAGTTGGAGATCTTGAAATTGCGGGAGCTCCGGGTGCTGAATCGGAACCTCCAACACGATGTCCCTTGGGATCGGAAACAGTTTTGGATTGGCTCCATCAATCTGAACTACGAGCGGCAAAATATCAAAATGGGTTCGCGTTCCCTCCCAGCCTAACTCCTCACACACCTTTGTAAAAGCAATCGAGGCAGGGTCGCCGATTGTTCCATGCTCCGTTTCATACCCTGCATACCTTAACAGCTGGTGGTTCCAGATTCTTATCTCCTTATCTTCCTTCCTCTCTCTGAAAATAGTAATCGTCGGTCTGATTTTCCCTTTATTTGTGGCAAATTCAATATGATGAAGAAGAGCTTTCGCTATTGTTTCTTCATTGTTCAAATGCCTTTTATCGATTACATGAAGCGCATTCCAAAAAAGACGGCCAATACAGCGATTGCTGTTGCGCCAAGCCATCTTCGCCCCATGCTCTAATTCTTCATATGTATGTTCATACGTTCCATAGAGCTGTATACTATCTTTTACTTCTTGCAACCTGAATGATAGCTCTTGTGCTGACTTTTCAAGCTCAGAGTAGCATTGATTGATAAATTCCTCCGCCTTTTGAAGGAGTGTTTGCTTATTTTCTGACAACATGTCCACCTCAAAATAAAATTCCTTGCCCTCTATTGTATACTGATTTGATTTGGAAAAGAAATAATAGGTATGTGGTAAGTTTTTTCAGTGTTTCTCCCAAAAATAAAAACAAGCGAGCCGCTCTGCGCGACCCGCTTGTCCACCACATCAAGCCAGCTGTTTAAAATTCTGACCCAAGATCTCTTTCATATTATGCACCGTAATGAACGCCTGCTTGTCTGTTGCACCGATATATTTTTTTAGGCGTGAAAAGTCCTTTCGGCTCAAGACTGTTGTAATGACTTCCTTTTCATCCGATGTAAAAGCTCCTCTGGCATAATGGATGGTGGCACCACGACCTAGCTGCCCGACAATATAGGAGCGGATCTGCGCACTCTCGCTGCTGATGATTACCACTTCACGCATTTCATTGACCTGCTGCAAGGTATAATCAATCACAAGTCCATTCAGGATGACTCCGAACACTGCATACATGCCAACCTCCGGACCGAACACAAGAATGGAGGATAGCGCGATAAAGATATCAGCCAATAGAACTCCTCGCCCCATATCAATGGAAAGATATTTATTAAGTATCAAGGCAATAATGTCCGTCCCGCCTGTGGATGCGCGTTGATTGAACACAAGTGCAATCCCAAGCGCAGCGATGCACTGCCCGATAATCAACTGGATCAGTATGTCCTCACTAAGCGGAGTGGAGATCGGGAACAGCCACTCCAGCAGCCATACCATCACCGATAGCATAATGCTCGCATAGATGGTTTTAGCACCAAATGCAAACCCCAGCAAAATAAACCCAACGACAAAGAGGACTGCATTCACAATCAGCATCAGGACCCCAATTGATAGGTTTGGAAAAACATCATTCAGAATGATGGATAGTCCACTGACTCCTCCAGTAGCCAAGCTGTTCGGAGATAGGAAGAAATGTACATGTATGGCAACGAAAAGAGGACCTATATGGAGAAATAAGAATGTTTTCAAGTTTTTGTTCAAAATGGTCACCCTCCTTCAACTGTTTTCAATCATAGTCTACGGGAGAGTATAAAGACCTTTATGGCTAATGTAAACACATGTAGGAGAAGTTGCACAATTGAAAGCGATTTTATTTCCAGTGATCCACTTCACTCATTTTCTTAAAAAACCTTTTTTAAAAGTTAATTTCTTTAAAAAAACTTTTCTGCCGCACCACACATGAATTCTGCGCTAGCTTTAATCAATCGTTCGTTTGAAAATTCCTATCCTGAAAAAGAAAAAAGAAAAGATTTGCCACAAAACACGACCTCTCCCCTCTTTTTCGAAAACTATCGCGAAAATCCTTTTATAAAAGTAAATTTCTCAAAAAAACTTTTCCACCGTGGTATACAAGGATTCTGTAGACCTCTTAATCAAACGTTCGTTTAAAAATTCCTATTCTGCGAAACTATCCAATTTTCTGCGGTCCGGCATGCTTCAACCATAGAGTGACCTTTATTTTGTGGCAGACCGTCAAATAATGCATCAAGGTCAGCAGTACAATGCCCGTATTCATTCCCAATATGACTCCTGTCATGCGCAGCGATTCCATCGAGCCTAATATGAAAATCAAAGCAAAGGAAACCATCGTCGCCCAGATGGAATGCAAAAAGGCATCCTTTATCAAACCGAGGCCAATCAGGTAGGCCTGCAACGGAATGACAAAGAGGTGAAACAGAAAATACGGCCACAGCAGCTGCAAGTAGGTCGAGGCCTTGGAATATTCGTAAAAGATGTTAGTCAACGGTATGGCAAAATGGTAGAACACCATCACAACTGGAATTCCATAAAGGAAAGTGAGTCCCATCACCTGCTGAAGCAGCTTTTGCAGTTTTGGATAATCACCATTTTCATGGGCTGCTGAAACGGTTGGAATCAGGACTATCAAAAAGGAGTGCGCAATAAATCCAGGGAAAAATCCGATTGTCAGCGCAACCCCTGCCAGCAGTCCGAATTCCTCAAGGGCTATCGTTTCACTGAGACCCGCCTTTAGCAGCGCTATTTTTATCAAAAATGGCTGAATCGCACTGGTGACCGCGTGAAATATCCGCATTCCTGTCGTAGGGATGGATACTTCCAACAGACTTTTGCGGACGGACCTGGCATTAAGGCTGGCACTGGGCTGCTTCTTCAATTCACGGAACTGGAGTATGTACATGTACATTAAATAAACGCAGACAATCAGTTCAGTGAACACCAGGGTGCAGATGGCAATGAGAATCGCAAGCTCCATCGAGAAATGGAAAAAATGATAGACGAGAACAAGCAGCACCAGTTGGACCGCTTTTCGCAAAAAGTTCGAAATCGCGATTTTCCCCATATGATGAAGTCCCATAAAATAGCCTCGCGCAATGGACGAAAAGGAGATGATGGGAATCATGAACAGGATCATCCATCTGACCAACGGGTGATACTGGTCGAAAACTGAAATGAAAGGAAGAATGACCGCTGCCAGGCAGATGACACTGATCATAAATCCGACTGTTAGCCTCATGGCATGCGATAGCATACTCTTATGGTATTTCTCCTCTTTTGCCGCTACAAATTTGGAGATGGAAATCGGCAGCTCCAGGCTCGCGATGACCACAACCAGAAATATGACAGGCAGGACGGACATATAGAGACCCATGCCTACTTCCCCAAGCTGTTTGGCCAGTACCATATTCACAATGAATTCTAAGCTTTCCCCAAGAAAGCGGCAATGGCAAGCAGCAGCACAGCTTTGAAAAACTTATTCATGAACGTTCTCCTCTCTTCATGGAAAAGGCTTATCCGATGTGACCCATTCTCCATCATATGAGACAAGTTCATAAATATTGCTACCGGGTATCAGAGGAATTGCAGAAAATCGATATCGCTATGCGGTTTTTCTTTCAATATGGACTCCCTTAGTTGGTGTATCGTATATTCCTGCCATTCCTCTAACGCGTTCAGATTCCATTTCTCCATAAACAATGCATAGAGAAATAGCTCTCTTATTTTTAAAAATATAGGAATCTGAAGAAGAATATCCTTGTCGACACTATGCTCTTTTTTATATTCAGCCATAAAATTCCTTATGAAATCTTCTCCAAAGCTCACTGCATCCGGATTGGCGGACGTTCCCTGCCAATAGGCATGATAAAAGCTCACCGCGATGTCATACGCATACCAATGATAGGCGCAGTCATCAAAGTCAAAAAGGGTGATGTCCTCTCCATCGTAGAAGAAATTCCCTTGATGGAGATCGTTATGGATGAGGCCGAATGTTGTCTCCTTCTTTTCAAAGCCTTGCAGCTTTCCTAGCAACCTTTTGTATACCTCGCACATTTCCTTTGATTCCAGACTCTTCTCTAACCTTAGCAGGTCGGGATTGTCACAGGTCCATGCAGGACGATTTGCTAATGCCAGAGGCTTTTCCGAACTAAGTCGGTGCAGCTTGCCAATCAGCCTTCCCCATTTTTCAAATAAGGTTTCGTTCCAAACAGACATGTTGTACACGTCTACCTGTTTCCCCTTGGCCTTTTGGAAGGCAATTACATGATTCTTTTGCGAGCCCTCCACATAGGATTGGAGCACATTTTTGATAGGGGCAGCTACTTGAACGTCATTCTCTTTTAAAAAGAGCAACCACTGGACCTCATCCTCTATTTGGCCTTTCGTTCTCCTCTCAGCATCAGAAACCCTCATTATGTAAGCAGCTTCTCCTTTTTCAAATTGGTAAACTGTATTCTGATAACCCTCGGATAGAAGGTTCAACTTTCCTTCTACCTCATACAATTCCATACATTTATCCACTTTTCTCATCCCTGTTCCTACAAATGTTTTTAATCTTATTTTAGAACATCCCGATGGTTATGTCTCTCTCTATTAAGGAATAGTATAGAAAGAGAGATGAAAGGAGCGGACCACAAATGAAGCTATGGCTCAATGTGATTGCTTTTTTATTAGTTGTCATTGTGAATTATCTATCGAATGCACTGCCGTTGAATGGCCAGACGACTGGCGAAATTTCCAATAGACTGAATGTGCTATTTACCCCCGCAGGGTATGTATTTTCTATCTGGGGTCTCATCTACCTGTTACTTGGAGTTTGGATTATCCGTCAGTTTCCGAAAAGGCGCCGGAATCTTCCTATCTATCAGAACACCAGCACTTTATTCGTGTTGAGCTGCCTCCTCAATAGTGCATGGGTGGTGCTATGGCATTATGAGTTTTTCGTTACAACGGTCGCTGTCATGCTGAGCTTATTGCTCACGCTGATTGCACTTTATAAAAAAGTGCAGGTATCAGATCCCGGATTGTTTGACCGTCTGCCATTTTCCATCTATCTTGGCTGGATCAGTGTCGCAACTATCGCCAATATCAGTTATGTACTGGTGTATCTCGAGTGGGACGGGTTTGGCCTTTCTGATGTCACCTGGACCATCATCATGCTCGTTGTGGCTACCCTGCTCGCAATCTGGTTCAACATGGCTAACCGTGACCGAGTTTATCCTTTGGTGTTTGTCTGGGCCTTCATCGGGATCGGTGTGAAAAATATGGAAGCATACAGCAATGTATCCTATGTCGCGTACAGCTTGGCAGCGGTAATTTTTGTGATGACGTTGCTGTTTAAAGGGAAGAAGTAGTGCACATCCACATTAAAAAAGGCGAGGCTGCACTCACCTGTGCGCCTCAGCCTTTCCTTTTATCATAAATCTCCTTCGCCCGTTCATAGAGACAAAAGTCCATCCTGAACTTTTCTTCTATCCAGTAGCGGATCTCTTCATCTGTTAATTCTTCCTCGATCATTGTCTTCTCATGAAACGTGATGAGCTTGTTTTCTTTCACTTGGTACGGCTTGTCATCTATGTATCCGAAAACCTTCAAATGTCTGAATGCAAAGCCATCCTGCCAATCGTGGGAGTCCATGATATGCGGAATCAGCGCTTCAAATGTTACAGGTTTCTTTCCGAGTGTTTTTGTCGGGCCCGGTTCCCGTGACACAAGGATATTGTCTTTATGGACCTCATACCGGAATACCTCCCATTCATTTTCCGCTGTAAATGAATGGTGCAAAGGGTAAGCCTTGAATAATGGCGCGCAATATCCGATGTCTACGTAATAAGCTTGATCCAACATCACCTGTAAGCATAAATGACCCGGGTCCATATACAGGTATTCCACCTGAAACCCTAGCGCATCCAATACATAATGGAATCCCCGTGCCAAAGTCCAGCAGGTGCCGCCTGTTCCTTGGTCCACCACTCTATCAAGATAGGAATCGATTGAAGGCAAATAGTAGTTCTCCCTCTTTCCTTCCTCAAAATCAATGAATTTCGTGAAGGTCTCCCATCTCACCTTCTTCTGATGCGCCTCCACAAGCTTATTAAGATAGGCTAGTGTCGGGGCTTCCACACCAACCTCTAAAAAGTTCAAAAACTTTGCTAGTTTAGTATCCTGATTCAACAGCCTCTCCTCCTTCTAATAGAATTCTCCACCAAGAAATCAAATCCTTTTCCAAAATTGGATTCATTTTGTCCAAGCAATTAACCTCTCCCATCATTTACTAGATAGTAAAGGAAAAGTAGAAAGGAGATAAGCATGTTAGCAAAACGCATAATCAGGACAGGCAAAAGATATATAGGAACTCCTTATGTATTTGGAGCTCCCTCTAATCGAAAGGATATATTTGATTGCAGCTCGTTTGTCAGGCACGTCTATGGGAAACACGGAATCAGACTCCCGCGGAATTCACGCCAGCAGTTTCAGGTCGGCCAGGCTATTCCTCTATCATGGCTGAGAGAGGGGGATCTTCTATTTTTCACCACACCTAAGCGAAAAAAGAAAAATGGCCTCGAGCGGATTGGCCATGTTGCCATCTATCTCGGCAACCACACCATCCTGCATACCTCACGCAATGATAAGAAGGTGACCATCACTAGCCTTTCCCCATATTGGGAGAATGTGATTGTAGGTGCGAGAAGAGTCATCACATAAAAAGAGACGCAAGCTGCCAATGCAGTCAAGCGTCCCTCTTCTTATTCCACTTCTTCCCGCTCTTCGGACAGGATTTTCATCTGGTCGTTTTCAAGCCCCAATACAAATTTCACCTTGTACTTTTTATAGGTTACGCCTCTTTCCGAACGTTGCTGTACGGTTATAATCGTGACAACTTCCACCTTATCCCCGACCTTTTTGGTTAGAAGGTCTTCTGTTTCGATGGTGAGGAAATCAATATATCCCTCCCTGAAATCTTCATAGGCGGTTTCGGATTGCCAGCTGCTTCCCAGTAAGGAATAGGCTGTGACATAATCCCGGTAATTCAAGCTTTCATAGAAATAGTTGACGAGATATGTCGCAACATCCTCATTCGTCGATTCTGTTCCTGTATTGTTTCCTGGAGTGTCTCCTCCAATTTTCGGCAAGGACTGCATCGGAGATTCCGACCAGCTCTCCAATAAGGAAATGACATTGCCGAGTGGAATACTGAAGCCGATGACTCCTTTATCCATTGTTGCAGAATTGATCCCTACGACCTCCCCTGTAGTCGTATTAATAAGGGGGCCGCCACTGTTGCCCGGTGCAATGGGAGCAGAGATCTGAAAGACATCCTCATATTTGAAGGAATCTATTTCAAAGCTGCGTCCCACACCGCTGATGATACCGGTCGTAACCGTATTTTGAAATCCAAGCGGACTTCCAAGGGCGATGACCTCATCCCCAAGTTCCGCTTTCTTCGTTTTCGCAAGTCTCAGAGGCTCCGTTCCTTCGAGTTCCGGAACCCGGACGACGGCTACATCCGTATCGACACTTACTCCGATTACTTGTCCCGTCAGCTCTTTGGAGTCTGCTGTAACGACCTTTACATCCTTCGCATTCGGTACGACATGGGCATTCGTGATGACATCCCCTTTATTGTTATAAAGAAAACCGGAGCCAAAGGAACCGTCCGGCAGTTCGATTTTCACTACCAGCTTTTGGGACTCGAAGATAATCTCTTTCAATTCCTGCGGCACCTGCTCTTTTTCTTCAGGTTTCGTTTCTATATATAAGCTCGACTGTGCTGTCAGCTGCTTTGGAACTCCTTGTTTGATAAAAAAGTACCCATATGTTCCTGCCCCAAGGAGAACTAGGGTTACAATGACACTCACTATCCATCTTTTGTTCATCCCTGCACCTACTTTACTCTTCGACAAGCCATGTCATATTCTCTATCTCGACTGTTACGTCTTCAAAAACACCATAATAGTAATCTTCGAATTTAGCTTTTTCCCCAGGAGGCAATTTGTACGGATATACGGTGGTAAACCCGGTATCGAGTACCGTTTTATCCTTACTCAAAATATTATAGTAGACGGTGATGGAGGATACGGTTTTTGAGACAATGTTTTTCACTTCGCCGGTAATCGTCATTCCACCAGCATCGTCTTCTACATATTTTAAACCTACCACTTCAAGTGCAGCGTTTCGATTCTTCAGATCTTCTTTTGCTGCAGCTTCCATCGCCTTTTCGATTCTTTCCTGTTCCGCCAGTTCAAACTCTGTCTGGGTCTGCTCAATTTTTTCCTTCAATGATAATAGTCGTTTGTCATTGATGGCATATTGCAAGCCTTTGTCCGTTAAAGAAATGGCTTTTGTAAATTGTTTCTGCTCAAGCTCAGCTTCCGCATCGGTTGTCGTGATTTGAACAATCCGATTCAAGATCTGTTCTTTCACCGCTTTCCCTTCCTCTGAAGGAATGGCGGAAAGCACGGCAAGCTTTCTTGCCAATTCATCCACCGTTTTCAGCTGATCGAGTTCACTGTTGATTTTACCGACCTTAATCATCGTATCCTTTTCCGCAAGCTCTTTTCTGATCGGCTGGAACAACGGTCCGTTCAGTTTGGCAATCTTTTCGTTCAGACGGGTAAGTTCATTTTCCGCCCCTTCAAACTTTTTATCTTTGATCAGGGTATTGGTATTTTCCATTTCAGCCTGCAGTTCTTCTGCGATCATGACGACCTCCAGGTTGTTTTGAAGCACATAATATCGCGGCCTTAATTCGATTGCCGAGGACAGCTTTGACTTTGCCTGTTCATACTTTCCTTCTAAGGCAAGTTCTTCGGCGTTATCCTTAAGTGCAATAACCTCCGCATTCACATTCGTTTCATGGAAGTAGAACCAGCTCAGACCTCCGACGAGAAGGAAAAAAGCCACTAAAGGAAGCAAAAAGGGGATGATCATTCCGCCTTTTTTTCTGTTTCGATCTATTCCTCTGCCTTCCAATATTTCATTGTCATTTTTATGTATATCATCTTCTCTCAGGTTTGCACCGCAATTGGAGCAAAACTTGGCATCAGAAGAAACTTTTAATCCACAGTTGTGACAAAACATGTCGACCTAGCCTCCATAACTACTATTCTTTGACCATTTTACAATAGTTTCTTGTATAAATGTGAGATCTCTCTTTTAATCTGGCACTCTATATGATAGTAACTTTTTCCTTGATTGTGCTTTCTTTCCCTATCATACGGCATATTTCGGCAAATGTTAAATAATAGGGGGTGGATTCTACCGTTTTTTTGAAATTTTAATAAGGGAGCTAACTTGAAAATGGAGTGGATACTTTGAACACCCTGTTGGTTTCCGTTCCAGGGGTTCGCTTTCCGCGGGGCGGTGCTTGAGCCTCCTCGGCTTGCCTGCGGGGTCTCAAGTCTACCGCTGTCTCCCGCAGGAGTCTCACCCCTTGCACTGCAACCAACAGGGGCGGCTTGTAAAATATAGTGACATCATTCAGCTGTCGTTCAGTTTCCGTATGCAACTCAGACAGATATATCCAGTAAACCTTCAAACCTTCATTTCTACAAATATATGAATATGAAGCTAGGGGATTAGGAAATATTATGTCATCATTTCTCGGGAAATTGTGGTTTCACATGAAACATGTCGGATATTTCCATCTGGGTAAATGACAAAAAACTGCCTCAGTTGAGGCAGTTTTTTCTTTTCTTACTTTCTTTTCACTTTTGTTTTGCCGGCTGAGGGCTTCTTTTTGAATCCGCCTTTTTTTACGGGCTTCATGTCCTCTTCCTTGATCAGCTTGCCGCCGAACATGACTCTTTTATGAAGGGTGAGTCCGAGGTCTTTGGCAAATTGCTTTAGCTTTCGTTCTTCTCTTTCTGACACGATGGAAATGACCGTACCTTCCGCGCCTTGTCTTCCTGTACGACCGGAGCGATGCACATAGCTTTCCACTTCCTCTGGCAGGTCATAGTGGATGACATGGCTGAGTTCCTTGATGTCGAGTCCTCTAGCCGCGACGTCCGTTGCAAGCAGGACAGGGTACTCGTCCTTTCGGAAATTCTTCAATGCCGTCTCCCTCTCCTGTTTGGTTGATTCGGAATGGAGGGAACCGACGTTGAACTTTTTGAATAGCAGCTTCTCGGTCAGGACAGCCAGATTACCGATGTCGCGGACGAACCCAAGTGCCTTGATATTCTTTTCCTCACGCAGAATATTTGCCAGGACATTCGCTTTTTCACGTTGATCTACAACTACATAGATGTGATCCACTTTTGAAGGGGCCATTTCATCTTTTGTTACCTTTAATACAAACGGATCTCGCATAAATTGCAGGGCCTGCTTTTCCGTATCGTCCTTTAAGGTTGCGGAGCATAACAGTAGCTGTCTTTCCTGCATGGTCGACTTGAGAATGTTTTGGATCGTTTTGGTATGTTCCGGGATGAATAGCTGATCCGCCTCATCCATCACTATGGTCGTTACTTCATGCATTTTAATCTTTTTCATCTGAATCAGCTCTTGCAGTCTACCAGGCGTCCCGACAAGGATCTGCGGTTTCTTCTTCAGCTTTTCCACCTGTCGTTTGACATTGGCACCACCGATAAAAGAAGCACCGATAATGTCGCTTCCTTCCGTCCATTTCTGGATTTGTTCAAAAATCTGCATGGCAAGCTCCTTGGAAGGTGCTACGATAACGGCCTGTGGATGCTGCCTGCCAAGCTCTATTTTTTCGATGATAGGCAACAGGTAGGCCAAGGTTTTCCCTGTACCGGTAGGGGATTCTATCAGTACATCCTTGCCCTCCAGGATTGCAGGGATGGCTTTATCTTGTATTGGAGTTGGACTGTTGAATTCACTTTTATTCCAATTTTCCTGAATGAATGGTTGTAGGGATGTTATTACGGTTGTAGACATATACTTCTCCTTTATCACCCTCAAATGGGGTTTTCACATGGTTCTTTTCTCATTCTACCCTACTTGAGAGAAAAAAAGGAATACATACATGAATTTCTTCCCTTTTGGAAAAATTATGTACATGTTTGTTTTCAAGGAGGATTTACACTATGTCGGAACAAAATAAATTTGTAAAGTTGCCCAAGGGACCGGAACCATACTGGAGGGAGTCCGCTTCCCTTCAGTCCTTTTCTCCATTAAAAGAAGATACAGTGGCGGATGTCTGTATTGTCGGGGCTGGTATTACGGGAATCACCACTGCTTATCAGCTTGTGAAGGATGGCTATAACGTCGTTCTGCTTGATGCTGATCGAATATTAAATGGAACGACAGGACATACAACGGCAAAAGTGACAGCTCAGCATGGATTAATCTACGATGAGCTGATCGGGCATATCGGTCAGGAAAAGGCGAAGCTCTATTATGAAGCCAACAATGATGCCCTTCACTATATTAGAGACCTTGTCAATCAAAAGCATATGGAATGTGACTTCAGCGACCAGGATGCGATGATCTATGCCACTACCGAACAGGATAACAAGAAAGTCCTGATGGAGATGGATGCCTATCATAAGCTTGGTATTTCTGCTGAATTGAATGAGAAGGTCCCATTTGCCGTACCGACAAAAAGCGTGTTGGTAATGAAGGATCAGGCCCAGTTCCATCCCCTTCAATATTTGAAGTACCTAGTGGATGCTATCGTAGAAAAAGGAGGTAGGATCTACGAACAGACGGTTGCTACGGATGTAGAGGAGTCACCTGAGCTGCGTGTGGTGACAAAGGGCGGCTCCAATATCAAGTGTAAGCATGTGATTGCATGCTCCCACTTCCCATTTTACGATGGGAAAGGCTTTTTCTTCACAAGAATGTATGCAGAGCGTTCCTATGTTGTGGCAGCTAAAACGGATAAGGCATGGCAAGGGGGCATGTATCTTAGCGCCGGACAGCCGACGAGGTCCTTGCGCTCTGTTACCATTAATGGCGAGAAGTATCTTCTGATTGGCGGCGATGGCCATAAAACGGGACAGGGCAAGGACACTATGAAGCATTATCAGGCATTAAAGGATTTTGGAGAAGAGGTCTTTGGCATCCAGGATATTGCCTATCGCTGGTCCGCGCAAGATCTTTATACGCTTGATAAAGTTCCATATATCGGGCGAATCACATCCGGCAAATCGAATATATTCATTGCAACCGGATACCGCAAATGGGGGATGACCAACGGTACAGCAGCGGCACTATTGCTGCAGGACCTTGTTAATGGAAAGAAGAATAAGTATGAGGATCTTTTCACCCCTTCCCGCTTTGTGGCTGATCCGTCATTGAAGAATTTTTTCAGCTCCAATATGGATGTTGCCAGTCATTTGGTGGAAGGAAAACTTGACCGTCCAACTAAAACTCCGGATGAGCTCGGCTTGGACGAGGGTGGCGTGGTTTCTCTTAATGGTCGCCGTGCCGGTGCGTATAAGGACGAAAAAGGGGAACTTCATTGCGTGGATACTACCTGTACCCACTTGGGTTGTGAAGTGGAGTGGAATCATGGAGACAGAAGCTGGGATTGCCCTTGTCACGGCTCGAGGTTCTCGATTCATGGTGATGTACTCGAGGGCCCTGCAGATAAACCGCTTGAGAAGCTGTAAGACGAAAAACGGTGCAATCCGGCTATACGGACTGCACCATTTTTTTCTCCTTGTTTCTTGTGAAATCAGGAAACACAACCTTGACCTCGGTCCCTTTCCCCAATTCACTTGCATAAGACACCTTCCCGTTCATCGTCTCTATGATACGCAGCGAGACTGTTGTACCAAGTCCGGTCCCTTTATCTTTTGTACTATAAAAAAGTGTTCCGATGCGTGCGAGCTGTTCCTTCGACATGCCTTTTCCATTGTCCTTGACGATGATTGTCGTTTCGTTATTGCTGACAAGCAGCTTAATAAACACTCTTCCCTCTTGCTGGGTGGCCTCGATTGCATTTTTAATGATGTTGACGAGCACTTGCTTCAGCTGGTTTTTATCTGTATCCATATAGAGATTCTTTTCAAGATAGCTGTCAAGGGAGACACCGCTCTTGATTGCCAAGGGGTTCAACAGCATCATGACCTCTGTTATCAATTCTGCCAGGTTGACCTGCTCTATCTTTTTGAATTCAGGCTTGGCAAAGTTCAGGTAGTCATTGATGATGGATTCCGCCCTTCCCAATTCGCTGAGGACAAGCGGGATATAAGGGTACTTCCTATCCTCTTTTTGCATGAGCTGAAGGAAGCCCTTCACCACCGTTAAAGGATTCCTGACTTCATGTGCAATGGACGCGGCAAGCTCTCCAAGGGTATTCAATTTTTCCGCCCTCATGATCTCGCGTTTCATCAGTTCCCTTTCCAGTACCGCTTCATGAAGCATGGAAGCAAATCCGACCCCGATCACCTGAATCAGACCGAACGGCAGGATATACAGCAGCAGGGATGCTCCACCACTAAATTCAGGCTGGGTAAAAAGGAAGGCCAAGAGAATGCTGAGCATCACGATGTCCGGCCATAGTCCGACAAGCACCGATAGCGTGATCCTTTTCTTTTTCGTACGAAGCCTATTAAATTTCCTCACCATCAAGAAAGGCACCAAGGCGGACAACAGGGCACTGATATAGCCGAATAGAAGGGCATCTCCTCCCATATAGGTCCTTGTGCCAAGAATGGCAGCCAGGACAATAAGCCCAGCCTTGGGACCTCCGTACAAGACAGCCAGAACAAGCGGTATATACCGCAAGTCCCAGAATAATCCATAATCATAGTATGCAAAGAGCAAGCAGAGACTCGCCGAAGCCCCCTGGAGAAGACCGATAAAATAAGGGGAACCGCTGATTCTATTGTTCTCGGAGACGACATAATAGATTAACACCGGTGCTAATATGATCAATACATGTAAGAGTAGTTTTTCTGCAAGCATGAGGGATGGCTCCATTCCTAATCATATGGCTCTGTTTAACACCGCTGTTGATTTCCGCAAAAGGCTACGCTTTCCGCGGGGCTGACGAGAGCCTCCTCGGCTTCGCCTGTGGGGTCTCCACTAAACGCCATCTCCCGCAGGACAAGGAAGGCTGCGGCAGCGAGACATCGCACGAAGAAAATGCTCGCATTTTCGAGGAGTCTCCGCCTTTTGCTCCAATCAACAGCTAGATTCTTATTAAATCAACACTAGACAGTAACAGAGCTAATCATATAAAGATAACTTACTAGCTTTTATGTTCGACAGGTTTAGAGAAATCCCTTGTTCATTCTTTAACATTCGATAACTTTCTTTCTCTTTCACACCAAACAGACCATTTATTCTACTTTTCACGATATTATCTCTCTATTTTGCAAGAATAATAGTAAAATTACCCTAAGAACTATTTAAGGAGGATGTCACCATGCATTGTATCGATTGCGGGGTTCCAAGTCCCATCGAAGAAAGCGGAACATTGATTTTGAAGCAATCCGGAGAAGATGGGCAGTATACATATACTTCACATAGAGAATTGGCCGACTACATATTGAGGTTGAATAAAGAAGGGGCATCCGATCAAACAATAGTGAAAACTGCCACGATGAATGGCTTTATTTCTCTTTCTTCCTTTGAGTTGATGGTGCAAAACTATGAACTTGTCAATCTGATAGCCGGCAATTCCTTTTCCACCCATTTTCAGCCTATCATCGACCTGCAAAATGAGTATCGCATTTTTGCATATGAATGCCTGCTGCGTCCTGTATCAGCTGGGAATCCCATATCCCCATTCAAGCTCTTTGAATTTGCTAGAGAGTCAAATCTGCATAACTATCTGGACCAGAAAGCACGGGAGCTCTCGATTGTTTCAAGCAGCAAACTAGGTGTATCGCCAGAAGTGAAATTTTTTATAAACTTTCTCCCTTCTTCCATCTATAACCCGGAGTATTGCCTGCAGCATACCTTCCACATTGTGAATAAGCACAGCATTTCTCCCGACCAGCTTGTGTTTGAAGTGGTGGAATCGGAAAAAATCTCCAATATCGAACATTTGGAATCCATTTTTACTACCTACAAAAAATCGGGAATGCAGGTCGCTTTGGATGATGTAGGTTCCGGATACTCCACTTTGGATGTCCTACAGAAGCTGCAGCCTGATTTTGTGAAGGTGGATCGATCCTATATCTCGTTCTGCGATACAAACCAGGATAATCAGCTCTTTTTAAAGAAAGTTCTCGAGATCTCCCAAAAGCTCGGCATTAAAGTCTTGGCAGAGGGAATCGAAAGGGCGGAAGAGTTGGAATTTTGCCGAGAAATCGGCATCGACTATGCTCAAGGTTATTATATTGGAAAGCCTAGTGCAGAACCGGTAGTCCCTCAATTTGAAACCGTATAAGCAAAAAAAACGACAGTCCCTGTTTAAGAGGGTCTGCCGTTTTTATGTTAGGACACTTTTTCTTTCTTTTCCTCTTGGTAGTCCTCTGTCCAGAATTCAGCGTTTTTGATTCCCAGCTTATCCGGATTAAAGACAGGATCAAGTCCTTGCTTTTTCTGCTCATCATAATCCTTCAGCGTTCTTAATGCAGGCTTGGCCAGGATCAGGATGGCGACCAGATTCAGCCAGACCATGATACCAAGTCCAATATCACCTAAAGCCCATGCGATCTTGGAGTTATTTACCACACCATAGTACGTGGATGCCAAGAGAACTACCTTCAACAAGAACATTGGAATGGCATTGTTTCGTCCACGTACAAGATAGGCAACATTCGTTTCAGCGATATAATAGTAGGCCATGATGGTCGTAAAGGCGAAAAACAACAGGGCGATACCTACAAATCCTGCACCGAATCCAGGAATGGCGGATTCAATGGCCGCTTGTGTATAGGCAGGTCCAGCATCTACATTTGCTCCCAGGTTGTTGGTGATAAAGCCACCTTCAGGATTTTCCACATTGTACATCCCTGTGAAAAGGATCATGAATGCCGTTGCTGAACATACAAGCAAAGTATCGATATAAACGGAAAAAGCTTGTACCAACCCTTGCTTCGCCGGATGGGACACTTCTGCCGCTGCTGCAGCATGTGGTCCGGTCCCTTGACCAGCTTCATTGGAATAGATGCCCCGTTTTACACCCCAGGCAATCGCCATCCCGATAATCCCGCCAAACGCGGAATCAAATGCAAATGCACTTCGGAAAATCAAACCGAATACTGCAGGAAGCTCGGTAAAATTAACCGCAATGATATACAGTGAAACGAGAATATAGGCAACAGCCATGAACGGTACAACATACTGTGCCACCGTCGCAATACGTTTTACGCCACCAAAAATGATGAGTGCAATAACTAGAACCAATCCGATTCCTACGTATGTCTTATTGGCACCGAACGCATTGCTTAGCCCATCCCCGATAGCGAAGGCCTGAACCCCAGGCATCAGAAGACTCATTGCCAGAATTGCAGAGCCGGCAAATAGGATTCCATACCATCTCCAACCGATTCCTTTTTCTATGTAATAAGCCGGACCGCCTCGGTATTCACCGTCTTGCTTCACTTTATAGATCTGCGCCAATGTGGATTCGATAAAAGCACTCGAAGCTCCGATAAACGCAATCGTCCACATCCAGAATACCGCTCCAGGACCACCCATTGCAATGGCCGTTGCCGTACCTGCAATGTTACCCGTTCCCACACGTCCCGATAATGATATCGCTAGTGCCTGGAAGGAAGATACGCCAGCGCTTGATTTCTCCCCGGAGAAGATATTCTTGATCATATCTTTGAAAAGTCTAACCTGTACTACCCTAGTAAGAATCGTAAATAAAAGTCCAACACCCAAACAGAAAACAATCATCGGTGTGCTCCAGAGAATCCCAGCTACTTCCCCAAATGCACCTTCGAGCCAAAGCTTCCACTTTTCCAAGAAAACGTCCCCCTCACGATACGTAATTTTTAGAATTTTCTTTCTATGTTTTTGGATTATAAAGCAAATTGTACTAATACACAATGCTCAAATCCTCCCAAACTTGTTACCTCTTCACCACCTGATCTAGTAATTTTCATTAAAATTTGAATAATCTATTATTTTATTCATAGTCCTTTTCCCTTAATTTTGAGGGAATAATCCTATTTTGAAAAAAATTATGTACAGTTTTGGGTAATTTGTAGTGTTTTGTTGAAATAGGGATTGCTTTCGGGACTATTGTTCTTTTCGATTGGGCAAAGTTGTGTAATATTACAGGGTTAACGAATCATCTGTCCGGGTGCCTGGCCCCCTTCCCTAGTAATTTATCCACTTTACAAAAAATCACATCTAACCGCACAAAAAAGCCCAGCACATCGTCCCAACAACCGACGACACACTGGACTTTTTCTTTAACCGACTTCCTTCTTCAACTGACTCGTAAATAGGTCATAGTAAAACCCTTGCTCCTCCAGCAGTTCCTCGTGGGAGCCTTTTTCAATGATTTCGCCCTCTTTCAGAACGAGGATCTGATCCGCTTTCTGAATCGTGTTCAGCCTGTGCGCAATGACAAAGCTTGTTCGCCCTTCCATCAGGCGCTGCAAGGCTTCCTGGATTTTCATTTCCGTGATGGTGTCTATGCTGCTTGTCGCTTCATCGAGCACCAGGATTGTCGGGTTGGCGAGGACCGCCCGCGCAATGGAAAGCAGCTGTTTCTGTCCTTGACTGATCCCGCTGCCATCCTGCTTCAGTTTAAAATCGTACTGACCAGGAAGCTTTTTGATAAATGTTTGAGCATTGGCAAGCTTTGCCGCCTCTTCCACTTCCTCGTCGGTCGCCGTCAATTTCCCATAACGGATATTCTCACGGATTGTTCCTTCAAACAGAAACGAATCCTGCAGCACGAAAGCCATATGCTTACGAAGACTCGAGCGCTTTATCCTATTAATCGGATGGCCATCAAGCAGAATGCTGCCGCTATCCAGATCATAAAAGCGCGATATCAGATTAATGACCGTCGTTTTCCCTGCTCCGGTTGGTCCGACGAATGCTACCGTTTCCCCGACGGATGCATGGAAGCTGATATTTTTTATCGTTGTATCATCATCGTCATAGGAGAAGGAAGCGTCAATGAACTCAATTTCTCCTTTAACTGATTCCAGTTCGATCGCTTCTTTTTCATCACTTGCCTCTTCTTCTTCATCGAGCACATCGAAAACTCGCTCCGCCCCTGCAACCGCCGACAGCAGGGTATTGAATTGGTTGGCAAGATCATTCAACGGCCTTGTAAATTGACGGGAGTACTCGGCGAAAATGACGATGACCCCGATGGTTATTCCCATGCCATTCAGCGCCATGATGCCCCCGACTCCGGCAATAACTGCAAAGCTCAGGTTGTTCAGCATATTCATCAGTTTCGGGATGAAGCCTGAATAGGTCTGGGCCCAATAGGCACTCTTTTTCAGACGCTCGCTCTTCTCCAGAAACTCCGTCATGACCTTATCCTCCTGGGAAAAGGTCTTGACGATGCGCTGACCGGAAATCGTCTCTTCGATATAACCATTCAATTCTCCAAGATTGCGTTGGGTCTGCTTAAATAGCGGCCCGGTCCGTGAAGTGATCCACCTCAACCCGAAGAACATGACAGGCACGATCACCAACGTAATCAATGTCAGAATCGGACTAAGATAAAGCATCACTGAAACTGTTCCGACCAATGTCAATATACTTGAAAAAATCTGTATCACCGAACTGTTCAGGGTGGAGCTGACATTCTCCATGTCATTGGTCACCCTGCTCATAAGCTCTCCATGCTGCCTTTTATCAAAATACGGAATCGGCAGCTTATGCAGATGCTGAAAAAGCTGGGTCCTCATTTTATAAACGGTATCTTGTGCGATCCCGACCATCCAGTAGTTCTGCAGCCAGGTGGACAGCGAATAAAAGATATAGATGAACACAAGGCCGATCAGGACGTTGATAAGTCCTGTGCTGTCTCTTTCCACAATATAATTGTCAATGGCCATTCCTACAATGAAAGGTCCCAATAATCCGAGGGCGGAGCTTGCAAGTACCATCAACAGCACCAAGGAGAGCAATCCTTTCCGCTCGCCAAGATACATCCAGACCCGCTTGATCGTCCCTTTCCAATCCTTTGCTTTCGGCTTTGGATCGGCCTTATTCTGAACGGCGGCACTACTACTTATACGCTTCGGCATGCTCTGCCACCTCCGCTCCAAATTGTGATTGATATATGTTCTGATAGAGAGTCGAATGTGCTAGAAGATGTTCATGACTGCCCTCTTCCAGAAGCATTCCATCTTCGAGCAGCAAGATTTTATCCGCTTCCATTGCGGTACTCACTTTTTGCGTAATGATGAAAGTGGTGCAATCATACTTCCGCAAGGCTGTCAGAAGCTTTCCTTCCGTCTTCAGATCCAGTGCACTCGTACTGTCATCAAGCATCAGGATCTTCGGCTTTCTGATTAAAGCCCGAGCAATCGATAATCGCTGCTTTTGTCCACCGGATAGATTCACACCCTTTTGCCCCAGCACTGTTTCGTATTTATGAGGCAGGCGGTCGATTGTCGCATGAATCTGCGCATCCTTTGCCGCCTGGATGATTTCCTCCATGGATGCATCCTCTTTGCCCCATGCAAGGTTATCCCTGACAGACCCTGAGAAAAGCAGCGCTTCCTGCGGGACATATCCGATCTGTCTGCGAAGATTTTTCAATGGCAGGTCGGTAATATCCTTTCCATCAACGGCAATGACACCTTCGTTCACATCGTATAATCGCGGCAGTAGCTGGAACAGGGATGACTTCCCGGCACCAGTAGCTCCCATGATGGCAACGGTCGAGCCCTCTTCCGCGTCAAACGTGATGTTTTCCAGTACTGGAGTATCGGTGTTTGGATAACGGAAAGATACGGAACGGAAGCTTACTTCGCCCTTAAGCACCGCACCACCCCCTTCAATTCCCTGCTTGTCGATAAGATCCACTTCCTCATCCAGGACATCAGCAATTCGGTGTGCCGAAGCTTTTGCACGGGCAAATGCCATGATAATAAAGGAGATGATCGATAGGGCTCCGGTAATTCTCGTGGCGTAGTTTACAATCGCAACCACTTCCCCCACCTGGACGCTTCCGGTATTCACGCCTGCACTTCCAAACCAGAGGACTGCCAGGATGCTCAGATTCATGATCAACAGAAGGATCGGCATCGTCATTTCCATTAGCCGCAGCGCGGAAACAGTCTGATCCTTCAAATCCTCACTTGCATGGTCAAAGCGCTTGATCTCATGATTTTTGCGCAAGAATGCTTTGATCAGACGGATTCCTCCAAGGTTTTCACGCATCACATTGTTCACACCGTCCAGCTTTTCCTGAACCGCCTTAAACAGCGCTCCCCCTCTTTTCATCAGCCACATAAGGAAAACAAAAAGTACCGGCACTCCAATGACAAGGAATAATGCCAGTTGGAAATTGACAATCAGTGCCATGACTACGCCACCGATAATCAAAAGAGGTGCACGCATCATGATGCGCAAGCTCATGAATACGGTATTTTGAACCTGTGTCACGTCGTTGGTCATTCTTGTGATAAGGGATGACGTCGGGAAAAGGCTGAAGTTTGCGAAGGAGAAGGATTGAATCTTCCCATACAGCCCCTTCCGGATGTCATAACCGAAGTTTTGTGAAACATGTGCGGCAAAGAAGGAGTTGATGACTCCGGCCAGGAAAGCCAGAAAGGACATTCCGACCATGATGCCTCCCCACTTCATGACCACTCCCAGATCCTCCTGCAAAATGCCGTCATCAATGATTTTCGCCATCAAGAGTGGATGCAACAGCTCCACGACAAGCTCTGTAAGCATCAGCATCAGCGCTATCCCAACCGCCAGCTTATATGGCTTTAAAAAAGAAAAAACTTTCCCCATGTGTCTTGATCCCCCAAACTGTTTGCTATGTTTAGTCTATGTTGAAAACTGTTTCCGCATTAATTTTTGCTCTACGTATGAAATGCAATCACGCATTCAAACGCTCCTTCGTGCTCTTTTCCTATTGAATAACTGTAGAAGGGTAGCAAATTGCCTAATTGTAGAGAAAAAATCCAAAAGCCGATTTTTTCTTGAGTCAACTGCCAACGATGTGTTAGAAAAGAGCTTTGTTGAAACAAATGAATCTAAATAATATTCAATCAAATACTTCGTTTAGCTAAACGAATATCTTGAATTATCACCTTTTTTTACTATCATACCTTTTTTACTATGTTTTTTAAATAGTTTGAATTATTATTATGAAGTATAAAGGAATATTTTTTATTTTATAGACTCTGTTAGACACCGCTGTTGATTTCCGCAAAAGGCTGCGCTTTCCGCGGGGCTGACGAGAGCCTCCTCGGCTTCGCCTGTGGGGTCTCCATTAAACGCCAGCTCCCGCAGGACAAGGAAGGCTTCGGCAGCGATACATCGCACGCAGAAAATGCTTGCATTTTCGAGGAGTCTCCCCCTTTTGCTCCAATCAACAGCTAGTTTCTTATTAAATAAACACTAGACAGTAACAGAGCCATTTTATAAAAACCAAGTTGAAAATCAAAGGAGGAAGCGGCTATGTACCATCCAAAGCTTGCTGGGCTAGTGAATGAATGGTTGCCAGAAGCGACCATCGAGCAACTGCAGGAGGCGCTCGAGAACGGGGAAGTCACCTCAAAAGAACTGGTTCTTATGTACCTTCATCGAATCGGGCAGCACGATAAAAAGGGGATCGCCCTGAATTCGATTCTTGAAATCAACCCTGATGCTGTTTTCATTGCCGAGGCACTGGACCTCGAAAGAAAGCGAAAAGGTGCAAGGGGACCTCTTCACGGCATCCCTGTTCTCGTAAAAGACAATATCGATACAGGCGACCATATGCATACAAGTGCTGGATCGGTTGCCTTGGCTGAGCATAACGCTGCGGAAGACTCCTTTGTTGCCAAGCAGCTCCGGGATGCCGGCGCCATCATCCTTGGGAAAACGAATATGACGGAATGGGCCAACTTCATGACGAAAAATATGCCTAGTGGCTACAGCTCCCGCGGCGGACAAGTATTGAATCCTTATGGACCTGGCCAGTTTGATGTCGGCGGATCAAGCAGTGGTTCGGGTGCTGCGATCGCAGCGAACTTTGCAGCAGCTGCTATCGGCACGGAAACTTCAGGATCCATCCTTAGTCCCGCAAGCTTGAACTCACTAGTCGGAATCAAGCCGACAGTAGGTTTGATCAGTCGCAGGGGCATCATCCCGATTACATACAGCCAGGATACGGCAGGACCTATGGCGCGGACCGTAACGGATGCAGCGATTCTTTTGAGTGCACTCACAGCAACCGATGACAAGGATCCCGCTACCTTTTCGAATCCAAACCCCGGCCTATTGTATACCTCTTTTCTTTTAAAAGAAGGATTGCATGGCATGCGAATCGGTATTGCGCGCGACCCATTCTTTACGTATCTTTCTGATGAAGAAGCACTTGTCATGGAAGAAGCGATTGCCTGCCTAAGGGAGAATGGAGCGGTGGTTGTAGATAAGGTCAACATTCCTTTTGCAAAAGAGAAATGGGACTACCACACGCTTTTCTATGAATTCAAACCGAGCCTGAACGCCTATCTGAGCAAGACCGGCCCACATGTACCGGTCAAAAGCCTGAAGGACCTGATCGCCTTTAACAAGCAAGACTCCGGCAAGATGCTTAAATACGATCAGACCGTTCTCATAGAATCCGAGAATCTTAGCGGCACTTTAACGGAGGAAGAATACCTGGTCAGCAGGGAGCGGGACCTGTATAGCACACGAGAGGGCGGCATTGATGCTGCTATGGATGGGTATGAGTTGGATGCCATCCTGACTCCAAATAATTTTGGTGCAAGTCTTCCTGCCAAAGCCGGATACCCTTCCATCACAGTTCCGGGCGGCTACACGAAGACAGGCAAACCGGTTGGTGTGACCTTCACCGCTAGAGCATACGAGGAAAGCACGCTGATCCAGCTCGGCTATGCTTACGAGCAAGCGACCCTATACAGAAAAGCACCTGTTTTACAAAAGAAGGAGGTAAAAGCATGACCTTTCAAACCTATATAGAAGAACAGCGGTCCAAGCATTTGGAAGAGCTTTTCGAGTTGCTCTCCATCCCTAGCATCAGCGCACTACCTGACCATAAGGAAGATACACACCGTGCAGCGGAATGGTTCGCATCAGCACTGCGCAATCTTGGCATGGACAATGTCGAGCTCTATCCGACAAACGGCCATCCTATTGTCTATGGAGAATGGCTGAAGGCACAAGGCAAACCGACTGTCCTCATCTATGGCCACTACGATGTTCAACCGGTGGATCCGCTTCACTTATGGGACACAGCACCTTTCGAGCCTGCCATCCGTGAGGAAAGCATCTATGCCCGCGGAGCCAGTGATGACAAAGGCCAAACTTTTATGCACCTAAAGGCACTTGAGGCTATTCTGAAGACGACCGGCACCCTTCCGTTCAATTTCAAGATATGCATTGAAGGCGAAGAAGAAGTAGGCAGCCCGAACCTGCCAGTTTTCATCGAGGAAAAGAAGGACATGCTTGCTGCAGATGTCATCGTTGTTTCAGACACGGCGATGATGGAAGAGGACAAGCCAACCATCTGCTATGGCCTGCGTGGAATGTGCGGCTTTCAGCTGGATGTAAAAGGGCCGCGCCGAGATCTGCATTCCGGACTCTATGGCGGTGCCGTACAGAATCCGATACATGCTGTAGTCGAGCTTCTACAATCCTTTCATGACAAGGATGGTGTCATTACGGTCGAGGGCTTCTATGATAAGGTCGTGCCATTGACCGAGGATGAAAAGGCAGCCTTTGAAGCATTGAATGCATCAGAGGAAAGCGTCATGAATGAGGTTGGGGTAACCGAGCTATTCGGTGAGAAGGGCTACACCCACTTAGAAAGAACATGGGTCCGCCCGACACTTGAGGTGAATGGGATCTATGGCGGCTTCCAGGGTGAAGGCATCAAGACCGTTCTGCCATCGGAGGCACATGCTAAAATTACATGCAGACTTGTGCCTGACCAGGATCCGGACGAGATCCTCGAGCTTCTGCAAAAGCATGTAAAAGAACACACGCCACCTGGAGTTGAAGTGACAGTCAGCCTGTTCGACAAAGGCGCACCATTTGTCACGCCATTTGACCACCCAGCCATCCAGGCGGCAAGCCGTGCCTTTGAAAAGGTGTTTGAAGTTCCGACCGCCTTCACCCGCGGCGGCGGCTCCCTGCCGATCGTCTCCAACCTGGATGAAATCCTGAAAGCGCCAATCGTACTGATGGGCTTCGGCTTGCCGTCAGATAACGTCCATGCACCGAACGAGAACTTCAAGCTGAAGAATTTTGATAAGGGTCTGCTGACGCTCTGCTATTATTGGGAGGAGCTGGAGGGAGTTCTTTAATTTTAGGCTGTGTTAAACACCGCTGTTGATTTCCGCACTAGGCTGCGCTTTCCGCGGGCGGTCCGGGAGCCTCCTCGGCTTCGCCTGTGGGGTCTCCCCTGTCCCTTCCTCCCGCAGGACAAGGAAGGCTGCGGCAGCGATACATCGCACGAAGAAAATGCTCGCATTTTCGAGGAGTCTTCGCCTATTGCTCCAACCAACAGCTAGATTCTTAGAAAATCTATACTACTCAATAACAGAGCCTAATTTTATAAAACTGTCCGAAACGCCTTGTAACTGGCATTCGGACAGTTTTTTTTCTGGTGAATGTTAGATTGGTAGAAAAAATCGCCCAAAAATCCTCAATCATTCTATGCACTTGCATGCCAAGCTGTATTTACGTTTTCAGCCGCATAGCAATTTTTTCACATTAACTCGACCTAACAAACACGCTCTTTTCTCTAAATGTACGAAGGTCCATAAAAGGCATTTCTCTTTCCACAACGTCGAAAACATCCTTGATAGCCCCTTCTAGAACACGCAAGCCTTCAATCGGGTGAAGAACCAAAACCTCTTCCATTTTCTCTGTGAATCCAGCGGGCAGCACAGACATCCTTTCCAAGCTCTGCCTCTGCCATTTATAGGCTGGATGATGGACATACATCCGGTTCAAACCGAACATTGCACCCATAAGCTTCGATTGGACACTGGCCATCACCTGATAGAGCATAAGCCAATCCTCACGAAATAAGAGCGCTTCACGGTTCCCCCAACGGCTGCCAAAGTCCAGATTTTCGAGGATCATCTTTTCTCTCAGCGCTTCTGGATACACACTAATTTTATCCTTCAAATCCAAGAGCAGCTCATGCCCAAATAAAGGCTTCCCATCCTGAAAGGAAGCCACATTACATTGTAAGTCCAGGCATGTATCATGATGAAGCACCACTTCGTCAATAACCCTGGTGATGGTTTCAGATAAAAAGCTGCTGATCTCAAATTTCACGCCTTTATGCCAGTAGGTCTCTGACCACTCCTCGTCCTCATATTCATGGAAATCTATGATGTTCCCTTTCACCTTTTCGATTGGTGCCATTCTATCCTCGTCTTCCGGTGCCTCCCGCCAAAGAAGATGCAGCTCAATGTCTGAATAGGAATCCTCCCAATTGCGCGAGACGGATCCAGCAATCATGATCGCTTCCACCTTTGGATTCTCTGCATATACCATTGCCATTGTTTCGGCTAAAGATTTCAATTTCATACAATATCCCCATCTTCTATCATTATTTCCGCATCCCTCTCGCATCGACCTTCCAGGTGTCCACCACCCGATCCCCTTCCACCACGGTATATTCATCGAACTGGTTCACTACCGTGCAGGCATGGTTAGGGATGATTCGGACTTTATCGTTCAGCTTCAAGGATGGCTTTTCATCAAAAATGACCACCCCATGCTCCTCGGAAAGCCGATCGATCTTCAAATCCGGGTATCCGACTATATAGCCATAGCCTTTTACGGAATCCAGGCCATGTGCCCCTTTGTCGAGGCAGAGCGTTTTGCTTCCTGCATCAAGCACGATTCTATCCTCATACACACCAACAACAGATGCCAATACCGTCAGGGCACAGTCTGCGCGCGCAGCCACACCAAGTCCCACTTGAATGGCATCATAAAAGACTGCATTGCCTGGTCGCACTTCCGTAATTCCTTCCACTTTTCCGGAGATCTCGTAGGTCGGAGTCGATCCGACACTTCTCACTAGAATTGGTATCCCTGCCTTCTCACATGCTTCTGCGCTCTCCACAACCGCACTGGCCTCCGCAAGCGCAATCTCCTCGATTTTTTCTTTGGAGGCTGCTCCATAGGAATGTCCCGCGTGGGTGAAAATACCACCGACCCTCAAGTGTGATAAAAAGAGGACTGCTTGCGCCAGCTTTAGCGCCGCCTTGCCCGGTTCCACTCCGCATCTGTTCAAACCGCTGTTCACCTTGATCCACACTTCCAGGGAATGAGAAGTGGATTCGATCTCCTTTTGCAGCAGCTTGATCTGCTCGAGGCTGTCCACCGAAATTTTCAGGTCCACTCCCCTGTTCAACAAACCGATGACTTGCTTGATTTTTTCAGGACTGGATATCGGAAAGGCAATGAGTATATCCTTTATTCCGGCACTTGCCATAACGATCGCTTCCTCGATTTTCGCGGTCGTAATCCCGACAGCCCCACTTTCAAGCTGCAGCTCGGCAATTTTAATCGACTTATGGGTTTTAATATGCGGACGGAGTTTTAGACCATGGTCCTTAGCAAATCCGCTCACCCTGTGAATATTGGTTTTTAATTTTTGTAAGTCTAAAAGTAGGGACGGCGTGTCCACTTGATGGAAATCGTTCATGGATAAAATGCTCCTTCCAAGGTGCTTTTTTTTACAATATACCACACAATCCCATTTTTTCAGCCCTCTCTTTGCAAAAGGACAGAGCTCCCTGCATACATTATAGATAGAATTTCCGGCAAGGAGGACAAAGGATGGCTATTAGCAGCGGACAGCAATATATTGATCGCATCAACCGTTTACAATCGAATGTTTGGCATAACGGCAAAAAGGTTAAGGGGAATATCTCCGAGCATCCCGCCTTTTCCGGCGTGATGAAAAGCCAGGCCGCCTTGTATGATATGCAGCATGATAAGGATTTGAAAGATCTGATGACATATAAGTGTGAAAAAACAGGGGAACCTATCGGCACTTCTTTTCTGCGCCCCTTTAAAAAAGAGGACCTCGAAAAACGGAGAAAAATGATTCAGGTGTGGGCAAAAGCCTCATTTGGCATGATGGGGCGGTCGCCGGACTATAAGAACACAAACATCATGGCGCTTGCCGCCGCCTCTGATATCCTGGCAGAGCAAGGCCCGCAGTTCCCGCAGAACCTCCTGCAATTCTATGAATCTGCAAGCACAAAGGATCTTTCCTTTACCCATACCTTCATTGCGCCCCAGGTGAACCGGTCCTCCATGCACTTTGAATCGGATGATGATATCGTCGCTGCAAGAATCATAGATAAGAACGCTGAGGGAATTGTGATTAAAGGGGCACGCCTTTTAGCGACACAGGGTGGGATAACCGATGAAATCATCGTGTCCTCATCCGGGCTGAAAATGTTTGAAGAGCCTTACGCCTATGCCTTCAGCATCCCAAGCAATACGGAGGGGCTTAAATTCATCTGCCGGGAATCATTTTCCTATGACTCCTCCCTATTCAATCACCCCCTCGGCTCCCGTTTCGAGGAGATGGATACGGTCATCGTCTTTGATAACGTGCTCATCCCCTGGGAGCGTTTATTCGTGGTGGAAAATATCGAGGTCGCCAATAATCTGTATTCCAAAAGCAGCTTCAAGCCGCTTGTCCTGCATCAGGTGGTCTCCCGCCAAGTCATGAAGGCGGAATTCGTGCTCGGTGTGGCGCAGCTGATTGTCAACACCATTGCCATCGGGGAATATCAGCATGTAAAAGAAAAAATTTGTGAGATAATCATAGCCTTGGAGAATCATAAGGCACTTCTTCTCGCATCCGAAATCGGTGCCAAACCTGATAAGTGGGGAACGATGGTGCCAGACCTTGCACCGCTATCTGCCGCGACCCTGCAATTCCCTAAGGTCTATCCTAGATTCATGGAGATCCTCCAGCTCCTCGGTGCGAGTGGGCTCGTCAGTATTCCTACCGAATCCGACCTGAACTCCCCGATCAGAGGAGACATCGACCAATACTTCCAGGCAGCCTACGCCGATGCAGAAACCCGCATCAAGCTGTTCCGTCTCGCCTGGGACGTAAGCATGAGTGCATTCGGCTCCAGACAGACGCTATACGAACGCTTCTTCTTCGGGGATCCCAACCGCCTCACCCAAGGCCTCTACTTCGAATACAATCGGCATCAGATTGTGGAGGATGTGAAGAATGCGTTTAGTATTTAAAGAAGGGGCCTGACCCTCAGCGCTTTAAAGCTCTGAGGGTCAGGCCCCATATACATACTATTCCAAATATTTTATAATGAGAATAGAATGTTATGAGATTGCGGGGGGAACAAGGATGGCTGAAGTTAATATTCCTTTGAACAGGAAGAGGGGTTGGGCGCGCAAGGTGGGGCTAGGAGCCGGGCTTTTGGTGGCGATTGTTGTGTCCTTATGTTTGGTTTTCACTTTTAGTCCCATTAGCAAGATAGAAGAGAAGCCTTATTTCAAGAACGATCGGCCATTGGTCATTGCCCATCAGGGTGGCGAGCTGTTGGCACCTTCCAATACGATGGTAGCTTTCAGGCAGGCTGCTGACATGGGAGTCGATGTCATTGAAACGGATATACATATCACAAAGGACGGACATCTGGTTGCCATTCATGACCCGACTGTGGGCCGCACCACTGACGGAACGGGAACAGTGGCAGACATGATGCTAGAGGAGATTCAAGCCTTGGATGCGGGCTATCACTTTCAGGATCTGGATGGTGAGCATAGCTTCCGTGGAAAGGGAGTCTATATTCCCACTGTCGAGGAAATGTTTAAGGAATTTGGGAACATGCGCATCGAAATAGAAATCAAGGATAGCAATCCTCCTGACAACTATGACGAGATGGCCCAGAAGCTCTGGGAGTTGATTGAAGAATACGAGATGGAAGATAAGGTGCTCGTGGCAGCTTTTGATCAGGACATCATCAAGAAATTCGACTCCTATGCCAAGGGGCGTGTGGCGCTTGCTGGAGGAGAACAGGAGATCAAGAGATTCGTCATTTTCCATAAGCTTTTCATGCGAAACCTCTACCTTCCAGAGGTGGACGCTTTTCAGATCCCCCAGGAGCAAAGCATTATCGATCTTACAAACCAGCGGCTGATCAACGACGCACAGCGCAGCGGACTGCAGGTTCACTACTGGACCATCGATGACAAGGAGACGATGCGCTATCTGTTGGAACGGGGGGCGGATGGACTGATCACCAACCGCCCTGATCTCATGATCGAGCTATTGGATGAAATGGGGTATTGATAAGAACAGGAGCGACTCGGTTTGCTTTTGTTCCATTCATTTCAAATCCCCTACAAGCGGGACTTCTTACGGTTATGATATGATTACAAAGTAGTTCAATCAAACCTCAAAAGAATGGACGGGATTTACCAAATGAATGGACAAAATAGAACGGATATAAAACCGGGCCTATCTGTAAAGATCGTTTTGAAGCAGGATCAGCGGTCAGGCAAATTGACTTCTGGGGTTGTAAAGGATATCCTCACAAAATCAAGCTTCCATCCCCACGGCATCAAGGTCCGTCTTGAAGACGGACAAGTAGGCCGAGTAAAAGAAATAGAAAAGGCCTGAGCCCGCTGCTTTAGTACTTTATCGCAGCGGGGCCAGGCCCCTTTTTGTGTTCTTCTTTTTTCTTCCCTCCACCACTACAAACCACATGGCGAAGAGCAGGAAGATGCTTGAGATCTGGAAGAGGGTTGCTGTCTGGACGAATTGGGCGAGCACGCCGAAGATCAGTCCACTGAGTCCGATTCCAAGGTCGATGGATGAAAAGAACATGCCGTTTGCTACACCGCGGCGATTGTCCGGTGTCGTAGAAAGTGTCCAAGATTGCAAGGTAGGGATCAAGGAACCGAATCCTACACCAAACAAGGCGCCAGCAATGCCTATCATTGCGTCGGTGTGGGCAAAAGAAAGCACCCACATGCCGATGAAGGAGAGCGTCATACAGAAAAGCACAAGCCCTTTTGGACCATGAGAATCAAACCATTTACCAGCAAAAGGTCGAGAAACAGAGGCCATCACTGCATTGAACAGATAAAAAAGGAAAATATGCTCGATTCCTCTCTCCTCTCCGAAAATCACGATGAACGTCACAATCGCTCCATACCCGAAGGTCGCAACCAACGTGATAAACGATGGATACCAGCTTGATTTCTCCACCAAGGACCCTATATAGGAAAACTTCAAGTCTTCGCGCTTGGCTTCCTTCACTACATCAGGAGTTTGATAGTTTACGATTCCTAAAAGAACCAGCGCTATGACTCCGAGCACACCTGAAAGATATATCAAGTTGGAGAATGTTGTCACCTGATAAAGGAAGATTCCTAAGCTTGGTGCGATGATCATCCCAAGCGTGATCGATAGTCCGTAATACCCCATCCCTTCCCCAAGACGGGATTTCGGGATAACATCAACCGCAGCTGTGCCGTTTACTGTCGTCGACCAGCCCCATGCCAACCCATGAATAAAGCGGAAGCACAAGAAGATCACGACAACCTGGGACATGGGATAAATGATGGTAATCAATAGTAGTGCCACAGCACCGACAAGTACAAGTGGTTTTCTTGCTTTGAATTCCAGCAGGTAACCGATGAACGGTCTGCTCAGAACCGCACCGATCGAGAAAAGGGCGGTTACCAACCCAATTTCAAATCCGGTAGCCCCCAAGGATTTTATATAAGGAGGCAGCGTCGGGATCAGCATCTGAAAGCTCATGAAGACAAACAGGTTTCCGACCATCAGCATAATGAAGGATTTCGTCCACAACGGTTCCTTTATTTTTTTGGGTATCATTTTATACACCTTCCTAGACTAGTAAGAACATAAAAAGGAAAAACGAAAAATGAATCTCCACCAGCGAAGATCCATTTTTATGCGCACGTTTCCTACATATATATTTCGTATTCCTAAATATTAACACACCCGTCAGGAAAAAGGAATGACAAAATAGACCCAAACCTTTTGGAATATATCTCCTTACTTCATAATTTTCCTTAAAAAATTGATGCTTTTTTCCGAGTACGGTGGATAAATGAAGCTCAAGTTCACCTTGGTGCTCTTTTTCATGACACTTTTCTTATGTGAGAAGGTTTCAAAGCTGTCTTTTCCATGATAGGAGCCAATTCCGGACGGCCCCACTCCCCCAAAGGGCAGATTCGGATTGGTAAGGTGCGTCACCGTATCATTGATGCATCCGCCTCCGTAGGAACAGCTCTGGATTACCCGGTCCTCCACTTCGCTATTTTCCGTGAAAAGATATAATGCCAATGGTTTCGGCTTCGCATTTATCTGCTCGATTGCCTGCTGCAGATCGCCATACTCAAGGATAGGTAAAATTGGACCGAATATCTCCTCCTGCATCACCTTATCATCCCAGCTTACTTCATTCATCAGAGTAGGCTCCATGAACAGTTCTTCCCTTTGATGAGATCCGCCGGCAACTACCTTCCGCTCATCCAATAAGGAGACAAGACGGTCAAACTGGCGCTCATTCACAATGCGTCCATAGTCTCTGCTCTCTTGCGGGTTTTCCCCATAAAAATCCTTGATGGTCCTAACCAGATTTTTTACGAGCTGTTCCTTTACATCACGGTGGACGAGAATATAATCAGGAGCGACACATGTTTGTCCTGCATTCATGTATTTCCCCCATACGATTCTTTTCGCCGCTACTTCCAGGTTCGCATCCTTGTCGACAATACAGGGACTTTTTCCGCCAAGCTCCAGCGTGACTGGCACAAGATTCTCCGCTGCCGCCTTCATGACGATTTTCCCCACTTCGACACTTCCCGTGAAAAAGATATAGTCAAACGGTGCATGGATAAGCTCGGAGGTGACGTCCTTTCCACCCTCCATAACGCTGATATATCCTTCTTCAAAATTCTCCTGAATGATTTTGGCCATTACCTTTGAAACGTTGGGGGTGAACTCGGAAGGCTTGAGCAGGACACAGTTACCCGCGGCCATTGCTCCGATCATCGGCTCCATCACAAGCTGGAACGGATAGTTGAATGGACCGACTATCAGTACGGTTCCATAAGGCTCCGGATAGATATAACTTTTCGACCCCAAGTGAACGAGCGGCGTTTTCACCTTTCGCACCTTTGACCAATCTTTTACATGCTTCATAAAAAGACTGATGCTGTCCAATACAAAACCGATCTCGGAAGCATAGGCCTCAAATGCGGATTTTCCCAGGTCCTTCGTCAATGCCTGGTTCAATTCCTGCTCATGCTCCACAATCGCCTTTTTCAGCTTACCCAGCTGAGAAAGGCGAAAATCCACATCCTTTGTCCTGCCGGTCGCAAAGAAATTTCGATGCTGCTCTAATCTATGTAAAACGGTTTTCATTATAGCGAATCCTCCTCTTACAGTTTGTTTGTTTAAACAATCAAACAAACGGCATCTCCACATCCAATCAATACTTTCATTATATCCCCTTGCCTCAAAATAAAGAAGTTGGGAAGCGCCGAACATGAAAAAAAGCTGCGAGTCGAACACTGCCCGCAGCTTACCAATTTACACTTATTATCTTTCCACTTTTACAGAAGCCATTACAGGATAGTGATCGGAAGGAAATCCCCCATCTATACTGTCCCTGATAATGGTCGTCGAAGAAAGCTCTGCCCCATTATCCGCAAAAATATAGTCAATCGGAGTGCCAGTAGTCCCACCTTGATAGGCATGGAAGGTCAGGCTGTTTCTCAGCTCCTCGTCCGTAAATTCGGCATAGCAGCTTTGCATCGACGCTACCGCCTGCAATGCTTCACTGTCCGGTGCATCATTGAAATCCCCTGTCAAAAGAACAGGCAACGCGTTTTCGAAGTCCATCTCCTTGATCACGTCCATGATCAGCTTCAGCCCTTCTTTTCTTGCCTGCTGCCCCATATGATCAAGATGTGTGTTGAAGAATCTCAGTACAGGTGCGGCTTCACCTTGAGGAATCAGCTCCACCCACGAACAGATTCTGGCACAGTGCGCATCCCAGCCCATGCTCCCGATCACTTCAGGTGTTTCCGAAAGCATGAAGGAACCCTTTCTGCCAATGGTGAATGTTGACTTTTTCACAAAAACCGCACTGAATTCCCCTACTTCAGTCGATGTCGTGCGGTTGACCCCATACGCCTCATAGCTTTCCTGCAGCATGTCCTCGAGCCAAGCCAGCATCGGGATATTCGCCTCTTGTGTCCCAATGCAATCCGGCTGGTAATTCTCTATCGTCTGTACAATCCAGTTCTTTCGATCCTCCCAGACAAAAGGGTCTGTCTGAACATCAACTCGCAGGTTAAACGTCATGATATTAAATGTTTTACTCATTTTTCTCCTCCTGATCATTTATGAGGTAAACCCCGCCTCTTTTTCTCAACTGACCTGGCGACATTCCCATTTTCTTTTTATACGCCTTGGAAAAATGGTGAATATTTGCAAAGCCGCAATATGAAGCAATCTGCTCCAGCGTCAAATCCGTTTTCTCCAGAAGCTCCTGAGCATGATTGATCCTCATCTCCAGTAAATATTGATGCGGAGAGCTTCCGAATTGCTGCTTGAAAAGGGTGCTGAATCTTGATATGGAAAGGTTTGCCCTTTTGGCCATCTTATGGAGCGTCAAGCGTTCGGACAGATGATTGGAAAGATACGATGGAAACCAGCTCAGCGGTTTTGATGAGGCCGATTCCAGGTTGGACGCGGAATGATGCTCGTCCAAAATGATCAGCAAAAGCTCGGTAGCAAGATGCTGTGCTTTTAGCTGCTGAATCGGGTCCCTGTTCTGCCAGGCCTCCACCATCTGCATTAGGTAGTCCCGAAACCTGCCGGGGTTTTTCAACTGAAGCCTCACCGGTACATGGATTCCATGCAGATCGTTCAATCTGGGCTGTAAAAGATGCAGATATCCAGCGAGATCTAGCTGCCCAGGCTTGGTCGGGAAGCTTTTTGTCCGTTCAGGATGATAAAAGAAATCCAGATGGGCAAACGGGGTAATCGTGGACGTCACCCCTTCAAGCTCTACAAGGCTCCCCGGTTGGATTAGACAAAACTCCCCACCTTGAAACATATACTCTTTTCCATCCACCTGAAAGCGGCATTGCCCCTCCTGTATGTAGATCAGCAAATAATCAAGAAGCCTTCTGTTTGGGGCGTGCCAGGGCTTTCGAACGGCGTAGTCGCTTTCCCTGATAAAAGGGACAATCGGCCTTACTTCAACAAGCTCCGATAAATGCTGTATGGACCTCACCCCCGACTACCTTTCATTCTCCTATTATTATACCTTAATTAACAGTAAGTTTTGACAACTTTGAAGGAATCTTTGACAAAGCCAGCCTGCGGTTTTGGATTTATAGTTAAGCTACCAAACTATAAAAAGAGGTGCAGGATAATGACAGTAAAAGAGAATATCGACTTGAGCACATTGCCATCCCTGGAGGAAAGCTATGACCTGACAAAGGAACAAATTGAAAGCTATCAGGAAAAAGGACACATCCTGCTGCGGAATGTGGCAACGCCGGATGAAATGGATATCTATGAACCTATCATCAGCCATTGGGTCAGAGAATTGAATTATCACGATAAGCCTGTCGAGGAAAGGGATACTTATGGGAAGGCCTTCATCCAGATAGGGCGCCTTTGGGAGCGGAGCGAGGCAATCGCGCGATTTGTTTTAGCGAAGCGTTTTGCCAAGATTGCAGCGGAGTTGATGGGAGTGAATGCTGTCCGGATCTATCACGACCAGGCACTATACAAAGAGCCTCATGGCGGCCATACCCCTTGGCATCAGGACCAGATCTACTGGCCGCTTGATACGGATAAGACTATCACCATGTGGATCCCACTCGTTCCGATCAGCGAGGAGGTCGGCTCGATGACATTCGCCTCCGAATCGCATAAAGAGGGATATATCAGCAAGGTGGTCATATCCGATGAATCTCATCGCACCCTGGAGCAATACGTAAAGGGCAAAGGGCTCGAGACGGTCACCTACGGGGCGATGGCTGCAGGTGATGCAACGTTCCATGCAGGCTGGACGCTCCACAACGCACCCGGCAATCCAACTAATATCATGCGAAAAGTCATGACGGTCATCTACTACGCAGACGGGACACGTGTAGCCGAACCTGACAGCAATGCAAGACGCGGGGACCTGCAAGCGTGGCTGCCTGGGCTGAAACCTGGCGACCAGGCACAAACTCCGATCAATCCGTTGCTATATAAAAAAGGGGAATAATCTTCATAACAGGAAAAAGCGCCGAAAATGGCGCTTTTTTCAATCCTCATCCTTAATATCAATATCCTCCGGAACCGGCTCATTGCGAAGCTCTTCTACAAGCTCCTTATACTTTTCCATCTGCTTTAAATGTGTGGCGAACTGTTCCTTATTAATCAAGTAATTCTCGCCATCGAATATTGCACGGATCTTATTTTGCTGAATCAGGCTTTCCACATACGAGGTAGAGCAGGATAAATATTCAGCTGTTTCTTTTATGGATAAATACATAGCTATCATTCCTTTTTATCGTACATTAGTTGGATGGCAGCGGCAGCGTGATAAGAAAAGTCGTCCCTGCCGCGGAGCTTTCCTGCACCTCTATTTTACCATGATGGTTCTCAATGATGCGCTGGACAATGGTCAGTCCCAGCCCCGTTCCTGTATCTTTCGAGGTGACAAACGGATCAAAGATCGTTTGCTTCATCTTTTCGGATATGCCTGAACCCGTATCCTTCACAAATATCTGGTAGACATTTTCGAGCTGCTTGGAATAAATGGTGATCGTCCCTTCACCCTCCATTGCCTCTTTGGCATTGCGAATCAGATTGTGGAATACCTGCTTCATCTGCTTCGCGTCCACCATGAGCGGTACCCTTTCCAATTCTACTTTTAAGGATATCCCCTCTTGAACTACTGAAATATAAGGAATCTCTTTTACTACATCCTCTAAAAATACGCACTTTAACACAGGTGCACCAGGCTTTGCTATCATCAGCATTTCCTCCACGATTGTGTTAATCCGGTCAAATTCCTTAAGGAGAAGAGGGATTTGATACTTATTTTTATCTTTTTCGGTGAAGGATTGCTTCATCAGTGATACAAAGCCGTGAATCACCGTGAGCGGATTCCGGATTTCATGTGCCGCCCCTGCCGCAAGCTCCCCGAGGACGGCAAGCTTTTCCGATTGATAGATCCGCTTCTCGAGTTCGGCAGTAGAGGTAATATCTATAAAATGAAAGATTCGTCCGATCAGGGCTCTCTCCTGGTCAAGCAGTTCGGATTGAGAGACTAGGAGATAATGGTCCCTGCCCTCTTTCACATAAGGAACTTTTATATTTTGGCAGATCTTTTGGGAAGCAAGAATACTCCAGAATGAAGCATTAATCGGATTCCCTTCCTTCACGCTGACCATTCCTTTCACTTCTTCCCCATCCATTTCCAATATGGTAGACGCAGCCGTATTCAGTGAAAAATTGGTAGAGTCATTGTCCACCGTAATGATTCCAACGGGAAGCGAGTTGAGGATCTGTTCTTGATAGATTTTGTCTTTGGTCATTTTTTCGTAGAGATGAAAATATTTTTTAAATGCTATAGACAATAACACAATGATAATGGTGTATAAAATTATTCCGAAAACAGGATATCCTCCTAATAGGATTGCCAATAAAAAAGCCATCACAAGAGAAATTAGATAGTTCAGGATCGACTCTTTTCCAATTGAGATAATAACCCCAGCCAGTTTTTCAGATAAATATAGGGAAAAGAAACTACTTATTACTAGTAGGTTAATGGAGTAATAGGCAACCAGTGACAATACATATGAAAGGAGGTAGTGGAGATTGAACACCCCAGATTCCCCTCCGGATAATAGAAAAACATAATTTGCTCCAGTTATCATTAATACGTAAATGGCGAAATTGAACACATGTCTCCGCATTAATATTTTCCGTTCAAATACCAAGTAGAGAAAACTACTGAAAAATAATAACCATAGTGTAGTTTCCAGCCCAAATATGAATAGGGAAGCAAGGTAGATGGAAGAATCCATACAAAGGGAATTTCCTTTTGGTGGAAGGACAATTGTAAAATGAAGGAGTAATAGAAGTGCTCCAACTAACAGCAAAAATAGAGGGAAATCCAAAAATATGATCTCTGAGGTAAATTTTATATGTACAATAAAAATACCTATTCCAAACAATGACATAATCATTAGATATATATTAGATTTATCCTTAAATAAAGAAAGTTCCTTCAAACTATATCACTCTCAAATCATTCTTTTATTAATTTGCTTGCAGTTCAAATAACAACCTTAATTGTAGATGAAAACGTATCCCAAAGCAATGAACACTCCTTAATCCTCCATTTATCCCAGGAAGTATTTTCCGAAATATCCTACTAAAAATTATATTTTTCAGAAAAATCTGTTGTTTTCACGCTTAATCATGTTAAAATGTTTCATAATTCTAAAACATTCGACAACAGGAGGCGAACAGAATGATTACTTTTTTTGGAGCACTAATTTTATTGATTGCAGGCTATGCCGTATATTCCAAATTTGTAGAACGGGTTTTTGTGATAGATGACAACAATCGGACCCCTGCCTATACAAAGCGTGACAATTTCGATTTTGTCCCGATGAACTGGTGGCGGGGCAACCTGATTCAGCTTTTGAACATCGCTGGTCTTGGTCCGATCTACGGTGCGGTTATGGGCGCGCTTTATGGCCCTGTCGCCTTCATCTGGATTGTCATCGGTACGATTTTTGCAGGAGCTGTTCACGATTATTTCTCCGGTATGCTGTCCATGAGACATGGCGGGGCTCAATATCCTTCCATTGTGGGCCGTTATTTGGGGAATACAGTAAAATCGTTGATAACCGTTGTTTCTCTTGTGCTGAGCGTGCTTGTTGCAGCTGCCTTTACAGCTGGACCGGCACAGTTGATAGCACAGCTGACACCACTCAGTTTTACCGTGGCATTATTGATTATTTTCGCCTATTTTTTATTGGCGACACTCTTGCCGATCAACCGCATCATCGGAAAGATTTACCCATTGCTTGGAGGTATTCTGCTCTTCATGGCGGTGGCAATCGGTATTTCCCTTCTTTTTCAGGACAACCCTATTCCGAACCTGACTCTTGCCAATATGCATCCTCAGGAGCTTCCGATCTGGCCATTGTTGATGGTTACTATCTCCTGCGGTGCAATTTCCGGCTTCCATTGTACACAAAGTCCGATTGTGGCGTGTACCATGAAAAGGGAATCCCATGGACGTAAAATCTTCTACGGTGCGATGGTCATTGAAGGCGTCATTGCCCTTGTTTGGGCGGCAGCCGGAATGACATTTTTCAACGGAACCGGCGGCTTGCAGGAAGCACTTGCACAAGGCGGTCCATCCTATGTAGTCAACGAGATTTCCGTTTCCCTGCTTGGAACACTTGGTGGGATCCTGGCCATTCTTGGTGTCATCATCCTTCCTATCACCACCGGGGATACAGCCTTAAGATCATCCCGTATGATTCTGACCGAAGGCTTATCCAAGTTTTTTAACATGGATGGTAAAGTGAAGGTCCTGATTGTGACTTTGTCAGTTGCTGCTCCAGCCCTGTTCCTGGCAACCATCGACTACACCTTCCTCTGGCGCTATGTCGGCTGGACCAACCAGGTGGTGGCGACCGTGATGCTTTGGACTGGAACGATGTATCTGTTGAAAAACCAGAAGCTCCACTGGATCTGCGGGGTGCCTGCGATGTTCATGACCGGAGTCGTTTGCACCTATATTTTCTACGCCCCAGAGGGATTGCATTTGAGCTATGGGCTTTCTGTGATCATCGGTTTCTCACTAACAGCAGTAGTTCTTGGCTGGTATGTAAGACAGATATTGATTCACCGTAATGCAAACCATGCAAAAGCACCTAATAAGGCGGCTTAAATCAATCTATACGAGAAAAACCTTCCCAAATGATGGAAGGTTTTTCTCGTCTTTTGTGTGATAAGTAATAATTTCATAGAGTGGAAGCTTGCAAAAATGATTAAACCTCCAGTCCTTTCTTCTCCCATTTTACAATCGAGTCAAAATACTTCAGTGCTTTGTTGTCACGGTCAATCCATGTAACTCTATTCCAAGTCTGCGCAAGAAAAATCTCCGCTTTGGCTATCTCGCGTGGGTCACCTGAAGCTGCACCTTCCAACGCTACAACACTTTCGAAAATCTTCACCATCAGATTGGCAATTTTTTTGGAATGGAAGGTTTGCAGATCATTGCTGCAGCTTGCTACATAATCACAGAGCTCCATCAGGGTGGAAATCGCGGACTCCACAGGCTCCATCAGGTCTTCTGAGACATTTACGATGCTGGTCAGCCTTGTGCGCATTTCCTCCACGAAAAGCCGGTGTACGTGATACTTTTTCATCAAACGCAACACCTCTAAGCCCAGGATATTAGCCGTCCCCTCCCATACCGTCAATACCTGTGCATCTCTAAGCAGCCTTGGAGTGACAAAGTCCTCGATGAACCCATTTCCGCCGTGCATCTCAATCACTTCATGAGAATAATGGACTGCCTGCTCTGCTGTCTCCTTTTTCAACAGGGCAATGAGCAGCCTATTCAATGCCACATCCTTTTCCGAAACAGTGCCGACCTTCCTCATGACCCGGTCAAACAAGGCAATCAACTCGAAAAGTGCGCTTGTTTCGACCTCCAATTTTACGGCCATCTGTACAAGTGACTCCCGGATCATCGGAAAATTGATCAAGTGATTTCCAAAGGTGTGTCGGTTTCCTGCATACTCCCTTGCTTCCACATAAGCCCTTCTCATGATGCCTATGGAAGCTACTGCATTACATACGCGCGATAAATTCAACGCCTCCATCATATAGTAGATGCCCTTGGATGGTTCCCCGACCAAATACGCTTCTGCACCTTCAAACACCACTTCAGCCGATGGAACGGCCCTGACGCCCAGTTTGTCCTTAAGCCTGCGAATCTGGATTCCATTCAATGATCCATCCTCCCGCCTCCAAGGAACAGCAAACAGGCTAAGTCCCTTCGTTCCTAACGGTGCCCCTTCCATTCTTGCAAGCACCATGGCTACACCACACTGGCCGGCGTTGGATGCAAAGTATTTTTCGCCATGGAGGCGATAATGACCTTCCTCCTGAAGGACAGCCTTCGTTTCGTTTGCCCCCACATCGGAGCCACCCTGCCGCTCGGTAAGGAAGGTCGCTCCTTCATAAAGATCCACTTCCCCTGTTGAAATGACATGTGGCAGGAATCTCCCCTTCACTTCCTCGTCCGCATAATGCTCAAGCATATAGGCGGTTGCCATCGTTAATGTCACCGGACAATAGAAACCCGGTTCCGATTGGGATAACAGGTAGCCCTGTGCATAGGAATACAGATAGTTCCCCTGCTTACCAAGCTCCGGAATCTCTTTATGGACAAAGCCGACAATGCCCCTATTGTACGTTTCTTCGACTGTTTTTTTGTATCCGTCATTGACCCAGACTTCTGAAATGTCCTCTCCCATCCGGTTGTACTTGATGAGTTTTGGTTGCCCTTCCCGGTCGGTATGCACCGCTCTTTCGTCAATCTCACCGGCACAGCTCTCCCCGAACTCCGTCAGTTCCTCTTTTGCCCATTGATAAAAGGAAGGCTCCAGATATTTTTGAAGCACCTCCTGTAAATGTTTATCCTCCGTGAAAAAATTACGCTCTTTTCCCATCTTCCTCATCGCCCCTTGTCGATTTTTTTGTTAAAACTCTTCAGCAAACGCTGCATTTCCTCCTTCAGTTCGGTCAGTTCACGGATGCGATTCTCCACTTCTATCACTTTTTTCGTTCCATACTCAATCGTTTTCTCGAGCTGCTTTTCCCCTGTACGGTCCTCGTCGAACAGCACCACCATCTCCTTGATCTCCTCAAGCTGAAAGCCGAACCGCTTTCCCCGGATGATCAGTCTGAGCCTGGCGTGCTCCCGTTTCGAGAACACACGTTGGTTTCCATCCGTTCTATCCGGCTTGATAAGTCCTAGCTCTTCATAATAGCGGATGGTACGGGTCGACACCTGAAATTCTTTTGCCAGTTGGGTGATCGTGAACATTTTATGAAACCCTCTTTTGTTAGAATATTTAGATTTATTTACATATTATCATTGACGTTAACGTAAAGTACAAGGGGTTTTTATTTGCAGTTTAAGAAATACATACTACCTGTGGTTTAAACGGAATGGTCTTATTAGAGGTAAGTGATGAGTTTGCGGATTTTCTTTTTTAGTAGGATTCTCCTAACTGGGCTGTTGTTGGTATCTTAACTACTTATTCTTAGACTGAGTGAAGGTATCATTCCGGTGTTTTGATTCCCTCACTAACTGATTTTGAGCAGAGTGAAGGTATCATTCCGGTGTTTTGATTCCCTCACTAATTGATTTTGAGCAGAGTGAAGGTATCATTCCGGCGCTATGTTGCTTCGATTCCCTTTCTACCTAGTAGATTCACTTGGGCTCCACGGTAGGCAAAAGTAATAAACATAATCTTTGATGCAAAAAAATCTGGTACCGACAATTATCGGGCCAGACTCTCTTTTGCTCAATCGATTTCCTTCTTATTCTTCCCTTTTACAAAACGGTACGCAAGGTAGGCAATATATAAGGGAATCGCGATATAGATCAGATATGGATATTGCTGATAGGTACCTTGGTAGATGATAAACAGCAAGCAACCAAGGAACACGGTGACGATGGTTCCGTACTTCGGTAACGGCACTTCCTTGAAGCTGGGAATCTTCAGGCGGCTGACCATCAAAAAGCATAGAGCTGTGAAGATGACGGTTGTCACGATCTGCGGAATATAGTTTCCGAACAGGGTTAGCAGGGCCATGATACCACCAGCCGCTGTTATTGGGACTCCCGTAAAATATTTTCCGGAAGAATTAGGAGGACTCACATTGAAACGTGCCAAGCGGTATGCCCCAAATAACGGGAATAGTCCAGCAATCGCAAGTCCAAGTAAGCCGAACTGATAGAAATATGTATAATACACCAAAAAGGATGGCGCCACACCGAATGTCACTACATCCGCAAGCGAATCCAGTTCTTTTCCTAGATTGCTGTCTGCTTTAAGCATGCGGGCAAGCCTTCCATCCATGCTGTCGAGCATCATCCCGATCAATATAAGAATGGCAGCGTTGCTGTACTGGGCGTTCGCCGCAAAACCTATCGATAAAAATCCACAAAATAAATTCCCAAGCGTGAACATGTTGGGAATGCCTTTAATAAAGCGCGTGCGCATCTGCATGTAATCACTCCGTCAACGTAAAATTTCCTATGTAAAAGATTAAGAAAAAAACTTCTCTGTTTATAGTCACCTTCAGCTAATTATATCATTCCGTCCTAATTTATGGATGAATTTTTTATCAGTTGAAAATGTTTCATCAAAAAATGCACAGGAAAGTGGACCGGGTGTTTAGCTTGAATGTAAACAATATCAAATTACTAACCATCTCCATAATTAAAAATCCCCTAACCTATCTGAATGGAAAACGGCACAGGATTTAATTCCTGGCCGTTTTCTCCTACATACATTCAATCCTCTATAATCAGCATATCGTTCTCGTCAAACTTCCAGTCTACGCCATAGGCCACTTCCCAATAATAGCCGTCTGGGTCCCGGAAGTAGCCACTATAGCCTCCCCAATCCGTTTTCGTTGGTTCTTTTGGAATCTCTGCCCCAACCTCTTTAACCCTGTGGAAAATCCCGTCCACTTCTTCTTTGCTCTTGGCATTATAGGCGAGCGTGATGCCAGGGAAGCCGCCTGTTGAAAGTGCGGGTGGATCTTCCTTATTGATATCCTTGGCCAACAGCTCCAAAGGGTAAAGCTCCAGCTTCGTCCCCTGATTTTTGAAAAACACGATGACTGGCGCCTCCTCGGGTCCTCTTACGGAAGCTTCAAAGCCGATCTCTCGGTAAAATTTGAGTGATGCTGCAATATCTTTTACTCCCAGGGCGATAAGATTGATTCTGTTCATCTAAGCCATCCCCTTAATATTTCGTATATGAATTCATTCGACAGAAACAGTCGATTTCCTGTAATAAAAACTACGCCTTCATCTTTTGCATCAGCCTTCCTGAAACGCTTCCGAATAGAAATACCAGACCTAAAAACATCGCGCCCCCTGTCCAATAGGTGATGCCTGTAGAGATGGATTCGTAAACGCCATCGAAGTAATTGGTTTTGGCACTGTTGATATTGGATATCATGATTGCTGTTGTGATGTGTTTTGCTGCATATAGAAAGGCTGCTATCATGATAAAAAAGCAACCGATTGCCGCTGTTGTTTTATTCACGTTTCTTCCCCTCCGCACTCCATTTTCTCCATTATACCTATTCATAAAAATTCAGTCCCGGTTTTAGAGTGATAAATGTTATGGTCCATTTTGAGGTATAATAACATCTGGAAGAACTTAACTTGTTGCTTTCTTTGCTAAATAATGGCACCCTTAATAGGTTGACTATTTTACTATAAATGAATGGCGAAGGTGATAACTATGATCGAAGTAAAAAAATCCCCAATTAGCGATGGGGAATTTAATAGAGGGGTTTTTGCAACCCAGGATATAAAAGAAGGCGTCATGTTCCACGCAGCACCAGTTATATCCTACTTGAATGAAGAACATCAGCATATCGAAAAGACGACTCTTGCGGACTACGCTTTTGAATACGGAGTGAACCACTCTGCCATTCTTCTTGGATACGGAATGCTATTTAACCACTCGTATGAACCGAATGCGAGATACGAAATCAACTTCGACGAGCACACTTTTGACTTCTACGCATACAAGGATATCAAAGCGGGAGAAGAAATCCTTATCAATTATAACGGCGACGTCGACCAGATGGATCCGCTCTGGTTCAACAAAGAAGACGGCGAAGAAGAAGAATAAAAACAAAAACCACCAAAGGGGCCAGACCCCATCCGGTGGTTTTTCACATTATTAAACCAATTCTTTGATTTCCACTCTTCTTCCCTGATCATGGGAAAGTCTTGCCGCGTGGTTGATGAGGGTAAGGTTGAATCCGTCCTGGTGTGTGATGCTGGGTGTCTCTCCTGTGCGGATTTCCTCAACCCACTGGTCCATAGGCATGATCAGTGGAGCAGGCAGGTCTTTCACTTCATGCCAGCCTTCTTCCATCAGGTTGCTGAAAATACGAATTTTTCCGTCTTCAATTAGGACCGTACCCTCAGTACCATACAGCTGCAATTGGAATGGACTTCCATTTGCAACAAAGCCCGTTTCAAGAATGCCCATGGCACCTGATACATATTCCACAATGGCCACTGCATTGTCATCCACATCGTACCCCAGTGTCTGCTGTAGCCTTGCAGTTACGGCAGAAGCCTGACCTCCGAGACGGTTCGTCAAATAGATCGGATGGGCACCCAAATCGATAAATGCTCCGCCTCCGCATTCTTCCATGTTATAAAAATGCTTCGGCAGCCAGCCATGTGGACTATTTTCATATGGTACCGCCCCATTGTGCGCCACCCTGCATCGGATGGTCGTCAGCTTGCCAAGTAAGCCTTCATCCACTACTCGCTGCGCATAGAGATAATAGTCAGCCGTTAAACGTGGCAAGGAAACCATCAGCTTCACGCCATTCTTTTCCACCACTTCCAATATAGCCTCTGCATCTTCAACGGTGATTGCCAGCACTTTTTCCGTAAAAATATGCTTCCCGCTCTCTGCTGCTCTAATAATAACATCCCGATGCATGGAAGTAGGGGTATCGACAATGACTGCATCAATGTCAGGATTGTTAAAAATGGACTCGATATCCTGGACAAACTCAACACCAAGCTCATCTGCCCATTCTCTGCCTCTCTCTTCCTTCTCATCCCAAACATGCGTGATTTCCACATGCTCATTTCCCTTTGCATGCTCTGCATATTCCGCTGCATGCACATGCCATTTACTTAGCAAGGCAACTCTTATCATCCGATTCATTCCCTTCTATGTATCTATCATCTTTACTATACCACGGTTATCGTAATATGTTTCATGCTAATAGACTGCTTTATCAAAATAGTAGAAAAGAGCGAAACTATATGTTACCTCATACGTATAGAGTGGTACAGGAGGTGCTCTAGTATGGATTTATGGTTCTATATTACTGTGATTGTTGCATTATCACTGATCTACTACGGCTATGATAAAAAGAAAAGCTATGAACTGCAGGAAAAGAAAGTAGAGCTGGAATATTTAAGATTGGAACTGGAAATGAAAAAAATAGAGATGGGGCTTCCTATCGAAAAAGACGAAAAACAAAAACCTTGAGGGGACGTACTCTCAAGGTTTTATACTTAACTATCTATTAACCCTTCAGTTCTACCTTGATATCAAGGTCTTCCCCGATTTTTTCATTGCTTTCGTTGGTTGGAGCTTTCATTACAAGCCGAACCCACTCGACATCTTCAGCTTTCGACTTTTCCAAAACATAGAAAACAGAAGCCTGCTTCTTTTCTTCGCCTGCAAAGTTCCCCTCTGGAAGCTCTCCCAATTTCGGGTTCGGAGCTGCGATCTCTTCTCCGGTACTTGTAATCAATGTAGCCTGATATGCATCAAAATTAATAGGATCTGTAGAAGTATTCGTCACTTGGATATCCACTTGAATGTATTCAAGTTTATCTTGTCCAACATGCTCTGCAAATTCCGGGGAAAGCACGCCGCTGATTCCTGCAACCTGGTCAAAATCGAGGGTCAGGGCTCCAGCCTCCACCGGTTCCACCTGATCGTTTCTCGTATGGAAGGTAAAGTCCCCACCTTCAGTGGAGATGGTTTCCCCGACAGGTGTAATCCAATCCGGATCTGTCTGTTTGCTCGGACTCTTCGGACTTTCCGTCTGCTGTGCAGGTTCCTTTTTTGTATCTGTCGCACTATTATCATTTGAACAAGCCATCATGGACGCTGCCAGAATCGCAGTCATCGATAACACTACTAATTTCTTCATCTCTTTAGTTCCCCCTTGATTGTATGTGTCTCTATTCTACTATTGATTATACTTATTTTGTCGGTAAATTGGTAGTATTGTGACAATTTTCTTTTAAGAGGTATTTTTTTGCAAAAAAACATCTAGATTTTGCGGCACTTCACGAAAAGGATATCATTCGGATAAGTATGGGTTTGCTGTTAGGCACGATTTTTTGGATTTTCGCCCGATTTTTCTGATTTACGCCCACAAAGTGAGATTTGCGCCCGATTCGGGGAGCTTTCCGCCCGGTCTCACCTACTTTTCGCCCGTACACCAAATTCAACCAGTTTCTGTTCCACCGATATCCATAGACAGCGGTCTAATCCACTGAAAAAACCGCTATCCCATCTCGGGACAGCGGCTCTCATCAAATATCACTAGATCAGCCTTCCAACAACAAATCTTCCGGATCTTCTAGCAATTGCTTCACTTTTACAAGGAACTGTACAGCATCCTTACCGTCGACGATGCGGTGGTCATAGGAAAGGGCAATGTACATCATCGGTCTTACTTCCACTGTGTCCTTGTCGTCCACTACTACAGGACGGCGTTGGATGGTGTGCATGCCAAGGATACCAACCTGAGGTGTGTTCAGGATGGGAGTGGAATACAGGGAACCAAAGATTCCTCCATTTGTGATGGTGAACGTTCCTCCTTGAAGGTCTTTCAGTGCCAATTGGTTGTCACGCGCTTTTTTACCTAGCTCACCGATTTCTTTCTCGATCCCGGCAAAGCTGAGTTTGTCTGCATCACGGACAACTGGAACAACGAGACCTTCCTCGGTGGAAACTGCCACACCGATATCATAGAATTTCTTCATCAGGATTTCGTCACCTTGGATTTCCGCATTCAATAATGGGAAGGACTTCAGCGCTCCGATTACCGCTTTGGTAAAGAAGGACATGAATCCAAGCTTTACGCCATTCTTTTTGAAGAAAGCATCCTTGCGGCGGTTACGTACGTCCATGACGGCCGTCATATCCACTTCATTGAAGGTAGTAAGCATCGCAGCAGTGTGCTGTGCTTCCACTAAGCGCTTCGCAATCGTTTGACGGCGACGGGACATTTTCACACGCTCGATACGGTCATCCTGTACTACAGCTTTCGGTGCTGCCGCTGGTTTAGAAGGAGCTGCAGGTGCTGGCTCGCTCTTTTTCCTTTCAGCGGAAGCCTGATGCGCTTCGACATCCTCTACGCGCACGCGGCCCATCGGATCACGGTAGCTCACTTCGTTCAGGTCGATTCCTAGCTCACGTGCTTTTTTGCGAGCTGCAGGAGATGCGACAGCAGTACGGGTTGCCACAGATTTCTTCTCCGCTTCCGGAGCTTTGGCAGCTGGTACTTCCTGCTTCGGCTCTTCCACTTTCTCCTCTTTCGGGGCTGCTGCTACTGGAGCTGCTACTGGTTCTTCAGTCGGAGCAGATCCTCCTTTCTCGCCAGCTTCACCAAGTACTGCGATGACCTGGCCAACTTCTACGTTGTCACCCGGCTCAAAAAGAAATTCCTTGATGACGCCAGTGTGCTCACTCTTTATTTCAACGTTTACTTTGTCCGTTTCAAGCTCAGCGATCGTCTCACCCTTTTCAATGGACTCGCCCACACTTTTTGTCCACTCTGCAATTGTTCCTTCTGTAATGGATTCCGCTAATTCAGGTACTTTAACTTCGATCATATGAATTCCCCTCCATGCCCTTTGCTAACATTTAATGCCGCTTGTACAATTCCAGCTTGCTCTTGTTTATGAATATGTGGCTCCCCGGTTGAAGGACTGGAACGTTTTGGACGTCCAATGTATTCAACAGCCAGGCCACTTGAAGCGATCTCATGCAATGGCGCCTTTACCACAGGCCATGCGCCCATGTTTTTCGGCTCTTCCTGTACCCATACGATTTCCTTCAGGTTCGGATACTGGGCAACAAGCTCTTCTACTTCCTTTTTCGGGAATGGATACAGCTGCTCCACTCTCACTATATGAAGGTTTTCGACATCTTCTCCAGACAACTCAGACAGTTTGCTTGCTAGGTCGATGGACACCTTTCCAGTACATAGAACAAGACGTGTAACCTTAGACTTTTCCAGCCCTGTTCCTTCCTGCTCTACAAGAAGCTTGAATGAGCCTTCGCTCAATTCGGAGCTGTTGGAAACTGTCATGGAATTACGCAGCAAGCTTTTCGGCGTCATCACAATCAATGGACGTGCATCCTCCGTTTTTGTGAGAAGCGCCTGTCTTCTTAATAGATGGAAATACTGGGCAGCACTCGTTACGTTTGCGACAATCCAGTTGTTCTCTGCAGCTGAATTCAGGAATCGCTCCACTCGACCGCTCGAGTGCTCCGGCCCTTGACCTTCATAGCCATGAGGCAGTAGCATTACAAGGCTTGATTTTTGGCCCCATTTCGCTCGGCCTGCAGCAATGAACTGGTCAATGATAACCTGTGCTACGTTCACGAAGTCCCCGAACTGAGCTTCCCAGATGACAAGGGATTCTGGTGATTGCACACTATATCCGTAATCGAAGCCAAGTACCGCAGTTTCAGACAACGGGCTGTTGTAGATGGAGAACGAAGCTTTCGCCTCCGGGATATTGTGCAAAGGCACATATCGTTCTGCCGTCTGGTGGTCATGTAAAACAAGATGGCGGTGGGCAAATGTTCCACGCTCACTATCCTGGCCCGTCAAGCGGATCGGTGTGCCGTCTGCCAGGATGGAAGCAAAGGCAAGCGTTTCTCCAAGCGACCAATCCACTTTTCCTTCCTCGCTCAACAGACTCTCCCTCTTTTTGAGGATACGTCCCAATTTCGGATATACCTTAAAGTGGGAAGGCCATTTGGCAAGGTTTTCATTAATGGAACGAAGGAGGTCAACAGAAACTGCAGTCTCCATTTCCGGTACATGTTCGACGATCTTGACCGGCACATATTTGGTGACTTCTTCTTTATTTTCTTTTTCTTTTAATTTATCAAAAGTCTCCTGGAACTTTTTCATCATCTCGGACTTTTTGTTAGTCGTGTCCTCTTCAGTCAAAATACCGCGGGAAACCAGTTCCTGTGCGTACTTTTCTGCAATGGTCGGATGATTATTAATCTTTTCATAAAGGTACGGCTGTGTCACGTTCGGATCATCCATTTCGTTATGTCCGAAACGGCGGTATCCTACTAGATCGATCACAATATCCTTATTGAACTTTTTGCGGTACTGGTAGGCAAAATACATCACAGCCAAGCAGCTTTCCGGATCATCCGCATTGACGTGAATAACCGGGATCTCGTATCCTTTTGCCAGATCACTTGCATATTTGGTCGAACGGGAATCCTGATAGTTCGTTGTGAATCCTAGCAGGTTGTTTGCAATGATATGGATTGCTCCGCCTGTCGCATAGCCTCTCAGCTTCATCAGGTTCAAGGTTTCCGCAACTACCCCTTCTCCAGGGAAAGCCGCATCTCCATGAATCAATACGCTGAAAGCAGATTGTTCATCCAGCGATGGATAGCCCTTTTCACTGCGGTCTTCCTGTAAGGCACGCGCAGCACCTTGTACAACAGGATCGACAAATTCCAGGTGACTTGGATTGTGCGCAAGATGGATGCTGATCACATTTTCCTTATCGCCTTTAATGTTGCGGTCTGCACCAAGATGGTACTTTACATCCCCGGACCAGCCGAAGTTGATTCCACGGGAACCCTCTGAAGGAACAAGCTCCTTGTTCGGCGAATGGTGGAATTCAGAGAAAATAAGCTCATACGGTTTTCCAAGTACATGAGCGAGAACGTTCAGACGGCCACGATGCGCCATTCCGATGCTGATATTTTTCGTACCTTCCTCACAGCCGGATTGTACCAGCTTGTCGAGCATCGGTACCAGCATATCCAAACCTTCAATAGAAAAGCGTTTCTGACCGACAAAAGTTTTGTGCAAAAACTTCTCGAATCCGTCCACATGCATCAAACGCTCGAACAATTCAATGCGCTCCTCTTTGGACATCGGTTGATGGATGCGGGACTTCTCGATGTAGCTGTTCAGCCAGTTCTGTTCCTCTTCATCATGGATATGACCAAATTCGTAAGCGATGGTACTTGTATAGATTCGTTTCAGGTGTTCATATGCTTCCCAACCATTTGAAATCGCGTCAGGTGCATCCTCCCAGACAAGATCAGCCGGAATCTGTAAAAGGTCTTCCTTGCTCAATCCATAAGTTTCCACATCCAGAAATCCTGCAGGATGCTTCTCCTCAAATTGGATCGGGCTTATATTTGCAGCCAGATGGCCTAATGTACGAATATTCCTTAAAAGCTTTGTTGCAGCAATGACTTTTTTAATCGCCGATTGTGGAGCTTGACTAGGTACATCTTTCTTTGAGGACGAAGACGTCTCCGTCTGCACTCCATACTCCATTTCCGGCGGTGGACCCATATCATCGAACAATTTCCGAATCGTATCGTCTACTGATTCCGGATCCTCCTGATACTTGTCATACTCTTCATAAATATAGCCCATATTCGGCCCGTAGAAGCGCTCCCAAATATGCGCACGGTCTTGATTACTCATCAGACATGCCTCCATTATTATTGCCTGTAACTGCTAGCTAATATATCAGAATAATAACTATATACGTACTATATTACATCATAACTGTAACTTATTAAACCGTTTACATTCCAATACCCTAAAAAAAGTATGAATAACAGGAAAATAGGTAGAATTCAATGCGAATATTGTCGAATCTTGTTATCAAAAACACTGGTTTAATGCGCTTTTTGACAATGAACCTATTCAGATCAATAAAAAGCACTTCTCCTAGATTTAGGAAAAGTGCCAGAATATTATTCTAGGTCGCCTTCATTAATAAAACGTAGGGGCTCGGTGTAGCTTCCAGTAGAATACCCACCGCCTCCCTCCCCATATGTTTTTTCCAAGCGAATCTCTTTGTCCATCTTGTTGAATGCCTGCCAGGCGAGATATGTTTGATGAGATTGATAATCCATAAACCATCCATGAAAGTCATTTACCTTATTAAAAGATTGGATGATTCCTGCCCATTCCTCAGGGATCGGGACGGCGCCGTATGATGTTGCATCAACTGGTACACGATGCCCCATCTGGATTTTCGGCAAGTATATTTCAATCCTATCATTTGCATTCACATTGGTCACCTGGAAGTACCTATCCGATAATAGATAGAACTGAAAATATTCTATCTTGTCATCGGGATCGACATTCCAAGTAAAAAAGGTTTTCGTCCCATCCTTACTCGTCCATGAAATCGGTCCCGAGGAAGTGGTCACCGAAACATTTTCCCACTTGCCGCCAAGCCACATCCAGATGCTCGAAGCATAGCGGTCACCTTCGAGGATGAATGGCACAAACATGCTCTTATCATCAAGAGGAACGATATCCTGAATCTCCTTCACCCTTGCAGTTGAATTTGTGAGGTAAAGCTCATCCATGATTTCTTCTTCCGTAAGAAAAGCTTTCGGCGTTTGCAGGTAGAAGACAGCCACAAGGATCACCGCTCCCGCTAGAAGAAGCCCGATAAGAAGTACTACTTTTTTATTCATCTGTCCCGCCCCCTTCGATCTTCAGAAAGGATTGCTCAGATCGAAAATAGTACTGCCTTTGGTTATCCGTTGTGACCAGCACCCCTTTGCCATCACTCTCGACGAAAATCTGGGTGGCAAGACCGCTGCCAAACTGAGATTTTGTTCCTGCCAGTATGTACGGAAACCTCTCTACTTTCTCTTCTTCCAATACAATGGAATTATACAATCTTTGAGTATCAATCTTACTTTTCTTCATATTCCCTAATGCTTGTTCAAAGGCTTCATTGTTTAGAATCTTCTTTTGAGCGGAGGGATGGATGACATGGAGGCTCGCATTTTCCGCCTCCCTGATGAATGTAGATGCCTGATCCTTCGGGTAGATTATTCCATGAAACAAAACCCCCGCCAAAGTGGTGGCCAATAGAATATAGTTTGCCCCAAACCCAAGCCACGCATATTTCCGGTAGGTTTCCCATTTACCCTTTCTAAGAGCGTATAGTATTAACACACCAAGCGGTAGGACGGCGATGGAAATCGGCGGTTGAAAAAATGTCAGCGGAAAAGTAAAAGCAATTAATCCGATGATAATAGCCAATATCCCTTTCCATAGCTTCGGACGCACTTCCTTTTCCTGCTTTTTGTAGATCCGATAAAAGAAAAAGAATACAATTCCCCAGCCGAAGAGAACGAAAATCGTTTCCAATCCATATAAATTAATGTTTAAGTTAAATTCCATTGTTGCTCCCCCTAGTATATATCTTTCTACATTTTACCAGATTAATGGTAGCTTATGTCTAAAAGATTGGGATTTTTCAAAGGGTTGGTTAGTGGGGTTTTTGTCCCGGACTTCTTGAGGAATTTTGTCGAATGGTGCGATTTGTGCATAAGTGGAGTATTTTTGAGCGCATTTAAAAAAATTTAAGCGCATATTCTATTTTTTGTGCATAACAGTTTGTAAATTGTGCACAAATCGGAATTTTTGTGCATAACCGTTTTTTCAGCACTCAAAGCCCATATAAAAGGCCGCCGATTCGAGATCAGCGGCCTTTCTTTTCTTATTCTTCGTTTGATTCCTCTGAATTTGTTTCAGTTCCGTCGTTATTGTTGTTCATTTCATCGTTGTTGCAGCCGGTTGCAAGTCCTAATAGCATAAGGGAAGATAATAAAGCGATTAATCCTTTTTTCATCTTTAGATTGCCTCCTTGGATTGCTTGCATGATTTGTACTACAGGACTATCATACAAAAAAATCGGGCAGACAGAAGTTAATTTTCAAAAAATTAACACAACTCATACAGTCGTTAACGAGGGGTTTACAATTTTCACAAACTACACAGCTACTCTAGCAAGCGACATTACTTCTCGTTGTCCTCGATAATCACCTCATCAATATGCCGCTTATTCATCTGGCTGCGCAGCTTGCGGTTTTCCTTGGATTCAAAGATGATATCATAGTCATAGCCTTCCTCGTAAAGCTCTTCCGCCTTGATGTAGAGGGTCAGGCGCTTGTGATTGAAGGTCCTCATCTCTCCTTTTACCTGCACCACTACATTTCCGCGTTCATCTGCCGGCTTATAGACAATCCCGAACTCGCCGATCGAAGGAATCTTCACGTTGTCCCCCATTTTAAAGACGATCTCCCGGGCACCTTTTTCCACAGCAGCATGCTTTTGCTTGTGGATATATTTCTTGTTCATCGCAAGCTGCCTGTTAAGCTCATGCAGGGATTTATCTGTTGCAGCCGTATAATCATGCTTTTCCTTATACGTGATTTCATGGGCACGTTCAATCAGCTTTGGATGCATCCCGAGGCGAAGCGCGATGGCAAATGCCTGGCTGGCCCCGCCTTCACCGACAATCAGGCGATATGTCGGCTTTAACGTTTCCACATCAAATTCCATCGAGCCGTTCATGAAGCCTTCCTGGGCATTGGCAAATTCCTTGATTTCGCTGTAATGCGTCGTAGCAAGCATAGTGGTTCCTTTGTTAAAGAGCTCTTCTAAAATCGAAGTCGCAAGCCCCATCCCCTCCGCTGGATCGGTTCCAGATCCAAGTTCATCGAGCAGCACCAATGTCTGCGGTGTGCTTTCCGCGAGAATGTCGATAATATTCTTAATTCGTGAGGAGAATGTGCTCAATGATTGTTCAATGCTCTGTCCGTCCCCGATATCAACGAGGATTTTTTGGAAGATGGCGATTTCACTGCCTGCTTCTGCCGGGATATGCATGCCACATTGCGCCATCATGGTAAGAAGCCCGACCGTCTTGATGGTCACCGTTTTGCCTCCCGTATTCGGACCAGTAATGACAAGCGCGTCGAAATCCTCTCCGATTACCAGGTTTAATGGCACGGCACTCTTACCTAATAAAGGATGGCTGGCCCCCTTCAACCGAATCAGGTGATGCTCATTCATTTGCGGCGCTATCCCGTTGATCGCGATGCTATACTTCGCCTTGGCAAAAATCAGGTCGTAGCTAACCATCATATCCATCGCAATTTTAATTTCGTGTTCATGCTCCTCCACGAGTCCCGTCAGGGCAAAAAGGATCTTTTCTTCCTCTGCCTCCTCCTGGAACTTGAGCAGGTTGATGGAGTCCTGGATGACGCTTACCTCCTCAGGCTCGATATAGACGGTGGAGCCTGATGCGGAAATATCCAACACTGCTCCCTTGATGTTGTTTTTGTACTCCTTTTTCACCGGGATGACGTATCTGCCATTCCGGATGCTGACGAGGTTTTCCTGCATATATTTACTGTATTTTGCCGACTTGGCAAGCTGTTCGACACGCTGCTTGATCCGCTCCTCCAAAGTGGAGATCTGCTTGCGGACCTTTAAAAGCTCCTTGCTTGCATAGTCATCCACTCTCCCGTTACGGATACAGCGAATGATCTCAGCCGCAATATGCTCCAGAGCAGAAATCGAGTAGACATAGGAAGTGATGGTCGGTGCCACATATTCCTTATCCTTCATAAATCGTCTTAGCTTCTCGATGCATTCCAGGAATTCGTATAGCCCCATGAGCTGATCTGGACGGCAGGGCACACCTTTATGAAGATTTTTCAAGATGTATTCGATGCCATGGAGGCCGTGGATCGGCACGCTTGCGCTAATTTCAAGAATCTTTTTTGCTTCTGTCACTTCATGGAGCCACGCATCTATCCTCTTCTTATGCGTGGATGGCTCAAGTGATGTGATGGCCTCTTTCCCAAGTTCTGAGATGCAATAGGATGCTGCCTCTTTTTTCAAATCTGTGAATTGCAATGCTTGATTGGTTGTGTGATTCAATGTTTTTTCCTCCTAAGATTTAATCTGCTTGATAAAGCTGATACGTGCGAGGAAAAGATGGAACAAAGTCTTCACCTTATTTTTGCATATAAAAAAACGCAGAGAACAACACTCGTTCTTTGCGTTTTGAATGGTAGTTTAATTAGAAGAAAGGTGACAGGCAGAAAAATACCTATTCACTCATCTCAACTAACATTTTATGGAGCAGGCGCAAACCCGTGTTCTTAACCTTTTCGCGAGAAAAAAAACATACTTAAACAGAGCCCGACCTTTAGCCGAACCAGCGTTTTTTCCACACGCACGTATCAAATTACGTTAGTTAAGAACTACACCTTCCATAAAACAATCTCCTTTATAGGTAAGATACTTACATTATATAGGATTGAAAGTTGGTTGTCACTAGCAGGTATCTGAATTATTTTTCTTCCACTTTTTAAAAAGTAAAGGTTTACCGTTATAAACGGTAATGAGAAGGGAAACGGAATTAAAAAGGAGGTCATCATTATTTCTATCATACTTATCTTTCTGACGATTTTATTTCTGTTAGCCAACCTTTACTATTTTTTCACTAATAAAACGTATAAGAAAAGTTATGCCAATTCCGCGCTTTTCTATAAACTCTTTTTTGTCTTGCTCAGCATTACCTTTGGTTTTGCCGTACTTTACTATCTATTATCATTTGAGGAAGTGATTTTAAAAATACCCAACTCTACTGGTACTCAGGGAAAAGGTGATTTTTTTACTTATCTTTATTTTAGTGGAGTCACGATTCTTTCTGTCGGCTATGGAGATGTGGTTCCGGTTGGCAGTGCTAGATTTTTCTCTCTTATACAAGCAAGTATCGGCTTGTTATTGCCAACCGCCTACTTTATGAAAGCGATGAACGGTTCCAACGATGAAAATTAATCCATTCTACAACAAGGAGGACAGGAAGGATGCAAACAACACCGATCATCATCTTGTTATTTATCGGATATATTATTTTCTCCATCGATAAAAAGAAGGAGGATTTCCCTGTCCCGCCAATATTGGTGCTACTGGGAATCGCTCTGTCTTTCATTCCTTATTTCTCTTCCATCGAAGTGACGAAGGATTTGATTTACCACATTCTTTTACCTGCTCTCCTCTTTATATCTGCATACCGCTTCCCTCCTTCTGCATTAAAGCGGAACGGCGGCATTATCGGTTTTTTTGCCACCATCGGGATCATATTGACAATTCTTCTTTTAGGAGGTGCCATTTATGCAGCGGCAAGTCCATTTGTTTCTTTATCCTTTATCGGATGTCTAGTGATCGCGTCGATGCTTACCCCAACTGACCCTGTATCGGTTGTATCCATTTTGGAGCAGTCTACGGGAAACAAGTTGATGGCGGATATCGTGGAAGGAGAGTCTTTAATCAATGATGGAACGAGTATTGTCATCTTCACCGTCCTTTCTGGGATGTATCTTCAAAATACCCAGTTTTCCATCGGCAAGCTTTTAGGTGAGTTTTTTATTATCTCTCTTGGAGGAATTATTCTCGGGTTAGCGGTTGGATGGTTATTCAGTAAAGCTATACACATTACCCATCATAAAGAGTACCAAGTAATGCTGAGCATCATCCTTGCATATGGGGTATTCAATGCAGCCGAGCTCGCAGGTGTTTCCGGTGTGTTGGCGACAGTATTTGCCGGTATCATGCTTTCCTTCGAGTTTGAGCGGTCGATAAAGGAAGACCATTTCAGAGAGTCACTGGATGGTTTTTGGGGTGTTATCGAGATATCGATCTTGTCCCTGTTATTCTTACTGATCGGGATTGTAGCTGCCCACCACCTATCCTTTAATAATTTAGGACTCGCCTTTGTTATTTTTCTTGCTTCTTTGGTTGTAAGGATTGTTATCATTACAGGAACTACCCAATTGTTTCCTGCATGGCGGAATAAAATCACCTGGAAGGAATCTATACTTTTAAGCTGGTCAGGGCTAAAAGGCTCCATGTCTGTCTTTTTGATATTAAGTCTGCAGGCAAAGGAATCACAGCATACGGACTTAATTATTTCCCTCACATTTACAGCCGTTTTATTATCGCTTTTTGTCCAAAGCATTGGGATCCATCCGCTATCCAAAAAACTGAGGTAAGAACTTTTCCGTAAAAAAATGCCTGACCATAAAATTGGTCAGGCATTATACTTTCAACTTGCTGTCTTTTCCGGCTTTGCTTTTTCTTGTTTCTTCCAATCCGGATTCATTTGCTTTTTATATTCTTTTCCTAGTTCTTTATACAATCCGTAACACATCACCAGAACAATGAAGGTCAGCGGAAGTGCACTGACGATGATGGCCGTTTGCAGCCCGGTCAATCCGCCTGAAGCAAGCAGGACAAGTGTTGATGCAGCCAAGATGATGCCCCATACCACTTTTACACCATTAGGGGGATTCAATTTTCCGCCTGTAGTCAGCATCCCGAGGACAAAGGTTGCCGAGTCTGCAGAAGTGACGAAAAAGGTCGTAATAAGCGCAACCGTCAGTACGGAAAGAAGCGCACCGAAAGGTAACTGCTGAAAAACAAAGAATAGGGCAGTTTCCAAGCTTTGGCTTGATACATCCAAGCCTTGAACGACCTCAAGGTAAATTCCTGTCCCTCCAAAAACCGTGAACCATAGTGCACATACAAGAGATGGAACAAGAAGAACCGCTATGGTAAACTCCCTGATTGTGCGGCCCTTGGAGACACGGGCAATGAACATGCCGACAAATGGAGTCCAGGAAATCCACCATGCCCAGTAAAAGACTGTCCAGCCTTGCGTCCACGCTGCTTCATTTGCATCAAAAGGAGCTAATCTCAATCCCATCAATGCAACATTCTGGACATAACTCCCTAACGTGGAAGTGAACATATTCAATAAAAATAAAGTAGGCCCAAGGATAAGCATGACGAAAAATAATACAACAGCAAGAGACATATTAATATTGCTTAAATATTTGATTCCTTTAGATATTCCTGTAGTTGCTGAAACAATGAAAAGTGCTGTAATGACAGCCATGATGATAAACTGCACGGTAAAGTTATTGGGAATTCCAATTAAATACTCCAGGCCGGCATTAATTTGCTGGGATCCCAATCCCAATGAAGCTGCAACACCAAACAACGTAGCAAAAACGGCAACCACGTCCACGGTTTTGCCTATCGGTCCTTTCACCTTTTCACCAAGCACAGGATGAAGCGTGGCACTCATTAATCCAGGGGCATTCCTATTATACTTTTGATAGGCAAGCGCCAATGCCACAATCGCATAGATGGCCCAAGCATGAAGACCCCAGTGAAGCCAAGTATAGCGCATGCCAAGTATGGCTGATTGTTCCGTCCCGCCTTCACCTATCGGAGGTGCGGAGAAATGAGAAATCGGTTCCGATACCCCATAGAACAAAAGGCCTATCCCCATTCCGGCAGAAAAGAGCATGGCAAACCAAGTAGGGCGGCTGAACTCCGGCTTGGTATCTTGTTTTCCGAGTTTAATTTTTCCATATTTACTGAAGATCATAAATGCGGCAAATAAGAGGAAGAACGTGGCAACCAACTGATAAAACCATCCGAATTTCTCTAATACGAAGCCTTTAGCCACTTCCATAGCAGCTCCCAATTGCTCCGGAATCAACACTCCGATCAGAACAAATACCGCTGCTATTCCAACCGAAATTTTAAAAACTGACCTGTCCATAACGCATCAACATCCTTCTACAATTTAATAAATTTACTAACCCTAAGTCTATCTAACTATTAAACCATATTAAGAAAAAATAGAAAAAAGCGCCCTGCACGGAAATACACGGGTATTTATCCATTTTACCCATCCAGCTACAAATAGCCTGATATGAAGCAATGTTACTATCGTATAGTTCCATATACTCTGGATAGCTTTTAAAAAAGATGGCTGTGTTAAAGACCGCTGTTGATTTCCGCACTAGGCTGCGCTTTCCGCGGGCGGTCCGGGAGCCTCCTCGGCTTCGCCTGTGGGGTCTCCCCTGTCCCTTCCTCCCGCAGGACAAGGAAGGCTGCGGCAGCGATACATCGCACGAAGAAAATGCTCGCATTTTCGAGGAGTCTTCGCCTATTGCTCCAATCAACAGCTAGATTCTTAGAAAATCAACACTACTCAATAACAGAGCCAAAAAGATAAAAAAATCAGAAGTTCACATCCTCATGAGTTTCTTTTTCCTTTTTCAAGCCCGTTTTTCCAGATCCTTCGCCGTTTTACTCGTCTCTACCTCTTTTTCATCCTTTAGCGTCCCAAACAGCACATCGACAAAGGGAGTGGAAACGCCATACCAGAAGTTTTCATTCTTATAGTGATGAAGGATGTGCATCTTTTTGACCCATATACCGAACCTTGATTTAGGCTTGATCGGCCGGTGTGCCACATAGTGCTTCCATTCATACAGGAAAAGCATTGTCTTCAGTCCGGCAGCAAACGCCAAGGTCAGCCAGATATCACCCGCAATCAGGTAAAAGATGACGGCCAACACCGACAAGTTCGGCAGACTGTACCATAATGGTAAAAATAAAAGATGCAGGTCATTCGGATTTGTATGGTGGTCATAATGCAGGCGTTTCAGCATTTTCAAAAGGATTGGGCTCTTCGGCGGCTTCAAATGGAAAACAAACCGGTGGGTCATGTATTCACTGAACATGAAAACCAGGAGTCCAAGCGCAAGACAGGCAACAGCGGCCCATGTGAGTCCATGCCAGACCTGGTAGGTAATACTCAGGAAAATCAATCCTATTAATATCGTAATATCAGGAAACAAAAGGAACTCTTTGTAATACCCTTTCACTGTACCCCACTCCCCATTCTTTTATTTAACTTTGGATTGCTCTTTCCACAATCTAATACTCTTTTCCATAATCTCCTTGACCAGGTTCTTCGCCTGTGTGCCGTCCCCAGACAGGGTTGCCGCCATCAGCTCACGATAATAGGCTCTCGAGGCATCGCGGTAAGTCTCTTCATAGAAGTAATGCGTTGCCATCTTCACATAAAGATGACCGAAACTGTTCAAGATCAGTAGATAGATAGGATTTGGCGATGCGGCAGCAAGCCCCCTTTGAAGTCGCCAGTCATATTCGGCAAAGTCGGCAGGCTTATCTGGAACTGTCTCGCTTTCTTTGAGGAGCGCGACGACGGATAAGGGCTTATACGTCACGGCATCTTTCACATACGCCGGCGACAGACTTTTTCGGAACTCTAAAAGATGCACAATAAATTCGTTCGGCATGCTCTCCTCCTCATCAAGAAGGTGCACTATGGTCATCAAGTTGCCTTCTTTCCAATAATCATTGACCACCGCCCTCTGACCACTGCGGATTGTCAGCCACCCATCCCTTTCGAGACGCTGCAGGACCTCACGGATTACCGGTCTTCCCACTTCATACTCTGCTGCCAATTCCCTTTCGGATGGAATCTGGGTTCCTGGTGAATACTCCTGCTGCAGTACTTTACGAATGAACAATTTTTCTATTTTATCGGTTACTCTCATTCTTACACCCCAAACTGGTAATACCAATATTTTATCTGGTATTACCAGTTTACGGCGTACCCCGTATTAAATGCAATAATTTTCAGAAAATATAATCTCATTAGTTTTCTACAAATCCTTTTTTAAAAGTATATTTTTTTCTAACCTCTTAACCGCTTCTCCCTGCTGCATTTCACATTTGGATTAAACAAACGTTTGTTTAAAAATTGCTATTTCAGGAAAGTCATAATAGTTCCTATGCTCGAGACGCTACTTTAAAAGACATACGTTTCTCTCTGAACTCGGAAGGGAAACTAAATAAACAAACATAGAAAAACCTGAAAGGATGATGACCATGAAAGAAACTGATAGATATTTTAAAAACAGTTATGAGGAATCCCGCAATACCTTCCGAGGACACCTGGTTAAAATAAAGGAAAAATGGCCAGAAGCGTTGCTGTCGAGCCACAAAATCGGACAGGAAAAAGATAACACAGTTGACATGATCTATTCCGAAGCACTAACTGACAACAGGCAGGTCCTATTTTTCACATCCGGGGAACATGGCATTGAATGGTATGCAGGTGCAGGTGCCATCCATCTGTTTGTGGACGAATATCTTGACTCCATCGATCCCAATACGACGGGAATATGCCTGATTCACGCATTGAACCCTTGGGGAATGAGGCATTTCAGACGGGTGACGGAGAATAACGTCGACCTGAATCGAAATTATTTATATGACCCGGATACTGTTCCAAGAGACGTCAATCAAACCTATGCGCAGGAAAAGGAGCTATTTCTCCCTAATGGAAGAATAATGGACATAAAGGAAGAGAAGGCAACCTTATATACCCTGCTGGCTGAGGGGGCGGCGCAGGCAAGCTATAATGCCATGAAGGAAGCAAAAGGCATGGGACAGTTCGAGTTTGAAAGGGGGGTCTAATACGGTGGAAGCAAAGAGGAAGAATCGACAGCCTTTCTTAAATCCATACAAAAGAAATTATTATCCACCTATCCACGGGTCATACATATGGATTGGCACACGGCGCTCGGCCCAACCAATGAAGTGACGATGTTGGCATCAGAGCTTGATCCCCGTTGCGAAGAGGAATTAAAGGCCCTTTACCCCTTAAAGAATATTCAAACGTTCACACCGAAAAAAGTAAAGGGTGACTCTACCAACCATTTTCATAAACTCAAATGTGAAGAGTATCCCGGGACCCACCTCTTCTCTGCTCTTTTCGAATTCGGTACCTTCGGAGAGGGAATCAAATCAGAATTACGCGAATTCACCACCATCATTTTAGAAAACCAGCTATATTGGGAGGGTGCTGAAAAGGAAGAAGACATGCAGTGGATCAAGAGTGAGTTCCATAAAATGTTCTATCCCGAAGATGAACAATGGCGTCAATCCGTATTGAATGAAGCGCGTATTGCGATGAAAGCAGTTTTAAAAGCGGAAAAGTTGATGAAGTAACGAGAAAGCACCTGCTTCCTTTTACGGGAAAAAGCAGGTGCTTATCTATGAAAATATTAGGCGAACCACTTATGCCAAAGCCTGTTGTTGCCGCCTCGGACAAATGTGTCGATGCGGTTTCGGTCCCACGAAACCGCTGCCGGTGAGGATTGGACCCCGCCACGAGGGGCACCAAGGTTTGCCCACTCGCTCCAGCGTCGGCCATTCCAAAATATCTGCCACATCCGGTCATCTCTGCCTTTTAAGAAGACATCAAGCCGGTTTGGTGCCCAGCTTGCTGCAGCCGGGGCGCCATCCAAGCCTCCACGCGGGGTACCGAGATTCTCCCATTGGCGCCAGCTTCTTCCGTCCCACCATTTGTGCCACAGACGGTTGTTGTTGCAGATGGCAAAGACGTCAATGCGATTCGGTCCCCATGATACAGCACCAGGAGATCCGCCTAGGCCGCTGCGTGGAGAACCAAGGTTTTCCCACTGACTCCAGCTTCTTCCGTCCCACCATTTATGCCAGAGGTTATCATCCATCCCCTGGACAAAGCAATCCAGGCGATTTTCCTGCCAGGATGCAGCTGCCGGTGATCCCTTGAAGCCGCCTCGGGGGGAACCTAAGTCCTCCCATTGACTCCAGCTTCTTCCGTCCCACCACTTATGCCACATACCATCATTCTGGCCCTGGACAAAGGTGTCGATTCGATTCGGTCCCCATGATACGGCACCAGGAGAACTCCTTAAGCCGCCTCGAGGGGAACCCAGGTCCTCCCATCTGCTCCACCGTCTGCCGTCCCACCATTTATGGAACATCCGGTTGCTCTCGCCGCGTACAAATGTATCCAGGCGATTTGGCGCCCAGGATGCTACGGCAGGTGCCCCTCGGAATCCTCTAAGCGGTGCTCCAAGATCCTCCCACTCCCGCCAGCTTGCACGCATATCAGACTGGGATACTTCCCCCACCAGGGCCTCCTGGTTGCGGTAATATGGTCTCGGATAAGGATATGGGTAATAATAAGGAGCCGGATAGTAAGGGTATGGATAATAAGGATAGTAAAAAGGACGTCTCGGACGCGGATAAAAATAGATGAGCCGTTCATTCGAAAGGTTGTTGCGGTAATCTAATGAACCATGCTGATAAATTTGATTTTGATTTTGTGGAAAGTACAAAAAGAAAACCTCCCCATAGTTGTTTGCCTAATAGCGTATGCTGCGGTAACGGGTGGAGGTGCGTGTCTATTTTTTATATTCCCTTTAAACGCAATTGTTTTAAAGAGCCTTTTTATAAAATATGCTTTCCTATAATTCTATCAAGCTTCCTGATATCCACTTTCTTATTTAGATTCAGCTTGAACGTTCCAGCCTTTGTCCATAGCTCCAGTTCAGCATTCATATCAAGCATTCCCCGTTTTCTGAGGAGTACATGATAATGCTCTTGAACGGAATGGTATAAACTTCGACTTTTTTCCCTGTAATCCCTTGGCGGTCTGCGATGATGATACGTTTGTTGGTGACAACCGCTACGTCTCGAACAGTTTTATAGGCGATTTCTGCCGTTTCACCATCAATAAGTACTTCTTCAATTTCCCTTGGCACACTTGTTTCTTCATAAAATGTCCATGTCATAATTGCATTTACTGCCATGACGTTTACCCCCATTCAATCTTCAAAATTAGTCTCTCCCTTTGACGATAGTACAAATATTGGGAATTAGCAACTTTTCCACTAACACTATCACTTTCTTCGTTTACTATGCAATAAACCGTAATAACCCTGTTACCTCTTTGTAAACAATCTTTACAGCTGCTACAAACGCACTTAATAGTATGGCAATATAATTACGCTTGTAAGTTATTAAACTTCAGGAGGTCCAAATCAATGGCATTATCCAAAAAGTTATTAACCGTAGCAATGGCGTCATCACTTGCAGTGAGTGGCTTGGCGTTTCATCAGGCTTCTGCTGAAAAAGGTGGAAACAAGAAGAAAGGTGAAATCCAGAATGTTATTTTCCTGATTGGAGATGGTATGGGAAATTCCTATACGACAGGATACAGGACGTTAAAGGATGATCCGAATACCCCGGAGATGGAAGATACAAAATTTGATCCTTATCTAGTAGGCATGCAATCTACTCATTCTTGGGATCCGGAAGAAAGTGTCACAGATTCCGCAGCTGCTGCAACGTCGATGTCAGCAGGTATTAAAACGTACAATGGTGCAATTGCCGTTGACCTGGAAAAGAAAGATGTCAAAACCGTTCTCGAACAGGCCAAGGAAAACGGACAATCCACGGGGCTGGTTGCCACTTCCCAGATTAACCACGCAACCCCGGCGGCATTCGGTTCGCACGATGAATCCCGCAACAACTACAATGAAATTGCCGATGATTACTATGATGACCTGATTAACGGAGAACATAAAGTGGATGTGCTGTTGGGTGGGGGGACAAGCTATTTTGTCCGCGACGACCGCGACATCACGAAAGAGTTTGAGAAAGATGGATATTCTTATGTTACAACACGCGATGAAATGCTGAATGATAAAAACGAGCAGATCCTTGGTCTTTTCGCTCCAAAAGGAATGGACAAAAAAATTGACCGTCCTGCAGAACAGCCTTCATTGAAAGAAATGACGAATGCTGCTTTGGAGCGCTTGGATAAGAATAAAAAAGGATTCTTTTTAATGGTAGAAGGAAGCCAGATCGACTGGGCCGGACATGATAATGATGTTGTGGCGGCAATGAGTGATATGGAAGATTTCGAAGAGGCGTTCCAGGCGGCAATCGATTTTGCCAAAAAAGATAAGAACACCCTTGTTATCGCGACGGCTGACCACTCGACTGGCGGGATGGCACTGGGCCGTGACGGAGTGTACAAATGGGATCCATCTGCAATCAAGGCAGCGAAAAAGACACCTGACTTTATCGCAAAAGAAATTGCAGAAGGTGCCCCAGTGGAAGAAACGTTGAAAAAGTATATTGACCTTGAGCTGACTCCAGAGGAGGTTCAATCGGTCCAGGAAGCAAAGGATACTAGCGGCGATGTTCTGGAAATCGACAATGCCATCGAGAAAATTTTTGACCTTCGCACCGGAACAGGCTGGACGACCGATGGACACACCGGTGAGGATGTAACGGTTTATGCATATGGCCCTGGAATGGAAAAGTTTGCAGGGAAAATTGACAACACCGACACGGCAAAAGAGATTTTCGCTATCTTGGAAAAGGCTCGACCTTCTCATAAAAAAGAGTAAAGCTTCAAATCAAAAAGCATTCCGCGGCCACGCTACGGAATGCTTCAATTTTTAGGAGGTTGCTAAAATGCGTTTGAAACCATGGATTGCACTTACCTTAACTGCCGCTCTTCTGGCGGGATGCACGGCCAATAGCTCAACCAAAAACGCTTCCGAGGTTCACGCGGTAACGCAAGCTAATGAAAAAAGCACCGAGATCCTTTCATTCAAAGACAGTCCACAAGCACCGGATGATAGAGAACTAACAATCAAGGATTCACAATTTCAAGACGAGGATGGCTCTATCACCCTTAAACAATTCGCACAGGTACATGAAAAGAAACAGACGGGAGATATATCGATGACCATTGCGGATGTAAAAGTCATGCAATACAAGCCATCCCCGGACCTCATCGACTTCTTTCACGGCTTCACCCACGAAGAAACGGAGTTCCCCTATGTCAGGGTCAATGTGGTTGTGAAAAATAACGGCGACAAGCCCGTGCATATTGCACCCGTTTCGGAAATCACCACCAACCAAGGGGAAACCGTTACCTGGGAGGATGATTTTTATCTGGAGAAACTAAACGGTGAACTCAAACCCGGAGAGGAAAAAGTCGGTAGCCTAGGGTTTATCCTCGATGAAACCAAACCGGAAGCGCTAGAAAGTCTTACTATCTCATCAAGTGAGGTGTTGGATGGTAAGAAGGATAAGGTAGCGGATGGTGTTGAGTTTGAAGTGCGATTTTAACTTTAAGATAGGTAAAGCGAATGGGTTTTGTACCGTCTCCTCTGTCGTTTTGCATGGGTGACGGTACGAATCCTTCTTTTTTTACCGTCTCTCCGAAAAGGGGCCTGACCCCCTCGCTTTAAAGCGATGGGGGTCAGGCCCCTACCAATTAATTCATCACCCATTTATCCTTCATAAACATCACTCTTGCGATTATAAAAGCAACCACGATACATACCAGATTGCTTCCTATCATGAGACCTAGGTGCTCGTAGTTGATGATCCCGAAGCTTAGTTCCTTAAGAATCGTGAATACGTTCATGATCGGGATGGCAAAGTGGTGGAATTGGAGCTCATTGATTCCGATTCCGGAAATCATCATGATCGGGAACATCCCTACCATCATGATTGGTGTACTGTAGCTTTGCGATTCTTTTACCGTTTTACCCATGATGCTTGTTACCATGAGAAGAGTTGCCACAAACATGGCGTAGATGATGGAAACAAGTATCGAAAAGGCGACTATAGCGTACACATTATCCCCTAATGAAACGGCACTCCTAAGATTTTCTGTCAGGTAGTTGATTTCCAATGCAACCACAATCAGTGTGATGATTCCAGTCAGCGATCCCAACGAGACAATCGTGAGCCACTTTGCTACAAGCAAGGTCATGCGGTTTACCGGTGTCATCAGTAAAGCTTCCATCGTTTTCTTTTCCTTTTCCCCAGCGAACAGGTCTGATGCTGCCGGCCCTGCTCCGATTCCGATCGCTAACCCCAAAATCAATGGAATTAACAACGCGACAAGGTTAATGCTAGGATTGTCTTCGGTGATTTCCTTTTGCTCCAACATAAATGGCTGAACCAATTCCTGTGCAGTTCCTTGCGCCTCTAGACGCTCTGCAATCACTGATTTTTCAAAGACTGCCAGTGCACTTGTTACCATATTCATTAGATTGGAGGACTTTTGGCTAAAGGAGTTGCCTAGGACGGTAACTGTTGCAGCCTCTCCCGCTTCCACGCTTTCCAAAAAACCATCGTTTAAAATAAGTGCTGCCTGCGCTCCCCCCTCTTCAACCACTGCTTCCGGATCATCCGACTCGACAAATTCAATATTTTCATAGGCAGCAAAAATACTCTCTTCTTCTGCGGAGAAATTTGTATCCACTGCTAGCTGATAAATTTCGTCCTTCCCATCCGACACCATGCTTTCATAGAATAGAACCAGGCCAGTCATCATCACAATCGGCAATAACACTGTCAAGAGCAGGGTCCGCCTGTCGCGGAAGGAGTCTTTCATTTCTTTCAGATAGATTTTACGAAGCATAATAATCGTTCCCCCTTACCAGTTTGCTCATAAAGATATAGTTAAGATCGCGGCTGCCCTCTGATTTATAGAGCTGCTCGAGATTTCCGTGATGAACAAGCTCGCCCTTGTGCATCATCGCAACGGTGTCACACAGCATCGACACTTCCTCCATGATATGGCTTGAGAAAATGATCGTCTTCCCTTCGCGCTTGAGCTGATGGACAAGCTGACGGAATACGTTTGAAGATGTAATATCAAGTCCTGTTGTCGGCTCATCGAACAGGATGATCTCCGGGTTATGGATGAGTGTTCTTGCGATTGCCACTTTCTGGCGCATCCCTTTGGAGAAGCCGCCCACTTTGCGATTCAGATAATCCTTCATGCCGAACATTTTTGCCAAATCGTCTATCCGCACCTTCGTTTCGTGCTTGCTCAGTCCGTATAATGCCGCGAAATACTCGAGGTTTTCACGGGCGGTCAGGCGGTCATACAGCCCGGTTTCCCCGCCGAAAAGTACACCGATTTTCCTCTTGATCGCGTCCGGATTTTTCACGGTGTCATATCCACCGACACTTACGCTTCCTTCAGTCGGAGTCAATAATGTGGCAATCGTTCTTAGTAGAGTCGTTTTTCCAGCTCCGTTTTCACCAAGCAGTCCGACGATCTGGCCTTTTTTCACAGAAAAGCTAACATGCTTCAACGCCGTTACAAACACTTTTTTATCCTGAAATTTTTTCGTCACTTCATTTATTTCAATCATGCTCTCAGCCCCTCATTTATTTCTTGTCTTCATCTTAAAATAAATGAATCTCGGAATCTCTAGTTATGTCGTGAATATTCCGTTTAATGTCGCGAAAATGTCCATTCCTCCCTTTTACATGGTAATATAAAGATAAAAATGGAAAACAACAGGAGAGGGAAATTGCAATGAGGGTTGGGCTTGTCGATGACAGATACATAGATTTGGATAAACTGAATGGAATTGTGGCGGGGATCCCAGAGATTGAGATCATCTTTTCCACACAGTCCGCAGAAGAAGCCTATGAGCACATTAAAAAGGAATCGGTCGACCTGTTGATTGCCGACATTGAGATGCCGAACCTTTCGGGGTATGAGCTGGCGGACATCATCCATTCCCATGCCCTGAACATTTCCGTCATTTTCGTGACAGGAAGCAGCGGCTACGCTGTCCATGCCTTTGAACTGAACGTGCATGACTACATCATGAAGCCCTACCCTAAGGACCGCCTGATCAAGTCCATCGAACGGCTTCTCGAAAAGTCCAAATCCGCGGAAATTGCCGGAAGACTCTATCTTAAGCAAAAGAACGACATACATATTATCCAAAAGAAGGACATCGTGTTTATCGAGCGTTCCGGACGCTCTACGACCATCTACACGAAAACAGGTCCGGTCAAAACCTACCAGACCTTGAACGAACTCGAAGGCGAGCTGAGAGAGCGCGATTTCCTCCGCTCCCACCGCTCCTTCATCATCAACATCCACCATGTTAAAAACTTTTCCCTCTATGCGAAGAATTCCTATATCGTGAGCTTTGAGGGGATGGAAGAGCAGGCGATGATCACGAAGGATAAGGTCGAGTTTCTGCAGCAGCATTATTTTTGATTGGGAGGGATCATCGTGAAAACTTCACTTCTATATTGGGTCCTCCTTGCAGCGGTCGGAACCTTTCACCTGGAATTTCTTTTGAACAACCTGACATGGAATGTGCCTATCTATCTTGTGAGTTTACCTGTCATCGGGGTGGTGTATTATTTATATAAAGGAACCCTCCTAGAAATCTCGAGTATCGGAACTCGCTGGAACTTGATTCTGCTTACCATGCAGCTCTTGCTGGTGAGCCTTTATTTTACGGTTGAGCTTTCCTGGGCCACTTTTGTCCCCTTTTTCATTTTTGTTAGTTTGGAGGCAATCCGCCTGAATGGGTCCCGGAAGATTTCTGACTTGACCCGCAGCTTGCTTGAATATGAAGAACAGCAGGAGCAAATCAACGAAACCTTCCTAATTGTCCGCGGAGAGCGCCACGAGTTCCTGAAGCACGTTTCCGCAGTTCATTTTATGCTCGAAAATGGCAAGGATAAAGAGGCCAAGCGCTATTTGGATGATCTCGTGGATGGCTACGAAGAGACCAACCTTTCGATAAAAGGGGAGCGTGGTGTGGTGGCAGGCGTCCTGCACCAGATGTATCGCAGAGCCCAACGCAGCGGTATTTCCGTCGTCTACGACCTGGATCTTCCGCTCTCGACTCTGCCCGTTACCGATTCCAACATGGTCAGCCTTATCGGCAATCTGCTTTCCAACAGTATCGATGCCTGCTGTGAATGGCAAAAGCATTACAAGAAGCAGGCCGTATTGACCCTGCAATTTTACAAAAGAAGCGGACTGTATCTGCTCGTCTGCAAAAATAACAGTCTACCCATTCCGACACCAGTGCTCGATGAACTCTATCACTCCTATGGCCATACGACGAAAGGCCAGGGACACGAAGGGCTTGGCACTAAAATGGTAAAGGATATAGTCGAGGGCCATCAGGGCTTCCTCGACTTCGTTTATCGGGACGAAGAATTCACTGTAAAAATAAAGATACCTGCGATACGTTAAAAAATTTTTAGGAGGGACTAAACATGAACCTACAACAGAAAATAAAGACCCTCCCGTCCACCCCTGGCGTCTATCTGATGAAGGATTCGTACGGTACCATCCTCTATGTCGGAAAATCGAAAGAGCTGAAAAAGCGGGTTCAATCCTATTTTCGCGCTTCCACCGTCCATTCCCCAAAAATCAAGCGGCTTGTGACCCACGTCAGCGACCTCGACCATATCGAGACGGACACGGAGTTCGAGGCGTTTTTACTGGAGTGGGAGCTGATCCAGGAATACAAACCGCATTATAATCGGAAAATGAAAAGCCCCCAAGGCTTCATCTACCTCGCGATCCCGAAGAAGAATAGGGAGTTCCGCAGCCTGAAAATAACAACCCAACCGATGAGCAGCGACCGTTTCCACTGCTTCGGCCCCTATACAAGCAGAAAGACCGTGGTCCGTGCCATTGAAGGCTTCAAGGACATCTTTCAATTCCAGTGCAGCCATCCAAACAATAAAAAGTCGCTTTGCCTGAACTATTCACTTGGATTTTGCAACGGGCTCTGTCTGGGCGGAGTTGCTTTAGAAGAATACGATTTGATGTTAGATATGCTGATTTCCCACCTTGAACATCAGGACACCCGGTTAATCGAGCATGTAAAAAACAGGATGGAATCAGCCGCTGAAAAGCTGGAGTTCGAACAGGCTGCAAGATACCGCAATTACCAGAACATCCTGAACTCCTTGTTCTATAAGGAGGAAGTGATTCATTTTACAGAAGCGAACCATAAGCTTGTGATTGTGGAAGAAATCGATGAGGAAACGGGAAAAGTATTTATCATAAAGAGGACTTATGTGGTCTATGCGGAGAAATTCGCTTTTGAGGATGGTCTGGAAAGTCTAAGAGGAAAAATCGTAGAGCATCTCTCCTCCTCTTCTACGAATGCACCATTTCAAGCAGTTACTAAGTTCGAAATAGATAAGGCGCAGATCATTTATAGCTATCTTAATAGTGGGAATTGCCGGTTTGTCATTTTGGAGGATGCATGGTTAGAGGAGGAAAACGAACGGATACTTTTGGAACAGCTTAATGAATTAAAATCGCAAAAGAATGCCTGAATGAGCATTCGTAATAAACTGGACGAGCACACTCATTCCCTCACACGCCTAGAAAAAAATTGGATGCCCAAACTGATATAGTAAACTCATTCAAAATCGATATTGATTATCTAGTGCAATAACAAGCAAAACAAGACATGGAACTGAACAGAATTAACAAGCTGATTAAGATATAGTCAGGAAAATAAAAAGGTTGAGAAACTGAATGCCCAATCAGTTTCTCAACCTTTTTTTAATAAGCCAACCCATAAATCAAAAACCGCTCATTTTCATTCTGTTCATACCCCTTCAACCGAACCTCCCGTTTCCATTCGAACGAAGGATGATTCTCCAGAAAATACACGTAATCCTCAGATGGATAATAGAAAATAAGTTCAATGTCGTGGTAGTGCTGCTCCACGGATGCCAGGATATGATCCGCAACCTTCATGAAGATCTGCACAGTAAAAGGGTTAAAGAAATAGAAGCGGTTATCGGAAGGATGAACCTCGTATTCTTCTGCCAGACAACATAGGAACTTTATATCTCCATCCCCGATTCTGTGCTTCGTCAAGTAACGCTCGCGATTTTCCAGTGCTTCCCTATAAAAGTCTTCGTTCATTTCAATCCCAGTGACACTTGCGCCAAAACGATAATGAAGATAGAAATTCAACCGTCCTTTGCCACAGCCATAATCCACTACACGGTCCCCGCTATTCAGTTGACATTGTTCAAACAGCTCGTCCAGGGCCTCATAAGGTGTAGGCTCATAACGGTGATAATGGTAGGATTTAAGAAAGCCCTTTTGTTCTTCTGAAGTATGGATGTGAAGTAGTTTATCGTAGTCTTTTTTGATCATGATGTCCTCCTGGAGGGGTACTACATTTCATTATACTAGACTAACTTCCCCTTCCCCCTCCATTATAACCCATGGAAAAATTCAGTAAAAAGAGAAACATCATTCCTACTTCAGCCTTTTAGCCATCCCATGCCATACATATTGCACCTCTTCTGCCATTTTTGCCGCGTCCTGTAAAATCCAGCCCGCCAGATCCCTGAAGCGTCTTTCGTCTTCTTCAATGGGGACAATACCTCTCCCCACCTCCAGCATTATCAACACAATACAGTCATTCCTTAGGCGTTCTTCTTCCAGGAAGCACTGAAATAACCTGCTGAATTCTACCCGTATGACAGCATCCTCTACTTCTTTTTTCAGCTGCTGTTTTACCCATCTCTCCCAGCCTTCCAAAACTAGAGTAGTTCCACTTTGCCATTTTAGATCCCAGTTTGATAACAGGTCGTTGTGGTAGGAAGAAACCCAACTGAATTCTTTATGCTTTTTCCTCACTATATCCCTTTTTCCGGCAAAAGCACCTCCGATAACGAGTTGCATGTCCACTCCCCCTCTTCTCGTGTCAAAGAAATCCGCACACCCTGCCCATGCTGGATGGCCCCCTCCCAGAAGGTGTCGGTCGCTTTAAATCTAGCAAGTAGAAACCGAATTACTCCACCATGTGTCACCAAGAGGATGCGAGCTGATGGTTTTTCTGTTATATGTAGAAACCGTTCATGAATAAAGTCGTCCAATCTTGCTGTGAATCCCCTTCCAGATTCACCATTAGGCGGAGATTCATTTTCCCAATCTGCTAGCCATTTTCTGTAATGATCGTTATCCTTTAGTTCCTCATAGGTTTTACCTTCCCACTCACCGAAATTCAGTTCCCTCAATCTCCTATCCGTACATGCCATCGCACCATAACCCAAATAGGATACAGTTTCCTGGCAACGCATCAGGTCACTTGTATATACATAATCAAATGAGTGGTTCATCAGTTCCTTCCTCAACGCATACAACCTAAAGAGTTCATGTATCAATACTCCCCTATCCGTATGCCCTAAGTATCTTTTATCCCTATTCCAATCCGTTATCCCATGGCGAACAAGAAATAGATCCACGTTACCGCAAGTCCCCATAACTCTCCTCCTTCAATGGCGGTTCCAAGCAAATCTCCATTGATCCCTTTAAATGCTTTTTTTACCCACCATCCAAACACCAAAATAAATAAAAGATAGCTCGGCAGTAAAAAGAGAAACTCATGCAGAAAAAGAAAAGCTGCCGCAACAGGAAGGGAGGCCAAAACCACATCCCACCCATTCAGATTCCGCCTCCATTCCCATGCTAGGCCGCTTTTCTTTGCAGGAGGCAGTATGTACATAAACACTACTGCACCAAACCGGGATAAAGCCAGAATCAGCAGAAATGAATAGATTAACTGTAGCGAATCCTCCAAAATCATGTAAATAAACATGACCTTCCACGCCATTAAAAAGAGGAGCGTTATTATTCCGAAGCTGCCTACATGCGGATCCTTCATGATTTCCCATTTCTTTTCGATTGGAGCATTCGAGCCAATCGCATCTGCCACGTCCATCCACCCGTCCAAATGCAGGCCTCCTGTTAGCCAAACCCAAAGTGTGAGGGCCAGTAGGGATAAAAAGAATAGTGGCAAATGACCTTCCAAACTATTAAATACAAGAACGATCACGGTCCCTAAAACCGTTCCGACTAGCGGGTAGGCCCTGATTGCCCATCTGCTCGTTTGTTTGGTCCATGGACAAGAAACAGGGACAGGTAGACGCGTCAAAAATTGAAATGCCAATAATAAACCATATAGGCTATTCTTCATTCTTCTCCCCCTTCCAGTAGGTCGGAATTCCAGCTATAGTCTGGATTGCATATTGTGCTTCTTGAACAACCAGTTGATGGAGCCGTTCCAGGTTATACATATATTCGTTTACTAGTTCAAAACGGGAAGGGCACCCTTCATTCAAATCATTGGACACGATGATGAGCTGAAGCTGTTTTTCTTTAGCGATACTGCACCATTTTGAAACCTCATCGACTAGTTCGGAATAAGAATATGTTCTATCAAACATCATGTTGCTTAACCAAATCGTCAGACAATCGATTAAAATCACATCTCCAGGTTGGAAGTTTTCAAGAATTCGAGATAGTTCATAAGATTCTTCCTCTACCTGCCATTCATTCGCTCTTTCCTGCCGGTGAATCTTAATACGCCGCTCCATTTCTTTATCGCTTCGTTTAGCGGTAGCAATATAGATTAACCGTGCATTTTTTGCATTCGAATAAATAGAGCGGGCCATCTTCTCTGCATACGTGCTTTTCCCTGACCGTGCCCCTCCGGAAATAAAAATAATCATGTAACTATCCTCCACTTTTGAAGAGCTGAAACTAAGTAGCCGTTTTCCTCTTCAGACCGTATGGCAAGCCGTAGAAAATTCCCGTCTAGCCCTTTAAAGTTATGGGTATGTCTCGCCAGCACACCATGGTGAAATAAATATCGGAATAATTCGTCTGTCTGTTGGGGATGTTGACTATCTTGCAATAGATAAAAGTTTGCTCGAGATGGGGAAACATAGAACCCCATAGAGGCAATGGAGGACCTTACTTTTTGCGATTGCTCCTGCAGCCATAATTTCGTCCGGTCTACAAATCTTTTATCTTCCAGCAGCTTTGGCACAATAGCGTCCGCATATGCATTGATGCTCCATGGAATCTGCTCCGCTTTCAATATATTTATCAATCTATTGTTTCCCATCATGTATCCCAGGCGAATCCCGGGGATGGTATACATTTTTGTTAGAGAGCGCAAAAGTAGTAAATTCGGATACGAAGCGACCAATGCAGACAGCGAAAGGTCCGGAACAAAGTCCACGAACGCCTCGTCCACCACGACATATGTATTCGTCTTTAATCCTTCGTCCAATAACGCTCGAATTTGTTTTTCCGGAACAACCGTACCTGTCGGGTTATTTGGTCGGCACAGGAACAGGACATCCTTTTCGTGGAGCTTTTCCATAACAAGATCAAAAGGTAAGGCAAATCCATCCTGAGGCAATAACCCTATATCCTCTGTTTCGATATGATAATGTTTGCACGCTCGCGCGTATTCCACGAACGTGGGCTGCAAAATCAAAGCCTTCTTTCCTTCAAAATATTTCGCTGCCAAAAAGATCGCTTCTGCTCCACCATTAGTCAAGAGTACCTCTCCCTCTCCCACCCTCTCATGATAAGCGAGGCTGGCGATGCTACGAGAATAGCTTGGATCGGGATAACGAGTAAGGCTCTCATACTGGCCATTCAACTCCTTTTTCAGCCATTCTGGTGGCCCTAAGGGATTTAAATTTGCGCTGAAATCAAGGATGGTTTTCTCCTTATCTAGTTGAAAAAGCTGTTTCATTGTTGCTGGTTGTCCGCCGTGCTCTGGCCATTTCATCGATGATCCCCCTCCATTACATGAACTGTCCAATATAAAGTGCTATTAATAGAAGCCCTAAAAACCCAAGCCAGCCTCCATGCATATAGCAGATGGCTTTATCAATATCTGAGATCAATAATTTTCTGGTGGAATTACCCATTGTCGCCCGTTTTGAAATCTTGCCTTTATAGTAATTGACTCCGCCCAATTGAACGCCCATCAATCCAGCTACCATTGCCTCAGACCAACCGCTGTTCGGACTCGGATGCTTTCTGGCATCTCTCCATGTAGTTTTCAGTGCTTCCATATGCCTTGAGCCCCGCAAAAAAAATGAAGAAAACCACATAGTCAAAGCAGTCAATCTGGCCGGAAGCCAATTGACGATATCATCCAATCTCGCAGATGCCCAGCCAAACTGGATGTACTGTTCATTTTTATAGCCAACCATGGAATCGAGCGTATTTATCGCCCGGTACGCCATCGCTAAAGGAGCACCGCCAATCAATGCCCAGAACAATGGCGCTGTTATCCCATCGACAGTATTCTCGGAAACAGTTTCTACCGCTCCCCTCACAATCTCGCTTTCCTCTAGATGCTCGGTATCCCTTCCGACTATCATGCTGAGGCTTTTCCTCGCCGCCACTAAATCCCCATTAACCAGGGGCTTCTCTACACTTTTCCCGGCAGAAGCAAGCCCCTTTATCGCGATTGTGGTGGATATCAAGCAAATCTCCATCACTATACCAACTGCATAATAAATGTGATAAGCGATACTGACGAAGAAAAATGTCACAACATAAACGGTCAAAACGACGGTACCTGTAAGAAGCACGCCTTTTATCCTTCTATTTGTTCCACGGTTCCATTTTCTCTCCAAAAATGTAATGAGCCTTCCCATCTGAATGACAGGGTGCGGCAGCCATCTTGGGTCACCAATCCATAAGTCCAGTAAAATCGCTCCTATCAGTATCAAACACCCTATGTAGAACGGTGCTTCCATCATCCCTGGACCCTTTTCAAATACTTCCGGATCGCTTGCGCTGTAGCCTGATAGACAACATGGCCAATTCCCTTCCCGACAACCGTTCCCGACCCTGCATAAGGTGTCTGTACCCCTTGCTGCGTGACAGCTAGAACCATCGCATCGGTAGAAGTCCCGGTTGCAAGCGTTTTTGTTTCCGGATCCATAATTTCCAGATCCTGCAGCGCCTTCACTTTGGCTTCCGTTGCAGACATAAGTCCATTAACTAGTGCTCCGTCCGTAAAATGGGCATCGATAAATATCATCATATTGATGGTCCCGATCTGGAGCGGTAAATTGGCTGGATGCCCCTTCGAGATATCTACCGCATTTCCAACCCCGGCAGTAACGACTGCCAAAAATTCAATTCCCTCTATTTTCTCCATCACAATCGTGACATCCTCAAGCTGTACAGCCGTCATCAATCCTACAGCCTGTTCAGGGGGGATATGATATTTTCCCATCCAATCATATAGATCTTTTTTCGGATTGGAGCAATTATAGTTTTTTGAAACGTGAAAATTACAAAAATGCTTCAGCCATTGAATGCCATCCCCCACCACACCATTGGAGATACAACGCATTGGCTGATTGAATTGAACATGAATATAATCGGTCGTCTGTTCTATCTGGTAGGCTTCGCGAAGGCTATAAGATTGATTTGGCTGCTCAAAGCTTGGCGTCATAAGGAGCTGAGGCTTCGGTACGATTGGGTGTGATTGCGTTTGGATCTCTACTTCATAGACTTTTTTCAACTGATCTTCCTTGCGCAATGTGTCGGTGTCCCCCACTTCAAGAAACGAACCCTCATAAAGCAAGGCAAGTCGATCGGCATAGAGGGAAGCAACATTCAGATCATGCAGAATGGAAAATATGGTCAGTCCTTTGGATTGCTGCCATTCCTTTATCAGATCCAGCATTTGAAAGGTGTGCTTGATATCCAGATGGTTGGTGGGCTCATCCAATAAGAGAATTTCCGGCTCCTGAGCCAATGCTTTTGCCAATAGTACCCGCTGCTTTTCCCCTCCGCTAAGCTTGTGGAATTGCGTGTCGCGAAACTTGGTTATTCTGGTTTTTCTCATCACATATTCCATGACCTTCTTATCTTCTTTGGATAGGCTTTTAAAAATCCCTGTTTGATGTGGATAGCGGCCAAGGCTAATGATTTCCTCCACCGTATAATCAAAAGACACCTGGACCTCCTGGGTCAGTACGGCCACTTTTTTCGCTTTTTCCAGCTTAGAAAAGGAAGTAATTGGTTTTCCATCGATAAGAATTTCTCCTTGCTGAATGGGAAGTTGTCCTGTAATCAATTTAAACAAGGTCGTCTTCCCACTTCCGTTCGGTCCCAACAGCGCGAAAAACTCCCCTTTTTGAATATCCAAATCAAGTTCTTTAATTACAGGGCCAGCTGAATAACCACCTGTCAGCTTTCTGACCTTAATCAATTGCCTTCCCCCTTCCTATTCTTTCTCGAACCAGTAACACTGCAAAAACCGGTGCGCCAATCAATGCCGTAATGACCCCAATCGGCAATTCCTTTGGTGCGATAATGGTTCTTGCTCCCAGGTCTGCCAAAACGAGAAACCCTCCACCAACAAGCATGGATAAAGGCAGGACATGCCGGTGATTGGGACCTGTTATGAGCCTTATAAGATGAGGAATGACCAAACCGACAAAACCGATGGACCCAGAAACCGCGACTGCCGACCCTGTTAAAAGGGAAGCCCCCACTAAAATGAAAATCTTACCCCGTTTCACATCTACCCCGATATGATCGGCTGCCTCCTCTCCCAAAGCCATGGCATTCAATTCACGATAATGAATGAAGAGGAGCAATGTACCAAGTATCATAAAAGGAACGATTAGCTGTACATGACTCCAGCCTCTCATTCCGACACTTCCATAAAGCCAATAGATGATCTGTGTCATGGAATCCCGATCCCCTAAGGAGATGATCAAGGAGATGATAGAGCCGATAAAGGCACTGATGATGATTCCTGCCAAAATGATTGTTTCTATTGCCAACCCTCTGTTACTTAAGCGAACCAATCCAAAGACAAGCAATAGGGAAAGCAGTCCACTGATAATAGCGACAACCGGAAGGGTAAAGCTCCCTAAACCAATAATCGTAACCTGAAAGAACAGAACAGCAACCGCTCCGAGTGCCGCTCCCGATGAAACACCGATCGTATAGGGATCTGCCAACGGGTTGCGTAACAGCCCTTGAAACGCGGCACCCGCCAACGCCAATGAAGCTCCCACAAAAAGGGCAAGAAGGACCCTGGGAAAGCGGATATTCCAAATGATCATCTCTTCATTTTTCGGGACTTCCTCCAACCACCCCAGCCCAAAACCATTTTCCAGGACAATATGGAGGACGGTAGTGATGGGAATGGTTACACTGCTGCTTAATAGACCAAGGAGGGCTGTACCAAGTACAAACCCTCCACATCCTATATAGAGCCAAACGAGCTTATTAGTTAAATATTTCCGGATAAACGATTTTTGCAAGTGTTTCCACCCCTTCAATTAAACGAGGACCAGGTCTCGTTACCATATCGCTATCCACATCATGAACTTCTCCAGATTTTATAGCAGGAACCTCGGCCCAGCCATCACGTGTCATCACCGCTTCCCTTGGACTTTCCACATAGTATCCGTACGTGGTGACAATCACATCAGGATTTAAATGAACGATTTCTTCTTCGGTCATCTTGACCCATCCCTCTTGGTCGCCAGCTGCATTTTCAGCTTGGATGGATTCCAGCATTTCGTGCATAAACGTTCCTTGGCCGGTCGTGAAAATATCCGGAGCCGGTGATACCTCGACCCACACTTTCTTTTTATCCGTTACAGCTTGTGCCTTTTCCTTCACCGTTTCAAGACGTTCTTTCATATCGGAAACCAGCTCTTCGGCCTCCGCCTTCTTACCTGTTGCAGTACCGATCAAATCGATTGTTTCGTACACATCATCAAAAGAAGTCTCACTGCCAATAACAATGACCGTAATTCCCGCTTCTTCAAACTGGGACAATATTTCAGCATGCGTTTCCAAATGATAGTCCGTCACAAGGGCAATATCCGGTAGTAGTGTAAGGATACGCTCGACGTTCATATCCTGCGCCCCAACCTTTTCTACTTCCAGTGCTTCTTGTGGATAGTTGCAATAGTCGGAAACCCCCACCATTTTGTCGCCTAATCCTAATGCATAAGAGATTTCAGTACTGCTGGCCTGTAGGGAAATAATAGATTCCGGTTCCGCTTCGATGACAATTTCCTCGCCGGTTTCATCTTTGATGGTGACAGGAAATTGCTTCGCTTCTGTTCCTTGCTCTTCATTCGCAGCAGTTTCATTTACTTCGCCACTTGACTGCTTGTTCGTATCAGTACCATTCATTCCACATCCCGCTAAAATTGCCATTGCCATTATTAGCGTAATAATGCTCCACTTTTTCCATAATTGCTTCATGTTTTTTCTTCCCCTTTTTCTGCTTTTTTGTCAAATAAAAAAACGCTATCCAAAAGGAAAGCGTTGAACGTAAAAATGCACCTATATTCCCTGTCTATGAGACTGGCAAAATAGGAATGGTCTCTGAATAACCACGCACTTTAAACATCCCTTTCCTCGAAGGTGTTTAAAAACAACATAGGCAGGTCTCCTGACTTGCACTTCATCAGTTGGCTACTCCTTCCCATGCATCATCATGCAAAGTGGAGATACGTTAGCCTTCCTCAGCGCTTACAGTGGCGGGACCGTGTTGGACTTGCACCAACTTCCCTTTTCACCTTAAACTTCATTGTCATGAACATTTAAGGAACCTATTTGTCTTAATATTCGTTTTTTTATTCTAAAAGTCATTATAGTTTAACTTCATACGCTTGTAAATTTAATTTTTCCGCTTCAGGAGATGGTCGATTCCGATACTCCTGCAGAGGAAAAAGTGGCCATGTCCTTCAGGATCCTGACAGAAGCCTCGACGATAGGATAAGCGAGGGCAGCTCCCGATCCCTCCCCGAGCCTCAATTCCAAATCAAGCATGGGCCTCTTTTTCAGCAGCTCCAAGGCACGCCTATGCCCAATTTCCTTTGATTGATGACCGATTATCAAATATCCTTTGATAGGCTGGCACATTTCTACCGCTAATACCGCAGCCACTGTACTAATAAATCCATCTATTAAAATAGGAGTTCTCTTTTCGGCTGCAGCAAAAATTGCTCCTATCATTCCTGCTATTTCGAGTCCACCAAGCTTCGCCAATATATCCAATGGATCTCCTGGATCAGGATGACGATTTTCAATGGCCTGTTTGATCACCTGCTGCTTATGCTTGATCTGCTGCACTGATATTCCAGTACCTGTACCTACTATTCTTTCCAGGTTATTTTCCCCGAGAAGCACAGATAGGATAGCGCTGCTGCTTGTTGTATTGCCTATTCCCATTTCCCCGAGCAGTAGACACTTAGCTCCCCGTTGAATCATATCATTTGCGACGTCCATACCCACTTGGATGGCTTCCAGCGCTTCATCCGGACTCATGGCATCTTCCTTTAAAAAGTTCCCTGTACCATAACGGACTTTTCTTGAGATGAGCCCTTCCCTTACGATCTCACCTGCTACACCAATATCGACAATATCAAGCTTTGCTTCAATCTGTTTTGCCAGCACATTAATCGCAGCTCCGCCATTCAGGAAATTATGTACCATCTGGACAGTAACTTCTTGTGGATAAGCAGAAACTCCCTCTCCTGCCACCCCATGGTCCGCAGCAAATACGATCACACCAGGGGGAGAAACCGTCGGAAAACGGCTGGAAGTGATCTCCCCGAGCTGAATTGCCAATTCCTCCACCATTCCTAGGCTTCCAATCGGTTTTGTTAAGGTGTCTAAATAAGCACGCACTTCATTCCCTATACTTTTATCAACTGGTTGTATTTTCTCACATATCTTTAACATGGCAGGCACCTTTCTGAAATTCCTTCATTTTTTGATAGATTGCATCCAATTGAATGTGTTCCCTCACAACATCCGCCAACCGGTCAAAGGATTCTTCTCTTTTTTTGGCAAAGGAGACCCTGTCATGGATAGGATCCAATCCTTTTTTCCCTCTTAATTCATTCAGGAGGAACTCCCTGAACTCGTCGTTATGAAAAATCCCGTGAAAATAGGTCCCCATTATCAGCCGATTCTCACTCCATACTCCCTCTACCCTGTCGTCCAGTTCGATTAAATGATCGAACCCTGATTCAAAATGTGATTTTCCCATATGTATTTCATAGCCGGAAACAGGAATTGTATTATCTTGAATCGTGATGACCCCTTCGGAGCGGATGGTTGTTTTATTAGGTGTGATGGAGGTATTCATGGGAATCAGCCCTAATCCCGGAGCCTGCTTAATAGGAGATTCAACTCCCAACACATCCTCGATTTCTTTCCCCAGCATTTGAAAACCGCCACAAATGCCGACTATCATCGTCTTTTTTTCCGATAATGACAGAAGACGATTAGCCAATCCGCTGTTATGTAAAAATAGTGAGTCCTCCACCGTATTTTTACTTCCAGGTAATATGATTAAGTCCGGTGTCCCTACTTCTTCTGCCCGGCTAACAAATCGCACATGACAATCAGGCTCCTCAAAGAATGGATCGACATCTGTAAAATTTGAAATCAGCGGGTAGCGAATGACGGCAATATCCAAATCCTTGGACGTATCTGTTTTGGTTGAATAATTGCCTAACACTACCGAATCCTCTGCCTCTATTGTCAAATGATCAATAAAAGGGATGACCCCAAGGACAGATACACCTGTATACTCCTCAAACCATTTCAAACCTGGTTCCAACAGGGATACATCTCCACGAAATTTATTGATGACCACCCCGATTACTCTCTGTCTGTCTTCCGGTTCAAGTAGTTGCAGCGTTCCTACCAGACTGGCAAATACCCCGCCCTTCTCAATATCTCCAACCAAAATGACTGGCGCATCGGCCAGACGCGCCACACGCATGTTGACAAGCTCCCTATCATTCAAATTGATTTCAGCCGGACTTCCCGCTCCTTCTATCACTACACATTCATAGCCTTGCACCAATTTCTCATAGGAATCCTGAATCAGCTTTAATCCTTGTTGGAAAAAGTCCTGACGGTACTCACCTGCTTTCATATTTTGATAAGGGACACCATGCACTACGATTTGTGATTCATAGTTTCCGGTAGGCTTGATCAGTATCGGGTTCATATCGGTGGTGGCGACAATACCTGCCGCTTCCGCCTGAACACCTTGCGCTCGTCCTATCTCCTTGCCATCGAGGGTGATATAGGAATTCAGGGCCATGTTCTGCGATTTGAACGGAGCTGTTTTAAATCCATCCTGTGCAAATATCCTGCATAAGGCTGTGACAATCGCACTTTTCCCTGCATCGGAATGAGTGCCTTGAATCATGATGGGCATCGCTTTATCCACTTGCTTTCCACTCCAGACATTGGTTTATCCAATTTTACTTCTATCCATCATTCCGCTTCCTTCACTCAGAATTAAAACTCGATTCCTTTTACAGCCGGCACTCCATCGTTGTAATAATGCTTTTCCGGCTCAATGATGGATACTAGATCTGCCAATTCCTTTATTTCATCCTTTGCATCTCTGCCGGTGATGACCAGGTGCACGTGTGCCGGTTTATTTTTCATCACATCCATGACCTCTGCTAAAGGAAGAACATCCTCTATCGGAAAACGGTCGATTGCCAATGCATTGTTCAATTCATCTAAAACCACTACATCGAATTCCCCACTCAGCACAGCTTCCTTCGCCTTGGGCCAACCACTTCTCAACGCCTCTCGATGGTCCTCCGGTGTTTTCGTCCAAGTAAAACCAGCCCCAAGCTGTACCATCTCAACTCCGAGTTTCTCTAAAGCTATTTGTTCCCCATAGGAACGCTCCGGTGACTTGATAAATTGAAAAATTCTCACTTTCATCCCTCTCCCTGTTGCCCGAAGAGTCAGTCCCAACGCCGATGTCGTTTTCCCTTTCCCATCACCTGTATAAATAAGTGTCAACCCTCTTTGCTTTTCTTTGCCCATATGAACCTCCTGTAAAAAAGTAATGTAACAGTTTAAGAGAATAAAAAAACGCCTCTCCTATATTAGGAAAGACGTTAAAGCGCATTATGAATCGCATATCCACTTTTCACAAAATAAATCTATGAAAGCAGCGAAATAGTAATGTCACTTTAAGCATTCCTTCCTCGTAGAATCCTTAAAAACAAATAGGCAGGTTTCCTGACTTACGTCTCATCACAGCGTTAATCCTTCCCATGCAAGAAAAGCACAGTGGATAAAAGCTAACACGGTTCAACGTTTACAGTGGCGGGGTCCGTGCTGGTCTTGCACCAGCTTCCCTTTTAACCTCCGAAAAGGCACCTAAATGTTACTATGTAATTGGGTAATTTATTTCTTCACCATATAGTGTATCGTATTGCACTTTGAATGTCTTGAAGATTTTTTGTATCGTATTGCACTTTGAATGTCTTGAAGATTTTTATCATGCATGTTGTTTCGCAGCGGCAACATGGTGCTTCAACGCATGGCGCTCAATTTTAGCCAGTTCCTCTAACAAATCATTGATTGCTATTAATTTATAAAAAATAACGGTGTAGGACGCTAATTCTCTATGCATGACGGATTCTCTTATAAAAATAAACAATGCAACAACCTTATTTGTTATAATTTTGGTATACATTGGAATTAACGGGGAGATGGTAGATTTGTTGTTTAAGAAGAAAGCATCCAGTGGTGAGGTTAATGGTGTCTCCTATTTGAATGGAGAAATATCCTTGAAGGGTGTTTCTTTAAATGTTTACAGCTATTTGATTGATGGCATGTTAATCGATACCGGGGCACACTCTCTACATAAATTTTTTGAACCATTCCTTGATGAAGCGGATTTTGATCAGGTCATGCTCACTCATTTTCACGAAGACCATACTGGCTGTGCCGCATATGTCCAAAAAACGAAGAATGTGCCGGTCTATCTTAATGAAATATCTATCGCTTCCTGTTTGATGCGGGCAGATTATCCGCTCTATCGACAGCTATTCTGGGGAAGACGCAAGCCGTTTCAAGCCCAACCTGTCTCAGGGAGCTTCCAATCCAGAAGTGCCACTTGGGATGCCATCGACACCCCCGGTCATGCCTATGATCACAAAGCCTTTCTTAACAGGGAAACAGGACAGTTGTTCACCGGCGATTTGTTTGTAAGTGCGCGCACCAAGCTGGCATTGGCTGATGAAAGCACCCCTGAAATCATCCGCTCCTTGGAACGTATTTTATCCTATGATTTTCTTGAAGTTTTTTGCAGTCACGCAGGATATCTGGAGGACGGCCGTAAAGCAATTGAAAGAAAACGCGACTATTTACTTTCTATTCAAGCGGAAGTACTATCCTTGTATAAAGACGGCTATTCAGCTGAAGAAATTCGTCGCAAGCTTTTCCCCAAGACCTTCCCAATCGTAAAATTTTCGCGAGGGGAATGGGATTCAATCCATATTGTCACATCTATTCTGAGAGAACATAGTTTACAACCGCATAAATAAGAAAAACGAATTCGCAAAGGAATTCGTTTTTTCTAGAAGGAAACTACAGGCTGCAAAAGGGGCCTGACCCTCACTTTGTTAAAGTATTAAAGTGTAAAACCCCTGATACACGAACCAATGTCACGGAAGCGGCATGGAAGGGCCGCCATGGATAGTTAATAGAATAGGATTTTCCGAGTTTTCAGCCTGGATGAGGATCGATTGGTCCACTCCGCCGATATGTAACTGTTAAACAGAACTGATTCCGTTTTCTCCAATAGCGAAATCCCTTTTATTTTTGATTATTTTCACAAGCCTGCTCCCTTTCCTCATCAGCTTTTCTTCCAAAACTCTATTATCGTTTTCAGGAAAATATCACCTATTCGGCGGATTTTATTATTTCACTATGTTTCGCTGTAGCCAGACGGTGCTTCAACGCATGGCGCTCAATTTTTGCCAGTTCCTCTAACAAATCATTGATTGCTATCAGCTCATAAAAAATAACGGTGTCCGTCGATAAAATATGATAATAGGCTTCTGTTGCAGCAGGAATTCTTTCAGCAAGCTGATCAAAAAGCCTGTCCACCGATTGATGATGCTCTTCCGTCATGTCATATTCTTCATTTTGTAAAACTTCATTCATGTTTCGTACGGTTGAGAGTATGAGAGACGATTTGTCCTGATCGGCTATCCGTTTGTGACTTGGGATGAAAATCAAATTCCCGACGTGATAGGTCAGCTGTGTCAAGACTTTCAATTTTCTATTTTCATAATAGAAATGTCGCATGTCTTCTCTCTTGTAGCGATGGTATTTCCACTCCTCTTTCTGATAACGGCAAAGGTCCTCGACACGCTCCACCTCTCTCACTATCTTATGAAAGGCCAATCTTGTCTGCCTGGGATTGGCGTGCATTTTCCCTTTTATCAGCTCCCCGCCGCTTCTTTCTATTAAGAGGCCTGTTTCCTTTAACAGCCCCCTGATTTTTCCGGAGATGGCTGGCGTGTAGTTCGGCTTTAACACCAGCAGATTCACAAGCGTGGATACAGATAGTCCAGTGATGGTCGTCCCCAACCTGACCAAAAAGGAGGAAAGATAGTGATCATGAACGGTCGTAATCATCGCCACACCAGTCAAGGTGGCAACTAGGATTCCATCATCCAGGTGCAACTTATGGCAGGTGATGATGGTTGCAAGTGCCACCAACGTGTACGTTACAGGATTATCGCCAAAACCCATATAAAATAAAATGGCATATCCTGCGCCGATGCCCGAGGCCGGAAACCGGACAAACGCTTTTTTTATCGAATTGGCAGCGGTCGGTTCAATGGTAACGATTGCAGCAATGACAGCAAACATCGCTGGCCATCCCAAAGCCTCGCAAATCAACGCGGTAATGAACACCGCAATGCCTGTTTTGAGTATCCTTCCACCAACAAAGTGCTTTAGTTTATGTATGTAGGTCATTATGTTCAGTCCCTTTAGTAAGCGTCTACTACTATTATAACGTAAAGGGTTAGTGGAATAGGGAATTAATTGAAACACTGTTTTAAGCAATAAAAAATGCCGCTCTATTCAGGGGCAGCGGCGAATTCGACCTTCTAACAAAGAATCCGATGGAGACTTTAAGGCACCATCGGATTCTTTTGGAATTTATACTTTACCCCTTTAAAGCAGCGGGGGTCAGGCCCCTACATACAAGTTCATAAACTCCCTCCACCGCTTCCTCTACATTACTTGCTTCCAGCACTATTCTTTTGCAGTCTTTGGCACTATGCAGGTATCTTGGATCGTAGTAATGCTCCAATAGTAGGTGGATGGCGGGTTCATATTGTCGCTGCTCGAGTTGGGTTTCAATATCGGCTGCGATTGGGGTGTGGATGTATTTTTTTATTCTGCGGAATGCCAGTACACATTCATCGTGATAGTCCCATGGTTTATATTCATTCATTATATTTTGCACGCGGACCTCCATGGGCATTTTGATAAAGATGTGCGTGGATTCCTGTTTTTTCTTCGTAATGAATTCGGGAAGCAGGATTTTTCCCATTCGTTTGCTTTCGGCTTCCACAACCAGGTAGGGTGCTTGCTGACTCTTCAGGACCTCTTGAAGGAGATTTGCCTCGAACATTTTCTGGCTGGTGGACGTCAAGCCTATCTGTCCGAAAACGGAACCGCGGTGCATTGCCAGCCCTTCCAGATCCAGAACCGGAACCCCTTTTTCCTGTAGCTTGTGGAGAATGGCGGTTTTCCCTGTACCAGTCCCCCCATTTAAAATATAACCTTCAGGAAGAATGTCCATATCCTCCAGTTGCTCCATTACCCAGCGACGGTAAGCTTTGACCCCACCCTGAAGCCGTCGTACTTTTATGCCCATCAAATCAAGGAGCGTAGCAGTGGTTTTGCTTCTCATCCCTCCACGCCAGCAAAAGACAACAAGTTCCCCTTCAAGCTTTTGGAACGCCCGAATAAAGTCAGGCAGTTTTGCAGATACAATTTCCAGTCCTCTGTCCTTGGCCGCGTCCACACTTACCTGCTTATAGATAGTTCCCACTTCGGCCCTCTCTTCATTATTGAAAAGCGGGATATTGATGCTTCCCGGGATGGTCATCTCTGCAAACTCTGCAGGAGAACGCACATCGATTACCGTACATCCAGGTTCACCAGTGCGTCCAACCAGTTCCTTCACAAATATCTCTCGAACCATCGTTATCAACCTCTCCATCTTTCACCGAATAAAGAAAATTCAGATACTACCATTTTAGCCGAATGAGGGAAAGGTTAACAGATTTGAATAGATAAATTAGTCCAGGTTATATATAAAAGACTAATTTTCCCGTTCCGATTGAGCATATTAATAATGATTGTACTATTGGAAAGCGAGATGATGAGTGATGTCAAAGCAAGGTAAAGTGAAAAAGGAACAGACAAGAGAGCAAATTGAAAAGCAGGATAACAACAATAATAATATGGAATTCGGCAATGAATACACTATCGGAAACACAGCTTCACAGAGCCAGAAGAAAAGCGGGACCCAAGCAAATAAAAAATAACCTTATAAACTAAAAAACAGCCTCCATACTCGAGGCTGTTTTCTTATTAGTTTTCCGCTAATTTAGCTTTTACATCGGGATTTACTATTTCTGCTTCCACTTCATTCCCTATCGGATCCTCCGCCTGCTTAGCCCTCTTAATGAAGAAGGAAAGAACAAGCGCTACTGCTGCGATAAAGACGGAAACGAGGAATGCAAAGTTGATGCCTTCCAGTGTCGATTGCAGCATGATTTGCTGCTGCATTGCACCGAGCGCTTCTGCAGAAGGATCTGCACCAAGCTTAGGCATTTCTGTCGCAGCAAGGTCACGGCCATAGCTTTCGGCACGGGTGGACATGAGCGTTACGAGGAATGCCGTACCGATTGCCCCTGACACCTGCTGCAACGTGCTGTTCATAGCTGTACCGTGTGGATAGAACCTTTTTGGCAGCTGGTTCAGCCCGTTTGTGGAAACTGGCATGAATACCATCGACATCCCGAACATCCTTACTGTATAAAGAATGACCAGTTGTGTATAGGATGTTTCCAGGGTCAATTGGCTGAAGAAATAGCTCGTTACGACGGTAATCGTCAATCCTGTTATCGCGAGTACTTTTCCGCCGTATTTATCAAACAGTTTCCCTGTGATAGGAGACATCAAAGCCATCACAATTGCACCAGGCAGCATCATTAGGCCTGCATCCAAAGGGGAAATCCCACGCAATGTCTGTACATATATCGGCAAGAGGATCATCCCGGAAAACATCGCCATCGTGATGACCATCGAGATGGCGGAGGATAAGGCGAACATCGGATACTGATAGATCCGGAAGTTCAGCATCGGTTTTTCCTGGCGAAGCATACGGAGGATAAACCATGTCAGGGCTACCACTCCAATAAGGATTGTTCCATAGACAAGCGGACTGTCCCAGCCTTTTGAACCGGCGGAACTGAAGCCGTAAAGAAGTCCGCCAAATCCAAGGCTTGATAAAAGGACAGAGAACATATCGAGACGAATATTCGGTTTCACTTTTTTATCCTTTAATAGGAAAATCCCTAACAAGAGAATAACAGCAGCAATCGGCGTAACAAAATGGAACAACATTCTCCAATCATAATGTTCAATGAGCCAGCCGGATAAAGTAGGACCGATTGCCGGAGCTCCCATCATGATAAGCCCGAATACCCCCATTGCAGCTCCCCTTTTTTCAACTGGAAAGCTGACGAGCATCACATTCATCAATAGCGGCATCAAAATGGCCGAACCTGATGCCTGAAGCATGCGTCCCGTGAGAAGTACCGGAAAGACATGGGCAAAGCCGGCCAGGACGGTACCGATTGTGAACAGCCCCATTGCCGCGATGAATAGATGGCGGACAGAATATTTTTGAATGAGAAATGCAGTGGTCGGAATCAAGATCCCGTTCACCAGCATGAACCCTGTGGTGAGCCATTGGACGGTCGAAGGACCCACTTCAAGCTCCGTCATGATGGACGGCAGGGCTATATTCAGTAATGTATTATTTAAAAAAGCAATAAAAGCGCCAATCATCAGGATAGCCAATATCCCGTATGGCGGTCGCTGTGTGGATTCTGTTTGTTGTTGCATGTTGTTTCGCTTCCTCTCTCTTTATACTACAAGTTCATAATTTTGTACTATCGTTTCATAAAGTCCATCTTATACCATCGGTTCAATTTTTTCAATAAAAAGAAGCTGTTATTTATTGGGGGTTTGTGTAAGCTGCGAAAATAAGGTAGTATGAAAATTATACTATCAGTCTAAAAGGTGATAAGATGAATGAACGAAAATTACAGGTAATCAAGAAGGCCCATCAGCTGTTTATCGAAAAAGGATTCCAAGCTACATCCATCCAGGATATCCTCGATTTCAGCGGTATTTCAAAGGGCACCTTTTATAATTATTTTTCTTCCAAAAATGAACTGCTTATCGAGCTGTTCAAGACCATCTATACGAAGCTTGAAAAAGACCGGGCAGACCTTTTGATTGGAAAGGACCCAGCTGATATCAACATCTTCATCCAGCAAATCGAAATGCAGATGCATACAAACCGTACCAATAAGCTCATCTCGCTTTTTGAAGAGGTCTTTTTCTCCAAGGACGAAGAACTGAAGGAATTCATCAAGCGGGGGCAATTGCGGATGATTCGCTGGATCTATGAGCGCTTCATTGATCTTTTCGGAGAAGCAAAAAAGCCTTATCTCCTTGATTGTTCCATTATGTTCATGGGGATTTTGAACCACAATATCAAATTCAATTTGATGGGACAGGAAAGCGGAAACGCAAGCATTCATCGTGTGGTGAAATATAGCGTGGAGCGTATCGTACAGGTGGTAAACGAGGTCGCAGAAACGAAGGATCAGCTGATAGCACCGGAAAGACTGGAGCAGTGGTTTCCGGAAAACAGGGACGGCATCCTTGCACGCAAGCAGTCTCTTATCACGTTTCTCGATTCCTTGAAAAGTAAGCTCAGCGGAACACCGTATGTAGAGCTCTTGGATTTCATCCAGGAAGAGCTGCTGGAGGCTAAAAGCCCCCGAAGGTTTCTATTGGATAGCATGATCTGCTCGTTAAAAGAAAGTCCTTCCGTAACGGAGTCCGATATTTCCGAACTGGAAAACATGATACATTCGTTTTACAGCAAACCAGTACCACCTGCCGCTTCTTAGGGCAAGGTGGCACTGGTTTTATTTATGGTTTTGTTTGTTATGCTGGCTAATTCTGTTGCCTTTTTGTTGGTTGTTGCTGTGTTGGTGCATGTTTCTTTGCTGCTTGCTGCTCCCCGGATGGGATGGAGCTTTATGCGAAGGAGTGAATTCTTCGGCAATTTCGGTGACAGCAGCCATGTTCGTTGGATTCGCAAGACCTTTAGACTGGAGTGTCTTCATGATATCAGTAGCGGAACGATGCTTCTGCATAGGTCTTGATTGTTCCTTACCAGGCATTGCGTTTCCACCATTTCGACCATACATGATCGCCGCTGCACTTAAGCCTATCCCCAGCAAGGACGCGAACGTTCCCAAGTTTCTCTTCTTCCTCGGTTTGTAGCCGAACCTCTTCAAGAGATTTTGAGCTGTGGCCAACTTTAATATGGAATTTACCCAATTATTCATGGTTACACACTCCTTTTTAATGTCTTACTTTTGTATTTTGCTCCCTTTTTGATGCAAAAATGCTGGTAAACAGTGGGGTCAGGTCCCACGTGTTTCATCTGAAGTTTGTGCGTTTGTGCGTCCATTGGGATACTGTACCTGTCCCCATGTGTCAATTTCCGCTTGAAAGGGAATGAAAACTTATATTCTTTTTCATTGGGGGGATAATATTGTGGATTAGACATCCTTTTTTTAAGTATCTGACAGGGATTGTTTTGGTATTGTTGGTTATTTTTCTATTGACCGAGGTTCAGTTTCTGGTCAATCCTATCCTCAGTTTGATTGCGACGCTCTTTTTCCCGTTGATTTTTGCCGGATTTCTGTTTTATATTTTGAAACCGGTTGTGGAGTTTCTTTCGAGATCCAAATACATTCCCCGGGTTTTAGCCATTTTTATCGTTTTTTTCGTGATTATTGGGGGAGCAGTCTTGGGTGGGTTTACACTTGGCGGCAAAATTGAAGAACAGGTAATGCAGTTTGCGAAGGATGTTCCTTCTATTGTGGAAAAAAACGAAGAACAGACAAAGCAGGTTATTAATGAAAATAATTTCGGCCTGATGTCCTATGAAGAAGCAAAGCAAAAGCTCTTGACCTTCATGAAGGACCAAGGGGAACGGATTGGGAAAAATGTTGCTGTTATCATTTCTTCTATTACAAGCTTTGTAACGGTACTCGTAATTGTCCCGTTTATCGTATTTTATTTTTTGAAAGACGGGCACAAGCTTCTGCCTTTCATCCTGAAGTATTTACCTCAAAAACATCGGATAGAAGGACGGAGAATCCTGACTGATATTGATAAGGCGCTCTCCACCTATATAGGCGGGCAGATGATAGTGGCATTGGTGAACGGATTCCTGATGTATATCGGCTACCTGATAATCGGAGTCGAATACTCGTTAGTGTTGGCTTTATTCATTGTCATCACCGCGGTAGTCCCCATCATCGGACCGGCACTTGGGGTGCTCCCTGCGCTGGTTATCGGCCTGATGACCGATCCATTCATGGCAGTAAAAATCCTGATTCTCTTGACCATCGTCCAGCAGATCGAAGGAAATCTCGTCTCTCCTTTAATCATTGGGAACAAGCTGTCCATCCACCCGCTCACCGTCATCCTCCTGCTCCTTGTCGCTGGAAAGCTCTACGGATTCATCGGCATCTTGCTCGCAGTGCCACTCTACTCTGTGCTAAAAGTCCTGATAAAGAACTTTTACCGGCTGTATCAGCTGCGGCATGCGTGAGGGATGAAATGGTTGGGGCCTGACCCGCTCCCTATTAAAGTGGTAAAGGATTATTATATAGATATGTAAATGTAAGCAATTCTTCATTTGGAATAACCGGATTCGGTTATTCCTTTTGCTATGTTCAAATAGTTTTTCTGTTACCCTTTTTTTCTTAGGGGCCTGCCCCCCCTTTATCCCCATTCAAGCTCCAATAAACAAAACCCCAATTACTTTTATCCCTTTTCAGTAGTTTTAGATTATATTTTCGGCTTTTTACTCCCTTATTATCGGGTTTCGACACTCCTTTCTGGTTCCTAAGTCCCTATAAAAACACCATTTGTCAGAATATTTCGCCTGCCTTACAATTCTACTTACACAAGAATAACTTCAACATGAAACTACTTCACCTATGAGCAAAACCACTATATCAGGAGGTGATGACAAGTTTGATTCTGGTAGTCTTTTTAACATCAATAATATGAGACTACATATCTTCTTAATTTTTACCTCAGCATGAGTTTCCTCCGTATAGCAGACCAATTTATCATGAAACAGAATAGGAGAATGTAAATGAAGAAGTTGACCATGAAGACAGTTCTAGTTAGTTCCATTGCAGCCTCGATCGTTTCTGGATCCATTTTCCAGACAAATGCACTTGGGGCTTCCACCAATGGGACGCAAATTGATAATAATTCCATTGTTTCAATGAGTAAAAGTATAACCGGGGAACATGTCATTACTCTCATTACCGGGGATGTCGTCAAGGTGTCCACCTTGGGGAACGGAAAGCATATCATCAATGTTGAGCCAGCCCAAAAGAATGGCGATGGAGTCAGAGTCATAACAGCCGGGGAAGATACTTTCGTATACCCGAACTCTGCCATGCCTTATCTAGCAGCTGGAAAGCTCGATCAGGACTTATTCAATATTACTAAATTAATCGAATACGGCTATGATGACAAGAACTTGAAAGCCCTGCCGGTCATTGTCGAATATGACCAGACTAAAGCACGTTCCCTTTCATCAAAAGGCAGCCAAGCTCCAAAAGGATCCAAAAAGCTAAGGGAATTGGAAAGCATTCATGCAGCGGCACTATCAGCTGACAAAAAATCTGCCGAAGCATTCTGGGAGGACGTCACTGTCACTCAAGAAGACTCCGATATAAAGGACCCGGAATCCGCCCTATTCGAATATGGTGTGGAAAAAATCTGGCTGGATGGACGTGTTGACGCGGCACTTCATCAAAGTGTCCCTCAAATCGGATCACACACCGCATGGGAAGCAGGTTTTACCGGGGAAGGTGTGAAGGTTGCCGTGCTTGATACCGGAATTGACGCGCAGCACCCGGACATTGCACCTCAACTTGATGAAGCGGTGAGCTTCGTACCCGGAGAAGAAGTAAATGACAAGAACGGCCACGGTACACACGTTGCCTCCACTGTACTTGGTACTGGTGCGGGTGATGGAAAGTCAAAAGGCGTTGCTCCAGATGCACGCTTATTGGTAGGGAAAGTACTGAGTGATGAAGGATTTGGAATGGACTCCTGGATCATTGACGGAATGGAGTGGGCATCCGAGAATGCAAAAATCGTCAATATGAGTCTAGGAAGCTCAGAGCCTAGTGACGGTACAGACCCGATGGCACAAGCTGTTGAAAGGCTCAGTGAAGAGAATGGCACTTTATTCGTCATCGCTGCCGGCAATAGTGGCGGGGAAGGCACGATCGGTTCTCCAGGTGCTGCTGAATCAGCATTGACAGTCGGAGCTGTGGATAAGACGGACGAGCTTGCCTGGTTCTCTTCCAAAGGACCTCGATACGGAGATATGGGCTTGAAGCCTGACTTAACGGCTCCAGGTGTAGGGATCAATGCAGCCCGTTCCCAATATTCTCCTGGCAGCGGACAATACAAAAGTTTGGATGGTACTTCCATGGCTACCCCGCATGTTGCCGGTGCAGCAGCCATCTTAGCAGAGAAATATCCGGAATGGAACGGACAGCAAATTAAAGAGGCTTTAATGAACACCACGCAGAAGCTGGAAGGTTACCAGCCTTACCACGTGGGAACAGGACGTGTGGATATTGCTGCTGCCTTGGAAACTAAGGTAAGAGCAACTGGCTCAGTTTCATTCGGCTTCTTCCAATGGCCGCATGACGAGGCTGCTCCTGTAGAAAAAACAGTAACGTATTCAAATGATAGCGACGAAGCTATCACACTGGAATTGGAAGCGACATTTACAAATGCTGAAGGTGAAGCTGCTCCTGCAGGAATCCTGAATCTATCTGCAAATTCTATCACAGTACCAGCTGGTGGGACTGCGGATGTAAACATTACACTCGATTCCAAGCTTGGAGAAACCGGCTCCCGCTATCAAGGATTTTTAACAGCAAAAGCTAACGGTGATGCGGTTGTACACACTACCATGTCCATGATAAAGGAAGAAGAAAGATATCCTTTGACATTGAATGCCACAGACCGTGACGGCTCCCCTGGACTTGCCTATGTAGTAGTATTCAGCGAGAAAATGGATCCATGGGTTTATACAGTCAATGGCACATTAGAACTTCGCCTGCCACCGGGAACCTATTCCGCCATGTCCCTGATGGATGTGGATGTAAATACAGACCACGCTGGTGCAGCCCTTGTGGGTGATCCCGAAGTGAAGCTTAATGGTCCAAAAACAGTGGAACTCGATGCAAGTAAAGCAAAAGAAATTTCTGTAGAGGTACCAAAGAAAGCAGAGGCCAATTATCAGAGATTGGAATATCATCGCACACTTGGAGATATGCCAATGACCAGCCTTTATTTAATGCCGGTTTGGATCGATAAGATGTACGCTGTTCCGACTAAACAGGTCAAAGAAGGAAACTTTGAACAACTTACCCGCTGGCGCCTTGCGAAACCACTCTTGACTATCAACTTTAATGGCAAGGAACTCGATGATATTCCATTTGCAGGAAGCACATTATTGAATGGAAAATTCAATCTATCCACCGTCTATGCAGGCAAAGGCAGTGCAGCTGACTTCGACCGCCTTAAAGCAAAAGGAAAGGCCGTTGTAGTAGATAGAAATGATGAGGTAACAGTGTCCGAGCAGGCTACTGCTGCTGCAGCCGCCGGTGCAAAGCTATTAATCATCGCGAACAATGAAGATAAAGAATTCAGTGTTTACGCCGGTACTTCCGAATATACAGACAACCCGATTGCTGTTGCGGGGATCAGCAAAAAAGAGGGAGACAAGCTTATTAAAGCAGTCCGTTCCGGCAATGTGAAGCTGAAAGTAGAAGGAGCAACCGACTCCCCATTCGTCTATGATCTGATGGATGTCCATGTCGGTTCTATACCAAAATCTTTATCCTACGCACCTAAGGGTAAAGATTTAGCAGTCATCGATACTCGCTACAATTCCCATATTGGAACAGATGGCGGGGAATTCCGATACGACTTGCGTCCACATACCTTCGGAGCTGTTGGCTTCCTACAAAGGCTATCCTTACCAAGTGCCCGCACGGAGTATGTTTCGGCACTTGAGGATACTAGATGGTATCATCAGGCAAATGTGCTGGATGCAACGTGGGAGATCCGTCAAGATGTGGCTACTTATACAAAAGGGCAAAAATTAACAGAGAACTGGTTCTCTCCAGTTGTACGTCCAAGCTTGGGTAATGGCTACTGGGCTCCATACCGCCAAGGCAACTCCTTAAGCATCAACTTACCTGCCTGGGCTGATGCCGGAACAGGCAACACCGGTGGAACCGATTGGAATACTTCTTTTGAAAATCAGACGATCAAGTTGTACCAAGGCAATACATTATTGAAAGAAGGCAAAAGTCAAGCGCTTAATGCTTGGGACGTGGCACCAGCGGAACGTACGCAATTCCGTGTCGTGACCGAGGCAAAGCGTGATCCTGAACGCTGGAATACTTCGGTCCGTACAAATACAGAATGGACCTTCTGGACTCAAGCATCCGAAACTTGGGGTGAGGAACTTCCATTCCTTTCTTTAGATTACAAAGTGGACACCGATGTGAATGGGGATGCATTGGCAAACCGTCCTACTGATCTTAAGTTATCCGTTACCAAAGTTGAAACAGGAGTAGGATATGGAAATGTGGAAGGCGCTACTTTAGAAGTATCATTTAATGAAGGAAAAACATGGAAGAAAGTAAAACTTACTAAAGATGGCGACTCTTTTGCAGCAACTATTCAAAATGCAAAGAATGCTGAATCCGTTTCACTCAGAGCAAGCGCTTGGGATGATGAAGGAAATAAAATCACTCAAGAAATCATTAAGGCTTACGGTTTAAGATAAGCTTAATTGAAGACTTCCTTACTAACCAGAGGAGAGGTAATTGTGACAACAGGGGAAATTATCAGATTCTATCGAATAATGGCCGGGCTGACACAGTCGCAATTGGGAGATGGAATCTGTACAACTACACATATTAGCAAGATCGAAAGAGGAAAAACAGCTTGTTCCGAAGACATGATTGCCATGTTTTCGGAACGGCTGAATATTAACTTCCAAAAGGAAATGGCTTATCTGCGCGAGCTCAAGCATCGTCTCAGGGATTGGCATAATGCCATGATCATGCAGTGTGCACTTCAAGTGGAAGCATTGAAAAAAGAGCTTGAACAATCCACGATTGTTCAAGCTTCAAAATTTGCAGTGCGTTATCAATTACTGACTGCAAGATACCACCTGTTTCGCAAAGAAGTCAATAAGGCGAATCAACTTTTAATGAAAATGGATGCAGATGATAAGGATTTAATATCGTTTGACCGTCATTTGCGTCTTCACGTTCTAGGGATTTATTACATAGAAACATCAAAAAATGATTCCTTTCACAAAGCGATTCAAGTCCTAAATCAGATTAACATGATGGAATACGGGAACAAGGAATATTACTATCATCTTTCACTTGCCTATTATTATAGTGGTTCAAAAGTGAAAGCATTCTTTTATATCGATAAAGCCCTCCGCTATTTCAAAGAAACCAACAACCATGTACAGGCTATCAATGCGGAGTCGATGGTACTGCAACAGCTGAGCAAGGATAGCCATATGGACTTTGATTATATTGTTCAGCGGTATCAGAGCTTGATAAATAAATGCGAACAGTTTGGGGATACGGAGAGCAAGGGGTTCCTGTTAAATAGTCTTGGTTGTGAGTACTATGATAGGAAAAGATTCTGGGAAGCGCATCCGTATTTTGAAAAAGCTGTAGAGCTTGCCGGCAAAGATTCCAAAGAATACTTGATCAGACTGTATAACTTTATTGACTGTAGCATTGAAGGGGATTTTTCCAAGAAAAGATTCTTGCAAAGAAAAGTGAAAGAAGGATATCTGTTAGCCAAGGAAAATCACAACACCCTGCATCAAACATTGTTCAAACTCCTTGATTACCGTCTAGGAAAAGATCCCGAGGCCTATTACCAGTTTCTCGAGGAAGTGGCCATCCCTCATTTCCTTTCAGGGAAGCACCTTGATTTGATAAGGCGCTACGGGAAGCTTTTGTTTATTTATTATGTTGAATGCAAACAGCATGAGAAGGCTGCGGCGGTATCTGTGTATATTTGATTAGCTAATAGGAGAAATCTCGTCGCCTCTTCCACTCCAGCTCGTTGGAAACTTTTAAAAAAGATGCCCAGCTTTTTCACGATAAAAGCTGGGCATCTTTTTATCGTTTCTGGAAGATTACTGCATCCGAAAGACCACCTTCCACCCGCTTCAATCCGATCGGCTCCTCCGCTTTATCTCCCTGCTTAAAGTCCTATCCAAGAACTTTTACCGTTTGTATTAATTGCGACACATAAAAAAGAAATTTCATTGTGGCCTGACCCTCACTTTACTAAAGCGGTAAAGGCTTGTTATAGCAGTATGTTTACGAAATGTCGCTTTACCAGGAATAATTGAATTAGGCTATTCCTTTTGTTATGTCTGTATAGTGATGTTGACGCCACATTTATGGAGAGGGTCTGACCCCCATCATTTTACCATCACTCCCCCATCGTCTCCTTATTATCTGCTTTCGCTCAAAACCCCAACTCCCCGCATTCTTTTTTGGGATTATCGGAGTATTCCTACATGTTTTTTCGTCATGCCTTAAGGTTTCATCATTCACGAACTAGTCCTAAAGACCTTAACAAAACACCAATTGTCATAATACTTTGCCGGCCTTACAATTCAACTAAATCCGCTGTACATCCATCCATAGAGTTTTTATCACCGTATAAGGAAAAGCCACTTTTCCAGGAGGTGAAGGAACGTCGAATCTCGTAATCTTTTTCACCAAGATTAAGAACCACGTAGTAATATTTGTTTTTACTTCAGCAAGATTCACCTCAGATAAGGCATGAGCAATTTATCTCGAAACAGAATAGGAGAATGCTAATTGAAGAAGTTGACCATGAAAACGGTATTGGCCGGATCGATTGCCGCCTCTTTACTATCTGGATCCCTATACCAGGTACAAGCACTCGGGGCTTCGACCGATAATGCCTCAAAAGAAAATCCATCCATCGTATCCTTTGACAGCAGCATAACAGGAGATCATACCATCACCCTTATCACCGGAGACGTTGTAAAGGTTTCCACTCTTTCGGACGGCAAGTATGTCATCAACGTCGAGCCTGCCCAAAAGAATGGGGACGGGGTCCGGATCATCACCACAGAAGAGGATACCTTTGTATTCCCGAACACCGCCATGCCCTATCTTGCAGCCGGGAAGCTGGATCATGACTTATTTAATATTACTAAATTAATAGAGTACGGATATGACGATAAAAGCCTCGCTTCCCTGCCGGTGATTGTCGAATACGAAGAGAGCAAGGCAAGATCTTTTTCCTCAAAGGGTGCACCTGCTCCTAAAGGCTCAACAAAAACAAAAGAACTTGAAAGTATCAACGCTGCCGCCCTGTCTGCAGATAAAAAATCAGCTGAAGTATTCTGGGAGGATGTTATTGTCCAAACAGCCGCTTCCAGCATAGAAAAGCCGGAAGATGCCCTCTTCCAGCATGGTGTGGAAAAAATCTGGCTAGATGGACGTGTGGAAGCATCCCTTCATCAATCCGTTCCACAGATTGGAACTAACACAGCCTGGGAATCCGGCTTTACAGGTGAAGGCGTAAAGGTCGCCGTGCTAGACACAGGAATTGACGCCCAGCACCCAGACATTGCCCCTCAACTGGACGGAGCGGTGAGCTTTGTACCCGGCGAAGAAGTAACGGATAAAAATGGTCACGGAACACACGTAGCCTCTACGGTGCTTGGAACAGGTGCTGCAGACGGAAAGTCAAAGGGTGTGGCTCCCGATGCTCGTTTACTTGTCGGAAAAGTATTGAGCGATGCTGGATCCGGCCTTGAATCATGGATCATCGACGGCATGGAATGGGCATCCGAGAATGCGAAAATCGTTAATATGAGTCTTGGAAGCTCTGAGCCTAGTGATGGAACGGATCCGATGGCACAGGCAGTCGATAGACTCACAGAAGAAAATGGCACATTATTCGTCATCGCTGCAGGAAATCGAGGCGGCGAAGGAACGATTGGTTCCCCAGGTGCAGCTGATGCGGCATTGACAGTCGGGGCTGTAGACAAGGCGGACAAGCTTGCCTACTTCTCTTCCAAGGGACCGCGCTATAAGGACATGGGATTGAAGCCTGACTTATCCGCTCCTGGTGTAAGTATCAACGCAGCTCGCTCCCAGTTCTCTCCTGGCAGCGGAAGCTACAAAAGCTTGAATGGAACATCCATGGCTACCCCTCACGTAGCAGGTGCAGCAGCCATCCTGGCACAAAAATATCCGGAATGGTCCGGGCAACAAATCAAAGAGGTGTTGATGAACACAACAAAAAAACTTGATGGCTATCAGCCGTACCATGTCGGGACAGGTCGTGTGGACATCGCAGCTGCCCTTGAGACTCAAGTAAGGGCCACGGGCTCCATCTCATTCGGCTTCTTCCAATGGCCGCATGACAATGCAGCCCCTGTCGAGAAAACCGTGACGTATACCAATGACAGCGAAGCAGATATTACGCTGGATTTGGAATCAACGTTTACAAATGCAGAAGGAAAAGCTGCTCCATCCGACATGCTGACTCTATCGGAAAATACCATCACCATTCCAGCAGGCGGGACTGCAGATGTACACGTGACCCTCGATTCCAAGCTTGCTGAAACTGGTTCCCGCTACCAAGGCTTTATTACGGCAAAAGCTGCTGGAGAAGCAGTCGTTCACACTACGATGGCGATGGTGAAGGAAGAGGAAAGATACACCCTCACTTTAAACGCCAAAGACCGTAAAGGCGAACCGACAACTGCCTATGCTGTACTTTTCAGCGAAACCATGCAACCTTGGGTATATGCTGTCAATGGCACGTTGGAGCTCCGCCTTCCACCTGGAACCTATTCCGCCATGTCCCTGATGGATGTGGATATGGACACAGACCATGCCGGTGTGGCACTCGTAGGAAATCCTGAAGTGAAGCTCAATGAGGCGAAAACCGTTGAACTGGACGCAAGTAAAGCAAAAGAAATAACTGTAGAAGTACCGAAAAAAGCCGAACCGATGTTCCAACGTATGGAGTATCACCAAACAATCGGTAATATGCCGGTGACAAGCCTGTATGTGATGCCTGTCTGGATCGATAAACTGTATGCTGTCCCAACGAAAGAAACCAAGTCCGGATATTTTGAGATGCTCACTCGTTGGCGCTTGACCAAGCCTATGTTGACCATTAACTTCAATGGCAAGGAATTGGATGATATCCCGTTGGCAGGAAGCACCCGATTGGATGGAAAATACAATCTTTCCACTGTCTATGCAGGGAAAGGTGCTCCAGCTGACTTTGAACGCCTTAAAGCAAAAGGCAAAGCGGTTGTTGTAGACCTTAACAGCGAGGTATCCGTATCCGCTCAGGCTACTGCTGCTGCAGCCGCCGGAGTAAAGCTTCTTATCATCGTCAACAATGAAAATAAAGAATTCAGTGTCTATGCCGGTACTCCGGAGTATACGGACAATCCTATTGCCGTTGCCGGTATCAGCAAACAGGAAGGCGACAAGCTTGTAAAAGCTGTACGCTCAGGTAATGTCAAGCTTCAAGTCGAAGGTGTAGTGGATACTCCTTATGTATACGACCTTGTGGATGCGCATGTAGGCTCCATACCAAAAGACTTGAAGTACGCTCCAAAGAACAAGGAATTAGTGACAATCGACACCCGCTATAATTCCCATGTCGAAGCGGCAGGTGGCGAATTCCGATATGACCTACGTCCTCACACAAGAGGCGCTGTCGGGTTCCTTTTCAAAGTAAATTACCCGACAGCCCGTACGGAATACGTATCCGCAACCGAGGGTACCAGCTGGTATCACATGGCAAAGTTCCTGGATACCCCTTGGGAAATCCGCCAGCCGCTTGCCACATACACTGGCGGACAGAAAGTGGTGGAAAACTGGTTCTCCCCTGTTGTCCGTCCAAGTCTTGGTACAGGATACTGGGGTCCACACCGCCAAGGAAATTATCTTCAATTCAATTTCCCTGCATTTGCTGATGGCGGTGTTGGAAATACCGGAGGGGCAGACTATAACTACTCCGTCCAAAATCAGACAATAAAGCTCTACAATGGCGATACATTAGTGAAGGAAGGCAAGGGCCAAGCGTTACAGTCCGGGATTATCGCTCCTGTTGAGCGCACCCAGCTCCGTGTCGTGACAGAAGCGAAGCGTGATGCAGAACGCTTCAGGACTTCCACCCTCACCAATACGGAATGGGTCTTCTGGACCAAGAATAAAGAGGGAGAGAACCTCTGGAAGCACGATCTTCCATTCCTGTCGCTCAACTACAAGGTGGACACAGATGTAAATGGGGATGCATTGGCAAACCGTCCAACCGACCTTGAGATTTCCGTGACAAAATTGGAAACTGCACTGGACTATGGAAATGTCGAAAATGCAACATTAGAAGTTTCCTTCAACGAAGGGAAAACATGGAAGAAAGTGAAGCTCACTCGCGAGGGAGACTCATTTACAACTTCCATTCAAAATCCTAAGAATGCAAAATTTGTCTCCCTAAGAGCAAGCGCATGGGATGATGAAGGGAACAAGATCACGCAAGAAATCATTAAGGCATACGGATTAAGATAAATCTCAAAAAGGAAGCCGCCTGCATAAAGGGGATGCGGGCGGCTTTGCTTTTATCTCAAACAAATTGATTGTTTCTCCTGAATTTCTCGACGAGCGCACCCGCATAGCGGTTTGCATTCGCCATATCGTTTTTGGACATGTAATAATCAAACAGCTTCACAGCATAATGCTCCTTCGTCATGACATAGCCCTTTTTATCAAAATGCGGGAAAGCCCGCGACTCGAGATAGTGATAATACTGCTCTTCTTCCCCTAAAATGGAAAACTGGTGCATCGTAAAGAGATGATTAAAGGTCGAATCCGTAAAATTCCTGCATAACGCCAGACCCTCTTCCACCAGCTTCAGCAGCTTTTCCTTCGTCGTCTTCCCTTCTTTTGTCAAGGAATTGATGTACCCTTCGAGCGAACCGAGGTATCTTGAATCAGAGGTATCCCGCGAATCCATTGATTTTTTGTAATATCGGCCCGCCTCCGTGAAAAAGCCATGACGCAGATTCAGATAGCCAAGATTATGATGCAGCATCGCTTTCTGATGCTCCAGGCCATAGTCCCCTGTCATATCGATCAAACGATGATATTCACTGCTTAGAAATTGATAATCTTCCGACTGCTCCAACTGAATGAGCATCAGCATTTCCGCCTCCACAATCCGGGAAAAGCTTCTTATTTTAGTGAAAAATGCCAGCGCCTTATTCGCATTGAAAAATGCAAGCACCTTTGAATTGAGGGAACTGTATGCTAAGGCGAGATCAAAGTAATATTCCTGATTCGGGTAATGCTCCAGACTGATTCGGTCAAGAAAAGAAATAGCCGTGACGTAATCGTATTTTACGCCTAAGTGATAGATCCCCTTAATGTGCAAAAGCATATTTTCCTCATAATCGGATAGACCGGTCCATACGTCCATTTCCGCTAGCAACGCCTGTGCTGCGTCGGACTTTCCGATAGACAAATAATACCTAGTGAGCACGAGTGTATAGGAACGGTAGAAATCCTGGCTATGCAATAGATGGATGCCATCCAACTGCTCTTTGATGGAGTCCGCTTTGGATTTGAGCTTCTTTACGATCGCGGCATGCCAGTCTTTTAACAGCAATTCGACCCTTCGATAGTTCTCCAGCTCCTCCTCCATCCTGATGCCCAATCTTTTCGATAACAATAGAATGGTTTCCTCAGAGACCTCTGTGAGACCCCTCTCAATTTTGCTGATATGTGTACTTGAACAAATCCCTTCTCCTAAATCCTTCTGTTTTATTTCATTTAGCTCACGATAGAATTTGATTATCTTACCTTCCAGCATGATTCCCATCCCCTATGTTCTATCAAACTAATTTTTTCTTATCCTACCATAATTTCCGCCTAAAAAACCTTGAAAAAAATAATATTTTAGGAGTAGTTTTATTGCGCAAAATATGATAGAAACCTGAAAAACCCAACCTGGAAGTGGGCTGGATTTCCCGAAAGAATTATTTTGGGTGGACAGTCAGCATCCCTTTAATGTTTTCGTTCACATAATCATGGTGTGGCTTGCATTGGTACGTATAGGTTCCCGGCTCCGGATCGATGACAAGCAGCCCGGTACGATCCCGTTCCATATGCACACTTGCATCAAGCTCCGGAAAGCTGAAAATATGACAGGCGTTGTCGGATTCGTTGATGATACGGAGAACAAGCGGCTCACCTTCTGTTATTTCCATCGTCGCAGGTTCGGCTGAGTCCGGCTTCATGACGATAGTCGGCAGTTGCTCGATGGTAGAGGCATTAACACCGGTGACCCAATGCAATTGAAGGTAAATACTTGCAAGAAGTGCCATGGTGGTAGCTCCATATAGAGCAGCCTTTAGCTTAGGAAACCATGACGGATCTTCAGTCATTCTGCCCTGGTTGGCAAGGAGCCCGGCAATAGAGCTTATCAGGACTGTGAGAACGAGCAATGCCGTCAAAAAGCTGATACCGAAGAACGGATTGCTTGCCTCCCTCATCGCATTGTACTCCGGGTCGATACTGCGGAACATCGAGATGATGAAACTTGGCACAGTAAGAATAGAAAATAAAAGTCCATAGAGAATGCCAAAGATCGGGGTCCACTTCCATTTTGCTTTTAGTAAAACGGCAGCAATGATGATGGCAATGACTCCATTCATCACATGGATGGGCGGAAAATGTTTCAGCACGAACGCGCCGGAGATTGCAATGGTTACAACTTGTAGCATGAGGACCGTCGCGGCGAACCTTGTGTAGCTGTTTATCATGTTATACTTTCTCCTCCTTTTTTGGTGATGTGAAAATATTCCTCCTTCTTAGCTATATTACTCACCGAGCAAAACATTTCCTTTTTTAGTAAATCTTCTTGATGGAGAGTGCATTCCTTGTCTTTCTTGATATTATTTATGTCGATTTTTATCGAATGTTGCGTTTTGTGCATAGAAGCTCATTTTTTCATCGCAAAAAAAGTTTTTGTGCATAATTTTTTTTTGCACGAAAACCTGTCAGAATTCATCGTATATCCAAATTTTTGAGCACAACGATATTTGCTGTCTTACGTAACGGTGAGAAAATACGGTAAGCCTAGGAAAAATCAGGGACCAAAAAAAATCCCCATCAATTGGACGGGGATTTTCCTCTTTTATTCGCTCACTGGACTCGAAACCTTCTCAAGCCTCTCCAAAATTCTTCTCTTTTGATATAGCATCGTCCCGGTTTCGGACAAATCACTGATCATTGATCGATTGGCAAACGCACCGAAAAGTATTCCGGCAACCGGTACCATCTGAAAAAGCTTCTTCCAGCCGAAGGACTCCGTAAAAGTCAATGTCACCTCTCGCCAGCCCTGGAGCTGGGAAATGACTTCGCTTGATTTCCGTTCGTCGTTTCTGAAATCTGCCAACTCATTTAGAATGGCACTCTTCCCGACATAATCAGCTGTGGAAAACTGAAGGCATTTTAGAATGAAGACCCTCTCCTTTTTGTCGTTAGGGTCGTACCCATGAATGACCGCAATCTCCTGAAGGGTCTTCAAGGATATCGCAAGGATTGCCGGAATGTCGATGGCAAGTGTAAAAAAACCACCTATTCCGGTGCTTGCCCCCTGTAGCGTGGCAGCCGTCTTTCTTCTACTTGAGAGCTCAAGTGACACCTGTTTCATCTCGCTGACAGGTGCAGCTTGAATGTCCGATAGCTCATTTGTATTGCGCCCCGTTTTCTTTTCATAAAATTGCAGCACCGACTTTTCACTCGTCAAATACTGCCCGCCATTTTGGATATAGCTCCCAAGCTCATCCAGGAGGCTCCCGATCTTCGTTTGGATAAATTTCGGCGTCACCTTATCAAGCAGCTTGAATGGCAGACGAGTCAACCGTTCCCAAAACCATATGCCCTTTTGATCTTTTTCCCATTTCTCGATAACCTTCAATTCATTCAAAAGGAAGTCCCTTGTTTCCATCTTTTCATCACCTATCGCCATTAATAATTTATATATATTATACACCAGAGGGACAGGTCGGATGGTCCTTAACTAGGTGGCGGGGTCTGTCCCCTGTATTCATGTTTGGAATAGAAAAACGCCTGCTCACATTGCTATTATGCAAGGAGCTGGCGTTCATAGTGTGGATGGGACAAGGGACCTGTCCCCGTCAGGCGACGCTTTCCCTGTTTTTGACCATCACTTCTGGGTGTGCTTTGCGGATGACGGATGGTCTTGCCATGATGAGTACGACGGTTACGAGCATGCTTGCCGAAAGGAGCAGTACCCATTGTCCTGGAAAGATGTCATAGAGTATGCCATAGATGACCATGCCGAGTGGGATGAGTGCCATTGCCATTGTTTCGATGATGGAAAAGACCCGTCCTTTGTATTCGTCGTCGATCGTTTTTTGCAGCATGACTTGAATTGGGGTGTTGACGACTATAATCATGGAACCAAAGCAGAACATGAGCAGCATATAGTAAGAAAATTGTATCCAATATGACATGGACAGTACAAGTGGCAGAGAAATGCCTCCCATGATGACGCCAAGTCCGACTATCCCCCATTTGGAGACTATAAGTGGATAGCGAACTTCTTTTCTGGCAGAAAAATAGATGGACAGGAGCAGCATTCCAAGGGAGAACGCCCCCTGGGTCAAGCCGAAGTGCTGGGACTCCACACTCAATTTTTCAATCAGGATATAGGAGTACCCGACTTCAAATGCCCCAAAAAGGAAATTGATGAGCAAACTGATCCAAAGCATGATCATGATGACAGGCTTCAGGCGCAGATAGCCTATTCCAGCTTTTATGCTTTGCCACATGGTCTCTTTCACGGTTTCTTCAGCTTCCTTTTTCTGTCCGGCAGTGAATAGTCGGAAATTCATCGTTGATTCAAGGATGACGGCAATGATGGAAGCCATGATATAAATAATTAGAAATACCGGAATGGATACGGTCCCATACAATAATCCGCCTACCGCAGGGCTACCGATCGCGGCAAAGGAGATGGACATTTGATTAAGGGCCATTGCCTTCTGGATTCGATCTTTATCAATGAGTCCTGTAATGGATGAAGTGAATGCAATACCGGAAAACATGGAGGTAAGCGACAAAATACATGTAGTGACATAAACAGCCGGGAGGGAGAGTCCTGATGCAAGGATAAAAATAAGAAGACCTGTTATCGCCAAGGTGGTGGCAATCTGCGAGACGATGACAATCTTTTTTCTAGAATATCGGTCTGTGATGACTCCGGCAAATGGAGCTGCCAGTGTACGGGGGAAAATATTGCATATCAGGTTCGCCGCAAAGCTCGTTGCCGATCCCGTTGTCTGTAAAATGTAAAAACTGATTGCGAATGTATAGACCTGAGCACCAAATGAAGCAACAAGCTTACTGATCATAAACGTATAAAGATGATAGGTTGCCCTTTTTAATTTATAGCTTTCCTCCATTAACAACACCCCAATTTTCAAAAAGTTTAATTTCATTAAACAAATCATATCACAAACCGCTCTTCCCTTTCAAGCAAAAGTTTAATATAATTAAACAAAATAGGCGATAGAAGGAGTGCTTCATCCGAATGCTTGGAGATCGAATACGAAAAATTCGTAAACAGAAGAAAATGACCCTGGATACACTAGCTGGGACAGGACTTACAAAGGGAATGCTCAGCTTGATTGAAAATAATAAGGCGAACCCTTCCATGGAGAGCCTCACCTATATTGCCGTGCAGCTTGGCGTGGAAATGACAGATCTCTTGGAGGAAGTAAGTTCCGAGGAGCTGAGAAGTGTTTTGGAGCAAGCGGAGAAAATCCATAATACACCGCTTGCTGTTCTACCAGATAAATCTATGCAATTGATCGAACTGATAGCACCAATCGTTGACAAGTTAACGCAAGGGTTCGAAGGTGCCCGACTATTGGAGATTTATAGCTATGCCCTTCAACGTGAAAAGAAGCCAGACTGGCAGAAACATTTGAAAAGGGCAACTGACCTTTTTGATCAGATGAATATCTCCTCCAACCGGACCGCAATCGGGATATTCCTATCGAATATTTCGTTTCAAGAGCATGACTACAAAAAGGCTCTCGAAACTTTCATGACCGAAAGGAAGGAAATCGAAAAGAATCATGTCTATATTGAACCATTGGCAAGGCTTGATTTGGACTATCATGAAGCAATCCTGTTGTTTGCTGTCGGGGAATACGAAGCTGCTGTAGGCGCAATGGAAAAAGCGCTCTCCTTCTCCAAGGAAAAGCGGATTTTCTATCTGATCGACGACCTGTACCGGCTTGCTGCGGCACATGCATGGATGGACGGTAATAAAAGAAAGATGGACTATTATTTAAAAAAGCTGAAGCAATACGGGGAATTTGCTGATCACTCATCCTCCATCTACTTTTACAGATTGTTTCAAATCATTGAACTGATATCGGAAAAAAAGGAATACAACAAAGCGCTCGATAAAGCAGAGAGCTTCCTATCCGATCCCAAACGAGTGAAGGACTATGATACATGGTTCAACCTAGAAAAAGGAAAGGCCCTCTATTATCTCGGGCGTTATGACGAGGCCCTGCAAGCAATAGAAAAGGTGGGCTCCATAGATAACCACCACCCAATCGACCTGACCAACCACTATATCAAGGACACCTTCAAAGCACTGATCCTAGCGGAACTAGGCAGTCCCAAAGAAGCCATCACCGCTGCAGAAAAAGCTGTAGAGAACCTTGACCCAATGCCAGACTCACAGCTGAAGAGATTCAGTCAGGAGGCTTTGGGGAAAGTGCGAGGGGACAGGTTTCTGTGACCCTACTAAAGAAGGGGCCAGACCCCCGTTACGTTAATGCGTTAACGCAGCGAGGGTCAGGCCCCTGTGAATTCGTTTAGTGGGCACTGGACCTGTCCCCACTAATCATTTCTGCTGTAAAAATGGGGCAAGTCTAGTCATTTGCACCGGATCTACTTCTTCTATTTCCATGGCCTTGATGACTAATTCTGATAGTTTTGTTTTTTCTAGAAAGGGACCAAGCTTCACCAGGTGCTCGATTCTGACAGATTGGAAATCCAGCTTCTCGAGTAATTCACCGAGTATTTCCCTTTTTACAAAAGGAGCTATTTTCACCACATCAGATCCATCTGAACCTGTGACATTTAGACGCGCTGCGACTTTATGGCTGTTCTCCCCTAAAAATGGTGCGATTGACTTGAATTGCTGCAGGGAAATTCCTTCCTCTTCTGTTCTTTCAATGAGGATGAATAGACCTTCCTCGGACAGGAACGGTGCAAGAATCTTCACATGCTCCCAGGTCACATCAGCAAGATCCGTCCTCTCTACCAGCTCATCCACACCGCTACCGATAAATGGCGCAAGAGTTATCACATCCTGGATGCTTGGAGGGTTTTCACTGCTAGCCATCAGCTTTTGTAGAAGCTCTTTTTCAACAAAAGGTGCCAAGGAACGGATCTGCTTCCAGGTAACGTTCTCTATTTGCATTTTTCCGGCAGCCTCAGTGAAGGTTTCTTTTTCCAGAAAAGGAGCTAGGCCAATCAGGTGGTCCAACGAAAACTTATTCCCATCCACTTTGCTGATGACTTTTTCCATCAAGCTTCCTTTTACGATTGGTGCAATGGAGACCAAGCCCTCGAGGTCGGATTCCCCCTGGTTGATCAGGTCTGCGGCAGCTGCCGGTTCATTGAAGGACAGCCTCTCTACCACTCCTCCTATTCTCGATTGCCCGTTATCTCCACCTTCCAGGATCCTATCGACACTTGTATCAAATATTCTGCTGAGCTCCACAAGCGTCCCGATATCCGGAATGCTTTCTCCGCGTTCCCATTTTGAAACCGCCTGATGGGATACGTTGACCTTATCCGCCAGCTCCACCTGTGTAAAATCCCTCTCCTTGCGCAAAGATGAAATAAAACTCCCAATCAACTGTGTATTCAACATTACCTATCCAACAACCCCCTTCAATTCGAATTACAGAGCGCCCTGTTACAATCATCATAGCATCAGGGTGGATTTTAGCATATCAACTCTTGGTTGAATAGAAGGGGCCTGACCCCCGCCACGTTAAAGCATTAACGCACCGGGGGTCAGGCCCCTTCTTTATTTATTCATTCAAATCTCCATTCCCCACCGCTCCTGCTCTGTTTCCTTCAGATGCTTTTCTGTTTCTTCCGGATGGACGGTGCGGAATTTGTGGTGATCTGCTGGGATGATTTCCACCATGACATCGATCATATCCTGTGGATCGAATTCTTTTAGTTGTTTTTCCTGTTCTTTCATATCTTCTTTTCTGGTAAAATGCTTCTCTTCCTCGTACCATTTCCATTTTTCTTCTGCTGCCCTTTTATTGAAGCCAGTTGCGTATGGACCTGGATTGATGGTTGCCACCTTAACCCCGAACTCTGCAAGCTCCGATTTCATCGTTTGGGCAATCCCTTCAATCGCATGCTTGGTTGCCGTATACGGCCCTACATATGGGGTTGCAGAAATGCCGGCCATGGAGCTCATGAAGACAATCTTCCCAGATCCTTTTTTCACCAGCTTACGGGCCGCATACTGAACAGTCTCAAGGGTGGCAAATACATTCACCTCAAACAACGCGCGAAACCTTTCCATCGGCACTTCCCCAAGCGGTCCACCTTCATTGATTGCAGCGTTGGCCACAAATACATCAAAATCATACTTATCGATCTCCTCCAAGTCGAGCCGGTTCGTGATATCGAGCTTAAAAACCTCCATATCCAGCCCCTTTTCTTCCGCCTCGCGCATAAGATCCGTCTTCTGGGAAGTCAGCTCCGTCGTCGCAATCACACGATGGCCGTTCCTGGCAAGGACAAGTGCAGCTCCCCTGCCAAGGCCTGTACCGGCACCTGTTATGAAAATCGTTTTGCTCATATTGTTTTCCTCCTCACAAAGTTCGCTATCGTTCTTTGTTCCCGCTAGGAGGATGTATCAAACGTAATTTGGGGACAGGTCACTCGTCCCATTCAGTGGGACACGGAACCTGTCCCTATCAACTTCAAAAACTCTTCTTCTTGTAAAATTTTTATCTTGCTTTCCTTTTTCATCAATTCGTGGGCTTTTCTTTCCTTCGTGCTGAGTCCGTCAGGGCCAACGATCGTAGGGTCCTGCTGTCCTACAATGAGGTAGTCGGTCTTGCCGCTGACTCCGCTTTTGATGACGGCACCTTTATCAACCACCAGTTGCATGGCCTCCGCACGGTCAATGCTGGTCAGTTCGCCCGTGAAGACGAGGTTCTTTTCAAAAAGCGGATGCTTGTCATCAAATGCAGTGGCGGTAGGGGTGATATCACTTACCGAAACAGCGTTGAATGTTTTCCTCACATTCGACCTTCTTGTTCTTGTTTTTGTGTAAAAACTCGTCTGAGGTTTCAACTCTACAAAGCTCTTAACCGGAATCGATGAGTACGTGCTGCAGAAGCTTTGGAGCGACTTCCGTTTTTTCATGTCCACACATCGCAAGACCACTTCCGCACATGCCCTTGCATCGGACAGGGCATTATGATGATGGTCAAGCTCCACACCAAAATGCTCGGCTCTTGCCTTCAGCGATCCCCCCACCTTGAATCCGTTCAATCCGCGCGTGCTTATCGGAATGCTGCAGGCATATTTGAATTCCGGCATCTCCAAGGAGTAGTGAAGCAGGGTGGTTTTTAAAACACTCATGTCAAAATAGGCGTTGTGTGCAACAACCAAGGTATCCGAATGAAAGAACCCGCTGATTTCAGCCCATACTTCATCGAATGTCGGCGCATCCTTCAAATCCTCTTCCGTCAATCCGTGCACCTTCGAGAAGGATTTATCCACCTTCATCCCTGGTGGTTGAATCAAAAAGTACTTCTCGTCCACAATCCTGTTCTGATCCACAAACACCATCCCAATGGAACAGGCACTGCTCAAATCATTGTTTGCTATCTCAAAATCAAGCGCAATAAAGTCCATTGTCGTCTCCTCCTTTTCCCACTATCATAACACGGGGACAGGTCCCTCGTCCCGGCCTAGGGCGGGACATGGGACCTGTCCCCCTGTCTCATCGATACACGTCTTCACGCGTGTGAAATCCGTCTCGGATGACCGTTTCATCCATATTCTTTTTGTCCACCGCTATCGGTGCGAGCAGGACGGATGGGACTTCTATCTTGCCGTTGTTGACTTTACGGTCGGTGTCGATGTATTCGCCTTTGGCCATGCGCACTGACAGCTCGGCAACCTCTTGGGCCAATGTTTGGATTGGCTTGTAAACAGTCATCGTCTGTGTTCCTTGGACGATCCGCTGCGCCGCCATGAGCTCCGCATCCTGGCCGGCAACAGGAATCTTGCCTGCGAGTCCCTGTTTTTCCAGTGCTTCAATGACCTTTCCAGCTGTGGCGTCATTGGCGGCAATGACGGCGTCAATGTCATTATTGTTGGCTGCTAGCGCCGCTTCCATGTTGGCAAAGGCGTTTTCAGGCAGCCAGTTTTTCGTCCACTGGTCATACACCACCGTAATGTCGCCCTTGTTAATCAGTGGCTGCAACACATTAAAGACGCCTTTTTTGAACAGATGTGCATTGTTGTCCGTCTCCGCCCCGCCAATGTAGACATATTTGCCTTTAGGGACGAGCTTCGTGATCGCCTCTGCCTGCAGCTCTCCCACCTTTTCATTGTCAAAAGAAACATACAGGTCGATATCCGAGTTTTTCACCAAGCGATCGTAGGAGATAACCCTTATACCGGCGAGATGCGCCTTGTTGACGATGGCTGCGGTCGCCTCGGCATTATGCGGCACCACCACTAGCAAGTCGACACCTTCTGCGATTAGCTTTTCGGCCTGCAGCACCTGTTCGGCGTCATCCCCGTTTGCCGCGAGTATCTTCACTTCCGCTCCCAAGGCCTCCACCGCCGCCTTGAACAGATCCCTATCCCTCAGCCAACGTTCTTCCTCAAGTGTATCCATCGAGAAACCGATTTTGATTTTGCCATCATCGACCGTTTCTTTTTCAGAAAGCTTAGTAGGAACCACCGGCTTCAATGTTGTCACTGTATTTTCGCAAGCAGAGGCAACACTGACAAGCGCCAGTGCCAACATGAAAAATAAAACACGCCAAAAACCCATTTGCCTCTCCTCCTTTTATCCTGATCACACTTTATTGCCAAGCAATGTTTTCCTATATTCCTTCGGAGACATTTGGCACATTTTCTTGAACACCTTAGAAAAATAGTTCGGATCGTGATAGCCGACCTCAAAGGTGATTTCCTTGATGCTTCTCTCCGGATCCCCCATCAGCCTCTTCGCTTTTTCGATGCGGCATTCTGTAAGAAAATCAATATAGTTGACGCCTAGCTTTTCCTTGAACATTTTACTGATATAGATCGGGCTGAGTCCTACTTTATCCGCCAGGGCATCAAGTGTGATGTCCTCATGGGAGTGTTCCATGATAAACTGCTTCAATTGGTGCATCGTGTCCGCTTCCATGCGAGCGTAATGCCCGATATAGGCCTGCCTCATACGATCCAGAAGCTGCCCCGTTTCTGTCCGAAGTTGACGGTAGTCCAATAGGTTAAAAGAATACATCGGCGTACCGATCTCCATCCCCATTTCACTCAGCACTCGTGAGGCCACCCATAGCACCTCCTGCACCCGTTGCTGTGTATGCAATAGCTCAGCCCGCTCCTTCTCCAAGCATTGAATCATGTTCGTTACATAAGAACGGATCTCGTCCCACTGTCCAAGCCTGACTTCATCGGCAAATTCTTTTTTCTGATGCCTGTTCAGGTCCGCCTCACTGACTGCCCCCATGACCGGAACATCCGAAAAAAACCGATACTTCACAGGCAGTCCTGTATTGACTGTTGCCATGAGCGCATCATGATAGGATTCCCGTATCCGATTCAGCGAGTCACACACGCTTCCGATCCCCACAAACAAGCCTTTTCCGGGATCGGCACTTCCTAAAGCCAGGATTTCTCGAGCAAGTGCTGTCGCCTGCGTCCGGTACGACCTCGACCGATCACGAAATACGATAACCGGAAGCTGCAAACCGTACAATGCTCCGATCCATCCGCTCTTTGTCGCCCTCACCTTTTCCTTCACAGATGGATAAAGATACTCTGAACCTTCAGGCAGCATCAAGAGCATCACAAACATCTCATCTGTCGACGGCGTATCTAGCATCTCGACCAGCATATCCAGATGTACTTCATGCACATGGTCGAACAGGAGCTGAGTCACGACGTCCGTTTCTACAAGCGACAGGGTTTTCTGCAACGCTTCCTGCTGCACCCTGCTTTCTGCCAGCTTTGTCTGCTCCTCTTTGATCTGGCCGATCACTTTTCCGACTGTCACCACGATTTCGCTTGCTTTGCTCGGTTTTAGTACATAGTCCTTTACACCAAGCTTGATTGCCTGCTTCATATAGTCAAAGGTGTCGAACGCGGTGACCATGATGAATTTCACTGCAGGATGGTCGGCACTGATCAGCTCCACCGCCTCAAGTCCGTTCATTCCTGGCATTTTTATATCCATTAATATCAAATCAGGCTGGAATTCCACCGCCATCTCCACTGCCATTCTACCGTTTTTGGCCTGCCTGATTACAATTCCGGGAAACCCTTTTTCCAGAATGGCTTGCATACCTTCGCGTTCTATTTGTTCATCATCCACGATCAGGAGTTTTATCATGCCGCATCGACTCCTTGTTTTTTTATTTTCAAAATGACCTTCGTACCCCGGCCTTCCGTGCTTTCGATATCGATGACATCCTCATAGCCGTAGAAAAGGCGGAGGCGTTTGACGACGTTGCTGAAGCCGATTCCTGTTGAATGGCCTTCTGATAGGACCGGCGTTTCGTTGATAATCTGCAGTCTTTTTTCTTCCGACATTCCCATTCCATCGTCCTCGATTTCAATGCGGACGTGGTCCACTTCATCCATCACTCTAAACCAGATGACGCCACCGTCCTCTTTCGGCTCGACTGCATGAATGACGGCATTTTCGATAATCGGTTGAAGTGTCAGCGCGGGAATATTCATTCCGAGACAAGTTGGATCGACTTCCATATGCAAGTGGAGTCGGTCTGTGAACCTGGCTTTTTGGATATCCATGTACTGCTTTAGAACGACCACTTCTTCATGTAGCGTCACCGAACGATCCAATTGCTTCAGGTTGTAGCGCAGGATGCCCGCCACACTCACCAGGAGATCGCTCGTTTCCTCCGAGCCTTCGAGGTACGCCTTTTTTGACAAGGTATTTAATGTGTTAAAAAGAAAGTGCGGGTTGATCTGGCTTTGCAGGCTGCGAAATTGGCTTTCCTGCAGGAGCAACTTGCTCTCCTGGAGTTCGCGCTCGAGCTGGGCCTTATGCTTGATCTCCGAAATTAGATTGTTGATGTTGATCCGCATCCGGTCGAAGGTTTTTGCCAAAAAGGCGATTTCATCATTCGTATCGACCTTGACCGGCTGGCCGAAATTCCCCTTGGAGAGCTCATTGGCCGCTTTCGTCAGCTTGTATACCGGCCTCGTAATACTCAACGAAAACCAGTACGTCACAAGCAGAAGTACGCATGCAATCAAAAGTAACACCCAAATTCCGAGCTTCATGACCTCTCCCGATTGCTCGATAATCCCTCTGTAAAAGCGGTTGTACGTCTTCAGCTCCGTATCAAGGAGTGCGAGTGACATTTCCGACATATATGTGGAGATTCGCGTCGCTTCGGTAAATTCATTTGCTGAGGCTTCACTGTCATTTTCCGAGTGGAACAGAAGCAGGCGGTCGGTCGTTTCTATAAAGCTATCAATCAGGTTGATGTAGTTCGTCAGGGTAAAATTGTTTTCCGTGTTCCGCAGCTTGGAGACGTCATTTTTCGCCTGTTGGATCTTCTCCTTGCTCTCGTCCAGCCGCTCTCGGTTCCCTCTGGAGGGCTGTATCATATAGTTGTTGAGATCGGTAATGACCTGCTGGCTCGCGGTCGTCACCTCGTTCATGCTTAAATACCGCTGCAGGATCTCATTGTACTGCTGTTGGGTTTTATGGTTGTAGTATGTAAGCGCTAACCAAATTACCGACATGATGACCAGTACAACCGAGGTGAGCGTCAATATTTTCTTTTGGATACTGGTCATTGCACATCCGCCGCTTTCAGGATTGTAATCTCCGTTAAATATCCGCTTTTATCAAGTGGCACGGTCACGCCATTCAGCCATTCCATCATCAGCTGCACACTGACCTGCCCCATCATTTCCGGCGACTGCTCGATCATTCCGTCAAGCTTCCCCTGCCTCAGCAAAGTCAATGACTCCGGTCCATCGTCAAAGGAATAGATGTGATACGGTTCAACCTGAGAGCGCTTACCAATTTCCTTGATCATGGCCCCCGCCACATTGGCATTGACCGCAATGAAGGCTTTTGCATCCGGTTCCTTGTTCAGCACGTCCCTGGTGGAAGCGGTGATATGCTCCCGGGTATCTTCGGTTGCTGCATGAACCATCTCGATGTCAGGGTAATACTGCAGTACTTCCTCGATTCCTTTCAAACGCTCCTGTTGGTAAAATTCCTCCTGTCTGTCGTACATGAGCACGACACTGCCTTCCTCTCCCATCTCGGCTAAAAGCTCGCGGGCTATCATTTTTCCGGCCAGATATTGATCCGAACCGACATACGTTCTGCGAAGGCTCTCATTCATCGGCACATCATTCGCAACTGTGATGATGGGAATACCATAAAAGGAGGCCTTGATTTTCGTGAGGTCCTTGAACTCCTCGGTGTCGAGTCCTTGTATGATAATGCCATCCACTTTTGACTGAATGGCTATTTCGATGCTTTTCAAAAATTCTTCCTCGTTCTTTCCGTAGCTTCCCCAGACCTCCAGGCTTGCCCCTTCCATCTGGGCTTGCCTCATCGCACCGCTCGCGACCTCATCCCAGAAGGGTGTCTCCCTATCTTGCGTAATGATGACGAGGCGATGCTGCTCCTCGCTCTCGGTTACCTTCGGAGGCATTTTCCAATCCGAGCGAAAAACTTTGTTGGCGGATACGAGGGTAAAATTACATAGAATTGCAATCAAAATGCATAGCACAATAATACTAGTTTTCCGCAAGAGATCTGTCTCCTTCCCCTCCATGATGCTAATTTCATCATATCATCTATTCAAAATTGCACAATACTTGCTGATAGAACCAATGATTGGCAGATTAAAAGTTTTTGTAGGATATTTTGCTAGAGGAAACGAAGGAGATAAAAAAGCAGAGGGACCAGTTACAGCCCCTCAAACTATTAACGTTTTTTACGAGTCATCACATCAAAGATTACTGCTCCAGCAAGCACTCCACCACGGATCATATACTGATACGAGATGCCGACACCAAGCAGGTTCATCCCGCTTGATAAGGACGCCATTACGATTGCACCGATAATGGCACCTGTCACTTTTCCGACTCCCCCTGCAGAGGATACGCCCCCAACATAGGCTGCCGCGATGGCATCAAGCTCGAAAAGCGTTCCTGCAGTAGTTGTTGCCGATTGCAGACGTGCCGTGAAAAGGATACCGGAAAGTGCAGCAAGCATTCCCATCGAACCGAACACGATGTAAGTAATCTTTTTCACGTTGATCCCACTAAGGTGAGCAGCTTCCGGATTGCTTCCGACCGCATAGATATGGCGGCCAAGCACTGTTTTCGTAGTAAGGAAATGGTAGACGATAACGACCAATAACATGATAATAACAGTCCAGGAGAAGCCGTTATAGCCTGCCAAGATCCACGTAATGTAACCAATGATTCCGGAAACAAACAACAGTTTTAATGCGAAAATCGGCTTTGACACCACTTCAAAGTTATATTTAATCTTATTTTTACGATTTGAGAATTCACTGTAAATGTATAATAGAATACCAACAACTCCAACGAGCAAGGTTAATAAGTGCAGACCGTTCACCTGCACAAGGGAAGGTATAAAGCCGTTCCCGATCGCATTGAATTTGTCATCCTGGATGATGATGGTTCCTGTCTTTTCCGTCACCTGCAGGAGGGCACCTCGGAAAATGAGCATCCCCGCAAGCGTGGCAACGAAGGAAGGAATTCCGATCTTCGCAACCAGCACCCCGTTGAACAGTCCGATTGCCACACCTAATACTAGAATGATAGGAATCGTCACAAATACCGGTACACCATTTTGTGTCAAAAGAATAGCGGCAATCGCCCCGAGGAACCCGGCAGCATACCCCACAGACAAATCGATATGACGGATGACGATGACGAGGGTCATCCCGACCGCAAGCACTGCGATATAACCTGCAGAATCAAGCAGGTTACTGATATTACGGGAACTCATGAAGAGTCCGTCCGTCATGATGGAAAAAGTAAGAATAATAACGAATAGCGCGATGTACATGCCATAGTCGCGAATATTTTCATGGATCAACGTTCTTGCTTCTTGTATTACTTTCATTCTATTAACCTCCTAAAGCGTTGCGAGCTGCATGATTCTTTCCTGATCAGCATCCGCAATCGCAAGCTCCCCTTTTATTTCTCCCTGTGCCATGACATACACCCTGTCACTCATACCAAGCACTTCTCCAAGCTCGGATGAAATCATGATGATGCTAAGGCCAGTATCGATCAGCTTGTTCATCACGGTATAGATTTCAAACTTCGCCCCAACGTCGATACCGCGAGTCGGCTCATCGAGGATCAGCAGCTTCGGTCCGACAAAAAGCCATTTTCCGATCGACACCTTCTGCTGGTTTCCACCGCTCAGGTTTCCAACAAGCTGTTCGAGCGAGGAAGCTTTAATATGAAGGGAATCCTTATACCCATCGGCCACCTTGATCTCCTCGTTATCATTGATGACTCCGCTTGAAGCGATGCCCTTCAGATTGGCAGCGGTAATGTTACTCTTTATATCCTGTAAAAGAAACAGCCCATCACCCTTCCGATCCTCTGTTACGTAGGCGATTCCCGCTTTGATGGCATCACTCGTATGCTTCAGCATCGAGGAATTGCCGTCCCAGACTATATCCCCCTGCAATTTATAGCCCTTGGCATTGCCGAAAATGCTCAAGGCAAGCTCTGTTCTTCCCGAGCCCATCAACCCTGCGATTCCGACAATCTCGCCTTTTTTTACATGCATATTCACGTTTTTCACTACTTGTCTGCCAAGCTGCGGATCATAGGCGGACCAGTTGTGCAGCTCGAGAATTTTCTCACCAATTACCTGGTCGGGTCGTTTCGGATAGATATCCGCAATCTCGCGTCCCACCATGTTTTTGATGATGACACTTTCGGTGATTTCCCCTTTTGCCCCGTCAAGCGTACAAATGGTCTTTCCATCGCGGATAACGGTCGCCTTGTCAGCAATCGAGATGACCTCTTTCAGCTTGTGGGAGATCATGATGCAGGTGATTCCCTGCTTTTTCAAATCTCTCAATAGGTCAAGCAGGTTTTCGCTGTCGTCCTCATTAAGTGCGGCAGTCGGCTCATCCAGAATCAATAGTTTGACGTCCTTACTGAGTGCCTTTGCAATTTCGACCAGCTGACGCTTTCCGACACTCAAATCCTTCACAAGCGTGTCCGGTGTAATGTCCAGCTTCACTTTTTCAAGGAGCTTTTTCGCTTCGACAATCGTCTTGTTCCAATCGATAAAGCCGCCATGCTTCACTTCATTTCCGGCAAAAATGTTCTCATACACCGTCAGGTCCGGAAACAGAGCCAGCTCCTGATAGATGATGGCGATGCCTGTTTTCACACTGTCACTGATTTTGTTAAACTGCTGTACATCGCCTTCAAACACGATATCGCCCTCATAGGTTCCATACGGATACACCCCGCTCAGCACCTTCATCAGCGTGGACTTGCCCGCACCGTTCTCCCCTATCAAGCAATGAATTTCGCCTGTTCCCACCTTGAAATTCACATCGCTAAGCGCCTTCACTCCCGTAAATTCCTTCGAGATCTGATTCATCTCCAAAATAAATTCACTCATGCTTATCCCCCCTTAACAAAAGCCCATTTTCTTGTGAAAAGAGCCTAACAAAAGCACTGACAATGACGGGATAGCGGTTAAGAACCACTATCCCGCAACCTATCTTATAGTCCAGTAAACTCGCTTGCTTCGTAGTACTCGGAATCGATCAGTTCCTTCTTCACATTCTCCTGATCCACCACGATAACATCCGTCTGCTTCGCTTTAACTTCTTTATTTCCGTTATCATAAGCACCAGTTGTTTCCGGAGTTTTTCCGTCAAGGATCTCAATAGCGATTCCCATTGCATCCTTCACCAACGTACGAACATCCTTGAATACTGTCATGGATTGCTTGCCATCAATTACATATTGGATGGAAGCTTTTTCCGCATCCTGACCTGTTACAAGGAAGCTTGATATGTCGCCATCTGTTTCAAATACGTCCGCGATTGAACGAGCTGTTCCATCATTCGGAGCAAGTACTGCCACATCACCTTTAAGATCTGCACCAGCAGCAGTCAAGTGAGTTTGCGCTTTGTTCTTCGCTTCGTTTGGATCCCAGTTAGTTGTTACCTGACCTAAGATCTTACCCATTTCATCGCGAGTAAGCTCCGCTTTACCTTTTAGCTTTTCCGCTTCACTGGAGTTGGCAATCTTGAAAGTACCATCCGCGATCTTCGGTTGAAGCACGCTCCATGCACCCTCGAAGAATAGGAATGCGTTATTATCAGAAGCTGCACCAGCGTACAGGTACAATGGAACATCCTTGCCTTCTGAGTTATCGATCAAGTATTGCCCTTGTGCCGCACCAACTGCCACACTATCAAACGTTACATAATAATCCACTGCATCTGTGTTCGTAATCAGACGGTCGTAAGAGATAACCGTTACGCCTTCTTTTTTCGCCGCTTCCACAGCAGAAGCTGCCGCAGCACCATCATGAGGAGTGATAATCAATACCTCAATCCCTTTATTCAACAATGTTTCCACGTTCTCTTTTTCCTTAGCGGAAGAACCTTGGCTGAACAGAATCTCCGTTGTATATTTCGAATCGGACAAAGCATCCTTGAAACGTTGCTCATCCTGAACCCATCTAGGCTCGTCCTTCGTAGGCAAAACAATCCCGACACTCACCTTACTGCTACCCCCACTGCTGTCGCTGCATGCTGCCATCAAAGCCGTGACCAGCATCACAACAAGTAAAACCGATAAAGACTTCCACGTTCTCTTCATCACTTAAATCCCCCTTTAAATTGTCATCCATATGATTACAACTTAATTATATTGCTGGGATGATTGTATTGTAAGCGCTATCACTAGCACTCTTTTGGTATGTTCTGTACTTTTTTAAGGTATCTATTCTTTGTTACCGTCACAGGACTTTTTTCCTCTTGCTCGCGGTACGATTCCTTCGCTTTTGTGACGTCACCGCACCTTTTTCTGCTTACTCGCGGTACGATTCCTCCGCTTTTGTGCCGTCACTTCACCTTTTTCCTCTTGCTCGCGATACGATTCCTTTGCTTTTGTGACGTCACCGCACCTTTTTCCTCTTGCTCGCGGTACGATTCCTTTGCTTTCATACCGTCACAGGACCTTTTTCAACTTGCTTTAGGTAGACAAGGGGACAGGTCCGTCGTCCCACTAAGTGGGACGAGGAACCTGTCCCCATCGGTTTCAAACCAGATTATTCACTTTCTGCAAAATCTCATTCAACTCATTCGCCTGTTCGACTTTAAATGGGTATCCAAAGTTAGATGTCTGTTTCCCGTCCTTTTGTCCTCTTGGAAATCGTCTAAGTGCTGTGCTGGCACGCGGCTTTTCTGGAATATTAAATGAATCTGAATTTGCTTGGACCAATTCAGGGTGAAGCACGATGGTTGGAACTGAGTTATCCAGAAGATAGATCACCTGATTATTCTCCTCGTGCACAAACTCCACTGCTTTTTTGGTCGTGTTCGTTTTCTCGTAGTTGTTCTGTTGAAACACAGCCAGGATTTCTTCACTTAAAGGTACTGTGCGGTTCACTGTTTTCTTGGTATGTACTTGCAAATCTGATGTGGCAGCCACTTCAGACTCCGCTACTGCATCAGCCGCTTTCTCCTGCTTCAGCAAATCCAATTGCTCCTGGATATCCAACAACTTATTAAGAGTATCTTGGAGATACGGCTCCATTAATTTCTTCAGCTCATCCTCTTTCAAGACCTTTTCTTCTTGCACCTGTTTAACAGGAAGCTGATAGACTGGAGCTTCAAACTCATGGCTTACATAGATTTCCGCATACCAGACACTTAGGTCAAAAAGAAATTTGTGAGCTTGAACAGCTTCCCCTAGCTCCACTTCTTTTACCTGATGTGTGGCTACATTCCCTTTCTTTCTGAGCCATTCCAGCTTGGTATATACCTCATCCGTAATAAGGTCCTGTTTATATAATCTATTAATCTTCTCAAATGGCTTAAGTGGATAGACCTCCTCAACCCCCTCTTCCTCACAGATCATTTTCACCAAAATCTCGCTATAAAGTCGAGCTTGTGTCAACGTAGCTTGAGGCTGCTCCATCAATAAAGCCTCCACACGTCCAGCCAGCTCACCCAGCACAGCAGAAAATTTCCCTACAAAATCAAACAAAGTAGAATTACTCATCAGCTTCAATCTCCTATGTATGTAGTTTTCTATTAGTTTAGCATAAAACAATGGGGACAGGTCCGTCGTCCCACATATGAAACGAGGAACCTGTCCCCTTGTAAATAGACCAACTTGTGTGTCGACTGGCACCCAACCAATACGCCAGCATATGATATCTCATCCACAAACACCCAGGAGGATGAGCAAATATGTTTTCGAATCATTACCCCTACCAGTATCAGTACATCAACCAATACCGCCAGACTCTCGATACTTATGGTGCAAAGGGGGCATTAAATGCTACCTCTTTAACACTGCGTGAAATGCTTACCTATGCCCTTCAGGATGAATACCTGGCACAAACAAGATACAACAAGATACTTGGCACCTTTGGCTATATCCGGACTTTCGCAAGAATACAGGAAGCGGAACTCAGACATATTTCCGCATTGCTTCAACTTTTTAATCGATATCAAGTACCAGTACCACAAGACATATCACCACAATTCGTCACTCCCCCTGCAACGATAAAGAATGCATATGCAGCAGGTGTAGAAGGAGAAATAGAAAATATCGCGATGTATGAAAAATTCCTTGATTTTGATATACCTACTGACATCCGAAATGTATTTACCAGATTAAAAGATGCTTCCTTGAATCACTTAGCCGCATTTGAGAGAGGGCTGGCTAGATAATTATAGGGACAGGTTCCTCGTCCCACAATGGGACGAAGAAACTGTCCCCGTTAATTCGGTCCTATCCCCGCCGTATTCTGCAACACTACGCGCCACCCATCCGGATCCTCAAATGTAATCCCTCTCTTGCCCCAATAAGGATTTTCAGGCTCAACCGGCAAATAACCCATCGTCTCCAAGTTCCCTGCAATCCGGTCTCTCGCTTCTCTGTCGGGAATATAAAACACCAAAAGATTATCCTCGGTTGGCGCTGGGCACGGGCTTCCATCCTTATGCTGGGTGAACTCCAAGTGATAAGCAAAACCAGGCAACCCAAGCATCACCCCGTCATAACCGTCGTGCTCATTAAAGGAGCCGATAACCTTCAACCCCACCCCTTTCATATAAAACTCCACAACTTTATCCAGCTGATCTGTCGGTCTTGCAATGCGGAACTGCACGACAGGCATTTCTTCAGACCACTTTTGTCTCATTTTGAACTCCTCCTCATATGTCTATTGACCAATTCGTCAAAGGTCGCAAAAATCCTTCCGGGGACAGGTCACGTGCCCCATCCAGTTCTTTTCACCGTCCCATGAACATACGAATATAGCGTTGATTTCTTTTATGGCACACCCAAGGAGCGTGCATCATGGAGAAACGGCAACAATTGGGTAATGCGCCTTCAAGTTATGAGATGGATTGGTACTGGGTTGGATTTCTGGTATTGGTTGGGCTTTGGATTATCAGTTTTGGATTTGCCAGTTTGATTGAACCATTAGAACTTCTGCAGCTTCGTTTGGCGCTAAATGGAGTGGCCGTTGCCTATTTTCTGGTCGTCCACATCATCTACCAATATTTATCCTGGAAAAATTCATCGACATACGTTATTATTCGGTTCAACGGAAAAGAGGTCGGGAGAATGTAATCTCCCGACCTCTTTTTTCTTTAACAGTCTAATACCCATGGAATCAGGGCTAAGTTCCTATCATGATGAAATTAGTGAAATGATCTAAACCTGCAGTGTTATGTGGATTTAAAATGGAGTTTTAAGATATGAGTATTCTATAAACCTGTGGATTAGACATCGGTGTTTTGTAGCTCAAATTGCTTTTTGAAAACCGCAAATTCCCTTTCATTTTTAACGGTTTTCTCCCATGTGTGTTCGTGGTCCGCTTCTAATGTGTGAAAGCGATTCATAACCTCTGAATGCCGTTTTTCATTTTCTACCCGCATTAACTTCATTTCTTCTTTCATAATAAAAGTTTCTGTCTTCATCTCTACTTGTTCTGCTTTCATTTCGGAGATATCTTTTTTCATTTCTGAAATATCTTTCTTCATTTCCATTTGCTCAGTTTTTATTTCAGAAATGTCTTCCTTCATCTCCATTTGCTCAGCCTTCATCAATTTTTGTTCACTGTTAATATTCCCAACTATAGAGATTAGACTAGTAAGCATTTCCTCCATACGGTCCAATTGTTGTTGCATCTTTTCCCACCTCTTTCAACATAATCTTACATCTTTCTGCCCAAAAAGCCAATGAGTTTTACGGTGAGGGGTAAGGGGCCAAGTGCAGCTTTCCCCTTGGCCAAAACTTTGTCCCTCCGACCTGACCGCGCCCGCAGCAAGCGGGACAACGGACCTGTCCCTACGTCCCACAATAAGTCCGATAATCCCCCGCCGAATCTCCAGGCACCGCACAATAATCTTCCTGCTCTTCCGTATGCGCAAATGGATATTTCAGAATCTTTAGCAGATTCTCCATCACTCCATAGTTCCCGAACTCCACCGCTGCTTCAAGTGCTGCCTCGACCCGGTGGTTGCGCGGTATTACCGCAGGATTGCTGCGCTTCATCAGCGTATGAACAGCTTCTTTCGATTCCTGTTGTCTTTCAAGCCTAGTTTGCCATTTCCCATGCCACGCATCAAACTCAGGTTTCCCGGACAACGCATCCATTGTGTTATCTAACGTCAACATCCGGAACGTATTCGTAAAGTCAGCAGAATGCTCCTTCATCAAACCGAGCAATTCATCAATTAGTGCTTCGTCTTCTTTCTCTTCATTAAAAATTCCCAACTTCGCTCTCATACCCGCAAGCCAATGACTCTTATACAGTCCGGAATATTCATATAGTGCCTCTTGAGCAATCTCCACCGCTTTTTCCTGTTCCTGGTGAAGCAACGGCAAAAGCGCTTCCGCAAAGCGCGCCAGATTCCACCCGCCAATACGAGGCTGGTTCTCATACGCATAACGCCCTTGAGCATCAATGGAACTGAAAACTGTCTTCGGGTCATACACATCCATGAATGCGCAAGGTCCATAATCAATCGTATCTCCGCTGATTGTCATATTGTCCGTGTTCATTACCCCATGGATAAAACCGACCAGTTGCCATTTTGCAATCAGTGCAGCCTGACGCTTCATCACCGCCTTGAAAAAGTCCAGGTAACGCTCTTCCACTTTTCCTATCTCCGGATAATGCCGCTCTATTGCATAATCAGCCAAGGCCCGAAGCTCCTCCACAGAACCCCAGTTCGCCGCATACTGGAATGTCCCGACTCGCAAATGACTGGAAGCCACCCTTGTCATGATCGCACCAGGCAGCAACCGTTCCCGCATGATTCTTTCTCCAGTAGTCACGACAGCCAGACTGCGTGTCGTCGGAATGCCAAGTCCATGCATCGCTTCACTGATGATATACTCCCGAAGCATCGGTCCCAGTGCCGCTCGACCGTCTCCCCCACGGGAATATGGCGTCCGCCCCGATCCCTTCAATTGGATGTCAAACCGTTCGCCACCAGGAGTGATCTGCTCCCCTATCAACAAAGCGCGACCGTCACCAAGCATCGTAAAGCCTCCAAATTGATGACCTGCGTAGGCCTGCGCCAATGATGCCCCTTCTGGAGGAACTTCATTTCCAGCTAAAACCGCCAATCCCTCTTCTTCCTGTAGCGCTTCCCCATTTAACCCGAGAGATTCCGCCAAAGAGTGATTGAAAATAATCATCTTAGCCGAAGATACAGGATTTGGATCTATCGTAGAATATAACTTTTCCGGCAGTCGGCTATACGTATTGTCGAAATTCCAGCCTAATTTTGCAGTATCGATTGTCATTTTATCCCCTTCTTATTCAGTAGTACCTTTATTATAACCTTATCTACACGGCATAATCTAATTCCCGGCACCACTTCTCCAAGCAAATAAAGAGAGCTAAGATCAGCTCTCCTACATTTACGAAAATAATTTGGGCACCTGATTTATTAACGTCACGCCCGCAAGATACGCAGTTGCCAAAAAGACGATACCCCCAAAAATGGTCAGCCACAACGGATGCTTATAATCGCCCACAATGGATTTTTTATAGGCCGCAATCAGCAAGGTCCCTAGCGCAATCGGTAGAATCAATCCGTTAAAGGCACCTGCTAAGATAAGAAGTAACACCGGTTCTCCAATTAGTACAAAAATAATGGTGGAAACAACTATGAAGCCGATAATTACCTTCGTATTATTACGGTCGATTTTATCTGATAAGGTTCGTAAAAAGGATACCGAGGTGTAAGCGGCACCGACAACGGAAGTAATACCTGCTGCCCAAAGGACTAGCCCGAACATTTTATACCCGATAATCCCTGCTGCCTGCTGAAAAACAGATGCCGCAGGATTTTTCGGATCCAGCTCAAATCCTGTAACCACTACCCCTAATACGGCTAGGAAAAGAAATATCCGCATGATGGAGGCGATAACAATTCCGGAAACCGAGCTCTTGGTCACTTGATGGAGGTTTTCTTTACCGCTGATCCCAGCATCAAGCAGGCGGTGCCCTCCCGCAAACGTGATGTAACCACCCACCGTCCCTCCGACTAGTGTAATAATGGCGAACACATCTATCGTTTCAGGCGCAAAGGTGCGCATCACCGCTTCCCCAATCGGCGGATTGCTTTGGAATGCTACAAAGAGTGTCAGCAGGACCATCATCAGCCCCAATACCCTGGCAATCAGGTCCATCGCCACCCCTGCTTCTTTCGATAGGAAGATCCCGATGGCAATGGCCGCAGTGATAATCGCGCCAATGCGCACATCCAGCCCAAACAGCACATTCATCCCAAGGCCCGCTCCACCTATGTTACCTATATTAAAAGCTAGGCCACCTAACGAGACGGCAAACGCCAAAAAATAGCCCAGACCCGGTAGCACCATATTCGCAATGTCCTGTCCCCGCTTTTTCGAGACTGCAATAATCCTCCAAACATTTACCTGAACCCCGATATCCAAAATAATGGACATCAAGATGACAAAACCGAAGCTTGCCAATAACTGTTCCGTAAAAACGGCAGTCTGCGTAAGAAATCCTGGACCGATTGCCGAAGCTCCCATTAAGAAAGCGGCCCCAAGCAGGACACTCCAATTGCTTTTTTGCTTATCCAGCGTATTGTATGTATTCTTTTGTTTTGACATTTCCGTCACCACCCTATGTATTATGATTCAATAATCAAAATGCAATTATTCCACAATAGTATCAGAAAAGAGGATGAAGTGTTACCTACTTCAGACCTGTTCTCATTTTGGCGCTAAATGAATATGAATATAGTTGAAGAATTATGTAATCTTGGAGGAATGCATATGATAAGCTTTGCTTTTTTCCGTGGAATCGTCACCATGATCAGCGATTTTCCCATCAGTCCGAATGGCGAAGGAGAAGGCTGCTATAAATTGTTTTCCGTAGAAGATGGTGCAGGTGCAATGGTCAATTTTGTCGTGGCCCCCACCACTTATTTCATCGATCAATCACGAGTATCAGTAGGAGATGCCATTACAGGCTATTATGACGCAAATGCTCCGGTCCCTTTTATCTACCCTCCCCAATACAACGCTATTATTATTGTAAAAGATAACAATAGCCAGAATGTTAAAGTCGACTACTTCAACGACCAGCTGGTGAGCAGTGACGGACAGTTGAAACTGAACCTCTCCCCGTACACCCAGATCCTATTAGCCAACGGTCAGCCTTTTACAGGAAATCCTGCCAACCGCAACCTGATAGTGATCTACGGCCCCGCCACGAAAAGCATTCCAGCACAGACCATGCCTTATAAAGTAATTGTTTGGTGCTGAGCAAGAAATCGAAAAAAGAAGCAGGCTACCAGGTTAGCCTGCTTCTATTTACTTCCAATGGTATGGCCAAGGGGCTCTTTTTTTCTAGGAAAACCAATCAACAACGCAATCCCTAGCATGAGCAGGGAAATACCAATCCAAGAAGTGAAATCGAGCTTTTCCTTCAATATGAACACTCCGAATATTGCTGCGGTTAAAGGCTCCCCCAATGAGAGGGTCACAGCCGTGGAGGAAGGGACAGTTGCGAGTCCTTTGGCAAAAAGCAGATAGGCGATACCGGTCGTCACGATTCCTAAGTGGAGCGTTACCACAACACCACTGAATTCCATCATCCAAGACATGTCATAGATGAACAGAAATGGAGATAGGCATATGGCACTGAGAGTGAACACGACGGCAACGACGGATAGGGAAGAGTGATTTTCAATCAGTTTTCTGCTGACTAATGCATAAAAAGCAAACGCAAGCCCTGCTCCAAGTGCCATAAGGATTCCATATGGATCAACATGGACAGATCCTTTGTTTAGAGAAAGCAGGAGACATCCAATAATGGATAGGCCAGTCGAGTACCTCCATATTTTTGAAGGGCTTTTTTTCAAAAAGAGCCACTCCAGGATGCCGGAAAGAATCGGGGCGCTTCCGATTGTGATCACTGTCCCAATCGCCACCCCGGTGATGGTAACGGCCGAAAAAAACAACGGCTGAAAAATCGCCATACTGATGGACGCCACTAAAGTCTCCTTAATCGGCCAATTTTTCATGTTCCATTTTCCAAAGAGGAGCACAATGAGTAACAAAGAGATTCCTCCGACCGCCAAACGGGCGGCGCCTATCGCAATGGGATGGGCGGTTTCCGGTGCAAAGGTTTGTGCAGTCCCGGTGGTACCCCAGAGGAATGCTGCGAGTAAAATCCAAAGTGCACCCCACGATGGTTTCATAGGATTTCCCCCTATCAAAATAAAGAACCTGTAACATGAGTATAGAAAAATCCAGCCGACTTTTCTTTACCATGTTTAAGGTTCTTTTTTTCCATTATTCATCATTCTGTATTTTTGCGGTGGCATGCACTCGGATTTCACAAACCATCTCGTAAAGGAGGAGGAGTTTTCAAAACCAACCTCTTCACTGATGCGTGAAATCGACCAGGTGGAGGTTATCAGCAATTGCTTGGCATATTTCAAGCGCAAATCCGCGATATATACTTTCGGGCTTTTCCCCGTTTTCCGTTTAAACCAAGAGGAGTAATAGACCGGATGGTAGTGCTCCATTTCCGCCAAGGTCTGCAAGCTGATGGGTTCCTTGAAATGGCGATGAATATAGTCAATGGAAGCTGATACGGAGATCTGCAGCTTACTCGTCACATACCTGGTCAAATCCATTAAAGCTGCAGAATCATTCCCTTTACTACCCGCTTCTTCCAAAAGCAGAAATCGAATGGAAGACCATTGTTGATCTAACAGTGAATACATACTTTCTGTATCCTCCGGTAAAAAGTGAGTGGGAATATCCAAAATAAGAAATTCATTCCGATCCCTAGAGTGGAATACATGATTATGCCTAGGTGGAAGGTAAAAGCAGTGATCCGGTTCAAGCATGATGTCTTGGCTCGCTGTTTGCATTTGCAGGGAGCCTTGCAACGGAAAAAGAAGCTGACCGAAATCATGATCGTGAGACAAAAGCTCTCTCGTATACGACCTTTTTTCACAAACTACCCTATTCAGACTTTTCACCATCACCCATCCCCCTCTCTAACATCCATTATATAGGGAAGTGACGAGAGGATAAAGAGTCTGAAGAAGGACTATCCGATAACAATCCTTCTTCCTTCCTCATGAGACTGCTTGATCGCATCCAGTATCACCTGTACATGATGACCATCCTCAAAAACAGGCAGATCCGCATGCATGTCACCATTCGCCACTGCATGATATACCTGGTCAAGTGATCGGTAGAAAGCATTATAATAGCCGGCAGCAATCTGATTCATCCCCTCCGGAATGTCGAGTGCTCTCTCAATCTCCACTTCTTCCATTGGTTCGTTTCCTACTCCAAGAAGTACTTTGTTGTCCTGTGACATCTTCAGCGTGCCTTCCGTTCCGTAAATCTCAAGCTCCCAGCCGAACGCGTGACGCACTGCGATGTTTGAGCCGATCGTGAATGTTCCTCCACCGACAAAATTCCCCATAGCCTGGAATGCATCATCTGCCGTGCGGACTTCCTTTACCCCATTTTCATCTGTGAACTCCGGTACGTGCGTGGTCAACTGACCGGAAATGGACTCCACCCGTGTACCCGTCCACCAAAGAAGCGAATCAATCAGATGCGAGCCGACCGCTCCAAGCATTCCTCCTGCCTGGTCCTTTTGGCTGAGCCATCCTCTTTTTGCGGTAGCGTAACGCTCATAGCCAGCAATATTTAATGAAAAGTTTACATGCATCACCTTTCCGATTTTCCCGCTCGCAACGATTTCTTTTACTTTTTGTCTTGCAGGCAGGAAACGGTATTCAAAATTGATCAAACCCAATTTTCCCGCTTCATCCCTTGCCTTGATCATATTTTCTGCCTCTCTTGCATCAAAGGACATCGGCTTTTCACATAATACGTGACGGCCTTTTTCAAACGCCTTCACTACCATGTCATGATGAAGTAAAGGTGCGGACGCAACCGCAACCAGGTCCAGTTCCTCCTGATCCAGCATGTCCTGCCAATTGGCATACACATTAGACACACCGGTCTCTTCTTTGATTTCATCCAGTCTACCTCTTGCTACACTTGAAATCGAAACAACTTCAAAGCCCGGATGACTCTGCATAACCGGTGCATGCACTTTCGCTCCGAACCCTGTTCCGATGATTCCTACTTTGATTTTGTTCATGATAGTAGATCCCCTTTTTCTATGAGTTTAAAGTTATGTACTCTCCATCATTTCGACAAAAAACAGCACTATTCCTTCTTGGGGGAATGTGCTGTATTAGTTCAAAGATTGAGGAAACCACTGTTCAGTTACTGTTTTTACCTCTTTACCAAAGAGTAATATATTTAATAAAAATAACACCTGACTATCTAGCAATCCTTAATCCCTTAGCAGAAGTTCTTTTCCTGTGATCATCACAGATTATTAATTACTTTTTTCAAAGTTTCATACGTACTCGGTTTTGCTATTCTTTTTAATGAAGATAAAGAAACTGTTTTTTGGTGGGGGAAATACTGATCCAATTCTGTCGTTAAGGTCACGTAAAATTCCCATTGTGTTAGATTTAACGGGTCTATTAATTCTATATTTTTTTCTTTATGCACACAAAAGACATATATATCAGCTTGCCGCTTTACTGTTGGGCTGAATTGATTCGTTTCATAATCATATTCTCTTGTTGCCCCAATACCAAAGCTGATGTTCGAGAATTTATCTTTATGCCAGGCTTGGATATACGCAGAAGATTTCACTTCCACTTTCATCTCATTATAGATTAGATCAAAAGCATCCCATTCCACACGAGGTTGGTTAAGGCACCCAAGAGCTGTTCCAACAATAAATTCAGCAAGTATTCCCCTTAGATTGTTAGTTCGTAAATTCGAAAATCCCCACTGCCAAAAATCCAATATGGTCTGATTTGTTCCCATTATTTTGCTTTCCGGTTTAAGCAGAAATTCATCACTCACTTTATTCTCACTTCCTAACAAATATTTTAGGAGATCTAGCTAAGTTCCTATATATTTTTAGCTTCCCAATTATTGATCATTTAAACCAAAGCCACGTTACTCTAGATAGAGATTGTACAATGTTAACACTCCTAATTTCTCTTATTAAATTGCTTGCTTTAAAGATGGGACATTATTGTATACCTTACTCCCCCCCAACAGGCAACACAATCTCCACAACCGTCCATCTGCCAACAACTGATTCCACCGACACTGAGCCTTTATGCAGCTTGGCGATTTGCATGGCGATGCTCATGCCAAGGCCGGAACCTTCTGTGCGGGCTTCGGTATGGGTTCCGCGGTAGTAGCGGTTGAACAGATTTTTACGGGTTTCCTCGTCCATTCCTATTCCATCGTCCTCAATCACAATTTTCAGGTGTGAAGGGTCTGCTGTTTCCAGCTTCACTTTGATTGTGGTACCGGCCGGGTTATGGTTAATCGCGTTGTAAATCAGATTATCCACCATCCGCTCGAACCATCTCTTGGCTATTGGCAATTTAAAAGAATAGCCCAGGGGCTCCAATGATAGATGATAGTCTGATAGGGTTCGATCCTCGTGAAACTTTTCTAAGATAGTCTCCATCACACCATTGATTTCCGTTGGCTCGAAATTGGCGATGCTGGTGTCATTTTTCAATTGAAAGCTTAGGGAAAAATCCTCTATCAGACTTAACATATACTTGCTCTTGTCATCGATTGTCTTCCCTATTTCCTCGAGCTCCTGCTTGGACCAATCGTATTGCCCGCTCTCCAATAAGGTCCCATAGCCCTGCATCGTGGTTAAAGGTGTGCGCAGGTCATGCGAAAGGCCGGTCATCCATTCCTCTCTTGTCTTTTCCAGTCTTTCTCTTTCTTTTTTAGATTGATCCAGCTTTTCCGCCATATCATAGAATGCCTGGAAAACCTCGGCATAGAGCCTGTACTTCATTCTGACCTTGCCGTTTTTCTTGAAAATCAACTTCTTCTCTTTCTCGGTCAAGACCTCTTCATACTGTCCGTTCCCCATTCGGCTGAGCCAGCTGGTGAAAATGAACAGCGGATTCCCGTATCGGAAGCCGTTCCAGAAGGAGAGCATGATGGCCAACAGGAGAAAGATCGCGACCGAAATGGCAAAGGCCATGATTATTTCCTGAAGCGAAGTCAATTGAAGCTCTTTTTTGTGCTCATTAGGTGTATAGAGCACCCATAAATGTCCTGTTTCCTGATCTCGATGGAACGAAGCTTTTGAAGAATAAGTATCAGGTTTGATGTTCCGGATATAGATATCAAGCGGAAGATCCTCTTTTGCGTTCGAGCTTTTCCCTATGGATTGCAGGAGCTGATTATTCTCATCCCATATTTCCAGATAGCCGTCCATCGGCTGTAACTTTTCCGCTATTTCCCCAACTCGTGCTTGATCAACGATATCTTCAGAGCTGTAGTCATCTTTAAGCTGCTGCAAGAGCGTGTGCGCTTTTTCTTTTTTCCCCAATACAAACAGGTGAGGCTCATCATAGGTGGTTTCCAGATAAAAATAGAGGGAGTATCCCAGCAGCTCCTTGTCGTGCTGCATCCTGTATAGATCATGCTGGCCGTAAGAATCAGGAAAATCGGATGGCACATTGCTTGCATCAATCACTTCCCCATGATCATTGATGATTTGCACCCAAACCTCCTCTTCCGCTAAATTTTCATCCCAACCCTCTGCCATTTTCAATATGTTGATGCTATTCCCGGTATCCATGGCCACACTTTCCACTTTCGCCTGGTAGTAGTTGACCTCCGCTTCATGTTTAGTCATCACCCCAACCAGGATCAGCATAAGCAGCACGAAAAGAACGATCATCCCCACTGCAAGGGAAATGAACTGAAAGGAAAAGTGGAGAAATAGCCTTCTTCTTAAGCGCTTCATGATGCGCTTCCCTTCACAAGCTTATAACCCAGTCCTCTCACTGTGACCAAATACTCAGGATTGCTTGGATTTCTTTCGATTCGTTCTCTTATTCTCCTAATATGTACAGATACCGTATTGTCATCTACATAATGGTCAAATCCCCAGACCGCTTCAAGAAGACGGGTTTTGGAAAGCACCATATTCGGATGTTTACAAAAATAGAGCAGAAGCAAATAGACCTGTGTCGGACACGGCACCGATTGGCCATCGACAATCAGATCTCCAGCTTCTTCATTTAACATAAACCTGCCGAAGTCGTACTTTTTTTCCGTTTTGGTTGGAGCAGGGATTTCCATACTTGGGGTACGTCGAAGATAAGCTTTGATTCTTGCGGCAATTTCCAGAGGGTTAAAAGGCTTGGTGACATAGTCATCTCCACCTGTCGCGAACCCTGTCAGCACATCCAGGTCTGATACCTTTGCCGTCAAAAACAGGATATAAGCGGATGATATCTGCCGGATCTTCGGACAAAGGTCAAAGCCGCTGCAGTCGGGAAGCATGACATCAAGAACAATGACATCCACCTTCACCTTTTCCAAGATCGTAAGCGCCTGTTCGCCATTATGTGCCGTATATATATGTTGAAAGCCTTCTTTGTTCAGCATGATTTCGAGCATCTTCACAATTGCCTTTTCATCATCCACGATCATGATGTTTTTATTTTCCATGTATATCCACCTCGTACATATCTTAGCATAGCAACTTTACGAACAGTTGAACAAATACGAAATTATTTATCTATTCGTAAAGTAGCGGTAAAACGTCAGACACGAGCCTCAGATATAGTGAAACTATGAAAAGAGTGAGAGGAGAAAACAAGATGAGCACAAGAGTAAAACTGATAGATGGGATGCGGGGCTTCAGCCTGATCGGGATCCTGATGGCGAATATGCTTATTTTTCAATATGGGATGTGGGGAAAGGATGATCTTCAGCATTTTCAGCTATTTTCAGGAGATAGCGTCGCAAACACCTGGTTGAGGATTTTCGTGGAGAGCAGCTTTATGCCGATCTTCATGTTCCTGTTCGGATATTCGATGATCAAATTCAAGGAAAAGCTCGAATGTGACCGCAAGAAAGTGAAACGCCATTTTGTGCGCCGTTCCTTCCTGCTTCTGGGACTCGGATTGCTCCATTCCATTTATATCTGGGAAGGGGATATATTGTTTACGTATGGCTTTATCGGACTGATCATGCTGATTTTCATCAATAGAAAAAAGAAAACGATGCTAGTTTGGGCTTCGGTGCTGCTCGTTTTGACCTCCCTTTTAGGTCTCGGTACGATGGAGCCGACAAAGGAAGAAGCGCAGAACATGACCTCCTATGTGGAAAAGGCAACTGAAATATATGCAACTGGAAGCTACACAGATATCAAGGAATTCCGAAACAGTGCAGAGGATCCACTTGGACTTCCTCCTGCAGCATACTTCCTGCTTTTCCTGCTTTCACCGTTTATCCTATGCCCGATTTTCCTGCTTGGTATGTATGCGGCAAAAAGCAACTGGTTCACCAATCCTCAGCAGGAAAGAAGAGGATATATCCTCGGCTCGATCGTGTTGGTGCCGCTAGGCCTCTTATTGAAAAGCGTAGCATATGCGCTGCCGGAAGCCTACTTCTCAGGAGTGGCCGGGATGTTCGGGGCTCCATTGCTTTCCTTGGGCTATATCTTTTCCTTTGCCCTTCTGTACACGATGGAATTCAACCCACTCCTGGCACTATTTGAAAAAGTCGGGCGCCTGTCCCTAAGCAACTATCTGCTCCAAAGTGTCATCTGTACGACCATTTTCTACGGCTACGGATTTGGCCTGTTCGGTAAAATCGGAATCTTGAACGGAATCCTGCTTGCTATTGTCATCTACAGCACCCAAGTGGCCCTGAGTCATTGGTACCTGAAATATCGCAAGGCCGGACCAGTCGAAACGCTGATGCGGATCGGCACATATTGGAAATGGAAGAAAAACAAGAAACAGGCAGTGGCACCTGGAGTAATGGCGAAATAAGTAAAGGGGTCGGGCACCACGGCTCAATGCCGCAGTGCCCGACCCCTTTACTATTCAATGACGGTATTTAAAAGCCAATCCTTTCAAAAAGTTCCTGGCGTACTTATCCATGAAGACTTTATAGTTTTTATGGCCGTTTTTTCTTAGAAATGCGCCGAGCTCACTTTTGGAAATGGTGACTCCCGCTTCATCCAATATGTCTATGATATCCTCTGTCGTAAGGCTGAGGGCAATCTTCATCTTCTTCAGCAGGATGTTATTGGCCGGTTCATTGGAAAAAGGCGGCTTCTCAGGCTGTCCAGACTTCGGCTCCTGTCTACCCCTTTTGAAAATGATGAAGCCATTAAGAAAGGCCTCCAGCTTGTTGTTATTGATTGGAAGGATTTCTTCCTTCTCAAGCGCTTGCTCATACTCTTCTTCGGAATCAAAATCGTAGCTTTCCACCGGCTTGGTGAGTATTTTCTGCACGTCTTCCTTTGTCATATCCACGTCCCCAAGCTGAAATATCTCCACCATATCGTTATCTTTGATATCCAGGGCGTACCTCAGTCTGATCAGAATATCGTTGTTCGTCATCTATTATCCTCCTAGAACACATGCTATATAAGTTCATCTAGTATATCATATTTGAAAAATAAAAATAAAAAGCCCAACTTCTCAACAGAACTTGGACTTTCACAAAACCTATTCACTCTTTTCCATCACTGCAAAATAGTTCTCTTCCCCATCGGCAAAGTTGAAAACCTTCATCGGCCCCATATTCACCATTTCCCCTACCTTTACCCCTTTTTCAGATAGATGGCGGTAAAACTGCTCCAGATCTGGCGTAGAGAACATGAGAGAAGGAGTGCCAAGGTTCAATTCCGGCGACATTTTTGCAATAACTTCCTTATCATGCAGGATAATGCTCGTTTCTCTTTCTTTAGCAGGCGCTACTTCAATCCATCTCATATGACCGTTGTTTTCTTCTGCAATGACCTCAAAACCGACCTTTTCCGTCCAGAATTTCACTGCCCCATCCTGATCGTCGACATACAGCATGACTTGCGAAAGCTTATTGATCATGATTATTCCCTCCTGAATTGGGTATCGTGTTCCTTCATTACTTCTACAAGGGGGACAGATTTTCCTTTCTATAGGAAGGAATTGGGGTCAGAGCCCCTTTGACGCACAGGATGTAATGGTGAATGCAATTATCATCAAGAACGCCTCACCCTTATCCGTTTATTTCCCTATTATCCTCATCTCACTTAATGGCCAGTACACTACATTTGTTGTTCCAATTACTTTATCCATGGGAATCGCCCCAATGTCCCGGCTATCATCACTAATTCTCCTATTGTCACCCATCACAAAAATATGCCCTTCAGGAACTGTTTCACTCTTCACCGCCTTATCCAAGAGAGTAAATGACTCCGTTAACGGAGCATCTATTATGCCGGCTTTTTGTTCATCCAGATAGGGTTCCTCATATGCTATACCATTCACATATAAGATATCGTCCTTATATTCAATGCGGTCCCCCGGCAAACCTATCACTCTTTTTATGTAGTCCTTCTCCTCGGTTTACATATACGACATAGCAAGCAATAATCCTGTAAAGATAAATTGGGACAGGCCCCTCGTCCCCATGGCCTTAAACAGCTGAACGAAGCAATGAAATGCTTCAACTGGGAGCCCGAGCTCCGACCCACAGACACCCGCTCCATTTGGCCGACCAAGCTCTATTTAGAGCTGGGGGAGGAAGAGGAATTAAAATCCTATCAGTATAAGTATGATAATCTGCAGAAGGGCTCTTGAGGATTGGTTCTAAATGAAAAAACTCGTCAATTTGACGAGTTTTTTCCGTTTCAGGCTATGTTACAAACGTATTTTTGTGTCCCGAAGTGGGATATCAACGAAAATTTTAATATATCGATGAATCCGTTCACGATATCAACGAAAATTTGCAAATATCAATGAAAATTTTAATATATCAACGAAAACAGGGCAAATATCGATAAAACGCATATTTCGACAAAAACCATCAGCTCGGGCTAAAAAAGTTTGCGGAGTCTGTCCCCATGAACTTCCTCATCTTGGTTGTTCACATACACCATCACTTGTCCGAGCTTATTGATCATGGTTTTTCCCTCCTGATTTCAATTCCTCTACAAGTTCTACCTGGACTGTACGTTATCCTTTTTAATCTTGAACACTCCCTTCATCCATGTTAGACTATACCTAACTTTTAAAGAAATGGAGGTTTTCCTAGTGACTGCAAGTATGCGACTTCGTTCCCAAGCTTTGAACCGTTAATTGAATACGGTCAATGGCTCTGCCTGTGTGCAGGGTAAATGGGATTGGTCTGCCTACTTTTAGGAAACCTTTATTTTACGATATGTGATGTGAAAAAGAGGGGGGACTTAGTCTGTCCTCTTTTTTGTTGTGTTTTTTTATTTCAAAGCTATTGCTAAGAATCCGACCATTTCTAGGCTTCTTTTGCATACCCATTTACTTCGTTGCACAGGTAGGGCGCCTGTGCTTTTTTGCATTTAAAATTAATATTGAGGAGAATGTGAAATGAAAATTACAAATGATCAAGTAATCAATATCGCCAAACAGAACGGAATTGAGATAAAGCGCGACTCTCTTGCATTCAACGAGTCGGGCTTGGATTTTCTCGTAGTTTTCGCAACTGATATAAATGAGGAAAAGTGGGTGTTACGCTTCCCAAGAAGGATAGACGTGATGGACTCCACCCAAAAGGAAAAGCAAACATTAGATGTAGTCGGAGATAATCTTTGCGTGCAGGCTCCGCGATGGTTGGTGTACTCAGATCAGTTAATTGCATACAAAAGATTGAATGGTGTACCTGCTGGAACGATTGATCATGCCGCTCAGGCCTACGTGTGGGAACTCGATGAAAAGAATGTTCCTGCCCTCTTCAACCGAACCTTAGCAGAAGCGATGGTTTCCCTGCATCAGATTGATCAGGAGAAGGTAAAGATGGCCGGCTTGCCTGTAGAAACGGCGGTTCAAGCAAGGGCCAATATGAAGAAGCGAATGGAAAAAGTGAAAGCTGAGTTTAATGTCCACGACGAACTATGGGCAAGATGGCAGGCCTGGGTGACTGATGATTCCCTTTGGCCAAAGAGGACTGGACTTGTCCATGGTGATTTGCATGCAGGACATATCCTGATTGATGAGGATGCCAGAGTGACCGGATTCATCGATTGGACAGAAGCGTCCGTTACAGATATCGCCAACGACTTTGTTTCACACTACCGAACTTTTGGGGAAGAAGCTTTAATAGAATTAGTAAAACTCTATAATAAGGCGGGCGGCTATGTGTGGCCGAATATGGTACAGCATGTCATCGAACTTGCAGCAGCCTATCCCATTGCCATTGCAGAGTTTGCAATCAAGTCGGGCTTGGATGAGTATAAAGAGATGGCAAAGCATGTATTGAGTGTGAACGAATAATGGAGGAGGAGATAAAGTGATGGAAGAAATACCTGATTTAAATATATTTATGATGTGTCCATCCATAAACAGAGAGGCTCTCACAGACCTGCCAGAAGGCTTCCATGTAAGAAATTTGAGAAAGGAGGAATTAGATATCTGGATGGCCATGCCCTTTGATGACCCTGAAACTGCGAAAGAATACAAACCTTTTATGGAGGATTTCTTCCACACGACGTATGGCGGCCAGGATGAGCTGTTTTTTGAGAAAACATTGGTTGTATGTGATAAATACGGGGAACCTGTTGCCACCTGCCTGCTGTGGAAGGCTTACGGACGGTTTAGCACCATTCATTGGTTTAAGGTTCTACCATCTTATGAAGGAAAGGGAATCGGGCGTGCCCTGCTCTCGATCATTATGAAAGACCTGAAGCAGGAGGATTACCCGGTCTATCTTCATACGCAGCCTGGAAGCTACCGGGCGATCAAGCTCTATTCCGACTTCGGATTCGATCTATTGTCCGGCGATCGATTCGGCAGCAGAAAGAATGAATTGGAGGAAAGTCTGGCTATTTTGGAAAAATGTATGCCGAAGCAGGAATTTTACAAGCTAAAAATTACGGAAGCACCAGAAGACTTTAAAGAAGCACTAGAGTCTGTTACGACGGTACAGTTTTAATGATTAGCAGCGGGACAGTTGGCTGGTTGGGCCGTCCCGCTGTTTATCTTCTGGTAGAAATCCTATTCATTCAATCCCTTTCCATCAAGAATCTGTTCCATACATTTTTCAACTCTCGACACTCTGGTTTTGGATTGTTTTGGTTTGGAGAAATGAAGAATGTATGCTCTTTGCCTTCCAGGAGTCAATGCTTCAAAAGCTGTTTTCAGAGCAGGCATTTCATCAAATTTATATTGAAGCTCTTCAGGAATGATGTATTCTGCATGTTTTTTATACTCCACTTCCAAGCCGGCTTTTTCAACTTCAATGGCTTCTTTAATATAGGCTTTCAGGATGTTTTCCATTTCAACTATTTTCTGAACATTGGTGAACCGAATCTGGCGCGCCGCCTGTACATTCTCCGTTTGTTGGATCAGTATCCCATGTTCGTCCTTTAATAAGGCACCTTTGTGGAACAAAAGCGCACAATATTCTTTGAATCCATGTATTAAAACGATGTTTTTATCCTCAAATGTGTAACAGGGATGCATCCACTTAAAATCTTCGGTTAGCTCACAGTCAAGAACAATCTCTCTCAGCTTTTCATATTCCTCCTTCCACGTTTTGGTTTTCTTTAAAAATCCATCAACCTTACGATTCAATTTACTATTTGTCATCAAGAAACACCCTCCATCATTTTTTCACTTAACTGACCGTCTAGAATGAACATTCTCCATCACTAAAATAAATTCTAAAGTGTTACTGTTCGGATGTCCTTTTATGTTTTTCACTAATTATTTTTTTGTTAAGTATCCTTACTTCACCAACCATCAGTAACCTCATATCCTCTACAATATATTTTGCTAGCTCTTGGTCGGTTATATCATCTCCCACAATGTCAAGACGGAATTCCTGCCCTTGAATTCCACCGCCATTTGTAAACTCTATTTCAAAGTCAAACTGAACTCTTTTATCCATTAGAATCCTCCTTAAAATAAGTTGATACCTATATTATGTGAATTCAACAAAAAGAGCGTTAATCCTTTTAAGATTAACGCTCCTAAATAAGGGCTGTTTAGAATAAAATATTATACACCAAGTAGCGATTTATTATGCCGTATTATTTTGCTAATTTTTCTTCCTCTGCTCATATCCCTTGAATGATTATAAACGGGGTTGGGGTCTAATGGACACAAAAAAACCGAATAACGGACTTTTTTCAAAGTGTCCATTATTCGGGATACATTTCACATCCTTGCGATTCCTTCTTTTAATCTATTTAGTTACTATTTTCATCAGTATCATCATAGTAAGATCCGGCACCTTGTTCTGCATTAAATGTCCAGTCAACCTTCAGTGAATCTCCTTGGAATTGATTTTGATCTTGTCCATTGTCTTCAAATTGAAACAACACAAAGATTTTCTCCTTTTCTCCAGCAGGAATGCCGTCTGGAATACGGTCTGTCAATCGATCAATTGCCGTTAAATCTGGTTGCTGCGTCTGTAAGTCATACAGCGTGGTTTCCACAATCGGATTTGTTGCTGAACTGGTATTATACATAATCGTTACTTTGATGTGTTTTGCAAAATCATCCGTATTATCTTGATTCATATCTTCCACACTGTAATTGGTATTTAATAATACTTTGTAAATATCTAAAGAACCATTGTTTTCAAGAGTAAATTCACGATAAATTTCATCACCCGGCTTAATGTTATTAATATTTACCACTACATTAGGATTCACATTTAAATCCAAGGTACCTGCTGCAAAGGTGTTCTGTGTTTCAATTGTATCACTAAAGTAGGCAAATGTTCCTCCTCCTATCAGTGATAACCCCAACGCTGCACTCATAACACCTTGACTTACCTTCTTTGTAAAACTCATCTCCATTTCCCCCTTAAATAAATTGAAATATTATAAGACTCTTATGTATTTTTTAGTATATACATAGGAGAGCTAACCAAAATTTTAGGCTTTGCTTGCTTCCAGTTCCTTTTTTGCCCCAATGATGGAACTGAACGCAGAAATCAATAAAATTAATCCAGGTACAATCAATAATAACGCTGACCCCAATTTCGACCCCGCGAAATTTAGGGCATAACCTACATAAGGGATTGTGACCCCTGTATACTTACCTATTACATTTTGCTTTGAAATCGTCCAAAGGTCAGGACCATCGTTGTTATCACCTTTAGTTTTATAAACAGCTTGTCCATTCTTATTGTTGAGTTCGATAATTCTATGAGTGATTAATTTTCCATCTAAATGAAAGGTGATTACGTCCCCCACATCGTAGGAAGTTTGTTTATCATCTAACTTGATTGCAATGATTGATCCCGTTAAAAAGGCAGGTTCCATTGATCCTGATAACACAGCTTTGACCTGATAACCCATAAAGGCTGATTCTCCCCCACTCATTCTTGAAGAGAGAACAATAAAGGCTAATAAACATAGCACCATAATGAAAATAATCCTTGTGATACTACTTACTAATTTCAAGAGTTTCTTTACCATGTTTGATCACCTGCTTTTTGTTTCGCTTCCAGCTCATTGATCTGCATTTCGATTGCAGCACGAATATCTGCAATTTTTGAAAAATCAATGGCTGTTTGCACTTCCCTCATCACATTTTCAATTTTTTCAAAACCTTCACGGACATAAGCAAATGAAGTTGGATCCGTTTGGTTTGGAATTCGATTAATATAATCCAACATTTGAAAATGGATGCTTTGCAGCTCATCGAATTGGCTTTTCAGTTCCTGAGTTTTAATTGTGACTTCAAAAAGCCTATCATTTGACTCCTGTGACGATTCACCTGGTGAAGACAAAAGAATGGTTTGATACTGACTGCACATACTGTCTGCTAACCCCTCAGCCTGATTCTCTAATTGTTGAATGGCGGCTGGAAAAACAAACGCAGTTGATACCTCGAAAGTGTCCATTTTTTCCTGGCTAGAAAAAGACGCTTCTGTTTCTCCCACAATTAAATTTCCAGTATAGAAGGATATACAGCATAGACTTGAAAACAGGAACACTTTATGAAAAGTACGTTTCATTTTTATTTATCACCCCCGCTGAAAACTCTAACTTCCCCCATTATTACAGAATTATCAGAAAGCTGGTATTGGTTTAATTTCATCGGAAAACCAGAAAGAATTTTGTCGAATTTTCCGCTGAATGAGAAAAACCCGTTAGAAACCGCAAAACTTTTTACCCAATTGATTTAAATCAAAATTTTTGCAATAATTCGAATTGTTCTACGATAATTACAAGGAAAGGGTGGTTTTTTTGGGGAAGAAATGGAATAAAAATAGGAGGCAAAAAGCAGCGATTCCTGCTGTATTGGCTCTGTCGTTGGCATTTGGAGGATTTTCACCATCTGTATTGGCAACTGAATCAACTAGTAGCGCGACCGTTCTTTTTCAAGCTGAAGGATTAAGTAAACAAGATGTAGTAAAAGCGTATCTTCAATCACAGGTGCAATCAGTAATGACAAAACTTACAGATCCCGGTGAGCAGTTTAAAATTATCAGCGAGGTGAATGATAGCAACACAGGTACATACCATGTACGTACTATCGAGCAATACAAAGGAATTCCAATATACGGTTCTGGTCAAACCGTAGCATTAGATTCAAGCAACAATGTATATGCATCATTAGGAAAGGTCACACAAAGCTTAGCACGTACTCTTATTCCAACGGAAGCAGCCATTTCAAAAGATGACGCTATTGCGATTGTCCAAGAAGATGTTGAATCAGAAATTGGTAAAGTTAAACACTACGATGGAATCGATGCTAACTTAATGGTTTATCCTTACAAAGGGAAATATTATCTCACTTACCTGGTTAAAGCATCTACTTCAAGTCCACAGCCTGGATACTACCATTACTTTGTTGATGCAACAAATGGAGAAGTCATTAATAGCTTTAATAAGATACACCACGTTGACACGGAAACACTTTCCCCAGTAACCGGAAGAGGGTTGGACTTATATGGTAAGATGCAATCCTTCCCAGTCGGAAAGGATTTGACCACTGGGACTAGTTATTTATATGGTGCTTCCGTTGCTGCTGGAAAAACAGTACCGATGGCCACTTTCACTGCTAAACGCATGGAAGAATTCGTCTATTTGCTAGGTGCCGCCTTCGGATTCACTGGATATGAAGTATCGACAACTAATTCCACCAACTTTTTCTATGATCCTGCAGCTATTTCAGCGCATTATAACTCTGATAAAGTAAACAAATACTATCAAGTCATACACAGGAGAAACAGCTTAGATAATGAGGGAATGCCCATAATCAGCACGGTCCATATTGGAGTAAAATGGAATAACGCTGCTTGGAATGGAAAACAAATGATGTATGGAGATGGGGATGGAATCAAATTTAACTCCTTGGCAGGCGGGCTGGATGTTGCCGGTCACGAAATGACCCATGGTGTCATTGAACACTCAGCAGACTTAATTTATGAGAATGAATCTGGCGCCATCAATGAATCCTTGGCAGACATTTTAGGAAACTTTGCTGAGATGTATGCTACAGGCGAGGTAGAGTGGGAACTGGGTGAGGATATCACCACTCCTAACATTCCTGGTGACGGGGGACTCCGTTCCATGAGCAACCCTGCTTCTAAGAAGACATCATTAACAGAGTCCGGATACTATCCAGATCACTATGATGATCGCTACTTGGGAACTGCAGACAAGGGCGGCGTACACATTAACAGCGGAATCAACAATAAAGCTGCCTACTTAATTTCACAAGGCGGTACCAACAATGACATTACTATCAATGGAATTGGCAAAAGCAAAACAGAAAAAATCTACTACCGTGCTCTTACACTCTACTTAACATCTACTTCTGGATTCCATGATATGCGTGAAGCTGCCATCCATGCAGCCCGTGATCTGTACCCAGACAAAAACGGTGCACCATCTCTAGAAACACAAGCGGTAATGGATGCCTACGCTTCTGTAGGAATAAACTAATTTCCATAAATCAGCATTTCAGCTTTGCAAATCCCAAAAGCCATGAATGAGCTCCATAGCCGTTCATGGCTTTTTTCGACAAAACTCGGTTGTGACAGGTACCTATAGAAGGATATCTGCTATTTTAACTGCCTTTTCAAATTGTTCGTTTTTCACGTAGTATTCATATAATTCTTTACCATACCTTTTTTTAGTGGTGTCGCTATTGCTGGAAACGAAGTATGGAATGGCTACCTCCTCAAGGAAAAGGTAATACTTCTCATCATTTTCTTCAATCTTATAAACGAGAAGCTTGAAAACAATTTTATAAATTGAGTTATCCAGTCCCCTTGCCATTCTTAGGCCTTCACGTGCTTTTTTCAACAACTCTGTTTTACGCATTAGCTTTCCTTCAAAACAGCATTTAAGATAATTGTGCCACCGTTGAAGATATAATGGAGAAGGCTTAGGTACTAGGCTAAGCGCCTCTTGAAAAGCATTTTTAGCTGGAACATAATCTTTTCTCATAAAGTATTGATACCCTAAATTATTTAATAGAAGTGTTTTTTTATCAGGTGTATTGAGCATTTCACTGTTATAGATCAAACGCTTATAAGTGGCTTCCACCTCATTGAAATCTTGTTCATTATCGCTGCTAGTAGCTATGAGCATAACGGATTCTGCTAAAATAGCCCCTATGAAATGATCAATTTCCTTAAAATATCTGAGGGCTTTTTCAGCATATGAATAAGACATCACCGGGGAATTCACCCATTGATAGGCCGCTGCTAGGTGATAATAGTATTCGAGATTCCCGTACTCCTCCCTATTAATCTTCTTCAATAATTGAATGGCCGCTTGATAACTGCCTATATTCGCTTTCCGATAGTCAATCATGTAAGAGATGCCCTTTACATGCCGGAGCATGTTTTTCTCATATGGATCCAGTTCTGGATAATCCCTTTGAACCTGTAACAAAATCATTTTTGCCTTTTCATAATCACTAGTCAGCATATAATACCTCGCAAGCAGTAAAAGGTACAGTGCTGCATATTGAGAGCTCATGATAATTGGCATAGTATCCAATTCTCTTTTGATTTCCTCCACTTCCTTCATTCTTTGCAAAATGATGAGCTTATGCATAAGGTGAAGTTGATCCCCAAGATTCTCTAAACGATTTACTTCTTTTTCAATATCAATGTGCAGCCTCTCGGAAAACAAATGGATGATTTCAGCAGAAAATGGAGTTTTTCCACTTTCGATTTTACTCACATGAGTAACAGAACAAATCCCTCTACCTAACTCTTCTTGTGTAAGGCCAGCTCTTTGCCGGTAATATTTGATGATTTCTCCTACTAACATATGATTCTCCCCTTAGCTTTGAAGGTGATAAATGACTATTTTTTAGTGTATAGCTGACTTAATTCGCTGCCAATTGGTACAAATTCTTAATTTTATGAATTTATAAAAAATAATCCAGGAAAAAAGTCCTGTTAAGGAAAAAAAATTAAACCTCATTCGTTAAATATGATTAGTAATAATATTGCTAGGCAAAACGAATTTGATGGAAGGCTGACGATACAATACCAAGAGAAAGGGGGGCGGCTTATTTGCCGTCCCCCTCTCTCCTTCCTATTTATAACGGTGGTAGAAATCTCACTGCTACATAATGATTTTGAACTTTTGAATCGGAAATCCGCTTAAATTACACCCACCACATTTAAAAACACAACCACAATCACAACCGGCACCACATACCTCATCAACAGGTACCAAACCGAAAATAACCCATTCAACCCTTTTGCCCCTTGGATAACCTCACTTCTCAGGATGTCCTTCTTCATCTTATAGGAAACGAAAATCGAAATGAGTAAGGCCCCTACAGGCATCAGGATGTTGCTCACCAGGAAATCGGCGCTGTCGAAGATCGTTTTGCCAAAGATGGTAAAGTCCCCTAACACACTATAGGATAGGGCGGATGGAATGCCGACAAGGAAGATTCCAAGTCCCGTCAACCAGGCCGCTTTACCTCGGGAGCCGCCTTTGTTCTTTGTCAGAGCCGCCACGACAATCTCCAGCATCGAAAACGCCGAAGTTAGGGTTGCAAAAAGAAACAGAGACAGAAATAGGAACAGGAATACTTTTCCGAACATAATCTGGTCAAACACTGACGGCAATACGATAAACAATAAGCCAGGTCCTTCTGCCGGCTCAAACCCCAAGGAGAAGACTGCCGGGAAAATGGCAAGGCCGGCAAGAATGGAGATGAAAAGATTCACGCCGACAACTGAAACAGCCGGCTGCACAAGGCTCTCCTTTTTCGATAAGTAGGAGCTATAGGTGACCATCACCGAAACCCCGACACTTAAGGAGAAAAATGACTGTCCCATCGCAAACAGCACGCTTTCTGCAGTAATATTTGAAAAGTCAGGGTATAAAAAGAACGAGACACCCTCCATCGCATTGTCGAGAGATAGTGAGCGAACAATCAACACGATGAATAAAATAAATAACGCAGGCATCATGATTTTATTCATCTTCTCGATACCGTTTTGCACTCCTTTTGCCACTACGAGAATGGTCAAGAGTAAAAATGCACCCTGTGCAGCAACCGACGGGATCGGATTGGACACCGCTTCCGTAAATAGCCCCTCATAACCGCCCGCAAAACTACCCATCATTCCTGTTACACCATAGAATAAGTACTGGACAATCCAGCCGCCAATCACACTATAGAACGACAACAGGATAAAGCAGGTAAACACACCAAGATATCCGATCCAATGCCATTTCGAGCCTGGCGCTATTTTCTTGTAGGCAGAAACCGCTTCTTTCCCTGTGCTTCTTCCCACGATAAACTCACCGAGAAGAAGAGGAAAACCAATCAGTACAGAAAAGAGTAAGAATAATAGAATAAATGCTCCTCCGCCGCTAACACCTGTTACATACGGCAGCTTCCAGATCGCCCCAAGTCCAATTGCAGACCCCGCAGACGCTAATACAAACCCCAACTTCGATGACCATTGTTCCTCTTGCTGCATCATTAATTCCTCCCCAAAATAAAAGACTATAACACAAAAAAGCCGCATGTTTTCCGAAGGGACGTGATCTATTCACGCGGTACCACCCTTCTTGAAAGCATGCGACTTTCCACTCTAAATATAACGGTTAAAAACCGCTTTGCCAATTTGCGTACGCAGGCAAAGTAAAGCTCCAAGATTGAAATTCCTCTTACCTTTGTACCGGACTTTCACCAAACGCCGGCTCTCTACAACAGGGAGATAAGACTTAATAGATTCTCTTCATAGCTTCATTTCAATATGCTTTTAAAAGTATTAAGTGTGATTATAGTATGGGAACATAAAAATAGTCAATGAGAATTTTTTTACTTAAAAAGAAACCTGCCATGCCATAAACCATTTTCCCCTGCTCCAAACAGGTAAGGAACAATTTGTCCAGCCTGCCTCTTTTTTCATTTGCTCTAACACTCCTTGTTTTTATTGCATTTAATTTTATCCATCTATTGACAAAAGTACCACTTATGTATCAAAATGATATATATCATAAAGATATATGGAAGCGAGGTGTCATAATGACAAAAGAAAACACGCAGTTTGCCATTCTCGGACTTCTCACATCCGGTTGCAATACCGGCTACTCCATCAAACAGATGATGGATGGCAGCCTGACTCACTTCTGGAAAATCAGCTATGGACAAATCTATCCCATTTTAAAAGGGCTCGTAGATCAAGGATACGCATCTGTACGTGAAACGTCCCAGGAAGGAAAGCCGGATAAGAAGGAATATCAGATTACTGACATGGGCAGGGACGCACTCAGAAAGTGGCTCGAACATCCCATTAAAGAACTAGAAACAACCAAGAACGAGCTGCTGCTAAAACTGTTCTTCAGCAGACATCAGGAATCCCAGGTGACAATAAGGCACATCCTTCAATACCAGCAAAAGCTAGAGGACCGCTACCACACCTACCACACCATCAAAAACAATATATCAGCTCGTCACATGAGCCAGGCGGATGCTTTGTATTGGATTATTACATTGGATTATGGATTAGCGACAACCAAAGCCGCCATCGGGTGGTGCGGGGAAACGATTTCTAAACTCAAGGGGGAATAGGAATGGGGCAAAAACTTTATCCTGGACGTTATACAGTAGAAAATGGAACGGATATTGTCGTATTCACCATCGGGATGAGAATCAATAAATGGTGGGCAATCCACAAATGGTTTCCAGTCTTTTTGGCAATGCCAGGAATGATTAAAGAGCTATACACAAATAAAGAACTCGGCTTCCTTTCCATGGAGAGCTTTATTGGTCTGCGTACCACCTTCATGATGCAATACTGGCAATCGGAACAGCAACTAATAGATTATGCCCGTGGACCAAAGCATCTGAAAGCCTGGAAAGCCTTTAATAAAAAAGTCGGCAACAACGACGCGGTCGGAATCTATCACGAAACCTACCTTGTCCAAAAAGGGCACTATGAATCTATCTACGGAAATATGCCTAAATTCGGATTGGGGAAAGTGTTGGGAACGGTACCTGTAACCGCAGCAAGAAAAACTGCGGCACAACGACTTAAACATGAAGACCTCACTAGCCGGGCGGAAGTAGACTAGGGTTATTCAGGGGGGGTTGGACTTTAAATCGGCATACAAAGTGACCTTACCCCCTTTTGGAGCAATCATTAAATCAGTTAATAAGTTATGTCATTTACAATCCCCATCAACCGCCCCACATCCTCCGTCGCCACATTCTCCGCCAGCCTCGCTGCTGCCACAATCGGTGCCCAGGCAAAAATCTCCTCTTTGACGAGTCCGCTCTTCTCGCAATAGAGCTTCACATACATTTGTGCCAGTTCCTCAGAAACCTGAGAATAAAGCAGATAGCTCCGATACACATCCGCCCGGATATCCCCGGAACTAGCATCGACCCAGTCTATGATCGCAACCCCATCATCCGTCTGAATCAGGTTATAAAGATGATAATCACCATGGCAGAGTCTGCTTTCAAAAGTCATCGATCCAATCTTCTCCAACAATGCAGCCTTCACTTCTGCATCCAGGCAACCCACAGACTGAATTTGACGCACAAGCTTCTCCTTCATAGGCTCCAACGAATCTATCTTTTTGCTATGTATCTCCCTCTGGATATCAACGGAGAGTCCCATATAATACTCCAACCGCTCCCTATTCTCTGTCACCAGCTGCCCGAGGGTCTTTCCATTCACATACTCCATGACAAGCGCATGCCTCCCTTCAACCTTGGTGACCTCCAACACCTTTGGCACACGAAGGCCAGAATCATAGGCGAGTTGCTGCTTATTCGCCTCATTCATAGGTGCTGAGGCGGGCAGGTGATCACGGAATATTTTTATTGCATTGTTTTCCTGAAGATAGATGACGGCGGTGTTGCCGGTTGCGATCGGTTTGTCGTTGATCATGAAAAAATGCTCCTTCTTTCTTTATTGGAAAGTCTTGATACAGCATGAAACCCTGCCAAAAAATCATTACAGGCAGGGTTTGGGTGCATAGTGAATAGTTTAAACGCGCTCTCTCAGCTTCCCTAATATGCTTTCGGAAACTATGTTCCATAAAGATGGATTACTTACATACGACTCTTTTAGTTGTTTAAAAGCTGCCGATTGCTTTTCTTTAAAATCAGGGGCATCTGCTGGTGGAAGGGTAGCTTTGACCTGGTTCACCATTTTTTGGAGTTCCGCTGCTCTAGGTCCCCAGACAGCTACCTCTTCACCCTCTTGATTGATAAAGATAAAGATAGGGATCGAACGGGCTGTTCCATTCGTCAGATACTGATCCATCAGCTCCAAATTTTGATCACGAAGGATAAACCGGACATCCATTAGGGCAGCATCAGCAATCTTCATCAGGATGGGATTATTTAAAAGCGCATCGCCGCACCAATCCTCTGTCAATACAATGACTCTAAGCTGTCGGCCTTTTACAAACTCGACCTTCTCTTCATCTAGGGAAAATTCATTAAATATGGCTTCCATTTCTTCCTTGTTTACCGTCATCCCCTCTGCATATTGTCCATACGTAAGCGCACTATCAAACCAGTCATTCAAATTCATTCCCAGCACCTCACATCAATTAGTACTACTAACGTACCAGATATTGAAAAATTACACCTAGTAAAATGCTCTAACGAAGCACAAAAAAATGGGACAGTTGCATATCCGCCCCAATTTTTTCATCCTCTATACCTTCAATTCCTCCGCTACAGGCCTTCCTGCTTCCATCAATACGGTGTTTCGCCCTAAAAGTATTGCAAGGATAATGATCAATACTCCCGTTCCGATTAAAAGCCATTCTATCGGGATAAAATCAGCTATCGGACCGAATATCAGCATTCCAAGCGGCATCATCGAAGTGGAGATCATCCCAAATACGCCAAATACTCTGCCCAGATAATCCTCTTCCACTTTCTCTTGCAGCAGGACGGTGGCTGGGGTATTGAATATAGGCACTGCAAGACCGAACAACGTCATGAGGCCTAAGTAAAACCAAAACTGCGGAACAACGCCGAGTGCAAACGTACAGACACCCATGATGATGCTCGCAAGTCCCATCGTTTTCACTTTATTTGAAAACCCGCCCCAAGATGCAATGACAGCTCCCCCTACCATCATGCCAATGGAAAAGGCAATTTCAATTGCGGTAAGCCGCCACACATCCTCTCCAAAGCTGCGTGTTACTTGTAATGGGGTCAAAAAGGCTGCTGGCGCCATCAAAACAAAGAACACCGCAAAGAATAGGAAAAACTGCTTCAGAAAGGCATTTTGTTTCACATATTGTAATCCTTGCTTGAAATCACTGATGTAGCTGGTTGTTTGTTTTACAGATGCCTTTTCATGAACGGCGATATTCAAAAAGGTGAACAGTGTAAAGATTGCAATAACTGCAGTTACGACATCGATAAAGAAAATAACCTCAATCGAAGTCAACGCCAAGAGTGCTGCACTGACCATCGGAGACACGAACATGATAATTGCATGAATACTGCCATTTATTCCGTTTATCTTTGTCAGTTTATCTTTTGGTACAATTTGCGGTAAAATAGCGCCAACAGCCGGTGTCTGAATTCCTGTACCAAATGCCCGGACCGCCGCCATCACAAAAAGCAGCCAGATCGAATCAAAGCCCATCAAAAAGAGAACTGCAAGAATCAGCGTGGCAATGGCTATGAGACTGTCCGCAAGGATGATCAGCATTTTTCGGTTATACCGATCTGCCCACACCCCCGCAACAGGCGATAAAATAAAGGACGGGATAAAGCCACAAATGATGAATAACGTCATCATCAAACCCGAACCCGTTGTGAGCGTTATGTACCACATAATGGCATATTGAACCAGGGACGAGCCAAACAGGGAAATCGTCTGACTGCTAAGAAAGAGGATGATGTTCCTCAGCCAATTCTCCTCAAGATTGTTCTTCACTTCAGTCACAGCTTACCACTCATTTCTACAAATAATAGTTGCTCCACCTACATTATAAACATCGCATCGCCTGTTCACACTTGTTTTTATCACTGAATTAAAGAAAGAGTAAACTCCTCGATTAAATCCTTCAATGCCGGCCGCACATTGCCATCCCGTCCCACCACAGACTCTGCGGTAACAAGTGAATTCAAAATTGCCTCTTCCGTCGCTTCCCCCACTGCCCTAAAGGCCAAATCGATATCCTCTTCATGAATCATCGGCAATGATAGGCAGTGCTCCGGTTTTTCATGGGGGATCCTGGTTGCAGTCGAGAAGCCTATGACAACTTCGCCACTTCCGGTTGTAATGATGGAACCTGTCCTCGATAACCCGGTGACAGACCGCTTGATGATCCGATTCAGCTGCCTTTCCGATACTGGGAGGTCGGTTGCAACGATTATCATGATGGAGCCTTCATCCTTACCCTTGTAAGACCGTTCCATTACATCTGCCAACTCTTGGCCGACTGCCTTGCCATTAATCCTGAGATCCTCCAAAATCCCAAAATTCGTTAACACTAGAACACCCATTGTGTACTTTCCATGCTTCATTTCCATGATACGGGATGCAGAACCGATGCCCCCTTTCATGGAGTAGCAGAGCATGCCTGTCCCAGCACCCACCGCTCCCTCCTTGAATTCCGTTGAGGCATTCTCAAGTGCTTGAAGAACATGCCCAGCCTTCACGAACTTTTCCCTTATATCATTCAAAAACATATCGTTGCATTCCCCGACGATGGGATTGACGGTTCCGGTAGTCCGGCCGATTTCCGGGTTTCGCTCCAGCGTGTAGTCGATCAACGCATCTGCCGCTGCCCCGACATTTAATGTATTGGTCAGAATAATCGGTGTTTCCAATGTGCCGAGCTCCGCCATTTGAATCGTCCCCATCGTTTTTCCGAATCCGTTTATCACATGGCTTGAGGCAATCAGTTTTTCTTTGAAGATGTTTCCTTGATGCGGCAAAATGGCGGTGACTCCTGTTTGCATCTTTCCATCGCACAGGGTCACATGGCCGACTGTCACACCTTCTACATCTGTAATGGCGTTATTGGACCCCGGGTCCATTCGTCCAATTTTGACTCCGTAATCTCGTATTCTTTTTTGATTGAGCATGAAATCTCTCCTATCAGCTAGATTTTCCTACTTACGTTATTCGACAAGGATTTTTAAAATACTTCTAACACTCCGATCTATTTTTCTAAAATACTGAAATATCTAAAATTAATATTTTATTTCGCCCCACGAAATGATATGATAGACTCATAGATTGCTAAAAATGGAGGAATGTACAATGACGAAACGTCCTATTACAGCAGAGGACCTATGTAAATTCAAGTTTGCCGGAGATCCGAAGGTATCCCCCAACAAGGACAAGGTGGCTTATGTCCTGACTCAGGTGGATAAGGAGAAGGATGGCTATTATTCTTCCATCTATGTTTCTGATTTAAAAGGTGAAGGCAGACAGTTCACTTCTCATTATTCCAAGGATAGTCTCATAAAAGATGTGGCTCCGAAGTGGTCACCGGATGGAAAGGCGATCGCCTTCCGCTCTAACCGTACAGGGAAGAATCAGGTTTGGCTTTTACATACGGACGGCGGCGAAGCGGTTCAGCTGACAGACGTCAAGCAAGGTATCGGGGATTTTGTCTGGTCTCCGGATGGTAAGCAGCTTGCGCTTACCATCAGCGGCGAGTTGAAGCTATCCACCGATAAGGAAGAGAAAAAGGAAGAAAAAAAGGAAGAAAAAAGCGACGTAAAGGTGATTACAAGACTTCGCTATAAAGGGGACGGCGTCGGAATCTATAATGAGGACCGCAAGCATGTGTATCTTTACGATATCGAAGCGAAATCCTATACGAAAATCACGGATGGCGAGCATGATTTCGGCCAGCCTCGTTTCACTCCGGACGGGAAAAACCTGTTCTATATCGGAACAAAAGCAGAGGACAAAGAATGGGGCTACCTTCCTGCAATCTGGAAGTACGATATTGAAGCAAAAGTGGAGGAGCTTTTCTATCAGGCAAACGGCTATGTGATGGCTCCTTCCGTTTCACCGGACGGCAGATGGCTTGCTGTAGCTGGTCATGACCGCGGCGAAAGAAGCCAGGGGAATGCGAATGTTCTTCTGATTTCTGTAGAATCCGGTGCTGTCAAAAACCTGACTGAAAGCTTCGATTACACAGTTGGAAATCTCGTTGGGGTCGATGCGAAGTATGACACGGCAGAGCCAAGGTTGGTGTGGGACGCTAACAGCGCGAATATCTTCTTCCATGCTACAGTCGGCGGGGATTGCCAGCTGTTCAAAGTAAGCCTTGAAGGAGAGGTTTCAGCAGCCCTTTCCCCTGCTGTCGGAGTGGTCACTTCCTACGATATCGTGAATGATGATCAAGCTGTATTGGTTCTTGCTACTCCTCACTCCACAGGTGACGTGGTGGTTCAGGACCTGAATGATGTGGCAAACGTAGAGAAGTTAACGGATTGGAACGAAGCGCTCTTTAGTGAGGTTCATTTAAGCACGCCAGAAAACTTCAAATATCCAAGCACAGATGGCAAGGAAATCGAAGGCTGGGTGTTAAAGCCTTATGGATTTGAAGAAGGCAAGAAATATCCGATGATCCTCCAGATCCATGGTGGACCGGCAACAGCATATGGAAACGGCCTACACCATGAAATGCAGCTAATGGCTTCAAAAGGATATTTAGTCCTTTACACAAATCCACGAGGCAGCCATGGCTATGGCCACGACTTCGTGAACGCGGTTATCGGGGATTACGGCGGGATGGATTATGAAGATATCATGGCAGGAGCAGACTACGCCCTCGCAAACTTCGACTACATCGATCACGATCAGCAATTCGTGACAGGCGGAAGCTACGGAGGCTATATGACGAACGTCATCGTCACCCGCACAGACCGTTTCAAAGCGGCCGTCACCCAGCGCAGCATCTGCAACTGGCACAGCTTCTACGGAACAAGCGACATCGGCTTCTTCTTCACCGAATGGCAGCACGGACATGCGGACCTATGGGAGGATGCAGTAAAACTGCTGGAAATCTCCCCGCTTCACCATGCGCGTAATGTCAAAACGCCGACACTGATCCTGCACAGCGAACAGGACCTACGTTGCCCGATGGAGCAGGCGGAGCAATGGTATATCGCCCTGAAACGTCTAGGTGTTGATACCAAGCTGGTTCGCTTCCCGGATGAGAATCATGATTTGTCACGTTCCGGTAAGCCGAAGCACCGCTTGGAGCGCTTGCAGCATTTGATCGGGTGGTTTGATGATAGACTGGTTCAACAAGAGGGTTCGGTTAAAGAGACAGTTGGTTCTGCGGAATAACCGGCAGACTGAGGCTGTCCAACAAAGCAATGAAATGAAAGCAGGATGGGAAAACTGGTCGTTTTTCCGTCCTGTTTTTTAGATGGTCTTATTTGGAGGAAAGGTTCTTTGATAGCAAGGGCGTGGTACGTGTTTTGGGCGTTTGGAGCGTGTAGGGTGTGTCGTGTCGGATGTGTCGGATGTGTCGAAATCTGTCATATCCTGCGAATTTTTCATAAATCCGAATTTTTCACCGCAAAATCGGATTTTTGTGCATAAATTGAAATTTTTCACCGAATGACCATGGTTTTTCTACACAAATCAAATTTTTTGTGCATATTGCATTTTCCCGCCCCCTCATACAAACCGCAAACATGGTATTCCCATATAAAAGCAAGCAAATAATGTTGCATTCTCCTCTGCAGGAACCTTTTTGAAAATAAAAGTCCTTTGCTCCTTTGATTTTTTACCAAAACCCAGCAAAAACACCACCCGAAAAGCATAGGGACGGTTCTCTGCTTCCAAATCAGAGAAACGTCCCACTAAATTGTTAAAAGGATTGATGAGATGAAAACCGCTAGAAACCCAGAAACCATTCACCCACCGGTCGGCTCCTATGTCCACCAAATGGAAGTGACCGGATCAAACAGATGGCTGACCATATCCGGACAAATCGGCATGAACCTTGATGGATCCGTCCCGGAAGAGCCATTGGAGCAATTCGAATTGGCATTGAACAATATAAAAAGGAATCTTGAAGCCGCCAATATGGGAATTCAAGATCTGACTAAACTGGTCTTTTTCCTCGTTGGAGATTTTGACACGGACAAGAGAAGAAAAATAGTCAAAGACTTTCTTGGCGACCACATTCCTTGTACGACATTGCTTTATGTCGTCGCATTGGCTGCTTCGTCACTTAGAGTTGAAATTGATGCGTGGGCATGCAAGGAAATCGGTTAAAATAGCAAAAAGGTTCCTGCACCATACGGAGTGCGGGAACCTTTTGTATACCTATCTTAATCCTTCTCCCTCGCCAATTGCGTGTCCCGAATGTTTTTCTGGATCGTGATAGCAGCAAATAAACTCAGCACAAACGCCATCGCATAAAACCCTTTTTCACTCAATATAATACTTCCCGCATTATATAAGCCAATCGCCATCAAGGAGATAGCAATAATAACGGCGAACCAACTAAGGCCGTAATAAATACCGGTTACAGCTATCCCTTCCTCTTTATCCCTTACTGCTTTTTGCAGGGATACTGCTGCATAGAGTCCGAATACCAATACAGCGAAGTAATATCCTTTTTCGTTCAGCTCCATGGTGGCATTGAACAGGCCGATCAGATAAGCAGAAACACCTACCGCTAGTGCCGCCCAACTGGCCCCTTTAAAGGCCGCAGTTGGCTCCCCTTCTTTTCTTTCCTCCTTCATCTTTGCCGTCTTTTCATTGTTTTTAATTAATGGGTTTTCCTCCATTTGACTCTCCCCTTTATTGTCAATACATTCAGATTTATTATAGCAATTTTTTACATTGTTGTAATATTAAATATATTTCGCAACAAAGCAAGGGGACGGTTCTCTGCTTCCGAAGCAGAGAACCGTCCCCTTGTTTGTTATTCCTTATGAAAAGTCCTTTCATGATTCAGGAGCCACTCTTTTCTCCATAAACCACCTGCATAACCTGTCAGTTTTCCATTTGAACCGATAATTCGATGACAAGGAATCACAATACTTAACTTATTTTTTCCATTTGCACTTCCGACAGCTCTGATGGCTTTTTCATTTCCGATTGTAACAGCAATATCCCTATAGGATCCCGTTTCAGCGTAGGATATCCCATTTAATGCGTTCCACACTGTTTTTTGAAAGGCTGTTCCTTCAAGTATGTAGGGAAATGTAAATTCACTCCGCTCCCCTTTGAAATACTCATCAAGTTGATTACAGCAAAGTACTAAAACCTCTGGTGTGTCGCCTTGAATTGGATTTACTGTTCTCTCACGCTCGTCAAACATGATTGAACAGATAGCTTCTTCTGTGCCGATTATTTCAAGAACGCCAATCGGTGATTCGTAATCTATTTTATGTAACCTGCTATTCATATAAAGACCTCCATAGATAAAAAGTGACATATGCTTGCCACCCCTCCCAATTTGTTGACATCTCCTCCAACTCCTCCAATGTCGGTTTACGTTCAATCCCCAACTGACGCTTTATTGCCTGATGAAGACCGACATCCGCTACCGGAAATGCAGCAGGTTGGTGTAAGCATTTCATCATCACATAATCGGCCGTCCAAGCTCCGACACCTCTGATTGCCAATAAAGATTTTTTCACTTGGTGATAATCTTGCTGTTGAAGCAGTGCTTCTTTGGTTATGTGGCCGCTTGCCATCGCTTTTGCAACTCCAGTAATATATTCCGCTTTTCGGGTTGTAAACTGGAGTTTTCTTAATTCATCTATATCTATATGTGCTATTGTTTCGAATTCGGGAAATAACCAGTACGTGTTTCCTTCAAAAGTGAGACATTCTCCGAAATGCTCAACAAATCGTTTTTTTAACGTATAAGCAAATGTTAAATTGATTTGCTGTCCCATAATCGCCCAAGTCAGCGCTTCAAATAGATCGGGAATACAAATAATCCGTAAGCCACGATATTTTGGGACGATTTTCTGTAAAACCTTATCTTTATCAGCCATTTCATAAAAGCTTCCCAACTCTTGATTCATATCAAAGTATTCCCATACATAGGATGCCGCTTTTTCACTTACTCCTGGAGTTGGGCTATTGATTGGAAATTCAACTTGAATGAAATGTTTGGTGTCCCAAATTTTCAACAAAACCAATTCGCCATCTATTTTTAACAATTTATAAAAATAACCATCTCTAATTTGATGCAATATTTCTTGCTCAGACCTTCCTAAAAACACGAGACACTCTTTAAAATTGAAATCCATTGGTGGATAAATTTCAATAGATGAGCCATTATCGATCCAATTCATTGCTGCATCTCTTTTCTTATCAGGGTTCGATATTCACTGGGTGAACAATTTTGCAAACGGCGGAACACTTTATAAAAATTGGAAGGAGTTTGAAATCCAACCTCATAGCAGATTTCAAGATTCGTTCGATCTGTGTTTTTTAGAAGATGAACCGCTTTATCAATTCTGATTTTCTCCAGATAGGAACGGGGAGTTTCTGAAGTTGCCTGTTTAAATTGCCGCTCAAGGTAAAAGGCACTAACACCTGCATGATTCGCAATATCCTGTAATTCCAGCTTTTGTTTATAATGATTTACCAGGAAGGAAACGACCTTTCTGACAAGTTCAATTTGTGGAGAATGATCAGATTTTGGCTGACATCTTTTACAGGCACGAAAGCCCGCCTTTTCCACTTCATCGATGTCATGGAAAAATTCCACGTTTATTTTCTTCGGCTTCCTCGATCTACAGGAAGGGCGGCAGTAGATTTTGGTTGTTTTCACTGCCGTAAAAAACAGCCCATCATATTTACTGTCACAGGCCATAATTTTCTCCCACATTTCTTCAAAAGATAGATTTATATTAGCCGCCATCCTACATCCCGTCCTTCCTGGTTCATTTCTCACCGTTTATTTTATCTCTTCCGCTTTTACTCATTTTAACCAAGTATTAATACAGATTCGACCTCATTCTTGCTCTTATGGTCTAAGAAACAAAGAAGCAAGGGGACGGTTCTCTGCTTCCGAAGCAGAGAACCGTCCCCTTGTTTGCTTATTTCGCATTCTCATCCGGCTGATGAACCCCAAAGACATTCCCTTCTGTATCCAGGTAGTACCCTTGCCACGCCATTCCAGGAAGGGCATACTTTGGAAGGGCCACCTTACCGCCATGCTCGAGAATCAGCTTCTCTGTTGCGTCGTAATCTGTCACACCCATTGTGCAGGAATATCCATTCATAGGCTGATTGGCTTCAGGAGCAGGACCTCTCCGCTGCATCAGGGCACCGTTGACACCCGGCTCATTCGCATCACCCGTCACTGCACCGAAATATGGCATTCCCGCATAATCCGTCCAGTCTTCAAACTTCCAGCCGAACACTTCTCCATAAAATTTCTTTGCACGCTCCATGTTCTCTACATGGACTTCAAAATGTACCAGTCTTCCCATGAAAAATCCCTCCACATCAGTTCATATTTTCTTCACTAGAAGTATTCTTTTCAAAGGGAGGGATATCCTTCTTTTTGTTTGGAGAGTGCTATCTTTCAGTGCTTACCTCTTCTCTTGCTCTACATTAATTTCTTTTGGCAACTGAGAATCGGCACTCGGAACCACACGAGGTTCATAATTGATCACATCAGAAGAGTAAAGCTTCACAATCATGGAACCCCCATATCGTTTTGCGCGAATCAATATCGGTTGATTGTATTGGTTTTTAAAACGAAAGTCAGGTCCGTACCAGCTTACCGTGGCATCCCGTCCTGACGGAACATAAGGCACGTTCCTGCTATGGGAGTAGCGCTCGACAATTTTGAGCCCGGCACGATCGACAGCATTGAACAATGTGGATGACACCTGGCAGATACCTCCCCCTACACCCTCCGACAATTCCCCTCTCACAATGATCGGAGCACGTAGGTACCCTTTCTCCAGCGTTCTTTTGCCTACCACCTTGTTAAAAGAAAACGTCTCATTTGGGAAAATAACATGATTGTCTATTGCTTCTGCGGCAAGAAATATATTATGAGACCGACTTTTATTGTACGAATTAAAATATGTAACATATTGTCCGATCTGTTTTATTCGAATATCAGCAAGCAGCTCACTATCGACCTTTGGATATACCTCCAATAGGGGCACTTCCACCTCTGAAGGGCCATTGCTATAAAAGTATTCATAATACTTTTTCTTAAACACCTGTCGATCTAGTCTGTATCCTACCTTTTCCGGGTCGATTCCGCCTTGATCGTTAATCACCGCATTTTGGGGAGCACGGTATATTTTCCGATCCAATTTTTCGATATATTCATCGTATTTTTTATCGTTAATCAGTGGTGTCCCCGGAAGAGGCATCGTGAAATTCTCACGGTTCATAATAGAAATTTCCTGCCCCTGTTGAGTGACAGTTAAACTGTTGTCAGAAATCTCGACAGGTTGAGCCAATAATAAAAGACCAACTAACCAAATTTGTATCATAAGTCGCTCTACCTCCCAAAATTAGTATGGGCAAGAGCGGATACTTTAATGAATTAAAAAAAGCATTCTTCTTTAGAAATGCAAAATAAAAAGCCTGTGAAGCAAAGGGACGGTTCCCTTGCTTCAGAAGCAGTAGAACCGTCCCCTTGCCTTCCTTGGTTATATATTTAAGTGTAATTTTTTAGAGTTTTATTTTATCTTGCTGGGGTGGCTGTTCTTTCCAGCTATTATTAATCATTATGTTTTCAGCTTTTTTTGCTAATTTTACTGTATCATCTATCAAATCCATGTAATGTCTTTTTAAGTCATTCCTTTGACTAGTAGCCAATGAAGTAGCATAATCAGAAAGTCCAGCTGCCGATAAAGTAGTGATTTGATACATCATCAATCTATCTGAAAACGAGGGGTGAGAGGAATTATATACTTGTGTATCGGAAGGCATTGGTGCAGGCAATTGACTTCCTGATAAAAATTGAGTGAGTAGATTGATTATTTTTTCTGATAACCCCCCTGCATTCTCCATGAATTCACGAACTTCTTTTAAATCTGCAGTTTGACCAAAACCTTTTGTTAATGCATTACCTATCACATTTGCTTCAATGTTTCCGAAAACATGAGATATTTCAATTGCATTTAAGAATCTTTGGTCTCCAAATAAATTTATTCCATTTAGATAATCTTTATCTTCAACAAAGTCTGATTTTTTGGGAGGTTCAATAACTGGAGGCCTAGTATATAGACCTTTATTTAACAAGACGTCACTTACATTATCAAAGACAGTAGATGACTTAGACAAACATTCTTTAAAATGCTCCCTCATATCTTTGCGAGTGGACATTGTAAACATTAAACCGCATGACGCTACCATTACCCTAGACAAATTTTTTATGTACAACAGAAAAAAGGAATCTGAAAAAAGTCGTGGTGCATTAACATCCACATCTTGACTACTAAACCCCATAGGAATAGGTACATTTTCCGACTCTAATATTCGCTTAGTATTATCCTTTGAAATTTCTATAATTTGATAGGTCTTATTCAGGACCTCTAATACTTCATCATCTTCTGCTTTTGCAATAAAGTATTCTAACATACAACTACTGTGAGTGTGGTTGATATATTCTGACCACAGGGATGCCATTTCGGAAGAAGTAAGTCTTACCCTATTTGAGGAACTCAAATAAATCACTCCATGTCTAATTCGTTTATTTATAAGATTTCCTTTATATAAGGTAATATACCTATAACTATGCTTTAACTGTTGGAGAGATGGGTGTTCAAAAGACGATGATGCCTATTCCCGCACCGTTGGTTTGAAACCTTTACCGATTAGCCATATAGCCAAAACCAATTGTTGAAAGGCTATTGGAATGTTCAACATCATATAGGCTGCATCCAGACCGATGAAGCGAATCATAAATAATAAACTTGCCAATATGGACAATGCAGATCCAATAATACCCCAAACCGACAACCAACGTGGAACTAGTTTTGTTTCGTAAAATATGCAATTAAACAAGAGCATAGCCAAAACAAATCCCAGCGTCATTGCCACATGGTTAACCAAATCACGTCCTGCCTGTAACAATTCACCTAATGTCTGAAAATACGATAGATCCAGCGTTCCAATTTCTGCAAATTCGCGACTTAATGTCAACAGCAACAGTAGAATAATGACACCAATAATAATGAACACTCCCGCAATAATCCCAAAAGCAACAGATCCAAGAGCTAAACCTTTATTATGCTTACTTAAAATTGGATACATCAAAATAGGAATACCGACATATGCAACAACCATTAACAGCTGGAAAAACGCTCCTATGAATACCTGATTTTCATATGTAACAGCCTTGACAATATAGTCTGCTCCATCTATAACAGGAACAACACTAAATATACCTGCAACCATACCGGCTATTAATAACACTCCAGTAATCACCGCAGACCTTCTACCTGAATTTGTACTCTTCCTCAGCATATTTAACCTCCCTATAATACCTACTTTTTAAAACAATATGCCTGGAAAAGATAAGATACTACAGATACTTCGTATGATTAGACGCCTGATTCGATCTTGTCTAACAAAAAAGAAGCAGAAAACCATTATCTGGTTACCTGCTTCTTTTTACTCTATCGACAACTAATCATAGTTTTTCATCTTCGGGCTTCCGAAGCAGTAGAACCGTCTCCCAGCTTTTCAAAAATCTTCATTAACTAAGTCACTGATTACTCCCATGGCAGCCTTACTGCCCTCACTTGCAGCAATTATTAATTGAGCAGGTGATGTTATAGAAATATCTCCACTAGCATAGACTCCTTGAATATTTGTCCGCCCAAAATTATCTGTTTTAATTCCACCCATCTGATTTATAGCACAGCCTAATGTTTGAGCTAATGAAGATGCTTGTTCTAGCCCTGTAGTGACAAACCCTCCTTCCCTTTCAATTTCTTTTCCATTCTTAAATTTGATCGTTTGTAAGTGGCCATTTTTCCCTTGTAGGATTTCTATTTCATCTCCAATGACCTTTATATTCTTCTTAGTTAATAACTCTTTCTGCTCCTCAGTGAAGATCATTCTCCCATTTGTACAAACAACAAGGTCTTTACTCCAATTTGCAATCATTTTTGTCATATGAAAAGCACGTTCATTTTCTGAAATAACAACTAATGCACGATCTTTTAATTCCCACCCATCACAAAATGGACAGTTAAACAAGCTCGTTCCAAAGAAATTATTAATCCCTTCTATTCGAGGCAAAACATCTTTAAGACCTGTTGATAAAATAACCTTTCTTGAGTGGTAAGAATTCCCCTCATCTGTATGAATAATAAATGATTGCTTTTCCTTTATAATAGCTATCACCCGATGATTTTGTATTGAAATACCAGGGTAATTCCTTAACTCTTCTTTAGCAATTCGTTTGAATTCTGAAGGTTTGATACCATCTCTTGTTATAAAACCGTGAGACTCATATGTTACAGCATTTCTAGGTTTATTTTCATCAAACAGAACGATATTCTTTTTTGCTCTCCCCAGGACAAGAGAAGCGTTTAAGCCTGATGGACCTCCGCCAATAACTACACAATCTAGTACCATGTTATCTTCCTCCTAGAATAAGATACATTAAAGACTCTTAATATCTATAATTGAAAGAAAAAAATAAGGAGAATGCCCAAAGTTTATTTTTTTTGATCGTTTTTCTTTTCAATTTCTCTTGCTATATCAATAATATACTTTTTGTCCAATTCACTTCTCATTTTTCTTTCTGCGTCTATCATCACATTTTCAATTAAGCATTCTCCATTTTTCAAATCATCATGTTCTAGTGAACAACTAAATAATGTTGTGTTCCCTTCAATAGCAAGTATTACATCTAAAAATGAAATTTCACGAGAATGCTTAGCAATACTATAGCCTCCATTAACACCTGGAGTTGATTCAATCAGCCCTGCTTTGACAAGTTTGGTTAATATCTTAGATAAGTATGTTGGGGAAAGATCTTGTATTTTAGCTAATTGATCCACGCCAACAGCCTTTCCCTTTGGTGTTAAGGTTAAATATACCATTGTGTGTAAAGCGTAATTGGTGGCTCTAGAATATTTCATCATGATTCTCCTTACAGATATATTAAAGACCCTTAATGTCTATAATTAATCATAAACCAAATGGAAACCAATCACAAGGTATTTACTTATATACCTATCAATAAAAGATAAAAAGCTTCCATTCCCGTCTTGTTGAGAATGAAAGCTTTTTTCTCTTATGGAGAATCCTGAATGAAAATCAATTCATTCCGTTCCATTCTCCTTGGTTCTTGGATGCTTTTTCTTCTTTGGCTTTCTCTTTATGCGCTCGGTTGGCAGCTGCACTGCCTAATTCCTTGGAGAATTCCGAATCCGTTTTGCTTGAGTCGAAGCCTTTTTTATTCTTTTGAGCTGCGTCTGTTTTGCCATTTCGTTTAGCCATAAGTATCCCTCCTTTTCAACTTTTAGTATGAAATTTGGAAGGAGAAATATACGTTATAGCTTTTTTTTATGTCATTTTCTGTTATCCCAGCTTCATTGTTTAGCTATTACTGCCACCATCACTTCCACCATTACTGTGGTAAAACTGATTCCTTGTTGTTTCCGTCTCTATGCCATGATTCCCTTTATTAACATCAGGCGCACTGCCCAACCCTTTATTCTTCTTATCCATATAAACCACGATACCCAAAAGGATCACTACAGGAACTATGATAAATAACCAGATCATCGAATCCCTCCTTATATTTAATTAATTATACGTAATAGCAATGTAAAAAGTTTCATTGCCCCCTTTTAATACCATCCTTTCAAAAAAGCTATCATTCCACATGTACTTGGGGGATGATAGCTTGATATTAATAACTATAATAATCATTCGAATTTTTACCGATATGAATCGTGAGTTGGTTGAAACAAATCTTCCTCTGCATTTCTGACAACTGAAAAATGCTCTACATTATAATGGCCATTAAGCGTTTTATTATGATGCTGTATTATTAGTTCTGCACATAAAGTGTCATTGCCTGTTGTTGAATGTCCATCACCAACTAATGTGACATCCAAACCACTAATAGTCGCAGTTCTAACAGCACTATCTATACAATGCTGTGTTTCACATCCCATAATAACTGTATGCTTGATATTTTGTGACCGTAAGTAATCTAATAATCCTGTTCCATGGAAAGCATTCGTTGCAGATTTATCATAAATCTTAACACCCTTTGGAACCTTGATTTCATTGTGGATCTGAAATCCTTTTCCTTTCCCTTCAGCAACATCCAAATCCCTGACAAAGACAACTTCCACACTAGATTCTGCTGCTTTTTCAATCACTATATTTATATTCCTGATTAGTTGCTCTTTATTAAAAACCGCCGCTCTTTCTTGATTCCCATCCATTAATTCCTGTTGGGCATCAATAATTAATAACATCTGTTTCAACATGGTTTTCCCCTTTCAAATGTGGGGAAACGTTGTACTATAAATTTAGTTAGACGTTTTCCCCTTAATATTTTTTCCGTCGACTAATTTCTTGTTTAGCATAATATCTACCACCTATATTTCATTTGATAAAATATTATAATTTTCTCACAATTAAAATTTAGCACAATTTTTCAACAAAAGATAGAGGTGTTAATACGACAAAAAAGCCCTGGCTATACATTCAGCCAAAGCTTTATGGATTAAATCTCAATCAAAGTTTCATCTTTAATCCTTCATGTGTGGCTTCAAATCCTAGTCGTTCATAAAACCTCAATGCATCATCCCGTTGTTTATCCGTTGTAAGTTGGATCAAATGACAGCCACGTTCTTTTGCTCGTTGAATGGCGTAACGGATCAGTTCAGAGCCTATCCCTTTGCCACGTTCAGTAGATAAAGTTCTAACCCCTTCAACGGTAGCTCTCCAACCACCTTGATGTGTTAGATAAGGAGTGAAGGTGATTTGTTGGACACCTATAATCTCGTTGTTGTGACAAGCAACTATCAGCTCATTATTGGGGTCAGAAGTTATCGCCTGAAACGCATTTTTGTAGCTTTCCGGAATGGGCTGTTCGTATCGCTCTCTTTTACTGCCCAAAGGATCATTGGCAAGCATTTTCACGATTGTATCCAAATCATGTTCAGCAGCTATCCTAAATGAAATTTCCATCATACTCCCTCCCCTAAATTCCCCTTTATACTAGCTTATCGAGGACCATATGTTAATTACAAATTCTTTATCGCAAGGCATTATCAAATCTTATTAAAAGAGACATCACTTAACACAACTGCATATAAACATGGAGGCATCCTGTTTCATAAAAATACCATTGCCATGATAGAAAGTCTTCATTTCAATTGAGTTGAATCCAACTTCGGATAATCTATTTTTCAGGTCATCATGTGAAAAACCGTTATGTACTTTTGGATGATATATTTGATCGTTTTTGTCAAAATCAATAATGATGAGCTTGCCATCATCATTTAAAATGTTGAACAATTCCTGTAAAATTTTATTTGTATCGGGAATATGTAGAAGGACCAGGGACAGTAAAACGATATCCGACTTGAGTTCAGGAGTTTCCTGGGTGAAATCTGAATAAAGCACTTTTGAGTTGGTGATTCCTCTGTGAGAAATTTTAGCTTTCGCAACCTCCAACATTTGTTCTGATGAATCCACCAATAAAATAGAATCTACTAGATCTGATAATTCCAGGCTGACCAGGCCGGTACCACTTCCATAGTCTATGAAGGATTTTGATAGACTATTTTGTAATTCCGGTCTTACTTCCATCACAATAACTTTAGCCAATTCCATTCTTTCTTCTGTATCATATCTTTTTGCCATCTGTTCAAAAACGTTATTTTCCATCCATATTGCACTCCCCTATATAGCTATTTAGTGGTGATTATATAACAAGAACGCATGGAATCTAAAATCCAAGCGTTCTTGTTTTGTGTTTTTTAGTTATTTTTCATTTTCTATTTGAACAGTTCCTTCAATAGCGTCCAGAACCCTTTCTTCTTTTCCGGTTCCGCCTGTTTGGTCGGCTGCTCTTCTATTTTAATGCTTTCCGTTTTAATCACGAACTGCACCGAGGAGACCTTTTCATTTTTCGGTGATACGAAGGATACCGGTTTAAAATCGGATTTATCGTATTCCTGGATCATTTTATCAATTTCTACCTGCATCTGTGCGGGCAGGTCTTTAGTTTCCTCATACAGATCAGCTGTGCCGTTCTGAAGCTCGCCGACACCGTTTTCCAGTTCGCCTGTACCTTCACTCAGATCTACAAGACCACTGTGCAGTTTTCCATAAGAGGTGGATAACTCACTCACGCCACCTGTGTAGCTCACCAGTCCGGAATGGAAGGCGCCGTAGTTGGAGGAAAGTCCCGCAATACCTTTTTGCAACTCAGTTAGCCCGCTGAGATCTGTTTCTTTAAGCGAAGCAGATAGCTCGTCAGCAATCGATGTCAGCGACCCGCTCATACCTCTCACTGCTTCTTCCATCTGGTTCAAGGATGGTTCCACCGCTGCAAAGGCCTGCCCTGTCTGGCCATAGATACCCCTCACCTTTTGGGCAGCGGAATAAGAAGCTACCAGTTTATCAAGCGTCTCGGGATCCGCACCACTGGCATATAACGAAGCAATCTCTTCCTCGGAAAGCTGTTGCGCCGGTATTTCCTTGATTGCACCATCCAATGCACCATAGGCTTTCGCATAGTTTTCCTTTAGTGTAGCCATACCATTGGCTGTCTCCTTCAAGCCATCCGCCAATTGCGTCAGACCTGCAGGCAGTTCCGCCAACTCGGATAGATCTACCTGTGCCGCATCACCAGATAGTCCGGCATTAATCTTATTGAGTGCATCCTGGATTGAGCTCGATGCATTCACAAGCTCAGCCGAGGAGCCGTTCAATTGGTTCATTCCGTTTTTATACTTGGAGGACCCATCACGAAGCTGCCCTATCCCGATATGCAGTTGGGACACTCCTTCTTCGAGTTCTTCCACGCCCTCGTTCAGTTGCTTGATGGCGTCACTTAACTGTCCCATGTCCTCTGTCATGCCTTCCGTTCCGGTCGTATCAATCGGCAAGGTCGAAGGGACAGCGGCAATCTGCACGCCATCAAATTCAAAGTCCTTCACCTCTGCTGCCACCGTCATTTCCTCCTCCTCGCCAGGCATGACCGTGAATGTAATCTGCTTGTTCTTCCCTGCATTGGCAATCATGCCGTCCGCCGCTTTGATATCCTGATAGGTGTTCGGCAACATCAGTGAAACCTGCAACAGATAGTTCTCATAAAAGACCGATTCGACTTCCTTGTTTTCAGAAGTCTCAATATGTATCTCGAGCTTACCTGACTTTCCAGCCAATTCCGCAGGCTTCACTTCCTTGCCATCGAGCACGTATGTCACCGTGACATCCCATGGCAGTTCCGTCCCCTCCGGCAGGTTCCCCTGGTAAAAGAACTTCCCTTCCTCGGAGGCATCCAGACGGACACCTTCCTTCTTTGCATCAAGCTCCGACAAATCTGTCAGGTTTTTCACACTGCTGTAGGATCCATAGTCCAGAATCTCACCAGGCCGGGCAACGTCGAGCGTATTGACCACATAGATCGGCCCTAGTTCCCCGTTCGCCTTCAGCGTGGCATACACCACTTCATCCTTGGATGCGACCTTGCCACTTGTCTCCGCAACCGCTCCAGATGCATGCCCAATGAATGTTGGCACGACAAGCATTCCGGCGAGCACTGTATATTGTAATTGTTTTCTCATCATCACTTCTCCTTATAGTAGTCAGCTTTATAGGTCGTTTTCCTGATCAGTTTATCGGACAACAGCAACAGGGCCGGCAGGAAGAATAACACCATTACAAAAGAAAGCAAGGTCCCTCTTCCAAGCAATAGCCCGATGGCCCCGACAATCGGGTTCGAAGAGGTGATCCATAGAATGAACCCGACACTGGACAGTATCCCTGCTGAAATCGAAATCGAAAACGTCTTTTCATCCAGTGTTTTCACCATCGCTTTAACTGCAGGCATTTCCTTGCGGTGATGCTGATAGGCTTCTGTGAAAAGTATTCCGTAATCGACGGTTGCTGCAAGCTGTACCGTACTGATGATCAGATACCCGACAAACACAAGCGAGGTCTCCGTGAAGTATGGAATTGACAGGTTGATCCATACAGCGGACTGGATCGTCACAAGCAGCACGATAGGAATCGTGATCGACCGGAAACCTATCAGGAGCACAATTGCAATCGTTACAACAGTCAATATGTTTACAAGCAGATTATCTTTGGTGACGGTATTTTTAATATCATACAAGGTCACGCTCTCCCCTAAGCCGAGGGCCTCTTTTCCATAATAGTCGGCAGCGGCTTTCTCCACCTTTTCTACAATGGAAAACGGAATGTCGCCCTCTGTTCCCTGATTCGTATTGATTACGATACGGGCGTAATTTTCCGAGTAGAATTCATTGGTTATCGATTCATCCAGGTACTCCGGCGGAATCACCGCATCCACCGCATTCACATAAGCGATGACACTTGTGACATAATCAAGCTCTTCCAGTTCAGAGACTAGCTCTTCTTCCTTTGCCACATCACCCTTTGGTACAAGCAGCACAAGTGGTGTATTTTCCCCGAAGGTCTCGTTGATCTTCTTGAAATCCGAACCGGAACGGGTATCCTCCGGTATTTCTCCGAATCCGTACGTAAAGGACGTGTTACTCTGGGCCATGAACGCCGGAATGAGGAGGGCAAATACAAGAATCAGACTGGGAACCTTGAACTTCAGCACAAAGTTTCCGATTCCCTTAAAGCTTGGAACAAAGCTCTTATGCTTTGTTTTATCCATCCATTTATAAAAATAAAGTGTCAATGCAGGCAGGAACACCATCACACTGATGAAGCTCAGCACAATCCCCTTCACAAGGTTCACCCCAAGATCAGCGCCGATCTCAAAGTTCATGAAAGTCAGGGCGATGAATCCGAAGAATGTCGTGGCAGCACTTGCCGTAATAGCCGGAAACGACTTCTTCATCGCCAGCTCCATCGCCTCTTCCGGGTTATCCGTCTTTTTCCGGTATTCTGCAAAGCTATGCAGCAAAAATACCGCATAATCGAGCGATACCGCGAGCTGCAGGATCGGTGCCACCGACTGGGTAACAAAAGAAACCTCTCCAATAAAGATGTTCGTTCCAAGATTGATCAGCACCGACACCCCGATCGCCGTCAGGAAAAAGATCGGCTCTACCCAGGAAGTCGTGGAAAGGACCAATATCAAAATGATGATCGGTACCAGTAAAATGGCCGCATACATCGATTCATTCCCGGCCATCTTCTGGGAGGTAGCGGTGTTGATCGCCTCTCCGGCAATCGCTCCATCATCCCCGATCAGTTCATAGATATTATCGGTAACAGCCACTTCATCCCCATCACGGACACTGATAGAATAGAGCGCATTGCCATCCTTATAGTAGGTATCCACCATCTCGGCATCCGCCATCTCAAGCGGGGTTTTCAGATCGACCACATCATCGAGCCATAGCACATCTCCAACGCCGTCAATCGCCGAAAGTTTCTCCTTATAGGAGACAGCCTCCTGTAGCGAAACATCAGGAACCATGACCCGCGTGTTCGGAACCGCACCGGTGAACTCCTCTTCCATGACTTCCATTGCACGGGTCGACTGTGCATCATCCGGCAGATAATCGACCATATTGTAATTGACCGAAACAAAAAACTGCGCAACCATGGAAATGATCGTAACCAATGTAAACGCAAGTAACACAGCCTTTTTATGTTTAATGATACGTGATGCAATATTTATCATCGTTCATCCTCTCTTGTGTCTTTCACCTTTTCATTTTATTATTATAAAAGACACGGTGTTGGACATTCAACAAGCAGTTGCTTTCGAAATGTTGGTTGCACAACACTATTGAGCGTAATGTTGGGAAACAAGCACATTCAGGAGCAGGGGGCGGTTCTCGGTTTCCAAAATGATTAATAGCTAATCTGCCACTTTTAACGAAAATGATGCAGAGCACCGTCCCCACGCTTCATTTCGAGGAAAGGAAAGATGTAATATGGATAGACGAAAGAAATATACACGCATGGTACTAAAAGAAAGCCTGTTGGAGCTCCTGAAGGAAAAGTCCATCGCCACCATCACCATCAAGGAAATCTGTGAACATGCCGACATCAACCGCTCCACCTTCTACGCCCACTACTCAAGCCAATACGACCTGCTCGATTCGATCGATGAAGCGTTCACCGAGGATATGGTACAGACGCTCAACCAATACAACTTCTCCAAGGAGGAAGAAGCTTACCAGATGACCGAGAAGATCTTCGAGTACATCGCAGCCAAAAGCGACATCTGCAAAATACTGTTCAGCGAACACACAGAGGTCCAATTCCAGAAAAAAGGCATGAGCATCGCCAAGGAGTTTATCTTCAAAAACTGGCTCATTGATAAACAGCTCGACCGGGAAACCTACGACTATCTGAGTATCTTCTATGTAAGTGGTAGTATCTACATGATTAAGAGTTGGCTGGAAAACGGCATGAAAAAAAAACCTAAGGAAATGGCGGAGCTGCTTCACCATTTTATTAATCGGGGATTGTCGGATATGCGGTAGGGAAGCAGGGGACGGTCCTGTTGCTTCCTTTATGCTTGCTATTTTAATTTTTTCCTCAATCGGATAACTGTCTCATCAGGTTCTTCTTTTACTTTATCACTTTTGACAGTTTCCTCTTGCCTTTTCAATATGTCACGAATCTCAGTCAACAATTCTACATTCGTTATCGCCTTTACCTTGAATACTTTCTTTTCGTCTTTTTTTCGACGGTATGTATTAAAAATCTTGATGACCGTAAATATGGCAATAGATACGAGAAGGAAATCCATCAATGATTGAATAAATTTCCCATAATAGACGAAAGCTCCTCCAACTCTAAAATAAAGTGCTTCTAAATTTATCCCCCCAACAATTATCCCGATAACCGGCATGATTATATCTTCCACAAGAGAATTGACAATATTATTGAAAGCAGCACCAATGATAACGGCCACGGCCAATTCGAGAACGTTTCCCCTTGAGATGAATTCTTTAAATTCGGACCACATATTGCAACCCTCACAATAAGCTTTTACTTCTAATTTATGTAGGACCTGGTTAGATATGTCCCATTTAACAAAGTACGGGGCCGGTTCTCTGCTTCGAAAGCAAGCGACTGGCCCCGTGATTTCTCTAGTTCTTCAATCTAACTCCCATTAACTGAAAGAGAAAAAGCTGAAGATTCCCCTGGCTTACCTTCAGCTATACCCCCTCAAAATGTTTAAATCCAAAGAAATCCAATGCATACTTATTTCAGTAATATAACCTTCCATATCATGTTAGAAATCTATCCTGATATACATAAAAACACTGTCGATATTTCCCGAACAACAATAAACCCTCGTATAACAATGACATAATAACAATTAAACAAACGTTCGTTTAATAATTGCTATATAAACATAACTTGAAGAAAGGCAAACAAACGACTATCACTTAAAGATCCCACTACTGATCCCATAGAAAAATGCAGGGGATCTTTTAAATGACCTCCTGCACTTTTACCTTACTCCGCATATAGCCTCTATCTTCTTAACAGTAGAACTGCAACTATGCTTTGATATAAATTTATTCGCTTGCTTGTATAAGTTCTCTCGATTTAGGATCGAAAATTTTATAACCAATTCCAAATTCATGGTCCTTTGTGGCAGTAACCTCACAATAGTAGGAAACTGCCCTACCATAAGAATCTAAGTCAGGAATATTTCTAAAATCAAATATTTCATCAGTATCGACCATTCTTATTGTTACGGAACTGGATCTACCGGAAGAATCTATCTCTATTGTGCAGTTACCTTTTACAACATCATACTCTTTAAATAACATATATTTTAGGCTAGGGAGGGTTATTACCAGCAATAATCCGCTTAGTATAAATGATAATAGAGCTTTAAATATATTGGAAATAGTAAATGCTTTTTCCTTGCACATATAAACAGACCAAAAAACTCCAATGAATAATAACACCACGCCTAATATCAACATAACATAATACATTTGCATCATCATTCCCATACTGTATGTAATTTCATTCATTTTTCCTTTTGATGAATATACGTTGAAACTGATTAAAATGTTTCGTAAGGAATGCTATTTAAAACTTCTTTGCTACCGAGTATATCCTAATTGCACAGAAACGCGAAACAAGCCTTCTTTCAATCAAAAGAGACTTGTTTTTGCTTTTTTATTTTCAAGATTCATAACGCTTGTGGCTGGCATGAAATAATAGTAAGTATTCAATCGATAATGCAATGGGGAAGCAGAGAACCGTCCTTATGCTTCCACCCAGCAATCCTCAAATCCCCACCACTACCGTAATCTCCCCTTCCCCCACCTTATAACTCTTGATCTTTCCGACCGGAATCTTACGGATAATCTCCCAACCATTAAAATCAATCCTGATATGACCGCTTTTGTAGGTAAGGTGTGGCGGTTTATCGAAAATACGTTTATTCAGGATACTAAGGTTCAATGGTTTTAGTTTGGCAAGCTTGAAGACCAGCTCCCTTCCTTCCATCCGGACCGGCTCTAGGGTGATGGAGAATGATAGTTCCTTCTTGGTTACCTTAAGGTCGGCCTCCGCTTTTCCAGAGACAATGATTTCCCCGTCTGTGATTTCCACTCCAACATCCTGCAGCTTATCATTTCGCCGAAGCACCTCCTGCAGCATGTTAGCTGTGACCGGGAAGGGTATGCCCTTTCCTTCCTTGATATTGTTGACACCGCTCTTTATTTTATCGAAAAAATTCATGGTCGATCCCCTGCTTTCCTGGAATTTATCTCTATGGGTCCATACCCCAATCTATACGGAATTCCTCCTAGACAAGCCAAATCCAGCTCGCTCTCCCTGGTAATGAAGTTGGACATATAGAGGGGAATAATAGTTGTTGCATTAATAAATCCTAGTATTGGAAGCAGAGAACCGTCCCCACGCTTTCCCGGATTATGATATGATGTGTAGGTTGTTTATCTACCATATGACACATTACAGCGAAGAAATGAGAGATATTTATGCATTCTGATACATTGACGAGGCAGCATTGGCTGCTTATTTTTACACTTAGTTTATTAACCTTTGTTCTTGGGACAAGCGAGTTTGTGATTGTCGGGATCTTGACGGATATTTCCTCGAGCCTTTCTATGTCCAATGCAAAAGCGGGTACACTCGTTTCTGCGTTTGCGATTACTTTTGCCATAGCCACGCCGCTAGTGATGTCGGCCACGAGCCATTTTCCAAAGCGTAAATGGATGCTGGCATTGATTGCGGCTTTCATTTTATTCAATGCATTGTGTGCCGTATCGACATCCTATGCGATGCTGCTTACATTTAGGATCTTGACGGCGATTGTGACAGGCGTGCTGATCTCCCTGGCCATGATTGTGGCGAGTGAAACCATGCCAGCTAAAAAGCGGGGACTTGCCATCTCTTTCGTGTTCGGCGGCTTCACCCTTGCGAATGTGGTCGGTGTGCCGATCGGGACGGTCGTGTCTTCGTGGTTCGGCTGGAATGCCACTTTTATGCTGACCACCATAATCGGTGGAGTGGCATTTCTGGCTTCCTATTTCGTCCTGCCAGGCGGACTCAGTCAGGTTCGCAGCTCGATTCGGGATCAGTTCGCTCTACTGACCAACCCGAGAATCTTGATTGCCTTTTTCATTCCCGCCCTCGGATTTGGGGCAACCTATGCCGTATTCACATACCTGGTTCCTATCTTAAAAGGAATGGGAGCACCGGACTATTCCATCAGTTTGATCTTGTTCGTCTACGGCTTCATTTCGATTTTCAGCAACATCCTGGCAGGTAAAATTGCGAGCCACAACGCAATTGGTCGCCTGCGGTTCGTCTTTCTTGTGCAGGCAGCGATTCTGGCAAGCCTATACTTTACGACAGGTCATTTTACATTGGGACTGATCAACATCGGACTGATGTCGTTAACGGCGATTCTCCTGACCACATCCACCCAGCTCTATCTGATAGACCTTGCCAAAATCTATCAACCGAATGCAACCGGACTCGCTGCATCGCTCATGCCTGTCGCAAGCAACGTCGGCATTGCCTTCGGTTCAGCCTTGGGTGGATTCGTCTACCATCAGGGCGGCCTCATTCATGTAACGTGGGTCGGCGGGATCGTGGCAGTCTGCGCTAGCTTGCTTACATTCCTGAGTTATAGGTTGGATAAGAAAACAGTGGGTCGGTTCTCTGCTTCCTAGGATAATTGAAGCGTACAAAAATCATGAAATAAGTCTTCTTCCAGCCGGAAGAAGACTTATTTTTTCTTATCCAATATTCACGTTTCAATACCCTTTTAACTTACAGCAATGAGGATGCAGAGCACCGTCCCCTTGCTTCCTAAAATCCCCATTCGCAAATCATTGTTAATTGATTATCTTTTAACTCCGCATAAATATTTCCGTTCATTTTTTCCATCAGGCTTTTAGCAATCGGTAAACCTAGCCCGGTACCTTTCCCAGTCCTTGTCAGGTCAGCCTTGTAAAAACGGTCAAACATTTGATTTACTTCTTGTTCACTTAGCGCATCAACAGAGTTGGAAACCTTAAGTTGAATGGAAGTATTAGATTTTTGAAGCTGAATAATAACTTCACCACTAGAGTATCTAATTGCATTAACCACTAAGTTCTCTATTACTCTTTTGGCAGCCGAAGAATCGAGCAACAAGATAATATCATCCTCTTGAATATGGATTGCTGGCTCAATGTTACGCTTATTAAACTCCTCATAAAAGCCGAATAGTACTTCTAAAACTAGCTCATTAAACCTAACCTTCTCCATTTTTAATGGATAATCTGCTTGTTCAATAATCGACAGCTCGAAAAAATCCTCTAGTAAAACCTTTAGCCGCCTTGCGCTATTTTTTATCGTTGCGATGTATTCCTTTTTCATCTCACTACTTATTTCTTCCGATTCCAGAAATTGAATATACCCCATTATCGAGGTCATCGGAGTACGAATATCATGAGAAATATGAGAAATGGCCTGCTTTAACTCGTTTTCAGTCGAGCGTTTTTCTGCCTCTTTCTTTTTCGTTAAATCAATCTGGTTATTTATTTCCTTTGCTAATTCCTCAAAATCACTATCATGGTAGCTAATATCAATCTTCTTAGCTGTTTTATTTTCGTTTAATTGATGGAGTTGCCGGGTTGTATTTTTTATTTCCCTTTTCAATAGATACAAACGGGCGAGAACATATACGAAAGCTATCATAACAGTTAGGAATAAATAGAGCATATGACCTCACCCACTTCATCATTACTTAATTTCTTTTCTTTGAAAAATAAAGCTTCCTAAAGCACCAAATGCAAAAAATGTCACAATCGGAACAACTACAATGGTTAAAAGTTCACCACTTTGCAAGGTGTTAACAACGATAATATCGTAAATTAACTTAAAAACAGAATGATTTATAATAGGTTCAAAAAATGGCACTTTTGCTGCTAAAACTTGCAGTGGCCAGTCAACAAATATAAAAAACAGAAGTAGAAATCCAATCGTTTTCCCACTGTCAGTGAACAGGATAGAAAAGACTGCCATAATTGACGCAAAGGCTGCCCCGAACAATATGATAAGTCCTACCGTTTGGAAGTAATATGTCCATTCAGGCATCTCTAGAAAACCAAAATAAATGGCGCTGGCACCAGTCATAAAAATCGGTAATATCAATGAGATCAGAATTGTTCCAACTGAGAATATCAAAAGTTTAGCAAAATATATCTGGACCCTGCTATTCCCAGAGGAAACGATGCTTTTCATTGTGCCCATGGAGTATTCGCTTGAAATAAAAAATCCAGCTAAAATACTAGGAATTAGCTTGACGATATTCCCATGGGTACCAAGAACACTTTCCAAATAGTAATCCTTTACCGTAGGCAGTCCAACAGAACCATTATCAAATTCAACTAGGGGAAACAAAACTGCAGCAGCGAGTAACATCCATGTCAGGAACCGAAATGATCGATCCTTCTTCAATTTATACCATTCTGTTTTCAGTAAATTACCCATGATGCAACCCTCCAATGCGATTGCTAAAGTACGTCTCTAAATCTTCTCCCATTGGCATAAATTCCTCGATTACCAACCCTTCATCTGTTAAGATTTTGGAGACTTTACCTGGTACATCTACATAGGCAAACAGCTTCATGGTTCCATCTGGCATCACTTCAAACTCTTGTGTTGCCAAAAGGCTCTCTATAACGGTTGCAGCTTTGTTTGGATTATCTACTTTTATATGCAAATACTGCTGACACTTCTCCTTCAGTTCTTTTGCGGATAATTGCTCTAACAATTCCCCTTTATGAATAATCCCATAATGTGTAGCTAATAAATGTAGTTCACTTAAAATATGACTTGAAATTAAGATGGTAATACTATACTCTTGGTTAAGCTTTTTTAATAATTCCCGAATTTCAACTACTCCCATTGGGTCTAATCCATTGATAGGTTCATCAAGAATCAAAAATTCCGGATCTCCTAATAAAGCGATCGCAAGCCCTAGACGCTGTTTCATCCCTAAAGAAAAATTCTTTGCTTTCATTTTCCCGGTATCATGTAATCCTACTATCTTAAGAGTTTTATCAATACATTCTTTCCCTGGTATTCCTTTTAAAAGCCGATGCGCTTCCAAATTTTCAGCGGCTGTCATTTGTGGGTATAAAGCAGGTCCTTCAATTATTGTTCCAATTCGCTTTCTTGCCTCAATTAAATCTCGTTCACTATTATCTCCAAACAATTCAAATGTACCTGTTGTTGGATAGGCAAGGCCTGTAATCAATCGAATCAACGTGGATTTTCCAGCACCATTTTGACCAATAAAACCATAAATAGATCCGTTTTTTATCGCTACACTCACTTTATTAAGCGCCATTTTATTTTGATATTTTTTAGACAATTGATTAGTTCTTAATACATAATCATTCATTAAGTTTTCCCTCCTTAGAAACTTGTCCATAAAGTTCACTTTGAACACTCTTATACTTTAAGAAGGAAAACATAAGAAAGTCTTAAGTTAATTCTTAAGAAAACCTTAAGTTTTAACCTTGTACCCCATTCCCCATATCGTTTCAATGTATACTTCATTTGGATTTGCCTTAAAGAGCTTATTCCTGATATTACTCAAATGGACATTAATCGTATTGTCGTCTCCATAATACTTTTCATTCCATACACTCTCGAACAAATTAGCTTTTGAAAAGACCTTATTCGGGGAAGTCATCATTAATAGTAATATCTCATATTCCCGCGCCGTTAATTTGAGTACCTTCCCATTCACCTTCACTACTTTTGTATCCGAATCCAACACAATATCTTTATGGCAAACCTGATTCCCTGTTGGTACAGCCCTTAAAACGCGATATCTTCTTAGGCAAGAATCAATTCTGGCAGAAACCTCTTCGATTTCGAAGGGTTTAGTAATGTAGTCATCCGCACCAGCCCTTAAGGCGTTGATTTTTGATTGTGTTTCAAGCTTTGCCGAAATAATAATGACTGGTACATTACTCTTTCTTGTTACCCTCTCCAAAACCTCTTCACCTGATAATCCAGGAAGCATAAGATCAATGAGGACCATATCCCATTTCTCATTTTCAAGATAAATCATTGCCTCCGTACCTGAATATGCTGGCTTAGGCGAGTACCCATTCTTGCTCACAATATTACAAAGCAAACGACTAATATCTTCATCATCTTCAATTATTAAAATATTTATCGAATCCTGCATATTATCATCCTCACATTTATTATGGCAAGCAGCCGGACGGTTCTCTGCTTCCATAGATATCCCAACCGCCAACCGTACAGTATTTAAATTTCTCATTAAGTATTTCGGTTATTAATATTACTTGAGTGATAAACTATGTGATAGCAATTTGGTAAAGGATGTGCCATATATGGATTTTTTCCAAAGCCAGGAAACACTGACTGCCAATGAATGGATTCTTCGAGCTATTGTAGCCTTTTTCTTTTTATTAATAGTTGCCCGGATATTGGGACAGCGTGCCATCTCTCAATTGAGACCACTTGATTTTGCCATTGTATTAGTCATCGGAAACATTATTGCCCACCCACTATCCGACGAACAACTTGGTTTAAAAGGATCTATCATTACAACCATTGTATTGGTGGTCTTGTATCTTATTGGGATTTATGTCATCCTCAAATGGCCCTGGTTCAGAAAGCTTATTACCCCTTCCCCTATTACCATTGTCCAGAATGGGGAAATCCTTCATAAAGGATTAAAAAAAGCAAGAATCTCCATTGATGTGTTATTGGAGGAATTACGGGAAGAAAAAATTGAAGATGTGAAGAAAGTAGCCTTAGCAATCTGGGAGGCAGACGGAAAGTTCTCGGTTTTTCTCGATCCAAAATACGAACCATTAACACCTTCAACCATGCAAATGGAAACAGAAACTTTCGATTTTCCAAAAACCATCATTAAGGAAGGCAGAATACTTATCGATGAATTGAGTCACACTCAAAAGAGCGAGGGGTGGGTGGTTTCCCGGTTAGAAAGTCTATATCAGGCTGAAGTAAAAAACGTCTTGCTTGCGACCCTTGATAGTAAAGATACTCTTAAGATCTTCTTATATAAATGAACGGAAGCAGCGGGACGGTTCTCTGCTTCCGAAGATATCTTGTATTGTCTACTTCCACCTCTCCAATTTGTGTAGGTTTTTCACAAACATTCCTGCCAAAAACTTCGGAAAACCCATTTTGATGCATTTATCTTTTACAAATTGTTTCATTTCATCTACAGAAATGTCCTTTTGCGAGAATGCCCCTTCTTGATAACAATGCTTACAGTACATAGAACTTTTATCTAAATTCTTCTCTGTCCCGCGATCTTCCATTTTCTTTAATGGCATGGCACAGCTTTGGCATTTTTTATTTTCTTTCATGCTATCACCTCATTAAGCTTCTAATGTTTTATAGATCTTTTTAACTCTTTTTTGTTGAGGAGCTGTTAGGTATTCTTCTCTTTTTCGTAATACGTTCAATAATTCCTCTTTATTTTCCTCTGTTACGGCTAAAAGCGTACTTTCCGAGTGTTGAGGAATTTCCTTTGGTCTGCAATTCTCAAGGTGATGGAGTAAGAATGGAAAAATCGCATCATTGTTTTCCTTACTGACGGCTGCTAGCTTCGCAAGAGTTAGGACACCTTTATCAATTGTAATAACCGAACCAACTTTCATGGCACTTCTTAATGTGTCAAGATGAGCCATAATGGTTTCTGATGCAATCTCAGCAATCGTCGCTAATGCCGTCATTTCCCCCCCACACTAAACGATTATTACGGCTTTTTAATAACTCAATAAAAGTCAGCGCATACTTACTTATGAGTTCTGGTTTAACTTGTCCAATTTCGTACGCAACTTTTATACAATCGTATTGAATCTTTTTATCTTTGCTAGATAGGTTTTCCATGATTTCTTCTACACCTGCAAGATTTTCATCATTAGCTATTTCATGTGCCAGCTCTATATTTGGCACTTCATCATTTCGACCTAGTTGAGAAGCTAGCAGGCTCACTACTGACACTGACATGATAATCCCTACCCTTCTTTCACGATTTTCGATATGTAAATGACATAGCATTGGCGATCTTCATCTATTTCCTTAGAGTCTATGTGACATTCGCCAATGCCAGGCAGATGAATGATATCCTTCAGCAAATATTTGATGGCTGTCCAATGACTTTCTAATTCTTCTGTATGGAGAAGAGGCATATCCTGAAGGTATCGATATTCGCGGATTTCCAGGTGGATGCCCTCCGGATACGTTTTTTGCTTATAAAAATCCCTTGCCAGATCATCTCTTTCCACTGTCAGTGTTTCGGTGCTGTTATTTAGAGTTCCTTCATTGCATATTAATTTATATTGCACACCATTTTTAATGAAAAAGGTACAAAGCTGCCTTGCGTAAATTTCATCCTCGCTGACAGTCCCTTTTTTATATTCATAAATGGGTTTGTAGCTTCCTCGATCGTGTAAATAATAGATCAGTTCCAATGCGTGCACCTGCCTTCAATTGTTATTTACTGACATCATATCAAAATTAAAAATATTTATCTTATCTATTTTTTAAAACTCTCTCCTTTTTATTTCCTTTTTTTGTTACTATTAGCTTAGTTGATTTTGCAGGAAAGGAGTAGGCTCCATGACAAAGACGAAAAAAGTATTAACAAGCGTTTCTGCCACGATTTTCGCTTTAGGTATGACTGGATGTGGGTCAGAAGAAGAAAGCACCCTGCCGCCAGCACCGACAGATGATCGTTGTGATGAGTATGAATGGAATAACGAAGAAGGCGTGTATCAATGTGATGATGATTCCTCCAGTTATTATCGCAGTTACTATTACGGCGGAGGTTTCTTTGGAAGTAAATCCTCCTTAAAAAACGATTCATCCTATAAGAATTATCGAAATAGCCCGACCTTTGAATCAAATACGAAGCCAAGCAAGGGCTTTGGCAGCGGCTCCTCTTATACGGGAGGATGAGATAGATGGGTAAGCAAGCCAATCAGACACCACGAGATACCTTTTATGCAAAATACCCTACTTTCTGGAGTTATTTATACGGCCAGGAGTATGCACTTTACACATGCCATGAGATTGAACAAGCAGAAGCAGCGCATATTCGGACGGTGACAAAACGGGTAGGCAGGATATTTTCAAAAACGACCAGGCTACTGCGGGAGCTTGATGAGGATACGCTTCTTGAACTGGGTTATCCGAAAGAAACGATTCCCTTCTTGAAAATCAAGAACATCGAGGCAGAGTCGATTATCTCGCGTGTGGATCTGGTCAAAACAAACCATACATATAAAGTATTGGAGATTAATAGCGACACCCCTACCTTTATCAAAGAATTATTTCTTATGAATGGGGAAGTATGCGAAGAGTTTCAGCGCCTTAATCCTAATGACAACGAAGAGGAACGTCTAGGAAGAGCCGTAAAGAATGCAATTTTTGAGAGCTATCAGGCATTGGGCAAAAAAGAGTTCCCAAACATCGTGTTTACGTCTCATGATGAAAACTTCGAGGACAAACAAACGGTGTTGTACTTAAAGGAGCTTTGCAAGCTTCCTTCGCGGTATGTGCCCTTGGATAAGTTGCAGATCGTTGAAGGGGAAGCACTGCTGGATGAGGAAGGCAGAAGGATCGATGTCCTGTACCGGCAAACATTCCCGATTGAATCCCTCATTCTTGATAAGGATGGGGCTACCGGGGCGAATGTCGGGCTGCAATTACTCGAACTCGTCCGCCAAAAAAAGCTTAGCATCATCAATCCATTAAGTGCCTTTTTGCTTCAATCAAAGGCAGTTCAAGCCATTATTTGGGGCCTCCATGAGCAGAACAGCGACTATTTTACCCGGAGGAGCACCAGTGGATCGGCGAATATTTTCTCGCCACCTACTTGGAGTCAGCGCCTTTTCTTGCTGCAGGGAAAAAGTATGTGGAGAAGCCGACATTCGGCAGAGAAGGCGATTCCGTCAAAATCTACGCTCCATCAGGGGAAAAGGTAGAGGAAGACCCGAACAACAGCTATGTTGATTATGTACAGGTGTACCAGGAGTATATTGACTTACCGAAAATCTTTTTTCAGACAAACACCGGAGAAAAAGAAGGCCATATGATGATTGGTTGTTTTCTCATCAATGAACAAGCAAGTGCATTTGGATATCGTTTAGGAAAGCAAATTATAGATAATTTATCTTATTTTATGCCTGTAGGGTTTAAAGATACGAAGGAGTGAGTGAAATGGGCAGCTATTTAGCGTCGTTTGGAATCTACGCAGGAACAGCATTTGTTCTACTATTTGTTGGATTATTTTTGTTTGATCTGACTTCCCGTAATGAAAAAATCAAAAAGGTGTCACAAGGAAATACAACCGCAGCACTTGTTATGGGCGGAAAGCTTCTCGGTCTAGCATTCGTCATCGGATCGGCCATCGCACATTCCGTATCATTCTTGGATATGGTTATCTGGGGCGTAATAGGGATCATCGCACAAATCGTCTTCTATATATTGGCAGAAGTCGTGACCATCAACTACAGCATTAAGGATGCCATCAATGAGGACCGCGTCTCTGTGGGGATTTTACTTATGATGTTCTCGTTGTCTATTGGATGGATTATTGCCAGTTCGTTGACTTACTAAAAAACGGAGCTCAAAGGAAGCAGGGGACGGTTCTCTGTTTCCAAAAATATTCATCGTATACTGAAATCGTCAAAAAGTCTTCTCCCAACCGGAAGAAGACTTTTTCTTTTACTTACATTTCAGTGGGATTTGGAGAACCCGTCCACTTGCTTCATGCCGGGCGCACAATAAAAAGCCACCAACTGTTATTGGTGGCTAAATGAATCATTTTATTAAAACCCGGGAGTCCGTGAACTTAGAGGAATGTCCTCATATCTTTCTGGATCTAGTTCGTTAACAGAGCCATCGGCTACGCCGTTAATGATTCCCATCAGGCCTGTTTCCACTGTTTTTACCAGCTGGCCTTTTTTCTTTTGCCCGAAATTCTGCGTTTGACCGCTTACTTCGAATAGGACGGTTCCGCTTCCATTTAATGCAAAGGATCCGAGGGCTGTTCCAGGCAGATCAATATTTTGATCATATAGGGAAATATCGGTGAAGCCCGATTCACCTTTCGCCTGCAGGGCATCATAGAGTGCCAGGTTCAATTGGCGGGAGAAATTGTAGTCATAGTTATCTGCATAGGCATCATATTTTTCGCCGCCAGGACTGTTTGGATCAGTGACAAACTTTCCAGAAATCGACATGGTCACCCTGTCATCTGTTCCTTCGATATAAGGGAATCCTTGGTGATGAAGATCAACGAATACATCCACATTTCCGAACTCCGCCTTTAAGTCCTTGTACACATCTCTTACTGTTTGGGCTTCAGGTGTAATATACCAGCCATAGGCATTGGACGCTCCAGGAAAATCTTCCGCTTGTGGAACATAGTCCAGGTCGGGGTTGAAGTCGCGGTTCACGTCAAAGCCTGGGTTCTGGTCATAATTCCAGATTCCAGGGTAGGAATAATAGTTCCATGCTGGCGAGACCTCAGCAAGCTGAGGGAATGCAGCAACCACCTCTGCCCATTCCATTTCATTTGCACGGCGGCTCAACTCGGAACCATCCACGTTCAGCATAGGAATGACCACAATCGTAAGCTCATCCAAAACTCTTTTTACTTCAGGAGAGTTGCTAGATCCAAGGTTTTGTAAAATGTTCAGAAGCGCAACCGTACCTGTTTTCTCGTTACCGTGGATTTCACTTTGAACTAGAACTACCTTATCGCCATGCCCCACAGACGCCTTATAAATACCGCGTCCCTGATTCGTATAGCCGGCAGTCTCCACCGTTACTTTCCCCTGGCTAGTATGTTGAATCTGCTCTAATCTTTTTCCAAGTTCTTCATAATCGATGAACCCTTTAATGGATAGATTTTCTCCCTGCTGCGGACTCGGCCCCGGATCAGCAGAACCCATGGTCGGTACAGCCAGTAAAGAAGCTGCTAAAGCTGTTGAACTTAAAATTTTCCAAACCTTATTCATTCTAAATCCCTCCATGCTTTTATGTAGTTGCAAGGAAGGATTTCTACATTTTACACTCTATTCCTTTCGGTTTCCGAAAAATGAATAGATAAGACTAAACAGGTAAAAAAAGAGATGGGAACTAGTATTCATATTTTTCTGACGAATTAAAAGATACACCTTCTAACGAACTATTTAGACATACGAAATTTTCGCGTTACGGAAGCAGGGGGAAGCAGGGGAACGGTTCTCCTGCTTCCTTCGAAGTTCGAAGGAAGCGCAAGAACCGTCCCTGTTGTGCTTGACCCAGCTTAATTTAATTTCCGCAAAACCCCATCCTCCACCGTGTATACCCCATTCCCTTCCATGGCTTCAAGCTCTCCATCCAACAGATATACACCCGTGTTCTCATCGATCCCATAATTCTTGGATTCTTTGCACCTACTGACCGCCTTCCTCAAATGATCCTCATCATCCCACTCGGAAAAGTGCACGGCAACGACTACATCCGTGGCCAATCCCAAGCCTTTTCTTGATTGGAATTCGCTCTGCTCATTATCCTTAGGGGAAATCACACAAACCTCCGGACTGATTAATGCCCCCGCAGAAAAGCCCGCAACCGGGATGCCTGCATCATTTCTCTCCTTGATAGCCTGCGAAATAGGAGTGTCCACGATGTAATCCGCATACAAATTCGTATCCCCGCCACCGATGACAATCCCAGAACTGTCCCTCACACTATCGATCACCACTTTAATCGGAGTCGAAGGCAGAGGCAAATAATTGAATTCCCTGACCCCAAACCGCTCCAATTCCTGCGTGTACCAGGGCATATACTCCTCCCAGCCCTCCCGCTCCACAAACAAGATCGAGACCGGAGAACCCGCAACCAATGCTTTAAATGCAAACTGTTTTGCCATATTCGCTGTAAAAGGAGGACCTCCTCCGAAAAGATAAAGATGTCTGTTCATATATAATCACCTTCACTATTGCTGATTTTTTCACTATAGAAATTATGATAGCATAGCATTTTAAAACGTTAGTTTGTATGTATCCGGGCGTTTCCTTTAAGCTGCCTGTTTTTGAAAATTTTTTAATCAAACGTTTGTGTAAAAATTACTATCCTAGTAATTCATCCTCTGAGCTTAGAAAACCTAGTCACTCTACATTCCCCACATATTGCTTGAAGAATTTATAGGTTGATATTTTCCTCCTTGCTCAAATGGATATTCTTTTGATTCGAAATGGAATCGATCAAGAGTAGCTTGGGAGAGCTGATTAAATCAAGCGGAGTAACGTCACCTGTTACGCGTTGTTCTACAAGATCGATTCCTAAATGCTGATATGCTTTATCAATAATTTCGGAACTAATATACCGTTCGGGTGAATGAATAATAATGTTTTGTCGAAAGTATTTCTGAAGCAAGAGCGAAACAATTCTCCACCAGTCATAGCCTCTAGAGGAATCGCATCTCTTTCTTATAAAACTTACTAATTCCTCTTTTTGCTGTTCCGACAAATCCCCCTTCAATCGATACAAATCAAATTCAGTATACGGATTCTGAATGACTTCCATTTTAGTAAATAGATCCACTTCACAAATATGCTTTTCATCAAGCGCTATCGTGACATGGGTGTAATTCGACTTTAAGAAAGATCGGATAAACGGGCTAGCATAGCAATCCCCTTTAACAAAAATTAAATCTCCAGCTTCTATTTTCAACTTATTATCACACCTTTTCATACACGAATTCAGAAAGTACGTGGAGTGGTTCTATTGCTTCAGAAGCAACCGTCCCTCTGTTTTCCCTGTTTTCACTTTTCTACAGAGGTTAAATAAATCCCTTTTTTCCCGTAGTGTGCCTAGAGATACTCACCGTCCATATTTAAAGTCCTTGATATCTTTTATGTTAAAATAAATCTGGCCGGATATCTTAACAACCAGAATAAAAAACTTTATAAATGCAATCATGTTAAGAATGAAAAATATTATTTTCGGAGGTAACCCATGGAAAATGAAAAATGTGACCTTGTTCACCAAAATGGTGTGAAGGAAAAAGAGCTTGAAGTGATAGATGGATACACGATCAAATACCACGCCAACGGGAAAACAATCTGGTCAAAGGGAAAAATGATAAACGATCAGCCCGACGGCTATTGGGAATGGTATCGTAACGATGGGACAATTAAGCGATCAGGATATTTTGAAAAGGGTGAGCCTGTCGGTGAATGGATCACTTACAATGGCGAAGGGGAGAAATATAAAAGTACCAATCGGGATAAAAACTAATTGGGACGAAGGGGCAGGCTGTCCCCACACCTACTATATTTCATGTAAAAGAGACAGGAAGCAGCAGGACGGTTCTCTGCTTCCATTTACTTACTTATATTTACTCAATATCTCTTCTGGAATATGGCAATAATCATCCGGACATCTAGCTAACCTATCTTGATGTTCTTCTGCACTTCTCACATAGTTTGTTAGTGGTAACACTTCCACGACGATACGTTCATAATCGCTTCTCTTACTAATAAACGCCCTCGCCTCTTCCAAATGTTTACCCTCTTCACTATACACTCCGGTTCTGTATTTCTCCCCAACATCAGCTCCTTGTTGATTCAGACTATATGGATCGATTATTTCAAAGTAGTATTCCATTAATCTCTCAACTGTTACAACACTAGGATCAAATTCTGTTTTTACACATTCCGCATAGCCATCATACTCACCCTCAAGCGTATTACTTGTTCCATTAGCTCTTCCCGCTTCCGTAAACGTAACACCAGGTAACGTTTTTATAAATGCTTGTACTCCCCAGAGACATCCACCTGCAAAATATACTACTTCCATTTTGTCTCTCCTCTATGTATAAATTCTGCTAAATTCATCATACTCGGTAACCGTCCCCCCGCTTCCATTCCCTCGGCATCACATGCTTGTCCATCCACTCTTTTGGTGGTGCTTGGTGTGGGGTGTTGGCGACTAATCTTTCTCCGTGCCAGCTCGCTGCTTTGGAGCGGATCATTTCGTGGAGGAGGATTGGGATAAATTCTTCGGGTTGGAGCTTGAATGCGTGTCGTGCATAATCCTGGAACCAGCCACAGCTTAAGAGATAGGGATGTATTTCTTCTCTGGCCAAGCCATTTTTGATAATTAATGCGAATGAAAGTATTCTTTTGCAGGCATGCCAGGATACTTTTTCCGGAGCACTAATCCATTTTTCCAGCCGGCCTCTAGCTGCATCAATAGCCTTCATTGGATTTTCCATTTGCGATCCATGACCTGAATATACCTTCCTGATCCTCAGTCCCGAAAGTCTATCCAAGCTTTCCAACGACCGCTGGATAGAGGAAACACCCTCCCTAAAAGTATTTAACCACCCAACATCATGTTGTTGAAAGAGGTCGCCACAAACCAATATTTCTTCTTCCGGTTCATATAAAGAAATATGCCCCAATGTATGACCTGGCGTGTGCAAGACGTTCAAGGTTCGGGTTCCTGTATGTATCTCATCGTTATCTGATAGCATGCTATCAACCCGATAAGGCTCCACAGGCTGATCTAGCCATTCTGCACTGCAGGCTTCCGGGTCACAAGCATTGATTACACACCCTTCCCACTTATGCGCAGCAATCGGAATCCCATAGGTATTTTGAAAATGAAAATTACCACCTACATGATCACTATGATAGTGCGTGTTCACAATAAGCTGTATTTCTTCTGGGGCAACCCCTGCCTCTTTCACTAATTGCTCCGTTTCTATTACATCTCTACCAAACCCAGTATCGATAAGGGTCGGGAGCTCATCCTTGATCACAATTATATTCGCACTAGGAAACTTTCTTTCGAGGAAAATAAACTTCGAACCTTTCACGGCTACTCCTCCTTAACTACCTCCATTTATGTGGAATCAGAGGTGGAAGCAGAGGGAAGGTTCTCTGCTTCCACAGGCATGAAATCTCTCTTCCTACCAACTTTACGGGTTATGAACATCCCGCACAATTGCATACAAAAGCCATTCCCCTTCGTGTTCCTGATAAACGAACCGAAGCGACTGCCAATCGTACTCCCTATCGGTTGCCGGAGAAAATCTGGCATACGGGAAGTCGGTTGGAATATTGTAGATGACACCGCCACCTGGTGCTGATGACTCATTATAGTTCACTGTTTGGTAGGTAACTTTATCACCATAGCCTGTTTGAAAAAGGTATTGATCCACGAATCTATTCTTCGTAGCAACAATTTCCCTGTCCGCAAGATTCTTTCTCCACAGGACCTCTTCCTCTGATTCTGCTACCAGCTCTACCAAACTAAAGGATGCTTCATTGGAACCTCCCAAGTTGGAGAATAGCGGAATCACTACTGTTAATCGCTTGTATGAAAGAGGCTAGGATGGGAGGCTTTTTATAGTGAAGACTGTGTTTATGAAAATTCTACACATTTAGACAGAACCCCTTTATTTATCACACAAAAAAAATGGACTATCTTAAAAATTGGGCAGTAATGTTTTGGGACAATGGACCGGTCCCTCCGTCCCAGTTTGAAAAGTCGTTAAGTAAATATTTATAATAATTGTAAGAAAAGGCGAACGTAAAATGGAATTTGTAAGTGAGAAGATGAAAATCAAAGGTTAAATAACAATACCAAGAGCACTTAGAGACACCCTTCTTTCCTCTCCCTCGTATTAACCATCCCTAACAAGAAACCGGGGAATAAACATATAGAAAAATAAAAAGCAAGATACAGGACTGTACCTTGCTCGACTATATTATTGGTTATTAATGAACTGCAACACTTTTTTATTGAACTCTTGAACGTTCCGAGACATTTTACTGGTAGATTCTAGTTGAAGTCTATTTGTAAGGGTCTTTCTTTTCAATAAAGTTCGAAAGCCAAATGGTAGCAGCAAATACAACCAAATAAGTGATAAAGGATAAATACAATTTCCAACCTGTATATGTAAAAACTTGAAACTTTACTGCAATCCATTCTAGAGCAATCGCTACCCCAGCCCAAAAAATAATATAAAATAGATACTTTAGGCCTTTTGGTTTTTTATATTGATAGAAGTTTACTACAAAGTAAGAAAGAGTAGGGTAAGTTACAAAGTGCAATAATACATCAAATAATTCATGCTTTTTATGATCAATCGTAAAATATAATTCATATGGTTTTACACTAAGGGTGATATCAGCTAACAAAGCAAGAAAAACATTAAATGTCCAAATAATAGTGATGGTAGCAGCAGGCAAGCGTCTAGGTAATATAAACATGAGGACCCAAGTAAGTATTGTGGAAAAGATAATAAATATTTCATTCGAATCAAATTTCTCGGGAAGAGGTAACATCATGACGTATTCACCTCTTTGTCTCTATAAATAAGTTTTTCTAAATAAAAAGAGTAAATAGCCAATAATAAAATAATCAGAGTGTATCTCAAATATGAATAAAATACATTCCAATTTACCCATTCCAAATATCCAATATGAACGAAAAATATTTCAATTGAAATGAGTGCTGTTAAGAAGATGAAGAGATGAATAAGTTTACTAAAAATAGTTCTTTTAGAGAACAAAATATAAATAACCCATAAAAGTAACACTGGCTTGAGTGACAACTCAGGAATTTTTTGTGTCCAAAAAATTAACTGACTTGGATCTTGCTTTGTAAGTTCTAAATTTAAATTAATGATTAGACCTGTATTTGTAATAAGAATATTGGAGAAAAAATAACAGCCCAAGATGTTAGTGACGTTCATTTTCTTCTTCAAGATGTATAAGGAAGTAAAGGATAATATCGCTAAAATTAGAAAAAGCCATAATGTTTTCATATCAGCCACCATTTTCATATTATCTACATTATTCTGTACATATAATGTCAAAATAATACTGCATCTATAGAAAACAAACAGTAAACGGAAAGCTGAATTCATATTTATACTAGCTAATAGGATGTCAACTTTTTAGGAATAGAAAATCTTATGCTTGATGATATAATTAAAAATGAACATAGCAAATAACCTTCCCTACCTCCATCGCTTTTCATAATAAATCAGTTTCCCATAACCCAAGCTGGCCTTTTGCTGGGATACGTTCATTCAAGATCTTCATGTCTTGAACCTCCCAAGCATATCCTCCCACATTAAAGTCTCCTAAAAAATAATCATTTCCTGATACGATTTGTCCATTTTCCAGGACTGCTGATGTCTGATTATTTTCTGTTATCTTCAGACAATTTTCAAGCCGGCCTACAGCAATAATCATTCCGGTCGGAAGGGTCTCTTCTGTATATCCATGCTTACCGAGCAGCGAACGGATGGCCACATGCCTGCAGACTGCCTTATCGATTTTTTTACTTGTATGAATAGCCAGCGGACCGCGATAATTTGTTTTCCATGACCTTGTTTCAAACTCATTCTCTCGAAGGACAAAAAGACTTGCCCAAGGCTGAATCATAGATAATACCTTCATTCTCCCGGCCACCAATCTATAAAGTTTCGTTTGTCTTATCGTGTCCGTAGAGAAGAATATTATAGCAAAAAGGTTTAATTGGAATTCTGAAACCAGATTTTAATGAAAATTCACATTTTGCCGTCCTTCAATATTATCCCTGTCCTAGACACATTTATGAATATTTACTGTAAAGAATTATAATTCATAAACAAAAAGGATTTACTTGTTTTATTCTCTTCACTATACAATTGTATTGAATGTTCCTATTCTGTAACACAAAACTGCATGTGATTTTTCTTTGAATAGTCCTAGGGATAATTAGTAAACATGCTTGGAGTTTAACGTTATTTATGGTACGGTTCAGATTGGTTTTTCTAAATGAGTTTGTTTTTAGCCAATTAAGAACCAGGCACTAAAAAAAATTAAAATCATATATAGGTGATATCCCGTGCGAAATTATTGAGGAGGATACCATGAAACATATGTTACCTATGGAAAAATATTTCGGTAAGTTTGAACTAGTCCATGTATTTTATGGGGCTATGCCGACAGGCGTTAGTGTATCAGAAACCGGTCGAATTTTCATTTGCTTTCCGAAATGGGGAGACGACGTTAAATTCACAGTGGCGGAAATTGTTGGGGATACTTTGCAGCCTTATCCTAGTTTAGAAACCAATTTGAGTAATCAAGGTAATATCACAATGTCTTTCATCAGTGTCCAAAGTGTAGTTGCCGATGGAAGGGGAACACTTTGGGTATTAGATACAGCGGCACCGAATTTTTCTGTACCAATTAAAGGTGGGGCAAAATTAGTCGCTGTTGATTTAAAAACCAATACAATAAGAAAAGTATATACCTTTACAGAAGATGTTGTCCTGCCAACAACTTATCTGAATGATGTCCGATTTGATTTTCGTGTAGGAAAAGCGGGTTATGCATATATAACGGATTCATCTTCCAAAGGACCAGGAGCTATTATCGTTGTAGATTTAGAAAATGGAAATGCGTTTAGACGGTTAAATGGAGCAAATTCAACTTCACCGGACCCTTATTTTTTACCGAAAGTAGAAGGGGAAATTTTGATGAACCGAAACAAAGATGGCTCAACATCTCCATTTAGATTGGCGTCTGATGGTATAGCGATTTCTCATGATGGAAAGATTTTATTTTATTGTCCACTTTCCAGTCGGCATTTGTATTCGATCTCTACAGAAGCTCTAAGAGACAGAACGATACCTGACAGGGATTTACTTTATCAGGTGGAATATTGGGGAGAAAAAGGGGCGTCTGATGGAATGATCACTGGGGCAAAAGGAACTGTTTATGCCGGCGACTATGAAAACAACAGTATTCGAAAGATATTGCCGAATGGCATAATGGAAACAATTGCTCATGATCCGAGAATTTTATGGCCAGATACTTTTTCAATTGGGCCGGATCAATACTTATATGTCATTGTGAACCAATTACATCGGCAGGCAAGATTTCATTATGGAAAAGACCTGCGACAGAAGCCTTATAGTTTAATTCGTATGAGGATTGATGAATTCCCTGCTCCGACCTTTTCGTAAAAAAAATGGTTGAATAATTTTCACATTACGTCAGGAGAGATTTAATGTTTAATCGGTTATTAGTTTTTATCCGGGAATTAGCTGACGATTGTACCTTCAATATAAAACCCATATATTACCGACCATTTCACAAAAAAAGGTTTTTAGGAACAGTTTTATTGGTCATTTTTAAACTGTTCCTAGAAATTTTCTATAGATTAGGTAAGTTTAATGTTGTATTAATATTATCGATACTCTTTGCTTTACCACTATTTATGGTACGGTTCACATAAAAGTTCTAAGTGAAAGGTTTCCTTCAGCTACTAACGGACTAAGGTTGGACCAACTAATGCTTCTGGTTTTTCCCCCAATGCCAACTTGCTAATATTAGCATAGCTGAGTTGTTTATACGTTTTGAGTAACTGCTTTAAATCAAGGAATTTATTATCTGTTTTTAAATTTTCGATTTCCCGATAATAGACAGACAATACATAATCATCTTTTGACGTTGAATTGAATTCACCTGGGTCTTCATCCATAATTAATGCGCCCATATATTGATATCCAAACTGTAATTGACGAGTCAGTTTAATGATATTAATAAATTTTCTATAAATAGATGGTTTTGCGGCATTTAATTTTTCGAAAGCCATTTGTGCATTTTTCAATTGGTTGTAACTTGATGTTGTCAGCATTATATCTCCTCCTTTTTGATTCGTATTAGTCCCATGGTTTATCCAGTGAAAGTTTGGACACGAGTTCTTTATTTTTTTGTCTTTTTAGCTTGCGAACTCTTTCACGTTCTTTTCCCGTTTCATAGAGAAATATTTCTTCCTCTGTTTCTGGAATAACAGTTGGCACTTCTATAGGTTTTTTATCTTGATCTAAAGGAACAAAAGTTAAGAATGCAGTAGCTGCGAGTCTACGGTTTCCGGTTTCAAGATTTTCTGCAATTACTTTACAGAAAATTTCCATTGACTTTTTACCTGTATAGCTGACAAATGATTCAATACAGACCGAATCACTTTGTCGAATCGGTTCGAGGAAATTTACTGAGTCGGTGGAAGCAGTAACACATTCCTTTACCCGTGAATGCCTGCGAGCGGAAAGCGTCGCACAAGCATCCATCTTCATCATTAGAACTCCACCAAATAATGTATGATAGTTGTTCAAATCATTAATGAGTACTTGATCCGTCTGAACAACACGCGTTTCTTTAACTTTTTTTACTTCCATGAATTACCACCCTATTATAAAATATTGAAGCGTTCGCCTCATATTCATTAGCTTTTTCACATGGACAATTATAATATGACTATAGTGGAAAGATACAATGCCAATCCCATATACAATTCATAACAAAACAGTATGTAAGCGCTCTTTAGCCTATACAATTAAAAAAGCTTCCTCTTAAACAAGGGGAAGCCTTCTAATATTTGACTTATTCTAGATTATGAATCATGGTTATGATTAGCTGTCGACAGCTTTACTTTGGCAAATCGGATAAATTCTTTCGCAACCTGTGATAAGTAAGCATCTTTTTTCCAGATCATCGCTAGATTCCATTCGATTGTCGGATTGGTTACGGTTATAGTCCGAAAATCGTTTGCTAGTTCTAAACATGTATTCTCAGGCAGCAATGTAATACCTATATTGTAAGCAACTAATTCTTGAATAAAATCTAATTGTGATGTTTCCGAAATAATTTTCGGTTGAAAACCAACTTCTCTGCAAGCAGTGGTGACAAGGTTTCTTAACTCAAAATCTCGGTTGAACATAATAAAGCTCTCTTCTTTAAGTTCTTCCAATGACACTTCCTGTTTCCCTGCAAGACGATGAGACGAGGGTACAACTAATTTTAATTCCTCATTAACAAACATATAATAGTCGAAATCCTCATTTTTTTCAGGAAGAACGACAACCCCAAAATCTAGCAAGCCATTGATAACCTTCTCTTCAATCGGCTTAGATCCATGCTCCTCCAATTGAAATGTAACCTCTGGATATTTTTCATGAAACGAGGCAATCAGTTGTGAGAAGAAAATGGAATTGGTAATCGCAGGGAGCCCAATACGGACATGGCTCTTTTTTAGCATGAACATCTTACCAAGTTCCGCATCCAATAGCTGCAACTGATTTTCAATTATTAATGCATGTTTTTTTAGAATAAGTCCTGCATCTGTTAATATCAGCTTTTTTCTTGTACGAATAAATAGCTGTGTACCAAGTTCACCTTCTAATGATTTGACAATTCTACTGAGGGCAGGCTGCGTAATGAACAGATTTTCAGCTGCAATGGTAAAATTGCCAGTACGTGTAACTTCAATAAAACACTCCAAATGTTTAATCTCCATTTTCATCAAACACCTTATATACTTTTTAAAAGACAATTTATTCTACCACACTTTTTACTTTTGCAACCTCGCTTGAGATTTATCAAAAAGGCAAATCAATATTTTTTAAAAACCTCATTTACTTATGATACGGTTCACCTTAACATCACCTAAAAGGTCTAATACTCTAACCAACTACGCCTTCAACACCACCTTCACACACCCATCCTCCTTCTCATTAAATATCCGATACCCATGCGCCGCTTCATCCAATGACATCGAATGCGTAATAATCTTCCTCGGATCAACCCTTCCTTCCTTTATCTGCTCATATAAATACGGCATATAATGACGTGCCGGAGCCTGCCCCATTCTTATATTAATGTTCCTCGCAAAAAACGGCCCAAGTGGGAACATGTTATACAACCCACCGTATACACCTGTGATCTGCAGTGTTCCAGCTTTCCGCACGGCTTTCGTGGCAATCTGGATTGGTCCGAGTGTACCTCCTTGTAACTTTAATTTTTGTTCTACCCATTCCACCGGTGATTTCTTTCCGTCCATGCCTACGCAGTCAATGACGACGTCGGCGCCGCCTTTTGTTAGTTCCTTTAGGGTTTCGCCCATGTCGTCGTATTCGGTGAAGTTGAATACTTCTGTTTGGTTTATTTTTCTTGAAAGCTCGAGTCTGTTGGCAATGTAGTCGACGGCGATGACGCGTTCGGCGCCTTTTTGCCAGGCGAATTGCTGGGTCATGAGGCCGACTGGGCCGCATCCTAGGACGATGACGGTGTCGCCTTTTTTCACACCGGCATTATCGACGCTCCAGTAGGCAGTGGGAAGTACGTCCGATAGGAGCAAAAGGGATTCGTCCTCCAGCTCACAGTCCTGTGGGATGTGAAAAGGCGTATAGTTGCCAAATGGCACACGTAAGTATTCCGCTTGTCCGCCCGGGTAGTTGCCGAATTTCTCGGAATAGCCGAAGTAGCCTCCGGAATCGTAGTGCGGGTTGGCATTATCACATTGGCTTTCAAGGTCGTGCGCGCAGTAATGGCAGGTGCCGCATGCCACGGTAAATGGGATGACGACCCGGTCGCCTTTTTTCACCTTCGTTACATCAGGTCCCACCTCTTCCACGATGCCCATTGGCTCATGCCCGATGACATAGCCGATTGGCAGAGGAAAGTTTCCCTGGTACAAGTGAAGGTCTGACCCACATATAGAAGTGGAGGTGACTTTAATAATGACATCTTCACGGTCCTGGATTCTTGGTGCTTCTACCTTTTTTACTGCTACTGTATTCTTTCCTTGATAAGTGACTGCTTTCATAATGTCCTCCTCGATTTGAATGGAATGTTAAATATATCGTCCGTAATCTGGGATTGCGACGCTTTCGAAATCTTGCACGAGTTTTGTTAACCCTGCAGCCAATTCTTCGCCATCCATTGGGGTGCCATGTCCCGTTACAGCCACCCTAGGATTTAACGCTGCCAGTTTCTTTACCGATTCCCAAGCTGCTTGCCAATCGGTGGTGAAGTAACGTGGTGGCCCGCAGACTTCCATTTGTTGAACTAGCACCTTATACAGGGAGTCCTGTCTCACGGTGACAAAGGCATCGCCGGCAATCAGCGACCGGTCCTCCTCCCGAAACAAGGAAATATGACCAGGTGAGTGGCCTGGTGTATGAATCCATTTCCAGCCGTTCATGCCTGGAACGATTCCGTCAGCAGGAAGCGGTTGTACATGGCCTCCCAGGTTCGTTGCTTCATTTGGGAAGTATGAAGACACTTTTGCGACCATGCCACCCTCCACTGATGGATCGGGTTCGGGATAACTGCTTTTCCCTGTTAAGTAGGGGAGCTCGAGCTCATGGGCATACACCGGAATATCCCAATGCCTGACGAGATCCACAGATGCTCCCACATGATCAAAATGCCCGTGTGTCAAAATAATCGCTTTTGGACGGCTGTCCGGACCAAACCTCTCTTCCACCACAGAAAGAATCTCCTTGGCCGACTTCGGCATCCCCGTATCAATCAGCACCCACCCATCCTTTTGCTCCGGGCTGCCGTAAAGACAAATATTCACCACCTGATTGGTGTAATAAAACAGGTCCCTTGCCACCTCTTCTCCTGTATGAGCCGAGATCGATGTGACAGGTATAAATTTATTGTCCTTGCTGTAGTCCATTAAATTTTCCAATTGTGAACACCTCTGTTCATTCGGTCTTTATAGTACGTTGGATAGTATTTGTTAAGGGGGTGGAAGATAAACATCTTTTAGAAAGAGAAAAACCCCGACGAACCTTTTGACGAGGGTTCTCGGGGTTTGATGAAATATACGGTTTTTACTTCTCTAAGTAGTGTAGAATTGGTATTCTTAATAGAATTCATGGGTTGCAAAATTTCAAAAGCAAAGAGAGGTCAGCACGAAATGGAAAACGTATCAAATGAAGTAAAATTGGAATCAATTTCAGCCTTCCAATCAGCCATCCGCAAATCGGAAAACGCCTTAGCTAGTATGATGCAACAAGGTGCGAACACTATCTTACTAACTAAACGACTCAAAGCTCTTCAAATCGGCTTAACCATACTGGAAACTGCTTGGAACCAAAGACCTCATCATTACACCGGTGACGAAATAGCAGATGCTCGCAAGGTTTTGACCGGTTTATTCCCATCCCTTCAGAACAGTTATGCTAAAGCTAAACTGGGCAGCCCGCAAAGAACGCTTTTAGAAAGAAGAATCAAAGCAATAGAGCTGGCTGTTGAAGCAATGGATCATCTTGATAGTAGATAACCCTGCCTCAAATGGGACAAGGGACCTGTCTCCTTACCTTTTAGTATATGTTACTGATAGATATATGGGAGTATAAAAACAATTAGTATCGCTCTGTCACGAGTTTAATGATGGTGATGCATTTTGGAAGAATTCGTGATTTCAAATCCTGCTTGCGGCACATAGAAATACTTGATCCAAACCCCATCTAAAAACGGTTCCCTTTTATCAAGTAAAACATCAATGCCTTTGTCTGTTTTCACAATTTCATCATGGTCCGTGGGCGTATCAAGTTTTACATCATAATGGGCATGGTCCCCATGGTCCAATGTAACGTAGACACGAACCATTTTCCCTTCAGCCTCTTCACTTTCCAACATTTGTTTCAGCACTTTAGCAGCATTTCGATTAATTTTGCAGTTCATATCATTGTCTCCTATTCTCTTTTTAATTAAGGAATCCTGTAAACAACCTCATAACCTGATCTCACGGTTTCATCCATATTCAATGCCTTAGAAAAATCATCAAGAAGTTTTCCTTGCTGATGTCCTCCTTTTCACCTTTCGCTTTTTGTAATTTCTGCCAGAAGCTCGTATGAATGCAGGCGAGCTTTGTGGTCGTAAACTTGGGCAATAGCCATGATTTCATCAGCCTGGCTCTCTTCCAAAAATGTATGCAGCTTGTCCTTTATCGTATGCTGGCTGCCAACAATCGATGAGCCTAATTGCTGCTCAAGAGCCTTTAATTGGTAGCTGCTAGCCACTTCGGATATGTCATCTACCGGTGGTTGAAGCGGTGTAAGGTTGCCGCTCATCAGATTCAAAAATTGCTGCTGCAGGGTTGTGAAAAGGAGTTTTGCCTCTTTATCCGTTTCTGCTGCAATGATATTCAATGCCACCATCGCATACGGCTTATCGAGAACATTCGAAGGCTTAAACGCCTTGCGATAGATCTGTAGAGCACCTAGCGTGTTAAGTGGCGAGAAATGGGCGGCAAACGCGAATGGCAAACCCAGTTCTCCGGCCAGCTGCGCACTGAAGCCGCTTGAACCCAACAGCCAGATTGGAATATTCAAACCTTCACCTGGAATCGCTTTTATAGGGTTTCCTTGGGCCAAGGATGGATCAAAGTAACCGCGGAGTTCCGCTAATTGCTCAGGAAAGTCATCTCCGGTACTTCTCAAGTCGCGTCTCAATGCACGAGCGGTCCCCTGATCTGTACCGGGTGCCCGCCCCAGACCAAGGTCAATTCGCCCAGGATATAAGGATTCAAGAGTGCCAAACTGCTCAGCGATGACGAGCGGAGCATGATTCGGCAGCATGATTCCTCCTGAACCAATCCGGATTTGTGATGTACCGGCTGCCACATGGGAAATCACCACAGAAGTGGCGGAACTGGCAATAAACGGCATATTGTGGTGTTCAGCGAGCCAAAAACGGTTGTAGTCAAGTTTTTCAGCATGCTGTGCGAGTTCCAATGTATGGCGGAAAGAATCAGCAGGAGTACTTCCGGCTGTTATCGGTGAAAGATCCAGCACCGAGAATGGAATTTCGTTTAGTTTAATTGCATGTTTAGACATAAGTTGTTCATCTTCTTCCCTTATCTAATTTTATTAAATACTAATCTCCTACTGTAATTTCATGAGTCGGAAAGTAAGGCAGCACAAACTCTCCAAGCTCCTGTATCACTTCCTCGGGAGGGCGCTTTGAAAAATACAATACAAAAGCCAGGTGATTGACACCAACGGATTGAAATTGATATAAAATTTCTAATAACTGTTTGCGCCCTACACGAAATCCTAAAGGAATCGGAACAGGTAACGCATCGGGATTTTCCGATAAATCGATAAATAAAGTCTGAGTAAAAGGTTTAAACACTCCTGGGGCGTGAATTTCCGACATCTCACGATACTCGCTAATCAATTGAGTTTGTTGTGGGATAATCCTCGGATAATTGATCCAGCCGTCCCCATTCTGGGCGATCCATTCAATCGATTGATTACTGAATCCTGTCACCATGGTCGGAATCGAAGAAAAAGGCTTGGGGATCATTCTCATATCCCTTCCATCGATGACGCCAAAATCGCTGTTGATTGTCGGACTGTCCTCCTTTAATAGCCGTTCAAGGAATGCATAATTCTTCTTAAACAACCCTCCACTTTCGAGCTTTGATATTCCCAAAGCTGTGAAATCTTTATCCCGGTCTCCTGAAGCCACTCCCATGATCAGCCGTTCGGGAAACAACCGGTCAATAGATGATGCTTCCTTTGCAACTCTGACAGGATGGCGCAGAGGGAGGACCACACTAGCCGTCCCAAGTGCAATATCCTTGGTATGGGCCGCAAGATAGGTCAAATAAATCCATACATCATACATTTGACCATTATCATCAATATTCAAATTCTGAATCGTAACGTCCCGAAGCCACAATGCCGCGAAACCATGGTCTTCAATTTTGCGGGCAAGTGACAGCTGATTTTCCATAATCGGATATTTGGACATCCTTGCCGTCGGAATCGCGAAACCAAGCGTCATTTTATCCTTTTGGTACAATCTGTTATATGCTCGATGCTGTAATAAACTCACTACAATTCTCCTTAAATTTGTGTACCAATGTATTTTTCGAACTTTCTAATCGTCTCCTCATTACGGCGATAATACGTCCATTGTCCGATTCGCTTTATTTCAACAAGTCCGCTTTGCAGCAGAATCGATAAATACTGTGAAGTAGTGGATTGCGAAATCCCCGCCTTGCTTCGGATATCCCCTACGCAAACCCCGCCTTTAAATCCTTCATCAGCAATAATATGGGCTTGCGGTGAAAAATGACTGTGGGGATCTTTTAACATTTGAAGAATGCTCACCCTCGTCTGGTTCGACAATGCCTTAAAAATTTCAACGGCTTGTTCATCATTTAAGCGTTCCAATTCCTGCTTCAATGTCATTTGCCTCTTTCTATATCTATTATCACTATCCCAATGGAAGCTAGATTGATCATCTGAAAGCATCATGCCAAATCGGTAATTACCGATATAAATATATTAGCCATCTGGTCCCTCTAATTCAAATGATTTGTTTCGAAGGAGATACGGCGAAAAGCTCCCATCATAAAAAAGACCACTAAAAAAACTGCAAATAACAGGTTTTTTCGACGTTTCCGCCACTCCATCTTTGAACTTATTCCATTATTTTCAGCTTATACACTTCTCAATTTGATGCAAAGTATCCACAGATGCACCAACATGATCAAAATGCCCGTGCGTCAGAATGATCGCATTGGGACGGCTGTATGGACCAAACCTTTCTTCCACCACAGAAAGTATCTCATCGGCCGATTCCGGCATCCCCGTATCATTCAGCACCCACCCATCCTTTTGCTCCGGGCTGCCGTAAAGACATATATTCACCACCTGATTGGTGTAATAATTCAGGTCCCTTGCCACTTCTTCTCCTGTATGAGCCGGAATCGATGTGACAGGAATAAATTTATTGTCCCTGCTGTAGTTCATTCCGTTTTCCAACTGTGAACACCTCTGTTCATTCGGTCTGTTGAGTACCTTGGATAGTATTTGTTAAGGGGGAGGAAGATAAACATCAATTCGGAAGATAAAAACCCCGACGAACCTTGGTGAATAAAGGTTCGTCGGGGTTTGAAGAAATATTATTTTTCACAGCTTTAAGTAGTGTTAAATGGTATTCTTATTTTAGAATTACTCTCCCCTCTCACAAATGATGATTAACCCGGGGATGATTCGGCTCTCTTTCTCTAAAGATCTGGATAAATTCTACTAATCCCTCGACAGCTGCGTTCATTAATCTTTCTCCTTTTTCTCTCGTCGCCTGTGTAGGGTCACCTAGTGTTCCCGTTTCAGAGATGGAGCTCCAGTAGGGCACCATGACGACTGGTCTGCCTTCTCCTTTTCCAACCAGGTCTAGCCAGAAGTATTTGGACATTTGGTATTTGTCGATGTCGCGCACTGCTTTGTCCATTTGTACCAAATCTTCTTTTATTGCGAGGTACATCGATGTTTCCAGCTCGCAGGCGTGGTTGATTCCGCCGGGGCTTTCGGAGTCACGGATCTGCTCGGTTAGCTGGACGACGGGCTCAAGGTCCCAATGAGAGATGGAGGTACATTGCACATCTGGATAATGTAACATCGTCTGTCTTGCCGCTACTTTTAGGAGCGAAACATTACTGCCATGGCCATTCATCAGTAAAATCTTCTTAAAGCCTTGGTGGGCCAGGCTGTTGCAGACGTCGACGACATAGTTAATGAACGTTTCACTGCTGATGGAAATCACGCCTGGAAAGTCCATTTGGTGGGGGGCGTACCCATGGTTGATGGGAGGGATGATGACCATGCTTTCCGGTGATTTCGCTCCAGCGCGATAGCAGATTTCGGATGCAAGGACGAGATCGGTATCTATTGGTAGATGGTGGCCATGCTCTTCAATCATGGCAACGGGGACGACCGCTACTCGTTCTTCTTTTACCGCTTCCTTTACCTCCGGCCACGTCATTTCTCCAAAAAGATGTTTTTTTGTCATTTCGAAAAAACCCTTCTTTCCTTATTGGTATAGCTCTTGCCTAGCTTAAATCTTCTTTGGTGGAAGCTTCTAACAGTCATTTTTACTTTTCTGTTTACTGTCTTGCTTCTCGACTTCTCTTATGTTGGAATACGTGAACCGTCCAGAGACATAAACTCTTCTTTTATTTTTTGCTGCAGTTCCTTGCTTTGAATCACCTTCCAGCACGTGTGGGCCATTGTTTTTCCTGCCAGCACCATCATGTCATAGGCTTGAGGCGTGTTGCACATATCTGCAAATTCCTTTGTGTGGCCCGGGACAAGCTTATCTGTCAAGGATAAAACCGGATGGATCGAGGGAACCTTCAGGCTCACATTGCCCATGTCGATGGAGCCCATTCCTTCGTGATGCTTTGACCTATCCACATACTCAAATGCATCTAGACTTTCCTGATACAAGTCTACCAACGTTTGATTACTCACCATCGCTGCATACGGGTGACCAATTTCGTTGATTTCGACCTCCGTTCCACTCATAAGGGCGGCACCCTTTGCAATGTTTAGGACCTGCTCGCAGACCTCTTCTAAATAATCGTTATCAACCGAGCGAACACAAAATTCTGCAACTGCCCGATGAGGGACGATGTTCGTTGCTTTTCCACCTTCCTTGATGATGCCATGAATTCGTACATCCGGTTTCACATGCTGGCGTAACGCATTCACACCACTGAACAGGTGAAGCACGCCATCCAGCGCATTTTTTCCTAGCCACGGTTCCGACGCAGCGTGGGCATTTTCCCCGTGAAAGATAAAGTCATAGCTATGAAACGCCAGCGATTTGACGTCGATAATCGTGGAATATCCCGGGTGGAACATCATCGCGATATCAACGCCTTCAAACGCACCTTCATTGATTAGATCGATTTTCCCGCCGACCCCTTCTTCATCATGCGTACCGATAACGGTCACTTCAAAAGGTTCATCCACCTCCAGCTTGGCCAGTGCCAATCCGGCTGCTGCACTGGCAACACCAATGAGATGGTGACCACAGGCATGGCCCACATCTGGCAGGGCATCGTATTCCGCGCAGAACGCGATATGTGGACCGCCCTCTCCTTTTTTCATATTGGCGATAAACGCTGTATCGAAAGGTCCAACTCCTCGTTGAACGGTGAAACCTTTTTGCTCTAAATAATCACATAAGGCTTTGGAGGATTTAAATTCTTCTCCTCCCAGCTCCGGATTTTGCTGGATATATTGACTTAAGGCTACTAAGCCTTCTTTTTCCCGTTCCAGGATCGCATCTATTTGTTCTTTTGCCATCATCCTTCACTCCTTACATCAGCTTCTCTGCAAAATGGCAGGCTGCAAAATGGTTCTCGCTGTATTCGACTAATGTCGGTTCCTCCACCTTGCATTTTTCCTCCGCAAACGGGCATCTTGTATGGAACCGGCATCCGCTTGGGACATTGCTCGGGTTTGGTGTTTCGCCTTTCAGGATCATCCGCTTCCGTTTTTCACCGGACACTTTTGGTTTCGGCATGACATTGATCAATGCTTTGGTGTAAGGATGGAGACTGGATGAGATCACTTTATCGACTTCGCCAATCTCGACGATTTTTCCTAAATACATGATCGCGATCCGGTCGGAAATCAACCATGCCAGGGAGATATCATGGGTAATGAATAAGTAGGAAATACCTTTTTTATCACGTAAATCCACCATCAACCTTAATATATCGGCCCGGACAGAAACGTCCAGCATGGATACCGGTTCATCTGCCACAATAAATTGCGGGTTCAAGATCAGTGCTGCTGCAATGACGACTCTTTGGCGCTGCCCTCCGCTTAATTCATGGGGATAGCGGAAAAGATACTGTTCCGCCGGCCTTAACCCGGCCCACTCCAACGCCTCAATCACTTTTTCCTTTTTGTGTTGTTCATTTTTTATCTGTCCATTTATTTCTAATGGCTCTGCCACGATGTCGATAATCAAAAATTTCGAGTTCAGGGACTCATAGGGGTCCTGGAAAATCATCTGTGCTTTTTGGCGGAATGCTTGTAGCTGCTTTTTATCCTTTTGATGGATCGGCGTACCATCATAGGTAATTTCCCCTTGGACATTGTCGAGCAACTGCAGGATGGCCTTCCCCGTTGTGGTTTTCCCACTGCCACTTTCGCCAACGAGTGAGAGGATTTCCCCTTTGTTGATTTCTAAATCGATGCCATCAACAGCTTTCACACGTTTCTTTTCCTTCGCAAGGATTCCTTTTATAAAGCCACTCTGTAAATCGAAGCTGACGCGCATATCGTTTGTTTTGATGAGACTGTCCATCCTACTCCCCCCTTAAGTGACAGGCAACATAATGGTCTTTTGCAATTTCTCTAAGCGTTGGAGCGGTCTTCTTGCACTCCTCCGTTGCTTGCTCGCATCTTGGATGAAAATAGCACCCTGTTGGTGGGTTGATTAAATCTGGTGGAGATCCAGGAATCGATTCGGTCATTTCCCGTTTTCCATGAATGTCGGGGAACGCTTTGACCAGCTTTTGCGTGTAAGGATGCGAGCTGTGATTGATCACGTTCTCCACCGTTCCCGTCTCCACGATTTTCCCGGCATACATCACCACCGCCTTGTCACAGGTTTCTGCCATAACGGACAGGTCATGTGTGATGAGAATCAGGGACATTCCGAGCTCTTGACGTAATTTTTCGAGTAACTCTAAGATTTGCGCTTGAACCATCACGTCCAACGCGGTAGTTGGCTCGTCGCCTATCAATATTTTCGGGTCACATGCAAGTGCCATCGCAATCATGACACGTTGCTTCATTCCCCCACTAAATTCATGGGGGTATTGATCAATTCTCTCGGGATCGATTTCGACTAATTCCATCAGACCCTTGGCTTTTTTCCTTGCTGCCTTATAATCCAGTTTGTTGTGATACATCATGACATCGGTGAGTTGCTCCCCGATTTTTTTTACTGGATTCAAGGCATTCATGGCCCCTTGAAAGGCGATCGAAATTTCGTTCCAGCGATATCTCCTGATTTGATTGGAATTCAACTCTACTAAATTTTTTCCGTTATAATGTATTTCCCCACCTGCAATTGTCCCTTCCTCCGGCAACAGGCTGGTGATCGATAAAGCGGTTGTTGTTTTCCCACAGCCGGATTCCCCAACAAGGCCGATCGCTTCGCCTTCTTCCAATGTGAAACTGACATCATCAACCGCTTTGACGATTCCTTCTTTTGTATGAAAATAGGTTTTTAGGTTTTTTACTTCTAGAAGACTCATCATCTATCTCCTTTTTAGCTTTGGGTTCAAAATTTCATCAAAGGCATACCCGATAAAGGTAAAGCCAAGTACAACAAGCACCACACATAATCCCGGCGCCATTAAGTACCAGTACGCGCCAAGGCTTGCTGCCCCCGATTCAAAGGCATAGTGCAGCATCATGCCCCAGCTTGGCTGTGTCGTATCCCCCATCCCTAAGAAGCTCAGGGTTGTTTCGGATAAAATCGCGACCGCAGAAACAAGGACGGTATTAGCAAAAATGAGGGGAAATACATTCGGTAAAATATGTTTTCTCATAATATAAAAGTTATTGGCACCAATGGAACGTGCCCGCTCGATGAACTGCCTTTCTTTGATGGAAAGGGTCTGGGAACGCACAATCCTGGCAGTTCCCGGCCAGCTCGTCAAGCCAATGACAAATATGATGTTCCATAAGCTTGCTCCGAGGATCGCAGTTAAGACGAGAGCCAGTGGCAACCACGGCAATACCAAAAATACATCTGTCAATCTCATTAACAAGGTATCTACTTTGCGCCCATAGTAGCCGGAAGCAATCCCCACCACCGTTCCAACAAACATCGAAATTAAGGTAGAGATGAATCCGACCATAATCGAGATTCTTGCGCCTAATATGACGCCTCCTAACACATCTCTGCCAAGGTCATCGGTTCCTAGCAAGTTATCCCAGGTAGGTGGACTTAACACGTCCGCTACCCCATATTCTTTTGGGTCATAGTCGGTTAAAAGCGGGCCAAATATCGCTATCAGCACGAAGAAACCTAGAATGATTGCCCCTGTGTACCCCATTTTGTTCCGTATAAATGTTCCGAGAAATTCTGTTGTTTTCTTTGCAGCAATTGAATGTTTTTGTTCCATCTTCCTTCACCCTAGGCTTTATTATTTATTCGTGGATCCAGGTAACCATATATGATATCCGCACAAAGATTTGCAAGCACCACACATACACTGACGATCAGGAAAATCCCCTGTAATAATGGATAATCTCTGTTGTTCAATGCCTCATACATCAAGCGCCCCAAGCCTGGCCATGAAAATACCGTTTCAATTTGAATGGCGCCTGCAATCATAAATCCGATGTTGATTGCGATGATGGTCACCATTGGGAGCATCGCATTCGGTAGCGCATGTCTTCTAATAATTAATTTTTCGGAGAACCCTTTTGCTTTTGCAGTAGTAATATAGTCCTCGGTCAATACCTCGAGTAATGAATTACGCATGATTAAGACGAATTGCCCTATTAAGACAAGGGCCAAAGTCAAGGTTGGTAAAAATAAGTGTTTGGACACATCCAGTGTCTTCTCAAAGGAATTGGCAAATACCGCACCTGCTGTATTCATCCCGCTTGTTGGAAATAGATTCAATGTGACGCTGAAAAAGACAATCAGCATGATTCCAAGCCAAAATGTGGGCATTGAGTAAGTAATAAGAGAAAAGGTCAGGGAGATAATATCAATCTTTTTGCCACGTTTAGACGCGGCAACAATTCCGATGAACATGCCAACGATGATTGCGACGATGGTGGATAATCCAACTAATAAAAGGGTCGGAATCAGCTTTTCACCAATGACTTGAATGACCGGCTCCTTTGTCATAAAGGACATTCCCAGATCACCTTGGGCCAGCTGCTTAAAATAAAGCCACAGCTGGACATACATTGGCTGGTCGACCCCAAATAACACTTTAATTTTTTCAATCGCTTCCTCTGATGCATTCGGGTTTCGAACGATCATGGCTAGCGGGTCTCCCGGCATGACGCGAAATAGAAAGAAGTTAATGATTAACACGAGAAAAATCGTAACCATAGATTGAAAGAGTTTTTTGATCAGAAAGTATTTATTCATTGTTTTCACCTTCGCCTTTGTAATAAAGGGCAAGGTAGGATCGCACTTTGCCCTTTACTTTTCTTACATATCGTCGTCTATAGAAACATCTTTTTTCTTGCGTTTCGCGATGAATATTCCCGTCATGATCACGGCTGCAACGATTACAACAGCAATGACAGATCCAGAGGAACTAGAAGCTTTTTCATCTCCTGTTGTATTCGCTGCTGTTGCTTCGGTGCCATCTTCCGTGTCAGCTGCTGCTTCACCTGCAGATGCCAGTTTTACATTTAAATAGTTTTCGTGGTTGAACGAATAGAAGTACACACCTGCTACCTTAGTCCAACCTTCCCATTTCTCGGTATTCACCGCTTGAAGGGCATTATCATACAAAAGGATGATATATGGTGCATCCTCATATAAAATTTCTTGCATCTGATGGACGACTTTTTGTCTTTCATCTTTATCAATGATGGTCATTTGTTCTGCGAGAAGCTTATCGTATTCCTCGTTGGAATAGTAAGAATCGCTTAAGTTACCAATTTGTTCAGAGGACATGACATTCAAAATGGTTGTTGGGTCTGCATCTGTTCCCCAGCCCCAGATGAACATATCAAAATCGGCATTATCATAGATTCGGTCTACAAGCAGCCCATCATCGACTGTTTCGAGCTTCACACCAATTCCCACTTCTTCCAGCATGCTGCTGATCATTTCACCAGCGCGGACCTCTTCGGATGTTTTCGAACGAACCATCAGCTCAAATTCCAATGGTTCCCCATCTGCTTCCCGGATTCCATCTCCATCTTTGTCGGTAAAACCGGCATTATCCAAGATTTCCTTTGCTTTTGCCGGGTCAAAGGAGCGTAGGTTCTCCGGTTTGTAATGCCAGAAGTCTAAACTCGGAGGAATTAACGTCGACCCGGCTGCTGCTTGACCGGCATAGGCCACATCAATGATCTTTTGCTTATCCATCGCATAGCTCATCGCGTGACGAATGTCTTCATTTCGCAGTAGTGGATTTCCTTTTGAATTTTCATCAGGCCAAGTATTGATGGAAAGCTCCGTAAACCCGTGTGTGGTGGCTGAAACAACCTCCATGCCTTCCTCTGCATCCAGCACTTTCACTTGGTTTGCACCAATATTAATGGCTGCATCAATCTCGCCAATTTTTAACGATTGCGTCAAAGTGTCCGTGTTTGCATAGAGAACGAACACAAGGTTATCAACGTTGGCCGGCTTGTAAAAGTAGTCTTGGTTTTTTTCCAGCTTAATGAACTCATCTTTTTTGAATTCACTAAACTTGAAGGCACCAGTTCCAATTGGGTTTTCATTTGGCCATGTTTCAAGCTCTTCCATCGAGATATCTTCCCAGATGTGCTTTGGTAAAATCGGGGTCGTGCTTTGCAGCATGTTCGCTTTCGGGTCCTCTGTTTTGATGACAACCGTATGCTCATCCGGCGTTTCAATGGATGTGATGCCATCTAAGTACCCTGCGTATAAGCCTAAGCCACTTTCTTGTAAGGTTTCATAGGTGAACTTAACGTCTGCAGAAGTAAACGGCATACCATCATGCCATTTGACTCCTTCTTGCAGATTGAACGTCCAAGTTAAATTATCATCACTTACCTGCCAGTCCTTTGCCAATCTTCCTACCGGCTCTACATCATTATCAAAGGCAACTAATGGATCATAGATTAACTTAAAGATTTCAGTCGCGGAAATGGTCCACGCTACAAACGGACTAAGACTATCAGCCTCTGCCGTCCATCCAATTTTCAATGTCGTGGGATCCTCCGCATTCGCCTGGTTCATCGGTAGTACCAGGTAACTGAACACTAACATGACCGTTAACAATATACTCCCTAGCTTTTTCATCCTTTTTTCCCCCTATTTGTTTATTGAAAGCTGCTTTCGCATCATACGAAAAGAGCCTTACTTCACACCAGATTCTGTTACGAACAACTTTTTATTGGTCGCATCCAGATAAGCATTTACACCCATCGGCAGGGTTGCGAGGTCTTTCGTATGCCCGATTGAGAGTCCATGTATCGCTGGGATTCCTAATGGTTCAATGAAGTCATACAGAATATCCTCCAAACTAAACGTCACGTGGAAGCCCGGATCCATTTTTTTCGGCTCACACAGTGTGCATTCTCCTATGACAATTCCCGCAGCCTCTTGCAGTTTCCCGGCATTAAGGAGGTGAGTGAACATATGGTCGATATTCCACGGCTCCGCCCAAACTTCTTCGAGAAAGAGAATTTTCCCTTTCGTATCGATCTCGTATGGCGTGCCTAGTGACGCACAAACTAGAGTAAGGTTTCCTCCTACCAGCTCTCCTTCTGCCTCCCCCTTGTTAATCCGATTGATCCACTTTTTTTCATTCGCTTTGCGGATTTCTCCAATTGGATCCGTTTCCATTAATGCTTTAAATAGAAACTCTTTTCGATAATCGGTCAGGTCCTCTGCGTTAAAGCCCGCCATACCCGGACCATGAAACGAAACTAAGCCTGTATATTTTTGAATCGCAAGGTGAATGGAAGTGATGTCACTATAACCAATGAAAATCTTTGGATTGTTTCTTACAAGATCAAAGTCTATGTATCTCAGCATTCTCGCTGAACCATAACCACCCTGTGTTACAAAGACGGCATCGACCTGATCGTTCCTGAACATCTCATTGAAATCATGTGCCCGTTCTTGGTCCGTTCCCGCTAAATACTCATGCTTGTTATGAACATTGTCCCCGACCACAACACGGAAGCCCCACTCCTCGAGCGTCTCGATGCCGCGTATGATATCGCTCCGATTGTAGTGGGGACTCGCGGGAGCCACAATCCCAATCGTATCCCCTTTCTCAAGCCGTTTCGGTTTGATTTTTTCCATAAGTGAATCTCCCTCCTATTTGGTGTTAATCTAGTAAACTTTTTTGTAGCCCAAATCCCGTGAGATTTCCTCTGCGGCAAGGAGTAGCGCTTTAATGTATTGGGGCCGTTTGTCTTCGGTGAAAAAGTGTTCCGGCCCAGTAATCGCAATACCCGCTTCGAGCTTCCCTTCATAGTTAAAGATGGGGGCAGCATAGGCAACTGCACCTAATTGCAGTTCTCCTTCTGATTTTGCATATCCATGCTGTCGAATGGATTCAATGTCGTGTTTCAGCTCTTGTCTTTGTGAGATGGTGATCGGTGTAAAGGTTTTAAACGTGTCCGATAATCGATCAAACTCTCTTTCCGGTAAATAGGCCAAAATCAATTTAGACAAGGCACCTGCATAGATTGGCAGCTTTTGCCCTACCTTAATTTCAAAGCCAAAGTTATGGAATGACTCGATGTTGACCAAGCACAGTGCTTCCCCATCGTCATAAACGCTTAAATTCACATTCATCTCCGTCGTTTTTGCTAGTCTTTGCAAATAGGGAGAAGCCTTTTGCACAAGGTCAAGGCCTTGAATTAGGATGCCTGCAATCCGGACAAACTGCATCCCCGGACGAAACTTCCCTGATATTTCATCCTGCTCCAAGTATCCTCTCTGTAGAAGCGACTGCACGTTTCTATGTACTGTTGTTAATGGTAGTCCTGCTTTTTTTGAAATGTCCACTAACGTAAGCTCACGCTCTCTCAGGGAAAATGTCTCGATAATATCGAGCGCTCGATCCACAGCTCTCACGCCTGTTTTATTTTTATCAACTGATTGTGTCATTTAGATCCCTCCTTTCAAGGCTGTATGGGGATGCAACCGGCATATTTCCACAGAATGGAAACCTGTTTCCGTTTATATGTTATAAAAATTTTATTCTGTCCCCAGAATAAGCAGTACTGTTTTTTAAATATTTTATATATTCAGAACATACCAGAGTGCAAAATGCTCCCTTGTTTCAATACAAGATCACGTATTCTTCCGTGAGAGTGAATCCCAATTCTTGATAAAAGGAATGCAGATGCGGGAGTGTTGCATCGTAGAATAAAAACGGTGTTTTGTTTTTCTTATATAAGTGATTCGCTAAGGCGCTTGTGCATGCATAGCCATACCCTTTTCCACGAGAATCATCATCTGTGTAGATTCCACCTATTAAGGCATATTGAGATGTTTCGGAATGTGCCAGTGCAATGGAAACAACCTTATTTCCTTCTTTAAAGATAAAAGCCGATCCATTCTTGATGATGTTAGGCAGCCGTTCAGGAATTTCAATCATTATTTCTTTGTCGGCATAAAAATCAGTAATGGCATGAATATCTTCAAGTGTTGCCTGGATGACCGGTGAGATAGTTGGTAATGGAGAGTCATTGCTTCTATTTAGGTATCCGTACCAATAGGGATACGTTTTTCGATTCGGTATGTCGCCCAGCTGCGAAAGTATATCCGCTCGGCCATATAAATAAGTGGATGAAATTTGTTCAATATGTTTCTTGAGGAGTGAAATGTAGTGTTTATCGTTATGGATTAGGGAGATTCCAGTATTTAATGGGCTAAAATACTGTACGGCTACAAGTTGGCGGTTGTCGTAATAACCAAAAAATCCAAATCTATCATTATCGCTTTGTAAATACTCCAGATACTCATAAAACTGTAAATTGTTCCTTCGATCTTTCGCGAGCATTTCTAATAGTTCCTGTTGATCTTGTGTATTCAATACCCTTTTTTCAAAGATGGCCCATCACTCCTGATTCCCATTTCCTAGTTTCCGTTAGGTGGAAATATGTTTCCGTTTTTCTGTTATTTGTAATTATACATACATTCGCATTCTATTTCAAATATTCTGTTAACTTTAGTCGTCGATAAGGCTGTATTTCGGGAATTTCTATGAGGGGTTAACCCTTGGGCTTATAGGGTTTTGTAGGGAAAAAACTTTTGGAGAATTTTTTTTATTTTTTATTCGATTGAATTTGATAATGTGAAAGCTGAGCCATCCTTTATTTGCTCATTCGGTCTGTTGAGTACGTTGGATGGCAATTGTTAAAGGAGAAAAGGATAACCGTCCTTTAGAGGGAAAAACCCCGACCAACCTTTTGGGTATGGGTTGTCAGGGTTTGAAAAAATATTATTTAATACATAAGTAGAGTATATGACGCAAAAAGGCAATGCAACTCACTTGCTCATCCATTTATCTGGGACGAGGGAACTGCCCCTCTGTCCGCACCTTTGTCGGTGGTAGAGAAAGCGTAACCGTGGTGCCTTCTTTCACCTTTGATGTAATTTGGATGTCTCCGTCATGGGCCTGGATGATTTCTTTGACGATGGATAAACCAAGGCCCGTTCCTCCAATTCTTCTGAGGTCGGAATTGTCTACCCGATAAAATTTGGTAAAGAGATGCTGTATGGCATCATTAGGTATTCCAATTCCATTGTCCTTTATGTCTACTTGTACCATATGATCGTGAGAGACTGTGATATGGATTTCCCCACCATCAGGAGAGTATTTGATCGCGTTGCTCACTAAATTAGTCATTACCTGCAACAGCTTTTCTCGGTCTCCTTCCACTTTCGTTTGTTCTGTCAACACGTGAAGTTGGATAGGGTGAGTGGCAGCGTTGACTTGGAAAACCTCACTGACCTCTTCAATGATACTTACTATATCCTCTTCCCGTTTGTGATAGAGCTGTTTCCCTGCTTCCATTTTCTGAACGTCCAAAAAGTCATTGATCAGAGCAGTCAGACGCTTGGCCTCTTGGTAAATGGTTGTCAAGTATGTCTTTTTCCGATCCTCAGATAGCTCTTTATATAGCATCCGCTCTGTAAAACCTAGCACGCTTGCCAACGGTGTCCGCAATTCATGACTAACCGTACTGACAAACTCCGATTTCATTCGATCGATTTCGTACTCTTTGGTGATATCCCGGAACACCAGGATATATCCGTAGCTCAAGTCTTGTCTGGACACCTTTTCCTTATACATTTTCATGACGCATGCACCATGTTTTTGCTTTAATTCAAAGGTGATGGTGGTGTCGTCTGCTTCCTGCGTGTTAAAAGTCTGGAGAAGGTCAGATTGGAGCTTCTCTTTATTTTCTGCCATTTCTATCAATACTGTTGTCCATTCTTCAAAAGATAAATGCAAGAGACGTTTAGGATTAGGGAAATCCATGATTGCACACATTTTCGTGTTGGGTTGGAGGATACTGCCCCTCTCGTCTACGAGTAAGACTCCCTCTTGGATGGTGTTCAGGATGTCTTGATAAAAAAGGCGATTTTCCTCTGAATCCTCATAAAGATCCACTTTCTCCAACGCCATGCTGACCTGCTTGGCCAAGGCTTCTCCTGTTTCCAACTCCCTTTCTGAAAAAGGAACATCGTATCTAGTAAACTGCATGTAAGCTGACAAGGCACCATTCGATGTAATGACAGGGATAAACAAATCAAAGGCGAGCATGTCCTTAGAGTGGTACGTACTCTCCATCTTTTCGCTTTTTCTACTAACGGTAAAAGCTTTTTGTTTTTCTTTTAACTGCTGCAGGAATACGTTGTTTTCTTCCTCCCTCATCGCTTCTACTGCCGCTTCCGAGAGGCCAATGGAAGCAGCCGGTTTCTTCTCATCTAATCTCATGAAAATACCGACATTGGCATGAAAGACCTTTCCCATATTCCTTACCACATTCTCGAGAAGTTTTCCTAGGCTTAATGTCTCGGCCATTTCATGTATGAAGGTGTTTCTTATCCCTAATTGTTCATTATTTTCTTCAATCATGGATAAGGTTTCTTGCAACTGATCCTGTTGCGCCTGCAATTCGTCCTGCTGGGCCATTAACTCCTCGTTTTGCCCCATCAGTTCTTCTTCTTTTGATTGTAAGGTATTGACCATTGTATTAAATGCATTGGATAATACGGCAATTTCATCAGATCCATTTTGGTATGACGGCAGTTTCGTGAGTCTACCACTTGTGATATCATCTGCTGCTTCTGCTAGTTCCCGCAGTGGTCTTCCTACCTTTTTGATGAGTATCCATGTGATGGTAAATAAAAGGGAAATCACTAGAAGAAAGTACAAGGCGAACAACAACTGACTTGCTTGCAGTTTTTCGGACATTATATCCACATTGTTTTCCATTTCCCGATCTACTTCATATCGATACTCTTTCATATAATCCATAAAAGACAAAATCCGTTGAGAGGTACCTTGGTTAAACAGATAGTCCTGAAGCTCTGCCATTTCCCCTTCATCAAACAGGTTCTCTACTCTTGGCAGATAGATGGTGAAATAGAACTGGTGAAAATCTGATACTTCATCAACAAACTGTTCATCATCTCCACCTTCCACCATTTGCCCCAACCTATCAATATCTCTTTTGATGGCACTATCATACCCTTTTGCCTCTTCCAGCATTGCTTCATTGGAAAAAGCGACATAGCCACGATATTGCAAGAAAGAACGATTCATATTATCATCAATTGACTGAATGAGATCTTTCTTCTGTACCAGCTGCTCTTTCCTGTCAATAAATTGATTAGACAAGGAAAACTCATACACTAATAGAGTAATGATACCCGTGATTAAAACCAGAAAAAAGATTCCGTTTATGAGTAAAAATTGCCTTGAAATACTATTCTTATTTTTCATCTAATAAAGCCTCTACTTTTTTCGCAAGCTCCATGGGACTAAACGGTTTGGACATAAATCCTGAAGCACCGGAGGCGAGAACTTCCTCGCGGACAGCCTGTTGACTTTTTGCTGTCAGGATAAGAACAGGCGGAAAGTGCTTGAGCTTCATGGTTTTCATCCGTGTTAATACTTCCAATCCTGTGTACACTGGCATCATATAATCCAGGATGATTAAATCGAATGCTTCTGTCGTTTCCAATCTCTCCACTGCTTCTTGCCCACTGCATGCCTCCACGACATGATGTCCCTCATCCTCCAATGTATCTGTTATCAGCATGCGAAGCACACTCTCATCTTCTGCAAGCAATATTTTTGCCATCTTTTATTCCCCCATTTTTTTCTGTCCATCTATTGAGAAACACCTTTACGCTGCATGTCTCCCCACCCTCTTTTCTTCCTTAAAACATCCACAATCCCCTGGCATCTCCATATTACTGTCAAAGGTCTGTACCAGAATGTTTCTGTTAGGGAATAAAAAAACAATACCGCAATATGCCTTGCCTTAGGATAGCGCTTGAGACTCCACTCTTCCATCAACACAGCCAGCATGGAAAAGATGGAGCCGTAGATAACAAAGAGCAGAACAAGCAGTAAAGCCAAATCTTTATAAACCCCGCCAATGAAATAAGATTGGATATATAGATATCCTGCCAATTCCACGACTGGCCCTAAGAATTCAATTAGAATAAAATAAGGCATCGAGACCATTCCAATCGATCCGTATTTTGGATTAAATGCCATGGACCGGTGCATCCAAAGGCTCTCTAACAGTCCCCTTTGCCACCTGTTTCTCTGTCTTTTTAAAAATATTCGTTTCTCTGGTGCCTCTGTCCAGCAAACGGGATCTGCCACATAGACGATTTTCTTGTTCGCATTTTTTTCCTTCAAATGTCGGTGTAACCGGACGACCAGTTCCATATCCTCCCCAACCGTATGAGAATATCCTCCAACCTCAATGACCCACTTTTTAGAGAACACGCCAAAGGCACCCGACACAATCAGTAGTAGATTGTGTCTGCTCAATCCGACACGTCCTACTAAAAAAGCTCGCAAGTACTCGATGACCTGCATGACGACTAGTGGATTAAGCGATAGCCCTACCTTCTTGATGGACCCGTTCTCAATATGTGAACCGTTCGCAATCCGTACACTTCCGCCTGTCGCAATAACATCTCCATCGGAATCGATGATCGGCTTCATTACTTTTAGAAAGGCATCCCTTTCCAGTATCGAGTCTCCATCCACCGAGCAAAAATAAGGATACGAGCTTACGTTTATACCCGCATTCAAAGCATCCGACTTTCCACCATTCTCTTTATCTATCACATATAAGTAGTCAATTATGGAAGACTGATAGATACCTTTCACTTCTTTGGTATCTAGCTTTTGCTTCACTATCTTCTTAATTTTATTCAGTTGAAATTCATCGATCAGCTTTTCCATCGTGTCATCTTTGGATCCATCATTAATGACAATGATTTCAAATTGCGGATATTCGATGCTGAGGAGGGACCTCACAGAGGGAATAATGCCCAACGATTCATTATAGGCTGGTACTAATATGGATAAAGGTTTCGAATAACTCACATGAAGGAGATCTTCATATGGCTCCGTATCATCCAATTGATAGTTTTTCCTGATTTGAAACAGGGCAATGATCAGCATGGCCAGGTAAAACACAATGACGATACCCATATAAGCAATGATAAACCAGCCAATCCCTTGTAAGAGAATTTCCATGATATTATTGCTCACGAATTTCTCCTCCTTTATAAAGCCATTCCTCTGCCATATCTCTCGCATAGCGGTTGGTGGAGGTTTCGTAGACGTGACGAAGCAGTTCTGTTCCTCCGTCAATGGCCAGGATCGATTTTGCGGCATTATTGCGGACATCAAAATTTGTATCACTTAGAAACTCCGTCAACACGGAAAAGCTTTCTGAAAGATTCGTCCTGCCGAGAAGCTTACTGAGCATCAGCCGCTCTTCCCATGTACTCTCAGGTGAATAAACTTGATCCATCCTTTTCAGGATCCCCGAGTACCCTAGTTCATTCATCGCCTTTAACATCCGAATTTTCATTTCTCCACTAGCACTGTTCAACTTCTCTTCAAGATATTCAAGATACTCCCTTTTCCCATCAATTCCAATCATATCGACCACCGGTAATTGAATATATTTTGGGTACTCTTTCAAACAGCTGACCATTGTGTGAAACTGGCTCTCCGTCATCACACCAAGAAGCGAACGATACATAAATTCCGAAAGACGCCACTCAGGATCTTTCAGTAAGTCTTCCCATTGAAATGTTTGAAAACGGACCAATATTTTCAACAACTGCCTTCTTTCTTCCAGAGAAAGTTTTCGAGATTGATAGGAACCGAGCAAGAAAGGAACCATCCCTCTCATTTGAAAATCCTCCATCGCATAAAGACTATTCATCCGGATACTCCAACGCCGATGAAGAAGGTTCCGTTTATAAAGCTCACTGAAGTGTGTTTCAGAAAAAATGGTGATTCGCTCCTCCACTTCATCCCCTTGAACCACATCAGCAAAGTCACTGAACAATTCCTCCAATGCTTTTAACTCCATACGACTCCAAGCTTGTTCAAGAATAGTGTTGTCATTACGATATAAATATCGAAAAACCATCTCTCTGAGCTCTTCCTTGAAATCGTCTATCTTTTGACGGTATCTATTCTGCAACAGTTTAGAAAGTAACATATAAATGAATAAAACCGATTGTACCGTAAACAAAGAGAGAATGATCATGATGACAACAGAAATAAGACTGTTTGCCAAGATTACATCACCCTCTTTATCAAATGCTGCAGCCTTGCTTCCACTTCAAGGAGCTTGAAAGGCTTTGTCACATAATCATCTGCTCCAAGCTGCAGGGCTTTTTGAATATCCCTTTCACTTTTCCGCGAGGTTAACATCATTACTTTGAACTGATCATGACGCCTTTCGGAACGGAGCTTCTGCAACACTTCCAAGCCATCCATTTTCGGCATCATGCCATCAAGGATAATGACATATCGGTCGTTACTTTCCAGCCATTCAGATTCTAAAAAGCTTTTCCCATCTTCAAACGTTTCTAGTTCGATTTTTTTATTTGCAGGAAGCACCATTTTATCTATTACTTCGGAAAGCATCATTCTTACAATCTCATCATCATCCACAACGGCGACCTTAATACTTTGTAGAAAGTCCACTTGCTCCCCTTCATATGCCTCGATCCGGGCCTTCCCATTCTTTTTTGCTTCATATAGCGCTTTATCCGCACATTCCATGACTCGCTCTAATGCCAGGCCTGCATCCTTTACCTGAATCACTCCGCCTGAAAAGGAAACGGAAAACGGCAAGGCATCTCCATGAAATTTCAACTGCATAAAACCATTCAACAGCCGTTCCACCACGTTTTTCGCCTGCTCCTTTGAGGTATTAGGCATCAACAAGGCAAACTCTTCGCCACCATATCGGGCAAAAATATCTCCTGGCCTGATATGGTGCTTCATATACTCTGCCAGCCCTTTCAACACCTCATCACCAATCACATGACCATACGTATCATTAATATTCTTGAAGTGATCAAGATCAATGATTCCCAGGCTAAAAGTTTCTTTCCTTCTTACAAGATCCGCCTGCAGTTTTGCAAATACAGACTGAAAATATTTTCGGTTATAAGCCTTAGTCAGTTCATCCATCAATAACAGCTCATCATATTGCTTTTTTCTTTCCACTTGCCTCGAAATCCTTACAAAAAACTCTTCCAAATCAAAGGGCATACCCAAAAAATCATCCGCTCCAGCACGGAATGCATGTAACCGATTTACCCTTTCGGCATTTGCACTGATGACCATGATGGGTGTCAATAGCTTCTGCCCACTTGATTGAAGGCGCTTCAAAAAGGAAAGACCATTTTCACCCTCCCACTCCTCTTCTAATACAAGACAATCCGGTTTCACATCATAAAATGTATCCAATGCCTTTTCCATATCCGTACTAACCAATACATGAAAAGACCTTTCCTCCAAATACTCTTTCCATTCAACCAGTAAAGAAGCATCCGGATCGGCAATTAGAATCGTTGGACGCTCTGCAGGTTTGCTGGCCTTGAGACAATATCCAATGACATTCTGCAAAAATAGATGGGCCTCTTCCCACTTCCAAAGAAACTCCCCATCACCATCCATCTTCTCATATAACGCTTCTGCCATTTCTCCAAGCTCATCCAGCCCAACTGTCCTGGCAGTCCCTTTTATCGAATGAACAAAACGATATACTTCTTCATGAGGGATGTGGCGAGCGTCATCTTTCCACTTTTCCACTTGATTTAAGATGTTACCTATCAGTTTCGATTTATATTTTTCCAACAATATGCAACCTTTCCTTGAGGCAATCCCGACGATAATACCTCTCATTCCCAATACACTATTTCCAATTATAGAGATGTATCCTATCCATGTCATGAATATTTTTCAGGAATTCCCACCTTTAACAAAGAAGCAATATTAAGGGGACGGTTCTTTTGTCCCTATTCCAATATACCGTGCTAAAAATAAAAGGAACTACTCGGAAATAGTAGTCCCTTTTAGTAATATGCTTCCAAATTGATTTATTTCTTCAAGAATCGTAGATAGTTCCATTCCTCTTTCAGTTAAGGAATATTCTACTTGTACAGGAATGGAAGGAATGACTCTTCTTAAGATTAGGCCGCTGTTCTCTAATTCTCTTAAATGCTGACTTAATACTTTTTTACTGATACCAATAAGGATCCTTTGTAGTTGGCCAAATCGTTTCTTACCAAATTTGAGATTCCAGATGATTAATACCTTCCATTTTCCGCTAATTAAATCTACAACATAATCCACTGGACAAATATTCGTATTTTCCATATATCCTCCAAAGGGAAAGGGTAATGAAATAATACCATATTTTCATAATTTTCACATTATGCTGCCAGCTTAGTCCTTTCGAAATTCATTAACCAGTTGACCATTCTGATAATGGGAAAGGGGATGGAACGGTATAGTTGGTTCTTCAAAAATATGCAGTAGCCTTTTTTTATAATTTTCAAAGTAGTCATTTCTAATTTCCAGAGGAGCTGACGAGGGGAAGATAAAAGGCTCTAACACTTCTATTCCACTAAAATATAGTTTTTCATGCTGAATATTAAATAATCGTTCCTCTAACTTTCCCTTCAATCCAAATTCCCCATAGTTGTTCAAGTTGGGAGCACCATGGGTCACAGAGAGCATCGCCTTTTTCCCTCTTAGATTACCTTTGTCATAAGCACCGGGACCATAGGCAAATCCAAATGCGAATACACGATCAAACCAGCCCTTTAAGATGGCTGGTGCCTCTGTCCACCAAATCGGAAACTGGAAAATGACGAAGTCGGCCCACTCCAATTTTTCCTGTTCAAGCAGGATGTCTTGCGAAAAAGACTTATTTTTGGAAGCATTCATCTGTTCCGTTAAATAATTTAATTGGTGGGGATTTTTCCTTTCCCTAAAATCGTTTCCATCCGCTATGGCCTTGAAACTCATTTCATATAAATCCGAAATCCCTACGTTATGTCCCTGGGATTCAAGCAGGGAGCAGGCAAATTCCTTCAGACTCCCATTTAAGGATGTTGGCTCTGGGTGGGCATAGACTATCAAAATATTCATGTATTTTTCCCCCTGATCATTTATAAGCTTAACGATAAATGATTAGGAAGTTACTGACAATTAGGCACTTTCAGGTTGCTGGGTTACTGATTTGTTACCACTATATTCCCCACATAAAGAAGAAGCATCGGAACAGCCCGATGCTTCATTCTTTGTCAAAGTTATCAAGCAATGCCCTCACTTCATCTGTCGATTTCGTGTTCATCATTTGATTTCTTAATTCACCGGCTCCACGGAATCCCTTGACATAAATTTTGAAGAAGCGATGAAGCCCTGTGAATGAACGTGGTACTTCCTCCGCATATTGGTCTTGAAGATCAAGCTGCAGTCTTAAGAGATCAAGGTATTCTTTACTGCTATGCTCTTTTGGCTCTTTTTCAAATGCAAAAGGATTTTTGAAGATGCCTCGCCCGATCATGACGCCATCAATTCCATATTGTTCAGCAAGCTGCAGGCCCACTTGACGGTCGGGAATGTCTCCGTTGATGGTAAGTAGGGTATTAGGTGCGATGCGGTCGCGTAGATTTTTGATCTGCGGAATGAGTTCCCAATGTGCCGGTACTTCGCTCATTTCCTTTCTTGTACGTAAATGGATGGAAAGGTTCGCAATATCCTGTTTTAATATGTGCCCGAGCCACTCCTCCCACTCATCTACTTCAGTAAAGCCAAGTCGTGTTTTCACGCTGACAGGCAGTCCGCCCGCCTTTGCCGCTTGAATAAGCTCTGCCGCAACGTCCGGACGCAGGATAAGGCCGCTGCCTTTCCCTCTTGTGGCCACATTCGGTACAGGGCAGCCCATATTGATATCGATGCCTTTGAATCCCAGCTCCGCCATGCCAATGCTCATCTGCCGGAAATATTCGGGATTATCGCCCCAAATATGTGCCACAATCGGCTGTTCATCTTCTGTAAAAGTCAAACGGCCACGCACACTTTTGATACCCTCAGGATGACAATAGCTATCCGAGTTTGTAAACTCTGTGAAAAATACATCCGGTCGACCGGCTTCACTCACTACGTGACGAAACACTACATCTGTCACATCCTCCATTGGGGCAAGTACAAAAAATGGCCGTGGTAAATCACGCCAAAAATTATCTATCATGTCAAACTCAAATCCTCTCTATACGATACAACTTCTAACTCTCGGTCAAAAAATATTCTTTTACACTTATATCATGCTTCCTCACTTATTATCAATCATAAGTACAATTATAATTTGTGCAAATTGACAATGTTTATTTTAACGAAAATTGGTGCTGAATGGTATTTTTATTACCAATAAATCAGATGGTATTTTATTCATTAAACTTTAATGAAAATAAAAAAACCTGTAATCGTTAATTTCTTAACGCTTACAGGTTTCTATATACGAGTAGGTGCCAGTTACTTTCACGCCTTCCTCAACCTGAAGTAATACATCCAACTTCTCGCAATGAATGTCCCAAACATCATGATACAAAAGAAAAACATAATCGTATTCGTATTAAGTATCGTCCACGCTTCCTCACTGCGAAGCATATATCCTATGTTCATGCTTATAATAAAAAGATATAAAAGGACCATTGGCAGGAATAGCATGGTATAGGAAAAAGCCACTTTCCTGGCATGCTTGAGCTTATGGGTTTTGTCGCTGTACATGTTTGGTGCTGTTTCGCCTTCTTCGTATGGCTTGCTCCAGATGGTCCATTTTTGCAGCGCGGATCCTGAGCGGTATTCGTCCTTCCAGCCTGCTTGTCTATGAATCTCGAAATAGCTGTCTTTGGAGAGGTTCTGATAGTCTGCACTGAATTTGACCTTTTTTGGTTCGCCTCTCAGGAAGTAAAAGGTAGTGCCGAGTTTGTGTACGCGGTGGAGGCGATTTCCTTCTGCTGCCATTTGCTCCAGCCATTGCTCGAGTTTATCCGGGGAGTACATCCATCCGAACCTGAAGCGCTTGAAGAGAACACCTTCGCGTTTAAGTTCTTTTTCTTCTGCTTTGTTAAGGGGTTTCTTTTCCAGCGTGTGATGGCCTGTAAAGGTTGCTGGGTTCTCGTTCGATAGTGCTTTATTTGTCTTCTTTATTTTCCAGACAGAGTAGATCATGAAGATGTTGAAGGCTGTTGCTAGTGCCGCGCCGAGATAGGTGATGATCCAGAATGGGCTCTCCACCACTTCCACTTGGCCGCGTGAGAAAAAGACTGTGGAGAATATGGCTACATTCAGAAGCGTTGTACATGTAAAGTAGATGAGTAGGGCGATGAATGTGTACATGATATAGTTGTTTCGCTTGATGATGGCATCGCGACTGGTGGATGTGGTTACTTCTGCTTGCGGTCTTTCGTTTGCGATCACATACCACTTGCCGCTTTGGCTGACTTTTTCCCAAGCATCTCTGCGCAATGTTTGGGAAAGGGTTGCGGTCTGAATTTTATCGTAGCCGATCCGGTAGGTGACTTCCTTCGCTTCTCCCTTTGTAAAAGTGAAGCCGCGCTTGAATCTGTGCAGCTCTTTGAGATGATAGCCTGCCTTTGCCTGTTCGGAAAGCCATTGCTCCGTTTTCTGCACATCGTAGCTCCATAATGGTTTGAAAACTGTTTTCATAAAAATTCCCCCTTGTACTTCAATGCATTTCCGTGAAGCTCCTTCAGCCTCTCGATTTCTGCGGTAATCAAGGCCTTTCCGGTATCGGTGATTTCATACACCGTCTTTCTCTCTGCATCCGCAAACACCGTGATGACCCCATCCTTCTGCATTTTCGTCAGCGTTCCGTAGATCGTGCCCGAGCCCAAGCGTATCCGGCCATTGGAGATCTCCTCCACATGCTTGATGATCCCATAGCCATGCCGAGGCTCCGTCAATGACAGCAAAATGTAAAACGCCGTTTCTGTCATTGGTATGTACTTTTTTATCACTTTTGTCAGTTCCAATCCTGTCACCTCTTCTTTTTCGATACATCGCGGTGAGATATGTCATGATATGACTATATCACGTTGTGACATAATAAAACAAGAAGAATTGTAAAGATACGTGAAAGGAAACAAGGTAACGGTTCTCTGCTTTTGAAGCAGAGAACCGTTACCTTGTTTTTTTATCACCGTTGCTTAACAGGAATCCAAATTTCGCTTTTCACAGACTGTGAGGTTAAGTCTTTGGTTATGATGGAGAGGATTTCGGGGCCTTCCGCTATCTGATAAATGGAAGATGGAAACCACTCTGCGTATATCCTTCCCCAAGTAATCTGCAGCGTACTTGGAAAAGGTCCCATTGATTCAAATATCGCCCAGGTCAAGGCAGGTACTTCAAGTTTTGAAAAGCTTTCAGGGCATTTTTGGGTTGTTGCTACACCTATATACTGATCAAGCTCTCCTTTTTCTTCCATCCGCCCTTCAGAAAAGTTTGTAGAAGCTTGAATCATCCCTTGTGGCTCTACATTAGAGACTTTTTTCAATTGATCTATGTCTTCCATACTCAAAGATTTCCACATTGCTGTTATTTCCGGATTTTCTCCTTCAAATATGATAGGGACCCTTTTCATGATACCAACTATGTTAAATGCTTCTTTTTGTTCGATTCTGTAATTCATTTCATCTCCCCCTCTAATCGATAATTGAAAGGTCATAGATGGATATGTCTTTAACTGCTGTCCATTGTTTCTTGCTTCTGATGGAGTGACACCATGCAGATTGTAAAAAGCCCTGGTAAACGAATCGGGTGAGCTGTAGCCATATTTAATCGCAGCATCGATTATTTTCATTCTACTATTGGTTAACTCAAATGCTGCCAAACTAATTCGTCTACGGCGGATGTATTCTGATAATGTAATGCCGGCAAGAAAAGAAAACATTCTCTTAAAATGATATTCAGAACAATGAGCGATTCTCGCCACCTCTTTGAAGTCTATCTCGTCCGTAAGATTATCCTCGATATACCTCATGGCATCATTCATGCTTTTTAACAAATCCATTATACGACCTCCTTTCATTATTAGAATAACAGGAGTTGAAGGTAGCCTTCCGACTTTATGTGCACGAATTTGTCGGTTGCAGCGGAAGAATCCCTTCAGCAGACCTTGGCTTTTCCGTATCAATCAACACCCAAACCTCCGGAGGAAGATAAAGCCCTCGGAAAACTGTTCAAGCCATGGATCAGCGTGATCAGAGATACCAGTTCTCCGCTAAGTCAAATGGGGCCGAGGAACCTGTCCCTGTGGATCATATAGGATGCAGGATTTAATTATTCACTCTCTATAACCATCGCAGTCAGCCCTCTTTCTGTCTTAGTTTCATGCCATTCTTTTTTGTCCCAAAAGACAGCATCGCCTGTTTGTACTTTAGTGTATTCTTTATTATCCCCACATACATAACCTTCTCCACTCAGAATTAATAGTAGCTGGGGTACTACGGCTTGGTGATATCCAACGACTCCGTTCTCTTCTAGATACATACAACCTATGTGAGTCGGCTTCTCCGTTTGTATAACGCGGGTTATGAAAAAATCTGAATTAAACTTTGTAATTTCCTTACCACTATCTTTAGTAAATTTATATATTTTCATATGTACCTCCAAAGTTTAATTGTGAAAGGTTACTTCCTAGAGACTATTATCATATAATGGAAATTACACCAAGAACAGACTGTAAATTAATGGTTAAATGCTGTATAATAAAAAAGAGAGATGAATTCAGGGGAAATTGATTCCCGAGATTTCATCTCTCTTATTTTATTTGAAGTAACCACGAGAAAATAAAGACTTTGGTCCTTTGCTTCCGTTATTTTCCCCAAAACGCCTTCGCTTCATCTTCTAGCTTCTTTAACCTTTGATAGTAATCAGGGAACTCATTCAGATGCGCAAGCGCTATTTTCCCAGTAAGCAGTGGGTCATCACCGGTTACATTGGTTTGTGGAGATCTTTTACCATGTTCAAGCTCTGTATTTACACCGCTCCAAAATTCATAAAGCGAAAATGGGCTTGTTGAAAAATCAATTCCCAGTAGTAAAGCTATCGCCTTAGCCTCTTCCATGCTGAAACTACTTATAACTCTGTTGTTCGTTGACTGATAGGTTCTTCCAGTGTATGGGGAATAATAATATCGATATGGATAGTAATGCATCAGTACCCCTCCAAATTAGCATAGTCAAAGGTACTATATGATGCTTTTCGGCAGGTGTTCTAACAAAAAATGGATTTCCCAAAAATTGATGCTTCTAAATCAAACTGAAGTTATTCAGGGCCATATAGATTGGTAAGCATACTGAACCCAGAAAATATCGCAAACAAACAGCCAAATTATAACAAAGAAAAAAACAGGTGAAAAGCATTAACCCCCCCTGCATTTTTCATATGCTTTTAGTGTTCAATTTTCACCAAAGACACATCAATAATAAGGATACGGGGATATGACGACAAAGGGACGGTTCTCGGTTGCGATTTGTGAAAAGCACTCGACATGTGAAGTTTATATGTGGTAACACATGGTTGCTGGTGCATTCACATCCAATTTATAAGAGGTTATTTATGTTGAAAAGTCCGTTCTTTTTTCGTTTGGTTCTCGTCCTGCCCCCTGATGCTTTTCCTTAATCAAAATCACTCCAATTAGACCAAAAATAGAGAAGATGACTGGAGTGAAGAAACCGTAGTAGTATCCATCACCAATGCTACCTGAAGTTGACTGAAAATGATCCAATATATATCCAATGATGCTTGGCAGCAGTACTGCACTCAGAAATCCGCCCGTATTCGCAAACCCAGTTACAATGCCCGTTTCTGTTATAGGAAAAGTTTGACGAACGACTGCAAAGGTTAAGGAATTTGACCCAAATCCAAAGCCAATGATAAAGAAAAGGATAATCAGTAAATAAAATGGTGGATGCTCTCTAAATATTAGAAAGATGGACCAACACAATAAAACCGTGATATGAAAAACAATGTAAGGCCGTTTAATCGTTGCTAAACAACTTGAAATCCATCCAATCAGAGGTGCTCCAATAAGCGCTCCAATTAGACTAAACATGATAAGCTGACTTGCATCTAAGCGTGTCATTCCATACACATCCATCATATATGGCACTGCCCACGACCCTATAAATCCGATATACCCTCCGACAATCCCAAAGTGACACAAAAATAACGCCCATGCCTGCCGATTCGAGAGTATTCTTCGTAGTAGAACCGAAGTTTTTTCTCGTTGAATTTTTGAGGCTACAAAAAATGATTGCTGTGATTTTTTTACGAGGACAAAATAAAGGAAAATACTTAGTAAACATAAGAGGATTCCAGCTGAAAGAAATGCTCCCCTCCAACCAAGTAACACAATCAACGCGGAGAAAGGCACCGTTGCCAAAAGGAACCCCAGGCTACCTGTCATTCCTGCAAAACCAATTAATCGAGTAAATTCCTTCTCATTAAACCATTGACTTAAAATCAGCACCATATTGACCCAGATGGTCGCATCCCCTATTCCCGTAAGGATTCTTGCAAAAAACAGGACAAATTCATGTGTGCCAAAACTATAAATGATTGTACCTACACCTGTAAGGTTCGCCCCGATAATAAGTAAAAAATTTGGCCCATAACGATCAGCCAACATACCCATTGGAACCTGCAAACCAGTGTATACAAAAAATTGGATACTTGTCACTAATCCAACCGTTGCCGCTGTTACACCAAAATCGATCATCAATTGGTCTGTAATTAACCCCGGAGCCGTTCGCTGGCTCGACATTATTAAATATGTAAACAATACAGAAGTAAATATAACCCATCTAAATTTACTATTTTGATTGTCCATTGATATCTACTCCTGTTAGCTTTTACCTTATATATATGGGTTTCCTGTAACAGTAGAAACAGTATTTAAAATGAATCAAGGGGACCTGACCTGTGAGCACGAATAAAAGCATCCCAACATCTTATTGGAATGCATCAATACAAGTTGCTTTCAAAAGGTTCTATCATCAATAATAAGGATACGGTGGATATGGATATGGAGGATAAGGTGGATAGTAGTATGGATACGGATATGGTCTTGGAGCCAATAATGCTCCTGCAGCCAATCCTGTTACAAACGGAAGGCCAAAACCAAACCCAAAGCCTGGACGGCCAAATCCTAGACCCGGACGGAAACCAAAGCCTGAACCAAATCCCCCTAATCCAAACCCTGGACGACCTATTCTTCTCTCCTGACGAAAATCATGATAATTTATATTCACTATGCGTTGCCCCCCTTCAAGTTTCTCCATATCATCCTATTCAATGGACATACGTCTATAAACTTGTACCCATTAAGATGTGCGTTTGCCTACTTTATAAGTAGTCGATGAAGGAAAAGCATCGAGGACTTTTCCGATGCTTTTCACAAGAAAAAAGGCAGGTGATTATCCTTATCGGACACCTGCCTTTCTCATTATATCTTTAAAGGAAAACAACAACTACTTCAAATGGAGTCACCTTTAAGACATCCATTACTAACAGGTTAAGATTCAACAACTCTTGTCACTTTATGTCCGCACTCTTGGCACTTTCCTTTTAAAACGATTCCAAATTGATCGTCTTCAATCGTAAAACTCTCAATTGTAACGGCATCTGTACAATGCCTACAAAAAACATTTTTTGTTATCTGATTTCTTATATCTTTAGGAATGGAGAGCCATTTTTTATTTGCATCCATATAAAAACACCCCTCTTCATTCTATTTTTCAATAAGTTTACAGAACCGGTTAAAGGGGTTCAAGCACAGTTACTGCTTTCACGCGTAAGATCAAGGCGTAAACAGTTTCCAATTCCCTTCGGATACAACTTCGACCGCTCCATCGATTACTTTGATGGCGGTTTGATCATCCATTGCATACGCCGGCCCCTGCATCTTGGCTGCCCATTTCTCTGCAGCAGCCATCGTGTTATGCGGCAGCATCTCGTGATCCAGATGCGGGAACATTGCAAAATCGACCAGACCCAGCGCTTTATCACTACCGTTTGGTGGAGTCCAGCCAACGAAGAATTCCCCGATGTTAGGTGTCATCACCATGCTCCCAGCACTCATTCCCACATAGACTGAACGCAGCGACGGCAAGAGATCTGCCAGTCCGGACTGCCGCATCCAGTGGGACAGGTAGAGAGCGTCGCCGCCCGCCACCAGTAGGACGTCCGTCTCCCGTACCAGCGGCACCCAGCGTTCTTCGTCGATGCTTGGCAGCGCTGTGAGCTCCAGCACGCCGACGGACTTCCAGCCCAAGTCGACCATGGGATTCTCGGAATTTCCGCTGATGAACTCCCAGGCATTGACGCCGGGGCCTACCCAGGGGTGTCCGTACAACGCAGTGGGTATGCAAAGGGCGCTACACTCGGCAATCGGTTTGTCCAGCATATCCACCAACGCGTCATGTATGCTTTTGTTATTGACCCCTGCAGAAGTAAGCAAAAGTTTCATAACCCTCAACTCCTCGTTTATTATTAATTGCTAACAGTGTTTCCACTTACTCAAATACTTGACGCAACTCGATTTGACCTTCTCCATATCCTTGTGGGTCAGGCATCCGCATGGCCCACTCGACCGCTTCTTCCTTCGATTTCACATCAATCAGTATGAAGCCGGCAATCAATTCTTTCGTGTTTGAAAATGGACCTTCCGTAACCACGGGTTGTCCCCCGGTTCCGGAAACGAAAGGCGCATCCCATTTGAACTTGGATGAAGTCCTTTCGCCATGACCCGTACGCCAGCCTTCACTAATTCCTGATTGTACTTCGTCATGGCTTCCATTAGCTCTGGATTCGGGAGGTTGTTGCCTTCCGAATTCTTTGAGGCTTTGACAATCAACATAAATAGCATTATTTGTTCCTCCTTCTTTAGAAAAATCTCATTCGCATCCACTTGAGCGAAATAGACTATTATTCTCGCACCTTTGGCCAAGAGCCTTGCTGTTTGCGAATTAATACAATTTGTCCTGTATGATATACGTTGTGTAAAATTTGACGAGCCAGTCGCCCGGCAAGTTCCTCATCCAACTGGCTGTCTTTAACTTGAGCCAGTGATCTACGCAAACTTTCACAAATTTGGAGCGTGTCTGCCAAGACGGCATTCCACTTTTCAGAATCTGCCGGGTCACCGACATATCCAAATGTATCCTCTGCCAAGATTTCCTTCCATTTAGAATCTACTGTTTCCCCGATATCTCCAAATGTAGCCTTATTATTCGACACATTTTCCCCAGTGGTGGTGTCATTGACCTGTTTAACAAGCAGGGCGTTGTAATAGTTAAGATGTTTCACAGTTTGCCAAATTGTATTCCCTCCACCAGGGGGTTGCCAACTGGCATTTATGGAATTCAACCCCTTAAGCGCCGATTCCAGAGGTGCAAACCAGGTCTCTGTATCCCAACAAAAGTCATATTCCATGCGAAAAACATCCATCAGTTTCAGGTTCATTCATTTGCAATCTCCCCTCACTTTAAAGAATGTGGCTCTGTTCCTGATGCTTTTACTTATTCACTAGTTATTCGCATTCGACAAAACGCACAATAATTCCTGTTAAGATGAATCACAAAATAAAGAGGGACCTTTCCGGCTAGTCAGAAAGGTCCTCTATCGATTTCTTTATCTACTTAAAAATATACCATTATTTCTAGGTATCGAAGTCAGTTGGTTCAATTATACTTTCTTCTATGGAGAATATTTCTTGGGGAGCATCCACACCAGTTCTTACCCCAAATCATCAAAGTATAGCTTCACATCAACTGAAAAGAAATCTTCCATATAGTAAATAAAAAAATTTATTTCGCTCATAAATAGCCCAATATCTTGAGGTCTTTGTATACAATCCAAGAATACATTTTTCTTCCCTCTCTGTTTAAATGATCTGAATCGATAAAATAATCTTTGTTGTTTACGAATCTTTGATCACTCATATAATTTAAAAATGGGACATCTAATTCAAGAGGCTCTACGTACTGAAAAACAAGTCTATTCATGACTTCCTCAGTTAAATATTCTTGATAAGACTGATGTACTGGCTCCATGGTTAATACTACTTGGTAGCCTTTCTCTTTACAATAATCTACAATCTCTCTTAACTGCTTCACATTTTGTTCAATGTTATTATTTTCAACTGCTTCTCTGTATTCGTCTTCTACTCTCTCATACTTTCTTTCGGAGTAATTTTTGCCGTTATTTGCCCAAGGCTGATGAGCATTCCATCTAAATTCTTTCAATTTACCCGAGAGCGCTGAATGAAAACTCCCGTTATTTGCCCCGGGTAAGTACAAGTAACTGTAATAATCAAGTACACTAAACGGTTCAATATCGGTACGATCCAAAATTTTATAATAATTACCTACGTTCTTGGTCTCAGAATTTGCGAATGAAATTTGAGATATGGAAACGATCACTACACCACCAGGTTTAAGGTACTTGCCGTATTCTTTTAACAATTTAAAATCGTATTGAAGCGTCTGAGAAGGAAGTGCTAAGTCCAGATGGGATAAACCCGTAGGCTTAAAATAATAACCGTACATGGAGTGAGATGCACCCAGATTGATGATATCAACTGGATTTGGATTTTTCTTAAAAGCCAGTATTGCATGGCTAATGTTGTAATCATAAGAATCCTTTACGAATTTATTTACTGGCATAAACAGTAATATAACAACTGTAATGATTATTGTTAACTTAATGAATAGACGTCCCATAGCACATAGCAATTCCTTTCAAAACATTGTTTCTTTCCCATGGAATTTGTATTAAAATCCGCCATAAATAAACCCTTTACCCGTAACACCGAATATAAGGACTGATAGAATGATAAAAATATAAAATGCAAATCTAACAAATGTCGGGCGCTGCGATAGCAATTTCCATGTTGAAACATTTTTTCTTTCAATATACTGAAATAGTTGAAAAACAATAAAGAAAAATACAAAAATCACCAAATCTAGTAGCGTAAATATTTCAAACGCTTTAACGATTCCCAATGGATTCCAGGAGCTAATGGATAAGAAAAGTTGTGCATTTTCAAAAGCTTGTGTGACGGAATCTGATCGGTAAAAAACTCTAGAAAAGCAAACTAGTAGGAAGGTTATTGCAATTTTCACCCATTTATGGAACACTGGATTTCTATCCAAATGAATAAATGAAGCTACTTCTCCACGCAAATGTTTTGTATAATCTCCAAACACTCGATAAAACCCATGAATTAGACCCCATATAACAAAAGTCCAAGCGGCTCCGTGCCAAATTCCGCTTACTAAAAAAGTAATAACAATTGCTGCATAAATGTCACTTCTTTTCTTTTTCCCCTTACATAACGGGAAAAAGATATAGTCCCTTAGCCATGTAGAGAACGTTATATGCCATCTATTCCAAAAATCCGATATCGAAACTGCAAAATGCGGTTGCTTAAAGTTTTCTGCCAACTTTATCCCTAGCATTCTGGCACAACCGATGGCAATGTCACTCAACGCTGAAAAATCAGCGAACAATTGTATCGAGAATAGAATAGTAGCTAGAACGATTTGTGAACCAGTCGGGTTAGGATTATCGAAAACACTGGATACAATTGGAGCTAGCCGATCTGCAATTAATGTCTTCTTAAAAAAACCCCATGCAATTCGCTTCATCCCATAGCTTAAATTTTCATAATTCAAACTATGTTCCGCTTTTAATTGTGGAAGTAATTTCTTGGCACGTTCAATCGGCCCCGCAACCAATTGTGGGAAGAATGCAAAAAATATTGAAAAATAGCCGTAATGTCTTTCTGCTTTTTGTTTTCCATGGTAGATATCCACAAGGTAACTTACTGCCTGTAAAGTATAAAAAGAAATCGCTAATGGCAATACAATTTCCTGATATGGTATGGAATAATTCAAATTAAAGTAGTTTGCAACGGCTCGAAGCGATTCATTTACAAAATTAACATATTTAAACCAACCGAGAAAAAGCAATAGCACGGAAATCCCAACGAGCATGGCGTTTTTCTTCTGTCTTTTTGTCTCCTGTTTTTCAATTACAATTCCAGAAAAATAGGTAAATACTGTGCTTGCAAGTAGTAACGGTACAAATTGGATACTTAAGATCGCGTAAAAAACGTAACTTGCTACTAATAAAAGGACCCATCTGAATCGATGTGGGATTAAATAATAAGTAAAAACGATTATTGCAAAAAATAGGAGAAACTCAATTGATATAAAACTCATCCAACCACCTGTTAAAAAATAAACTTAAGATGTTTCTATAACTTATCCATGTTTAGGTAACTCGGAATAGAGGATTTTTCCATACTGATTACGTGGGATTTCCTCAATCCTAATAATCTTCATGCCCTTTAAGTTTAATTTTTCCTTAATATTTTTTTTAATTGGAACACCATCATCTTTTAATGTGTAAATATACATTTGGTCATCCGTCCCAGCGCAGATACAATCATGACCATGCTCAAATAAAAACCCTTCAACCTCGTCAAGGCTGATACGGTTCCCATAGACCTTAATCATTCTTTTGATTCGGCCACTTATATAAAAATACCCATCCTGATCAAAATAGGCCATATCACCAGTACGCAAAATACCGTTATTCTCATCTTCTTTTGAAAGATCGAATATCGACTCAGCATATCCCAAAGAAACATTTGGTCCTTTGTATATCAATTCGCCCTTAACGTTAGGCTCTGTAATTTTGTTGCCATTGTCATCATGCAGAATCAGCTCTCCACCTGGAATCGCAATACCAATACTTCCGACTTTTTCAAGATTTTTTTCGCATGGTAAATAGGCCATACGCGCCGTTGCTTCCGTTTGACCATACATGGAAAAGAATCGGATCCCTTTTTGATTGCATACGTTAGCAAATTTCGACGATAGAGTTGAACTTAATTTTCCACCTGCTTGAGTTAGTTTTTGTAAACTCGGAAGATTAAAATCTTCAAACTTCAGCCTATCAAGCATCTCATACACGAAAGGAACTCCGCCAAAAGTTGTTACTTCTTGATTTCTACATAAGTCCCAAAACTCTTTTTTCATGATGGATGCATCCGTTACAACTATCGTCGCTCCGCATATGAAATGACTATTGATGATAGAGAGACCATAGGAGTAATTCATTGGAAGTGTTGTGATAGGTTTATCCTCTGCATGGATGTCAAGGTACTTTGCTATTGATTCAGCATTTTTAAAAATATTTTCATAACTTAAACGAACAAATTTGGGGCTTCCAGTACTTCCAGAGGTTGTTAAAAGGAGCGCAAGACTTTCATGAAGATCATGTTGGAAAGATGACGGACATCTAAATAATGTGTAATCTCCAAATACAAATGTACGATCCATTTCATTTAATAGGTCTTGATTTTCGCTACTCGCCCAAATGTATGTAGGCTTATAAAGGTTAATCAACCTGCGCAACTGATCCATATGGATGGACGCGTCCAATAGTACAGGTACAACACCACCTCTAATAAAGCCCACATAGCCAAATAAAGATTCTTTATTATTTGAACATAAGCAAAAAACGAGCGTTCTTTCTCCTACTTCTCCACAGATAGCGTCAGCAATTTCTAACATTTCAGAGTAAGAATATTGTCGTTCAGCGTATACAGCGGTGAGGTTCTCAAAACACTCCAATTCTTGGAAACTAATCATTAATAAAGTCGACTCCCAAGCGTTTCAACAACTCAATTCCTGATAGGTAAGAGTTGAACTCTGTAATCCATTCTGAATCTATTGAGACATCAAAAACATCCTCCATCTCAGAAATGAGGGCCATATGTCCAATTGAATCCCACTCTCTTATTTCTCCAAGTGTTAAATTTTCATTTACATCATTTTCCTCTATGTCCAGCGCATCGATAAATGTATTTCTATATTTTTCTATATTTCTCATCCATTTACACCCTCTCAATAATTCTCAGCTGTATGAAAATCTTGTTAGCTCAAACAGTTTCTATATATCTAATAAACTTTTCTAATGTCCAGCAACCACATCTTGAAAATGCTACACCTGAATTTTAGGGTAGCATAATCTCTATTTCTGTCTGATGTTATACTTTTTTGTCTAGGTTCATGCACACGTTAACTCGATTTCTAGAGTACTGAAAAAAGAACTTACTCGAATCAAAAATTATTTTTCATTGAGACACCACAAATTCTCATACTTATTGATAACAATAATCATTTTCATATAAGATTCTAGCATATCGCTTTTCAAAAGGTCAATAACTCACGCAACCTTATTAAAGATGGTATTTACCTCCTCTAAGTCACGTATTCTTTTAAAAGTTCTTTATTTTCCTTGTCATCAAGTTTTAGATTCCCTCTACCAACAAAAGCAGCTTCTCTGTACTGGATTTCTTAACCCAATTGTAATGTTTCTTCTGCAAGATACAGCTCACGTGCAATCTCCGCAACCCTCTTGTCACTTTCAACTAACTGAACAGCCTCTCAACAAAAGCTTGATAACAAGCAAATAGAAGTTAAAAATGCGAAAAAATTTATAAATATGATCCCTTTTGAAAAAATCAAGAATGATGAGTATTTAGAAAGGGGGGAAGTTAATACTTGCTCAAGTCTCGGAAAAGAAAAATGAAATGATTTCATTGCGTGAAAGTGAAAAAGTCATGGATAATATCAAAAACTAAAACAAGAGCTTATCAAATTCAAATAATTTGAGAAGCGCTTAAATTTTTTATAGACCGATCAACCGAGTCTATATAAAAAAAATGGCACTCCGATAATACATTACCTGTGTGCCCCTCAAACAATTAAATAGAAGCAGGTTCCCCCTTTATCGGGGACCTGCTTCTTCTTTTAGAATTATCTGGGATACTACCTCAACATGCACCGTATGCGGAAACATATCCACCGGCTGCACCTCGACTGTCTTATATCCTCCATCCTCGAGCACTCGCAGATCACGCGCAAGTGTCGCTGGATTACAGGATACATAGACCACTCGCTTCGGTTTCATTTCTTTGATGGTCTGCAGTAATGCTTCATCACAGCCTTTTCTTGGTGGATCGACCACGAGGACATCGGCTGTGTTTCCTTCTTTGTACCATTTCGGGATGACGACTTCAGCTTCCCCGACTGCAAACTCTGCGTTATTAATCTCGTTCAGCTCTGCGTTTCTCTTGGCATCTTCGATGGCTTCAGGGACGATTTCGACTCCGAATACTTTTCGGGCTTTCTTGGCAAGGAACAATGAAATGGTTCCGATGCCACAGTAGGCGTCGATGACACTTTCCTCGCCTGTCAGGCCTGCATATTCGAGCGCCTTTTCATACAGGACCTTCGTTTGTTCCGGGTTGACCTGGTAGAAGGATCTTGCAGAAATGGCGAATTTGATGTCTCCGATATAGTCGTAGATGTACTCGTTGCCCCAAAGGACGCGGGTTTCGTCGCCAAAGATGACGTTGGTTTTCTTCGGATTCACGTTTTGCACAACTGACTTCACTTCCGGCAATGCCGCGGCGATTTCTTCGACGATTGCCTTTCGGTTTGGGATGTCCGGGGTGCGGGTGATCAGCACGACCATCACTTCCCCAGTGACAAGGCCATAGCGCGCCATCACATGTCTTAGTGTTCCTTTTTGTGTTTTTTCATTGTAAGCGCGAACGCCATGCTTCTCACAGATCTCACGGACGGTTTGCACGACCGCATCGTTGATTTCCTGCTGGATGAGGCATTCCTTCATATCGATGATCTCGTGGCTGCGCTGCTGATAGAAACCGGCGATCAGGCCGCCTTCGCGTTCACCGATCGGGACCTGGGCTTTGTTGCGATAGCGCCAAGGGTTGTGATCCATTCCGAGTACGGGGTGGACCGGTATGTCCTTTAAGTGTCCGATGCGCTCAAGGACGTCCTGGACCTGTTTTCTTTTGGCGATAAGCTGACCCTCATAGCTCAGATGCTGAAGCTGACAGCCGCCGCATTGCTTGTAGATCGGGCAAGGTGCATCCACACGGTGCGGGCTTGGCTTTTTGATTTCTTCCAAGCGACCGAATGCATAGCCTTTCTTGACCTTGATGACTTTTATCATTACATCCTCATCCGGGAGGGCATTCTGGATAAAAATCGGAAAGCCGTCTATTTTCGCTACTCCGGCACCGTCATGCGTCAAATCCTGGACAGTGACATCGTAAAATTCGTTTTTTTGTACAGGTAATTCTGTCATAATTATTCTCTTCCTTCACGTTAACATGCTTTTCCGATTGTACCATATGAAGGGAGGCGGGGAAAGCAAGGGGACGGTTCTCTGCTTCGGAAGCAGAGAACCGCCCCCTTGCACCTTTTTTTCGAGGGGGCGAACCTCGATTCCCTTACAATAAATGGATTGTTGCTCATTTACAACAGTTTATTGAATAATTTAAGATATTTATCGCATAACTCTATTCGTTTATTGATCTATTCCTGTCATTTATTGATTACTCTCCTTGCACCTTCTGAAGTTTAATTAATTCAGTGATTTTCTCATCGTCACCTGGATCCACGTACACAAGCTCTGTGTTTTCTATAATGCTCTCTGTTAATTTTTTCATATAATTCTCATCCAGGTCATCAGGGACATTCGTTTCCCAGCGTAAAGGGACGTTGTACACGTTAATCGTGCCATCTCCATTACCACTATAGGTGACTGATCCATCTACAAGACGGCTGCCTGCCAACTGGATGACATCTTCCGGATAGTTGGCACTGGTGTCGTCATTGGGATTGATGGGAGTGCCTGCAGGAATAAGATGTGCATTCAATTCGTCGATTTCTTGATTGGGTCCAAGGAGCAGCCAGACGCGGGCATATTCGATCTGCTTAGGGGTATACCCGGATAAATCTCCTTTATCGCCTGCCTTTAGATCCCTATTTTCAAAATCCTGTATCAGCAATACAGAGAACTCCCCATCATAGGACACCCAATTTACCGAATCGATATGGATATCCTCCTCGATTTGTGGCAATTCGTCCATGATTTTTTTCGCCATTTCATTCATGGTTTCTATTTCTTCATACACTTTTACATGACCATTCTTGAACTTTTCATCCATCCCGTCACTATACTCTTTAGTATCCGGGAGGACCTTAACCGTATAGTCTGTCCGCCCAGTGTCTTCATTTTCCCATTTTTCCGCCACATAATGGACGTTATCCATCGCGTAATTCTCATTCAGGTATTTTCCCATGTCAAAGTTAGGGGTACTGCCTTCTGTTTTATTTGACGGATTTTCTGTCCCTTCCTTTGACTCGATTTCTGTTTTTGGTGAAGCTTGTTCGTCTCTAACTTCCTGTTTCTTGTCATCCTGTTTATCACCGGTCGCCTGCTCCCCACTTTCTGTGGACTTGGAACAAGCTCCAAATACGAGCAAGATTCCCGCTAGCAAGATAATAAAAGCTATTTTTTTCAAATCTTCCACATCCTTTAATGTACTTCAGTTACTTTTCTAAAAATCCTTTTTTAAAAGTTAATTTCTTTATCTTTTTTGAATCCCTTGGGCCACAACGACTTTTGAATTTTTTAATCAAACGTTTGTTTAAAAAAAGCTATTTCAAAAGACCATATTCATTCCGAGCTTCAATAGTATGAATACTTCCTTCTTCCACTCATAAACATGGATTTATATTGAAATATGTATTAAACTAGCTTAGTGAGAATGATTATCAAATTCAAGTATGTATATTTCACATTGACTCTATGAATACAGTTGAAAAGGAGATTCTACGATGGAGCATGCAAAATCAAGATTAGCCGAGATCATTCGCGAGCGCCGTTCGGTCAAAGCTGGTTATACCGATAAGGAAGTATCACAGGAGACCGTGCTTGAGCTGTTGAACGATGCCATCTGGGCGCCAAACCATGGGTTGCGGGAGCCTTGGCGCTTTATTTTTGTCTCATCAGCCGAGAAGGAAGGCTTTGTGGAGGATCTCGTCAAAACGTTTCCTCCAGATATGCAGGAGAACCGGCGGAACTATTTCAGCCAACCTGCCGCATTCCTCATCGTCGTGATGGCGGAGGACCCGAGACAAAAGCAATGGGAAGAGAATTTCGGTGCAGTCAGCTCGCTTATCCAAAACTTCCAGCTGCTAGCTTGGGAACAAAAGCTTGGAGTGGTATGGAAAACAAACTCCCATATCTATGATCCAAAAGTGCGTGACCTATTAGCCGTCAAGCCTGGAGAGAAGATTGCCGGGTTCCTGCACTTGGGTTATTTTGAAACACTTCCCCCACAGAGAACGCGCACACCCGCAGAAGCTAAACTGACGGTCTATAAGAAATAGCAGGGACAGGTACCTCGGCCCACTCAGAGTTTTTGTGCTGAGGTCCTCCTCGCTTGTTGAATAATCGAGCTAAAAGCACCTTTACTATTTGTAGCTCGTCCCACTTTATAGGGTATTTTTAAATTTTTCCGGCTTTTTCACATAACCTTCAATGATATAACCACATTCCGTGCATATGATGTACTCGACTTCACAGCCTAAACTCATTTTATTTATCGGGAACATCCCTCCATGGCCACTTTCCTTTCCCGCCCCCAATTCCTTCGCACCGCATTTCGGACATTTGTTGCTTTCATATGTGAACCCCCTTTTGACTTTCTACTTATTATAACGAGTTAGGCTGTTGATTCGTTTCATTTTTCCAACTATTTGTCAGCAAAACCTTTTCTGAAAAACCTTTTTTATAAGTTGATTTCTATTATTTTTTCCAATCCCTTGAGCCGCAATAGCTCTCGGATTTTTTAATCAAACGTTTGTTTAAAAATTGCTATGTCAGGAAAATCCACGTTGTTTTCCCCTCTTTCAAAAAAACGACCCTCTTTAGAAGAAGGTCGGTTTCTTGTCAAATTTTCCTAATCGGCATTGCGGACAATCAAATAGATGATGAAGCCGATCGGGCCGAGCAGGAAGACGACGAGGGCCCAGAGACAGCCGATGTTCGAGCCCCTCTTTTCTGAAGCGTCACTGTACACCCAGAACAGGGCGATGATTCCAATCGCAAACCAGAGTAAACCGAAGATTGCTTCCATGGTGCGTCACTCCCCTGACTATTTGTTTCGTACAATCAAGTAGGCAATCAAGCCGATCGGGCCGGCGGCGAATACAACAAGCGCCCAGAGGCAACCGAGATTTGTACCCTGTTTATCCTTAGCATCGGAGTATACCCAGAACACTGCGACGATACTTAAGATCCAAATTAGAAAAATGGCGATAAAAATTAATGATTCCAATGTTTTCCCTCCTATCGGGATGATTTCTACTTTATTCTACGAGTATATGAGCCAATAAGTTTCATTTTTCCAATTTGTTTAAAATGAGGGATTTAGGGGAAATTAAGACCAATTTCATTATTATATATTAGGAGGGTCTTATAACTTGAAACGAATATTCGGTGTCCTTCAAAAAGTCGGGAAAGCGTTGATGCTGCCGGTGGCGCTGTTGCCTGCTGCGGGTATCCTGCTTGCCTTGGGTAATGCCTTGAAAGAAGAAAATCTGATTGAGCTGATGCCGTTCCTTGCAGTTGACTGGGTGCAGATGGTGGCGTCCGTCATGGATGCTGCAGGTGGTATTGTATTTGGAAATCTCCCTGTGCTCTTTGCCGTCGGAGTGGCAGTTGGACTTGCTGGCGGGGAAGGGGTTGCCGCGCTTGCTGCGATCATCGGCTACCTTATCATGAATGCGACGATGGGTGTTGTGCTCGGGGTCGATGAAGGGATGCTTGAGAATCCTGCATACGCCAACGTTCTCGGGATTAATACGCTTCAGACCGGGGTGTTCGGCGGGGTAATTGTCGGGATACTCGGGGCTTTTATGTACAACAAGTACTACAATATTGAGCTGCCTTCCTATCTCGGATTCTTTGCAGGGAAGCGATTTGTTCCGATTGCGACCGCAGCCTCTGCCGTTGTGCTTGGTATTTTGATGACATTCATTTGGCCACCTATCCAGGGCGGCTTGAACACCCTTTCGGAAAGCATGATCAACACGAACCTGACCTTGTCCGCCTTTATCTTCGGGGTCATTGAGCGTGCCTTGATTCCGTTTGGTCTGCATCATATTTTCTACTCACCGTTCTGGTTTGAGTTTGGCTCCTATACGAATGAGGCCGGTCAGGTTGTCCGCGGGGATCAGGCGATTTTCTTCGCCCAGCTGCGCGACGGCATTAAGCCGACTGCCGGAACGTTCATGACCGGTAAATTCCCGTTCATGATGTTCGGTCTGCCTGCTGCGGCACTGGCGATCTATCATACGGCACGACCTGAAAAGAAGAAGGTGGTCGGCGGAATCATGGCCTCTGCTGCTCTTACTTCCTTTTTAACAGGGATCACCGAGCCGATAGAATTCTCGTTCCTCTTTGTGGCACCTGTCCTCTTTGGAATTCATACCTTGTTTGCGGGACTATCCTTCATGGTGATGCATATCCTAGATGTCAAAATCGGGATGACATTCTCCGGAGGGGTCATCGATTACCTACTCTTCGGGGTCGTGCCGAATCGGACAGCCTGGTGGCTCGTCATTCCGGTCGGTCTCTGCTTTTCGGTCATCTACTACTTCGGTTTCCGCTTTGCGATCCAGAAGTTCAACCTGCAGACTCCAGGTCGTGAGGATGTCGACGAGGACGAAGATGGGACAAGTACCTCCACAGCGGGCGACCTTCCTTTTGACGTCTTGGAGGCGATGGGTGGAAAAGAGAACATCTCCCACCTCGATGCGTGTATCACAAGGCTTCGCGTACAGGTCAATGAAGTCAGCATGGTCGATAAAAATCGTTTGAAAAAGCTTGGCGCTTCCGGCGTGCTCGAAGTCGGAAACAACATCCAGGCAATTTTCGGACCAAAATCGGATACGCTGAAGTCTCAGATTAAGGATGTCATGGACGGCAAAACGCCTCGTCCAGCAAAAACGGAACCAACAAAAGAAGTCGAACAGCAAATCGAAGAGGTCAATCCGGATGCCCTGCAGACGCACTCCGAATCAGAAGGCTTCCTCTCCCCGATCAAAGGGGAAATCAAGCCGCTTGATGACGTGCCAGATCAGGTATTCTCTGGAAAAATGATGGGCGACGGCTTTGCGATTTTGCCGACAGAAGGTGTAGTGGTATCTCCAGTCGACGGCGAAATCGTGAACCTGTTCCCGACGAAGCATGCAATCGGAATCCAGTCGGATGGCGGCCGTGAAATTCTGATCCACGTCGGAATCGATACGGTCAACCTGAAGGGTCAAGGCTTTGAAGCACTTGTCGCACAAGGCGATAAGGTCACGAAAGGCCAGGAGTTGCTTCGTTTTGACATTGAATTCTTAAAGCAGAATGCGCCATCGATCATCACCCCGATCATTTTCACGAACCTGCAGGACAATGAAAAGGTTAAGCTGAATAAGCATGGGGAAGTGGCGTTGAAGGAAGAGGATATTGTGGAGATTTCGAAGGGGTAGATATCGCTGCATAACGAAAAACCCGACCTGCAGAAGAAGGTCGGGTTTTTGCTCTGTTTAGGAAATTTGATTAACAAGTTGGCTCAAAGCCTCGTTTACTGGTGTAGCTGGGCGACCAAGCAATTTTTCAAAATCATTGCTTTCCACTTCCAGTTCGCCTTCACGGATGCCTTGTTGAATGGCTACAAGGAATGGAAGAAGGAATTCGGGTACCCCTGCACCTTTCATAATCTCGGCATATGTTTCATCATCCACTTGCTGTACCGCTACTTCTTTGCCTAATACCGTTCCAAGCGCAGCTGCAAACTCTTCTTGTGTGAGAAGCTTACCGGAAAGTTCGTAGACGGTATTCTCGTGTCCGTTTCCTGCCAATACGATCGCCGCAGCTTCTGCATACTCCTGTTGCAGTGCCCAGCCGATTTTGCCTGTTCCTGCAGATGTCACCCAAGGCGCTCCAGCCATTACACCTTGTATGCTCGGAATTTCATTTTCCAGGTACCAGTTGTTTCGTAAAAATGAGTATGGAATACCGGTTTTCAATATAGCTTCCTCTGCCGCTTGATGAGGTGGAGCAAGGAACATCTTGCTGTCACGCGCATTTCCGATACTGGTGTACGCAATAAATTTCACTTGCGCACGCTCTGCAGCAGCTACCGCATTCGTATGCTGTCTGATTCTTGCTTCATTGTCCCCATCCGCAGAAATGATTAACAGACGGTCAATCCCCGCAAAAGCAGCATCCAATGTTTCCGGCTGGTCAAAATCCCCTTGGCGAACTTCTACTCCACGAGCACGCAACCCTTCCGCTTTCTCTGGATTACGAACACTGACAGCCAGTTGATCGGCAGGTACAGTCTCCAATAACGCCTCCACCACTTTGGAGCCTAATTTTCCTGTTGCACCGGTAACTAATAATTTCATTGTCTATTCCTCCCATATGTGTTGTAAAAATCTATCTGGTTTAAAAAACTCATTTTAGTTGTAATCAAATCGATTACATGTAATCATATTAATTACATTTAATGTTTTTGTCAATAAATATAGTATACTTACACTAAAGAGGTTACTGATTGTTGTGGTAACCATGCAAGGAAGGTGACTACTTATGTCCATCAGCAGCCGATTTGCTGTAGGAGTTCATATATTAACTCTGATTGATTTTAATAAAGACGGGGTAAGCTCGTCGGAGTATTTGGCTGGAAGTGTAAACACCAATCCAGCCCTCATAAGAAAAATTACAGGAATGCTAAAAAAAGCAGGGTTAGTGGAAGTACATCCTGGTATCGCGGGTGCAAAGCTTGCCAGGGAATTATCTGATATAACCTTGCTGGACGTCTACAAGGCGGTTGATGTCGTACCGGACAATGAATTGTTCAGTGTTCATGAAAACCCGAACCCTGCTTGTCCTGTAGGGAGGAATATCCAGAACACAATCGGTCCCTTATTCTCCGTTGCACAGACCGCATTGGAGAAGGCTCTAGGAAATGTGACCATTGAAGATGTCGTAAAAGATATTATCGAAAAAGAAAAATTGGAAAGTAAAGAATAAAAGACATCCTATCTCACGGATGTCTTTTTCGTGCTTTCCAGTCTATTCGGCAACGGACTAGCCCATCTGGCATACATTAAAGAAACAGCAGAAAAGGGAGTTGCGCCTACCATGCCTACAACCAATAATTCCTTTGAATACCTCCTCCGCACGCAATTTTCATTCACTGTCGACGACGCGAAATTGGACAGCATACTAAAGGCGATTGCGGAGCAGAAAATAAACATAAACGCCTATGCACAGCACAAAAATAGCAGCCAGAATCTTATCCGTTTGGTGGTTGGCAGCAGTGAGGCGGAGAATCCATCCGACCTTCAGGGCATTCGCCGAATACTCATGCCGCTCCGGTTAAAGACCCAGGAAAAACAAGTCATCCAAATCATTCGCCTTCGGGCTGGAAAAGCCGGACAAATTCAAGACATCTTTTCCTCACTTTGGTGCAAGGTCGAAGTGAAAGCCATCTATATAGGGGAAAAAACGAATGTCTATGTAGAAACCTCCAATCTCGACCAGCTGATTAGTATTCTGTCCAAAGAAGAAATCGAACCGTGTACGTAGACCTCTCTATTTTGACGAATGGTGGAGCCGGAAAGTTTCAGAGAATCTGCTTGGCCTAATATGTGCCAGCAGATTCTGCTGTTTTAGTCCAAGCACTCCTCGTCCCTTTTCAAACACTGTATGTAATGCAATGTCCAAAGGATTGCTAGTCTTATTACGGAAAATCGATGGATTCTCGATTCGGGTGGACACCACTTCCCCGCACTTCAGGCAAAAGGTATAAAACTTCTGCGAGCCTGCCGAGAATTTCTTATCCAACGGCCTGACTCCCATATAGTCGGTTCCTTGAGCGAATTCCGTGTTGCTGCCTTTCGGGCATTTGGTTTCGTTCATGGGGAATTCCTCCTTGATATTTGTATGAAAGTAATACGAATTTGGAGGGGAAAGGTTTTTCAGATAGCATTATTATGTCTCTTTCAAGCTGCCGCTCGTTGGGATGCAGGCGCTACAAACACTGCCCGCAAAAAAATGCACACACCCTTTAAGATGTGTGCATCCCCCTTTTACTTCCCGTACATCTCTTCCCATTCCTCACGAAGCACGCCAAGCTTAACCGAATCATAATATTCGCCATTATAGAAGCGCGCCTTCCGGATGCGAGCTTCTTCCTGCATGCCAAGTTTCAAACCGACCTGGATCATCCGCTTGTTCCCGGACCATGTTGTGTACCCCAGCCTTGGAATCTGCGGGAATACCCTGAACAGATGCGACGTCCAGAGCTTGATCGCCTCCGTGCCATATCCGCCGTTCCAGTGATTGGGAGAGTAGATTGTTATACCGATCTCCATCCATTTGGTGGGCTCGTATTCCCAGTAGTATGTGACGCTACCGATAATCTCGTCTTCGGCTATGATGAGCCACTGGCTGTCCTGACCCTTCTCGATTCTTTCGAGCATGACAGACTCAAACGCCTTAAAGTCCACCCGCTTCCACGGAAAATACGGCGCATCCCACTTCTTGAATTCCGGCTCTTCCTCTCCGTAGATGAGGTTCCAAAGCACCGGAAAATCCTCTACATCTATAGGTTTAAGATCTATCTTGATTCCTTTTACTACACTTGCGCTTACCGCCATTCTCTTCCACTCCATCTATGTTTATTATGATATGTTCGTTCCTTACGTTCCGCTTTTTCATCATCATAATCGCCTCCCAATAAATGTCTACTATCTAATTTCTACTTTTATTACCAATCTCCTTCTAAAGTCGTACGTTATTTCGTTCATCCGATGTTTGGCGCTTTTGTCTGATAAGGATATGATTAAAGGAAAAAGAGGTGTCTTCATGAGAAAACTAGTCTTAATTACCGGTGTCACAAAAGGGCTCGGCCGGGCAATGGTAGACCAATTTGATGAGGCTGGCTGGACGGTCATCGGGTGTGGCCGTTCGGAGAAGAAAATCAAGGAGTTGCAGGAACAATACAAAGGGAGGCATGCTTTTTGGACGGCTGACGTTTCCGATGACAAAAGTATCGCTGCCTGGGCCACTGAAGTCCATACTCGCTTCGGCTTTCCCAATCTCCTTATCAACAATGCCTCCATCGTCAATAGGATTGCCCCTGTCTGGGAGGTATCCCCTGAAGAGTTCGCTCAGGTCATGAGCATCAATGTGAACGGTTCTGTTAATGTGCTACGAGCATTCGTGCCAGGGATGCTACTTGAGGGCAGCGGAGTTATTTTGAACATAAGCTCCAGCTGGGGACGGTCTGCAGAAGCTGGACTTGCCCCATATTGCGCCTCCAAATTTGCCATCGAAGGACTTACGCAATCCTTGGCATCTGAGCTCCCTTTGGGCATGGCCGCCATCTCACTCGACCCGGGTGGCAGCATCTCCACCCCGATGCTCCATGCCTGCGGACCGGAATATGTGGATAGCTCGCCAACGCCGGAAGAATGGGCGAAGAGTGCAGTACCTTATATTTTGGGTCTTGGTGTAGAGGATAATGGGAAAGCGTTGACGTTTCCTTGTCGATGAAGGTTTTTTGGTAGCGGGAAGTGTTGAGTTGGTTTTGCTCGTCATAACCATGATGATGAGCTTTTCGACTGGGTGGAGTGGCCGTTTTGCTCATCATAACCCCGATGATGAGCTTTTCGACTGGGTAAGGAGCTGGTTTTGCTCGTCATAACCCCGATGATGAGCTTTTCGACTTGCTGGGGAGCTGGTTTTGCTCGTCATAACTCTCAAATGGTCACTACTCCCCTCCCAAAATATAATTCCGCAATTCCTCCGTCACCTTGGCAGACGTCTCATACACCCCGTCTCCCTCTATGTACATGAAGTAACTCTTCTCCCCCTCATCGCCCAGCCACAAATGGATGCCATGAGCCGGAAATCCGCCTTCGCTATCTGTCTTGTATTCCACCATTACATCATAGTCCGGGTTGGACAGTTCTCCATCCCCGCTCTGCAACCGTGCAGTCGTTATCGCTCTTTCCCAGAAATCCAGCGCATCCTTGTCACTGAAGGAATGGAGGAGATCCAGGTTCATGTCTCCCCGACCGTTTGATTCTGAAATATTTACTGCCTCGAGGGGCTCGTCCATGAGGACCATTGTTTCTCCGAAAGTGGACTGGCACCCAACCAGCAGAATCCATACCATTGCTGTAAACCATCTATTCATAAGAGTCACCTTTCTTTTTACACTGGTCACGGTCGCCGCTCCCAAGGCTCCAACACACCAACCAAACTTACTTCACGCCTACCAGCTACTGCCTCAATCACACCAATTGCAATCTCGTCATTCCTCAGCCAGCGAGAACCGTCACCCTCCAGCACAAACCCGAGCTGAACCTGATGATAGCTGCTACCAGCTGTAATACTTACACTCTCTTTCACTTCTCGTAAGTCCGCTTTACTCCCAAGCACATGAAAAAGCGACCATTCCCCACGTTGATTTCCAACAATTGAAATCACCTGCCCCAAAGCCTGTGGAGCATCCGAATGAATCCATGCCACCACCAACTCAATCGGACCGTTTTCCTCAACTGCCCGCTCCAGTCCAGCAGCAAACTGTATCTCATTCTTGTAATCTACCAACACCGGACTGATATGCCCGCTCCTGGCAGTTAGCCTCTGCATACGTTCAGCATCTCGACCAACGACCGAGATATGATATCCCTCTCCTGCAAGCCATAGTGAAACCTCTGAAAGCATTCCCGTCCCGCCAATCACCAGCGCATGCTTCCTCACTTTTTCACCTTTGCAAAAATGCAGGTATCCCGTAGGCTGCCATCTACACCACGGTCATCATTTCGCAAGATGCCTTCCAATGTATAGTTCAATCGCTCTGCCACCGCACGGCTTTTGACATTGTTCGGGTCGCAGCGGATTTCCACCCGGTTCGCTGCCAGTTCCTCGAATGCGAAGCGAGTAATCCCTTCGACCGCTTCGGTGATGTAGCCTTTACCACCCTGTCTCGTATCGATCCAGTAGCCGATCTCAAATTTAGGTACGTCCCAATTGATCCGGTGCAGGCCGGACGATGCGATGAATTCCCCTGTCTCTTTCAAGAATACTAGCAATCTCAGATCCTCTCTTTTCAGGAATTTCGCATGGCTCTCGCGGAGATTCGCCTCCACTCCATCAAGCGTCTGCTCGTAGTTTGCAAATGGCAGCCAGGGCTTCAGTTCCTCCAGGGATGCCGCAACCGCGTCAAACACAGCCTGCCCGTCCCCAGGCATCGGCATTCTGATCAGTAATCTATCTGTGGTAAATTCAGAAGGAAACTCTTTTAAAATAGGATTTGTCATTTTCCATTGCTCCTTGTATTTGAAATAAAAAATAAGCTTTGCACTATCGAAATAGTGCGAAGCCCGAATATGTAGATTATTTCTCCCAGATTTCGATCCATCTTCCATCTGGATCCGATATCCAGATGAATGTACCATACTCGCTCTTTTCAGGCCCCTTTAAAAGCGGGATTTCAAGCTTTTTGAAATGCTCCATCCACCCTTCAAAGTCCTCCACCTGGAAATTCAGCATGACAGATTGGTCCACCGGATAATAATCATTGTCCTCTTTGAACAAGGAAAAGATGGTGATGTTGTCCTCATCCGGCTTGATGATTGTGCCGTTCCATTCCTCCATCCCCATTCCGAGTGTTTCCTTGTACCAGTTTTTCAGTGCCACTATATCCTTCGATCTCCAGAATACGCCACCAAATCCTTTGATTTTCATTACACTTGCCCCCATATCGTCTAATACATACTCATATTCGATGTTTTTAGTCAGATTCCCTCTAAAAAAGAGGAACTCCTTTATGCCAGGAAGCTCCCCAAGAAACATCAAATCCTCTCCATATACGTCCCATCTTCATAGACCATATAGATGCCGACGGTTCCAGAGCCACCATTCTTCTGCATTTCTTTCGAGACGAGTTTAATCGTATAGAAGGATCCGGAATTGTCCGTTTCTAGCGTGCCTCCCATATCATCGAATTGGATGTCTTCATTTTCCTCAAGCTCCAATACATGCTTTAGATATTCGATGGCATCGGCGCTGGAGGCGATGTTCACGCTGCCTTCTGTTGTTTCGGATTCCGATTTGTCCGCTGGTTCCTCTTGTGATTCGGCCGGTTCCTCTTCCTCTGAACCGGCAGCTTCCTTAGCACTCTCTTCATCCTCTTTTTCTGTAGATGGAGCAGCCTCTTCCCCACCATTATCCTCTACGCCAGAAGCACCTGTTGCCTTATCGTTCTTCTCACTTGTTTCTGTTTCCCCGCAAGCCGCCAAACCGCTCACAAGCATCAACAAACATACCCCAATCAAAAATCCCTTCACTCTTCCTCCCCCCTTTGATAATCACTGCTCCTCATTAAATTCAATCAGATTCCGATCCGGGTCCATACAAAAGATCTGTTTGAAGCCGCTCTTGCTCTCCGGCTTCGCCTTGACCTCCAGTCCCTTTTCCTGCAAATACTTCAACGTCTCATCATAGCTTTTCACCCGAACGGCAAAATGGCCGTCCCGGCTGTCGAGCTTATTGCTTGTCCGCAAAGTTTCCGCCTCGCTATTCTGAATCAGGTGCAGCTGCGCCGTCCCCACCTGATACCATGCACCAGGAAAGTCAAAATCGGGACGCTCTAACTCCGGAAAGCCGAGGACTGTTCCGTAAAAGTGCTTGGACTTCTCAATATCCGTAACGCTTAGACTGACATGATGAAAGTTCTCCAGTTGAATCACAAGACCACTCCTTTATTTTTGTGTTGTGGACTATTATAGCATTTTTCCAGAATTTACTTAACCACTTGATATAAGGTCCGGTATCTTTTTGGGGTATGGCCGGTGAACTTCTTGAATAACTTCGTGAAATGACTTTGATCGTGAAAATTAAGCCAGGTATAGATCTCCGTCAGGGAATAGCTCGATAAGGTGAGCAGCTTGATTGCTTCCTCCACTTTTTCCTTTTGCATGTATTCACTCAATGACATTCCGACTTCTTTACGGAAAAGGGAGGATAGATAGTTCGGGTGCATGCCCGCGACTTCTGCCAGCCGGGAGAGGGTAATCTCCTCATAAAGGTGCTTATAGATGTAAGTCTGGCATGCCATGATCGGCTTGGAGTATCTGTTGAGATTGCTCTCATGAACCCGATCGGCGAAGGTGCATAGTGCACTGTTCAAGAGCGTTTTGACCTCACTTACATTCTTCAAGTCCTCTGCAGATTGGATGTACATATCACTCATCGTATAGGCAAGCTCCGGCTGTAGCCCTCCTTCCATGGCCGCACGAGTCGCAAGTGTAATAGCGGAGATGAATAGGTTCTTCTCGCTGCGTAATTGGCTTGATTTTGATAAGACACCAAGCTTTCCCTCGACCGGACTGTTTAGCTGCCTTAATATGTCTTCTTTCCTACCGTCCTGAACTGCCTGAAACAGTTTTTTCTCAAACATCACACTTGCATGGAAAGCGATCTCCTGCCTGCTTTTGGAAACATGCAGATCCACAGGCTCCTGCATGATATTTTCCATTTTTATCACTTCAAGCTGCTGGATCACTTCCGTTATATCAATCTTTTTATGATAGATAAGAAAATAGGCAAGAATCGCTACATGCAATAGCTGTACCTTACTGATTCGGGGGACTGTCCGGTAATAGGTTCTCAACTCTTTTTGCGGGATATCAAGCGCCAAATCATTATATAGTCCCGTAAATACATCCTCAGAGAGATCGGAATAAATGGAGGGCCCGATAACAAGATGCCCGGAATATTGGATTCCCCTCCCCACCTTGATTGTGATGACCTGCTCGAGAAAGCGGGTTGATTTCAATACAGGTACTTCAGGAGCATCTCCAAGTAAATGCAACAGCTGATGGATTGCCTTATTTTCCGCATAGACGGGGTTGAGAGAAAAATCCACTGGAAACTTATTTAGAACCTCCCCTTCCTTACTTATATAAAAGACCGGAATTTGAACAGTTTCATAGATTATCTTGCAGATAAACTCGGCATCTTCCATATCTCTGATCATCAAAACATCCATCATAATCCTCTCCTCTCTTTGAAAACGCTTCAAAAAAAGATTCATCCGCATTATTTCCATACCATTTTTATTAAAATTATACCAAAAATACAAAATGAAAACGGTTAAGATTCAAAATAATCAATAAATAATACTTCTAGGAGGAAAGACAATGACGAGAGATATTTCCTATTTACTGCAAGAGTTGACGTTGGAAGAAAAGGCGGGACTATGCTCCGGTTTGAACTTCTGGCACACCAAGCCTGTAGAAAGACTTGGCATCCCTTCCATCATGGTGACGGATGGCCCTCATGGATTGAGAAAGCAGCGCGAAGGTTCAGACAATCTTGGAATCTTTGACAGTGTTCCAGCCACTTGCTTTCCATCTGCGGCCGGCTTGGCAACATCGTGGAACCGCGAGCTTGTAAAACAGGTCGGTGTAGCGCTTGGCGAAGAATGCCAGGCCGAAGATGTAGCGATTCTGCTCGGACCGGGAGCGAACATTAAGCGCTCCCCACTCTGCGGCCGTAACTTCGAGTATTTTTCCGAGGATCCATTCCTGTCCTCGGAGCTTGCAGCAAACCATATTGAAGGGGTGCAAAGCCAAGGGGTCGGTACTTCCCTGAAGCACTTTGCGGCAAACAATCAGGAGCACCGCCGCATGTCCACCAATGTATTGGTCGATGAAAGAACCTTAAGGGAAATCTATCTTGCAAGCTTCGAGGGTGCTGTCAAAAAGTCTCAGCCCTGGACGGTGATGTGCTCCTACAACCAGGTGAATGGCGATTTTGCAGCGGAAAATAAATACTTACTGACAGACATTTTAAAAGAGGAATGGGGCCATACCGGATTTGTTGTATCCGACTGGGGCGCTGTTAACGAGCGTGCTGACGGATTGGCTGCAGGACTTGAGCTGGAGATGCCTTCAAGCAACGGGGAAGGCGACCGAAAGATTATCGATGCGGTCGAGAATGGATCTCTCCCAATGGAAGCGTTGGACCGAGCAGTGGAACGACTGTTGAAGATCATTTTCATGGCGGTGGACCACAAGAAAGAGAATGCAGCGTATGACCAGGAATCCCACCATCAGCTAGCAAGAAAAGTGGCTGCGGAAAGCATGGTCCTTCTGAAAAACGACGAACAGATTCTGCCTCTGAAAATGGAAGGGAAAATTGCGTTAATCGGGGAATTCGCGAAAAAGTCCCGTTACCAGGGCGGCGGAAGCTCTCACGTGAACCCGACCAAGCTGGACAGTGTCTATGAGGAAATGGAGAAACTTGCGGGCAATAAAGCAAGTCTGAACTATTCGCAAGGGTATCAACTGGATTCCGATGATATCAACCATGCCTTGATTGGCGAAGCCAAAGTGGCTGCTCAGAACGCCGATGTCGCCATATTATTCGTCGGTTTGCCAGATCGGTATGAATCCGAGGGCTATGACCGCACCCATTTGAACATCCCTGCCAACCATCAGGCTTTAATCGAGGCGGTTGCATCTGTTCAAGAAAATGTCATTGTCGTCCTCAGCAACGGATCACCAGTTGAAATGCCCTGGATCAGCCAGGTAAAAGCAGTATTGGAAGGCTACTTGGGTGGCCAAGCATTCGGTGGCGCTGTGGCAGACCTGCTATTTGGCGAAGTGAACCCGAGCGGAAAGCTTGCTGAAACATTCCCGGAACAATTAGGTCACAACCCTTCCTTCCTGAACTTCCCGGGTGAGGGAGATCAAGTCGAGTACAAGGAAGGCATTTTCGTCGGATACCGCTACTACGACACGAAGAAAATCCAGCCACTTTTCCCATTCGGCTATGGGTTGAGCTATACCACCTTTGACTATACGGACATTATGGTTGATAAGAAAGATTTTGCAGACACAGAGACCGTAAATGTTCATATCACCGTAAAAAACACCGGAAGTCGCGCAGGAAAAGAAATCGTTCAGGTCTATGTAAAGGATCTGGAAAGCACTGCTTTCAGACCGGAAAAAGAATTGAAAGGCTTTGAAAAGGTTGAACTGCAGCCAGGAGAAGAAAAAACGGTTGTGGTCAAACTAGACAAGCGCTCGTTCGCCTACTATGATGTGGCTCGAAAGGATTGGCATGTTGAAAGTGGGGAATTTGAAATCCTCGCCGGCAAATCATCCGAGGAGATCGTGCTTTCTGAAAAAGTGGTGGTTCACTGCACTTCTCCTAAGTTCACAAAAGTGGTAACGAGAAACACAATCGTTGGGGACATCATAGACGACCCTGTTCACGGACCTGTTATCCAGGCAGCCCTACAGGAAATGAATAAGAACAGCGGGTTGATGGAGGCGATGCAGGAAGGCCAATCGGAAATGATGATTGCGATGATGAAATATATGCCACTCCGCGCGCTCGTAAATTTCAATGAGCATTTTACAGAAGAAATGCTTCAGGAGATTCTTCAAAAGCTGAACAAAACAGAACTCGTAAACAATTAAAATGGGAAAAATGGGTTGCGGCCGGAATACGCAACCCATTCCTTCCATCTTTCTTGGATAAAATGAAAACGCTTTAACCATTATGGATCAGGGGAGGAATATTTCAAAATGAGTGCAATTCGAAAAACCGATCTACCTTATACTTCCGCTACAGGGGATACTGCTGCAACGAAAATCAGTTTCACAGAGAAATTCGGCTACGGTTTAGGTGACTTTTCCAGCAATCTCATTTTTACCGCCATTTCTTCATTTCTACTATTTTATTATACGGACATTGCCGGAGCTTCTGCAGCCGCAATCGGTACCATCATTCTCTTATCCAGGCTATTGGATGGCGTCACCGATATCGGGATGGGTGCCATTGTCGACAAAACGAAATCCAAGCACGGTAAGGCCCGTCCTTGGCTCTTATGGATGGCCATTCCTTATACCATTTCTGGAATCCTTTTGTTTACAGTACCAGACCTTGGTCCTGTCGGAATGCTAGTGTATATCACGATCACCTACAACCTGATTCATATCATTTATACGGCCATCAATATTCCTTATGGCGTCCTTAATTCCCTTATCACGCAGGATCAGTATCAGCGCTCTTCCTTGAATATCTATCGTATGTTTATGGCGCTTTCCGCCGCAATCACCATCATCTTTTTCACGCTTCCACTCGTCAATGCTTTTGGCGGCGGAAAACAGGGCTGGATTATCACGTTCTCCATCTTCAGTGTTTTATCAGCTATTTTATTTCTTATTACCTTTTTTACAACGAAAGAAAGAGTGAAACCAGCCCAGCATGACAAAACACAAACTGTACCTTTGAAAATCGGACTGAAGGCCCTTTTCCGGAACAAATACTGGGCTTTGATGGTAGCATTCATGCTTATCACCTTTACCGGCTCCGGCATCGCGGGCGGACTGGGCATCTATTATGCGCAGTATATCCTGAATAATCCAAACCTTGTCGGCCCACTCGGTTTGGCCGGTCTCTTCCCGATGCTGTTCGGATTATTGTTCATCTCACCGTTAATTAAGAAATTCGGCAAAAGAAACTCCATTATCGCAGGCCTTGTTCTAGGATTAGTCGGTACGGTCATTATTGTAATCGATCCAAGCAGCTTCAGCCTCGTCCTGATCGGATCAATTATCCGTGGTATCGGTGGTGTTCCACTGGTCGGATCCATCTGGGCGATGCTTGCGGACACGATTGAATACGGTGAATACAAATCCGGCGTCCGTACAGAAGGTCTTGTTTACAGTGCTGGCAGCTTTGGAACCAAAGTAGGCATGGGCCTCGGCGCTGCCATAATGGGTTGGACACTCTCTTTTGGAGGTTATGTCGGCGGTATCGCTGAGCAATCCGACTCTGCAACGGCCACCATCCTATTCCTGTTTGTCTATGTACCGGTCATCATTACCGCCATCCAGCTGATCATCCTCTACTTCTATAAGCTGGATAAGGAGTATCCTAAGATTTTAAAGAAGCTGCAGAACAGAGCATAATGATAGTTAACGGTCCAACTAGGTTATTGTTGGGCTGTTTCTATTTAATGTGTCAATATGGCTTTTGATTCCTTTACTCAGAAAATTCCTGTTACGAAACTTCCATGAATTTTTTCTTCATATTCTGGAAGTGAATCTAAAAATGAATATGGTCGAAGCACAGGGACGGATCTCAATCTCCTCAATCACTAAAATATCTCTTATTCATAAAGTACTGTCCATGTGCTTTCAGACATCTTTTTACGTTACGTTTATAGACGGTATAATCTTATGTGGAAACCTAACTTCCTTTAATATGAAAACTTATGTTTATACGTTGAGAAAGGAATTATTGCCTCTATTTTGCACTGCATCTTCATAATTTCTTAATTACACAAAAATATTGTAAAAGTGAAGAGACGGGAGCAAAAGAAACTTCACTGATCTTTCCTAATAATCGAGGTCTACGGATGTACGAATAACCCATTGTGCATCGTAGAGCCTAATGATATTTAATCAAAATGGAAAATGAAGAGCTCCCATTCAAAAAAAGGCATCTCTTTTTCGATGCCTTTTTAAAAAAACTGATGTACCCTATACTGAACGAAAATCTATTCGAAGCCAAAGACCCGTCCCTATACTTCCTTTAAAAACGATTTCTCCGCTTCCGTAAAAACGCCGGAATTTTTAAATTTTCCTCTGGCTGCTTTGGTTCATCCTCCGGAACCAGTTTGGTATGGCTTATCGGATTATTTTTCACTGGGTGTTCTTTTTGGTAGGTATCAGGATTAGTACCCTCTTCCACTGCTGGCTGGAAAGAAGGTTGTGGTGTTGGGGCCTCTTTCACCGTGAATCCAGTGGCGATGATCGTTACGATGATTTCTTCTTTTATGTTTTCGTTAATGACCGAACCAAAAATCATGTTTAATTCTTCGTGAGAAGCGGAAGCAACGATACTGGCTGCCTCCTGTACTTCAAAAAGACTTAAATTGTGGCCGCCGGTGATGTTCATGATGACACCATGCGCTCCATTGATGGACGTTTCCAGTAGCGGACTGTTTAAGGCTTTCTGCGCAGCAGCTGCAGCACGTCCGTTCCCTTTAGCCATACCAATACCCATTAAGGCCGTTCCTTTGTGGGACATGACCGTTTTTACATCCGCGAAATCAAGGTTGATCAATCCTGGGACCGCAATTAAATCGGATATTCCTTGAACACCCTGTCGAAGAACGTTATCTGCTTCACGGAAGGCTTCCACCATAGGTGTTTTCCGATCAACAATCTCCAACAACCGGTCATTTGGGATGATAATCAAGGTGTCTACTGCTTTCCCCATTTCGGTTATTCCCTCTGCAGCATTGGCTGCACGCTTAGGGCCTTCAAACTTAAATGGACGTGTTACCACTCCAATTGTCAAGGCACCAAGGCTACGGGCGATTTCCGCAATGGCTGGCGCCGCCCCTGTGCCTGTCCCCCCGCCCATTCCGGCTGTTACGAAAACCATGTCTGCCCCTCTTAACACTTCTTCGATCTGTTTTTTACTTTCCTCCAACGCTCTTTTCCCTATTTCAGGATTTGCACCTGCTCCTAACCCTCTTGTCAATGACCCACCGATTTGTAACGAAATTTCTGCTTTTGATTGATGGAGCGCTTGTGCGTCTGTATTTACGGCAATAAATTCTACTCCCTTCACACCGTCCTCAATCATACGGTTCACGGCGTTGTTCCCTCCACCGCCAACTCCGATTACTTTTACCGTGGCAAATTGGTCTATCGTAGTATCAAACTCCAACGTGATTCTCCCTCCCCCTTCATACATATTGCCTCGATTTCAAACTAATCAAGATTGCCCGTAGTACTTCTTTATATTATTCGAAGATTCTATCAATTTTTGGATGGTTTAGTAGAATAATAAGCAGGATATTTTGGTCCCTCCTGATTAAAGAGGCGTTGCTGGACCAGGGATTGGGCTGGAGGAATGATGTGTGAGCCAATTTTCATCCATTTATTATACTTGTCTAATCACTAGTAAATTACCTAGCATATTTTATAGTAAACCATGAAAGGAGGGGAACTAAATGTCAAATGATAAAAAACGCCGAGATGAAGTAGCAGGTATTTTTGAAAATGGAAAAGTAATTTTTGATGTGGATAAAGTAATTATCCGTGCAGACGAAATAGTAGTTATTAAAAAGGATGATCACAAAAGACGTGGAAATGATAATGTAGCTGGGGCATCAGAAGATGAAAGAGATGATAAAAGAAGACGTTCTTGGATTTAACCTCTAATTCATAACAGTTCTAGGAAACAATCTCCTTTATGAAGAACAGATGCCTATTTCCTCGTTCAACAAGCTGGATAAAGAGTATCCGGAGAATTTAAAAAAGCTGCAGAACAGAGCTTAATGATAGTTTACAGTCCAACTAGATTATGTTGGGCTGTTTCTATTTAATGTGGCATTATGGCTTTTTATTCCTTTACTCGGGTTATAACGTATCTCCTGTCATTATCATCCTGTAACGGTACAATCTCAGTTCATCACCTTTCCCCCTAAACATAATTTATTAGACAACTAAAAAGGATTTTTAAATCCCCTGAATAATAAGTAATTGATGCGAAATAATAAGGAGGAAAACGGATGATAGAATATGAGATTCTACAAAATACCTCTCCAACACTGGATGAATACATTCACTTATGTACAATTGTCGGATGGAAAGAATATATGAATTTTGATGTTGCGGAGTCATCACTTCGAAACTCCCTCTATTCGGTTGTTGTGAAGAACGAGAGCGAAATCATTGGAATGGGTAGGATTGTAGGGGATGGTGCCATCTATTTCTACGTTCAGGATATAGTGGTTCATCCTGATTACCAAGGATGCGGTATAGGCAAAGCGATTATGAACGCTCTAATGGATTACATAGATGAATATGCTCCAATTAAGGCATTTATTGGACTATTCGCTTCAGAAGGTAAAGGAGATTTTTATGAAAAATATGATTTTAAAAATTATGCTCCCAATATGACAGGAATGTTCAAAGTAAAATAACGCTTGGGATACCATCTCCCAAGCGTTTCCTCCATCACTTCGGCAGCACCCTCCTCCCCGTCACCAACTCGATACTCCTCATAAAAAACCAAGTAAACCCAGCATAAAACCCTAGCAACGGCCGTTTGAACGACGCCGGTTTATTACCTTCAAAGTAGAAATGACCAATCCACGATAAAAGATAATGCAGCACCGTCAAACAGATCGTCACGTAAAGATTGATAAACAAAAAAATCCAAGCCAAAAAAGCAAAAAGGAACGCGAAGTAATGCAACACTTGGTTCCACTTATTGCTGTGCGCCTTTTGATAGTTGATCAGATCACATCGAATCCGCTCCCTCATCCCTTACTACGCCTCCAATTTCCCTTCGTTAAAATGGATCTGTTTTGACGGCAGCAGCACCGTGATAAACAGTACCATAGCCAGCACCACCCCAGCAAAACTGAAGACCATGCACGCAGTTTGGATCGTAAACCAATCGGCCGCTACACCAAGTATCAAGGTCAACACAATCTGTACGATCGCCTGCAGCATTTCAGCCAAGCTGCCGAACCTCCCCATGATCTCCACAGGTACACACTGTTGAAAAAACGTTGCGTACCCTGCATTTGCGAAAGCCATGAAAAATCCGAGAAATACAAAAGCCAAAGTGGCCGTCCAGAAGCTGAAAGATGCATAGAACAAGAGATACCCGACGCTCGTAAAAAGCATCCCCCCTCCGATGTAAACCCGAAGCGGCACCCTGTTCGCCACCATCGCAGCAACCGCCGCACCTGCCAATGCCCCAAGTCCCGTCAGACTCACAATCAATCCGTAATCCTGATCAGTCAGCAACAGATGCTGCTTGATGAACGTAACCTCCTGGGAATCGAGCGCAAATCCAGTCAGCATCGCCCCCTGGAATAAAAGATACACGACCATGAAGTAGGTGGCTCCTTGCGCAAACCGTTTTACAATACGCCAGTCTCCCACAAGCATGCTCCAGGTGACACGTTCCCGCTTTTCTTTTACCACCTCATCGACATCCGGCAATAGGTAGATGAAGAACGCACATACCAAAAATGTTGCCGAGTTGATGAAAATGCAAAGCTCCGTTCCTACTAGCATGATAAGCACCCCAGCAATTGCAGGTCCCAACAGAAAGGCACCGGAGCTCGTCATGCTCATCAGTGAGTTGAACCGTTTTCTGTCTGAGGCAGGAATCAGTTTCGTTATGTACACGGAAGAGCTTGGGCCAAAAAATGCACCAGCTATATTAATCAGCAATAGTAGAAAATAGATGACCCACAAGGATCCGATGAAAGGAATCAGGAAGACGAGGAGCCCCCGCACTACATCCACCCCGATCATCAGCTTCCTTTTATTCACCCGGTCGATGACACTCCCAGCCCATGTATTCGTAATAAGAATCGCAATCGGCCGGATTACATAAAGTCCGGCAACCGCAGCCGCCGAACCGGTCAGATCAAGTATTGATAGATTGATAGCGATGAGGTAGATCCAGTTCCCAAGATAAGAGACACCGATCCCCGCAAGCAGCAGAAAAGGGTACTTCCAGTTTTTCATCTACTCACCTGCTCTGGCTTTTTCGTAGTCTTCCCTCAAAAGACCATAATAAGTAAGGTCGATATATCGTCCGAAGCGCTTCGCATGCTGTCTCCAGGTTCCTTCATGCGTCATGCCGAGCTTCTCCATGATGCGCCAAGAGCCAGGATTATCGCTGTATGCCCCGGCAAAAATCTTGTTCAGCTTGAGTTCTTTAAAGCCATATTCCGTCACCGCCTGAGCAGCCTCTGTTCCAAAGCCCTTGCCCCAATATGGTCGGCCAACCCAATACCCAAGCTCGCCGCGTTCATAGGCCGGAGTCAGGTTGATATTGATCAGTCCTATCAAGCTATCACTCTCTTTTTCCACCATTGCAAATAACACAAGGTTTTCCTTCTTGCTGAACACCTCAACGAAATCCTTTCCTCCGCCTTCCGGATAAGGAGACGGAACATTCAACGTTGTCTTAGCAAGCTCATAATCGCTTGCCAGTTCCTCTATCCGTGCAGCGTCGTCTATATGTACAGGTCTCAGAATAAGTCGTTTCGTCTCAAGAGTTGCCATGATTAATTCTCTCCTTTTTTCATCACGTTCCATTTTGGCTCCAAATCTATTACGCTTGCACCTTCCATTTCCGAAAATGCTACACTAAGGCTTTCCCGCATTTCGCTCAAAAATGTAACAGCGGATTCCTCATTTGGTTTTCCGCTCAAATACAGCCTGCCACCCGATTCACTATTTTCTAGCCACTCCTGCTTGAAAACCTCCCCCTCATACAACGTGACCGTTATGGAACGATACGTTTTCCCCTGGTTATTTTCAAGAAAAATGGTGTCATGAACATACTCCATAAAATGCTGATAGGCTTGTCTACTCTCCCAAAATCCGAGAATCACCGCTTCACCACTCTCGCCCCAGCCACCAAACTGTCCAAGGAAACCTTCCACCTCAGCCAGATGGTCCCACTCCTCCTGGGCTTTCGAGAATGCAGATCTCTTCTCTTCCTCTACCTCACACCAGATGTATTTGACCAGCACACCAATCACTCCGTTCTACTCCACCTTGTATATGACAGGATCATCCTTTTTCACAAACGGCCCGATTCCATAAAAAATTCCCAATCCCAGCGCAATGATGATTATAATGGATATAACCATAATTTCTAATTGACTCTTCTTCTCCTTGGCCTTTACCTTCTCACGATACAACGACTGAACGCTTTTCTTCTTATCACTAAGCTTCATCGTGACTCCTTTCAGCCAGAAATGATTGAATATTAAAAAATGTAACATAATAGAATGGTATTTTCACTAGAAAATGTAAAATATAGGTGTTTAAATTATAGTTGGGTAATTGGAATAGTGGAAGGCGAGTTTTTTCCGAAGAGATATAGTTACTCCCAACCCATCACCCACCAACACTCCGCCGATACATCTCCAAAAACCGCTCCGCCACATTGGACAGATAATACTTCTTCATCCAGGCAATTCCATACTGGGACACGAGCTCCCCATCCTCCATCAGATAGGTATGAACGTCTGTTTTCGAAAATACGTGCATCGCGTTCTCCGGTACCAATGTTGCGCCGAACCCTTGCTGCACGAGTCTTGATAGAAGTGTCAGGTCAGAGCAGCCACAGACAATATTGGGCGTCAGTCCGTGCTTGGCAAAGGCCTGAACGGAGAAGTCATATAGTCCCTGTCCTTTTGTGCTTGGCAAAATAAGCGGCACCCCAGCAATAGTAGAGAGTGTTACCTCACCGGTCCATGCTTCGCTTATTACAAAATAGAATGGCTCGTTCTTCAGCATGATGCTAGCAAACTCCTCGGAATGCACAGGAAAGCGAATAACAGCCAGATCTATTACCCTTTCCCTCAAAAGCTGAAAAAGCTGACCTGATTCATTTTGATGGATTTCATAGGTAACGGCGGGGTATTGCTCCCGGAATTCGAATAGAAGCTGTGACAGAGATGTTTCGGAGAGGGTGTTGACGCCGAACTTCAACGCTCCCTTCAGACCTTGTCCCACCTCTTTCACTTCTTCCATGCTTTCTTCCATCAGCTTGGTGATCTGTAAGGCATGATGGTAGAGTTTCTCCCCTGCTTCTGTGAGATGGAGCTTTTTGCCCTCTCTGTAGACAAGTGCAACACCAAGATTCTCTTCCATCTGCTTGAGCTGCTGGCTCAGCGGCGGCTGGGACATATGCAGTTTTCTGGCCGCCTGTGATATGTTTTTTTCTTCCGCGATAACAGTGAAATAGCGCAGCTGCCGGATATCCATTGTTCTCCCCCCGAATCATATGTTTTACCTATGATTTCTCAACAAAACAAATATCATACATATAGTTTTACATATGGTACCATATATTAGGGGAAAGGCAGGATGAATATATGCGAACGATTCTATTTCTTTTGATATTAATTTTTATCCTAATGCTCGTTAATATATGGGGATCCAATAGCGCTGAAAAACGCGTTGCCCCGCTTCAGGAAATCGAGGTTTTTGAGGAAACAGATAAAAGAGGAGTCCTACTATGAAAAATCTGCTATCATCCTTTACAGTCTTTTCATCGATACAATGGCTGTTTTTTATTTTTGCCAACACAGTAGTCGTTCCTCTATCGATAGGAGCGGCTTTTGACGTTTCACCGGAAGTGAGCCGGATGATGCTGAGTGCATCGCTCCTGTTCACAGGGCTCGCGTGCATTTTCCAGGGCTGGATAGGCCACCGCTATCCACTATTGGAAGGGCACTCCGGTCTGTTGTGGGGCGTGATGCTGAACCTCGGCCTGACCGCTTCTTCACTTGGCATGAGCTTCACGCAGATAGGAGGCGGACTCGCAACCGGTCTTCTACTTGCTGGCGCTGTCACGATGCTGATGGCCCTGTTCGGTTGGACCACCGTCCTTCCTAAAATTTTCACTCCGATGGTGATGACGGTCTACTTATTTCTTCTGACATTCCAGCTCATGATGGTATTTTTCCAGGGGATGCTCGGGATTACGGACGAGGGCACCATGAACGTAGGGGTCAGTCTGCTATCACTGTTCCTTGTTATCTTTGTCAGTGTACTGAAAATAAAGGCACCAAAAGCCATCGGGAACTTTGCGATACTGATTGGAATTGTTGTGGGGTGGATGCTTTATGTGGTCTTATTCCCGGAAAGCGGACAGGAAGCGCCTGCCGCAGCCTTTTCATTCGGGTTATTTCCACTTGGTGCACCTAATCTGGAATATGGCATTATCGCCGTTGCGTTCTTCGCTGGCATGCTGAATCTGAGCAACACGATCGCTTCCGTTCAGGCAGCAGCAGAGCTCTATCGTGAAAAAGCAAAGCCCGGCCAGTTCCGGAACTCGTTCTTTTTTACAGGAATGTTTTCGATGGTGGCGTCCTTGTTTGGACTTGTCCCGTACACGCCGTTCACTTCTACCATTGGATTTTTACAAAGTACAAGAATTTTGGATAAACGGCCGTTCTTTATAGGTGGGATGCTGCTTGCAGTGATCGGGCTGCTGCCTCCATTGACCTCGTTCCTCGTGACGATGCCGATGACGGTCGGGAATGCGGTATTGTTTGTGGCATATCTGCAGCTGTTCGGTACTGCCTATGGAAGTTTGCGTGGAGCGGTGTTCAATTCGGATACGATCTTCCGGCTTGCAGCTCCGGTACTGTTGGGAGTTTGCCTGATGAATACGTCACCGGCCGTTTTTGGTCCGCTGCCCGTATTGTTGCAGCCGTTTTTGACAAACGGATTAATCATGGGGGTATTATTATCCATCGTGTTGGAAAAAGTCACGAACTGGAAACAGTTTGAGGATAAAGAAGTGAGGAGAGCTTGAGAGGTGATTGTTTCTCAGGCTTTTTTTATGTCCGAGTCCTATGTTCGGATGCGCTATCTAATTTGCGATTCATTAGATTTAGCATTCCCATAACATCCTCTTGTTGCCCTTGCTCAATACGATCAAGCTTTTGAAAAACTTAACTGAATTGTTGATTGACGCCTATGAATTGCTCGTCGATGTTTTTGAATTGCTGATCGATGCCAACGAAATGCTGGTCAATACTTTTGAATCTCTGATCGATGCTTTTGAATTGCTGGTCAGATTCAACAAATTTTTTGTCCATCTCATTAAATCGCTGGTCGACCGCTCCAAATTTTTTGTCCATATGTTCCAATAACACTTGTAGCATTTCCTGATTGTCCATGTAAATCACCTCCATGTATTTATAGTTGGATTATAGCATGTTTATATTCTGCTCATAGCTTCCATTTTCGAACAGATATGACTCAGAAAATTGCTTTTTCGAGCAAAATAAACCTTATCAACACAAAACAGCCGTCCGATATTTCAGGACGGCTTTCCTTTAATTTAATTCCAACTGCCTCATCATCTTCCTCTTCGCATAGTAATAATACCCTGTCTGAATCACGAGATAGATCCCCGCAATCGTAAGGAAGTGAAGGAAAAAGCTTGGATTCTCCATGATTCCTCCTGCATCCTTGGCGAAGACGACAATGTAATGGAAGGCTACGGCTGTTCCGAGTAACGGTGCGAAGAAGAATAGGACCTTCAGCTCACCCGCAATGAGGCGCTGGATTTCCTTTTTCGTAATTCCGATTTTATACAGCTTGTGATATTTCTCCTTATCCTGTTCAATGTTCGAAAAGACGTTCAGATACAGCAGGATGAACGAGCCGAAGAAGAACAGCACGCTGATAAAAGTGGAGACGAAGAACATGATCCCGCTGGAGTTTCGTTGGTTGTTGTAGTCGGCGATTCTGGATGAGGGCTTTAACATTTCCTCTTCTGAGAGATAGGAGAAGTGCTCATTGTTGAAAGGTGGCGTTGACTGATTGTGTTCCAACAGTTTTTGCTCCAACCCCTCCACAGCAACCTCTGACTCCTTCCAGGCTTCCACGTTCAGTAGATGGATGCTGGCCTCCTCCTCAGCCAGACGGTTCCTCAGCTTATCATAATCCGCATCGTTTACTACCAGAAAGTCTGCGAGTGGATAGCTCAAGTTGTTGACTTGTTTTTCCACAATCGATTCCTTTAAGGTTAAATGAATATCGCCTTTTTCAAGGGTCAAACCATTTTCGTAAATGCTATCCCCACCTAGATATTCGGGCATTTGATTGTGAAAATAGATGTATTCACCATCCCCGACTACCTTGGACGACCCTGTCAGGCGATGAAAGTCAGACAGAGGCATGAAGGTATAGCGGTTGATCAAATCATCCCAGTACGGATCCTCTTCATGGTATTCGAAAAGCTGGATAGTAAGATGTTCTTTTATTGGATTCCCTTCAAAAATGGACACAAGTTCCTTCTCCGAGATGTTGTTTTTCGTTACCGTCTCGACAAACGCAATATCATAAGGATGATCTTCCACCACCTGCTTTTCTGTAGCCGAATAGATGAACAACAATAAGGTCGTGTAGAAAATCGTCACCATCCCCATGACCGTCACCAGCATCAGGACCGCCGTGAGCTGCTTGAATTTATATTCCAGACTCGTCAAGAATAATAGCTTCCGATAATAGAAGGGTTTATGTTTTTTTGCCATTTCGATAAAGAAGCTCATCGATTGCGAAAGCGCAATATACAGCCCGAACAAGAGCGTGATGGTCCATATCAGGAGTGTCAACCCGTCGCCACCTGGATTTGACTCGTTCAAATAATTGAAATAGAGCATCAGTGCCGAGCCGATGACGAGCGCGACCCCGAAACCGCCGAGCAGTGGGCTTCGCAGCTTGATCGCATCGGCAACGCGGTCGCTCTTCAGGCTGTCGGAAAGTGTTCGGAACAGCGTAAGGTAAAGCGTGATCCCAACAGATAGGAGAAAAACGATCAGAAATGCCCCAATGGTATAGCTGAACATCTCGAATGAAAGGTGAAACGGTACCTGCCCCATCCCGGCACTATTCATCAAGACCAGAAAGAATAGCCTTGAAAAGACTGTCCCAGCCAATAGACCGCTGACAATGGAGGCTGCCGCGATCACGCCATTTTCAACCAACAGAAGTCTCACGATATCCCGGTTGGACATGCCGAGGGTCATCAGCAATCCGAACTCTTTCCTCCGCCTTCTCGTAAAAATTCTGTGGGCATAGTTGATGAAAAATACCGTGAAGATGATCAGTGCCACCCCCGGAATGGCAAGTGCGTCCTGGATCGATTCCAGCTCCTTTACTTCTACAATCTTCTCGTTAAAATAAACCGTGGCATACATGAAGAAGAACATGACAGCAAAGCTATTGCATAGGTAGTAGAAAATATATTTCCCCTTATTCTGCTTTGCCATCTTCCAGATAAGCTGATTAAATGTCATGGCTTCTGCCTCCAAGAACGGCAAGATTATCCATGATCTGGTCCAAAAACTCTTTTCGCTCGCCTTTTCTTACGATATAGGAATCGATTCGTCCATCTTTTATAAAGACCACCTTGCGACAGTAGCTTGCCGCAAACACGTCATGTGTGACCACCAACACCGTCGTTTGCAGCTCCACCACAATCTTCTCGAAGCATTCCATGATGACCGAGGAAGATTTGGAATCTAGATTGCCGGTCGGCTCATCGGCGAAAATAATGCTTGGGTCGTTCACGAGCGCACGGCTGACCGCAGTCCGCTGCTGCTGACCGCCGGAAATCTTGAACGGATATTTACTCAGGATGGTATTGATTCCGAACAGGTGAGCGAGCTCATTCACCTTTTCATCCATATCCTTTGCTACTCTTTTCTCCAACACCATCGGAACGAGGATATTCTCCCTCACCGTCAAGCTGTCCAGCAGATTGAATTCCTGAAAAACAAATCCAAGCTGCTTCCGGCGGAATACGGCCAATTCCTCTCCGTTCATGGAGCTGATCTTGCGGCCCTTGATCTCTACCTCGCCTGAAGTCGGCTTATCGATGCCGCTCAGCATGTGGAGCAGGGTCGTCTTGCCACTTCCGGATGGCCCCATGATCGCGATGAACTCGCCTTTGTTTATCGAGAGGTCCACCCCGTCAATTGCTTTTGTAGAGCCTTCTCCGGTGGATTCCCCATATATTTTAACTAGCTTGCTAGCTTTTAAGATTGGTTCTGTCATTTCTATGTCCCCCCTCTGCTTTCTATTTTCATCTTACAGGGTTCATACAATCGCAACCATTTTTCCCACTAAAAATACCTTACAGTTTTGTAAGGTATCGGATGGTGACCGTGGTTCCTTTTGTTGCTTCCGATTCGATGCTGATTGTGTGGTTCAGCTTGTCGGCAATTTTCCTGCAAAGGTAGAGACCGATTCCTGAAGAGTTCAGGAACCTCCTCCCATTTTCCCCTGTAAAGAATGGCTCAAAGACCCGCTCCACGTCATACGACGGAATTCCCGCCCCTTCATCGATAATGGAAAGCAGCGTGTCGGTACCTTCCTTGGCAACGATGAGCCGCAGTTTTTTACTGCCCTTTTTCAAGCTTGAATATTTAATCGCATTCGAGATGATTTGCTCCAGCATCACTTCATTCCACTTTGGATCTGTGATAATGCAGGAATCCTCCTCCTCACAATCAATTGCCGGAAAGATAGAATGATAGATTAGCTCACTTTTTCTACTGTTAATGATTTTACGCAAGGACAAAAGCAGGTCGACCCCATGGACGTCCAAGTCGTTTTCAAAGCTGTCCATCCTGATCATCGTCAATCCTTGTTCAATGGATGCATGCAACCTTCTGTTCTCGAGCTGGATTTTCTCCAGCACCACCGGTTTATCCTGTGTTTCCATCTCATTCTGGATCATCAATTCCATCACGGACACTGGCGTCTTGAGATGATGCATCCAATGGGATAGAAAGTAGAGTCTTTCCTTGTTCTGCTCTTTTAGGTCATTCAACTCTCTTGAATGTTCATGGTTCGTCTTGCTCATCCATTTTTGAAAAGTTTTCTGTTCTTCCGTGTGCGGTTGATACTCCGCATATTGATGTTGGAGCATCTGCTCGAGCCCCTGATTTGGTTGATAATAGCGGAACCAATCCACGACTAGGTAGACAATCAGCAGGAATCCCCCTATCGAAAGCGGGTACCATACTTCCGTGTTGGCGGGTTCGCTGAGGTGGAAAAAGGTAACGATAGATGTCATGTTGCAAAGGTAAAAGAGGATGAGAACGGCTCTATCCCTCAAAAACTTTTTGAGTATCCTCTTACCCATTGGATTCACCTGGTACGCTCAACATGTAGCCTACCCCTCTTTTGCTGGTGATGACGTTCGGCAGCCCGAGGCTTGCGAGCTTCTGCTTGATCCGCGTCATGTTGACCGTCAACGTATTATCATCGACAAACGTCACCGTGTCCCACACCTCTTCAATCAAGGCCTCCCGCGAAATGTATGTATGATGCTGTTCCATCAGCTTTTTCAACAGCTTGAACTCGTTTTTGCTTAGCTCCAGCTTTTTGTCGTTTAAGGTTACGCTAAGCGTATGATTATCGACGCTCAGTGACCCCACCGACACTTTACTGCTGTCCTGTCCCGCATATTCCCCATATGCCCGCCTTATCGCCGCTTTCACTTTCGAATGCAATATCTCAAACGTAAATGGCTTCGTCATATAATCGTCTGCCCCAAGCTCAATCGCCATTATCTGGTCCATTTCCGAGCTTCTCGCAGAAATGATGATGATCGGTACATTCGACTGCTGGCGAATGCTCCTGCATAAAAAATATCCATCATAGTATGGTAGATTAATATCCAATAAAACTAGGTCTGGCTGTATCGTGGTAAATTCCCCGACAATGTTCCGAAAATCCATTGGGGCGTGCACTTCATATCCATACCGTCCCAAATGGGCGCAGATCAGTTCACTCAGCTGCCCATCATCTTCAATAAGCATCAATCTGTGCATGGTAAGACTCCTTTTAGTGGAAAAACGTGTGTTATAGGTATATTTTAGCAGAAACGGAAGTAGGTTTGATAAAATTACTGCTGCAAAAAAAAAGACCGCCGTTACCAGGCAGCCTTCATCACTATATATTTATTTCTACAGAATCCGGCATTTCCCTTCTGCAAAAGTCACTTGAACCATCCCTTCATCTTGAACCAGATGTACAAGCTCACACCGAGTACCCCCATGACACCAAGTGCAGCAAAGTAACCGTAATGCCACCTCAGCTCCGGCATGTTCTCGAAGTTCATTCCATAGATACCCGCAATAAAGGTTAACGGGGCAAAGATGGACGTGATGATGGTGAGGACCTTCATGACATTGTTTGATTGATGAGAGTTCAAAGAAAGATAATTGTCCCTGATATCTGCCGTCAACTCCCTGTTATTCGTCACCATCTCGGAGAGCTTCAGGAGGTGGTCATAAATATCCGAGAAATATTCCTTTCTTTTCATTACGCCACTCAAGCGATGGGAATTCAGCATCCGGTACAGAAGATCTCGCATCGGGTTGATCGTATGCCTGAGGTTCAACAAGGCATATCTTGTATCGAACAGCTCCTCCATTAATTGGTTCATGGACTTGTTCTGAGTATTGTCCTCGATCTTGTCCAGCTCATCTTCCATCCTATAAAGGAAAGGAAAATAATTATCCACCACATTGTCCAGCACTTCATAGAACACGTAGTATTCGTCCCATTTTTTCACGTTCTTTGGTAGGGCCATCAGATTGTCCCATACCTCATTCACTTCCTTGGAAGGAGCATGATGGAAGGTGACGACATATTTTTCCCCCAAAAGAAATTCAGTTCCTCTTTGGTGATTTCATCATCTTTTTCCTCGATGCAATGTGTCACATAAAACGTATGGTCCTCATAATAATCCAGCTTCGGCCGCTGCAGTCTATGTATGCAATCCTCAATCGCCAGTGGATGGAAGTGGAAAGTTGTCTCCAGGTGTCCGATTTCCGCTTCTGTAGGCTGGTCAAAGTCCACCCAGACCCATTTATAGGCATTCACATTCAAGTTGTCAATCCTTATATCTTTATCTAAATGATGATCTTTTGTCATTCCCACAATTCGTATCACAGTATCTTCCTCTCGCTCTTTCTATAGTTTACTTATACCCCTTTTCCGAAAGTTTTAAATCCAGCGTTGACTCTTGGGTTACCCAAAGGCCTATACTTAAGGTAGACGGCAGAGGTGCACATCTGTAAAGTCTGTTTGGAGGAGTGTAAGCATGTTTAAAATCGGGGAATTTGCAAAACTGAGTGGCCTGTCCATTCATACGTTATACCATTATGAGAGCATAGGCCTGATTGAGCCAAGCTTTGTCGATCCGCATACCAATTACCGCTACTATGACGCGGACCAGCTGGTGTTGATCAATAAAATCGTCGCGCTGAAGGATGCGGGATTTGCACTTGGGGAAATTGTGAAGGTCCTTGGGGACGTGCCAATTAACAAAGAACTCATCCCCTTGCTCGAATCAAAAGCCGAATCCCTGGAAAAACTGCTCGAGCAGGAAACCAACAGACTCGAACGTCTCCGTACCAATATTTTTCTCATAAAAAACGGAGGGGTACCGATGATGAATGACATCTCAATCAAGAAAGTGGAGCCGATATTAGTAGCTTCAATTAGAGAAGAATTTAAAGAAGAGAGTTTTGATACTTTTTGTGAGAGGCTTTGGAATGAAGTGAATGAATACATCGACCGTTCGCCTGCCAAACGGACGATTCCGTGTATGACCCTTTACCATGCAGGTTTATATGTCCATACGGATTCAGTGATTGATCTAGAGGTTGCTGAGCCGATTACGAAGGTGATACCAGAAAGCGCGACCGTGAAGGTGCACGAACTACCTGCCGTTGAAAAAATGGCATGTGTGGTGCATAAAGGACCTTTTTCCACTATCGGAGGAACTTCGCGCGCCTTGTTTGAGTGGATTTCCGAGAACCGGTATAGCGTAAGTGGTCCTTTACGGGAGATCTATCATAAAGGGGACTGGGTGACCGAGGATACGAGTGAGTATGTGACGGAGCTGCAGGTGCCGATTGGATAGCTTTTTCAAGACGCGAGGATTTATTTCCTCGCGTTTTTTGACTGCCGGTTAATCATTTTCTTTTTCATGAAACCTCCCTCCACTATGTGCGTAATACATAGTAATAAAACATTGAGGGGGAATGTAACTTGAAAGAAAAAGGCTGTATCAAATGCGGATCCACCAGCGCAGGAACAAAAGAGATCGCCACAACCGGAACAGGGCTGTCCAAAATGTTCGATGTCCAGCATAACCGCTTCATCGTCGTTTTCTGCAAGAACTGTGGCTACTCGGAATTCTATAACAAGGACACCTCCACCGCTTCGAACTTGTTGGATTTCTTTTTTGGAGGGTGAGGTTCTATATCGTTTAAGCGGGCGTCCCAAACAATGGAGACGCCCGCTTTTTAGATTGCTTCAGCTTTTATGATGAACCGCTGCTGCGTGACATCAAAATAGCCCTTTGACTGGATGCTGCGGTGGATGCTATAAAGTTGTTCCATATAATCAACAACCTCAAAGTCCGGAATCTGCCAGGGAATGGCCATCAAATAATAAATCAACGCCCCTACGTCATAAAATCGCTGGATAGGCGATTCCTCTTTGAATAAAGTTACACGAAAGCCATTCTCCTCAAGCTCTCTTTTAGCGAAGTCCAGCTGCCAGTGGAGGTACTCGTCGTTCAACGGAATCCCGAGCGCTTCATTGATTTCGGCACAATCCGCCCCTCCAACCTGCTGCATCAGAAAAATCCCTCTGTCCGAGGTGACCCTTCTTACCTCAGGTGCAGAATAGGCTTCATGCTTGTTGATGATGAGGTCGAACTGACCTTTTGCAAAAGGCAGGAGATTGTCCTCCTCTATCTCGACCACGGTCACCCCCAATGGTCCGAGCCGCTTTTGGGCGATGGGAAAGTTGGGCTTGTATCCTTCCGTTGCAAACACAGACTGTGGAAACGGCTGAAGCTTGGCAAGAAGCTCGCCCCCACCTGTCCCCATATCAAGCAAGGATGTCGCATCAGTGATCAGCCTTTTCGCCATACTGCCGTAAGACCATGAGAGCAGGCTGTTGGCCATACGCCCTGTATCCGTCACATAGGAAAAATCCCACCCGGAGAAATCCTGTTCGGCCTCTTTTAAATAATGGATGAATGATTTGTCATTTAACATGTGATTACCTCCAATTTTAGTATGCTTTGCGCAGGCTTGCCCGCCGGAGGTCCGCGACTGCGTTTTTATATGTCATGCTTCAATAGATTCATAGTGGATAGTCCTTTCATCTTTATCTCCTTCTAATATACCAAATGTTCCGACTGCTTAACTCTCCCAGTCAAATAATATTTCCAACCTCCTGTTTTATATTCTCTTGTATACGACCATATTGATACTAAGACTCTGTGAATATATCAGTTCTAAGGTCCATTTTATTCACATATACAGGTATTAACTCTTACTATGGGACAAGCACTCGAATTGGAGGGAAAATCTTATGAGAGATTTAAAAACCTTGGAAAGCATGCGAGGCACAAGCATCCTCGTTATGGTAAGCGGTATTTATGAAGATGTCCTGGATCCGCTTGCGAGGCATCTCGAGGCTATGGAAGAATCGAAAGGGCTATCACTCTTTTTACGTACCGGGGGCGGGGATACAACCACGGCATTTAATATAGTGAATCTGATCAAGCAATATTTCAAAGAGTTTGAGATTATCATCCCGACCGTGGCCCATAGTGCAGGAACACTCTTGTCACTTGGGGCAAGCAGGCTAGTCATGACAAAACAGGCCTCCTTAAGCCCATTTGATCCATCTGTCCGAAACGACCGCATTAATGATGGAATGAATATAAGCTGGCGCGATGTTAGTTATTTTATGTCCAGCGCACGCGAAAGCTTGAACCTGTCGACTTCTGGGGATCCAGCGCAGCCCCTGCAAGCACTTATAGAAAACCAGGTCCACCCTTTACTGTTGGGACACGCAGAAAGAACCGTCTCGCAGATCAGGACGTATGCCCCGCTTTTGCTTGGCAACCGCCACAACCGGCCTGCCGAAGAAATCATCCATCATTTTCTGGAATCCAATACACATCATAACTTCCGATTCTATAGGGATGAGGTCAGTCGCGTAGGGCTAAACGTCATCCATCCCACGAAAACGGAAGAAAAGCTGATCCTATCCATTTTTGAGGACATCTCCAAGGAACTGGACCTGAATAACCATGAAAACAAACGGGGGCATGTGAAGGCGCTGATTCAATCTAGTAAGTACGGCAAATCAGTCTGCATCAACACCAAGGAATTTGAAGGTTGGATGGATGAAGATGAAAGGTTTACGAAGGCGAAATTATTATCCTGATGGAAAGGAAAGCATGTCTGTTTAGGAGACATGCCTTCTTTTTATTTTCACAAATATTCTTCAATGACAGCCATCACCTTATGCGGCCCGCCTGCTTTATTCGAAGGAATAACCAATATGCTGCATGAATCGGGATAGTAACCCGAGGCAAAGCTTACACCGGGGTCATATCCCATCACATGGTACTTATAAATGGCATCGTTTCGTTTGTCGATCCATATACCGTATCCGTAATATTCATCTTTCCCAACCTCTACATGGGGAGTGAGGAGTTGGCTTGTGATTTCTACATTCAATAATTTCCGCTCCATCAAGGCTGTCCAAAGCTTCGCCATATCAGGTGCTGATATATAAGCCCCGCCATCCGCCCCACCTTTTATAGGTATGGAATAGATATTACTTCTCCAGGTTCCATCTTCGTTATCTATATAGCCTGTCGCAGTATCGTCAGGTAACTGGTCGAAGGAGAAATATCCTGAGCCCTTCATTTCGCAAGGGAGAAATATATTCTTCTCCACATAATGTGTAAAGCTTTCACCGGTGACGTGTTCAACCAACATTCCCAATAATACAAATCCGGCATTATTGTAATGGAATCTTTCACCAGGCAGGAACATCATTTTACCCTGCTGGAACATTGGCAAAAAATCTTCCAATTGCTTTATCTGATACATGGGCCTGTTTTTCCACAGATCCTCATAATCCTCCATTACTTCTTCGTCAAAATAATCCGGTATTCCCGATGTATGAGTTAACAGGTGATGTACCGTAATCCCCTTATCAAAATGAGGAAAGTCATTGGACGTCAGCACTTCACTGATTTTCGTCTCGAATGCCAGCTTCCCCTCCTGAACAAGCCGACCTATCGCGATGGCTGTAAAAAGCTTGCAGCCCGAAGCAATCCCGAATCTGGTCTCCACCTTATTTGGCAATCTATCAGACCGGTTGGCATATCCAAGGGCAGATCTATACAAAACTTCATTTTTTTCCTGGATCCATACAACACCAGAAAAATCAATCTCTCTGGCTTTTTCCTCTATTACACTATTTATCTTCATTCACACACACATCCTATTGTTTGTTCAATGGCAAGTGGTTAGGGACTCACTAACAATATTACCATATTATTCATAAGCGATTTCATTCTTCTCTACCAACATACCAAATATTCCGAACCTTATCTGCAACAGTTCCTCCCATTACCTGATACAATAGAAAATATAGAATGTCAAAGGGGGAACTCTCTATGAAAATACTTGTTGTTGGTGCAGGCGCGGTCGGCGGCTACTTTGGCGGCAGGCTGTTGGAAAAAGGCGAAGACGTGACTTTTTTGGTAAGGGAGAAGCGGAAAAGGCAGTTGGAGGCGACCGGCCTGGTTGTCAAAAGTGTACATGGGGATGCAGTGTTGCAGCCTTCTCTCCTTACAAGCGGTCAACAGGTGGAAGCCTATGACGTCATTTTATTATCCATGAAGGCTTATCACATGGAGGCGGCAGTGGAAGATTTCAAACCGTATGTCGGGCCTGGAACGATGATCGTTCCGTTGTTGAACGGGATATCGCATGTGGAAAAGCTGGTTACTGCCTTTGATGAAAAGAATGTCCTCGGCGGCTTGTGCTTTGTGGAATCGACGCTGGATTCAGAGGGCAGCATCGTGCAGACGAGCGGCATCCATGATCTCGTTTTCGGGGAACGCAACGGCGAGCGGACCGAACGGGTGTTGAAGCTTGCAGAGGTGTTTGGCGGTACGAAGAGCAATTTTGTCCTATCTGATAATATCAACCGGGATATGTGGCATAAGTATCTGTTTATCGCTACTTTGGCAGGTGCGACGACCTTGTTCCGCTCACCGATAGGCCCTATCAGGGAAGATTACCTGGGAGCTGCTATCATAAAAGATACCTTGCATGAAGTGGCAGCCGTGATGCGCAGTGTGGATGCACCGATTGCGGAAAATATCGTGGAACTGAACTGGGACAAACTCCACAGCATCGAAGCCGGCATGAAATCCTCCATGCAGCGTGACATGGAAAAAGGATTACCGGTTGAAGCGGACCACTTTTTCGGGTATCTGCTTGGGCTAGCGGCAGACAAAGAGATTTCCGTACCGACTTTGGAGAAAATCTACGCCAATTTGCGTATTTATGAAGGACAATAACGGTTTGAATGGTGCTTCCTGTGGGACAGGGGCACCCTTCTTTTATGAAAATAGGTAATTGCCGGTCTTAGTTAGAGGCTGATATTGGTTAATCGATCCAAAAGTGTGGGTGATCGAGCGGAAAATGGACCAAATCGATCCGTTGGAGAGGATAATTGATCCGAAACCTGTCATTATCGGTCCAAACCGTGCAATAATCGATCCAAAATACAAAAAATGGAAAAGTTTTTAACCAGACCTATAATTTCCCAAAAACGTATTCCAATCAAAAAGCGAACCCCCTCACAAAATTGTGCTGGAGTTCGCTTCCCTCTTTCCCATGCATTAAGTTAAACCTAGTAAGCCTTCGCCCAATACACCATATGCTTCGCTTTCGCACCGCAGCACACACACTCATCTGCCAAGCTCTCCTGCTCAAACGGCATGCAGCGCGATGTTGCACTTGTTTCTTCCTTGATCTTTTCCTCGCAACTCTGCTCGCCGCACCACATTGCTTTGATGAAGCCGGCCTTTTCCTCGAGCTGTGTCTTGAACTCGTCAAAGGTTACCGCCACGCTCGTTTTGTCCTCGCGATGCTGTCTTGCTTTTTCCAGCAGGCTCGCTTGGATATCCTCTAGCACCGAAGCAATGGTCGATTCCAATCCGTCCACCGATACCGTCAGCTTCTCACCCGTATCACGGCGCACGAGCACGACCTGGTTCTGCTCGATATCACGAGGTCCAGCTTCTAAGCGAAGTGGAATTCCTTTCATTTCGTACTCATTGAATTTCCAGCCAGGCTTCTTGTCGCTAGCATCAATGCCGACGCGAAACTGTGCAGCCAGACGCTCCTTCAAGTCGAAGGCAAAATCAAGCACTCCCTCTTTATGCTGGGCAATCGGAACAATCATCAGCTGTGTTGGAGCTATTCTCGGTGGAACGACCAAGCCCCGGTCATCGCCGTGGACCATGATCATGGCACCGATGATGCGCGTGGTAAAGCCCCATGAAGTCTGCTGTACATACTGCTGCTTGCCTTCTCGGTCAAGGAATTGGATGCCGAAAGCCCTCGCAAAACCATCACCAAGATGATGGGACGTCGCGGACTGCAGCGCCTTTCCGTCATGCATCAAACTTTCAATTGTGTACGTATGCTTCGCTCCAGCAAACTTTTCCTTCTCCGTTTTCTGGCCCTTCACGACCGGGATCGCGAGGAACTTTTCGCAGATCTCGGCATACACTTCGAGCATTTTCACCGTTTCTTCCTGTGCAAGCTCATCTGTCTCATGGCAAGTATGCCCCTCCTGCCACAGGAACTCTAGTGTACGAAGAAATGGTCGAGTCGTTTTCTCCCAACGCACCACGTTCGCCCACTGATTGTACAGCTTCGGCAGGTCGCGGTAGGAATGGATGATATTTTTGTAGTGCTCCCCGAAAAGCACCTCAGAGGTCGGGCGCACGACCAGACGCTCTGCAAGCTTCTCATCGCCGCCATGTGTCACCCAAGCCACTTCCGGTGCAAAGCCTTCAATATGGTCCTTCTCTTTTTGCAGCAGGCTCTCCGGAATGAAGAGCGGCATGTATACATTCTCATGGCCTGTTTCCTTGATGCGGCGGTCCAGTTCATTCCTGATATTTTCCCATAGCGCATAGCCATAGGGACGGATGATCATCGAGCCGCGCACACTCGAATAATCCACAAGCTCCGCCTTCGTCACGACATCGGTATACCACTGCGCGAAATCCTCATCCATACCGGTAATTCTCTCTACAAACTTCTTGCTCATCGCAAACACCTCTTTTATCAAAATAAAAAAAGCCACGCTCGTATAAGGGACCATTTCTGGCGGTACCACCCTCATTCAAAGCATCGCTTTACACTCTTCCATGGTAACGGTTTTGAACCGCTGCATCTTCAATCAATCCGACACAGAACTCCGAGGCAGGTTCGAATGAACATCTATAGGCGCCTTTCACCAATCAGCACCCTCTCTAAATAGACGCGACCATCCTACTAATCCTCTTCCACGTTTTCATATTTGAAAAGATTATATCCAGTTTGGTATGTATTGTCAATATTCTTAAAAAGGGAGCTCGTGCGTTCGATAGTCGATGCCCATTTCATCAAACCAGGCATTCAGGCCAGTCCATAAATTTTCACATAGCTTATAGAGGGTTTCTTTTTCACGAAGATCCCCGACTTCAAGAAACTCCACAAGCTCCCGATATCCGCCTGGCTTTGACTTCAAATCCAGTGACTCCTCATAGGTCCGAGCCCTTGTCGTGTAGTATGTACGGTTGGCCAGCCCGATCAATTTTGCGGTCTGCCAGGCCAGGTCCTTTGCACCAAGCGGAATATAGCTAGAATTCCCGTTTTCAAAATTGTTCCTGATTTTGCCCATCGTTTCATACGGTTCCCAAATCATGAATGTCCGCATCATGTCCCGCACCGATTCCTCCGATGCCTGAAACGGTACTTCCTTCAACTCAGCAAAAATCCCCTCTGGATCATGGATAGCTAGAACATTGACGAATGATCCTGCCCAGATGGACCAACCATCATCCATCCTTCTTGCCCGTTCAAACAGCTTGCTCTTTTCACGGCAGCTGAGCTCCAGCTTGAACTTGCCGTAAATGAATTCATGACCCGGAATCGATACGCCGTCCTTTGTCACCACGTGCATCTCGATATCGGAATAAAGGCCCTCTTTTTTATAGGCAGTGGAGCCGTAGACACCGACCGCTATGATATCCTCCCCGAATCTTTCCATCAATCGATCTGTAATAGTCCGGATCATGTTCATCTTCTCTTCCCTCGTTGTTGGTGAAGGGTATGCCAGCATGCTCCTAATCCCCAATCTCAATCAATTCTGTCTTCGTCCCTATTTTCACGGCCTGATAGCTTGCTCCCGCTACCGTTTGAAACAGGATCCCTTGAACGGATTCATCCTGACTAGCCAATTCCTGCATTTCTTCTTTTGATAGTTCATTAGAATCAAACATAACCGTGCCTTTTATTCTTAGGTTGTTGCCTTCCAATTTCTCCAACTCAACTATCTCGTGGTCTAGCATTCTTTCTTCAATCCAACCGGCAATCAACGGTTCGATGCTGTCTACATTTATCGCAAGCCCTTTACTATGGGTCAAGGTGATATCATATGTCATAAGCTGATGGCCTAGCTCCTCATCCCCTTCCATTGAGAAGGTCATTTCGTTAAGGCTTACCTCCATAGGCTCGCTCGTTTGCGGATCTGCACTGCAAGCACCCAGTAGGAAGGCTAGCAGGACAGAAAAAATTAAGCCCTTACATTTTCCGGCACTCATCAGATTGCCTCCTTTTTCAATAATGCTGTTTTCGCATACATTGTTGTTATTGACGTATCCAATGTAAACACGTAATATTACTTGCTATCGTGCTCTTTTCCCTTGTCATAGATTAATTTTCTTAGAATGATAAAGGGAAAAATGCTGTAAAAAATCCAAAAGCCGATTTTCTACGGACAAAAGCAACAAACTTTACGAAAAGAGCCTTAAAAAGATGCGCTCGGTTAAAATCTTAACATAATTTCCTGAAAATGGAGAGGGATAGCTTCCCTATTTTCAGATTTTTTGAAACTTTACATTTATAGTTCCGTATAACTAGAATAGTAGGGAGGCAAGGCATTCCTCTAATCTGAAAACGAAAGTAGGGACTGCACATGACCAAAGCACAAATCATCCAGCACCATCAAAAATTCATGAACTGGGTACAAACACTCGGCGACCTCTCTGAGTCCCAATGGAGAGCTCCAATTTCACATGAAAAATGGACCGTCGCAGAAGTGATCGGCCATCTGATTCCATGGGATGAATTTGTCCTACATAAAAGAATACCTTATTTTCTGACTGGCGAAACATTACCAACAGCACCAAATCCGAAGGTCGTAAACGAACTCGGGGCAAAGGATGCGAGAATGGAAGATAGTCAGGTGACCCTCCGCCGATTTCTTTCTACCAGAAGGCAGCTATTGGAGGAGATAGAGCAAATCGAGGAGCTCTATTGGGAGCAGGAGATTACAATTGGTGCCACTACTCTTAAGCTATCGGATTATTTTACAGACCTGGCCAAGCATGATGACCATCACGCTGACCAGATCAAAGCCATCCTTTGAAACTTTTTCTGCCTGTTGCCGTCTAGTGTTATAAAAGGGGGATTACCTATGAGATCAAGATTTATTTTGCCTGCATTCTTTCTTTTATTACTACTCGCATTAGCAGGCTGTGGAAAAACAGGAGAAACAGATGCGGCCGGGAATAAAATATACCCTCCTGATGAACAGGGGTATGTGGTGATTGACGGTGAAGAGAAAAAATTAGAAAAAGGGAATTACTCTTGGGAAGTGAAAAAGGGATTAACCACGGAGGTTACGCAGACAGATGCGGCTTCTCCCAATCAGATAGCAGAAAACGTTGAAGCGATTACGGCTCCGCCTGACACGGAAATGTCCTTTAAGCTTGTCGGCGATCCTACATTTAAAGTCTACCTCTGGAATAAGCAGGACCGCGAAAAAGAAATAGAATTGCAGGAAGGAAAATTTCGCACCCCAACTGAAAAGGGCCGGTACATTTATGAAGTATTGGCAGAATGGGAAAATGGGGAAATTTCATATACCTATGTCATCGAGCTTGAGTAGCCGGGGCGGGACCACCGTCCCTCCCCTACCCGCCTATCACTCTCCCAGAAAGCAGCTCCAATTCGGCAAGCTTTTCCTCTCGCACTTCTACATCCAATCGATATTTCTCCTCCAATACCTCCCACAGCAACTCCCCCTTTTCCTCAAAGGTCAAAGGCAGCAGCTTCACAAGCCTCCGAAATTCAGCAAGAAACTCCGTATAGGAAATCCATGAAAAATCAAACTGCTCCTCCAGTTCCCTTTTCAGCTTGCGGGTCAGCTTGGGACTGGCACCATTGGAGGTGACCGCCACTTGCAGATGGCCGCGCCTCACCGTTGCAGGAAAGGTAACATTTCCTTCTCCCGATTCATCCACCACACAAACGAGCTGTGAAGGAGGCAGTGTACGAACCAATTCCGCGTTCACCTCCCGGTTATTCGTTGCCAGAATGACAAGAAATGCTTCAGCAAAATCAGAAGCCAAAGCACCCCGTTCTACAAGTTTATATCCTTTTAAAACGGAAAGTTCCAGTACCTCTTCTGAAAATCCAGGCGCAATAAAGGTGATATCGGCCAGCTCCGCATCCAGCACCTTTGCCTTTCGCGCAGCAATTCTGCCTCCACCTGCTATCACTACCATCTTTCCTCTCAAATCAATGACTAGCGGCTGCATATTCCGCCCCCTTTCCTGACGCCCGTTCCACTACTATATCCTGGATAGCCTGATGACGGCTAAGCGGCTCGATCAACACGATATCCTGTCCGGCACGCCGTCTCTTTTTCACCTCACGGGTCACTTCATTCAGCAATAACCCGGCAAAAAGCAAATACGGAACCACGATGACTCTGCCGTCGGCTACTTTGCTGATCTCCTCGATTCCTGCTGCGAACAATGGTGTGGTCGCAGCCAAATAACAAACCTCCACCCGCGAGATTCCAAGTCTTTTGCCAATAGCTTCTTTTATCAAGACAAAGGCTTCATGGATGGCAGAATCACTGCTTCCTCTCCCCACCAGCAGAAGGGAGTCGGCAGCCTTCACTTCCCCGGCTTTCGTTCTCACAAGTTCACATATTCCCTTGACGATCCTGTCCTGCACCCCGAATGCTTCTGCAAGCCGCACGTTCACTTCGGGGAATTTTTCACGCAAAGGCGCTAACGCTTCCGGGATATCCTCTTTTATATGCCCGGCGGTTAAAAGAAAGATAGGGACAACCGTGATTTCCGTCGCACCCCTTGCCACACAGTGTTCAAACCCTTGCGCGATAAACGGTTCGGCCAGCTCTAGAAAACTGATTTCCTGAATGGGAACACTCACCTTCTCCATTACCTTCTGTAAAAATCCCTTCGCTTCCTCCGCTCCATGTTTGGAACGGGTTCCATGTCCAATGTACAGAATCGCTTTCGACACAGTGGATGCTCCTCCCTTCTATCCATGCACTACCGGCAGGTGAGGGACAACCTCCTCCTCAAACCAGTGTAATCTTTCGTGAAGCTTCACCACTTCCCCAATGACAATCATGCTTGGGTTGCTGATGCTGGCTTCCTTCACCTTGCGTTCTATGTTTACGAGTGTGCCGACAACTGTCCGCTGCTCATTCAACGTACCCCAATGCACAAGTGCAATCGGTGTTTTCGGGGACTTCCCGTTCTCCTGGAGGTGACGGACGATGTTCGGCAGTTGGGAAACGCCCATGTAGACGCAGATCGTATCCACCGCATGCGCAAGATTTGCCCATTGGTGCTCAGCCTCCTTATCACCCGCCTGATGACCCGTCACAAAGGCAAAGCTTTTGCTTAGCGTCCGGTGGGTGACTGGAATTCCTGCGTAGGCTGCAGCCCCGATACCGGCTGTGATTCCCGGTACCACTTCGAACGGCACATCATTCCTCGCGCACTCCTCCGCTTCCTCGCCTCCGCGGCCGAACACGAAAGGGTCTCCACCTTTTAATCGAACGACCTGCAGCCCCTTCTTTGCATATTTGACAAGAAAGTGATTGATCGTCTCCTGCTTCATCGTGTGGTAGTGTGGTAGTTTTCCGCAGTAGACAAGCTGGGCTTCCTTTTTTGCATAGTTTAATAGTTCAGGATTCACGAGACGGTCGTACAGGATGACATCGGCCTGCTCGAGGCAGCGCAGCCCCTTCACCGTTATCAAATCGGGATCCCCAGGTCCTGCACCAACTAAAAATACCTTTCCTGTCATGCGCTACCACCCTTTCTCCTCTGGATCTAAAATATAGCCGCTCTTTTTTCCCAGGCGCTTTTTCTCTCGTAAAATAATTTCCTTTACTCTTGGTCCTTTCAGATAAAACTTCTCCAGTTCGACATCCAGATGCTGAAATGCCGCTTCATCATTCTCTGCAAAAATAACGGATACGATTTCCTTTGCTTCGAGGGCTACATCAAATCTATACAGATATGCCATCGATTTCTTTTCCTAAAATAGTATCGAGTACATGCTGCAGGGCAGGTACTCCGACCCGTCCCACGAAGTCGAAGAAAGACTCCCCTATATCCTTCTCGGCCAGGAAGTAGAGCAGCAGCTCCTCGAGCACATCCGTCAAATCCTCAGCAGCAACCTTCCCCTTCAGCTTTTCATTGAACTTGCCGCCTTTATTCAAGGTGCCTCCCACATAGATTTCATAGGCTTCGACCATTTCCTTCTTTTCATTGCGTAGCTTCATCCCCTGCAGACCGATATCGGCAATCTGGCGCTGGCCGCAGGAATTCGGGCAGCCAACCATATGCATGCGGATCGGCACATCAAGGCTGATCCGTGCATCCAGTTCCTCGGCGATAAGGCGCATCCGTTCCTTCGTTTCCACTAAAGCCAGATTGCAATATTCAATTCCCGTGCATGACACTGCATGACCGATGAAGGAATTCGGATTGATGGAAATGCGCTCGAAAATCGGCTCCTTCAGCAGTGCCTCCACGTTTCCAATAGGAATATTCGGAATAATCAGATTCTGTGAGTTGCAGGTACGGATCTCCCCATTTCCATATTTTCCAGAGATCCTCGCGAGTTCGAACACCTCATCGGCATCGAGACGTCCAACCGGTACATTGAAACCGAGGAACTTCAATCCTCCCTGCTTCTGATCCTGGACTCCGTAGAAATAGCCAGCATTCCATTCTTCCTTTGGCTCCACGCCCTTGGAAGGAAGTGGACCTGTGTATTCCAGTAGCTTTTCCTTGAACTTTTCCGCCCCCAATCCGCGACAAGGAATTTCAAGCGGGCGAGATGGCGCTTCTCCCGGTAGCCGAAATCTCGGAATATCGTCGTAACTGCAATTGCGACTTCAAGCGTCCGCTCCGGTTCCACAAACACATCAATCGTTTCTGCCAGGAAAGGTCTCGAAGATAACCCGCCACCCACTTTCAAATGGAAGCCTATCTTCTCCACCCCATCTATCACCTTTGTTGCCGGTGTAAAAGAAACACAGTTTATTTCCGCGTTCGAAGCATTCTTTTTGTTCGCGCTGATCGACATTTTGTATTTTCGAGGAAGGTTCGAGAAATCCTCATTTTTCTGAAAGAAGTCATAGACCTCTTTTACAATGGCGCTCGTGTCAAACAGCTCATCCGGATCAAGGCCTGTGATCGGATTTCCGACAATTGTTCGCGTGATATCGCCGCACGCCCCCGCACTTGAAAGCCCAACCGCTTCCAGACGATTGAAAATATCCGGAATCTGTTCAATCTCCAGCCAATGGAACTGGATCGCCTGCCTGGTCGTAATATCAAATACACCACGACCGTAATCTCTGGCAATGCCTGCAAGCGTCTCGACCTGTGCCTTTGTAAGGATCCCCGATGGCACATTCACTCGCATCATGAAATAACCGTCCTCTTTCGGGCGCTGCAGATAGAGTCCGGCCCACTTGAATAGATCCCACTGATTCTCTGGGATGGATTCAAAACCGTTTTGCGCGTAGTGCGGGATGTCATCCAGAATACGCAGCCCATCCTTCTCGAGCTTCGCCTTCTCCGTCTTGTTCAACTTCTCGTTTTCTGCCCAATGCTTTACATATGCCAATCTGTTCCCCTCCTAGATAATTTTCTGTAGTCGCAGGTAGTCAAGAATGGTCGTTACCGACTCTTCCACACTAGAACGTTCGGAATGGATGGTGATCTCCGCATTTACCGGTGCCTCATAAGGGGAATCGATTCCTGTAAAATCCTTGATTTCCCCGCGGCGCGCTTTGGCATACAACTGCTTCGGATCTCTTTTTTCACATTCCTCAAGCGGACAGTCGATAAAGACTTCGATGAATTCCGCCTCTTCAAACAGCTTCCGGACCTGTTTCCTGTCCGCCCTAAACGGCGAAATGAAGGCGGTCGTGACAATCTTCCCGCTGTCGACGAAGAGCTTCGCCACCTCCCCGATACGCCGGATGTTTTCATTGCGGTCCTTTTCCGTGAAGCCAAGATCCCGATTCAATCCATGCCGGACATTGTCGCCATCAAGTACATACTCATTGATGCCCTGACGGTACAGCTCCTTGGATACGGCATTGGCGATGGTGGATTTTCCGGAGCCGGACAGGCCTGTAAACCAGAGCACAATGCTTCCGTGTCCGTTCTGCACCCGGCGCTCCTCTTTTGTAATGGCAGTTTCATGCCAGGTGATGTTCGTTGCTTTTGTCATAGAATAGTTCCTCCTTATACGGCCGCTGCTTTATTGAGTCCTTCGATCAGTACCTCGATTACTTCCTTTCTGCTGAAGGTGGAAGGTGGCAGCTCGCCTGAACGCAGCATCTCCCTTACCTTTGTCCCTGATAAAATAACCCTGTCTACATAACCATGCGGGCAGGTTTTATCCGATGCCATCCCTTCGCACTTATTGCAGTAAAAGCTATGTTCGAAAAATAATGGCTTGATGCCAAGCTCCTCTTCGGTAAAATTGCTGAAAATATGCTGTGCATCATAGGTTCCGTAATAATCGCCTACGCCTGCGTGGTCACGGCCGACGATAAAATGCGTGCAGCCGAAGTTTTTTCTGGCGATGGCATGGAAAATAGCTTCCCTCGGTCCCGCATAACGCATAGCTGCAGGGTAGACCGCCAATTGAACACGGTCTTTCGGGTAATAGTTTTCCAAGAGGACCCGATAGCTTCTGAGCCTGACGTCCGCCGGAATGTCATCGGATTTTGTTTCACCCACCAACGGGTTGAGGAACAGTCCGTCGACCGTTTCAAGCGCCGCCTTCTGGATATACTCATGCGCGCGGTGCACCGGATTTCTCGTCTGGAAGCCGACAACTGTTTTCCAGCCCTTCGCCTCAAACAGTGCCCGCGTTTCTTTCGGCTCAAGCCAGACATCTGCTGCAACACCCTTGTCAGGCTTCCTTGTCAAGGTCACCTCTCCCGCCACATAAATATCGCCGCGTTCAAATAACCGCTTGACGCCGGGATGTGCATGCTCTTCGGTTTTGTATACTTCTCTCGCCTCCTTGGATAGGTCGGGTTCATACCATTCGGACACCGTGATCACACCGTAGATTTCCTTATTGTGTGTAAGTTTATAGGTCTCGCCTTTTGATAGGCTTGCTGCAACTCCTTTTGTCACTGGCAGGGTAACTGGAACAGACCAAACGGTGCCAGTTGCGAGACGCAGCTTTTCCACTACCGATTCGTAATCCGCTTTTCCGAGAAAGCCTGTCAACGGACTGAAGAGGCCGACCCCGATCAGCTCCAGGTCGCTTAGGGCGATGGCGTCTATTTCAATCTCCTTTTCTATAAGACTCGTATCATAATTTGGATGATAGGCCTGCACGAGTGTGCCGCCATGTGGTGTTGGCAAGGACATATTATTCAACCTCTCTTTTTTAAAATTAATCTTTACTCGATACCGGGATTGCCTGCGCCGTGGCACGAAGCATTAAAAATCTCACCCCGAACACGGAAACGAGCACGCCAAGCATCGCAATGACCGGATACATATTCTGTTCGATTAATAGCTGAATCAAGGTGTAGGACAGCACCATCGATAAAACCGGGGAAACGACCCAGACTACCAGCAGCTGCACGACAATATCCTTTTTCAGCACCGCTCTTCCCTGTTTCACAAAACCGATCCCGATTATGGACGAAGTCGTAATCTGGGTGAGTGGGACAGGTATGCCAAAAAGGGAAGCAACTGTCACAATCCCCGCTCCTGTCCCTGAGATAACACAGCCTTCCTCCAGCTTGATCTTCGTGATTTTCTTGCCATTCGTCTCCAGCACCCGCTGACCTAAAAGCAGTGCTCCCACCGCAACAAACAATCCTCCCCATAGAATTCCTTGATTTGTGTCCATGATGCCTGCCCCGACAAGCGGACCAACGGCATTTGCGACATTATTCATGCCTGCCGAGAAGGCTTCGAACACGCCCATCAAGACAACCAGGACCGATAAGACCGGGACCGCCCTTTTGGACTTCACCCATTTGTCTATGAATCTATGCTTCAGCATCCAGCCAGCCGCAATCGCGATGAAGAAGGCGACTACCGGAGTAAGGAGCCAAAACAGTACAATCCAGGCAAGCTTTCCGGCAAAGACAGATTGATAGACGATTCCTGCACCGACTACCGCCCCAACCGTCACTTCGCTTGTGGACAAGGGGATGCCGAATAGATTGGCTAAAAATAAAGATAGAGCTGCAGACATTATGACAATCAGCGCCACCGCAACGGTAAACGTACTTTGCGGTACAATCCCGCTTCCCATCGTTCTGACCACCTCGCCGCCACCGAGCCACGCTCCAAAGAACACGGCGATTCCACATAAAACCAAAGCTGCATTTCTTTTCACAACGCCTGACCCATAGGCAATTCCCATGGATGCTGCCGCACCGCTCGCTCCAATATTCATGGCGAAAAAAAGACCAACGATGACGGCTATGGTAACTAGCATGCTTCTTCCTCCTTTAACCTCTGCCCATCTCTAATTTGTATGAAGGCCACATTCCGTTTTTCCGCTGCCGACCCAGCGCCCTGCCCTTGAGTCCCCTCCGTCGCCGACCGCCTGCGTACAGGGAAAACAGCCGATGCTCGGATAGCCATGGTCATGCAACTCGTTAAAGGGCAGATCTTGTTCGCGGATGTGCGTCCAAACGTCCTCCCACGACCAATGAATGAGGGGACAGATTTTGATGTTCTGGAACTTATCATCCCGATTCAGAAAATCCGTCTTTGCACGAGTCGGCGACTGGTCCCTTCTAAGGCCGGATATCCAAGCCTCTTTTGGGGTTAGTGCTTCCTTTAGCGGCTCCACTTTCCTTATCTGGCAGCATCGTCCCGGATCTCTTTTCCAAAGTGCGGTTCCGTGAGCAGCAGCCTGTTCCTCCAATGTGAGCGCAGGCTTCCTTTTTTCGATTTGAAGATCTGGGAACCGAGCTTCTATCTTCTTAATTACCTCGTAGGTTTCCGGAAAGTGCAGCTCGGTGTCCAGGAACACAATCTGTGCATCCGGCTTCACCTCCTGTATCAGGTCAATCAGGACCATCGCCTCCGCCCCAAAGCTTGAAGCATAGACAATTTCGTTATCCTTGTAGGTGTGGTATGCCCATTCCAGCACTTCCTTTGCACCTTTTGTTTTGGTCTCCACCGGAAAAAGCGAAACTTCTTTCCAATTCTTGAACGTTATCTTCTCCGTCATCTGTTTTGCTGCTCCTTTCTTGTCCACGAAAAAAGGCAGCCCTCCTGCATATGTGTACATGCAGGGGGACCGCCTCTAGTTTGTCTAGTCAGCGCCTATTGTTTTTTCTGAAGGCGAACCTTCTCATTTTTCTCGATTTGAATGACTTTTCCATCCTGTACCACCAAGGTGATAGATCCGAATTTCACAGATTGCAGCATTCTTTCCAAATGAACCATGACATCTTCCCATTCCGCCGATTTCAGATTGGCCCGCCTCCTCTATTCAAATGCTCCAACGCCTCCAAGGGGGGAAAGCGCCAGAGCTGGACAGTAAGCAAACTTGGGTCTTGAAAAATAAAAAACGCCTCTCCCATTTGGAAAAGGCGCATATACTAAGAATGCTGCACCTTATCTTCCAAAATGGGTATCCATTTTGCTGGAATTGGCACCTTGCTTACAGCAGGTTGCCGGGCTTCAACGGGCCAGTCCCTCAGCCGCTCTAGATAAGCGTCTATTATTGTTTGTGCGATGTTAGCTACGTTTGTTACTGCTTGATATTAAAATTAATCCTACCATACACATATGAATTGTCAACAATGTTTTTGCCTATTTTTTTGAATTTTTTATTTTTTGGGAGGATGGTCCTAGACTTGTCGATTCCCCTCTATGCAAAAAAGCTGCAGAAGTAAAAACACCTGCAGCTTTTTCTTATATACACTTATTCATTTCAATCTCTTTGCGCTTTTCCGTCACCAGTACATCCAAGTGGCGATACAGGTTGACGAATTCGCCTGGCAGCAGTCCGCCGTACTCTCCGTCCAGGTTCAGCTGCATTTTTTCATCCGTATGGACTTTGACACGGTTGGCTTTTGTGTAGATCACATGCGGATCCTTCACGTGCTCACCGCGAAGAGCAAGCGTCGCGACACGAATAAAGTCGGCGATGTTTGCTTTCTTCAAAATGATCAAATCAAACATCCCGTCGTTCATGCAGGAGTCCGGTGCAAGCTTCTCGAATCCACCGACAGAGTTGGACAGTGATACGAGGAACAGCATGATTTCTCCTTCAAAGACTTTTCCATCATATTCAATCTGAACATTGGTCGGTCTGATCGAAGGCAGCATTTCCATACCCTTAAGGTAATAGGCCAGCTGTCCGATGATCGTTTTCAGCTTGCTTGGTACCTCGTAGGAAAGCTCGGTCATTTTCCCGCCGCCTGCGATGTTCATGAAGTATTGATCATTTGCTTTCCCGATATCGACCGGCATTGGAACTCCGTTTGCTATGACATCGGCACACGCGATGATGTCATCTCTCGGCAGGTCAAGGGCGCGCGCAAAATCGTTGGTCGTTCCAACCGGGATGATTCCTAGCTGTGGACGATAATCCTGTTCCGCAAGTCCGTTGACCACTTCATTGATTGTTCCGTCTCCACCAGCCGCGACAACCAGGTCATATCTGCGTTCAACCGCAAGCCTTGCAGCCACCGTCGCATCTCCATGTCCGGTAGTAGCATGACAGGATGCTTCATATCCAGCCTGTTCCAACCTCACTAAAACCTCTGGCAAGTGTTTTTTAAACGCTTCACGCCCAGATGTTGGATTATATATTACTCTCGCTCGTTTCATTTTCCCATCATCCTATATTTATATTTAAACGCTTCTATATTAATTTCTATCGATGTATACTAGCACTCATACTTGAAGTCACTCTAATTTAACTATAATTTCCAATCGAACCTGGGTCAACCTCAAATTGACCCCAGATAACATATTAGCCTATTCCCTGCATCAGATGCAATAAAAACGAAAATTGCGAGAACCGTAAACTTTGTAACAAAAAGGGCCAGACCCCAAGCAGTACTACATTCTGTAGCAAATTCCTGCCGGGGTCTGGCCCTCTTTACAAATTTTTTATTCCGCTCGCTTATTTCTGCTCTTCCACGTTTGTTTCTTTTTTGTCGGTGTTTTTTGGTGTGCTGATTTCGTTTGTCAGGCTGTCGATGCTGTTGCGGATGTTGCCTTTGCCTGAGAAGTTTTCGATCAGCTCTTTTACGTCGATGCCAGATGATGCTTTCAGGGATTCCTGAAGCGTGGACATCAGGTTCGTTGCGTAGCCTGTGATTTTGTTGGCACCGCCGTTTTCACCGCTGCTGCCAGTGTCAACAACCGTGATCTTGTCGATGTTACCAAGTGGAGCTGCCACTTGCTTCGCGTATTCAGGAAGCATTTTGATGATCATATCCAAGATAGCCGCTTGACCGAACTGTTCGAATGCTTCTGCGATCTTTTCCTTCGCTTCCGCTTCTGCAAGTCCCTTCAGACGGATAACTTCCGCTTCGGATTCCCCTTGCGCTCTTTGTGCATCGGCTTTTGCGATACCATCGATACGGATCTTTTCCGCTTCCGCTTTTGCCATTGCCTCGATACGGTATTTGTTCGCATCCGCTTCGGCCATTTGCTTCGCCTTGTCTGCTGCCGCTCCCTGTTCCACAGAGTAACGGTCCGCATCGGCTTTCTTCTTCACTTCGGAATCATACTGGCGCTCACGACGCAGAATCTCTTTTTCCTCAAGCTCAATCTGCTTTTGACGCTCGATGATCTGGATCTGCATTTGCTGCTCCGTTACTTCTTGCTTCGCGCGCGCTTCCTCAAGGTGGTACGCCTGGTCGGCACGTGCTTTTGCGATATCCTGCTCTCTGCGGTACTCCGCGATTTTCATTTGGTTCTCTTTTTCCGCTTCCGCGATTTCCGTCGCACGCTCAAGCTCTGCACGCTGTGCATCCTTTGCAGCTTCTGCACGTTTGATACGTGTTTCTTTGTCCGCTTCTGCAGTCGCAATATCCGCATCACGCTTCACTTGCGCGATACGTGGCTTTCCTAGAGATTCTAAGTATCCGTTGCTGTCACGTACATCTTTGATTGTGAAGGAAACGATGATAAGACCCATCTTTGCCAAATCCTGAGACGCTACGCGCTGTACTTCCTGTGAGAATTTCTCGCGATTTTTATAAATTTCTTCTACTGTCATGGATCCCAAAATAGAACGCAAGTGACCTTCTAGTACTTCACGCGCTTCGTTTTCCATGTCTTCTTTAGCTTTCCCTAAAAACTGCTCGGCAGCTGTTGCAATATCACCGATCGAGCTGCCGATCTTGATGATTGCCGTACCGTCTGCCATTACAGGTACACCTTGCTCTGTGTATACTTCCGGAGTTTTAACGTCCAGTTTAATAGAAAGCAAGCTTAATGGATCGGATTGCTGGAACACCGGCACGATAAACGCACCGCCGCCTCGTACAATCTTAATCTTGTTTCCTGCTTCGTCCACGTGTACATTTTTTCCGCCTAGATAACTACCAGTAATAATTAGCGCTTCGTCAGGTCCTGCCGTCTTGTAGCGTGCAACAAACACGACTACCAGTGCAAAAATCAGGATGGCGACGACTGCGATAATGATGGCGATTTCTCCAAATACCATGTGCGATTCCCCCTATTGATTATAAGATTCTAATACTTTTTCGTATGGGGTCACAAAAACTACCCCTTTTTGGACATCGATGATCAGTACTTCTGTTTCGTATGGGATTGCTTCATTCTCAAAGCTCTGCGCCGATTTGGAGACGGTGCTGCCGCCGATGCTCAGTACCACTTCCCCAAAGCCATCCTTCGGTATCGAAATGATGACCTTGGCAAGCTTCCCTTTCATGTCATCATCCGAATATCCGAGTGAAGCCTCGGCAGAACGGATCGGCACAAAAACGAATACATGCAGCAGAGTGACTAATATACTGGAGATAACGGTGGATGCGCCCAACACAAACCAATCTGTCAGTGGTGAAAACTTATCCAGCAAATAGCCTGATGCACTGAACACCGTCAAAAATGATAAAATAAGTGCCGGATCCACAGGTATTGCATCAAAAATCCCATCCACAATATCAGACAGCAGAATATAAATAAGTGTTAAGCTTCCAAAAACAATGAGACCCCAAAAATAAAGCTGCATCATTTCCATTCCAAACATCGTCATAGGCAATCGGTCCTTTCTTTTAGGACAGGTTCCTTGTCCCACCTTTTCCTTCAGCGCTTTCAGGCTTCTCCCAACTTCACGTCGACTGATCGCCTCCCCCATTTGTACTTCCAGTAGTATATACGGAAGAAATCCCCCCAGGTTTCAAAATTTGGCAAAGATTATTTACCAACTGTTTAAAAGCTTATAGAAGGTGTAAAATAGAAAAGAGACAATTATGAATATATGAAAAATTAATTACATCTCTTCCATAATAAACCAAGCCAGAGAGGAAAACCATTACAAATGATAAAAAAATTACTGATTGGAACATCCTGCGTCGCACTTCTTGCGGCATGCAATCCACTTGAAACGTTGTCCAGCGAAGAACCTGTCCTGATGAGCAGTCGACATGCTTCGAAATCACCTGAGCTTCCACCCGTCAAAGAGAAATGGGAAGGATTTTTCAACAAGGAGGTAGCGGTCGTGGAGGAAGAACCTGAAGAAGAGACACCAACAGAACCTACTGAAGAAGAAGAGGAGCCGAGCGAACCCGTGACAGGAGAACCGGATGCTCCCTCTGAAGAAGAAGCGATCCCGGTTGTCGCAAATCCGACAGCGATCAATGTGATGGTCAATAAATTCTGGGCCTTGCCGGATGGGTACCGCCCTCCCGACCTGATCCGCCCGAATGTGCCGTTTTCCTTTGGCAACGAAAACAGCGACCGATCGAAACTGCGCAAGGAGGCCGCCGAATCCCTGGAGATGATGTTTGCCGGCGCTCTCCAGGAAAGCATCGAGCTGTATGCCCGCTCCGGTTTCCGTTCCTATGAAACCCAGGAGTCCATTTTCAAAAATGAAATTGCAACCTATGGCTACGAGCAGGCCGTCCTGTATGTGGCCCGTCCCGGAACAAGTGAGCACCAGACCGGACTCACGATGGACATCACCGCCAAAAGCGTAGGTCTGGAGCTTGTCGAAAGCTTCGAAAACACTGACGAAGGCAAATGGCTCGCTTCCAACGCCCATAACTACGGTTTTATCCTGCGCTATCCGAAAGGGAAGACGAATATTACGGGCTATGCATTTGAGCCTTGGCATTACCGTTATGTCGGGGTGGATATTGCGACGGATATTTTTAATAGAGGGATTACGTTGGAAGAATATATGGGTGATGTGAGGGAGTTTTAAGATTTAATGAGGGCAAGGTGCTGCGGGAATGCGGCGCCTTGCCCTTTTTATGTGGGTTGCGGTTGAGGGATGATGAGCTTTTCGCTTCATTCGTTTGGTGGAAAAACCCGTCATCGGCTTTATGATGAGCTTTTTGCTTCGCTTGTTTGGTGGAAAAGCTCATCATCGGCTTTATGATGAGCTTTTCGCTTCGCTCGTTTAGTGAAAAACCTCGTCATCGGCTTTATGATGAGCTTTTCGCTTCGCTCGTTTAGTGAAAAACCTTGTCATCGGCTTTATGATGAGCTTTTCGCTTCGCTTGTTTGGTGGAAAAGCTCATCATCGCATCCGACAACGCCCCATTCTCCCCATTTAAACAAAATATCAGCCGTTCGCACCACTGAAACTAACAAATTGGTTCTTTTCCTCGCACGTTTGTAATTCCGGGAATGAAAATCCCTACACCGCGCTCTATTTCCATCCGCGAAACCACCATTCTATACGTTTACGCCCGATTATTGGATTTTACGCCCGCTTTCTCGCATTTGCGCCCGAAAAACAAAATTTGCGCCCGATGTTGTGGGCTTTTCGCCCGATTACACCTACTTCTCGCCCGAACGCCAAATTCCGACAAATCCCACAATCTGCTTCCCAGACCCGCACCATCGCAACCCCGCTCCACCGCCATCCCACTGAAACAACAAAAAAGAACCCCAGCCCAAAGCCGGAGTCTCACTAAAATTATCTCAACTTAATCTCCTCAAGCAACAGCTTGTTGACCATCGGAGGGTTTGCCTGTCCTTTTGTTGCTTTCATGATTTGCCCTACAAGGAAGCCGATTGCGCGCTCTTTCCCACTTTTGAAATCTTCGATGGACTGAGGGTTTGCATCAAGCGTTTCGCCGACGATTTTACGAAGGGTGCCTTCGTCAGAGATTTGTACAAGACCTTTGTCTTTGACGATTTTCTCTGCGTCTCCGCCGTTTTCGATAAGCTCCTTGAATACCTTCTTTGCAATTTTGGAAGAGATCGTGCCTTTTTCCAGCAGCTTGATCATGCCAGCAAGTCCTGCTGGAGTCAACGCAACGTCATGCAACTCTTTCCCCTCCGCGTTCAAGTAAGCCGAAACCTCGCCCATCAGCCAGTTGGAGGCAAGCTTCGCATCTGCACCTTCGCCCACTGTCTCTTCAAAGAAATCGGACATTTCCTTCGTCAGGGTGAGAACTTGTGCGTCGTACGCAGGTAAGCCCAGCTCTTCCACGTATCGGCGCTTTCGCTCATCCGGAAGCGTCGGGATTTCGGCACGGACGCGAGCTTTCCACTCGTCATCGATGTGAAGCGCAACAAGGTCCGGCTCAGGGAAGTAACGGTAGTCGTCCGATCCTTCTTTTACACGCATCAAGATGGTTTCTTTTGTCGTTTCATCATAGCGGCGGGTTTCCTGCTCGATTACTCCACCCGATAGTAGAACCTTCTCCTGACGAACCACTTCATGCTCCAGGCCCTTTTGAACAAAGTTGAAGGAGTTCAGGTTCTTCAGCTCCGCTTTTGTTCCGAACTTCTCTTGTCCAACCGGACGAAGCGAGATGTTCGCATCACAGCGAAGGGAGCCTTCTTCCATTTTACAATCGGATACTCCGGTGTATTGGATGATGCTTTTCAATTTTTCAAGATAAGCGTAAGCCTCTTCCGGCGTACGGATGTCCGGCTCGGATACGATCTCGATAAGAGGTGTTCCTTGACGGTTATAGTCCACCAGGGAATAGCCGTCCCCTGTGTGCATCAGTTTTCCTGCATCTTCCTCAAGGTGAAGACGAGTGATTCCGATGCGTTTCTTTTCGCCGCCCACTTCGATTTCAATCCAGCCATTTTCACCGATCGGCTTGTCATATTGGGAGATCTGGTAAGCCTTCGGGTTGTCCGGGTAGAAGTAGTTTTTTCGGTCGAATTTCGTGTCGGTTGCCACGTCGCAGTTCAATGCCATTGCGGCCTTCATCGCGTATTCCACTGCCTGCTTGTTCAACACAGGAAGCACTCCAGGGTACCCCAGTTCCACGACACTTGTGTTGGAGTTCGGTTCTGCGCCGAATTCGTTCGGGCTTGCCGAGAAAATTTTGGATTTTGTTTTTAGCTCTACGTGTACTTCAAGTCCAATAATCGTTTCAAAGTTCATCGTCTCACCCCTTACAGCTGTGGTTTTTGTTTATGATGGTCGGTTGCCTGCTCGAACGCATGTGCAACACGGTAAATTGTGCTTTCATCGAAGTGCTTTGCAATGATCTGCAAGCCGACAGGCAGTCCATCCACGAATCCTGCTGGTACAGAGATTCCTGGTACGCCCGCAAGGTTTACCGGGATGGTCAGGATATCGTTCGCATACATCGTTAATGGATCCTTCGTTTTTTCGCCCACTTTAAATGCTGGAGTAGGCGTTGTTGGTCCAACGATAACATCATATTTTTCAAAGACCTTTTCAAAGTCCTGTTTGATCAAGGTACGAACCTTCTGCGCTTTGATGTAGTATGCATCATAGTGACCTGCACTTAGGGCATATGTTCCAAGCATGATACGGCGTTTCACTTCCGGACCGAAGCCCTCGCTGCGCGTCTGCTTGTACATCTCTAAAAGGTTTTTCGCATTGTCCGTACGGTATCCGTAGCGAACACCGTCAAAGCGAGCCAAATTGGCGGACGCTTCTGATGATGACAGTAGATAGTAGGTAGCCAATGCGTATTTGGAGTGAGGCAGGGACACCTCTTCCCAAGTTGCGCCTAGTCCTTCCAATACCTTCAATGCGTCCAGTACCGATTGACGCACTTCTTCGCTTACACCTTCACCAAGGTATTCTTTTGGCACACCGATTTTCAGACCCTTTACATCTCCAGTCATACTGGATAGGAAGTCTGGAACCTCCGCGTTAGCTGAAGTGGAATCCATCTCGTCCATTCCGGAGATCGCTTGTAGAAGGTAGGCGTTGTCTTCAACGGTACGTGTGATTGGTCCAATCTGGTCCAGGGAGGATGCAAAAGCAACCAAACCGTAACGGGACACACGGCCATATGTAGGCTTTAATCCGACTACCCCACAGAATGCTGCCGGCTGACGAATCGATCCACCTGTATCAGAACCAAGGGAGAAGAAAACCTCTCCTGCTGCTACTGCCGCTGCGGAACCACCACTGGATCCACCTGGTACACGGTCCAGATCCCATGGGTTGCGGGTCGCTGCAAATGCAGAGTTTTCATTGGAGGAACCCATTGCAAATTCATCCATGTTGATTTTTCCGATTGTAATGGTTTCTGCTTGTTTCAGTTTTTCGACAACAGTTGCATCATAGATCGGGTTGAAGTCGCCAAGGATCTTGCTCGCACATGTTGTACGAATTCCCTTTGTCACGATGTTATCCTTCACACCGACAGGAAGACCGAATAATAGGCCATGCTCCTTCTCTGTGCCAAGCGCTTCGTCGAGCACACTCGCCTGTTTGCGGGCATTTTCTTCATCAAGCGTTAAAAATGCCTGTACTTTTCCATCCACTTCACCTATCCGTTTGTAGGATGTATCCACTAAATCCGAAACGGAGATTTCTTTTTTATGTAAAAGGCTATGTAATTCCGATAGCTTCTTATCAAACAATGACATGGTTTTCCCTCCTTACTATTCCAGAATTGTCGGTACGCGAATCTGGCCATTCTTATGATCCGGCGCGTTTTTCAATACCTCATCGACCGGTAGGCCTTCTTTTGCTATATCCTCTCTCATGACATTCTTCATTGGAAGTACATGAGTGGTCGGTGCAACATGATCTGTATCCAATTCATTCAGCTGCTCCGCGAATGTAATGATTGCATCCAATTGACTTGTGAACATTACCGCTTCCTCTTCGCTGATCGCAAGACGAGCCAAATGTGCCACATGTTTTACTTGATCCTCAGAAATACGGGACATCCTATCCACCTCCGCAAAATATCGAAACTTGCACAATATCCTTTTATCATACTAAACTTTACCCCGCTCAAGCAATAGAGAGGACCCGCTACTTGTATGTTTCTTCACAAATACATGAAAGTGAAAAACACTTATTTGTATTCCATCTATTTTTGGGGAAGATAATCGTGTAAAAATAGTTCTGAAAATGTCAGTCAAATTACAGGAATATTACATGATTGAAAATTCTAAATAGTTTTACTTCAATTTGTTTGTCATGCTCTCCTATCCCCCAAGCATCAAGGGATACAACTCTTTTCTACCTATTGAAAATAGTTTCATTCGCTTGAAATAAGGGAAATACTTTGTTAGCTTAGATACTCGTAACCGGTAACAGAGCAATTTTGGGCGCCGAAATTGCTGAAAAAAGAGAGAAAACACAGGAGTTGATAATGTTGGAATTTGAAACATTTATATCTTTAGGCTTGTATTTCATCGGGATGTTGGCGATTGGATACTATGCCTACAAAAAATCTACGGATAACATATCTGAATATATGCTTGGGGGCCGCCAGCTAGGTCCTGGTGTTACTGCATTATCTGCAGGGGCATCCGACATGAGTGGCTGGATGCTGATGGGATTGCCTGGTGCCATGTATGCATCTGGTATTTCAAGCATTTGGATAGCAATCGGTTTAACCATCGGGGCATACTTGAACTATATACTCGTAGCACCTCGTCTTCGTACCTATACGGAAGTAGCAAATGATTCGATTACTATCCCAGATTACTTCGAGAATCGTTTCTACGATGGCACTCGAATTCTTCGTTTTGTATCTGCAATCGTTATTATCATTTTCTTTACACTTTACACGTCTGCTGGGATGGTTTCCGGTGGAACACTATTCGAAAGTGCCTTTGGATTGGACTATCGAATGGGTCTATTCGTGACAGCTGGAGTAGTGGTAGCATACACCCTATTCGGCGGATTTTTAGCGGTAAGCTTAACAGACTTTGCACAAGGTGTTATCATGCTGCTTGCCTTGGTTCTTGTGCCAATCGTTGCTTTTACAAGCCTGGGTGGGTTGGACACAACTGTGGATGAAGTACGGGCTATTGATCCAAGCTACTTGGACTTCTTTACAGGAACGACTGTCTTAGGAATCATCTCCCTGCTTGCATGGGGACTTGGCTACTTCGGACAACCGCATATCATTGTCCGCTTTATGGCTATCAAATCGATCCGTGACTTCAAAGCTGCCCGCCGTATCGGGATGAGCTGGATGATTGTATCCATCATCGGTGCGATGGCTACAGGTCTTGTCGGTATCGCTTATGTAAACCGTACAGGAATGGAATTGGACAATTCCGAGACCATTTTCATTGCCTTTGCACAGGTACTGTTCCATCCACTAATCACAGGTTTCTTACTGGCGGCTATCTTAGCAGCTATCATGAGCACGATTTCTTCTCAATTGCTCGTAACATCCAGTGCTTTAACGGAAGACTTCTATAAAACATTCTTCCGTCGCGAAGCTACAGATAAGGAACTGGTACTGATCGGTCGTCTTTCCGTACTTCTGGTTGCTATTGTTTCCATCTTCCTTTCCTACACGCCAAACGATACAATCCTTGATCTTGTAGGACAGGCTTGGGCAGGATTTGGTGCCGCATTCGGACCAGTTGTTCTATTGAGCTTATACTGGAAACGTATGAACCGTTGGGGTGCACTGGCAGGTATGATCGTTGGAGCATTGACCGTTCTGATCTGGATCTATGGTCCATTTGAAATCAATGGGGTTCCGACAACCAAATACTTGTATGAAATGATTCCAGGGTTCTTCTTAAGTGCACTTGCAGTTATCATCGTAAGTTACTTGACGAACTTCCCTCGTAAAAAGGTCCGTGAGACATTTACGGAAATGGAAGAAACAATGGTTGAGGAACATAATAAAAAAGATTAATGAATTACACGAGGAGAGCCTATTACAGGCTCTCCTTTTTGTTATATTAAAAATCCTTTTTTAAAAGTTAATTTGTTTGAAAGATTTCAATCCCTTGGGGCCGTTCAGATTGCAAAAAAATTAATCAAACGTTTGTTTAAAAAATACTTTCCCGGGAAAGTATTTACGGGCAACTTTACTTTTTTCAGATGAAAATAACGCTGTTTCCAATATAACTTTTCAAAATGTTAATTTGGTAACAAAACGCTGAACCCCTTGATACTCCTCACTTTTCATATGGGTTAATCAAACGTTTGTTTAAATTAAGCTATTTCAATAAAACAGGGTCTTACTGAGTATAGTAAGACCCTATTTGTCATTTTTCCGAGTCGATCAAAAGGATTACTTCCAATTTATTTGCCGTGTTCACTGCGAATACACTGTATACGGTATCCGCTTCAAGCTTTGTTCCGGTAAGATCGAGTACCTTCTTTCCCTCAGGCGTCCTGATTTCTAAATCGTAGGTTCCAGGATCAACTTCTTTGTAATCAGTGATTCCTTTAAAGAAAGCTCCAGTGAAAAGAGCATCTCCTCCTTTTAGCCCAACATCCACTGTAGGAGCGTCAGGGGAAAGATGGCCCACACGGACCTTTGCTTTTCCTTCTGCAGGTTCTGTGGAATCTTCTGCAATCACCAGTTCAAGGTTGGCAAGCTTGTTCGCAGCAGCAACCGTGTAGGCTTTCCCTGCTTCCACTCTTACCTTCTGGGATAACACTGCCTTGTCCTTTTTCCCTGCAGGATAGATCTCCACTTTGTACTCGCCTGCTTTTAGCGGAAGGTACTCTGTAGCATCCTTGAATTCTGCACCTTGCACAACAGCCGTTCCATCGACATACACATCAACAGCAGGGGCATCTGGGGAAGCGTGGACAATTCTTACTTTTGCATCGGCTCTATTCTCCGCTGCTGAGACACCATTGACTATCACAAACATGAGCAAGAGAGCCGTGAGCATAAACATTATTCTTTTCATTATAGTCCTCCTTCATTTTGACGGATGCAAACGAACTTTGCACAATGTTTAGTATGATGTTATCCACTGAAAATATGTAAAATATATCCTCTTGTTTGTCTGGCGCATTATAGCTTGCCATTAGAACGCTTAAAAAGATAAAAGCCCAAATCCACATGAGATTTGGGCCTTCACTTATATTATAAAGTTTCAGATGTTGTTTTCGCTTGAAGGTGAAGCAACAGGTAATCAGGTCCGCCCGCTTTGGAGTCTGTCCCTGACATGTTGAATCCGCCGAATGGCTGGTATCCAACGATTGCGCCTGTGCAGCCACGGTTGAAGTATAGGTTCCCCACGTGGAAGTCTTCACGAGCTTTTTCGATTTTTTCACGGTTGTTTGTGATAACTGCACCAGTCAATCCGTATTCTGTGTTGTTGGCAATCTCAAGCGCATGATCGAAATCCTTTGCTTTGGAGAATGCTACAACTGGTCCGAAGATTTCCTCTTGCATTAAGCGGCCTTGTGGATCTACGTCTGCAACGATTGTCGGCTGAACGAAGAATCCTTTGGAGTTGTCTCCTTCTCCACCTGCAAGGATGCGTCCTTCTTCTTTACCGATGCCAACATATTTCATGACTTTATCGAATGCAGCCTGATCGATGACCGGCCCCATGTAGTTGGAGTTGTCAGTCGGATCTCCCACAGTTAATTCTTTTGTTAATTCTACTGCACGGCTCAACACTTGGTCATATACATCTTCCACGATTACCGCACGGGAGCACGCAGAACATTTTTGACCGGAGAATCCGAATGCAGATTTTACGATGGATTGTGCAGCCAACTCAAGATCGCCTTCGCTGTCTACTACAATCGTATCTTTTCCACCCATTTCAGCGATTACACGCTTCAACCAAATTTGGCCTGGGTTCACTTTGGAAGCACGCTCATAGATGCGTAGACCTACGTCACGAGATCCTGTGAAGGAGATGAAACGTGTACGAGGGTGGTCAACAAGATAGTCTCCCACTTCCGCACCGCTACCTGGTACGAAGTTAAGAACGCCTGCAGGTAAGCCTGCCTCTTCCATTACTTCCACAAATTTAGCCGCTACGATCGGAGTCGTGGATGCCGGTTTCAACAATACAGTGTTACCCGCTACAATCGCCGCTACTGCTGTACCAGCCATGATTGCAAATGGGAAGTTCCAAGGAGAGATGATGACACCTACACCTAGTGGAATATAGTTATAACGGTTATATTCGCCTACGCGGCTTTCAACAAGCATACCGTCTTTTAATTTCAGCATTTGACGAGCATAGTACTCAAGGAAATCGATTGCTTCCGCTGTATCCGCATCCGCCTCATTCCAAGGTTTACCTGCTTCTTTTGTTAATAATGCAGAGAATTCATGCTTGCGACGGCGAATGATTGCAGCCGCACGGAACAGGATGTCCGCTCTTACTTCCGGCTTCACTTTGCGCCAAGTGTTGAACGTCTCATCGGCAGCCTGCATTGCCTTTTCCGCTAACTCACGATCTGCTTTTGACACACGACCAATAACTTCCTCTTTATTAGCAGGGTTCACGGATACGATTTTATCTTCAGTCGTAACACGTTCTCCTCCAATTACCAGGTCATAATCTTGTCCTAAATAGGAGTTTACTAGCTTTAAGCCTTCTAAGTAGGCTTGCTTGTTCTCCTCATTAGTGAAATCTGTAAATGGTTCATGTTTGTAAGGTAATACCATTACATTCGCCTCCTTTGCATTGTAAAGCGCTTGCATACATTTCTCATTCTACCTTATACTTACGGGTCTTTCAAATATTGTTTAATGGAAAATCTGAGGGGGCGGTTTTCTCTTGTTTTTTGCCACTTAGGCGGCTGTGTAGAGCAGGCTTATATATAGAAAGTTCCGTTATATTCCGCTGTTGATTTCCTCACTAGGCACAGCGACCCAAGGGGCGGTGCTTGAGCCTCCTCGGCTTTGCCTGCGGGGTCTCAAGTCTACCGCTACCTCCCGCAGGAGTCTTCGCCTATTGCTCCAATCAACAGCTAGTGACCTTGAAATCAACACTATCCTCCTAACACAGCCATTTAGAAAAGAATAGTATTTTGTAAAAAGCATTGAATTGTTGTTTTGGTTATGTATTTTACCCGTGGATTTCTGCTGCAGGCAATTGTCTTCCGCTATAATCCACTCACTTTTTTAAAGATAACAAACTTAAGGAAACGAGGCCGAAATTCTCAGGGAAACGGTAGAACTTAAATTTCTATAACCCCTCCTCACTTGCTTCTTGCCCGGTTCCATTTCTCCACTGCACAATAAAAACCCGCCATCCAAGATAGCGGGCTTTCTCTTTAATAGATATGAACAAACGGCTCATCTGCACCCGCATCTCTGACGATGAGGGCTTCTTCGCCATTGATGGAAGTGATGGAAACTTGTAGATTAATATAGTTCGGGAAGTGCTCCATGACAAGTCCTGTCACATATTGGGTAAATCCGATCAACTCTGATTTTCCGTAGAAGTCCATGTTGATTTCGATATTCAGCTGCTGCAGCTCCTGTTCGCGATAGTATCCTTTAGCGATGACACCTGTATGATTCGGAAAATAATCATCGATATCAAGCTTAAAGTTATCAAACCGGACCGCATCGTCACGGTACTTCTCTGTTGCATCCTTTGATGGGAAGAGGTGATATTCCTCATTCAATTCTTCCCAATTGCTTACAGATCCTTCTCCTGAAGGGATGTTCGCTTTTGCAATGAAGTGGCCGGGAACAATGGATGTTGCAGGGCTTTGCTTGAATAGGCCCACTACAATCGGTACATTGCCGAGCCCCTCGATTTTACGCATCCGGCGGACAACCTCTTCGGCGATTTCTTTTCCGGCCTTTTCAAGCTCCTTGTCAGGGATGGGATATTCCCTTGGGTAGCCTCCTTCAGCAGCCGGCAAGTTGTAATAATGCACAGAGTTCAGGGCAATCCCCACGGATACGCCACCAAGTTCTACGGTGCCGTCATCTTTGCGGACCAGATAGTTCTGCTCCATGATATGCGCAAGGTAAATCGGGCTTTTTTCATTTGTTTCTTCGGTCGTTTTCCCTTTTACCAATACAGGGTTAAGCCCATTATTAGGGGTTTTATAGTCTTTGTCAGCCGCTTTCTTTTCCTCCAGTTGAGCATCTGTCAGTTTACGTGACAGCCATTGATTCACCGTTGTGCGGTCAATGTATTGCCCTTCCTGATACAGATACTTATCGGAAGGGAAAGGTTCTTGAGATAGACGCATGAGCCCCGTTTCAAACTGCTCGACGTCCACTCTGCTATTTAAGCGTGCCACTACCTGTCCACGAGTTTCCCCCGCTTTGAAGGGAAGAATCGTCTGGTAGTAGTCGTCTGAAATTTTGTATCTTGGAACAATCGCCTTTTCCATGGTTTCCTGTTCGCCTGGATCTTGAATCACTTCTTCTTCTTTCTCAAAGCCGGGAACACAGCCCGTTGCTGCGAGAGAAACAACAAGGAGAATCGCCAAAAACCTATTCACCTTACAACACCTCTTATGATTGTATTTCTTCAAGCATTTGCGCCTCGTTCCATACTTCAATGCCCAATTCATTCGCCTTTGCCAGCTTCGAACCCGCATCTTCCCCTGCAATGACGAGGTGTGTATTCTTACTTACACTGCCTGTCACCTTGCCGCCGAGCTGCTCGATGGCCGCCTTGGCATCATTACGTGACATCTCCTCCAGCTTACCTGTCAGAACAATGGTTTTACCCGCAAAATAGGAATCCACATCTTCCGCACTAACCTTCTTCGGACCTTTGTATTCCATATTGACACCGGCACTTTTCAGCTCCTGCATCAATTCCATCGCTTCAGGCTGCTCGAAATATGCCACGATCGAATCCGCCATTTTATCGCCGATCTCATGAATAGCAGTCAGCTCTTCCTTAGTAAGGGAGGCCAGGCGATCCATATCGCCAAATTCCTGGGCCAAGGTTTTCGCCGCTTTGGCTCCAACCAGTCGGATCCCAAGTCCGAATAGAAGGCGCTCCATGGAGTTTTCCTTCGTCTTTTCAATGGATGAGATCAGGTTATCCGCAGATTTTTCACCCATGCGCTCGAGACCAAGAAGCTGTTCTTTTGTCAGCTTATAGATATCTGCCACATCTTCAATAAGATTTTCACGGAACAGCTGGGAGATCACCTTTTCCCCGAGGCCATCGATATTCATGGCATTTCGGGAAACAAAATGGATCAATCCTTCCCGGATCTGCGCCGGACATTTCGGGTTGATGCAGCGAAGCGCCACTTCCCCTTCAATGCGTACAAGCTCACTTTCACATTCCGGGCAATTCGTCGGCATGTGGAAGTCCTTTTCTTCTCCGGTGCGTTTTTCCACAAGGACGTTTACTACTTCAGGGATGATGTCTCCCGCTTTTTTTACAATAACATAATCGCCAAGCTTTATGTCCTTTTCGCGGATCAGATCCTCGTTATGTAAGGACGCACGTCCAACGGTCGTACCTGCTACACGGACAGGCTCAAGGATGGCAGTCGGCGTAACGACTCCCGTTCTTCCGATATTCAGTTCGATATCGAGCAGCTTTGTCGCGACCTCTTCGGCGGGAAACTTGTATGCAATGGCCCAGCGAGGACTTTTCGCCGTGAATCCGAGCTGTTCCTGCTGCTCCGTTTCATCAACTTTAATTACAATTCCATCTATATCATACGACAAGTCTGGGCGTTTTGTGTGCCAGGCTGTGACATATTCGATCACTTCTTCGATTGATGTGCATTTTTTTCGCTCTTTGTTCGTTTTGAAGCCGATCTTCTCCAAGTAGTTCAAGGCTTCGCTATGAGATTCAATGCCTGTCTCCCCGGCATCCGCCAAGCTGTATACATACACATCGAGATTGCGCTGTGCAGCAATTTTAGGATCTAATTGGCGCAGGGAACCGGCTGCTGCGTTGCGAGGATTTGCAAAAGGCTCCTCTTCGCGCTCAAGCTTTGCCTCGTTCAGCTTTTCAAACGACCTTTTCGGCATAAAAGCTTCCCCGCGCACTTCGATGGATACAGGATCCTTCAGGCGCAAAGGAATGGAACGGATCGTCTTCAGGTTCATTGTGATGTCTTCCCCTGTTGTTCCGTCTCCACGGGTCGCACCTTGGGTAAACACCCCATCCTCATAGCGGAGGGACACGGCCAGCCCATCTATTTTCAACTCACAGACATAAGTTACCTCCTCGCCTACAGCCTGTCTGACCCGGCGATCGAAGTCGCGCAGGTCTTCTTCGTTAAAGGCATTGCCAAGGCTGAGCATCGGTGTACGATGCTCGACCTTGTTGAACATTTCCAAAATGTTTCCGCCCACACGCTGAGATGGGGAATCAGGAGTCTGCAGCTCAGGAAAATCCTTTTCCAGTGTAAGAAGCTCATGCAAAAGGGAATCATATTCGGCGTCAGAAACCGATGGCTTGTCCAATACATGATATTCATAGTTGTATCTATTCAAAATATCATGAAGCTCTTGAACCCGCTTTTCTGCTTTATCTCTTTCCATGCTTGTCGCCCTTTCTTTTCTAAACTTTCGTAACTGGTGCAAATTTCGCTAACAGTCTTTTGACACCTGTCGGACTTGGGAATGCGATATCAAGCTCCTTGTTGTCGCCTTCTCCTTTTACGCTTACAACGGTACCGATTCCCCACTTTTTATGCTCCGCTTTATCACCGACACCCCAATCAAGGCTTTCGCCGCCTGTTGCTTTGAGGCCACGGTTGACAGCAGCGGACGCGGCACGTCTCTGTGGCTGTGCGGGGGAGGACGGAGAACCGCCGAAGGGAGAACGGGTGCTTCCGAATGGAGTCGGCCTTGATGTTGCCCTTGTTTCCTGTTTCGCATAGTTCTCTATAAGGTCTTCCGGAATTTCCTTGATGAAACGGGAAGGAGGATTCATGTTGGTACGTCCAAACAATGTTCTCATTTGGGCGCTTGTGATGAACAATTCCTCTTCCGCACGGGTAATCCCTACATAGGCAAGGCGACGTTCCTCTTCCATCTCCATCTCTTCAAAAAGGGAGCGACTATGAGGGAAGACGCCTTCCTCCAAGCCGATCAGGAATACAACCGGGAACTCCAGGCCTTTTGCAGCATGCAGGGTCATCAGGATGACGGACTCCTGCTGCGCTTCGTCCTCTTCATCCAATTTATCGATATCCGCTACAAGCGCAAGATCCGTCAAGAATGCAAGCAGGCTCTTATCATCGTATTTTTCCTCGAAGTTCTTGGTAACGGAAAGAAACTCGTCGATATTCTCGAGACGGCTCTGGGACTCGATCGTCTTGTCCGCTTTCAGCATGTCGCGGTAGCCTGATTTGTCCAATATTTCCTCTACCAGCTCCGTTACGGAGATATATTCCTGCATTTGCACATAGTTGTTGATCAACGCATGGAATTCCTTTAATGCGGCTGTTGCTCGTCCACTGACCCCGATCAGGTCGATCTCCGCCAGTGCCTGGAAAAGGGAGATGTCATGCAAGGCTGCATAATGGGCCACTTTATCAACGGTCGTAGCGCCGATGCCGCGTTTCGGGACATTGACGATACGGGCAAGACTGATATCGTCATCCGGATTTGCAATCAGACGCAAGTAGGCAAGGATGTCCTTGATCTCTTTTCTGTCATAGAACTTTGTGCCGCCTACAATGGAGTAGTTGATGTTGGACATCAGAAGCATTTCCTCCATCACACGGGACTGGGCGTTCGTACGGTAAAGAATCGCAAAGTCGGAAAGCTTTCGTTTCGGGTCCTTTTGAAGGATCTCCCTCATCTTCCCTACCACAAATTGCGCCTCTGATTTCTCTGAATCCGCCTGATAGTAGAGGATCTTCTGGCCTTCCATATTTTCCGTCCAGAGATTTTTTTTCTTTCTGCCGATATTGTTTTCAATCACGCGGTTTGCCGCTTCAAGGATACGTTTTGTGGAACGGTAGTTCTGCTCCAACAGTACAACCTCGGCATTCGGGTAGTCTTTTTCAAAAGAAAGGATATTCGCGATATCCGCCCCGCGCCAACGATAGATGGACTGGTCGGAATCCCCTACTACGCATAGGTTTTTCAGTCGGTCCGCAAGCAGCTTCACCAATGTATATTGGGCACGGTTCGTATCCTGATACTCATCCACGTGGATATACTGGAACTTGCGCTGATAGTACTCCAATACTTCCGGTACGCGCTTGAACAGATGGATCGTCGTCATGATGAGATCATCAAAATCAAGCGCCTGGTTTTTCTTGAGGCGCTTCTGGTAGTCTGTGTAGATTTCCCCGATCTTCTGTTCATAAGGGCCCATCGGCTGCTTCGCATATTCCTCAGGGGTCATCAGTTCGTTTTTCGCTGAACTGATCGTGCCGAGAATGGTACGCGGTTCAAATTTCTTCGGATCGATGTTTCGGTCTTTCAGTATATTTTTTATTACGGAAAGCTGGTCTGTTGTGTCGAGAATCGTAAAATTACGGTTCATCCCGATGCGGTCGATGTCACGCCGCAGGATACGCACACACATGGAGTGGAACGTCGAAATCCAGATATCCTCCGCAGCCGGTCCAAGCAATACCTGCACACGCTCTTTCATCTCGCGGGCCGCTTTATTCGTAAATGTGATCGCAAGGATATTCCATGGCGCCACTTCTTTTTCCGCCATGAGGTATGCGATACGATGCGTCAGCACCTTCGTCTTGCCACTGCCCGCTCCTGCCATGATCAACAGGGGGCCATCCGTTTTCTTTACCGCTTCCTGCTGCATCGGGTTCAACCCTTCGAGCAGTCTTTGACTTAAATATTGCATGTTTTCCCACCGCCTATACAAACGTATGTTCTTATTTTTATTCTACTAGATTATTTTACATTTGTCTCTTATATTTTCTTAACGGCCTTCACTGTTTTCAAGGCCTCTGATAGATTGTCATATACAATATTTCCTACCACGACGGTATCTGCGAATTGCGCCATTTCCGCTGCCCGATCGGCTGATGTGATCCCGCCGCCATAAAATAGTTGTGTGGATTCCAGCGTTCGTTTTGCCGCTTGAACCATTTCCACGTCCCCGTAGGTCCCACTATATTCTAAGTAAAAGATAGGGAGATTAAACATTTTCTCGGCGAGCCTTGCATAGGCAATGACGTCCTCTTCAGTCAGGTCCGTTTTTGCCTCGGTCAATTGTGCCGCCTTGCAGTCCGCATTCAAGATGCAGTAGCCCTCAGCGACAATTTCCTCCCAGCTCATGATATCCCCGTATTCCTTGAGCGCCTCGATATGCAGGTTCACGACCCAATCGGTTTTACGGCTGTTCAATACGGTCGGAATGAAATAAAAGTCAAAGCCCGGTGTGACCGATTCGATGTTGGAGACCTCGAGTACACATGGCAACGAATATCTGCGAACCCTGCTCATCAGGTGCAGGACATTGTCCAATGTCACGCCGTCCGTACCACCAACGAGGATGGCATCCGTTCCAGATTCGCATACAAGCTCCAAATCCTCATCCGTTATCTCTTTATTAGGATCTAATTTAAAAACGTGCTGCCATTCACGTATTTCCTGTAACACTGCAAACGTCCCCCATTCTAATTTTCCATTTGTCTATTATAACAAAATCAGAGCGAATACGAAAAAGATGTAGGCAGAATGTTTTCTGGAAGATGCGACCTATTTTGGGGTTCTGGTGTGCGGGGGTGGGGTGGTGTGCGGGGGTGCTGTTTTTCACTTTATTTGGAAGCTTGACAGAATAAGTGAGGTTTTGGACAGAATAGCAAGGGAAGTGGACAGATTGAGGCACGTTTTCACTAGATTAATGGGGAAAGTGGATAGATTATGGTCTACTTTGGACAGATTAACCAGGCTTGGTGTTAGCAAGGTTGTACAACTGTTGTTTACACGCGTTCGACTTTTCCTGTATTTGGAAAGTTGATCGATAAAGTGTAGTTTCAGACCGATTAACCTAGAAAACGGACCGATTGAGGCACGTTTCCGCTCGATAAACCCGGAAAGTGGACCGATAATGACCTATTTTGGACCGATAACCCCACCGCCCGCCTTGCTCAGCTACCCCCTAACCCCGCTCAACAGGCCACTCAAATCAGCCGTCAATAGTATTAAAATTACATTACAAAGGCTATCCGCACCACTTAAACGGGTATATCCACTATTACAACGTGAAAAACAAATCATTTTCCCGCAGCTTGTTTCATACCCTTTTCAAAAGGAGGTGTCCTAAATGCCTGTATGGCTTTGGTTCGTAATTGGTTTTGCCATTCTGTTAGCGTTCGGTGCGCTGGTGGATTATATGGGAAAGAGAAAGCGGAGCACAGACCCAGCAAGTGTGCAAGAAGGCGTCGAACAGATAAAAACGAAGCAGGAGACTTTTTATAGGTAACAGAAAAAGGCGGCCCATCATCCAAAGATACGGGGCCGCCTTTTTTATGTAGAGTTGAATTACTCCACTTCTTCCTTCTTCTCAGCATGAACACGGTCCAATGCCATTTCGTACGCATCGTTTCCGTAGTTCAGGCAGCGCTTCACACGGGAGATTGTCGCTGTGCTTGCACCTGTTTCCGTTTCGATTTTATGGTACGTAAAGCCTTCCTTCAACATTCTTGCCACTTCCAGGCGCTGAGCCAGGGATTGGATTTCGTTTACCGTACAGAGGTCATCAAAAAATCGATAGCACTCTTCCAGATCTTTCAGGGAAAGGACCGCTTCAAATAACTGATCCAGCTCTTTTCCTCGTAATTTGTTTATTTGCATATGTTTGTCTCCTTTTCTAATATGTCACGATAGATAAATCCGGAACGATCTGTATCCACGTTTTTCCCGGTGTGAACGGTACGGGACTTCCATTCAGGTAAGGAAGGATCCGTCCTTCATCCTCTTTCCATTCCACTTCTTGGCGGATACCGTTCTGAATGAGGATTGCCCGTCCTCCGGAAGTGATATCTATTTCTCTGCGGCCGGCATCGTCCACAATCTTGTGGTCAGATTCTACAATGAAAATATTATGGGCCACGATTTCTTCTGATGTGTCGAGGTCGATGTTTTTCTCCCCGCCACTGGAGCGTACATAGTGGTTTTCACTTTCCTCATAGCTGTACTCCACATGAGTAGCCGCTCTTTTGGAATAGGTGATTTTTAAATAACCTGTTTCTTCTCCTGCCGGTGTATCCTCTTTTTTGTGAAAGGATAGCGCTGGTACAGCTTCTTCCAAGGAGTAGCCGAGCCTGTCCGAACCTTTTTCTATATTATCATACGTAATATAGGAATTGTGAGGGGCAACGCGGAAGCTCGCCCGCTTGAAGAGCGTCCCGTCATAGGACAATCCGTTGATTCCGTCCACTTCCCCCGCTTCGATTTTCTCGCGGGCTTCAGGGCTCCAGCCATGGAACACGAATATCGGATCATAGCCTTTTGCCAAATCGATAAAATAGGATCGGGCACTTCTAACAGGTCCAATGGAATCAGGTGGCACTTGGCTTTGGAAAATTGCGAGTAACCGGGTGATATCGCCTTCAGCTAATACTTCGTAGACAATATCCGCTTTATGCAGCCCTGATTGTGGTCTTGCTTTCACATCATTATTTATGACAACCGCAAAAGGTCTTTTATCTGTAGCTGTTTCTCCTGGTGTGCCTGTAAGTGGGAAGATTTCTTTTACTTCTTCTTCCTCTTCTTGTTGTTGTCCGTTTCCTGTTTTTTCGGAAGGGTTTTCGCCTACAGGACTTTCACCTGCATCAGGACTTGATTCATTGTTGGCTTTACATCCTATTAAAAGGATTGTCATCAAGGCTATCAATAGTATTACTTTTCTATTTAACATCTACTTACGCACAACCTTTACCTTTGTTCAAGTTTACTTTTATATTTTAACGCATTATTGACGGAAAGAGTACCGTTTTATTCATCACATCGTATATTCCTCTAGGAGTTATCCTGATATAAGGAAGATGTGTGGATGAAAGGAACAGCAAGGTGTAGATCGGATCGTTGAAGCTGTATCCTCTCGCAAATAGATGATTGCGAAGTGCGGTCTCCTGCTCTATCAGTTCCTCAAGTGGCTCCTTGGACATGCCCCCACCGATTGGTAATGGAATATCGCACACCACCTGCTCATCCTCCACAAGCACCATGCCTCCGCCGATCGCCTTCATATGCTGAAATGCCTTCATCATATCATTTTTTCTTTTGCCGATCAGCACAATGTCGCCTGTATTCGAGTAGGAGCTTGCAAACCCGTGAACATGTGAGCCGAAGCCTTTGATGATGGTGTTCACGCGCCAGTTGCCCGCCCTGTCGATCAGCATCAGGAAGGACTGGTCATGCTTCTCGGATAAGGTGTCGCCGGATACGTCACACGTAATGGAGTAAGGCTTGATGATCACTTCATTCATCATTTCCATTCCAAGCGCCATCGAAAACTGCAGATCATCAATTGTCAGGTCCCAATCAAGCTTCAATGGCTCCAAGCCTGCTTTCTCCCAGTTTATTGCAGGGAATGCATCCTGTATAGGCTCGCTGTCCCTTTTGATCCACTGACCTTTGGAAAGAACAGAGACAGGAACAGGATCACCCATATCCGAAAGGAAGTTAATGTTGGCAATGCGACCAGGCGCAATGCTTCCATGGAGGTCCTCCATCTGAAAATGCTTGGCTACATTGAACGACGCCATTCGATAGGCTTCTATTTCAGGGACACCCTTATCAAGTGCAATCGCAAGCGTACGGTCAATGACACCGTTTTCATAAAAGCTTGGCGTAGAGCCGTCCGTTGTGAAGAAGGTCTGGTCATAATAATGGATGCCCGATTTTTCCAGCTCCTCCAGCATGACTGGAAGGTCCGGACGTATGGAAGAATAGCGCAGCGCCGCAGTATAGCCTTGCTTGATGCGCTTTTCCACATCGGCGCCTGTCATGGCCTCATGGTCGCTGTCGATGCCAAGCAGCTTCATTTTCGTAAGTGTCTTTTCGGATGCTCCAGGAAAATGACCCTCCACAGGCTTGTTCCTTACCTTCGCCTCCTGGATCCAGTGAAGAAGCAAGTCGTCCCCAGCCATCAGCTTCGGCCAGGCAGTCAGCTCTCCCCCTTGCAGAACGGAAGGGTGATTGAGCCAGTCCTTCATCGCAGGTGTCGTAAAAATGGCGTCCTCCTGCTGGATTTCCGTCTGGGCGTCAAAGCGGCACCACCAATACATCGTAGCGGCAGTTTTATTCATTTCTTCAATAAAAGAAAACGCTTTCTTTTTTGACAATTGTAAAATAAGCATCAAATTATCATTCACAAAGGTGGTTGTGCCTGATTTGGATGCATATTGGGCAAATGAAAGGGGATTATATAATTGAAATGGATGCACATGCGGCTCGATATAGCCTGGCACAAGATACTGGTTGGTGCAGTCCACCACTTCTGTATGCTGTGTGTGTTCGGGCATATTGTCCCCGACATAGATGATGCGATCCTCGTAGATCCATATATTTGCCTGCAACCAGGCCTTAAGATGAACATTCAGGTAGGTGGCATTGGTTAGAACGATGCTTGGCTCCTTCTTCCCGTCTACCACTGCTACGTGTTCTCTCAGCTTTTTACTTTTCCATCTATATTTCTGTTCGTGCACAATGATCACCTACTTTTGATTCTTTAAAAAAATGGTCTTTTATCGTATGACGACCGGTTATTATTGTGATATAACCTCTTTTTACCATGGTACCATATCACAGTCTTTACCGCATTAACGATTTTGGAAATTTTTCGAAATCTTTCAAGCAGAAAGTTCATGCTAAAACAATTCTGGAGGGAATTATTTATGAAACCAAATATCGGAATAATCAACGCCTTAATACGTCTGACAGCAGGGTTTACCATTCTTGCATGGATCATTAGCAAAATGGTGAGAAAGCCGCATCGTGATTCTTACATACTTGTAGCTATGCTTGCAGCAATGAAAATAGGGGAAGGCATTCTGAAATATTGCCCAATAACTGACCTGTTTGAACGCTATCAAGGCAACCGCGGCCACAAGGATGACTTTGACTTCGGAGGCGGAGGAGAATCCGGAACCGACCACAAGCAAGACAGCAGCACCAACAAAGACTTCAAAAAAACAGCAAGTGAATTCGACCTCGACTTCGACGACCTTCGCCAACAGCTAGAAGGCGATGGCGATGGCACTGGTGCAAGCTCCTATAATCCATCATAAGACATCATAAGGGTAAAAAAGTGCAAAAAAGTGCAAAAAAAATTCCTTTGGGGGCCAGACCCCCAAAGGAATTTCATTCTCCATGTCGAACCTGTTAAAGTTTATGCTTATCCATTCCATATCCCCATTAAAGGAGGTTGGTCATTATGTTCTTGGAGTATTTGACAGATATGTCGTTTGTTTTGGCTTCAGTAATCGGCGGGATTGTTGCGATTCTGTTTGTGTTTGTCAAACGGAAGAAACGCCGGCCGCAATAGCTTTGTTGGCAATATCCTTTCGGTTGAAGAGGTTGTCGCTCTTCACTTTGCTGAGCTCAGCGTATACCTTTTGCTGTGCGGACACCAAAGATGGGTCCTTTGCTGCCACAAGCAGCACCCTGCCGCCATTTGTAACAAGGTTGCCTGCTTCATCCCTTGCTGTTCCTGCGTGAAACACCATCGCCCCGTTTACCTCATCAAGCCCCTCGATCAGCCCACCATCCTCATAGGCTTCCGGTATCCCTTTGAAGCGGACACGACACCGACTACGGCTTCCTCAGACCAAACCAGCTCCAAATCCTCCTGCTTGAGGACCTTCAGGAACACTTCGCCCAAATCCGATTCCAGCCTCGGCAATACCACCTGTGTTTCCGGATCGCCGAATCGCGCATTGAATTCGATCACTTTCGGGCCTTTCTTTGTCAGGATCAAGCCTGCATACAATATCCCCACAAATGGTGTCCCTTCACTGACCATTGCTTCAGCTGCAGGAATCAGAATCGTTTCCAGCGCTTCGTCCACGATCTCTTTCGGGATATGAGGAACTGGTGAATAAGCGCCCATTCCACCGGTATTCGGTCCTTGGTCTCCATCAAACGCACGCTTATGGTCCTGGGCAATGACCATCGGATACACCTTTTTGCCATTCACAAAAGCCATGAACGAAAACTCTTCGCCTGCAAGGAATTCCTCGATCACCACTTTGCTTGAGGCCTTCCCGAATTTCGATTCGGCCATCATTTCATGGATCGCTTCGAGTGCTTCCCCTTCCGTCATGGCAACGACAACGCCTTTACCTGCCGCCAATCCGTCCGCTTTCAGCACGATCGGGGCTCCCTTGCTTTCTATATAAACTCTTGCATCCTCATACGAATCAAAGGTCTCATAACCTGCTGTCGGGATGCCGTGCTTTTTCATCAGGTCCTTTGCGAAGCTTTTGCTCCCTTCGATAAGGGCGGCGGCTTTGCTTGGTCCGAAAATCTGCAGCCCCGCTTCCTGGAAAGCATCGACAATCCCATTCAATAAGGGGACTTCCGGGCCAACGACTGTGAGATCCACCGCTTTTTCTTTTGCAAAAGAGATCAAAGCGGACGTATCCGTTTCATCGATTGGTACATTTGTGCCAAGGCCTTCCATTCCAACATTACCTGGTGCGATGAAAACTTCTGTCACGGATGGGCTCTGAGAAAGCTTCCAGACAATCGCGTGCTCTCTTCCACCTTTTCCAATTACCAATACTCTCATTGAAACTCCTCCAGTCGTAAAAAGTAATCTTGGATTAATGCTTAAAGTGACGTATCCCTGTAAACACCATTGCGATTCCGTATTCATCTGCCTTCTTGATGCTGTCTTCGTCACGGATGGAGCCACCTGGTTGGATGATGGCTGTTATGCCTGCTTTTGCCGCGGCTTCCACGGTGTCATCCATCGGGAAGAATGCGTCAGATCCCAGTGCTGAACCTACCGCTTTTTCTCCTGCCTGTTCCATGGCGATCTTTGCTGCGCCAACACGGTTCATCTGTCCGGCACCGACACCTACTGTCTGGTTTCCTTTTGCAAGGACAATGGCATTGGACTTCACATGCTTCACCACTTTCCAGGCAAGCTTGAGGTCTTCCCATTCCTTTTCTGTCGGCTCGCGTTTCGTCGGTACCGTGATATTCGCTTCATCAAGGCCTGCATAGTCCTCTTCCTGCACAAGCAATCCGCCGCGGATGGAAGCGTAACGGGTCGCAGTGCCACCAATCTCGCCCATATCAAGTGTCATCAGGCGAAGGTTTTTCTTCTGCTTCAGCACTGCCAATGCATCGTCTGCGAAGGATGGTGCCACAATGATTTCAAGGAACAGCTCATGTAAAAGCTCTGCCGTCTTTTTGTCCACTTCCGTATTGAATGCGACAATGCCACCGAAGATGGAAACCGGATCCGCTTCGTATGCACGCTGGTAGGCTTCAAGCGCAGTTGCCCCAACGCCAACTCCACAAGGGTTCATGTGCTTGACCGCTACAACTGCCGGTTCGGTGAATTCTTTTACGATTTGAATCGCAGTGTCCGCGTCATTGATGTTGTTGTAGGATAATTCCTTCCCGTGCAGCTGGGTTGCAGAAGCGATCGAGAATTTGGAAGCCAGTGGCGCTTCATAGAATGCCGCTTTCTGATGCGGGTTCTCGCCGTAGCGCAAGTCCTGTTTCTTTTCAAACGTAACGGTCAGTGATTCAGGGTGTGCTTCTTCCACTGCTTCTGTCAGATAGCGGGCAATCATGGCGTCATAAGCTGCTGTATGGCGGAAAACCTTTGCTGCTAGACGACGTCGCGTTTCCACTGTCGTTTTGCCGGATTCCCTAATTTCATTCAGGACTCCTTCATAATCGGCCGGATCGACCATCACCGTTACATCCTGATGATTTTTTGCCGAAGCTCTCAGCATGGTCGGGCCGCCGATATCGATGTTTTCAATCGCATCTTCAAATGTTGTGCCCTCTTTGGAGATCGTCTCCTTGAATGGATATAGATTTACCACAACCAGATCGATCGGAGTGATGCCATGCTCGGAAAGCTGCTGTTGGTGGCTTGCGTCCCCTCTTCTCGCCAAGAGTCCCCCATGGATCATCGGGTGAAGCGTTTTGACACGACCATCCAGAATTTCCGGAAAGCCTGTAACTGCGGAGATTCCCGTTACTTGCACCCCATTTTCCTCTAGGATCATCTTAGTTCCGCCTGTAGAAATAACCTCCACACCTAATTCGACTAGCTGCTGTACAAATGGTACGATTCCTGCTTTATTCGAAACACTGACTATTGCTCTCATCGGGTGATTTTCTCTCCTTTGATTGAAAAAAGTTGGTGTAATGTCTTAGGGTAAAAAATGTGTTCTATGTCATGTATCTTTTTTTGTAAGGATTCTCTTGTATCTCCTGCTGCCACCTCAATCGGCACCTGGGCAATGATTGGTCCCGTGTCCATGCCTTCATCCACAAAATGAATGGTGATACCAGTCACCTTCACCCCGTACTCCAACGCCTGACCGATTGCATCCAGTCCTGGAAAAGCTGGAAGAAGCGAAGGATGAATATTGACGATTCGTCCCTTGTATGCGGATAGCAGGGTCGGCCCGATCAGCCTCATATAGCCGGCAAGAACGATAAAATCTATCCTGTGTACTTGAAGCTGCTGTAAAACTGCATTTTCATAGGCTGCCTTGTTCGGATACTCCCTTGGAACAAACGCGACTGCTGGTATGCCGGCACGTTCCGCTCTCTCAATCGCATACGCACCAGGCTTATCGCAAATTAATAGAGCCGGCTCTGCATCAAGCAGACCTTCTTGGCATGCATCCACGATCGCCTGGAAATTGGAGCCGCTCCCTGATGCAAAAATGGCGATTCGTTTCAGTTTCATCGGATTTCTCCCCCGCCAAAGGTAATGCCCTCTCCCTCTTTTACACGGCCGATGAGGTAAGCTTTCTCTCCGTTTGCCTCTAGAATCTGGACCACTTCCGGTAAAATTTCTTCATTCACCGCAAGCACCATGCCGATTCCCATATTGAAAATATTGAACATCTCCGTGCGGTTCAGCTCTCCGACTTCCTGCAGAAGGTCGAATATCGGCGGGATCGGCCAAGTACCATAATCGATTTCCGCTTGCAGACCCTCTGGAAGCATGCGTGGGACATTTTCGATGAAGCCGCCGCCGGTAATATGCGCCATGCCGTTGATATCATATTTTTTCAACACTTCGAGGATCGGCTTCACATAGATTTTTGTCGGTGTTAAAAGCTCTTCTCCAAGCGTCCGGTTAAGTCCTTCATACTTTTGGTTCAAATCCAGTTTGCCTTTTTCAAAGACAATTTTGCGCACAAGTGAATAGCCGTTGCTGTGGATTCCACTTGACGAAAGCCCAATCAGTACATTCCCAGGTTTGATATTTTCACCGGTAATGAGACGTTCCTTGTCCACTACGCCAACCGTGAAGCCGGCCAGGTCGTATTCCTGCTCATCGTACATGCCAGGCATTTCTGCCGTCTCCCCGCCAACAAGTGCACAGCCTGCCCGCTCGCAGCCGTCGGCAATCCCTTTTACAATCATTTCAATTCTTTCGGGATCTGCCTTCCCGCATGCAATATAGTCCAGAAAATATAATGGCTCCGCGCCTTGGACCACTACATCGTTGACACACATCGCAACTGCATCCAATCCTATTGTGTCATGTTTATCTAGATGAAAGGCAAGCATCAGCTTCGTTCCTACACCGTCTGTCCCAGATACGAGCACCGGGTTCTTCACGTTCACTGCGGATAGGTCAAAAAGGCCGCCAAATCCTCCGAGACCTCCCATAACCTCAGGTCTCATCGTTCTTGCCACATGCTTTTTCATTCGTGACACCGCTTCGTAGCCTGCTTCTATATCTACACCTGCTTGCTTGTATGCATTTGCCATATGTGTCTCCCTTCCTTGGAAAAAAGTATCGTTTTTTGCTGGTTATGACGTGAGGGTCGGTGGGCTCGGGTGTGTTTTTGCGGATATTGTGCAAAATGTCTGCCGTGTGGATGGAGTTTTGCTTGGATTGCGGTCGACAGTTCTCGACCTTAAACTGATATCTGTCCAATTCTGGCCAAAATCGAGCCAAAAATTGTGATAATCGAGCCAAAAGTCCAGATAATCCATCCGAAATGGAGCATAATCAATCCAAAACCATCCAATATCAATCCACTTTCCAAATTAACCCATCATTCCGAAGGCATTGGCACAGACAAATATTATTACTCAGGAAGGCTCTCCTCAGCTAAAAACCTGCCCAGACCTCAACACCCAATCACCAGAAAAGCGACGAATCTCCCCGTCGCTTTAATTTTCAAATCAGCATTTCTCATGAGGCAATACCGTATCCGGGAAGATCTCGGTTGGATATTTGCCTGTAAAGCATGCCATGCACGCTCCGCCTGTTTCGCCTTCAAATGGTCTCGCGATCGCTTCCACCATGCCGTTTGGAGTCAAAAACGAAAGTGTATCCGCGCCGATCAACTCTCTCATTTCCTCGATTGAATGGGACGAGGCGATCAGCTCTTCATGGGTGGACGTATCGATGCCGTAGAAGCATGGGTTCTTGATCGGCGGTGAACTGATCCGGACGTGGACCTCTGTTGCCCCCGCTTCCCGAAGCATGCGGACGATGCGCTTGCTTGTTGTTCCACGCACGATGGAATCATCGACCATGACGACACGCTTGCCTTCGACCACTCCACGTACCGGGGAAAGCTTCATCTTCACACCCTGCTCACGTAGAGACTGGGATGGCTGGATGAAGGTCCGGCCTACATATCTATTTTTGATCAGACCAAGTTCATACGGTATGCCGGAAAACTCCGCATAGCCGATTGCCGCTGAAATGCTGGAATCCGGTACACCAGTCACGACATCCGCTTCAATCGGTGCTTCCATCGCCAGTTGTTTCCCTAAGCTTTTTCGGGCTGTATGAACATTGATGCCATCGATATTGCTGTCAGGTCTTGAAAAATAGATGTATTCCATGCTGCACATCGCACGCTGTGTATGCATCGTGAAGCGCTCTGAATGAAGGCCGCCATTATCGATGATCAACAATTCGCCTGGCTCGATGTCACGGATGAAAGTCGCTCCCACCACATCAAAGGCACAGGTTTCGGATGCCACGACATACGCATCATTCAATTTTCCGAGAGACAAAGGACGCAACCCATTCGGATCCAACGCTACCATCATTTCCGTTTCTGTCATGATCAGGAATGCATAGGCACCTTTAAGCATGGACAGGGCATTTTTCACACGATCTTTTAAAAGGGTATAGCCGCTGCGCTTGATCAGATGCGCGAGCACTTCCGTGTCGGAGGTGGTCTGTAAAATACTGCCCATGCTTTCAAGCTGATGCTTCAATGCGTTGGCATTCACCAGGTTTCCGTTATGCGCCAATGCGAGACTGCCAGTTTGCGAGTGGAATAGAAGCGGCTGGACGTTCTCGTAGCCCCCGCCACCTGCCGTTGCATAGCGGACATGACCGATGGCCGCTTTTCCGTGCAGGTCACTCATTCTTCCATTTCCGAACACTTCGTTCACAAGGCCTTCCCCTTTTACTGCCGACAACTTCTCCCCATCCGTTGTCACAATTCCTGCTCCCTCTTGGCCACGGTGCTGCAGGCTGTGCAGCCCGTAATAGGTGATTTGGGAGGCTTCGGGATGTCCCCAGATCCCGAACACCCCACACTCTTCATTTAAGCCTTTTAGTTCAGCAAGCATGGAATTGCTCCTTTCCAAGCACTTCTCATATCATCTACTAAAAGATGAACTGCAACCTCACGGGATTTCGTTTCGATATGAAGCGTGTTCGTTGCTGTCACTTCCCCGATACATGTCGCCTTCACCATCTGCTCGAACTTCTCTTTGTTTTCCGGTTTCACACTTAGGACAAAACGTGATTGTGTTTCGCTGAATAAGGCTGATGTCAGCTCGCCTTCGACTGTCACTCTTGCTCCAAGGCCTTTTGCACCAATCGCACTTTCAGCCAACGCTACACCAAGTCCGCCCTCTGAGATATCATGAGCCGATGCCACAAGTCCTGCGCGGATCGCAGCCAGCACTTGCCCTTGACGGAATGCTTCCTCTTTAAGATCGATCGCAGGCGCTTTTCCGAAAATTTTGCCATAGGTCATTTTCTGCAGCTCACTGCCGCCGAAGTCCGCTCCGGTTTCCCCGATCACATAGATCAGGTCACCAGCAGCTTTAAATTCCTGCGTCGTGATATGTGAAAGGTCATCGATCAATCCGACCATTCCGACAACAGGTGTCGGATACACCGCTACACCGTTTGTTTCATTATATAAAGACACATTTCCACCGATAACTGGTGCTTCTAGTGTTCTGCACGCCTCGCTCATGCCATCTGTCGCTTTCTCGATCTGCCAGAAGATCTCCGGCTTTTCCGGGTTTCCGAAATTCAGGCAGTCCGTGATCGCCAAAGGCTTCGCGCCGGAGCATACGACATTACGAGCCGCTTCCGCTACCGCGATTTTCCCGCCCACTTCAGGGTCCAGATAGAGATAGCGAGAGTTACAGTCTGTTGTCATTGCGAGCGCTTTTTCTGTTCCACGAATGCGGACAACCGCAGCATCGGAGCCAGGCACTACCACTGTATTTGTGCGGACTTGATAATCGTACTGGTCATAGACCCATTCCTTGCTTGCGATGGTAGGCTGCTGCAATAAGGCAAGAAGCGTATCCTCATAGCTATCCACTGCCGGTACGTCTGCTTCCATCTCCTGGAACTCTTTGTAGTAAAGCGGTTCAACAGAAGGCTTGTGATAGACAGGTGCTTCCTCTGCTAGTGCATCAACCGGAACATCTGCGATTACCTCGCCTTTATGAATCAGGCGCAGCATTTTATCATCTGTTACTTTTCCAATTGATACTGCTTCTAAGCCGTATTTCGCTACAATCTCCTGTGCCTCATGCTCACGGCCGACTTCCACGACGATCAGCATGCGCTCCTGGGATTCGGAAAGCATCATTTCATAGCCTGTCATGCCTGTTTCACGCTGTGGTACAAGGTCTAGGTTCATTTCGATCCCGGAACCCGCTTTGGATGCCATCTCTGCTGACGAGCTTGTCAAACCTGCAGCTCCCATGTCCTGGATACCGACCAAGCCGTCCCATTTTACAATCTCAAGGCATGCTTCAAGTAAAAGCTTCTCCATGAACGGATCTCCTACTTGAACTGCCGGACGCTTCTCCTCGGAAGCATCTGAAAGCTCCTCGGAAGCGAATGTTGCACCGTGAATACCGTCACGTCCTGTTTTTGCCCCAACATACATGACCGTATTGCCGACGCCCTTCGCCTGCCCTTTTTTGATATCCTCGTGGTTGATTAACCCGACACACATTGCATTCACTAGTGGATTGCCATCATAGGAAGGATCGAACTGGATCTCCCCACCTACAGTAGGGATCCCGACACAGTTGCCGTAGCCCGCGATTCCTGCCACTACTTCTTCAAACAAATATTTTACACGCGGAGATGTCAGCTCTCCGAAACGCAGCGAGTTTAATAGCGCAATCGGACGTGCCCCCATCGAGAAGACGTCACGGATGATCCCGCCCACTCCTGTTGCCGCCCCCTGGTATGGTTCAATGGCAGAAGGGTGGTTATGACTCTCAATCTTGAAAACTACCGCCTGATTGTCACCGATGTCCACGATACCCGCACCCTCACCAGGACCTTGCAATACCTTTGGTCCCTCGGTTGGGAACTTGCGCAGAACCGGCTTTGAGTTCTTGTAGCTGCAGTGCTCCGACCACATTACAGAGAAAAGTCCTGTCTCCGTATAGTTCGGCAAGCGCCCAAGAATCTTTTCTACCATTAAAAACTCTTCATCGCTGAGGCCCATTTCTTTATAAATGCCCTCTTGCTTGATCATCTCTGGATTTGGTTCAAGAAGTAACGACATGTGATTCCCTCCAATTGCGAACAATAGATTTAAAGAGTTTTAACCCATCATCACTGCCTAAAAGACTGGAAACCGCTCTTTCAGGATGTGGCATCATACCAAGTACATTGCCCTTTTCATTTACAATTCCTGCGATATCTTGTAGACTACCATTTGGATTATCACCATAATAGGAAAAAGCAATTTGCCCATTGCGCCTTAATTTCCCCAAGGTTATTTCATCACAATAATAGTTTCCTTCCCCATGTGCGATGGGGATGGTGATGATTTCACCTTTATCGTAGCTTGATGTAAAAAGCGTTTCATTGTTTTCGACCTTCAATTGAACAGGTCGGCACATGAATTTCAAGTTCTGATTTCTTCTCATTGCCCCTGGAAGAAGACCTGACTCCAGTAAAATCTGAAACCCATTGCATACCCCTAAAATCGGCTTTCCTGCTTCTGCCGCCTTTTGCACCTCAAGCATCACATTGGAAAAACGTGCGATGGCGCCGGAGCGAAGGTAATCCCCATACGAGAATCCGCCCGGAAGCAAGATCCCGTCAAATTCATCCAGGTTCGTGGCATCATGCCATACGTATTCCACTTCTTCGCCTAGTTCGTCCTTGATTGCATGATACATATCTACATCACAGTTGGAGCCCGGAAACACGATGACTGCAAATTTCACGATCCCACTACCTCCTCCACCTCATAGCGGTAGTCCTCGATTACCGTATTGGCTAGCAATCTTTCACACATCTCCTTAACAAGCACATCCAGGTCACGGTCCGTTTTCTCAATCGTCAGCTCCAGGAACTTCCCGATGCGCACTTCCTCCACCTCTTTGTAGGAAAGGCTATGAAGCGAATTTTTAACAGCTGTTCCTTGCGGGTCTAGTACACTCTCTCTTAACGTTACGAATACCTTCACTTTATACATGCTGCTCTCCTCCGATACGCGCTAGAATTTTTTCATATGCATCTGTCAAACTTCCTAAGTTCCTGCGGAAAACATCTTTATCCAATTTCTCGTTCGTTTCTTTATCCCAAAGGCGGCACGTGTCAGGCGAAACCTCATCAGCCAGGATGATCGTTCCGTCTGCCGTTTTGCCGAATTCAAGCTTGAAATCGACGAGGGTCAGGCCCCTATTCGCGAAAAATTCCGATAATAGAACGTTGACCTTCTGCGCTAAATGCTTTAACACGTCCACTTCTACAGGTGTTGCAAGCTTCAGTAGGCTAATATGATCTTCCGTGATCAACGGGTCCCCCAGGCTGTCATCCTTATAGTAGAATTCCACTATCGCCTGCTCCAATGCTATGCCTTCTTCGATGCCAAGGCGCTTTGCCATGCTGCCTGCAGTCACGTTGCGAACGACCACCTCCAAAGGAATGATGCTTACCTTCTGGACAAGCTGCTCGGTTTGGGACTTCTTTTCGATAAAGTGATTTTCGATGCCAGCTTCATGAAGCATGGAAAATAGTAAACTTGTAATCTCGTTATTTAAACGGCCTTTGCCATCGATTGTTGCCTTTTTTTCCCCGTTAAAAGCGGTTGCAGAATTCTTGTACTCAATCCAGACAATGTTCTCATCTGTTGTTGCATACACCTTTTTCGCCTTGCCCTCGTACATAAGGTCTGCTTTTTTCAGCATTGGGGTTGCCTCCTTTTTGATGTGGAAGATAGTTCACTTGGTAAACACCGCTGTTGATTTCCGCACTAGGCTGCGCTTTCCGCGGGGCGGTGCTGGAGCCTCCTCGGGCTTCGCCCTGTGGGGTCTCCAGCCTACCGCTACCTCCCGCAGGAGTCTTCGCCTATTGCTCCAATCAACAGCTAGTCACCTTAAAAACCAACACTAGTCTTTATAATTGCATGGGCTCAAGCAATCCCGGAGCCCATTTTTTAAAGTCCTAGACGTGTAAAAATCGTATCTACGTGCTGCAGGTGGTAGTTGTAGTCGAAGCAGTCTTCGATCTGTTCTGCAGTGAGGCGGGATGTGATTTTCTCTTCGCCTTCCACAAGCGTTCGGAAGTGAACCTGCTTTTCCCATGCTTCCATTGCTTTCGGCTGAACTGTGTCGTATGCTTCCTCACGGGACATTCCTGTGTCGATCAGAGCCAGTAGTACACGCTGGGAGTAGATCAATCCAAGTGTGCGATCCATGTTGCGCTTCATGTTCTCTGGGAATACCGTCAAGTTCTTGATGATGTTCCCGAAGCGGTTCAGCATGTAATTCAATGCAATCGTGGAATCCGGCAGGATGATGCGCTCCGCTGATGAGTGGGAGATATCCCTTTCATGCCATAGCGGCACGTTCTCATAGGCAGTCATCATATATCCGCGGATCACACGCGCCAAGCCTGTCATGTTTTCAGAACCGATCGGGTTACGTTTATGCGGCATAGCCGATGACCCCTTTTGACCTTTTGCGAAGAACTCTTCCACTTCACGCGTTTCACTCTTCTGCAGGCCACGAACCTCTACTGCAAATTTCTCGATGGATGTTGCGATCAAGGCAAGTGTGCTCAGGTAATGAGCGTGGCGGTCACGCTGCAGGGTCTGTGTGGAGATAGGTGCACGCTGCAGGCCTAATTTTTCACACACATACTCTTCCACGAATGGATCGATGTTGGCATACGTTCCAACAGCTCCGGAGATCTTCCCGAATTCGATTCCCTCTGCCGCCTGCTTGAAGCGCTCGAGGTTACGTTTCATTTCCTCATACCATAGGGCAAGCTTCAGACCGAATGTTGTCGGCTCTGCATGCACGCCATGTGTACGTCCCATCATGACGGTGTATTTATGGTCTTGCGCTTTTTCTTTTAAAATAGTGACAAAGCGCTCTAAGTCCTTTTGTAAAATGGCATTTGCTTGCTTTAGCTGATAGGATAACGCCGTGTCCACCACGTCCGTTGAAGTCAATCCGTAGTGTACCCACTTCTTTTCTTCGCCAAGTGTTTCGGATACCGCTCTTGTAAAAGCAACCACGTCATGGCGCGTTTCCGCTTCGATTTCTTTTATGCGCTCGATATCAAATGAAGCCTTCTCTCTAAGCACCTTTACGTCTTCCTTCGGGATGTCACCAAGCTCTGCCCATGCTTCACATGCCAGAATCTCTACTTCAAGCCATGCCTGGAATCTGTTTTCCTCTGTCCAGATAGCGCCCATTTCGGGTCTTGTATAACGTTCAATCATGTTAAAATCCTCCGTTCGTCTTTCTTCCAGATCTGCAGTGAAGCCTCTCGCTCCAAAGCCTGTTCCATTGTATCAGCCAAGATTGTGATATGTCCCATCTTGCGTTTTTCCTTGTTTTCCTTTTTCCCATAAAGATGAAGCTTCACGTCTTCGTAGTCCGAAGTCTGCTCTAGCGCACAATCCACATGTTCCCCTAATAGATTAACCATTACCACAGGCTTCCATAAGGTCGTTTTTCCTAGCGGCAGGCCGCATATCGCTCGGATGTGCTGCTCAAACTGCGATGTTTCGCAGGCGTCTATCGTAAAATGTCCTGAATTGTGGGGGCGCGGTGCCAATTCGTTGATGTAAACTGTGCCGTCTTCAAGGAGAAACATCTCCACCGCAAGCGTCCCAATCAATCCCAGGCTCTCTGCAAGTGCTGCTGCATATTCGAGCGCTCTTTCTTTTACTTCTTCCGCTACTCTCGCTGGTACAATCGATTTATATAGGATGTTTTCCCGGTGTTCGTTTTCCGCAACAGGGAAGGCTGTAATCTGTCCTTCCGTTCCCCTTGCCACCACAACCGAAATCTCTTTTTGAAAAGGGATCCATTTTTCCAGCACACATTCGCCGTGTTCGAGGAGCGCTGCTGCATGTTCAAGTGCTGACTCATCTTTCAGGACCACCTGGCCTTTTCCGTCATAGCCGAAGCGGCAAGTTTTCAGAACCGATGGATATCCAATCTCCATGACTGCTTCCCTTAGCTCTCCAAGAGTGTGGACTTCCTTATAAGGAGCGACCTGAAGGCCCGCTGCCTCGATCGCCTTTTTTTCTGTCACACGGTGCTGTGTAGCCTGAAGCACCTGGCTCCCTTGAGGAAGATAGGCGTTCTGCTCCAACCATGTCAGCGCCTCATAATCGATGTTTTCGAATTCATAGGTCACCACATCTGATATCTCTGCCAGCTTCCTGATCGCTTCCATGTCATCAAAGGCTGCCGTGATTTCCATATCGGCAAGCATACCGCATGGGGAATCGGGTGTCGGGTCCAATACTGCAATTCGGTAGCCCATCGCTCTTGCCGCAATCGCCATCATCCTGCCAAGCTGTCCGCCGCCTACTATGCCAATCATTGAGGGTGGTAGTATTTTTTTAAACAAGCTGCTCACTACTTTCCAACACCTGCAAGCGTGTTTTTTCTCTCTTTTCATCGAGGCGATTGGCGACTTCTTCGTCAAATGCTCCAAGCATCTGTGCGGCTAAAAGGCCTGCATTGGTTGCACCCGCTTTACCGATTGCCACTGTTGCAACCGGCACGCCACCTGGCATCTGGACGATCGATAGCAGGCTATCGAGACCGTTCAGGCTTTTGGATTGAACAGGAACCCCGATTACGGGCAAGGTGGTTTTGGCTGCGACCATTCCAGGCAGATGCGCCGCTCCACCGGCACCGGCAATAATCACCTTTAGGCCTCTTGTACGAGCTTGTTCAGCAAAGTCAAACATCAAATCCGGTGTGCGATGTGCCGAGACGACCTTCTTCTCGTATGGTATATGTAATTCATCCAGCACCTCGCAAGCATTCTTCATCGTGTCCCAATCTGAAGTGCTTCCCATGATAACTCCAACTAGTGCGTTCATCCTGTTCCATCCTTTCAGGTGCTGTATTTTTTGAAAATAGGAAAAGCCCAGCATAGACCGCCCCCTGCTAGAGGGAAAGCGATCCACCTGGGCTCCTGTCATAACAAAACAAGCCTTTGCCATAACAAACATAGATGATCGTAACTTCCCCTCATAGTCCGACCAATTTAAGGCGGTCGGGTAGAGACTTATGGGCCATATTCCCAAAATTATATGAGGTTTCATTATTTCGTTGTTATCTACGTTTATCTTATCGGTAAATTCGGTTTTTGTCAACGGATATCATGAACATTAAGGTCGGATTGTGAATTAATGTTCGTATTTTAGTGTTATTTTTCTACCAATTTACCTTCAAATATAATTTTTTTGCCAATTGGCAGTATTTCTTTATGTCCATCCTTTACCACCTCTTGGAAAATCGGTTCTTCCATTCTTCGTGATGGCTTGTACCCCTCTTTTTCCATACGGAGGAGGCACTGGTCTATGCTCTCATTTTCCATTACTTCAAAGCTTCGTTTTCGCGGCGTCTTGCCCATTCTTTGATTTTCCTTTCCTTCACAGCTTTTACCCAAAACCCGCCATGGATCGTTTTTGGTTCATATGCAATGATGAACGCTTTCGGATCGTATTCTTTTATTGTATGGTATAAGCTTACTTCATATTTTCTTGGTGTTAATATCTGCATCGCCATCCGGTCACCTTCGAGGCCATTCGCCTGCCAGTTTGTCACCCCATAGCCTTTTTCCCTTAAAAGCCTTGGCAGATCCTTGTCATACTCTTTTGTGATGACATTGACGGTCGTATAGCCGAGAGCGAGCTTCTCCTCGATTTTCATCCCGACAATGACACCGATCCCATATCCTAGGGCATAGGCGATCAGATTGTGTATCTCGTTCAGATTATCCAGAACCAGCCCCAACCCGACAACATAGATCACGACTTCCACCATACTGATCCCTGCAGCCAAGTAGCGCTGCCCTTTTAGCGTAAGAATCATCCTTATAGTAAAAAACGATACATAGACAATATTTATTAAAATAATGATTGCTACCATAACCAAGCTATTATCTAGCAAAATTATCTGCCTCCTCGTTGCAAATTCAGTTACTAATTGTACGGGAACCTGCTATTACATGTAAACACCAAAAGCAAATTAATTGGACCATCGTCCTATAAATGGTAGGCTTGTATAGTTGTCCTTTTGGTAACAAATACTTAGAAGAGAGAAGTGATGAACATTTTTAAAGGAGTGAAGACAAGTTGAAGAAAACAACCCCTGTATTTATTGTTTCTATTATCGTTGCAGTCTTATTCATCATCTGGGGTGTTCTGCCTGCCAGTATGCTTGGCGACGCCAGCCTGAATGCCGTTACAGGCGATGTCCAGAGCTTCATCGTGGATAAATTTGGTTGGTTCTACTTATTGACCGCCACCTTTTTCCTATTATTTAGTGTTATTCTTATATTCACTAAGTACGGCCGCATTAAACTTGGCAAGGATACGGATGAACCGGAATACAGCTATCTGACCTGGTTCGCCATGTTATTCAGTGCCGGTATGGGTATCGGATTAGTATTTTGGGGTGCCTCAGAGCCGATGTATCATTTCTATGCCCCACCGACCGGTGAAGGGCAAACTGCTGAGTCAGCCCGGATAGCAATGCGCTATTCATTCTTCCATTGGGGGTTCCACCCATGGGCCATCTATTCGGTGATTGCCCTGGCGCTGGCCTACTTCCAATTCCGTAAAGGAACACCAGGTGTCATCAATCAGATCCTGCGTCCGATTTTTGGCAACAAGGTGGATGGAAAAATCGGTGTATTCATCAACTTCATCGCAGTCTTTGCGACTATTTTCGGGGTGGCGACCTCGCTTGGTCTTGGCGCCATTCAAATTAGTGGAGGACTTTCGAGCATCACGCCTGCTGTCACGAATAATGTCGCGACGCAGCTTGTGGTAATACTGGTCGTGACGGTTCTGTTCATGCTATCTGCACAGACAGGCCTTAACAAAGGAATCAAATATTTGAGCAATCTGAATGTCATCCTGGCAATCGGATTGATGTTGTTCCTGCTTTTCGCCGGTCCTACCAACTTTATTATGGACCTGTTTACAACGACAGTCGGAGGATATCTGCAAAGCCTTCCTTCCATGAGCTTCAGAATGTTTCCTTTTGATCAGGACAACACATGGGTACAGGACTGGACCATTTTCTACTGGGCATGGTGGATCGCATGGGCGCCGTTCGTCGGCACCTTCATTGCCCGTATCTCCAAAGGCCGGACCATCCGCGAATTCTTACTTGGTGTACTTTTGGTTCCGACGATATTCGGTGGACTATGGTTTTCCGTATTCGGAGGCTCTGCCATCTTCCTGGAGTACTTCAAGGACATCCCGGTTTACAGTGTCATTGAATCGCAAGGAATGGAAGTTGCCTTGTTCTCTGTCCTGCAGAATTATCCGCTTGGCATGATCATGTCGGGATTGGCGATTTTCTTGATCTGTACGTTCTTTATCACATCAGCCGATTCTGCGACCTTTGTTCTGGGAATGCAGACGACCAATGGAAGCTTGAACCCGCCTGGATCCGTGAAATTCATTTGGGGAATCATCCAATCAGCGGCAGCAGCCATCCTGCTATGGACAGGCGGTCTCGAAGCATTGCAAACCGCCTCCATCATCGCCGCCTTCCCATTTGCCATCATCATGATCCTGATGGTATTCTCGCTGATCAAGGCATTTAAAGACGAAAGATTTACAGAAGTAAAGCCTAATGAGAGAAAGTTAAAATAACATTAAAAGGGGCCTGACCCTCAGCGCTTTAAAGCGCTGAGGGTCAGGCCCCTATTTTATTTCACCTTCCGCACTTTCCCATATAGCACTGCCGCAGGAATTATCAGAAGTCCACTGAGGACGATCGCGCTTCGGATGTAGTATCTGGTTGCGATGACCCCGACAAATGGTCCACCGAGTCCTTGGCCAACCGCGTTTCCCTGCCCCATAATGGAAAGTACTGTCGCCCTTGAGCCGCTTTCGAGCTGCTGATTCAGCCATGTCTGGTAGATCGGCGCTGTAATGGAACCGATGATCCCCAGCACCCAAAAGCTGAAGATTGCCCAATAGAAGGATGGAGCCAGACCGAAAATGAGCGTAAATACAATTTGCCCAAGCGTAAAAATGAACAAACTGTTTCGTATGATACGGGTCCTATTCACATCAAATTTCCGCTGATACCATTCCATGGCCCCAATGCTGATCAGGCTACCGATGAAGTGAATAATGCCGAACCAGACAACCGGACCCAGATCCCCTATCCTTGGAAAGGCATAGGCCTCCAACAGATGCGCTTCCCATAGGCGGTCGAAGCCTTCCGAAGCAGCTCCCATCAATACCGTAACAAGGAGAAGCATCCAGAGAACCGGCTTCTTTTTGATAAAACCAATACCTGAAAAAAAAGTGGATTTCATGGCACGGAACGGCATTTCTGCCGCTGCCGGTGCTCTGTCAAACCTTTCTTCTTTCATAAAGAAGCATAGGAATATCCCCAATAACACGTATATGCATCCACCAACTATATAAGGAAGATTCAATGCGATGCCGGCCAATACGACACTTCCCACGATACCAATCAGGCTTGCAACTAGACGTAGCTGGTTGGCTCTCACAAAAATGGCAGCTATTGTCTCTTCTCCCGCTTCATCCGCAAGCCATGCCTGATCGGCTCCGCTGAGGAATGTCTCGCCAAGCCCCCTGATAATCTCCGCCACCAAAAGGGATGCGAAAATAGCCAAAGCCCCAAATGCGAAGGCATCTGAAAAATAAGGGATAGACCCCTCAAGTATAAATGCACCGCCAAGTATGAAGGTCGCAGTGATCACCGAAAACCTTCTGCTATAGGTATCCGCCACCACGCCGGTTATCCCCTCAAAAAGGATGATCGTCAACTCAAGGACAGTCCCGATAAGAATGAGCTGAAAGGGATTCAGCCCAAGCTCCTCTATATAGTAAATGGCATAGGTTGTAAACATAATAGCGCTCGCAAGCGAGATAAGAAAATGCATCGTGTAATAGATATGCTTTGTTTCAATTGAATTCATTGTTACCTACCTTCCAATAAGTAACAACACTTCTTCATTTATGGTCCATGCTGTTACATATTATTTTGTCGTTTCCCCTGTGTATCGTTTTCTTGCACATGTAAAATTTTTTGACATGTTGAACACCTCCATTCTGAAATATATCAAAATTCGAAACCTTTGTATTCAAAAAAATTTCGACATACTTTTAGTAGGCACTTACCCACTTTCCATTGCATAGGCTAATGGAAAGATGATTATCGGTAGAAAGGAAGCGTGATGCGTGATGATGCCTTTTAATCAATTTAAAAATATGGGGGATTGGCGCAAACAATGGGATCAGTTTTTCGGGGATGAATTCTGGAACGGATTTGAGCCGTATTTCCAGAACATGCAGACCCAAACGAATCTCTACAAAAAAGAAAATGAGCTCTTATGTGTCATGTGTCTCCCTGGTCTCGTCAACCCGGAGCAGGTACAGCTCTTCGTGCGGCCGCAGCAGCTCGAAGTAAAAGGACAGATCAACCTGGGGATTCAAGGCTATGAGCTGATTGAGGAGGGCATCGCCCAGGGCGACTTCCAGCGCAGCTTCGAACTGCCCTTTCCAGTCAGGGATGACAAAGTCGAAGCCACCTACGAAAACGGACTCCTCTTCATCCAGCTACACCGCCACATACCAAGCGACACCAAAAAACAAATCATCATCCAGCATGGAATAAAAAAAGGATAAAAAACCCTGTGGAGGGGCCAGACCCCCACAGGGTTTTACTGTTTCATGTCGAATATCTATCAGGTTGGTCTTTTTTACCAGATGGAATTTTCATATTTTTTTATTTTTGTGTGAACGATATTAAATTTAGGAGCGTCTCATGGTTGACGCATGGAAAGGAGGCATCTAGTTGGAGCAGGAAAATGATGTTTCTCTTATAAACAAAGCGATATCCGGGAACGATGATGCTTTTACGCTGCTGTTTCAGCGCTATTATACTTTTTTATATAAATATCTTTTGAAGCTAACCCTGAATGAAGATACTAGCAGCGAACTAGCGCAGGAAACGATGGTCAAATGCTATCAAAACCTTGCCTCCTACAAAGCGGAGGGGAAATTCTCCACATGGATGATCTCCATTGCATCCCGGTTGTACATCGACACCATCCGTAAAAAAGAGCGGGAAAAGAAGAAAATTACACGAATCATGCACACCCTATCCAGACAGCTTAACTGGAATTCCCAAAACAAGGGTATAGAATGGAGCGATACTTTTACGGACTTCAATCAGCTGGAAGTGGAGGTCCGAACCCCCATACTCCTCCGCCACTATTACGGCTACACCTATGAGGAGGTAGGAACCATGCTTGGAATCAAACCTGGAACGGTAAAGTCACGGGTCCACAATGGAATCAAAATGCTGCGAAAGGAGTGGGACTGCGATGAGTAGACAGGATAATGAAAAAGACAACACAATATCAAAGCTCCAAAAGGACTGGAAACAGCTTGATGAACTTGGGACGCCTCCTATCCCCACTTTGGAAACATTGAACGAACAACTATATGCCGCAAAAGTCGAAAGAAAAAGAGCATTTCACAAAGAGTTGAGCATATTCATCATAACGGCGCTTGTCATCCTGACTGCATTGACTGCGGCAGTCCTGCAAGCACCCACCATCTTTATCGTAACGCAAGTATCCGCACTGATCGTGGCACCAATCATTTTCTATGTGTTAACCAAAAGAAAACAGGAAGGCCGCATCCTATCATGACCGATAAAGAATTATACATTCTACTGCCGTTGCTCATTCCCGTTCTTTTGACTCAAAGTATCCTCCTATTCATCGATGCAAAAAAGAAAGGAAGCTACGCCTGGTTCTGGGGAATCTGGGGACTTATCCAATTTCCCATGCCAACCTTGTTTTACCTCTTGTTCGTCATACTGCCTTACCATAGAAAAAAGAAAAAGGAGCTGTAATTCTCATGGAATTAAACTGGGCAATTCTCACACCGATTATTATTCTGCAAGCAATCCTCACGATTGCTGCACTTGTAAGCTGCATCAAGCAGGAAGAAACAAACGGACCTAAATGGTTGTGGATCATCATTATCCTCTTCATCAACATCCTCGGTCCGATCCTATACTTCGTCGTCGGACGAAAAAACTAGTAAGGGGCGAAGATTGTGTTAGCAGAAGTAAAAAACTTAACCAAAACATATAAACAGCATCAAGCAGTGAAAGGCATTTCCTTTCAAATTGAAAAAGGGCAATGTGTCGCTCTCCTCGGTCCCAATGGCGCAGGAAAGACGACCTCCCTCCAAATGCTCGCGGGACTCCTCACACCAACTTCCGGCACGATTCAATTTCCGGAGCATTCAAAAAAGGACTATCGTGAGCTGATCGGCTTCCTGCCGCAACATCCTTCCTTCTTTACCTGGATGACGCCCAAGGAGTTTCTACAATTTGCCGGCAAGCTTTCACATTTGCCTAAAAAACAATTAGCGGCAAAAATTGACGAAGTATTGGAGTTTGTCAGTCTTACAGATGTGAAAAATAAAAAGATCGGCGGCTTCTCCGGTGGGATGAAACAGCGCCTCGGATTGGCGCAGGCTCTCCTGCATGACCCCGAGCTTCTCATTCTCGACGAACCGGTATCAGCACTTGATCCTAACGGGCGACGTGATGTACTAAGAATTTTGGAAGAATTGAAAAGCAAAATGACCATCCTGTTCTCCACCCATGTCCTGCACGATGCCGAGCAGGTTTGCGATAGCGTCATCATGCTTAAAGATGGGGAAATCAAATGGAACGGCAGTCTGGCTTCTTTAAAGGAGAATCACTCCACTTCCGCCATCCAGATCAAAACAGCGGAATCACTTGAGCAGACCTTTACTGGCATCCCAAACCTGACCCATATCGACTATCAAGATACCCATACTGCGACCCTTTACTATGAAGAAACAGCCTTCAGCACCCATCATCTTTTAAGCAGATTAGTAGAAAATAGAATGACCCTTTTACATTTTGAAAAACTACAAGATTCCCTAGAGGATGCGTATATGAAGGTGATGAACTCATGAGAAATTTCCTGACCTTATTACAAAAAGAACTGACAGAAAGCCTGCGTAACGGAAAATGGATCTGGCTTCCGATCGCCATTATCCTGATCGGCATCAGCCAGCCGATCACTACCTATTACATGCCACAAATCCTGGAATCAGCCGGCAACCTACCGGAAGGGGCTGTCATAGAAATACCAACTCCTTCAGGAGAAGAAGTTCTGGCATCCACCTTAGGCCAGTTCGGAACAATCGGGACACTATTATTCGTCCTCGGATCCATGAGCGCAATATCCATGGAGCGCCAAAACAGCTCCCTTACACTTGTGATGGTCCGTCCGGTCAGCCCTTTCCAATACATCGCAAGCAAATGGGCTGCCCAGCTGATTATTGCGCTGGTCTCATTCATCGCCAGCTATGTACTTGTCTGGTATTATACGAATCTATTATTCAATCCTGTCGATTGGAAACTCATGCTCTCCAGTCTCGGCATATACAGCCTATGGATTCTATTTATCATATCAGTCACCACACTTGGAGGAACCTTACTTAAAGCATCCAGCGGAATCGCCGGAATCAGCATCAGCCTTCTAGCCGTCCTATCCGTTTCATCCGGACTGTTCACCAGATTTATGGAATGGAGTCCGACAAACCTCAGGAGCCATGCGTCCGGTGTCCTCATGAATGGCGAGCTATTGGACAATGGTCTGATCGTGATTATCACAACAGTTGGATTGTCGTTATTATTCGTTTTGTTTGCCACTTTTAATTTCAAGCGATTCGAACAGTTCTAAAAAAGGGAGGTTGCTTAGTTGGCAACCACCCTTTTTTGATTTTCTATCCGACTTATGTAATCTTCAATTTCCCGTTTATTTTTCAGTACAATGATGGTTTTCCCTTTTCCATATTGACGGAATCGCTCTCTCATCTTTTTTTTACGAGCGTAATAGGTGCTATAAATGAATTTTATGAACGTCCATTCCATCTTTTCCTCGCAGCCATCCCCCATGTCGGGCCTTGTCTTGCCCAGGTTTGTCAGCCACCGCTTAATCACCCGGTACAAGCATGTATACAGTGGAATTTCCAGGTATATCATCGTATCCGCATGCTTCGCCCTGATATCAAATGTACCGGTGTAGTTCCCTTCGATGATCCATTCCTGCTTGTGGTTCACTATCTCCTGCTGTGCTTGTGCAAATTCCTCAATACTTGCCTCCACCCAATTCGGCTTCCAAAAAAGTCGATCCAGATGATGCACCTCAATCCCCAATGCCTCACCCAATCTCCTCGCAAATGTAGACTTCCCAGCACCAGCAGATACCCCAATGACCATAATCCGTTTAATGGAAATCCCCCCCTTTGTTGTAGATTATTAGTATAGCTTAATAGTTGTGATGGTGTCACACCCCACTCGCCAATACCTAGTAACTTTTTCTCCTCGGTCACGGTATGAATCACTCCTTTTCTTACCGTCTACCTCCACTTTTTCTCTCTGATACGGTACGAATCACTCCTTTTCTTACCGTCATTCTCCCTTTTTCTACTCCGTCACGGCACGAATCACCCCTTTTCGTACCGTCACCCTCCACTTTTCCTCTCTGATACGGTACGAATCACTCCTTTTCTTACCGTCACCCTTACTTTTCCTCCTCTGACTACACCAGTGCCAGGCCCCTCCCTCCACCACCCAACCTCTTTCTCCCCAAAACAAAAAAGAGGGGCCTGGCACTAATAAGTACCATCCCCCCACACAACAAATCCAAAGAACAAAACAAAACACAAAAAAAGACCAGCGCCTCATCAGCACTGATCTTCCCTCTAAATTTGCCTGGCAACGTCCTACTCTCACAGGGGGACAGCCCCCAACTACCATCGGCGCTGAAGAGCTTAACTTCCGTGTTCGGTATGGGAACGGGTGTGGCCTCTTCGCCATCATTACCAGACATATTCAATTGAAGGATGTTCCTTCAAAACTAGATAACGTATTTTCTTACCAAGATTCACAAGTGCCGTTCATTGTTTTTTGGGTTAAGTCCTCGATCGATTAGTATTCGTCAGCTCCACATGTCGCCATGCTTCCACCTCGAACCTATCTACCTGATCATCTTTCAGGGATCTTACTTGCTAGAAGCAAAAGGAAATCTCATCTTGAGGGGGGCTTCATGCTTAGATGCTTTCAGCACTTATCCCGTCCGCACGTAGCTACCCAGCTATGCCTTTGGCAAGACAACTGGTACACCAGCGGTGCGTCCATCCCGGTCCTCTCGTACTAAGGACAGCTCCTCTCAAATTTCCTGCGCCCACGACGGATAGGGACCGAACTGTCTCACGACGTTCTGAACCCAGCTCGCGTACCGCTTTAATGGGCGAACAGCCCAACCCTTGGGACCGACTACAGCCCCAGGATGCGATGAGCCGACATCGAGGTGCCAAACCTCCCCGTCGATGTGGACTCTTGGGGGAGATAAGCCTGTTATCCCCGGGGTAGCTTTTATCCGTTGAGCGATGGCCCTTCCATGCGGAACCACCGGATCACTAAGCCCGACTTTCGTCCCTGCTCGACTTGTAGGTCTCGCAGTCAAGCTCCCTTGTGCCTTTACACTCTGCGAATGATTTCCAACCATTCTGAGGGAACCTTTGGGCGCCTCCGTTACTCTTTAGGAGGCGACCGCCCCAGTCAAACTGCCCACCTGACACTGTCTCCCAGCCCGATAAGGGCTGCGGGTTAGAATTTCAATACAGCCAGGGTAGTATCCCACCGACGCCTCCACCGAAGCTAGCGCTCCGGCTTCTCAGGCTCCTACCTATCCTGTACAAGCTGTACCAAAATTCAATATCAGGCTACAGTAAAGCTCCACGGGGTCTTTCCGTCCTGTCGCGGGTAACCTGCATCTTCACAGGTACTATAATTTCACCGAGTCTCTGGTTGAGACAGTGCCCAGATCGTTACGCCTTTCGTGCGGGTCGGAACTTACCCGACAAGGAATTTCGCTACCTTAGGACCGTTATAGTTACGGCCGCCGTTTACTGGGGCTTCGGTTCAAAGCTTCGCTTGCGCTAACCTCTCCCCTTAACCTTCCAGCACCGGGCAGGCGTCAGCCCCTATACTTCGCCTTACGGCTTCGCAGAGACCTGTGTTTTTGCTAAACAGTCGCCTGGGCCTATTCACTGCGGCTCTCTCGGGCTTTAACACCCTAACAGAGCACCCCTTCTCCCGAAGTTACGGGGTCATTTTGCCGAGTTCCTTAACCAGAGTTCTCTCGCTCACCTTAGGATTCTCTCCTCGCCTACCTGTGTCGGTTTGCGGTACGGGCACCATACTCCTCGCTAGAGGCTTTTCTTGGCAGTGTGAAATCAGGAACTTCGGTACTATATTTCCCTCGCTGTCACAGCTCAGCCTTAATGAGAAGCGGATTTGCCTACTTCTCAGCCTTGCTGCTTAGACGCACATATCCAACAGTGCGCTTACCCTATCCTTCTGCGTCCCCCCATTGCTCAAACGGAGTGGAGGTGGTACAGGAATATCAACCTGTTATCCATCGCCTACGCCTTTCGGCCTCGGCTTAGGTCCCGACTAACCCTGAGCGGACGAGCCTTCCTCAGGAAACCTTAGGCATTCGGTGGAAGGGATTCTCACCCTTCTTTCGCTACTCATACCGGCATTCTCACTTCTAAGCGCTCCACCAGTCCTTCCGGTCTAGCTTCAACGCCCTTAGAACGCTCTCCTACCACTGTTCGTAAGAACAGTCCGCAGCTTCGGTGATACGTTTAGCCCCGGTACATTTTCGGCGCAGAGTCACTCGACCAGTGAGCTATTACGCACTCTTTAAATGGTGGCTGCTTCTAAGCCAACATCCTGGTTGTCTAAGCAACTCCACATCCTTTTCCACTTAACGTATACTTTGGGACCTTAGCTGGCGGTCTGGGCTGTTTCCCTCTTGACTACGGATCTTATCACTCGCAGTCTGACTCCCATAGATAAGTCTTTGGCATTCGGAGTTTGACTGAATTCGGTAATCCGATGAGGACCCCTAGTCCAATCAGTGCTCTACCTCCAAGACTCTAACATATGAGGCTAGCCCTAAAGCTATTTCGGAGAGAACCAGCTATCTCCAGGTTCGATTGGCATTTCACCCCTACCCACACCTCATCCGCTCACTTTTCAACGTGAGTCGGTTCGGGCCTCCATTCAGTGTTACCTGAACTTCACCCTGGACATGGGTAGATCACCTGGTTTCGGGTCTACGACCACGTACTCATTCGCCCTATTCAGACTCGCTTTCGCTACGGCTCCATCTCATCGACTTAACCTTGCACGGGATCGTAACTCGCCGGTTCATTCTACAAAAGGCACGCTATCACCCATTAACGGGCTCTAACTACTTGTAGGCACACGGTTTCAGGATCTATTTCACTCCCCTTCCGGGGTGCTTTTCACCTTTCCCTCACGGTACTGGTTCACTATCGGTCACTAGGGAGTATTTAGCCTTGGGAGATGGTCCTCCCTGCTTCCGACGGGATTTCTCGTGTCCCGCCGTACTCAGGATCCACTCAGGAGGGAACGAAGTTTCAACTACAGGGTTTTTACCTTCTATGACGGACCTTTCCAGATCGCTTCATTTACCCCGTTCCTTTGTAACTCCATGTTGAGTGTCCTACAACCCCAAGAGGCAAGCCTCTTGGTTTGGGCTAATTCCGTTTCGCTCGCCGCTACTCAGGAAATCGCGTTTGCTTTCTCTTCCTCCGGGTACTAAGATGTTTCAGTTCCCCGGGTCTGCCTTCAGTACCCTATGTATTCAGGTAAAGATACTGCTCCATTACGAGCAGTGGGTTTCCCCATTCGGAAATCTCCGGATCAAAGCTTACTTACAGCTCCCCGAAGCATATCGGTGTTAGTCCCGTCCTTCATCGGCTCCTAGTGCCAAGGCATCCACCGTGCGCCCTTAATAACTTAACCGTTGACAAACTAATTGTCATGTTTTTTCGATATCAGCGATGATATCTTAAAAGAAAATTACTAAGATGAACGATACTTGTGAATGTATCTTGATATTACTTAACGTTATCTAGTTTTCAAGGAACATGGCTACTGATTTGCATCACTTCATGCGATGCTTCAGAGCGTTACTTCATGCTGCCATGCGCTGAGGAATCCAACTTCTTGAATTCACTTGCAGACGCAAGCGCATATTTTTTTGAGAGAATGCTCTCTCAAAACTAAACAAAACAAACAGCGTCATATTCCTTAGAAAGGAGGTGATCCAGCCGCACCTTCCGATACGGCTACCTTGTTACGACTTCACCCCAATCATCTGTCCCACCTTAGGCGGCTGGCTCCAAAAGGTTACCCCACCGACTTCGGGTGTTACAAACTCTCGTGGTGTGACGGGCGGTGTGTACAAGGCCCGGGAACGTATTCACCGCGGCATGCTGATCCGCGATTACTAGCGATTCCGGCTTCATGCAGGCGAGTTGCAGCCTGCAATCCGAACTGAGAACGGTTTTATGGGATTGGCTCGACCTCGCGGTTTTGCTGCCCTTTGTACCGTCCATTGTAGCACGTGTGTAGCCCAGGTCATAAGGGGCATGATGATTTGACGTCATCCCCACCTTCCTCCGGTTTGTCACCGGCAGTCACCTTAGAGTGCCCAACCTAATGCTGGCAACTAAGATCAAGGGTTGCGCTCGTTGCGGGACTTAACCCAACATCTCACGACACGAGCTGACGACAACCATGCACCACCTGTCACTCTGTCCCCCGAAGGGGAAAGCCCTATCTCTAGGGTTGTCAGAGGATGTCAAGACCTGGTAAGGTTCTTCGCGTTGCTTCGAATTAAACCACATGCTCCACCGCTTGTGCGGGCCCCCGTCAATTCCTTTGAGTTTCAGTCTTGCGACCGTACTCCCCAGGCGGAGTGCTTAATGCGTTAGCTGCAGCACTAAAGGGCGGAAACCCTCTAACACTTAGCACTCATCGTTTACGGCGTGGACTACCAGGGTATCTAATCCTGTTTGCTCCCCACGCTTTCGCGCCTCAGTGTCAGTTACAGACCAGAAAGTCGCCTTCGCCACTGGTGTTCCTCCAAATCTCTACGCATTTCACCGCTACACTTGGAATTCCACTTTCCTCTTCTGCACTCAAGTTCCCCAGTTTCCAATGACCCTCCACGGTTGAGCCGTGGGCTTTCACATCAGACTTAAGAAACCACCTGCGCGCGCTTTACGCCCAATAATTCCGGATAACGCTTGCCACCTACGTATTACCGCGGCTGCTGGCACGTAGTTAGCCGTGGCTTTCTGGTTAGGTACCGTCAAGGTGCGAGCAGTTACTCTCGCACTTGTTCTTCCCTAACAACAGAGCTTTACGACCCGAAGGCCTTCATCACTCACGCGGCGTTGCTCCATCAGACTTTCGTCCATTGTGGAAGATTCCCTACTGCTGCCTCCCGTAGGAGTCTGGGCCGTGTCTCAGTCCCAGTGTGGCCGATCACCCTCTCAGGTCGGCTACGCATCGTCGCCTTGGTGAGCCGTTACCTCACCAACTAGCTAATGCGCCGCGGGCCCATCCTTAAGTGATAGCCGAAACCATCTTTCAATAAGGAACCAGGAGGTTCCTTATATTATCCGGTATTAGCTCCGGTTTCCCGAAGTTATCCCAGTCTCAAGGGCAGGTTGCCCACGTGTTACTCACCCGTCCGCCGCTGACTTACAAAAGCAAGCTTTTGTAAGTCCGCTCGACTTGCATGTATTAGGCACGCCGCCAGCGTTCATCCTGAGCCAGGATCAAACTCTCCAATAAAGAGTTTGAGCTTATGCTCAAATGTTGACTAGCTTATGTTTCTTTTTCGTTCTTTGTTAATCCCTATAAGATTAACGTGGACGCTGTTGTTTTGTTTAGTTTTCAAAGATCATTTTCGCTTCTGTAGCTTGCCGCTCCGTGGCGACTTAATTACTATACCATGTTAACCTTTCAAGGTCAACACTTTTTTTAAAAAACTTCTTTGTTGCTGTGTTCTTTCGAAAAGTAATTTCGTGTTTTGCAGCAACGAATATTAATATACCATCTAACATATAAACCCGTCAACTGTTTTTCTAAAATAATATTTCCGCATTTAATTCCTTCTATACTACTAATCTATCCTCCCCCCCTCGAATGTTGTTTCTTCTATACTATTGTCTTTACCGTTCCCACCACCTACTAAACGTCATTACCCAATTAATCCTCAGAAGTTTTTTCCATCTATCTAACTACATATTGAAAACCCCCGCTCCATTAAGGAGCAGGGGTCAGAATCTAGTAATCTATTCAACTAAAAACACAAAGTATAAGATGAAGATGACGAACAGTCCGTACATGACAGGGTGAATCTCTTTTGCTCTACCCTTCATGATCATCGTGATCGGGTAGAAGATGAAGCCTGCCGCAATACCTGTTGCGATACTATACGATAACGGCATGACGATGATTGTCAGGAATGCCGGTACAGCGATTTCGAAATTGTCCCATTTGATTTTGCCAAGCGCAGATACCATAAGCACACCTACGATGATAAGCGCTGGTGCTGTTACCGGTTCAGTGATGACGGATAACAACGGGAAGAACCAAAGAGACAAAATGAAAAGTAAAGCTGTAACAACGGATGCGAAACCTGTACGCCCACCAGCAGCCACCCCGGCAGATGATTCGATATAAGACGTTGTAGTAGATGTTCCAAGAATTGCACCTGCTACTGTTGCAGTTGAATCTGCGAATAAAGCCTTCCCTGCTCTAGGAAGCTTGTTATCTTTCATAAGTCCAGCTTGATTGGCTACTGCTACAAGCGTACCTGCAGTATCAAAGAAGTCTACAAATAGGAATGTCAGAATGACTACCAGCATTTCAATAGTAAAGATGTCACCAAGGTGAGCAAAAGCAGCACCGAATGTCGGATCCAGGCTTGGTGGTAGTGCGCTTACGACATTAGCAGGCGTATCGATGAGACCGAACATCATCCCAACCGCTGCTGTAATAACGATACCGAAGAAAATCCCGCCTTTGAAGCCGCGAACCATAAGAACTACTGTCACGATCAACCCAAAGATTGCAAGAAGTGTATTTCCAGCTGTTAGATCACCCAGTCCAACTAGAACTGCGTCGTCCCCTACAATCACACCTGCATTTTGGAAGCCGATGAAGGTGATGAACAATCCGATACCCGCTCCCACTGCATATTTTAATTCTGCAGGGATGGAGTTGATGATTTTTTCACGTAGACCTGTAAGTGTCAAAGCGATGAAGATTAATCCTGAAACCAGTACCCCTGCCAAAGCAGTCTGCCAAGGAATACCCATTGTAAGAACTACTGTATAACCGAAGAACGCGTTAAGACCCATACCTGGTGCTAGTGCGATAGGATACTTGGCATATAGTCCCATGACTAGGCAACCAATAGCTGCTGATAATGCCGTCGCTGTGAAGACCGCTCCCTGATCCATTCTTAATGCATCCGGATAGTCCCCTACACTTGCCAAGGAAAGCATAAGCGGATTGACGATCAGGATATAGGCCATTGCAAGGAATGTTGTCAAACCTGCAATGGATTCTGTTTTATAGCTTGTTCCGAATTTTTCAAACTCAAAGTATTTCTTCATATGAATCCTCCTCGAATGTGTGAAGCAGATGATCGTATAAATAAGAAAACGCCCCTGGATACCAGGGGCGTTGACAGACGAGGATAGGGAAATGCATACGGCTTCTCCATTTAAGAGCAGTCATACACCATTCCATACACCTCGTAGTCAAGCCGTTTACGGTAGCCTGGTAGAAACTTTTGGGCCATATTCCCAAATTTATACGAGATTTGAACTATATAAGATATGATTTCTGCTCTTATTTTACCAAGCAACCAGTAGCTCGTCAATACAAAATACGAACATTTTCGACAATAATTTAATATTTATTCGTTTTTTACACATAAAAAAGCTGACTGGCATGAATCCAGTCAGCTTTTCTACCTATTCCCACTCAATCGTTGCAGGTGGCTTGCTTGTAATGTCATACACGACGCGGTTGATATGATCCACTTCGTTTACGATACGTGTAGAGATAATTTCTAACACATCCCATGGTATACGTGCCCAGTCAGAAGTCATTCCGTCGATGGAAGTAACGGCGCGGATCCCGATTGTGTAGTCATACGTACGCTGATCTCCCATTACTCCTACACTGCGGATATCAGGTAATACCGTGAAGTATTGCCAGATATCACGGTCAAGGCCCGCTTTCTTGATTTCTTCACGTAGAATATGGTCGGATTCGCGAACGATTTCAAGCTTTTCATCGGAGATTTCCCCAAGAACACGGATTCCAAGGCCTGGACCTGGGAATGGTTGACGCCATACGATCTCATCCGGAATACCCATTTCTGTTCCCAGTGCACGAACCTCATCCTTGAACAATGTGTTCAACGGTTCGATCAACTGGAACTGCATGTCCTCAGGAAGACCGCCTACGTTGTGGTGGGATTTGATTGTTTGTGCTGTTGCCGTACCACTCTCGATAATATCTGTATAGAGTGTTCCTTGTGCTAGATAATCGATGCCTTCGAGTTTGGACGCTTCATCATCAAATACGTAAATGAATTCGTTACCGATGATTTTACGTTTTTGCTCTGGGTCGGAAACACCTTTTAGTTTATTTAAGAAACGGTCTTTCGCATCAACCTTGATCACATTCATATGGAAGCCTTCGCTGAATGTTTTCATTACCTGCTCGGCTTCATTTTTACGAAGCAGACCATGGTCAACGAAAATACACGTTAACTGATCACCGATTGCTTTGTGGATCAGAACCGCTACTACAGAAGAGTCTACACCGCCGCTAAGTGCGCATAGTACTTTCTTGTCGCCGACGATGTCACGGATTTTTTGCATTTCAATTTCAAGGAAGTTCTCGATGGTCCAGCTATCTGTGCAGCCACAAACGTTGTAGACGAAGTTTTTCAATAGGTCATTTCCGTACACAGAGTGACGTACTTCCGGATGGAATTGAACACCGTACATTTTTTTCTCTTCATTACTGATGCCGGCAATCGGGCATGATGGACTTGTTAAGTCTGTCACGAAGCCTTCAGGTGCTCCTACTACAAGATCCCCGTGGCTCATCCACACAACCTGCTGATCAGGAAGCTCGCTGTATAACGCAGATTGGTTCGTAACAGTAGCAAGCGCTTTGCCGTACTCACGGTGACTTGCTTTTTCCACCACTCCGCCAAAATGCATTGTCATTAATTGCATGCCGTAGCAGATCCCCAGAACAGGAATGCCTAGCTCAAAGATTTCCTCATCACAACGGAAAGAACCTTCTCCGTACACACTGTTCGGTCCACCTGAAAGAATGATTCCTTTCGGGTTCATCTTTTTGATTTCTTCCGCTGTAATCGTATGCGGGTGCAGTTCACTGTAAACACCGAACTCACGGATACGACGAGTTATTAACTGATTATATTGACTTCCGAAGTCTAAAACGACGACCATCTGTTGAATACCTTCCAACCCAATTCACCTCATAATAGAATATTTATTTCGGAGCACGGCTTTCCGCTTATTTTGACCGTAAAAAGGAAAGATATGCCTGAAAAACACAAAAAAACCAGAATTTCCCCCTCATATATACATAAGAAGGCAGAATCCTAGTTTACTAGAAATAAACTGCCTTCATAGTCGGGTAGTTAACGGCAACCCGGTAGAGACTCTCGAACCATATTATCGAGGATATATGAAGCCAATACTTATTTGATTAAATTTGTCCTTATTCTATCAATGTGTTTCTAGGAGGTCAAGATGATGCCTTTTTAATTAAATTTTCCCATAATTCCACCGATTTCTCCCATTCTTCCCGAGATGAGTTTCCACGGTATAGCACTCGTTCGTAGTGGGACGTCAGGCTCTGCATATCGCTGCTCCGGTAGAAATTATCGATATACTTAGCGTACTCCCTTAAAGTCTGCCCATCCTCCCGCACTAGTCCGATGGAATGGAATTGCTTTAATAAGGTGTTGTACGCTTTGCCGAAGGCCTGCTCATCTCTGCGACCCTTGTACCGTGCAATATAAAAATAAGGCTTCCATTTGTTTCTTGTGAAGTAGAGAATGCAGAATAATAAAATCGCTGCACCAAGAGTGATGAGCACCGGTTTCCATGTAAGCTCAAAATCAAAAGTTGTACCTGCTCCTTTCGAAGAACCCCCACCTTCATCAATGTCCTCTTGGCCTGGTTCCGGTCTTTGTGTTTCAGGCTTTTCTGGTGTTTCAGGCAGTTCCGGGGTCTGTTCTTCTCCATTTTCGCCTGCTGCGTTACGGTCTACCGCTTCATACACGAAGCTGTAGGGATTACTGAAGCCGCTTGTCGGTTCATAGGTGACCCATCCAACCTCCGGATAGTAGACCTCCACCCATGAGTGCGCATTGTTATTGGTTACTTCGAGCACTCTGTTGGCACTGTTAACGGCTTGGGCTCCTTGGACTGTTTCCCCTTCCGTGTATCCCTTCACCCATCTTGCAGGAATATCGACTGCACGCAGTAAAGCGATCATGGAAGTGGAGAAGTTGTCGCAGTATCCCATCTGTGTTTCAAAAAGAAATTGATCGACATAATCCTGGTCCCCTGTTGGAACCGCTACATCTGTTGTTTCATAAGTAAAATCATTGTTTCTGAAATAGCGTTCGACCGCCTGGACTTTATCGTGTCTTGTGGAGTAGGAATCCGTGATGTCGACAGCAAGTTCCCTTACCCGCTCCGGCAAGCTTTCCGGCAATTGTGTATAGCGCTCGACGAATTCCTCCTCACTTTCCATTCCGGTTCCAGGAACGGCATTTTTCAATGATTCGATGTAATATCGAGGGAAATTGTAGTTAACCTGATATTCTTCCAATCGGATCGATTCCTCTTCCAAGTCGCTTGTGGTTATCTTTTCTGTGATCGGGTTTATTTTATACAACGCTTCTTCCTCGGCTTCCACTCCGGTAAAGCCGAGTGGATAGTTGATATGGGGATAGGTTTTTTCCATCATGATCGTTGCGGTCAGGGGTCTCTTTTCCACCCCTTCGGCAATCCATTCTACTGTGGTGTTCTCTCCGCCATCAAGTGGTACCGGATCTGCCTCTGTTGCATCCCAGCCCTTACCTGTATAGATATCCTTCGTCTCTACCCGCCAGTAGTGCTTTTGTGTGACCTCTGCCTGGAATACCACCGTGTCATCCGGAACGAACGGCCCTCCGAGACGCGAATCATTTTCTCCATAGCCGATTTTTTTGACTCCGCCTGAACCGTTGCCGCTATCCTTGTTGAAAGATGTAAGAAACGGTACCGGATCCGGCCATATTGGAGCCGCTTTAGGCGACAAGTACCCGACTGTTGCAGAAAGTAGAACAAACACGGTAAGGGGAATTCCCCATGCAAGCAGCATTTTACCTGATTTGTAGATTCCCTCTTTCTCCTTCAGGCGCTCCATATGGACGAATCCCACGATGAGCAGGCCGACAATCATCAGGCGAACAATCGCCGTGTTCCCCTCGTACACCGTAAAGGTATCAAGTATGGCCACATATGTGACCGTGAACACCACAAACAGGAGCATCTGCTTGCGATAAAGAATCCAGTAGATCACCAAATAGCTTACAAGCCATAATAAAATAAATAGGAGCAGGCTTCGAAACAGGCCGGTCATGGAAGTCCAATCACCTGCCCATATGATATCGAAGTTAAAGGTCAGATCCTGCCATAAAAAGGAGAGCCATTCCCTGCTCAGGAACACGCCATCCATGTACAGGACATGAAGAAAATACATCATAAAGCCCATCTGGACGATGATGCTCAAAATGGGAATGATCTGTAGAAAGGACAGGGCAAACGCCACCGTCAGGAACACGATGAATACATAGAGATTGGCAGTGTCTGTCACTTTCTCCAATGGAAGCACCCACTCAAGCAACAGGATGAAGCCAAATACATGCATAAGGAAAGCATACACATTTCTTTGATATGGATTGGCTGTGGCCACCTTAACTCACCTCACTTATTGTCTCGGTTGAATGACCAGCGTTACTAACCTTCACTTGAATATTTCTTCGTTTTAAGAGATTCATATATGAATGCTCTTCCTTCGTCAACCTTGCCCCTTCATCCTTGGTGATGACCACCTGCAGATGAATGTGGCGATGTGATAATTTTTCGAGGCTTTCCACGGTTTCCTTTGTCAATTTACCTGTAAGGAATAGAAAGGTCACCGTTGGCTGGAACTTTCCGATCTCCATTTCTATCACTTTTGCGAAGCTGCGTTTGCTGTTAGGCTGCACCTTTGCCAGGTGATAGTAGATTTGCGAAAACTGCTCCTCCCCGCTTCGCAACGGGAAAACGGAATGATCTTCCCCGACGGAAACGAGACCTATCTGGGATCCATATTTCAATACCGCTTTTGTCAGCGTCGCGGTATAACTGACTGCCGCTTCAAAGGATGAGTCCTGCGATCGATCCAGCAGGAGCACCACATCATGGCTTTGCTGCTGCTCAAACTCCTTTGTCATAATGTCATTCTTTCTGGCTGTCGCCTTCCAGTCTATCCAGGAAAAGCGGTCGCCCGGCTGGTATTCCCGGACGCCCACTGTCATCGAAGTATCGCGGATCAATCTCATATTGGAAGAAGTCGAACCTTGATCAAATTTGTTTTCATTCTGTTTGTAGACCATTTCCGAATAGTGTGGGTAGACCAGGAATTTCCTTTTCTTTTCGATCAGTCTTTCCTTTTCCATCAGCCCAAGGAAATCCCCGGTCTTGAAGCGTATCGCCGATAGAGCGTGCTCCCCGCGGGGAATGCGATCCAGTGCATACTGAAACGTGATGGTGTTTTTGAACCAAGGGAAAATGATTCTTTTCGCCTGCTTGGTCTGCTGGCTGAACAGGAGATTGCTTGGAAGCACTTCCTCCACCAATAAATAGGTGAGCGGAAAAGGAATGGTCCGCTTTAACGTAATGGTTCCGACCAGCCTGTCCCCTGCCTTGTACTGTTCCTGATTCAAGCTTCTCTCCACCTTGAAATCGGCAAGCGGATAAAGCAGCACCAATAAGGAATAGAGGGCAAATGGCAAAAAGCTGAAAAATAGGAACCAGCTGACAAAGCCCCCTTGGAACATGGCATATACAAACGTGATAATGACCAGAAATAGGAAGGAAATTAATTTTGAAACCTTTTTGGCTTTTTGGAAAAATGATCTCATTAGCGGCTCATCGACCTTTGTACAGGGATTGGTGTCCGATCAATCACTTTTTTGACTACCTGTTCCGCTGTCATTCCTTCAAATTTCGCTTCCGATTTCAGGATAATACGGTGTGGCAATACGTATTTAGCCAAATATTGCACATCATCCGGCAGGACATAATCCCTGCCATGTATAAAGGCATAAGCCTGCGCCGCTTTCATGAGCGCAACGGAACCACGCGGGCTCGCACCGAGATAAACCGATTGATGGGTTCTCGTGCGATTCACAAGGTCAACAATATACTCCTTTACCGTGACATCCACGTGGACCTCTTTTACTTGCTTCTGCATTTCCTGGAGCTCTTCCAACGTAATCACCGATTGCAGTTCATTGATTGGCTGGCGTTTTTCTGTGGTATGTAAAATCTGCACCTCTTCTTCCGGAGTCGGGTAGCCCATATTCATCTTAAAGAGAAAACGGTCCAATTGCGCTTCCGGCAGAGGATATGTTCCTTCATATTCAATCGGGTTCTGGGTTGCCATGACAAAGAATGGGCTGCCCAATGAGAGCGTATTGCCATCCACCGTCACACTTGCTTCCTCCATCCCCTCGAGCAGGGCCGCTTGTGTTTTCGGTGAGGTCCGGTTGATCTCGTCCGCCAATACGATATTCCCCATTATCGGACCGGGACGGAACTCAAAGCGCAGTTCCTTCGGGTTGTAGATGGAACTCCCCGTTACATCCGATGGCAAAAGGTCCGGAGTGAACTGAATACGTTTGAATTCCGCGCCAACAGACTTTGCCAACGAGCGCACCATCAATGTTTTTCCGACACCAGGCACATCCTCCAACAGGACGTGTCCTCCTGCCAAAAGTGCTACGATGCTTAATTCTGCAACATGTTCTTTCCCGATCATGACGTTTCCGATATTATCCAAGATGCGTTTGACTTGTAACTGAGAAGTTTCCATTGACAATGTACCCCCTAGAGAATCTATGTTTTTATCATTTTTCCGTAATGACTCTTAACCTTCATACTATTCGCTTGGAACTGGCTAAATTCCTTTTTTAGGTAATATATATAATTTCACAATATTCCCTATTTATAGAATAACAAAAAAAATAGATTAATAGGTAGTAATCACTCTTTTAAAAAAGGTTTCTAAACTTTTGTGTAGAATACTACAAGGAGCGTATTCACATGTGCGGTTAGTGTTCATTAATAAAGAGGTAGATACTGGGATATAGGCGTAATTGGTGGGATTGTTTTCTTTTTTGCGTTATACTGTACTTTAGAAGTTTCTTTATTTTTGGAAAAATTAACCCTGTTTGAAAGAAAAATTTTAAGGAATAAAGATATGATGCTTTGTTCTTAGAGGAATGACATGATGGGGATAAAGAAAAGCCAGCTGGAATTAGCAAGCAGTATCGGAAGAATATTAAGGGATCACTTCGGAAAAGGTCCGGAATCCATTTTCGTAACCATTTCGAGGCCGTATATTACCATTTATTTACGTAATTTTTTGACTCCCATGGAACAAGCATTAATAAATGAAAAGCATGAATTGACTGTAGAAGAGACACGGGATAAGCTCATGCAAAGACTGGCGCCTGAATTGAAGGAACTGATAAAAAATGTGTCCGGTATGGAGATAAACGAATTCTATTATGATTGGACTTTAGCAAATGCTTCAGGCATATTCGTAGGGATCGGCGCGGAAGATGCATTTCCACCTGATTATTCCTACCCGGAAAGCATCAAAGTGGAATTGGAAGTCTCCAATGTAAGCAAAATTGCCGAAAAAGCACCAAATCAAATTTTTTCCCATCAATTAAACTCTCGAACTCTTATCGTTATCCGAAAAGGGATACTGGTTGAAATCGAGAAGATGCTCATTGAACTGGGTTTTGAAGAACCATTGACAATTTCAAAAAGAAAGCTTGAAAAAGGTCTTCTCTATAAAAGAAAAGAACTGTTCGAAGAGTATCTAGATGTACAAATTGATGACATATTTGTAAACTGGGATTTCAATCTGGATAAAAGCACGATCGTATTTATTTTAAATCCTAACAATAGGCAGTAATGATCTAGGCATGGAACTAGACATAAGCCAAAGAGAAGGTGGAAACCGACCTTCTTTTTGGCCTTTTTTATTAGCGGATGTTTTTGCATATATTGTTGCATTTGACGAGAAGAGCCTCATTAGCTGATATTGCTTATAGCCAAAGGAAATTTAAGGTCTCACCCTTGGAGGGTTGTAGAATGACTGTTAAGCACCAGCTGAAAATCAAAGATGAGAAAGATATCATTATAGTAAGAAAAATTGGTCGAGAGGTTGCAACAAGTCTTGGCTTCAACCATATCGATCAGGCCAGAATCACTACCGCCATATCGGAATTGGCCAGAAATGTCGTAAAGTATGCAGGGAATGGTACCATTTCCATTGAAATCATTCATAAGCTTGTTCCCGGTCTGCAAGTAGTCGTGCATGACGAAGGACCAGGTATCGTGAATATCAAAAAGGCCATGGAGGATGGATACACCACTTCCAACGGCTTAGGAGCCGGACTCCCAGGAGTTAAAAGGCTGATGGATGAATTTTTGATTGATAGCCAAGTGGACAACGGCACACAAATACGAGTAGTCAAATGGTTGAGAAATTGACTGCTCTTCTGGCAGGTAAAATGTCCTCTTTCTTATCCTTTACCCCTTACATCTTTTCCTAAACAAATCTCGCAAACTTTTTTCCATTCCATTGACTAGATTACCACCTTAAAGCCCGGTCCACGATGCGGATCCGGGCTTTTTTATTGCGAATTAAATAAAATACCAGATTATACCCACTTCAATTTTCTGGAACTCCTGATAAAATCCATAGAGTAGAATATATATAGAGGGCAATATCTTGAACAAGTTTTTATTTTTATCTTTACTTTGTGCCACACTCCTTCTCCCCTCCCCCATCAACTCAGACGCACATAATGGCGGAAGAGACGAGCTTGGCGGGCATTTCAGAAGCTAAGACTGCGTTCGAAAGAACAGATTATGGTGGAACTGATTCATCTGGCTATTGCAAGAAAAGCAACAGCTGTATAGTGAAAGGGGGCTGACGTGAGTGTCAGCCCTTAACTGTTAGAATAAACCGGAAATCCCCTTCAGATAATGTAGCAGGAAGCCTTTTTCTACCCATTCCCTCCTAAACCACAATGCTTTTTCCAAGCATCTATCTACTCCAAAAGACCGAGCGAAGTCCATTCTAACTACCAATTCCTTCTTTCAATAAAACTTATACACTATTAGTAAAGGGAGGAGTTGTTATCATGAAAATAATAAAAATTACGTTAGAGACCACTTGTTTAGATGAGATGAAATTTTTTTACCATGAGGTTATGGAGCTTCCTCTATTGGAGGATTTTGAGGACTACTTTACGGTCGGAGTCGGAAGTACAAGACTCACATTTATTCATTCGGAGCAAAAGCCCTTTTATCATGCTGCATTTCGAACCGGTTTGGAACACTTTCACTATATGTATCGAAAATTAGAGAAGCTTGGTGTTTTGTTAGAAAATGAGCAGGGAGAAACAAGTATGTTCTGGAAAGGAAAGCAGCTATATTTCCATGATCCCGAAGGAAACATTATGGAAATTTTAGAAAGGCCAAATCCCGCGACAAATCCGATGATAGGCCTTTATGATATATGCGAAATCGGCTTACCCGCACCGGACCTTAGTGAAATGAGTCAATTTCTATCACCTTTGCCTAACGAATTTCCATCTCTTGATTCTACCTTTAGATTTTTCGGTGGAAACGACGGTGTATTTGTTCTAGCCAAAACCGGTCGCCCGTGGTACCCCACCCAAAAAAGCGCCTATAACAGCCCTGTAACAGTTGAAGTTGCAAGTGAAGATGCATCCGAACTGCAATTATATCACCCAACCCTTCCATACAATATAAAGGTGAAGACTCTAGTTTTGGAACAGGGATTTAAGTAACTATTTATTTCTACCTTCCCTATACTCCATCCTTATTTCTGTGGGTGTACGATTTGTATGTTTTTTAATTAGCCGGGCAAAATGTTGTGACGTTTTAAATCCTGATTGATACGCTATCTCACTGACCGTTAATCCTGTATTTTGAAGTAAATCAATGCCTCTATTAATGCGCCTTTCCCATAAATAATGACTAGGCGTAACCCCTTCATGTTTGCGAAATAAGCGAACAAGATGATCCGGTGAAATGGAGACGTTTTCCGCCAGGTCCGCTATTGTTATTTCTTCATAGAAACGCTTATGAATAATCGACTTTACCCTCAGTACAACTGGATGGTAAAGTCGATCAACGTTTGATTGATTTAGTGTTTCTTCAATGAATAACTCTAAAACTGCGGCTCCCAGTGTACACTTCGTATTGGTAATTCCTGTTTGTCCTGTATGTTGAATCTGTAACATTAAATCGGTTATTTGATTCATGGCATCAGAAATAGGCATGTAAAAAGGGAGAAACTTTAATTTATTTTCCATTTCGGATGGCATGTTTTTTACGTGTAAATCAATCCACCTATGCCATGTTTCCTGATCTTTAGCGAAATGAAATTCTTCCAGATTGCCTGGTTGCAATAAACATAAGTTTCCTTGAGGTACTTCGTAATGATGTTTTTGATTTATAGAAACACTCATTTTACCAGTATGAAGAAAAACGAGTTGATAATTCACTTGCTTTCTTGGGCCAAAATGTCCTCCAGGCGGATAAACTACTGTTCCTGCACCTGCACTTAAAATGTTTAAAGAATTTACTTCCATTGTTCCTGTCCATCCTTATCATATGATACTGATTATCCTAAGATATTGATTAAATTTCATTAGTATAAAGGAATTTTTCTCTTTAAATCTTCACGTTCAATTTCAGAATCATGTCTGATGTAATGACAAACATAAGACTTTCTCCATCTGTTGTCTGAGCGATTTAGTGTTGATGAATGTACCAATAAATTATGGAAGAATAGAATATCCCCTTTTTCCATTCTGACGGGAATTTCTTTTGACAGATCTATTCCTTCTGTTTCATCCGTCCATGGTTCATGTTCATTTACTCTCTTCACTTTACCATGTTTCAATAAGCCATATTTATGTGACCCGGGAATTACCCATAAACAGCCATTTTCTTCATCAATTTCTTCCAAGGCGATATATCCTGCAACCATTGTATTTGGATGATTCCGGATATAATAATAATCCTGATGTGCTGCCTGCCCTTTAGAACCGGGCTCTTTATAGAAGTACATGCTTTGTACCCCAACAGCTTCATCACCCATTATCTGAGCGAGCGCTCCTCGAACAATTGGAAGTTTCATCATTTGTAGTGCAAAGCCATCATGTAAATGTGGATTAAATACGCGAAGTTTAAAGCGGTCTTCCGGTTCAACCGCAGCCCACTCTGGCATTACATCTGCTGATCGTATTGTGTGTATATGTGCGTTAAACGTCTCAATTAAATCATGACTACATCCTTTTTTTATTAAAATGTATCCATCCCTGTCATATTGTTCAACCTGCTCATTTGTAAGGGGACCTAACCTTTCTTTTAGTGATTCCATTTTTACCATCCTTTCTCATTGGTTTCATCATACGCTTACTTCTATTATTAAAAATCATCAGTTTTTACACAACATCTTTAACCGACAATTATGTATCTGTATCCGATATTCCTATAATAATTTATGATGATCAAATCACCCAAAATGCGTATCTCCCTGTAACCTAATAAATGAAAAAGAGGCTTCCCACAAGTTTGCTCAACTTATGAGAAGCCCCCATTAAACCGAAACAAGAGGTAAACTATCAGCTATTTTAAATCTTATACATTTCTTCGATGTGCCTCAATGAACTACCTATAGGACGCTTCGCTTCTTCTCTTTCTCAAATATACTAAGCAGCCTGTTCCTATCAGCAGCAGAATAAGTCCAATGGTATAGAAGTTATATAAATTGGTTGCGGTATTCGGAAGCTTTTCCCCATTCACTTTCTTCTCTTGTTTTTGTTCATGTTCCTTAGCGTCTTCACCAGGTTTTCCTGGCATGTTTTCCTCCACCGGGTCATCCGGAATTACAGGTTGCTCCGGATTTGGATCAACCGGTGCAGGCATAGGGTCAACAGGATCGGGCTCATCACTAGGATTTGTTGGATCCGGCGTAGAAGGCACTTCTGCCATGGCACCTTTTGTAAATGTCCAAATATCTGAAACTGTACGTCCCGTGTGCTCATCTTCTACCTCTACATACCACCAATAGCGTTGATTTTCCTCAAGATCCTCCCACACCATCTCCGCCACACTTCCGCTCGAAACAGCTTCTTGCTTGCCAATCTCCACTTCCGTATAAACGTTCACAGCAAAGTAGTCAGTCGAAACTCGTTTTTCTTTTGGCTGTTGGTCGAGATCCAGTACAAACTCGTCCTTTCCAGGATAGTTTTCAGTATCATAATAATTATACTGATCAAGGTACGGAGAGTACGTATTCACGACAATCCGGTTATTATCCGTATCAAAATGGAGCAGTCGCATAAAGCCTTGTCCACCCTCAGGCCCTGCCTGATAGTCGGCAAGCATCTGATAGACATTGCGGTCAGGCACTCCATCTCCATCATCGTCCACTTCATCAATTAGTGTTTGCGCTTCATGATAATGGCCACTCAACACAGCAATGACATTCTCGTTTGGCAGCACGACTTCCTCATATAACTTGTCGCCAAGCGGATGACGCACTCCCGTTGCCTGCAAGTATTCGTGAAAACTTAAGATTGCCATGCGGTCCGGATGGGCAGCAAGCACTTCATTCATCCAGGCAATTCCTTCATCCTCCACACCCCAACCGAGGTAGACCATGATATAGTCATTTCCATTCGAGGAAATAAGGTCATAATGTCCGCGGTTATTTTTGTATGTCCCGCCGTAATAAGGCTTGTCCTCAAAACGGTCCGCGCCAAAGTATTTATAGTACTGGGTGTAGTCATTCGTTTTATGGTCCACGTCATGGTTCCCCGCAAGCACGCCATATGGAATTTCGCGCTCGTCCAAGACACCCATATATTGATCAGCGTAATTCCATTGGGACTCTTGATCGGCCATATTCACAAGATCCCCCGTATGGAACACATACTCAATTTTCATTTCTTCTTCCATTTCCGCTATCCATTCGGTTTGCCTTTCATAGATGTGCGGGAAGCTTTCCGAGTAATACTGCGTATCTGACATCCAGACAAAGGTATAATCGTAATCTTCAGAGGACGCTGGAATTTCATCCTGAACAAGCACGTTGATGTTATGGTCTTTTACAAAATCAGCGACTGCGACCTCACCTTGCAAGTCAAAGTCTTCGGTTCCAGCAATCTTATAGTCAATAATTTCCCACTTATTGGACATGTGGTTCCAGGCATACATCGTCACCTTCCTGCCTTCAAGGGAGTTCCCTCTCCACACAAGCTCGACCTTATCGCCTTCCTGAATAGAAGCATCCACAGTAACATCAAATCGGTGATATGGGAACTCCGTCGAAGAGTCCGTAATCAGATATTCCCCGTCTTCTTTAGAAACAAGGGCAATATCCTCTTCTGTGAAAGCTTCCTCGCCTTCTGGCACCATCGTTTGCGGCGGCTCTACTTCATTGGCATTTTTAAAGCCCTTCATGCGATCACCTTGGGTTACATCATACTTATAGCCACCGTAAAAAGTAACATCTAGTTGATCATCAGTCGGATCGGCCACCCTCACCTTCAATGTCGGGTCTCCGTCAACAGGGGTTTTTGCATCATCCACTGGAGAAACGAGCTCTGGTTTTAGTGGATTTTCATTCACAACAGAAAAATGCACGACTTTTACAGCTTCGTTTCCTGCCTCGTCGATCGCCACAACTTTCAACGTATGCTCACCAGCCGAAAGCTTAGAAGAAGCCGTTTCAAAAGGTGTCGCGATTTCCTTGTCATCAAGTAGCGTCTTCACTTCTTTTACACCAGCAATCGCATCGGTTGTTGTCACATCGAGTGTAAAAGCACCCTTGTATTCCTTCCCTTCTTCTAAGGAAGTCGTGATGCTTGGGGCCGTATTATCAACCATTACCTTTGTTGAGATCTCCTCATCTGCATCCTTAGCAGAAACCACATGCTCCCCATCCGAAACGGAAGTCGTATCCCATTTATAAGATTTAGACGGAGCCTGTTCACCTGTTACCTTAAAAGTAAAGTCTTCAAAAATGCGGTCTGTTCCGTCATCCCCCATGTCAAATACTTGAGCAGGGTCATTTTTCACCGCATCGCGCAGAATGGTTCCATCTGCCAAAACGAGGCGAACATTTCTAAGGTTATAATCGTCACGATTGTCCGCAGATTCCAGGTCAAGCGGGGAAGCCTTGTTACCCGCTCGAATCGTAATCGTATTGTCTCCAAGCTCCAGTTTAGCCGGGTTAATCGGAACGGTTATCGTCTGCCATTCATTGATCCAATCATCAAAAATGTGCAGCACCTCATCTCCCATGGTAACACCGTTTTGGAAGAAGGTGTTGATGCCGCTTACCTCAAAAGCAAAATAAGAGGTATGCTCGACAGCTTGGAACGTTTCTCCTTCAACTTCTTCACCATCTATCAAAAGCTTCACATCTTCAGGGGAATCCGTGCTCGAGGTCCCTTTCAATATCTTCTCTCCAGCGAGAATCTCCCCTTCTTTTACATTCAATCGAAGGCTGGAGAAATCTAGCTCCGTTGTGACATTCACCTTATACGTCTCTGTCGTCACTTCATTCATGCCATCTGAAATTTCAAAGTAATATTCCACATACTCTTTGGCGATAATTTCAGGAGAGTAGACTGTATAGTGGTAAAGCAGGTCATTGTAATCCTTTGTCAGGATGGCCTGTTTGTATTCCGTTTGGTCGTTCGTCCGGTAAAATAAACGGACCGTTTTCACTTCCTTGTCGTCCTGCGCATCCAGAACGATTTCAATATTCTCCGTCTGATCAATCTCGGTTACCTTCGTTAAATTTTCATAGGTCGGCGCAACCGTATCGTCTTCAATCTTCACAGTTTCCGAAGGCACCTGTGAAGGCTCCACCATACCAGGCGTTGCCGCTTTTTCCGCGGCATTTGTCTTGATCATTTGCGTCGTGCCGTCCAACGGGTATTGATAAAACACACCCAAATTGGCCGCCGTATCCTTCACATTCGGAACATCATTGTAATAAGCAACCGCAAGCTCCTGTTTTGAATTTGTTGCCACTACAAGTCCGCGCATCGCACCATTGGCCATGCCGTCGCTATAGATGCGGACGATATTCTGATCCTCCACCAGATTCGAACCGTAATTGGCATTGAAATCAGCCACCGTCTGCTCGCGGTTTTGCGCATTGATGATCCAGAATACAAGCGTTTCCTTGGATGGAATCACCACATCATCCGGAATCGAAGGCCACACCACATCTGTCGCGCTCTCCGCTCCGTAACGATAATAAAGCTTATAATCTTTAAAACTCAAATCCTGATTCGTATTATTATAGATTTCAATGAACTCATAGCCGTCCGCCGACCCAACATTCGTCGAATCCGGAACCACTTCTGTTACCAAAAATGGCGGCAGAGACTGATAATCCACTTCCATTTGTTCTACCGCAATCGTGAACTCTTCCGTCTTGGAAACATTCCAACCATCCGAAGCTTCCACATAATAAACGACATCCCCTGAAACATCCGCCCCTGGTATTTCTGCCGTATAGACAGAAGATCCTTCAGACGTTGGGTTCATGGACAATGAAGTAAATGTCTCGTCCCCTTCCTTTTTATAAAATAAAGTCGCAAAAGGGTTCGCCATATCGTCTGTAATTGTTGCTTCAATCTGAATTGGCGAGTAGGCAATGCCATTGGTGACAGGCGTATGCTCTACCATAGGCGCTATCTTATCTTCCGGAATTTCCTCCAGCTCCACCGGCTTGGTCGGCACCTGGCTTTCTTTTGCAGTACCTGGTGTCGGCGCAGCCACCCCCTGGAGCTTTACCATTGCGGTTCCGCTTGACGGGAAATGATAATCAATGCCTGCTCCATTATTGTCATTGTCACTTCCAAGATAGCTCGCTGACACAACCTCAGCACCATCCGCATCCTTAACTACAAGGGCACGATTGCCGCCATTCGCAAATCCAGGGAACACATCTTTGAACTCCACCACTTGATCTTCTGAGAGCGCCAGCCCGAAGTTTTCGTTAAACTCAGCTAGCGTCCTGCTTCCGTTGTTATACCAGAATACGATTTCCTCCTGGGGCTCCAAGACCACAGCAGGCACCTGGAACGGCAGCTCACTCCCTGTGTCCGTATACATATAGACAAAAGTATAGTTTGCTAGATTCATAGGCTGATTTGTATTGTTATACAGCTCAATAAACTCGTAGTAATCCGTTCCTCCACCTTTAGAGTTCGGAGACAACTCGGTAATTAGCAGGGGCAGTTCACTGTAAGTTTCCGCTGGCACCTCTACCGAAATGGTGGACGGCTCCGTGGCTGCTGTATGGGTTCCATCTGTAGCTTCGATGTAGTAGGTAATTGGTCCATTCACCTTAGAAGCTGGGATTTCGGCGGTATAGGTAGACGTTGCCTCTTGTTGTTGCATACTTAGACTCGTATAGCTTTCCTCTGATTCTTTTTTATAAAATAATGTCGCCTCAGTTACTCCCATGTCATCCGTTACCGTTGCTTGAACGGGGATGGCAGTGAATCTATCCGCTTCTGTAACGGCGGTGTGTTCGATCACTGGCGGTGTTTGGTCAGCGACAGGTGCTTCCTCTTCTTCTACTGTTACCGGCTGCTCGGGAACTTGAACCGCTTCAATGGACCCAGGCGTTGGCAACGCAAGAACCGCATGCTTGTCCATCACCGTCCCGCTCGCCGGAAACTTATACTCAATTCCCGCTCCTCTGTTATCATTCTCGTTTCCAAGATAACTGGCAGAGACTAATTCCTTCCCCTGCTTATCCTTTATCACCAACGCGCGGTTTCCACCATTCGCAAAGCCCGGGAAGGCATCTTTGTAAGAAACCACCTGTTCTTCCGTTAATGCCAACCCATAGTTCTGGTTAAAATCAGCCAAACTACGGTCTCCGTTGTTATACCAGAATACAAGGGTTTCTTGTGGTTCAATGGTTGTTTCAGGTACAGCGAAAGGAATCTCCCTCCCTGTATCCGTATATGTATAAATAAAATTTAGATTCGCTGTAGATATCGCTTGATCGGTATTATTGTAAAGCTCAACATACTCATAATAATCAGTCCCGGCACCGGCAGAATTCGGAGAAATTTCTGTGATGAGTAGATGCGGGAGCAGGTTGTAATTCAGCTCTTCTGTGATGGCTTCTTTTTCCGTTTGTGGTACTTCAGTTGGTTCTTCTGATTGTTCTTCTTTCTGGTCGGCTGGAGGGGCAACTTCTGTTTGATGTTCTTCTGTTTCCAGCTCTTCCACTACGGGTTCTTCTTTTACAGGTTCTTCCGTAACCTCTTCTTCCACCGGTTCCACTTCAGGTGGCTGCGGTTCTACCTGTTCATCAATTAGTGGCTCCGTACTTTCCATCGGCTCACTTTTTTCCTCCTGGTTTGTTGCCTCTACAGGAGTGGTTTCCATCTCCTTAACCTCTTCCTCCGCATGCACCACTGCGCGCGGCACGGCCGGCTGAAAACTCGTTCCCACAATAGTTAAAATCATAAATGACGACAGCAGCTTCCTACCAAACTTACGCTTCTCTTTCTTCATCACTAACCTCCACCGAACTTTTTTGAACATTTAAAATTCTACCGATGGAATGTTAAGTGAGTATGAAGGTGTTGTAAAAATTGTTGATAATTGGGTTTTCTTGTATCCGAATTAATATGAGATGTATTCTTTTCTACAACAGTGAAAATCTATGTTCCAAGTAGATATCAAATGAAATCCTAACTATTTTTTAATAAAATACGAACAATTATCATTTACACATCATAAAAGTTCGTTTATAATCGAACTTGTGTTGAAATTACTTATAAAGTTTCATTCGTATATTCTTAGAAATATGGTCTAAGAGTTTCTACTAGGAGCCGTAAAATCCTAACTACGAATGGGTGGAACAACTCTGCCCATTTTTAGTCTGGATTTTTTGTTGTGTTAAGATTTTATCGAACATTACTATGAAAATAATTTTTTAGGGGTGTGTCTCATGGAAAATGTATTTGATTATGAAGATATTCAGTTAGTCCCAAATAAATGTGTGGTAAACAGCCGATCTGAGTGTGATACTACGGTGACACTTGGTGGCCGTCAATTTAAGCTTCCTGTTGTACCAGCAAATATGCAAACAATCATCGATGAAAAAATTGCCCTTTATCTTGCTGAAAACAACTATTTTTATATCATGCACCGCTTTGAGCCACAAAAGCGCCAGTCATTCATAGAGAATATGCATGCAAAAGGCCTTTACGCTTCCATCAGTGTTGGGGTGAAAGAAGAAGAATACTCATTCGTTGAAGAGCTTGCAGCAGCAGGGCTTACTCCTGAATACATCACGATCGACATTGCCCATGGTCATTCAAATGCTGTCATCAATATGATCCAGCATATCAAAAAACACTTGCCAGAGAGCTTTGTCATTGCTGGGAACGTTGGTACACCTGAAGCTGTACGTGAACTGGAACATGCCGGCGCAGATGCAACAAAAGTCGGGATTGGCCCTGGTAAAGTATGTATCACAAAAATTAAAACTGGTTTCGGAACGGGCGGCTGGCAGTTGGCAGCACTTCGTTTGTGTGCAAAGGCTGCAAGCAAACCAATCATTGCCGATGGCGGAATCCGTACACACGGCGATATCGCAAAATCCGTACGTTTCGGTGCAACAATGGTCATGATCGGCTCACTTTTTGCCGGCCATGAAGAATCACCGGGAGAAACGATCGAATTAGAAGGAAAGCTAGTCAAAGAATACTTCGGCTCCGCCTCCGAATTCCAAAAAGGCGAAAAGAAAAACGTAGAAGGCAAAAAAATGTTCGTCGAGCATAAAGGCTCCTTACAGGACACATTAACCGAAATGGAACAAGATCTTCAATCTTCTATCTCCTACGCTGGAGGAACTACTTTAGACTCCATCCGTCACGTAGATTACGTGATTGTGAAGAACTCTATTTTTAATGGGGATAAGGTGTATTAAGGTTTAGAGATACAAACATGGCAGCATATTTAATCCTGAGGGATTAGGTATGCTGTTTTTTTGTGTTGTGAATTCTTTAAAAGCAGGGGGGCAGATTACACCATGCCGCCCCAATTAAACCACTCCACATATTTGTATCATTGATTGGATTTACTTAACTTTACTTGAGGGGTAAAAGGAACTGGGATGTTTAACTTCGAGATACTACTAAGTGGATATTTAGCGAAAGAAGCCAAATGGAGAAACGTACAGTCTTTAAAATGTCATCCAAAATACACTCCGACACTCCCTTCTTTTTTTGCTGTCGCTAAACAATTTTGTAAAAACTCAGAGATTTGCTTTAGATCCCAACTTTCATCTTTTATTTTTGAATCTATTCTAGCAAGTAATTGATCATAGTCCACTATAGCCTTTTCAATTTGAGGTACGGAAAACATAGAGTGTCCACCAGACCCACTGACTCCTGCATAGTAATCATTGGCATCAAGTAAATCGTAAAGTGTAAGTGCATTATAATTACACTTACTAAATCGTGCATAAGCAACTTCTTCCTTCGCCTTATTGAAGCCTGAAATATCGTGACCCATCAAATTCCTCCTTTCATTTAATTTAGAACGAATGTCAATAAACTTACTTGTCGGATCTATCACCTCCTCAAAGAACAAACCTTTGAATGTAGATATTATCTTCTATAGGTAAATGAGTAATGCAGTTCAGTATTGTTTGGTGAAAAAAGATATAAGAAAAGAATGATTTAGAAGTTGAGCAAAGTAGTTTTTCAATTTGCTGAGGATGGCCAATGTACTGACATAATATAAAAAGCTTGAGGTTGGGGGAAGTTGCATATCCCCATCATTTCATGGTCAGTTACCCTTGTCAAACGACGAAAATAAAAGAATTAGAGTATTTTCTATATAAATTACATTTTTCCTCTAGTCTAATTTAAAGATTTTATTACTCCGCTTAACCTAAAATAAAAAAGAAGCTTCTCATAAGTTTACTCAACTTATGAGAAGCTTCTTAACTTATCTCTTTGATAGCAAAATGGTAGCATTTCACTCTCACCTTACTAACAAATCCTTATCTTGCAAGGAGTTGATGGGAAGATTACATCATGCCGCCCCTATGGTAAGAGTGGTTTATTTCTTTCTATTAGAGTCTCATCATTGCTGTCAAATATAGGATTCTACAATATTAGCATCTTCTCCAGCCGATTTAGGGACAAGTGTAAAACCTACCGGAATCTCACTTCTGATTGCGTCCAATGTAAGTCTCATCAGAATGATCGGTGTCGGTTTATTCACATCGAACAGTCTTGCCACAAACATCCCTTTGTAATCGGAAGGGCTATTGTAAATACAGATAATCGGCATTGAATACTCTTTCATATTGATGTCACTAAATGAATTGATTAATTGGTCTTTTGTTTGCATGTTGATCCTCCTTTGCGTTTTTAAGTTCGGCAGCTGATTAAGCGACTGAATTCCAATTCTATCATCTAGTCATTTTTTATCAGCCTGTTTGCATATTCCAATGCTTTCAGATGGTTTCCAACCTCAATGTAGTGCTCATACATTGTTTTTTCATATGTTCGCAGCTGATGAATCTTTCCGCTTTTCTCCAGCATGGGAATGATATTCTTTTCAATAAATTCATGATAGGCTCCCATTTCTTTCTTTTCTAGCAGGTTCAGCATTTGAAAAAACATAAAACTGCTGTGATCTTCAATCATCTTTGACAACTGTTTACCTTTTTCTATTAACCCTGCCAAATCCGTATCAGCGATGTCATTTTGCAGGCTGCAATAGATATAGCCTATCAAATTATTAAGATACACTGGGCTCCGGGGAGTTGCCTCTAACAATTCCAGCGTCCTTTTATAGAAATCTGCAGCCTTTTTATTTTCTCCTCTAAAGGCATACTCATATGCCAGATTACTGAGCAGTGCTGCCTTCTTTGTTTTTTCATTGATCATGTCGCATTGGGCAATTAGACGATGGTATCTTGCCACCAATTCCTCGAAATCCCAGAGCTCATTTCTGCCCTCACTGATCAGCTTAATGGTTTCTGCGTCGATGACTTTTTTATAGTTACTCGTCTTCCTGAAGTGTTCCAAAGCCAACTCACTGTAATAGTAGGCTTTGACTTTCAATTGGAGGTTAAGATAAGAAATGGCAATCTGGTGAAAAAACTCCTGATTATAGTAGTCTCGTTCGTTAATTTTCAGTAAATATTCCAATGCTTCTTTGAAATTCCCGCTCAGAATTTTTGCCATTCCCAACAGGTGATAAAGCAGGTTGCATTCATATGTATTCAGCTCTTTAAGCTCATTATTCATTTTGTCTAGCAGCTTGTTGGCCCTGGCTAAATCCCCTTGATGCAGAAGATATCTGGCATGTAATAAAGTGTATTTATTCTTAATCGTATGTATAAGGAATAAAGAGTGTTTCTCAATTTCTGTTTTAAGTCGGTCCATCTCACTAACTTGCTGCATAATCATGCTGTCATGCCATTGCTCAAGCATCCGTTCATATTTTTGTAGGGACTCCATTTCATTTTCCAAATGGATGCCCAATTTTTCACTGATCATGCTTGTAATTTCTGATGAATACTGGGTGATCCCTCTCTCAATTTTACTTATATGTGTAACAGAACAGATTCCCCTACCGAGCTCTTCTTGTGTCAGTTCCTTCTTTTCCCGATGAAATTTAATTAGCATCCCTAAACTCACTGTCAACACTCCCGGATTTAGTTGTAAGTAAAATCATCTCTATCATAACGTTAATTTTTCATCAGAAAAAGAGTTGTTTTTCTATTTATTATAAATTTTCTGTCACTTAAACTCATAACGAAAGGGCAATCCTGTTACAAGGACTGCCCTTTTCTAAAACCTATGAAGTGATTCCTAAGGCTTTCTTGATTGATTCTATTGTTTTTCCTTCAGCTTCTTCTTCTGGGTTTGGGGTATCCAATACAAAATCATTCTCACTTAAGTAGTACTTTTCAAGAAGCTTAAAGTCTTTTGCGTCTGTCGTGCCATCAAAGTTGATGTCAGTGTTTCGATAATCCGTGCCCCAATGCTTTTCTACCATGATCGCATCATGGATATCGATTGCATTATCTTTGTTGATATCTCCTGGTTTCGATACCGCTGTTCTGTAATTGAGATATTCTCCTATTTCGATACCGTTTTCCTTACGTCCGACTTCAAGAGGGGTATAGGTCGTGTAATGTCCAGGTATATCGATGACCACCGTATACTTCGTCTCTGTTACCGGTAATTTATCAAAATACACTCTTCCATTGGACTCGAGTCTTGCAGGATAAGAATTCCCTTTTGCATCTTCTACACTTATTGCTGCTCCCACTTCTGAATAATCTCTACTGTAATCAAACCCTCCTGCACTAGTCAGGAACCCTTCGGCACCTAAAAATCCTGCATTAACATTTGAGAACACCGGATAGATTGGATGAAGACCGATTCTTGTCGTTAATCGAGGTCCTCCATTTACTTGCATGGTACTGACGCTACTGAATATTGGTGAATATGCGTTCCTGAATTCGGCTTCATTCGTGTCGACTGTCACTTCAAAAAGTGCAACATCTCCAGATACGCCTTCTCCCGGGATTGAAATATCAATCACAGACTTTGTGGTTCCCGGCTTTGTGGTTGTTTCAACCAATTGTGATCCTTCCGGAAGGCCTTCGGCAAGCTTGAAGTTCACCGGAGCATCCAGAAATATGTCACTATAATAGAAGCTCAATGAAAAGTCATGCGCTTTTTCCAGGTTATTCGCATAGAAGGTATATGTGATTTTATCCCCCATTTGATATGATTCTTTATCCGGTTGGGCAAACACATATTGCGCTCCTTCTCTAGCATAATAAACGACCTTAGGAACTGCCGTGTTTCCTGCATAATCCGCTCCTAAGTATTGAATGTGCGTAATGGACGAAGTGTTAACATATACTTCTTTTGAGAACTTTCCATTCTCATCAAGGTCCACTCGTAAACTTGGTCCGCTAGGTCCATACCACAAATGGCTATCTGCTTGGGTTAGCGGGATGCCTGCGGATTGAGCCGCTTTCATTTCGTTATCCACTATTGTTCCTGAGACAGTAACTGTGCTTTGGCCTTCTGGCAGTTCGACAATCGGAAGATCACCTGTCGGAATAGCGTTCGTATCGTCATACTTCACTATAGGAGCGCCATTTTCAAGACTTATCAAGGATGACTTCTCAAATTGCTTCCCGTTTTTTGCCGTTCCAATCATTTTCACTTCATAGATACCGTCTTCAGCTCTGACCTTCGTATAGCTGATCGGCTTCTTTTCGTGCCCGGTAAACGGGAAGTAATATCCGGCAAATCCTTCAGTAATGTAGTAATAGTAATCAATGGCTGCGCCTGTTGCATTAACTGATGTAATCCAACCCAACTCTTCCTTGGTATCCGGATCTACTAGAACCCAATCCAATCTTTCCATTGGTGAATTCAAGATGAAATCCAGGTCAGTCGCTTTTCTGCTGTATGGATTTTTCACTCGATCCGTTGAAATGCTTGGTGTATAAACTTTAAAGAAACCGATACCCTCTTCCACTACTTTCGCACCAAATGGAATGCGGTAAATTTCTTCTGAATCCTTTTTATTCTTAATCACAATATAGCCTTCGTAAGTTCCTTTTTGGGCTGTTTTTGGAATTGTAAGGGTCGCATTAATGCGTTCTTCTTTATTCTTTTTCACTGTTATTGAGCTAGGGACATTCAATTTCACTCCGTTTTCCCCTGCATCTAGAGAGCCTGACGCTGCAGCTCCAACATTAAATTCTACCGAGATCTCATATTTATTGTTTTTGTTACTGCTATTGGTAATAGATAGACCAGTCGTTTTTTCAATATGTTCATCCCCCATTGGTATGAATCCGTAGCTAAGTCCGCCAGTCTGTTCTGGGATAAGTATTTCTTCTCCGTTTTCAATAAATGACGTTTCATCAAGTACGGAAATGAGCGTATCTGAGTGGATGGCCTGGTATGGATCAATTCTTCCAGCTCCTACCTCATATACACTGTATTGATTTTTTAAAGGATCTGCTGTATTCATCAATAACGATTTAATATCGCCTGGTGTATAATCAGGATTTGATTCCAGCAATAAGGCGGCAACCCCGGCCACCTGAGGTGAAGCCATTGATGTTCCTGATAACCTCTGATAAGCTTGCGAATAATCTGATGTATCTTCTTTATTTTGAATATAAGACGGTACGGTTGAGAGAATATTGACACCTGGTGCCGTTACTTCAGGCTTTATATCATACAGTGTTCCTGAAGGTCCTTTTGAACTGAAGGAAGCGAGTGTGTCACCGCTGATTTCAGCCATGCCCAGTTCTCCAAGTGTAACTGTTGGAGAACCTTCTTCGAACAATTCTTTAACAGCTAACCCATTCTCATTCGTTAAAGAAAAGGTCGGAATGTTATTATTACTTTCTCCCAGATAGTGAGGGATATGGCCTTCTTCAGGATTTGTATTATAAATCACTACCCCTACAGCACCATTTTGTTTTGCATATTCCATCTTTTCAATCAGTGCATACGATCCTCGTACAACAAAAGCAACTTTTCCATTTACATCCTTGCCATTGTAATCAGCAGGTCCACCTTCTCCCACATCGACCATTTCATAGCTTTTTCCTTCCAGCTTGCTGAACTCATCGGTCCATTTGTTGGTCATCAACTGTAATACTCCATTGAGCTGCTGACCTGATATTGAAAATCCTCCGTCATACGTTGTGACATAGGCTGGTGCAGAACTTGCGCCCACCGTCAAAGCGAGTGCCGCCGCTCCAGGGGAACCAAGTGTACTGTTTCCTGAATCACCTGAATTCCCTGCCGCCACAACTGCGGTAACTCCGCTTAGTACCGCATTATCGACTGCAATGCTGGATGCATCCAACGGATTGTTCGTCTGAGCTCCTAAAGATAGATTGATAACATCCATTCCATCCGCTACCGCGCGGTCAATACCTGCTATTATCGCACTGTTCGAACCGCTGCCATACGGACCTAACACACGATAGACATTCAGTTCAGCGTCCGGTGCCACTCCTGTAACTTTGTAGTCAGAATCATTGGTTGCCTGTCCTACAATCGTTCCAGATACATGTGTACCATGATCAGTATAATAGGTGCTTCCTTGATAGGTTTCCGGATAACCTTTTGCTGCCTTCCAATCTTCATACGTAGTTTCCATCGGGTCATCATCATTATCTACAAAATCATATCCCCCTTTATAAGCATCTTTTAAGTCAGGATGATTGTAATCGATTCCCGTGTCAATGACTCCGACCTTGACTCCTTCACCGGTAAATCCTTCTTTATGTAACTTATCAATGTTCAAGAAAGGAATGCTCTCTACTTTTGTTGTTGAACCTTCTTCCTCTGATTTTGGCGGAGGCGCCAGTTGTACTTCGAGCTCACTGTAAACCGCTTTGACCACTTCAGACTCAAGAAGCGTTTTAACTTCATTAGCGGGAAGTGTAATAGTTACTCCATTTAGTGCCGCTTTATATTCATACTTGATTTCATATGGATCTTTTGCGGATTTTGTCTTCTTTTTGATTTTCGTTTCCAAATCTTTTTTGAACCTCTTGTGAGACTCTTCGACTTTTTCCGCCGCTGCTTCTAATGAGACTTTTTCCCCTTTAAGGGATTTCTGGAATTGTTCAGCCTTTGCAGGGAGCTGGTCAAACTCTACAATTACCGTTACCTCTTCATCACTCTCTAAATCTATGTCCCTGGAAAGCTGCAACCCTCTTAAGGATCGGTTCGCTTCCAGATTCTCCAAGGCTTCTCTCTGTTCTTGTGAGAGATTTGCTAAGATGTTCACTGCACTAGTTTGAGATTGTGCATGTCCGATAGATTGGGAGCTAAAAGGTGCGATTGCTCCTACAATAAGGCTGACACTCAAGGCAGCCTTTAAATACTTACCCCTGTTCATGTTTCATCCCCATTTCATCCTGTTTGACTTAATTATAAATCCTGCACTTTGGACCTGTCATTGGGGGGATTATATTGTGTATTTGGCTGGAGTTCAATACTGATTCACAATTCAAAATCTAATGATATCAACCATTACCTGTTATTTCGATATTCGGAATAAGACAAATAGTGTTTTTGGTCCGGGTATTTAGAATCAGTGAATTTGGGAAATAATCAGAAAAAAATCCGATTTCTTTGGATTTTGAAACACTGCTGGGAAAAATTACAAAGAAAAGCTTCGTCCATGGACCATTTGAATATAAGGTTTAGAAGAATAATATTGTTTTAGAAACGGAGGTATATCTTAGAGGCGGAATATAATTTTACAGCCAGCACTATTTCCTGTTTAAGCCAGAAATATATTAAAAAAAGCCCCTCACAAGTTTTATCAACTTATGGGGAGCTTCTATAATTTTTATGTTAGCAAAATGTTAGCATTTCACTCTCACCTTACTCAAAAACCCACTCATATCAAGGGTTTTGGGGCGTTATTACATCATTCCGCCCATTCCACCCATGCCGCCCATATCTGGCATTCCGCCGCCGCCCTCTTCAGGGATGTCAGCTACTACTGCTTCAGTAGTCAGGAACATTGCAGATACGCTTGCAGCGTTTTGAAGTGCGTAACGAGTTACTTTTGTAGGATCTACGATACCAGCGTCAAGCATGTTTACCCATTCGCCAGTTGCAGCGTTGAATCCAACACCAATTTTTTCTTTTTTCAGGCGATCTACGATTACAGATCCTTCTAAGCCAGCGTTGTGCGCGATTTGACGTACAGGCTCTTCGATTGCACGCAATACGATGTTCACGCCAGTAGCTTCGTCGCCTTCCGCTTTGATTTCTGATACTTTGTTGTAGACGTTTACAAGCGCAGTACCACCACCGGCTACGATTCCTTCTTCGACTGCAGCACGAGTGGAGTTCAGAGCATCTTCAATGCGAAGCTTGCGCTCTTTCAATTCTGTTTCTGTTGCCGCTCCAACTTTGATTACAGCTACGCCACCAGCGATTTTCGCTAAGCGCTCCTGTAATTTTTCACGGTCGAATTCAGAAGTTGTATCTTCCAATTGCGCACGGATTTGGCCAACGCGAGCTTGGATCTCTTCTGTGTTGCCGTGTCCGTTGACAACTGTAGTGTTTTCTTTTGTAACCACGATTTTGTCTGCGCGTCCCAATTGGCTGATGTTCGCAGTTTTAAGGTCTAAACCTAGTTCTTCAGTGATCACTTCACCGCCAGTGATAGCAGCGATATCTTGAAGCATTGCTTTACGACGGTCACCGAATCCAGGAGCTTTTACAGCTACTGCATTGAATGTTCCACGTAATTTGTTCACTACTAATGTAGCCAACGCTTCACCTTCTACGTCTTCAGCAATCAACAACAATGGCTTGCCTTGTTGTACCACTTGCTCAAGAACTGGAAGGATTTCCTGGATGTTTGTGATTTTCTTGTCTGTGATCAATACGTACGGATTGTCTAATACAGCTTCCATTTTGTCGGAGTCTGTAACCATGTATGGAGAAGCATATCCACGGTCGAATTGCATACCTTCTACTACTTCAAGCTCAGTAGTGAAGCCTTTTGATTCTTCCAATGTAATGACGCCGTCGTTTCCAACGCGCTCCATTGCTTCTGCAATCAGTTGGCCAACCTCTTCGTCAGCTGCAGAAATAGCTGCAACCTGTGCGATAGATGCTTTGCCTTCGATTGGTTTTGAAATGTTTTTCAATTCTTCAACTGCAACTGCAACCGCTTTTTCGATCCCTTTGCGGATACCCATTGGGTTTGCTCCAGCAGTAACGTTCTTCAATCCTTCGCGGATCATCGCTTGAGCTAGAACTGTTGCAGTAGTTGTACCGTCACCGGCAACATCGTTTGTTTTGCTTGCTACTTCAGCAACAAGTTTCGCACCCATGTTTTCGAAAGAATCTTCTAATTCGATTTCTTTTGCAATGGTAACACCGTCGTTAGTGATTAGTGGAGAACCGAATTTCTTCTCAAGTACCACGTTGCGTCCTTTTGGTCCTAATGTTACTTTCACTGCATCAGCTAATTTGTCTACACCGCGTAACATGGAGCGGCGAGCTTCTTCACTGAACTTAATCTCTTTTGCCATAATTGATAGACCTCCTCAGGAAAGTTAAGTTTTATATTTTTAATTGATTACTTGCTTACTACTGCAAGTACGTCTGTTTCTTTAAGGATTAAATATTCTTTGCCTTCGAATTTCACTTCTGTACCGGCATATTTGGAGAAGATGATGCTGTCGCCTTCAGAAACTTCAAGCGCTACACGCTCGCCGCTTTCAAGTACACGACCTGTACCAACCGCTACTACTTTTCCTTCTTGAGGCTTTTCTTTAGCAGAGTCAGGTAATACGATACCACTTGCAGTTTTTTCTTCGGACTGAACAAGCTCAATTACTAGACGATCACCTATTGGCTTTAACATGAAAACAACCTCCTTGATTTCATATGTAATATTTTTATTTATTAGCACTCTATAGTCTTGAGTGCTAACACAATTATTATAATAATGAATCTCTTCCTGTTTTGCAAGTATCTTTGCTTAAAATTTTTCACCCATTTTAGTACTTTTCCATTATCTCCCCTCAGTCTTCATATAAACCGAAATATCGACATATTTTTCGATAAACAGAACGTCATTTCTGAACACCCTGTTGATCTCCGTTCCAGGTGCTCGCTTTCCGGGAGCCTCCTCGGTGCTGCGCACCTGCGGGGTCTCCCTTGACACGCTGCTCCCGCAGGAGTCTCACACCTACCTTGCACTCCGATCAACAGGGGAATCTTTTAGTCAATATCAACTTGATTAGCTTATATGTAAAGATGGTCCTTTATGGGAACCTTATCATTATAAGGGTAACGTTAGAATATGATACAATACGGAAAGCGAATAATTGACTTTAGAGGAGTTTACTATGACGAAAAAGTATTGGTATGTCATTTTGACCTATGTGTTGATGCAGCTGTCCGGATTTATCGGCTTTCCGATCTTGATGGCTCTTGGTGTGGAACGTGGAGATATTGTGGGGTATTGGACCTTTGTCAGTTTTACGATCGGTCTGTTGATTGTCTGCTTCATTCTGCGGGATGAATGGAAGGAAGGAGACTTTAGGGGAGAGACTGCCTCTGTTCCAAAAACTGTTCTATGGACGGTGCTAGGCTTTCCGATGGCTCTTTTCGGGCAGGGGATCGCTGCCCAAATTCAGTTGAAGCTTTTCGGTATTGAGCCTGGTTCAGAAAATACGCAGGAGATTATGGCCTTTGTCACAGCAACCCCGATCATGATATTTGCGATTACAATTGCTGGACCTATATTGGAAGAGATCATCTTCCGTAAGATAATCTTCGGTTCCCTTTACAAGCGTTTCAATTTTGCAGTCGGACTTATTATCAGCTCCCTTCTTTTTGCTGTTGTCCATAATGATTTCAAGCATCTGCTGATTTACTTTGTGATGGGTGGGATCTTCGCCTTCCTATATGTCAAAACAAACCGGATCATTGTTCCGATCATCGCCCATATCGCCATGAATAGCTTTGTTGTCATTGTGCAGTATGTGTTCAGGGATGATATTGAAGAGATGATCAAGCAGATGGAAGAGATGCAGAACGCGTTAACGAATTTTATCTCCTTCTTCTGAAAATCTAGAGAATCAATGGTAAGGCCATCTACAACTGGAGGACTAGCATAATGAGAATAAAACCGATCAATATGGTCTTTTTCTATGCCATCATGGGATGTCTATTTACGTATCTGGCAGTCGCGTCATTCAAGGAAAGCGTCTTTGAATGGCACACCATGCTGCTGATGCTGATCGCCACCTTCGACTTCGGTGTTAGCATCCGGGCATATCTGCTTCATAAAAGAATCAAAAGCATGCAAAAAAAATAGGCTTCTTACCTTTACGGTAGGTTGCCTATTTTTTATTGAGTTCCTCATTCAGTTTAGCTTCTGCAAGCTTGACCTTTTTGTAGCCGAAGCGTGAAATGATGATGCTGATCTCATAAAGGATAAGAAGCGGCACTGTCACCATTAAATGAGAGATGATCTCCGGCGGCGTAATCAATGCCCCTATTACTAGCAATACAAAGTACGCGTATCTTCTTACTTTTACAAGGATAGCTGGAGTTATAATCCCCAGTCTTGTTAAGAACATCACAATAACCGGCATCTGAAACAGGATGCCAAATGGCAAGGTAAGCTGGAACAGGAATTGAAAATATTCGTTGATCCCGATCACTTGGTTGATATCCAGGCGGTCTGCCAGATTGCTCATGAACTTCACAACAAACGGAAACAGTATGAAGTAGGAAAATGTCAGTCCACTCAGGAACAAGAAGAGGGATATCGGGATATAGCTTAACGTCACTTTCCGCTCCCGCTCATACAAACCGGGGCTGATGAAAGCCCAAATCTGATAGAGCGTAACGGGGAACGTGATGATGAATGCAATCAAAAACGAAAACTGCATGAAGATCTTGATTGGATCTGTAATGCGAAAGGCGTTCATCGTCAGCGCTTCCGCTTCATTTGTGTGCTGTAAATAGACAATGATCGGTTCCGCGAGGAAAAAACCGCCGATCGCTGAGACGAAAAAGAAGGACGCAATGATGATCACTCTTTTTCGGAGCTCGCCTATATGGTCATACACCGACATTTCTCTATCTAGCATATATGTTCATCCTTACATTACTTCGTTTCTTCTTTTTTCTCTGGTTTCGTGTCGTCGTCATCCGCTAATCCTTTAGTTGCGTTTTTGAATTCACGCAATGTATTACCAGCTGCCTTACCCAATTGAGGTAATTTGCTTGGACCGAAGATTAATAGTGCTACGAAAACGATTAACAAGAGGCTACCCATTCCGATTGGACCCATTCTTGCCACCTCCTTGAAGAGGATATTCAAAAAGTCCGGTAAAAATAGCTTCGAATTTCTTCGTCAGCTTGCCTCTCCGCTCCGCAACATTACAAATCATACGCTGCGGTGCTCGAGACTTCGCTTCCTCGAACTTCTTTGCTCTTTTTATCCTCCTTTTTGAACCCCAACTTGAAATATACTCATTCTACTACTTTTTCATTCTGTTGGATAGTGCTTGAGAAAATATACCAATGACTGTAGTTCCACAGCTAAATCAATATGATGGATACGGATGGTTTCCGGCACATTAATACGTGCTGGCGTAAAGTTCAGGATGCCCTTTACTCCTTTTTCCACCAATCTGTCTGCTATCGGCTGCGCGACTGGCGCCGGTACGGTAAGGATTGCCACCGTCACATCATCCGGCAGATGCTCCTCGATGTCATCAAGATGATACACCGGTACACCGCCGATCTCCGTGCCGATTTTCGACTCGTCGATATCAAAGGCCATCACGATCTTCGTGTTATTGTTTTTCATAAAATTGTAATGCAGGAAAGCTGTCCCCAAGTTTCCTACACCTATTAGAGTAACATAAGTCAATTCATCCTGGTCGAGCGTTTTCCGGAAAAAAGTTAACAAATATTGAACATTATAGCCATATCCTTTTTTCCCAAGTGCCCCAAAGTAGCTGAAATCTCTACGGATCGTGGCGGAATCCACTTTCACTGCTTCACTCAGCTCCGCGGACGAAACCCGCTGCTTTCCCGATGTATTCAAGTTCTTAAGGAAACGGTAATACAAAGGCAATCTCTTGGCAGTCGCCTGCGGTATTTTCATCGGTTCGTTATTCATCTTACTCCCCCATTGTCCAACCAGTTTGCGGTTCGTTTCTATATGTAACGGATGTCGGCTCCGTTTTTCGAATTTTAAATCGCTTTCATTTTACCCTATTCCGTGCAATTTTGTAAGAGGTTGCCGTTTCCAATTCTTGATGTGGCGCTTGAAGAAGTATACACTTACATTAGAATTGCATGAGGTGAAAATGATGATTATTCTACAGATAAATCAATTAACGAAATATTTTGGTGCTGACCTTATTCTATCGAATATAAAACTAGAAGTACAATCGAAAGACAGAATTGCACTCGTTGGACGTAATGGGGCAGGGAAGTCTACCTTATTAAAGATCATTTCCAATCAGCTGTCCTATGATTCCGGCGATATCATCAAGCCCAAGGATGTAACAATCGGATATCTCGCACAGGATACCGGGCTTGTGACAGAGCGTTCCATCTGGGATGAAATGTTGACAGTGTTTTCCGGTCTAAAAGAAATGGAAAATCAGATGCGCACGCTGGAAGCGAAAATGGGAGATCCCGCTTATTTTGAGGATGGCCCGCTTTACGCTCGCATTCTGAAGGAGTATGACGAAATTCAAGAAGCCTTCAAGCAAAAGGGCGGTTTTCAATATGAAGCGGATATCCGCTCCGTGCTTCACGGCCTTCGCTTTTCAGAGTTTGATTATCAGACCCCAATCGAGACACTGAGCGGTGGACAGAGAACCCGTCTTGCACTTGCCAAGCTTTTGCTGACCAAGCCTGATCTCCTGATTCTGGATGAGCCGACGAACCATCTCGACATCGATACCCTTTCCTGGCTGGAAGGATATCTCCAGGGCTATCCGGGTGCATTACTTATTGTTTCCCATGACCGCTACTTCCTAGACAAGGTGGTCACAACCGTCTATGAAATCTCCCGGAAGCAGTCTGCAAAGTTCCTTGGCAACTATAGTGCGTACCTTGCACAGAAGGCCGAGCAATACGAACGTGATATGAAAATGTTCGAAAAGCAGCAGGACGAAATTGCGAAGCTCCAGGACTTTGTTCAGCGCAATCTGGCCAGGGCATCCACGACCAAGCGCGCACAGAGCCGCAGAAAGCAGCTCGATAAAATGCAGGTGATGGATCGTCCCCAGGGCGATGAAAAATCTGCCTCCATCATGTTTGATATTGATAGACAAAGTGGGAATGATGTATTGAAAGCTAATAACCTGGCCGTTTCCTATGACAGGACCCCCATTTTCCGGCATGTGGACCTTTCCCTGTCACGCGGCGATAGTGTGGCTCTTGTCGGCCCGAACGGAATCGGGAAGTCCACCCTATTAAAAACACTCGTAAAACAGCTCGAGCCACTTGAAGGCGGCTTTTCTTTCGGCGCCAACGTCTCTGTGAGCTACTATGATCAGCAGCAGGCAGACCTCACTTCCAATAAGACGGTATTGGCCGAGCTTTGGGATGAATACCCGAATAAGATGGAAAAGGAAATCCGTACAATCCTTGGAAACTTCCTTTTCTCCGGGGATGATGTACTGAAGCCGGTTTCTACCTTAAGCGGAGGGGAAAAGGCACGATTGGCCCTCTCCAAAATGATGCTGCAGCGCTCCAATGTTCTGATCCTGGACGAGCCTACGAACCATCTGGATCTGGACAGCAAGGAGATTCTGGAGAATGCCTTGATTGACTATCCAGGTACAATCCTATTCGTTTCCCATGACCGCTACTTCATCAACCGTCTGGCAACCAAGGTCTATGAATTGAGCAGAATTGGGGCGACCGAATATCTCGGAGATTATGACTATTATATAGAGAAAAAAGAAGAGGCCATGGAGCTGGAAAGGCTGGAAAGCGATACATTTTCCTCATCCCCTGTCAGAGCTGCTCAAGCTGAAAAGGAAAAGCCGAGCTATGAACAGGAAAAAGAAGCGAAGCGCCTTGAACGCCAAAAGAAGCGTCGCCTGGAAGAAATAGAAAAAGAAATAGAAGAGATCGAAAACAGGCTGGAAGAAAACGAAAGCCAGCTCTGTCTCCCGGAAGTCTATCAGGATCATGAAAAAGTACTGGAGCTCAACACGCAGAATGAGGAGTTGCAGGAGAGATTAATGGTGTTGATGGAAGAGTGGGAAGAGTTGGTGTGATGAATAAGCTACTTTCTTTTTATAAGAGAGTAGCTTTTTTTAATGGGATTGTGGATAAAAATGTACTTTTAGCCGTTTTTGTCGATACCTGACCACAAAAATAAGAACTTTGTCGATAAAACTCACTTTTCCACACACATATTCACATATCATCCCTTATTTAATAAGTTATCAAGAGGTTTATGCACACTATCCACATTTTCATCACAAGTTATCCACATTTTTTATTCACATTTACATGGTTGACTTTATAGGGAAGTGATACTTTTATCCACAACTTGTCCACAGGGTTGTGCATAACGTATGCGCTTTCTATTTTGGACAAAGCTCTTTTCATAAAGTTTATTGCTTACGATTGTAAAAAATCGGCTTTTGGATTTTTTACTGAAATAAACTTCGTATTATTTAAAAATTAAATTATCTCATACACCGAAAAGAGCACGATGATATGTAAATTTACGTGTTCACGTTGTATTCGTCAAAAACAACAACCTATGCGAAAACCACCTTGTACAAATAAAAAACCTTTCAACTGACGAATCAGTTGAAAGGTTTTTCGATATCGAGCCCGGGATTTCCGTTCAAGTTCATCCCGGAACGTTTTCCTTTTCGGTACAGGACACTTCCTGCAGTAGCAATCATCGCTGCATTATCTGTACATAGTGATAGTGGAGGAATCACCAATTCCTTCCCCACATTATCCACAGCCGTCCGGAGGGCACTACGCAATCCCTTGTTGGCGGCTACCCCACCTGCCAGCAGAACCTGATCCACCTTATAGTATTCCATGGCTTTCAGCGTTTTACCGACCAATACTTCGATGACACTCTCTTGAAAGCTTGCCGCCAAATCTGCAGGGCTGATCTCCTCCCCTTTTTGCTTGGCATTGTGGAGCGTGTTGATAACCGCCGACTTCAATCCTGAGAAGCTGAAATCATATGAATCCTCCTCCAGCCATGCTCTTGGAAGTTTAATGGAAGGTTGTCCCTCCATAGCCAAACGGTCGATATGAGGACCGCCCGGATAAGGAAGCTGCAAGGTTCTAGCCACCTTATCATAGGCCTCCCCTACTGCATCGTCACGCGTTTCTCCGATAACCTCGAAGGAACCATGCTCCTTCATATAGATAAGCTCTGTATGTCCACCGGAAACCACCAGGGCCAGCAATGGAAATTTCAACTCTGCTACCAGCTGATTGGCATAGATATGACCGGCAATATGATGAACACCGATCAAGGGTTTCTGATGTGCGAATGCCATCGCTTTTGCTGCATTCACTCCGATTAAAAGAGCACCAACAAGGCCTGGCCCTTCCGTAACGGCGATAGCATCTATGTTATCCATCGTAAGGCCGCTCTGCTTCATCGTTTCCTCAAGCACGATGGTGATTTGTTCCACATGATGCCTTGAGGCGATTTCAGGAACCACCCCTCCAAAACGCTGATGGCTTTCAATCTGGGAGGAAACCACATTTGCCACAATTTCCGTCCCGTTCTTGATGACAGCTGCAGCCGTTTCATCACAGCTCGTTTCAATCCCTAATATATATTCGTCTTTTTGTTCCTCATTTTTCATAAACTCACCCACATCACTAATGCGTCTTCATTGTTATCCACATAATATTTTTTTCGGATTCCGCCGTTTTGGAAACCATGCTTCCTATACAGGTTCTGTGCCACTATATTGGAGACCCTCACTTCAAGCGATAACGAGATAGCCCCGATCATTCGGCAGTATGCAATAGCATTTCCCATCATTATATCTCCAAGCTTCCTTCCACGACACGAAGGATGGATCGCAATATTGGTTATCTGCGCCTCCCCCATGACCACCCATATTCCACAATAGCCAATCACTCGGTTCTCTTCCTTCATCACAAAATAATGGGCATAAGGATTATTGGTAAGCTCATAATAAAAGGCGTCTTTTGTCCAGGGAGTGGCAAACGAAAGCATTTCCACTTCATGGACCCCCTCAATATCATGGACCGTCATTTTTGCAATATCAATCATTGATTCCATCTTGTTCACCTATTTTTCTTTGCTTTCTAGCCATTTTGCTTCAGCTTCTGCTAAGCGGGTGTAGTTCGGGACAAAGCTATGGACATCCTCCGCTTCCCTTTGCAGCCCGATCAGAGCCAACTCACTCGGACGAGGGTTGTTTTCACTAGTCTCGGCAAAATGAGCGATTTCCCCAAGATACTCTATGATGGTTTCCTTATGCAGGTGCACATCATTCCCGATGAATAATACGTCCTCATTTTTTTCTTTCAGCATGCCCAGCCAATCCGTCAGTGCGATATTCACATCTTCCACTTCCGTCTGTACAGACATGTTATCCCATGTGTATATACCGGTATACACCTGTCCGCGTCTGGCATCCATGATAGGAGATATAACCCCTTTGAAATAACGTCCATTAGCTGCCAACAGCTCCAGACTCGACACGCCTACAAGCGGCACATTCAACGACCACGCCAAAGTCTTAGCCAGCGTAACGCCGATACGTACGCCGGTAAAGGAGCCCGGTCCTCTTCCTACCACAATTCGATCAAGCGTGTCCGGCTTTATCTCGCAATCTTTCATCAACTGATCAACAGCTGGCATAGCACGCACCGAATGGTTTTTATTCAAGTTTGTTACAAGTTCGCCGATCACTCTGTCTTCCTCTACAATCGCCACACCAAGCACATAGCTTGATGTATCAATGGCCAATACTCTAGTCATTCCATTAGCTCCTTACAGATATCTTCATAGCGTGCTCCCCTTGGAGTCAACACAATCTTTCTTTCATCGTCGCCAAGATGGTAGATATAAATCTCCAATCGTTCCTCCGGCAAATACTCCTCAATCAAATGGGCCCATTCCACAACCGTCACACCGCTGCCCATAAAATAATCATCAAACCCGAGATCTTCTTCACTGTCCGCTAAGCGGTACACATCCATATGGTAAAGAGGCAACCGACCCTCATATTCTTTTATGATGGTAAACGTAGGACTGTTCACATTTCGGGTGATATCCAATCCCTTTGCCAGTCCCTTGGTGAACGTGGTCTTGCCTGCCCCGAGGTCACCCTCCAATAAAAGGACCTCGCCTCCATTCAGAAGCTTTCCAAGCGCATGTGAGGTTGTCATTGTTTCCTCTGACGAATGTGTCTTCAACTCGACCTGCATCATATATCCATGCTCCTACTCTTTTAAAAAGTGATTATATCCTTCTTTTTTCAATAATACTTTACTATCTTCATCTCTCATAAAAACCTGTCCGTTTCCAAAAGCCATCACTTCGCCAATTCTTGTGATCCTGATATCCTCATCCTGGCAGCGCTTTTGTAAAAGAGACCAATCTTCGGCACAAATCGTACCTACCAGCTCAAAATCCTCTCCACCGGTAAGCGCCCACTTCAGCGCCTTCTCTTCCTTATATTGAACCATTGATGTACTTAATGGTAGTGTATCCTTGTTTATCACAATATCTACATGGCTGGCCTCGGCTATTTCGATCAGCTCGCTTGCAATGCCATCACTTACATCGTTCAATGCTACCCGATCAAATTCTGTAAGAATCCTGCCTAATTCCACTTGAGGTGCGGGATTCTGATGCTTTCTTATCAACTCGGACCAACCGGAATGATCTTGTAAAAGAACATCTAATCCAGCAGCAGAATCTCCCAATGTCCCAGATACAAACACAACATCACCCGGTTTGGCATTGGACCGGAGGAGACGCTTCCCCTTCTCTACCTTCCCGATGACAAAGACACTCAGTACAAGGGCTTTCCCAGAAGTCGTATCGCCTCCTATAAGGTCCATCCGATACTGGTCCCCCAAATCTTTCATCCCATTATAGATGGCCAAAAGCTCTTCCTCCGGCCAATCTTTTGGAATGGAGATGGAAACCAGATAATAAAGCGGAATCCCTCCCATGGCAGCAATATCACTAATATTCGCTGCAAGCGCCTTATAGCCGATATCATACGACTTCATGGTATGCGGGCTAAAATGGACCTCTTCCACCATGGTGTCCACGCATACCACGCTTTCAAAGCCCTCACCCACCGCAACGATTGCCGCATCATCCCCGATGCCCACAATCTTATCCTGATGGAATAAAGACGCTGGCCTGATACTCCTAATGAACCCAAACTCATCCGAAACCGCCAAAAGCCGACACCCCTCTGCTTTTTTATGCTATCCACTATTATAACGAAAGAAGAAAGAGAAAGAAAATAAATCCTCCCCCCACATCAAAAGGTTTAACCCATCCAAAAAAAGGATATGGACTAGGGATGCATTTATTTTGAAGGAGGAATTCAATAATGGCACATACTGATCAAGATACTCAAAGCAAAGTCGAAAGAACAGTAGAAAACATGGATGATAGCAAGAAAGAAAGAATCCTGGCCGATTTTGATGCCTTTAAAAGCTATTTAAACGACAAAGTATCAGCAGGAAAAAGAGTCGGACTCGGTGAAGAACAACTAGCCATCGCAGCCGAGAAAGTAGCCGACTACCTCGCCAAACACGAAGAGCCAAGGAACAGCGAGGAAAAACTCCTCCAGGAACTCTGGAAAGTCGGAGACAAGGAAGAACGCCACAAACTTGCACACATGCTTGTTAAGTTAGTAGATTAATAGAAAAGCGGAGCCGGCTCGATCTGGCCCGACAAGCTTAAGCCAATTTCCCGGTGGAGGTTGGTTTTTACCTCCGCTGGTAAATTGGCTTAAGACCTCGAGGGCCTAGCCGGCGGAGCTAGACAATGAAAAGCGGAGGGCACCCCCGCTGGGACGTGCAAACTCTCCTAACATAATTACAGTTGAGACAATAGCCCTACCCTAACCGGTAGGGCTATTGGCGTGGGAAGTTTCCTTACAACAAAAATTTTCTGAAAATAAAGGATTTTCAGGTATTTTGTAGAATACTTATCCTCAGGCACAAATAAGTATCAATTGTGGACAAAATTATGTTTAGGAGGGAAATTAATGCGTTTTAAGGGTTTATTGGTTTTTTTCATCATTGTTTTAGCTTTAGTGGGTTGTGGCAACGGAGAGAGTGCAGGTACAGTTAGTGGGGAAGAAGGATTATCTTCTACATTTAAGGAAAACGATCAAAACTTCGAAGTAATACATGCTTACCAATTATTCAATCCATATTATGAAGAATCAAAGAGCCTTCCAAAAGAAGAAGTTTTGGCTTTATATAAATCGAGTATCATTGACCAGGTCAACGATAAATGTTTTAAAGACGGCGAAAATATTCAAATGGCGGAAACAATCTTGAACGAGGAGCCCAAGAATAGAATTGCCGTTCAGGACGTAATCAAAAAAATCGATTATGCAAGTACAAATAAAGCGGTAAAAGAAGCACTAATTCAATCTTCAAAACTATTACCATCTGGAAAAGATACAACTGTTTGTATTTTCCCTACCAATGACTCTTCTACTTTATCGTTTTCGGCCGGTTCAGGGAAGATCATCCTATTATACAACCGCAACTATTCACCTGATATCATCAAATCTGCTGTAGCACATGAATACTATAATAGTGTCGCTTATGAGAAGCAATTTGCTGATTCAACGACTGTCCTGGACCAACTAGTCAATAAAGGAAAGGCGGTCATGTTCGAAAAAACTGTTTTCCCTAATTTCTCTTTAACACCGGTTGATGAAGCCTTCAAAAAGGAACAGTGGGCAAAGATCGAAGGAGATCTTGGCAACTCTGATCCTGATAGAGGAAATGCCATCCTCAAAGGTGGCGCACAGGTACAGCAGCTTCCAAAAAGCTATGGAGCAAGCGAAGGCTATAAAATGGTTAAGGCCTATCTTGATGCAAATCCAGACATACCAATCGAAGAATGGGCAGCGAAGCCTGCAAGTGAGATCTTCGAAGAAACCGATTATCAAGCAAATTACAATTAAGCAAAAACCCTCGCCATCTTGTGATGGCGAGGGTTTTTTGTATGTGTTGTGTTATGAAATGGGTTCGCAAAACAGTTTGGCATCAACTATGTGTGGTTTGGCACGAACTATGGGGTTTTTGGCACGAACTCGCCGTGGTTTGGCATCAACTCTCCCTGGTTTGGCACGAACTCCAATAAAAGCATAAAAAATAGCCTGTGTTTCTAGGCTCATTTTAGTAAGATGCTGTATTTAACTTGTAAATTCAATTCACATTCACCATTCAGCAATTTTATTAGTATAAAAAAGACCAAAAAAAATAACGAAACCAAGTTTCGTTTTCTTTAAAAATGGCGGTCCCGACCGGGATCGAACCGGCGATCTCCTGCGTGACAGGCAGGCATGTTAACCGCTACACCACGGGACCTTATTGGTTGCGGGGACAGGATTTGAACCTGCGACCTTCGGGTTATGAGCCCGACGAGCTACCAGACTGCTCCACCCCGCGATAATAATATGTATAGTAATTATAAGCCTGGCAACGTCCTACTCTCACAGGGGGACAGCCCCCAACTACCATTGGCGCTGAAGAGCTTAACTTCCGTGTTCGGTATGGGAACGGGTGTGACCTCTTCGCTATCGCCACCAGACATATATTATTATACTATAACTTTGAAAGATATTCAAGCATTATTTGCTATATTCCTTCAAAACTAGATAACGTTTTTCTTACCAAGATTCACAAGTGTCGTTCATTGTTTTTGGGTTAAGTCCTCGATCGATTAGTATTCGTCAGCTCCACATGTCGCCATGCTTCCACCTCGAACCTATCTACCTGATCATCTTTCAGGGATCTTACTTACCGAAGTAAAAGGAAATCTCATCTTGAGGGGGGCTTCATGCTTAGATGCTTTCAGCACTTATCCCGTCCGCACGTAGCTACCCAGCTATGCCTTTGGCAAGACAACTGGTACACCAGCGGTGCGTCCATCCCGGTCCTCTCGTACTAAGGACAGCTCCTCTCAAATTTCCTGCGCCCACGACGGATAGGGACCGAACTGTCTCACGACGTTCTGAACCCAGCTCGCGTACCGCTTTAATGGGCGAACAGCCCAACCCTTGGGACCGACTACAGCCCCAGGATGCGATGAGCCGACATCGAGGTGCCAAACCTCCCCGTCGATGTGGACTCTTGGGGGAGATAAGCCTGTTATCCCCGGGGTAGCTTTTATCCGTTGAGCGATGGCCCTTCCATGCGGAACCACCGGATCACTAAGCCCGACTTTCGTCCCTGCTCGACTTGTAGGTCTCGCAGTCAAGCTCCCTTGTGCCTTTACACTCTGCGAATGATTTCCAACCATTCTGAGGGAACCTTTGGGCGCCTCCGTTACTCTTTAGGAGGCGACCGCCCCAGTCAAACTGCCCACCTGACACTGTCTCCCAGCCCGATAAGGGCTGCGGGTTAGAATTTCAATACAGCCAGGGTAGTATCCCACCGACGCCTCCACCGAAGCTAGCGCTCCGGCTTCTCAGGCTCCTACCTATCCTGTACAAGCTGTACCAAAATTCAATATCAGGCTACAGTAAAGCTCCACGGGGTCTTTCCGTCCTGTCGCGGGTAACCTGCATCTTCACAGGTACTATAATTTCACCGAGTCTCTGGTTGAGACAGTGCCCAGATCGTTACGCCTTTCGTGCGGGTCGGAACTTACCCGACAAGGAATTTCGCTACCTTAGGACCGTTATAGTTACGGCCGCCGTTTACTGGGGCTTCGGTTCAAAGCTTCGCTTGCGCTAACCTCTCCCCTTAACCTTCCAGCACCGGGCAGGCGTCAGCCCCTATACTTCGCCTTACGGCTTCGCAGAGACCTGTGTTTTTGCTAAACAGTCGCCTGGGCCTATTCACTGCGGCTCTCTCGGGCTTTAACACCCTAACAGAGCACCCCTTCTCCCGAAGTTACGGGGTCATTTTGCCGAGTTCCTTAACCAGAGTTCTCTCGCTCACCTTAGGATTCTCTCCTCGCCTACCTGTGTCGGTTTGCGGTACGGGCACCATACTCCTCGCTAGAGGCTTTTCTTGGCAGTGTGAAATCAGGAACTTCGGTACTATATTTCCCTCGCTGTCACAGCTCAGCCTTATAGGAGAAGCGGATTTGCCTACTTCTCAGCCTTGCTGCTTAGACGCACATATCCAACAGTGCGCTTACCCTATCCTTCTGCGTCCCCCCATTGCTCAAACGGAGTGGAGGTGGTACAGGAATATCAACCTGTTATCCATCGCCTACGCCTTTCGGCCTCGGCTTAGGTCCCGACTAACCCTGAGCGGACGAGCCTTCCTCAGGAAACCTTAGGCATTCGGTGGAAGGGATTCTCACCCTTCTTTCGCTACTCATACCGGCATTCTCACTTCTAAGCGCTCCACCAGTCCTTCCGGTCTAGCTTCAACGCCCTTAGAACGCTCTCCTACCACTGTTCGTAAGAACAGTCCGCAGCTTCGGTGATACGTTTAGCCCCGGTACATTTTCGGCGCAGAGTCACTCGACCAGTGAGCTATTACGCACTCTTTAAATGGTGGCTGCTTCTAAGCCAACATCCTGGTTGTCTAAGCAACTCCACATCCTTTTCCACTTAACGTATACTTTGGGACCTTAGCTGGCGGTCTGGGCTGTTTCCCTCTTGACTACGGATCTTATCACTCGCAGTCTGACTCCCATAGATAAGTCTTTGGCATTCGGAGTTTGACTGAATTCGGTAATCCGATGAGGACCCCTAGTCCAATCAGTGCTCTACCTCCAAGACTCTAACATATGAGGCTAGCCCTAAAGCTATTTCGGAGAGAACCAGCTATCTCCAGGTTCGATTGGCATTTCACCCCTACCCACACCTCATCCGCTCACTTTTCAACGTGAGTCGGTTCGGGCCTCCATTCAGTGTTACCTGAACTTCACCCTGGACATGGGTAGATCACCTGGTTTCGGGTCTACGACCACGTACTCATTCGCCCTATTCAGACTCGCTTTCGCTACGGCTCCGTCTCATCGACTTAACCTTGCACGGGATCGTAACTCGCCGGTTCATTCTACAAAAGGCACGCTATCACCCATTAACGGGCTCTAACTACTTGTAGGCACACGGTTTCAGGATCTATTTCACTCCCCTTCCGGGGTGCTTTTCACCTTTCCCTCACGGTACTGGTTCACTATCGGTCACTAGGGAGTATTTAGCCTTGGGAGATGGTCCTCCCTGCTTCCGACGGGATTTCTCGTGTCCCGCCGTACTCAGGATCCACTCAGGAGGGAACGAAGTTTCAACTACAGGGTTTTTACCTTCTATGACGGACCTTTCCAGATCGCTTCATTTACCCCGTTCCTTTGTAACTCCATGTTGAGTGTCCTACAACCCCAAGAGGCAAGCCTCTTGGTTTGGGCTAATTCCGTTTCGCTCGCCGCTACTCAGGAAATCGCGTTTGCTTTCTCTTCCTCCGGTACTAAGATGTTTCAGTTCCCCGGGTCTGCCTTCAGTACCCTATGTATTCAGGTAAAGATACTGCTCCATTACGAGCAGTGGGTTTCCCCATTCGGAAATCTCCGGATCAAAGCTTACTTACAGCTCCCCGAAGCATATCGGTGTTAGTCCCGTCCTTCATCGGCTCCTAGTGCCAAGGCATCCACCGTGCGCCCTTAATAACTTAACCGTTGACAAACTAATTGTCATGTTTTTTCGATATCAGCGATGATATCTTAAAAGAAAATTACTAAGATGAACGATACTTGTGAATGTATCTTGATATTACTTAACGTTATCTAGTTTTCAAGGAACATGGCTACTGATTTACATCACTTCATGCGATGATTCAGAGCGTTACTTCATGCTGCCATGCGCTGAGGAATCCAACTTCTTGAATTCACTTGCAGACGCAAGCGCATATTTTTTTGAGAGAATGCTCTCTCAAAACTAAACAAAACAAACAGCGTCATATTCCTTAGAAAGGAGGTGATCCAGCCGCACCTTCCGATACGGCTACCTTGTTACGACTTCACCCCAATCATCTGTCCCACCTTAGGCGGCTGGCTCCAAAAGGTTACCCCACCGACTTCGGGTGTTACAAACTCTCGTGGTGTGACGGGCGGTGTGTACAAGGCCCGGGAACGTATTCACCGCGGCATGCTGATCCGCGATTACTAGCGATTCCGGCTTCATGCAGGCGAGTTGCAGCCTGCAATCCGAACTGAGAACGGTTTTATGGGATTGGCTCGACCTCGCGGTTTTGCTGCCCTTTGTACCGTCCATTGTAGCACGTGTGTAGCCCAGGTCATAAGGGGCATGATGATTTGACGTCATCCCCACCTTCCTCCGGTTTGTCACCGGCAGTCACCTTAGAGTGCCCAACCTAATGCTGGCAACTAAGATCAAGGGTTGCGCTCGTTGCGGGACTTAACCCAACATCTCACGACACGAGCTGACGACAACCATGCACCACCTGTCACTCTGTCCCCCGAAGGGGAAAGCCCTATCTCTAGGGTTGTCAGAGGATGTCAAGACCTGGTAAGGTTCTTCGCGTTGCTTCGAATTAAACCACATGCTCCACCGCTTGTGCGGGCCCCCGTCAATTCCTTTGAGTTTCAGTCTTGCGACCGTACTCCCCAGGCGGAGTGCTTAATGCGTTAGCTGCAGCACTAAAGGGCGGAAACCCTCTAACACTTAGCACTCATCGTTTACGGCGTGGACTACCAGGGTATCTAATCCTGTTTGCTCCCCACGCTTTCGCGCCTCAGTGTCAGTTACAGACCAGAAAGTCGCCTTCGCCACTGGTGTTCCTCCAAATCTCTACGCATTTCACCGCTACACTTGGAATTCCACTTTCCTCTTCTGCACTCAAGTTCCCCAGTTTCCAATGACCCTCCACGGTTGAGCCGTGGGCTTTCACATCAGACTTAAGAAACCACCTGCGCGCGCTTTACGCCCAATAATTCCGGATAACGCTTGCCACCTACGTATTACCGCGGCTGCTGGCACGTAGTTAGCCGTGGCTTTCTGGTTAGGTACCGTCAAGGTGCGAGCAGTTACTCTCGCACTTGTTCTTCCCTAACAACAGAGCTTTACGACCCGAAGGCCTTCATCACTCACGCGGCGTTGCTCCATCAGACTTTCGTCCATTGTGGAAGATTCCCTACTGCTGCCTCCCGTAGGAGTCTGGGCCGTGTCTCAGTCCCAGTGTGGCCGATCACCCTCTCAGGTCGGCTACGCATCGTCGCCTTGGTGAGCCGTTACCTCACCAACTAGCTAATGCGCCGCGGGCCCATCCTTAAGTGATAGCCGAAACCATCTTTCAATAAGGAACCAGGAGGTTCCTTATATTATCCGGTATTAGCTCCGGTTTCCCGAAGTTATCCCAGTCTCAAGGGCAGGTTGCCCACGTGTTACTCACCCGTCCGCCGCTGACTTACAAAAGCAAGCTTTTGTAAGTCCGCTCGACTTGCATGTATTAGGCACGCCGCCAGCGTTCATCCTGAGCCAGGATCAAACTCTCCAATAAAGAGTTTGAGCTTATGCTCAAATGTTGACTAGCTTATGTTTCTTTTTCGTTCTTTGTTAATCTCTATAAGATTAACGTGGACGCTGTTGTTTTGTTTAGTTTTCAAAGATCATTAAATCATTTTGGAGCGGGTGATGGGAATCGAACCCACGACATCAGCTTGGAAGGCTGAGGTTTTACCATTAAACTACACCCGCTAAAAACAAAATCGGGAAGACAGGATTCGAACCTGCGACCCCTTGGTCCCAAACCAAGTGCTCTACCAAGCTGAGCTACTCCCCGTTTAATTTATATGTTGGCGCGCCCGAGAGGACTCGAACCCCTAACCTTTTGATCCGTAGTCAAACGCTCTATCCAATTGAGCTACGGGCGCTAAATTTAGTTGTAATTTTCGTTAGCCGCTCAATGGCGACTTAACTATCATACCAAGTGCAGCATTCAATGTCAACACTTTTTTCGAAAAGTTATTTCGATGCGGCCGAGAAGAGTCGAACTTCCACGGGGTTGCCCCCACTAGGCCCTCAACCTAGCGCGTCTGCCATTCCGCCACGACCGCATATATAAGGCTGAAAAAATATGGTGCGGGTGAAGGGACTCGAACCCCCACGTCAATGACACTAGATCCTAAGTCTAGCGCGTCTGCCAATTCCGCCACACCCGCAAGGTGTTAGTACAAAAAATAAAGATGGCTGGGCTAGCTGGATTCGAACCAACGCATGTCGCAGTCAAAGTGCGATGCCTTACCGCTTGGCTATAGCCCATCGAATAGATGTTTATTTAAAAAGGAATAAGTTCCTCTGGTGGAGGATGACGGGATCGAACCGCCGACCCCCTGCTTGTAAGGCAGGTGCTCTCCCAGCTGAGCTAATCCTCCAGGATAGAAATGGGAAGCAAAACATGCAGTTTTGCATCCCACTTAGTAGTGACCCGTACGGGATTCGAACCCGTGTTACCGCCGTGAAAGGGCGGTGTCTTAACCGCTTGACCAACGGGCCTGAAATATTATGGCGGAGAAGGAGGGATTTGAACCCTCGCGCCGCTTACACGACCTACACCCTTAGCAGGGGCGCCTCTTCAGCCACTTGAGTACTTCCCCGAATATGGCTCCACCAGTAGGATTCGAACCTACGACCCTTCGGTTAACAGCCGAATGCTCTACCGCTGAGCTATGGTGGAACGGTACATGAAATAGTTTTACGAACGTTGCACCCTACGGTACAAAAACCATTAACAAATCGCTATTCTTTCAAATAGGCGACTTCCTTTATTTTAATAAGCTTGTCTTAAAATGTCAAGCCTTTTTAAAACAGAAAAAGATATATGATTATAACATTTTGTACGCTTCGTAAAATAGCGACTTTAATAAAATAGCACAGGTTAATCCTTTCTGTCAATACGGTCTGTGACTTCTTTTAACCTTCCTCTGCATTTCCCGCAACGGTACTTCACTATATTAACTCTTCTTACCCGTTTATATACTTGCTGGCATTGTACACATTCATAATAGCGATAGTTTTTCGGTTTATTGGATGGGGCTTCTATCGGTGTACAGAAGCGAGGCGCCCCTACCTTTTTCAGGAGAATCCTGAAGTCCTGGTCTCGGTGCTTATACCCCATCCCTCTTTGATGAAGGTGATAGTGGCAAAGTTCATGCTTGATGATACCGATCAACTCATCCATTCCTAGGGCATCGTAGTATCGTTTATTTATTTCGATATCGCCTGAAGATGTCAGGTACCTTCCCCGGTCGTCTTAAGACGCGGGTTGAAAGAAGCTCTATGGATAAATGGGAGGTTGAAGTATTTTAAGGAGGTTTCTTCAATCAGGGTTTGCAGATGTTTGTCATCCATGTGTATCTTCCTTTCCTTTGAACCAACACAAGTATACTGCATAAACTACTTATACATAAAGGAAAAGTATTTAAATTTAAGGAGGTAAGCCTTATGCCCTCTTGGTTTAAAAAACAGATGCAACGCGCCTACTTGGAAAAAGACAGATATCAGATTAAGATGCTGAATCAATGTTGGTTTTTTTATCATAAAAAGAACGGATAGAAAAAGAAATGCCGCTCCTGGGATAAGGGGCGGCATTTCTTTTTCATTATTTAGACCTCCTGCTTTTCAGGGGCAAGCATGGTGAGGGAGACTCTTCCCTTGTTCACCTCAACACCGTCCACCCAGACTGTTACGATATCTCCTACTGAGACGACATCGAGCGGATGCTTAACAAAGCGGTTGCTGAGTTTTGAGATGTGGACAAGTCCATCCTGTTTGACTCCGATATCAACGAAAGCGCCGAAGTCCACGACGTTACGGACGGTTCCTTCGAGTTCCATCCCTTTTTTCAGATCTTCAAGCTGCAGGACATCCTTCTTCAATAGAGGTGTCGGCATATTATCTCGCGGATCACGCTCCGGGCGGATCAGGGACTCTATAATGTCCTGTAGCGTAATGTCACCGATGCTCAAGTCTGCTGATAACATTTGGACATCAACATTCTTCAAAGCTAGCTGCAGCTTCTCGGTCCCGATTTCCTTTTCAGAAACTCCTAATTGCTTTAAGAGCTTTTTTACATCCGGATAGGTTTCGGGGTGGATATCTGTTCTATCTAACGGCTGCTTACCGTCGATGATACGCAGGAAGCCGATACACTGTTCATAGGTTTTGGCTCCAAGTCTTGGAATCCCTTTCAATTCTGAACGACTGCTGAACTTCCCTTGCTCATCCCTCTTTTTGATAATGTTGTTGGCCACCGTTTTCGATAATCCTGCCACATACTGCAAAAGGGAGGATGATGCGGTGTTAACATTTACGCCTACTTGGTTTACTACTGTTTCGACCACGAAGTTTAGGGATTCAGCCAATCGTTTTTGGGCAACGTCATGCTGGTACTGCCCGACACCCACTGATTTCGGATCGATTTTCACCAGTTCCGCTAATGGGTCCTGTAGACGGCGGGCAATGGAAACAGCACTTCTTTCTTCTACTTGAAGGTCAGGGAACTCCTCCCGTGCAAGATCAGAGGCAGAGTAGACGCTTGCACCGGCCTCATTTACGATCAGGTAGGATATGCTTTTTCCTGATTGCTGGATAACTTCTGCAATCAATTGTTCCGTTTCCCTTGAAGCGGTCCCGTTCCCTATCGCAACCACCTCGATGTTATAGGTCTGCAGGACATCCAATAGTTTCTGAATTGCCTCTTTCCGTTTATTGACTGGGGCATGAGGATAGATAACTCCAATAGTAAGAACCTTTCCAGTTTCATCCACTGCGGCAAGTTTACACCCGGTACGATAGGCGGGATCTACACCAAGCACAACTCTGCCCTTCAAAGGTGGCTGGAGCAAAAGATTCCGCAGGTTTTCTGAGAAGATATGTATTGCCTGCTCTTCCGCCTTTTCGGTCAGTTCTTTTCTCAGTTCCCGTTCTATGGCAGGTTCGATCAAGCGCTTATAGCTGTCCTCGACTGCCTCTTTTATTAATGATGCGACGAGAGAATGTTCTCTTTTAATCACCTGTTTGTTTAAATAAGAAAGAACTCTTTCTGCAGGCGCCTTAACGGAGACGCGTAGGACATCCTCTTTTTCCCCACGGTTTACAGCAAGTACTCTGTGTGGCAGTACTTTATTAATCGGTTCTTCATATTCGTAATACATCGCAAAGACTTGTTTTTCATCTTTCTCTTCAGACTTGACTACCGACACGATTCGGCCCTGCCTAAAGGTCAGGTCACGGATGTATTGGCGATAAACCGCTTCATCCGAGACCATTTCCGCAATGATATCCTTTGCACCTTCCAACACTTCCTCCACAGTGGATACTTCTTTTTCCCCAGACAGGAACTCCTGTGCCTTTTCCTCGAGTGATGGTGCAGAGGGAAAGCTCATTAGCCATAATGCATATGGTTCCAAGCCCTTTTCCTTTGCAATGGTCGCTTTTGTACGGCGCTTTTGTTTGTATGGTCGATAAAGGTCTTCCACCTGTTGAAGCTTCGAGGCTTTCATTAAACTGCTGCGAAGTTCTTCTGTCAGTTTGCCTTGTTCGTCGATCAGTCGGATAACCTCTTCTTTTCTATTTTCAAGATTCTGTATGTATTGCCACTTTTCCATGACTGCCCGTATTTGGACTTCATCAAGTGAGCCGGTTTGCTCTTTTCGATATCTGGCGATAAAAGGAACCGTATTCCCTTCTTCTAATAGTGAGATCACTTTTTTCGCTTGTGATTTAGTAACCTCAACGTCTTTTGCAAGTTGATTGAGTAGCTGTTCGTTTTTTTGATTCCATTCCACTATTTTTGCCTCCCTACGTTAAATCCCACTTCCATTTTATCAAAGTTTCAAGAGGATGTTCAAAAAGTCCGGTAAAAATAGCTTCGAATTTCTTCGTCAGCTTGCCTCTCCGCTCCTCACGTATCCCAAATATACGCTGCGGTGCTCGAGACTTCGCTTCCTCGAACTTCTTTGCTCTTTTTATCCTCCTTTTTGAACATGCACTTCAAGGGAAAAAGAAAAGACTAACAACATTTGTCGTTAGTCAAAAGCATAAACATTATTGAATTTCACCTGATATGATGGTTACATCGTCCATGCCATCCGTTGTATAGACTGCTGCAATTTCCAGCAGGGAAGTGGCAGATGGAATATCCTTGATGTATTTGCGTACAGATGGAATATTCAAACCATCCGAGTATACAAAGAACTTCATTTTTGACGAAAAAGGAAATCGATGAGTTTTCACATTTTGAGGTTTTCCAGATAAGTAGCCTTTGACCGGAAGAGGATAAATAAGCTTTTCTGACGGAGGGTAAAGGAAAAAACGGATATTACCAACGCAGCTGTAAACAACCTCTTGTTTGTTGTAGTTTACTTTAAAGACAGATACTGCAGCTCCACGCTTATTTTTCATAGCTTCGTTACAAGCTTTCATTATCTCTGTAACGTCTTCTTTTTCATGGGCTTTGGCAGCGGAGATTACCGCTTGCGAAGCATCATGTGCAAATTCCCCACTACCTAAGCCATCAGCTACGACACATATAAAGTAATCATCTGTAGCGTTCACATAGTAGCTATCACCACAAAAGTACATTCCGTTTTTGGGATTCTGATAGGCATTCACGTTCACTTTTTCATGTTGGAACTGTTCAATCATGAAAAGATCTCCGTACTAGTGTTATCCGCTAAAAATGCTTGTTTCAATTTTGTTAAGGCTTTTCTTTGCAGTCTTGATACATGCATCTGTGAAATACCCAGCTTCTCACCGGTTTCCTTCTGGCTCATATTATGAAAGAAGGTGCACTCAATGATCTGCTTTTCTCTTTCGGAGAGTACATGGAATATTTTTTGCAGAAGCATCTGTTGATCCACCTGTTCAAAACCACTGTCTTTGTTACCGACAATATCAAGGATCGTGACGGTGCTTCCATCAGAATCAGCTTCTATTGCGTTATCGACGGAAAGTGCTTGATAATTCTGGCTCATCTCCATCGCTTCCAATACTTCTTCCTCTGTAACCTCTAGATAATCGGCAATTTCATACACTTTCGGAGAACGCTGAAGCTCATTTGTCAGCTCTTCTACTGCCGATTTTATTTTCGGGCCAATCTCTTTGATTCTGCGAGGAACATGGACACTCCACGTTTTATCTCTTAGGAATCGTTTGATTTCACCGATAATAGTTGGAACAGCGAATGCCTCAAAGCTTCTTCCAAAGCTTGGGTCAAAACGCTTCATGGCACCCAGCAATCCAATCATCCCCACTTGGGAAAGATCTTCATGAAAGGATTTGCCTCTCGAATACTTACGAGCGATGGATTCAACAAGTGCAGTATAATGCTCGACTAATTGCAACTGCGATACTTCACAGTTTTCCTGTTGGTACCGCTCCAATAGCATATTAACATCCAATTTATTGGACGGAGATTGTTTCTGCATCCCTTTCCACCTGCTCTCCTTGTACATACTTTGTCATGAAGACTGTAACGCCCTGATTACTGTGTACTTTCACATCATCCATCAGCGTTTGGATTAAGAATAATCCTAACCCTCCTTCAGGCAAAGTTTCTACGGGTTGTGATTCGGAATAAGGTCCAAGCTCCTCTCTGACTTTTTCGAAGTCAAAGCTTTTCCCGTTATCCGCTACCACAAGTTCCAGACGGTCCTTGTAGATTCCAAAACCTAATCTGATATTCCCTTCTTCATCCTGCTTATAGGCATGCTCCACAGCGTTGGTACACGCTTCACTGAGAGCGATCTTGATATCTTCGATTTCATCGTAGGAAAATCCCATACGATTAGCTATTCCAGATAAAGTAAGACGGATAACTCCTACATATTCAGCCTTAGCCGGAAAAGCCATTTCTATATAATCATAAGCCCGGTTCATTGTTCCCCCACCTTTAGTGAACTTATTTAATTTCCATTATTCCTGCTAAACCAGTAATATCAAACAGCCTTTTAAGACGATCGGAAAGTCCGATCAGACGGAAGATCCCATTGTTTGCTTTTACTGTTTTAAAAAATCCGACAAACATTCCTAAACCTGTACTGTCCATATAATTAACATTCGATAAGTCAAAAACGATTTCTCCACTGAAGCCCTCCAGCATCGGGGCAACCTTTTCCTTCACCTTTGGAGCAGTGTAGGCATCGATTTCTCCTTCTAATACAACGATCGTTTGGTTTAATTCTTCTTTTATTTGAATTTCCATATTCATTTACATCGTCACCTCAAACATGAATTAGAATTCCATTTTTGGTCATCTCAATACTAAATACCCGCTTTACAAACTTCTAAACATTTCTTTTTAATATTATTAAAGTAAAGTCATCCCTCAGTTGGAAATCCTGTATCTTTTCCAAGTCCCGGTAAACCAGCTCCACGATCGCTTGAGGAGGCAGATGTATATAGGACCTGATCAGATCTATGATTTTATCAACCTCGATAAAGCCTTCTTCCGTACGGCATTCCGTTACACCATCGCTGAAGAGGATGACCAAATCATTTATCCCTATCTGCTTTTCGTATTGTTCGTAGGTGGCATGGCGATCTATTCCGAGCACCAACCCCCTGGCATCAAGCTCAAAAAAACTGTCTGCAGCAGAGTCATAGTATAACGGTGGTTCATGACCGGCGGACGCAAAAGAAAATAGATGCTTTGTCAGGTCATACATGCCATAGAACATCGTGATGAACATACTGGCATCCACATTCTGCTCTACTACTCTATTTAAATTGCCAAGCACAAAGCTTGGGGCAACCCTCGTATCAGGCAAGCTGTCCATCGCATATTTGATCATCGACATACACATGGCAGCAGGAATGCCCTTTCCGATTACATCGGCTATCGCTACACTGAACGAGTCATTTTCATTATGCACAAAGTGGTAATAGTCTCCACTCATCATTTTAGCGGGTACACTGATCGCTCCAATTTCGACAGCATCCGTCTGCGGGATCTTTGTTTCCAGCAATGTCTGTTGAACATTGACAGCTATCTCGATTTCCGTCTGTATCTCCTGTTGCCGATGACGAAGGCTCTGGTGCTCACGGTACGCTATCCCGTATCCGATCATCACTTCTAGCAGCACATCGAGTGAATGCAGAATATCGTCCGGTATATCCGGGGACAGATCTTGCAGCATCGCCTTATGCACACTGATTATCTCTTCAGGGGAGACCTTTTCCGCCAAAAGCTTGCGGCTGAACTCCTGCCCCTTGTATAAAGCTTCCTCTGATTGCCTGTTTAGATAGGCTGATAATATTTCTTTATATTGTGATTCTATCTCCTCAAAATTCACGGGTTATCCCCCCTTAACGAACCCACTTTACTGCATTGATTGTTGTTCCTTGACCGGATTCAGAGTCAATCGAAAACGAATCCATCAGACGCTTTACCCCTGGCAAACCCGCTCCAAGTCCCCCTGACGTCGAAAAACCGTCTTCCATCACTTGTCTTATATCGGCAATTCCGGGACCATCATCCGTCGCGATGACCCTAAGGCCTATCTTTCCGTATTCATTCATTTCTTCGATGCATATTTGACCTGTGCCTGCATACAAATAAATGTTCCGCGCCAATTCGGATATAGCTGTGGTGATTCTAGCTTGGTCCACAGTACCGAAGCCTAGATCCTTGGCAACATTCCTACCCATTTGTCTGGCAGCTACAATGTCCCACTCATTCCTTATTTTTACACAGGATTGGACAGTCATCTTTTACTCCCCCAATTCCTGTTGTAATTTCTCCAGACCTTTTTCTAAATCCAACGCTGTGAAAACTTCGTCAAGTTGAATTCCGAGTTCAACTAATGTAATGGCAACAGCCGGTTGAATTCCTGTTAAAACAACTTGCGCACCCATAAGTTTTGACATGCTGATTACATCACCAAGCACTTTCGCAATGAATGAGTCGATCATGTCGACAGAAGTCAGGTCGATCACTACTCCATTTGCGCCGGTTTCATGTATCCGATTTAGAAGATCTTCTTGAAATTGCAATGCCGTTTGATCATCTAATTCCCATTGGATAGAGATAAGAAGACAGTTATGAAGTTTCAATATTGGAATTCTCACTCTGGATCCCCCGCAGTCACTATTTTCCTATTAGTAATTTCTAATGCCGTTTCAATACCTTTTTTCAACGAGTTCTTCGTAATAATCTGATCTAAGTTGATTCCTAGATTCACGATGGTTTGCGCGATTTCCGGTCTGATTCCAACAAGAAGGCACTTCGCTCCAACGAGACGCACCGCTTCTGCAGCCTGGATGATATGATGTGCAACCATGGTATCAACTACAGGAACACCTGTGATATCGATCAATACAACTTCCGCTCGATGCTTTACGACACCCTGTAGCAGGTTTTCCATAATTTGTCTCGCGCGTTCCGTATCAATTGTTCCTACTAATGGCATGACCGAGATTTTATCGAATACCGGGATCAATGGCGCAGCCAACTCCTGAAGTGCAATCTTCTGCATGGAAACGGTATGCTCCCATGTTCCTGTATATGTTTTGACAATTTCGTTATAGACAGGACGCAGCCATTGATCGAAATCATACATGATAGAGATTTTACTCGAATCATCCGCTTCTTGCGTCATCCCCTCAAACACGATTTTACCGAACAGCGATAAGCCTTCCGTCACATAAACAAGCGGCCAGCCGAAACGTACAATCTTCTCCGCAAAATCCGTCAATTTAACAGAAAGGTTGTCCGTATTCTGACTGATATTGTTTAAGAGTAAATTGATATACTCACGGCTTGTACTGAGGTAGACCTTTTCCGAAATGGCTTTCAGTTCCTTCTTGTCCCCAATTTCATCCATACCTTCGATCCACTGGTTAAAAATTGATTCTCGGTTCTTTTCGATATAACTGATTATCTCTCGATTCATTATCCCGGCTCCTTTTTATGGTGAATAATATATAAATTCGACAATAATATAAAAATTCTGCTACCTACACTATAAATTTTTCTTATTTTACCTGTCAAATATCTTCAATGGGAGACTATCCATAATTGTGGTTTATTTACCTAAATTTAGTGGTATCAAATAGGGACGGGAAATAGGATTTTTCCTGGGCACAAATTAAAAAAGCTACTCACTCGCTTTGGTGAATAGCTTTCATAATAGGAACGTATACAAAATATTTAGAAGTCAATAAGTCCTAAACTTATTTGTAGCGCCTCGTCTACTTTGTCCATCATTTCCTCATCTAGATGAGTAATTTTGTCAGTCAGTCTTTGTTTATCAATGGTTCTAATCTGTTCGAGCAAGATAACCGAGTCACGTTCAAAACCATAACGCTTTGCATCGATCTCTACATGTGTAGGAAGTTTGGCTTTCTGAATTTGAGCAGTAATTGCAGCTACAATAACGGTCGGGCTAAAGCGATTACCTATATCATTTTGGATGACAAGTACTGGTCGAACGCCTCCTTGCTCAGACCCGACTACCGGGGATAAATCAGCAAAATAAACGTCACCGCGTTTGACAATCAAATGATTACCCCCCGCTAACTAAGCGTTCAACCGTATGCTCCGCCTCATATTCTGCAAGAAAAGCTTCAGATGCAATGTTTAAATTAATCTTAGACATTTCCATGTAGCCACGTCTCATGGACTCGCGAATTTGACGCTTTTTACGCTCGCGAAGGTACATCTTTGTCGCTTGATAAATTAATTCGTTTCGATTGCCGTTTTCTTGTTTTACCAAACCATCTAGCTCCGATACTAAGTTTTGAGGTAATCGAATTAAGATTTCAGTTGTTGCGCTGGATTCAGACACAGCATACACCTCCAAGAAACTACAGACACATATAATTAATACTATTCCATATTCCATAATACCATTAATGCCGGAAATTGCAAAGTCAATTTCCTGAATTCCTACCTATTATCGCATCAAAAAGCCTTTTTTATACAAATGCTACGCTTTTATCCCATTATTGGTTTGTCTTGCAAATAATTTCTCACTTCCATTATACTCTTATTTCTCAGAAACATGCGCGGCACCCGATAGCTGACCATGCAAGGAATCTCATAGTTGATGGTATCGAGCTTCTCTGCCACATCGTCAGAGCTTATTCTCAACCTTTCTTGATTTCCAATTAATGTAACAACCGTTCCTACCGGCAGTTGATATGGAAGCTTTATCATAAATTGATCCATGCAGATCCTTCCAACAATCGGAGCATACTGGCCATCCACCAGTACATTCATTCCCTGCAGCTTTCTGGTCCATCCATCGGCATACCCGAGGGGCACCGTTCCGATCCATTCCTCTTCCTTTGTAGTGTAGGTCGCCCCGTAGCTTACACTTTCACCCAAAGACAGCTTTTTCACATGCACCAATTTTGTATGAAGGGAAAATGCTTCTTTTAAAGGAAATGGCAAGGTCGGCACCATTTCAGGGGACGGAGTGAGTCCGTACATCGCAATCCCCACCCGTACTGCATTAAAAATTCGTTTGGGAAATCTTAGAGTAGCCGCACTGTTGCCGCAGTGAATAAAGGGAACCGATTGCAATTCCTCGACTTCGTGAATCATTTCGCCAAAACGCTCGAACTGCTTCTCCACATAGGTGGAATGGATCTCATCCGCAGTAGCAAAGTGGGTATAGACCCCCTCCAATTGAAAGTTATCCATGCTCTTGATCAGAGAGACAATCTCCACGACTTCCTCCTTGGATCTCGCTCCTATCCTGCCCATTCCAGTGTCCAGCTTTAAATGCAAGTTGATGCTAGCATCCCCAAGGCTGACCCTGCTCGCTTCTTCCAGCCATTCCTTCTGAAAAACAGTCAGTGTGATATCCTCCTTGGCAGCAAGCTCCAAATCGCTTACCCTTGATGCACCCAAAACGAGGATGGGAGCCTTCACCCCCTGCTGTCTGAGCGACATCGCTTCGTCGAGGAATGACACCGCCAAATACTTCGCCCCTGCCTCAAGTGCCACATTTGCCACCTGCACATCACCGTGACCGTAAGCATTGGCCTTCACAACAGCAATGACCGACACATCATCCGTCACATGCTCTTGAACCGCCTTTACATTCTCATAGATACAATCCAAATCAACCTCAACCCAAGTGTCCCGATGAAAGCTCGACATAACCCCCAGCACTTCCTTTACCAACAATTCTTATCCCCCAATAATACCACAAACTTAAAGAGCGTGGACAGGTCCCTTGTCCAGGGACAAGGGACCTGTCCACGCCGCACAAAAAAATACAGGCCCTTAAATAGGACCTGCTCGCTTTATACTCCAGTCTATTTAACAGCTGCACCCTGCACAGAGCGTGCAACCATCATCAATTCTTCCTGCGTTAGATCCTGGGATGCCAATGTGAAATCCATACCCTGATAGTTCCAGGTCAGGCTGTTTTCTGTCAGCGCACCTACCGTGAAGCCAAGGTCTACCGGCTCTCCGCTTACAAAGGCAGATGTACTGACTTCGGAATAGCGTGCTTTTTCCTGAACCAACGTAAACGTTTTGTCCCCGGTAAAGGTTGTGACCACACGTTTGCCGTCATCCGTAGTGATTTCCTTTTGTTCTTTGACTTCCGATCCGGCAGGAACATCCGTAGGCATCAACACATTGAATGGAGCATTTTCCTCATTTACCTGACCGGATGTCGGCAGTCCCACCTGAGCACCAGCCATGTTCTTTTTCACATCGAATGCATCTTCATCGAAGCTTGCGTCGAATTTGAAGTCGGAGAACTCGACAAGCACCAACGGCTTTTTATCCGGATCCATCACTTTCACGCTGACCGGAGTCATATCACTTTTATTTAATGTGATTTCCTGTGTAGGCAATAGCTTATTATTTTGGTAGTTTGTTTTCGTTACGAACACATAATGCTCTTCTGTTGCAGTGAACGTTGCCTCCGGGTCATTTTTGATATCATTCACAAGAGATTCAAAAAGGTATGCCTGGCTGCTGTTTTGCGGCCACTCACTATGAAAACGGAAGCTTTTATTAAGCGCAGGCGTCAATACGAAGACCCCTTCATCATTGCGAAGGATTATCTGGCTTTGATCCTTTTGGGCATTCTTCAGGTTTACACGGTAATAGCCAGGCTTTTTATGACCGATCTGCACTTCATACACCTGTGGCTCTGCGCCAGTTTGCAACGTCATTTTCGCATTGGATTCGTAGCTTTTCATCTCTTCTACTTTTTTACCCAATGCTGCCGTGACGTCTTCTTTCGATTTTGTGCCGCACCCGGCAAGAACAAGGATACTCACAATTCCCACCATTAACAAAAGCCATGCTTTTCTCAAATTTTTCATCCCCTTTGCCTTAATTACATGTTTACCTTAGAGAAAAAGTGAGATTGCAGAGATAACGGAGCTGCCATCTCTTACTTGTACACCTTGTCTCCTTTCTGAACTATGTATATGAGGCAAGCCTAGGGAATATGCAGACTAGCTTTCCAAGCTTTCAATAATTACTTGAGCAACTGCATATTGCTCGCTATGAGAAATGGATAAATGGACATTACTAGATAATGGTCTTGTAAAATAGGGTTTTCCCTTTTCCGTAGTGGCGATATTCATATCCTGAAAACTTAGATCTTTCCCGATCCCGGTACCATAAGCTTTCGAAAATGCTTCTTTCGCGGAGAATCTGCCTGCCAGAAATTCTACTTTTCTTTTATCGCCCAATGCTTGAAATTGCGTCTTTTCTTCATTAGTAAGGACTCTATCCACAAAGCCGGGCTGACGGTTCATCAATTTCCCTATCCGTTCGAGTTCCACAATATCGATACCCGTGCCAATAATCATACAATGACCTCCCTTTAACATATAGTTTGTAGTGTATGACAAGTTCCTTAAAAGACTTTTCCTATGGGGAATGGTACTCTAAATTTAGAAGGAGTGAAAAATATGTTTGTCCGGACTGAAAACTTTCGTACTTTCACAAAATTATATCCTATTATTACCACAATCATAGCCATACATCTAGTACTATGGCTGACCGTTCAGTTTTCCGACTATTTTCTTCACCTGACAGTAGGCTATAATCTATTGGTCTTTGAAGGAGAATATTGGAGGCTGATCACTCCCATTTTCCTGCACGAATCCATTACACATCTGCTTTTCAACTCCCTCTCCCTCGTTCTCTTTGGTCCAGGACTGGAAAGGATGCTTGGAAAAGGAAAATTCATCTCCATGTATCTGCTTGGAGGAATAGCCGCCAACGTGGCAACTCTCTTGCTGGCACCAGTCTACTATTCACATCTGGGGGCTTCAGGAGCAATATTCGCCCTATTCGGCATCTATTTCTATATGGTATTCTTCCGTCCCGACATGCTGAACACCGCGAATTCCCAAATCGTGCTGACCATACTAGCCATTTCACTGGTCATGACATTCTTCACGGGCAACGTAAATATCTATGCCCATATTTTCGGGTTCCTGGCTGGAACGATTCTGGCACCGATCTTTCTCGGCAAAGGAACATATACCCGCTCATTAAGGCAGATTTTTCCGAATATAGGGCACTACCCTTCCCGAGGAAGCAAGGGGCAATCGATTTTCTGGATTGTACTGATCGTGTTGGTCGCCTTGGGGGCATTGTCCAGATTCATGTAAAAAAAGCAAGGATACAGAGGGCGTTCCTCCTATCCTTGCTTTTTTTCATACGTATACCAATCAAAGATCTTCACGCTGTCCTCTTTCTCCACATCCACCACTCGAAAACTCTTGGAGGAGACGCTACTTTTGATGGAAGCATAGATTGTCTGCAAATGCTGCCTCTTTTGGAATTCCGACTCCTTCCACTCAAAGGCCTGGACCCGCTTTTTATGGACCAGCACGATATTCTTATTCACTAACCGATAGGACAACTGCAGCTGTGAACCTCTGATGTTCCATCCTCCTGCACTGTATTGGCCATAGCCCAACGCTCCAGCAAGCCCTACAAGAATGAATGCAAAAAGTCCATACGGTTGGAAAAAATATGCCACAACAGAGGATAAGAGTAATGCAGGAATGATCAGTCGTATCAGATAGCGGGGCAACGACCGTTTAGGCAGTGGCTGAATGCAGTTCTGCATGTTATATTCCGGAGTGAAATCCTGCAGCAGTCCACCAACTTCTTTTACATCTACCAAAGGAAACAGGATGGTCGAAAAATCCGATTCTTTTCCACCAGCTCCACCTGCACTTTCTACATAAACGGTTGCAAGCCCAAACGGCTGTCTCAACAGATTTTGAGAAATGCGAATTGCCTGGATCCTTCCAAGCGGGATGGTCAGCTGCCTCTTTTCGATGATGCCTCTTGAAATCAACAGCTCGTCCCCTAGTTTGATTACAGTGAAATTCCCGTATTTAATCATGGTCATCGCAATGGAAATCAACCACGACAATAAAAGAACGAAAAATGCAACCGAAGCGATAAAGTACACACTCGTCTGCAAAACCAGGTCAAAGCGGTCCACCACTTCTTCATACGGGATAAACTGATCGAGCTGGGAAATAAACGCAACCACTGCGGATAATACGACCCCGATTCCCCCGGAGGTGGTCCCGACCAAAAATAAGGATTTCCAAGCTATTGTGTACGTTGGCTTGGAAATCTCCGTCTCTTCCACCCGAAAAGCACCCAGATCTCCACCCATCACTTCCACTTGCCCATCCACCACGCTGATGGCCGGTCCTTTCTTGAGTAGCACATCACGGAGACGCTCAGCTTCTTCCTTCGTTACTGCCGAGAGTACCGCTTCCGCCTCCGTACCGCCACCTGCTGTCTCCACCTGTACTTTCACCAATCCGAAAATACGTTGAATGATCCCTTCCGAGGTATCAATCGTCTGAATCCTCTCCTGGGGGATAAAGCGGCGTTGTCGCACAAAGACGCCATTTTCAATACGCAGTTCCCCATCTTCGACCCAATAGTAGAAGCGATACCATTCCGCAACACTCCATCCTGAAGTCGCGGCAAACACCACCACCAGGCCTGCACCAGTCAGTAGAAGCCCTAGGGTTTCACCATCTTTCACGCCAATGAAAATAAGGAATAAAAAGGGCAACACAATGCTTTTCATCCGCTTGAATACGCTGACTGCAATTACCGCAAGGTGCATTCTTCTTTTTTCAGACATCATCTTCTGTCACCCGTGCAAGCCTCGAAATATAATCCCTTAACTGATCGGCCTGCTCCTCATCCAAAGCTGGTATCTCATGAATGGTCGCCGCTGTCGAAATCGTAACGGTCGACAAATGGTACCTACGTAAAATTGGACCTTGCTTAGTATCAACATGCTGGACACGCACCATCGGGACAAGGGTTCTTCTTTTAATGAAAATACCCCGTTGGATATCTATTTCATGCTCATGGACCTCATATCTCCATCGCTTCCACTGCAAGACAGGAAAAATAAAAATGGAAAACACCAGGATAAGAAGAAGCAGACCGATTACTATCGCCAAAACCCACCAGGGAGTTTCGAAAAACTGTTGAATAAACCAAAATGCTCCGAACATCCCTAAATAAAATACGGCATTGAGGACAGCTGAAATCCTCCAAACGGATAGCGCCTTCCTGTTGATCATCTGACTAGGTTCCGGCCTCATCACGCCCCCACCTTTCCTAACTCTCTCTTCTCTCTTCTTTCCCAAGTATACTATTTAAAGAAAGAATATGGAAAATTTAATGGATGATAAACGAACCTCCATCCAGTTTTTCTATCTCAGGATATTCCTTCAGATCTTCCATCAAGCGGAACAATGCCTCATCTTTTTTCTTTGCCTCAATCATGCAATGAATCTCCTCCACACTCCCCTTGATCTTTGATAAGAATTCCATAAACATCTTCGGATCGATATAGTCTGCATGTGCCCTGAAATTTTTCTCATCCCTTGGACTCGAGATATGCATTTTCACAGGCAGCGGCGAGTACTCCCATGTTCCTACCACCCTTTCCCACTCTTCTTCCCACTCTTCCTTTTCAAAATGAGCCAGGTGATGATGATAATCGAACACTAGCGGGACATTGAGCTTTTCACAGACATACAAAGCATCCCTCAGATGGAATGTGGTATCGTCATTTTCCAGTATCAGCATTTCCTGCAGAGCCTGCGGGACCAGCGCCCAGTTATGTATAAATTGCTCGAGGGCAAGCTCACGATCCTCATAGCCTCCACCGATATGCAGGACACAGCGATGTTCAGCCGGCATCCTCATCCCTTTAAGGAGTGAACGATGCATACTCAGCGTCTTGATGGTCTGGTTCAGGATATCTTTGTTTTTCGAGTTCAGCAGCACAAAATGGTCCGGATGAAAATCCACCCGCATCGGATGCTCCTCGATGTAATCCCCTATTTCACTTAATATCCCTTTCAACGGTCGCATGAACTTCCATTCACCCAGCTCTTCATGATTCGCCAAAGGAATAAGCTTCGAACTGAAACGAAAAAACTTTATATCATTCGCTACATTATGCCTCAATAAACGCAAGCAGTTCTCCAAATTCGTGACCGAAATGCGCTCCAGCTTATCAATCGCCGCTTCCCGGTCCTTCAGCTTGCTGAATTGCGCAAACGTCATCGTCTTAGACGGAGATGCATTCTGCAGTTGCATACTCATCGCCACATACCCCAACCTTACAAGCGTCATTATCTTCACTCCTTCTTTATTCCTCAGTTTTGGTATAAAGTTAGCATGCCCAAGTTTAAGGGACAGGTCCATCGTCCCTTTTGCAGCACATGCCTTAAGTTAGAAATGCAGGTTTTTACGCCCTGGGACAAGGAATCTGTCCCTAAACCAAAAAAAGCAGAAGAGGCAAGCCTCTTCTGCTTTGTATCATCTATTATACGCGTTCCTTACGGGAAGAGCGTTTGAATCCTTGACGTTTTGCGCTTGCGTCTCTGGAACCAGATCCTGATCCAGGTTTGCCGCTTGGACGTTTAGACCAGTTGCCTTTGCTGCCGCCTTGGCCGCCACTACGGTTACGGTCTCCACCGCCACGATTGCGATCTCCGCCACCACGGTTGCCGCCACGGTCTCTTCTTGAGTGCATTGGCGCTTCTTCAGTCAAGCGGATAGGAGTTTCATCCGGCTCTTTTGTGAACAATTTAAGGGCTGCAGATACTAAAGTAATTGCATCATGCTCTTCTAATAATTGCTCTGCTGCATTGCGGTAGAAGCCAAGATTTTCAGCTTCAACTGCTTGCGTAATTTTCTCCATGGACATTTTTTGTTGGCCTTCCAGCGCTTCGTCCAGTGTCGGAGCCTTCATCTTATCCATTTTACGTTTTGTCACTCTCTCTACATGGTGCAGGTAGCTGACTTCACGAGGGCTGACGAAAGTGATCGCCAATCCGCTCTTACCAGCACGACCTGTACGTCCGATACGGTGAACATAGCTTTCAGGATCTTGTGGAATGTCAAAGTTATATACGTGTGTTACACCTGAGATATCAAGTCCACGAGCTGCTACGTCTGTTGCAACAAGTACATCGATGGAACCTTCTTTGAACTTGCGAAGTACGCTCATACGTTTCGCTTGAGAAAGGTCACCGTGGATTCCTTCTGCAGAGTATCCACGCACGTTCAATGCGTCAGATAGCTCATCTACACGACGCTTCGTACGTCCGAAGATGATTGCAAGCTCTGGAGATTGAATGTCAAGAAGACGAGTCAATGTATCGAACTTTTTCTTTTCAGGAACTTCCACGTAGTATTGTTGGATGTTGGATATTGTTAGTTCTTTCGCTTGTACCTTTACACTTACAGGCTCGCTCATGAAACGCTCAGCGATTGCACGGATAGGTGCAGGCATTGTAGCAGAGAAAAGTAATGTTTGTTTTTGTTCTGGTGTTTCAGCAAGGATTTTTTCGATATCCTCGATGAATCCCATGTTTAGCATTTCATCCGCTTCATCAAGAACAACCGTGTTCACATTTTGAAGACGAAGAGTCTTACGGTTGATATGGTCAAGTAGACGACCTGGAGTACCAACTACGATGTGAGGGTTCTTTTTCAATGAACGGATCTGTCTTGAAATGTCCTGGCCACCAAATACAGAAAGTACACGTACACGTTTATGATAAGCAGCTTTGTAAATTTCCTCAGCTACTTGGATTGCTAGTTCACGCGTTGGGGCGATAACGATCCCTTGGATGGATTCATTTTTCACATCAACATTTTCAAGCAATGGCAGACCAAACGCAATCGTTTTACCTGTACCAGTTTGGGCCTGACCGATTACGTCTTTCCCTTCTAGTGCAACAGGAATTGTTTCCGATTGGATAGGGGTAGCTTCTTCAAACCCCATTCTGTTGATTGACTGCATGATATCATCTGATAAACCTAAATCTTTAAAAAACGCCAAATTATTCCTACTCCTTTATCTATACAAATTAATAAATTAGGCAAACGTCAGACGCTGCCTAATTCCTTATAAGTAGACATTATTAAACACATTAACTGTAATCATAACACTTCAGCTAATAAATAGCAATAAACGTTAATGCCAACTTATAGGAGAAAACCATCTTCCTCTTGTTCTTTTTCCATAAGAACACCGTACCATTTTCAAGCCATCTTACTTTAGATGACCTTATCACTCTTATTAAGCATAAGGCCCTTTCTTTGCTTTCACAAGCATTTCCACCATTTTCCCTAAACGGACAGCACATGTTTTTCCTTTATTGCGCTTTCAATTCACTGGATACACGCGTTTCTTTTGAGAAGCTGTAAGTTAGGAAATACGTTTACTTCTATTTTTTTCATTTATATCCGTTTGTATTCCCAACGTACTTATTCTTTTAGCTCCCTATTTAGTTTTACCCCTTATATAGGGTCAGAAACATCAAGCGATAAATTATTTGCGAGACCTTCAGCTAAAATAAGTACTACACACAGTTATTGCAGTCCCTGAACCACTTCTTCCAAACGCATTCCGCGAGAGCCTTTCACGATTACCACATCATGAGCCTGCAACATTTTCAACAGCTCCCCTATCAGAACCTTCTTATCGGTGTAGGACTTAACTTTATCTGAACCCAGGACGGCCATAGCCCCTTCAGCAATGCTTTTGCCTAGGATTCCATAGGTAAGGACAAAATCAATCCCTTTTTCCTGCACGTACCTGCCCACTTCCTCGTGGAAAGGAATTTCCTGGTCGCCAAGCTCCAGCATATCGCCAAGAACAGCAATTTTCTTATTGTATCCTGTGAGGCTTCCCAAAAGATCTATCGCAGCTTTCATCGAGGTTGGACTCGCATTATATGCATCATTTATTACGGTCCATCCGCCGCTTGTTTCCACCACTTCATTACGCATGGCAGTCAGCGAAACTTTTTCTAACCCTTTTTTCCTATTTTCTTCATTCACGCCAAAAATTTCACCCACCACAATCGAAGCTAGGGCATTTGTCACGTTATGGGCACCTAAAACAGGAATCATGTAAGCAGTTTCTTCTATTATAAATTGCGTTCCATTCCCTTTAAGCACGATATCTTGTGCAACATAATCATTCTCGTCATTTAAACCGAAAGTAATCACATCACAATCGAAATCGGACACTTTATTTGTAAGCAACGGCTCATCTCCATTGATAATCAGTTTTCCGCCTGGCTTGAGTCCTGCTGCAATCTCCAACTTCGCCTCTGCAATCCCCTCTCTGGAGCCGAGTTCCTGCATATGAGATTCGCCGATGTTGGTTATGATCGCTGCATCCGGCTTGGCAATGTGGGACAGAAGCTCGATTTCACCTCTGCCGCTCATCCCCATTTCCAGGACCGCTACTTCCGTGTCTTCTTTCATGGAAAGGATGGTGAGAGGTAGGCCAATATGATTATTATAGTTACCAGCTGTCTTATGTACATTGAAAGTGGTTTGTAGTAGGGAAGTCACCATATCCTTTGTGGTTGTCTTTCCATTGCTTCCTGTTATCCCCACAACCTTCATCCCGATCTGGTCGCGGTAACTGCTTGCTAATTGCTGCAGCGCTTCAATCGTATCCTCGACAAAAATCAAGTTCACATCTGTCGGAGGCTCCGGCTGATCCTTTTGCCATAGTGAAGCGACCGCACCTTTTTCCACAATCGCCTGCTGGACAAATTGGTGGCCGTTAAAGTTTTCTCCAATAATCGGGATATATAATTTGCCGCTCATGTCCTCCCGTGTATCCTTGGACACGCCTTCCACCATGATCTCCCTAAATTCAGAAGCTATCTCTTCACCTTTGGCCATCTCTTGTATTTGTTTCAGGGTTCTTTTTATCATCTTCGTCCACTCTCCTGGGTTCTTATATCATAGAGAAGGGGCTGACATGGACGTTTTAATTTCTTAAAACTCCGTTGTCATCCCCTATCTGTCTAATTAGAATGTGTGTTTGATTTTCTGTTTATCCACATGTCTTTCCTGCGCGTACTGCACAAGCTTCTTGATCAGTTCCGGATAAGGAACATCCGTGTGCTGCCATAAAAGAGGGAACATGCTGAACGGTGTAAATCCAGGCATCGTATTCACTTCATTGATGTACAGCTTTCCTTCCTTTGTTAAGAAGAAATCTGCACGAACCAATCCGGATCCATCAATCGCTTTGAATGCCGTAATCGCCATTTCTTTTACTTGCTCATAGATATCATCGTCAATTTCAGCCGGGATAATCATTGCTGTATCCCCGTCCTCATATTTGGCCTTATAATCGTAGAATTCAGTTTTAGGAGCAATTTCACCCACTACGGAACACTCAGGCTCATCATTTCCCAAAACCCCGATTTCAATTTCACGTGCGCCTTCCAGCCCTTGCTCGACAATGATTTTGCGGTCAAATTCGAATGCTTCGCGGAATGCGTTTGCCAGCTCTTCACGGTTCTTCGCCTTGCTGATTCCGACACTGGAACCCAGGTTGGCAGGCTTTACGAAGCAAGGGAATCCAAGCTCTTTTTCCACCTTCTCATAAGTGGAGTCCGCAGCCTTTTCCCATTCAGAGCGAAGGAAATGAACATATCCTACTTGAGGAAGTCCTGCCTGATCAAAAAGGTTTTTCATGATGACTTTATCCATACCGGCAGAAGAAGCCAATACTCCATTACCCACGTATGGAAGGTTGAGTAGTTCGAGCATTCCTTGAACTGTACCATCTTCACCATTCGGACCGTGCAACAACGGGAATACTACCGTCTGCTGCTCTTCTGTCTGTTCGGATGAAGGCAATGCCAAAGGTGCAATCGTTGTTCCGCCGTCCTCCAATTTAAGCTGCTGAACACTTTCCGCAGGTCCGGATAGAAGACTGCCACTGCGCCATTCACCTTGTTCGGTTATGTATAACGGATAAACGTCGAATTTATCTGTATCCAATGCTTTTGTCACTGCCAATGCAGTCTGTAGAGAAACTTGGTGTTCTGCTGATTTCCCACCATATAGTAAATGCAATTTCGTTTTCATGTTGCTCCCCCTCGCGCGAGTCCTCGATATATTTTAAAAAAAGATAATTTCATTCTTAGTTGTTCCTATTATATCACTTACAAATAAGAATTCGAAACTGGATCTATCATTTAAGTACGTCAATCCTCAAAAATCTTTTCTTAATATATGAATGTCATTCCACTAGCATGTTAAGTACAAACCTAATTACTAAGATAAAATTCGACAAGTTGCTTACCCGGGAAATAAATTTGCTGAAATTGGTCGGTTTATTGTGTTTTACAATGAAGAAAGAGCGCGGATTTTGCGCTCTTTCTGTAAGATATAGCGTTCCTATTGAAGACCGCTGTTGATTTCCGCACTAGGCTGCGCTTTCCGCGGGGCGATGCTGGAGCCTCCTCGGGCTTCGCCCTGTGGGGTCTCCAGCTTACCGCTGCCTCCCGCAGGAGTCTTCGCCTATTGCTCCAATCAACAGCTGGCATACTTAAAAATAACTCTTTTACAGAACATAGACTTGTTTTAAAAACCCATAAACCTAGATTACCAAGTTATTTCCTCAGCGGTTATTTTCTTAGGAGAAACCGCATAAAGGTGATCATTTATATATAACACTCTTTGTATGGTGCTCTCCCAGTCTTCGTATAGGGTGCCTTGGTCTTGATGTGTCATTTTTGTGTGGAGGGTGAAGCCTTTTTCAGGGTCGATTCCGTACACAAGGGCACCTTCGAATTCGAAGCGGTAATCGTGCTTTTCTTTTTCACGGTACATCACGATTGGGAAGGCGAAAATGTCTTTTTCCTTGTTGAATAGAAGTGCCTTATGGTCGTAATTTAATGGCGAATAGGTCGCCTGCCCGCCAATCACTTCCGTATGTTTTTCGATAGGGTTTGCAGGGTCACTGACATCGAATAGGGAGATTTTCACTCCGTCGGTAACAACTCTCGTGCCAAATTGATCCTTTTCTATTTTCGTATTATGACCAAAACCGATCAGATGGTTTTCATCATAAGGGTGCAGATAGTTGCTGAAGCCTGGTATCTTCAATTCTCCCAGTACTTTAGGTGCATTAGGATCGCTGAGGTCAAAGACGAATAAGGGGTCCACCTCTTTAAATGTGACAACATAAGCCTTCTCACCCATGAAACGCACCGAATAGATCCTTTCCCCTCTTGCCAGGTCCTCTACACTACTGATCACCTTCATGTCTCCATCCATGATGAATAAATTGTTGCGTGAAGGCGAGGTTTCATCCCATGCCTGCCCATCTGTTGCAGCGACTCGGAAGTATCCATTGTACTCATCCATGGAAAACTGATTAAGCAGGTAGCCCGGGATGCTTCCGGTGCTTGCGTATTGTACATCCAATCCGTTTACAGAAAATTTATAGATGTCTGTATTTACATCAGTAGGCATCATCCGTCCACTCTGATTGTAGGTTGGAACGGCCACATAGAGATTTTCCTTGGACATGTATATTTGCTGCCCGCTCCCGATATAGGAAAGGACTGTTGCGTCCTGATCCGGCTTGGTCATGTCAAAAGCGGCGATGGTCATGAAATTATCCTCTGAGGACTCCGGAAAGTAGTGAATGTCGGAATAGGCGATGCGCTCCATATCTTCGGATTCTTCCTCTCCTGTTGTATCGGAAAGTCTAGGGCGGAGATCGATTTCCGGATCTTCTTCAAGCATCCAGTAGTTTGGATACTGATTCACGATTACATAGACTTTTTCCTCAATCTTTCTACTTGAAACGTAGCCTCCTTCGAGGGTAAGCGTTTTTTGGACTTTCGGATTTGCCGCATCCGTAATATCGTAGACAATCACTCTCGTCGCGTCATACATTGGCATGATAAGGTCTCGTGCTCTCTCTTTAGAATGGGGCTCGAAAGTTTCTTTCCAATAGTGGCCGAGAATCACTAATTGGCTGCCGTCCAAGAACATCTGATATGGCGAAAAGTCCTGATAGTTGATTTCTGTGATTGTTTCTATCGAGTCGACCGGAGTTGCCTTTGTTATTTTCAGCTTTCCGTCAACAGCCTGGTAAATATACTCTCCATCCGTTTTGACGATATCCGCTTCATCCACGCCTGCCACCTGAACATTGGTGTCCGAATGTCCGGACGAAGAGCTGTCCTCTTCCGATTTGCTACTATCGGCGGAGCGCTCGGCTTCTGCACCGGCAGAAGAATCCTCAGCTTCAAAGACTATTCCATCGCGCATCTGCTTTTCCCTTTTTTCAAGTCTATCCAGGAAAAGCTCGTTCAGCTCTTTTTTGGAACTGATGGTAGGCAGTCCTTTTGTCTTATCCCAATTGTTCTTGCTCACTGAACCGTTTACGGAAGTTGGATCATATTTATAGTAAATGAAACCGAACACTGCAGACATCGATACAATGATGAGGAAAAAGATAATGGCCCTTTTTTGCATGGTAATAAAACCCTCCTTTTTAGTTAGACGAGAGTATCAGTTAAAAAGTCACATTTTCAAACAAAAAAAACAACGCCCACACGCATTCCTGCGCTAGAACGTTGCTCCTTCTCCATCATCATACTGTCGACACTTCTTCTCTCAAACTTTCCATTCCATATCTGCGAACAAATTTACCGAACTGCTCGCGTTTCTTGCCATTTGCAGCATAGGTATCTATCAGGAAGTCGACCATGCTATAAAGCTCTTCTTCGGTTACTTCCCCAGCAAAAAGCTCTGCCGTTTTTGCGTCCAGACCTTTTGCCTTACCTCCCACATACAAGTCATACCGGTCATTATGGCGCTTGATCACACCGATATCGTTGACCAATGGTTCTCCGCATGCGGTTGGGCAACCGGTGTAAGCAGGTTTCAAGGTAAAGGGAACAGGCTTTCCTGCAATGCGCCTGTTCAGCTCCTTCGCAATCGGCATGCCTTCCTCCAATTCCCCTTTACAGAAGTTGCAAGTACGAAGGCTTTTTACATAATTCCCGACAGGATAGCATTCCAGCCCTGCCCCTTTAAAGGCAAGCACCGCTTCATCAAGCTTGCTTTCCGGAACATCCACATAGAGCTGCTGAAATGTCGTAAGCTCTAGTTCATCTTCTTCCTTCATATATGAGGCAAGTACAAGCAATTGCTTGCTGGTCAGTTTGGAGCCAAAAGAAATCCCGCCGTTTACCGCAAGCTTTATCGTTTTCTCCTCTGTCATTTGTCTACCCCTTTATTCCGTGATTTCGATTACATATGGGAAAGCATATACCTTGCCGTCCAATTTGAATTCACCCCAAAGCTTATACATGCCAGGCTTCGTGAAATGCGCTTCGAAGACAGGCTCCGTTTCACTTGCAGGATGGACGTGGATGAATTGCTCGAGCGCTTCATCCACTACGACCACATGCCCCAATGCCCCAAGGTAGTTTTCCGGTTTTGCCCCGTTCAAGTCAAAGGACAGTACCACATTTTCTTTCATCGAAAAGCTCTCCACATTCAAGGTAGCTTGATAGCCGTTCTGTTCTTTTGTCCAGTTTGTTTCCGCTTCAAGATGAGCATGGTCATCCTTATGCTCTCCTTCGTCTTCATGACCCTCATGTTCCCCTATCATCAACGATTTCGGTTCAACCATATACTCCAGATTGGTTGGCTTGATATCTACAAACGCCTGATACATGCCTTCTTCCAGATCTGCCTGAACCTCAAACACTCCTGGATTTTTCTTTTCTGGATGCAGATGATGGAAGCTTTCCAGGTTTTCACTGATCACGATAAGGTGCATCAGCTTTTCATGATTTACGTCAAGCTCATCCATCGGGGTGCCATCCTGATCTTCGAGGGATACAGTGATGGCTCCATTTTCCGTTACTAATTCCGTTTTCACCTCACTGGCAGACTCGCTGTCGTCATGTTCCCCATGACCACCATGCTCTCCGTCTTCACCTGTAGCTTTCTCATCATCTTCCCCATGTGCATGCTCCTCTGTTTCCGTCTCATGCTCATCATGATTGTTGGTGGCACCCTCGTCCTCCGCATAAAAGGAATAAGCGGTATAGCCTCCTATTACAACCAATAAATAGATCACCGCGGAAAGAATCCACTTTTTCATCCTTTTCACCTGCTCTTAATAATTTGTTGTTTTCGCATTCATTGTTGCTTTTGACGTATGCAACATACACACGCATATACTTTATCTTCGTGCCCTTTTCCGGTTTGTTCGTTTTTTTCTCATTTGAATTTTTATTCGGATAACTGTAAAAAATCCAAAAGCCGATTTTTTACGGACAAAAGCAACAAACTTGATGAAAAGAGCCTTATAATTTTACTTTCTGCAATCTTAGTGCATTAAGCACAACAGACACGGAACTGAATGCCATAGCGGCCCCCGCTACCCAAGGTGCCAGGAACCCAAGCGCTGCAATTGGGATTCCGATGGTGTTATATGCAAAGGCCCAGAAAAGGTTCTGCTTGATGTTCTTGATGGTCTTTTTGCTCATCATGATAGCGTCGGCAATGCTGTTCAGATCACCGCGCATCAAGGTAATATCGGCGGCTTCCATCGCAACGTCCGTACCTGTACCAATGGCCATTCCGATATCTGCCGTTACAAGGGCAGGTGCGTCATTGATGCCGTCACCAACCATTGCCACCTTTTTACCTTCCGACTGAAGCTTTTTGATTTCCTCTGCCTTTTGCTCAGGCAGGACCTCTGCGATAACACGATCCACACCGGCAAGGTCAGCAATTGCCTGCGCCGTGCGTTGATTATCGCCTGTCATCATCACTACTTCCAAGCCCATATCCTTCAATCGTTTGATCGCAGAAGCAGAAGTTTCCTTGATGGTGTCCGCAACAGCGATGATTCCTTTATAGTCGCCATCCACCGCAATCATCATTGCCGTTTTCCCATCAGATTCAAGCTTCTGGATCGTTGTCTCGGCATCGGTCAAATCAATGTCATGCTTTTTCATAAGCTTGCGTGTTCCAACTACTACTTTTCTCTCTTTTATGACCGCTTCGATCCCATATCCCGGAATTGCTTCAAATGCCGTGGAATCGCCAAGTTCAATTCCTTTTTCCTTGATTCCATCCACCATCGCTTGTGCCAATGGATGTTCGGATTGTTTTTCCGCTGTTCCGACCAAACGCAGGATTCCCTCTTCTTCCCCTTGGTTTACCAGCAGAACATCTGTCAAAACAGGTTTACCGTTTGTGACTGTACCCGTTTTATCCAGCACCACCGTTGTGATTCGGTGTGTCTGCTCCAAATGCTCGCCGCCTTTGAAAAGAATTCCCAGTTCTGCAGAGCGTCCTGAACCGGCCATAATGGAAGTTGGCGTAGCCAGCCCCAGGGCACATGGGCAGGCGATAACAAGAACAGCAATCAGGTTTACCAAGGCCCCAGCAAAGTTTCCTGGGTCCACGATAAAGTACCATACAAGGAACGTCATTATGGCGATACCAACCACTATCGGAACAAAAATCCCCGAAATCTTATCTGCCAGACGCTGAATTGGCGCCTTGGATCCTTGCGCCTGTTCCACAATCCGGATGATTTGTGCCAGCGCCGTTTCACGACCAATCTTTGTTGCTTCCATTTTCAGAAAACCATTTTTATTCATAGTCGATCCATAGACCGTATCACCGATCTGCTTATCGACAGGAATGCTTTCACCAGTCAGCATGGATTCATCGACAGCTGATTGGCCTTCCAAAATCTCTCCGTCCACCGGTATTTTCTCGCCCGGTTTCACGGATATAATATCCCCGACCATTACTTCCTCTAAAGGCACTTCCATCTCTTTGCCGTCGCGAACCACCAATGCGATTTTCGCTTGTAGTCCCATCAACTTTTTGATCGCTTCCGAGGAACGCCCTTTTGCTCTCACTTCGAAAAGCTTTCCTAAAATAATGAGCGTAATGATGACCGCACTTGCCTCAAAATATTGCTCCACCATATGGGCACCAGAACCGATAGATGCGATGGATAAGTAAAGGCTGTAGAAGTAAGCCGCACTTGTTCCTAGCGCTACCAGCACATCCATATTCGCACTTTTGTTTTTCAGCGCTTTATAGGCTCCCCTATAGAATTGCCAGCCAATGAAGAATTGGACAGGAGTCGCCAGAGCCATCTGCACCCACGGGTTCATCAGCATATCTGGCAAGTAGATGAACGAAGTAAAGGAAAAGTGGCTTACCATTGCCCATAGTAGCGGAATCGTGAGAATCAGGGAAAACACAAATTTCCCTTGCTGTTTCTCCAGCTCCTTCTGCCTGAAATCCTCTGCACCTTCATTCTTTTCCACTTTTACCGTTGCTCCGTATCCGGCTTTCTCGATTCGTGCAATGATATCGGATGGTGTAAGTCTGGATGGATTATATTCCACTGTACCGGTTTCCAATGCCAGGTTGACTGTTGCTGTATTGATGCCGTCGAGTTTGTTAAGGACCTTTTCGATTCTGCTTGAGCAGGCGGCACACGTCATTCCGGTAATAAGGAACTCCGCTTTTTCCTTTACCACCTCATACCCCAGGTCCTGGACTTTTTTCTCGATGTCATGGGGACTCACTTCGTCAGGGTTGTATGTTACCGAGGCGTTTTCCAATGCCAGATTCACATTGGCCTTTTCCACACCCTGAAGCTTATTCAAGCCCTTCTCAATTCTGGTGGAGCAGGCCGCACACGTCATTCCCACTATTTGCATCTGGGTTTCTTTTGACTTTTGACTCATAGCTTTCAACCTCCCATATACCTGTATGGGGTATATTTTATTGGTAAGAAAACGCGCTTTGGTTAAAGCACGCTGTTCTCGTTATTATTCTACTTCATAGCCTTCTTCGTCGATTGTTTCTTTAATCTGATCCAGTGTTACATCTTCACTCTTATATTCAACTGCCACTGTACCGGAGGCAAGGTCCACTTTCACAGAGTTTACGCCAGTCAATTCACCGACGCTACCTTCTACCGCTTTTACACAATGCCCACAGGACATCCCACTTACTTTTAACGTTACTTGTTCCATTTCTCCATCTCTCCTCTATGTTTACTTCATTAATCTTTTTACGGTTACTAATAGTTCATCAATGACTTCCGTGTCGCCTTCTTGGATTCTCTCGACCACACAGGACTTCATATGGCCTTCAAGAAGCAGCTTTCCGACGCCGTTCAAGGCGGATTGGATCGCAGCGATCTGGGTCAGCACATCATCACAGTACGTATCCTCTTCAATAAGCCGCTTCACTCCTCTGACTTGACCCTCTACACGGTTCAGTCGGGAGATCAGGCTTTTCTTGACTGTCTCCGAATGGTGGCTTTTCCGCTCCCCATTGGCGATATGACAGCATTCGTTTGATTCAGGATTTTGATTTAAAATAGGTTCTATTGGAAGGTTTTCCATGGTTGTTGACCTCCTCTCGATATTAAAGTAACATACCCCTATACGGTATGTAAAGCCTAAAGTTTTATCATTTTAAAATAATTTGTTTGTGAGGAAGCGTTTAAATATGTGGAGAGAATTTGTTCTGGACTGGCTGGATATCGCCGGGCCATTTGCCGTTTTACTTAGTATTATCTTCAATACCATCGTCAGCATTCTCGCATTTGTTCCAAGCATTTTTATTACCGCCGCCAATATTGCCTTTTTCGGGTTTTGGGTGGGAACAATCGTTTCTTTTCTGGGCGAGTCGGTTGGTGCGGTTGTCAGTTTCCTGCTTTATCGGAAGGGTTTGAAGGCTTTTTCCCCAAAGGCACTGGAGCGTTATAAATGGCTGGTCCGTTTGCAGGGAACGGAAGGATACCGAGCATTTTTGCTGGTGTTGGGACTCCGTCTTTTTCCATTTGCACCATCAGGCCTCGTCACATTGGCCGGTGCAACAAGCAGGATCAGCCCGATTAACTTTGCCATCGCCAGCACACTAGGAAAAATCCCAGCTCTCCTCCTCGAAGCCTACTCCGTCTACCGTGTACTCGAATGGGGCCTTGAAGGAAAAATCATTCTCACCCTCTTCTCGATAGGGGTGGTGGGTATGCTGTTTTTTCGAAAAAGATAGGAGTTAAAAGATAGGGGCCTGACCCCGTCCAAAAATCTGGAAAAGCTCCCTCCACGTTGCAGTGGAGGGAGCTTTTCTATGTTTGTTATTTGTAGTGTTTGAGAATTGTGTTAGAAAGATAATCTTTTTAATCTACCAGTCCCTCAGCCACATGCTCGAGCAGGAAGGCGGAACGGTCCTTTCCATAGAAACCTAGGTGATGCAAAGGTCTTGTCATGGCAACATATAATAGCTTTACGTCAATTTCCGTTTCTGTATACACCTCATCCAGTGTACATAGCAGGACCGCATCGAACTCGAGTCCTTTTGCAAGCTGTGCATGTACAATGACGACGTCCTTCTGATTGATTTCTTGATTTTCCTTCAGCAACTGGACAGACAAGCCTGTATGCTTCCGGAAAAGCGACTCGATTTTCCCGCATTCTTTCTCTGTTTTCCCGATGATGGCAATCGTCTTCCGGCCCTCCGCATACAATTTCTCAATATCGCGGGCCATCCCTGCCACCATTTCCGCGTCACTGTCTGTCCACTGCACAAAAGCAGGCTTTGCAACATGCCTAACCACAGGCTCCACGCGAGGCAGCTCAAATGGAAGCAGCGCCAAAATGTCATTGGCTGCCTGCATGATTTCCACCGTTGTTCGGTAGCTTTTCTGGAGGGTTGTGTAAGCGGCTCTTGGAAAAATCTCTTCCTTCACCTTATTCCAGTCCTGAATGCCCCGATAGGAGTGGATGCCCTGCGCCAGGTCCCCCACTATTGTAAACATGTCCGTTTCCAGGGCACTTTTCAAAGCAGCCAATTGGAAATAGCTATAGTCCTGTGCTTCATCGATTACCACATTCCTTGCACGCAGGTCCTTATCGATTCCGAACAGGTTATGCTGCAAGTAAAGAAGACCCGCCAAGTCTTCGAGTTCATAGTTTTTCTGTTTATGTAGGTTAGTCTGGTGGTTGATGAAATATCGGATCTGATAGTCATCCAGATATGCTTTTGCGTATTTCGCAAACCGCTCCCGGTCTGTGACAAGCTGCTCATAATAATAGAAGAGTGTGTGCTTGGGAAGCTTTCTGATAAAAGCATTTACTGCTGTCCGTGATTCCTTCATGATCTCATTCACGAGCTCATCCTTTTTGTCCATCGCTTTTGTCACATAGCTTTTCCGCTTTGCCGGATCCAGGTTGGAATTGAAAAGAGCCTTATCCAGCTTGTGGTCATAGAACTTTTCCACTTTGAGTATGAGCGTTTTCTTCTCGGTTCGGACGTAATTCTGCAGGACTTCCTTCACCTTTTCGATACGCCTGTAATAGGGGAGGTAGGTATATTCCCGCTTGATCAGCTGCTCCATCCTCTCAGCGGTATAGAGCTTGAATTTCTCGGTCAGGTAGAAGTCTTCTTTTGGCAGCAATGTCTCCAGAATGTCGGCCAGATAGGCATCCATTATCTCCTTAAACTCCAGTGACCCTTTGAAGCTTGCGAGCCACTGCACCATTTCCGGGTCCTCATATTCGTGATTGATAAAGCCCATCAACTTTTCGGAAGGCGGTCGAAGTTTAATTTTCTTGCCGATACAGCTTTTCACATAGTCGATAAAAGTGGTCTGTAAGATCCGGTCCACCCCGAGCTCAGGGAGAACCTCGGAGATATAGTCGATGAATAGATTGTTCGGTGCCAGGATCATCAGCTGCTCCGGACGGAAATGTTCCTGGTAGGTGTAGATGAAATAGGAGATACGGTGCAGGGCAATCGTCGTCTTCCCGCTCCCAGCCGCTCCTTGGACAATGATCGGCTTGTTGAGATCTGCACGAATGATCCGGTTCTGCTCCTCCTGAATCGTGGATACGATATCGGTCAGACGGTTGCTTGAGCTACCCGACAAAGATTCCTGCAGAAGCTCATCGGTCGTTGTCAGATCAACATCCCTGATTTCCTGCAACTCCCCTTCTTCCATGATGTATTGGCGCTTCAAGGAAAGATAGCCATCATAGACTTCTCCCTCCGCCTCGTATTGGACGTCCCCAAGTCTTCCGTCATAGTATAGGTTCGCAATAGGAGAACGCCAGTCCACAATGATGGGATCCTGTGTTTCCCTATCAAACAGGGAAGCTTTCCCGAAATATAGGACCTCTTCCTGGTCTTTTCCTTCTCGTTTATAATCTACTCTTGCAAAATAGGGCTTATGGTAGATTTTCTTTAAGCTGCGAATTTCCTCTTGTGTCCGCTGCAAAAGGTTGGCGTTGGTCAGCATGTTCATGTAGCTGAAACTGCTGTCCTTGAAGTCCATCCCTTCGAGCGCTTCCTTGAAACTTGAGCGAAAGGACTCCTCGTCCATTTCAGACGCCTTGATGACAATATCCATGTATTTCTTCGTAAACAAAAGCCGTTCGACTTCCTGATCGAATTCAGGATGCTTCTTCTTTTTTTCTCCCAACCTCTTCACACTCCTTGCTTGTTTTGGAGACGCAAAAAACCATGAACTAGAGAAAACTCCATTCATGGTACAATCCTTGGGTTACATTTTTCAAAGTACGCAACGCTCTTATGTTCTTTTTTAGCCGGAAGAATTATTATATACGCTTACAAGACAATTTGCAATTTTCTTTTTTATTATGCACTGTTAGACGCCGCTGTTGATTTCCGCACTAGGCGCAGCGACCCAAGGGGCGGTGCTGGAGCCTCCTCAGGCTTCGCCCTGCGGGGTCTCCAGCCTACCGCTGCCTCCCGCAGGAGTCTTCGCCTATTGCTCCAATCAACAGCTATCGACGGAAAAATACTTTGTTTTGAGAAGCACTCCCATTAATCATTGAATTCATTAGAAAAATAAAGCTGGTTTATCTGTCGCCCCTGTTGGTTGTAGCGTAAGGGGTGAGACTCCTGCGGCAGCAGCGTGTCAAGGGAGACCCCACAGGCGCAAATGCGCCGAGGAGGCTCCCGTGGCCGCCCGCGGAAAGCGAACCCCTGAAGCGGAAACCAACAGGGTATTCAACGTGGACAGTCTATTGCCAAGGTAGACTTTTTATAAAAAAACCTTGTCTATCCTCTCCGTCATATGTAAACTTTAAATAAGTTCTAGTTAACATATTGCATAGGAGTGAGACAAAATGACTTGGAAACAGCTTGCGGAAAAAGTGATTGGTGGTTATTCCGTTACAACGGATGAAGCACTTCAGATCCTTACGGAAAGTGATGAAAATGTGCTCGAGCTCGTTCATGCGGCCTATCAAATCCGAAAACATTATTATAGCAACAAAGTAAAACTCAACCTGATCATTAATGCAAAAAGCGGACTTTGCCCGGAGGACTGCGGATACTGCTCCCAATCGATGAAAGCCGATACGGAAATTGACAGTTATCCTCTTGTCAGCAAACAGGTAATTGTCGAAGGTGCCAGGGAAGCCAAGAAAAATAAAATTGGCACCTATTGCATCGTGATGAGCGGAAGAAAGCCGACCAACCGGGATGTCAACACGGTGGTAGCGGCGGTTCAGGATATCAAAAAAGACATTGAAAGCATCAAGATCTGTGCCTGTCTTGGGCTTGTAAATGATGAACAGGCCCATCTTTTAAAAGAAGCCGGGGTGGATCGCTTTAACCATAATATCAATACAAGCAAAGGACATCACAGTGAAATCACGACGACCCACCAATATGATGACCGGATCAAGACACTGGAAACCTTGAAGAATGCCGGGATCTCCCCATGCTCTGGAGTCATCTGCGGAATGGGAGAAACCTTGGAGGATATTGTGGAGATGGCGTTCAGCTTAAAAGACCTCCACGTGGATTCCATCCCGGTGAATTTTCTCCATCCTATTGAAGGAACAAAGCTTGAGAACCTCGATGATCTGACACCTCTCAAGTGTCTGAAGATCCTTGCTATGTTCCGCTTTGTCAATCCGACGAAGGAGATCCGCATATCAGGTGGACGTGAATACAATCTACGTACTCTGCAAAGCCTGGGACTTTACATGGCAAACTCCATATTTGTTGGTGACTATTTAACAACAAGCGGACAGGCCTCCCAGCAAGATTATCAGATGATTAAGGATCTTGGCTTTGAGATTGAAGAGAATGCATTTGAAACAGAAAGTCAGCATTTCGCTAAAATATAATTAGAAGAAAGCCTGCGTCATCCTATCGTGATGATGCAGGCTTTTACTTAGTTTATAGCCAGAGAAAACTGTTCATTGAGCAGCGCCAGGCGATAGCGTGATAATTCCGCTGTCATCACACCTTGTTGCACCGCCGGGTCATGATTTTTAAAATGTTCTGCGGCTTCCTCGTTTTCCGCCTGAAAGATGACAATGCCAAAACCTGTTGCGTCTGTCTGGTCGGTTCTGCCAGCCAGGATCACGACACCCTTTTCCACATTCTCTTTTAGATATTGAAAGTGCGCAGATACGATATTTCCCTCTTCATCTGTCCAGTTCGCTGCGTCATAAAGTCTTTCTGGTAAGCGTAATACATAAATATAAGTATTCAATTGTTCTACCTCCTTTTTGTCTGTATCTTTAATTCTCCACTTTCGCTCTAATAACCTTTAACAAAATAATTCTCATCTTTTACCAGATGGTGTATAATTATATTGAAATATTTAGAAATTTAAATTAATTTTTGCGATACAGGGGGATTATTCACGTTGGTAAACTATGAAAAAAAGCATCTTTATATGATGGGAGCCATCGCCGTATTAATTTTGACACCTTTCTACATACTTGTTGGGCCTTTTATTTTTCAGGGGATCTTGTTTGATGATGTCAGCGTCTGGCTCCTTCAGACTCCGATGACTGCCTATGGACTGTATGGGATTTCAGCCCTGATGCTGGTACTGGGCTTATTCATTTCATCCTTTTTTGTTAAAAGGGCGATCTACTTCACAAGCCTTGGATTGGTATTGGCTGGAGTTTTATTTGTGATGGGGACCTACTCCTTCAAATCTTTGAGCACCGAGGAAATCGCCTGGGGAGAACCGTTCACTTTTAAAACCAATACCTATTCCTGGGAGGAAGTGAAAGAAGTCATTCTCGTTTCACCTCCTACCGAGGAAGAAAAGCACACCATGGTGTTCTATTTCAATGACGGGAAAGAAGTGACCTTTGTGAGAAACAATGAGTTTCAGGCAGAATTCTCCAACTTTAATACTGCTAAAAGACAGTACAATTTTCCTTTTAAAGCAAGTGAATGACAGAAGAAACTAGCCTATTGGAACGATTTATTGATTGTCGACAGGATACTCCCCTCCTTATGGAGAATCTACTATCACCAGAATTTTTCATGTAAGGTGACAAGCAGTTTCACATAATTATAGGAGGTAGGGAAAATGGAAATTCTATTTGTATTGCTTATCCAACTGTTCATTGGTGGGATCATCGCATTCGGGGTATTCGGAATCATTCAAGTTCTATTACCAAAATTCAATGCACTTTACCTGTTGGGACTGCTCTATGGTGCCGGAAGTGTGTTCGCCCTGTTCAACAGCTGGAAGCAGGAATGGATTCTCTTTACTATTCTCGCTATCATCGCATTATTTGCCATCCTTACTGTAAGATTTTATCGCTATATTTATCAGCTTACAGAACAAAAAGCTAATGATTTTAGAGAAATAAAACTATAAGGCTGGCTGAAAAAGCCTCCAATAGTAACTAGGCAGGGAGACATAGCGTTTCCTTGCCTCCTTTTTGTTTTACGATATGTTCCTCCAGATAACTCGGCCGCCCTGCATATACTCTGCCATCTTTGGGGTATACAAGGAAATAGGAACCAGGCAGGACCAGAGGAGGAAAAAGAGTGAAGAAACTATCGAATGAATATATAGAAGAAGTGGTGAAAGCATCCAGGCCTTTCGCCTCCCGGGGCAGCGTTGTCGATCATATTCCCGATTTGGATCAGTCCCATCTGACCAATCTCGGGGTAACCATTGTCACGCTCGATGGGGAAATCTATTCAGCGGGGAGGACCAGGACAGTTTTTCCTTTCAAAGTATTTCAAAAGTCATTCTCCTTTTAATGGCGTTAGAGGATTTCGGAAAGGACATTGTCTTCCAAAAGGTCGGCATGGAACCGACAGATGATCTCTTTAATTCCATTTCACACTTGGAGGAATATGAAGGAAGCCGGCCTCATAATCCACTGATCAATTCAGGGGCTATTGCGACTGCAAGTTTGATCAAGGGAAGTACGGTGGAGGAACGCTTTGAAAGGGTACTGGATTTCCTGCGAAAAATTACGGAGGACAGCAAGATTGACATGAGCGAGGAAGTTTATCGGGCTGAATGTAAAAATGGTGCTCGAAATAAGGCTTTGGCCTATTTCATGGAAAGTACAGGAGTTCTGTCCAATCAGGAGTCAGACGATGCATTGGACCTGTATAATCGAGTGAATTCCATCGAAATCAATTCATTGGCCCTTGCAAAAATGGGCTGCTTTTTATCCAATCATGGAAGATTGATTGGACGTAAAAAACAGATTATCCAACCTGAATATATTCGAACAGTAAAAGCTATCATGCTGACTTCCGGGATGTACAATGAATCCGGAACCTATGCAGTGGAGGTCGGTTTCCCTTTAAAAAGCGGGGTTTCCGGAAGTATTGTCGGATCCGTACCCGGCCGCATGGGCATCGGAATCATCGGTCCTGCCATTAACAAAAAAGGAAACAGTTGTGCAGGAGGCGAAGCGCTGCGGATTCTCTCGCGTGACCTTGAATTAAGCCTGCTACATGACCGGAATGTCCGGAATCTATAAAAATGCCCAGAGTCAGCTCTGGGCATTTTTTTTATCCGTTTACGACTGTTCCGCCATTTACATGAATCATCTGCCCAGACACATAGGTGGAATCGTCCGAAGCCAAATAAACATATGCTGGTGCAAGCTCTGATGGTTGTCCTGGGCGTCCCATCGGAGAGTCGGTGCCGAAATCCTCCACGTCGTCTCCCGGGAAGGACGCAGGGATCAATGGTGTCCAGATCGGGCCAGGCGCCACCCCGTTGACTCGGATTCCTCTTCCTACGATATTGACGGATAAGGAACGTGTCAGCGCGACAATCGCGCCTTTTGTTGCCGCATAATCCATCAGAACCGGTTGTCCTTTATACGCGACGATAGATGCCGTATTGATAATGGAGCTTCCTTCTTTCAGATACGGCATGGCAGCCTGGATAAAATAGAAATAGGAAAAGATGTTCGTCTGGAAGGTTCGGGTCAGCTGATCGGATGAGATATCCTCGATTTTCTCTTGGTAGTGCTGCTCAGCGGCATTATTCACAAGAATATGTAGACCTCCGAGCTCCTCCACCGACTGCTTTACTACATCAGTACAAAAACTCTTATCCCCGACGTCCCCGGAATACAGTAGACATCTTGTCCCGTAGTTCTCCACCAGACGCTTCGTTTCCTTAGCGTCCTCATGCTCGTCCAAATACACGATGCTTACATCGGCCCCTTCTTTTGCAAACGCGATGGCAACCGCCCTGCCAATCCCGCTGTCGCCACCTGTGATAATCGCATTTCTTCCTTTAAGCTTCCTACTCCCTTTATAGGAGGGATTATCAAAAATCGGTTCAGGTACCATTTTATGTTCATCACCCGGCTGCTTTTTCTGCTCCTGTGCCGGCTGTCCTTCTGTTTGCCGTTTTGTAATATCCTCTTTTGCCATTTCTTCTCTCTCCTTTTTCACTTCATTTAATCGGAAGAAGCAGCCCTTGTCGGAGGCTGCTTTTTTTATTGGACCATATTACCTTAGTTGGAATTATTGGAGTTATCTGAGTTGTTGGAACTGTTCCCACCTTTTTTTCCGATCTCTGCAAAGTGTTCTGTTCCATACTTCTCTTTGACTTTTTCTCCACCTTTTCTCCCCGCCTCTTCACGGCTCATATTTCCTCCGCTGCTATCGCTGCTGTTACTGCTACTGTTGGTGGAGCTGCTATTGCTATTGTTTCCGCTATTGCTGTTGTTTCCGCTATTGCTGTTGTTTCCACTGTTGCTGTTATTCCCGCTGTTGCTGTTGTTTCCGCTGTTGCTGTTGTTTCCGCTGTTGCTGCTGTTTCCACTGTTGCTGCTGTTTCCGCTGTTGCTGTTGTTCCCGCTGTTGCTGTTGTTCCCACTGTTGCTGTTGTTCCCACTGTTGCTGTTGTTCCCACTGTTGCTGTTGTTCCCACTGTTGCTGTTGGTGTTCCCGCTGTTGCTGTTGTTGTTACCGCTATTGCTGTTGTTGTTACCGCTATTGCTCTTATTGTTGTTATTATCATTATTGTTATTACTGTTATTGTTGTTAGCCACTTTAACCAGCTCCTCTTTTCTTATTATTAGTATGTTTTGTTCCAATCGTTCACTTCGCGTTCCGCTTCTTCTTTTGATTTTCCATAACGTTCTTGAATCTTACCTACTAGCTTGTCGTGATCTCCCTCAACCTGCTGAAGATCATCATCTGTGAGATTGCCCCATTTCTTCTTAGCGTCGCCTTTCATCTGGTTCCACTTGCCTTTCATGGTTGCCTGATTCATGAAAATCACCTCCCAAATGTTTTTGTGACATCCTAGCTGGCTCGTCACTAGTAAATGAATTCCACCTATGACAGATTTAAAACATGAATATTTGCTTGTTTCTGAAATTGATTCCATCTTCCTACACTATTTCCCGAAATAAATTTTTGTTTAACATTCCGAAACAGGGGGAATTACCTTCTATGTAGACGTTGAAAAAAATTACCAAAAACTACTATCGAGGAGGAACTTATTATGTTATGGACCGTATTTGCTGTATTAATCGTACTTTGGATATTGGGATTCGCAATGGAAATTGGCGGAGGACTTATTCATATCCTTCTTGTACTTGCGTTACTGGCAATTGTATTCAACCTATTTTCAGGACGTCGTCGAGTCTGACCGCGGACATAGAAAATGAGGACAAGTTGACTGGCTCCATATGGAAAAACCAGTGGAGTCAGTCAGAAAACAGCTATCATATTGATTATCCATTTTAGAAAAAAATACTACGTTTAGTTTGAAATGGCTTAGGGAAAACCAATCATAAGCTTTTAATAAATGTCGAGGAGGCAACCGCATATGTTATGGACCGTATTTGCAGTTTTAATCATTTTATGGTTACTTGGATTCGCATTTGATGTAGCAGGTAACTTAATCCATATCGTTTTAGTAGTAGCACTTATCGCGCTGGTCTGGAACCTATTCACTGGACGCAGACGACCGTAGATAGAGGAAAAAAGAAAAGCTGGCAGCTATCGGGATTTAACCGATAACTGCCAGCTTTTTTTGTTATTTTGTTAGTGTGTCCGTCAATACCGGAACAACCTGTTTCTTACGGGAAACCACTCCACGCAATAGTGTTGTGTTGTTTTCCAATGTTACATTGTATGCCTTCTCTACAGCTGCCGTCTCTTTACCAAGAGCCAATGCAACGGAATCATTTGTCAGGATATCAGTTACGACAAATACAAACAAGTCCAAGCCTTTGTTTGCGATCGTATTAAGGATAGCCAGCTCCAGCTCTTCCTGCAACTTTAATACATCAGCAGTATCCACAGTGTTTACCTGTGCGATCTCCACTTTGTAGTCGCCCATCTGGAACTCTTTTGCATCCAGGGTGATCAGCTGCTCGACTGTTTTGTCGCTCAGGTCGGCACCAGCCTTCAGCATGTCCAAGCCATAGCTGTTCGCATCCACTCCTGCAATGGCTGCAAGTTCATTTGCCGCTTGCACGTCCTGCTCTGTGCATGTCGGGGATTTGAATAGCAAGGAATCTGAGATGATGGCAGAAAGCATTAGACCCGCAACCTCTTTCGTGATTTCCACATTGTTCTCTTTATAAAGCTTGTTAAGAATAGTAGCCGTACATCCAACCGGCTCCGCGCGATAGTACAACGGGTCGCTTGTTTCAAAATTCGCGATACGATGGTGGTCGATTACCTCCAGCACGCGAACCTGAGCAATGTCGCTCACGCTTTGTTGGAATTCGTTGTGGTCTACAAGAATAACTTCCTGCACTTCATTTGCTGCCGTCTCGATCAATCGAGGCACTTCCGCTTTGAAATGCTTTAGCGCGTATTCCGTTTCCCCGTTCAATTCACCAAGGCGAACCGGTTCAGCGTCCATTCCCAACTGCTTTTTAAGTTCTGCATACGCAATCGCGGAACAGATTGAATCTGTGTCCGGATTTTTATGTCCTAATACAAATACTTTTGACATGGTATATTCTCCTTGCATCGTTGTCTTTTTTATAGAGCTATCCACTTTTTCCTTGATAGCTTTTCCTCTTTGAATTTTACCTTAAATGCGGGAGATTTTCAAAAGAGTATGTGAAATTCTATATTTTTAAGCTGCTAGTTGTTTCTTCACTTCATTGATAAAAATGACAACCTGCTCCTGGTATCTTTTGTCACCTTCGTTTTTCCTTCGGGATGATCAGGATCTTCGCTTTCATCATTTTACCAAAGTAAAGTAGATGATTGCGTTTTGTCGATACAAGCTTCAAATTATGATCAATCGGAATTGGGAGATTTTCTTTGCCCGCCGTAAAATAGTCGTCTCCAACATGATACGTTACCCTGAGCTTTTTTGAAGGATCAGGAAATGTCTTCTTGTAAAAGATGTGACCCATTGCCGATAATCCGATGAAAATAATTCCGTAAAAAATTCCAAAGAAAATCACGGACCCAAATATTAATAATAATATTATTCCAATGGGATCGCTCATTCCGGAATAAATGGATGTAAAAACCACTACCAGCGGCATTATGATATACATCAGCTTTTCAGTGAGTCTTGCACGGGGCAGGTTTCTTAGCCCCTCTTTCCCATCTCTTGGCTTAAAACGATAACTCAGCTCGATTTTCTCCAACACTCTCCACCCTTTTATTCTTTTCTACTATTAATACTAACCGAATTTTTTCTATGACTCATGGAATACGGGTTAAAAAAACAAAACTTTTATCCTACAAAGTGTTTTGTGCAGAAATACTCCGTCGAAAATCGTCGAAAATTCATCCTTTACTAGGGAGCCTGGCCCCCATTTATATTACATACTTTTATTCAAGGGTCAGAGGTATCAAGTTATTTTTTCTGAATATTCTTATAAGAATTTGTACTGCTGGAAATTCCTCCTTACTATGTAAGTTAAGGAAGTTATTTTGCTTTCCGAAACTCTACATAATAGGAGGAACAATATGAAAAAGAACTTTCTTTTCAAAACATCAATTGCAGGCATGCTCGTCTTTTCTGCTTTGGCCCCTGTCGGACTTGCCCATGATGCACTCGATGAAACGGGATTAATAAAAGGTGACCGAACTTACTATGACGATCTTGCTGTTCCTCAGATGGAAGGAAGCAAGAATCTAAAACATTTATATGAAGCGGCAGCTCCTGAGATGAACGTTATTCGTGAAGATGGAAAGCAGAATTCTTTTGCAGATGTCTATTCCCATAAAGGGTTTGCCTATGTCGGCACCCATACACGCAATGGCGGGAATGGCGGCGTGCGTGTTCTTGATCTGAAGGACCCTTCCAATCCAAAAGAGGTGGCCGTTTTTGCCCATAATGATATCCCGGGAACCTGGCACGAAAAAGTGATTGTGAAGTCGGTAAACACCGCTGATTTCAAAGGGGACTTGGCTGTAGTGAGTGTGCAGCAGCTGAACCGGAATAATCCTGATTCCAAAGGAGGCTTTTTACTTTATGATGTAACAGACCCTTATGAGCCTCAAAAATTGGGATTCTGGGAGGTTACGAAACAGACGACCGGAACGCATGAGCTTTATTTGACGATGCAAGGGAACAGGGCATTGGTGCTTGCAGCAAGCCCTTATGCGGACTATTACAGTCATGGGGAGGCACGTGACTTTCAGGTAGTCGATGTGTCCAATCCAACGGAACCGACTACATTATGGCAATTCAATCCTCGCAGCATACCTGAGGTCGGAACCGGCTTTAACGGCTACCATTGGGATTCCCCTGACGGTAAAACCCGTCCAGTGTTCAACCACAGTGTCATCGCCGACAATAATGGCCGATACGCCTATGTCTCCATGTGGGATTTAGGAACGGTGATTTTTGATATGAAGAATCCCGAAAAACCAGTGTATTTAGGACGAACTGAGTTTGCCACCGACCAGCAGGGTTCTGCCCACTCCGCTGCCCTGGCTAAAGGGGATACCATTCTGATTGAAACACGTGAGGTCTATCAGCCACTCAAGTCCGGCTTTGAAGCAGCATTCGGCTATACACGTATTTTTGATATCAGGGATAAAACCAATCCTGTTTTGCTAAGTGAATTCAAAACAGAACTGACCACCGATTTTCCAGAGGACGCACCACCTACTTATGCCACTTTCTCCAATACGGTGCATGATCCGAAAGTTCATGGCAATACACTGTACCTAAGCTATTATGCCGGCGGAGTGATTGCAGTGGACATCACCAATCCGTCCGAACCGACCGAAATCGGCCGCTACACACCTGAAAGTGCGAATGTCTGGGGCGTGTTTGTCGACAGGAATTTCGTGCTTGCATCTGACATGGGATCTGGACTGAAGGTATTGTTGAAGAACAACGGGAATGGGAACAAGTCTAATCGGATTTTGGAGTAGAATATAGCGGGAATTGGCAAGCGGGATGATCCCGCTTGCTTTTTTTGTGGATGGGCGACACAGGAAGCAGATTGTGTCTATATGAACCATCAAATGATTTACCTATTTGACCTGACCGAACTGATATGTTTTCAGATGGAGGATTGATTCAAGGTGTGGGGGGTACTTGTCATATATAACAGTTTTAAGGAGGCCGAAAATGAAAAATATAAATGTGAAAATACCTAAATTCAGTAATTCCTTATGGAGAGCATACCCTCCCCTCTCCTCTTTCCAACCTTTAAGAGAGGATATCACTACAGATGTCACGATTGTCGGGGCAGGCATCACTGGGATTACAACCGCCTATCTACTTGCAAAAGAAGGAATTCAGGTTGTACTCCTGGATGCAGGCAAAGTAATCGATGGAACAACCGGTTATACAACCGCCAAAATTTCTTCCCAGCATGGGTTGATATACAACGAGCTGATCCGGACGGTTGGCGAGGATGCTGCAAAACAATATTACAACGCCAATCAAGATGCCCTTTCTTTTATAAGAAAGACCTTCCAATGAATTAAATATCGACTGTGAGCTGACTTCTCAGAGTGCCTATGTTTACGCCACTTCCTCTACCACAGAAAAGGAAATCGAAAAGGAAGCAGAAGCATATGAACGACTCGGCCTGAATGGTGGTTATGCCGCAAGTGGTGATGTTGCTCTTCCATTCGAGTGGAAGAATGCTGTAGTGATGCTAGATCAGGCACAGTTCCACCCTGTAAAATACCTTCAGGGTCTGTTGGCTGAATTCCTACGGCTCGGAGGAAAGGTATATGAACAGACACGGGCAGTGGAAATCGAAAAAGGAAAACAGCCGGTTGTGACGACGAAAGAGGGCCATCAGATTAAAAGTAAACACGTCATTGTCAGCTCCCATTTTCCGTTTAATGACTTTGATGGGCTCTATTTTTCCAGGTTGCATGTAGAACGTTCCTATGCGCTGGCTGTCCGGGTTCGTTCCGAGATTCCCGATGGTATGTATCTTAATGCGGACAAACCATCACGCTCTATTCGCTATTCCCCCAGTCCAGAAGGTGGAAAGCTCCTTCTGCTTGGCGGGGAAGGACACCCTGTCGGCCATAGTAAGCAGGAAAATCTACAGAACTATGAAAAACTAGCTGATTTCGGCGATCGCTATTTCGGCGGTACTATTGATATCCCTTACCGGTGGTCATCGCAGGACATTTTTACACTCGACAAAGTCCCTTATATCGGACAAATGCGGACTGGGAAAGATTGCGTGCTGGTTTCAACCGGCTATGCTAAATGGGGCATGACAAACGGAACAGCGGCTGCATTGCTTCTTAAAGATTTAATCCTTCATCAAGCAAACCCCTACAATGAGTTGTTTGACCCGAGCAGAAGCGAATGGAAGCCCGCCTCCATCAAAAGCTTTGTAAAAGAGAACGCCAATGTTGCCAAAGAACTTGTAAAAGGAAAAGCCAGACGCCAGGATCGCATGCTTGCAGACCTTGGCCCGGACGAAGGCGCACTGGTTATGGTGGACGGAAAGAAAGTAGGCGCCTATAAGGATGTTGCCGGACATTGCCACCTCGTCCAACCAACCTGCACCCACATGGGCTGCGACGTCGAATGGAACAACGCCGAACGCTCCTGGGACTGCCCCTGCCACGCCTCCCGCTTCAACTACAAAGGCGAAGTCATCGAAGGTCCGGCTGTAAAAGATTTGTCGAAATTTGAGGGGGCCTGACCCCTTCTTATTTTTATATAACAATTAAAAAAGTTCATTTTTCGACAATAGGCTGCATGCCATGGGAAGCCTGCATTTTGTTTGTCGTTTAATCAAACGTTTGTTTAAAAATAGCTATATTGATATATGGGTTTTGGAGGGGCTGGCTCTGGGGTGAACATAGACCACGGGTTTGTTCGGGTAGATTAAAGGTCAGCTTTTGTGAATCTGTCCAAAAGTGCCAATAATCGGTCCAAAATGTCCAAGAATCGATCCAAAACATGCCCTAATCTGTCCATTCCACCTGTTAATTGATCCAAAATGACTCATTATCTGTCAACTTTCCAATTAAAGGAAAAATCCCATTGGCATCGCATCCCATCTGAATCGCACCTAAACCCCATGTGCACGCATCAACCTCCGCCACACAAAAAAAGCGCCTACACTTTAAAGTGTAAGCACCCTTCTCACAGTTTATATAAGTCTGCCTGTTTCAGCATATCCGCCTCTCTTTTGGCACGGACGGTCTTTGTTTCTTCATCGATTCCTGTGAATGGATTATGCTCCTTCGGGTTAGCATGCTCTTCCAATGGATCTACTTGATAGGAAGTTTCAGTCTGTCCCTCCATAACGGAAATCGGTTTTGCACTTTCTACCGGCTTTCCTCTATGATTCGCTTCATCCACCAGTACGACAATTCTACCGTTCTCGATATCCGTTGCATACATTGGCGCTTCCCGGTCGGATACTCCCATTTCAAGCAGGCGGTTTCCGACACCTTCTGTTTCTTGTGCTTCATCCGGCATAATGGCGTGCTTTATCTTCTCCATGACGGTATCATCCTCAGGCTCCGTCGTTACCCTCTCGACATTGGTGCCCTCCGGAAAATCGGAGCTGCTCAAATTATGCTGGGATACTATAGAAATTTCATTTGCAGTATAGCCATGGACGATCAGGCCTTCCACTACATTTTTGGTTTCCAATTCCGAATCGTATACACCTAAAATTGTTTTTCTCATCTATAATTCCTCCTAGAAATGTAATAGTTGTTGTTATCTCTTACATTCCCCGGAGGCATTTTTTCGAAACGCGGATTACTAATAATTCGGCTTATCCGAACTGTGCGGCATGGAGCCTGCTGTAGATTCCCTCCGCTTCGATCAATTCATCATGTCGGCCCTGCTCTGCGATCCCGTCCTTCGTGACAACCATGATCCGATCGGCATTTTTGATGGTTGCCAGGCGGTGGGCAATCACTAGCGTTGTACGGTCTTTGGACAGCTCATTCAAAGCCCCTGAATGGCGCGTTCCGTCTCGGTATCCAGCGCAGATGTCGCCTCATCCAGAATCAGGATCGGCGGATTTTTCAGGAATATGCGCGAAATTGCCAGACGCTGCTTCTGCCCACCAGATAGCTTCACTCCGCGCTCCCCAATCACGGTATCAAGACCATGAGGCTGTGAGACAATGAACTCATCCAATTGCGAGCGGCGGGCAGCTTCCATAATTTCCTCATCTGTAGCATCGAGCTTGCCGTATGCGATATTTTCACGAACAGTTCCAGAGAAAAGGAAGACATCCTGTTGGACAATTCCAATCTGACTGCGCAAGGATTCAAGTGTCAGTTCGCGCGTGTCATATCCATCAATCAGAATGCTACCTTCCTCAAGCTCATAGAACCGCGGCAGGAGACTGCACAGCGTCGTTTTCCCGGCACCAGACGGACCGACAAACGCCACCGTCTCCCCTGCACGAATGTTCAAGTTAATATTCTTCAGCACCCGCTCCGTGCCCTCATAACCGAAGGAAACGTTGCGATAATGAATCTCCCCTTCAAGCTCTGCCGCAACGGCCCCCGGTGCATCGGCGATATCAGGCTCCGTATCCAGGATTTCCACATAACGCTTGAATCCTGCAATCCCCTTCGGATAGCTCTCAATGACTGCATTGATCTTCTGAATCGGACCAAGCAGAATATTGGAAAGTAAAATAAAGGCTACAAATTCCCCATATGTCAAATCGCCGCGGATGACAAAGAACGTACCGAACAGCAGTGTGAACAGCGTAACAAGACGCATCAGCATATAGTTTGCCGTCACATTTTGTGCCATGATTTTATAGGATGCCAGTTTCGTATTCCGGTAGTTTTCATTGTTTACGGCAAATTGCTTCTGCTCATGCTTTTCATTGGCAAAGGCCTGCACGACACGGATTCCTCCGATGCTGTCCTCCACCCTCGCATTGATTTCCGCCACATCACCAAACATCCGGCGGAATGTGCGGGTCATTTTTTTATTAAAATGAATGGCAAGCACCATCAGCAACGGAATGACCAAAAACGATAGAATCGCAAGCTTCCAGTTGATGGACAGCATGAGCACAAACGAACCGATCAAGGTCATCACGGCCACGAACACATCCTCCGGTCCATGGTGCGCCACCTCACCGATTTCCTCGAGGTCCTTTGTCAGACGGGAGATGGAATGTCCAGTTTTGTTGTTGTCATAATAGCTGAAGCTCAGTTTTTGCATATGCTGAAAAAGCTTGCGGCGCATATCGGTCTCTATGTTGATTCCGAGCATATGCCCCCAGTAGGTCACGACAAAATGCAGACCTGTGTTGATTGCATATATCGCCATCAGTCCGATGCAGGCCCAGACAATGAGCGTCCAGTTGGATTCCGGCAAGAGTCGGTCGATTACCTGATTGACCGCGAGTGGAAAGGCAAGCTCTAGCAGCCCAACAAGAACCGCGCAGGAAAAGTCCAGAATAAACAGCCATTTGTAAGGCTTATAGTAAGAAAAAAAACGTCGCAGCACGCTTTTCCCTCCTTTTTTCTATGTAGTATTTTTCTATATTGTACCTGTAAATCTCATATTCTAGTATTATTTTCTTCGGGACACTAATGATAATGATTTTCAATTAATACTACTATACTACTCCCAATCCTCCTCCGTCAACGGCTCTTTCTAGGAATACAGAAGCAAGTTATGTTATAAAGAATACAAACGGATCCTATTTTTACAGAACAGGAGAAATAGCGATGACCAATATATTAATTGTGGAAGATGAAAAGAAAATTGCGCGGGTTCTTCAGCTTGAACTGGAACATGAAGGCTATATAACGGACGCTGCCTTTACCGGCTTAAGCGGACTGGAAAAATTCAAAGAAGGCAGTTGGGACCTTGTCCTTCTTGACGTCATGCTTCCTGAACTTAGCGGCATGGAGGTCTTGCGTCGGATACGTGCCACCGGCTCCACCACGCCGGTGATTCTTCTGACAGCGAGAAATTCCATCCCGGACAAAGTCAGCGGACTGGACTTGGGTGCGAACGATTATATGACGAAACCATTTGAAATCGAGGAGCTGCTTGCAAGGGTCCGGGCGACCATCCGTACGGTGAGTACCCGACCGGAAACTAGCGACATCCTCACGTTCCATGACCTTTCCGTCCATGAAAAGACAAGAGAAGTGAAACACAGAGATGAACACATCGACCTGACTCCCAAAGAATTTGAGCTGCTTGTCTTTTTTATTCAAAATAGGGGCCAGGCCCTGAACCGCGAGCAGATCCTTACAAGAGTATGGGGCTTCGACTATTATGGCGACACAAATATTGTAGATGTGTATGTAAGGCATCTTCGGAAAAAACTGCCCCTCACAGAATCCCTACAGACCATCCGCGGTGTCGGGTATCGTCTAAAGGAGTAAATGATGAAGATAAAAAGTAAAATCCTCTTATTCTCTAGCGTCTGGCTCGTCATTATGCTTCTTTTAATTAACGGAGCGATCTATTTCCTTTTTCAAAAAATCATCTTTAACAATGAAGTCAGTCGTGTGAACGAGCACACCAAAACGGTGGTAAAAGAGGTCAACGATGCGATAGCACTCGATGATAATCTGGATAATCTGCTGCGTGCCTATCTTCCGGCAAACGGCATGATCAGGGTGATCAACGAGGATACCAAATCCGTCTTTGCCACCTCGCGCAAAGCTTATATGAGGCAGCTGCCCACCAAATTCCAAAATCAGCAATCAAAGGAAATTCGTAGGTTCGATGATATAGCCTATGCTGTTGTATCCTTTCCTCTCATCTGGACGGACGGTAGCATCGTGATGCTCGAGATGACGGAAAGTCTCGAGGAGTCGCAGAATACGCTACGGACTTTGCTGATCGTACTTTCCCTTGCTTCACTATTTGTCTTAATACCTGCATTGTTCTTTGGGAACATGCTCAGCAGGCTGATTTTGACACCGATCCATGCACTTACCAGCACCATGAAGCAAATCCAATCAACAGGAGACTACCAGAAAATCGAGCTGACCTCCTCCTCCAAGGATGAGCTCTATACAATGGGATTGACCTTCAACCAAATGATCGACCTCCTGGAAAAGAACTATCAAAAGCAGCATCGGTTTGTTTCCGATGCTTCCCATGAACTGAAGACACCGCTAACGGTCATTGAAAGCTATGCAAGCATGCTGAAACGCTGGGGAATGCGAAAGCCTGAGCTCCTTGAGGAGTCGGTTGATGCAATCTACTCCGAGGCGGTGCGGATGAAGGAGATGACCGAGCAAATGCTGGAGCTGGCAAATGCCGATTCGAGATTGGCGCTTGAAAAGAACGAGCTCGATCTTCTGGAGGTATGCGAAAACGCCGCCAAGCATATGAGGGTCACCTTCCAACGTGAAATCGAGATTATTACCAATGGTTCAGACTTTCGGTTATGGGCCGATGAAAACAAGATGAAGCAAGTGGTCTATATTTTACTGGACAATGCCAGGAAATATAGTGAGGACAGAATTACGTTGACAATAAACGAAACGGCGGGAACCTGTTCCTTATCCGTACAGGATCGAGGAGTCGGAATTCCACAGGAGGATAAGGATAAGATTTTTGACCGCTTTTACCGGGTGGATAAAGCCCGAACCCGTGAGACAGGCGGGGCAGGACTCGGACTGTCCATCGCCAAAAAAATAGTCGCGGAGCACAATGGCAGCATCTCCCTCGACAGTACGGAGGGAATCGGTACGACGGTGACGGTCACGCTTCCAAAACAAGGGAAAAGGAAGGCACAAAAAGATGAAAAGTAAATGGATATTGCTTGCTGTTCTATTGTTTGTGATAGCCGGGGCAGTCTCCGTCTACTTTCTCTTTTTCAAGGAGACTTCTGCACTTGCTTCAGAGGCGGAAATCCAGGAGTTGGTTGAGACGCAATATGAAGGCAGTAGCATCCAGTCGATTTCTGTTAATGATACTGAGTATGTTGTCATGATTGAAAATGAAAAAGGTGTGTACCAGATCGGCATCGACGGGGAATCCAGGGAGGTTACCTCCTTGAAGCGCCTGCAAGCAAATGATGATGCTACGCCTCCTACTGGCGAGGAACCAAAACCGGCAGATCCACCAGCAGAAACACCGCCATCTGGTGAAGCACCTCCCCCTACGATGTTAACGGAACAGCAGGCCATGGAAATCGCCCTTCAGGAGGTTTCAGGGAAAGTGGACGACATCGAGCTGGATGAGGAAAATGGCATCAAGGTCTACGAAGTAGAAATCGAAGTGGACGAAGAAACAGAGGCACTTGTCATCATCAATGCCTATACCGGAGAGATTCTTTCATTGACTTGGGACTAAAATAAGGACTGTCTGGCAAGCGCTGCTTAGTTGTTGTGCGCTTGCTGGCAGTCCTTTTTGCTTTCATTAAGATTTTTTAATGTTTCACTCCTTTTCTATTAATGTTCGCTGGCTATAGTGTAAGTGTAGCAAGTTACAGTAACAAAAATTAAAGGAGGAAAACATAATGAAAATTTTTACAGCAGTCATTGCAGGGGCCGTCCTGATCGGTGGAGTCAGTGTTGGAGCAGAGGTTTTGAAGAAGGATAGCAAGGAACAGAACCTTCAGCAGGTGGAAAACGCAGAAACAGAGCAGACGGGAATCACTCTCGATGAAGCATCCAAGATCGCATTGGCAAAAGTAAAGAACGGCGTCCTTACAGAAGCGGAGAAGGACCGTGAAAACGGCCGCTATGTGTATGAAATCGAAGTAGAGGACGACCAGTTTGAATATGATTTCAAAATCTCCCAGGAGAATGGCGAAATTTTGAAAGAGAAAAAAGAAAACCGTGATGACGACAGCAACCGTAGTAATGAAGCTACTACAGAAAATAAGGATGTAACCTTCATCACTTTGGAGAAGGCAGAAGAGGTTGCGCTAAAAGAAGTCAAAGGAACTGTGGAAGACGTGGAGCTTGATCGTGAAAACGGATCCCACGTATATGAAGTCGAGATTGACACAGGCAAGAAAAACGGAGACGACGATGAGGATGTCACCGTTTATGTGGATGCCGTGACAGGGAAAATGCTTTATGTAGAGTGGGATGACTAAAATAAGTTTGTGGGGCAGGCAACTCGGCGGAGTTGCCTCTTTTTTTGTGTGCCGTTCCGGTCCTCGCACTGCTCGGGTAAATCGACCCAGTAATTGAAAAATGTTCGATAGAACGTGAAAAATGTCCGATAGAAGTTGTAAAAAGTTCGATAGAATTTCAAAAAAGTTCAATAGACCTCAAAAAAAGTCCGATAGACTCCCTCAACCTAGCGCCGAACCCTAATACCCTCAGCTAAACAAGGCAAAAATAGACCGCCCCACTCAAAAATCGGGGCGATCTCCACAAGAGTCACATAAACACGCTCTTTTCTATCTGTTTCATTTCATAAAAGTACCCTTTTCGTCCCATCAACTCGGCAAAGCTTCCCGCTTCCACGATCCGACCCTGCTCCATCACGATGATCTGGTCCATCTTTTCCAAGCCGGTCAAACGGTGGCTCACCAGAACAAGCGTATCCTCTTTCGCCTGCTCAAAAAGATGGTCATAAATCATTTTTTCCGTCAACACATCGACAGACGAGGTCGGCTCATCCAAGAGCCATAACCGGCCACCCTTCAGCATCGCACGGGCAATGGCCAAGCGCTGCTTTTCGCCACCTGAGAGGTTTTCACCTTTTTCCAGCACCTTATCATCCAACGAGAGGTGATCGAGTCGCACTGTCGCAAGAACTGAAAGCAACGATGAGTCCTCCAGCTCCTCCCCGGCAAGCATCAGATTATCGCGGATGCTGCCATAGAAAAAGTGGTTCTCCTGCAGAACGACATTCGTACTCTCCCAAAGATTCTCCTGTTCAACCCGTGAAATCGGAATACCGCCGATGCGAACCGAACCGGAGTCTGCTTCCTGGATTTTCAGGAGCAGCTGCAGAACAGTGGATTTCCCGGAACCGCTCGGGCCGACAATCGCCGTTTTGGATCCGGCAGGCAGGCCCAAGCTGATTTCATTCAGCGTAATCCGTGGCTCGTCGGGAAAAGTAAAGCTGACTTTCTCCAACTCCACATCCAATCCTTCGTCAATCGGAAGCGTCTCAACAGGCTCCTCTCTGTTCACCTTGTTCTCTTCCTTCACCACCGAATACAATCTCGTTGCTGCCCTGCGGCTGTCCTCCAGATGGTTCGGGAAAACCGCCATCGGGGTGGCATTTTCAAACACGGTCAACGAGATCATCACGAGCATCGCAAGGAACAAACCGTTCAAATCGCCTTCCACCACTAAAAATGCTCCAAGCGCCAGCACCATCCAGGATACAAATAGGGATGCGAAAGAGTTCACCGATTGATTGAACATCGCCTGCACACCTTCGCGCTCCTGCTCCTTCAGATAGGAGTCGGCTGCCTTCACGAGCTGCTCCTCTTTCCCAGCGAGCTTCTGATAGATTTTCAAATCACGGAAGCCATAAAACAGCTCCGTTACTTCCGTCGAAAGCTCGCCCCTCTCTTCCCTCACCCTGCTTAGTACTTTACGCTGCTTCCACGCGAAAACCGCCGGGACTATAAATCCAGTAAAAAGAAGTCCCAAAAAGATAACGAGTGCAATATAAACAGAGTAGAACGAGAGAAATAAAATCGTACTCAGGAATACGATGACCAGCACAATCGGCGGATAGAAGACGCGCAAAAAGAAATTCTGCAGGCTTTCCACGTCCCCGACGATTCTTGAAAGCAGGTCGCCGCTCCGGTATTTTTGAAAGATCCCCGGTGCTAGGGGCTCCAGCTTCTCGTAAAAAGAAACCCGTAAGTTGCTAAGAATCGTAAACGTCGCACGGTGGGAAAAATACCGTTCCCCATATCGGCTAAGCGCCCGGGCAAAGCCAAACAACTTCAAGAGGGCAATCATGACCGTCAGCGCGTAGATAGGGGGCATGAGCGCCGCTTTTGAAATCAAGTATCCGCTTGATGCGAAAAGCCCCACTGCCGCTATTCCTGCCGTGAATCCAAGCAAGATGGAAAGGAAAACATCCTTTTTCTCCACCATCATCAGCTTTATCACGATCGCTAAATCCTTCATTCCTCTCCACCTCCCTGTTGTACAGAAACCATTTGCCTGTAAGCGGGAACAGAGCTTAGAAGCGCTTCATGAGTACCCTGGGCGACCAGCACGCCTGCTTCCAACAGTAGAATTTTATCTGCTTTTTTGATGGTGTGAAGACGATGTGCCACTGTGATGACGGTCGACGTTTTCGCCAACTCCTCCATCGACCTCTGCAAAATCCGCTCGGTCTGCAGGTCCAAACCTGTCGTCGGTTCATCGAAAAAAATGATATTCGGCCTCTTCAGGAAAGCCCTCGCCAAGGCAAGCCGCTGCTTTTCGCCACCTGAAAGGCCCCTTCCCGCTTCCCCGATTTTTGTATCGAATCCATTCTCCAGTGATTGGATCAGTGGAAGAATACCTGCTTTTTCAGCCGCCTCTTCTATTTCCTCGCGAGTGGCGTCCGCTTTTCCACCAATGGCGATGTTTTCGGCAATCGTCCCTGAAAAAAGATACGGATTCTGCGAGATGTAGCTGAGCTGATCGAACCATTCGGATTCCCTGTAGCCATATAACGGCTGCCCGTTTAGAAGCACTTCCCCTTCAGTCGGCCGGATCAGACCGGCTATCAGATTAAGCAAGGTGGATTTCCCCGCACCGCTTCGTCCGACAATGGCGATTTGTCCATAAGCAGGGATTTGAGTGTGTATGTTTTTCAGAGTAAAACCGTTTTCCGCATAACTGAAACCGATGTTTTTCAGTTCCAAGACCGGAGGCATTTCTGAATTGGCAAGCTCTCTGCTTCCCCATTCGATCGGCTCCTCCTCCACCGCCAGCTCGTCTGTCACCTTTTTCGCCGCTCCCATGCTGCCGCGCCCTGTATGGAACGCATTGCCGAGATCCTTCAGGTACAAGTAGAATTCAGGCGCCAGCACCAATACAAAGAATGCCGGAAAGAATGTCATATTTTTAAACACGACCATCTGCAGACCGATTTCCAATGCGATAAGTCCAATTGCCAGCATCGAAATCAGCTCAAGCATAAGCGAAGAAAGAAACGCAATCTTCAACACTTCCATCGTCGCTTCACGGAAAGAAAGACTGCTGTCACGGATGGAGTCCTTTTGCCTTTGTGACCTTCCGAACAGCTTCAAAGTGGTCAAGCCTTGCAGCGTATCAAGAAACCTCCCTGAGAACGCCGCGAGCTTATCCATCTGTTCTTCGGATTTTTTCTTCGTTTTCAGCCCCACTACAATCATAAATATGGGGATGAATGGTGCTGTAACAATAATGATCCATCCCGAATTCATATGTTGCGTGAAAATAGCAATCAGAATCATGATCGGCACGACGGATGATTGGATCATCTGCGGAATATAGCGGCTGAAATAGGGATCTATCTCATCCACCGCATCCATCATCACGCTTACCTTCTGACCGGACTGACCCTTCAAGGAAGCAGAAATCGGGCTTTTAGAAAATTTATTTAAAAGTGCATGCCGGAAATCCCGCTTCACCTTGGAGGCCATCTTCACTCCAGCCACCCCGTTTAGATAAGTGAGCAAGGCTCTTGCCGCCATGACAGCCAAAAGTCCACCGAGGAATGGGAGGATCTCCTGGAATGTATGGCCCTTCAGGAAGATGCGATCTACTAATGTCACGAAAAAGTAAGCCTGCCCGATGACAGTGAACCCCGACAGAATAGCCAGGAAAATCAGCACTGTCCTTGTATTCCGTTGTTCCTTTGCAATCGTTTTGAGATCCTTCATCCTTTGCCACTTCTCCTTTTAGATTGGCGTATATGTTAAGGTTAGTTAGTTTAATATTCAGTTCGTGAAATATTTCACATACTATGTTTATTATAATGCATCCTGATTCAGTTTGCCCGTCTGGAGATTGACCTTTTTATGACAATTTGTATGTTCCCAAAAAGGAGAGGAATAAATCTTTTCCAGGCATACAAAGTTGGGCAGAAAATAGATTTGTTAGAATGATGTGGTGATTTGTTAGAATGACGGACCAATTTGTTAGAATGTTCTCTAGTTTTGTTAGAATGAGAGAACAATTTGTTAGAATCAGCAGAAAACAGGGCCTCAAACCAGCTCTATTCACTACCAATCGCAAGAAAAACTCCCTCACAGCATGCTTTTCTACCTTTTGTGATCTATTTAAATGAGGAATCGGCATCGGTTAATCAAAAATGATGGCTCACCCAACAATTCATGTCTATTCCCCCCACCCCCCGCATAAAAATAATTTAATCCATTCAAAAAACCATTGCATTCCACGCTCACCTGTTGTAAATTAGTTAAATAATCAAAATGATTCGTAAATTTCATAGTGAACTTTCTTATCCAGAGAGGTCGAGGGAAATGGCCCATAGACACCTCAGCAACCAGCAGCGTCTCCACAGACGACTGAAAAGGTGCTAATTCCAGCAGGTTTTCATTTAAAAACCTGTACAGATGAGAAGAATGAACTTTTTTTGCAAAAAGTCTTCTTCTTACAGAAGGCTTTTTATTTTCCTTAAAAAAGTCCCTGTCCTCCTCTCTGGTGATGAACGTTATCCACTTACCATAGAGGAGGATATTTTTATGTATAAAACAGAAACGAAGCTAGCGCAAATTGGCAATCGCAGCGAAACGGCCACCGGCACCGTGAATCCCCGGTCTACTTCTCGACGGCTTACCGGCATGAAGGGATCGGCCAGTCATCCGGCTACGATTATGTGCGTACCGGAAATCCGACCCGTCAATTGCTCGAGCAAGCAATCGCGGACCTTGAACATGGTGACCAAGGCTATGCGTGCAGCTCCGGCATGGCAGCAATCCTGACCGTACTCTCCCTTTTCCAATCAGGCGATGAACTGATTGTCTGCAAGGACCTTTACGGCGGGACGTATCGTTTATTTGAAGAAGGATATAAAAAATGGGGGCTGTGTTGCAAGTATGTGGATACTAGTGATCTATCTTGCATTGAAGAGGCCATCACCCCGCAAACAAAAGCCATTTTTGTAGAATCCCCTACCAATCCCCTGATGGTGGAAACGGATATAGAGGCAGTTGCACGCTTATCGAAAGCGCATGGACTGCTATTGATTTGTGACAATACGTTTTATACTCCCATTCTTTTAAAGCCGATCGAGCTTGGCGCCGATATTGTGGTGCATAGTGCTACCAAGTATCTAGGTGGCCATAACGATGTGCTTGCAGGACTTATCGTGGCAAAGGGCCGTGAGCTATGCGATTCACTTGCTCTCTACCACAATGCGGCCGGGGCTGTGCTCAGCCCGTTCGATTCCTGGCTGCTCATCCGTGGCATGAAGACGCTCGCCCTCCGGATGGAACGGCACCAAAAGAACGCAATCACAATTGCCGACTACCTGAAACAGCATGAGGCGGTTATCGATGTGCTATATCCAGGAAAAGGAGGGATGCTTTCATTCCGCATCAAAGAAGAATCGTGGGTAAACCCATTTCTTCAGAATCTCAATCTCATTACCTTCGCTGAAAGCTTGGGCGGTGTGGAAAGCTTCATCACCTACCCTGCCACGCAGACGCATGCCGATATTCCGGAAGAGATCCGCTTAAGCACGGGCGTATGTAACCGTCTGCTTCGCTTTTCGGTAGGAATTGAAGATTCGGAAGACCTGATCCACGACCTGAACGGAGCATTCGAGCAAGCTGCCAAGAACGCATCTTTCACAAAGGAGGTGTTGTCGTGAGCCATTCCTTTCAAACGAAGCTCCTACACAACAAGCATAAGGTCGATCCGCAGACTGGTGCGGTGAGTGTACCAATCCAGCATGCATCCACTTTTCATCAGTTTGATGTCGACCAATTCGGCAAATACGATTACGGACGCTCCGCAAATCCTACCCGCGAAGCACTTGAAGATACGATTGCCCACCTCGAGGAAGGAACAAGAGGGTTTGCGTTTTCCTCCGGGATGGCAGCCATCTCCACCGCTTTTCTGCTCCTGTCTCAGGGAGACCATGTCCTGATTTCAGAGGATGTGTACGGCGGAACCTACCGGATGGTGTCCGAGGTGCTCACACGCTACGGTATTCAATATAAGTTTGTTGATATGACAGATCTCGCTAAAGTGGAAGCTGCCATTTTGCCAAATACGAAGGTCCTATACGTCGAGACCCCTTCCAATCCGCTCCTGAAAGTGACGGATATCGAGGAGGTTGCAAAGCTCGCAAAAGCCAATGGTGCCTGGACCTTCGTGGATAACACATTTTTGACACCGGCGCTTCAGAAGCCGCTTACACTCGGAGCAGACCTTGTGCTCCACAGCGCCACCAAATTCCTTTCCGGCCATAGCGATGTCGTGGCCGGCCTTGCTGTTGCGCGGGATGAGGAGCTTTCAAATAAGCTTGGCTTTCTGCAAAATGCATTTGGCGCCATTCTTGGTGTGCAGGATGCGTGGCTTGTCCTCAGGGGCTTGAAAACTTTGCATGTCCGGATGGAGCAATCGGTGAAATCGGCAACGACCATTGCTTCCTTTTTAGAAAAGCACCCGCTCGTAAAAAAGGTCTACTATCCAGGACTCGTTTCCCATAAAGGCTGCGGGCTGCAGCATCGCCAGGCCAAGAGCGCAGGTGCCGTCCTTTCCTTTGAATTGGAAAATGAAGAAGCAATTCGCTCCTTCGTTTCCAACGTGGAAATCCCTGTTTTTGCCGTGAGCCTTGGGGCTGTGGAATCGATTCTTTCCTATCCTGCAAAAATGTCACATGCCGCCATGCCGGAAGCGGAACGTGCAAAACGCGGCATTTCCAACGCTCTTCTCCGCCTATCAGTCGGCCTGGAGGATGTGCAGGACCTGATCCATGATTTTGAAAAAGCATTGCAAGCAACACACAGCCTAAAAGCAAATGTAAATGGGAGGGTATACCATGGGAATCTTGGATAGCTTACGAGAGGATAAAATATTGATCGCCGACGGTGCGATGGGAACCCTCCTCTATTCCTATGGCTCGGATTGTTGTTTTGAGGAACTGAATCTTTCCCAGCCGAATCAGATCTACAACATCCATCAGGCCTATCTGAATGCAGGGTCCAATATCATTCAAACCAATACTTACGCAGCCAACTATCATAAGTTGGAGCGCTACGGCCTGCAGGATCAGGTGAAAGAAATCAATGGTGCAGCTGTACGATTGGCGAGAAAGGCGGTCACCAAGCACGATGCCTTTGTGGTAGGAACAATCGGCGGGATCCGAGGCATCAAGCCTCAGGCGACGCCGATCGAGGAAATCAAGCGCACCTTCCGCGAGCAGCTCTACTGCCTGCTCCTTGAAGGGGTCGATGGCATTCTCCTTGAAACCTTCTATGACCTGGAGGAGCTCGAGACAGTCCTTTCTATCGCAAGAAAGGAGACGACACTGCCTATCATCTCCCAGGTTTCCTTGCAGGAGGTCGGGTTCATGCAAAATCGGGTGCCCATCTCGGAAGCACTCACTCGTCTTGAAACGCTCGGAGCAGATATCGTCGGGCTCAACTGCCGGCTTGGACCTTATCATATGCTTTCCACGCTCGAGGAGGTCGCGATTCCGAAGCATGCCTATCTTTCCGCCTATCCGAATGCCAGCTTGCCGTCTTATGTGGATGGAAAACTGCAGTATGAAAGTGATGCGGATTACTTCACGGAGGCTGCCCTCTCCTTCCGCGATCAGGGGGTGCGGCTCCTGGGTGGCTGCTGCGGGACGACGCCTTCACATATCGAGGCATTTTCCACTGCACTGAAAGACATAGCGCCTGTAAAAGAAAAACAGGTGAAAACAAGGGAACGAAAGATTGTCATTACCCCACCAGCCAAAAAGACACCCCCTCCCCTTTTCGAAAAGGCGAAAAAGGAGCAGTCGATCATCGTGGAGCTTGATCCACCAAGAAAGCTGAACACGGACCGCTTCATGCAGGGTGCCCAGGCACTCAAGGATGCAGGAATTGATGCCATCACTTTGGCTGATAATTCACTGGCTTCCCCGCGTGTCTGCAACACGGCGCTTGGATCGATCGTGAAGTCGGAAATCGGCTTGCGCCCGCTCATTCACATTACCTGTCGCGACCGGAACCTGATCGGCCTTCAATCCCACCTGATGGGCTTGCACCAATTGGGCATCCATGATGTACTCGCTGTAACTGGCGACCCGACCAAGGTCGGCGACTTCCCTGGCGCGTCATCGGTGTATGATGTGACATCGTTTGGCCTGATCGATATGATCAAACAATTCAATCAGGGGATTTCCCTTTCCGGAAAGGACCTTGGCGAGCGCACGAGCTTTTCTGTCGGAGCCGCCTTCAATCCGAATGTCCGGGTCATCGATAAAGCGGTGGAGCGATTGGAAAAGAAAATCGAGAGCGGCGCGGATTACTTCATCAGCCAGCCCGTATTTTCAGAGGAGAAGCTTTTGGAGGTCTATCACGCAACAAGGCATATCGATGCACCTATCTATATCGGCATCATGCCACTGACCAGCAGCCAGAATGCCAATTTCCTACATCATGAGGTTCCCGGCATCAAGCTGACCAAGGACATTTTAGAAGCGATGGGCAAGCATAAGGATGACCCGAAACAGGCGAGCTTGGAAGGTTTGACCATAGCAAAAGGATTGCTCGATGCGGCACTGGAGCTATTCAACGGCATCTATCTTATCACCCCATTCATGCGATTCGAGCTGACGGTGGAGCTTGCCACCTACGCCAAAAAATATGGACCGTTTCATTCATCAAGGAGGATACAAAATGTCTAACCCACTCACACTTTTAGAGCAGCAATTGAAACAGAAAATCCTCATCATGGACGGTGCCATGGGAACGATGCTGCAGCAGGCAAACCTGACTGCCGATGATTTCGGCGGCGAGGAATACGACGGTTGTAATGAGTATTTGAATATCACTGCACCGGATGTCATCGAAACCATCCATCTCGAATATTTAAAAGCCGGAGCCGATATCATCGAGACCAATACATTTGGTGGAACCGATCTTGTCCTTGATGAATATGATCTCGGTGCACACGCTTATGAGATTAATAGATTGGGAGCTGAAATTGCCAAGAAAGCAGCTGACCAGGTTTCTACAGAAGAATGGCCAAGATTTGTGGCCGGCTCCATCGGACCGACCACCAAAACGCTGAGTGTCACGGGAGGAACCACGTTTGATGCGCTAACCAAAGCCTACGAGGAACAGGCAAGAGGGCTGATCGATGGGGGCTCCGACTGCCTGCTGATTGAAACAAGCCAGGATCTGCTTAATGTAAAATGTGCATTTCTCGGTATCCAACAGGCCTTTGAAAGCACAGGCATGACACTTCCCATTATCATTTCTGGAACAATCGAACCGATGGGAACCACGCTTGCCGGCCAGGCGATCGATGCCTTCTACATTTCCGTCGAGCATATGAAGCCACTCGCGGTCGGGTTGAACTGTGCGACAGGACCGGAATTCATGCAGGATCACATTCGCACCCTATCCGGCCTATCCACAAGCGCGGTCAGCTGTTATCCGAATGCTGGGCTGCCGGATGAAGAGGGCCACTACCATGAGACGCCGCAATCGCTTGCTGCCAAGCTTGCAGGGTTCGCCGAACAGGGCTGGCTGAACATCGTTGGCGGCTGCTGTGGAACAACTCCAGACCATATCAGGGCCATTGCGGAAAAAATGAAGGAATATCAGCCACGCCAGGTGGAGGCACCATCGAACCACCGTGTGTCCGGCATCGAATCCTTCATCTATGACGATCCGACCCTCAGACCGATCATGGTCGGCGAAAGAACGAACGTCATTGGCTCCCGTAAGTTTAAGAGATTGATTGCAGAAAAGAAATATGAAGAGGCTGCAGAGGTTGCACGGGCCCAGGTAAAAGGCGGCGCACATGTCATCGATATCTGCCTCGCTGACCCGGACCGCGATGAGCTTGAGGATATGACCGCTTTTGTCCAGGAGGTTGTAAAGAAGGTCAAGGTGCCGCTTGTCATCGACTCCACCGACGAGGCTGTCATTGAAGCGGCTTTGAAATACTCTCAGGGGAAAGCCATCATCAACTCTATCAATCTTGAAGACGGAGAAGAACGCTTTGAAGCGGTGATCCCGCTTGTCCATAAATATGGCGCAGCGCTTGTGGTCGGAACGATCGATGAAGAGGGCATGGGAGTGACGGCTGCGCGCAAGCTCGAAATTGCCAAGCGCTCCTATGATCTTTTGGTGAATAAGTACAAGGTCTCCCCTACAGATATTATTTTCGATCCACTTGTCTTTCCTGTAGGGACGGGAGATGAGCAGTATATCGGCTCTGCCAATGCAACAGTCGAAGGCATCCGCCTCATCAAGGAGCATTTTCCGCAATGCTTGACCGTCCTTGGCATCAGCAATGTGTCGTTCGGTCTTCCGCCTGTCGGACGCGAGGTGCTGAATGCCGTGTATCTCTACCACTGTACACAGGCAGGACTGGACTATGCGCTGGTGAACACGGAAAAGCTCGAGCGTTTTGCATCCATTCCCAAAGAAGAAGTCGCCATGGCAGAACGATTGCTCTTTGCGACAACAGACGCAGCGTTAGCAGAATTCACGGACTTTTACCGAGGCAAAAAGAAGGAAGTGAAGTCCACCCTTCCCGACATGCCGCTTGAAGAGCGACTTGCCTATTACGTAGTGGAAGGGACAAAAGAAGGATTGCTTCCGGACTTGGAGCTTGCCCTTTCCGCCTATCCTACTCCACTTGATATCATCAATGGACCATTGATGAACGGCATGAAGGAAGTCGGACGCCTCTTCAATGATAACCAGCTGATCGTCGCCGAGGTGCTACAAAGTGCAGAGGTCATGAAAGCTTCCGTTGCCTATCTTGAGCCGCATATGGAGAAGAATGATGCGTCCTCCTCCAAAGGGAAGATCCTGTTGGCTACCGTCAAAGGGGATGTGCATGATATCGGAAAGAACCTCGTCGACATCATTTTGAGCAATAACGGTTTTGATGTGGTGGACCTTGGAATCAAAGTAACACCGAATGATCTCATTCAAGCGATTCAAAAAGAGAAGCCGGACATTGTCGGCCTTTCCGGATTGCTTGTAAAGTCGGCACAGCAAATGGTCATCACTGCCCACGACATGAAGCAGGCCGGCATCTCCACCCCGATTATGGTCGGAGGCGCTGCACTTTCTCGGAAATTCACTGATAATAAAATTTCCAAAGAATACGAAGGGCTGGTACTATACGCCAAAGACGCGATGAATGGCCTCTCTCTTGCTAACCAACTTAGATCTCCTGAAGAACTTGCAGAGCTGACACTCGCTCACCAGGAGAAGAAAAGCAAGCTGGTCGACGTTCCTTCCATTCCAGCTGAACAGGGAGCTGTTGCAACAGCAGTAAAGGTGCGCTCCAAGGTCTCGCGTGATGTTCGCGTCTATGAGCCGAGCGATACGAACCGTCATCTGCTGCGAAACTATTCGATTTCGCATGTGGAGCCGTACATCAATATGCAGATGCTGATCGGGCATCACCTTGGGGTAAAAGGTAAGATTGCCAACCTGATTGCCGAAAAGGACGAACGCACCCTTCAGGTAAAAGCTGTGGTCGATCAGTTGCTGTCGGAAGCGAAGCAGAAACAGTTGATTACCCCGGCAGCAGTCTATCAATTTTTCCCGGCCCAGTCAGAGGACAATACCCTCCTGATTTATCATCCGGAGGACCATACGATGGTAATCGAGAGATTCGAATTTCCAAGACAGGAAAAGGAGCCATACCTTTGCTTATCCGATTATTTAAAATCAAAGGATAGCGGCGTGATGGACTATGTCGGACTATTTGCCGTCACAGCCGGAAGAGGCATCAGGGAGCTCGCAGCCTCCTATAAAAAAGAGGGGCGCTTCCTTGAAAGCCATGCGCTTCAGGCACTTGCCCTTGAAACCGCAGAGGGACTGGCCGAACTGGTGCACCAGCAGATGCGCGACCGCTTTGGCTTTCCGGATCCGGTAAGCTTCACGATGAAAGAACGCTTCGCCGCCAAATACCAGGGCCAGCGCTTCTCCTTTGGCTACCCTGCCTGTCCGAATCTTGACGATCAGGAAAAGCTGTTCAAGCTGATCGGACCGGAGGATATTGGCATCGAACTGACGGATGGCTGCATGATGGAGCCGGAAGCATCGGTATCCGCAATCGTTTTCGCCCATCCGGAGGCAAGATATTTTAACGTACTATAAACCCTGACTCTTTAGCCTGCTGACTATTTTATCAGTAGGCTTTTTTCTTGTAAGCATGCTATATTAAAGATATACAGAAAAATCAGAATTTAACAAGGAGGCTTTACCGATGAATGTAAAAGAAGTGATTCTTGAGCAGTTAAGCGCATGCCACAACCAGAACGCCTGGTTCGTTTCCCTGCACCACGCAATCAAAGATCTTTCGACCGAACAAGCATCATGGAAACTGAATGATTCCTCCAACTCCATCTGGGAGATTGTCAATCACTTAAACTACTACAACGAAAGATACCTCTTACGATTACAGGGAGAAGACATTCCAAAAGGAGTCCACAGCAACGATTATACTTTTCAACCAATAGAAACCGATTGGAAAACAGCGGTCGACCGCATGAACACCATCCTTTCAGACTGGAGCCGGGCCCTGGAGAACTGTGATGAGGCAGCACTGAATAAATGGGTCGGCGACATCACCCAGCTTACCATCCATAACGCCTACCATATCGGGCAGATTGTTCATATCAGGAAACAGCAGGAAGCGTGGGACCCGAGTCAGGGGGTGCATTGATTTTCACTTAGTTTGAGGAGGGCTTGAGCTAGCTCTCCTCTCTTCTTTAAAATTAACTCCCAATTACACTCACCACCGCCACAAGTCCAACAAAATAAACAAATGCCGCCAAGGCCAAAAAGCCCGCAAACCATTCATCCAATCTTTTCTTCATAAACCAAAATAAAATCACAAAGGAAAAATAAACACCTGCTATCACCACCATCACTGGAACTGCAGGCGACATCATGCTCTTTTCCATGTTCGTGAGATTAGCACCTAATTGATATAAAAATCCGTAGCACAGCACTAACGAACTCACTAGAGAAATCACAGTAATCTTCCTCACATCAAGCTTCAACGCTTTCCACTTCATATAACCGATCGTCGCTACACCTAAAAAGAACCACGTACTCACTATAATCAAAAAGAGTTCCACATTCGTTCCTGCCTTCTATAGAATTATTAGGTATTTTATTCCATATGAGCAACCAAATACCCTTTTTCTCTTTCCCAAAATAAAAAGGCAGTGCAAAATCCACTGCCTCCTTTCCTTCTATAACATTTTACAGTTTAAATCTTTTAATCAAATCATTTAAATCTTCACTTAATGTTAATAGCTCTTCAGAAGAATAAGCAATGCTATTGATTGCTTTTAGTTGCTCATCTGTTGATGCTGCAATTTCTTCCGTCCCTGCGGCCGATTGCTCTGCAATTGCAGATATGCTTTGAACAGATGCCAACACTTCCTCTTTAGAATCATTCATAGTATTCATATTCTCCATAATTTGATCGATAAAATGAATGATGGAGCGAATGTTTGTGGCTATATACTCAAAAGATTCTCCAGTATCTTTGACTGCATAGCTTTGTTCTTCTGATATTTTATTTGTTTTCTGCATTTCCTGTAAAATCACCTTGGACTCTTCTTGAATACTAGAAATGGTATTTGTAATATGATTAGTAGATTCTGCTGTTTGTTCAGCCAGCTTTCTAACTTCCGTTGCCACAACAGCAAACCCTCTACCATGCTCTCCAGCTCTTGCAGCTTCGATACTTGCATTGAGTGCTAATAGATTTGTTTGGTTTGAAATTTCATTAATGGTATGAGTAATTTCCTCAATACTATTAATCTTATCTGTAAATTGATTCATTAGTACATTTAGGCTTTTTACAATCTCTGTTGATTCATTAGTATGGCTCGTTAAAATCTCTATTTTTTTCAATCCGTTGTCATTTGCTTGTACAATTTGACTAGATAGCTCTGTCAAATTATTTTGTTTAGATAGGACATCTTCAATATTAAAGGCAAGATTTTGAGTAATGGTATTTGTGCTTTCTAAATCTGTAGCTTGTTGGACAGCGCCTTTAGAAAGCTCTTCGATTGCCCGATTCATTTCCTCACTTGTAGCTGCAACCTCTTCTGCTACAGCACTCATATCTTCTACTGAAGCTTTCACCTTTTGTGAAGATTCATCCACTGTTCCTAACATCTGACGCATATTAACAAGCATTGTTTGAAAGGATTGTGATAAAACACCAATCTCATCTTTAGAAGATGTAACATTTACATCACCTGATAAATCTCCTTCTGCCACTTTGGAAACCGCTGAATTTAATTGGAGGATTGGTCGTGTTATATATTTTGCTAATAAGAAAGTAACAATGCTTGCGATTATTAGAGAGAATAATCCAATAATGATAATGGTGCGTAAAATATCATTAGCCAGTGATAACATATCCTTCTCTAAGTAAACCCCCCCCACCTTCCAACCGGTGTTCCCTATCGTTTCATATACTAAAACTTTATTTTCTCCTTTATCTGTATAGTACTGAGTTCCTGATTCATCATCATAGATTCCTTCTATATAGGATAAATCAAGTAAATTCTCTCCCATTGAACTTGGATGAACAAGAGCTGTTCCCTTATTATCCAGTAAAATACTATATCCTTCATATCCTACTTGTTTTCCCTTTACTATTTCTCCTAAAGCCTGAAGACTAAGGTCAGCGGCCATAACTCCTAGGACCTTTCCATTCACCTCAATAGCCTTTGCAAGCGTTATAACTGGTTCTTCTGTATCTACATCTATATATACATCTGTATAGATTACTTCATCGGGCTGCTGAACCGCTTGTTGATACCATTCTCTTCCCGTTGGATCGAATCCATCTGGCAAATCGACTGTTGGTGCTGTGTGAATCTCCTTATTTTCTGTCGCAAAATACAATAATTGAATATCAGAATAATGCTTTAGCAATTTGTTAAAATCTTCTGTGGTAGAAGTGAGTGCTTGATTACTTTGTGTGGAAGATCCTACCGACAAATAGTCAGCTATGTTTTGATTTTCACTTTGATAGGAGACGATGTTTGAATAGTTGGTTAGATATTCACCTATCGTATTTTCCAGATCTTCCATTGCACCCTTTGCATCCTTAGATACATTACTTTCGATTTTTTCCTTTGTTTGAAAATAGGTGATTGTTCCTACTGCAGTAATAATTAGAAAAATGACCAGAGTAAAAGATAAAATTAACTTGCCTTTTAATGAATGAATCATGACTTATCCCCTTTATGCAACATTTATATGATCATAATGTATATATCGAAGAAATAACATAAATGTTAATCAGGGTATTCGTCTTGGTAAACTTTACAACAAATTTTGATAATACCCTCCAGGAAAAACCAATGGTAGTAGACTTTTACCCCTCTCTATTAATTGGGAATTTAAAATAAAAAGGCATGTAAAGATTTCTTTACATGCCTCCATTCATTAAGAAGCCCTCCGCTCCATCAGGTTCAGCCCTATTCCCATGAACAGCACTCCCATGCAGAACAGCACCGACGCAGGAAGAAGGAATTGACCCAAGGACCAATCCAGGATGGTCGCACCCTTCAACATATCCATTCCGTATTTAATCGGGACAAGCTTGGACAGAGTGATCAAGATCTCGGATTGCACAATCTCCAGCGGCCAATAGGCTCCCCCTATCATTGCCATGCTGACGGCAATAAGCGGAATGATGGCATCGAGCTGGCGAGGGTTGGTCACGAGCCCGCTGATCAAAACCCCCAACGATACAACCGCAAACAGATAAGGGATGACCGCAATTAGTACCAACGGATAGCCCCCGTACAAATCGACTCCTATTACAAATTCAAAGAAAGTGTAAATCAGAACAAGCTGCGCATACCCGAGCAGAAAACTGAATGCGAGATGACCCAAATAAATCTGGGACTTGGAAAGCGGAGAAAGAATCAACCTGTTCCACATCCCATTCTGTTTTTGCTGTAGGATCGTGCTGACAGTAAAAGAAACCGTAAAGATGACAAAGAACAGAGAAAATCCGAATAATGACTGAATGGAAGAATCATAGATGAAATCATCCTCCTGGAAGGATTTCGTGCTCACCGCATAGAGATCCTCATTGGAAGCTACCAGCTCCTTTAACTCCTCAACACTTTTATCAAACGCCCGAGAAGTCTCCTTCAACACCGCTTCTGTCTGCAAAACATTCCTGACATGAGGCTCCACAATCGAGATGTTCGCTGATTCCGCGGCAGTATAGATGGTATACTCCCCTTCTTCCAATTGAACGACCATGTCTATCGCATTTCGTTTTATCTTTTCCACCAATTGCTTCTGTTCTTCCAGCTGGAAAACCATGCTTTCCTCTTTATTTAATTCCTCCAAGAGCGCGTCTGCCTCCTCTTGGGAGAGGTTTTCTGTAAAAACCGGGACTTCCATCACGGAGGTCCTATTAACCTGACCGGTTGCCACCGCAAATATCACGGTCAATACGATCATCCCTAGTACCGCGAATGGCTGACGCCGAAGATGACGAATATGAATCCAGAGTATCGTGCGCATTTATCTCAACCTCCTTTTCGGGAACAGGGACACCGCAATAACCAATAACAGTACTGCTGTCACACTTAAAGTGAGGAGCGGATACATGAGATCCCCCAGTGTGTCACCCTGCATAGTTTGAAGGTAACCCTGCAGTGCAGCACCATTTGGTGTGAACGACCCTATTTTCCACATAACTTCCGAGACATCATGCCACGGTATGAAGCTGCCTCCCAGAAAAGCAAGGATACTTACCAGGAAACCTGAAAACATGGTGGAAATCCGCTCTGTTTCAAAACGATAGTTCAGGGCCGTAATCAGGACCGCAAACGACCCGATCACACAGCTGAACAAAAACGTGATCAGCAGGAAATGAAGCACATTCGGCCAATGAACCTTATACAAAAGTGCACTCAAACCAAACAGCACACAAAGCTGAACAAATACGACCAGTACCGCAGTAATCCATTTACTTGCCCCATACAACCATGGGGGGGCGTTTGCCAGCAGGACCCGGTCATACACAAACGTCCTCTTTTCATGGTAAGCATAGCCTGCAACAAAGGAGACGACATACAGCGCAAACATCACACTCATCCCTACCGCAAAATAATCGAAGGAACCTATGGGATCCTTCCCATCCAAGGTAACCTTTTCCCCTTGGATTTCCTCCGCATAAGATGCAAAGTCGGGAGGAGTTTGACCTTCCATTTGCGCATCCTTATTCAGCACCGTGAACAAGCGCATCTGATGAGTGAAATTTCCTATCAGGTCCGAAACGACATTTGCTTCCAGTCCACTTTCCTCATTCAAAAAAAGCTCAAACTCTCTGTTTGCTTCTTCCGCATCGAAAAATTGCTGTTTCCAAGTTTCAAAGCGATAATTTTTTGGAAAAGAGAGCACGGCTGCGTATTTCTTCTGCTCGAGCGTTTCTGAGAGATTGTTTTCTTCCGTCACCGTCAAGAGCTCCGTCAGTTCCTCTTTCATGACTTTATCTACTAGAATATCCGGCAGCGATGACTGCTCCGCGGCTTCTTTTATCTGTGTTTGTGCCGCTTCCGGTATGCTCTGACCTTTCATCCATTCCTCGAGCAGCTGCAGATCTTCCGCAATATCGCCTTGGTCGACCACAGCCACCGCTATATCAAGCTTGGTTTCTTGGCTCGTCACCCCACCAAGGGCAAAGCCAAGGATCGTGATCAGTATAAACGGCATAGCCACCAGGATCAGCACTTCTTTTTTATCCCTTAATAGATGCAGGAGGTCTTTTTTTATAAAAGCTAACAGCATTGTCCTTCCCTCCTAATCTCTTAGTGTTCTGCCTGTCAGATGAAGGAACACATCCTCAAGCGATGGAGCCTGGATCTGTATCCCCTTTAAGGTGGTTCCGCTTTGGTTCGCAATCGAAAATACGTCTTCAAGCAGATTGATTTCCTTTGGGGCCAGCAGGATGACTTTATGTTCTGTTGAGGTGACCCGAGATATGGCCGGGTGCGACTGCAGCCTCTGAAGGAAATCCTCCTTCACCACCTCCACCTCGACTTCGATCGAGTGCTCGGAGGAGAGGATATTCTTCACTTCCTCATTCGAACCAGATGCAATCACTTCCCCGCGGTCCATAATATAAATCCGGCGGCACAGGAACTCGACCTCTTCCATGTAATGACTGGTGTACAGCACGGTAATGCCTTTTTCCTCATTCAGTTTTTTGACTGTTTCTAGGATATAATTCCGTGACTGCGGGTCGATGCCCACCGTCGGTTCATCCATAATGAGCAGCTCCGGTTCATGCAACAGGGCAACGGCAATATTCAGCCTTCTTTTCATCCCGCCGGAAAACGTTTTGACAAGCTCCTTTTGGCGATGCTCCAGGCCGACAAGCGTCAGCACCTCTTCTATCCGCTCCTTCAGCTCACGTTTCGGCAGCCTATACACCTTCCCGAAAAACTCCATATTCTCCCTTGCCGTCAAGTCAGGAAAAACGGCAATATCCTGCGGCACCACACCAAGTATCTCCCGTAAATGTTTCGGCTGCTCCTTCACACTTTCCCCTTTGAGCAGCACATCCCCGGTCGTCGGCTTAACCAGGGACGATAGCATCGAGATCGTCGTCGACTTGCCTGCTCCGTTCGGGCCAAGCAGCCCCACCGTCTCTCCTTTTTCCAAATATAAGTTCACGCCCTTGACCGCATGCGTATTTTTAAAGGTTTTGGTTAAATTGATCGCTTCTAACATCTGATAGCCCCCTTTGTTACTCTTATCTTACTATCGGCACATGGCGCGTTAACCTGTAAAAAGTCATTAGATGCTGCCTGCGGGGGTGACTTAAGTCATTTTTTGTTGTTTTGGAGGCGAGAATCTAGGATTTTTTCACTGTGAAGACGGCGGGGGTACGAGAATGTAGGATTTGCCTATACTGTGAAGACGACACGGACCGGGTATCGGTCCAAAACAAGCATGAATCTGTCCAAATGATGCAGTTATCGATCCAAAAGGGAAAGTTATCGGTCCAAAACGCCCCATAATCGATCCAAAACCTCTACTAATCGATTAACTTTACATTTACTTCCAATGACAACGCCTAATTCAACGCATATGCGCAAACATTCAAGCGCACAAAAAAATACCGGAGTGCAGCTCATCACGCTGCACTCCGGTCCACTTTCTCGCATTAATATCCGGATTAATCGGCCCCCATCATATCAAGCCATTCCGTATCGCATAGATTGCCATTTGAGTTCGATCGCGCAACCCGAGCTTCTGCAAAATGACGGTAACGTGATTTTTCACGGTACCGATCGATAGATGGAGCATTTCGGCTATCTCTTGATTGTTCTTCCCATCGCCGACCAGCTGCAGGATCGACCGTTCCCGACTTGTCAGCAGCGTCACGTCCTCCTGTGGCACCCTTGGCTGGATCAGCCTTGGCACCACTTTTCCTGCAACCGAGGCATCAATGGATATTCCACCGTCCAGCACGCTTTCAATGGAGGCGATCAAGCTCGCCGCATTTGCATCCTTCAACAGATAGCCCAACGCCCCAAGCCTTAGTGCCTCCATCGCATATTCCTCATCCGCAAATGTGGTAAGAATGAGGATCTTCGCCTGCGGATTTCTGCTTTTTATCCGTTGGGTCGCCTCGATTCCCGTCATTACCGGCATCCTGATATCCATCAACACCAAATCGATGACATGTTTTTCAAACGCCTCTACAGCTTCCTGTCCGTTGGTCGCTTCTGCAGCCACTTTGAAATCGGCGTGCTGCTCGATCATCATTTTGATTCCCTGCCTGACAAGCGCCTGATCTTCTGCCAATAAAATATGTATCAATTATGTATCCCCCTTCAGAGGAAAAATTCCTTTGATCGTAAAATCCCCATTTGTTACAACTCGCTCCATCCGGCCTTGAAGCGCCTCGAAGCATTTGCGCATATTCTCCATCCCAAAGCCTTCTACAATTTGAAGCGGTCCATCTATTTTATTCACGACCGCAATCTGAATGCTATGCTCCCCGATGATCTCCACCGTCACGCTAATTTCACGTGAGCTCCCGTGCCGCATCGCATTGGTCAATCCTTCCTGGACAAACCGGTAGATGGTAATATTCTGTTCATTTGTCAGCGGAACAGACAGCACGCCGGTTTTGGTTGTCAGCTGCACGCGCATCCTGCTTTCCGCCTCAAGCTTACGGATCAGATGAAGGACAGACGCAATCCCCTTGTCCTCTTCTCCCTGCAATGCCTTCACCGCTTTTCTCATACCATCCAGGCTTTCCCTGGCCAACTGCTTGGACTGAGCAAGAATTCCACTCACATCCTCCTTGGCAGACTGCTCCGCCACTGCAAGCTGCATCATCATCGCCGTCAGCTGGTGTCCGACCGAATCATGAATATCCCTCGCAATGCGGTTCCGCTCCTCGACCCTTGCCGCTTCTTCGCTCTCAGTCACCTGTCTTTTCAGGAGCCGATATTCCATTAAAAGCGCCTTCCACTCTTTATCCATTTTTTCATTATCACTATAATAGGTTTGCAAAAGAGCCCCCATCCATATTAATAGCAAGCTCAACATCATATGAAAGAGGCAAAGTTCAGGCTCTTCCAAATGGAAAATTACTGCTGAAAAAGGAATCAGAACCGCAAGCAGGCCACTTAATTTGGTCCTGTAAACCATGCCATCTATAATCAAAAAATAAAATAGGAGCCAAGGAAGTAAACCGGTAGGCTCCAGAACAAAGATCTGTAAAACCGCAAGAGATGAACCTGCCAGCGCATAGGCGGCCCATCTCCATTTCCATAATGGCAAAGTAAAATAGATTGCCAGAAACACTCCGGCTATAAGTAGATAAGCAGGCAATGTCGTCTGGGAGAAAGTTTGAAAGATCGGGATAAGCAACAAGCACGTGCAGATGAAAACGAACTTCACCCATAAAAGCATACTACGCATCTCACTTCTCCCCTTTTAAACAAACGTTTGATTAACCGATCGCCTTCTTTATTTTTTTCATCGCCTGTTCACTTGCCTTGTTAGAAAAGTGTTCTTCAAGCTCACGCTTTGCCGCTTCCTTTTCCATCCCCGGCACTTCGATATTGTGCTTTTTCATCCATGCCCCCATCGTTTCATAGGAGGTGCTGCTCCACCCGTTCTTCTCGCCATTTTCGTCCTGCTTTTCCTTCGTACCGGACACGACGATATCCAGGCTTCCCTGAAGCTCCAGTAACGCCTGATCAAAAGCTTTCTTTTTCTCCTTGTCCTTCATGCCGGCCTTCACCCGCAATACCCTTGTATCGATTCCTTCTTCTTCTGAAATGATGGAATATAGATTCAGTGCATCCTTTGAGATGTTACCAGATTCATATCTTTGCTTTACCGATCGGCAGCTGCCAAGCGCCGCCACCATCAAAGGCAAAAGCCCCCTTGAGATGAACACAGCCTTCTTTTTCATGAACTTCCCGTAGGCGGCAACTCCTTCAGAAGCGAAGCGGGTGCGCCATTTCCATGGATCTTGCGCAGTATCCGTGTACCAATTCTCTTTTTCCGTCACCCCACTCAATGAAGGATATTCTTCAAATAGTGGTGCAAGGGGCAGTAATCCCCATTCATTTATGACCTCCACGGCCTCTTCGTATGTATGAATAATAGATTGTCCCATTCCAAAGTCCCCTTTATTTTCCTTTTTCCTATAGACATATTTCTACAAAAAGGAGGGAGAGTCCTGCACATTCTTAATCAAACGTTTGTTTAAGCATTTAATGATGATGCTCTTCAGAGGAAGGTTTCTTCCCGATATCCTCGCTTAAGTTGATACCAAAAGCCAAATAACCTCCTAAAAAAAGCAGAACCACGATTGGTTTCCATATCCACGTCATCTTCACTTTTCCTTTTTCCGAACGGATGGCGAATCCCAACATAATCGAACAAGAGCAGAGCAAAAGCAAAATCATGAGCATCGTCGCAGCTTCTGTAACGGTGAGCATCTCCCCAAGCATCGCTCCCATCATTCCGCCCATCAGCCCGGACATTGCCCCCTCCACTGCGGGAAGCAAACCGAAAAAGGCACCACAAAGTATGCCGGCCGTTACTCCCAGCAGCATGGATATAATAGTCGATTCAAATAGACTGCCTTTAAAAACGGCACCAGCAAGCACTCCGATCGTCAGCCCAATGGACATGGCAGACCCCATCGCCAGCACCATCCGCTGCATCGACCCCATTCTTCCTTTCTCTTTTTTTGAAATGACCAGGGCCATCACGATAAACATACAGATGGAAAAAAGTATATATAGAAAAAATCCGTCCATGGTATCCCTCCTTATTACACTTTATTCGGTCTGCAGAAGGGACATGCATGTCAGGGTTCTTTTTCTAATCTACTGTAAAAAGTACGTTTTACCTGATTGATGAGGGGTAGAGGTATTAGGAAAGCAACTAAAAGAGGAGGAATTTTTGATGATCACACAACAATACGAAGCATGTATTCAGGCATGTCTAGAATGTCTGGCAGCATGTAATTCCTGTTATGACGCTTGCTTGAAAGAGGACGATGTCAAAATGATGGCTGGCTGCATCCGCATGGACCGGGAATGTGCGGATATATGCAGCCTTGCAGTGAAAGCGATGCAGACGAACAGCCCTTTTGTCAACCAGATCTGCCAGCTTTGTGCGGAAATCTGTGAAGCGTGCGGGAACGAATGCAAGCAGCATGATCATGACCATTGCCAGAAGTGTGCAGAAGCTTGCTTCAGATGTGCCAATGCTTGTAGAGGGATGGCTGCATAACGCATTTTGAAGGAGCCTGAATGAATAGGCTCCTTTTTTTATCCCTCCAACAACTGCATATAATACAAAACCTCCCCATCCACCTCGACAAGGATCATGCCAACCCCTTCCTTATCTTCATTGTTAGAGTAGATGCCCGTTCCTTCCGGCAGAAGCGTTGCGTAAAAATTGCGGAACCCGAAGCTGCTTGAGGTAGTCTTTTTTATGTCACCTAGATGTTCACCCTTTGTATATCTATCATTATCCTCTTGAAACCAATCCAGGTTTGTCACATTGTTATAGATGAAACCGTTATACATGAGGATATCTGCATCTTCATTATTTTTCAGTACATCCCTTGCCGTCACTTTTCCTCCATCTGCAACTCCACATGCGGCAAGAAGCAAGAATGCAAGGCTTATGACGAGCACCTTTAATAGAACTTTCATCAGAATCCCCCTCTCCCTAAATATATTACCTACAGATACCCAAACTCCTCTAAAATTAAAATATTTTTCCAAATATACCTTGCATTACAAGATAGCTCCGCATATAATGATGGTATCAGGCAATGCAAGGTAGCTAATGAATGCAGGCAAGTACCTTGCAACTTACCGATTTTTTTTACACCACTATCTTGCATAACAAAGTACCAATAACGAGGTGAGTATATGGCAGCAAGAAGCCAATTATTGAAGGGAATATTGGATGCCTGCGTGATGGCCATCGTCGAGGAACAGGCCGTTTATGGATACGAGCTGTCACAGAGGCTGCAGAAAGTCGGGCTGCCGGATATCAGTGAGGGTACCATCTACCCTGTTCTGCTCAGACTGCAGAAAAACGGCTTCATACGAGGCGAAATGCAGCCTTCTGCATCCGGTCCCAACAGAAAATACTATTATCTGACAGACAGCGGAAAAGAAGAGCTCGACAGCATAGCAAACGAGTGGATGTTGATTGCCGGTCCTGTAAGCAAACTACTGCAAAGAGGGGAAAAAGATGCTTAAGACAAATTCGACCAAATACTATATTGAAGAAAACAATGAAAAACGCGAGCTACTGAATAAAGAGAATCTCAAGGTGTATGAAGACTTCTTATTGTACATTCGAACAGACCTCCGAATTGCAGAACGCGAAGGGGAAGAACTGTTGCTAGAGCTACTTGATCATCTCTTGATAGCTCAGCAGGAAGGAAAATCCGCATCCATCCTTTTCGGCGACGACCCCAAGGCTTATGCAGAAGAACTGATATCAGGCCTTCCAAGCGAGAAGAAACGCAAAGCCATTCCTTTTATTCTCTCCCAGGTTGCAAGCTCATTAGCCTGGTTCGGTCTCATTCTTGGGTTGGTTCATTTGATTTTGCCAAGATTCGTGGAGGTCCGTGATGTAATTTCCCTTGGTAATCTCATGATTCTCGCCTTGGCGGTCATCATGTTTTCCGGTCTTGGTGTCAATGTTATTTTCAAGCTTATGCGTTCCACACTATTCAAAGAGAAGAAAGAGCAGCGCAGGGCATACTGGAAAGCCGGACTTTTTGGAGCCGGTGGAATGGCCCTTATTATGCTGGTTACCTGGCTCGCTCCCGACTTCGGGCCAAACCTTGACTTGGAATGGTGGGTGTACCTTGGATTTGGTGGATTGTTCTTTCTGATAAGTAAATTGCTTCAACGGCTATCAAATTAATCTTAGCGCAAAAGAGCTATCAGCCCAGTTGGCCAATAGCTCTTTCTTTTGTTACAGTTTCATCGCTTCCGCTTCCACCCTGTCCATATATTCCTGCACGACCTTCTGGTTGGCCTTCTCGCTTCCAAGCTTCAGCATGGCCCGTCCTACAAAATTGACACCTTTATTGTGACCGGAGTAAATGAACCTTGTGTTCGTTTCGTCTATTTTTTGAAGTTCAAATGTCAGGTTGATCTCAAACGCCTTGCCTAGTACAAAGGCGATTTGCTTCAGTTTATGTTCCGCTTGATTCTCATACGCTAAGGTTTCCACAATATACGTCTCTACCCGCTTACCCTCGCGATACTTCTGTTGATGCTTTGCGCCCACTTCGCCCTCCGTCTTCTCGATCAGGATATGCTCCTCCACTTTCGGCATTGTTTTCGTGATATTTTTATCTAAAAACAACTCCCATAGCTTTTCGATATTTACGGGAATCACGCGCTCCTCTTTCCACTGAATCATCTTTCTTCCTCCTTCCCAGATTCCAGGAACTCCTCAATCTCTTCCAATTTCAATTGAAGATCCTCCATTTGCATCTGTATATTTCTTTTTTTTTGCTGAATCAACTCTTCCAGATGAGAGAAGGACTCGTCCTCCATCACTGAAATCATTTCCTGTATCGTAAAACCGAACCGCCTCAGCTTTCCCAATAAAACTGCCATAAAAAAGCTGCCATCATCGTAATAACGATAATTATTCTTCGGGTCGATGTAGGCGGGCTCGAGCAATTTCACCTCTGCATAATACCGGAGCGTCTCCTTGCTCAGCCCCGTCATCTCTGAAAACTCACTGACTTTATACATTCCTTCCCTCCCCCTCCTATCATAAACCGTGGGGTACACCACAGGGTCAACTATAAATTTATTATTTCTTTATTTTAGGGTGGGAAACCTTTAATTTTTATGATTATGTGAGATAGGTATTCCTCTGATCCTCATGCAATTCGTGCTTATTCTCACATAACTTATTTTTATTCTCACGTAACTGTCCCGGATTCTCACGCTTCCTAAACTCAAGCTTATTCCCTCCTCCCCTATAAAAACAAAAAACAGGCCGCACATTACGCGCAGCCTGCCACACTATTACCTCAGTCCTTCTCCATTCCCGTATAAACAAACACTGCATCCCGCAAAAATGCTGCGGTACCAGGGTTTTTCTTGTCATAGTAAGCAGTGAACCGCTCATCATCCACATACATCTGAGCCAACCCTGCATGCGCCTCCTTGGAGTAGCTGTCCCAATATAGACCCAGCCACTTGTGATGCAGCGCAGCCGCTTTTTGTCCGAGATCTCCAGCAGGATCGCCCGTATGCATCGCCTGTTCCAAAACTTCCAGGATCTCTTGTCCGAGCCTTTCCCCTTCGGCATGTTGCTCCTGACTCATTCCTTTGAATTTTGCATTGGATTTTTCGACAGCCTCTTCTCCGTACTTCTCACGGATTTCCTTACCATATTTCTTTTCGTTTTCATCTATTTGCTTCTGCTTGAATGCTTCGAATTTTTCTTTGTCGCTCATTGTGATTCTCCCTTCTTGTGCCGCCAATGTTTGATCGACATTAGCGATTAGTAGATTCAATTGCTCACGTTTTGTCAGAAGTTTTTCACGGTGTTCTTTCAATGCATGCGCTGGGTCAAAGGTAGGAGAGTTCATGATTTGCCTGATGCTCTCCAGATCCACCTCCAGCTCCCTGTAAAAAAGGATTTGTTGCAGGCGATCCACTTCCTCCTGCCCATAAATGCGGTATCCGGATGAATTGATTCTTGCCGGCTTAAGAATCCCAATTTCATCATAATAGCGCAAGGTTCGACCTGTGATCCCTGCTATTTTCGCTAGCTTCTGCACGGTATATTCCATGTGCTCACCTCCTGACAATTCCACTATACACCTTGACGTAGCGTAAAGGTAAATAGGTATTTCCAAAAAAATATTTCGAATACCGAATTAGTTCCAAATGACTATGCACCTGCATCAAAAATACCAAGAACTCAAGTTTGAATATTCAGTATTTTGCTCCTTTGGCTCTATATACCATTTTTGTCATTACTTTTATAATGAAAACAGAAATAATATTTCAACTTTTCTGTCATTTACTGAAATATTATTTCAACAGTTTTGTAAGCGTTTGCTAAAACAAATTAGAAAGCGAGGGGCTACAAATGAAATTTGGACAAGCATGTAAGTACATAATCATTACGGCATTATTGTTTTCCTTCACTCTCCCTCTTTTTACCGCGAAAGGGAGTGCAGAAATGGCTTACCAACCAAAGCATGAGATGAGGGCAGCCTGGATTGCCACCGTTCAGAACATCGACGTGCAAGCTGGCATGAATGAATCGGATTATACAGCATGGGTAGAACAGACGCTTGACTTTCTAAAAAGCAAGAATTTCAACACCATCATCTATCAGGTAAAGCCTACAGCAGATGCATTTTATCCTTCTGACATTGATCCATGGTCCAAGTATGTGACTGGAAAGGCACAAGGAACGGATCCTGGCTATGACCCGCTGCAGATCATGATTGATGAATCACATGCGCGCGGCATCGAGGTGCATGCGTGGGTGAATCCATACCGTGTGACGATGCCGTTCGAATCATTGGACAGCCTGTCACCCGAAAGTGTCGCTAAAGAACATCCGGAGTGGATTGTAAAATATGGATTCCAATATTACTTGAACCCTGGTATCCAGGAAGTACAAGACTATCTGCTATCTACTGTGGAAGAGCTTGTGAGCAATTATGACATTGAGGCGGTTCATATGGATGATTACTTCTATCCATATCGCAGAGCCGGGGAGGAGTTCCCGGACCAAGCACAATTCGAGGCGGACCCGCGCGGATTCGATAATATCGGTGACTGGAGACGCGATAACGTGAACACACTTGTTGCAGCGATCAACTCCACCATCAAGGAAACAAAGAGCTGGGTGCAGTTCGGTATCTCCCCATTCGGTGTATGGAGAAATATTGCGATGGACCCGACTGGAAGCCAGACAACGGCCGGACAAACAAACTATGATGACCTATATGCCGATACAAGACAATGGATCAAGGACGGCAGCATCGACTACATCACACCGCAAATCTATTGGTCCCGCGGATTTGCAGCAGCCGACTACTCCATCCTGCTTGACTGGTGGAGTAACGAAGTCGAGGAATATGCCTATAACCATCCTGTAAATCTATATATCGGAACAGCGGATTACAAAGTTGGAGACAACTTCGATCAGAATTGGCATAATCCAAACGAACTTCCTGGCCAGATCATGGATAATCGCCAGGACGAGAACACACACGGACAGATGCACTTCTCTCTCAGACAGATCATCAAAAACAACTTAGGCTATGCAGATATCCTCACCAATGAAATCTATACGGAGCCTGCTCTAGTTCCTGCCACTGCATGGAATGGCGAGGGGCTTCCTAAGAAGCCGAACACGGTGAAAGCGGACAAATCGGAAGATGGCATCACCCTTACCATCGATGACAAAAAGCACTCTGATGCGAGAAAATATGTCATCTACCGCTTCGACGGGCTTCAAGAAGGAGATTACAGCAATCCAGCGAATATCGTGGATGTCGTCTATTCAACTGAAGGTGTTACCACTTTTGTGGACAGCACAGTTGAAGAAGGCAAGCAGTACACGTATGGTGTGACCTCGGTTTCCAATACCGGTTTGGAAAGCAAGGATGCGAAGATAGTAAAAGTGGTAAAATAGTAGATTCATAGAAATAAGAGGCATTCCATATGAAGGCAATAGTCTTCCTAGGATGCCTCTTTTTCCCTTTTCCAACAATATTTCTATCCTCCTACATATATAAAAATGGGCAAAAAGGTTGCTCTAGACCCACCCGATTTCCTACTGGTATGATAGTCAAAGACCTTTAAGGGAGGCATTATATGAAATGGAACAGGAAAAATATCAGAACCTGAAGCTTGGCGAACGTGGGGCGATCATCAGTATCATCGCCTATCTTGTTCTGTCTGCCATAAAATTGTTTATCGGATACATAAGCGACTCCTCTGCACTCCGAGCGGATGGATTGAATAATGCAACGGATATAATAGCCTCTGTTGCCGTACTGATCGGCCTGAAGCTTGCACAAAGGCCGCCTGATGATGATCATGCCTATGGTCATTGGAAAAGTGAAACGATTGCTTCCATGATTGCTTCCTTCATTATGTTTGCCGTAGGAATTCAAGTATTGTTGGACGGGATCAGTACGATATTCCAGGGCAGAAATGAGTCTCCGGATATGTTGGCCGGATATGTCGGTCTGGCTTCTGCGGTTGTCATGTATGGCGTATACAGCTATAACAAACGGTTGGCGCAAAAGATCGACAGTAAAGCAGTCATGGCTGCTGCCAAGGATAACATTTCCGATGCATGGGTCAGTATCGGGGCAAGCATCGGTATTATCGGTTCACAGTTCAACATGCCTTGGCTCGATACCCTCACCGCCATCATTGTCGGCGTCATCATCTGCACGACAGCATGGGGCATCTTCCGTCAATCCTCCCATGAACTATCGGATGGATTCGATGAAAAGAAGCTGGCATTTTACGGAAGTGTCATCCAGGAAGCGGACGGCGTGGAAGAGATCAAGGAACTCAAAGGGCGGAACTACGGCAATAATGAAGTGCTGGACGTAGTGATCCTCGTGAAACCTCACCTCGATATCAAAGAAGCCCATGACATCGCCACCTACATCGAATCTATACTCATGAAAGAGCACGGCGTCTTCAGTGTCCATGTACATGTTGAGCCGCAATAATCCCCTATAATAAAACAAGGGAACGTCCTGTTTCTGGACGCTCCCTTGCTGACTATTAAGCCATCTTCTCTTTTTCAATATAAAAATAGATTAAACCATCCTTCGGTTCTTTATCCTCATGAAAGCCTAACTTTCTTAGTAGTTGAAGCGACTTCCCATTCTCAGGTTCCACCGTGGCATCGATAGTATCGAATCCTGCTTCACGGAAGCCAAATGCCATTGCTTTCTTCATTGCCTCAGTCATGAAGCCTTTACCCCAATGCGCCTTGGATAAATCGAAGCCTATTTCTGCTATAACAACCTGATTCCTTCTAATATAATGGAAGCCGATCGTCCCCAAGAAATTCCCGTTGCCTTTATCAAACAGTCCCCACCTGCAGCCAGAGTCCTCCTCATGATAGCGAATTATTTCCTCCGCTTCTTTAATATCTCTGCATGGTTCAATATCCATGAATTTCGTGACATGGCAATCTGAAAAGTGTTGATACACTTGTTCGGAATGTTCCAGGGTTAGAATACGCAGATCCATTCTTTCCGTTTCGAGATCAGGAAACATCACGTTGATACTATTCATCATATTCTCCTACTCCACCACTACCGCTGTCCCGTAAGCAATGATCTCCGACGCATTCGCCATGATGCTGGACGTTTCAAGACGAACACAGATGATGGCGTTGGCACCTTTCGCCTTCGCGTCCTCTACCATTCTGGCAATTGCCTTCTGGCGTGCCTCTGTCATCATTTCCGTATATTCCTTGATTTCGCCGCCAACGATGGTTTTCAAGCCAGCGAGCAGATCTTTTCCGATATGCTTCGACTGGACCGTATTACCACGGACAAAGCCCTTCAATTCTTTGATTGCCTTGCCAGGTACCGTTTCAGTAGTCACTATAATCATTCTTGTCATCCTCCTCTTTTTCCTTGTCGCGTTCCATGATCAACACAATAAAGAGCGCAACAATGGCCATTCCGTATAATATGTAAAAGATTACTGCAAGCAGTACGTTAAAAAACAGAAGTACAATTCCGACAACCTGCCCAATTAACGCAACCGCCAAAAATAGCTTTTTGAGTTTCTCCATGTCTGCCATTTCCTCCCACCACCACTAATGTACCATAAAACGGAAATGTGCTCTTCCTTAATTTTTCGACAAGATCCCTCTTCTGACCTATGAAAGCTCTACATCCCAGCGCTCCTCTGTCAATCGTGAGCCGGTCCACTGATCATTCTCCTTTTCCTCTGTCAGGACAAATCCATATTTTCCGTATAGATGGCGTGCTGCATTCAAAATATTTACCGTCCACAGGAATATCCTTTGATACTCTTGATCTTTGCTGAACTGTATGGCTGTCTCCATCAATTTTTTGCCGATACCCAATCCGTGATAGTTTTCATCTATGACAAACCATCGCAGCTGTGCTGTTTTTTCATCGAACCTTGTGATGGCAATAGAGCCTGCGATATCTCCATTAACCTCTGCAACCCAAAGCTCACCGCCATCATGGTCCATCATAAATTCGGAAAGTCCCTTCATCACATAATATTCAAAAAGTGGTCCGAAATTATAAGTATTTTTATAGAGTTTTCCATGCAGATGTGCGACATATCCTATATCACCAACTTGATAGGGACGAATGATCACTTCAGGCTGTACAGTTTCCTTTTTCAACAAAATGGATTCTATCGTTTGCATGGATTCTGTCAGCCTTGAAAGATTTCGCTCAGGAATTGTATGAAGCATCCTCTCTACTCCCTGTTTAGCTTGTTCCACCAACTCGGAGTAAATTTTCTTCCCGTATTCGGTCAAATAGAGAAGAAATTGACGTTTATCCTCTAGTGCCTGTTTTTTCAAAATGACATGCTCTTCCTCCAAACGGTGAATCATTCTGCTCATATAGCCTCGGTCAATCCCCAGATTCTCTCTTATCTCCGTGGCTGTACATTCACCCCTGGTGCTGATCTCAGTAATTACACGTGCCTCAGTGAGAGAGAAAGGCTGATTGTATATTTCCTGATCAATCCTCCCCAGCACTTTCGCATACTCCCTGTTGAATTTTCTTACCTGATCCACATATTGCTTATTCACACTCTCGCCTCCATTTATCATGAATATTCTTTCTTTTTAGTATACGGAAATTAGTTGACTTAATCAACTATAATAAGCCAATTAAGCCATTTGCCTACACTGCAAGGCCTGCTTATTGGCACAAACATCGGGGAAAGCGCCTGGTTATCCGTCCTATGGTTTTGCGCACTTCTTGCTGTTTCCTTCGTCCTTGCAAACCTTATCTTCATTCGGAGGGGCAGAACGGGCTAATTATAGGTTCAGTTACATGAAAAATGCTTTGCCGGTTCAAGATAAGCTGGTATGAAACTTTATTGGAGGGAAAACTGATGCAAAATCAAGTGAATCAGCAAGGCCAACCTCAGAACCAGATGCCCCCAGCCCAGCCGGTAAACCAAATGGGCGTCAGTACCAATCATGGTGGCCATGAATTGTATGATGCCCATGAGGTTATTTCTGGCATCATCAGTATGCTCGATCAGTACCAGATGTACGACCAGCATACAAAAGACCCTGAACTGAAGGATATCCTGCACCGCCAATCCGCATTCGTGACGCAGATGTACAATACAATTGTTGAAAGCTTTAACACCGGCCAGAAGCCATCTGTTTCCACACAGGTTTATAACATGACACAAAACCATGATCAGGTGGTATACGGTATCAAGCCCTCACAGCCGAAAAAGCCAAACACGTCTGTACAGGATCTCTCAGACAATGGCCTATCCGCCTATATGCTCGGCCATACAAAAGGCTTGGCCACCCTGCTAGCTATGACTGCACTAGAAATGACCAATCCCGTATTGCGTCGCGTTATTGCGGACAGCGTACCGAACTTTATTGAAATGAGCTATGAGATATTCCTCTATCAGAACAAACACGAGTACTATCAGGTCCCGCAACTGAATATGCAGGATATGAATGTAATGCTGCAGAGCTATACGACGGTGCCGAATCAAGGAAATCTGCCGCATTAAAAAAAGAGGTATCTGGAAATCATACATTCCGGATACCTCCTTTTTGCTGCACAAAATTATTTACTCTTTCTCCGGTACAAATCGATCGACTTGTAGCCTTCCCCGATGATTGTTTCCATTTCAAGCAGGCGCTTCTCCTGCGTCTCAACACGTTTGGCACTGTACACATAGCGTGCCCAGTCCTTCTGGTAGCCGTAGGTGAGCTCATTGTATGCCTTTAAAATCTCCTCATTATTTTTCAGATGTGCCCGGATATCATCAATATGGACGATATAGTCATCCACACATTGGCTTTTCTTTGTGCTCTCTGTTTTTTTCGTTTTCTTTGATGCGGCTTTCAGTCCGACCACGGTAAATACGTCATTCAAGCTGACCATTCTGGAAAACTTGAGGATGCTTCCAGAAATATAGCCCTCTTCATCCATGTTGGCCGCTTCGATGAAACGGTCGCGCTCGATATATTCCTGGTACTTTGGATTATTCTTTTTTGGATAGGCAAAAAAGACATAGCCCTTGTCCATTACCAGGTCACGCTCCACCAATAGCTTGATATAGTCGGCGAATTCCTCCAGTGAATAGATAAACAGGAATAGGAGATCGTACTTCTCCTTTTGAATGGAAACATCATGCTCGAGGACCTTGAAATCCTCCAAGTCCTTCGGTGCCCCCATTACAAGCCGGCTGGAATATTTGGTAAGATTCAACTTCTCAATGATCGTTTTATCTGAATTCATGGTTTGAACTCCTTTTACATTTTATGAATGGCTGGATTTTACTTTTCTTATATTTTAACATTCCTATGTTTCATTTTGGACAACATCCAATCTGTTAAACAATCAAATTAGTTATTTCTGCAGATTAACAAATTGGGGGGCTTCTTCTATTATAAAATGTAGCATTATCTTATCAGGGGAGGAACAGTTAATATGAAAGCATTGTATCGAGCATCGGGTTGTCTAGTTGTGGTGGGGAATCTTGTTACTGGAATTCTTTTTGCGGTGATAGGTTTGATTACTGCAATCACTACATATCACTTTTTCTTAATCGAATTTAAGCTTCTCTATGCTTTATTCTTTCTTTTCTTGACGGTAGTGGCTTTGGCTGTCAGCTATTTTTCATTCAGGCATCCTAAGGAAGAATGATGGATGCTCATAACAAAAAGGAAAAACACCTCCGGCGGTAAGCAAGCTGGTGGTGTTTTTTGTTCAGTATCCTCTTGATACTCAGCGGCAAATCGATTTCAAGTAGTGCAGGATACTGTTTTTCATGACATCTGCATTCACCTGATCAGGCTGCATGATTCCGTGGAGTGCAAGGCCGTCCAGTAGCGAGTACAGGATTTCGATTTGTGCGTCCCGATCTATTTCTTCTTTGGCAAGACCTTTTTCTATCAGTGTATCAATGATAAGGCTAACAGCCATTTTCATTTCCGCATAGACCCGGGAACTTAATTCATATAGGGTGGAATCCGAAAGTGCTTTGATCGTGAACGCCATCCAAACCTCCATTTCCGCACGTTTTTCTTCGTCCAGTGGTAAAAATTCATGGAGCAGCTTCTCTGCATCTTCAAGAGGCTCTCCAGTAAACCTCAGACGGGCGATCCGTTCTTTCACCCGCTCCGAAACAAGGCTCATCGAAAATGCAAGCAGCTCCGACTGGGTCCTGAAATAATGCCGTAGCGAGCCTGGCGACACACCCGCTTCCTCGGCGATCCTCCGAACAGTGGCTCCCTCCATCCCTTCCTTTCGGATGATTCTCCATACTGCTTCTGCAACTAATTGTCTTTGTTTTTCATGATCTACTATTTTAGGCATGTATATATTGTACCACAAATTGCCTTTTTTAATACAGTTGTGTTATTATCTTTTTAACACACTTGTATTAAAAAGGAGCGATTAGAAATGATTGGTTGGCTTATCATTGCATGTGAAATTGGTTTTTGGATTTTTATTCTGCTTGGTTTAGTGTCGAGATACATTTTTAAATGGAGAAAAACAGGTATCGTGCTGTTGGCAGGTACCCCAGTCATAGACCTTGTCCTGATCGTGGCAACCATTATCGATCTGAAAAACGGCCAACAAGCCTCTTCCATCCACGGGTTAGCAGCCATTTACATTGGAATAACCGTTGCCTTTGGAAAAAGTATGATTCGCTGGGCGGATGAACGCTTTGCCTACCGTTTTTCAAACGGTCCAAAACCGCAAAAGAAAATCAACCACGGACCTATACATGCTAAAAAGGAACGCAATGGCTGGTTTCGCCACCTTCTCGGCTGGGTAGTCGGAAATGCCTTTTTATTAGGGATGATCCTGCTTGTAGGAGATGCAGAGCGTACAGAGGAATTAGTCAATGTGATGAGAATGTGGGCTTTGATTCTCGGGGCAGATTTCCTTTACAGCTTCAGCTATACCCTTTTCCCTAAGAAAGAGCCGGTAAACTCGGATAGAAGTTGACAGAATGCCTCCTTATAAGCTTTTGCGCCCCCCATATCTTGTGTTACAATATTGACTATCATAAGTGTGGGGGAATAGTGAAACGCTTCCCCAACATCCAAATAAGGAAGGTTGAATAACTTGGAACATTCTAACTTCATTAAAAATATCATAAAAGAGGATCTGGAATCAGGTAAACGGAACCATGTGATCACCCGCTTCCCGCCGGAGCCGAATGGTTACTTACATATCGGACATGCCAAGAGCATCGTCATCAACTTCGATCTTGCAGATGAATTCAACGGAAAAACGAATCTGCGCTTTGATGACACCAACCCTTTAAAGGAAGATACGGAATACGTGGAAGCAATCAAGGAAGACGTTAAATGGCTCGGATATGATTGGGACGGATTATTCTTCGCTTCGGATTACTTTGAAGAAATGTACAACAGAGCAGTACTTCTTATTAATAAAGGAAAAGCATATGTTGATGACCTTTCACCTGACGAAATCCGTGCATATCGCGGTACGTTGAAAGAGCCTGGAAAAGACAGCCCATACCGCACGCGTTCAGTGGAGGAGAATCTGGACCTTTTCGAGCGCATGCGCAACGGTGAATTCGGAAACGGCGAAAAGGTGCTGCGTGCAAAAATTGATATGAAATCCCCTAACATCAATTTGCGTGACCCGGTCATCTACCGTATTTCTCATGCAACACATCATAATACGGGAGATAAATGGTGCATTTATCCGATGTATGCATTCGCACATCCAATTGAGGATGCAATCGAGGACGTGACCCATTCCATCTGTACGATCGAGTTTGAAGACCAAAGACCGCTTTACAACTGGGTGGTGGAAGAGACGGAAATGACAGCTACTCCGCAGCAAATCGAATTCGGCCGTCTGAACGTTACAAATGCGGTGATGAGTAAACGTAAACTGAAGAAGCTTGTGGATGAAGGCTTCGTCGATGGCTGGGATGACCCGCGTATGCCGACGATTTCCGGTCTGCGCCGAAAAGGCTACACTCCGGAAGCGATCCGTGCATTCGTACGTGAAACAGGTGTTACCAAAGGATCAGGCTTTGTCGATTCCCAAATGCTCGATTTCTTCATTCGTGAGGACTTGAAACTGAAGGCCCCGCGTACCATGGGAATCCTTCGTCCTTTAAAAGTGGTGATCACCAACTACCCGGAAGGCCAAGTGGAAATGCTGGATGCGGAAATCAACCCAGAAAATCCGGAAATGGGTACAAGACAGATTCCATTCGGTAGAGAAATCTACATTGAGCAGGATGATTTCATGGAAGATCCGCCAAAGAAATATTTCCGCCTCTTCCCTGGCAACGAGGTTCGCCTGAAGCATGCTTATTTCATCAAGTGCGAGGATTTCATCAAAGACGAAGACGGTAATGTCGTGGAAATCCACTGTACGTATGATCCGGAAACAAAGAGTGGAACAGGTTTTACCGGTCGAAAAGTAAAAGGCACCCTCCACTGGGTCGAAGCAACACAGGCCGTACCGGCAGAATTCCGCCTATTTGAGCCATTGCTTCTAAATGAGGAGCCTGAAGAAGCGGAAGTAAAGGATGTGGCAGATGTAGAAGCGAACGAAGATGCATCTGTGGAAACGGAAAAATCCTTCCTTGACCACGTCAATCCGAACTCCCTTCAAGTGATGAACGGCTTTGTGGAGCCTAATATGAAAGATGTCGAGCCTCAAGACAAGTTTCAATTCTTCAGACACGGCTACTTTAATGTGGATCCTAAGCTTACAACCAAGGACCAAATCGTGTTTAATGAAATTGTTTCATTGAAGAGTTCGTTTAAATTATAGAATGAAAGGCCCCTGTTCAAAGACAGGGGCCTTTTTATGCTGTGCTTGTATGCGGGTCACACAATCCATTTTAAATAAATGAAAAAGCCGACGATGATGATTATAAATAACGCCATATAAATGAGGGTGAGCCGGGTAACATTTCCCTTTGTTTCATTTTGATATTCTTTGTCCCCGCTTCCCGCTACCTGGATGGTGGCAAAAAGCCCCCCTAATAAAACTAGTACACCTAGAATACCTAAAGACAACATCATTTTCTCTCTCTCCAATCGGATATTGTTTCTCTCTTGAACGTTAGCTTATTTGCGGTGGTTTTTCAATAAAATGCGCTTGGATTCTATCAAAAGTTAGACGAGCATGTTGGAACGGGAGGATCCATTTATGCCGATGGAAGGGCTTTCTGTATAGAACTTGGCGCATCACTATTTTTTTGATAATAATTGATATTCGCTTAATCCAGCAAAAGCTTTCATTTTTATACCTTGTTCATAAGCGTTTTTCGCTCTCATGGTAAAATAATGATTCTTATAATACTTTTTTGCCTGACCTTGGATCCATAACCCATACTCCTTGATACATTTCCTTTTTAAATATCCCAATAACTTTTTTCCACTATCTAATATTTTCTGATTTATTATCTATTGTTCCTATGGTAGATTCTCTAATACTTTCTTCTGTCCTCTCACCAATTTGTAGTACAAGACTTTCAACATTCTGTGATAAAAATCCATGATAATTTTCAGATACCTGGCTGGGAATCTCTTTGCATAAAAAGATGAATCTAGCAGAATTAAAACACTCGTCTTTCGTTTCAATAGTTATTTTATCGATTATCTGAAATTCAAATTTCCGGCCAAAGTTTTACAATTACTGCTGTCAGCTTAAATTGGACCATTATGCTGTCTATTCTTTGTGAAATTACATCATTTGTTGCATGAAATCCAATATTAATCTTTCCCATTCATACCCCCTTCTTTTATCTAGAGTATAAAAAAATGTATAGGTATTCCCGCGACTTCTAAGTCATAGATTGCTTGCGTTTCTCTTTCTGTTCCTTTACTGTGTTTGCATCCGTGGAAGAGAAAAGTCGACTCGTTGTTAGTTTCCTACTTTTACTTTCTTTCCCGTTCACCCTCTCTCCTCTTTTACTCGGATAAACAATTGGAAAAATGTTCATACTATCTTTTCGTAATCACTCGTCCGCAACAAACCCTAGCAACATCAATAATTATTAAAATTTTCTGCATATTTCTTTTTATTTCAAGGATTATTTATTATAATTATAATGTAAGAATTGATGTTGTCTCTATTTGCAATTTCGTACGTTGAAAGGCATGAATGTTTGCTGTTTACTCTTCTCAAAACAGAAAGGGGAAAAATGTATGAGCAATGAGAACGTTGGAAAGTGCCCATTTACGGGTGAAGGTGGTTCTGAAAAACCAATCAGAGGAACGAAAAACAAGGACTGGTGGCCCAACCAGCTTGATCTGAACGTGCTCCACCAGCATGACACGAAGACAAACCCACTTGGGGAAGATTTTAATTATGCAGAGGAATTTCAAAAGCTGGATTATGCTGGCCTGAAGCAGGACCTGCACAATCTGATGACAGACAGCCAGGATTGGTGGCCTGCAGACTACGGTCATTACGGCCCGTTCTTCATCCGTATGTCTTGGCACGCGGCAGGTACATACCGTCAAGCTGATGGCCGCGGAGGCGGCGGAAGCGGCTCCCAGCGTTTTGCTCCTCTTAACAGCTGGCCTGATAACGGGAACCTGGACAAGGCCCGTCGTCTTCTTTGGCCGATAAAAAAGAAATATGGCAATAAGCTATCCTGGGCAGACCTGCTCGTCTTTGCCGGAAACGTGGCGATTGAATCCATGGGCGGAAAGACAATCGGATTTGGCGGAGGCCGCGAGGATATCTGGCACCCTGAAGAGGACGTCAACTGGGGGCCGGAGAAGGAATGGCTTGGCGATAACCGCTATTCCGGCGAGCGTGATCTTGAGAATCCTCTTGCTGCCGTGCAGATGGGCTTGATCTACGTAAATCCTGAAGGTCCGAATGGCGAACCAGATCCAAAGAAAAGTGCCTTTGATATCCGGGACACCTTCAAACGGATGGGAATGAACGATGAGGAAACCGTGGCACTCACTGCCGGGGGCATACATTCGGAAAAGCACATGGAGCTGGTGACCCTTCACATGTGACAGAAGAGCCGGAAGGTGCAGGCCTTGAGCATCAGGGCTTCGGCTGGAAGAGCACACACGAAACCGGCCACGGTGCTTTCACGATAACAAGTGGAATTGAAGGTGCATGGACGCCGACGCCGACTCAATGGGATATGAGCTATTTTGAAATGCTGTTCGGATATGAGTGGGAGCTGACGAAGAGCCCAGCTGGCGCTTATCAGTGGGCACCAATTGATCCGGATGAAGAGCACCTGGCTCCAGACGCCCATGATTCGTCCAAAAAAGTAAAAACGATGATGACCACTGCGGACATGGCGATGCGCATGGACCCAGAGTATGAAAAAATTTCCCGCCGCTTCTATGAGAATCCGGACGAGTTTGCCGATGCTTTTGCTCGTGCATGGTTCAAGCTTCTCCACCGTGATATGGGACCGCGCGACAGATACCTTGGTCCGGAAGTGCCGGAAGAAGAATTCATTTGGCAGGATCCGGTTCCAAAGGTTGATTACACATTAACCGATGCTGAAATTGAAGACCTCAAAGCGAAACTTCTAAACTGCGAACTCTCTGTTAGCGAGCTTGTGAAAACGGCTTGGGCTTCTGCCAGCACATACCGTCATTCAGACAAGCGCGGCGGCGCAAATGGGGCCCGGGTACGTCTTTCCCCACAAAAGGACTGGGAAGCGAACGAGCCAGAACAGCTTGCTAAGGCCATTAGGGTTTTAGAAGATTTGCAACAAAGCCTAGACAAGAACATCAGCCTTGCCGACTTAATCGTCCTTGGCGGAAGTGCAGCAGTTGAGAAAGCGGCAAAGGATTCCGGCTTTGATATTAAAGTACCGTTTACGCCAGGTCGCGGTGATGCCACTCAGGATCAAACGGATGAAGAAAACTTTGAAGTGCTTGAGCCTGTATCAGACGCATTCCGCAACTACCATAAGAAAGACTATTACTTAAAACCGGAAGAATTCATGGTGGACAAAGCTCAACTCATGGACCTTTCTGCAAAAGATATGACCGTTCTCATTGGAGGATTGCGTGTGCTTGGGGCCAACCACGGCGACACCAAGCACGGCGTCTTCACCGAACGGGTAGGTACGCTCACAAATGATTTCTTTGTGACCTTACTTGATATGGGCGTCGAATGGAAACCTGTTGAAGGTGAAGGCTACTACGAAGCACGTGACCGCCGTACAGGCGAACTTGTCCGTACCGCTTCAAGAGTAGACCTCGTATTCGGTTCTCACTCCGTCCTCCGCGCACTCGTCGAAGTGTATGCGCAAGACGATAGCCAGGAGAAGTTTGTGAAAGACTTTGTGGCTGCATGGGTGAAAGTGATGGATGCAGATCGTTATGATGTAAAAGTGAAAAAATAATGCAAAAAAATCCGGATGGGGTTAAGGACCTTCATCCGGATTTTCTGTTTTTAATAACAAAAAACGCCTCTACTAAAAGTAGAAGCGTTTGTGCTTAATTATTTCTATTCCCCACTGTCTTTATGTTCCGCATAATACTCATCGATTGCACGCAGCCAATTAGTGCGGGCTATTTTGGCAGCAGTTTCTTTATCCCGATTCTCAAATGCTTTTAAGATGCTCTCATGTTCTTCTATAGAGGTATCCGTAAGAATAATGGACTGATAAAAATAAAGACGTAGAACATGTGCCTGAAAATTGGACACTGAACTAGCGAGATACGGGTTCTGTGCATTTTCTACAATAATATTATGGAACTGTTCATCCTGCTTTAAAGCGGAATAAAAGTCCCCTTTTTTAATGGCACGGGCAAATGCAGTATTTATCTCACGCAATGTATCAATGGTAACTTGAGTAATTAATGGTGTTGCAAGTTCCGCGGCCAGGGCCTGCAAAGCCCCTAATGGAGGCAGGATTTTCGTTATGTCTTCTTTTTTTACAGAGGTGACCTGAGTGCCTACCCCTGGAAACATTTCCACAAAACCTTGAACATTAAGTAATTGCAATGCTTCCCTTATAGGAGTTCTGCTCACACCCAAAGCTTGTGCAAGTTCCGCATCATTCAGCTTTTCTTTCGGTTGAAGCGTTCCATCAATAATCCACTCTTGAATTTGAGCAAAGGCGCGCTTTTTTGCAGACACGCGAGTGGGGGAAGAATAGTTGGAAGGTATGGGCATTCTGAACAACCACCTTTAAGAATTTCACAAAAAGATTAATGAATGTAAGTTAGATATGTTAAAAGTGTATAGTATTCTGCTTTTAAATACAATATATTACATGCATTAAGACCCGGTAATATATTGCATAAATATTTTGCATGTGATATCTTGTGGTATGCAATATATTACCTTGTTAAAATAGTTTTCTATATATTTACTCAGGAACAACCAGATCACTAGACTACCAGGAGGACATATGATGAATAACAGAATGCCATTTTCATTTGTACTAGCCATAGGTTTTATGCTTTTCGCTTTATTCTTTGGTGCGGGAAATCTAATTTTCCCTGCCATGCTCGGTCAATCTGCAGGAACGAATATTTGGTCTGCCAACGCGGGCTTTATCGTTACTGGAGTTGGATTACCTTTACTCGGTGTATTAGCTTTAGGGTATTCGGGGAAAAGTGATCTCCAGTCTTTAGCAAGTAGGGTACATCCCGTTTTCGGACTTATCTTTACCGTTATATTATACCTAGCAATCGGCCCTCTATTTGCGATCCCGAGAACAGGAACTGCTTCCTTTGAAATGGGAATCAGGCCGTTCTTATCGGAAGAAAGGAGTAGCATCGGTTTAATAATCTATACCATTCTATTTTTTGGAATAACGGCATTCTTTTCTTTGAGGTCTTCCAAAATAGTCGATATCGTAGGGAAAGTCTTAACGCCACTATTACTGATTTTCTTAGGTATTTTAATAGCAACGGCATTTATCTTCCCTATCGGAAGCTTCCAAGCCCCTGCAGAAAGTTATGTAAATAGCTCCTTTTTCACGGGATTCCAAGAGGGATATCTTACAATGGATGCCCTTGCTGCCTTTGTATTCGGGATCGTTGTCATCAACGCCGTTAAAGCAAAAGGTGTGACAACTAAAAAGGAAATCATGATTGCTGTAACAAAAGCAGGCAGTATTGCGGCAGGACTTCTTGCCATCATTTACACTTCTCTATCCTATATTGGAGCTACAAGTGTAGAAGCACTTGGGCAATTAGAAAATGGAGGAGCAGTGCTATCAGGTGCATCCACTCACTTTTTTGGAGCTTACGGTGGACTTCTCCTAAGCCTGATCGTGATTGGCGCTTGTCTAACCACAAGTATCGGTCTTATCATTTCATGTTCTTCTTATTTCAATAAGCTATTGCCAAGCATTTCATACAAGACCTTTGTGATCCTGTTATCCACGATCAGTGCCATATTTGCAAACGTCGGCTTAACACAATTGATCGCCGTATCCGTACCGGTGTTAGTCGCTATTTATCCATTTGTCGTCTGTTTAATGGCCTTAACATTTCTACATTCATTCTTTAACGGAAGAAAAGAAGTGTATCAGGGAAGTATGATTTTCACTTCCATTGTTGCAATCTCTGATGCGTTAAAGGCAGCAGGTATGAATATTGCGCCTATCGAAAACCTATTTACTGCGATTCTTCCCTTGTATGAAGTAGGTTTAGGGTGGATTTTCCCGGCGATTATAGGTGGTGTGTTAGGGTATGTTTGGGGGAGTTTTATAAAAGAAAAGCCGGAGACTAGACAGCTTGAGGGAAAAGCGAGTTAATTATTTCATATAGAAAAGACTCAACCAAAAAAATTTGTGTTGAAGGACAAAAAAGTTGGGAACTATGAAACCTTGAAACCCGCATTCCTACGTTTGATTTTGTCACACATAAAAATAAAAGTCGGGAACCTTATTTTTTTCTCCTGTACAAAAAAGTCGGGAACTAAGATAGGTCGTTTTCGTCTATATATCAGCTCCAAAGAAAAGACCACATTATAGTAACGGGTTCCGTTTCTTATCGCAAAAACTCTTTTTGCGTTATTAAATGTAAGTTAATATGTCGTTAAAATCGCACTGCTTTTGCAGTGCTTTTTGTATATAAAAAATAAACCAGCTCGAAAACGAACTGAGTTATATATATTAAATTTTGTTAGTTGCTTATTCCATTAAAGCTCCTAGTTAGTTGAACAAGAAAAGATTATTTTTGAGAAAGATTTTTTAACCACCGTTCATTCCACTGATAGTATAAGTCACTATTTTCTCTATGTAAAAATAAATCTCTAGGATAAGGTAAAGCAAGTTCTGGCATATTACTTGGACTAAAATATTGAAGTTCAGCCGTTTCGTTATCAATTGGGTTAAGTTCCCCACTTTGAATAACGCAATCAAACATAAAAACGTTATACTCCACTTGATGACCATTGGGATATTGGTAGCGAAAGTCTTTCCCACCAAAAACTCCTAATAACTTTTTGGGCACAACATATAATCCTGTCTCTTCCCATACTTCTCTAACAACTGCTTCGGCAGGTGCTTCTCCAAGTTCAATTGCACCAGCAGGGAGACTCCACTTTTCACCATTTCCTTTGTTTTGTAATAAAATTTCTCCCAAATCATTTCGAACAATCCCAGCTACACTTGGCATAAAGATTAGTTCGTTACCGACTTTTTCTCGGAGTTTTTTATAATAATCCGACATCCCCATTTTCTAACCCCCTTGCGTTATTTATTTCTTTATAAATTCTCTCCTATATAAAAAAGCATCTGCTTTTATTCAACTAACCTGTCCAATACTTATGTAAGGAGCGAGCCGTTTTACAACAATCGCTCCAGTCATTAGAGACAATAACTTATAAGAAAAGGGCATTTTTCCTTATTGAAGAAACGCCCTAGATTATTGAAGATATTTATTACCTTGTAAACACCATATTAAATGTAAAATAACAATGCTGCTATACCTAGTGAAACTAATCCCAATAAACCTGAAAATAACCCTATCTTTGTTCTAAAGCTTCTATGAACAGTGGTTTCAGAATGATAATTTGCTCTTTGCTGTTGTCCGCTCGTCCATACTCCTAAAAAAACTCCTGAAATAACGATACCTATAATGCCGATTATAAGAAAAGCCTGTAACATTTATTTCACTCTCCCCTTTTTGATATACGTATAATAAAGTTAAATAGTTTCAACTATCAGATAATTAAAGTGGTGCCGTAATTTTTCCATACAACCTTATGCAACAATCCTGCCCTATAATGGAATAACATCTATACCATTATATTAACATAAAATCCCATAAAACCTTTGAAAAATCTTCTATTATGTATAAAAAACGCACAGATAACCAATCACTGTGCGTTTGTTAGTGTGAATTTAGTGAAAATTATATAGCGAATCGGGTAGTGCTGTTATTTTACATTTTGTACTCCAAAACCGAACCCGTTATCATTTTAGGAGCCCCTTCTTATGTTTTATTACTATCGAAATCGTTGTTCATATTTGATTAAGGTAACTTTCATGTCATCTTTTCTTTCTTTAAACCTATCAGATGTAAACATGTTTGGAATATCAATTCTCATTTGAACTTCATCTAAAGACTCTTTACCTGGTTCTTTATCATCGACTCTAACAAACAAATTTATTTCATACCAAATGTCAGAATTCTTTTTAGTATGGTCAGCAATTAAAGCAACCTTTGTGACTTTAGCAATCTGCCAATGCCTTTCTTCGCCGTACTTATCGGTAATAACCTTATTCAGTTCAGGTTCCATCATCATTAATAGTATGTCCTGAGTTGTTGCATAGATTTCCTTTTTCACTTTACCCGATTCTGTGACCTCAGCATTTGCAAAATTGCTTGAGGCAAAGACCAACAAAGTCGTGAGAACTAAAACAGAAATTTTTCTCATGTTGAACACCTCTCTTTTGTCATAATTTATTTTTCCCTTTGTATAAAAGATTATGTATTACTTCATAAGCTAAACTTGCAAGGTTCATGATAAAAACAAAGGACTCCTAATTAGAAGTCCTATTTTTTATTCCTTAACCGTTTCATATTCGGTTGTTCTTAATGTAATGAGCCTTTTGACTTCGTTTGAAACGGTCGGTCGAAGTCCTGCCTTCTTGTAAATTTTCCATTCAAGGATTGGCTCATTCTCTTTTTTGAGCTTTTCAATCGTAAATTCAACCCGCCTTTTCTGGAATGATACCGTATCCTCGGATACCTTATTGATATATTCCATGGTCTGTGGCAGTTTATCCGCTTTTTTCTGCAATAGCGGTAATTCATTTAACTTCTTTCCGATAGAGGAAGTCGTAATCTTTGTCGGTTTATCAGCATCCTTATCCCAAGTTTGAACAACTTTTTTCACCTGTTTTAACAATTCATTATCCCGCTTCTCCCAATCAACACGCTTGTTTGGAGTTTGAATCCTTTTCTTAACGGGAGAAAATTCATTGAGCCAATCACGATCATTACGATACAAAAAGGCATATACATCAGGAACCATTTTTCGCAATTCCGTTTTTGATTTATCAAGGTATTCTTCCTGAAGGTTGAGCCATTTGTTTTTTCTTTCATTTAATTGTGTCTCGAAACCCTCCAATGGCTCATTAACCTCTTTCTTTTGAACCTTCGGCAGTTTCCACGGTACTTTCAGTTCTAGCTCGGCAGCATATTTTTTGATTGTCGCTCGATCCGCCTGCATTTCTTTCGCTATTTCAGTAAGAGAATATCCTTCATTCACCAATTCGGTCAATTTCGCCTTCCAAACGTGACCATATTCTTTTATTGTGCCGACACGATATTGATCATCTTTGTTTTTGTCAGGTCCTCTTCTGGAAAAAACAAATCCACAATCGCAGTGGAATGTCCCGACAGGTTTTCTCGTATCATAACAAATGGTTACGGTTAATTCTTTTATGACTGGTTTTCGATGGTTTGGACAAGCAGCGTTTAAACATAACCATGGACCTTTCCCAAATGGCTGATACTCTTTTTTACCAAATAAATGGTCCAAATCCGTTTCCAAGAACATCATCACCAACAAATGCCGAAGCGGATGAAAAGACTTACGGTGTTTTTGGAAGATCATCGTTAACCAATCTGTTTCTTCGAACATAACTGACGACTGCAAAAGTTCCAAGCTACGGTCGGAGAATTTCGCACCAAAACTTTGGTACACCCTGTCCCGCTTGACCATTCCGTTCACACTTGCATACCCTTTTTGTTTCAGCAGTTCCAGGTATTTTGACCGTATGGTATTATCATTTGCTTGAAGGCGGGTGTTATTTAAAAGAGAATCCGTTTCCTTTGAAATATCGAATAGCAACTGAATTTCCTCTTTATTTAGTCCATCAAGTCTTATCTTTGTTCTTTCAACATCAGGTGTGGCAACAATAAATTCATGCTGGTTCTGAGCTTTCACTGAAACCGTTGTTTCCTCCAATACCTTTCCATGCCTCGGACATACAAAAACACCATGGGCTTGGTGAACACGTCTCCAATACGTTTCACCGTAAGTTTCCATGTCTTCAATAATACAGTCACTGCATGCCCAAAGGTTTGTTTTTACCTTGACATTACTTGCGGCAACACCAATACGAGTGTGAATGGTACTCCCATCGCCATCGAGCATTGATTTCTTTACCTGCTTAGCCTGTTTCGGAAGCAAAAAAGCAGCATAATAGGGAAACATCGTATGATTATTAATCAATTGATCTGCATCCCAATATGAACCTAGCTCGCTTAGTAAAGCATTTAAGTTAGCAGGCAAATCCCAAACGGAACGAACTGTCCGTTTACCGAACAGTTCTCCTATCGTCATTTTGGGACTCGTATTTCCAGACCATACATGATAACGTGCTAAAACACTATATAACAATTCATCAGGATACGGCGTGGGAAACCAGTGCAGCATTTTCATCTTCCTTCCAGATTTCGTCTAATGGTGGTTTAATAATGCCTTTATCAAGAAAATACTCATAGACGGATTTCTTCTTTTGTCTTGCTTCTTGCATTAATCGTCCCAAATAATTTTCATTTGTATTGATTTTCTTTTTCTTGACTTTGGTTTCAGCCTTCTTGTCATCCTTATCAATCAGGAGTTTGACAGCTTCCTTCAGCACAGTTGATTTTTCAATATCATCGCCTAATTTCTTGAACACTGTTTTAACTGTACTTTCCACTTGTTTTGGTTCAAAATCCATGGCTAACAATTGCAGTGTCACTTCTTCTAGAAGAGATTGCTCTTTTTTCTGTCGCTTTTGTTGTTGTAACTTCTTTTGAATACGAATCTTATCCTGAAAATCAATGGAGGCTTTGTATTTCTCGATTTCCTCATCCATATCAATCGGTCGAATATCTTCGTATTTGGCAATTTCGCTTGGGATGCCTGACCGTAACGCATCCAGCATCGGTTTAACCAGTCGCAAACTGTCTTTAGCCACTTGTTTCATGATTTGTTTTGTTATTCTTTCATCCCCTGTTGCAATCGCTCGTACTTGAGAAAGCATAAAGAGCTTAACCGCAATATCGAGAATTCCTTGACTTTCTTCATATAGAAGATCGTTGAATTCGCTTGTCAATTCGGTATAATGAGCTGTCCATTGATATTCCCACATGCCCTCGACAAATAAATCCCAAGACTCATCTTTTGGCATCTGCGACCAAACCATATCGCCTTGCCCGCTTCCCCGTCTTGCCTGGCGGAATTCACTTTGCAAAATGGAAATGGCTTTATTTGTTCCAACCATTAAAACTGGTATTCCGATGGTGTTAACGAGTGTTACGAAGAAGTTCAACATCTTTTCAGATCCGCCGCTTTTGCTAAGACTAAAATGCTGAATTTCATCAATGATAAGAAGACCAATTCCGTGACGACTTGCTAGGTGATTCATCCGTTGCATCATTAAATCCAGTGTATTTTTTTGTGCTCCGAATTTATTTAAATAATTAGAACCTAGCAAACGATCGAGTTCAGAAAAAAAGCTCATACATAATCCTTTTAGGGAACCATCAAAGGGACAATCGAGTTTTAGCCAGCTAATTTGTGTAAATTGAAATGGTTTTCCTTTGTATTCCTGATGTTTAATCAGTTGCGGATAAAAGGATAGTACCCTTTCAATGGCAGTCGATTTCCCAATCCCTGAAAGACCAATAATCGTAAAACCAGCCGCTGTTCTTTTGGCTTCTGTTTGGTAGGTTTTTAAAAACTTCCCTTCTTTTATCGCCTTATAGCTCTCGTGAACCCTCATGACTTCTTCTCTTTTCATCGGATTTCGGTGCAAATATCCTTGTCGAATGGCTCTTGAAATTCGTTGTTCCAAATCCAGATGCTTTTCAAATGGCTGAAAGTATTGAAACAATCGTTGCACGCAATGAAACCGATAGTTAGCATTTAAGGATCGTTCCTTTTCGTCATAAGAAGGTATAACCGATAAATGCTCCATCACATCATCCTCCGTAAAGATAGGAGGAAGAGCTTCAATTAAAGGATTGGATTCATAATCTTGAACAATTTGATCGCTATAAATGGCAGCGACCATTTCTTCACCATGCAGTATCTGTCTTTCACTTGCTGCTAACCCTTGCACGATTCAACTTCTCCTTCTGTTTTTGACGTAATAACTGTAACTTTGAACTCACCTGTGTAGAAGTTGTTTCTTCAACAACAACTTTCTCTTCAATCGGTTGAGTGAACGATTGTACATCAGCCAGTAAAAAGGCTTCTTCTTTTCGTCTTGCTTCTTTTTCCACCGAGCGATTTTCACGAATCCCTTTCACCTTTTGATTGTTGCTCATTTCCACTTTTTCTTTATCCAAAGACTTCTTCGCCTTTTGAGCGATGTGTTCAATGTCGCTTGTTAAATCCACGTTTTGTTGCAGTTCTTCATGTTCAAAAGATTGTTTTTTAAACAATTCGTAAGCAAAGTAATACTCGACTTCTTCCATAGTTTTGCCACTGTATTTCTTTTGATGGTCAAGCAAAGTTGCCACTTCATAACTTCTGCCGTCTTCACTTGGCAGATAAATGTGGGACATATCCCGCGGATCGTAGCAAATCGGGATTAGCCAGCTCTTTTCTCTTGCCTCTCCAAACCAATTTCCCTTCAATGCTGTTTCACTGCTAAAACGCATCTTTTTGAATTCGATTCCTTTATACGTTACTCTTGCGTTGGCGGTTGGAAGGAGATGAAGTTTTACAATATCCTCAGAATAAGAACGAAGTTTACCTGAGCGATTTTTTATCCCCCAATTCCACAATTCACGCGGGATGAGGGAAACTTCATCCTCAATCATCATTTCATCCTGATTATAATTTTTTAACCAGTGGTGATTATTGTGATGAAGTACACATTTAATGATGATACTTGTAAACTCCTCCAAGGTTAACGTGGCATCCAATCGATAATCCCTGTCACCTCTTACCCTTACATCTGTATCGATAGTTCCAGGTAAAAATGGCTTCACTTTTGTGTTGATAATTCGAAAGTGCTGCTCCACAATTCCTTTCCAATCGGCTCGATATGGTGGTGTATTTTCCACTTTCATATGAAAGGCATTAATCAGCCGCTCAACATTGTAACCTTCCAGTTCACCTCGGTCGGCTAAAAGGGTCTGAGGAAGGTAATGACAATCCCATTCTTCTTTTGTTATATCGATCCCGTATTGCTTACAATAGGAAACTTTATCACTAGCAGTATTGGCTAATGCCATCATCGCTCCAAACCAAGATGGACCTTCCAGTCCTACATAAAGACCTACAACCATTCGGCTGAATACATCAATCACCACATAAATTACAGGGCGACCGATAATCCAATTTCGATTGAAGCTGCTAACAAGATAAACATCGGCAACCGTGGCATCGATTTGATACTTGGTTCCAGGACCATATAAATCACCTACGGATGTTCCCAATACTGCCCGATTTTCTAACTCGTATTTTCGGTTACCTTTTCTTTTGCGGAGTTTTTCTTCTGCTTTATAGGTTTTTTCATACCAAAATTTAAATTGCCTTAAAGTCGGGAGTTTATCTTTTTCATGGAGAATAGGTTTTTTCACACCATTTTCATACCGATAATCTGCCACAAAGTGCGTTTGGAGCATCAAGTTATAGGTGGTAGCGAGCGGATTCTTTTTGGTAGTATGATAAAATCTCTTTACACTGACCTCGAAAATCCGTTTTATTTCATTGGTAATGATAATTCCTTCCCCGAAGGATTCTTCGAACTTCCGTTTTCTCCCGTTCTTCTTGCCTGTAAAAGTCTTTTCTTTTCCTTTGCCGCCAGAATCTTTATAATCGGGAAGCAAAGTGTTTTTGACTTTCCCTCTTTGCCAATATTGGGTCAGATATTTATAGAGCAAACGCTTGGTTTTGCCCGTCTTCACCATTGCGTCTCTAATGAGGGAACCTCTTTTGTCAGCTTCGTAGATGTATGGTTCTAGTAAAACCATATCTTTGATGCATTCCCATCGTTCATCCCGCAATTCTTTACTTTTTTCAGAAAGCTGATCCTCGTCCTTATAGATGAAACCGTAAGGATCGCAATCAATTAAAGATAACAACTGCTCATCGTGCAATTGCTGTAAGTCAGAAATCTTCCGTTTGATAGGAAGTGTGGTTTCCTTTTCCATATCAATGGTGTAACAGATGATGTTTCCATCATCTATCCAAATAATTCTTTCTAGTCGTTTGTTACCACCGACTTCTTCGATGCTAAAAATGTCATTAATTACAAACATTCAATTCCTTCTTTCTTAAATAGAGTCGAGTTTGATTACATCTTCCACCCAAAGGTGAGTGAAAATTTTCTTTGTTAAATCAACAGGGACTTCTTTTCTAGCAATTAAGTGCTTTAGAATTTCAAGCCCCATTCCATTTTCCAGTTGAAAGGTTTGATCAAATTCTGTCACCATTTCGATAATGGATGTTTTATTTTTTTTGATAAACGATTTCATTTGCTTGGCATAGGTGTTAAGTGTGGATGCAGGCAGATCCTCAATTTCAAAATATGAAAGATGCAGCCATTCCACATTTTCTACCATATCCTTCAGGATTTCTTTTTCTGTGATAATCCCCCAGTCAATTCCGCGATCTTCCCAATAGGCACGCTCGATTTCGAATTTCTCAATCGTTCGCTGGTTTTCTAAATCGCTTGATGGTTTTACGGTGCGAGCGACGTGTCTTGTACCTTTGGAATCTTTTAGGGTTATAAAGAAATCGGTCGTCATCACAATTTGAATTTGAGATTTTGGATCGGTTGGGTGTTTAATCCCTTTTTCAGTAGCGATGTACCAGGTGTCATCGCGGGACAACGGATACTGCTCTCTTATATCGACCACAGAATCGTTCCATTCCAACACATAATAAAAATCCCGTTCCAATTTAGATAGGAATTGATGAATACGATTTGTTTTCCACCCTTTTCCTCTAGTAGCTAGTCCATTTGATGGGAAATCCTGAATGTTTATCCAGGGTTTATATTCCTCTCCATTCCCGCTCCCTCGACCTTCTTTTTGCATTTCAGAGATTTTCTTTTCCGTTAATTCCGTTTTCCTTTTTGACATGGTTGTCACCTCTTTGCTTAAAGTTTCTATGCCCCTATCATAAATAGGAAGCGTCCACATTACATGCTGTAAAATTTTCTAGTGCTGATTTTTACCAAAAAAATATTTTTGAGAAAAAATAATTAAACAAAATATTTTTTTGACGATTTTTTATCTCAGTTTTGATTATATTTTTGATATGAATTTGTTTTCTAGTAATTTACAAACGACATTTTTCAATCATTATGAACAAAAAACGTCATTTATAAACCACCAAAATTACAAAAAAAATGACCTGTTACTTTTTTAACAGATCATTTTTTATCGAGTGCTATTTTTAAAAAGCCATTAAAATGACGCAGATTTTCAAAGAACTTATCCTTTTTTTCACTTTTACAATATTCAATAGAATAGTAAAACAATGCCTTTATTTCAATTAGGATTTCTTCTTCCTCTAAATGTTTTGTGACTTCGGGGGAAAGTGTTCGATCTTCTGTCACCTTAAGGAGTAATTGCCGCCAAGTTTTTGGCATTCTTAAATTTTTGTTATGTAATGCATTCATAGCCCCGTTTGTTGATAATTCATCAAAAGTTATCAAATAGGCTTCGAACGATTCAATTTTAGGATCTTTCCCACTAATAAATTCGTCCACTCGCTGCTTAAGTTCAGATGGTTTTACACTTTTATGGTACTTCCTCATTAAAACCGACCGCAGCTTTTTTAAATATTCTTCATATTCGTCCTGATCTAAATCACCAATTGTATTTCGAACATTATCGACATACATATTTCTCTCTCCTTTTTTCTCTCTTTTTAAAGTAATTTCCGATTATTCAGAATAAATACTTCAACCCTGAATTTTAAGAGTATATAATTGTGTCATTTTTCTACATTTTTCAAAAATATATTGTTCTCTTTTGTTGAATGGTTTAAGTTATTGTCATAGGGAGGGAAATATATGGAATTTAACGATCATATTTGGGAATGGTCATCGGGGCTTCCTAAATGGCAAAATGATTTAATCAGAAGGCTATATCAAAAATCTTTGTTAGAAAGTAAAGACACTGATGAAGTAATAAATAATATCCTTCATGAGAATGGTTTTTCTGAGAGGATTTTAACCATTAGTCCTTTAGAAAAAAATCATATCCCTAATAAAAATCCGAAAGAAACCATCAAGATTACTGCATTAAAAAACTTCAATAATATTGCCGCCATCGAACCAGAGTATGGACTTGAATTTTCACCTGATGGGTTAACGGTTGTGTACGGTGAAAATTCCGCTGGTAAATCTAGTTATGCTAAGGTGTTAAAGCAGGCTTGTCGAGCTGTCGATGATAAAACAAAGATTCATCCAAATATCTATAAATCAAGCGGTTCAATAAGTACAGCCGACATTCATATACAGCAAAATGGCACAGAAACCATTATTAATAGAGTGGTAAATACCGCACCTGAACAGCAGTTAACATCAATCAGTATTTTCGACACTGATTGTGCGAGAGTTTATGCAGAATCCGAAAATGAGGTTGTATTTATTCCAACTGAATTTAAAATTTTTGATGATCTTGCTCGACATCAAACGGAAATAAAACAAAGGTTATTACAGTTAAAAGATGACCTTTTAAAAACACTGCCTACATTCCATGAGTTAGCGAGCTCTTCTAAAACCAAAACATTTGTTGAATCTATTTCATATAAAACGAAAGAAAAGGACATTCAGCAGAATTGTATCTTTACAGAAAAAGATAATGATCGGCTAAAGCAGATTACAAAAGATTTAAAGGTCCTTGTAGATTCAAATCCTGTTAAATTGATGCAGGAACTTCAAAGGAACATAAATGATATTACAAACTTAAAAAACAATCTTCAACAAATTCTTAATGAATTATCTTTTGAAAAAGTTAAAGAATTTGTCTCGGTAAATCAACGATACCTTGATTCGAAAGCAACGATGGAAGTTTTAAGTCACGAAGCATTTGAAGAACAACCTTTAGCTGGTGTTGGAAGTGACCCTTGGAAAAAACTATGGCACACCGCAAAACAATATCATGGAATTGCTTATCCTGGACAGTCATTCCCATACGTCGAGAATGAAGCAAAATGCCTATTATGCCAACAAGACTTAAAGGAAGACTCTCGAATTCGATTAACGCGTTTTGAGGAGTTTATGACTGACAGCATCAGTCAAGAAACAGCTCAGTTACACTCCCAAAGACAAGATTTAATAGCTAAAATAAAATCTTTACCATTCACAAAAGTGGCAGAATCCTCTGTTCGTACTTTTTTTTATCAAGATTCACCTGAATTGGACATGAAAGCGGAATTGTTTATCCAATCAGCGATAAAAATTAGTACATTATTACAAAATGCCGAGACAGATATACACCTGTCCTTGAATGATTTTCCTGAAATTGAACTACCACCTCTAAAAGAAATGGCACATTGGTTAGAGATAAAAAATAGTGAATTGAAACATTTAAAAACAATAGCCCGACAAGACAACTCAGCAGAATTATTTGCAGAACAGAACGAGTTAGTTTCAAAAGAAAAAGTCACTAAAAGAATAGATGATTTATATCGCTTAGCAAAAATTCGCCAAGAAGTTGATAAGATTGATAAAGCAATAAAATCGCTGGATACAACCAAATTGACAAAAAAATATAACGAATTATCCAGTTCATTTTTGACTGACAAGTTTAAGAACGAAATTGAAAATGAACTAAAGCAGATAAGAAGGGAACACATTCTATTCAAGTTAAATAGCAGAGGAGTAAAAGGAAAAACCACGATAAAACTCGCTTTGGATTCCAATTCAAAAATTAACATTAACGAAATCCTTAGTGAAGGTGAACAAAAAGCATTATCAATAGCCTTCTTCCTTGCAGAAATCTCTTCTATTCCATCAAATGGAGGAATCATACTTGATGATCCCGTCTCCTCCCTAGACCATAGCAGGAGAGAGTATGTTGCTTATCGACTAGTACAGGAAGCAAAAAAACGGCAAGTCATTATTTTTACACACGACATCGTGTTTCTACACACCTTACAAAAACATGTTAATTTACAAAACGTTTCCGCATCCTATTGTTCTGTAAGGAGGAATGGTAATAGAGCTGGGATTGCAAAAACAGAAATGCCATGGATAGCTCTGGCAACTGGTAAACGAATCAAATACTTAAAAAATGAACTACCAAAGCTAAAAAAGTTAGAAAGCCAGTTAGATTCTGATATGTATGTTCCGCAAGTTAAAACATGGTATATGCTTCTTAGGGAATCGTGGGAACGTGCCGTAGAAGAATTGTTGTTAAACGGTGTCGTTGAAAGGTTTAATCCAAGTGTTCAAACACAAAAACTTAATAAAATTAAGTTTTCGGATGAGATTGTCCAACTCGTAACAGAAGGTATGACAAAAACATCCACGTACGTACATGATGAGTCTTACGCTATTGGTCGAATGATACCAAGCAATGATGAAATGATTGAGGACCTTAACAATTTGGAGCAGTTTAACAAATTTTTTAAATAATATGCTCAATTTAACGATAACATTGGGAAGACCATGAGCACCTTCAAATGTTGTTACCTGCACGGTGACATTAAATAAGTAACTGCCTTGTGGCAGCTTCCTTAATTTAGGTTATTTCACCACAATAAATTTGTTTAATTTCGTCATGTTGATTCTTCAATTCCTGTTGAATTGAGGGATAAAGCATAATAATAATCAAGTCTTCACGCAACTGTATATCATTTTTAGTTACGGTTTTGGCTAAAACAGGAGAATAAAAGAAAAGGAGTCGAGAAGGCGATTAATATTACTAAGTAGTGCGATTATGGAGTAGAAATAGTGTATCAACAAGCTAATTAACAACTAAAATAGCACTTTTTTCATCTACTAAATCGCACAAGAAAACGCAGGGTATTTGAACCCTGCGTTTATTTAAATTATTCAGTTATACCTCTCAAGAGGGAACGGACCTTTCTTCACAAAATAAGACCAATTATTATATTATCCCTCTTTCTTTTTTTGAATAATTTCTGCTATTTTCCATTTCTCTTTATTATCGTTCCATCCTGCTGACTTGGTCATTACAAATTGATAATCCTTCTCTATATCTTCTGTGGTATTATAGGTTAGGATTATTTTGTCTTTTTCGTGTCTAAATTCCCTAAGATCAAGCACCGCATTAGGCTCCCATAAAATACCTTTTTGACCAAAGGTAAGCGAGCAAGGACACGTTCCCTCGCGGTCCATAGTACCCATCCCAATATTAGGTCCCCATGCCAAGAACTCTTCAACATCTCTGAATGATTGTACTACTTTATAGGCTTCGATTATGCTTATCGCTTCCACAAAGTCCTCGTAGTTAACAGAAGTTTTCAACTCATCCACTTCTTTTTCTAAAAGGGCGTGTTTATCCTTTAAGTTATCATAGTCTTTCTTTAACTTAGAACTTTCCTCAAATTCCTTTTCTAAATCAGTAATTCGTTTCGTTAATTCGTCATTGTCGTCATGCAGTCCTCCCATCACATCCAATGCATCTTGTTCTCTAATGACAGCTATGGTGGTAATAACGCATAAAATGATGAAGGCGATACTGATAAAGTCTTTTTTCTTCAAATGAACCCCCCATCCCCAAATAAAATCAAGTAATATATCGATTATTATCCAATGACACCCAAGTAGTACAAGGAAAAATAAGTTCCAAGGCATAACAAAGATCCTATTAAAAATGGACTGATTGAAAATGTCATTTTCTCGTGTTGTGGTTTATAACTCCCTAACAAAGAATCAAAAACAGCGACTTGAGAATTCTTAGATAATGCATCGCCTGTTGTTCCGATTAAAAATGCAAAGAAAGTGAAAAAACAAGAACCATAGAAGAAAGTGGTTAACAGGTTCGTATCAAAAATCAACGATATTCCGACAAGAATTCCGATCTCTACCACTAAAACCAGCAATACGAAAAATAAATATCTCTTCAAAAATACCACCCCTTCACTGAATACGAATAATAGAAGGAATCGATTCAAATATTCGATCTCTCCAAAGAATATAACATTTCAATTAACCGACAAAATGAATAACGTACATTATTATAATACCATAAATTCCCTTATAAACCTTACGAATATTCAAAAAATAAGCAAAGTTATTTTCCTTTGATACCCAACCTTTGTGCTGGTGGATTGGATTCGGATTGTCTGGTTTCTATGTTTAATTCATTAAAGGTTTTAACCCAATCATATGCTATGTCAGAACGAAAAATAAATCGTGCAATTTATATGAGAATGAACATCTCCTGTGACTACGATGTGTATATTGGTAAAAGCAAATATTCCATTCCCCTGTACTCTGCTGCACCTTGTCCCTTTTTGCGAACATTATTGAGGTAATAGTGCATCTTGTCTGTGTTGAAACAGATTTCAATAACGTCATTCTTTCGAATGCTGGTTTTTCGTGGCGGTCAAGAAATTTAATTCCCATGCGGTAAAGCCATTCCAATTTATCATAGTATGTTCCTGCACCTTTTTCCAAAATATCACATGCACGGTTGATTGGAACCTTAATCACCGATAGCTTTGCGAACATCGTGAGTACATCATTTCTCTTTTATTAATAGGTGGTGGATTGTTTTCGAGATGGTAAAACATTCTTGATTTGCTTACAGGTCTTACATTGCCACCTTTGAGATCCTGCTGGGAATTTCCCCTGTTTATAAACACTTTCAGCTTCAAACTTTAACAAAGAAAAATTATTAAAAAAAGACCCAATCCTGAAATTGGATTGAGTCTTTGCCTGTTCGTATTTTTGTACATAGTAGTTGAATTGACAAATTTTCAAGCCAGTTCCCGACTTTTTTGTCCAGTTCCCAACTTTTTTGTTCGGTTCCCGACTTTTTTGTTCAGTTCCCGACTTTTTTGTCTTTCAACAATTTGGTTGAGTCTTTTTTGATTATTATTCCACCGTAACACTCTTTGCAAGGTTACGTGGCTTATCTACGTCACAATCTCTGTGAAGAGCTGCGTAGTAAGAGATCAACTGCAACGGAATAACAGATACTAATGGAGATAGCAGTTCGTTTACTGTTGGTACAACGAAGCTGTCTTCTTCTGTTTCCATGCCTTTCATGGAGATGATACAAGGGTTGGCACCGCGTGCTACTACCTCTTTGACGTTACCGCGGATGCTCAGGTCTACGTGTTCTTGTGTAGAGATCGCGATAACTGGTGTACCTTCTTCGATCAGGGCGATGGTTCCGTGCTTCAGTTCTCCTCCAGCGAAGCCTTCTGCTTGGATGTAGGAGATTTCCTTTAATTTCAATGCACCTTCAAGACCTACATAGTAGTCCATTGTACGGCCGATGAAGAAGCAGTTTCTTGTTGTAGATAGGAATTTGCGTGCAAGGTCTTCGAGTTCTTCTTTCTGGTCGCAAAGTACTTCCATCGCGTTTGCCACGATTCCAAGGTCTTGGACAAGGTCAAACTCAAGGTTGTAGCCTTTTGACTCAGCAAGAACTGCTGCGAAGATTGACATTACAGCGATTTGGGCTGTATAAGCTTTTGTGGAAGCTACCGCAATCTCCGGACCTGCATGTAATAGTAACGTAAAGTCTGCTTCACGGGAAAGTGTGGAGCCTTGTACGTTTGTGATTGTTAATGCTGGATATCCTAATTCCTTTACCTGTACAAGTACTGCACGGCTGTCCGCTGTTTCTCCACTTTGGGAGATGAAGATGAATAGCGGTCTTTCGGATAGGATTGGCATGTTGTAGTTAAATTCACTTGCTACGTGTACTTCAACAGGTATTTTAGCAAGCTTTTCAATCATTTGTGCCCCAACAAGACCTGCATGGTAGCTTGTTCCTGCTGCTACGATGTAAATGCGGTCTGACTGGTTCACTGCTTTGACGATGTCAGCATCGATTGTTAATGTACCGTTCTCATCCTGGTATTTTTGGATGATTTTACGCATTACCAATGGCTGCTCATCGATTTCTTTTAGCATGTAATGTGGGTATGTGCCTTTTTCAATATCACTTGCATCCAATTCTGCTGTGTATGGAGCGCGCTCTACGATTTCACCGTTCAACTTTTTGATCGTTACCGCTTCTTTGCGTACGATTACCATTTCTTTGTCCATCAGTTCAACGAATTGGTCCGTTACCTGGATCATCGCCATTGCGTCACTTGCTACTACGTTAAAGTCGCCTTTACCTACACCAACAAGTAATGGGCTCTTGTTTTTCCCAACATAGATCGTATCCGGATCTTCGTTGTCCACTAATGCAATCGCATAAGAACCTTTCAGGATCGCAAGCGTGTTGCGTAAGGCCACTTCGATATGCTGTCCTTCGTTTGCAAACTTCTCGATGATTTGAACAACTACTTCTGTATCTGTTTCGGAAACAAGTTCCACACCCTGAAGATATTCGCGTTTAAGGATTGCATAGTTCTCGATGACTCCGTTATGCACAAGTGTAAAACGTCCAGAAGTACTTTGGTGTGGATGGGCATTTACTTTGCTTGGTACTCCGTGCGTTGCCCAGCGAGTATGACCTATTCCAACTGTTGCTGCTACACTCGCGTCCACTACTTCACGAAGATCCGCAATACGGCCTTTCTCCTTGAATACGTGAACTCCTTCTTCGTTCATGACAGCGATACCAGCTGAGTCATAGCCGCGGTACTCAAGCTTTTCCAAACCTTTTAAAAGAATTTCTTTTGTATCTTGTGTTCCAATATAACCTACGATTCCGCACATAATTTGATTTCCTCCCTAAAGTAGCAGGGACAGGAAAGCACACCATAGAAAGGGGACTGTCCTGCCCCCACATTACCTTTTTGCATTATTATTTTTCAATCATAGTACAAGTCTTTGTACATAAAGTTGCCTTTATGCTTTAAACCTGTCTCTAATCGGTTGTGATTGGCAACCGGGAGGCATCCGCCGATAGATCGATAAACCTCCACCTCGTCAACTAAGCATTATATACCCGTTCGTCGCTTAGTTCAGGCGCTTTTGGTAAAAAAAATTCCACTATGCTCCTTTCCCTTCTTGAGTGACAACAAATAATATCTTACCTTCCTTTGGCCAGTCCGTCAATCATTATGTTAATTATCTTCCAATTAATAGAAGCAATTATAATAAAAGATATGCATACATCGCTTTTTACGTGCGTTGTATGCATATCTTTCGCGTTACTGTTCTATATTATTCGATGCCCATTTCTGCACGAACTACTGCTACAATCCGCTCCACATACTCATTGCAAAGCTCTTGAGTCGGCGCTTCTGCCATGACACGAACCAAAGGCTCCGTACCGGAAGGGCGAACAAGAATACGGCCGTTACCTTCCATTTCCGCCTCGACTTCCGCAATCACAGCTGCCACTTTCTCGTTTTCCGTTACATGGTGCTTGTCTGACACTTTTACGTTCACAAGAAGCTGCGGGAATTTCGTCATCTCCGCTGCAAGCTCGGATAGGCTCTTCTTTGTCAGCTTCATGATATTTACAAGCTGAAGTCCTGTCAGCATTCCGTCACCTGTTGTGTTGTAGTCTAGGAAGATGATATGTCCGGACTGTTCTCCACCTAGAAGGTAGTTGCCATTTTTCATCTCTTCCACTACATAGCGGTCACCAACTGCCGTCTGTTTTGTCTCTACACCAGCAGCTTCAAGGGCTTTGTAGAAGCCAAGATTACTCATTACTGTTGATACCACTGTGTTATGGCGAAGGCGTCCTTGCTCGCTTAAATATTTTGCACAGATGAACATGATCTGGTCGCCATCGACGATCTGACCTTTCTCATCCACTGCGATGATGCGGTCCCCATCTCCATCAAATGCTAGACCGATATCCGCACCTTTTTCCACTACCATTTCAGCAAGCGTCTCAGGATGTGTGGATCCAACACCGTCATTGATGTTCAACCCGTTCGGAGAAGATCCCATCGTGGAAATATCCGCTTCCAGGTCTGCAAATAGGTGGGTTGCGTGGGAGGATGTTGCACCATGCGCACAGTCCAGTACGATATGTATGCCTGAGAAATCCTCATCTACAGATTGTTTCAGGAATTGAAGGTACTTTTGTCCACCTTCGAAATAATCGTTCACTTGACCGAGATCTGACCCTACAGGACGAGGAAGGTTATCCGTTGCCTCATCAAGGAGTGCTTCGATTTCAGCTTCCTGATCATCGGATAATTTAAAGCCGTCGGGACCAAAGAACTTAATTCCGTTGTCCTGTACCGGGTTGTGAGAGGCGGAGATCATGACACCCGCCTGTGCTCCCAATGCTTTTGTCAGATGTGCAACACCCGGAGTGGAAATGACACCGAGGCGCATGACTTCTGCACCTATGGACAATAGTCCTGCAACTAGCGCTCCTTCGAGCATATGACCGGAAATGCGTGTATCGCGGCCTATTAATACTTTTGGACGGGAATGATCTTTTGTCAGAACATAGCCTCCACAGCGTCCCAATCTAAATGCCAGTTCAGGCGTCAGTTCCGAGTTGGCAACCCCACGCACTCCATCTGTTCCAAAATATTTACCCATAAGTAAATCGCTCCTTTTTCCTACTCTATAATTTCTACTAATCTAATTTTCACGTTTCGCTTCGGCAGGTCCCAGGACACATTTTGTGGACCGTTAATTTCAAGAGGCAGCTCATGCTCCCCTTCTCCAAGGTCTGTCACATTAATGTACATTTCCATATCCGTGCTTTCCAAGCCTTCAAGCACAGTTGGGGCACCACGGACTGTCAGGTCCATCAGGCCACTCTCAGGGTCTACCATTTCAAGCTCCATATTTTCCGGTAACCCAATATATTCAATAGGTACATTGGTGAACGTTTTCTGTTCTTCCTTTTCTACCTCTACCTTAATATTGATTTTTTCCGGTACCACTCGCTTTACACCGTCCGGTACAGGAACATCCACTTCAATGGTGGTGCTTTCCGTAATTTCGGTAAGATCAAGGTCAATGTTATCAATGTACTCCAACCCATCAATTACACCTTTTGGACCGTAGACCGTCACTTCACCCGGTACGGCTTCCACCTTGGTGATGCTCAGGTTTTCCTGCAGCGAGCCTTTGCGGTTTATTTTTAAAGGCACCGCTTTAAAAGGACTGGTAACGGGAACATTAACGTCCACGACAGCCGGCTCGACCTCCACATTCAAGGTATTCCCTTCGCTGTCGTATACCGTCACTTTAGATTGCTGGTTGATTGACTCATTGACGCCCTTCAGGTCGACTCGTGCCTTCACTAGCGCGATGCTGTCAATCAATTCACGGGAACCTGTCACCTTCACGATGTTCGGTTTCACAATCGGCTGTTCCGGCTGGTAGCCTTCTTCGATTTGCCCTCTGTTAATAAAGTCGACTTCAACAGGGAAATCCTCGGTTACCTTCTCCTGGATGGTAACGGTAGCAAATCCAGGCTCCACAGTCACATCCAGCTTTTCCGAAATATTTCTCCATTGTAATGGCACTTGGTGTGTTCCCAGTTCCAGATCGCTTAAATCCAGATACACCTCAAAATCCTTTTGCAGTGCAGTCGGTTTCACCGTACCAGTCGGCCCTTCCAATGTCACTGCCACACTTTGCGGAAGTCCGTTCACGACGAGATTATCCCGATCATAGTAGGCCTCAACCGGAACATCGGTAACAGTTTCCACATCTACATTTGGTGAACTAGGAAAAGGGGAAGCAGTATTATTCCGTTGCTGGGTGGATGTTGTATCAATGTTCACCGACATGTATAGCATAAAAGCCAAAAGCAACGCAATTATCTTCATGATCCATCGATTGCTGATAAATCTATCCATCCTTCTTCCCCCTCCATTGCCAACGTGTTGAGGAAGCAGTTTTAAAGCTTGTATCCATTTCCTTCATCAACAGGTCGCTGAAGATCTCTGGCTCTAAATCGCGGTGCAGTTCCCCGTTTTTCGTGACGGAAATTGCACCGGTTTCTTCTGATACAATAATGGTGACACTATCTGTTACTTCACTGATTCCGAGTGCCGCTCTATGTCTTGTCCCAAGCTCCTTGGAAATAAAGGGGCTTTCGGATAGAGGCAGATAACAAGCTGCCGCAGCAACCTGATTCTTCTGTAGAATGACTGCTCCATCATGAAGAGGCGTATTCGGAATGAAGATATTGATCAGAAGCTCGGATGAAACCTTTGCGTTCAAAGGTATCCCTGTTTCTATGTAATCGCCCATTCCTGTTTCCCGTTCAATGGTGATAAGCGCTCCGATACGGCGTTTTGCCATATACTGCACCGATTTTACGACCGCCTCCACCATCTTGGCATGCTCTTCCTCATCCGGAATGCCGCTTCTTGAGAACAATTTCCCACGTCCCAATTGTTCAAGGGCACGACGCAGCTCAGGCTGGAAGATGATGATGACCGCCAGGAACCCCCAGGTCAACGCCTGGTCCATCAGCCACTGCAGGGTGCTCAGTCCCAAAAAGCTACTGATGATCCTGACAACGACAATGACCGTAATCCCCTTCAATAGCTGGACCGCCTTTGTACCGCGTATCACCATGATGAGTTTGTAAATCACAAACCAGACCAATAATATATCAATCACATTCGCTAAATAACCTAAATATGGTATATCTCCAAAAGGTATCTCAAAAGGCATCCTATCACTTCCTTTGTCAGTACGAGATTTATGTATCAAGTACGAAAACCGTAACTATGCTATTATAACATAAATTCAATTATAGTTAATATAACCAGAAAACATGCAAAAAAGATGCTTGATTACTCAAGCATCTCCTTAGCTTAATCTGTAAAAACTCCGACAACTTCTTTAAACCCATCCTTCATGGTGAACCAGATCCATTCAAAGACTTGGTTGATTTCTTCGATCTCGCCTGTTACCTGCCCAGCGGAAGCCAGATAGTTCTCGCCATTGATGACTGTGACATTTCCGTTCACTTCCCCTTCGACACGGAGATTGCCGTTTTTGACCACGACATCCCCCTCCACGACCTTGCCTTCTGGAACGACTACTGTATTATCTTCTACGACCAGACCGGACTGATTGGTAAAGGACAATTTATCTTCCTGCCAGCCGCCGAACATACTGCCAGCCATTAGTACAAAGAAGATGGCTGCTGCTACAAAAACCGGATGCGCTCTCATCCAGCGATTCATTCCAATTCTTTTCTTCTCTTTCGGTAAACTATTCATCACTCTCTGCGTGAAATCATTTGGTGCTGTTATATGAGAGGTGCTTTGTACAAGTGCGATCGCCTTCTCCAATTCATGAAATTGCTGATTACAATCCTGACATTCTTGAAGGTGTGCTTTTAGCTCTTGTTCTCGGTCTTTCTCTAGATCACCATCTAAATACTCATGCATATACTGGACGATTTGTTCCGGACATTTCTTCATTTTCTTTTACACCTCCAGAATTAAACATGGCGCAATTGCTGCCTCAGTGCTTCTCGCCCTCTGTGTATTCGTGTTTTTACAGTCCCAACCGGTATTTCAAGTATCTCGCTGATTTCAATCAAGGAGAGCTCATCAATATACTTCAGGACGATGACGGAACGATATTTATCGGGAAGCTTCAATATCTGCTTTTGGATTTCACTTTGCAGCTCCATGCTTTCCACTTCTTCCTCGGGCAACGCAATGTCGGCTGCTACCTGTGAATACATCGTCAGCCCATCCGTTCCTGCCACTTCCGCATCCAAATAATAATCTGGCTTTTTCTTGCGAATTCGATCAATCGTTAAATTAGTCGCGATCCGATATAGCCATGTGGAAAATTTCCGGTTTACATCATAACTGTTGATATTAATATATGCCCGGATAAACGCCTCCTGTGCAACATCCTCGGCTTCATGTGCATTCCCGGTCATTCGATAGGCAAGCTGAAAAATCTTGTCCTTAAAAATCTCCACAATTTCACCAAACGCATCCTGATCGCCTTTTTTTATCTGCTTGATTCTCTTTTTTATAAGTTCTTCCATTCCGTTCCCCCGTTGTCTGGCGGTCGTCTTTATCTACGAGCCTAGCCTAAAAAAGGTTTCATCATTTCTATAAATATATTTTAACAAAAAATAACTAAAAATGTTTCAAAAAGGATAAATCAGGGTAATATTTACTAAAATTACTGTTATCAGCCCATTAAGAGAGGTGTTTTTCCAATGTCCATCCAAGCAGCAGTACACTTAAAAGAAGCCATTGAAAGAAAAAGAGAAGAAATGATCCGTCTTTCCTCCACCAATCATCTTCAATCAAAGGAAGTAATAGATGCAAGCACCTCGCTTGATTCCCTGATCAATCAATATTTGTACCTTCAAATAAATCGAAAACCAGCAACGAATTAACGTTGCTGGCTTATTTTTGTTTCTAAAGAAGCTTTTCACCAAAAAGAGAACCCATCAAGGCAACTGCCACTGACGCAGTTTTATTCCGTTCATCAAGGATCGGATTTACTTCCACAAACTCCGCAGAGGTTAAGATATCCGCCTCTTCTAGCATCTCCATCGCCAAGTGGCTCTCACGATAGGAGATACCACCCATCACCGGTGTCCCTACACCAGGTGCATCATGGGGATCCAGGCCGTCCAGGTCCAGTGAGAGATGCACGCCATCCGTTTTGTCTTTTAAATAGGCAATCGCTTCTTCCATGACAGCCGTCATTCCCATACGGTCTATCTCATGCATGGTAAACACTTTGATTCCTTTTTCCTTAATCAGTACCTTTTCCCCTTCATCCAGAGAACGAGCACCAATGATCACGATATTTTCCGGCTTCAGCTTCGTGCCAATACCGCCTATCCCTGTCAAAGCCGGGTCTCCCAAACCTAGGCTGACCGCAAGTGGCATGCCATGAATATTACCTGATGGAGAGGTCTCTCCTGTATTTAAATCGCCATGGGCATCGTACCAGATGACTCCCATGTTCGAATAATTCTTTGCAAGTCCCGCAATCGTCCCGATCGCAATACTGTGGTCGCCTCCTAATACCAACGGAAACTTCCCTTGTTTAACGACTTCGTCCACTCGTGAAGCAAGCGTTTCACTCGCCTCCGCAACTGCTTTCAAATTCTTCAGGTTACTGTCACCGGAAGACGTTCTTTCTCTTGATCCAATCTCTATATCCCCTAAATCTTCAATTTCAAGGTCAATCTGTTCCAACCTTTCCACTATTCCTGCGTAACGAATAGCACTAGGACCCATATCCACTCCACGACGTGTTTGCCCTAAGTCCATAGGCACCCCAATAATACTGATATTCTTTTTCATGAACAGTGTCCTCCCCTTATCCCTATTACATTTATTGTATAGTGAAAAGGGTCTATGACTCAACTCGACACAAATTTGAATATATATGCAGTTTGGAATTGTTAGATTTTTGATTTCATTTGGTATATGAGCAGCAAAACACAAAAAACCTTAGACCCGATAAGGAGTCTAAGGTTTGAATTATGGTATGTATTCTATTGAAGATTGGTGGAGCCTAGCGGGATCGAACCGCTGACCTCCTGCGTGCAAAGCAGGCGCTCTCCCAGCTGAGCTAAGGCCCCTAAAACAAACAGAAGTATCAGGAATACTTCTGCATCTGGTAAAGATATATGTGCCATGAAGGACTCGAACCTTCGACCCTCTGATTAAAAGTCAGATGCTCTACCGACTGAGCTAATGGCACGTTGGCTGGGCTAGCTGGATTCGAACCAACGCATGTCGCAGTCAAAGTGCGATGCCTTACCGCTTGGCTATAGCCCATTGATGAAATAGCATTAAATAATAAAATGCCTTCTATGTAGTCATTACCCGAAATGAGTATTTCCTAACTTCAATTATTATCTCTAATACATGAAAGTTTATACTGCTTTTCAAACAAAAACTTCGGAATCTACATTTCGAAGTTAAATGGTGGAGGGGGGCAGATTCGAACTGCCGAACCCGAAGGAGCGGATTTACAGTCCGCCGCGTTTAGCCACTTCGCTACCCCTCCAAGGGATATGGAATTATTTTTTCTGGGTGAAAAAATGGTTGATTATTTTCACTGCGTGAAAAAAATTGGTGGAGGATGACGGGATCGAACCGCCGACCCTCTGCTTGTAAGGCAGATGCTCTCCCAGCTGAGCTAATCCTCCATTGTATGGTTAGTTAGTTTCACTATCGTGAAAAAACTTAGTTATTTTCGCTGACGCGAAAAAACTTAAGTGACCCGTACGGGATTCGAACCCGTGTTACCGCCGTGAAAGGGCGGTGTCTTAACCGCTTGACCAACGGGCCTATATAATATTCACTAAGCTTCCAACCGGATTCGAACCGGTGACCTCTTCCTTACCATGGAAGTGCTCTACCTGCTGAGCTATGGAAGCATGGCTCCACCAGTAGGATTCGAACCTACGACCCTTCGGTTAACAGCCGAATGCTCTACCGCTGAGCTATGGTGGAACGATACTAGCCTGGCAACGTCCTACTCTCACAGGGGGACAGCCCCCAACTACCATTGGCGCTGAAGAGCTTAACTTCCGTGTTCGGTATGGGAACGGGTGTGACCTCTTCGCTATCGCCACCAGACTATTAATATTATATAAACTTTTGAAAGAAAATCAAGCATTATTTGCTATATTCCTTCAAAACTAGATAACGTTTTTCTTACCAAGATTCACAAGTGCCGTTCATTGTTTTTTGGGTTAAGTCCTCGATCGATTAGTATTCGTCAGCTCCACATGTCGCCATGCTTCCACCTCGAACCTATCTACCTGATCATCTTTCAGGGATCTTACTTACCGAAGTAAAAGGAAATCTCATCTTGAGGGGGCTTCATGCTTAGATGCTTTCAGCACTTATCCCGTCCGCACGTAGCTACCCAGCTATGCCTTTGGCAAGACAACTGGTACACCAGCGGTGCGTCCATCCCGGTCCTCTCGTACTAAGGACAGCTCCTCTCAAATTTCCTGCGCCCACGACGGATAGGGACCGAACTGTCTCACGACGTTCTGAACCCAGCTCGCGTACCGCTTTAATGGGCGAACAGCCCAACCCTTGGGACCGACTACAGCCCCAGGATGCGATGAGCCGACATCGAGGTGCCAAACCTCCCCGTCGATGTGGACTCTTGGGGGAGATAAGCCTGTTATCCCCGGGGTAGCTTTTATCCGTTGAGCGATGGCCCTTCCATGCGGAACCACCGGATCACTAAGCCCGACTTTCGTCCCTGCTCGACTTGTAGGTCTCGCAGTCAAGCTCCCTTGTGCCTTTACACTCTGCGAATGATTTCCAACCATTCTGAGGGAACCTTTGGGCGCCTCCGTTACTCTTTAGGAGGCGACCGCCCCAGTCAAACTGCCCACCTGACACTGTCTCCCAGCCCGATAAGGGCTGCGGGTTAGAATTTCAATACAGCCAGGGTAGTATCCCACCGACGCCTCCACCGAAGCTAGCGCTCCGGCTTCTCAGGCTCCTACCTATCCTGTACAAGCTGTACCAAAATTCAATATCAGGCTACAGTAAAGCTCCACGGGGTCTTTCCGTCCTGTCGCGGGTAACCTGCATCTTCACAGGTACTATAATTTCACCGAGTCTCTGGTTGAGACAGTGCCCAGATCGTTACGCCTTTCGTGCGGGTCGGAACTTACCCGACAAGGAATTTCGCTACCTTAGGACCGTTATAGTTACGGCCGCCGTTTACTGGGGCTTCGGTTCAAAGCTTCGCTTGCGCTAACCTCTCCCCTTAACCTTCCAGCACCGGGCAGGCGTCAGCCCCTATACTTCGCCTTACGGCTTCGCAGAGACCTGTGTTTTTGCTAAACAGTCGCCTGGGCCTATTCACTGCGGCTCTCTCGGGCTTTAACACCCTAACAGAGCACCCCTTCTCCCGAAGTTACGGGGTCATTTTGCCGAGTTCCTTAACCAGAGTTCTCTCGCTCACCTTAGGATTCTCTCCTCGCCTACCTGTGTCGGTTTGCGGTACGGGCACCATACTCCTCGCTAGAGGCTTTTCTTGGCAGTGTGAAATCAGGAACTTCGGTACTATATTTCCCTCGCTGTCACAGCTCAGCCTTAATGAGAAGCGGATTTGCCTACTTCTCAGCCTTGCTGCTTAGACGCACATATCCAACAGTGCGCTTACCCTATCCTTCTGCGTCCCCCCATTGCTCAAACGGAGTGGAGGTGGTACAGGAATATCAACCTGTTATCCATCGCCTACGCCTTTCGGCCTCGGCTTAGGTCCCGACTAACCCTGAGCGGACGAGCCTTCCTCAGGAAACCTTAGGCATTCGGTGGAAGGGATTCTCACCCTTCTTTCGCTACTCATACCGGCATTCTCACTTCTAAGCGCTCCACCAGTCCTTCCGGTCTAGCTTCAACGCCCTTAGAACGCTCTCCTACCACTGTTCGTAAGAACAGTCCGCAGCTTCGGTGATACGTTTAGCCCCGGTACATTTTCGGCGCAGAGTCACTCGACCAGTGAGCTATTACGCACTCTTTAAATGGTGGCTGCTTCTAAGCCAACATCCTGGTTGTCTAAGCAACTCCACATCCTTTTCCACTTAACGTATACTTTGGGACCTTAGCTGGCGGTCTGGGCTGTTTCCCTCTTGACTACGGATCTTATCACTCGCAGTCTGACTCCCATAGATAAGTCTTTGGCATTCGGAGTTTGACTGAATTCGGTAATCCGATGAGGACCCCTAGTCCAATCAGTGCTCTACCTCCAAGACTCTAACATATGAGGCTAGCCCTAAAGCTATTTCGGAGAGAACCAGCTATCTCCAGGTTCGATTGGCATTTCACCCCTACCCACACCTCATCCGCTCACTTTTCAACGTGAGTCGGTTCGGGCCTCCATTCAGTGTTACCTGAACTTCACCCTGGACATGGGTAGATCACCTGGTTTCGGGTCTACGACCACGTACTCATTCGCCCTATTCAGACTCGCTTTCGCTACGGCTCCGTCTCATCGACTTAACCTTGCACGGGATCGTAACTCGCCGGTTCATTCTACAAAAGGCACGCTATCACCCATTAACGGGCTCTAACTACTTGTAGGCACACGGTTTCAGGATCTATTTCACTCCCCTTCCGGGGTGCTTTTCACCTTTCCCTCACGGTACTGGTTCACTATCGGTCACTAGGGAGTATTTAGCCTTGGGAGATGGTCCTCCCTGCTTCCGACGGGATTTCTCGTGTCCCGCCGTACTCAGGATCCACTCAGGAGGGAACGAAGTTTCAACTACAGGGTTTTTACCTTCTATGACGGACCTTTCCAGATCGCTTCATTTACCCCGTTCCTTTGTAACTCCATGTTGAGTGTCCTACAACCCCAAGAGGCAAGCCTCTTGGTTTGGGCTAATTCCGTTTCGCTCGCCGCTACTCAGGAAATCGCGTTTGCTTTCTCTTCCTCCGGGTACTAAGATGTTTCAGTTCCCCGGGTCTGCCTTCAGTACCCTATGTATTCAGGTAAAGATACTGCTCCATTACGAGCAGTGGGTTTCCCCATTCGGAAATCTCCGGATCAAAGCTTACTTACAGCTCCCCGAAGCATATCGGTGTTAGTCCCGTCCTTCATCGGCTCCTAGTGCCAAGGCATCCACCGTGCGCCCTTAATAACTTAACCGTTGACAAACTAATTGTCATGTTTTTTCGATATCAGCGATGATATCTTAAAAGAAAATTACTAAGATGAACGATACTTGTGAATGTATCTTGATATTACTTAACGTTATCTAGTTTTCAAGGAACATGGCTACTGATTTGCATCACTTCATGCGATGCTTCAGAGCGTTACTTCATGCTGCCATGCGCTGAGGAATCCAACTTCTTGAATTCACTTGCAGACGCAAGCGCATATTTTTTTGAGAGAATGCTCTCTCAAAACTAAACAAAACAAACAGCGTCATATTCCTTAGAAAGGAGGTGATCCAGCCGCACCTTCCGATACGGCTACCTTGTTACGACTTCACCCCAATCATCTGTCCCACCTTAGGCGGCTGGCTCCAAAAGGTTACCCCACCGACTTCGGGTGTTACAAACTCTCGTGGTGTGACGGGCGGTGTGTACAAGGCCCGGGAACGTATTCACCGCGGCATGCTGATCCGCGATTACTAGCGATTCCGGCTTCATGCAGGCGAGTTGCAGCCTGCAATCCGAACTGAGAACGGTTTTATGGGATTGGCTCGACCTCGCGGTTTTGCTGCCCTTTGTACCGTCCATTGTAGCACGTGTGTAGCCCAGGTCATAAGGGGCATGATGATTTGACGTCATCCCCACCTTCCTCCGGTTTGTCACCGGCAGTCACCTTAGAGTGCCCAACCTAATGCTGGCAACTAAGATCAAGGGTTGCGCTCGTTGCGGGACTTAACCCAACATCTCACGACACGAGCTGACGACAACCATGCACCACCTGTCACTCTGTCCCCCGAAGGGGAAAGCCCTATCTCTAGGGTTGTCAGAGGATGTCAAGACCTGGTAAGGTTCTTCGCGTTGCTTCGAATTAAACCACATGCTCCACCGCTTGTGCGGGCCCCCGTCAATTCCTTTGAGTTTCAGTCTTGCGACCGTACTCCCCAGGCGGAGTGCTTAATGCGTTAGCTGCAGCACTAAAGGGCGGAAACCCTCTAACACTTAGCACTCATCGTTTACGGCGTGGACTACCAGGGTATCTAATCCTGTTTGCTCCCCACGCTTTCGCGCCTCAGTGTCAGTTACAGACCAGAAAGTCGCCTTCGCCACTGGTGTTCCTCCAAATCTCTACGCATTTCACCGCTACACTTGGAATTCCACTTTCCTCTTCTGCACTCAAGTTCCCCAGTTTCCAATGACCCTCCACGGTTGAGCCGTGGGCTTTCACATCAGACTTAAGAAACCACCTGCGCGCGCTTTACGCCCAATAATTCCGGATAACGCTTGCCACCTACGTATTACCGCGGCTGCTGGCACGTAGTTAGCCGTGGCTTTCTGGTTAGGTACCGTCAAGGTGCGAGCAGTTACTCTCGCACTTGTTCTTCCCTAACAACAGAGCTTTACGACCCGAAGGCCTTCATCACTCACGCGGCGTTGCTCCATCAGACTTTCGTCCATTGTGGAAGATTCCCTACTGCTGCCTCCCGTAGGAGTCTGGGCCGTGTCTCAGTCCCAGTGTGGCCGATCACCCTCTCAGGTCGGCTACGCATCGTCGCCTTGGTGAGCCGTTACCTCACCAACTAGCTAATGCGCCGCGGGCCCATCCTTAAGTGATAGCCGAAACCATCTTTCAATAAGGAACCAGGAGGTTCCTTATATTATCCGGTATTAGCTCCGGTTTCCCGAAGTTATCCCAGTCTCAAGGGCAGGTTGCCCACGTGTTACTCACCCGTCCGCCGCTGACTTACAAAAGCAAGCTTTTGTAAGTCCGCTCGACTTGCATGTATTAGGCACGCCGCCAGCGTTCATCCTGAGCCAGGATCAAACTCTCCAATAAAGAGTTTGAGCTTATGCTCAAATGTTGACTAGCTTATGTTTCTTTTTCGTTCTTTGTTAATCCCTATAAGATTAACGTGGACGCTGTTGTTTTGTTTAGTTTTCAAAGATCATTTCAATCAGTTTATCGCTCAGAAGCGACTTTATTAATGTAACATATCAGCTTGTTGAAGTCAACATGTTTTTTGTTTTTTTATCGTGCGATCGTTTTGTCTCTCGCAGCGACGAATAATAATATACCACGCTTTTTAAAGGAACGTCAACTACTTTAGAAACATTTTTTCAAAAAGATTTTAAGTCTATTTTGCTGTGTACAAACGCATAGTAACAAATAAGCTAATTGAAGTTCGCGGCAGTCCCTAAGGAAGCAAAGATTTTGTTGAAATATGCGCTTTATCGATATCCCCTCTCTTTTCGTGGATATATTGAAATTTTCATCGATAAAATTCTTTTTCCGTTGATATGGTAGCCAGAATCGTGGATATATAGAAATTTCCGTTGATAAACAAGATGCATCCCTACAGCACGGTTCGAAATACCGACTCGATTTGCTATTTTTACACGGACAGCGCAAAAAAGAGACTCCCGCAGCATATCACAATGCAATGAAGGAGCCTCCACTCTCTTATAGTGTTTCTCGTTCCCCGAATACCGCTTTAGAACGAATGTATTGCATACATTCTGTTGGGTGGGCCACTCTTTTGAACATGTTGAAGAGGATTTGATAGCGTTCCTCCATGGCATGTTTGACTACCCGATCTATGCGGTTATCTTCAAAATCATGAAGTAGTTCTTCCATTTCACGCTTCAGTAGGTATTCCATTTCTTTTACTTCCTTATTATTGAAAAGCATCCCTAACATTTCTTCACCTCGGAAAAAAACTTTATATTGTATTTTTTTCCACCAAACCAGTTTTTATGAAACATTTTCCCAAATATTTTTTTATCATAAGTTTTGTCCCATTGAATAATTATTAATTAGATACCGTGGACAAGGGGGAGACGTATGAATTTTTTCTATGTGATTAACGGAAGAAAGTTCAAGCAATTATCCATCATCATTTTGGCTTCTTTCTTTACGGCAGGGATTTTATATATAGAGAACTTTACTAACTTACCGGTTTTCTCAACGAAGGATGGACAGCCAGTAGCATTCTATAAAGGTGAAGGGAAAGTGAAGGAAATTGCGTTATCCTTCGATATTAGCTGGGGAGACGAAAAAGCACTGCCCATACTTGATACGTTGAAAAAGAATAATGCTACGGGAGTGACGTTCTTTCTGTCTGCCTCCTGGGCGGAACGGCACCCCGAAGTAGTGAAGCGGATCACGGACGATGGACACGAGATCGGCAGTATGGGATATGCATATGAAAACTACCGTGATCTGGATGATTTGAAAGTGAAACGGGATATGTTGAAGGCACTCGATGTATTTGAGAAGCTGGGAGTGAAGGAAGTGAATCTGCTGCGACCGCCAAAAGGTTCTTTTGATAAGAGGATTTTGAAAATCGCCAATTCGCTTGGATTTACGATTGTGCATTGGAGTGTCGATTCCCATGATCTAATCAACCCCGGCAAAGATATCATCATTGATAATGTGACGAAGAATTTAAGCAACGGGGATATCATCCTCCTGCACGCCTCTGACTCTGCAAAACAAACGGAGGAGGCCTTGCCTGAGATCATTCAGCAGATAAAGACAAAAGGGTATGAAATCAGCTCTGTAACCGACCTGATCAATAACACAAAAGCCAGTAGCAAAGAAATACAATAATACAAAGGGCGCCCTCAAGCGAGGACGCCCTTTCATTCATTATTTGGCTGTTGCCGCTTTCCCTTTCGTCTGATTCAGCTTGTGCAGAACCAGCATCTGGTAGGAGTTGCATGCAAGCAGCGGGAAAAGCATGAGCAATAGCCAGCTTGGCTCATTTTCACGCAGTACTGGAAACCACTCGACAGTTGTTACCACTACCATGAAAAACAATGCAGGGATAAAAGCATGATGGTTTGTCTGCGCTTTTTTTACGTACGCAACCAGCAGTCCGTAGATGAGCAGGAAGATTGGGAATGCTAAGTATGGTAAAACCGAGTCGCCTTCATTTGCAAAAGCGATATATCGGAAGTAGACAAGATCGAATAATACAAAGGCGATCAGCACCACTTGAACGGCATTCCATAAAGATTTGAAGATACCAAGCCCGAACCGGTGAACGGTCAAGTAGGCGAAGAAACCCATTTGGCTGATGATACTGAAAATAAGCCCTATTCCTATGTACCAGAAGATAACCGATAATACTTGAAGATATTCTCCATTTGCAAATTCAGCTGTATGTTGATCCCAACGAACTATAAAGGCAACAATAACGGTACTTACTGCTCCGATTAGTAACGTGGAAAGAAATAATCGAACCCAATTACGACTGTTCACTTTTTCTTTTCCTCCATATATAACAGTTTAAAGACGCTATAGATGATTGTACCAATCTAACCAATAAAAATCCATCATACCCCTCTTGCAAATTTGTATATTTCATTAACTTTGTCACATATTAAGCATATGCAAAACCTGCTGAGAGGAGTTTTCATATGAAAAGCTACCTTTTGCCGTTTTTACTCTTATGTTTCCTGCTTTCCGGTTGTGCGCAGGGTGAAGAGGGAGCCGGCCAAATGGATTATGAACAAACCAAGAAAATGGTTGTGGATATATTAAAGACAGACGATGGCAAAAAAGCGATCGAAGAGATTATGACAGATGACAAAATGAAACAGAATTTTGTTTTGGACCAGGAAGTTGTAACCAGTGCCATTCAACAAACCCTTGATAGTGAAAAAGGGGCAGAGTTCTGGAAAAAGGCTTTTGAGGATCCGAAATTTGCAGAGACTTTTGCAAAAAGTATGCAAAAGGAGCACGAAAAACTGATAAAAGACCTGATGAAAGATCCTGAATACCAAGGATTGATGATTCAGGTATTGCAGGACCCTGAAATGGAAAAGCAATTGACAAAGGTTTTAACTGGCAAGGAGTTTAAGACACACTTGCAAAAAGTGATAACCGAAACGTTTGAAAGTCCACTTTTTAAAGCCAAGCTACAGGATCTCCTTCTTAAAGGCGCCTCTGAAATGCAAGGCGGACAAAAAGAGCAGGGTGGTGGAGGCGACTCTGGGCAAGGAGCCGGCAGTGAAAGCGGCGAAGAATCAGGCGGTGGCGGACAATAAAGAAAAGGCAGACCTATTCAACCTAGGTCTGCCTTTTTATTTATGTTAGTTCTACCACTTTTGATGCAATATCCAGATAGATTTTTCCAAGTTTATGGTCATTCTGATAAATGGACGGCGCAAAGTCCTCTTCGTCCCAATCAGGCTGTTGAAGAGGCAATTGACCGAGCAGTGGTGCCTGAAGCTCTTCCGATAGCTTTTTCCCTCCACCTTGACCGAATACATATTCTTTTTCGCCTGTCTTTTTGCTTTCAAAATAGGCCATGTTTTCGATAACACCGATTACTTCATGGTTTGTCTTAATGGCCATCGCCCCTGCACGCGCCGCTACAAACGCTGCGGTTGGATGCGGCGTGGTAACGATAAGCTCTTTACAGGATGGAAGCATGGAGTGAACATCCAATGCCACATCGCCCGTTCCAGGTGGCAGGTCGAGCAGAAGGTAATCCAGGTCTCCCCACTCCACTTCATTGAAGAAGCTGTTCAGCATTTTCCCAAGCATCGGACCTCTCCAGATGACAGGAGAATTGTCTTCCACGAAAAACCCCATGGAGATGACCTGTACGCCAAAACGCTCAACAGGGATGATTTTCTCGCCTCGAACAACCGGTCGTTTCGTGATTCCCATCATATCCGGAACGCTGAAGCCGTAGATATCGGCATCAATCAAACCGACTTTTTTACCAAGGCGTGCCAAGGATACTGCCAGGTTAACGGATACTGTGGATTTACCCACTCCCCCTTTTCCACTCGCAATCGCCAGGAAGGTTGTCTTGTTGTTTGACAGCAAGTTTTCTTCTTTTCCTGCTGCCGCTGTTGCACCGTAGCGGTCAATCACTTCTCTAGGCAATTCCGTGAAGCGCAGTCCCACTGTTGCCGCTCCTGCTTCTTTCAGGAGGTTAACGATAGCCCCTTGCAGCTGCATCTGTTCTGCCGTTCCCGTTTTAGCAAGTGCAATTTTTACACTGACATGGTTTTTCTCTTCCTTAATGGAAATCTCTTCGATTGCATTTGTCTCTTCGAACGTTTTATGTAAAATTGGATCCTGTAGATCCTTCAGTAGTTGTACCACTTTTGCTTCTGTTAACATGTTGACCCCACCCCTGCACGTTATTGTCTTTATAAAGATGAATTCGTTTACAATCCCAGTATAACATATCTCCCATCACGTTGAACGGATTAAAGCATGAAAGGAAGCCAGATGGGGACATAAAAAGATCCCCTTTTATCCTGGAGGATCTTCAAGCTCTTCTTCCGAAGTATAATGCCGCATAATTCCGTTATAGATGGAAGCCGCCAACTTTTTCTGATAGTCGTCCGAACTGAGCAGCGCCCGCTCCGAAGGATTGGACAAAAAGCCGACTTCCACCAGGGCTCCTGGAATTTCCGCCTTCTTTAAAATATAGATGCCGTTGATGGATTTTGCGTAGCGGTCCGTATTTCCGAGATTAGTACGGAGTTCATCCTGAATGAATTTCGCCACACGCTCGTTTTCTTTCGAATCTGATCGCTGGTAGAAGGTCTGAGCCCCTTTCCACCTTGGGGAGGGAATCGCATTTAAGTGGATGCTGATAAACAGATCTCCATCCGATTCATTTACCATCTCCACCCGTTTCCTTAGGTCTTCCACTTTCCGCCTGCTGTAGCCTTTTGTTTTCGGATCGGCCAGGTCGACATCCTCCTCGCGTGTCATCAGTACGAGTGCCCCCTGCTCCTGCAGATAATCCTTCAAATACAGGGATACCTGCAGCGCCACATCCTTTTCCAAGATCTCCCCTCCGACGGCACCACCATCCGGACCGCCGTGACCTGGATCAAGTATGATGATTTTACCGCTTAGCGGGAGATTCCATTGTTCCCAAGTATCCTCGCTAAAGAATTGAAACTGTATTGAAAACAGTAGAATAAGGCCTGTAGTCAGCAGTGCCCAGAACTTCCACCTTCGCATATGTATCCCTCCCGCATGTCCTCATGTTTCACTATATGGGACAAGACGGAGGATTATGATAATTAGTGCAGCCTCATCCGGTACCTTTTTTCCCCCTTATGAAAGCCTTCCCTCCACCAATAGTCGATAAAAGCTTCACAGGTCATATAAAAGGATTCATGGACAAGATCATTTTCACCAATCGCCCCCCAATACAGGAAGTAATCATATAACGTGTCTATCAGGTATTTCTCCTCTACATGGCAGCGTGTCTTCACCTTTTCCACGTTTTCGCCATGGTAACCGAACTTGCTATAGGAAGCACCCAGAAGATAGGCCTCGATTGCTACATCCAGGCAGCCTTCTTCTATCGCGGTAATTGGTTGTCGTTTATGTTTTAAGTAGGGATTGAAAAAATCCTTCACTTTAGTTCTCAAAATATCCAAAGAAATTTCGCGAAGCATTTTGCGCTCATATTTCATCTGCTTTTCTCTGCGCTTTTCTTTAAAGGTTGTTAGTACAGTCAACATTTTCACACCCTTTCACCATTTAGTTTCCTAATGGTGATGAGCTTTCATGCGTGGAAAGATTGAGTACGTTTTTCCAAGTATGAATTTCATGAAGCATGAATTTATTTGCTGCTTCCAGAATATAGATGCTAGGAGAAGGATAGAGAGTGAGGTGTCTGAACAGCATGAATGATGATCAAAAAACCTTTACAAAAATGAAATCTTACATCCCTTATCATAGCCCTTTTGACCCTTGTCCTCCAATCGGGAAGAAATATTATAGTACACCACCCAATCTGTACCTAGGATTTCAAACACCAAACCTCCAGCAGTTCCATCCACTTGATGCATTGAAGAAAGGGACGCTCTGGCCAGCTCTTTATGATTATTATGAAAATCCATATGAAAAGAAAAGGAGGTAAACCAAGTGACAAACTCTCTCCCTCCTGAGTATTATCAGCTTCTCGAGGAAATTCAGGCCGTCGACTTTGTCCTGATGGAATTGACCTTATATCTGGATACCCACCCCGATGACGAAAAGGCATTAAATCAATTCAACCAATATGCCACTTACAGTAATCAAATCAAGAAGAATTTTTCAGCAAAATTCGGTCCGCTGCAACAATTTACCGTTAATTCCAACGATCGTTGGGACTGGGGAAAGGGACCTTGGCCTTGGCAGGTTTAATGAAAGGAGGATAACCTATGTGGGTTTATGAAAAGAAGCTGCAATACCCCGTCAAAGTGAGCACCTGTAATCCCACTTTGGCGAAATATCTTATTGAACAATACGGTGGTGCAGACGGGGAGCTAGCCGCTGCCCTCCGTTATCTTAATCAACGTTATACGATTCCGGATAAGGTTGTTGGGCTATTGACGGACATTGGTACAGAGGAGTTTGCCCATCTTGAAATGATTGCTACGATGATCTACAAGCTGACAAAAGATTCTACCCCTGAACAGTTAAAGGCTGCTGGTATTGCCGATCATTACGTGAATCATGATAGCGCCCTTTTTTACCACAATGCAGCTGGGGCACCTTTTACCGCTACATATATCCAGGCAAAAGGGGATCCGATTGCGGATCTCTATGAGGATATTGCGGCAGAAGAGAAAGCGAGAGCTACGTATCAATGGATTATCAATATGTCGGACGATCCTGATCTGAACGACTCCCTTCGTTTCCTGAGGGAAAGGGAAGTCATCCATTCCCAACGTTTCCGAGAAGCTGTGGAGATTTTAAAAGAAGAGCGAGACCGGAAGAAAGTGTTTTAACACAGGCTAATTACATGGCGCAAAAAAATGGTGGACCATTCGGTCCCACCATTTTTTTATTGCCATTTATTTAGTATTGCTTGACGCCTAATGCCATTTTTAAATATTCCACAAACAGAGTGGCCTGTTCTTTAATTTTCAAGTCTTCCTTCGGCAATATCGCATGCTCCAAGGCTAAACCATCAATAAAGGACACAATGGTTCGGGCAAGAACCTCACATTGATATTTCAAACTGAATTCCCCGCTCTGTTGCCCCTGTTCAATAATATCCGTATAGATTTTCAGCCCAGCATAATACCGCACCGTGCCATATTCTCTTCTGCGTTGATTATTTCTTCCGGTTATGAAAAACTCCAGGTTAGAAGGAGCCATGGGATCCATTTTATCGTTCGGCTGCTGTTCGCTTCCAAAAATGGCAGTCATGAGCAGCTCCCAATGGGAATGAATTTCTTCCTCAAACAAAAGCTCTGCTTCCATTGTTGATTGTGCTAACCTTTCTTCCAGTAACGTTTCATATACATCTTCCTTATTGGAAAAGTATTGATACAAGCCTCCCCTGCTTACATTCGCAGCATCCATTATATGCTTCATGGTTGTCTGCTCGTATCCATGCTCCATAAAAACTTCCTTTGCATTTTCCAGTATCAAAGCTCTACGTTGCTCCATGTGTTGCTTGCTTACTTTTGGACTCACGCACATTCCCCCGCTCTATCTTGTTTCTAAAAATATAACCAACCGCCGAGATGACAATCAAGAGGGTTGCAGTAATGAGAAATGTCGGAATGACCCCTATAATTGTAGAGAGCCACCCTCCCAACAACGGGCCAATAATGGTCGCAGTCGTGGTCACACTGTTTATCACTCCAAATACTCTTCCTGTCATGTGTACAGGCGTACTGGTTTGGACAGATGCTTGGAAAGGAATAAAAACCAAGCCTGCAGCAAATCCTGCCGTCAACCCTAATGCCGGGCCCCATACTGTGGACATGGCCAGATCAGCGCCTGTAAATGCCGACAGCATCGAAAAGCTAATTCCTAAGCCGCAAACCCCCAGTAACATCAAGCTTAAGGCATGATAATCCGTCTTTTTCGCCAGCAGGCCTCCAGAAACGAGCATACCCACACCTGATGCAGTAACAATAAAACCAAAAAGATCTGGAGAAGCCTGCGTGAGCTCTCTTATCAGTACAATTATCTGTGAATCCGACAGCTGTAAGATTAAAAGGCTGATTCCTAGTACCAGCATACCTACCAGCAAATAGCGACTGCTTTTGATAAACGCCAATCCTTCTAAAAATTCCTCTTTAAAGGTAGCTTCCCTTTTTTCTTTAGTATCATGGTCTTTTAATATAGCAACAGTCTTTGGCAAGGCCAATAACAGGAGTGCCGAAACAAAGAACGTAGCAGCATCTATATAGAAAACCGGCGCCGTCCCAAACGCCGTTACCAATAAACCGCTCAACAGTGGTCCTAATACCTTAGTGCTCGCATCAATCATCGATGAAAAGGACATGGCGCTTTTCATGCTTGCCTCCTGTACAAGCTCCTTGAGTTTCCCATTCTTAGCAGGTACAAACACGGCCGACAGCATTCCAATGACAAACAAGCACACATAAACCGTCCATATCGAGCTTGCAAAAGAGAGAATCAGGATCAAAACCCCTCTCCCTACATCTGATACCACCATTAGCGTCCTGCGGTTCAAGCGGTCCGCAATCGTCCCGGTAAACGGCCCTAGAACAGCCATCGGAATCGCCAAGCAAAGAATGATAAAGGAAACTTCCATCGGCGTCGCTTCCCACTTCAATCCTACAAGCGTAATAATTGCTACAATACTAAGCCAATCACCAAGACTCGAAATCAGCTGGGCAAGCATTAACGTCAGAAACCCTCTATTTTTACCTAACCCCTTCTCCATATCCCATCCCTCCCATAATAACGACACAAGTGTCTAATTAATTTCATTATACTGACACAAGTGTCGTTTTACTACTGTTTTTCAAAAAAAAATACAAAAAAACTCCCAGCCAAAAGGCTGGGAGTTTCTGTATATCCGAAGATTAACGTTTTGAGAACTGAGGTGCACGACGAGCGCCTTTAAGTCCGTATTTTTTACGCTCTTTCATACGCGCGTCACGAGTTAGGAACCCTGCACGCTTTAAAGTAGCACGGAACTCAGGATCAGCTTGCAATAATGCACGAGCGATTCCATGACGGATCGCACCAGCTTGACCAGTGTATCCTCCACCGTCAACGTTTACCAATACATCATAGTTACCTTCTGTTTCAGTAACTGCTAATGGTTGTTTAACAACGTTACGTAGAGCTTCGAATGGGATGTAGTTTTCGATATCACGATCGTTGATCACGATTTGTCCGTTACCAGGAACTAGACGTACACGTGCAACGGAGCTTTTACGACGACCTGTGCCGTAGTATTGTACTTGTGCCAAAGTTATACCCTCCTTATTAATTAACCGCGAAGTTCGTAAACTTCAGGTTGTTGTGCTTGGTGTGGATGTTCGCTACCAGCATATACGTTTAATTTTTTTGCTTGTTGACGTCCAAGACTTCCTTTTGGAAGCATGCCTTTGATTGCAAGTTCTAACATCTTTGTAGGATAGTTAGTACGCATTTCCAAAGCAGTTCTTTGCTTTAATCCACCTGGGTGCATAGTGTGACGGTAGTAGATCTTCCCGTTTAACTTGTTACCAGTTAAGTGAATTTTCTCAGCATTGATGATGATTACATGATCTCCAGTGTCTACGTTTGGAGTGTAAGTTGGTTTATGTTTACCACGTAAAATGGATGCAACTTCACTTGCTAGACGACCTAAAGTTTGACCTTCAGCGTCTACCACGTACCATTTACGATTGATTTCGCTAGCTTTCGCCATAAACGTTGTACGCATTGATTTTTCCCTCCTAAAAATTTAAAGCTTTTTATTTGTCGTATCATATATTTTAAGTTATCACGATGAAACTCTTCCGGGGCTTGATCGTGGGGCTAAAATACATACCATGTGATATCTTATATCTTTTTTGGGAAATTGTCAAGAAAATGTTACACCAGGATTAGTTGTCATCATAAACGACGTCCCATAAGTATAAACCGTGGGCTGGTGCGGTTTTTCCTGCAGCCTTTCTATCCTTGGATTGAAGAATAGCTAAAATTTCCTGTGGCTGCTTTTTTTCTTGTCCCACTTCCAATAATGTGCCTACGATGATCCGGACCATATTGTACAGAAAGCCGTTACCTTCAATACGGAAAACAAGCTCTTCCCCATCTTCCAAAATCTCAAGTTCATAGATGGTTCGAACTTTATCCTCCACCTCGGTTTTCGCCGAACAGAAGCTGGTGAAGTCATGTTCCCCCAAAAAATGCCTGGCTGCCTCACGCATGGCCTCTGTGTTGATGGGATACGGATAATGGAAGACCTGATCCCGAAGGAACACATCAAAATGCTTGCTTAACCTCACCTTATAACGATACTCCTTCTTCACGACATCAAAGCGTGCATGAAAAGTAGGTGGCACTGCCTCAACATGCCTTACCCAGATATCTTTTGGCAGATGGGCGTTCATCGCCTTCTGCCAGGCTGCCTCTGGTATGGACAGGGTAGTATCAAAGTGCAGCACCTGCCCCATGGCATGTACCCCCGCATCTGTCCTGCCAGAGGCGGAAACCTTGATGTCGCATCCTTTATGAATGAGTGTCAAGGCCTTTTGGAGCTCGTATTGCACCGTACGCTTCTCTTTTTGAATCTGGTACCCTTCAAATCGGGACCCGTCATAGGATATTATGCATTTCATTCTATTCATCGCATCTAGACTCCATTATGTTCGTATCAGAACCAGAATAAACGTGAGGGCACCAAGAAGCGCCATAAGCAGCGTATCCTTTGTGCTCCATTCGAGGATACGGAATTTTGTACGCCCTTCGCCACCTCTGTACCCGCGCGCCTCCATGGCTGTAGCGAGCTCCTCAGCGCGCTTGAAGGCACTGATGAAGAGTGGGACAAGCAATGGAACGAGCGCCTTCACACGCTCCTTTAAAGGCCCTGTGGTAAAGTCCACTCCACGGGCACTTTGCGCCTTCATGATTTTATCCGTCTCCTGCATCAAGGTCGGAATGAACCGTAGGGAAATGGACATCATCAGAGCCAGCTCATGTACCGGTACACCGAGCTTCTTGAAAGGGCCAAAAAGCGTCTCCATTCCGTCCGTCACTTCAATCGGCGTCGTAGTCAAAGTCAGTATGGTCGTGATGGTTATCAGGAACAAGAAACGCAGGGAGATAAAAATAGCCTGCCTGATCCCCTCTTCATAGATTTCAATAATACCTAATTTGTAAAGGAGTGTCCCTTCCTTAGTCAGGAAAACATGAAAGATCATGGTGAAAATGATTATCCATAGAATCGGCTTCAAGCCTTTCAAGATGAATGGAATAGGTATCCTTGTCATAAGGACAACGGATAAGGTGAAGGCTCCCAAAAGGGCATAACCCCACACATTATTGGCAAGGAAAACGATCAGGACAAAGATGAAGACAAGTAGCAGTTTCGCCCTCGGATCCATTCGATGAACAATCGAGGTCCCAGGCACATAACGCCCGATGATCAGGTTATTCATGCTGCCCCACCCCTTTCGAGAGCTTAGAGGCGATTGCCTCTGCTGCTTCATCAATGGTCAGGCAGATGCCGCCAAGCTTCCTGCCAAGACGATCCTCGAGCTCTTTCATAAACAGCACCGTCTCCGGAACATCCAAGCCAACCTCATGGATTTTTTCCGGATTGGAAAAAATCTCTCGAGGTGTGCCTTTCAGACCGACAGTCCCATTGTTCATCACATAGATCGAATCGGCATACATGGCCGCATCCTCCATGCTATGTGTGACCAGTATGGTTGTCAGGTTCTTTTCCTTATGAAGGGAATAGAATAGTTCCATAATCTCTTTTCGACCTCTTGGATCTAATCCTGCAGTAGGCTCATCGAGGACAAGCACCTCCGGCTCCATGGCAAGCACACCGGCGATGGCCACTCTTCGCATCTGACCGCCACTTAAGTCAAATGGCGATACCTCCAGATACTTTTCAGGAAGCCCTACCAACTGCAGTGCAGCTCTTGCCCTTTTTTTCGCCTCTTCCTCTGAAACTCCAAAATTGATTGGACCAAAACAGATGTCCCGTTCCACCGTCTCCTCAAAAAGTTGATGCTCCGGAAATTGAAACACGATCCCGACCTTTTTGCGCAGTGCCTTGATATTCTTTTCTTTTTCAGAAGCTTTCAGGGTGAAATCCCCTATTTGAATCGTTCCTTTGTAAGGACGAAGCAGACCATTAAGATGCTGAAGGAGTGTTGATTTCCCGGATCCAGTATGCCCAATGACAGCACTGTAGGAGCCGTCTGCAATTTCCATATCGACATCATATAGGGCCACTCGTTCAAAAGGAGTTTTCGCCTGATAGCGATGCTCTAGATCTTGTATGTTAATTTGCATAGCTCATCCATCAGCCTTTCACTAGTTGTCGGGTTTGACTCAAGGGTAACACCTAAACTTTTAAGTTTATTGGCTAAACTGATGGCAAAAGGCAGGTCCAATCCTATTTGAACAAGCTGCTCCCCCAGCAGGAAAATTTCGCTTGGTGTTCCTTCCGCAAAAACTTTCCCTCCATTCAGTACGATGATACGGTCGGCTCGTGAAGCCTCCTCCAAATCGTGCGTGATGGATAGTACTGTCACTCCCATTTCTTTTCTCAGTTCTTCTATCGTTTGAATGACTTCTTTTCGACCGATTGGATCGAGCATACTCGTCGCTTCATCCAATATGATGATTGCCGGACGGAGCGCTATGACACCCGCAATGGCTACACGCTGCTTTTGTCCGCCTGAGAGTTGATGTGGTTCTTGGGTTAAAAAAGATTTCATCCCAACTCTTTTAATGCCTTCTTCTACTCGCTCAATCATCTCAACGCGTGGGACCCCAATATTTTCTAAACCAAAAGCTACATCATCCTCTACCGTGGATCCAACAAATTGATTATCCGGATTTTGAAAGACCATGCCTACCTGACGGCGAATATCCCAGAGCTTTTCTTCGGATAGTTCCATACCATCGATGATCACAGAACCTTTTGATGGCATCTGCAATCCATTCAGAATACGTGCAAGTGTGGATTTTCCTGAACCATTATGGCCTACAATAGCAGTCCATTCACCCTGCTTGACCTCAATATTAATATCCTTCAGCGTATCCTCTTCCTGATTTGGATAACGGAAGAACAAATTCTTCACTTTCAGAATCGTGTCAGTCATGAATCTTTCTCCTCTCTTCTCACCTTGTCTCCACTAACTCGTAAAAATCATAACGTTTCAGTCACTTCCCTAAGCCGCGTATAGGGAAGTGAGCCGAGACTGATATTTTTGCAAAAAAATAAAGGGCATGATCAGTCATTACAACTGCCCGCCCTTATTTATGACTGAAAATAGGAAGTTTAAAAAGTCCGGTAAAAATAGCGTTGAGGTTGATCGCTGCTCTTTTTGTCCTCCTTTTTAAACCACTATCACAATAGATTATACTAACTCGATGATTACCATTGGCGCACCGTCTCCGCGACGAGGTCCAAGTTTCATAATACGAGTGTATCCACCTTGGCGCTCTCCGTAACGTGGAGCGATGTCAGCGAATAATTTTTGTACTGCGTCTGCACCAGTTTCCTCGTTTGCCACTTCATGACGAACGTAAGAAGCTGCTTGACGGCGAGCATGCAAATCTCCGCGCTTTCCAAGAGTGATCATTTTCTCTACAACAGAACGTAATTCTTTCGCACGTGCTTCTGTAGTTTCAATGCGCTCACTGATGATTAAGTCAGTTGTTAAGTCACGTAGCATCGCTTTACGCTGTGCGCTTGTACGACCTAATTTTCTGTATCCCATGTTGATGTTCCCTCCTTCTGTAGAAAGTAATGAAACGTCCAAACACATAAAGATGCCTAGTTTTACGAATAAAAACTAGTCATCTTTACGCAAGCCTAAACCTAACTCTTCTAGTTTGTGCTTGACTTCTTCTAGAGACTTTCGGCCTAAGTTACGAACTTTCATCATATCTTCTTCTGTTTTATTCGCAAGTTCCTGAACAGTGTTGATGCCAGCACGCTTCAAGCAGTTGTAAGAACGAACAGATAAATCAAGCTCTTCGATAGTCATCTCCAAGACTTTTTCCTTCTGATCTTCTTCTTTTTCAACCATGATTTCCGCGTTTTGCGCTTCATCTGTCAGGCCTACAAATATATTTAAGTGCTCAGTTAAAATCTTTGCCCCAAGTGCTACTGCTTCTTGTGGACCGTTACTACCATCTGTCCATACATCCAATGTAAGCTTGTCATAGTTAGACACTTGGCCTACACGTGTATTTTCAACATAATAAGAAACGCGTGAAACTGGTGTAAAGATAGAATCAATTGGAATTACTCCGATTGGTTGATCTTCACGCTTGTTTCCGTCCGCTGGTACATATCCGCGTCCACGCTTAGCGGTGAAACGAATACGCAGATGCGCGTCCTTTGCTAACGTTGCGATATGAAGGTCAGGGTTAAGAATCTCAACATCGCTGTCATGAGTAATGTCAGCAGCTGTTACAGCTCCTTCGCCTTGCACGTCAATCTCTAACGTCTTCTCATCATCTGAATAGATTTTTAATGCTAGCTTCTTAACGTTCAAAATAACTGTTGTAACATCTTCAACGACGCCTTCAATTGTTGAGAACTCATGCAGTACACCATCTATTTGGATAGATGTTACAGCGGCACCAGGAAGTGAGGATAAAAGAATACGACGTAAGGAGTTACCCAAAGTTGTTCCATATCCACGCTCAAGTGGCTCGACGACGAATTTACCATAGTTGGCGTCATCGCTGATTTCAACCGTTTCGATTTTTGGTTTTTCGATTTCTAACATTCATAACCCTCCTTCAAAACGTCGAAACCCCGGAAAGACAAAGTTGTCTAACCGAAATTCCCCATAGGTATGTCCCGATTGTGCACAACAACAACATTTAATTATCTGTATCATTCACAAACTGTATCATCAGCCATTATTGACATGTATACAAATTCTATACAGACAAATTAAACACGGCGACGTTTTGGTGGGCGGCAACCGTTATGAGGTACTGGGGTTACGTCTCTGATAGCAGTTACTTCAAGACCAGCTGCTTGTAAAGCACGGATCGCTGCTTCACGACCAGCACCAGGGCCTTTAACTGTAACTTCCAAAGTTTTTAAACCGTGCTCCATGCAAGACTTTGCAGCAGTTTCAGCTGCCATTTGCGCTGCGAATGGAGTGGATTTACGAGAACCTCTGAAGCCAAGAGCACCTGCACTAGACCATCCAATTGCGTTTCCGTGAGAGTCAGTAATCGTAACGATTGTGTTATTGAATGTAGAACGGATATGCGCGATACCAGTGTCAATATTCTTTTTCACACGGCGTTTACGTGTATTAGTTTTACGTGCCATATTTCTTACCTCCTTACTTACTTAAAATTATTTCTTTTTGTTCGCTACAGTACGACGAGGACCTTTACGTGTACGAGCATTGTTTTTAGTGTTTTGACCACGAACTGGTAAACCACGACGGTGGCGAAGACCACGGTAGCAACCAATCTCGATTAGACGTTTAATGTTAAGAGATACTTCACGACGAAGGTCACCCTCAACTTTAATTTTATCTACGATATCACGAATTTTTCCTAATTCTTCTTCCGTTAAGTCGCGTACACGAGTTTCTTCAGAAACACCTGCTTCAGCTAGAACTTTCTCAGCTGTTGAACGACCAATACCGAAAATGTATGTTAATGAAATTACAACGCGCTTGTCGCGAGGAACATCAACACCAGCAATACGTGCCATATATGCGCACCTCCCTCAAGTTATCCTTGTTTTTGTTTGTGTTTCGGGTTTTCACAAATAACCATAACTTTACCTTTTCTACGAATAACTTTACATTTTTCGCAGATCGGCTTCACAGATGGTCTCACTTTCATCTTATATTACCTCCCTGATAGTACGGAGTGCTAAAATAGGTTTATTTAAAACGATACGTAATTCTACCGCGTGTTAAATCGTATGGAGAAAGCTCCACCGTTACTTTATCTCCTGGCAGGATTCGAATAAAGTGCATACGAATTTTCCCAGATACATGAGCCAATACCGTATGACCGTTTTCCAATTCTACTTTAAACATAGCATTTGGTAAAGTCTCAACGACCGTACCTTCTACTTCAATCACATCGTCTTTCGCCATTAATTAAGTTCTCCCTTCTTCAAATCAGTAACAAGCCCCTCGACAAACTTTGTTAGCACGAACCTAAGTTTCCCATTTGTCACACGACCTGTTTCGATCATACTGTTCTGAACTTCTGGAGACACGTAATCAAAAAATTCAAGATGATGAATGTTCTTCTTCTTAGGGCGGTCGTACTTCCTCTTGTCTCCATCCGCAAGGACGACAAAACGCTCATCAAGAATTTTAATAATTACGGCATACTGTCCGGCATCTCTGCCTTGAGTAATCAAAACAATCTGCCCTACTTTCAAAGCCGTTTCAGACTCAGTCAAGCAGTATCACCTCTTGGGCTTAGGCTTTTGTTAAGATCTCGTAGCCTGTTTCTGTAATAGCGACCGTATGTTCAAAATGAGCACACATCTTACCGTCAACAGTAACAACAGTCCAGTCATCTGCTAACGTTTTTACGTAGCGAGTTCCTGCATTGACCATTGGTTCAATTGCCAGGACCATACCAGGTTTTAACCGTGGACCTTTATTAGGAGGTCCATAATGTGGAATTTGAGGGTCTTCATGTAAGTCTTGACCAATTCCATGGCCTACATACTCTCTCACGATTGAAAAATCATGTGCTTCTGCATACGTTTGAATCGCATGAGAAACGTCAGAAAGACGAGCGCCCGGTTTTACTTCCTTGATGCCTTCATACAATGATTGCTCCGTGACTTCAAGTAATCGCTTTGTTTCATCGGAAATGTTACCGACAGCATACGTCCAGGCGGAATCGCCGTGGTAACCATTATACTTCGCACCAATATCTATGCTAATGATATCACCGTCTTTTAGTACTCGATCGCCGGGGATACCATGAACAAGTTCTTCGTTAACAGAAGCACAAATGCTTCCGCGAAAACCATTATACCCTTTGAACGAAGGAATTGCATCATGTTTGCGTATGAATTTCTCAGCAATATCATCCAATTGTTTCGTCGTTACGCCAGGTACAATATGTTTTTTCAATTCTTGATGGGTGAGTGCAACGATTCTGCCAGCTTCTCTCATGATTTCAAGCTCACGAGGAGTTTTACAGATGATCATTACGCAAGACCTCCAAGAAGTTTTTCAATGTCAGTGAACACTTCGCCAATTGGCTGCTGTCCATCGATGTTTCGAAGATAGCCTTTGCCTTCATAGAAGTCCAATAGAGGCTTCGATTGTTTCACATTCACTTCCAAGCGGTTCCCGACTGTTTCTTCGTTGTCATCAGCACGCTGATAAAGTTCACCGCCGCACTTATCACAAACCCCTTCCTCACTTGGAGGGTTGAAGACAAGGTGATAAGTAGATCCACAATCTTTACAAATACGTCTTCCGGTTAAACGCTCCATCAAGATGCTTTGGTCCACGTTCACATTGATTACATAATCAATTTTGCGGCCAAGATCTTCAAGCATTTGCTCTAGAGCTTCTGCCTGAGGAACTGTTCTTGGGAAACCGTCCAACAGAAATCCGTTTTGGCAATCTTCTTTTTCAAGTCTTTCACGAACGATACCGATCGTCACTTCATCAGGAACAAGCTGACCTTGATCCATAAAAGACTTTGCTTTAAGGCCTAGTTCAGTTCCTTCCTTCATAGCAGCACGAAACATATCTCCGGTTGAGATATGAGGGATATTGTACTTTTCGACAATTCGTTCTGCTTGAGTACCTTTACCGGCACCCGGAAGTCCCATTAGAACTAAATTCATCTTAATGCCCCCTCAGTCTCTTGTGAAGTATATTGGGATAATGCTATCCCAATTACTTCATTACTTGATAAACCCTTTATAGTGACGCTTCACCAGCTGACTTTCAAGTTGCTTCATCGTTTCAAGTGCAACACCTACGACGATGAGGATACCAGTACCACCAATCTGTACGGCTGGCGGCAGATCAGCTATTTTCATAAAGATTACAGGTAGAACAGAGATCCCTGCCAAGAACAACGCACCAACGAAAGTTAGTCGGTAGATGATTTTTGTTAGGTATTCCTGTGTATTCTGACCAGGACGAATTCCTGGAATATATCCACCTTGCTTCTTTAAGTTTTCTGCCATTTGTTCAGGATTAGACTGAACAAATGTGTAGAAATAAGTAAAGGCAATAATAAGGGCTACGTATACTACCATACCAATCGGCTTCGTGTAATCGAATGTGCTTTGGATCCACTGAGTTACATCATTAGGACCAAAGAACGACGCGATGGTAGGTGGTGTGATGATAAAGGATACTGCAAAGATAACAGGAATTACCCCTGCTGCATTTACTTTCAACGGTAAGTGTGAGGAATGTCCACCAACTGGATTACGACCGGATACTTTTTTAGCATACTGGATCGGAATTTTACGTAATGCTTGTTGGATAAAGATAACTCCTACGATAACAGCTAAGATTGCAAGAATAATTAGAGCAACAATAACAAGATTTAGGAACAACTGATCTCCAGCATCCTCAATTTGTTGTGCATAAATCTGGTTAGCTCCATTTGGAATGGCAGCTACGATACCAGCGAAAATCAGGATGGAGATACCATTCCCGACTCCGTGTGCTGTGATCTGCTCGCCAAGCCACATTAAAAATGCTGTACCTGCTGTCAACACTAACGCGATTAAAAGATAAGTAGTGGGGCTCGGGTCGGTAATAAGCTGGCCTTGAGCCAAGTTATTAAAACCGATAGACATACCAATTGCCTGGATAAATCCAAGCACAATAGTAAAGTATCTAGTGAATTGAGCTAATTTGCGACGTCCAACTTCTCCTTGTTTTGACCACTCCGTAAACTTTGGAACAACATCCATTTGTAGCAATTGCACAATGATGGACGCTGTGATGTATGGCATTATACCCATGGCAAGAATTGAGAAGTTTTGTAAAGCTCCACCACCGAAGGTATTCAAGATACCGAATACACTAAACTCATCCTGAAATTTCAATATGTCAGAGTTTACCCCTGGTACTGGGATAAACGTACCGATACGGAATATGATTAACATTAGTAGGGTGAAAACTATTTTCTTTCTTATATCACCCACGCGCATAAAATTGGAGAATGTCTGGAACATTAGATCACCTCAACTGAACCGCCAGCTGCTTCGATAGCTTCTTTAGCTGCTGAGGAGAATTTATGAGCACGAACTGTAAGCTTTTTCTCGATAGAACCGTTACCCAATACTTTCAATCCAGCGTTTAGTTTGCTAACTAAACCTGTTTCAAGAAGTAATTCAGGTGTAACTTCTGTACCATCTTCAAAGCGGTTTAACGCATCAAGGTTGATAATTGCATACTCTTTACGATTGATGTTCGTGAATCCGCGCTTTGGTAAGCGTTGGAATAGAGGTGTTTGACCACCTTCGAATCCAGGACGAACGCCACCGCCTGAGCGTGCATTTTGACCTTTATGACCTTTACCAGAAGTTTTACCGTTACCAGAACCAGTACCGCGACCTACACGATTGCGTTCTTTACGAGATCCTTCGTTAGGTTTTAACTCATGAAGTTTCATTGTGGCACCTCCTTATTTAAAAAACCGTTTCTATTATTGCTCTTTCACAGTAACAAGGTGAGATACCTTGTTAATCATTCCACGGATAGCTGCGTTATCCTCATGGACAACTGTTTGGTGCATCTTCTTCAAACCAAGAGTTTGAACAGTCACACGTTGATCTTGTGGACGACCGATTACACTGCGAGTGAGGGTGATTGCTATTTTGTTCGCCATTTTGTTTCCCTCCTTATCCTAACAGTTCTTCTACCGTTTTACCACGCAATTTAGCAACGTCCTCTGCACGTTTCAATTGCTTTAATCCGTTAAGTGTTGCACGGATCATGTTGATTGGTGTGTTAGATCCTAAAGATTTAGAAAGGATGTCTTGAACACCCGCTAACTCAAGTACCGCACGAACTGGTCCTCCAGCGATAACTCCAGTACCTTCAGAAGCAGGTTTCAAAAGGATTTCTCCAGAACCGAATTCTCCAAGTACTTGGTGAGGAATTGTTGTACCAACGATAGGTACAGCAACTAAGTTCTTTTTCGCATCTTCAATTGCTTTACGGATAGCTTCAGGTACTTCTTGAGCTTTACCAGTACCGAAACCAACATTACCGTTTTTATCTCCTACTACTACAAGAGCAGCAAAGCGGAAACGACGTCCACCTTTTACTACTTTCGCAACGCGGTTAACCGTAACAACGCGTTCTTCAAGTTCTAATTTGTTTGGATCAATGCGACGCATCAGTGTCCCTCCTTTTCCGATTAAAATTCTAAACCAGCCTCACGTGCAGCATCTGCTAATGCTTTCACACGTCCGTGGTATAAGTATCCACCGCGGTCGAATACTACTGATTTAATTCCTTTTTCAATTGCGCGCTTTGCAACTAGTTCTCCAACTGCTTTAGCGGACTCAACGTTACTTCCGTTAGCCTCAACGCCTTTATCAAGTGTAGAAGCACTCGCGATTGTTACAGAGTTCGTATCATCGATCACTTGAGCATAAATGTGTTGGTTTGAACGGAACACATTTAAACGTGGACGAGTTGCAGTTCCTGATAACTTAGCACGAACACGAGTGTGTCTTTTCTTACGAGTAGAATTTTTATCAGGTTTTGTAATCATCTTGCAGTCACTCCTTTCTATCTGCTTATGCGGTCTTACTTCGCAGTTTTACCTTCTTTACGACGTACATGTTCACCTTCATAACGAATACCTTTACCTTTGTAAGGCTCTGGTGGGCGAACGTCACGGATGTTAGCTGCTAAAGCACCAACGCGCTCTTTATTGATACCTTTGATAAGGATCTTTGTGTTTGTTGGAACTTCAACTTCGATACCTTCTTCTGGTGTGATTTCAACCGGATGAGAGTATCCAACGTTAAGAACTAGTTTGTTACCTTGCTTGGAAGCACGGTAACCAACCCCGATAAGTTCTAATCCTCTTTCGAAACCTTTTGTTACACCTTCAACCATGTTGTTTAAAAGTGCACGAGTTGTTCCGTGGATAGTACGGTGTTCTTTACTTTCGGAAGGACGTACAACTGTTAGTACGTTTTCTTCTACTGTAATAGCCATATCTTGGCTGAATGTACGAGTTAATTCACCTTTAGGACCTTTTACGGTAACTGTGTTGTTGTCGTTTGTAATTGTAACCCCAGTTGGGATTTCAATAGGTTTTTTACCTACACGTGACATTTAGTTACACCTCCGTTCATTTAAAGAAATTATTACCAAACGTACGCTAATACTTCTCCACCAGCTTGTTTTTGACGAGCTTCTTTATCAGTGATAACACCTTGAGAAGTAGAGATGATCGCAATACCTAATCCGTTTAATACACGAGGTACTTCGTTTGCTTTTGCATATACACGAAGACCAGGCTTACTGATACGTTTAAGACCAGTAATTACACGCTCGTTGTTAGCACCGTATTTCAAGAAAATACGAATGATACCTTGTTTGTTGTCTTCGATAAATTCTACGTCACGTACGAAACCTTCACGCTTTAAGATTTCAGCAACTTCTTTTTTGATTTTAGAAGCAGGAAGTTCAAGCTTCTCGTGACGTACCATGTTCGCATTGCGGATGCGAGTAAGCATATCTGCAATAGGATCTGTCATAACCATTTAATTTACCTCCTTCCCAATTATCGGGTTTTACCAACTTGCTTTTTTCACGCCAGGAATTTGGCCTTTATAAGCTAATTCACGGAAACAAATACGGCAAAGCTTAAATTTACGGATTACAGAGTGGGGACGACCACAACGTTCGCAACGAGTATAAGCTTGCACATTATGTTTAGGTGTGCGTTTTTGTTTCGCAATCATCGATTTTTTAGCCACATTTTCGCCTCCCTCTACCACACGCTGGTATTATTTTTGGAATGGCATTCCGAATGATGTTAAAAGCTCACGAGCTTCTTCATCAGTGTTGGCAGTAGTAACGATAACGATATCCATACCACGTACCTTGTTAACTTTATCATAATCAATTTCCGGGAAGATAAGCTGCTCTTTAACACCAAGAGTGTAGTTTCCACGGCCGTCGAAAGACTTCTTAGAGATACCACGGAAGTCACGAACACGAGGTAAAGATACAGATACTAACTTATCTAGGAATTCGTACATACGCTCTCCGCGTAATGTAACTTTCGCACCGATCGGCATTCCTTCACGAAGACGGAAGCCTGCGATAGATTTTTTCGCTCTAGTTACAACAGGTTTTTGACCAGTGATAGAAGTTAATTCTTCTACAGCTGCGTCTAACGCTTTAGAGTTGGCAACTGCATCACCAACACCCATGTTGATAACGATTTTCTCAAGCTTTGGAGCTTGCATCACAGATTTATAGTTAAACTTGCCCATTAGAGCAGGAATAATTTCGCTTTGATACTTTTCTTTTAGGCGGTTCATCAAAAGTACCTCCTTTCTTCAAAAGTCTATTTATCTAATTGTTCACCTGATTTTGTTGCAACACGTACTTTTTTACCGTCAACTACCTTGTATCCTACACGAGTAGGTTCACCGGATTTCGGATCTAAAGGCATAACGTTTGATACATGAATAGGCGCCTCACGGTTGATGATTCCACCTTGAGGGTTTTCTTGTGATGGTTTAGCATGCTTTTTCACGATGTTAATACCTTCTACAAGAACACGGTCTTTCTTAGGAAAAGATTCAAGGATCACTCCTTGTTTACCTTTATCCTTACCAGAGATAACTACAACTTTATCACCTTTTTTTACATGCATCCTTTCGCACCTCCTTGACACATTCATTTCTTATATTAAAGTACTTCTGGAGCTAAAGATACAATCTTCATGTAGTTGTTATCACGTAATTCACGTGCAACTGGTCCGAAGATACGAGTTCCACGAGGGCTCTTATCATCTTTGATAATTACGCATGCGTTCTCATCAAAACGGATATATGAACCGTCATTACGACGAACTCCACGTTTAGTACGAACTACTACAGCCTTCACTACGTCACCTTTTTTAACAACGCCTCCTGGTGTTGCTTGTTTCACTGTACAAACAATAACATCACCAATGTTCGCGTAACGACGACCAGATCCACCTAATACTTTAATTGCCAGTACTTCACGAGCACCTGAGTTATCAGCAACTTTCAAACGAGATTCTTGTTGAATCATGCATGGTACCTCCCTTCGGAATTACTATCCGAACTTAAATATTAGATAATTACAGCTTTCTCTACTACTTCTACTAAACGGAAACGCTTTGTTGAAGATAACGGACGTGTCTCCATGATCTTAACGATATCGCCAGTCTTAGCTGCGCCAGTTTCATCATGCGCTTTGTACTTTTTAGAGTACTTAACACGTTTGCCGTAGAGTGTGTGAGTTTTGTAAGTTTCAACTAGTACTGTGATTGTTTTATCCATTTTGTCAGAAACAACACGACCAGTGTAAACTTTACGTTGGTTACGTTCACTCATTTTCGCGAACCTCCTCTTAATTATTTGTTAGAAGCGATCTCTCTCTCGCGAACTACTGTTTTCATACGAGCGATTGACTTACGCACTTCGCGAATACGAGCAGTGTTTTCTAATTGACCAGTCGCTAATTGAAAGCGTAGGTTGAATAACTCTTCTTTTAAAGATTTCACTTTTTGTTCAATCTCGGCAGTGGTTAAGTCGCGTAGTTCATTAGCTTTCATTAGTTTCACCACCAATTTCTTCACGCTTTACGAACTTACATTTAACTGGTAGCTTATGCGCAGCTAAACGTAATGCTTCACGTGCAATTTCCTCAGATACACCTGAAATTTCAAACATAACCTTTCCAGGTTTAACAACTGCTACCCATCCTTCTGGAGCACCTTTACCGGAACCCATTCGGACCTCTAGAGGCTTTGCAGTGTATGGTTTTGAAGGGAAAATTTTAATCCAAACTTTACCGCCACGTTTCATATAACGAGTCATCGCACGACGTGCTGCTTCGATTTGACGGTTAGTGATCCAAGATGCTTCAAGAGATTGTAATCCGAACTCTCCGAAGTGTACCTCAGTACCGCCTTTCGCTTTACCACGCATTTTTCCACGATGTTCGCGGCGATATTTTACGCGTTTTGGTAATAACATAATTATTTTCCTCCTTCCTCAGTTTTCTTCTTCGTAGGAAGGACCTCTCCACGGTAGATCCATACTTTCACACCTAATTTACCGTAAGTTGTATCAGCTTCTGCTGTACCATAGTCAATATCAGCGCGAAGAGTATGAAGTGGAACTGTACCCTCACTATAATGTTCAGAACGAGCGATGTCTGCTCCGCCTAGACGACCAGATACCATCGTTTTAATACCTTTCGCACCAGCGCGCATTGCACGTTGAATTGCTTGCTTTTGAGCACGACGGAAAGATACACGGTTTTCTAATTGACGAGCGATGTTTTCAGCTACTAACTTAGCGTCAAGATCAGCTCTCTTGATTTCAAGGATGTTGATGTGTACACGTTTACCAGTTAATTGGTTCAACGCTTTACGAAGTGCTTCAACTTCAGTACCACCTTTACCGATAACCATTCCTGGTTTAGCAGTGTGAACAGTTACGTTCAAGCGGTTTGCAGCACGTTCGATTTCTACTTTAGATACAGAAGCGTCATTCAGACGTTTTGTGATATATTCACGAACTTTGATATCTTCATGAAGCAGGTTAGCATAATCTTTTCCTGCGTACCATTTGGACTCCCAGTCACGAATGATACCAACACGAAGACCGATAGGATTTACCTTTTGACCCACTGATTATCCCTCCTTCTTTTCTGATACCACGATTGTAATGTGGCTAGTGCGTTTGTTTATTTGACTCGCACGACCCATTGCGCGAGGGCGGAAACGTTTTAAAGTTGGTCCTTCATTCACGTATGCCTCAGTAACGATTAGGGCGTTTGCGTCCATTTCAAAATTGTGCTCTGCGTTAGCAATAGCGGACTTGAGAACTTTTTCGATTACTGGTGAAGCAGCCTTTGGAGTTAACTTCAAAATAGCTACTGCTTCGCCTACTTGCTTGCCTCGAATTAAATCCATAACTAGACGAGCTTTACGAGGAGCAATACGAACTGTTCTTGCAACAGCTTTAGCTTGCATGTAAAAGCCTCCTCTCTAATTAGCGTTTTGTTTTCTTATCATCATTTGCGTGACCTTTGTAAGTACGAGATGGAGCGAATTCTCCAAGCTTGTGACCTACCATGTCTTCTGTCACATATACTGGTACGTGTTTACGGCCATCATACACAGCGATTGTATGTCCGATAAATTGTGGGAAAATAGTAGAACGACGAGACCAAGTTTTTACGACTTGTTTACCCTCAGTTTCATTTAACTTTTCAATCTTTGTCATTAAATGATCATCTACAAAAGGCCCTTTTTTCAAGCTGCGACCCATGTGGAAACCTCCCTTCGTGATTGCTCTACGGTCCTTATGAACCGTAGTACAACCCCGTTATTTTTTACGACGACGAACGATAAATTTGTCAGACTTGTTTTTCTTCTTGCGAGTTTTGTAACCAAGAGTTGGTTTACCCCAAGGAGTCATAGGTGACTTACGTCCGATTGGTGAACGTCCTTCACCACCACCGTGTGGGTGATCGTTAGGGTTCATTACAGAACCACGTACAGTTGGGCGAATACCCATCCAACGAGAACGTCCTGCTTTACCAATGTTGATAAGTTCGTGCTGTTCGTTACCAACTTGACCTACAGAAGCGCGGCAAGTGGAAAGAATCATGCGAGTTTCACCGGAAGTTAAACGTACAAGTACGTATTTTCCTTCTTTACCAAGTACTTGAGCAGATGTACCTGCAGAGCGAACTAATTGTCCACCTTTACCTGGTTTTAATTCGATGTTGTGGATTACAGTACCTACTGGGATATTGATTAGTGGTAGTGCATTACCCACTTTGATATCAGCTTCAGGGCCAGACATTACTGTCATTCCCACTTCTAAGTTCTTAGGAGCTAGAATGTAGCGCTTTTCCCCATCTGCATAGTTGATTAACGCGATATTGGCGGAACGGTTTGGATCATACTCGATTGTAGCAACGCGTCCTGGTATACCATCTTTATCACGTTTGAAGTCGATGACGCGGTATTGACGTTTGTGTCCACCACCTTGGTGACGTACAGTCAATTTACCTTGGTTATTACGACCACCTTTTCTGTGTAACGGTTGTAGCAAGCTTTTTTCTGGTTTATCTGTAGTGATCTCAGCAAAATCAGAAACTGTCATGCCACGACGTCCATTAGAGGTTGGTTTGTATTTTTTAATCGCCATCATGTTCCCTCCTTTTCGTTGATGATTTTATTTTTTATTAAACCTCGAAGAATTCGATTTCTTTGCTATTTTCTTTTAATGTTACAATAGCTTTTCTACGACGGTTAGTTAATCCGCTATGACGACCTACACGACGGAATTTACCTTTGTAGTTCATGATGTTTACTTTCTCAACAGTTACGCCAAAGATCGCTTCAACAGCATCTTTAACTTCAGTCTTGTTAGCTCTAACATCAACTTCAAAAGTATATTTCTTTTCTGTCATTAAATCAGTAGAACGCTCAGTAATCACGGGGCGCTTAAGAACATCACGATGATCTCTCATTATGCAAGCACCTCCTCTAATTTTTGAACAGCGTCTTTCGTAAAGATTACTTTGTCATGGTTTACAACGTCTAATACGTTCACACCACTTACAGTAACAACAGTTACTCCAGGGATATTACGAGCAGATAAAGCAACGTTTTCGCTGTCGTCAGCTGTTACGATTAACGCTTTACGAGTGATTTCTAAACCTTTAAGTACAGAAGTCATTTCTTTTGTTTTTGGTGCATCAAAAGCTAATCCTTCTAATACTAACAATTCGTTTTCCAACACTTTGGAAGATAATGCAGATTTGATAGCTAAGCGACGAACTTTCTTAGGAAGTTTGTAGCTGTAGCTTCTTGGTGTAGGACCGAATACGATACCACCACCACGCCATTGTGGAGAGCGGATAGATCCTTGACGGGCACGGCCAGTGCCTTTTTGGCGCCATGGCTTACGTCCACCACCTGCTACTTCAGAGCGTCCTTTTACTTTTGCATTACCTTGACGTTGAGATGCTCTTTGCATAACGATCGCATCGAACAATACGCTGTTGTTTGGCTCAATACCGAACACAGCATCTGCTAATTCAATTTCACCGACATTAGAGCCAGCTTGATTGTATAATGCTACTTTAGGCATTTGTAGTTCCTCCTTTCCTAAACAATTAGTTTGCTTTTACCGCACTTTTAATTGTGATTAACGCTTTTTTAGGACCAGGTACGTTACCTTTTACTAATAATAGGTTACGTTCTGTGTCTACTTTCACGATCTCTAGGTTCTGGATAGTAATGCGCTCTCCACCCATACGTCCAGGTAATAATTTACCTTTGAATACACGGTTTGGAGCAACAGGTCCCATAGAACCAGGACGACGGTGATAACGAGAACCGTGAGTCATTGGGCCGCGTGATTGTCCGTGGCGCTTGATTGAGCCTTGGAAACCTTTACCCTTTGAGATTCCTGTTACATCTACTACATCGCCTTCTGCGAAAATATCAACTTTGACTTCCTGACCAACTTCGTAAGTTCCTAAGTCTACTCCATTGATTTCACGAATGAAGCGCTTAGGTGCTGTGTTAGCTTTAGCAACATGTCCTTTTTCAGGCTTGTTCGCTAATTTATCACGCTTGTCAGCAAAACCGATTTGAACTGCTTCATAACCGTCTGTTTCGACAGTTTTAACTTGAAGCACTACGTTTGGAGTAGCTTCGATTACTGTTACAGGGATAAGATCGCCGTTTGCAGCAAAAACTTGAGTCATACCTATCTTTTTTCCTAAGATTCCTTTGGTCATTAGTCACACCTCCTGATTAATTAAGTATTTATTGATTAAAGCTTGATTTCGATGTCCACACCAGATGGAAGATCTAAACGCATTAAGCTATCAACCGTTTGTGGTGTTGGGTTAATGATATCGATTAAGCGCTTATGAGTGCGCATTTCGAATTGCTCACGAGAATCTTTATATTTGTGTACCGCACGTAAGATAGTGTATACAGATCTTTCCGTCGGTAACGGAATAGGACCAGAAACAGTAGCACCTGAACGTTTTGCAGTTTCAACGATCTTCTCAGAAGATTGATCTAGAATTCTGTGATCATAAGCTTTTAAACGAATGCGAATCTTTTCTTTTGCCATTATTTTTCCCTCCTTTTTTCGCCTATATTATTGATAGACATTCTCCGTGAAAATTAACCTGTCACACTCGCCATGGCAAAGCGGCCGGGTGTGCCAGCAACCTTTCACATCATCGCAGTCAAAGACCAACATTACCTATTATACAACTAACTAATAGACAATGCAACTATATTTCAAATAAAATCTCTGAGCACTTTTCATATTATAACGAGAAGTTGTGCTTATTGCAACACGGACTGTAAGAATTATTCATTTCAGTTTTTTCCAGTATTGTTTGTGGTTATACGTTATTGATTTGTTGCGATTATTTATATAGAAGAAAGTCGTTTTTTTACCTTTTTTCTATGCGATATTTTACGTATCTTTTGAAGACCCCTGTTGATTTCCTTTTCAGGGGTTCGCTTTCCGCGGGCGGTCTCGTGAGCCTCCTCGGCGCTTTGCACCTGTGGGGTCTCCCTCGACGCGTTACTTCCGCAGGAGTCTCACCCCTTGCACTTCAATCAACAGGGGGAGAGTGGATATTCATTATGTGTCTCAATGAAAGGTAAAATAAACTTAATTTATTTTGATGATTTAAAAGATAACGCCTATTGCAACACTTAAAAATCTAAAGTTCAGCTGCACCGATAATACATTATCAACATACACAAAAAACCGGCACCCCAAAGGGATACCGGTTTTTAAAAGATCTATTCAGATCAAGAATTATTCTTGGATAGTAGCAACTACGCCAGCGCCTACTGTACGTCCACCTTCACGAATAGAGAACTTAGTTCCTTCTTCGATCGCGATTGGAGCGATAAGCTCAACAGTCATTTCGATGTTGTCACCAGGCATAACCATTTCTACGCCTTCAGGTAGGTTACAAATACCAGTTACGTCAGTTGTACGGAAGTAGAACTGAGGACGGTAGTTTGTGAAGAATGGAGTGTGACGTCCACCCTCTTCTTTAGATAATACGTAAACTTCAGCTTTGAACTTTGTGTGTGGAGTGATAGTACCAGGCTTAGCTAATACTTGTCCACGTTGGATGTCGTCACGAGCAACCCCACGAAGAAGTGCACCGATGTTGTCTCCAGCTTCAGCATAGTCAAGAAGCTTACGGAACATTTCTACTCCAGTTACAGTAGTAGATTTAGGCTCTTCAGTTAAACCGATGATTGCGATAGTGTCACCAACTTTAACTTGTCCACGCTCAACACGTCCAGTAGCAACTGTTCCACGTCCAGTGATAGAGAACACGTCCTCAACTGGCATCATGAATGGCTTTTCAGTGTCACGAGCTGGTGTTGGGATGTACTCATCAACTGCAGCCATAAGCTCAACGATTCTTTCTTCCCACTCAGCGTCTCCTTCAAGAGCTTTAAGAGCAGAACCTTTGATTACAGGAACATCGTCTCCAGGGAAATCGTACTCAGAAAGAAGGTCACGAACTTCCATTTCAACTAATTCTAGTAATTCTTCGTCGTCAACCATGTCACATTTGTTTAAGAATACAACTAGGTGAGGTACACCAACTTGACGAGAAAGAAGGATGTGCTCACGAGTTTGTGGCATTGGACCATCAGCAGCAGATACTACTAGGATTCCGCCGTCCATTTGAGCAGCACCAGTGATCATGTTTTTAACATAGTCAGCATGTCCTGGGCAGTCAACGTGTGCATAGTGACGGTTTTCAGTTTCATACTCAACGTGAGCTGTAGAAATAGTGATTCCACGCTCTCTTTCTTCTGGAGCCGCGTCGATCATGTCATAAGCCATTGCAGCACCTTTACCACTGCGCTTTGCAAGTACAGTTGTGATTGCAGCTGTTAAAGTAGTTTTACCATGGTCAACGTGTCCGATTGTACCGATATTAGCATGCGTTTTGGATCTATCGAATTTCTCTTTACCCATTAGAATATCCTCCTTAGAGTTTCATAAGTTTTTTATTTTTATATGAGACATTAACAAGTGATGGCCACTTATTAACCTACATACTATTTATAAAACAGAATCAGGTGAAAATCAATTATTCACCTTTATTTTTTTTGATGATTTCTTCAGAAATCGATTTTGGTACTTCCTCGTAGTGATCGAAATGCATTGTGAATACTCCGCGTCCTTGTGTGTTAGAACGAAGGGATGTTGCATAACCGAACATTTCAGATAGTGGAACCATAGCGCGAACAACTTGAGCGTTACCGCGAGCTTCCATACCTTCAACGCGTCCACGACGAGAAGTGATACCACCCATGATGTCTCCCATGTATTCTTCCGGAGTTACAACTTCCACTCTCATAACCGGTTCAAGAATTACAGGGTTACATTTTGATACTGCGTTTTTAAGAGCTAGGGAAGCAGCTACTTTAAACGCCATCTCAGAGGAGTCAACATCATGGTAAGAACCATCAACCAATGCAGCTTTAACATCGATTAGAGGGTAACCAGCAAGTACTCCGTTTTTCATGGAGTCTTCAAGACCAGCTTGTACAGCAGGTACGTATTCACGAGGAACTACTCCACCTACGATTTTGTTTTCAAATTCGAAGCCTTTTCCTTCTTCGTTTGGTTCGAACTCGATCCAAACGTGTCCGAATTGACCGCGACCACCGGATTGACGAGCAAATTTACCCTCAACTCTTGCAGATCCACGGAACGTTTCACGGTACGCTACTTGAGGAGCACCAACGTTTGCTTCTACTTTGAATTCACGTCTCATACGATCAACAAGGATATCAAGGTGAAGCTCACCCATACCTGCGATGATTGTTTGTCCAGTTTCCTGGTCAGTATGTGCACGGAAAGTAGGATCTTCCTCTTGAAGCTTTTGAAGCGCAGTAGTCATCTTATCTTGGTCAGCCTTGGATTTAGGCTCAACGGATAATTGGATAACTGGCTCTGGGAACTCCATGGACTCAAGGATTACTTGGTGCTTATCGTCACATAACGTATCACCAGTAGTAGTGTCCTTTAATCCAACCGCAGCAGCGATGTCTCCAGCATATACTACTGGAATCTCTTCACGGCTGTTTGCGTGCATTTGAAGGATACGTCCTACACGCTCACGCTTACCTTTTGTAGAGTTGATAACGTATGAACCGGAGTTCAGTGAACCTGAGTACACACGGAAGAACGTTAGCTTCCCAACATAAGGGTCAGTCATAACTTTGAACGCTAAAGCAGCAAATGGGCCATTATCGGAAGATTCAAGAGTTACCTCTTCATCAGAATCCGGTAAAGTTCCTTTGATTGCTGGAACGTCTGTTGGAGCTGGTAGGTAGTCAATTACAGCATCAAGCATTAATTGAACACCTTTGTTTTTAAAAGCAGAACCACAGATTACTGGGTAGAATTCAACGTCACAAGTACCTCTACGGATAGTCGCTTTTAACTCTTCAGTTGTAAGCTCTTCTCCTTCTAGGTACTTCATCATTAATTCTTCATCTAATTCTGCTACTGCTTCAACTAAGCGTTGACGATACTCGTCTGCTTTGTCTTTGTACTCAGCCGGGATTTCTTTTGCTTCAGAACGAGTACCTAAATCGTCTTCGTAGTAGTAAGCAACCATTTCTACAAGGTCGATGATACCTTCAAACTCATCTTCAGCTCCGATTGGAAGTTGAATTGGATGAGCATTGGCTTGAAGGCGGTCATGGATTGTACCTACAGAGTATAAGAAGTCTGCACCGATCTTGTCCATTTTGTTAACGAACACGATACGTGGTACACCATAAGTTGTTGCTTGGCGCCAAACTGTTTCTGTTTGAGGCTCAACACCGGATTGTGCGTCAAGAACTGCTACCGCACCATCAAGTACACGAAGGGAACGTTCTACTTCAACTGTGAAGTCTACGTGTCCAGGTGTATCGATAATGTTTACGCGGTGGCCTTTCCATTGAGCTGTTGTCGCAGCAGATGTGATCGTGATTCCACGCTCTTGCTCCTGCTCCATCCAGTCCATTTGAGATGCACCCTCATGAGTTTCACCGATTTTGTGAATACGTCCTGTGTAGAACAAAACACGCTCAGTTGTAGTTGTTTTACCAGCATCAATGTGGGCCATGATACCGATATTACGTGTCTTATCTAAGGAGAACTCTCTTGCCATATGGTATTTCTCCTTCCTAAGTATCGAGATTTTGTTGTTTATACCTAAAGCTGTTAAGTACTTGTCTTAACAGCTCTAGATAATATGTGATTTTACCAACGGTAGTGAGCAAACGCTTTGTTCGCTTCTGCCATTTTGTGCATATCTTCACGCTTTTTAACTGATGCTCCAGTGTTGTTAGCTGCATCTAGGATTTCGTTAGCTAAACGCTCTTCCATCGTTTTCTCTCCACGAAGACGAGAGTAGTTAACTAGGTAACGTAGTCCAAGAGTAGTACGACGATCTGGGCGCACCTCTACAGGTACTTGATAGTTCGCTCCACCTACACGACGTGCTCTAACTTCAAGAACAGGCATGATGTTTTTCATCGCTTGTTCGAACACTTCCATAGGTTCTTGTCCGGAACGCTCACCAACTAGTTTGAATGCATTATAGATGATAGCTTGAGATTTTCCTCTCTTACCATCGATCATTAATTTGTTTACAAGACGAGTTACTAACTTGGAGTTATATAACGGATCTGGTAATACGTCTCTTTTTGCAACAGGGCCTTTACGTGGCATATTAATATCCTCCTTTCGCATAACTTAATGTTAAGCAATTCGTATTCTATTATTTCTTAGGCGCTTTTGGTCTCTTAGTTCCGTACTTAGAACGACCTTGCATACGGTTGTTAACTCCCGCAGTGTCAAGTGCTCCACGTACGATGTGATAACGTACTCCCGGTAAGTCTTTTACACGACCGCCGCGGATTAAAACTACGCTATGCTCTTGTAGGTTGTGACCGATACCTGGGATATAAGCAGTTACCTCAATTTGGTTAGTTAAACGAACACGTGCATATTTACGCAATGCGGAGTTCGGTTTCTTCGGAGTCATTGTACCAACACGAGTACATACACCACGTTTTTGAGGTGAAGACACATCAGTCTGCGCCTTCTTGAAACTGTTATAACCTTTGTTTAAAGCTGGAGATTTAGACTTTACAACTTTGCTTGTACGACCTTTACGTACTAACTGGTTAATAGTAGGCATTTATTTTTCCTCCTTCCTCATGTTTTAAGACCACATATCCAGGTGGTTCATTTTAAGGCAAAAAACAAAGTCTTTGCGAATCTATACTCACAAAAACAGTTTTTATTGAATGATCGCAACAGCCGAGGCACCTACTTCAATCCCGCAAGCCTTCCCGAGTTTTTTCATCGAGTCAACTTTCACGATTGGAATATTGTGTTCCTTTGCAGTCTGGACAACCTTCTGTGTTACTATCACATCGGCATCCTCCGCAATGACAACCTCTTTCACTGTTCCGGATTTCAGCGCCTTCACTGTTTGTTTTGTACCAACAATGAAGGTGTTTGCCTGTATCACTTTTTCATAAGACATTGATATCCTCCAAAGCAACAGGTTATATAAGCACCTTTGCTATAGTACCATCTCTGTTTTTAGATGTCAACCCGTTTCTTGAATAACATTGAAAAGATTGTCGGGTTGCCCCGACAATCTCCCATTTATTCTACCGTTACAGGTTCTTCTTTGCCGACTTCTTTCGTCAGATCGAATTTACGGTAACGGTTCATACCAGTACCAGCTGGAACTAGTTTACCGATGATAACATTCTCTTTCAATCCTAGTAGCTCATCGCGCTTTCCTTTGATTGCAGCGTCTGTTAAGACTCTTGTTGTTTCTTGGAAAGATGCAGCTGACAAGAACGAATCGGTTTCCAGAGATGCCTTGGTAATACCCAGTAGGACCGGTCGACCAGTTGCAGGTGTTTTGCCTTCAATCAGCACACGTTCGTTCGCGTCGGTGAATTGGTGGACATCAAGCAGGGTTCCTGGTAGTACATCAGTATCACCAGCGTCAATGACACGTACTTTACGTAGCATTTGACGAACCATAACCTCAACGTGCTTATCTCCAATTTCTACCCCTTGCATACGGTATACTTTTTGAACTTCAAGCAGTAGATATTCCTGTACAGAAACCATATCTTTTACCTTTAATAGCTCTTTCGGGTCAATGGAACCTTCTGTAAGTTCCTGACCACGAAGCACTTCGGCATTAACCCCAACCTTAAGGCGGGCAGTATATGGTACTGTGTAGTTTCTCGTTTCCACTTCACCTTGTACAGTGATTTCTTGCTGACGATCTTTTCCTTCGTTGATGGCAGTAACAACACCATCAATTTCAGAGATGACCGCTTGACCTTTCGGATTACGCGCTTCGAATATCTCCTGGATACGCGGTAAACCTTGTGTAATATCGTCTCCAGCAACCCCACCTGTATGGAAAGTACGCATCGTTAACTGAGTTCCTGGCTCACCGATAGATTGAGCAGCGATAATACCTACAGCTTCTCCGACTTCTACCTCTAAACCAGTTGCCAGATTGCGGCCGTAACATTTCTTACATACACCATGGCGAGTATCACATGTGAATACAGAGCGGATCGTAACATCTTCCACGCCTGCTTCCACGATGACGGTTGCGATATCCTCGGTAATCAAATCGTTTTTCGCTACAAGAACTTCACCAGTTTCCGGGTGTTTGACAGCTTTCCTAGCATAACGACCAATTAGACGCTCTTCTAACTTTTCTACTACCTCTGTACCATCTTTCAGAGATGAGATGTGTAACCCACGATCTGTTCCACAATCGATCTCACGGACGATAACATCTTGTGCAACGTCAACCAGACGACGAGTCAGGTAACCTGAATCGGCAGTTTTCAGTGCAGTATCGGCAAGACCTTTACGCGCACCATGTGTGGAGATAAAGTATTCCAATACCGTCAGACCTTCACGGAAACTCGATTTGATCGGAAGTTCGATGATACGTCCAGACGGGTTGGCCATCAGTCCACGCATACCTGCCAATTGTGTAAAGTTAGATGCGTTACCACGTGCTCCTGAATCACTCATCATGAAGATGTGATTCAATCGTGGCAAGGATTGCATCAGCTTGTTCTGTATGACATCCTTCGCAGCACTCCAGATGGAAATTACGCGGTCATAGCGCTCTTCTTCTGTGATAAGTCCGCGACGGAACTGTTTAAGAACTGTATCTACTTTTGTTTGTGCTTCAACCAAGATTTCTTCTTTCTCTTTAAGAACCACGATGTCAGCTACACCAACCGTAATACCGGCCTTAGTAGAGTATCTGAATCCAAGGTTTTTCATGCGGTCAAGCATTTTGGACGTTTCTGTGATTTTGAAACGTTTGAATACTTCAGCGATGATATTCCCAAGGATTTTCTTCTTAAATGGATCGATAAGCTCTTGTTGTTGAATCGCTTCTTTTACATTCGCGCCCTTTTCAACAAAGTATTTGTCCGGAGTGTTAACCTCAAGATTATGCTTTGTCGGTTCGTTGATGTAAGGGAAAGATGGCGGTAAAATCTCATTGAAGATCATTTTCCCGACAGTTGTAATAAGAAGTTTCTGTTTTTGTTCAGGTGTGAAGGTTTCGTTATCCAGGGATCCTGCATGAACCGCAACACGAGTATGCAAGTGAACATAGCCATTTGCATAAGCGATCAGCGCTTCGTTTGTATCCTTGAATACCATTCCCTCTCCAACTGCATTTTCACGCTCTAATGTTAAGTAGTAGTTACCAAGTACCATATCCTGTGAAGGAGTAACTACAGGCTTACCATCCTTAGGGTTAAGGATGTTCTGGGCAGCAAGCATAAGGATGCGTGCCTCAGCCTGAGCTTCAGCAGAAAGTGGAACGTGAACCGCCATTTGGTCACCGTCAAAGTCCGCATTGTATGCAGTACATACTAGTGGATGAAGACGGATTGCACGACCTTCCACAAGTGTAGGTTCAAATGCTTGAATACCTAGTCTGTGAAGGGTTGGTGCGCGGTTCAGTAATACCGGATGCTCTCTGATGACAGATTCCAATACGTCCCAAACCTCTGGCTGTACGCGTTCGATCTTGCGTTTCGCACTCTTGATGTTATGCGCAAGGCCACGTTCAACAAGCTCTTTCATTACGAATGGTTTGAATAGCTCAAGCGCCATTTCTTTTGGCAAACCACATTGGTACATTTTCAAGTTTGGCCCTACTACGATAACGGAACGACCAGAATAGTCAACACGTTTACCCAGCAAGTTCTGACGGAAACGTCCTTGTTTCCCTTTCAGCATATGAGAAAGAGATTTCAACGGTCTGTTACCAGGACCAGTTACAGGACGACCGCGACGGCCATTATCGATTAGTGCATCAACGGCTTCTTGCAGCATACGTTTTTCGTTTTGAACGATGATGCTAGGAGCACCAAGGTCCAACAAACGTTTTAAACGGTTGTTGCGGTTGATGACACGACGGTACAGGTCGTTCAAGTCGGATGTAGCGAAACGACCACCATCCAATTGAACCATTGGACGCAATTCTGGAGGAATGACCGGAAGAACATCAAGGATCATCCAAGATGGCTCATTTCCAGATCCCCTGAAGGATTCCAATACTTCCAAACGCTTGATTGCTCTTGTACGGCGTTGGCCTTGAGCAGTTTTAAGCTCTTCTTTCAAGGATTCTACATCTTTCTCAAGATCGATGTCATGAAGAAGCTTTTTGATCGCTTCAGCACCCATGGACGCTTGGAAAGTCTGGCCATACTTTTCACGGTAAGCACGGAACTCTTTTTCGGAAAGAAGCTGTTTCTTCTCTAAAGGAGTATCTCCCGTTTCCGTTACTACATAGGACGCAAAGTAGATTACTTCTTCCAATGCACGCGGGGACATGTCAAGAACAAGTCCCATACGGCTAGGAATACCTTTGAAATACCAGATATGAGATACAGGAGCAGCTAGTTCGATGTGGCCCATGCGTTCACGGCGAACCTTCGCTCTTGTTACTTCCACTCCACAGCGGTCACAGACAACACCCTTGTAACGGACGCGTTTGTATTTACCACAGTGACATTCCCAGTCCTTTGTCGGACCGAAGATACGTTCGCAGAATAGCCCATCTTTTTCCGGCTTTAATGTACGATAGTTGATTGTTTCAGGCTTCTTCACTTCTCCGAAAGACCAAGATCTGATCTTATCCGGAGAAGCTAGGCCTATCTTCATATACTCAAAATTGTTAACATCTAGCAAGGGGCCTACCTCCCTTATAATCTACAGGTTCTACCCAAATGCTTATCTTTAAAGTCCTGTTGGTCATTAGTCTTTAGCTACAGTTTCTTTTACTTCTTCTACTTGCTCTGAATCTAAAGAAATTCCTTCTGAAGATTGCTCTTCTTCATCTTCCATGTCTCTCATTTCGATCTCTTTCTCATCGCCGGATAGGATTTTAACATCCATACCCAAACTTTGAAGTTCTTTGATAAGTACTTTGAAAGATTCAGGAACGCCAGGTTCAGGAACATTTTCACCTTTTACAATCGCTTCGTACGTTTTCACACGTCCTACCACGTCATCTGATTTAACAGTCAAGATTTCTTGAAGTGTATAAGCAGCACCATATGCCTCAAGCGCCCAAACTTCCATCTCCCCGAAACGCTGTCCACCAAATTGCGCTTTACCGCCAAGTGGCTGTTGTGTAACAAGAGAGTAAGGTCCAGTTGAACGGGCATGCAGCTTATCATCAACCATGTGGGCAAGTTTGATCATGTACATGATCCCGACAGACACACGGTTATCAAACGGCTCACCGGTTCTTCCGTCATAAAGGACAGTTTTTGCGTCTCTTGCCATGCCAGCCTCTTCTAGAGTGCTCCAAACATCTTCTTCACGCGCGCCATCAAATACGGCGGAAGCAACGTGGATACCTAGTGTTCTGGCTGCCATACCCAAGTGAAGCTCCAATACCTGACCGATATTCATACGAGAAGGAACCCCTAGTGGGTTTAGCATGATATCAATTGGCGTACCATCCGGCAAGTAAGGCATATCTTCTTCCGGTAAGATACGGGAGATTACCCCTTTGTTACCATGTCGTCCGGCCATTTTATCCCCTTCAGAAATTTTACGCTTCTGAACGATGTAAGCACGAACAAGCTGGTTAACGCCTGGTGGCAGTTCATCTCCGTCTTCACGGTTAAATACTTTTACATCAAGGACAATACCGCCGCCACCATGAGGAACTCTTAGTGATGTATCGCGTACTTCCCTTGCTTTCTCTCCGAAGATTGCGTGTAATAGACGTTCTTCTGCTGTAAGTTCCGTTACACCCTTAGGCGTTACTTTCCCTACAAGAAGATCTCCATCTTTCACTTCTGCACCGACTCTGATGATTCCGCGATCATCCAAGTTCTTCAGGGCTTCTTCCCCTACGTTTGGAATATCGCGGGTGATTTCTTCTGGTCCAAGCTTAGTGTCACGTGCTTCTGACTCATATTCTTCAATATGAATGGAAGTGTAAACATCGTCTTTAACCAGACGCTCACTCATGATGATTGCATCCTCGTAGTTATAACCATCCCACGTCATGAACCCTACCATTACGTTACGGCCAAGCGCTAGCTCACCTTTTTCCATGGAAGGACCATCCGCAAGGATTTCACCTTTTGTAACTTGATCGCCAACAGAAACGATTGGACGTTGGTTATAGCAAGTACCTTGGTTGGAACGAATGAATTTTTGCATTCTGTACTTATCAAGGTTTCCTTTAACCTGTTGTCCATCTACTTCTTCCATACGGCGAACCCATACTTCACGTGCTTCTACACGTTCTACAACACCAGGGTATCTACAGATTACTGCTGCACCTGAGTCTCTTGCAGATACGTGCTCCATACCTGTACCAACAATCGGTGATTCCGGCTGCATTAATGGTACAGCTTGACGTTGCATGTTCGCTCCCATAAGCGCACGGTTGGAGTCATCATTCTCCAAGAAAGGAATACACGCTGTCGCAGCGGAAACAACCTGTTTAGGAGATACATCCATATAGTCGATTCTTTCGCTGATAACAACGGTGTTCTCCCCGCGGAAACGGGCAACAACATTTTGATCCAGGAATGTCCCATCTTCCCCTAAGCGAGCATTCGCTTGGGCAACAACATAGTTGTCCTCTTCATCTGCTGTCAAGTAATCAATTTGGTTTGTTACTCTACCTGATTCAGGGTCGACCCTGCGGTAAGGAGTTTCAATGAATCCAAACTTATTTACTTTTGCAAAAGAAGAAAGGGAGTTGATTAATCCGATGTTCGGTCCCTCTGGAGTTTCGATCGGACACATACGCCCATAGTGGGAGTAGTGAACGTCACGCACTTCAAAGCCGGCACGCTCACGCGTTAAACCACCAGGTCCAAGCGCGGATAATCTACGTTTATGCGTTAATTCAGCCAGTGGATTGGTTTGATCCATGAACTGAGAAAGCTGTGAGCTACCAAAGAACTCTTTAATGGATGCGATAACAGGACGGATGTTGATCAGCTGTTGAGGCGTAATCGTGTTTGTGTCCTGGATGGACATTCTTTCACGAACTACACGTTCCATTCTGGATAAACCGATGCGGAACTGATTTTGAAGAAGCTCTCCAACAGAACGCAAACGACGGTTACCAAGGTGATCGATATCATCTGTATCTCCAACTGCATGTAAAAGGTTAAAGAAGTAACTGATAGAAGCAATGATATCCGCAGGTGCGATATGTTTCACTTTTTCTTCGATGAAGCCATTGCCCAATACCAGAATTTCCTTTTCACCTTCTGCATCGTTTGGTGCATATATCTTAATAGATTGCATAGCCACTTCTTCTTCCACAACTCCGCCATTCGGATGGAAAGAAGTCAGTCCGATGCCATCTTCAAGGTTAGGCAAAATACGGTCTAAAGTTCTGCGATCCAACAACGTACCTTTTTCCACGATAATTTCCCCTGTTTCAGGGTCCACTAGCGTTTCAGCAATACGCTGGTTGAATAGTCTGTTCTTAATATGAAGCTTTTTATTAATCTTGTATCTTCCAACACTTGCTAAATCATAGCGTTTAGGGTCGAAGAATCTAGATTCCAATAAGCTTTTTGCGTTTTCAACCGTTGGTGGTTCACCAGGGCGTAGACGCTCGTATATTTCTAGTAATGCCTTTTCGCTACTTTCTGTGTTATCCTTATCTAAAGTATTGCGAAGGTACTCGTTTTCGCCCAGAAGATCAATGATTTCCTGGTCGGATCCGAATCCAAGAGCACGCAAAAGAACCGTTACTGGTAGTTTACGAGTACGATCAATACGAACATATACAACATCTTTTGCATCTGTTTCATACTCTAACCATGCACCACGGTTTGGAATAACAGTAGCCGAAAAGCCTTTTTTACCATTTTTATCTACTTTTCCGCTGTAATACACACTTGGAGAACGTACCAATTGTGATACAATAACACGTTCTGCTCCATTAATAACGAATGTTCCTGTATCCGTCATTAACGGAAAATCACCCATAAATACATCCTGGTCTTTAACTTCACCAGTTTCTTTGTTAATGAGACGAACCTTCACACGTAAAGGAGCTGAGTATGTAACATCTCTTTCCTTTGATTCTTCAACGGAATATTTAGGTTCCCCTAAGCTATAGTCGATGAATTCTAACGATAGATTTCCAGTGAAGTCCTCAATAGGAGAAATATCATGAAACATTTCTCTCAAACCCTCATCAAGGAACCATTGATAAGAAGAGGTTTGAATTTCTATTAGATTTGGTAATTCTAATACTTCACTAATGCGAGCATAACTTCTGCGTTGGCGGTGTCGTCCATATTGAACTAGTTGACCTGTCAACTCATTCACCCCTCGTATCAAGCGTTATTAAAGCCAAACAAAAAAATTTTTCAACACAGCAGAAAACTACCATGTTAAAAAAGAAAAATGGTTTCAATACAGAAAACCACATTTTTTTACATTCGCTCTATTGATTTTACTATCTTTTCCAAGCATACTAATTTTATACATGCAATTGACATAAAATTATTATAGCTCAAAAAAATACATATTGGCATTAAACAATGCTACCACAACTAAAATACTGCGTCAACCTTTTTTTGATTTAATAATATAGTAGCCTTTTTTCTTCATAACCACTTCTACTTCTTCAAATAATGACTCCAGCTTTTCCATTGCCGATGGTGCACCCTGCTTTTTTTGGATGACGATCCACAGCTCGCCGCCCGTAGCCAAATGCTCGAATGCTTTCTCCAAAATTTCATGGACCACTTTTTTCCCTGCGCGAATTGGCGGGTTGGAAAGGATTGCTGCATAATCTGTAGAAGTTACCTTTTCATAAATATCGCTAGAAAAGATATTAACATTTTCGATACCGTTTCTTCCGGCATTTTCGCTTGCCAGTTCAACGGCTCTCTCATTTATATCTATCATATCTACTTGTCGGTCAGGAAAAGTCTTGGCAATCGAAAGGCCGATCGGGCCATAACCGCATCCGACATCCAGGATGTTTCCTGGAATTTCAGGTTCCGCAAAAGCTTCAATCAGAACTCTCGACCCGAAGTCCACTTCTTTTTTTGAAAAGACACCAGCATCCGTAGTAAAGGAAAGCTTATGGCCTTTCAGCTCGAAATCCCAATGTTGTCTGTTACTTTCCACGGACGGTTTATTAGTAAAATAATGATCTGCAGCCATAATCATTCTCCTTGCTCCAAGTAGCTTTGATGATATTTAGTACATTTGAAAAAAACAGTAAGCAAACTATCTATCTTTTGAAGATTCGATAGTTTAAAAAAAGCTCGCTAACGGGTAGCGAGCTTTCTAAGAGCCTGTAATTACTTAACTTCTACAGAAGCTCCAACTTCTTCAAGTTTAGCTTTGATTTCTTCAGCTTCTTCTTTAGCAATACCTTCTTTAAGAGCTTTAGGAGCGTTGTCAACTAATTCTTTCGCTTCTTTCAAACCAAGACCAGTAAGTTCGCGAACTACTTTGATAACCTTGATTTTTTGTCCACCAGCGCTAGCTAGTACTACGTCGAATTCAGTTTGCTCAGCAGCAGCTTCAGCAGCTACACCAGCAGCAGCTACAGGAGCAGCAGCAGTTACACCAAATTCTTCTTCGATTGCTTTTACTAGGTCGTTTAATTCTAAAACAGTCATATTCTTAACCGCTTCAATGATTTGTTCGTGTGTCATTGTTATTTTCCTCCTTAATAATATATGGGTTTTTTGTTTCTTTACTTAACTTGCTAGATGAAAATTAAGCGCCTTGCTCTTCTTTTTGCTCTGCAACTGCTTTTGTAACAAGAGCCAGGTTGCGGATTGGAGCTTGAAGAACGCTAAGCAACATAGAAAGTAGACCTTCGCGGGATGGAAGTTCAGCAAGAGCTTTCACTTCTTCCACTGTAGCTACGTTTCCTTCGATTACACCAGCTTTGATTTCCAATGCTTCATGCTTTTTAGCGAAGTCATTCAAAATTTTAGCAGGAGCTACTACATCTTCAGTAGAGAATGCGATAGCGTTTGGTCCTGTAAGTGCATCGTTAAGTCCATTGATCTCCGCTGCTTCTGCCGCACGGCGAGTTAAAGAGTTTTTGTAAACCTTGAACTCAACACCTGCTTCACGAAGTTGTTTACGAAGTTCTGTTACTTCTGCCACGTTAAGTCCACGGTAGTCAACTACGATTGTAGAAACAGATCCTTTGAACTTATCAGCGATTTCTCCAACAATTTCCTTCTTCATTTCAACTGCTTTGCTCATCGTTACACCTCCTATATAGTTGGTTACTACTTATACCGACCGGTGTACATAAAGAATGCCTCCACGTAATATGGAGGCAGAAATTTTAGTTTAAAAGCATAAAGCCTTTTATCGTAAAATCTACACCTCGGTAGGAAATTAAGCTCTGATGAGCACCTACTGTCTACGGTACAAACAATATCATTTTATAAACACAACGATTATTATAACCGCGTAGTTAACTTATGTCAATATGTTAGTTTTTTACAGCTACAACAGTAGAAGTATCAACTTTAACGCCAGGGCCCATTGTAGAAGTAACGGCTACGTTCTTCATGAATGTACCTTTAGCAGCAGCTGGTTTAGCTTTTTGTAAAGTTTCAAAGATTGTACCGAAGTTCTCAACAAGTTTGTTATCTTCGAAAGAGATTTTACCGATTGGAACATGGATGTTACCGGATTTGTCAAGGCGGTATTCAACTTTACCAGCTTTGATTTCGTTAACAGCTTTCGTTACATCAAATGTTACAGTACCAGTTTTAGGGTTTGGCATTAAACCTTTAGGTCCTAAAACGCGACCAAGTTTACCAACTTCACCCATCATGTCAGGAGTAGCTACGATAACATCAAAGTCGAACCAGCCTTGGCTGATCTTTTGAATCATATCTGCATCTCCAACGTAGTCAGCTCCAGCAGCTTCCGCTTCTTTCGCTTTCTCGCCTTTAGCAAATACTAATACTTTTTGAGTTTTACCAGTTCCGTGAGGAAGAACTACTGCTCCACGGATTTGTTGGTCGTTTTTACGAGGGTCAACTCCAAGACGGAATGCAACTTCCACAGTAGCGTCGAACTTCGCAGTGTTTGTTTTCTTAACTAATTCGATAGCTTCGTTAACAGAGTAAGCCGTTTGACGGTCTACAAGTTTCGCAGCTTCGATGTACTTTTTACCTCTTTTAGCCATTTTAAATGTCCTCCTTATGTGGTTTTAGCGGAATAACCTCCCACGAATAAAGGTTGCGAATTGGCAATAGACCGAATCCGCAACCCCGAACAGCAGTTAAATCAATAGCGATGGATTAGTCTTCGATGACGATACCCATGCTACGAGCAGTACCTTCAACCATGCGCATTGCAGCTTCTACACTGGCAGCGTTAAGGTCTGGCATTTTCGTTTCCGCAATCTCGCGTACTTTGTCACGCTTAACTGTTGCAACTTTATTACGGTTTGGTTCACCAGAACCAGACTGGATACCAGCTGCTACTTTAAGTAAAACTGCAGCAGGTGGAGTTTTCGTAATAAATGTAAATGAACGGTCTTCAAAAACCGTAATTTCAACAGGGATAATAAGACCAGCTTGGTCCGCTGTACGAGCGTTGAACTCCTTACAGAAACCCATGATGTTAACACCTGCTTGACCTAGTGCTGGTCCAACTGGTGGTGCTGGGTTAGCTTTCGCTGCTGGAATTTGTAGCTTTACCATTTTGATTACTTTTTTAGCCACGAGACACACCTCCTTAAGTCCGTGATGTGGTATCTGGGATTGCTCCCTCCCACTCAACTCATTCTTTATATATTAGATAAAGAATATTTTTTTATTAATAGTCTCTTTTTGAGAGACATACTGACCTTTGAAATAATATCACTTTTACGAAATTATTTCAAGTTTTTTTACATTATAATTTTTCGATCTGTGTAAAGTCAAGCTCCACAGGGGTTTCACGGCCGAACATATTTACAAGAACTTTCACTTTATGCTTATCTTTATCCATCTCAGTGATGTGTCCAGTGAAGTTTGCGAAAGGACCTTCTTTTACGCGTACCGTTTCTTTCATTTCGAAATCTACCTCGATCTGTTTCTCCGCCATGCCCATTCTCTTCAGGATGAATTGGATCTCGTCATCCAAAAGAGGGGTAGGTTTTGAGCCAGAACCGCTCGATCCTACGAATCCAGTTACACCAGGAGTATTACGAACCACATACCAGGAGTCATCTGTCATGACGATTTCCACAAGTACATAGCCTGGGAATACTTTCTTCTTGGTTACTTTCTTCTTGCCGTTCTTGATATCGGTTTCTTCCTCTTCCGGAACAACTACACGGAAAATCTTGTCCTGCATTCCCATAGACTCTACTCTTTTTTCTAAGTTCGCTTTTACTTTATTCTCGTAACCGGAATAAGTATGAACGACGTACCAGCTTTTTTCCATGTATAAGGACTAACTGTCCGTCCCTCCCCATTAATCTTTATTTTTTGTTGCTTGATTCATATTTGCAATGCTGCCAACCAACCCCGAATACAAGGTGTCGACTCTAAACACCCTGATGATCTCCGTTCCAGGCGACAGCGATCGCGGGACGGTCCGGGAGCCTCCTCGGCGCTTTGCGCCTGCGGGGTCTCCCGTAACCACTTCGTCCCGCAGGAGTCTCGCGCCTTGCACTCCGATCATCAGGGGAAGCGGGTTAGATTGACATGGCCAACTAATCACAAAAGATAGGTTGATCTACTACCTATTTTTCTCCAAATGAAAAAACCCGTTGGACGGGTTTTTTTGTAAACAGTATTAATCACATTATACCATGATATAACATGACTTATTCAAGTGCAAAAAGAATAAGTGCGAAATTTATCGTATTACTAGACGAATAAGCTCGGAAATCCCAAGATCTACAACATAGAAGAACACTGCTGCAAAAACAACGGTAGTTACTACTGTGATTGTATAGCGAGTTAATTCCTTACGTTTAGGCCAAGAGACCTTTTTCATTTCACGGTTCACACCACGAAAGAAATTAGTTAAACGTTGCATCCATGTAACCTCCAACCCCATAAATACTATTATCTATTTTGTCTCCCGATGAACGGTATGAGCATTACAAACCTTACAAAACTTCTTTATTTCCAAACGCTCGCCATTTTGCGCCTTCCCTTTTACAGTAGAGTAGTTCCTAGAACCACATTGCGCACAGGCAAGCACCAATTTACTCTGCATTGAGTACACCACCACATACATAGATGTCCATAAAAATGTAACATACCTGTAACATGGATGTCAACGGTACCAAAAATGGAGTTGGACACTTATTAAAGCGTAATCTCCCTTAATTCTAGGTATCTCTCTAGCTTTCTTTTGACCCGCTGCAAAGCATTATCGATTGACTTCACATGCCGGTTTAAATCTTCTGAAATTTCCTGATAGGATCTTCCATCCAGATAGAGAACTAGCACCTTTCGTTCGAGATCACTCAAAAGCTCTGCCATTTTGACTTCGATATCATCAAATTCCTCTTGGTTAATGATCAGTTCTTCAGGGTCCATCACTTTAGCACCTGAAATCACATCCATTAACGTCCGATCTGATTCCTCATCATAAATAGGCTTGTCCAGTGAAACATATGAATTAAGTGGAATATGCTTTTGTCTTGTTGCTGTCTTGATGGCTGTAATGATTTGCCTTGTAATGCACAGTTCGGCAAACGCCTTGAAGGAGGTAAGTTTGTCCTCTCTGAAGTCGCGTATTGCCTTGTAGAGGCCTATCATTCCTTCCTGCACAATATCTTCTCGATCTGCACCAATGAGAAAGTAGGATCTAGCTTTCGCTCTTACAAAGTTTTTATACTTGTTGATTAAATAGTCCAGCGCTTCACTATCACCTAAATGTACGTGTTCGACTACCTGCTCATCTTCCATTAATTCCAATACCCTGCTAGTTTTTCTTGGGTCGCTCACTATCACACCTATCCCTCCGACCGAAACAGTAGATAGAAATATTATACAGTAGGCTTAATTTGACCGTCAACCACTCATCGCTGCCCTCTGCGCCATTTTTCGAAAATTGCTGAAAGTTCAGTGTTTAGTTCAATGCGTTTTGAGGGCTTTTCGTTGGTAAAATTTGTTACTTTCTTTTTTATCCGATTCTCTATGGCATTGGTTTCATTCAGCAGTTCACGTGCCGATTTTCTCAGCGCGCCTTGCCCGAATATCGCCCACTGCTCGGTAAAATCGGACGTGGCTACATGGATCTGTGTGCGAATATCACTGAGACTGATTGCCAGTTTCTCGATCCGTTCGTCTGCGGTTTCATTTTCCCGGGTATAAATGACTTCCACACGATGGTTTTTATATTTCGTTTCAATGCCTTGTGAAAGGTGGGCATCAAACACCACCATCACCCGATAGCCGGTATATGCCTGGTATTCCGCCATTTTTGAAACAAGGATATCACGTGCCAGAGCAAGATCCTGATCCTTCAGTTTTCTCAGCTCCGGCCACGCGCCAATGATGTTGTAACCATCTACAAGCAAGATATCCATTGCTTTTTATACTCCTGCCGGCTGTCGTTTGCGGTAAACCTCATACATAAGCAGACTTGCGGCCACGGACGCGTTCAGGGAAGTGACCTTTCCTACCATCGGCAAGGACACGAGAAAGTCGCATTTATCTTTGAGCAGCCTTGCCATTCCTTTTCCTTCGCTTCCGATAATGAGGCCTGTAGGCAAGGTTCCGTCCATATTTCGGTAATCGACGGTTCCTTTTGCATCGGTTCCAAAAATCCATAATCCCTTTTCCTTCAGCTCGTCCACTGTGCGGGCCAAGTTAGTGACCCTTACCACTGGGATGTGCTCAATGGCACCTGTGGAAGCCTTCGCAACCGTAGCGGTCAATCCAACCGCACGACGCTTCGGAATAATGATCCCATGTGCTCCCACCGCATCCGCAGTTCTCATGATCGACCCCAGATTATGAGGGTCCTCTATTTCATCCAAGATTAGAAAGAATGGTGTTTCATTTCTTTTCTCCGCCAAGTGAAAAAGGTCGTCCAGTTCCGCATAATCATATGCTGCAACAGATGCCACCACACCTTGGTGATTCCCCTCAGCCATTTGATCGATTTTCTTTTTTGGTACAAACTGCACCAGTACATTCGCTTCTTTTGCAAGATCTATAATCTGCTGCATGGAACCCTTTTGTGACCCTTCGGCTATCCAGAGCTTATTGATTTCCCGTTTCGATTTTAACGCTTCGAGCACAGGGTTTCTCCCGATGATAAATTCTTTTGACATCCTCACTCACCTCTTTCTTCATCTACGATTTTAATGCAATCTTCGATGACTTGTTCCATTCTGTCTGTTGATCCCGATAAATATAAAAATCCGATTAATGCCTCAAAGGCAGTGGAGTAGCGATAGGTTTGAACGTCCGTATTTCTCGGTACCGAACCGGATTTCGCATTGCGCCCCCGTCTGATCACCGCTTCCTCTTCCACGGTGAAAAACTCCGCTTCCGCCAACTTGTGCAGCAAGCGTGCCTGCGACTTGGCAGACACATAGCTGGTTGCAGTGCGATGGAGTTGATTAGGGCGTACCTTCCCTAGCTTCAAGAGGTGATGACGAATGTATGTCTCATAGACGGCATCACCCATATAAGCAAGTGCCAGGCTGTTTAATGTCTTTGCATCTACAGTGTTGGAACTCATGTATGTGTTACCCTCTTTTCCATCTCGTACCTTGTGCCGTATCCTCTAAGATGATATTTTTCAGCTTCAATTCATCCCGTATTTGATCTGAAGTCGCAAAATCGCGGTTCTTTCTCGCATCTATCCGCTTTTGGATCAATGCATCGATTTCTTCGTCCAGCAATTCCGCTTCTTCAATCAACGCTACACCAAGCACACCGAACAACTCTTCAAACTGTGTGAGGAATGCCTGAAGCACGCTAACGGAAGTATTCTTTTCGCTCGCATAAAGATTTGCCTGTTTAGCCATGTCAAACAGGACGGAAATGGCATTGGCTGTATTGAAATCGTCGTCCATCACTTTAATGAACTCCTTCTTCAATGCATCCACCTTTTCGAGCCATTGATTGTCTTCCGTTTCTTCCGTCAGGTTGGCACTGCTGTCCATACGGTGCTTTATGTTGGAATAGGCGGTTCTAATTCTCTCCAGCCCGTTTTGCGTGCTTTCCAGCAGTTCATCGTTGTAATTGATCGGATGACGGTAATGAACCGAAAGCATGAAGAACCGGATCAGCTGTGGATCGTGCTTCTTAATGATGTCATGAACAAGAATGAAGTTGCCAAGGGACTTCGACATTTTCTCATTATCGATATTAATATACCCATTATGCAACCAGTATTTCGCAAACGTCTTGCCTGTCAACGCCTCGGTTTGGGCAATCTCGTTTTCATGATGGGGGAAGGAAAGGTCCTGTCCGCCTGCATGAATGTCAATCGTATCACCAAGATACTTGCGTGCCATGGCAGAGCATTCGATATGCCAGCCAGGACGTCCTTTCCCCCAAGGGCTTTCCCAGAAGATTTCCCCTTCCTTCGCGGCTTTCCAAAGAACGAAGTCCAGTGCATCCTGCTTCTTTTCCCCTACTTCGATACGGGTACCGAGCTGCAGGTCCTCGATCGGCTGATGGGAAAGCTTCCCGTACTCCTTGAATTCCCTGGTTCTGTAATACACATCCCCGCCGGACTCATAGGCAAAGCCCTTTTCAATCAGTGTTTCGATGAATTCTATAATAGTATCTATATTCTCCGTGACACGCGGGTGGACGGTTGCCTGCTTGCATCCCAATGCGGAAACATCCTCAAAGTAGGCTTCAATAAAGCGCTCCGCAATAGTCGGAACATCCTCGCCAAGTTCATTCGCTGCCCTGATCATCTTGTCATCCACATCGGTGAAATTGGATACGTAATTCACTTCATATCCGCGATACTCGAGGTATCTTCTCACGGTATCAAATACAATCGGCGGCCTTGCATTACCTATATGAATATAATTATAAACAGTAGGTCCGCACACATACATTTTCACCTTTCCCTCTTCAAGCGGGACAAATTTCTCCTTCTGGCGGGTTAAGGTATTATAAAGATGAATAGTCATCTGCGTTCTTCCTCTCTTTTAAAAGTTGCAGCTCTTTCTGCAATTCTGTAATCTGCTTTTCCAATGCAATAAAACGGTCTCCTGTCGGATCGGGCATGTTCTGGTGATTGAAATCTTTCTTTACCCTTACCCCGTCCTGTATGACAATCTTGCCTGGAATCCCCACTACTGTGGAATTGTTGGGGACGTCCTTTAATACAACCGATCCGGCTCCTATCTTGGAATTCTCTCCAACTGTGATGGAACCTAGTACCTTCGCTCCTGCTGCAATCAGGGCATTATCCATGATCGTAGGATGTCTCTTTCCTTTTTCTTTTCCCGTTCCTCCCAAAGTGACACCTTGAAAAACGGTTACGTTATTACCAATCTCACAGGTTTCCCCGATTACGACACCCATCCCGTGGTCAATAAAAAAGCGCCGTCCTATCTTGGCTCCCGGATGAATCTCAATTCCTGTGAAAAAGCGGCTTATCTGGGAGATCACTCTCGCGATAAAAAACAGTTTTTTCCGGAAAAAAGCATGTGCCAGACGGTGAGCCCAGATGGCATGCAGACCTGAATAAGTTAAAATGACTTCAAAGTAATTCCTAGCAGCAGGGTCCTGTTCGAAAATGACATCTATATCTTCTTTCAATGTTCGTAGCATCCCACATTCCTCCTTTCTTTATATAAAAAAAGTCTCTGTGTCAAAAGACACAGAGACGCTGATGGCGCGGTTCCACTCTGTTTAGAGATACACAACTGTGAATCTCCACTCTGCCTCATAACGGGAGGTGCCCGCTATTACTTAGTAAGCATTGAAGCTGTTCAGTAATAGACTCCGAGGTGCATTTCAAAGAATTCATCACATGAATCGTTTTCAGCCGGGGACGATTCTCTCTGGAACGGATGGAGTTTCTTCTACTCTCCTCATCTACATTCAGAATCAGACTGATTTTCAGCCTGATATATAGCCTATATTATTTAAGATAGTTCTATCATATTATGTTTTCTGGAAAATGTTAATTAATTAGCTTCTCCAAACGGGCAATAACTGTTTCCTTGCCCAATAGATGGATGGTTTGAGGCAAATCCCGGCCATGGGTCTGTCCTGTTGTTGCTACACGGATTGGCATGAACAGCTTTTTCCCTTTATGGCCTGTCGCTTTTTGTACCGCTTTGATGGAAGCCTGGATGGATTCAGCAGAGAATTCCTCCAATGCCGACAGCTCCTCACGGAATGCTGCCACCACTTCCGGTACCTGCTCTTCATCAAGAACAGCCTGTGCTTCTGCGTCATACTCAATATGAGTTTTAAAGAACATTTCCGTCAATTCCACAATTTCCGCTCCAAAGCTCATCTGCTCCTGATACAGGGAAATCAGCTCTTTTGCCCATTGCTTCTCATCTTCTGTCATCGTTTCACTGAAACGTCCTGCTTTCACTAGGTGAGGAAGGGAAATTCCCACTACAGTGTCCAGATCAAGTTTCTTCAGGTACTGATTGTTCATCCATGCTAATTTCTGTGTATCAAACACAGCAGGAGACTTGGACAGTCGGGCTGCATCAAAGATATTGATGAATTCTTCCTTCGAGAAAATCTCGTCCTCCCCAACCGGAGACCAGCCAAGCAAGGCGATATAGTTGAACAGTGTTTCAGGTAGATATCCCAGCTCTTCATACTGCTCAATGAATTGGATGATGGACTCATCACGCTTGCTCAGTTTTTTACGGCTTTCATTCACAATCAATGTCATATGTCCGAATGTCGGAACATCCCAGCCAAGAGCGTTGAAAATCATGATCTGTTTTGGTGTATTGGAAATATGGTCATCTCCACGAAGAACATGGGATATTTTCATCAGGTGATCATCCACAGCCACCGCAAAATTGTAAGTTGGCGTACCGTCTTTTTTCACGATAACGAAGTCGCCGATCCCATCTGATTCAAAGGATACTTCGCCTTTTACCATATCGTTGAATTTAACCACTTCGCCTTCGGGTACACGGAAACGGATGCTCGGCGCTCTTCCTTCGTTTTCAAAAGCCGTCTGCTCTTCTGCTGTCAGGTTGCGATGCTGGCCGGAGTAACGCGGCATTTCCCCGCGTGCAATCTGGCCTTCTCTTTCCGCTTCCAGCTCTTCTTCCGTACAGTAGCATTTATAGGCAAGCCCTTTTTCAAGAAGCTCTGTATAGTATTTTTCATAAAGGTCATTTCGCTCCGATTGGCGGTAAGGGCCATATTCCCCACCAACATCGACACTCTCGTCCCATTCCATGCCAAGCCATTTCAAATATTTCAGCTGGCTTTCTTCTCCGCCTTCGATATTGCGCTTTTTATCCGTATCTTCAATGCGGATAATAAATTGCCCATTCTGGCTGCGGGCGAAAAGATAATTAAATAATGCGGTACGTGCATTTCCTATATGTAAGTGCCCAGTTGGACTTGGGGCATAGCGTACGCGAACTGTCATAGTGAGGTTACCTCCATTTTTCCGTCAGCCGACGAGCTTTTGACGGGGGTATTTTCAAAATCCAAGCATTATTCTACCATAAAAGCAAAGGGAAAGCCTCTATTTCTTTATTAATAAAACAGCTGCCTGGGCTGCGATGCCTTCTTCTCTTCCTGTGAATCCGAGTTTTTCGGTGGTGGTGGCTTTTACATTGACCTGTGTGATATCCGCTTCCAATAACTCTGCTATTCTTGCACGCATCGTTTCGATATGCGGGGCCATTTTCGGTTTTTGTGCAATGATCGTACAGTCCACATTGCCAAGTGTATAGCCTTTTTCTTTTACTATCTCCCATACCTGCTGCATTAAAACAGCTGAATCTGCATTTTTAAAAGCGGGGTCCGTATCAGGGAAATGCTTGCCGATATCCCCTTCTCCCACAGCACCGAGGCATGCATCTGAAATGGTATGCAAGAGCACATCCGCATCAGAGTGACCGAGCAGCCCCTTTTCATAAGGGATCGTGATTCCACCCAATATCAACGGTCTTCCCTCTGCAAATTGATGTACATCAAATCCTTGTCCTATTCGAAACATTTGGTTTCTCCTTTATTCCAGGCTATAACACCTTTTGTTTTTTTAATATAGCATTTGCGACTATCAGATCTTCTGGAGTGGTCAATTTGATATTTTCATAATCACCCTCGACCATATGAACAGGCACACCGATTCGCTCCACCAGGCTTGATTCATCTGTCCCCAGATATTGTTCTGCTTTTGCCTGCTGATGAGCCTTTTGCAGAATAGGATATCGGAAGGCTTGTGGAGTCTGGATCATCCATAATGCGGCTCGCTCGACCGTCTCCATAATCAGCAAATCCGAATTGACCTTCTTTATCGTATCCTTGACCGGCACCCCGACAATGGCCGCTCCATCAAGCTTCGCCTTTTCTACCAATCGGTGAATCACCTCTTGTCTGATAAAAGGCCTTGCCCCATCATGAACAAGTACAATCTCCGCATTTTCCATACGAAGCAATCCATTGTAGACGCTATCTTGGCGTTCCTTGCCCCCAAGCACCATTTCACTTACCTTGGCAATTTGGTAGGTGGCCAATAGTTCTTTGAAAATCGGGACCTCTTTTTCATTGATGACGAGTTTAATCTCTTCACACATAGGGTCATTCTCAAACACTGTCAACGTATGGATAATAACAGGCTTCCCCTCAAGCTCGATAAACTGCTTGTTTCTGCCTGCCTTCATTCTTTTCCCCTGGCCGGCAGCCAGTACCATCACTTGATATTTCATCCTAAACTCTCCCATATAATATCTATGCTAAAATAACATCTACCCTCTTAGCAATGCTTGAGAGGGTAGATGTTATTTCTTATTAAAGTGCCGCTCTTTCAAGCTGTTTGGGCTTGGCAAAAATCATCCGTCCGGCAGACGTCTGAAGCACACTTGTGACAAGGACTTCAATATGCTTGCCGATATAATCACGGCCTTCTTCGACCACGATCATTGTACCGTCATCCAGATAGGCAACTCCTTGATTATGCTCTTTCCCATCCTTGATCACCTGAACCGTTAGCTCTTCACCTGGAAGAACAACAGGCTTTACGGCATTTGCGAGGTCATTGATATTCAGTACCTCAACGTTCTGAAGTTCACAAACCTTGTTTAAATTGAAATCATTGGTCACGACGACACCGGATGTCAGCTTTGCCAGTTTTACAAGCTTGCTGTCCACTTCCTGTATATCTTCGAAGTTACCTTCATAAATCTCCACTTTTATTGCCAATTCTTTTTGGATTCTATTCAGTATATCCAATCCACGTCTGCCACGATTTCTTTTAAGTACGTCAGATGAATCAGCGATATGCTGCAGCTCCTCCAGAACAAATCGAGGGATCACGATGGTGCCCTCAAGAAACCCAGTTTGACAGATATCTGCTACTCTTCCATCGATAATAACACTTGTATCCAAGATTTTCAGCTTTTTGGACGAAAGATCCAGCTCTTCTTCATCACCAGCTTTTTTCTTTCCGAATTTGCTGGAGATCGAAAACAGATTAACAAGCTCGTCTCGTTTTTTGAAACCAACTTGAAAGCCGAGATATCCCAGCAAAATAGTGATGAAAATCGGGAATATCACGCTGACAAAAGGGATCCGCTCCAATGGAATAACGGCCAGATAGGCGACAATTAAGCCAAAGATAAGACCAAGACTTCCAAACAGCACGTCTGTCACCGGCGCTTTTACTAGCGACTCCTCTATCCACTTAATAATGCCGACCACATAATCCACTAACCAAAAAGTAAGGATAAAAAATATGATTGCTCCTAGTATCGCAACAGTATAAGGCTTTGTTAAAAAAGGAATATCTCCTATGTTTAAAAGGGAAAAAAGCTCCGGGATAAAGAATATCCCCAATGTCCCACCAAGGATGACAAAAAATAATTGAACCATGCGCCTTAACATTGCCTCACCTCCCTTTATTCATTATAAACAGTTTCTCCTAAATAAAACGTCCAAACGAGCTTAATTTTACATTTGTTAGAAATTTGACACGTAATTGCAAACAACCTGTCACCGTTGTCCGTCCTAAATTTGGCGATCGATCAGCAGCTGGTCCTGGATCCGTTTAAGGCCTTCTTTAATTTTCCTGGCCCGCACTTCCCCTATTCCATCCACTTCGTCCAACTCTTCTACGGTTGCAAGCAGGATTTGTTTCATATTTTTGAATCTGCATACCAAGTTTTCTATGACAAGTGGCGGAAGTCTAGGAATCTTATGCAGAATTCGGTAGCCTCTTGAAAGCACGAAGTCATCCGGATTGATGAATCCTGAATATCCTAGCATCTTCAGAATGACGTTATCATCCAGCAGATCGGTATTGGCAAGCTCCTGCAGTTTTTTCAGAATAACAAATGCATCCCTGTCTTTGTCCACACAATAGTCTTTAATCAGCAGAATCGCTTCTTCCTCTATATGTGCCAGAAGTTCGGTCATCTGCAAACGAATCAATCTTCCCTCTGTACCTAGCTCATTAATATAACTGATAATCTCATTTTTGATGCGGAGAACCATTTCAATCCGGTGAATCACCTGCAGCAGCTCGGATAAAGAGACCTGCTCTTCGAACTCGAGTGCCCCAAGATTTGTGATTCCTTGGTCAAGGACAGACTTGTATTTTTCCAAGGTTTGAATGGCTTGGTTCGCCTTTGTAAAAATAACGCCTATGTCACGTAAAGCGTATCGGAAGTCACCTTTATACAAGGTAATGACATTCCTTCTTTGCGATATCGCGACAACAAGGCACCCTGTTTGCTTGGCCACCCGCTCCGCCGTCCTATGACGCATTCCGGTCTCTGTGGAGATGATGGTGGGGTTTGGTGTCAGCTGGGCATTGGCATACAAAATTTTTGTACCTTTTTCATTTAATATAATGGCTCCATCCATTTTTGCCAACTCATATACATAGGCAGGACTGAATGGACAGTTGATGGAGAAACCTCCATCCACCATGTCTTTCACCTTGTCATTAAAGCCGACTACCACCAACCCACCTGTCTGAGAGCGGAGAATATTGTTGATCCCCTCTCTGATTGGAGTACCCGGTGCGATAAATTGTAACGTATCCGCCATTGTTTTTTCGTTCAGACGTAGTTCCTCCATCCCTATCCTCCTAAAACATATTGCAGCGCTTGGTCAATGGTGGCAACGCCGATAACATTGACCTCTTTCGGAACGGTCCACCCACCAAGATTCTTGGAAGGGATAATGACACGCTTAAACCCAAGTTTTGCAGCCTCCTGCACCCGTTGTTCGATTCGGGAGACCCGCCTGATTTCCCCGGTCAGTCCCACTTCCCCAATCACCACATCAGTAGGTTCTGACGCTTGGTTGCGGAAGCTTGATGCAATACTTACAGCAACAGCCAAATCGATAGCCGGTTCGTCCAGTTTCACTCCACCAGCAACCTTCAAATATGCATCCTGGTTTTGCAGAAGTAGGCCTACCCTTTTTTCCAATACGGCCATGATCAGCGACACGCGATTATGATCGATACCAGTGGCCATCCTTCTCGGATTTCCGTAACCTGTCGGAGAGATCAGGGCTTGTATTTCCACCAGCACGGGCCGTGTTCCCTCCATGGAGGCTACAACCGTTGATCCGGCAGCCCCCTTGGAGCGCTCTTCGAGAAAGATCTCAGAAGGGTTTTTCACTTCCTCCAACCCTTCCTCCTTCATTTCAAAAATGCCAATCTCATTTGTCGAACCAAATCTATTTTTAACAGATCGCAAAATACGATATGTATGATGACGCTCTCCCTCAAAATATAACACAGTATCTACCATATGCTCCAACAAACGTGGGCCGGCAATGGAGCCTTCCTTCGTTACATGCCCTACAATGAATACCGCGATATTCTTGGTTTTGGCGATCCTCATCAGCTCTGCCGTACACTCTCTTACCTGTGACACACTACCCGGTGCAGAGGTGACAGCGGGATGATAGACCGTCTGAATGGAATCAATGACAAGGAGCGTCGGCTGAACATCATCTATCGCTTTTCCGATCAACTCAAAATCGGTCTCCGATAATACAAACAATTCATCCGCCTGCACGCCCAAGCGATCCGCTCGAAGCTTCGTCTGCTGTACGGATTCTTCTCCGGAAATATAGAGCACTCGATGCTTTTTCACAGCAAGCTGACAGCACACCTGCAGCAAGAGTGTCGACTTCCCAATACCGGGATCTCCCCCGATCAGTACGAGTGAACCTTGCACCAAGCCACCGCCAAGTACCCGGTTGCATTCCGCCATATCAGTTTGGATCCGTGCTTCCTTTATAGTCTCCACTTTTGTAATGGATTCCGCTTTTCTCACAAGTGTCGGGGAGGATGTTGTAAACCCGCCTCTTCTTGGAGTTTTGGATTCTTCCATTTCCTCGGTCATTTTATTCCATGTACCACAACCAGGACACTTCCCCATCCATTTGGCAGATTCATATCCACATTCCTGACAAATAAATTTCGTCTTACGTTTTGCCATGAAAAAATCCTCTCTCTGTTAAAATACCATTGTTTTCCTCTTTTTATGATACCTTATTTACTATCGTACAAGCCAATTTTAAGCCGAAGAATTCTTATATACAAGAAAGGAGGCAAAGCTCTGAAAATAAGAGCCTACCTCCACTATAATTTTGGTCCCAAAAACCATGAACATCTTCTTTATTTTACTATTTCCACGTCACGGACAACAAACTCTCCATCTACCACATCCATGACAATTTTCTTGCCCTTTTCAATATTTCCTTTCAACAACTCTTCAGATAGTTTATCTTCCACATGCTTCTGGATAGCTCGGCGCAAAGGTCTTGCACCGTATTCCGGATCGTACCCTTCCTCCGAGATCTTCTCTTTTGTTGCATCGGTCAATTCCAGTTCGATATCCTGTTCCTTCAGACGCTTCGTCAATTGATCGGACAGAAGTGTCACAATTTCCTTGAGGTGCGTTTTCTCTAAGGAGTGGAATACAATCATCTCATCGACACGGTTCAGGAACTCCGGACGGAAAGCCTTTTTCAGCTCCTCCATCACTTTTCCTTTCATGTCCTTATAGTTCTGATTATCATCCTGTACATTGAAACCAACATACTTGTTGCGTTTTAATGCGTCCGCTCCAACGTTGGATGTCATAATGACAAGCGTGTTGCGGAAATCGACCGTACGTCCCTTTGAATCTGTCAAACGGCCATCTTCCAGCACTTGCAGGAGAATGTTGAACACATCCGGATGCGCTTTTTCTATCTCATCCAGCAAAATGACTGAATATGGTTTGCGGCGAACCTTCTCTGTCAATTGTCCACCTTCATCGTATCCTACATATCCAGGAGGAGACCCTACCAGACGGGAAGTGGAGTGCTTCTCCATGTACTCGGACATATCAATGCGGATCATCGCATCCTCATCGCCGAAAATGGACTCGGCCAAAGCTCTCGCAAGTTCCGTTTTACCTACCCCCGTAGGTCCAAGGAAGATGAAGGAGCCGATAGGACGTTTAGGGTCTTTCAAGCCGGCACGTGCTCGACGCACCGCCTTGGATACTGCTTTCACCGCTTCGTCCTGACCGATGACACGGGAGTGAAGCAGCTGTTCCATGTTCAACAATTTATCTGTTTCGGTCTGGGCAAGCTTGGATACCGGAATTCCAGTCCAGCTGGACACTACCATGGCAATGTCTTCGACTGTCACCTCGGAATTCTCCTGACCCTGCTTTTCCTTCCACGTTTTCTTTGTATCCTCAAGCTGCTCGCGCAAGCGCTGCTCTGTATCACGCAAGGACGCCGCCTTTTCAAATTCCTGGCTTTGTACAGCTGCATCTTTTTCGTTGCGGACGGATTCCAGCTTCACTTCCAGTTCTTTTAGATTAGGAGGTGTAGTGAATGAACGCAGTCTTACTTTGGAGCCAGCCTCATCGATAAGGTCAATCGCCTTATCCGGCAGGAAGCGGTCCGAAATATAACGATCGGAAAGCTTAACCGCCTGTTCAATCGCTTCATCCGTGATAGATACACGGTGATGCGCCTCATAGCGGTCACGCAGTCCTGTCAGAATCTGAATGGACTCAGCCGCTGTTGGCTCATCCACCTGAATCGGCTGGAAGCGTCGCTCAAGCGCGGCATCCTTTTCGATATATTTACGATACTCATCCAGGGTTGTGGCACCGATACATTGAAGCTCCCCACGAGCAAGGGATGGTTTCAAAATGTTGGATGCATCAATGGCACCCTCCGCACCGCCTGCTCCAATCAACGTATGAAGCTCATCAATGAATAGAATGATGTTGCCTGCCTGGCGGATTTCATCCATCACCTTTTTCAGGCGATCCTCGAACTCCCCACGATATTTCGTTCCTGCTACCACTGTACCCATATCAAGCGTCATGACACGCTTATCACGAAGAATCTCCGGCACCTCGTTGTTGACAATCTGCTGCGCCAATCCTTCCGCGATAGCCGTCTTCCCTACCCCAGGCTCTCCAATCAGAACCGGGTTATTTTTTGTTCTTCTGCTAAGTACTTCAATCACACGCTGAATTTCTTTTGCTCTTCCGATTACCGGATCCAGGCTACCTTCTCTTGCAACAGCTGTAAGGTCACGCGCAAGACTATCAAGTGTAGGTGTGTTCACATTCTGGGAAGCTCCACCCTGATGGCCTCCTGAAGATTCATTGCTGCCCAGTAGCTGAAGCACCTGCTGGCGAGCCTTGTTCAGGCTGACACCAAGATTATTCAGTACACGTGCCGCCACTCCCTCGCCTTCACGGATCAAGCCGAGGAGGATATGCTCTGTGCCTACATAGGAATGTCCCAACTTACGGGCTTCATCCATGGAAAGCTCAATCACTTTCTTCGCACGAGGTGTGTAGTGCGGAATGGATTGTCCGCTATCTTGTCCACGTCCAATCAAATTCTCCACTTCTTTTTGAATCTTCTCCGGACCAAGGCCAAGAGCAATCAGCGCTTTAGCGGCAATACCCTCTCCCTCTCTTACCAGTCCTAACAGGATATGCTCTGTCCCAATATTATTATGGCTTAAACGAAGTGCCTCTTCCTGTGCTAATGCAAGTACTTTCTGTGCTCTCTCTGTAAATCTACCGAACATCATATATAATCGCCTCCCGAGTAATTTATAATTTTAAACGAAGTCTTTCTCTAATTAAGCTCGCTCTACGAATATCTCGTTCATCTGGTCTTAATGGACCGCCAGCATACTGCTGCAAAAAGCCTGGCTGCGTTAAAATCATCAATTCATTCAAAATGGATCTCGATATATTCTCGATATACCCCAAGTCAATGCCAAGTCGTACATCGGATAAGCATTTTGCCGCTTCCTTCGTTTCCATCACCCGGCTATGGGCCAATATACCATAGGAACGAAAAACTCTGTCTTCTAATTGTATGTTGGAAGTTTTAACTAATGCTTCCCTTGCCGACCTCTCCTGTGCAATTAGTTGCTGCACCACACTAAGCAGGTCATTCACAATATCCTCTTCAGATTTTCCTAGAGTCAGTTGATTCGAAATTTGAAAAATGTTTCCTAACGCTTCGCTGCCTTCCCCGTAAATCCCTCTCACTACCAGCCCCAACTGGTTGATTGCCGGGACAATACGGTTCATTTGCTGAGTCATAACAAGTGCCGGCAAGTGCATCATCACCGAAGCCCTCATCCCTGTCCCCACATTGGTCGGGCAGCTGGTTAAGTAACCTCGTTTTTCATCAAAAGCATAATCTATCTTTTCCTCCAGCCAATCATCGAGCCCATTGGCCATCTGTAAAGCTTCTTTCAGCTGCAGTCCTGGAAAAAGACACTGAATACGAATATGATCCTCTTCATTTATCATAATGCTCACTTCTTCATTCGGTGATAGCAAACATGCACCATACGTCGAATGTTCTGCAAGCTGCGGACTGATCAGATGCTTCTCCACCAGGACTCTTTTCTGCAGCGCGTTGAGCTCCTCCATAACAAGAAACTCCAATTCACCAAGTTCCTGAAAGGTCCGCTCGGAAAAATGTGTTCTCAACGTTTCGACGATTTCCTTTGCCTCCTCATTGCTAGAAACGGTAGGAAATCGCATCTCCTCCAGATTCCTGGCCAGCCTCACTCTGCTGCTAAGCACAATATCAGAAGCGGGGCCCTCCTGCTTCATCCAGGAACTGACTTCATTATTCAAAAAGTGTTCAAGAGACATTTATTGCTCCTCCTCTCTTTTATCACTTAATTTCTTTTCCAACCCTCTAATCTTATCTCTTATATTCGCTGCGCTTTCGAACTCTTCCTGTAAGATAAGTTCTTTTAATTCTTCTTTTAGCGCATCTATCTCTTTTCTGACATGCATGCTTCCACCAATCCGCTTGGGGATCTTACCCGCATGCACCGTATTGCCGCTATGAAACCTTTTCAAAATCGGCTGCATCTTATCCTCAAATGTCCGATAGCATTCCGAACAGCCAAACCGTCCAATTTTGGTGAACTGCGGAAATGTCATCTTGCACCGTTCACATTGGAGGACCTTGGTCTCCTTGAACTCCTCCGGCTTTTTGTTCGAAATCAGCTGCTCTGAATTTAACAATCCAGCAATCAGATTATTTAAAGAAAACCCCGATCCCCCGGAGAACATGGACATGTTTCCCTTTTCCTGTGCGCACTGCTCACAGATATGCACTTCCGACTTCTCCCCGTTAATCACTTTCGTAACATGCAACGTCGCAGGACGCTCCTTACATTCCTGACACACCATCGTGTTTTCCCCCTTAACGGTACTTAAGAGTAGTAAGCATCGCTTTTAGCATTCTTGCCCGCAGCTCATCTCTCTCCGGCAACCCTAAATAGATAACAGAACGATCCATCACACTAACCATTATCTTCGCCTCGCGTGCAGAAATTACCTTCTCCTCCACTAATCGAAAAATAACATCCTCTGCACTCGATTGCGAAACACGCACATCTATCAAATTAATAATCTGGTCAATAAGCTGCAAGTGATCATGGGTCTTTATCTTTATGATCCTGATATAACCACCGCCACCGCGCTTACTCTCCACCAGATATCCTCGTTCAATTGTAAATCTCGTATTTATCACATAATTGATCTGAGAAGGTACACATTCAAACTTATCAGCAATCTCACTCCGTTTTATCTCCGCAGAATTCTCCCTGCTTCGCTCTAAAACCTGCTTTAAATATTGTTCAATGACATCAGATATGTTCCTCATGCTATCCCCCCATCTGACCTTGACTATCTTTGACTATAATTAAAATATATAAGACCACCAAAAAATTTTCAATAAATATCTCTCACAACAACAGAATTCCACTTTTGGCCAGGATGTAAACATCAATTGGTCAAATTTGTTCAGAGAAGTTGAAATGGTGATTTGGGAGGCGGTTGTATGTATGGTGAAAATATCGGTTTGCTGGGGGCGGGTCTTGGTTTAGGTATGTGCCGGGCATAGGAGGCTTACATGAAAACGCCGTCCTTCCCACACCAGTGCCTGGCCCCTCCATCCACTATCAACCTCTTTCTCCGCCAAACAAATAAAGAGGGGCCTGGCACTGATAAGTACCGCTCCTCACAACAAAATATACAAAGAACATAAACCAAACACCACACCAGTGCCTCATTAGTACTAATTTTTCTCCTAACTTTCCTGGCAATTAACTTGATTGATTCCCTCGGTAACTGATTTTGGAGTGTATGAGGGTACCATTCGGCTTGGTTGATTCCTTCAGTATTTAGATTTTGAGCGTGTAAGGGTATCATTCTGTCTATTTGATACCCTCACTGCTTGATTTTGAGTGGAGACAGGGAATCATTCCGCCTGTTTGATTCCCTCACTACCTGATTTTGAGCGATGTAAGGGTATCATTCTGCCTTTCCTAGGCCAGCGCCTAGCACTACTAAGTACCATCCCCCCACCTACACCAGTGCCTGGCCCCTCCACCAACCACCCAACCTCTTTTTCCCCCAAACAAAAAAAGAGGGGCCTGGCACTACTATGTACCGCTCCCCACAACAAAATATTCAAAGAACCAGAACCAAACACCACTCCCTCCACCACACCAGTGCCAGGCCCCTCCATCCACCACCCAATCTCTTTCTCCCCCAAACAAAAAAAGAGGGGCCTGGCACTAATAAGTACCATCCCCCCACCACACTCATCCAAAGAACAATAAACAAAACAACTCCCCCACCCACATCAGTGCCTGGCCCCTCCACCCACCACCCAACCTCTTTCTCCACCAAACAAAAAAAGAGGGCCCTGGCACTAATAAGTACCATCCCCCACAACACCCCATCTAAAAAACCAAACCCCAAACAACACAAAAAAAGACCAGCACCCAAAGCGCTGATCTCTCCTCTAAATTTGCCTGGCAACGTCCTACTCTCACAGGGGGACAGCCCCCAACTACCATCGGCGCTGAAGAGCTTAACTTCCGTGTTCGGTATGGGAACGGGTGTGGCCTCTTCGCCATCATTACCAGACATATTCAATTGAAGGATGTTCCTTCAAAACTAGATAACGTATTTTCTTACCAAGATTCACAAGTGCCGTTCATTGTTTTTTGGGTTAAGTCCTCGATCGATTAGTATTCGTCAGCTCCACATGTCGCCATGCTTCCACCTCGAACCTATCTACCTGATCATCTTTCAGGGATCTTACTTGCTAGAAGCAAAAGGAAATCTCATCTTGAGGGGGGCTTCATGCTTAGATGCTTTCAGCACTTATCCCGTCCGCACGTAGCTACCCAGCTATGCCTTTGGCAAGACAACTGGTACACCAGCGGTGCGTCCATCCCGGTCCTCTCGTACTAAGGACAGCTCCTCTCAAATTTCCTGCGCCCACGACGGATAGGGACCGAACTGTCTCACGACGTTCTGAACCCAGCTCGCGTACCGCTTTAATGGGCGAACAGCCCAACCCTTGGGACCGACTACAGCCCCAGGATGCGATGAGCCGACATCGAGGTGCCAAACCTCCCCGTCGATGTGGACTCTTGGGGGAGATAAGCCTGTTATCCCCGGGGTAGCTTTTATCCGTTGAGCGATGGCCCTTCCATGCGGAACCACCGGATCACTAAGCCCGACTTTCGTCCCTGCTCGACTTGTAGGTCTCGCAGTCAAGCTCCCTTGTGCCTTTACACTCTGCGAATGATTTCCAACCATTCTGAGGGAACCTTTGGGCGCCTCCGTTACTCTTTAGGAGGCGACCGCCCCAGTCAAACTGCCCACCTGACACTGTCTCCCAGCCCGATAAGGGCTGCGGGTTAGAATTTCAATACAGCCAGGGTAGTATCCCACCGACGCCTCCACCGAAGCTAGCGCTCCGGCTTCTCAGGCTCCTACCTATCCTGTACAAGCTGTACCAAAATTCAATATCAGGCTACAGTAAAGCTCCACGGGGTCTTTCCGTCCTGTCGCGGGTAACCTGCATCTTCACAGGTACTATAATTTCACCGAGTCTCTGGTTGAGACAGTGCCCAGATCGTTACGCCTTTCGTGCGGGTCGGAACTTACCCGACAAGGAATTTCGCTACCTTAGGACCGTTATAGTTACGGCCGCCGTTTACTGGGGCTTCGGTTCAAAGCTTCGCTTGCGCTAACCTCTCCCCTTAACCTTCCAGCACCGGGCAGGCGTCAGCCCCTATACTTCGCCTTACGGCTTCGCAGAGACCTGTGTTTTTGCTAAACAGTCGCCTGGGCCTATTCACTGCGGCTCTCTCGGGCTTTAACACCCTAACAGAGCACCCCTTCTCCCGAAGTTACGGGGTCATTTTGCCGAGTTCCTTAACCAGAGTTCTCTCGCTCACCTTAGGATTCTCTCCTCGCCTACCTGTGTCGGTTTGCGGTACGGGCACCATACTCCTCGCTAGAGGCTTTTCTTGGCAGTGTGAAATCAGGAACTTCGGTACTATATTTCCCTCGCTGTCACAGCTCAGCCTTAATGAGAAGCGGATTTGCCTACTTCTCAGCCTTGCTGCTTAGACGCACATATCCAACAGTGCGCTTACCCTATCCTTCTGCGTCCCCCCATTGCTCAAACGGAGTGGAGGTGGTACAGGAATATCAACCTGTTATCCATCGCCTACGCCTTTCGGCCTCGGCTTAGGTCCCGACTAACCCTGAGCGGACGAGCCTTCCTCAGGAAACCTTAGGCATTCGGTGGAAGGGATTCTCACCCTTCTTTCGCTACTCATACCGGCATTCTCACTTCTAAGCGCTCCACCAGTCCTTCCGGTCTAGCTTCAACGCCCTTAGAACGCTCTCCTACCACTGTTCGCAAGAACAGTCCGCAGCTTCGGTGATACGTTTAGCCCCGGTACATTTTCGGCGCAGAGTCACTCGACCAGTGAGCTATTACGCACTCTTTAAATGGTGGCTGCTTCTAAGCCAACATCCTGGTTGTCTAAGCAACTCCACATCCTTTTCCACTTAACGTATACTTTGGGACCTTAGCTGGCGGTCTGGGCTGTTTCCCTCTTGACTACGGATCTTATCACTCGCAGTCTGACTCCCATAGATAAGTCTTTGGCATTCGGAGTTTGACTGAATTCGGTAATCCGATGAGGACCCCTAGTCCAATCAGTGCTCTACCTCCAAGACTCTAACATATGAGGCTAGCCCTAAAGCTATTTCGGAGAGAACCAGCTATCTCCAGGTTCGATTGGCATTTCACCCCTACCCACACCTCATCCGCTCACTTTTCAACGTGAGTCGGTTCGGGCCTCCATTCAGTGTTACCTGAACTTCACCCTGGACATGGGTAGATCACCTGGTTTCGGGTCTACGACCACGTACTCATTCGCCCTATTCAGACTCGCTTTCGCTACGGCTCCGTCTCATCGACTTAACCTTGCACGGGATCGTAACTCGCCGGTTCATTCTACAAAAGGCACGCTATCACCCATTAACGGGCTCTAACTACTTGTAGGCACACGGTTTCAGGATCTATTTCACTCCCCTTCCGGGGTGCTTTTCACCTTTCCCTCACGGTACTGGTTCACTATCGGTCACTAGGGAGTATTTAGCCTTGGGAGATGGTCCTCCCTGCTTCCGACGGGATTTCTCGTGTCCCGCCGTACTCAGGATCCACTCAGGAGGGAACGAAGTTTCAACTACAGGGTTTTTACCTTCTATGACGGACCTTTCCAGATCGCTTCATTTACCCCGTTCCTTTGTAACTCCATGTTGAGTGTCCTACAACCCCAAGAGGCAAGCCTCTTGGTTTGGGCTAATTCCGTTTCGCTCGCCGCTACTCAGGAAATCGCGTTTGCTTTCTCTTCCTCCGGGTACTAAGATGTTTCAGTTCCCCGGGTCTGCCTTCAGTACCCTATGTATTCAGGTAAAGATACTGCTCCATTACGAGCAGTGGGTTTCCCCATTCGGAAATCTCCGGATCAAAGCTTACTTACAGCTCCCCGAAGCATATCGGTGTTAGTCCCGTCCTTCATCGGCTCCTAGTGCCAAGGCATCCACCGTGCGCCCTTAATAACTTAACCGTTGACAAACTAATTGTCATGTTTTTTCGATATCAGCGATGATATCTTAAAAGAAAATTACTAAGATGAACGATACTTGTGAATGTATCTTGATATTACTTAACGTTATCTAGTTTTCAAGGAACATATTAGAGAGAATGCTCTCTCAAAACTAAACAAAACAAACAGCGTCATATTCCTTAGAAAGGAGGTGATCCAGCCGCACCTTCCGATACGGCTACCTTGTTACGACTTCACCCCAATCATCTGTCCCACCTTAGGCGGCTGGCTCCAAAAGGTTACCCCACCGACTTCGGGTGTTACAAACTCTCGTGGTGTGACGGGCGGTGTGTACAAGGCCCGGGAACGTATTCACCGCGGCATGCTGATCCGCGATTACTAGCGATTCCGGCTTCATGCAGGCGAGTTGCAGCCTGCAATCCGAACTGAGAACGGTTTTATGGGATTGGCTCGACCTCGCGGTTTTGCTGCCCTTTGTACCGTCCATTGTAGCACGTGTGTAGCCCAGGTCATAAGGGGCATGATGATTTGACGTCATCCCCACCTTCCTCCGGTTTGTCACCGGCAGTCACCTTAGAGTGCCCAACCTAATGCTGGCAACTAAGATCAAGGGTTGCGCTCGTTGCGGGACTTAACCCAACATCTCACGACACGAGCTGACGACAACCATGCACCACCTGTCACTCTGTCCCCCGAAGGGGAAAGCCCTATCTCTAGGGTTGTCAGAGGATGTCAAGACCTGGTAAGGTTCTTCGCGTTGCTTCGAATTAAACCACATGCTCCACCGCTTGTGCGGGCCCCCGTCAATTCCTTTGAGTTTCAGTCTTGCGACCGTACTCCCCAGGCGGAGTGCTTAATGCGTTAGCTGCAGCACTAAAGGGCGGAAACCCTCTAACACTTAGCACTCATCGTTTACGGCGTGGACTACCAGGGTATCTAATCCTGTTTGCTCCCCACGCTTTCGCGCCTCAGTGTCAGTTACAGACCAGAAAGTCGCCTTCGCCACTGGTGTTCCTCCAAATCTCTACGCATTTCACCGCTACACTTGGAATTCCACTTTCCTCTTCTGCACTCAAGTTCCCCAGTTTCCAATGACCCTCCACGGTTGAGCCGTGGGCTTTCACATCAGACTTAAGAAACCACCTGCGCGCGCTTTACGCCCAATAATTCCGGATAACGCTTGCCACCTACGTATTACCGCGGCTGCTGGCACGTAGTTAGCCGTGGCTTTCTGGTTAGGTACCGTCAAGGTGCGAGCAGTTACTCTCGCACTTGTTCTTCCCTAACAACAGAGCTTTACGACCCGAAGGCCTTCATCACTCACGCGGCGTTGCTCCATCAGACTTTCGTCCATTGTGGAAGATTCCCTACTGCTGCCTCCCGTAGGAGTCTGGGCCGTGTCTCAGTCCCAGTGTGGCCGATCACCCTCTCAGGTCGGCTACGCATCGTCGCCTTGGTGAGCCGTTACCTCACCAACTAGCTAATGCGCCGCGGGCCCATCCTTAAGTGATAGCCGAAACCATCTTTCAATAAGGAACCAGGAGGTTCCTTATATTATCCGGTATTAGCTCCGGTTTCCCGAAGTTATCCCAGTCTCAAGGGCAGGTTGCCCACGTGTTACTCACCCGTCCGCCGCTGACTTACAAAAGCAAGCTTTTGTAAGTCCGCTCGACTTGCATGTATTAGGCACGCCGCCAGCGTTCATCCTGAGCCAGGATCAAACTCTCCAATAAAGAGTTTGAGCTTATGCTCAAATGTTGACTAGCTTATGTTTCTTTTTCGTTCTTTGTTAATCCCTATAAGATTAACGTGGACGCTGTTGTTTTGTTTAGTTTTCAAAGATCATTTTCAAAATACTGTTGGTGGAGCCTAGCGGGATCGAACCGCTGACCTCCTGCGTGCAAAGCAGGCGCTCTCCCAGCTGAGCTAAGGCCCCAAATATAAAGTTCTACTGGTCGGGAAGACAGGATTCGAACCTGCGACCCCTTGGTCCCAAACCAAGTGCTCTACCAAGCTGAGCTACTCCCCGTAAATGGCGCGCCCGAGAGGACTCGAACCCCTAACCTTTTGATCCGTAGTCAAACGCTCTATCCAATTGAGCTACGGGCGCTAATATATGAAAGTTTTATTTCAATATTGAAAAAACTGTGGTGCCGAGGACCGGAATCGAACCGGTACGGTAGTCACCTACCGCAGGATTTTAAGTCCTGTGCGTCTGCCAGTTCCGCCACCCCGGCAAGTCGTTGGAGCGGAAGACGGGATTCGAACCCGCGACCCCCACCTTGGCAAGGTGGTGTTCTACCACTGAACTACTTCCGCGTTATAAAATTACAATGCGGGTGAAGGGACTCGAACCCCCACGTCAAAGACACTAGATCCTAAGTCTAGCGCGTCTGCCAATTCCGCCACACCCGCATGATAAATGGTGTGCCATGAAGGACTCGAACCTTCGACCCTCTGATTAAAAGTCAGATGCTCTACCGACTGAGCTAATGGCACTAAATGATATATATTTGAGAAAAGTGGTGCCGGCGATAGGAGTCGAACCCACGACCTACTGATTACAAGTCAGTTGCTCTACCAACTGAGCTACACCGGCAAGAAAATATATTCTTTTCACTACGTGAAAAAATCATGGTGGAGGATGACGGGATCGAACCGCCGACCCTCTGCTTGTAAGGCAGATGCTCTCCCAGCTGAGCTAATCCTCCGAATATATATAGCCTGGCAACGTCCTACTCTCACAGGGGGACAGCCCCCAACTACCATTGGCGCTGAAGAGCTTAACTTCCGTGTTCGGTATGGGAACGGGTGTGACCTCTTCGCTATCGCCACCAGACTATTAATATTATATAAACTTTTGAAAGAAAATCAAGCATTATTTGCTATATTCCTTCAAAACTAGATAACGTTTTTCTTACCAAGATTCACAAGTGCCGTTCATTGTTTTTTGGGTTAAGTCCTCGATCGATTAGTATTCGTCAGCTCCACATGTCGCCATGCTTCCACCTCGAACCTATCTACCTGATCATCTTTCAGGGATCTTACTTACCGAAGTAAAAGGAAATCTCATCTTGAGGGGGGCTTCATGCTTAGATGCTTTCAGCACTTATCCCGTCCGCACGTAGCTACCCAGCTATGCCTTTGGCAAGACAACTGGTACACCAGCGGTGCGTCCATCCCGGTCCTCTCGTACTAAGGACAGCTCCTCTCAAATTTCCTGCGCCCACGACGGATAGGGACCGAACTGTCTCACGACGTTCTGAACCCAGCTCGCGTACCGCTTTAATGGGCGAACAGCCCAACCCTTGGGACCGACTACAGCCCCAGGATGCGATGAGCCGACATCGAGGTGCCAAACCTCCCCGTCGATGTGGACTCTTGGGGGAGATAAGCCTGTTATCCCCGGGGTAGCTTTTATCCGTTGAGCGATGGCCCTTCCATGCGGAACCACCGGATCACTAAGCCCGACTTTCGTCCCTGCTCGACTTGTAGGTCTCGCAGTCAAGCTCCCTTGTGCCTTTACACTCTGCGAATGATTTCCAACCATTCTGAGGGAACCTTTGGGCGCCTCCGTTACTCTTTAGGAGGCGACCGCCCCAGTCAAACTGCCCACCTGACACTGTCTCCCAGCCCGATAAGGGCTGCGGGTTAGAATTTCAATACAGCCAGGGTAGTATCCCACCGACGCCTCCACCGAAGCTAGCGCTCCGGCTTCTCAGGCTCCTACCTATCCTGTACAAGCTGTACCAAAATTCAATATCAGGCTACAGTAAAGCTCCACGGGGTCTTTCCGTCCTGTCGCGGGTAACCTGCATCTTCACAGGTACTATAATTTCACCGAGTCTCTGGTTGAGACAGTGCCCAGATCGTTACGCCTTTCGTGCGGGTCGGAACTTACCCGACAAGGAATTTCGCTACCTTAGGACCGTTATAGTTACGGCCGCCGTTTACTGGGGCTTCGGTTCAAAGCTTCGCTTGCGCTAACCTCTCCCCTTAACCTTCCAGCACCGGGCAGGCGTCAGCCCCTATACTTCGCCTTACGGCTTCGCAGAGACCTGTGTTTTTGCTAAACAGTCGCCTGGGCCTATTCACTGCGGCTCTCTCGGGCTTTAACACCCTAACAGAGCACCCCTTCTCCCGAAGTTACGGGGTCATTTTGCCGAGTTCCTTAACCAGAGTTCTCTCGCTCACCTTAGGATTCTCTCCTCGCCTACCTGTGTCGGTTTGCGGTACGGGCACCATACTCCTCGCTAGAGGCTTTTCTTGGCAGTGTGAAATCAGGAACTTCGGTACTATATTTCCCTCGCTGTCACAGCTCAGCCTTAATGAGAAGCGGATTTGCCTACTTCTCAGCCTTGCTGCTTAGACGCACATATCCAACAGTGCGCTTACCCTATCCTTCTGCGTCCCCCCATTGCTCAAACGGAGTGGAGGTGGTACAGGAATATCAACCTGTTATCCATCGCCTACGCCTTTCGGCCTCGGCTTAGGTCCCGACTAACCCTGAGCGGACGAGCCTTCCTCAGGAAACCTTAGGCATTCGGTGGAAGGGATTCTCACCCTTCTTTCGCTACTCATACCGGCATTCTCACTTCTAAGCGCTCCACCAGTCCTTCCGGTCTAGCTTCAACGCCCTTAGAACGCTCTCCTACCACTGTTCGCAAGAACAGTCCGCAGCTTCGGTGATACGTTTAGCCCCGGTACATTTTCGGCGCAGAGTCACTCGACCAGTGAGCTATTACGCACTCTTTAAATGGTGGCTGCTTCTAAGCCAACATCCTGGTTGTCTAAGCAACTCCACATCCTTTTCCACTTAACGTATACTTTGGGACCTTAGCTGGCGGTCTGGGCTGTTTCCCTCTTGACTACGGATCTTATCACTCGCAGTCTGACTCCCATAGATAAGTCTTTGGCATTCGGAGTTTGACTGAATTCGGTAATCCGATGAGGACCCCTAGTCCAATCAGTGCTCTACCTCCAAGACTCTAACATATGAGGCTAGCCCTAAAGCTATTTCGGAGAGAACCAGCTATCTCCAGGTTCGATTGGCATTTCACCCCTACCCACACCTCATCCGCTCACTTTTCAACGTGAGTCGGTTCGGGCCTCCATTCAGTGTTACCTGAACTTCACCCTGGACATGGGTAGATCACCTGGTTTCGGGTCTACGACCACGTACTCATTCGCCCTATTCAGACTCGCTTTCGCTACGGCTCCGTCTCATCGACTTAACCTTGCACGGGATCGTAACTCGCCGGTTCATTCTACAAAAGGCACGCTATCACCCATTAACGGGCTCTAACTACTTGTAGGCACACGGTTTCAGGATCTATTTCACTCCCCTTCCGGGGTGCTTTTCACCTTTCCCTCACGGTACTGGTTCACTATCGGTCACTAGGGAGTATTTAGCCTTGGGAGATGGTCCTCCCTGCTTCCGACGGGATTTCTCGTGTCCCGCCGTACTCAGGATCCACTCAGGAGGGAACGAAGTTTCAACTACAGGGTTTTTACCTTCTATGACGGACCTTTCCAGATCGCTTCATTTACCCCGTTCCTTTGTAACTCCATGTTGAGTGTCCTACAACCCCAAGAGGCAAGCCTCTTGGTTTGGGCTAATTCCGTTTCGCTCGCCGCTACTCAGGAAATCGCGTTTGCTTTCTCTTCCTCCGGGTACTAAGATGTTTCAGTTCCCCGGGTCTGCCTTCAGTACCCTATGTATTCAGGTAAAGATACTGCTCCATTACGAGCAGTGGGTTTCCCCATTCGGAAATCTCCGGATCAAAGCTTACTTACAGCTCCCCGAAGCATATCGGTGTTAGTCCCGTCCTTCATCGGCTCCTAGTGCCAAGGCATCCACCGTGCGCCCTTAATAACTTAACCGTTGACAAACTAATTGTCATGTTTTTTCGATATCAGCGATGATATCTTAAAAGAAAATTACTAAGATGAACGATACTTGTGAATGTATCTTGATATTACTTAACGTTATCTAGTTTTCAAGGAACATATTAGAGAGAATGCTCTCTCAAAACTAAACAAAACAAACAGCGTCATATTCCTTAGAAAGGAGGTGATCCAGCCGCACCTTCCGATACGGCTACCTTGTTACGACTTCACCCCAATCATCTGTCCCACCTTAGGCGGCTGGCTCCAAAAGGTTACCCCACCGACTTCGGGTGTTACAAACTCTCGTGGTGTGACGGGCGGTGTGTACAAGGCCCGGAACGTATTCACCGCGGCATGCTGATCCGCGATTACTAGCGATTCCGGCTTCATGCAGGCGAGTTGCAGCCTGCAATCCGAACTGAGAACGGTTTTATGGGATTGGCTCGACCTCGCGGTTTTGCTGCCCTTTGTACCGTCCATTGTAGCACGTGTGTAGCCCAGGTCATAAGGGGCATGATGATTTGACGTCATCCCCACCTTCCTCCGGTTTGTCACCGGCAGTCACCTTAGAGTGCCCAACCTAATGCTGGCAACTAAGATCAAGGGTTGCGCTCGTTGCGGGACTTAACCCAACATCTCACGACACGAGCTGACGACAACCATGCACCACCTGTCACTCTGTCCCCCGAAGGGGAAAGCCCTATCTCTAGGGTTGTCAGAGGATGTCAAGACCTGGTAAGGTTCTTCGCGTTGCTTCGAATTAAACCACATGCTCCACCGCTTGTGCGGGCCCCCGTCAATTCCTTTGAGTTTCAGTCTTGCGACCGTACTCCCCAGGCGGAGTGCTTAATGCGTTAGCTGCAGCACTAAAGGGCGGAAACCCTCTAACACTTAGCACTCATCGTTTACGGCGTGGACTACCAGGGTATCTAATCCTGTTTGCTCCCCACGCTTTCGCGCCTCAGTGTCAGTTACAGACCAGAAAGTCGCCTTCGCCACTGGTGTTCCTCCAAATCTCTACGCATTTCACCGCTACACTTGGAATTCCACTTTCCTCTTCTGCACTCAAGTTCCCCAGTTTCCAATGACCCTCCACGGTTGAGCCGTGGGCTTTCACATCAGACTTAAGAAACCACCTGCGCGCGCTTTACGCCCAATAATTCCGGATAACGCTTGCCACCTACGTATTACCGCGGCTGCTGGCACGTAGTTAGCCGTGGCTTTCTGGTTAGGTACCGTCAAGGTGCGAGCAGTTACTCTCGCACTTGTTCTTCCCTAACAACAGAGCTTTACGACCCGAAGGCCTTCATCACTCACGCGGCGTTGCTCCATCAGACTTTCGTCCATTGTGGAAGATTCCCTACTGCTGCCTCCCGTAGGAGTCTGGGCCGTGTCTCAGTCCCAGTGTGGCCGATCACCCTCTCAGGTCGGCTACGCATCGTCGCCTTGGTGAGCCGTTACCTCACCAACTAGCTAATGCGCCGCGGGCCCATCCTTAAGTGATAGCCGAAACCATCTTTCAATAAGGAACCAGGAGGTTCCTTATATTATCCGGTATTAGCTCCGGTTTCCCGAAGTTATCCCAGTCTCAAGGGCAGGTTGCCCACGTGTTACTCACCCGTCCGCCGCTGACTTACAAAAGCAAGCTTTTGTAAGTCCGCTCGACTTGCATGTATTAGGCACGCCGCCAGCGTTCATCCTGAGCCAGGATCAAACTCTCCAATAAAGAGTTTGAGCTTATGCTCAAATGTTGACTAGCTTATGTTTCTTTTTCGTTCTTTGTTAATCCCTATAAGATTAACGTGGACGCTGTTGTTTTGTTTAGTTTTCAAAGATCATTTTCTAACGCCGTCTCTCTCAAGGCGACTTTATTATCTTACCAAATTCATTAATCTGTGTCAACAACTTTTTTCATTTCTTTTTTGAAGAAACGCTGTCGTTCGTGACAACGTTTATAAATATACCACCGTACAACCCTAAAGGCAATAGCTTTTTGTAATATATTTTACGAAACCTTAATGTTGTAATAATCGCATTATTCTAAGCAGGAATCCAATAGAAATGACAGTGCAAGGCACACTCCAATAATATGATTCTGAGAATGCAAAAAAGGGACTCTTCTCACTGATGAAGAAGAGTCCCTTTACTATTAACGATGTCTCATTTGCGGGAATAATAATACATCCCTAATTGAAGGAGAATTGGTTAAGAGCATCACGATGCGATCTATACCGATTCCGAGTCCACCTGTAGGAGGCATTCCGTATTCTAAAGCTTCAATGAAGTCATGATCCATTTCATGCGCCTCGTCGTTTCCTTGCTCTTTTTCTTTGAGCTGCGCTTCGAATCTCTCTTTTTGATCGATAGGATCATTCAGTTCCGTGAAGGCATTAGCATGCTCACGACCTACAATGAACAATTCAAAGCGATCAGTGAATCGTGGGTCTTCGGCATTTTTCTTTGCAAGTGGGGAGATTTCCACCGGGTGGCCATAGATGAATGTTGGCTGTATCAGTGTTTCTTCCACTTTCTGCTCGAAGAACTCATTCAGGATGTGTCCGAATTGCATATGTTCTGTTACTTGGATGCCGTGTTCTTTTGCAAGGGCATGCGCCTCTTCATCCGTCATTTCCTGCCAGAAGTCTACACCTGTCGCTTCTTTAACTGCGTCAGCCATGTGCAGTCGTTTCCACTGTGGTGTCAAGTCCACCTCGGTATCGGCATACATTACTTTTGTGCTGCCAAGTACTTCTTTGGCAATATGGGCAATCAGATTTTCTGTAAGATTCATAATATCGTTGTAATCCGCATACGCTTCGTACAGTTCAATCATGGTGAATTCCGGGTTATGTCGAGTGGACACACCTTCATTACGGAACACACGTCCGATTTCATAGACCTTCTCCAGTCCCCCGACAATCAGGCGTTTCAAGTGAAGCTCAATGGCAATACGCATATAAAGAGTCATATCCAATGTATTGTGGTGCGTGATGAATGGTCTTGCTGAAGCTCCACCTGCGATAGAGTGCATCATCGGTGTTTCCACTTCAAGGTAACCGTGGTCATCAAGGTAGCGACGCATCGCTTGAATGATTTTGCTTCTTGCGATAAAAGTCTCTTTACTTTCCGGATTGGTAATCAAGTCCAGGTAGCGCTGACGGTAGCGTTGCTCCACGTCTTTTAAGCCATGATATTTTTCAGGAAGTGGACGTAATGCTTTTGTCAGAAGTTCAAACGAAGTAGCTTTAATGGAAAGCTCGCCAACTTTAGTTTTAAAAATCATACCTGTTACTCCAACGATATCTCCGATGTCAGCTGAGTTGAAAATTTCATAGGCATCATCTCCGACCGCGTCTTTACGGATATATAGCTGGATTTGGCCAGTCAGATCTTGAATGTGAGCAAAGCCCGCTTTCCCTTTGCCGCGCTTTGTCATAATGCGGCCAGCAATCGTAACAGAGATTTCTTTTGTATCCAGTTCCTCCTTTTCGATATCTCCGTATTCAGCGATTAGCTGTTTTGAATCGTTTGTACGTTCAAATCTTGTTCCAAATGGATCCAAGCCTTTATCTCGGTGCTTTTGCAGTTTTTCCCGTCTCACCAATAATTGGTCATTCAAGTTTAATTCTTCTTGACTCATCACACTCAACTCCAACCTTCATATTATTCTTTCCTTCTATGTACATGTCATTACATTTCTTTTCTAACACGTTCCATCTATTACTATATCTTATATTTTTACCAACTATAAATAAAGCTAAAACTGCCAGCATCGGACTGGCAGTTTAGAAGGGTAATCTAGGGGTATTATAGGATAGCCTTGTGGGCATGTCAAATTACCTGGATATTCATTTCCTGCTGTTCTTTTTCTTCTACCAAGCTGTCTATCAGACTGACAAGATCTGATCTTGTGTTGCATTCATTGATGGAGTTACGCACTTTCGCGTTTCCACGGATGCCCTTCAGATACCACGCGGCATGCTTGCGCATTTCACGAACGGCAACATTTTCGCCTTTCAGGTCGATCAGACGGTCCAGATGAAGCTTGCACACGTCCATTTTTTCACGAACAGATGGCTCTCCTACCAGCCTGCCGGTTTCAAGGTATTGCACGGTACGGTAGATCATCCATGGGTTGCCAAGCGCGGCACGCCCGATCATCACGCCGTCCACTCCTGTTTCCTCGAGCATCCTTTTCGCATCTTGAGGGTTTCTACATCGCCATTGCCGATTACCGGGATTTTTACGTTTTCTTTTACCTGCTTGATGATGTCCCAATCTGCATGACCTTCATACATCTGGACGCGGGTACGGCCATGTACCGCTACCGCCTGTCCGCCGGCACGCTCCACTGCTTGGGCATTCTCGATGGCATAGATATGTTCCTCGTCCCAGCCAGTACGCATTTTGACTGTAACCGGTTTGTCCACTGCATCTACTACCGCGGAAACCATTTCATAGATTTTGTTCGGATCGAGAAGCCATCTTGCCCCTGCATCACATTTTACGATTTTAGGGACCGGGCATCCCATATTAATATCGATAATGTCAGCGGTCGTATTTTTGTCTACGAATTTCGCCGCTTCTACTAATGTATCTTTTTCTCCTCCAAAAATCTGAAGGCTTAGCGGTTTCTCTCTTTCATCAATGTAGAGCATGCCCATTGTTTTGGCGTTTTTGTAAAGAATGGCTTTGTCGCTGACCATCTCTGCACAAACAAGACCCGCTCCGAATTCTTTGACAGTCAAACGGAACGCTGCGTTGCATACTCCAGCCATCGGTGCCAGTACCACTTGATTTTTCAATGTAATATCACCGATTTTCAACATTAGCTTTTAACCTCCTCTCTTGTTCTTAGTTCTGGTGGTGTTAATTCTTCTAACGGAACCTTCAATTCTGCCGCAATGGCATGAAGGAATTCTTCTTTTGGCATCCGGTTGCCGCGCTCTACTTCTCCCAGTACGGAAACAGATATGTTTAAATTTTTGGCAAAGGCTTCTTGGGTATATCCCTTCAGCTTTCGAAATGCACGGATACGTCTTCCCCATTTTTCGGCTTCCATACGTGTACCCCTTCTCTTTCTTGTAATTCAAGAAGTGCTTGTTTATCTATATTATTGGGAATAGCTGCACTATCCGCAATCTCTATCAGAGGAACCAACACAAAGGCTCTTTCCCACATTCGCGGATGGGGAATAATAAGCTCTTCATTTTCAATATTTTCTTGGTTATACAATAAAATGTCAAGGTCTAAAGTTCTGGGCCCCCATCGAATCTCTCTTTCTCTGCCAAAAAAATGCTCTGTTTCTTGTAGAACCTTTAATAATTCAAGGGGGGCATACGAGGTATTTACTTTAATTACCATGTTCAGAAATTTATCCTGCTCAGTATAGCCGACAGGATCAGTTTCATAAATGGAGGAAGTTTTCTCTACTTCTACTTCCTTATCTTCGTCCAATTTCCTGATCGCGCGGCACAGCATGTCCGCTCGGTCCCCTTGGTTGGACCCCAGTGCAATATAGGAGGTATTGTTCATCTTCGGCTCCTTGTAATTTCCACGGCAACCGATTCATAGTGTCCCGGTATGGGAGGATCCGGCTTGATCGCTTTGACTGTGCAGCGTTCAATAAGAGGAAAGTTGCCCAGCACATCTGCCGCAATTCGTTCCGCAACCGTCTCCACCAATTTGTGGGTTTCCTTTTCCACTACCTGCTGACACGTGCTGTAAAGGTCAGCGTAATTAACCGATTGTGTAAGGTCATCCGATTGTCCGGCATTGGACAGGTCGAGCTCCACAGTTAAATCAATGACAAATCGTTGCCCGAGCTTCGTCTCCTCCGGAAAAACTCCATGGTATCCGTAAAACTTCATCTGATTCACATAGATTTTATCGATGAGTGCTCCCTCCCCTTTGCAGCATGGCATCCATCATTTTGGCCATTCTGGCGATTTCTTTTACATCATGCACCCTAACTATCTGACAGCCCTTCTGTATCCCAAGGCACACTGTCGCCCCTGTACCTGCCATTCTTTCCTGTGGGGGTACATCCAACACATGCCCGATGAAGGATTTTCTCGAGGTTCCAAGCAGAACCGGATACCCTAGACCCGTGAAGTGCTCCAGAGCGTTCATCACATCGAGATTATCCCCTTGTGTTTTTGCAAAACCGATACCCGGATCAAGCACGATATTCTCTTCCTTCACACCGGCCTGCTTGGCAATAGTAATACTCTCATAGAGATCGCTGATCATATCCGGAATAAGCTGAGCATAGTTCCGTTCCTTACGGTTGTGCATCAGTATGATCGGGACCCCGTAAACGGCCGCCACCTTCGCCATATCGGGATCCGCTTTTGCCCCCCATACATCGTTAATGATAGTCGCGCCGGCCTCAATGGCCTGCTTCGCCACTTCGGCTTTATACGTGTCGATGGAGATTGGCACCTTTATTTCTTTTGCCAAGGCGGAAATGATGGGAATGACCCGCTCCAGTTCCTCCTCCACTTCCACATACATGCTGCCGGGCCGAGTGGATTCCCCGCCGATGTCAATAATATTCGCTCCGTGCTTAATCAGCTCCTTGGCGCGTTCCACCGCGACATCTATATGATTGTATTTTCCGCCATCCGAAAAGGAGTCCGGAGTGGCGTTGAGGATTCCCATAATGAGTGTTTTCTCTCCAAGTGGAAGCTCATAGGGGCCGCACGTTAGTTTACTCTGATATAAGTTTGTCTTTGCCATTTTGAATTTCAACCCTCTTTGCCTGTTGATAGGACTGCAGCTGCCTGTTGGTGCTTTCTTTGTAGAGTTCTTTTAGACGGTCGAATAGCGGGTGCCGTATGACTGGAAATTCAACCTCATCCACCCGGGCGATCCGGACCATTTCCTGTGTAGAATTGGTCACAAACACTTCCTCACTGCCCAGAAGATCGTCTTTCGTAAAAGTGCCCTCTTCCACTTTGACTCCAAGCAGCGATGCCAAGTGGATCACATATTGCCTTGTCACCCCATTCAGGATTCCCGTGGAAATACTTGGAGTGTATAGGGTATTGTTCTTCACCCAAAAAACATTGGATACGATCCCCTCGGAGACGTACCCCTCTCTAGTAAGGAAGATCCCCTCTGCATCAGCATGCTTGGCGATCTCCCGTTTTCCTAAGAGATTATTAAGGTAGTGGTGCGATTTAAGACGAACAGATCCCTCCGGGGTATTGCGGGGAATCTGCAAAAATACAGCTCTTCTTCCTTCATCCTGAACCGGGGCTACAGGTCTCGTGAATAGAAGGGTGGAGGGCTTTGTATAGGTTTCATTGGGCAGTCCCCAATTACTGATGCCCGCAGTGACGTTCAAACGAAGGACACCGTCGGTCAGACCGTTTCTTTCTAGGGCCATCCCGATTAATTGCTGGAGGGACTTATCATCCTCTTCCCATTCAATATAGACGGACGATAGACCTTCTCTTAATCTGTTCAAATGATCCTGGAAAAGAAATGGTGATCCTTGATAGGTCCGAAATGTTTCAAAAAGCCCTACACCATATAAAAATCCATGGTCCATGACAGGAATGCTCGTATTTTCGAGCGGCTGCCACGAACCATCCTTGTAGACAATCATGCTACACCTTCTTTGCGGAATAGGTATCGATAAAGTTGCGCAACAATTCCTTGCCGACAGAAGTCATGATGGATTCCGGATGGAACTGCACCCCTTCGATTGGCAGCTCTTTGTGGCGGATTGCCATTATTTCATCCTGGTCCGTCCATGCCGTGATTTCAAAGCAATCGGGCAATGTTTCTTTTTTTACAATCAAGGAATGGTATCTTGTTGCCGTAAAAGGATTGGCAAGGGTACGGAAGATGGTTTTCTCATCATGGTGCATTTCCGAGGTTTTCCCGTGCATCAGCCTTTCCGCCCGAACGACATCACCGCCAAATACCTGGGCAATGGACTGATGTCCAAGGCAGACGCCAAAGATCGGTTTTTTCCCCGCAAAATGCCGGATTACCTCCAAGGATATACCCGCTTCGTTGGGTGAACATGGGCCGGGCGATATCATCAGAAACTCCGGGTCCATTTCCTCTATTTCTTCTATCGTAATTTCATCGTTTCTTTTTACAACAAGTTCTTCACCAAGCTCCCCCAAGTACTGTACAAGGTTGTACGTGAAGGAATCGTAATTATCAATCATTAAAATCATACTCTCACCTCAGCTCGTAATTTTTGCTCTTCTTCGCTCAACTCTTTTGCCTTCCAAAGCGCTGCCGCTTTTTTCAGGGACTCTTTGTATTCTCTTTTTGGAACAGAGTCAACTACCACTCCCGCTCCCGCTTGCACATAGGCCATTCCATCTTTTGCAATCATCGTACGGATAGAAATGTTCAGTTCCATGTCTCCATCAAAACCGATCCAGCCTATAGAACCAGTATAAACAGAACGCCTTACCGGCTCAAGTTCTTCAATGATCTCCATCGTCCGAACCTTAGGTGCACCCGTAATGGTTCCACCCGGAAACGTAGCTTCAATGATATCATCCACATCTTTATCCTGCGCAAGTACTCCTTGCACATTGGAAACGATATGCATCACATGCGAATATTTCTCTATCGCCATAAATTCATTCACTTCCACTGTACCGTACTGACACACTCTTCCAAGGTCATTGCGCTCCAGATCCACCAGCATCACGTGCTCCGCGCGCTCCTTTTCATTTTCGATCAGTTCCTTGGCAAGCAGCAGATCTTCCGCATCCGTCTTTCCGCGAGAACGAGTCCCGGCTATCGGTCTTGTACTTACTACCTCGCCTTTTTTCTTCACTAAAAGCTCAGGAGATCCACTTACAAGCTGGAACTCGGGAAAATGCAAATAGCCCATATATGGAGAAGGATTTATTTTTCTTAAAGCAGTATAGATCTCCATTGGATGAGTGAAAAGCGGTTCCGCTTGCCTTACGGAAAGGTTCACCTGGAATACATCTCCTTGTGCAATATACTCCTGCACCTTCTCCACCGCTACCATGAAAGATTCTTCCGTAAAGGAAACCTCCCTTTTCAAGGAATTGCTGACAGACTCAAAAGGATATGTGACAGATACAGCCTGTTTGCTCCACGCGTTTTGGTACCTATCGAGCATTTCCTCAGCAGAGGCTTCTTCTCCCTCCTTTACATGGACAACCATGTAGAGCGACTTCTCCTCTTTATCATAAACGAACACATCGTCAAACAGCAGGAAATACAAGTCCGGTATGGCAAGATCGTCTTCGGAAATAGAAGGAAGGTCTTCAATGAACCGCACACAATCATAGGTCAAATAACCGATGGCACCACCCGTGAAATCAGGAAAGCCTTCCAGCCTTCTAGTGGTTCTGTCTGACACAAACTCTTTCAGCCTCTTCAAAGGATGACCGTTCACTATATGTTTGTTCCCATCCTTATCCGTGATTTCAAGCGTTGTATCTTTACCTTTCAGGGAAGCTACCGGGTCCAGGCCCATGATACAATACCTTCCTCCACGACCACTTTCCAAAAGAATATGATAGGGTTTATTTTTAGCCAACACTTTATATCGGGTAAACCATTCATTCTCTCCCAAGGCTATCTTACGTCCAACAGGTACTTTTTGCATTCTTGCTGTCACGCTCCTAACTTGCATATTACCTATATTCTACATGAAACTTGTCGATTATTGCACTTCTATAGTCCAATAAAAGAGAAAGTATGTTGCTCATGACCGTAAAAAATCGGCTTTTGGATTTTTTACAGAGGTAAACGTCACATTATTAAAAAAGTGAATTATTTTATACAATGAAAAAAGAACGGTTTTAGGTAAATTTACGTGCCTATGTTTTATTCGTCAAACCAACAATTTCGGCGAACACCATAAAAAAAGGAAAACAGTACGGACCCTGTTTTCCTTTAACATTTCCTATTCTTCAAATTGATATAACGCCGTACTCAAATAGCGTTCCCCATTACTCGGGATAACCGCCAGCACTTTTTTGCCCTTCCCTAGCTCCTTGGCCACTTTCAATGCTGCAAAAATGGCAGCTCCAGAGGATATTCCTCCTAAAATGCCTTCTGCTTTTGCAGCAAGACGGGCATATTCGAAGGCTTCCTCATTTTTGACCGTTATGACTTGATCATAGATTTCCGTATCAAGGATGGAAGGAACAAATCCTGCTCCGATCCCCTGAATTTTATGCGGCCCTGGTTTCCCGCCGGATAGCACCGGGGAATCGGTTGGCTCCACCGCTACAATCTTGATGCCAGGATAAGCTTCCTTCAGCACTTCCCCTGCACCGGTAATTGTTCCGCCTGTTCCAATACCGGAAACGAAAGCATCCAGATGATCACCCATCTGCTCCACAATTTCTTTCCCTGTGGTTTTGCGATGAATTTCCGGGTTTGCTTTATTATTAAACTGTTGTGGCATGAAAAGATCTTTTTCCTTGGAGATGGCCTCCGCTTTTCGGATGGCACCGCCCATACCTTCTGCACCTGGTGTCAGTACCAGTTCTGCTCCATAAGCACGCAGAAGGTTGCGTCGCTCCAAGCTCATAGTATCAGGCATAACCAAAATTGCCTTAAGCCCTTTAGCCGCTGCCACCATCGCTAAACCGATCCCTGTGTTTCCACTCGTAGGTTCAATAATGGTATCGCCCTCTTTCAGCGTTCCCTCTTCTATTGCCGCATCAATCATCGCTAAAGCAATCCGGTCCTTCACGCTGCTTCCCGGGTTCATGAATTCTAGCTTCAGGTAGACATCCGCCATATCCTCTTCAACGATTCTATTCAGTTTTACTATAGGTGTTTGACCGATTAACTCTTCAATGGAATTTGCAACTCGTACCACTTGAACTCCCCCATTCAATTAAAGCTTAGTGTTTTTGTCGGAATTACTTCCATTTAACACCATTTAGTCTGAATTGTCAATTTATTTGCATCGACGAAATATGCATCCCTATTGGGCGGAAGGTTGATTCCATTCCACTCCTACCTCTTCCCAAAAAATAGATGGGTCCGCCGTTCCTTCCATATGCTCCAAAGCAAGCTGACGTCTGATCTGGTCTTTCACTTCCTTAAAGGAATATGTAACCCCTTCGACCTTTTCATGCAAATACAAGACCACATATTGTCCATCTACAGAAATGGCATCACTCCAAGAAGCATCTTTCATTCCTTGTGCCTCTTCAAGATAGGCGCTTGGGTACATTTCTGTTTTTGCAGTCAGGAAACCTAGGTCGCCTCCCTGATTTGCTGTAAGCTCATCCGTTGAAACTTCCATCGCAAGGGAGGAGAAACTTGAACCGCCTTTAAGGTCTTTAATCACGGCCTCCGCTTCTTTTTTTGTCTCCACTACAATGTGCGAAAGGTGAAATGCTTCGTCCAAGGCGAATGTCTCTTTGTTTTGTTCATAGTAGGATTCCATTTCTTCTTCCGGAATGGTTACATCCTTTACAAGCAATTCCTCTAAAAGCAGGCTCGATTTGATCTGCTGCTTCACTACTTCTTCTGATGAATTCTGAAGCATCGGGGAACGGGTGTACATGGTCTTGATCATGTTCCATTCCCTCTCCACTGCTTCATCCGACACGGTTACCTTATATTTTTTCGCCATCTGCTTGACAACCTCTTGGTTTACCAACGTCCGTGAAACTTCATCTCCATACATCTTTTCAAGCTCCTGGAGCAATGCTTTTCTGGTGATTGGCGTATCACCGACAGTGGCAACTACATTATCATTGCCATTAACGAATGCCGCCGCTTCTGATGCCTCTTTCAGCGAAAAGGATTGCTTGGCTAAGAATGCCAGGGTCAAACAGTTGATAATGACGAGTCCAAAAATTATATTCCATAACCATTTTCTCTTTAAATGCCCCTTTTGCTGCATCTATGTCACCTAACCTTTAACTTGCTCTCTCATACTTTCTAGCTCTTCCTTGGAGAATTTATAGGATGAATTGCAGAAATGGCACATAGCCTCAGCTTGTCCCTCTTCTTCTATGATTTCCGTGATTTCCTTCTCCCCTAATGAGATGATTGCACGTTCAAACCGTTCCTTGGAACATTGACATTTAAATTCCACCGGTAACGTCTCCAGGAACTTCAGATTTTCCGCTCCGAGAATCTCCATCAGAAGTTCTTCCGGCGTAAGTCCTTTTTCTATCAACTTCGAAACTGGAGTCATATTGTTTATCTTTTCTTCAATCACCGTGATGGTTTCTTCTGATGTACCTGGCATCAATTGAATGATGAAACCGCCTGACGCAAGAATCGAGTTATCCGGATTTACCAGCACCCCTACTCCCACTGCAGATGGAACTTGCTCAGAGGAGACCAGATAATAGGTGAAGTCCTCACCAAGTTCTCCCGAAATCAATTCTGTCTGGCCGGAAAAATGCTCTCTTAGACCTAGGTCTTTAACGATAGAAAGATTTCCGTTTGTCCCCACCGCACGCGCAACATCCAACTTACCCTGTTGATTCAAATCAAAATGCGTTTGTGGATTGGTCACATACCCTCTTACCTGTCCTTTTGCGTTGCTGTCCACTAGGATGACCCCAATTGGACCACCACCATCAATCTTTACGGTAAGCTTGTTTTCCCCTTTAAGCATTGCTCCTAGCATAACAGAAGCGGACATCGCTCTTCCTAGTGCAGCAGAAGCGGTTGGCCAGGTTTGATGGCGTTTTTGAGCCTCTGATACGGTGTCTGTTGTTCTTACTGAATACGCACGGACTTGCCCTTCAAAGGCGAGTGCTTTAACAAGATAGTCTGACATTGATGTTGCTCCTTTCTAATTTCAATCTTCTTTTGTGTTCTTTGTATAGATCAAATGCAATCCTTTAAGCGTTAAAAACGGGTCGACAATATCGATGACATCCGATTCATTTCCGATAAGGGAAGCAAGTCCACCAGTTGCGATAACTTTAGGAAGAATAGGAGACTGACGTTTCATCCGCTCCACAATTCCCTCCACTTGGCCTACATACCCAAAAAGGATACCTGCCTGCATGGCACTTACTGTATTTTTCCCTATTACACCTTCAGGTCGCGCTATCTCAATCCTTGGCAGCTTTGAAGCTCTGGAATAAAGGGCTTCCGTTGAAATGCTGATACCCGGTGCGATGGCCCCGCCCATATATTGCTTGTCCTCATTGATATAGCAATAGGTGGTAGCTGTTCCAAAATCCACAATGACCAACGGGCTGCCGTAAAGGTGGATACCCGCTACCGCATTTACGATACGGTCTGCCCCGACCTCTCTCGGATTTTCATATTTTATGTTCAAGCCTGTTTTTATCCCAGGACCGACTACTAACGGTTTTAAATGAAAGTATTTCTGGCACATTCTTTCAAGAGAGAACATGATTGGCGGTACTACAGACGAAATGATAATTCCTTCAAAATCTTTGAAGGAAAGGCCGACATGCTCAAGGAGGGATTTGATGATCATCCCAAATTCATCCTCGGTCTTGTTCCGACTCGTTTCCACTCTCCAATGATGCTTTAACTCTTCTCCTTCGTATACACCAATAACAGTATTTGTATTCCCAACATCCAAGACAAATATCATTATAATCCCCACTTTACTAACTATTTACATGGCTACATCATACCACACAACGCCTTATTCAATCCCAGAAAAAATACTTATTCCGTGGGAAATACACAAATCGACAAAACTCTCTATAAAAATGCTCTGTTTAACACCGCTGTTGATTTCCGCACTAGGCGCAGCGACCCAAGGGACAAGGAAAACTTCGGCAGCGATACATCGCACGAAGAAAATGCTCGCATTTTCGAGGAGACTTCGCCTATTGCTCCAATCAACAGCTAGTATACACAATAACTGCATTTTTGTTTTAACATAGCCACAAAAAAAGATGCCTGAGCCCAGGCATCTTTTTGTTATTCTTTCTTATCGTCCGTTGTATCTAATTTGTCCGCGTCTTTTTTAGTGTTGATGTTCACTTTTACATCATCTTGGCCATTTGCTGGTGTTAAAGGAAGTTCTGGTAGTTTCCCTTTTTCCACAAGGCTCTTGATTTGATCTGCATCAAGTGTTTCAACCTCTAGTAGAGTCTGAGCAACCAGCTCAAGCTTATCGCGGTTTTCAGTCAGGATTTGTTTTGCACGTTCATACGATTCTTTGATGAAACGCTGAATTTCTGTATCGATCTGGTGTGCAATGGCATCGCTGTAGTTCTGCTCGTTTTGGATATCGCGCCCAAGGAACACTTGGCCGCCTGAATTCTGGCCGAACTGTAACGGTCCAAGCTTTTCGCTCATCCCGTACTCTGTTACCATTTTTCGGGCAATGGCAGTTGCGCGTTGGAAATCGTTATGCGCCCCTGTACTCGCTTCTCCAAATACCAATTCTTCTGCTACACGACCACCTAACAATCCGACAATCTTGTCTAACAGCTCCGGCTTTGTCATGAAATAGCGATCTTCTTTTGGAAGCATCACTGCATAACCGCCAGCTTGCCCGCGAGGAACGATGGTGACTTTGTGTACCATATCCGCTTCATCAAGAACGACACCAATAATGGTATGGCCGGCTTCGTGATAAGCGACAATATTTCGCTCCTTCTTGGAAATGACTCTGCTCTTTTTCGCTGGACCAGCGATGACACGATCAATTGCTTCATCAATATCAAGCATATCGATTTTCTTTTTGTCATGTCTTGCTGCCACTAACGCAGCTTCATTTAACAGGTTTTCCAAGTCGGCACCCGAAAAACCAGGTGTGCGCATCGCGATTGTTTTCATATTAATGTTGTCATCTAAAGGTTTGTTGCGGGCATGTACTTGAAGTACTGCTTCACGACCCTTTAGATCTGGGCGGTCCACCGTAATCTGACGGTCAAAACGTCCAGGACGCAGTAGTGCTGGATCAAGAATATCCGGTCGGTTTGTTGCAGCGACAATGATGATACCCTCATTGGCACCGAAACCGTCCATCTCAACCAGCAATTGGTTAAGGGTTTGCTCACGCTCATCGTGACCTCCACCCAGACCTGCTCCACGTTGACGACCTACTGCATCAATTTCATCGATAAAGATGATACAAGGTGCATTTTTCTTTGCGTTTTCGAAAAGGTCACGCACACGTGATGCACCGACCCCGACGAACATTTCCACAAAGTCAGATCCACTGATGGAGAAGAATGGTACGCCAGCTTCACCGGCTACCGCTCTTGCAAGCAATGTTTTACCAGTACCCGGAGGACCTACCAACAGGACCCCTTTAGGAATGCGGGCACCAAGCTCAGAGAATTTTCGAGGATCCTTAAGGAACTCTACAACCTCTACAAGCTCTTGCTTTTCTTCGTCAGCACCGGCAACATCTTTGAATTTGACCTTTTTCTTTTCCTCGCTATATAGCTTCGCCTTACTTTTACCAAAGTTCATCACTCGGCTTCCGCCGCCTTGTGCTTGATTGAGCAAGAAGAAGAATAGGATGAAAATGATGACAAAAGGAATGATGGAAGTAAAGAAGGTTACCCACCCGCTTGTTTCTTCCGCTTTTTCCACGTTCATGACAATGTTATTTGTTTCAGCAATGGTTTCCACACGTTCTAAAGCACTTGGACTATTCGGGACAGCCGTGACAAAAGTCTTGCCCTCTTCTGCACCTTTAATTTTCCCGCGCACCTCGTAGACGGAACGAGTAGGCTGTATGGAAAACTCTTCTACTTTATTCTCTTCAAGATTTTGGATGAATGTATTATAGGTGATCGGGTCTTCTTTCGAATTAGGGCTGTTAAAGAAGCTCACTACCCCAATGACCACTAGAAATATCAGCAAATAAAATATGGTGTTTCGAAATATTCTGTTCATCCCTTACCTCCTCCCACGATAGACAAACTAAACCAATAGTATCATAGAAAATTAATCCAATTCAAGAAATCAGGTTTTTTGTGTTTATTCTTGGCTGTTTTCGCATACATTGTTGCTTTTGACGTATCCAACTTAAACACGTAATATTATTCACTTTCGTGCTCTTTTCCCTTATAGTAGATTATTTCCTCTTTAAATAATATGGGGGATATGTGCTGTAAAAAATCCAAAAGCCGATTTTTTCACGAACATAAGCAACTAACTTTACGAAAAGAGTTTTATTCTTCGTTATTTGTATAGATTTCAGGCTTTAACACTCCGATATAAGGGAGGTTGCGGTATCTTTCCGCATAATCAAGTCCGTAGCCCACAACGAATTCATCCGGTACGATAAACCCGACATAGTCAGCTGTAATATCAGCTTTTCTTCCGCTTGGCTTATCCAACAGCGTGACAATCTTGATTGTTTTTGCTTTACGGTAACGGAAAAGCTCCACTAGATAGCTAAGAGTCAGACCACTATCAATGATATCCTCAATGATCAGGATATCTCTGCCTTCAACAGATGTGTCCAAATCCTTCAAGATCTTAACTTCTCCTGAGGAAACAGTGGAATTCCCATAGCTTGAAACATCCATGAAATCCATTTCCAAATATGTATCCATGCGTTTAATCAGGTCGCCCATGAATGGCATAGCGCCTTTAAGGACACCTATAGCCAGTGGAAAACGATCACTGTAGTCCTCTGTCAATTGTGCACCTAATTCTCTTACCTTTGCTTGAAGCTCTTCTTCGCTAAAGAGTACTTTTTCAATATCTTTGTTCATTTCGTTGTTGCCTCCCAAACTGTTAGCTCTTCTTAATGGTTAAAACTAAAACTGGACCCATCGTTTCCTCTGTTGCTTCAAAAGACGAACGTTTCAGCATGGGCACCCATAAAACAGTTTCATTTGCATCCACTATCACCGGCCATGAATCCCGTCTTGCGATCGGAATTTTCGCTTCGATAAAGATGCTTTTCAGTTTTTTGGAGCCCTGCGTCCCCTTCAACTTCATTCGATCCCCATTAAGCCTCGATCTGACATGAAGCGGAAATGCTACTTTCGATAAATCTAGGATAGCTTGGTTCTTTTCTACATGAACAGCATGTTTGTAGTGTGTCCAAACCTCGCTAATGATTACATCATTTGTAGGCAATGTTATCTTCCCAGGCACTTCAATCATGGCACGAAAGGGAATGGCCCTTTCATTTTCAAATGACAACGTGCAATCATTGTAGGACCGAGTAACCTGCAAATCATTAGGGAAATGTAACATTCCAGAAGGGTGTTCACTTTCCAATAAGGATAACAAATTATCAATATGTATAGAGGAAAGAGATGGAGGAATTTCATTATTATAGAGATAGTTTAATATTAGTTGAAACCCTCTTCTTTGTAAAGGTTTTGCCATTAAAAGCAAAGGTTTTCTCCTTAGGACCACTCTGCTTTCATTTTTGGTTTTAATTACTTTATTCCATTCTTTTTCGGTTAATTCCTCCAAGAAGAAATTGTCCTCTTGTAAATGCTCACTGAAGCTCTGAAACTTCTCATTCAGTGCAGGAAATTCTTCTTTAAGCACAGGCAGCACATGATTCCTTATCCGATTTCTGCGATAGGAGTCCTTATCATTGCTTGGATCGTGACGGTATGAGAGCCCGTTTTGCTGAACATAATCCAATACTTCCTCCTTTGTCACGGAAAGAAGCGGGCGAATAATCCAACCATTTCCGAAAGGGCGCTTCGGCAGAATCCCGGCATATCCATTAATGGAGGAGCCTCGTCCCATTCTCATAAGCATTGTTTCAACCTGATCATCGCTATGATGGCCCAGTGCCAGAAGATCCGCATGATGCTTTACCATCACTTCCTGATAGAAAGAGTAGCGACACTTTCTTGCGGCTTCCTGCGCGCTCCATTTGTTCTCCTTTTGAAAAGCCAACACATTGATTCTTGCCCCTTCAAAAAGAATATTTCTTTTCTCACATTCCGCTTTTACGAAAAGCATGTCTTCTTCCGATTGCTTCCCCCTGAACATATGGTCCACATGGGCTACAACCAACTCCAACCGCTTTTCCTCACGGATACTGACTAAATAATGCAGCAGACTGATGGAGTCTGCACCTCCACTGACTCCGATCACCACTTTGGAATCTTCAGGAAGTAAATGATGCTTTTGAATAAAGGCAGAAACATTGTTCCACATATATCATACCCATTCCTTTGAACTTACACGTATAATTTTCTCCTTTATCCTACCACTTGAGGCAACCCCCTGCAAAACAGTTGCTCGTTCCTTCAACTTGTAAAAACATCCATATCCCTTTATACCCATTCTCTCTTGCACTAAACGCTATCGTACTAGAGCAGTGTTCCATAAATATAGAAAAAATACGCAGCCAGTACAATGGTAATCAGGACACTTGTTTCAATAAAGCCCTTGGACTTGCTTTTCTTAGGTACCACCTGGCTTTGCGTCGCTTGCTGCCGTGCCCGGTTTTTCTGCGTGCGATTCGTATAGGATGCTGAAGTTTGCTGTGGGGATGCTTTAGCTTTGCCCTGTGGCGCAGCTTGAACTTTCGCGCTAGGCTTGGAATCACTCATTGCCTGCAGAAATTCCCTTTTCATTGCGGCCGCAGAAGTATACTGTCCCGACAAAGCACGGACAAGCACCTTTTCATATTTGCGCAACCAAAGATTTCCATGTATATAGGATGACAGCTGCTTGATTCCACCCTCCCCGTTTTTTTGGAATTGCTTCGGATAGCATGTATGAATCATGATCATCGCTACGGCAAAAAGGTCGTAGGTCGGCTCTGCTTTTCTTGAACCCAATCCCCAGTAGCCTCTATCGAAGAACTCCGTAAACTCCTTGATCGCTCTTCCTTGTATCGTGGTCCCACCTACATCAATCAGCCGTACTTTGGGAGGGTTCGCGGTTACAATCAGATTGTCAGGCTTCAGATCGCCGAATACCCAGCCTTCCTCGTGCAGAGTCTGGAGATCGGTCAGCAGCTGCAGAACAAGTATCCCTGCCCATTCCATCCCCTTATTCTGAATAAAAGTGAGGAATGCTTCTCCTTCCAGGTATTCCATGACATAGAAGGAGAATACCTTTTGGCCATTGCCCATTATCCAATCATCCACATCCAACAAAGAAGGCCCGAGGGAAAATCCCCGGACCTTCGAAAAATGACGTAGGACGTTAACCTCAGAAGTGATGGATGAACTATTTTCACTAATTTTCAGTGCCGCTAATCCACTTGAGCTTCTGGTTAAGTACACATATCCTGTCGCACCATATCCCAGCGTCTTAAGAATCGTGTAACTTTTTTGGTGCCATTTTCCGAAGATGGTCGTTCCTTGAGGCAGGTTACCTACCTGATTCTTCATAGTATTGTTCATCATCGGAAATCAAGCTCCTTAAGCTACGTGTTTTCTTGAAATAAGGAATGGCTTCTTTAAGTGCAGGTCCTGTAGGCGTAATTCCCCCTGTCGCCAATTTCGGGAAAATGCTTGATAGGGATTCTAGCTTCGGCGTCCAATCCAGAATATTTTCCACCTCCTGGCGTTTTCCAGGAAACACAAAGGCCGAAAACTGGTTGTCTCCCATTCTGGCATTTAGGCTAAGGGAAAGATCGAGCAGGGCTTCCTTTACCGTGGGAAGCTTGGATTTCATGCTGGCGCTCGTATCCACCAGTATCAATACTTGCAACGATACCGTTTCCCCTAATTCATCCACCACTTCCATGACCTCGCCGCGCTTTTCAGGAGGCAGGTCCTCCATGGAAGAATTGGAGCCCAGAATTTGCTGAAGCTCTTTGTTGATTACCCCCTGCAAGGTTTGGGTCATCGCCTTTCTTGTTACCATCTGGACGGTCTGGGACAAGTTTTTCGCATAAACGATCTGACTTACCCCGCCACCAGACATCGCAATCCCCTCAATTTCCTGCATGCCCCTCTCATCTATCGTATCTTCATCCATTACCCCAATGACATTTACCGTAATATCCTGTTCCTTCGCAAGTGCTGCCATCGCAATCGGGTCTTCCCCTGAATTCGAGCACCCATCTGTGATTAATAGAATTTGCTTCAACGTTCCTTTATACACGTTTCGTCCCCTCCTAATGCGTATAATTTACATTAGCCATCATGGACGAAATCACATGGATTTATACCTTGAATTTCACAACGCCTCCTTCATCGTTTGATTTTTTGATAGATAATGATACGCAGGAATCGCTGCCCATTTTGGAATGTTCCTCTCTATTTTTGCCACCACAACGGTCATGTCATCCTGTATCTGCCCTGAGCGGGTTCTGATAACCTCCTCCATAATGATATCTGCCACTTCCTGCGGATCATCCGTTTGGATCTCCGACACCTTCCGTTTCATCCATAGATCATAGTTCTCTACATGCTTAGGACCCTCAAAGATTCCGTCACTCATCATAATGAGCAAGTCTCCAGCCTTCAACTGTTCGCTGACGACATCCACATCGAACTCCTGAATAATTCCCATCGGTAGGTTACTGGCTTCTATTTTTAATACACGGTCCCCCCTTTTTACAAAGCTTGGCGTCGATCCGACCTTCAGAAACTTTGCGGAAGCATCCTGAAGATCAATCATTGCTAGATCAAGTGTCGTAAATATTTCATCTGTCGTTCGCAACGATAGGACGGAATTCACCGATTTTATCGCGACCTTTTCTTTGATGCCTGATTGCAGAATTTCCTGTAAAAGTTTTAAGGTTTCTTTGCTCTCATAATGTGCACGCTCCCCATTTCCCATGCCATCACTAATGGCGATGGCGAATTTCCCATGGCCCAACTCTATAGTGGAAAAACTATCTCCCGATATAAGCCCTCCCCCTTTTGCCGCATGTGCCACTCCTGTATCTACCGTAAATGCTTTCGCAGAGCCAAATGATACATAGCAGTATCCATTGTTATCTGCATTACACTCTTCTTTTTTCACCATAATGTTTTCATTCAATATATCTGAAAGCATCGGAGCAATGAGCTTTTCACACTCGCCTCTTCCCTGGCAATAAGGAACGGTCATTTCTATATCGACATTCCCCTGCTCGACACTGTAGATTTCCACTTGTTCAATTTGGATACCGAACGCTTGCAGCGCATCTAGTATTTGGTCTTCCTGAAGATAATGATTCTCCCGCTCTCGTTGGATTTCTTTCGCAAAATCCTCCATCACCTGGGATACCCCTAATAATTGATCGGCTACCAACCTCCTACTCTCCATTAATTGTTTTTTCAGCTTTTCACTCGCGTGGAACTGGGTTAACTCGTGCTTGATGACAGTCTTCACTTTTTCTGATTTTACACAATGGCGATCCCACTCCTTTTGTAGTTTGACGTTTAAACTAATGGTTCCCTCCTCGGTGTCCTCCATCAATTTCGTCATATATTCATAGGTTTTATGAAAATTCTGTGTCCAGCACTGGTCCTTCTTGAAGCAGTTTTGACATGTCTTTTCTGTCACATTGCTCAAAAATAGATCCATTTCCTGCTCAGAATCCGGCTGTTCAAACTGAAATTTGGAAAAGCTGCTCGACAGCGCCTGGAATACATGGGAGAACTGCTCAACCCTGTTGGCGGTCACATCCCGTATTTTCCTTAGATATTGCTGCTGTTCGGCATTGTATTCTGCGGTTCCGGGGATAAATTTCGCCAGATTGGAAATGGCTTTTTGCGGAGTAAGTAAAAAGAGTACCACTGCCGTCATCGATTCAAGGATTGTCGGCATCAGCATATTTGTTCCCTCGCCATAAATACCAATCAAAAGTGTTCCAAGGAGCAGTCCCACGGATACACCGAGTTTATTCCCTTCCCTCAGCAGGCCACCTAAAAGCCCCGCAAAAGCAAGCAGGCTCATTTGGTATAAATTCGAGACGGTAGCAAGGCTCAGAATCAAACCTGTGACCACCCCGACAGTCGATCCGATCGTAGCACCGGCGACAAACGCGAAGATCAGTACGAGGTATCTTGATAATATATGTTCAATGGCCATGTCATACATGGTCCAGCCGATTGTTCCTGTCAGTACGGAGGCCAATAGGATAATGAGGCAAATAATTTCTTCGGTCTTGAATGCCTGCCGCTTTTTTCTCATCATGATCAGCGGGATGCTTTGAAAGAAGATAAGCGTCAGGATGAAGCCTAGCCCCGCTTCCACCCCAATCATCATCCAGTCATAGGCCACAATTCCGGTTGTAAAATACAGCATGGCCGACTTGGAAAGGAATGCCGACAGGAAGACCAGAAACGGCAAAGCTTTCAGCGCTTCGAACTTCAATGCCAGCGTCCACCTGAACAGGAGCACGAATAGAATCATCCCTCCGAACACATAGGCAGCCGTCATAAGGGATACCGTACTGGATCCGATCAGCAGTGCTATCAGGGTCAAGCCTGCACGTTTCTTTTTCATAAAATAAACTGCTGCAAAGAATGGCAGCGCGAACGGCGTCACTTCTCCAAGGATCAGGGCCCGTCCCAAAAGAAAGCCGATAAAGACCAACAAGAATCCTTGATGAAAAAGAACGGATGTAATCCTGCTCCTGGCATTTTGAATATTTCTTATCAGTCCCTTTTTTAGCTTTCCTAGATGAACATTAGAAACTGGCTCCCCCATATTCCCTTCTATTCTCTCCATCATATCCACTCCCGTTTCGGTTCATTGAGGTCATTATACAAAGGAAAAAGGAAAAGTTTTGTCAAACGAGCAGTGGCGTTCATGAAAAACGTTCGACGTAATTCAGGGAAATGGGGGAAAAGCTGTCAGGAAATCATCGCATTTGCTATTCCTGTCCATCAGTTTTTGTAAATTCACTACGCAATACCATGGATAATGTTCTAATTATTCTTACATTTTTAAAATGTATTGACATATATTTAATATCTTAGTAATATATTTTTTGTGCCTAATACGCACGCATATGACAACTTATTATCTTGGCGGTGTAGCTCAGCTGGCTAGAGCGTACGGTTCATACCCGTGAGGTCGTGGGTTCGACTCCCTCCGCCGCTACCAATTTAATAAGGCCCATTGGTCAAGCGGTTAAGACACCGCCCTTTCACGGCGGTAACACGGGTTCGAATCCCGTATGGGTCATACAATTTAGCTGTTTCCGATTAGTTTCTACTAATTGGAGGCAGCTTTTTTGTTTTTTAATTTAGGTGTTTTCGTATTTATTTTTGCTAATCTGATAAATGTACACATCAAATGCAGCCCGTTGATTTCCACTCCGGACACTTGCTTTCCGCGGGGACGGATGGGAGCCTCCTCGGCTTCGCCTGTGGGGTCTCCCATGCCCTCTACTTTCCCGCAGGAGTCAAGTGTCCTCCGCTACAATCAACTCATGGTTTAAACCATATTTGCTTTATGAATGAGCCTTAAAACAAATTAAATTCGATACTGAAACTAATATAAAGATATAATGCAATTTCCTTGCCTTTAGGAAGATATTAAGACAAATTTGTTACTATGAGTCACCCCTGATGGTTGGAGTGCAAGGCGTGAGACTCCTGCGGGAGAGCAGCGTGTCAAGGGAGACCCCGCAGGCGCAAAAGCGAAGCCACTGAAAAACGAGTTTATTATTTGAATTTTATTTAAAAAACTAAACAAAAAGAGCTTAATTGGCAATTGCCACCCAATTAAGCTCACATTTCACCCTATCTTACTATTTATTTTTCATCGATTAGCTTAACTATTCGTTTTAAATTTACTGCGAATATCGTAGTGGCACCTTGAATTTGCATCCCAAATAGACTTGCGGCTTTTGATTTTTCATACCCATGTCTATTCTTTAACTCACTATTCTTTGCTTCAACTTTATATCTTGAGCGGGCAAGTTCTTTGAATTCATCTGTCTGTTGAAACGCTTCTTGTTCTAAGTGTTCATTTGATTTTATAGGGATGGAGTAGGTCTTCGACTTAGCTCCTTCTTTATAGCACCCTCGACGAATCGGGCAAGCTTTACAAACCTCAACGTTCCAGAAATATTTTAGTTGATCGTTACGGTTTGTTCCCCTTTTCTTTATCAGTCCACTCGTTTTCGATAAGTGCCCAGCAGGACAAGTAAATCGGTTTGCGTCTTTATTAAATACAAAACCATCTTCTTTTTCCCGGGTGCCGTTTGTGATGACCGGATGCAGCTTCGCTACAAGTTTTATGTTTTTTTTATGAGTATAAATCAAATTATCTTTCCCGGAGTAAGCGGTATCTCCACCTACTGCATCTACTTTCATCCCTGCCTGGTTAGTTTTCTCCACTAGTTCTTTTAGGTATTTACCATCGGCTTTTTCTCCTGATGTGATTACGGCAGCAGTGATAATTCTTTCGTCAGAAATAGCTAGGTGGGTTTTATATCCAAGAAAAGAGTGGTCTTTCGATTTATGTCCAACCCGTGCGTCGGAATCTGTAGAGAAATGAGTTTGGTGATTACAATCTTCAAATGCCTCTTTTAAATGGTTTAGCTTTTCATTGACTGCAGGGATCTGTGAATATTGTGGATTATTTTCTAAGACATCTACTAAATTTTCCGTGTAGTCTAATTCTGCTTGTAAATCTTTACTTACTGGTTTTTCAGGGAATATTTTTTTTGCTTTTTCATCAATTTGGTAGACAGCTTTGCGCAATAGTTTTGATTTTTCCTGAAGATATTGCTTAGCTGTTTTAGATCTATAACGAGAATTTGTATGTGTAGAATCGATAAAGATTATGTTTTGTTTAATAAGATTATGTTCGATTGCGATATCTACAGTTTTTCCAATTAACATATCTAGAATTTCCATATCCTTAAGACGAAGTCTTCGGAATTTGGTGAGTGAGCTAGGGTTGATTACGGATTCTTCTGGAGCCATATCTAAAAAGAATTTAAATGACATATCATATTTTGAGCGCTCCACCACGTCTACATCTGATAGGTCGAAAATTACCTTTAACAATAAGTATTTAAACATTCTGATTGGTGGTATGGCATTACGTCCGTTATCGAGGGAATACTTATTTTTCAGTTCTTCGTGTATGAAGGAAAAGTCCACAATTCCGTTGATTCTTCTTAGTAGGTTATCTTTCGGTACTACTAAGTCATAAATCTTGGCATAGGGACTCAAAGCGAATTTTTCTTGGTTCGTTAACATAAGCACACCACCTAAAGTTAGTACTTTTATTATAAAATAAAATAACTAGACAAGCCTTAAAAAATTTAGGTTTGTCTAGCTATAGGAGCACTTTTTCAGTGGCTTCCGCAAAAGCGCCGAGGAGGCTCCCGAGGCCGCCCGCGGAAAGCGAACACCTGGAACGGAAACCATCAGGGTGTTAATGTAGACATCTTATATTTAGCCCAGCCCTATTCTTAAAGCAATAATCTTTACTAAAAGAGCTTTTATTTTTATAATCCGCAATAAATACAAAAAGCACACCCCATTTTCCGGGACGTGCTTCATAACGTTATACGTACGTTTATATATGTGTGATGTTCAGCAGCAAGTTATCCCCTTTTCGCTCCACGACCTCCACGTTTTGATTCCGTGCTGCGTTTCAGGGATGTCAAACGATCTTCGCTATCCTTTAAGAATCTTGCCATTTTTTGCTCGAAGTTTTCCTTTGGACGGAATTCTTCTCTTTTTCTCTGTGGGCGTCCTCCTTGGTTAGGACGGTTTTGGTTATTTGGGCGTTGCGTTGGTTGTGCAGAACGTGGCTGAGGCTCACGGTAAGTATCGCTTGCCTTCTTGATGGATAGGCCGATTTTTCCGTCCTTCTCCACATTGATGACCTTCACTTGCACCTCGTCGCCAACTTTCAGATGGTCGTTGATATCCTTCACATAGTTGTCTGCAACCTCACTGATGTGGACTAGACCTGTTGTTCCTCCTGGCAACTCGACAAACGCGCCAAAATTAGTTATTCCTGTTACCTTACCCTGTAACTTGCTGCCTACTTCGATTGACATAAAAAAAATGCTCCTCCTTAAAATCATAAAAAATAAATCACTTTACCTACCATTATACCTAGAGCAATTGAGGTGTCAATACAACGACTATTCAGATGAGGAATCCTCTGGTAAATTAAAGATGATTTCCCCATCCTCTGACATGAAATAATCTCTACGTGCGATCTTCGCAATATATTCATCATCGTTCAGCTTCACAATCTCTTCTTCCAAACGCTGCTGTTCTTTTTGTAACTGTACAAGCTCCTGTTCCACAGCTTCTTTTCTATCTTGTTTTTCCTGCAAAATAGCCCTTTGCTCCAGAAGTGTTTTACCCATAAGAATTCCAAAAATTACTACAACCAAAAAGAATAATGACAAACGGCGATAAAGTCCACGGCGTTTTTTTTGCTGTTTTATATGCTGCTCTTGTTTGGCGTCTGAATAGTCTGAATGGATTTTTGCTATTTTTTCGTTTCTTGCCGCGCTCATCTTATCATTCCTCTCCTAGCGCTTTTTCCAGAAATTCCTTACTCTATTCATTATACTATGTTTCCTATTCTTTACTAGTGAGAAAAATCCTGCAAATTTCTTGAAAAGACTTTGTAAATATTTTTTCCAGGCTTTCGGAAGCAGTTTCCATCCTAGCATACCGAGCCATTTGAATGGTAGAGTACAAAGTTTGATTATTTTCCAGACCAAAAGAAGCAAAAAGCGCCCCAGCGAATAAACCGCTTTAAAGAGCCCCACTAAAATGAATATGATAGCTTGTACCAATAATTGAATGGGTTTTACAATCAGCATCTTCACCAATTTCTCCATAAAGCGGTATACGCTGATGGATAGTCGGATCAATGACTCTAGTAAACTTAAATACAAATAGCGAAACAGGCTTTGATACGCTGCATATCCGCAGACAAGGGCGATGAGGATATAGAAGCGGAGCTCCCCTTCGTTTACAAGGAGCAAAACATAGAATGTAACAAGACCCTGCAAGAGCCAAAAGAGAAGGTCGTGCAGGAACACGATCCATCTCGCTCTTTTGTCTCTTTTCATGAACCTTCCATACGTATCAATGGCCGCTCCAAGATACGTGCCTACTCCGATCATGGCAAGCATGGTGTAAAGTTGAGTGGTCAGGCTCATTTGAACAACTTACTAAAGAATCCTTTAGCTTTCTCTCCTTGTTGGTCGTCGAGGTAAATGATCTCCATGATCTTGCCTTTGATGGAGACTACCCCTTTTTCCACATCCAGGTTCTTCATCTGAAGGTTTTGGCCCCTTACGGAGAGAAAGCCCATAACGGTTTCAAGTAGAAACTCTTCATTATCGAAGCTTTCCACTTGTTTAACCCCTGTAATATCAAGCAATCTTCTGCTTCTCATCACGATGTCCTGTTCCTGGACAGTCTGCTTATTCGTATGACCTGATTCATAGTATTGGTTCATTTTCATCCCTCACCTATCCATTACTTGAAGATAGTACATGTATATGAAAGGGATTCTTTTTTAGAACAAGCCTACCAGTTCTATTCCTCGCTTTGTGCGACTCTCTCTTCTTTGATAATCGTATACATCATTGTCGCTTCTTCCTTTTTCGCTGTTTCCTGTACGTGGTCGATAGATGCTGTCACGATTTTCTGTCCGAAATGGATCGTCAGTTCGTCACCTGCTTTTACATTGCTGCTCGCTTTCGCCTGAATTCCATTGATGGAAATACGTCCCTGTTCAGCCACTTCCTTTGCCAGCGTACGTCGCTTGATGATCCGTGACACTTTCAAAAATTTATCTAAACGCATATTTGTTTCCCCCTATTTTAAAGGTTGGATTCATAATCCCAACCTCTTCGCTTCATTCCAGATTTCATCCAGCTGTTCCAACGATAGGACTTCGAATTCCAGCCCTAACTCTTTTACCTTTTTTTCGATAAACGTAAACCTGCGATAGAATTTCCGGTTGGTGGCGGAAACCGCTTCTTCCGGATCTATCTTATAGAATCTTGCTATATTCACCAGGGCGAACAGGATATCGCCGAATTCCGCTTCGATCTTCTCCGCGCTGCCATCCTTAGCGATTTCTTCCTTCAGCTCCTGGATTTCTTCTGATACCTTCTCCCACATCGGGGCGACATCATCCCAATCAAACCCTACCTTCCCAGCTTTTTTCTGGTATTGATAGGCCTTGGTCAAATTCGGGAGTCCTTTAGCCACAGCATCAAGAATGGATTGCTCCGCTCTTTCTCCTTTTTCAGCCTTTTTAATCTGCTCCCAATTGTTCACCACTTCATCTGCGTCCTCGACAGATATATCCCCGAACACATGGGGATGCCTGCGGATCATCTTTTCATTTACGCCCTCTATGACATCCTCTATGCTGAAGTAGCCCTCGTCTTCCCCGATTTGCGCATGCAGCATCACCTGGAGCAACACATCCCCAAGCTCTTCCATGATCCCATCAACATCCCCTTCATCAATGGCGTCTATCAATTCATACGCTTCTTCTATCAGATATTTTTTCAGGGATTCGTGCGTCTGCTTCTGATCCCACGGACAGCCATTCGGTCCTCTTAGAATCGCGATGGTTTGGCGGAAGTGGGTAAATTGCTTGTACAAGAGCTCGTCCTCTTTTACAGGCGGCACATATACACTGGTGAGATTGTTGATTTCTGCTACACGATCTAATTCGTATAAAGGAACTTGTGTTATTTTTTCCTGAGAGGATCCCGCTGCCGTCACAATGGTAACAGGGTAATCATCAGGCAGGATATCCATCAAGGTCAGTTTCACCTCTGAAGCAATGAACGCATCATAAACCTGACAAAAAATCATATGTTGTGTTGGAACAATCGTCTCTTTAACAAGTGCGGTCGCATCATGGAACTGAAAGCCTTCAATCGGATCCAAGCCCACTGATGTAAACATCGGATCAAGAAAACTTTGTCCACCTTTTATATCGAGTTCTAGCTCATTTTTATTAGCCTTATCCAGCAAAAGTTGAACGGTTCTTTCTGCTACGAGCGGGTGTCCCGGAACCGCATAGACTATTTCCTTTTCTTTGCTTGCTTCCACCAGTATCCTTGTAATCTCTTCATACACGCTATCAAAGGAATCATGCTTTTCATAGATGCTATCAAAAGAAGTGTAAGATAGGTTTTCTTTTTCGAGCTCCTGTATGACTGGATGTTCTTTCGTTCGCAGGTACAGGTGATCACAGGAAAGCAGCTTCTTATAAACTCCCATCGGCAGCTGTTCAAGGTCACCAGCCCCCAAACCTAGTACGGTTATCTTTGCCATTTTTTCACCAACTCTATTTAATTAGTTTAGAGAGCTTGCTTCCCAAAGGCAGGAAGGAAAGCTCCGTTTTTGTAAAATAATTGTTTTTTATTAAAACCAACAGGAACACGATACCGCCAAGCATTACTCCAACCAAGCTCTGTGCAGAAGCCAATAGCCGGCTCGATCCCACTAATGCATGACTTCCCTCCAAGAGAACGGCAAGTGTGGCTGACATAAGTCCGATACTCACGAGAAGCGGGTATATGTATGCTTTCTCCAATATGGTTATGCCTGTCTTTCTTTTAATTTCAAACAGTAGACCGATAGCTACCACACCACTTGCCAGCAGCGTACTGAATGCTGCACCAAATGTCTGGGATTCTGGAATGAATGCGAAATTCAGCACTATTTTCACGAAAACTCCGGCAAGAACATAAAAGGCAGGCAGATAGGCATTTCCAAGACCTTGCAGGATTGCTGATGCCGTAAGCGCGATACTGCAGAATAAAATGGATAATCCTAATACCAATAATACACCAGAACCATTTCCATTAGAAAACAGCATGGTGTTGACCGGCTTGATTAGCCATGCCAAGCCGACTGAAGCTGCAGCGCCGATGGCAAAGCTTACGCGGATCGATATCATGATCTTGTCTTTCATCTCCCTGAAGGAGCCTTGTGCCTTTGCCCGTGTTATGTAAGGAACCAGCGATAAAGAGAAGGCCGTTGCCACCACCGTACCGAGTTGAATCAAGGGCTGCCCCCGGTCATATATACCCTTGAGAAGCTTAGCCTCATCAGGAGAAATGCCGCTTTCAACCAGATACGCATAGACGGAAAAAGAATCCACCAATTGAAAGAGGACGAGCAATAGACTACTGATACAGATTGTAAAGCCCTGCAGCATAAGTGCCCTGACTATGCTCCTGGTGGAGAAATACACTCCCGGATTCTTCTGTCGCTTAGCTTTTGCTTGATATCGCTGATAAAAAAGAAACAGGACGGCAACAGCCGCAAGGCCACCTCCGACAGAACCAACCATGGCACCTGCGCCTACGTCGTATAATGAATTGCCGTGCGCTACAAAATAGTATGCCAGCACAAGAATCGTACAAACCCGTATCAGCTGTTCACCTACCTGGGAAGCTGCGGTCGGTGTCATCTCGCCACTGCCTTGGAATATCCCTCTTCCGACCGAAAGAAAAGGCATGAGAAGGAAGGAGAAAGCGACAATTCGGATCAGTTGCGAAAGCTTTGGATCTCCCATCATTCCGGCAATTGCATCGGCTCCAAAATAAAGTCCCGAAAACAGAAGCCCCCCAAAGAGAAGGAGAAAAGTAAAGGAGATGGTCCCGATCTTCCTGGCAGCTTCCGTTTTGTTCACTTCCGGATGTTCTGCAATCAGCTTCGAAATGACCACCGGAAACCCATATGTAGATAGAATAATGGCCACACCGTAGAACGGATAGACCTGTTGATAGATATAAAAACCGACATCTCCCACAATATTTTGAAAAGGGACCCTGTATGCGGCACTCAGTACTTTTACCAGTATTCCCGCAACTGTTAAAATCATGGCACCTTTCCAGATTGCTTCAAGATGGTGGTCTGACTGATGTTTCATGAAAATACCTGCTTTCAACCTAATGTCACAATTGTATTATTGTACCATAAGAAAAGCATAAGCGCCTTGGTCACACCCGACAAGCATAAGACGGTGTTCTACGATGGTTGCTCTTTAACCTTCGCAGAAAAATGACTTATGACCTCGGTTTGGTCACTCGTTTTCTCTATTTGGCGGTCTCATTCCGTGGCTTTAAGACCACCAATTCCTCTTTTTCCCTTTATTGCGGTCTCATTTGCTGCTTTGAAGACCGTAAAAAACAAAAAGAAGCAGCAGAGCGCCTCTGCTGCTTCCTATTACGATATTATTGCTCCATCTGCCTTGCCAAGAAGCCTGCAGCCGTTTCCACAGCTTTTTGTTCCACTTCTCCAAGTGACTTGTCTTTGGACATGATTACTACTGCACCAATTGGATCACCGTTCGCTACGATCGGTCCGATGGTATAGGACGCGAGGGATTCTACATGACCATCTACAATTGCAAGCTGCTGCTCATCTGTTTTCAATACGGAATTGCGATCTTCCATGGATTTCTCCACTACATCGCTGACACTCTTATTGAGATACTCCTTCTTGGAGCCGCCAGCGACTGCAATAAACGTATCACGGTCACAGATTAAAACAGGATGTCCTAAACTATCATACAGAGCTTCCGCATATTCTCTTGCGAAATCGCCAAGCTCTGAGATAGGAGAGTACTTCTTCAGAATTACTTCTCCATCCCGATCGACAAAAATCTCCAACGGGTCACCTTCACGAATACGTAACGTTCTTCTGATTTCTTTTGGAATTACAACTCGACCTAGGTCATCAATACGACGTACAATACCAGTTGCTTTCATTTCTTAGGTTGCCTCCTTCATCCGATGATAAAAAGAGATGAGTTAAATTGGTGGAATTGATCAAGTTGTCCTGCTTTTGAAGAATTCACCATTTGTTGAAATTAGTATCCTTCACACCGTGAGTTATATACATGTTGGAAAAGTTTTTTTTAGTTTGTAAAATCCCCCAGTATTTATATAGACAAGATTTCACATACTTAAACCTTTTACGATGCATTGACACTTTCTTTTTTTACATTCTCTAGTCCTTTTATCATAGATATGGCAACCTGAATCCACTCATCTGGTTCCGTACGCTTTGTTTGAATCACGACCTTCAACCGCTTGCCTTCCATCCCGAGGTTGACCATTCGCCCAAATTCATTTCCAAGCAAGAAGAGCTTCTGTCCGTCAATTTTATTGCTCGCTTCTTCTGAAATCAACAGCACCAATTCCTGCTTCGTCTGCTTGATGGAATCCACCTTTTCCTTCAGGCCATATACTTTCATTTCTGACACGCGGAAAAGATAGTCCACTTCTTTCGGATACTCTCCGAACCGATCCTTCATTTCTTCCTGCAGTTCTTTTAGGTCCTCCGGTGTCTCGATGCCACGGAAGCGCTTATACATATCGATCTTTTGCTTGCTGTCCCCTATATAGGATTCAGGGATATAGGCATCCAGTTCGACATCGATTTCCATATTGCGCTGTTTCTTCTTCTCCGGATTTCCTTTTCGCTCCTCAATTGCATCCTTCAGCATCTGTGAATACATGTCAAAGCCGACCGAATCGATAAATCCGTGCTGTTGAGCCCCCAAGAGGTTTCCAGCACCACGAATCGTTAGATCCCGCATGGCAATCTTAAAGCCTGAGCCAAGCTCTGTGAACTCCTTGATGGATTGCAGACGCTTTTCTGCAACCTCTGTCAATACTTTGTCTTTTCTATAAGTGAAATAGGCATAGGCCACCCTGTTGGAGCGCCCTACCCGTCCTCTCAGCTGGTAAAGCTGCGATAAACCCATTCTATCCGCGTCAAAAACAATGAGCGTGTTGACATTCGGGATGTCCACTCCCGTTTCAATAATCGTCGTACTTACCAGGACCTCCGCTTCTCCTTCCATGAATTGAAGCATCACAGATTCCAGCTCGTTTTCCGTCATCTTCCCATGGGCATACACTATCCTTGCATCTGGTACAAGCATCGAGATCTCATCCGCTTTCCGTTCGATGTCCTCGACGCGATTGTATAGAAAGTACACCTGCCCCCCGCGGGCTAACTCGCGTTCAATTGCTTCTTTTACTAGATTCCCATTATACTCCATGACGTAGGTCTGTACAGGGAAACGGTTCTCCGGCGGTGTCTCGATGACGGAAAGATCCCGTACGCCCAACATGGACATATGTAGGGTCCGCGGAATAGGTGTGGCCGTTAGGGTCAATACATCTATATTGGCTTTCAGCTGCTTGATTTTCTCCTTATGCGTCACACCGAATCGCTGCTCTTCATCGATGATCAGCAAACCTAGATCCTTATATTTCACATCTTTGGATAACAATCGATGCGTTCCTATTACAATGTCGACCGTACCGTTTGCAAGTCCCTTCATTGTTTCCGTCTGCTGCTTTCTCGAACGGAAGCGGCTCAACAGCCCGATATTGATCGGGAAGTCCTGGAAACGCTCCCTGACCGTTTCATAATGCTGCTGCGCAAGAATGGTCGTTGGTACAAGAATGGCAACCTGCTTCTCATCCGCGATCGCCTTGAATGCAGCACGGATTGCCACCTCTGTTTTACCGTACCCCACATCCCCGCACAAAAGACGGTCCATTGGGCGTGTACGTTCCATATCCAGCTTGATTTCATGAATGGAGCGCAGCTGATCCTCCGTTTCCTGATAAGGGAAGGTAGCTTCAAATTCCCTCTGCATTTCCCCGTCAGGTGAGAAGGAAAACCCTTCACTTGCCTCCCGTTCTGCATAAAGCTTGATCAGGTCGTCGGCAATATCCTGGACAGAGGATTCCACCTTGGATTTCACTTTCTTCCAATCGGTTCCTCCAAGCTTGTAGACTTTCGGTTCCTTGCCTTCAGATCCTACATATTTCTGCACCTGATCTATCTGTTCAACCGGAACATAAAGCTTGTCGGATCCTTGGTACTTGATGTGAATATAGTCTTTGTGCAGACCGTTGATATCAAGCGTTTCTATCCCTAGATACTTTCCGATCCCGTGGTTGATATGAACAACATAATCCCCGACATTCAATTCGGAGTAGTTTTTTATCCGTTCTGCATTGGAGAGCTTCTGCCTGTTCTTCGGTTTTTTTGCCTTCTTTTTAAACAGCTCTTCTTCTGTCAGAACGGCGAGTTTTTGCATAGGTAGCTCAAAGCCTGACTGGAGGTCCCCTTCAATGATCTGAACCTCTCCATGTGCGAAGGTGGAGCCGCTTGAGAGTTTTCTGACATCCACATCATAATCGGCCAAGACGGATTCCAGCTTATCCATGCGCTCCTGATCGGTAGCCATGACGACAATCGCATAATTCGCCTTTCTCCAGCGATCTATCTCTGATTTCAACAAATGCATTTGACCATGGAAATGCTGCATCGACTTGGATGAAAGATTGATCAGATTTTCCGGATGGGTATGTGGGACATGTCTTAAAAATAAGGATAAATAAATAAAGGGCAGCTTTTTGCTATGAACCAATTGGGCAAAGGAATGTGAGAATTTCAGGTCGTGCACTGCCTTTCCCTCCGCCAAGAGCTCAACCAGCCATTCCGCTTCTTCTTTATCCAGGCTCTCTGCCGTTTCCTGGATGCGGCTGATTTCATCCAGCACAACAACCCCGTTATCGGGAACATAATCTAGTAAACTAGCTGGCTTTTCATAGAAGAAACTCAGGTACTTATAGAGTTCTGAAAACACCTGGCCATTATCCAGCTGCTCTAGTTCATATGTGATATTTTCCATTAACAGCTGCTTTACCTTGTCGTTTTTCACCTTGGCAACCGAGTTGGAAAGCTCTTTCCCAAGCCGCTCCCGGCCTCTTTCCAGCTCTTCCCCTGTAAGAAGAATTTCTGTAGCAGGGCCGATTGCAATACTTTTTTTGTGCGCTTGCGAACGTTGATCTTCAACAGAGAAGGAGCGGATGGATTCCACCTCATCATCAAACAGTTCGATTCGGACTGCCAGTTCTTCTGTCAGTGGATAGATATCGATAATACCGCCACGGATGCTGAAATCCCCCGGCGTCGCTACCATCCCCACTCTTTGATAGCCGAAACGCACCAAGCGGTCTGCTAAATTATCCAGCGGTATGGTCTTATTCACTTCTATATGAAGTAAGGATTGCTGCCATTTAGTCTTGGAAGGAAGCATCCTTTTTAATCCCGCAATCGGGGTAATGATAATTCCGTTGCTCTTTGTAGCCCAGTGATTCAAAGCTTCGATTCTCTGCGCTTTCAGTTCCGGACTTGCAATTCCAATTTCCGCAGCAAGAACGTCATTGACCGGATACAAATACAGTTCGTTCTCCGGCAGAAAGGAGCTCAAATCGTCGTAGACCTTTTGGGCATGGTATAGATTATGTGTCACCAATAGGACCGGCGCTTTTCTTTCTTCGTATAAGGAAGCAATGAACAGGGATCTGGCAGAATTGGATATACCCGATACAAGCTGTTCCTTCAGCCCTTCGTTCAACCCGACCAATATCGATTCAAAATCATCGTTTTCTGTAAAATAAGGAATAAAACCTTTCATGGCACTACCCCCTCCTCTCCTGGTAAAAGTACTCTGGTCTGAACACATATACGCAAAAAGGCTTTGGCATTAAACCAAAGCGTTTTTATTATTGTATGAAGCTCTCTGTTTCATGCCAGGCTGGATTTCGCTCCAGGGCTTCCTGACAATCTTCACATATGGTTTTAACATGTATATCACCGTTTTGTTGGTATGCTATCATTTCTTGCCGTTCTGAATCCGTTAATTGGTGGAAACCCAATTGTTCTGTATAGACTCTTTCTTTCTCAATCGTACCGACTCTATGTCCGCAATGTCTACAATTATAATGAATAGCCACTGTTTTCCTCCTAGCCCATCCTTTTTAGGAATAGTATAAACAGAGGCTATCATTGTTATACAATGCTCGTTTCATTAAGAGTAAAATGCTTTCCTGAAAATAGAGTGTACCCTTTAAACACCCTGTTGATTTCCGTTCCAGGCATTCGCTTATCCGGAGGGCGGCCTCGGGAGCCTCCTCGGCGCTTTGCGCCTGCGGGGTCTCCCTTGACACGCTACTCCCGCAGGACAAGGAAGGCTTCGGCAGCGATACATCGCACGCAGAAAATGCCGCTTGCATTTTCAAGGAGTCTCATGCCCTGCACTACAATCAACAGGGGAGATCCTAAGTCAATAACGAGTATTACTAAAGCCAAAAGCAATTTTTTCCTACTGGTTAAATGTATTCATTACTTGCAGAAAGTCTTTGGATAGAGCTTCTTCGCATGCTTCGGCGGCTTTTTTGACGGTGGAGTCAATGTCCGGACGCTCTTCCTCGGAGAACCTGCCTAATACGTAATCCGAGATGGATTGACCGTTTGTCGGGCGGTCAATTCCCATACGGATGCGGTTAAAGTTTTGTGTCTGGAGATGCTGAATCAAGGACTTGATTCCATTATGCCCGCCAGCACTTCCTTTTTGACGCAATCTCAGTTTTCCGACAGGAAGATCCAGATCATCATAAATCACAACCAAATCCTCGATATCGAGTTTATAAAAATCCAATAAAGGACGAACGGTTTCACCTGATAGGTTCATATATGTAAGGGGCTTAACCAGCAACACCTTTTCCCCATTCACTACACCTTGACCAAATATTCCCTTGAATTTGGATTGGCTCAAAGGTATGTTCCAACGATCCGCTAATTCATCGATCACCATAAAGCCGATATTATGTCTTGTTTCTTCATATTGGCGGCCTGGATTTCCAAGGCCTACAAGAACTTTCATTTTTTCTCCTCCTGATGCAACTGCCTCTTCCTCTTTTGCAAAGAGCGACCGAAAGAATTTTTTCATCCAAGGCCTCCATATTAGTAAGGTATCTCTATTTTAACACAAGAAGGGGGCAACTATTACATTTCTGCATTCGTAAGCTTTCAACATATTCTGCAAAAAAAGCATTAAGGACAGCAAACCAGAGAAAAGACGCAACCCCGTGGGGTTACGCCTCATCGTCTGAATCGTTATTATTTTCTCTGCCTTCGACACGTTCAGGTTCACCTGGTTCCTGCTCTTCCCCACTGTCGATTTCCTCTTCTTGACGTGGAGGAAGGATGGACGCGATCACTTCATCGTCCTCATGGTTGAACTTATATTTGCCGGAAGTATCCAAGTCGCCAAAAGTAATGGTTTCATTTACCTGCAGGTTTGTAACATCCACTTCGATGCTATCTGGCACATCGCCAGGCAGAACCTTTACGGAAGCCTCGTGAAGTACCTGTTGCAGCACTCCTCCATCCTTCACTCCTGCAGCGTCACCTGTAACATGTACCGTAACATCTACATCGATTTCGGATTTGAAGTTTACCACATGGAAGTCCAAGTGGACGAATTCCATACTTTTTAACGGGTCTATTTGATAATCATACAGCATCACTTTTCTCTTATCAGAACCGATTTCCAAATCGATGATGCCGTTTCTTCCGGTTTCTCTGATTGTTTTAATGAAATCCTTGCTGTCGACACTTATTGACTTGTTTTCCGTGTCGTTCCCATATACAACCGCTGGAATTTGTCCTTCCTCACGGGTTTTTCTTCTTGAAGATTTTTTGAATTCCGTACGCTCATTTGCATGTAATACTGAAGTCATCTAATCACCTTCCTGGGAAAATATATTACTTGTCTCTCTAACAATTTCCCCTATTTCCAGAAGGTTAAACCTAAAATCTCCAATTAATCAAATAACGTGCTGACCGATTTCTCTTCATGGACACGTACAATTGCTTCTGCAATCAATTCTGCCACTGATAGTTGTGTGAGTTTGTCGATTTTCTTTTCCTCAGCCAAAGCGATGGTGTTTGTCACAACCAACTCTTTGATCTGGGAGTTTTCGATGCGTTCAATAGCCGGGCCGGAGAGTACTGGATGCGTACAGCATGCATACACTTCTTTCGCTCCATTTTCGATGAGGGCATTCGCTGCAAGTGTAATGGTACCTGCAGTATCAATCATGTCATCAATTAAAATAGCCGTTCTTCCTTCGATATGACCAACAATGTTCATTACTTCCGCAACATTCGGGCGCGGTCTGCGCTTATCGATGATTGCAATTGGAGCTTTCAGGCGATCTGCCAGCTTTCTCGCTCTTGTTACCCCACCATGGTCAGGCGATACGATTACAAGGTCCTCTAAATTCTTGCTTTGGAAGTACTCTGCCAAAATAGGTACACCCATTAAATGGTCAATGAGGATATCAAAGAAACCTTGAATCTGTGGTGCATGTAAATCAAGTGTAATGACACGATCTGCTCCAGCAGTTTCGAGGAGATTCGCTACAAGCTTTGCCGTAATCGGTTCACGAGCACGTGCTTTTCTGTCTTGTCTACCATAGCCGTAATAAGGCATCACGATGTTAATTGTTTTTGCTGAAGCGCGTTTCAACGCATCAATCATGATTAACGTTTCCATGATGTGTTCATTTACAGGCGCACTTGTGGATTGGATTACGTACACATCACAACCGCGGATGCTTTCTTCGATATTGATTTGTACCTCTCCATCACTGAAGCGTGAAACGGAACACTTTCCGATAGGAACACCAACCTTGGTTGCGATTTCTTCCGCCAAGGCTGTATTTGAATTCAGAGTGAATATTTTTAAGTTAGAGTCGGCATATTTATTAGACATGATTACATGAACCCTCCGTTAGGATTTTTTATTATGAATCTTTTCCGCATAATTCTCTTTATTTACTTGACGTGCACGGGCAATGGATAATGCTTCTCCCGGTACATCTTCTGTAATGGTCGACCCCGCTGCCACATAGGCATTGGTTCCGATCGTTACAGGTGCAACCAGATTGGAGTTGCATCCAACAAACACTCCATCCTCAATTTTCGTTAAGTATTTATTTTTCCCATCATAGTTAACGGTAATCGAACCACAGCCAAGATTTACATCTTTTCCCACTTCTGCATCACCGATATAGCTTAGATGTGAAGCCTTGCTTCCATCTCCAAAAGAGGCTTTTTTCACTTCCACAAAGTTACCTAACTTCACTTCGTTACCGATTTTAGAAGAAGGTCGCACGTGTGCGAACGGCCCGATATTCACATCATTGCCAATCTCACTATCATGAGTGACTGATTGGCGGATGGACGTACGGTCGCCGATTTGGCAGTCCTTGATTTCTGAATTCGGTCCAACTACACAGTCCTCACCAATGACAGTAGCGCCATGAATGACTGTGCCAGGATAGATCACCGTATCTCTCCCGATTACAGCATCTGCAGAGATATATGTGTTAGAAGGGTCGATAATGCTGACACCGTTGATCATGTGCTTTTTGTTGATTCGCTTTTTCATGGTAGCTTCCGCTTGAGAAAGAGCGACACGATCATTTACCCCTAATGTTTCATCAAAGTCCAATGTTTGATAGGCGGAAACGATATCCCCTTTTTCTTTCAGGATTTCAATTACATCCGGCAGGTAGTATTCCCCTTGCACATTGTCGTTGGAAACATTGCTAAGTGCTGTAAATAACGCTTCGTTATCAAAGCAGTATGTGCCTGTATTGATTTCTGTGACTTTACGCTCTTCTTCACTTGCATCCTTGTGCTCCACGATTTTCCCTACATGGCCTTCACTGTTGCGAATGATACGACCATAACCAGTTGGATCTTCCGCATAAGCAGTCAGGATGGTTGCCTTTGCTCCAGTGTTTTGGTGCAAGTCCAGCAATTCCTGCATGGTTTCAGGAGTTATAAGAGGAGTATCACCACAAATAACCAAGGTTACGCCCTTTTTATCTTTTAAAATAGGTGCAGCTTGCATGACTGCGTGAGCCGTACCTAGTTGTTCTTCCTGTAGTACATATTCACTTCTGCTGCCTAGATGGCTCTTGACCGTTTCTGCTCCATGCCCCACCACAGTAACGATGCTTTCAAAATTCAATGCAGATACATGATCCACTACATGTTGGACCATGGGCTTGCCACATACAGGATGTAACACTTTATATAATTTGGATTTCATCCGAGTACCTTGCCCAGCTGCTAAAATTACGGCATAACGATTTATCATAACAAGCCTCCATTTTTACCTAGGCTCTTCTCGTAAAGTTTGTTGCTTACAACCGTAAAAAATCGGCTTTTGGATTTTTTACAGAGATAAACCACGCAATATTCAAAGTGTAAATGATCTAATACTCCGAAAAGAGCACGATGGTAGTCAATTTACGTGCATACATTGCATTCGTCAATAGCAACAATCTTTACGAAAACTTTACCTAATTATCCATTACGAATATATCTTAAAATGAGGGCCATTTCAAGGAAGTACGCGAAAGTACAATATTTTGACAAAAAGAGGACAGATTTTAAGTGGGTATGTTGGGGACAATAGATGCACCTTGAATATTTTTTTGCAAAAAAAAAAGAAAAGCAGGGCATTGTGGATCGCCTGCTTTGCTCTATTGATTAAGAAGCGCCTGCTTCTTCGTATTCTACTTCCAGTTCGCCTAAACGATGATACTCGGCTAAGACCGCTTCCTGGATCTTCCCGCGAGTGCCTGAGTTGATAGGGTGCGCGATATCGCGGAACTCTCCATCAGGCGTACGTTTACTAGGCATCGCAACAAATAAGCCATTATTCCCATCGATTACACGAATATCATGAACAACAAATTCATGGTCAAGTGTAATAGACGCGATAGCTCTCATGCGACCATCGGTATTAACGCGGCGTAATCTTACGTCAGTTACTTCCATTCTGTTCACCACCTTTTCCCCAATAAAAAAACTTAGTATTATAAATTCTCTAAATTTTTAATAATTCCTTCTTATTTCAAAAATATTTTTTGAAAATTTTGGGCAAAATGGTGAAAAAAGAATAGATACTATTTTACTAACGCGATTACTTCTATTTCTACAAGAACATCTTTCGGCAGACGAGCTACCTCTACACAGGATCTTGCAGGCTTATGCGTGTGGAAATACTCTCCATACACTTCGTTGATCTCTTGAAATTCATCCATGTTTTGGATGAAAACAGTTGCCTTTACGACAGTTTCCAGGGATGCACCCGCTTCAGCCAATACAGCTTTCAGGTTTTGGAATACTTGATGTGTCTGTTCTTTCACATCTCCATTAACCAACTCCCCATCCGCTTTCAATGGAATTTGTCCGGAGCTATAAAATAAATTATTTACAACAATACCTTGAGAGTATGGTCCTATTGCTTTTGGAGCATTGTCCGTATGCACAACTTTCATATTCACACACCTCTATTATTTTAAATTAGTGTTCGTTTTGACGTGCTGCAGGTAATTGCCTTTCTGCACTTCAATCTGACGATCCTTTTCGTTTACCTTTTCCAGCTTCACCAAGGACACGTAATCCTCGATCAGACGTTCTTCAATATGCTCCGATTCTACCAGGATTCCGATCCCCGCCACATTGGCCTGGAATTCTGCCAGCAGGTTGACCATTCCGCTCACGGTGCCGCCAGCCTTCATGAAATCATCGATGATCAGGACATTTGAACCTGTTTCCAGGCTTCGTTTCGCCAGAACCATTGTTTGGATCCTTTTGGACGAACCGGATACATAGTTGATGCTGACCGTCGACCCTTCCGTGACCCTGCTGTCTCTTCTTACGATAACTACCGGTACATCCAGATAGCTTGCAACCGCATGTGCAAGAGGAATTCCTTTGGTAGCCATCGTCATGACGATATCCACCTTTTTATGACTAAAGGCTGTGGCAAACATTTTCCCGACTTTGTTTAGCACTTTTGGATTACCTAGTATATCTGTCATATACAGATACCCACCAGGCAGCAGCCTTTCTGGTTTGGCGATGATGGTGCTCAGCTCCTCCAAATAAGCCTCCGCCTCTTCATTGCTTACAAACGGGATATATTTCACACCACCTGCAGCCCCAGGTACCGTAATGAGGGTTCCGATCCCTTGCTGCTCAAAAGTCTGTTTGATAATTCCCAGATCTTCACTGATAGATGATTTAGCGGAACCATATCTGTCAGCAAAAAAGGAAAGTGGTACAAGGCCTTGGGGATGCTGCAGCATATAATGCGTCATATCTACAAGACGACCACTCCGACGTAATTTCATGACTTTTCCTCCTAAAATCCGAATGTTTTAATGTAAATATAACATTATTATACGGATTTAATCAAGGGTGTTTCGTTCTCCCAGCACCCTTACGGCAAATACCTGGTCACAAAATCCCCTAAGGCCATTATACATGCGGTGCATTCTGGAATCGTATTGCACAATCCCGAATACGGTAGGGCCGCTGCCGCTCATCAGCACAGCATCAGCACCGAATTTTTTCATCTGGTCTTTGATATGTGCCACTTCAGGGTAAAGCTTCAGGGTAACAGATTCCAGTACGTTGCCGACCAGTCCTGTCATCCGATCATAGTCATTATCCTGAATCGCCTGTATCATGCCATCCACATCGGGATGAGACACCTTCGTCAAATCCAGATTGTTGTACACTTCTGCAGTGGATACACCGATTGTCGGTTTTGCAAGGACAATCCAGCTATGAGGAGGGGCAGGCAAATGCTCCACTATTTCTCCTCTTCCAGTAGCAAGGGCTGTTCCTCCATACACACAGAAGGAGACATCCGACCCTATTTCAGCGCCGATCACCGCCAGCTCATCCAGGGTAAGCCCTAATTTCCACAGCTTATTCAACCCTCTAAGTGTTGCCGCTGCATCACTGCTTCCACCTGCCAATCCCGCAGCGACAGGAATCATTTTGGTGATCGCAATCGAAACTCCCTTGTCCACCTTGAATCTCTGCTTTAAAAGAGAGGCAGCCTGGTAAGCCAGATTCCGATTATCATCCGGTACATAACGGTTATGAGAAATAATATGGATCTGACCATCGTTTCTTTCTGTCAGCTCAATGCGATCAGCTAAATCGATGGTGGTCATGATCATCTTTACTTCATGAAAGCCGTCTGGACGCTTATGTAGCACATCTAGCGATAAGTTAATTTTCGCTGGTGCTTTTTCTAACAGTCTCACATTCTTCACCTACTTTTATCGTCTCCAATTATTTCTGTATTGTACCACATTTTGATGTAGAAATATCTCATATTATGTCAAATATTATCCCACTAAAAAAGTGCACCTTACTATATTCAGCATTTTCCTTTTATCGTGAAAAAACCGAAGTGTCATGCACTCCGGTTTTGGTCATTTGTCACTTAGGTTGATTTTGGCCTAACTGTCTTTCCGCCAGCTCAATGGCCCGTTTGACCATGTTCCCAGCATCTTTGGCACGAATGGCGCCCCAACCTTCCTGTTGCACCACATCATAGAAGCCAAGCTCTTTTGCAAGCTCCTCTTTCAGCTGATAAGACATCATTCCACGTCTTCTTCTGCCCAAAATGAACAGCCTCCTTTATGATCTTAATGGTGACAGTACTAGTATAGGTACCAATCCGTCCTTTTATAAGCGGATATATATGTATGAGGATTTTTGGGCAAAATAAAAAGCAGCAAACTGTTTGTCTACTGCCCACTAATTGCCATATTTCCTTCTTCGAAGAATGTAAGTTGTACCGTTTCTGTGAGGACATCTGCATAGCTGTAGGATACGCGTTCAAAAGCATTTTCGTCTTGATCTAGTTCTATTACAAATACAGATGGATAAGTCTCTGCCAAAACCCCAATGCGCTCAATCGTCTTTCTCCGACCACCGTTTGCACGAAGAGTTAACTTTTTTCCTAAATTAGAATCTAACGTCCTTTTGATATCAACCAACGTTTTTCCCATTTTACTCCACCTCACTATACTATACATAGTATAACACATCACAAAGAAAAATTCAAATAAAACTTAAAATTATAACAACCCTAAAAGCAACCTGTCAATAACTTTTCTTCAACAATTATCTCCATATGTCTACATTTATGATGTGCTACTAGTTATTGGAATATGTATAAGATCCGGAAAAAGTTTTCTATAAAATAAATGGGCATGAAAAAACCCTTAACATCACCTTGTTAAGAGTCTTCTTCCTCGTCATCTGAAGGGGGGCGAAATGGCATTCCGGTTCTTAGTACACCACGTGTCTCAATTCCGCCTAGTCCTTTTTCCCCTGTGAGGGTGTTTTTCAGTACATCCCAGACATTTACTCGGTCCATGAACGGGGTGAAGCATATTCTGGCGACAATGTATACAGGATCCAAGGCGTGGATGTTCACCCTTGAAGGTGAGCTTGCAAAATTGGCTCCCGCGCGGATCAGTGACTCAAAATGCGACTGGCAGGCCCCTGCAAATATGACAAGCTGATCAAGGTTGGGCTGTATTTTTCGGGCTTTTTGAACCGTTTGTACAAAATGCCGTGAATGCCTATATGCCGAGATGTCCGACACTTTCCCTTTGCTCTTGGAATAGGCGTCATGACCGGTGATGACCAGGATATCCGGGCGATACTCTTCCATCAGTCCCAATATCTTCTGAGGCATTTCTTTTTCATTTATATGAAAGCCGTGTACAGGAACACCTATCCGCTCATAAAGCTCCATGCATTTTTTTAAATACAGAGGGTCTCCATCGATATGAAGCACCCTTCCAGGCATTTGAAAGTAGCTTTGGTCCGTACTATACCCTCCGGTTGCCTGGTATTCGTTTTTTTCCCGGATCAATTGATAATCCTGTTGGAACAGCTGCAGCGAGCGGTTCGCCTTCGATTCGGCACGCTGTTTTCGCATCATCTGTTCCTTTCCATCCATTATCTCCAGATCACTGTACGGGGAATCTGCCATGAGCCGAACATCTTCCCCATATAATAAAACCACTAACTGGTCATATTCCGTTTTATGAATATCCATGACACGAAAGAGAAGGTCATAGTTATATGATTTGCGAGCTACAATATCTCCAACCTTAATTTTCATATTTTCCCCTCCAACTGGGAGGCTACACCTATCCCAACTGACTATCTAACCTAGAATATGCAATACCGAGTTTCTATGTGAGAGGGAATATACCTTTGGAGCACATACGCAAAAAACAAACAGCTTCCCCATCCACACCAGTGCCTGGCTCCTCCACCCACCCCCTTCCTCTCTCTCCCCCAAACAAAAAAAGAGGGGCCTGGCACTACTAAGTACCGTCCCTCACAACAAAAATTCCAAATAGCAAAACCAAAACACAAAAAACGGCCCTAAAGGCCGTTTTAGTTTGGTGAGGATGGATAGATTTCTAATAGTGCGTCACTTAGTTTACCGAATTCCTCGATTGAGAGTGTTTCGCCTCTTCTTTTTGGATCGATGGATGCTTGGTCAAGGGCAGTTTCTATTTGTGCTTTTTTTGCTTTTCCCTCAGGGAGGTGGCTTGTCAGGTTGTTCAGGATGGTTTTCCGGCGTTGTCCGAAACTAGCTCTTACTACTTCAAAGAAAAAGTTCTCGTCCTTCACGTTCACTGCAGGCTCTTCTCTGACAGTGAGACGGATAACCGCTGAATCTACATTAGGTTGTGGGACAAAGACTGTCTTAGGCACAATCATGACCGTCTCCGCCTTCGTATAGTATTGTACTGCGATAGAAAGGGAGCCGTATTCCTTGGTGCTCGGTTTTGCGGCCATTCGATCTGCCACTTCCTTTTGCAGCATGACAGTAATGCTGTTTAATGGCAGTCCTTCCGTTAAGAGCTTCATAATGATTGGAGTGGTTACATAGTAAGGCAGGTTCGCTACCACTTTCACTTCTTCAAAGCCCTTGATTTCATCGCGAATCAAGTTTTCCACGTCCGCCTTTAATATATCCTGGTGAATCACTTTAACATTGTCATACGGGGATAAGGTGTCTTCCAAGATCGGCAGAAGCCGCTGGTCTATTTCAAAGGCGATGACCTTCCCTGCTCTTTTAGCAACCTGTTCGGTAAGGGCACCTATCCCCGGTCCGATTTCAATCGCGGCGGTGTTCTCTGAAACTCCTGAAAAATCCACAATCTTATTTAGGATATTCGTGTCGATCAGAAAGTTTTGGCCTAAACTTTTTTTGAATGAAAATCCGTATTTATCGAGTATTTCTTTTGTACGTTTCGGTGTGGCAATATCCTTTTGCATTTATTGCTCCTCCTGCTCTAATTGAACTAATGCCTCTTCCAATCGCTCTTGGTTGATATGAAACATCTGTAAGCGTCTCTGTAGCTGCTTTCCATTTGTGTATCCTATATTCAGGAACTCCCCTAACCGCTCCCTTTTTTTCTTGGCAGAAGGACCCGCTATCAAGCCGAAGGAGAGTAATGTGTCAAAGGATATCAATTCCATGTTCTGCTCGTATTCTTGATGCAGTCCGGACAGGGCTTCCCTGATGGAAGCAACTGTTGCGTGCTCGACCCCTATCCCTTTGCCGTTTTTTCCACGCGCAAGGCTCTTTGGCAAAAATGCATGCTTACAGCCAGGAACAGACTGTCTGATGGTATGCCTGATCTTTTCCCCGGGTAATCCGGATCGGTGAACACAATCACCCCTCGCGTCTCCTGGGCATGTTTGATGCGATTCAATATTTCTTCGTTGATGGCAGAGCCGCCCGTTTCAATCGTATCGGCATCCACCGCTCTTTTTATGGCAACTGTGTCGTCTTTTCCCTCGACCACAATTATTTCTTTTATTTTCATTTTTTCCTCCAAAATGGTGAAACCTTCTTTAGTTTGAATCGTCTAACTATATGAACGATAACAATAGTATGTATTCTACTTTATTTTATCTATCTTGACTAATTAATATTAGTAGGGGGTAAGGATAAATAGGAACCGAAATAAACTGATTCCGCTTTTTTATTTATTCTAACAGAATAACAGAAAAAAGCAGAGGCTATACACCCCTGCTCCATTTTTAAACAAAGCTATTCCTGCAAAGAAATCCGACAAGGTTAGTCGAGGATTTTAATTTTAACCCTTTTCCTTCCCCAGCGATACGCAGATTCTTTGTCAGCGAAAAACACATCAATCTTATTTCCTTTGATGGCACCGCCAGTATCTCCGGCAATGGCATAGCCATATCCTTCTACATAGACCTTTGTACCCAGAGGAATCACGCTAGGGTCCACAGCGATTACCTTTACACCCGGATTGGCGCGCAAATCGATTCCTGTGCTTGTAACTCCACTGCAACCATTACAGTACGCAGTATAGGCTGTGGAGGATACATAGAATTCCTTCGAGCCCGCGTCAGAACTACGGGAAACGACTTGCGTAGGCGCTGGAGGAGCTTTTGTTCCTACTGCAACGATTTTATCCATCGTCTCTTTTAACGTCTCTTCTTTGATCAATTCACGAGACACTTCTTTACCATTCTCTAAAACCACTTCATAATGCTTTGCAACGGTACCGTGTTGTCCTTCTTGAACAACTTTCTCTTTCCCTTTATCGAGGTTGCCATCATTTTTTGTGACAACGCCGTGATCAATAGTCTCTTCCACTACATCGGTGACTTTTTCAACTCTAGTAACGTTAACTACAGAATTATTTGCTACCAATTCTTCTAAGCTTGGCTCCACTCGGTCAAGATCATTCAATGTGATTTCTTGCTGTTCTAAAAAGTCAGCGACCGTAGTCGAAGTAGACCATACCTGTTGCTCTTCTCCGCCGACATTCAGGGATACCTGAAATGCCTTCTCTATTTCTATGACTAACTCATCTTTGATGGAGTCATCCAGACTCACATTCAATTTATCATGTTCTGCTAGCTTAATATCTTTTTGAGTAAGTAATTCTTTTACTGTTTTGGCTGTCGTCCACACCTGTTGCCTATCATCATCAATGACTAGCTCCACTTCTTTGGCGGGATTCCATACTATTTGCATCGAATCGGTTACTTTTGTATTTTCTGAAGGATGCAGATGATCCTCCGCGCGAACTGTGATATTCAGCTCTTTCAGTATATCCGCTACGGTTTTAGCGTGAGTGCGTAAAGACACTTCTTCTCCGTCAACATTCACTTTTACAGCAGCCTTTGTGCCATGGAAGACACCAAAGCCAAGTATGGCTGAGAAGACTATGAAACTAGTAATAAAAATAGCTAGTCTGGTCTTGCTCAACGAACCAGAAAACAGTTTTTTCATGCTCTGTAACATGTAAAAAAACGCCTCCTTCTCCTCGGATGGAATTATATAGACATGTATGTATCTTGTCAACCCTTGCCACTTGCTTGACCGTAATGTCTATTATGCAGAATATTTCAACAAAAGGGAAGTGAAATATATCGACACGATTATCCTATGAAGAGAAGAAGTATGGTAGAACTTTTTTATTTTTTGAGGCTTTTGGACAAGTATCCCCTAATTATGTCAGGCTTTCTTGTCAGTTTATGCCGAATAGTTTTTTTGCGTTTGCTGTTGTTTTTTCTCCTATCTCTTCCACTGTCATACCTCTTAAGTAAGCTATCTCTTCCGCCACCAAACGGACATAGCTCGGTTCATTCCGCTTTCCGCGGTATGGATGAGGCGTCAGGTAAGGACAGTCCGTTTCTATTAACAGCATGTCCAATGGAATCTCCTTCACCACTTCTTTCGGTTTTTTAGCATTCTTGAATGTGACCGGCCCTCCAAAGGATATGTAGAAGTTCATCTCCATGCATTCCTGTGCCACTTCCAGACTGCCGGTAAAGCAGTGCATGATCCCACCAACCTCTTTTGCATCCTCTTCTTTAAGGATTTCCACTACGTCCGCAGTTGCGTCTCGGTTATGGATCACGATTGGCAGCTTCACTCTCTTGGCCAATCTAATCTGTTTACGGAACACTTCTTTTTGAATGTCCTTTGGGGACTTGTCCCAATGATAGTCCAGCCCCATCTCCCCAATGGCCACCACTTTTTCATGGGAGGCAAGCTCCTCGATCCAGTTAAGATCCTCTTCTGTCATATCTATTGCATCTACCGGATGCCAGCCGACAGCAGCATAGATAAAGTCATACTGTTCTACCAGCTCCATCGCTTTTTTGATTGTTTTTCGATCAAAGCCAACGACCACCATATTCATCACTTTCTCATTCCGGGCCCGTTCGATTACCTCTTGAAGGTCTTCTTCAAACTGATCTGCATTCAAGTGAACATGTGTATCAAATAACATTTTTAACACTCCTGTTTTTTACTTTATTGAAATATTATTAACCAATATTATTCTCAATAAGAAAATAAGAGATGCAACCCGTTGTTACACGTGAAACATCTCTTACTCTTAAATTTTATTATTTCCTGATAGGAATTAGTTATTTCACTTTCGCACCAAGAGGCAACGATTCGTCCACCGAAGCCAAGGACAGAATTCCGTCTTTTTCCCCAGCAAGAATCATTCCTTCCGAAAGCTCCCCGCGAAGTTTCACAGGCTTCAAATTCGTCACACAAATTACGCGTTTCCCCACCAGTTCTTCAGGTGTATAGAATTTCGCGATTCCTGAAACGACCTGCCTCTTTTCATATCCTAAATCAAGCTGCAGCTTCAGCAGTTTATCCGCTTTCTTCACAGGTTCACAATGGGTTACCTGTGCTACACGCAAGTCTATTTTCATGAAATCCTCAAACGTGATTTCCTCTGAAACGGGTACTTCTTCCGGTTTATTATCTTCCAGCTTGTTCTCTTCCGGCTTTTCCCCTGCTGTAAGCGCAGGCTGCATCATTGTTTTGATGTATTCCACTTCTTCCTTTACTTCAAGACGAGGGAAGATCGGATCTGCTTTTTTCGTTTGAGTTCCTTCCGGTATGATACCAAAGCTTTGTAGGCTTCCCCAGCTTACTAAGGACTCATCGATTCCTAGCTGTTCAAAGATTTTACCAGGGGTTTTTGTCAGGAACGGTTTAAGAAGGATCCCGATATAGCGCAGAGATTCTGCCAGATGTCCCATTACGGAAGCAAGCTGCTCTTTCGTCTCCTCAGACTTTGCCAATACCCAAGGCGCTGTTTCATCAATATACTTATTCGTTCTGCTCACAAGCTGCCAAATCGTTGATAATGCCACGGAAAACTCCATGTTCTCCATTGCTTCTTCGTAATGTACAACCGTTTCCTGTGCGAGTGTGCTCAACGACTGATCGAACTCAGTGACATTTCCTTTATATACAGGAATTCCCCCATTGAAGTACTTATCAATCATCGCTATTGTACGGTTCAACAGGTTTCCTAAATCATTTGCAAGATCAAAGTTTACCCGCTCCACAAAGCCTTCCGGAGTAAAGACACCATCAGAACCGAATGGAACTTCCCTTAAAAGGTAATAACGCAGTGCATCCAGGCCATAACGATCGATTAATGTAACAGGATCGACTACATTTCCTTTTGATTTGGACATCTTGCCATCTTTCATTAAAAGCCAGCCATGGGCGAAAACTTTTTTTGGAAGCGGCAAGTCAAGAGCCATCAGCATGATCGGCCAATAAATAGTGTGGAAACGGACGATTTCCTTCCCTACGAGATGAACATCCGCCGGCCAGTATTTCAGGTACTTCTCATCGTTTTCCGTTCCATAGCCAAGTGCCGTAATATAGTTCGATAACGCGTCGATCCATACATAAATGACATGCTTCGGGTCTCCAGGCACTTTCACTCCCCAATCGAAGGAAGTACGGGATACCGCCAAATCCTCTAGTCCCGGTTTGATAAAGTTATTGACCATCTCATTTTTGCGGGATTCCGGTTGTATAAACCCTGGATTCTCTTCATAATATTGAAGAAGTCGATCCACATATTTGCCCATTCTGAAGAAATAGGACTGTTCTCTCACCAATTCTACAGGGTGACCGCTATCCGGACTTTTCCCGCCGACAACCTTTCCGTTCTCCATGACAGGGTCGACCAGCTGGTGTTCACGATAATAGGTTTCATCGGGAACCGAATACCAGCCTTCATATTCATCCAGGTATATATCTCCCTGATCCAAAAGCTGTTTGAAAATCTTCTCTACGACATCCTTGTGGCGAGTTTCCGTTGTACGGATAAAATCGTCATAGGAGATATCAAGCTTTTCCCAAAGGTCTTTGATGCCGGATACAATATCATCCACATAGGCTTGGCACGTAACCCCTTTTTCTTCCGCTTTTCTTTGGATTTTTTGTCCATGCTCATCCGTACCTGTCAGATACATGACATCATAGCCCTTTAGACGCTTGTACCTGGCCATTGCATCGCCGGCAACGGTTGTATAGGCATGGCCAATATGTAAATTACCACTTGGATAATAGATAGGCGTTGTAATATAGAATGTTTTTTTATTTTCTACCATCAAAATTACCTCCCTTTAATCGAAACATATAAAAGCAGAAAGCTCTCGCCCATGGGACGAGAGCATTGAGCGTCTTCTACTTATACATTTATGTACATCTTAACCTAATTTTTATTACTATTATACATGGTTTAAGCCAGTATTGTTAAGGATTGAGCAAAAATTTTTAGTGCCATGCACTTCCCCTGATTTCCTCCTCTGACCAAGGTTGAATTTTGTCGAAATTTTGTCGAAGGAAAAAGTTGAATTTTGTCGAACGATGTATATAATATTATTATCATTAAAATAAATCACAAGTGATAATCTGTAAACAAACTGTAATCTTTATTCCCTAAAACCCTTTGTATAGCGCTTTAAACCCGCTTTTCAAATACATTTTTTTATAGAAATACAATTTTTTTCAATTAAATCTGTTGACGGATTTTGTAAATATTGTTATGATGAAATTACATTAGATTTGTCGAATAATGACGAAAATGATAGATAATAAGATTCTTATAATATTACAATTTTTCTATTTGAGAGGGGTATTTTTCTTATGAAATCTACTGGTATTGTACGTAAAGTTGACGAGCTAGGCCGCGTGGTTATTCCTATCGAGCTTCGCAGAACATTAGGAATTGCTGAGAAAGATGCTTTAGAAATCTATGTGGATGACGAAAAAATCATCTTAAAGAAATACAAGCCAAACATGACTTGCCAAGTTACTGGCGAAGTTTCTGATAACAACCTTACACTTGCAGATGGCAAAATCATCTTAAGCCGTGAAGGTGCAGAAAAAATCATCGAAGAGATCCAAAACAGCTTAACTGCAAAATAATAAAAGAGGTCGCGACTGCGACCTCTTTTTTATTTTTACCCTATTGTCCCATTAACAAATAAATCAGTTAAACACCCCTTATGGTTTCCGCTCCAGGGGTTCGCTTTCCGCGGGCGGTCTCGGGAGCCTCCTCGGCGCTATTGCGCCTGTGGGGTCTTCCTTGACACGCTCCTCCCGCAGGAGTCTCACCCCTTGCTCTCCAACCATAAGGGGGAGAGTAATACCAATTATGTGCTTCAATAGAAAAAAACCAACTTCTTAAGTTTCAGATCGTAAATAAAGGAGAAATCAAGCGCAACTTCCATCTTACGCACTAAATGATTGTTTGGCACAAGCTGGTCATCTCTAGTTGATCTCGTTGGATAGGATTGTTTTTCGAAAGCATTCTTATCACCTCATATGTTATCTATTTTCATTTTAAAATACACGTGGTTATCGTTCCACAAAAAGTTTAGAAAACTCAGTTGATTGGAGTAGAAGGCACGGAGACTCCTGCGGGAGGAAGGGGAAGCCACTGAAAAAGTGCTCCTATAGCTAGACAAACCTAAATTTTTTAAGGCTTGTCTAGTTATTTTATTTTATAATAAAAGTACTAACTTTAGGTGGTGTGCTTATGTTAACGAACCAAGAAGAATTCGCTTTGAGTCCCTATGCCAAGATTTATGACTTAGTAGTACCGAAAGATAACCTACTAAGAAGAATCAACGGAATTGTGGACTTTTCCTTCATACACGAAGAACTGAAAAATAAGTATTCCCTCGATAACGGACGTAATGCCATACCACCAATCAGAATGTTTAAATACTTATTGTTAAAGGTAATTTTCGACCTATCAGATGTAGACGTGGTGGAGCGCTCAAAATATGATATGTCATTTAAATTCTTTTTAGATATGGCTCCAGAAGAATCCGTAATCAACCCTAGCTCACTCACCAAATTCCGAAGACTTCGTCTTAAGGATATGGAAATTCTAGATATGTTAATTGGAAAAACTGTAGATATCGCAATCGAACATAATCTTATTAAACAAAACATAATCTTTATCGATTCTACACATACAAATTCTCGTTATAGATCTAAAACAGCTAAGCAATATCTTCAGGAAAAATCAAAACTATTGCGCAAAGCTGTCTACCAAATTGATGAAAAAGCAAAAAAAATATTCCCTGAAAAACCAGTAAGTAAAGATTTACAAGCAGAATTAGACTACACGGAAAATTTAGTAGATGTCTTAGAAAATAATCCACAATATTCACAGATCCCTGCAGTCAATGAAAAGCTAAACCATTTAAAAGAGGCATTTGAAGATTGTAATCACCAAACTCATTTCTCTACAGATTCCGACGCACGGGTTGGACATAAATCGGAAGACCACTCTTTTCTTGGATATAAAACCCACCTAGCTATTTCTGACGAAAGAATTATCACTGCTGCCGTAATCACATCAGGAGAAAAAGCCGATGGTAAATACCTAAAAGAACTAGTGGAGAAAACTAACCAGGCAGGGATGAAAGTAGATGCAGTAGGTGGAGATACCGCTTACTCCGGTAAAGATAATTTGATTTATACTCATAAAAAAAACATAAAACTTGTAGCGAAGCTGCATCCGGTCATCACAAACGGCACCCGGGAAAAAGAAGATGGTTTTGTATTTAATAAAGACGCAAACCGATTTACTTGTCCTGCTGGGCACTTATCGAAAACGAGTGGACTGATAAAGAAAAGGGGAACAAACCGTAACGATCAACTAAAATATTTCTGGAACGTTGAGGTTTGTAAAGCTTGCCCGATTCGTCGAGGGTGCTATAAAGAAGGAGCTAAGTCGAAGACCTACTCCATCCCTATAAAATCAAATGAACACTTAGTACAAGAAGCGTTTCAACAGACAGATGAATTCAAAGAACTTGCCCGCTCAAGATATAAAGTTGAAGCAAAGAATAGTGAGTTAAAGAATAGACATGGGTATGAAAAATCAAAAGCCGCAGGTCTATTTGGGATGCAAATTCAAGGTGCCACTACGATATTCGCAGTAAATTTAAAACGAATAGTTAAGCTAATCGATGAAAAATAAATAGTAAGATAGGGTGAAATGTGAGCTTAATTGGGTGGCAATTGCCAATTAAGCTCTTTTTGTTTAGTTTTTTAAATAAAATTCAAATAATAAACTCGTTTTTCAGTGGCTTCGAGGAAGGGACAAGGGAGACCCCGCAGACGCGCAAGCGTCGAGGAGGCTCCCGGACCGCCCGCGGAAAGCGCAGTGCCTGGAACGGAAATCAACGGGCTTTATTATACAGCTACAAAAAAAACTGTAGACAACCTCGAATTACCACGAGTTTGTCTACAGTCTGCAACTTCTTAAGTTTCTTGTTTATTTATTCCACATGAAACGCCTGATATACTTCACGTTTGGGCAGATCTCTTTCTTTTGCGACCTGTTTGATTGCGTCCTTGGAAGAGTGGTTGCCTTCCTTCATATAATGCTCTACGTGTTCCTGCAGGGATAAGGTTTGCCACCATGTCTCCACCTCATCCAGTATTTCTTCATTATTGCCTTCAAGAATCAGGCAACATTCTCCTTTTACAGCCTGATCGCCAAGCAAAGCAAGTACTTCGGAAATCCTTCCGCGAGTAAACTCTTCAAACTTCTTGGTCAATTCCCTGCTTACAACAATCCTCCTGTCCCCAAGGACCTCAAGCATCGCAGTAAGCGTATCCTTCAAACGGTGAGGAGATTCGTAAAGGATAATGGTATCCTGCATTCGCAGAAGTTTGTCCAACTCCTTTTTCTTCTCCTTTTTATGCCGATCCAGGAAGCCGTAAAAGTAGAAGGGCTGGGCTACCAGTCCTGATGCAATCAGCGCGGTTAAAGCAGCATTTGCCCCTGGCATCGGTACGACATACAAGCGTTCTTCCAAAGCCTCCACCACTATTTCATAGCCCGGGTCGGAGATGGAGGGCATACCTGCATCACTGACAAGCGCCACATCCTTTCCTTCCTTCAATAGCTCGATGATTTTCTTGCCGCTCTGCTGCTTGTTATGTTCGTGGTAACTGATCAGCGGGGTGCTTATCTCAAAATAATTGCACAGCTTCTTCGTCTGTCTTGTATCTTCTGCTGCAATAAAATCAACTTCCTTCAACATCCGTAGGGAGCGAAAGGTGATATCCTCCAAGTTGCCGATCGGGGTCGGCACAAGATAAAGCCGCCCTTCCTTATATTTATCTGAAAAACTGTTTTGCTGCCATATGTCCATCTTTCCACCCCTCATTTACGTACTTTTCTTTTGCTAGCTCTTCGATGGGGCCATCCATTATTCGTTTTCGCCATAGAGCATATTCCGGACCTCCGGAGAGTACTCCCCTTTTTCATCATATACAATCAGTGGTGGCAGTATTTTCATATCAGGATTGCCATCCTTTATTCCCTCTATAAGCAGTGTATTTGCAGGCTTATCCACCCTTGAATGCACAAACTGGATTCGCTTTGGCTCCAGACGGTATTTTCTCATCAACGTCACAATATCCAAAAACCTTCCCGGCCGGTGGACAAAAGCAGCCTTGCCACCTTGTTTGACCATTTGACTGCTCACTCTAACCACATCCTCAAGCGTACAATGGATTTCATGGCGGGCAATTGCATAGTGGATATTGGCATTTATCTTCTCTTCTTTTTCCGGTACGAGAAAATATGGAGGGTTGCACGTTACTACATCAAACTTCCCATGCCCAAGCATTGCCGGGATTTCCTTGATGTCCTGATGTAGCACCTTTAATCGATCATCCAGGTTGTTATAAGCAAAGCTTCTTTGCGCCATGTTTGCTAGCCGCTCTTGGATTTCCACACCTGTAATGGTCCCCTTGGTTCTTGTGCTTAATAATAACGGTATAATCCCGTTTCCTGTGCAAAGGTCAAGGATTGCCCCTTTCTGAATAGGCACATAGGCAAAACGCGCTAAAAGTACCGCATCCAAAGAAAAAGAAAAAACCGATGGGCTCTGTATAATTCGTAAATTCTCTGCCAATAAGTAATCTAAACGCTCATCTTCTACAAGCTGTACCATTTCTCCATAACCCTTTCTTTCCTATCTTATACTTTATTATAACCTAGACTTCTTTTTAAATAGAAAAAAGTCGCCACGCATTGAAGGAGGCGACTTTACTTCTTATTAAGAAAGGACAGGCAAAACAAGCAATCGCCTTCTTTTCGGGGACTTCCAAAGTGGAGATTGCAGATATGGAACCCCTCTTGATACAAACGTGCAAGGTTATCATATCCTTCTCCCACATCGTTCTGCTTGTTCTGCTCTTTTTGCTCGTTCGGTTTCTTTTTTGTCTTCTTCTGCGTAACGGATTCATTTGACATTTGTTCCAGACGGTTCCGCAAATGGCCGTTTTCAACGAGGACACTGTTGTTTTCTTCGATAATAAGGGCAAGGTGTTCTTTCAATTCTCCGAGCTGTTTATATAAATGTCCGATTTGTTCTTCCATATTGCTTACAGAATCAAAAATCTCTTTCTTGTCCAAATTCTCCACCTCTTAATCTGTGGCTTGTGATGAAACGGCTCCCTCTTGTAGTAGTTCATCCAGCGTGTATTCTACCACTCGTTCTTTTCCTGCCAACTCCACTTGCAACACGCGTTCCAGGATGTTTAACCCTACCACACGACCAGAACCGCTTGGAGTTTGGATTACTTCGTCCAAATCAGGCAATTGCTCTTTTGCAGACTCATATTCGTCATTTTCATATTTCAGACAGCACATGAGACGTCCGCAAAGCCCTGAGATCTTGGATGGGTTTAAAGACAAGTTTTGATCCTTTGCCATTTTGATGGACACCGGTTCAAAATCCCCCAGGAAGGTCGAACAGCATAGCATTCTTCCACATGGTCCAATTCCGCCAAGAAGCTTGGCCTCATCCCGTACGCCGATTTGACGCAGTTCGATGCGTGTTCGGAAAATGGAAGCCAAATCCTTTACCAGCTCCCGGAAGTCCACTCGGCCATCTGCTGTAAAATAGAAGATGATCTTATTTCGGTCGAACGTGTATTCCACATCGACCAGTTTCATATCCAGTCCATGATCGGTCACCTTCGTGAAGCATACATCGAACGCTTCCTGTGCCGCTTTTTTGTTTTCGTCCACTATGAGACGATCCTTTTGGTCCGCAATCCGCAGCACCTTCTTCAATGGAAGAACGACATCATTTTCATCCACTTGTTTCTTCCCGATAACCGCTTTACCGAATTCCACACCCCGTACCGTTTCGACAATGACATATTCATTATCTGTTATATCAAGCCCATTTGGGTCAAAATAGTATATTTTCCCTGCTTTTTTGAATCGTACTCCTACAACTTCATACAAACTAATATCCCTCCTGCAAGTTTAAAACTAATCTTTCCATGAGAAGGTGCGGATTTACATTCGATGCTAGCCGAGACTTACTTTGTAAAATATAGGATAAATGCTCCGTGACACGTTGCTGGGTTGTCTGAAGTGCAAACTTTTCAATCTGCTCCTTCTCGTCCGTAAATACGAACTCGTCCCCTTTGTCTACTTGAGCATATAACATATCTTTATAAATAAATAGCATTAAATCTAAACCTATCTCCAATTGCTTTCTTTCTTGAAAATGAGGCATCCACTTTTCTTGAATGAACAGCAACGCTTGCTGCTGTCTCGTGAATAGCGCTTCATACAATTTTATCACTAAATTTCTAGCAAGCGCAAACCAATCATCTCGACATAATTCTACCGCTTCCTCTAAACTGTTGGTCAAATGGGAAGCCGTCCTCGCCAAAGGTACGGAAAAGCCTTCTTCCACAAGCTTATCGACCAGTCTAGTAGAGGTTAATGCCCGAAAAGACAGAGGCTGGCAGCGCGAAATGATGGTGTTCAGCATTTGATGGACATTTTCGGTTAATAAAAAAGCAAAAGTTTCCTGATTTGGCTCCTCTAAAAACTTCAATAGACTATTCGCTGCATTGGTGGTCATCTTATCTGCATGCTCAATAATGTATATCTTTCTTTTAGACTCCAAACCTGTTTTCGTAAACTCTTCCTGCAGGAACTGGATCTGCTGTTTTTTGATCGAATTCCCATCCGGCTCGAGCACATGCACATCCGGATGATTTCGTGAATCTATCCGCTTACAATTTGAACAGCTCTGACAGGGGTCTACCCCATTACGATTCCTGCATAATAAGCTTTTTGCAAAAAGATAGCTTACCTCTTTTTTACCGGTACCTTTCATGCCGTCCAGCAGATACGCATGTGCAATACGGTTTCTTTGCAGGCTATTCGTTACGATTCTTGCAACGGTAGGTTGGTAGTCCAAGTCTGACCAACTTTTTATCACATTTATCACTCACTTACCTACATATATAAATTAATGAGCAGGCCTTTGATTTCTCCGATACTGCTCAAAATATTTATTCTTGTTTTTTCTTGATCCATTACATCTTCGGTAAGGGAAATCAACGATTCATCCACCCGTTTCACAATCTGCAGATGCCTGGACTGCCCTTCATTGGTCCAGTGGTGGGATTGATGAAGCTCCATCCCGAACTCCACCGCTTCTTCCATAAACCGCTTTACGAGCGTTTTATATTTTGCCAGATCTTGAAATGTCCTGGAGTTTCCCAGTCTATTTCCAACAATTTCTATATCTCTCATCAGGATATTCAGCTGTTCCGAATGCAGCTTGGACGAATGTTTTTGCATGATCTCCCCGAAGCCTGAACGGGAAGCGGCATCGCCTTTAATGTCCATCCTGCTTTTATCTAAATTCGTTCGAAGCTCAGACGAAATTTTCAATTGAAAACGTCCCTTTCTTATAGAATAACCTTCTTATAAAAAAGCAGCTCCGATAAGCCGCTCCAAAAACTAAAACTGATGGAATTGCTCTACCGGTAAAACAAAGACCGTAGCCCCTCCGACTTCCACCTCAACAGGATAAGGAACATACGAATCTGCATTCCCACCCATTGGGGAAACAGGAGCAACCAACTGTTGACGATGCTGACAATTCTCTTTGATGATATCCATTGCCTTTTGCACGCGAACATCCTCCGTACCAATCATAAACGTGGTATTCCCTGACTTAAGAAATCCGCCAGTACTTGCTAGCTTGGTTGCGCGAAAATTATTTTCCACAAGCGCATTCATCAGCTTATTGCTATCTTTATCCTGAACAACAGCCATAATCATTTTCATCTTGTTGTACCTCCTTTATTTTACCATTAATAAGATATATCTTCATTACTTCATTATTGGTAAATCTTAATATCCTTGTTTCTTCAAGTATCCAGTAAGCTCACCTTTTACCGACGCATACACCGTATCAAAGTCCTTTGACGCATCAATCATGAGGAAACGCTCCCGATACTTTTCTATCACTTTACTATAGCCCTCTTTTACTCGATAGTGAAAATCCAATTCTTCCTGATCCAAACGGTTTATTTCTCGTTTATTATTCGCCGCAATTCTCTTAAGTCCTTCTTCCGGCTCAATATCGAAATAAATCGTCAGGGAGGGCATCTTCTTTTCTGTCGCAAACTCGTTGATGCTTAAGACTTCCTCGAGCCCTATTCCACGTGCATGTCCCTGGTATGCCAATGAGCTGTCAATAAAGCGGTCGCATAACACAATTTTATTTTCCTTCATGCTAGGCAGCACTCTCTCGACCAGATGCTGACGTCTTGCAGCTGCATATAATAGTGCTTCAGTTCTCGGGTCCATCTCCGTATTATCGCAGTCCAGAATAACACTTCTAATCTGTTCGGCAATCTTGATGCCCCCTGGCTCGCGTGTTAAAAGAATGGGAAATCCCTCTTCTCCCAACTCCCTCGCCAACTTCTGGATAATCGACGTCTTTCCTGCTCCTTCAGGTCCTTCAAACGTAATAAATAGTCCACTCACTAGCCTGTTACTCCTTTACTTCCTTATATATAGAAATATAATTACTTTTTATTCTATCATTTCCCTGAAATCTTGCCCCAAGCCTCATAAGCTGGCCAAGATACTTCACAACTTCCGCCGTAACCCTTTCTCCTTTTAACAGTACAGGAATACCGGGCGGGTAGGGAATAATGGATTCTGCTGCAACCTTACCTACAGCTTCCTCCAATTTGCACTCCATACTAGAAAGCTTCTGCTGCTTATCAAGATGGATCGCAAGCTGACTTATTCTCATCGGGAAAGGTGGAACACTCCCGTAATTGATATCTTTCCTGCTACTCTCATTCCCGACGTTCTTTTGCAAAGCTCGTTCTATTCTCTCTATCATATCATGTTTTGCGTCCATAACCGCTAACGGCAAAACAATTAATACATTCCAAGCATCAGCAAGCTCCGAAAACACGCCTTCTTTTTCCAGTACCTTCTGCAATTCAAAGCCGCTCCAACCCCACGTCGACCTAATCACTACCTTCAAAGGGTCCACTGCTATACTTTTACTCTCAGGAACTACCACGCTTAAGCCATCCAGCTTGCCCAATTCCCTGCGTATCTTTGCAGTTTCCTCTACAATGGCAGCTACATCATCCTTACTTAAGGCAACAAGGTAATATCTCGCCAAATCCAACGATGCCATGATAGGATAGGAAGGGCTGCTCGATTGTAGCATCCGTAGATAATAGGCTATCCTTTCTTCACGCACCAAGTTCCCCTTAATATGTAAAAAAGATCCCATTGTCATCGCCGGCAATGTTTTGTGCGCAGAATGCACCACTGCATCTGCCCCCAGTTCCAATGCAGAAACAGGGAAGGCTCCCCCAAGCACAAAATGAGCACCATGCGCCTCATCGACCAGTACAGGAATCCCTTCCACATGCACCCTCTCAATGATAGCTTTCAGTTCTATCGAGAGTCCATAATAGTTCGGATTGGTCAAAATAACCGCCTGCACATCTTGGATGGTCTTCAACGCCTCATCCAGTTCATCCAATGCGATGCTTGTCGAAACTTCCATCCCGTAATCATATCCGCATGATAAAAACACAGGCTCCGCTCCCGCAAGCTCCAAGCCGTTCAAAATGGATTTATGGCAATTACGCTGTACCAGCACCCTGCCTCCCCTCGAACATGCTGCAAGAATCATAGCATGATTCCCTACAGTCGAACCATTCACAAGGAAAAAGGAAGCATCCGAGCCATATAAGTCGGCAACCAAATCCTGACCTTCCTTTATCATTTCCTCCGGATCATGCAAATCATCCAACCCGGAAATTTCCGTTGCATCTATTTTTAAAATATCACAAAAGTAAGCTTGGCCCTTCTCAGGCAGGACTCTCCCATACTTATGCCCAGGCACATGACCCGAAACAGGGTTTGTCTCCCAATGCTCCTTCAATCTTGAAAATACCGGTGTTTTCTGTTGATCCATCTTCATAACCTTCACTCTTTTTCCTTCATTATTAATACCCATTATAGCCGATAGCCAGGCCAACTCCTACCCCTGCCATCTAAACCTGCAACAAAAATAAAAGCCCTTTTAACAGGACTTTTCTACTCAGGAATAAATTTTAGGAATCGTAATCTTTTTAAGCTTTTTCAGATAAAACCTATACTTCGGGTCTTCTGTATCCGTCTGAAGCATATCCTTCTCGCAGTCCGTACAAATAAACTCCGTATAAAGATGGATCCCTCTTTCTTTCTTCTCCTCACAAACAATACATGTTTCCCCAACCGATGAATGAATGGACTCCATATCTCTTTCTCCACCTCCATCCACTAGTCTATCCAAAAGCGCTGACTCTATACAAAATTATTAAAATCACAGCCTACCAAACTCTTACATCTAGTGTATGTAACGCCTACTAGTCTGTGTTTGTCTTGAAATAAAAAGAATGGGCTGTTTTTTAAAATGAAAATTGTATCGTTACTCCATCCACTCATCCTCCACCACACCAGTGCCTCATTAGCACTAATTTTTCTCCTAACTTTCCTGGCAATTAACTTGATTCATTCCCTCGGAAACTGATTTTGGAGTGTATGTGGGTACCATTCGGCTTGGTTGATTCCTTCAGTATCTAGATTTTGAGTGTGTATGGGTATCATTCTGTCTATTTGATACCCTCACTACCTATTTTTGAGGAGAGTCAGGGTTTCATTCTGCCTTTTTGACTCCCTCACTGCTTGATTTGGAGTGGAGACAGGGTTTCATTCCGCCTTTTTGATTCCCTCACTACCTGATTTTGAGCGATGTAAGGGTATCATTCTGCCTTTCCTAGGCCAGCGCCTAGCACTACTAAGTACCATCCCCCCACCACACTCATCCAAAGAACAATAAACAAAACAACTCCCCCACCCACATCAGTGCCTGGCCCCTCCACCCACCACCCAACCTCTTTCTCCCCCAAACAAAAAAAGAGGGGCCTGGCACTAATAAGTACCATCCCCCACAACACCCCATCCAAAGAACCAAACCTAAACCAACACAAACAAAAAAAGATCAGCACCAAAGCACTGACCTTTCCCCTAATTTGCCTGGCAACGTCCTACTCTCACAGGGGGACAGCCCCCAACTACCATCGGCGCTGAAGAGCTTAACTTCCGTGTTCGGTATGGGAACGGGTGTGGCCTCTTCGCCATCATTACCAGACATATTCAATTGAAGGATGTTCCTTCAAAACTAGATAACGTATTTTCTTACCAAGATTCACAAGTGCCGTTCATTGTTTTTTGGGTTAAGTCCTCGATCGATTAGTATTCGTCAGCTCCACATGTCGCCATGCTTCCACCTCGAACCTATCTACCTGATCATCTTTCAGGGATCTTACTTACCGAAGTAAAAGGAAATCTCATCTTGAGGGGGGCTTCATGCTTAGATGCTTTCAGCACTTATCCCGTCCGCACGTAGCTACCCAGCTATGCCTTTGGCAAGACAACTGGTACACCAGCGGTGCGTCCATCCCGGTCCTCTCGTACTAAGGACAGCTCCTCTCAAATTTCCTGCGCCCACGACGGATAGGGACCGAACTGTCTCACGACGTTCTGAACCCAGCTCGCGTACCGCTTTAATGGGCGAACAGCCCAACCCTTGGGACCGACTACAGCCCCAGGATGCGATGAGCCGACATCGAGGTGCCAAACCTCCCCGTCGATGTGGACTCTTGGGGGAGATAAGCCTGTTATCCCCGGGGTAGCTTTTATCCGTTGAGCGATGGCCCTTCCATGCGGAACCACCGGATCACTAAGCCCGACTTTCGTCCCTGCTCGACTTGTAGGTCTCGCAGTCAAGCTCCCTTGTGCCTTTACACTCTGCGAATGATTTCCAACCATTCTGAGGGAACCTTTGGGCGCCTCCGTTACTCTTTAGGAGGCGACCGCCCCAGTCAAACTGCCCACCTGACACTGTCTCCCAGCCCGATAAGGGCTGCGGGTTAGAATTTCAATACAGCCAGGGTAGTATCCCACCGACGCCTCCACCGAAGCTAGCGCTCCGGCTTCTCAGGCTCCTACCTATCCTGTACAAGCTGTACCAAAATTCAATATCAGGCTACAGTAAAGCTCCACGGGGTCTTTCCGTCCTGTCGCGGGTAACCTGCATCTTCACAGGTACTATAATTTCACCGAGTCTCTGGTTGAGACAGTGCCCAGATCGTTACGCCTTTCGTGCGGGTCGGAACTTACCCGACAAGGAATTTCGCTACCTTAGGACCGTTATAGTTACGGCCGCCGTTTACTGGGGCTTCGGTTCAAAGCTTCGCTTGCGCTAACCTCTCCCCTTAACCTTCCAGCACCGGGCAGGCGTCAGCCCCTATACTTCGCCTTACGGCTTCGCAGAGACCTGTGTTTTTGCTAAACAGTCGCCTGGGCCTATTCACTGCGGCTCTCTCGGGCTTTAACACCCTAACAGAGCACCCCTTCTCCCGAAGTTACGGGGTCATTTTGCCGAGTTCCTTAACCAGAGTTCTCTCGCTCACCTTAGGATTCTCTCCTCGCCTACCTGTGTCGGTTTGCGGTACGGGCACCATACTCCTCGCTAGAGGCTTTTCTTGGCAGTGTGAAATCAGGAACTTCGGTACTATATTTCCCTCGCTGTCACAGCTCAGCCTTAATGAGAAGCGGATTTGCCTACTTCTCAGCCTTGCTGCTTAGACGCACATATCCAACAGTGCGCTTACCCTATCCTTCTGCGTCCCCCATTGCTCAAACGGAGTGGAGGTGGTACAGGAATATCAACCTGTTATCCATCGCCTACGCCTTTCGGCCTCGGCTTAGGTCCCGACTAACCCTGAGCGGACGAGCCTTCCTCAGGAAACCTTAGGCATTCGGTGGAAGGGATTCTCACCCTTCTTTCGCTACTCATACCGGCATTCTCACTTCTAAGCGCTCCACCAGTCCTTCCGGTCTAGCTTCAACGCCCTTAGAACGCTCTCCTACCACTGTTCGTAAGAACAGTCCGCAGCTTCGGTGATACGTTTAGCCCCGGTACATTTTCGGCGCAGAGTCACTCGACCAGTGAGCTATTACGCACTCTTTAAATGGTGGCTGCTTCTAAGCCAACATCCTGGTTGTCTAAGCAACTCCACATCCTTTTCCACTTAACGTATACTTTGGGACCTTAGCTGGCGGTCTGGGCTGTTTCCCTCTTGACTACGGATCTTATCACTCGCAGTCTGACTCCCATAGATAAGTCTTTGGCATTCGGAGTTTGACTGAATTCGGTAATCCGATGAGGACCCCTAGTCCAATCAGTGCTCTACCTCCAAGACTCTAACATATGAGGCTAGCCCTAAAGCTATTTCGGAGAGAACCAGCTATCTCCAGGTTCGATTGGCATTTCACCCCTACCCACACCTCATCCGCTCACTTTTCAACGTGAGTCGGTTCGGGCCTCCATTCAGTGTTACCTGAACTTCACCCTGGACATGGGTAGATCACCTGGTTTCGGGTCTACGACCACGTACTCATTCGCCCTATTCAGACTCGCTTTCGCTACGGCTCCGTCTCATCGACTTAACCTTGCACGGGATCGTAACTCGCCGGTTCATTCTACAAAAGGCACGCTATCACCCATTAACGGGCTCTAACTACTTGTAGGCACACGGTTTCAGGATCTATTTCACTCCCCTTCCGGGGTGCTTTTCACCTTTCCCTCACGGTACTGGTTCACTATCGGTCACTAGGGAGTATTTAGCCTTGGGAGATGGTCCTCCCTGCTTCCGACGGGATTTCTCGTGTCCCGCCGTACTCAGGATCCACTCAGGAGGGAACGAAGTTTCAACTACAGGGTTTTTACCTTCTATGACGGACCTTTCCAGATCGCTTCATTTACCCCGTTCCTTTGTAACTCCATGTTGAGTGTCCTACAACCCCAAGAGGCAAGCCTCTTGGTTTGGGCTAATTCCGTTTCGCTCGCCGCTACTCAGGAAATCGCGTTTGCTTTCTCTTCCTCCGGGTACTAAGATGTTTCAGTTCCCCGGGTCTGCCTTCAGTACCCTATGTATTCAGGTAAAGATACTGCTCCATTACGAGCAGTGGGTTTCCCCATTCGGAAATCTCCGGATCAAAGCTTACTTACAGCTCCCCGAAGCATATCGGTGTTAGTCCCGTCCTTCATCGGCTCCTAGTGCCAAGGCATCCACCGTGCGCCCTTAATAACTTAACCGTTGACAAACTAATTGTCATGTTTTTTCGATATCAGCGATGATATCTTAAAAGAAAATTACTAAGATGAACGATACTTGTGAATGTATCTTGATATTACTTACGTTATCTAGTTTTCAAGGAACATGTTTGACAAATGTAATATTTGTCTGTTGGTGGAGCCTAGCGGGATCGAACCGCTGACCTCCTGCGTGCAAAGCAGGCGCTCTCCCAGCTGAGCTAAGGCCCCTAAAAGTTCTATAATTAAAAAATGGTGGGCCTAAGTGGACTCGAACCACCGACCTCACGCTTATCAGGCGTGCGCTCTAACCAGCTGAGCTATAGGCCCCTAATTTATATATGAGAGAGTTCTCTCAAAACTAAACAAAACAAACAGCGTCATATTCCTTAGAAAGGAGGTGATCCAGCCGCACCTTCCGATACGGCTACCTTGTTACGACTTCACCCCAATCATCTGTCCCACCTTAGGCGGCTGGCTCCAAAAGGTTACCCCACCGACTTCGGGTGTTACAAACTCTCGTGGTGTGACGGGCGGTGTGTACAAGGCCCGGGAACGTATTCACCGCGGCATGCTGATCCGCGATTACTAGCGATTCCGGCTTCATGCAGGCGAGTTGCAGCCTGCAATCCGAACTGAGAACGGTTTTATGGGATTGGCTCGACCTCGCGGTTTTGCTGCCCTTTGTACCGTCCATTGTAGCACGTGTGTAGCCCAGGTCATAAGGGGCATGATGATTTGACGTCATCCCCACCTTCCTCCGGTTTGTCACCGGCAGTCACCTTAGAGTGCCCAACCTAATGCTGGCAACTAAGATCAAGGGTTGCGCTCGTTGCGGGACTTAACCCAACATCTCACGACACGAGCTGACGACAACCATGCACCACCTGTCACTCTGTCCCCCGAAGGGGAAAGCCCTATCTCTAGGGTTGTCAGAGGATGTCAAGACCTGGTAAGGTTCTTCGCGTTGCTTCGAATTAAACCACATGCTCCACCGCTTGTGCGGGCCCCCGTCAATTCCTTTGAGTTTCAGTCTTGCGACCGTACTCCCCAGGCGGAGTGCTTAATGCGTTAGCTGCAGCACTAAAGGGCGGAAACCCTCTAACACTTAGCACTCATCGTTTACGGCGTGGACTACCAGGGTATCTAATCCTGTTTGCTCCCCACGCTTTCGCGCCTCAGTGTCAGTTACAGACCAGAAAGTCGCCTTCGCCACTGGTGTTCCTCCAAATCTCTACGCATTTCACCGCTACACTTGGAATTCCACTTTCCTCTTCTGCACTCAAGTTCCCCAGTTTCCAATGACCCTCCACGGTTGAGCCGTGGGCTTTCACATCAGACTTAAGAAACCACCTGCGCGCGCTTTACGCCCAATAATTCCGGATAACGCTTGCCACCTACGTATTACCGCGGCTGCTGGCACGTAGTTAGCCGTGGCTTTCTGGTTAGGTACCGTCAAGGTGCGAGCAGTTACTCTCGCACTTGTTCTTCCCTAACAACAGAGCTTTACGACCCGAAGGCCTTCATCACTCACGCGGCGTTGCTCCATCAGACTTTCGTCCATTGTGGAAGATTCCCTACTGCTGCCTCCCGTAGGAGTCTGGGCCGTGTCTCAGTCCCAGTGTGGCCGATCACCCTCTCAGGTCGGCTACGCATCGTCGCCTTGGTGAGCCGTTACCTCACCAACTAGCTAATGCGCCGCGGGCCCATCCTTAAGTGATAGCCGAAACCATCTTTCAATAAGGAACCAGGAGGTTCCTTATATTATCCGGTATTAGCTCCGGTTTCCCGAAGTTATCCCAGTCTCAAGGGCAGGTTGCCCACGTGTTACTCACCCGTCCGCCGCTGACTTACAAAAGCAAGCTTTTGTAAGTCCGCTCGACTTGCATGTATTAGGCACGCCGCCAGCGTTCATCCTGAGCCAGGATCAAACTCTCCAATAAAGAGTTTGAGCTTATGCTCAAATGTTGACTAGCTTATGTTTCTTTTTCGTTCTTTGTTAATCTCTATAAGATTAACGTGGACGCTGTTGTTTTGTTTAGTTTTCAAAGAACTTTTTATAAGTCGTTCTCTCGAAGCGACTTTATTATCTTATCACATCCATAAAAGCGAGTCAACAACTTTTTTAGAAGAAGTTTTTCCGAAACGCGATTCGTTTGTGACAACGAAATCTAATATACCATTTTAATAACTCCCTAGTCAATAAAAAAATACAAAAAAAGTTCCTCTTTTTTCAGAGGAACCTTAGCATAATTAAATAATATACATTTGGATGATCACCAAAGCTGCTACACCAGGGATTCCAAGCACCCCTGAAATGGCAGAGGTGGCCAAGTTGATCGGGACATGTATCCCCATTGAATTTCCGAATGCGTTCAAGAAAAACAAAAACAACGCACCTATCATTATTTTAATGGCTGTTTGTCCTACAAATCTCAATGGTTTCAGGGGAGTCCCTACTATGAGTACCAATAAAATGAGCGCTCCTATAATTCCAATCACTATCAAAGGCTGCAAACCTGCTCCCTCCTCAGCTTGTACTATATTGTAATTGTATGTTGCCTTATTGATTTCAGAACAAACTGTTGAATTTAATAATAGATGTTCCTACGCTCACTGAGAGAAGAATAGAGATGACACCTTCTTCTATTTATATAGAAGAATTCATTTTCTTCTTTTTTAATCTTTACAACGTAATAAAAATACCACAGCCTGGTCGGCTGCGGTATTTAACGATTTTTTTCTGCTATTTATTTTACTGTCATTCTGCTACGAACTTCTTTTAATAGGAAGAGATATTTGGCTTCTGCCATTTTGAGCTGGCAGATTACCTCTTCGGATGGCTCTACACTTTTCTCAACAAGGCTTTTTTGTTTTGTCCAACGATCTTTGCACGACTCGGTTGTTTCCATGAGCTTGGCATCGAACTGTTTTTTCAAACGGTCTTTTTTACGAAAAAACATAGCTAGTGTTAGCCCCTTTACATGGATTTATCAAAGTTAAATTATATTTCTCTTCGTCCTTCTAACGCCTTGGATAGTGTCACTTCATCAGCGTACTCCAGGTCTCCGCCGACCGGAAGACCGTGTGCGATACGCGTCATTTTGATTCCTGTCGGTTTTAGAAGCCTTGATATATACATGGCGGTTGCTTCTCCCTCAATATTGGGATTGGTAGCGAGAATCAGTTCCTGAACCACATCATCCTGTAATCGTTTGATTAGTTCAGGGATTTTGATATCCTCCGGTCCAATTCCATCCATGGGCGAGATGGCACCATGCAATACATGGTAGAGTCCGTTATAGTCCTTCATCTTCTCCATGGCGATTACATCCTTGGTTTCCTGGACTACGCAAATAACAGTCTGGTCACGTCGGTTATCCTCACAGATATAGCATGGATCCTTATCGGTGATATGTCCGCAAACAGAGCAGTACGATAAGTTCCTTTTCGCATTGACCAATGCTTTCGCAAAGTCCAATACGGTGTCTTCTTTCATATTCAATACGAAAAAAGCCAGACGTGCGGCCGTTTTCGGGCCGATACCCGGCAATTTCATAAAGCTGTCGATCAGCTTTGATATAGGCTCAGGATAGTGCATAAAGGTCCTCCTAGAAAAGTCCTGGCATGTTTAACCCTTTGGTGAATTGACCCATTGTATCATTAGTCAACTCCTCCATTTTCTTCAAGGCATCATTTGTAGCAGCCAATACTAGATCTTGCAACATTTCGATATCTTCCGGGTCTACTACTTCCTCTTTAATATTCACAGAAATGATTTCTTTCTGGCCGTTCACAACAACCGTCACCATACCGCCGCCAGCAGTACCTTCAATTGTCTTTTCCGCTAGTTCCTCTTGCGCTTTCGCCATATCCTTTTGCATCTTTTGCATTTGTTTCATCATTTTTTGCATGTTACCCATTCCGCCACCACGCATCATAAGTCATTCCTCCTATTATTGGTTAGTAGTTTATTCTTTTATTTCAATCAGCTCGGGACCTACCAATTTCTTGGCCTCTTCAATAAATGGGTCCTCTTCCTGCTGGTCTCCACCTGTCTCATCTTTCTGGCCGCGGATGAAGTCCTCCCGAATCTGCTGCCACTCCGTTTCCGGTACAGCCAGCATATCGAAGGATTTTCCGGTAAGCTCCATCAAGATTTGCTCCAGGTTCTGCTTTACCTGGTCATCAGATGCCATCTTGCAATGTATCTCATACTTGAATTTTAACACAAAAGCCTGGTTGGAAGCAGCCACCGGCTCACTATCTGTCAATAAAGCCGCATGGGACACCCTGTTCTGCTTCCGAAGCGTCTCCAATAGCTGAGCCCAGCTGCCTTTTATGCTTTCCAGATCGCCTCTTGTCGCAGTTTTCAGCACTTCCTGGATTCGCCCGACTGCCGGTTTGAACCCATTACGTGATCCCCCACCAGATCTTGCAGGTGTTTTGGCTGCTGCCGCCGCTTGGTTGGCTTCGACCTGTTTACCCGAAGATAATTCTTTCACTTTGTTTTCGAGCAAAGTGATTTTCTTCATGAGGATATTCACCTGATCTTGGTCTGCACTTTCCTTCGAGGAACCCTCAAGCTGACAGAGTTTCACAATTGCCACCTCAAGATAGATCCTTGGATGATTGGTCCACTTCATCTCCTGCTGACTCTTATTGAGTATATCGATCGTTTCATAGATGGTCTCAGAAGGGATTTCCTCCGCAAACGTCCTGAATCCCTCATCCACCTGCACTCTATCCAGGATCTGTTCGAGCCTTGGGGCAGTTTTGTAGAGAAGCATGTCCCGATAATAGAAAATCAAATCCTCCAAAAATCTCGAAGGATCCTTGCCTGATCGGAAAACGGAATTCAGGGAATCCAAAGCATCCGCTACATTCTTTTGGTGTAGGGCTTTTACCAGATCGGTCAGAAACGTCTGAGAAACAGATCCTGTTATGGAAAGGGCATCCTGGACAGTTAGGACTCCGTCGCTGAAGGAGATGGCCTGATCCATCAAACTTAACGCATCACGCATTCCCCCCTCAGCCGCTCTTGCTATTACAGCAAGGGCATGGGGCTCACTTTTGATCGCCTGGGCATTCAGCACGGTTTGCAACCTGCCGACAATGGATTCCGCCGTAATTCTTCTGAAATCAAATCGCTGACAGCGCGATATGATGGTCAGCGGAATTTTATGCGGCTCGGTTGTAGCCAGAATGAAAATCACGTGTTTCGGAGGCTCTTCCAGCGTTTTTAATAACGCGTTGAAGGCTCCGATGGAAAGCATATGTACTTCATCTATGATATATACTTTATACTTGACCGCGCTCGGTGCATATTTCACCTTGTCCCTGATATCACGGATTTCATCGACCCCGTTATTGGAGGCCGCATCGATTTCCATTACATCGGAAATGGATCCATCTGTGATTCCCCTGCAGGAGGGGCATTCGTTACAAGGCTCTGCAACAGGAGCGTGTTCGCAGTTCACTGCCTTTGCTAATATCTTTGCCGCACTTGTTTTTCCGGTTCCTCTTGGGCCTGAAAAAAGATAGGCATGGGAGAACTTCTGTTGAAGCAGGGCGTTTTGTAAGGTTTTGGTTATATGTTCCTGTCCCACGACATCCTGAAAAAGCTGTGGTCGAAAAACACGATATAAAGCTTGATATGCCACCAATATGCCCTCCTTCTTTCTTATCCTTTCCATTATACCGTAGAAATGGAGTCAATTTCAAAAGCAAACATGAAAAGGCTTGATTTATTTTCGCATAAAGAATAAAAAGACAGCAAAAAACCCACCCTGCAATAGAGTGAGTTTGAATGACTATTTATAACTGCCGTGCACCTTCTGTCGATTAGCCACCATAAGCGTTACTTAAGCAGTTAGCTCGACCCAGGCAACCCTGCGGCACATGAGAGAGTCCGCTTAATGCTGCTTCCTTCCGGACCTGACATGGTTCACGGGTTCCCATTGCGCAGGACCCAGGTGTCAACACCACTTACTTAAGGCAGACCCTACAGCCTGCTAACCTCGAGAAGGGATTCAGCCTCGCTAGAGCGGATTGCGAGTTCAGGGCACCGCTACCTCCCCGCTTAGCACGACAAAATTAAAACCAATAGGTTAGTGCGTCATTATGTCCGACGCATAATTTAGTATAAGGGGAAAAAGGAAAAATTGCAACCATAATCACCTGTAAAATTTTAGGACTCGGTTTTCAACTGCTGCTTTTTCTCCTTCTTTTGCTGACGAAGCCTTCTGAAGAAATCGGAAAGAAGAGTTCCACACTCTTCCTCCAGTACCCCACTTACTATTTCGGTTTGGTGATTAAATCGTGGTTCGTCCAACAGGTTCATCAATGTACCGGCGCAACCTGCTTTCGGATCAATGGCACCGTACACGACCTTTTGCACTCGTGATAAAACGATGGCGCCCGCACACATCGGACATGGCTCGAGTGTGACATAAAGGGTGGTATCCTCCAACCTCCATGTACCAAGCTTCTTGCATGCTTCATCGATAGCCAGTATTTCGGCATGGGTAATGGATCGCTGAGTCGTCTCCCTCAAGTTATGGCCCCTAGCAAGGACTTCTCCGTCCTTGACTATGACCGCTCCGATCGGCACTTCCGCCAATCCTTCCGCTTTTTTCGCTTCTTCTATTGCCAGTTTCATGAACCATTCATCGGTTTTTTCTTGCATAACCCGTATTCCTTTCTTTTTGCATGCTCGTATATATTCTTGACCCCAATTCCATACACTAATCTGCATGAGGTGATAATACTTGGAGCACACAGCATTACTTATTATTGATATTATCAATGATTTTCAGTTTAAGCACGGAAAAACACTGGCGAAGAAGACCGCAGCCATTGCACCAAATATATTAAAACTTAAAAAACTCATGAAGACGAACGGTCTTCCAATCATCTATGTAAACGATCATTATCAGCTATGGCAGGCAGACTATAACAAGATTATGGAGAAATGCAATAATCCACTTAGTAAAAGCATCATTGAAAATCTCTGCCCTGAAGGAGATGACTATTTTCTGATTAAACCGAAGCACTCTGCATTTTTTGGTACTGCCCTACATACTCTTCTGTCCCAACTTGGGGTAAATTCTCTCATCCTGACTGGCATTGCCGGGAATATATGCGTCCTTTTCACTGCAAATGATGCATATATGCGAGAGATAAAGCTTCATGTACCAACCGATGCCATTGCTTCTACGGCAGACGAGGATAATGAATACGCGATTACGATGATGAGGAATGTCCTGAAGGCCTCCATCTATACGACAGATGTATTGTTGAAGCAATAAAGAACCTTGCATGTTTCCCTCACTATTCTCATACATTGATAAAGGATGATGAATAGGAGGGACGAACCATGCAAATTCATGTCGTTCAGCAAGGACAAACAATCTACGGGATTTCGCAGACTTATGCAACGACCCCTGAAGATATAATAGAAGCAAACGAATTGCCCAATCCCGATAATCTTGTAATAGGGCAGGCGCTTGTAATTCCAATCGTGGGAAGGTTCTATTATGTGCAGCAAGGCGATACTCTTACTTCAATAGCAAGGAAATTCAATACAACACCACAGCGCCTGGCACAAGTAAACCAATTGAATGCCAATCAACCACTGCGCACAGGAATCAGACTATATATTCCACCACAGCCAAAACGGGAAGCGGAAATCAATGCATATATTGAGCCTAGCGGAAATACGGTTTCCCCTCAACTGGAACAGAGTGCAAGAAACGCGGCTCCCTATCTGACCTACCTCGCACCATTCAGTTTTCGCGTGCAGCGTGACGGCTCTCTGAAGGAACCGCCACTGAACAACTTTCCGCAAATAGCCCAGGCGAATAACGTCACACTCATGATGGTCCTCACCAATCTCGAGGAGGATGGCTTCAGTGATGAGCTCGGCAAAATCATTTTGACGAATATGTCTGTCCAGAACAAGTTTCTCGACAATGTTGTGGCAACAGCTAAAAAATATAACTTTAAGGATATCCATTTTGATTTCGAATTCCTGCGACCGGCTGATAAGGAAGCCTATAACACGTTTTTACGAAAAGCACGCGACCGTTTCAAAAAGGAAGGATGGCTCATTTCCACCGCTTTGGCACCAAAAACAAAGGCAGACCAAAAAGGGAAATGGTATGAAGCCCACGACTACAAAGCACACGGTGAGATTGTAGACTTTGTCATCATTATGACTTATGAATGGGGCTATAGCGGCGGACCACCTATGGCTGTCTCGCCGATCGGGCCTGTAAGAGAGGTGCTTGAATACGCATTGACCGAAATGCCAGGAAATAAAATCATGATGGGACAGAATCTATACGGATATGACTGGACGCTTCCGTTCAAGCCTGGCGGGGAGTTTGCCAAAGCGATCAGTCCTCAGGCGGCCATCCAGCTTGCCAGTGATAATAATGCGGCCATTCAATACGATGAGGAGGCACAGGCCCCCCATTTCAATTATTGGGATAAACAAGGGAAGGAACATAAAGTTTGGTTTGAGGATGCCCGGTCGATCCAGGCAAAGTTTGACTTGTTAAAAGAATTGAACTTGAGAGGCATCAGCTATTGGAAGCTCGGACTCTCCTTCCCGCAAAATTGGCTCCTGATAACCGATAACTTCAATGTAGTAAAAAACCCTACAGCTCGGTGGTATCATCAATCATATAGATAATTAGTTCGGAGGCTGAAATGGTATTCAGTCTCTTTTTTTTCATAATTTCCTAATCCATATCTACATCATCTATGATAGAATGTTAAATGTCTGTCAAAATATTGATGAGTGTTCGGTTTAATTAAGGGGGTTCATTGGATGCAAGCAACACCATTTATTACAGTTGAAGGGCCGATTGGTGTTGGAAAAACCTCACTTGCAAAGAAGATTGCAGAGGAGTTCCAGTATCAGTTATTAAAAGAAATAGTAGATGAAAATCCTTTTCTCGGAAAATTCTATGAAGATATAGATGAGTGGAGTTTCCAGACTGAAATGTTTTTTCTGTGCAATAGATATAAGCAGCTAGAAGATATCGATCGGCTTCATTTACAGGACGGGGCACCGGTTGTATCGGATTACCACATCATGAAGAATCTTATTTTTGCAAAGCGTACATTAAGGGACAAACAGTATGACAAATACCTGCAAATCTACGACATCCTGACATCGGATATGCCTAAACCAAATGTCATCATCTATTTGCATGCAAGTTTGGATACCTTATTAAGAAGGATTGAAATGCGTGGCAGAGATATCGAAAAGAAAATCGACCCGCTTTATCTACAACAGCTTAGTATGGATTATGATGAAGAAATGGATCGACTAGAACAGCAATACCCATCCCTGCCGATCTTGCGTTTCAACGGGGATGAAATAGATTTTATTCAGCGGGAAGAGGATATGCAAAAAATCTTCGACCAATTGCGCGATACCTTGAAAAAAGGAGTTATCATTTAATGAATCTACGTGAAAAATACGGCATCCCATCCAATGCGGTCATTACGATTGCCGGAACAGTCGGTGTCGGAAAATCAACCATGACAAACGCCTTAGCAAACGCACTAGGCTTTCGTACTTCTTTCGAAAAAGTCGATACAAATCCATATCTGGACAAGTTCTATGCGGATTTCGAACGCTGGAGCTTTCATTTGCAGATCTACTTCCTGGCGGAGCGCTTTAAGGATCAGAAGAAGATTTTCGAATATGGCGGAGGGTTCGTTCAGGATCGTTCCATTTATGAAGATACAGGGATTTTCGCAAATATGCATTATGAAAAAGGGACGATGACGAAGGTGGATTATGAAACCTATACAAGCCTTTTTGAGGCAATGGTCATGACACCATATTTCCCTCATCCGGACCTCTTGATCTATTTGGAAGGAAGCTTGGATGATATTCTTGGCAGAATCCAGGAACGCGGTCGTCCAATGGAACAGCAAACACCAATCTCGTACTGGGAAGAAATGCACGAACGCTATGAAAAGTGGATCAACAGCTTTCACGCATGTCCTGTACTTCGATTAAATATCAACGACTATGATGTCTTGAGAAATTCCAATTCCGTTGAACCAATCATCGAAAAGATTTCCCATCATATGAAGCAGTCACTTCTGCTAAAAAAATAAGCCGCCTATATAGGCGGCTTATTTTATTGTCTCAGACGGCGTCGCTTCCATCTTTGACAATAAAAAAATCGTTACTTTCTCCAATGTAACGAACAATCTCCATTTTATGCGCTTTAGGTAAAATCACCTTTTATAAATAAATCGATGGAGGAGGAAGGGGGATTCGAACCCCCGCGGGTTTTGACACCCCTGTCGGTTTTCAAGACCGATCCCTTCAGCCGGACTTGGGTATTCCTCCGTATCAACAAAAAGTAATATATCATATTTCAAAATAACTTGTCAACGCAATAAAAAAAAAGGATGGAGATTTTTTTCTCCACCCTATTTTTGTTCACTATTTAGTCAAAATTTGCTTGCCACCCATATAAGGACGCAATACTTCAGGAATCACGACAGATCCATCCGCCTGCTGGTAGTTCTCGATAATGGCAGCAACCGTACGGCCAATCGCCAGGCCAGAACCATTCAGTGTATGCACATGTTCCGGTTTCCCCTTAGGATCACGACGGAAACGAATGCCTGCACGACGTGCCTGGAAGCTCTCAAAGTTACTGCAAGAAGAAATTTCACGGTATGTCTCAGCACTCGGAATCCATACTTCGATGTCGTACTTCTTCGCAGCTGTAAAACCTAAGTCCGCTGTACACATGCTCAGCACACGGTATGGCAATCCAAGAAGCTGCAATACTTTCTCAGCATTTCCTGTTAATTTTTCAAGCTCTTCATAAGAATCTTCCGGCTTCACAAACTTCACAAGCTCCACTTTATTGAATTGATGCTGGCGAATAAGACCACGAGTATCACGGCCTGCAGAACCCGCTTCTGAACGGAAGCATGCACTGAATGCTGCATAATTGATTGGCAGCTGATCGGCACTCAGAATTTCATCACGATGCATGTTGGTAATCGGAACCTCAGCAGTTGGTACAAGGAAGTAGTCTTCTTTTTCAATCAGGAAAGCATCTTCCTCGAACTTTGGAAGCTGTCCGGTCCCTGTCATACTTGCACGGTTTACGAGGTATGGAGGCAGCACTTCTGTGTATCCATGCTCATCAACATGTAAATCAAGCATGAAGTTGAATAGAGCTCTTTCCAATCGCGCACCAAGTCCGCGATAGAATACAAAACGGCTTCCTGTTACTTTGCCGGCACGTTCGAAGTCCAGGATTCCCAGTTCATCTGCAATATCCCAGTGTGCTTTTACCTCGTGATCAAATACAGGAACCTCTCCCCATTTACGAACTTCCACGTTGTCATCCTCTGTTTCTCCAACGGGCACGCTCTCATGAGGGATATTGGGAATGGACATCAGTAAAAGATCCAATGTCTCTTCTACCCCTCTTAGCTCATCATCCAATTCTTTAACTTTGTCTCCAACTTCTCGCATTTCCTTGATCAGATGATCGGCATCCTGCTTTTCACGCTTCATTACAGCGATATGTTGGGATACTTCATTACGCTTGCTTTTCAGTTGTTCCGTCTGACCCAACAAATCTCTTCTTTTCGCATCAAGCTCTTCAAAACGGTCAAGATCGGTTAAATCTTCCCCGCGGTGTGTAAGCTTACCTTTAATTTCTTCAAAATTGGCACGCAATAGTTTTAAATCCAACATTATTCCTGTTCCTCCTTTTTTAAAACACAAAAAACCCCCGTCCCCATATAGGGACGAGAGTTTGATATCCCGTGTTGCCACCCTTGTTGAAAAAGGCATGTAAAACCTTTTCCCACTTCATTCGATAACGGTAATAATCTTACCGAAGTGACTTACTATACCTGAAAACGGTAATTCGGTTCACTGCTCAAGGATGGATTCTCAAGTGTTCTACATCGGTTTTCACCAGCCACCGACTCTCTGAAGTAATAACAGCCTGATACTATTTCCTCTCAACGCTTTGGCTATATTTTCTTGTTAACGAATAATTTACTACAAGTTTCTCTTACTTGCAATAGTTTTATACACTATTTTATTTAGACTCTTTCACCATATTAACAAAATATTGCGTGATACGGTGATCGTCCGTCAATTCCGGATGGAACGAACAACCGAGGAATTGTCCTTGTCTTGCTGCTACAATGCGGCCATTATGCTTGCAAAGGACTTCTACATCCTCTCCAACCTCCACGATGTGTGGAGCACGGATAAAGACGCCTACAAAGTCATTGGCCACGCCAGCGATCGTAAGTTCCGCCTCAAAACTGTCGACTTGACGGCCAAATGAATTACGCTCCACTTTGGCATCCATCAAACCAAGATGCGGCTCCTCATACCCGACAATTTCCTTCGCAATGAGAATAAGTCCTGCACATGTACCAAAAACAGGCTTTCCACTTGCACCGAATTCGCGCAATGGCTCCATGAAGGAATATTTATCAATTAAACGACGCATGGTCGTGCTTTCCCCACCGGGAATAATCAGACCATCAATCTCAGCTAGCTGTTCCACTTTCTTTACTACAATTGCCTCTGCTCCAGATGCTTCGATCGATTTCACATGCTCCCGAACTGCACCTTGAAGTCCCAGGACTCCAACCTTAACCATGATTCAAAACTCCTTTACTTACCAGCCACGCTCTTGCATGCGATTTTCAGGTAATAGTGTAGAAATCTCGATGCCTTTCATTGCTGTACCCAAACCTTTTGATAGGCTGGCAATCAACTCATAATCCTGGTAGTGAGTAGTCGCTTCTACAATGGCACGAGCAAATTTAGCCGGGTTCTCGGATTTGAAGATACCAGATCCAACAAATACCCCGTCAGAACCTAATTGCATCATTAATGCTGCATCTGCAGGTGTCGCAATACCACCAGCAGCGAAGTTAACTACCGGTAGACGGCCAAGACGCTTAATTTCAAGAAGCAATTCAAAAGGTGCTCCTAATAATTTTGCTTCTGTCATCAATTCATCTTCATTCATTCCTACCACTTTGCGAACTTGTGCGTTCACTTTACGGATGTGACGAACAGCTTCCACGATGTTACCTGTACCAGGCTCACCTTTTGTACGAAGCATGGAAGCACCTTCACCGATACGGCGGGCAGCTTCACCAAGATCACGGCAACCACAAACGAAAGGCACTTTATATTGGCGCTTGTCCAAGTGATACTCTTCATCGGCAGGAGTCAACACTTCACTTTCATCGATGTAGTCTACTCCCATCGCTTCTAAAATACGAGCTTCTACAATATGACCGATACGAGCTTTAGCCATTACCGGAATAGTAACTGCCTTCATTACCTCTTCCACGATTGTAGGATCTGCCATTCGTGCCACTCCACCAGCTGCACGGATATCAGCAGGAACGCGCTCTAATGCCATAACCGCTACTGCTCCAGCTTCCTCAGCGATCTTAGCTTGCTCCGCATTGACAACATCCATGATGACGCCGCCTTTTTGCATTTCTGCCATTCCACGTTTTACACGATCAGTACCTGTTAAAGTCATCGAGAATTCCCCCTGTATGTAGATTAAAATAGTTTTAAATAAAATGGACCTTGTCCATATGATTTTCTTACACGTCCTTTATTTTACCTCAATTCCGATAAAAATCCTAATAAATTTCTTTCACGCAATGAAAATCGTCCCGGCCCCGGTATGCCCGGCACATTTCCCCGATATAAAAAATAAGTGCAGAAAGACATGATAGTCTCTTTGCACTTATTTGTCTGACACTTTATTAAAACAGTCCCTTGATGGAACTAGCAATGGTGGACCAAAGATCTCCGAAGAATCCTCCAATACCACGCATCGTCAGGACGAACCAGTTGGCTTTTTCCACCGCTTCTGTTGTGACAACATCAGCCTGTGCACCACTTTTGTTTTCCTCAAATAGGTAGCCTGTCTCATCTTCCCCAGTATATTCGACTGTGAGATATCCAACCTTTGCCCCTTTTTCGATAGGAGCAGTGATTTCTTTCTTTTTGTTTACTACCTTTTCATCAAACACATATAACGGCTCAAATTTCTCTTCTTCGCCACGTTTCACCAATACTTTAAGCGATTCACTTGTTGCAACTTCCACATTTTTTTCTTTCCCTTTTACTACTTTCAAGTTGGAATTTTCATCAATTTGATAGTTCGCAGGGTAGATTTCTTTTACCGAGAAGTTTGCATAACCATAATCGAATAATTTTCTTGTTTCGTCAAAGCGGGCCTCTACATCAGGTTGGCCGTCTTCATTTTTTGCGTTCATTACCACGGAAATAAAACGCATGCCGTCCTTCTCTACCGTACCCGTGAAAGAGTACCCGGCAAAGTCCGTGTAACCGGTCTTGATACCGTCCACACCTTCATACCCCTTAACCAATGAAGGGATCATCCAGTTCCAGTTGGACATTTCAATTCTGTCATCCGTATCTTCTCTGAACACTTGTTTCGCAATGCTTGAAGTCTCCAGAAGTTCCGGGAAATCCTTCAGCAAGTGAAAGGCAAGCTTAGCTGTTGCACGTGCTGACATCACATTCTCTTCGTCAGCTGCAGTGTTTGCCGGATGCATCCCGTATAGGTCTCCATTGTTCAGTCCAGTGGTATTCACAAACTTATAGTCTTTCAATCCTAATTCTTCTGCTTTTTCATTCATTTTAACAACAAATGCTTCTTCGGAGCCAGCAACCATTTCAGCCAGTGCAATCGTGGCTCCGTTTGCTGAGTAGATGGCCATCGCCTCATACAGTTCCCTTGCATTGTAAGTTCCATCTCTGCGCAATGGAACGTTCGATAAACTTGTATCTTGAGAAATCGTATGAACATATTCAGTTACATTGTACTGATCTTCCCAAGATAATTTCCCTTCATGTACAGCCTCAAGAATTAGGTATTCTGTCATCATTTTCGTCATACTTGCAATTCCGAGTACTGTATCGATGTTCTTTTGGTAAATGATTTTCCCTGTGCTTTGTTCAAGTAGTAGAGCAGCTTCCGCATTTATATTTAAATGGTCATTTTCCTCTGCTTGTACATCTTGTATCGAAAAAATCGTCGTCAATAAAGTAATGGCTAATAAACTAGCAATAAAACGTTGAAGATTTTTTTTCACAATAAATTACCCTCCAGAAACTTTTTCACATAGTCGTTATTTTATCACACTATTTCCAAAAAAAATAGACAGAGAAAGACTTGTTCTTTCTCTGTCACAACTATGACTATGCGACTATTGTTTGTTATCAAATGGAATAGTTGGGGGATTCTTTTGTGATTTGGACATCATGTGGATGGCTCTCACGCAGCCCTGCACCCGTCATCTTCACAAACTGGGAATTTTCTCTTAAGGATTGTAGGTCCTTTGTTCCACAATACCCCATACCTGAACGAAGTCCGCCAACCATCTGGTAGATTGTGTCAGCAACCGGGCCTTTATATGGAATGCGTCCTTCAATGCCTTCCGGAACAAATTTCTTGTTGTCCTCTTGGAAGTATCGATCCTTGCTTCCTTTTTCCATTGCACCAACAGAACCCATGCCGCGATACACTTTAAATCTTCTGCCTTGGAATATTTCCGTTTCTCCAGGACTTTCTGTTGTACCTCCAAGCATACTTCCGAGCATTACTGCATGACCGCCGGCAGCCAAAGCTTTTACGATATCTCCGGAATACTTGATACCGCCATCCGCTATAATGGATGCACCATGCTTGCGAGCCTCTGATGCACAGTCATATACCGCTGTAATCTGAGGAACCCCTACACCTGCTACCACACGGGTTGTACAGATGGAACCAGGTCCAATCCCTACTTTGATCACATCTGCTCCAGCTTCAATCAGATCCTTTGTTGCTTCTGCCGTTGCCACATTTCCTGCAATGATGTTCAGCTTTGGATACTTGCTTCTGATTTTCTTCACCGTATCCAATACCCCTTGCGAGTGACCGTGAGCAGTATCCACAACGATTGCATCCACACTCGCCTGAACTAATTTTTCAACTCGAAGCATCGTATCACCTGTCACCCCGACAGCTGCCCCTACCAGCAGTCTGCCTTGGTCATCCTTGGAGGAATGAGGGAATTCAATTACCTTTTCAATATCCTTTATCGTGATTAGACCTTTTAAGATTCCTTTCTCATCTACTAGGGGAAGCTTTTCAATCTTATATTTCTGTAAGATGCTTTCCGCTTCTGCTAAAGTCGTACCTACGGAAGCAGTTACTAGGTTTTCTTTTGTCATGACGTCGGAAATCGGAATGGAGAAATCTTGGATGAAACGCAGATCACGGTTAGTAAGAATACCCACAAGCTTTTGCTCTTCCTTGTTATTCACAATCGGCACACCGGAGATTCTGTACTTGCCCATTAAATGCTCTGCATCAAACACTTGATGATCGGGAGTTAAAAAGAAAGGATCGGTAATTACGCCTCTCTCAGAACGTTTTACTTTATCCACTTGCTCTGCTTGCTGTTCAATTGACATGTTTTTATGGATTATCCCTAAGCCACCCTGTCTCGCCATTGCTATAGCCATCTCAGCTTCTGTCACAGTATCCATACCCGCACTGATAATCGGTATATTCAACTGCAAGGTCTCTGTCAGCTTCACCTTTAAACTAACATCTCTAGGCAATACCTCAGACTTGGCTGGTACGAGTAATACATCATCAAAAGTTAATCCTTCTTTTGCAAATTTGCTTTCCCACATGACAAAATTTTCCCCCTTCTTTTCCTCGAATATATTTATAGTAGATTATCAACTGGACAAAATACTGTCAAGGATACTATTATAAGTTGGATTTTTCAAAAAATTTAATTTATATCCAAATCAATCGAGGAAGTGGAAGAAAAACATGGCTCACTCTAACTTAAATCTTTTTCACCCATTCCTATCTGTAGAAACCGCCCAGAAATTACTAAAAAAAGGCTATCACAAAAATCAGGTGGAAAACTATGAGCAAAAGAGCTATCAAAACGCTTACAGTTTTATTTACTTTATTGAGCATGGGTTAACCTACCTTCAGCAAACCAAAAACTCACCTCTCTCCATAAAACCCGTCCTTTTATTTTATGGAATGATTCAGCTGCTAAAAGCTTGCCTGCTCACTGTAGATCCCTCCTATCCGGAATCAACGGCAGTATTGGCACATGGAGTCTCTACAAGAAAAAGAAAAAAACAAAGCTATGAATTCATCCAGGACGAAGTAAAAATACAAAAGAACGGCCTATTTTCGCACATCAGCGACAAAATGTTTCATGTGAAACAAATGGAAGGGACAAAATACTCCATGCAAGAACTTCTCTACTCTATTCCTGAGTTGGAAGAAGCCATTAAAATCACAAAAAATAAAATACCTTTCTTGCCGATTGGTCTGGCAACTGCTTCCACCGTTTCCATTCCTTTAACTATCCTTGATGACTACAAATTGACGCAGGATCGGTTTATTCAGTATTTCCAAACGCACACATCCTTCAAGCATCTTGCAAACGAACAACCCAAGCAGATGATGACTTTCAGCGGCACTCAGGAAAATCAGTCCTTAAGCTATTCACCACTGCTCTATCATCATCAAAACTCGATGCTCTATATAACACGGAAAAAAGAGCATTTCACTTTCTTTCCAGAGGTGCTTGTACATTACCTCTTGCTCTATAACCTAAGTATGATTTGTCGTTACGAAACGGAATGGTGGGGAGAACTCCTCCACACCTTCAACAGCAGCGACCTCTCACTCATCATTCAATTCCTAGATATCACCGCAGGAAAAACAGCACACTACCTACACACATTCCTAATGCGTGTATTTGATATCGAAGAATAAGTAAAACACTGCCGGGCACAGGAGGCATCCCTTACTTCCTCTGCCCCCTCACCAGTGCCCCGCCCACCAATCCCTCACCACACCATTGCCTGGCTCCACCACCAACCACCCCACCTCTTTCTCCCCTAAACAAAAAAGAGGGGCCTGGCACTAATAAGTACCGTCCCCTAACTACGCAAATCCAAAGATGCAAACCAAAAAATAAACACAAAAAGACCAGTACCTCTTTCTTACCGTCATCCCTTCTGTTTACCCTTTATCACGGTACGAACCGCTATTGTACCTACCGTCACTCGCACTTTTCACCGCTATCACGGTACGAAACACTCCCTCCCCTACCATCACCCTCCCTCCACATACATCAGTGCCAGGCCCCTCCCTCCACCACCCAACCTCTTTCTCCCCAAAACAAAAAAAGAGGGGCCTGGCACTAATAAGTACCATCCCCTCACAACACTCATCCAAAGAACAACATAAAACAAACACAAAAAAGACCAGCACCTCATCAGCACTGACCTTTTCCCTAATTTGCCTGGCAACGTCCTACTCTCACAGGGGGACAGCCCCCAACTACCATCGGCGCTGAAGAGCTTAACTTCCGTGTTCGGTATGGGAACGGGTGTGGCCTCTTCGCCATCATTACCAGACATATTCAATTGAAGGATGTTCCTTCAAAACTAGATAACGTATTTTCTTACCAAGATTCACAAGTGTCGTTCATTGTTTTTTGGGTTAAGTCCTCGATCGATTAGTATTCGTCAGCTCCACATGTCGCCATGCTTCCACCTCGAACCTATCTACCTGATCATCTTTCAGGGATCTTACTTGCTAGAAGCAAAAGGAAATCTCATCTTGAGGGGGGCTTCATGCTTAGATGCTTTCAGCACTTATCCCGTCCGCACGTAGCTACCCAGCTATGCCTTTGGCAAGACAACTGGTACACCAGCGGTGCGTCCATCCCGGTCCTCTCGTACTAAGGACAGCTCCTCTCAAATTTCCTGCGCCCACGACGGATAGGGACCGAACTGTCTCACGACGTTCTGAACCCAGCTCGCGTACCGCTTTAATGGGCGAACAGCCCAACCCTTGGGACCGACTACAGCCCCAGGATGCGATGAGCCGACATCGAGGTGCCAAACCTCCCCGTCGATGTGGACTCTTGGGGGAGATAAGCCTGTTATCCCCGGGGTAGCTTTTATCCGTTGAGCGATGGCCCTTCCATGCGGAACCACCGGATCACTAAGCCCGACTTTCGTCCCTGCTCGACTTGTAGGTCTCGCAGTCAAGCTCCCTTGTGCCTTTACACTCTGCGAATGATTTCCAACCATTCTGAGGGAACCTTTGGGCGCCTCCGTTACTCTTTAGGAGGCGACCGCCCCAGTCAAACTGCCCACCTGACACTGTCTCCCAGCCCGATAAGGGCTGCGGGTTAGAATTTCAATACAGCCAGGGTAGTATCCCACCGACGCCTCCACCGAAGCTAGCGCTCCGGCTTCTCAGGCTCCTACCTATCCTGTACAAGCTGTACCAAAATTCAATATCAGGCTACAGTAAAGCTCCACGGGGTCTTTCCGTCCTGTCGCGGGTAACCTGCATCTTCACAGGTACTATAATTTCACCGAGTCTCTGGTTGAGACAGTGCCCAGATCGTTACGCCTTTCGTGCGGGTCGGAACTTACCCGACAAGGAATTTCGCTACCTTAGGACCGTTATAGTTACGGCCGCCGTTTACTGGGGCTTCGGTTCAAAGCTTCGCTTGCGCTAACCTCTCCCCTTAACCTTCCAGCACCGGGCAGGCGTCAGCCCCTATACTTCGCCTTACGGCTTCGCAGAGACCTGTGTTTTTGCTAAACAGTCGCCTGGGCCTATTCACTGCGGCTCTCTCGGGCTTTAACACCCTAACAGAGCACCCCTTCTCCCGAAGTTACGGGGTCATTTTGCCGAGTTCCTTAACCAGAGTTCTCTCGCTCACCTTAGGATTCTCTCCTCGCCTACCTGTGTCGGTTTGCGGTACGGGCACCATACTCCTCGCTAGAGGCTTTTCTTGGCAGTGTGAAATCAGGAACTTCGGTACTATATTTCCCTCGCTGTCACAGCTCAGCCTTAATGAGAAGCGGATTTGCCTACTTCTCAGCCTTGCTGCTTAGACGCACATATCCAACAGTGCGCTTACCCTATCCTTCTGCGTCCCCCCATTGCTCAAACGGAGTGGAGGTGGTACAGGAATATCAACCTGTTATCCATCGCCTACGCCTTTCGGCCTCGGCTTAGGTCCCGACTAACCCTGAGCGGACGAGCCTTCCTCAGGAAACCTTAGGCATTCGGTGGAAGGGATTCTCACCCTTCTTTCGCTACTCATACCGGCATTCTCACTTCTAAGCGCTCCACCAGTCCTTCCGGTCTAGCTTCAACGCCCTTAGAACGCTCTCCTACCACTGTTCGTAAGAACAGTCCGCAGCTTCGGTGATACGTTTAGCCCCGGTACATTTTCGGCGCAGAGTCACTCGACCAGTGAGCTATTACGCACTCTTTAAATGGTGGCTGCTTCTAAGCCAACATCCTGGTTGTCTAAGCAACTCCACATCCTTTTCCACTTAACGTATACTTTGGGACCTTAGCTGGCGGTCTGGGCTGTTTCCCTCTTGACTACGGATCTTATCACTCGCAGTCTGACTCCCATAGATAAGTCTTTGGCATTCGGAGTTTGACTGAATTCGGTAATCCGATGAGGACCCCTAGTCCAATCAGTGCTCTACCTCCAAGACTCTAACATATGAGGCTAGCCCTAAAGCTATTTCGGAGAGAACCAGCTATCTCCAGGTTCGATTGGCATTTCACCCCTACCCACACCTCATCCGCTCACTTTTCAACGTGAGTCGGTTCGGGCCTCCATTCAGTGTTACCTGAACTTCACCCTGGACATGGGTAGATCACCTGGTTTCGGGTCTACGACCACGTACTCATTCGCCCTATTCAGACTCGCTTTCGCTACGGCTCCGTCTCATCGACTTAACCTTGCACGGGATCGTAACTCGCCGGTTCATTCTACAAAAGGCACGCTATCACCCATTAACGGGCTCTAACTACTTGTAGGCACACGGTTTCAGGATCTATTTCACTCCCCTTCCGGGGTGCTTTTCACCTTTCCCTCACGGTACTGGTTCACTATCGGTCACTAGGGAGTATTTAGCCTTGGGAGATGGTCCTCCCTGCTTCCGACGGGATTTCTCGTGTCCCGCCGTACTCAGGATCCACTCAGGAGGGAACGAAGTTTCAACTACAGGGTTTTTACCTTCTATGACGGACCTTTCCAGATCGCTTCATTTACCCCGTTCCTTTGTAACTCCATGTTGAGTGTCCTACAACCCCAAGAGGCAAGCCTCTTGGTTTGGGCTAATTCCGTTTCGCTCGCCGCTACTCAGGAAATCGCGTTTGCTTTCTCTTCCTCCGGGTACTAAGATGTTTCAGTTCCCCGGGTCTGCCTTCAGTACCCTATGTATTCAGGTAAAGATACTGCTCCATTACGAGCAGTGGGTTTCCCCATTCGGAAATCTCCGGATCAAAGCTTACTTACAGCTCCCCGAAGCATATCGGTGTTAGTCCCGTCCTTCATCGGCTCCTAGTGCCAAGGCATCCACCGTGCGCCCTTAATAACTTAACCGTTGACAAACTAATTGTCATGTTTTTTCGATATCAGCGATGATATTTTAAAAGAAAATTACTAAGATGAACGATACTTGTGAATGTATCTTGATATTACTTAACGTTATCTAGTTTTCAAGGAACATGTTTGACAAATGGAATATTTGTCTGTTGGTGGAGCCTAGCGGGATCGAACCGCTGACCTCCTGCGTGCAAAGCAGGCGCTCTCCCAGCTGAGCTAAGGCCCCTAAAAGTTCTATAATTAAAAAATGGTGGGCCTAAGTGGACTCGAACCACCGACCTCACGCTTATCAGGCGTGCGCTCTAACCAGCTGAGCTATAGGCCCCTAATTTATATATGAGAGAGTTCTCTCAAAACTAAACAAAACAAACAGCGTCATATTCCTTAGAAAGGAGGTGATCCAGCCGCACCTTCCGATACGGCTACCTTGTTACGACTTCACCCCAATCATCTGTCCCACCTTAGGCGGCTGGCTCCAAAAGGTTACCCCACCGACTTCGGGTGTTACAAACTCTCGTGGTGTGACGGGCGGTGTGTACAAGGCCCGGGAACGTATTCACCGCGGCATGCTGATCCGCGATTACTAGCGATTCCGGCTTCATGCAGGCGAGTTGCAGCCTGCAATCCGAACTGAGAACGGTTTTATGGGATTGGCTCGACCTCGCGGTTTTGCTGCCCTTTGTACCGTCCATTGTAGCACGTGTGTAGCCCAGGTCATAAGGGGCATGATGATTTGACGTCATCCCCACCTTCCTCCGGTTTGTCACCGGCAGTCACCTTAGAGTGCCCAACCTAATGCTGGCAACTAAGATCAAGGGTTGCGCTCGTTGCGGGACTTAACCCAACATCTCACGACACGAGCTGACGACAACCATGCACCACCTGTCACTCTGTCCCCCGAAGGGGAAAGCCCTATCTCTAGGGTTGTCAGAGGATGTCAAGACCTGGTAAGGTTCTTCGCGTTGCTTCGAATTAAACCACATGCTCCACCGCTTGTGCGGGCCCCCGTCAATTCCTTTGAGTTTCAGTCTTGCGACCGTACTCCCCAGGCGGAGTGCTTAATGCGTTAGCTGCAGCACTAAAGGGCGGAAACCCTCTAACACTTAGCACTCATCGTTTACGGCGTGGACTACCAGGGTATCTAATCCTGTTTGCTCCCCACGCTTTCGCGCCTCAGTGTCAGTTACAGACCAGAAAGTCGCCTTCGCCACTGGTGTTCCTCCAAATCTCTACGCATTTCACCGCTACACTTGGAATTCCACTTTCCTCTTCTGCACTCAAGTTCCCCAGTTTCCAATGACCCTCCACGGTTGAGCCGTGGGCTTTCACATCAGACTTAAGAAACCACCTGCGCGCGCTTTACGCCCAATAATTCCGGATAACGCTTGCCACCTACGTATTACCGCGGCTGCTGGCACGTAGTTAGCCGTGGCTTTCTGGTTAGGTACCGTCAAGGTGCGAGCAGTTACTCTCGCACTTGTTCTTCCCTAACAACAGAGCTTTACGACCCGAAGGCCTTCATCACTCACGCGGCGTTGCTCCATCAGACTTTCGTCCATTGTGGAAGATTCCCTACTGCTGCCTCCCGTAGGAGTCTGGGCCGTGTCTCAGTCCCAGTGTGGCCGATCACCCTCTCAGGTCGGCTACGCATCGTCGCCTTGGTGAGCCGTTACCTCACCAACTAGCTAATGCGCCGCGGGCCCATCCTTAAGTGATAGCCGAAACCATCTTTCAATAAGGAACCAGGAGGTTCCTTATATTATCCGGTATTAGCTCCGGTTTCCCGAAGTTATCCCAGTCTCAAGGGCAGGTTGCCCACGTGTTACTCACCCGTCCGCCGCTAACTTACAAAAGCAAGCTTTTGTAAGTTCGCTCGACTTGCATGTATTAGGCACGCCGCCAGCGTTCATCCTGAGCCAGGATCAAACTCTCCAATAAAGAGTTTGAGCTTATGCTCAAATGTTGACTAGCTTATGTTTCTTTTTCGTTCTTTGTAATCCGTATAAGATTAACGTGGACGCTGTTGTTTTGTTTAGTTTTCAAAGAGCTCTTTCGGTAGAAGCTTTGTTAAAAGCGACCCCTTTAATATAACACAAATCATTATTTTAAGTCAACGTTTTTTTGAAATTCTTTTTTCGAAGAATGTTATTCACAATTGCTTGTGTTGCTGACTTGATTGATTATAGCACGGGGTTTGTCCCGATGCAATTACTTTTTTAATATATGATTAAATTATTTTCAAAGATAAAAGAATGGTCACGCTGCTGGGCGCCCGCGTGACCATATCAATTTTTAATAGCGTTTAAAAGAGCCTTCCCTATTTGATAATCTCTTCTACAAAAAGATCCAGTTCCTGATTCAAAGAAATAAATTGTTCACTGTCTTCTATTCTTACCATCGGCCTTGTTGGGGTTGCTGGATCGATGAATACCACATCCACAATTTTTCGGTTTGAAAGTCTCAATTTTGCGCCTACGCTGATTCTGCATACACTGTTTGTCAGCGCTTGAACGACAGCCAGATCATACTTTCCGAAAGTTTCGTGCTTCAGTTGCTCGATCACTTTGAACGGTGATTGCTTGCTTCGATACTTTCTTGGAGAGGTCATAGCGTGAAAAACATCGGCAACTGCCAGTATTTTCGTATAATCGTGTATTTTATCCTCAGATAGACCAAAAGGATAGCCACTTTTATCATAACGTTCATGATGCTGCAGCACAGCGAGCTTGATCTCATCTTGAATGACAGGCTGCTTGCTCACCATCTGATAACTGAATATCGGGTGTTCTTTTATCTGGTCAAACTCTTCTTTCTTTAATACGGCTACATTTTTTAAGATTTTCTGGTCTATTCTGGACATTCCACAATCCATTAGAAATCCTGCAATGCCTACCTGAATGACATCCTTCTTTTTGAAGCCCATGGATTTTGCAATGGAAGCTGCGATGATGGCCACCGCAACCGAGTGGTGAAAGACGTATTCTTCCTCATTGGTGTAATGGTAGACCGAGAACACCTCTTGTGGAAAGACCAAGGATTTTTCAATCATCGGAATAATGGCCTTTCGAACCTCTGCGTAATCGATAGGTGCACCTGATTGCCAGGTTTGATACAGACGCTTATAGCTTTGTGTTGCCTTGAAGTACATCTGCAGGAAGGAATCCTCTTTCGGCTTTTCCTCTCGAACAGGTAAAAGCTGAGGGTTGAATGGCTGTCCATTTGAAAGGAATGCTTCGATCTCGACTTCATCTATTAAAAAAAGCTCCAAGATTTCGATATGTTGACTTGTAAGAACTGTTCGTTTTGTCATAATTGGTTTAGTCGTCAGAGATTTTACTTCCTTTGCTAATATACACCCTTCCACCAATTGTTCAGTTTTCACTAACATACACGCTTTCCTCTCCTTAACTCTCTATACACAAAGAGGAACACATGGCGTGTTCCTCTTTGGATTAGTCTATTTGCACTTCTTATTCTTCGACCTCTGCATCAGAAATTCCTTCTTCCAGATTGGAATCTTCGAATTCCAGATCGTCCGGACCTTCTTCTTCTTTATCAACTCTTGCTACAGTCGTAACAAATTCGTTCTCAGCTAAACGGATCAATTTGACACCTTGCGTATTACGGCCCATCTGAGAAATTCCATCTACAGACATGCGTATGAGTACGCCGCTTGCTGTGATAAGCATAAGGTCCTCATCGGTTGTAACTGTTTTTACAGCTACTAGTTCGCCATTGCGATCGGTTATGTTGCACGTTTTAATCCCTTTACCTCCACGGCTTTGGATACGGTACTCCTCAGCAGAAGTTCGTTTTCCATAACCATTTTTGGTAACCACCAATACATCGAGGTTTTCCTCAAGAAGTTCCATTCCAACCACTTCATCGTCATCGGAAATGGTGATTCCTTTAACACCGGTTGCCGTTCTACCCATGGAACGAACATCGGTTTCATGGAAACGAATGAGCATTCCTTTTTTCGTACCAATGATCATTTCCTTCGTACCATCCGTCATTTTTACGCTTATCAATTCATCGTTATCACGCAGGCCAAGGGCAATCAGGCCACCTTTGCGGATATTTGCGAATTGAGATAACGGGGAACGCTTGGAAATCCCGTGCTTCGTAGTAAAGAAGAGATACCAATCATCAACAAACTCTTCTACAGGAATAATGGCATTGATCCATTCCCCTTTTTCAACTTCAAGTAGGTTAATGATCGGGATGCCTTTTGCTGTACGGCTGTATTCCGGAATTTCATAACCTTTGGCACGGTATACTTTTCCTTTATTGGTAAAGAATAAAAGCGTATCATGCGTGGACGTCGTTAACAGATGTTCCACAAAGTCGTTTTCGTTTGTTCCCATCCCCTGCACTCCACGGCCACCTCTTCGCTGACTGCGGTAAGTGGAAAGTGGGAGGCGCTTGATATAACCATTATGAGTCAAGGTAATGACCACATTCTGGCGTGGAATCAAATCCTCATCCTCGATTGCTTCAAGACCGCCGACCATTATTTCCGTACGACGATTATCGTTGAAACGTTCTTTTACCTCTGTCAACTCTTCGCGGATAATTTCAAGTACTTTCTCTTCATCTGCAAGGATTGCCTTCAGTTCCGCAATAAGCTGCATAAGACCTTTGTACTCTTCTTCAATCTTTTCACGCTCTAAGCCTGTTAGACGCTGTAGACGCATGTCCAAAATAGCCTGAGCCTGTTTTTCAGATAAGGAGAATTCCGTCATTAAGCCTTCACGTGCAATATCAGCTGTCTGGGAACTTCTGATTAATGTAATGACTGCATCCAAGTGGTCGAGTGCAATACGCAACCCTTCGAGAATATGAGCACGCGCTTCCGCTTTACGAAGTTCAAATGCTGTTCTGCGCTTGATGACTACTTTTTGATGCTCCAGATAGTGGTACAAGCACTGCTTCAAGTTCAATACTTTCGGTTCTCCATTAACAAGAGCCAGCATGTTGATACCGAAGCTAGTTTGAAGAGAAGTCTGTTTGTATAGGTTATTCAAAAGGACGTTCGCATTTGCATCCTTCTTCACTTCCATGACGATACGCATACCATTACGGTCTGATTCATCACGAAGATCGGAAATGCCTTCAATCTTTTTGTCACGAACCAGATCCGCAATTTTTTCAATCAATCTGGCTTTGTTTACTTGATAAGGCAATTCATGAACAAGGATTACTTCTCTTCCATTCGGCTTTGTTTCAATTTCAACTTTTGCACGAATCGTGATGGAGCCACGTCCTGTTTCGTATGCACGGCGTATGCCGCTTCTGCCAAGTATTTGTCCAGCGGTCGGGAAATCAGGACCAGGGATGATTTCCATCAACTCCGGAATTGTAATTTCAGGATCTCTACTTACAGCCAGAACTCCGTCAATGATTTCACCAAGTTGATGTGGCGGGATATTAGTTGCCATCCCGACAGCGATACCCGATGCACCGTTCACCAAAAGGTTCGGGAATCTTGCAGGGAGTACAATCGGCTCTCTTTCCGATCCGTCATAGTTATCTTGATAGTCAATCGTATCCTTATTGATGTCACGCAGAATCTCCATGGCGATCTTGGACATCCTCGCCTCCGTATAACGCATGGCCGCTGCAGCGTCGCCATCGACCGAACCGAAGTTTCCATGGCCATCGATCAGCATGTAACGGAAGTTGAAATCCTGCGCCATACGTACCATGGTGTCATACACAGCAGAGTCACCATGAGGATGGTACTTCCCGATAACTTCCCCTACGATACGGGCAGATTTTTTATAGGCTTTATCGGCAGTCATTCCTAAATCGTTCATTGCATATAGAATGCGTCGATGTACTGGCTTCAAGCCGTCACGAACATCAGGAAGGGCACGGGAAACGATAACACTCATCGCGTAATCCAGAAAGGACGTTTTCATTTCCTGACTGATATTAATTTCTTTAACTTGAGACATATAAATGAACCTCCTTGCGAAATTCAGTTTCACACCGAATTCGCCCTATGTAACCGGCAGGATAGGTACCCTATCCTGCAAAAATCTTGTATTCACGAATGGATAAATCAGGACGGTCCTTAAATATCCAGGTTTTTCACATAACGGGCATTATCCTGGATAAAGTTTCTTCTTGGCTCGACTTTATCACCCATCAGGATTTCGAATGTTTCATCCGCTTCAATGGCATCCTGCAGGCTGACCTGCAGCAAAGTTCTTGTGACTGGATCCATCGTGGTTTCCCATAACTGCTCCGGATTCATCTCTCCAAGACCCTTGTAACGCTGGATTCCTGGTTTCGGGTTTTCGGACATGGTAGCCAGAACCTCTTCAAGCTGTCTGTCATTATAGGCATATTCAATCTTTTTGCCCTGCTGCACCTTATACAGTGGCGGCTGCGCGATATATATATATCCATGCTCAATGATTTGGCGCATGTAACGGTAGAAAAATGTCAATAAGAGGGTACGGATATGCGCACCATCGACATCCGCATCTGTCATAATGACAATCTTATGGTATCTTGCCTTTGATATATCAAAATCCTCGCCTATTCCGGTTCCAAGGGCAGTGATAATGGCACGGATCTCATTGTTGGATAGAATTTTGTCCAGTCTCGCTTTTTCTACGTTGATTATTTTTCCACGTAAAGGTAGGATAGCCTGGAAGTGACGGTCACGACCCTGTTTTGCAGAACCACCTGCAGAGTCCCCCTCTACCACATATAATTCGCTGATAGACGGATCTTTTGAGGAGCAATCCGCTAGTTTTCCAGGTAAGCTGGAGATTTCCAGGGCGCTTTTTCTTCTAGTAAGTTCTCTGGCTTTTTTTGCAGCCATTCTAGCACGGGAAGCCATCAACCCTTTATCCACGATTTTTCTCGCAGCAGAAGGGTTTTCCAATAAGAAGCCTTCGAATTTCTCGGTGAAAACAGAGTCCGTAACGGTACGTGCTTCACTGTTACCGAGCTTGGTTTTCGTTTGGCCTTCAAATTGTGGATCTGGATGTTTAATGGATACGATGGCAGTCAGCCCTTCACGAACATCCTCACCGGTTAGGTTGCTGTCTGCATCTTTAAAGATATTATGTTTACGCGCATAGTCGTTGATTACTCGTGTAAGAGCGGTTTTAAACCCTGATTCATGCGTTCCGCCCTCATAGGTATTGATGTTGTTGGCAAATGAATAAAGGTTGCTTGTGTAGCTTTCGTTATACTGAAGGGCCACCTCGATGGAGATTCCATCCTTTTCCCCTTCCACAAACACCACTTCTTCATGGATAACTTCTTTTGTACGGTTTAAATGCTCTACATAAGATGCGATTCCGCCCTCATAGTAGTATTCATTCTTTTTGCCTTCCTCGACTCTCTTATCCTCAATCGTGATACGGATTCCTCTATTAAGGAATGCAAGCTCACGAAGACGGTGTGCAAGTGTATCGTAATCATATTCAAGCGTTTCTGTGAAAATCTCCGAATCCGGAACAAAGTGAATAATCGTACCGGTAACCTCGGTTTCCCCAATGATTTTCAGATCTTCCTGAGGAACACCTTTTTTAAACTGCTGATAATGGATGCTGCCATCACGGTGAACGTAGATTTCCAGATCAGAAGAAAGTGCGTTTACTACAGATGCACCTACACCATGCAATCCTCCTGAAACTTTGTAGCCTCCGCCTCCGAATTTCCCGCCGGCATGAAGAACCGTCATGATGACCTCAACTGCAGGTCGCCCCATCTTTTCATGTATTCCAACAGGGATCCCTCGCCCGTTGTCCTTTACAGTGATGCTGTTGTCCTTTTCCACAATGACATTGATTTCGGAACAGTATCCAGCCAGGGCTTCATCAATACTGTTGTCGACAATTTCCCATACGAGGTGGTGTAATCCTTTTGCGCTTGTAGAACCGATATACATACCAGGTCTTTTCCGAACAGCTTCCAATCCTTCAAGTACCTGTATCTGACTCTCATCATACGTATTTTCTTGCATTTCTTTTTGGTCCATCGCCATATCTATCACCTTCACTTTTTATTTCAATCCGAGCATTGCGCATCTGAGAGTATGACCCCTTAGGCTAGCACGCTATATTTTAAGAAATAACTCTTCCAAGGAAGTGTCCATTCTTTTCTTTAAGGTTGTAGAGGCTAGAGGAGATAGATAAATTCTCTCATCTGTGATAACTACTGATTTTACATCGTGTTTACTTATATTCTTGATGGATTGGGCGGCCACTGCCGGCAATGAGCTCTGCCAATCCGTTTTCAACAGACGCCTGTCCAAGATCGCAATAATATTGGATGCGCGTACCATAACCTCTTCCCCAATATGCAAGTACACTTCCTTCACCTCAGTTCAATTTCTTTAAAGAACCAGAGACTACCTCATAGGTTGCTGCTTGTTTCAGTGTTTTATGGTCTATTCCATCCACACTTGTCGTTGTGACGAAGGTCTGCACTTTTCCCTGGATCGTGTTCAACAAGTGGGATTGTCTATAATCATCTAATTCTGATAACACATCATCCAACAATAGAATAGGATATTCCCCCACTACGGAATAGATGAGGTCTATTTCTGCCAACTTTAAAGAAAGGGCTGTTGTCCGTTGTTGTCCTTGCGACCCGAAAGTCTGCACTTCTTTTCCGTTCACATGAAAGATCAGGTCATCCCGATGTGGTCCAAACAACGTGACGCCTCTTTCAATTTCTCTATCTTTTATTTTATCAAATTTTTCGTTATATGCTTCTATCATTTTCGACAAATTTAAGCTTTCTGATACATGATCAATAGAGGGTTTGTAAATAATAGTCAATTCCTCCAACCCTCTGCTGATGCTGCTATGTATTGGCTGTGCCCATTTTTGCAGTAACTGAATAAACTCCAGACGCTTGATCGTCACTTTCGCTGCAAGCTCCACCATCTGTTCCGTCAAAACAAAAAGCATGGTCTCATCTTTTTGCTTTCTGGTTTGCAGCTGCTTCAAATAATGGTTTCTCTGCTGCAAAACCTTTTGATAGCGTGCCAGATCATGCATATAGATAGGGGAGACCTGGCCGAGCTCCATATCGATGAACCGGCGTCTTACCTGTGGACTCCCTTTTACAAGGGTCAGATCCTCAGGCGCAAACATGACAATATTCATATTCCCGATATATTGACTCAGTTTCGATTGTTCCAGATGATTGCTCTTTGCCTTTTTCCCTTTTTTGGAAATGACAAGCTGTAATGGTAACGGTCCATTTCTTTTATGTATCCTGCCTTCTATTTTAGCATACTCTTCATCCCAACTGATAAGATCTTTATCGTTGGAGGTACGATGCGACTTTGCCATGGCCAGTACATAGATGGATTCCATTACGTTTGTCTTTCCTTGGGCATTCTCTCCCAGAATTACATTCACACCATTCTCGAACACAGCTTCCAAGCTTTGATAATTGCGATAGTGTCTTAAGGACAACTCTTCAATATACAATATTTTTCACCATCTTAGGACGAAATAATGACAAAGCTTCCGAAGCCGTCGATTTCCACTATATCCTGATCTCTTAATTTTCTTCCTCTTCTATCGTCAGGTTCACCGTTCACTTTTACCTCATACTCCTGGAGGAACCATTTGGCCATTCCACCTGACTGAATGACATCGGCTAGCTTCAAGAACTGACCGAGCGTAATTATCTCTGTAGAAATTTCTATTTCCTTCATCATTTCGCGCTCACTTTCGTTTAGTCTTTCTCTTATTGTACTAAAACTTGGGACTATAGAAAAGAAAGCTACCGCGCTTTGACGCAAGTAGCTTTCTAAAATCAATGGATTAATAAGTTCTGACTGGCAGGATCAATTGTAGCATGGAATCGTCATGCATCGTTCTGATCAGGAATGGTCGCATAGCACCTGTGAAATTGATTTGTATTTCATTTCCTTCCAGAGCTTTTAACGCATCCATCATATATTTTGCACTAAAGGAGATTTTTAATTCTTCTCCCTCAACGGAGTTACCTTGTACCTGTTCCACTACCTTCCCAACTTCAGGAGAATTGGAGGAGATCTCCAAAGCGCTCTGTTCCAAAGTGGCGAGTTTTACGACATTGTTTCTTCCCTCTCTCGCAAGCAAGGATGCACGATCGATGGCTTGAAGGAACTCTTTTGTAGAAACTGTGATATCCGTTTTGCTTTCTGCCGGTATCAAACGGGATGTATCTGGGTAGTTCCCATCAAGTAAACGAGAGAAAAATAGAATGTTTTTAGCTTTGAATAGGACTTGGTTATCTGTAATGACGATATCGAGTTGTTCATTTGTATCATCAAGGATCTTATTTAATTCATTCAAGCTTTTACCTGGAATCACTACATTACAAGCCAGATTGTTTTCTGCATCTATTTTTGCCTTACGCAATGCCAATCGATGACTGTCTGTTGCAATACAGGTCAACTCATGGTTTTCAAGCTTCCAGTTTACACCTGTCAAGATAGGGCGTGTTTCTGAGGTGGACACCGCAAAAACCGTTTGTCGAATAATATTTTTCAACAGATCCGTAGGTAGTTTAAATACACTGTCTTCTTCGATTTGAGGAAGATGAGGATATTCTGCTGCATCTTGGCCATTTAGATTGAATTCGGATTTACCGGATCTAATCGTTGTGACAAATTGGTTCTGAACTTCAAGCTCAACTGTATCCATCGGCAATTTCTTGATGATTTCACTAAAGAAACGTGCTTGCAGGACTACACTTCCAGAAGCTTTCACTTCCACATTTTCCGTTCCATCCTCTTCACTTGGGATGAATGACTCGATGGAAATATCCGAATCGCTTCCTGTCAGGGTTACTCCCTCTTCTGTTGCGACAATCTTAATACCAGTAAGAATGGGAATCGTTGTACGTGATGAAACAGCTTTTAGCACGTCTTGTACACTTTGAACCAACTTGTCTCGTTGGATAATAAATTTCATCGTTATCCTCCTCTAATTGCAGGTCTTTTTATATATATTTATTAATAAAAAAATAGTAGAAGTAATAGTAGGGCCTGTGAATTTGTGGATAAGTGGCATTTCTTGATGAAACAACAGTTATTCACATGTGGACAAACTGTTGTTAACTAGGTGTGAGTTATACACACAATCCACGTTCCATTCTTTTAGTTCTTTAATTGCTCTGCAATGGATTGAATCTGTTTTTGCAGTAATGTATCTGTTTGAACAAGATTCGAGATCTTTTCATGAGCATGAATAACGGTCGTATGATCACGGCCGCCAAACTCCTCCCCAATTTTAGGAAGAGAGAAATCAGTAAGCTCACGCGAGAGATACATGGCAATCTGCCTTGGAAAAGCAACAGATTTCGTACGCTTTTTCGCTTTGAAATCCTCAAGCTTCACATTATATTCCTCTCCGACAGTCCGCTGAATATCATGAATGGTTACCACCCTTGGTTTGGAGCTAGGAATGATATCCTTCAAAGCTTCCGCAGCAAGATCGGCATTAATATCCTTATTAATCAAAGAAGAATAGGCGACAACGCGAATAAGAGCTCCCTCAAGTTCACGGATATTGGAATCAATTTGATTCGCAATATAAAGCATGACTTCATTCGGAATGTCCAGTCCTTCCGCTTTCGCTTTTTTACGAAGAATGGCAATACGCGTTTCCAGATCTGGCGGAGTGATATCAGTGATCAATCCCCATTCAAAACGGGAACGCAGCCTGTCCTCCAGTGTTGGAATCTCCTTTGGAGGCCTGTCACTCGAGATGACAATCTGTTTGCTTTCCTCATGTAGCGTATTAAAAGTATGGAAGAATTCCTCTTGCGTCTGTTCTTTTCCAGCAAGGAACTGAATATCATCGATTAATAGCACATCGACACTGCGATATTTATTGCGGAAATCAACGGCTTTATTGTCCCGGATTGAATTGATGAACTCGTTTGTGAATTTCTCGGAGGACAAGTATACCACCTTTGCTCCAGGGTTATGCTCGATAACATAATGACCGATGGCGTGCATTAAGTGGGTTTTACCAAGTCCAACTCCCCCATAGATAAACAAGGGATTATAGGCTTTGGCAGGCGCTTCCGCCACTGCTAATGAAGCGGCATGGGCAAATCTATTCCCCGAACCGATAACAAAAGTGTCAAACGTATATTTCGGGTTAAGCATATTCTGTGGAATTTCAATCGGATCCTCGTCCTTTTTCATCTTGGCCGGAGGAGTTTTGATTTCAAGATCCTCGTCCGACTGATTTTGGGGAATGATAAATTTGATTGTCAGTTCTTCCCCGGTTATATCTGTGATGGTTTCTCCGATCAGGTTGGAATATCTGGACTCCAGCCAGTCACGGGCAAACTCGTTTGGTGCTGTAATAACGAGGTTGTCCCCTTTGAGAGAATGAGCCTTTGTAGACTTCAGCCATGTTTCAAAGCTTGGCTTGCTGATTTTCTTCTCAATTTCCTTGAGAGCCTTCTCCCACAAATCCGATATATTTTTCAACTTGTATCCCCCTTTCCCTTTATCTCTATATAATTTTCACCATAGATGTTTCCTGTATTCCGCTGAATGAATCCATCATTTCAGCGCTCATGCAAGGTTGAGTAAGCTAGACTGCAGTTCTGTAACGTACTTGCCAGATTTCATCCCAAATAAATAAGGTGCTTATCTGTACAAGTTTTGTTTAACAAACCTTCTTGAGAAAAACACCTGTTGTATGTTTATTCATTCGTATACTGTGCATAACATATAATATAGTAGAAAAGTAGTTTTCGACAAAAAAACCGTTCTGTGGACAAATATTTACACACAACCTTGAATAACTGTCCACATCTTATCCACAATCTGTTGATAACTATTTTTATGTTAATAATTATTAAGAGTGAAAACACAATAATAATATCAAATAAAACCTTTTGTTGCAACGTCTTTTTCTGATTATCCACAATCGACACATCTTGTGGAGAAAAGTTTTCCACAACACAAGATACTGTGTAAACCTTGTCGATAACTGTTGTGGATGACGAAAAAACTCGAAAAAAGTTATTCACAGGTTGGAAAAATGTTGTATGCAGAGGGAGAATTTTGATGGAATCTGTTTTCGGGGGAATTTTTTAAGACCATTAAACACCGCTGTTGATTTCCGCACTAGGCTGCGCTTTCCGCGGGGCGGTGCTTGAGCCTCCTCGGCTTTAGAAGTGCACCCCTTTTGTTGGACATACATCTAACAATAGGAGGTGTACTTCAGTTGAGTAAATTTACCCGAGAAGTAAAACATCAAGCCGTACAACGTTATATGAATAATTTAGTAAGTTATCGAGAGTTGGCTAAGGAGGTTGGAGTAGATCACTCCGTTCTCCGTTACTGGGTGATGTTGTTCAAACATCATGGTGACCAAGCATTCTCCTTTCCCTATACAAAATATTCTCCAGCCTTTAAACTGAGGGTAATTCAATTTATAAAGGAATCGAATTATTCCGTTCGAGAGGCATCGGCGATTTTCCATATCCCAGACCCTTGTATGGTTCGTAGGTGGAAAATTAAATGGGAGACATGTGGAGATGCCGCCTTTAATCCAAAAGAAAAGAGGCCATCTACTATGACTTCCAAAAACAATAAAACTAATGAAGAAAAAGCTACCAATCCATCTGTGGACGAGTTGAAAAAAGAATTAGAATACCTTCGTATGGAGAATGCGTATCTAAAAAAGCTGAGAGCCTTAGTTCAGGAAGAAAAGTCACCAAAGAAATCAAAGCGAAAGTAATATATGAACTAAGGCATGCATTTCCTGTTAATCAATTGGTGAAGGTAGCTAAGATGTCTAGAAGTACCTACTACTTCCTTGTTCAAACATGGGAACAAGCCGACCCTGATCGCAAGTGGAAAAGACGGATTCAATTCATTTACCGTAAACATAAAGGCCGTTTTGGATATCGTCGTATCACAGATGTTCTACAGGAAAAAGGCCACAAAATTAATAAAAAGAAAGTGTATCGTATTATGAGAGACCTAGGACTTCAATGCATCGTTCGGATAAAGAAGTATAAGTCCTATACAGGCGAAGTGGGAAAAGCTGCGCCAAATATCTTAAACCGCAATTTTAAGGCCGATAGACCGAATCAAAAATGGGTTACCGACGTCACAGAGTTTAAGTTGTTCGGGCAAAAATTATATCTTTCCCCAATACTGGACTTGTTTAACGGCGAAATTATTACGTATACACTTCAATCGAGACCGACGTTTGATCTAGTAGAAACGATGTTAACCCAAGGCTTAGAACGCATAAGTGAAGGTGATGATCTCTTACTTCATTCTGACCAGGGTTGGCATTACAGAATGCCTAAATACCAAAGGACTTTAAAGGAAAATAACATTACTCAGAGTATGTCTAGAAAAGGAAACTGTTATGACAACGCAGTAATGGAGAACTTCTTCGGAATCATGAAATCCGAATTATTGTACTTACAAGAATTTGATAGCATCGACCATTTTAAGGAGGAGCTCGAAGAGTACATCTATTACTACAACCACCTGAGAATTAAATCAAGATTAAAACGTAAAAGTCCAGTAGCTTATCGAGCTAGTTTTGAGCAAGCAGCTTAGAAAACAAGTGTCCAGTTTTAAGGGGTCAGTACACAAAGCGACGAGGAGGCTCCCGAGGCCGCCCGCGGAAAGCGAACGCCTGCAGCGGAAATCACCAGGGGTGTATAATGAGGATATAAAATTATCGTGGTAGATTCTTTTAAAATGAAATTAAGCACCTGGATATTTATTGGTTACTTTTTACTATTTAAAAGAAAAGGTTGCTTTAAATCGCGAAGGAATTTATACTAACTATTGGGAAGTTGACATTCCGATGGTATTTTCTCTATAATTGATAAGACTGTCTGTTAAAATTTATATTATAGGAAAGCAAGACTTTCCACGAGAGAGTGAAAAACGGCTATTGTGGTATGATGATCATACATGTGAAGCATGTTTTTCGATAATCTAAAAGGTAATCCTCAGGGAGGTGTCATAGTAATGAAAAGAACGTTTCAACCAAATAAGCGTAAACGTAGTAAGGTACACGGTTTCCGTGAGCGTATGAGTTCTGCTAACGGACGTAAAGTGCTTGCGCGCCGTCGTCGTAAGGGAAGAAAAGTATTATCCGCATAAGGCCACTGACTGTCAGTGGTCTTTTTTACTATTTTAAGAAGAAAATTGTTATGATTTCGCTTTTATTTAGAAAGAATGTGGAAGAAGACGTAAAATAATCAAATTAGAAATTGCTGCGACAGGGGGACCACATGTGAAGAAGGAACAAAGAATCAAAAAGAACAAAGAGTTTCAACATGTGTTCCAGGGTGGAAAGTCCATGGCAAATCGACAATTTGTAATTTACACACTTGAAAAAAAAGAGCAGCCCGAATTTCGGATCGGCCTGTCAGTGAGTAAGAAGATTGGAAACGCGGTTACGAGAAATCGAATTAAGCGATTGGTTCGCCAGGCATTTCTGGAGATGAAAGACCAGCTCCCTGGATATGTAGACATTGTTGTAATTGCCCGAAAGCCTACTGCGGAAATGAGCTATGAGGAAGTGCAGAAGAGTCTGCAGCATATCATCCGAAAGCTTCCGATGCTTTCTAATAAGAAACGGTAGGACAGCAATTTGTCAGGAAACATGTAAAAATTTTGTCAGTGTCCGGTCCTTTATTCAATTATTCGAATAAAAGTGGTAGGATGTAATAGGAATTATTTTTTTTGCGCAAAAAGGAGGAAAAAGAGGTTGAAAAAACGAATATGGCTACTAATGGGCCTTGTTGGACTTGTAGTCTTACTAACAGGCTGTACGGAAATCAACCAGCCAATCACAAAAGAAAGTGAAGGCTTTTGGAATGAGTATGTAGTGTACCCGCTATCTTGGTTGATTACATATTTTGCAACATTACTTGGAAATGATTATGGTCTATCCATTATTATTGTAACATTGTTAATTCGATTTGCTATTTTACCATTGATGATCAAACAAACGAAAAACACGAAGGCGATGCAAGCACTGCAGCCTGAAATGAAGGCACTTCGTGAAAAATATAGCTCCAAAGATCAAAAGACCCAGCAGAAGCTGCAGCAGGAAACGATGGGACTTTTTCAAAAGCATGGGGTAAATCCACTTGCTGGATGTTTCCCTTTGTTAGTTCAAATGCCGATCCTGATTGGTTTCTTCCATGCAATTACACGTACCCGTGAAATTGCGGAGCACAACTTCCTATGGTTTGACCTTGGTGAAGCAGATCCGTTTTTTATTTTGCCAGTCGTAGCAGGTATCACAACATTCATCCAACAAAAAATCATGATGGCTGGGATGGAGAACAATCCACAGATGACAATGATGCTTTATATCATGCCAGTGATGATTGTGGTGTTCGCATTTAATTTCCCAGCTGCACTATCCTTATACTGGGTAGTCGGTAACTTATTTATGATTGTACAAACTTACTTTATTAAGGGACCAGAGCTGAGAAAAGCACAGGCTACTGGAACTGCAGGAGGAACGAAAAAGTGAGAGAAATAACTGCAACTGGTCCATCTGTCGAGGAAGCTGTCCTATCTGCTTTAACTCAACTAAACACAACTAGAGACCGTGCAGACATAACAATCGTTGAAGAAGGCAAAAAAGGATTATTCGGACTGTTTGGTACCAAACCAAGTATTGTAACAGTTAAGTTGAAACATGATCCGATTGAAGAATCAACGAATTTCTTGAAAAAAGTTCTGACAGAAATGAACATTGTCGCAGAATTGGAGACCAAGGTCGAAGGCAGAAACATTTTTATCTCCATCAGTGGGGAAAAAACTGCTCTGATCATTGGGAAAAGGGGACAAACTCTCAATTCTCTTCAATATTTGACACAAATTGTTGCAAATCGTTACTCGAACCAGTACCTCTCTGTTGAGATAGATGCAGAAGGATATCGTGAAAAGCGCCGCGAAACGCTTGAACAGCTGGCCGAGAGATTGGCGCAAAAAGCGATGAAAACAAAACAGGAAGTTCATCTGGAACCAATGCCATCCTTTGAACGTAAAGTGATGCACTCGATTATTTCGCGTTATCCGGAAGTGGAGACCTACTCTGTAGGAAAAGAGCCGAACAGATCGCTTGTCATCACACCGAATAAGAAAAAAGTAACAAGATAATAGCTAGCCGTCTTCCAATATGGAAGACGGCTATTTTTTTTCAGTGGCTTTGTTAAAAAAATGTTGTCTTATGAATACTAGCTGTTGATTGGAGCAATAGGCGAAGACTCCTGCGGGAAGGCAACGTTCAGTGGAGACCCCGCAGGCAAAGCCGAAGAGGCTCACGCTAGTCCCGCGGAAAGCGCAGCCTAGTGCGGAAATCAACAGCGGTGTTTAACAGGATTGTTTGTAACAAATGGAAAGAATATGGCTAGCAGAAATAATGAAGCGTCAATTGTTTCAATTTCTGTTGTTAGGAAATGATGATAGAATAAGGTCGAGTTTTGTTTGTTGTTATTCACATGTGGATAAGTTAATATAAATGATATAATAACGAGCGCTCGGGAAATTTTTGTGGATAACTGTCGAAGAGGAATACTTTAAAAGTGACATGAATTATGCTAACCTTAATTAGTTATTCAAGAAGATTGTATTTGGGTAGGTCAAACATTGGTTTGATCGAACAAGTTAATAATAGAAACTAGTATAAAAGAAATGAGGTGAATGATATGTATGAGCTAGATACAATTGCAGCAATATCCACTCCAATGGGGGAGGGTGCCATCGCGATCGTCCGTTTGAGTGGGGAGGAAGCATTCCGAATCATCGATGAAATCTTTGTCAGCCCCTCTGGGAAGAAGATGCAGGACGTACCGTCTCATACCATTCACTACGGACATATCGTGGATCCAAAGACAGAACAGACGATAGAAGAAGTGATGGTCTCTGTAATGAGAGGGCCGAAAACTTTTACAAGAGAAGATGTAATCGAAATCAACTGTCATGGCGGATTGGTTTCAGTGAACAAGCTCCTTCAGCTTGTAATGGGCAGAGGAGCAAGATTGGCGGAGCCAGGTGAATTTACGAAACGTGCATTTTTAAATGGAAGAATCGATCTTTCACAAGCGGAAGCGGTAATGGACCTGATCCGGGCAAAGACTGATCGTGCGATGAATGTGGCCTTGGGACAAATGGAAGGTCGATTATCCAAGCTTATTCAGAAGCTGCGCCAGGAAATTTTGGAAACATTGGCTCACGTGGAAGTGAACATCGATTATCCGGAATATGACGACGTGGAAGAAATGACGCATCAGCTATTACTTGAGAAATCCAATTATGTGAAAGCTGAATTGGAAAAACTGTTACAAACCGGACAGCAGGGTAAAATATTAAGAGAAGGCCTATCGACGGTTATTGTAGGAAGACCGAATGTAGGGAAATCTTCCTTATTGAATAGTCTCGTTCATGAAAACAAGGCGATCGTGACCGATATACCGGGTACCACGAGGGATGTTATCGAAGAATACGTGAATGTGCGCGGGGTCCCATTGCGCCTGGTTGATACGGCGGGAATCAGGGAGACGGAGGACATTGTCGAGCGGATTGGTGTCGAGCGTTCCCGTGAAGTATTGAAAAAGGCCGATTTGATCCTTCTTGTACTGAACTACAATGAACTTCTGTCACAAGAGGATGAGCAGCTGTTTGAAGCGGTGAAGGGCATGGACGTGATTGTCATCGTGAATAAAACAGATCTTGATGAAAAGATAGATCTAGAAAAAGTACAAGCCTTGGCGAAGAATCATCCTGTCATCACGACCTCTTTAAAAGAGGATGAAGGTGTGGATGAGCTGGAGGAAGCTATTTCCTCGATGTTTTTCCAGGGAAATCTTGAAGCAGGGGATATGACTTATGTGTCAAATTCCAGACATATCGGTTTACTGACACAGGCACAGCAGGCATTGGAGGACGCGATCTCAGGGGTACAGAGCGGGGTACCCATTGATATCGTTCAAATAGATTTGACGCGAACATGGGAGCTGCTCGGTGAAATTATCGGCGATGCAGTCCATGAGAGCTTGATTGATCAGTTATTTTCACAATTTTGTTTAGGTAAATAGAAGAGGAGGGAACAAACATGGAATATCATGCAGGTTCCTATGATGTCATAGTAATTGGAGCGGGGCACGCAGGGGTCGAAGCGGGCCTTGCCTCGGCAAGATTAGGAGCGAAAACGCTCATGATCACCATCAATCTTGATATGGTGGCATTTATGCCATGTAATCCTTCTGTTGGGGGACCAGCAAAAGGAATTGTCGTGCGCGAAATTGATGCACTAGGCGGAGAAATGGGTAAAAATATCGATAAAACCCATATTCAGATGCGGATGCTGAATACAGGGAAGGGCCCTGCGGTACGAGCCTTGCGTGCCCAGGCTGATAAGTTCCTGTACCAGCATGAAATGAAGAAGACGATCGAAAATGAACCGAACATTACCTTATTGCAAGGAATGGTCGAAAGATTGATCGTAGAGGATGGCGTGTGCAAAGGTGTCCTTACCCAGACCGGTGCCATTTATGAATCAAAGACGGTTGTTATCACAACTGGAACTTTCTTGCGCGGAAAAATAATAATGGGTGACCTGCAATATCAGAGCGGACCGAACAACCAGCAGCCTTCCATTAAGCTTTCCGAACACTTGGAAGAGCTTGGATTTGAACTGGCTCGTTTTAAAACTGGTACGCCACCTCGTGTAAACAGTTCTACGATTGATTACAGTAAAACGGAGATTCAGCCTGGTGATGATGTCCCGCGCGCGTTTTCATATGAAACGACCGAATATATCACCGATCAGCTTCCTTGCTGGCTGACTTATACAAGTCCGGAAACACATGCATTAATAGATGAAAATCTGCACCGTTCCCCGATGTATTCAGGCATGATCAAAGGGACGGGGCCGAGATATTGTCCATCAATTGAAGATAAAATTGTACGATTTAACGACAAGCCTAGACATCAGATTTTCTTGGAGCCGGAAGGAAGAAACACGCAGGAAGTTTATGTGCAGGGTCTTTCCACGAGCTTGCCGGAGGAAGTGCAGCGAAGAATTCTTTCCACCATACCGGGACTTGAGAATGTGCAGATGATGAGAGCAGGATATGCGATCGAATATGACGCAATCGTACCGACTCAGCTATGGCCGACACTTGAAACAAAAAAGGTGCAGAACCTTTATACGGCTGGCCAGATCAATGGTACTTCAGGCTATGAAGAAGCGGCAGGCCAAGGAATAATGGCAGGCATAAACGCAGGACTGCGTTCCCTAGGAAGAGAAGATCTCATCCTGGGCCGTTCCGATGCTTATATCGGTGTCCTTATCGACGATCTTGTAACGAAGGGGACAAATGAACCATATCGACTGTTGACTTCCCGTGCAGAATATCGATTACTCCTGCGCCATGATAATGCAGATCTTCGATTAACGGAAATAGGTCATGAGATTGGCTTGATTTCGCCAGATCGCTATGAGAAATTCCAGTTGAAGAAACAGCAGATCGATGCGGAAAAAGAACGTTTACAGTCCATCTTCATCAAGCCGACTGAATTGGTACAGGAAACGATAAAAAATGCAGGCGGCACTGAGCTGAAGGATGGCATCAGGGCAGCAGATTTATTGAAACGTCCGGAAATGAACTACGAACATGTGCACCTTTTGGTTCCTCCTGAAACGGAATTGGGGCCTGATGTAGCAGAACAAGTTGAAATACAAGTGAAGTACGAAGGATATATTCAAAAGTCCTTACAGCAAGTAGATCGTTTGAAAAAAATGGAAAATAAGAAGATCCCTGAAAACATCGATTATGATGCCATTCATGGCCTGGCAAATGAAGCACGTCAAAAACTGAAGGAAGTTCGCCCTCTTTCCGTTGCTCAAGCTTCCCGAATTTCAGGTGTCAATCCAGCCGATGTTTCCATTTTACTCGTATACCTCGAACAAGGACGTATAGCTAAAGTATCTAACGAGTAGGCTTTTTCTCTCATTGAAAATAGCCAATGAGCAAGTAAAGGCTCTTTTCGTAAGGCTGATTTTGCCGTACTTCTGCCTCCCCAGTTGGTTGGAGCGTAAGGGGTGAGACTCCTGCGGGAGCAGCGTGTCAAGGGAGACCCCACAGGAGCAAAGCGCCGAGGAGGCTCCCGAGGCCGCCCGCGGAAAGCGAACCCTTGAAGCGGAAGCCAACTGGGTGTTTAACAGATACACCCTATTTTTCCGGATAGTCTTTCAATAAATGCAACATTCTATCAGAACTCTGCAAGTGAAAGGCTCAGAAAGGATACAAGCAAATGAACAAAGAGCAATTTATTAATATGTTGGAGGAGAAAGGGATCTCCCTTACTCCTTTCCAGCTTTCTCAATTTGATACATATTACAGAATGCTGGTAGAGTGGAACGAGAAAATGAACCTCACTGCCATTACAGAAGAGGAAGAGGTATACCTTAAGCATTTTTACGATTCGATTACCGCATCCTTCTATGTAGACCTGTCAAAAGGTCAAAATCTTTGCGATGTTGGGGCAGGAGCCGGTTTCCCAAGTATTCCACTTAAAATATGCTTTCCTGACCTCAAGGTTACGATTGTCGATTCCTTGAATAAACGCATTACCTTTCTTCAGCAGCTGGCAAAAGCTTTGGAACTGAAAGAAGTGAATTTTGTGCATGATCGTGCAGAGACTTTTGGTCAAAATGCAGATTACAGGGAAAAGTTTGATCTTGTGACAGCTAGAGCGGTTGCGAGACTGTCTGTCCTTAGTGAGCTATGCCTTCCGCTTGTCAAAGAGGGTGGCCGGTTTATACCAATGAAAGCCGCTGCAGCTAAAGAAGAAGTGGAAAAAGGGAAAAAGGCCATGCAAATTCTAGGTGGGAAACTAGAGGAGATCTACTCTTTTCACCTTCCTTTAGAAGAAAGCGAAAGAAATATTCTCATCATTAACAAAGTAAAACCTACACCGAAGAAGTACCCGCGTAAGCCAGGTACACCTAATAAATTACCGCTTGAATAATAATATAGATGATGGACCTGGTTTAATGTTTCATGTGAAACATTTTAACGTACCGAGAAGGAATTACTGTTCTAAACAGCGAATTTATTGTAAGGGATTCTATCCATAAGGTGGTGGAACTATGAAATCTCCGTTCTCTCGATTTTTTGGTATTGGCGAAAAAGAAGAACAGGAAATAGTAGAAAAGACGAATCATGAAGAAATTAAACAATTACCGGTACTGGATATTGTTCCAAACCGATATCAGCCCCGTACGGTTTTTGTCGATGAAAGAATAGAAGAATTATCCCTGACAATCCGCACTCATGGCATTATACAGCCGATCGTGGTTCGTCAGTTTGAAGAAAACAAATATGAAATCATTGCAGGTGAACGTCGCTGGCGTGCGGTTCAAAAGCTTGGATGGGATACAATTCCTGCCATCGTAAAGGATTTTAATGACGCAGAAACAGCCTCAGTAGCTCTTATTGAAAACCTGCAGCGTGAAGAATTATCCGCTATCGAGGAAGCTATTGCGTACTCGAAGCTCTTGGAACTGCATAATCTGACGCAGGAAGCCTTGGCACAAAGACTTGGAAAAGGGCAATCCACGGTTGCAAACAAGCTCCGTTTATTAAAGCTGCCTGCCGAGATCCAAGATGCCCTTCTTCAGAAGAAAATCACGGAGCGTCATGCTCGTGCGCTCATTCCATTGAAGCTACAAGAAAAGCAAGTTGCGCTTCTGGAAGAGATTCTGGAAAAACAGCTGAACGTGAAACAGACAGAGGAACGCGTCGTCCGAATGCTCGAACAATCCGTTTCTAGGCCCAAGCCAAAGCGCAAAGCATTCTCAAAAGACATGCGGATTGCCATGAATACCATCCGTCAATCCCTGACAATGGTCAACGACAGCGGAATCAAACTCGACTCCCAAGAAGAAGAAACAGAAGAATACTACCAATTCACCATCCGTATACCAAAGAAGAAATAATAGAATAAAAAGGGCTTGGCTTCTCTAAACACCAATAATAAGTATCTATTAAATCCTGTACATACAAGATTAATAGATATCAAGAGCTGCCATGTCCTTATTTTTTTGCTCTGTTAATCCAAAGTGTTGATTTTATGTCTACAGCTGTTGATTGGAGCAATAGGCGAAGACTCCAGCGCCCCTTGGGTCGCTGCGCCTAGTGCGGAAATCAGCAGCGGTGTTTAAAAATGCCAATTTAATACTTCGTACAAAAACTCAAATGACTACCTTTCACCACACAATCCCCCAAAAACCAATCAACCAACAACTCTTTCTATTTATTATCAAAAACAAGTTAACTTTCTGTAAATTCATGATAAAATAAGTGAGAAACGAATAAAAAGTATGTTCTTTTCTGAAGGCAGGTGACAGCATGGGCAGAATTATTGCTATTGCTAACCAAAAAGGTGGAGTTGGCAAGACGACTACCTCGGTTAATCTAGGTGCGTGTTTGGCCTATATTGGTAAAAAAGTGCTGCTTGTAGATGTGGATCCACAAGGGAACGCAACCAGTGGAGTAGGCGTTGCTAAAGCAGAAGTTGATCAATGTATATATGATATTTTAGTAGAAGATGTAGAAGCAAGACGAGCTATTCTCTCTACTAAAGTAGAAAATCTTTCCATCATTCCTGCTACCATTCAATTGGCAGGTGCTGAAATAGAGCTGGTACCGACTATTTCAAGGGAAGTTAGATTAAAAAGAGCGTTAGATGATGTCAAACACTTATATGATTACATAATCATAGATTGTCCCCCATCTCTTGGACTGTTGACGATTAATGCCTTAACGGCTTCCGACGCTGTTGTCATACCTGTTCAATGCGAATATTATGCATTGGAAGGCTTAAGTCAGTTATTAAATACGGTACGACTCGTACAAAAGCATTTGAATACAGAATTAATGATAGATGGTGTCCTATTAACCATGCTCGATGCAAGGACTAATTTGGGAATCCAAGTGATAGAAGAAGTGAAGAAGTATTTTCAGGATAAGGTGTATCGTACCATCATTCCGCGTAATGTCCGTTTAAGTGAAGCGCCAAGTCATGGAGAACCTATCATCATTTATGATCCTAAATCTCGTGGAGCGGAAGTTTACTTAGAATTAGCAAAGGAAGTGGTGACTCATGGGTAAAGGATTAGGTAAAGGCATTAACGCTTTATTCCCTTCCATTGAAGCTTCCAAGGAAGAAGCGGTACAAGAAATTAATATCAAGGATGTTCGTCCTAACCCGTATCAACCTCGAAAAGTTTTTGAAAAAGACGCAATACAGGAGCTGAAGGAATCTATTCTTCAACATGGAATTCTACAGCCGATTATTGTTCGCAAAAGCATCAAGGGCTATGAAATCGTTGTCGGGGAACGCCGTTACCGTGCAGCAAAAGAAGCAAAATTAACTAAGGTTCCAGTGGTTGTCCGAGAATTGACGGAGCAGCAAATGATGGAACTGGCATTATTGGAGAATCTACAACGTGAGGATCTTACTCCTATTGAAGAAGCTGCTGCCTATCAATCTCTTATGTCAAAGCTGGATTTGACCCAGGAGCAATTGGCTAGCCGTCTTGGGAAAAGTAGACCGCATATTGCCAATCATGTGCGCTTGCTATCTTTGCCGGGCTACGTGCAAGAGCTCATGAACGAAGGCAAACTTTCTATGGGACACGGCAGGGCACTCCTTGGATTAAAACGAAAAGAAATGTTGAAAGCTGTCATTGAAAAAGTGGTCAAAGATCATTTGAATGTGCGCCAGCTTGAACAGCTTATCCACCAGGTGAACGAAAATGTTTCACGTGAAACAAAAAAGAATCCGGAGGAAAAGGATATTTTCTTAAAGGATCAGGAATCCTACCTCCGAGAAAGATTTGGCACGTCGGTGTTCATTAAAAAGTCAAAGAACAAAGGAAAGATTGAAATAGAATTCTTTTCCGATAATGACTTAAACAGATTGTTGGAACTGTTAGCTCAATCTGAATAAAGAAAAGCAAACCATCCAGTATGATAGATGGTTTGCTTTTTTAGATAGGTTCTTTTCGTAAAATTATAAAATAGTTAAAAAGATAAATAGGAATGGGGATTTAAATTGGTTTTATTAGGGACCATAGTCAATGGTATATGTATCATCCTTGGTACTTTATTAGGAAAGCTTTTTACACGAATACCGGATAAAACAAAAGAAACCGTCATGAAGGTGATCGGGCTTGCTGTTTTCTTACTTGGAGCTCAAATGGGATTCAAGAGCAATGAGTTTCTGATTGTAATCATCAGTTTGGTTATAGGAGCAGTGATTGGTGAATGGATAGACCTGGATCGAATCTTGAATAACATAGGGATCTGGATTGAAAAAAAAGTAGGTACGGGACAGCACGGTTCGGTTTCAAGAGGGTTTGTTACTGCCACTTTAATATTCGTCATTGGTGCTATGGCTGTTGTAGGCTCACTTGACAGTGGTCTAAGAGGTGACCATCAGGTGCTTTATACAAAATCGATCATCGATGGATTTACAAGTATTGTCTTGACCACGACACTTGGAATAGGAGTTTTGTTTTCCGCAATACCTGTCATGCTGTACCAGGGAACGATTGCCTTATTTGCAACACAGATTGATCAATTTGTACCAGCGGACCTACTGGAACTTCTTATTTTTGAAATAACGGCAACAGGAGGCGTCATGATCATGGCGATTGGAATGAACATCATTGGTGTAACCTCCATACGCGTTGCAAATCTCTTACCAGGCCTACTCGTGGCAGCTGGGTTAGTATTATTACAATATTTATATCTATAGAACATAAAAAGGCTGATGATTGCTTTCAGTCTTTTTTATTTACATTAAATGGTAATTAATCTTGTGTATGAAGCATGGGTGGGATGTCATTATCCTTGGAAGCCGTAGCCAAAAAGTTTTTTCGCTCCAAAGCCATGTCCAAATCTTTAATGGCAGAGGCAACTACATTGGCCATTCTCATTACAAGACTAAGCCTTGTATTCTGCAGAACGAAGAACTCCATGAATCCACTGACATTCACAATACCGGTTATATGGATATCCCCTACAGGCGGAAGATCTTTCTTGACCCCGGCACCAGGCATTACCGGACCATCTCCTACTGTCAGTTGGCCAACACTTTTCAACCTACCCAAACATGCATCAATGGCGATAATGAAGGGATTGAAGTGGGTGGATTGTATCATTGCAAGCTTTTCGACAAGATTAACCGCATGAATAGGTTCATCCAATGTGCCATATACATGTACATGATGGAGGGTCTGGTCTTGCAGTTTGGAGCCAATCAGCGGACCGAGAGAATCTCCTGTAGAACGGTCAGTGCCGATGCACACAAATACGATGGGGCGAAAAATGGAACTCGAAGGTAGGTTGGACTGTAAAGTAAGCGCAATTTCCTTGGATGCATTTACTTCATCATGAGCAATACGAATATTGCCTCCTTTCTTCTCAAAAAAGTTAGATTTAAGATTCATAGGTTCCACTCCTTCTTAATAGTAGTAACAGTATACGACTATTTATTGGAAACTATACGTCCACTTTACGGTTAATTGGTGGCAGGAGGTAAAATGTATGTGGAGTAGCGGATTTCGTTGGATGTTTTTAATTTTAGGCACGGTTATCGGTGCCGGTTATGCCTCCGGGCGTGAAATATGGCAATTTTTCGGGGCGGAAAGCGGACTGGCCATCCTCTTATTCACCATTTTCTTCATGATTGCATGTCATGTGGTGCTCAGCCTTAGCCGAAAGCTGCAATCGTCCCATTTCTCCCCCGTATTGGAGAAGCTGGTAGGTACCAAAATCTCTAAAATTTATAACGTGGTGATGGTGATTTATCTATTTGCGACAACCGCAGTCATGCTGGCTGGCGGTGGGGCAGCCTTGCAGGTATTCTCCATTCCTTACTGGGCGGGCATTTTCATTATTTGCTTTCTATTAGTCATCCTCTTTGTCTTTGGAGTAAATGGAATGATTACTGTTAACAGCATCATCATTCCATCCATCATTCTTATCCTTGCCTTTGTGCTGTTTCGTACAGCGGAGATCAGTCCGGATACCCTTCGTTCTTATGTCTTTCAACACCATTCAAACTGGCCCGCTGCTTTTACATTTACCGCATTGAACATTTTGCCTCTTGTTGCGGTCCTGTCTGCAATAGGAAAAGAAGTGAAAACCAAGGGAGAGATTCTGATAGCAAGTATCGGAAGCGGAGTAATATTAGGAGTCATTTCGCTTTTCTACAACGAGACGCTTCTGATTGTTCAAAGTAAAATAGAGTTTTTCGAAATTCCCCTTTTTGCGATAATTCAAAGCTATCCTTACTATATGATTTTCGTCATGACGCTTCTTCTCTGGGTTGCCATCTATACGACTGCCGCTTCTGGGCTTTTGGGGCTGGTCACAAGGTTCAGTGGAAGCCTTTCTATCCCGCTATGGGTTATCTGTTTGCTATTGCTTCTTTGCATGCTGCCTTTTACCGCTTTTGGATTCTCTGTTCTCGTAGCAATACTTTACCCGCTATTTGGCCTTGTCAATCTTTATCTTCTTGTCTGTATTTTGTTATATCCCATCACCAACCGAAAAAACTGGCTGGAGGAAATGAAATAGTTTAGTGAAATAGGGGATTGCTGGCTATGATAAGCTTAAGTAAAATGAAGGAATAGCAAGCAAATTACAAGGTAGAGGTTGAAGCGTAAATGGAATGGATCATTCGATTAAATAAAAAGCTGGAAGAAACACTGACTAATGAAGATCTTTGGATAAGCATGGGCACAGGATTATTAAAAATCATAGCCATCATTATTGTAGCTGGCTTGGTTATCCGAATAGGAAAAGCCATCATAAAGAACTTTGTGAGAATAAGAGCCAAGGGACCTTTGCAAGTATCAGTGAGACGTGAAAATACACTGGTGAAATTATTGGAGAATGTCATTTCCTATGTCACCTATTTTGTAGCCTTCATCATGATCCTCGAAGTGGTGCATATCGATGTGCGGGCACTTCTGGCTGGGGCAGGAATAGTAGGGCTTGCTGTCGGGTTTGGTGCACAGAATCTGGTCCGTGATATCATTACCGGTTTCTTTATCATTTTTGAAGACCAATTTTCAGTCGGTGATTATGTTCGGGTTGGAACTTTCGAGGGACATGTAGAGGAAATCGGGCTGCGCACCACGAAAATTAAAAGTTGGACCGGTGAATTGAATATTCTGCCAAACGGAAGTATCATTGAAGTGACGAATTTCTCCATCCACAATAGTATCGCCATTGTGGACGTCAGCATTGCGTATGAGGGAGAAATAGAAAAGGCGGAGCAAGTCATTGAGGAATTGCTTGGAGAATTGCCGTTAAAATATGAAGAAATTGTACAACCACCTCAGCTCTTGGGAATCCAAACTTTCGGAAACTCGGAAGTCGTCCTGCGAATAACGTGTGAGACGCTACCCATGAAGCATTGGTACATTTCCCGTAAAATCAGAAAAGAAGTAAAACTGCGCCTGGATGAACAAGGTATTGAGATTCCGTTTCCGAGGCTGGTCCTTTACAATAGGGAGCCACAGATGGAAAAAGGAAAGCAGTGATTTATATAGAGATATGAATAGATTGGGAGTGTAGAAATTGAGCGATAAGGTATTCGGAATGAACGATGTAGTGGAAATGAAAAAAGCACACCCTTGTGGAGTGAATCGCTGGAAGGTGGTCCGGATGGGAATGGACATCCGCATCAAGTGCGAAGGATGCCAGCACACCGTGATGATGCCGAGGAAGGAATTCACAAGGAAGATCAAGAAGATCCTGGTGCGGAGCGAGGAAGAATAATCAGTAGGAGAACAGCTGTGCATTGGCAGCTGTTTTTTATTTACGCTGTTTTTCGCATATATTGTTGCATTTGACGTATATAACATACACACGCGACCTCCTTTACTTTCGTGCTCTTTTCCGATTTGGAAGCATTTTTCTAATTTGAATTTTTTGTTCTTATCGCTGTAAAAAATCCAAAAGCCGATTTTTTACGGACAAAAGCAACAAATTTTACGAAAAGAGCCTTATTTTATAGTTGGGTAATGTTGGTTTGCCTTGTCTTTTTTGGTGGTTGTATCTATAATTGTGGGAGATTGAAATATGTGTTAACGGAAAGTTAGGAGTGGATAAAATGGCTTTAACAGCAGGTATCGTTGGTCTTCCAAATGTAGGGAAATCAACGCTTTTTAATGCAATTACTCAAGCGGGGGCAGAGTCTGCCAACTACCCGTTCTGTACGATAGATCCAAACGTTGGGATTGTAGATGTTCCTGATGAACGCCTTCAGAAACTGACGGAGCTTGTGAACCCGAAGAAGACGGTTCCTACACATTTTGAGTTTACGGATATTGCTGGGATTGTGAAAGGTGCAAGCAAAGGGGAAGGTCTTGGAAACAAGTTCCTATCCCATATTCGTCAAGTGGATGCAATTTGCCACGTTGTGCGCTGTTTTGCTGACGACAATATTACACACGTAGCTGGTGGAGTCGATCCGATTGCAGATATCGAAACAATCAACCTGGAGCTTATTTTGGCTGATCTGGAGTCAGTGGATAAGCGTCTAGAGCGTGTCGGGAAGCTTGCAAAGCAAAAAGATAAAGAAGCGGTTTATGAGCATGAAGTGCTTGTAAAAGTGAAAGAAGCACTGGAGAATGAGCTTCCTGCACGTACTGTTGAAGTGACAGATGAGCAAGTGAAGTATCTGAAAGGCATGCATCTATTGACAAGTAAGCCTGTTCTTTATGTTGCGAATGTCGGGGAAGATGATGTTGCCGACACATCAGACAATGAATTTGTGAAACAGGTTCGTGAATTTGCGGAGAAAGACAACGCAGTAGTGATCACAGTCTGTGCAAAAATCGAGTCTGAAATCGTGGAGCTTGATGCAGACGAAAAAGCAATGTTCCTGGAAGAGCTGGGAATTCAAGAGTCCGGTTTGGATCAACTGATCCGTGCCGCTTACAACCTTCTTGGACTGGCTACCTACTTTACAGCTGGGGTTCAGGAAGTGCGCGCGTGGACTTTCCGTACTGGAATGAAAGCACCACAATGTGCGGGTGTCATCCATACGGACTTTGAACGAGGATTTATCCGTGCCGAAACGGTCTCCTACGAGGATCTACTGGCAGCTGGTACGATGACTGCGGCGAAGGAAGCAGGGAAAGTACGTCTGGAAGGTAAAGAGTATCTCGTGAAAGATGGAGATGTCATTCATTTCCGTTTCAACGTCTAAGGAAAGTTTGCAAAAAGACATGCGTTCTGCTATAATCTAAATTTGTGAGTAATGATTATTTATAATTGATTGCTCCTTGCCCATCTAAGGGCCGTTTAGACCAAAAGGAGGTGACTGTGATGAACAAGTACGAAATCATGTATATCATCCGTCCAAACATTGAGGAAGACGCTAAAAAAGCGCTTGTAGAACGTTTCAACACGATCTTGACTGACAACGGTGCAGAACTTACTGAAGCAAAAGAGTGGGGCAAACGCCGTTTAGCTTACGAAATCAATGATTTCCGTGACGGTTACTATATGTTAGTAAACGTGGCTACTGAGCCAGCTGCAGTTCAAGAGTTTGATCGTCTAGCTAAAATCAGCGAAGATATCATCCGTCATATTGTTGTTAAAAAAGAAGTTAAATAATAGTTGTCCTCTTTATGGACGTCGTCTCAAGGAGGAGTGGTTCTGATGTTAAATCGCGTAGTATTGGTTGGTCGCTTAACGAAAGACCCTGAATTGCGCTATACCCCAAGTGGAGTGGCGGTTGCTACTTTTACTTTGGCAGTAAATCGTACGTTCCAGAATCAGCAGGGCGAACGCGAAGCTGATTTTATAAACTGTGTAGTTTGGAGAAAACAAGCGGAAAACGCGGCGAACTTCCTGAAAAAAGGAAGTTTGGCAGGTGTTGACGGCAGAATCCAGACGCGCAATTATGAAGGCCAAGATGGAAAACGTGTATACGTAACGGAAGTAGTGGCAGAAGGTGTTCAATTCTTGGAGCCTAAAGGATCTGGTGGTTCTGGCGGTTCTGGAGGATATAACAACAATCGTCCTAATCCAAATCAAGATCAAGGCTATGGTTCATCTCCGTTTGGGTACGATCAGAACCAACAACAACGTAGCAATAACAACAACCAAGGTTATACTCGTGTTGATGACGACCCATTCAAGAATGATGGTCAACCTATCGATATTTCTGACGACGATCTTCCGTTCTAATTCTAGAAGGAATCGTTTTGATAAAAAAATTCTGGCGTAAAGCCAAAAATCCAATAGCAAAGGAGTGAATAACATGGCAGGAGGACGCAGAGGTGGACGCAACAAACGTCGTAAGGTTTGTTTCTTCACAGCAAACGGTATCACTCATATCGATTACAAAGATATCGATGTACTGAAAAAGTTCGTTTCCGAGCGCGGTAAAATTTTACCACGTCGTGTAACTGGAACTAGTGCAAAATACCAACGTAAATTAACGATCGCTATCAAACGCGCTCGTCAAATGGCATTACTACCATACGTATCTGGTGAGTAATCACGCACATATACAATAAAAGAGGAAGGCAGTGAGAGAATATCTTGCTGCCTTCCTTTTTGCTAGTTTGGGTACGAATAAAAGTCCTTGAAATTGATTGTAATAGTATCTAAAGGATAAACTATACATAAGTTTAACTAAAGTATTCATGGAGGTTTGTAAGCTTTGAAAACCAAAAATATTACAGAGGGAGCCGTATTGCTCGGAATCTTTGTACTGCTCCTCCTGATGACATTATTCATACCTGGAATCGGAGTCATTACCCTGTTTGCACTGGTTGTCCCTTTTGTCATCTATACGGTCCGGAACGACTGGAAATCGGGAATATGGTTTGCGGTGCTTGCCAATATACTGAGCCTACTGATGGGTTCTCCCGCAGCACTGGTTCTGAGCATTCCCATGAGCTCGGTCGGTGTGGTGATGGGCTATCTTTTCGCCAAAAATAGCAACCGCTATGCCATTTTAGGTGCGTCAACAGGAATGTATCTATTGAATTTGGTGCTAGGGTATGTGGTTGCCATTGTCCTTTTTGAAATAAATATTGCCGAACTGATAGATGAAATGCTGAATGACTCTTTGAAAAATGCAGAAGCAATGGCTACCGCGCTTGGTCAGAATTCTGTGGAAGCAATGGAACTCATGCAGCAGATGGTGGAGCAATTCAACTACCTTTTGCCGTCCGGTATGGTCACCATCGCATTTGTATTTGCCTTTATTTCGCAATTGATCACAGGGTTCGTCCTCAAGCGTCTGAAGGAACCGGTACAGCCTTTTCCTCCATTCCGTGATTTTATGCTGCCAAAAAGCCTGTTGTGGTATTACTTAATTGTCATTCTGCTTTCCCTGATGGAAATGGAGAAGGGCTCCGCACTTTTTCTGGCAACCATGAATTTATCCTATATCCTTATGCTGCTCATGACGGTGCAGGGAATGTCCTTTGTCTTTCACTTCTGCCATAAAAGAAAGATTGCCAAGGCAATACCAATCATTATGCTAATTTTATCCTTTCTAATCCCTCCGTTGCTCTATATAATAAGAATGGTAGGCATCATAGATTTAGGATTTGATTTACGAAAGAGAATAAAAAAATGAGACTTTACCCAAAGACATAAATATAAATAATGTATTGACTTTAAACACCCTGTTGATTTCCGTTCCAGGAGTTCGCTTTCCGCGGGCGGCCTCAGGGGCCTCCTCGGCGCTTTGCGCCTGCGGGGTCTCCCTTGACACGCTACTCCCGCAGGAGTCTCACCCCTTGAACTCCAATCAACAGGGGCGGCAGAATATCCATAATGTCCGCACTATATTTTTATTTTTCATGGATATATTTACATTATTCTCTGTTAAACGAAATTGTTGGTTTTTTATGAATGCTAGCTGTTGATTGGAGCAATAGGCGAAGACTCCTGCGGGAGGTAGCGGTAGGCTAGAGACCCCACAGGGCAAAGCCCGAGAAGGCTCAAGCAGCGCCCCTTGGGTCGCTGCGCCTAGTGCGGAAATCAACAGCGGTTCTTAACACAGACACAAAATAAACAGTAAATTGTTAATTAGGAGCTGAAAAATAAATGCCTAATTATTTTGAAAAACTGAATTTCCGTTATCCCTTTTATACACTGCTGCTCATTTCTGTGATTCAGTTTGGGGTAATTATGTTTTTCCAATGGCAAATAGGGCTAGTTAGTTTTCTGCTCCTTGGTATCGTCATTTACTTCTATATGAAAGTAGAACAAACAGCCAAAAAGGAAATGGAAACTTATATCTCGACCTTATCCTACCGGTTAAAAAAGGTGGGCGAAGAGGCATTGATGGAAATGCCGATCGGGATTATGCTCTACAACGATGACTATCAGATAGAATGGACCAACCCCTTTCTGGCCTCTTGTTTTCATGAGGAAACCTTAGTCGGCAGATCGCTTTATGATGTGGGGGAGAATCTGATTCCCTTACTGAAGCAGGACGCCGAAACCGAAGTGATCCCTCTTCATGATAGAAAATATAAAGTGGTAATCAAAAAGGCGGAGCGCCTTATTTACTTCTTTGATGTTACCGAACAGACACAAATTGAAAAGCAATATGAAGAAGAGCGCACAGTACTAGGTATTATCTTTCTTGATAATTATGATGAAGTGACCCAAGGCATGGACGATCAGACAAAGAGTGCCATAAACAGCCAAGTCACCTCCATCATCAATAAATGGGCCACCGAAAATGGCGTATTCCTTAAGAGAACTTCGATGGAGCGCTTTATCGTGGTATTGAATGAACACATATTAGTACAACTCGAAAAGAACAAATTTACCATACTGGATGAAGTCCGGGAACAAACGGCTAAACAAAGCATGCCGTTAACGCTCAGCGTCGGTATCGGAACAGGCGTCCCTTCCCTTCCGGAGCTTGGCCATCTGGCACAATCGAGTCTCGACCTTGCGCTTGGTCGGGGCGGAGATCAGGTTGCCATCAAGCAGACAAATGGAAAAGTACGTTTCTACGGCGGAAAAACCAATCCAATGGAAAAACGTACAAGAGTAAGAGCCCGAGTTATTTCCCATGCCCTTAAAGAACTGATACATGAAAGTGACAAGGTCATCATCATGGGTCATCGCTATCCGGATATGGATGCAATTGGAGCGGCTATCGGAATTGCCAAGGTGGCAGAATTGAATCAAAAGGATTCGTTCATCGTGTTAAATCAAAATGAGATGGATGCTGGCATCCAGCGTCTGCTTAGCGAATTGAAAAGTCATGACGAGCTGTGGGAGAAAATTGTCTCACCTGAGGAAGCCTATGATATGGCAACCAATGATACCTTGCTTGTGGTCGTAGATACCCATAAACCGTCGCTTGTGATTGAGGAAAGGCTTCTGAATAAGATTGAGGATGTCGTCGTCATCGACCACCATCGCCGCGGGGAGGACTTTATCGAAGATCCGTTGCTCGTTTACATGGAGCCATATGCGTCCTCAACAGCAGAGCTTGTAACGGAGCTTTTACAATACCAGCCAAAACGCATCAAAATCACCATGCTTGAAGCGACTGCCCTACTTGCTGGTATAATAGTAGATACAAAAAGCTTCACAGTCCGTACTGGTTCACGTACATTTGATGCCGCATCGTATCTGCGTTCCCAGGGTGCAGATACGATATTGGTGCAAAAGCTGCTAAAAGAGAATTTGGAACGCTTCGTTAAACGTGCAAAGCTAATTGAAAGCGCCTATCTCTATGAAGATGGAATCGTCATCGCAAAAGGTAATCCGGAAGATTCCTTCGACCAGGTCATGATCGCGCAAGCGGCTGACACCTTGCTTGCCATGAGTGATATCAATACCTCATTTGTGATTGCCCATCGGACTGGCGATATGGTAAGTATCAGCGCCCGTTCCCTTGGCGACATCAATGTGCAGGTAGTCATGGAGATGCTAGAAGGGGGCGGCCACTTGACGAACGCAGCGACGCAGCTAACCATGACGATAGATGAAGCGGAAGAGAAATTAAAAGAAGCAATTCGCGAATACCTAGAAGGAGGTACCAAGGAATGAGAGTTATATTCTTGAAAGATGTAAAAGGAAAAGGGAAAAAAGGCGAAGTCAAAAATGTGGCAGATGGCTATGCCCATAATTTTCTACTAAAACAAGGCTTGGCGATGGAAGCATCACATGGTAACCTTAAATCATTAGAGGCACAAAAAAATAAAGAAGTAAAAGAAGCAGAGCAAGAGCTTGAGAATGCAAAAGAACTCAAGGAAACGCTTGAAAAACTGACTCTGGAGTTCCAAACGAAGGCTGGAGAGGGCGGACGCCTATTCGGTTCCATCACCACCAAGCAAATTTCCGAAGAACTGCAGAAAAAGCACAAAATCAAAATCGACAAACGTAAAATGGAGTTGAACGATGCGATTCGTGCTTTAGGTTATACGAATGTACCGGTTAAGCTGCATTCCGATGTGATTGCAACGCTTAAAGTGCATGTAACGGAACAAAAATAATAGATTTTCAATAAAGCCAACAACCAGAAGATGCTCGGCAGCAGCCGAGTTTTCTTTTTTGCAACGGATTATATATAAAAAGCATTCATGCTTACGAGGGAGGAGGAACAAGGATGAGCGATCTTTTTGCTGACCGAATACCACCACAAAACATAGAAGCGGAACAGGCCGTCCTAGGTGCCATTTTCCTGGAACCATCGGCCCTTACCATGGCGGCAGAGCTGGTTTTACCAGATGATTTCTACCGTGCTGCCCACCAGAAAATCTTCAATTGCATTCTAAATCTATCTGACCGCGGAGAACCGATAGATCTTGTAACTGTCACTTCCGAGCTTGCCAACCTGAAGCTGCTAGAAGAAGTAGGGGGAGTTTCCTACTTGAGTGACTTGGCAAACTCGGTTCCAACCGCTGCCAATATTGAGTACTATGCAAAAATTGTAGAGGAAAAGTCCATTCTGCGAAGACTGATCCGTACGGCTACTAGCATCGCACAGGAAGGCTACTCCAGAGAAGACGAAGTGGCAGGCCTGCTGAACGAAGCGGAAAAGCAGATACTTGAAGTATCCCAGCGTAAAAATTCCGGGGTTTTCCAGAACATAAAAGACGTACTTGTGAAAACCTATGACAATATCGAAACGCTCCACAATCGTAAAGGGGAAATTACCGGTATTGAAACAGGATTCACCGAGCTTGACCGTATGACAGCGGGTTTCCAGCGAAATGACCTGATCATTATCGCTGCACGTCCTTCTGTTGGTAAAACAGCATTCGCTCTGAACATCGCTCAGAATGTTGCCGTAAAAGCTCGTGAAAATGTGGCCATCTTCAGTCTGGAGATGGGTGCAGAGCAGCTTGTCATGAGGATGCTCTGTGCGGAGGGAAACATCAATGCTCAGAACTTAAGGACAGGCCAATTGACGGCTGAGGACTGGAGCAAGTTGACCATGGCGATGGGAAGCCTCTCCAATGCGGGAATCTACATTGATGATACACCAGGTATCCGAGTGAGCGAAATACGCTCCAAATGCCGCCGACTGAAGCAAGAGAGCGGCCTTGGCATGATTCTGATCGATTACCTGCAACTGATCCAGGGAAGCGGCAGAAACGGCGGAGAGAACCGTCAGCAGGAAGTATCCGAAATATCCCGTTCCTTAAAAGCATTAGCGAGGGAATTACAGGTTCCAGTAATCGCCCTGTCCCAGCTTTCCCGTGGTGTAGAGCAGCGTCAAGATAAGCGCCCGATGATGTCCGATATCCGTGAATCCGGAAGTATCGAGCAGGATGCCGACATCGTTGGCTTCCTATACCGTGACGATTACTATGACAAAGAGAGTGAAAACAAGAACATCATTGAGATCATCCTGGCCAAGCAGCGTAACGGTCCAGTTGGAACGGTCTCGCTGGCGTTTGTAAAAGAATATAACAAATTCGTTAATCTGGAGCGCAGATTTGATGATGAATCTGTACCTTCGGGGGCATAATAAAAGGCATCTACACTGGTAGATGCCTTTTTAATATGTAAATTGTCCTAGGAATATAAGCTTAAGGGGAAAGATGAAGGACTCGACAAATTGTAAGATACATCAAAAATGTTATAGAACAAATAATATTGCAAAAAAACTGTAATATTTACGAACAAATAACATTGGTATTTTAAAAAACGTTCGTGTTTTGGTTGACTTTCTCAAGTTCACCTGATAAACTTACTTTGGTTGAAAATAGTAAAAAAAAGTCTACATATTTAGTGGAGGTGTACGAACTATGGCATCAGTAGTCGTAGTAGGAACACAATGGGGCGATGAAGGAAAAGGCAAAATCACGGATTTCCTTTCAGAAAACGCAGAAATGATCGCGCGTTACCAAGGTGGAAACAACGCAGGACATACAATTAAATTCAATGGTGAAACGTATAAATTACATCTAATCCCTTCTGGAATTTTCTATAGCGATAAGATTTGTGTTATCGGTAACGGGATGGTTGTCGATCCTAAAGCTTTAATCACAGAACTAAAATATCTTCATGATCGCGGAGTAAGCACAGATAACCTTCGCATCAGTAACCGTGCACATGTCATCTTGCCTTATCATCTTAAACTGGATGAAGTGGAGGAAGAGCGTAAGGGTGCAAATAAGATTGGTACAACGAAAAAAGGCATCGGGCCAGCGTATATGGATAAGGCAGCACGTGTTGGAATCCGTATTGCAGATCTTCTTGACCGTGAGCTTTTCGAAGCGAAATTGGCACACAATCTTGCTGAGAAAAACCGCTTACTAGAAAAGATGTACGAAGCGGAAGGCTTTAAGCTGGAGGACATCTTGGACGAGTATTACGAATATGGCCAGCAATTCGCGAAATATGTAACAGATACGTCCGTTGTGTTGAATGACGCATTAGACGATGGCCGCAGAGTGCTATTCGAAGGTGCACAAGGCGTTATGCTGGATATCGACCAAGGTACGTATCCGTTTGTTACATCCTCTAACCCTGTTGCTGGAGGAGTGACAATCGGTTCCGGTGTCGGCCCATCTAAAATCAATCACGTAGTTGGGGTAGCGAAAGCTTATACGACTCGTGTTGGTGATGGTCCATTCCCGACAGAACTAGACAATGAAATTGGTCATCAAATCCGTGAAGTTGGAAGAGAGTACGGTACAACTACTGGAAGACCCCGTCGTGTCGGTTGGTTTGACAGTGTAGTGGTACGTCACGCTCGCCGTGTTAGTGGGCTGACAGATCTATCTCTTAACTCTATTGACGTGTTAACAGGTATTGAGTCCCTGAAAATCTGTGTTGCATATAAGTACAAAGGCGAAGTGATGGAAGCTTTCCCGGCCAGCTTGAAAATCCTTGCTGAATGTGAACCGGTATACGAAGAAATGCCAGGTTGGACAGAGGATATTACAGGCGTAAGAAGCCTTGATGAGCTTCCGGAAAATGCGCGTCACTACATCGAGCGTGTTTCCCAGCTTACAGGCATTCCTCTATCCATTTTCTCTGTAGGACCAGACCGCTCTCAGACGAATGTTGTAAGAAGCGTGTACGCGAATAAATAATATATTTAAAATAGGGATGGTTGCTTTCTTAATAAGCAGCCATCTTTTATTATTGGTTCTATCAGAGAATAGTATTGGCTATATGACTACAGCTGTTGATTGGAGTAATAGGCGAAGACTCCTGCGGGAGGTAGCGGTAGGCTGGAGACCCCACAGGCGAAGCGGAGGCTCCAGCACCGCACCGCGGAAAGCGCAGCCTAGTGCGGAAATCAACAGCGGTGTTTAACCGGAACACTTTGTTTAAATCTTTTTTAAAAAAGACTATTGCTTTAATGTATGCTATTATGCTATTATTAAAAACGTCGTCAAAACAGTAGATTGTTAGACACTTAAGTGCCATTAGCTCAGTCGGTAGAGCATCTGACTTTTAATCAGAGGGTCGAAGGTTCGAGTCCTTCATGGCACACCATTGCAAGGCCCATTGGTCAAGCGGTTAAGACACCGCCCTTTCACGGCGGTAACACGGGTTCGAATCCCGTATGGGTCACCATTTTATTTTTAAGCTTCTAAGGTCCCGTGGTGTAGCGGTTAACATGCCTGCCTGTCACGCAGGAGATCGCCGGTTCGATCCCGGTCGGGACCGCCATTTTTATTTACATATCTAAATTAGGCTCGGTAGCTCAGTCGGTAGAGCAATGGACTGAAAATCCATGTGTCGGCGGTTCGATTCCGTCCCGAGCCATCCCAAAAAGCACGCCGCTTTTCAAAACTCGAAAAGCGGCGTGCTTTTTAATATTTCATAATTATTGTAAATAAACCCTTCATTATACAAAACTACCAAAATAGCCTCATCGATTATACCAATTATGTAAGAAAAATTACCCATTTAGATAACTATTTAAGGAAAAACCACTAAAAATCGCCTAAATATGACAACAATAATACAATTATGTTACATCTTTTGTTCTACTATTCTATTCTTTTATAGTTATATGGTATGGTAAAGAAGTCGAAAAATTTACGTAGGTATCGAAATACCTAGTAATCTTTCAACAAATAAACATGTTCTTTTTGTAGAGGAATGGAATCAGGGGGATTTAACCATGATCAGCCAAATAAAGTCTATATATAGTACATACACAAAAAAACTAAATATGAAACATAAAATACAAAACAATCGTTTTTCCGTACTGACAAAGAAGGCATTGCTTACTACTGTTGCCGTAGGGACGTTATCAATTGGCGCAGTAGCTGCTCAAGCAAGTGAAAATTCCCTTTTAGGGACAATCTACCATGTCTATGTAAATGGAGAACGCGTTGGAGCAGTGGATGATAAAGGCCTCTTGGACAAAACAGTCGAAGCAAAGATTCAAGAGATGCAGAAGAATTTCAAAGATCTTGATCTTACTGTTGGAAACCAGCTTTCCGTTTTACCGGAAAAGGTATTCAGACCTTCCACTCAGAACAAGGATACTTTAGATAAAGTTACAGCTGAGTTGGAAGTACAGGCAAATGCTTCTGCCATAACGGTTGACGGAAAAGAAATCGTGTTGCTGGGCAGTAAAGAAGATGCTGAAAATGTAGTAAAGCAACTGACTTTAGACTTTGTCTCCGAGGAGAAATTGAAAGAGTTTGAGCAACGAAAGAAAGTCGATGTGGAGCTTCCAGAAATCAAAGTGGATGAGTCTCGTATATTAGACGTTCAAATGAAAGAAAAAGTTTCATTTTCTGAGAAAAATGTTAATCCTTCTGAAGTATTAACGGTGGAGGAAGCGGTGAACCTTCTGAAGAAGGGTGTCAAGGAAGAGGAAAAGTACGAGGTGGCCCAAGGGGACGTCCTAGGGGATATCGCTGAAAAGCATGATCTTACTTCTGAAGAGCTATTGGCTTTAAATCCTGACATCAAGGAAGACTCTTTACTGAAAATCGGTTCTACGTTAAACGTTACGGCATTAAAGCCGTTTGTACATGTGGTAGTAAAAGAGGAATCCTCCCGTAATGAAGAAATCCTTTACGAGCAAGAAGTAGTGGAAGATGCGGATCTTCCAAAAGGGGAGACTAGAGTTAAACAGCAAGGTGTAAATGGAGAGAAAAACATTCAAACCATCGTCACAAGAGAAAATGGTGTTGAAGTCAATAAAGAGGTTACACACGAAGAAGTGTTGAAAGAACCTGTTAAGCATATTGTACTAAAAGGAACAAAGGTAATCCCGTCACGTGGCAGCGGTTCACTTGCATGGCCGGCAGTAGGCGGTTATGTATCAAGTAAAATGGGACATCGTTGGGGTAAGATGCATAAAGGTATCGATATCGCACGTCCAAGCGATCGTACAATCAAAGCGGCTGATAATGGTGTTGTAGAGTCAGCAGGCTGGGATGGCGGTTATGGCAATAAGATCGTAATCAATCACCAGAATGGAATGAAGACTACGTACGCTCATTTGGCATCCATTAATGTATCAGTTGGACAAACAGTAGCTCGAGGAGCAAAAATCGGGGTAATGGGAACAACTGGTCAATCGACCGGAATTCACCTGCACTTTGAAGTGTACCAAAACGGTCAACTAAAAGACCCAATGCAATTCTTAAACTAAGATAAACATCCAAACCTCTAGCAGACGATAAAAAGCTAGAGGTTTTTCTTTCTTTTTGACTGTGTGTTTATGACTATTCTAATTTTATTTGAATCTAGCTGTTGATTGGAGCAATAGACGAAGACTCCTGCGGGAGGAAGCGGTAGGCTGGAGACCCCGCAAGGCGAAGCCTGAGGAGGCTCCAGCATCGCCCCGCGGAAAGCGAAGTCTAGTGCGGAAATCAACAGCGGTTTGCAATGAGATTCCTGCTTTTCTGTTATTAGATGCTTTACCGAGCTTTACATGGTAAAGTATTTAGTATAATGCACATAGAAAACTTAAATGATACTAATAGATAGATGTGATAAGGAGCGAATACGCGATGGAAAAGAAAATATTAGTTGTAGACGACGAGAAACCAATTGCAGATATATTGAAATTCAACCTTCAAAAAGAGGGTTATGATGTTTATTGCGCATATGACGGCGAAGAAGCAGTCAACAAAGTGGAAGAAGTTCGCCCTGACCTGATTCTATTGGACATCATGCTGCCTCAAAGAGATGGAATGGAAGTTTGCCGTGAAGTCAGGAAGAAATATGAAATGCCAATTATCATGCTTACTGCCAAGGATTCGGAAATAGACAAAGTTTTGGGCCTTGAACTTGGTGCGGATGATTATGTCACGAAGCCTTTCAGCACACGCGAATTAATCGCACGTGTAAAGGCGAATTTGCGCAGGCATCAACAGAAAGGTAATGAAGTGGATGAACCGACCGAGATTGCCATCGGCTCGCTTGTGATTCACCCGGATGCCTATATGGTGACAAAGCGCGGCGATATGATCGAGCTGACGCATCGCGAGTTCGAATTGCTTCATTATCTGGCTAAGCATATAGGACAGGTCATGACCCGTGAGCATCTGCTGCAAACTGTCTGGGGCTATGACTATTATGGAGATGTCCGTACAGTCGATGTAACAGTGCGACGCCTCCGCGAAAAGATAGAGGACAATCCAAGCCATCCTACATGGATTGTAACTAGAAGAGGAGTTGGCTATTACCTGCGACAATCCGAGCAGGAATAATACTCATGAAAAAAGTTGGTTTCTTTCGCTCCATTCACTTAAAATTTGTGTTGATATATGTCCTGTTGATCTTGATTGCCATGCAGATCATCGGGGTTTATTTTGTAAGTAAGCTTGAAAAGCAATTAATTAGCAATTTTTCAGACTCTCTAGACGAACGGATATCGTTATTGACTTACAGTATAGAGCAGGAAATCAAGAAGCAACGGGATGATACGACGTTAACCATCGAAGAGGATATCCGGAATGTCCTGCAGGATGTTACCATGGAGGACATTTTGGAGGTACGGGTCATCAATAACAAAAGCAGGGTTTTAGGAACGTCAGATCCATACAATCAAACTAGAATGGTAGGGAAAAGGACAACCGACCTGCTTATTAAACGTGCACTTGCAGTGGGACAATATTCCGAGGACGATGCCATTGATCGTAATACAGGAGACCGTGTACGCATTATTGCAGCTCCCATAAAGACGAACAGTCAGGAAATCATAGGTGCTATCTATATGAAGGCATCCATGGAAAATGTTTATGCTCAAATGCGTCAAATTAATAGTATATTTACGGCTGGGACAACGCTTGCTCTGGCCGTAACGGCTGTATTGGGAGTGCTGTTGGCGCAGACCATTACGAGACCGATGTCGGATATGAGAAAACAGGCGTTGGAGATGGCGAGAGGGAACTTTTCGCGAAAGGTAAACATATATGGAAACGATGAAATAGGGCAACTGGCACTTTCCTTTAATAACCTGACACGGAAACTCCAGGAAGCTCAAGCAACAACAGAGGGAGAAAGACGTAAGCTGAGCTCGGTCCTTTCTCATATGACAGATGGGGTTATTGCGACAGACCGGAAAGGCAGGGTTATCTTGATCAATGAGCCGGCACTCGGGATGTTAAACGTTTCACGTGAAACAGTTCTGCAAAAACCGATAGTGGAAGTCCTTGATATCATAGAAACGCATACCTTTGATAGTTTAGTATCGGAACAGGAAACGCTTATCCTGGACTTCAGTACAGATAAGAAACCGTTGATTCTTCGCGCCAGCAACTCCATCATACAGAAGGAAACAGGATTCATTAACGGTTTGATAACGGTTTTACATGATATTACTGAACAGGAGAAGATAGATCAAGAGAGACGGGAATTCGTTGCAAATGTTTCCCATGAACTTCGAACTCCTTTGACCACGATGCGCAGTTATTTGGAGGCATTGGCGGAAGGTGCGTGGAAGGATGACGAGATTGCGCCGAAATTCCTGGATGTGACCCAGACGGAAACCGAGCGTATGATCCGTCTGGTAAATGACTTGCTTCAGCTTTCCAAAATGGATACTAGGGATTATCGTTTTAATAAAGTATCCGTCGATTTTGTGGAATTCTTCAATAGGATCATCGACCGTTTCGAGCTATCGAAATCCCAAGAGGTGACGTTTGTCCGTGACTTGCCTGGAGAAGCAGTGTGGGTGAGTCTGGATGAGGATAAAATTACCCAAGTGTTGGACAATATCATCTCAAATGCCATGAAATATTCTCCTGAAGGTGGTACTATCACTTTTGCAGTCCATATAGAGGAAACAGCCAAGCAGATATTAGTAAGCATCAGCGACCAGGGGGTAGGAATACCTAAAGCTGATCTGTCCAAGGTATTTGATCGTTTTTATCGCGTGGATAAAGCGCGGACGCGCATGCTTGGGGGGACTGGCTTAGGGCTTGCCATTGCAAAAGAAATGATTAATGCACATAATGGGGACATTTGGGCATCAAGTCAGGAAGGGAAGGGAACAAAGATTTTCTTTACACTTCCTATCACGCAAGAAGAACAAAAGGATGATTGGTCATGAAATACGAAAATCTGAAGTCACTTATATTAACCATCCTTGTCTTGACCAGCCTGGTTCTATCCTGGAATCTGTGGACTTTTCAACCGTCATTGGACTATACAAGCAATGAAAAGCTGCTTCGAAATGTGGAAATCAGTAAAACGGAAGAGCCGGAAAACATTATTCGCCCTTCCAAAATCCTATATCATTTCGATGGGGTGCACTATGGAACGATTGAGAATCAGGAAATTCTCCGTTTTACCAAAGAAATGAAGAAGTGGAGTCTATTTGATATAGATCCCACTTCCACCTTGATCGAGGAAGAGGAATTTATTCCTTTTATGCATGACTATGGGAAGATTGAAGTGATATTCCCTGATGATATTCCATTGGAAACCTTGAGATACCTTATTGGATTTACCGACGAAGAAGTACCGAATGGAACAGTGGACCGTCTATTGATAGACATTAATAATCAAGGGGAGAAAAGTACGCCTGTCCTTCACCTGGTCAACTATGAAGATCGAAGGATGTATAAAGCGAAGGTCAACAATATCTCCCTCTCTACACTTAAAGAAAAATTCTATACCCCCTCCGTTATATATAACGAGTATGTAAGTATTGCTGTAGAGGAGGACCGGTATATTTTCGTACCTAAGGCACCAGCAGAAATGCCAAGAATGAACTTCCTCACAGATTCGATCAATCCGGATGAGTTCAGGGATGCATTATTCAATGATCCAAGTGTCGTGACAAAGGATCAGATGAATGTTGGGGAAGTGTATACGGATAGTGAAAGATTCATGAGCGTGGACCGTACGTATACACAGCTTCAGTATGTAAATACCGTATTGCCTAATGAGGCCAATTCCCCTGATTTTAATGTGATTGAACGAGGAATAGACTTTGTGAACGAGCATAGCGGCTGGACGGATAAATTCCAATTCTCACGCTGGAATGTATCGGACGCAGATTATGAAAGAGTCGTTTTTCAATTACATGTCGGAAATTACCCTGTGATGAACCGTGATGGGTTGACCGAGATAAATCAGGTATGGAGAAACAATGAAGTGTATAGCTATTCACGCCCCATCTATCAACTGGGGCCACCGATAAATGATCCGCAGACTACAATTCTTCCACCTGCAAGCCAAGTGGAGCGTGAATTGAATGCCCTGAAGAACCTGGATATGTCAACGGTTCAGGATATCAGGGTCGGCTACGAGCTAAAACGTGAAATGGATTATCAAGGAGTATTCATATTGGAGCCAGTATGGATGTACCTTGATAACAACAGCTGGTCAAAGGTCATTTTCAAGGAAAAAGATGAACTGGGAGGGGGAATGTAAATGGATTGGCGGAAAACAAAGACCATTTTCATTATTACATTTCTCATCCTGAATATCTTTTTGGCTTCGCAAATATTTGAAAAGAGAAATGAAAATCAATGGGATCTCATTACAGAAGCTACAATTGAAGAGCAGTTCGAAGCAGATGAAATCACCTATGAGAATCTTCCAAAGGAACAGGTGTCCGAAAGCTACATCAGTGGAAAGAGCTATAAGTTTTCTGTTGAGGACAAGGAAGCGTTAGAGAAAAAAGGGCAAACGGTCGAGATTGTCAACGAAACAGTTCTCGTTGGTGCTTTCAAAGAGCCTATACCAACGCCTGAAACCGAATTGGAAACCAAGCTTCCTTCACTGCTGAAAGACCAATTATTGTTCAACGATAAATATGACTATAAGTTCTATCGTAAAGGGGAAAAGGAGCTTATCTTCTTTCAATCCTATAAAAAAGGGTTGATCTATAGCAACAATGAAAGTGGCATGCTTAGTTTATATCTGGATGAGGAAAACAATATCGTCTCCTATAAACAGACCTTGATTTCCGATTTGGAGGAAATGGACGAAGCACAGGAACTGATAACGGCCTTCAATGCATTGGAAAACCTGTATAATATGAATGAACTGAAGCCGGGAAGTCATGTGACGGATGTCAAACTTGGCTACTATACGTTAGTGCAGATTACATCTTCGCACGTACTGACACCCACCTGGCATATTGTCGTCAATGGGGAACAGGATTTCTTCGTCAATGCATTGGAAGGCCAGATCATCCGAAAAGAAAATAGAACATTGGAGTGAAGTGACATGAGCCTGCATTTTAGCGTGCTTGCCAGTGGTAGCACTGGAAATGCAATTTATGTCGCAACAGAGGAGCATTCTTTATTAATTGATGCTGGTTTGAGCGGCAAAAAGATGCAAGAGTTATTTACCAGAATAGATAAAAAGATAGAGGACCTTTCCGGTATCCTCGTTACACATGAGCATAGCGATCATATCAAGGGGATCGGGGTGCTTGCGAGAAAGTACAAGCTCCCGGTCTATGCGAATGAAAAGACATGGAAAGCGATGGATGGCCTGGTTGGCGCCATTCCGACCGATTTGAAATTCAATTTTGAGACGGAGCGGGTCAAAACCTTTGGTGATTTGGATGTAGAGTCATTTGGCGTTTCTCACGATGCAGCGGAGCCGATGTTCTACGCTTTTCATCAGGGAGACAAGAAGCTTGTCGTCATTACTGATACAGGCTATGTCAGCGACCGGATGAAAGGGATCATCTCGAACGCAAACGCGTATGTATTTGAAAGCAATCACGATGTGCAGATGCTTCAGATGGGACATTATCCATGGAGTATCAAACGCCGTATACTCAGTGATGTCGGGCATGTATCCAACGAGGATGCAGCGCTTGCCATGGCTGATGTGATGGGCGATCAAACTAAGCGTATTTATTTGGCGCATTTAAGTCAAGATAATAACATGAAAGAACTAGCGAGAATGTCTGTAGAGCAAACACTTGCCACACGGGGGATCATCACCGGTGAGCAGGTCGAGCTATATGATACAGATCCAAAATCTCCAACTGCGCTGGCTTTCGTGTGAAATCTTAGGCTTTTAGCGCCTTTCTTTTTGTCTTTTCCGAAATGAAAATGCAAAGGAACAGCTCCAGGCTAAAGCCTTTCAACACAAAAAGTTGCGGTTCGGAGAGATGCATTTTCCAGGAAGGAAGGATATGAAGTGGGATACTACGACCAGCATGATCATTCAAAAAAGAAAAAAACAGGAAGAGGATACTTGATACCGGGCCTTATTGGACTATTACTCGGGGCATTTCTTTTCATGGTTGCCATTCCGTCTTTATCAAAAAATGCAACTCCTGACCTGAGTGAGCATGAGCCAAGAAATGAAGGAGAAGTTGGCCGATTACCAGAACCTGGAGAGGCGGGATCAGCTGAAATCCGAAATGTCTCCGTCAATGTTGAATCAGGCATTACGAAGGCCGTCGATGCAGTAGCTGAAGCGGTAGTTGGCGTCATTAATTTGCAGCAGTCCTCGTTCTGGGAAAACGGCGAGGTCGAAACGGACCAAGAAGGTGAAGCGGGTACTGGATCTGGTGTCATTTACAAAAAGGAAAATGGCAAAGCCTATGTTGTCACAAATTTTCATGTCATTGAAGGAGCAGGAGAAGTAGAGTTGAGCCTGATTGATGGAACGAGGGTACCGGCAGAAGTGCTCGGTGAGGATCCTTGGATGGATTTGGCGGTTCTGGAAATGAAGGATGAATTGGTGACAAAGGTTGCTGATTTCGGAAACTCTGATAGTGTGCGTACAGGAGAGCCTGTCATTGCAATCGGGAATCCACTCGGACTTCAATTCTCCGGATCTGTGACTCAAGGAATCATTTCCGGAACGGACAGAAGTATTCCGGTTGACATTAACCGAGACGGAACCTTTGATTGGCATGCGGATGTGATGCAGACCGATGCCGCCATTAATCCGGGTAACAGTGGCGGGGCTTTGATCAATATCCAAGGCAAGCTAATCGGGATCAACTCCATGAAAATAGCCCAGCAGGAAGTAGAGGGTATCGGACTAGCCATCCCGATCAACTCGGTGATTCCAGTCATCAATGACCTGGAGCAGTATGGAGAGGTTAGAAGGCCATACTTTGGGGTAAGCATAGGTTCCTTATCAGACGTATCCAGCTACCACTGGCAGGAAACATTAAAGCTTCCGGATAAGGTCAAAGCAGGCGTATACGTTACGGGAGTTTCCCCTGGATCTCCAGCAGCGGAGGCAGGACTAAAGGAATATGACGTCATCGTCGAAATGGATGGCGAGCCTGTCAGAGACGTCATAGAGCTTCGGAAACACTTATATAACGAAAAAGAAATCGGAGACACGATGGAAGTGACGTTCTATAGAGGCAAGGATGTAAAGAATGTTTCTGTGAAGCTGTCCGAAGAATCGTCTTAAAAAAGGGGGGAGATTTCTCCCTTTTTGTGTGCTTTCGTTTATAAACATGTGGATAAGTGGTATTCTTGTAAGGGGAACAAGGTGTAGAAAGGAATGAACACAATGAAATGCTGTCTGGAACATATAGAACTGGCAATGGAAATGTACATAGATGAACACGAAGAGGCACCAATACTGGAGATGGTGCCCGAAGATGAAAAGTTATCAACAACCTGTGAATTCTGCTCCGAACATGCAGTATATATGGTGGGGAACTAATATTCGCATACTAAATGTGGATAGAAATTGTTGATATGTGGATAACTTCTGTGGATAAACTGTTTGCAAGGCGGGGATGACTGTGAATATCTCAATAATCACAATTGGGAAGCTAAAAGAAAAATATTTGAAACAAGGAATAGATGAGTACCTGAAGCGACTCGGCGCATATGCAAAGGTGGAGGTTGTGGAGCTATCCGACGAAAAAGCACCGGAACAGCTGAGTGATGCTGAAATGCTCATCGTCAAGCAGAAGGAAGGCGAACGGATCCTTTCGAAAATTTCGGATGAAACCCATGTCATTGCGCTCGCCATAGAAGGAAAGCAGCGTTCTTCCGAGCAACTGGCAAGTGAAATAGATAAACTCGCTACATATGGGAAGAGTAAGATCGCTTTTGTTATTGGCGGCTCCCTAGGTTTGAGCGATGAAGTGATGAAAAGGGCGAACGATACCCTGTCCTTTTCGAAGATGACATTTCCTCACCAGTTGATGAGGTTGATTTTACTGGAGCAGGTGTATCGGGCGTTTCGGATTAATCGGGGTGAACCGTACCATAAATAGAGGCAAAAAAAGTTGAAGATAAGGTGGTATTTTGTCTTTTGAATCAGTACTTGAGGAACTTTCCTCTGAATAATCCGATTCAATATATAGTATGTGGAGAAGTGTAAATGTCTTAGACAGATTGACTTCAGTAAAATCAAAATCAAGTTCAATTTTATCAATGGTCCGAGAACGGCCATCGGCATGTTTAATTGTGGTCTTATTTAGCAAAAGCTGAAAAAGCTGTTTTTTCTTTTCTCGTGGAGACTGTTGAAAGGCTTGGACATACTTTTCTAATAAATGTCTAACCACGTCTGGTGGAATTATTTTCGAATCTGATGAACTTAGTTGAACACTAAGTTCATTTTTCTTTCGTTCTAAGTCATTCCTTGAACTAGTTAACTTCTGTAACCGTTCCTGTAACATGGAAACAGGCAGGAGATTTTGTTCAAATGCTTCCAAATATTTTTCTTGAATGGCACTGGTTTCTTTAAGCTCTATTTCAATATTCTTCAACTGCTCTTTTAATTTCACATTCGACTGAACTGTGTCTTTATTTATATTTTCTATGGTTTGATGAATGTTGTCTGAATCGTTTAGGAAAGCTGTTATACGGTTAATGACAGCGTCTTCTGCATCGTAGGCTCTAATCGAATTTGCTTTACAAGCTGATGATCCTTTGTTGTGGAACACTCCACAGACATAATAGCGGTGTTTTCGTTTCTCTCCATCTTTTTTTGTAGAAGTTGTGATAGATGGAACCATTCCATGACCGCAAGTAGGACATCGAAGGATACCACTTAAAATGAAAGGTTCGTTTGACTGACGCTGCTTAAAGGACTTACTCTGTCTTCGTGCTTGAACAATATTCCAAAGCTCGTTGGAGATAATTACTTCGTGTTTTCCTTCAACTAGGATGGGGTTAACATTTTTACCACGCCTTCTCTTTTTATCCCAGTTCACAACTTGTAACCAACGGATTTTACCATTATAGATAGGATTATCTAATATTGTAGCAATACCATTAATTGAAAAGTGTTTACCGCGTTTTGTCCTATAACGAGCTTTATTTAAGTGATTGGCTATAGCCTTAAGACCGCTGCCTTCTGCATATAAAATAAAGATCAGTTGAACAATTTCTGCTTCTTTGGGATTAACAATAAGCTCTTTTTCCACAGAATCATATCCGAAGACCACTCCCCCATTCCAACTACCTTCTCTAGCCCTCTGTGTCATTCCGAGCTTCACATTTTCTGATAAAGTATTTCTTTCCATTTCAGCAATGGATGCCATCAGTTGAACGACAAGTTTTCCAATCGGACTCGATGTATCAAAATTCTCCGAGTAAGAAATGAACTTTACATCATACTCTTCAAATTTATCTAGCAGGACAAGGGTATCCAACATATTACGCGAAAGGCGTGATATTTTCCATACAAGTACGGCTTGAAATTTATTCATATCAACATCCGCTATAAGTCGTTGCATTGCAGGTCGGCCCTTTATATCTTTACCACTAATGCCTTCATCAACGTATTCCTCAGCAATTTTCCATTCATAAAGGGATGTATATTGACGTAAAGTTTGTAACTGGGCAGAAATACTATATCCTTCGCTTGCTTGTTCTTCAGTGCTAACTCGAACATAAATTGCCACACTTTTTATTTCATTCATTTTACTCCTCCTTTAACTTTTATAACAGTATTGGTAATAAAGGAGGTGAAAAATACCCAATATTGATTTATCAATGAGTGTTTCGATAGTATGTTTAATATATAGAAAGTATGAATTCAAGAATATTAATTAATTGAATCCGAATTATTTTTTGTGCAATTGAGCCAACTCATCTAGGATTGTACTTCAAATAACAGATTATTTAGTGGAAAAAAGTTACAAACTTGCTGGGATATAAAATTTTAAGAATGAAAATAGGACAATAGCCATCATAATTCATAATTTACGGTTTTAGGCCATAACGGCTCATTTTTCTCCTAATCCCTCTATTTTATATAGAATTTCTTTTTTGACAAAATATTTAACTCTACAATTTTAATCAATATATAGTGGTGTCGAAAAATATATTATACTATATATTGTATTTATTGTATTTCTACTGATATAATTATACATACATGAGGAATAGGTAGTTAAATGTTCTTTTTTGTAAAAGGTATTATTTGTGGATAAATGTCGTATTATTAATTAAGGGTTGGCTTTGAATAAAAACGAACATTATTAATGTTTTTTGTTATAACGTTCGTGTTTTATCTTGACTTTTATTCCTGAATTGTTTATGGTTAAAATAGGTAAAAGCAAAGAAAGTGAAAAAGGCATGCAAAAAGACGAGGCTTTTTCCATGCTAAAGAATGTATTATGTAATTCGACTAAATTCATAATACAAAACATTATAATTGAAAGCAAGATTATGAGCATATATTTAACAAAACGTTCGGTGTAATGTTCGCATGATAGCTATTCAATTAATAAAATTCTTTAGATTATTGAAATTGCTTCTCCTGTAAGAAGGGGGAAAATAGGGTACAGGCTTGTATGTTTTATTCACTCTTAATATAGATAAATACAAGATTAGGAGTGATCGATTTGGAAAACAAAAAAAATCGCGGTGGACAAGGTATTGACCCTCAACCGCAAAAAGGAAATGACGATAAAGGTCATAACGGAAATGGTAATGGCAACAACGGTGGTAACAAAGGTGGACATGGCAGACCCAGAACGCCTGGAACTTCTCATCCTTCGGTAGCACTATGGATAAAGAAGTAATTGACAAACTCAATGCCGTTTTCGGACCGGTAAAATGGTTTGAACAAAAAATCTTTGGAGGATTCAAAAATGAGGGATGGTTCGTACTTGAAACCGTCCCCCTCCCTCCGGAGGATGAATTGGAGCCGGTAATTTCTGATATTATAAACGGGTGCATGGTTGATATTGCGGATGGGAAAGTAAGACACTATTCGGGTTGCGGAAACCCAGAACATAAAATAAATGACCATCGGATAAAATCTGTTTTACCTCATCTGAAGGAGCAAAGCTTTAAGTTAGCTGTGTGTACGGGGACGGATAAAATGCTTGAAGGGCAACCTATTGTTATTTCTCTAAACCCGCGGATTACTTACACAATTTATCCGGATCATCCCCACCTTAACCAGGGCGGCTATATACAGGAAATAAATAAATACCTTCCTGACTCATTTTGTTACGGCTATACTGTGGAACCAGATAGATATGGACCGACTAATTATGACCGTTATATTAACACCTTTGATGAAATAACCTTATGGTTATTGCGTCATCAAATATGGGAGGCAGTGCGTAATAAATTCGGAAAAGGTGTTTGGATTGGTCCTCACGCTGGCCAACTCCCATCTTGGTCATTTGTAAATAAATTAAACCCATTGGGAAAGTGTAGATGCGGCCGCAAAAAGATATATAAGGATTGCCATCTTCCACTTGATTTAAAGCCTGAGATTACACATTATGCAAAGCGTTACAATATACCAGAGAAGGCTGTTTTATCCAATAAAATAAGCGGTCTGACATCCATGTGGAGTAAAAGGGTGTTTATTCCAGAAAGCCATATGATCAGCCAAATAAATTTAACTTTAAAGTAATACAAGGACCTGTTCGAAGCCGAGAGTTTTGGACAGGTCCTTTTTTAATGATGGGCACAGTAAAATATAAAGGCCTCTTCTTTGTTTAATGATCTTGCTTAACAACATGACCTGAAAAATAGTAAAAATACAATTAAGGAATTACTTTTAGATTCAAAGTTTAATCTGAAAAATTCTATTAACTGGGTCTTTCCTTAAAAATTAAGCTGAATAAATGCTGCTTCTTCTAATTGAGCTGAAAAGTCAGGTAACTATATTGCTAATGGATAGGTGTTAGAATTTAATCGAGTTGGAGAAGAAATATAGTAAAAGATTAGTTCAAATGTAGGACAAGGAGGAAAAAACCAATTGTTTAGCGAATAAAGAGAAATATAGAGTCAGGAGATTTTCAATACACCAGAACCTATCATGAACTTTAAAAGAGTAACAGGAGTAGATATTTAGTGACAAATGTTTTTATAGACACACAAGTGTTTGTACAAAAGAATTTTAATTATGATAATGACTTATTCATGAAGCTAAAAAGTGCTTCTCAAGATGGACTCATCACAATTTATTTAACGGACATAGTAAAAAAAGAAATAGAATCTAAAATTTATGAACAAGTATATGAAAAGGTAAAAAACATCCATACAAAATTTGTAAAGGATGCAAAAATTTTAAAAAATCTTAGTGATTACAGCAATTCTTTTGATATAGGCGAAAGATTAGAAGAAATCTTTAATGAATTAATAAATCAGACTAACCAATTTTTAAAGGATGCAAGTGTTGAAGTTATTTCTGTTAATGATGTTTCACCTGCGTTTATTTTTGATATGTATTTTAAGGGTATCCCTCCTTTTAGCAAGAAAAAGAGAGAGGAATTTCCCGATGCTTTTTCATTAGTAGCTCTTGAAAACTGGTTTAAGCAACAAGGTGGAAAAATTTGTATTGTAAGTGATGATGAGGATCTCAAGAATTATTGTGAAGAGAGTGAACCTTTAATTTATGAGCCTTCACTTGAATCTTTTTTTGATAATTTAATTAAGAACAACAATTATAAGCATCAATTCATCATATCAGTATATGATGCTAACTTGGATATTATTGAATCTTCCGTAAAGGACCACTTTGAGGAACATTGGTTTACATTGTTAAATGAGGAAGGAGAAATCGAAAAAGTTGAGGTTCAATCGATTGAACTAGATGAAGATCCTTACATAATTGATGTTGACGATGAAGAAGCAACGGCGACAATCGCATTCAATGCAATTGTTTCATTCCTTGCCGATGTATCTTATGTAGACTATTCAAGCTCGTATTATGATAAAGAAGAGGGGAAATATTTTTATTTGGAAACTGTAAATGGAGAGATTGATGATGCCGTTACTGTATCAGTACTAATGAAAATCAATTACAATTATCATGAAAAAGAAGAGTCAGAAGTGTGTAGTGTCTCTTTAAATGAAGGCGAATCAATAGAGATTGCATTCCCTTATGAGTATTAAAATTGGTTTCCTTTTAGAAAGAATCAAAATTATTTTGTACTTCTAATTGCAATACTAATCTATCTGTTATATTGTAAAGTTAATATAATTTAGTAACTAAAAGCGAAGCACGCTAGGTTACATAGTCTATCAATCTATTTAGGTCGATAGCTATGTTCCCTTGCGTGCTTTTTTTGTTTGTTACAGAAGGAGGACAGTTACTGACTGTAAACAAATTGTGTTAGTCAAAGTGGATGCATTACAAAAAAATTGGAGGAAGAAGTAAATGAAAAACAATAAAATTACTACCGTTTATGCTAGAACTGGCTCAAAGAAGCAAAATTTCCAATTACAGTTAGAGGCTGCTGGCCCTTATTTAAAAGGTATTGAACCAGCAGATTTGCTCTACTTTATTGACGAAGGAGTACCTGGATCGTCTCAGCCTTTAGAACTGATAAAATTAATTAATCTAATTAGAAAAGATCTAGTAGATACTTTGGTCGTCTATGATCGCAGTCGTCTAACTAGTAGTGTCGATAACTATCTGCAGCTAGTAAATTTAATCAATAGACATCAAGTTAAGGTGATTTTTACATCGACAGGGGAAGAAAATCATAGACTTGAAGATCTATATTCAGAAGGTTTTATAGCCTTGATGCTGAAATTAGAAGGAATTATGTTGTCAAACCGAATAAAAGAGAGTAAAAAGAGAAAGCAGAAGGGGTGAAAATTTAAAATAATAGGAACATCTTTCTTCAAAATTCCTTACCATTAGCTGTAATCAGAATAATTCGTAGTAATGATAGTACTAATTAAAAATACAAAGATAAATCGGAAGGACCGGATTATCTTGTGTATCTTAATTTCCTTTGGAGATTAAGTTCTACACGAGATATCCGGTCTTTTTTTTGTTCTCGAAACAGTAGCCTATCTTTCTATGAATATCACAAGGAGGGAGAATAGTGAATAAGGCTTTTGAGAAATATGATTTCCCACAATCAAGCCCAAAGAAGGTTATTATTCCGAGAGTCATCAATAAAGATGCACAGTTACAGGTGGCTTTTCAATTAAAGCTGGACTTAACTGAACCGGACTCGAAAGGCAATCTAAAAGAAAAGGAAGTATAAACCTTACACCTCCTGTCAAGTATGAATATATCAAATACTTGGAGGAGATGAACACATGTCAAGATCAAGGATAACGAAAATTTCTTACTCACAAGATCTTTCAGCAGAATCTGCTGTGTGGGTTCAAAAACTAGTTACAAAACTGTTAATCAATGAATTAGACATTGATTGCTCTGTTAAGGTAAAGCTTCTTCACTCAGCTGATCAAAGATTTAGATACAAAGGAGGTAAATAATTTTTGCAGAGAAAACTCGTTGTCGTATACTTGCGAGTTAGTTCAAGCTCGCAGAACTTACGCGAACAAAAGGATGCAGCAAAAAAGTATTTAAAGATGAGAAACATAAATGAGGAAGATGTACTCTTTCTCGAAGATTTTAGTGTTTCCGCAACAAAAAACGATGCAAATAATCGCCCTGCTTATAAGAAATTGCAACAAATAATAAGAGAACGCAGAGTTGCTTTACTTATTGTTTATGCTCGTGACAGAGTTCAACGGAACTTTTATGAAGCCTCTGAATTCAATGAGCTTGTTAATGTTTATGATGTGGAAGTTGTATATACTGCTTCAGATGAAGCTCCTTTCAACAAAAATTCCAGTATCGAGAATTTCTACGGGATTTTTAGTCAACAGGAAGGTAAGAACATCGGAAGACGTACCCATGATGCTATTAAAAGATATCCTGGGGAAGTCATTGGCTTCAAACGCATTAAAGAAACACAAGAGAATGGTCGTACAAAAGTGCGATTCTTGTTGGATAATGATCGAAGTATTGTTATTAAATCGCTATTTGAAGAGTTTAGTCAGATTGAAACAAAAGAAGAGTTTGTTAATGTCTTAGCTAAGTACGGAAAAAAGTTAAATGGACATGCAACCGTAATGAAAATTTTACAAAGGCCATTCTACTCTGCGTATTGTCTCACTGATTACGGCTATGATGAACTCAACCATGTAGAAGCACTCATTCCTCTGAGGCTGTTTGAAAAAATCCAGGCTATCCTTAATCAATTTATTGAGGAATACCATGAAACAGTTTCACGAGCAAAAGACAAGGTGTTACTCAACCCCATTTGTGGAGTTTGCAATAAAAAAATGGTATTCAAAAAGATCCTGGACAAACCTTCTTACTTTGTATGTAGTTCCCGTCATAAGAAAGTGGTTGTCGAAGTAGATGAGTTCAATAAGATTATTGAAGAAACAATCATGAAAGAAACAGAGTTATTTGTTTTAAAAGAGTATGAATCTATTTTCAAGATGCACCTTCGTGGAATAACAGATAATCTGGTTCATCGTAAACAACATAAACAACATCTACTAAACAAATCAATGTTGTCTTTAGCTAGTGATTTTTACTCCAAGCATGCGAAGTTTAGTTTGGAAATTCAAAGGACACATGCTGAAATTGATGAGATAGATCATGAAATCACGTTGTTACAATCATTAAGAAATGAAATAAAAACGATTTCTCAAATTGTACAACCTGCTCTTGGAAGTTTAACAAAAACCGAAAAAGAAACTTTGATAGAGCTCCTTATTAAGGGCGTTAAGGTTCATCAGGATTATTTTGAAGTAGATCTTTACTCTTTAGTCAAAGGAAAAGGAGTTAGATAAAAGTGGTGATAAAACTCAGACCTGCTGTAGGGTACTTGAGAATTTCTGACAATAAGCAAAAAGATAATCATTCTGTAGAAATTCAAAAGAGAATGATTACTGAGAAGGCGAAACAAGAAGGCTATGAAATCATTTTATGGAGATTCGATGAAGCTGTAAGTGGATTTCGTAAGAGAGCATCTAAACGAAAGAATATGCAATTACTTCTCGAAGATGCAAAAGAGGTTGAAGCAATATTTTTCTATGACGAGTCTCGTTTAACACGAAAAATTTATGACTTTCAGCGTGAAATTTATCTTCCTATTAAGGAACAATTTCCAAAGATAAAATTCTATAGCTCTGAATCATCTGGTGGTGAATGGGATCCAAACGATCCTCTAGTCCAAGCAAAGTTGGTTTTTGCTGCTGAAGAATCCCATATAAAATCTAAGCGAGCAAAAGATGCACAACTCAGCATTATCGCAAATAAAGATTCTGACAAACCAAGTCGCCCTGGTACAAGAACACCGGCTGGATATGATTTAATCGAAGGTCTATTAATACCAAACGCTGATTCCCCAATTGTAACTAAGATATTTGACATGGCATCTTGGGGCTATTCGAATGGGAAAATTGCAGATGTATTAAATGCTGAGAATGTTAAAACAAAGCATATAAGCCAATGGCATAGCAGTACTATCGATTACATCCTAAAGAATATTGTGTATGCAGGTCATCTTAGTTGGTCTGTAAAGCAGATCCAATCACCCTTGAATAAAAGAAATAACGGAGATTTAGAGCCATTCAAAGATGTACATGATCCTATCATATCACCTGTCATGTTTTCTGTTGTTACCCAAGTTAAAAGCTATAAGGAAAGATACGGCAAACTAGAGACACCATTTTTACTTAGGAACCTCTTATATTGCAGCCAATGTAACACAGCGTTCAAGACAAAAGACAATTCACCTAAAGGCAAAAGCGGGAAATATCGAGTGTATCGATGTGAAAATTGCATAATGAATATTAGCGCAGATGACATTCATGAAGAAGTTAAATCTGATCTTTCAAAGAAATGGACATCCAATCTGCACCAAATGATAGACGAAAGTAAGTCTGCCCTAACAGATTGGATGAAAACATTAAAAGCTTGGAAAAAATCAGTAGAACAAACGGAAGAGCGAATTCTCTTTAATGAACGAATGCTAGGCCAACAAGAAGAGCAAGAATACATTGCTACTATCTTCAAGAGCTCTAAAGAATTAATAAAGGAAGAAAAGCTAAAAATTAATCAGGCAATCGAAAAGATTGATTTACTAAACAATGACATGGCATTGCTCGAGGTATATTCTCATTTCAAAAAAGCAGATATTTCCTCATTATCAAATAATGAATTAAGGGTATTGTGCTTAACTTTCATTGATAAAATCCAGTTATCTATTAGTAGAGATAAGGATTTCACACTCTCTATAAATTATAGGCTAAACCCTTTCGTTGAGATCGAAACTAGCACTGGACAGATAACCGAAGAGTTATTAAAGCAACTGCCTGAAAAACCGAAGGACCTGAAATTGAAAAAATAAACTAAAACATCCTATCTCCAAAATCCCTTGATATCAATGGATTTTGGAGAGGGTCTATCGGTGAAGTAACCAGAAAAGGATACTTTTATGGTTGTAAAATCGAAGCCGTTATTTACTTTATGGTCAAAAAACCGACATTATAAACGGTATTGAATAATCTTTTGAAAAATTTTTTCGCTTATGTTCGCCATTAGTACAATACCCAATTATCATATGGAGTAAGGAGGTGTTCAAATGTATATTTCTTTATCAAAATCACCAGTTGGGTATATGAGGGTAGCAACTAAGAAACAACTTGTAATGGGAAAATTAAAAATTCAAAATGATAAAATTAATCAAACTATGAGCAGTAATCCTTATGCTATGTTTAAACAAATTCTGGGAATCAAGTATAATTATCAAGATCTCCCAAAGGTTCATGGTCTAATTATGGAAGAGTATCTAAAAAAATTTCTAGGTAGGCTTGGAAATAATAATATATGAACAATAATCCAACTCACCACAACCTGCAGTTGATGATCCTTTAATCTGAGAGTTTCGGATTCCACAGATAAAACAGTAGATTATTGAAAGGATGAACTCACAATGAATAACGAAGTAGAGAGTATCTTATATATTCGCTCAGCTAATAACGCTAAGGAATCCATAGAATTACAAAAGTTAATGGGGGAAAAGTATGCTAATCACAATTCCATGTCATTAAGCATTATTGCAGATACTCAAGCATCAGGAATCACCCCGGTACGAAAACAAGCTGGCTTACAAAAGCTTATACATTTAATAGAAATTGGGATGATTAAAACGGTTCTAGTTAGCTGCTTGAGCAGAATTAGTCGAGATGTAAAAGAGATACTTTATTTCCAATCCCTCCTAAGAAAACACAATGCAAAACTTATAGTATTATCTGATAGCAATAATAGGGATTTTTTAAGAGGGCTGTCATAAATATAGAGACACTCTGAAACCAAATGGATTTTAAAATTAAATAGTTACAAAACCTCATTATGTGGAAGCACCGCTAACGATGTATTTGAAGAACTTCTATTTCTTTTCTTCAGATATCGTTAGTGGTGCTTTTTTGTATAAATGTCCCCTGGTTCACCCATTAACTTTTGCTAAAGATTTCTGGAGAATAACTATTTTGAAAGGTGTTGTACATGAAGAAAAACAGGCCCGTTGATTACCACCAGCATTATGAATCAGTTTTAACAACCGAAAGGGATCTGGTAAAAGTCAAGGCTTCAGACTTTTTACACAACTTCTCGGATTTAATAATTAAGTATTCGAGCCAAATTGAGGAGCAGCTTAGAAACAAAACAAAAAGTGAGGTATCAAATCAATGAGAAGAAAAAGAGCGATAGGTTATAAAAGAAGGAGTCCAAGGTCAGAAAAGGATTTTGGAAACACATCCTTGGAAAAGCAAGAAGATGAGATAGTTAAGTATTGCAATCAAAACAACATTGAACTAGTTGATATTTACGTTGATGATTTGAAGTCAGGTAGTTCATTTAAGGGTAGAGAAGGTTTTATAGAAATGTATAATCAAGTTTTAAAAGTGGATGAGGAAATTGATTATATAATTGTCTTTAAGCAAGACAGACTTTCTCGTGATCCGTTAGATACTTTGTATTTAATGAAACAGCTTAATGCAGTTGACAAACATATCATATCAATAGCCGATAGCATAAATACAGAAGATCCTACAGCTAAAATTCTTGTACATGTTCTATCATTGGTTGCGGAATTGGAAAGAGAGTTTATATCGTTTCGGACGAACTCGGGGATGGAAAAAAGAGCTGAAAATGGGGAGTTTCTTGGCGGGAAGGTTTATGGATATGAAGTGATAAACAAGAAATTATCGATTCTTCCTAAGGAAGCGAGAGTCGTTAAATATATATTTAATAAGTGCGCCATAGAAAAGTGGGGATATAAAAAGATTGCTGCCAACCTCAATATCCAAGGTATTAAAACAAAAAACGGTAACCAATGGACAGTTAATGCCGTTAAAACTGTACTACAAAATCAGCAGTATATAGGTTATACCAAATGGCGGGGGAAATATACAAAGGGGCAACATACTCCAATCATTGAAATGTCTTTGTGGGATGAAACAAGGAAGGTAATGCAAGCAAGAAGTTATACACCTCAAAAGATACATCCAGGATCCTATCCACTTAGCGGAATTCTCAAATGTCCACAATGCGGGGGCCCCATGGTTCAAGGGAACAGTAGTCAGGAGTACAAGTATTACCAATGCAATAAAAATAAAAACAGTGGAAGTAGTGCCTGTTCTTCTAATCTCATTAAAAAGGAGTATGCTGAAGAGTTTGTATTTAAAGATTTCTTGCATCAGCTTAAAAGAAAAGTTTCTCCTTCAACTGTTTACTCAGTAACGCAGTCAATATTAGACTATGAACTAAATCCTTTGGAGAAAGAAGCTAGTAAACTAAAGAAACAGATAGGAAAGTTAGAAAGAGAGATGTTGAATATAATGGAACACTCTAGTGACACATCTCTTAATTTAGATGTAGGTATGATTAAGTCTCACTTAGCAACAAAACAGGATGAAATAAACAAGATAAAATCAGCACTCTCAGAAATTACTTTGCAAGTAGAATTAAAACAAAACGAAGCCATAATGGATATTATAGAATTTTCTATTAAGAACTTTGAAGATTTTTACCTTACACTCTCTGATGATGAGAAGAAGATGTTTTTTCACTCCGTGATAAAAGAAATTCACGTTATTAAAGGGGAGAAAACAAGGGATCGTCGTATAAAGGACGTTAAGTACCATTTCGATTTTAAAGACATAAATTACTTAATAGGGAATATTGAGCAATAATGGAAACAGCTACTGGGATGAGGGGTTTGTTTGTTTTTGGTGGAAGGTGCATCCTTCCACCATCAACTTGATTTATTGAAGCCACAGATGACTTCGTCGGCAAATGATTAAAGATTTGATACACCTTTTCCCACACCAGAACTTCCTTCCGTACATCGTTCATTATTGTATTATACGAGAATGGAATAAATATCCGCTATATTTGCGAAGAAAGGCTTATTTTTCAATAAGTTCAGGGTGAATTTTTGGTTTAAACTAAATTTTCTTAAAAGGTAACTAGTTATCACTAATAAACTGTCCCCCTAATTTTTACATATGATAAAATTAATATAGTTAATAGTTCCAGTAGTTGAGAAGGGAAGAAATTATAATGACAGAAAATCAACGTAATACACAAACATCAATTAATGTACAAAAACAGGCCAATTTAATTTGGAACGTCGCAGATATATTAAGAGGGTTATACAAGCCACATGAATATGGAAAAGTAATTTTGCCCATGACCGTAATTAAGCGTCTTCACGACACGTTATTACCCACACGGGAAAAAGTATTGGAGGCTTCAGAACAATATAAGGAGATGAACGATTCATTTCGCTATCGGTTCTTATCACAAGCATCGGGTTATGCATTTTACAACACTAGTGTATATTCATTTGATACGCTGCTTGCAGACCCAGCAAATATCGAAACAAATTTCCGAGCTTATTTAAATAGTTTTTCAGATAATATGCTAGATATTTTAGCGAACTTTAAGTTTGATGTTGAAATTTCTACATTAGCTGAAAATGATGCCCTATTTCATGTTATTCAAGAATTTAATAAAAAAGAATCATATCTAGGTCCAGATAAAGTAACGAGTACAGATATGGGATATATTTTCGAAGAATTAGTTCGTAAGTTTTCAGAGAGTTATAACGAAGAAGCAGGGGAACATTTTACAAGTCGAGATATTATTTATTTAATGACAGATTTATTATTAATTGAAGATAGAGATGCGTTAACAGGAGAAGATGTTGTAAAAACGGTTTACGACCAAACTATGGGAACGTCACAAATGTTATCGGCAATGCAAGAACGCATCAATGATTTTAATGAAAATGCAGAAGTAAGAACATATGGACAGGAATTAAATTCTGAAACATATGCTATTGCCAAAGCAGATACGATGATACGTGGCGGAAACCCAGATAATATGGCATTAGGAAGTACATTATCGAATGATAAGTTCGAGGGGTATGAATTTGATTACTGTATATCCAATCCACCGTTTGGAACTGACTGGAAAAGGGATCAGAAGTCAGTTAAAGATGAGCATGCATTAGGTGAGAATGGCCGTTTTGGTATTGGGCTTCCGAAAATAAGTGATGGCCAATTACTCTTTCAATTAAATGGTATTTCAAAGTTAAAAGAGACAGGAAGAATGGCAATTATCCATAATGGTTCAGCACTCTTTTCAGGTAGTGCTGGTGGGGGAGAGAGTAGTATTCGCCAATATGTCATTGAAAATGATTGGTTAGAAGCAATTATCCAATTACCAAATAACTTATTTTATAACACAGGTATCTCGACGTATATATGGGTCATTACGAAAAATAAATCAGCTGAACGCAGAGGAAAAGTGCAACTAATTAATGCTTCAAAAATGTATGAAAAGCGAAGAAAAAACATTGGAGAAAAAGGTGTTGATATTTCAGAGGAATGCAGAAATATGATTGTGCAAGCATATGGTGAATTTGAAAATAAAGAGTATAGACTTGGTGAAAAAATAGTGGAATCTAAGATTTTTGATAATGAAGATTTCGGATATGTACGTGTTACGGTTGAAAGTCCGCAGCATGATGAGGATGGAAATATCATTTTGAAGAAAAATAAACCTGTAGCAGATACAATGTTACGGGATACAGAAGAAATACCATTAAATGAAGATGTCGATACTTTCTTTAAACGTGAAGTATTACCGTTTAATTCAGATGCATGGATAGATCGAAAAAAAGATAAAGTTGGTTATGAAATACCGTTTACACGTTTGTTCTATAAATATACTCCACAGGAACCTTCTGAAGTAATTGCAGAAAGAATAAAAAAGTTAGAAGAATCAATTGTTGCAAACTTCCAATCGCTATCAGGTAAGGATGTGACTAATGTTGAATAGAGAAATGCAAGATTCAGGTGTTGAGTGGATTGGACGAATTCCAAAGGGTTGGGATTTGAGGAGAATGAAATATATTCTGTCGGAACGTAAAATGAAGAATGATCCAATTATTACTCAAGATATCCTTTCATTATCGGTTGAAAGAGGTGTATTTCCATATTCTGAAAAAACAGGTGGTGGAAATAAAGCAAAAGAAGATTTAACCGCCTATAAAGTAGCTTTACCTGATGATATCGTCATTAACAGTATGAATATATTAGCAGGTGCTGTAGGGCTGTCTAAATATAAAGGAGCAGTCAGTCCAGTATATTACACTCTTTATGATGATAGTGGTCAAGTTGATATAAATTATTATTATTATTTATTTCAGACAGAATCCTTTCAACGGAGCTTATTAGGACTTGGTAATGGAATAATGATGAAAGAATCTTCGACTGGTAAATTGAACACCATTAGGATGCGAATTCCAATGGAGAGGCTATTTGCAGTAAGGCTACCTTTACCCCCAAAAAATATACAAACTAAAATAGTTAATTTCATTAGGCCCAAGGTGGAATCCGTAGAAAAGACAATTTTCGAAACAAAGCAATCCATTGAAGAACTAAAAATATATAAACATTCGATTATTACAGAAGCAGTTACAAAAGGTATAGAACCAAAAATTGAAATGAAAAATAGTGGAATTAAATGGATAGAGATGATTCCAAATCATTGGAATGTAATTAGAATTAAATATGTATTAAAAGAAAAAAATGAGAAAAGTATTCTTGGTAAAGAAGAGCCATTGTCTATGTCGCAAAAGTTTGGAATTATTCCCAGCAAGGATATGGATGTAATTCCTAACCCTCCTGCAAATTATACTGGAAATAGGATAGTAGAAGTAAATGATTTAGTTTTTAATAAATTGAAAGCGCACTTAGGAGTTTTTGATGTTTCAAAGTATGAGGGTATTGTTAGCCCAGATTATGCTGTCTATCAAATAAAAGGTGATAACAATGTTGAATATTTAAGGTTTTTATTCAAAACGCCATTGATGATTGCCGAATTTATAAAAAACTCAAGTGGGGTGGGAGCAGGTCTTACAAGACTTTATACAAGTGAATTTTTTAATATAAAGATTCCAATTCCTGGCATTAGTGAACAAAATAATATAGTTTCATATTTAAATAATAAAATTGTAAAAATTAATAAGTTAATTAAAGATAAAGAAGAAGTTATCGAAGAATTAGAGAAATATAAAAGATCTCTCATCTATGAATATGTTACCGGAAAAAAAGAAGTTTGAGGGGGTCTAGGATGTGGTTGAAAACAAAGAAGTGCGTTTTGAGAAAGATATTGAAACTAGCTTAACAAATGAAGGCGGCTGGGAGTCGGTCGCTTTCAAAGATACAAACTATGATCCACAACTAGGGTTAGATCCCTCTGTTCTCCTGTGTTTTATTCGTGAAACACAACCAAAATCATGGAAGAGATACGAAAAAATTTATCGTACCGATGCAGAAACAAAATTTCTAAAACGGCTTAATGAAGAAGTAAATGCACATGGTCTTTTACATGTCCTTCGAAAAGGAATTAAAGATCGTGGAGTCCCTTTTAAAGTTGTTTATTTTCGACCTGTTTCTTCTTTAAGCTATGAAAATATTAAGCAGTTTGAAGCCAATCGTTTTCAGTGTATACGACAGTTTGCTTATAGTAACAAAAGTCGAAACACAATCGATATGGTATTAGCTGTAAACGGTATTCCTCTTGTCGCTTTAGAATTAAAAAATCAGTATACCGGACAAAATGTTGAACATGCAAAAGTACAATTTGAAAATGATCGTGATCCGAGTGAAATTGTATTTCAATTTAATAAACGATTTTTAGTGTATTTTGCTGTTGACCATTTTGAGGTATATATGACCACCAAACTAGAAAAAAACAAAACATACTTCCTACCATTTAATCAAGGATCAAATGGAGCAGGGGAAGTTGGTGGAAAAGGGAATCCACATAATACAGATGGATTCCCTACAGCCTATTTATGGGAGCAAGTTTTACATCGACATCAGCTTATGGATATTTTGGAACGATTTATGAATTTTGAAGTGAAAAAGGATATATTAATTTTTCCACGCTATCATCAATTAGATGTAGTAAATAAGTTAGTACAAGATGTGGGAGAACATGGATCAGGGAAAAACTATCTCATTCAACATTCTGCAGGTTCAGGAAAATCAAATAGCATAGCATGGCTCGCTTATCATTTAGCATCCTTACACGATAGAGAGAACAACCCTATTTATTCATCTATTATAATCGTGACAGACCGGACAGTGTTAGATCGACAGCTACAGGACACGCTTACAAGTTTTGAACATACGACAGGACAAGTAGAAACAATTGGTGACAATAAATCGTCTCAAGATTTAAAGAATGCAATTAACGATAAAAAGAAAATCATTATTACGACACTACAAAAGTTCCCTGTCATTTATCAAGAAATCGATGCGGTAGAAAGAAGAAGGTTTGCGGTAATAGTCGATGAAGCACATTCTTCGCAAACTGGAAGAAGCGCTCAAAAGTTAAAAGAAGCACTTGCAGATAAAGAAGCATCACTCAAAGAGTATCAAGAAATTGAAGAAGATATTGAAAACCAAACATTAGATGACCAAGATCAACTTGTTAAAACTTTACTATCACAAGGGCAACATGGTAATTTAAGCTTCTTTGCCTTTACAGCCACTCCAAAAGAAAAAACAATTGAAATGTTCGGTACAAAAGAAAATGAGGGTAGCTTTAGACCATTTCACATTTATAGCATGAGACAAGCTATTGAAGAAGGCTTTATTTTAGATGTGTTAAAAAACTATATGACCTATAAAACTTCTTACCGCATTGCAAAAGAAATTGAAGAAAATCCTGAGCTGCCAAAAACAGAAGCTGTGCGAGCAATTGCACGTTACCAATCGTTTCATCCTTGGGTATTAAGGCAAAAAACCGAAGTTATGATTGAGCAGTTTAGAGCAGTAACTAAAATGGCTATTGGTGGAAGTGCGAAAGCAATGATCGTTACTCCTTCACGTCTTCATGCTGTTAGGTATATGAAGGAATTTAAAGCTTACATTAAAGAGAAAGGCTATACGGATCTTGATGTTCTCGTTGCTTTTTCAGGTTCTGTTACTGATGACGATAAAGAATACACAGAGCCTAGTATGAACGTAACAAAAGATGGTGAGCGGGTTAAAGAGAATCAATTAAAAGAAACATTTCATGGGGATGATTTTAATCTATTGATAGTAGCAGAGAAATATCAAACCGGTTTTGATGAGCCGCTACTTCATACGATGTTTGTCGATAAAAAATTACGAGGAGTGAAGGCAGTACAGACACTTTCCCGATTAAATAGAACTATGCAAGGAAAGAAAGATACATTTATCTTAGATTTTGTTAATACTGAGGAAGAAATATTAGACGCTTTCCAGCCTTTTTACGAAGCAACAACGCTAAAAGAGGAAGTAAATCTAAATTTAATTTACGATACGCAAAGTAAATTACGTAAATTTACTCTTTATAATGATGATGACATAGCCGAAGTAATGAAACTGGTGAAACAAGCTCAAAAGAAACAAGATGAACGTTTATTAGGTCGCTTGTCCAGTTTATTCAAACCTGTCATTCAGCGTTACGAAGACTTGCCAGAAGATACACAATATGAATTTAGAGTAACATTACGTAACTTCGGTAAATGGTATAACTATGTCGCGCAGCTAGATCGTACATTTGATATGGAATTATTAGAAGAAAACATTTATACGAGCTATCTATTGAAATTTATCCCAAAAGAAACACGTGAGAAAGTGGATATTACAGATAAAGTGAAGCTAGAATATTATAAGCTGCAAAAGGATTTTGAAGGCGAAATCATGCTTGTTGCTGAAAATGAAAAGGGTGGGGAATTAAAACATCCCGAAGAATTTAATGCAAACGTAAAACCAGTAGATGAGCGTGATTCGTTAGAACAGATTGTTCATCGAATTAACGAACGATTCCCAGATGATTTTTCACCACAAGATCGAGTCATTGTGGAAACATTACACAAAGCATTTACTCAAGAAATAGATGCAAAAATAGTAAACATGGCTAAAAATAATAGCCAAGAAATGTTTGAAAATAGCCTGTTTAAAGATATATTCCTTGATCGAGTAATGGATGAGTATACTAAGAATTCAGAAGCCTACCAAAAATTAATTGGAGCTGACGATTCGTACTTTAAAACAGTCTATGCATATATTGCTGCGGATGTTTATAAGACATTGCGGTCGGAAGTGTAGGAGAGAAGTATATCAAGAACAGAATCAAAAGATAAATATAGAATAATGCAGTGAATGTCAGTCAATTCTAGAGAAGTTAGTAAATAAACTTTCGAATGGCTGACTTTTTTCTAAAGAAAAAACTTATCGATGAAATTAAGAAAGAGATCCCTATTAAAGAGTTTGGATATTGGATAATGAAGTAGAATTAACCAATCTTAGAGGTGATAAAATGTCAACGCCGGGAATTGGAGATCCATACTGGTACGAATGGTACGTGGGCTTGCAAAGAGTTATAGAAATGATTAATCCGGATAGCAATGTTTCATATGTGATTCTTCAATCAGATATTCATAATACAATTGATGATGTAGTTGTCGGAATTGGCAATATTGAAGAAGTGTGTTTTCAGGTTAAACATGAAGTTGGAGATGCTGGAAAGGGAAACCTTACATTTTCAAAATTAATAGAAACAACTACTAGGGGAAATGGAAGTACCAAAATTAGTTTAATAAAATCATTAGCTAGTGGCTGGAAAGAAGCTATGGAAAATGGGGGTAAGACTATTACACCCGTTTTATATACCAATAGAAATTTAGGAATGAATAGAACAAAACGAACCTTTGACGGTGAGAAGTATACTGCTTTACCTTTAAAGGAATTTATCCAAGTAATGAAGTCATATATAGAACAATCAAAATCAATAGATGAAATCGACAAATTAATTGATGATAGAGATTTAGGAATGCAATGGAATGAATTTAAATCATCAATAGGTGAGAATTTTTTAGAATTAGGTTTTTTAAAATCAGTTGTAATAAGAAGTAATGAAGGTTCATTAGAGGAATTAGAAGATTCTATGCTGAGATCGCTACAAGATACATTTAATTGTAATTTAATGGTTGCGAGGGGCTTATTTGATAAGCTTTGTTCTAATCTAAGAATCTGGACAACTACTAGAAGAGGAGACAAAGTACAAGTAACCCTAGAGGATGTTTATGATGCTCTATCACTAAGCTTTGACATAGAGCATGGAGAGCATGAGTTACCTTTTCCAACGCCATTCTTTAAAAGCCGTGAAGAATTTGCTGAAAATGTAATTAAAAATATAAAGGATGAGGATCGGAAAATAGTTTGGATATCCGGTGATCCGGGAAGCGGTAAAACTAGCCTTATAAGTTATTTGCAATTAAATCATAATCTTTTTAATGCTAGATATCATACTTTTAAACCTATTTCTCCCGAGCAAAGATTTTACGATATTGATTCAGGTTTATGTAAGCCAGAATCTTTGTGGAATGATTTGTTAATTCAATTAAGAAAATACTTTAAAGGAGAATTAAAAAAATATAATGTTCCAATTACTAACGCATTATGTTCAGTTGAACAAATGCGAATAGAGGTTATTCGTTTAGCTGAAATTTTATATAAAAAAACAGCTGAAAAAGTAATCATTTGTATTGATGGTATTGATCATGCAGCGAGAGCAAATAATGAGATAACTTTTTTACATAGTTTATTCAGCCCGAATGAAATTCCAGAAGGTGTTGTATTTGTAATTGTGGGTCAACCAGCTCAATTATATGATCAATATCCCCTTTGGATAAAAACAAGTACAGAAAAAGTTGAACATTTACAGGTGCCACCTCTGTTAAAAGAAGATATTAAAGAATTAATCGAACAAAAAGGTACAAAGCTCGATATAGATATTAATACCTTAGCTGAATTTATTTATAATAAAACCCTTGGGAATAATTTATCAGTAGCATTTGCGATCGAAGAAGCTAGAAATTGTATTACACTTGATGACTTTAAAAGAATATTAGATGAAAAATATGTGAGTAGTGATATTACAAATTATTATAGTCATATATGGAGGTATGTAACAAATTATTTGAATAATAAGAATTTAGGGTTTCCTTTTCCAGATAAAGTAGTATCAAGCGCAATAATTTTATTGAATGGAAGAGTCAATTCCGAGATATTAAGTAAAGCACTAAAAGTGAATTTACAAAAAGATGATTGGGATGAATTATTAGAGTTACTATTTCCTTTGGTACAGAAAATGAGTAATGATGAATATGCATTATTTCATAATGATTTTAGAGTTTTTTTAATGGCTAATAATAGCAACGGCGCTAAGTATAGGAGTATTGCATTTCAATTAGCTGAATATTTTATGAGAGATAATTATAGTTTATCAAGTTTAAATAACTTAATACCCTTATTAATCAGTTCAGGTAGGAAGGATTTAATATCAGAAGTTTTTAATGTAGATTATGTAATTCACTCAATGGCTAATGGATTGTCAAAGAGGGATTTGCAAGAATATGGATCCTTGGCTTACCAATCTGCTATTGATTCTAGGGATTGGGAAAAATATCATAATGTCTATCTTGCAATAAATACAATGTACCAGCATGTTCGTTATTATGAGTATTATGAAAAGGAATATAAATTAAAAGATAAATCTTATGTGAAGACCATTAGCCCTTATGAATTAAAAGCAGAAGATTTAAGATTAGAAGTTCTAGAAAACTATCTACTCATGTTGAAATTTTGTATAGATTTATTATCTTATGAAGATCCTGTATCTTATTCTAGAGCAAGCTCAACTTTTAATCTATGGATGAAGGATTTCACACCGTCATCATTTATAGGAACAATTCTTTCTGAGGAAAAAAGTGTGTTATGGGATCAAAACTTGCTAGATGAAATAATAACTAATTGGGCATATTTAGCTGTTGAATTTAACAAGGATTTTACTAAAATAGATAAATCTAAACAAACAGACGATGAAATACGAGTTTCTTTACTATTCAATGACACTTACTTTGAAAAGTTAATTATAATGAACGAAACTGATAAAGCGGTTGAAATTATTTATAATGGTGGCGTTTCTTACAGCTGTATAGAAAAGAATCTAATGAATATATTATTTAATAATCAGATTGATAACTATAACGAGGTTTTAGTAAGAATAGCTGAAGAAAGAGAAACTTCAAATGATGTCTTATTAGCTCATGTTTGCTTAATGATTAATAATCAGAATCCACCATTAATAGATTTAAAAGGGTTAGAGAAGATTAAATATATTACGAATGATACTAGTTTTAGAGCTATACTCCTATCAATTATAATAGGCTACCAAGAGTTTAATAAAGATATTTTAGTGGGTCTTGGTGTAATTAATAATTTAACACAGGATGTTGAAAAAAGAGCTGAAGATAAAGACTTCCGATATTTAAGAAATCTAACTCGTCATGGCTTTTTAATAGGTAGAATAATAAGAGAGCTTAATAATAAAAACACAATCACTAATACAAGAAATTTATTAGTAAAAAGTTATATGGACTTTTTTGAGTATGAGACCAGAGGAGTAAGAACCTTTAACTTTAATGAAGGATTTAAGATACTGTTGTATATATCTTTAAACCAAAGTAATCTTTTAACAACAATCGAAGTTGATTACCTTTACAACATATTAAGGACACATTTATTCAATAGAAAACAATTAGGAATGCATTATAAGGCTATTATCTTGGATTTTTTAATTAAGAATGAAAAAAATGATACAGTACGAGAATACCTATTAGAATTGTACGGAGAAAATGGGGAAAATCTTTTCATAGAAAGTAATTATGAAGAAACGCATGAGTGCTTTAAAAAGTATGGAGAAGTCGTAGTTCCTGAACTCATAAATGAAATTGATAAGAAGCTACAATGGGATGTTGTTAGCTATGTAGATCATAAGGAATATGCCTTATGGCCACTACTAACGTATTTTAAAAAGATTATTAAACAGTATCCTCATGAATGGCAAACTAGAGGTATAGAACTATATCAGTTGTCTAGCATAGCAGATATAAAAGGGAGTAATAGAGCCTCGTATGATATAAAAAAAGAAATTGCTTCAGCGGCAGTAAAATGCGGAATTAATAACATATGGAAGTTAAGGCAACAAGATGAAGAGTTTCGTTTTTCGCTAGATATAATGCATGATCAGCTGTTTGAAATGGTGGAAAACTCAAAAGATATTGAGGAATTAATTTCGATTTGGATTTTAAGTTGTGGAATATTATCTTGGTACAACAATGAAGACAGGATAGGATTAAGGAATATTTATTTTAAATGTGTAAACAAGGGGAAAAAGATAGAAGCTGGTGGAATAGAGAGTTTATTAGCACAATTAGCACCAGAACACGTGAAAATTGCACTACATCAAGAAAATAAGCATGATTATGAAGTGGGAAAACAAGATGAATTTAGTCAAAAGAGAAAATTAGAGAAAGAGAATTTAGAATCAAGCCTAAATGAAATGAAAACAGATGAGATTATTCACTTTTTGGAATATGAACAGGATCCATTCATGAAGTGGGATTCTATTAATATTGCTTGGAATATAATCGAAAAGCGCGATGAAATCTCTAAAAAAATAGCTACAAAATTTATAGAATTTACTCTAATTAGGCTAGAAAATTATACTTGGGAACAGTCCGGATGCACAAATATTGTTGAAAAACTTTTAGAAGTATTTGAAGAGGATATTTTGTGGGCTTTGGCTGACTATAATAAAAAAAATTTAGATGATAAAGACCATTACTATACTTGTAGTTCTAATATGGAATTTTTATTACAATATGCGGTTAATTTATTATCTAATGATTTTTTGAAATTAATGTTTGATGAGGAATTGAAGTCTCATTATAAATGGCTCACTGGATGTGGTCATTTGAATTTTAGTTCGAAATTAATAAACCCTTCAATTAGTAGTTTGCTGATTCCCAAAAATGTTGCGGAATTAACTTGTAATATTTTTATAGAACAAATTTTAACTAGGAATATTCATAGAATTGAAATTTGCTTACAAGGTTTACAATTACTAGTTGAAAGATATCCAGATTTATTTAACTTCATAATGGATTCTTGGGAGCTATATACTGATGAACAGAAAGAATATCTTTTATTAATGTCGGAAAGGTGGTCTCAAGAAAATATTGAGGGGCTTAATGTTATATATCCATGTATAGAGAGAGAGTATATTGAGACAAATAACTTATCTAAAAAGATACAATTATTTTCAATTATAAAAAATGTAAAAGACATAGAATTTGAATACTCTGCAAAAGAGATTGAATACGAGCTTCCTACTAATCCGCCAATGGTATTTAGTGATTCTAATGTAAGTTTTTCAGCAAAGAGATTTTTAAGTGTGATGGAAAATATTACTTGTAAATCTAATGATGATATTAAATACTTTTTGCAGATTGAGAAGACATCAAAACGCCAAAACTCTTCTATAAGTAAAGGAAGTAGACCGGGAGACTCTATGCTTTATCCAAAATCCGATAGTGAATTGGACATGGAGATACTATATGCGGAAGAAAAGAAAGGAAGATGGGGAAATGTCCCTTTAACTGTAAAAGCCCAAGCCTTATTAAGTGCAGATGATTCTTGGGTAATTTCAAAAATACCTCAAGTTACTTATGATACAGAATGGTATATAGAGAATGAACTTAAAAGATTTATAGACGAAAGTACCATATCGAAAGGCAAGCCTTATTTAAATGGGATTTTAGAAAGAAATGTGCCTGAAGATATGTATGTTATAGGTGGGGTAATTTGGTATCCCGTTGGTAGTAGAGATGGAATTGTTTTTACCGAAACAGCAAAATTAATAAATAATAATGTATTAGTTAAGGATATATCAATAACAAAATCTTTAAATACAGGTGGACTAGTCTCATCTAGTATTTCAGAGGGTAAAGAATTGTTTATTATTGAAGAAGAGTTCTTGGAGAGTACAGGAGTCTGTTTGACGAATGAACTGGTTGGAACTAGTGTTTTTATATATGGAAATACTATGATGTATCCTTCACCTATTTTAAGAAATTTGTTTGATATTAAGCCTTCAAGAGATAATTCATTAATCTGGGTAAATACAGATAATGAAATGGTCTTACAATTTGAACGTTTTACTTTTCCGAATAGAGAGGCTACGCACCAAAATTACTTTAGGCAACCATTAATGTGTAGATGGCTAGGTGATAAAGAAAAAGTAGATGATTTATGTCGTAAATATGGATTAACTTATTATAAGACAAACAAAGTAGAAAGTATGCCGAATTTATAAAAGATATAAACTAGACGTATCCTAGAAAAATTGAAGACACTGGAATTAATACTCCAGTGTCTATTTTTTGCCTCTTAAATCATCACGGTGAACCGTATCATAAGTAAATGAGCGCAAATATAAGTAAAGGCTACTGGCATTTCGCCAATAGCCCAATACTGCATAACGTTTTTGGAAACCATGGAAAAACCAAGGGTTCAAGAGTCTATATGCTCGGTATCAAACAAGACGTTTGACTTAAATATAAATGAAACCGCCGTATACGGAACCGTATGTACGGTGGTGTAAGAGGCCAGGAATAGTCTCCCCCTACTCAATTAAAACTCTTCCATTCCTGGTAGGATGGAGGATCAATATTTTTTACTTGATCTAAAAACGCAGATAATAAGCCCAGTCTTTTAAGGTGTTGCATGAGGAACTCCGGATGGTCAACCTTTTTTTTGAAATGGCTTACAAGGTCTATTACTTTAAGTTCTCCTTGGCGGGTAACAATGATGTGATTTAATCTGCTGTCCAATCGGGTAAATTGTAACCGTTTCATTTCCTTTAATATAAAAAGAATTTGATTGGTGATTTCCTCGGTTAAAATCCGCTTTTCTTTTAGATAATCAAATAAAGAGGGACCCTCAAGATATTCCATAATAATATAGTTTTCACCAATCTCATATAATCTCGGGACAATAGGCGAACCCTGAGCAGCTTTTAGTACTTTTCCTTCTTTTACGGTATTTCCTTCCTTTGCATATATCTTTACACATTGCTCCGGAGAAATTTTAAAAACGGCACCTTGCTTCCCATGGCCAACCAATGGATAGGAGGTTGGATTATGAGCAACTTCTACTTTCTTCCCCTTCTTGTATTTAACGATGATAGATTTAATATCCTCCAATTTTTTCAACTCCCAAAATAGGTTTCAATTGTTTCTTTGCTTAAATATTCCATGATGTCATCAATTGACTGGCGGCGTTGTTTTCTTTTAACTTTTGTAATCCCATGTTTCTCCTGATAAATATTATTGTGCAAATCCTCTGTATCCCGATTTCGATACAGATTGTATTCCTCATTAGAACGGTCGTTTGTATGATAAATATAGATAAATGGGTGCATCGCTACCTTAAGTTTTCCTTTATAGCTTAAGAAAAAATCATAATGCTCTCCCACTTTTAATCTTTCATCCCATGTATGCTTTTGTAATTTATCCGTTCTTGCTAAAAAAAAGTTTGCAACAATATCATATAACTCCACATCACCCTCTTTTCCATATGGATCAGCATTTAAGGTGAGAAGTTCATTCTTTATTGTAAATACAGCTTGTGAATTTCTTACTCCTTTTGTCTCGATGCACCGTCCGCCAACAACATCTATATCTGAGTTTTCAAGAACATCCATTAACTTTTCAATACTGGTTTCATTAATGAAACAAAAATCATCATCCAGTAATAAAAAATATGGAGTTTTCACTTGTTGCAGAAGGAAGTTTCTTCCTTTTGAAAGTCCGCTATCAAAAGGAAGGATATGATACTCTACATCAGAACGGGGAATAGGCGATTTACTATCATCTGCAACAATAATATGAAGAGTTGGATAGAATTTTTTAATGCTTTTTATTAGCATATCCAAGCAATGCGGACGTTCAAAGGTTTTAATAATCGCGGTAACTTTCTCACTAACATTGACTGCCATATTTTCAGCTCCTTTTATAATAATATTTCTTAATATTTTATGTGGAAAGGAGCCTCTTGGAAGGGATAAAAGTTTAAATTTCATAAAATTATGCTCAAGGCTGAAAAAATTAGGTATTTGGAACACACTGCAAATACTTTTAATGAATAGAGTATAGAGATATTCAGATAAAGATTTAAAGAATGAGGTGGAAAAAAATGAGTAAGATACATGTTGTAACAGCTGTGAATGATGATTTTGCTAAACATTTGGCAATAATGCTTTTTTTCCTTGCTAGAAAATAAGACTTCATCGAATCCTATCATAATTTATATTATTGATAGTCAAATATCCAAGAAAAATAAAAAGCTGTTAACGAATACCGTTAATCATTTCGGTGCTGAAGTCAGTTATTTAACGATTGATCCAACCCTGTATGATAATTTTATCCTCACCCATCATCTAACTCAGGAAACATATCATCGCATTTCTATACCAGACCTATTGGGGGAAGACATCGAGAAAGTAATTTATTTAGACAGCGATATGATCATTAAAGAAGACGTCACTAAATTATGGGAAAATAATATCGATGATTATTTTATTGCAGCGGTAATGGATGCATGGTTAGGTTTAAAAAAGCTAAGACATACTGAACTTTCGATTCCGGATGAATGCGAGTACTTCAATGCTGGTGTATTAGTGATTAACCTGAAAAAGTGGAGAGAGCACAGCATAACAAAACAAATCATCGATTTCATGAATAAAAATCAAAGCATCATTCGCTACCCAAGTCAAGATTCGATGAATGCAGTTCTTTATGATAAATGGCTTCAACTAGAACCAAAATGGAATTATCAATCAAAACATCTTTATAACACAGACCTTCGGTTAGAACCGTCTATTATTCATTACACAGGCACAGATAGTAAGCCTTGGTGGAGTGAAAAACACCCTCTTCGTGCTGAATACGATATTTATTCGAAGAAATGGAAGAAAAATATAAAGACAAAAAAGAAGAATTAATAGCTCCTGCAGCACTTGAAAACATAAACCTTATAAAACTTCCATTCAATCATCACGAAACTAAAGGAGGATCGTTTATGTCAAAGGTACCACTTTATATCGTCACTGGTGCAGGCGGGGCTGGGAAAACCTATGTGATCCATTCACTGCGAAAAATAATGCCAGAGTATGATATTTTGGATTATGATGGTATTTTTCAGTTTTTAAAAGATGACGCAGGTAAAGTAGACAAACACCAAATTCAAAATATTTGGCTTCGAGTTGCACAAGATATCGCTGAAAGCGGCCGAATAACCATATTATGCGGATTAATCAAGCCAGAAGATATTGCAGCATGTAAGTATGTTAATTATTTTTCACGTGTCGACTACCTTATTCTACATTGTGATGACATAACTCGTGAGAAGAGATTATATGAAAGAAAAAAAATGACAAGTAATAAGGTTAAGTACATCAAGAAATTAGCTAAATGGTTTATTGAAATATCAGCTCAGTATGACCCGCCCATACCCATTATCGATACTTCTGAAATTGGTGTGACGGAAGTAGCTGAACAAATAAGAGATTGGATATATGAACAGAATAGAAGGAATGTCTAGGAAAAATGTAAAGTATTTTAGTGAAAAATTTTCCCCTCCAAAATTGGAGGGGAAAATTTTTGATTCTTTTTATAAAGGGGTATTCTTCAAATTTTGAATCTGAAAGTTGGTTTTAAAATTATCGTGGTATTTTTTGTTTAATATGAGAAGTTAGTCCAAACATTCTTAGCAACAAAAAAATGAAGGGAGTGATGACATGAACGTAATTGTCACTGGGGGCTGTGGTTTTATAGGCTCCCATTTAGTAGATCTGTTAATAACAGAAGGTTATGATAAGTACGTTATCGATAACATGACAGCAGGAAATGCACAATTTCTTAATAAGAAAGCAAAATACTTTTATCTCAACATCTTAGACTTCCGGAAATTAAAATCTATTTTTGAAGAAGTGAAACCCAAAGCTGTATTCCATATGGCTGCACAAATAGACGTACAAGCATCCATACAAAATCCCGTATTTGATGCCCAAGTCAATATTTTAGGTTCAATTAATCTAATTGAGTTATGCAAAGCTTATAAAAGCAAACTGATCTATTCCTCGTCTGCCGCAGTTTATGGAAAACCTCTTTACTTGCCAATAAGTGAACACCATCCTATACAGCCAATATCCAATTATGGTATTTCGAAGTATGTCCCGGAACAATATATTCGTAGCTATGCCCAACTCTATGATGTAAATTATACAATTCTAAGATACTCAAATGTGTATGGTCCCAGACAGGTACCAAAGAGAGAAGGAGGTGTTATTTCCATCATTATTGAAAAAATGAAAACGGATGAATCTCCTATTATTTTTGGAGATGGTAAACAAACAAGAGATTTTATCTTTGTAGAAGATGTCGTTTCTGCAAATCTATCCGCACTTCAAGCTAAAAGAAATGGAACTTATAACATTAGTACAGGCACACAAATTTCGATCAATGAACTAACAATTAAATTAAATAGTATCTTAAATAAAGACTTTGTCCCCGTATATAAACATGCACGACCAGGCGATATTTACCATAGCTGCCTTGATCATCGTTTAGCAAAAACTGAGCTGGGCTGGCAGCCGATATATTCAATTTTAGAAGGAATGAAAAAAACATGCTTGCAGATATGATAATGACTTAAAGAACCAAACTACCTTTTTTTATGATTGAAGATAGCATAAATAAGAATGTATAAGTGGTTCAGGTCTAAACATTTAATAATGTGACTCCCGATATCAAGATTGGTTATCAGCATAACCAACTGAAATTGCATTATATTTCCATAATACATCACTGACCTGTTGGGTCTGGTCTTCTTGGCATTGAATTACTATCGTAACCTCATGAGTTTTACTCTTCTGGCTGGTATGCTTTTTCAGTTTTTTTACTAAAAAGAACGCACTCACTCCTAAACAAAATCCGATAAATGCAGCAATAAGACCCCATATGATAGGACACAAAGTCAGCTCAAACCCAATGCTTGCTCCGATAACTGATGCCCCAGTTCCGGAAGCAATCCCTATCTCAAAAGCATGTGGACTATGATTGTAATCATGTTCCTTTTGGTTATTGTTCATGAAAACAACAAGGATATGCTCACTTAAAATTGATAGGTTCTCTAATTCAGCTAATGCTTGCTCTAATTCAATTGATTGTTTAAATACACCGAATATTAACATTATCGCACCTGTTTAGGGGAAAATTCGTAGTTTAGATTTTTGATAGCGCATGGAAAGATGTTGGCGCTGTTCTAACTGAAAAAGTTGATTATGCTCAACGGTAGTACGGTATGAATAATATATGGAGCCGCCCATGACAGATGGCATAAACAAAAGCCAGTGTGGATGAATGATAGAAATAGATTGATTAAGATCACCATGTATTAAATTTAGGAATGATTCGTGCATTCTTGATAACATTAGGTAAATCCACCACCAAAACATCGCATAAAAAGCAAGCGCAAATCGATGGTTGTACAATTGTCCTTATCCTGGGAAGAAAAAAGAGTAAACGACTCCTAGAATAGGGCTTTTCTTCTCAAGATATTGTATTTCAGAGGAAGAAATTTTTAGGCAGGGAATAAGTTTATTCTCCAAACTGGCAAGATGATAAAGTTTATTTTGGTATAAGGCTGATCGAAAACAATCTCCCATTGCGATTAAATATATGGCAAGGTATCCGAATGTCCAATTTGGTTCAAGTATTCCTTTTGCAAGTTCAAACTCTCCGCAAAAGGAATATATCATTGCTTCGTTAATATGGGCTAAAGTATTTATTATGACTTCAGTTATTGTTAACAAAGTGGCTCTTAAATATTGATTAAGTAAGTAATGCCCAAAACCAGGAAAAACAGCAGACCACCAAACAACCATGTATGGATTATGTTGCTTTAAATATGTAATGCCAAACGTGCTAATAGTTGATATGGGTCTCCGAACAGGATTATTCATTTTTTTAGTTCCTTCTTAATAATTTTCCAACACAGTATTCAGTAGTTTAACCATTAATACTCAGGTTATGTAGCATATTCAATTTATGGATAGCCTTACTGGTTAAAACCTCATTTTGATATATAAGGGAGAACCGTAAGTATATGTTCTTTTAGTTTCTCTTACCCTTCACATCCCCACTAAAAAGATAGAAATAGAAGCAATAGTTGCGAGGAGAACAGGACTTCTCTTTTTTCTCAGCAAAATATAGTTTATAATAGTCAGATAATAGTAGATATTTCTAATCTATAAATTAATGTGATAGATACGATATAATAGTATTAGATGGAATAGTTTTGTTTCTAGGTGGCGCCTTGCTTTTTGTGAAACAATGGCTGGCGTGCATGCTCTTTTTATAAATATAGGGGATGTGGATGTAATAATGAGCAACGTACAGAATAAAACAGACGTGATCTTGATCGGCGCCGGAGTGATGAGCGCGACTTTGGGTGCAATACTGAAAGAACTGGCACCACAATGGAAAATCAAAGTGTTCGAGAAGCTTGCAAGCGCAGGGGAAGAAAGCTCAAACGAATGGAATAATGCGGGCACGGGACATGCTGCATTGTGCGAGCTTAACTATACTTCAGTTAAGGCGGATGGCTCCATCGATATCAGTAAAGCTGTTAAGGTGAATGAACAGTTTCAGCTTTCCAGACAGTACTGGTCCTATCTTGTGAAAAATAGAGTAATCCGTAATCCTCGGGACTTCATCATGCCGATCCCTCATATCAGTTTTGTAGAAGGGGAACAAAATGTAACATTTTTGAAAAACCGGATGCAAGCGCTGTCAAGTAATCCTCTGTTTCATGGGATGGAATATTCCGATGACTTGGAGAAATTGAAGGAATGGATGCCGCTTATGATGGAAGGTCGTACAGCGAGTGAACCGATAGCCGCAACCAAAATCGACTCTGGAACGGATGTCAACTTCGGTGCATTGACACGCATGCTGTTTGATCACTTAAAAAGCAGAGATGTCGAGATGAACTACGAGCACAGTGTGAAGGACATTAAGCGGACTGCAGACGGCTCGTGGGAAGTGAAAGTACATGATATGAAGAGCGGTAAAACCGAGTCTCATATAGCAAAATTTGTATTTATCGGTGGTGGGGGCGGAAGTCTTCATTTGCTGCAAAAAACCGGTATTCCAGAGTCCAAGCAAATTGGAGGATTCCCGGTAAGCGGCCTATTTTTGGTCTGCAACAATCCGGAAGTTGTGGAGAAGCATCATGCAAAGGTATACGGGAAGGCCAAGGTCGGGGCTCCTCCAATGTCTGTGCCGCATCTTGATACCAGGTATATCGACAACAAAAAAACATTACTGTTTGGACCATTTGCCGGCTTTTCACCAAAGTTCCTGAAAACAGGCTCCAACTTGGATTTGATCGGTTCCGTAAAACCGAATAATGTCATGACAATGCTCGCTGCAGGCTTTAAAGAGATGGCATTGACAAAATACCTGATCCAGCAAGTGCTGTTGTCGAATGAAAAGCGTATGGATGAGTTGCGCGAATTTATTCCAAACGCAAAGAGTGAGGATTGGAGTATCGTGGTGGCGGGCCAGCGTGTCCAAGTAATCAAAGACACAGAGGCAGGAAAAGGAACACTCCAATTTGGTACGGAAGTGGTCAGTGCTGCGGATGGATCAGTCGCTGCACTACTCGGAGCTTCACCAGGTGCTTCCACTGCCGTTCACGTCATGCTGGAGGTATTGGAAAAATGCTTCCCGCAGCATATGTTTGAATGGGAAGCGAAAATAAAAGAAATGATCCCTTCCTTTGGTGTGTCACTAGTGGAAAACCCGGAGCTTTTCCATGAGCTCCACCGTTCAACCGCTGAGACGCTTGGTCTAGGGCATGGTACGAAAGAAGCGGTTCGTAGTTAATTTAATAAGTAAAACAATAAAAGAACCTTTGATCTCTCTGTAGATCAGAGGTTCTTTTATGTTGAAATGGGAATGGGGCTTAGTTTACATAACAACAGGGGTCTGGCCCCTACTAGTTTATTAAGTCCGATTGGGTTAAGATTGTAGCAGAACGGTTATTTGGAGGAAATGAATGATTAAGATAATAGCAGATTCAACTTGTGATTTATCAAATGAAGTGCTTGAGATGCACGATATTAGCCTGGCTTCATTGACGATTAATATTGAGGGGAAAGTATATAGAGATAGAGTGGATATAGAACCTGATGAATATTACGGAATGTTGGAAGCGCTATCGGAGCACCCGACAACGGGGATGCCAAGTCCCACGGAGTATTTGAGTATCATTAAAGAGGCGATAGAAGCTGGTTATAGGGAAATACTATGTATCTGCATGTCTAGCGGGACCAGTGGTGCCTATCAATCCGGAGTGTTGGCCAAGGATTATTTCTATGAAGAGTATCCTGGTTCCTCTATCAAAATCCATGTAGTCGACTCGAAATGTATGAGTCATGGAAGCGGCTGGCTGATCATGAAAAGTGCCTTAATGAGAGAAAGAGGTGCTTCATTTGGAGAAATCGTGGAATTTATAGAGAAGTATAAAGTGAATGTAAAACATTTCCTTTCCGTTGATGACTTAAATCATTTAATAAAAAGCGGCAGAATCACAAATGCAACGGCTTTTTTGGGTAAGATTCTGAACCTTAAGCCAATTATGAGTATGAAGCAGGGAAAAGGGGCAATCGTAGGAAAGGAAAGAGGCCAGAAAAGAGTATTGAAGCACTATGTTCAGGAATTTGTGAACAGGTACGATAAAGACATAACGGAATTTGTCATCATCGGCTATACATCTGATATCAGTATTGCAGAGGAATTAAAGGTAAAGATGGAACAGGATACAGATTTTTCAGGCGACATTTACATCATGCAAATGGGAGTTTCCGTGGGCACACATGTTGGCTTGGGTGCCATTTCTATGTTTTTTGTAGAAAAGAGATAGATAGAATCAAAGGGAGGTCATGTTTCAATGAAGGTGATTACTCAGCCGGACATGTTGAAAACGGATGACTATTTGCCATCCTGTGGTGGAAAAGGGAATGACGTGTGGCGCATGATGACTGCTTCCATGACTGGGGAAACACAAATAGCTCAAGAGCTTTTAAAGCAAAATCCAACTCTCGTAAACTGCAGTTGGGCGTACTTTACACCGCTTCATTTTGCAGTGAGGGAGGGACATGAAGACATGGTGGAAGTTCTCCTCGGTTATGGAGCGGATGCAACTGCCATCTCAGGTATCAGCTGGCAGGATTCTCCGCTGCAGAAGGCGAAGGATCGCGGGTATGACTCCTTGGTGGAAATACTTGAACGTCACCTCGAGCAGAAACTTCAAAGCAATTCTTTCGGTGAAAGGATGGCTGTCCTAATGAAGGAACGAAATGAAAGTGCTCTGATTGGATGGCTAGAGGAGACCCCTTATGCCATCCATTCAAGTGACGGACGAGGAAATACAGCTATGCATTGGGCCGTTCTGACGAGGCAGCTCCGCATAATCGATTTTCTTATTGAAAAAGGTGCTGATCTCGATGCGACAAGAGCGGATGGCAGCAAGCCGGTCCACCTGGCATTGGAAGGGGACTATTTTTACCGTTCCGAAGAATCCACGAAAAATAAGTGGTTTCTTGTCGGCTATCTCATTTCAAAAGGCGCTACATACGACATTTTCATCGCTTCTGCCGTTGGGGATGAAGAATATGTACGGGAGCTGCTGTCCAATGATTCAATAAAGGTAAATGCCTTGGACTCATCTGGAAGATCGTCATTATATTATGCCGCGAAAAATGGAAATGAAAGCATCGTGCAGGCACTGCTCAAAAAAGGCGCAGATCCGAATCAGCCTGAAAAGGATGCACCAGGAGGAGCGGCCCTGCATGCAGCAGTCAGCGAAAAGCACCAGTCCATAGTGAAGATGCTTTTGGATCACGGAGCAGACCCGAACGCAGAGGTAGAGGCTTCAGGGAATGCTCTGTATTTTGCTACGAGAAATGGCCATCAAGAATTGGTGGATTTACTTTATGCTGCGGGAGGATCGTTATCTTTGTCCGCTGCTTGCACTTTGGGAAGAATGGATCTGGTCGGCGAGATATTAGCAGTGAGTCCATCCGAAGTAAATGCAGGGGATTTCGGTCCATTAACACAGGCTATCAGTGAGGGGCATGCAGATATTGTCCGTTTACTATTAAAAGTTGGAGTGGAATTGAATGATTCATGGTATACCAGCAATTATATGACATATGCGATACGTTTTTCCGACGAGGAAATAGTGAAAATGCTACTGGACAAAGGGGCTGATCCGAATCTATCAAATTGGCTAGGGGTCAGCTATTTGCATATCGCTGCCATGCTTGGAAAAGTGGGCATGGCCAAAATGCTGCTGGAGTATGGAGCAGATCTCGAGAAGACTGATGACGAATACGGTACCACACCACTTGGATGGGCAGCGAAATATGGCCAGGAGGATATGGTTCTCTTTCTTTTGAAGAATGGGGCCAAGCCTTCATCGAAAAGAGTTCAGGACTGGGCAAAGCCGATTGCATGGGCGGAGCGTAAAGGCTATGCTGCAATCTTGGAGAAGCTGAGATAAATATTAAATATGATAGAAGCAATCAGGAAAACCCCTGATTGCTTATTTTTTTACATATAATATAGATTCCCCGGCAACGATAAAAGGTAAATCTATACAATTTGGAGATGCCTATGCAAAGTTTAACGAAAATTCTCATACCTAGACAGCTTTTTACGCTCCTTATTTTATCCACGGGGCTGCTTAATCACGTCATTCTCATCCCGAATCTGCTTACGGCCTCAGGCAGGGATAGCTGGTTAAGTGTCCTTTTGTGTTATCCGGTAGCCTTATTCTTTTTATGGCTTATCCACTACATTGTCAAAAATTGTCCGGATGAGGGCTTTTTCAGCATGATCCAGAACCGGTTTGGCAAGGTTTTCTCCACCATTTTAGCCCTACCTGTGATTCTATTTTTATTTTGCAGCGCTTATATTACTTTCAAAGATCTTGTAATATGGCTGAATGCCTATTTTCTCGCGGATGCATCTGTATTAATGATCAATATCATGCTTATTATTGTCTGCTGTACTATCACATGGGCCGGAATAAAATCCATGGCCATATCGAGTGGCTTCCTTCTCCCGCTTGTCATGCTTTTTGGCATATTCATAGCCATTACAAACACCAACCTGAAGGATCCGCAACTTCTGTTTCCTTTACTTGCAGAGGGCTATGAGCCTGTCATAAAAGGTGGAATTTATACGCTATCAGGTCTGCTAGAAATATATCTTGTCATACTCCTGCAGCCCTTCTCTCAGGCACCGATCAAGTTCGGTCAACTGCTTCTGCTACTAACCATATTGATAGGCTTGATTCTCGGTCCTCTAACCGCCTCCATTATGGAATTCGGACCAACGGAAGCAGTCACCTTCCGCTATCCGGCCTATGAACAGTGGCGTGTCCTGAAAATTGGGGAATACATATCCCATCTTGATTTCTTTGCGTTATATCAGTGGCTGAGTGGGGCTGTCATCCGTATAGGTTTGTTCATGTATTTGCTTGGAACCTTTTTTACTAAGAAAAAAAATCATTACAGGCTGAATGCTAAGCTTGTCATTATCATGTATCTGCTGTTATTTACCGCAATGATGGTCGATGTGGAAACCTACTACTTTACTCAAGTAATTTATCACTTTTTTTTACCAGCATGCATGGCATTCTTATTAATTCAGATACTAATATCAGCGTTACTCATATTAGTAATCAAAAAAAGGGATGGAAAACATGGCAATGACACCAGGATCAACTCCACAGTGTGAGGAAAGTGTGGCAGAGAAAGCAGCGGGGCTTAGGGGGAAATTCTCGAAAAGTCAGGATATGGTCTGCAAGGAGCACGAAACGGTTACAGGCAGCTTTGGACTCATCTATCTGGAAACCTTAATTGATAGCAGTTTTATGAATCAATCTATCTTACCGAAACTTGGAGAAGTCCATGAAGGAACGATAGAGAAGAATATTAAGTCACTTTTTCAGGCAGAGGATGTTACCTGCAAGTCGATAGACGAGTTATCCCAGCTGCTTTTTGAAGGCAAAGTATTGTTTCTTATAGAAGAGAGGCTTTTTAGCATTCAAGCAGGAGATTTCCCGAAGCGCCAACCGGAGGAATCGGCACTGGAAACATCCATCAGAGGTCCCAAGGATGGGTTTGTAGAGGATATCAGAACGAATATCTCCTTGATCAGAAGAAGGCTTAATACGACTTCCCTTTGCCTTGAGAAGTTTACAATCGGAAAAAGAAGCAATACAAAAGTGGCCCTCATGTACCTGGATGATGTGATCGATCAAAGAGTCCTTGATGAAATACGTAAAAGACTGAATCAGGTAGATTTAGATCTTTTGATCAGTATTTATGAATTGGAATCCACTGTCCGGGATACGCCTTATTCTGTCTTTCCGACGATGGATTTTACCGGAAGGCCGGACTTTATCGTACAGGCTATGAATCAGGGCAGATTTGCCCTTCTTGTCGATGGCAATCCGACTGTCTCTTTTGCGCCGAGTAATTTGCTGTTACAGACCAAATCTCCTGAAGACTCGTATCTCAACTATGCCTATGTGTCAGTGGAGAGGATCATGAGAGTAATAGGGATTATCGTATCGGGCTTTTTGCCGAGCATCTGGATTGCGTTCTCCGCCTTTAATATTGAGCAGATTCCTTATCTCCTTGTGGCAACCATCTCTGTCTCCAGGTTTGGGCTGCCCTTATCCGCACCGATAGAAATGTTTATCATCCTTTTCCTTTTCGAGCTATTCAATGAAGCAGGAGTGCGGCTGCCGCGGGCAATTGGCCAAACGGTTGCCGTGCTCGGAGGCTTGATAGTGGGGGATGCTGCAATCAGGGCAGGCCTGACCTCACCAACTATGCTGGTCGTTGCGGCTATTACCTATATTTCCTCCTTCACCTTGGTGAATCAATCATTGAGTTCTGCCATCACCATCATAAGATTCGGCGCTATCATCCTTAGTACCTTCCTAGGATTGTTCGGCGTAATATTAGGCTTTATTTTAACAGTATTCTATTTTTCTACCCTAACGTCCTTTGGCGCACCATATTTCGGTTCTTTGGCTCCTATCAATTTGAAAGAGGCCATCAAAGCATTCCTTAGGGCGCCGACGCAATTCTATAAATCACGAACGACCTCCACAAGTCCAAATGATCCCACAAGGGGGGACCAATCATGATGGGCAAGGTGAAATTACTTATTCTTAGCTGCATCATATTTCTTACAGGATGTTCCGGGATAAAGAATATCCAGGATCTTACCTATATTGTGGCAATTGGGATAGATTATGATGAGGAAGAAAAAGAATATGTCGTCTATCTCCAAGGGTTGAATTTTGTCAATGTCGCCAAGCAGGAGGGGGCGAAAACGGTGGAGCACATACCAATTTTTATCGCGACAGCAAGAGGTGAAACCCTGAATATGGCAGTCAGCAAGCTCTACGGGAAATCCGAACCACCACTTTATTTCGGGCATATAAATACGTTGTTGTTAACCAACCGTCTCATTCAGAGCAAGTCCAACGAAATACTGGAGGAAGTGGGAAGAAACCGTTCCCTGCGGCCGACCATGAAAATATTTACAACAGAAGAGAAAATCGAGGATGTCTTTAATGTACCAGCTCTTTTCAACTATCCTGCCATTTACACGGTTCTATTTAAGGCAAAGATAGGGCAAATGGCAGAGAATGAATTAAAAGCTATTACCATGATGAATTTCCTGCGGGATTATTATGAACCGATGGGCACTGCAAAAATTCCTTCTGTAAAAATTGATGAAAGCAGTTGGAAGGCCGATCAGAACTATCCGGTATTGTATCTGAATGGTTTCTCCGCCTTTCAGCACCAGGAGTATAGAAGAGAAATACCTTCAGATCATGCCGTCACTATTAATTGGCTGACGGAAAAGGGGATATCTTTGGATCGGAGGGTGGAAAAGGAAGGAGAGTTGGTTGCAGCCGTCAAGCTTGGGGAGCCGAAAATGAAAATCAAGTATGATGAAACGGCGAAAAGGCCGAAATTTTCCATTGAGATTTCCGTCAGTGCCGATCTTTTGGAAAAACTGCAGAAAGATTTAACATTGAAAGCTTTAAAAAAGCAGATAGAAGAAGATATAAAAGCTAAAGTCGAAGCAATCTACTCGGAAGGGGTGGAAAATAAGCTGGATATACTGGATGCAGGGGAAAAATGGTTCCGAGAACATCCTAAGGATTTTCAAAAACTAAAAGAAGATAGCGCTTTTTATCTTAATCAAGATTCCCTGACAGAGGTGAAAGTCAGCGTGCAAATATTGCATTTCAATAGCTATAAATTCAAGCGTAGTTTAGATGGGGAATTTTGACACTGTGACAAAAAGGGGCCTGACCCTCAACGCTTTAAAGCGTTGAGGGTCAGGTCCCTTTATTAATCAAGCTTCTGCTTCTTTTCCTAGGTTTCCTTTATCCCTTTTCCAGAATATCTGCAGTGCCAACATGATGGCGAATGCAGCGAAGCCGATGATGTCGGTGTTGGATTCCGGATAAATCAGGAGTAGTCCTGTCAGGACGGTTAGAATTCTTTCAATCCAGTGCAGCTTACGGTACCAGAAGCCGATGAGGCCGGCACCGATGGAGATCATTCCGACAATGGAGGTGACAAGTATCCACGATACTTCCAAAATGGTCGTGTCGATCATCAACAGCTGTGGCTGGAAGACGAACATATATGGAATGATAAAAGCTGCAATGGCAAGCTTTGATGCATTGATTCCAGTTTTGATTGGATCTCCCTTGGAAATCCCTGTTGCAGCAAAAGCGGCCAAGGCAACAGGCGGGGTGATATCTGCAACGATTCCGAAGTAGAATACAAACATATGGGCAGCAAGAATCGGAATTGCCACTTCAAGCTGATCATTCAAGGCAATGATTGCAGGTAAAGCGATGGTTGATGTAATAATGTAGTTGGCTGTTGTCGGTGATCCCATACCAAGAATGATGGAAGCGATCATCGTGAAGAACAAAGTGAGCAATAGCTGAATGTTTGGCGTGGATGCAAGCGATCCTGCCAAATCAACCAGCGTGTTCCCCATCTTCAAGCCAAGTCCAGTCTTCGTTACAACACCTACGATGATACCGGCACAGGCTGTTGCAGCAGCAACCCCGAGTGCAGTTCGTGCCCCTGTAGTAAGGGCAAGCAAGAACTTTTCAAATGTGATTCTCGTATCTTTGCGAAATAAGCTTACAACGATGGTACTTAATATACCGATCAATGCCGTTCTTTCGATACTGAATCCTTGGAAAAGCAAAACAACGATAACAATAATCGGGATTAATAAATGGATTTTCTTTAACACGACACTCTTTTTCGGAATTTCTTCTTTTGGCAATCCCAATAAACCATTTTTCTTTGCTTCCAGATGCGTCATGATCCAGATACCGGAGAAGTAAAGAACGGCAGGAATGGTTGCTGCCTTTGCGATATCCCAATAAGCGACACCTGCAAACTCAATCATCAAGAAGGCAGCTGCACCCATGATAGGGGGCATGATCTGACCTCCTGTAGAAGCGGCTGCTTCTACAGCCCCGGCAAAGTTTCGGTGATATCCGAGCCTTTTCATCAGCGGGATGGTATAAGAGCCTGTTGTAACGGTATTGGCAACAGAGCTTCCCGAAATGGTACCTTGCAAGGCGCTGGAGAAAATGGCAACCTTTGCAGGTCCACCTGTTCGTTTTCCTGCAATGGCAATGGCAAGGTCATTGAAATAATTTCCGACTCCCGTTTGTACAAGAAATGCCCCAAATAATAGAAACAGGAAGATATAAGTGGAGGATACCTGTAGTGGTGTCCCTAAAATTCCTTCTGTTGTAAAGAACATGGATTGAATCAGTTGTTCAATGCTGAGTCCTCTATGGATAAGAATTCCCGGCATGTATGGACCAAACAATGCGTACACCATGAACACACCGGCTATGATGGTGATTGGAAGTCCGACGGCCCTTCTTGTCGCTTCAAGTACAAGAAGAATGGCAAGTCCGCCAATGACGGTCTGTTGAGTGTTGATTCCGCCGATCTGTTGAACCAATGTATCATAGAATACAGGCCAGTAACCGCACACAACAATGGTCAATCCAATCAGAATATAATCATACCAATCGACCTTCGTTTTCTTTAGTCCTTTTCTAGCAGGAAACAGGAGGAAGATGATAGTCAACGCAAAGCCCAGATGGACGGTACGTTGAATATAGGCCGTGAACTGACCGAATATCCCTGTATATAGCTGGAACAGAGAGAAGGCCAGCAACATGAAAAAGAGTACTTTAGCGGTATAACCCGTAAGGTCGCGGGTATTGGCCTCTGCATCATACTTTTTTAAGAGCTTTTCCTGTTCTTCTGCTGTCATCTCTAATTTGTCCTTTGTATCACTCATGAATTTTCATTCCTTTCAAATACTGCCATAGGGTCAGCTTTTCTACTTTTACTTTATACCAGTCCCCTGGGGTGAAGTATTCATTGAACCAAATCATTTTTTCTCCATCAATACCCCAGGCAAGACGGTTTTTTGAGACTGTTTTTCCATTCCTAATATTCAGGTAAGGGAAGACATTGCTCATATTCTTGATGTGGTATTTTCCATCTTCATACACAAATTCCTCGCCTTCCCCTGCATTGGAAGGCATCCCGATCCCAAATTCTTCATACACAATCTCTGTTTGAACAATCTGCAGGTCGTTCATCACCCGGTATTTCTCCACGACATCTGTCAGATGGATGGAGTGGGTGAAGATAAGCTGGAAGGTTTCCTCTTCCTCAATGGGAAGGAAAGCATGGATTTCCTCTGTGTTTTCAACGTGAAATACCAGCGCTGTGCGGAGAGGGAATAAAAATAGAAACAATAAGAGAACTGCTGTAAACGAGGAAATAATAAGTCCTATTGATTTTTTTGAGAGAAGTTTCATGGTAAAAACCACCTAATTTCTGTTAACAAAAAAGAAGGACCGACAGCAAAGTGAAATTGACAGTCGGCCGTTCCTTCATTTGTTTGTGGATCAGTCTAGTAATCCTTTTTCCTTGAAGTACTTTTTAGCACCAGGGTGGAAGTCGATTCCGATTCCGTCTGTTGCTGTCTCAAGTGTGATGAGTTTCCCTTTCGCGTGTGCAAGGCTTCCTGAATTTTCATAGATCGCCTTTGTAATATCATACACAAGATCCTCTGAAAGGCTATCAGTAACAGCTAGCATCGCAAGTACCGCAACTGTTGTTACGTCACTTTCCAGACCGTAAGTGCCTGCAGGGATCGTATCTGCTGCATAGTAAGGGTATTTTTCAATCAAAGCATCGATTTTGTCCTGTGCAACTGGCACAATCACGACATCAGCAGAAGCTGATAATCCTTCAACCGCTCCTGTTGGTGTACCAGAAGTGATGAAAGCCGCGTCGATGTTGCCATCCTGGATTCCTCCAGTGGATTCACCGAAGTCAAGGTTTTGTGCATCAATGTCGTCCATTGTCATACCGTGGATTTCAAGGATTTGTTCAGCATTCATGTAAGTACCTGAACCAGGAGCACCTACAGATACTTTCTTACCTTTAAGATCTTCCACACTTTTAATGCCGGATTTTGGAGTTGTAACGATTTGTACTGTTTCTGGATATAAAGAACCGATAGCCATTACATTTTTCACAGCTTTTCCTTCAAAAGCACCTTTACCTTCAATTGCATTCGCAATTACATCCGTTTGTACAAATGCAAGTTCCGCATCCCCTTTTGCAAGAGCAGCTGCGTTATCAGCAGATGCATTGGATGAAAGTGCGTCAGTTTGAATTCCTGTCTCATCTGTAATGATTTTAGCCATTTCGCCGCCAAGTGGATAATATGTACCAGATGTTCCACCAGTCAGCATGCTCATTAGTTTTGGATCACTTTTCTCGCCAGTGGATTCCCCATCGTTTCCGTTTCCACAAGCCGCCAAAAATAACGATAATACTAGAAACATAGCCATTACCAATAAACTACTTTTCTTCTTCATCAAACTCCCCCTAATTTAAAGTTACACCATTCATTTTACAATTATTACAGCCTGTTTTCAAACTATATGTCATATAACAGGAATGTTTCTGTAAAACCACTGCCAATTCTGTATATGAATAGAAAAAGTTTCACGTGAAACAACGAAGAAGGGGCCTGACCCTAAAGCAGCTTAAAGCGCTGAGGGTCAGGCCCCGTTATAGTCAACTTCCATGATACCAGCGATAAAATTCGCTGGCCTCTTCTTTGGATAGACCGTAAAGTTCACTGGTGTGCATCGGTTTTGCCCGGTTGATGAAGGAGAGGGAGGCTACGCTGAATTTCCGCTGGATCCAGGAGTGATGGACGGTGATCTGCTGGATCTGGGAGCGCTTGGTTACGAACGTTTCGTTTGTGAAGCCGCCTCGGCGAACCTGTACCGTGTTACCGTTTCTGATATAACTTGTGAAATAGTAGTCCAGTATTCTTGAAATGAACGATAGAAGGAAGACAACGGCTGCAATCCAGATCCATTCCCGTTTAAAGATGAACAGACCGCCAGCTACCAGTATCGTGAAGTAATAAGGTAATATCAGCTTCAGCCATAGCACCTTTATCGGAAACCGCTGCATGTTTTCCTCAATTGGATAGCCGGGAAGCAGAGTGTGCAAGAGCTCGTAGGCTTCGTGTTTCGGCATGAAAGGGTAGAGGGAGCTGGTGTCCTTCTCTTCGCCTTCAGCAGATCCGACACTGATCAGTTTGATGGAGGCAAGTCCAAGAAAACGCTTCAAGATCGATTGCTCCACGACCACTGCCTGCACTTTATGCTTCTGGATGGAGAAGCTTGAGGAGCTGCCCACCCCTTTTTCGATATAAATTCGTTCCTCATCATCGCTAATTTCATAGTTTCCATATTTGATTACCGTTTTAATGAAGCCGATGGCAACAGAAAGCAGCATGGCGATGACAAACAGTACGATAAGCATCCACCAATGGCCGATCAGGTATTCCACTGCGTTTTCGGCAGAATCCTCAATGTCAAAGATGTCTGCAAGATTGAAATAGATAGCCGAGAGCAACGGGAAGATAGCTAAAAAGCTCAGCGAAGTAAAAGATGCCTTAAAGAGATCTTTTCTTGTGGATCGAAAATGAACGGTCCGGCCCTTCTTTTCAAAATTCTCCCCGCCATCTGCCACCTTTGAAGATTCCTTCTCTTCTAGCAGGGACAAGATTCGGTCCTTCTCCAAATTTGTGATGACAGGGAACGTAATGGCTGCCTCATCCCCGCTGGTTCCCGTCTCAAGGGTAAGGGAGGTAAGGTTAAACCAGCGATGCACAAAAGTGGTTTTGGAATGGTGATTTTGAATGCGCTCCAGTGCAACAGTTCGTTGTTTTTTTACTAGTATTCCTTCCTTCACAACAATGGAGGATTCCTGCAATTCATAGCGATGCAGGAGCCATTTCAGAAGTACGGAAAAGATTGTTAGAATGGCAGCCGCAATGAAAAGATAGCGGCCCCAGACAATCCAGCTAGAGGTCGAATTCGCCTTAAGGATAAAGAGAAAGAAAATGGCGAAGACGGAATTTTTCAGTGCTGTTAACAGTTCCAATGCAATCCAGGCAGGATGATATCGTTTAACATCATGTGCGGCATTCATTCATTTACCCCTCCATCCACATCTGCCGTATCCTTGATTTTCGCATAGGTTGCAATCTGGGATTTTAGCTCCAGGGCCACCTCGTTTGGAATCGCAGGAAGGGTGTGGTTGGAAGTGGTGGTGCCGATTACGATATCGTATAATCCAAATTTCCTTAGGATGGGTCCTTGCTCGGTTCGGACGTATTCCACTTTCTCCATCGGGATCAGCGTATGATTTTCATTCCATTTCCCATTTTTGAGTTGCACAAACTCCTCATCAATTTTGTAGCGCCAATAGCGCTGCGTAAGAATGGGTTCGATGAGGATGGAATAGAAGGCAGAGAAGATCAAAAATCCACCAATAAAATAGAGCGTAATCTCCACCCAGCGGTACCAGTCGAATCTATCGGCACAAAATATAAGAATAGCTGTAATAAGCAAAGCAACGGCATGTCCGATTGTATTGCTGATCCGCCATACCGTGATGGCGTTCGTCGAAATTTTTTCTGTTGGTTCTTCAATATGTATGTACATTTTTTTTCCACCTTTCCATACTTCATTACGTATATCGGTAGAAATTGGTTTCAATTAAAAAGAAAAACTCCAGTTTGACCTGGAGCTTTAAGCCTTATCACAAGGCATCTCTTATTACTTTTTTATAATACATCACTGACAATAGTCCGAAAATGGAATAGAGTCCTGTGTAGATGACCATGACGATGATCATCGGGGTCCAGACTTCTTCTCCGAACAGGAACCATCCTGATTGGACGGCAAAATAGCTGTGAAGCAGGCCTATAAGCAGTGGTATGCCGAAATTGAACAGCTGTTTGGCCATTATCCCCCGAAGCAGATCACTTTGTGTGAATCCGAGCTTGCGAAGGATGGTGTAGTTCGGCTTTTCCTCTTCACTCTCATCCATCTGTTTAAAATATAGGATACAGCCTGATGTGATGAGGAAGGTAAGCCCCAGGAATCCTACGATGAACATCGCAAGGCCCATCATCTTCTTGGTGTCATTGCTCATATCGAGTCGTGAGTCGTGATCGTATTGTCCAGCCAATCCGGCTTCAGCAAAAAGGGTGTTCGCCTTCTCAAGTTTTTCTTTGTCCTTGATGTCAATCCCGATATAGAAGGAGGATTCCGGTTGAATCTCTGGATTCTTATCTTCTTTCAGTTGTTGGAATACCGTCTCATCGACAATTGCTACAGGAAGTCCGCCGTCTGTAAAGTACCAGGAGATGGGATATTCCCGTTCAAGCCCTACATATTTTTGTGGGATCGTCTTAGTTTTTCCCTTTAATTCAATGTTTCCTGAATCCTTTAAGGTCATGAATCTTTGCATCAGGTCATTATAACCGGTAAAAAGTGTTTCATTTGGCTTCAAGTCCCTTATTCCGACAGAAGTATCACTGACCGTAGGAAGACTGAAGGCCATCATATCAATATTAAGTTCCTCCAAATTGGTTTCCATGATGCTTTCAACGTCTATCAGAACCTGTACAACTTCAATTACTTCCTCCTGATAGGATATGTCATTCTCATCCAATAGGGATTTATACGTATCTGCCACCTCGGCATCTGTAAAAGAAAAATCGGCAGGCACGCGATTTGCTGCTGTCTTTTCCGCGGAATAGTAAGAAATATAGCTCAGGGACAAGAGTCCAATGGATAGCGCAGAAACGGTTGTGATGATGGTGAGCAAAAAGGAATTCGACTTCATCCGGAACATGATGGAGGAGAGGGAAAGGACCTCATTTATATTCAGGTAGCCGTTCTTTTGCTTACGGATCAAATGAAAGATGAATCGGACAGAGCCCTTGTAGAAGAGGTAGGTCCCTACAATGACAGAGCCAAGGATATAGAACATGGCAAAGAATAGTGCATTCGTTGTGACAAAATCACCATCAAAAAGTTTGGTGCTGATAAAATAGCCGGAAGCAATCAAGCCAATGCCTATTACGCCAATGATCACTTCGAGAACTGAAATCTTCTTGATCTGTTCCTCTGTTGAAGATAGGACGCGAAATAGGGAGAGGATAGTCTGCTTTTTAATAAAAAGAAAGTTCATCAGCATCAGGCACACATACAAAATACTGAAGACAACTACGGTCTGTGAAAGAGCCTGAGTCGAGAATTGAAGGGTAGCGATGGCATCGACTCCCGTAGACTTGAACAGAATCATGATAATCAGTTTGGAAAACGAAAAGCCGACCAATATTCCGATTACCAAGCTCCCAAAATACAAAATGAAATTTTCTGCGCTCAAAATCCGGAAAATCCGTCCTTTCGTCATGCCGATCAATTGAAGAAGTCCGATTTCCTTGCTGCGGCGCTTTATGAATATATTGTTTGCGTATAAAAGAAAGACTGAAACGATAACCACAAGTAAGATGGAAGCCGTCCTGATACCAGCTGCGCCTTTGATGGTTCCCTCAGCAGGATCCATCGACGGATCGTACTGCAGGGTAACAAAGGCAAAATACAACCCCACACTGAAAATCAATGCAAATACATACAAATAGTAGTTCCGAAGGTTTTTCTTCAAGTTCCGGAAAATCAGCTGATTAACGCTCATACTGCACCCCGCTCAAGACTCCCTGCGTTTTCAGGATATCCTGGAAGAAGTTCTGTCTTGTTTCGTCACCTTTGTTCAATTGTGTGTAGATGGCACCGTCCTTAATGAAGATGACACGGCTGCAGTAGCTTGCCGCTACCGGATCGTGGGTAACCATGACGATGGTCGCTTTTCTTTTCTGGTTCAGATCACTCAGTTTATTCAGGAGATCGGAGGCGGATTTGGAGTCAAGCGCCCCGGTAGGTTCATCTGCGAAGATGATGCTTGGCTCATGGATGAATGCCCGTGCTGCAGAGGTGCGCTGCTTTTGCCCTCCGGATATTTGATTGGGATATTTGTCTTTGATATCAAAGATCCCCAGTTCATCCGCCACTTTTTTAAAGGTCTCATCCGCTGCTCTCCTTGATATTTTCGAGATGGATAATGGCAGGAGGATATTCTCTTTCACAGTTAGTGTATCAAGGAGGTTATACTCCTGAAAGATGAAACCGAGATGATATTTACGGAATTCGGCAAGCTGCTTTTCTTTCATGGAGGTAATCTCTTTACCGTCAATCAGAATCGTTCCCTGACTCACTTTATCTATGGAAGAAAGCACGTTAAGAAGGGTCGTTTTCCCTGAACCAGACGCTCCCATGATGCTGACGAATTCCCCTTTCTCGATATCAAGCTCGATCCCTCTCAGCACTTCCTGCTTGTTGAATTTGTTTCCATAGCTTTTACGGATATTTTCTGCTTTTAATATGGTCATATCTGACACGCTCCTTTTCTGCTTTCATTATAAAAAAGGAGCGCCACTCCCATCGTTTGATTCGGCTTACAAAATGGAAGAAGCAAGTGACAATTTTGTCACTTGCTCATCACACGGACAAATTCATTCTTCTTCGGAAAGGTGAGGGTAAAGGTCGTACCTGTTCCAAGGGTTGATGTGACATCGATATGTATATGCAGCGTGTCTGCCGCTTTCCTTGCGAGATACAATCCCATACCGGTTGATGCATGGTCCTGATGGTCGGTGGTGGAGGTGAAGCCTTTATCAAAAATCCGGGGCAGATCTCGGAGCGCGATCCCGCGTCCATGATCTTTTACCCTCAGAACGGTCTGCCCCTCCGATAAAAAGCTGCTGATTTCAATTTCCGACTCCCTGCTGTATTTCACACTGTTGGTCAATAGCTGTCTCAGGATAAAGGAAAGCCATTTAGCATCGGTGAGCACTTCTTTGACCCCAAGCTGCAAATCGAATCCGATTCCTTTTTGGATGCACCATGATTGGAGAGTTTTTATCTCGGTATAGATAAGCTCCTCAAGATCTGTCTCTTCCATATAAAGATCTTTTTCGATAAAAGGAATGCGCTTCTGGTGGAGCTGCTGATCAAGGAGGAGGTGGATGCGAAGCCACTCATAGGTGAGGGACGCACGCTTTTTTTCATCCTCCATCCGGTCTACCATCAGCTTCATGGCGGTCAAGGGTGTCTTCACCTCATGGATCCATGCCAAAAGGTCATCCTTTTCCTTCTCAAGCAATTGCATATGTTGATGTGAATCCTGCTTCAGGTGTTCCGATTGACTTCTAAGACTCTCTGCAACCAGTTCTTCAAAAGGACTATCAGGCTTTGGCAAGGTAGAGAGGTCGAGATCCTTTTCACGTTCCTTCAGATGTCTATAGAATTCGGTTTCCTTTTTATATCGAAAGAATAAAAACACAAGGAAAAAACCGAATGACAAAAATAGAATATAAAGAACAGAGACCAACGGGATGGATGTGTCGATAAAGGCGACAAAGCTGATGAAAAGATGAAGAAAGGCAACTAGCATGATCCAGCTTAGACGCTCTCGGAGGAAGGAGACGATCATGGCGTATTGCCTTCCATAGCCATATAACCCTGTCCAACCTTTGTTTCAATGTTTCGCCCCAACCCCAGCTCCTCCAGCCGTTTTCGTAGGCGGTTGACATTGACGGTCAAAGTGTTGTCACTGACAAAACGCTTATCATCCCACAGCTTGTTCATCAGCTCATCCCGGCTGACAATTTTATTTTTCTGCTCGATCAGCAGCTTCAAAATGAAGATTTCGTTTTTGGTCAGTTCAATGGAACCCATCTCATTGGTGACGGTATTTTTTTCATAGTCGACAGCGGCCCCGCACCACGTCTTCAGATTGGTCAGTTCGGTGCTATAGTTATAGACTCTGCGCAGAATCGCCTGTATCTTGGCAATCAGCACGTCAAAATGGAAGGGCTTCTGGATATAGTCATCGGCACCGAACTGCATCGACATCACGACATCGGTGGGATGGTCACGGGAAGACAGAAAGATGATGGGAACATTGGAATGGCTCCGGATCATCCGGCACCAATGGAAGCCATCGTATTTAGGGAGCTGAATATCGATGATGACAAGATCAGGCTTTATTTCAACAAACTCCCCGAACACGTTGCTGAAATCCGTGACCCCGTGCACCTTATAGGACCATTGTGAGAGGCGCTCTTTGATTTCACCGAAAAGGCTTGTATCGTCCTCAATTAAAAATAGCTTAAACAATTTTCGCACCACACTTTTCCAATATGCTTTCCTTCATTGTAGCCGAAGATGCAGCAGAATTTCTATTTATTGGTTTCTTTTATTAACTCTGCATAGAACTTGATGCTATTCAAATAATTGTCGATGCTGACATGTTCATTGGTTCCATGCATGCGGTTCAGATCTTCCGCCGTAATCTGTACAGGCAGGAAGCGGTAGGTGTTGTTTGACACCATGTCGTAATGCTTGGCATCCGACCCTGCAACCATCAGATAGGGGGCGATGATGGCATTCCCATAGACATTCCGTGCTGCCTGCTGAATGGTGGAGAATTCCCAACCGTCCACAGAGGATACCTTGGTGGCCTCGCTGCCGCTGATGGACACCTTTACTTGCTTGTCATCAATTGTTTTCTCAATAAAGCTTTTCACTTCATCAAGCGAGTCGCCGGGCATCAGGCGAAGATTGATGACGGCAGATGCTTTTTCCGGCAGAACATTGGACTGCTCGCCTGCATGGAAAATTGTCGGGGCGATGGTGGTCCTGATCAAGGCTGCAGATGCAGGCTCCTGCAGAAGAATAAGTTCAATGACGGGCTTGAATATCGCCTTATTGGCAAACACATATTTCAAGCCTGGATTCATTTCAGGTGCTACAAATTCAAAAAGGTCCTCTCCCGGTCCTCTAAGCTCTGCATGGAATTGGGTATCCTCGAGCTTGGCAATGGCCTTGGCAATCCTTCCGATATTTGTTTGATTCTTTGGCTGGGAGGAGTGGCCGCCGCTGCCTTCAATGGTCAATTCCACTGTGGCCGAGCCTTTTTCCGAAATGCCTACAACCCCGACTGGCTGAGAAACACCTGGGACCATGCTTTCCACAATTGCACCGCCTTCGTCCATGACAAAATCGAATAGGATGCCACGTTCTTTTAACGTCTCTGCAATCGCCTTGGCTCCTTCTTCCCCGCCAATTTCCTCATCAAATCCAAACATGAAGTACATATCGCGTTTTGGCTTATAGCCTTCATTAATGAGGTATTCCACAGCCTCCATGATCCCGATGACGCCAATTTTATCATCTAGTGTTCCACGGCCCCAGATGGCATCATCTGTTACAGTTCCGCTGAAGGGCTCTTGTTCCCAATTTTCTTCTGTTCCATCAAGAACCGGAACGACATCGTAGTGGCTCGTTAAGCCAATCGGGTTCAAGGAGGAGTCGGAACCCTCCCATTTATAGAGAAGTGCATAATTATTAATCCGCTCTAATGCCAACTCATCATGGCTGGACGGATAGCTGGCTTGCAGAAATTCAATGAATCTATCAAACTCGCTAAAATCAAATTTTGTACGATCCTCATAGGAAATGGTTTGATAGGTGACTGCATCAGATAAATGTTGCAGGGCCTTTTCTTTGTCTATTAGCACAGCTGTCGGTTTGGCAGTTGGCTGTTTGGATTCCAGGGTCAGTGTCTGGAAGCCTGTTACTGCTCCAAACAACAAAAGCAGCCCACCGACCGTTCCCATTACCAGTTTTCTTTTTTTCATCTTTCATGCCCCCTTTTATACTATTTATAGTTCCATACATAGCGATAGATTCCCTCTCTCTATGAGAGTTATTGACAGAATTGCATAAATAACCAGAAAAATGTAAAAATTAATTGAAGCATAACTATTATTCTGCTAAACTAATTTAGAACTATTTTATCTTGCAAAGGGGAGGAATTTGATGAAATTCAAAAAAGTTGGTTCTGTAATTGTAAGCGTTCTATTGTCGAGCACCATACTGGTAGCCTGTGGGGGGAACGAAAGCTCTGGCAAGAATGAGGATGGCTTGAAGACAAACATTGTCACCATTGCAACGGGTGGTTCATCAGGCCCTTATAATATAATTGGGACAGCCCTTGCAAATGAATATTCCGATGAATTTGGTATCAACTCGAAATCACAGGCAACGGGTGCTTCTGTGGAAAACATCAACTTGATCAAAGAAGGAAAAATCGAAATGGCATTTGTCATGAGTGATGTACTGACAGAAGCGGTGAATGGTACAGGGAACTTCTCTGAAAAAGTGGAGAATGTGCAGCAGGTAGCCACTTTGTATCCTAACTATGTACAGATCGTCACAACGGAGGATTCCGGAATCGAAACAATTGAAGATCTGGTTGGAAAGCGTGTAGCTGTAGGAGACCAGAACTCAGGGGTGGAAGTGAACGCACGTAATCTCCTAGCGGGTCATGGTATTACATACGATGATATTCAAGTGGATTACCTCGGCTACGCAGAAGCGGCAGACGGATTGAAGTCTGGTGCAATCGATGCGGCATTTTTAACGAGTGGACTTCCAAATGCAAGCGTTCTGGAGCTTTCCAAAACGCTTGATATCAAAATGGTGTCTGTAGATCCGGCCAATATCGAAAAAATTGCAAAAGATCAGCCATATTTCGTTGCAATGGAAATTCCTGCTGATACTTATGGAAATGCTGAAGCTGTTCCGACTGCTGCCATCATGAACGCACTTGTTGTAAGCAGCGAGTTGAGTGAAGACGATGTGTACAAGCTGACAAAATCTTTCTTTGATAATCTGGAGACGCTTGGAAATGCTCATCAGGCAGCTACTGAAGTATCTTTAGAGAAGGCACAGGAAGGCATGGTGGCGCCTGTCCACCCAGGATCAAAGAAATATTACGATGAACAGTAAACGTTTCGTGATGGGGAGCACTGTATTACTTATAGTGCTCCTTGTTCTCCTTTTGGTAAAGGTACCTGTTTTGCAGGTTTCCTTTAAAGAGGATAGCTTTTTCCTGACGGAAGAAACATTTGAGCTTGGCTGGATTCATTCCGTCGAAAAAGAACCGTGGTTTGAAACCTATGAGAGAAGAGATGACAGTCTTTTTCTCCTCAGTACACGCTTTAAAACCTTCGGTGCAGGGACTCCATCGACTGGAGAAATCATTCCTTCCAAAGACGGCTTTGTCCATATGAAAATCAATCAGAAAATGGAAAACCTCCAATTGAGTGTATCCGAAAATGTGCAGACAACGCTCTATCTGGAAGGTCGTACCATCCCCTTGTATACATTCATAGAAGACTATGAAACTGTTGAAATCAAAGCTGAAAAAATACCACTATTGCAGTATCTAAGAGGTGAAAAGAAGTGACAGATTCAAAAAAACAGCACGACAGCATAGAAAAGGATGAAATTTCAGAAGACAAAAGAGCGGAAATACTGGAAAAATATGATGCCGAGTCAAAGGTGCGTCATTTTGCCAGTAAAAAAACCGTCCTTGTTGTTTCTGCCATTGCCATTCTCTATTCTCTTTTCCATTTATACGTTACCTTCAATCCAATACCTGCCCTTCAGCAGCGATCCATCCACGTTGCGGTTGGAATGGCGTTGATTTTCCTACTTTATCCTACAACCAAAAATCAGGACCGCAGCAAAATAGCCTGGTATGACTGGATATTATTTGTTCTTGCATTAGGTTCTGCAGGATATCTCATCATGGAGTACCAAGAGATTGTAACATCCCGTGGTGGTATTCCAAATACAATGGATATTGTGTTCGCAATCTTGACGGTTATCCTTGTACTAGAAGGGGCTCGCCGCGTAACCGGTATTATTCTGCCGATATTGGCGCTAGTGTTCCTTGCATATCCGTTCTTCAGCCATATGAGCTGGATGCCGATCAAGATGATGACACGCCCTTATGACTTGGGGGACATTTTTGGTCAGTTGTATCTGAAGACGGAAGGATTATACTCCACCGCCATCGGAGCTTCCGTCAACTTCATCTTTCTTTTCATTTTATTTGGAGCGTTTTTGGCACGATCAGGGATGGGTCAATTCTTCAATGACCTCGCCTTGGCACTTGCAGGTCATAAACAGGGTGGCCCTGCAAAAGTGGCAGTCATCTCCAGTGGCTTTATGGGAAGCATCAATGGAGCGGCAGTTGCGAACGTGGTTGGGACAGGAGCCTTTACCATTCCGTTGATGAAAAGAATTGGGTATTCCAAGAACTTCGCTGGAGCGGTCGAAGCGAGTGCCTCGGTAGGTGGACAGATCCTTCCGCCAATCATGGGGGCCAGCGCCTTCATCATGGCCGAAACCACCGGCGTCTCATACGGAACCATAGCCTTGGCCGCTTTGATACCGGCTGTGCTCTACTTTTTGGCTGTAATCATGCAGGTGCACTTCAGAGCCGGCCGAGAAAACCTGAAGGGCATTCCGAAAGCAGATCTGCCACGAGTAGGGGAGATCATGAAGGAACGCGGACATCTGCTTTTGCCTATCCTGTTCCTTGTTGTGCTGCTCTATCAAGGTGTTCCAATTGGCCATGCAGCATTTTATACCATCGTTTCCACGGTAGTAGTGGCGGCATTCAGAAAAACAACGCGCATGTCCTTCATGGATATTCTGCATGCATTAAATGATGGTGCGAGACAATCACTATCCGTCATGGTAGCCTGTGCGGTAGTCGGCATCATCATTGGGGTCGTCAGCTTGACAAGCTTTGGGAATGTCATGACATCCTCCATCGCAAGTCTAGGCGCAGGGTCCTTGTTCCTGACGCTGTTCTTTACGATGATTGCATCCATGATCCTGGGAATGGGACTTCCTTCCATCCCTGCCTATATCATCACGGCAACGATGGCAGCACCTGCCCTTGCAGAATTCGGGATTCCGATTCTGATTGCCCATATGTTCGTGTTCTACTTCGGAATTTTTGCCAATATCACGCCGCCGGTAGCTCTTGCCGCCTTTGCTGGAGCGGGTATATCAGGTGGAGATCCGATGCGCACCGGTTTTACAGCATTGAAATTATCGGCTGCCGGATTCCTGATACCGTATCTGTTCGTCTATAATCCAGCGATGCTGATGATTGATGCAACGGATGCTGCGGTCAATGCCAAGGAATTCCCGATGGCATCCGCACTGGATATCACGATGATCACCATTACAGCAGTTGTAGGAATCATTGCATTGAGCGCCTCCATTGAAGGATACTTCCGAACCAGCCTGAACGCACTGTTACGTATCGTGCTAGGGGCAGGGGCACTGATGATGATTATTCCGGAAACCTTTACGGATATTGCTGGAGTCATCATCGTCACATCCATTTTCATCCTTAATTTTATTCAAGAAAAGAAAGAACGGCCGAATAATATCAATATTGGTGTATAAGCAATAGCTCAAAAAGGCATGCCGAATGAGAGTGGCATGCCTTTTTATGATTAATAGAGGAGAGTAGCAAGCTATGAATATTCCAGAATGGTTTCAGAAGAAAATCGTGGATGTTTTTGGGGAAGCTGGAAAGGTTTGGCTGACCAATGTGGCGTCGACTATACAGTCCTGTGAAAAAGAATGGAAGTTGCAGATAGAAGGTCCTGTATCAAACCTATCCTACAATTATGTACTGCATGCCAAGGAGGAACATGGTACACCTGTGATGCTGAAGCTTGGCGTGCCTTCATTTGATTTTACGAATGAGATTCGCACACTTAATGTCTATGGAGGAAAGGGCTGTGCCAGGTTGTTGAAAGCGAAAGAGGAACGTGGTGCCATGCTGCTCGAGAAGCTTGTGCCAGGGACGATGCTGTCTGAGGAAAAGGAGGAAAAGCTGGCCGTTCTTCAGTTTATCGGGGTGTGGAAGGCGATCCGCAGACCGGTTCCTGCTAAATGCCAAAGTCCAACCATCCTTGACTGGGCATCAGGCCTTGGCCGCTATAACAACTTGCATGAAAAAGGTGATGGCCCCATTGAAAAGAGTTACATAGAGATTGCGCAAAAGTATTTTGCAGAATTGACCGAAACCACAGAAGGGATGGAACTGCTGCATGGCGACCTTCACCATGAAAACATCTTATATGACGATAAAAAAGGCTGGCTTGCCATCGACCCGAAAGGAGTGGTAGGGGATCCTTATTTTGACCTTATTTCCTTCATGACCAATCATCTACTCAACAAGGAGAATCCGAAAGAGCTTCTTGAACTGCGTGTAAAGTGGATAGCGGAAGGTCTTTCGCTTGATCGCGAACGTCTATTGAAAGCCGCTATTTCCATGTCGATTCTTTCTGCTTGCTGGGGGTTAGAGGACCAGGCAGAATGGGAAGAGTCGTATACATGTGCAAAGTGGTTTATGGAATTCATGACAGAATAATAGTTTGCAATAGAGGGGGATGACATTTCAAGAGTGTTATCCTCCTATTATTTTTAGTTTACAAAAAAGTGTTGACTTGAGAATGATAATCATTACAATAGTAAATGAGACTGATTATCAATTTTACATACATAAGGGGTGCTTTTGGTGAAAAAAGTGAATATCATCATGAGTTTAATGCTTGCATTAGTATTGGCTCTGACCGGTTGCGTAAGCAGCACAAATAATAATGGCAATACTTCTTCCGAAAACAATAATGGTTCGGGTGAAGAAGCGAACAAGGAACAAGAATCCGGGGAAGTAAATGTATATACAAGCCGCCACTATGAAGCGGATCAAGAATTGTACAAAATGTTTGAAGAAGAAACAGGCATTAAGGTGAACGTTGTAGAAGGTAAAGGCGAAGAATTGATGGAGCGTCTAAGCATCGAAGGCGAAGCGACAGAAGCGGATGTCTACATCACAGCGGATGCAGGTAATCTGTATCAAGCCAAGGACCGTGAATTATTCCAAGCCGTGGAAAGTGAGGTTCTGGAAAAGAATATCCCGGAAAAACTGCGTGATAAAGATAACCAATGGTTTGGTCTTACAAAGCGTGCACGTATTATTGTGTATGCAAAGGACCGAGTGAAGCCTGAAGAGCTTTCCACCTATGAAGCTTTAACAGAATCTGAGTGGCAAGACCGTGTAGTAGTAAGAGGATCTGATAATATGTACAACATTTCTTTGGTTGCATCCTTCATTGATGTAATGGGTGAGGAAAAAGCAAAGGAATGGGCGCAAGGAATTGTGAAAAATATGGCACGTGATCCGCAAGGCGGAGACCGCGATCAGGCTAAAGCTGTGGTTGCTGGTGAAGCAGATGTAGCAATCATGAACACATACTATCTTGGTGTAATGTTGAACTCGGAAGATCCTGAAGAAGTGAAGGTTGCAGAAAACGTAGGAGTGTTCTTCCCGAACCAGGATACGACTGGTACACATGTTAACATCAGTGGAGCGGCTGTGACAAAGCATGCGAAAAACAAAGATAATGCAGTAAAATTCATCGAGTTCCTATCTGATAAAAAAGCGCAAGGTAAATTTGCGGAAGCAAACTATGAATACCCTGCAAATCCTGAAGTGGAGCCTGCAGAGCTACTAAAGTCTTGGGGCGAATTCAAAGAGCAGGATGTAAACCTGACTGTTTATGGTGAAAACCAACAGGCTGCTATCAAGATTTTCAATGAAGTAGGCTGGAAATAATACAATAATGTGAAGAACCGGTTCCTTTTTGAGTGAATCGGTTCTTTTCTTTCGTTTGTTCGTTCCATTTGAGAATGATTTTCGTTATAATTTACATTGGATGAATAAAGTATTTACAACAGCGTTGTCGTCTAAAGGAAGTGTCACAGTGAGTAAGTTCCATTGGTCAAGGGTGAAACATAAAGGCTGGGCCATTCTAAGTCTGCTTTTTATCGCTATCATTCTCATTCCCAACATTTTAATAGCAGTCGAATTTTTTACAGAGCCTAATGAAAACTGGCTACATATAAAAGAATATTTATTAAGGGACTATCTTGAAAACTCCGTTCTGATTATTTTGTTTACCGCTTTGGCTACCATGCTGATCGGTACGAGCCTGGCATGGCTGATAACAATCTATCAGTTTCCCTTGCGGAACTTCCTGAAATGGAGCCTGATACTGCCCCTGGCGATACCGCCATATATCGCCGCGTACACCTATCACGGCATCATCAATTACACAGGAGTGATTCAGTCCACCTTGCGAAACGATTTCGATATGCAGGTGAACCAAGCCTATTTTAATATGATGAGCATTCCTGGTGCTATCTTTGTCTTTACTGTTACGCTATTCCCTTATGTGTATTCCATAACAAGAAGCTATTTTCAGAGCCTTTCCGCTTCAGTTATCGAAAACGCCAGGCTTTTGGGAAGCAACAGCTTTCAGACATTCTTCCGCGTGGCACTCCCCATTTCGCGCGGTGCGATCGTCGGGAGTGTGACGCTTGTCATTCTCGAAGTGCTCAATGATTATGGTGTAACAAGCTATTTCGGGATTCAGACTGTCAGCACAGCTATCTTCCGTACCTGGTATGGCATGATGGATCTTGATTCCGCCCTGAAGCTTGCCGGGACATTGATGATCATGGTGATGGTGATCCTTTCCATGGAGCGCCTGTTAAGAGGGCGGAAGAAATTCTTTGATCCTTCTTCAAAGGTGCGGCCGATTGAGCCTAAGCACTTGACGGGAGTAAAGGGCTGGCTGGTTTTTGCCTATTGCTTCGGCATTTTTGCCATCGCTTTCATCATTCCGTTGCTTCAGCTTTTAGCATGGGCGACCATGACATTTGAAACAGTCTTCAAGCCTGAATTCCTGGAGCTTGCAAAGAACTCCATTTTTGTTGCAGGTATTGCAGCGACGATCATCCTTGTCATTGCACTGATCATTTCCAATTACACGAGGCTGCAGCAAGGGGTGGTCCCGAAAATCTTCTCCAGGGTTACGACACTTGGGTATTCGATACCAGGAGCGGCCATCGCCATAGCAGTCATCACCATCTTTATGATGCTCGACCAGCAGATTGTCTCCTTTTTGGCCATGTTCAAGCTGAAGCCTGAATTTGTGCTTCGGACCACGCTTTCGATGCTGGTCTTTGCCTACGTAATCCGCTTTTTGGCAATCGGCTTCAATGCGATTGAGTCCGGCTTTGAAAAGACAGGGAATCGTTTTACTGAAGCTTCCCGTACTTTGGGGGCATCGACGCTCAGAACCTTTTTTACAGTAGATCTTCCATTATTGAAAGGTGCGATTGTCAGCGGGTTCATTCTCGTTTTCATCGATATCATGAAAGAACTGCCGCTTACTTTGTTCCTGCAGCCGTTCAACTTTTCGACATTGGCAACACAGGCATTCAAATATGCGAATGATGAGAGGGTGCAGGAAGCGTCCATCGCGTCTTTGCTTATCATCTTTATCAGCGCATTAAGCATCTTTGTCTTTTATCGAATACTGGATAAGGAGGGGAAATAATGTTTGTTCAGATTCAAGATTTAAAGTTCCGATATAAAAATGCACAAAATCATACATTGCGGGATATTCAGGTGGATATCGAAAAAGGGGAAATCATTTCGATACTTGGGAGAAGCGGAAGCGGAAAAAGTACGCTGCTCCGCCTGATTGCAGGTCTTGAAACTCCCCAGGGAGGGGTTATGAGAATCGACGGGGAATGCATGTTTGATGATAATACCCTTCGATCGCCTGAAAAGAGGGGAATTGGTGTCGTGTTCCAGGATTATGCCCTTTTTCCACATATGACGGTTGCACAGAACATCAAATTCGGCTTGCGTAAAATGAACCGGAAACAGAAGCAGGAGCGCCTCGGGGAAATGCTCGCCCTGATCAACCTATCCGATTATGGCCATCGCTATCCGTATGAGCTAAGTGGAGGTCAGCAGCAGCGGGTTGCTTTGGCGCGTGCCCTCGCACCTTCACCATCTTTGTTGCTTTTAGATGAACCGTTCAGCAACCTGGACGTACACTTGCAGGAGAAAATCCGTGAAGAACTGAAAGACATCCTAAAGAAAACAGGCATCACCTCCATCCTGGTCACGCATGACTTTGAAGATGCAAAAGCTATTGCCGATCGCGTACTATTTATAGAAGAAGGCCAACTTGTGAAAAAGCCATGTGAATTGGTGATGAGTTGACATAATAAGGGGGGTCAGGCCCCTTTTTTTTATTTCTTCAACAACAAATACATAAAGTACGGTGCACCAATCAACGCGACCATAATCCCTGCAGGAATGCCGCTTGGGTCGACTAGGTTGCGGCCGAGTGTGTCTGCAAAGAGGAGCAGCCAGCCCCCAATCAGGATTGCTACAGGCAGGAAGAGCTGGTTTCTCGGGCCGACGAGTGCTTTGGCGATGTGCGGTGCCATCAGGCCGACAAAGGCGATTCCTCCTGTTACAGAAACGGCGGAGGCTGCAAGTGCCACAGCGGTAAAGAGCATGACCAGCCTCTCTCTTTCCACTGACAGGCCGACTCCCACCGATACCGGTTCACTCAATGCCAATAGGTTTAGTCTATTCGCCTTATATAGGGTAAACGGTATAAGTACAATCAGCCATGGAAGGAGAGCCAGTATGAACGGCCAGTCCGTCCCCCAGATGTTTCCTGCCAGCCATTTTGCTATAAAGTCCACTTTTTCCCTGTCTGCACTCGAAATAAGGACGACCATAATCCCTGAGAGGGCCATGGAGAATCCGACACCTGTCAACACAAGTCGGACCGGCTGCAGTCCTGTCTGCTTGCTGTAGGCAAAAAGATAAATCAGGCAGGCTGTAAGCAATGCCCCTATAAAAGCTACAAGTGGGAGAATGTAAACAAAAGATCCCGCTTCAATTGGTACATATAGGAAAAATATAGTAATGGCCACTCCGGCGCCAGTATTAATCCCGATAATGCCAGGGTCGGCCAGATCGTTCCTGGTGATACCTTGCAGGATGCTCCCCGCTAACGCCAGCGCCATTCCAGCCAAAAATGTAATGATGATCCTTGGCAGCCGAATGGAAAACAGGACAAATTCCTCCTTGAAGGTACCGTTTCCAAGCAATGTTGGCAGTAGTCGATCATGGGAAACAGAGGAGTAGCCGATCCCGATTCCTACGACGACCGTGAGAAGAACAAGCAAAGCAAGCAATCCGAGGATCAAGCGCTGTCTTCTGATCAAAGATGGATGTATCATGAGAATTCCTTGCCCCCTTTACGTACGATGATGAGGAAGAAAGGCAATCCGAGCAATGCCACAATGGCTGCTACAGGTGTTTCGAATGGAGCATTCAATGTCCGGCCAACCGTGTCTGCAAGCAGCATGAATGTAGCACCGACCACTGCGGACATCGGCAGAATGAAACGGTAATCCGTCCCCACAATCGCACGGACAATATGGGGGATCATCAATCCAATAAAGGCCATGTTCCCGACAAGTGCCACAGAGGCTCCTGCCAGCAATACAATCACGATGAATAGCACCGATTTTACAAGCACCGTCTTTTGTCCCAGTCCGACTGCGACCTCTTCACTCAAGCTGAGGATCGTCAGCTGTCTGGAGAGATAGATGGAGATCAGAATCCCGACGGTAATGAAAGGAATGATGATCTGCAGCTGTGACCAATTCGTTCCGATGATTCCGCCTGCCGTCCACATCGATACATCCTTGGATATTTTAAAATAGAGCCCGACTCCCTCTGCAATCGCAAACAGGAAGGCGGAAACAGCAGCACCGGCCAGCACGATGCGGAAAGGGGAAAAGCCGCCACGCTTCATGGCACCGATTCCAAAAACCATCGTCGCCCCAACTGCCGCTCCAATAAAGCAGGCAATCATGATACCGAAGTAATTGGTGGAAGGTGAAAATGCGAGCGTTACCGCGAGCGCTGCGTTGGCTCCAGCAGTAAGCCCGAGTAGCCCGGGGTCAGCTAGCGGGTTTCTCGTCATCCCTTGCATGATGGCACCTGAGACCGATAATGCCGCCCCAACAAAAATAGCCGCCACTTCCCGGGGAAGGCGGATTTCACGAATCATCGTGGATTTTTCATCCAAATCAGTTGCAGTAAGGGCTGACCAGACATCCTTCATTGAGGTATCAGCAGCTCCAAAGAGCATTGCAACCAGAAATGTTCCGGCAAATACCAAAATTCCAGCAATAAGTTTTATTAGGAATGGAATGCTTCTTTGTTTTTCACTCATCATCATGTTCATCTTTTCTTTTATAGATTAAGAGGGATTCCCATCAAACCAGAATCCCTCTTGCCATCATACATATTATCTGCCTAAAAATTTATCCTGGAAGAATTCCAGTTGGAACTCTAGAGAGATAGGATCGTTAAAATAGAATTCTTTTGCATTTACTTCAAATACCTGTCCATTTTTTACAGCAGGGATATTTTTGTATGTTTCTGTTTCCTGGAAGGAAGTGTCGCCGTCTGAATTTTTACTGAAAATGACATAGTCGCCAGCAAATTCAGGAAGCACTTCAAAGGACAATGTATAGTAGCCATCCTTTAGAGCTGTCTGCTTCACTTTTTCCGGCATGTTAAGTTTCATTTCCTGATAAAGGATTTCGGTTCCGCGAGCCCAGTTGTCGCCGAATACATAAAGCTCTTTATCGAAGTTTTCAATAACGGATACTGTTGCGTTCTCTCCGATTTTTGCTTTGATTTCATCACCTGCAGCAGCTGCACGCTGCTTGAAGTCGTCAATCCAATCCTGTGCTTCTTTTTCCTTGTTTAAAAGCTTTCCGATTTCAAGGTGCTGTGTAAGGTAATCCAATTTACCGTATGTAAAAGTTACAGTAGGGGCAATTTCATTCAATTTTTCAACGTTTTTGATTGTGGAAAGTCCGATGATCAAATCCGGATCCAATTCAATGATTTTCTCCAGGTCCTCATCTGTTACTTGTTCCACGCCTTCCAGATATTCAGCATAGCGGGGATTCATCGCAGACCAGGAGTCTACTCCAACAAGGTCTACATCCAGTGCCATGACATTACCTGCAAAAGATGAAAGAACAATGACACGCTCTGGGTTTGCCGGTACTTCTACAGGACCGTTTTCTGATTCATAGGTGATGGTTTCAGCAGAACCTTCTTTGTTAATATCATCTGATGTTGCATTATTGTTGTTACTGTTACCGCATGCCGCGCTAACAACCAGTAAGAGCAGGAATACGAATGGTACTAGAATTTTCTTCATGGGTATTATCTCCTTTGAGTAAATTATAAGTGATACACATTGGTTTATCTGTTCGCGGATCTCGTCCGATGACGGCGTCAATCTGGAACACTTCTCTTAACACATCGGGATGGATGACTTCCTCACAGTTACCCGCCTTAATAATATGACCATCCTTTAAGGCGATCAGGTAATCGGCGAAGCGGGCAGCCTGATTCAGATCATGCAGGACCATGACGATGGTTCGCCCCTGTTCCCGGTTCAGACGCTGCAAAAGCTCCAGGACCTCCAGTTGGTGGGCCATATCAAGGTAGGTGGTCGGTTCATCGAGGAAGATGATCTCCGTTTCCTGAGCCAGTGCCATGGCAATCCACACACGTTGACGCTGGCCGCCTGAGAGGGAATCTACTGGCCGGAATTTGAAATCGAGGGTACCTGTTTCCTGAAGCGCCCAATCGATGACTTCATAATCCTTTTTCGTCAGACGTCCAAATCCTTTTTGATGAGGAAATCGGCCATAGGAAACGAGCTCCCCGACTGTCAGTCCACTTGCACTTTCCGGGGTTTGTGGAAGGATGGCCATCTTTTTTGCGAGCAATTTGGTATTCTCGCGTGAAATATCCTGACCGTCTAGAACCACAGTCCCGGATTGCTGGGAAATGATGCGAGTGATCGCTTTCAATAGTGTCGACTTTCCACAGCCATTGGAACCGATAATGGTGGTAATCTGCTTGTCAGGGATCTCTACTGAAAGATCCTTGACAATGAGACGCTCACCATAGCCAATGTTTAATTCATTCGTGTAAAGTCTCACCATGCTGAACCCTCCCAATGTTTAAAAATATGTAAATAAAAAACAGTTGATAATGATTATCAATGTCGGTACATTTATACTATAAAACCAACCAATTCTTCTGTCAACCGTTTTTTGTGTTGTAAAAATAGAAAGAAAGTCGTATATTTGAGTGAGAATGATAATCAATTACTCTTTTCGGGGATACGAGGGGTGTGCATATATGAGGGAAATGGATATATATGATGTAACAGTCATTGGCGGCGGACCGGCAGGATTATACTCGGCCTTTTATAGCGGCCTGAGAGAGATGAAAACAAAAATAATCGAGTATCAGCCACAGCTTGGTGGAAAAATTCATGTTTATCCCGAAAAAGTGATTTGGGATGTTGGTGGCCAGACCCCGATTCCAGGCGCAAAATTAATTGAGCAGCTCGTTCAGCAGGGAATGACGTTCAACCCGGAGGTCGTGCTGAACGAAAAAGTGGATAGCATCACAAAGGATGAAGAGGGAATCTTTATTCTCCATACAGCTTCAGGACAGAAGCATTATTCCAAAACGGTGATTGTTGCAGTCGGGAGTGGAATTCTTAATCCGCAAAGGCTCAATATTGAAGGAGCGGAACGATTCGAGGTTTCCAATCTGAACTATACCGTGAAATCCTTAAAGCATTTCCGGGACAAAACCGTCATTATTTCAGGCGGCGGAAACACGGCCATCGACTGGGCGAATGAACTGGAGCCCATTGCGAAAAAAGTGTACCTGACTTGCCGAAAGGACGCTTTAGGCGGTCATGAAGCACAGGTTAAACAGCTTTTGACCAGCTCGATCGAGTGCATGTTCCAAACCAGCATTACAAAGCTGATTGCCGATTCCAATCAGGAAGAAATCGAAAAGGTGGAGCTGACCAATTCGGAAACAGGGGAAATCTGTTACCTCGAGATTGATGAAGTGATTATCAACCACGGGTACGAACAGGACGCAAGTCTTTTGCAGAACAGTGATTTAAATATTGAGATTGCAGATAATTTCTATGTAGCGGGCAATGCCAACAGTGAGTCATCAGTAGATGGCCTATATGCAGCAGGGGATATCCTGAAGCATGATGGAAAGCTGCACTTGATTTCAGGTGCCTTTCAGGATGCCGCCAATGCTGTGAATAAAGCGAAACAGTACATCCAACCAACCGCACCTGGAGCGGCGATGGTGTCGTCCCACAACGATGTCTTCAAAAAACGCAATCGCAAGCTTGTAAAGGAAATGATGAAATAGATATAGCTAAAAAAGGGGCCTGACCCTCAACGCTTTAAAGCGTTAAGGGTCAGGCCCCTTTTTATTAAAATTCTTTATTTAACACCCTTCATCAACACTTGAATCTTCGGTGAAAGGATAAACAATAGGATGCTCAACAGAATGGCAGCTCCGCCGATGGTACCGAAATACATTACTTCATTTTCCGGATTATAGAATCTGACGAGCTGGGCATTGATTGCCTGAGCCGCAGCACTTGCCAGGAACCAGATACTCATGGTTTGAGCAGAGAATGCTGCAGGAGCCAGTTTCGTTGTTGCGGAAAGGCCGACCGGTGACAAACACAATTCCCCAAGTACGACGATGAAGTAGCTCAGGACAAGCCATAACGGACTTACCAATGCTCCTCCGCCAAGATAACCAGGGATTAGAATGACAAGGAAAGACAAACCGGCAAACAGCAGTCCCAAGGAGAACTTTTTCGGGACAGATGGCTGATACTTTCCAAGTCTTACCCACATCCATGCAAAAACAGGTGCAAGGATGATGATGAATAATGGGTTCAAGGATTGGAACCAAGCTGGAGAGATTGTTATTCCAGCAAATTCAAGCTGTGTACGTTTATCCGCATATAAAGCAAGAATGGTGGAACCTTGCTCCTGGATTGCCCAGAACATTGCAGCAGCAATAAACAACGGAATATAGGCAATAATGCGTGAACGCTCCACTGCCGTTGTTTTAGGGCTGCGGTACATCACAATAAAATAAATGGTCGGAATGGCTACGCCAAAGATACCTACCATGTTAATAACTGTTTTAATAGTAAATAGACCATTTGGAATCAGGATCGCTAAAAGCACACCAATAACAATGATACCGATACCAAAAATAAGCGACAGCTTTTTCTTTTCAGCAGGTTTCAACGGGTTGGCAACATAAGTTCCTGCTAGACCCAAAGTCTTCTTCTTTGTAAGCATGAATACTAAAAGTCCAAGGAACATCCCGACTGCAGCGACACCGAATCCAAGATGGAAGCTTTCTTTTGCCAATTCTCCAGTAATAAGTGGAGATAGGAAAGCCCCCAAGTTGATCCCCATATAGAAGATACTGAATCCTGCATCCCGGCGGTTATCGCCTTCCGCATACATATCTCCTACTACGCTCGATACGTTAGGCTTTAACAGACCTGTACCGATAACGATCAGAACCATGGAAACAAAGAACATGGAAAGACTGCCAGGTACAGCAAGTGCGATATGTCCGAACATGATTAGGATACCGCCATAGAAAATGGCCCTGGAGGTACCGAAAATCCTGTCAGCCAGCCAGCCGCCAATTACTCCTGACATATAGACCAATGCACCGTAGATCGACATGATGGATAGTGCAAGCTCCTCTGATAGACCAAGTCCACCATCAGAAATCTCATAGTACATGTAAAATACAAGGATAGCCCTCATTCCATAGTAGGAAAAGCGCTCCCAAAACTCAGTAAAAAATAGAGTGAATAGTCCCTTAGGGTGTCCAAAGAACCCTTTTTGAGGAACGCTATCCACAATTTTCTGTTTATTAAAATCAGACATTTTATAGCCCCCTCAACGTTTCTAATATAATAAAAAAATATTTCAATTTTGTCAAAAAGCAATAATTAACTGTATTATTTCAAATGGAAGCGGTTTTATGACAAGAATAATACTATATTAATAAAATGTTACAAAGAGGGATATAAGAATGGATAAAATGGAATATATTTGAGAATGATGGTGGGTCGATGGAACTAAAAAACGAACTTCCCTTCACCAGTAAAAAGATGAAAAAAAGTTCGTCATGATTGTTATTTTCGATGCATTTTAAATTCCAGGAACAATTCATTATAGTAAGCCAGGTTTTTTACACCGAGATTCTCGTAGACTTCCAGCTTTTCCGTCAGTTCCGGTGACGGATAGAAGCGTTCATCATTTACAAGCTCTTCTGGCAAAAGTGGAAGAGCAGCTTTGTTCGGGGTGGAATAGCTAACATATTCCGTGTTTTCGGCTGCGACCTCGGCATCAAGCATAAAATTGATGAACTGGTGGGCTGCTTCCACATTCTTGGCGGTTTTCGGGATGACCATATTGTCAAACCAGAGATTGGATCCCTCAATCGGTACCACATATTCCAGGTCCTCGTTCTCGAACATGAGTTCAGACGCCACACCGGACCAGACAAGACCGATTGCAGCCTCCTGGTTTTCAAGAAGCATTCTGCTTTCATCCCCGACAATCGCCTTGATATTTGGTGTGAGGGCATTCAGTTTTTCCTTTGCTTCCAAAAGATGCGCAGGATCGGTATCATTCAGCGAATACCCAAGGCTGTTCAGTCCCATTCCCATGACTTCACGTGCCCCATCTATGAGCAAGATTTCATTTTTTAGATCTTCATCCCACAGGTCATTCCAGCTCGTGATTTCCTTCCCATCAAGCATGGTGGGATTGTACACAATTCCGACCGTCCCCCAAAAGTAAGGCACAGAATACTTGTTTTCTGGGTCAAAAGGAAGGTCCATGAAGCGTTCATCAATATTTTTCAGGTTAGGGAGCTTCGAGTGGTCCAGCGGGATGAGCAGATTCTCCTGGCGCATTTTGTCAATCATATATTCAGATGGAACCGCAATGTCATAGGTGGTTCCGCCTTGTTCTATTTTCGTTTTCATCGCCTCATTCGAATCGAATGTTTCATAGATGACCTTCACTCCGGTTTCTTCTTCAAAGAGGTCGATCAGGTCGGTGTTGATATAGTCCCCCCAGTTGTATATGGTGAGCGTATTGCCGCTTGTAAAGCCCTGCGATTCATTCATTTTGGTAATGGTAAATAGAAGTACCCCAGAAACAAGTACAATCAAGATGAAAAACTGGACAAGCTTTCTCATCGTCTAACCCCCATTCCACTTGGCTTGTTGCGCATTGTAATGAAGTAGTACACAATCACCAGAATAATGGTGAAAAGGAAAAGCAGGGTGGACAATGCATTAATATTCAAGGATATTCCGCGCCGTGCAAGAGAATAGATCTCAACGGAAAGGGTGGTAAATCCGTTTCCTGTCACGAAAAAAGTAACGGCAAAGTCATCAAGCGAGTAGGTCAAAGCCATAAAGAACCCTGCGAAAATACCAGGCGTGATGTAGGGCAGTACCACTTTCCTTAATACATCCCAGCGGTTCGCCCCTAGATCATGGGCCGCATCAATCAGAGAGGGACTCATTTCCAAAAGCTTCGGTAGGACCATCAATACCACAATCGGCACAGAAAAGGCGATATGGGATAACAGAACCGAATAAAGTCCAAGCTTAATGCCTGCCATTGTAAATAGGATCAGGAAGGAGGCACCGATAATAACGTCTGGACTGACAATCAGAACGTTGTTTAAAGATAGCAGTGTGTTTTTCGTGCTTCTTCTTTTAAAAGAATGGATTGCCAATGCCCCGAACACGCCGATAATCGTGGAGATAAGGGCAGATAGCAAAGCGATAAGCAGGGTATTCAGGACAATGATCAGAAGTCGTGTATCCTCGAACAGCTCCCGATACGAATCCAGGCTAAAGCTTTCAAAATCATACATGTTTCCACCGCTGTTGAACGAATAGAAAATCAAAAAGAAAATAGGCAAGTATAGGATGATGAAAATCATACCGAGAAATAGTTTTGACGAGTGAGATATTTTTCTATCCAACCTAAATCCCTCGCTTTCTGCTGCTTGTCATTTTCATAAACAGGAACATGATGATAATTAAAAAGACGGCAATCGTCGAGCCCATTCCCCAATCCTGTGTCACAAGGAAATGTTGCTCAATGGCTGTACCTAAAGTGATGACGCGGTTTCCTGCAATTAACCGGGTCAGCATAAATAGGGACAATGCCGGGATAAAAACGATCTGACATCCTACTTTCACTCCGTCCATCGTAAGTGGCAGAACCACGCGGCGGAAGGTGGTGAAGCGGGATGCGCCCAAATCGTTCGCTGCATCTACAAGCGTAGGATTTAGCTCGTTCAGGGCATTGAAAATCGGCAGTATCATAAATGGAATGAAAATGTATACCGACACAAAAACAAAGCTGAAATCGGTAAAAAGGATCTGCTGGGTTCCAATCCCCAACACCTCCAGGAAACTGTTCGCTACTCCATATGTACCGAAAATCCCTAAAAATGCATAGGCCTTCAACAGAAGATTGATCCAGGAAGGTACAATCAATAATAAGAGCCATAAATGCTTATGACGCGTTTTTGTTAACAGATAGGCGGTAGGGTAAGCCACCAACAGCGAAATGGCTGTAATAAGAAAAGCGTACCAGAAGGAGCTGAAGGTCATTTTCAGATAGACCGGTGTAAAGAACTTCTGATAATTTGCTATGGAAAGGTTCCCTTCAATGTCAAAAAAAGAATAATAGAGCACAAGCAGGATAGGTGCAACGACAAACAGGGCTATCCAAAGGGCGTAGGGAATAAAGTAAAGATTCCTTGATACTCTATTTTCCATTTGGTTCTCCTATGGTATATGCCTCTAGACGTCGATCGAAATCCTCTTCCGACTCCCCGATACGCATAACGTGAATCGCTTCTGAACCAAAATAAAGACCGATCGTATCCCCTACCGCAGCCTTTTTCGTCGAGTGTACCAGCCACTCGTTGCCATCCTGGTCATAGCTGCTGATTTCATAGTGAACGCCTCGGAAAAGTTGGGAATCCACGCGAACCTGCAATTTCCCCTGTTCTGGTGTCGTTATCTCCAAATCCTCCGGACGAATGATGATCTCGACCGTTTCGTTCGGCTTCAACCCTTTATCCACACACTCAAATTCCTTTCCGGCAAATTCCACTAGGTAATCCCGGATCATTTTCCCGGCTACGATATTCGATTCCCCGATGAAATCAGCCACAAAACGGTTGATTGGTTCATCATAAATATCTATCGGTGTTCCACTCTGCTGAATTTTTCCTTCATTAATGACAAAGATCTCGTCTGACATCGCCAATGCTTCTTCTTGATCATGTGTGACAAAAATGAATGTGATTCCGAGCCGCTGCTGAAGCTCCCGCAGTTCGTACTGCATTTCGGTACGCAGCTTCAAATCCAGTGCCGATAAAGGTTCATCCAGAAGAATGACCTCCGGCTCGTTGACGATGGCACGTGCGATCGCTACACGCTGCCGTTGTCCACCTGACATCTCCCTGATTTCACGCTCCTCAAAGCCTTCCAGGTTTACGAAGCTCAGCGCTTCCTTTACTTTTGCCTTTACATCCAAATTTTTCATCTTTTTGATTCGAAGGCCGAATGCTACATTTTCATAAACATTCAGATGAGGAAACAAGGCGTAATCCTGGAATACGGTGTTCACCTGACGCTTATTGGCAGGAACATCATTAATCTTCGTTCCGTTAAAAAAGATCTCTCCATCCGTTGCTTCGGTAAATCCGGCAATCAAACGTAGGATTGTTGTTTTACCGCATCCGGAAGGACCAAGCAGCGTATAGAATTTCCCCCGTTCAATTTCAAAGCTGACATTATCCAATACAGCCGTGCCCTGATCGTATTGCTTTTTTACATTCTTGAATTGAATGATTGCGTTTGACATAGCAACCTCCCTGTAAATCGAATTTTTTCTGCTATAGGTTAATCTTCTATTATAAATGGAACCAAATGGAACGCTCTTTCATTTCGAAAATTAAAAATATTTAATTCGAAACAATTATACATGAAATGCATGAAAATACAATGGTGTTTAGGATCGGAAGATGTTTCGGCAGCTGTAGGGGGCCAATCTTCCAACGGAATTGGAGCTGCTTTATCTGATGAAGACAGTGAAGCTTCTATAAACGGTTCTGCAGATGCTGCCGGAATGACTACAGTTGAAACGAATGAAGATTCTTTCAAAGCTGAAACTACAGCGGCTGCAGCAACAGGTGTGGCAGCAGGTTATGAAGGTGAGGATTCTTCAGCTTGGTCGAATGCTACAACAACAGCAGTCCTGGATACAATGGTTGAAAGCAACGAAGAGGAAGATACAATCACAGGTGCATTCGAAACAGATGCAGCAACAGGTGTCATCGCGGGCTATGAAGATGAAGACTCTTCAGCGATGGTAAACGGAATGACTGGTGCGAGCCTGATGGGTATGTTTGAAAGCAAAGATAATGAAGACGAATCTTCTTTTAATGGAATGGTCGGTGGAAACAGCAGTACAGATTTAGGTGGATTACTTTCTTCAAATGAAGAGCAGGCTGGTATTCAAGCAATGAACTCTACAGCTGGTGCTCTCACCCTGATGGCAACAGAAAGTGATGACGAAGACACAGTGAAAACTGGCTTGAATCTTGACAGCCAAAACGCATTGGGATTCATGGCAACCGCTGATGAAGATAACGTCGTTTCTTCATCAGGTGCCAGTTTGGATGCAATGGCAAATATGGGACTTGAAACTACTAATTCAGACGATGATACAGAAACAAATCTAAATCTGGACCTTTCAACTGGAGTGATGCTTTATTCTCTATTTGATAGAGAGTAATAGCTAGACCTAATATAGAAGAAAGGATTGATCACCTTTCTCCTATCATATTCAAAAGGAAAGAGGAAGCCGATGACGGCTTCCTCTTTCTCGAGTTTACATAATCATAGGGGTCTGGCCCCTATTACTTTTTACCATTCTTTTGGTTCGTAGTTCAATTCAGCGAAAAGCTGCTTTTTTTCTTTTTTGCTGAGGTCGCGCCATTGTCCCATTGGAAGGTTGTTCAATTCGATGTTCATGATGCGCGTGCGCTGGAGGCGGTATACTTCATAGCCAAGCTCGGCACACATGCGGCGGATCTGGCGGTTCAATCCTTGTGTCAGGATGATTTTGAAATCAAACTTGGACAACTGCTCCACTTTGCATGGCAGGGTTTTGGTTCCGAGAATTTTCACACCTTCAGACATTTGCTTCACAAAATCAGGTGTAATCGGCTTGTCTACCGAGACGATGTACTCTTTTTCATGCTTATTTTCCGGACGGAGGATCTCATTGATGATATCCCCGTCATTCGTAAGAAGGATCAGTCCTTCGGATTCCTTGTCCAATCGGCCGATATGGGACAAGCGCAGAGGATGGTTGACTAGGTCGATGATATTTCCTTTTACATGCTTTTCGGTCGTACAAGTGATTCCGACTGGTTTGTTTAATGCAATATAGACATTATCACGGGCGATGCGGATAAGCTGTCCGTTCACCAGCACCTCATCTCCAGGCTCCACCTGTCCGCCTATTTTGGCTACCTTGCCATTGATTTTCACTCTACCTTCTTCAATCAGTTTATCTGCTCCGCGTCTGGATGCTATGCCAGAATCGCTAATGAATTTATTTACTCGCAGTGTACCCACGTCCTTATATGAAAAATTCTTATGAATAGTTGTTTTGAACAACCTAATCATACAATAAAGATAGAGTGGCTTTCAAATGGAGAAGGGGATAGTAAGTGAATGCACCATCCTCGTGAATCTAGCTTAAAGTATTGCAATAAATTTAAAGAATATTAATTATATGGAAAAAGCGTTTGTGAAAAGGCCATGAAATGAAAAATGCAAGGGTGCGGGAATGGAAAATTTTAATAGAAATACGGGACCCAAGTCCTTATCGCAAAGAGAACAATTGTTGAAAAACCTCTCTTTTTCCTACATGAAGAAATCTATTTTTTTCAACAAGACCTCTGCATAGATATTCCCGTAAATTATGTAATTTCTACCAGACGTCTAAGGTCTGACTCTTTAATCATCCGGCTTTTCTCGACAAAATTCTTTCCTAGGAAAATATAATCAGGGAATTTTGTTTATCTTTTAAAAACATATATTGAAAAATAAGAAGTTAACGAATATAGTATGATAGTAAGGGTTTTCAATTTACAATAAATTTTTAATTTTGGGGGAGTTAAGGCATGAAAAAGGGATTACTAGCTACAATTATTACTGTCATGACAACTATGTTGTTTTTAGTTGGTTGCGGCAGTGACGGCGGCAGTGGAGATAAAGGTGGATTTAAAGTCGGGATGGTAACAGACGCTGGAACAATCGATGACAAATCTTTTAACCAAGGTACTTGGGAAGGTATCAAAGAAGCTACGAAAGAATTGGGCCTAAAAAATAAATACTTAAAGCCTGCTGGAACATTAGAAGCAGACTATATGAAAGAAATCACAAACCTATACGATGCAGATTTCAAATTCATCGTAACTCCTGGTTTTAAATTTGAAACGGCTATCTTCAATGCACAATCTCAATATGAAGATGCTAAATTCGTTTTAATCGATGGTTCTCCACATAATGGAGATTTCAATCCTGTAGTAGGAGAGAACACAGTTTCCATCTTCTTTGCAGAGCATGAAGCAGGATTCCTTGCTGGGGTTGCAACTGCGTTAGAGCTTAAAGACGGTGAAGCAGGATTCATCGGTGGTATGGAAATTCCTCCAGTACAAAAATTCAACTGGGGCTTCCAACAAGGTCTTGCTTATGCAAATGAAAACCTTGGCACAAACGTAACAATCAAAGCGGACAATGTTGTATATCAAGGAACTTTTGACGATGTAGCAGCTGGTCAGCAAATCGCTGCTCAAATGTTTGATCGTGGTGTGGATGTAATCTTCGCAGCAGCTGGTGGTGTTGGTGTCGGCGCGATCACTGAAGCGAAAAACCGTGTTCAAGACGGTGAAAACGTATGGATGGTTGGAGTTGACGTTGACCAATACGAAGAGGGCGTATACGCTGATGGCAAATCCGTTATCCTTACTTCTGCTATGAAGCAAATCGACAAAGCGGCAGCTGATATGATCAAAGCTGAAAAAGACGGCAAGTTCCCTGGTGGAGAAACATTGACGTTTGACGCGAAAAACGATGGCGTTGGTCTTCCTGATGAGAACCCGAACCTAAGCGAAGATACAACTACTAAAGTTGATGAAGTATTCGAACTAATCAAGTCCGGTGAAGTGAAAGTAGCTTCTGAACAAGGTGACTTGATCAAGTAATAGAGAGAAAGTAAGCTGATAATGTAATAAAAAAAGACGGGTTGTCCCGTCTTTTTTGTTGCCTATATTGTTAGAGGTTAGTTGTCTGTCCTCTTGGAAAAATAATACTCGAGTGTGTTCAATTGGAAGAAATACTGATTGAATACGCTCTTCAAAAGGGAGAATCGCTATATGGAATATGTAGTTGAGATGCTCAATATCAGGAAGGAGTTTCCCGGGATCGTTGCCAACGACGATATTACCCTTCAACTGAAACAGGGAGAGATTCATGCCCTGTTAGGTGAGAATGGAGCGGGTAAGTCCACACTTATGGCTATCCTGTTTGGAATGTACCAACCTGATCGAGGATCCATCAAGATCAACGGAAAAGAAACGAAAATTTCCAATCCGAACGTTGCAACGAAGCTCGGGATCGGAATGGTGCATCAGCATTTTAAGCTAGTGAGTAACTTTACCGTTACAGAAAATATCATTCTCGGTTCTGAATCTCACAACTATTACATGCTCGATACAAAGTCGGCAAGCAAAAGAATAGAAGAGTTATCCGTCAAGTACGGCCTTAATGTAGACCCCCATGCCAAAATAGAAGATATATCTGTAGGAATGCAGCAACGTGTAGAAATCTTGAAGATGCTTTATCGTCAAGCGGACGTTCTTATCCTGGACGAGCCCACTGCGGTTCTTACACCACAGGAGATTACGGAACTTGGTAAGATCCTGAAAAACCTGATTGGTGAAGGGAAGTCCATCATCATCATCACGCATAAATTGAAGGAAATCAAAGAAATGGCTGATAGATGTACGGTGATCAGAAGAGGAAAAACCATCGGTACCGTAGATGTTGCAGCAACGAGCAAGGAAAAGATGGCCGAGATGATGGTTGGCCGTGAAGTTAACTTTAAAGTGAGCAAAATAGAAAGTACACCTGGCGAAGTCGTTCTTAAAATGGATGACGTTTCCGTGAAGCAGGGCAAGGACGTTTTTGGACTGAAAAATATGTCCTTTGAACTGAGAAAAGGAGAAATCCTTGGTATTGCCGGTGTTGATGGAAACGGACAATCCGAAATTGTAGAAAGCATCACCGGGTTGAAAAGTGTCGATTCCGGAACAATCACCTTTGAGGGAGCAGATATCACTAAGCTTCCGATCCGCTCTAGAATTGCAAAGGGTATAGCCCATATTCCGGAGGATCGCCACAAGAGAGGTCTGGTCCTGGATTATACCATTGAAGAAAACATGGTATTGGAGCTTTACCATCAAAAGCCTTTTTCAAAAAGAGGGCTACTGAATTTCTCTGAAATCAGAAAGCATGCAGATAATATCATCAAAAGCTTTGATGTCCGTTCTGGACAAGGAGCGGTTTCCGTTACAAGATCCCTATCCGGAGGAAACCAGCAAAAGGCTGTTATCGGAAGGGAAATCGAACTGGATCCTACGTTGTTGATCGCGGTTCAGCCTACTCGTGGACTGGATGTAGGTTCCATCGAATATATCCATAAGAGATTGATAGAACAGAGAGATAAAGGAAAAGCCGTTCTACTTGTATCTTTGGAACTGGATGAAGTATTAAATGTATCGGATCGCATCGCTATCGTGAATAATGGCCAGCTCGTTGGTATTGTGGACGCAAAAGACACAAATGAAAACGAGATCGGTCTTATGATGGCAGGCGTGAAGAAGGGGGAAGACGAATGAGAGCAGGAATTATCTCGCTGATTGCAGTCGTTCTTGGACTGATTGCAGGGGCGATATTAATGGCTATCACGGGAAACAGCCCGATAGAAGGATATCAATACTTGTTTGAAGGCGGTCTGAAGAACATCTCAAGGACCGGTAATACACTTGCAACTGCAACACCGTTGATTTTCACAGGATTATCGGTTGCATTTGCATTCCGTACAGGACTATTCAACATCGGTGCTGCGGGCCAAATGTTGTTTGGTGGTTTTTGTGCTGTAGCAATCGGTTTATCCATTGATGCTCCAAAACCAATCATGCTTTTGGTGATGATTATTGTCGGATTTATCGGTGGGGCACTTTGGGCATTCATTCCAGGTTTACTTAAAGCAAGATTCAATGTTCATGAGGTTGTATCCACGATCATGATGAACTGGATCGCTTACTGGACGGTATATTATGCAGTTCCAGCTTATTTTAAAGGGGAATTCTTAGAAACGGAATCAAAGAAACTTCCGGATACAGCATCCCTTAAAGTGCCTTTTTTAACTGAAGCTTTTGATGGATCGTATATCAATTTAGGTTTATTCCTTGCAGTTATAGCAGTTATTGTCTTTTCTTTTGTCATCAATAAAACAACGCTTGGATATGAGCTGAAGGCGGTTGGTTTCAATCGTGACGCAGCAGAGTATGCAGGTATTGCGGTAAACCGCAGCGTGATCACATCCATGCTGATCTCCGGTGGTCTTGCTGGTCTTGGTGGGGTGGCGTATTATGCAGGTAACTCCAATAGTATTCAAATTGGTATTCTGCCGACTCAAGGATTTGACGGAATTGCGGTTGCACTGCTTGGTGCCAATACCGGGATCGGGGTTCTTTTGGCAGCGGTGTTCTTCGGTCTTCTATACTCCGGACGCGGTTTCATGAACGCGATGACCGACATCCCGCCGGAAATTGCGGATTCCATTATCGCGATCATCATTTACTTTGCAGCAACAAGTATTTTGATTGAAAGACTTGTCAGCTTTATGATCAAGAAACGTAAAAGCAAACAATCCACGAACGTGAAAGCCAAGGAGGGGGAATAGGTTATGTGGACAACCATACAACAAATAGCTCCGTATGCAATTATTTTTACAATCCCTCTTTTAATTACAGCTTTAGGAGCATTATTCAGTGAAAGAAGCGGAGTCGTGAACATCGGACTAGAGGGGCTTATGGTAGTAGGTTCATTCTCTGGTGCCCTTGTGATCATGAAAATGCAACAGGCGATGCCGGGAGATCCAAAGGCAATCTGGATCGGGTTGATTGTAGCGACGCTTGTGGGATTACTTTTCTCCCTGCTGCATGCATTTGCAAGCATCAACTTGAGTGCGAATCAAATTATCAGTGGTACAGCCATCAACATGATTGCTGGTGCCATCACGGTTTTCCTTGCCCGTAATATTACAGGAAGCGGGAACATCCGTATTTCCAATGGCTTGCGTCCATTTGACGTTCCTTTTTTATCGGACATTCCGGTTATCGGAAGCCTGTTCTTTACTAAAACATACAGTACAACCTGGATTGTACTGATCATCTTGATTATCAGTACGATTGCTCTGTATAAGACGCCATTCGGCCTTCGCCTGAGAGCATGCGGGGAGCATCCTCATGCTGCAGAGGCTGCAGGTATCAGCGTTAGAAAGATGCGCTATATCGGGGTAATGATCTCCGGAGCTTTCTCCGGACTGGCTGGTGCCATCATCATCGTAACATTCGGTGGCGAGTTTTCCGGAACGGTTGCGGGACTTGGTTTCCTTGCCCTTGCTTCTTTAATCTTCGGTCAATGGAAGCCGCTTGGAATCCTTGGAGCAACCCTTTTCTTCGGGTTTGCAAGCACTATCGCAAACGTATCTCAGGTAATTCCGTCATTGGCAGTATTTCCGCCAGTGATCTTGAAAGTATTCCCGTATGTAGTAACGCTTATTGCACTGATTATTTTCTCCAAGTCTTCACAAGCACCAAAGGCTGTTGGAGAACCGTTTGATTCTGGAAAAAGATAATTAGAAAGCAACAAAATCATGGTGAATAGATTTCGAATGAAGAAAACATACATCCATTAGGACGTATGTTTTTTTTGTTTTTATGTTACTTCATCACTGAAGGTGGCTCTATTAGTAGAAGAATCATAAGTTAGAACTTGATTTGCATCAAAAGCGTTTGACTCAATGGTGATTCGAGTGTAACGGAAATTAATGGTTTCTCTAGGGGAATCTTCACCATCCTCACCTGATTGATTGAATTGTGTAACAATAACATTTTCTAAGGTAATAGTGAATAATGTTTCAAAATCTCCCCCAGTGTCATCAGTAACAAAAAGTGTCATCTCCCTGATGGTCCTGCCGGTTAATAAGTTAAATAATAGCGGGAGGGAGGATCTATCTGAACGTTTAGTGATTACCAATGGACTTAAAGTCGCCCTTGAGGCAGTGAAGGAGCTCAAAGATTGAGGGATAGCGGAATTAAAGAAATTCAACGAGTAGGTCAATAGTTCAATAGAATCTTCAAACCCAATAACAGTGGAGTTCCCAGGGATCCCTGGAATAACCAAAAATAATCTAACAGCCATACATACACACATCCTTTCTATCGTTTCTAGTACAATATATGTTTCCTATCTGAGAAGGGGTAGGCAAGTTAATAGGTTTCAGTAAAATTGGCTTCTGCCTCGATACGTAGAGAACTGGATAAGTTTTAGACTATTAAGAATAAGTAGTATTGACAGAATTATTAGTAGGTTTATAATAAAATATGTAAACATTTGTTCATGACGCATGAACAATATTTTATTTGTAAACGCTTACTGAACCAATTAAAGTTTAATTCCTCTAAGAAATGGCAGCCAGAGCACAAGAAAAAGCGAATTTAAGTCCCGTTGTTTTGAACATAATTTTAGATTTAGGTGAGTGGAACATGTCGAATGAGAAAATGGCTCGTCTAGTGGAAGTGGCAAAAATGTATTATGTCCAGGATTTCAGCCAAGCGGAAATCGCGAAAAAATTGGGTGTCTCCCGTCCTACGGTTTCAAGGCTGCTGCTGCAGGCGAAGCAGGATGGGATTGTCCATGTAACCATCAATGACCCTACAGAAGATGTGCAGCAGCTTGCCAAGCAGTTAAGAGACAGATTTCAGTTGAAGCACTGCGTCGTCACCTCCTCCCATTCCAATGAGGAGAGGGTGATCAAGGAAAAGCTTGGGGAGGCCGCGGCGGATTACCTGTATTCGATTGTGAAAACTGGCGATACAATCGGCATCACCTGGGGTACGACACTTTATGAGCTTTCCAAAAGGCTTTATCCGAAAAACGTAAAGGATGTGACCATCGTTCAGTTGAATGGCGGGGTGAGCTATTCGGAATTGAACACCCACGCTTCTGAAATACTCAATGGGCTGGCAGCTGCGTTCCATACAACGCCGCACTTTTTGCCGGTGCCTGCTGTGGTGGATCACACTGTCGTCAAACAGGCCATAGTAGCCGACCGTCACATAAGAAAAGTGCTGGAACTTGGAATACAGGCGAACATTGCGATCTATACGGTTGGTGAGCCTGGGGATCATTCCACGTTGATGCGAGCGGGCTACTTTTTGGATGAGGATATCGAAACCTTGAAGCGAAATCACACAGTTGGAGATATCTGCTCCCGTTTCATTGATGGACAGGGGCATCTAAGCAACCAGTCCTTGAACGAACGAACCATCGGCATTGAACTGCCACATCTGACGAAAAAGGAATATAGCATTCTCGTCGCGGGTGGAAACAAGAAAACGGATGGAATGATGGGAGCTCTTAAGGGAGGCTATGCCAATGTGCTGATTACTGATCAGTATACGGCAAAAGCCTTACTTGAAAAGGGGTGATAACAGGAATGGATAGGGAAAAAATTAAAGCGCTCGTTCAGGAGGTTGTGCAAAACTCCTTGCAGCAATCAGCAAAAATGGTTCCAATTGCAGCTTCCAATCGGCATATTCATTTATCAGTTGCACATGTCGAACGGCTTTTCGGTCGAGGCTACAAGCTTCAAAAGCAAAAAGACCTTTCTCAGCCTGGACAATTTGCTGCCAAAGAGACCGTCACACTCATAGGTCCAAAAGGGAAGATAGAAAAGGTGAGGATCCTCGGTCCTGCAAGAGGGGATACCCAGGTGGAAGTATCCTTGTTTGATGGATTCACGCTTGGTGTAAAACCGCCCGTGCGACAGTCCGGGAATATAAAAGGCTCTGAATCCATTGCCATTCAGGGGCCGCGTGGTCAGCTGACCTTGAAAGAAGGGTTGATCTGTGCTGCACGCCACATTCACATGCACCCAAGCGATGCAGAGACATTCGGAGTCTCGGATGGCGATTTCGTGCAGGTAAAGGTGGATGGGGACCGAGGAGTGATTTTCTCCAACGTATTGATCCGGTCCTCCGAAAGATACAAGCTAGAAATGCATATCGACCTTGATGAAGCAAATGCAGCTGGACTACACAATGGAAAGCTTGGTGAAATCATTGCCATCGAACGCCCATCAAAAGGAAGTGGAGGCTGTGGTTGTGGATGTAACGGTAAAGGAAAAGATTAAGCTGCTCGTCCAGGACGCAGTGGAGGCTTATCTGAACGAGCAGAATCAACAAAAACAAAAAGGAAAAAAGCCGATAGGCATCCTGCTTGGCTACGAAACTGGTAATCTGACAGGAGTTTTGGAAGCGGTTACGATACTTTCTGGACGCTATGAAGTAACGCTGCTTTTGAGCAGGAAATATCTCGCTGACCCGGATGCGTTCAGTGGCTATTCCATTTTGCCATTGGAGAGGCTGGAACGCGAGGATGTCAATAGGCTCCTGAATGAACTTGGGGCGATTGTGCTTCCCGTTGCGTCCTATCAATTGCTCGCAAAACTTGCTCTGACAATCGATGACGATCCGATATCCTCCTTGGTCCTTCAATTCCAGATGCTAGGAAAACCGGTGATTGTGGTGAAAGACGAAGTGGAGTTCAATGTGTATCAGCAGATTTCAGCACCATATGCTGTTCAGAACAGGGTGGATGGGTACATAAGGCAGATTCAAGCCGATCAGGTGAAATGGGTGCCATTGAGCAGCCTTGTACGTACGGTCAAGGAACAGCTTCAGGCCTTTGATGAAAAACAGCCTCTAATTCTCGCAAAGCATATTGAAAAAGCGAGCCAGGAAGGTCTAGAAGAGCTACATCTGCCAAAGAAAAGCAAGCTGACCCCAGTAGCAAAGGATTTGGCCAGGGAATTCAAGATACAACTGAAAAAACAGGACTCCTAGAAAGGAGACAAATCTATGATTATTGCAAAAGTGACAGGATCCATCGTTTCCACTACTAAGGCGGAAAAGCTGAAGGGCAAAAAGCTTCTTATCATCACTCCGCTTGATATGAAAACCATCGAAGAGGATGGAAAGCCCATCGTCGCCATCGACACTGTCGGTTCAGGGGTGGGGGAAGTGGTCCTGGTTGTCAGTGGAAGCTCTGCGAGGCAGACGGAAATCACGAACGGTGTACCTGTTGATGCAGCCATTGTCGGAGTAGTGGATCAGATTGAAATAGAAGGGTCACTTACCTTCAAAAAAGGAGGAGAGTAATCTGTGCAGATAAAGGAAAATGACATTAAAAAGATGGTGGAGCAGGTACTGCAGCAGCTTGGTGGAAACGTCCAGGAGGCTGTTGTATCGACAGAGGATGTACCACTTGGCAACGGTGTATTCACTACGGTGGACGAAGCGGCAGAAGCTGCAAGGGTCGCGTGGGAGAAGCTCCGTGAAACCTCTTTGGAAACAAGAAAGAACATGATCGAAAAGATGCGGGAGGCAAGCCGGTCCCATGCAGAGGAGCTGGCAAAGCTCGCAGTAGAGGAAACCGGCCTTGGAAGAGTGGCGGACAAAATTGCCAAAAACCTTCTTGCAGCCAATAAAACTCCCGGTGTGGAGGATATCGTAAGCACCACCTATTCCGGGGACGGCGGACTGACACTTGTGGAGTACGCTCCCATAGGGGTATTCGGGGCAATCACGCCTTCAACGAATCCAGGTGCAACCATCATCAACAACTCGATTTCGCTTGTAGCAGCGGGGAATACGGTAGTATTCAACCCGCATCCAAGTGCCAAAAAGGTATCCATCCGAACGATGCAGCTGTTGAACAGGGCGATTGTCGAGGCAGGCGGACCTGAGAACACATTGACTTCTGTAGCAAGCCCCAATATCGAAACGTCCAATGAGGTCATGGTTCACCCTAAAGTGAATGCACTTGTGGTGACGGGCGGAGGAATTGTCGTACAGGCAGCCATGAAGGCAGGCAAAAAAGTCATCGCTGCAGGCCCGGGAAATCCTCCGGTTGTCGTGGATGAAACAGCCATCATTTCAAAGGCGGCAAAAGACATTGTCACAGGCGCAAGCTTTGACAACAATGTCCTCTGTACAGCGGAAAAAGAAGTATTTGTCGTCGATAAGGTAGCTACAGAGCTGAAAAATGAAATGACCAAAAATGGCGCCATCGAGCTGAAAGGCTTCCAGCTGGATAAGCTGTTGGCAAAAATCATGGTCAAAAAGAACGAAAAGTCGTATCCAAACCGTGACTTTATCGGTAAAGATGCGCGTGTCCTCCTGGAAGCGGCAGGCATTAAAGCAGACGCGAATGTGAAACTGATCCTCGCCGAAACTGCTGCCGATCATCCGCTTGTACACACGGAAATGCTCATGCCGATCCTGCCGATCGTCAGGGTTCCGAATGTGGACAAAGCGATTGAGCTTGCGGTGAAGGCGGAAAAGGGAAATCGTCATACAGCCATGATGCACTCACAGAACATTACCAATCTCACAAAAATGGCCAAGGAAATCCAAGCAACCATTTTCGTGAAAAACGGACCTTCCGTATCCGGCCTCGGATATCAAAGCGAAGGCTTCACAACCCTTACCATCGCAGGGCCGACAGGGGAAGGGCTGACAAGCGCCAAAACCTTTACCCGTCAGAGACGCTGCGTGCTGGTGGATGGCTTCAGAATAATCTAGTGTGGTGATATCAGATGGAAGAACGTAACGAAGAACTGCCATTGAATCCAGAGCAGGTACAAGAACCAGTCAAGCGTAAAACACGGGCGAAAGCTCAACCAAAAATAAAAATAGAAGAGCAACCAATAGGAGGAATTCAAATGAGTCAAGAAGCATTGGGAATGATCGAAACTAAAGGATTAATCGGGGCAATCGAAGCAGCAGATGCAATGGTGAAGGCAGCAAACGTAACGCTGGTAGGAAAAGAGTTTGTTGGTGGAGGACTTGTAACAGTCATGGTACGCGGTGATGTTGGCGCGGTTAAAGCGGCAACTGAAGCGGGAGCGGATGCAGCAGGACGTGTCGGCCACCTTATTTCTGTACATGTCATCCCACGCCCGAACAGTGAAGTGGATGGAATATTACCGAAAGCTAAGTAAGGGAAAACATGATGGATCAAGCGATAAAATCCTATATCGAACAAATGGTGAGAGAGGCACTTGGGCAATCCGTCGGAAGCCCCTCCGCCAGGACCAATTACGCAATCGCGAATTGGAAAATGAATAAAACCTTCTCGGAAATGGCGGTCTATCTGCAGGAACTGAAAAGCAAAGAAGGCGTATCCGTTGTCATCTGTCCACCAGCGCAGCTATTATATCCAGCAGGTTTAATGGCCAAGCAACAAGGCTCCACGGTCAGCATCGGTGCTCAAAACGTCCATGAAGCGGACATGGGCGCCTATACAGGAGAAGTGTCTGCAAGCATGCTTAAGGATATCGGCTGTGAGTATGTCATCATCGGGCATTCAGAGAGAAGGCAGTATTTTAACGAAAATGATCAACAGGTGAACGAAAAGATCAAACAGGCCATAAAAGAGGGCCTGATTCCGATCATTTGTATCGGGGAAACCATCGAACAGAAGAACAGTGGGCAAACGGAAAAAGTGCTGACAACCCAGCTTGTCGGCGCCCTGCAAGATATAGATTCAGAATTCATTCTGGCTTATGAGCCGGTTTGGGCGATCGGGACAGGGGAGTCGGCTTCTGCCGAGCAGGCCCAGTCCACGCATGCCTATATCCGTAAAGTGCTTACTGCATTGCTCGGAGGCAGGGCAGAGGGCATCTCCATTCTTTATGGGGGGTCCGTGAATGACAAAAATGCCGCCGAGTTTTCCAAAATGCCTGATATAGACGGTGTGCTGGTAGGCGGAGCCAGCCTGAACGCAGAATCATTTGAAAAAATCATTGCTGTATTTGCCAAAGGAGACATGTAAATGAAAAAAGTTGCAATAGGATGCGACCATGGTGGATACGAACTGAAGGAAGCGTTGAAGGTTTATTTGACGGAGCTTGGCTATGAATATCTCGACTTTGGCTGCAAAGCGGAGGAATCCGTTGACTATCCTGACATTGCCTTTCTTGTCGGCGAGTGTGTGGCGACAAATCCGGCCTATGTCGGCATCATGATCGATGGTGTCGGAGTAGGAAGCGGCATGGTACTGAATAAGATACCTGGTGTCCGTGGAGCCGTTTGCTGGGACCTATCCTCTGTGATCAATAGCCGTGAGCATAACAATGCCAATGTGCTGTCCATCGGAGGGCAATTCATCGGGGAAGGTCTTGCCAAACAATTAGTCAAGACATGGCTTGAGACGGACTTTGCCGGTGGTCGCCATGACCGCCGTGTGACCAAAGTCATGGAAATCGAAAGCCGTTTTATCAAACGCTGAAAGCAGGTTAGAGCATGTTTGTAGCAAAAGTGATCGGTAATATGATCTGTACACATAAAGACGACAATTTAAAAGGTTTAAAGCTCCTGATTGTCCAGCCTGTGGATGATCAACTGCAGAATAAAGGCAAACCACTTGTTGCTATAGATACCATCGGGCAATCCGGAGAAGGGGATCTTGTGTACCTGGCAAAAAGCCGGGAATCCTCCCTCCCATTAAATAAAGATCTTGTTCCCTCGGATGCAGGGATCCTAGGAATCATCGACTATTACAACGTAAAACGAATGGAGGAAATATAAATGAGCAACGCATTAGGAATGATCGAAACAAAAGGTTTGGTAGGAGCAATCGAAGCGGCAGATGCAATGATGAAGGCTGCAAACGTATCTTTAGTAGGTAAGGTGCAAGTAGGCGGTGGCCTGATAACTGTCATGGTTCGTGGAGACGTAGGAGCGGTAAAAGCGGCAACAGAAGCAGGCGCAGATGCAGCACAGCGTGTAGGGGAATTCCTATCTGTTCACGTTATTCCTAGACCACACCAAGATATCGAGAAAATCCTGCCTAGCACTCTATGAAGCTGGCAAAAGTCGTTGGAAACGTCGTTTCGACGATTAAAACACCAAGTCACCAAAACAAAAAGCTCATGGTCGTCATTCCCGTTGATGCACAGGGGAAGGCGTGCGGCGATGCAATGATCGCCATCGATCACTTCCATGCAGGAGCGGGAGACTATGTGCTCATTCTAGAAGAAGGTGGATCGGCAAGGGACATCATCGGAGACCCGAACGGCGCCTTTGATGCAGTCATTGCTGGAATTGTCGACCGATTACATTAATGTGAGGTGGAAACAATGCAAATAGAAGCATTGGTGGAACAAATAACGAATCAAATCATGGAACAGCTTACAAATAAACAGGAATTGAAGGATGGCAGGCCTGTACAAGCAGCAGCTGCTACTGGGCAAACCAGTAATTTTTTAAGCTCCTCTTCCAATATCATCACAGGGCCTTCCATTGCGCGTATGATCGACCATACGCTTTTGAAGCCTGAAAGCACAAAAGACCAAGTGATCAAGCTTTGTGAAGAAGCGAAAGAATATAACTTCGCGACAGTGTGTGTCAATCCTTACTGGGTGGCAACTGCTGCAAAGGAACTGAAAGGCTCCAATGTCGGGATTACAACGGTTGTAGGCTTTCCTTTAGGCGCAACGAACAGCTTCGTGAAAGTGTCCGAAACAAGAGATGCCATCGCAAGCGGCGCAACGGAAATCGACATGGTGATGAATATAGGCGCCCTTAAATCCGGCGATTTCGAAACGGTGAAAAAGGATATCGAGGCGGTAGTAATGGCAGCAAAAGGCCATGCACCTGTAAAAGTAATCATCGAAACCGGACTCCTTGAAAATGAAGAAAAGAAAAAAGCTTGTATCCTTGCAAAAATGGCAGGAGCGGACTTTGTAAAGACCTCCACAGGGTTTGGACCTGGCTGTGCCACTGCTGAAGACATCAAGCTCATGAGAGAAGCTGTAGGTCCTGATATGGGCGTAAAAGCCTCTGCATGCGTAAGAGACCTTGATACCGCCAGAAAGCTTGTCCAGGCCGGTGCAACACGTATCGGAGCAAGCTCAGGCATCGCAATCGTTACAGGCGGAAAAGGAACAGGATATTAATCTTCGTCTTGAATCTTTCAAATAGGCAGTGCACCGAGTGTGGAGGTGTACTGCCTTTATTAATGGCTGCTTTAGTAGGGCCTTTCTTTTGATGAAAGCAATAAAAATATGTAATATAACCTGCTCAAAATCTTTTTATGTATACTAGCTGTTGATTGGAGCAATAGGCGAAGACTCCTCGAAAATGCGAGCATTTTCTTCGTGCGAGGTATCGCTGCCGCAGCCTTCCTTGTCCTGCGGGAGATAGCGGTAGGCTGGAGACCCCACAGGCGAAGCCCGAGGAGGCTCCAATACCGCCCCTTGGGTCGCTGCGCCTAGTGCGGAAATCAACAGCGGAGTTAGAGCCTTCACTAAATTGATATTGTAATTTTCGAAAAATTTAATTATAATGAGGATGGATGTAATCGCTTTCATAAACAGGGGGGACTATGGTGAACATTATTGGCAAACAACTAATCACGGCTAGAACAAGACGAGGCCTCGATCAAGAGAACCTTGCCCTTTTAACAGGCTTGAATGTAAACGACATCGCTGCAATCGAAGCAGGAACGGTGGATGTTCAAGTTTCTACCTTACATAAGCTATCAGAAGCACTCAAATGGTCATTTTCCATCGGAGATGTGTCCATCTAAAAAAGTGCATCATACACGAAGAACCGGATATATTCCGGTTCTTTTCGCGTTTTCTTGCTATAATAAAATTACCAATAAAAGCTAATGCAAGGGGTTTTATACATACATGTACACAAAAGAGCAGCACTACCAGATAGACAATGTCCTCGAATTTATAGAAGTCAATCTCGACCAATCACTCGCCCTCGAACAGCTGGCAAAGGTATCCACATATTCCCCCTATCATTTCCAAAGGCTTTTCAAGGGGATAGTAGGGGAAACACCTGCAAATTATGTTAAAAGGCTGCGCCTAGAGAACGCAGCACATTTCCTTATCTATGAACATCAGATTCCCATTACCCAGATTGCACTCATGTGCGGCTTTTCCTCTCTCTCCTATTTTACGGCTACCTTTGTGGCTAATTTCCAGATGAGTCCGAAAAAGTGGCGGGAAGGGGGATATCTGGAGCGGTTCCCACGTGAATACGAAGATGATAGCAAGAAATCTAAACAATCCCGCAAGATGGAGAAAGCACACCATGAGCACGAGGGCTATAATAAGTTTCAGTGGCTTAACTTGAAAAAGGTCAATACCGCTGAATTCCCTGCATTTACAGCAGTGAAAAGGCAAAGCGTCGGACCTTATACAGAAGGTGTGCCAAGTGTTTGGGAGGAAATCTATCGTTTTGCGAATGCAAGGGATCTGGTGAAAGAGGATACGGTTATGTACGGAATACCAAAGAATAATCCGTATATCACCCCACCCGAAAAAAGCAGGTATGACTGTCTTTTACCCGTAAATGATCCCGACAAGCTCGCTTTGGAGCAGGAGCGGATCTATCATTTCCGGGGCGGGAAGCACGTCATCTATGAATTTGATGAGCCTTTGGACTATGCAGAGCGCAACAGATTGATCGAATGCTATTCGGAGCTTTACAGCTTCTGGTTGCCTAAAAGCGGGTATAAGTATCTGGCGAATCCAGTGGAACTGGTAGAGGCGGAGCCCATTCCTGGTACGTTAAGCCTGCAATGTAAAATTAAAGCGATCGCTTTAGCCATCGAACCGAAATAGGGGGAACAAGTATGGAATTGGATTTGAAGGAATTAAGTTTACTGGCAATATTAGCAGGTGGGATCCTTTATATGGTCTATGGGGGCATTTACTATTCCATCATGCTTGGAAAGAAAAAGGATGCACAATTCACGCAAAGTGAGGGGCCTCTCAAATACATCGTTTCTGTCATCATTGCTTTTATCAGTTCTTTTATCATGTCGGTTCTCACAGAGGCAACAGGTGCCAATACCCTAGTGGATGGACTTATGATAGGTGCGATGATAGGTGTAATGATCTCATTGGTTTACTTTAAAAATTCATTGTTTGGATTGATGACCAAAAAGGCATTTCTAATTGCAATCGGGGACCATCTTGTTATATTCACTTTGCTCGGTGGCGTTCACGGGATATTGAGCTGATTAAAGGATAAAAAAGCTTGGAAATGCCCAAGCTTTTTTACTTATTTTTTATATCTACTAATTTAAAACGTTCACATACCAACATCATATCTTCTGAGAATTCTAGTCCTAAATCACGCAGCTCTTTCTTGAAGAACTTTTCGTGCGCCTCTTTCCAATATTGATATGTTCGATCCCCTGCGCCTTCAGCAACAGCAAATTCCTCTGGAACCTCATTCATTGGCATCAGTTTAACATCGACGGTTTTAATGATCGCCAAGGGTTCATCATTGCCATTTAAAATTACACTATAATCTTCCACGGCAGGCAGAGGCTCGTTTTCCATTTCATAAAAAATCAAACCAGAACAAGTGGCTGTTTTAACACCATCCATTACTAATTGAGCTAAATGGTCTGGTTTAGATCCAAATTGCCACGCACTCACTGATCTTGGTTTTTCGTGACCTTTGGATGTCCAAAACTCATTCCAATATTTTTGTGAAGCTTGATTCATATTTTTTCTCCCTCATTTTAAATAAAACTACCTTAAATTTAATTATTCCTTTTTAAGGAAATCCAACTAGTGCATTTATTATATAATGATAGAAAAGTTAGATTAAGAGATTGGAGGCATACCATCTTGTATAAAGATTATATCAAAGAGCTGGTGGAAACGGGGGAAATTCCAGGTGGGGTCCTCTACGTATCTAAAAATGACGAAGTGAAATGCTTGGAATCTTTCGGGTCTTTTACTGATAAGAATGGTGTGAAGCAACGCATCTGTGCAAATACGCTATTCGATGTAGCCTCTTTAACCAAAATTTCTGCCACAGTACCGTCAATCCTGTATCTTATAGCAAAAAAAGAATTGAAACTTGATACCAAGGTCAGGGACGTATTGCCTAGGTTCAGACACAATGATGTGACCATCGAGCATCTGCTGACGCACACTTCCGGTTTTTCTGCAGATCTCCCTTATAGGGAAAGAAAAATAGAAAGAGACGTCCTCCAGGAAATCTATCAAAAGGAATTAACCTATGAACCTGGTCAAAAGATGATCTACAGCGACCTTGGCATGATCCTGCTCGGAAAAATAACAGAGAATGTCACCGCTCAGGCACTCGACATATTTGTGAAGGAACAGATCCATGAACCGTGGGGAATGAAGCATACCCGTTTTAATCTAGCCGAAGAGGCAAAAAAGAAGGCAGCTTCCACAGAAAAGTATCAGGATAGCTATATTCAAGGGGAGGTTCATGATGAAAAGGCGTACCAACTTGGAGGGGTCAGCGGAAGTGCGGGGCTATTCTCCACGATAGAGGATATGGCGATATACGCAAGAATCCTGCTGTATCCCGGCTCGCAATCGGTTATTCCCCCCGCTTTTCTGAAAATGGCAGTTGAACATCGCCAGTTTAATCGTGGACTGGGCTTTGAGGTCTGGAACGGAATTGGGGAGGCTCCGTCCTGTGGGGATAAATGGTCGATTGGTTCATTCGGTCATACCGGCTTTACCGGCACGAGCTTCTGGGTAGACCCGACCAATGAGCTGATCGCCGTGTTTCTCTCCAATGCCGTCCACTATGGTCGCGAGACGCCTATCAGAAGTATCAGAAAGAAGCTCCATACCTTGATATTTGAAACAGAAAACATCCACTAACCTCTGGGGGGAGTGGATGTTTTTTTTCTCCTAGAAAGTAAAGGACTCTCTCAAAAAATAGTAAAAAAGAATCCCCAAATACCCGTTTGTCCGACAATCCAGAAGGGTACGTGAAAAGGGTATTTGTTTTACATAAATGTTACCAAGGGGAGGAACGCAGTTTGAGTAATGAAAACCGCAAAAACGATCAGTTGGAACAGTTTCGTGTAAAAGATGAAGGCAAAGAGATGACCACCAACCAAGGCGTGAAGGTGTCGGAGGATGAATTTTCGCTAAAAGCAGGCGAACGCGGCCCGACCTTGATGGAGGATTTCCATTTCAGAGAAAAGATGACGCACTTCGACCATGAACGCATTCCGGAGCGAATTGTACATGCACGTGGATTCGCGGCACATGGCGAGTTTGAATTATATGAGTCTATGAAGGAATATACAAAGGCGGGCTTTCTGCAGGACCCATCGAAAAAGACGCCTGTTTTTGTCCGATTCTCCACGGTTGCGGGTTCCAGGGGATCCGGTGAGACTGTGCGGGATGCTCGTGGGTTTGCTACAAAGTTCTATACAGAGGAAGGAAACTATGACTTGGTCGGCAATAATATCCCGGTCTTTTTCATTCAGGATGCCATGAAGTTTCCGGATCTGGTGCATGCATTGAAACCGGAGCCCCATAACGAAATGCCCCAGGCTGCCTCGGCGCATGATACCTTCTGGGACTTTGTAGCGAACAACCAGGAGTCCGCGCACATGGTGATGTGGGCCATGTCAGACCGTGCGATACCAAGGAGCCTCAGGATGATGGAAGGGTTCGGAGTGCACACTTTCCGCTTTGTAAATGAAGAAGGAAAGGCTCATTTCGTCAAATTCCATTGGAAGCCGGTGCTTGGCACGCACTCCCTCGTATGGGATGAAGCGCAGAAAATAAACGGAAAAGATCCCGATTTCCATCGCCGTGACCTGTGGGAGTCCATCGAAAACGGGGATTATCCGGAATATGAATTCGGCGTTCAGATTCTTGCCGAGGAAGATGAATTTAAATTTGATTTTGATATTCTCGACCCTACAAAGCTGTGGCCGGAAGAGGACATTCCCGTCAAGATCATCGGGAAAATGACCTTGAATCGTAACGTAGACAATGTCTTTGCCGAAACCGAGCAGGCAGCCTTCCACCCTGGGCATGTGGTGCCGGGAATCGATTTTTCCAATGATCCATTGCTGCAGGGACGTTTATTCTCCTATACTGATACACAATTAATCCGACTTGGCGGACCCAATTTTCATGAGTTGCCAATCAACCGTCCTGTATGCCCGTTCCATAACAACCAAAGGGATGGCTATGGCCGTCAAACCATCAATCGCGGCCCTGTAAGCTATCATAAAAATTCCCTTGCCTCCAACACACCAAGACCAGTGAGTGAAAAGGAAGGCGGCTATGTGCACTATCAGGAAAAGGTGGAAGGGCGCAAGGTGCGCAGCAGAAGTGAGAGCTTCAAGGACCACTTCTCCCAGGCCACAATGTTCTGGAACAGCATGAGCGAGCCTGAGAAAGAGCATATCAAACAGGCATTCAGCTTTGAGCTTGGCAAAGTGAAAAGCAAATCCGTCCAGCAACAGGTAGTGGATATGTTCACCAATGTCAGTGTAGAGCTTGCATCCACTTTTGCTGAAGCAATCGGTGCAACCCCACCTGAAGGGCAGGAATCACGAGTAAGCAAGGCTTCGCCGGCATTAAGCCAGGAGAAAACGGTGAAAAAACCGGATACTCGAAAAGTTGGGGTGATCATCGCGGACCAATACAACGGAAGCGAAGTGAAGACGGTGTTGGATACACTGAAAGACCAAGGTGTGCAACCGGAGATTATCTGTACAAAGCTTGGAGTGGTAAAGGGGTCGGATGGCTCCGAATTGGAGGTCGATCATACATTCTTAACTTGTGATTCTGTCCTATTCGATGCGCTTTATGTTGTAGGAGGCAAAGAAACGGACAAGAAATTCGACCGGGAAACCACCTATTTTGTAGAAGAAGCCTTTGACCATTTCAAACCGATTGGAGCAACTCATGATGGTGTGAAGTGGCTGCAAAAGCTTGAAATATCGGATAGTCCAGGTGTGGTGGCAGGAGAGGATATGAAACAGTTCTCTGCTAGCTTTATTGAAGCTATATCCGCACATCGCCACTGGAATCGGGAAGAAATTTAATCTATGACATAAAAAGGTATAATCCGCACTGAGTGTGGGATTATACCTTTTTTAATGCCATTTGGTTGTATTTATGCTGCTTTAAAGCGGTTTTCTTGGTTATCCTTTCGTTCAAGGGACATGCTCAAGCCTGTTAGAAGGACGGCTGCAAGCACCATGATCCCGCCGATCCAGGCTGTGTGAATCAATCCGATTGAGTCAGTGATCACTCCGCCTAAATAAGATCCTATAGCAATGCCGGCATTAAATGCTGCTATATTGATGGCAGAAGCTACATCAACTGCACTTGGCACAAACCTCTCCGCAAGCATCACCACATATACCTGCAGTCCCGGAACATTCATAAAAGCAAAGATCCCCATCAAAAAGATGGTAATTAAACCGGCTATTTTATACGGTGCAGTAAAGGTTAAGGCAAACAGGACGATTGCCTGTACTAAAAACATATAAAAGAGCGCGACAATTGGTTTTTGATTGGCTACCTTTCCGCCAATGATATTTCCGATAGCGATGGCAATTCCATAAACAAGTAAAATAATGACGACTGTTTCTGCCCCAAAACCTGTTATATCCTGTAGCAGTGGCGCTAAATAGGTAAATACAACAAACGTACCACCATATCCTAATGCAGTAATCATAAATACAAGGAGTAATCTGCCGTTTTTCAGAAGCTTGGCTTGATCACTGATTTTTGTCTTAGCAGCCTTTGGCAAATCGGAAGGGATAAGGATACTGATGGCAAGGAAAGCGATGATTCCGACAGCGACGATTGCCATAAAAGCGATCCTCCATCCAAACTGCTGACCAACAAATGTCCCGAATGGTACACCCGTAACAGTCGCTACTGTAAGGCCTGTAAACATAATGGAAATTGCTGTGGCCCTTTTATTTTCAGGCACCAAATTGGCGGCAATAGTGGAGCCGATCGACATGAACACACCATGAGAAAAAGCAGCTATCACGCGGGCAAAAAGCAGCATGCCAATCCCGGTTGCACTGGCTGCGATACTATTTCCTATGATGAAGATGACCATAATCCAAAGCAATAAGGTTTTTCGTGACATTCTAGATGTTAGAGCGGTTAATATGGGTGCTCCTAACGTAACTCCTAAAGCATATAAGGAAACGGTCAACCCTGCTGTTGTAACAGGGACATCAAGGTCCTGCGAAATCAGCGGCAATAATCCAACACTGATGAATTCGGTTGTCCCTATGGCAAATGCACTAATTGCCAAAGCAAGCAGTGCGAAGATACTTCTTTTCTTATCTAAACTCATTTTTTCTCCTCCTTGGGTTCTGTTCTTTGTTGTATGCAAGACTCTCAATGGCTGCACACTATATAAAAATGAGATTGGTGTAAGTTAGCCGGCAAATGTTATTATTATACAAAGGGAACCTTATGAGAAGAACGTACTTTAAAGTGCCATAGATACCAAAAAGTAATATAGGCACTTTTAGGTTCCTTAGAATCAGGAGGGTCATTCTATGCAAAAGAAGAAGTACAATATATCAGTAGAGGCCACACTCGAAGTGATCGGCGGAAAGTGGAAAACCGTCATTTTATGTCATCTTACACATGGCAAAAAGCGGACAAGCGAACTTAAACGATTGATGCCCGGCATCACGCAAAAAATGCTCACACAGCAATTGCGCGAGCTTGAGGAGGACGGTGTGATAAATCGTATCGTCTATAATCAGGTTCCTCCAAAGGTTGAATATGAATTAAGTGAATATGGCTGGAGTTTACAGGGAATTCTCGACTCATTATGTGCTTGGGGGGAAAAGCACATCACAAAGGTGTACGGAGACAAATTTGCTGTTTTGGAAGAAGGCATCTTAAATGATGGTCTGAAGGAACAAAGGTAATCAGGATAATAAATCAAAAGCACGGCAGTCTATTAACAGGCTGCCGTGCTTTCATTTATCTTCACAGTTGTTCACGCCCCATTTACATAGGCTTTTCATCGTAGGTTGTAAGGTCAGGGCTTCCCCTGTCAGCTCATACTCCACATGAAGGACTTTACCTGGATAAGAGGTGCGTTTCACCATTCCCAGATCCTCCAGTTCCCGAAGCTGATCGGTCAGTACCTTGCGGGTTATTTCAGGAATCTCACGTTCCAATTCAGAAAAGCGTTTAGGGTCTTATTCGAGTGCGCAATATACTTGGGGGCGCCACTTGCCTCCAATGATGGATAATGCCCTGTTAACAGGAAATGCTGTTGGTTCCACGTGAAACATACCTCCCTTGCAATGGTAGTTACCTGAAAGTGCGTACTTTTTTTTCTTTAGGATAATCATTTACGATATGCATTATATTAAAAATCATACAGAATTACGAGGAGGAAGAACCATGAGATATCCAAGAACATTTTCACATATCGGACTTTCTGTCCCAAATCTTGAAGAAGCAGTAAAATTTTACACGGAAGTAATGGGATGGTACGTCATCATGGAGCCTGCTGAGGTCGTGGAGGATGATTCCGCCATCGGCATCATGTGTACGGATGTATTCGGTAAAGGGTGGGGAAAGTTCCGGATTGCCCACCTTGCTACAGGAGATAAAATCGGGATCGAATTATTTGAGTTCCCACAGAACGAAAAGCCGGAAAATAATTTTGAATACTGGAAAACGGGAATATTCCACTATTGTGTCCAAGATCCAGACGTAGAGGGGCTAGTCGAAAAGATAGTTACCTACGGTGGGAAGCAGCGCATGCCGATCCGCGAATATTATCCGGGGGAAAAGCCTTACAGAATGGTATATTGTGAAGATCCATTCGGAAATCTGGTTGAAATTTATTCGCATTCCTATGAGCTGACCTATTCAGAGGGTGCTTATTGATATACGAGGAGGAAAAACTATGAAAGCTTGGTTATTAAATAAACCTGGGAGTCTTGACGGGATGAACTGGGGGGAAATAGAGACGCCAGTTGTACAACCTGGTGAGCTGTTGGTTGCAGTCAAAGCAGTCGCTTTAAACCCTGTTGACTATAAAGTCGCGCAAAACGGAAACCCGGCGTGGGAGTATCCACATATTGTCGGGGTTGACTTGGCCGGGGAGGTTGTATCAATAGGGGAAGGGGCAGGCTTCAGCGTAGGTGATCGTGTAGCCATCCATACGAACCTTTCAAGAAAAGGTGCATTTGCACAATATGCGGCAGTGGATGCCAGGGCTGCGGCACTTATCCCTGAAGGTGTAAGCTTTGAAGAGGCTTCAGCCATTCTATGTGCAGGGATGACGGCCTATGAGTCAGTCGTCCAGAAGCTGAACACCACCCAGAAGGAAACGATTCTTGTGCATGCCGGTGCAGGAGGGGTCGGGGGCTTTGCCATTCAACTCGGGAAACAGCTTGGCCTGAAGGTGTTTACCACCGCCTCTAAAGAAAACCATGAGTGGGTAAAATCCCTCGGCGCAGATGTTGCCATCGACTACAAAGAGGAAGATGTGACGGCGAGGATCCTCAAGGAAACGGCAGGACGTGGCATGGACCTTATCCTGAATACAGTGGGCCGGGATGTCGCAACAGCAGACCTTGAACGCCTTGCCTTTTCGGGCCAGCTTGCCTTCATTGCGGGGCCACCTGATACTTCCGGAGTAAAGCCATTCTCCCTTTCCCCATCCATCCATGAAGTCGCACTGGGAGCGGCCCATGCCAGCAGGGATGAGCGGGCAATCCGCAACCTATCCTTTATGGCCACCGAATTGATGGAAATGGTAAAGGATAAAAAACTCAATCCCCTCATAACAGAGGTGCTGCCCCATACAGAATTGGTCAAAGGCCTTAAAAAACTGCAAAGCCGCCATGTTAGAGGGAAAATCATCGTGACATTCTAAAACACAAAAACCATTCTTGGGTTTTTGTGTTTTTTTTGTATATATAAATTATATTTAACTTTTTGCAATATATATATTGCAAAAAGACATTTATTATATATAATAGAATTAACAAAGGAGATTAATGGAGGGGTTAGTGGTGAAATTTTTTAAGGGAAAAACAAAAGTTGTCGATGAAAGAATCGTCAATATGCAAAACAAGATTTATCGTGAAATCTATATGGGTATAATGGCGGTCTGTATTGCGTCCATCGCAGTGAAATTCTATCTGAATGGTGCAGATCTAAAAAATGTCACAACAGAGCTAGTGATTATGATGGGCCAGGGCATTTACTACATTATTCGTTCCACCAGCATGGGGTTGCTTTCCTCAGAAGTGGAAATGCATAATCGAAACAGCAGTATGTCGTTATTGAAGAAGAATATCATCATCCCAGCGATAACGGGACTGGGGCTAGCAGTATTTTTTGCAACCAACAGTGCGGTAAATTTTGCTGAGACAAGGGAAGAAAGCATCTACTATTTCATCAGCGTATTTTTTATCACGCTATTATTTTACATTCCTTTTATCCTGATTATTTTTGGCGGCCCATTCCTGGCAGCCAAAAGGATCAGTGATAAGATAGAAAGCAAGGAACTTGAAGATGATGAAAAGATATAAGGTGAGAACATGAAAAATATCAGATTGAAGATGGCCAGGGTGGAAAAGGATCTTTCGCAGGAGGAGCTGGCGAACATAGTGGGGGTTTCCAGACAGACTATCGGGCTGATCGAGCTTGGGAAGTACAATCCGAGTCTGAGTTTATGTGTGTCCATCTGCAAAGCTCTCTCCAAGACACTGAACGATCTGTTTTGGGAAGAAGAATAATCTCTAGAGTGATTTCCCGTAATGCGGCAATCACTCTTTTTTGTAGGTGATTAATATTTAAATTCCTCCCTGAATATATAATCTAGTAGTGATATGAAGGGGTGGTGAGAGGATGGCTTTTTTAGAAGTTAAACCAGGAGTGGAGCTTTATTACGAGGATGAGGGAGAAGGGACACCGGTTCTGTTCATTCATGGGGTTTGGATGAGTAGTAGATTCTTTCGCAATCAAATACCTCATTTCAAAGAGGAGCATCGAGCCATTACATTGGATTTAAGAGGGCATGGAAGGTCGAGCAAGAATCAAGATGGCCATACGATTAAAACGTATGCTGAAGATCTGCATAAATTTATCCAAAAACTAGTATTGAAGGATGTTGTGCTGGTAGGCTGGTCGATGGGGGCATTTGTAGTATGGGAGTATTTACAGCAGTACGGAGAGGATAATGTAAAAGGAACCGTGATTGTGGATGAGTTGGCATCTGACTACAAATGGCCGGATTATCCTATAGGCGCCTTTGACCTCGCAACCTTGACGCATTTCATGAGGGAGGTCCAAGAAAATAGAGAGGAATTCCTGAAAGGGTTTATTCCACTTATGTTTAAAAAGGATGTAGAAGAAGAGGAAATGACGTGGATGCTGGAGGAGACCAATAGCCTGCCTGCCGGAGTTGCGAGTGCCATTCTCTTTGATCAGTCTGTAGTGGATTATCGAGCCTCTCTTGCTTCGATTCAAGTGCCGACTCTTCTTTGTTTTGGAAGGGAAGAAAAGCTGATTCCTGTTACAGCGGGTGAACATCTTCGCGACAATCTGCCCAATTCGGAACTTGTCTTCTTTGAAGACAGCTGTCATTGTCCGTTTCTTGAAGAACCAGAAAGATTTAATCGTGAGTTGGAACGCTTCATTAAAAGTCTTTAATAAGGAGGATGGAGTCAAAATGACTTCCATCCTTCTTTTTCATATTGCGAAACAGTAAATAATACCCTAACATGAATATATATAATATTCTGAAAGTGGTGCCTGTAATGGAAGTGTACAATAATCGTGAAAATTTTCCATATCCATTTAAGGGGAAGAGTTTTCGGTATACGAATAATTCCATCCTGTTAGATCCGCCCTCCAGTATCGATTGTACCGATCACTATGAGAGAGAAGTCCAAATCAAAAGAAAGCTTCTTGAAGAACATCCGGAGCGTTGCTATCAATCCTTGCCAACTACGATGGAGGCTCAATGGGAGGCATTTGCCCTTGTCGCGGATAACCTGGCCACTTATTTCCCGGAAAAGTTCAGTCTTCTGAAGAAAGGGAAGGAATGGTGCTTTTCTAATAAGGTCTTGAACGAGCAACATTCGTTTATCTTTGGGGATGCCAGCTCTCTTCCCGTGGAGCCTTTGGATTTTATCGGACGGCATGTTCAGGAAGACCTGATCCTGATGATCCAGAAGGACAGGGAGCTTTTTTTGGATGCAGGACAGCTCTGTTTTCCTGCCAACTGGTCGCTTGCCTTCAACCTGGGGATGAGCTTTAAGGAGCTCCATCATCCGATACCGGGCTTCAAGGACAACGATTTGGTGGACCGCATCCAAGCATTTATTTTAAAAATTGAGGATGGAGCCCCGTGGGTAAGGACCAACTGGCAGATGATGGCCGGGAACAGGCTGGATACTCCCTTGGAGACATTCCACGATTGGGGCCAGGCAAGAAGGCAAGTCACGAAGGACAATGTAGGGGAGCTGGTACATCTTCGGGTGGAGGTGCAAAAACTGTTTCGCCTTCCAAGGACACATTCCATTCTGTTTTCCATTCATACACATCTACTTTCTCTGGAGGCATTTTCCGGAAATGTGGAGTGGGCAAAGCAGTTTTCCTCTATTTTGGCAGAACTTCCTTCCTACATATACGAATACAAAGGCATTGCCCTATATCGGGAGGCGGTCATTGATTATTTGAATGAGAGAGTAAGAGAATAGGGGAGAGCTGGCGATGGAGAGAATCACACTAACCTATGTTCCGTACAAAAAGCATTATGTATTCTGTGTCGACGAAGCAGGGTTTTCAGAGGTTGCGGAAGTCATGATGCACGTCCAATCTGACCAAGCCTCTTATGAGCTGTTCCAAGTAGCTTGCGTTAAGGATTTTACTGTATGGCATACAGAAATGGAAGAGAGGCTTTTCAAACAAAAAATGGGGACGTACCTTTATGTTGCGGCTTCGTGGGATATGTTGAATGTGATAAAACATATCGCAATCGATGTAGGTTTTACAGATGAAGAGGCACAGTATCGGGGAATCGGAGAACAGGAAAAAGCTGTTTTTTGCTGTAGGTGTCATGGAGTAACAAAGGTGGAGAATATTCTTTTTTGCACGAAATGCCCAGAATGTGGAATTTCCTTAACGATTTCCGACCATTTTTCAAAAAATAAAGAAGCGTATTTAGGGTATACAGACATTCAATAGAAAGGTAGGCCTAATTTGGTGGAAAAGAAGCTTAAAGTAATCATAGATTCCATAAAAATGGAAACATCTGCGGTGAAATCATTTAACCTGGTTTCTGCAGATGGAAATTCTTTGCCGGCATTTAGCGGTGGAGCACATATCAAAATCTTTCTACCTACTTCTACTTTAATCAGACATTATTCCTTGATAAGCAGTCCAGATGATTCTCGATCGTATAAGATTGCTGTTGCGCATGCAGCAAATTCAAAGGGGGGTTCTGCGTATCTGCATCGGCAAGCAAGAGAAAAAGACATCTTAGAAATAAGCTATCCCAAAAACCACTTCCCCTTAAGCTATAGAGCCAAGCACCATGTGTTTTATGCAGCAGGTATCGGAATCACACCGTTTTTATCCATGATGGCCGATCTGCGAAGTAGGGGAAAGCCTTTCGAGCTTCATTATGCAGCCAAGAGTGAAGATAAATGTGCGTTTTATTCCTTTTTGCTTGAGTATTATTCAAAAGAAACCCGTTTCTACTTTTCCGGGAAGGGTCAACGGTTAAAAGGGGAGGGGCTTTCCGACCACAGGATAGGTACGCATGTTTACTTTTGCGGCCCGGACTCGTTCATTTCCACCCATATTCAAATGTGTAAAGATATTGGCTATCCTGCCTCCAGTATACACAGTGAGCACTTTTCTCCTCCTATCATTCGTGCTTCTTCCTCTTTTATTGCAGAACTTAGCAATGGAATGTCGATTTCTGTACCAGCTGATAAGAGTTTACTTGATTCACTGCATGAAGCCGGAATAGAGATTCCATATTCATGCAAGGTGGGAAAATGCGGTACCTGTGAGTTGCGTGTTCTGGAAGGAGAGATTGTTCACCTGGATACCTTCTTAACGGAAGACGAGAAGAATGCACAGGATGTGATTGTCAGCTGTGTTTCACGTTCAATTACAAGATTACGGATTGATTTGGATAAGCAATAATTATTAAGGTGCATACGGGGTATCGTTTTTCTAATGGTGCCCCGCTCTTTTTTTCACAAGAGGGGAGGGGAGTGATAGATAGAGAAATATCCATTTTCTACATGTTTACACTTTTTGTATACTTGTACACATAAAAGTAAACAAAAGTTTACAATTCAGTTTACGTGTATACAAAACCGTAAACATGTTGGTATATAAGGATGTGTACAGGTTTGTGTTTGTTGTAAACGGTAAGTGTATACAAGTAAATGAAGTTTACAGAAACGTATACATTTTTTACACTTTCATTACGAATTGCAAGAATGATTGAATAGTAGACAAACATTCTGTAGGCTTAAGATATACAGACTAGATTTATTTGCTACATATGGAAAGATACTTATGAACCAGGAAAAGAAAGGAAGATGAACAAATGACTTATTCAAGAATTGCAGCAGTTGACGTAGGTAATGATTCTATTAAAGCTATTTTTGGCCACATGGACTCCGAATTAAATATTCCGAACGTAGTAGCTAGAGATATTGAGGATCGTCCTGTTATCGGAATCGAAGAGCTTGACAATAAGGATCCACTGGATGGTCTGCATGTTCGTCTCCACTCCCCTGCCCTGAAAGATAACAACAGCATCTATCGTATTGGTAACCTAGCTACCAAAAGCAATAATGCGACAGAATTGGACCCAGGAAGCAGCAAGTCTGAGGAAGACCAAACATTGATCATGCTATTTGCTACATTAGCGTTGGATGCTGTAAATGCAAGAAATGAAAAGCACTTTACACGCAATAAAAATGTGATTGATGCAAATTACACGTTAGGAACCGGACTTCCATTGAGAGAAGTGAAGGAAGGTAAAGACGCTGGCTACCGTTCCAAACTGCTTGGTTCTGTTCACCAGGTAGAGTTCCTTATTACCCCGAAATATCAAGGTTTGAAAGTGAATATCAAATTTGACGAAGTGAAGGTCTACCCTGAAGGATTCGCTGCATACATCAATCTTGTGATGGATAACAATGCAAACATCATCAATAAAGACCTTATTGATAAACGCATCCTGATCCAGGATATCGGTGGTTTATCGACGGATATCGCTGTCATTAAAAACCGTAATGTGGACGATGACAAAGCACAAGGGTTCAACCTTGGTGTGTCCGAAGCGTTGGAGCAGATCAGAGAAGAGATTCGTTCCAAGCACGGCGTGGAGCTTGATAGCCGTAGGGATGTTGTCGAGATCATCACAAAGAAGAATGATCGTAACCACATCATGGTGCGCGGAAGCAGAACAAGCGTACATGATATTACTGATAGAATCCTGCTTGATTTGGCGAAAAAACAATACCGCCTACTGCGTAATGTGTGGCTGAAAAACTCCCAGACGGAGATCTGCTATTTTGTTGGCGGTGGAGCAACGGTATTGAAGGACTATCTGAAGACACTAAACAACAGCTTGGATGGCTATAACATCGATTTCTTTGAGGATGAGAAGGAAAGCATCTGGATGATGGCGAATGCCTACTATAAGCTTATAGCTGATTTCAAAAAGAAGTCTGATAAAGCGAAAGAACCGAAAGACCAAAAAGCTGTAAAAGCGTAAAATAAGGTGATTCTATGAAGAAAACCGGCTCCCTGAACGAAATAAAACGAGGACAGGCCATATCTTTCCGGATTCCCTCTGATACTCCGGACCATCTGCTGAAGCATCTGCAAAAGCTAAAGGAAACAGAGAGAAGAAATTTTTCCAGTAAGATAGCGGAGTTTGTCATGCAAGGAGTTACGACCTCAAGTGCACGGGAAAAAGAAACCATTTCCATTCCATTGCCGAACTCTCTTAGCAAAAATCAAAGAGACTGGTTGAAGCATCAGCATTCAGAGGCGTTGCTTGGGAGTATCGTGTATCAATTGCTAACTGATCCTGTTCGTGCCACCAGTATTCTGGCCGCGATGAATAGCAACTCGACTGATATCGATCAAGCTCTCTATCTTCAGGAGGATATCCCTGCTAGATATGAAGAGCAGGAAGCATCCATTCAAGAGGAAACTGCTCCAATCGATCTAAATGGAGACGATGATCTGGACTCCTTTGATTGGGATAAAGCCTTACAGGAACAGGCGTCCGGTGAAGAGGAGCCTGAAGAGCTTGATGTGGAAGATGTAGATAAGCTGCTGGGGGATTTTCTGGCACATATGAATAAATAGAAGTAAAGAGGGCGCCAACGAACTGGGCGCCCTCTTTTGCATGTAAAATGTATTTGAGAAGCTTCACGGAAACGCAAGTAAGCTTAGGATACGGTAACTTCACTCATTAGTGCATGTGTATTCCCCTCTTCATCCGAAAAGAAGGTCATCCAAGTCTCTGTATCTCCCATTTTAGCAACTACATGTGGTTCATCCAGAAACCTTACATCGTTTTTCACCATTTCATCATAGGAAGCCTGGATATCCTCTACAGTAAAATAAAGGATCGAGCTGGCAATTGCAAATTCCTCTCTTTCGGGAAGGCTAAGAAGCAGTCTGACTCCATTGCAATCAAAGAAAGCTAGATTCCCAGTTGAAAACAGCAAAGGAAGTGTCAATTTTTCTTTATAGAAGGCGACGCCTCTATCAAAATCCTTTACGGGTATCCCTATTTGACCGATCTGCTTGATTTGCATAAAAAATCCTCCTGTTATTTTCCGATTATTCCACCAATTAAATTATCCCAGATGGAATATCTATTTATCAAGCAAGTACGATAGAAATGTGTCGAATTTTTTTCAGACAGGAAAAGTTATACCAATAAGTAAAAGGGTATAGTATAGAATGGTCCTAAAAACGAAATGACTGACGAACTATATAGCAGAATAGTATATTTTCTATCAAGAGACGAAGCTACTAGAACCATTAGATTACTTTTCTCTTTTAAAATAAGCAGAAATAAAGATTGGTGGAGGGAAAAATGACTACGGAAAGCAAATTCATTAATAAGACGTATTTTGAAACATTTATGCTCGATATCGAAACGAAACATCCTGTCCAGGTGCTTGGAGAGGCATTTTTGGCAGAACAGACAAAGGAAGTGTATGATCTCTCCTTTATTCGCTTTGCCCAGGGAGAGGTGTATTTTCATAGCAAGGATTATGAGAGTGCCATCTTTAAGTGGGAAAATATTCACAATGAACTGGCGCCATGGGCGAAAAAGAATATTGCAGATGCCTATTACGAGTTGGGGATGCTGGTAGAGGCGGAGGATATCTACACGCAAATCCATACCGATAACTATGTTTTGCGGGTGGAAGTGGCAATGCAGCTTTTCAATCTGTATGTGGAAAGGGAGAAGCTGGAGGGTGCGTATAAGCAATTGCGTAAAGCGATCTCCGTCGACCCTGATTATCCGGAAGTGACATCCACTGCAAGGTTGTTCTATGAAGAGCAGGAGGATTGGAACCATGCGATAGAGCTTTCGGTCAATGAGTCCATTCGTTTGAGGTCACCGCACTGGTTTGACCGATTGAACCTCTATGTGCAGCAGGAGCGCCACGCTGAAGGCTTCGCACCTGAATATTTCCATGACGTCCTGATGACATTGCTGGAAGCTGACAAGCACGTATTTGAAGAAGTGACGGCTGGCTTGTGGAACAGCTATAAAAACCACCCGTTATACCTTTCGTGGATAAAAACGATCAATGCCGTGTTCCTGAACCTGGAGAAGAATTCTTCTGTTTCCTGGAATGTGGTGGCAGATCTTCACCAGACAACCTATCTTGATCTGATTGATGGAAAATATCTGGTTAGAGAATTGGAGGGGATAGTCCCTGATCTTTTAAGCAACTGGCTGAAGATTTCCAATCAGTCCAATTCATTGTTTGCAGCGGCTGCGGTCATGTCATGGGCGGAAGTGTTTCCGACTGCCATTTCGGCGGATACGCTGCATGATGCCGAAACTCGCATCTTCCGTTATGAGCATGACAGCATCCAGGTAGGCTATACCGTTGAATTGTTCAAAACATTGATCAATTGGGCGAAGAACAACCATCTTGAGGTGGGCCATCAGAAGAAGTGGCTATTTACCCAGCTGACCAACCTGAACCAAAAGCATATTGTCGTAACCGGTACAGCTCAGAATGGTAAAACATCCTTCTTGAACTCCTTGATAGGGGAAAAGCTGTTAGGGGATGAGACATGCCCGATCTTTATCAGGGCTGACGAAGATAAGGCTGAATTGAACGAAATTACGGTTCAGGGGACAAGGGTATTGAATGATTTAGGGGAACATCAAGCAGGAGCGATCATTGACCTGAAATGGCCATCCACCTTCCTGGAAGAACAGAATTACTCGCTTATCAGTACTTCTGAATTTGATGTGAAAAATGTGGAGGGCAACGAAACCCTTGATTTTGTCCCATTATCGGATGGACTATTGTACGTATTGGATGCTCAAACTCCGTTTACGGAGGAAGAGCTGCATGTGCTTGTGAAAATAAAAGAACGTGCACCGGAGATTCCCGTGCATTTTGTGATAAATAAAATGGATACCGCTTTTCATGAGGCGGAAGCTGCGCAGATTATCGAGGAGACGAAAAACAGGATCAACGAATTCTTCCCGGATGCAAGGGTGTATCCATACTCCTCCCTGCGCGGGGCGAATAAGCAGCATCCTGGTCTGGTTACCTTCATGGACGCCAACTTCAAGTTGCGCAACAAGGCTGTGGAGGAGCGACGCACATCCAAGCTGTTGCAACTTATCCGTTCGACATTGACTGAGCTCTTGAACAGTCGAATTGCGATGGAGGATAACCTGGTGAGTACGGTTGCTTTCAATGAGGATATTTTAGGCAGACTCAGAGGCTTCATCCATCACCTGCAGGATGCGGAGCTTGAGAAAATCCGTACAGTTTCAGAGAATTATCGCGCAGTAACCCAGGAAATGAAACGAGAAGTGAAGCTTACCATTCCGAAGCTGCTTAGAGAGTGCTCAAGTTATGTAAAAGAGGATAGCAATTTCAGTAATCTGCATCATGAACTGAATGAAAGGATGAATGAAAAGATCCAACTTTACATGCAGGAGGATCTATTGCCTAGATTCCGCCACGAACTGCAGCTATGGCTGGATTCCTCAAACAGGGAGCTCCTCGAAAGTCAGGAATACCTGAGAGATATGAGCCAAACCTTTAATGGTCTTTACAAAGAGGATCGCATGAAATTGGATTGCGACTTTAAAGTAATTGAGGACTGGCGCAGAGACATCAACCGTATGCTTAGCAGGGCTGACGTGGAAAAGGAAAACATCCTGAACCGTCCTAACACGACACAATTCCTGCTAAAGAGTGCAGGGCGCCTGTTTGGGTCCATTCAAAGCAACAACCAGCTGCTTTACAACCAATATAAGAAATACATTGAGAATGAAAGATTTGAAGATGTGACAGAGTCAGTCATCAGAAAGTTCTTCCTGGAATTCGACCTGTTTGAAAAGGCATTAAAAGCCGATGTCAGCATGTTCTACCAGGCACCTTTCACAGAACTGAATAATACTGTCACAGATACCGGGCAGACCATTGAAGATGCCAACCTGAAGCTGGAGCAGATGAAAGCCAGCCCTGAGCGTTATTATGACCCTCTTAAGCTATTTGAAGTAAGACTGCTTCAATACGAATTCATGGTAAAAGTCTGCGAGGACAATGCCAATATACCGACACATTAACCATTTACAGGCCTCTATCCATTATTCACCGGATAGAGGCCTTATCTTTGTGGGTAAATGTATAAAATACCCCGAAAGAGTAAATGAGTTATACTAGAATAAAATATAAAAAGAATGGATGACAGGATGCGACAGGAAATCACATTAAGAGTAAAAAATAAATTCAGCAAACAGTATAAGGCCGGATATCCTCTAATCACAAAAGAGGCCATTATCAACGGCAAAGACCTGAAGGAAGAGGGGGTCCTCGTGAAATTGGTGGACGAGGGCAACATATTTCTCGGGAAAGGGTACTACGGAAATCAGAATAAAGGTTACGGCTGGATCGTCACCAACAATGAAAATGAGGAATTGGATACCCGTTTTTTTGTACGGAAACTCCAGATGGCTTTTGGTAAAAGGGAATCACTCATGAAGGATGATTCCACCACAGCCTATCGCCTTTTTAATGGGGAAGGCGACGGAATCGGCGGATTTACCATCGAGTATTTTGATGGCTATCTTGTGATCAATTGGTACAGCAAAGGCATCTATACCTTTAAGGAAGAAGTGCTCGCCGCTATCGGGGAGGTACTCGATGTAAAGGGAATCTATGAAAAGAAAAGATTCAACACAGAGGGTGGCACCTATGTTGAGGATGATGATTTTGTATCAGGGGAAAAAGCGCCGGAACCTCTTTTGATTAAAGAGAATAGCGTGAATTTTGCGGTCTATCTGAACGATGGCGCCATGGTGGGGATTTTCCTGGATCAGCGCGAGGTCAGAAAAACGATCCGGGACAAGTATGCGAAAGGGAAGACGGTCCTGAACACCTTCTCCTATACAGGTGCATTCTCCGTCTATGCGGCACTTGGCGGGGCAGCTAACACAACAAGTGTGGACCTGGCTAACCGCAGCCTTCCTAAGACGATCGAGCAGTTCAACGTCAATGGAGTCGACGAAAAAACGCAGTCCATTCTGGTAGAGGAGGTATTCCACTTTTTCATATATGCCAAAAGAAAAGGCCTAAAATACGACATGGTCATCATGGATCCCCCAAGCTTTGCACGATCCAAAAAAGTGACATTCCGTGCAGCTAAGGACTACACCAGCCTGGTCAGCGATGCCATAAACATCACGGAAAAGGACGGAATCATCGTAGCCTCCACCAATTGCAGCACCTTCGGAATGGATAAATTCAAAAGCTTTATCGACCAGGCCTTCAAGGACAACAAAAAGAAATACAAAATCCTAGAAGAATTCTCCTTACCAAGCGATTTTGCCACAATCAAGCCCTTCAAAGAAGGCAACTACTTGAAGGTTGTGTTTGTGCAAGTGCTGGGGTAAGTAAACAAACTCTAAAACGACACTAAATTCAGCGAGAGGGTCTGGCCCCGCAACCCTAAAAATTTTATAGAGATGTTCTTCCATACCGAACGGAACATATTTATTGCACAATCCTAGCGGGTCCAGCCCCTGCACTAGCGAACACTTTAAAAGGGGTCCAGCCCTGCCAACTTTACAGCCCTTGAGGATGATTTTTGTCGAAACATGCGTTTTATCGATATCTACCCTCTTTTCGTTGTTAAATCAAAATTTCCATCGATATCCTTTCATTTTCGTCGATATCGTGACCGGAATCGTTGATATATCAAAATTTCCATCGATATACGGATTCCCAGCATCCAAAAGCGAATGTAACTTGATAAACAGACATCAAAAAAAGTAAAAACTCGTCAATTTGACGAGTTTTTTTCTTTTTATGCCGTGTCAAAGACTAGCGGTGTTCATCAGAGCCTCATTTTCACCAACCATCAAGACCCCTTCTGCAGATGATGATACATATACTGATAGGACTTCGATTCCTCTACCATCCCAAGCTCCAGATAAAGCTTGGTCAGCCATTTGATGGAGCGAATGTCGGTTGGATCGAGCTCGAGCTCCCAGTTGAAGCACTCTACTGCTTCGTTCAGCTGCTTCATTTGGTAGTACAATTCGCCAAGGGCATACATTTGATCCGGGTCGTCTTTCAGGACGGCCATTTTTTTAATTTTCAGGAGGACCGGCACGGTAGGGTACTGATCGTAGTACGGCTTTAGCCACTGGTTGGTAAAGTCCAAGCCCTTTTCCTTCAGAAGGATGGGAATGACCACTTGGAAGAATGACTGCGCTTGTTTGGCTGAAATGTCATCAGAAAGTGGAAGGCTCAGGTTCTCCAGCATATTTACATACTTGGAAGGGTCGATATGAATCAGGATTTCCAGTAGATAAGGGAAATTCTCCATGGAGATGGGAGATTTGTTTTTGGTTAAAAGCAGGAGAGCGTCCTCATAGCGCCCTTCTTCCTTTAGTAAAGCAAGGAGATCTTTCCATAGTCTATCGTGTGGAACAGAACGCTCCGAGGCGACATGGGCAAGATAATCCGTTTTCCCCTCAAGGGTAGGGTTCGCGGTGAATAAGGCTGTTAATTGCTTGTAATTGAAATCATGGGTGGGGGAGTCATGAATCAGAGAGTGTGCATACATGCAGAGCAGTTCCAAGATGCGGCCCTCCTTTTTCAAAAGCTGATGAAGGGTTGCTAGGCATGTTTTATCCTCGAGACGTTCATAACAGTATTGCTCGGCATATAAGGGGTCTTTTGCAGCTAGTGTTGCAAGGCTTGACTGATAGAGTGATTGGTAGGACTGATACTGCAGGTTTTTGGACATTTCAGTTGCCCATTTGTGGGAAGGGTATAAATCAGAAAGCAGGTGCAGCATTTGATAGGTGTGGAAAAGCTGTCCTTCACGTCGCATCTGGAGGGCAAGCTCCTTGATTGCTTTTATGATTTTTTCCTTTTTTATATAGGAGTCGAAGATGGTCAGTATGTTCGCTGCTTCAAGGGGAGCGTGCTTCTTCTGAATTCTTTCCCATAGCGGATTCAGGGTTGGAAAGGTGTGTATTCGATTATGTGTGAGCAGATAGGATACGAATGGATGAGTTGGTGGCAGGTAGATGCCTTTTTGCAGGATGGTGCTTAGTCTGGAGCTTCTTTTAATCTTGGTTGTATGTTTTCCGGTCAGGTAATCGGTTTTATGGAAAAACAAGTAATAGCAATCTGCCTGGTTGGTGTCTTGAGTCTCCAGGACTTGAAAGCCTTGGTACATGTATAGGCCGGTTGGCTTGAGGAGTAAGGAGTGCTTATCGTGTTGAATGGTAATGGACGTCATTTTCGTCATTTTATTCCCTCCAATGGTTTGTACCTGTATTGAGAGATAGCTTCTGTTTCAATTGTAACACGAAAGCTGGAAGAAAGAGAAATAACCGATAATCTTTGAATGTTCCCTTACTGCACGTCCTTACATATAATGGGTGAAAAAAGCGCGAGGATAAGGTGGAGGATCGATGATAACAGCTCGAATCGGGAGTAAGTGGAGGGAGTATGGGGGAGATTTGGAATCTTATTTCTCCACATTCAGAACAGGAATTATCGGAAACGGGCACAAGATGAAAACACCAATAGGGGAAAAGGAAATCCGATATGCAGATTGGACGGCAAGCGGTCGGTTATATGAACCGATAGAAAAAAGGATCGTAGAGAAAATCGGTCCATTCATGGCAAATACGCACACGGAGTCCAATACCACCAGTTCTTTTATGACAGCAGCCTATCAAAAAGCCCGGACCATCATCAAACAGCATGTCCATGCAAGCGAGGAGGATGTTCTCATCATGGACGGGTTCGGGATGACGAGTGTGATGAATAAATTCCAAAGAATACTTGGGCTTCGCGGTCCGGAAACATGGAAGGCTCAGATCAATTTACCAAAAGAGGAACGGCCAATTGTATTTATCACACATATGGAGCACCATTCCAACCACACGACCTGGCAGGAGACGTTGGCGGAGGTGGTAGTCGTACCGCCGGATAAGAGCGGAAATGTCAGTCCGCGGAATTTGAAGGCGCTTTTGGAACAATACCAGCATCGTAAATGGAAAATCGGGTCTTTTACCGCCTGCTCGAATGTGACAGGGATCGTGACACCTTACCAGAAGTTAGCGAAGGTCATGCACCAGTTCGGAGGCGTTTGTGTGGTGGACTTTGCAGCTGCTGCCCCCTATATTTACATGGATATGCACCCTTTGGACCCTTTGGAAAAGCTGGATGCCATCCTGTTTTCGCCTCATAAATTCTTAGGCGGGCCGGGCACGAGCGGGGTACTGCTTTTTGATAAAAAGCTCTATCACAACAAGGTGCCGGACCATCCGGGTGGCGGGACCGTCACTTGGACGAATCCTTGGGGCGGGCATGCGTATTTTGATGATATTGAAACGCGGGAGGACGGGGGTACACCGGGTATCCTGCAGGCTATCCGCACGGCGCTTTGCATCCGGCTCAAAGAAAAAATGGGTGTCGGGAAAATAGTAGCACGGGAACAGGAAATGGTTGCACTCCTGCTTGGTGAACTGGCCTCTTTACCGGAAGTGCATGTTCTCGAAGCGGAAAAAAAGAGCCGGATCGGCATCGTTTCTTTTTGTATCAGAGACATGCACTACAATCTTGTTGTAAAACTGTTGAATGACCGCTTCGGCTTTCAAGTAAGAGGGGGTTGTTCCTGCGCAGGAACCTATGGGCATTATTTATTTCACATTGATGAAGCGGTGTCCAAAGAGATCACCGATAAAATCTCTGAAGGGGACCTCTCAGGCAAACCGGGATGGATCAGGTTTTCGATGCATCCCACCATGACAAATGCAGAGATATACGATTTTGTAGACGCGCTTAAGCACATCATTCGTCATCAGGAGGATTGGAAGCGGGAGTACATGTATTGTGCAAGCAGTAATGACTATTTTTATATAAAAAGGAAAAAGCGAGACGTGGAAGAACTGTTTGAAATTTAGATAGCACAAAAGAGGATGGCCACTTGGACCATCCTCTTTCTATATATAAGGGGGGAGTTTACTATTTTCATATTCCTAAGGAGATTCTAGGGTTACTTAAAAGGTATGGCTCGCAGTCGCGTCTTTTACGACAAGAATGACTTTTCCATGATCCAGCTTTTCTTCAAGCTGCTCCGCTTCACCGGAAGTGAATCCAAGCTCCTCGAATTGGGCACGAAGCTCATCTCCTTTGCTACGGAAAACATTCTTCACATAAGTATCCAGTCCAACATCGCCAACGCCAACTGTATTAGCATCCGCGTTGTCAGCTACACGCTTTGTGCGATCATCATCATGTGTGATAACAAAGATGTCATTCTCATGCACACCTCTCGTTTTCAGCTCCTGTACGGCTCCTACTACTTGTTCATCGTTTTGAAATTCTTTATAAGTTGGTTTCATATTCTATCGCCTCCTTGGTTATGTAATAAAAATACCCGGCTCACAAAAAGTGAAACATGCTTTGTGAAATTTTTTTTTGGTAAAGCATCTAACACCTGGGATGAATAATGCGGTATAACCATGGCAAACTACATAAAAAAGCCTGGAGCGATTTCTATGTCCTTTTTCAAGAAAAAATCCAGAAAAACCGAACCGGCAAGTGTACAAAAGGAATTACCGCAGAAAACAGATAACTCCAAACTATTGGACAAGGACTTAGAGCGGAATCTGGCTACTATTAAACATTTATATGGAAATAGTTCTGATTTGGTAATCAGAAAAATTCGATCTGGAGAAGATAACAAACTGTATGTAGGATTGATTTATCTTGATGGACTTATAGATATACAAATGATGGAGGATCTGATGGCAGCCTTCATGTTTCAGCTGAAAGACAACCAAGTAACGGATGGTTCATTGGAGAAAGAAGATTTAGCAAAACTTATAGAGAGCACATCCATCCCTATTGCGGAAACAACAGAATTTCATAAGCTTCATGAATTGGAGAGTGCCATAAATTGTGGAGGCGTAGCGGTCCTGATAGATGGGTTGATTTCCGGACTTAGAATAAATGCCTGTGGTTGGAAGGAAAGAGGGGTCACTGAGTCTTCCACAGAAAATGTGGTAAGAGGTCCTAAAGAATCATTTACCGAAACCTTACGGACTAACACTTCACTTGTTCGCAGGAAGATAAAGCACGCTTCTCTGAGAATAGAAGAACTCCAAGTCGGGAAGATCACAAAAACTGATATTGCCATTGTACATATAGAAGGAATAACAAATGAGAAAATTGTGGAAGAAGTCCGGAACCGCATTAACCGTATTGAAATAGATTCCATTCTGGAAAGCAGCTATATAGAAGAGCTTATAGAAGATAAAACCTACACACCCTTTCCCACTCTCTATAATACGGAACGCCCTGATGTCATAGCTGCGGGACTGCTAGAAGGAAGAGTAGCAATTTTAGTGGATGGGACACCCTTTGTTCTTTTGGCACCTGCTTTGTTTACTCACTTTTTCCAATCTGCAGAGGACTACTATCAGAGATGGGATATTGCGACTCTATTGAGGATGCTTCGGGTGCTAGCTTTTTTTGTTTCGTTGCTGGGCCCATCCCTTTATATTGCCCTCATAAATTTTCATCAGGAAATGCTTCCAACCACGTTGTTGATTGATTTAGCCGCACAACGGGAGGGAGTGCCTTTTCCTGCTGTTATCGAGGCACTATTGATGGAGGTCACACTTGAAATTTTAAGGGAGGCAGGGTTGAGACTTCCTAAAGCCATAGGGCAGACAGTTTCTATTGTAGGTGCATTAGTGATAGGACAAACTGCGGTAGAAGCAGGAATTGTTTCTGCCACGATGGTGATCGTAGTCTCTATTACGGCCATATCTAATTTTATCCTACCTTCCTATAGCATGGCGATATCCATCCGGATACTTCGATTTGCTTTTATCATTTTTGCCGCTACTTTCGGATTATTCGGCATTGCGATAGGGCTGTTTTTCCTTACCCTCCACTTATGCAGTCTTCGATCTTTTGGAGTTCCTTTCATGACCCCGATTGCGCCGTTTGTAAATGAAGATCAAAAAGATACATTATGGAGATTGCCAACCTGGAAAAGGTATACAAGGCCAAGACTTGTCAGCAAAGAAAATTCCATCAGAGAAAGTGAAGGGACGGGCCAAAATATTCAATTCGGAAAAAGGAGTGAGGGATAGTGAAAAAAAGTATATTTCTTATCCTTATTTCCATTCCTTTTCTTCTTTTCTCCTCAGGCTGTTGGAATAACCGCGAATTAGGTGAACTGGGGATAGCTGTCGCATTGGGAATTGATAAAGAGGGGGAACAATTCGTCGTCACGGTACAATTAGTGAATTCTGCAGAAATTTCTAATCTCCAGGGCAGTGGAACAAGGGCGCCTGTTGTGATATATCGAGAAAAAGGAAAAACAATCTTTGAAGCGATAAGAAGAATCACAACTAAAGCACCGCGTAAAACCTTCTATCCTCACCTTCGGGTCCTTGTGATAGGAGAAGATTTAGCAAAGGAAGGATTCAGCGAATCACTCGACCTCTTAGTAAGAGATCAAGAATTGCGTTATGACTTTTTTATATTGATAGCAAAAAACTCGAAGGCGTCAGACATATTGTCGATCATGCCAGCGGTAGAAAAAATACCTGCTCAAAACATGTTTACAAAATTAGAAACCTCACAAGATGTTTGGGCACCAACATTGGCAGTTACTCTTGGAGAGTTGATTGAAGAACTTGTCGTTCCCGGAAAACAACCGGTCATTTCCGGAGTTGAAATCATAGGAGACTACGAAACAGGAAAAATGATGGAAAATGTACAATCAAGCGATCCTCCTGCCCAGCTGCATTTTACCAACTTTTCTGTCTTTAACAATGATAAACTTCAAGGTTGGTTAAATGAGGACGAAAGCAAAGGGGTAAATTATATAAATGGCAAGGTAAAAAGTACGATTGTGGTAGTGCCTTGCCCTGGTGGGGAAGAAGGCTATGTCTCGATAGAACTGCTTCGGACGAGCCAAAAAAGAAAGAGCAAGGTGAAGTCGAACCGTCCCAATGTGAAAGTCACTTTAAAAGCTGAGGGCAACATTGGGGAAATAAGTTGTCCTGTGGATTTAACAAAACAAAACTCAATAAAAGAGCTTGAAAGGTTAACGGAAAAGGACATAAAAGATGTAATGATTCAGTCCATTAATGCTGCACAAAAAGAGTATGGCCTAGATGTATTCGGCTTTGGCCTAGACATACATCGGTCAGATCCAAAATACTGGAAATCGGTGAAAAATACTTGGGATGAACAATTTTCAACTATGACAGTAAACGTTGAAGTAGATGTATCCATTAGAAAATTCGGGAAAAGAGCAAATTCATTTATTAAAGAATTAGAGGGGCCATAATATGTGGAGCATCATCATTGCAATAACCGCAACCCTCCTTATTATCATCCTGGACGGAAAAATATTATGGCAAAAAAGGAAACAGAACAAAAAGGAGTTCTGGGTATTTGTAATATTATTAAGTATCGGTTTTACCCTATGGATTGCATATGGCCTGGACTATCAACTTCCGACACCGTTGGATTTAATAAAAGTAATATTAGAGCCCCTGAGTAAGAAAATATTAAATTTTTAGAAGGTAAGACTCGTTCAATTCTTGGGAATTTTAATACGGTGAAAATAATTTAATCTGAAGAGGGATTACATGGAAAGAGGGAAAATAAGCAATCGACAATTCACGATTTTAGTCGCCTTATATACTGTAGGTACAGCTATATTAATCATTCCTTCCATTTTAGCATTCAGTGCAAAACAAGATAGCTGGATTGCAGGGCTCCTTGGTTTGGGAATGGGTCTTTTGGCAGTATTGCTATACTGCTCGATAGCGCAAAAGTTTAATGGGTTGGACCTAGCGCAATATCTGGAAGTGATATTGGGAAAGTGGCTTGGTAAAACAGTTTCATTTGTATTTTTTAGCTGTTTTACCTTACTTCTGGCTAGCTTCGTTTTAAGAGATATTGGGGATTTCATGACGACCGTCATGATGGTGGAAACACCAATAGATGCCATTCTTATCCTTTTCCTGGCTGTTGTCCTTTATGCTGTACGTTTGGGACTCGAGGTTTTTGCACGGGCATCGGAAGTGTTTCTGCCCTTCATTGTCATCCTTTTTCTTGTTCTTTTTTTCAGCATTTCTCCCAAAATGGAAATTCAAAACATCCTGCCGGTTTATGAATTTGGGTTTAAACCAATTTTTAGAGCTTCGATTTCACTGCTGACCTTTCCCTTTCTGGAATTGATTGTCTTTTTAATGATCATTCCCTATACCAATAAGCCTGACGATAGGAGAAGTGGGTTTCTCCTAGGAGCGCTGATTGGTGGGGTGGTATTAATTATTGTATCCACCTTGTCTGTGCTGGTGATGGGAGTGAATGAAACGACTCGAAGTGTCTATCCCAGCTATGACTTAACAAAAGGGATAAATATCGGGAAATTCTTTCAGCGGATTGAAGCAATGATGGCATTGATCTGGTTTATTACCGTTTTTATGAAACTCACCATTCTTACTTATATTACAACCACGGGACTTGCTCAGACTCTGCAGATTAAAGATTACAAACGCTTGACCTTTCCCATTGGGATCATCCTCTTTGTTTTATCCTTAATCATTTTCCCGAATTCTTCCTATTTGATCGAATTTACACCAGTTTTTGAAACGTACACCTTAATTTTCGGATTAGTGTTCCCTTTATTGATATGGGTGTTGGGTGTGTTCAGGAAAATGAAGGGGAGTGGTATAGGTTATTGAAAGTAATTGGGACACGTAAAATCCTATGAAAAGGAGGGTATTTAGATGTTATACGATTGCATGATCATCGGCGGCGGAATAGCTGGTCTGCAGGCTGCCATTCAATTGGGAAGATATCAGTACAAGGTGATTGTGATTGATTCGCATGATGGAAGATCAAATCTATGCAGATGCTACCATAACCTCCTTGGCTGGCCAGATGGAGTTAGTGGAGAAACACTGAGAAGGCTTGGAAGACAGCAGGCGGAGGGCTATGGCGTCCTTTTTATGAAAGACCGTGTGACAGGCGTAGCAGAAGACAATGGGACCTTTCAGGCATTTACAGAGCAGTCAGAATCGTTTTCAGCCAGGCGCCTCCTGTTCGCAACAGGAGTAAGAGATAACATCCCCATCCTGCCAGGTCTTATCCCTTGTTTGGGTATCAGCATCTTTGTATGTCCGGATTGTGATGGATATGAAGTCAGGGATAAACCGGCGGTGGTCATAGGCTCGGGAGATGCGGGAGCAAATATGGCGTTGGCTTTAACACACTGGTCGCGGGATATTACCTATATAAACCATGGAAAGTCTCCTATCCAACAGAAACTTCTTGAACAATTACATAATAGAATGATTGCTGTCATCGATGAAAAGATTGTCTCCGTTGTTTGTAACGGAGCGCAGTTGGAGAGCCTCGCATTGGAAAACGGTCTGGACCTCAAGGCCTCACATGGGTTTCTTGCCCTTGGGGGAATGTCGTCAACACGAATCTTGCAGCACAATTGGGGGTAAATCTTGAAAAAAATCGGCATATCCAGGTGGATCCAAGAACAAAAATGACGAACGTGAAGCATGTGTGGGCGGCAGGTGACATTGTTGCACATTCCGAGCAGGTGGCAATTGCCATGGGGGACGGGGTACAGGCGGCGATATGGATGCATAAAAGCCTGCAAGGAGAATAGAATCCTAGTTGACAGTAGTTTGGGCCAATGCGTAACATAGGATGTAAGGGTTTACATAAATATCTGAAAAAGTGGAACGTAGTCGTTAGCCGTTAGTCTTTCCATTTCATTCGGGAGCAGGAGGAGAAAAAATGGAAGAGAAAAAGATATCCGATTATGAGAAATATATTCGCACAGAAGAGCTGTTAAGCCTGCAAAAGGGGGATCAGGAGCTCTGCTGCGAGGATGAACTGACGTTTCAGATGATCCATCAAATCGCCGAACTTCATTTCAAGCTGATCATCCAATATATTAACCTCGCAGACACCAATATGAAAGCAAAGGAAACGGTTCAGGCTGTCCAGCAGCTGCAACGGGTCAATATGCACCTGAAGCATCTGCCGCCCGTATTTGATATGGTAAAAGTAATCAGTCCAAGAGATTACCATACAATTCGTCTCGCTCTTGGCAGAGGGAGCGGCCAGGACTCACCGGGCTTTAATCATATTTTGAAACTGGGACCGACACTTTGGCAGCCGTTTGAAGAGTTACTGAACGAGCAAGGCCTGACTCCGCTTGAACTGCACAAAAATGCAGCTGCGAACCTGGAGCTGTTTATGCTGATGCAGGAGATGATTGCATTGGATGAGAATTTCCAGACGTTCCGCCAATGTCATATCCAGCTTGTCCGCAGAATGATCGGTCTGAATACGAAGAGTCTGAAGGGGATTCCGGCTCAAGCCTTGGAGCGTGGGGCGAAATTCGAGTTTTATCCAAAGCTGTGGGAAGCAATCTGCGAACTTACAGACTGGACGGGATCGAGCTATAATCCGAAGCCTTTGTAATAGGCAAGGGAAAAACGAAGGTGATTGCCTTCGTTTTTTTGTTGCCTTTCTCGGACTGTAAGGCGTTTTTCATTTTTTGTTTTTGCCAAGTTTTTCGTTACCGCGTTTAAAGTTTCCAGTGATTTTAGCTAACAATAACTGTACCTCTGTCATATTATCTTCAACTTCTTGAATTTTTGCTATAAGACGTTCGGCTTCCTTATCCTTTACAATTTTTATTTGTTTACCCTCGTAATGGATAAACACTATTCCTTTTTTCGTTATTTGATAAGTGAATGGTTCTTCGGATAATCGGTTTCTTTTATCTATTTCGCTCATTGCATCGGCTCCCTGATTTTTTAGTAATACATACATTTTATTTTATATAATTGAATGTTTCACTATTTTTACAAAATTTTTAGAATAATCAAAAGACATTACGGATGAATTTTGAGCATTAGTTGTGAGGGACGGTAGCGATCCTCACTAAATACTTGTCTGGAGAATGCATAATCTAAGGATAGCGAATAGATTCGTGTCCAAACTTATGGGCGGGAACAGGATATCAACGGAATTTCTTATATATCAACGAAAAAAACTTTATATCAACGGATTTTTTTATATATCAACGAAAAACACCTGGATATCGATAAAACGCATTTTACGACATAATTCGCTATGTCCAAAAAGTTCGCCATGTCCCAAAAAGTTCTCCATGTCCAAAAAGTTCCCATAACAAAAAAGCCGCCCGAAAGTCAAATATTGCATGACTTTACGGACAGCCTGTATCAATTATTTCTGCTCGGCCCATTCCTCGACGTTCCATACTTTCGTTACCCAATCCTCATAAAAGCTAGGTTCGTGGCAGACAAGAAGGATGGTGCCTTTGTATGCTTTGATGGCACGTTTCAGCTCTTCTTTTGCTACCACATCCAAGTGGTTGGTCGGCTCGTCAAACAGCAGCCAGTTGCTCTCATGCATCATCAGCTTGCAAAGGCGGACCTTCGCCTGCTCGCCACCGCTCAATTGGCTCAAGGGACGGGAGATGTGTTCGTTTTTCAGACCGCAGCGCGCCAGCACGGCACGGACCTGGTGCTGATCTAATGCAGGGAACTCATTCCATACATCATCAATCGGTGTAAGGTCTTTCGCTTTTACCTCTTGCTCGAAATAAGAAGGGAAAAGAAAGTCTCCACGAACAACGTTCCCGCCAAGAGGATCGATTTTACCCAATATCGTTTTCAGCAGTGTGGATTTACCAACCCCGTTGCATCCGACAATGGCAATCTTATCGCCGCGTTCGATTTCCATCGTTAGCTTTGGCAATAGTGGCTCAGCATACCCGATTTCAAGGTCCTTTGCTTCCACCACATAACGGCTGCTGGCACGGGATTCCTTGAATTCGAAAGTCGGCTTTGCGGCAGTTTCCGGACGGTCGATCCGCTCCATGCGGTCCAACTGCTTCTGACGGCTTTTCGCACGTCCTGTCGTGGAGTAACGCGCTTTATTTTTAGCAATGAAGTCCTCTTGCTTCTTGATGAATTCCTTCTGCTTTTCGTACGCGTTGATATGCTGGTTTTTATTTAATTCCGCGAGCTCCAGGAATTTCTCATAGGAGGCCGTGTAGCGGGTCAATTTTGAAAATTCCAGATGGAAGATGACATCGACGACGCCATTCATAAACTCCGTATCATGAGAGATTAATAGGAAAGCGTGAGGATATTCCTTCAGATAAGAGCTTAACCAGCGGATATGCTCGACATCCAGATAGTTCGTCGGCTCATCCAGGAGCAATACTTGCGGCTGCTCCAATAACAGCTTCGCCAAAAGAACCTTCGTACGCTGTCCGCCACTTAGGGCAGCAACGTCACGTTCAAGTCCGATTGCATCCAAGCCGAGTCCCCGTGCTGCTTCCTCCACCTTGATATCGAGATTATAGAATCCGCCGGCGTCCAGATGGTCCTGGATTTCCCCCATCTGTTCCAAAAGCTCTTCCAATTCCTCAGGAGTTGCTGTACCCATCTTGTCCGTAATTTCGTTTAATTCCTTTTCTTTTTCATAAAGTGGAAGGAACGCATCGCGCAGTATGTCGCGAATCGTCTTTCCTGGCGTAAGGACCGTATGCTGATCCAAATATCCATAATGCACACTTGGTGTCCATTCCACGCGGCCTGTATCGTACACTATTTCCCCAGTAATAATATTCATTAACGTGGATTTACCAACCCCGTTCGCACCAACCAATCCTACATGCTCACCTGCAAGAAGACGCAGGGATACATCCTTGAATAACATGCGGTCGCCAAAACTGTGGCTTAATCCATCTATGCTTAATAAACTCATGCTCGTATCCATCCTATCTCTAAAAATATCTACTTTTCATCATACTAAATTCTGCTAGGAAAGGAAAAGAGAAGTTTCTTCCTATTATCGTTATTTTTTTGAACTATTCCTTCCCCACTTCATATAAAATAGAAAATAGAGAAAAGTTGGAAGAGAAGGGGTCCTTACTAGATGAGAGAAAAAAGAATTGCATTGGGAATCGTTTTAGCCTCATTACTTTTAGTGGGATCGGCATTCATCCCTACAGGATACGATGTATTATTTGCCGACGAACCGATTATGCTGGATGAACTTGTCGAGTATGAGGACGGCTATGAGCTGGATGGAGAGATCGGGATGACCTATGTATCCTCGCTCGAAAACGTGGTATGGCCTTTTCTTCTTCTTGGGTTGCTGTTCGAAGAGGGAGTGGACATCGAACCTGCTGCCACAGAGGAGCTTGATATCGATGTGGAGGATCTTCATTATCAATATGAAATGATGATGCTTCAGTCCAAAATCAAGGCGGAATACAAAGCAAGAGAATTCATGGAAGAAAAACCGGAACTCAATTTGAGTGGTTTCTATCCTGCCTATCTCGAGCCTGATTGGAAATATAAGAATAATATTGAGGTAACAGATATCCTAGTAGGAGTCGATGGGGTGGAGCTCGAATCCTATGAACAGCTCGATCAACTGATTCTGGCTAAGGAACCGGATGAAAAAACAGTATTGACGGTAATGAGGGATGGAAAAAGGAAAGACATCGAGGTTCGAACCTATCCGGAACGCGACTATTACAACAATACGTTCTTGGGCATGTACGTGGAAGAGGTATTTGAGCTGGTGGAGGATGAACGGATTGCATTCAACATTGAAGAGATCGGTGGACCAAGTGCAGGCTTGATGCTGACTTTGACCCTGATTGAAAAGATGACAGAAGAGTCACTGCTAAAAGGCAACAAGGTAGCGGGAACCGGTACAATCGAAATGGACGGTTTCGTAGGTCCGATCGGCGGAGTCAAACAGAAGGTCATCGGAGCCGACCTCGCTGGCTATGAATATTTCCTTGTACCAGAAGACAATGAATATGGAAACAATGAAGAGATTGCAAGAGAGACTGTGGAGGAAGAAGGCCTGGCCATCAAGCTGATTCCGATCGGCTCCTTGGAAGAGGCGATCGCGGAACTGAAAAAGCTTCCAGAAAAGAAATAGAAGCTAGTCTGAGAGGGCCATCTGGTCTTCTCTTCTTTTTTTGACTAGCTCCAAATATTATGCCAAGATGATGGAAGGAATAAGAAACGAAGGGATTTGTATTTAATGTCAAAAACGGTAGTACTTGCAGAAAAGCCATCTGTAGCAAGAGATATAGCACGCGTATTGAAATGCGGAAAAAAAGGGAACGGGTACTTGGAGGGAGACCAGTACATCGTTACTTGGGCACTCGGCCATCTGGTAACACTGGCGGACCCTGAAGCCTATGATGCCAAATTCAAAGCATGGAAGCTCGAGGACCTTCCGATGCTGCCGAACGAAACGAAGCTGGTTGTCATTAAACAGACAGGCAAGCAATACAATGCGGTTAAAGCGCAGCTGACAAGAAAAGATGTAAAAGAGATTGTCATTGCAACAGACGCAGGGCGCGAAGGGGAGCTTGTTGCCCGCTGGATTCTGGAAAAGGCCCGCATCCAAAAGCCGATCAAGCGTCTCTGGATCTCCTCTGTAACCGATAAGGCCATCAAGGAGGGCTTTTCACGTCTTCGTAATGGGAAGGAATACGAAAACCTCTATTACTCGGCAGTGGCACGCGCTGAGGCGGATTGGGTGGTCGGAATGAATGCCACCCGCGCCCTTACCACCAAATACAATGCGCAGCTATCATGCGGTAGAGTACAGACCCCGACACTAGCGATGATTGCCAAAAGGGAAGAGGAAATACAGGGCTTTGTGCCAAAGGAATACTACGGCATGAAGGCACTCACGGAAAAAGGCTTCCAGCTAATATGGCAGGATACGAAAACAAAGGAACGACGCAATTTTAACAAAAGTGAAATCGAACGACTTTATGGACAGGTGAAAAATAAGCAGGGCACCATCAGCGAGATTTCAAAGGCGGAGAAGAAAAGCTATGCCCCGGCGCTTTATGATTTGACTGAATTACAGCGTGATGCCAACCGGATCTTCGGCTACTCTGCAAAAGAAACCTTGTCCATCCTGCAGCGCTTGTATGAGCAATATAAAATAGTCACCTATCCTAGAACGGATTCCCGTTTCATTTCTACAGACATGGTCGACACATTAAAGGAGAGGGTAGAAGCTGTTCGTGCCCATTCCTATAAATCGGTTGCTTCAAAAATTTTATCCAAGCCAATCAAAGGCAGCAAATCGTTTGTCAACAATGAGAAAGTAACGGATCACCACGCCATCATCCCGACGGAGGAAACGGTGCTCCTAAGTAAGCTTTCTGATAAGGAATACAAAATCTATGACCTGATTGTGAAACGCTTTCTTGCAGTATTGATGCCGCCATTCATCTATGAGCAGACGACAGTAACAGCCACACTTGGTTCGGAGCAGTTTGTGGCAAAAGGGAAAACTGTCATCTCCCAAGGGTGGAAAGAGGTGTTCGGATCGCTTGAGGAGCAGGAAGATGGCAGCGATGGCTATACCGACCAGCTGCTGCCAAGCTTGAATAAAGGGGACTCCCTGTCCATCAGGAAAGTGGAAATCACCACAGGCAAAACAAAGCCGCCGGAGCCTTTTAACGAAGGGACCCTGCTTTCTGCCATGGAAAATCCAGTGAAATATATGGAGCAGTCCGACCGCGAACTAATCAAAACGATCGGGGAAACAGGCGGCATCGGAACGGTAGCAACCAGAGCGGATATCATCGAGAAGCTTTTCAATAGCTTCCTCATGGAAAAGAGGGGGAAGGGTCTCCATATTACCTCCAAAGGAAGACAGTTGCTGAATCTGGTTCCCGAGGATCTTAAATCACCAGCCCTGACTGCAGAATGGGAGCAGAAGCTTGGCCTGATTGCCAAAGGGAAGTTGAAAAAAGCGGATTTCATTAACGAAATGAAGGCCTATGCCAAGGAAATCGTCCATGAGGTGAAAAACAGCTCAGAGAAATTCAGGCATGACAATATCACAGGTAAACGCTGCCCGGATTGCGACAAGCCGATGCTGGAGGTAAACGGCAAAAAAGGCAAAATGCTCGTGTGCCAGGACCGTGAATGCGGCCATCGCAGAAATGTGTCGAAGGTGACGAATGCAAGATGCCCGAAATGCCGAAAGAAGCTGGAGTTGCGAGGCGAAGGGGAAGGCCAGATGTTTGCCTGCGTCTGCGGCCATCGCGAAAAATTGAGCACCTTCCAGGAGCGCCGCAAGAAAAATGACTCTCAAAAGGCATCCAAGCGTGACGTGAATCAATATTTGAAAAAACAGAACCAGGATGAGCCGGTCAATACTGCGCTTGCTGATGCCCTGGCTAAATTGAAGTTGAAATAATATAGGCGAGGAGTGGCGGCGTTTAGAAGCGCCACTCCTTTTTTGGTAATAACAAATCATTTAATGTTCTGAAAAAGATAGTTTATAATAGATTCATAAACTACAAAGGAATGGTTTAATGAGCGATCAACATAAATTGAACATAGAGGGGCTTCAGTTTGAATGGGATCTGGATAAGGGGGAATTCCTCTTTGAAGGGGAAGACTCTGTTCTTTTTTGGATATCCTCGGCAATGAAAACATTTTTCGATACCATTGAAGAGGTATCGGGAGCAGAATCCACCTGCCTTGTAATGGAGTCAACAGGCTATCGCCAAGGAGCAGTAGTTGGAAAGTACTTCGAAAACATGACAGATATCAGCATCGAGAAAATTGCAGGCTTAATAACAAATACGTATGCCTCCGCTGGTTGGGGAAAAGCTTATATTCACGATTTGGATGTGGAGAACTACAGTCTTACCGTTCATTTAAAGGATGATTGGGAATACAAAATAAACAAAGCGCAAGGAAAAAAGAAAGGCGGCATCTTCCTGGCTGCACACTACGCCGGTATCTTTACAGGCCTTTTCAAAACGGATATTTGGTACAAGGTCATTCAGTCCCAAATTGAAGGGCATGAATACTCCATCATTGAGTATTTCCCTCAGGAAGTAAATGTGGCAGAAAACATTCATGGCCTTGCACGCAGAAAAGAAGCGGAGCAGATCGCGAAGCTCGAAGGCCTGGTCCGGGAAAAAACAAAAGAACTGAAAGAGCTTGTCCAAACCATTTCCTCTCCAATCATACCAGTACTCGAAGGAATTGTGGTCGTCCCACTTCTAGGAAAATATGATGAAGAACGGGCAGATGAGCTGATAGTCAAGACCCTATACAATTTGCCTAAGCATAAGGCGAGCTATCTGGTGCTTGACCTGACAGGCATTGACCAGAATTTGACCTCCTACACAGCAAGCATGATCGAGAAGCTGGGGTCAGCAGCAGAACTGCTTGGAATTAAAACCATCCTGGTCGGGATATCCGCACAACTGAGCATGGAAATTACCAAGTCTGATATAGACCTGAACCATTTTGATTTCTTCCAGTCCCTGCAGCATGGCATCCATTTTGCCCTTGCGCAGAACGGACGGCGGATTATCTAAAGACGTAAGCCAGCGCCGCTTTTAATGAGTGGGTGCTGGCTTTTTTCCTTTGCGGACCTTCCTCTTGAAGTGGGCTTTCACCTATGACTCATCCCTTGCATAGGCTACAGAGGATAGTTCTTTGTAAGATATCCTACCATAGAAGGGGTGTTCTTTTTGGCAGGGAAAGTGTTGAATTATTACGCTGGCGGCAATACGGCACGTGGGTTTTACAGTTTATATGAATCAAACATAGAGGGTCTGGACCGGATTTTCATCCTGAAGGGCGGTCCCGGTACGGGGAAATCCTCCCTCATCAAAAAAATCGGCAAGGCATGGAATGAAAAAGGGTATGACATTGAATTGCTTCATTGCTCGTCCGATACAAAATCGGTCGATGGCCTCATCATAAGGGAACTGGGTGTCGGCATTGTCGATGGAACGGCACCGCATGTCATCGAACCGAAAGCACCAGGCGCCATTGAGGAGTATATCAATTTAGGAGAAGCCTGGAATTCCAGCTTCTTAAAAGAGTATAAGACCGAAATAATGGAACTGGCCAAGAAAAAGAAGCAGGCCTATCTGTCAGCCTATCAAACGTTTGCCAGAGCCTTGAAGGTCCATGATGACTGGGAGCGCTATTATATCCATAATATGAATTTTGAAGCGGCGAATAAGCTTACCCTCTCACTGATAGATTCTCTTTTTGAAAGGAAGAGCCTGGATAAAAAAGCCGATGTCCGCCACCGGTTTCTTGGTGCAGCGACACCAGAAGGAGCAAGGGACTGTGTACCAAACCTGACTGAGGGTCTGACAAACAGGTATTTCATTAAAGGACGTCCCGGTTCTGGAAAGTCTACGATGCTGAAAAAACTGGCCAAAGCAGCAGAGGATAGAGGCTTTGACGTGGAAGTGTACCATTGCGGCTTTGATCCATACAGTTTGGATATGATCATTTGCCGCGAGCTCGGATTCGCCATTTTTGACAGCACTGCACCGCACGAGTATTTTCCTGATCGGGAAGGCGATTCGATCATCGATATGTATGAAATCACTATCAGAAACGGGACTGATGAGCGTTACGAGAAAGAAATCCAGCTCGTAAAGGACCGTTACACGGAATCTATGTATGAGGCAATCGGCAAGCTGGCCGAGGCCAAGAGATGGCATGAGAAGCTGGAAGCAATCTACGTCAAGGCGATGGACTATAGCATAGTGGATGAGTGGACCAAGAAGATTCAGGCGGAAATAGAGGAGATTGCGGAATCGAAATAGACTTCGTGAGAGATGTACCCTGAAAGTCAGTTTTGTTGGCTTTTGGGGTTATTATGTTTGCTACTGAGGGGGGACGGTGCACAACCGATGCAGGGATGGTGCGAATTTTGTCAGATATTGCTTGTGGGCGAAAACCTTCCTTTAGCGGGCGGAAAATTCGATTTCCGGGCGAAAACCTCCCTTCTCCGGGCGCAAATCAAGATTTTCGGGCGAAAAACATTCGTTTCCGGGCGCAACCGGCAAATCAGACATATAAAAAGGCCTAAACTCACTGCACGCCATATTATAAGTCCCTTAGACAACTTCGGAACAGCCGCAATCGTCTCAAAACACATAAAGGAGCCATCTGTAGTAAAACGGATGGCTCCTTAAAAAAATTTATAAACGAACGCGTACCTCCACACCAAAATGATCGGACACGACCTCTTTATTTTCCCCGTTGAAAATCACTTGGGACGAGTCAACGTCAACCTGCTCACTAGCAAGAATAAGGTCGATCCGGAGATCCTGCTTGTTCTCATCCCAGCCGGCAATTTTGCCACGCACTGTGATGCCGGAATCCTTCTCCTTAGCAAGCAGGTAGGTGTCATACAATCCATGATCCACTGTCAATAGCTCATAGCCTTCCTCTTTAATATGGGCACTGTTATTGAAGTCACCCATCAAAAAGAACGGTGCGGTGCGAGCTTTTACGGCATCAAGTAACTGATCGATCTGATAGCGCGCAGGCTCCTCTTCATCCGTCCACCAGCCTAGATGACAGGTATAAAAGGAAAGCTCCCTCTCACCATATTCCACCGTCACACCAACAATCTTCCTGGTTTTCCAATAGGCCGTATCCTCACCCTTGGAAACAAAGAAGGAATGCGAGGCTACAATTGGAAGCCTGGTCAGGATTGCAAGCCCTTCTTCATACGTGTCATACCCCATATGGGCGAAATCCCAGACGAGTTGATAATCGGGGACTCCAAGGTTCGCAAGCTCCTGCTGCAGCACAAGGCCGAAGTTGTTATCTTTTATATAATCCCGGACGAGGGGCGCATCGATGCTCTGACTAACCTCCTGAAGAGCAATGACATCGTATGCTTTTTCCTTGATGGTTTGGGCGAGATGCTGAATTTTCTCCATTTGATTCTCTTCCTGCCAGGAGTGGCAGTTTAAGGTTAGTAGGTTCATCCTATTACGCTCCTAACAAATCTTGAATATCCGATTTGATGACATCGGCTTTTGGTCCGTAGATTGCCTGTACGCCTTTGTCTTTAACAATTAAGCCTAGTGCGCCATTTTCTTTCCATTTCGCTTCGCCTGCTACAAGCTCACGATCCCTTACCGTTACACGAAGGCGGGTCATACATGCATCCACATCGTCAATATTGCTTGCTCCACCTAATAATTCGATGATCGCAGGTGCCAAAGAGTCATTTGAAACAGTTGCAGCTGAACCGGCAGCGCCTTCCTCCTGCTCGATATAGTTTCCGTTGCGACCAGGTGTTGGGAAATTGAATTTCTTGATCAAGAAGTTCGCTACTGCAAAGTTCAACCCGAAGAATACAAGACAAGCAATCACAAAGTTAACAAGGTCTAGCCAAAGGCCAGCTTTTACAATCATCGGAGTACGAGTCAAAAGCTCGATCACACCAAAGGCATGGACACGGATGTCGATTACATCCACGATTGCAAAGGCAAGTCCCGTCATGATCGCATACACCACATAAAGCAATGGAGCGGCAAACATAAACATGAATTCAATCGGCTCTGTTACACCAGTCAGAAATACTGCAAGACCTGCAGAGAAAAACATGGATTTGTACTTTTTGCGCTTGTCCTTGTCCACATTGCGGTACATCGCATACGCAATACCAATCAATGCAGCGCAGGAAAGAATCATTTGCCCCACTTTGAAACGCGCTGGAACGACTTCTTTTAACAATGCTTCATAGGACTCTTTATCCCCGGCAGATAGATAGTTATTCAAATCCGCAATCCAAGCAAGCCATAGTGGATCTTGTCCATATACGACCTGGCCGGCACTGCCGCCTGTCGCAATCGTATATGCTCCACCAAGGGCGGTATAGTTCATTGGTACCGTTAACATATGGTGCAATCCAAATGGCAATAGAAGACGCTCTAATGCACCGAAAATGAATGGTGCAATAATAGGAGCCGTGTCACGGGAAGTAGCGATCCAACGGCCAAAGTCATTCAGCAACCCTTGAATGAACGGCCATACGAGAGATAGTACGATTGCCGCAACAACAGATCCGACAATAACAACGAATGGTACAAAACGTTTTCCATTAAAGAAAGATAACGAATCAGGTAATTTACTATAGTTATAAAATTTATTGAATAGGTTTGCGCCGAGGAAACCGGCAATGATCCCGACGAATACTCCCATGTTCAATGCAGGTGCACCAAGAACAGAAGTGAAATAATCGCCTACAATCAATTCCTGACCGAATAGTGACGTGAAAGTCGCTTCCGGATCGGCAAGCATATCATTATTTACCCCAAAAATAGCTCCGGTAATACGGTTGATCAATACGAATGCGATCAATGCTGCGAACGCACCGCCAGCACGTTCCTTCGCCCATGATCCACCGATCGCTACAGCGAATAGGATGTGCAGATTGGTAATGATGGCCCAACCGATATCCTCCATCACTCTTGCAATCGTTTGCACAAGCACGATGTCTCCACCCGTCATGCCAACCAACTTGCCAAGGGAAATCATAATACCAGCAGCTGGCATAACTGCCACTACGACTAGCAACGCTTTCCCGAATTTTTGCCAAAAATCAAAAGACAAAAAGTTCTTCATATTAACAGCCTTCTTTCTTCATTAGTAGTATATAAAACTTGAAAACGAATTCATTTTTATGCAATTATATGTAACTTTAGTGCAACCGTTTGCATTTTTCTATTGTAAGAGATGTCCTCTCACAATGCAAGTAAAAGATTCAACAATCATCTAAATTTAACAAAGTACATTTATTTGCAAAAAGTGTTATTGTGAGAAAATTATTTATTAGCGCAATAATCTTTCTTTCGTGGATTTTGTATACATCCATTTAGAAAAGAAGTAAACTATGTACCGTACTAATTCGGACAATAAAGGAGAACCTATACAATGAAAAAATGGATGAGCATACTATTGACAGCTTTACTAAGCATCGCTGTTCTGGCAGGGTGTAACACTGAAAATAAATCTGAATCAAAAGAAACGGAAGCAAGTGCAGCTTCTGATAATGATAACGATAGCAAGCAGATTACAGCATTAGTAGGCCTTCAAATGGAAATGATTCAAACTATCCGCGAAAATTTGGAGCCGGTTACAGCATATGAACAATCCCAGGATGCAGCCCTGCAGGAACAAGCGGTATCCTCGAGCAAACAAATTGCAAACGAGCTTCGCGGACTTGAGATCCCTTCCGACTTAAGCAAAGAGCTACAGGGAGACATGAAGGAATCCGTTGAATTGCTGGCACTTTATTTCGAGGAGCGAGCGGCAACATTAAAGCCCGATGCAGACCTCACTGAAATGGAAGCGGCATTTGCAGCATTCCATGAGAAGATCGGAGCAACATTCGAAAAGGCTGGATTGCATGCGCCTAATTTCGAGAAAGACGTAAACTAATTACTTTATAGGGAGCCACTTGTCGTAGAAAACGCGGCAGGTGGCCTTTTTTGGCTCTATTTTCAAAGGTTAACGGATCCGAATTTGACGTTATGCACAAAAAACAATGGTTTACGCGCAAAAATATTAATATATGCACAAAAAATTAATTTTATGCACAAAAAATCAAATTTACGCACAAAAATGGTTGTCTTTTGCACGAAACGCAATATTCGCCAAAGTTCTACATCGTTCCTAGCCGCCTGCATCATTCAAACTGTCCAAAAGGCTAAATTAACCAAACAACCAACAACATATCTCCTACGCTTCCCGCATAGCATACTACAGACATATTTAGCCATCCGAAAGACTTGTTTAATCCTGAGTTTCATGATAGGATTTATCTAAATTAATAGTTATTTTCTTATCCAGAGAGGTGGAGGGACTGGCCCGATGAAACCCGGCAACCGCACAGGTGTGTGCAGGTGCTAATTCCAGCAAGACAATTTGTTCTTGGCAGATAAGTAGATGGACGGGTTCCCATTCCAAACTTCTTCTTATCGAGGAAGTTTTTTTATTTGCCGGAAAAGTAAAGACGAGGGGAAGATAGGGGATGAAGTTTGGTTTTTGGTTACCGATATTTGGCGGATGGTTGAGAAATGTAGAGGACGAACAGATGCCGCCGACCTTTGATTACGCAAAAAAGGTCATTCTGCAGGCGGAAAAGCTTGGCTATGACACGACATTGATTGCAGAGTTATTTTTAAATGATATAAAGGGCCCGGAAGAGGATAGCTTAGAGGCTTGGTCAACGGCTGCGGCACTTGCTGCTGTGACGGAGAAGATCGAGATCATGACTGCGATTCGTCCAGGCTTCCATAATCCTGCGATTGCGGCAAAAGCGATTGCGAATATTGATCATATCAGCAATGGCCGCCTTACCTTGAATGTCGTTTCTGCCTGGTGGGAAGAAGAGGCGCGGCAGTATGGCGGCATTTTCACCCAGCATGATGAACGGTATGAACGGACGAAAGAGTTTATTGATGTGCTGAAAGGGCTTTGGAGCGAGGACTCCTTCAGCTATGACGGAAAGTACTATCAGCTTAAGGAAACGAAGCTTTTTCCGAAGCCTGTGCAACGACCGAATCCGATCCTCTATGCAGGGGGCGAGAGTCCGAAGGGGAAAGAGGTTATTTCCTCCTATTGTGATGCGTACGTCATGCATGGTGGAACGGTGGAAGAGGTCGCCCGCAAAATAGAGGAAATGAAAGAGCGCAGAAGAAATACGGAGCACCATCCTTTTCAGTCGTTCGGGATGGCCGCCTATGTCATCTGCCGCGATACAGAGGAAGAGGCGGAAAAGGAGCTTGCTAGAATCACAGATGTGAAGGAGTCCGATGCCTATGCTGGCTTCAAGGATTTCACCAGTAAGTCACAGCTTGAGCAGCAGATCCAGCTCCAGGACTATTCGGTATCAAATAGAGGGTTGCGGCCAAACCTGATCGGTACGCCGGAACAGATTGCTGAGAAAATAAGAGAGTATGAGGAAGCAGGCGTGGACCTGCTCTTGCTGCAATTTTCCCCGCAGCTGGAGGAAATGGAGCGCTTTGCCCAAAAAGTGATGCCCCTTGTGCAAGGGGAACGGCTTGCTCAACCATAAAGCACATTCAAACCAGGAGACTTGAAGAAATTGGAGGAAGATACGATGAAAAAGATATATATCTTGCATGAAAACAAAGAATGGACCGACCATTTGACCAATAGATTAAAAGAATTGGACCTGCCATTTGAAGAGTGGCATCTCGACGAAGGGCTCGTGCCATTGGTTGATGCGCCACCTGAAGGGGTGTTTTATAACAGAATGAGTGCATCCTCCCACACAAGGGACCACCGCTTTGCACCGGAATTGACGGGGGCAGTGCTTTCGTGGCTAGAGCATCATGGCCGAAAAGTGTTGAACGGCAGCCGTGCGCTTCAGCTTGAATTGAGCAAGGTGAATCAGTATACGGCACTTGAGAAGCAGGGGATCCGCACGCCGAGGACGATTGCGGCAGTTGGAAAAACCAATATTATCGAGGCGGCAAAGAAACTGGGAACTGAGGCGTTCATCACGAAACACAACCGCGCCGGAAAAGGGCTGGGAGTCCAGCTTTTTCAATCCACGGCAAGCCTCGAGGAATATTTGTACGGTCCGACCTTCGAGGAACCGGTTGATGGGATCACGCTGATCCAGGAGTATATCGAGTCACCGGAATCCTATATTACGAGATGCGAGTTTGTAGGTGGTAAGTTCCTCTATTCGGTGAGGGTGGATACGTCTGAAGGCTTTGAACTTTGCCCGGCGGATGCCTGCCAGATAGGCGATCTGTTCTGTCCTGTCGGGGAAGAAGTGGAAGAGAAGCCAAAGTTTCGCATTGTCGAGGATTTTGCAGATCCAATCATTGAAAAATATGAGGCATTCCTTAAGGAGAACAACATCCAGGTTGCCGGAATCGAATTTATCCGAAACGCAAATGGTGAAATTTACACCTATGACGTCAACACGAATACGAACTACAATGCTGATGCCGAAAAAGTGGCAGGGAAATTCGGCATGCTCCAATTGGCAAAACTGCTTGGTGCGGAGCTGGAACGAGCATAAGAAAAAGGTGCCAGACGGGGTCTGGCACCTTTTTCATTATTCTTTTAGAAAAAGATATGGCCCATGATTGCAATGACAGGCAGCGTAATCAATGTACGCAGGATGAAGATGATGAACAGGTCCTTGAATGATACGGGTACCTTGGATCCCAGTAATACGCCACCGACCTCGGAAAGGTAGATGAGCTGTGTCACGGATACGGTTGCGACTACGAAGCGGGTCAGTTCGCTTTGGATATCCGCACCTAATACGGAAGGCAGGAACATATCGGCAAATCCGACCATCATGGTTTCCGATGCCGCCTTCGCTTCAGGAATCTGCAAGAGCTCCAACAGCGGAATGAACGGTACTCCCAACCAAGTGAACAACGGCGTATTCTCCGCTAGAATAAGGGCGATTGTACCGAACGCCATGACGATGGGCGCGACACCCATCCACATATCGAGGACATTTTTTCCGCCCTCGATGAAGAATTTGCTGATGCTTCTATTTTTCGCAGCACGTTCCACAGCCTGGGAGTAACCCCATTTTAATGGTGTGTAACCCTCTGGAATCAATTCTTTCTCTTCTTTTTCCTCACCGTTGTAATACGTATCCGGCTTCCAGGAAAGTGGAGGAATACGCGGCATGATGATGGCAGCAACCAGCCCAGATAGTGCAACCGTTGCGTAGAAAGGGACAAACATTTTCGCCAGGCCAACCTGGGAGATGACGATCAGACTGAATGTAATGGAAACAACGGAAAAGGTCGTTCCGATTACCGCTGCTTCGCGCTTAGTGTAATAGCCCTCTTCATATTGCTTACTCGTCAATAGCACCCCGATGGTCCCATCCCCAAGCCAGGAAGCCAATGTGTCGATGGAAGAGCGTCCCGGTAAAGTGAAAATTGGTCGCATGACTTTCGTTAACAAAGCTCCGAAGAACTCCAATAGTCCATAATTCAAAAGCAGAGGTAAAAATAATCCTGCAAATAGGAAAACAGTTAATAGAATAGGTAGCAGTTCAAATAATAATAGTCCTCCGGTCACGTCACTCCATACAGCCTCTGGTCCAAGCTTGAACTGGGTCATGATGGCAAAAACCATTCCGAAAATGCGTGTCACTGTCCAGAACAAGGAAACATTCAAGAGTGAGTTGAAGAAGCCAGGTTGATTCGTATAAGAAGGCTTCGCGAGCTTTGTAATGACAGTCGCAATGGCAGTGATGGTAATGATGGCTGTCATGATATATGGTATGGTGCCTCCAAGAAGATCCTGCAGCTGCCCCGAAAGAATCGCGATAGGTATCGTGATTTCACCTTTATATGAAATAGGGAACATGAATAACAGAATCCCGATTAAAGACGGAATAAGAAATTTTAAAATATCAATTGTTCGAAAAGATGGTGTAGTTTTCAATGTAGATTCTCCTTATGCGTAAATATGCAACGTTAGTTATTTTAATACATTTCTACTATTTTTCAAAGGTAGTTATTGGAAGAGGTGAAAGTTTTCCCTATTACTTTCCCTAAAACCAATGAAAACAAACCAAAAAAAGATACCGGACATGCCTTTAGTTGGCAAAATCCAGTATCTCCAGTTCTTTATGCTTTCTGAGATCGATAAAATGATCATCGATTTTAATGATTGGCAGATGGGGCTCATCCGTATGGATAAAAATGATTTCTCCAAGCTTACCGTTGTTTAATAGCACTTCATCGCGAATATGATTGGAGAAAATGTATCGGACGAAAGGATAAACGATAGCAGGATTGATGCGATTATAGCTTGCTTCTTGTATCAGGATCTTGCTTGTGACAAAAAGATTCTGTTTTGGCCGGTAGCTCCGTTCGGACGATAGAGCATCATACATGTCCGCCACGGAAAGTATCTGTACAAAATAAGGAATCCTTTCATGCTTTATCCCAGTTGGATAGCCGCTGCCATCAAGACGCTCATGATGAAGCAATGCCCCTTGTAAGATATGCGGGTCAATCGTTTTATTCTTCCGCAAAAGTTCGTAGCCGAGAGTCGTATGCCTTTGAATCTCGTTCCATTCACTTTCTGTCAGACGTCCGGGCTTTTGCAGAATGGTTTTGTCTATCAATAGCTTTCCTACATCATGAAACAGACCCATCTGACCTAGGAGCTTGATCTTCTCCTTGTCGAGGCCCATGATCTTTCCTATCAGGGAAGCATATATGCCCACATTCAGGCTGTGCGAATATGTATAGTTATCATAGCTTTTTACTTGTTCAATATATCGAATGAATACCGGATCCTCGACCAGCTTGTCCACCAAAGGGGCAAGCATCTGATGGATTTCTTCCAATGGCGGCAGATTCTCCCGCTCCATTTTCGAGAAAATAGTCTGAAACGCACAGACACTATTTTGATAAATACTTTTCACATGCTGGAAATAATCCTTGGAAAGGTGATGCGGCTGCTCCACCAACAGACGCTGGTCAAAATAGTAGTCATGATTCTGCAGACTTTCTACATGCTTTTTGGTCAAGATAGTGCCTTTTTTCAACAAAAGATTTCCTGAGACAGAAAAGATGTCATCTATTAGGATTTTACCGATATGTTTTGAGGAAATTCTCATAGCATTCTACCTCGCCTAAACCTTTTATAATACCCTTATCAATTCCGATTTTACCATTTACAGGCCAATAAATCTATATTTTTCAAAATAGTCAGCAAATTACTTTCGCAGTATAATATTTGAAATTCGTTGAAGGAATACTATAGGATAGGATTCAAGACATAAATAAGAAGGTGAACGGATTGGTAAAATGTATTGCAATCGATATGGATGGAACGTTATTAAATAATAATCATGTAGTAAGCGAAGAAAATGCAAAGGCCGTAAAGGTAGCACAAAGAAATGGCGTAGAAGTTGTCATTGCCACTGGGAGGTCCTATGCAGAAGCGAAGGACGTCCTGATAGAAGCGGACATACACAGTCCGATCATCTGTGTCAATGGAGCGGAAGTGCGTTCGATGGAGGGGGAGGTTGTAGCCATCAATCCCTTGATGAACAAACAAGTCCTGGAACTTGCTGAGATCCTCGATAAACATGAAGTGTATTTTGAGCTCTACACGCAAAGCGGAACTTACTCCAAGGACTATGACAAGGCGGTTGCCACCCTTTTGGACATTTTCATGTCAGTGAACGAGGAAAACGACTATGAGGAAGTGCTGAAGGCAGCAAAGGAAAGAATGGAAGACGGCCGAACGAAGCTCGTTGACAGCTTTGATCCAATTCTGAAAGACGAATCAACCATCATTTTCAAGCTGCTGGCCTTCTCTTTGGACAAGAAAAGACTAGAGGCGGCACGAAGCGAGCTCCTTGAAACAGGGCATGTGGCAATCAGCTCCTCCGGTAAGGACAACCTGGAGATCACAAGCATTGAAGCCCAAAAAGGTATAGCATTGTCGGTCTTCACTAGCGAGCGTGGCATTTCCATGGAAGACACAATGGCAATCGGCGACAACTACAATGACGTCTCCATGTTCGAAAGAGTAGGCCGTGCCGTAGCAATGGGCAATGCCCCAGAAGGCGTAAAAGCCAAAGCCCATATGGAAACCGACACCAACATCAACAGCGGCGTCGCCAAAGCCGTGCTTGAGGTATTGGGATAGGATAGGGAAATTGGAGCTACTTGGGAAATTATTTTTAGTGGGGCGGTGCTGAGTAGTGCCAGGCCCCTCTTTTTTTGTTTGGGGGAGAGAGAGGTTGGGTGGTGGATGGAGGGGCCAGGCACTGGTGTAGGTGTGGGATTTTATGGGGTCGCTCCTGTTGGTTGAAGTGCAAGGGGTGAGACTCCTGCGGGAGATGGCGGTAGACTTGAGACCCCGCAGGCGAAAGCCGAGGAGGCTCAAGCACCGCCCCGCGGAAAGCGAACCCCTGGAACGGAAACCAACAGGGTGTTTAATGTGGACACAAAAGTTACAAAAATCCGTTTCCAGTAAATTAACCATTGTTCCGCACCCCCCTCTTCCTCTATAATAAACTAGTTGTAAAAAACGATGTTTTCGCATACATTGTGGCTTTTAACGTATCTCATGAATACACGTAAATTCATTTGCTTTCGTGCTCTTTTCTCTGCTAACCAATTAATTTTCTTTGGAATAAGACAGGGATAATTGCTGAGAAAAATCCAAAAGCCGATTTTTCTCGGACAAAAGCAATAAATTTTATGAAAAGAGCCTAAAAGAACGGAAAAAGGGGGCCTCCAGATGAAGTTTCGTGCTTCTGCTGTGCAATATCACTTGCATACAATCAATAGCTTTGAAGAATTTGCAAATCAAGTTATCCATTATGTAAAAACAGCCGCTGAATTTGATGCGGATTTCGTATTGTTTCCTGAATTTTTGACTACCCAATTACTCTCATTTCCAGTTGACGGAAGGGAGCAGACGATAAAAGATCTACCGTCCTATACGGATTTGTATTACCAGCTTTTTAGCGGTATTGCCAAGCAGACGGGCATGCACATCATCGGGGGAACCCATGTTATTGAAAAAGAGGGCAAGCTCTATAACGCTGCACACCTCTTTTATCCCGATGGAACGATTGCCATTCAGACCAAACTTCACCTGACACCTACGGAGGTACAGGAATGGGGCATTACACCTGGGGAAGGCTTGCAGGTATTTGAGACGGAAAAGGGCACCATTGCGATGTTGACCTGCTATGATATCGAGTTTCCGGAGGTTGTGCGCCTCGTGAAAGCGATGGGGGCGGATGTGGTATTCTGTCCATCCTGCACTGACGACCGCCACGGCTTCCACCGAGTGCGCTATTCCTGTCATGCCCGCACGATCGAGAATCAGGTATATGTGGTGACAACCGGCACGATAGGTTCCTTGCCGACCGTCGACTTTATGCGCGGCAACTTTGGCCAGGCAGCGATCATTTCACCTAATGATGTTCCATTTCCGCCAAGAGGCATCGTGGTGGAAGGCGAATTGAATCAGGATATGATTGTAACGGGCGATCTTGATATTTCCCTTTTGGAAAAAGTGAGACAGAGTGGATCTGTTACAACTTGGCGGGATCGCCGCTCCGATCTGTACCCGGACTGGGAGCAACTTGCAAAGGGATCTGTTAGTAATTAGAGTAAATCGTTTGACAAACAGGGTGTTGTCATTTATTTTATAAAAATAACAAGATGGATTGTGACTGGTAAAGCAGGCAAGACCTAATACGACCCGGATAAACCCCGGGCGTGTTGGGTCTTTTTTATTTTCCTGACAATTCAGACCTTAAGGAGGAAAAAGACATGTCATTTTTGAAAAAGCTTTTCGGAAAAAACGAAGTAAAAACGACAGAGGTGTTGGTTGCGCCGATTACAGGAAAGGTAGTTCCGCTTGAAGAAGTGCCAGATCCTGTGTTTGCCCAAAAAATGATGGGTGACGGCATTGCAATCGAACCAACGGAAGGAACAGTCGTTTCCCCGGTAAATGGTGAGATCGTACAATTCTTCCCGACCAAGCATGCAATCGGGATCAAGTCGGAAACGGGCGTGGAGATCCTTATCCATGTTGGACTAGAAACGGTAGGCATGAAGGGTGAAGGCTTCGAAGGATTAGTAAATGTGGGCGATAAAGTAACAGTTGGTACGCCTCTACTGACTTTCGATATCGAGCTGATCGAGGAAAAAGCGAAAAGCATCGTGACACCCGTTATTTTGACAAATGGTGACATCCTGGAAAAGGTCCAGAAGCATGATGTGCTAGATGCATTCAAGGGTGCAACGGCGCTTGTGGAGTGGAAGGTTAAGGGCTGAGTTTGTTGATGGGGAAACGCTACGGGATATTAATAAAGAGATGGAATTTGAGCATACTACCAAAAGAGAAGCTAGATAGCTTCTCTTTTTTATATAGGGTACATGATGGGCTTTTGGCGAAATTTGTCGAATATTTAATGACTGGAAAACAACCAGCAACCCCAAGAGGAGTGAAGTCAGATGCAAGTTGTCTTCTATCTCATATTGACATGGATTTTTGCAGCATTCTTCCTGTTTCAGAGAAAATCACTATCACTTGTAGAAAATTTGTTTTTATTTTTCTTCTTCCTTTTTATTAATAAAAACGTCATTACGATGCTCAGCTTGAATTTAAGCATGATCGAGTACTCTAAAGAGCCCCATCTGTTCATTTGCTTCTGGTTTCAACGAACACTCGTTTATCCTCTTTTGTTACTGATTTTTGTCAATCGAGTGTTTGAGAAGTCACCTATGTATAAGGTGAGTGGTGTACTTTTATTTATCGGAATCGGGATATTGTTGGAGTTAATTTCAATTAAATTAAAGGTAATTTCGTATACCAATTGGAACTTTGGATGGACATTTCTTATTTCCATCGTCTATTTGTGCACAACGCTTGGAATCGCGAAGGTGTTTCGATATTTCATACTTAGAGAAGGTGAGTTGAAGGGATGAAAATGAAATGTTGGACGCTTGCCTCAACTGTTAACTATGATCATGCGTTTAATTCAAATGAGTGGTTCATACTTATTAGTATTGCTATTGGTTATTCGCTACTTTTCATACTTCCAAAGCGGTTCCCAACAACTTACACTTTCCTTTTTTTATTTATTGGCATGAATAGCGGAATGGTATTCGATCATACGATAAGCATCCCCCCATTTGATTTTTACGATGTAAACGACAGTTCCAAGTTTGAATTATTCGACTTTTTTTCCTACATCATGTATGGCCCTTACGGATATTTTTTCTTTTACATTTACGATTATTTGAAGCTCAGGCGCTATCGAACCATGGTTTATATTATCATTTGGTCGATTACAGCGATGATTGTAGAAAGGGTAGCTTCCAATCTGGGAGTATTCCATTATAAGGCTGGCTATAAGTTTATCTACTCTTTTCCATTTTACTTTTATGTTCAAAGTGTCACGTTAGTGCTGTTCACTTTTATCATGAAAAAAGCTCCTCCTAACAAGTAGGAGAAGCTTGAATGTGTTCTTATAGCAGTAAAAATGCCAGGGAGATGATAACTCCGCTTATGAATAGGACAATGACACAGAACCCCATGATATCCTTCGCCTTTAAGCCGGCGATTGCCAAGGCAGGCAATGCCCAGAAAGGCTGGATCATGTTCGTCCATGCATCCCCCCAAGCAACTGCCATTGCCGTTTTGGCAACAGATACGTCAAGGGACTGCGCTGCTTCCAGCATGATTGGGGCCTGAACCGACCACTGCCCTCCGCCTGAAGGAACGAAGACGTTCACAATACCTGCACTAATAAAAGCAAAGAAATGGAAGGTATGCTCATTGGAAATGGAGACGAATGCCTCTGACATGACTCCTGCTAAACCGGAAGCTACCATCATCCCCATGATTCCTGCGTAGAAAGGGAATTGAATAATGATGCCGCTTGCCCCTTTAACCGCATTCATCACCGCTTCCAGGAAATGCTTAGGACGCCAGTGGAACAGAATCCCCAGGAACAGGAATAGGAAATTGACGATATCCAAGTTCAATTTGAAACCATTATCTGCAAAATAAAGGAATAGGAAAAATAGTCCCATCACTGAAACGAGCAGGGAGAGGATCCAACTATTCTCCAAACGATCCGCTGGAGTGAGCGCGCCTTTTTCAATGGTTGCCGCCTGCAGGCTTGAAGAGTCATTCAACATTGCAGGATCCACTGTGATGGTTTCGTCCTTGGAAGGCATCATTAAGCGATTCAACAATGGTAATGTAATAAATAGCGCCGCTATGATAGCCAGGTTGAATGGAGCAAAGATGGTTTGATCCGTGCTGATGACACCGATCAAGTCCTGTGAAAAGTGGCCCTCTGTCGCAATGGTAAGCGGGATGGATCCTGAAAATCCGCCATGCCAGACAATGAAACCGCTGTAAGCGCTTGCAATCAATAGCCTGTAGTCCACGTTTTCCACGCGTTTTGCCAGTTCTTTTGCAAACAGAGCTCCGATAACGAGTCCAAAGCCCCAGTTGATCCAGCTCGCCACGATGGAAACGATGGTTACGATAATAATGGCTGCACCTGGCGACTTCGCAGTGGACGCAAGGCTGCCAAGCATTCTTTTAAAAATGGGGCTGCTGGCCAGTACATGACCGGTTACGAGAACAAGCACCATCTGCATCGAGAAGGCGAGAAGGGCCCAGAAGCCTCCACCCCAATGCTTTGCCATATCTACAGGACCGCTATCGGTGAAAAGAAGACCCAATCCGAATACTACAAACGTTAAAATGATAACAAATAAGAATGGATCAGGTAGATAGCGCTGCATTAATCTGTTAAAAAACGAAATGACTCCTTTCAAACAAACTCCCCCTTTGGTAAAAAAATTTTGTATTATGTATCCCATCCCTCTTTTACAATTCTCTATTCGTAACAATTTTCCTCCTTTTTTAGGAAGGCAAAAAAGAAGCACCCTCCGATTTGGAAGGTGCATTCTGTTATTTTTCCATTCTGTTCCTGCGTGCCATCCCCCTTTCCTTTCGCAGGGATTTAAACAGGGAGTAGCACATGGCAATCAGAATAACCGTAAATGGCAGCGCCGACACAAGAGAGGCGGTTTGCAGTCCTTCAAGCCCACTTGCCAATAGGAGGACGGCAGCGATTGATGCCATCAAGGTTCCCCAAATGACGCGTAATAATAATGGAGGATTCAAGCTGCCCCCTGAGGTCATCGTTCCCAGAATATACGTTGCGGAATCCGCTGATGTAATCAGGAAAGTGAAAATCAGCAGGATGGATATCACAGATAGGATAAATGTAAATGGCAGTTCTGCAAAGGTTGCAAACAAGGCGCTGGTTACATCTTTATCCACGGCCTGCGCAATTTGGGTCCCGCCGAACAGATCGAAATGAAGGGCGGTTCCTCCAAATACAGCGATCCATAATAGGGCAATCACCGGTGGAATGACGAGGACACCAAAAACAAACTCCCGAATCGTTCTGCCTCTGGAAACTCTGGCAATGAACGCGCCGACAAATGGTGACCACGCAATGGCCCAAGCCCAGTAGAAAATCGTCCAATCCCTGACCCAAGTCCCTCCTTTATAAGGCGTCAACCGGAGGCTCGTTGTGAAAAATGTCGAGATATAGTCCCCGATCCCAAGTGTAAAGGTGTTAAGAATGAATACAGTGGGCCCAGCAAAGAAGACAAAGACCATCAACAGCAATGCCAATGTCAGATTCAAGTTGCTCAAATACTTGATTCCGCGTTCGATCCCTGTTGTAGTGGAGGCCAAGTAAAGAATCAATAGTACAAAAATAATGATCAATTGAACGGTGGCATTATTCGGAATGCCGAACACGACATTTAATCCGCCGTTGATCTGCAGAATTCCGAGCCCAAGGGAAGTCGCAACACCCATCACGGTTGCAATTACTGCCAGGATATCAATGGGCTTTCTTATGTAACTTCTATTTTTTGTACCAATAATCGGATTTAACGTGGTCGAAATGAGTCCATCTTCCTTTTTGCGGAATTGAAAATACCCGATCGCAAGGCCGACTATCGTGAATACGGACCACTGACTTAATCCCCAGTGGAAAAAAGAATACTGCATCGAAGCACGGGCAGCCTCCTCGCCTAAGGCGTCAATCGTCCCGCGTGGCGGCGTGAAAAAGTGGCTCATCGGTTCTGCGATTCCCCAGAACACAAGACCTATTCCAAAACCGGCGCTGAACAGCATGCCAATCCAGGTGAAAAAGGAAAACTCCGGACGATCCTCATCCCTGCCCAACCTGATTTTTCCGTATTTTGATAGCGCGAGCACAATACAGAATAACACAAAAAATAAAACCGAAAGCAAATAGAACCAGCCGAATGCATAGGTGGTGAAGTTGAAAATCTCGCTTGCTACCGCTGCAAATGCCTTAGGCGCTATAGCACCAATTACTACCAGCAAGGATATTGCAATTGCTGAAAACCAAAAAACTACATCAAGCTTTTTAATAGAAATCTCCCCCAATATGTATGTTAAGAAAAGTGCATCAGTCTACTATTCCCTATCTCCGACTGATTTACTCGTGATTCTCTGAAAAAAGAGCTCCTTCTGGAAATTCCCCTCAGGAACTGATTTAATGGATAGTAAGATTGCCAACAAGAGGAGGAACGGGGATGAACCCTACGATTGAAACCATTTTACAGCACCGCTCGATTCGGAAATTTGAGGACAGGCCATTATCGGATGAACAGATAAGAACCATCGTGGAATGTGCACAGGCGGCTTCCACCTCCAGTTTTATTCAGGCATACTCGATCATTGGAGTGAAGGATAAGGAGAAGAAAAAGAAGCTGGCTGAGCTTGCCGGGAATCAGTCCTATGTGGAGCATAGCGGGCACTTTTTCGTCTTTTGTGCCGATCTGCACCGCCATGAACAGATAGGGGAAATGGAAGGAACGGATGTGTCCGGCTCTCTTGAAAGCATGGAGAAATTCATGGTAGCCGTCATCGATGCATCGCTCGCTGCACAAAATGCCTCACTTGCAGCGGAATCCATGGGTCTTGGCATCTGCTATATCGGCGGTATCCGTAATAATATGGAACAGGTGACAGAGCTGCTTGGAATCCCGAGTCATGCTATGCCCCTCTTCGGTCTCGCAGTGGGCTACCCGGCCCAGCAGACCGATGTGAAGCCCCGACTCCCTTTTGAACATGTCTATCAGGAGGACACCTACAATACGGATGAGACAAGCTACAAGGAGCAGCTCGAAGACTACAATAAAACAACTTCCGCCTACTATCATGCCCGAACTGGCGGCAAACGCGCTGACACCTGGTCGAGCCAAATGGCCAATATGCTGCGTGAACCAAAACGTACAGGAATGAAGGAATTTGTGGAAAAGCAAGGATTGGCCAAAAAGTAGTTAATAAAAGTAGTAAATAGGGGCCTGACCCCTACAAATTTCGACAAAAAAACGCATCGTACGGGAAAAACCGTAGGGTGCGTTTTTTTGTTAGGGTTTGATTTTAATGATCCGTCTAAAGACGGGAGTGAGCAGGTAGCCGAGGAAAAATCCCAGGGTGTTAAGCAGGAGGTCATCGATGTCTAGGCTACCACGGTTGGTCAGGTGCTGTGTGAGTTCAATAAGGGAAATGGCGATAATCGGCGCTATGAGCAATGTTATCCAGTTCCGCTTTTTCCATTTCAGCGCAACCCCAAATGGCACGAAAAGTACAATATTTGCCGCCAAGTTATAGAAGGCGACAAGAGGATCGGCATCTCCGGAAAGAAAAAGGGAAATGGTCGAGAAAGGGACAAGATTGACATTATGGGCCGCGCCATAATCCTGCTCGTTAGGCCGAAAGAAAAGCAGAACTAAAAGTGATAGGGAGTAGATGCCCAAACCGGTACTTAGCGTCTTCCCGGAAATTGTTACAGTCTCTTTCCTGAAGAAAAGAGCTGTATAAAAGACCACCACATACACGCAGAAGAATACGACAGGTATGACCAAAGGATGAAGGTAGGTGGCAAGGGGCTGATAGATAGGAATCATAAGTACAAGAATCAGGGCCGAAAAGATAATTGGAATGGTGTGCTTTTTCATGGAGATCTCCTTTGGATTATGTTCGTTCGTTTCAACTGTACCGAGTCTTTACCGGCAACGTGATTTGTTAGAATGATTGTCGATTTTGTTAGAATTCGAGACGGATTTGTTAGAATGGCAGGAGAAAGTGTTAGAATGCTACGTAGATTTGTTAGAATCGGTAGCAGATCCAGCATATTTTTTATGCTTAATGAGTAAACATTCGAAAACTCCCCCAAGCTAGTGCAAAAAACTAAAAAAAGGTGATTTTTAACTGTGAAAATAGCATTATTCGCGGTTTTTGCAAGCCTACCAGAAGACCATACCCCAAAAAACAGGCAGCCAAGCTTCCAGCCCGGCTGCCATTACCTGTTATTAAACTCACTCACTCTCAAGCAAGTTTTTCAACTTTTTCAAATGATCCCCGTCTTCCTTCTTCAGGATTCTGCGGATAATCGGCTTGGTGAGCTTCATCACAAGACCGGAAGTATGGATATCCCCTTTGAAATCCACCCTCGTCCCACCGCCATCAGCAGGTACGAAATCGTAGTAGTACACAACCTTCAACCCGTTGGCTTCGCTTTTTACAGTATAGCTTTTGTTGGGAGTGTAATCCATAAATTCAATAACGGAAGAAGCTTTACGTCCCCTGATTTCACGGGTTTCCTTAAAGCGTGAACCAGCCTGCAACGGACCATCTGTCAGCTTTTCAATTTCCACGACATTTTCCATGATCTTTGGGGAATTCTCCATATTGGAAGCATACGAAAAAACTTCCTCCACAGACTTGTTGATTATGACGGAATCCTGAATATCTGCCATTTTACATCCTCCTTTATAGTAGGTTTCTTCTAAAACAATCTATTATTATCAATGAGAATTTTTCAAACAATCCACATCTAATATACCAGATATGTCCAGGCAGGGATAGAATCTGAAGGCCCGAAGTTTAAAAAGTTTTGCAAACGGAAATATACTCTGTAAGCAACAAACATCTAACAAACACTAGAGGAGGAAATGACATGTTAGGACTATTAATTACTATTATAATTGCAATCATTATTGGAATGATCGGAAGCGCAATCGCCCCAGGCGGTATGCCAGGAGGAATTCTGGGTGCCATGATCGCAGGACTTGTCGGGGCATGGATCGGTCACGCACTATTGGGTAAATGGGGTCCAGTGATTGCGGATATGGCAATCGTACCTGCCATTATCGGAGCAGCTATCTTTGTATTCTTACTGAGCCTTATCTCAAGAGGTATGAGAAGTGCAACATAATGAATCAGAATAAAAGGAGTTAGCCTCAGCGGCTAACTCCTTTTTGTGTCTCTATTACTTCGCCTCTAAGCGGCGGATACGCTCATTCAAATCAGGGTGAGTAGAGAATAAAGAGCTCTTTCTTTTCCCACTGATTTTGAAAGTTGCGATTGCTGAATCCTGCTCATCACGGATTCTGTGTGTGTAAGCTTGAAGGGAACGCAATGCGTGTACCATTTTATCCTTGCCTGCAAGGTCTGCGCCGCCACGGTCCGCATGGTATTCACGGTAACGGGAGAATGCGAAGACAACTAAACTTCCAAGAATGGAGAAGACGATCTGGAACACAATCACAGCGATAAAGTGTACGATCGGTGCCATTTCCTCTTTTACAAAACGGGAAGCGATGAACGCTGCAATACGAGCCAAGAAGATAACAAATGTATTCACAACACCTTGTAGAAGTGTCATCGTTACCATATCGCCGTTTGCGATGTGGGCAACCTCGTGGGCGATAACACCTTCAATGGCAGCATCGTCCATTTCTTGCAATAGTCCGGAAGAAACAGCCACTAGGGAGCGGTTCTTGGAAGGACCTGTAGCAAATGCATTTACCTCTGGAGAGTGGTAGATACCAACCTCAGGCATTTTCGTAATACCAGCAGCACGTGACATGCGGTGTACCATTTCCACAATTTGACGCTCCTGAGTGCTCATCGGACCATTCGGATCGATGACCTGAACGTTCATCATTTTCTTTGCCATCCAGCGGGACATCAATAGGGAAATGAAGGAACCGGTGAAACCGATGATGGCACTGAAGATTAATAAGGCGCCAAAATCAATGCCATTTTCATCAATGTAATTGCCAGCCCCAGTTAAACTGAAGATAATTGTAATTGTAGTCAGAACTAGAATATTCGTTAAAAGAAAATAGAAAATACGCTTTGCCATGTTTCTCCTCCTGATTGTTTTTGAGTTCTTATGAACCTATATCTCTTGTTTACAATTATAAAGATATGTGTCTGATTTATCAATAAAAATACCTTGACTATATTTGACGAAAACACATTCTCATTTTACTATTAGAGCATAATTGGACGAGCGAAAAGAGGTAATCCTGATGGAAAAAGGATGGACAAGATTAGAGCTGGCGGTGCTTTTGGAGAAATTCCAGACTAAAGAGGGCTTAGTGGTATACAGGGATTCCCTACCCGGAAATTTCCAGCAGCTGATAACCAAGAAAGCCGATGGGGAGATAGGGCTCACCATGTCAAATATCGTCTGGCTCGGAAATCAGCTCGAAACGGCAGTCTATTCGGAGCCTGCGCTGAAAAACTGGGTGAAACGAGAAATAAAGGAATACATTGGAGCACCACAAGTGGGTCGCAAATATTCCATCGAGCAGGCAGCCCTCCTTTTTATTGTAAAGGATCTGAAGGTGTTATTGGATTTTGAAGAGATTCGAAAGGTACTCGGGTCCATTTTCAACAACCCGAAAGATCGCACCGATGACATTATCAGTCCGGTGGTATTTTATAAATCATATGCTTGTCTCTATGAAAACTTGATGGCACAAACAGAAATTTTATCGGAGGAGCATATTAAAGAAGAAATCGAGGCATATCTTGCAAAGGAGTCCTTGTATACGCAGGTAGAGAGAAGCAAAATATCCCGTTCCCTTTTGGTTGCCGTTCTTGCAGTACGAACACGGTACTTAAAGTCGCTTGCGAAACAGTATGTGATTAGCCTGGTTGACAAAGAATAAAGCTCTTTTCGCAAAATTTGTTGCATTTGTCCGAAAAATAAGGCTTTTGGATTTTTTACAGCATTTATACCCATATTATTCAAAGAGAAAATAAAACTACTTCACGGGAAAAGTGCACGAAAGCAAGTAATATTACGAGTTTACTTTGAATACGTCAAAAGCAATAAAGTATACGAAAACAGCAAAGAATAAAGAATATTCGTGTGTAAGCGTTCGCATCACCGAAGATAGGTTATAATGGGTATAAAGCTTGATTCCATCAGGCTTTTTATGGTATTTTCAATTCGGACTATCGCGAAACAAATTACCTTGTAGAAGGGAAGTTTTTATAAAATGGCAAAGCAGCAAATTGGTGTAATCGGGCTTGCAGTTATGGGGAAAAACCTCGCAATGAATATCGAAAGCAGAGGCTATTCTGTATCTGTATTCAACCGCTCACCTGAAAAAACAGAAGAATTCATTCAAGAAACGGAAGGCAGAAATTTTAAAGGTACATATAGCATCGAAGAGTTTGTTCAGTCTCTTGAATCCCCGCGCAAAATACTATTGATGGTAAAAGCGGGCGGACCGACAGACGCAACCATCGAATCCTTGAAGCCGCATCTGGATAAAGGCGACATCCTGATCGATGGCGGTAACACGCTTTACACAGATACGATCCGCCGCAACAAGGAATTGGCGGAGCTTGGTCTGCATTTCATCGGGACAGGCGTTTCCGGTGGGGAAGAAGGAGCATTAAAAGGTCCTTCCATCATGCCTGGTGGCCAAAAGGAAGCGTATGACCTTGTAGAGGATATCCTGAAAAGCATCTCCGCGAAAGTGGAAGGCGATGCATGCTGCACATATATCGGTCCAGACGGCGCTGGCCACTATGTGAAAATGGTGCATAACGGCATCGAGTACGGCGACATGCAGTTGATCAGTGAGGCGTATTTCCTTTTGAAAAATGTCCTTGGATTGTCCGCACAAGAGCTTCATGAAGTATTTGCCGAGTGGAACAAAGGCGAGCTTGACAGCTACCTGATCGAGATCACGGCAGACATCTTCACAAAAGTGGACGACGAAACAGGCAAACCGCTTGTCGATGTCATCCTCGACACTGCCGGCCAAAAAGGTACCGGTAAATGGACAAGCAAAAGCGCATTGGACCTTGGCGTACCACTTCCAATCATCACCGAATCCGTATTCGCACGCTTCATTTCTGCAATGAAGGAAGAGCGCGTGAAAGCGAGCGGCATGCTTCGCGGACCGGAAGGCGTAACGTTCAATGGCGACAAGGAAGCGTTCATCGAGTCCGTTCGCAAGGCATTGTACATGAGCAAAATCTGTTCCTACGCACAAGGTTTCGCACAATTGCGAGCAGCATCCGAAGAGTATGGCTGGGATCTGAAGTACGGCGAAATCGCGATGATCTTCCGTGGCGGTTGTATCATCCGTGCCCAATTCCTGCAAAAGATCAAGGAAGCATATGACCGTGAAGCAGGACTTGCCAACCTATTATTGGACCCTTACTTCAAGGAGATCGTGGAAAGCTACCAAGGCGGCCTGCGTGAGATCCTTGGCGTAGCAATCCAGCACGGCGTACCTGTACCATCATTCTCAAGCGCATTGGCGTACTATGACAGCTATCGCTCCGAGACGCTGCCTGCCAACCTGATCCAGGCACAACGCGACTATTTCGGTGCACACACATACCAACGTACAGATAAAGAAGGCATCTTCCATACGGAATGGATGTCAAAATAATATAATTTAAAAAAGCCAATCCCGGGGCAACATGGTGCTGCTTGGGGGTTGGCTTTTTTATTATGATTTTTTGTGCAAAAAAAAGTGCCAAAGGTGTCTGGAGAGCAACCTTTGGCACTTGCTGTTTTTAGTTCATGTCCAACAAAACAATACGAGCAGGAGAAGCATCCACGCCGGAAAGCTTCAAAGGAGCTGCTACCATGATGTAGCTGCCTTCTTCAATGTCTTTTAGACGAAGACCTTCAATGATGATGACGTTGTTGTTAAATAAAGTCTTGTGTGTCGGGTGACCTTCCTGGCTGCGCTCGATGCCGAGTGCGTCCACTGCCACTCCGCTGATTCCGATTTCCGCCAAATAGTGCGCCGCATCCTCTGCCACGAATACAAAGTCGAAATTGAACTCTTCGTCGAACGAGTTTTTCGTCTTGAACAGGATGAAGTCGTCCTTCTGGATATCAAGGTGGGCGATGTCTTCCTTCTTGATGCGGTCTTCCACAGAAGTCAGGTCGAATACCTTACATGGGCCTACCAATCTTTCAAGAGGCAAGGTCTCGATCGTTTCGCCGTCCACGATCATATGAAGCGGGGCATCAACGTGAGTCCCGGTGTGCACGTCAAGCTCCAGGCGGGTTTCCGTTACATAACCGTTCGTATTCGTTGTTAGTGCTGGCTGCTTTTCAGGCTTGTTTTTATAAACAGGCATTCCTGTAAAAATCGGTGAAGATACATCATATACTTTCATGTGAAAAACTCCTCTCAAATTGGTTGTTGCCCTGTCCAGCTGCGCCGGCTAGCCCCTCGAGGTCTTAAGCCAATTTCCGGATGCGGTCAAAGTACGACCTCTTCCGGAAATCGTCTAAAGCTTGTCGGGGCTGAACGAGCCGGCTCCGCTTTTCCAATTGTCCAGCTACGGGCGCTTGCGGCTATCAACCTTCGCCCACCTCCCTACGATAAGTCAACATCGGATCGCTATCGCTCTCCGTGTTTCCTTTATCTCAGTCGGTGTGCTCCAGTTTGTACGCCGCAGATCGAGCGCCCTCCGCATTTCTTGTTATACTTCCCACCAATGGAATCCGTCCCTTTTCAGCAGTTCGTCCGCCTTCTTTGGCCCGACGGAACCTACTTCGTAGTTCGGGAAGTCTTCTGCTGTAGTGCTTTCCCATGCCTTGGATACTTGATCGATGAAGCTCCAGGAAAGAGCCACTTCATCCCAGTGGGTGAAGTTGGTCATATCTCCGCGCATGGCATCGAAAATAAGGCGCTCGTAAGCTTCCGGTGTGTTGATGCCATCGATGCAATTGTTGCTGTAGTCAAGCTTGATCGGGGTGGTTGTTATATCCTTACCCGATTTTTTCGCATTCAAATGCAAGGTAATGCCTTCATCCGGCTGAATGTGGATGACAAGCAGGTTCGGATCTACTTTTTCCCCGCGGTTATAGTAAAGATTCATCGGGATGTCCTTGAACTGTACGACAACCTTGGTCGACTTGGAGGACATTCTTTTCCCGGTACGAATATAGATCGGTACGCCTGCCCAGCGAAAGTTGTCAATGACAAGCTTTCCTGCCACGTATGTTTCAGTGTTGGAGGCAGGATCCACGGAATTTTCCTCACGGTAGCCAAGGCTAGTTTCTTCACCTATAATTCCTGCGCTATATTGGCCGCGGACGAAATACTGATCCACTTCGGACTGGTCAATCTGACGCAGGGCACGAAGCACCTTGACCTTTTCGCTTCGGATCTCTTCAGGGTTCAGCTTGATCGGCGGCTCCATCGCAAGCAATGCGACCATCTGCAGCATATGGTTCTGGACCATATCACGCAGGGCACCGGAGTTTTCGTAATAGCGTCCGCGATCTTCCACTCCAAGAACCTCACTTGATGTAATTTGGATGTTGGAGATGTAGCGATTGTTCCAGAGCGGTTCGAAAAGGGCATTGGCAAAACGAATCACTTCAATGTTTTGCACCATTTCTTTCCCTAGATAGTGATCGATACGGTAGATTTCGGACTCATGGAAAGCTTCACGGATTTCTTCGTTCAATTCTTTGGCAGTTGGCAGGCTGTGGCCAAACGGCTTTTCGATAACAAGACGTTTCCAGCCTGCTGTATCGGTCAAGCCTTCCGCTTTCAGGTTGGAGGCGATGGTACCGAAGAATTCAGGCGCCATGGCCAGGTAGAACATTCTGTTTCCGTTTGTTTGATATTCCTGATCCAATGAACTTGATAGATCTTTAAGCTGTTGATAAGAGTCGCTGCTCGTCACATCAAACGGCTGGTAGTAGAAGTGGGAGCTGAATTCCTCTACATCGGCATTCCCGTTTGCAGCACCATTCACGGACTTTGCCACATTTGCACGGAAATCCTCATTGGTAAGGGGGCGGCGGGCTACACCGACAACCGCAAAGTTCTTTGAGATGCTGCCATTTTTATAAAGGCGATAGAGGGACGGATAGAGCTTACGTTTTGCCAGATCCCCGGTTGCTCCGAAAATAACGATTAAGCTTGTTGGATTTTCTTTAGTAATCACAGTAAGAACCTCACTTTTAGTAGCTAGTCTAAACGGAATTGTGTTACAACAATTAACTCATTCAGGACAAACAATTATGTAAAAAAGTAGCATTTATTAAAAAAAGTATGGAACATTGGAAAAATAACCTACCCAAGTATTTTATTTTATATAAAAAGACAAAGCAATTCAATGTTTTCCGATACCACTATACCACATCATGACCATATTCCCGGAATGATTGACTCAGGGAAAATGTTAAACAAGTAGGTAGTGTCTATGGTAAAGTAGGAATTGGATTAGTAACAGACAGGAGTGGTGGGTACATGGGCATAAACTGTGAAAATTGGTCCGCTCTTTTCAAGGAAGAATCAGAAAAAGATTATTATATTAAGTTGAATCAATTTATAGATAAGGAATACGAGTCGAAAATAGTATACCCATCGAGGGAGGACTTATTTCGTGCATTCCAGGCGACAAAATATGAGGAAGTGAAGGTCGTCATTATCGGTCAGGATCCGTACCATGGAAAGGGACAGGCCCATGGAATGAGCTTTTCCGTCCAAAAAGGGGTGACCATTCCTCCTTCCCTTCGCAATATGTATAAAGAGCTGCATGCAGACTTAGGACTTGCCGCACCAAATCATGGCTACCTGATGGAGTGGGCAAACGAGGGAGTGCTGCTTTTGAATACGGTGCTGACGGTCAGAGAATCGGAGCCCAATTCCCACAAAGGAAAGGGCTGGGAGCAGTTTACCGATGCGGTGATCATGAAGTTGAATGATCGAAGCCGCCCTGTCATCTTTCTTTTATGGGGAAAGCATGCAGAGCAAAAGGAAAAGCTCATCACCAATAGCCATCACACTGTGATAAAAAGTCCTCATCCAAGTCCTTTTTCCGCAAACAGAGGCTTTTTTGGCAGCAGGCCGTTTTCCAAGGTGAATGCGGTATTAAAGGAAATGGGCGAAAAGGAAATAGATTGGCAGCTAACGCCATAGAGGTTAGTTAGATGAAGGGAAGAGTACATATGGAAAGTTGGAAATTGAAAACACGGCAGCTGGTCGGCCACCGTTATTTTGTAAATGCAGTCATGCTTGTCATCCTATTGAATGCCATCCTGATCGGAGTGGAGACGTATCCTCATTTCAGAGAGGATTATCCAGGGGTCATTCAAGGGTTTGAAGTATTCTTTTTATGGTTCTTTACGATAGAAATCATTTTGAGAGTGTTTGCGGAAAAGAAATTCTATCAGTTCTTCTATAGTAAATGGAACATATTCGATTTCGTAGTCGTGGCCGGGGTGCTTTTATTCAGCGGAACGTACTTCATTTCCGCCCTGCGGATCCTAAGGGTGCTGCGTGTCCTTCGAGCGGTGACGGTCATTCCGTCCCTTCAAAGGCTCGTAACGGCATTTTTGAAAACCATCCCATCGCTTGGGACGATTATGATGCTCCTTGGACTGGTGTTTTATATCTATGCCGTGCTAGGGGTGATGTTCTTTGGAGAAATCTCTCCTGAGTACTTCGGATCCCTGCACCTGTCGCTCGTAACATTATTCCAGGTCATCACACTCGAATCCTGGGCAAGTGGCGTCTTCCGACCAATCTTTGCCGAGAGTCCATACTCCTGGATCTATTTCGTCTCCTTCATCCTAGTCGGAACCTTCATTGTCCTTAACCTGATTGTCGGGGAAATCCTCAACAACATCCAAGAGGCAAAAGAGGAAGAACAAAAAGACGACAAGATCGAAGTAAGCAAACAGGAACTTGCGAAAATCACGAACGAAATCAGTGAACTGAAACAGCTGCTTATGAAAAAGGAGCAAAAATAAAAAGGGGCCTGACCCCTTTTTTATCAAAAAAGCATTAAATATCTTCCAGATGTTGTCGAAATAAATAAGTGAGAGATACAAATTTTTTTAAGGGGTTGTGCAAGCGGTTTCACAACTTGTAGCACAATGCTGAAACAAGAGATACTGGCTTTAATGGATGGAAGGGGAAGGACAATGGGGAGTATGAGAAAATGGCTGTTGGTCTTGACGGTTTTATTGGCGGCAATCGGGGTGGCTGCTTCGATCGTCATATGGATGAACAGCATGCAGGTGCAGAAAAGTGTGAATGAAATGGAGGAGCTGACAGAGTTGAACGAGCGCTACTTTGAGCTGGTTCAATCCTATCAATCGACGTTGACGGATATGTATTTTGTCGTATCGAATGGCTATTCCAAAAAGCATGTGGAGGGCATCGAGAAGAATCTTCTTGGTACCGAAGAGAAGCTGTCAAATTTCGAGCCTTATTTCGAGAAGTATGAAGAATTAGAACAGTTAAAGCAGTATTTTGTCGTTTCACATGAAACATTGTCTAAACAATACCTACTGATAAGCGACGTTTCTAATGCAACGAACATGGACCGGCTGCGGATCCAGACCTCAGAGGAGCTGGCGAAAGCACGTAATCAGGTGGAGCGGGCAAATGTCACAGGGATGGAATTTCTCCAGACCTTCAATGAGGAAAATAGACAGGAAATTCAGGCACAGGTCGGTTCGACAGAATTATGGACCTTGCTATCTTTATTTGTGGTAGTGCTTGTTCCGATTTTCGCTCTGCTTTCCTTCCGTACAGCTTTTAACAGAGGTGTGAATCTGTTGCTCGAACGTGTGGGAGCGTATCAGCAAGGAAACTTTACGTTCACATCCAAACGCTCGGCAAGGAAGGATGAATTCGGCCAGGTGGATTCTGCGCTGACCAAAATGGGTCAGAACATCGATCAGTTGATGAATGGAAGTCTTGATGCCAATCAGCGTCTTCAGGTTGTGATGCAGGAGCTGCTGATTGGGGCAGATCTGAATCTTGATAAATCCGCTTTGATTAAATCGAAGTCCGAACAAGTGACAGAAAAAGTGGCAATGCAATACGAAGGGACAGCAGCCATTTCAGCAGTAACAGAGCAGGCTTGTGCCAGCACGCAGGAAATCTATAGCATTGTGGATGAAATGAAGCGAAACCTCGGAAACATGGAAATCCTTTCGAAAAAGGGTGCACAATCTGTGAAGCATATGTTTGAGACGATGCATCACTCCTCCAAGGAGACCGAGTCCATCGTCAGCCGATTTTCGCAGATTAAGACAAGTATTGATGAAGCGCAAAGCTTTTTAAAAGGAATAAATGAAATCACGACCCAAACGAATCTGCTGGCATTAAATGCTTCCATAGAAGCGGCTAGGGCCGGGGAGGCAGGAAAAGGTTTTGCGGTGGTAGCAGAAGAAATCCGCAAGCTTTCCTCCCAGACAGATCTCTTTTCAAAAGAAATCAACAGCATCACCGGACGAATCCAGGAGGATGCCAACACAGTGCTGGTGGAGTTCGAAACCTTCAAGGAGACTATCGATCAGACCAATGAACAGAATGCTGCTTCTGCAAGGCTATTTCAGGATATTGCCACCAATAGCGGCACCCTGTTGGAGCAAGGCACCCATATTACTGCAGCCATGGAGGAAATCAGCCTCGGAGTGAATGACATCGTGAACTCCGTCAATGACCTAGTGACCTCCTCCTCAGAATTGACGCAGCAGATGGGGGAAGTCGTAAGTGCCGCAGACCACCAGGTAGCCGTCTCCAACAGCATGAAAGGAACAGTGGATGTCGTAAAAGAAACAGCGGAAGACCTAGCCGCAACCATCGAGTCCATAAACAACCGCTGAACAAGAGAACCTGTGATGATATTCTTCACGGGTTTTCTTTTTGGTATTTTAGTTTTTGACAAGAAAATAACACTAAGATTAGGCTTTCTCTTTAAACACCCTGTTGATTTCCGTTCCAGGCATTCGCTTTCCGCGGGGCGCTGCTTGAGCCTCCTCGGCTGTGCCTGCGGGGTCTCAAGTCAAACGCTATCTCCCGCAGGAGTCTCATGCCTTGCACTACAATCAACAGGGGAGATTGGAAATAATAATGTTATGTACTTAAATATACAGGACAGTGGCTAGTTAGAATCCAATTGATATCGGCATTTGATTTCGCCGTATAGAAATACTGATAAGTTGAGGAGTAAGACCTTGAATTATGCTCCCTTGTGCGGCTAAAAATTCCAAGTGTATGCCAGCTGGTGATTAGAGCAATAGGCGAAGACTCCTGCGGGAGACAGCGGTAGGCTGGAGACCCCACAGGGCGAAGCCCGAGGAGGCTCCAGCACCGCCCCTTGGGTCGCTGCGCCTAGTGCGGAAATCATCAGCGGTGTTAGACCAGTTTAACCAGAGCCTTTCTTTTTATGACAAAGTACTTCATTCGTCACAGGTTATTCATAGGATGCACACGTATAAAATGGTAAAATGAAAGAGGATAATGGGGAAAAGGGTGTGAAGGGAATGGAACCGAAGCGGATTGATTGCATGAAATGCCGGCATTACTATGTAACCTGGGATGCCAAGTTTCCAAAAGGCTGCCGTGCATTCGGATTCAAAACCAATCATTTGCCTTCCCTGGCAGTGTTCCGTTCGTCCGGAAGCCCTTGTATGAAGTTTGAAAAAAAGGCTTCAGCAAAAGAGCCTACCAGAAAAGGCTATTACATATAAAGGCTTATTCCAAGGAAGCCTGAAAAAGGAGACAAGCATGAAAAAGAGAAATTTCCTGCCGTGGATCATCGGCATATCCATCCTGGTCAATGCACTTGTAGTGGTTATATTTTTCCTTCCGCAATACGAGGGGCTCGCTCATGTGGATCTGACATTCCTTCCGATGATGAACGCGATATTTAACAGCTTTACATTTGTATTCCTCGTGTGCGCGCTTGTGGCGATCTTAAAAAAGAATATTACCGTGCATCGCCGTTTTATTTTGGCAGCATTTACGTCCACCACACTATTTTTGGTCACGTATGTGACTTATCATTCGCTCACGGAATCGACACCGTTTGGCGGAGAGGGCATCATCAGGTCCATCTATTTCTTTATATTATTGACGCATATCGTGTTAGCGGTCGTCATTGTGCCGCTGGCGTTATATTCCTTGGTAACCGGTTGGAGTATGCAGAAAGAACGCCATCGTAAAATTGCACGCTGGACGATGCCGTTATGGCTTTATGTAAGCTTAACTGGTGTCATCGTGTATTTTATGATATCTCCATATTATTAAAGGAGGGGAAAACATGAGCATCACATTGGATAAAGTCTTGCAGCGCATGCAAGCGGAATTGAATCGTGCGCAGGAAACGGGAAATGTGCAAAAGAAGCGTGAGCACCTTGCGGCGATGAAATCACTTTGCGAACTGGCATTGGAGGAGGACGTACAGCAGGAGAGAAGACCTGCTGCACCAAGCATGCAGCCTGTAACTCCGACACTAGCGGCAAACAATTTTGCGCCAACAGTTCAGCAGAGCCAGCCGATAAACCAATTTCCATCAAAGCCCATGAAAGAGGACGAGGCAAACGGCGACTCGATTTTTGATTTTTAATAAGTGTTCAAAAACAAAAAGGAGGATAAAAAGAGCAAAGAAGTTCGAGGAAGCGAAGGCTCGAGCACCGCAGCGTATGATTTGTAATGTTGCGGAGCGGAGAGGCAAGCTGACGAATAAATTCTTTAGCTTTTTTACCGGACTTTTTGAACATCCTCTTAACAATCTTCCGAAAAGTTACCATACTAAATTGCATATGAAGTAGTCAAACTAAAAACACCCCAGCAAGTATGGAGGTGTTTTTTACACATGATGGGTAGTATGGACGGAACATTTTTCGGGATAGCTTCCAATATGGATAGAAATATCGATACAAGCACGAAGCTTTCTCATGATCGCTATGAAGTTTACGTAAACGGTGACTTTGTTGGACAAAAAACGCTGCTTTCGACAAGGGAAGACGTCACAAGTGTCAATGAATTCCTGCACACGCAGGGACACAATGACTTCCTTACGAATCTGGACGGCGATCATTATCATATAAGAACAACCAAAAAAGAACGAGAGCTCAAACACGCATTACAGCTGTATTTGAACTCCCGTTGAGTAGGCGCCCCAAGACCGAATCAGGTGGGGCGTTTTATTTTTGGATGAAAATTTCTACATGCTTCAGGAAAAGCTGCTGCTCTTCCAGCGCTTCATACGCCTCTTCAAGAGTTGCTTCCTTAAAATGAATCTTTCCACCGGGCGGCACCTGCACCAGTTTAGGAAGATCTGCTGTGATGACTGTCCCGATACGGCGATAGCCGCCAGTTGTTTGCCTGTCAGCCAAGAGAACGATAGGCTGGCCGTCTTCCGGCACCTGAATCCCGCCAAGCGGAATCGCATCGGATGCAATTCCTGTATGGGTAGGGGAAGATAGCGGTACCGTGCCTTGGAGCCTGTAGCCCATGCGATCACCCTGACCCACCTGGTAGGATTGCGAGAAAAACTGCTCAAAATCTTCTGTACCAAAATGCGATTCGTGTGGTCCGCGGATGACCCTCACCTCGACCTCTTTCGTGTAACTGAATTCGTGACGCAGGCCTCTGGCAGGCAAAGGAGAAGGGAGGGACTCAGCAGAAAGCATGTCCCCTTTTTTTATCTCTAGACCAAGATTCGCCTTGGAATAAAAGGATTTGCTGCCCAACTGGATAGGAACCGCGAATCCGCCACTTACGGCAATATAGGAATAGACTCCCCCTTTAGGGGCGCCAAACTGCAGCTTGTCGCCCTTATTTACCTGTAGCGTCTTCCACATATCCACTGCCGTACCATTAATCATGGGCGAGAGGTCCGCCCCGCAAATCGCGATGGTTGCACTTTTAGCTGCCACTGTAAAAGAGGGCCCTTGAACGGCAATCTCGATGCATGCCTCTTCTTTTGAATTTCCGACGAGCAGATTGGCAATCTGACATGCCGTGGTATCCATTGCTCCGGATGCCACCACACCCTTGGATTGGTGGTTTTTCCTTCCCAGGTCTTGAAAAGAAGTGAGCAGCCCCGGCTTGTCTACTTGGAAAATGGGATAGGTCATAGGCGTTGCACCTTCACAATTTCAATCTTATTCTTACCAAGATTCTCATGGAGCTGCTGGGCAAAAAGGATCGCATGCTCATTGTCTCCATGAAGGCAAATGGTGTCGACATGGAGCTTCACGGTGTCCCCATTGACTGCTGTAACCGTACCATGCTCGACCATCTGAATGACCTGCTGCACAGCCTTATCCACCTCATGGATGACCGCATTCGGGTGATTCCGTGGAGTGAGGGCTCCATCCGGCTGGTAAGTTCTGTCCGCGAATCCTTCCGAAGCTGTACGAAGTCCCAGGTCTTTTCCCGCACGAATGAGCTCACTGCCAGCGAGGCCGAATAAAAGCAGGGTAGAGTCGAAAGTTTTTACTGCTTTTGCAATGGCCTCGGCAAGCGTGTAGTCTTTTGCAGCCATATTATACAGGGCCCCATGAGGTTTTACATGGTGAAGTGGTACGTCGTGTGCCCGGCAGAATGCTTCCATGGCTCCGATCTGATAAAGAACGAGATGGTAGACTTCATCAGGGGTGAGCGGCATGCTGCGGCGGCCGAAGCCCTGGATATCCTGAAAGCCTGGATGGGCCCCGATTGCAACATTATTTTCTTTTGCAAGTGCCACAGTCTGGTCCATCACATGTGGGTCGCCTGCATGAAAGCCGCAGGCAATATTGGCAGAGGTAACAAAAGGGAGAATCAATTCGTCATTGCCCATCACAAACGAACCGAAGCTCTCGCCCAAATCACAGTTCAAATCAATCGTTTTCATGGTTGAAAATCACTTCCTTTTTCCATGCACTTTGAGAAACTTTTTCCTGCCATAAGACAAATTCCTTTTCGGAAATAGCTTGAAAACGCACTTTATCGCCGGCCTGCAGCAGAAAGGAATCCTCCTCATCCGGTAAAAACAGGGGTATCGGCGTACGACCGATAAGATTCCATCCGCCAGGCGAATCCACCGGATATACACCTGTTTGATTGCCGCCGATCCCGACAGACCCGGCTGGCACCTTGCTTCTTGGTGTCGCAAGTCTTGGTGTTTCCAAGGAAGGCGGAAGCCCGTTCAAATAAGGGAATCCCGGCAGGAATCCGAGCATTTCCACTTTATAGGCAGCACTACTATGCTTTTCAACGATTTCTTCCACTGCAGTCTGGTGCTTGTCAGCAAGCTTTGCTAAATCGGGCCCATCATATAAAGTGGGCAGCAGGACCATCCTTTTGGAAACTTCACGTTCCGAGACTGGCATAGTCTCCAAGATGCCCACCACTTTTTCTTTTAAAATCATATAATCAGTCGTTGGATACTCATAAAAGATGGTTATACTGCTGAGGCCAGGGACGATATCCACGACACCTGGCAGGGAGCCGGCAGTAAGATGAGTACAAATGGTCCGAATGGCTGCATCCGTATCCTGGAGCTCAATACGTATCGCCTGGTCTCCAAGCGGTTGTAACAGATAGTTCAAAAAGCATCACCCTTACATGAGGAGAATTGTGTTATACATATTAATAAGCTGTTTTTGTAACATGAAAACAGCATCTATGCGAAAATACTTACTATATAGCTTAAACGAAAAGAACAAGTTAGGAAAGGTGGACCCACTCATGAATCTATTTATCATACTTGGCGCAATAAACGCATTTCTTGCCGTGGCACTTGGAGCCTTTGGAGCGCACGGATTGGAAGGGAAAGTAACAGAGCGGATGCTCGAAATCTGGAAAACAGGGGTAACCTACCAGATGTTCCATGCAGGAGGGCTTTTCGTCATTGCATTCCTGATCGACCGCTTTGGTAGTTCAGGTCTTTTATCCACTGCCGGCTGGTCGATGACAATCGGAATCATCCTATTCTCAGGAAGCCTCTATGTACTGACATTGTCCGGGGTAAAAATCTTGGGCGCCATCACGCCGCTTGGCGGAGTGGCATTCCTGCTTGGATGGGTATTGGTGATTGTGGCGGCAATGAAGGCGTAAAAAAACACGCAAGCGCATGTAGATGCGGCTTGCGTGTTTTTTCATTTTATCGAGGCTGATATTGTGACAGCTGTCCTTGGCTGTTGAACGGATATTCATATTCAAGCTCTTCATCGAAAGTGATGTAATCAAGGTAAACCATCAAGAGCAAATAGCGCTTGCCGGTTTGCGGGTCACTTAAGATAATGTGATCCCGTCCTGCAGCTTCAATGATTCCTTTGAAAATCTTCGCATTCCATTCACGGTTGTTCTCAAATGTCATATACACCGTTGCCAGCTTGCCGCGGTTCAAGCGTAGAATATTCTCGATGTAAGATTGCTCTAGCGGCAGCATTCCCGGTACATCCGGTCCCTGTTTTACAGTCGGGGTCGGAAAGGGCGGGACTTGAAATCCATTCTGTTGGGCACCTGCCACCTGCTGCATCATCTGCTGACCGCCATAAGCGTTGCCCATCCCATAATAACTGCCTTGCTGGCCATTTCTTGTGTAGGCTGAGTAAGGATCTCCGTACCCTTGTGCATAAGGGTAACCTGTTGCCTGTGAAAATTGTTGACTCATGTGTCATTCCCTCCTCAAAAACGTGTAAGTATTGTTTTCTTTTTAAAAAGTCCTGTAAACACTTGGACAGTTTGCTTCCAATGGAAAGAAGAAGCAGTGTGATTTGAACTGGCCGGCATTCGGCTGATTGTACCATTGAGACGGACAAGGACCATCCGGCCGGAAAAACCATAAGGAGTTGGTTGCCGGCCTGAACCGCTCCCCATTAATGGTGCGCCGGGCCAGTCTGATTTCCTTATCCCGTGCCCGCTGGTAGAAGTACCCCTTTTTGGTCGCCTCAAAGCCCCCGGGACTTTGGAACACCATCTTATCGATTGTATTAATATTCTTGAAATCCAAGCAGTTTGCACGAACGCGATTGACACCGACATTACCAACTAACAGCATTCCCTGAACACCCTCGCCTTCAGCCTCTGCGCGTATCAGCCGGGCCAAGGTTTTCACATCCGCTTCGTTGTGAGATATAACTGACATTTTCCCACCTCAATTTCCGCTAAAGCATAGGTATCTCCCCTATTAACATATTGAGTGGTCAGAAAATGGTGCAACTTTTTTATGAGAAATCATACTAGTAGATTGTATGAGAAAGGTGGAGGGAATATGACAAGGGGAGGACGGAAGAAAATCGCACCGGACATCACGACAGCCGCAAAAAAGCGCCAACCCGCAAGTTGGCGCTCAAAAATCTTTTTATACGTGCAAGAAAGAGTATACTTTGTCTTCTTCAAGCAAGTTTCCTACATAAAACGCTCCGAATTCCCCGAAACGGGCACTTACTTCATCAAAACGCATTTCGTAGACAAGCTTTTTAAACTGAAGCGCTTCGTCGGCGAATAAGGTTACGCCCCACTCGTAGTCATCAAATCCGACAGAACCGGTGATAACCTGCTTCACTTTTCCAGCATACTGGCGGCCGATCATGCCATGGCTGCGCATCATACGGCGACGGTCCTCCATCGGCAGCATGTACCAGTTGTCTTCTCCGTTGCGGCGCTTGTCCATCGGATAGAAGCAGACATGCTTCGCTTTCGGCAATTCCGGGTATAGTCTGGCAAGAATCTGCGGGTTCTGATATGGATCCTCACCCTCAGGAAGATAGTTGCTCAGCTCCACGATCGACACATAGGAATGTACCGGAATCGTATACTGTGCAAGCGTTGTTTTATTGAACTCGTTTTCGATGGCGTTCAATTCCTCCAAAGTCGGACGAAGAAGCATCATCATGAAGTCGGCTTTTTGACCAACGACTGTGTATAGTGCGTGGCTTCCATTCTTATCTCGTTGAACATGGTTCCATTTTCCCACTAATCCTAAGAACTCATTGATGGCCGTTTGGCGCTCTTCGCTTGAAAGTGTCTTCCAAAGGGCCCAATCCACCGTACGGAAATCATGCAGGCAATACCAGCCATCTAATGTTTGTGCTGCTTCACTCATCATAATCACTCCTATATAGAAATTAGATAATAGATTTACTATGTATTCCTTCTTACTATAACACAGTTTATCCTTATCTTCTTATTAGTAAAACTGCAAAAATGTGACGGGTTGATGAATAGGATGAGACCGGCAGATAACAATAGAAGGGCTGAGACAATGGATTTTTGTTAGAAAATAAAGACTTTTTTCTGTAAGCGATAACAACGGTGGCTTATGGTTGCTTTTCAATTCTGTTGAAGTATCCTTATCATTAAGAAGCTAATTTAAAGCAAATTAAGGAGCGATTTGTGTGAGTGATTTATTTACTACCTTAAAAGAAAAAGTGGCAGGAAAAGATATCAAGATCGTATTCCCAGAAGGCAATGACGAGCGAGTTCTGACAGCAGTGGCACGTTTGGCTGCAGAAAATATGGTGCAGCCGATCGTGGTTGGAGACCTTGATGAGATCAATGGACTTGCAGCAAGCCTTAAATTGACATTGGACGGCGTGGAAATCTACGATCCAAAAACATACGAGCACATGGACGAGCTTGTGGCATCCTTCGTGGAACGCCGCAAAGGGAAAGCATCTGAAGAGGATGCGCGCAAGATTCTTCTCAGCCCGAACTATTTCGGAACGATGCTTGTACACGTGAACCGTGCACAAGGACTTGTTAGCGGTGCAGCTCATTCCACAGCTGACACCGTTCGTCCGGCATTGCAGATCATCAAGACTAAAGAAGGCGTCCGCAAAACATCAGGCGTGTTCATCATGGTACGCAATGACGAGAAGTATGTATTCGCGGATTGCGCCATCAACATTTCCCCAGACAGCAATGACCTGGCGGAAATTGCCGTGGAAAGTGCCGCAACAGCAAAAATGTTCAACATCGAGCCAAAGGTTGCGATGCTGAGCTTCTCGACAAAAGGATCTGCGAAATCCCCTGAAACGGAGCGCGTAGTAGAAGCGGCTCGCCTTGCTGCTGAACGCGACCCCAACCTGGTAGTGGAAGGAGAATTCCAATTCGACGCAGCATTCGTTCCATCTGTTGCAGAAAAGAAAGCACCTGGCTCCATCATCAAAGGGGACGCAAACGTATTCGTATTCCCGAGCCTGGAAGCTGGTAACATCGGCTACAAAATCGCACAACGCCTTGGTAACTTCGAAGCGGTAGGACCGATCCTGCAAGGCTTGAACAAACCAGTGAACGACCTATCCCGCGGCTGCAGCGTGGAGGACGTATACAAGCTTGCGCTTATTACTGCCGGACAGGCAATGAACTAATTGTGACTGTGAAAGAGGAAGTGTGTGCTTGATGGCGCACCTTCCTCTTTTTTCATTCTTGTATTATAATGCAAAGGAATAAATTTGAACGTTTAGAGGAGTTACCATTATCATGTTTGAACCAACAAATACGCTTGCCCGGGCGCTACTCATGCAGCCGAGCTGGCGAATCATCGATCAATCTTCATTAGGGGCAAATTTTCATGCACTTCAGTCGTTTGCCATGGATGACACATTATGTACCTCTGTAGGCAAGGGCGAAAGCGGAGCGGTCTGCCGGACATGGGTCCACAAGAACACGATTGTGCTCGGCATCCAGGACACGAGACTGCCCTATCTTAAAGAAGGTATCGACTTTTTGAACAGCCAAGGGTATGAGGTGATCGTGCGAAACTCAGGCGGTTTGGCCGTGGTCCTTGACGATGGCGTCCTTAATATTTCGCTTGTGTTCCCGGAAGGTGAAAAAGCGATTGATATAAATAGAGGCTATGATGCGATGTTTGAACTCACGAAGGATATGTTCAAGGATCTGACTTCTGAAATAGAAGCAAAAGAGATAATCGGTTCGTACTGTCCGGGCAGCTATGACTTGAGTATCGGCGGTAGGAAATTTGCGGGAATCTCCCAGCGTCGCATCCGGGGAGGCGTGGCTGTCCAGATCTACCTTTGCATCGACGGCAGCGGCTCGGAGCGCGCTGCAATGATCGGAGAGTTCTATAAGCGCGCACAGCAAGGCGAGCAGACCAAATTCGCCTTCCCGACAATCGATCCTAGGGTGATGGCCTCCTTGACCGAACTGACAGGACAGCCATTGACCGTACAGGACGTGATGCTCAGACTGCTCACTTCGCTAAAGGAAATGAGCGGCAAGATTTTCGCAGGTACACTACAAGGGGACGAGACGGAGCTCTATCAGCACTATTATCAACGGATAGTGGAGCGGAATGAGAAGGTGCTGGGGGATTAAGTAGTAGTACTAAAATAAGTGCCTGACCCCTAGTGAGGTACAGCGTTAAAGTTGTAAAGAACTAAAAAGGGGCCTGACCCCCATCGCTTTAAAGCGATGGGGTCAGGCCCCTTATCTTTTTATCTACTCCGCCAGTTTCTCCAAGTTCCCATTGCGGTCCATCATGAATTTCGATGGTACGCGCTCATCTTCATCAAACAGAACCAGCTTTCGTGCTCTGTTCATGATTTTCATCAGTGTTTCGTAATCCTCCTGGACGGTCAACTGCTCATCCTGAAGCATTTTGACACGCTGCTCGAGCTCCTGCGCTTTGCGGCCAAGTTCGGCATTTTCTTTTGCTAGTCTCTCGTTTTCTAGTTTTAGTGCACTAGTATGAACGTTTGAGTGTTTCATGGTTTGTAAGAAACCGATAACCTGATCGATGGATAGCGTACCGTTAAATCCAGAATAGCTAGGCTGCTTTTGCTGCACCGGGACCTGCTCGGCGGCAGTCTCCATGTTGGTTTGTGTTTGCGCATTCTTCACAGGCTGGGACAAAACTTCAGTCTGCTCGAGCACATACGGGATATCCTCATCCACAATGGACTCCGGTGGGTTGTAAAGCAGCTTTTTCGTAGGCTGGCCCAATGCACGCTGCCTTTGCTTGCGCTGTTTTTTAGCTAATTGAAGCGCCTTTTCATAATCATGTCGTACCACTGCGTTCCAGCGGAATCCGCAGGCTGCCGAGGTGCGGTTCAGCTTGTCGCCGACCTCCTCGAATGCGTTAAGTTGTGTGCTGCCTTCTCTAACATGTCGTAAAACCGTTTCGGCTAGTAATAAATCATTCTCTTCAGACCAAGCGTCCTGACGATCTTTCATGGTAATCCAACTCCCTTTTAAGCTTTAGTTCTGTTATTATTTTTGACGAGAAAAAAATATTTATACATATTCATAGAAAAAATTACTAGATTGTTATCTGCCGCGATTTATGGCGGAAACTACGGAAACCGTGCTTGCAAAGGACTGGCTTTACATGTAAAATATCATTTGCAAAGCGATGGGGACCTTTCCCCAATGTAGAAAGGGTTGTACCAGACAATGGCGAATGAATTTCGAATATGTGATGATTGCCAAGCAACCAACATCAAGACATTGATTCCGAAGCTGAAGCAGGTAGATGAAGATGCGCAGCTTGATGTGGGCTGCCAATCATATTGCGGTCCAGGGAGAAAGAAGTCGTTTGCATTTGTAAACAACCGGCCTGTATCTGCACCAACGGAAGATGAACTGATCGACAAAATAGTGAAAAAGCTCAAGAAATAGAAATCGCCTTCGTATTCGTACAAAGGTGATTTTTTATTCCCCTTGAAGTTTCAGAAACTTAAAGAAAATTAATAGAATGACGAAAAGGAGAGTAGGCGGGATTCTGATTGGGTAAAACCAGGATAGACCCTCCATTTTGCCTTTTGGCCATCCTTTCTTTGTAAAAAAAATACTATATAATAGAGTCAGGTTTAAAAATATCACACACGTAAACGAGGTCAAGAGAATGAGTTATGCAACGGAAAAGCTTAGTGAAGAAAAAGTATTCAAAGATCCGGTCCATCGTTATGTGCATGTTCGTGACCGTGTGATATGGGACTTGATCGGGACAAGGGAATTCCAGCGTCTGCGCCGAATCCGCCAGCTCGGAACGACATATTTGACGTTTCATGGGGCGGAGCACAGCCGTCTGAACCATTCTCTGGGCGTTTATGAAATCGTACGCAGGATCATTGACGATGGCTTTGATGGAAGGCCGGACTGGTATCCTGAAAACCGCTTATTGTGCCTTTGTGCAGCATTGCTTCACGATCTGGGGCATGGTCCGTTTTCCCATTCCTTTGAAAAGGTGTTCCACCTCGACCATGAGGATTTTACACAAGCGATCATATTGGGCGAGACGGAGGTAAATGCGGTATTGCGGAACGTCCATAAGGATTTTCCGAAGCATGTAGCCGAGGTCATAGCCAAAACATATAAAAATAAACTAGTAGTAAGCTTGATTTCCAGTCAGATTGATGCCGATCGAATGGATTATCTGCTTCGCGACGCCTATTTTACCGGGGTGAGCTACGGAAACTTCGATATGGAGCGCATTATGCGCGTGATGAGGCCGAGAGAGGATCAGGTTGTCATCAAATCCAGTGGCATGCACGCGGTCGAGGATTATATCATGAGCCGCTACCAAATGTACTGGCAGGTCTATTTTCATCCGGTGACACGCAGTGCAGAAGTTATATTAACGAAAATTCTACATCGTGCAAAACAGCTGTACGAGGAAAACTACACCTTCAAGCATGATCCGATCCATTTTTATTCCCTTTTTGAGGACAAGCTTGCACTTGAAGATTATATAAAATTGGACGAAGCGGTCATTATGTTCTACTTCCAGGCATGGGAGGAAGAAGAAGATTCGATATTAAGTGACTTATGTCGACGATTTATGAACAGGAATTTGTTTAAGTATGTCGAATTTAATCCCAATAAGCAGATGATGGATTTAATGGAGCTGATGGGGCTCTTCAAAAAAGCGGGACTCGATCCGGAATACTATCTGGTCGTCGATTCATCCTCCGATCTGCCATACGACTTTTACCGTCCAGGCGAAGAGGAAGAGCGACTCCCCATTCACCTATTGATGCCAAACGGGGACATCCGTGAGCTTTCAAGACAATCCGAGATCGTAGAAGCGATTTCCGGAAAAAGAAGAACCGACCATAAGCTTTATTTTCCACAGGACATATTAGAAGACCAGACGACGAAACGCACGATAAAGAAAAAAATCAGAGAGATATTAGGAATATAGGCTACGGATACACGTTAGGAGATGAAGGGTTTGTTGATCGATCACGCGAAATTAATGAAGGTTTTTGCAACGGCCGGTGAAGTCATCGGGAGAAAAAAGCTGCAAAAGATGGTGTACATAGCGAAAAAGCTGAACTACCCATTCTATGAAAAATACAATTTCCATTTTTACGGACCATACTCCGAAGAGGTGACCTTAAGAGTGGAGGAGCTCTGCAACCTGGGTTTTTTGCACGAACTGAAGGAAAACAAAGGCGGCTACTCGCAGTACCGCTACTCCCTCACGGAAACGGGAGCGGAATTCCTGCAGCATTACGACCTCGAAATGCCGCATCTTGGCGAGTGCATGACCGCCATGAACGAGCAGAGCTCACGCTTCCTCGAGCTTGTTTCAACGGTGCTGTACTTTGAGAACCTGCCAAAAGAAGAAGTGCAGGAAAAGGTGTTCACGTTAAAAAGCAAGCAGCGCTACACCGAGCAGGAAGTGGACGAAGCATATGAATATATTGAAAAGCTGCGCGCGCAGTTGGTGAGCTAGGCCCGGGGAAAAGGGTCTGGCTTTTTTATTTGCTGAAGATTTGATGTAATGTGCGGATTTTGTCACTGATTGTCGAGTGGACCGATAATGCTGTTTAATGGACCGATTATTGGGAATAACGGACAGATAAAGGACCCGAGCGGACCGATTAAGCATAGAAACGGACCGATAAATGCGATTTTCCGACAGATTTACTGAACTAGCTCAAAAAATCACACTCAATTCTCCAACGATGTGGATTAATTTTCCTGAATTCGCTTAATCCCCGGCGCAATAGGGAATGGTATAAGAAAAAGCACGGATAAAAGGGGATACTTTTGTGATGGATAAGTGGACATTGAAGGCGAGAGAGAGCATTTGGTTTGTTCCGAGCATATATAGCATAGCGAGCATCATATTGACCGTCGTTGTGATATTGATTGATACTGTTTTTGCGGAATCAGTGCAGAATGCCCTGCCAAAGGTACTTTTTACGAGTGTGGACCTTGGGACGACGATACTGAGCTCCATCTCGACGGCCATCCTGACAATGACGACGATTTCTTTTTCCACGATCATGGTTGTCCTGACGACATACTCCTCGCAATTCTCCCCACGTACCCTGCAGGATTTTATGACGGAAAGCAGTACAGTCAGGGTACTTGGCGTGTTCGTAGGAGCATTCATATATTCTGTGCTTTCGCTTCTATTCATGAAGGACTGGCTCGATGACCAGCGTGTTCTGGCAGCAGGAGTCGGAATTATCTTGGCCACCATTTGTGTCGGCTATTTTGTGTTCTTTATTCATCACGTTGCCAGATCGATCAGGGTAAGTATGTTGATCGAACGGCTGATGAAGGAAGGGATGGAGACTGCGGAAAAAAAGAAGATGCTGATTGAATCCAGGAAACTTGTTCTTTCTGAAAAAGAAAACTTCGACTACATCGAGAAATTGGAATGGATGGCAGAAACTACAGGCTATATCCAATTGCTCGACACAGTGGGGCTAGCTGAAAAAGCGAAAGAGCACGATCTGTTCATTCATTACCACAAGCGGATCGGTGATTTTGTTACGGACAAAAGTGTCATTGGAGAGGTCTATTTTTTAAAAGAAAAAAAGGAAACCATCAATATCAATCCATATATGGAAATCGGACCGGAGAGGACACCGCTCCAGGACGGCGAATTTGCTTTGCAAAAGCTCACGGAAGTGGCATTGCGAGCCATTTCACCTGGGATCAATGACCCGAACACCGCAAACAACTGTATCCGATATATGAGCCGCCTCCTGATCGAATTTGGCGAAATCGATTCCGACTCGCTGCTCTTCTTGGATGAGGATCGCAAGCAGCGCATCTTCGTGCCGCAACGGACCTTCGAAGAGATCATATATACGTCATTTTACCAGCTCAGGATCTACGGACAGGCTGATATCTCCGTGATCCTGACCATCCTGGAATGCCTGATCCTCACGGCGGAAGGAAGCAGCAAACCGATCAGAAGGAAAATCAACAGCATGTACGATTTTTTAGTCAACAGCATCAAGAAGGAGCAGTTCGAGCCGTTGGATATTGTAAAAATCGAGGAGAAAAAGGCTTGTTTGAACGAACTTCTTCGATAAAAGGGGAAAGTCCGGCCTTCACAGTACAGTCTGGTCGCTGATTTTCCGTTTCGCGCAAAAAATAGGATTTGTGCTCAAAAATGGGTGGTTTTCGCACAAAACGGTTTGACCCCCTAATTCCTGACGAATTCTCCAAGAAGCTAAATGATTCTTAGTTTTTCATTTTTTCATTTCCTTCTTCACTTTTGACCTTTGCGGATTAGTAAGTGAAGAAGGAGAAATCCTGCATTCTTAAAGGCTTAAGGCCATTTTTTCGGGGAAGCCAATATCCTTATATTTCTCATAGAAATTTACGGGAGACATTCTGCCCAGGCTACCATGATATCGGCGGTGATTATAAAACTTCATGAACTCATCAATTTCATAGTAAGCCTCCTCAAAAAGTTCGAAATCATAACGCCTGAATAAATCTCTCTCTAAAATACTAAAAAACGATTCAATATAGGCATTATAATTTGGTGATCTGGGAGGAATCCTTTCATGAAAAATCTTATTTCTCTCGCAAAATTCACCAAAAAGATTACTGACAAATTGAGGTCCGTTATCTGTTCTTATCACAATACAATGATCGTCCGTCTGCTCTAAAGCCTGTAACCCACGTCTAATAATGGCTTCATTAAGCATTCCCGTTATATCCTTGGCTGTGCATCTGGGTCCTCTGTAATATCCAACAATGGCGCGGTCAAAAACATCAATCGCACATGCGACAAAGAAAAACCTTCGGCTTCCAGAAATGGCCCCATATTTTATATCAAGCTGCCAAAGTTGATTAGGGGCAGTAACGAGCCGATTGCGGACAAATCTTTTTGGATACTTCGGATTACCCATTCGCTGGGGAAGGAGAATTCCTAATTTCCTGCATAACCTAGCGACCTTTTTATGATTAATTTGAAGGTCGTGGTGATCTTTTAGAAATTGAGTTAGATTTTTTACACCATATGTTTCGCCGTCCCCTTCGATGGCCTCCATTAGAAATTCTTCTATCTGCTCATCCGGAATGATTTCTCCTCTATTTGTTTTAGAGTAACCTGGAATCGGACGTCCTCTTTTTTCCTTAGCTACCGCAGCTTCTTCCAAACCATTATGGTAGTAATATAGGGATCGGTTAACCCCCGTTACCTCAGAAAGTTTAGTGATGTGAAACCCCTCCTTTGCCCATAGTCGAACCTCTTCCAAGACCGTCAGGGCCGGTACTGGGTTTTTTTTAATATGTTTCTAAGCATGGCAACTTCCAGCTCTTTTTCACCTAGGAGTTTCATGGCCTGTTCGTATTTAGCCTTCAGCTCTTCTTTTGTGGGTTCAGTAGAAACAATAGCTGATGTTGGATCCTCCATTTGTTCCCTTACCTCATCCTCATACTCTTTGATCCACTTCGTAAGGGTAGTCCGAGAAATTCCTGCATGACGGGCGATAGACGAGTAATTACCACTTTCTAAAGACATTCGGACATAGTTTCTTTTGACTTCCTCCAGGCTTCAATCTTTTTCTTTGGCATTAAAATTCCCCCTCCCTAATTCCTGTGATTTTATGTCTCTAGTGTACTGTTTTCAGTACAAATGTGTCCAAAGGAATTAGGGGGTCGTAGAGAAAAAATACTTTTTACGCTCAAAAAAGTAGCACTTTTGCACAAATTTTCTAATTTGCGCTCAATTCGCAGTTTCTGACAATATTCGACAATTTTAATCAATACAAAAAGGTGTCCCGAAGACTCACGGAACACCTTTCTCTATGCCTTATTGATCGCTCAAACGCTTCCCGCCAACCGCGTAATGTCCTTTGGTCATTTCTTCAATGAACACAACGATTTTATCTTCCGGTGCGCCGGTTGTCTCGCTGACAGCGGTTGTCACCTTTTCCACCAATGCCTTCTTCTGTTCCTCTGTACGGCCCTCTAGCATTTTCACTGTTACGTATGGCATATGAAAGACACTCCTTTAATATCTACTAATATTTTCAATCCTTACATAAATTATTGTATACTAATTAGAAAAGAGCAAGCAGAAAAGGGGAGAAGGTTTGGACAGTTTTTTTGGACTTAATCTGGAGTTGATTCCATATTTAGCGATAACGTTGATTATTGCGTTTACGCTGCACGAATATGCCCATGCCTTTGTGGCCTATAAATTTGGGGACCCGACAGCGAAAAATCAGGGAAGACTAACCTTGGCGCCTCATGTGCACCTTGATCCGATTGGTACGATCCTGATTTTTATCGCAGGCTTCGGATGGGCAAAGCCGGTTCCGGTAAACCGGTTCTATTTTAAAAAACCTAGACTGGCAGGGATACTGGTTTCGCTCGCGGGCCCGCTCAGCAATCTGCTGCTAGCCTGCATCGGTTATTTTCTGTACTTTTTTATGCTATCATTCGGGTTGCTGGATGGACTATCCGTGAGCATGCTGGATAAAGTGGAAATGTTCGTTAACGTATTCACCAGGCTGAACGTGCTCTTGTTCATCTTCAATCTTCTGCCGTTTCCGCCGTTGGATGGGTACCGGATATTAGAAGACTTGGCTCCGGCCAATTTGAGGGCAAGAATGACCCGTCTAGAGCCTTTTGGCATTATCATCTTTTTAGTCTTGATTTTCACCGACCTTGGTGACTATACCATCAATCCGCTGCTGTATGATTTTGTACCGAGTGTGCAAGGGACGATTATGCAGTTGTTTGCAAGCTTATTCTTACGTTAAGGGGGAACCAACTTGGATCAGGAAAAGAAAAAGAAACCGATTGGCTTCAATATTATAAAAAATGACCCGACAGACGGTCATGGAGGCTTTGGTGTAGGTGCACTGAGCCTTGATAATGTTTCACCGGTGTTTGTTGATGTGGAGGGCGGGGATGCGTTTGTCGATATCGGCGCCATGCACGCACGAAGCACGGTGGAACGCGGAATCAAGTTTTTGCCGAACAAGGACGATGTACCGAACGGCAAACCGTACTGGCTTGTATGGGTGACGATCGACCGCAAGCAGGAGGGACCTTATTACGCCGGTGTGACCGCTTGCGAAATGACCGTGGACCGTGAAATCAGAAGAGGGTACAAATCCTTGCCGGAGCATGTGAACAGAATGGACAAATCGATGAAACGCCATATCATCGTCGAACACATGGACGACAGGTCTAAAACTATTTTGCAAAACTATCTCATCGGCCATGACAGCGGAATGTGGGAGCGCGCCTCCATTGATCTGAAAAACCAATTAGCTGTAAAATGAAATGTCAACACCATATGAAAAATAAAGTTGTGACATTTTTTTGAACGTTCGGCTATACCCACTTGAGTTATTACCGCAAAAAAAGTAAACTAAGTCTACATGTGTATAGAGCACATGGAAAGCTAGGACACCTAAAACCCCGAGAGGCATCTCGGGGGTTTTAACTTTTATAGCATCTACATCCAAGGAACAAGCTTCTTCCACCATTTCTCTTTCTTCTCAGGTGCCGTCGTATCAGGCGGTGCCTGCTCCTGCTCGTTACCTTCTGCTTGTTTTGTACAATACTCTGTCGGTTCGGATCCTTTTACATAATAGGTCATCCGCGACACAGGGCAGTCCTCTGACGCCAGCAGCCCGCTTTGAGGGTTGACCTTCACGCCTACTACATTATCGGTCGGCTGGAATGCCACGACGGATTTATTTTTCAGAGCATTTTCCATAAAACCTGCCCAGATTTCCTTGGCATAGCGCTTTTCTGTCCAAAGGGTGATGTTCTGGTCCTTGTCATAGCCCGTCCAGACGGCACTCACCAATTGAGGCGTATAGCCGATCATCCAGCTGTCCGTTTCCGTTGAGCCCGATTTTCCTGCATAAGGACGAGTCAGCTTATCCTTGATTGCGTTCCCCGTCACTGCCATATAGCCGTTCAAGGCCGTATCGAACATGCCTGTCATCAAATGGTTCAGCACGAACGTTACATCCTTGTCCAATACCTGCTTTGCTTTAGCATCGCGTTCGTAGAGAACCTCACCCTTGTAGTTGACCACCTTTTCAATAAAGACTGGCTCAACCTCTTTCCCGCCATTCGCAAACGTGCTGTAGGCGTTAGCCATATCAAGCACCCGGACTGGTGATGTACCTAGTGCAAGCGAAGGGACTGCCTTCACGTCGGATTCGATGCCCATCTTTTTCGCCTGCTTGACGAGCTCGGTTTTACCTAGGAGCAGATGGGTCTTTACCGCATACACATTATCCGACAGTGGCAGGGCCTGCATCATCGTCAGCGTGTCATTGGCATAATAATGGTTAAAATTGTGCGGCGTATATGTCGAGCGTCCTTCATCAACCTGGAACGTCGTCCGCTCGCTCCGGAACCCGGTCGATGGGGTAAAGCCTTTTTCTAGTGCACGATAATAGAGAAGCGGCTTAAACGTAGAACCTGGCTGCCTTTCCGCCTGGGTCACCCTGTTGTATGGACTCTCCTCGTAATTGCGTCCGCCGACAAGTGCCAGCACTTTTCCGGACTTTGGATCCATCGCCACAAAGCCTACTTGCATCGTAGAGTTCGGATCGAATGTGGCGGCAATCTGCTCCTCCGCAATTTCCTGCATCTTTGGATCAAGCGTTGTATAAATATGAAGCCCGCCGTCTTCCAGTTCCTTTTCCAGCTTCAGATCATGACGGATCACCGACCGGACCGCATCCTGAAAATAGGGAGCCATAAATTCCTTCGGCAAATGCTCGCGTTCTCCATATACAAGTGGCTCAGCAAGCACAGCCTCGGCCTCGGCGCGTGTAAGGTCCTTATTTTCCACCATCGAATCAAGCACCGTCTTCTGTCTCGCCAAAGCCCGTTCACTATCGGTAAAAGGGGAATACACCCCTGGGCCCTTTGGAATTCCTGCAAGCATGCTGGCCTCCGCCATGTTCAGATCCGCAGCCGGCTTGCCGAAATAATAATAGGAAGCCGATTCGACTCCGTACGCACCATGACCGTAATAGATCGTATTCAAATAGCCCTCAAGGATCTCTTCCTTTGAATAATTGGCCTCAATACGGATCGTATAAAGAGCCTCATTCAATTTTCGCTTCCATGTCTTCTCATGCTCGAGAAAAAGATTGCGGGCGTACTGCTGGGAGATCGTACTCGCACCCTGGACCTTTGCCATCGCCTTGATGTCGGCAAGTAACGCACCTGCAATCCGCTTAGGGTCAAAGCCGTGATGGCTGAAAAAACGGCGATCCTCCACCGCAACAGTGGCATCAATCAGATGAGGGGAAATATCGTCCAGCGCCACCCAATAACGCTTCTCCCCGCTATGGGCCTCCCCGATGATTGAACCGTCCTTACTATAGAAAATCGAAGACTGTGTCACCGAAAGCGGCGGCGCCCCCTTGGACTTGGCATAAATGACGACTCCGCCTATTAAAATCAACAACGAGATTGCTAGGATAGAAAAAATAAAAATAAAGGCACGAACATACTTCAAAACCCGCTGCAACCGGTCATCTGTCATCAATTCCATTTCAGAAATTCCCCCTTTCCGCAATGCTCCTAGTCCTGCATCATTACTACTCAGTATGAAAACCTTTCCCCGTTTTAAACATTTTCAAAAAAAAATAAATTTTAACTTGAATTTTTGCTAGATTCATCTATACTTTTTTCTTGTTGTATAAAATTAAATTATGTTTGCAATTTTTATGGTTAGGGAACGATATAAGCGAGTTTATTCGATATAGCACGAGTATTTTGGACAGATTAAAAAACGGAAGGGAATGTTGTACAAATGGAATTATGGTACACAGAATATCAAACAAAAAACTTTGGAATCACAGCGAAGATCAAACGCACTTTACATACAGAGCAAACGGAGTTCCAAAAGCTGGATATGGTAGAAACTGAGGAATTCGGAAACATGCTTATCCTTGATGGCATGGTGATGACTACGCAAAAGGACGAGTTCGTTTATCACGAAATGGTGGCACATGTACCATTGTTCACTCATCCAAACCCTGAGAACGTATTGGTAGTAGGCGGCGGGGACGGTGGCGTAATCCGTGAAGTGCTGAAGCACCCAAGCGTGAAAAAAGCTACTTTGGTGGAAATCGACGGAAAAGTAATCGAGTACTCCAAACAGTACCTGCCTGAAATCGCTGGCATGCTTGATGATGCACGTGTAGAAGTGAAAGTCGGCGACGGCTTCATGCACATCGCTGAAAGCGAAAACGAGTATGACGTAATCATGGTAGACTCCACAGAGCCAGTTGGACCTGCAGTCAACCTATTCACAAAAGGCTTCTACGCTGGGATCTCCAAAGCGTTAAAAGAAGACGGTGTATTCGTGGCTCAAACCGACAATCCATGGTTCACGCCTGAACTGATCACAAACGTACAGCGCGACGTACGCGAGATCTTCCCGATCACCCGCCTCTACATCGCAAACATCCCAACATACCCAAGCGGCATGTGGACATTCACAATCGGATCCAAAAAGCACGACCCACTGGAAGTAAAAGAAGACCGCTTCCACGACATGGAAACAAAATACTACACAAAAGAACTTCACAAAGCAGCATTCGCCCTGCCGAAGTTCGTTGGTGATTTAATTAAGTAACGTAGTGAAAAGGGGCCTGACCCGCTCCGCGGTGATGCGTTGAAGTTGTAGTGGAATAAAGAGGGGCCTGACCCTCAGCGCTTTAAAGCGCTAAGGGTCAGGCCTCTTCTTCAAAGGAGGAAATGCATTATGCGTTTTGATGAAGCTTATTCAGGTAATGTGTTTATTAAGAGTCACCCAAGTTTCGAAGATAGCCAGGCTGTGATCTATGGTATGCCGATGGACTGGACGGTAAGCTACCGCCCTGGATCCCGTTTTGGCCCATCCCGCATCCGCGAGGTATCCATCGGGCTTGAGGAGTACAGCCCATACCTGGATCGTGAACTGGAAGAAGTGAAATATTTTGATGCAGGCGATATCCCATTGCCATTCGGTAACCCGCAAAAAAGCATCGAAATGATCGAGGAGTATATCGACTCCCTTTTAGAAAAAGACAAGTTTCCGCTTGGAATGGGTGGGGAGCACCTTGTTTCCTGGCCTGTCATCAAGGCGATGTACAAAAAATATCCGGATCTTGCCATCATCCACATGGATGCGCACACGGACCTTCGTGACGACTACGAAGGGGAGCCGCTTTCCCACTCGACGCCGATCAAGAAGGCAGCAAACCTGATCGGACCTACGAATGTCTACTCATTCGGAATCCGCTCTGGAATGAAAGAGGAATTCAAATGGGCGAAAGAAGTGGGAATGCACATCTCGAAATTTGAAGTGCTTGAGCCGCTGAAAGAAATCCTTCCAACATTGGCTGGACGTCCCGTATATGTAACAATCGACATCGATGTGCTCGACCCTGCGCACGCACCTGGAACTGGAACAGTAGATTGCGGAGGCATCACATCCCGTGAGCTATTGGCTTCCATCCACGAAATTGCACGCTCGAAAGTGAACGTGGTTGGAGCAGACCTTGTGGAAGTAGCACCAATTTATGATCCATCCGAACAAACTGCAAACACAGCAAGCAAGCTCATTCGTGAAATGATCCTTGGCTGGGTGAAATGATTATGTTGCCCTGTCCGCTGACCGGTTGGTTGGTGGGTGGGGCTTTTGCATTTAATGCACGAGAGACAGACTTCAAGTCCCAGAACCTCATTTTCTCCCACAAACCAGGCACCCCGCTATTGAACTTGCTCTACAACTTGTTTTATACTATGAAGGTTATAGTAAAGTAAAAGCGCCGCGAAAAGCGTTAATCATAAAGGATGTGTCTGGATTGCTGGACAATCAAAACAGTGCAAAAATGCCGATCCGGGTGAAGTTCAAGTCGGAAATTCTTCAAGATGAAGAACGGCAGGTTATGGCGTATGAGACAAATGGTCAATACTACCTTAAAGGTGAAACTGAATATATCGTTTTTTCCGAAAATCAAGGGAACGGGAAAAAGCTGGATGTCATTTATAAATTATCCGATCAAGAAGTTTGGGTGAGCCGTTCAGGCAACGGTGTGAAAATGAAGCAGACGTTTCGTGCAGGAGAACTGACAGCCGGGCTGTATGAAAGTGAATTTGGTATTTTCCATTTGGAAACGGATACCGAGAAGGTTGTAAGGATGAAGGATCCTGTGAAAAATCGGGGCTCCATTCAGTTGCAATACCAGCTGAAGGTACAAGGGCAGGAGACAGGTCAATATTTCATCACCATTCATTACGAGGAGGAACAAATAGCATGAATATAGTAGAACAAGTCCAGGAACGTTTAAAAAATGAGATTAAAGATGCCGTGATCAAGGCAGGCTTGGCGACAGAGGAGCAGATCCCGGATGTAGTGCTCGAGACACCGAAAGATAAAGCGAATGGTGACTACTCCACGAACATGGCGATGCAACTGGCGCGCGTGGCGAAAAAGGCACCTCGTATGATTGCGGAAGAGCTTGTGAAGAATTTTGACCAATCCAAAGCGTCCATCGAAAAAATCGATATTGCAGGACCTGGATTCATCAACTTTTACATGAATAATTCCTATTTGACGGATCTTATTCCAACGATTCTGGAGCAGGGTTCCGATTATGGGAAATCGACTGTCGGCAATGGCGAAAAAATCAACGTCGAGTTCGTATCAGCGAATCCGACTGGTGACCTGCACTTGGGTCATGCACGTGGAGCGGCAGTAGGGGATTCCCTGTGCAACGTTCTGGACAAGGCTGGCTATGAAGTAACAAGAGAATATTACATCAACGACGCTGGAAACCAGATCAACAATCTTGCGTTGTCCGTAGAGGCACGTTACTTCCAGGCGCTGGGCCAGGATATGGCAATGCCGGAGGACGGCTACCACGGAAAAGATATCATCGGCATCGGACAGGCGATTGCGGATGAGTTTGGTGACCGCTTTGTTCATGAATCGGAAGAGGATCGCCGCAGCTTTTTCCGTGAATACGGCTTGAAATATGAAATGAAAAAATTACAGCAGGATCTGGAGGAGTTCCGTGTACGCTTCGACGTATGGTATTCCGAAACTTCCCTTTACAATAACGGCAAAATCAATGAAGCATTGTCGACGCTGCGTGAAAAAGGCCATATTTATGAAGAAGAAGGCGCGACATGGTTCGGATCCATGGAATTTGGCGATGACAAGAACCGTGTGTTAATCAAAAACGATGGCTCTTACACATACCTGACACCCGATATCGCGTACCATCAGGACAAGTTGAAGCGCGGTCATGATAAGTTGATCAACATTTGGGGTGCCGACCACCATGGCTATATCCCTCGTATGAAGGCGGCAATTGAAGCGCTTGGATACGGAAAGGACGCCTTGGAAGTGGAAATCATCCAGCTGGTTCACCTTTTCCAAAACGGGGAAAAAATGAAGATGAGCAAGCGTACAGGTAAAGCGGTAACGATGCGTGACTTGATGGAGGAAGTGGGCCTTGATGCGGTTCGTTACTTCTTCGCAATGCGCAGCGGTGACACACATCTTGATTTCGATATGGATCTGGCAGTTTCCCAGTCCAATGAAAATCCGGTATTCTACGCGCAGTACGCACATGCTCGTATCTGCAGCATGCTTCGCCAAGGAGAAGAGCTTGGATTGGACCTGAACGGTTCTTTCGCACTGGAGCATATCAATTCCGAAAAAGAAATCGACCTGTTGAAAAAGCTGGGTGACTACCCGCAAGCGGTGGCAGAAGCGGCACAAAAACGCATTCCGCACCGTATCACCAACTATATTTTCGAGCTTTCCTCCGCCCTGCACAGCTTCTACAATGCAGAAAAGGTATTGGATCCGGAAAATATGGAAAAATCCAAAGCGCGTCTCGGCCTGATGAAAGCTGTTCAAATTACGCTGAAAGACACACTCAACCTGATCGGAGTATCCGCTCCAGAAAAAATGTAATAGAAATTTAAGAAAAGGCTCACTTCCATTACGAGTAGTGAGCCTTTTTTTGGTGAAAAATAGAGAAATAAATACAGAACACAAAAGGAGTTTTTCAACTATGAAAGAAAGCATCTTAGCACTCATCACCGGCATGGTCGTCGGATTCATATTCGCCCTATTCCGCCTGCCAATACCGGCACCACCAGTATTCTCCGGCATCATCGGGATCGTCGGCATCTACCTTGGCTACAAACTATTCTCCTGGATCGCACCAATGTTCCAGAGTACAGGCAGTTGACATAACAACAGGGGTCTGGCCCAATTTGGGTAAAACATCCAAATGGGGCCAGACCCCTCTTTGCCTTTAGGAATAGGTTAAAGGGAAGGATGGTGTAATTCTGTTGATTTGTTCTTTTAAGGTGCCTGAAATGGCTGTGATAAGGTACGAAAGCAAGCGCTTCGTACCGTCACAGCGAGCAAACCCCCGAAGAGACGGCATCGACCCCCATCCTCATCACAATCTACCACTCCACCGTCGCCCCGCCCATCCGCTTCACCCCGCGAATCGCCGCCACATCCTCGACCAGCTGCAGGGCCGCTTCGTCCTTGCGCTTGGCCTCGATCATGAAGTCGACATCCTGACCAAGTCCAACGACGACCTTCAAAAACTCCGCTAAGAACTGCAGATCCACATAGTCCGCGTGATGCCGCAACTTTTTTTCGGAAATAGGGGAGGAAACATGGATTTTCGGGATAATGCCGATCCCGCGCCACGTTTCATACACCCTTGGCAGAAGCTCCTCCCAGGATACTGCGCTCGGGTTTGCATATTCATGGTGATAGTCGAAAGCAAGCGGTATGCCGAGCTTTTCGCACAGTACCAGTGTTTCCTCCGTCGTGTAGGTTTTATCATCGTTTTCCAGCGTCATCCGCTTGAACACATCAGGAGGAAGCTGCTTGATATTCTCATAAAAGCGCTCCAAAGCAGCCTCCTTATTTCCGTAAGCCCCGCCGACATGAATATTGATGGTTCCGCTGTCCGCGAGACCCATTGCCTCAAGCATTTCATAATGGTACACCATATCCACGACTGCATTCTCGGTAATGTGAGGCTTGTCGCTTGTGAAGAGGGTGAACTGGTTCGGATGGAAGCTTGTACGCATCCCATACCGCTTCACCAGGTCACCGATCTCCCTGAACTCCGCGCCGAACTCCGAAACGAAATCCCATTTCACCTCAGGATGCGTCGCAAGTGGCACGATGGAGGAGGAGAAGCGGAACACCTTGATTTCGTTCGCGATGCAGAGATGGATGGTGCGCAGTGTATTCTCCAGGTTTTGGCGAGTCACCTCAAGCAGCTTGGCACGTCCTTCCTCAGGTGACATCTGCTTGAATCTTGTATAGGTCAAAGTCTTGCCAGGTGAGGCGTCCCAAAGTTTCCAAGATTGTGAAACAAAGCCAAAACGTATTCGCAATGGGAATACCTCCTTTCTTTTACAGCAATGGTGAAACAAGTTTTGCTAGCTGTTCACGCCCTTTATCCAGGAAGGACCGCTCCCGGATGTATTCAAGCGTCAGTTTCTCGGAATTTTGAATATCTTTCTGGATTTCGTGGATCGTCGCTTTTACAAACTCCGGATCGTAAATCAGGCAGTTGATTTCATTATTTAAAAAGAGACTGCGTTTGTCAAAATTGGCTGTGCCGATATCGCACATCTCCTCATCGATGACTATCACTTTTGCATGATAAAAGCCTATATAGAATCGGTAAACCTCTGCACCAGCCTCCAAAAGGGATGGGAAATAAAGAAATGCAGCATCCCTTACTAACGCATGGTCTGCTTTGTCTGGCAGAAGGACCGTTACCTTTACACCGCGCCCAAGCGCCTTCATCAGCTCGTCAAAAAGCTGCTGATCCGGAATGAAGTAAGGCGTACAGATAATCACGGACCGCTGTGCCTTCTGGAGCAACTCGATGAATGTTTCCTTCAGAAAGCCGCCGTTTGTCGGAACGAATTGATGCAAGCTTTTTCCCGGTTCCAAGGGAGGATAATAAGCCGCTGTTTCCGAGCGGGTTTTTGATGTGCAATCATCCCAGTTCTCGAAAAACTGCGATTGAAGATCCTGCACCCCTTCGCCTTTCAGCTTCAGGTGGTAATCGCGCCAGACCCCGAACTCCGGATCCTGGCCGAGATACTCCTTGCCGATGTTAAATCCGCCGACATAGCCGATTTTCCCGTCAACAACCGTGATTTTACGGTGATTTCGCTGGTTGATGCTGAAAAAGATGAAGGGAAAGGAGGGCTTGCGGCAGTATTCCACTTCAATGCCATGTTCACGCAGCTCTTTCACCTGTTTTCTTTTCATCTTATGGGAACCGAGATAATCCAGAAGAAGGCGAACCTCGACGCCTTCCTGGGCCTTTTGTTTCAGGATGGTGAAGAATTCCTCACTGACATGGTCCCCATTAACGAGATAAAAGAGGGAATGGATGTGATGGGTGGCGCGCTTCATCTCCGCAAAAAGATCCTCATACAGCTTGTTGCCGTCGGAATAGAGGAGGAAGTCGCTCCTTCTTTTCGGGAACTCGAGTCTTGTAACTTTCTTTAAATGCATCTTTCGTCCCAGCTGAAAATCAATGACAATCCAAATAAGAATAAGAAGAATTGCTAAACCGATATATAATGCGATAGTCATGTTTACCCCTCCGTCATCCGACTGTTTCTAGTTTCTACCGAACGGCCCTGACTTATCCTTTTTACAGGTCCATAGGTACAGGTTAGGCCCAAGTTCCTAATGCCGTCTCCAATCCATACCCACCACACATAAAGCATAAGCAAAATTTTCATCAAATGTGTTGACTGAATGCTCATTCACAAATAGAATAGAGTTAAAATAAAGTTCTGAAAATTAGATTCTTTCCAAACATTGAGGCTCTTCGCATAAAACAAACAATGATTTTCGCGAATGCAGCCGACATCAAAAAGGGACATACGAAAGGAGTGGAGAGATATGGGGAACGGTTTGTTAATAGCCAATTGGATTTTAACGATAATTGTAACCGCTTACGCAGTATCGCTATTTGTTTATTTGATCAGAACAAGAATACAATTCATCAAGCTCGGCAAGAAGGTCGAGTTTGATAAAAAGGTAAAAGAAAGATTGGATAAGGTCTGGGTCAATGTTTTTGGCCAGAAGAAGCTCTTGAAGGATAAGAAGAGTGGAATCATCCACGTTATGTTCTTCTATGGGTTCCTGATGGTTCAGCTTGGCGCGATCGACCTGATCATCAAAGGGCTGTTCCCGGGATCGCACCTGCCGCTGGGACCGCTTTATCCTGCGTTTACGTTTTTCCAGGAGCTTGTAACCTTGATGATTCTAGTTGCAGTCCTCTGGGCGTTCCATCGCCGTTATGTGGAAAAGCTTGTCCGATTGAAGCGCGGCTTTAAATCGGGTCTTGTCCTTATTTTTATCGGAGGATTGATGGTTTCCGTACTATTCTCCAACGGTATGGGACTTATCTGGCACGACCATGGCCAGACTTGGAGTGAACCTGTTGCAAGCGGCGTGGCATTCCTGTTCGGCTGGATCAATACGACAGCTTCCATCGCCCTGTTCTATGTCGGCTGGTGGATTCACTTATTATTCCTGCTTGCATTCCTTGTTTATGTACCGCAGTCCAAGCATGCGCATTTGATTGCAGGCCCGGCGAACGTGTTTTTCCATCGCACGACAAACCCTGGCAAGCTTGAGAAGATCGATTTTGAAGATGAAACACAGGAATCCTTCGGGGTCGGGAAGGTCGAGGACTTCACCCAATACCAATTGATCGATATGTATGCCTGTGTGGAATGTGGGCGCTGTACGAATATGTGTCCGGCAACAGGAACAGGGAAAATGCTCTCTCCGATGGATCTTATTTTAAAAATCCGAGATCACCTGACAGATAAAGGAGCGGCGATTACGTCCAAATCCCCTTGGGTTCCGACGTACGCGTTCAACAATACGCAAGGCAATCAGCTGGCATTGGCTTCTGCCGGAAAAGGTGCAGAGGAAAGTGCGGCAACGATCGAGTACAGTCCTTCCTTGATCGGCGATGTCATCACGGAGGAAGAAATCTGGGCATGTACGACCTGTCGAAACTGTGAGGACCAGTGTCCGGTTATGAACGAGCACGTTGATAAAATCATTGACCTGCGCCGTTATCTTGTACTGACGGAAGGTAAAATGGATGCCGATGCACAGCGTGCAATGACCAACATCGAGCGTCAGGGAAATCCATGGGGCTTGAACCGCAAAGAACGCGAAAACTGGCGTGAAGCGGCACCGGAAGTGAATATCCCTACAGTAAAAGAAGTGAAAAAAGCGGGCGAAGAGTTCGAATTCCTATTCTGGGTCGGCTCCATGGGCTCCTTTGACAACCGTTCCCAGAAAATCGCGATTTCTTTTGCAAAATTGCTAAATGAAGCAGGCGTGAAATTTGCGATTCTTGGAAACAAAGAGAAAAACTCCGGAGATACGCCGCGCCGCCTTGGTAACGAATTCCTGTTCCAGGAGCTTGCGACAGGCAATATCGCCGAGTTCGAGAAAAATGAAGTGAAGAAAATTGTTACGATCGACCCTCATGCCTACAACATTTTCAAAAACGAGTATCCGGATTTCGGACTTGAGGCAGAGGTTTATCATCATACAGAACTATTGGCTCAGCTTGTAAAAGAAGGGCGCCTGAAGCCGCAGCACGCGGTGAACGAAACGATCACCTTCCACGATTCCTGTTACCTGGGAAGATACAACGAAGTCTACGAGCCGCCTCGTGAAATCCTGAAGAGCATCCCTGGTGTGACGCTTGTCGAGATGAAGCGCAACCGCGAAACAGGCATGTGCTGTGGAGCAGGTGGGGGTCTGATGTGGATGGAAGAAGACACAGGAACGCGCGTCAACGTCGCCCGTACCGAACAGGCACTCGAAGTGGCACCAAGCGTCATCAGCTCCGGCTGTCCTTACTGCCTGACGATGCTATCCGACGGAACGAAAGCGAAGGAAGTCGAAGAAAAAGTCAGTACCTATGACGTTGCCGAGCTCCTCGAGAAATCGATTTTCGGAGATGTAAAAGAAACTGTAGCATAAAGAGATTACTAGCTTCATAGAAAATAAATGGGTGTACGCGATATATCAATTGCGTACACCATACCCTTTTAACGGAACTGAGCGAGCGTTCAGTCGCTATTTTTGAAAGCGTTGTCAAGTTTTTGGGGTAAAGGTAAAAGTAGATGTCAAATCCAAACGATCTCCCCTGTTGATTGAAGTGCAAGGGGTGAGACTCCTGCGGGAGCAGCGTGTCAAGGGAGACCCCACAGGCGCATTAGCGCCGAGGAGGCTCTCGAGGCCGCCCGCGGAAAGCGAACCCCTGGAACGGAAATCAACAGGGTGTTTAACAGATTCATTTTATTTTCAGGTTCGATATACAAAAATAGAGGAGGAACAAAAATGGGAAAAACAGTGATCGTCAGTGGAGTACGTACGCCAATCGGAAAGTTTGCCGGAGGATTAAGCTCCTTGACCGCTTCAGAACTTGGGGCTGTTGCAATCAAGGAAGCGCTGAAAAGAGCCAACGTTTCAGGTGACGAGGTTGGCGAAGTGATTCTTGGTACAGTGCTCCAGGGAGGCCAGGGTCAGCTTCCTTCCCGTCAGGCATCACAAAAAGCAGGGCTTCCTTGGAACGTCAAAACAGAAACCATCAACAAGGTATGTGCATCAGGGATGAGAAGTGTAGCGCTTGGCGATATACTGATCCGTTCAGGTGAGGAAGAGGTCATCGTCGCAGGAGGCATGGAATCGATGAGCAATGCGCCATACATCCTCCCAAAAGCGAGATGGGGACTTCGCATGGGCGACAGCAGCGTGAAGGATCTGATGGTTCATGACGGACTGACTTGCACCTTTACAGGCGTGCACATGGGAACATACGGAAACAGTGTTGCCAAGGAAATGGAAATCTCCCGCGCGGACCAGGACGCTTGGGCATACAGAAGTCATCAGCGTGCAGTCGAAGCAATCGAAAAGGGCATTTTTGCAGAGGAAATCGTGCCTGTTGAAGTTCCGCAGCGCAAAGGGGAGCCTGTTGTCGTGAGCAAGGACGAATCGCCGCGTAAGGACACATCCATTGAAAAGCTGGCAAGCCTTAGACCGGCATTCGACCATGACGGAAGCATTACAGCCGGAAACGCACCAGGAGTGAATGATGGGGCAAGTGCGCTTGTCCTGATGAGTGAGGACCGCGCAAACAGGGAAGGCAAGCAGCCGATCGCAACGATCCTTGGGCATGCATCCATCGCCGTAGAAGCAAAGGATTTTCCGAAAACGCCTGGACTGGTTATCAACGAGCTACTTAAGAAAACAGGTACTCAACTTGAAGAAATCGATCTTTTTGAAATAAATGAAGCTTTTGCAGCAGTGGCATTGGCATCTGCCAACCTTGCCGGGTTGGATCTGGAAAAAGTGAATGTAAACGGCGGGGCAGTAGCACTTGGCCACCCGATCGGAGCTAGTGGTGCACGCATCATAGTATCCCTGATCCATGAGCTGAAGCGCCGTGGCGGCGGGCTTGGCATCGCGTCAATCTGCTCAGGCGGCGGCCAGGGCGATGCAATCTTGATTCAAGTTTAAAACTGAAGGGGGACTACAAACATGACAATTCAAAAGGTAATGGTAATCGGAGCAGGACAAATGGGATCTGGCATCGCGCAGGTTTGTGCGATGGCGGGCTTCAACGTATATATGAATGATTTGAAACAGGAATTCCTGGATCGCGGGCTTGCATCCATCACGAAAAACCTGACAAGAGCGGTGGACAAAGGACGTATGACAGCGGATGAGAAGGAGCAGGTGCTTGGAAGATTGACCCAGACAACCGCTCTTGAAGACGCAAAGCATGTTGATATCGTCATCGAAGCGGCAGTGGAGAACATGGACATCAAGAAAAAGATTTTCGCACAATTGGACACTATCGCTCCAGCACATGCGATTTTAGCAACAAACACATCCTCCTTGCCGATCACGGAAATCGCCGCGGCGACAAACCGACCGGAAAAAGTGATAGGGATGCATTTTATGAACCCTGTACCGGTGATGAAACTGGTAGAAATCATTCGCGGACTGCAAACAGCGGATGAGGTATATGGCGCGATTGAAGATATGACGAAAAAGCTTTCCAAGGTGCCGGTTGAGGTTAATGATTTCCCAGGCTTCGTGTCCAATCGTGTGCTTATGCCGATGATCAATGAAGCGATCTTCACGGTATATGAAGGGGTGGCAACACCGGAAGCGATCGATGAAGTGATGAAGCTTGGCATGAACCATCCGATGGGGCCGTTGACATTGGCTGATTTTATCGGACTCGATACTTGCCTATACATTATGGAAACATTGCACGAAGGCTTTGGCGATGACAAATACCGCCCATGCCCATTGCTTCGAAAATATGTAAAAGCTGGCTGGCTGGGACGTAAGACAGGACGCGGATTCTACACATACGAGACATAAGGACAGCAGGAAAGGGGTCGAGCAGAATGAACTTGAGATTCACGGAAGAACAGGAAATGGTACGGAAAATGGTGCGCGATTTTGCGGAAACGGAAATCGCCCCGTTTGTGGAAAAGATGGAGGACGGCGAGTTCCCGAGGGAGATTCTGAACAAGATGGCCGACCTTGGCTTGATGGGCATGACAATCCCTGAGGAGTACAGCGGAGCGGGCATGGACTTTCCATCCTACATCATTGCGATCAATGAGCTGTCACGCGTCAGTGCAACGGTCGGCGTCATTTTATCCGTTCATACGAGTGTCGGAACGAACCCGATTCTTTATTTTGGAACAGAGGAACAGAAGCAGAAATACGTCACCAAGCTTGCTTCGGGAGAGTACCTTGGCGCTTTCGCCTTGACTGAGCCAAGTGCCGGATCGGATGCGGGAAGCCTGAAGACGCGCGCTGTGAAAAAGGATGACCATTATGTGCTGAACGGAGCGAAGGTGTTCATCACAAATGGCGGCGAAGCGGATACGTATATTGTGTTTGCCGCGACCAATCCGGAGCTTGGAACGAAGGGCATCAGCGCATTTATTGTGGAAAAGGACACTCCAGGATTCATCATCGGAAAAGACGAGCACAAAATGGGCTTGTATGGTTCCAAAACGGTGCAGCTGACATTTGAAGATGCGAAGGTGCCGGCAGAAAATCTGCTTGGTCGGGAAGGCGAAGGATTCAAAATCGCGATGGCAAACCTTGACGTCGGACGGATCGGGATTGCTGCGCAGTCACTTGGAATCGCAGAAGCGGCCCTGCAGCATGCAACCGCCTATGCAAAAGAGCGCGAGCAGTTCGGCAAGCCGATCGCACTTCAGCAGGGAGTCGGCTTCAAGCTGGCTGATATGGCAACGGCGGTAGAAGGGGCAAAGCTGTTGACCTATCGTGCGGCGAACCTGCGTGCACTTGGTAAGCCTTGCGGCAAGGAAGCGTCGATGGCAAAGCTTTTCGCGTCACAGACGGCAATGAATGTCGCAACGGAAGCAGTACAGGTATATGGCGGCTACGGCTACACGAAGGACTATCCGGTCGAGCGCTTCTTCCGCGATGCGAAGGTATGTGAAATCTACGAGGGTACAAGTGAGATACAGCGATTGGTTATTGGAAAACATTTACTAAACTAAAGCTCTTTTCAAAAAGTTAGTTGCATTTGTCCGTAAAAAATCGGCTTTTGGATTTTTTACAGCGATAAGAACAAAAAATCGAAATAAGAAAAGATGCTTTCAAACCGGAAAAAAGCACGAAAGTAAAGAATGTAGCGTGTGTATGTTGCATACGTCAAAAGCAACAATGTATGCGAAAACAACTTAAACTAACAAACTTGGGGGATGAAACAGATGAATTTTTTACTTAGCGAAGAACATGAAATGATTCGTAAAATGGTGCGCGATTTTGCCAAAAATGAAGTGGAGCCTACAGCAGCTGAGCGCGACGAGGAAGAGCGCTTTGACATGGAGATATTCCGCAAAATGGCCGATCTTGGATTGACAGGGATTCCTTTTCCGGAAGAGTACGGCGGAATCGGCAGTGATTATCTGGCATATTGCATCGCAGTCGAAGAACTTTCCCGCGTATGTGCATCAACTGGGGTTACATTATCCGCTCACACGTCACTTGCGAGCTGGCCGATCTATAAATACGGTACAGAAGAGCAGAAGCAGAAATACTTGGTGCCACTTGCGCAGGGAACTAGCATCGGCGGCTACGGCTTGACTGAGCCAGGCTCCGGTTCAGATGCGGGCGGAATGAGAACGACGGCGAAGCTTGATGGCGATCATTATGTGCTGAACGGTTCGAAAATTTTCATCACAAACGGAGGCATTGCCGATATCTATGTGGTGTTCGCGGTAACAGACCCATCCAGCAAGCATAAAGGTACAAGTGCATTCATCATTGAAAGTGGTTTTGAAGGCTTCAGTGTCGGGAAGAAGGAAAAGAAACTCGGGATCCGTTCCTCACCGACAACGGAAATCATTTTTGAAGACTGCCGTGTGCCTGTAGAGAACATGCTCGGTGCAGAAGGGGAAGGCTTCAAGATCGCGATGACGACGCTTGACGGCGGACGTAACGGAATTGCCGCGCAGGCTGTCGGAATTGCACAAGGTGCCTTGGATGCAGCGGTTGGCTATGCAAAAGAGCGCGTGCAGTTCGGGAAGCCGATTGCCGCTCAGCAGGGTGTAAGCTTCAAGCTGGCAGACATGGCGACTTCGGTCGAAGCTTCCAGACTATTGACCTATCAGGCTGCTTGGAGAGAGTCCGAAAATCTTAGCTACGGAAAAGAGTCCGCCATGTCGAAGCTTTTTGCAGGAGACACGGCAATGAAGGTGACAACCGAGGCGGTTCAGGTGTTCGGCGGCTATGGCTACACGAAGGACTATCCGGTAGAGCGCTATATGAGGGATGCAAAAATCACGCAAATCTATGAAGGAACACAAGAAATCCAACGTCTCGTCATCTCTAGAATGCTTACCAAGTAAGTAGGTGGAAAAAGGGATGAAAAAACGTCAAGTACATGCATCCGTCAAAGATGAAAAGCTGATTGAAAAACGGCGCGACCAGATGATCAAGGGTGCGGTGAGCCTTTTTAAGGAAAAAGGCTTTCACCGCACGACCACCCGTGAAATTGCCAAGGAAGCGGGCTTTAGCATCGGTACGCTTTACGAATATATCCGCACGAAGGAGGATGTGCTCTACCTTGTGTGCGACCGCATCTATGACCAGGTGGGGGAGCGGCTGCAGGAGGAGCTCGATATGAAGCGGGGCAATCTTGAAAGCTTGAAGGCTGCCATCTCCTTCTATTTTCGTGTAATGGATGACATGCAGGATGAAGTATTGGTGATGTATCAGGAGGCAAAATCGCTATCCAAGGATGCCTTGCCATATGTTTTGAATAAAGAGCTTGAAATGGTCGCGATGTTCGAGCAGGTGATCCGCAACTGCATGGCAGCAGAGGGGATGAAGCTTGCGGAACGCGAAATCCAGCTGATGGCCCATAACATCTTTGTCCAAGGGCAGATGTGGGGCTTCAGACGCTGGGTGCTCCATAGGCATTTCCAGCTCGAGGATTATATTGCTGGCCAGATTGAACTGTTATTAAACGGACTTACAAAGGGGGAGAACGTGAAGCATGGAAGTATATCGTCCAACTAACCATATCCGATTTGTCACGGCTTCAAGTCTATTCGATGGGCACGACGCATCGATCAACATCATGAGACGCATTCTGCAGGCGAGCGGGGCAGAGGTAATCCACCTCGGCCATAACCGTTCGGTGGAGGAGATCGTCAACGCCGCAATCCAGGAGGATGTCCAGGGAATTGCGATTTCATCCTATCAGGGCGGACATGTCGAGTATTTCAAGTACATGTTTGATTTGCTGAAAGAAAAAGGTGCTTCTCATATAAAAATTTACGGCGGTGGCGGTGGCGTTATCATCCCGAGTGAAATCAAGGAACTGCATGAGTACGGAATCGCCCGCATCTTCTCTCCGGAGGACGGCCGCGAGCACGGTCTTCAAGGCATGATCAATTCGATGCTGAAGGACTGCGATTTTGTGACAGCCAAGAGTTTGGGAGATGAAGTCGTGCGCCTGACCGCAGATGACCACCAGACAATTGCCAAGCTGATCACGCTTGCCGAGCTTCAGGTAACAACGAACGAAGAAGTGGCAGCAACCGCACAAGCTGCCTTAAGCAAGGTAAAAGAAATGCAGAAAACGGTACCGGTACTGGGAATCACGGGTACTGGGGGAGCAGGGAAAAGCTCGTTGACCGATGAACTGATCCGCCGCTTCATCAATGAAGTACCGGACAACAAGGTCGCGATCCTTTCCATCGACCCGACCAAACAGAAAACAGGCGGCGCACTGCTTGGGGACCGCATCCGCATGAACGCGATTTTCAACCCGCGCGTCTACATGCGCTCCCTTGCAACCCGCGGCTCCCGTTCCGAGCTGTCCTTGGCAATCCAGGACGCGATCGCTGTTACGAAGGCGGCTGGTTTTGACCTGATCATCGTCGAAACAAGCGGAATTGGGCAAGGGGATGCAGGAATCACGGAAATCTGTGACATCTCGATGTACGTCATGACAAGCGAGTTCGGTGCTCCTTCCCAGCTTGAGAAAATCGACATGATCGACTATGCCGACCTGATCGTCATCAACAAATACGAGCGCAAGGGCTCCGAGGACGCCAAGCGCCAGGTGCAAAAGCAGTACCAGCGCAGCCGTCTTCTATGGGACAAAGAGCTCGACGAAATGCCGGTATATGGAACCATCGCGAGCCAGTTCAACGACTTGGGCACCAACACGCTTTTTGCAGCGTTGCTTGGCCTGATCAATGAAAAAACAGGCTCAAGCCATACAACGAATCTGCCGACTTCCAAGGACGTGGAAAAGCAGAACGTCATCATCCCGAACGACCGCCGCTACTATTTACGCGAGATCAGTGACACGGTCCGCAACTACCATAAAGAAGCACAGGAGCAGGTGGAGCTTGCTCGCAAGCTATTCCAACTCGATGGTGCGATGGAAGCAGCGATGGATAAGGCGGAGCTGGTCGACGCGCTTCAGGTGATTCGCAATGAGTACGATGAAAAGCTGACCGCCGACTCCCGCAAGATTTTGGCAGGATGGGCCGAGAAAAAAGAAAAATACAGCGGCGACCAATTTGTCACAGTGATCCGCGATAAGGAAATCATCACGAAATTGACGACCAAGAGCTTATCGGGTCTTGCGATTCCAAAAGTGGTCCTTCCGAAATATGTGGACTACGGGGAGATTTTGAAGTGGGTGTACAAGGAGAACGTACCAGGCGAATTCCCTTACACTGCCGGCGTATTCCCGTTCAAGCGTGAAGGCGAGGATCCAAAGCGACAGTTCGCAGGAGAGGGCACACCTGAGCGTACCAACCGCCGTTTCCATTATTTAAGTAAGGATGACGACGCAAAACGCTTAAGTACCGCATTCGATTCGGTTACTCTATACGGCGAAGATCCGGCACCTCGTCCGGACATCTACGGAAAAGTCGGAAACAGCGGCGTAAGCATCTGTACGCTTGATGACATGAAAAAGCTTTATGCAGGCTTTGACTTGTGTGCACCAAGCACCTCTGTATCCATGACAATCAACGGACCGGCACCGGTCATCCTGGCAATGTTCATGAACACGGCCATCGACCAGCAAGTGCAAAAGCGCGAGGAAGAGCTGGGCCGCGTCTTGACAGTGGAGGAGTTTGCCGAGGTGCGTGCGGTGACGTTGCAGACGGTGCGCGGAACCGTACAGGCAGACATCTTGAAAGAGGACCAGGGCCAGAACACCTGCATCTTCTCAACAGAGTTCGCGCTTCGCGTGATGGGCGACATCCAGCAGTATTTTATCGATAAAAAGGTACGAAACTACTATTCCGTTTCGATCTCCGGCTATCATATTGCCGAAGCGGGAGCGAATCCGATCACGCAGTTGGCATTTACGCTTGCGAACGGCTTCACCTATGTTGAGTACTATCTGAGCCGCGGCATGAACATCAACGACTTTGCACCAAACCTGTCGTTCTTCTTCAGCAACGGACTGGATGCAGAATACACCGTAATCGGCCGTGTGGCGCGCCGCATCTGGGCTACTGTTATGAAAAATAAATACAAAGCCAACGAGCGCAGCCAAAAGTTGAAGTACCATATCCAGACATCCGGTCGTTCCCTGCACGCACAGGAAATCGACTTCAATGATATCCGTACGACGCTTCAGGCTTTGATGGCATTGCAGGACAACTGTAATTCGCTTCATACGAATGCCTATGATGAAGCAATCACGACACCGACAGAGGAATCCGTTCGCCGCGCGATGGCCATCCAGATGATCATCACAAAAGAGCACGGCCTCGCGAAAAACGAAAATCCGCTGCAAGGATCGTTCATTGTCGAAGAGCTGACAGATCTAGTTGAAGAAGCAGTACTGCAGGAATTCGAACGCCTGAACGACAGAGGCGGCGTACTTGGTGCCATGGAAACACAATACCAGCGCGGCAAGATCCAGGACGAATCCATGTATTACGAAATGAAAAAGCACACTGGCGAACTGCCGATCATCGGCGTGAACACATACCAAAATCCAAATCCTCCATCCGAAGACGAGCTCAACGACATCGAGCTGGCCCGTTCCACGGAAGAGGAAAAAGAAACACAAATCAAAAACCTGCGCGCCTTCCAGGGCCGCAACTCAGACAAAGTAGAAGAAGCCCTGAACCGCCTCAAACAAGTAGCCATCAACGGAGAAAACATCTTCGAAGAACTCATGGAGACAGTAAAAGTAGCGAGCTTGGGCCAGATTACAACTGCTTTGTATGAAGTAGGCGGGCAGTTTAGAAGGAATATGTAGTAGGTATTAGTGAAGGGCAGGAATAGAAGTTTCCTGTCCTTTTATGTAGGCTTTTATTAGAAAGACCAGCAATATCATTCCACTCTCCCCTGTTGGTTTCAGCGCAAGGGGTGAGACTCCTGCGGAAGGAGCGTGTCAAGGGAGACCCCACAGGCGCTTTAGCGCCGAGGAGGCTCCCGAGGCCGCCCGCGGAAAGCGAACCCCCTGAAGCAGAAACCAACAGGGTGTTTAATGTGGACACCTTATTTTCCAGGTTGCCTAACCACGTTCATCAAAAATTTCCCCAAAGAATTAATTTATACTGGATTAAACATAAAGGATTTGTTTATAATGAATGGTATGGATTTTTCTAGAAATCTTTAATATTATAGACCTTTTACATATACAGAAAGGATGTGCAGACATTGGCATTAAACCACTTAACGGCAGAAGAAGTAAAAGAAATGTCGCTTATCGAAATCACGTACGCATTATTCCAAGACCAGAAACAATCTGTGACATTTGGAGAACTACTTACGGAGATCAAAAAGCTTACAGGCTTCACTGATGAAGATCTTCGCAGCAAACTATCACAATTCTACACGGACTTAAACGTTGACGGCCGTTTTATTTGTATTGGAGAAAACCAATGGGGACTACGTGCATGGTATCCTTATGATCAAATAGAAGAGGAAACGACTCCTCAGGTTAAAACGAAGAAGAAGAAGGCAAAGAAAGCATCCGACGATGACGATCTTGATGCGGACGAGTTCGAGGAGCTGGATGAAGAAGAGCTTGAGTTCGACGACCTTGACGACTACGAAGAGGATGAAGCCGAAGAGGAAGACTTTGACGACGTCGATGAAGATGATGCAGACGACGATGACGACGAAGAATTCGAAGAGGACCTTATCGAAGACGAGGATTACGACCTTGAAGACGATGAGGAAGAAGAGGAAGAAGATTTTGATGAAGATGACGAGGAAAAGTTGTAACAAATCTCTCATCCTTGCTGAACCCCCTTGCTATTTGAGGGGGTTTTTATTTTTGGTCTTCTGATGGCTGGTTATTGATGGGGACGGGCCTCATTTTTTGCAATAAAAGGTGAGAATTCGTTCACTTTGTGGCATAGGTGCGCTGCACGGGGGGGGGGCTCTCGCTCCATTTTCATCAGAATTTGAGGCTTTCGCCCGGAAAATAAAAAATACGCCGGTAATTGAGATTTGCGCCCGAAAAATAAAAAATACGCCCGGAAATAATGATTTGCGCCCGAAAATCCATTGTTTTCGCCCGAACTACTTATTTCGGCAAATTTCGCCAGCCGAAGCCAACCAAAAATCCTCCTTGACTTTTCCCCTCAAACTGAGTAGAATCTTTTTTGGGCTCCTTTTAAAAGGACATGAATGATTCGGTATATCAGATACACGCTCCCTTTGCCAGAGACACTGGCAGGAGGAGCGTTTTTTTATTTTATTGGTCAAAAAACAGAAGATGGAAATTCCATGCTGTACCTAAACCATATTAGGAACAGCTTCATTTTTTAGTAAATGATTTTCGCACTTTTGACTAATGATAAAAACATTAAATGCCTCTCTAGAATCAGGGTAGTTATGTAAATATCAGTAAAATACATTTAATCGAGGGGGAGACAGCATGACAAAGTATATTTTTGTAACAGGTGGGGTTGTGTCATCTCTAGGTAAAGGGATCACAGCAGCATCTTTAGGAAGATTATTGAAAAACAGAGGATTGAGTGTAACGATCCAGAAGTTCGATCCATACATTAACGTGGACCCGGGTACAATGAGTCCTTATCAGCATGGGGAAGTATTCGTAACGGATGATGGCGCGGAAACGGATTTGGACCTAGGCCACTATGAGCGTTTCATCGATATCAACCTGAACAAATTCAGCAACGTGACTACTGGGAAAATCTATTCCACGGTCTTGAAAAAAGAGCGTCGCGGCGATTACTTGGGTGGAACGGTGCAGGTTATTCCACATATCACAAATGAAATCAAAGAGCGCGTATTCCGTGCCGGCAAAGAAACGAATGCGGATGTTGTCATCACGGAAATCGGCGGAACAGTAGGGGACATCGAGTCCTTGCCATACTTGGAAGCAATCCGTCAGATCAAGAGTGATATCGGCCGCGACAACGTTATGTACATCCACTGTACGCTTGTTCCTTACATCCGTGTTGCAGGTGAGCTGAAAACAAAGCCGACTCAGCACAGTGTAAAAGAGCTTCGCGGTTTGGGAATCCAGCCGAACATCATCGTATTGCGTTCCGAAATGCCGATCTCTCAAGACATGAAGGACAAGATTGCTTTGTTCTGTGATATCGATGAGAAGGCGGTTATCGAGTCCATCGATGCGGAAACGCTATATGAGGTTCCATTGGCGTATCAGGCGCAAAACATGGACAACATCGTTTGCGAACATTTGAAGCTTGATGCAGCAGCGCCTCAGGCGGACATGACGGAATGGACGAAGCTTGTTGACAAGGTGAAAAACCTTTCCAAGAAGACAACAATTGCGTTGGTCGGGAAATATGTCGAGCTTCAGGATGCGTACCTCTCTGTGGCAGAAGCGCTTCGCCATGCAGGCTACCAGTTCGATGCAGATGTAAAAATCAACTGGATCAATGCAGAGAACGTGACAGCCGAAAATGTTGACGAACTGCTTGAAAACGCAGATGGAATCCTGGTTCCTGGTGGTTTCGGAGATCGTGGTGTGGAAGGTAAAATCGAAGCGATCCGCTATGCTCGTGTCAACAAAGTGCCATTCTTCGGGATTTGCCTAGGCATGCAGCTTGCATCAGTAGAATTTGCACGCAATGTTCTTGGAATGCAAGGTGCGCACTCTGCTGAGTTGAACCCGGAAACTCCATTCCCGATCATCGACCTATTGCCGGAACAGAAGGATATTGAAGATCTAGGCGGTACGCTTCGTCTTGGCCTGTATCCATGTAAACTGAATGACGGTTCCCTTGCACAAGCGGCATATAACGACGGCGTTGTGTACGAGCGTCACCGTCACCGCTATGAGTTCAATAATCAGTATCGCCAGCAGATGGAAGAAGCAGGATTTACGTTCTCCGGTACAAGCCCGGATGGCCGCCTGGTTGAAGTAATTGAGATCAAAGACCACCCTTGGTTCCTTGCATCCCAATTCCATCCGGAGTTTACGTCTCGACCTAACCGTCCGCAGCCGTTATTCCGTGACTTCGTGGAAGCTGCAATCAAGAACACAACAGTGTTAGCTTAATTTTATAGATAGAAAAAAGGAGAAGCCGTCTCAATTGGGAACGGCTTCTCCTTTTTTAATGCACATGCCATTCAAACAGATAATGGTCATGAACCTCTTTTACTAAAATGAATCCATGCTTTTCGTAAAAAGGTCGAAGGTAGGAACTGTAGGCGACACAGTCCAGACGGATCGTATCCACCTGCATGGACTTGGACTGATCCTTGATCCAGTGCATCATAAAATCCCCGACATGCGCTCCTTTCCTATCAACAGACACGGCAAGCTTATGCAAATAGACGATGGACCCGTCATTGCCATCCTCCTTGCCCCACAGGTTCACATCCCATTCATCCTGAGCACGTGAAAGAAGGAACGTGGCGACTGTATTTCCTCCAGTTGGATCGACCACCTTGTAAAATAACCCCGCTTCCACGTTACGGACGATTTCTTCATCCTCGAGCCCTGTCAACAGAAAGTTCCACTGCGTTGATCCTTGTTCCTTCAGCAAGGTCGCGCGATCTTTCAAAATTTTTATGATAGCGGCACTATCCGCGGTGGTTGCCTTTTTAACCTCATAGAATATTGTGTTATTCAAAGAATCCCGACCTCCCAAAATGTTGTACGAAATATGATTCGATATCCGGGGAAGTTTTTCCTCTATAGCTCGTCCTGTTCCTCCAGAATTTCTTTGATGGTAAAAGAGAGACCATAATAGACATATAGCGCCGTCATGCTGCTCGGAAAGCCGAAGCGTTCTCCATCATCACCGGGAATAAGCGGCTTTTTCAGCTTCATGTCGATATGTACATCTGCGATGGAATCCAGCGTTTCGTTCGCATCGTCCTCCATCACAGTGGATATCCCGACAATCTCGATCCCAAGCTCCTTTAAAGCCTTCGCCGTCTCTATCGCCTCTTCATCCGTCGAAAAGCGTGACACAATCAACGCACGGTCCGTATCGGTAAGCTCATGATAGCTGTCCAGATCGGATAGCAGCGTCGACTTAGGCAGCGGCTCCGCTCCCTCGGTCGCTTCAAACTCCACCGCCTTCATTTCCTTCACCCCATGTATGTAAATGCGCCCATCACCGACCGCAGCCTGTGCAAGCAGCCGCGCACCATCCTCAAAGGAAAAATCCTCATTACCAGCAATCCTCCCGAACACACCCTGAAGCTGCGTCGTAAAAATCTTCAACATAAAAAAACCTCCTATACTTACTACCTGCAGTATGACACAAGTGGGGAAATTCCTGCCGGGGTCTGGCCCCAAAATGTACAATTTAACGGGACATTTTACCCATAAAATTCCCCCAACCTAAATTCTATTCCCTAAACGAAAAACTCATATAAAATGAAAGGTATGATATAAGTAGGGAATTCCTGTGGGGATCGATTATCCCGAAAAATATTTTTTATTATCCCCAGCTATAGAACTTATTAAAATCCTACTAATTGTTAAAATAGAATTCGTTATAAGTTAATATGTAGTCGTAATAAAAAATAATTGTTGGGGAAAAGCAGGAAATAAGTCTATTATAGTAGAAATAGGTGGATGGGTGGAAACGGATTTACTATTTTCTAGGAATGAGGTGGAATGATGGGTCAAAAATTGCTGATTGTGGATGACCAGTATGGGATACGCATTTTGTTAAATGAAGTATTTCAGAAAGAAGGGTACCAGACGTTCCAGGCTGCAAATGGTTATCAAGCGTTAGATATCGTAGAAAAGCATTCACCTGACTTGGTCTTGTTGGACATGAAAATTCCTGGAATGGATGGAATTGAAATCTTGAAGAGGCTGAAGGCGATCAATGCAGATATCCAAGTGATCATTATGACAGCGTATGGAGAACTGGACATGATCCAGGAGTCCAAGGATCTGGGTGCCATCACGCACTTTGCGAAGCCTTTCGATATTGACGAAATACGGGATGCCGTTAGAAAAAATATGCCGCAGTCTACCGAAAAATAATCGGGTTTGTGACTGAAAATTAAAACATTGATAGTGTTACCGCTTACAACGAAAAAGGGGAATGTTCAGTAGTTGTAGTTTTCTTTCAGAGTTGGTATGCTAGGTACTGGATAATATCTTCCGACAAGTTTTACAGTTTGTTTCACTCTCATACATAACTAGTTTTTCATTTGGTCAAGCTAGATTTGATATTGGTGAAACTGTTACATATAAGAAGGGGTATCCGTAATGCGAGCGGAATTCCATGTGTTTTCCTGGCTCGGAATGTGGGTTTGCCATCTTGTAAGAACGGGAAAAACTTTTCGGAGTGAGTATAATACGAAGGAGGATTTTACCATGCCTTTAGTTTCCATGACAGAAATGCTGAAAAAAGCAAATGCAGAAGGCTATGCAGTAGGTCAGTTCAACTTGAACAACCTCGAATTCACACAAGCAATTCTACAGGCGGCACAGGAAGAAAAATCACCAGTGATTCTTGGTGTTTCTGAAGGTGCAGCTCGTTATATGGGTGGCTTCAAAACAGTTGTTACAATGGTTAAAGCGCTAATGGAAGAGTATAAAGTGACAGTTCCGGTTGCGATTCACTTAGACCACGGTTCAAGCTTTGAATCTTGTGCAAAAGCGATCCACGCTGGATTTACATCAGTTATGATCGATGCTTCTCATCATCCATTTGAGGAAAACATCGAAACAACTTCCAAAGTAGTAGAATTGGCACACTTCCACGGAGTATCTGTTGAAGCAGAGCTTGGTGTAGTCGGTGGACAAGAAGACGACGTTATTGCTGACGGCGTAATCTATGCAGACCCTAACGAGTGTGAAGAGCTTGTAAAACGCACTGGTATTGATTGCTTGGCTCCTGCATTAGGTTCCGTACACGGCCCTTACAAAGGCGAACCGAACCTAGGCTTCAAAGAGATGGAAGAAATCAACAACCGTGCTGGTGTTCCTCTAGTATTACACGGTGGTACTGGAATCCCTACACATGACATCCAAAAGGCGATTTCTTTTGGAACTGCGAAAATCAATGTAAACACGGAAAACCAAATTGCGTCTGCAAAAGCAGTGCGTGAGACTTTAGCGGTGAAAACGGAAGAGTATGATCCACGTAAATATCTTGGACCAGCTCGTGACGCAATCAAGGCTACAGTTCAAGGCAAAATGCGCGAATTCGGTTCTTCCAACAAAGCATAAGACAACATAACACATTTCAACAACAACAACCATTCAACCAACAACAAGGCAACAATAGTGCAAAACCGCCACCTCAGGCGGTTTTGTTTATTTCTTATATGAAAGCGTGCACACTATAAAAAGGCAATGCTAAAACAGATTAAAAGGAGAGAATAACATGAAATTTTTCATCGATACAGCCAACCTGGAAGAAATTAAAGAGGCACATGAACTTGGAATCCTTTCAGGAGTAACAACGAACCCAAGTCTGGTTGCAAAAGAGAACATCACATTCGAAGACCGTCTTCGCGAAATCACTTCTTTTGTAACAGGATCAGTTTCTGCAGAGGTTATCGCGCTTGATGCGAAAGGAATGATTGAAGAAGGCAAGGCGCTTGCTGCGATTGCTCCGAATATCACGGTAAAAGTTCCAATGACTCCAGACGGCTTGAAGGCGGTAAAAGTGTTTTCCGAGCTGAACATCAACACGAACGTAACCCTGATCTTCAACGCAAACCAAGCACTATTGGCAGCTAGGGCAGGAGCAACTTATGTATCCCCATTCCTGGGTAGACTTGATGACATCGGACAGAACGGCATGGACCTGGTTTCCACCATCGCTGACATTTTTGCGATACATGACATCCCGACAGAAATCATCGCAGCATCAATCCGCCATCCAATGCATATCACGGATGCAGCATTAAAAGGTGCTCATATTGCAACAGTTCCTTACAAGGTCATCATGCAACTGTTCGGTCACCCTCTGACAGACCAGGGAATCGAGAAGTTCCTGGCAGATTGGAACAACCGCCAACAATAATCCTTGTGTAAAAATTAGGAATAAAGTACGAAATATTACGTTTCGATAAAGAATTAAGCTTTTCCATATAAGTATTCAAAAATATCGTGTAAACTAATGTATAATGAAAATTTTAAGATTGGTAATAATTGTGTATAATGAAAATAACACTCTTGGAAACCAACCTCGCCTTGAAGGGAGACCTATATGGAAAAGTTAAAAATTCTTGGTGGCAATAAGTTAAATGGAACAGTGCGTGTAAGTGGTGCGAAAAACAGCGCAGTTGCACTTATTCCTGCAACAATCCTAGCAGATTCACCCGTAACAATTGAGGGATTACCGAAAATATCAGATGTAGAAATTTTAAGCAGCCTGCTTGAAGAGATTGGTGGAACAGCATCCATGGACGGGGAGGACTTAACAGTCGACCCATCCAAGATGATCGCCATGCCTCTGCCTAGCGGAAAAGTGAAAAAGCTTCGTGCTTCCTATTACTTGATGGGAGCGATGCTCGGCAGATTCAAAAAAGCGGTGGTAGGTTTACCAGGTGGATGCCATCTTGGCCCAAGACCAATTGATCAGCATATCAAAGGTTTTGAGGCATTAGGGGCAGAAGTAACGAATGAACAGGGTGCAATCTATTTGCGTGCCGATGAGCTTCGCGGTGCACGCATCTATCTTGATGTCGTGAGTGTTGGTGCAACCATCAACATCATGCTTGCTGCAGTAAAAGCAAAAGGCAGAACGATCATCGAAAATGCAGCAAAAGAGCCGGAAATCATTGATGTTGCAACCCTGCTGAGCAGCATGGGTGCGAAAATCAAGGGAGCAGGAACAGATGTGATCCGTATCGATGGAGTCGAAAGCCTTCATGGATGCAAGCACACCATCATCCCGGACCGTATCGAAGCAGGTACATATATGATTATGGCCGCTGCAACAGGTGGAGAAATGATTATCGACAACGTTATCCCGACTCACTTAGAGCCATTGATTGCCAAGCTGCGTGAAATGGGCGTACGCATTGACGTCAATGACAACCAGGATCAGCTGCTTATCGTCCCGGGCGAAAAACTAAAGTCGGTCGACGTGAAAACGCTCGTTCACCCTGGATTCCCGACAGACCTGCAACAGCCGATGACGACCCTTTTGACAAAAGCGGAAGGGACAAGCATCGTTACCGACACCATCTATTCTGCGCGATTCAAGCACGTTGATGAACTTCGACGCATGAATGCCCAGATCAAAGTCGAAGGTCGCTCAGCCATCATCAACGGACCTGTACAGCTGCAAGGGGCAAAGGTAAAAGCAAGTGACCTGCGTGCAGGTGCTGCGCTTGTCATAGCTGGCTTACTGGCAGATGGACTAACCGAAGTGACAGGCCTAGAGCATATCGACCGTGGCTACAGCCATCTCGAAGAAAAGCTCGAGGGACTTGGAGCAACTATCTGGCGTGAATCCATGACCGAAGAAGAAATCGAGCAGATGCAGAATTCTTAAGATGTTTTTGTATTCTCACAAGTAGACAATAGAAAATATCACAGGTAAAACTAGCTGGTGATTGGAGCAATAGGCGAAGACTCCTGCGGGAGGTAGCGGTAGACTGGAGACCCCACAGGGCAAAGCCCGAGGAGGCTCCAGCACCGCCCCGCGGAAAGCGCAGCCTAATGCGGAAATCACCAGCGGTTTTAGAACCGTCTAATAAAAACCAAAAGCAGAACCCCCACCTAACCCGGGAGTTCTGCTTTTTTCATGAAACCACTTTCTCTTTTCGTCAAATGTGATATACTATTAACGAAAAGTATATCACAATGCCATCTTTTGCACATGCGAATGATGGCTTGACAATAAATTGCTAGATTCATAGTGAACAGAAGGAGTGGGAAAAATGGAAAGAAGTTTATCCATGGAATTAATTCGAGTAACAGAAGCAGCAGCTCTATCATCAGCACGTTGGATGGGTAGAGGCGATAAGGACAGTGCTGATGGAGCGGCAACCTCTGCGATGCGCGATGTATTTGACACCATTCCGATGAAAGGTACGGTTGTGATCGGTGAAGGTGAAATGGATGAAGCACCGATGCTTTATATCGGCGAGAAGCTAGGAACAGGATATGGCCCGCGAGTGGACGTTGCGGTCGACCCGTTAGAGGGAACGAGCATCGTTGCTTCCGGAGGCTGGAACGCGCTTGCTGTTTTAGCGGTGGCGGACCATGGAAACCTTCTGCATGCGCCTGATATGTATATGGATAAAATTGCAGTAGGTCCTGCGGCGGTCGGTAAAATTGACATCAACGCTTCTGTGCTGGACAATCTGAAGGCGGTAGCGGAAGCGAAAAATAAAGAGATTGAAGACGTGGTTGCAGTTATTTTAAACAGACCTCGTCACGAAAAGATCATCTCCGAGCTGAGAGAAGCAGGAGCACGTATCAAACTGATTGATGATGGTGATGTTGCAGCAGCGATCAACACGGCATTTGACCACACAGGTGTAGACATCCTATTCGGTTCAGGCGGAGCACCGGAAGGCGTAATCGCTGCAGTTGCCCTTAAATGCCTTGGCGGAGAGATTCAAGGGAAGCTATTGCCACAAAATGAAGAAGAAATGCTTCGTTGCAAGAATATGGGAATTGAAAACATAGATGCAGTATTAAGAATGGAAGACCTTGTTCGCGGGGATGACGCCATTTTTGCAGCAACTGGAGTGACAGATGGTGAGCTTCTGCGAGGGGTCCAGTTCAAAGGCACCAACGCAACGACTCATTCCGTGGTTATGAGAGCAAAGTCCGGAACGGTGCGATTCATCGATGGACAGCATAATATCAAGAAAAAACCGAACCTTGTATTCAAGCCATAAACATCTTAGACCGTAAACGCGTTTGCCGTTTACGGTTTTCCTCTATTTATAGGTCAAAAAAATCCACCTCGTTACGAAATCTATAGGGCGTAGAGCTTTTATTCGACACAAATCGAGGGGATTGTGGAATATTCCCCAGAAAATAATAGAATTGCACTAAGCCTGTCTATAGAAAGTTGTTGCTTAAAAGTATAAAATGTGGGTAAAATATTATATGCTACGCGTTTTATGTTAAAATCTATCCTTTTCTTCCTAGCGATTCTTCTACAATTTCTTCAAAAGGAGAGTTTATCCCACATGTAAAACGGGAGTAAGTCCTCACCCTTTACCCAATTCATCCGATTTATCATGGTGCAGGAACTTACATTAGATCCGACTGCCGGATTTCCCATCCTTCGAACTTATTTCAGCTTGAATCAGTTTTGGAAGACAAATGAACAAACTTTTTCCCATTGATACTAAATAAAAGAATAGAGTGGTGTTTTCTTTTTATGGATTTAACTATTTCTCATTTAGAAAATTTAAAGCTTAAAGAATTATATGAATTTGCCCGTCAGCATAAAGTTTCCTACTACAGCAAACTGACGAAAAAAGAACTTATTTTTGCCATTTTAAAAGCACAGGCAGAAAAAGACGGCCTTCTCTTCATGGAAGGTGTACTTGAAGTAATCCAATCGGAGGGCTTTGGATTCCTGCGCCCAATCAACTACTCCCCAAGCTCGGAGGATATTTATATTTCGGCTTCCCAGATTCGTCGTTTTGACTTGAGAAACGGGGACAAGGTATCCGGTAAGGTACGTCCTCCAAAGGAAAACGAGCGCTATTATGGGCTATTGCATGTAGAAGCGGTGAATGGTGACGATCCGGAATCGGCAAAAGAGCGCGTCCATTTCCCTGCATTGACGCCTTTATATCCGGATAGACAAATTGTCCTGGAGACAAAGCCTAAAGGTCTTTCTACACGCATCATGGATCTGATCGCACCAGTCGGATTCGGTCAGCGTGGTCTGATTGTTGCCCCTCCAAAAGCGGGTAAAACAATGCTGATCAAAGAGATCGCCAATAGCATTACAACCAACCATCCTGAAGCGGAATTGATTGTCCTTCTTATCGACGAGCGTCCTGAGGAAGTGACGGACATCGAACGCTCTGTAGCAGGAGATGTAGTAAGCTCCACGTTCGATGAGGTTCCGGAAAATCACATCAAGGTGGCAGAGCTAGTACTTGAGCGCGCATTGCGCCTTGTCGAGCATAAACGTGATGTCATCATCCTGATGGACAGCATCACGCGTCTTGCACGTGCATATAACCTGGTCATTCCGCCAAGCGGACGTACACTTTCCGGTGGTATCGATCCGGCAGCATTCCACCGTCCGAAGCGCTTCTTCGGTGCAGCGCGTAATATCGAAGAGGGCGGCAGCTTAACCATCCTTGCGACAGCGCTTGTGGAAACAGGATCCCGTATGGATGACGTAATTTATGAAGAATTCAAAGGAACCGGAAACATGGAATTGCATCTTGATCGCAACCTGGCGGAGCGCCGCATCTTCCCTGCGATCGATATCCGTCGCTCCGGAACCCGTAAAGAAGAACTTCTTATCCCGAAAGACCATCTGGACAAGCTATGGGCCATCCGCAAAACGATGTCCGATACACCGGACTTCGCAGAAAAGCTCCTAAGACGCCTGCGCCAATCCAAGTCCAACCAGGAATTCTTCGATATGCTCGAAGAAGACCAAAAGGCAGGAACGGCGAAGCGATAAGTATGGGTATTTGAAAAAGTGTTACTTTGCCCCCTGTTGGTTGTAGCGCAAGGGGTGAGACTCCTTGAAAATGCAAGCATTTTCTGCGTGCGATGTATCGCTGTCGAAGCGTTCCTTGTCCTGCGGGAGAAGCATGTCAAGGGAGACCCCACAGGCGCAAAGCGCCGAGGAGGCTCCCGAGGCCGCCAAGGATAAGCGAACCCCTGGAGCGGAAACCAACAGGGGAGTTTAATGTTAACACTCATTTTCAAAAGCGTAACAAGTAGACATTCACGTTTCTTTTACATGGAAAATATTGCGTGCCGATTTGGTAAATATAAGTCCAAAAGTAAGGTTGCAAAACCAAACATTACTTGATATAATTTCATCAGTGTGTTTTTAAGATAAATGATGTCGAACTTTGTTTGGTATCATTTGAAACCTAACTCTGTTTCGAAAGACTCAGGGCAAAAAGGAGATGACAAGAATGAAAGCTGGAATTCATCCTAATTACCGTAAAGTTGTATTCATGGACATCAACACTAGTTTCAAATTCATCACTGGTTCTACGATGAAAACAAACGAAACTATCGAATGGGAAGACGGTACTACTTACCCTCTAATCAAAGTTGAGATCTCTTCAGATTCTCACCCATTCTACACTGGACGTCAGAAGCATGCTGCTGCTGATGGACGTGTTGAGCGTTTCAACAAAAAATACGGCCTTAAGTAATAAAGTAAAACAGGCAGGTTATCCTATATCTTGCCTGTTTTTTTTTACTTACCTTACATATTTGATAAAAATGTGCTTATGTCTCTCTTGCTTGGACTAAGCACTTTTTATACGCTTATAAACAGAAGGGGGAGGCCGTGCATGTACGTAATGAAACATTCGGGTTGGGTAGAAGTGATTTGTGGCAGCATGTTTTCTGGTAAATCAGAAGAACTGATTCGCCGCATGCGACGCTCCCAATTTGCCAAACAAAACATTCAAGTATTCAAACCAGCAATTGACAACCGTTATGCCGATGAGGCAGTTGTTTCTCATAATGGGACATCCATCATTGCGATGCCAGTTCCATCTTCAAAAGATATCCTCTATCAAGTGGAGGAGCAGACAGAAGTGGTGGGCATTGATGAAGTGCAGTTTTTTGATGAGCATATTGTGGAAGTGATTCAGGAATTAGCAAACAGAGGCTACTGTGTAATTGCTGCAGGACTTGACCAGGACTTCCGTGGAGAGCCATTCGGGAAAATGCCGGAGCTGTTGGCGATCGCTGAAACTGTGACAAAGCTGCAAGCGGTATGTGCCGTATGTGGATCACCTGCAAGCCGTACACAACGTCTGATCAATGGAAAGCCAGCATGCTACGATGACCCAATTATTTTAGTCGGCGCTTCTGAATCTTACGAACCTCGCTGTCGTCATCATCATGAAGTTCCTCTAAATGTGTCCGTGTTGCAAGAAGTGAAAAAATAAAGCTTTTGCGAACTAGCTAAAAATAACAACTTTTCCTATAATTTGTCCGAAGAAATTTTGAAGAAGAGGATACGCTAAAGGCAGGAGGTGTTTGCATGAAACATGCAATCCTGGCAATAGTCGTATGCTCTTTTTTAATAGCTGGATGCGGGGCGGACAAAGACCTCACAGGCCAGCGTGAAGTGGAAAATGGAACAAGGCTGATTGGAACATCCGGCGATGATGGCTTCTACGAACGCCACCAAGATTCCAATGATTTCAACACCAATCAAAACCCGAATTTCCTTGATTTGACGGAGGACCGTCCCGACTACGGGGATGATCAGGAGAAATTCGCCGAAGTCATCACCTTAAACAGTAACCTCGAGCCTGGCCCTGTCTACATTACCGGCGACAACGCCCGGGTGACCGCCTATTCGAACGGCTCCCTTTCAGATGAAGAAAAAGACAAACTCCACTCCAAACTTAAGCGCAAATTCATTGATGTCGTCCCCAGATACAGAGTACATTTAACAATTAAGGAGCGGTAGTGTGGTGGTGCCTGAGTCGTCAGGCACCTTTTCTTTTTGCATACATATTTATTTGTCCACTTTAGAAAACTAACAGGTACATATTACAAACAAGAGGAGTTCCGCTATGGATTTAAAACTGTTTCTGGCAATTAATAGGCTAGCTGGCCGCTCGTGGTTTTTGGACAGATGTATGATACTGGTCTCGCAAAAAATGCGGTATATTTATTTTCTTATTCTATTTTTTTTATGGTTGAAAAAGGGGCGAGAAAGAAAAATGGCGATCGATGCCGGTATTTCCGTTCTGATCTGCTTGGTTTCAAACCGTTTGATTAAGTTGCTCTGGTTCAGGCCAAGGCCATTTTTGAAAAGAAGGATTGGTATTCTTATCCCTTCCTTGATGGATTCCTCCTTTCCGAGTAAGCATACCATTCTTGCTTTCGCTGTCTCGACCATCATCTTTCTTCACCATCGCGTTCTTGGCATCATCCTGCATGGATTGTCATGGTTAACAGGCTTTTCCCGGATATGGATAGGGCATCATTATCCATTTGATATTATAGGGAGTGCTTTTTTAGGTACTTTCACAAGTGTATTGCTCCATCAACGTCGGGAATTGGAGGGATGGGAGGAATAACTTTTTCAAATACCTAGATGGAAGGAGGTGGATAGGTTGTTGGTACGTTCTTTACTTATCCTATTCATCAGTACAGTGATAATAGGGTGTGCGAATCATGAGGAAGGTAAGCAACAAATAGAGGCAAATCCAATTGCTTTCAAGAATTCTGATTCAAAAAAAGTGGTTCTTATCATGATGGACTCGTTGATGGATACCCCTTTAAAGAGAGCGATAGAGGAGGAAAAAGCCCCTGCATTGGAATTCCTGATGGAACATGGCAGCTATAGTGACAAGCTGGTGAGCTCTTATCCGACCATGTCTGTCGTAATCGACAGTTCGATCATTACAGGGGCCTATCCAGATCAGCATAGAATACCTGCCCTGATATGGTACAACGAAAAAAACAAGCAGATTGTCAGTTATGGTAACGGTTTATTCGAGATTTTGAAGCTCGGTCCGTCCAATGTTGCTGTAAACAGTCTGAATCACTTCAATAATAGGGATCTGGGCAAAGAAGTCTCCACCATTCATGAGGATCTCCACAAAGTGAAAAAGCAGTCGGCATCCATCAACACCTTCATCTATCGCGGCAATCAAGCTCATACCCTTCATGTACCGGATGCCATATCAAAAATGACCGATTTAAAGGAAGAATATCAGACCATGGGACCGAAATATCTCTCCATCGGTTCACTGGCCAAACTTGATCCTGAAAACAAGCACACAATCAAAAGGCTGGGAATAAATGATACCTTTGCAACGGAGGAACTGATTTATTTGCTGAAAGAAAATATCCTTCCTGATTTTACGATTGTTTATTTTTCTGAGAACGATCATACAGCCCATAAAAAACCAGCTTCCTTCAAGGGCGTTGTAAAGATGGATCGGCACCTCCAGGATGTGCTGAATGCTTTCCCATCCTGGGAGCAGGCACTCGAAGACATTGTCTGGGTCATCATCAGTGATAGCAATCAATCCTATGTGAAGAAAAAGAAAAAGGAAGCATTGATTGATTTAAGAAAACCTTATGCGGATTTTAACATTCTTGAACTAGGCGAACCTGTCCGTCAAAAGGACGACTTAGTGATTACAGCGAATGAACGAATGGCATATATTTATAAAATAAGTGATAAATCCACCTTAAAAAAACTGGCCCAAAGCCTTGAGGGCGACCCGCGAATTGCCTGGGTGGCGTGGAAAGAGAACCAGATGGTCCATGTGATATCCGAAGGCCATGATGGAATGCTTTCTTTTGATACCGGTGGGAGCCTTGTGGACATCTATCAACAAAAATGGACGGTTGAAGGCAATGCTGACATCCTTGATTTGAAAATGGAAAACGGCAAAATAGCGTATGGGGAATATCCTGATGCCCTTGCAAGACTTTACGGCGCTATGCATTCCCAAGATGGAGAATTCATCATTGCGGATGCAAAACCTGGCTACGAATTCGTAGGTGAAAGCTCCCCTGAACACTCAGGAGGCGGAGCGCACGGCTCCTTGCATCAAGTCGACTCCCTAAGCCCCATCATCGTAGCAGGTACCGATAAAAATATAGAAAACCTGAGGAGTGTCGACTTGAAAAAATGGGTCCTGGAGGTTTTGAGTGGGAAATGAGGGCAATGCCGGGAGTCCTGTCTCTAGCTGCAACAGGACTCCGCCTTCCACCCCCCTTTTCCATCTATTTGATTTTGACGCCTCGCCTAACCTATACTATAATTAGAATGTTATAGGTAGGGACAAAAATACAGATGCTGACCGATTAAGGTTTGCACACATTACATAGAGGTGAATGCACGTGTTTGATCGTTTGCAGGCAGTAGAAATGCGTTACGATAAATTAACGGAGCTATTGAGTGACCCGGAAGTTATCAGCGATACGAAAAAGCTTCGCGAGTATTCTAAGGAACAGTCCGATATCCAGGAGACCGTGGAAGCATACCGTGAATATAAGGATGTCAAAGAGCAGCTGGAAGGTGCGAAAGCGATGCTCGAGGACAAGATGGATGCGGACATGCGCGAGATGGTGAAAGAGGAGATTTCGGAGCTTGAGGAGCAGCAGGAAGCATTGGCTGACCGTCTGCATATCCTTCTTTTACCGAAGGACCCGAACGACGACAAGAACGTTATCATGGAAATCCGCGGTGCAGCAGGTGGAGACGAGGCGGCATTATTCGCAGGCGACCTTTACCGCATGTACAGCCGTTATGCGGAAGCGCATGGCTGGAAAACCGAAGTGATGGAGGCAGCATCAACAGGTGTTGGCGGCTATAAGGAGATCATCTTTATGATTACCGGAAAAGGTGCGTATTCCAAGCTGAAGTTCGAGAATGGCGCACACCGTGTACAACGTGTACCTGAGACGGAATCCGGCGGACGTATCCATACTTCCACAGCGACGGTTGCGGTATTGCCAGAGGCGGAAGAAGTGGAAATCGAGATTCATGACAAGGATATCCGTGTTGATACGTTTGCATCCAGCGGTCCTGGTGGACAGTCGGTAAATACGACAATGTCGGCGGTCCGTTTGACTCACATTCCGACAAACACAGTGGTTTCCTGTCAGGACGAGAAATCACAGATCAAAAATAAGGAAAAAGCTATGAAGGTTCTTCGTGCACGTGTGTATGATAAGTTTCAACGTGAAGTCCAGGCTGAATATGATGCCAACCGTAAGCAGGCTGTTGGTACAGGTGACCGTTCCGAACGTATTCGTACGTACAATTTCCCGCAGAACCGTGTAACCGACCACCGCATCGGCTTGACGATCCAGAAGCTTGACCAGATCCTGCAAGGGAAGCTTCAGGAAATCGTGGACGCCTTGATCATGGAAGACCAAGCGCTGCGAATGGAACAGATGGAGAAATGATGAAGGCCATGAAGGTTTACGAAGCCCTGAACTGGGCTTCTTATTTTTTAAAAAAGAATGAGCGCGACGAGAATGCGGGAGAATTATTGTTGCGCCATCATATGAAGCTCGATCGGGCCCAGCTTTTCAGCAGAATGCAGGAAATGATGCCGATGGACACTCAAAGCTCCTTCGTTTTCAATGTCCATAAGCATGCAGCGGGAATTCCAGTGCAGTATCTGATGGGAAAAGAAGAGTTTTACGGCCGCAGCTTTTTTGTAAGCGAAGAAGTGCTGATTCCAAGACCGGAGACGGAAGAATTGGTGGTCGGCTTGTTGGATAGAGTGAAGAGGCATTTTGCTGACACTACAGAAAAATTGAGTGTCGTCGATGTTGGGACAGGCAGCGGCGCAATTGCGGTGACGCTGGCGCTTGAAAATAGTAACCTGAACGTGATGGCAACGGATATTGCCGGTGAATCCCTGGAGGTCGCAAAGGATAACGCAGAGGCTCTTCATGCAGATGTGGAATTTTTGCAGGGTGATCTGCTCTTGCCGTTCATTGAGCAAGGCATCAAAGTGGACGTCGTGGTTTCCAACCCTCCATATATTCCGGAAAAGGAATACGAAGGCCTGTCAATAGTAGTGAAAGACTTTGAGCCGTATCGTGCGTTGGTCGGCGGTGTTTCCGGATTGGAATTTTACGAGCGGTTCATGGAAGAATTGCCACAGGTGTTGAAGGACCGTGCCATTGTTGCGTTTGAAGTGGGAATGGGACAAGGGGAAGCGGTGAAAAACTTGCTGCTTACGACTTTCCCTGATGCTCGTGCGGAAGTGGTACTGGACATCAACGGGAAAGATCGAATGGTATTTGCGGAAATTGGATGATGGTAGTTGGCGAGTCGGTACGATACGATCGCCATCATAATATATAAGGGAATAAGGAGCGGCACCTTGCAGCTTGGTGTGGGGCAAGGTGTTGATGGATTGCTTGGTTTAGATGATTGCTCCTTCTTCCGTATGGGGTCTGGCTAGGGTCAGCCCCCTATTTGTTTTTTCTTCCACATAACGGATGATGGCTTGGCGGATTTCTTCCTTCTGCTCCGCTTTTGCAAAGTTTATCAATTGGGATAGGTTGGAATCGTAAGAGATGCTGCGGTGATAATGATGGTAGAATGCCTTGCCATTCATCCACCGGCCGCCTACTAAGATTTCGAAATCAATAGGAATGCTGATATGGTTAAAAGCACTCTTCATTTCCCCAATGCGAAAAGATTCAATGTTGCACGTAAACGATCTCATATTGCGTCTTCCTTTCCTGAGAGTTGTATCCTTATCGTGCTCCGGAAACGGGATGCACGTCCTATTTCTATACCCCCTCATTCATGGTACAAAACCTCCAAACTAGCAAACTATCAAAAGAAAAATCTTCCTCAAAAAATTAAATTTGCTAGTTTAGGATTTTCAACTTTTGACCAGACTGTTTCCTAGAGGGGAGAGGGATTGAGATGAGAACATTAAAAAAGAATGTAATCTTTTTATATATAGTATTGCTGTTTATGGGCGCGTATGTGACGGTGGCCGGGGAGCAGGCTGCAGCCGGTGTGGAAGTGAAGAACGGGGCAATGGTCATTCCGGATGAGGCGATCAGGCTTCGCATCCTGGCCAACAGTGACAGCACAGAGGATCAGGAGCTGAAAAGAAAGATCCGTGACCGTGTGAACGAGGAGATCACGGTTTGGGTGGAGGGCCTCACTTCCATGGAAAATGCCCGTGAAGTCATCCAGGGGAACATCCCGGAGATCGAGAAGATTGTAGAGGAAGTCATGGTGGAAGAAGGTATGATTCAGGAGTATAATGTAGACTTCGGCAGAGTGGATTTCCCGACGAAAATGTACGGCAAGTTCATCTATCCTGCTGGTGACTATGAAGCGATTCTGATCACACTCGGTAAAGGAACGGGAGCTAATTGGTGGTGCGTGCTGTTCCCGCCATTATGCTTCCTTGACTTCTCCAATGGGGAAGCGACTGCGACACCTTTTGAAGAAGAAGAAACAGGTGCTGCTGCAAAAGAAAGCAAGTCCAAAAAATCAGCAAGAGCAAGCATCCTTGAAAATGAAACAGAAATGAGCGTAACAGCCGCATCAGTGGAACCAAAGGAATTTGTCGTCGATGAAGAGCCGGAGGAAGTGGAAGTGAAATTCTTCGTATTCGAGGCTCTATCATCTCTATGGGAAAAAATCACGGCATAATCGTTCTACTTTTTCATCCACCTCAATAGAGTAGTAGTATAAAAAATACTAGAAGAGGTGGATGAGATGAAAAAAATGCGCGCTGCAACAAAAGAAGATCAATGGGCCATGCAGGTCTTTTTAAGACAAGCAAATATTAGTACAATAGGATTGGAAGACAAAATTGAGGATTACATCATCTTGGAGGAAGAGGAAACTGGCATCTGCGGAACCATCGGAATTGAAACGATAGATGGTGACGGCCTGTTGCGCTCCCTTGTCATCGGTCCAACCGTCAAAAAGATGCACCTGCTGCAGCTATTCGAACACACTCAGCAGCATGCCCGCAGAAAAGAACTCGACCGATTATTCCTGGTGACCAACAAGACCGACTACATACAATTCTTCGAGCTCCTGGGCTTCTTTCAACAAGAAATCCACAACGTCCCGAAGGAAATCACCCAATCGGCCCACCTAAAAGAAACACTCGAACAACAAACCTGTACCTTTATGATGTGTAAACTATAAAAATGAGGGGGGCCAGACCCCATTTGCTTTAGTACGCTAATGCGGAGCGGGTCAGGCCCCCTATGATATTCACAAAGTTATCCACCGAACACACAACATTTATCCACAATTTGTGGATAAATGTTGTGTAATGTAGGTAATTTGTTTATATTTGATGGAACGAATCCTTTTCTATTCACATGTTGATAGATTTTTAAAAGAGGTAGATAAGATGTTGACGAAAAAGTGGACTGTGGATAACGTAGATCCTTTGAAAATGAATTATCCACAGCTGAAAGAGGCAGCCGCACTTCTTCAACAGGAAGAGGTTGTGGCTTTTCCTACTGAAACGGTATATGGTCTTGGGGCGAATGCTTTGTCAGATCAGGCCGTACAAAAGATTTTTGAGGCAAAGGGACGTCCAGGTGACAACCCTTTGATTGTGCATATCACGAAAAAAGAACAACTCACAGACCTTGTGGATAACCTGCCGGAAGTTGCGGAGAAATTGATGCAGGCTTTCTGGCCAGGGCCGCTTACGCTTGTGTTGAAAAGCAGGGATAGTGTTTCCAAGTATGTGACTGCCGGTCTGGATACGCTTGCAGTGCGGATGCCGGATCACCCGGTAGCCCTTGCTCTGATGGAAGTGTCAGGCCTTCCGCTTGCTGCGCCGAGCGCCAACCTTTCCGGCAAACCGAGTCCGACAACCGCTGCACATGTTGACGAGGATCTCGACGGAAAAATTGCCGGAATTGTGGATGGCGGACCAACAGGGGTCGGCCTGGAATCCACGGTGGTGGACTGCACAACGGAAATTCCGATCATTTTGCGGCCGGGTGGCGTGACAAAAGAGCAGCTCGAAGCGGTCGTCGGACAGGTCGAAGTGGATCCTGCCCTGACCTCGCAAGATCAGGCGCCAAAATCGCCGGGAATGAAATATACCCATTACGCCCCGGTTGCACCAGTCTTTTTAGTGGAAGGCGGGTTGGATTTTCTGAAAGAAACGATCCTCAGAGCACAGAAAGACGGCAAAAAGGTCGGCTTGCTCGTGACAGAGGAGACGAAATTCGAATTGGGTGAAGCAGGAGATGTGATGCTGACCTGTGGAACCAGAAGCGATTTATCCACAGTTGCCACAAACTTATACGATGTGCTTCGAGCATTCAATTCAACCGATGTGGATATCATTTTCAGCGAAACCTTCCCGAAGACAGGGGTAGGTGCAGCGATTATGAACCGTCTGGATAAGGCGGCAGGCCAAAAAATCATCAGTGAGAGGTAAGTTCCCATTTAGCGGAACTTGCCTCTTTTTTTGCCTTCTAATCGGGATTTCCCGTGCATATCTTGGAAGTAGACAAGTCCTAGGGAGGGGTATGCGGGGGATGGCAGTGATGGTTGGAGAATGGATGACACTCTTTTTAATGGCAATAGCTCTAGGAATGGACGCATTTTCAGTGGGTCTCGGCATGGGGATGATCAAACTGAGAGTGCGCCAGATCTTTTACATAGGCGTTACCATCGGGGTTTTCCATGTTATGATGCCACTATTCGGCATGAGTATCGGAAAAGTACTGTCGGAGCAGTTCGGCTCCATTGCCACGTTGATAGGAGGGCTGCTCCTCATCATGCTCGGTGTCCAAATGATGCTATCCTCGTTCAAGAAGGAGGACGGTCCGCTGATCACCCCGGTCGGAATGGGGCTGATCGTCTTTGCGCTCAGCGTCAGCCTCGACAGTTTTTCGGTGGGTTTAAGCCTTGGCATTTATGGGGCTCGGACGCTATTGACGATTCTCATGTTTGGTGCAGTCAGCATGATGCTCACCTGGATGGGGCTCTTTTTTGGCAGAAAGCTGCAGGGATGGCTCGGTTCGTATAGCGAGGCGCTTGGCGGGAGCATTTTGCTTGGTTTTGGATTGAAGCTATTATTTTTTACTTAATGGAGACCTTTTGTAGGTCTTTTTTCATTTCTGGGTTAAAGGTTGGAGAGGGATAGCCGAAATAAAACATGTAAACTATTTTTCTTCTCCATCCTTTTGTCTATAATGAGGTAAAAAGGAGGAGTAGGGACATGAATATTTTGTTTGTATGTACCGGAAATACGTGCCGGAGCCCGATGGCAGAGGCAATATTGGCAAGCAAAAAGCTTCCCGATGTAGAGGTGCGTTCTGCAGGGGTTTTCGCCATGCAGGGCAGTGCGGCGTCCCATCATGCTCAGGAAGTGCTAAAGGAAAACGGTATCCCGTCCAATCATGCTTCTTCTCTTGTGACGGAAGAGTCAATCAGCTGGGCCGATTTTATTTTGACGATGACAAGCCAGCACCGGGCATTGGTGGAGGAGCGTTATCCGCATGCTTCCGGTAAAACCTTTTCGCTGAAAGGTTTTGTCGGCGAACCCGGCGAGGTATCAGACCCTTATGGAGGCAGTGTCCATACATATCGCAACACGTTTGAAGAATTGCAGGAACTGATTGAGTTGGTAATGAAAAAAATCATATAAAGAAACCTTGGTGATGCTTTCTTTCTTTTGGACTGCAGCAGCAAGGGAGGAGGAAGCATCATGGGGGAAAAGCGAAAGTATAAGTTTGGGTTGCGCTATAAGCTGGTTTTATTTGCGACAATCCTTGCTGCAATTACGTATACAGTAAGCGGGATTTTTATCTATGTAGTCGTAAATTATGTGGAAAATTTTATAAATGCGAGTTTGTTTACGGTTATTACACTCGTACTTGGTGTGGCATGGTCCGGTATTCTTGCGTTCTTCGCTGCACGATTTATAACAAAGCCGCTGCAACAGCTTGAAGAAGTGGCGCAAAAGGTGGCGAATGGCGACCTATCCGAAGATGTGCCTGTCACGAATTCCCGCGATGAAATCAGTGCGGTAGGTGACGCGTTCAATCTGATGCTTCACAATCTGCGCGAAATGGTTACGTCGATCGACCAGCATTTCCAGCAGACGAACCGTAAAGTGGAAGAGATTTCCGACGTATCGATGCAAGCATCCGAGCAGGCGGATAATATCTCCATGACGATCGAGGAAATTGCAAAAGGTGCCGAGAGCTCCGCGGCCTCGATTCAGGATACTGCTGAATCGGTGGAAGAAGTAATCAAGATTGCGGACGAGGTGCATGAGAAGGCGACATCCTCCCAATCCTTATCCGAAGAAATGGTAAAAGACCTCGAAGAAAGTAAAGAGGTCATCCATTCCCTTGTTTCCGGCATTCAACGTCTCGCAGGGGAAAACAAGCAATCGCTCGATTCTGTAGAACGTTTGGAGAAGCATGCAAAAGAAGTCGAAAATATCATCTCCCTTGTTGGTGATATCGCTGGCCAGACTAACCTGTTAGCATTGAATGCTTCCATAGAAGCGGCGCGTGCAGGCGAGCATGGACGAGGATTTGCGGTTGTCGCAGAAGAGGTCCGTTCCCTGGCTGATGAAAGTGCCAAGGCGGTTCAGGGCATTTCCGAACTGATCAAGAACATCCAGGAAGAAGTGAAAAATGTGGTCACCCAGATCACAAGCCAGGTAAAAGCGGCAAATGTGGAAGCGGAAAAAGGCACCGCCACCAACACCGTCATCGCAGAAATGACAGATTCCGTTCTCGAAGTGGCAGCCGCGGTCAAGCAGATCGCAAGCCTCGTCGACCAGCAGATGGATAGCATCCGCGTAACGGCCCGACAATCCCAGGAAGTCGCAGCCATCGCAGAAGAAACATCAGCCGGAGCCGAAGAAGTAACAGCCACCACCCAAGACCAGGCCAGCATGATCGCAAATGTGGAGAAGATCTCGCAGGAGCTTGCAGCGCAGGCAAGTGAGCTGAAGCGTACGATTTCGAAGTTTCGGGTTTAGGTGTTTGGGGACAGGTTCCTTGTCCCACACGCCTGCATAATGGCGAAACGAATAGATAGCATTTTGCTTGGGGCCGAAGAGAACAATCTCTTCGGCTTCTTTTTTATCTTCATGTGGTAGTGTTGCGGCGCGGGTCGGCTCCGCTCCGTGTGAAGGGAATTGTAATTTTTTGTAAAGTGGATAGATTAAGGATTTCGCCAGTCTCCTTAATATTGAAAAGCTGCTAGGATCAGCCCAAAAACGGAACTCTAACCCAACATAATAAGTTAAGCCTTTTTAAAACAGGTAATTGATCTCTTTTTACTAGGATTCAGGCAAAATCCAACCACAACAATGGATTTTTTCGCAGAGCAAGGGTAAGATGTACATATAATAAATCTTCAAATTTGGAGGATGAAAAGATGAGAGTGGCAATTGCGTCAGATCATGGCGGAATCAATATTCGTGAAGAGATAAAAGGACTTTTAAAAGAGTTGAATATAGAATTTGAAGACTTTGGCTGTGAATGTGAAACGTCCGTAGATTACCCGGATTATGCATTACCGGTTGCGGAAAAAGTGGCAAGTGGCGAATTCGACCGCGGCATCCTGGTTTGTGGAACCGGGATCGGCATGTCGATTGCGGCAAACAAAGTGAAGGGCATTCGCTGTGCGTTGGTGCATGATCTGTTCAGTGCAAAAGCGACCCGTGAGCATAATGATAGCAACGTTCTGGCAATGGGCGAGCGCGTAATCGGGCCGGGCCTTGCACGTGAAATCGCAAAAGTTTGGCTGACTACGGAATATGAGGGCGGACGCCATGCGAACAGAGTACAAAAAATTCACGATATCGAAAAGTAATGAGGAGCCCATGGGTGTCAGCGGATAGGGACATTCGTGGGCTGTTTTGTTTATCCCAGTCGTGAAAGGAGAGGGATCTTATGCAAAATGAGTGGAAAGAGCAATTAAGTCAGGCGCTGACTGACCTGCAGGCCCAAGCGTCCTTGCGAAGTAGGCAGGTGCTTGTGATCGGGTGCAGTACGAGTGAAGTGATTGGCGAAAAAATAGGCACGGCGGGTACGGAAAACGTCGCGGAGACCATCTTTGCAGCTTTGGCAGAGTTTCGTGCCAGTACTGGGGTCGAGCTTGCCTTTCAATGCTGTGAACATTTGAATCGTGCGCTTGTCGTGGAGCGGGCTACAGCAGAGCGGCTCCAACTCGATGAAGTGACCGTCATTCCTGTTCGCCAGGCCGGCGGGGCCATGGCATCTTATGCGTATCATCAGCTGAACGATGCGGTAATGGTCGAGCACATCAGAGCCGACGCCGGCATCGACATCGGCGACACACTGATCGGCATGCACATCAAGCATGTTGCGGTTCCGGTCAGAAGTAAAGTCAAGTCCATCGGCGAAGCGCACGTCACCATGGCAAAAACACGGCCGAAGCTGATCGGCGGAGCGCGTGCGGTGTATTCGGTGACAGGTCCTTTGTCCCACTCATAAACGTTTTTTTCCGAAGGCTCCCAATCAACGGAGCCTTTTTTAGTAGTTGGGCGGGACGCGGGACCTGTCCCTCTGTCCCACGCTTCGGACCCGACCCCATGGGCAACTCGGGACAATGGACCTGTCCCCAATGTCCCAAACCGAAAGTTTTTCATAGTAAGCGCTACCAATCTTCCTTTTCTGTTTCTATTGTGTGGACACCGTGATAAAATGATAGAGGTAAAGGTTGAAAAACCGAATGAGAAGAAGTTGTGGCAATATTAAACTAATTAATAGGATGTTTATTTCTAAAGGGGGATACCGGAGTGAAGTTAGCGCAACAGGATCAACAAGTGTTTCAATCGATTCAAGATGAGTTAGGAAGACAACGTACGAAGATTGAGCTGATTGCATCTGAGAACTTTGTGAGTGAAGCGGTAATGGAGGCGCAGGGTTCTGTGCTTACCAACAAGTATGCAGAAGGATACCCAGGTCGTCGTTATTATGGTGGATGTGAACACGTGGACGTTGCGGAGAATATCGCCCGCGATCGCGCGAAGGAAATCTTCGGAGCGGAGCACGTCAACGTTCAGCCGCACTCTGGTGCCCAAGCGAACATGGCCGTTTATTTTACAATTCTTGAGCAAGGCGATACGGTTCTTGGGATGAACCTTTCCCATGGCGGTCACTTGACGCACGGTAGCCCGGTTAACTTTAGTGGAATTCAATATAATTTCGTCGAGTATGGAGTGGACAAGGATACTCATACGATTAACTATGAAGATGTGGCGGAAAAAGCAAGACAGCATAAGCCGAAACTGATCGTGGCTGGAGCGAGCGCGTATCCTCGTGTCATCGATTTTGCGAAATTCCGTGAGATCGCGGACGAAGTGGGAGCGTACCTGATGGTCGATATGGCGCATATCGCTGGCCTGGTTGCAGCAGGATTGCATCCAAACCCGGTTCCTTATGCTGATTTCGTGACGACTACTACGCATAAAACATTGCGCGGACCTCGCGGTGGGATGATCCTTTGCCGTGAAGAATGGGCGAAAAAGATAGATAAATCCATTTTCCCAGGTATTCAAGGTGGTCCATTAATGCACGTAATCGCAGCAAAAGCGGTGGCATTCGGTGAGGCGTTGCAGCCGTCATTCAAGGATTATGCGCAAAAAATCATCGACAATGCTGCCCGTCTTGCGGAAGCGTTGAAAAAGGAAGGCTTGTCCCTTGTTTCTGACGGAACGGACAACCATTTGCTATTGGTGGATGTGAAATCCATGAGCATCACAGGTAAAATCGCGGAGAAAGTGCTGGACGAAGTGGGAATCACAGTGAACAAGAACACAATTCCATTTGACACGGAAAGCCCGTTTGTAACTAGCGGAATCCGTATCGGTACTGCTGCAGTAACAAGCCGCGGATTTGGCTTGGAGGATATGGACGAGATTGCGTCCCTAATTGCCTACACGCTGAAAAACCATGAGGACGAGGCGAAGCTTGAAGAAGTGAAGTCCCGTGTAGAAGCACTTTCTGGAAAATATGAATTGTATCCTTCGCTAGGATAATAGCTTTATGGAAGAGGTCTGATGTTAGACCTCTTCTTTTTGCGTAAAAAAACGAAAGATTAACTTGAATCGCCCCCCCTTTTTATGTAGAATCAATGGAAGTGTGATTAAGAAGCCAGGCCACAAACCGGCTTATGAAACCAATTAAAAAGGAGAGATTTCGAATGGCAAAAGTGTACGTCTTTGATCATCCATTAATTCAACACAAACTTACATACATCCGAGACAAGAATACTGGTACGAAGGAATTTCGTGAACTGGTTGATGAAGTAGCAAGTTTAATGGCATTCGAAATTACTCGTGATCTTCCGCTTGAGGAAGTAGAAATTGAAACTCCTGTTTCTGTTTCAAAATCCAACGTTCTTGCAGGTAAGAAGCTGGGAATCATCCCTATCCTTCGCGCAGGCCTTGGAATGGTGGAAGGGATGCTAAAGCTGATCCCGGCTGCAAAAGTTGGACACGTCGGCTTATACCGTGACCCGGAAACATTACAACCGGTAGAATACTATGTGAAATTACCTTCTGATGTGGAAGAGAGAGACTTCATCGTGGTAGATCCAATGCTTGCAACAGGCGGATCTGCAGTAGAAGCCATCAACTCCCTGAAAAAGCGCGGAGCGAAGAACATTAAGTTCATGTGCCTCATCGCATCTCCAGAAGGTGTAGAAGTCGTAAAAGACGCTCACCCGGACGTAGACATCTACATCGCAGCCCTCGACGAAAAACTGAACGAAAAAGGCTACATCGTACCTGGACTAGGCGATGCTGGAGATAGATTGTACGGAACGAAGTAAATGGTAGGGGCCTGACCCTCAGTGCTTTAAAGCGATAAAACAACGGGGGCCTGACCCTCAACACTTTAAAGCATTAAAATAACGGGGCCTGACCCCCACCACTGTGAAGCACTAAAACAGTGGTGGGGGTCAGGCCTTTTTTTGTTCTCTATATAAATTAAATTTTTCGGCAAGAGGGATTGCGAGGTTGTTTGCGGTACCTTCTTGTGCATATTTCCGACCCTTAAGCAAATGCTATTTGTTAGAGGTGAGGGACGTGAAATTACGGAATTTGATGATGACAGTTTGTTTAGCGAGCGGAATCATATCGACTGCTCTGCCTACATATACGATTGCGTCAGATAGATTGCAGATAGATGCATTACATAATTTTATTCCGGCCCAGGTGGAGCCGTCACCGCAGCCCCAATATCCGGAGCGTCCGCCGCTACCTGCAGCTGGATCAGAAGAAATGGACAAAGAGCAGACAGTCATACTCATAGTGGAAGAGTCCGAGCATGAAAGAATGCGACGGAAGATAACTACCGACTATCCGAAACTCCATATCAAGCGGACCTACACCGCGGTGTTCAAGGGATTTGCAATCAAGGGTCCCACAAAGGATCTGGAGCGGTTGCAGCAGGAGGATGGCGTGGTGGAAGTGTCCCCGGTTACGAACTATACACCGATGATTGATGAGAGTGTGCCTTTCATCGGCGGCGACCGGATGCGGAGCTTTTACGATGAGGATGGCCATAGACTGACCGGAGAAGGCGTCAAGGTCGGAATCATCGATACGGGGATTGATTATACGCATCCGGATCTGAAGCATAGTTATGGTGGTGGCTATGATTTTGTCGATGAAGACGAGGATCCGATGGAGACGAAGAAGTCACAGGGTATCCCGACGCTCCATGGGACCCATGTTGCGGGGATCATTGCGGCGAACGGCCATCTGAAGGGAGTAGCGCCGGAAGCGAAGATCTATGCCTACCGGGTGCTTGGTCCGGGTGGCCATGGGACGAGTGAACATGTGATTGCCGCGATTGAAAAAGCGATTCATGATAAAGTGGATGTGCTGAATCTGTCGCTTGGCAATACGATCAACGGTCCGGATTGGCCGACAAGCCTGGCCCTCGACAAAGCGGTGGAGCATGGTGTAGTGGCGGTGACCTCAAGCGGCAATTCGGGACCGAATCTTTGGACGGTCGGGTCGCCGGGTACCTCGACACAGGCCATCTCGGTGGGTGCCTCGACGCCGCCCTTGAACATACCGCATCTTTCAGCGTTTCTTTCCAAAAAGGAAATAGAGATGCTTCCTCTTCAAGGGTCGGCGAAATGGATTTTCAACAACAGGCCGGTCAAGATGGAATATGTCGGACTTGGGGAAGATGACGATTTGAAGGACGTCGACCTGAAAGGGAAGATTGTCCTCATGGAACGGGGGAAGATCCCTTTTTCGGAAAAAGCGTGGAATGCAAAGGAGAAAGAAGCTGCTGCACTTGTCATCTACAATAATTTGGAGGGGAATTTTACAGGATCCCTCGAGGTGGAGATGGACCTGCCGGTTGTATCCATTTCAAGGGAGGACGGCCTTTATCTGAAAAAGCAGGTCAATAGGAAGTTTTCCTATGTGAGGACGACCTATAAGTGGCATAAAGACGACATCGCAAGCTTCAGTTCGCGGGGTCCGGTGACGCACAACTGGGAGATAAAGCCCGATGTGGTCGCACCAGGAGTCGCGATTGACAGCACAATCCCGAATGGCTATCTTGCCTTGCAGGGAACCAGTATGGCGGCGCCGCATGTGGCAGGTGCCAGTGCGCTGCTCAAGCAGGCACACCCAGACTGGTCCCCGAGTCAAATCAAGGCCGCGCTCATGAATACAACCAAGCCGCTTCAAAAAGAGGACGGCACCCGATATTCCGTCCTCGAACAGGGCACAGGGCGGATTCAGCTAGAGGAAGCCATGAACACAAACAGTCTCATCTACCCTGGAACGCTCAACTTCGGCATGTTTGAGAAAAAGGACACACGTAAGGAAAAAGAGATTGAGATCCAGGTGGAGAACGTATCGGACCGCGATATAAAGTACACCTTCACTCCGCCGAAAGCGTCAAAAGGAATCCAGTGGAAGGTCCCGATCTCTTTTACCCTAAAGCCTAATGAAAAAAGGAAGACGACCATAACACTCGATATCACCCCTAATCAGCAGAGCACCGGAATGCATGAAGGCTCGGTAACCGTAAAAGCGAACCACCAGGAGCTAAGGCTGCCTTTCCTCTATATAATAGAAGAACCTGATTATCCAAGGATCATGGGCTTCCAGTTCGGCTACGGCGACAAGGAAGGGGAGTACCAGTATGAAGTGTATCTACCCGAGGGGGCAGAGGAGCTTGGCATTGCCCTCTATGAGGCGGATACCCTTCATTTCATCAAATACCTAGACTGGGAACGCGACCTGCCAAGAGGACTCTTCAAAAAACAGATCTCAGCCGATAAAGTAAAAGTAAAAGGCCTCGTGAAAGCCGTTGTTTTCGCAAAAAAGCTCGAAAAGGAAGACTCGGTCGAAGCGGATCTTTATTTTGAATGAATACTTGGACACATTTCCCCAAACCGGTCAAGCAACCCGACCTAAAAACCGTGAATAGTCACATAATGTTCACAAACGACAAAGTTAAACCCGACAATATCTATGTTAAAATATTGATATACAACAGCCGAATGAGGAAAACGTTCATCATTTGGCTGTTTTTTTCTGGGTAATAATAGGAGAGAAATTGAAGCGCTTCACCTGCAAATCTTACCAAGAAAACTTTGTCGATTTTTTCCGTATAACACATTGACATTGAATTTTGGCTATTGTATGCTTACAAAGGGTATAAAATGATAAGGTTTTCATAAACCTTTTGCAACCATTTTTATACATATTTAGCATCGTTTTTGAAGCTAGACCTCAGTATTTTACCGCATGAAAAACGGGGTGTTTTCTATGAATGATAAACGCCGCCCATTCCAAGCAATGGCCTTGATGTCCGCGATCCTTTCCTACCTTGTCGGCCCAACCTTAGTCGGATTATTTGGAGGAAGATGGCTGGATGGAAAAATAGGCACAGAACCATTATTTCTGGTCATTGGACTTCTATTAGGACTAGCAGTCGGAGTTTACGGCGTGTTGTATGCAGTCCGCCAATTCTTCTCAGGAGAGTCATAATATGCCTGAATCAAAAGAAAATCTCTTAAGGCACATAAAGTACTTTTTGTTCTTATTAGCCTTATATGTTCTCGGTTGGGGTTTTACACCTTACCAGGACTGGTTTCTGGGGTTGATCCTCGGGACCGCGGTAAGCTTCTATAACCACTGGCTTCTGTACCAGAAGGTGAAAAAGTTCACAGACGCAGTTGCATCTGGGGCGAAGGCTTACACATTAGGATCATTTTCAAGAATGGCTGCTGCAGTCCTTGCTGTAGTCATCGCTGTGAGATTTCCGGAATACCTGAATCTCTACGGTGTCATCATAGGGATTATGACATCCTATATTGTCATTATCATAGATTCATTTGTTAAACTCTTTACAAGCAGTGGGGAAGAGAGGTGAGTAGTGTTGAATCACAGTGCTCCAATACGGACGCTTGAAATATTTGGCTTTGACCTACATTTCAATTTGTCTAATATTTTAATGACAACAATTGCGGCAACGATTGTGTTCCTGATAGCTGTACTGGCTACAAGAACGCTTGCGTTGAGACCTACAGGCATGCAGAACTTCATGGAATGGCTCGTAGATTTCGCAAAAGGAATCATTAGCAGTACAATGGATTACAAAACAGGCGGAAGATTTCTTGCGTTGGCATTGACTCTATTGATGTATGTATTCGTATCAAACATGCTAGGGTTACCATTCGCAATCATCCTGGGCGACGAACACACTTTATGGTGGAAATCCCCTACAGCCGACCCTGTAATCACACTTAGTCTCGCGGCAATGGTCGTTGCCTTGACGCACTATTATGGGATTAAGATGAAAGGCTTCAAGGAATACGGGAAAGACTTCTTCAGACCGATGAGTTTCTTATTCCCACTGAAGATCATAGAAGAATTTGCAAACACCTTGACGCTTGGTCTTCGTTTATACGGTAACATCTTTGCAGGGGAAATCTTGCTCGGGTTACTGGCAGGACTAGCAGTTACAGGCTATGAAACAGGTATCCTATCCGGGGTTCTTGGAACATTGGCAGCTTTCATACCGATGTTGGTATGGCAGGCCTTCAGTATTTTCGTAGGTACTATCCAAGCATTTATCTTTACCATGTTAACAATGGTTTATATGGCACACAAAGTGAGTCATGACCATTAATTTATAAATCTTCAATAACCAAAAAACAATTTTTTTAAACATAAGGAGGAAATAATCAATGGGTGCTTTAGCAGCAGCAATTGCAATTGGTTTAGCAGCACTAGGTGCAGGTATCGGTAACGGTCTAATCGTAAGTCGTACAGTAGAGGGTATCGCTCGTCAACCTGAGCTTAAATCCGTACTTCAAACTACAATGTTCATCGGGGTAGCACTAGTTGAGGCTGTTCCTATCATCGCGGTAGTAATCGCGTTCATGGTAATCGGTGGTTAATAACACCAAAATATTTCTTTTGGTTCAAAATGGCGAAGTCCGTCTCGGTAGAGAACCTTCGCCTTTCCTTTATATCACTATGAAGGAATGTTAGATTCAGCAAGTAAAAAGTAACTCTAGATAAAAGCAAAACGTTTAGCAAAAGCGCCATGTTTTGAATCTTTAACAATCGCAAAACATCTTAAGGTGCTTGCGCTTTTCTTATGTATTCCTTGAAGGGAGTGAAAGCATTGTATAGCTTAGATCACTTAGTTCTTGGTGCAGGAGCCCTTACTTTGGGGGACGCACTATACCAACTGATTGTATTTTTAATCTTACTATTCTTACTTCGTAAATTCGCTTGGGATAAGCTTATCGGGATGATGAAGCAGCGTGAAGATCACATTGCAACAGAAATTCAGTCAGCGGAACGAAGCAATGAAGAAGCTCGCGTTCTTGTAGAAGAGCAACGAGCATTATTGAAAGAAGCACGTCTTGAAGGCCAAGCGCTTGTAGAGAATGCCAAGAAAGTTGCAGAAGATCAAAAGGCAGACATCATCAGAGCTGCACAAGAGGAATCTGCACGTCTTAAAGAATCTGCAAGAAAAGAAATCGTACAAGAGAAAGAGCAAGCTGTCATCGCATTACGCGAGCAAGTTGCTTCCTTGTCTGTACTGATTGCTTCTAAAGTAATCGAAAAAGAATTAAACGAAAAAGATCAGCAGAAGCTTATCGATGATTATGTGAAACAGGTAGGCGAAGCGCGATGAGCAAAAACGTAGCAGCAAAGCGTTATGCACTCGCTCTTTTCGAACTTGCAAAAGAACATAATCTTTATGGGCAATTCGATTTGGAGCTTGCGGAAGTGAAAAAGGTATTTGAAAGTAACCATGATCTGATCACGGTGCTTGGCAATCCTAAGATCCGCAAAGATTCCAAAAAGCAGATCATCCAGGAAGCATTTGCAACTGCTTCTCCATTTATCGTCAATACGTTAAAGCTTTTAATAGATCGTCACCGTCAATCCATCGTGATCGACATGATTGATGCGTACCAAACGCTTTCCAACGAAGCCCGCAATGTGGCAAACGCTACGGTTTATTCCGTACGCGCGCTTTCGGATGCAGAACAGGCGACGCTTTCCTCTGTATTCGCTGCGAAGGTTGGTAAAGCATCCTTGAACATCAGCAATATTGTAGATTCCTCATTAATCGGCGGTGTGAAGATTCGCATCGGGAACCGGATTTTTGACGGAAGTGTCAGCGGAAAATTAGAACGTCTAGGACGTCAACTTACAACGAATAGATAGTAGATAGGGGTGAAATTCATGAGCATCAAAGCTGAAGAAATTAGTGCACTGATAAAAAAGCAAATCGAAAACTATCAGTCAGAAATCGAAGTTAGCGATGTTGGTACTGTTATCCAGGTTGGTGATGGTATCGCTCGTGCTCATGGTCTCGACAACGTCATGGCTGGAGAGCTAGTTGAATTTTCTAACGGAGTTATGGGTCTTGCCCAAAACTTGGAGGAAAACAACGTCGGTATTATCATCTTAGGACCATACCGAGAAATCCGCGAAGGCGATGAAGTACGTCGTACAGGCCGTATCATGGAGGTACCGGTAGGTGAAGCACTTATCGGCCGTGTAGTAAATGCTTTAGGACAACCGGTTGACGGATTGGGTCCTATCGAAACTTCAAAAACTCGTCCAATCGAAGCACAAGCTCCTGGTGTTATGGATCGTAAATCCGTTCATGAGCCGCTTCAAACTGGGATCAAAGCGATCGATGCGCTTGTACCAATCGGACGTGGACAACGTGAGTTAATTATCGGAGACCGTCAAACAGGTAAAACATCTGTTGCGATTGACACGATCCTTAACCAAAAAGACCAGGACATGGTGTGTATCTATGTTGCGATCGGTCAAAAAGAATCCACAGTTCGTGGAGTAGTTGAAACACTACGTAAAAATGGTGCCCTTGATTACACAATAGTTGTAACGGCATCTGCTTCTGCACCAGCTCCAATGCTATTCCTAGCACCTTACACTGGAGTAACAATGGGTGAAGAATTCATGTACAACGGCAAGCACGTTCTTGTTATCTATGATGACTTAACGAAGCAAGCTGCTGCATATCGTGAGCTTTCCCTACTATTAAAACGTCCTCCAGGTCGTGAAGCTTACCCTGGTGACGTATTCTACCTTCACTCCCGCCTTTTAGAGCGTGCAGCGAAGCTTAGTGATGCAAAAGGCGCTGGATCCCTGACAGCTTTACCGTTCATCGAAACACAAGCTGGTGACGTATCCGCGTACATCCCGACAAACGTTATTTCCATCACTGATGGACAAATTTTCTTACAATCAGACCTATTCTTCTCCGGTGTTCGTCCTGCGATCAACGCTGGTCTTTCCGTATCACGTGTTGGAGGATCCGCTCAAATCAAAGCGATGAAGAAGGTATCAGGTACATTACGTCTTGACCTTGCATCTTACCGTGAGCTAGAAGCGTTCGCGCAGTTCGGTTCTGACCTGGATAAAGCTACTCAAGCAAAATTGAACCGTGGTGCCCGTACTGTAGAAGTACTGAAGCAAGGTTTGAACAAACCGCTTAAAGTAGAAAAGCAAGTTGCGATTCTTTACGCACTGACTAAAGGTTTCATCGATGATGTACCTGTACAGGACGTTACTCGTTTCGAGGACGAAATGTTGACTTGGTTGGAGCACAACCGTAAAGAACTATTGGAAGAAATCCGCACAACTAAAGGATTACCAAGCGACGAAGCGATGGCTGAAGCAATCACTGCATTCAAAAAGACTTTCGTAGCTACTGAAAAGTAATAGATCGACAAAGCGAGTTTCGCACATAGTAATGGAGGAAACCGAATACCCTTCGATTCCTCCTTTCCATGTGTCTGACCGCTCTGAATAGGGTTAAAAAGGTGGTGAGAACCTTTGGCATCATTACGCGACATAAAAACGAGAATTACCTCGACGAAGAAGACAAGTCAAATCACCAAAGCCATGCAAATGGTATCCGCATCGAAATTAAATCGTGCAGAAACCAATGCAAAAGCTTTTGGTCCATATATGAATAAAATTCAAGAGGTTGTTGCAAGCATCGCACTGGGAAGCACAGATGTGACGCATCCAATGCTTCAGACCCGTCCGGTCAAGCGTACTGGATACATCGTCATCTCCTCTGACCGTGGACTTGCAGGTGCCTACAACAGCAACATCTTACGTACGGTTCATCAAACTATTCAAAAACGTCATAAGTCTCAAGATGAGTACGCAGTAATTGCCATCGGTCGTATTGGCCGCGACTTCTTCAGAAAACGCAACATTCCTGTGTTTTCAGAAATCACAGGCCTTGGAGACCAAGTCTCTTTTGCGGAAATCAAAGACATCGCAAACCGTGCAGTAAGCATGTTTGCTGATGGGACGTTTGATGAGTTATACGTGTACTACAACCACTTTGTAAGTGCCATCTCTCAAGAGGTAACGGAAAAGAAACTCCTTCCTCTTACAGATATCGCTCCTACAACAGGAAAAATCACATCCTATGAGTTTGAGCCTTCCCAGGAGGGCATCTTGGAAGTACTACTGCCACAATATGCAGAAAGCCTGATTTACGGCGCATTATTGGATGCAAAAGCAAGTGAGCACGCTTCTCGTATGACAGCGATGCAAAGTGCAACGGATAACGCGAAAGAGCTTATCCATGGACTTACACTTTCTTACAACCGTGCCCGTCAAGCAGCGATTACGCAAGAGATCACCGAGATCACAGCTGGTGCTTCCGCTCTGGAATAGAAACGAAAAGCGGAGGCGGCTCGCTCAGCCCCGACAAGCATAAGGCAGTTTTCGGAGGAGGTCGTTCTTTTGACCTCCGCAGAAAAATGACTTATGACCTCGAGGGGCTAGCCGCCGGAGCTAGACACCACGCAACATTTGAAGGACCGCTTTTAAATGCTGCCAAAAATTTTGCAAAAGTAAGTTAGGAGGGAATACGATGAAAGGTCGCGTTACTCAAATCATGGGTCCGGTTGTTGACGTTAAGTTCGACAGCGGACATCTTCCTGAAATATACAACGCTCTTCATATTAATCATAAAGCTCGTAGCGCTAACGAAGTTGATGTTACTCTAACGCTTGAAGTTGCTCTTCACTTAGGGGACAACACAGTTCGTACAATCGCTATGGCTTCTACTGATGGTGTCGTTCGCGGCATGGAAGTAGAAGATGCTGGTCATCCTATTTCTGTACCAGTAGGTGACGTAACACTAGGTCGTGTATTCAACGTACTTGGAGAAAACATCGACTTGGATGCTCCAATCCCAGCAGGTTCTCGTCGTGATCCGATTCACAGACAAGCTCCTACATTCGAACAATTATCAACTGCTGTTGAAATCCTTGAAACAGGTATCAAAGTAGTAGACTTGCTTGCTCCTTACATCAAAGGTGGTAAGATCGGTCTATTCGGTGGTGCAGGTGTAGGTAAAACAGTTCTTATCCAGGAATTGATCAACAACATCGCACAAGAGCACGGTGGTATCTCCGTATTCGCAGGTGTTGGTGAGCGTACTCGTGAAGGAAATGACCTTTACCACGAGATGACAGATTCCGGCGTTATCAAGAAAACTGCCATGGTATTCGGACAAATGAATGAGCCGCCTGGAGCACGTATGCGTGTTGCACTAACAGGTCTTACAATGGCTGAATTCTTCCGTGATGACCAAGGTCAGGACGTTCTTTTCTTCATGGATAACATCTTCCGTTTCACGCAAGCAGGTTCTGAGGTATCCGCGCTACTAGGCCGTATGCCATCTGCCGTTGGTTACCAACCGACTCTTGCTACTGAAATGGGTCAATTACAAGAGCGTATCACGTCTACATCCGTAGGTTCTGTAACATCGATCCAAGCGATCTATGTACCTGCCGATGACTACACGGATCCGGCTCCAGCAACAACTTTCGCTCACTTGGATGCAACAACGAACCTTGAGCGTAAGCTTTCCGAGATGGGTATCTACCCAGCGGTGGATCCTCTTGCTTCCACTTCCCGTGCACTATCACCGGAAGTAGTTGGAGAAGACCACTATAAAGTAGCTCGTGAAGTGCAATCCACTTTACAACGCTACAAAGAACTACAGGACATCATCGCCATCCTTGGTATGGATGAGTTGACGGATGAGGACAAGTTGATCGTTCAACGTGCTCGCCGTATCCAATTCTTCTTATCTCAAAACTTCCACGTAGCGGAGCAGTTCACTGGACAAAAAGGTTCTTACGTTCCTGTCCAAGAAACTGTGAAGGGCTTCAGGGAAATCCTTGACGGCAAATACGACCACCTACCTGAAGATGCATTCCGTCTAGTCGGCCGCATCGAAGAAGTAGTGGAAAAAGCGAAGCAAATGGGTGTAGAAGTTTAATTAAAGGGACCTAGGAGGGAATGAAATGAAGACGTTAAAAGTCAGTGTAGTTACTCCCGATGGCCCGGTTTATGAATCAGACGTAGAGATGGTAGTAGCACGAGCTCAAAGCGGAGAGCTTGGCGTCCTACCTGGACATATTCCTATGGTTGCCCCACTTCAAATCGGTGGCGTCCGCATGAAAAAAGGCGGAGTTACAGAACAAGTGGCTGTCAGTGGAGGATTTCTAGAAGTGCGTCCTGATAAAGTTACGATCCTTGCACAATCTGCAGAAGCAGCTGAGCAAATCGATCTTACTCGTGCTGAGGAAGCAAAAAAACGTGCGGAGCAAAGACTTCAATCCAAACAGGATGACGTCGACTACCGCCGCGCCGAGCTTGCACTCCAACGCGCAATCAACCGCATCAATGTAGCAAAAAGAGGGTAACTTCTGGTGACCCGTGTATAGATAGAGAGACCCCCACTTTTGGTAGTGGGGGTTTTTTGTTACGGGGGAGTGGGGGATGGAAGTGCATTGCGTGCGAAATTTGTAAAAGTGTGTAGCTTTTTGTCTATTCGTCGATATCCTGCTCCGATTCGTTGATAAATGAAAATTTTCGTTGATATGTGAGTAAAAACCTCTACGACCCCCTAATTCCTTTGGACACATTTGTACTGAAAACAGTACACTAGAGACATAAAATCACAGGAATTAGGGAGGGGGAATTTCAATGCCAAAGAAAAAGATTGAAGCCTTGGAGGAAGTCAAAAGAAACTATGTCCGAATGGCTTTAGAAAGTGGTAATTACTCGTCCATCGCCCGTCATGCAGGAATTTCTCGGACTACCCTTACGAAGTGGATCAAAGAGTATGAGGATGAGGTAAGGGAACAAATGGAGGATCCAACATCAGCTATTGTTTCTACTGAACCCACAAAAGAAGAGCTGAAGGCTAAATACGAACAGGCCATGAAACTCCTAGGTGAAAAAGAGCTGGAAGTTGCCATGCTTAGAAACATATTAAAAAAAACCCAGTACCGGCCCTGACGGTCTTGGAAGAGGTTCGACTATGGGCAAAGGAGGGGTTTCACATCACTAAACTTTCTGAGGTAACGGGGGTTAACCGATCCCTATATTACTACCATAATGGCATGGAAGAAGCTGCGGTAGCTAAGGAAAAAAGAGGACGTCCGATTCCAGGTTACTCTAAAACAAATAGAGGAGAAATCATTCCGGATGAGCAGATAGAAGAATTTCTAATGGAGGCCATCGAAGGGGACGGCGAAACATATGGTGTAAAAAATCTAACTCAATTTCTAAAAGATCACCACGACCTTCAAATTAATCATAAAAAGGTCGCTAGGTTATGCAGGAAATTAGGAATTCTCCTTCCCCAGCGAATGGGTAATCCGAAGTATCCAAAAAGATTTGTCCGCAATCGGCTCGTTACTGCCCCTAATCAACTTTGGCAGCTTGATATAAAATATGGGGCCATTTCTGGAAGCCGAAGGTTTTTCTTTGTCGCATGTGCGATTGATGTTTTTGACCGCGCCATTGTTGGATATTACAGAGGACCCAGATGCACAGCCAAGGATATAACGGGAATGCTTAATGAAGCCATTATTAGACGTGGGTTACAGGCTTTAGAGCAGACGGACGATCATTGTATTGTGATAAGAACAGATAACGGACCTCAATTTGTCAGTAATCTTTTTGGTGAATTTTGCGAGAGAAATAAGATTTTTCATGAAAGGATTCCTCCCAGATCACCAAATTATAATGCCTATATTGAATCGTTTTTTAGTATTTTAGAGAGAGATTTATTCAGGCGTTATGATTTCGAACTTTTTGAGGAGGCTTACTATGAAATTGATGAGTTCATGAAGTTTTATAATCACCGCCGATATCATGGTAGCCTGGGCAGAATGTCTCCCGTAAATTTCTATGAGAAATATAAGGATATTGGCTTCCCCGAAAAAATGGCCTTAAGCCTTTAAGAATGCAGGATTTCTCCTTCTTCACTTACTAATCCGCAAAGGTCAAAAGTGAAGAAGGAAATGAAAAAATGAAAAACTAAGAATCATTTAGCTTCTTGGAGAATTCGTCAGGAATTAGGGGGTCAAACCGAAACCGTTGATAAAAATAGAAAACCGTTGATATCCCGCCCAAAACCGTTGATATGTCAAAATGAGACTCCCTGCGGATACTATAAGACTAGAAAAATAATTCCCAAAATGAAAAATCACCCAGATTCATATCGTAAATAGACCCCGACCAACCAAAAATCAGGTAACTGTTCCTAAAAGATCTTCAATTACCTTGTTTTAATGAAAATCTGGTCAGTTTCTCCAACCTTACACATAGAGTGTAAGGAATTACACCACTTCAATTTAGAGAATTAGGTATTGCTATTTATTCATGTCAAATCTATAATTAATTGGTAAACTAATCCATTAGGGGGATATTACAGAATGAGTTCAATTTTACAAAAGCAAGGTTTGACGGCTGAGCAATTGGCCATGGTACAGTCTGAGATGGATAAAAAGAAAAAATCGAAGACGCTTGGTTACGTTTTATGGTGGTTTACTGGTACTTTTGCAGGACACCGCTTCTATGCTGGAGATACGGGCTACGCTGTTTGCATGCTATTATTCGGTATTTTTACTCTATTCATTTGGAATCTAGTAGACGTATTCTTCATTGGTCGTAGATTGGAAGAGAAAAACGATGAGATTGAAAGAAAGATCATCGAAAAAGTAAAGCTATATGCCAATGCACCAGGCAACGCAACTGCATAATAAACTATTGAAAGAAGCTCCTTATGGGGCTTCTTTCATTTGGAATCTCCAATCCTCCTACTCCATTAGACTCATTTTCACCCATTTACACAAAATTCATCCTAATTTTACAGCGGATGTTGTACGCTAAATATGCAGAACACACAAGGAGGCGGATTATTTGAACAGAAAAATCCTCAGCATCGTTGCTCTTCTTTTCTCTTTTACCATTGCCTGTGGCCAAATATCACCAAGTCAGATGAATGCAGATGGGTCAGGTTCCTGGACTTCTCCATTAACAGTCACCCAGGCAGTATCCAGTCAAAATGGTTCCACACAAACAGTGGAAGGATATATTGTGGGGCAGCCTACATCCACGACAACAGTCGTCACGAGTAATTTTCCGAACGACTATGCATTCGCATTGGCAGACACATCCACTGAATTGAATACCTCAAACATGATATATGTACAGATTCCTTCATCGTTCAGAACAAGCTTCGGTCTCAAAAGCAATCCCGACCTTTTAGGGGAGAAAATTAAAGTAACAGGCTCTCTTACGGCTTATTTCTCCCACCCTGGCCTGAAGTCGGCAACAGCATTCGAATTGATAGGAGAGGATGATCCGACTGATCCGCCGCCAACGGACCCTGAAGACCCGATAGATCCACCTCCTGTCTATGAAGAATACTATAGCGACGCAGAAGGCAAAACAGGCGCAGCGTTGAAAACGGCATTGCATAACATCATCGATGACCATCAGACTCTCTCCTATGACGCATTATGGGCAGCCTTGCGAGTAACAGATGAAGATCCAAACAATCCAAACAACGTCATTCTTCTTTATACAGGGCGCTCCCAATCGAAATCCTCAAACGGCGGGGGAGCAAATGATTGGAACCGCGAGCATGTCTGGGCAAAATCCCACGGTGACTTCGGTACAGCGAGAGGGCCAGGCACCGATCTCCATCATTTAAGACCGACAGATGCTTCTGTTAACTCCTCCCGAAGCAATCTCGATTTCGACAACGGAGGAAGGGAGCATTCTGAGGCACTAGGCAATTTTTACGACAGCGATTCCTGGGAGCCTCGTGATGAGGTGAAAGGGGACGTCGCGCGCATGTTGTTTTACATGGCAGTCCGCTATGAAGGGGACAGCGGGGAGCTTGATCTTGAGCTCAACAATCTAGTCAACAACGGAAGCGCACCGTTACACGGGAAAATGTCCGTCCTGCTAGAGTGGCATGAGGAGGACCCGGTGGATGCTCGGGAAATCAGACGGAATGATATCATTTTTGAAGATTACCAGGGGAACCGCAATCCATTCATCGACCACCCTGAATTTGCGGATATGATTTGGTAGAGGAAAGACGCTTGGGAATTGCCAAGCGTCTTTTTTCAATGGGTGTTGAGATTTTTATAGGTAATGAGACCACGACTGGTCGCTGGAAGGGATATCGCGGTCTCAAAAGGGCGGAATGAGACCACGATCGGGCGGAAACCAGGAAATGGTGGTCTCAAAGAGGCGGAATGAGACCACGATCGGGCGAAAAACAGGAAATGGTGGTCTCAAAACCACGATATGAACCCGCGATCGCTCACCAAAGAGGAAATCGTGGTCTAAAAAATAAATTTGGAACTACGGCCATCTAAATAATCATAAACAATACCTTATTCCCATTTAAATGTGAAATAACAAACAACAAACTTCCACTCCCGAAGCATTAATCATAATAAGGATATATGATGGTGACACAGATATTGGTATTTGATATAATTGTTATCGGTTACAAATTTAAATATTGAGAGCAGTCTGAAAAATAGAAAGCTTCGGAGGGGGCGGGCATGAATCTACTAAACTTATATCAAAATAACTATTTGATCGTGGTTGTATTCTTGGCTCTAGGGATTTTACTACCGGTCGTTGCGCTTGCGATAGGGAGACTGTTGCGTCCGCACAAACCGACTGCAGCTAAGCAAACGACCTATGAAAGCGGAATTGATCCCTTTCATGATTCACGTGTCCAGTTTAATGTTCGTTATTACATATTTGCTCTGTTGTTCGTCATTTTTGACGTAGAGACAGTTTTCCTTTATCCATGGGCGGTGGCATATGAGAAATTAGGTATCTTTGCATTGATTGAGATGCTTATTTTCGTAGTGATGCTGCTGATCGGATTAATCTATGCTTGGAAGAAGAAGGTGTTGAAATGGATCTAAATCTAGAGAGTATATCACCCGAGGAAATGGAAGAGCTCAAGCAGACCGTCTTCCTGACAACTTTAGAAGAGCTGAAAGCATGGGCGCGCTCCAACTCCATGTGGCCGATGACATTTGGACTTGCCTGTTGTGCAATCGAAATGATGGGGGTAGGTTCCTCTCATTACGATTTGGATCGCTTTGGGTCCTTTTTCCGTACATCCCCGCGTCAATCGGACTGTATGATCGTTTCAGGTACCGTGACGAAAAAAATGGCACCCGTCCTGAAACGCCTATATGATCAAATGCCTGAGCCGAAGTGGGTCATTGCAATGGGATCCTGTGCTACTGCGGGTGGTCCGTATATCAAATCCTATGCCGTTGTCAAAGGAGTGGACCAGATTGTACCTGTAGACGTGTACATTCCGGGATGCCCGCCAAATCCAGCGGCTCTTATTTATGGAATCAATAAATTGAGAGAGAAAATTCGCCACGAAGCTAAGACAGGGAAGCAGGTGATCTAGTAGTGAGCGATGAAAAAAGCCTAGAAGAACAAAAGAGGGAAGCCGCGGCGAAAGCGAAGGCAGCAGCCCTGGCAAAATTGAAAGCGAAACAGGAGCAGGAAGCGGGCGGCAACTCAGCTGACGACCAGGACCTTGCGAAAAAGAAAGCGGCAGCTGCGGCAAAAGCCAAAGCAGCAGCACTAGCCAAGCAAAAGGCGAAAGAAATGCAGGAATCTGCACCAGCGGAAGAAACCGCAGCACCAGCAGAAGATGACGCAAAAGAGCTTGCGAAAAAGAAGGCGGCAGCCGCAGCGAAAGCAAAGGCAGCTGCACTAGCGAAACAAAAAGCCAAGGAACAAGAAGCAGCCTCCGGAACAGCAGACGATTCAACCGACGATGCAAAGGAGCTGGCAAAAAAGAAAGCGGCAGCAGCAGCGAAGGCAAAAGCGGCAGCACTCGCCAAGCAGAAGCGTGACGAAGGCGGGGCGGAATCAGCCGACGCTGGAGCAGATGATGAAAAAGCAAAAGCGATCGCAGCCGCCAAAGCCAAAGCAGCCGCAGCCGCAAAGGCAAAGGCAGCAGCCCTGGCAAAGCAGAACCGCGAAGGTGGTGCCGGCGAAACAGCCGACGCTGATGACCTAGCCAAGGAAAAAGCGAAGGCAATCGCAGCGGCGAAAGCCAAAGCAGCAGCGGCAGCCAAGGCCAAAGCAGCTGCAGCAGCAAAAGCTGGCGGAGGGGCAGCAGAAGATGCAGACACACCACAAGCAGCGCCATCCCCGAACCAGAAGTACCTGGACAAGTACGTCAAAGTAATAAACGACCATCTCGGCGAGGACGTTTTAGAAGATTCCTATATCAATGCCCTGTCCAAAGATGTGCCGACTTTGGTTGCCAAACCGGAGACCTATTTTAAAATAGCAGAATTTTTAAGATATAATGAACAGCTGACGTTTGAATATTTGTCGGAGATGCACGGATCTGATTTTGAGACGCATATGGAGATCTACAATCATTTTTACTCCTATAAGAATCGTCAGTCGGTGGCATTGAAGGTGAAGATAGGTCGCGCGAATCCTGTCATTCCATCCCTGCAGCCATTGTGGGAGGGAGCAAACTGGCCGGAGCGAGAAACGTATGACCTACTTGGGGTCCAGTTCACCGGACATCCGAATATGACGCGAATCATGATGCCGGATGAGTGGGTCGGTCATCCGCTTCGAAAAGATTATGAGCCGTACGATGTGGAGGTGTAGCAGATGATTCGCACGGAGGAAATGCTTTTAAATGTAGGACCGCAGCATCCGAGTACGCACGGGGTGTTCCGTCTGGTGGTCAAGATTGATGGAGAAATAATCAAGGAGGCTACACCTGTCGTCGGATACCTGCATCGCGGGACAGAGAAGCTGGCGGAAAACCTGCAGTATACACAGATCATCCCTTATACGGACCGTATGGATTACCTGTCCGCGATGACAAACAACTATGTGCTCTGTCACGCAGTGGAGACGATGATGGGGCTTGAGATCCCGGACCGTGCCGAGTACCTTCGCGTGCTTGCAATGGAGCTTGGCCGTGTGGCGAGTCACCTTGTCTGGTATGGAACGTACCTCCTCGATATCGGGGCAGTCAGTCCATTCCTGTATGCGTTCCGTGAGCGCGAAATGATCATCAATCTTTTGAATGAGCTGTCAGGTGCCCGACTGACCTTCAACTATATGCGTGTTGGAGGAGTGAAGTGGGATGCGCCGGAGGGCTGGATCGAAAAAGTTGCCGAGTTTGTTCCTTATATGAGGGAGCAGCTGAAGGGCTATCACGACCTGGTGACAGGAAACGAGATTTTCATGAGCCGTGTAAAAGGGGTGGGCCGCTATACGAAGGAGGATGCTCTTGCATACTCACTTAGTGGTGCGAACCTGCGTTGTACCGGCGTAAAATGGGATCTGCGCAAGGATGAGCCGTATTCGATCTATGACCGCTTTGATTTTGATGTGCCGACCCGTGATGGCGGGGATGCATGGGCACGTTACCATTGCCGCATGGAGGAAATCGAGGAGTCCTTAAAAATCATCGAACAAGCGGTGGAACAGTTCCCGGCAGAGGGCGAGATCATGGCAAAGGTGCCTCGGATCATCAAGGCGCCAAAGGGTGAGGCGTACGTTCGAATCGAATCTCCTCGTGGGGAGATCGGCTGCTATATCGCCAGTGACGGTAAAAAAGAGCCTTACCGCCTGAAGTTCCGTCGCCCATCGTTCTACAACCTGCAGATTTTACCGAAGCTGCTTGAAGGGGAGAACATGGCGAACCTGATCACCATTTTGGGGGCAATTGATATCGTTCTTGGGGAGGTTGATGGTTAATGGTACAAAATCTGCTGGAATCATCACCGTCCTGGACGAATTTTTTCATATTCTTCGGACTGGCAACAGCCCTTTTACTTGCGGTGCTGGGCTTCGTTACATACGGAATCCTCGCTGAGCGTAAAGTAATGGGCTTCATGCAAGGACGTATGGGACCAAACCAGGTTGGGGGTTCATGGGGCCTCCTGCAAACTGTGGCGGACGTCCTGAAACTGTTAATTAAGGAAGATACCATCCCTAAGGATGCGGATCGACCATTATACATTTTGGCGCCAGTCATCGCATTTACACCGGCATTCCTGGTGTTGGCTGCGATTCCGTTCACCGACAAATTTCAATTTGCCGATATCGGGGTCGGCTTGCTGTACTACATCGCCATTTCCGGTATCACGACGGTCGGGGTTGTGGCGGCAGGCTGGGCGTCCAACAATAAATACTCGCTTCTTGGGGGCATGCGTGCTGCGGCACAGATGATTTCCTATGAAGTACCGCTTGTCATGAGTGTGATCGGGGTGGTTCTTTTAGCGGGAAGCTTGAACCTCAACGAAATCGTGGCAGCGCAAGGCGATACAACCTGGTTCATCCTTTTGCAGCCGGCGGCATTCCTGATCTTCATGATTGCTTCTGTCGCAGAGTTGAACCGTACACCATTCGACTTGCCGGAAGCGGAGTCGGAGCTTGTAGCGGGTTACCATGTCGAATATTCCGGCTTCCGCTGGGCATTCTTCATGCTTGCTGAGTATGTGTACCTGTTCGCAATGGCATCCTTGACAACCGTTCTTTTCCTTGGCGGCTGGCTGGCTCCATTCGGCGGATTCCTGGACTTCATTCCTAGTGCCATCTGGTTCGCGTTGAAGTTCAGCTTAGTCGTATTCTTCCTTATCTGGATTCGTGTTACGTTCCCTCGCCTCAGAGCGGATCAACTGATGGAATTCGGTTGGAAAGTACTACTGCCGGTTGCTTTGGCAAATATCTTTTTCACAGCGATCATTAAGGAAATCTTCTTTAAATAATGTTTTATTTGTTGCTTTAAACAAATTGATCTTCTGAAAATAAGGTGTCCACATTAAACACCCTGTTGATCTCCGTTCCAGGCTTTCGCTTATCCAGGAAGGCCTCGGGAGCCTCCTCGGCGCTTGTGCGCCTGCGGGGTCTCCCTTGACACGCTGCTCCCGCAGGAGTCTCAAGCCTTGCACTACAATCAACAGGGGAGAATAAATCAATAATGTGCTCTAAAAAAGCGCAACAAAGTATGCGAAAACAGCTTTAAAAAATGTTTAAAACCGTGAGTTGATTGTAGCGGAAGACACTTGACTCCTGCGGGAAAATAGAGGGCATGGGAGACACCACAGGCAAAGCCGAGGAGGCTCCCATCGCTCCCCGCGGAAAGCAAGTGTCTGGAGCGGAAATCAACGGGCAAACTTTTACCAATAACCAATAAAAATGCCTTTCTTACTTAGCGTAACGGAAGAATAGGGGTGAAGCGAAATGCGCGGTCTTGCAAAAGGTTTGAAATATACCCTACAAAACTTATCCAAGAAAAAAGTGACATACAACTACCCGAAGGAGCCGCTTCCACTACCGGACCGGTTCCGCGGTATCCAGAAATTCTACCCGGAAAAGTGTATCGTCTGCAATCAGTGTGCAAACATCTGTCCGACAGACTGTATCCAGCTTACCGGGAAAAAACATCCGGATCCGACGAAAAAAGGGAAAATCATCGATACGTACGATATCAACTTTGAAATCTGTATCCTGTGCGACCTTTGTACAGAGGTATGCCCGACAGAAGCGATCATCATGACAAACAACTTCGAGCTTGCGGAATATAGCCGCGATCGACTTTTCAAGAATCTCGAGTGGCTTGATGAAAACGATACGAACCTCAGAAGGGAGAATAAAGCATGAGTATATCCGGTGAATTTATTGCCTTTATAGGCCTCGCGCTTGCTGCGATTGCCGGTGGCGTGCTCATGCTGAACTTGACGAAGGTGGTGCACATGGTCGTCGCCCTTGTGTTCACCTTCATCAGCATCGCCGGCATTTATGTGATGCTTTCCGCTGAGTTCGTGGCGTTTGTTCAGATTCTCATCTACTCAGGTGCCATCACAATCATCATGCTGTTCGGGATCATGCTGACGCGCCATAACGATGAAACCGAAACTGCGGGACTCACTCGGAAAATCCTTGTGGGCCTCGGTGTCCTTGGTTTCGCCGGGTTGATGTATTTCGGCGTGTACAACCTGGACCTTGGCAGTGGTGCCGCTGACCTGCACGTGGATAACACAGAGCAGATCGGTCTTGCAATCTATGCAAAATACGTGATTCCATTCGAGCTGACATCGGTGCTATTACTAGTGGCGCTTGTCGGAGCGATCATACTGGCAAAACGTGATGATGAAGAAGAGGAGGCGACAAAGGAATGACAACAGTTCCATTATCGGCCTACCTGGTATTAGCGCTTATTCTTTTTTGTATCGGCCTTTACGGGGCACTGACGAAAAGAAACACGGTCATCGTGCTGATCTGTATCGAGCTGATGTTGAATGCGGTGAATATTAACCTAGTTGCATTTAGTAAATTTGGTATTAACCCGTCGATTACAGGGCAAGTGTTTTCTCTGTTTACCATAACGGTCGCAGCAGCTGAAGCAGCGGTAGGGTTAGCTATCCTGATTGCGCTATATCGCAACCGGAAGACGGTAAATATCGATGAAATGAATTCGTTGAAAAATTAAAGGAAGTTTAAAAAGTCCGGTAAAAAGCTATAGAATTTCTGCGTCAGCTTAGTCTCTCCGCTCCTCATGTATCTCAAAATACACTGCGGTGCTCGAGCCTTCGCTTCCTTGAACTTCTTTGCTCTTTTTATCCTCCTTTTTGAACCCGGAATTAACGAACTTGCTTGATAAAAGCGTGGGAATAATACAAGCCCGCGTAAGAGAAGGGGACTTGATACGATGATGGAAAATGCTTGGATCATCCCGCTTTTTCCGCTGATCTCCTTTATCCTACTCTTGTTCATTGGGAAAAAACTGAAAGAATCGAGTGCATTTGTTGGAATCGCGCTCATCGGACTTTCTCTCATTTTTTCGGTAATGGCACTATGGGAGCGGTTTTCGGCACCAACCTTCAAGGCCACATTCGAATGGCTTAAAATCGGCGATGTGACTTTGACGGCGGGATATGAAGTAAATCAATTGAATGCCTTGATGCTTGTCGTAGTATCACTTGTCAGCTTATTAGTACATATCTATTCCAAAGGGTATATGCACGGAGATGAGCGTTTCCACATCTTCTACGCCTACCTCGGGCTCTTTACCTTTGCCATGCTGGCTTTAGTGATTTCGCCTAACCTCATCCAGCTCTATATTTTCTGGGAGCTCGTGGGACTGGGATCGTTCTTGCTCATTGGATTCTATTTCTTTAAAGAAGATGCAAAAGCTGCTGCCAAAAAAGCGTTCATCATGACGCGTATCGGGGATGTCGGATTGTTCATCGGGATCATCCTATTATTCTGGCAGGTTGGAAGCTTTGAATATGATGCGATTTTTGCTGCTGTAAATGCAGGAGTGATCTCAGCAGGCATGCTGACCCTCATCGCGATCCTGATATTCATCGGGGCGATGGGGAAATCCGGTCAATTCCCGCTTCACTCGTGGCTTCCGGATGCGATGGAAGGTCCGACTCCGGTTTCCGCCCTCATCCACGCCGCGACAATGGTTGCGGCAGGGGTCTACTTGGTAGCCAGCCTGTTCCCGCTATTCGCAGCGAGTGAAACGGCCTTGATGACAGTTGCGATCGTTGGTGCGTTCACCGCGATTTTTGCCGCATCGATCGGCCTTGTTCAAAAGGATATTAAAAGAGTACTAGCCTACTCGACTGTGAGTCAGTTAGGCTTCATGATGCTGGCGCTAGGCTCTGCAGGCTATGTGGCTGGAGTCTTCCACCTGACCACACACGCCTTCTTCAAAGCCCTGCTATTCCTTGCAGCAGGTAGCGTCATCCATGCCGCACATACCCAGAATATCGATGAGATGGGCGGACTATGGAAAAAAATGCGTACAACCGGAATCCTGTTTCTGATCGGAACGCTCGCGATCACTGGGGTTCCATTGTTCTCCGGATTCTTCAGTAAGGAAGAGATTCTGATTGCCGCTTGGGTAAACGGGAATCCGTTCCTTTTTGCACTGGCATTGATTGCAGCATTCTTTACAGCGTTCTACATGTTCCGCCTCTTTTTCCTTGTCTTCACAGGCGAGGCACGCGGGGACCAGCGCCAGACCTGCGAGTCGCCGTCCGTCATGACCTTCCCGATGATGGTGCTTGGCGTCTTGGCAGTCGTGGCTGGGTACATGAATACCCCGTGGTTCGGTCATTTCCTGGGAGATTGGTTGACAGAAGGAACAGACATGTACGGCCCGTCCCATATTGAAGGCCCGGCATGGATCATGGTCGCTGCAATCCTCGTTTCCGTCGCTGGAATCGGCATTGCGTACCTGATCTACTATCGCCGTTCCATCGATCGTGCGACGTTCAGCACAGGGGCACCGCATGTATATGGAATCTTACGAAACAAATACTTTGTCGATGAGTTTTATAAAATGACATTCGTCTACGGTACGCGCGTAATTAGCCTATTCCTGAAGTATGTCGATGAATTCCTCGTTCACGGGACGATGAAGGGCATCGCCTATGCGACCCAATCCATCGGACGCCTTGGCGCGAAGATGCAGAACGGCCAGACACAGGTCTACAGCGCTGTTGCATTCGTCGGCCTCGCAATCCTATTGATTATTTTTGCATTCACAGGGGGGTACATAGGATGAACAGCATGTTCTTGACAATCTTGATTTTCGCCCCTCTATTAGGTGTACTGGCATTATTGTTCATACCAAAAACAAATGAGAAGCTGATCAAGCTCGTCGGCTTCGCGGCTACCTTGCCTTCCTTGATATTCGCTATTATCGCATTCTGGCAGTACAAGGTTGGAGCGGGGCTGGAGCAATTCGCGGTTAAAGCGGAATGGTTCAGCTTCGGTAACAAGAAAGCGATGCAAGGCCTATATGGAATCGAGCTCTACCAGCCGATTTCCTATGAGCTTGGCATCGACGGATTTTCACTGGTGATGATCCTTCTGACCGCCGTGCTCTCGACGCTTGCAGCGATTGCTTCCATCCATATCAAAAAGGAGTGGAAGGGATATTTCATCCTGTTCCTTCTATTACAGATCGGGATGCTGGGAGTCTTTGCTTCTGAAAATCTATTATTATTCTTCTTTTTCTTTGAACTGACCTTGATTCCGATGTTCTTTCTGATCGGGAAGTGGGGCTATTTTGAAAAAGAGAATGCCGCATACCGTTTCTTGATTTACAACGGACTTGGATCTGCGATATTGCTTATCGTCTTTGTCATTCTTTTTGCAAAAACAGGAACGATGAACATTGCAGATATCACATATCTGTTCCATTCGGGCAACGATGCATTGATCGGCGGCATGACGGATGATTTCCGACTTGGCCTGTTGATCGCGTTGCTTGTTGCATTCGGAATCAAGCTGCCAATCGTGCCCTTGCACAGCTGGATGCTGAAAGTGCACGTTCAGGCGCCGCCATCAATCGTGATGCTGCATGCCGGAGTGCTCCTGAAAATCGGGGCATTCGGTCTGATCCGTTTCGGGGTGGGAATCTTCCCTGAGCAGTTCCAACAGCTAGCGTTCATCCTTGCAATCCTTGGTGTCGTGAACCTACTGTATGGAGCGTTCCTTGCACTGATTCAAACAGATTTCAAAATGGTACTGGCATATTCCAGTATCTCGCATATGGGAATTGTGCTGGTCGGACTCGCTTCCATGAACGAAGCGGGCGTCCAGGGGGCCATTTTCCAAGTCGTTTCCCACGGCTTCATCGCAGCACTCCTGTTCTTCCTGATCGGTGTGATGCATGAGCGTGTTGGCACGACAACGATTGACAAGCTTGGTGGCTTGGCAAAAGTGATGCCGCTTACGGCGGGCTTTTTCCTCGTCGCCGCAATGGCGTCCCTTGGCTTGCCGGGAATGTCCGGATTTGTCAGTGAGTTCCTCGCATTCCTTGGACTGTTCAAGGAAATGCCGGTTGTAGCGGCAATCGGGACCCTTGGGATCATCCTGACCGCGGCCTACCTGCTGCGCGCAGTGATGGGCATGACCTTTGGAAAGACGGCGGCTTATGGGGAAAAGGTGTTCGACATTCGCGGAGTGGAATTCATTCCCGTGGTTGCGATGCTGTTCTTCATCGTATTGATCGGTGTCTATCCAAGCATTCTGGCAGAGCCGCTTCAAGCCACCATCGAAGCCATTATTTTAGGAATAGGAGGGTGATGAAAGATGGATTTAGATACGCTGCTCAGCTTTGAGTGGGGAGCAATGGCACCGGAATTCATCATCCTTGGTGTAATCACTCTTTTAACTCTGTTAGATTTATTTATGCCAAAGGACGTGGACCGACGCATCCTCGGATGGATCGGGTTTGCAGGAATTTTGGCTGCGATCGTCTTTGTGGTACTGTCCTACTTTGATGAGGGCGGGGTCACAAGCATCCTTTTTGAAACCTATCGATTGGACAGCTTTGCAAAAGGCTTCAAGCTGCTGTTGTTGGCAGGATCGGCACTTGTCATGCTGATGGCAGTCAGCTACGAACCGAAGGAAGGCTTGAAGGAATATCGCGGAGAATTTTACTATTTACTATTGGCAGGGACCCTTGGCACGATGTTCATGGCGTCAAGCGGAGACCTGATCACCTTGTTTGTGGGATTGGAGCTATTATCCCTATCCTCTTACGTGCTGGCTGGACTGCGTAAAAAGAACCTGAAGTCCAATGAAGCAGCGATGAAATATGTCATCAACGGCGGAATCGCCACTGCCATCACGCTTTTCGGGATGAGCTATGTGTACGGATTGACAGGCACAACCAACCTGTTGGAAATGCAGCAGATTCTGATGCAAACCCGTGCCGGTGACATGCAATTCCTGTTGATGATCGCATTTGTCATGATGTTTGTCGGATTGTCCTTTAAACTCGCCACCGCCCCATTCCATATGTGGGCGCCGGACGTGTACCAAGGTTCACCGACACCTGTTACAGCATTCCTTGCGGTCGTTTCCAAAACTGCGGGCTTTGTCATCATCGCACGATTGTTCATTTCGCTGTTCCTGATGACGCCTGCTGCAGAAGGGCAGAATTCCATGCTTTTCTCGCTGAAAGATATGATCGCATTGCTTGCAGTCGTTTCAATGGTGGTCGGGAACGCAGTAGCTTTGCGTCAGCGCAACGTCAAAAGAATGCTCGCCTATTCTGGGATCGCACATGCAGGTTACCTGCTTGTCGCTATCAGCTCGATTAACCTATTGTTCCTTTTTGAGACAATGTGGTTCTACTTGGCGGCATATCTTCTGATGAACATAGGGGCATTGGCAGTCCTGCAGGTGCTTACATCCAAGGAAGATTCAGAAGATCTGAGCCAGTTCGCCGGGTTGTACCGACGCTCGCCGGTGTTGGCTGTGCTGATGAGCATTTTCCTATTATCACTTGCCGGAATCCCGGGAACAGCCGGATTCATCGGGAAGCTGGGGATTTTTGTCGGCGCGATCACAGAACCATCCAAGGCATACGTCCTTGCATCGGTTCTGATCGCAACCACCGTCATTTCGTATTTTTACTATTTCGGTATCATGACCCAAATGTTCTTCCGTCCAGCAGCAAGCCAAGAGAAAATCACCGTACCAGTGGGGATCTGGATCACGGTCATCCTCTGTGCGCTCGGGACCATCGCACTTGGAATCATGCCAGGCCTGGCACTCGACTTCTACAACGGAAACCTCGACGTGCTCATGGACTTCTTCGCGCCAGGCAGATGATAACCGCTAATAGGCGCGATCTCACGGTTTGAATGTAAAAAGGGGAATATGGTTTAATGGAGGAGGAGCATGGGGATATGCTCCTTCTCTTTTTTGTAGGGGCCTGACCAGCTGTGCGTTAAAGCGATAAAGCGTCAGATTTCCCTTTATGAAAATCACACTTATATCTTTTCAAGTGCGGAAAGAAGTATACATAAATAACATTCACGAATGGAGAAAGGAGATGCAATATGGTTGATATTGGCGTACAATCATTGATCAGCATCCTGTCGCATCTGCTTTTCATCAGCATCACCTGGTGGGCGCTGCAGTCCATCCACTACGAAAAATGGATGAAGCCGAATCGTGTGGTGCAGATGAGACTGCTGCTTATTCTGGTGACAATTGCAATTGGATCAGCGGTGAGCAATTTCTTTTTGGATTACCTGTTCTTATCGCAGCGTTTGCCGATGATGTGGTAGGTAGGAGTCTTTGGAATAAATAACGGAAAATAGGGAGCCGAGGCTAAGTAATATGCCTCGGCTTTTCTCGGAGGATGACGTGTTTTGTTGATAATTGCGTTTTGTGCATAAGCCTTTGATTTTTGCATGCAAATCTAAATTTTTCTGCAAACCAGGGTTATTTTTGCGTAAATCGAAAAAAATGTGCATACCTGCACCATTTTTGTGCATAAGCCTTCAAAAGACATCGCTTTTTACAATCTCATCCAATTGAACAATGCTCAAAACACGAAAAACAGTTACCCAAACCTGTTTTTTACTGTCGATACTCGCTTTCAAAAGCAAACCAATAAAATACTTGGTAATATATCCCTCGCGAACGCAAACCCATGAAAAAAGTCCTGCCATTTGCTGACATCAGTCAACAAGAAATAAAAAATCTAAAAAGTGTGCGCCTTTCGACATATGTCGAAAATTCCCTGCCGGGGTCTGGCCCCTATTTGATGTTTTTTTAACAAATTCCCTGCCAGCTCCCTATGAGAAATTTGACGATTATTCCCATGTATGACGCGGCTTTTGGTGGTAAGAATGGATAGTAAGGAGAGAAGAGAGAAAGGGACGTGGGGGATATGACAAGAGATAAGATTTGGAGCGGTGAAACGGGGAAGAAGACGGTGCAGCGGGTAATTAGTTTGATTTTTATTTTGTTAATATGTTTTACTGGGGTAATTCTTGGGAATGAAAGAAGCAGAGCTCAATTACCAAACGAAATCAGTACTGAGATACTTGAAATTGCTCAAGTTTTTCAAGAGAAAAAAATTAATATTAGAGAGTGGAAACTTTATGGCAGAAACAACGTCTATAAAATTAGGGATTTAGTAGGTTTTCAAAAAGAGGTAAATGGTTTAAAACAGAAGATGGGCCATTTAAACTGGACTGTGGAAGTGGAAGAGGATCAATGGAAAGCGATTGGAACTCATTATAATGATTCATTAAAGCAGGAAGAATCCCTTCAGCTCATCACAACCCACACAAACTCAGCCCCAACATCGTACTTATTATATGAAGTCACTGGATATGGTTGGGAAAATACCTCGGCTAGGGAGATACTAAAGGACTTCCATTCTAATCTTACCAATATTTCTCAAGAGAACATTGAAATATTTAGTTGTATGACAGGCGATTTCAGTGATAAAATTGAAGGTGGTTTGCAAAATACGACAAATATTTTGCTGGACGCATTTTCAGCAAGAGTAATCGAAGAGTTGAATGAAGATACCTTTGTTTCAGTTTCAGCATACACTGAATTATGGAATAATGTTCTTCCGACACATCATGGAAAGATGAACTTACAAATTGGGTTACGAAAACAAGGATTGGGCGATAAGACTACCGTGATTGTAGGCACGCCAATTATTACTGTTGAATATTAATATATAGAACATATGACGCGGAGGGGAAAATTTTGGAAAAAATTATCGTCCGCGGCGGACAAAGGTTGAAAGGTACTGTAAAAGTAGAGGGAGCAAAAAATGCAGTACTACCTGTTATCGCCGCAACACTATTAGCTAGCAAAGGCAAATGCGAAATCTTAAATGTACCAGAGCTCTCCGACGTTTATACGATTAACGAGGTTTTGCGTTTTCTTAATGCCGATGTTGATTTTGAAAATAATCGTATAACTGTCGATGCAACGAGAGAGTTGAATATCGAAGCACCGTTTGAATATGTAAGAAAGATGCGTGCATCTGTACTTGTAATGGGTTCATTGCTTGCCCGCAACGGAAAAGCGAAAATTGCTCTACCTGGTGGATGTGCAATCGGCTCTAGACCGGTTGATCAGCATTTAAAAGGATTCGAAGCGATGGGTGCGAAAGTGAAAGTAGGAAATGGTTATATCGACGCTGAAGTAGACGGAAGACTAAAAGGCGCGAAAATATATTTGGATTTCCCAAGTGTAGGGGCTACGGAAAACATCATGATGGCGGCGACGCTTGCAGAAGGTACGACGATCATGGAAAACGTAGCAAAAGAGCCGGAAATCGTGGACTTGGCGAACTTCTTGAACTCCATGGGAGCGAAAGTTCGTGGCGCGGGAACTGGAACATTAAGAATCGAAGGTGTGTCTGAGCTTCACGGCTGCAAACACGACATCATCCCTGACCGTATTGAAGCAGGTACTTTCATGGTAGCAGCTGCAATCACTGGCGGAGACGTAATCGTTGAAGGCGCAGTGCCGGAACACTCCAGTTCACTTATTGCCAAAATGGAAGAAATGGGCGTTAAATTCGAAGAAGTCGAAAATGGATTACGTGTTATCGGACCAGAAAAGCTGAAGGCTATTGACATCAAAACAATGCCTCACCCTGGATTCCCTACTGATATGCAGTCCCAAATGATGTCTCTTTTACTAGCGGCTGAAGGCACAAGTATGATCACGGAAACTGTATTCGAAAATCGCTTCATGCACGTGGAAGAATTCCGTCGCATGAACGGTGATATCAAGATTGAAGGTCGTTCTGTTGTCATAAACGGACCATCAAGCTTACAAGGTGCAGAAGTAGCGGCGACAGACTTGCGTGCAGCAGCAGCATTAACCTTGGCGGGATTAATTGCAGATGGATATACACGCGTTACAGAACTGAAACACCTAGATCGCGGCTATGTGAACTTCCACAACAAGCTAGCAGGACTTGGTGCAGACATCGAACGTGTAAGCTCAATGGAACAAGAACAAACAGTCATCCTTGAGCAGATCAAAGAAGCATAAACCTTCCTAATAACATATATTCTACGAAGAGGGTCAAACTCCTGCCGGGGTCTGGCCCTCATTTTATTTTTTTTCACCTCATTTATTATGGATTGTTCTATTATTTTTATTCCACTTTTTTTAAGAAAATGCATTTTTATAGGAATGTAACATTTACCAGTTATGCGTAATGTGTTCGAAATATTTTTCCCCCCGCTTTCTTTCTATACAAACGCCTCGCCAAAACTTGCCCAGTTTTTAGTCATAATTGCTTGTCCGCTCCCATAAGAATGAAAGAGTAAAGGTGCTAACAACTACTCAAAATTTTTAACGGAGGCTCGACGCTATGAGAAACTTAAAACCATTCATCGTACTAACATCCATCCTTTTCGTCATGGTATTAATGATACCAACATTGCTAGTCATGCCGTTCACCGACAAAGTGAGTGGAAAACTCGCCGAAGAACTCCAGAACAAACAGCAGGTCCAGTCATCAGTAACGGAATCACCCATTGATGTAGCGGTGTACCGTGCGAATAAAGATGCAATAGAAAACATTCCATTGGAAGAGTACGTGGTGGGAGTGGTAGCCTCAGAAATGCCTGCAGAGTTTGAAGAAGAGGCATTGAAGGCACAGGCGCTCGCTGCTCGAACATTTATTTTAAGGCACCTGTTGGCGGGGAGAAGATTGGGACTCCTGAGGGGGCTGATGTGACGGATACGGTGGCACATCAAGTGTATAAAGGGCAAGAGGAACTTAAAGCGATTTGGAAAGACGATTATGCATGGAAGCTGGCAAAAGTGACAGAAGCCGTGAAAGCCACAGCCGGCCAAATCCTTACCTATAACAATGAACCCATCACCGCAAGCTTCTTCTCCACAAGTAACGGGAAAACGGAAAACTCGGAGGAATACTGGCCAAACGAAATTCCTTACTTGCGAAGCGTTGAAAGCCCATGGGACATCGATACGCCTAAGTTCCTGAAGCAGGTCAGCCTATCTGTTGCCGATTTCCAAAATAAACTCGACGTTCAGCTGGGCTCAGATGGCACGATAGGGAAGATCACCGCACGCACAACCGGCAATCGTGTCGACACGGTCGAGATCAACGGCAAGCAGCTGACTGGAAGGGAAGTCCGCGAAAAACTGAAGCTGCAATCAAGCGACTTCAGTTGGGAGCGAAAGGGCGACAATATCGTCATCACCACTAAAGGCTACGGGCACGGTGTCGGGATGAGCCAATACGGCGCGAACGGCATGGCGCTTGAGGGGAAAAAGCATTCGGATATTGTGGCTCATTATTATAAGGGCGTTGAGATCGGGAGTGCAGAGCAGTATTTGACGAAGCTGACGGCGAAGCAATAATATAATAGAAAAAAGCCCGTATCATTTATTTCAGTGATACGGGCTTTTTGAATTTGTTTTCGATTTTTCTTAAAAGGGCGCCGAGTTGCTTGAAGCGGTTTCCAAAGTAAGCATGATGAATAAAGAAAAATGCTATGAGTACGCCGATTGTGTCCTTCACGAAGTCGATCACGGTTGCAGACCGGGCAGGGGCGAAGGATTGGTGGATTTCGTCTGTTAGGCCGTAGGCGATGGCGATGGCTGCGCAGAGGATGTTTGTTTTCGTTGTGAGTTTACCGTCTATAAGGAAGAATAGAGCGAGCATAACGTACAGTATCCCGAATTCAATGAGATGGAGTGATTCCTTGAAAGCATTGTCCCAGGACATTCCGGTGTCGACGAACGCGTCTGCGGGATTACTGGATAGGAACCAGATGAATGCCATGTAGGCGAAAGGTGCGAGTTTTAAAGAAAATCTGATTGTATTGCGAAACATATTTTGCGCTCCTTTATTATGGATAAGCTGTTGTGACTTCTTAATGGGAGAGTTGGTGTTATCAAAGAAGGTTTATAAGACCATCTAATCATACCAAAACTCTAAACTATTCGACACCCATCCCGCATCTCCTGCAGGGGTCTGGCCCCCTTAATAATTTTCTCCCTAAAAAAACTTTCCCCCCTCATGCATAATTCCGCACACTTTGAAGGAAAATAAGTTTTTTAAAATTTTTTTCGACTGTGTGTATATTATTCTCTGATTCTGTTCAGAATGATTGCTGAGGTGATGATACAATGAGAGAGGAAGAAAAGAAACGGACTTCTCAAAATTCAAATTGGCAGCGTTTAATGAAAAAGCGTTGGGTATTCCCGGCAATCTATCTAGCAAGCGCAGCAATCATTTTGACAGCGGTTTTAATGTTCCAAGCAGGTAACACGGAAACAAATCCAGAGAATGAAAACAACAACGGACAAGGACCAACTACTTCATACAATGAAGACGATGCAGTAGAGGTGAACCGTCCAGTCGAAAACTTCGTAATGCCGGTAACGGACAAAAATTCCGCAGTGATCGAAAAGCAATTCTGGGATGCAGATGCATCCGAGGAAGAGCAAGAGGCATCTTTCGTATACTACAATGGTATGTACCATCCAAACACTGGGGTAGATATCAAAATGAAAGATGGCGAAACGTTTGACGTCGTAGCATCTTTAAGTGGAACTGTAACTCGTGCAGAAGAAGACACGCTTTTAGGTAATGTTGTAGAAATCGAGCATTTGAATGGTGTTAAAACTTACTACCAGGCACTTTCCAATGTAACAGTTAAAGCTGGTGATTTCGTAGACCAAGGCCAAAAGATCGCAGAAGCGGGTACAAGCCTGATGAACAAGGATTCCGTCCACGTTCACTTTGAAATCCGCAAAGATTCTGTAGCAGTAAATCCTACTGAGTACTTTGACAGACCGGTAACAGCACTTCTTGACGAAGAGGGACAAGCTTCCGAAGAGAGCAGCGAGCCGGCTGACGAGCAGGAAAAAAAGCCAGCTGAAGGCACAGACAAGCCTGAAGATGGAGAAGAAAAAGAAGGCGACGAAGGAACTGACTCTGAAGAGGAAGAAGAAAACGTCAGCTATCTAACTTAATACGAAGTCTTGTTAAATAAATGATTGCGAGAGCACCCCTCCTGTTGAGTGGGTGCTCTTTTTTCTTGTCACTTTTCCCTTTCTTTAAAAATGTCAACAACCACATTGCCAAATAGGACTTTACTATCAGTGGATTAACCAATGAAACCGCTTTAATATAAAGATAAGAAATGACAAGGGGGGCATAAAATATGAGCTCTAATAATTCAAATTCTAATTATAAAGTGAAAATACAGCGTTTTGGGAGTCATCTTAGTGGCATGATCATGCCGAATATCGGAGCATTTATTGCTTGGGGGTTGATTACGGCATTATTTATTCCAACCGGTTGGTGGCCAAATGAAGAATTGGCAACATTGGTTGGACCGATGATCAATTACCTGCTGCCAATCTTGATTGGTTTTACCGGTGGACGCATGGTCTATGACTTGCGAGGTGGGGTAGTTGGTGCCACCGCCACAATGGGTGTTATTGTTGGGGCGGACATCCCGATGTTCCTTGGGGCTATGGTAATGGGACCTCTTGGTGGTTATGCGATCAAGAAGTTCGACAAAGCCATTGATGGAAAAGTGAAGCAAGGATTCGAAATGCTGATCAACAACTTCTCAGCTGGGATTATCGCAGGGATTCTTACGATTATCGGATTCAAGGCAATCGGACCAATCGTATTAACGCTGAACAAAACATTGGCAGCCGGAGTAGAAACACTGGTTGATGCAAACCTGCTGCCACTAGCGAGCATTCTGATTGAGCCGGCAAAAGTACTTTTCTTGAACAACGCAATCAACCATGGAATCCTGGGACCAATCGGAATTGAACAGGCTGCCCGTGAAGGAATGTCCTTACTGTTCCTACTTGAAGCAAACCCTGGACCAGGTCTTGGTATCCTCTTAGCATTCATGATTTTTGGAAAAGGAATGGCAAAACAGTCCGCTTCCGGTGCGACCATCATCCATTTCTTCGGAGGGATTCATGAAATCTACTTCCCGTATATCCTGATGAAGCCGGCACTTATTTTAGCCGCAATCGGAGGGGGAGCATCTGGTGTATTCACCTTACTATTGTTCAATGGTGGATTAGTCGCAGCGCCGTCACCAGGAAGTATTTTTGCAGTAATGGCCTTGACACCAAGAGGCGGATTCCTGCCAGTTATCGCAGGAGTGCTAGTTGCTTCTGTTGTATCGTTCCTGATTGCATCCGTTATTTTAAAAGGATCAAAGGAAATCGACGAAACAGAACTTGCAAAAGCGACAGAAAAAACTTCCGAATTAAAAGGAAAAGAAAGCAGAGCCTCTGTACTGGTTAAAAAAGAAGAAACACCTGTCGAAGAAAAAGAAGTAAACAAAATCATTTTTGCATGTGATGCCGGAATGGGCTCGAGCGCAATGGGCGCCTCCATCATGAAGAACAAAATGAAAAAGGCGGGACTTTCCATTGATGTCGCAAACTCGTCCATCAATAATATCCCGATGGATGCCGACATTGTCATCACGCATAAAGATCTAACCGATCGTGCAAAAGCAAAACATCCAGAAGCTAAGCATATTTCTGTAGAGAACTTCTTGAACAGCCCTAAATATGATGAGCTTATCGAAAAATTGAAATAACCACAAAAGAGGGGACGGAGCTTAGAGCTCTGTCCTTTCTTTTTGCACCTGGAACGAAATTCTTTTTAAAAAATGGCAACAACTATTCCGCCGAATCTGCATTTTCCTTTTGTTGAACCTATAAAAATGCTGGCGTATGATTAAACTATCAACATAGTAATTAAATTTTGTCATCATCCAAGTGTATTGGAGTGAGCGCTATGTACGTTACTGCCAGAGAACGGCAGATACTCGAGATACTGTTATCGTCGGAGAAAGAAATGACGGTGAGGGATCTCGCGGATGAAATCGATGTCAGTACCCGCACCATCCATCGGGACTTGAAGGATGTTGAGGATATTTTAAAGAATTATGACCTGTCACTGGTTAAAAAATCAGGTGTGGGTGTACAAATCATAGGGGATAAAAAGAATATAGAAGATTTAAAGCTGTTCCTGTTCAAGGTGGACCACAATCAATATACCGCTGAGGAAAGGCATGTCATTATTTTATGCACACTTCTTGAGTCAGTGGAGCCGGTCAAGCTCATTGCCTTGGCCAACGATCTGAATGTCACCATCGCGACCATCAGCAATGATCTGAACAAGGTCGAGGAGCGGTTGCACGGGACGGGCAATTTATCGCTCATCCGTAAAAGAGGGTATGGAGTCGAGATCACAGGCGATGAATCGGCGAAAAGAAAAGCGATGAGCAAGGTCATCACAGAAAATGTGGATGAATATGAACTTCTTTCCCTGATACGGGAGAATATCCAGAAGAAATCCACTCCAAGTGACTCCATTTCGGAGCGGCTGCTCGGCCTGGTGGATAAAAATAATCTGCTTATCGTGGAACGTGCCGTGGATGATATTAATAGGGAGCTTCCTTATTCGATAGCAGACAGTGCCTATATGGGTCTGGTCGTCCACCTAGCCCTGGCAATGGAACGAATCCTGCGTGGAGAGAATATCTCCATGGATCAGCACTATTTGGCGACACTTCAGGAAACACCCGAATTCAAGGTCGCGGAGAAAATTCTCGACAAGCTGGAAAGGGTGTACCAAAAGGTGATTCCAACAGCGGAGACAGGGTATATTACCATGCATCTCCTTGGTGCCAAACTCCGGCAGGACAAAGAATATTTTATAGAAGATACCGGAATGCAAGATGCAATAAGGGCAAAGAACCTGATCCGCTTTGTGGAGAAAAAGGTGCACCAGGAGCTGTCGGATAACCAGTCTCTCCTGCAGGGATTAATGACGCATTTAGGTCCCGCGCTTTTCCGAATCAAACAGAATATGGGAATCAGCAATCCTTTATTGACGAGAATCAAAATGGAATACACCGAGTTGTTTTCCATCGTCAAAGAGGGCGTTGCGGTTGCTTTCCCGGATCTTGATGTGCCAGAAGAGGAAGTTGGTTTTCTGGTGATGCATTTCGGGTCTGCGCTGTTGAACATTCATCAGCGGAAGCCAATGCGTGCTCTCGTGGTGTGCTCTACAGGTATCGGAACGTCCAAGATGCTGGCTACGAGGCTGCAAAAGGAAATTCCTGATATCAAAATCTGTAAAAATGTTTCCCTGTTTGACATGCAACAGACCGATTACGAAAACTATGACCTTATCATTTCCACGATTCGGCTTCCAGAGATTGAAAAAGAATATTTGATCGTCAATCCGATGCTGACAGAAAAAGAAGTCGAGAAGATCAAACAGTTTATCCATCAGCAGACGAAAAAGAAGCTGCTGGAAATAGGGGACTATCAGAAAATCGCACAAGAGCTGCAGGAGCTGCCCAGAGAACTTGTGGCCGAAAACATGAACAAACTATCTCGCTATGCAGAAACGATTTCCACGGTTCTCGCAGGCTTTACTGTTTTAAAGAATGATCAAGCACTTTCTATTAAAGACGCGTTAAGCGAGACCTGTCATCACCTGGAGATAAAAGGGGCTCTCTTGTCGGCTGATGAAGTTCTAAGTGACCTGCTGGAGCGGGAAAAGCTTGGCGGACTGGGGATACCGGATACCAAGTTGGCGCTATTCCATGCAAAAAGCGGTGCGGTCAAAGACCCGGCATTTTCGGTATATGCCCTCCACCAACCACTTGCAACAAAAGGAATGGATCAATCCGAGATGGAAGTGGAGTCCCTTTTGGTACTGTTGTCTCCGGAAAGCATCCAGCACGAGTCATTGGAGGTGCTAAGTCAGATAAGCGCCATCATCATCGAAAACGAACAAAGCATTTCCCGGTTCGAATCACAAGATGAACAACAAATGGGAAAATTCCTGGCTGCAAAGCTGCATCAATTTTTTCAAGAAAAACTAACAGAACTAAGGAGTGTTTAGCTATGGCATTACCAATCTTGGCAAAAGAAAACATCGTATTGAACGCATCAGCAGGAACAAAAGAAGAAGCAATTGAAATGACAGGCAGACTGCTTGTACAACGAGGATATGTAGAGCCATCCTATATCGGAAAAATGCTCGAGCGCGAAGAACTGACTTCCACTTATATGGGCAACTTTGTCGCGATTCCACATGGCACGGAAGATGCGAAAAAAGCGGTAAAAGAATCCGGAATTGCCATCCTGCAAGTTCCAAGTGGTGTGGAGTTCGGCACAGGAAATGAAGTGAAGCTCTTGATCGGCATAGCTGGAAAAGACAATGAGCACCTGGACATCCTTTCCCAGATTGCCATTGTTTGTTCCGAAGAGGAAAATGTCCAAAAAATAGTGGAGGCAACCTCCGCAGAAGAAATCCTGGAACTATTCGAAGGGGTCAACTAATATGCAGGCACTTCATTTTGGGGCAGGAAATATCGGGAGAGGATTTATCGGCGCCCTTTTATATCAAGCAGGCTACCATACTACCTTTGTCGATGTGAACAGCGAAATCGTCGATCTCATCAATGACAGACAAGCCTATCGCGTCGTGTTGGCGGACCAGACACAAGAGGAATTGCTGGTAAAGAATGTTTCTGCCATCAATAGCATGTCGGAGCCTGAAAAGCTGGAAGAGGCCATTGTAAAAGCGGATATCATTACGACCGCAGTAGGTCCGGCGATTCTGCCTATCATTGCAAAAGCCTTAGTAAAAGGACTTCGCAAAAGAATAGAAAACAACCGGCCCCCACTTAACATCATCGCATGCGAAAACCTGATCGGTGGAAGCTCCTTGCTGAAAATGCATGTGTATGAGCAGCTGGCACCGGATGAGAAGGAGGCGTTCGACCAGTCCTTGGCATTCCCGGACGCTGCCGTGGACCGAATCGTGCCCAACCAGACGAACGAAGACAAGCTGCTGGTAACAGTAGAACCATACTACGAGTGGGTAGTGGACCGTTCCGCAATCATTGGCGAAACACCGGACATCAAGGGCATCACCTATGTGGACGACCTGACTCCCTATATAGAACGCAAGCTTTTTACCGTTAACACCGGGCATGCCGTAACGGCCTATATCGGCTACCAAAAAGGGTTCGCTACGATAGATGAAGCCCTGCAGGATGAAACGGTGAAAAAATTAGTGGAGTCGGCATTGAATGAAACAGGAATGGTACTGATCGGCAAGTATAGATTCGATAAAGCCGAGCACCAGGCATACATTCATAAAATCCTGGCACGCTTTTCGAATCCCTACATTACCGACGAAGTAACCCGTGTTGGTAGAGCCCCGATGCGAAAGCTGAGCGAAAATGACCGACTTATAGCACCAGCCAAGCAATACCAGGAGCTATACGGCCACTCGCCTGCAAGTCTTGCAAAAGCCATCGCTGCCGCACTCACCTACGATGTAAAAGATGATGAAGAAGCAATGGTCATCCAGCAGATTATCCAACAAAAAGGCCTCGACCAAGGCATAGAAGAGATTACAGGACTTAACAGAAGTTCAGATCTAGCTAAGAGGATAGTGGCGGAGGTAGAAAAGCTATAGTTTAAAAGGTCACAAAAAATACAAAATAAATCGCTACTTACAGGCATAAATCAAAACACAACTGGGTATAATTAAATTACCGATACAAAGCAACACAACAGCGCAACAAATAGAGAATGTCTCGACCGCCGAACGAGGGTACCGTTCAGCGGTTTTTTTCTGTTTTCATGGGGGAGGACGAGGGATTTTAAAAAAACATCAAATCGGGGCCAGACCCCAGCAGGATTTTCCTCCCCCATGTAGAACCTATAACAGTTCAACACCAATATACTTAACCCAAAATAGAAAGGACGATGTCACAAAGATGCCTAGAAAACAAAGATTGTGGTTCAAGGGAGCGAAGTACCACGTTACCACTCGGGGGAACCGCCAGAGCAATATTTTTATGGAAGCGGACGATTACATCATGTACCTCTACACCATCAAACAAGCCAAAAAGAAATTTCACTTCTACCTTCACGCCTACTGCCTCATGTCTAACCACACCCATCTCCAAATCGAAACCACCAACACCGACATCAGCAAAATCATGCACTATATCAACACTAAATACGCCGTGTACATCAACCGCAAGTACAAATGGAACGGCCATCTTTTCCAAGGGCGATTCGGCGAAAAGCTGATCATGGACCTCGTCTATGAAATCGAGGTCAGCAAATATATCCATCTGAACCCCGTCCGAGCCAAACTCGTCACCAAGCCCGAAGAATACCCCTGGAGCAGCTACCGTACCTACTTTTACAACCGCAAGGACGACCCCATCATCACCACAAGTCACATCCTGAAATACTTCTCCGACCACCCATCAGGATCCTACGCCAACTACATTCAAACCCCCAACACCAGAATCCATTTCACACCCAACCGAAAAGTTGAATTTTCTATTTTGAAAAAATAAAGAAAATTAAGTATAATAGGTATTAATTCGAAATGCGAAATAATAGGGGGAACTTACATAATGCACAACATCGACTACTTGAATAATCCATACCCATCCCAACGCAACACCGTATTCGCCAAAAACGGGATGGTCGCAACCTCACAACCGCTTGCAGCACAAGCAGGCCTCGATATCCTGAAAAAAGGCGGTAATGCCATTGATGCAGCAATCGCTACAGCGGCCTGCCTGACTGTCGTGGAGCCGACTTCCAACGGGATCGGTGGCGACGCCTTTGCACTTGTCTGGACTAAGGGTGAGCTTCACGGCCTGAATGCAAGCGGCCCTGCGCCTCAATCCATATCTATTGAAGCGGTAAAAGAACTCGGACACGAAACGATGCCGAAAATGGGTCTTATCCCGGTAACGGTACCAGGTGCACCTTCCGCATGGGCAGAGCTTTCGAAAAAGTTTGGTAGATTACCATTATCCGAAGTTCTTCAGCCTGCCATCGACTATGCGGAGAATGGCTATCCAGTTTCGCCAATCCTCGGCAAGTACTGGAAAGGCGCTTACAATGCCTACAAAAAAGCCTGCACCACAGAAGAATTCGCCCACTGGTTCGAAACTTTCGCGCCGGACGGCCGCGCACCTGAAATCGGAGAAATGTGGTCATCTAAAGGCCATGCAGAAACTCTCAGACAAATCGGGGAAACAAATGGGGAATCCTTCTATAGAGGGGAGCTTGCGCATAAAATTGCCGACTTCAGCAAGCAGCACAACGGCTTCCTGACCTATGAGGATCTTGCAGCCTACCAACCGGAGTGGGTGCAACCGATCAAGGTCAACTACAAGGGCTATGATGTATGGGAGATTCCGCCGAACGGCCAGGGAATCGTGGCGTTGATGGCACTGAACATGCTGAAAGAAGACACGTTCACAGAAAGAGACTCTCTCGAAACCTACCATAAACAAATCGAAGCAATGAAACTGGCATTTGCCGATGCAAAAAAATACGTGTCAGATCCTTCAACCATGACACACACATCCGAAGATCTGCTTTCCGACTCCTTCGCCAAAGCGCGCCGCGATCTAATCGGAGACACAGCCCTGGCGCCGGAACCAGGCACACCACCAAAAGGCGGAACTGTCTACCTGGCAACAGCGGATGGGGAAGGGAACATGGTATCTTTTATCCAGAGCAACTACATGGGCTTCGGCTCAGGAGTAGTCGTCCCTGGAACAGGAATCGGTCTGCAAAACCGTGGTCATGACTTCTCCCTAGACCCAGAGCACGAAAACGCGCTGGCGCCAGGAAAGAAGACATACCACACGATCATCCCAGGCTTCCTGACAAAGGACAACGAGGCAGTCGGACCATTCGGCGTCATGGGTGGCTACATGCAGCCACAGGGCCACATGCAAGTCGTCATGAACACCGTAGACTTCCACCTCAACCCGCAAGCGGCACTCGACGCCCCAAGATGGCAGTGGATGGAAGACAAAAAGGTCGTGGTCGAACACCACTTCCCACAGCACCTTGCCCAAGCCCTTGCGCGCAAAGGCCACCAGATCCAAGTCACCCTCGACGGAGGCAGCTTCGGCCGCGGCCAAATCATCTGGCGCGACCCGAAAACAGGCGTACTAAGCGGCGGCACGGAGTCACGTACTGATGGAGCGATATTTGCGTATTAAGGGTATTCTATATTCTTTCTGTTAGATTCTTTAATTCATTAAAGAGGGGCCTGACCCCCACTGCGGTAATGTGATAAAGAATGCAGGGTAAACCCGCATTCTTACAACACCTACTTTAGTGCTTTACTATAATGGGGGTCAGGCCCCCTACAAGTATTAGGAGGCATCACACCATGCATCAAACACAAATCTTCCTTTCCTTCTTCCGCATCGGCATGCTTGGCTATGGCGGAGGTCCGGCGAGCATTCCGCTTGTACATAAAGAGGTTGTAGAGAAAAATAAATGGCTGACGGACGATGATTTCTCGGATATCCTCGCCATGGCCAATACGTTACCTGGTCCCATCAACACGAAAATGGCAGGATATATCGGCTTTCGGGTGGCGGGCTATACAGGAATGATAAATGCTTTATTGGCATCCATCATCCCGACCATCATCCTGATGATCGTCCTGCTTACCACACTTGCGAGCTTCAAAGACCAGCCATGGGTGCAAGGAATGACCAAGGCAGTTCTGCCGGTGGTCGGCGTGATGCTTGCGGTTCTTACGTGGGATTTCTTCGACAAATCAAAAAAAGGCTTAGGTTGGATGGCAGCGGCCATACTCATCATAATCAGTTTCCTGACCATCGGACTGTTGGGAATCCACCCAGGTTTCATCATCGCAATTCTCCTTGCAGCAGCCATTATCAAAAAAGATAAACCGAAGCCGGCGCAGGAAAAGGGAGGGGAGGCATCATGATCTATTGGGAGATATTCCTCGCCTTTTTCATACCGGGCATCCTGGGGTACGGGGGAGGCCCCGCTTCAATACCCCTTGTAGAAAACGAAGTGGTCCACCGCTACGGGTGGCTCACCGTAAGTGAATTCAGTGAGGTCCTCGCCCTGGGGAACGCCCTGCCAGGACCGATCGCCACAAAAATGGCCGGCTACATCGGCTACGAGCAAGGTGGTATTCTTGGAGCGGCTGTAGGAGTTTTCGCCACCGTCGCACCATCACTAATCTTGATGATCGCGCTAATGAGCCTGCTCTACAAATTCAGGGATTCGCCAAAAGTAAAAAGAATGTCCAATTACGTGCGCCCGACCATTGCCCTGCTCCTTGGAGTCATGGCATACCGCTTCTTCTTCGAATCCTACGAAGGATCAGGGGCACTTCAAACACTATTCCTGGTCGTCGCAAGCTACCTGCTGCTAGAGCGGTGGAAAGTGCACCCTGCCTACGTAATAAGTGGAGCGTTGGTTTATGGAGCGATTGTACTTAGTTGACATAACAACAGGGGTCTGGCCCCCACCATCTGTAAAGTTAACATAACAACAAGTGCCAGACCACCCTCATCACATAAGGAGGCCACACAAAATGAAAAAACTACTCTTAACAGGATTCGTCCCGTTCCTCGACTTCCCTGTGAATCCCACAGAGGAGATCGTAAAGTCACTGGACGGAACTACAATAGGAGACTACCAGATTATCAGCAAGGTGCTGCCTGTTGACTTTCAGCAATCTGAAAAGGACATCCTGCAGCACTACACGGAAATCCAGCCGGATGCAGTCGTCTCGCTGGGTCTTGCTGCCGGCCGCACGCACATTACACCGGAGCGCATTGCCATCAACTGCAAGGACGGCGCACCTGACAACAACGGCGTCACGTGCCAGGACGAGCCGATCAACCCCGACGGTCCAGACGGCTACTTCTCGACCCTGCCGATTCGTGCCATGGTGAACCACCTCACAGAAAACGGCTATCCAGCAAAAGTTTCGAACACCGCCGGAACCTATCTTTGCAACAACGTCATGTACGCCATCCTGCACAAAATCGCAGAAGAACACAAGCAAGACCAAATCAAAGCCGGCTTCATCCATATTCCGGCATCACATGACCTCGCCATCCAGCTGAAAAACAGCCCGAGCTGGTCGCAGAGGGATCTGACAGAAGCAATCCGCTTAGCATTACAAACGCTATAATATAGTAGGCAACCATAATGACCTATTCCATTATTGGTTTTGACCCGAAAGAAAAAGAGTGGGGGATTGCTGTCCAATCGAAGTTTCTCGGTGTCGGGGCAGTAGTTCCTTTTGCTGAGGCCAACGCAGGAGCTATTGTTACCCAGTCTTACGTGAACACCACATATGGGCCCGAAGGCCTCAAGCTTTTAAAAGAAGGGAAAACAGTGCAGGAAGTGGTTGACCTTCTTACGGAAGCGGATGATGACCGGGCATCTCGACAACTAGGTGTAATCGATGCACAAGGCAACGCCGCTACCTACACTCACTGGTGATAAATGCTACAACTGGGCTGGTGGGCAAACTGGTGCTTTTTATGCTGCACAAGGCAACATCCTCGTAAGTGAAGAAACTGTGAATGCAATGGGAGAAACGTTCACCAAAACGGAAGGCACCCTGGCCGAACGGCTTCTAAAAGCTCTGGAAGCTGGACAGAATGCAGGGGGAGACAGCAGAGGGCAGCAATCCGCCGCGCTGTTAGTGGTATAAGAAAAAGGGGGATATGCGGGATTCAACGACCGCTATATCGACTTGAGGATGGATGATTCTCCTCAGCCAATTGGAGAGCTGATCCGAATCTATCAGCTGCAGCAGTTATATTTCGCCCCCACAAAACAGGAGAACATTCTCTAAATTACATGGGACTTAGAACAGACTCTCCAAACACAGCTCGGAAATCTTGGCTACAAAACTGACAATCTGCAAGCGTCGCTCACCACCTACATCCATACAGAGAACTTCAAATGCCGCGAGCAAGCGAAGGGGTACATCGATAAGGAAGTCCTGGACTATATTCTGGCACAAAAATAGAGCGTTCCTTCAACGGACGCTCTTTCTTTTATAGTTGAACAAAAGCTACGATAAGCTTGACCCATCCAAAAAACGAAAGCCATAATGGTATACTAAACGCCGTTCCCCAAAACATTCCTATCAAAAAGTTGTTTTTGACCATTTTTAGCATCCTCCTAAATAACCGTTTCTGTTTCTATAGTTATTAACCTTAAGAGTGACCTTTAAACATGTAAGCGTTTACTAATGTATACCCATCATTATGAAGGATGAAAAGTGAAAAGTTCGCAATAATTTGTCTATAAGATACACTATTTTCACAATAATTTTAGACAAATTTCGTAAAATGAAAAAAGATCCTTAAAAAAGGATCTCCCAAAACACATTTATGAAAGTAATTAGCTGAATAGACCTTTGAAAAACGAACCAATGGATACAAAAAAGTTTCTGATTGATACACCGAGTTTTCCAGACTCTTTCTCTTCAGAACTTACTTCTACTAGTGGGATTTCAGAAGTCTCGCTCAATACAACCTCTTCCGTTTCTTCCTCTTTTTCCTCACTAGGTGTTTCCTCCACTTCGACCACTACTTCAGAAGCTGATTCGAACGCAGATTCAACTTCCTGACGAAGTTCATCAAAGTTCATGGTTGAGACAAGTTCTTCATTTTCCAGGAAAAAGAGAAGTTCCTCAAGCTCAGGCTTTGTGAGAAAGTCGAGAGAAGGTATGATTTCTTCTTCAAGATATTGTTTTAGAACATCATAGAGTATGGGAAGTGGAAGCCGCTGAAGATCTTTTTTCCATGACCATAGTACCTCTCCATGTTCTTCAATATTTATTACTACAATTTCTTCCTCTAAGATTTCCTCTTCTTCCTCACTAGTAACTTCCTCTTCCTCCTCAGTTGGTTCTACCGGAGTGTAAGGAGTTGTAGTAGGAGGTTGAGGGTTAGTAGGCCTACTTGGTTCACTAGGAGGATCAGGCTTAGGTGTAGGAGGCTCAGGCTGTGGCTCAGGTTCCGGCTGTGGTTCCGGCTCTGGCTCTGGTTCTGGTTCGGGCTTTGGTTCAGGCTCAGGTTCAGGTTCAGGTTCAGGTTCTGTCACAGGGGGCTTAGGCGGGTCCTGTGGACTTGGAATCCTCGGTGGTTTCGGAGCAGATGTTATCCCGAATTGTAGTATAGCATCACTATTATCTTGATTCCGGGTGGTATCAGCATTCATATGTAAAGGATTCGAGATTATCAATAATAGTAAAATGATAACGGTAATTAATTTTTTCATGATTTCCCCCAAATAAAAATAGTTTATCAATGTTAGTTGTCTCTATTATATAGGTAATCTAGTAATATTTACATATATTTTCTATAAAAATCCATCATTTAGACCCTGTATTTGTACTAATACAGTGCATTGGAAAAAACCAAATGGTTATTAATTTGGTAGTTGACTAAAGCGATAGCATGTTTCATAATCTAATTATTAGAATTATTATAAAATTCTGTTTTATAACAAATCAGACTTTTAACGAAAAGAAGGGAGGCCTGCAACCGCAAAATAAAAGCGCTTACAAAAAGAAAGAGGTGGAAGCCCAATGTTTTTCTTCTATGCATTCCTGGTCGTCATCGTTCTCTGCATATTCTTCGCCATCAAAAAACAACGGCCAATCCTTCTGTCCGTACCGGTATTCGCACTCGCATTCTACGTGCTCGTGGAAATCGCGCTTGTGCCCGGATCATTCATTGACACCGTCAAGTTCATCTTTACCCTGCAATAACAACTTATTATTTTTTTACTTTATTTTATTTATTTTAGGTGCCTGACCCCGGCAGGGATTTTCCCATCCGTGTCGAAACCCCAAAAATCCATGAAGGAGGTTTTCTTTTGAAGAAGATTGATAAGTCTGTTGCTGATGCGTATTTTCGTGAGAAGACGAGGTATATTTTCATTTATCTAGCGATTTGGTTTGTTGTTTCTTTTGGAGTGGTGATGTTCGCGGATTCGCTCGATTTCAATTTTATCGGCGGCTTTCCTTTCCACTATTATATGGGTGCCCAAGGTTCTATTCTGGTCTTCATCATCTTGCTTTTCGTAAATGCGAAGGTGAGCGACAAGATCGACCAGAAGTATGGCATCGACGAAAAGGCCAACGAGCAGATGAGCTATGGCAAAACGCTCGACCACTAAATCCTGCAAGCAGCACACATCACCATGCATCAATCCAATCGTAACTCTAGCCACTGGATCTATTCCACCCAAGACCCTCACAATGAAGAATCTCGGTTTCAAACAATCGACAAGCCGTAATAATGGCACTGTTTGAAAAAGAAATCTCTACTCAACTAACTCAAGCTAAAAACCACAGAACCATCACATACAAAGGGGGATGTACAGTTGGATAATCAGTTTATCGTATCGCTATCATTGATATTGGTTACCTTTGCGCTTTACATCGGAATCGCCATTTTCAACAAAGCACGCCAGACCTCGGATTTTTACGTAGCCGGTCGCGGGGTGCCACCGGTATTTAACGGGATGGCCATCGGAGCGGACTGGATGAGTGCGGCTTCATTCATTGGAATGGCAGGAACGATCATGCTACTTGGTTATGACGGACTTGCTTACATAATGGGTTGGACCGGGGGCTACCTGCTCCTCACCTTCCTGCTTGCACCGCAGCTCCGCAAATCTGGACGTTATACGGTGCCGGAGTTTATCGGGGACCGTTTTGACTCCCACACCGCCCGCGTCATAGCGGCAATCTGTACCATCATCATCAGTTTCACATACTCCATCGGGCAGCTTTCCGGCTCCGGAGTGGTAATTGGCCGTCTTCTTGAAGTGGATGCAAAAGTAGGAACGATGATCGGGGTTGTCCTGATTGCCTTCTACGCAGCCTTCGGAGGGATGAAGGGAATCACATGGACACAGGTTGCCCAGTACATCGTCCTGATCATTGCGTACTTGATTCCGGTAATCTTCATGAGTCTTCAGCTTACCAATAATCCGCTGCCGTGGCTGACTTACGGAAACATCGTCAATGAACTCGGTGCGCTCGACCGCGAGCTCGGTATATCCGAATATTTCGCTCCATTCACCAACGGAACAAAGTGGCAGTTCCTTGCGCTTATGTTCACGCTGATGGCCGGTACTGCGGGACTTCCGCACGTTATCGTCCGCTTCTACACCGTTTCCACGATGAAAGCGGCGCGTTGGTCAGGAGCTTGGGCACTTCTTTTCATCGGACTTTTATACCTTTCTGCCCCAGCTTATGCGGCATTCTCCCGTTTCATCCTGATGAAAAATGTGGCAGGACAGCCGATTGACCAGCTGCCAGCTTGGACGGAATCATGGGTCAACACTGGTAAACTGCAGGTGGCTGACACGAGCGGTGACGGCATCCTTCAATGGTCAGAGCTGATCATTGCCAACGATATCGTCGTAATGGCAACACCGGAAATCGCCAACCTTGGCGTGTTCATCATCGGACTAGTGGCAGCGGGAGCCATGGCGGCAGCCCTATCCACAGCAGGCGGACTGATGATCGCTATTTCATCTTCTTTTGCACATGACATTTATTACCGAGTGTTAAAACCGAATTCCACGGATTCAAACCGTCTGATGGTCGGTCGTATCACCATTGTGACAGCAACCGTACTTGCGGGACTTGTGGCGCTTAACCCGCCTGGCGCAATCACGCAGATTGTCGCATGGGCCTTCGCGCTCGCATCCGGAACATTCTTCCCATCCCTGCTTCTCGGAGTATGGTGGAAGCGCGCCAATGCACCAGGCGTCATCGCCGGAATGCTCGTCGGTCTAGCCGTCACGCTTTCCTACATCTTCGCGGCAAAATATGGCGGCTTCACGATTCTTGGAATCATCGACACTGGAGCAGGAGTCTTCGGCGCAGCATCCGCAATCCTGACCATCGTCATCGTGTCACTGATGACCAAAGCACCATCACAAAAAATCCAGGACGAAGTGGCAGACCTTCGTTACCCGGAGCAGATGACATACAAGAACGGAGACGTCTGGTTGAATAAATAAACCTTAAGCCCGAGGAGCAGTCCCACCCGCTGCTCCTCTTTTTCTACTACAAGAAAAAGGAGGCCACCAACATGCACCATCCCCTTTTCCACAACCTCACCAACGATGAGAGAACAAGTCTGCTCACCCGCTGCCAAACCCACTCCTTCACCCACCACCAGCCTATCCTGAAAGCAAATGAAACACGGGAAGGCCTCTTTCTCATTCAGTCTGGAACAGTAGAAGTCTATCTTCCTACGAACATTCACGACGAAGTCTTGGAAATTATCAAAAAGGACCAACTGATCGGCCTCTCCCATTTCATTCATTTTCTCTCGGATTCGGATTCATACACCATCGACGAGGTGTCCTTACTCCAGGTACGGGCCATCGATGATGTGACCGCCCTCTATATCCCTTTCTCTGTGTTAAAAGAAAGATGGAGCGACCCAACCGTACGCGAATATCTGCTCACCCAGGTCAGCGCACGCCTTCATGATGTCTATCAATCTCTCGCCGAACAAGTCCAGCTTGGCAGAAAGCTCACAGATTCCGACACAACTACGCTCAGAGTGCAGGATGTCATGAAAGAAACCTTCGTCCAAGCGACCACAACCGACACGATCCAATCTGTTGCAAAAAAGCTCTCTGAAACTAATCACACCGCCGCTATCATTACAGAGGACAACAACCTCACTGGCATCATCACCATGCACGATTTCGTCAACCGGGTCATCACAAACGGGCAAAGTCTCACCCAGCCCGTCCACACCTTCATGACGCCAAACCCGATCACCATCGAACGCACCGCCTACTTCTATGAGGCTATCACGACCATGCTGCTCCATGGCATCAAACACCTGCCTGTTACAGACGGCCAAAAAACTATCGGACTCGTCACCCTGACCGAGCTCCTCCAAATCAAAAGCGCCAATTTCCTGAAAGGTACAACACAAATATCAACAGCAAACCATGAAAACCTGCCAACCATCAAGACGGCACTATACTCCACACTCGGCACCATGCTGCAACAGGAAGTCCCGACCCTACACGCCTTGGACGTCATGAACACCCTGTACGACCAGCTCATCCAGCGTTGTATCGAGCTTGCCATCGAGGAGATGCCAGCAAGCCCGCCGACCAGATTCTGCTTCTACCTGATGGGCAGCGCTGGCAGAAGAGAGCAGTTCCTCCTCACCGACCAGGACCACTTCCTCGTCTATGAGGACGACAGCAAGAAGGAGTACTTCCAACAGCTCTCGGAAAAAATCGTCGCAAACCTCGAGCTGGCAGGCTACAAAAGATGTCCGGGAGACATGATGGCCTCCAACCCACAGTGGAGCGGCACCCCGGAGCACTGGAACAACCGCTTAAGAGAGTGGGTGCTACACGCCACCAACGACCGGCTCCTGCTCGCACAAAACTTCTTTTCCTACCGGCTCATCTACGGGGACGACACGCTACACGAGCAATTCAAAACCAACATCGAACAGTCCCTAGACAGGGCGAAAATCTTTTTATATCGCCTGTCCCAGATAGAACGCGAGAATCCAATTCCAGCCTTGGAACAGCCCATCCGCTCCATTTTCCGGATGCAAAAGAAAATAATCGACCTGAAAAAGCACATTCTTTTTCCGTTTCACCATAGCCTGCAGATCCTCGCACTGATGAACGGGATCACTTATGGCACGCCAATCGAGAAAATCGACCAGCTCCACGAGAAAAAGATCCTTTCCAACAGCTTTCAAAAGGATCTCAAAGCATCTGTCGAATCCATCCTGGACTATTACGTGAAAAACCGCTGGAACCAGCATCAAAAAGGGGAGAAGCTGACCTCGACGCTTGATTTGACAACCCTGACAACCCGTGAAAAAGAAGAACTCATGCTCAGCATCCGGCTCATCAAGGAGCTGCAAAGCCACATGCTATCGTACTACTAGAAGGAGGGATTATACCGATGTTTCCATTCGCCCGAAAGGATTATTTCCCGAGCAATTTAGTAGAAAACCTACCTCTTTCTACACCAATCGACAAACTGGAATTCATCGTTTTTGATACAGAAACGACCGGATTCAACCTGGCAAAGGAGGACCGACTAATCGAAATCGGTGCCGTAAAGGTGAAGGGTATGGAGGTGGTCGAGGAGAGTGCCTACCAAAGCTACATCAACCCGAATCGACAAATCCCTCGGGAAATTACCGAGCTGACCGGAATCGCCAATGAACAAGTGGAAAAAGCGCCTGACGCTATGCAAGCGATACAAAAACTTACTAGTCTCGCCAACCAGACGTCCGCCTGCTATGTCGGGCACTACGTCTCCTTTGATATGCACGCCATCAAGTACGAGCTCAAGCGCCGCAACCTGCACTGGAAAGCACCGAAAGCAATCGACACACTCAACCTGATTGGCTATATCGCCCCTAGCTACGACATGCGTGACCTCGAAAAATACGCACGGGACTTCGGGACACGAATCTATCAGCGCCACTCGGCGAAAGGTGACGCCCTCACAACTGCCTACCTGTTTGTTGAACTCCTCCATATTTGCCATGACCGAGGAATTAAAACCTGGGGAGACCTGCTAATGGTGGGGGAAATCCTGTAAAAAAAGTATGCGGATATGGAATACTGCATATTTTTTTACAAGCTATCCTTCACAGTTCGCTGTCCTCAACTTAAATTCGCCTCATCCTATACGCAGGGGAATTTTCTTTGACCTCATTTTATAAAAGTGTGACCGTTAAAGATAAAGACTATTTCGACAATTAGATTCTATAATGGAGTGGAAAATAATAAGGAGAAAGAAGGTGGTTTTTTGTCAAATATCAAAGAAATATGGATCTATCATCACAGTCATCTTGATGTGGGATATACCCATCCACAACCTGTATTATGGGAAATGCAGCGTAAATATATTAGTCAGGCAATAGTATTATGTGAGAAAACGGAGCATGAAAGTGAGGAAAATAAGTTCAGGTGGACCTGTGAGGCTACATCACCTGTCATGAAATGGCTTGAAACGTCGAGCGAGGAGGAGATTGCGAAATTTGCACGTTTTGTGCAGAATGGTCAGATCTGTCTGGCTGCTCTGAGCATGCACACGTCTCCACTAAGTAACGTTGAACAGATTGCTAGATTGCTGTATCCTGCTAAAAAGCTCCGCGAAAGATTCGGTTCAAAGGTAAATACGGCTATCAATCATGATATCAATGGTCAGCCGTGGACCTTTGCCCAGCTATTGCTTGATGCAGGTGTCGAGCTTTATACGACAGGGGTAAATATTCACTTTGGCGGGATTCCGTTGCCAAGACCGCAAATATTTAGATGGAAGACTCCAGATGGCAGGGAACTATTCACTTTCAATGGGGAGCATTATTCCATTTTCACGCAATTTACGGAGCTTTGGGATAAAGATCTGGAGAAGATGAAAAAGGGAATTGATGCTTATATTGATAGGATTGAAGGAGATAACTACCCTCATGATTTTATTTACTTATCTTCAACCAACATACCACTTTTAGATAATACGCCTCCAGATGAAGAGTTGATGGAGATGGTCCATCGTTGGAATGCTTCCGGACTTGGACCGAAAATCCGCCTCGCTACTCCTGAAATGCTGTTAGAAAGAATCAAAGAAATGCAGATTGAAGACATTCCCGTCTATGAAGGGGATTGGACGGATTACTGGAATTTTGGTGCAGCAAGTTCTGCTCTTGAAACGAAGGTAACGAGAAGAACGAAGCAATCCCTTAAAGCTGCAGAGCTTTTGGCGTCTTTTTTAGGAACCAGGGATAATCATGAGAAACGACTTTATCAGGAAGCATGGGATCAGCTGGAGCTTTATGATGAACACACATGGGGAGCAAATGTCTCTGTGACAGATCCAGATTCCCTATATACAAAATCGTTATGGATGCATAAAGCACATACCGCCTATCAGGCAAATAGTGTAAGTGGGTATCTGCTGGCTGATCAATTGGAAAAGCTTGCTGAAAATCCATTGCAGTCCCAGGAACCGGAGGGTTTACTATTGGTAAATCCAACCCATGTTAATCAAAAAGTGGATGTTAGAGTGTCGGAGGAATATACCTATAAGGGAAGACATGCCCAGACGAACCGTTATAAATTCCAACAGAATAATCAAGATTCAAATTGGTGCGATTCTGTTTTAGGGACAGTAGAGCTTCAACCTTTCTCTTGGAAAAAGGTGCCGTATGCTTCCCTGAATAAGGAGAGCCAGGAGACTGTTAAAGTAACAGATGCCACCATTGAGAGCCCATTCCACAAATTAGAGTTTGATAGAAAAACAGGTAGAATAATAGGGCTTTTCGATAAGCGGATGGAATGGCAAATGCTTGATCAAGAAAGCGAATGGACCATGTTCCAATATGTCCAGGAGAAAGTAGATCCATTAAAGCAGGAAGAGAACCGCAAAGCTCTGTTCCCAAGAGATGTAGAAAAATGCAACAACAGCATCAGCTGCTGGAATCACGATTGGGCACCGCAACGCATGGGGGCTTCTGAAACGATGGAATGCAAAGTCGAAGAACATGATTCAGGAGCGACGCTAGTATTGAAGTGGCAAGCACCAGGAGTGGATTGGCTGGAGCAGAAGATTACTTTGTTTGCTGCCAAGCCGGAAATTGAGATGGTTGCCAACATGAAAAAGCAGGATATCAGGACGCCGGAGTCTGTGTATTTTACTTTCCCTATGAATCTGAAAGAGTGGAAAGCGAAGTTTGATAGTGCAGGGACGTTTGTGGAATTGGATAAAGAGCAGCTGCCAACCGCATGTAAAGATTGGGTCACGGTGGATAATGTCGTTTCGATGTTTGATGAGAACCGGGGGATAACGCTTGCTTGTCCGGATGCCCCTTTAGTACAAATAGGAGACTTCAATTTTGGGAAAGAGCAGAAGGTAGTCCCTCGTTCTGAACGTCCCCTTCTGTTGGCGTGGCCAATGAACAATTACTGGGATACGAATTTCTGTGCCACCCAACCGGGAGTGGTGTCATTCAGGTATGTCCTATCATCCTTTGGTGCCTATGATTCTAAGGAGGCGTTACGTGTTGGAGTAGACTCTTTTTATCCAGTACAAATTCATCCTGTAATAAAATGCGATTCAAAAGAGGAGGGCACCTTCCTTAAAGTAGATAACTCCGCTATAGCTGTTCAGCATGTAAAGCCTGCAGAGGATGGCAGGGGAATCATTGTAAGGTTGCAAAATCTATCGGAGAACAAGCTTGAAACAGCTCAACTTTCCTTGCCTGGCAGAGAGATTCATTCTGCAAGAATCACTGACCTGCTGGAAAATAATTTGCAAGAGAACTACCTCGAGGACAATAAGGTGGAAATCTCCATTCGTGCCAGAGGAATCGTTTCTGTTCGAATGGAGTATAAGTAAAGTTAAGTATGATACTGTTTGAATTTTTGTTTGAACTTTCCAGGTGGCATTCCCATTTCTGTTAAAAAAACACTGGAAAAATAATGTACAGTATCAAACCCCGTTTTTTCCGAAATCTCTTTTATACTCAGGTCGGTATCTGAAAGAAGGATACCGGCCTTTCTTATTTTTTCTTTCCTGACATAGCTGGAGAAGGATTGACCCAGTTCCGCCTGAAATATCCTGGACAAGTGTCGGCCTGATATATGCAGGAACTCTGCCACATCATTTAGGCGCAGTGGTTCTGATAAATTATCATTTATGTAGAGCTTTGCTTTATACACCAAGGTCGAAGAAACGCTGTACCTATTGTTTTTATTGGATTTTTTATGGTTGATCTGAAAATCCTTGAAGAGACTGCCGAAGATGGAGTAGCAAACTCCTGAAAGACTTTCTTCCAATAAAGGATTGGATTCATTCGCCATGACAAGCAAAGTGGTCCACATCCTGACGAAAGAGGAAGATTCTGCTTGATTATGAAAATAGGTGTCTACACTTTCAAGACTTGAAAAAAGCTGTTGAATTTTTTTAGTGGTTTTTCCTTTGTTGATCTCGAACCCGATAAAAAGGATGTCCAGACCGGTTTCGCTTTGGATTTGATGTTTATGGTAGGGGCGTGAAAGAAACAAGGAGCCCGAACCTATCGTATGCCTATGATTATTATCTATATAATGGCCTTCTCCATTTATGATATAGCAAATTTCGAAAAAGGAATGTTGATGAGGCTTATTATTTTTATGCCCGGATTGTGCACCCCAGTAATGGATGTTTATGGAGGCCTCCTTTCCTTCCAATTGACTGGCTTTTTGGTTTAGGAAAATGGCCCCATCCACAAATGAATCTGTCCACTCCAACTTTATTCCCCCCAATCAAATTCATAATAACGCTTTCATTTTAGCACACAAATATCACTATATGTCTGAATTTTATAAAAAATTGACTCTTTTATAAAAAGACAAAGAGACTGGCATATTTTAAACTTGTATTAAATAAAGCGTTTTCATTGTAAGGGGGGATGTTTTTGAAAGCAAGACGAAGATTAGGAAAGCTAATTATCTATTTAATCATTATCGCAGGAAGTATTTTATTATTAATGCCGTTGGTCTGGATGTTGTCAACATCACTGAAGGGCAACGTTGGACTCTTTGATCTGCCGCCAAAATGGATTCCGGAAGAAATCCAATGGAGCAATTATAAAGAAGCGGTGAATTCATTTCCTTTCTTACGCTATACGTTCAATACCACGGTTATTACAACTTTATCTGTGGTTGGAGGAGTCCTTTCTTCTTCCTTCATCGCATATTCCTTTGCGAAATTGAGGTGGCCGGGGAGAAACATTTGGTTTATCATCCTGATAACCACGATGATGCTACCCCCACAGGTAACGATGATTCCCCTGTTCGTCTTTTTTAAAGAACTGGGGTGGATCAATACTTACCTTCCTCTGACGGTTCCTTACTTCTTTGGTAGTGCTTTTTATATCTTTCTGATGCGTCAATTCTATATGACGATACCTAGAGAACTAAGTGAAGCCGCGAAAATTGACGGCTGTTCGGAATTCAGGATCTGGTGGAATATCTATGTTCCCCTCTCCAAACCGGCGATGGCAACCCTGGCAATTTTCATATTCATGTTTGCATGGAATGATTTCCTTGGACCATTGATCTACTTGAATGATCCAAATGATTTTACCTTGGCTTTAGGTTTAAGGGGATTCCAGCAACAGTTTGGTACAAGATGGAATGTCATGATGGCAGCCTCCATCATTGTCATGCTGCCGACTCTTCTCCTGTTCTTCTTCTTCCAGAAGTACTTCATCAAAGGTGTTGCCATGACAGGAGTAAAAGGGTAAGTGGTGTATTCCGGATATCGGAAGGAGGGGGTTGGTTTTTACTGCAATTATTTCGGTTAGATCTGTTTTCGCTTAATGTGCTTTGAAAAAACTTTTATTTAATAACGGGGGGTCAATTATGAAAAACTGGAAAGCAATGAAGGCATTTTCTGTAATGTTCCTAACGTTTCTTTTAGTGGTAGGCTGTTCCAACAGTTCTTCTACTGATAAAGAGTCATCCAACGATTCGGATAAAGAGCAGGTTTCCATCTCATTCTGGCATATTCATTCTGATGGTCCAATGAAAGAAACAATGACCGAAATACTGGATGATTTTGAAGCCGAGAATCCCAACATTAAAGTTGAAGAGCTCGGAATCAACTTCTGGGATTACTGGACAAAACTTTCTACGGCAATGGCTGGTGGCAGCGGCCCAGATTTGGCGCTGAATGATACAAGTACCTTACCTGCGCGTGCAAAATCAGGAGCTATTATGAATATCGATTCTTTCATTGAAAAGGATAAATTCGATACGGATGTTTTCTTCCCTGTATTAACAGAAAAAATGAAGCATGAAGGCAGCTTCTACGGCCTGCCGAGTGATACGGATGTGCGTGTGCTTTACTACAATAAGGATCATTTCCGTGAGGTTGGACTTGACCCTGAAAAGCCCCCAACCAATTGGGCCGAACTAGAAGAGTATGCAGAGAAACTGACAAAATGGAAATCAGATGACTTGCTCGAGAGAATAGGGTTTTCCCCTTCCGTAGGGAACCTTCACATGTGGACGCTAGCTTGGGGCAATGGAGGGGATTTCTGGGATGAAGAAGGAAATCCAACATTCATGAAGCCTGAGAACCTGGAGGCGCTGGAGTGGATTGCAAAAATGCAAGAAAACTATGGGACGAAAGCGATGTCGGCTTTCAACTCGCAAGCAAGCTCCCTACAATACAGCCCGTTTATTGCAGAGCAGGTTTCTATGGTTGTTGATGTGAACAACTTGTACCAGGATATTAAAACTCATGCTCCTGATATGGATTTTGGTGTAGCAGCCATTCCTTTCGAAAAAGAGCAGGTTACATGGTCTGCTGGATTTGATTATGAAATGACGAACAACAAGGATGAAAAGAAAGCCGAAGCAACATGGGAGTTATTGAAGTACATGACAAGTAAAGACGTTCAAATGAAAATTCATGAAGTATCAGGATCACTTGTATCCAATATGGATGCAGCGAAGGATCCTAAGTTTACGGAAGACCCAATCTGGAATTTGATGGTGGAGCAAATGCAGTATTCTAGATTCATAGAATATGTGGACGCTCTTCCTTCATGGCATGCAAATCTTGATCCAGTAGAACAGGCTGTAGTGAACTCCGGTGTAGATCCGAAGCAGGCGCTGCAAGAGGCGCAGACCGCAGCGGAAAATGCCGTGAAGAATCATTAATTCCCTGTAGAAGATCACATTTAATTAGGCATTCTCTCCTTTTGCTGGGGGAGGGTGCCTAGATTATAAGGGAGAGTAGATTAGGGATGCGATGGACACGCAATATGAAAATGAGCACAAGAGAGGCAATAACCGGTTATTTGTTTTTTTCACCTGGCCTAATAGGGCTGCTGGTATTTATGGCCGGTCCCATTTTGTACTCCTTCTATTTAAGTTTCACCACCTATAACATTTATGAGCCGCCGCAATGGGTCGGTTTCAAGAACTATGAAATCATGCTGACAGAGGATCCATTATTTTATAAAAGTCTCTATAACACCTTGTACTATGTGGGACTGAGTGTTCCCGTCAATACCGCGATGGGGATCCTGCTGGCTGTGCTGATGAACCAGAAAGTTAGGGGCATCCGCCTGTTCAGAACCATTTACTTCCTGCCAAGTATCCTCTCCGGGGTGGCAGTAGCATTGCTATGGCAATGGATATTGGATCCGAATTTCGGGTTGATAAATACGTTTCTTGCAAATTTCGGTATATCCGGTCCTGGCTGGTTGTTGGATGAAGCCTGGTCCAAACCTTCGCTTGTCCTGATGAATCTGTGGGCTGTCGGTGGCAGTATGATCATCTATTTGGCCGGTTTACAAGGGATTCCACAATCTCTTTATGAGGCTGCCACGGTGGATGGAGCTGGACCAATCAGGAAATTCATCAATATTACACTGCCGATGCTTACCCCAACCATCTTCTTCAATGTTGTCATGGGTGTTCTTTCCGGATTCCAGGTGTTCTTACAGGCATTTATCATGACAGGTGGAGGGCCAAACAACTCGACGATGTTCTTTGCTTTCTATTTGTACAATAAAGCATTCAAGGACTTGCAGCTGGGCTACGCATCAGCAATGGCTTGGATCTTGCTTCTCATTACACTCTTATGTACATTGATCATCTTCAAAACAAGTTCACGCTGGGTCTACTACGAGGGTGGGGACAACAGATAACCATTACTAGATTTAGGGAGAGAAAAAATGTTTAATGTGAATCCGGTTAATCCGATCAGGCTTAATCAAGAACTAGTATGTGTAGCAGAAACCAACGAAATCATAGAATCCGTCATAAAAAAAGCAAGAGAGAAGAAAGCGAACAGAATAATATTGGACGGTACGCATGGTGTACCCTTTGCCAGTTTTGTAGAAAAGCTATATGAAAAATTGCAAGAAAGAGAGTACAGCCCGGCAACGGTTGATACGAATGCCTACTTAAAATCAAGTGATGAACTTCACATGCAGTTCCGGGACAATATCACGGACAACCGGGCATTCGGTTACATGGTGGAAGGAGATATCTCCGCTTACTTTAAAGAAGATGCAAAGATAAGCTATAAAAAAACGGTTGCACCTTCCGGAAATTTCACCATCGAATATGGGACAGGATCGTACTGGTTGAACAATGATTCGAAGGAGGACTGCCTGTACATCTATTTGGATATATCCAGGGAAAAGCAGCAGGTTCTTTACAAGGATGGACTCTCGAATTTCGGGGACAATGCCTCAGGGGACTTTGTGGAAAAATATAAAATTTCCTTTTTTGTTGAATGGCCGATTCTTGAAAAATATCGAAAAGAAACACTGAAGAATTTCGATTATTATATAGATTTCAATCAAACCGAAAAGCCGGTCATGACCTCAGTTTCCGATCTGTTTGCGATGGCCGAAGACATTTCCAACCACCCATTGAGAGTGAAGCCCTTCTTTGCACCGGGTGTGTGGGGAGGCCAGTTCCTGAAAAATTTGGCAGATTTGCCGGAGGACTGGGTGAACTGTGCCTGGAGCTTTGAACCGATTGCACCCGAGAATTCCATTCTGATAGGCTGTGGGGACCAGGTGTTGGAGGTTCCATTTTTGATTATCATGGACCTCGCCCATCAACCGATATTAGGCGATCGCATTGTCGGCCTCTTCGGTGACTACTTTCCGATTCGGTTCGATTATCTGGATACGATGGACGGGACAAATCTTTCCTGCCAAGTACACCCAAAGCAATCCTATATTCGTGAGAAGTTCAACTACCCATTGGAACAGCAAGAATCCTATTACATGATGGAGAAAAAGGAAGGATCGAAGGTGTACCTCGGCTTGACGGAGGACTGCAGTCCAACCGGGTTTCTGCAAGAGGTGGAACATTCCCAGATGTCAGGTGAGCCTATCGAATTTACGAAGTATGTAAAAGAGTGGGACTGTGAGAAGGGTGATCTTTTCCTAATCCCAACAGGAACTGTCCATTGCTCCGGTTCTGATAACCTTGTGTTGGAGATTTCCGCCACTACCTGGTGGTTCACTTTCAAAATCTATGATTATGTTCGGAAGGATCTGGACGGTAAACCGCGCCCGATCAATATCGACCATGCAAAAGAAAATATCGATTGGTATAAAAAAGAGAATTGGGTAAAAGAGAACCTCATTCAACACCCCCGCCTCATTCAGCAGCAGAAAGAAAATCAAGAGTATGTACTAGGGGCGAGGGAGGATCTTCTGTTCTATGTAAACCGTATTCACCTTCATGACTGCTGGAGGGATGATACAAACGGGGAAGTTATGCTTCTTAACCTGGTGGAAGGGGACAGAATCTCTATTCGTTCCACGCAGAATCCAGATGTCCAAGTGGAGCTTGGGTACGCAGAGTCCTATATTATACCGGCTGTTTTCGGTGAATTTGAAATCATCAATATCGGTACTACTCCATGCAAAATCATTAAAGCAGGCGTTTCGCCGCAGTGGGATGTGAAGATTCTAGATGAATAGCTACACAATCGCCTTTGACGTGGGGGGCTTGTTTATTAAGTCAGCCGTCTTAAATAGCACAGGGGAAGTATGTTCGGATTCTTTTGCGATATTCCCGGCGAAATCAAAGGATACAAAAGAGAATATTATTGAAAATTTGGTGTATCTCATTCAGCAGCAAGCGAACCGGATACTGGATAAGGATTTCAAAATTGCAGGAGTCGGCTATGCCTTTCCCGGTCCATTCGATTATGTGAATGGGATAAGTTATATCAAAGACGTGGATAAGTTCGAGGACCTGTACGGAGTGAATTTGCGTGTGGAGATAGAAAACAGGCTGAAAAAAATTCCTTCTATCCGTTCCAAAATGAATGAGCATTTCCCCATTGTGTTTGATAATGATGCCAATTTGTTTTCACTGGGCGAACAGATGGCAGGGAAAGCACGGAATTATCAGCGCTCCGTCTGTATAACCATTGGGACAGGGGCTGGTTCCGGATATTTGGAGAATGGCAGATTAGTAACGAGCCATCATGCTGTTCCTGAAAACGGATGGATCTATAATCAACAGTTCGGAGGCTCTGTTGTGGATGAATATATCTCCAAGCGGGGAATTTTGCGGATAGCGGAAGAGCTGGGGGTTCCTGTCCCGGATAAGGAAGTGAAAACTTTAGCGGAAATGGCACATAGGAATCACCCAAATGCGCAGGAGGTCTTTCGTCGATTTGGAAACAATATTGGCAGTGTCATCAACCAGTATGTCCTTCCGTTCCAACCTGATGGCGTCATCTTAGGGGGACAGATTGCCAAAAGTAAGGATCTGTTTATCCATGGAATCTATGAAACACTGCAAAAAAAATCTTTGCTTATTGAACGTTCAGATGATACGTCCCTAAGTACATTTGTCGGGGTGGCAAATCTGCTGCAGCAGACTATGGAAGCAAAGGATTGCATTTCATAACACGATAAGGTGGCAAAAAATGAAGAAACCGTTAAGAAAATGGAGATGGTTGCTTGGTCTTAGTATTGTGGTCCTAATACTTGTGATATCTGTCAAATCTTTTTCTTTGTCACAAGAGAAACCGGCAGCTTCCGGTCTTGGTCCTATCATTCCCATTGCTTCGGTCCATGCTGATTTTGATGAAGGGTATGATGCCAAAAACGTGGCAAACAACTCCGGCATGTCCGGAACGGATGGCACAGCAAATACCCACTCAACTGAGGGAAAGACGATGTGGCAGGTAACAGCAAAAGAGGATAATGAGCACATCTCCCTTATCCTTGATCTTGGCCACATCCAGCCCCTCGGAGAAATGTGGGTCTGGAATTACATGGCAAAGGACGGGGAACAATCACTTTCCCACCGTGGCTTGAAGAATGTACGAATCTATTATTCCAACGATAACAAGGAGTGGACCGAATGGAAGGGAGAAGGCTACCCTTTCCGTTTTGCTAAAGGGAAAGATTCCGATTCTATGCAGGCTACAAATCTGTCAAACTCTCAATTACCGATCCAATTCAATGGCGTACCAGCTCAGTATGTGAAAATAGAAGCGGATACAAATTCCGGTGAAGGTAATTGGTCCGACTCTAAAGGGGAAAGGATATTTGGACTAAGCGAAATCAGAATATTTCGTCATAATGTGGGTGTGGTTGAAAATGGGCAGATCATTCCGTTAGCAGCGACACCTGATGAGGATTCAAACACTATCCAAGGTCCTGAAAATGTGATTAATCATCATGGGATGTTTAAAGAAGAAATCACCGAAACACATGGTACAGACCCCGACACGATGTGGCTCGCCTCATCCGATAACAAAGAGCCACCTACCATAACAATTGATTTAGGTGGTACCTACCCCCTACAAGCAATGGAAATCTGGAACTATAACGAAAAAGGCAAAGAATCACGAGGCATAAAAAATGTCCAGATCTTCCATTCCCTTGACGGTGAAAACTGGACTGAGCTGAAGGGGAGGGGTTATCCATATGAACTTGCCGAGGGGACAGGTTCCGTGGACCTGCAGGCAACCAATCTGAACGACGACGAACATACCCCGATTCTTTTCGATGGAACTCAAGCAAAATTCGTCAAGCTCATCCCGCACCAAGAAGAAGGGAATTGGGGAGCAGAGGAGCAGGGTAAGCACTTGTATGGCTTGAGCGAGGTGAGGTTCACGGCTGCAGCAGGAATAGCGGTGGAACCGATGTACGAATGGGATGCCCTGTTCAGCAGATACGAGGGCTGGAGTGGTGCGGACGGCATCTTTTCCATTCCTTTTGATGGATACGATGTTCCTGGAAAAGCGAAGGATAACAAAACCCTGTTTTTATTCAGTGATACCTTTATCGGAAATGTCCATCCCGTCACCAAGCAGCGTCTGCAATCCAATATGCTGAATAATTCATTGGCAGTATTGGAGGGGGAGAAGCCAAATCCGAACAATATGGAATGGATTACCATGGCGAATACTGCAGATGTAAATCTCTTCACCCCGAAAACTCCAAATGCACCTGCAGGAAGCTGGTACTGGCTGCAGGATGGAGTGGTGATTGGGGACCATGTGTATATTTTTCCTCTATTGATGAGTAAAGACCTCCAGGGGGAAGCAGGTTTCCTCTTCGCCATTTCAGGTGTTTCGATGGTAAAGCTGCCGGTATCAGAGGATGGACCGATCGTAGAAGAGCAGGAGCAGATGGATACACCGTTGTTTGCAAGCCTGCCTGACGGGTCGGGAAATATTGTATTCGGAGCAGGAATCCTTGATAGGACGGAAAAATCGGGCACTACCAATCCAGATGGATATCTATATGTATATGGTTATAAGGATCTGAAATCCGGCACAAAGGAATTAGTCGTGTCACGGGTACTCGCGGAGAATATCGAGCAGTTTGACCTGTGGGAGTATTGGGACGGAGATGGATGGTCTTCTGATATCCAAGAAGTTGAATCCCTAGTCACAGGCGTTTCTCCCGAGCTCAGCGTCACCTTCATGGAAAATGCCCCTTATAAAGGGAAATACTTGCTGGTCGTGGAGAGGGAGACATTGAGCGGCTATATTGCAGTGAGCCAAGCGGACAGTCCGGCCGGACCTTTCTCGCCTTTGGAGGACCTCTACCATGTACCGGAAGCAAAACTCGGTAATGGCGTGATCACCTACAACGCAAAAGCCCATCCACATTTGTCAGAGTCGGGTGAATTATTGGTGACTTACAATGTCAATACCACCAATCCTACAGGGAACAACACCAATGCGGATATCTACCGTCCAAGATGGTTGAAGCTCAGGGAAATCAAGCCTGAAAATCAGGAATAAAAGCGGAAAGGGGAAAAACGATGATTGAAACGAAGATACAAGCACCAAAAAGTGTGGGAGATATCATCCCTGTAGAAAAAGTGTATGGTACACCGGACGCCTTCGCAGGAACGCCTATGAGCAACCTGTTGACTAGAGTACAAGGACCGATCGGAAAACAGGATGTCCAGCATAATGATGCCTCTGGTAAGGGGATGTGGCTGACCGAAGGAGAGGATGAAGTCTTTGTGACCTTCGAATTTGGAGGAAGCTATCCAATTGGGGAAATGTGGGTGTGGAACTACAATCAGCAAAGTACCACCTATCCCGGCCTGTTTTACCGGGGGTTGAAGGAGGTTAAGCTGGAGCACTCCCTGAACGGGGAGGATTGGACCGAGCTGAAAGGGCAAGGGTATCCATTCAAGCTGGCTCCAGCGACGGGAAGCAATCAACAAAAGGCTACGAATCTCGATGATGGGAATAATAGTCCGGTAGATTTTGGCGGCGTCCTAGCCCGCTATGTCAGACTATCCGCAAGAGCTAATCCGGATATCGGGAACTGGGGTGGGTATGAAGAGAATGAGAAACTGTTTGGACTCAGTCAGGTCAACTTCTACGCAGGAAAAGGCTTTGCGGTGGAAGCGGCGGAGGAATGGACGAACCTGTTCCACCGCAAACAGGGCTGGAGCGGATCAGATGGCATATACGCCATCCCGTTCAATGGCTGTGACAGACAAGGGACTGCGGATCAGACAAAAACGATCTTCATGTTCGGCGACACCTTTATCGGGTCGGTGGATGAGGCGACTGACTACCGGATTTCCACAAAAATGATCAATAATACACTTGGCATTTTAACTGGGGCGGAGCCTAACGAAGATGCCCTTGAGTTCCGTTGGAAACAGGATGAAAACAACGAACCAGCAAGCAATATCGTTCCAAACACAGAAAAGACAAGGAGTGTGGAAGGGGCCTACTATTGGCTTCAGGATGGAGCTTCGATCAATGGGACGTTCTACTGCTTCCCGATGATTGTCGGACCAAATCCTGACGGGCCGGAAGGTTTTGCTTTTTCTATCCATGGCATTACACGTGTTTCTGCACCGATCGGGGAGGATGGCCCGAATCTTGATTTGCAGGACCAAATCGATACCTCCCTCTACTTTACAGCGGCAAACGGGAAGACTACCTACTTTGGAGCAGCTATCATGGCTAATACGGAAGAGAGCGGCAATCCGAATCCTGATGGCTATGTCTATATTTATGGACTGCAAAACTGGGAAAAAGTAAAGCTTGTGGCAGCCCGTGTAAGAGAGGAGGACTTTAACGATTTGGATAAGTGGCACTTCTGGAATGGGGCGGAATGGGCCGCAGAAAAAGAACAGGTGGTACCGATAGCCGAAGAAATTTCTTGTGAATTGAGTGTTTCCCCGATGGTTGGCGGAAGCCTGGATGGAAAATATATCGCTGTTTTCCAAGAATCAAGCACCGGAAACTGGATTTCAATATATGCGGGGGATACTCCGGTTGGTCCATTCAAAGACCCGGTCAGACTCCATTATTGTCAGGAACCAAAAGGCGGGGAGGGGATCTACTCTTATAACGCAAAGGGACATCCTCATCTTTCCAAGCCTGGCGAGATGCTGTTCAGCTACAATGTCAATACCACAAGCTGGGCCATGCATGAAAAGCATGCAAGCATCTACCGCCCAAGATTTATGAATGTCAGAGAAATAAGCTAAAACTGTATAGTGCTATAAAAGAGGGCGGGGGAAAAACATCCACATTTTCCTGCCTTCTTTTTGCTTTTTTTAACCCTCTTCTCAATGTTGTCTCCAAATTATAAAAGATTGACTCTACCTCTTAAAGACGCTCTTACCATATATTTTTATAATATTCTTAATAGAAAGAAATATAGGGGTGAGAGCATGAAGAATCAGGAATTCAAGGGTAAAGTGGCTGTGGTTACAGGGGGATCGCTCGGAATAGGTTTTGCAGCGGCAAAACGTTTGGCCGAAGGAGGCGCACAGGTCGTAATATGCGGATCACGCGAAACCGTTGTAAATGAAAGTGCCGAGAAATTGCAAGCGGAAGGATATGAGGTCAAGGGATATAAGACCGATGTCCGCAACGCCTTGGAAGTGGAGCGCGTCATGCAATATGCAGTGGAAACGTTTGGTGGGATAGACATTCTGGTCAATAGTGCAGGAGTCCAAAGATATGGGGACGTAGTGCAGACCAGTGAGGAAGTTTGGGATGAAGTGATAGACATCAACCTGAAGGGGATGTTCCTATCTACCAAGTATGCCATCAAGGAAATGCGGAAACGTGGAGGAGGTGCAGTCATCAATATTTCGTCCGTCCAGGCATTTGCTTCCCAAAAGGGGGTCGTCGCCTATACTGCGAGCAAAGGCGGTATTAATGCGATGACAAGAGCGACGGCACTTGACCATGCACATGAAAATATTCGTATCAATGCTGTGTGCCCGGCCTCTGTTGATACCCCGATGTTAAGAGGAGCGGCCGATCTGTTCAAGGCTGACTCCACGCAAGGGAAAATCCTCCATGACTGGGGAAAAATGCATCCAGTGGGCAGGGTGGGGACACCGGAGGAAGTGGCAGAACTGATCGCCTTTCTTGCCAGTGAAAAAGCAAAATTCATCACTGGAGCAGAAATGAAAATCGATGGTGGAATGTTAGCTGCCCTGGGCGTCAGCTTACCTGAATAAGAGGAGGAATTGTCGGTGAAAATCACGAATCTGAAAGCCACAACGGTTACTCTGCCACTCGAAAGCCCATTAAGGCACAGCAATGGGGCTCATTGGGGTAGATTTGTAAGAACCATTCTGGAAGTTGAAACAGATGAAGGCATAACAGGTTACGGGGAAATGGGGGGAGGCGGCGAGAGTGCGGAGTTGGCTTTTGCCGGATTAAAGCCCTATATTATCGGTCATGACCCTTTCCAACTGGAAGCGCTACGCTTTAAAATATGCAATCCGACCGCAAGCCTCTATAACAACCGTACACAGCTTATGGCAGCAGTGGAATTTGCCTGTCTGGATATCATCGGGAAGAAATTGGACGTTCCGGTTTATCAACTGTTGGGAGGAAAAGTCCGTGATGAAGTGAAGTTTGCGAGCTATCTATTCTATCGTCTGCCTAATGAACAAACAGGAGCGGGGGAGGTCAGAACAATTGAGCAACTGCTCTCACATGCCAAGGATCTGAAACAGAAATATGGATTCACCTCTCACAAGCTGAAGGGAGGAGTATTCCACCCTGATTATGAACTGGAATGCTACAAGGCCCTTGCTGCTGAATTCCCGGAGGACCGCTTGAGATATGACCCGAACGCTGCACTGAGTGTCGAGGACTCGATCCGCTTCGGACAGGAAATTGAAGGGTTGAACAATGATTATTTCGAGGACCCTACCTGGGGGTTGAACGGAATGCGGAGAGTAAGGTCCATGGTCCGGATTCCAACCGCGACCAACACGGTTGTCGTCAACTTTGAGCAGCTGGCAGCAAATGTACTGAACCCTTCCATTGATGTCATTCTACTGGATACGACCTTTTGGGGAGGAATCCGTCAATGCATCAAAGCGGCAGGTGTGTGTGAAACCTTCCAGCTCGGGGTGGCGGTCCATTCCTCCGGCGAATTGGGCATCCAGTTGGCAACCATGCTACATCTTGGAGCAGTATTACCGAACCTGGCATTTGCCGGGGATGCTCATTATCACCATTTACAGGATGATATTTTAGTAGGCGGAAAACTCCGTTATGAAAATGGGGCTATCAAAATTCCGGAAGGACCGGGACTTGGTGTGACAGTGGACAAGGAAAAGCTAGCGGAATATGCGGAGCTGTACAGGGAGCTTGGCGGATATACATACGATCGTGACCCGGCACGTCCGGATTGGTTCGCCTATGTTCCGAATCAGATCTGGGCCGATCATGTATAGAGAATGGAGGAGGAAAAAATGAGTAAACCCACTTGGAATGGAATGACAGCAAAATTGGCTGCAGAGAAGATGGAAGTCTATTTCGATGGAACCTTTACCTCGCCCCAGCTAAATCATCCGGAGGGTCTCGCCTTTGACAACAAAGGTGATATCTGGTGTGGCGGAGAAAAAGGGGAGATTTTCAGGATTTGTGACAATGGCGGGAAGATAGAACAGATAGCCTGCACAGATGGATTTATTCTGGGACTCGCCTTTGATAAAAGTGGATTTCTATACGCTTGTGACTTGAAGCATTCCTCCGTTTTTAAAATAAATCCTTCAAATGGGGAGGTCACCCTGTTTGCTGATGGAGACGGGAAAGAGCGGAAGATGGCCATCCCGAATGCCATCGCTGTAGATGATGAAAATAACTATCTATATATTACCGATAGTCATGACTCGAACAAGCCGGGCCCGGGTATTTGGAGGTTTAATCTGGAAAGCGGAAAGGGGGAAATGTGGTTCAGCCAAAATCTCTCTTTTGCCAATGGAATTGCGCTGGATTCCCAGAACTCCTGCCTATATGTGGCGGAAACATTCGGTAAAAAGATCAGCAGAATTCTGATCAGTGAAAAAGGGGAGCCAGGGGAAAAGGAAACGGTAGTAGAAATGGATGCCCTTCCGGATGGTCTCTGGATCGGCCATGATGGAAAGCTGTATATTTCCTGCTACGAGCCGTCTCTCATCTATTGCTGGTCGAATGATACCGGATTGGAGCTCCTCTGCTATGATACGACCGCACATACCTTATGTCATCCGACCAATTGTGTGCTGCGAGGAACAGACCTGTACACGTCCAACCTTGGAAGATGGCATATTACTAGAATAAAAGACGTAACAGGTTGAAGGGTAGGAGGAACAAATCATGCAAAGATATCGCCGACAACGTAACTTCGGCTGCCGCATTCATGACCAGTATTCCTATTTCGGCATGAGGACACTTGTTCTTGAAAATGAAAAGCTACGTCTCTCTCTCTTACTGGATAAAGGCGGGGAGATCTTTGAATGTCTCTATAAGCCGCTTGATCTTGACCTGATCTGGCTGTCAGAAAATGGGGTGCAGAACCCGATGGATTACCTATCGACCTCGGCAGATCCAACCGCTGCGTTCATCGACTATTATCCTGGTGGTTGGCAAGAGGTCCTTCCAAACGGCGGTCCGACCGCTTCGTACCTCGGGGCCCAGTACGGCCAGCATGGGGAAGTGGCCCATATGCCATGGGATTACGACATCATCAAGGATACACCTGAAGAAATTGAGGTTAAACTATCCGTCAGGACAAAGAAAATACCTTTTCATGTATCAAAAACATTCATTCTTACGAGCGGCAGTTCACAGATCCAAGTGAAGGAGCAGCTTAAAAATCTCGGAACGACGAACCTCCACTATATGTGGGGTCATCACCTTGTATTTGGAAAGCCATTTGCCCTTCCCGGAAGTAATATAGGACTTCCAAATGGAGTGGAAATAATAACCGAGTCAAAGGATTCAGAGGTAGCGGCCCCGGGCCGGATCGTCCGCGGAGAGACCTACTACTGGCCGCAAGCGGATACAGAAGACGGTTCTCTCGACTTATCCATTCTTCCGGAAAGAGATACACGATCCGATATCATCTATCTTACCAATTTTGGACAGAATGGCTGGTATACACTTGAAAACCTGAACCTCTATTTGGGTGTGAAAGTGGAATGGGATTCCACGCAATTCCCGTATTTATGGTATTGGCAGGAATTCGGTGGTACCAAGACCTATCCGTGGTATGGAAGGCATTATAACGTTGGCCTGGAGCCGTTCAGCAGTTATCCGACGCATGGTCTCGAAGAAGCGATACGAAATGGCTCTGCTGCAGAAATTGCTCCCTGTGAGATAAAAAGCTTCTGGATGAAGCTGACCCCCTATATTCCAAAACCTAAAACATAAACGGAAAGGAGGCTGATGAGAATGCGTTTAAAAGACAAAGTGGTACTCATCACAGGTGCAGGTTCAGGCATCGGAAAGAGCACAGCCCTACTTTTTGCAAAAGAAGGTGCAAAAGTTGTGGTTAATGACCTATCAGAGGCACATGGCAAGGAGACGGTTGAAGAGATACAGGAACAGGGAGGAGAAGCGGTTTTTCTACAGGCTGATGTCACTATTGCCTCAGATGTGAAAGAGATGGTTCAGCGTGCATTGGAACGGTACAAAAAGATCGATGTTCTATTCAATAATGCCGGGATTTCCGGCGTAGGTGCACTTCATGAGACCTCAGAGGAGTTATGGGACCGTGTCGTCGATGTCAATTTGAAAGGTGTGTTCCTTCCGAGCAAATACGTCCTGCCACACATGATTGAAAGACAGGAGGGCTGTATCATCAACATGTCCTCCTGTGTGGCGGAACTGGGCTTAATGAAACGAGCTGTATATTCCGCCACAAAAGGAGCTGTCCTCTCCCTTACAAAAGCGATGCAGGTGGATTATGCCCCCTATAATATACGAGTGAATGCCCTGCTGCCTGGAACGATCCTGACACCATTTGTGGAAAACTATCTGCGCAATGCCTATGAGGACTATGACGAGGCACTGGAAACCATTAAAAAGCGCCAATTAAGCGGCAAACTCGGGACACCGGCCGATGTTGCACAGGCCGCCCTGTTTTTAGCCTCGGATGAATCCAAATTCATGATGGGATCCCCTCTTTATATAGACGGCGGTGCCACCTTCGGGAAAATGGCGTAATGGTAAACAAAGAAAGGTGATTATATGAAACTATTAACCTTTTATAAAGGGAACCAATGGAAGCTTGGAGTCAGTACGAATCGCGGTGTGCTGGAGCTTCCACAAGACTTTGAGGATGTATTGGAAAAAGGGGAAGAAGAGCTTTCTCGAATATCCCGTTTTGTCGATGAAGCTCTCCTTCAAGAATCTGACACGCATTTCATCCAAAAGGAAGATTTGCACTGGGGTCCCTGCGTACCGAACCCTGGGAAAATTATTTGTGTCGGGTTGAACTATCAAAAGCATGCAGAGGAGACGAACTCGCCGATTCCCGAATACCCAATACTTTTCAATAAATTTTCCAACACAATAACGAGTCATAACAGCCGAATCGTGATACCAAAGACGACAGATCAATTGGATTATGAGGCCGAGCTAGTCATCGTCATCGGCAAGGAAATGAAGAATGTTGACAGACAGAACGCCCTTGATTACGTCCTTGGCTATTGCATCGTCAACGATTTATCAGCCAGGGACCTTCAATTCCGGACCAACCAATGGCTTTTAGGGAAAACTTGCGATGACTTCAGTCCCATTGGTCCGTATCTGGTGACAGCAGATGAAATTGTTGACCCTAACAATCTATTTGTGAAAACGTATGTGAACGGGGAGCTTAGACAAAACTCCAATACGTCCGATATGATTTTTGACTGCTCCTATATCCTGAGATATATCTCGCAGTATATGACACTCTCTCCAGGAGATATCATCTTGACAGGTACCCCGGAAGGAGTCGTGTTGGGTAATCCGGCTGATCAGCAGCAATACCTGAAGGATGGCGATACGGTGACCATCGAGATAGAAGGACTGGGAGTGCTAAGGAATACATTTATTTCAGAGAAATAGCAGAAAGGATGAATACAATGCCTATATTGGATCTGCCGTTAAATGAGCTATATGACTATAAGCCTGAATCGACAGCGAAAAATGATTTTGATGCTTTTTGGGAAACACAGAGAAATCGATCAGCAGAGAGACCGTTGAATGCTCGACTGAACAAAATCGAATACCCGGTTAAAAATGTGACCGTCTATGAAGTGGTCTACGATGGAGTGGACGGAACACCAATTCATGGCTGGTATACAGTCCCCAACAAATCGATTGCTCCCACACACATGCCGGTTGTAATCGGGTATCATGGCTATTCATTTGACAGGGGCTACCCTTGTGACAACCTACATTGGGCAGTCATGGGCATTGCGTCCTTCACTGTGGACACACGCGGCCAGGCGGGGAAATCACCAGACTATGCAACTTACCCTCAAGGAAGTGTTCCGGGATTTTTAACGCTTGGCATTCTAGATCCGGAAACCTACTATTACAAAAATGCCTATATGGACTGTGTAAGAGCAGTAGACTTTGTCTGTTCGAGAGATGAAATCGACCCGGAAAAAGTGATTCTTTCCGGAGGAAGCCAAGGCGGCGGACTCGCCTTGGCTGTCGCTGGAATCGATCATCGTCCAAAGTTGATGCTGAACATCTTTCCATTTCTCTGTGATTTCAAAAGAGCGGTGGAGATGCATACACAAGGTCCCTACAGTGAAATAAAGGAATGGTTCAGACGGTACGACAAGGAGCAGAAATTAGAAGAAAAAGTCTATGATACATTGAGCTACTTTGATGGAATGAACTTCGCGTCGAGAGTCCAGGCGAAAACACAGATGGTCATCACTCTTCAGGATCAGGTTTGTCCACCATCGACCTGTTTCGCAGCGTATAACCATCTGGCAGGCGAAAAAGAGTTGCTTATATATAAAGAGTACGGTCATGAAGCGTTATTTGGGCATAATGATCAGATGTTGAAGTTCGTTGCAAATAACATTTAAAGGAACACAGTAGATTTTCAATAAATGCAAAAAGTGCGTCCACCACGCAGGCAGACGCACTTTCTCCTATTCCTCTTCCAGAAAAACATCGACCTTATATTCTTCAGCAGTATCGGAGAAAAGTCTTTCATGCTTTTCGAATTCTTCGACCGATAAATCATAAGCGGCAGTTGCCTCTTCCGACATTTCGAAGTTCCCGCTTCTCATATCCTCTGCATAAATGACATAGCTTTCAAGCAACTTTTCATTCGAAAGAATCAAGGCCTCGTGGGACGCCTGCAGCGGCTCAAAATCCACAGTCACCTCTTTGGTCTTTTGGAGCAACTTTTCCAAAGCGGGAATGGTGCTTTCGGTTAGAAACGCGAGTGCTTTAGCGTCATCCTCTTCGGCCCAGAAACCTGTTTCTGCGGCAACTTCAATGTCGTAACTATCCTCTATGATTGGATTAGTGGCATTCAGATAATCCAATATCGCAGTCTCCGCATCGAGGTGATCCGTTAATTTCACAGCTGTCTCTTCCATGAGCGAACATCCTGCCATCAACATTGCCACTACAAACACCAAACCTGACTTCCATATAATCTTACGCATTTCCCATACCCCTTTATATTTAAAAGATTGTACATTCCAATTAAATATAGCCGACAAGCATCAAAACCGTCTATAGCAAAAAAAGAGTCTACGAATCAAATCGTAAACTCGAGTTCTGCGCGTGCTTTCGGCCAATTGCCGCCAGTCAGCCAGACTTTTACCTTATAGTTTCCGGGAGTCAGGTTCTTCAGGGGGATGTCGAAGCCCATTTCATCCCCTGGTGCCACCATAATCTCTTCATAGATCATGATGAAAAACTTCCCCTCGGAAAACTGCTCTACCCGCTTTCCATCACGGTAAAGTATATAGTCATATCGCTGACCGCTCGTGAAGGTCACCTTTTCGGGTTTATTACTGGTATTTTCCACAATGAAGTGGAGCATAACAGAATCCGGACCACTTTCCGAATAGCTAAGAATCGCTTCCATCCCCATATTCACCACTCCTATCCATAAATCAGCATAATATGTATATTCTACAAAACTGAAACTATACCTTTATCGATAAAGGAATGGCACTTCCGCACCAGTGTGATGGTTATTTTTTAACCCGGATTGAAAATATATAGAGGGGAAATAAAAAAATGAAAATAGGATAGGAAATATTTCTCTTGCTTTCTCTGAAGTGATAGATGACTATTATCAATAAAATCATTATTATTTTTATTCTTCAGCTCTGATACTTTACATACAAGTGGAGGAAATTATGAAAGCTTTAAACAAAGAAAGAGACGAACGAATCGATATATTAAGGTTTATTGCCATTATTGGTATTCTTGTGGCTCATAGTTACCCGGATCCTTGGCTGTTTCAATTAAGGAATTTTGATGTAACGCTTATGGTCCTTCTATTGGGGACATCTTTTTACCTCAGTCAAAGAGGAAAAGAGTTGAAATACCTGCCATATTTGAGGAAACGCTTTAACAGGCTGGTTGTTCCTACGTGGCAGTTATTGGTCATCTTCTTCGCCGTGTTTTATCTGATTTCCAAGCTATTCGGGGACGAGTACTACTTTACCATAGAGGAAGTCATCGCCTCTTTCACTCTGATGGAGGGGATCGGGTATGTCTGGATTATGAGGGTGTTTTTCCTCATAGCACTAATAAGTCCGTTATTATTGGCGATTAGCAACAGAATCAAGAATAATACGGTGTATTTCTTGTTTCTGGTGGCAGGATACTTCTTATATATAGGCCTATTACTGATTAATGGTAAGTTGGAAGGAAATATGGGTATGGTGTTCCAGAATTTTGTTGTCTATGGAGTGGGATATGGCCTAGTCGCAGCATTTGGAATGAGGTTAAAGCAATTTTCCGTAAAAGAAATTTGGTTTTACTTTTTATTTTTCCTGGGGATATTCCTGTATCTTATGTTCCAGAATGATTTCGCACAGACGCAAGCATTTAAATACCCGCCACAGCTTTATTATTTCGCTTACGGTTTGATGGGAAGCTTGTTCCTTTATATCCTGTTGGATGTATCGTTCATTAAGAAAATATTTATGAACAAATTTGTGGCGTTCGTTTCCAGAACCTCCTTATGGCTATATTTATGGCATATTATCTTTGTGGAGTTCATGAAACTGTTTGAATCGGAGATGTCCATCATTTCTGATTCGTTTATTACAAGGTTTTTATATATCTTTATCACTTCCCTGATTGTCACGTATATCCAGGAGATGGTAAAGAAGTATATGAAAAATAGAAAGAGAAATCAAGCATCAATCAGTTAAGGGCCAACTCGTTCGGTCCTTTTTTTACGGATTCATACGAAAAATTCAAAAAAATCGAACAAATCCCTTGTCCCACTTGACATTATTAGCATAAAGCACGACCCAAGCTAATAAACTGTAACTAACCAAACATACAAAGAGAGTGTTTGAGGTGAGGGATCGTAGATTGTCTCGAAGCATAACACCAAACATCCTAATCGTTTTTCTATAAAGCACAACTGTAAACACTACGCACTTCGTTACATCGGTATAAGCGGGTCTCATTTCACATTCCTCAACATCCAATTTAGGGAGGGCGAGTGGTGTGCACGATTACATCAAAGAGAGAACTATCAAGATTGGAAAGTATATCGTGGAGACAAAGAAAACAGTTCGCGTGATTGCGAAGGAATTTGGAGTTTCCAAAAGTACTGTCCATAAAGACCTGACAGAAAGACTGCCAGAGATCAACCCAGACTTAGCGAATGAAGTGAAGGATATACTCGACTACCATAAATCCATCCGGCACCTGCGCGGCGGGGAAGCCACCAAGATGAAGTACAAAAAGGAAGAGGAAGCTGTAAAATAAAGCAATTGCTCGAGAATTTCAGCGGACAACTCCAATACTTGTGAAAAACAGTCCCTCCAAGTGGCTGTTTTTCTATTTATAGGGGTGGCAAATGGAGCTTTCGCCCGGAAAAAAAGATTTACGCCCGGAAACCAAGGACATTCGCCCGGAAAAAAAGATTTACGCCCGGAAACCAAGGACATTCGCCCGAAAAATCCAAAACACGCCCGAACACTGAAATTCGACAAAAAAAGCAACACAAAAAACCTGGCACAAAAGTCCCGCACCCCCATCAACCAACGAATCATCCGCAACCTAAAACATTCGACAAAAAGCTCAAATTTATGACATGAAATTAATGTTAAATTCAACCTTTATATTGTAATTTGTGATAGAATATACAATTAGGACTATAAGTTGTCGGACAACAGTCGCAAAGCATATGCAAGGAGGAAAAAAGTAACATGTTTGCTAGGGATATAGGGATTGATTTAGGAACAGCAAACGTTCTCATCCACGTAAAAGGAAAAGGGATCGTTCTGAATGAGCCGTCAGTAGTGGCACTTGATACAAACACTGGAAAAGTATTAGCGGTAGGGGAAGAAGCCCGAAAAATGGTAGGGCGTACTCCAGGAAACATTGTAGCGATGCGACCGCTAAAAGATGGAGTAATCGCAGATTTCGAAGTCACAGAAGCAATGCTGAAGCATTTCATAAAAAAACTGAACGTCAAAGGCTTTCTTTCCAAGCCGCGCATCCTAATCTGCTGCCCAACGAACATCACATCTGTTGAGCAAAAAGCAATCAGAGAAGCGGCAGAAAAGAGCGGCGGCAAAAAAGTATACCTCGAAGAAGAGCCGAAAGTGGCAGCAATCGGAGCGGGAATGGACATCTTCCAGCCAAGCGGCAACATGGTAGTGGACATCGGCGGCGGAACAACCGACGTAGCAGTACTCTCCATGGGAGACATCGTTACCGCTAGCTCCATCAAAATGGCCGGCGACAAATTCGACGCCGAAATTCTTCAATACATCAAGAAAAAATACAAGCTATTAATCGGTGAACGTACAGCGGAAAACATCAAGATCTCCATCGCGACCGTTTTCCCTGGCTCACGCAACGAATCCATCGATATCCGCGGACGTGACATGGTAAGTGGCCTTCCACAAACCATCACTGTCACATCAGGAGAAATCGAAGAAGCACTTCGCGAATCCGTACAAGTCATCGTACAAGCAGCGAAAAGCGTCCTAGAACGCACACCACCTGAACTATCATCCGACATCATCGACCGTGGTGTCATCCTAACAGGCGGCGGCGCACTCCTCCACGGCATGGACCAGCTCCTAGCCGAAGAACTCAAAGTACCCGTCCTCGTCGCAGAACAACCAATGGACTGCGTAGCAATCGGCACCGGCATCATGCTTGATCATATTGATCGTTTACCAAGAAAAAGCTTCGCTTAAAGAATTTATACACAATACAAAATACAAAAGAGCAGCCCCATAAAAACGGCTGCTCTTTCCTTTTTCTACAAAAAAGCAAAATTTTATAAGACTACCTTACAACAGCTCTTCGACCTTCAAGAAACGAAAAATTTAAAGTACACACTAGTATGGGGTCTGACCCTTCCAACCAACAAAAGCTAAAAACGACTCTGCACATCCTACCCTCGAAACCTAAATCCCAAAGAAGCCGCAAGGGTCAGACCCCGGTCTTGAGCATCCTACGAAACGAAAAATTAAAAAACCATCACCAAAACCCCATCAAGAAAAAAGTGCCCCAAGCCCTTTAACTAAACCACACAAAATTCAACCCATACTACAAACCACACCTCACTCCTCCACATACCAAAACTCCGCCTCCACCTCAAGCCCATCAAACTTCATCTCCGCCAAACCATCAACCAAAAGACTCTCCTCATCCAAAAACAACGTCATCATCACCGCCTTACCAGCCTCAATCATTCCTATATCAGAAAGGTCAAACTCGCCCTCACCAATCAACACATCAACCAAGCTCCCGTTTTCATCCGGCTATAAAATAGGACTAAAGTGTCAGAAAATATAGAAAATTAGACAGATAAATATTGCTTTTCACCTGAAATGAAAAAATCCCCTCAAAAGTTATAAAACGCCTTCGAAGGGTATATAAAAAGAACAACAACACTTCGGAGGTGCTCTCACATGCTTCATAAAACCAAACTCATGTGGCACAAAATCAGAGCAAGATACCACGAAATACTTATTCAGGACTGCTTGGACGAAAACCTGAAGCAATCACTTACAGATAAACTGAATTATCATAGATCTCAACTCACAACCATGATGATAAAAGAAAAGAAGGAACCTGCGTGAAATTGCGGGTTCCTTCTTTTTGAATCTCACACCCCAAAAATCCACTATTCACAAAATTACATATATCGACATTTCCATTTATGTACTATAATAGATACTAGATAAAACTGTACGTCAAACAATGAGGTGAAATGAAATGTTACGAGGCTTCCACACAGCAACCGCCGGCATGATCGCCCAGCAGCGCCGCATGGAGTTGCTGTCCAATAATCTGTCCAACGCGAACACAGCTGGCTATAAAGCAGACCAATCATCCCTTCGCGCGTTTCCGGAAATGCTATTGAGCAAGCTCGATGCAACGAGCGTACCTACCACGAAACCGTTGAAATTTGCCCAGAACCAATTGATTGGACCAATCAACACCGGCGTCTACGTTCAGGATGTTGCACCGAAATTCTCACAAGGCGACATGCGTCCGACAGGCAATGACAATGATCTTGCCATCCTGAATCAGATCCTGCCAGAAAACGCATCTATATTCTTTACAGTAGAAAACACGGATGGCACACAAAGATACACGAGAAACGGTAACTTTATATTGGACTCCCAAGGTTATCTCACGACCAACAATGGCCTGTATGTGCTCGATGAAAACAGCAACCGTATCCAGGTGAATGCCAATTCCTTCACCTTGCAGCCGGACGGTACCCTAATTGTCGACAATGTACCACAAACACGCCTCGGCATCGCTTATGCAGACAATGCGAATCAGCTTATCCGCGATGGCAACGGCTTGTACCGTGCATCGGAAGGGCAGCAGCTGACGAACGCCTTTGCGAACCAGAATATCAGCTATCAAATCATGCAAGGACACCTTGAACGATCAAATGTTGATTCTGCCCAGACAATGAGCGATATGACTGCTGCCTACCGAGCATTTGAAGCGAACCAAAAGGTGATACAAGCTTATGACATGAGCATGCAGAAAGCGGCGAACGAAATAGGACGTATCAATTAATCGCCTCACGAACGGAATGGAGGAATAATCATGAACAGAATCATGCTGAATGCAACCAATACAATGAACCAGCTTCAAAAGCAATTGGATCTGATCGGTCATAATGTAGCAAATATTGATACCGTTGGCTATAAAAACCGTTCTGCTACATTCCAGGAGCTGCTTGTGCAGCAAGCGAATAACCAGCCGATGGGTCGCTATGAAAAGACGCGACAAACACCAAACGGGATTCGGCTTTCCTCTGGCGCAGGGCTCGGCCAAACGAAACTGAATCTAACACAAGGTCCTTTAAAAACGACGGAACGTATGCTAGACTTTGCATTAACAAAAGAAGACCTGTTCTTTACCGTACAGGCAACAGAAAACGGCCAAACAAGCACGCAATTCACAAGAAACGGTGTCTTTTACCTGTCCCCGATCAACAATAATGAAGTGATGCTTGTAACAGCTGATGGCAATCCGGTATTGGACAGTAACGATCAGCAAATAATATTCCCAGATGATATACAGGATATTAAATTGCAGCCGGGTGGAGTGATCTCAGCAGTACGTCCCAATGGTGAGGCTGTGGCAAGTGAGCTCGGGATAGCCCGTGCAATCCGTCCGCAGATGCTGGATGCAAAGCCAGGTTCGCTTTATTCCTTTCCTAGAGAAGGATTGGCGAATCCGGACGACATCATAGAGTTTGTAGAAGGCGCTGACCGTACAACGGTAGGCATGCAGCAAGGAATGCTCGAGAATTCCAATGTGGATCTAGCATCTGAACTCACAGAAATGACCTTGATGCAACGGAATTATCAATTTAACGCAAGGTCGGTCCAATTTGCTGATCAGATGATGGGACTTGTAAATGGCTTAAAGGCTTAACATAGAAATCAAAGGTAAAGGAGAGGTTGCGCAATGGAACAAAACGAAGCAAGACAAGAGAGCTTAACAAGGGAAGAATTGCGCAAAGCTCAGAAATCTAAACCAAAGCAGGAAAGAGAAGAAGCGGCAGCCAATGAAGGAAAACCGAAACGGCTTAAATGGCGTATTCGCCTTATTCCTATCTGGCTGCGCCTGATCATTATCCTGGGAGTCATGATTCTCGCAGCAGTTGCTGGAGCCATGTTCGGCTACGGAGTACTTGGCGACGGCAATCCAATAGATGTTTTGGATAAGAGTACGTGGCAGCATATTATTGACTTGGTGAATAAAGAGTAGGGAAGTCTATATACAAAGACTTCCTCTTTTTTATACCTTCGTATATAATTGGAAGTAACTATTAGTAGGAGGTCATAATAATGTTAGACATTAACCAGATAAAAGAAATCATTCCACATAGATATCCATTCCTATTGGTGGACAAAATAATAGAAATCGAAGAAGGTCAGCGAGCGATCGGGATCAAGAATGTAACCGCCAATGAGGAGTTCTTCAATGGTCACTTCCCGGAATTCCCGGTTATGCCTGGAGTTTTAATTGTAGAGGCATTGGCTCAAGTCGGAGCAGTAGCGATGCTTAAAAAAGAAGAAAACAAAGGACGCCTTGCATTCTTCACTGGAATCGACAACTGCCGTTTCAAAAAGCAGGTCATCCCTGGAGACCAACTCCGTCTTGAAGTCGAAATGACACGCGTCCGAGGCAGCATCGGCAAAGGTAAAGGTGTCGCAACTGTCGACGGCGAGCTTGTCTGCGAATTAGAAATGATGTTCGCGTTAGGACCAAAGTCGTAATTTGAAAAAATTTGTTCATTTATGCAATCTTTTACGAATATTGGGGAATATAAAAAGGGACCAAACGAAAAAAGCATTAAAGGTCTTCTACAATAAAACCCATATGCGAAAGGAGTAGGTTAGAATGAACAAAATGTTAATTAAATTAACTGGTACAGCGTTAGCGGCAATGTTGATCACTGGATGTGCAGCAAATAACGAGGATGTTCCACCACCTGAGAACGAGCAACCTCCTGCGGAAGAGCCTATGGATCCTGATATGGAACAAGATGAGAACAACATGGAAGATGATATGAATAAAGACGAAGAGAACATGGAAGAAGATGTGGAAGAGGACACTGGGGACGACCAGCAGTAATCCATCCAAAAGCTTGGGACAGTATAAGCTGTCCCTTTTTGCATGACTGTAATAAATCTACTTTTTATAGTCCCACAGTATCATCCACTCTTTTTCTTCCTTCACCACATACACATATTGAATATATAAAAAATGCCCGTACTTCCCATGGTAAGTCAGTTCCACCTCAAATTCATAAACCGTTTCAAAAACCTCTCCTTCCTTCTCCATCCGCCAATCCTTAAGTTTTTTAGAATCACTAACTTCATAGGAAAATGTCTCCGCACCAAAATGTCCGATAAACACATGAGCTTTATCCTGAAAATAAGCACTGCGTCCAAACTTCTCCTGCATCACCGGGTGTAGAAGCTCCCAGGAACGCCCGAAATCCCCATCCTGCTCATATTCATAAAACTGATGGACCGTTCCTGCTGCAGTATCCTTTCCAAATGAGAAAATCAAATTCAAAATTAACACTATTATAATAAGAAGAAACACACCAACCATCCCAACTAAAAACTGCCTTTGCCGCTGTCTCTTCCTCAAGGGACTTTCCACCCCTTTCCCACATAGAGCTTTACTATATCCATTGTATGACAAGGTTAGTAGGTTAGAAGTACAGGAGGAAACAAGAAAGCGCATTCACTAAAATTTTCTAGTTATTTCTATGTAAATATGTCACAAATTGTAGATACATAAGGAAGGATTGTATATAATAGGCAATGGTAACAAAAGATGTCTGACATCCAAACCATCTATTATTATTTTACAAACGTTACAAACGTAGATACATAGAACTAGTTAATTGTTAAAAATTACACACACAAACGACCACATTCGACAAAATTCACCTATTACCATAACAGAAGAACTGTGATAAGATTGGTTAGGTTATAACATTACAAGATTGTTACAAAAAAGTCGAAATAGGTATTTGATACTATTCCGATAAAATGATAGGTACATAACGAAATTCGACAATATAAACTTTGATTTCTGAAGAGGTTAAAGATAAAGGTAATGTCTCCTTACCTTTATCAATGGAGGCACTCGATCAAGCTGTTGGGTCTGCGTGCCTTAGACGCCTGTCGTCATAGGCTTGGTGTGAGGATGGGTTAGATGCCCATTATTTAATAAAAAGAAAATATCTAATTATCGAACTTTTTTCGGTAATTAGATATTTCCTTTTTGAAGGTAATAATTAAAAGGAGGGTTTAATTACATGCAGAAAGTAAGAAAAGCAATTATACCGGCAGCTGGGTTAGGGACAAGATTTTTACCAGCGACCAAAGCGATGCCTAAAGAAATGCTTCCTATCGTGGATAAACCGACGATTCAATACATAGTAGAAGAAGCGATTGAATCAGGAATTGAAGATATTATTATCGTTACTGGTAAAGGAAAGCGTGCCATTGAAGACCATTTTGATCACAACTTGGAATTAGAGCGAAACCTACTAGAAAAAGAGAAATTCGATCTATTAGAAAAAGTTCGTCAATCCTCGAATGTAACCATTCATTATATTCGCCAGAAAGAACCTAAAGGACTTGGACATGCTGTCTGGTGTGCAAGGAATTTTGTTGGAAATGAACCATTTGCTGTCTTGCTAGGGGACGACATCGTGCAAGCAGAAACTCCTTGCTTAAAGCAGTTGATAAATGAATATGACAAAACGTTATCTTCTGTCATTGGTGTTCAAACTGTAGGAGATAATGAGACTCATCGCTACGGAATAATTGACCCTCTTCAAAATGAAGGTCGCCGCTTCCAGGTGAATAAATTTGTTGAAAAACCAAAGCCAGGTACTGCACCTTCCAATTTAGCTATTATGGGACGTTATATCCTCACACCGGAAATATTCATGTTCCTTGACAAGCAAGAAACGGGTGCTGGTGGAGAAATCCAATTGACCGATGCAATTCAAGCACTTAATGAAATTCAACGGGTTTTCGCTTATGATTTTGAAGGCAAACGATTTGATGTTGGGGAAAAATTAGGATTTATTCAAACATCCATTGAGTTTGCACTTCAACACGAGGATTTAAGAGAAGGATTAGTTAATTATATGAGAGGAATTTTAGATGTGTATACCTGCTCTAATAGTATAAGAAGAGGTGGGTCGAATTGACAGAGTTTGCCAGAGGTATAATTAGTAAATCCACTAATAATTCCATGAATTATCAAGCAAGTAAAAGTTATTTAATTTTTAAAAGAATAATTGATATTTTAGGAGCTACGTTCGGATTACTTCTACTAACACCAATTTTCATAGTTGTAGCTCTATTAATTAAAATAGAGAATCCTAAAGGCCCTGTGGTTTTTTCTCAAATAAGAGTAGGTGAAAAAAAGAAAGAATTTAAAATGTACAAGTTTAGGTCAATGGTAGTAGATGCAGAAGAAAAATTACAAGAATTGCTTCGGTATAATCAAGTTACAGGAGCGATGTTCAAGATGGAAAATGATCCGAGAATAACCACTGTGGGTAAGTTTATACGGAAAACTAGTATAGATGAATTACCTCAGCTAATTAACGTTCTTAAAGGAGATATGAGTTTAGTTGGACCAAGGCCGCCTTTAGTTAGAGAAGTTACAGAATACAATACTAATGATTTAAAGAGATTATTAGTTAAGCCTGGGTGTACGGGGTTATGGCAAGTAAGTGGGAGAAGTAAATTAGGTTTTAAAGAGATGGTCGATTTAGATTTAGCCTATATTGAAAATCGAAGTATAAGGTTGGATATTTTAATAATAATAAAAACTCTTAAACTATTATTAGGCTCTAAAGATGCTTATTAAAATTGTGTTTAAATGATTGGAGTTATTAAGGAATTATGTACTTACTTAATCTTTTCAGTTTAATAATAATTTATATTTTAGGGTTAGGTTTTAATGGCACACTATCCAAGGTTGTTTTTTTCTCGTTGTTACTTGCAAACTTGTTTACATCCATTTTCCTCTATTTAAAAAAGGTGAAATTAAATAATGACTTTCGCTTAGAATTTGTCTTAATATTAGGTTTCCTAATTATATGTTACATATTGTTTCTAAACGGAGGAACTGTAATTGAATCACTCTCATTAATAATTAGACCCTTTTTTTATTTCCTGATTTTCTATAATAATTATTTGTTTTTCTTTTTATACCAAAAAAGTATCTTTAATGGTTTTATTCAAAAAGTTTTTTTTGTAGTGAATTTTTTTTCAGTAATGTTATTTCTTCTGTATTCTAAGCCTTATTTTATAAATGTGGGTAGCGAAGAGTACAGTCTTCTTATTGAAGAAAGTTTTTTTGGGAAAGATATTATTACTGGGCCATTTATCTCAGTGAATGAATTTGGAGATTTACAAGTATTAATTATATTACTTAATTTATTCCTTATTAAGGAAAAACCGAAGTTCTCTATAATAAATATTGGTTTAGCGAGCATTCTATTGCTACTAACAATTAGTAGAACATCTATATTTTTATCCATAATAGTAGTGTTTATTTATTTGTTGCTTTTCTTTAAGGATATAAAACCATCAGTAAAGTATTTTATTGTACCTAGTGGTATTGTTTTTTTGGGGTTTACAATTATAGAAAATTACGGTGAAAATTTGCTTTACTTTATGAACAAGTTTAATCAAGACAAAATACTATCTGGAAGGGAGTATCTCTGGGAAGCTTCATTTTCTGCCATTAAAGAAAGTCCTTTAATAGGAATACCTCCCGAAAAATTAAGGATTTTATTAGACCGTTATCTAGACCAATCTCTTGAGGGTTTAGGGGCTCATAATATGTATATTCATGTTATGAGTATAGCTGGTTTAATAGGGTTTGTAGCGATTTTTTTTATATTGTTTTTTATAATCTATTTTATTAATTATACCAATTTAAATAGAAATCATTTATTTCTTTTGGCAGGTTTTTTTATAACAGTGTTTTTAAGAGGTTTTTTTGAATCTGGTATAGCTTTTATTTTCTCAACAAGAATTTTTATTGTATGGGCCCTCATTGGGTATATTTTAGGTTTTAGTAAGGAGAGAGTTAAAAAAACATGAATTTTTTTGGTATAAATTTGTTTTTAGGAAAAAAGATCGGGCTTGTAAATTTGATACTGGATAAATCATTAATGGGAGAGAAAAAAGCATATTATGCATTAAATCCAGATTGTTTTTTAATATCCTTAAAAAACAAGGGTTATAAAAAAATACTTAACGAAGATAAAAATCTTATTTATGTTGATGGAATGGGTATTATTTATACACAAAGATTTTTAAAAATGCCTATTGCAGAAGAAAGAATAGCAACAACTGATCTCTTTCCAGCTCTCTGTGAAAAAATTTCTAAAGAAAAATTAAATTTAAATATTTTTTTATTAGGAGGAAAAGAAGATACTGCTGAAAGAGTTATAAAAAACTTCAATAAAAAATATCCGTATGTAAGCTTTGTAGGTTACCAAAATGGGTTTTTTAACGAAGAGCAAGAAATAAACATTATAAATAAAATAAATGAGAAAAATGTAGATATTTTGTTCGTAGGGTTAGGATGTCCTAAACAAGAATTGTGGGTAGATAAACATCTGAATAAATTAAATGTGAATTCCGTTATTACTTGTGGAGGTCTTTTTGATTATTATGCTGGTAATGTTAATAGAGCTCCAAAATTTATGCGTGAAAATGGCCTTGAATGGCTTTATAGGCTATTTCAAGAACCTTCTAGACTGTATAAGAGATATATTTTCGGAAATATTCGATATGTAGTCTATATGTTTATTCAGAAACTAAAGGGGAGTAAAAAAAGAAGTGAGAATTAAATTCTATACGGAAAACAACCTAGAACATAATAATAAAGTTGGCAGTACTAAATATATAAAACAAATAAAAGAATATTATTTAACCGAACATAAAATAGATATGGAGATAATTCCCGTTAATAAACCAAAAACTAATATTCTTATTAAATTTATTGCTTTTATTAATCTTATTTTCAATACTATACCTGTTCAAATAACTTATCGCCAAAAGGCTAATAGAAATATAGAAACAAATAATAGTGAATTGACCTTTATTGAAGGTATCTATTTAGGACCATTTGTTTCGGATAAAAATAATTGCATTTTACTTGCTCAGGATTCATTATCAAGGCTTCAATTTTCTATTGCAAGCCAAACAAAAAAAATATTTAAAAAATTATATTATATTATTAGTGGATATTCATACCTAATGTTAGAGCTGAATTTATATAAAAAGTTTAAAAAAGTAATTTTTGTTTCAGGAGAAGATTTAAAATACATTGAATCTCAAGGTGATTTTAAAAATTTAGAATTATTAGAAATCGGATTAGATTTTGAAGATTTATACGAATCGAATTCTGTACCTCTTCTCGAAGATATTACTAAAAGATATGGTGAATATATAATATTCACAGGCAATATGACTTATCCTCCAAATAGAGATGCAGCCAAAATTTTAGTTGAAAAAATATTTCCGTTAATTAGAGAGAAAAACATAACAGTTAAGTTACTACTAGTAGGTATAGAGAGTGAAAAATTTAATGACCCTACAAACAATATTTATGGTATTGGAAAAGTTGAAAGTATCAAAGAATATATAGGAGGATCACAGTTATATATAAGTCCACTATTTTCTGGTTCTGGCATGAAAAACAAAATACTAGAATCATTTGCTCAAAAAACTCTTACATTAGCATCTCCAAAAAGTGTGGAGGGAATAAAATCGTTAGAGAATAATTATCACTATATCAAATGTGAAACTCATAATGAGTTTAGTGAAAAGGTTATTGATATTTTGAAAAACCCTAAAAAGTATAAACAAATAGAAGATCTGGGATACAAGTTTGTGAAAGAAAAACATTTGTTTACCATTAAAAATGCAAAGAACTTAGGCAGTTACTTGTAAAATCTTAGAGTATATTTCAAAAATTTAATGTGAGGTTTCAAAGTGAAAATTCTAATAGTAACCAACATGTACCCTTTCGAAAATATGGATTATTTCGGAAATTTTTTAAAAAAAGAAGTGGAATATATTCAAAGCCAAAATATAGAGGTTGAAGTCTTATTTCTGAACGGAAGGGACAATAAGATAAATTACTTGACCGGTTTGATGAAATTTTTAAATATTTATAGAGAATTCGATATCATTCACTACCACCATAGTTATATAGCATGGTATTCATTTTTTGTGAAAAACAAAAAGCAAATATTTACTATACATGAAGGTGGGAATATAAAGATTATTAATAATCTATTAATCCCTCACTATGGACATGGTAGAAAAGGTTATATTGAAAAACTGTTTAAAATGTTTAATTTAAGAAAACATATTCTAAATCAGATGAATAGAATTATTATAACTAAGTACTCAGATAAACCTTTAACATATAACGATAAAAAGGTTATTCAAAACCCTATGGGAATAGATTTCAATAAATTTATTATTATAAATAAAGAAAAAGCTAGACTAGAACTGGGAATGGATATTAATGACATAATTTTATTTTTCCCGCATGAACCTAGAAAAGAAAAAAACGTTGAATTATTTTATGATATTGTTGAATCTTTAAAATTAAGAACAAGCAAAAATATCAAAGCAATTTACGGGGGAAAAATAAGTACCAATGATATGTATAAATATATAAATGCAGCTGACATATGTTACTTAACTTCAAATTTTGAAGCTTCTCCTACAATTGTAAAAGAATCCCTTGCTTGTGGCACACCAATATTATGCTCAAATGTAGGAGACCTTGAGGAACTATTTGATCCTGTATTCACAACTTTTATTTGTAATAATTGTGAAGAATTTGTTGAAAAAAGTATGGAAATATTGGATAAACCAATTAATAGAGACAACATAAGGGAGTTCTTACAATCTAAAGGAATGGATTATAAAACTACTTCAGAAAATGTACTGAAAATTTATAAAGAGGAAATGGGAAAATGAATGTTACAATTATAGGTTGGTTTGGAGAAAAAAATATTGGTGATGATTTAATATTGAACTCCATCCATGAAAGAGTAGTTGAAACAATAAATCCGAAGCATGTTTATGTAGCATCAAATAAAAAAACTGAAGGATATAATTGGATATATGATCATGATTTTTCATTGAAAAGTTGGATTAAACTATTTGTAAGAGGTAATATAGTCCGTAATTTAAAATCTCTATATAGTTCAGATGTAATTATTTTTTGTATTGGAGGCGGATTATCAGATTGGAATAAAGAAGTAATGCAACGGGTGATAAAAAAAATCCAGTTTTATAAATATGCTAATAAGAGAATATTTTTTATTGGTGTTGGGGCTGGGCCGTTTGTCGGAAACTTCCATGGACATATTCTTCATAAAGAGTTAAGAAAGATTGAAAAAATACTTGTAAGAGATAATACCTCTTTAACGAATTTGAATAAACTGGAACTGAAGAATGTATCTAAAACTAATGATATTGTATTTGAAAATAATTATTTGAATAGTTTTTTTGAAACTAATAAGAGTGAAATTAAAATGAGAAATCAGGTATCAATTATTCCGGTTCCGTTATTTTACAATAGTCTGTGGAAGGAAAATGAAAGGAAATTCAAAGAGTATATTTCTACTTTTAACGATATGCTTAGATACTTAAATACTGTTTATGAAGTAGTTAAAATAATTCCTTTCCAAAAAGAATTTGATGAAAAATACTTAATTAAGCATTTAGATAGTGATATAAATTTTGAAATTTTTAAGTACGAAGAATATGAGCAGGTATATAAAGAAATGATTTGTTCAAAATTAATAATTCCTATGAGATTTCATGGTTTAGTTTTATCTACCATATTTGAAGTTCCATCTATTCCTGTAATCTATGACCATAAACTATATGATTTGTCGGAAGAATTAAACCTAGAGAATATATGCTTAGATTTAGGTGATGGAGGTAATTGGAGAGATCATGTTTTTACAATTAATGAGTTTATAGAAAGTCATAATAAAATAACTTCTCGTTATGAAGAAACCAAAATTGTTTATCGAAAATATAAAATACAAGCAAATAAAAACACCATCTTTCTGAAAGGTTTGATGTAGATGGGTAACAAAGTAATTTTTTTTACTGAATACGTTGGTTTAGGAGGAGGAGAGACTTCTCTTGTAAATCTTTGTAGAAGGCTAAGTAAAGAAATGGAAGTTGAAATTATTACTAATAGCGAAGGTGATTTAAATAGAAATTTAAGTTCCTTTGAATTAGAAAACTCATCAATCCCTTATAAAAAATTGATAAAAAGAGGCCAATTTGTTTCTTTGTTGCTTCAATTATCAAAAAAGATTAAACATAATGCTAAAGTAGTAATACTAAATTCAAAATCATGTTTGTATTTGATACCTTTAATTAAACTAGTATCTAACTGTCCAATATTTTACATTGAACATTCTAATTGGACAAATTACACATTAATCGAAAAAATACTTTTAAAAAATTTTGTTAATGAAATATTAGTTGTTTCAGATCCGGTTAGTCAAAAGGTCAAAAAACAAATTGGGAGTATAAAAACTTTTAATAAGATTAAGGACTTCCCGCTAATGATAAGCATGAGCGGGAATCAGCAAAAGAAGAGAATTAATGCAAATTCTCCTAAAATAGTTGCCATGATTGGCAGGTATCAAGAAATAAAAGGACATAGCTTATTTGTGGATATTGCACGAGAGGTTTGCGAGACTAATGATAATGTTGAATTCTGGATAATAGGTGGAAAACCTTTTGGTACTGAAGAGGAAATAAAATACGAGAAAACAGTTTTAAATAAAATTGAGTTAAGTAAATATAATAAAAGAATTAAAGTTTTAGGCGAAAGGAAAGACGTGGAATTATTATTGAAGAACAGTATTGACGTTCTGGTGGTACCTTCCATTAATGAATCTTTTGGTATGGTTGTTTTAGAAGCTTCGAAATACGGAGTACCCACTGTTACTTCTAATTCATGCGAAGGCCCTTCAGAAATACTGCAAAATCTTAATGCAAAAGAATTAATCGTAGAGCGGGAAATAAAAGCATTTAAACATAAAATTATTGATTTATTGACTAATCATACTTATTATAGTTTGATTTCAGAAAAACTTCAAATGAATATACCAAAATATGATTTAGATGGAAAAAATTTTATTTTAGTGAAATTAATTAATAGCTATGAAAATGAGGTGTGAATTATCTTTAGACTTATTAAAATGCTGATTAGAACAAGAAAAATTAAATCATTTGGAAAATATTCCTTTTTAGAAAAAGGAAATTACTATTTTACTAAACAACTAGAAATAGAGGAAGGAGTTTACATTGGTCCCAATGCTCAATTATCTGCCAATGGTGGTTTAAGAATTAAAAAAGGTACTATAATAGGTCCAAATGTAACAATATATACATCTAACCATAACTTTCATAGTGAAAATATGACAACATTACCCTATGACAAAGAAACAATTAATAAAAAAGTGATTATAAACGAATGTTGTTGGATTGGAGGGAATGTTGTTGTCCTTCCAGGTACGGAAATAGGATTTGGCAGCGTTATTGGTGGAGGAGAGACAGTTAGAGGGATTATTCCCCCGTACTCAATATATGTAGGTGGAAAGGTTATTGGTCAAAGAAGAAATAAGGAACAATGTGAATTACTATATGAAAATCAAAAAATATATATGATTGAAAAGATGAGGAAATATGAAAATATATATGAATTATGGACGAAGATTTTTAGGCGTCCTTAGTGGAACAACCATTCAAGCGCTAGTGAATTTTTCCTTTTTCACAGGGCTTTCATTAATTCTAAGCCCTGTGCATTTTGGAGATTTCGCATTTGCCTATACGATTATTTTCTTTATAATACCATTTTTGGATTTCGGAGCTACCACTTATTTATTATCTAAAAATAATACTGTTGAAGAAGTGAATAATTATTTAAACTTTATAATTTTAATATCGTTTTTGTTTTTATCATTTTTCTTATTTTATAATATCTCATATTTTTTTGTCACATTAGCATCTATAACATTCCTTCTAATTCAATACTTTCATTCTTACATGATTAAATTTAAGCAAGTTAAAATGCAAATGAAATTTGCGTTTATATATGGATTATTTAAAGTTCTTGCATTTATATTAATATTTTATTTTTCGAATGATAAAGAAAGCATTGATTTTATTATTTTAATAATTGCAATTTCTAATATTTTATCCTTACTTCCGTTTATTAAAAGGGTTAAATATCATTGGAGTATTAAGATAGGATTTTTCAACAAATATTTCAAAAGTGTAAGTTGGATAGGATTTAGTGGTATATTAGCAATAATATTAATGCGATTTGATCAAATAATAATGGGGAAGTTTCTTGATATCGAGTACTTGGGCTTTTATTTAATTTCTATACAATGGTTAACAATAATTTCATTGATAAGCAATTCTTTACTAAAGTTTTCTTTTTCTGAATTAGAGAATGTAAGTCTGAAAAAATACTTAACCTACTTAAAAAATAAAACCAAGATTATTAATCTTACCTTAGTTGTGTTTTTTACCACTTTTTTATGTATATCTTCTATAATAACTTTTTTCTTATACGAAAACCTAATAATCATACAATCCATAATAATTATTTCAATAGGATTTTTATTCAGTATAAAGTTTAATTTTTATTCAATTATATTGTATAAGACAAATAACACTAAGAAATTATTTTCAATTCAATTATATCAATTTCTTATACAAGTTACATTTATATACGTAAGTTTTCCTTCTTTAGGGTATTATAGTTTCCCTGTTGCTTTTTCACTTATTAGAATTTTTGGTTATGTATATATACAACGTTTTTGTGAAAAAAGAGCAAAACTTAGTTATTAAGTACGAAAATAATGTTAACTTTCAAAAAATATATCAACTAAGGAGGACCTATGAATCTAATATTATTATCAGGTGGTTCAGGGAAAAGGCTTTGGCCATTGTCTAATGAATCACGCTCTAAACAATTTCTAAAGGTTTTACAAAATGAAAAAAGAGAACCTCAATCAATGGTCCAACGGGTATGGGAACAATTAAAAAGCTTAGATCTTCATAGTTCAACTGTAATAGCAACTAGCAAGTCACAAGTTGAAACGATACAAGCTCAGCTTAATCATGAGGCAAGTTTAGTAATAGAACCATCCCGAAGGGACACATTTCCCGCTATTGCATTAGCTGTTGCATATCTGTATAGTGTGAAAAAAATTGACGAAAGCAGTGTAGTAGGTGTTCTTCCCGTTGATCCTTATGTAGAAAGTGAATTCTTTTCTAAAATTATTGAGTTAGAAAGAGTCTTAGAAAAGACTGATGCTGATATTGGATTAGTTGGGGTAAGACCTACTCTTCCGTCTTCTAAATATGGATATATTGTTCCTTCAGTTATCGGAAAACAATATTTAAAAGTTGAAAAATTTATTGAAAAACCTAATGAACATGAGGCTCAGAATTTAGTTGATATTGGTGCATTATGGAATTGTGGAGTATTTGCTTTCAAGTTAAAATATATATTATCATTTCTGGAAGATATGGGATATCCAACAGAATACAATGAATTATTGGAAGTTTATACTGAACTTCCTAAAATAAGTTTTGATTATGAGGTTGTTGAAAAGGCAAAGAAAATTATAGTACTTCCTTATTCAGGGTATTGGAAAGATTTGGGTACCTGGAATACGCTAACGGAAGAAATGGCTAGCTTCCAGATAGGTAAGGGTATTATTAGTGATAATTCAATTAATTCCCATTTAATTAATGAGCTTGATATTCCTATTACAGTTTTAGGGACAAAAAATATAATAGTGGCAGCAAGTGCAGACGGCATTCTTGTCTCTGATAAAAAATCTAGTCCAAAAATAAAAGATTATATAAGCAATTTTGATAACCCTCCAATGTATGAAGAACGAAAATGGGGTTGGTCCAAAATATTGGATTATACAAAAAATTCAGAAGGAAAAGAAGTTATAACCAAAAAAATCTGTTTGAAGAAAAACATGAATTTGAGTTATCAATTTCATAACAAACGTACAGAACTTTGGACTGTAATTAAAGGTAAAGGAATAGTTGCATTAAATGGTAATTTTAGAAATGTATACGCAGGAGATGTTATTCAAATAGACACCGGAGATAATCATGCACTAAAGGCTTTAAGTGAATTAGAAATAATTGAAATTCAATGCGGAGTCGAAGTAATAGAAGAAGATGTTATTCGAATATGTAATGAGTGGTTTGAGATAGAAAAGGAATGTTCTAAAAGTATAGTAAAAAGATAATTTTTATATTTGAAAAAATAATAATTGAATTATTATTCGATTTTGTAAATAAGTAGGGATTATTTTGGAGAAAAGTTATGAAAGTCTTTTTTTAAAATGGATTAACTTTAAAGAATTGGATTTAAATATAAAGCAGAAATTAATTTTAATTAAAAATCAACAACTCAAAGAAGACCTCTTCTACAAAAACCTAGAATTTGGCACTGGCGGCATGCGTGGAGAAATCGGCCCTGGAACCAACCGTATGAACATTTACACAGTTCGTAAAGCATCAAAAGGACTTGCTAGATTCATAGAATTGTATGGAGAAGAAGCAAAGAATCGAGGAGTAGCAATTGCCTACGATTCCCGACACAAATCACCTGAATTTGCGCTTGAAACAGCAAAAACCTTAGGGGCTCATGGTATCAAATCCTTCCTATTCGAAGAATTACGACCAACACCAGAGCTTTCCTTTACGGTTCGTGAATTGAATGCATTTGCTGGTGTGGTGATTACTGCAAGTCACAACCCTGCTGAGTACAATGGGTATAAGGTGTACAATGAAGATGGTGGACAGCTGCCTCCTCAACAGGCGGACGAATTGGTCCTGAAAGTGAATGAGGTAGAGAACGAACTTGAAATAGTTGTGCTGGAAAAAGAGGAGCTGCTTGCTCAAGGTCTTTTAACCTATGTGGGAGAAGAGCTAGACGCTGCATATAATAAGCAACTAAAAACTATTTTGGTTAATCCCGAAATGGTTCAAGAAAAAGGGAAAGAGCTGAAGATTGTCTTCACCCCGATTCATGGAACAGCTAATAAGCCGGTAAGACGTATTCTTGAATCTACTGGGTTTACAAATGTATCGGTAGTCGCAGAACAAGAGCTGCCGGATCCTAATTTCTCTACGGTATCTTCTCCTAACCCGGAAGAGCATGCCGCTTTTGAATTGGCCATTGAATATGGTAAAAAGGAAAATGCGGATGTCCTAATTGGTACTGATCCAGACGCAGATCGCATTGGAGTAGTCGTGAAGGACTTATCTGGGGAGTATACGGTATTAACAGGTAATCAAATGGGAGCACTGATGGTTCATTACCTTCTTCAGGAAAAGAAGAAGAATGGTACTTTGCCAGAGAACGGCGTCGTATTAAAGACGATTGTAACATCAGAAATCGGAAAAGCGATTGCTGCTTCCTACAACATTGATACCGTAGATACCCTGACTGGATTCAAATTCATTGGTGAAAAAATTAATGAGTACAAACAAACGGGTAAATATGAATTTCTGTTTGGCTATGAAGAGAGCTATGGCTATCTGGTTGGTGATTTCGTTCGTGATAAAGACGCTGTGCAATCCGCGCTATTAGCAGCAGAAGTGGCACTCTATTATAAATTACAAGGTAAAACGTTGTATGAAGGTCTCTTGGAGATATTCGCTGAATACGGTTATTACCTGGAAGACCTGGTCTCCCAGACACTTAAAGGGAAAGATGGTGCTGAACAGATCCAGGCAATGATGACTGCATATCGTGAAAACCCACCGATTGAAGTGGCAGGGATAAAAGTAGTTTTGCTAGAAGACTATGCAACGAGTGAAAAAACTAGCTTAATGGCAGGCGAGAAGACAGCTATTAAGCTTCCTAAATCCAATGTACTTAAATTTTTCCTAGAGGATGGTTCCTGGTTCTGTCTTCGTCCTTCAGGTACAGAGCCAAAGATTAAGTTCTATTTTGGTGTTAAAGGAAATTCATTAGAAGAAAGTAAGAAGCAGTTGGAAAATTTGAAAACTGCTGTTGTGAAGTAATCAAGAGGATCTTATCCCCCAGAAATAGGCACTGCCATGCCCTTGTTTCTGGGGGGTATTTTTATGCATTTGACACACAGGAGGTACCATCTTTGATTAAAATGGAAAAGACCCTTGTAGAGGGTTTCTATACATATAATTTATATAACAACACCACCAACTCCTGGCTCACGGTCGTCCCGGAACGTGGAGGAATAATCACAGAGTTGGGTTTTGACGGAAAAGAACTCCTTTATTTAAACAAAGACACTCTTTATAATAAGGACAAGAATGTAAGGGGAGGCATCCCTATTCTCTTCCCGATCTCAGGGCAATTAATAAATGGTGAGTACACTTGGAACGAGCAAGTATATCCTATGAGCAACCATGGCTTTGCAAGAAACCTGGAATGGTCGGTTTTGAAGACCAACGAACAGGATTCTTCTATTACCTTGCATCTATCGAGTAGTGAGGAAACCAGAAAGTCGTTTCCGTTTGACTTTGATGTAACCTTCACCTATATATTGAAAGAAAATGAACTTGTCATTGAACAACAGTATCGTAATAACTCAAACGATCCGATGCCGATTGCTGCAGGATTTCATCCTTATTTTAAATCGGAAACAAAGGTGTTCCCAATGGGTTCAGATGCTACAAAGCTATATGATTACAACGATGGATTAGTCAAACCATATAATGGTATGGTAGATTTAGAAGCGAAGAAAGAAGCTGTGGTGCTACTTGATGCACAGCAGAATAAAGTGGAGTTTGATTCAATCACTCTTACATATGGTCAGGAATTCCAATATGTGATGCTCTGGACGGAACAAGAAAATGATTTTGTCTGTGTCGAGCCGTGGATGTCCCTGACAGATGAATTCAACAAGAAAAAAGACCTTTTGTATATCGAACCGGGAGAGACACTCAATACTGTCTTCTCTATTGCTATAAAATCAACTTAAAAGGAGACGACCATGAAACAACCAATCTTTTTAACACCAACCTTTCAGGAAAGAATTTGGGGCGGTACAAAGCTTGCTACTGAATTTAATTATGACATCCCTTCTGACCTGACAGGGGAATGTTGGGCAGTGTCCGGTCATCCGAACGGACAAAGTGTAGTGACGGATGGTCCATATAAGGGCTATAAATTAGGAGAGCTCTATAAGGAGAAAAAAGAGCTTTTCGGGAATCATCCAAGTGGAGTTTTCCCACTTTTAACGAAAATTCTGGATGCGAACCAGGATCTTTCTGTACAGGTGCATCCAAATGATGAATATGCAAACAAGAATGAAAACGGCGAATTAGGCAAGACCGAATGCTGGTATGTGATTGACTGTGAAGAAGGTGCGGAAATCATCTTCGGGCATACAGCAGAAACACGGGAAGAGTTTATAAATCGAGTGGAAAAAGGAGAATGGGAAGAACTGCTTACTCGCATTTCTGTGAAGCCTGGTGACTTCTTTTATGTCCCAAGCGGAACCATCCACGCACTTTGTGCAGGAGTGTTAATCCTTGAAACCCAGCAAAGCTCTGACACTACATACAGAGTATACGACTACGATCGCCGAGATCAAAACGGAAATACACGTGAATTACATATCGAAAAATCCATTGCTGTATCCACCATACCGCATGAAAATGTCAACGTGACACCAAAGGTAGAAAAGGTAGGGGATACAACCATTACTACTTATGTGAAAGCAGAGTATTTCACGGTATATAAATGGGACATCACAGGAAGTTATACTACTTCGCAACCACACCGTTTCCTCATCGCAAGTGTAATCGACGGTAAAGGACAATTGGATACAGCAGAAGGTACATTCAAGCTGCAAAAGGGGGATCATTTCATCTTACCTAGTGACCTCGGGGAATATTCAATCCAAGGCGACATCCGATTAATCGTTTCTCATCCATAAAAAACAGGGCCATCCCATCAGGTGGCCCTGTTTTTTTCTTGGAGATATGTATGTTATTGACATCTATGGCAGATATGCTTTCCACAGCAATATTATAATCCTTAAATATTCTATAACCAGGATTTAGTGTATGATTAATTACATACAATCAACAAACCATGTAAGAATAAATGAATATAACCTTTGAAACTATCTCGAGAATGGCAGCGGCGAACCGGACGCTGTTACTATCAGTAAAGAAGACAGAATATAAAAACTACTAGTAAGGAGAAACGAATATGACAATCCATAGAATTGGCGTTGTCCTAGGTGGTACCAATGTTCGAGTCGCACTAATAAACAATACGGGAGAAATAATAAGAGAACAAGAACAGTTAACAGAGGCTGAAAAAGGTCCAGAGTACGTTATAGAAAAAATAGTTTCTATGATTCAAGAAGTGAAAGGAAATGAAGAAGTATTAACAGTAGGTATAGGCTCCCCGGGACCACTTGATTCTTGTAAAGGGATTATTTTAAGTCCACCAAATCTACCAGGATGGGATCAAATCCCCATCGTACACATGATAGAAAAACAGATAGGTATAAAGGTTACCTTGGATAATGACGCCAATGCAGCGGCGTTAGCAGAAGCTAGAATGGGTGCGGGGAAAGGTGCTCATAGTGTGTATTACATCACTGTAAGTACCGGAATTGGTGGAGGATTTGTCATTAATGGAAATCTCTTTGGTGGAGCACAAGGATATGCAGGGGAAATAGGCAATATGATTGTAATGCTAGGAGGCAAAAAATCCTCCACCCTAAATCCGGGCGCAATAGAAACATTAGCTAGTGGGACTGCAATAACGAGAGAAGGTAAAGAAAGACTTGGCCATATAAATCATGCCCAGGAAGTATTTGCACTAGCAGCCGAAGGAAATACGGTTGCACAAGAAATTATTGAGGAAGCTATTCATTATCTGGCCATTGGAATTGCAAACCTGGTCCATTCTATAAACCCGGAAATATTTGTTCTTGGTGGAGGTGTAATGAAATCTCGTGACCAAATTCTAACGCCTCTTCGTAAAGAAGTAGATAAACTAGTATATCCAAGTTTACGGGGATCCATCAGAATAGTACCAGCAGGATTGGGCACGAAAGCTGGAGTTATCGGTGCATCCTTGTTGCCAATCCAGTAATAAGAGAACTCATGATAGTAATAAAGCATCTAGTAAAAGGGGAATCTCATAACGATGGAAAACATCCTGGTATTCTTTCGAAGAAGGCTATTATCCTTACCTTACCGCATGAAGCTCTTTCTTGTTTTTTCATTATTAATCTTACTTACTGCCGCAATATTAGGTAGTATTACTTATTACCAGTTTGCCAAATCCTCGCAAAGAAAGGCGGAGGAATATTCCATCCAGCTTGCCGATCAAATTAATCGCAATCTCGATCGATATATTAAGGAAATGCGAATTATCTCCTTGTCGCCTCTTTATGATCAGGAGGTTTTAAATATCTTAAAAAATCACCAAGAAACGAATCTCACCACCTCCTTTCCCCCTGCCAGTGAGAGAGTCAAAATTTGGCGCTATATTTCAAGTCTTATTCACATGAGAAATGAAATCAGAGGAATTCATATCATGGCGAACGATGGCAATATATTCAGCAATTTAGATTCCAATACCATTCGCTTAAAAGTATTCGAACAGAATAATGATTGGGTCCAACAAATAACACAAGCGGATGGGCAGTGGGTGATTCTGCCTCTCCACCATCCAAACTACTATTTAGATACGGAAGTGGTAGTGTTTTCAGTGGCCAGATTAATCCGGGAACCTTCGACACAAATCCCACTAGGAATGATTAAAATTGATTTGAAACAACAGCTTATTGAAGAAATCGTAAGCAACGCAAATTCGCAAAGTCAAATTTTCATCGTAAATGATAAAAATGAATTCATCTATCCCAATCAAGGGGATCAGCTTATCTCTCCCGAAGTACTGACAGCCGTACAGAACAGAGAGGTAAATAATAATACCAACATTGTTCTTAACGGCATTGAATACTTAATGGTATTCAATAAATCCGAAAATACTGGATTGAGCATTATCATGCTTACGCCGAAATCAGAAATATTAAGTGAAGTAAACGATCTAAGAAAGGTATCTCTTTTTGTTGTACTTGCTGGCATACTAATTGCCTCCATTCTAGGATTTATATTGTCCAAACCATTGGTAGGATCGATTCATCGATTAAAAGAAGCGATGGTGGATGTCGAGAAGGGGAATTTCTCACAGCGTGTTTCCATCGATTCAGAAGATGAAATAGGAGAGCTTGGAAAAGGATTCAATGTCATGATGAGTGAAATCGATCGACTCGTCTCCGAAGTGTACAAGACTAGTTTAAGAGAAAAGGACGCAGAGTTACGTGCCCTGCAAAGTCAGATGAATCCCCATTTTCTCTACAACACATTAGAATCCATTAACATGCTGGCCATAACAAAAGGAAATTTGGAAGTATCCGATATGGTGTCATCCTTAGGAAAGCTTCTTCGCTATACCATAGAAAACAATTCCAAGATTGTTTTCTTAAAAGAAGAGGTATCCTTCATTCGATCTTATATCACCATTCAAAAGGTAAGAATGGGGGACAAACTTCAATATACAGAAGATATTCCTTATGACTTATTGGATACCACCGTGCCAAAGCTTATGTTACAGCCAATCATAGAAAATTCCATCGTTCATGGGTTAGGAAGCAGGGGAGTAACGGTCACCATACAAGCTACGCTAAAAGAAGAAAAAGTAGAAATTGTCATTTCTGATAATGGAAAAGGAGTAGACACAAATAGACTGAAAGAATTAAAACAAAGTCTTAAGACGCACGAATCACTAACATCCGCAGGACATAACGGGATTGCCCTAACAAATGTTCATGAACGAATTCAATTACTGTATGGCAACAAGTACGGTCTCGAGATACAAAGTGAACAAAATAAGGGGTTTTCAGTTATTGTCACCTTACCTCATCTTAAGAAAGGAGAATAATCTCGTGAAAGAAGTACTAGTAGTGGAAGACGAATCGATAATCAGACAAGGATTGAAAGTTTTGCTTGAAGATGTAATCGGAAAGTATCAAGTAGTGGAAGCCAAAAGCGGGGAGGAAGGCTTAACTCTTGTCCATCAACGTTTACCCCATCTTATCATTACAGATATCCGGATGGGTGCAATGGATGGATTGGCTTTCATTGCAAAGGTCCGCCAGGTGTCTCTGGATGTACCTATCATCATTTTAAGTGGACATAGTGACTTTGAGTATGCGCGAACCTCCCTTCGATACGGAATCACGGATTACTTACTCAAACCGGTCAATCGTGTGGAATTGTCAGAAGTACTCTCAAAAATATTTAAAGAAGAGGAAGAAGAGAACAGTGAGGTTTCGAGAAACTTCAAAAAAATAATAACGTTCATTGATGATCATCTGGGCCAGGAAATCACCTTAAAGCAAATTGCGGAATTTATGTATCTTCATCCGCAATATGTCGGTCAGCTATTTAAAACGGAGCTTAACCAGACCTTTACAGACTATTTAACTATTCAACGCTTAAACAAGGCAAAAAAACTCTTAAAAGATACACATCTAAAGGTTTATGAGGTAGCCCAACTTTCTGGATATAAAAGCCCGAAGCATTTCATGACTCTTTTCAAACAAGAAGTGGGTATGACCCCAAAGGAATATCGCAAGTTATCGTAATTTTTAAACAACTATCCTCAGCGAACCTTTTCTTCGCTTGAGAGGATAGTTTAAAAGTGGCTCTCCTTTTACAATAGAGTCATAGGAGAGGGGGAAGAAGATAAAGATGAAGACGACGAAAAAGCTGGGAATGATATTTTTAACCTTTTTATTGTTAACGCTTACAATAGCTTGTAGTAATAACACGGATACATCAGGTTCATCGAAAGATAGTAAGGAAAAAATAGAACTGACATTTATGATCTGGGGAAATGAAGCGCATCAAGAAATGTATAATCAGTTACTAGAAAAATTCTACGAGACACACCCGAATATTAAGGTGAACTTGGAAAGTGTACCGTTTCCAGACTATCAGCAAAAAATAACTGTTTTAGCAGCAGGAAGAGAATTGCCTGATATAGGTTGGGCAGCAGAGAGAATGGTACCACAGTTCATGGAAAACGGCATTTTGGAGGACATCTCGTCTTTCAAAGAGGATGCAGAATATAACATGGATGATTTCTTCCCATCCACATTAGAGTTATTCGAGAAAGAGGACAAACTTTATGGCGTACCTTTTTCCACACCACCAATGGTTCTTTTCTATAATGAAGACCTATTTGTGAATGCAGGTGAAAAAACTCCAAACGAGCATGTAGCCGATGGAACGTGGAATTGGGAGCAGTTCGAAAAGTCAGCGAAAGCAATCTCTGCAAGTGGCACATATGGGGCCAACTTCTTCCGTGATTGGAATACTTGGATTGCCTTACTTTCCCATACGTGGAGTAATGGTGGAAGCCTATTTAATGAAGATACAACTAAATTCACTTGGAATAATCAGCAAGGCGTGGATACATTAAACATGCTCGATCGCATGATGTTTGCTGATAAATCCCACCCTAAAGCAGGTGAGCAAGTAAGCTTTGAATCCGGGAAAATCGGTATGTTCTTTGATGTATATAGCTATGTATCAAGAGCAAGGGAAGTACAAGATTTCACTTGGGACATTGCACCACTACCTGAGGGACCAGAAGGTAGATTCCCGATGTTAGGTCAAGCAGGTTACACCATGTTTGCAGGATCCAAACATCCTGAAGAAGCAAAAGAACTTCTGAAGTTTTTAACAAGCCAAGAGGGGATTACAGCTTCTTCAACATTCTTTGTACCTCCACGTGAATCAGTATTAAGTTCTGACGATTTTGTTAACCAACCAAATAACCCGCCAGTAGAAAGTATTCAACGTGCAGTTATTGATGAGATGGATAATGCAAGACTTCAAGAAGGTCATATGGAGTGGCAAAAAATCGATAATGCTATCCAATTCGGATTTGATGAGTTGTTTGGCAAATTAAAGAAACCGGAAGAAATTCTTAAAGACATGGAAGAAAAAATCAATCCAATGCTTAAAAAATAAGGCGCTTTTCGTAAAGTTTGTTGCTTTTGTCCGTAAAAATCGGCATTTGAGTTTTTTACCAGCGATACTAAAAGGAAATTCAAATTCGAAAAAATGCTTTCATACAGGAAAAGAGCACCAAAGTAAAGGATGTCGAGTGTGTATGGTGCATTTTTCAAAAGCAATAATATAGGCGTATTCAGCGAAAAATAATGAATCGGGAGGCGGTTAACCCTTAATAGGTTTAACCGCTTGCCTATTCCTAGAGGTGATATAGTGTGGTGTATTCTTTAAAGAAATTCTTAGAAGAGAAAAAAATGACCTTAATCGTCAGTTTGCCAGAAAACAACCTCGAACTGGCTAAGGCCGCGCTTAGTGAAGGAGCCGATGCAGTGAAAATGCATGTAAATGTAGACCATCGAGCTTCAGGAAATAAGTTTCACTCAACAGAAGCTTATATGGAAGTATTTCATCAAATTAGATCTGAATATTCTGGTCCCCTGGGAATTGTTCCGGGTGGTTCATTTAAAGATATACAACAAAGTGAAATGAATTTACTTTCAAAAATCGGGTTTGATTATTTTTCTATTTATGCCAACCACATGCCTAGCTGGATGATGAAACTCCATCCGATAGAAAAAACCTTCGCCATCCCTGCAAACTATAGCCACGAAACATTAGGCTTGGTAAATAAACTGGGCATAACCGCTCTAGAAGCATCTATTATCCCGGGAGAAGAATATGGATCCCCCCTGACATTTCAAGACATCCTTACCTATGGATCCCTAGTGGATAAAATGGATGTGCCGGTGTTGATTCCATCCCAAAGATCCCTTGTAGAAGATGACCTATTCCTTCTCCATCAGGCTGGGGTAAAAGGTGTCATGCTAGGAGCGATTGTCGTAGGTCAAACAGTGGAAAGCATAAAAGAAAAAGTATCATCTTTCAGAAATGCTATGGACCAAATATAAGGTGGGATGACAATTGGAAGCCAAACTGAAAACAGTGGGAAATCTCCCTTTAACAAAGAAACAGAGAAAGAAGTTTATCGGAAGTGAAGCATTCTACGGATACCTCTTTATTAGTCCGATGGTACTTGGCTTTTTAGTTGTCATGTTAGGTCCGCTCATCTATTCCTTCTATATGAGCCTAACCGATTGGCAGCTGCTAGGTGATCCGAATTTTATTGGTATCGAAAATTATCAAAGATTGGCAAGTGACCCTGAATTCGGAGTAGTTTTAAAAAATACACTCGTTTTTTCTGCAGGACTTGTACCGATTAATATCATTATGGCATTGTTTCTTGCATTGCTCTTACACCGTAATCTCCCTGGAATGGGTCTTTTTCGAACAGCCATCTTCATTCCTGTTATGACATCCATCGTTGTTTGGTCGATTATTTGGAAATATATGTTCGCCACCCAAGAGGGGTTTATCAACCAAATTTTACGGGGGTTCAGCATTGAAGGGCCTGCGTGGCTATATGACCCGCAATTGGCAATGGTGACAGTCATTGTGGTCAGTGCCATGAAAAATGTCGGCTTGAATATGGTACTGTTCTTAGCGGCCCTACAGCAGGTACCTAAAACACTTTATGAAGCATCTCATTTAGACGGAGCAAACAAATGGAAACAGTTTAGGCATGTAACCTTGCCGATGATTACACCGACTGTATTCTTAACATTAATTTTGACAGTGATCGGCTCCATGAAGGTATTCGGACAGATTTATGTTATGACAGGCGGAGGACCTGGTAATCACACGAAAGTACTGGTCTACTACATTTGGGAAACGGCCTTTAAATTATTTGATTTCGGATATGCATCAGCTATTGCCATCATTCTGTTTTTGATAATCTTAGTCTTTACCATTATTCAATGGGTATTACGAAAGAGGTGGGTGTTCCATGAGCAATAAGACGAGAATGAAAAAGGGCGTATGGACACGGGTAGCGTTTTATAGCGTGTTATCCATCGTGTCACTTGTGATGATCGTGCCTTTCATATGGATGATTAACACCTCGTTCAAGGATCCAACCAAGATTTTTACCTTTCAGTTTATTCCTGATCCATTCCGTTGGCAGAACTATCTGGATGTTTTAGAAAAAACACCGTTTCACCTTTTCTATTTCAATAGTATCTATATCGCTGTTTTAGTAACAGTGGGGACAATATTCTTTGGTTCACTAGCAGGCTACGCTTTTGCTAAACTATCGTTCCGTGGGAGTTCATTCTTATTCCTTTGCTTACTAAGCACTATGATGATCCCTGTAGAGGTCATCACGATTCCATTATTTATCTGGATGGGCGATTTAGGATTAATAAACACACATGTACCTTTGATAGCTATTCCTATTTTAGGTCCAGCTGGAGTATTCGGTGTCTTTATCATGAGACAGTTTTTCCTTCTCGTTCCAAAAGAACTGGAAGAAGCAGCCAAGCTTGACGGTTGTTCCTACTTCCGAATATATTGGAATATCATGCTGCCACTTGCAAAACCGGCAGTGGCTACCTTAACGATTTTTACATTTCTAACAAGCTGGAACGAATTCTATGAACCTTTGATCTATATCAACTCAAAAGAACTCATGACATTGCCGCTGGCGCTAGCTCTATTCACGGATGAGGTTGGGACAAAATGGGAGTTATTGATGAGTGCTTCCGTCATGGCAACGATTCCTCTACTAATTGTTTTTTTCTTTGCGCAGAAGCAATTCATTGAGGGTGTAACAATGACAGGTGGAAAATAGCAAGAGAAATAGACTACAGATAAGGAAGTGCTCAATTTGAAGAACAAACTAAATTTTGATGTAGTAGTAGCGGGCGGAGGTCCAGCTGGAATTAATGCAGCAATCGCAGCGGGAAGAGCAGGTGCCAAAACACTGCTTGTGGAAAAATACGGATTTCTAGGTGGCATGTCTACAGTCGCCCTTGTATACCCATGGATGACCTTTCATACAGAAACAGGACGCCAAGTCATTAAAGGGATAGCACAAGAAATTGTGGAGCGGTTAATGAAAGATGGAGGATCTCCTGGTCATCTGCGCGATACCGTTGGTTTTACGAATACAGTCACTCCTTACCATCCTGAAAAATATAAATTACTGGTATTAGATATGCTAGAAGAAGCTGAAGTGGAAGTTCTTGTTCATAGTTTTGTAGACAACGTCGAAGTAGAAGATAGAATGATTAAAAGCATACGCCTTGTTACAAAATCTGGCCCCATTCAAGTTTCAGCCAAGCAGTTTGTAGATACAACCGGAGATGCAGACATCGCCTACCTCTCAGGATCTCCCTGCTTAAAAGGAAGGGACAATGATAACAAGACACAGCCACTCACCATGAAGTTTCGGATGCGTGGTGTCGACGTTTCCAAAGTAAAAGCTGCCATGAAAAAAGATCCTGAAAACTTCTACAAAAAGACACCTATTGCAGAACTAGATGAATTACCACTGACAGGTGTACAGGGATTTTACAAGGAATGGAATGACTCAGGAGTACCTATTAACCGTGACCAGGTGTTGTTCTTCATCGGACCGGAGGAGGATGAAGTGCTTGTCAACTGCACAAGAGTCCAAGGACTGGACGGAACCAACGTATTTGACCTAACAAAAGGGGAAAAAGAAGGTAGAAAACAAGTCATGATGATGGCGGAATTCTTACAAACCACCATCCCTGGATTTGAAAAAGCCTCCATATCTGCTGTCGGATCACAAATTGGAATACGGGAAACAAGACGAATCGAAGGGGAATATACGCTAACGATTGAAGATGTTATCGTTGGGAAGAAATATGACGATACGATTGCTCTAAGCGGATATCCGGTAGATATACATGATCCAACAGGGCGCGGCGTACAGGCAAATGACATCGAGGGTGACGGGAGTTATGGAATTCCTTACAGATGCCTCGTACCTAAATTAATTGACAATCTATTAGTAGCAGGGAGATGCATTTCCACATCTCACGAGGCACTAGCCACTACACGCTTAACCCCAAGCTGCATGGCTACAGGCCAAGCTGCAGGGACCGCTGCGGCAATGGCACTGGTTGATGGAGTTGCTCCTAGAGAAATAGATGTGCAGAAATTGCGGGGGTATTTGTTGGATAATGGAGCTGTATTGGTGTAGTTAGATGGCTGTGGGGACAGGTCCCGAGACCCAAGTTAAGAAAGGAGGGGACAGTTCTCCCTGCTTTCTAGGTTTTTTTAGCCACTCACTTGGTACGCAGAGTGAAAAAACAGCTTAAAAAAATAGGGCATCCACAATGGATTGCCCTATTTTTGTTTCTCCCGAAGCTTTTGCATCAGATACGATTCAAAGATAATATCAATCAGAACCAGAAGTGTGGACCGTGCAGTCAGGTCGTACCCAGAAAACGTCACTCTTTCAACATTCGCACTGAGCGAAGCGGAAACAAGGTTATTTAATTTGCTATCTACTGTATTGGTAATGGCTGCTGTTGGTGCCTGATGATATTTCAGCTTTTCCGCAATCTTCAGGATGGTCTGCGTTTCTCCGCTCGAGGAGACGAAGATAACCAGATCATCGCGCCCGACCATATTGGAGAGCAGGTCGATAATATGGGATTCGTACACATAGAAGGTGGGCTTGTTCACCTGCATCAGCAGCTTGCTTAAGTATTCCCCCATCATCTTCGAAAGTCCCACTGCCACAATCACAATCTTATCCGCCTTCACCATCAACTGGGTGATTCTATTAATATCATCAATGCTCAATTGTCCAAGCATAGAATCCAGGTCCTGCTGATGACGTTTTATAATGTTTTCATCACTTGGAATATGGTCCTGATCCAATGTCTTCAAAATGTATTTCAGCTCCGTGAATCCCTCTAAGCCAAGCTTATGGCACATCCGAACAATTGTGGTCGTACTCACATTATTGGCTTCAGCCATCTCCGTTAACGGAATATTCTTCGCAATATCTAAGTGGTCATCAATGTAGTAGAGCACATGCTTTTCAGAATGGCTTAATGATGGAACAGCTGGTCCGAACCTTTCAATCACTCTTCCCATGCAATTCCCCCCTTTATTTCATATCTATTCCTCTATTCGACATAATAACACTTGTACAGGATTCCGTACAATAGTACATCGACCGTACAACTTTCCAAACGTGTCCCATGATATAAATAACATGTAAGCGGTTTTACAATTGATTTCATACTTAAAAAAATAACTACATTTCTTTCAAATATGTCAAACAGGAGTGACTGTCATGGAACTAAGAAATATGACAAATGAAAACTTACTCTTCTTGGATGCCGAATGGACATCAAAAGAGCAAGTCATTGAGCAGTTAGTCGATGCTCTTTATAAAAATGGAAATCTAGTAGCAAAAGAACCGTTTGTACAAGCAGTAATAGAACGCGAACAGCTTTCCCCAACCGGTATGGAAGCAGGTCTTGCAATTCCTCATGGAAAATCCAAGGCTGTTAAAAAAGCGGCATTTGCTGTGGCTAGGCTGAAAAAACCAATCTCTACGTGGGAAAGTCTGGATCCATCCAACCAAGTAGAGCTAGTATTCTTACTGGCCATTCCTGATACAGAAGCAGGCAGCACGCACCTCAAGCTTTTATCCGAGCTGAGTACAAGACTGATGAATCCTGATTATCTCAAGCGTCTCTATGATGCAAAGGACAGTAGCTCCTTATTGCAGGCTTTGGACACTGTGGAGAAAAAGGAAGAAAAGATGGCCGCAGTGAAAGGACCAAGAAAGAAAGTATTAGCTATTACCGCCTGTGCAGCTGGTATCGCACATACGTACATGTCAGCCGAAGCATTGGAAAAAGCCGGCCGCGAGCTTGGAGTGGAAGTAATAGTGGAAAAGCAGGGTGCCAATGGACTTGAGGACAAGCATACACAGGCGTTGATCAGTGAAGCGGATGCTGTTATCTTTGCAACCGATATCGCGCCAAAGGGAATGGAGCGCTTCAACGGCCTACCATATATCCGTACGAGAGTGGCAGAACCATTAAGACATGCAAAAGACATGATTAATCGCGTATTGGAAAAACCGGACGGCATCGTGAAGGAAGCGGAGGATGCTGCAAACGGGAACGAAGAGAAAAAAGGCTTCTTTTCTGAAATGGCAGCAGCAATCCTGACTGGTATCTCCTACATGATCCCGGTTATCGTATCAGCTGGTCTTATGATCGGTTTGGCCAAGCTTGGGGCAATGCCTTTCGGATTGGTACAGGAAATAGGCAATCCGGAATATGCAACACATTCAAATGAATTCTTTAAAATACTGCATCATCTAGATAAATTCGGCGGACTCATTTTTAAATTCATGTATCCTGTATTCGGTGCGTTTGTCGCCTATGCACTTGCCAACCGTCCAGGTCTCGTTTCCGGTTTTATCGGGGGAGCATTTGCTGCCGGACTTCATTTCACCTTCTGGGGAGTCGAAGGCGGAGTTGCATCCGGATTTTTAGGAGCTTTAGTTCTAGGTTTGACAGCAGGTTATGTATCTAAAATTGCCAATGAAAAAATCAAGCTCGGCAAGAACTTCCAGGCCATGAAGCCGATGCTGATCATCCCGGCAATCAGTGTATTGAGTATTTTCTTTATGAACTTCTATTTTGTAGATCCTGTGTTTGGTGCATTGAATGCATCATTGACGAAAATTATCGCCGGAGCGGAAGACTCTGGAGCACTAGTTCTTTCTTCCATCATTGCGTCCGCAACAGCATTTGATTTGGGTGGACCAATCAATAAAGCGGCAGGAGCAATTGCCATCGGTCTTGCTGCCGATGAGATTTTCCCATTAACCGCACGTGTATTAGCCATTGTTATCCCGCCAATCGGATTGGGACTGGCAACCGTTATTGACCGTTATGTAGTGGGGCGTCGCGTCTTTGATGCGGACCTTCGTGTAGCAGGAAACACATCCTTATTGCTAGGGTTCATTGCGATCAGTGAAGGGGCAATCCCGTTCATGCTTCGCAACCCGATCATTACCATTCCATTGAACATTATCGGAGCGATTCTAGGAGCATGTACGGCAGTTTTCTTAGGTGCCGTACAATGGTATCCACTTCCTGCAATCTGGGGCTGGCCGCTAGTGGAAAATGTTTGGGCATATCTGATTGGACTGGCTGTCGGAGCAGCGTTCATCGCCTTCTCCAACATCTTCATCCGTTTTGCCCTGATCAAAAGAAAAGAGCGTCAAGCCAAGTAAATCCAAGTAATTGGAGGAGAAAACATGACGAACAAAAAAAAAGTATACGTCGTACCACATTCCCACTGGGATCGTGAGTGGTACTTTACCATAGAGGATTCAAACGTACTATTAGTAGAAAACTTGGACTATCTTATGGATGTCCTGGAAAAAGATCCTGATTACAACGGCTATGTGTTTGATGCACAGATGTCTGTTGTCGATGAATATTTAAAAATTCGTCCGGAGCAGCGCGAGCGTTTACAGAAGCTCGTCGCTGCTAAGCGGATTTTTGTCGGACCGTGGTATACACAGACCGATTCCCTGTTAGTCAATAAAGAATCCATCATCCGAAATCTGCTGTATGGAACAAGAATGGCAACAGAAATGGGCCACAGCATGAACAATGGTTACCTGCCGGACATCTTCGGTCAAAATATGTACTTGCCCTCCATCTTTGAAGGGTTTGGAATTGATTACAGCATCCTGCAGCGCGGGATCTACACAGACCAATTGAACGGTGACTTGAATTTCACCTGGAAGGCTCCGGATGGAAAGACAGTGAAGGCGAACAATATCTACTTCGGCTATGGTCCAGGGAAGTTTTTAGCGGCAGACGAAGAATATCACCAAGAACGGCTCATTCCTTTACTGGATAAATTGGCTGCTATGAATGAGAGTACAGATAATCTGCTACTGCCAGCAGGCGGTGACCAGGTCCTTGTCCGCGACCATTTTCCGGAAACAGTAAAAGAACTCAATGAAAAAGATGATAAATATGAATACATCCTATCCGACTTTGAATCTTTTATGAAGGAAACATGGGAGGATGAATCGGCTTTTGAAAATGTGATCGAGGGTGAATTGATTGCCTCCCAAAAGTCACGCATTCATAACACAATCCGTTCTCAGCGCTATGACTTGAAGAAACTGAACTACGATGTGGAAAATAAAATCTTATATGTACTCGAGCCTCTTGCGGTGCTTGGAAAAGCTTTAGGACTCTCCTACCCTCAAAGATGGTTGGATTCCATGTGGAAAATGCTGTTCGATGTACATGCTCATGACAGTATTGGCGGATGTAACTCGGATGACACAAACCATGACATAATCGTTCGCCTCGAAAAGGTCAACCGTATCGCTGACGGACTCGTAAATATTATAAAAAAACAGCTGACAAAAGCGATTAGTACACAAACGGGACAGGAGAATATCTCGGTCGTCTTTAATACGAATGCCAAACCCTACACCGGACTGGTAGAAAAAGTGCTATTCACAAAGGAAACAACATTCAAGCTTAATTCTTTGCATGGAGATCCAGTACCCTTCGAACTTCTTTCCCAGGAGTATATAAGCGGAGGCAAGAAAATCGTCGTCACAGCTGAAGGCGAAAAGGAAGTGGAAGTACCGGGCTACTACCGCTCTGTTATCCAAGCAAAGATGATGGATGTACCAGCAATGGGCTACACGACTCTTTTTGTGGAAGAGCAAGAAACTGCGGTAACAAAAGTACACCCAAGTAAGGAAGCATTTATCGAAAATGATGTGTATCGCGTAACATTGGGGGATCATGTCCTAACACTGGAAAACAAGCAAACGAAGCAAAAGCTGGAAAACTTCATCCGCTTTGAAAATGTAGCAGATGCCGGGGACTCCTATGATTTCTCCCCGTTAAAAAATGATCAGCCCATCTACTGGAACGAAGCAAGACTCATGGAGGTAGAAAAGGGTGAGTTCTCACAGAGGCTGGTTGTAGAATTTACTGCTGAGCTACCTGTTGAATTGAATGGGGAAAATCGCAGCCAGGATACAAAAATCGTCAAGATTGTCACTACCTTTATTCTCCAAGAAGGGGAAGAGATGGTGCGTGTCCATCATGGAATCGATAACATATGCAAGGATCATCGTATCCGCGTGTTGCTTTCCACAGGATTGGAAAATGTAGCGCACTCTTACGCAGATCAAGCATTCAGTGTGATTGAACGTCCTGTAGTCCAGCCATATTTGGAAGGCTGGAGAGAAAAAGGTTTTGCTGAAGCACCGGTTCCGATCTATCCATTGGAAAACTTTGTAGGCGTAACAAGTGAGAAAGCAAGCTTCGCCACTATTACAAAAGGAATAAAGGAATATGAAGTGTTGGCCGAGACAAATGAACTGGCCCTTACGTTATTCCGTAGTGTCGGCTTACTGGGCCGTGACAACCTGGAATGGCGTCCAGGACGAGCATCCGGCATCAACAATAAAGTGGTCTATACGCCTGATGCCCAGCTCCAGCAGGAAATGGAATTTGATTATGCCATTGTGTGGAAGGGCACGAAAATGGAAAAGACAGAATTATTTTCCCAAACGGATTACTATATTAAGCATTATGCCACTTATCAGCATCAGTCCTTAAATACGTTCGAAGAAAGATTGGAACGATTTGAGCTGCCAATGCCAATTAAAGAATTACAGCCCTCCAATTCCTTATTTAATATAGATAACCAGGCTGTATTTATGAGTACATGCAAGCAGGCCTATGAGGAAAATGGTGTGATTGTAAGGTTCTTTAACCCGTCTGAGGATGTACAACGTTTCTCTATTGCCTCTGAAGTGTTCACTAACCAGGCTATAACCAACTTATATGAGACGGAACAGGAAAAAGTGGACGGAGTTATAGAGATACCATCAAAAGGCTATGTAACAATAAAATTGACATAAAGGATGATTCCCATGTCCAACGCTTTACATGAAAAAATAGAATCGCTTTTGAAAGAGGTTTATGGCGAAACCTACGAAGCTTCTTATTTGGAAGAAATGAAGACACTCCTTCAGGAATGGAAGCAGAAGGATTGGAAAGAGGATACGCCAGTAAGCGAAAAAAATGTTTATCTGATCACCTATGGAGACAGCATTTACGAAGAAGGTGTTCCAACCCTTCAAACGCTCCAAAAGTTTTTGACCGAACAGGTTGGAAATAAAATTTCAGATGTACACTTGCTGCCAATGTTCCCCTATACCTCAGATGATGGATTTTCCGTTACGGATTACCGTGAAATTCACCCTGATTTAGGGGACTGGAGCGACCTGGAGAAGTTCTCTAAGGATTATCGAATGATGTACGATTTTGTTGCCAACCATATTTCCAAATCAAGCAGCTGGTTCCAAGGATATATAGATGGAGAAGCAAAGTACCAGCAATATTTCATTCCACATGATCCAAGCTTTGATGCTTCCAACGTCGTTCGTCCAAGAACTTCCCCGCTATTCCATGAATACGATGGGAAGGATGGAAAGAAAACGGCTTGGACAACATTCAGTGAGGATCAGGTCGATGTCAATGTCGCCCACTTTCCACTACTGAAGGAAATGACGGATATCCTTATCGCCTATGTGCATAAAGGCGGGACAAGTATTCGTCTGGATGCCATCGGATTCCTTTGGAAAGAATCAGGGACTTCATGCATCCATCTGCCGCAGACCCATGCAGTGATCCAGCTATGGAGAGTCCTGTTGGATGAACTGAACAAGAACACTCAAATTATCACGGAAACGAATGTGCCCCATCAAGAAAATATCAGCTATTTTGGAGATGGAACAAACGAAGCACATATGGTCTACCAATTTTCATTGCCGCCATTAGTGCTGTTTTCCTTGACGACACACAATGCATCCAAGCTAACCCAATGGGCCAAAACGATCGGAAAAGTATCGGACAACGCTACGTATTTCAATTTCCTGGCAAGTCATGATGGAATAGGAATGCGACCGACAGAAGGAATTCTAACCGAGGAAGAAAAACAGCTACTAGTGGAAAAAGTGGAGGAAAACGGAGGGCGTGTATCGTACAAGAGCAACCCCGATGGCACACAATCCGTCTATGAACTGAACATCAACTACTCGGATGCCTTGGTAAACAAAGAAGAGGACCTGACAGAGGATCAACAGATCAACAAGATGCTGGCTGCCCATTCCATCTTGCTTTCATGCATCGGCGTGCCGGCCATCTACTATCATTCTCTATTAGGCTCACGAAATGATTATAAAGGCTTAGAGGAATCAGGCATTAACCGTCGAATTAATCGGGAAAAGCTTGAATACAACCAGATCGTGGAAGAGCTGGTAACAGATGAACGAAGAAAAGAAATCTTTTCTACCCTTACGAACATGATCGAAATCCGTCAAGCGGAAAAAGCATTTTCCCCATTTGCAGAGCAGTCCGTACTGGAATTGGGTGAACAGCTATTCGGTTTGAAGCGTGAAAATACCGAAACAGGTGATGTGGTGTATTTTGCAGTCAACGTAGACGCAAATGAAACGGTATGCCGCTTTGGTGAGGAAGTGTCAGGCACGAATCTGCTGACAGGAGAATCTGTCGGGGCAGAAGTAACATTAAAGCCTTATGAATTTGTTTGGATAAAGATTGAAGGATAAATACATGGAGGGGGACGGTAAACTGATAGCTGGTTTACCGTCCTCTTTAAGATAATACAGTGGTGGTGATTAGATTGAAACATATACTTGTAGCCCCGGATTCCTTTAAAGGCTCCTTGTCTGCTTATAAAGTAGGCGAGGCTGTGGCAAAAGGTGTGAAAGCTGTTTTTCCGTCTGCAGGGGTTGAAATTTTACCGATGGCAGATGGAGGAGAGGGAACCGTGGAGGCGCTACTTTATGCCAACAAAGGAAAAGTCGAGGAAGTGGAAGTATCCGGACCTTTAATGGAGCGGGTATTAGCAAAGTATGGTGTGTTTGATTACGATGGAAAGCCACATGCAGTCATCGAATGTGCAGAAAGTACGGGTCTTACCTTAGTTCCAATCGACAAACGAAATCCAATGAAGTCGAACTCCTATGGGTTTGGAGAACAAATCCGGGACGCAATTGCCAAAGGATATCGACATCTTGTAGTAACTCTGGGTGGAAGTGCAACCAATGATGGCGGCCTTGGGATGTTGCAGGCACTTGGCTGGAGGTTTTATGATCAAGCTGGAAGGCTGTTGACTCCAGAAGACGGAAATCCGTTGCTGCATGCATACGATTTCTCGACAGAGGGCGTATTACCGGAGCTCTCGGAGTGTACCATCACCATTGCAAGTGATGTGATGAATCCTTTTTATGGCCCACAAGGAGCGGCGTTTGTTTTTGCAGGCCAGAAGGGTGCCTCGATGGAAGAAATCATAGAGTTGGACGGGCACTTAAAACGCTTCGCTGATTTAGTGGAGAAAAGGCTCGGTGTAAACATACAAGCAATTTCCGGGGCTGGTGCCGCCGGTGGACTAGGTGGGGCTTTTGCTGGATGTTTAGGTGCTGACATGCAATCCGGGATAGAAATGGTGCTGCACTATGCAAATGCGGCTGAGAAAATGAAGCATGCCGATCTCGTGTTTACGGGGGAAGGAAGCTTGGATAGCCAATCGATCTATGGAAAAGTGCCCGTGGGTGTGGCAAAGCTCGCAAGGAAGTATGGCATAAAAGTGATTGGCATTGCAGGCAGAATTGACACCGACACGAAATTATTAAATGAACATATTGATGCAGTATTCTCCATTCAAACACAATGCAGAACCCTTGAGGAAGCGATGCAGCCGGAAGTGACGGAGCGGCAAATCGAGGTGACAGTCGAACAGATATGCAGGTTGATGGAGGAAGCAGAGAACCGTCCCCCTGCTCCCTTAGAAAGCCGACAAGATCATTAGACCTTGTCGGCTTTCATTATGTCTTTGAATCCATATGGCTGTACAGAACTATCTCTAGTAACGAGGTGTAGAAACTAAAGGATTGATGCAAAAACTATAGTAGTTTCCCCTGTGTAATTGACACTCCTATCCTACATCATTTATGTTTTGTTCATCTGAGAGGGATATTTTTCAATAATTCCGTCATTTTTGAAAGCGCTTTATTCATGCCTCTTGGATGGAAAGGTGGGTGGGATACATAGTTTGGCGGTAAAGTAGTTTTATAGCTTTATAGGAACTCATGGAAAAAATGATAGGGAGGAAAGCATGTTGAAGAAGAAACGACATTTATTGTATCTTTTTACTTTTGCTGTTTTGCTAATTTGTATGAATCCTGGTAACGGTTTTGCAAAACAACCGGAATCCTCTTATTGGTATCCAGATGCATTATTGAATTGGAGTCCAGAAACAGACCCACATGCTGAATTTAACAGAAGCTCCATACCACTTGCCGAAAGAGAAATCCTTTTTAATATAAATGACACCCAACAATCAGATTCAAAAATCGTGGCATTATCCGCATTGAACCCCAATACTAGTGGTGTTCCTTCCCAAGGAGGAAACAGCTTCTTTGCCAATACATTTAGCTACTGGCAATACGTGGACATCATGGTGTATTGGGCAGGTTCTGCAGGCGAAGGAATTATTACGCCACCAAGTGCAGATGTCATTGATGCTTCCCATAAAAATGGGGTCCCTATTTTAGGGAATGTATTCTTCCCGCCAAAAGTTTACGGCGGACAGGACGCTTGGGTAGAGCAAATGCTGTCGCAGCGTGAGGATGGCTCGTTTCCTGCTGCTGATAAGTTGTTGGAGGTAGCAGATTATTACGGATTTGATGGCTGGTTCATTAACCAGGAAACAGAAGGTGGAACGCCTGCTGTTGCTGAGAAAATGCAGCAGTTCCTTATCTACTTACAAGAGAACAAGCCTGAGGATATGCACATTATGTGGTATGATTCGATGGTTGAGGACGGCAGTATCAGGTGGCAAAACTATTTGACAGACCGCAATAAAATGTTCCTGCAAGATGGCGAGACACGTGTATCTGACAGCATGTTCCTTAATTTCTGGTGGTGGAATAACAGTCAGGAGCGATCCTACCAAAAAGCGCTGGATATCAATAGAGATCCTTATGATTTATTTGCAGGAATCGATGTGGAGGCCAATGGGACAAATACTACAGTAAGCTGGGATAATTTATTCCCTCAAAATGGTTCTCCGTATGCCTCATTAGGGATATACAGGCCGGATTGGGCATTCAAAACAACAGATAATATGGAAGACTTTTATAAAAAAGAACAACAATTTTGGGTAGGGAATGCAGGGAACCCTAGTAAAACAAATGAAAACCCGGACAATTGGAAAGGGATGGCTCATTATTTTACTGAAAGCACAGTCATCAATCAACTCCCATTTGTCACGAATTTCAATACAGGAAGCGGGAAATTCTTTGCCATTGATGGACAGAAAAAGTCCCAAAATGCTTGGAATAATCGTAGTTTGCAAGATATCTTACCGACCTGGCGCTGGTTGGCCGAAAGCAATGGGAAAGCATTGGACGTCGATTTCGATTGGGAAGAAGCCTACTATGGTGGCAGTTCATTAAAGGTGTCGGGAGCACTTTCCATGGAGAATGCTACTCATGTGAAACTGTATAAAACGAACCTGCCGATCAATAAAGACACAGAAGTATACGTGACTTATAAAAGCTCCGATAAAAAACCTAACATGAAATTAGGTGTTAGCTTTCTAGAAGACCCTGAGGCATTTGAATTCCTTGATATAAAGAAGAAAAGCCATGGGGAATGGACGACGGAGCGAATCAAGCTCAAAAAATTTGCTGGTGAAAATCTTGCAGCCATTTCATTATTTTTTGAGAGCGATAAATTAATCGAAGACTATAGTGTTCATATTGGAGAGCTGAAAGTAACAAATAAACATAGTGAAAAAGTCCTTCCTGAAAAACCTGCTGGAGTGACCGTTCACGATATCACCTATGATGAGGGTCTATACGCAGATATAGCATTGAAATGGGATGTAGCAGAAGATGTGAAACATTATGAGATTTATCGACATTTAAGTAACGGAAAAAAAGAATTCGTCGGTGCGATTCCTAATAATGTATATTATATTTCTCAACTTAGAAGGGATCAAAAAGAGAGTGTGACAAAGCTTGAAGTAGTTTCTGTCAATCATCAGCTGGAAAGAAGCAAGAAAGGACAGACTGTAACATTTGTCTGGCCTGATTATCCGAAACCGAAGGCCGAATTTTCTGCTAGTAAATCCATAGCCGCACCTGGTGAGGAAATTCAATTCTTCAATCAATCCTCTGAAGCAACCGAAGAAGTCGAATGGGTTTTCGAAGGGGCGACACCTTCTTCCAGTAAGGAGCAAAACCCTGTTGTGATCTATCAAGAAGAGGGAATCTTCTCCGTGAAATTGATTGCCAAAAATAGTGAAGGCGAAGATGTGCTTCTAAAAGAAGGCTTCATCACGATAACGGAAGAAGCAAGCAATATATCCAATGTCGCTTTAAATAAAGCTGCTACAGCGAGTGGACAATGTGGCGCGGCTGAAGCTCCACGATATGCTGTAGATGGGAAAGTGACGGATAATAGCAAATGGTGTGCATTTGGGGCTAGTTGGCTGCAACTTGATCTTGGTGATTTGTATCAGATCTCTCACTTTGTGTTGAAACATGCAGAGGCCGGAGGAGAGCCTGCTGCATTTAATACGAGAGCGTTTACGATCGAGGTAAGTAAGGATGGAGAAACATGGGAAACAGCTGTAACAATAACAAGCAATTCCGATGGGATAAGTGAACATACTATCCCGCTGACAGAAGCAAGATATGTACGATTATCTGTGCAGCAGCCTACTCAAGGCGGAGATCAGGCAACAAGAATTTTCGAGTTTGAAGCATATGGATTTTAAAGCGCAATAAAATTTAATGTCATTTTTAAAGTTTTCATGCGTTTATTAAAGGACTTGGGACGAAGCAGTTCCAAGTCCTTTTTTTTCTTTATATGATAAAGGCAGAGAGTAATGTAAGCGATTTCTAAAAGTGAGGAGGACTTACATAATGAATACATTCCCGGAGCATTTTTTATGGGGTGCTGCATCTTCTGGACCACAGCTTGAAGGAGCTTCAGCTGTGGATGGAAAAGCAAAAACGGTATGGGATCATTGGTATGAAACAGAGCCGGACAAATTCTACCAGCAAATAGGGCCGAAAAATGTTTCCGATTTTTATTTTCAATATAAAGAAGACATCGAAACGATGAAAGAACTTGGCTTTAACTCCTTTAGAACTTCCATCTCATGGGCCAGATTATTACCGGATGGAAAGAATGTAAATGAAAAGGCGGTTGTCTTTTATAGGGATGTATTCACTAGGTTAATAGATAACGGAGTAAAGCCGATCATTAACCTCTTTCATTTTGATATGCCATACCATTTGTATGTAAAAGGCGGCTGGGAAAATCGAGATATCATCCATGAGTTTGCTTTTTATGCGAAAACGGCGTTTGAATGCTTTGGAGATCTTGTTGAGGATTGGGTTACGTTTAACGAACCCATTGTCCCAATTGAGATGGGGTACTTAAACGATAAACATTTACCTGCTGTATTTGATATACAAAGAGCTTTCCAGGCAGGGCTTCATACAATGCTAGCCCATGTCTATGCAGTAAAAGCATTTAAAGAGAATGCCTATAAAGGGAAAATTGGAATCATCTTAAATTTGACACCTAGCTATCCGAGCAGTGAGGACCCTGCAGATCAAGAGGCTGCTAAGTGGGCAGATGTGCTTTTTAATAGGAGTTTCTTAGATCCTGCAGTTCATGGTACCTATCCAAATGAGCTGAAGCAATTTATCGAAAGGGAACAAATTGAGCTGGATTACGAGGAAGAAGATTTAGTGTGGATGAAGCAGTATACAGTGGACTTTTTAGGGGTTAATTACTATCAGCCTAGAAGGGTGCAAGCAGGTGATACTGATCCTGCCCATGATGTGCTACAAAAATACTTTAAACCGTATCAATGGCCGGATGCAAAGATGAATCCACATCGCGGCTGGGAAATTTATGAAAAAGGGTTATACGATATCGCGATTCATATTCGTGACAATTATTCGAACATCCCTTGGTATGTTGCCGAAAATGGCATTGGCGTAGAGGGGGAAGAACGATTTATCGACAACTGCTTGGGAGAAGTACAGGATGAATACCGGATTGTTTTCATGACCGATCATCTTCGGTGGCTGAAGAAAGGGATAGACGAAGGGTCCAATTGCTTTGGCTATCATGTGTGGACCTTTATCGATAATTGGTCTTGGCTAAATGAATATAAAAACCGGTATGGATTAGTAAGACTTGATTTAGAGACGATGGAGCGGCATAAAAAGAAAAGTGCTTCTTGGTTTTACAAATTGGCAAAAAGAAATGCGCTTCCAGAAAATTGGTGATGGGATGAATTATATTTTAACGATTGATATCGGTGGGACCTTTACGAAGCTTGCATGCATGTCAACATGTGGCAATCTGATGGAAAAAGAGGAAACGGATACTCCTAAACTATTCTGTGACTTTCTTCAGTTGGTCCAACGCTACCATGAAAAGTATAAAAATATCCATCACATTGTAGGAATCGCGATCAGTAGTCCTGGAAGTGTAACAGAATCAGGAGATGTGCTCGGTTACAGCTCTGTACCATTTATACATGAGCATAATCTAAAAGTGTTACTGGAGCAGCATTATGCGCTTCCTGTGTTTATGGAAAACGATGCAAACTGTGCGGCACTAGCAGAGATGTGGAATGGGGCAGCTACAGAAGTTGATACCTATGCATGCATTGTCTGTGGCACTGGGATTGGTGGGGCGCTTGTCATCAATAAAAAGCTCCATAAAGGTGCAAATCTTCACGGCGGTGAATTTGGCTACGCCATTTTAGATCATGATAGAAAAACGGAGAGCTACCATACATGGAGTGAGCTTGGATCTTCATCTGCCATTACAAGAAGAATGAAGGATGAAGCCCCGTTTTATGAGAATTGGACGGGACCGCTAGTGTTTGAGCAGGCAAAAAAGAGTCATGATGCTGCAGCTGGTTCAATTGATACATTTTTTCACACGTTAGCATTAGGGATCTTCAACATTCAATATATACTGGACCCGGAAAAGATTTTAATAGGCGGTGGAGTAACGAGACAGCCGGCATTTATGAAAGAACTAACAGTAAGATTAGACGAAATCTATACAGCAAAACCATTTGCAGCGATTAGACCGAGCATATCAATCTGTCACTATCAAGACCAGGCACAGCTGTACGGGGCTGCACTGGGCTGGAAAGATAATTACTGGAAAGGAGAGTCGTCATGTTTACGAAAATAGGTGATTTTTTTACAGAGGCAAGCCTGTGGCTCTGGAGAATAATACAATTGAATATCATATGGTTGCTCCATATCCTGCTGGGGGGAGTGGTTCTTGGTCTATTTCCAGCGACAGTTGCGATGTTTGCAGCCACCAGAAAATGGCTGAAGGGCGGAATCGATTATCCGATGCTGCAGGAATACCGGACATATTACAAGGATAACTTTTGGGTCACAAATGCACTGGGCTGGATCTATTTATTGATAGGGGGATTTCTTGCGTTCGACCTCTACCTGGTAACCCAAATACAAGGTGTCATTGCGTTATTCAGTACGATACTCCTCGTATTTATGCTGGTAATCTATGCATTTTCTTTTTTATATTTCTTTTCCTATTACGTACATTTCCAGCAGTCATTCAAAAACTATCTGCTCCAACCATTTATTATTACACTAATCAGCTTGAAACAAAATCTATTGATTGCAATCGGTATGATGATGATCGGGTCCTTTATTCAACAAATGCCAGGTTTAATTCCGTTTACATTAGGTGTGATGCCGGCCTACTGGATCATGAAAATTTCGATGAACCGATTTAAAGAGATGAAGTATGGTACAAAACACGAAATAGTAGGAGGAGAAGCATGAGGAAAGAAAAAACAGCACATATTATCTCCCATTCTCATTGGGACCGGGAATGGTATATGTCTTTAGAAGAGCATCGGTACTATTTGGTTAAATTATTTGATGATTTACTTGTAAAGTTGGAGGAAGACCCAGATTTTCATAGTTTCCATCTGGATGGTCAAACCATTATGGTAGATGACTATCTACAGGTCCGACCCGAGAAGGAAGAGGTAGTGAAAAAATATATTCGGGAAGGACGCTTAATTGTCGGTCCTTGGTACATCCTCCAGGATGCCTTTTTAACAAGCGCTGAGGCAAATGTAAGAAACCTATTGTATGGAATGAAAGATACGAAAAAATTGGGCCAAGACGGGGTAATTGGATATTTTCCAGATACATTCGGTGTATACGGGCAGGCTCCACAGCTGTTAAAACAGGCGAATATGAAGGTAGCGGCGTTCGGTCGGGGGTTACGCCTACCGGATTCAATAATCAGGTACATCATAGTGATGACTATTCTTCCCCCTATTCTGAAATGATTTGGGAATCTCCGGATGGTTCAAGCGTGCTTGGTATTCTATTTGCCAACTGGTATTCAAACGGAAATGAAATACCGGAAGACAAGGATAAGGCAAAAGGATTTTGGGAGAAAAAATTAGCGGATGCGGAAAGATTTGCTTCGACTTCGCAATTACTATTCATGAATGGCTGCGATCATCAGCCTTTGCAAAAAAATATTGTAGCTGCAATAGAAACAGCAAAGGAGATATTCCCCAATATCGAGTTTAAGCATTCCAGCTTTCAAGAATATATTGAAGATTTGAATGAAGAATTGCCTGCTGAGCTACAAACAATTCGTGGAGAGCTGCGCAATCAAAAGACGGACGGCTGGTCAACCCTTGTAAATACAGCCAGTGCGCGCATTTATTTGAAACAGGCGAATGACCGTTGTCAAACGTTGTTGGAGCGTGTGATGGAGCCGCTTGGGTTACTTAGTAAGAATCGAGACTTTCATCAAGATTTCTTGGAGTATTATTGGAAATTATTAATGGAAAACCACCCGCACGATAGTATTTGCGGTTGTAGTGTCGATGAAGTGCACAGCGAGATGGAGACAAGGTTCGAGAAAGTAGAAAAAGGTGCACGGAAATTCGTAGAAGAGCAGGCTCGTGAAATAGCTCAAACCATTCCTACGGTTCATGAGCAGAGCGAGGCTATCCCAATAGCAATCTTCCACACTGGTGGGGAAGCTGATACTCATGTTATCAAGAAAAAAGTAGCGGTGAAAAAGATTTATTTTAGTGAAATGGATTTTAACGTTATTCCGAACGTGCTAAAAAAAGAAAGTCTTCCACACTTTTATATCGAGCGCCATGACAAAACGAAGCATTATACACATGTGAAGGATTTAGGTGTCGCCTTTGGTTATGATTTGCCGAATGATGGTTTTAGAAGACCTTATTATGCACGAGAAGTAGAAGTTACCTTTTCCCTACAATCGACCATCCACCTTGGCTATGAAATATGTTACTTAGTTCCAACGAATGAGCCTTATGACATCGAGAAGCCAGCTCTAATTTGGAATGAGAGCAATGCCAAATTAGAAAATGAAAATATGATCGTTTCAATTCGCGAGAATGGTTCGTATGCCATTGTCGATAAACATACTGGGAAAGTATATGACCACCTGGGAATGTATGAAGACGTAGGGGACATTGGAAATGAATATATGTTTAAAGAAACAGGCGATGGAAAGCGAGAAACGACAGAACACACTTCTTCAACTTTGAAGCTTTTAGAGAACAATGGGTGTCGCGCATCGGTAGAAATTTCTTCTTCCTTTTTGGTACCGAAGTCAGCAGATGAACAACTAAAGGAAGAACGTGAAAATCTAGTTTGGCATCCTGAACGGACAGCAGGAAGAACGAAAGAAAAAGTGCCATTGACGGTAAAGACATTGTTAACGTTAGAAAGAGAAGCGAAGGGATTGCAGGTAGAAGTTTCGATTGGAAATAATGCAAAGGACCATCGACTGCGAGCATTATTTCCTGTTGGTGAAGGGAATACGCAGCATTATGCAGATAGTATCTTTGAAATAGCACAGCGACCAAATAAACCAGAACAACAATGGAAAAACCCAACATTTGACCATCATATGCAGCGATTTGTAAGCCTTGATGATAACGAACACGGCTTAACGATTGCTGGAAAAGGGCTTCATGAATATGAAATCGTTGATAATGGAACGATTGCCATCACCTTGTTAAGAGCGGTGGGAGAACTAGGGGATTGGGGAGTATTTGACACACCGGAAGCTCAATGCCTGGGTACAAACAGCGTACAATTTATGGTGATTCCTCATAAAGGAAATGTATTGCAATCCAAAGCCTATTTGACGGCTTACCGTTATCCCCTAGAACCAACTGTTATTCAATTGGAACAAAGTGCTGGCAGGGAAGAGCAAGCCACGGATCTTTTCAACTGGTCTGGAGAAGGTCTAGTGCTAACAGCAACCAAGTGTGCTTTAGGCGGAGATGGAATCATATTAAGATGGTTTAATCCGACGAAATCGGCTAGCAAATTAAAAGTGGATACGAACGGGCAACAATCTATCTACTTCTCAACCATTCTCGAAGAAAAGCGAGAAAAACTCGGAGAATCCAGTGTAGCTCTTAACGTAAAGCCAAATGAAATAGTGACACTTTTAATAGAAACACAAAACTAACTACCTGATAGCCCCCATGCATAGTAGTTTTTTGCACAATGAGTGATAAAAATAAGAGGTCTATATTGTTGAACGAAATGTTTCACCCGCCTCCCCTGTTGATTGAAGTGGAAGGTGTGAGACTCCTGCGGGAGGAGAGGGACAGGGGAGACGTCGCAGGCAAAGCCGAGGAGGCTCCCGGACCGCCTGGGGAAAGCGAACACCTGCAACGGAAATCAACAGGGCGTTTAAAAGGTACCTACATATTTTCAGGGTAGAGAATACGGAAAAAAAGGAGAATAATGTGATGAGCCAACAGTCTAAATTAATCCCACAGTCGTTTCAGAAGATCATGGAGAAAGTAAAAGAAGTCTATGCTGACGATGTTGAAGTGCAGAAGCTATTTGAGAATTGCTTTTTGAATACGTATCAGACGACATTAAAGCAAGATGAAGAAGGGACATTTGTCATTACAGGTGATATTCCTGCTATGTGGCTAAGAGATTCCTCCGCCCAAGTGAGGCCGTACTTGATGGTTGCCTCTGAAGATAAAGAGGTAGCACAAATGTTAAAGCAAGTAATCGAGCGGCAATGGAAGTATATTTTACTAGATCCATATGCGAATGCATTTAATCAAACTGCCAACAACCAAGGACATCAAAACGATCGAACAGAGATGAGCCCTTGGATATGGGAAAGAAAGTACGAAATAGATTCCCTTGCATTCCCTATCCAATTAACGTATTTATACTGGAAGGCTACCGGGGATGATTCCATTTTAAATGATAGGTTAAAAGAAGTGATAGAGACCATTTATCATGTTTGGAAAGTGGAGCAAAACCATGAAGAACAATCTCCATACTTATTTGAACGGGATGATTGCCGCGTATCGGATACATTGCTTCGTGCTGGCAAGGGAGGATATTCTGTCAAAACCGGCATGACATGGTCCGGATTCCGACCTAGTGATGATGCGTGCTTGTACGGATATTTGATACCGGCAAATATGTTTGCGGTAGTTGCCCTGCAGTATGCCGAAGAAATGCTTGGAAAAATGAATGAATTATCATTGGCTGAAAAAATAAGAGAGCTTGCGAGTGAAATAAAGGCAGGGATCGAGAAGTATGGAATAGTGAATCATCCAATCTTTGGCGATATGTATGCATATGAAACAGATGGGGCAGGAAATTTCAATTTGATGGATGATGCGAACGTTCCTAGTCTTTTGGCGATTCCGTATCTTGGGTATACGGATGCAACTGACCCTGTCTATGAAAATACTAGAAATTTCATTTTAAGTCGACACAACCCTTATTACTATGAGGGGGCTGCTGCCGAGGGAATCGGAAGTCCTCACACTCCTGATCATTATATATGGCATATTTCTTTATCGATTCAAGGAATGACGGCAACATCTCCGGCGGAAAAGAAAAAAATAGTAGAGATGTTTAAACATACACACGGTTCTACGTATTACATGCATGAGGGGTTTGATGCAGCTCGACCAGAAAACTTCACCCGTTCTTGGTTTGCATGGGCGAACTCGATGTTCAGTGAGTTTATTTTAAGTGAAATCGGGATGTTTGTGCCGGGAAGTCCGTTGGCGCGTTCTTAGATTCCTTTATGGGGGAAGGTTAGATGGTAGCATGGTCCACCATCTAACCGCCTCTTTTTAATCTAAATTAAAGAGGTGGACTATGTTTTATAGAATAGAGAAGATACAGAATCGAATTCACGAATTAGATCGATTGCGATATCGTGAGTTGCAGCAAGTCGAAGCTTTTCGCATGTATGAGCCTGAAAAAGGGTTGGAAAGCATACTACCAGAAGTTTACTCGGACAAAGTTATGAAGGTGAATGATACATGGTCAGGAAGGGACCGTTACATATGGCTTCAGACGAAAGTCTCAATTCCAAAAGATTGGATGGAAAAGAAGGCAGTTCTGTTTTTAGATCTAGGACGCACCGGTGGTGGGAATAATTCTGGCTTCGAATCTTTATTGTATGTAAATAAGAAGCCTTTTCAGGGAGTAGATTCCAATCATAAAGAGGTTATCCTGCCAACTATTCAAGGAGATTTAGAGATTGATATTCTATTATGGTCCGGTCTCGAAGGTGGAGGAAACCCCTCTGAACAGTATTACCGACTGAAGGAAGCGTGGTTCGGATGGTTGGATGAGGATGTCGATACCTTGTATTTTAAAGCTAAAGCAATCTTAGATTCGATTAAGAGGCTAGATGTGAATAATCCTAGTCATTCGGAATTGATGGCTGCCATTAATCGAGCTTTTCATGTAATTGATTGGTCTATGCCAGGAAGTGGGGAATTCTACGAATCCACCTATCGTGCACTGGATACACTTGAACAAAACATGAAGGAATTAATGAAAAACACAAGTGTGACGGTTCATACTGTCGGGCACTCCCATATTGACTTAGCATGGTTATGGCGTACGAAACATACGAAGGAAAAAGCGAAAAGAACGTTCTCAACCGTGTTAAGACTAATGGAATTGTATCCGGATTATATATACCTGCAAAGTCAACCACAGTTATACGAGTGGGTGAAGCAAGAAGATCCGGATCTATTCGAGGCAATTAAGCAAAAGGTGAAGGAAGGTCAATGGGAAGTAGAGGGCTCTATGTGGGTAGAGGCAGATTGCAACATCCCATCTGGAGAATCCTTTGTTCGTCAATTATTGTATGGGAAGCGATTCTTCCAAAAGGAATTTAACAAAACAAATCGTACGCTTTGGTTACCTGATGTGTTCGGATATAGCTGGTCTCTTCCGCAAATTTTGCGAAAATCAGGAATTGATACGTTTATGACGACGAAAATTAGTTGGAACCAATACAATCGCATGCCACATGATACGTTTAAATGGCGAGGAATTGACGGGTCTGAAATTTTGACGCATTTTATTACAACACCCGAGCCGGGCAGACCTGAAGATTCATGGTTCTACACCTATAACGGCTTAGTAACTGCTGAAACCGTGAACGGAGTTTGGGAGAAATATCGTGATAAAGATATAAACAAGGATTTGTTATTAGCATACGGATACGGCGATGGCGGCGGCGGTGTTAATAGAGAGATGCTGGAGATGAAGCGTCAATTAGACAACATCCCAATGATGCCAAATGTTCAATCAACAAAGGTTGAAGATTATTTCCATACGTTACATGAGAATGTAGAGAAAACGGATCAATATGTGCATACTTGGGATGGCGAGTTATATTTAGAATATCATCGTGGTACGTATACGAGCCAAGCAAAAATGAAGGAAATGAACAGGAAGCTGGAGTTTGGCTATCATGAAGCGGAATTTGTCTCGCTATGGAATAGTCTCGCAAATGGATGGAATAACTATCCGTCTGAAGCGATTGAAGCAGGCTGGAAATTAATTTTACTAAACCAATTCCATGATATAATCCCAGGATCCTCGATTACAGAAGTGTATGATGACGCCCATCAAGACTATGAAAAAGCGGCAATGATTAGCCAGGAAATGTTACTTGATCAAGAGAAAATGGTAGTGGGTGAGAGTGAGAATAGTTGGAGTTATGTTCACTCGTACCAATATCGATCACCTACCATTGTTATCATTCCTGCTGATGTAAATTCATCAAATGGTTTCGAACAGAATGGGAAGGAGCTCATATCCCAGAAAACCGCATCAGGAGAACAACTCGTTTTAATCGAAGAAACAAAGCCATTCTCCTACGATACAATTACATCGTCATTGATGGGATACGTGCCTGCTGAAGCGCTTAGTACGATCGATGTAGATAAACGAATTTGGGAAACACCACATTATCGTTTAAGCTGGAATAGCGAAGGACAGCTCTCAACTATTTATGATAAAGAAGCACAAAGAGAAATTTTAAAGCATGGAGCAAATGGAAATGTCTTTAAATTATATGAAGATAAGCCACTTGCACATGATGCTTGGGATATTGATTTATACTATCATGAAAAATTCTCTATGATTAATAGATTAAAAGAATGTAAAATAGTAGATAATGGTCCACTGCGTACAACAGTCCGTTTTACGTGGGATGATCCCAAGGTGAAAATTGTTCAACATGTGCATTGCTATCGTCATACGAAACGAATTGACTTTGAGACAGAGGTAAATTGGGAAGCACGTCAGAAGCTATTAAAAGTTGAATTTCCAGTGGATATTCGTTCGACCGAGGCGATATACGATATACAATTTGGTAATGTAAAACGTCCTACCCATTGGAATACATCGTGGGATATTGCCAGATTTGAAACAGTGGGACATAAATGGGCAGCCATTACAGAGCCATATTACGGGATAAGCTTAATGAATAATAGTAAATATGGCTATTCCATAAAAGACAATGTTTTAGCTTTATCGCTGCTTAAAGGACCTGTGTACCCAGATCCAAAAGCGGATATTGGCATACACCATTTCACCTATTCGATTTATCCATTCAATGGCACAAATAAAAAGCATGACTTGGAAAGAGAAGCAACATACTTGAATGCACCCTTAAGAGTTATGCCAGGGTTAGCAAAAGCGGAATTTAGAACCTCTCTTTTCTCCCTTTCCAATGATAGTGTAGTCTTAGATACCATTAAGAAAGCTGAAGACAGGGATTCCACTATTATCAGACTTCATGAGATGGAAGGTTCTTCAGAGCAAGTAATTGTCCAAAGTGCCTATGCCATTAGACGTTGGAGAGAAGTTAATTTAATGGAGGAAGAAGCAGATCATGCATTCCATGACACCCCAATTATTCTTGACTTTACACCATATGAAATTAAAACAATAGAAATTGAAATGGATTGATAAACAATGTAACAGGGACAAACAGCTCGTTCGTCCCTGTTACTTTTCCATTTTTGGAGTGTGATAGAAAATGAAAGCGTTTCAACTGTTGAAGAGATTAAGTGGAAGAATGTTTTATCGTGTGTTTTTTACATACTCAACGATCATTATTCTGACGATGTCGATACTTTTTGTCTTTCTCTCTGAATACTATTCAAATTTTATTATCCAGAGAGAGTTGGATAGACATGCTACGGTCGTAAAAGAAATTCAGTCTGAGATAAGGAAAAAACACCAATTTGTTAATCAGGGTGTACAGCAATTATATCTTGATAAACGCTTAATTGAAGATTTGGCATTTGCCCTTCAACATGACTACCAAGAATATATTGGATACCGGCTAGATAAGTTTTCAAAAAGTGAATCTTTTGTTCCTTATAATTTTGATTTGTTTGTAAAAAATTATTTTTCCAGAGATTCAGATTTAGTAGCTCTTCAAATTCAAAATGATACCTTCGGGACAGAATATGTATTTCTATTCGATCATAGTCGCTGGTATGAAAGTAACTATTTTTCTAATGGCGATACGGAGAGCTTGCAAACAGATGAATTTGAGGGAAAAGATTTATATATGGTAGAAGAGAGGATAAATGATCCAGTCTCTTTAGAACGTCTAGGAAATGTATCAGTATTCTTTACTTATGATAATTTGAAACAGTTGCTTTCATTAAGAGAATCAACAGTTAACGGCTCCTTTCTAATTATGGATGAAAATCGAAAGGTATACTTCTCCTATGGTGACATCGAAAAGGATGTTCAGAAGGAACTGAAGTATAGTGCTGTGGAAAAAGAAATTAAGTTAGATGAACATTACTATGTTCAATCTTCTATAGAGCCTTCGAGTCAATTAATGGTTACTGCTATCATTCCTGAAGGTGAACTGGCACCACTACTAACGTATAGATACACAATATTTTTCCTGATATTATTTTTAACAACAGTTGCAATTGCGCTTCCCTATTTTTCTCTAAGAGGCTACTCTAAGCGTGTAGATGAAATCTTAATGAAGATGAAAGAAGTTCAGGAAGGAAACCTGGAAGCTAGAATTGAAACTTCTAAGTTAGATGATGATTTAACTATTATTTCTACTACTTTCAATGAAATGTTAGAGGAATTACAGGACTATATTAATAAAGTTTACTTTTCAAAATTAAAACAAAAAGAAGCGGAACTGGCTAATCTTCAGGCGCAAATAAATCCTCATTTTTTGTATAACACGTTAGAAGCGATACGAATGAAATCTTTAGCTGAAGGTGGAAAAACGTCAGCTAAAATGATTGTTCAACTAGCTCAGCTATTCCGATATTCATTAAGGACTGGTGAACTGGTTACTGTCTTAAATGAATGGAATCATGCTGAACAGTATATTGAATTGTATAAAATAAGATTTCAAAATTCATTAAAAACGGAATTTGTTATGGACGAGAAGCTACGAGACTATTATGTTCCACCGTTTATCTTACAGCCGCTAATAGAGAACTTCTTAATACACGGTTTTAATAGGGATAGTGAGGGAAATGAGCTTACGGTTTTGGTGTATGAAAAACATCAAAAGTTATGGGTTGAAATAAAGGATAATGGAAAAGGTATTGATCTACCTCAATTAGAAACAATTAAAAAGAGATTAAACAATATGGAAGGCTCCTCTGACTCGATTGGTTTAGGAAACGTACATCAAAGAATTCGTATGAAGTATGGAAATCCGTATGGAGTGGAAATAGAAAGTACGCCTGAAATTAACACAACTGTAACGGTTATTTTACCACTATTGAGTGAGGTGTTATTGGATGATTCGAGTAATGTTGGTGGATGATGAACCACTTATTTTAGAAGGGTTAAAGTATATCATAGATTGGGAATCAAACGGTTTTCAAATAGTGGCAACAGCTAAAAATGGCTTGGAGGCATTACAGCTTGCCCAATCTATTAAATTTGATGTGCTCATAACAGATATAAAAATGCCTGAATTAACAGGTTTAGAACTGATCGAGTCGTTAAATAAACAAGAGAAACAGTTTAAATCTATTATTCTTTCTGGTTTTCAAGAATTTGACCTTATTAAAAAGGGGCTACAGTTGGGGATTGAGAACTACTTATTAAAGCCTATAAATGAGGCAGAACTTCTATCATCCTTATTATATGTAAAGGAAAAGATAAATGTTTCAACCTTGCAGGAAGAGTCATATTTCGTTTTACGGGACAATTCGATTTGGAGGTGGATTACGGGGCAAATGACCTTAACGGATTTTAAGGAAAGGGTTTCTCTTTACCCCATTTCCCCAATGGTTACGCCACTGTGTATAGGCTTATTGAAACTAGAACAGGAAGAGCAGGATGCGTCTTTCCTGCATTCCCTGCAACTGGAAATAGAGCAAAGGACAAGTGGAATTGCTGCCATTACCCCGTCAGGAGATTTTTTAATATTGTGGAGCAAGGAATCTCTGCATAATGACTGGGAGTCCGAAAAGGAGCGATTTCTGGATTTTGTACAGCGCTTTGATTTTCCAGGGGAGCATGTCTGTGTCCTGAGTGAACCTATCTTATCTTATCAACATGTTACCCGTGTATACCGGGAGCTGGAGGTAACTTGTGAATTGAAGCTCGTACTGCCGCATCATGATCACAGATTAGCAGAGCAGATGTATCTGGGTAACGCTAGTATAATCGATGCGATAACAGAAACTACTAAATATTTGAATCACGAAATAATGGAACAACTGGCAAATGAACAATACGATACTGTCAGGAAGTCAATAAGCAATATGCTTAGTCAAATTGAGAAGGACAGGCAGATTATCATTATGAAGGGCATTTTGTTAGAGTTTTTCTTCCATGTGAAGAACAAGTTCTTAATTATGTTGGATTATCCGCAATATGTAGGAATTATACACCAGATACTATATGTGAGCACACATGCAGAAGCTATGAACATAGTGGATAAATGCATTGGCATGATTGAAAAAGACTCCAATCATGAAAGTGAGAAGTACAGTCCGATCATTTACACTGTATTAAATCATATTGTTAAACATTATGCGGAGGATATGTCATTAAAAACATTAGGCCATCAATTTCATATAAATCCTATTTATTTAGGCCAGCTGTTTCAGAAAGAAGTTGGCAACTCCTTTACTAAGTTTTTAAACAAGCTTAGGATCGATCGGGCGAAAAAACTGTTACTCAATTCCTATGAGAAGGCTGGACATATTGGAAAAAAAGTTGGATATGTCGATGCAACTTATTTTTATAAACAGTTTAAGAAATTTGAAGATATGACTCCATCTGAATGGAGGAAGAATAATAGGATGGATGGATAGAAGTCTTCTCAGGAAGGCTTTTTTTTTGAATGGAAAAGTAGGTTGCAGAAAAGGCATGCAGGAGTAAATATTGCTAGATTTCCAACGTTTTATCATTGTATTTATTTTGAACAGTAAATCTAAGATATCTCAACTTTTTTGTATGTAAGGGTTTTCATATAATTGAGTTAACAGGAAGTTTTCTGGGAAGGAGGAAAGGGATGGGTCATATTAAACAGTTTGGTAAAAATCTATATGATAACAGAATCTGGCTTCTGATGACATTGCCGGGCCTTATTTGGCTCATTGTATTGAAATATATTCCAATGTTTGGTCAGGTGATCGCTTTTAAGGATTTCAGGTTCCATGCTGATGGATTTCTTGCTAGTGTTATCCATAGTGATTGGATCGGCTTTGAAAACTTTAAATTTTTGTTCAGTACTAATGATGCATATATCATTACAAGGAATACCGTTTTATATAATCTGGTCTTTATTGTATTAGGATTGATACTGGCGGTAGCAGTTGCGGTGATTCTAAGCGAACTAACTAAACAAAAATTAGCAAAGATTTATCAAACAGGAATGTTATTCCCGCACTTTTTATCCTGGGTTGTTGTAAGTTATTTTGTTTTTGCATTTCTAAGTGTGGATAAAGGCCTGTTTAATAGTGTTTTAGGATATTTTCAAATTGATCCGGTGTCATGGTATAACGAACCTTCCTTTTGGCCGTATTTCATAGTGGCAGTCAGCCAATGGAAGGGAGTGGGCTTCAGTAGTATTGTTTATTTGGCGGCTATTGTAGGAATTGATCGGACCTATTATGAAGCTGCAATGATTGATGGAGCGAGTAAATGGCAGCAAATCTGGAATGTTACAATTCCAATGATTATGCCTTTGATAATCATACTGACCATCCTTAATATAGGCAGTATCTTCAGTGCTGACTTCGGTTTGTTCTATCAGATCCCAAGAGACTCAGGTCCACTATACCCTGTTACGAATGTCATTGATACATACGTATATCGAGGCCTCATGTCGATGGGGGATATTGGGATGAGTACAGCGGCGGGCTTATATCAAGCAACAGTTGGTTTTATACTAATATTATTAACGAACTATATTGTAAGAAAAATAGATGAAGAAAATGCATTATTTTAAATGTATGGAAGGAGATTAAGGGTATGGAAACTCCTGCTAAGGTGACAGACATAGTTCAAGAAAAGCCTTTAGGTAAAGAGAAAAGGCAAAAAAAATTTAATCCATATGGCTTTTCTGGAAAGACAAGTATATTCATGCACTTCTTGCTAGGTACGTTTGCCTTTCTTTGTATCTTTCCATTTCTCTATGTAATGATCATTTCGATTTCAAGTGAACAATCATTATCATTAAATGGTTACAGTATTATCCCGAGCGCCTGGAGCTTGGAGGCTTATAAATATTTATGGCACATGAAATCACAAATACTTCAGGCGTATGGTGTCACGATGTTTGTAACGGTCGTGGGGACATTTATTAGTGTATCCATAATCGCGATGTACGCTTACGCTATATCAAGAAAACAATTTAGATATAGAAAACAATTTACCTTCATCGCTTTTTTCACCATGTTGTTCAGCGGTGGAATGGTTCCTTTCTATATTGTCATGACTCAGTTTTTAGGATTGAGAAATTCTGTTTGGGCATTGATCTTGCCATTGGCGGTAAATGCTTTTTACATCATTATCATGCGTACATTTTTTCAGCGGACAGTTCCTGAAGCCATTTTAGAATCTGCTCGTATCGATGGTGCCGGTGAATTAAGAATCTTCTTCACTATCGTGTTGCCGCTTTCTATTCCTGGTATTGCGACGATTGCCCTTTTCAGTACGCTAGCATATTGGAATGACTGGTTCAATGCATTATTGTTCATCGATAATCCGAATCTGGTTCCCTTACAATCTCTATTAATGAGAATAGAAAACAACTTAGATTTCATCCGTCAAAATGCGATGTTGACAAATCAGAACAGTACCATCCTTGCCTCGATACCACAAGACTCTGCCAGGATGGCAATGGTGGTAATCGCTACATTGCCAATTGCCCTATCATATCCTTTTTTCCAAAAATACTTTATTAAAGGGTTAACAATAGGCGGAGTCAAGGAGTAAGCAATTTTGTCAATAAAGGATGACCTAAAAGAACAAATCGTAGGGATTTCCTTTATCATAAAAAATAGAATGAAACGGGGGATGTAAAATGAGAAAGTTAGTTAAATTGGCAGCCATCATGACGCTTATTGCTTCATTACTTATCGCATGCAGTAAGGAATCAGGAAATGTTGGTTCATCAAAGGAAAAGGCATCTACTGATGAACACGTTACCTTAGTTTGGTACTTAATAGGTACTCCTCAACAGGATGTTGGTGCTGTTATGGAAGAGGTTAACAAATACACGAAAGAAAAAATCAACACAACCATCGATTTAAGGCTATTGGATTGGGGAGAATTTAATGATAGAATGCAGGTTATCACTACTTCTGGTGATGAATATGACATTGCATTCACAAGCTCCTGGGCCAACAACTATGCACTTAATGCAAGAAGAGGAGCATTCCTTGAGCTTAACGATCTAATGGACCAATATGGAAAAGAAATGAAGGAATTGATTGATCCTGCATTTTTAGAAGGTGCAAAAATTGATGGTGAGCTATATGCAGTCCCAACCAATAAGGAAGTGGGACAACAGGCTGTACTTTCTTTTAATAATGAATTGGTGAAAAAGCATGGTCTAGATATTTCTAAGGTAAATTCATTGGAAGACTTAGAACCACTGTTAGCAGTCATTAAAGAAAAAGAAGCAAATGTTACGCCTATTGCAACATTTGATGCTTACTTGCCGTTTGATTCTATTTTACAGGAAGAGATGCCATTCGCTTTCCGTCTTGATGGAAATACAGATGAAGTAATTAATAAATATGATGAAGAAGCAACAATGAAAGCGCTTAAAACAATGCATAGCTACTACAAGAAAGGATATATTCGTCCAGATGCTGCTACAAGTACAGACTCTTGGCCATTAGAAACGCCAAATTGGTTTGTTCGTAAAGAATTATACCAACCGTATGCAGAGTCCATCTGGTCGAGATCCGCGGGATATGAAATTGCCACACGTCCTCTTCATGAACCATATGTATTTAATAACTCGGTAACAGGTTCCATGCAAGCAATTTCAGCAACATCTAAAAACCCGGAAAGAGCTATGATGTTCTTGAATCTACTGAACTCCGATCCATACTTAAGAAACCTGGTGGATAAAGGAATCGAAGGGGTTCACTACGAAGAAAATGAAGATGGTACCATCAAGGATCTTCCTGCACGTGTGGAAAAATATAATATGCCAAGCTTCGCAATCGGTAACCAATTAATCTTGAAGCTATATGAAGATGATCCAGCCGATAAATGGGATGCATTTAAAGAATTCAATGAAAGCTCTATCAAATCACCAGTTTTAGGATTCTATTTCGATTCTAACCCGGTGAGAACTGAAATTGCTGCCATTTCTAATGTTACGAGTGAGTTTGCACCAGCTTTACTAAAAGGTGCTGTAGATCCAGAGCAATATATTCCGTCCTTCAATAAGAAATTAAAAGAAGCGGGAATGGATAAAGTAATGGCGGAAATGCAAAAACAGTATGATGAATGGAAAAAAAGCCAATAATTTGTTTACTGCAAAAGGATTCTGATAACAGCTGAACTATCTAAAAGTAGCAGTATCAAAAACTATTCAGTTAGAGGGTATCAAAAAGGTAGTGCTATCGCCTTTTTGAACACCCTCTAATTTCATTGGGGGAAAAACTATGCTATACGGTGCGATTGAAGCAGGTGGTACAAAGTTTGTGTGTGCTGTAGGAGAAAGGGGGGGTAGAATAGTCGACAAAGTTACCATTCCAACTTCAAACCCTAAGCAAACATTACAACTGGTCGATTCATTTTTTAAAAAATATAGATTAAGCTCCATCGGAATTGGAAGTTTCGGCCCGATCGAGTTGAATAAGAAAAAGGAGTCGTATGGAGAAATATTAAACACTCCCAAGCTGGATTGGAAAAACTTCAACATATACCATGTCTTTAAAGAAAAATACAATATCCCTATATTTTTGGATACGGATGTTAATGCTGCAGCTTTAGGGGAGTATCACTATGGAGCGGCAAAAGGATTGAACAGTTGTTTATATATTACAGTGGGAACCGGAATAGGTGCAGGATACGCAAAGGAAGGAGTAACTTTAAAGGGGATGACGCACCCAGAGATGGGTCATATTTACGTTCCACGTCATCCCCAAGATGCCTTCGAAGGGAGCTGCCCATATCATAAAGACTGTTTAGAGGGACTTGCTTCCGGTACTGCAATTACAGCCAGATACGGCATAAAAGGAAACGAGTTAAAGGATAAAAAAGAAGTGTGGGAAGTGGAAGCACATTACTTAGCGCAAGCTATTGTGAATTATATATTTATTTTAAGCCCCGAGAAAATCATTCTAGGTGGTGGAGTGATGAAGCAAGGCATTCTGTTCCACTTAATTAGAGATGAAGTTTCCAAGCTACTTCAAAATTATATTACTATTGATTCAATGGATGAATATATTGTTCCTCCACAGCTTAACGATGAACAAGGCGTTTTAGGAGCTTTAGCTCTAGGGGTTATACCAGAATAGAATGGAGCTTCTGTTCTCTGTCTAACGATAGTAAAAAAACCGTCAAGAACAAAAAGTTCCTGGCGGCTTTTTTCGTGAATGTCAATCCCTCGGCGTCATAAACATCTGTGTCCAATAATTCCGGTATCCCTTACTCCCATAATGGTGCCCCACGCCAATATGCGTGTAGTTGGTGCTAAGTATATTCGCCTTATGCCCTGAACTGTTCATCCAGCTATTCATGACACTAGATGGATCAGGCTGGCCTGCTGCGATGTTTTCGCCGGCTGACCAGTAATCAAGTCCGAATGATGCCATCATATCAAACGGTGAGCCATAAGTAGGCGAGGTGTGGGAGAAGTATTGATTTTCTTGCATATCCTTTGATTTGATCCGAGCTACTTCCCCGAGTTGGACATGAAGGCGCAGCGGGGAAAGATTTTGTTTTTGCCTTTCCTGATTTACAATTTTGTAGACTTCCCACTCTGTGCTACTTACTTTGCTGATGTCGCCGTCGACAAGTGTAAGGGTAGAGAGCTCGTTGGCAGTAGGGCTTGAAACAGCGCTTTCGCCGCCAAACACATTAAGACCAGTGTAGTCTTTAGTCGTGACTGTTTCACGGACAATGTTTGGTACATAGGTTGGATCGGTCAAAAGAATGGAAGCATCCCGTTTGGCAGCCAATACCGAACCGGAAAGAGCATCTGCAAACTGCTTGCCTGTTGCGACATAGGCAGTTTTGTTCTGCATTGGAAGTTTTGTGATGATCGCATGGGCCGTTGCATAGCGGTCCTTTCCGCTGATCCGGGTTGCGTTTGGCAGTTTGCTTGCAACCTCATTGCTGACGGCACTTACACCACCAACAATAGTAGTATGGGTTTTACCTTTTAGAGCCTGCTCCGTTTCACCTGGTAACTTTGCATGATTGGTCAGTAAAATCGGGGTACCACTTTTGGCGGCATAAGGTGCAATTGCCAAAGCATCCGGGAAGTTGCTGCCGTTGGCCACGATGGCTCTCGTGGAAGGAAGCTCATCTGCTATCAGAGCGGCAGTTGCGTACCGGTTCTTCCCCGAAATCCGTTTGACCGTCAACCCCATGTTTTTTAATGTATCCTTTACACTCTCCGAAACTGCGGCAGTACCTCCAAGAATGATGACGTTTTTCGCTCCTAGCCGTTGAATCTCTTTCTTTGTTTCCGTATGTAAGCTATTCTGATTAGTCAACAGAATTGGAGCATTATGATAATACGCCAGTGGCCCTCCCGCCAGAGCATCGGGGAAGCTGTCGCCTCTTGCTATTACCACGGTATTGGCATTCTGCCACCCCGCTTGTGATATTTTGACTGCAGTAATGTACCTATTTTCGCCTGAGATTCTATCTGATGCTTGCGCATTTGTTGTCACTAGCAAACTGGCAAACAGAAAAAATACTATAACGAATAATTGTTGTTGAAATTTGATGGTAATCTACTCCTTCTACTTTTGCTTTTCCTTTATTTTAGCAGAAAAAATAGGATGGAGTGCGGGTCGTTCGACTTATATTAAATAGGTAAAACTCCTCTCCAAATCGGAGAGGAGTTATCTTTTTTATCTATTTGTTAGCTAACCTCATACTTTACCAGTCCCCTGGAATTCGCATATAACGCGGCCTGTGTACGATCATCAAGTTGAAGCTTGGAAAGTATTTGACTGACATGCTTCTTTACGGTGTATTCTGTAATGAATAATTCTTTGGCGATGTGCCTGTTTGCCAAGCCTTTTCCCAGGAGTTTCAGGACTTCCGTCTCTTTATGAGTTAATTGTTCGACAATCCGTTCACTTTCCTCATCCTTTTTCTCGTCCATCATCAACTCTAGAATGGAAGGGTCATAGTATTTTCGACCTTGACTGACGAGTTTAATGGCATATAGCAATTCTTCCGGTAAAGCGGATTTATGAATAAATCCATCCACTTCTGCCTCTTTGGCTTCTATCAAGTCTGCTTTTGTTGCTGAGGAAGTCAAAAGCACAAATTTGCATGACGAACGAGTAGCTTTCACGCTTCTTACTACATTTAATCCCGATTCATTTCCCAATCTTAAGTCAATTAAAGCAAGTGCAGGCTTTACCTTTTCCAAAAGTGCAGAAGCTTCCTTTACATTCTTTGCTTCCCCGGAGAAATCCAGGCTTTCCTCAAGTGACAATACATCTGCTAATCCTCTTCGGACTAAAGGATGATCATCAATAATAACCACCTTCATAGACCAACAACCTCCTGCTTCTTCTTCAAAGGGATATGGATAGTGATTTTTGTCCCAGTTAGTGGCTTGCTTTGGATGTCCAAGACTCCTTCATAGGAACTTACAAGATTTTGGATGTTTCCTAAACCCAACCCTTTGGAATTCTTCTGTGTTTGTTTTTTATAGTTAAAACCTTTCCCATCATCCGTTATCTCTAGGAACAATTGATCATTTTTCATTTCTAGGTGAATCTTTATTTCGTTGCATTTTCCATGTCTTACTGCATTTCCGCTCGATTCGCAGATGATCCTGTAAATGCCTCTTTTCATATTAGCGGGTATTTCCGCTTCTTCCCCTATTATATTACGCTTAATGGAGATATTATTTAATCTTGAAAAATCATCTAGGAACTCATGGATTTTGGAAAATAGAAAGGAGCCGTCTTTAGAATGGCTACTCAACTGATAGATGGAGGTTCTAAGCTCCTGCATAGCAGAATTTGCTGACTTTGATAAGAATTGAAGCTCTTTTTTTAAAGGGATATCGTCTACTTTTTTTCCTAAGGTATGGAGAGCGCAAACCATGGCGAATAGGCGCTGGGATACACTATCATGAATTTCATTTGCGATTCGGTTCTGTTCCTCTACAATCAGAAACTGCTCGGTCGCCTCTTCAAAATAAAACCGGTCTAATAGAATGGAAGAAAGCTCAGCCATGAATTTTAGAAGTCTACTGTTTAATGAAGAGGAGGAGGAGTCATCAGTGTTTTCCACCCCAATTATTCCTGAATATTTAGCCGTCTGGATTTGTATCACCCAATACTTAGTTTCGCCAATTTGCATTTCTAAAGGAGTAAGCTGAGCATCCATGGAATTAAACTCCTTTTCCAATGTCCTTTTCCAATGTCCGGATAGTTCCTTACTTGCAAGAAAGCTTGCTGCGAACAGTGACTCTTTGTCGGTGTCTGAGGATAACCAAAAGAAGTTGTTTTCGTTATTGGTTAATTTCCTCATATAGTCGACTACAGTATGGACAAAGGAGGGCGTGTTTTGCTGGGATGTGAAGGATTCCGTCGTTTTGTAAAGGGACATAATATGATCCATCATCACATTGGTCTCACGGTTCAATTCCTGAAGCCTTTCATTGGATGCAGTCAATGCCTCTCCCTGAAGTTTCAATTTAATAGCTTGGGCCTGTAACTCCCTAGTCAGATTGGAGAATTGCTGAAAAATGATCGTGATAAGTGTTAAAACTAAATATATATAGGAATTCTTATAGATGACATCGATGAAACTGGACGATTGGTACCCAAATAATGTGTAATTCAAAAAAGTAGCTGCTGACATGAATAACAACAAAGTTATCCAACAAAGCAAACCGGACAAATAACTCGCCGCTAGTAAAACGGGATTTAATGCATACCAGATAAATGGACTTTCAATTCCTCCTGTAGGCAGAAGCAGTAAAGAAGTTCCGATAATTTCTGCTAGAATGATCAATTTTATTACTTGCGGGTTTAGCTTGTTCTTGGAAATCAAGTCCGAAATAAGAATGACAGCAAATAAAAGAGACAGTATGACACCAACTTTGAAAAAGGGTGTGGAATACGGCTGTATGGCAAAATAAAAAATGGAAGTTACGGCCCAAGATGCATATCGATACGACAGCATCAATTTTTCCTTGCCATTCTCTTTTTTAAGAAGGAAAAAGCGTTTCTCATCCATAAGAAAGATCACTACCTAAAGAAAGCGTTTTTTTGTAATCGCTTTTATCGCTGGCTTCAAAACTATATAAGTAGTAGGCGTCAATGATGAAATATATATTATTTGATTTATTCCTGTCATAATAATGGAAAATCGGTAACTCTTTTTCATCCGCTACAAGTAACAAGGAATCAAATGAATCCAGCAGCAGGGATGATTTGTTCATAAGGTCAGTCTTTTTCGCTACAGGTATTAGTCTTCTTCCATGTTTTTTCTGAATTTTTTCCACCTCTGACAAACAGCTCTGTTGATAAGCTCTAATATTGAGTAAATTGGTGAACAAAAGAACACCAAATAATATTACGGATATAACAAGAATCCCTTTGATCATACTATTCGAAATGGGAAGTCCAAGAATGGTCAAAGAATGACTGCTAATCATATCACCTTCAAAAACAACTTCTGACGAATGCTCCGTATTACCGGAAAGCTCAAATTTATAATAGCTGTAATTGAACTGAAGCTCATGAATATTGTTATCCAGCTTTCTTTCCATTCCATTATAAAGAACGGATCCCTGTATATTCGGACTGAACTTAATGGAATAATTTTCTGCTCGTACACCGGTCTCTTCTTCAATACTCGTAATCAAGCTTCTTACTTGGTTAACATCAATGGAATAGATTTCTTTATCAAAAAGGTGAAGGGAGTTACCTTCTAATTCAAATGACTTTTCTTCAGTGAGGGGTATTTCTTTTGACCAATAATTGTCTGCTACGATTGTAAGAGTAGGATGATAAGTTCCTGTAAACGTAACAGGGTCTTCAGAAGTTAAAATAGAATTAATTTCTAGTGGTATTTCGGTGGTGACGTTTTCAAAAATTACTGTTCCAGGAGTAATCGTCCCACCATCCGGAAACAACTGACTTTCTTTCACTACAGCTTTGTACGAGTAGGAGGTGGAGTGGGCCAACCGGTTTTCTGCAGAAACTAAAGGGTCTTCTTTAGTGGCCATAAATACATATCCTGTGCCAATAAGGGATGCAACTAAAAAACAGCTGACAACCACAGCAAACCAATATGAATGAAAGAACTTCTTTTCTTCTTTTTTTCTCCGCATACTTTTAAAACCTCCAAGTATTTTCATAGACTTTGTCCTACCATGATATTAAGTTCAGTCGAGATTTCACTTGATCCTTTTTTCCAATCAAAAGATAAAGGAAGCTTTAAAGTTTGATTTCCGTTTTTGGCATCACCACTAGCTTTAACTGTAAGGGTAATCGTATTCCTGCCGAGCTTCAATGGTTGTTCTGTCACTTCAATAACTAACTTATTAATGGTGGTGGTTTCTTCTAAAAGATTTAAAGAATTAGAGATATTGTTGGTGATCTCCAGCTCATAGGTAGTCTCTTTACCTGGCTCGAGTTCTAAAACTTCTCCTGAATGAATGGAAATGAGTGCATGCTTGCTGTCTGTTAACTGAATGGATGTATTGTTATGTAATCTGGCACTTGTGTAGCTTGTAGCGGTTTTTATAAGAAGTCCACAAACAATGGCCGCTAACAAAAAAAGTAACATTTTGCTTTTCAAAATAGAAAATCCCCTTTCAAAATTCAAAGTTTCGTTCGTTATAGTGCACAAGACACATTATAACGAACGGAGTGATTGTTGTAAAGAACAGTTCTGAAAAAAAGACAAAAAAAGACATCCAATTAAGGATGTCTTTATAGGGTTATTAGTTTTTAACAGCTTCAACAATTAGGTCTAGGTCTGTCACTTTTACGTGGCCATTAGATGCAGCAGTTTTTACATCAATCCATTTTTCAGTGTTAGCAGGAAGTACGAAGGTTAAGACTCCCCCTGGATTCTGTGAATGGATATTAGAAATTCTAGTCCAGCTATTTCCATCAGCTGAAGCGAAAAGTTGGATTCTTCCATCATTTACATTCGGATTGGTTTTAATAGTTACTGTCACTTCGTGCTCGGAGTTATTTTTTACTTTAAATAAATCATCCCATGAGTACGTACTATTTGGTTGTACCCCGAACTCACCGTTGTTATAGCCTTTGGAAAGATCCAATTTCAGCATATTCGCCGTAATGTGGGCATCGGTCGCTGCATTATGCTCACTGCTTGGCTCCAAAGCCAATAGTGCACTAGAAGTATCCGTTAACTTTACTGACATATCATTCGTAACACTTGCAGAGCTATAAGACATAGCCGCCATCACACTGGATAAAGATAAAGTAAGAACTACTGCAACTAACCCTTTTTTCGTTTTTCTGAACATTGTATTACCTCCTGAGATTTGTTTTTTGTTTCGGCCGTTAACCGATAACCTAAGTATAGGAGGAATGAACTATTTATACGTGCCTCTGTGGAGTAGTCTTCTGGGTGTCTTTAGGATAGTTTCTTTTACTACCAAAGAATGCCCAAGGGTATACTTTGGTACCATACATAGTACACTTTAGACGGCTTATTATTAAACTTCTTTCTTATACAATATAGGTAGTAGAGGAGTGATTCAGATGAAAATCATAAAATTCATAATAAATATGTTAGTAGCTGGAGCAGTACTTTTTACTCTGGTTGCATCAATCGGTTCAGCAATAACCAAGAGTCCTTTTTTGTTGACTGTTATTCGATCCAATAGCATGTATCCAGTTTGGGAAAGAGGAGACATGATTCTTGTGGATAAAGTAACACAGAATGATGACTTAAAAACTGGTGACATTGTCATTTTCAAATCAGAAGAAGGAAGCTTATCCTCAAAAGGTTGGATTGCACATAGAATAATAGAAGGAAATAAAGAAGAGGGTTTCATCACTCAAGGTGATGCCAACCAATACACCGATCAGGAAAATGGGGAATCTTCTTCCATAAAACAGGAATGGATTGTGGGAAGGGCGTTTACCTTAAACGACACACCTATTGTACTGCCTAAACTAGGCTATCTTTCTCTTTGGTTTGAAAAATTCCAGTCTAGTCCCTTATTATTGCCGGGCATCGCCATTCTCCTTGCCGTTATTATTGGTATCGAGGAGCTGCGGAGTGGGAAAAAGAAAAGTAAAAGTAATAAAGGGATGGACCTGCAATTCATTTACATAATAGGAGGAGTTACTCTTTCTGTGATTATTGGCACGACCATGTTGCTTTCGAGTCAGCATATGAAGCTGATATATGAAGTCTCGGAAAGTAGCAGCGGGGCGTTGATGGGAAGTGCTGTTGGGGTCTTACAAAAAGGGGAAGAAGTAGAACTTCCACTAGTAGAACTATCGAACAGTGGGGCAATCCCGTTAATCGGAGTGATTACCACACAGGACAATCAGATTACTACAAGCTTGGAAAAAGTATTCATAAATAAAGGTCAGGAAATCGAAACGACTTTTAAGGTTTCAGGAAAAAAAACTGGAGCCTACGAATCTACTATCCATGTGGGGTTGTTTTTCCCTTTATTACCTAGCGTCATTATTCAATTTCTGGCTTCACAGAGCTATTGGCTCGCTCTTGGTGTAGTTTCCTTAGTCCCTGGAATACCTTTGATTTTATATCCTTTAATTAATAGGCGACTGCGGATAAAGACAATCAGGGAAGTAAAAAGGGGCAAGCGGAAACTGAGGAGAATCGCATTTAACTAATAATAACCTTATATTAGGATCTTCAATGAGAGATCCTATTTTTTTATGAGTCAAAGTAACAAAAATAGAAAAGGTTACACACTAAACCAATATTTTCTATATAATGAGAGAATAATATTCTTTTTAGAGAGAGATATGGGAGGGTCGAAGTTTCATGAAAAAATTAGTTTTCACCATGGTTGCACTAATTGCTGCAATTTTCACTTTCAACATTGGCACTGGCTACGCTGTTGAGGGAATCAGGGGAGCAGACAGATACGAAACAGCAGTAAAAATCTCTCAAGAAACTTGGGAAACAGCAGATACGGTCGTTTTGGCGAAAGGGACAGATTTTCCGGATGCGTTAGCAGGGGGACCTTTGGCATACAAAGAAAATGCACCGATTCTACTGACGAAGACCGAGAATCTGACAGCTGTTACAAAAGGGGAGATCATCCGTCTGAATGCAAAGAAAGTCATTATCTTAGGCGGAAATGCCTCTATTTCCCAAGCTGTTGAGACAGAACTAAAGGGCATGGAATTGGAGATTGAGAGAATCGGCGGGAAGACACGATATGAAACTGCAGTTAATATTGCCAAGAAATTACCTTCCGATCAGGCTATCTTGGCAAACGGAAAGAATTTTCCTGATGCTTTAGCCGTATCGCCATATGCTGCGAAAAATGGGATTCCGATTCTATTAACTGCAACGGAGAGTTTAAACAGCAGTACAAAAGCTGCGCTGGCAGATAAAGAATCTACTATAATAGTCGGGGGTGTAGGTGCGGTAAGTGAAAAGGCAGCAAACGATGCGCCAAATCCAACACGTTATTCGGGACCGACACGTTATGAAACGGCGAAAGCCATTGCACTGAACCTGCCACTAGGTAACCAGAAGGCGATGATTGTAAGTGGACAGAAGTTCCCTGATGCTTTAGCTGGATCCGTTTTGGCTGCAAGGGAGAATGCCCCATTATTATTGGTCAAGCAAATTGAAATTCCAGAACCGACAGCCTTCCTTATGAACCAGTATCGTGAATTCATGATTGTGGGGGGTACGGCAGTTATTGCACCGCTCATACATAAAAAGGCAGAAGCGGTGGAACAGTCTGCTGATGGATGGAAACATATATATTATTTTAACAATGACCACGGTGGAATAAGTATGTACAACCTTATTACCAAAGAAGAAACAGTTGTTTATGAAGGACAATACACCTATACCTATAATGTATTAGCAGAAGGTGAATATGTTTATTTCATCAATTCCGTAGAAGGAACCATAGAAAGAATGAACAAAAATGGTACGGGTGTTACGACCATTTTTGCCGACGAAGAAGGAAGGCAAGTCAGTCAATTTAAAATTGTTGATGGCTCGATATATTTCCATTTCAGCGAAGAGGAAGCAGATCAATCGATATTTAAACTAAGCTTGGATGGTAGTGAAGTATCCACTTACTTGGATCTGAGTGCTTTGTCCTCCCTGATTGATTTTGCTATCGATGGACCTATTGTTTATACCTATCATATGAATAGCGGAATCTACGCCTATAATATGGATACAGGTGAGGTTCGAGGTATTTATACTGAAATGGACACGGAAAACCCTTCCGCTTTCTATTGCGACTGTTCGATGCAGGTACTGGATGATAAAATATATTTTACGATGGACCAATTTAATTTAGAGAATCAAGAATACTATACAGTGAGCGCCACTATTAATAAGGACGCCACAGATCTTTCCATTCTTTCCGAGTATGGAGACACGTATCATACTTTAATAGGAGACAAAGTTTATTTCTTTGTAGAAACTATTACCGATGATGCGATCACAGTGCAAGTATCGAAATCCTCATTAACCGATTTATCTGTTCGTGCAAAGGTGACCGAGTTTACGGTCGGGGAAAATCAATTCTACAATATCCTTTATCAGGACGAGTCCACCATCCTGGTCGACATATTTGATATGGATTACTATTTTATCAAGCGTAATAGTATAGTGCAGATTGATTTATAAGAAACGGGAAAAGGAGAAACCTTCGGAAAAAGGGTTTCTTCTTTTCTTTTGAGACCATATATGCTATGTATATGGTACTGTCTTTATCAACAGCTATAATATATAATTAATACGGAATATTTTAATGCATATTATTTACACTACTATCTTCAAGTGAGATTAAGGAGTAAAAAATGAAACATTTACACATATGGCAAAATGAAAAATTCACCGAGCCTTATATTAAATTTATCAATAAACACTTTGATCCAAGAGAGCATCTATTTATTATTGTTGGTTCTGGAGTGGGGGCAAAGATTACACCTCGTGAAAATGTCTTGGAGATTTCCAGAAATGCTAGTGGTATAAAAAGACTTCTATTAGAAATGTACAAATCTGAGAAAATTTATCTTCATAACTTGTTTAACATGGATGTGAATAGACTTTTGTTTCTTCAACCGTGGTTACTTAAGAAATGTTACTGGATGGTATGGGGAGCTGATTTATATGCTTATAGGAACCCTCGAACAACCACTAAAGAAAAATTCAAAGAGTTTGTAAGGGCATTTGTGATAAAACGAATGGGGAATGTTGTGACCTTGGTGAAGGGTGATTATGAACTGGCCAAAGAGTGGTATGGTACAAAGGGTACTTATCTTCACGGGGCGTATATTAATCCAATTTCAAAGGACTACCTGGATTCTTTAGCTTTAAATGAGAAAAGTAAAGATAGTCCGGTTGTCATTCAAATTGGGAATTCAGCCGATCCTTCGAATAACCATATTGATGCTTTGAATAAATTAAAGAATTTTAAGGACCAAAACATACTTATATATGTACCATTATCTTATGGGAACAAGAAACATGCAAAAGTTGTTGCTGAAGAAGGTAAAAAGATATTTGGAAATAAATTCATCGCACTAATGGAATTTCTACCCCCAGAGGAATACAGTGCTTATTTGAATAATATAGATATTGCATTATTCAATAGTGACAGACAACAAGCATTAGGAAATATTTATGCCCTTTTGTATTTAAATAAAAAAGTATATATTAGATCCGATACTTCCATGTGGTCACATTTCAAAGAAAAGTTTGAGATTGATATGAATGATGTATTATCAATAGAAAACATGGATTTCAATCAATTTGTTCAAAATAGTGAAGCTCAAAACAAAGAGAAAATCAGTGATGTTTTTGAAGAACATTATTTAGTGGATATTTGGGGAACTATATTCAACAAGTAGTTCTGATATTAAGACAATAGCAAAGAAGGAAGATGAGTGGATGAACTCGGAATTAACAAAAGCTAAAGTAATTTCTTCGTTGTTTTGGAAATTATTAGAGCGCGGAGGTACGCAAGGAATACAATTTATTGTGACGATTGTATTGGCCCGACTTTTATTACCGGAAGAATTTGGTTTGATTGTGCTTGTGACCATTTTCATTACGATCGCAGGGGTTTTTGTTCAAAGCGGTTTCAATACAGCACTTATTCAGAAGAAAAATTCAGATGAGGTTGATTTTTCCTCTGTGTTTTACTTAAGCTTACTAGTTGCAAGCCTATTATACATAGGTCTTTTTTTTATTGCACCTATTGCAGCTGCATTCTATGAAGAACCTCAATTGACAACGGTGCTTAGAATTCAATCATTAACCTTGTTTTTTGGTGCGATCAATTCCATTCAAATCGCAGTTGTTTCAAAAAAGCTGGAGTTCAAAAAGCTATTTATTAGTAGCTTAGGAGCAATGATCGTTTCTGCAACAGCCGGTATCATGATGGCTTATGCCGGTTTCGGTGTTTGGTCCTTAGTAGTACAGCATTTATCAAATCAGCTATTGGTTACGATCATTTTATGGTTCACGGTAAAATGGAGACCAACCTTACTTTTTTCCTTTGCAAGGATTAAGACTTTATTTGCCTTTGGTTGGAAGGTATTGGTTTCATCATTACTAGATACTCTATATATAAATTTAACCAGTCTTTTTATTGGTAAGATGTATAGCTCGGCAACCTTAGGATTTTATAATAGAGGAGAGCAATTCCCAAAATTGATTGTCAGCAATATTAACGGCTCCATACAATCCGTCATGTTTCCTACATTGTCATCCAATCAAGATAATATAAAGAGAGTAAAGGATATTGTCCGTAGATCGATTGTGACGAGCTCCTTTATCGTTTTTCCTGTGATGGTTGGAATGGCTGCCGTTGCAGAGCCATTAGTAAATATTGTATTAACAGAAAAATGGCTGCCTGCCGTTCCGTTCCTGCAAATATTTTGTGCTTCTTATGCATTATGGCCAATCCATACCGCAAATTTACAAGCCATTAATGCTTTGGGTCGCAGTGATATTTTTTTAAAGCTTGAAATTTTCAAGAAATTACTTGGGCTGGTGGTAATAGCAATCAGTATCCCATTCGGAGCATATGCAATGGCTTTTGGAGTATTTGTTGTTAGTATAATATCTACTTTTATTAATGCTTATCCTAACTTAAAGCTGATTGACTATAGATATCGAGAGCAGTGGAAAGATATAATCCCCTCTTTAATATTATCGATCATAATGGGTATGGTAGTATATAGCATACAGTGGATCGGGATGACGGAGGCCTTAACTTTAATCGTACAGATTATTGTTGGTATCGTAATATATATTGGATTAGCAAAAGCATTAAGGCTTGAATGCTATACCTATTTAATAACAACTGGAAAAGAAATGTTGAAAAACAAAAAAAGAAAAGCAGGATGACTATATTTTTAATCAACTATGAGAGGAAGTGGTAGGATTGGATAGTTTTTATTCTTCGGATGAGTTAAAAGAAATAGGCTTTCGACAATGTGGAGAAAATGTTTTGATAAGCAGAAAAGCTAGTATTTATGGTGCACAAAATATTAGTATTGGTGATAATGTCAGAATTGACGATTTTTGTATCCTTAGTGGGAACATTACTATTGGAAGTTATATTCATATTGCGGCTTTTACTGCATTATATGGTGGAAATAAAGGCATTGAAATCCAAGACTTTGCAAACCTTTCTTCCAAAATAGCAATATATGCGTTAAGTGATGATTATTCAGGAGAAACTATGACAAACCCCATGATACCAGATAAATACAAAAATGTACTCAGTGAAAAAGTAATCATTGGACGACATGTAATAATCGGATCAGGGTGTGTAGTTTTACCAGGTGTTGTGCTGAACGAAGGAAGTGCATTCGGAGCGATGAGCCTCATTAATAAAACTTCAGAACCCTGGAGTATCAACGCTGGAATACCATATAGGAGAATAAAGGAAAGAAGCAAAGAGTTACTTTATTTGGAAAAAGAATTCAAAAAGGAGTCTGAATTAAGGGGATGAAAGATATAATCCAGGTTACTCAATCATCAATGCCGTCTTATGAAGAATTTTGTGAAGAAATTAAAGATTTATGGAGTAGTCATTGGTTGACCAATAATGGTGTAAAGCATAATAAATTGGAAAAAGAGCTGGCACAGTATTTAAATGTTCCAAATGTAACTTTATTTTCAAATGGTCATCTGGCATTGGAGAATGCGATAGCAGCTATGAACTTAACAGGAGAAGTGATTACAACCCCCTTTACTTTTGCATCGACAACACATGCTATTGTAAGAAATGGTTTAACTCCTGTATTTTGTGACATCAATCCGGAAGACTATACCATACAAACCGATATGCTTGAAAGTTTAATAACAGATAAAACATCTGCTATAATCCCAGTCCATGTCTATGGAAATATATGTAATGTATACGAAGTGGAGAGAATAGCCAAAAAGCATAATCTTAAAGTGATTTATGATGCAGCACATGCTTTCGGGGTTACTGTTGATGGAAAAGGGGTCGCAGCCTTTGGTGATGCCTCGATGTTCAGTTTCCATGCAACGAAGGTCTTCAATACAATTGAAGGTGGGGCTGTGACTTATAATGATCATAATTTAAAGGATGTCTTAAACTCTTATAAAAATTTTGGTATTACAGGGCAGGACTCTGTTGAGTATGTGGCCGGTAATGCAAAAATGAATGAGTTTCAAGCAGCCATGGGTCTTTGTAATCTATTACATGTAGATAATGAAATAAATAAAAGAAAGAAAATTGTAAATAGGTACATGGAACAACTTGGTGGAATGAAAGGCCTTAAACTTTGGCAGCCAAAAGAGAATGTGGAAAGTAACTATGCATATTTTCCTGTTGTTTTTGACGGCTATAAATTTTCTAGGGATGAAGTATTAGAAGCTTTGAAGGAACAGAATATTTTTGCGAGAAAGTATTTTTATCCTCTTACGAGTAGTTTTGAATGCTATCAAGGTCAGTTTGAAATTCAGGAAACACCTGTTGCGGCATATATAGCAGATAGGGTGTTAACTTTACCTCTATATGCAGATTTGACCCTGGAGAATGTTGATAAAATATGTGAAATTATCAAGGGATAAGGAAGGTGAATTTACTATGAAAGGTATCATTTTAGCTGGAGGTTCTGGGACAAGACTGTATCCATTGACTAAGGCTGTATCTAAACAAATGCTTCCAATATATGATAAACCGATGATTTATTATCCTTTATCAGTCTTAATGCTTGCAGGTATTAAAGAAATTTTAATTATTTCTACACCAAGAGATATTGTAGGGTTTAAGGAACTATTAGGAGACGGTAGTAAACTGGGGATGAAATTTGAATATGCCGTTCAAGAGAAACCAAATGGACTAGCTGAAGCATTTATTCTTGGTAGAGACTTCATTGGTGATTCACCGGTAGCTTTAGTTTTAGGTGACAATATCTTTTACGGTTCCGATTTCGGGAACAGATTACAAAAAGCTGCTTCTTTAAAAAATGGTGGGATCATCTTTGGGTGTTACGTGAAAGATCCACGTGCATATGGTGTGGTGGAAGTAGATAATGAGAGAAATGCTGTTTCAATTGAGGAAAAACCTGAAAACCCCAAGTCTTCACTTGCAGTTCCAGGTTTGTATTTCTTTGACAATGAAGTTGTGGAAATTGCGAAAAATGTGCAGCCATCCGCCCGGGGTGAAAAAGAAATCACTTCCGTTATTGATCATTACTTAAAAAGAGGACAGATAAAAGTAGAAATTTTAGGTCGTGGCCTTGCTTGGTTGGATACTGGTACACATGAATCATTGCTTGAGGCTTCGAATTTTGTTGAGGCATTACAAAAAAGACAAGGGCTATATATAGCGTGTATTGAAGAAATTGCGTATAGAAGAGGCTATATTTCGCGTGAACAATTATTAAGTCTTGCTGAACCCCTGTTAAAGACTGAATATGGGAAGTATTTAGTTGATATTTCCAATCAGTCACAAGACAGCTTATTTTCAACTGGAAGTAGATAATAATATTTAATAAGAGGTGACATATATGTCTAAAAAGAAGGTACTTGTTACTGGTGGCGCCGGCTTCATTGGCGGTAACTTTGTCCAGTATATGGTTAACAAATACCCGGATTATGACGTTTTTAATTTAGATCAATTGACATATGCAGGCGACTTGACTAAACACAGTGGCATTGAAAAAATGGCAAATTATCATTTTGTAAAAGCAGATATATCTGATCGTGACGTCATATTCTCTATTTTTGAAAAAGAGAACTTTGAATATGTCATTCATTTTGCTGCCGAAAGCCATGTAGATCGTTCCATTACTGATCCAGGAATCTTTGTTCAAACAAATGTACTAGGAACGCAAATTTTGTTAGATGCGTCAAGAGCTGTTGGGGTAACGAAGTTTGTTCATGTATCTACAGATGAAGTATACGGGGAATTAGATTTTGATCCGACTACGTTTTTTACAGAAGAAACACCTTTGAAACCAAATAGCCCTTATAGTGCAAGTAAGGCATCATCTGATTTATTAGTTAGGGCATATCATGAAACATATGGATTACCTGTGAATATCACTCGTTGTTCCAATAATTATGGACCATATCACTTCCCAGAAAAATTAATACCATTAACGATTTCTCGTGTCTTAAACGATCAAAAGGTCCCAGTTTATGGTGATGGGAAAAACATTCGTGATTGGTTACACGTAATTGACCATTGTGCCGCGATTGATTTAGTTATGCATGAGGGTGTAAATGGAGAAGTATATAATGTTGGTGGCCATAATGAACGAACAAATTTAGAAGTTGTGAAGACGATTATTAAAACATTAGGCAAATCTGAGGAGTTAATAGAGTTCGTTAAGGATCGCTTAGGCCACGATAAGCGTTATGCAATCGACCCTACTAAATTAGAAAATTTAGGATGGAAGCCTACATACAATTTTGAAACAGGAATTGCTCAAACTATTCAATGGTATCTAGATAACAAAGAATGGTGGGAACAAATTATTAGCGGCGATTATCAAAACTATTTTGAGAAGCAATACAGCATTAATAAATAGAGTATGCAGGTATGATTGTTACTGGGTAAAAAAAGACATCGATATCTTTATGATATAAATAAGGAATTCCAGAAACAAAATAATTAATTAAATAGGCTGGTCGAAGCTTTGTTCTTCGGCCAGCCTATTTTTTTCACAATTCTCGAAGATTTGTTAGCGGTACAGAAACAGTATATCGGTGTTATTCTGGGGCAGGTTGAAGAAGTGAGAAAGTAAAGGGACACTTTCTTATCAGAGGAGAAAGACTAGGAGTTACTAAATAAGAAATACAGGAGTACGTTGCCATCTAGAAAGTTCTCCATTGAGCACACCCTTACTGAATAGTCCCTATCCATCGGTGCTTTTTGCATAATAAAACTCAGTTCATTGTTGAACTGAGTTAAAAAAATATACCTTTATCTCTACTAGATTTTTGAAGAATTTTTATCCAATAATCGGTAGTGGCTTACTCGTTAATAAATCATCGATAAGCATCTTATGTTCAGTGAATATATTCTCTGGCAGCTCTTCAAGAGAATAAAATCTATTCTGCATGGACTCCTCGTTACTTCTGACTAACGCCCCGGTATACTGTCTACAAATAAATGTTACGAGGACAATTGATACTTGGTCGCCATTAGAAAATGTCTTATCATGTTGAGGTCCGGAATAGATCCCAAACAACTCAAGTTCTTCTAATGTAAGTCCCGTTTCTTCATAAACTTCCCTTCTGGCAGTAGCATGAACGCTTTCCCCTAAATCCATGAACCCGCCTGGAAATCCCCACTGACCAGTATCAGAACGCTGTTGCATCAACACCCTATTTTCCTTATCAATAACAATTGCACCCGCAGCAACCATAATAACCTTCTCGTTTCCAACCATCGACCTTAAATGCTTTATGTAGTCCATTTTTACAGTCCCCTCATTATGTTAACCTCTTATTGTCTTAAACAGGGATATTCCCTTTCCTCAAAATTGGAGTAAGTTTCCCCAACTCTTTGTATAACTTAGCTTTCATTGATTCTAACTCCTCTTTAGAAGGTTTTACTTCATCAGAAGACATGACATCCCGATCTACCCACCAAACAGGTCCATGCACCGCATCGTTATCCCTACGCGGGAAGATATGCCAATGCAAATGAGCATCCCCGTTTCCTAACAACTCATAATTCAACTTATCTGGCTCAAAAGCATGATAAACAGCTTCTGCAACCTTACTCATTTCAACCAAGAACTCAGCCTTATAATCTTCGTCCAAGAAATGCAGCTCTGTCTTATGATGCTTACAAAGAAACAACGTGTATCCTTTAAACAGTTGGTGATCCCCAATCACTACATATCCTGTATTTAACTCTGCAACAAAATAAGGGTTCGTTCCCTCTTCGATCATTTTCATTCTCTTACAAATTAAACAATTATCAACTGACACTAGCTTAGACCTCTAATCTTCTTATTTTTCTGATAACACCTTTGATCATATCATATTCTGGGAGGCGGGGGGACAGGTTAGTTGGCGTTATTTTAAACCACCAGGGACGGTTCTCATTGCTTCCAAAAAAGCTAAAACAGCAGGCTCCAAGCGGTGTGTTCCCCGCGAAGCCTGCTGTTTTATTTATTTCCTCTCTAACCTAATGCATCTACTATTACTAGACTAGGGCTTAAGTAGTTCAGCACCTACACGTTCACCATTTTGATAGAACTTATACTTTACTTCTACACCATAGATCTCAGCAAATGGATGGAAGTGATTAATAAAGTTATAAGCAAGAACACGCCCAGGTTCAAACGCTCCATTATCATCTTGTTTCCACCCATAAGTTCCTTCGATGAATACTTGCACAATTGCTTCACCATTTGAATCAATGACTTTATATTCGGTTATATTTATTTTTGCCATATCGTCGATTTCTTCATCCCAATAATCATCAAATTGAAACAAAGTAATTCCCACTTCTCTATGTAAGGCATCTAGTGTTTCCTGAGGTATTTCTTCATTACCAGAACTATGATTCAGACTCTGGAATGCTTCTTCTAATGCTGCTATCTTTTGTTCATGTTCCATAACTAAGTGAGCTAACTTTTGTTTACCTTCCGCTAACGCATCCGAGCTCATAATGCCCAATCCCAGTACCAATGCACCAACTGTTGTAGAAATAATTTTTGTTCTCTTTTTCATGTCATTTCCTCCATTTGGAAAGCGTTTTTTTCTCTTATTCTATCACATTATTAAATTTTGGTAAGATAACAAAAAAAGGATTTTTTCATGGCAGAAGTATACTCACGGAAGCAAGGGGACGGCTCTCTGCTTACTTTCCCAAACCTCGATGCTTTTGAAATTATTTCCTTCCCTGCGTTTCTTCCACGAATTTCAGGGGAATAAATGGAAGACGAGGAGGAGTACATATGAATTTACACAATGGTCACCTATATTGGCCTGAATCTTATACAAATATCACTCATTTTCCAAAATTAGAAGAAGACATCGCATGCGACGTATTGATCGTCGGCGGAGGCATGGCTGGCGCTCTGTGTGCGCATGTATTGAGCTGGGAAACGGAATTGGATGTTGCTTTAATCGATAGAAGGCATCCAGGTTCCGGCAGTTCCTCAGCGAATACAGGGCTACTGCAGTTCTCCAGTGACAAGATGCTTCACGAACTGATGGAACAAATGGGGGAGCAGGATGCGGTTTACTTTTACAAGCTCTGTCAGGATGCGATGAAGGATTTAACGAAGGTCGCATCTGAGCTTTCAGAGGATCCGGAGTTCAGGCAGCAGAAAAGTCTGTACTATGCAAGCTCCAAGGAAGACGTGGCAAAGCTAGCCCGTGAATATGAGGCTTTAAAGAAGAACGATTTTCCCGTTGAATACTTGGAACCATCGGACATTTCTTCCAGGTTTCCATTTTCCAAGCCTGCTGCTCTTGTCACGAGCGGAGATGCAGATGTGAATCCATATAAATGTGTTCAGATCATGTTAAAAGACGCTGCAGCCAGAGGTGTCAGAATCTATGAACAGACCCCATTATTGCAAAAAAACAAAACCGTTCATGGGTTTACATGCGAATCGGAAAAAGGCACTATATCAGCGCGCTATATCATTTTTGCGACAGGATATGAAAATGACTTTCTAGCTGCTAAGATGGGCGCAGACCTGAACCGTTCGTATGCAATCGTAACCGAACCGGTCCCTTCCTTAAGAACGTGGTACAAAGAGTGGATGATTTGGGAAACAAAACGACCATATCTTTACATGAGAACAACAAAAGACGGTAGAATCGTTGCTGGCGGCCTGGATGAAGACACACCAGAAGCACCGTTAAACGAGGGATTGATTGAAGAGCGAGGAGAGCGCATCCTTCAAAAAATCAAAGAGCACTTTCCAGACCTCTCACCAAAAATTTCCCATGCCTGGTGCGCGACCTTCGGTGAATCACACGATGGCTTGCCATATATCGGGGAACATCCAAACCGCCTAGGTGAGTATTATTGTTTAGGCTTTGGCGGAAATGGGACGGTCTATAGCATGCTAGGTGCCAACATTATTAAAGACTTGATCACAAAAGGAGCGCACCCTGCTTCGCGATTATTTACTATCGAACGTGCTGAAAGTTTTTGAAGTGGGAGAGCGACAGAGGGGACAGTTCCCATGTCCCATCTATGCCAATTCTAAGTCAAGAGGGCATCGAGGGAACCGCCACTCTAAGTTAGCCGCTACATTTTCTATACCTGCATAAGAAAAGACCATAATGAATTCCTTCATATGGTCTTTTGGTGTTTAATAACAAGTTATTTAATTTTCCCCAAGAAAAAGAATAGCTAAAATAACTAAACATTATTAAAAAGTTTATAATAAACCCTAAACTTTTTAACAACTACTCTTGTAATGCCCTTGTATTTTCCAATTTCTTCAGTATATGATTTCCCGATAATAGGATTGTTTAATAGCTCTTCGGTTTCTAAGATGAATTGTGAGATGAAGTCAAAAGTCTCTTCAGGGGTAAACCTATCACTCCTAAACTGAGTGAGTTTTTCCTTAACAGCAGGAGACCAAATAACATTTCGATCAAACATTACATAAAGTCCTTTTTGGACAAAGATTTAATTATTTCTTTGGTAGACATACCCTGTCCATTTTCGTACTGCTCTTGACTCTCCTTCAACATACGTTGCAGCTCAGAGTTTTCTTCGGCTTCAGATTTTATGGTTAGGTCATCTTCTTCTTGTAAAACAAGTGTAAATTTACCCTTACCAGGGATGGAGAATTGAAGTACAGAGTTAGCGCTATTCATATTTGAGATATATTCCATAAGCTCTTCAGAAGATTTAATTTTTCCCATAATAATCATCACCATTAAGTCATTTCCCTTATTATACCATAAAATATCCGGGATGAAAGTGCGTTCTCAGAGGGGGAGTACGTCACACTGTTCCTTCATTCATTATCATCCAACACAAACTGTTATCATCCAGAATGAATCAAATACTGCAGCAGTAACGGCACTTATATAAGGGATTATAGGAGCGGTTGAAGGGATTATAACTTACATATCTGAGAAAAGTGGTAGAAAAAGGGCCTGACCCCCAGTGTAGTAAAGCATTAACGCACCGGGGGTCAGGCCCCTTTTAAAACAAAATATTCAAAAACAGCCTAATGAAAAAAGAAAGCGTTGTCAAAAAGTATAGACAACGCTTTAAAGTTGACATATAATTCTAATAAATTAGATTAATTTAAATAATTAATCTATTAATCAGGAATAATTTAATGTAATAGGGGGGATTCTTTAAGGCTTTTTTCGAAACGTTTCAATAGTTTGGCGTGTATTTATTCAAATAAAAGCAAAGAGGTGGGAGTTCATTGAAAAAGTTCAGGTTTTTATTTGTAATGATGCTTGGTTTTATTTTTATTCTTTCTGGATGTTCTAACAAAGAAACAAGTGGAAACTCAAAAACATTAAAGGTATGGCAGATGGGAGCTGCAAGTTGGGAGCCATTAATTGAAGAGTATGAAAAGGAGTCAGGAATTAAAGTTGAGATTCAGGCTATCCCTTGGGATCAGGCTCATGACAAAATATTGACTGCTGTTGCTTCAGGAAAAGGTCCAGATGTATTGCAAATGGGCTCCACACAGATGGTTCAGTTTGCAGGGGCAGGTGCCTTTCTTGATTTAACTGAAAAAATGGATGAATATCCAAATCTGGGCTCAGATAATTTTTATGAAGGGGCATTAAAAACATCTGTAATAGATGGTAAAACGTATGGTATACCTTGGCATGTTGATACACGGTTACTGTATTATCGAACTGACCTTTTAGGTGAAGTCGGATATCCGGAAGGTCCTGAAACATGGGAAGAGTTGCTTGACGCTTCCAGACAACTTGCAGACAGAGGCGATGATCAGTATTCCGTAGACTTAGGAACCGATATTAACCATATTTGGTCTTTTGCTTGGCAACAAGGTTGGGAGTATGATATCGAAAAAGGCGCAGAAAATTTCGCAGACCCAGCATTCAAAAAAATGGTTGAATATTATAAAACGTTCTATGAAGAAGAACTATCTCAATTAGAGAAAGGTAAAGATGGTGTACAGGCATTTGCTGACGGATCAAAGCCTATGTTCTTTAGTGGTCCATGGATGATGGGAATTGTAAAAGAACAAGCACCTGATATTGATGGAAAATGGGATGTTCGTGTTATGCCTGATGGAGGTACAAATAAATCAATGATTGGTGGATCACATTTAACAATTTTCCATAGCACTAAAAAAGAGGAACAAGCACTGGATTTTGTCAATTGGATGGCTAGTCCAGAAACGCAATTGAAATGGCATGAGCTGGGTAGTGAACTTCCTGCCAATATTAAGGCTTGGGAAGATTCAGCTTTAACGGATAATTCCATGGTAGCGACTTTTGGTGAACAATTAAAAATTACTGAAACGCCACCAAATATTAAAGAGAATAATAGAATTGGACAAGAAGTACTGAAAATGCTTGAACAGGTTGCTCATGGTAATAAGGACATTGATTCGGCAATAGAAGATCTACAAGCAGAAGTTACAAAAATTCTATCTGAATAATATGAGACAAAAGGGTGCATGCAACATTTGTGTTTGCACCCTAGGTTCTTTTTTAGTATCCAGAAAGGGGGATAAAAATGAATAGCTTTAAAATGAAAATGACACCTTACTTATTTATTGCACCTGCTATCATATTATTGATGGTTTTTGCATTTTTACCTATCCTTCTAGCCTTAATTATTAGTTTTACAAACATGGATTTGCTTGGACTGGCAAACTGGTCACAAATTAGTTTTATCGGAATGAAAAACTATCTTGAACTTTTACAAGATGACACCTTTTTTCAGGCCATTGGTAATACTTTTTTTTATGTCATTATCGGGGTGCCGTTGGCGGTTTCCAGTTCGTTCATTATCGCATATTTGTTGAATCTGGTAAGCAATTGGTTATCTTCAACCTTCCGGGTCATTTTTTACATGCCATCAGTTACAAATATTGTAGCGATAGCGGTAATTTGGGGGTTTTTATACAACAATAAATATGGTCTGTTCAATTATATCCTTTCGCTATTAAATGTAGCTGCTGTTCCATGGTTGGATGATCCATTTATTGCAAAACTCTCTCTTATCTTGTTAGCCGTTTGGAAGAGTAATGGAGTTAGTATGTTGATATTCTTAGCTGCATTGCAGTCTATCCCCAAAATGTATTACGAGGCAGCTGATATTGATGGAGCTAATAGATGGCAGAAATTAATAAAAATTACGCTTCCTTCCATGAGCTTTGCTACTTTCTTTGTTACAGTGACTACATTGATAGGTTGGTTCCAGTTCTTTGAAGAACCGTTCGTCCTGACAGAAGGCGGACCGTTAAATGGGACAAATTCCATAGCCTTATTTATCTATCAAGAAGGCTTCCAATATAATGAATTTGGTTATGGTGCTGCCGGATCATTTATACTTTTTGCAATCATTATTACATTTACACTTATTCAATTTAAAATAAGTAAGTCAGAACAAAGTATGTGAGGTGCGGTATGCATTTAAAAAACAGATTAGAAAAAGGAATTGTCATTGCTCTACTTTGTGTTGGTGGTGCACTCGTTTCGTTGCCGTTTATTTGGATGATTCTTAGTTCCTTTAAAACTGATAGAGAAGTATTAAGCATTCCACCAACTTTGTTTCCGAAAGAACCAATTTTTCAACACTATATCGAGTTATTCCAAAACCTGGATTTTGACATTTATTTGGTTAACACGTTGATTATTGTAATCTGGTCAATGTTTGGTTTACTTCTTAATACGATGGCTGGTTACGGGTTTGGAAAATTTGAATTCCGTGGTAAGGGGATATTGTTTGTCATTGTTCTAATAACCTTGATGATACCAGCACAAGTAACAATGATACCAACCTATGTAATCCTCAATGAGTTAGGATTAACAAATACGATGACAGGTATTGTGATACCGGGGCTGATTTCTGCGTTTAATATTTTCCTTATTAAACAGTTCATGGTTACCATTCCAAATGATTTATTGGAAGCTGCAAGACTGGATGGTGCCGGAGAGTTATTTATTTTCCTGAAATTAATACTGCCGTTGTCCAAGCCAATCATAGCAGTGCAAGTTATCTTAACCTTTATCGGTGCATGGAATAGCTTCCTATGGCCATTAATTGTGGCTAATGATCAATCTTACTACACATTATCTGTTGGCCTTGCCCTTTTACAAGACCAGAATGTTACCAACTATGGCTTACAGATGGCCGGTTCGGCAATAATGGTTATCCCGATTTTGATTATCTTTGTTATTTTTCAAAAACAAATTATTGAAGGGTTTAATGTATCCGGTATTAAATGAGACGGAAGCGCGGGGACGGTTCTCTGCTTCACTGGCAGGTAAGATATCGACAAAGAGACTGTTACGGTCTCTTTTTTTCATCTACTTGTCCAGCATGTATGGCAACTACACCGATTCTAGCACCTTTGGCTGAAGAACATGGGGTAATTATGGTTCAATACAACCTCACCGAATTCGAACAATGCTGCTGGGATGATTATGATACTGGAAAAACACCAACCCTTGCTTCAGTTCGATGATGGGACAGAAATATCAAGGCTAGAAGCCCAACACTCTGAACAGGATGATAGAAGCTTTTTCGAAGATTAAAAGATAGCTAAGGCACAACTATCGGTTAACTGTTAGTTGTGCTTTTTTCATGTGAAAAGTCCAAATTCGCTAAACTACGACTAGGGTGATTACTTTACAGGAACATGTATTACTGACAACGGGGAAGGTTGGAACTTTTAGTTGGCTTAGACATACTTAGGGAATTGGTGGGTTTAGGGAACAGTTCATATGAATCTTTTATTGTCGATACCTACTCGAATTTTGCAGATATTTCTCAGGAAATTGTTGAAATTTGAAAGTGAAATAAGAGTTTTTCACATCACATGGGGTGATCTTCAAGCGATATATGTCGTATTTGGAGGCGATATATAATTTCCATATAGAACAAAAAAGTAAGAGTAAGTGCTAACATCAGTATCTTATATGTATAAAACGGTTTTAAACTGCAGTATATCGCCTGGCGATACACGACCGTAATTTAACACTACTCTTACTTAACTTTTATTTCTTGAAAAGAGAAAACAGCCAGTTCCAATTCCCGTTACGTTTTTGCAGTTCTTCTTCTAATCGCTTATTAAAATCACTTTGTGATACCCACTCTTTTTGCTGCTCATCCCGCATTTTTTTTATCTCTTCCTGTAAGAATTCCGTTCTTTGTTTTTCTTGTTCTAGTAAACTTTCGTAGTGTGCTTTTTGCTGCTCCGATAATTTTTCTATTTTAGTATTCGTTCGTTGCGAGGCGTTTCCAATACTTGAGCTTATCACATGATGATCCTGCTGAAGCTGCGCAACAGTTGTGATGATATGTGCCATATCGTTTTTTAGTTGCACATTCATTTCACGAGTCGCTGCAAGCTCATTGACCAGGTACCTGAAGGCCTCTTTTAACTGATTCGGGTCTTGCGGCAAGGCCTCATCCGTATCGGGTAGCGCTATATCGGTTTCAATCATATCTTCTAATCTTTCTTTTTGTTGAAGGACAAGATCCCTTGCGGTGCTATCAAGCGGCTTGTCCGTATCGCGTAACGCTACAAGCGCCGTTATATCGGATTCAACAAAGATTCGCCGGTCTCCATCCTTTAGAAACTCATAGCCGTTCCGTTCTAGTATTTGTCCATATTTCCTCACCGTGGGCGTCGCAATTCCCACTTCTTCTGCCACTTCCTTGGTGGAAAAAGCCCGTTCATTTGGTTGTATATCGTTTCGCATATCGCACCTCCTATCTATCAATATGAAGGTTTAATAGGATATTTGCAAGGGGCATATCGCCTAGAGTTACTTGTTTGGCATTTTTATAGTTTTTAAAATTAAATAAGGTGCCTGACCCCGGCGCGTTAACGCTTTAATACACTGGGGGCCAGGCACCTTAAATAAATGCCCCCCTCAATAAGAAACAGTCGCCTCAAGCACAGTCAAAGTATTATTAATCGTATTCAAGTTAACGGAGGCCCCAATCGGGATCGCAGCTTTAAATCTGCCATGTCCTGTAGCGAGGTTGACCATAAGCGGTTTTCCTAAAGGTACTAGAATTTGACTAATTAAATCTGCATACGTGGTGTTATAGGATACGGGACATTCCGTACACTGCCCCATGATGATGCCAAGGCAATCATTGAATTTACCCGCCATGGAAAGCTGGGCAAGGTACCGATAGATCATATTGGTGGGTGAGTGGGTTTCTTCCAGGAACAGAATTTTCCCTTTTGTGTCAATTTCAAATGGAGTACCGAGCGTACCGACTAGTGATGTCATATTTCCCCCTATGATGGGACCTGTTACATTTCCGGGTACGACACTCATCAGCGGCATATCCGGTGGATTCCGGATGATTCGGGGCGAAGTAAATGTGGAGGTCGCTTCAAAAAACTGGTTGAAATTATAGGCAGGCGTTTCATTTCGAAAATCAATGAGCATCAAGCTATGGAACGTGACGATATCACTGAACTGAAACAAGCAGTTCAGCAGTATGGTTATGTCGCTATAGCCAGATATGATCTTAGGATTCGCCCTTATTACATCAAAATCCAGAAAGGGAAGAATCGTCTGAACACCAGTCCCGCCCCGTGCAGGGAGGATCATCTTGACACTCTTATTACGGAACATGCTCATAACATCCTCGGCCCTTTCTTCCGCAGGTGCCGCAACAATTCCATCATAAGAGTACAGATTTGCGCCAAAAGCAATGTTAAACCCCATATCCCTCAAATATTGTATTCTCGTATTAATAATCGTGGCATCAAGAGGGCTGCCCGGCGTCACCAATCCAATCGTGTCACCCCTTTGCAGCACCGGCGGTTTTATGGCCATATTTATCTCTCCCTCACTAGATTGTAAGTGTCAATCGCAAACAGACTCCCATTATTAATATGTATATGAAGAGAAATTAGTTTGAGAAGTGAAAGGAGGGGAAGCGGGGGACGGTTCTCTGCTTCCTTTTATATATCGCCTGGCGATACGCGATATGTCAGGTTAAGTGGTATGCTCACCTGGCATCATTTTGGGGCCTGAGGTAAGCGTACATCCGTATCGGGTAGCGCTATATCAGTTTCTCTATTTTTTCCATTCATATACCGGCAGTAAGGTACGTATCGCATAACGCTACAAGCGCTATGATATCCATGTGGGTCTACTACCAACATCTCATCAATGGATTCTTTTTTCAACAAATTTAAATCTCTTATTCTAGTATAAATGGTATAATTATCCTAAATTAATTGTTTAGGGCAGGTGAAAAGCCATCGGAAGGAAGAAGGTCACAAAGATAAAACCTAGTATAGTTTTGAAGTTTGTAAGGGAGCATCAAGACACAGTTCTTCAGTTTGCTTCCATTTTTGAATACCAAGAGGAAGAACAGTTGGAGCTGGCCGCTTCTGCTTGTGAACAGCTTTATGTGAACCTCACGAATGAAACAGAAGAGGCTGTATTGCCTATAGAGGATTTGATGAAGGTAACGTTTACCTCCTGCATCCTACAAGTAAAAAGGATTCGAATAGCCGGAACGCGTCATCACGATATTGGGCTGGAATTTGAGGAGTATTTTCATAACCTCCCTCACACGGACCAGCAATTACTTCTCCTGCATCATGTTTGGAACTACCCCACCTCAACACTCACCAAGATTCTGCAGCAAGATCAACGTACTGTAACTGAAATTCTGTTATCAGCAAAAAAGGAAATGAATACGCTACTCTTGGAAACGACAGACACTCCAAAAGAATGTTTATCGAAGGACACCCTCATTGATTATGTGGAAAATCAAAAAGACAAAGCGAGTGTGGAGGATCATCTTGAATTTTGTCCGACCTGCAGGAAAAGGATAGAGACGTGGAAAAATGCAGCTTCCTTTCTACATCGTTTTTTTAATCCGGCGCTTCCTTTTGATGATTCAGATGAGTTGGAAGACCGCGTAAAGGCACGATTCAAAACGTATGAAAAAAAGAAAAAGAAGAAGGCTCTTTTGAAGCAGATCCTCGCATTGACTGTAATGGTAGCCGCTTTTCTTACATTCATGGCCTACCTGCCAGAGCTTACCCACATGAAAACCCTGGCAAGCAACTACGTGAAGCATGGTTCCTTCTATAACGTATGGGACGGGGGGACCTATGTGGCAGAGGATGCCGGAATTACGATAGAGATGACGGGGATGGACCTTACCGCCCTCTCTACTGCGCTGCACTTTACCATCCAATCAAGTGAGAAGGAGCTGGTCCCAGAATATACGGAAACCGGAGAGCAGCTACTTGCAAAACCGGAGCTTATTTTTGTGAAAATAGGCGAAGAAGTCCATCCCCTGCCGCACTCCATCATATCTCTCAATGAAGAGAAGACAGAGGGGACCATTTATTTCAATGTGGACCGGTTGGATGTAGAGGAAATCCCGGATGAGTTTATTCTTCAATTCCGGACAAGTAGGATCGGCGGCGTATTCGGATCATGGAACCTTGATATTCCTGTTGCCTATGCCAAAGGAAGCAAGGAACAAACGAAGTATGCACATGATCAACCATTCGTCTTTGAAGATATCCTGGAGTTGGATATAAGTAACTTTTCTTCAACTGACACTAGCAGCCTTCTTGAAGTGAAAGTGGACTTTACGGGTGAGGAAAAGAATCGGATTGAAAAACACATGGAGACATTGCGAGAAGCATCAGATCATCCTATCGAATCCCCCCATCCCTATGCCGCATACCGGGTAGTGAATAAAGACGGGGAGGAAGTACTTCAAGCTGGTGGCCTCACTCCTTTTGCGTTTAATGAAGAGATAGAAGTGGACGCAAGCGCCATGCATGCCCGAAATGCCTACCTTCCTTACATTTTGGAAGAAGGCAGCAAAGAAATAATCCGGCCATTGCGTGATGGGGAGAAGCTTTTTGTGGAGCTGAGTGAAGTAAGTTATTCAGAGCCTGTTTCGCTTGAAATCCCAATCAAGATGGAGGAAGTGGAGAAAGCACCGATTGGCCTGGAATTTAACGGTACGAGTCTTGACTATCTGACCGTGAAAATCCTGGAAGCTGATGGAAATAATTCGGAACGGTACAGCATCGTCCTTACAGGAACACAATCGAACGACTCCTTTATCAAACGATTTCATTGGGCATTGAGAGATCAAGGAACTCAATACCTCGAATACTATGCTAACTGGCATAACTATTACGAGGGAGAGAACTGGATGGAAGACAAGAATACACTGATGAAATTGGAGATTCCGACAAATCAGGAAATCCCCGAAACCATTTGGGTAGATGCTTATTACGTATCCAATCATTTAGTTGTGGATGGGTTGGAGAGGATTCCGTTGAATTAAGGAAGCGAGGGAAGCGAGGGGACGGTTCTCTGCTTCTTTAAATTTAATGCAAAAAGGGGTTCCGTTTGAAAGTTTTCTACTTTCAACGGAACCCCTTTTGGTACTTTTTAGCTATTTAATGTGTAAACGGGATGCTTTACCTGTCCCCCATACAAATTAACACTTAGGGAAACTACACCCTACAATGATCAGCAAGATAAACAACACAACAATTAATAAAAAGGTGTTACCATGGCATGGAGCAGGGCAACCATATCCATAAGCAGGGGCAGCATAATGAGGCATAGGGGCTTCCATTACACCTGCTACCATTTGTGGTGCTGGTATGTTTGGAGGTGCATTTATTCCTGCCACCATATTAGGTGGTGCATTTACGTTAGCATACATATTCTCTTTACTTCCTTTCGGTTTAGGATAACTTATACTGCATTATACTCACCTAGTCGAAAGAAGAACCTGTCAACCTAATAAATGGGTGGGTGTCACGGTTTTTCTTGCTTTCCTTATTAGACACCATTTAGTGTCGTATAATTATGACACTGAATGGTGTCTAATAAGGAAAGTGGAAGGGAGGAAGGATTTTTGAACCATGCTTACCAGGAGCGTGACGTTTATGTAGCCATTGCAGATCCGACAAGACGCAAATTAATACGTCTGTTGGCAGTCTCGGATGAATTGCCTCTTTACGAACTGACTCCTCATTTTGAAATGGGACGTACTGCTGTTTCGAAGCATCTGGCCATCCTCAAGGAAGCCGACTTAGTAACTAATCGTAAAATAGGCAGAGAAACAAGGTATAGGCTGAATGCAGCTCCCTTAAAGGAAGTCAAGGACTGGTTATCTTTTTATGAGGAGTTCTGGAATGAAAGAGCGAGTGTACTTAAAAAAATTTTGGAGGAATAGTAAATGGCCGATTTATCATTAGATTTTCAATTTAAGAGTCCCATTGATAAGGTTTGGGGCGCCTTGACACATTCGGATACGCTAGCCCAATGGGTCATGGAGAATAACTTTAGACCGATTGTAGGATACAAATGTCAGTTCCGAAATGAGGCAATAGGGCTGATTGTGGATAGTGAAGTACTGATAGTGGACAAACCTCACAAACTATCCTACACATGGGTGGGTGGACCAATAGACACTATTGTCACATGGACGCTTAAACAAGAGGGGGAAACAACCCACCTGCATCTTGAGCATTCAGGGTTCGAAGCGGAGAATCAAGCGTTCAATGGTGCGAAATATGGATGGGCAATGATGATTGATGAACTGAAAAACGTGTTGGAGGAAGAGTAACACCAACCAACAGAATAGTAAGGGGATAGTGAAATGAGTTTCTTAAAAGATACATTTGCAATACTTAAAAAAAGTGATCTGGCATTCTTAAAAAGGAATAAAGAATCCGATGGTGTCTATACCTTTCTTTTCGAAAAAGAAAAAGATCTAACTTGGCATGCAGGGCAGCATGGTCTATTCACGATAACTCACAGGAAGATAAAAAACGCTACACGTCCATTAACTGTCGCATCCACTCCTGCTGAGAATGTGGTTAAAATTACAACAGCAATCAGTGATAAGCCGAGCGAATTTAAAAAAGCTTTGCTGGAATTAGAAGAAGGGATGAAAATCAGGATGAATGGTCCTGTCGGATCCTTTTATCTGAATGATAACAGTCCCGCGCTCTTCATTGCAGGTGGCATTGGCATTACTCCATTTCGAGCAATTGTAAAGCAATTGGAAGCAGAAGGTAACGGAATTCAGAAACAAATAAAACTACTCTATCTTGATAGCGGAAAATCATATATTTATAAAGATGAATTTAATCTGAATCCCTTAATGGATACCTCTTACCTTGCATCAAGGGACGAATTATATCTAGAAATAGATAAATTTATCACCACCAATAATAATAGTGCAAAATATTTTATTGCAGGTTCGAAGTCAATGGTAGACTCTATTACCGGCCACTTGAAAAGTAATGGCATCTTAAAACGGAATATTAAAAAGGATGCGTTTATGGGGATCAATTGAAGCGTGGGAATGAAGCAGAGTGATCCTTCTTACAGGGGCAATCGTAAGCTTTGTGAGAGAAAAGGCACAACTAGTGGGCAACTCTAGTGGTGCCTTTTTGTTATGTAAAAGAAGCAGAGAACCCCACCGCCGCTTCAATCTAAAAGCATTTGAACTTCGGTTTAATCAAACGTTTGTTTAATATAACTATTGAAAATGATAATCGTTATCAACTATAATGATAGAAAAGGAGCAGAGGAGGAATTTATTATGTTTATTCAATTGAAGACAATCAAAGTGAAAGAGGGCCATGCAGATAAAATGGTCGAGCGTTTTGCAGGAGAAGGGATCATCGAGGAGCAGCCTGGATTTCTTGAAATGAATGTCTTGAAGAAAAAGCAGCGTAGCGGTGACGAGGAAGTGATCGTCATGATTCGCTGGGAATCGGAAGAAGCCTGGAAAGCATGGGAAACCAGCGAGGTGCATCTTGCAGGGCACCGTGCGAACCGCGGTGTGCCTAAGCCTGGATTTATTTTGGATAGCCGCCAGGATGTTTATCATGTACAGGGCCAAAAGCAGTACAGGGAGCCTGCGGAAGTGAAATAGTGTAATGTTAGATGCCCATTCATAAAGGGATTTTTGAATGGGCATTTTTATTGCTTTTACAAGTGAATAGCTCTTTGTGCGCTTTGGTACAGTCCGGGATATAGTGGCTAAATTGTAATTCGGGCGAAAATGCTGTGTTTCCGGGCGTAAATCTTCATTAGCGGGCGTATTTTTAATTTTCCGGGCGGAAAACGGAAATAGCGGGCGAATAGTCGCCTTTTCCGGGCGAAAACGAAATTACGGGAACACAATCTATACCCAAATCAGCTTGAGGTATACCAAAAAGCAGAACCCTCTCAAAAAGAGAGGGAGTTTCAGCAAGAACGGCTGTACTTTTAAAGCCCGTAGTCTTATTTTCTATTAAACTTTCATCCCCGCACCCTTTCTGGTAAGAAGCATGAAGATCAAATAGGGTGCACCGATGACGGAGATGACGATTCCGACCGGGATATCTGCAGGGGCCAGTAGGTTTTTGCCGATCATGTCTGCGATAAGCACGAGAAATGCGCCGATTAGTGCTGATAATGGCAGGCTGATAAAGTAATTCGGTCCGCACAGCCGCCGGGCAAGGTGGGGAGCAAGCAACCCTACAAATGCGATCCCGCCTCCGACAGCTACACATGCTCCTGCAAGTGCCGCGGAAAGGCAAAGGAGTATGCGGCGTTCAGCCTCCACTTTCAAGCCAAGTGCGATGGGAACTTCCTGCTTGAATTGCAAAAGGTTCATCGTTCTTGCTTTTAAAAAGGCAGCAGGAATAAGGATCAGGATCCATGGAAGCAAAGCCCATACATATGGCCATTGCGTTCCCCAGATGCTTCCTGTCAGCCAAATGGCTGCTTGCTGGAAATCCTTTGGATCCATTTTCAGCTGCAGAATCATCAATAGCGCACCGCATAATGCATTAAATCCCAGTCCGACAAGCAGCAGCCTTTCTGGATCGATCCCGCCTTTCCATGAAAAACGGTAAATCAGGCCAGCGACTGCAAGCGCCCCAATAAAGGCGAAGACAGGAAGGAAAAAAGGTTCAGAGAGCAAGCTTCCGTTGGATTGTCCAAAAAGATAGATCGAAACGACAACGGCTAATCCTGCACCGGCATTGATGCCAAGAATCCCTGGGTCAGCCAGGGAATTCCTTGATAGCCCTTGTAGAATGCTGCCGGATAGGGCAAGTCCTGTTCCGATCAGCATCGCAATGAACATCCTTGGCATTCTGAGCTGAAATAGGACAAGTTCCTGCTTTGGGGTACCGTTTCCTGAAAGGGTGGCGACTATTTCTGAAAAACTGATCGGCATCACACCGGTCGACAGGCTCCATACGAAAGTTGCCATGATTAAAAATAAAAAGCCAGCCAGCCAGTTTTTGGAGCGGCTCAAGGCTTGCAACCAATCCATTACATATACCCCCTTTTCCGTCGGGACAAATATAAGAAAAATGGAACACCAATAAGGGCTGTTACAGCACTGACCGGCGTTTCAAATGGCGGATTGATCATCCGGGCCCCGATATCTGCGATGATCAGTAGAAGGGCACCTGCTATGGCGCTTAAAGGAATGAGCCGGCGGTAATCTGAGCCGACCAAAAGCCTGACCATATGGGGAACGACCAATCCGATAAAACCGATGGCACCGGCAATCGATACAGCAGCGCCGGATAATAGAATAACGGCGATCAGCCCGATCCAGCGGACTTTTTGATGAGATTGTCCGAGGCCCGCAGCCACTTCCTCACCTAAAGACAGTATTGTCAGCGACCGGCTGATCCAAAGGGACAGAACCAGGCCAACCAAAACAACTGGAATCAGTAAAAAGACATGCTGCCATTTTGTCCCCGATAATCCGCCAGCAAACCAGAAGCTCAAATCCTGGGCCACTTGGAAATACAGGGCGATGCCAGTTGAAAGGGCACTGAACAGCGTGCTTAATGCTGCACCTGCCAGGGTCAGGGTGACAGGGGATATCCTTTCTTTTGAAAATAAGGAAAAAGAGAGTACCAGCACGGCTCCAAGCGCAGAGCCTGCAAACGACCAGATCAATAGAATCCAATAGGAACCGCTTGAAAGGAAGGCAAGCGCAATGGCGATGGCAAGCCCTGCACCATGCGTGATGCCGATGATGGAAGGATCGGCAAGCGGATTGCGTGTGATTCCCTGCATAATGGTACCGGCCACTGCGAGTGCTGCGCCAACAAGTGCCGCAGAAAATGCGCGCGGAAAGCGGACTTCCATGATAAGTTCATGCTCCATTTGCCCTGCTTGAAAAGAGATAATGGAATCCAGCACAACAGAAGGGGGAATCCATATGGCCCCAAGTCCGATCGATATAAGCATGCCGAGAAATACTAGCACTAAACCGGACAGGCCCCATCCTATTAAATTTTGGTGAACAGGCTGCAAGGGGGCGGTTATGTCAGCAGAGGTTCTGTCCATGAAGATCAGTCCTTTTCTATGTATTTTTTTAGATGAAAATGATAATCGTTATCATTAAAAGTAATCGTTATTAATCTACTATCCTTTCACAGCATTTGTCAATTCATTTTAAGGAAAAAGAAGGGAGTGCCAATCCGTATATGCTGAACAATCATCCTATCCACTTCTATAAAACTGCTAGACTAAACCTACGCGAGGGGCAATCTTTAGCTATCAATGAAGAGTCCAATCATTACTGTGTTTTTTATGTTTCAGCAGGTAAGGGAACCTTAGCGAGCGGGGACCAGAGAATAAAGGCTGAGGAAGGAAAAAGCTATTTTCTCAAGGATATCGGCAAGCTCACAACAGCCGCTTCTGTTCTTATGTCCGTCTATATGCTCTCATGGCCAAAAGAAGGTGACATTCTGTCCGGATTCCTATCAGATCGTCTTGCTGAGCAGGCTGCTCCAAGAATGGTCCCCCTGTGGGAGGATTTGCAAAAATGGAATAAGGAAAAATCAATATCGGCAAGATGTCGATTTCAATCCTTGCTCTGGGATATGCTGGCCATCCTGACAGACGAGGTGGAAGTGGACACAGTGGAAGAAGCGGCAGAATTGATCCGCAATAGCATGTCCCGGCCATACACTGTGGCGGAGCTTGCTTCCAAAGCTAATATGAGTCCCGTTTCCTTTTCAAGAGCCTTCCGTAAAAGAACCGGAATGACACCGAAGGAATTCTTGAACACGGAGCGGATGAAGGCAGCAAAAGAACTGATGCTGCAAAAGAAAGGCATCACCGCCAAGGAAGTAGCGCAGCAGATCGGGCTGCAGGATGAATTTTATTTCAGCCGCCTTTTTAAAAGCAAAGAAGGCTTGCCGCCATCCATTTTCATGAAAAGGGTCAAGGAGCGGATCGCCGTTGTCAGCCAGCTGTTTTTGCAGGATCATCTCCTGTCCCTCGGAGTCCAGCCCGTTGCAGCGCCATCCTATCCGACCGTGTATCCTGCAAGCAGCGGGGTACCGAGCTACCTTCACCAACAGCTTGAAGGAACCATGCTCCTAAATGCAGAAAAACCGTTTAAGCCGGAGGATATACTTTTGACCCAGCCAGATCGCATCATCAAAACCCCACTACATAATGATCAGCTTCAGAATGTGCTGCTCTCCCAGCAGGAGGCAGTCCATCATCTGCCATTGCAGCAGGACTGGCGGCAGTATCTTTACGAAATCTCTTCGATGGTAGGCTGTGAAAGCCGTGCCGAAAAGATAGGCAAAGAGATTCACTGCCTGGAATGTAAAGTGCGGGATGAGCTGTGTCCGTTAACTAAAAAGGGGACATGGGCAGTCTTATGGATCCGCCCCGAAGAAATCCGTCTTTACGGGCAGGGAAATCATGCCCTGCTTGATTTGCTTTTTCAAGGCCTGGGATTCCAGCCGCATCCCGATTTGCATGGGGAGGGCTACAGGATTGTGAGCCTGAAGGAGATTGCTGCATTGAACCCTGACAAGCTTCTCATCTTATGGAGCCATGAGAGGGATGTATGGCGAGCTGCACAATCTCCGGTATGGAACAAGCTTCGGGCTGTGCAAACGGGAGAAGTTTATTTTCCTGACAGCCATGAGTGGGATCCGTGGGGGCCGCTTGGAAGGAAGAGGTTGCTTGCTGAGCTGCCTTCAAGCATTGTTAAAGGCAAACTAAAAGCTTAGAGTTTTGAAGAGTTCGTTTAGCAGCTGCCACTTGCAACTGTTAGACAGTAGAAAAATCGATGACCGGGAAGATTCCTCCGTGGAAGCACCGATTCTTCTAATCTGTAACGCAAGTCAAGAAGGCTCCTAATGAATGACATTTTAGTGCGCTAGCCTAATAGAAATGTCCTTCATAAGGGCGATGAAGGACATTTTAATGTGCTAGCCCAATAGAAAGGAGTCCTCATAAGGGAGATGAAGGACATTTTAGTGTGCTAGTCCAATAGAAAGGTCCCTCATAAGGGCAATCAAAGACCTTTGAGTGCGTAAGACCAATAGATTTGTTCTTCATAAATGGTATGAAGGACAAAAGCTCCTTTTAAATCATCCTCGCTAGGAAATTACGGAGGTTTTTAGATTCCCCTTTTTGTCTACAAACTTGCAGCTGTTCTTTTTTTCTCTGAAGTTCATTTTGTCCATGCAGAAAGTTATATATGTCCATGTTCCTTTATGTTGATAATGATTATCATTGAGAATGAATTTCATTACTGATTTAGGGGGAATTATCCGTGAAAAAGTCTTTTGCTCTTTTGAGCGTTGTTTTTATGTTATTTTTACTTGTTTTAACAGGCTGCGGTAATGGAGACGAAGCATCGTCGTCAGAAGCAGCGGAAAAGAAAGAGGGAGAAAAGACCAAAGAAACAAGAACGGTTGAGCATTTATACGGAGAAGCAGAGGTTCCGGCTGAGCCGAAGAAAGTGATCCTGCTATCACATGTGTCCTGGGAAGGTTCGCTTGTATCTGTTGGGGTAAAGCCTTACGCGGTGATGGCATACGATAATGAGTTCCCTCCGCATCTAACGGAAGAACTTGAAGGTGTGACGGCACTGCCTTACGCTGATGAAATCAATACGGAGGAAATTGTGAAGCTTGATCCGGATCTTCTCATTATCAGTGATCGCTATAAGCCTCTATATGACCAGCTTTCTGAAACCATCCCAACCGTTGTGGTGGAAGTGGGCGGAGATTGGAAGGAAGACCATCTGAAAGTAGCCGAAGCAGTCGGCAAGCTTGATGAAGGGAAGAAAGTGATTGAAGACCTTGAGAAGGAAGCAGAAGAAATCGGAACACGCGTCCGTGAAAAAATGGGCGACGAAACATTCATGGCAGTAGCAATCAATAAAAAAGATATTCGTGTCTATGGTCGCACAAACCATGCAACAAATTCCTTACTATTTGATGACCTGAAGCTGACGCCTGCAGAGAACCTACCAGAGGATTTCGGCGAAAACATCTCAATCGAAGGACTGGCAAAATACAACCCTGACCATATCCTAGACGTCTCCTACTTCAACAGCGGAGAATTCTACGATTCCGTCACCCAGGGCCAAGTATGGAAAAGCCTCAACGCCGTCAAAAACAACAACGTCCACACCCTCACAACAACGTGGGGCTACTGGGACCCAATCGAACGCCAAAAAGGATTAAAAGAAATAGAGTCCTTGCTACTAAACTAAATTAAATCAGTTAGAAAATAGAAATCACTCTTTATGAATCCAGCTGGTGATTGGAGCAATAGGCGAAGACTCCTGCGGGAGACGGCGTTCCTTGGAGACCCCGCAGGCGAAGCCGAGGAGGCTCCAATAACGCCCCGCGGAAAGCGCAGCCTATTGCGGAAATCAACAGCTGTGTTCAATGTCCCAAAACAAACTATTTCCGTAAGAAACTGCACACCTGATTCTTTTCTATGAAAGGAATCAAATTTTTTAACTACTATTGAGAATGGTTATCAATTACTAGGTCTAAAGACTCGGTGAAAGGATGGAATTATGCATCAATCAGCCAAACAAATTGCAGAAAACGCAACATTTCAAGCTTTTATCAATAGCTACCTAAAAGAAGTAAACTGCGGGCATTGGATGAAAAGGCACGAATGGATGCAAGAACAACAGCCTGGCATCACGCTTGCTGGCGAGTCTGTAGTGGAAATAGAACACCCGGGTCAGTCCGCTAAGTTTGCCTTTGAAGTGATATACAGATCACTTACAGGAAGGCATGTAATTGGCTGCTCCTTCAAATATTGTAGCCAAAGAATGGAATGGATTCCCCAGGACCGGCTGCCGATGATGATTGCCCTGACCACTGAGCTGCACCTGATGGCCAAATCAAATGGCTGCCACGAGCTTGCCTCCCATTTTGATGAGCTTGTGCTCCGATTGATTGAAAGCTATCAGACTATTGCCTCATACATTGAGGCCAGAATGCATGATGAAAACAGCTTTTACCCTGAAGAAAGTACTTTCATTGAAGCAGAGCAGTCACTATTATTTGGACACTGGCTCCATCCGACACCAAAAAGCAGGCAGGGAATGGCTGGCTGGCAGCATCCAAGCTATGCCCCGGAGTTGAAGGGCCGTTTTCAGCTGCACTATTTTCAAATAGACCGGGAACTTGTCACAGAAGTGTCCAATAACATGAAAAGTGCAAGCGAAACTATTCTCCATTCATTAAATAAATCGATGCCGCATCTTACTGTTCCGCAAAAAAGCTGCCTCATTCCGGTCCATCCCCTTCAGGCTCAATGGCTGCTTCAGCAAGATTATGTCAAAGAGGCAATGGAAAACAATATGATAATGAATCTTGGTCCACTCGGTGCTTGTTATTCAGCCACTTCTTCCATCAGGACCGTCTACAATCCTGAAGAAGAGTGGATGTTCAAATTTTCCGTCCCGATAAAAATCACGAATTCGTTAAGGACGAATCGACTTCATGAGCTAAGGGCAGGGAACGCGATGTCGAAGTTAATGGAACAACTGCGCTTTACGGAAAACTATCCGGCATTCCGCATGATAGATGATCCCGCCTATATCACTGCAACATTTCCAGGAGAGAAGGAATCCGGATTCGAGGTCATTATCCGGTCCAACCCATTCCCTGAAGGAAAAGACAAAGGGATCAGCACGATTGCGGCATTGGTGCAGGATCCCCTGCCAGGTGAACGCTCAAGGCTGAAGCTGACAATTGAAAGGCTGGCACTATTGGAGAGGCGAATGTTAGCAGATGTAAGCATGGATTGGTTCGGGAAGTATTGGAAGTGTTCAATTGAACCGTTGATCCGTCTATATGATGAGCACGGAATTGCGCTTGAGGCCCATCAGCAGAATAGTGTCCTGGACCTTACATCGGGCTATCCGGAAGCTTACTATTACCGCGACAATCAAGGGTATTATCTATCAAACTCCTATCGGGAAGCTTTATGCGGTCATCTTCCATCCTTGGAGAAATGTCCTGAGCTTTTTTATGAGGATGTCCTTATTCAGGAAAGGTTTACATACTACCTTTTCATGAATCAGCTCTTTTCCGTGATTTGCCGATTTGGGCAGGAAGGCCTTATCAGTGAAGACAGGTTGCTTGCATGGTGCTACGACAAGCTTTCCCGTCTTGAAAAAGAGATGAATGGAGAGGGGAAACCATTTATCCGTCATATACTCCATTCGGAAAAACTGTCCTATAAAGCCAATCTGCTGACCCGTTTTCATGATGTGGATGAACTGATGGCGAAGAATGAACAAGCGGTTTACACCTATATACCAAATCCTTTTAACCATGCGAAGGAGGAGGAGAAATATGCTGAAGCTGCATCCGCTGCCGTCTAGAAAAATGGAAAAAAGAGTAGTCAGGCAACTGATAGAGGCCATACTTTTTGAAGGGTTGTTGGATGTTGAAAAAAATGCTGCCCAACCTGAAGCTGCGCTATTAACCTTTACCATATTTGGAAACCAACGGACCTACTCTTGTGAGGGAAGAATCACCGCGTATGACCGTGTCCGGATAAAAGAGGGAAGCATACGCTCCTTGCACGGGGATGGCTCGAGCACGGATATCGGATTGGTGGAACTGGCGGAAGACCTCGTAACGCAATCGGAGAAAAGAAGCCAGCTTATAGATGAGCTTGAACAGACCATTGTGCTGAGCGAGTGGAATGAAGCCCACCTCATGCCGTCCCTTTCCAGACGAAGATTAGGCTATGAGGAACTGGAGTCAGAGATATGGGAGGGGCATCCTTATCATCCATGCTTCAAGGCAAGGACCGGGTTTACGCTGGAAGACCATGCTGCATTCGGCCCGGAGGCAAGGCAGTCCTTTACACTCCAATGGGCGGCTGTCAGACGGGAGCACAGCAACATCGCACTCCTGGGTTCGGAGGAGAGCTTCTGGGAAAAGGAGCTCGGACCTTCGATGTTCGGGCAGCTGCTGGCTGAGCTGCATGAAAGTGGAAAAACTTTTGATGAGTATACCTTTCTACCAATCCATCCCTGGCAGGTGAAATATGCAAAGGAGGAGCTGGAAAAAAGTGAGATTGTCCTTTTAAAAGCAAGGGGAGACTCTTATCGCGCCACACAGTCCGTCCGAACCTTATGGAATATATCAAATCCAGAGAAAGCTCATATAAAACTTTCGATGAATATGGTGAACACTTCATCACTAAGAACACTTGACACACATGCCATCTGTGCTGCACCGCATATCTCACGCTGGATCGCGGATACAGTGGAAAGTGACCAGTTTTTGAAGGAAGAAGCTTCGCTGATCATTCTGAAGGAATATGCGGGAGTTGCCTATCAACCAAAAGGGCAAGAAACTCAGACTAAGCTTGGAGCGATATGGAGAGAAAGCATACGGCTTTATATGGAGGAAGGCGAAGAGGCGGTGCCTTTTACGGCCTTGCCACTGATGGAGCGGGACGGCTTACCGTTCCTTGATGAATGGCTGAAACGTTATGGAACGGAAAACTGGCTGAAAAGATTCATGGAAGTAAGTGTCGTTCCGGTCTGGCATTTGCTTACATCCCATGGCATTGCCGTCGAGGCACATGCGCAGAATATGATCCTTCTCCATAAAAATGGCTGGCCGACCCGTGTCGCGATGAGGGATTTTCACGACAGCACAGAGTATCATCATGCTTTTTTGAGAGAGCCAAGCAGGGTCCCGGATTTTGAACAGATCCATGATCAGTTTAAAAACGGCGAAGATGACAAGTATTATTGGATGTCATCGGTTGAAGCGCTAAGGGAGCTTGTGATGGATACCTTGTTTGTTTTTCATTTAAGCGAACTGTCCTTTGCACTCCAGGAGCAGTACGGGTTCAGTGAGGGGAAGTTCTGGGAGATTACGAGTAATGCAATCAATGGACACCTGAACAGCTATCCCGAAATCCTATCCCGAAATAGCCTTCTTCAGCATTCGGCACCTACTGTTTATGCCGAGTCGCTTCTGAAAAGGAAGACCCAGAGTGAAGAGGTTGGCGGGTTGCGCCATCTTGTCACGAATGCTTTTGCACTTTATCAAAAGGAGAATTGAGATGTTGTTTGTAAATGATCAGTACTACACACTGGATGACCTGGAAAGACAATATTCTGTATTTGAAAATATCCCATATTTAAGAAATTGCCAGAATAGAAGATTGGCAGTTTGTATGCCAGATGCTTTTCAATGGCTTGCCCTATGTTTGTTTGTGCGGAAAAAAGGGGGATCCATCGTACCGATCCATCCTTCCGTGCCAAAAGATGGTGCGATCAGGATGGCGAATCTTGCAGGCAGCCATGTCTTGCTTTTTGAAAATATCTACTCACCGATCCATCTGTCAGATCAAATAAATCCAAGGGAAGGTGTACTGGTGCAAATGAGTTCAGGTACAACAGGAGCCCCCAAATGCATTGAACGTACGTGGGATTCCATTGAGACTGAGCTTGAAAGCTATGTATCCGTATTGCCGGTGGAGCAGCATACCACGTCAATCGTTGCCTGCCCGGTCACCCACTCCTATGGCTTGATTTGCGGGGTGTTTGCCTGCATCAGGCGTGGTGCTGAACCGGTCATCCTGACGAACATGAATCCTAAATATGTGCTGAAAAAACTGAAGGACCACCCTAAGCATATTCTCTATGGTTCTCCTGCACTTTTGCATACCTTAACGAGCCTGAACCGTGGTGATAAGCGGTTTGATGCGGTGATGACATCAGGTACTCTAATGCCTTCTGGCTGGCTTGAAGCATTAAAAAAGGTTTCAAACCGCGTGCTTCAACAATATGGCTGCTCTGAAGCTGGATGTGTGGCCATTCATCCGGATGTGAACGACACATGTGAAATGGGCAATCCGCTTCCGCATCTCAAGGTCGAGGCCGGAAGCATGGAGCAACCTGGCGAAATCATCATCCATGATTCGGAGAAAACCATCTATACGAAGGATCTTGGCTATATAAAAAACGGAGTGCTGTCATTTCTGGCAAGAATGGATGACACCATAAATGTAGCGGGCTTGAACGTGTATCCGCAAGAGGTGGAGGACGTCCTTATGGCAGAACCAAGAATCCTGGAGGCGGTCGTGTATAAAAAGGTCCATCCGCTTTCAGGGGAAAGAGTATGTGCCCAGTATATCTCCTCCCAACCGATTGAGGAGCAGGAGCTACGGGAATGGTGCAGAGATTATCTCGCCCCATATCAAGTACCGATGGAATTTATCCAGGTGGAGAAAATCGAAAAGCTGCCAAACGGCAAGATCAGCAGAAAAAGGCTTGGCGAAGGAGTGCTGGCATGACAAGACAAGAAATAGTGCAGAGCTTACACGAAATTTTGCAGCAGCAAATGAAGCTGCCTTCGATGGAGGCTGTCCATGAAGATGCCCGTTTGAATGAAGACTTGTATATGGATTCCATCATGATCCTGCAGTTGATCCTCCATCTGGAAGTGGATCTCGGGTTTGATATCCCCGATGAAATGCTTGTGTCCAAGGATTTTCGGACAGTAGGAAGCTTGGCCGATTTTCTTGAACACCAGCAGAAGTCAGCCGCAACGGAGGGGATCCAATGATTAAAGTCCATTGCTTTGTAAGTTGTGTATGCGAGGCCGTCAAAAAGAAAGAAGGTACAGATCACAGGCCCTATTATTTTGGGGTCTGGGATGCTGATTTCGATGTACTGGAGAATGGAGTACTGACCTATCACTCCCAGCGGATCGACCATGACTTTTTTCACCAATGGTATGAAATGCTGTATGGCATCAAGCTTCATAAATGGTATGACGAAACGAAAAGCAAACAGGAAAATACAGAAGAAATGCTGAGACTGCTCGAAGGTAAGAAGGCTGATCAATATGTAATGGTCATGCTGGACCTGTCGAAGCTGCCAGAACGGGAAAATAAATTTCATCAAAGCCCGTTTCCCCATTATGTGATGCTCGAAATGACAGATAACGAAGAAGAATGGATGATGTATGATCCAGACTTTCGCTGGGAAGGAGTGCTTCCGAAGCATCGGATTCTCTCCGCCATTGAAGACCCAACTGCTGCAGGCGGCTATTTCTTTGATGCGTCTACGATTATTCCGCCATCTGCAGAAACGGTGGAGGCGTATTTCAACACATGCATCAAGCATCAGTGCAACCCCATGACAGAAGCTGTTGCAAAGATCATCCACCTATATACTGCAGGAGATGAAAAGTTTCCTCTGTCAGGATTGACTTTGGCTTTAAGGGAACTGCCTGTTCTCGCCATCCGGAAATACGCATATGAACATGCCTTTGCGTTTTTCTGGGAATTGCTCGGGTATGACGAGGAAAGCTTTGAAGCCTGGTGCGATGACATCGACAGGCTTGTGAAAGGCTATACCGCCATCCAATATCGGGCCATGAAGCTTGCCATGACTGGAAACATGCGTTTAAAGGACGAAATTTCCGCAAAACTTGAAGAACAGAATCTCCTGGAATTCAAGATTAAGAGAGGCTTACAGGAAAGCTTTGAAGCTTGGTCAAAACTGGAACAACCCCAACTTATGAAGGAGGCAATTCTATGAAACTCTCACTCTGCACCATCTCATTCAGGCACCATCTTCAGTCGATCGACCAGATTGCCCATTGGGCCCAGACACACGGGTTCCAGGGAATTGAACTATGGGGTGTCCATGCCAAAAACCTCGCTGAGGATATCCATTATGGAAGTGAGTGGCTGAGCTCATACGGTCTGGAAGCGAGCATGCTCAGTGACTATTTGCCACTGGATGCGCCACTCCCTGCATTAACGGCTGAAATGAATGACTTATGCTCTCTCGCACACCGCTGGGGAACGAATAAAATACGGACTTTTGCCGGAAGCAAGGGCAGTGCGGATATCAGCAGATTAGAGAGAATCGAGCTTGTTTCCCGCATGAAGATGCTCTGCAAAATGGCTGAAGCCGAAGAACAGCAAATTCTGGTTGAGACGCATCCGAATACCCTGACAGACAACCCGTCTTCCACCCTTCAGCTTCTGGAGGAAACAGACCATCCGGCACTCCGGGTCAACTTTGATGTCCTTCATATTTGGGAATCAGGGGTGGATCCTGTCTATGGGCTCAAACAGCTGCGGCCATATGTTTCACATTTTCATTTTAAAAACATCGAATCACGTGCCCAGCTTGGTGTGTTTGCCCCTCATAATGTATATGCAGCAGCAGGAAGCAGGGAAGGGATGGTTTCCCTGTTTGAAGGCGCGGTGGATTACAGGCTGTTTTTGAGGGAAGCTGCCGATATGATGGAGATGGAGGCTTCACTGGAATGGTTTGGGCAGGATGTGAAGGATGTTCTTGGGAAGGATTGCAGGGAGGTTAGAAGGGTTCTTGAGCCGGAAAAAGTTATCCGGTAGATAGATTATCCCAAGCGGGGGACGATTCTTTGCTTTCTCAATTATTCATGTAGAAATAATAAATTATACTGTCAAAGCAAAAAAATAAATCAAGATTAAGTGATTTTATTAGGTTGTATAAAATGTGCTGTTTTCATAGGATCTGATACCTTGATTAATCAAACGTTTGTTTAAAAGACTACTTAAAATAGTTTTTCTCCTATACTTTTTAATAGAGGGGGTGCCTGACCCCCTGTGCATTTATCACAACAAGGGGTCAGGCACCTTTATAGAAAGGAAGCAGAGAGATCCGTCCCGCTGCTTATCTTAGCTTCACCTTCTCCTGATTTATCTCTTTTCGTTACACCCGGATAAGTACGTCCAAGGCAATCATCCTTATTAAACCCATAATCAAGCATAAGATCATTATCCTCTAAATGTTCACCAGCATTACTTTAATTAACCTCGCTAGTTCTTCAGGTGACAAGGAGCAACATTCAATTTCTATGGTGTCTTCCTTGCTGAAATATTCTTTATTCCAACAAAAAAACTAATCATAAGATCAGAGATGAATTTCATAGAATTAAAAAGAAACATCTAACCAAATAGTTTCTGCTTCAAGATGGCGTGAGTTGGTTGATTTTACAAAACTATCGAATTAGTTTTTTAATCGCAATTTTGAAGGAGGAGGTTATGAAACAACCAATATTTTTAACTCCGAATTTCCAGGAAAGAATCTGGGGCGGCACGAAGCTTGCAACAAAATTCAAGTATGATATTCCATCGGACCTGACAGGTGAATGCTGGGCGGTATCAGGCCATCCGAATGGACAAAGTATAGTGGCAGATGGTCCGTATAAAGGATATAAGCTGGGGACGCTGTACCAGAAAAATAAAGAGCTTTTCGGAAATTATCCAAGTGAAGTTTTCCCGCTACTAACTAAAATTTTGGATGCGAATCAGGATCTTTCTGTACAGGTTCATCCCAATGATGAGTATGCCAATAAGAATGAAAACGGTGAATTAGGCAAGACGGAATGCTGGTATGTGATTGATTGTGATGAGGGTGCGGAGATCATCTTAGGGCATACAGCGGAAACTAGAAAAGAGTTTATTGCTCGGGTGGAAAAAGGGGAATGGGAGGAATTGCTTACTCGCATTTCTGTAAAGCCTGGGGACTTCTTCTATGTCCCAAGTGGAACCATCCACGCTCTTTGTGCAGGAGTTTTAATTTTGGAGACACAGCAATGCTCTGACACCACTTACCGCGTGTATGATTATGACCGACGTGATGCAGTGGGGAATACTCGTGAACTCCATATTGAAAAAGCCATTGCCGTGTCCACGATTCCTCATAAAAAAGTAAAAGTGACCCCAAAGGTGGAAAAAATAGACGATACTACTGTGACCACTTATGTGGAAGCAGAGTATTTTACCTTATACAAATGGGACATCACAGGAAGTTATACCACCATACACCCACATCCTTTCCTCATCGCAAGTGTAATCGATGGTGAAGGACAGTTGGAAACGGCAGAGGGGACATTCAAGCTTCGGAAAGGTGATCACTTTATCCTTCCTCATGGACTAGGTGAGTTCACCTTAAAAGGAAATATAAGCTTAATTTCTTCCCATCCATAAAAACTAGGGCATCCACAATGGATGGTCCTATTTTTGTTTCTCACGGAGCTTTTGCATCAGATACGATTCAAAAATAATATCAATCTCTGATGAATTTGTTAGGATAAAGGTTGAAGGGAAATTGCATAAGAGGGCGGTAGACAATACTTGATTTACCGCCTATTTTTAGATCATACAGTGGTGGTGATTAGGATGAAACATGTACTCGTAGCCCCGGATTCCTTCAAAGGATCCTTATCTGCTTATAAAGTGGGAGAGGCTATTGCTAGAGGGGTGAATGCTGTTTTTCCTTCAGCAGAGGTTGAAGTTTTACCGCTGGCAGATGGAGGAGAGGGAACCTTGGAGGCGCTCCTTAATGCCAACAAAGGGAAAGTCGAGGAAGTGGAAGTATCCGGACCTTTAATGGAGCGGGTACTGGCGAAGTATGGAGTGTTTGATTACGATGGGAAGCCACATGCCGTGATCGAATGTGCAGAAAGTACGGGTCTCACCTTAGTTCCAATCGGAAAACGCAATCCAATGATTTCGAACTCCTATGGGTTTGGTGAACAAATACGGGACGCAATTGCCAAAGGATATCGACATCTGGTGGTTACTCTGGGGGAAGTGCAACCAATGATGGCGGACTTGGGATGCTGCAGGCGCTTGGCTGGAGATTTTATGATCAAACTGGAAGTCTATTGACTCCGGAAGATGGAAATCCATTGCTACATGCATACGATTTCTCTACAGAGGGAGTACTACCGGAGCTTTCGCAGTGTAGTATCACCATTGCAAGTGATGTCATGAATCCTTTTTACGGTCCCAAAGGAGCGGCATTTGTTTTTGCAGGCCAGAAGGGTGCGTCGATGGAAGAAATCATGGAGTTGGACGGACATTTAAAACGGTTCGCTGAATTAGTGTTGCAAAAGCTTGGTGTAGGCATACAAGATATTCCTGGAGCTGGTGCCGCCGGTGGACTGGGTGGTGCTTTTGCCGGATGCTTAAGTGCTGACATGCAATCCGGTATAGAAATGGTGCTTCACTATACAAATGCAGAAGAGAAAATGAAGCATGCCGACCTCGTATTTACGGGAGAAGGAAGCTTGGATAGCCAATCCATCTATGGAAAAGTACCCGTGGGTCTAGGAAAGCTCGCAAAAAAGCATGGCAAAAAAGTGATTGGCATTGCCGGAAGAATAGATACCGATACTAAGCTATTAAATGAACATCTTGATGCAGTATTCTCCATTCAAACACAATGCAGAAGTTTAAAGGAAGCGATGCAGCCGGAAGTGACAGAGACGCAAATTGAGGTGACAGTGGAGCAGATATGCAGACTGATAACGGCCAAATAATTAAAAGAAGGAGTGCCATTCCATCATGCTTTAATGGAATGGCACTCTTCTTTTATTATTAAGTGTTAAAAAATTCCGAATATATATACTTATTATTTTGCACGTTAATCCCGCTAAAATGCATCTTAATCCAACATTCACACCTCTTAACCCCAAATCCTCATATGAGTCTAGTTTTTTCTTATACTAGATTTATGAAAACGCATTCATAAGGATTTATGAAGGGGGAAAAGCAATGATTACATTCTTAACGGCCATCGTCTTGTTGATTATCGGATACTTTACGTACGGCAAGTTTGTCGAAAAAGTGTTCGGGATAAAAGAGGAGCGAGCAACACCAGCTTATGTTGATGCAGATGGTGTAGACTATGTGCCAATGAACACAAAGAAAAACTCGCTGATTCAACTATTGAATATCGCAGGAACCGGACCTGTATTCGGACCGATCATGGGAGCGCTATACGGCCCTGTCGCATTTATCTGGATTGTTGTCGGCTGTATTTTTGCCGGAGCGGTTCATGACTACCTGACAGGAATGATCTCCATCCGTAACCGTGGCGCTCATTTACCTGAGCTTGCAACTAAGTTCCTTGGAAAAGCAATGAAGCATGTAGTAAATGCCTTTGCTGTCTTGCTGCTATTGTTGGTTGGTACAGTATTCGTATCTACACCTGCAAGCCTTCTTAACGTATTATTGGACGGAAAAGTTGCGTTGGGCATTCTTATTGCAGTTATTTTTCTATATTACATTTTGGCAACACTATTGCCAGTTGATAAAATTATCGGTCGCCTCTATCCATACTTCGGGGCAGTGCTAGTAATCAGTGCTCTTGGAGTAGGAATTGGATTAGTAGTAAAAGGTGCACCGATTCCTGAGCTTTCATTTTCTAATTTCCATCCGGACAATTTACCGATTTTCCCACTGATATTTTTCACGATCACATGTGGGGCACTTTCTGGATTCCATGCAACACAAACACCAATCATTTCCCGTACGACTCAAAATGAAAAGCAGGGACGTAAAATCTTCTACGGTATGATGATTGCTGAAGGTATCATTGCCATGATTTGGGCAGCGGCGGCAATGAGTCTATTCGATGGATATAATGGATTAGGCGAATTACTTGCAGCAGGCGGACCTGGTGCCATCGTCAGCGAAGTTTCCACATTAATGCTTGGAGCAGTTGGCGGAACGCTTGCAGTACTTGGAGTTGTAATCCTTCCAATTACTTCTGGGGACACAGCTTTCAGAAGTGCACGTATGATCATTGCAGAGTATTTAAACATTGCACAAAAGAAAATATCAAGCCGTCTATGGATCGCGCTTCCACTATTTGCGATCTCCGTAGTCCTGACACAAATCGACTTTAACCTCCTTTGGAGATATTTCAGCTGGGCCAACCAAGCCACAGCAGTCATCGCATTGTTTGTAGGTGCCATGTATTTATATATTGCTAGAAAGAACTACTGGATATCACTGATCCCAGGAACATTCATGCTGGTCATGGTCATCACCTACATCCTGAACGCACCAATCGGATTCCGATTGCCAATGAACTACGCATGGATCGGCGGATTCATTGGAACCGCCATCCTGGTAGCACTGTTCTTTAGACAAGCACAAAAAGCCCGTGCCAATAACATCCCGCTTGAGGTGGATGTATCGGATTATGATAAGGTGGCTTAGGGGGATGGGGACAGGTCCACTGTCCCAAATGATCAAGCCCACAGATGAGTAATAAGAGCCGGATGGAAGAGCACTATGTGCTTATCCATCCGGCTTGTTTTTTTGTAGACATATGAAGGACAAATCTATTGTTCTAACGCCCCCATTATCCCTTTTATGAAAGACAAATCTACCCAGGGAACGCAACGTTTCCGGCGGTACTCCATCGCGAGAAGTCTTCCTGGGCACCGAGTTTGTCTAGAGTCATAAAGTCAGTTGAAAACGTTTATCCATCCGGCTTCTTTTTTTGAGAATGACAGGGAAGAAATATCAAGCCAATCTCCAAGAAATTTTACTTGCAATCGCTTTCAAATCCGTGTTATCCTTCTTGTAAGAAATTATCCGAAACGTTTTGGAGGAAATTCATGACGACGATTAAAGACATTGCCAAGGTTGCAGGTGTTTCTGTGACAACCGTTTCCCGGGCGTTGAATGGCTATTCGGATGTGAGCAATAAGACAAGGCAGCGAATCATGGATGTTGCAAAGGAATTGAACTATAGCCCCAATACGGTAGCAAGAAGTCTGGTGATGAAGAAGTCCAAAACAATCGGCCTGCTCGTATCGAATATGAATCGGGATGGGGTGAAGGACAACTTCACCTTTGAAGTCCTTTGCGGCATCAACCAGGCGAGTGCCGATTCGGAGTATGACCTTGTTTTGTTCAGCACCACTTCCACGAAGCAGCGGGAAAAGACATATACACAGCTTTGCCGGGAACGCCGGGTGGACGGCGTGATCATTCAGGGCATCAGGACGGATGATCCGTACCTGGAGGAGGTCGTGGAGAGTGACATTCCTTGCGTACTCATCGACATCCCGATTGAATCCAACACCGTCGGCTATGTGACGACAGACAACGTCGCAGGTGCGAGGGATGCTGTCAAACACCTGATCGACAGAGGGCACATGAAGATAGGCATGATCAATGGACACTCCCATGCGGATGTCAGTATCAGACGGCTGCAGGGATATAGGGAAGCCTTATACGAACATAGTCTGGACATTCGGATGGACTGGGTCAGAACAGGCGATTTTGTAGAAGACAAAGCGGAAGAGGCCACCTTGGAACTATTGAAAGAGTATCCGGAAATCACCGCACTATTCTGTGCAAGCGACCTGATGGCATTCGGCGCCATCAAGGCCATCAAACGAATAGGAAAAAGGGTTCCCGAGGATATTGCCGTCATCGGCTATGATGATATCCTGCTCGCATCCTATGCAAGCCCGACACTATCGACAATCCGACAGGATAAATACAGATTGGGATGGGAAGCGGCATTGCTTCTGATCGGGATGCTTGAGGGGGAGGCCACTCAGCATGCCAGAATAATAGATACCGAGTTAATCCTTAGGGAATCAAGCAATTAGAACCACAATCGACTGTGGTTTTTATCATCAAGAAAATCCGAAACGTTTTGGAATTGAAGGTTACCTCTTTTCCAAAACGTTTCGGGTACAGGATCTTAAGTAGGAGGCTACAACATGGACTATCGAGTAATCAAAGAAAACGACTTATTCCTGCTCACGGACACAAGCGGGAATATTCCGGAAAACCATCCATACGGCTTGGGCCTATATACGAAGGACACGAGATTTTTGAGCAAACTGGACCTGAAGATAAACGGGGAAGAGCCGATTCTGCTTCACTCCGATGCGGCTGAAAACTACAAGGCCACCATCATGCTCACAAACCCGCACATGGAAAAGGATGGTGAACTCATTCTGTGGCGCGAATCAGTAGAAATCAAGCGCAGCCGATTTATCCATGATTACGTGCTCTACGAGACTATTACAGTTAAAAACTACTACCCGAAGGAAATCGAATTTGATATCAGCGTCCACCTCGATGTAGATTTTGCAGACATGTTCATCGTGCGCGGGTTCCAGAACGGGGATATCGGGGAAAGAAAGGGACAGACGATCGAAGGCCAATCACTGACTTTCCATTATGAAGGTGCTGACGACCTTGCACGCCGCACTTATGTGACATGGGATAAGGAAGCGCAGAAAATTCATGAGCACGGAGAAATCGTTTTTCCGTTCCAACTTGCCCATGAAGAGGAGCAAGCCGTGACTTTCATGATCCAACCGCAGCATGGCGAAGAACAAAAGGCAATCCTGCCAGCCGAAGAAGCACTGGCTAAACTGGAAAGCTCCTATAAGGAATGGGACACGACCATCACCAAAATCAGTACAGACCACAAGCCGCTGCAACGATTGGTCGACAGAGGCCTCGGCGATCTGCGCGTCCTTTTGACAGACGTCGGTCATGGGTCATTCCCTGTCGCAGGCTTACCGTGGTTCGGTGTTCCTTTTGGCCGGGACAGCCTGATTGCTGCCCTGCAGATGCTGGCTTTCCAGCCGGACGTCGCAAAAGGGACGCTCTACACAATGGCAAACAACCAAGGAACGAAAGTCGACCCTTGGCGAGATGAACAGCCGGGCAAAATCATGCATGAGATGCGCTTTGGCGAGCTTTCGACAACCGGACAGATTCCTTTCACTCCATACTACGGGACAATCGATGCGACTCCGCTGTTTCTCGTGCTCCTGACGGAATATGTAAGATGGACCGGTGATACAACCATCGTGAAAGACTTAGAGCCGAACATCGAAGCGGCCCTGACCTGGATTGACCAATACGGGGACAGAGATGGCGACCTGTTCGTCGAATATCACCAGGAAGCAAGCAAGGGCATCGCTAACCAGGGCTGGAAGGACTCAGGCGACTCAATCGTTCACCGAAATGGCGAATATGCGACAACACCGATCGCGCTTTCCGAGGTTCAGGGCTATGTGTACCAGGCCAAAAAAGGCATCGCAGCCATCTATGAAAAACTCGGAAAACAAGAGGAAGCGGCAAGACTGCTGGGAGACATTCAGCGCCTCAAGGAAAAATTCGACGAGGAATTCTGGATGGACGACGTCAGCTTCTACGCCATCGCCCTTGATCGAGACAAAAACCAGGTCGGCACCATCACCTCCAACCCGGGCCATCTCCTATTCTCGGAAATGCTGGACCAGGATAAAGCAGAAGCGGTCATGGAAACACTATTATCATCCGCCATGTTCTCCGGCTACGGCATCCGCACCATGGGCAAGGGAGAAGCAGGCTATAACCCGATGAGCTATCATGACGGCAGTATCTGGCCGCATGACAACAGCATGATCCTGCTTGGAATGAGCAAGCTGCAGCATCAGCATAAAGCAAACACAGTCATCCAAGGGCTGATGGATGCGGCGGCAAACTTCGAATACGACCGTCTGCCTGAGCTGTTCTGCGGCTATGAAAAATCGCTTGGCAAAACGGTGAAATATCCGGTTGCCTGCTCACCGCAGGCCTGGGCTGCAGGCACACCGCTCGTATTCGTCCAAACGATACTCGGCCTGTTCCCTGATGCACTGAATGGCACGATCCAGCTTGCACCTGTACTGCCGGACGGCATGAACACCCTTGAGGTGAGCGGGATGAAAATCGCATCCGGCATACTTTCCCTCCAAGTTACGAAAAATGCGCAAGGGCATGCTGAGGTCGAAATCACTGAAAACACAACCGGACTGGAAGTTATTGAATAACGGCTTTAAAGAGAAGAAATTTCTCTTGAAGATATAAACATAACAAAGGAAGAGGGGTTAGAAAATGAAAGCGAAAAAATGGTTGGCAACATTTGGGGTAATGTCGATGCTGTTTGGGGGAATTTTGGCCGGCTGCGGTGGAAGTGGCAGCTCATCTGACGGGGAAGGATCCGGCGATCAGGTGGAAATCACACTTGCCGGCTGGGGAGGCAACCCATCTGAGACAAAATTGTTGAGGGAAGCACTGGATTCCTTTGAAGAAAAACATCCGAACATCAAAGTGAAGCATGAAGTCATCTCGGACCAATATATGGACGTCATCAAAACGCGCCTAATCGGAAATGAAGCACCGGATGTCTTCTATCTGGATGCCTTTGAAGCACCGGCATTGATCGAAACAGGCGTGCTCGAGCCGCTCGATGACTATGTGACAGATGAATTTGATGTTGATGATTTTGAAAAGCCACTACTGGAAGCTTTTCAAAAGGACGGAAAAACATACGGCTTCCCGAAAGACTATTCGACCTTAGCGTTATTTTACAATAAAAAGATGTTTGAAGAGGCTGGAGTAGAGGTTCCAACAACTTGGGAGGAAATGCGTGAAGCCTCCAAGCAGCTGACAAAAGACGGTGTAGTCGGCCTTGGGGTAGCACCTGAATTGGCTCGCATGTATTACATTGCTGAATCATTGGGCGGAGAAGTAGTGAAGGATGATAAAGCTAATTTTGCAGATAAAAAGGTCGTGGAGGCGCTTCAGCCGATCATCGACCAACGGAATGTTGATAAAACAGCTGCTCAACCATCTGATGTAGGCGCAAACTGGGGCGGTGAAATGTTCGGTCAGGAAAAAGCGGCAATGGTCATCGAAGGAAACTGGGCCATTCCATTCCTGTCAGACACCTTCCCTAACGTAGAATACGGAACAGCCGAAATCCCGACTATCAACGGAGAAAAAGGGACGATGGCATACACGGTATCCTATGTCATGAATGCAGCATCAGAGAAGAAGGAAGCATCATGGGAGCTGATCGAGTACTTGACAGGTCCTGAAGGCATGGAAATCTGGACATCCAAAGGCTATGCCCTTCCAACACGTAAGTCCGTTGCAGAAAAACTGGGCTTTGATCAGGATGAATACCGTGCGCCACTTGTTGCCGGAGCATCCTATGCAACAGTATGGGCAAATGGCGTGAACCTGCCGACGATCATGAACAACTTCAACAACCAATTTGTTTCTGTCTTCTTGGGTCAGAAGCAGCTGGAAAAGGCGTTAAAAGAAGCGGAAGAACAGGCAAACAAGGAAATCGGTGAATAAAAGCAAGTAGGAGTAGGAGTTTCCTGGTTCACTTAGGCCAGGATGCTCCATTAATAATGTGAATCTGGAGAATATTTATGTATCTAGCTGGTGATTGGTGCAATAGGCGAAGACTCCTGCGGGAGATAGCGGTAGGCTGGAGACCCCACAGGGCGAAGCCCGAGGAGGCTCCAGCACCGCCCCGCGGAAAGCGCAGCCTATTGCGGAAATCAACAGCGGTGTTTAAAGAGCAGGAAACAGATGCATTCTTTGTGCAGAAGAACGCTCTTCTACAGAAAGAGTTCATCTATCTGTTTGGAACTCGGGAGGCGAAAAGGAGTGAATAACATGAAGAAAAAACGAACCTATTCCAAAAGAACAATAAGGGAAGCTACCCAAGGCTATACCTTTATGGCACCAGCTATCTTCGTACTGGCATTATTCATTATTGGTCCTATTTTATATGCTTTCTTCCTATCTTTTCATAAAGTGCAGCTCTTGGGGACTGCAACCTTTGATTTCGTGAAATTCGCCAATTTCACCAATATCGCGGATGATCAACGGGCATTGAGGGCGTTATGGAACACTTTTAAATATGTCATCATCGTTGTTCCGATTCAAACCTTGCTGGCACTCATACTTGCTGCCACGCTGAATGCTGGGCTTAAAGGTCAGAGCTTTTTCCGGATCGTCTATTTCCTTCCGACCTTGACCTCGTCAGCCGTCCTGACTCTGATTTTCATGTGGATGTACAACCAGAACGGACTTATTAATAAAATTCTTTCCTTTATCGGACTGCCAACCTATAACTGGATGGGGGATCCGAGTGTGGCCTTGATCGCCATCATGATCATGAACATTTGGGCAACCGCCCCATTCTTTATGGTCATCTATTTGGCAGCCTTGCAGGATATACCGGACTCGCTTTATGAGGCTGCAGAATTGGATGGAGCCAATGCCTTTAAAAAATTCCTGTATATCACTGTCCCGAACTTGCGACCTGTTACATCCTTTGTCGTTATCATGGGACTGATCGGTACGTTCCAGCTGTTTGACCAATCTTTCATTTTCTCAGGTGGATCGGGTGGACCGGACAATTCCACTCTGACCGTCGTACTATTAATCTATCAATATGCCTTCAAAAGCTTGGGAACCATGGGATATGCAGCAGCAATTGCAGTCATGCTCTCCTTGGTCATTCTGATCGCGACCTTGCTGCAGCGCAAATTTTCGAAGGAAGAATCACTTTACTAAGGAGGAGAACCAATGAAAAAGAAAAGAAATGCGGGCAAAACCCTGCTATATGGCATACTCGGACTCTACGCCGTCATTACGCTGATCCCTTTTTTATGGGCAGTATCCTCCTCCTTCAAAACACTGGAGGAAATTGTGAGTGGCACGATCAATTTTATCCCAAGAAATTTCACGCTCGACAACTATAAAGAAATCTTCCTGCAACAGGAGCTGTTTCCTAGATGGCTATTGAACAGTCTGATCATTGCCGTGGTCGGGACAGCGTTAAACCTGCTTTTCAACTCCATGGCAGGCTATGCGCTGGCGAGACTCAGCTTTCCGGGAAGAAAGAGCTTATTCATCATCATCCTGGCCGTGCTGATGATCCCTGCCCAAGTAACGATGATTCCTAACTACCTGATTCTAAGGGAACTCGACTGGCTGAATTCCTATCAGGGAATGATCGTACCGGCGATGATCAACGCCACCTTCATCTTCATGATGCGCCAGTTTTTCATCAACTTCCCGAAAGAACTCGAAGAAGCTGCGGAAATGGACGGCCTCAGCCGCTTCGGAACCTTTTTCAAAATCGTGCTGCCATTGGCAAAACCGGCCCTGGCAGCACAGGCAATCTTTGTATTCATGGGCTTCTGGAACGATTTCATGAGACCGCTGATCATCCTTTCCGACCCGGCCATGTTCACCCTGCCGCTCGGACTCAACACCTTCAAAGGACAATTCATCAGCTACTGGAACTACATCATGGCCGCCTCCATGGTATTCACCCTGCCAGTGCTGATCATTTACGGATTCTTTAATAGATACTTTATTAAGGGTATTTCGTTTACGGGCGGGAAGTAGGGACAGCTCTCTTGACCCTTAGATATCACTAGCAAAAACCCCCATGGAAAAGCGGACAGCGCTTTTTCATGAGGGTTTTTCAATTGTAAGTTTACTTAACCCATTAAGATGACGATTAGAAAGTAAGCATAAAGGATTATATGTCTCCGAAATAGAAATATAATTAGGGATAAAAATATGCTGAACTGATTAAGAAATCGGGATAAAGGACGCTCAATTAACCATTACTTTTTGGCAAGGAGTTCACCGTTTTAAATAATTCAGTTCTATCTAAAAATCAAGGAGTCAAATGATACATGTAGACTTTTTAATAGCAAATTCTTTTACTGACTTTATAAATGGACTTAGAGAAGAAAAGGATTTACACACTATTGTGGAAACAAACAATAAACATAATATCAGAAAGTTAGTAGATTATAAGGAAGAGATAGAAACTAAAATAGAAAAAGGCACTCCCCCAACAAATTAATAAACTCTATTTGGAAATTGCCTTATTTGCTGACGGAGAGACGTTTAAATTTATTGTAGAAAAGATGAGATGTCTCCAAAAATCTAAAGTGAAATTTTATTTATTATGTTACTTGTATTTCTATGCAACAGGTGAAAATCCAGAATTAAAAGATGATAAAACTTATCTTTTTGAAGTTCTCAAGGAATTATCTGTAGATAAAAATAAAGAGGTAAAATCCCTGGCAGAAGCAAGTTTAAAAGAATTAGAAAGAAGTATGTAAATCCAAGCACCCACTCTGACTTAGTGCAAAATATCTATTGCCTCCATGGAAAAAGAGTCAAACAGCAAAGCACTGATCAGCATAATGGTGAACATCAGCAACATGAACAATAGAAAGAATAATAAACACGCACCTGTTGTACCAAGGGCGTAATAGAGTCGTATTCTATGTGGGCTTTTAGGTAGCATCACCCAAAAGAGGAGGTAGCTCACGACAAAGTACGGAACCAGGAATGACCGGGGCCGGTGTGCTTTAACAAAGCCATAAGGAAATTTGGTAATTGAATAAAAAACACCACTAGGATACCGGAGATAAAGAAGTTGCTGATCCAGCGGCCCCATTTTACGTGTCTCATCCACTGCATGAAAAATCCCCCTTTTTTCACTATCATACCAAAAAAATACTAGTAATAGTTCGCTAAAGTGTCTTTGTGATAAAAGTGTATTCAGACAAACAACCTTGCAGAAATATCTGCAAGGTTGTTTTGGACAAATAGACTTGTCCCTATTCCTCCAACCTCCGCTTCGTCATCTTTCTCCTCGGCTTCGGATTCAACCAAAACGCATAGCGCTGGTTCGAACAGAAGCGGGTCTGTACGATAGAGGCTTTTTTCATTTGTTCACGAATGGTTGCTGCTGATACATCGAGCTCTATTTCTGTATAGTTCTGGAAAGTTATTTTGCACTTGGCAGGTGTGATGGGAGTAACTTGAAGGACATGATGTAGGAATATCCAGCAGCAGATATGCTGATCTGGTGAATGTGTCGGGATCGCGATGATTCCTTCCACTTGGTTAACAAGTAATGGTGTCTTCTGTATGTAGTTCGTCGCCAAAATTGTAGCAGCTCGCCTCCCTTCGGCGGTACAGCCTTCGTTTAAACACGCATGATTCAGTAAATCCCTGGAAGATTCGCTCGTAATGAAATCCCCCTCCAGATCGAGAATTTTCGTCTGATGCTGGGGATGCGCATAAACCATTAACGCCATTGTCGTTTCACTTACCTCGTAATCTTCCACAATAAATACCATCAAAACACTCCTTTAATAAATCAATTTTGTTTAGGTATAAATACCTATAATTACATTATAATCCATAATTAGACATAAAAGTGTAATTTATTACAAAAGATTTAGAATTTTTGTAAAAATAAGTTTAAAAGATGGAAAAATGGGTATCAGAGAAAGGTTCCTTGGTTTCAAATGTCTTAAAAATAGCCCTCCTCTATCAAAATGTACACTTCTACTAGAACATTCTTGTACTACCAACATATAATGCTGATATAAAAAGCTAGAGACCACATCGCATCTCCTGACTGCATTCCCATAGCTGTCAACACTACAATACACTGTCCCTAAGCAGCGTGAAACGAATCTGGGACTATGGGATAAGTTTTTTGGCTATTAAGCCGCATGGATAAGTAAACTTTGCTTATTTATGCGGCTTATTTTTCTGTTCTACAACGGATCGGGGACGAGTACATTGTCCAATGAATCCCCATGAAATGATTTACATTTAAGTAATATGTTAAGATAATTACATACAAAAACGACAAAAATACAAGTGGCAGTAAGGAGAAGATTTATGCTAATTCAATGTACAAAAAACTCCTGGATGAACTGAAAGTGACACCTGAAGCACCTATAGAGGTGGATCCATTGTTTGCCTGGCACGCGAATGTTCTAAAGCTTGGACGGAAAAAAGCGTTGGTGCTGGTGAATGACAAGAATCGATATGTGATTGTGCTTTATGGCTTGAAAGCAAAGGAATGGAAGAATATTGATGTTCACATCAAAGGGGCCATTCGTGAAGTATTCCAAGCGGAGTGCATCAAGGAGGAGTTGATAGAGCGGTTCATTTCCTCATCGGATAGGATGGTCTTTTCCAAAACAAAAGATCGAACTGCTGTCGCGAGGTTGAACAATTCGAGCGAGTTTGTCTATCACTTTGGGGAATTGATTGATCCTGATTCCATCGTGCAAAAGGATTTGAGCCTTAAAATCAGCACGCTGCTGGTTGGAGACGGCAAGAAGAGCTATTATCTTCCAAACGAAGCATTGTATAAGGAGTTGGAGGACCTATCCGGTCAATCTGTGTTTCACACGGAGGCAGTGCAGCTGAAGGTGACGCTGGAGCTGAGGAATCATAAAGTATGGCGCAGGATTATCGTACCATCCAATATCACTTTTTCGAAATTGCATGAGGTATTGCAGGCAGCCTTTGGATGGCAGAACTATCACCTTCACGATTTTCTCATTTTCCCACCAAGCTCGGTGAAGAATGTCGTGGCTCTCCATCAAAATAAACCAATTGTTCATCTTGTGTGCACCAAAGAAGCTTTTCAGTATCAGGGTGAGATACCGATGAAAATGGAAACCGGGGTCAAACTTTCAGACTATCTCTCATCGCAAATCCTGTACAACTATGACTTTGGAGATGACTGGACGCATAAGATAGAGGTGGAAAAGGTGATTGAGAATCATGACCGAAACAGACCTGTATGCCTGGCTGGCCAAGGAAGCACACCACCTGAAGACGTGGGGGGAGAACCGGGTTACGAACTCTTCCTGCAAATCATTCAAGAGAAGAAGCATCCTGAACATGTATACATGAAAGAATGGGGAGAAGATCAGGGGTATGAAGGATTTAACCTGGATGAGGTGAATTGGCGGTTGAATGAGGTGTGACCGGTGGGGACATAGTGCGATGTCTCCAAAATGACCGATGTCCAGTTTGTTTGGATGTCGGGCTTTTTTTTTGAGACGAAAAGGCAAGGCTCGTGTCTCTATGAGGAATATGTTGGAGTTATTATTGTGTATTTATCATGGAAGTGACTTTGTAGATTGGTAGATGGATAATTAGCGATTTTAATGGGGGACACGAACCTGGCCATAATAATTTTTACTAAGCACCAATTTTCACCTGAGAACGTCTGCTGACTGCTTTGAGAATAAACAATTTATCCTGAGGGGTAAGCATGCTCCAGCTTTTCACTTTGATTTTCATATGAATCTCTCCTTTTCATGGATAATAGTTTTTAGAGTATCCCTTTGAAGTATCTAGTTATAAATTACCTCCCTGAAACATAGGATAAACAACAAAAATTCCAACAATTTCCGCATGATGGCCGCATATATTGAAAGTTATTAGCGAATAAACGCAAAATGGCTTGTATCCATATTTCGAACAATATGGAGTGTATTAACTATTAATATTTATTTTAGCTTTCTATCCCATATTAAAAAAAACATAGTCTCTCCAAAGTCATAATTAGAAGTACTAATTAACTAAGGACAATGAATCTGTCCTTAGTTAATTTTCTAAAAATTATAAAAATAAACTTTACACTTAGAAAAAATATGATATGATTATAAATAATTTAGTAATACAGTAAAAAATATAGTAATACTATAAAATATAATTAAATTTGAGGATGGTAATACATTGGAAGATATCTATCAGAAGATTAAAGAACTTAGAATAAAGAACAATATCACATTGAAACAACTTAGTGAAAAGACGGATCTCTCAGTTAGTTTCCTTTCTCAAATAGAACGAGGGACATCATCACTTGCCATCAACTCACTGAAGAAAATCGCTGATGCTTTCGACGTCAACATTACATACTTCTTCGAAGGACCGAAAAACGAAAAATATGTGACGAAGAAACAAGATCAGGTTCCCTACCAGATTAAGGGGCTTGAATCCAAATACGTTAGACTGAATGGGGAATTTCCAGCACGGTCATTGGCGCCATTTCTCATACACTTGGCTCCAAACCAGAAGCGTACCCAGACCTTCCATCATCCAGGTGAGGAATTCTATTACGTTCTTAAAGGGGCCGTTGTATTTACCGTTGACAACCAGGACCTGTTCATTAAGGAAGGCGACTCTATTCACTTTCCTTCTGAACTGCCTCACTACGGAGAAAATCCTTTGGAGGAGGAAACCATCCTCCTGTGTGTCATCACTCCGGTCATCTTTTAAACAAACAATCTTTCATTTTTCCCAAAGGAGGAACTCTGTTGAGTAGAATTTTGGAAATTAAACAACTGACTGCAGGATTTAGAACAGACAATGGAATCATCAAAGCGATAGATGACGTTACCTTCTCCGTTGAAAGAGGAAAAACCGTATGTATTGTTGGGGAATCAGGAAGTGGAAAGAGCGTAACCTCTCTTTCCATCCTTCGCCTCATTGAATTCGAAAACGGGATGATCCTTAATGGAGAGATGAATTTTGAAGGTGAAAATCTTGTGCAAAAGAGCAATGAGGAAATGTGCAAAATCAGGGGCGGACAGATTTCGATGATTTTTCAGGAGCCGATGACTGCTCTCAATCCCGTATTCACCATCGGCAAACAGATTTGTGAAGCCATTCGCTATCATAAAAAAAGCTCTAAAGCAGAAGCAATGAAACGAGCAAGAGAACTTCTTCAATTAGTTGGTATGTCCGAACCGGACATTAGACTGAAACAATACCCGCATGAACTATCCGGGGGCATGAGACAACGAGCAATGATTGCCATGGCCCTCGCATCAGACCCCAAGCTGCTCATAGCAGACGAGCCTACAACAGCCCTGGATGTAACTATACAATCTCAGATACTAACACTTTTACAGGACTTGAAAGAAAAATTGAATATGTCCATCCTCCTGATCACCCATGATATCGGTGTTGCAGCAGAAATGTCGGACCGAGTAGTCGTCATGTACGCAGGAAAAGTCTTAGAGGAAGGCTCCGTATATGACATTTTTGACAAGCCATTACACCCATACACCATAGGACTACTCCGTTCCATTCCAACAACAGATGGAGACAGGACAGCAAAGCTTCCTTCCATTAAAGGGGGGATTCCGAACCTAACCGATATGCCGACAGGTTGCCGCTTTCACCCAAGATGCGAATATGCAACTTCCAAGTGCAAACAAGTGGAGCCACCACTGGAACGGGCAAATGAAAATCGAAGAATAGCATGCTGGCACTATGAAGCTATTGCCAACAAAGAAGCGGTGCTGACAGGAGGGAGGTAACGATATGGAAAAAGAAACAAGCGCACTTCTGGAACATATCGAAGGGGAAATTAAACAGGAACCACTAATAGTCGCAAGTAACATAAAAAAATACTTCCCGATTAAAGGGGGGATATTAAGGAAAGTTACCGGACACGTGAAGGCGGTGGATGATGTATCCTTTTACATTAACCGTGGCGAAACCTTCGGGTTGGTCGGAGAGTCCGGTTCAGGTAAATCCACACTGGGGCGAGTCATCCTAAGGCTCATGGAAGCTACGGATGGAAGTGTCTTATTCGAGGAAAAGGAACTGCTTTCTTTACCTAATCAGGAACTCAGGAAACTCAGAAGAGAAATGCAGATCATCTTCCAGGATCCGTTTGGTTCATTGAATCCCAGATTTACTATCGGGGAAGCTATTGGCGAGATGTTTAAAGTACACGGTATTGCCCATGGTAAGGAGAGGGACGACAAAGTGTGTAGGCTGCTGGAACTTGTTGGAATCGATCCCTCAAGAAGGCACAGTTATCCGCATGAATTCTCTGGCGGCCAAAGGCAAAGGGTCGGAATAGCAAGGGCAATAGCACTTAATCCCAAGTTTATCTTAGCTGATGAAGCCGTATCAGCCCTTGATGTATCCGTACAGGCACAAATCATCAATCTGCTCAAGGATTTGCAAAAGCAATTTGGATTAACTTATCTCTTCATAGCCCATGGCTTAAATGTTGTTCGTCACATTTCCGATCGTGTTGGTGTTATGTACCTTGGAAAACTAGTGGAAGTCGCAGAAACGGATCAACTGTTCAACCATCCACTTCATCCTTATACACATGCGCTGATTTCGACGAATCCATCACCTAACCCTTACAACCGAAAAGAAAGAGTCGTGTTGAAAGGGGAAATCCCGTCTCCGGCTAATCCGCCAAGTGGCTGCAGGTTTCACACTAGGTGTCCTATCGCATCCGATAGGTGCAGAATAGAAGAACCGCCTTTACAGGAGCGCGAAAAAGGTCATTTTGTAGCATGCCATTATCCCTTGGAAGTATGTTAAAAAGGGGCAACTACGCCTCTTTATGACTGAAAATTATTAATATTGAAATTACAATATTGGAGGAATGAAGAATGAATTCAAACACAGAAATCAAGCAATACAAGAAGAAAATTTATGATGGTTACAAGTCTTTTCAAAACCTGGAGCTAGGTGTGGACTACAAAGAATATAAATTGGCGGATGAACTGAACAGGGTACCTGCCTATACATACCCTGTATCTGATGAGGAGGAAGTTCAGGTACAGACCATTCTCCAGGAAGATCATATCATCTCCATGCACGAGCACACATTTATTGCTCCTGAAGATCTTTCCGAGTTTTACGAGTTCAGAAGACAAGGGAGGGACTGGACAGCTTTTGAGGCGTTAAGCAAGTCTGGACTGGATGTGGTCTTCGAAAACTTCATGGATGGGACCGCAATGATCACCTCACAGGCTGGTTGGAAATGGTCAGACGTTATCCATGACCTAGGAATACGATTCAGTGATATCGGCCATCAGGACATGGTGATCAAAGCGGAACGCATATCTGACCTGTACCGCGCTAAAGAAGAAGGGAAAATCGCATTTGTCGCTGCGCTGGAGTCATCCTCCATGATAGAGAACGAGCTTGATAGACTTGATGTTTTATATGGGTTTGGGGTCAGGACAATGGGAATATGCTACTCGGAAGCAAACCAGCTTGGTTCAGGCCTAAGAGAGCCGAGTGACGGCGGGCTTACGGTATTTGGTAAACAGGCTGTAAGAAGAATGAACAAGCTTGGAATTACCATCGACCTTTCCCATTCGGGTGATAAGACAGCAATGGATACTATTGAAACAAGCGACAAGCCAGTAACCATCAACCATGCAGGGGCCCGGGCCCTTTGGAATACGAACCGTTTAAAACCAGACTATGTAATAAAAGCGTGTGCTGCGAAAGGCGGGGTCATTGCGATAGAGGCAGCGCCACATTCAACGGTCACGCATAAACATCCTGCTCATAACATCGAATCCTTTATGGAGCATTTCGAATATACCGCTAATCTAGTAGGCATCGACCATGTAGCATTTGGTCCTGACACTCTATTTGGAGATCATGTCGGTCTTCATACTCTATTATCAGGAAAGCTGTCCATCAAAAGCTCCCAAATGCCAAACATGCAAAGAGTGGAATATGTGGAAGGGCTGGAAAATCCGGCAGAATGTTTTCCAAACATCCTGCGATGGTTAGTAAAGAAAGGATACAGCCGTGAAGATATCAAAAAAGTGATGGGAGAGAACATTCTTCGTGTCCTTAAGGAAACTTGGGTGAAGTAATTTTAGACAAACTAAGGGGGATAAAACATGGAAAAGAAATCAGCCGTTCTTTTTAGAAAACAGGTATTTGCTTGGCTTATGGTCGTGCTTCTGGCGGTCATGTCCGCATGTAGTGCAGGAGGCTCCTCGTCCGATACAGGGGGAGATGAGAGCACAGGGGAACCGAAAAAAGGAGGGAAGGTGACGCTTCCGATTGTGGGAGATCCGATTTTCAACCCATGGCATCCTAATGCCTATGCCGAATCCAACCTGGTGAACCGAGTAATATTCTCGGGACTTACCAGACCTGGTGAAGATCTTGCACCAGCACCACACTTGGCTGAATCATGGCAGGCATCAGAAGATGGAATGGTATGGACTTTCAACCTTCGAGATGATGTGAAATGGCATGATGGTGAACAGTTTACTGCGGAAGATGTCGCATTCACATTCAATGATATTGTCTTGAACCCTGACATGGGGGCAAACGGTGCATCCAACTTCAAGACTGTAGATCATGTGGAAGTGGTGGAAGAATTCATTGTTGAATTCCATATGAAATCGGCTAATGCAGCATTGCCTGCTTACCTGGGTTTTAACGCTGAAATTTTGCCTGAACACAAGCTGAAAGGGCAGGATCCTTGGGAGCTTACTTCTTTTAATAAAGAGGCTCCGATTGGAACAGGGCCATTTAAAGTAGGAAAGTATATTTCTGGTCAAAGCGTGGAGCTTGTTGCTAACCCGGATTTTTATTTGGGGGAACCAAATCTGGACACCGTCATCTTCAAAATTGTTCCGGATGCCAATACACAAATTGCTCAAGCATTAAGCGGAGAGCTTGACCTCTTTGTACTTGAGGATAAAGCGTCGATTGATCGGGTAAAAAGCTCCAATAACTTAGAAGTGATAGCCAATGATACCACGAAGTATTTTTGGATATCTCTGAATCAGGAAAATGAATTGTTCACAGATGTAAAAGTTCGCCAAGCCTTCCTGCATGCGATTGACCGGCAGGCAATCATTGATACAGTGTTGAAGGGATATGCCAAGATAGCAGATGCAGCCATCACTCCTAACCAGGCAGTGTATTATACAGACGAAGTAACCAGATATGACTATGACCCTGAGAAAGCAAAACAATTATTGGAAGAAGCCGGATGGTCGGACACCGATGGAGACGGAATCCTGGATAAGGATGGCAAGAAATTCTCATTCCTATTTGAAGTTGCCCAACAGGGAGATTTGGAGCCGGTGAGTCAGATGGTACACCAGTATCTGAAGGAAGTAGGTCTTGATGTTCAATTGAAAACATTGGAATGGAACACGATGATTCAAAAGAATGTTATCCAGCGGGACTACGAAATGATCCTGAACTGGTGGGCATACCCAACCGATCCTGACGTTTTTGCCCAGCATTTTTCAGGAAATGCCGGTAAAGGAAACAATATTCCTGGCTATCAGGACGAAAAACTAGATGAACTCCTTTTAAAGGGACAACAGACCAGTGAACCAGAAGAAAGAGCTGAAATCTATAAAGAAGCACAGCAGTACATGTCAGAAACCCTTCCATATCTTTACTTATGGTATCCACAGGAGATTTCAGTGGTAAGCAAAAGCTTGAAAGGTGCTCCTGAGATGTACCTGGGCGGCAAGCTTTATTATGTGAATGAGTGGTGGGTAGATTAATCCCAGTAACTGTCGATCATCCTTTTAGGGGATGGTCGATAGTCATATAAGGAGGAACAGACGTGTTGCACTTTGTAATAAATCGCTTATGGCAAAGTATCATTCTTGTATTCATCGTGACCGTAATTACATTCTTTCTAATTAACCTTGCGCCAGGCGGTCCCTCTTCCCTGATGAGAATGGATGCAAGTGAAGAAGAGCGTCAGGCGTTGATGACACGTATGGGTCTTGATAAGCCGATTCTTGTCAGATATGGAATCTGGATAGCGGATGCATTGCAGGGAGATCTCGGGATGTCACTTTCAAGCGGGCAGCCCGTAGTACAACGAATTGCCGAACGCTTTCCCCACACTCTGACCTTGGCAAGCATCACGCTAGTGGTTTCAGTAATATTAGGTATTATTCTTGGAATCATTGCGGCAGTGAGGAGAAATAAGCTAAGTGATTATACGGTTAATTTCTTCAGCGTTATTGGCCTTTCAGTTCCATCCTTCTGGCTTGCCATCATGCTTATTCTATTATTTTCTGTCACACTGCAATGGCTCCCATCATCCGGAGTTGTACCGGAAGACGGGACGCTTGCAGATCAGTTCAGGTATCTTATTATGCCAGTCATCATATTGGCCACATCGACATTGCCTACCATTGTCCGGTTCACACGTTCCTCTATGCTTGAGGTTATTACACAGAATTACATCCGGACAGCCCGGGCAAAAGGCGCAAAAGAATTTATCGTTATCTACTGGCATGCCTTAAGGAACGCGTTAATTCCGGTTGTTTCCATAATTGGCGTTCTTATTCCCCGTCTTCTTGGAGGGGCAGTGATAGTGGAGTCGGTGTTCGGCTGGCCTGGAATGGGACGGTTAATCGTAGAAGCGGCACAGGGGAGAGACTACAATCTTGTGATGGGAGTAACGGTTATCGTGACGATTATCGTCATACTTTCCAACTTTATTGTGGATCTCATCTATTCCAAAATTGATCCGCGTGTCAGAAATGTTGCATAGATGGAGGGCTGAACATGGAAACGGCAAAAGTTGCACCTAATGAACAAATTGTAACAACGAATATTAAAGTGAAAAAGCGTAGCGTCCTATCACGGCTTGCTAAGAACAAGGTCGCCTTTTTCTCTTTATGGTTTCTGTTGTTGATACACATCATTGTATTTATAGGACCCCTTGTCTGGAGCCTTGATCCGGAAAAAATAAATCCCACAGAGACACTTGCAGCGTGGACTATGTCCCATCCAATGGGTACGGATGACCTGGGACGTGATGTGCTGAGCAGAATGCTGCATGGAGGACAAATCACCTTGCTGGTCGGATTTGCTTCCATGGGATTCATCATTCTTTTTGGAGGGATAGTCGGTGCCACAGCAGGATACTTCGGTGGCTGGGTGGATACTGTCCTCATGAGGATAACAGAAGCGATGATGGCTATACCAAATTTCTTCCTTGCCCTTGTTGCACTCACCGTACTTGGTCAAAGCCCGTTGATGATTGTTATTGTCATAGGGATGACCTCCTGGATGGAAATTGCCAGGGTTGTGTACGGAGAAACGCTTAAATGGAAATCACTTGAATTTGTAGAGGCATCCATTGCATCGGGGGCAACAGCTTTCCGAACGCTCGTTGGCCATGTCATCCCACAAATTATTCCGACTCTTATTGTTGCCAGCACGCTTGGTATTGCATGGGCGATTCTTACGGAAAGTGCAATCAGCTATCTGGGCTTGGGCATCCAACCGCCGACCCCGACATGGGGCAATATGCTTCAGAATGCACAGCAATACATTTGGACAGCACCTATATTAGGAATTCTGCCTGGGGCAGCCATCACTTTGGTCGTTTTGGCCTATAATTTTCTGGGGGACGGTCTACGTGACGCACTGGATCCAAAGCACATGAAATAGATTTGATAAGGAGGTATGTATGATGATGACCAAAATAAATGGATGCGACATCCACTATGAAATGATGGGAGAAGAAAACGGTAAAACAATCTTTTTTATACACGGAGGACCTGGACTTGGGGATTGTAGAGGAGATGTATTGTCTTTTAGTTCGCTCGCATCTGAATTTCGACTTGTATTCCTTGATATGAGAGGTTCTGGAAGGTCGGAGAATATTCCACCTTTTACACACGAACAGTGGGTGGAGGATATTAATGGATTGCGACAGCACCTGGGACTCGATACCATCATCCTCCACGGTTCTTCCTATGGAGGATTCATTGTTCTTGAGTACCTGCTTAAGTATCAGGAATATGTGTCCCATGCCATTTTGAATGTAACTGCCGCCAACAATGAACACCATTATGCTGCAATAGAAAATGCGTTGAACAGCAACCTGCCCGGTATCAGTCCAGATCGAATACGTAGACTGTTTGAGGGGCTTGTTCATTCTGATGAGGATTTCAAAGATCTGTATGCTGCTATACAGCCTTTGTATGCGATGAAACCCGATGAAGAAACAATGAAGCAGAAGTTGGAATCCATATACTTTCATTACCAGACTCATAATTTTGCTTTTAACCATAATCTTAAAAATTATGATCTTACTTCAAGACTCCAAGAAATACACGTTCCTGTGCTGGTTACCGGGGGAAGAAAGGATTGGATAACGCCAATTGAATATTCAGAGGAAATTGCCAGAGGGATTGAAAGTGCCACCTTAGTAGTTTTCGAGGAAAACGGGCATTCACTTGTTAGGGAAAAGACGGATGAATATATAAGCCATTTGAAAAGCTTCCTATCGCAACAACCAGTTTCTCAATAAAGTGAAGGAGGAATTATCATGTATGCAACGATAAATGGATGCAAGCTATACTACGAGATTCATGGGAAGGAAAACGGGGAGCCAATCTTCTTTATTCATGGTGGTCCGGGGATGGGAGACTGTCGCGGAGATATTAAAGCCTTTTCTCCTCTAGGTGACCACTACAAGCTGATATTCCTGGATATGAGGGGATCTGGCCGTTCAGAGGATGTTCCACCCTATACTCATCAACAGTGGATACAGGACATTGAAGAACTTCGAAACTACCTGGGCTTAGGGAAAATAAAAATAGTAGGTGGATCCTATGGAGGCTTTCTCACATTGGAATACGTACTCCAATACCAGGAAAACGTTACGCATGTGATACTACGGGATACAGCACCAAGCAGCAACTATAATGATCTCTCAATGGAAAAAGCCTTGAACAGCAACCTGCCGGGGATCAATGAGGAGATGCTTGAGCGGCTATTTCATGGACAGGTAAAGTCGAACGAGGAATTCAAAGAAATGTTTGCTGCCATTCAGCCACTCTATACGGTAGTCATAGACGAAGAGGCAAACCGGAAACGACTTGAAAACATGTACTTCCATTATGCAACGCACAATTACGCATTCAGTGAAAACAAACCAAAGTACAACCTGATTGAAAAGCTACATAAAATCAAAGTCCCGGTTCTTGTAACAGTAGGACGCCATGACTGGGTTACCCCAGTTATCTGTTCAGAAGATATTGCACATCAAATAGAATCCTCCTCCCTAGTGATTTTTGAAAACAGCGGACACTCCCCGCACCTTGAGGAAAATCAAGAATATTTGGAACTGGTTCGAGGGTTTGTGGGAGCAGGTCCGTTGTCTCAGAGTTTTAGGAAATAAATAGAAAAATATAAGCCTCCCATTTTTGGAAGGCTTTTTATTCTGTGGGTGGGACAAGGGACCCCGTGCCCAAACCCAGGCACAAAAAACCTGCCCAAAATCTTATTGATTATTTAGAAAACTCATAGTATCTTTAAAGATAGGTAGAATGGTAGCGTTTGCATAAGTTTGATAGTTTTACTAGTTATGGAATCGCGAATCTGTGCAACTTTGTGCAAACGATTTCACAACGAACAAACTTCGACAGATTGTGCAAACGCTTCCACTGTAATTTTTAGCTAAACAAAGGGGGAAAAGTTTCATGAGGAGGAAGTTTCAAAGGGGTATGGCAATGCTATTGTCGGTTCTTCTTGTGGTTTCCATGTTTGCAGGCGTCGCCCCACATGCGATTGCCGATACGGGGGAACGCAAGATCAGCTTTAGCTATGAGCGGGCTGATGGGATCTATGATGGCTGGAATCTTTGGGTCTGGGGGACAGGCGTCCAGGATGATAGGATCGATTTTACGGAAGTAAAGGATGGTAAGGCATATGCCACGATCGCCGTAAGTCCGGAAGCGGAGCAGGTTGGATTTATCGTCCGTAAAGGGGATTGGGAAGCGAAAGACGGGGAAAATGACCGTTACATTACGCTGAACAAGAACGAGTCCATCACAAAGGTTCAGGTAACGAGTGGCCAGGAGGAGATTTTCCAGGTGCCAGAAGTCAACGGGCCTGTTGTGGAGGATGGCAATGCGCATTTCTTTTTCCGTGACAAGGAGCTCTATGCAAACGGGGAAATGGGCAAGGTCGAAAAAGTGGAGCTTTCCATTTTAGGCGAGAAATATGACCTGCAGGCTGAAGTGGAGAATGAGCGTTTTACATATACGTACAACGACCTTCCACCTGGCGAGCATGAATATACGTATTTTGTGACAGTGGATGGGGAAACAAACGAGGTGCAGGATCCATACAACACGGTGGATGGAAAATCCGTCGTGACGTACTTGGTTTCTGAATTAGATGTAACGGGAACTGTGGAGCCTGCAGCTGTTGATTACAACGAAAATGCTGTGGTGAAAGTGGACCTGGGTACAGGAGAAGATACGCCAGTGCGTGAGCTTTCTATTAATCTATCCGCAATTGGTGGAAAAGAAAAAGTTCTGATCGACCCTGTACTGAAAGAAGTGACAGTAGCGGTCAACCAGAACGTGCCTGCGGGTGTGAAAACTTTGCCGATCACGGCGATTGATGAGTTCGGGAACAGCCATGAGGGAGAAGCGACGCTAGAAGTGAAGGCGCGCACATTCACTGGCGAGGAAGCAGACTTTGATTGGGACGAGGCAGTGGTTTATTTCATGCTGACGGACCGTTTCTTTGATGGAGATTCCTCCAATAATGATCCGTACGGAATCGGCTATGACAAGTCGAAGTCCGGAACATATCAGGGAGGGGATTTCAAAGGGATTACAGAAAAACTGGACTATTTGGACGAGGTTGGAATCAACACGATCTGGATCAATCCGGTTGTGGAAAATATCAAGCATGACGTGAGGTACAATGACGATCCGAACACGCCTTACTTCGCCTATCACGGCTATTGGGCGAGCAACTTCGGCGAGCTGAATCCTCACTTCGGTACGATGGCCGATTTCCATGAGCTGATTGATGAAGCGCACAACCGTGGCATCAAAATCATGGTCGACGTGGTATTGAATCATACGGGATATGGCTTGAAATCTGGCGATGCCAGCAGCATTCCGAACTTCCCGACAGATGAAGACCGTGCCCGATTTGATGGTATGCTTCGTGCAGGCGGAACGGATACGGTTCGTGGGGAACTTGCAGGGTTACCGGACTTTTTAACAGAGGAATCTGAAGTGCGCGACCAGATCGTCCAGTGGCAGACGGACTGGATCGAAAAGTCGAGAACAGCGAACGGCAACACGATCGACTACTTCCGTGTCGACACGGTGAAGCACGTAGAGAACACTACTTGGATGGCTTTCAAGAACGCTTTGACAAAAGAAATGCCGGAACACAAGTTGATCGGGGAGGCTTGGGGAGCAAGCATCGGAAATGACCAGGGATACCTGAACTCGGGAACGATGGACTCCCTGCTTGATTTTGAGTTCAAAAATTATGCCCGCGATTTTGTTAACGGTCAGATTAATGCCGTTGAAACGAAGCTGCAGGCACGCAACGGAAAGCTTACGAACACGGCGACATTGGGTCAATTCCTTGGAAGCCATGACGAAGACCGCTTCCTGGAGACAGTCGGCGGTGACCTTGGCAAATACCAAGTGGCAGCATCATTGCAGCTGACGGCTAAAGGACAGCCTGTCATCTATTATGGGGAAGAGCTTGGCTTGCCTGGCAAAAACAACTACCCTTATTACGACAACCGACCGAACCTTCCATGGAATCAGGTCGAGGATAACGCGGTACTAGAGCATTACAAGAAGTTATTGGCATTCCGTAACGACAATATGGATGTATTTGCAAAAGGGGACAGAGAGAAGATCGCAGGCTCTGACAACGCGAAGTATCTCATATTCTCCCGTAGCTATGGCGAAGATTCCGTATATGTAGGTTTGAACACGGCAGTTGCGGCAAAAGAAGTGACACTGAACTTCGGTTCGGCGGATGCGGTGGTTACAGACCACTATTCCGGAGAAACTTATGAAGCAACAGCAGAAGGAAAAGTGACGTTCTCGATTCCAGCGATGGAAGATGGCGGAACGGTATTATTTACGGTGGAAAATGGCGATGTTCCTGTAGTGGACGAGCCTAGTCAGCCTGGTGAGATCGGCGAAGACACGCTTCGCATCCACTATCAGCGCACCGACAACAGCTACGAAAACCTCGGCCTATGGCTATGGGGAGACGTAGCGGCACCATCGGAGAACTGGCCAACTGGTGGAACACCTTTTGAAGCCGGTCAGGTGACGGATTATGGTGCATACGTTGATGTAAAATTAAATAGCGATGCCCGAAATGTAGGGTTCCTTGTTTTGAATACGACGAACGGGGACAAAGATGGTGGAGACAAAGCGCTGGAGCTATTCTCGCCAGACTTGAACGAGGTATGGATCAAGCAGGGGTCCGATGAAGTCTTTTTATACGAGCCGGTTGACCTTCCGGAAGATACGGTGCGGATCCACTATGAGCGCACAAATGCTGATTATGACGGTTGGGGCTTATGGAACTGGGAGGATGTCGCAGCACCATCTGACGGCTGGCCGAACGGTGCGACTGATGCAGCGGGCATTGGCAAGTATGGTGCGTACTATGACATCAAACTGAAAGAAAATGCACAGAAAATAGGCTTTCTTTTCGTCAACAAACTAAATGGACAGCAGACTGGAGATATGACATTCGATATGCTACAGCAGCATAACCAGCTTTTTGTAAAAGAGGGCGAAGATAAGGCGTACACGAATCCTTATGGAACGGTGGCAGTTGCCTTATTGTCCGGAGAGGTTCTGTCCGACAAGAAAATCACGCTTCTTTTTACCAAAACTGAAGGCTTGGATCTTGAGGAATTGAAAGAGCAATTGGAGATCAAGGACGTGGATGGCAAACTTGTGGCGATTGACGACGTGACATTGGACGGTGCACAGCGCGTGTCTGTTCACGGTACGTTCGACTTGGACAAAATCCCTTACACGGTAACCTATGGGGATCGCACAATCACGGTCAAATCCGGCTGGAAGCTGATCGATGAAATGTACGGCTATGATGGAAAGCTTGGTGCCGAACTGCATGAGGACGGCACGGCTACCTTGAAGGTCTGGTCCCCGAAAGCGGACGATGTTTCCGTGGTTCTTTATGACAAGGACGACCAGGATACAGTGGTGGACACGATTGCGATGACAAAAGGTGACAAAGGCGTCTGGTCGATGAAGCTGGATGAGGACAACACAGGTCTGAAGAGCTTGAAAGGCTATTACTACCATTATGAAATTACACATGGGCAAGTGACAAAGCTTGCTTTGGATCCTTATGCAAAATCAATGGCGGCGTGGAACAACGAAGCGGGAGATCCTGTCGGAAAAGCGGCAATCGTCGATGTTTCCTCCATCGGACCAGAGCTTGACTATGCTGACATCCCTGGATTTGAAAAGCGCGAAGACACGATCATCTATGAACTGCATGTTCGTGACTTCACATCCGATCCAAATATTGCGGACGACCTGAAAGCGCAATTCGGTACGTTTGCATCATTCGTAGAAAAATTGGATTACATTCAGGAATTGGGCGTGACCCACATTCAATTGCTGCCGGTGATGAGCTACTACTTCAGCAATGAGTTGGCTTCGGCTGAGAGAATGCTTGATTATGCGTCCACGGATACGAACTATAACTGGGGCTATGACCCGCACAGTTATTTCTCCCTATCCGGCATGTACTCGGAGAACCCTAATGATCCGGAATTGAGAATAAAAGAGTTCAAGAACCTGATTAACGAGATTCATAAACGCGACATGGGTGTGGTACTTGATGTGGTGTACAACCACACGGCACAGGTTTCGATTTTCGAGGACCTTGTCCCGAACTACTACCACTTCATGGACGCAGACGGAACACCAAGAACGAGCTTCGGCGGCGGACGTCTCGGTACGACACACAAAATGTCACGCCGCGTATTAGTTGACTCCATCAAGTATTGGGTCGACGAGTACAAGGTGGACGGATTCCGCTTTGACATGATGGGCGACCACGATGCAGAGAGCATCCAGATTGCTTACGACGAAGCGAAAAAATTGAACCCGAACATCGTCATGATCGGTGAGGGCTGGGTCACTTTTGCAGGAGATGAAGGCGAGCCGGTGCAAGCGGCAGACCAGCAATGGATGCAGTACACGGAATCCGTGGCAAGCTTCTCCGATGAAATCCGCAACGAGCTGAAATCAGGCTTCGGGAGCGAAGGGCAGGCACGTTTCATTACGGGCGGTGCACGTGATATAGCACAGATTTTTGACAACATCAAAGGGCAGCCTCGCAACTTTACGGCAGATGACCCTGGAGATGTGGTGCAGTACATTGCGGCGCATGACAATTTGACGCTGCACGATGTTATCGCACAATCGATCAAGAAAGATCCGGACGTTCCAGAAAACACCCTGGAAATCCATAAGCGAATCAGGTTGGGGAATTCCATGATCCTGACTTCCCAAGGTACGGCATTCCTGCATGCCGGCCAGGAATACGGACGCACGAAGCAATGGAGAGCGGAAGCGGATACCGCACCTTACAAGTCCACCTACATGACGGACAAGGACGGCAACCCGTTCCAGTATCCATACTTCATCCATGATTCCTACGACTCATCGGACATCATCAACCGATTCGACTGGGAAAAAGCAACGAACGCAGAATTGTATCAGGTTAACAATATGACCCGTGAATATACGGCTGGATTGATAGAATTACGTCGTTCTACTGATGCGTTCAGATTAGGTACTAAGGAATTGGTAGATTCGAATGTGACGATGATCGATGCTCCGGAAATCGGGGACCAGGATCTTGTCGTTGCATATCGAAATGAAGCGACTAATGGCGACGTGTTTTACGTATTTGTGAATGCAGATACAGAAGCAAGAGCATTGACGTTGGGTGAAGACCTGATGGAAGGTGTGGTAGTCGTTGACGCTGATGAAGCAGGCATTGAGGAAGTTTCTGATGTCACTGGCGTTGAATTGACTGCTGATGGCATTACGGTTGATCCATTGACGACGGTTGTGGTGAAGGTCAGCGCTGATGGGACAGACCCTGGCGATGGGACGGATCCTGGTGACGGCGATGGCGACGGTACTACACCGCCGGGCAATGGGAACAATCCGGGCAATGGCAACGGCAACGGCAACGGCAATGGAAATGGAAATAGCCCAGGTGGCGGTACGCCTGGTAAAGGTAATGGGAACAAGCTTCCTGTTACAGCGACCAATGCATTTAACTACATGCTACTAGGAGTGCTGCTTGTGATGATGGGCGGAGTGATGGTGGCTGGCCGGAAGAAAGCAGCGTGATTTTAGGGACAGGTCCCTTGCCCATGGACTTAAACAGATGGACAGAGCGGTGAAATGCTTCAACTGGGAGCCCGAGCTCGATCCCATAGACTCCCTCCATTCACTGGCTTATAAATCTCTTTCTCTTGAGCTTGGGATGGTAGCAGATTTCAAAATCCTATCAGTATATGTATCCTAATCTACTGAAGGGCTCTTGATGGTTTGTTCTAAATGAAAAAAACCTCGTCAATATGACGAGGTTTTTCATTTCAGGCTATGTTGCAACCGCATTTTTGTGTTCCGAAGTGGGATATCAATGAAAATTTTAATATATCGATGAATCGGGTCACGATATCAACGAAAATATGCATATATCAATGAAAATTTCAATATATCAGTGAAAACAGGGCAGATATCGATAAAACGCATATTTCGACAAAAATCATCAACTCGAACTAAAAAAGTTTGCAGGGTCTTGCCCCGTAAGAGGAATGGGGGTCAGGCCCCCTGTCCCAATAGTTTTCGTCACATTTGAAAGTTGAATGAATGCAATGGGTAGAAGAAGTAAGCGTACTTGCTGGTAGCAGGTACGTTTTTTTGCGTTAGCTTATATATCATCAAACCGGGACGACGGACCTGTCCCCCAGTGCCGAATCCCACTTCATACCTACACCAAAATACCCACTAAAATTTTATAACTATGACAAATCTTGTAATTATTTTATTGATTTTTTATAATTTTTAGATTATTCTTTCTTTATGAAAATATTATTTAGCTTGGCTAAATAAGTGATGGGAAACAGGAAACCGAACCTGGGAGTAAACAAATGGATGCTGCTTTCTATTTGTTTTTCTATAAAGCTTTTTGCTTCATTTAACAACATTTAAGGGGGATAACGAATGAGAAAGAGGAAATCTATTTGGAGCTTCATGATGGTGATGGCGATCACGGCTTTACTTGTGGCAGGGTGTTCAAACAATAGCAAGACGGGGACAGATGGCAAGAGTGATGGAAAGACGCCGAACAATGAAAGCAGCACGTTAACGATTGCGATGGGGACCGATATTGTGAGTTTTGATATCCATAACCATAACAATACGTCCACGGAAGCGGTTCATGACAATATGTTTAATTATCTGTTCAAAAAGGATGCAAAAGGCGAAATCCATCCTGAATTGGTCGACACATTCACACAAATCGACGACCTGACAGTGGAAATGAAGCTGAAAGAAGGTGTGACCTTCCATAACGGAGATCCGTTGACATCAGAGGATGTTAAATTCACGCTGGAGCGTGTGGCAACAGACGACACGCTGAAGGAATTTCCGAACTACAAACAAATCAAAGAAGTCCAAATCGTGGACGAACTTACTTTTAAAGTGGTGACACATGCACCGGAACCGTCTTTGTTTCACCGACTTTCCCGTTTGGGCTCTGGGATGTTGCCTAGCAAATACATAAACGAAAAAGGCTGGGAGCATTTCTTGGAGAATCCGGTTGGAACCGGTCCTTACCAGTTCAAGAAGTGGGTAAGGGATGACCGTATCGTCATGACGCCGTTTGAAAATTACTACGAAGGCAAAGTGGAAGAGTGGGATGAAGTCGTGTTCAGCGTGATTCCTGAGAACTCCACTCGCGTTTCCGAGCTGCTTACTGGTGGGGTGGATATTGCTGTGAACGTACCACCGGCTGATTGGGACCGCGTCAACGACAATGATGGCACGTCCATTGTACAGGAGACATCAAACCGTACAATCATGCTCATTCTTCGGGCGACAGAGGGCTTTCCGACTTCTGATGTGCGAGTGAGACAAGCGCTTGACTATGCAATCGATAATAAGGCCATTACAGAAAATGTCCTGAAAGGCGGCGGGGTACCGACCCGTACGCGTGTAGGCCCTGGTAACTTCGGACACAATCCGGATCTCCATGACACCTATAACTATGATGTGGATAAAGCGAAAGAACTTTTGAAAGAAGCGGGCTTCGAAGATGGATTTGAGATGACGCTTCATGCACCGAAAGGCCGTTACCTGCAGGATGCGGAAATCACTGAAATGATCGCTGGTATGCTTGCGGCGATCAATGTAAAAGTGAACATCGAATTCATGGAATGGAGCAACTTTGTTGAGATGCGTACGGCGAAGAAGAACAAGGATGCTTACCTGCTCGGCCTTGGGAACTCCATGTTCGACGGTGCCTACTCTGTTGACTGGTACCGCGCAGAGCGTTTTGTAGGAGAGACCGACTACAAAAATGATGAAATCGAAGCACTGTTAAAAGAATCTGCGAATAACATGGATCCTGCATCACGCGAGAAGCAGATCCAGAAAATCGAAGAAATTGCGGCGGAGGAAGTGCCGCACATCATGCTTCACCAGGAAAAGATCAACATCGGACTCAGCGACCGCATCAGCTTTGACCCGAATCCGGATGAAATGATTTATGTCCCAACTATTAAAAAGAAATAAAAACCTACACTGACTAAAAGGAGGACTGGGGATTATTCCCTGGTCCTCTACATCATAAGGAGTGAAATGATGGTCAAATACCTGGTTCGACGACTTTTACAAATCATACCCGTTCTTTTTATCATTTCTTTTATTGTTTTTTGTCTCGTCTTCGTTGCTGGTGACCCTGTTGCCCTGATGCTGCCGGAGGACGCCAGCCAGGAAGACATTGATCAACTGCGGACATCCCTTGGGTTGGATAAGCCGTTCCATATTCAATATTTTACATACATGCAGGGTCTGGTGCAGGGAGACTTTGGGGACTCGTTCCGCTACAATTCGAGCGCCCTTCCACTTGTTCTAGAGCGTTTGCCGGCTACACTCGAGCTTGCGATAGCGGCGATGTTTGTCGCGATTGTCATCGCCATCCCGCTGGGTATCTGGTCTGCGACAAAGCAGAACTCTTCCCTTGACCTGTTGGCGACAGGTGGAGCGGTACTTGGAAAAGCGATGCCGAACTTCTGGCTTGGGATCATGCTCATTCTTCTCTTCTCGGTGACGCTCGGATGGCTTCCGGTGTCAGGGCGGGGAACCTTTTCCCATCTCGTATTGCCGGCCATCACCCTTGGTACAGGGATAGCGGCAGAAATGACAAGGTTGATCCGCTCGAGCATGCTTGAGATTCTGAACCAGGACTATATCCGAACCGCCAAAAGCAAAGGGATACATGACTTCTTCGTGGTGAACAAACATGCGCTGCGGAACTCCTTGATACCGGTAGTGACGATTACGGCGCTGCAGACCTCTACGGTTGTAGGAGGGACGCTCATCACAGAAACCATCTTTTCGTGGCCGGGGCTCGGACAGCTTCTGATCCAGGCCGTCAACACAAGGGACATGGGGATTGTCCAGGCAAGCGTCTTCGTCATCGCATTCATGGTTATTTTAATGAATCTACTAGCCGATTTAATCTACAAAGTATTAGACCCTAGAATCAAATACACCTAGAAGGAGGGAGAAAAAATGGCGGAAATCAATATGGGGACCGGTCCCGTGGTGCGATGGGCAAGGATGCTGTTAAGAAGTAAAACGGGGACGGTCGGATTTATCATCGTTTTTTGCGTGATTGCGGTAGCGGTTTTCGCGAAAGTGCTTGCGCCTCATGACCCGAACCTCATTAACCCGGCGATGATGCTCAAGCCTCCATTCTGGGCGGAGGGTGGAACGACGGAATATCTATTGGGAACGGACAATCTGGGACGTGACATTCTGAGCCGCATCATCTATGGCTCGCAGGTGTCGTTGCTGGTCGGGATAGCGGCTGTTGTGCTCGCGGGGGCGATCGGGGTTTTCATCGGCCTGATTGCTGGCTATTTCGGGGGATTCCTCGATAACCTGCTTATGAGAATAGTAGATTCCTTCCTCGCAATTCCTACCATTCTATTTGCATTGGTAATCTTGAGCATTTTTGGTCCAAGTGTCACCACCCTGATCATTGTGCTCGGGATTACGAATTGGGTTACCTATGCGCGGCTTGTCCGTGGGGAGGTGCTCTCCATCAAGGAACGGGAGTTTGTCAAAGCGGCAAGGTCGATTGGGGTCAAGCACTCGAAAATCATCATGCGCCACCTTTTGCCGAATGTAGTGTCACCTTTTATCGTCATCTCAACGCTAAGTGTCGCGACGACGATCATTTTAGAAGCGTCACTCAGTTTCCTTGGCCTTGGCATTCAGCCGCCGACTATTTCGTGGGGCGGAATCCTGAGTGATGGCCGGGATTATCTTGCGACAAGCTGGTGGCTTGCCACTTTTCCTGGTGTCGCCATCACGATCACCGTTCTTGGCATCATCTTTCTGGGAGACTGGCTCCGGGACATCCTGGATCCGCGCTCCGTTACTCGCAAATAAAGGGGAGGTTGTAACGTGACAACACTGTTGGAAGTGAAAAATCTGCAAACCCATTTCAAGACGGAGAACGGAATCATCCCATCTGTGGACGGTGTTTCTTTTTCGATAAAAAAGGGGGAAACCATCGCGGTGGTCGGTGAATCCGGCTGTGGGAAAAGCGTGACCTCCCTATCCATCATGGGGCTCATTGGGGCAACAGGAAGCATTGAAGCAGGGTCGATCCTTTTTGAAGGAAAGGACCTTACCAAGCTCTCGAAAAAAGAGATGAGAAAGCTGCGCGGCAACGAGATCGCGATGATCTTCCAGGAGCCGCTGACGTCCTTGAATCCTTTGTTTACAGTCGGGAACCAAATCTCTGAATCTATCAGACTTCATCAAGGAGCTTCTAAGCAGGAGGCGAAGGTAAAAAGTATCGACATGCTCCGCCGGGTCGGAATTCCAAGGCCGGAGAAAGTTTATTCGTCGCATCCGCATCTATTGAGCGGTGGGATGAGGCAGCGTGTCATGATTGCTATGGCGCTATCGTGCAACCCGAAGCTTCTGATCGCTGACGAACCGACGACCGCACTTGATGTGACCATTCAGGCGCAGATCCTTGAGCTGATGAAGGGTCTGACCCGTGACTTAGATACATCCATCATGCTGATCACTCATGACCTGGGCGTCGTGGCGGAAATGGTCGATACCGTCATTGTCATGTACGCTGGCCAGGTAGTCGAACACACCGATGTGTTCACGCTTTTCAGCAACCCGAAACACCCATACACCAAGGGACTGCTTGATAGTACGCCAAAAATTCATGAGCGGAATGAAGAACTTTTAACAATAGAGGGCACGGTCCCAACGCCTGCTGCAATGCCAAAGGGCTGCAGATTCCAACCGCGTTGCCCATATGCCATGGAAAAATGTGTGCATGAGGCGCCTGCACTCGAAGAAACTTCGGCAGGGCACAAGGTCCGCTGCTGGCTGCATGAAGAAGGAGAGGTGGCCATCTAATGTCAGAATTAAAGGTGGTGGAAAAGACAGAAGAATATCTGTTGGAAGTCAGGGGCCTGAAGAAATATTTTGACGTATCAGAAGGTCTTTTAAAAAGAAATAAGCAGTACCTAAAAGCGGTCGATGGCATAGACTTACTAGTAAAAAAGGGTGAAACGCTCGGTATAGTAGGGGAATCCGGCTGCGGCAAGTCCACGACAGGAAACCTCATCATGCAGCTGCTCGACAAGACGGAAGGGGAAATCATTTTTGAAGGAGAGGATCTAAGCACCCTCACTGGGGAGCGATTGCGTAAAAAGCGCGCAGAGATCCAGATGATCTTTCAAGATCCCTACTCATCGTTGAATCCGAGAATGCGAGTTTTCGATATTATCGCAGAACCACTGATCACACATGGTGTGGCAAAAGGGAAGAAGCTGAAGGAAATGGTCCATGAGCTGATGGATATAGTCGGCTTGGACCGATCGTATGCGAGGCGGTTTCCACACGAATTCAGTGGAGGGCAGCGCCAACGAATCGGGATTGCGCGGGCGATAGCCTTGAAGCCAAAACTTGTGGTATGTGATGAACCGGTTTCTGCGCTGGATGTTTCGATTCAGGCGCAGATCTTGAATCTGATGGTGAAGCTGCAGAAGGAATTCGACTTGACGTTCATTTTTATCGCGCATGGACTACCCGCGGTCAAGCATATCAGCGACAGGATTGCCGTCATGTATCTTGGAAAAGTGGTCGAGGTCACCACGAAGGAGAAGCTGTTCGATGGCCCCCTTCATCCCTATACGGAAGGGCTCCTATCGGCGGTGCCTTTAGCCGACCCGACCTTGAGGGACAAGAAAAAACGCATCATCCTAGAAGGCGACATGCCGAGTCCGGCCAACCCGCCAGCCGGCTGCCGTTTCCATCCGAGGTGTGTGTACGCACAAGACAAATGCAAAGTAGAAGAACCTGATTTAAGACAAGAAAAACCCGGCCATTTTGTTGCTTGTCATTACCCGTTGGTCCGGGGGTGAATGGGGGGCAGGTCCCTTGTCCCAGTGTGACTAGGGATAGTCCCTACAAACAAAGGAGATGTAGAGATAGTGGAGACGTATTTACAGCAGAGCCAAGCAGAGATGCTTCAATTGATAGAGAAACTGGTGAACATCGATAGTGGAACGTACGTGAAGGAAGGAATCGACCGCGTAGGAGCCATTTTGAAAAGGGAATATGAGAAGCTGGGCTTTACCGTTGAGGTGAGGGAAGAGGAGAAGTACGGTAATAACCTGATTGTTCAGCATAAGGATGCTGTCGATCCGAAAATTATTCTGGTAGCCCATATGGATACCGTTTTTCCACTCGGGACAGCCGCCGAGCGCCCGTTCAGAATAGAAGGGGACAGAGCCTACGGACCAGGTGTGGTCGATATGAAGTCCAGTCAGGTTGAGCTTTTATATGCCATCAAAGCCCTGCAGCAGACCAGAAGCGAGAGCTACAAAAACATGCTAATCATCTTGAACAGTGATGAAGAAGTGGGCTCCCCGACTTCGCGACCGTTAATCGTGGAAAAATCCCAAGGCAAGGAGTACGCTCTCATTATGGAGCCTGCCCGCAAGGACGGATCACTTGTTTCAGCGAGACGCGGCGGTGGAAGTTATACCGTGATCGTAAAAGGAAAAGCGGCTCATTCCGGAATCGAGCCGCAAAAAGGGCGGAGCGCCATCGAAGAGCTTGCCCATAAAGTAATCCAACTCAACGCGCTAAGCGACTATGAAAAAGGCATCAGCGTCAACGTCGGCCTAATCGAAGGCGGTTCTTCCATCAACACTATACCGCCAATCGCAATCGCCCATGTGGATATCCGCATCTCGGAAATGCACCAGGCCAAGTACCTGGAGGAAAAAATAAAGGAAATCTGCGCGACCACGGATGTGTCCGGCACCCAGATCATCCTCAAAGGCTCCATCAGTCGCCCGCCGATGGAGAAGAATAAGCAGACCCAGTCCCTATTGCATCTTATTGAAGAAGTCGGCAAAGAGATCGGCCTGCAGGTATTCGATACAGCAACAGGTGGGGGATCTGACGCATCCTTCACCTCCGCAACAGGAGTCGCCACCGTTGACGGCCTCGGCCCAGTCGGAGGGAACGCCCATAGTGAGGACGAGTATTTGGAGATCAAGACATTGCCGGAGCGGACGCTGTTGCTGGCGAAGACGATTGATCGGTTGTCAAAGTGAGGCATGGGGACAGGTCCCGTGTCCTACACCATGTTCTATGTATGTCCTATGTACCTAGTCCCACGGTTCCTCAAAACAAAAAAGCTGTCACACATTGACTTGTGTGACAGCTCTATTTTATTTTTCTAAAATCATTTACGCATTCTTCGCTTCCTCACATAAACCACCACAAGCGCAATAAAAAGTACTATCAGCAGGAAATACACAAATTTCGAATAAAGATCCATATACTCCACAATTGTATCCCAGGAAGACCCCACCGAAGCTCCCAGATTAATAAGGACAACATTCCAAATCAGCGTTCCCAACGTTGTAAACAGAAGGAACAAACCGAAATTCATATTAGACATACCAGCTGGGATGGAGATCAAACTGCGGATCAACGGAACAAAACGGCACAAAAACACCGTCCAAGGACCATATCTATCAAACCAGGCATCAGCCCTGTGTATATCTTTTCTAGTAATTCTGAGGATATGCCCCCATCGTTCTACAATCTTCTCCAGCCTCTCGACGTCCACCTGTAAACCGATCACATATAACACAATTGCTCCGCCCACCGATCCGACAGTGGAAGCCGCAATTACCCCACCGATGCTAAGATTGGAAGTGGTGGTGGCAAACCCTCCGAAGGTCAATATCACTTCAGATGGGATGGGCGGGAATATATTCTCTAATGCGATTAGGAACATAATGCCCATATAACCAAATTGATTAATAATGTCTGTTAGCCAATTTTCCATTGTCAATCTCCTCAAAGAATAACATTCATTTATTATAATGAATGATTCATCTTTTTCGCAAATTTGAAGGAGGGAGCGGCTGGAAATAGGAAGTCATGCAAGATGATACAAGGCTCAGTGGGACATGGAGCTTGTCCTCCCTATAATATACCCCCCACCCCAATAATACCAATGGCCTATCTTTCGTAAAACTAGCAATCATATCTACCATAATATTCTGTATATATTTATACTTAAGGTAACGATATAAATCCGAAAGGGCAAACCTGTGGAAACGCGGGGACGCAAAGCTAGAGGGGCTTCTTTTAAGTAATGTGAAAATGCCAGCCAGTTGCCGAAGAGCCAGGTAGCTATTCTTTGGTTTAGCTGTTTTTTTATGGATTTTTATTGATACATAGCTTTGAGGGGGAACAATAGATGAAGAAGTTTATTTTATCAACTACTCTTGCCTTGACCTTGACGGTGGGGTCATCGGTTAGTGCAAACACAGAAGAGAGCACAACAACGGATGCAGGCACTACACCTGATCAGTTCAACTACTTTTTTGACACGCTTTGGGAAGATTTGAAGCTGACCTTTACGTTCAACTCTGAAGAAGAGGCGAAGCTTTTGGTGGACTTTGCAAAAGAGCGCCTGGCAGAGGCAGAAGCAATGACAGAAGAAGAGAAAAAGGAGTACGTTCAGGAGCTTGTGGAAGACTACTTGGCACTGTTGGAGCATGCTCAGGAAAAAGTATCCGAAGCGGTGACGGAAGAGGAAATAGAGGATGAAGCAAAAGAAGAATTAAGTGAACAGCTCGAGGAGGCTGCGGAAATCGATGAGGAAATCGAAGAGCAGCTTGAAGAGGAAGTAAAAGAGGAAGTTACAAAAATCAAGGACAAAGCCTATCTTGTAGCGAATGTTGTGATGGGGTATGACACCGAGCAGGTAATATTCTTGCGTGAACAAGGTTTCGGCTATGGCGTTATCGCTAAAATCATCTCCCTATCTGATATCTCTGGTAAAACTGTGGAAGAAATTGTAGTACTTGTAGAGGATGGTGAAACAGATCTGGAAGCGTTGATGGCAGAGCTGGGTATCACGATGGCTCAAATCAAGGAATCCGTAGTTTCCAAAAAGGTGGCCTATGTAGAAGAGGCATTGGCAAAAGCAGTGGAAGCCGAGGATGCCAAAGCAATTAAAAAGCTTACAAAAAAGTTAGAAGTTTTGAACAAGAAAAAGGAAAAATTCACAGCGAATATAGAACCGGTTGAAGAAGTGGAAGAAGAACAGGAAGCTGTTGAAGAGATGGAAGAGGCAGCACCTGAAGTGGTAGAGGAAACTGAAGTTGTAGAAGCTACGGAAGAAGGCTCTGAATCCGAGGAAACTACAAGCACAGTAATTCCTGCTGTTGCCCAAATGAATAAGGAGCAAGCAAACCAGCAGAAGGAAAAGGCTAAGCAAAAAGCAGAGGAAGCTAAAAATAAAGGGCAGGAAAAAGCTGCTGAAAAGAAAGAAAAAACTCCTGAACAGCCGAAGGAAGCAGAAAAAGAAAAAGCGGATCCTGTTGAAGAAGAGAAAGAGGCGCACAAAGGAAATGATAAAGGCAATAATGGGAATGGTAAAGGGAAGAAGGACGGTGGAGAGTATTAGTCTTAATCCCCGAGACTGATTCAGTGTCTCTCTGCAAAAAAGTTCATATAAGTAAAGTCCACCACCCCTTATAAAGTAAAGGGTGGTGGACTTTATTATTTTCTCTAAATTTCTCGTGTCTCCCCATAAGTCATCACACAAACCTCCACCTCTGTTCCTTCCATCGCATTTTTCAGCTCCTGATCCTGCCCCACCATGAATTGAATGACTGGGAATCCTTCAACCAGGCCGGCCATAATTTCGGGGTTTGCGGACTCTTCGACTTTTGGGAAGGTATGGCATGGGATGACTTTTTCTACATCCAGCAGGTTATTCAGTGCATATGCTGCCTCCCGCACTCCCATCACAAACTGGCCGGAGCAAGCTAGGATGGCGACTTTTGGCTGATAGATGTCCTGAATGATTTTCATATCCGCCATCACATTCGTATCTCCGGAAATATAGATGACCTTTTCTCCGTATACATTTAGTACATAGCCGCAAGGAAGACCGACGAGTTCAGGAGGCCCTTGGGTTTCCCCGAAGGAGGAGGTGTGGACCGCATTTACCATCGTCACTTCGAAGGTGTCCTCGCGATATGTACCGCCGTAGTTCAATGGAAAAACATTGTAACCCTCACCCATCAGCTTAAGAGCAAGCTCATATTGGGCAACCACTAACACCTCCGGATTGGCTGCTTTGACCTCCGCCACCCCTGAGATATGGTCAAAGTGGCCGTGTGTCAGCAACACAGTATCTATCTTATTCATGTACTTATCCTCAAGAAATTCCCTTGGACAAGCAGGATTTTGTCCCAAAAATGGATCTACCATTACGTTTTTACCTTTTTTCGTAGAAATGACAAAACATGAGTGGCCTAAGCGTGTGATTTTCATATTCGTTCTCCTTTTATTATGGGATTTTCAATTCTCATATTTATGTAAATTAATAGGTATTAGAACAGTGATAAATAAAAAAAGATATTATAATTCATATTTCCAATAATATCCACATCTATTAATATAGGTACTTAAATTGTGGTTTAGGGGGATATGATGATTAAAGAGAGGGTGCTTGTTTGGATGCTTTTTTTCCTCATAGCGGGGATAGGGACTTATTATATTTTGCAGCAGATTTTTTTTAAGGAAGCGATGCCGGTAGAAAGCAATATCAATGCTTCAGATGAAATAAATGAAGACATGGAAGAGGAGCCAGATACTAATAATGAGAATGACAGTAGTGAAGACGAAGAAACTGAGGATCCAAAAGAAGATGTGAAGGAAGAGAGATTGCCGGATGGAGAGATTCAAGGGGTTGTCACTGGTCTATTTGAAGGGATCCTTGCAACGTTTCGTGATCTGGGTCAAGAATACAATTGGAGCAACAGAAGCAACCCAGCCGATTTTGACACTTTAAAACCGGCACTACTTCAGTATGCTTCCGAGGCTTTTATGAATGGACATCTGAAGGAGCTGGCCGGCAAGTATTATTGTGAATGTGATGCGCCACTTATTCCGTACCCGTCTATGGATATCCGCTTTACGGTGCGGGAAAATACCGGTGATAAAATCATTGCATCCTCCATTGAATTTTCCAACGAGCTGCATGGGGACAATGGGGGAACTATTTATTTTACAATCATAAAAGAAGATGGGAAATGGGTGATGGACGGGTGGAACCATGTAAGCCCCGAGAAGGAGGATATGCAGGTCACATGGGAGGAATATTCGGCGTATCTAGGTGCGAATGACAAGGTCACTTTCCTAAACGAAATGAATCATAATGGAGAGAAGGTGTATGTTTTTTTCGATCCCAATTTCATGGGGTTATCTGCCGTCTACGCATCTAGCACAAATTCAATCTATGACATCCCGATAGAATGGCTTCCTGTAGAATATCGCAAGCCTCCTTATTACATCAAGAGTCTGGAAGGAACCTGGAACCATGAAACCTATCCCGGGGGCTTGATATCAGTAATGCATATATGAATATATTCGACTTCCGGATAAATGTGGTTTCCAGTGGAGGGCATGTTGGGGAATTGGAAGGAATGGCATTCATCGACGGTAACAAAGCTGTTTTTAGCGAATCCGAATACGGCTGCCAACTAACATTCGAGCTCGGAACCGATACCATAGAGGTGATAGAAAATGCAGGGTGCAACGTATGGCATGGTATGAATGTGTCGTTTGAAGGGAGGTATAGAAAGGAGGATTAAGTAGTTTATTAGGGCCTGCCCGCACCTAAGTGAAAATTGAATTGCAACATAAAAAAGCATCGCTTTGGGGCAATGCTTTTTTTACCTTGGATTAGTTTTGGTTATTATTCTACTGAAAAGCTTTTTTCCGCTAAGAGTTCGTTTCCACTGACGAGTCGAAGGATGTAGTCACCTTCTTCTTCAGGAGGATAAATCTCGATTGAGAACCAGGTCCAGGTTGGGTCAAGAGGTTCCTCCCACTGATTAATGATTTCTTCATTGATTCCTACTTTTTTCAAAATGATAAATGTAACGCTGCCGCCTATCGGTTCTTCATCCTGGCCATAGGTAACTGCAATAATATCATTAACTGTGAATGTATCGGTTACATCTTCAACCTCCATTTCCTCATCACGACCGGTTCCGATTTCCATATCACCTATACCTTTTTCCTCGCTGGTTTCTTCTGAACAACCGACCGTCAGACCAATGAGCAGAAACAGTCCAAGCAGCCACCCACGCTTGTTTTTCATCTCATCGCTCCCTTACATATTCTGTTAACGTCAACTGTTTAATCATATGAAGATGAGAGAGTGTCCAATACCGTCATGGATTTGAAAATTATTTAGTGGGTATTTAAAGGGTCCTCCCTCACCGTTAAAAAGTGGTGAAGGAGGACCCTATTACTCTAATTTCCTTTATTAAGCTAATCTCTTTCTTTTCGCAAAAACCATACCGCTAATTCCCACAAACAACAAAGCCAATCCAACTAGGACAAAATTCATTGTATTCGTTGCGGTTACAGGTAGCTTGTTACCTTTTCCAGAAGATTTTTCAGTTGTCTCTTCTTCTTTTGTATCGTCAACAGGTTTATCTTCCGGTGTTTTATCCTCTTCTTTTGGATCTGTTTCACCTGGTGTTTCTTCTGTATCATCTTCTTCTACATTTTCTGCTAAGGTGGTAACGCTGATTTCGCTCTGGCCTAACAAGAAGCCATCTCCATCAAAAGCAACTACTGTGATATCGTAGGAAGAGTCAGACAGGAGATCGGTAATGTGATAGTATCCTTCTTCAACTGTACCTACAACCTCTTGATTTACAATAACTTCATAATAGGCAACTTCTTCTTCACCTTCATACATCCAATCGATTTCGATACTGTTTTCCGTTACATCCAGTACATTGATGGTAATTGGAGAGACACCAATATAGTCTTCTTCATTAAGATAAACTTCTACACCTCTATTAAGAAGCTCCTCCACAACCTCTAACTCAGGAGTTTCTTCTTCGAATGTAAGATTGGACATTTCGAATAGGGTAACCTGATATAGATATTCCAAAGTCAATAATACGCTAATATCAGTGACTGGAGTGCCATGGAGATTAAGGAATTCCAGCCCTGAAAGTGATTCTAGAACGTAGATGTCCTCAATAGGGTTATTAGCTAGATTCAAGTATGTTAGTAAAGTTAAATCCTTTAATGCCGTTATGTCTACAATGGAATTTTCTTCCACGTCCAACATCATTAAGTTAGTGGCATACTCTAAGCCTGAGAGATCTTCAATATTCATGTATGCAGCATATAGATATTGAAGACGCTCCATATCTGATTGATAGATTTCACGGTCTGGTAAGTATAGGTTTTGGCGAATCGCCTCTTCTAATCCCTCATCAGCAATCGTAACGATGTCACCTGTCGGAAGTCCAAGCGTACTGGCAGTTGTCGTTGCATCAAAAAGAAATTCTCCTGCTTCACTATACATTTCAACCTTGAATTCATATTCTGTTTCTACTTCCAAGTCTGTAAATAACAAATAGGATTCATTTGTTTCTGTATATTTTTCCCCATTCACATAGACAATGTATTTATAGTTTTCAGGATAAGAGTCTTCCTCTTCATCGTGGAAGTAGTGATACCATGTTAGGAAAACACTTTCCTCTGAAGTACCCTCTGCATATGCTTCAAAGTAAGGCTCCATCACTTCTTCTAAAATATCAACGTAAACGCCTGCTTCCTTCCAAACATTCAGTACCTCCCAAGCAGGAGCCCCTTCCGTCAAATCAATATCTGTTTCTGACAAAGTGACGTGAGTTAGGTTTGGTAGAAGAAGTAATGTATCAATATTGGAGATGTTGGTGCGATCTAAATATAGATACTCCAACTTCCTCAAATCTGATAAATCTTGGATATCTGAAATTTCGTTATCGGATAACCATAGGATAGAGAGATTTGTTAAGCCCTTTAAAGGGGCGATATTAGTGAATGTATTTCCTTCCAAATCCAACTCTACTAGATGAGTAAGATTAGTAAGGGGCGTTAAATCTGAGATTTCATTATAAAATAGGTGCGCCGCTTCAAGATTAACTGCTTTTTCCAATCCTGAAATGCTTTTAATACCGTAGTCTGCTGCATAAAGAACTGTAAGGTTTTGAACATCACTCTCATAAATGTCTCTTGTTACACCTAATTGATCTTTGATGGCCTGTACTAAGTTCTTATCTGCAAACGAAGCAATTTTCCCGGTTGGTGCAGGGAATGTGGTAACCTCAATGGATTTTTCCAATAATACTTCGTTTGAAGAGTTTAAAGCTTTTACTGTCACATCATAGGTTGTGTTCGCTTGTAATTTTGTAAACTGATATTCGGCAAAATTGATCCCACCGGATTTCACAAGAGTTCCATCCATATAAAGTTCGTATTTTGCCAATCTTCCTTTGCTGTCTTCCACATGACCATACCAAGTTACAGTAAAGGAATTTTCATTAACAAGCATTTTTTCTATTTCTAAAAAAGATTCATCGATAATTTCCTCGGAATCCTCTTGCAAAGCTGCTTCTTTTTTTGTAACTGGTTCAGTTTCTTCCTCTTCGCTTTCTTCTTCTGTTCCAGATGGTTCCTCTTCTATCTGCGTTTCGTGTACAACAGATAAAGGATTACTGTGTACATTTACATTATCTATATTCCATATAACCTGATATTCAATACCTTCATTAACTTCATCTATACCATCTATGAAGGTATAAACTTGTTTTGTTTCTGTTGATTGTTCTTCTGATTTTTCAGGGGTGATAATCTCGGAATGACCGTTTTTTACTAATGTAAAACTTTGCTTAGTGCTTGTTAAGTCCTCATTACTAGCTGTTTCCCATTCGAGAGAAACTCCATTTTCCGTTTGTACCGCTTTCGTTAGTATTACTCCAGTTTGCTCCTCCGTAACCTCAGCAGTAGCTAAAGCTGGACTTAATAATGAAAGTAGTAAGGTAAATACTACACCTAAGTTTAGCCAAAAATACTTTTTCAACTAAAACCAATCCTCCAATTCTATTAAAATACCTTACATAACAAAATGATTATACTCTCTTTGTTCGTTTTAGGGAATTACTTTTTATGTAATTTATTTATAAAAAATGTAAATTATTTGATTGACAGATTCGTTGTAAAGGTATAAAAAGAGGCCTGACCCTCACCGCTATAAATCGGTAGGGGTCAGGCCCTTTATAAATATAAATTAGTAAAAAAATTAGCTCTCAAAACCGTTAGGATTACTCTCCTGCCATTTCCATGAATCCCTGCACATCTCATCCAAGCCTTTTTCTGCATTCCAATCTAACTCGTTTTTTGATTTAGTAGGGTCTGCATAGCATTCTCCAATGTCTCCAGGTCTGCGATCAACTATACGATAAGGAACTTCTTTCCCAGAAGCTTTTTCAAAGGCTTTCACCATTTCCAATACACTATAACCTTGTCCTGTACCTAAGTTATAAGCATGGGCACCAGTAATAGTGGTGGTTTTCTCCAAAGCCTTCAAGTGACCCTTTGCCAAATCCACTACATGAATATAGTCGCGAACTCCAGTCCCATCAATTGTAGAATAGTCGTTTCCGAAAACTTGCAGCTGTGGAAGCTTACCGATTGCCACTTGTGTGATGAATGGCATCAAGTTATTCGGTATCCCATTTGGATCTTCTCCAATACGGCCGCTCTCATGTGCACCGATTGGGTTGAAATAACGCAATAAGGAAATGCTCCATTCATTATCCGAAACATACAGATCACGTAATATTTCTTCAATCATTAATTTTGATTGCCCATATGGGTTTGTTGCACTTAGTGGGAAATCTTCAGAGATAGGAACCGTATCTGGCATTCCGTAGACCGTGGCTGATGAACTAAATACCAAGTTTTTAACACCGTGTTTTTTCATTACTTCACACAATAAAAGAGTGCCTGTAATGTTATTATGATAGTAATATAGTGGTTTTTGAACGGATTCTCCTACTGCTTTCAGTCCTGCAAAATGAATAACAGCCTCTATGGAATTTTCACTAAAAACTTTTTCAATATCTTCTACTTTTAATAGATCGGCTTCGTAAAATCGTATCTCTTTACCAGTAATTTCTTGCACACGCTTAATGGATTCATATTTACTATTTAAAAGGTTGTCCAATACTACAACCTCGTATCCTGCATTTAATAACTCTACACAAGTGTGACTACCGATGTAGCCTGCACCACCTGTAACTAATATAGCCATGTTATGATCCTCCTCTTTAATATCAAAGCACTTCTATATATTAACATATACCAGTATTCTAATTATAATAAAGACATATTACAACTATTAATAATAGAATGTCCGAGAAAGTGCTGAGGAATGATGTCGTTATATAAATATAAAAGAAAGATAATGAGTAATTTCCTCGGAAATTGTTTGTTTTGATAGATTTTCCTGAAAAAAATGGAGTCCCATTAGTTTGGGACTCCACATGAATTTAATCAATTTTTTCAATTTTACTCAGATAGTACTTTCCATTATGCACTTGAGCCGTGTACTTCCACTTGAAAGCTTTTTCCCCTGCTTCTTCATCTTTCTTTACAATTTCAAAAGTCTCTGAAACCGTAATGAGAACCGTGGCTTTCTCATCCTCCAAAACTTCTGTTTCCAGGATACCATAGTCGATTAAGTACTCAGATGTTTCTTCTTCATAAAGGTTTTTCACGAGATCTTTTTGAAGTTTATAGAGCTCGCTGTCCGGTAAAAGATAAGGTTCCACCTCTTCAAAATCCCCATAGTTGATCGCATCTACAAGGCCATACAGATAATCGGAAATAAGGCTTTCCTCATCAAGTACGACTTTCGGTTTTGGTGTATCTTTTTCCTGCTCTTCCTGGTTGAATTCAAATTCCTTCACATTCTCAGCGTCGTCGATGGAGCCCCATCCTCCGTCCACAGAGTAGATGGACCAGGAATCTTCAGTCTTTTCAAGGAAATATCGTTCATAATAATCAAATTCACTAAGGTCTCCATTATAATCGGTTGTGAGCCAGCTGGCATTCATCGTAACACCGACATGCCAATTTCCATCCTCTTCCCATGTGGAAAAGCTATCAAGGTCATAGTTGGTCGAAAGGAGGTATCCTATCCAATTATCATCATTTCCAAGGTCCTCGATATCCTCTTCGATATATTCCAGTTTATTCCCACTGTAGGATTTTAATAGACTTACATCTTTTCCTGCCAACGCTTTCCGGTAGGAGAGAAGGGCTTCGTTAATCAGGGTCATAATCTTTTCCTGCGACTTTTCATTGATGGAAACATCTGCATAAATATAATCCTCTTCAATTTTATATTCCGGACTTTTCAGCATGCCCATAGGAGAATCCTTCTGAACCTGCACCGTCATCGTGCCATCCACCAGAACAGGTCCGAAACGCAGGCCACCTTCTTCTAGTACAAGGTCGGTTTCCTTTCCGTTAATTAATATGGTCCCATCCATGATATTACTTTCCACATAGATTTCCTCTGCATCGAAGTAGAGGTCTTCATAATGGTACGTATCAAAAACGTGAGCTTCGATTTCTTTATCAAGGGTCAGGAACTCGGTTTCAAAGGTACCTTTAATTTTATGAACACCTGGAAGCATGGGTCCTACAATATAGTAGCCACCTTCTTCATCGAGTTTGGCTTTTTGCTCTTTTCCATCCAGAAACAGCTTTACGTCAGGATAGTTGGTGTACACCTCTACTGTAAGAGGCTGGACCATAAACTTGTAGTCATCAAAAAACAACCACTTTTTGCCGTCTTTTTTGAAGGTGATCATTCTTCCTTCATCTTCTTCCAACAGCTCATTGAAGGCAGCTGTAGTTCTGGAAGTGGAGCGTGACAGCTCCTTGGAAGTATCCTGTAGATAGGAGAAAAAGGCTTCCTTGGAATCCTTGTTTTCCTTCCAATAATTCAAGAGGGCTTTGACATTTTTCTCTTCCATATTCAACTTCTCATTTGTAGATTCAAGGTTTTTCGCCAGATACTCCACATCTTCCTCTTTTACAGCCTCCAAAAATCGTTCCATGACTTTTTCAGGGCTATTATAGGAATCTACTGCTTTATAAGCAGCAAACAATGCGATAAAAACTGCTAATACACTTGCTAAAATAATCTTGGTTTTTTTCGAAAAAGCGGGCATGGAAGACTTTCCTGGCTCCTGAGCCCTCTTGGGGGACGAAAGCTTCGCCCCGCAATTGGTACACATGGCTGCCTGTTCATCTGCCTTGGCCCCGCACTCCGTACAAAATCTCATAAGTGCTGTTCCTCTTTTCTAAAGGCTTTTTTCGCATATATTTTTGCTTTTTCGTATACAATTACAGCCTGTAATTTTACTCGTCCTCGTGCTCTTTTCTAGATCGGAATATTGGTTTCCTAATTAACTTGAAGTAGTTAATGCAGTAAAAAATACAAAAGCGGATTTTTTACGGACAAAAGCAACAAACTTTAAGAAAAGAGCCTTTCTAAAAGTTTGATACTTGTTGGTGTTGGACTACATCGTCTGAACCTGATTTCTTGTTCATCAAAACCACCCCGGCATAGGAAATACCGAAAGAGATGACGGTGCTGAACAAGAACGTAAGGAAGGAGGAGAATCCGAAGCTTACGTTGATGAATTCATCGAACGACGTCGTAACGGAAAATTTCAGTAAATGGAAAATAGCTGTGTTGACTAAACCAAAAGCTACCGCATAAGCGGCAATTTCATAAAGGATGTTGCCTGTTGTAGCTTTCCGGATGGCAACACCTGCCCAGAAGTGAAGAAGAATCGGTACAAGGAAGAAATACCAAAGGCTGCCGAGTAATTCCTCAAGACCTGTGGCAAGTTCTTCGGACTCTTCAACATCCATGCCGTCCGCCTTAGGTCCACCTAGGATGGAATACTTGGCCCCGATGCTTTCGGAATCCTCGGATGCTTCGAACTCAAGTGAACCTAAGTGTGCCATATTCCACATATAGGTTCCGGATTGAATAAGGAAGAAGTCAACCAAGTAGGATTCGTCACCAGCATCTGCTTTGATATCTTTTACTTCAGATTTATTACCGATAATCACTAATGTGAGAATCATACAAGTGACGATACCCAAAACAGAATGGAACGCTGCTCTTTGGATCGAGATCCCGTAACTCATATTTCCTCCAAAGCTTTTCAGGTGTGAATTCATTCCGATCATCGAACCGATTGTAGTAAAAATAATACTTAGAATGAGCGCTCGAATAAGAACTGTGAAGAACTGGTAGTTGGCTTCAACTTTGACATCACCAAACCATCCGGTAGGATCTTGAATTTCCATAGATACCCCGGCAAACGTGGAGATGATTGCGATCACTGCAGAGTACACCACTGCAATTGGCAGAATCGTATAGAATCTTTCGATTGCAGATCGATCTGGCTGGTTTCTGTTAGTAAGAAAACCTACTACAATCAAACCGATTGCTGATATCAGGGCAAATAATCCGATCCATCCGGTAGTGGCGAGGCTGATACCTTCCCCCATTGCTGTTATAGAATACTCAATCCCTGCCAAATGGCTCAGCATCAAAACGTCTGTAACAGAAACGAATTTCATGCCGGATGCAAACATTTCTACAAGATCCCCGTCACCGAGTATATCTTTTAAAGCACTGTTGATCATAGATGATGCAATAAAGGAAACGATTAATAGAATACCAAAAGCAATTCCGGCAAATTTGGCAGCGGAGATGAGCCCAGGTACGCTGAACTTGCTTGCTGCTCCACCCTCGATAACCGGGGCTGAACCGGTAGAAGCGGATTTCTGGTTTTTATTGAAGGTGCCCAAAGATAGAATATCCCCGGCTCCTGATTTTTTCTCGGTCACTTTTTCTAACGATACCCCGCAAGCTACACAGTATAAGGCATCAGATGAATTCTTATGACTGCAGGATTTACAGAAGTTCGCGGTTTCTTTTACTGCTTGAATATTTTCATTTGCTTCCCCAAGTGGCATGCCATCATTTACGCAATAATGTGCCCCCTCTGGATTTTTCTTTCCACAATGTTTACAAAACAATATCGTTTCCCTCCTTCATTACTCGTTGATTTATGCTCTTGATCCGCAGCATGGACAAAAATTGGCACCCACTGGCACAATCTCTTCACATTGACTGCAAGAGCTTGCGGTACTTAAGTCGATTTCAGCTGGCTGTTCCATTTTCGCTCCACAGCCGCCGCAGAATTTATCATTCATTCCATTCATCGTCCCACAAGAACAGACCACGCCGTTTTGAGTTGTTTTGGAAAGCTCTGCAATCTGCCTTGTCGCAACATACATTTGCTTATCCAATCCGATAATCGCTTCTGAAATCTGTGCCAAATCTGCATCCTGAATTTGACCGGCACGTAATTTACGGTATGTAACCTGACCAGCCTCCAATAAAATCTTGGATTTCTTTTGGGAGTTTTCCGCAATGCTTTTCTTCAGTCTGCCGATCTCCTGGGCGATTTGAAGCTTCTGCTTTCCTTGCTCAATGCCCCCCTGTACCTTTGATAATCCTTCACCTAATTTTGATTGCAAATCATTTGCCAAATCATTCACCCTTTCTGGATTCTTTGAGACGAACGCTCATTCTTGTCCGGCTTCCTACTTTATAAAAATTGGAAAATATCAATATCATGTAAATAGTATGTATGTATAGTAGGTAAGTAGACCTACTTATTATACAGTAAATAAATAAAGAGGAAAATAATACTATGGAAATTTGTTGGATAAAAAATGATGTTCTCAGCATAAATAAGGGGCCTGACCCCCACCGCTTTAAAGCGGTGGGGGTCAGGCCCCTTAAAAAAACATATTAATACAACTTCCCCTGCCTAAACAACACAGTCGACAGCTTCATCACAGAATGAATATAACAGTTCTGCCTTAGTGGAAACGGATCTCCGAAGAAAGCAGGAAGAATGGTGTCCATGGTGTTTTTCATCTGTTTGTATAAAAGTTCGTAAACTTCCTCCTCAGTGTAGAACTGGGTCTCACGGCCTTGCATCCATTCGAAGTAGGAGACGATGACCCCGCCTGCGTTTGCAAGGATATCGGGCACGATGATGACGCCTTTGCTGCTGAGATATTGGTCAGCCTCGCTTGTGACAGGGGCATTTGCGCCTTCCACGATGATTCCGGCATTTATTTTATCCATATTATCGAGATGGATCTGGTCCTCTAGTGCAGCAAGTATCAGGACATCAACGTCAAGATAGAGCACCTTGCTGCGGTCCTGGATTTCTGCCTTAACTCCTGCTTCCTGGAGTTTTTCATCTGTTGTAGGCAGGTCGCCTTTGTGAAGGGTGGTGAAGCGGACGAGAGCAGGTATATCCAAACCGTCTGCATTGAAGAGTGTTACATTCCTATCGCTCACGGCCACCACCTTATTCTCCAAATACTGACATTGATAGGCTTCAAGCGCGGCAACCGAACCTACGTTACCAAAGCCTTGAACAGCGAGCTTCAGCGGTCGGCCTTCGTATTTCAGTGCCGTTCTGGCAAAGGTGTTGTCCTTGCTTGCGCCTGAAAGGAATTTACGCTGCTCCTTCATGAAATCGTGTAGCATATAGCGGAAGGTGAAATAGACACCTTTCCCGGTTGCTTCGCGGCGCCCGAGAGACCCTCCATTTACGACACTTTTTCCGGTGAAGCTTCCTTTATAGGGCTGGCCGGGACGGATGCTTTTATACTCGGCCATCATCCAGTCCATTTCCCTTTCGCCCGAGCCTACATCCGGGGCCGGGATATCCTTGTCCGGACCAATGATGTCGCTGAAATATTGGACGTATTTTTTACAGATGAGGTGCAGGTCTTTTACGGAAAAGGAGCGTGGATCCAGAATGATACCGCCTTTTCCTCCACCATATGGCACATCGTGGAGTGCGTTTTTCAAGGTCATCAGGGAAGCGAGGTTGATCACTTCCTCCTCGTTGACGGACTCATGGAAACGGATGCCGCCCTTGTAGGGGCCAAGTGCGTTGTTGTGCTGGACGCGGAAAGCCGGAATTCTGACAACGCTTCCATTTTCGAGCGCAATTCGAAGAAAGGATTTATGTACATGATTGGGGGTGGAAAGAATGGAGCCAAGAGACGTAAAAGCCTGTTCTCTGGCATCTCCCTGCAGCTCAGGAAGAAATGCGGTATCCTCCAGCAAGGCATTCAGCGAGTCTTGGACAATCTGGCGTGTTTGATTGGACATTTTATGAATCACTCCAGTTCTGTATTTTCAAATAGTATAACATTATTGGTTGGGAATCTTTAGTGAAATGCATTTTGATTGGGTGAGGGGAAGGAGTAGAAAATAATAAACCCAAAAGGGTCAGTCCCCTTTTGGGTTGTTATCATGAATACAATTGATAGTCGTTGCGACCGTTGTTTTTTACCTGGTATAAGGCCTGATCGGCTTTACGGAATAGCTGCTTGATGGATGTCCCATTATCGGGATAAACGGAGATTCCGATGGAAGATGTGGCTTCAATCAGCTCTCCTTCTATTATATATGGTTGCTGCAGTGTTGTTTGAATGCGGTCAGCTACTCTTGTGATATGCTCGTTATTCTCTACACGCTTGATGAGGACGACAAATTCATCGCCGCCTAAGCGGGCAACTGTGTCTTCTGAACGGACGCAGGTTGTTAATCGTTGTGCCAGCTCAACAAGCAACAGATCTCCCATATCATGTCCATACGTATCATTAATTTGTTTAAAATTGTCGCAGTCCAAGAAAAGAAGCGCAAGTTTTCCGTTGTTTTTGGAAGCAGATTCTATCGCCTTATCAAGGGATTGTTCCAGCAATCGGCGGTTTGGAAGATCCGTCAGGCTGTCATGGTATGCTTGGTAGGTGAGTTGTTCCTGCAGCTCTTTTCGTTCTGAAATGATCCGTCCAGTCAGAACGATGTGATCGAGCTCTCCTTCCCCTGCAATTGAAGTCGCATTCACTTCCACCCATACTTCCTCTTTTTCCTGATTCAAGTATCGATATTCTATCTGTACGGATTTCATCTTGTTTGTCCTAAGCTTATGAATGGATTCCAATAATAATGGATGATCTAATTCGTGAATGCCATATGTCAGTTGCTGGCCTTCCATGATTTCATATTTAGCGCCCATAAGATTTCGATAAGAAGGGGAAACATAAGAAATGTTGTCGTATTTATTGATAACTTTTATTAGGTCGGATGAATGCTCTGTGATGAGACGGAATTTTTCCTCGCTGTCCTTCAAGGCAAGCTCCATTTCCCGCTTTTCCGTAATATCCTGGGCGATGAGATACACTCCGGTTACCTTCCCTTTAATGATGATAGGGACGTGGGTGACATAAAAGAAAAGCATGTTTCCGGATGCATGAGGGACTTCCACCTCATAGCTATTTACAAGTCCTTCAAAAGCTTTCTGGAGGGGATCATCCGGCAGTTGAAGCTCTTGTTGTACATATTCTTTAAAATCGATACCAATAATTAGTTCCTTTTTATAGCCAGTCAAAGTTTCGCAGGCTTCATTCACGTTCGTAATATAGCCTTTGGAATTGACCATGAGAATCGCATTTTTATGATAGGAAAACAGGGATTTGTAGGCTTCTTTGCTTTCTGCAAGTTTAGCCTCCAATTCCCGTAAATGCTGGATGTTCCGATAAATCATGGAGATTGCGACTACTTGCTGCTCTTTATCCAGTATAGGAGAATAGCTGACGGATGTATGGATAGATTGACCATTATTAGTTAATCGGACGGTTTCCAGCGGTTGGGTAGTTTTTTGATTTTTAAGCAACAGAATTGTCTCATCTGATTGCGCTTTCAATTCTATTGGGGTGAATTGGAACTCTTCCCAGTGGTGTCCAATCATTTCAGTAATTGTCCAACCAAATTGTTTTTGAAAAGCATCGTTTATTTTTAATATGGTGCCATTTGTGTCTATTACCATCATGGCATCCACGGTGTTTGCTACTAGAGAGTTCAGGAAAAGGTAATCTTCCTCTTTTTTCTTCAATTCATTGACATTTTTTGTGATGGCAAGAACGTAAATGCGTCCATCATCTTCAATAGGTGTTAAGGTGGTTTCCGAAGCGGGCATGTCTGGTACGAAAAGATTCAAATCTGAATAACTGATGGACTCCCTTTTCTGGACACAAATTGAATAGTGCTTATGAAGGAAATCGTAAGTAGCCGGCGGAAGTACGTCCTCCAATTTTCTGCCTATCATCTCGACTGCGAGTTTCTGTTGTGCAGAAGGATTGACATAGGTATACCAAAATTTATTATCTTTCCACTCAACCAAAAACACCATGTCCATCATATGTTCAAAGAAAAACTTGAATTTCTCTTCTATTCTCATAAGTATCCTTCTTTTCATACATTATTTTTTCCGGCGCTAGAAGCTCTATATTCTATTATAGGTATTTATTATTAAATTATCTATATATCAAAATAAGATAAATTTCCCAATTGGGAAAAATGTTACAAAATATTATTCTAATGTTATAAAATGTAATATAAACACATAATTAGTTGCAGAATTGGTGGGGTTTATGATTGAAAAAAATACAATTATGGGGAAATAGGTCGAAACAGCAGGACTCAGTTACAGCTACAAAAGAAAAATTAGTTGAAGAACGACTCTTCCATTCTATTTTCGATCACCATCCACTCCCAGTTATATTAATAAATGCACAGGGTGAAATTGAAAAGAATAATAAAAGGGCAGTCAGTCAATTTGGCTATAGGCAAAAAGATTTAACTGGGGATTTTTCAAAGTTTATTCCTCAAGAGTGCTTACACGAAGTAAGGACTAAGTTCCAAGAAGCATTAGAGGGCCTCCCACTAACATATGAAACAAAAATTCTACATAAAAATAACCAGCATATTGATGTAAGTGTAACGAGTGTGCCCATTATGGGAGACACATCCGTCATTGGAGTCTATGTTGTTATCAGGAATATTGAAAAGGAAAAGCAAACCCAAACAGAACTGAAATCAGTTAAAACTTCATTGGAATTAATGCAGCATACAGCAAAATTAGGTAGCTGGCAATATGATGTATCGACCATGGAAATATCTTGGTCCAACCATGCCTTTGATATATTGGGAATTGAAAAAAGCAAACAGAACAGTTTTACTTTTGAGGTTTTCTTCAGCATGATTCATCCCGATGACCAGGGTAATTTTCGTTCCGTATATGATAATGCCATAGAAAAACTAAGTAGCTGCTCGTTGGAATATCGCTTTATCACACCGTGCAACAGGGTGGTTCATATTTTTGTCCATTCTGATATCGTGCTGAATGATTTAGGTGAACCAACCAAGTTTATCGGTACTATTATGGATATTACAGAAATGAGAACGCTGGAGAAAAAACTGGAAACAAAAGATCAGGAAATGAAAGAGATATATGATAGCTTGGATCTCGGCGTCTGGTCTTACGATGTAAAAGGAAAGCGATTTACTTTCATCTCTAAAACGGTGAAAAATATGTTGGACATGGACGTTTCAGAGTTTGCTAATGGTAACATGGATATCAGGGATTTGATCTGGGAACAAGATCTTCCGGCTTATGACGACAATCTCCGTTACCTCTATAAGAAAAATACGATTGAAAACGAGTATCGCGTATCCTTGCCATCGGGGGAGTATAAGTGGCTTAGGGATTGTATGATGCCGGTTTTGGACGAACACCAAGAGCTGGTCAAAATCATTGGGATTTTAACTGATATAACGGAGCATAAAGAGCTTTTGGAGAAGGTAGAGTATTTGGCCAACCACGATTATCTGACAGGTTTGCCGAATCGCCGACTGTTAAAAGAGGAGATGGAATTCCTTATTCAAAACTATGAAGAGACAGATCAGAATTTCGCCGTTCTCTATATTGATTTGGATCGATTCAAATATATTAATGACACATTAGGTCATCCAGTGGGGGATAAAGTGCTGAAGATAATTGCCGATCGGCTGGCAGTCTATCAACAGGAAGGTCATTTTGTCGCTCGGGTTGGCGGTGACGAGTTCATCATTGTTTACCAGGGATCAGTGAAAATTGAGGAGCTAAAGGGAATTGCCAAGGGTTTGATTACTCTTTTAAGAGAGCCGGTTTATGAAGGGGAATATGAACTTTACCTGACTGCTTGTGTTGGGGTGAGTGTTTTCCCATTTGATGGAGAGATGGAAGATACCCTATTGAAGCATGCGGACGTTGCCCTATATCGCGCAAAAGAGTTAGGGAAAAATTACTTTGAAATCTATACCCCTAATATTAACGTTAAAACGTATCAGCAATTCACAATTGAACGAGATATGCATAAAGCGTTGAAGGATGATCAATTCACTATTTATTTTCAGCCAAAAGTCAATGCACAAACGTATGAAATTATCGGAGCGGAAGCATTGATTCGCTGGGAACATCCATTATGGGGAATACTATCCCCAGGTGAATTCATTCCAATAGCAGAAGAAACCGGAATGATAAATGAAATCGGGGATTATGTGATGACAAAAGTGCTGCAGCAGATCAGTACTTGGACTCAGGAAGGTGTACCGGTTGTACCAATATCGATTAATGTTTCTCCCCAGAGATTTTTACGTAAAAATTATTTCAAACTAGTAGAAAGTTCCATAGAAAACTACGGAGTCGACCCAAAATTAATTGAACTGGAAATAACCGAGAGTTCCTTCCTGCATAATCCGGAGATTGTGCTGAAAACGGTTCGTGATCTACGTAATCTTGGGGTGAAGGTTGCCCTGGATGATTTTGGGACGGGATATTCCTCCATGACCCGACTGACCGAATTGGAAATTGATGTTCTAAAAGTAGACCGATCCTTTGTTAAAGATGTAGAAACAAACAGGAAGAATGCCGTTATCCTGGAATCCCTTTTTGTTATTGCCAAAGAGCTGGATATAGAGGTTGTAGTGGAAGGGGTAGAAACAGAAGGTCAGCTGCTCTTTATGAAACAGAAGAAGTGTGACATCATTCAGGGCTATATTTTCAGCAAGCCAGTCCCTATCTCACCATTCACTGATATGCTTGAAAAGAGAAAGCTGCTGCCGCAGAACACGAAAGCAAAGCTGCCATCCATCGAGCGCAGGGAGTATTTCCGAATCGATTTTCCGAAAGCACTTAAAGGTGAACTCACAGTCAAGGAAATAAGAGGAAAAGAAGTACAGCTCGGCCAAGTGGGGATTGTGTTGGAAAATCTCTGTCCGAGCGGAATGCGAATCATTTCTCATATGCAGTTCCCGGTTAGACCTGACCTAATCGTTTCCATTCAAACATGTATTCTGGGAGAAACCCGGGACTACATCGGAAAGATAGTCTGGAAGGAAGAAGGACCGGAATCCTACTTTTATTATGGCGTGGAATTCATGGCGGATGAAAAAGAGCGAACAGAACTTACTGGATTCCTTAACCGGGTAACCCTTCAATTAAGGGACAGCAACATCCTCCCGCATACCAGTGTAATCAAAGAAAATATGTGGGACTATTTAGAGAGAGTGAAAGGTGAATAGAGTAGTAGAGAAAGTTAGCCCTAAAAATACCGGGGCTGCTTTTTTTTTTAGAAAAGCGACGAATAAAGAAAAAATCATCGCTAGTATTATTTTCCTATTTTAATGTAGACCTCACTATTTCCGATTCTAATTATGCTATATTATTAAAATACAAAATGTGTAAAAAAGAAGTTTGTTTTGAAAGAATATTTGGGTATTAAATAGGGGTAATATGCAATTTATTACAATTCGTACGAGAAAACTGCCAAATCGGCACAAAAGTTGCGACGTATTGCCTAATATAAATGGATGGACATGTGTTCGGGATTTTTCTACACTTACTATAGTTCGTACTCCATCAAAGAAAACCTCGAAACCAACCTCGCAAAGATAACAAAAAGGGAAGTGAACCAACCTTGGCTTCTTCGATAAAAATCAGACCAGGAATAGTGAATAATGCCATCGCCGGCTTGAATTCGAGCCATGGAAAACTCGGGAGTGTGACAAGCAATGTCTCCTCCGTCCAGTTCGGTGTGTCCTATGAAATCAAGAATCGCAATAATATTGATTCCAGACTCCGGTCCGCCACAGCGTCCTTACATAAGCTGGAGGAGAGAATGAATAGGATCAAGTCTTTTGCTTCGGATTCGCTTGAAAAATATCAGGGAGTGGAAAGATACCTGAACCGTCAGGCTGCAAACCGGGAGCATGATCTGGTGAAAGCACTGATGGATAAGCATGCATTCAGCAGTCTATATGAGCTGTATGATCAAACTGTCGGACGCTTGGAGCACCTGCTTCATAGTGCGCAGTATGTTGCAAATGCAGGTCTATTGCATTTGCTCGGTTGGCGTTTTGTCAATGAAGGCGGCAGATATACCTATAAATTATTGGATAGTGTAAAGCACGGGAGGTTTAATGTGCCGATTGGAAACTTCATCAATAAGGTCGGCAATTCGAAACTTAACTTCCTTGCCAAAATGATGGTCAGTCCCTATTATGCGATCAAATATGCGAATAAATCATTAGCAGAAGTCGTCTATAAGAAATTTACCAAGTACCTGCCTGATGATATTACTAAAATGACAAACAGTGTCCGGGATTTCAGGCATGCGATTTCTGATGCCCGCAACCTCAAGGAAGCGGCGAACGCAGTGAAATCCAATGCAAAAAGCCTTGGTTCTGCAGCGCTGAAGATTGGAAAAGGAAATGCCTTTACCGCTTTTGCCATCACTGGTGTGGTGGAAGGGGTAGGTGCAGGGATAAAAATTACCGAAAACTACTCCAAGTATAGCGGTGATGTGGAAACGCTCAAAACCGAGAATGCCAAGGTGGTGGGAGAAGCTGTCTATAAAACGGCCGTTGTCGGTGGTTCATCCGTTATTGGAGCGGTTGCACTCGGTGCGGTCGGAAGTTTGGCTGGGCCAGGCGGAACTGTCGTCGGTGCTGCAGTAGGTGGATATATAGGTAGCTTGGTAGGTGAGAAGCTGGCGAAAAACACGCCGGGCTGGGTAACAGACGCATCCGTTCACTTCAAGGACACCATTTTCAAAGGAACCGAGGCGGTGGCAGAAGGTGCCTCCAAGGTGAAGGAAGGGTTCAGCGAAGTGAAGAAGAACGCTTCGAATCTACTAGAAAATTCTAAGAGTTTCTTCGGCAAACTCTCATTTGGAGGCTAACATGAAAACTATCTCACTTTCCATAGAGGAATTAATCTACAGTTTTTATAGTGAAGGGTTGTTCGAGCAGGGAAATTCCCTGAAACAGGTGTATTTCAATGAAATATCGGATGAAAGTATGGACCTGCTTCTACAGATTTCCTGCAGAACCCTTTTGGCGAAGGATCTGCTAGTTTATGAAAATCACAAATTCGAATTAGAACCGGAATTGAAAAGTGTGATACATACTCTGAATTTTTCGGAAAAGTCGTTAAAGGCATCCCGTCATAAATCCGGGGCAAAGAGGAGTCCGTATCCTATCATTTTACAGAGAGCGGCTTTCTAAAGCACTCGCTTCTTTATGACGAACAGGTTCATCGTTTTGACACGGTTGAGAAGGGTGACATGCTAGATGAACTTACCGAGTTCTTCCATTTACAAAGAGATGGCTATGGAGATTATCATTCTATCTCTTCAGAAGAGTTGGAAGGCATGCTTACCTATATCACAGAAAACAACCGGCAGTTCGATTCATTTCAGGTCAGAGGGGAGCTGGATCCATTCTATCGGGTACTGGAAAAGACAAACGGCCAGTTGAATACCCTGCTATTATTTGAATTTGATGAAAAGAAGGAACCGACTGTCAAAGACCTTGTCCTGCTTACGAACGATGCAGAGGAAAATTGGATGCTATTGCAAAATGGACCGGATTACAACCTTGTCAAAGGTAGCAGCTCCAAGCTGGAAGCATTCATGATGGAAAGCGATTCTCCTAAAACGACAGAAGAAAAGGAAAGCGTACTATGACACATAACAATCCTATGAACCTAAAGCATGACCATATAATCAAAGTGGAGCAGGATGAGGTGCGTGTCACCTATACCCGTTATAGCGCAGGCTGCACGGTGTTTGGTATCGCATTTATGGCGCTTGTCTCCTTGGGTGTCGTCCTGTTCATCCCAGGCTCCGGTTTCTCCAGAACATTGCTTGCCTATCTCATCGGCGGTGTGGGAACGCTGTTCTTCGGAATTGCGCTTCTTCGCATTGTGATGACCATGATGCAGGGCAAAACGCTGATGAAGGTGAAAGACGGGAAATTGATCAACCGGAACCAAAGTGTAGAGCTTGGAAAAATCAAAGCACTCGAATACGGCTGGCACAACCGTAAGCCGAGCGGCCGCGTATTTACGAGTGTAGTGGTGGATACAACCGACAATAAGACACTCTTTTTCACCTACTACAACATCGTTTCCGATAACGCCATCGAGGAGTTTCTCGACACCTTTGTTGTTCCGTATATTACGCCAGAGGGTCAGACGAAGTGGCGTATTTCAAAGGAATCAAAAGCTGAAAGTAGATAATGGTTTTCTAAGGAAAGGGGATAATCCATGACAATCGATATCTATGCAGCGAATGCCCAAGCTCGACGGCTGCAGGAGGAAGCAGCAAGCCTATTGAATGTAAAGCGGAATCTGTTGAATATGAAAGGGACGCTTGAGCAGGGCTGGCAAGCGACGGAGATGAATTATCTCAATAACGCAATCAGCGATATGGAAAGAGAAATCGGCACGATTGTGGATGCACTGCAATCCTTGAGTGCAGATATCAGCTCGACGGCTTCCCAGCTAAAGCGGGAGGAAGAAGAGAGGGAAGCTGCGAAAGCGGCAGGACTTCTCGCGAAAAAAGGCTCGTAAATCGGTATTTCACCAATTTACGAGTCTTTTTTATTGGGTAATTAATCACGAATAGAAAAAATTTCCTATTTTATATAAAAATTTTACAAAAAAGTGGTTATATATTCCTTGGGTAAGGGTATTGAATGATGTTGATTTGTCATTATTGTCCAAAACTATCCACTTATTATCTTTACGACACTCATCTACATAAAGCGATATAACCAGTCGGGACACGGGGTTTACTGACATAAATCAACTGGATACTGAGGCTGTTTTCCTATAAGGATCGACTAGAAATTTTTTACTGTAGGTATATGGAATGATTCTTTGCGCGCTTTATCGAAAAAAAGCGAAACATGCTTTATAATATTGGTTGCCAGAAAAAGGGGGTTTTTTACTGTTAATTGGGACTTAAATCCCAAATCCCCATGTCACTTATCAAGTAGCGCTACACCCTATGTGCATAACGAAAAAATCATCAACTAACAGGTTTGTTCTTAGTTGATTGGAGGATCCGAGCATGATACTAACCCTTTTTGATCAAGGCAAGGCACGTGATCTTGTGCTGCCTGATAAGGTAACAGGAAAATACATACTTACGACCACACTTCCCTCAGGAAAAGAAGCCGATTTGATGGCGGTGGAAGCCGAGGATGGAAAGTGGTACTTAAAATCAAATAACTATGCTTATTTAATAGGAAACAACGGGGGAAAGGTGAGGAAGCTCCTTTTAGAGCCCTTTAAAACCTATACCATCTCACGTGAAAACGAAGCTTCCGCACTCCTTTATGTAGAACCCCCAACAGAAGACAGAAACGAATTCACCAAGCATATTGCCGTCACCCAGACACTTAAGATTGGCAGAACGGAAGACAACCATATCTGCTTTTCCAATAAACTTGTATCCTCTCTGCATTGCGTGATTCAGTATGATGAAAACAATCAAGCGACCTTGAGAGATTGCAAAAGCTCCAATGGTACCTATGTGAATGGGAAGCGAGTGGAGGAAAAGCGACTAGCCATTGGCGATGTCATTTCCATCATGGGTCTGAAAATCATTTATAATGGCACCTTACTGTCACTGAACAATCCTCAAGCTTCCATTCTTCTGGACAGACATGCGTTCCAGCCGTTCCAGGTGGAGCAGCCGGTCATTCAGGACGAGGAAGAGCTCGACGACTTTTCGATTGAAGAGCCTAAGGATCACTTATTCTATCGATCTCCACGTTTTAAAAAGGATATAAAAGAAGCGGTTATCAAAATCGATCCGCCACCACAGCGTCCGAATATGGATGAAACGCCGTTGATGCTCCTTTTGGGTCCATCGATCACCATGGGGATGGCTTCCTTGTTCATGGGGATTTTCGCCCTCCAGAATATAATGATGAATAACGGAAATATCATGTATGCCCTGCCGACGTTGATGATGTCCATCTCTATGCTACTTGGAACGGTTCTATGGCCGATTTTGACGAAAAGGCATGAGAAGAAGCAGCGAATCAAGAATGAAGGAATCCGTCAGGAGAAATACAAAGCATATCTAGTGGAAATGAAGCAGGTCATTGAAGACGAATCGGTGCATCAGAGCGAAATCCTCCATGAAAACCACATCACGCTTACGCAATGCCTGGCGCGAATCAAGAACCGGGAACGGAATCTTTGGGAACGGTCGCTTGTCCATAATGACTTTTTAAAGCTGCGCTTAGGTCTTGGAAATGTTCCTTTGGACGCCGATATCAAGTTCCCGGAAAAGAAGTTCAGCATTGAGGATGACAATCTGCAGGATGAGCTATATGAATTGGTTGGCGGTCCTCAGATCCTGGAAAACGTCCCGGTTACCATTTCCCTTTTAGAGGAACAAATTAGTGGGTTTATCGGTGAAAGAAAACGGGTAATGGACTTTGTCAAAGGATTAATTTTCCAAATGACAGCACTACATAGCTATGACGAACTGAAAATGATTTTTATATATGACGAAAACGAGAAAGATGCATGGGAATTTACAAAGTGGCTGCCGCACGTCTGGGATGATGGAAAGCAGATACGTTTTATTGCGACCAACCAGAATGAACTGAAGGAGCTTTCCGCTTATTTTGAAAAGGAAATCACACGTCAATCCATGCTTTCGGATGAAGATTTAAAGGAACTGAATCAGCACTATGTCGTTTTTGCCATGAATAAGAAGCTCGCTTCCAAAGCGGAAATGACCAATCTGATTTTAAAAGAGAAAAAAGACATCGGGTTCAGTTTAGTTACCCTTTACGATGAGCTGCAAAACCTCCCGAAGGAATGCTCGAAGGTGGTGGAGCTAGGGGAGGAAGGCTCGAAAATCTACGATAAGGATGATATTTCAGGCACCTATACTGCATTCAATGCGGATATCTATCTGAAGGAATCGGCGGAAATGTACGCCATCAAGCTTGCCAATACGCAGCTTGCAACTGAAGTGTCGGATTATACGCTGCCTGATATGCTGACCTTCCTTGAAATGTTCGGCGTCAGCAAAATAGAGCACTTAAACGTTCCGACTAGATGGAAGGAAAACAATCCAACCTTAACGATCCAGACTCCAATCGGGGTGGATACTACCGGTGAGATTTTCAACCTCGATCTTCACGAAAAGTATCATGGTCCACACGGATTGATTGCCGGTATGACAGGCTCCGGGAAAAGTGAATTCATCATGACCTTCATACTTTCCCTTGCCGTCAATTATCATCCTGACGAAGTGGCATTCATCCTTATCGACTATAAGGGTGGGGGAATGGCAAATGCCTTTCTCGATCTGCCGCATCTTGCCGGTACGATCACCAACCTGGACGGAGCAGCGGTAAAGCGCTCGCTCATATCAATCCAGAGTGAGCTGAAGCGCCGACAGGCCATTTTCAGCGAAACGAGCAGAAGAGTGGATGAAAGCAATATTGATATCTATAAATACCAGAAGCTATACAGAGAAGGCATCGTGACAGAGCCACTTCAGCACTTGTTTATGATTTCGGATGAGTTTGCCGAGCTGAAAACACAACAACCAGAATTCATGGAGCAGCTTGTCAGTGCGGCGCGTATCGGACGTAGCCTTGGTGTCCATTTGATCCTGGCAACGCAGAAGCCGTCAGGGGTAGTGGACGATCAGATCTGGAGTAACAGTAAATTCCGGATCAGTCTTAAGGTACAGGAAAAGGCCGACAGCATGGAGGTCATCAAACGACCGGATGCAGCAGAATTGACGAATGTCGGACGCTTCTTCCTTCAGGTCGGCTACAACGAGATCTTTGAGCTTGGTCAATCTGCCTGGGCGGGTGCACCATACTATCCAACTGATAAGCTCGAGAAAAAGAAGGACGAAAGCATCAGCATCATCGACAGCTTGGGACGCGTCATCAAGTCCGCTAAAATCGACCGGAACAAAGGCATCAAGAACCCGCCGAAGCAGCTAGACGAAATTACGGACTATCTGGCCAGCCTTGCCAAACAGGAAAACATCAAGGTGAAGCAGCTGTGGCTTGAGCCGATTCCACCTCAGATTTATATAGAGGACATTAAAGGGAAATATAGTGATCAAACAAACGAAGCGTATGTGTTGAATCCTGTCATCGGGGAATATGATGATCCATCCAACCAGCGTCAGATGCCACTCAGACTTCCGATGACGCAGGAAGGCAATACGGTCGTGTACGGCGTGACAGGAAGCGGAAAGACCTCATTCCTGCAAGCGATGCTAATATCCTTGATGGAGGAGCATACACCGGAGGAAGTGAACTTCTACCTTCTGGATTTCAGTACCGAAACCTTGAACTGGTTCCGCTCCGCTCCTCATGTCGGGGATGTCGTCGTATCGCATGAGGCGGAAAAGATCCAGAATCTGATGAAGCTTCTACAAGCGGAGATTGTGAATCGTAAAAAGCTATTCGCCAATTATGGAGGAGATATTAACGTCTACAACCGCGTGTCACCGGATAAGGTGCCGTCGATTGTCGTGGCCATCCATAACTATTCCGCGTTCTCCGAGACGTATGAGGAGCATGAGGAGGCAATCGCCTACCTGACTCGGGAAGGTACGAAATATGGTATCTACTTTATCGTGACAGCAACAAATACCGGCTCGATCCGTTATCGCCTGCTGCAGAACTTCAAGCAGCTGTTTGTGCTTCAATTGAACGACCAGACTGAGTATTCAGGCGTACTCGGAAATGTAGATGGCGTGTATCCATCCAAGCATAAGGGGCGAGGCATCTTCAAAAGCGATCATGTGTATGAATTCCAGATCGCCCAGCCTGCAAAGGATACCGAAGATCTGTTCAGTTTTATCGAAGGCTACAGCAAGACAGCGCGCGAGACATGGGACAGGGAACCTGCACCTGTCATCCCGACGCTACCTGAAAAAGTGACGGCAGACTATATCCAGAATCAGATGATGTTTGGTTCTTCCCATCCATTCATTCCGGTCGGGGTGGATCGACAGTCTCTGAAGCTATCATTCTTCGACTTCCAGGAATGCTTCGTGAACCTGGTTTCAGCCGCTCAAAATGATATAGCAACCGCATTTATGCAGGGACTTTCCGAGCTATTGGCTGGAAAAACGGGGGATGAAGTAATCGTCCTTGATCCAAATGGTGCATTCCGATTGGAATCTAATCCAGACTATCGTTATGCGGCTGCCAAGACGGAGCTTGAAACAACCATCGTTCATCTTTTTGAAACCCTTGTACACCGCAACAATACGAAAAAGGATGCCGAGGAGCAGGGGCATGAGCTTCCTGAGTTCCATCACATCTATTGTATGGTCGATTCCCTCAGCGACCTGATGCTGAGCCTGTCAGAAGATGCACTTGATAAGCTCAAGGTGTTCCTGGAACGGGGAGCAAATCTGAACGTTCATATCATCATGTCCGACAGCGCCGACAAGTTCAGCAGCGTATCCTTCGAGGAGTGGTTCAAAAAGCACGTTTCCGTGAAAAACGCCATCTGGATTGGCAGCGGAATCAGCGACCAGTATCTGTTCAAGATAGCCAAAATCACGACCGACATGTATCAGGAAATCCCGAACGACTTCGGCTATGTAATTAAAAACGGCAAGGTCAGCCTGGTGAAGCTATTAGCCTCTGAAACGGAAAAAGAGGAGGTAGCAGTCTTTGGATAAGATATTAGTAGAAGTGTATGTTCCGGCCTCTAACGATAAGCATGATGTATTCATCCCTATCACAAGCAAGCTGTATGAAGTGGTCTATCTATTATCCAGTACGGTAAGTGAACTCTCGCATGGATACTTCAAGGCCACCCCTGATACCGTCCTTTGCAATAAGTCAACGGGAGAGATATTGAATATCAACCAAACGGTAGAAGAGCTTAATCTGCAGAACGGTGCGAAGCTTATGCTGTTCTAAGAAAGGAAAAGTGAGCATGAACAACAAAACATTATTTTCACTGCCAATCATGCTCCTCCTTTTATGGGTTGCAGGTTGTTCCAGTTCAGAAGATCGAATCCTTTCACATCTGGAAAGCACGTACAACGAAGAATTTGAAATTGAACATGTTGACGAAGGAAGCTGGCTGTTCCCTGAGATGTATGGACGGGATAAAGCGATTGTCCATCCAAAGGGGAATGAGGAGTTGGTTTTTCTGTCAGGGGAATATCGGAATAATGAAGGCGAATACTACGATGGTTATGTGTTGGCAAAATGGGGCGAGGAATTAAAAGCCTCATTGAAGAGCTTGATGGAAAAGGAGTTGCCCGGGAGTCCTTATAAAGTGATCGTATATGCCACAAATGAATCCTATGATGCTTCCATGATTGCTATGCCTTTTCAAGAGTTCATAGAAAACAATCGTAAAGAGGTCAGATTAGTAATAGTTGCGGGTGTATATACTGACGGTGCACCTGATGTTGAGAGCTATAAAGAGAGCTTTTATAACATCTATCAGGAGATGCAAAAGTATGGGGCAGAACAATATACCATAGATGCAGGTTTTGTTGAAAAGTCTGAAGATATTTCAGATTACATCCGTACAGCCGGTGTCAATAATATCGCTTGGTCAAACCTCAAAGCAAAAGTTTATGGGCAGTTAAACGTTGATGAGAGGTTAAATCCAAAAAATCCTGACCCTGATATCGCAGAAGAATATATTTTAACTGACTCAGATGCTATAGTACGAATTTATCGACCATATGAAGAGTGAGTAACGTTATTTGAGAAAATAAGAAACCTGTAAAGGAAGGCAGGTAACAACAGCATGAATGTAAAAGCCATTATTCTGTTTTTGTTCATGATCTCATTGATTGGAGTGACGGGTTGTATGAACGCAGAGAATAAGTTTTTGTCCCACTTAGAAGAAAAGTATAACGAAGATTTTGAAGTAGAGAATGTGAAAGAAGGAAGTATCATTTTTTCCGAAATGTATGGAAAAGATAAAGCGCTTATTCATCCTAAAGGAAATGAAGATTTAGTATTTTTAGCGGGAGAGTATCGGAAAACAGAGGAAATCTATGACAATTATATACTGGCAAAATGGGGTGAGGAGCTAAAGGCTGAATTAAAAGAAGAGATGGAAAGAGAATTGCCCAACAGCCCATATAAGGTTTCAATAATGGCGGCTGATGATACCTATGATGCTACTATGTTGGATAAACCTTTTTCAGAATATGTAAAGGAAAACAAAAATATCATGATTATGTTAACAGTAGGTGTTTATACCACTAAAGCACCAGATGTGGAAAGATACAGTCAAGGTATTTTTAAGATGTATCAGAAATTGAAAGGATATGGTACCAATTCATATGCAATATCCGTAGGATTCGTAGATGAATCCGAAGATATTACTGATTATATCCGAACAGCCAATATTAATAACATTGCATGGTCCAACTTAGATGCAAAGGTATATGGGGAGATCAGTTTTGATGATAGATCAAATCCAGAAAACCCGAGTCCTAACATCAGTGAAGAACTAATTGTGACTAGTCCAAAATCTGTCATTCATCACTACGAAAAGTTAGGAGAGTGAGGCAATGTCACTTTCCAATCTTACTGATGAGGAAAAAAACATCCTGCTGCAATTATCGTATATAGATGTTCCGCCAAACTGGAAGGTATCGGATAAATATTCCTATACCATTGATGAACTTATTGCAAAAATAGAACAAACAACAGGAAATAAGTTGGAAGACAACGACAGAATGAAAAATATTAAAGAATTTATTCAAAGTGACGCCTACCACTCTTCCAATTTGAAAGATGTAAAACTCGTAGGCTACCAGAACCACAACCCCAACGAAGGCAACAACACTAAAGGTGGGTCAGAATCCGGCTTTGTCGGTTATGCTTACCGAGACGAAAATGGAAATGCTACGGCAGTGTTTAGGGGAAGTGAAAGTTTTGGTGAAATGGAACACCTGGAAACGGACTGGAGGGAAAATACTGAGGCATTCATTGGGAGGGAAACGGTACAGCAAAAGGAAGCGAATGAATTCTATGCGCAGCATGTAGCGCTTCACGACGGTGAGAAGAATGTTCTTGGTCACTCCAAAGGCGGCAATTTGGCATCCTATGTATATGTCAATAATCTTGGTGATAACATTAAGGGCTATGTTATCAATGGTGCACCCTTATATTGGTGGAAATTAGAAGATTTCCAGCAGGAAGGTCTGAAAAATGCGGATAGATTCTCGTTCATCGTCTATGACGGGGATATCGTTTCCCAACTTGGCTATGCGCCATACGTCACAATTAGAGTTCCGCTTGATAAGCAGACAGGGGAATATACAGATCCATTCTACCCTCATGCGGAGACAAGCGTGAAATTTGATGAGGACGGGAATATGGTCGGCGTGAAGGAAGGTGGCTCCTTTGTATCCGATGTTCAGGATTTTCACCTACTCTATCAAAATATCGAAGCCACAGTAAAAGGATTTGTCGTAGAGAAGGCAGAGCAGATCATGACAGCCATCAGTGATGGTGCCAAATATGTCATCGCAGCTATCAATAAAAGGCTGACGGATGCAGCGAACTTTATCAAGGAGCAGACGATCAGGCTGATCAACAAAATTGAGACGGTGTCCAAGAGTCTGGAGAACAAAGTGCGAGGGTTCTTTGAGGACGTAGGGAAAAAAGCATCAGATCTCTTCGGAAAGGTTGTCAGTGGAGTAAGCGGCTTCTTCGGTGGCACCAGCCTGCCGCAGGAACCTTATATCAAGGTCGATTTGCATCGCCTTGTCTATTATTCTTCCAGACTGCAGTCCATTAAGAGCAGGACCAACCATGTGAATTCCTTAATCAACAGCCTGTACGGGGAAGTCGGTATCTTCGGTTTGGATAATCTGATCAAAGCGGATATCCTATCTGCCATGAACAATAACATCAATCAAAACATCGCTTATCTGAATCAGGCGAGGGAATTTTTGCAGAAAAAGGAATCCTACCTCGTGTCCAAGGCCAATTCATTACGTTAAACAGGAGGTAGCTACCCATGGATCCGAAAGTGAAGGGTAAAATCAGTAGCATCATTGAGGAAATCAGTGTCATCTCCAGGGAGCTAGAGGATATTTCAAACGGCATCAACCATGAATTCAAAGGGATCGGCAGTAATTACAGCGCAGCAAGCCTGAGGGAGACGGCTCAGAATTATCGGAATATCAGCAATGAGTTGAGGAAGATTTGATTCTGTAATGCAGGGTAATAGGTTGATTGCTAAGCGAGTGTCGACCAATTGCTGATCGGGCGCAAATTGAGAAAATCGGGCGAAAGAGCCCCTCTTTCGGGCGTGAATTTTGATTATCGGGCGAAAACCTTGAAGTATCGGGCGCAAATCCTGATTATCGGGCGAAAGCGTTATATGGAGACCAAAAACTAACGCAGATACGCGAGCTTCCAGCTTTGAACAAAGAGATTCCTTAGTTTTATCCGTTACGATACATGATTCCGGACCGCCCGCCCACCCACACAAAACGACAAGCAACCCTACAAAACAGCTCATTTAAAGGAGGTGAGAAAGAATGGCGCGTTCTATCCAAGTTGATCCAGCGAAATTAGAGACAGCAGCAACACGAATCGACCAGCAGGCTGGCGATTACGAAAGAATCTACAAGCAACTTTTCAGTGAAGTGGACGGAATGGGTGCTGCATGGCAAGGAACTGATAATGTTGCATTCGTTACGCAAATCAAAGGCTTCATGGACGATTTCCAAAAGATGTCCGCTTTGATGAGACAACACTCTGAATTCCTTAAAATCAGTGCTAAAACTTACCGTGAAACACAAAACGAAGTGGTTAATGCTGCGAAAAGACTTAGCAACTAATCTATCTTGAAAATAAAAAGGGCAGGTGAATGAAATGTCAGTGGATGGAATTAAAATTTCCCTTGGGGAGGTTTCCAAAACAGCGGGTCAAATCAGAACGCTTAACGCTCAATTGGCTGCGAAGCTGGAAGAGATCAAAAAAGAGATGAACGGCCTATCTCAAACTTGGAACTCTGATGCTTCCAACACGATCCGTACCAACTTCAATGCTTTGGCGCCACGTTTTGAAGAGTATCGTACAGTAGTGGACGCTTACTCCAAGTTCTTGGACTCTACCGTAACAAACTACAACTCTGCAGAAACTCAAATCAACAACAACGCAAGTGCGTTCAGATAATTAGTAGTCAGCTAGGGCAGTTAGTGCATGCTAATTGCCCGAGTTATACAAAAATAGAATGTCAGATTAATAGTCTGGAGACGAGATAATATGATAAAACATGTTGATTTATATATCGAAAATTATGGTCTATCCAGTTTTTTATATTTGGAGGTTCCAAATAAAGAAGAGCTGGACGAAGCAGCACTGGATATGCTGAAAACCACAAGCCACACGGGTTTGCTTCCGCTTGCTGTACTTTCCAAAAAAGAGCAACACTACATCCGTTATGAATTGGACACGGAAATGTCATTGGAAGATTTCCTCTCTCAAAAGCTTTCAAAGGATAAGCTTATTGCCTGCATCTCCAATCTATTGGAAACCTTGCTTAGTTTGGAGGAAATAGGGCTTGATCTTCAGCACTTCCTTTTCGATAAGCAATCCATCTTTATTGATAGTTTTTCAAATAGATTACTTTTCCTATATATCCCTATTAAAAATAATTCGTTTGAAAAGGTATCACTGAAGGACTTCCTAAGAGAACTCCTCTATACAGCTCCATATGATGAGGCAGATGATTTGGCATTCTTTGTTCGATTACATAACTATCTGATCGATTTCAAGGATATCGGGCTTCCGGAAATGGTCGAAGACTTGAAAGGGCTTGGTGCATACAATCCTTCCAGTATCCTTGCTATCCGTAAAAAAGTGGAAGCTGCCGAAAAGCCTTCCAACTTTTATCGGCCTGGTCAGGTAGAGGTCAAAACGTCCAGCTCGGTCGAAAACGGCGTACATACCTCGCAATACAGCTCACGTAAAACGGACAAAAAGATAGGCAGCAAGCTCGAAATAGAGGAAGAACTGCAATATAAGAGGATTACCCGGACTGATTTCGATCAGGCGAAGGACCTCAAAGAAGATAACACATTACGGGATTCTGCTCTGAACATGCTGCCAAAAGCTGGCGCAGACCTTCTCCAGGAGGAGGCTGAGGAGGAAGGGACAACTGTTCTTGGTTCTTCAGCGCCTTCACTTGAAGAAGAGTATGAAGGTACGACGATGCTTGGTGTGGAAAACTACTCCACCTCCCCGCCATACCTGTTGAATGGTGTAGGGAACCCGAAAATCGCAATCACCAAGCGTGTTTTTAAAATAGGGAGAGACCCAAAGGGCACAGATCATACATGCCAGAACAAGGTGGTAGGCCGAGTGCATGCCCATATTTTACACGAAAACGGGGAGTACTTCATTGAAGACAACGACTCCAGAAACGGCAGCTATGTCAACGACCGAAAGCTTCAGCCGAAGGAAAAAGTGAAAATAAGGCACGAAGACCGCATAAGGCTCGCAAATGAGGAGTTTGTCTTTAAACTCTTTTAGAGAGGAGGAAAAACAATGGCATTTCTTACTGCTTATCACACCGATAAGGGAATCAAAAAGCAGACAAACCAAGATGCTCTTCTGCTTAAATCAGCCAGGACACCAAAAGGGCAGGTAGGACTTTTTATCATTTGTGATGGAATGGGCGGACTGACACAAGGTGAATTGGCGAGTGCAACTGTAGTAGAACATCTGTCTAAGTGGTTTGATAACGATTTACCCAGGATCCTTGAGCAGGAGACGCCGGAGACAGAGCTTACTGACAGGTTGGAGAGAGCAATCAGTGAAATCAACCAAAAAATCCTGACATATGGCGAAGGGTCCAACGTACAACTAGGAACTACGCTAACTGCTCTGTTAATGGTCTACTCCAGCTATATTCTCGTGCAAATCGGGGACAGCAGAGCTTACACGCTACTTGATGACACCTTAACTCAGCTAACGAAGGACCAGACATTGGTGCAAAGGGAATTTGAAAAAGGAAATATCACAGCTGATCAGGCGAGGGTCGATCCAAGAAGGAATGTCCTCTTGCAATGTGTGGGAGCAACAAAGGAGTTAAAGCCTGTCATTTCAACGGGAACAGTAGAATCAGGAAGCGGATTCCTGCTATGTTCCGATGGTTTTTACCATGAGATGACAGACGGGGAGATTGTCGCAAGTCTCAAGCCTGAGGTCATCACGAGTGAGGACGCTCTGCAGAACACCGTGAAGAATCTGGTGGAGAAGGTAAAAGCGCGTAAGGAAAAGGACAATATCTCCGTCATCTTTACGCAGGTTACATAAGTTTATGGGGGAATTCTCTTGCTGCAAATAGGGACTATAATAGATGATCGATATGAGATCTTAAAGGAAATTGGCCGGGGTGGAATGAGTGTCGTCTACCTTGCCATGGATAATCGTTTAAATAAATCGCTTGTCGTCAAGGATATCCGCAAGCGCCAGCATAGCAACAATGAACTGCTAATCAATAGCTTGATCGTGGAAGCAAACATGCTGAAGAAGCTGGATCACGGGGCGCTGCCGAAAATCTATGACATTATTGAATCCTCCGGCGACATCTATGTTGTCATGGACTATATCGAGGGGGAGTCGCTGAAGGAACGCCTCAAGCGGGATAACGTCATTCCACAAAAGGAAGTCATCGACTGGGCGAAGCAGCTGGCCAATGTGCTCGGCTACCTGCATACAAGACAGCCGCATCCGATCATTTACCGTGATATGAAGCCCGATAACGTGATGCTGACCCCAGAAGGGAAGATAAAGCTCATCGATTTCGGTATCGCACGGGAATATAAGACGGAAAATTCCACGGATACAACCAACCTTGGAACCAAGGCATATGCTGCCCCTGAGCAGATATCAGGCAAGCAGACGGATGCCAGGACGGACATATATAGCCTCGGGGTTACCCTGTACCATCTGGCAACCGGAAAAAGCCTTACGGAACCGCCTTTTAAAATGAAGCCGATCCGCTATTGGAATCCTGCTCTATCAGAGGGGCTCGAGCATATCATCCTGAAATGCACCCAGAGCGAGCCGAATGAACGCTACCAAAGCTGTGAGGAGCTTGCGTACGATCTTGAAAACATCAACAAGCTTACAAAAGACTATAAGAAAATGCTGTTAAAGCAGCTTTATCTTTTTCTGATTCCGTTCGCACTCTTTCTTATTTTCACAACGGTCTCGGCCTTTGGTTATAGCGGGATGAAGAATGAGCAGTATCAAGACTATATGAGACTTGTAAATGATTCAAGCAGATATCTGATCCAAGGAGAAGATGTCGAGGCCATCGAACGGCTAGAGCGCGCGATTGTCGTGGACCCGTCCAAATCGGAGGCCTATATCAATCTATTGGACTTGTACATCAGCCGTGATGAAACGGATGCAGGGCTCGCCAAGATCGAAACCTATATCCAGGATGAATACGGGGATGTACATGAAAATGATCGCGTCCTTTTCAAGGTGGGGATGATCTACTTTGATGAAAAGAGTAATTATGTGTCCGCGCTAAGATTCTTCCAGCGGGTGGATACGGAAGAGATACCGGATGCAAAGTATTACCGGACGCTTGCAAGCACGATGGGCAACCTGAATATCGACTACTCGGAATTTGCCAAGAACCTCTTGGATTTCGAGGTGTATAATGACAAACTGCCGAATGACAGCAGAAAGCTTGATAACTATTCTTCACTTGCCAATATTTATATTTCCTATAAAGGGCAGATTGCGGATGCCAATACTAGAACGATAGAAATTGTCCAAAAGGCTAGTGATATCTTGATCCAGCTGGATAATGAACAGCTCCTATACAAGTTCGAGGTGGATTTCGAGCAGAAGCTTGCCCAGGCATACCATAGCCGAGGCGTGAATTCGAAGGATCTGAATGCTGCAAAAGATGATCTTCAGCTTGCGGTCGAGCATTACCACAACATCATTGCTCTCGATATGCAGCAGAAAGAACAGTCGATGCTGAAAATCGGGACCATCTATCAGGAAATGGGCGAGTCGCTGAAAGCGAAAGAACAGTTCCAGCTTACCGTAAAAGAGTTCCCGAACAGTGTGGATGCACATGTGAACCTGATCAACCTTCTATTGGATATCGAGCAGGGCAAGAACGAGGGTGAAAGAAAATATCAGGATGCCCTCAACCTTTTCAAGCACGTTACAGGCCTTGATGGGGCAAAAGAGGCATCATCATACCAACGTTTAGAAAGAAGATTGAGCAATCTCAATCTATTATAGGGGGAGTAATGACGATGACATACCAGATAATGTTTTACGGAGGTCTGGCAGCAGCGCTCCTTACCCTGATCATCACGGTCTATGTGTATGTAAAAATGAACATCCGCCGGGTCATTTCCGACCTGACGGGCATCAAGTGGAAAAGTCCTATCGGCAATAAGAAGTCCTCCTCACCTTCTAACGAAGAGAAAACACGGACGACCAATGAAATTCGGTTGAAAAAGCAGGATATGGAGGGGGACGAAATCACCGAGCTGATGGAGGACGAGGTAGCCGCCACCGCTCTGCTTGACGAAAGCGATGTAGGGGAAACCACCCTGTTGTCGTCAGAGGATGAACAGGGGGACGAAACGTCCCTCCTTGGAGAAAGCATGGAGGAGACAACGTTACTAGCCGATGAGCCAGCGTTTTATTTTAGAAAAGAATTAAATGTAGTGGTAACCCATTCCACTACGAAACTATGAGGTGGATAGAAAATGATAAGTACGATATTGACCGTTTACAAGAATAAGAAGTCGTTCCTCTGGCTGCCGGTGATTGCCGTCCTTCTTATGTCTATTCTCGCTTTTAATGTAAAGGTATTCTCCACGATTGACGTAAAAATGAATATTACGTTCAATGGTGATACCTGGCAGACGCATAAAGAGGATTTCAATCGCTCTTGGTTCTCCAAGGATAAGGATTACGTCACGTTTACTGTGGATTTAAGCGAACATTTTCAGGAGGAATTCATGGATGATCGTCCTTTCGCAATCGTAAGTGAAGGCGTGGATCCATCCAGCATTTCCTACAAGGATGTCTTGAATGGAGAGGGACTCAAACAAGGGATTTTTGAAGTGAAGGTACCTGTTGCTGGTGACAACAACTATGCTTTTACTGCACATATTACTGAAGGAAACTCCTGGGGTCTTGATACCGGAGCGCCGAAAACTTTCCGTGTGGAGAAAGATACCACTTCCCCTGACATCAGCATTTCCAGTGTGGAGGATGGGGCACTTTATAAGGATAAAGTGGAAATGGCCTTCTATGTAAATGAGAAAAATTTTGATAAGGATAAAACGAAGGTCTCCTATTCGTTTAATGGAGAAGCGAAGGATGCGGAGATCTCCTGGCAAGAAGAAAAAGGACTGGTAGCCTTCGATAAAGATGGCGAATATCAGGTGACCATACAGGCAACGGACTATGCTGGAAACGTAAAAGAAGAGAGCGTCTCTTTCTCTATTAACAATAAGGGAGCTGTTTTGAGCGTTACCGACGATAAAGGAAACGAAATGAATGCTGAGGATGTTTACAATTTAGATGGCATTACTCTGAAAGCAACAAATGGTATTTCCCTTGAGTCTGCTACGATGGTAGTGAAAAAGCATGGAACGAATGAAGAGTTCCCAGTAGTTGCTACCATACAGAACAGAGAAGCAACAGGAACGCTTGGCGGCCTGACAGAGGGCATCTACACTGTTCATGTAACAGTAAAAGAGAAGCATAAGAACGGAAACGAGCATACACTTCCGACCTTTACTTTTACTGTAGATAAGTCGGCTCCGGCTCTATCCATTTCCGGCGTAGAAAATAATGGCCGCTACGAAACCGAAAAGAAAGTGGAGTTCCGTGTGAAGGATGCCAATATTGACCTCTCCAGATCTTTTATCACCATCACAAAGGATGGTGAGGAGTGGATGACTAATCAGAAGTTGCATGTGGATGAAGATGGAGCTGCTTATAATCATGAATTTTTTGAGGACGGACTTTATGCAGTTACTTTTACAGCAGTGGACCTTGCGGGGAATACGAAAACTCATGAGGAATTATCCTTTACGGTGGATACATCCAAGCCGAATATCTCCTATGAAGGTATGAGTGAAGACAAGAAATACTACAATGAGTCCTTGGATGTTACGTTCAAAGTAAGTGATTATACCATTGACCTGGAAAAGTCGAAGCTAGAAATTGTCAAGGATGGCGGCGAACCCATTGTAAAGCAATTCAAGAAGCACTTTTTCTTCTACAATGCAGAAGCCGAGCATTCCTTTACAGAGGATGGAAGCTATGAAATCAACATTACTGCCGCCGACTATTTTAGTGAGCCAGTAACAGTAATGAAGAATATTGTCATCGATAAAGTGAAGCCTTTCGTAAGCATCACCGGTGTAGATAACAAGAAATACAAAGAGCCGCAAAAAGTGGATTTCAACGTAAGCGATCAGAACCTGAGTCTGGATACGACCATGTTGACTGTCTACAAGGACGGAGAGATTTACGAGCTTCCAAAAAAGCTGAACTATACGAGTGACACGGAAGCAAGCCTGCTGGATGTGGAATTCAAGGAAGATGGGGACTATGTTCTTCACCTCGAATCAACGGATAAAGCGGGAAATGTAACAAAGCATGAACCAATCGAGTTTACGGTGGACCAGAGTGCCCCGACCATCACCATTGACGGTGTGGAAAACAATGGCCACTACCAAACAGACAAAGCGGTTACCATCACTTTGTATGATGTAACACTTGATCTTAAAAATACAGAAGTGACCGTGAAGAGCAATAAAGATTCCACTCCAAGAAAGATTGAACCTTCTAAGGTTAAAGGAAAGAGGGAAGCAATATTCGAGCAATATTTTAATGAAGAAGGAATATATGAAATAGCCATCCGTTCCAAGGATACCTTGGAGAACGAAGAAGCACAAAAGAGCCTCACTTTCATCATTGACCGGTCTGCTCCGGTATTGGATGTCAGCGGCATTAGCATGGATGCATTCGTAAAAGGTGGCGAAAAGCTGACCATCACGGCAAATGAACTTCATTTTAAAGACGTAAAGGTTACAGTGGATGCCACCATCACAAGAGCCGACGGCAAAACAGAGCCATACGACAACATCGGAAAATTGGAGGTCGACGACGTGACGTCTAGCATGTCGCACACCTTTACAGAGGATGGGTTCTATACCATCAAGGTTTCCGCTATCGATAAAGCGGGCAACCGGGCGGAAGATATATTTCTTCAATTTACGGTGGATAACATCAAACCGGTGCTTGGCATTTCCGGGGTTTCCGATAAGGAATACTATTCTTCCAACCAGAAAGTAACGTTGAGTGTGAAAGAGTTCCATTATCACAACAACAAAGTGAAAATGGAAGTAACGAAAAACGGTACTCCTTACTATATGGGAGAATGGGTAAATGACGATGTAACATCCAAGTTGATGCACGATTTCAATGAGGACGGAGATTACGTGATCAAGCTAGATGCCAAGGATGCCGCAGGAAACGAAGCTGCAACCGAAGTCAAAGCCTTTACCATCGATAAAATCGCCCCTGTACTTAGTGTGACAGGAGTCGAGGATGGGGAGGATTACAACCGGGATATGCCTGTGGAAGTGAAGCTGAGAGATACGAACCTTGACCTTACTACAACCAATCTCGTAATCACAAAAAATGACAAAGCATACGATGCCGGCAGCTTCAATGTTTCTGGAGGCGTCGCGACCTTAAAGCATAACTTCAAGGAGGAGGGGAAATACACCATCTCTTTCTCTGCGACGGATAAAGCAAAAAATAAAACGGTTCACGAGGATATTTCTTTTATTTTAGATAAAACACGTCCTGTGGTGAAACTGGATGGAGCAGAGGACAATTCCTTCAATCCTGGTAACAAGACAGTGACGCTTACCGTTGACGAGTTGAACTATAGCACCAATGACGTGAAGTTGACGGTCACTAAAGACGGCCGTGGATATAACATGGGTGCTTGGAGAAACACTGGAAAGCAGTCAAAGCTGAGCCATAATTTCACTCAGGATGGTCTCTACACGATCACCGTTTCTGCAATCGATAAAGCAGGAAACGGACCTGTGACGCAAAAGCTGACCTTCACGGTAGACAAGGTCAATCCTGTCATTAATATCGAAGGTGCAGATAACGATGCACACTATAATGTCTATAAGAGAATCCAGGTTTCCATCAATGATTTGAACTTGGACATCAACAATGTTGCTGTCACGAAAAACGGCAGAAGCTATTCCGTCGGTGGATTTGCAGTGAACGGGAACGTTGCATCACTTGCTCACACCTTCAGTCAGGAAGGTGACTACCGTATTCAGGTAAATGCAACAGACAAAGCCGGTAACAGCTTTAGCAAGGAACTGGCTTTCACTATTGATAAAACGGCTCCAGTCATTACTCCTAAAGTGAAGGGTGATGGAAAAACCATCAAAAATGGGGAATTCATCAATTCCATCTTTACACCGGATTTTGCACTGGATGTAGCGGAGGACAGTATCGTCTCCATGACATTAAACAATCAGAGCATCGTGAGTAATCGGGCTCCAATCGCATCGAAGGATATGAAGTACAACTACCGGGTGGTTGCAAGGGATAAGGCTGGAAACGAAACAGTCCTGGAAATCAGCTTCACTCTGGACACTACCAAGCCGCTTCTTGAAATTACAGGAATTATCGAGGGCTTTTTCAACGAAAACATGGTGCCGGTCATCAAGTATGCCGATATTCATCTGGATGAATCCCTTAGCTACATCCAATTGGATGGCAAGCCATTCACTAGCGGTACAACATTAACGGAAGAAAAAGATTACGTGCTGGAAGTGGTTGTCACAGACTTGGCTAATAACGTGACGAAGCGGACCATCCACTTCACGATTGATAAAACAGAACCAGCCATCTCATTCATGGATCCAATTTCGGATAAATACTTCACGGATGAGGTTATTCCGGAATTCCTGATTGACAGCTTAAGTCCTTATGACATCATTGCCTTGACCCTGAACGGAAATCCTTATGAAATCGGAGATCCAATTACAGAAGAAGGCAAGCACGTGCTTTATTTTGAGATCAAGGACAAGGCCGGCAACATCAAACAGCTCAGTGTGGAATTCATGATCGATAAAACTCCACCAAAAGTGCTTGTGGATGGAGTAAAAGAAAAAGGAATCTATTATGATCCTGTAACAATCAGCCTTCAGCTTGAAAATCCAAGCGATAAGATCCTAACCGTCATGATCAACGGGGAGCTTTTCGAGGGCGATGTAGTGGAGATAGACGGAAACAAAGTGATCCGTTCCACTTTCAGTGACATCAAGCCATACGAGATTATCGTGGAAGCGGTAGATGAAGCAGGAAACATAGAGCGCTTTGTTCTGCCATTTGAAATAGCGGACAAGAGTGTGCTAGTAAAAGTTTACGAAAACAAACCACTATTCTTCGGAGGCATTGTAGTTGGACTCATAGGTACAGCAAGTGCAGCCGCCTATGCGATCAGACGCAGAAAGCAGAATGTGGACAGTCCGCGTGCAAGCGGAATCGAAGAGTAATATGCAGAACTAGCCAAAGAGAGCTTTGCTTGACGGAGCTCTCTTTGGCTTTTTTATGTGTAAATCGAAAAGTATACCAGTATAGGTTTTTTTAAACGAACGTTTGATTAAAAAAGTAGAAACCCCTTGTGCGCCAAGTGAATGAAAAAAAATCAACAAATTAACTTTATAAAAAGGTTTTGTAAGAAAGCATGTCAAAACAACCGAAATTGAAGCTGAAATAGCTATTTGGCTATTAATTACTTTTATCAGTATAGCAATTTTTAAACAAACGTTTGATTAAGAAAAAATAGAATCGTTGCGGCCCAAAGGATTGAAAAAAATTATAAAAATTAACTTTTAAAAAAGGTTTTCAGGGATAACATGAAATTCACTCCGTTGTGAAAAGATGATATACTACTAATTCTACAAAAAATTCAGTCAATATTGTGCACCTAAGCGGTCAATATAGGTACCCCAAAATACAGAGGGTGTCCGCATATAATAAAAGAAAGCGGTTACACATACGGGGGTGGTGAAGGATGGAGACGAACGTGAATCCGGCGACGTCGCAAAATCCTAGAACGAAGACGAGAATAGTAGAAGGAGTGCCAAGGCGGAAAGTGAAGTGGAAAAATATATTAACGTACGCTGCCTTTGTCGGGCCGGCATTGATATTCTTCCTTGTGGTCCAGATCATCCCGTTCCTGATGGGGGTCTACTATTCTTTTACTTCCTGGAATGGCGTAAGTTCGGTTGTGGAATGGGTCGGGCTTGCGAACTATAAAAAGATTTTCACGAACGATGATGCATTCTTCAACTCATTCATGTTCACAACCAAATTCATGTTTGCTGCTGTGATCATCAGCAATCTTATCGGATTTGGTTTCGCACTTTTACTCAATGCGGCGCTGAAAACCCGCAATATATTAAGAACGGTCTTTTTCCTCCCAAATGTCATCGGGGGCTTGTTGCTCGGTTTTATCTGGCAGTTCATTTTTGTCAAAGGCTTCGCGTCTGTCGGGGCGATGACGGGCATTCCTTTTTTCCAGCTTCCATGGCTTGGGGATGAAAAGACGGCATTCTGGGGCATTGTCATCGTGTTTGCCTGGCAGATAAGCGGCTATATGATGGTCATCTATGTGGCGGCATTACAGGGAGTGGACAATTCCTTGCTTGAAGCGGCAAGGATTGATGGCGCTTCCAACTTTACCTTGGTTACAAAAATCATCATTCCATTGATTTTACCGGCGTTTACGATTTGCTTCTTCCTAACGATCTCGATGGCTTTCAAGATTTTCGACCTGAATCTCTCTCTGACAGGCGGCGGGCCGTTCAACTCGACACAGTCGGTTGCCATCAACATCTATCAGGAGGCATTCCAATATAACAGATACGGGCTGGGTACAGCGAAGTCCATTATATTCTTTGTAGTCGTCGCCATCTTTACGACGGTACAGGTAATGGCAACGAAGAAAAGGGAGGTGGAGGCATAATGGATCAAAAGTATACGAAAAGGACGTTCCTTTTGGAAATCATCGGGATTACACTCGGTCTCATTTTCCTCATCCCCTTTTACTTTGTCCTGATCAATTCGGTGAAAAGCTTCAGTGAAATCCTGATAGATGCAGCTGCACTGCCGCAGGAGATCCTATTCTCCAACTATGCGAAGGTGTGGGAAATCATCAAGTTTCCGAAAGCATTCTGGAACTCCCTTATCATCACGGTATTCAGTAATATCGGGATTGTGCTGCTCAGCTCGATGGCAGCCTGGAAAATGGTTCGGACACCAGGTAAGTTCAGTAAAATACTGTTCGTCCTGATTGTATCTGCCATGGTCATCCCGTTCCAGACGGTAATGATCCCATTGATGAAGCTTGGTGGGACACTTGGCATGATCAACAGCCTGCCGGGGATCATCATGATGTACTTCGGATTTGGCGTACCACTTTCCCTTTTTCTCTATCACGGCTTTGTCAAAACAGTGCCGCTTGAGATCGAGGAGGCGGCAAGGATCGATGGATGCAGCCAGTTCGGCGTGTTCTGGAGAATTGTATTTCCACTGTTGAAGCCGATTACCGTGACAGTCATCATCTTGAATACACTCTGGATCTGGAATGACTACCTGCTTCCGCTGCTAGTGTTGCAGGACGGGGATCTGCGAACGATTCCACTAGCGACAAGCACATTCTTTGCGCAGTATACAAAGCAGTGGGACATGGGATTGGCGGCACTTGTTCTTGGTATCGCGCCGATCATTGTTTTCTTCCTATTTTTACAAAGGCATATCATCAAGGGGATTGCCGCTGGATCTGTTAAGTAAATCAAAGAGTCTGGCTTTACAGATTCCAAGATTTATATAAAAATTAATCTAACTTTCAAGGGGGGCAATAAAATGAAACGCTTTTTTATGCTATTACTATCATTAACACTGGTAGCTGGGATTTTTGCCGGATGCTCGAGCAATAATTCCTCAGGGGACGACAAGGAAAATTCAGGCGATCAGGTTACGTTGAACTTCTTCCAGTTCAAGGTGGAGATTGCCGATCAGCTAGCGGAAATGATCAAGGAATTCGAAGCAGAGCATCCGAATATCAAAATCAAGCTTGAAACAGTTGGTGGCGGTGCGGATTATGGTGCTGCATTAAAAGCAAAATTTGCATCTGGTGAAGAGCCGGATATTTTCAACAATGGTGGTTTCAAGGAGCTCGAGCTTTGGAAAGAGAAGCTGGCAGATCTATCTGAAGAGCCTTGGGCTGAGCACGTTCTTCCTATCGGAAAAGTACCAATGACAGATCCGGAAGATGGCAAGCTTTACGGGATGCCGGTCAACCTTGAAGGCTATGGATTCATCTACAACAAAGACCTTTTTGAAGAAGCGGGAATTACAGAGCCTCCGACAACGATTTCCGAATTGAAGGATGCTTCTGAAAAACTGAAAGCAAAAGGCATCACACCATTCTCAGCAGGATATGGCGAGTGGTGGGTAATCGGGCAGCATCTATTGAACATCCCATTTGCACAGCAAGATGATCCGGAAGCATTTATTGCAGGCTTGTATGATGGATCTGAAAAAATTGTTGGTAACGAAGAGTTCAAAAATTTCAAGGAAGTATTGGATACAGAAATCAAGTTCGGAAACAGTAATCCATTAACAACGGATTACAATACACAGGTAACACAATTCGCTTCCGGCCAGACTGCGATGCTGCAGCAAGGAAACTGGACGGAAAACATGATCTATGAAGTGAACCCTGACATGAACATGGGCTTCCTTCCAATCAGCATCAGTGACGATGCGGATGCTAACCGTCTTCCTGTTGGTGTACCGAACAACTGGGTACTGAATAAGAACTCCGAGCACCTGGAAGAAGCGAAAACATTCTTGAATTGGATGGTTTCCTCTGAAACTGGCAAAAAATATATCACGGAAGAGTTCGCATTCATCCCGGCATTTGATAACATCGAGCCAGCTGGCCTTGGCGACCTTGGCCAAAACATCCTGGAATACTCCAAAAACGAGCAGACGATCCCTTGGACATGGTTCATGTGGCCGGATGGGGCAAACAAGGAATTTGCTGCAAGCATCCAGGAATACGCTGCCGGCAAAATCGACTATGACACACTCCTCGAGCGCTTCCAAAGCTCTTGGGATAATTTAAAATAATTCAGCGGAAGGCATGTCTATTCATAGGCATGCTTTCTGTTTATACTTAAAAAAAGGCATAGTTATTGTCTAGAGTTGATTTAATAAGAATCTAGCTGTTGATTGGAGCAAAAGGCGGAGACTCCTGTGGGAGATGGCGTTTAGTGGAGACCCCACAGGCGAAGCCGAGGAGGCTCCATTAACGCCCCGTGGAAAGCGTAGCCTTTTGCGGAAATCAACAGCGGTGTATTACAGACCATTCAAGAAAAGAAACGCTTTTTCACCGGGGGTAGGCCATGATCAGAAAAAGTATCCGCAATAAGCTTATCGTACTGCTTCTATTGATAACGGTTCTGCCGTTCGGTACATCGATTATCATCACGTATTACCACACAAAAGAAGCATTCAAGGATCTTGTCGTCCAGGAAAATAGTAATCTCCTTTATCAGGGGAAGATCAATCTGGAAACCTATTTGGAGGAGCTTAATAGTTTGACACTTTCCTTGTATAATAATCCTGATTTCATCAACTACATGAGGTCTCCTGATAAGGAAGATAACTATATGACACTCGGGATTGTGAAGAACGTCCTGCAGACGATCCTGTATGCGGAGGATAATATCAGGAGGGTACATATTTCCTTTGCCGAGGAGGAGCGGAGCATCACGGCGTCCAAGCGCTCGACGGTCGTATTTTCCACCAGACTCAACAGCAGGCTGTATGAGGACGCCTATAAAAATGCCCAGCTGAATCCGTACAATATGTTTATTGATACAACGGAAGCGCAGCAGGGGAGAAATGTGCTGTATCTGCATCGCGCCCTCCGGAATGTGCCATCCGAAGAGGTGCTGGCCTTCATTACGGTAGAGGTGTCGACGGAGCGGGTACTGGAGCTGAGCGAGAACCTTTACAACAAGGAGACCGAGGAATTCTTTATTTTAGCGAGGACCGGGGAACTGATCTACAGCTCGAATGAAGAAGTGTTTGCCAAGCAAGCGGAGCAGAAGTGGATCGGCGCGGTGATGGAGTCCGACAAGGAGCGGGGGACGATGGAATGGAAGAATGACTCCTTCCACGGGATGATGATGTATGAACAGACACCTGCAGCGGTTGGTGGCTGGATACTTGTCAAACGCGTCCCGTATACCACCCTTTATGAAAATGCCTTTACCGTAACGAAAATCAATATCCTGTTCGGGGTCCTGGGATTAAGTCTCGTCATTCTAGCCACCTTGTTCGTATCCTTTAAAATCACTTCGCCGATACGGGTGCTGCTCCAGAACATCCAGCAGGTGAAGGAAGGGAATATGAAGGTGCAGTTCGAGTCATTGGGACACGATGAAATCGGGATACTTGGCAGCAGGTTCAAGCAGATGATGGAGAAGATCGATCACCTCATCAACCGGGAGTACAAGCTTGAAATCGAGAATAAAAATAATCAGTTGAAGGTACTGCAATCGCAGTTGAATCCCCATTTTCTCTACAATGCCCTTCAGTCGATCGGTACGGTTGCCCTGAAAAATAAGGTACCTCAGATCTATACACTGGTGACTCATCTATCCAAGATCATGCGCTATGGGATGAATATGGAGGAGGACATGGTACCTCTGAAAAAAGAGATCAACTATATCAAGGCATTTCTTTTATTGCAGAAAGAGCGATTTGGCGACCATCTTGATTACCGGATCGATGTAGAGGAAGATGCCCTACAGGTACAGGTTCCGAAGATGATCCTTCAGCCGATTATTGAAAACTACTTTAAGCATGGATTTGATATAAGAGAAGGAGTAGGGAGAATAACGGTTGAGGGAAAAGTGGAGGAAGCCATGCTTATTTTGGAAGTCGTGGACAATGGAGTCGGCGTGACAGATGAACGCCTGCAGGAGATTTATCGTCATTTTCAAGCAGGAAATAGAGAGGAAAGGGAAGAAATAACGAATATCGGCTTAAAAAATATCTATGCCCGTCTGCAGTTGTATTATGACGGGAGGGCGAATCTGCAGCTTGTCAACCATCATGAGGGAGGCTTGGTCGTATGCTTGAGACTGCCATTGGAAATGGAAGGTGTAAAGGATGAAGGCAATCATCATTGACGATGAGAAGCATGTCCGGGAAGGATTGCTTCTCCTGGCGGATTGGAAGGAACACGGAATCGATACCATCCTCGAGGCCCAGGACGGGGAGGAGGCCACCGAGCTGATTACCCAGCACAGGCCGGAGATTATCTTCACCGACATGAGGATGCCCAAAAAGGATGGAATCAGCCTGCTAAAATGGCTAGCATCCATAGATCTGAACTGTATGACAATCGTGGTGAGCGGCTATGATGACTATGAGTTTATGCGTAATGCGATTACGTATAAAAGCTTCGATTACATTTTGAAGCCGATTGATCCGGATATTTTAAATGAAACCCTGGAGCGGGCGGTGAAAAAGTGGAAGGAGGAGGCCTTGGTCAGGAGGTCCTCCGGCGATATGGAGTTCCTTGCTGTTTCATCTGAAACGAAAAGCATGAGACAAATAGAAGAATACTTGCGTGCCAATTACCAGCAGGATGTCACGCTACAGGAGATTGCGGACCGCTTCTTTCTAAGCAGGGAGCATATATCCCGCAAATTTAAGCAGGAGTACAATGAAACCATCACCGATTATGTAACAAGAATCCGGATGGAAAAAGCAAAGGAATTCTTGGCAAAGCCGCATGTCAAAATCTATGAGGTGGCCTACCATGTTGGCTATCAGAATGAGAAATACTTCAGTAAGGTGTTTAAGAAGTTTACTAGAATGACTCCCAATGAATACAGGAGTACAATGGCGAAATAGAAAAAAAGATGGGGTGCTAGGTTATGGAAAAGCTACGTATGGGAATTATCGGAGTGGGTGGAATTGCGCAGGGGCGTCATATTCCTACTTTCTTGAAATTGGCGGACAAAGTGGTGATCGAAGCGATCAGTGATGTGAATGAAGCAACGGCAAATCTTGTTGCTGAGAAGTTCGGCATCGAGAAAGTGTTTCCTCATTATGCAGACATGTTTTCAGAAGTCGACGCGGTAACGATTTGTACACCGAATAAGTTCCACGCGGAAATCACGATTGCAGCGTTGGAAGCAGGGCTTCATGTATTTTGCGAAAAGCCGATGGCTATGACACCGGATGAATGCGAAAGCATGATCCAGGCGGCAGAAAAATCGGGCAAGCAGCTGGCGATTGCCTACCATTACCGCTTTATGAAAGAATCGATTGCTGCGAAGCGCTTAGTCGATGAAAAGGAAATCGGAAAGCCGATAGTCGCCCGTGCAAGAGGGATGCGCCGCCGTAAAGTTCCTGGGTGGGGCGTATTTACCAATAAAGAGCTGCAGGGCGGCGGAAGCCTGATCGACTACGGCTGCCACCTGCTGGATCTATCCTTATGGCTACTAGGCAATCCAAAGCCGGTGGAAGTGCTTGGCACCGCTTATAATGAACTGAGCAAGATCCCTGGCCAAGTAAACCAGTGGGGGAGCTTCAGCCACGAAACATTCGAAGTGGATGACCATGTTACAGCCTACATAAAATTCGAGGGCGGAGCATCGATGCTCTTTGAAACCTCCTGGTCAGCAAACGTAAAAGGTGATGAGGAAAGTGTCAGCATCTCAGGAATGGAGGGAGGAGTCGACCTGTTCCCATTCCATCTGAACCAGATGAAACACGGAATGCTCCTCAATACGGAAGCTGGCTGGGTACCTGGAGAGGACGACCCAAGCCTCCCACAAGCACTAAACTTCATCAACAGCTGCCTTGGCCTTGAAGAACTCATCGTCAAGCCACAGCAAGCCATGCAAACCTCCCAAATCATCGACGCCATCTACCGTAGTAGTGAGACGGGGACTAGCATTAAGTTGGGTTGATGGTGGAGTTGACATAACAATGGGGGTCTGGCCCCTGTTGTTATGTCGACTAGCAATTTGTGAGGGGCAGACCGGTTTTTATTAAAAATAGGTAATTTTGTTTTAGGTTTTTGCAAGCCTCCGCACCATAATGAAGTTTTTGGGTGGTGGGGCCATTTTTATGTTTTAATGAGGGGGAGGCTGCTCATTTAACCTATGAAAGTGGGGCGAGAAAACAGTAATCTAGCGAAAAACAATGTTAATCTGTCCAAAACGAGCAGTAATCGATCCACTTTCCGCCGGAATCGATCGGAAATCCCCTTGAATCGATCCAAGCCACCACATTATCTGTCCACTTTACAAAAATTAGAAATTATACAACGCCCGTCGAGCCAAACATCCGTCTCCCCAGCAACAACCTATACACAAAGAAAAAACAGCCTCCTGACACCACGCCAGAAGACTGCTTGCCTCTACCTATTCCATTTATCTACGATACGGCTTAAAAGGATCGTTCCCTTTATCATTTAAAAGACCTTTCTTCCTGTTCAGAGCGCTCGGCTTTCTTTCAGACGAGTAGTGCTCCTCCTCTTCCTCTTCCTCTTCCTCAAATAGCGAAGAATGCTGTGTTTCCCCAAGTGTTGCCTCGTCTCTGAACATTGGCTCCTCTTCCATGTACGAAGGATCATCACTGACATAATCATTGCCAGGCTCCAACTGTCCGGAAGGCATCGGCTCGTGGCCCTGCTCATAATCCATCAGATTCGGAGTATACTCCGCTTCGACTCTATCAGAAATAAGCGGGCCTTCCTCTTCAAGCAATCGGTCCTCGTGATTGAATTCATTTTGAGTGGATACAGGCTCTTGCTGCATATGACCCGTTTCATATCCAAGCACCTTATCCTGTGGAAATTCCGTTTCAGGAGTGACATCCTGTTCAGAAGAGAAATAACCTCGCTGCTGATGAGCATGAAGAGGGGGATTAGTCGTACTCCCTTGCTCTTCAAAAAGATCCCGCTCAAGTTTCACATCCTTCTCCAAGTGTCCCATTTCGGAAGAGTGCTTGTTTATCACACTGCTATCATAGTTGTCCTCTTCCGCATCTTTTTTCTCCATAGGAAACGGTTGCCCATGCTCATATAAGAGCTTGTCATAATCCTCTGTAGCCTCAATAGTGCTGTTATCAGCATCCTCGTTAGGAGTATGAGAATGTCCTTTTGCTGTGAAGAGAGGCTTTTCGTGATTTTCCTCTTGGATAGGATCGACTGAATCAGATGCTCGGTGCCCTTCGCCATGCATCCTGGGGTAAGGTGTCTCTGCCGCACGGTACTCCTCATCAAGCTGTTCCAACGCACCAGCTTCCTCATGACGTCCTTCATTCCAGGAATTCATCATCATTTCATCTAGTGGTCTATTAATATCAATATTGTCATCTGTCAAAGGCCTGTTGACACTCCAGGAGTTGGAGCTTTCTTCTGCAGGATTTTCCACAGGTTCGATAGGTTCCTTAATCGCTTCTTTTTCCCCAAACTGCAAGGCAGGCTCCTCCTCCGTACGATAACGATCTAGACGGCTATGGTCCTGTGAAACTGTTCTGTTCCCACTATCCGTTAAAATAAGGACTTTCCCAACCTTCACATCATACTCATAACGATATGCTTCCTCTCTCTCAATGCCCATCTCCATCAGGGATGAAGCGACACCATCTTCACGAGAGCCACGGAAGAAGGTTCTTTCAATTGAATTGGAAGCATGGAAAGGATCCATATTGGAGTGGTTCATCATTCCGCCACCATGGTGCTCATGAGAAGTAAGCTCATCAGAAGGGTTTTCCTGTAAAGGCTCCACCACACCACTCAGATCCCTGATAAGGAAGATTTCCTCGGAGCGATAGCCTTCCTCCTTCAACCAATTGATTTTATCCATCGCTTCCTGCTCTGTTAAATAAGAACCAATCATTTCTTTACGGTGTCCAGCCATCTATTCTTCCTCCTCAAGCTTGCTTTGATAATGATTACATACCCAGCAGCTTTATAAGGTTAAACCAACCCCAGAAATTATGGTTGAAATATTGTAACAACTGAATCAGTTTAAGGATATTTTTTCCTTGTAAAATAAAGGTATGGAAACTGAAGGGGGATTTTAATATGAAAAAGAGTAATATGATACTTTCTTCCAAGCATCTACCACTCCTGTTCTTTAGCGGCTACGCCCTCATTATTCTCGCAGTCATTTATTTCGCCAGTACGGCAAACATCATTATTGAAGGCAACTCAGAAAAATTCACTGAGACTTTTCAAGTAAACATGGAAGAAACTAAGAAAATACAAGAAGAGAAAGTGGCAAACAGAAAGCCCCTCTGGGATATTCCTGACCATATTGCAGCAACTGCCATGGTATTGGCTTCTATATTAGACATCGTAATCATCCTGCTCTGGGCAAGAAATGAAAATAAAAAGCGGGAAGCGGAAGAGGCTGGAATCATTCCTATTAAGAAGCGGTGGACAGACAGCAAGTGGTTCTGTAGCATTATTGCGATGGGAGTGGTGCAGCCGAGAGAAGGCCGGATCCGGATAAATTGGAGAAATATGCTTTTAGCGATAGCCTTCTTAACGGGTGTGAAATTCTTAGTGTTAGATCGCCTCTAAATAAGCAAACTCGCCAAAATCTGGTGAATTTCTAAACCTGATAAGGGCTTTTCACTGCAGGAACACAACCGCATTTAACCCTCTATCTTTTACCTCGAAGTTTGAGACATTCTCCTCAACGTCTTCAAGGCGTCGAACCTTTAGCGTATACGTATAATTTCCGGGAGGCAGCAAATCATCAGTACACGAGATGCCTACGGAAATCATCAGTGTTTTCACCTTGCCTTCCTTCCCAATCTGATTGGTTAAGGCAAACTTTTCTGTAGCGAGTAAAGTGGAGTTTCTCCATAAAGAGAACTCGCAAAGTATGCTGTATTCAGAAGATATTCCCGTTTCCATCTTCAGGTTCACCTTGGAGTCCAGCCATACTCTTTCCTTGGCTGAGTCGATGGTAACTTCCAGCATTAAGATTTCCACGAGGGAATCTAACGGGACATGTAAGGGTTCTTTTATTTGGTCAAAATATAATCGCGGCTCCTTACAGCCATAAGGAACATAGGAGCCGGAGCTTTTTATCCATTCGAAATATAAGGACACATATAAACCTCCTTATTTATTGAAATCTAGAGTTAATATATGTGACCCTTTGGAAAGTGCTTGTTCTCTTGTCTTCATTTATCAATTATTCTCTCCTGCACAAAATTTACATTATCATCCAGGTATTTGGGAAAATTAGTGATTTATTCCAAATCTATTGATAATATATTAGAAGAGTCTTATAAGAGGGGGAAAAAAATGAAGAAGAATAGGTTCGCAATCTTAATTATGAGTATATTACTGGTTTTTCCGCCTGCAATTTCAGCAGAACAATCCAGTACTAGTGGGTGCAAACAACCTTCCAATGGAGATATCGATAGAATGCTAACATCTGAAGCTCTTAAGCAGGATGTGCCACCAGAAATCGTAAAGGCAATCGCATTTGTGGAAGCTTTCGGTTGGATACACTGTGAGGATGGAGAGACCCTCATATCTGAAGATGGTGGAATAGGCATCATGCAGGTAACAGATCCGGAGAATGAATACAATCTGGATGAAGAGAGATTACATTCTGATATCGCTTATAATATTGCCTCGGGAGTTACCATTTTAAATGATAAATTTGGATATAGCGGTTCTGTTATTCCAGTGTTAAATGATGGAGACAGAGATAAATTGGAAAACTGGTACTTTGCTGTTATGGCCTATAATGGATTGGTCCAAAAGAACAGTCCAAGATTTCAAAATGATGGCTCAAGGAATACGAATACATATCAAGATAAAGTATTCCGTTGGGTCTATGAGAACAACTTGGATTTACCTTTAAATTTAGGTTTGGACGAGGTTAAACTTGAAGATTTAATTTATCGGGATAATGGAACGATCGGCTTTCGAAAGCTTTCGTATAAATTAGCTGGCCCTTTGCAGTCCACTCGCCAAAAGTTTGATAAAAATGATTTAGTCGTGTCAACGGCTGGAGCGAGCCTGAGAGAATTACCAATCAGTAAATCGAATCTAAAAGGGAAATTAGAGAGAGAAGTTGTCACCGTAGACGATACTTTTTCTTTTGATCAGTCCAATAACAATTATAATCACTTTGTTTGGTATCCTATAATAACTAAGAATCAATCAAACAGTGGCTTTGTTGCATCACCATACCTTGCTCCTTTTGGTAAAAGAATATCTGGGCCTGATCGATTTGAGACAGCTATAGAGATATCCAAGCAGGGATGGGATAAAGCAGATACAGTAATTTTAGCAAGGTCAGAAGATTTTCCAGATGCGCTGGCTGGTGCTCCTTTGGCATATAAGCTGGATGCACCGATCCTCTTGACAAAGCAAGCATCACTAAATGAAAAAACGAAAGCTAGAATAATAGAATTAGGTGCCCAAAAGGTGATTATCCTTGGAGGAAAAAGTGCCGTTTCAGAAAATGTGGAATCAAGCCTAAAGAAAGCAGGAGTTGCAATAGTAGACCGTATTGGTGGAGCTACCCGCTATGAAACAGCTAGATTAATAGCGGAAGAATTAGGTGGGAGTCCGGAGCAAGCCATTGTTGCTTACGGAAAGAATTTTCCCGATGCACTTGCTATTGCTCCGTATGCTGCCAAGAACGGCTATCCAATCTTATTAACTGATACAAACAGTTTAAACAGTTCAACATCCCAGGCAATTACAGATGCTAAAATTGGGAAAGCCATTGTAGTGGGAGGTACTGCTGCAGTTAGCGATAAAACATTTAGCCAGCTTCCAAAGGGCTCGATTAGAATTAGAGGTGCAAATCGTTATGTCACCTCAGTCGAAATTATCAAACAGTTGAATATGCCTACAGAAATAGTATATAATGCAACTGGTCAAAATTTTGCAGATGCGCTGACAGGCTCTGTTCTAGCTGCGAAAAACAATTCTTCAATCTTGCTTATTGATGATCAGGTTCGTCCCGAAATTACAAATCTAATACGTTCAAAGCAACTTGATACTTTTCATGTATTAGGTGGACGAGGTGCTGTAAGCGATAAAGCCGTGAATAATTTATTAAGATAGTTGTTTATATATATAAAGAGGTTCGACAATAGGAAAAATGTCAAACCTCTTTTTAAGATCTTATTCATACAGCTCTTTATAAATTATAGCCTTCAATGCCAATAGCTCTTCATCCGTCAATTTTTCCTCAAAGGTATCCGCAAGCTCCATCGCTTCCGCATCTGTCATTCCGTCGGCCGCTTTTGCCTGGATAGCCTGTATTTCCTGGAGGCTCAGCTTTTTCATCACTACCCTTGTCGCTTCCTCTCTCGTCTGAAACGGCAATTCCTCGAGGTTGGCGTCCGCACCTTCTGAAATATAAGCTTTCAAGGAGGGGGCGTTGTCTACATATTCCCGTGCCATAGCAATATTGTTGTCATCTAAATCCTGCTCCACATATTCAACAGCTCTATCCTCGATATACTTATTGATGAAGTAGTAGCATGCAGCCCCTATTGCACCAAGAATAATTACAGTTATAAGCAAACCTTTCATTAGCTTCATCTAATCACCTTCTCTCCCAATTACTATATAAAATAATAGAAAGCAGCGCAAATTTATCATTGCGCTGCTTGTTTTGGTTCTTCCTCCAGCCTTTCCTTTTTTGAAAGGGCAGGGAATTTTTCCTGTATGACTTCGATGAACGGTTCCACATATTGTGGGTCAAATTGACTTCCGCTACAGCGGCGAAGCTCTGCAAAAGCCTCACTAAAAGTTTTAGTAGGCTGATAAGGGCGCTCGGTAGTCATGGCATCAAACGAATCAATGAGACAGAGGATTCGGGCAAGCTTTGGAATGTTATTGCCTCGAAGGCCAGAAGGATATCCTTTTCCGTCAAAGCGTTCGTGATGCAACTCGACCAATGGGAGCAGCTCTTCGTACTTCTTCGTAGTGGAAACAATCTCTTTCCCCCAAAGTACGTGCTTTTTCATAATCTCCCACTCATGAGGATCAAGCTTTCCTTTTTTATTGATGATATCTCGTGGGATTTCCACTTTCCCGATATCGTGAATCAATGCACCAAGGATAAGCGTCTGTTTCTCATGATCGCTCAGCTCAAGCTTTTTGCTGAAGTCCATGGCATATTTAAATACTCGTTTGCTATGCTGATAGGTGTACACATCTTTAGGAAGGAAAATCTGCAATTGCTGTTCAAGATTCTCGATTTCCTTTACCAGATACAAGTTATTCTGATAAACATCCGCCTCTTCATAATAGATCTGAACATTGTTTTTCCCTTGGGCCTTCGCATAATAGAGCGCCTTATCCGCTTTATTCAAAAGCTCTGTAGAATTATAGGTCCCAGGCTCGTACTCTGTAATCCCGGCCGAGAAGGACAAGCATTTCAATGGTAGGTCGTCCGCACCTTTAAAGGGTGTATCGTTGAAGTCCTTGCGGATTTTATTCAAAAATACGCTGGCTTCATCCTTTGTAACATCTGGAAATAGAATGGCGAACTCCTCTCCACCGTATCGTGCAGGCGTATAAGGGGTCAGCTTGGTTTTATTGATTAAAAATTGCCCAATGAACCGTAACAACTCATCACCTTGCAGATGGCCGTTCTGATCATTGTATTTTTTGAAATCGTCGATATCTAATAATGCAATGCTAAAGGTTTCATTACTCCCAAGGCTTTTATAGGTTTCGTCTAATTTAAGTTTAAAATAACCGTGATTAAAAAGGTTGGTCAGGAAGTCTTTGTTTGCTCTTTCCTCAGACTCTTTAAATAGTTCAAAGAATTTCTGAAAAGCAAAGGATAATAGAACAGACAGAATAGTAAAAAGGAATAGACCAAAAAATTGCTCTTCTTTTAAAAGAATTGTAAGAATTATAGATAATACAAGTGTGCTACCATAACTTATTAAAGATTCAATAACGACGCCCTTAGAAAAATAAGAGTGAAGTGTTTCTTTAATGGATTGAGATTGTGAAAGAATAAAATACATCCAAATCAATAAGACATTAAGTAAAAAATAAACAGTTAAAGATACAGTGAAAGGGAGCATAGAGGTGCTTTCACTACTCTGAATACCACCTGACCATAAGAAGCTGTAATGAGCAGAGATAATCATAATGGAATAGATGGAGAAATTAAAAAAATGTTTCCACCAAACAATATGTCTGTTCCATATGGAAAAAATAATGTTACATAGGAATAATAAGTGGAGGGTAGTTTCTACTCCATAAAGAAATAAAACCGCTAAGTAAATAGCAGAATCCATGGATATGGAATTTCCTTTTGGAGGCAATGGAATAATGAAATGGTATAAAAGTAAAAGTGCACCAACTAATGAATAAAACATTACCCACTCAGGTAAGGAGTATATAGGGAAGTCGGCATGTAAAATAAATATGCCAAAGCCTAATGCCGAAACGACAATGAGGTAAATACTTGAAATTCTATTGAATATGTTTCCACTTTCCACTAAAATCACACTCTTTTTTTAATTAATAAAGAGGAATAATCAACGATCGTTCCTCTTTATGTTTATTATATAAGTCTAAAGCCTGATGTTAAAGCTACAATTACAGAACCAATCACAAAAAGGTTAATGATTGCAGTTTTTGTACGTGCGTTCATTTTGTCACCTCCCTTCAACTAGCACAATGGGAATCAGTTTGTTGTGGTTACTTGAGGAGTGGGATTCTTAGCTATTTTCCCTAGCATTAAGTATTGGATGAAGAAGAAAACGCCTATATTCATAATTACATCGCCAATGCTGATAATTTGTTCACGGGGGTACGGTGCAGATAATGGAATGATATCTCCTAGAAATGCTAGTCTGGTAGATTCTGTGATTGCTGCATGTTTTCCATAAAGACCGGTTTTTAAAGCTTCTATAAAGCTGGGGTCAAGTACTGAGCTGGCTTCTAATGAAACCGGCATTCTTCCACCATTGAATGCCATAACAAGGAAATTTAATAATACTCCAATAAAGATGATGAAAAATCCAGGGTGATGGCGGTTCAGCCAAAGAAAATACAAACCTACAATATAAACCAGTATGAAAATAGTATTACTGTACAATCCAAGCGCGGGAACTTTGTTCTGCAAGATATAAACAGCAATTTGAATCATCAATAATACAGGAAAGACCCAAGCCTGTTTTAATTTCATATCTGCTAACCCTTTGAAATTTCCACCTCGAAAAAGACCTACAATTAAAGCGATAATAATCCCATCATATACCATATTAATCCTCCGAATATTGGAATTATGTGAAGAGGTGTTCGTCTAAAATACAATATCATCTAATTTCTAACAAAAAAATTCATAATTTTCAAGTTTTTCACAAAAGATAGTAATATTTTACGAGTTAATTTCAAATATCTTGAAGGAATTTGTAATCTATAAACATATTATCGGTAAGAATAGCTGAAAATGAAGAAAAACTCTTCAAAACTGGTTTAAATAAATTGCTATGAGGTATTCAACAAACATAAGTAAAAATTAAATTGAACTAAGATTATTAAAAATATACAAAAAATCACAAATTTTTATTGCCATTTTTTAGAAATCTAGTAAAATTGTTTTATAATTTGTAAATAGACAGGCGGTGAATAAAAATCAAATGAACGATTATTTTAAAAATATCGAAAGCCAGGATGAAATCATCAAGGTTCTACAGTATGCCTATCAGCAAGGGATGGAACGTGAGAACATCTCCATGATTGAGCTTGTTAATGAAATGAGAGAAAAGCTGCAAATGCTTATCAAATAAATAGATTCGTAATTTGGGAGAACACCGCTTAGGATAGCGGTGTTTTTCCGTTTTTTACAAATGTCCAAGATCTACACCAATCCTTAATCTATGATAAAATGAGAAACGTTGTGTTTAATGGCAGATGCCTATACAACTTAGAATCTACTAAAAGTGTAAGGTGATTGGATGATTGGAAGAAACGACCCGTGTCCTTGCGGAAGCGGAAGAAAGTATAAGAAGTGTTGTGAAAAAGAGCAGGAAGCAAGTTTTGAGAAAGTGCTGGAGTCGGAACTGATGGCACTTCAGATTGATATCATGCGTTATGCATACGATAAATATGCCTGTGAGTTGGAAGAGGCAGCGAGCAAGCATGTACATAAATTCGAACTGGATCAGGATAAAAAAGAAGCCTACCAGGAAATTGTCCACCTTTGGTATATGTTCACAGTCGTGCGTGAGAGCGGACAGACCATTGTGCAGGAATTTGTAAAAGGAAACGAGCATAAATTCTCTCGTCCTCAAGTGAAGGAGTGGGCGGAGAGCTGGCAGACAGCCCAGCCTTCTGTATATAAGGTATCCAATGTTCGTAGTGCCCAATACACGATGGAAGACTGTTTTACAAGCGAGAAAGTCAAAGTCAAATTCATTGAACGAGAAGAAGGCCTAAGCAAGAACGAGCTGGTTGTGGGGATGTTTGTACCGTTTCAAGATGCACAGGTCGTCTTCATGTCCACGTTCGAAAGAGGGACGTTGGAGGCTATCCGCATTGAGGAAAAGCTGCAGCTTCTTCTTGAAAAGGAAAACTTGTCTAAAGAACAAGTCTGTTCCATGTTCCCGACACTGGCTGGGCATGTCATCGAATTTGAATTATCAGAAGAGGATGTACAGGAACTGCCTGTACAAAATGAAGCCCAGGAAAAGGTGTTGGAGCTTTTTGTGGAGGCGGCTGAAAAGCGCAGATACCCAAAAAGATTTCAGGAATTCGCCCATATGCTCTGGTCCGTCTATTGCATGAAGGAGAGTCCTGCTATCCGGAATGAACCGAACTATGCCGCGGCCTTAATCTATTTCCTGGATGTGCAATTCATGCAGGAGCAGGTCGAAACGCAAAAGTCGTTATCCGAGGAATTCGGCATTTCCCCTGGAAGTGTTTCCTCCACATACCGCAAACTCGATGAGGTTCTACAGCCTGTCATCCAGACTTTCCAACAGGATATCGAAGCTGCATTGCAATAAAATCTGTGAAGAAGCTCTGATTTTACCATAAGGTAGATTCAGAGCTTTTTTCTTTGCGCTGCTACATATTTCCACCATATTTTGGTCAAACTAGGGGAAAGAATGCGACGATAAAGAGGAGGACGTTTTGATGAAGCGTTTTGTTGCCATGATTTCTATGTTGGTTTTGGCTATTTCTATAGCGGGAACTCCCGGGTCTGTACTTGCTGCGCCAACAGAGAATGAAGTTGACAATTATCTGAAGGAAATCGGATGGACCCGACATGATTTGGATACTTATTTAAAGTTTTATGAAGTAAGCCTGGATGATTTCCGTGATATAGAGCATCTGCAGTCAGAGCTGGGAACCCCCATCAATAAAGAAATTCTCCATGGAATGCTCGACTCCTACAATCTGACGGAGGAAGAGCTGGAAATCCTGCTATCGAGGTTTGGAGAAAAGGTACAGGACTATACCTTCTTGGAGGACCTTGAAATTGCAGTGGATTTTTACCTGACGCATGAAGAGGAGGTTGCAAGGGCGGAGGATTTCCTTGTTTCCGTCGGCTTTCAGGCAGAGGAAGCACGACTGATATTCCAGCATATCCTTGGCTTGCCGAATGAAGTCTTGCAGGCGGAACTGGAGTTGCTGGAGCAAAAGGTTGAAGAAGAACCGAACTCCGTGGAAAAGATATTTTCGCTCTGGACAGATTTTATGAATGCGTTTGACGTAACCGCTAATCTTCATATGGAAAGTCGTGAAAATAAAGAGGCAATCACGCAGGAACAGCTTTTGCAGCCTGGATGGTTGGAAGGGAAAACGGTGCATTTGGAGCTTTTTAACCAGGAGGGAGAGCTTTTGGCCACTGCACAAATGAATGACCAGATTATTTCTCCTGCCTATGTTCAACAAACAGGAAAAGAATTGATCCATCTCGGACAACTCGGCGTGCAATTGAGTGATGAACTCTACCATAATAGAATGCCCGATACTGCCTCCCCGTATGGTTTGGGTATGGCTCTGGGATTCTTGCTTGTAGCCGCTGCAGGAATCCTATATCGCCGGTCCTTGGCAGTTGGAAGAGGGTAGTCCATGGTCAAGCTTCGAATAGCATCTATCGTGATATTTATTATTGGGGCCGCTTTGTTCGTGGGAAGCGGTCTTTCCTATTGGCAAGGGTATTCGGCTGTGGAGGAATGGGATGAAGGTGATCTACAGGATAAGGAGGATGTAAAGAATCCCTGGGGGCAGATGGAGGTCGGAGATTTGATCGGTAACCTCGCCATTCCTGAACTGGAGGCGAGTATTCCAATCTATCACGGAGCCTCTGAGGCTGAGTTGAAAAAGGGAATCGGCCATGTTGCAAATAGCATGTTGCCAGGGGAAGATGGTAATATCGTGCTTTCAGGCCATCGAGATACAGTATTCCGCCGGTTGGGGGAGTTAGAGTTGGGGGATTCGCTTCACGTGGAGAATGGCGGGCAGAGCTATCATTATAAAATTAAGCGGATTCGCATTGTGAAGGCGGATGATACGACGGTCCTTGTGCCAAAACCAAAGGAAACCCTTACTGTGACGACGTGTTATCCGTTTCGGTTTATCGGAAGTGCCCCAGAGCGATATGTTTTGGAGGCAGTGCGGATTTACTAGCTAAAGTATGGAGAAGTCATATTATCTTTCTATAGTAATTAAAAGGGGTAAATTCACTTTGTGTATATGAAAGTATTGTTATTGCTCCATTATCCTAGCATTTAATCAAACGTTCGTTTAAAAATTACTATAATAAAATACTGTGTGAGTTACATCCTTTATCGGAGCGAATGCTAGCAAGTGAAGGTTAATTTGCGTTATGCACAAAAACTCATGGTTTCTGCACAAAAAATTAAATTTGCGCACAAAAATCGTGGTTTACGATGAAAAATCCTGATTTGCGCAAAAAAACGCATCATTTGCGTGCAAAAAGTCAATAAACGACAAATATCGCGCGTCATGCCAAACAAAGTAATCTCACCGCCACAAAATAAAAAAGCCAACCACCAAAGGTCGGCTTATTATTTTGACTTCTGCAATACAGGCTTCTCATTGATTTTCTCCTTGAAAGCCTGCAATAGTTCATCCCCGTTAAAGCCGCTCTCCACCAATGATTCCAAGAGCTTTTCCGGATAGTTATTGTTGCGGCGGAACAGTTCTCCTTCAAAGAGGATGCTCATACGCTCGTCCATCACAGCCACGTTCCTGATAACAGCTTCGAATGAAGCGGGATCATTGGTTGGTTTGGAGATGGTAGCTTGGACATGAACAGTTTGTTTATTTTCTAATATGGATTGATATTTTTCCGGATTTTCCTTTGGAAGAAGGGCTTCAATGAGCCAGTTTTCCTTGCCGTATTCTCTATTGATGATCAATCCGTCTTGTAAGTCTAACTTTTCAACGTTTTCCCCGTGTACGATGGACAATGCAACAAGTTTGAACGTTTTCATACTTTCCCTCCAGCGGGTGTTATTGTCGTGCCTGTACCAATTTGGTTTTATTATATCATATTGGTTCGGAAAGATACGTTCCCATTAATTTGATTTGTTGTGAAAATTTTGCCCGTGGATTTCCGCTGCAGGCAATTGCTTTCCGCGGGGCTTGAGAGCCTCCTCGGCTGCGCCTGTGGGGTCTCCATCTAAGCGCTGTCTCCCGCAGGAGTCAATTGCCTTCCGCTGCAATCCACTCACGGTTTTAAAGTTTTTAAATTCCACACCGAAAAGTGTCTCTCTAAAAAATCTCTCCCATGATGAAATTTCATCTATTAAGAAGAGAGTGCTATACGAAATGTGATTTTGATTACGGGAAACGACCATTTTCGACTCAAAACCTTATGAAAAAATTAATAACCTCCATTTTACCAGTATCCCCTCTTGCAGTTATGATTACGGAGCAAGAGACAAGAATACGAAAAAGGAGGGAAGGAACGTGATTAATCAAGTTATTCTCGTTGGGCGATTGACGAAGGATCCAGAACTGAGGTATACGAGTGATGGAACGGCATTGGCAAGCTTTCATCTCGCGGTAAACCGAAATTTCAAAAACCAGGATGGTGTGGTGGAGGCGGATTTTGTATCCTGCACCGTGTGGAGAAAGCTGGCAGAGACAACAGCCAACTATTGCAGAAAAGGTGCTTTAATCGGAATTACCGGAAGGATCCAGACGAGGAAATACGAAGGTCAGAACGGTACGACGGTGTTTGTAACGGATGTGGTCGCAGATAATGTGCGATTTTTGGAACGGAAGCCGCCTGCAGTAAAGGTGGAAAAAACAGTGCAAAAAGAATTGGAAAAAGTGGAGCTGCCATTTTAACCATCTCTTTCGCTAATGTTGAATTGTTAACCATTAAGCAATAGGGAACCCCTCCCATGATGCTTTAGCCTTTCTAATAAAAGGCAACTTTTCGAAACAAGCTGCCTTTTTCTTTTGCTTATTAACCTGGATAAGCCCTCTTAGAATCTTCACAGAGAAAATGTCCTCCCTGCTCTCCAATATTTGTGCCAACCTGTTTCGGGTTGGCTCTTTTCAGGAAAGGTCTTCAACGAGAGTTCGAAAGTTCTTTTCTATGGTTTTTTTGTATTTGACATTCAGTTTTGTATACATATGTAGAGATTTCTTGAATTTTGGATTCTTTTTTAAATAATCGACTACCTCAAGTACTTCGTCATCGGTTTTTTGTAATTGATAAAGTTATAAAAAGGTTTCCATATTTGGAAAAAAACGAAATAATAGAAGTGAACCAATTATGTAGGAATAGGGGAGTGAGAAAATGGTAGAGTTCCATTTATACAGTATTGCATTTCTTCAAAGGGTAAAGAATCCGATTCATAATCAGGAGAATTATTTTATTTATATTAAGGAGCCTACCTATTCTTACGCAAGTCATGGTTTTTCTTTCTATGATGCCTTGCAGCTCTGTGATAGGGAGAGTCATGAATGTGATGATTGCGATGTCAGAAGTATTGTCACAAATAACCATCAAGCAGTAGAAATACAATTCCGTTCAACGGAAGATATGCAGATCATATCCATAAAAGTATATCTTGAAACAAGCTCCATAGAAATTTCCTCCTATGTCTGGCAAGAACACCGCAGAGCTTTCATCCGGTTTGACGATCCTCAGGAACTTGACGAACCACTTATTATCAGCCTTCTAAAGAGAATTTCCATCAAGCACAAAGGAAAAAGCAGTTTTCTTTCCCTTCCGAGGGTGAGAAGTATGCATCAGTAGCGTATAGATAGATGAAAAATAGGACACACCGTTACTATTGAATCGAATAGTGGTGATCCTATGTTTTTAAAAAGAAGAAAATACTATTATCTCTTCCTTGCAATCGGATGGACGGTGCTTCTATTTCACCTTTCCTCCATGTCCTATGCGTCCCAGGATATCAGGCCATATCTGAGATTGCTGGTGCCGGAGGAAAGCCTTTTGGTGTGGCTGAAGGGATTTCAGCTGAACTTTGATGGGAGTGTAATCAGTGTGGAAACGAGTGGAGGTTATGCTCTTGTGGAATTTCTATTCCGAAAGGCTGCCCACCTGTTCTTTTATTTTATGCTAGGGTTCGTCATTGTCCGTTACTTCCGCAGTTTCTTACATAATCGGAGAAGGCGGGTGTTCCTGTTGAGCTGCTGCATGGTGCTTTTCATTTCCATGCTGGACGAGTATCTTCAGTACCTTCATCCTGACAGGAGCGGCCGCTGGATAGATGTGTGGCTTGATTGTACCGGAGGGCTGGTCGGGATAACAGCGGGCTACATCACTTCCAAAGCCTCATCCATAAGAAAAAGCGCGAGTCATTCGATGTGAATGACTCGCGTTTTTTTAACATTGGCTGTTTTCGCATAAATTGTTGCTTTTTCGAATACAATTAAAGCCCGTAATATTACTCATATTCGTGCTCTTTTTTACGGCCAAAAGCAACAAACTCTTAGAAAAGAGCTTTAACGTAATGTCAGAAGTTCCTTCAGATCTTCGTTGCTAAGCTCGGTAATCCAGCCTTCGCTCGTAATGATCTGGTTGTTCAGTGCCTGTTTGGATTCGATCATGGCATCTATCTTTTCTTCCAGTGTCCCGGTTGCAATGAACTTATGGACATGGACGAAGCGGTTCTGACCGATCCGGTACGCACGGTCTGTTGCCTGGTTTTCCACTGCCGGGTTCCACCAGCGGTCATAGTGGATGACGTGATTGGCGGCTGTGAGGTTCAGTCCTGTTCCGCCTGCCTTCAAGGAGAGAACCAGCACATGGAACTCCCCGTTCTGGAAGGAGGTGATGAGATTATCACGGTCCTTCTTCACGACACTGCCATTTAAAAATCTACCTCTTTCACCAAGTGCTTTCTCAATGGCTTCAATAATCATATTCCCCATTGCGATGTACTGGGTAAAAATAAGGCAGCTTTCGTTGCGCAGACGAATCTGTTCCACGAGCTCCACCAGCTTCTCCATTTTCGTGGAGCGCATCATCAGGTTGGTCGGCTCTTCCTCTTTTAAATAAAGGGAAGGGTGGTCGCAAACCTGCTTCAGCTGACCTAGCATCTTCAGCACGAGACCTCTGCGCTGGATGCCACCCAAGGACTCCACTTTTTCCAACGTTTCTTTCACAAGCTGTTCGTAGATGGATGCCTGTTCGATGGTCAACGGGCAGTATTCCTTCTGCTCCTGCTTCTCCGGCAGGTTGAGTGCCACCTGCTCATCCTGCTTGGTTCGACGGAGCAGGAAAGGCTGGATGAGCATCTGCAGCTGCTGGATTTTGCGTTTATCCTGATCTTTTTCAATAGGAAGAACAAATTGCTTATGAAAGGCTCCTAATGATCCGAGGTATCCAGGATTAATAAAATCAAAGATCGCCCATAGCTCGGACAAGCGGTTTTCCATTGGCGTACCTGTCAGGGCGATATGGTGAAGACCTTGCAGATTCCGAACTGCCTGAGATTGCTTCGTATCGGCATTCTTGATGTTCTGCGCTTCGTCGAGGCAAACGGTGCTCCAACGAACATTGGATAGTTCTTCTTCATCCAAATGAGATATTGCATAGGAAGTCAGTACGACGTCTGCTCCTTTTATCGAATCCAAAAAGCTGTCGCCCTTATTTCGGTTTGTTCCGTAGTACAGCATGACGTTCAGGCTTGGAGCGAACTTTTCCAACTCCTTCTGCCAGTTCCCTAGAACAGAGGTCGGACAGATGATCAGAACCGGTTCACGCTCTTGATTATCCTCGAGCTCCTTGCACGCAAGGAAGTAGGCGATAAGCTGAATCGTTTTTCCGAGTCCCATATCATCTGCCAGGCATGCTCCAAATCCATGCTTTCTCAAAAACAGTAGCCAGGCGGCGCCTTGCTCCTGGTATGGGCGCAGTTCCCCTTTGAAGGTTGATGGAGCTTCAAAATCAGGAAGCGCTTTTCCTTGATAGAGCTGCTCGACCAGGTTCTGAAGCGGACCAGTCATCTCATAGGTGATTTCACTCATGGAGTAGCTTCCCGTTCCCTCCTGATGCTCGTCAAAGTGGTTGGAGGCGTGGCTTTTCAGAAGATCCTCGATACGGATCCCGGTTTCTTCCGCCTGCTTCATCATAAGTTTTATTTCTTCAATAAATTGAGGATCTAAAACGACCCATTCCCCTTTGATTTGAACAATGCGACGGTTCTGCTCCACCAATGCCAGGAACTCCTCTTCTGTCAGCTCCGTGTTCCTGGTGGAGAAACGCCACTCGAAATTGACAAGTGATTGCAGGCCGACAAAGGAGGTGGAATGGGAAGATCCTTTTTTGGAGCTGTTTACCCGAGCTTTGATTTTCAGTCGGGAATCTTTTACAGCCTGCCACCATGATGGAAGCAGGATAAAGCTGCCGATTTCGAGCAGTCTTTCACTGCCGTCCACCAGGAATCGCCATGCATCCTCTTCGGTTAAGGCCTCTCGGATCTGACCATTGGAAAATAGGGAAGGAGTGACACGCTGCCACTTCTTAAAGCTGCGCTCGACTTCTTTTTTGAACTTTTTATAAGAGGCGGGAAGTTTATCCTGCTCCCAGACGTATAATTCCTCCGTCTTTTTATCTTTTAGGAGGGTCTCCAGTCTCCAGTCCGCATAGGCTTCCTCCGGTTCCAATAATCGCAAGCCGACTGAGAATGGCGTGGTGTCCTTCAACCATCCAATATCCTTAAGCCAATCCTCTTCATCCAGATAATTGGTGTGGCTGTCATAGGAAAGAAGAGAGGCTGAATTAGAGTACTCCGCCCAATAGGAGCGCAATGTCTCGGTCTTCTCATTTTTTATCCAGTCCTTCATGATTGATCCAATCCACTCTTCTATTTTTTCCCTATAGGAGGGGAGAAGCGGATTTTCCTGGACCAGTTTGTTTCCTTCATCCGTCAAAGAAAAGGAAAGCCTGTCGTTCTGCCACTCGGAAAAATCAGGCTGAAATGCTTTCTGATTGAAAATGGATGAAACGGTTGGTGCCAATAGACGATACAGCTCCGATTGGTCACACCATTCAAGCTGCAGAAAAGAATTCTCCGTATTGTTTGCAAAAAGCTCCAATGCATCCGCTGGAGAAATGAAGATACCCGTTTTCCCCTGAAAAGCGGACTCCTGGAAAAAGGAACCAAAAAAAGAGCCTTCATGCCAGGTGAATAACAGCGGGATGAAACGCGAAGGCGGCAGTACAGATGATTTCAGCTGCACATATAGGAAAAACCTGTTCGTTTTTTCATCGTATATCGAGTTGGCGGATAATGATCCATTAATCATATGTGAATCTTCCTTTTTTCAGTTCTTCTTGGAAGGAGCGGAGTCGTTTGGTTCCTTCTTTTATCTGAGAAATATACTCCACCCAGACATCTTCGAGTTTTTCCTTTTTATATAAAGAGTGCAGAGCCTTTAATAAACTTGTTGCTTCCTTGTAGGAGCTCTTGTTCCGCTGGCCGATCGCCTGCTGAATGGCAATATGATAGAGGGGAAAGAGGGCGTACGGATCGGCTTTTTTGATTGTCTTGATCTTATATGCCTCGAGACCGCTTAGTTCAAACCCCATCCAAAGCTGGAGCTCCACCCACTTCCGAAATTTTTTCGTTTCGAAAAGGTACCACTCGTATTCGCCATAGCTATAGGGCATCAAGCTCTTCATCGCCTCGATGTACATGGCATCATGCTTTGTTTCCAGTGCGTAGTCCGTCAAAAGTTTCAAAAGGTGCTTTGTGAGCTGTCGTTTGCGGTCATAGGTCGGCTCATCATGGATATAGCTGGTAACGATAGGCAATGCGGTTTGCAGCCAAATATCCAATCGGTCCTTTGCCTTAGAGCTCGCTAGTGCCTGAAGCCAATTGAACACATAAGGAGCGTACCGATTGGAATGCTTCTTTACTATATGCAGTGCTTCATCGTCCTTTTTTTGAAGGAAAAGGAGATGTGTTTTTGCTAATTCGGCTTGCAGGGTCAGGTCGTCTTCCAGCTCTTTCAATTCGGATGACATCCAGTTTCTGCGTTGAAACACGTCATTCCACATGAACTGAAAGCAATAGAAAACCTCACGAATAAAAGGCTCTTCCTGCTGCAGGAGCATGTGTCGGATCAACTCCCTGCTTTCCTTCAACAAGGAGTCGAGCTGGAATGCAATCGCACTATGAAATAATCCTTTCGCTTCCTCCTCGACTTCATCCACGAAACGGTGCAGGATATCAACTATATATTGATAAGGCTGAGAAGAATCATAGTTTTTCATCACCTCTTGCATGCAAAAGAGAGAGGCGTGCAGGAGGAAGAGCGGGCGAATTTCAGCCTTTTTGGGTGCCAATAAACGGAGCTTTGGAAAGAATGCATGTGTCAGACCGGTCAAATACGTTCTGGTTGAAGGGATGGAACGCTTATATTGATCATGCTGATGCTCCACAAAGTCCAGCCAGCTTGTAAGAGATGTATCTGAATAGCTATCCACTTTCTTCTTTTGGAAAAGGGGGAGCGGTTCGGATGCGGTATGAGGGGTAGCTTCCTTCCATTTTTCAATGAGCGATGCGATGGTTCTTGTCTGTGACCAAAAAGCTAGAAAGGTTGCGAGCTGATGGATGCAAAGTGAAACAGATCCACATGAACACCTGCTCAATTCATGGATGTCCATATCCAGCAGTACATGGCGGTGGCCATTATCCTGCACCTTCCCTGTAATGCCAGAACCCTCTTCAAGGGCATTTATCACGTTTCCTTGCCGGAAAAGCTGCAGGGCGCCTTTTAGAAGTACACGGTTCTTTTCCTCTGACAGCGGATATGTATTGATTAACCAAGTTGCAAACTGCTCCATTTTTGTCACCATCCAAAACGAATAAAAGGCCTACTTATCATATGTAGACCTTTCTTTTAGTTGATGTTCAAAAAGTCCGGTAAAAATAGCTTCGAATTTCTTCGTCAGCTTGTCTCTGTGCTCCTCGCGTATACAAACCATACGCTGCGGTGCTCGAGACTTCGCTTCCTCGAACTTCTTTGCTCTTTTTATCCTCCTTTTTGAACACGCACTTTTACGGTAAAATCTTCTTATTCCATTATAGGTTTTTTAACAAGGAGTTACAACCTTGGGGAAAACTTCCCTTCTTATTCCACGTTAAATGCTTCTTTGGCGGACGCTTGGAAATTTTGTTCTGTGAAGACGAACTCGATGGTGTATTCTCCTTTAGCCAGACCGGAGGCTACTTCTTCAAAGGATGCAGAATAGGAAACCGTTTCCCCGGGGGCAATGACTTCTTCCTTGATTGCTTGCGTGTACATCATTCCTTCCGATAACTTCTTGACTAGCTTACCTTCTGAATCGTACACCATATAATCATATTCCTGGCCAGAGGAAAATGTTATTTCCGCGTCTTTGCCAGTATCATTTTCTACTGTAAAGACGAAAGAGCTGTCCTTTTGTTCCAACGTGCTGGAGAGTTTCTGCTTGTTCGGGTCTTCTCCCTTTACTTCCTTATTTCTATCCGGTTTCTTCAAGCCGCTTTCTCCTCCTGGGCTGCCTGTCTTATTTTCCTCATTATTTCCATCTGAACTGTTTGTCGTTTCGTCTGGTGCCTCAGTAGCCGTGTTGTTCTCCTGGGCTGTACCGCATGCGGCCAAAAGAAGGGACATTGTGAGTAAAAGTGCGATTCTCTTCATCATCATTCCTCCATCTGTGCTATTTCATTCTGGGATATACCTTGTTTCCTACTCTATCAAACCGTGTTATGACCCATACGTCTCTTTGTAAGGTTAGACGCAAAATAATATAAAAGGTTACAGGGGTGGATGGGGCAGGTGCCTTGTTTAGTCAATTAATGACAGTGTGTGCATATCATACTAGTACAAAGAAACCAATATGAATGAGGTGGAAGGGATGAAGATTGTGTTAGATGCCGGTCATGGATATAACACACCAGGAAAACGTACACCAGATGGAATGAAAGAGTACGAATTTAATCGTGTTGTAGCGGAATTTGCCAGACAGGAGCTGTCAAGGTATCAAAATGCCGAAGTTCTATTTACTCATTCGGACGACCGGGATGTCCCTTTGCAGGAGCGTACAGATCGTGCAAATAGCTGGGGGGCTGATGCATTTGTTTCCATACATGCCAATGCTTATGGGGCAGGGGGTTGGAACACGGTAAATGGGATCGAGACATATACACCGACAGTTGCTTCCCCAAACTCCGATCTTCTGGCAAATTCGGTTCATAAAAGGCTGATACAGGAAACTGGCAGAAGAGATAGAGGGATCAAATCAGCAGATTTCCATGTTTTAAGAGAGACGAACATGGCGTCTATTCTGTGTGAATGCGGGTATATGACCTATTACCAAGAAGCGCAGCTATTAAGGACGGATAGCTATCGGGAAACATGTGCCCGTGCCATTGCAGAAGGTATTGCGGAACACTTCAATCTGGAGCTGAATACGACAGGTCTCCCATCAACCAATTCCTATAAGGTCCAAGTTGGCGCATTCAAGGCAAAGGAAAATGCAGATAACCTAGCAAAAGAATTGGATCGCAAAGGCTATAGCACCTTTGCTTTTCTAGAACAGGGACTGTATAAGGTCCAAGTTGGCGCATTTTCACAAAAGGAAAATGCCGACCGTCTGGCAGAACAATTGCGCAAGCAGGGATATTCGACGTTTATTAGTGCATAGGATATGGGGTGGCAGTTGGGAAAAGCGCTCCACCCTTTCGTGAGTACCCTGTCAGTTATGGTACTTCTAATAAAATTGTCATATAAAAATAATTTCATTTGTAATAAAAACAGGAAATTTGTCCCCATTTAGCGAAATTAATAGAAAACTTGCTAGAAAGAGAGAAAGGAGGCAGCACTCATGGGGAAAATCAAAATCGGACCAAAAACAAAGGCTATTATCAATTTCGTTTGCTTTGCATTGTCTTTGCTATTATTAATTTATAATATCAGTATTGTTGGTTTCTTCTATTTGCTGGTTACATATGGGGAAGAGAAAGGGACACTGATTTATTCCTTGATCAGCGTAACAGGAATCTTTTTGGTCGTCATTCCGTTGGTGTTCCGGATGGCAAAGCAGAGATTTTACCACTATACACTGATTGCCACACATCTTTTAGCAGCGTTCTTACCGATGGTTATGCAAAGGATGTCGGGAATTTTTAATGGGATACTATAAATAAACATTGAAGTTTTCTGATTTTTGTGTAAAATAGTACATATGAAATCGTTTGCACTAGTGGCTATTTACATACTATACGGTGCAGGCGATTTTTTTATGTCCAAATTCATATTCAGTAAAACGTTTTATCCAATGTAATTAATATGGAAATGAATAATCCATGTCTATATAATGAAGATAGAAAATATGTTGCATGCACTTTTCGGGGTGTTGGTCCGACATGAAAAGGAGAAGAGTGGATAGTGAGAAAAGGGATGATTCTGGCCCTCTTGTTTATTATAGGAGGGATTTCGTTTATCGGGTATGGATTGTATGAGAAGTGGACGTTAGATCGTAAAACGGAAGCTGCCCTTCAAGATGCGGTGGCGCTGACTTCCGGAGATCAGGAGAAGGAAACAGCTCCTAGTTCGGAAAAGGACAGAGAGTGGCCGACCAAGCCCGAAGATTGGGACCCGGCTGTTGGTGATGTAGTAGGCATCTTGCAGATTCCGAGGTTTGAAGCGCAGCTGCCGATTGTAGAAGGAACGGATCCCGATGAATTGGAAAAGGGAGTAGGTCACTACCGTGGTGCATCCTATCCAGGGGAGCTCGGACAGATCGTCTTCTCCGGCCATCGCGACACCGTATTCCTGCGTCTGGGGGAATTGGAACTGGGGGATAAGTTTGTGGTTTCCCTGCCTTATGGGGATTACATGTATGAAATCTATGAAACAAAAATTGTCGACAAAGACGATACAAGCATCATTACCCTGCAGAAAGAAAAAGAAGAATTGATCCTGACAACCTGCTATCCGTTCACCTTAACTGGGCGGGCGCCTGAGAGATACATCGTGTATGCGAAGCCGGTTTTATAATGAGAAGAGGACACCTTTATGGGTGTTCTTTTTTATTTTCTTCACAGTAAATGTTTTAGAAAACAAAATTAGGGAAAAAGCCTTAAGATGGTTCCATATAAAGTAAAAACTGAGTAATGAAACTTTAAGACACAATAGTGAAGTAATAAAGAAATTATCTTACAAATTCCTTTTAAAAACGACAAAAAAAGGCTATTCACAGAATATTATTATTTTGTTAACATATACTATAGTTGTATGGTGCAAAAGTACTAACAGGAGGTTCTGTATGATAGATTTGAATTGTCACATACTCCCGTCTATGGATGATGGAGCTAAACATATGACCGAATGTATCGAAATGGCCCGAACAGCAGTGTCACAAGGTATAGAAATAATAGTGGCGACTCCTGCTATTTCACAGGGTTCTATTCAAGATATATTAGAAAAAGTCAATGTTCTAAATGAGAGGTTAAAAAATGAGTCCATTCATTTAACTGTTTTACCCGGTCAAGAGTGTCCAATTTCAGATGATTTTATGAGTAAATATGAAAATGGACAAATGCTGACAATTAACAATGCAAACAAATTTATCTTTCTCAGCTTTGAAGCTAGTCATGTACCTCACTATACAGAACAACTCCTTTATGATATCCAAATGAAAGGTTTAACCCCTATCATTGCTCATCCGGAAATGAATATAGAACTAATGGAATCACCAGACAAGCTTTATCAATTGGTGAAAAAGGGTGCATGTGTGCAACTAAATGCAGGAAGTGTGATTGGTAATAATGGGAAAAAGGTCAAGAGGTTTGTTAGTGAATTAATAGATTCCAATTTGGCTCATTTTATTGCATCAGATGCCCATGACAAAAAAAGCAGTTCTTTTTTGTTGCAAGAAGCGTATTCCACTATTGAAAAAGGTTTCGGATCAGATATAAAAGAAATTCTTCTAGAGAATGCAGAATTAGTGGTCGAAGGAAATTCCGTTATCAAAGAAGTTCCAAGTAGAGTGAAAAGGAAAAAACTGTTCGGTATTTTTAAATAGGATATGGAAGATGAGGGGGCACAATAAGGTGCCTTTTTTTAATTGGCTAAAGGATTCCATCAAGAGTAAAAAGCATTCAATCGAATCCTTCTTTGATTTCAATTGTAAGATAGAAACAGAAATCTACTTACTTTTTTGTAAGAAAATGTAGATATATGGTGACAACTCTTATATAATATCAATTGTATGTCAAGGAAACTAGATACTATATGTATTTAAATTAAATTTTGGAGGTTCAAATGGAAGAGACGATCAGCTTAAGGGAGTTATTTCAAACGTTGAAAAAACGTCTTTCTCTCATTGTTATTATTACGTTAATTGCAACTACTGTCAGTGGGGTAGTGAGTTTTTTCTTACTTACGCCAATTTATCAAACTTCAACCCAGCTATTAGTCAACCAATCCAGCAATAATGAGCAAAATATGTACAATGTTAATGATATTAGAACAAATATAGAATTAATTAATACGTACAATGTCATTATTAAGAGTCCAAGGATTTTGGAACTAGTACAAGAAGAATTAAACTTAGAACGTTCTACAGGTGCATTAAACAATCAAATCCAAGTTTCAAGCGAGCAGAACTCCCAGGTATTGTCCATTACTGTGCAGGATGAAGATCCAGCTATGGCGGTCAACATTGCGAATACATTGGCTAATGTTTTCCAAAGTGAATTAACGAATATTATGAATGTTGACAACGTGAGTGTTCTTGCAGCTGCCCAATTAGCTGAAGACCCTTCACCTGTAAAACCTAGACCAGCTTTAAATATGGCTATTGCTTTTGTAGTTGGCTTAATGGCTGGAGTAGGAATCGCGTTCCTTCTAGAATATTTGGATAACACAATTAAGACAGAGCAAGATATAGAGAAACTATTGGACTTACCAGTATTAGGTGCTATTCCTGTTATGACAGAAAACGACCAACGTGGAATGCCTGCAACGAGAGAAAAGCGCGGTTCTGTAAGGAGTGAGTCAGTTGGCTAAGAAAAAACAAGCATCATTAATGAGAAGTTTGATTGCGATGACTAACCCGAAATCACCAATTTCGGAGCAATATCGTACGATTCGAACAAACATTGAGTTCTCTCAAATTGATCGTCAAATCCGTACGCTGATGGTTACGTCAACAGGCCCTGGAGAAGGAAAATCTACTACTGTAGCTAACTTGGCTACGGTATTTGCCCAACAAGGTAAACAAGTACTTTTAATTGATGCGGATTTAAGAAAACCTACCGTTCATTATACTTTTCGCTTACAAAATACAACGGGCCTTACCAATGTATTAACTAGGCAATTAACATTAAAAGAAGCTGTATTCAAATCCAAGATTCCTAATTTATTCATACTTCCAAGTGGCCCGATTCCTCCAAATCCGGCAGAATTACTTGGTTCAAAAATGATGAGAGATTTGTTGGATGAATTAAAAGAAGAGTTTGATGTAGTTCTGTTTGATACACCACCTGTATTGGCAGTAACAGATGCGCAGATTTTGGCTAATAAATGTGATGGGACTATTTTAGTGGTATCAAGCGGCAAGACTGAAAATGAAAATGCACTTAAAGGAAAAGAGCTTTTAGAAAAGGCAAATGCAAATGTTATTGGTGTAGTGCTTAACAATAAAAAGCTTAAAGAAGGAAATTATTACTATTACTATGGGGAAAAATAGTCGTCTTGACTATCTTTCCTTTTTTTATTTTTCTATGATACTATTAAAGGTAGTTAATCAGGAATAAAGACCTAGGATGCAGGGAGGTACTAACATGATAGATATTCATTGTCATATCATTCCTAATATAGATGATGGTGCAAAGCATTTAACGGAAAGTGTAGAAATGGCAAATCAGGCTGTAAAAGAAGGTATTACTCATATTATTGCAACTCCCCACCATAAAAACGGTAAATACAATAATACAAAAGAAGAGATATATAAATATGTTACTCAATTAAACTCAGTTCTTGAAAGCAGACAAATTGATTTAACCATTCTGCCTGGACAAGAGACGAGAATTTATGGAGAGATTTTAGAGGATTATGACCGCGGAGAAATTCTCACATTAAATAATACTGGGAAATATCTATTTGTGGAACTACCTTCCAATCATGTACCAAGATATACTCAACAACTACTTTATGATATTCAACTTCAAGGCATCACACCAATCATTGTGCATCCAGAACGTAATTCCGAGATAATCGAAAATCCAGAGGTCCTTTACAATCTAGTGAAAAAAGGGGTTTGCACCCAAGTGACAGCTACTAGCTTAGTCGGTGGGTTCGGGAAGAAAATTAAGAAGTTTTCCTATGAATTAATTGAATCGAACCAAACGCATTTCATTGCCTCTGATGCACATGGACTAAAAACGAGAAACTTTAATATGCAGAAGGCTTTCACTTTAATAGATAACGATTTTGGCAGTAGCATGAGGTATTACTTTATGGAAAATGCTGAGTATCTGGTAAATGGTGAAGGGTTGATGATCGATCCTCCAGAACGAATAAAAAAGAAAAAGTTTTTAGGTATATTTTAATTGAAAAGACTACCCCATTAAATAATAAGGGTAGTCTTTTCCGTTTTCTATTGATTTTTTGCCACCGATTCGCCTTCGATGGATAAATGTTTTTTAAGTTGATTAGAAAGCTTCATTCTTTCTTCTTCTGTAACAATAAGATAGTAAATATCTTGAGTTCCGTTACTGATCATTTGACCTTGGCCTGAGATCTGGTGCTGCTGGAGCTCGTGTCTTGCCTCTTTATAATTTGCTTGAATGTCAACCATTTCGTCAAAAGTCAAGTTGGTTTTTACGTTGTTTCCTAAAATTTCTAGAATATCATCGAATTTTGTCACCGATGAGATGGAAGCACCTTTATTAATTACACCTTGAATGATTTCTCTTTGACGTTGTTGACGTCCAAAATCACCGCGAGGATCATCATAGCGCATACGTGAATATGCTAAAGCTTTTTCTCCGTCTAAATCCAATGTTCCTTTTGTGAAGTCAAATCCACTATGACTAAATACCAAGTTGTTTTCTACCGTTACTCCACCAACTGCATCGACGATATCTTTAAAGCTTTCCATATTTACTTGGACAAAATAGTCAATTGGAATATCCAAGAAATTTTCTACGGTCGCGATAGACATTTCAGGACCGCCAAATGCATAGGCATGATTTATTTTATCATCAAAGCCTTTTCCGATAATTTCTGTTCTTGTATCACGGGGTATACTAACCATTTGCATGGATTTATCATTAGGATTCACCGTTAAAACAATCATGGAATCAGAACGTCCACGGTCACCAGGTCTTTCATCTACACCAAGAATTAAAAAGGATAGTGGGTCTTTTTTCTTAAAATCTACTTCTTTTGGCCTTTTTTCAGATGCAGTTCGATCAAGAGGTGTATGCATAGAAGCGGCAGTATCCTCCAATGATTTATATACGGTAAAAGCAAAAACACCAACACCAATGGCACTAACACTTAAAATACTAATTAATATAACAAACCATTTCTTTTTTAACATGAAGTCCTCTTCCTTTTTCTTTAATCGTTACTATCATTGATTATAGGTTTTTATATAATCCAATACAACTACAATCGTAACATAAATTGTAGAAAAATATATGTAATGTATATTTATTACATATAGAGAAAGATATTTTAGTAGAATTTTCCGGAGATGTATTGAAGTTTTGGATAATAATAGTATATTAAATGAAGAGGTGATTTATATGAGAATATTAACTGTAATAGTAGCCTTAAGCTGTGTGGTGGCGATTGTCTTCGGAAGTATACACTGGAAGCAAAAAATCGCTACAGTATCAACTGAGGAAGTTATTGCAACTACAAACATAGAAAACGATAAGGATCCGAAAACCGATGAAAAAACAATGGAAACGAAGGATATTTCTATTGAAGAAATGACATCTTCTTTACCAGCTGAAGCAGCATCCAAGCTTATTGTCGCAAAAGAAACAGACGATACGGTTGAGATTGTTATTGTAGGTTCAGAAGCCAATACAATGGGAGACCGTATCTGGCCGGACATTTTTAAAGAGAAGATGAATGAAACGTATGGAGAAATGGTAAACATTACTGTATTTGATATTCAGAATGTCACCACAGAAATGGTAGTAAGTGATGAATTACATATGGAAGCTGTAAAACAAAATACGGATATCATAATTTTGGAACCATTTATGTTAAATGATAATGGTGCTGTAACTATCGACGATACCCTAGTGAATATTCAGACGATTATTGAAGATTTTAAGGCAGTGAATAAAGAGGCATATATCTTCTTGCAGCCAGCCCACCCAATTTATAATGCCACTTTTTATCCGTTGGAAGTGGAGCAGTTAAAAACCCTAGCTGAAAATGAAGGACATACTTTTATTGATCATTGGAAGAATTGGCCGGATTATCAATCTGAAGAAATAAAAGATTATATTTTATATGATAGTGCCAGCATTGCACCTAATGAAAAAGGACATGAAGTTTGGGCTGAATATATTACGGACTTATTTATTGCAACCAAGCAAGAATAATAGAAAAAGACTCCAGTGCATGAAGATTACACTGGAGTTTTTTTATAGCTGAAAAAGACAGATTATCCATGTGAAAAAAGAAGCGATTAAAATACCAATCATCGAGTAAGATGATCCTTTTGCGCGTTTTGAATTATCTCCTATATAGAGAAGATAGAGAGATGGTACCAAAAACCACGGCAATGCGATTAATAGAGCTAACAAATAGAAGAGGGGAATTCCGTTATCATAGCCGAATTTAAAAACGAATGCTGGAATTCCGAGAGCAGTTGAAGAGATGCAGGTGAATAAAATAGTATGTAGCCAATACGTTTCGAAAAAGGTTGCATATCTTTCTTTTTTGAATCTTATGGAAGGACGCTTGATGGCCGGAAAGACTTTTTTTGCAAACTCCATTAATAATTCCCCTTAGTAATCTATCTACTTCATTATTTAAATACTACCCAACTAATCTGAAAAATATGCTAAATTATTCCTTTGAAAAATGAAATTTATATCTCTGTAGACCTCATTCCAAAAACTTCCACTACAAAAATCTATTAAAAGTTACATATTAATGAAATATTAGACAAATTACCTATTCATGCTCGTGTCATTTTTTTGGTAATATTGAAATTGTAATGAAATAATTGTCACTCATCATTAAAGGAGGAAAACTTTTGATTCAAAAATGTATTGTTGCTGTAAAGTTTTGTTTAGTGCTTATGTTATTAATGGCTGTAGACAAAGGCTTTGCCGAAATGGATGTTCAAAAACATCAAATAAATCCTATCGGTGATAACACGGTAGTCTTTGGAAACTATAAAATAAATATTTCGAACGGTGAAAACTCTTCTGTGAGCATTTATTCCAATGATAGTTTAATAGAAGAGTGGGTAGATGAATTTGCAGGAGTTACAAAAGTTTACACATGGATAAAAGATGAGAAGCATTATTTTCTGCTTGAAAATACAATAAGTGGAACTGGAAGTTTCACACGTTTTGTAATTTTTGAGCTAATTGATGATGAAATGAAACGCGTTTTTTTATCCAATGATTATCAAGCAGGTTCGATCGATATGGTAGAAAACAGAATAGAAGTGACATATCTAGACAGCAATGGAAACCATCTTGAAAGTAATAACTTTTTGAAGGATCTATACGTCCAGAATGATGAGGGGACTATTTCCTTAACAGAACAAGGAATAAAAGCGAATGTCAAAATGAATTCTTCTCCACAAGAACTCTTCTCCTTTCAATCAACAGGGGCTGAAGATGATTTAAAAGGGGAAAACCCGACTACTTCAGAATTAAACAATTTACTAACTCAAGAGGCGCTTAAAGCAGGTATTCCTCCTGAAATAATAAAAGCGATAGCGTGGCAGGAAAGCTCATGGAGACAATACAGAACAAATGACGATCCCAATGGGACTTGGGAGAAGGGCGACCCGATCGTTTCATTTGATGGCGGCATTGGAATCATGCAGATTACTGAGCCTAATATGACAGCGGATAGAGCTGTAAGGTTGAAAACGGATATTGTATATAATATACAAGAGGGTATTAGAATATTAAAAGATAAGTGGACTTACAGTAACTGGGGTAGAATACCGCAAATAAACGGAAATGACATGCAGATAATGGAAGATTGGTATTTTGCGATTATGGCGTATAATGGGATTTCAAGACGTAATGATCCACAGTACTACCCAAATAATACTTACCAAGATGTTATTTACAGTCACATTGAAAGATACTCGCAAATGGTAACGACAGCATTTCCGGTACAGCTATTAAGAGATGATATTTATTATACAAATTCAGGCTCCTTGCAATTCAGAAAACCTCACTATCATGTTAATGGGCCATATCAAACTTCTAAACACTTATTCAATAATGGGGATATTGTGAAGGCAACAGAAAGTGGAGTGCGTTTAAGAACAAGTCCAGAAGGAACTGAAGTTAGAAAAACCTTAGCTGGAGAAGCTTTGCAAATAGTTGGAGCTTATCAGGCAGGCACTAATAATTCAAACCACTTTGTATGGTATCCCGTAAAAGATATGCATTCAAATGAAACATATTATATTGCTTCAAGCTATTTGGAGAATATGAGAATTTCTGGTGTGAACCGGTATGCTACTGCTGTCAGTATTTCCAGAGCTGGTTGGGACAAGTCTGAAGTGGTTGTCTTGGCAAGAGGGGACAATTTTCCTGATGCTCTTGCTGGTACACCACTAGCATACCAACTTAATGCTCCGATACTACTAACTAAAAGCAATGAATTAGTAGAGGAAACAAAACAGGAACTTCTAAGACTTGATGCAAAGAAAATAATTATTCTTGGTGGTAGCAGTGCTATAACTCCTGGAGTGGAAAAATTATCCGTGATCTGGGAATTGAAGTAGAAAGAATTGCAGGAACTACTCGTTTTGAAACAGCTAAACTTATTGCAAATAAAATGGGTAAGAGCTTCTCAACTGTAGTTGTCACGAATGGTTATG